>NZ_CP030036.1:0-4800000 GCF_015291305.1 Bradyrhizobium sp. CCBAU 21365
ATGGATCTGGAGAGCGTGCACGACGAGAGCGTGCACCTGTCGGTTCCGACCCGGTTCCTCAAGAGCTGGATCCAGGCGCATTACGCCGATCGTGTGCTGTCCTGCTGGCAGGCCGAGATGCCGGAAGTGCACAAGATCGACCTTACCGTCCGCTCCGCGATCCGTGCGACGGCTCCGGCGAAGGAAACGGCTGCGCCCGTCGAAGTGCGCCGCATCGAGCGTACCGACGGCCGCCCTGCGCCCGAATTGCGCGCGTTTGCGACAGCGCCGGTGTCGGCAAGCCATGACGCGCTCGGCGGCTCGCCGCTCGATCCGCGCCTGACCTTTGCCAGCTTCGTCGTCGGCCGGTCCAACACGCTGGCTCATGCGGCGGCCCGCCAGGTCGCGGAAGGTCGCCGCGGCGATCCCGTGATGTTCAATCCGCTCTACATCCATGCCGGCGTCGGCCTCGGCAAGACGCACCTGCTGCAGGCGGTGACCTGGGCCGGCAATTCCGGCGGCGAACGCAAGGTGCTGTATCTCACCGCCGAGAAGTTCATGTACGGCTTCGTCGCGGCGCTGAAGACGCAGACGGCGCTGGCCTTCAAGGAGGCGCTGCGCGGCATCGACGTGCTGGTCATCGACGATCTGCAGTTCCTGCAGGGCAAGTCGACGCAGGCCGAGTTCTGCCACACGCTGAACGCGCTGATCGATGCCGGCCGCCAGGTCGTGATCGCGGCCGACCGTCCGCCGTCGGATCTGGAAAGCCTCGACGACCGCGTGCGCTCGCGGCTCGCCGGCGGCCTCGTGGTCGAGATGGGCTCGCTCGGCGAGGAGCTGCGGCTCGGCATCCTGAAGTCGCGCGTCGCCGCGGCTCGCGTCCACCATGCAAGCTTCGACGTGCCGGAGGAAGTGCTCGACTATCTGGCGCGCACCATCACCCATAACGGCCGCGATCTTGAAGGCGCGATCAACCGCCTGCTGGCGCACTCCAAGCTCAACAACCAACCGGTGACGCTGGAGATGGCCGAGCGCGAGGTGCGCGACCTGATCCGCCCGCAGGAGCCGAAGCGGATCAAGATCGAGGACATCCAGCGCGTGGTCGCCCGGCAGTACAATGTCAGCCGCTCCGACCTGCTGTCGTCCCGCCGCACCGCCAATGTGGTGCGCCCGCGCCAGGTCGCGATGTATCTGGCGAAGACGCTGACCTTGCGCTCGCTGCCGGAGATCGGCCGGCGCTTCGGCGGCCGCGACCACACCACGGTGTTGCACGCCGTGCGCAAGATTGAGGCACTGGTCGCCAAGGACACGGCGCTGTCGGAGGAAGTCGAATCGCTGAAGCGCCAGCTGCAGGAATAGGTCCGCTTCATCCGGCCGGCTCGTTCCGTCGCCCTCCCCTCGCCAAAGGGGAGGGCAAAACTTTTTTCCGACCCAAAACGTGGGGAACGGGGCTCGTTTCGCGCCCGTATCCCTTGCACCGGCCGCCCATCCGCGCCACCTTGCGGTCCCCCCGTGGGTTTGATCAAATCCGGTATTGATCCGGCTTTTCGGGTTTCCAATGCCGCGGTGCTGCCCTGAACGGCCGCCCGGCTTTTCCATCTGAGGGATCTGGCGGGTATTGCAATGAAGGTCACCGTCGAGCGCGCGCAACTCCTGAAATCGCTAGGTCACGTTCACCGCGTGGTCGAGCGTCGCAACACCATCCCGATCCTCGGCAACGTGCTGATCCGCGCCGAGGGCGCCAAACTGTCGCTGAAAGCGACCGACCTCGACCTCGAGGTGACGGAGACCCTGGCCGCCGAAACCGGAACCGCCGGCTCGACCACGGTGCCCGCGCACATGTTCTACGACATCGTCCGCAAGCTGCCCGACGGCTCGCAGATCGTGCTGGAAGCCGATGGCGACCGCTCGGTGCTGGCGGTGCGTGCCGGCCGCTCGCGCTTCACGCTGCAGACCCTGCCCGAGAGCGACTTCCCGGGCCTTGCCGCCGGTGACATGACGCATTCGTTCTCGCTGCCGGCGTCCGATCTCAAACGCCTGATCGACCGCACGCAGTTCGCGATCTCGACCGAAGAGACCCGCTACTACCTCAACGGCATCTATCTGCACGCGGCCGGCAACGCCAAGGCGGCGACCCTGCGCGGCGTTGCGACCGACGGCCATCGCCTGGCGCAGATCGACCTCGCGCTGCCCAAGGGCGCAACCGGCATGCCCGGCGTGATCGTCCCGCGCAAGACGGTCGGCGAAGTACAGCGGCTGATCGAGGGCGACGACGCCGAGATCTCGATCGAGCTGTCGGACGGCAAGATCCGCTTCACGCTCGGCAATGTGGTGCTGACCTCCAAGCTGATCGACGGCACCTTCCCGGACTACGGCCGCGTCATTCCGCAGAACAACGACAAGGAACTGGTCGTCGACAAAAAGGATTTCGAAGCCGCCGTCGACCGCGTCTCGACGATTTCCAGCGAACGCGGCCGCGCGGTGAAGCTCGCGCTGTCCGCGGGCAAGCTGGTGCTCTCGGTCACCAACCCGGATTCCGGCAGCGCCACCGAGGAGCTCGAGGTCGAGTACGCCTCCGACGCGCTCGATATCGGCTTCAACTCGCGCTATCTGCTCGACATCGCTGCCCAGATCGAGGGCGAGGTCGCGGTGCTGAAGCTCGCCGATCCCGGCTCGCCGACCCTGGTGCAGGACCGCGACAGCAAGGGCGCACTCTACGTGCTGATGCCGATGCGGGTGTGACGCACTTCTCTTGGCGCGCATCAGCACTAGATTGCGTCGTGGCTGGGCACGACTGCCCGGCAATGACGAGCTGAGATGACCCCGTCCCGCATTCATCGCCTGTCGCTGACGCATTTCCGCAATTACCGGACGGCGACGCTGCAGGTCGCCGGCGACATGGTGGTGCTGGTCGGGCCGAACGGCGCCGGCAAGACCAATTGCATGGAAGCGGTCTCGTTCCTGTCGCCGGGCCGCGGGCTGCGCCGCGCGACGCTGGAGGACATCGCCGACAATCAGGGCGACGGCTCCTGGGCGGTGTCGGCCGAAGTCGAGGGCGCGCTCGGCCTCGCAACCCTCGGCACCGGCATCGATCCGCCGACCGCTGACGCCGGCAGCACAAGGCGCTGCCGCATCGACCGCGAACCGGTGGGTTCCGCGACCGCTTTCGGCGATCATCTGCGCATCGTGTGGCTGACGCCGGCGATGGACGGCCTGTTCATGGGCGCCGCGTCGGAACGGCGGCGCTTCTTCGATCGCCTGGTGCTGGCGATCGATTCCGAACATTCCAGCCGCGTTTCCGCGCTGGAGCGGTCGCTGCGCTCGCGCAACCGGCTGCTCGAGGTGCGCAACTATGACGACCATTGGTGTGATGCGATCGAGCGCGAAACCGCCGAGCTTGCGGTCGCGGTCGCCGCGTCGCGGGGCCAGACCGCCGCCAAGCTCGCCGTGATGCTGCGCGAGCGCGGCGCGGCCTCGGCCTTCCCCTCCGCCGAGATCATGCTCGACGGCTGGATGGAGAATGCGCTGCTGCAGGAGCCTGCAACCGCAGTGGAGGACCGCTACCGCGAGATCCTGCGCGCCGGCCGGCCGCGCGATGCCGCCGCCGGGCGCACGCTCGACGGCCCGCATCTGACCGATCTGCAGGTGGTCTACGCGCCGAAGAACATGCCGGCGCGTGATGCCTCGACCGGCGAGCAGAAGGCGCTTTTGATCGGGCTGGTGCTGGCGCACGCCACGATGGTCGCGGAGATGACCGGCATCGTACCGCTGCTGCTGCTCGACGAGGTCGTCGCCCATCTCGATCCGAACCGCCGCAAGGCGCTGTTCGACGAGCTCGCCAAGCTCGGTGCGCAGGTCTGGATGACCGGCGCCGATCCCGCGGCGTTCCTCGACATCGGCCCTCGGGGGGAGATTTTCGACGTCGAATCCGGCCGCGTCAGACGGCGCGGCTGATTGGCTAGTCTAGGGCAATCTGAAGCGATGGCGCCGTCGCAGAGCGCATAGCCAAAATATCGAAAACAACCCCGTGCAAAGTAGTCAGCGGCGGCCGGCGTTCGACCAAGCAGCTTGACACGTCGGGCAACTCAGGAACATTATTCTAATATTCCGAAATTGCGCCAGCATCCCTCGCCCCCGGTTCGCCCATGCCCAGCGGGGAGAAGCGAACCTCCGAAGCCGCTCCAATTCAGCTTGGTCTCATCATGTTTCTGGCGGCGCAGAATCGGCCTCGATAAGAGCTCCGAATCCGCCACCGAATCGGGCTTTTCAAAGCCCTCGGAATCCGCCTTTGAAGACCTTGAAAAAGGCCTAAAAAATCCCATCTATTCAATAGTTTGTAGATGGAGACTTTGCGCTAGGCGCAACCCCTCTTTCGTGGCACAAATAGCGGAATCAGCGCCTCATTTTGCGCAGCTGATTCGGACATCCTCGAAGGCCTCACATGACTGAACCTGCCCGGCAGACCCCTGCCGAATCTGAGCATCCCGTTCCGGCCGAATATGGTGCGGAATCGATCCGGGTGCTGAAGGGCCTCGACGCCGTCCGCAAGCGCCCCGGCATGTATATCGGCGACACCGACGACGGCTCCGGCCTGCACCACATGGTCTACGAGGTCGTCGACAACGCGATCGACGAGGCACTGGCGGGCCATGCGAGCCGCGTCCTGGTCACCCTCAACGCCGACAATTCCGTCACCGTGTACGACGACGGACGCGGCATTCCGGTCGGCATCCACAAGGAAGAGGGCGTCTCGGCAGCCGAGGTCATCATGACCCAGCTGCACGCCGGCGGAAAGTTCGACCAGAATTCCTACAAGGTCTCCGGTGGCCTGCACGGCGTCGGCGTCTCCGTGGTCAACGCGCTGTCCAGCAAGCTGGGCTTGCGGATCTGGCGCGACGACAAGGAGCACTACATCGAATTCGCGCACGGCGACGCCGTAGCGCCCCTCAGGGTGGTCGGCGATGCCCCGGGCAAGCGCGGCACCGAGGTCACCTTCCTCGCCTCGACCGAGACCTTCAAGAACATCGAATATGATTTCGCGACGCTCGAGCACCGGCTGCGCGAGCTCGCCTTCCTCAACTCCGGCGTCCACATCGTGCTGTCCGACATGCGCCACGCGGTCGAGAAGCGCGAGGAGATGCACTATTCCGGCGGCGTCGAGGAATTCGTCAAATATCTCGACCGCAACAAGAAGGCGATCGTTCCGGCGCCGATCATGGTGCGCTCGGAAGCCAACGGCATCGGCGTCGAGGCGGCGCTATGGTGGAACGACAGCTACCACGAGAACGTGCTGTGCTTCACCAACAACATCCCGCAGCGCGACGGCGGCACCCATCTGGCCGGGTTCCGCGGCGCGCTGACGCGCCAGGTCAACGGCTATGCCGAGGCCAATGCGAAGAAGGAAAAGATCGCGCTGACCGGCGACGATTGCCGCGAAGGCCTCACCGCGGTGCTGTCGGTGAAGGTGCCCGATCCGAAATTCTCGTCGCAGACCAAGGACAAGCTGGTGTCCTCGGAGGTTCGGCCGGTGGTCGAGAACGTCCTGAACGAGGCGCTCGCCGCCTGGTTCGAGGAGAATCCGAAGGAAGCCAAGGAGATCGTCGGCAAGGTGATCCAGGCCGCCGCGGCCCGCGAGGCTGCGCGCAAGGCGCGCGAGCTGACCCGCAAGAATCCGCTCAGCGTCTCCTCGCTGCCCGGCAAGCTCGCCGACTGCCAGGAGAAGGATCCGGCCAAATCCGAACTGTTCATCGTCGAGGGCGACTCGGCAGGCGGCAGCGCCAAGCAGGGCCGCAACCGTGAATTCCAGGCGGTGCTGCCGCTGCGCGGCAAGATCCTCAATGTCGAGCGCGTCCGTCCCGACAAGATGCTGTCGTCCGAGCAGATCGGCACGCTGATCACCGCGCTCGGCACCGGCATCAGCGACGATTTCTCGGTCGACAAGCTGCGCTATCACAAGATCATCGTGATGACCGACGCCGACGTCGACGGCGCCCATATCCGCACCCTGCTGCTGACCTTCTTCTATCGTCAGATGCGCTCGATCATCGATGGCGGCTATCTGTATATCGCCCAGCCGCCGCTCTATAAGGTCTCGCGCGGCAAGTCCGAGCAATACCTGAAGGACGAGCGCGCCCTCGAGGACTATCTGATCTCGACCGGACTCGACGAATGCGTCTTCAAGCCGGCCTCCGGCGACGACCGCTCGGGCCGTGATCTGCTGTCGCTGGTCGAAGACGCCCGGGTGATCCGCTCGGTGCTGCGCAACCTGCACAGCCGCTATAATCGCGCCGTCATCGAGCAGGCCGCGATCGCGGGCGTGCTCAATCCCAGGATCACCGGCGATATCGCCACCGCCAATTCGGCGGCCGAATACATCGCTAAGCGGCTGGACGCCGTGGCCGAAGAGGTCGAGCGCGGCTGGATCGGCACCTTCACGGAAGGCCAGGGGTTCCAGTTCGAGCGCACCGTGCGCGGGGTCAGGGAATTCGCCGTGATCGACGACGCCTTCCTCGGCTCGGCCGATGCCCGCAAGCTCGACGAATACGCGACCGAGCTGCAAGAGATCTACGTGCGCGCGGGCAAGCTGCGGCGCAAGGATGCCGAGCAGATCATCCACGGCCCGATCGACCTGTTCGAGGCCGTGACCGACGCCGCCCGCAAGGGCATCTCGCTGCAGCGCTACAAAGGTCTCGGCGAGATGAACCCGGAACAGCTCTGGGAGACCACGCTGGACACCGAGGCGCGCTCGCTGCTGCAGGTGAAGATCAAGGAGGTCGACGAGGCCGACGATATCTTCACCAAGCTGATGGGCGACGTGGTCGAGCCGCGCCGCGAATTCATTCAGGACAATTCGCTCAGCGCCACCATCGACATCTAGGGTTCTGCGCACGGCCAGGCGGGCGTGCGCTTCTCGGCGCCGTCGCGGCGCTACCTTTCGGGTGGAAGCTGCGCCGGAAGTTGTGTTACGGTGCCGGACGGTCGTTGATTCCATTGTGGAATTTCCAACGACCCGGTCTGAATGATGCGTTAGGGGACATTCCGCGTGCCGCCGATCCAATACATCGTCGAAGGCGGCCGCCGCCTTTCGGGCACCATCGAGCCGTCGGGCAACAAGAACTCCGCGCTGCCGATCATCGCCGCGGCACTGCTCACCGAGCACCCGGTCACGCTGACCAACGTGCCGCGCATCCGCGACACCGAAACGCTGGTCGAATTGTGCCGCTCGGTTGGCGCCACCGCCGAATGGACCGAGCGCAACACGCTGCAGATTCATGCCAAGGAGATCCGCGCCGCCGATCTCGATCCGGCGCTGTGCGCGCGCATCCGCGCCTCGATCCTGCTCGCAGGCCCGCTGCTCGCCCGCTGCGGCGAGGTCGCGCTGCCGCCGCCCGGCGGCGACGTGATCGGCCGCCGCCGGCTCGACACGCATTTCCTGGCCTTCGAGCAGCTCGGCGCCACCGTCACCGCGACGCACCGGCTCGAATTCCGCGCCACGCGGCTGAAGGGCGCCGACGTGTTCCTCGACGAGCCCAGCGTCACCGCGACGGAGAACGCGCTGGTCGCCGCCGTCGCCGCCCGCGGCACGACCTATCTGCGCAACGCGGCCTCCGAGCCGCATGTGCAGGACCTCGCCAATTTCCTGATCGCGCTCGGCGCCAGGATCGAAGGTGTCGGCACCAACACCATCATCGTGCACGGGCCGGCAACGCTCGGCAGCACGACTTTCGCGATCCAGCCCGACCATATCGAGGTCGGATCGCTGATCGGGCTTGCCGCGGTGACCCGCTCGCCGCTGCGCATCGCGCGCGCCGGCGTCGAGCATCTGCGCTCGATCCGGATGGGCTTTGAGCGGCTCGGCATCGTCTGCGGCATCGAGGGCGACGACCTCGTCGTACCGTCCGGCCAGACCATGAAGATCCAGGACGATTTCGGCGGCCATGTGCCGAAGCTCGAGGACCAGCCCTGGCCGGCGTTCCCGGCCGACCTGATGTCGATCGCGATCGTCACCGCGACGCAGTGCGACGGCGTCATCCTGATGCACGAGAAGATGTTCGAATCCCGGATGTTCTTCGTCGACAACCTGATCGCCATGGGTGGCCGCATCGTGCTATGCGACCCGCACCGCGCGATCGTCGCCGGCCCCAGCCGGCTGCGCGGCGCGCCGATGAACTCGCCCGACATCCGGGCCGGTATGGCGATGCTGCTGGCCGCGGTGTGTGCCGAGGGCACCTCCACCATCAACAACGCCGACCAGATCGAGCGCGGCTATGAGCGGATCGATGAGCGGCTCAACGCCCTCGGCGCCAAGATCAAGCGGATTCCCGCGCGATCGTGATTCCCTGCGGCAGCTTGGCCATCCTTCCGGCCGGTTTGCCGTGCTAAGCGTGCCGTCATGACCTGCATCGACAAGATCGACCCGGCCGCGCCGAACGCGGCCGTTGTCGTCCCTCGCAACCTGCTCACGGCCGAGCTCGCGGAAACGCTGAAGCTCGCGGTGCCGCTTGCGCTGACGCAGCTCGGGCAGATCGCGATGATGACCACCGATCTCGCCTTCATCGGCCGGCTCGGCAGCGAAAGCGTCGCCGCCGCGGCGCTGGCGCATACCGTGTATTTCGTCAGCTTCACGATCGGCATGGGCATGATGTCGGCGGTCTCGCCCCTGGCCGCGCAGGCGTTCGGCGCGCGCAACCCGCGCGTGATGCGGCGCGCGCTCCGCGTCGGCCTGTGGGCCGGCTTCTTCATGGTGCTGCCGCTGATGGCGCTGCCGTTCCAGGGCGAGCGCATCCTGCTTATGCTCGGCCAGACCCAGGCCACCGCGCACCTGGCGCAGCAATATCTGTTCGGTCTCGCCTGGGGCATCCTGCCGGCGCTGTGGTTCATCGCGCTCCGCGGCTTCATGAGCGCGCTGAACCGGCCGGAGCCGGTGCTGTGGATCACGCTTGCCGCTATCCCGGCCAATGCGCTGATGGTCTACCTGTTGCTGTACGGCAAATGGGGCATGCCGGAACTCGGCATGTTCGGCGCCGGACTTGCGACCACGATCGTCAATCTCGGCACCTTCCTTGCCGGCGTGTGGTTCGCGGCGCGCCGCCGCCCGTTCCGCAAATATCATGTCTTCAGCCGCCTCTGGCGCATCGACTGGCCGCTGATGGGCAAGCTGGTCGCCGTCGGCGCGCCGATCTCGATTGCCTTCCTGCTGGAGTACGGCCTGTTCGGTGCGGCCGGTCTGCTGATGGGGCTGATCAGCACCACGGCGCTGGCCGCGCACCAGATCGCGCTGCAGATCGCGGCGATCCTGTTCATGGTGCCGTTCGGGGTCAGCATGGCCGCTACCGTGCGGGTCGGCCAGGCCGTCGGCCGCCGCGATCCCGACGCGGTGCAGCGCGCCGGCTTTGTCGCGATCGCGCTCAGCGGGATCTTCATGAGCGTCATGACGCTCGCGGTGATCCTGGCACGCTTCGAGATCGCGGCGCTGTTCCTCGGCGAGGCCTCCGACATCACCGCGCAGCTCACCGCGGCGCTGCTGTTGATCGGCGCGACCTTCTTCATCGCCGACGGCATCCAGACCACCACCGCGGGCGCGCTGCGCGGCATGAACGACACCCAGGTGCCGCTGCTGTTCGCCGTCATCAGCTATTGGCTGATCGGCTTCGCGTCGGCCTCTGCGCTCGCCTTCTGGGCGAAGCTCGATGCCGCCGGTGTCTGGATCGGGCTGTCGCTCGGGACGGCGGTCTATGCGACCCTCCTTGTCTTGCGTTTCCGCCGGCTGGCACGCAGACTGGGCAAATGAGGGTCGACGAGGTCACGCCGAACGTGGATTCCGCCGCGCTGCTCGCCGGCGCGCAATTCATCGACGCGTTCCGGATCGCCACTGCGCGCCCCGACCTCGATGCGCGGCACGCCGCCGAGGCGATGGTGGCGCGGCAGCCGCGCTGGATCGAATGGCTGCTCGCCTTGCGCAATTTCATCGTCGCGCCGCTTGGCCTGAAGACCTCGGGCGCGGCCGACGGCGCGGCACGCGACATGATCGGGATCTTTCCGGTGGTCAGCGAGACGCCGGAGCGGCTGGTCGCGGGGTTCAACGACAAGCATCTCGACTTCCGCCTCGTCGTCGACGTCGCCTCCGCGGGAGCTGTGCGCAGCATCACCGCGACCACGCTGGTGCTCACCCACAACTGGTTCGGTCGCGCCTATCTTACGGTGATCCTGCCGTTCCACCGCCTGATCGTACCCGCGATGCTGCGCAAGGCCGGAGGCTGAACGACGGAACTCCAGACGCGTTTTCTTCACGCGAACCGGTAACCACTTCGCTCGAAAACGCTCTCGTCTCAGGCCGCGCTCTTCTCCGGCGTGTCGGCGACGATCTTCTCGGAAGCGTCGGCGTTGGTGCACCAATTGCCGTGGCAGCGCTTGAGGTCGTTGAGATTCTGCCGCATCTGGTCGAGCGAGAAGCCGAGCGCGTAGAAGCGCTCGGCGGCATCGACCGGCAGGCCGCGGATCAGGCCGTCCCTGCGGACCGCGGCGACCTCCTCGCTATAGGCATGCAGCGCGGCATCGACCGGTGCCATGTCGGCCGGGCCGCTGCCGGCGCGCAGAGCGGTCGCGACCGCCACCATGTAAGTCACGATCGCTTTGCTGACGTCGGCCAATGGCCGCGCCAGCCTCGCCTGGATATCGGCCGGCAGCGGCACCACACAGGCGCGCCCGATCATCACGACGTCGTGCCGCAGCCGCTGGATGGTCCGCAGCAACGGGCCGGTATCCGGCCCCGACGACAGATGCATCGAGCGCTCGCGTTCGGCCTCGAGGCCGGTCGCGTGCAGATTGGTCACCGCGGTGCCGATGCCGTCCTGGATCCGGTGCAGCGCGTCGTTGTCGAGGCCGCGGGTCAGGCCGGCGAGCAATTCGGCGAACGCCGCCGAGAGCAGCTCCAGCAGGTTCGATGCATTGACCCTGATCTGGCTGACCGCGCGCGACGGCAGCACCAGGAACGAGATCAGAAGCCCGGTGAGCGCGCCGACCGTCACCTCAAGGACGCGGTCGATCGCGGAATCCAGTGGATTGGAGTGATGCATCGTCGGCAGCAGCAGCACGATCACCGCCGTCACGGTCGCCGAGTTCAGGCTCGGATTGAGCGCGGCGATGAAGGCCAGCGGCACGATCGCCAGCACCAGCAGCGCCAGCAGGCTGCCCTCGCCGGAATGCGGGATCAAAACCGCGATCGCGCCGCCATAGACGGCGCCGCCGATGGTGCCGAGCATGTAATCGCGGCTGGCCTTCAGCGAGCGGCCGACGCTCATTTGCGTCACGATCAGCGAGGTCAGCACCGCCCAGAGCGGCAGCATCAGGTTGAGCGCCAGCGCGATGGTGTAGGCCGCGACGCCGGCGGACGCGATCCGGACCGCCAGCGCCAGCTGCGTCTTGCGAGCCCAGAGCTGGTCGAACATGCGTTTTGCGAAGGTCCTCATGCACCGTGATCCGCAATCAAAGGAAAGGTCCGTGTTACATGACTTGAAGCTAACCGACCTGAAGCTAACCGATCTGGAGCATGGCAGCTGCCCGCGGCGGCAAGGTGGCTTGAAAGGCCTGACCTGCCCGCCTACCCTGCGCCGCAAAATTGAGGAAACACGATGGCCCACGAAACCGCAACGCTCGCCGCCTATGTCGCCGACCTGAAATATTCCGACATTCCGCCGGAGGTGCTGGAGCGCGCCAAGGTTTTGACGCTGGATTTTCTCGGCAGCGCCATCCGCGCCCGGCGCGATGCGGAATCGACGCCATCGCTGATGAAGATGCTTGAGGCGCTGGCGCTCGACGGCAAGGGTGAGGCCACCGTGTTCGGCGACACCAAGACCTGGACTCCGGCAGTCGCGGCGCTGCTCAACGGTGCGCTCGGCCATTCGCTCGATTTCGACGACACCCACGCCGATTCCTCGCTGCATCCGAGCGCACCGGTGGTGCCCGCCGCGTTCGCGGTCGGCGAGATGGTCGGCGCCTCCGGCCGCGACGTGCTGACCGCGATCGTCGCCGGCTATGAAATGTGCTGCCGGCTCGGCAACGCACTCGACCCGACCTCGCATTACGCCCGCGGCTTCCATCCGACCGCGACCGCCGGCACCTATGGCGCTGCCGCGGCGGCGGCCAAGCTGTTCGCCCTGTCGAAGGATCAGATCATTTCCGCGTTCGGCGTCTCCGGCAGCCAGGCCGCGGGCTCGCTGCAATTCCTGGTCAACGGCGCCTGGAACAAGCGCTACCAGGTCGGCGCCGCCGCGATGAACGGCGTGATCGCCGCGACGCTGGCGCGCAACGACTTCATCGGCTCGAGCGAGTCGGTCGAAGGCAAGCACGGCCTTCTGGTCGGCTATACCGATGACGCTCATCCGGACAAGGCGGTGGCGGACTTGGGCCACACCTATGAGACGCTGAAGATCGGCGTGAAGCCGTATCCGAGCTGCCGCTACACCCACGCTGCGATCGACGCGCTGATCGCGATGCGGCGCGAGCACAATCTGACGCCGGACCAGATCAGGAAGGTCGAGATCGGCCTGCACCGCAACGGCATCACGCTGACCGGCGACGCCGCCACCAAGCGCCACCCGACCTCGGTGGTCGGCGGCCAGTTCTCGATGTTCTTCACCGGCGCGATCGCGCTCGACCAGGGCCATTTCGGCTGGGACGATTACGACCGGCTGGGCGATGCGGCCATCGACGCGCTCGCCGACAAGTTCGACGTGGTGCAGGACGACCGCCTCGAGGTCGGCCGCACCCATCCGTTCGGCGCCCGCGTCTCGATCACGACAGACGACGGCACCCATGAGCGCCTCTATGCCGATCCCTCCGGCGAGCCGACCTCGTTCCCCGACGCAAAGGCGATGCAGCAGAAGTTCTTGACGCTGGCCCGCCCGGTGCTCGACAAGCGCGCCGACCAGCTCGCCGACGCCATCCTGACGCTGGAGCGCTTCGATCGCGTGGAGAAGGCGACGCAGCTGGGAAGGCAGTAAGCAGGCCGTCGAGGCGCAGGCTGCACGCCACGCCCACAGCTGTCGTCCTGGCGAAAGCCAGGACCCATAACCACCGCATTTGATCATGAACGGGATCGTGGCCCCAGCGTCGCGCAACAAGTCTCATTTGGGGTAATGGGTCCCGGCCTTCGCCGGGACGACGACGGCGGGGATGCGTCATAATTCAAGAAGTCAAACAGCGCGGTGTCATCGCCCGCGTGGCGAAATGGATTCCGGGCTCATGCTTCGCATGCCCCGGAATGACGGCGCGTCCTACTCCGCTCCATCGATAATCACGAAATCCCCCTCTGAATATTTCTGCCGGATCGCCTTCGCGGCCTGATAGTCGGGGCAGGTGTAGCATTCCATCGCAGTGGCGCGATCCTTGAATTCGATGACGAAGTTGCGCTGGCGCGTTGCGCCTTCCATCACCTCATAGGGGCCGTTGCGCACGATGAAATTGGCGCCGTATCTGGCGAACACCGGCATCGCGGCGGCGAGATATTCGGGATAGCGGGCTTCATCGTGAACCGTGACGTGCACGATCCAGTAGGCTTTCGGCATGATGGTCTCCGGCTGACGCGTGCTTCAAGAAACTATGGCGCCTCCTCGCGAGATGCGCCACAGCATCAGAAAATTCCGGAGGCCAAGATTCAATTCACGATCGCGCGGGTGTTGTGTGACATGCCGGTCAATTGCCGCCCGCGAGCCGCGCGCTTGCAGACGTCGCTGTGACGACGTCACGGACCAGATCGAACACGCCGTCCGCCTCGGGCGGCATGTTCGGCGAGCGGCCGAGGCGGACGATGACGAGTCGCTGTGACGGCACGATAATCACATATTGCCCGATCGTGCCCTTGGCGAAGAAGGCATCACGCGGCCAGCCGTGCTCGACACGGTAGTGGGCGCCAAAGCCGTCGCCGAGATTGGTCCAGAACCCCGCGCCGATGCCGACCCAGGCGTGCGGCGTCGGCGATGCGGAGTACCTGACCCAGCCTTCAGGCAGGATGCGCTTGCCGCCCGCCACGCCGTCATCGAGGTAGAGCTGGCCGAACCGCGCCCAGTCGCGCGCGCTCGCCATCATCGCGCCCGATCCTTCCGGCGTGCCCGCAGCATCGAACTGCATCACGACATTGCGCATGCCGAGCGGTCCGAACAGCTCCTCACGCGCGAAGCGCATCACGTCAGCCGCGCGCCCGCCGGCGGCGTTGCGGATCAGGTGCGAGAGGATCAGGTAGTTGCCGTCGTGATAATTCCAGACCCGGCCGGGCGCGCTCTCCAGCGGAGCGCGCTCGGCAAAGGCGGCCATATCCGATTCCATGAACTTCATGCGATTGACCGGCTCGAGCACGGATGCCAGCGACGCCTGCAGCGAGCTGCCGAGCGCGAGGCCCGCGGTGTGGCGCAACAGCTCGTCGACCGTGATCGCGTGGCGCGGATCGTCGGGATTCTGCCAGGCCGCGATCGGGACCGGCTGGTCGCGCGTCAGCCTGCCCTCGCGGACGAGGATTCCGATCAGCGCCGAGATCACCGATTTGGTCGCGGAGAAACCGAGCAGCGGCGTGTCGGTGCCGATGCCGTCGGCGTAACGCTCGGCGACGATGCGGTCGTCCTTCATCACGACGACAGCGCGGGTGTGGCGGAATGGCGCCTCCGCGGGCTCGGCAAAGGCGCGGTCGAGCGCAGCCGCAAGCTGCGGGCTTTGTGGCGCGACGAGCCCAGGACCGGCGATCTCAGGCAGCAGCGCGGCCTGTGGCTTCAACGGCGAAAGCCGGCCATCGGCCAACGCCTCGCCATGTTCGAGCGTGCAGCCAACCCCTTCGCGATAGACCGCATGGCTGCGGCCAAACCCGAACAGCGTCACGGTGACGTCCTTGCGCTGGCGGTCGACCTTGGTGTCCATCGCCCAGGTGATCGGGCCGGCCCCCGGCATCGCGTCCGTGGTCTCGGCCAGGTTTCGCTTCGGGTCGAGCCCGCTGACGAAGGTCTCCGAGCAGATGACATTGGCGACAAACCCGGTCGCGACCTCAGGCACATCGCGGGCGCGGGCGACGGACAGCGCCAACGCACCGCAAGCGGTGGCGGCGGCGAGAATGAGAAAGAGCTTTCGATGGGTCACGGGATCCTCCGGCATGGCGCATTGGGCGCGTGGCCGCAGGAAGCGGCGGGGCGCCGGGAAGCGCTCGCCGAATCTGGAAATCGGCTTGGCCGAGAAACCGGAACGGCTCGCCGATTTCAAAATCCTCTTGTGACTACAACGACATATAATTCGACATCACCCTCGCCAAAGCCGGTCGAGGATGCGCGACCGGACCCAGGACACAAGGCGCCGCTCCAGATCGAAACCGGCCGCGGGAGCGGTGCTACGCTCCCCATCACCCTGTTCGGGACCCCCGACAAATATCCTTCGCGCCTCGATGACCCTCCAGGCGAATGGATGCCGCTTCCGGAAGGCCTCCTGCACCTCGCCATAGAGGCATCCAAGCTGGATCGTCGGCGGCGTGGCGAAGACTTCCGGCATGATCGATGACAGGCCGCTGTCCGTCAGGATATCCCATCTGGAATGGCCGCCCATCACCGGCGACCGCAGGCCGGAGATCACCCTTCCCACCCTGCTTTCGCGAATCGCATAGGCGCACATCGCGCAGGGCTCGACCGTCGAATAGAGCGTGCAATCCTCGAGACTGGTCGTTTTCAGCGTTCTTTGTGCTTCGGACAAGGCGACCATTTCGGCATGTCTGGTCACATCGCCTTCACACCGAACCATGTTGTGGGCCTCGCAGACGAACCGGCCTTTCCGGCTGATCACCGCGGCAAAGGGATATTCTCCCTTTGCCATTCCCGAATGTGCCAGCGAGACGCAGCGCTGCATGAACCCGATATCGGGCGCAGTGAAATCCAGGCTTGTCATGGCGTGATGCGACCCTGCCCCCCAGACTCTTTACCCACGTCGGCTGAGGGGCGCAGGTGGCGGCACGAAGCGTTGCCAGATGGTCCCGTTGTCGAACTGGATCGTCATGCCGTCAGGCGTGTAGACGGCGCCGATGTTGAAAGCTTCGATCCAGATGCGGCTGGCGGGAGAGAACCAATCCGGCCACGCGCGCGACGCCACGCCGGCCTCGGTCACCATGTTGAGTTCGGCCCCGTTCTGCGTGACGTAGGCCAGCAGGCCGCCATGGCAGCCCTGCACGCACTGGTAAGTACCGGTGAGATTGGCGGACTGGGCGGACGCGCCAGTCGTCGTCATTGCGGCAATGATGGCAATCATCAGCGAAAATCGTTTCATGGAATGATCCCTTGGTCTGCAATCAGAACTGAATGAACTGGACCTGTTTAGGCGCTCAGGGCGATGAGACCGTTGACCTGTGTCAAGCGGTGCTGCTTGACCGTCGCGACTTCCCCCCTTCCGACGCCGCTCCAAACTATTGATTATGATCAAAGCCAATCGGCGATGGCGAGCAAAAGCCTTTTCCATGATTATCAGCCGACGCCAGGCAATCACCGCTGGCGTCAAGGAATACAAATCGCCGACCAGCATCGTCTGGATTTTGGGGCGCATCTATCGCACCGGAACGCCGGAGGACTACGCGATGGTGCACCTGGACGATACCACCGGTACGCAACGTCGCGGTCGGATGAGCCGCTGTCCGCCCCCTTCGGAAGAGAAGGGGGCGGATCAAGCGGTGCTTGCCTTCAGCTTCCGATACTCAGTCGGCGTCACGCCAGTCGTCGCCTTGAAGGCGCGGTTGAAGGGGCCGAGCGACTGGAAGCCGGCGTCCATGGCGATGGTGATGACCGGGACCTCGGCCTGCGCGGGGTCGGCGAGCGCCGCCTTGGCTTCCTCGATCCGGTGGTTGTTGAGGAAAACATTAAAATTGCGATAGCCGAGCCGGTGGTTGATCAGCCGCCTGAGGCGATATTCGGGAATCTTCAACCGGGTCGCCAGCGTGCCGATCGTGACGTTGTCGTGACGATAGATCCGCTCGTCCGCCATCAGCCGCATCAGGGCATCGACCAGCTTGCGGTCGGCCGCCTCCTCGGCCGCAGCCGGCTTCGTCAGCACGACGGCCTCTGCCGGCACCGTGAACAGGTCGGCGCCGTCGACGCGCATCATCGCCCAGGTGATTGCGGCCACGATGGCGGTGAGCACGGCCGCGTTCATCAGGTTGGCCCATTCCACTGTCACACGGCTGCCGGCATAGGCTATCTGAAGCAGCGCATTGAATCCGCCGTACAGCGCAGACGCGGCGACGATGAAGACGCGGGCACGGCGGCGGCGCTCGACCAGATCCGCCGACCATGATCCGATGGTTTGCGCCACCGCGAGCGCAACGAAGACGAGCGTGAGCGAATTGACCATGATGATCGCGATCCGCGCGTGACCGGCGGGTGCAATCCACATGCAATTGACGAAGCTGTAGGCCACGACCGCGGCCCAGATCAGGCCGTGCCACCAGCGCAGCTGAAACGCGTCATCGAACAGCGCGCGCGTGAACAGCCAGAACACCACGATATCGCCGGTCGAGAGCGCGATCAGCGGCGCATGCCAGTCCGAGACCGGCGGCCCGGCACCGATCGACGCGGTCACCGCATGTGCGGCCGCGCCGAGCGCGAAAGCGGCCGCAAGGCGCCCGGACAGCGCCTTGCGAAAATCAGTGAGCAGCAAGGCGGCAAGCACCAGCAGCAGCGCCACGCTGGCGCTGCGCAGGCAGAGTTCAAGTGCGGCCCAATCTGAAGCAGCCGATGTCATCGCCGAACAATCGTCGGTCGGAGGTGGTTTTTCAAGATCGCTCACGCTGCCAGCGCTGGCGTGTCGTCACCCAGATATCGACCACATCGCCCTCGAGCCTGCCCGGCGCCTCGTTGACCGCGCCGAGTCGCCGCGCCACCGCCTGCGAGGCGACGTTGGCCGGATCGATGCAATGGATGATGCGGTCGACCGTGAAGTTGTCGAATACCCAATCGATCGCGGCCCGCGCCGCCTCCACCGCGTAGCCCTTGCCGCGCTGCTCTTTGGCAATGCCCCAGCCGACCTCGAAGCCGGGCCATTCCGGCGGAAAATACGGACCGACGCGGCCGATGTAGCGGCCGGAAGGCTTCTCCTCGACCGCGAACATGCCGAAACCATACAGCGCCCAATGGCCGGAGATGACGGCGGCGTTGCGCCAGCCCTTCAGCTCCGAAGTGACGGGCTGATGATCCGGCGTGATGAAGCGCGCCGTCCCGGGATCGGACAGCATTTTCGTGTTCTCAGCGACATCGGATGCGCGCCACGGCCGCAGGATGAGCCGCGCGGTCTCGATCACGGGACCATCGACCCGCAGCAGTCTTGCGCCTGGCTTGATCAGAGAAACCATGACTGTCTCCGGTTTCCAAGTTTGGACTTGCTGCCATCGAGAGCAGGTGCAAGCCACAAGTAATTCGTCGTCCCTGCGAAAGCAGGGACCCATAACCACCGATGTGTGTTGCCAGCGAAAGCTGGGGCCCCAGCCTTCGTAACATAAGCATCGGTGGTTGGGTCCCGGCTCGCGCTTCGCTTGGCCGGGACGACGATTGGAGTATGATCGCTACACCACTGTTAAGGAGTCCGACATGAGCTGGCAGCCCTCGACCGATCCCGAACTCGGCGATCCCAAGACCTGCGACGCGCTGGATCTGATCATCGTGCCACGCACCCGCGATCTCGGCGACGGCTTTGCCGTGCGCCGCGCGCTGCCGCACGGCAAGCGCCAGATGGTCGGGCCGTTCATCTTCTTCGACCATTTCGGCCCCGTGCAATATCTCGCCTGCAAGGGCATGGACGTGCGGCCGCATCCGCATATCGGGCTCGCCACCGTCACCTATCTGTTCGACGGCAGCATCATGCACCGCGACAGCGAGGGCAACATCCAGGAGATCCAGCCCGGCGCGATGAACCTGATGACCGCGGGCCGCGGCATCGCGCATTCCGAGCGCACCCCCGACGTGCAGCGCCGCGACGGCCAGAAGATGCTCGGCCTGCAAAGCTGGATCGCGCTGCCTGCGGGCAAGGAGGAGATCGCGCCGTCGTTCCAGCATTATGGTGCGGGCGACCTGCCGATGATCTCCGAGCGCGACTTCACCGCGCGCATCATCGCAGGCTCGGCGTTCGGCATCACCTCGCCGGTCAGCATGGTCTCGCCCTGGTTCTACACTGAAGTGACCGCGAAGGCCGGCACCTCGGTGCCGCTCGACCCCGATCACGAGGAGCGCGCGATCTACCTCGTCGACGGCGAGGTCGAAATCGCGGGCGACCGCCACGAGGGGCCGCGGCTCCTGATCTTCCGGCCCGGCGACCGCATCACCGTGAAGACGCTGCGGGCAACCCGGATGATGTTCCTCGGCGGCGACGCCCTGGAAGGGCCGCGCCACATCTGGTGGAATTTCGTCTCGTCATCCAAGGAGCGGATCGAGCAGGCCAAACAGGACTGGAAAACCGGCCGTTTCGCGCAGGTTCCGCACGAACACGAGTTCATTCCGCTGCCGGAGTGAGCTATTTCCTGTGATAACCTCAAGCGCCCGCACGGCCGTGTGCGGGCGCTCGTCTTTGCAAGACATCTATTTTGAAAAGCCACCTAGAAAGATCACGCCATGACCGCGATGCTATCCAGCGACTTGCCCCTGCCCCGGATCGGCCGCGGCAAGGTGCGCGATATCTACGCCGTCGGCGACGACCGCGTGCTGCTGCTGACCACCGACCGGATCTCGGCGTTCGACGTGGTGATGGCGGAAACCATTCCGATGAAAGGCGCGGTGCTGACCCAGATCAGCGCCTGGTGGTTCCGGCAGCTCGAGGGCACGGTGCCGCATCACATGATCAGCGCCGATGCCGACGAGATCATCCGCGCGGTGCCTGAACTGAAGGATCATCGCGCCGACATCCTCGGCCGCGCGATGCTGTGCAAACGCACCACCGTGTTCCCGATCGAATGCGTGATCCGCGGCTACATCTCCGGCTCGGCGTGGAAGGAATATTCGGCCGATGGCACCCTGGCCGGCGAGAAGCTGCCGGCCGGCCTGGTCGAGAGCCAGAAGCTCGAACCCGCAATCTTCAGTCCGGCGACCAAGGCGGAGGCCGGCCATGACGAGAACATCACGGTTAAGCGGGTGCGCGAGATCGTCGGCGCCGACGTTGCGGCGACACTGGAGAAGATGGCGCGCGACGTCTACGGCTATGGCGAACAGACCAGCCGCGCGCGCGGCATCATCATCGCCGACACCAAGTTCGAGTTCGGCCGCGACAAAGACGGCCGCATCATCCTGATCGACGAGGTGATGACGCCGGATTCCTCGCGCTTCTGGGCGGTCGACGCTTACAAGCCCGGCAAGCCGCAGCCGAGCTTCGACAAGCAGCCGCTGCGCGACTATCTCGACGTCGAGCGCCGCGCCGGCCGCTGGAACGGCGACGCGCCCGCCCCGCCGCTGCCGGCTAGCGTGGTGGATGCGACGAGCAAGCGGTATCTGGAAGCGTATCGCCGCGTGACGGGAAGCGAGCTGAAGGTCTAGTCGTCGTCCTAATACTGGGTCTCTATCCGTCACCCTGAGGAGCGCGCTCTTGCGCGCGTCTCGAAGGGTCGACGGCCACCAGCGGGGCCGCTCATCCTTCGAGACGCCGCTTCGCGGCTCCTCAGGATGACGGGCAAAGAGGGGCATACCCTCGCTTTGCCCGCGCTACGGAATTGCGCTATCTGCCGAGGCATTGCGCCGAACTCGCCTCTGATGCCACTCTCCTGGGACAACAAGAACACCCAGGGAGCGCCCCATGTCTGAACCCGACTCCGTGCTCGTCGAGCGCGATGGTCCCGTCACCATCATCTCGATCAACCGTCCGCACAACCGCAACGCCGTCGACGGCGCCACCGCGCGCAAGCTGTATGACGCGTTTCTCGCCTTCGATGCGGATGCGAGCGCATCCGTCGCGGTGTTCACCGGCACCGGCGGCTATTTCTGCGCCGGCGCCGATTTGAAGGCGGTGGCGGCGGGCGATCCCGAGAAGAAGCGCGAGGTCGGCGGCCACAACACGATCGCGCCGATGGGACCGAGCCGGCTGCGGCTCTCGAAGCCGGTGATCGCCGCGATCGAAGGCTTTGCGGTCGCCGGCGGCATGGAGCTCGCGCTGTGGGCCGACATGCGCGTCGTGGCCGAGGACGCAACCTTCGGCGTGTTCTGCCGCCGCTTCGGCGTGCCACTGATCGATCTCGGCACCATCCGCCTGCCGCGACTGATCGGCCATTCGCAGGCGATCGATCTGATCCTCACCGGACGCCCGGTCGGCGGCGCCGAAGCGCATCGGATGGGGCTCGCGAACCGATTGGTGCCGAAGGGCGAGACCCGCGCCCACGCCATTGCGCTCGCCAGGGACATCGCGAAATTCCCGCAGAACTGCCTGCGCGCCGACCGGCTGTCGGCGCTGCGGCAGTGGGACCTCGACGAGGAAGAGGCGATCAGGAACGAGATGCGCGGCGGGCTCGAGGTGATCGCCTCGGGCGAAACGCTGTCGGGCGCGGCGCGCTTTGCCTCCGGCGTCGGCCGTCACGGCGCCTTCGGTAATGAGGGCTGATACGGCGAAGATCACGTCTCGCCTGCGCGATCGCTTTGCCAAACCGCACCATCGCCGTGCTGCGTCGCTGAAGATGCGTAGCCCGGATGAAGCGGAGCGCAATCCGGGGTTTCGCCGCGCGGCAGCATCGGCCCCGGATTTCGCTTCGCTTCATCCGGGCTACGAAGGTGAGGTCGAGCTACAGCAACCCGCGGCTTTCGCTCGCCGCGAGCTCGTCCATCAGCGCCTTGTCCTGATAGCGCGCGAGCGAAAGGCCGCGGGCGAATGCCGGTGCCTGCGCACCGGCCACGGCGCGGGCGCAAAGGTCGCCGGTGGCGCAGGCCCCCATCGTGCCGTACCCCGACAGCGCCGCGGCGAGGAACACGCCTGATGTTTTCGCAGCCCCGATCAGCGGCCAATTCTCCTTCGTCATCGGATAGTAGCCACCGTAATGCACACGGTCGCGCGGCAACGCACCGAGATATTGCGCGAGCCCTGGCTGCAGCCGGCTCGCCGCGCGCAGCACGACCTCGGGGAAATATGGATTCAGCTCCGGCTCGCGAACCGGCTCGGTGGTCTGCTCCGCGTTGAAGGCCCAGCCGAGCTTGATCCACTCGCCGTGATCACCGCCGTCGGGCCGGCAATGGATGCTGCCCGGCATCGGCGCCAGCAGGCGCGAAAATTCCGGCGCCGCTGACAGCGCCTCGCGCTCGTCATCGGACCAGGCCAGCGTCTGGCCGTCGAGATCGATCGCGAACGGCATTTTGCGATCGACCGCGCGGTTGCGATCAGCGAACGCGATCTTCTGCTGCAGCACGTTGACGATCGGCAGCTCTTCGCCATGCATCGCCGCGACATGCGCTGCGAACGGGCCCGCGGCGTTGACGATGATATCGGCCTTGATGGTCTGCCGCGCGCCATCGGCCAGCACATCGACGGCGAAGCGGTCGGCCTTCGCGATGCCGAGCACCCTCGCCTGCTGGAATTGCGCACCCAGCGGCCGCATCGTTTCCAGCATGTACTGGCCGAGCTGCTGGCCACTGATGCCGCCCGCGCGGCGGATATGCAGCGCAGTCGCGACCTCCTTGTCGAAGCTCGGATAATGCACCTCGATCAGGTCGCGGCCGAGCAGAACGTCGACGCCGTCGGGCGCACTCTGCCAGTCCGCCGAATGCGGCGGCAGGTAGCCGCGGCTTGCACCCTCGTGCAGGCGGATCAGTTTTTCGGCCTGCGCGCCATAGCCGGCGTAAAGTTGCTGCAACAATTCCTCGGGCTTCTCCTCGCGCGTGACCAGGAGATAGCCGCGCCGCGTCATGTGGATGCGGTT
The DNA here is from genome assembly GCF_015291305.1 of Bradyrhizobium sp. CCBAU 21365. Classification (NCBI taxonomy): domain Bacteria; kingdom Pseudomonadati; phylum Pseudomonadota; class Alphaproteobacteria; order Hyphomicrobiales; family Nitrobacteraceae; genus Bradyrhizobium; species Bradyrhizobium sp. CCBAU 21365. The sequence continues at coordinate 22,865 of NZ_CP030036.1, forward strand.
GTCGCTGCGGCGCGCGATCTCCTCCATCAGGTCGGTGGAATGGTTGGTGAAGTCGGCCATCGTCGGATGCGGCCACCAGTTGCGGTAGTTCTCGCCGGACTGTGCCGAGGTCAATGCCATCGGCTGGCCTTCGTCGACGATCAGCAAGCGCGAACGCTTGTGCTGAACGGCGAGATAGTAGGCTGTGGCGATGCCGACGATGCCCGCACCGATCACCAGGATTTCGACGTCATTGGTCTTCACGCGCACTCTCCATGGGCCGCGCAGCGCGGCCCGCGATCATTCACATGGTCTGAACGGCGATCAGGCAGAGCGCCCCTCGCCTGCATCACGCAGCGCCTGGCGCTGCGCCGAGCGCAGCGTCTTCTGCGTCTCCTCGATATGGTCGCGCAGCAGCCGGACCGCCTTCTTGACCTCGCCGTCGCGGCAGAATTCGAGCAGCCGGTAATGCTCGCGTTGCGGACGCTCCTTGCCGGTCGCCTGCGACACCAGCGCCCGGGTGAAGCGGCCGACATGGCCGTAATTCGCCTCGATCATGCCGAGCAGGCGCGGGCGATTGCACGGCGCGTAGAGCGTGGCGTGGAACTTCCAGTTGAAGGCGCCCCATTGCGCCGGATCGGGCTCGGCGTCGTAAGCACGGAGGATTTTCGTCGCCGCCTCGAGATCGATCTCGCCCATGGCCGGGATCGCCAGGCGCAGCGCGTGGCATTCGAGCGCGATGCGGATCTCGAGCAGCTCGATCACCTCGTCGATCGAGAGATCCGAGACCACCGCGCCGCGGTTGGGCAGGAAGGTCACAAAACCCTCGGCCTCGAGCTGGCGCAGCGCCTCGCGCACCGGGATGCGGCTGGTCCCGAACCGCGCGGCGAGTTCGTCCTGACGCAGCTGCAATCCGGGCGCGAGCTCGCCCGAGCTGATCGCGGCCCGCAATGCCTCGCGCACGGCGTCCGGCGCGGAACCGTGGGGTCCGGCGCCTCGATGGCTGGTGACGGCTGCGGGTTCCATCCGGCTTCTCTCTCGCTGTGCGGCGGCGACCAGGATATCCAACATGGGACTATTGTATAAAATCGGTTTGCCGATTATGCAATCTCTGTATATAAAATCTTGCCTTATCGTATCCAATACTGCCGGCGTTCGCGAGCATCCGATGCATCAAGCCACCAAGCGATTGATCTGCCTAATCTTTCTGGCGGCAGTGTCCGCCCCGGCGCAGGCCCAATCGTCCGGCGGCACCCTGGCCAAGATCCGCGATACCGGAGAAATCCGGCTCGGCCACCGCGACGTCTCGGTCCCGTTCTCCTATCTCGACGACAACCAGAAGCCGGTCGGCTTTGCGATGGACCTCTGCGCGCGGATCGTCGATGCGGTGAAGACCGAACTCAAGCTGCCGGCACTGCAGACCAGGCTGCAGCCGATCCAGCTCTCCACCCAGATCCCGCTGATCGAGAACGGCACCATCGACATCGTCTGCGGTCCCGCCACCAACACGCTGGAGCGGCAGAAGGTCGTCGCCTTCAGCAACACGATCTTCGTGTCGAGCATCCGCGCGGTCGTGCAGAAGGACGCACCGATCAAGAGCTTCGAGGATCTCGGCGGCCGGCCGGTCTCGCTGACCTCGGGCTCGACCTCGATCGGACTGTTGAGCGCACGGGCCCAGGAGAAGAACTTTCAGACCAAGAACATCCTGACGGCGGACCACGCCGCATCGTTCCTCGCGCTGACCACCGGGCGCAGCGAAGCCTTCGTGATGGACGACATTCTGCTGGCGAGCCTGATCGCCGGCAGTCGCAATCCGGCGGACTGGCGCATCATCGACGACAGCCTGCGCACCGAGCCCTACGGGCTGATCATTCGCAAGGGCGATCCGGAGTTCAAGGCGCTGATCGACCGGACGCTGGTCGCCATGATGAAGAGCAATGAATTCCAGGAGCTCTACGCGAAATGGTTCACGCGGCCGATCCCGCCGAAGAACGTGAACCTGAATTTCCCGATGACGGCGCCGCTGAAGGACGCCGTCGCCAATCCGAACGACAAGGGCGTGTGACGGGCGCATCTGGTCAGGCGAGTTCGTCTAGGCGCACGCCGCCTTGCGTTCCGGCTGCGGCTTTTCAGACCGTCGGCATCCGAGTCGGGGCGGCTCGACGGCGACGGTGGGCACTCGAGGTTGGCTGCGGCGCGGACAAATGAACGCCGCGCCGGCGCAGCTTCATGGACAGCCCGGCTAGCAAAGCCCACTTCGAAGGCGGCTTCGAAGCAGCGCCACGCTCGATGTCCCTTTGCGCTGGATCAAAGCAAGGCCCCCTTGCCCGCCGCATGCTGAATAATGATGAGGCACTGGAGGGCATGCATCCTCGGGGTTCGCAATGGGCCCTAGCAGGGATCGCCCCCGTCGAGAATTGGAACGCGCATGAAAGCAAAGCCATTTGCCGCCTTGTTACTCGCCGTGTCAGCCGCGGCGACGATCCCGACCAGTTGGGCCCAGTCACCTCCCGGGGCGAGCAATGCCGAGCGATATATCCCTCAGCTCGCCAACATCATGACCGCCGCGCAGCTGCAGCACCTCAAGCTGTGGTCGGCGGGAACGGCCCATAACTGGCCGCTCGCGGCCTATGAGCTGCGCCAGCTCCGGGAGAGCCTCGTGGAGGCGGCGTTGCTCTACCGCGGAATTCCGGTCTCCAACGTCACTACACTCGCCTCGTCCATTTCCGTCATGACGGAAGCGATCGACCGAAAAGACCCAGAGCGGTTCGCGAAGGAGTTCGGCGTGCTGACCAAGGGCTGTAACACCTGTCATCAATCAATGGACCGCGCCTTCATCGTGTTGCGCACGCCTGCCGAGCAGCCATTTTCCAACCAGGTGTTCCAGTCGAAGAGCAAGCCTTAGCCAAACGCATCGCGCGCCCACAAGCTGAACGTGACCGTGAACCAAAGCGCCGTCGATCTCGGGGGCAATGCCGAGTCAGACGCCGCCCGGTGAGCCATCCAGGTCGCAGCCGAAAACCTGACTGGCGTGACCGCCGTCAACGATCACCTGATGCCGGAGGTACCGTCCACAGACGGCGAGTTCGGCTGCGGCGACGACGGCCGGCTAGACGCCGGCCATCATCACGTATTTGATCTCGACATACTCATCCATGCCGTGGCGCGAGCCTTCGCGGCCGAGGCCGCTTTCCTTGACGCCGCCGAACGGCGCCACTTCAGTCGTGATCAAGCCGGAGTTGACGCCGACCATGCCCGACTCCAGCGCCTCGGCGACGCGCCAGACGCGGCCGATGTCGCGCGAATAGAAGTAGGAGGCGAGGCCGAACGGCGAGGCGTTGCACATCGCGATCACGTCGGCCTCGTCCTTGAAGCGGATCACCGGCGCGAGCGGGCCGAAGGTTTCCTCGTGCGAGACCAGCGCGTCCGGGCGCACATCCGACAGCACGGTAGGCTCGAAGAAGCTGCGGCCGAGCGACGAGCGCTTGCCGCCGGTCACGATCTTGGCGCCGCCTTTCACCGCATCGGCGATGTGCCGCTCGACCTTCTCGATCGCTTCCATGTTGATCAGCGGACCCTGCGTCACGCCCTGCTCCGTGCCGTCGCCGATCTTCATCTCCGCGACCTTCTTCGACAGCTTCGTGACGAACGCGTCGTAGATCTTGTCCTGGGCATAGAGACGGTTGGCGCAGACGCAGGTCTGGCCCATGTTGCGATACTTCGAGACGATGGCGCCTTCGACCGCGGCATCGATATCGGCATCGTCGAACACCACGAACGGCGCGTTGCCGCCGAGCTCGAGGCCGAGCTTCTTCACGCCGACCGACGCCTGCCGGTACAGGATCTTGCCGACCTCGGTCGAGCCGGTGAAGCCGACGAAGCGCACCGCCGGATGCTCGCACAGCACTTTGCCGATCGGCGGCGCATCACCGGTGATGATGTTGAACACGCCCTTCGGCACGCCGGCCTTCTCGGCCAGTGCTACGAGAGCGAGCGCGGACAGCGGCGTCTCGTTGGCGGGCTTCAGCACCACGGTGCAACCGGCCGCCAGCGCCGGCGAGACCTTGCGGGTGATCATCGAGTTCGGGAAATTCCACGGGGTGATCGCGCCGCAGACACCGATCGGCTGGCGGATCGCGAGCAGGCGCGCATCCGGACGCTGGGTCGGGATCGTCTCGCCATAAACGCGCCGCGCCTCCTCCGCGAAGAATTCGACATAGGCGGCGCCGATATCGACCTCGCCGAGCGCTTCAGCCAGCGGCTTGCCCTGCTCGGAGGTCAGGATCAGCGCAAGGTCCTCGCGGTTGGCGATGATCAGATCGAACCATTTGCGCAAGATGTTGGAGCGCTGTTTCGCGGTCAGCTTGGCCCAGGCCGGAAACGCGCGCTCGGCGGCCTCAACGGCCCTGGTCGCGTCATCGGCGCTCAGCTGCGGGATCTTGATCAGCTCGACGCCGGTCGCCGGATTGTTGACGGCGAATTCGGGGGTGCCGACCCAGGCGCCGTCGATGTAGCAGCGGTCGCGCAGCAGCGAGGGGTCCTTCAGGCGGCTTTGCAGGGAGGATGCTGCGGATTGGGTGGCGCGTGCGGCAACGGGCGGGGTCATGGCGTTACTCCTGTCATTTCTGGAATTTCTTGGGGGTGTTCGCCGCCTATATAAGCGGAAAGCCGCTGCGGTGCACCGGCGCCGGGCGCGACCCTGCTTGGACGCAAACGCGGCGCGATTGTTGGAGGGTTGTCATTGCGGGGCGATGCGCAGCATCGAACCCGGAATGACGGCTCTGATCAGACCGCGCCGCCGGACATATAGGTTTCGCGACGGCCGATCATGCGCTCGGCCGCGGCCTTGGCGTCCGCCTTGGTCGAGGTCGCGCAGGTCCGGTATTCGAGGTCGGCCTCTGCCCGCGCATCGCGGCGGCCGAACCAGGATTTGGTGCCGGTCTGCAGCAGCGCCAGCGCCCGCGCGACATTCTCGACGGCCTCGAATGAGTGCAGCGCGCCGGTACCTGCGTAGCGAACTTCGTAGAGACCTGGGCTGATCGGCGCCTCGATATTCTCGCCGCGGCCCGGCCGCGGATAGCGTTTCCATTCACTCCATGTCGAAATCATTGCTGCGCCCCCGCCAGGCGGGAAATGACGAATCTTTTCGTCAAATCCGGTCCAATCCGCCGCACCGTTTGTGCAGCGATCTGAATGCGTTAATGCAAATAATCAGGTCCGAAAATCATTCCTTGATCACGTTACCGTGGCCGCCCGCGGAGGTCACCGGGACTGGCGCGGCGTCCCCTGCAAAATCTGCGCGCGTGGTGAACGCCTCCCGACCAAGGCTGTTCCTAGCGGCCGGCCTTCACGACATCGCGACGTCGCCGCATCGCGCCCGCCTTGCGGGAGCGGAAAAGCGGGAGGATGATCCGCCCACTTCAAAACAATAAACCCCACCGGAGGAAGCCCCCAATGCAGAGCAAGGCTCAGATCGATCAGGTATTGCGCCAGAAGAGCGAGGCAAAGGAAATTCCCGGCGTGGTCGCCATCGCGGCCACCGGCAAGGACGTGATCTACGAAGGTGCGTTCGGCAAGCGCGACCTCTCCAAGAGCGATCCCATGACGGCGGACAGCGTGTTCTGGATCGCCTCGATGACCAAGGCGGTGACCTCGGCGGGCGCGATGCAGCTCGTCGAGCAGGGCAAGCTCTCGCTCGATGAGCCGATCGGCAAGCTGCTGCCCGATCTCGCCGCGGTGCAGGTGCTCGACGGCTTCGACGCCAAGGGCGAGCCGCAGCTGCGGCCGGCGAAAAAGCCGATCACGCTGCGCCAGCTCATGACCCACACCGCCGGCTTCGCCTACGACATGTGGGACGGCAACCTCGGCAAATATCTGGAAAAGACCGGCACGCCCGGCATCATCACCTGCCTGAATGCCGCGCTGAAGACGCCGATCATGACCGACCCCGGCACGCGCTGGGAGTACGGCACCAATATCGACTTCGTCGGCAAGGCCGTGGAAGCCGCATCCGGCAAGAAGCTCGATGCCTATCTGCGCGATAACATGTTCGCACCGCTCGGCATGAGCGATACCGCGTTCAAGATCTCCGACGACATGCGCAAGCGGCTGGTCGGCATGCATGCCCGCGGCGAGGACGGCACGCTGGCGGCAATCCCGTTCGAGCTCGAGCAGAACCCTGAATTCCATATGGGCGGCGGCGGCCTGTATTCGACCGCGGCCGACTACATCAAGTTCTGCCAGATGATCCTCAACAAGGGCAGAGGCAACGGCAATCAGGTGCTGAAGGCCGAGACGGTCGCGACCATGGGGCAGAATCACATCGGCGAGCTCACCGTCGGCAAGATGACGACGGCCTTGCCGATGTACACCAACGATGTCGATCTCTATCCCGACATCGTCAAGAAGTGGGGACTGAGCTTCCTCATCAACACCGCCAAGACGCCGGAAGGCCGCAGCGCCGGCAGCTTCGCCTGGGCGGGCCTTGCCAACACCTATTACTGGATCGATCCGTCGCGCGACGTCTGCGGCGTGATCCTGACCCAGCTGTTGCCGTTCGCCGACAAGCACAGCCTGGAAGCCTTCGCAGGCTTCGAGAAGGGCATCTATGCCGGGCTCGACGCCGGCAGCGGGCAGAGGGCGGCCTGAGGTCCCGATCAAGCAATGAGAATCCCTCCCCGTTCGGGGAGGGATTTTTCATACCCGCCATTGGTCGGGCCTGTCCCGTCAGCGCCAAACGACTAAGATCGCGCAAAAAAAGCGCGGCGACACGAACACGACCACGAGGAGGACGAGCTTGGCACCCACACCCAAAGGAGACAGCAAGGCAGACAGCTATGTCTGCGGCATTTCCGATAGGCCGCTGCTCGGTGAGACCATCGGCCGCAGCCTCGACCACGCACGGGCGCGCTGGGGCGAGCGCGAGGCGCTGGTCTCGCCGAGCCACCATGTGCGCTGGACCTGGAACGAGTTCGCCGAGCGCGTCGAGGCGCTGGCGGCAGGCTTCCTCGCGCTCGGGCTGCAACGCGGCGAGCGGATCGGCATCTGGTCGCTGAACCGGCCGGAATGGACGCTGACGCAATTCGCCGCCGCGAAAGCCGGCCTGATCCTCGTCACCATCAATCCGGCCTATCGCCTCAGCGAGCTGGAATTCGCGCTCGGCAAGGTCGGCTGTGCCGCGATCGTGACGGCGACCGCTTTCAAGACCTCGGCCTATATGGAGATGCTGAACACGCTGCTGCCCGAGCTCGCGAGCTCGGAGCCCGGTCACTTGCGGTCGGCGCGGCTGCCGCAATTGCGCGCCGTGATCCAGATCGGCGAGCCGGCTGCGCCGGGCACCATTCCGTTCGATGCGGTATCGCAGATGGGCGGCGATCGCCATCGCGAGCAGCTTGCGGCGCTCGGCGAGAGCCTGCAGTTCGACGATCCCGTCAACATCCAGTTCACCAGCGGCACCACCGGCTCGCCCAAGGGCGTGACGCTGACCCATCACAACATCCTCAACAACGGCTACTTCACCGGCCGCGCCATGCGCCTGACCGAGCAGGACCGCATCTGCATTCCGGTGCCGCTCTATCACTGCTTCGGAATGGTGATGGGCAACCTCGCCTCGGTCACGCTCGGCACCACCATGGTCTATCCCGGCGAAGGCTTTGATCCGTTGGCGACGCTGACGACGGTCGCGCAGGAGAAATGCACGACGCTGTACGGCGTGCCGACCATGTTCATCGCCGAGCTCGACCATCCGGACTTCGCGCGCTTCGACCTGTCGTCGCTGCGCACCGGCATCATGGCCGGTGCGCCATGCCCGATCGAGGTGATGAAGCGCGTCAACACCGAGATGAACATGCGCGAGGTGACGATCGCCTACGGCATGACCGAAACCAGCCCGGTGAGTTTCCAGAGCGCGACCGACGATCCGCTGGAGCGCCGCGTCTCCACCGTCGGCCGCATCCATCCGCATGTCGAGGTCAAGGTGGTCGATCTCGACGGCAGGGTGGTGCCGCGCGGCGAACGCGGCGAGCTCTGCACCCGCGGCTACAGCATCATGCTCGGCTATTGGGACGAGAAGGAAAAGACCGGCGACGTGCTCGACGCCAATGGCTGGATGCACACCGGCGACCTCGCCGTGATCGACGACGAGGGCTATTGCAACATCGTCGGCCGCATCAAGGACATGGTGATCCGCGGCGGCGAGAACCTCTATCCGAGGGAGATCGAGGAATTCCTCTACCGCCATCCGAAGATCCAGGACGTGCAGATCTTCGGCGTCGCCGACGAGCGCTATGGCGAGGAGCTGTGCGCCTGGGTCAGGATCAGGCAGGGCGAAACGCTGACCGCCGACGAGGTCCGCGCCTTCTGCCAGGGCCAGATCGCCCACAACAAGATCCCGCGCTATGTCGAATTCGTCGACGAATTCCCGATGACGGTGACCGGCAAGATCCAGAAATTCGTGATGCGCGATGCGGTGGAGCAGCGGCTTGGATTGAAGGCGGCGAAGACGGCGTGATGCCGTTCTCCCCCTCTCCCGCTTGCGGGGGAGGGTCGGGGTGGGGCTTTCTCCGCGAGTCATTCCGTGGAGAGAGCCCCCACCCGCCGCGCTTCGCGCGTCGGCCTCCCCCGCAAGCGGGAGAGGCGAAGAAAGACTACGCCTTAAACCAGCAGTCCCTGCTGCTTCGCCAGATCCTGCAGCGACACCAGCGGCCGGGCGCCGATGTGCTGGATCACTTCGGCGGCGGCGAGCGCGCCGAGCCGGCCGGCATTCTCATGGCCGACATTGCGCACGAGACCGACCAGGAAGCCGGCGGCGAACAGATCGCCGGCGCCGGTGGTGTCGACCAGCCTGTCGATCGGCGAGGCGGGCGCCGCGACGACGCTGTCGCCTGATATCACGACGCAGCCCTTCTCGCTGCGGGTGACGACGCCGAGCTTGGTGTCCTTGCCGAATTGCTTCAGCGCGGTGTCGAAATCCGAGGTCTGGTACAGCGAGTGCAGCTCGGACTCGTTGGCGAACACCAGATCCACGATGCCCTTGCGCATCAAATCGAGGAATTCGTCGCGGTAGCGATCGACGCAGAACGAATCCGACAGCGTCAGCGCGACCTGGCGGCCTGCGCCATGCGCGATATCAGCTGCCTTCACGAAAGCGTCCTTGGCGTTCTTCGGATCCCAGAGGTAGCCCTCGAGATAGATGATGCCGGCGGCAGCGATCTGGTTTGGATCGATATCGTCCGGCGTCAGGTCCTGCGCGGCCCCGAGATAGGTGTTCATGGTGCGCTCGCCGTCCGGCGTCACCAGGATGTAGGAGCAGCCGGTGGCCGGTCCGGTCCTGGCCGGCGCGGTGTCGAAGGCGACGCCTGCGGCGCGGATGTCGTGGACGTAAAGCTTGCCGATCTGGTCGTCCTTGACCTTGCCGACATAGGCGGCGCGGGCACCGAGATTGCCGACGCCGACGATGGTGTTGGCAGCCGAGCCGCCCGACATCTCGGTCGCCACGCCCATGTCGCCGTAGATCGCGGTGGCGCGCGCCTCGTCGATCAGTTGCATCGAGCCCTTGGTCATGCCGTGACGGGCAAGGAATGCCTCGTCGGTCTGTACCAGCACGTCGAAGATCGCGTTGCCGATCCCGAGAACGTCATATTTTGCGTCAGCCATAGACCTGCCCTGTGTTAACGCCACCCAACAAGAGTGGCGGCCTATCACGTTACGCCTCGGCGCAGCAAGGGAAGCTCTACGTTCCGTCATCCTGAGGAGCGCGGAACGCGCGTCTCGAAGGATGCGCGGCCCCACTCTGGCCGATTCATCCTTCGAGGCTCGCCCAGCGGCGCAATTGCGCCGCAAGGCTCGCGCCTCAGGATGACGGACTTAATACAGCGGCGGTGGCAGCAAGGCGCGCTACTGCTATACAAGCCTCATGTTCCGCTCCTTCCTCACGGTCTCCTCGGGAACGCTGGCCTCGCGACTGCTGGGGTTCGTGCGCGATTCCGTAATCGCGGCGCTGCTGGGCGCGGGACCGGTGGCGGATGCCTTCCTGGCGGCATTTCAGCTTGTGAATGTTGTGCGACGGCTGTTGTCCGAGGGCGGGCTGAATGCCGCGCTGGTGCCGGCCTGGCTGAAGGCGCGCGACGCCGGCGGCGTGGACGCGGCAACCGCCTTTGCCGGCCGCGTGCTCGGCACTGTCAGCGCCGCGGTGATCGCGGCCGCGCTCGTCATCGGCGCGCTGATGCCGCTGGTGATCGCGGCGATCGCGCCGGGTTTTGTCGGCCGCGACACGCTGCAATTCGCCGTCGACGACGCGAGGCTGATGCTGCCCTATCTCGCCTTCGCCGGCCCGGTCACCGTGATGATGGCGCTGCTCAGCGCGCAGGGGCGCTTCGCGCTGACCGCGTTCTCGCCGCTGTTGTTCAACATCGCGCTGATATCGGTGATGGCCGTGCTGCTGGTGCGGCAGCAGGAGCCGGCGCAGGCCGCGCTGGTGATGGCGGCGACGATCGGCATCGCCGGCTTCCTGCAGCTGTCGATGCTGGCGCTGCGCGGCGCAAGGCTCGCCTCGCCGCTCCGCGTGTCCTTCGATCCCGACATGCGCGGCTTTCTCGGCCGCGCGATCCCCGGCATGGTCGCGAGCAGCGCGCCGCAATGGCTGATGGTGGCAGGCGCGGTGATCGCATCGACCTCGCCGTCGGCGGTGTCCTGGCTCTATTTCGCCAACCGCCTGCTCGAGCTGCCGCTCGGCATTGTCGGCGTCGCCATGGGCACGGTGCTGATCCCGGAGATGACGCGCGCCGTGCGCAGCGGCGAATCCAGCGCGATCGCGCATGCGGAATCGCGTGCCCTCGAGCTTGCGGTCGGGCTGGCGCTGCCGGCGACGCTCGGCCTGATGGTGCTGAGCGAGCCGATCGTGCGGATGCTGTTCGAGCACGGCGCGTTCACCGCCCAGGATAGCGCGGCAACCGCGCAAGCCTTGATCTGGCTGACGCTGGCCTTGCCGGCGCATGTGCTGGTGAAGGCGCTGTCGCCGGCATTCTTCGCGCGCGAAGACACGCTGACGCCACTGCTCGCAACGCTGAAGGCTATCGTGGTTACGATCGCGGCGGCCTTCCTGTTCGGTCATATCTTCGGCGCGAGCGGAATTGCCGCAGGCATTGCGCTCGGCGCCTGGAGCAACGCACTGGCACTGATCCGCAAGGGGGCCGCGACCTTCGGTTTCTCGATCGATGCCGATGCGCGCCGCCGGCTGCCGCGCATCCTGGCCGCGGCGCTCGCGATGGGCGCCCTGCTCTGGCTCGCAGAGGGCGCGCTGCCGTCGGCCGGCAGCCACGGTTTCGTGCAGGCGGCCTCCCTGCTCGTGCTGATCGCCTCGGGTATCGCCGGTTACGGGCTGTTCTTGCAGCTTTTTGGCGTCACCGGCTGGCGCGAGGCGGTTAACGCCGTCAGGCAAAGACGCCCCGCCTGACTTGCGCGCGCAGAGCTTAAGTGGCAAACGACGCGGCAAAACTAGCCATTTCCGGGAATTAGACCATGGCGTTCGTTGAACGGGTTTTCTCAGGCGTCCAGCCGACGGGCAATCTGCACCTCGGCAACTACCTCGGCGCCATCGTCAACTTCGTGAAGATGCAGCAGACCCACAACTGCATCTATTGCGTCGTCGACATGCATGCGATCACGCAGGGCGTCGAGGTCTGGGGCGGCCCGGCCGAGCTCGCCCGCAACACCCGCGAGGTCACCGCGGCCTTCATCGCCGCCGGCATCGATGCCAAGAAGCACATCGTGTTCAACCAGAGCCAGATCGCCGGCCATGCCGAGCTGACCTGGATCTTCAACTGCGTCGCGCGGATCGGCTGGCTGAACCGCATGACGCAGTTCAAGGAGAAGGCCGGCAAGGACCGCGAGAACGCCTCGGTCGGCCTCTACGACTATCCGGTGCTGATGGCTGCCGACATCCTGCTCTACCGCGCCACCCATGTGCCGGTCGGCGAGGACCAGAAGCAGCATCTGGAGCTGTCGCGCGACATCGCGCAGAAATTCAACAACGATTTCGGCGATTCAATTCGTGGTCATGGTTTCGCCGACGGCCTGTTCTTCCCGCAGCCCGAGCCGCTGATCACGGGGCCGGCGACGCGGGTGATGAGCCTGCGCGACGGCACCAAGAAGATGTCGAAGTCGGATGCGTCGGACAATTCGCGCATCAACCTCACCGACGACGCCGACACCATCGCGCAGAAGATCCGCAAGGCGAAGACCGATCCGGAGCCGCTGCCGTCGGAGGAGAAGGGTCTGGAAACCCGCCCCGAGGCCGACAACCTGGTCGGCATCTACGCGGCGCTGGCCGGCATCTCCAAGCAGGAGGTGCTGACGCAGTTTGGCGGCGGGCAGTTCTCCAGCTTCAAGAACGCGCTGGTCGAGGTTTGCGTCGCGAAACTAGCGCCGATCGCCTCCGAGATGAAGAAGCTGGTCGCCGATCCCGGCCATGTCGACGCGGTCCTCGCCGACGGCGCCAACCGCGCCCGCGGCATCGCCGACGAGACCATGCGCATCACCAAGGACATCGTCGGCTTCATCCGCCCGCGCTGACGCGCAAGGCAGGAACTGTGCGCTCCCTCTCCCAAACGGCGAGGGAGTATGGCACCATGGGTTGGTTTGGTTCAGCACCGGGACATGCATGACCACCCAGCGACGCAGCTACGAGTCAGGTCACAAGCCGAAATGCCTCGTCATCGTTGACGACACTGCGGAATGGGACCGTGCGGTCTATTACGCCAGCCGGTGGGCGATCCGGGTCGGCGGCGGCGTCGTGATGCTGCGGGTGATCGAGACCGAGGACCAGAACCAGCAATGGCTCGGGGTCGCCGACATCATGCGCGCGGAGGCCGAGGAGGCCGCCAATGAGGCGCTCGACCGCGCCGCCGGCCGCGCCAACGGCATCGCCGCGATCACCCCGGAGCGGGTGATTCGCGAGGGCGACCCGATCGAGCAGATCCTCGACGTGATCGACAAGGACGTCGATATCGCAGCGCTGGTGCTGGCCGCCAACCCGGGCGCCGAGGGACCCGGGCCGATCATCACCACCATGGCCAAGACCATGGGGGCATTCCCGATCCCGGTGACCATCGTGCCGGGCGGCCTGACCGACGCCGAGATCGACGCCCTGTCCTAGCGCATTACCGGCGCCAGACCCGCTTCCGGGCATGGGTTTGAGCCTGGAACCGCGGTTTTGCGGCTTGATCGCGGGCTTTTTAGTTGCCATCTGACTCCTTGATTTGACGCGTTTTCTTCGCGAACCGGTGTCACTTCGCTGGAAAACGCTATAATGGAACCCAACGCGCCGGCCTTGAACCGGCGACGCCGGAGACAGCAGATGTTCATTCAGACCGAAGCCACGCCCAATCCCGCCACGCTGAAATTCATCCCGGGCCGCATGGTGCTCGACAGCGGGACCATGGAATTCTCCTCGCCCGAATCCGCCGCGCGCTCGCCGCTCGCCGAACGGCTGTTCGCCGTATCCGGCGTCACCGGCGTGTTCTACGGCGGCGACTTCATCACCGTGACCAAGGCGGACGGCGACTGGCAGCACCTCAAGCCCGCGATCCTCGGCGCGATCATGGAGCACTACATGTCCGGCGCGCCGCTGCTCGCCGACGGCACCGCCGGCAGCGACGACGCCCGCGATGAGGAAGACGAGTTCTTCGACGAGGCCGACGCCGAGACGGTCGAGCAGATCAAGGACCTGATCGAGACCCGCGTGCGTCCCGCGGTCGCCAATGACGGCGGCGACATCACCTTCCGCGGCTTCAAGGACGGCATCGTCTATCTCAACATGAAGGGCTCCTGCGCCGGCTGCCCGTCATCGACCGCAACCCTGCAACACGGCATCCAGAACCTGCTCCGGCACTTCGTGCCCGACGTGCAGGAAGTCCGGCCGATGTGATGGAGCGGCGAATGGCGAGTGGCGAATCGCGAATAGCATTCTCCGCTGGATCCCTGTTCGCCATTCCCTATTCGCTATTCGCCCTCCCATGATGATTCTCGCCATCGATACGGCGCTCGACGCCTGCTCCGCGGCGGTGCTCGACACCACCTCCGGCAATACGATCGCCATTGAATCGCAGGCGATGCAGCGCGGCCATGCCGAGGCGCTGATGCCGCTGATCGCTCGGGTGATGAAAGAGAGCGGCATCGGCTTTGCCGGGCTCGACCGCATCGCCGTCACCACCGGCCCCGGCAGTTTCACTGGCCTGCGCGTCGGCCTCTCGGCGGCGCGCGGCCTGGCGCTGGCCGCGGAAAAGCCGGTGGTCGGACTGTCGACGCTCGCCGCCTACGCCGCGCCTGTCGTGGCCGAGAACGGCGCATCTGCGATCCTGTCGGCGATCGATGCGCGGCATGATCACGTCTATTTCCAGCTGGTCGGCGGCGACGGCAGCCCGATCATCAAGCCGAAGGTGGCGCCGATCGCGGAAGCGCTCGAGGCCTCCCAACACGGCGCGCTGCATCTGGTCGGCAACGCCGCCAATGTCCTCGCCGAGCGCTGGCCCGCCGACGCCGCACCGCCGGTCAAGGTCGACCGGCAGCCCGCGCCCGATATTACCTGGGTCGCCTGGATCGGCGCGGCCGTGGATCCTGAGACCGCGCCGCCGCGGCCGTTCTATCTGCGTGCGCCCGACGCCAAGCCGCCGAAGGACCGGCTCGAAATCAGCACGCCGCGATCGACATGATCGGCTGGCTGTCACGATGGTGGGGCGGCGGTCCGCCCGCGATCGAGCCCGCGTCGCTGCGCGATGCGGCGCGGCTCGCGCAATTGCACGGCGCGTCGTTTCATCGCGGCTGGGGCGAGGGCGAATTCGAGGCGATGCTGACCGAGCGCAATACGCTGGTGCATCGGCTGCGGCAGGGACGCAAGGTGATCGGCTTTGCCGTCTCGCGGATGGCAGCGGACGAAGCCGAAATCCTGTCGATTGCGATCGATTCCAATCAGCGCGGCCGCGGGCTGTCGCGCGACCTGCTCTTGACCCATCTCGGCCATCTTGCCGGCCGCGGCATCCGCACCATCTTCCTCGAGGTGGAAGAGAACAATCAGCCGGCGCGACGGCTCTATGAAAGGGCCGGATTCGGCGTGATCGGCCGCCGCGAACGCTACTACAAGCAGCCCGGCGGGGAACATTTGAACGCGCTTCTGATGCGGCGCGACTTGTCGTAACATCGGCGCGATGGCAGAACAGCGCCCTGCTCTGCCATCCAAGGCCCAAGGATTGGCCAAGGACCTGCCAAGGACCCATGACGACGGTGAAAATCACGCCTGCGCAGAAGAATACCGGCATCGAGGCGCGCTGCGCTGCGACCGGCATGCGCATGACCGAACAGCGCCGTGTGATCGCACGCGTGCTGGCGGAGGCCATGGATCACCCCGACGTCGAGGAGCTCTACCGCCGCTGCGTGGCGGTCGACGACAAGATCTCGATCTCGACCGTCTATCGCACCGTCAAGCTGTTCGAGGATGCCGGCATCATCGAGCGCCACGACTTCCGCGAGGGCCGCGCGCGCTACGAGCAGATGCCCGAGAGCCATCACGACCATCTGATCAACCTGCGCGACGGCAAGGTGATCGAGTTCACCTCCGAGGAAATCGAGAAGCTGCAGGCCGAGATCGCGCGCAAGCTCGGCTACAAGCTGGTCGATCATCGTCTCGAGCTGTATTGCGTCCCGCTCGACGAAGACAGCAAGTCGTAAGCCGGGTGAGTTTCGATCTCGTCATCTTCGATTGCGACGGCGTGCTGGTCGACAGCGAGGTGATTTCCTGTCGCGCGCATGCGGAAGCGCTGACGCGGCACGGCTTTCCGATTACGCCTGATGGAGTGCTGAAGCGCTTCCTTGGCGTGTCCGATCGCGAGGCGCGGCGGATCGTCGAGAGCGAGATCGGCCGCGCGCTGCCCGAGACCTTCGAGGCCGAGGTCAAGCACGCGACGCTGAGCTTCTATGCCGACGATCTCAGCGCCATCGCGCATGTCGGCGAGGCGATCGCCGCGCTCGGCCTACCAAAATGCGTGGCGTCGAGCGGCACGCCGGAAAAGATCCATCACGGCCTGACCTGTGCCGGGCTCTACGACCAGCTCGCGCCGCATATTTTCTCCGCCACCCAGGTCAAGCGCGGCAAGCCGGCGCCGGATCTCTTCCTGTTCGCGGCTGCGCAGATGGGCGCCGACCCCGCGCGCTGCGTCGTGATCGAGGACAGCGTGGCCGGCGTCACCGGCGCCCGCGCCGCCGGGATGACCGTGCTCGGTTTCTACGGCGGCAGCCATTGCACCGCGGAACACGAAGACATGCTGCGCCAGGCCGGCGCGGCCATGACCTTCGCCGATATGCGCCAATTGCCCGATTTGATCGCCCAGGCCGGCCAAAAACACGGCTCGATCGCTGGATTTTCCCCGGTTTAAGCTATATTTCAGCCCCGGCGCCCCGATGGCGCCGTTTCCATTTTTCGCTCTCAGGGTTCCATGACGACGCCGCGCAAGCTGCACATCAAGTCCTATGGCTGCCAGATGAATGTCTACGATGCGCAACGCATGGCGGACACGCTGGCCGGCGAGGGCTTTGTCGAGACCGCAAGCGCCGAGGACGCCGACCTCGTGATCCTCAACACCTGCCACATCCGCGAGAAGGCGTCGGAGAAAGTCTATTCCGAGCTCGGGCGGCTGCGCGTCGCCAAGGACGAGGCCGCGCGGGCGGGCCGCGAGATGAAGATCGCGGTCGCCGGCTGCGTCGCGCAGGCCGAAGGCGCCGAGATCATCCATCGCGCGCCGACCGTCGACATCGTGGTCGGGCCGCAGAGCTATCATCATCTGCCCGAGCTCTTGAAGCGCGCCAAGGCAAACGGCCGCGCGCTGGAAACGGAATTCCCGGTCGAGGACAAGTTCGGCTTCCTGCCGCAGCCGAAGCCGGATGCGATCCGCGCCCGCGGCATCTCCGCCTTCGTCACGGTGCAGGAAGGTTGCGACAAGTTCTGCACCTTCTGCGTGGTGCCCTATACGCGCGGCGCGGAGGTCTCGCGTCCGGTCGCCAGGATCATCGACGATGTGAAGCAGCTCGCCGACAATGGCGTGCGCGAATTCACGCTGATCGGACAGAACGTCAACGCCTATCACGGCGAAGGCCCCGACGGCCGCGTCTGGCCGCTCGGCAAATTGCTGCAGCGGCTGGCCGCAATTCCCGACGTCATGCGGCTGCGCTATTCGACCAGCCATCCGCGCGACGTCGACGACGCCCTGATCGCGGCACATCGCGATTTGCCCGAACTGATGCCGTTCGTGCACCTGCCGGTGCAATCGGGGGCGGACCGGATCCTTGCCGCCATGAACCGCAAACATACCGCCGATGACTACCGGCGCGTCATCGACCGGTTCCGCGCCGCGCGGCAAGACATTGCTTTTTCATCAGATTTTATCGTGGGCTTCCCCGGAGAGACCGCGGAAGAATTTTCCGCCACCCTCGCGCTTGTCACGCAAATCGGATACGCTGCGGCGTATTCATTCAAGTATTCGCCACGGCCGGGCACGCCGGCGGCGGAGATGCGGGAGACAGTGTCAGCAGCCGAGATGGACGAGCGCTTGGGGCGGCTTCAGGAACTGATCGACAGCCAGCAATCGGCCTTCAACCGGGCTGCGATTGGCACAACGGTCGATGTGCTGTTCGAGCGCGCCGCGCGCAATCCGGGCCAGATCGTCGGCCGCACCGCCTATCTGCAGCCCGCCCATGTGATGGCGTCGCCTGACATCATCGGCCAGGTCCTCCCGGTGCGGATCGACAGCCTCGAGCGCTACAGCCTGATCGGCGAGCTCGCGACGCGACCCGCGTCCGGCCTCATTTCGCAGACCATTGGAGCCTGAAATCCTTGCCCAAAAGCGCATCGGATTCGTCTTCGCTCGCTCCCAGCCGCAAACCTGACCGCGACATGCAAATGCCACCTGAGACCCGGCCCCCTGAAACTCAGGTCGTCATCGATTTCGACGACAACCGCGCGGCATCCGCGCTGGTCGGCCCCTACGGACAGAATCTGGCGCTGATCGAGCGGCGGCTCGGCGTCGTGGTCGATTCCCGCGGCAATCATCTGACCATCGCAGGCTCCCGCGACGGCTGCGACGCGGCGCGGCGCGTGCTGGAGACGCTCTATGCGCAGGCCGTCGAGGGACACGACCTCGATCAGGGCGAGGTCGAAGGCGCGATCCGCGCCGTGATCGCGCAGGGCTCGCTGTTCGAATTCGACAACAAGACCGCCAAGCCGACCTTCGAGACCATCAATCTGCGCAAGCGTCCGGTGCGCGCCCGCACCGCGGCGCAGGATTCCTACATCCGCGCGCTGAAGCGGCATGAACTGGTGTTCGGCATCGGCCCGGCCGGCACCGGCAAGACCTGGCTCGCGGTCGCCCACGCCGCGCAACTGTTCGAACGCAAGGAGGTCGATCGCATCATCCTGACGCGGCCCGCGGTCGAGGCCGGCGAGCGGCTCGGCTTCCTGCCCGGCGACCTCAAGGAGAAGGTCGATCCGTATCTGCGCCCGATCTATGACGCGCTGTACGATCTGATGGATGCCCGCGTCGTCGAGCGCGCGCTGCAGGGCAACGAGATCGAGATCGCGCCGCTCGCCTTCATGCGCGGCCGCACCCTGACCAATGCCGCCATCATCCTCGACGAGGCGCAGAACACCACGACGATGCAGATGAAGATGTTTTTGACGCGTCTCGGCGAGAACAGCCGGATGATCGTCACCGGCGACCCGTCGCAGGTCGACCTGCCGCATGGCCAGGCCTCGGGGCTCACGGAAGCCGTGAAGCTGCTCGACGGCGTCGAAGGCATCGCGCAGGTGCATTTCAAGGCCGAGGACGTCATCCGCCATGAGTTGGTGGCGCGCATCGTGGCCGCCTATGAGGGATTGCCGCAAAAGCCGGCAAACGCCAGATCTTGAGACCAATAGCTTCGGCCGCGAGCCCGCACGCCGCGGGATCCGGCCATAACGCAGATTTTGAAACGAAAGTGTCTGCTTTTCCTGCAACCGAGGTTCTCGTCACCGCCGAATGCTGGCAGGCCGAGCCCAATGCCGACGCGGTGATCCACCGCGCCATCGAGGCTGCCGCCGAAATCGCCGATGCCGATGTCGCCGACGCCGAGCTTGCGGTGATGCTGACCGACGACGCCGGTATCCGCACCCTGAACGCCAACTGGCGCAGCATCGACAAGCCGACCAATGTGCTGTCGTTTCCGGCGCTGCAGCCGGAGGGCGCCGGCGAACCCGACGATGCCCCGCGCATGCTCGGCGATATCGCGATCGCCTATGAGACGACGCGGCGGGAAGCCGATGAAGAGCAGAAGCCCTTCGACCACCATTTGAGCCATCTCGCGGTGCATGGCTTCCTGCACCTGATCGGTTACGACCACGAGAACGACGACGATGCCGAGGACATGGAGGCGCTCGAGCGCGAGATCCTCTCTTCCCTCGGCATTCCCGACCCCTATGCGGATCGGATCGCCTGACATGCCGGATTCCGAACCGACCCACGACAACCCGCGCAACGTGAGCAACCTGCCCGCCGTGGTGCATGAGGGCGAGGTGCAGCGCCCGGCGGCCGAGGGCTGGCTGGTGCGCGCGATCCGCACGCTGTTCGGCTGGAAGGCCGGCTCGGTGCGCGACGATTTGCAGGTGGTGCTCGACGCCTCGACGCCCGACGATGTCGGCTTCTCGGCGATCGAGCGCACCATGCTGCGCAACATCCTGTCGCTGAACGAGCGGCGGATCGCCGATGTCATGGTGCACCGCGCCGACATCGTCGCGGTCAAGCGCGACATTCCGCTCGGCGAATTGATGAGCCTGTTCGAGAGCGCGGCGCATTCGCGGCTCGTCGTCTACAACGAGACCCTCGACGACCCCGAGGGCATGGTGCACATCCGCGACCTGCTCGCCTTCATGACCGCGAAGGCCCGCGTCACCGACGCGACCAAGACGAAGCGCAAGAAGCCGTTCCCGGCCGGGCTCGATCTGCGCAGCGTCGACCTCGCGCTGCCGCTGTCGGAAGCCAGTATCATCCGCAAGCTGCTCTACATCCCGCCGTCGATGCGCGCGATCGACCTGCTGGCGCAGATGCAGGCCTCGCGGATCCATCTCGCGCTGGTGGTCGACGAATATGGCGGCACCGACGGGCTGGTGTCGATCGAGGATATCGTCGAGCAGATCGTCGGCGAGATCGACGACGAACACGATTCCGACGAGCCGCCGTCCATCGTGCGCCAGCCGGACAACTCCTTCATCGCCGATGCGCGCGCCAGCCTCGACGATGTCCGCTCGGTGATCGGCGAGGATTTCGTGATCGGCGACGCCGGCGAGGAGGTCGAGACGCTCGGCGGCTACCTCGTATCGTTCGTCGGGCGCCTGCCGGTGCGCGGCGAGGTGATTTCGGGGCCCGGCAATTACGAGGTCGAGGTGCTCGACGCCGATCCGCGGCGGGTCAAGCGCGTGCGCATCACCGCGCGCAAGGAACGGCCGACGCCGCGCAAGGAGCGCGAGCGGCGCCGCGAGCAGGCGCCGGACTCCGGAAACCCGCAGGCGAACGACAACATGCCGCCGCCCGGCGAGGGAGCCGGTCCGCAGTGAGGTTGTCCGACAAGCTCCGATCGATCGGCCTTGCAATCATCCTGACCTGGGGATGGAAACGCGCCGTCCTCGCGCTCACGGCTGGCGCGCTGTCTGCGCTTGCGATGGCGCCGTTCAACGCCTGGCCGGTTCTGTTTCTCACCTTTTCCATCGCCGTCTGGCTGATCGACGGCAGCGCGGCCGGCCGCTGGCGCGGCGTGCCCGCCGCGGCGCTGTCCGGCTTCTGGTTCGGCCTCGGCTATTTCGTGCCGGGGCTGTACTGGATCGGCTACGCCTTCTTCGTCGACGCGGACACCTTCGCCTGGCTGACGCCGTTCGCAGTGCTCGGCTTGCCCGCCTATCTCGCTTTGTTCACCGCGTTCGGCTTCGCGCTGGCGCGGCTGATCTGGCCGCGCGACGCCTCGCGCGTGCTGGCGCTCGCGGTCAGCCTGACGATTTCGGAATGGCTGCGCGGCCATCTCCTCAGCGGCTTTCCGTGGAATGCGTTCGGCTACGCACTGACCGAGCCGCTGGCGCTCGCCCAGACCGCGTCGCTGATCGGGCTGTGGGGCATGACATTCCTGGCCGTCGCGATCTTCGCAAGCCCGGCTGTGTTGATCGACGGCGCCTCGCGCGGCCGCAAGCCGTGGCGCGCGCCGGTGGCCGCGGTGCTGGTTCTGGCAGCGATGCTGGCGTTCGGCGTCGTCCGCCTCGCGCAGCAGCCGACCAGGTTGGTCGACGGCATCAAGCTGCGCATCATGCAGCCCGATTTGCAGCAGGACGCCAAGTTCAACTACTCCGCCAAGGCGGCGGTGATGCAGAAATATCTCACCCTGTCGGATCGCGCCTCCGGGCCGCATGCCACCGGCGTGAAGGATGCCACCATTCTGATCTGGCCGGAATCCGCGTTTCCGTTCTTCCTGACCAAGGAAGCCGACGCGATGGCGCAGATCGCCGACCTTCTGCCGAAGGGAACCGTGCTGATCACCGGTTCGGTGCGCGCGCCCGATCTGCCGCCCGGCGTCCGCGTCACGCGCGCCTATAATTCCGTCTACGTCATCGACCACGACGGCAGCGTGCTTGCGGTCTACGACAAGCTGCATCTTGTCCCGTTCGGAGAATATCTGCCGTTCCAGGACTGGATGGAGAAGCTCGGCTTCGTGCAGCTCACCAAGGTGCAGGGCGGCTACATTCCCGGCACGATCCGCCGGACGCTCGATATTCCGAATGCGCCGCGCGCCCTGCCGCTGATCTGCTACGAGGCGATCTTTCCCGGCAATGTCGTGAGCCGCGACGACCGTCCCGGCTGGATCGTCAATGTCACCAATGACGGATGGTTCGGAATCTCGACCGGTCCTTACCAGCACCTGCAACAAGCCCGGCTGCGCACCATCGAGGAAGGCCTGCCGATGGTCCGCGCCGCAAATACGGGCATCTCGGCCATCATCGACCCGGTTGGCCGGATCGTCGCGCAACTCGGGCTCGGCATCGAAGGCGTGCTCGATGCCGGCCTGCCGGCGGCCATCGCGCCGACGATCTATGCGCGTGTCGGGAACATCCCCGCCGCTGTGATTGTGATCACAACCCTGGCGTTCGTGTTGCGGCGGCGGTTTGTGAGGCGAAAACCCTGACGGCTGCATATCGCCGGTTGTCGCGAACCCGAAAAAACGTCGAAATTTACCTCAGTATGATTCCACCAGTTGACAGATCGACCGTGCACTTCGCATTGTACGGGTCCACGCGAAATCACAAGCCAAGTCAGCCCCTTTGCGCAAATTGTCCGCATTTCGTCCCGATCCTCCTTGCAGGATTTGACGGCACCGGCGCCTGAGGCATACTCCACTTCCAACTTGCCTCATCCACGGGCGCGCAATCCCTTAGGAGAGTTGGAGATGTCCACCAAAGCGCCCAATCCTGTTGACAAATATGTCGGCAGCCGCGTCCGTATGCGACGCATCATGCTCGGCATGAGCCAGGAGAAACTGGGCGAGGCGCTAGGCCTGACGTTCCAGCAGGTGCAGAAATACGAGAAGGGCACCAACCGCGTCGGCGCCAGCCGGCTGCAGCAGATCTCAGAAATCCTGCAGGTGCCGGTCTCCTTCCTGTTCGACGGCGGCCCGAGCGGGGTCAAGACCGCCGACGGCTTCAGCGAGGGCGCCTCGCCGACCTATGTCTCCGATTTTCTGGCAACCGCCGAGGGCCTGGCCCTGACCCGCGCCTTCACGCGGATTGCGGACGCCAAGCTCCGCCGCAGCATCGTCGAACTGGTCGAGCAGATCGCGGCGCGCGAGGCAGCCGAGCAGGCCTGATTCAGCCATATCCGTTTGAGAGATCGTCAAATCTGGAATATGCCATTCCGGCGTACGCTACCGCGATGAGTTCAGCTTGAGCATCATCGCGCTTTAGCGCCTCGTTTGAGCATGATTTCGGATCATGCTTTGGCGCGTGCGCGCAATGACAAAGCGAAATCCACAGGCGACGACAACAGCATGTCCAGCAATCCGTTCGAAACCGCCGTGATTCTCGACGGCATCCGCCGCTGGGTCGAGATCGAATCTCCGACGGAGCGGCCCGATCAGGTCAACAAGCTGGCTGATCTCGTCGCGTCGGGCTACCGCGACCTGCCGGCCACGGTGGAGCGCAT
The DNA here is from genome assembly GCF_015291305.1 of Bradyrhizobium sp. CCBAU 21365. NCBI lineage: Bacteria > Pseudomonadati > Pseudomonadota > Alphaproteobacteria > Hyphomicrobiales > Nitrobacteraceae > Bradyrhizobium > Bradyrhizobium sp. CCBAU 21365. Next base: position 46,096 of record NZ_CP030036.1, read on the forward strand.
TGCGGGACGCGACGGCTGCGGCGATCACCTGGTGACGCGCTCGTCCTGGGGCCAGGACGCGCCGGGCATCCTGGTGCTGAGCCATCTCGACACAGTCCATCCGATGGGATTCATCGAACGGTTACCATTCACGGTCGACGGCGACAGCGCGTTCGGCCCCGGCATCTACGACATGAAGGGCGGCGCCTACCTCGCCTATCATGCATTCCGGCAGGTCTGCGCCGACGGCGCGCGCCCATCGCTCGGGATCACCCAGCTCTACGTATCGGACGAGGAGATCGGCAGCCCGACCTCGCGGGCGCTGATCGAGGCCGAGGGCCGCAAGGCCAAATACGTGCTGGTGACCGAGCCGGCGCGCGACGGCGGCAAGATCGTCACCGGACGCAAGGGCGTTGCGCGCTTCGACGTGTTCATCAAGGGCGCGCCGGCCCATGCCGGCACGCGCCCCGAGGACGGCCGCAGCGCGATCCGGGAACTCGGCAATGTGATCCAGGCGCTGGAGGCGATGAACGACCTCAAGCGCGGCGTCACCGTCAATGTCGGTGTCGTCCGCGGCGGCACCAAGCCGAACGTGATCGCCGAAGAGGCCTATGCGGAAGTCGACATGCGCGTGCCGACCATGGCCGACGCCGACGAGCTGGTGCCGAAGATCCTCCGAATCACCTCACGCACCGAGGGCGTCAGCGTGAAGATATCGGGCGAATTGAACCGTCCGCCGTATGAGAAGAGCAACGCCGGCGCCGCACTCTACGAGCACGCCAGGGGACTGGCCGCCGAACTCGGCTTCGAACTGGCGGATGTGTTCACCGGCGGCGGCTCCGACGGCAATTTCACCGCGCCGCACACCGCGACCCTCGACGGCCTCGGCGTCGACGGCAAGGGCGCGCATACCCATTACGAGCAGCTCTACATCTCGTCGATTGAGCCGCGCGCGCGGCTGCTCCACCGTCTCTATCAAACGCTGCGATGACACCGGCTCCAGGCGACCGCGGCGATCGCGATTCCCCCGACGACGGCACGATGGCGCATGCGCGCGGCTCGTTCTTCGGACGGCGCAAGGGCCACAAGCTGCGCCCGCATCAGGCCGACCTGATCGACACTCTGCTGCCGCATCTGGCCGTCGACATCTCGGCGCCCGCGCCCGAGGCGCTGACCGAATTGTTCGATGACGGCATCGAGAATGTCAGGCTCGAGATCGGCTTCGGCGGCGGCGAGCATCTGATCGCGGAGGCACTGGCCTTTCCGACCACCGGCTTCATCGGCTGCGAGCCCTATGTCAACGGCATGGCGAAGATCCTGACCCAGATCGAGGCGCTGAACATCGGCAACATCCGCCTGTTCGCCGGCGACGCGGCCGAGCTGCTGGCCTGGGCGCCACCGCGCTCGCTTGCGCGCATCGACCTGATTCATCCCGATCCGTGGCCGAAGCGGCGGCACTGGAAGCGGCGCTTCGTGCAGGATGCAACGGTCACTGCCATGACGCGGCTGCTGCCGCCGGGCGGCGAATTCCGCTTCGTCAGCGATATCGACGACTACTGCGCCTGGACGCTGGCGCATCTGATGCGCTCGCCCGACTTCGCCTGGCTCGCCGAGCGCGCGATCGACTGGCAACAGCCGTGGCCGAACTACACGATGACGCGTTACGGCGCCAAAGCCGAGCGCGAGGGGCGCAAGGCGGCGTATTTGAGGTTTCGCAGGCTCTAGCACCTCGTCATGCCCGGGCTTGTCCCGGGCATGACAGCGAAGGGAATTACTTCCCCGCCAGCCGCGCCTTCCTGACGTCGGTCGCCTCCCACACCATCCGCTTGCCGCGCTCGCGGCCGAGCAGCTCGATCGGATCGTGATTGTCGATGTGGCCGAACTGCCCCTTGTAGACGCTGTAGCCGCACAATTCCTGCAGACGGCGCGGAAAGCGGGCCGCGGTCTCGCGCGGAATACCGAGTTGCAGGTTCTCCTGTTGCCGCATCCAGCCCCAGCAATAGGCGCAGGAGAAGGCAAAGCGCCTGGCGTCGCTGGTGTTGGCGCCGCCGCCATGCCACAGCGCGCTGTCGAACAGCATCACGCTGCCGGCCGGCATGGTCGCGGTGACCGCGTCGTACTCCTTGCCGTATTCGGGCGACGAATCGAATTTGTGGCTGCGCGGGATGATCCGCGTCGCGCCGTTATCTTCGCGGAAATCGGACAGCGCCCAGATCGCATTGATCGTGATCGGAATGTGCGGCCGCGGCAACGGGATCAACTGGGTGTCTTCGTGGATCGGCTGCGCCTCCTGGCCCGGGCCGAGCACCAACGAGCAGAACGACGAGAGCAGGCATTCCCTGTCCAGCACGCGTTCGACCACCGGCAGCACGTTGTCATGCAGCGGCACCTCCCAGAACAGATCGTCATAGGTCAGGAGGTTGTTGATGCGCAGCGTCTTGAAGCCCTCGAACGACGTCCTGGCAGGTGCGAGATTGTGCTCGCGCTCGATTCTCAGGACCGCCGCCTTCAACCCCTCGACCAAATCCGGCGAGGCGGCGCGCTCGATCACGGTGTATCCGTCGTCGCGGATCCGCGCAGCGTGCGATTGGATGTCGGCGTCCGTCAGCATGGCGATCTCCCTGTTGGCGCTGTGTCGCGCCTTGCGGAAAGCATAGCGGGTCAATTTGAAATTGGGAGGTAATTGATGGTACCGTCACCCTGAGGAGCGCGGAACGCGCGTCTCGAAGGGTCGACGGCCCAACTGTGGCCGTGCATCCTTCGAGACGCGCCTGCGGCGCTCCTCAGGATGACGGAGCCAAGAGCAGTTGCGCTTGAACTAGCGCGACTTCCAGAACTCCACGACGCGCTGCGCCGTTGACGGCATCAGGCGCACGAAGTTCACCCGCGCACCTTCGATATCGGCAGGAGACGGCACGCGGTTCGGCCCGAGCCGCATCAGGATCAGGGCGCGCACGGTCGGCCATTCGAAGCCGATCGTCTTGCTGGCGATCAGGATCGGATCGTAACGGTCGCCGGAGATCAGGCGATCGAGCGTGACGATTTTCACGCCGGCCATCGCGGCGAGCGCCGCCACGCATTCCTCGTATTTGAAGGCCTTTGCGAAGCCGGCCACCGCGGCCTCGTTCAATTCGCCGGCGCGATGCAGCGCCAGGATGGCGCGCTGCGCGGCCGTGAAATCGCGGCCCTCGACCTGAACGATCACGCCCTCGATCTCGTTCATCGCCAGCTTGATCTCGGCCTGGCGTTCCGGTTTGGCGACGGCATGCAGGCGGCGGCGGATCACGTCGATCGAGCCGGCGAGCAGGCCCTTCAGATGCTCGGGCGGAAGATCATCGCGGCGGCCGATGCGCAGCGTCAGCACGCCGTCCTGGCCGGCGCGCCGCACCAGCGTCGCAAAGGACGCATCCGAGAACGTGGCGCCCGCATTGCCGGCCGCGCATCGGATCACATCGCGATCGCCGCGGCGGACGAGGACGTCGGTCAGCGCAGTCGAGAGCTTCGATCGCTCGGCCATCGCGAGCAGATGGCCCTGGCCCTTGCCATTGGCGATCTCGATCAGCACCTTTTCGTCAATCACCGGCGATCGGCGCAGCAGCGGCCCCGCGATCGCGACCTCGTCGTCGCGGGCGAGCTGCCCGACCAGATGGCGCGGCGCGTTGGCGAGGGGCGCGAGCCGTTCGGCGAGATCGATCCGCGCAGCAAGCTCGGCATGCGGCACCAGGCTGGTCAGCACCCCGTCGAACAGATCGATATGGTCGGGGCGAAAGCCCGCGGCGCCCTGCAGGAACAGCTCGCCGAGCCGGCGCGCGGCCTCGGCGCGGCGCTTGGGGTCGCCGCGGCGAACGATGTCGTCGAGTTCCGGGATCAGCGCAGGGGCTGTCGTCATGGGCCTTGTCCAACCGGCGACTTCTGCCGATTTTCGGCAATCTATGGTCCCGTTCGTAAACGGAGGGTTAGATCAATCCGGCGTCCGGGGAGCCGTAAAATCGCCTCCCGCTGGAGCCCGGGGGCCTTGCCGGACCCGGGCAAAAGAGCTATATCCAGCGCAACTTATGGTATCTCATACGATCGCGTAGGAGAGTGGGCCCCCCGGGACCCGCTCTTTTTTATTACCTGACGGGACCCAACGAGGCCGGGTCCGGTTTGGGTAGCGTTAGCGGCCCCTTAAGGCCACCTGAACAACACAACAGACCTCAGCAGCCTTTAGACTTTAGACAGCCTTTGACACTGGATATGACCGAACCGACCGCCACGTCCGTGGACACCGAACTGCTCGCCGAGCCGCGTCTCGTCGTCGAGCCCGGGGTCGCGGCGCGCGTCGCCGCGGTGGCGGTCCCGGTGCTGCAGGGCATGGGCTATCGCCTGGTGCGCATCAAGGTCTCGGGCGATGCCGGCTGCACCGTGCAGATCATGGCGGAGCGGCCCGACGGCTCGATGCAGCTCGAGGATTGCGAGGCGATCTCGCGCGCGCTGTCGCCGGTGCTCGATGTCGCCGACCCGATCGAGCGCGCCTACCGGCTGGAAATCTCCTCGCCCGGCATCGACCGCCCGCTGGTGCGCCGCTCCGACTTCGAGCGCTATACCGGGCATCTCGTGAAGATCGAGATGGCGGTGGCGCATCAGGGCCGCAAGCGGTTCCGCGGCGTGCTTGCCGGCGTCGAAGGCGATGCGGTGCGCGTCAGGCGCGACGATCCGCGTCCCGACGAGGACGCCGAGGTTCTCCTGGTGATGGAGGACATCTCGGACGCGCGGCTGGTGCTGACCGACGAGCTGATCGAGGAATCGATGCGCCGCGGCAAGGCCGCCGAGCGCGAGCTGCGCCGCGAGCTCGGCCTCGCGCCGCCGCAGCCGGCCCACGCCAGGAAGAGCGATCCGGCGAAGAGTCAGAAGCCGAAACCCAAGCCTGGTGACAAGCCTGCTCACAAGCCCGGCAAGAAGCCGGCCCCGACCAACACCAAAAAGCACCGCCTGGCGGCCGAGCGCGCGCGCCGTGGCGAGATCGATCCATCCGAAGGAGACTAAGCCATGGCAGTCAGCGCCAACAAACTCGAACTGCTGCAGATCGCAGACGCAGTTGCGCGCGAAAAGTCGATCGACCGCTCCATCGTGATCGCGGCGATGGAAGACGCCATCGCCAAGGCCGCGCGTGCCCGCTACGGCAGCGAGACCGACGTCCATGCCGAGATCGACGCCAAGAAGGGCGAGCTGCGGCTGACCCGCCACATGCTGGTGGTCGACGTCGTCGAGAACTCGTCGAACCAGATTTCGCTGCACGACGCGCAGCGCGCCAATCCGGGCGCCCAGGTCGGCGACACCATCGCCGACACGCTGCCGCCGCTGGAATATGGCCGCATCGCCGCGCAGTCGGCCAAGCAGGTGATCGTGCAAAAGGTGCGCGAGGCCGAGCGCGACCGGCAGTACCAGGAATTCAAGGACCGCATCGGCGACATCGTCAACGGCATCGTCAAGCGTGTCGAATATGGCAGCGTGATCGTCGACCTCGGCCGCGGCGAAGCGATCGTGCGCCGCGACGAGATGCTGCCGCGCGAAGTGTTCCGCAACGGCGACCGCGTCCGCGCCTATATCTTCGACGTCCGCCGCGAGACCCGCGGTCCGCAGATCTTCCTGTCGCGCACCCATCCGCAGTTCATGGCGAAGCTGTTCGCGCAGGAAGTGCCGGAGATCTACGACGGCATCGTCGAGATCAAGGCGGTCGCTCGCGATCCGGGCTCGCGCGCCAAGATCGGCGTGATCTCGCGCGACTCCTCGGTCGACCCGGTCGGCGCCTGCGTCGGCATGCGCGGCTCGCGCGTGCAGGCCGTAGTGAACGAGCTGCAGGGCGAGAAGATCGACATCATCCCGTGGTCGCCCGACATCGCGACCTTCGTCGTCAACGCGCTGGCGCCGGCTGAAGTCGCCAAGGTCGTGATCGACGAGGACCGCGAGCGCATCGAGGTCGTGGTTCCCGACACCAACAACCAGCTGTCGCTGGCGATCGGCCGCCGCGGCCAGAACGTCCGCCTCGCCTCGCAGCTGACCGGCTGGGACATCGACATCCTGACCGAGCAGGAAGAGTCGGAGCGCCGCCAAGCCGATTTCGAGAACTCGACCCGCGTGTTCATGGAAGCGCTCAATGTCGACGAGGTGGTCGGCCAGCTGCTCGCCTCCGAAGGCTTCACCTCGGTCGAGGAACTCGCGCTGGTCGACGTCAAGGAACTCGCCGGCATCGAGGGTTTCGACGAGGAGACCGCCAACGAGCTGCAGACCCGCGCCCGCGAGTATCTGGAACAGCTCGAGGCGGAACTGGAAGCCAAGCGCAAGGAACTCGGCGTCGAGGACGCCATGAAGGACGTGCCCGGCATCACCGGCAAGATGCTGGTGAAGCTCGGCGAGAACGACGTCAAGACGGTCGAGGATCTCGCCGGCTGCGCCACCGACGATCTGGTCGGCTGGACCGAGCGCAAGGAAGGCGGCGAGCCGACCAAGCATGCCGGGTTCCTCGACGGCATCGAGATCTCGCGCGACGAGGCCGAGGCCATGATCATGCAGGCCCGTCTGAAGGCCGGCTGGATCACCGAGGCCGACCTCGCCAAGCCTGCCGAGGAGGCCGAGGCCGCCGAAGCAGAAACGACGGCTTCGTAGCGCGTGTTCCGCAAAGGTGGATACCGGCTTTGCGATAAGAACTCGCGCCAATTCACGAAGGAGATGCCCGACGGATGCTGGCTCAGGCTGACCCCGATCTCGACGATGGACCGCGGACGCAGAAGTCCGCGACCACGCGGATGTGCGCGGTCAGCCGCGAGGTGCGTCCGATCGACGAGCTGATCCGGTTCGTCATCGCGCCCACGGGCGAGGTGATCCCGGATCTGAAGCGCAAGCTGCCCGGCCGCGGATTATGGGTTTCCGCGTCGCGGCGCAGCGTTGCGGAAGCGGTCCGCCGTCACCAATTTAGCAGGGGATTCAAGCGCGACGTCCGCGTCGCGCCGACCCTCCCCACCGACACCGACACCCTCCTGGTGCGCAGCGTCACCGAGGCCCTGGCAATGGCCGCCAAGGCCGGTCAGGTCGTTTCGGGCTTCGGCAAGGTCGAGGACGCACTCAACCGGAACGAAACTGCAGCCCTGATCCACGCTTCCGACGGCGCGGCGGACGGAATCCGCAAATTGGACGCGATCGTCAGGCAAAGGGGCGAAAAACGTGGTGAATCGCCGGTAATCCCGGTCGTCAATGTTTTGACGTCGGAAGAATTGGATTTGGCACTTGGGCGGTCAAATGTGATACATGCTGCGCTGCTCGCGGGCCCGGCGAGCAAGACGTTCCTGTCGCGCTGCCAGATGCTGGTCCGATACCGGATGGCCGACGACGACAAGACCGCCGAAGCGGCCAGAAATTCCAGAGCGTGATCCGGGAAGGCGGACGCCGTCTTTCCGACCGGTCATGCTCAGCAAACGACGACACGTTGAAGGATTTGTGCGGCAAACGCACAGCGAAACGAGATTAGGACTGCTGAATGGTTGATACCAAGACCCCTGGCGACAAGACTTTGAGTGTCCCGAGCAAGACGCTGTCGCTGAAGCCGCGCGTCGAGACGGGCACCGTGCGCCAGAGCTTCAGCCACGGCCGGACCAAGCAGGTCGTGGTCGAGAAGCGCGGCAAGCGCCGCGTCGGTGGCGATGGTCCCGGCGAGGCGCATGCGCCGGAACCCGTGGTTGCAAAGCCGGCGGCGCCCGCCGCCAGGCCGCCCCTCGGCCGCCCCTCGGGCCCGCCCCCCGGCCAGCAACAGCGTAACACCCGCTCCGGCGTGGTGCTGCCGACCCTGACCGAGGACGAGCGTTCCGCGCGTGCCAGCGCGCTGGCCGACGCCCGTCAGCGCGACATCGAAGAGCGCCGCCAGGCCGAAGAGGAAGCCAAGCGCCGCGCCGTCCGCGAGGCTGCCGAGAAGGCAGAGCGCGAGGCCGCCGAGGCCCGCCGCAAGGCGGAAGAGGAACGCCATCGCCACGAGGAAGAGACCAAGCGCAAGGCTGAGGTCGAGGCCAAGCGCCGCTTTGGCGAAGGCGAGGCCAAGCCCGGTGCGGCGCCTGTCGCCGCTCCCGCCAAGCCTGCCGGAGCCGCACCTGCGTCTGCTCCGGCCGCCCGTGCGCCCGGCGCCGCCCGCCCGGCAACGACCACGACGCCTGCTGCGCGCACGCCTGCTGCCCCGGGGCGGCCGCCGGCCGTTGCCGCCGAGGCGGACGAGGACGAAGGTCCGCGCCTGGTGCGCCGCCCCGGCGGCGCCGTGCGTCCTGTCGCGGCCCCGAAGACCACTCACAAGCCCGGCCCGCAGAAGCAGCGCGGACGCCTGACCGTCGTCACCGCGCTCAACGCCGACGACGTGCGCGAGCGCTCGATCGCCTCGTTCCGCCGCCGTACCCAGCGCCTGAAGGGTCACGCCGCAAACGAGCAGAAGGAAAAGCTGATCCGCGAAGTCGTCATTCCGGAAGTGATCGCGATCCAGGAACTCGCGAACCGGATGTCGGAGCGCGCGGTCGATGTCATCCGCATGCTGATGAAGCAGGGCGCGATGCACAAGATCACCGACGTGATCGATGCCGACACCGCACAGCTGATCGCCGAGGAACTCGGCCACACCGTCAAGCGCGTCGCCGCGTCCGACGTCGAGGAAGGCCTGTTCGACATCGTCGATGATTCCACCGACACCGAGCCGCGCTCGCCCGTGGTCACCGTCATGGGTCACGTCGACCACGGCAAGACCTCGCTGCTCGACGCGCTGCGCCACGCCAATGTGGTGTCGGGCGAGGCCGGCGGCATCACCCAGCATATCGGCGCCTATCAGGTGCTCTCGCCCGAGAGCGGCACCAAGATCACCTTCATCGATACGCCCGGCCACGCCGCGTTCACCGCGATGCGCGCCCGCGGCGCCAAGGTCACCGACATCGTCGTGCTGGTGGTCGCGGCCGATGACGGCGTGATGCCGCAGACGATCGAGGCGATCAACCACGCCAAGGCGGCCAAGGTGCCGATGATCGTGGCGATCAACAAGATCGACAAGCCCGACGCGCGCCCCGAGCGCGTGCGCACCGAACTGCTGCAGCACGAGGTGCAGGTCGAATCGCTCGGCGGCGACGTCGTCGACGTCGAGGTCTCGGCCAAGAACAAGACCAATCTCGACCGGCTGCTCGAGATGATCGCGCTGCAGGCCGAAATCCTCGACCTGAAGACCAATTCGCAGCGCCCGGCGGAAGGCACCGTGATCGAAGCCAAGCTCGATCGCGGCCGCGGTCCGGTCGCAACCGTGCTGGTGCAGCGCGGCACGCTGCGCATCGGCGACATCATCGTCGCCGGCGCCGAAATGGGCCGTGTCCGTGCCTTGATCTCCGACCAGGGCGAGAATCTCGAAGAGGCCGGTCCGTCCGTGCCGGTCGAGGTGCTCGGCTTCAACGGTCCGCCGGAAGCCGGCGACCGTCTCGCCGTTGTCGAGAACGAGGCCCGTGCCCGCCAGGTCACGAGCTACCGTGCGCACCAGAAGCGCGAGAACGCGGCTGCCTCGATCTCCGGCATGCGCGGCTCGCTCGAACAGATGATGTCGCAGCTGAAGACCGCGGGCCGCAAGGAGTTCCCGCTGATCGTCAAGGCCGACGTGCAGGGCTCACTGGAAGCGATCCTGGGCTCGCTGGAGAAGCTCGGCACCGACGAGGTCGCCGCCCGCATCCTGCATGCCGGCGTCGGCGGCATCTCGGAATCCGACGTCACGCTGGCGGAAGGCTTCAACGCCGCGATCATCGGCTTCTCGGTCCGCGCCAACAAGGAAGCGGCGGCCGCGGCCAAGCGCAACGGCATCGAGATCCGCTACTACAACATCATCTACGACCTCGTGGATGACATCAAAAAGGCGATGTCCGGCCTGCTCGCGCCCACGCTGCGCGAAACCATGCTGGGCAACGCGCAGATCCTGGAAGTGTTCAACATTTCCAAGGTCGGCAAGGTCGCGGGTTGCCGCGTCACCGACGGCACCGTGGAACGCGGCGCCAATGTTCGCCTGATCCGCGACAACGTGGTGGTGCACGAAGGCAAGCTGTCGACGCTGAAGCGCTTCAAGGATGAAGTGAAGGAAGTGGTCTCCGGCCAGGAGTGTGGCATGGCGTTCGAGAACTACGGCGACATGCGTGTCGGCGACGTGATCGAGTGTTACCGCATCGAGACGATCCAGCGCTCTCTGTAAGTCCAAATCTTACGAAGAGCCCGGGTCCATTTAACTGAAAATGCGACGGCGTGGCCGGACTTTGGTCCGGCCGCCAGCGCATTGTCTGATTGAAAGCAAAGCTAGGACATTGATGCCCGCGGCCACGGCCAGCGGGCGTGACGGTTTTGGAAGAAGGTCATGCCCCGTCAAAAGAAGAGTTCCAGCCCCGGCGGCTCACAACGTCAGCTGCGCGTCGGTGAAACGGTTCGCCATGCGGTTGCCGATATTCTGTCGCAGGGTGACGTCCACGATCCCGATCTGGAAGGCCACATCATCACCGTTCCCGAGGTGCGTATGTCGCCGGACCTGAAGCTCGCGACGATCTATGTGATGCCGCTCGGCGGCCGCGACACCGACACGGTGATATCCGCGCTCGAGCGCAACAAGAAATTCCTTCGCGGCGAGATCGCGCACCGCGTCAACCTGAAATTTGCACCCGACATTCGCTTCCGCGTCGACGAGCGGTTCGACGAGGCGGAGCGCATCGAGAAACTACTGCGGACACCTGCGGTGCAGCGAGACCTTGCACCCGATTCGGACGACGAGTGATGACTGTGATGACGACCAACAGCGTTATCGACGCGAAAGATGCCGACGCGCGCGACGCTGAGCGGGATGCTTTTGCCGGCCAGCGCACCGACGATGCGCGCCGCACCAACAACGACCCGCGCCAGAAGCAGGGCAGGCAGAACCAGCAGCCGCGCCGCGACAAGCGCGACGTCCACGGCTGGGTGGTGCTCGACAAGCCGATCGGCATGACCTCGACGCAGGCGGTCGCGGTGCTCAAGCGCCTGTTCCAGGCCAAGCGCGCCGGCCATGCCGGCACGCTCGATCCGCTCGCCTCCGGCGGCTTGCCGATCGCGCTGGGCGAGGCCACCAAGACGGTGCCGTTCGTGATGGACGGCCGCAAGCGCTACCGCTTCACGGTGTGCTGGGGCGAGGAGCGCGACACCGACGACACCGAGGGGCGGCCGGTCCGGACCAGCGAGAGCCGGCCGACCGCCGATTCGATCCGGGAACTGTTGCCGCGCTTCACCGGGGTGATCGAGCAGATCCCGCCGCAATATTCGGCGATCAAGGTGCAGGGCGAGCGCGCCTATGATCTGGCGCGCGACGGCGAGACCGTGGAACTGAAGCCCCGCCCGGTCGAGATCCACGAATTAACCCTTGCGGAACATGGCGATAACGGCCAGTCCGTGTTCGAGGCCGAGTGCGGCAAGGGAACCTATGTCCGGGCGCTGGCCCGCGATATGGGCCGAATTCTGGGCTGTTTCGGCCATATCTGCGCCCTGCGGCGGACCCTTGTCGGTCCGTTTACCGAACGGGACATGATTCCGCTGGAACAGTTGGAGGCTTTATGCAATAGAGCCGCGTCTGGCGAGGGCAGCCTCGCCGACGCGCTTTTGCCCGTTGAGACCGCGCTGGACGACATCCCGGCACTGGCCGTCACACGGGCTGATGCGGCAAGGCTCCACAGGGGCCAGGCCGTTTTGTTGCGCGGACGGGATGCGCCCAATACCAGCGGCACAGTCTATGTCACGGTGGCAGGCCGGCTTCTCGCGCTTGCCGAAATTGGCAATGGCGAACTCATCCCCAAGCGCGTGTTCAACCTGAACGGACTGACTGCCGGTCCGGCTCGCAACCATGAAAGTAACTGACGATGTCGATTACCGCAGAGCGCAAAGCGGAAGTCATCAAGACGAATGCCAACAAAGCCGGCGACACCGGCTCGCCCGAGGTTCAGGTCGCGATCCTGTCGGAACGCATCAATAACCTCACCGAGCACTTCAAGAGCCATGTGAAGGACAACCATTCACGCCGCGGCCTCCTGAAGCTCGTGTCGACGCGTCGTTCCCTGCTTGACTACATCAAGCGCAAGGACGAGGCGCGCTACAAGGCGCTGCTCGAAAAGCACAACATCCGTCGTTGATTTGAGAAGCACGCGCGCGAGGGTTCGCGCGCGTTTTCGCATGGTCGTCCGCGAACTCGGACTTTCGAATTGTCGAAAGATGATCATGCGCAGCATGGCAATGGTGCCATGCCAACTAGCGTCCAGCAGCAATCCGGCCGCTGGACCGGGCAAGATGCCCAGATGACCGAAAGGATGGACGCCATCCGAAATCCAGGGACCATGGCAGGATCGCCGGATACTGATCGCAACCGCGCGTCAGTGTCTCGCCGTCTTGGCATGGTCTTTGTGTTTCAGGGCGCCATGCTTTCGTGAAACCATGAAAGAAGACCGAAATGTTCAATACGCATTCCGTCGAGATCGACTGGGGTGGACGTCCCCTCAAACTTGAAACCGGCAAGATCGCCCGCCAGGCCGACGGCGCCGTGCTGGCCACCTACGGCGAGACCGTGGTGCTTGCCACCGTCGTCGCGGCGAAGGCACCGCGCGAAGGCGTCGACTTCCTGCCGCTCACCGTCGACTACCAGGAGAAGACCTACGCCGCGGGCCGCATTCCCGGCGGCTATTTCAAGCGCGAAGGCCGTCCGACCGAGAAGGAGACGCTGGTCTCCCGCCTGATCGACCGCCCGATCCGTCCGCTGTTCGTCGACGGCTGGCGCAACGAGACCCAGGTGATCGTCACCGTGCTCTCGCACGACATGGAGAACGATCCGGACATCGTGTCGCTGGTCGCCGCCTCCGCCGCCCTGACGCTGTCGGGCGCGCCGTTCAAGGGCCCGATCGGCGCCGCGCGCGTCGGCTTCGCCAATGACGAATACGTGCTCAACCCGACGCTGGACGAGATGACCGAGACCCAGCTCGATCTCGTCGTCGCCGGCACCGCCGACGCCGTGCTGATGGTCGAATCGGAAGCCAAGGAGCTCAACGAAGACGTGATGCTCGGCGCGGTCATGTTCGGCCACCGCCACTTCCAGCCCGTCATCAACGCGATCATCGAGCTCGCCGAGAAGGCCGCCAAGGAGCCGCGCGAAGTCACCACGATCGACAATTCGGAGATCGAGAAGGAGATGCTCGGCATCGCCGAGCAGGAGCTCCGCAATGCCTACGCGATCCCGGTCAAGCAGGAACGCTATGCCGCGGTCGGCGCCGTCAAGGAGAAGGTGCTCGCGCACTTCTTCCCGGAAGGCCAGGAGCCGAAATACGACAAGCTCCGCGTCGCCGGCGTGTTCAAGGAACTGGAAGCCAAGATCGTTCGCTGGAACATCCTCGACACCGGAAAGCGCATCGACGGCCGCGACGCCAAGACCGTGCGCAACATCATCGCCGAAGCCGGCGTGCTGCCGCGCGCCCACGGCTCGGCGCTGTTCACCCGCGGTGAAACCCAGGCGATGGTCGTGACCACGCTCGGCACCGGCGAGGACGAGCAGTACATCGATGCACTGTCGGGGACCTACAAGGAAACGTTCCTGCTGCACTACAACTTCCCGCCCTACTCGGTCGGCGAGACCGGTCGCCTCGGCGGCACCAAGCGCCGCGAGATCGGCCACGGCAAGCTCGCCTGGCGCGCGATCCACCCGGTGCTGCCGCCGCACCACGAGTTCCCGTACACGATCCGCGTGGTCTCCGAGATCACCGAGTCGAACGGCTCGTCCTCGATGGCTTCGGTGTGCGGCGCCTCGCTGTCGCTGATGGACGCCGGCGTGCCGCTGAAGCGGCCGACCGCCGGTATCGCCATGGGCCTGATCCTCGAAGGTCAGCGCTTCGCGGTGCTGTCGGACATCCTCGGTGACGAGGATCATCTCGGCGACATGGACTTCAAGGTCGCCGGCACCGACCAGGGCATCACCTCGCTCCAGATGGACATCAAGATCGAGGGCATCACCGAGGAGATCATGAAGGTTGCGCTTGGCCAGGCCAAGGAAGGGCGCATCCACATCCTCGGCGAGATGGCCAAGGCCCTGACCGCGGCGCGCGCCGAGCTCGGCGAATACGCACCGCGCATCGAGACCTTCAAGATCGCCACCGACAAGATCCGCGAAGTGATCGGCACCGGCGGCAAGGTCATCCGCGAGATCGTCGAGAAGACCGGCGCCAAGGTCAACATCGAGGACGACGGCACCGTGAAGGTCGCATCCAACGACGGCGAGGCGATGAAGGCTGCGATCAAGTGGATCAAGTCGATCGCCTCCGATCCGGAGGTCGGCCAGATCTACGAGGGCACCGTCGTCAAGGTGATGGAGTTCGGCGCGTTCGTGAACTTCTTCGGCGCCAAGGACGGCCTCGTTCACATCAGCCAGCTCGCGGCCAACCGCGTGCAGAAGACCTCCGACGTCGTCAAGGAAGGCGACAAGGTCAAGGTCAAGCTGCTCGGCTTCGACGATCGCGGCAAGACCCGCCTGTCGATGAAAGCCGTCGACCAGACCACCGGCGAGGACCTCGAAGCCAAGCAGAAGACCGAGGCGCCGGCTGCAGCGCCGCGCGAAGCTGCCGGCGAGTAAGCCCAGGCCAATCGAGTTGCAAATCGACTGTTACGAAAGGGCGGCCCTGTGGCCGCCCTTTTTGGTTTGTCGAGATGGGGCGCAAATCAATCTCCGCTGATCGGCATGCGCGGTTTTGACCCGGCATTGTGACCGGATTCGCTGGAACCCGTTCACAACTCGGGCCTAACATCAGGAAGCTTTCCCAGCACGGAGAACCACGATGTCCTCGATGTCCCGACGCCATTTGATCATCGCAGCAGGCGGCATCGCCGCGGCCGCCGCCACATCGCGCGCAGCGTTCGCGCAGGCCACGGCGCAGGCCCCAGCCGGACCGTTCAAGATCGATCCGCTGACCTATCCCACCAATGCGCTGGAGCCGCATATCGACGCCAAGACGATGGAAATCCATCACGACCGGCATCATCAGGCCTATGTCACCAACCTCAACAATTTCGCCAAGGACAATCCGCAGATCGCCGAGAAGCCGGTCGTCGAGGTGCTCGCCAATCTCGGCAGCGTGCCGGAGGCGATCCGTACCGGCGTGCGCAACAACATGGGCGGCCATGCCAACCACACCATGTTCTGGCAGATCATGGGACCGAACGGCGGCAAGGCGGACGGCGAGGTGCTCGCCGCGATCGATCGCGACCTCGGCGGCATGGAAAAATTCCAGACCGATTTCAACGCCGCCGGCGGGCGCGTGTTCGGCTCCGGCTGGGTGTTCGTCACCGTCACCAAGGACGGCAAGCTCGCGATCGAGACGCGGCCGAACCAGGACAATCCAATCATGGACGGCAAGCGCGCGCTGCTCGGCAACGACGTCTGGGAGCACGCTTATTACCTGACCTACCAGAACCGCCGGCCCGATTATCTGAAGGCGTGGTGGAATACGGTGAACTGGAAGGCCGTGGCCGAGCGCTATGCGGCGGCGAAGGCCGGGACGCTCGGCGTGTGAGCCGCCGGCCTCGCCGGTCGCAAACAACTGCGCTAGAGTTGAAAGCTCCGCGAGGCGAGCGCGGGCTTTCACCTTTATACGCCCACAGCGTCACGCCGCCGGCGTCGAACGCGATAGGGAATAATGACGCTGCCGACCATCCGCCCCGCACGCTCCGACGAACATGACGCGATCGCGCGCGCCTGGATGGCGAGCTGGGTTTCGACCGGGCTCTCGCAAGCCAGCGACAGTTTGTTGAACGACCTGCGCGCCCGCCTGCCGCGCGAGATCGCGGGTGGCTGGACCCTGTTCGTGGCCGATGATCGCGGCAGCATCGCCGCCATGCTGGCGCTGCACCTGCCGAGCTTGCTGCTCGATCAGCTGATGGTGGTCCCCGCCTATCAGGGCATGAGCCTCGGACGTCAGCTGCTTGGCTTCACGCGCCGGCAGATGCCCGACGAGATCTGGCTGAAATGCGTCCGCGAGAACGAGAAGGCCTGGCGGTGGTACGAGCGCGAAGGCTTTGTGTTCGAGAAGGAAGCGCCCAATCCGGTCACCGGCTTCATGATGAAGCACTATCGGTGGACAAGAACAAACCGCACATCGGAGACTAAGCCATGATCAAGCTGTACTGGTCGCCGCGCTCGCGCTCGTTCTCCGCCATCTGGCTGCTGGAGGAATCCGGTCTGCCATACGAACGGGTGCTGACCGACATCAGCACCGGCGCGCAGAAATCGCCGGATTTTCTCAAGATCAACCCGATGGGCAAGGTGCCGGCGTTGACCGACGGCGACGCGCAGCTCGCCGAGGCCGCCGCGATCTGCGCCTATATCGCCGACCGCTATCCCGAGACCAAACTCGCACCGGCAGCGACGGACCCGAAGCGGGCGCGCTATCTGCAGTGGCTGTTCTTCTCGCCGAGCTGCATCGAGCCGGCGCTGATCCAGCTCTTCACCAAGCTCGAGGTGCCGACCAGCACCGCAGCATGGGGCAGCGCCGCGCAGGTGTTCGACGTGCTCGACGCCGAGCTGCAGAAGGGGCCGTGGATCCTCGGCGATCAGTTCTCCGTCGCCGACATCGCGATCGGCGCGGGACTGAACTTTGCGGTGCGCGTCTTCAAGATGGTGCCGCCGCGGCCGTCGTTCGAGGCCTATATCGGCCGCTGCGTGGCCCGGCCCGCATTCCAGCGCGCGGAGAAGATCGCGGCGGGGTGAAGTGCGCGACCCGTTGGCTCCATCCGGGCTACGAAGTAACCAATCTCGAAAGACCTAGCTCGGAACTCCGACCTCCCCTTGAAAAGGGGAGGTCGCTTTGCTCGCCAGAGCAAAGCGGTGGGGATCAACTCTCTCCGCTTGCAGCATCGCCTGCGGCTGACCCCCATCCCGACCTTCCCCCTTTCGGGGGGAAGGAGAAGACCGGTCTGTAACCGCTCGCGCGGTTTTCCGAACGGCCTAACCCGGCACGACGCGGGGATCGACGTCCTGCGTGTAGTCGACGCCGTCGATGCCGAAGCCGAACAGGCGGAGGAACTGGCTCTTGTACTCGCCGAGATCGGCCAGTTCGCCGAGCGTCTCGGTGGTGAGCAGCGGCCAGCGCCGCGACACTTCCGTCTGCACTTCGGGCGAAAGCTCCCAGTCGTCGACCCTGACGCGCTGCGCGTCATCGAGCGCGACGCCCTTACCGAGCTTCGTCCGGAACAGGCGGTCGATCTGCTCGATGCAGCCTTCATGGAGGCCGAGCTGCTTCATGACCTTGAACAGCACCGTGCCATAGAGCGGCACCACCGGTATCGCCGAGCTCGCCTGGGTGACCACGGCCTTGAGCGCGACGACGCGCGCGGCGTCCGCGCCGAGCCGGCCCCGGATCGCTTCCGCCTTGCTGTCGAGATCGACCTTGGCGCGGCCGAGCGTGCCGTTCCAATAGATCGGCCAGGTCAGTTCGCTGCCGATATAGGTGTAGTTGAGCGTCCGGAAGCCCGGCGCCAGCACGCCGGCATCCGCCAGCTGGTCGATCCAGCGCTTCCAGTCGTCGCCGCCCATCACCGCGACGGTGGCCGCTGTTTGCTCCTCGCTCGCCGGCTCGAGCGTCGTCTGGAACACCTCGCCGGTCTCGGTGTCGAGCGTCTTGATCTCGACCGGGGCGCCGAGCGGCTTGATCACCGAACGATAGGTCTTGCCGGTGTCGGGATCGGTCCGGACCGGAGCCGCCATGCTGTAGACCAGCAGGTCGAGCTGTCCGAATTTCTCGCGCACGCGCTCGATGAAGTTTTTCTTCATCTCGTCGGAGAAGGCATCACCCTCGAGCGTGAGCGGCGAGCGCCCGATCTTCTCGGCCTCGATCTCGAAGGCGCGGTTGTTGTACCAGCCGGCGCTGGCGCTTTTCTTTTCCGACGGCTCGCGCTCCAGCGACACGCCGATGGTGTCGGCGCCGCCGGCGAAGGTCGCGACGATGCGGCTCGCGAGGCCATACCCCGTCGAACAGCCGAGCACGGCAACGCGCTTCGGGCAGTCGGCGACCGGGCCCTGCTTCAGAACATAGGCGATCTGTTCGCGGACATTCGTGGCGCAGCCGACGGGATGTGCCGTCGTGCAGATGAAGCCTCGCACGCGCGGTTCAATAATCATTCCCACCCCATTCCGGATCGTTGCAATGTTCCCATTCGCTGCCTGCGGACCTCCCTCAGCAAGCGAGGAGGGGCGAAATCACGCGTCAAGCCGCCTGAACACCAGCGTGGCATTGGTGCCGCCGAAGCCGAACGAGTTCGACAGCACGGTGTTGAGCTTGGCGTTGTCAATGCGCTTGCGCACGATCGGCATGTCGGCAAACACCGGATCGAGTTCGGTGATATGCGCGCTCTCGCAGATGAAGCCGTTGTTCAGCATCAGCAGCGAATAGATCGCTTCCTGCACGCCGGTGGCGCCGAGCGAATGGCCGGTCAGCGCCTTGGTCGCCGAGATCGGCGGGCATTTGTCGCCGGTACCGAACACCTTGCGGATCGCCTCGATCTCCGGCGGGTCGCCGGCGGGCGTCGACGTGGCATGCGGATTGATGTAATCGACCGGCGTGTTCACCGTCGACATCGCCATGCGCATGCAGCGCTCGGCGCCCTCGCCCGACGGCGCCACCATGTCGTAGCCGTCGGAGGTCGCGCCGTAGCCGACGACCTCGGCATAGATCCTGGCGCCGCGCGCCTTGGCGTGCTCGAGCTCTTCCAGCACCACGACACCAGCGCCGCCGGCGATCACGAAGCCGTCGCGGTTGAGGTCGTAGGGACGCGAGGCGGTGGCCGGCGTGTCGTTGTATTTCGAGGACATCGCGCCCATGGCGTCGAACAGCACCGACAGCGTCCAGTCGAGTTCCTCGCAGCCGCCGGCGAAGATGACATCCTGCTTGCCGATCTGGATCGTCTCATAGGCGTTGCCGATGCAGTGGTTCGACGTCGCGCAGGCCGACGAGATCGAATAGTTCACGCCCTTGATCTTGAACCAGGTCGCGAGCGTCGCCGACGCGGTCGAGGACATGCCCTTCGGCACCGCGAACGGACCGACGCGCTTCGGGCCCTTGGCGCGCGCGATGTCGGCGGCCTCCACCAGCGTGCGCGTCGACGGTCCACCGGATCCCATGATGATGCCGGTGCGGATGTTGGAGACTTCGCTCTCCTCGAGGCCGGAGTCGCGGATCGCCTGTTCCATCGCAACGTGATTCCACGCCGCACCTTCGGCAAGGAACCGCATCGCGCGGCGATCGATCACCTCGGCGGGATTGAGTGTCGGCGCACCGTGCACCTGCGAGCGGAAGCCAAGTTCGGCAGCCTTCTCCGCGCGCGAAATGCCCGACTTCGCCTCGTAGAGGCTCGCAAGCACTTCCTGGGTGTTGTTACCGATGGACGAGACAATACCCATCCCCGTGATGACAACCCGCCTCATGTTCGCCTCGCCCTGCCTTTATGTTGCCGCATGATGATCCTGCTCAAGATGGCGCCGTGCCCTGCTTGAACAACCCGACCTTCAAGTCCTTGGCGCGATAGATAATCTCGTCGTCCATGGAAAGCCACCCGTCGGCAATTCCAAGCACGAGCTTTGACCGCATCACGCGCTTGATATCGATGTTGTACACAACCTTGCGCGCGTGCGGCAGCACCTGTCCGGAGAACTTCAGTTCGCCGAGGCCGAGCGCGCGGCCACGACCTTCGCCACCGATCCAACCAAGGTAAAAGCCGACCATTTGCCACATGGCATCGAGGCCGAGGCAGCCCGGCATCACCGGATCGTTCTTGAAATGACAGCCGAAGAACCAGAGATCCGGTTTCACCTCGAGCTCGGCGCGCACCAGTCCCTTGCCGAACTCGCCGCCATTCTCCGAAATCTCGCTGATGCGATCGAACATGAGCATCGGCGGCAGCGGCAACTGGGCGTTGCCGGGACCGAAAAGCTCGCCCCGCCCGCAAGCCAGCAAATCCTCGTATTCGTAACCGCCGCGCCGATCCAGCATCCTCTTTCCACCTCTGATGTCCCGATGAAGCGCTTTGCTTGGTCGGACCTTGATCTACCCACGGGAACCGGAATAACCCGTCCCGCATCTTGGCGCTACCTGGGTACGCTACGGCCTGTTATCTCTGCCGAAAGCGCATATGTGGTCCGCGCGCTCTCTAACATACGGCTAACTGGGCGGCAAAGCGGCATTCCGATGATAAATGACCGCTTCTCCTTAGGTTTCTACCGCAGCTTGGATTCGTTCTAGTTGCGAAAAACTTGCATCTGATAGGCATCCTTTTTATATTTATGAGGAATATTGCCTGAGTTGGGTGCATAGAGTGGATATGAACGAGGAAGTACCGGCTGTGAACGATGATGCCGTGCACCCGGCTGCCCGGGGCGCTGGGCACCACCCTGCCCTGACCGGCTGTCCGTGGCATGACGTCAACGAAATGTTGCAGTCTGCCGGTCTGCGGCCGACCCGCCAGCGCATGGCGCTGGGCTGGCTGCTGTTCGGCAAGGGTGCCCGCCACCTGACCGCTGAAATGCTGTACGAGGAAGCCACGCTGGCCAAGGTTCCGGTGTCGCTGGCGACCGTCTACAATACCCTGAACCAGCTGACCGATGCCGGCCTGCTGCGCCAGGTCAGCGTCGACGGCACGAAAACCTATTTCGATACCAACGTGTCGACGCACCACCACTTCTATCTCGAGCACAACCACGAGCTGGTCGACATTCCCGACCCGAACCTCGTGCTGTCGAAGATGCCCGACGTGCCCGAAGGGTACGAGATCTCCCGCGTCGACATGGTCGTGCGGCTGCGCAAGAAGCGCTGAACGGTCTTACCGTCGAAATGAGTTGTGATGGCCGGGCTCGTCCCGGCCATTTTCATTTGGGGACCGGGAAGCTCAGTCCACCTTCTCGTCGGCGTAGACGCCCCAGAGGCGCTGCTGCTCGATCCAGCCGTCGAACCCGCTGCCGGTGACCCGGCACCAGTTATTGGCGCATTTCTTCACCTGCGCGACGACGCCGGCCTGCAGGCGCGCCGCGACGGCGCTGGTGGCGTCGGGGCGATCGTACAGCGAGGCCAGATCGTCCTTGTTCTTCATCGTGACGACGGCGGTGCGGCGGCCGGACAGCAGGGAATGATAGACCCAGCCTTCGGCGCCCTCGGAATCGCGCACCCGGCGCCAGTTCTCGAACTCGGCGGTGATTTCGACCGGCAGCCCCGACCGCGTGTAGACCCAGGCGACGTCATTGTCCTTGGTCGGGCCGGCCCGGACGTTCACATGATCCGACTTCAGGCTGACATAGCGCGGGATCGGCAGGCCACTGGTGGTGGGGCTCAAATCCTTGGCGGAATGTCCGGGCATGACCGACGCACTCAGCATGCTTCCGACCAGCGCCACCAATGAACTGAAACGCCAGAACGCCACCATCAACTCGTCTCCTGCCGAGATGCCCAACCCGCATCCGGCGCACCGCAACCCAAACCACGCCCGAAGGCCCCTGCGCCGGCGTCCGTTCGCCCCGCACCGCAAGTCCGGGGGGTTCTTGTCTTGGCCCGGCCTTCTGCTAGAGAGGACGGAACGCCTGAGAGCCAGAACACCCGAATTTCCCGTCGTTTCGCCTTGGCGAAAAGCCGGGGCAAGTCTCGGGGAACCCTAGGAAACGCGAAGGAAACGCCGGGACAGCGCGGCTATCAGCAGTGTCGAACAACCGGGTTAATGAGGCCTGAACGGTTTGTTTTTTGGCACGCCGCGCGCCCCATGAAAGCAGGACATGTCGGTGAAGAAAAAGCCTCTCGTCGTCGTCACCCGCAAGCTGCCGGACTCGATCGAGACCCGGATGCGCGAGCTGTTCGACGCCAGATTGAATCTCGACGACACGCCGATGACGCCGGAGCAGATCGCCGAGGCGGCGAGGACCGCCGACGTGCTGGTGCCGACCGTGACCGACATGATCCGCGAGGACGTGATCAATCAGCCCGACTGCAAGCTGAAGATGATCGCCAATTTCGGTAATGGCGTCGACAATATCGACGTGGCCGCAGCGCATGCCCGCGGCATCACCGTGACCAACACGCCGAAGGTGCTGACCGAGGACACTGCCGACATGACCATGGCGCTGATCCTCGCGGTGCCGCGGCGCCTGATCGAGGGCGCCTCGATCCTGACCGAAGGCAAGCAGCACTGGGCGGGCTGGTCGCCGACCTGGATGCTCGGCCACCGCATCGGCGGCAAGCGGCTCGGCATCGTCGGCATGGGCCGCATCGGCCAGGCCGTGGCGCGCCGTGCCCGCGCCTTCGGCCTGCAGATCCACTATCACAACCGCCGCCCGGTGGCGCCCATGATCGCCGAAGAGCTCGGGGCGACCTATTGGGAAAGCCTCGACCAGATGCTGGCGCGGATGGACATCATCTCGGTGAACTGCCCGCACACGCCTGCGACCTATCATCTGCTTTCGGCGCGGCGGCTCAAGCTGATCCGCAAAGAGGCCTATGTCGTCAACACCGCGCGCGGCGAGGTGATCGACGAGGACACGCTGATCAAGCTGATCGAGGCCGGCGATATCGGCGGCGCAGCCCTCGACGTCTATGAGCACGAGCCCGCGGTGAACCCGAAGCTGGTGCGGCTCGCCAGGGCCGGCAAGGTGACGCTGCTGCCGCATATGGGTTCGGCCACCATCGAAGGCCGCGTCGAGATGGGCGAGAAGGTGATCATCAACATCCGAACCTTCCTCGACGCCCACAAGCCGCCGGATCGCGTGCTGCCGAGCATGCTGTGAATGCTCGTAGCCGGGATGGAGCGCAGCGAAATCCGGGGCCTGTATCCGCGGACGGACCGCCCCGGATTGCGGTTCGCTCCATCCGGGCTACGGGACGTGGGTAGTCATATGCGATAGCCCCGCCGTCGTAGGGGCGAGCTGCCAAAATATCGAAAACAACCCCATGCAAAGGAGCCGGTGCGGCCGGCGCTCGACCAGGCAACTTGCTCGAGCTACGGGGCTCTGAGACCAACATTCGATGTCGTCCCGGCGAAGGCCGGGACCCATAACCACAAATCCTTATTTGTGCGCGATGACGGAACGACGAATCCCTTCGACAACAACCGCCGCGGCGTATGGGTCCCGACCTTCGCCGGGACGACGATGTGGTGACGACCCGTCCTATTTCTTCCGCCGTGCCTGCTTGCGCCAGTCGGCGACGAACGACACGAACGCGGCCAGCGCGGGCGGCGGCTGGCGCCGGCTCGGATAATAGAGGAACGGTCCGTCGAACGGCGGGCACCAGTCGTCGAGCACGCTGACCAGCGCGCCGGATTTGACGCCGTAGCGGACATAGCCCTCGAACGTCGCCCAGTAGCCGACGCCGTCATGGACTGCACGCAGCGCAAGGCCGAGATGGGTCGCGGTCAGCTTGGCCGGCGGCGAAATCTTCACCACGCGGCCG
This sequence comes from Bradyrhizobium sp. CCBAU 21365, assembly GCF_015291305.1. NCBI lineage: Bacteria > Pseudomonadati > Pseudomonadota > Alphaproteobacteria > Hyphomicrobiales > Nitrobacteraceae > Bradyrhizobium > Bradyrhizobium sp. CCBAU 21365. Next base: position 69,567 of record NZ_CP030036.1, read on the forward strand.
TTCTTCTCGAACTCCCAATCGAACATCACGCCGTTGCTGAAGCGGCTGCGGATGCAGGGGTGCGCCAGCAGATCCTTCGGATGCATCGGCCGGCCGTGCTTTGCGACATACGCGCTGGACGCCACGATCGCGTAACGTTGCGGCGCGCCGAGCGGGACCGCGACCATGTCCTGCGCCAGGTGCTCGCCGTAACGCACGCCGGCGTCAAAGCCCTGCGCGACGACGTCGACGAACGCACTCTCCGCGACGACGTCGAGCTCGACCCGCGGATATCTGGCGAGGAACGGCGCGATCATCGGCGCCAGCACGAGATCGACCGCGGGCGGCGGCGCGTTGATGCGCAACCGCCCCGACGGCTCGGCGCGCAGGCCGCGCACCTCGGTGATCGCATCGGCGACGTTGACCATGGCCGGCGCGACGCGGGCGAGCAGCAGTTCGCCGGCTTCCGTCAGCGCGACGCTGCGGGTGGTGCGGTTCATCAGGCGGACGCCGAGCCGCTCTTCCATGTCGCGCAGGCGCTGGCTGAGGCTGGAGACCGAGACGCGCTGCTCGAGCGCCGCACGCCGGAAATTGCGCGTGCGCGCCACCGCCACGAAGGCGTCGAGGTCGCGAAGGTCGAAATCCTGCATTGTTCGATATAGTGAACAAGCCATTCGCGATTGTCCAGCTTATCGGCGAAAGCTGGCCGGCCCATATCACCTCGGCATTTGGCGACGGATTTTCCGCCGCAAACGTTCGAGGAACATCCACATGGACACACGCAAACTCGGCTCAACCGGGCCCACCGTCTCGGCCCTCGGCCTCGGCTGCATGGGCATGTCCGAGGTCTATGGCCCGGCCGATCGCGGCGAGAGCATCGCCACGGTGCACGCGGCGCTCGATGCCGGCATCACGCTGCTGGATACCGGCGACTTCTACGCCATGGGCCACAACGAGATGCTGGTGCGCGAAGCCCTGAAGAACGTCGCGCGCGACCGGCTGCAGATCAGCGTCAAGTTCGGCGCGCTGCGCGGCCCCGCGGGTGAATTCGCCGGAATGGACACCCGGCCGGCCGCGACGAAGAATTTCCTCGCCTATTCGTTGCAACGTCTCGGCACCGACTACATCGACATCTACCGCCCGGCACGTCTCGATCCCAACGTTCCGATCGAGGAGACGATCGGCGGCCTCGCCGATCTGGTGAAGTCCGGCTACATCAGACATATCGGCCTGTCCGAGGTCGGCTCCGGCACCATCCGCCGCGCGCATGCCGTGCATCCGATCGTCGATCTCCAGATCGAGTACTCGCTGATCGAGCGTGGCATCGAGCGCGACATCCTGGCGACCTGCCGCGAGCTCGGCATCGGCATCACGGCCTACGGCGTGCTGGCGCGCGGACTGATCAGCGGCCACTGGTCGAAGGAGTCCGGCACGGTCGGCAGGGACTACCGGCTGATGACGCCGCGCTTCCAGGGCGCGAACCTCGATGCCAATCTGGCGCTGGTGGAGCAGTTGCGCGCCATTGCCGCCGAGATCGGAGCAACGCCGGCGCAGGTCGCAATCGCCTGGGTCGCGGCGCAGGGCAAGGAGATCGTGCCGCTGGTCGGCGCCCGCACCCGCAATCGTCTCACCGAAGCGCTCGGCGCGACCAGGCTGACGCTGACGCAAGCTCATCTCGCGGCACTGGCGAAAGCCTTCCCGCGGGATATCGCGGCCGGCACGCGCTATGCGGCCGAGCAGATGGCGCATCTCGACAGCGAGAAGCCGGCCACCAGGTAACGGCAGCACTCAGGTGCGATGGGCGCCAAGGTCAGTAATGACAGGCCCATCGCCATTGAGCGGGTTCTGCGGATCGCGCGCGTAACGCAGGGTTTCGAACCGCATCGCGCGCGCATCCACCATCAGGAGGCGACCGACCAGGCCCTCGCCGAAGCCGACGATCTCGCGGATCGCCTCCAGCGCCATCATCGATCCCAGCACGCCGGCGAGTGCGCCCATCACGCCGGCCTCGGCGCAGGCCGGCACCGTGCCCGGCGGCGGCGCCTCCGGAAACAGGCAGCGATAGGTCGGGTTGAACACGCCGTCCGCATTCTTCTCGTGCGCGCGGATCGTGGTCAGCGAACCGTCGAACTGGCCCAGCGCCGCCGTGATCAGCGGCCGCTTCGCGAGGAAGCAGGCATCGGCGACGAGATAGCGGGTCTCGAAATTGTCGGAGCCGTCGAGCACGAGATCGTAACGCGCGATCAGCGCCATCGCATTGTCGGCGGTGAGCCGCATCGGATGCGCCTCGAACGTCACATGCGGATTGAGCGCATGGATCTGCGCCGCCGCGCTGTCGACCTTGCGCTTGCCGATATCAGACGTCGCATGGATGATCTGGCGCTGCAAATTGGAGAGCGAGACGATATCGTCATCGATCACGCCGAGCCGGCCGACACCTGCGGCCGCCAGATACATCAGAACCGGCGCGCCGAGGCCGCCGGCGCCGATCACCAGCACCGAGGCTTTTTTCAGCGCATTCTGGCCGGGGCCGCCCACCTCGCGCAGCACGATGTGGCGGGCATAGCGTTCAAGTTCGTCGGCACTCAGCATTGTCTCATCTATCCTACCCGTGACCCTCATGGTGAGGAGCGCGGCACGCGCGTCTCGAACCATGAGGCCCGGTCGGTGGCCTCATCCTTCGAGACGCGGCTGACGCCGCTCCTCAGGACGAGGGTTGACGCGCTCCCTGAACCGGAGCGCGGTTGTTGCCGACCAAGCAGATGTGCTTAATTGCCTGGACGTCAATGGTGTCGGTCATTTCCCCCGGATTTGTCATGAGATCGGTGCTTTCGGCAACATTGATGGCCGCTTCCATGAGCATGGCGCAGGCCCAGATGACGCCGCCGTCGACGGCCGGGACCAGGCCGAAGACCGTGGCGACGGTGCCGATACGCCCCGCTTTGCAGAAGCCGGAGGATACCGCTGGCGCGATGGCGCAGGCCGAACGGCTGGCGCTGCAATCCGACCTCGCCTGGGTCGGCGAATATAACGGCGCGATATCGGGCGACGTCAGCGAGCGCATGGTCAATGCGATCAAGGAATTCCAGAAGAAGCGCGGCGGCAAGCCGACCGGCGTGCTGAACCCGCAGGAGCGCGGCGTGCTCGCCGACGCGGCGCGGCGGAAGCAGGAAGGTGTCGGCTGGCGGATCGTCACCGAGCCGGCCACCGGGGCGCGGCTCGGCATTCCGACCAAGCTGGTGCCGCAGCTCACCAGCGATGCCGCCGGCGCCAAATGGACCTCGCCGACCGGCACCGTCCAGGTGCTGCTGGCCCGCCGCAAGGAAGCCAGCCCGACCACCGCAAAGCTTGCCGAGCAGGAAAAGAAGGAGCCGGCCGGGCGCACCATCGACTACACCGTGGTGAAGCCGGATTTCTTCGTGCTGTCGGGCATGCAGGGGCTGAAGAAGTTCTATCTGCGCGGCACCTTGAAGGGCGACGAGGTCCGCATCCTCACCATCCTCTATGACCAGGCGATGCAAACCACCATCGAGCCGGTGGTGATCGCGATGTCGAGTGCCTTCAATGCATTTCCGTCCGCCGTGCAGGCCGGTCCGCCACCGCGCAAGACCGTCGAGTATGCCACCGGCGTCGTGGTCAGCGACGACGGCGCCATCGTGACCGACCGCGTGGCGACCGACGACTGCATCGCGCTGACGATTCCGGGCTACGGCAATGCCGACCGGGTCGCGGCGGACAAGGAGCATGATCTCGCGCTGCTGCGCATCTACGGCGCGCGCGGGCTTAAGCCGCTCAACATCGCAGGCCAGGCGACGCAGACCGCGCTCGACATCACCGGGATCGCCGATCCGCAGAACCAGGGCGGCGGCGCGGCCGCGAGCAGCGTGAAGGCTTCGGTCGCACAGATCGGCGGCGGCGATCAGGCGCTGTCACCGGCGCCGGCGCTCGGGTTCTCCGGCGCAGCGGCGCTCGATAGTGGCGGCAGATTTGCCGGCATCGCAGTGCTGAAGCCCGTCATCGTTGCTGGCCCCGCAAACGCGGCGCAGGCGGCGCTGGTGCCGGCCGACACGGTGCGCAGCTTCCTGAAGGCGCATGGCGTCACCGTGTCGGGCGACTCGGCGGACGCCAAGGCCGCCGTGGTCCGCGTGATCTGCGTCAGGAAGTAGAGTCACCTCGCCCCGCTTGCGCGGTGATCCCGCAGAGCAGACCGGGTTCTGTCCATCTCGTCGTCCCGGCGTAGGCCGGGACGACGAGATGGACAGGCTCTGGCGGACGATCCAGCATTCCATAGTCATTTGTGATTCAGCTACCACTCTTCCCACATGTCGTCCTGGCGAAAGCCAGGACCCATAACCACCGCATCAGCGATGAAACAGGATCGCGGTCCCGGCGTCGCACAGCAATGAGATTAGGGGTAATGGGTCCCCTGAGTTCACTCTTGGCTTTCGCCAGGACGACGTTGAGGATGGTTCTCGGTTCAACCTGTCAAACAGCGTAGTCGGCCTCACCTCAACGCAAACCGCACCCCGGCGCGGGCGAGGCCGCCGGCAATGCCGATTGGGGTGCCGTCGGCGCGCCAGCAGGCTGCGCCCGAAATCGTGCCGTCAGCGTGAAACTGGATCGCGTTCATGCCGCCGGCCACCGTCGGCACCACCTGCACCTTGTGGCCCCTGGCTGACAGCGCGGCGCGCACGGCCTCCGGCACCGCCTGCTCGACTTCCAGCGCATTGCCTTCGGTCCAGACCCGCGGCGCCTCGACCGCCTCCTGCAGGCTCATGCCGTGGTCGATCAGATTGATCAGCGCCTGCATCGCGCTCGGGAAGATGCGCTTGCCGCCGGGCAGGCCGAGCGCGTAAGCCAGCTTGCCGTCGCGTAGCGCCATCATCGGCGACATCGAGGTGGTGACGCGCTTGCCGGCGGCCAGCGACAGCGCGTGCCCCGGCCGCGGATCGAACAGGTTCATGTAGTTGTTCGGCACGGTGCCGAGGCCGGGGATCAGGATCTTGGCGCCGAACAGATTGTTGATGGTCTGGGTGGTCGCGACCACATTGCCCATCGCGTCCGCCGCGGTCATGTGCGTGGTGTGCGCGCTTTCGAGCTGGGTGACGCCGGCGCTCCAGGCCTGCGCGGCAGCGGGATCGATCGCGCGGCGGCGCTCCTCGGCATAGGCCTTCGAGGTCAGCCGCTCGACCGGGACGTTGATATAGGCGGGATCGCCGCTCGCGGCCGCGCGGTCGGCAAAGGCGATCTTCAGCACCTCGGCAAGATAGTGGATGGTCTCGGCCGTGCCGAAGCCGAGCCGCGCGATGTCATAGCCTTCGAGGATGTTGAGCATCTGCGTGATGTGCACGCCCGACGCCGCCGGCGGCGGAGGCCCGAGGATTTCCCAGCCGCGGTAGTCACAGCGGATCGGCTGCCGCTCGACGGTCTTGTAGGTCGCAAGATCCTCCTGCGCGATGAAGCCGGCGTTCCTTTTCATGTAGTCGACCAGGATGTCGCCAAGCGGCCCCTGGTAGAGCGCGTTGTCGCCATGATCGGCGATGTATTTCAGCGTCTCGGCATATTCCGCCTGCACCACGCGCTCGCCGGGCTTCAGCGGCGCGCCATCAGGCAGATAGATCGCCGAGATCGGCTTGTCCTTCAGCATCTCCTCGGCGCCGTCGGTGATGCATTCGTGCAAATAGGGCGTCGCCGCATAGCCGCGCTCGGCGTGCTTGATCGCCGGCTGCATCACGTCGGCAAGGCTCATGGTGCCGAAGCGGCGCAGCGTTTCGCACCAGGCCTTCAGCGAGCCCGGCACCGCGACCGCCTTCGGCCCATTCAAATTCTCGTTGCCGACGGTGTCGAACACGTCATGCGCCGAACCGGGCTTCGAGGTGTAGGTATCCGGCTTTACCGCCTGCGGCACCGTGCTTTGGCCGTCGATGAAGCGATGGCTGCCGTCGGCGAGGCGAATATGCGCCATGCCGCCGCCGATGATGCCGACCATCATCGGCTCGACCACGGTCAGCGTGAACAAGGTGGCGATCGCCGCATCGATCGCGTTGCCGCCGGCCGCTAACATCTCGGCGCCCGCGCTCGATGCCAGCGGATGATTGCTCACCACCATGCCGCGGCTGCTGGTGGCCGGCTGCTTCTCGCATTGAAAACTTGTCGCGGCGCGGTCGCGCCAGGCGCCATTCATCGACATGCCGTTCATCGCCATTGTGTTCTCGTTCTTGATGGAGCGATGGGACCTATGTTCGCCAGCCTCGCATGCGCGGTCAAGCTGTCGCATTCGTCATGGCCGCATTCGCAAAAGCGATGTCACCGTCGATCGCGCAGCCAGGTCTCGCGCGCGACCTTCCATTTCTCCGCTCTGGATTCGCCGTTGTGGTGCGGAAGCTCGACGAAGCCGACGAATTCGGCGCCGGTCTTCTGCTTGACCCGGCGCGAGGCGACGTTGGACTGCGCGTTGCAGACATGGAAGTGATCGAGGCCGAGCGTCAGGAAGGCGAAATCGTTCACCGCCGCGATCGCTTCCGTCATGAGGCCCTGATTCCAGTACGGCTCGGCGAGCCAGAACCCGCGATTGCCCTTGCGGCCATCGGCGCGCGGCCGGAAATTGACGTTGCCGATCGCCTCGCCGTCGCCGGCACGCAACACCAGCACCCATTGATAGCTTTCCTCGCCGGCCGCGATCTTATCCAGCTCCCGCCTGATAAAGCTTTCCGCACCGTCGCCGGGATAGGGCCACGGCACCACTGTGGCGAGAGTCTTGATCACATTCCAATTGTTGAAGTGACGCTGGATCGCCGCGGCATCCGACAGCGCAAGCGGCCGCAGGATCAGGCGCCGCGTCTCGATGCGCGGGGTCTCGAACATTGCTACTTCTGGCACTTCGGGCACCAGAACGTCGAACGGCCGTTCTGGGTGAAGCGCCTGACGATGCCCTCGCAGCCTGAGGTGCGGCACGTCTCGCCTTCGCGGTCGTAGACCTGGAACGAATGCTGGAAGTAGCCGAGATCGCCATTGGTCAACCGATGGTCGCTGATCGAGGAGCCGCCGGCCTTGATCGCCTGGTTGAGCACCGAATGGATCGCGTCGACCAGCCGCCTGGCGTGGTCGGTGGGCTCAGCCTTCTTCGTTGCAAGCGTCGCGGCCAATCGCCGCGGCGACAGATGCGAACGAAACAGCGCCTCGCAGACATAGATGTTGCCAAGTCCCGCCACCACGCGCTGATCGAGCAGCGCGGCCTTCAGGCTGGTCTTCTTGTTGTGGCAGGAGCGCGCCAGCATCGCCGCGTCGAATTCGTTGCCGAGCGGCTCGGGACCGAGCCCTTTCAGCAGCGGCTCATCCTCGATCGCGTTGCGCGCGATGATCTTCATGTAGCCGAAGCGCCGCGGATCGTTGAAGACGACGGCCGCGCCCGACGACATGTGGAACACGACGTGATCATGCGCGCGATCCTCGCTGCGCGGGTGGTGGAATTGCCCCGGCGTCGCCGCGCCGTCCTGCTTCAGCACGCGGAACGAGCCCGACATGCCCAGATGCATCAGCAGCACGTCGCCGGAGTTCAGGTCCGCCATCAGATATTTGGCACGGCGGCCGAGCCCGGTGATGGTCCGGCCCTCCAGCCGGGCGATAAAGTCTTTTTGAAACGGAAACCGCAAATCCTTGCGGCGGGCCTCGGCCTTGAGGATCCTGGACCCCTCCATGGCCGGCTGCAGGCCGCGGCGGACGGTCTCGACTTCGGGTAATTCCGGCATGGCAGGCATTCACCTTTTGGAAGTGACGTGATAGCGCCATTGCGGCCGCCGCGCTATGGTCTGGCTGGAGCGTTTTCGAGCGAAGAAAACGCGACCAAAAAGGGTAAGAGTTCTGAGTGATGGATCGGCCGGATCAAACCACCCATTTCGGCTTCAGGGACGTGCCCCTGGGCGAGAAGCAGACGCTGGTGAACGACGTGTTTCACAGCGTCGCGTCGCGCTACGACCTGATGAACGATCTGATGTCGGCAGGCCTGCACCGGGCCTGGAAGGATGTCATGATCACGACGCTCGATCCGCCGAAGGGCGACCGGCCGTTCGCGCTGCTCGACGTCGCCGGCGGTACCGGCGACATCGCGTTCCGGGCCGCCAAGACCGCGGGTGCGGGCTTTCATGCCACGGTCTGCGACATCAATACCGACATGCTCGCCGTCGGCCGCGAGCGTGCCGCGAAGCAGCACCTCGATGACCGCGTGTCGTTCGTCGAGGGCAACGCCGAAGCGCTGGGCTTCGCCGACCGCGCGTTCGACGCCTACACCATCGCGTTCGGCATCCGCAACGTGCCGCAGATCGACCTTGCGCTGCGCGAGGCCTATCGCGTGCTCAGGCCGGGCAGCCGCTTCCTGTGCCTGGAATTCTCCACCGTCGACGTGCCCGGCCTCGACAAGATCTACGATCTGTTTTCCTTCAAGGTGATCCCGCCGCTCGGCCGCGCCGTCACCGGTGACGCCGAGTCCTATCAATATCTCGTCGAGTCGATCCGCAAATTCCCGCGGCCGAACGCGTTCGCCGAGATGATCGGCGCCGCCGGCTTTGCCCGCGTGAAGTGGCAGAGCCTCTCCGGCGGCATCGTGGCGCTGCATTCGGGCTGGCGTTTGTGATCTCTGCACTGACCCACATCACGCGCCTCGCCCGCGCCGGTTTCGTGTTTGCGCGCGAGGGCGTGTTCGGCGTCGTCGATCCCGCGCTGGTGCCGCCGCCCGGGCAGCTCGCGCTGAAGCTGGCGCGGCTGATCGAGCGCCGCTCGGCCAAGTCAGGTCCGCGGTTGTCGCGCGCACTGACGCGGCTCGGACCGGCCTATCTCAAGCTCGGGCAATTCCTCGCCACCCGCCCCGACGTGGTCGGCGTGTCGATGGCGCGCGATCTCGAAAGCCTGCAGGACCGGCTGCCGCCGTTCGCGCAGGAGGCTGCCGAAACCGTCATCACGCAATCGCTGGAACGGCCGCTGGCGCAGGCCTTCGTGCATCTGGGCCCTGCGGTTGCCGCGGCCTCGATCGCGCAGGTGCATCGCGGCGAAATCGAGCGCGACGGCGTCCGGCATCCGGTTGCGGTCAAGGTGCTCCGGCCCAACGTCGCCGCGCGCTTCCGCCGCGACCTCAGCGACTTCTTCTTTGTCGCGCACAAGGCCGAGGCGCATTCCGCCGAGGCGCGGCGCTTGAGGCTGATCGAGGTCATCAACACGATGTCGCGCTCGGTCGCGATGGAGATGGATCTGCGGCTCGAGGCGGCCGCGCTGTCCGAGATGGCCGAGAACACACGCGACGATCCGGACTTCCGCGTCCCCGCGGTGGATTGGGATCGCACCGCGCACAGCGTGCTGACGATGGAGTGGATCGACGGCATCGCGCTGAACGATCACGTCCGGCTGAAGCAGGCCGAAGTCGACCTGCCCGATCTCGGCCGCAAGGTGATCCAGAGCTTCCTGCGCCACGCGCTGCGCGACGGCTTCTTCCATGCCGACATGCATCCCGGCAATTTGTTCCTCGATGAGGCCGGCCGGCTCGTTGCCGTGGATTTCGGCATCATGGGACGGCTCGGGCTGAAGGAGCGGCGCTTCCTGGCCGAGATCCTGCTCGGCTTCATCACCCGCGACTATCGCCGCGTCGCCGAGGTGCATTTCGAGGCCGGCTACGTGCCGGGCCACCATTCGGTGGAGAATTTCGCGCAGGCGATCCGCGCGATCGGCGAGCCGATCCACAATCGCACCGCCGAGGAAATCTCGATGGCGAAGCTGCTCACGCTTCTGCTCGAGGTCACCGGCCTGTTCGACATGCAGACGCGCCCCGAGCTGATCCTGCTGCAGAAGACCATGGTGGTGGTCGAGGGCGTGGCGCGCGGCTTCGACCCGAAGCTCGACATCTGGAAGATCGCCGACCCCGTGGTGCGCGAATGGATCACGCAGAATCTCGGCCCGGCCGGCCGCATCCAGGGCGCGATCTCGGGTGCGGGCGAGCTCGGCCGCATCCTCGCCAACCTGCCGTCGATCGCCAACCGCGCCGTCACGGTGCTCGAGCAGCTGGAGACCATGACGCTGGAGGGCCACATGCTGTCGTCGGACTCGATCGACGAAATGGCCCGCGCCGAGGCCCGCAAGGCGCGGGTGCAGACCGTCGGCCTCTGGGTCATTGCGATTGCCTCCATCGCGATCTTTTTCGCCATCCGGGCGCACTGATTGCAATGCATGCACCATGTGATAGCATCGCTATCATATTTATTTGGGCATGATCGCTCCCGGAAAAGCGCTTCACACTTTTCCGGATCATGCTTTGAGGGCAGCACGCCATGGCCAGCCTGACCATCCGCAAACTCGACGACACGCTGAAGGCCTATCTGCGGCTGCGCTCCGCCAGGAACGGACGCTCGGTCGAGGAGGAGGTCCGGGTGATCCTCCGGGAGCTCGCAGACGGCGGACCGGAGCCTGCCGAGGCGCCCGGCCCAGGTTCCGCGACAGTGACAGCCCCTGCTCCGCGGGCCGCGAGCGCGGTCGGCGAGCCGCGCGTCACCCTGATCATCGGCGGGGGGATTGCGGCCTACAAGGCGCTGGATCTGATCCGGCGGCTCAAGGAGCGGCACATCCAGGTCCGCTGCGTGCTGACCAGGGCGGCCCAGCAATTCGTCACCCCGCTCGCCGCCAGCGCGCTGTCGCATGAGCGCGTCTACACCGACCTGTTCGACGCCGAGAGCGAGTTCGACGCCGGCCATATCCGCCTGGCGCGGGACTGCGATCTGATCGTGGTGGCGCCGGCGACCGCCGACCTGATGGCCAAGATGGCGCAGGGCCATGCCGACGATCTCGCCACCGCCACCTTGCTGGCGGCCAACCGGCCGATCCTGCTGGCGCCGGCGATGAATCCGCTGATGTGGAACAATCCGGCCACCCGCCGCAATGTGCTGCAGCTCCGCCGCGACGGCGTCCATACCGTCGGGCCCAATGCGGGGGAGATGGCGGAAGCCGGCGAGGCCGGCGTCGGGCGGATGGCCGAGCCGACCGAGATCGCCGCCGCCGCCGACCGCATGCTGCGCCCGCCGCAGCCGCGGCCGCTGGCCGGCAAGCGGGTGCTGATCACCGCCGGCCCGACCCATGAGGCGATCGATCCGGTCCGCTACATCGCCAACCGCTCGTCCGGCAAGCAGGGCTTTGCCATTGCCGCCGCCGCGCGCGCCGCCGGCGCCGAGGTGGTGCTGGTGACCGGCCCGGTCGATCTCGACGACCCCCAGGGCATCTCGGTCATGCACGTGGAGTCCGCCCGCGACATGCTGCACCGGGTCGAGGCGGCGCTGCCGGTCGACGTCGCGATCTTTGCCGCCGCGGTCGCCGACTGGCGGGTCGCCAATGAAGGCAGCCAGAAGCTGAAGAAGACCGCGGCCGGCATGCCGCCGCTGCAGCTGGTCGAGAACCCGGACATCCTTGCGACAATTTCCAAGCTGAAGGAGCAGCGGCCGCCGCTGGTGATCGGCTTCGCCGCCGAGACCGAGCATCTGATCGAGAACGCCAAGGCGAAGTTCGCGCGCAAGGGCTGCGACTGGATCGTCGCCAACGACGTCTCGCCGGCGACCGGGGTGATGGGCGGCGACCGCAACACCGTCCACCTGCTCTCGCGCGAGGGCAAGGACGTCACCGTCGACTCCTGGCCTGTCATGACCAAGGAGGAAGTCGCGACCGCGCTGGTGTCGCGCATCGCCAGAGCCGTAGGAACCGCATCGTGAGCGCCACCATCAGGGTCGAAGTCCACCAATTGCCGCACGGCGCGGATCTTTTGCTGCCGATCTATCAGACCGCCGACGCGGCCGGCCTCGACCTGCTCGCGGCGGTGCCGCAGTCGGCGCCGCTGCTGCTGCTGCCGGGCCGCTACGAGATGGTTCCGACCGGACTGACGATCGCGCTGCCGCCGGGCTACGAGGCCCAGGTGCGGCCGCGCTCCGGCCTTGCCGCCAAATACGGCGTCACGGTGCTGAACTCGCCCGGCACGATCGACGCCGACTATCGCGGCGAGATCAACGTGCTGCTGATCAATCACGGCCACGAGGTGTTTTCGATCCGGCGCGGCGAGCGCATCGCGCAGATGGTGATCGCGCCGGTCACAAAGGCCGAGCTGGTTCCGGTCGAGGTGCTGTCGCCGACCGGGCGCGGCAGCGGCGGCTTCGGCTCGACCGGACGCTAGCGCGCGAAGTGTGCGGACGAGCCTCGGGAGATCACGCTTCGTGCGCCCCCCGCATGACTACGGAGCCAATTCGCATAAAATCCCCGCCACCCGGCGGCATTTTTTCACAGGGGATTCTGCGTTCACGGTCTGGACTCTTACTCGCCGAGTCCCGTTGGGACTATTCTGTTTTGATTCGAGCGCGACGGGGGGTCTTCGTCGGGCTGACTGGTCCTGCTTGGGCATGATCGGCGGACAAACGTTGTACGTTTGCCGTGAGGGAACACCGGTCTCCTCTTTTCCGGATCATGCCCGGGGTTTGTGCGTTCTGGGGCAACATATGTCGGGCGTAGTCGCGGCAATGCGTCGAACCCTGCTGTCATGCACCTCACTGGCGCGCGACGGCATGATTGGGCTCGCCATCACCGCGCTGCTGCCGGTCCGCACCTCGTTTGCCGCCGAGAGCCTGGTGACCCAGGCGATGTCGGATCATTTCGGCTTCAATCACCAGGAGGTCGCGGTCCTCGCGACGTCGCTTGCGCTGGTCGGCTTCTCGGCCGTCGCCGCGATCCTCTTGATGCGCACCCGCGTGCGCGCGACCCGCAACGAAGAGCAGCTGCAGTCCGAGATCACGGACCTGCAGGCGCAATCGGACCGGCTGCGCGCGCTGCTGTTCGTCGAGCCGCAGGTCCTGATCTCCTGGGCCGCGGGCGACAACCGACCGCAGATCTCGGGCGACATCTCGCTGGTGATGTCGCAGGAAGGCTCGCCGCAACGCGTCCTCGCCTTCGGAACCTGGCTGCCGCCCGAGCCGGCGCTGCAGATGGACCACGCCGTCGACGCGCTGCGCGAGAAGGGCGAGGCGTTCCTGCTCAACCTCTCGACCTCGGCCGGCCGCGCCATCGAGGCGATGGGCCGCGCGATCGGCGGCCAGGCCATCGTGCGGATCCGCGAGCTCGGCGGGCTGCGCCGCGAGCTCGCCGAGTCCAACCTGCGCTACAAGACGCTGCAGGAGGAAACCGAGCTGCTGCGCGATTTCGCCGCCGCCGCGCCATGGCCGATCTGGGCCAAGAGCCTCGAGGGCAATCTGCGCTATGCCAACGCGGCCTATGTCCGCGCCACCGAGGGCAGGAGCGTGTCGGACGCGCTGCAGCGCAATCTCGAACTGCTCGAAAGCGACCAGCGCACCGAATTGACCCGCGCGCTGAACGACAATGCCAATTATGCCGCGCGACTGCCGATCGTGGTCAGCGGCGAGCGGCGGATCTACGACGTGCAGGCGCTCAAGCTAAGCGGCGGCAGCGCCGGCATCGCGATCGACGCCAGCGAAGCTGCGGCATTGCGCGCGGCGATCGCGCGGATGGTCGAGGCGCACCGGCGCACCCTCGACCAATTGTCCTCGGGCGTCGCGGTGTTCGATGCCGACCGGCGGCTCACCTTCTACAACGAGTCCTATCGGCGGCTGTGGGGCCTCGACCAGGCCTTCCTCGACGGCAACCCCGACGATTCCAGCGTGCTGGACCGGCTGCGCGCCAACCGCAAGCTGCCCGAGCAGCCGGATTTCCGCGCCTGGAAGGCCAAGCTGCACGAAGCCTATCGCGCGGTCGAATCCGAGACCTATACCTGGTTCCTGCCCGACGGCCGCGCCATCAGCGTGGTCACCACGCCGAACCTCGAGGGCGGCGTCACCTATCTGTTCGACAACGTCACCGAGAGCCTCGACCTCGCCCGCCGCTACGACCGCCTGACGCGGGTGCAGCGCGAGACCCTGGACAATCTCGGCGAGGCGGTCGCGGTGTTCGGCAGCAACGGACGCGCGGAACTGTTCAACCCGCCCTTCGCCAAGATGTGGAAGCTGCCGGCCGACGCGCTGCAGGGCGAGCCGCATATCGAGGCGGTGGAAGCGCTGTGCCGGCCGCTGTTCGACGACGCCCTGACCTGGCGCACGCTGCGCGAGCAGATCACCGCGATCGAGAACCGCGCCCAGGTCGCGCTCAAGCTCGAGCGCAAGGACGGCAGCGTGCTGAATTGCATGACCATCCCGCTGCCCGACGGCAAGACCCTGCTCGCCTTCCAGGACATCACCGACACCGAAAATGTCGAGCGGGCGCTGCGCGAGCGCAACGAGGCGCTGGAAGCCGCCGACCAGATGAAGGTGGATTTCGTCCACCACGTCTCCTACGAGCTGCGCGCACCGCTCACCACCATCATCGGCTTCGCGCATTTCCTCAGCGATCCCTCGACCGGGCCGCTGACGCCGAAGCAGGCCGAATATCTCGACTACGTCACCAAATCGACCAACGCGCTGCTGGCGCTGACCAACAACATTCTCGATCTCGCCACCATCGACGCCGGCGCCATGAAGCTCGAGCTCGGTCCGGTCAATATCGGCCAGGCGATCGAGGCTGCCGCAGAAGGCATCCAGGACCGCCTCGCGACCGACCGCATCACGCTGAAGGTCGATATCGAGCCCGACATCGGCGCCTTCGTCGGCGACGAGCGGCGCGTGGTGCAGGTGCTCTACAATCTGCTCGCCAACGCGGTCGGCTTCTCGCCGCATGACGCCACCGTCACGATCAGCGCGCACCGCACCGAGCACAGCGTGGTGTTTGCGGTGACCGACGCCGGTCCCGGCATTCCGGCCGAGATGCGCGACAAGGTGTTCAACTGGTTCGAGAGCCATTCGCACGGCTCGCGGCACCGCGGCGCGGGCCTTGGCCTGTCGCTGGTCCGCTCCTTCGTCGAACTGCATGGCGGACGGGTGCGGGTCGATTCGACCGTAGGCCGCGGCACGACCGTGACCTGCGACTTCCCGATCGACCAGACCGCACATCGCAACGCTGCTGAATGACGGCAACCTCGACATTCTCGGTGGCGCTCGCGAACGAGACCGCGACAGCGGAGCTGATGGCCGACCTCGCGCTGCTGATCGGCGCCGGCGACGTCATCACGCTGTCCGGCGACCTCGGCGCCGGCAAGACCACGGCCGCGCGCGCGCTGATCCGTTACCTCGCCGCCGACGATGCGCTGGAGGTGCCGAGCCCGACCTTCACGCTGGCGCAGAGCTACGAGCTGCCGTCGTATCCGCTGGTCCATGCCGACCTCTACCGCATCAAGGACGCCAGCGAGCTCGAGGAGATCGGGCTGTCGCCGCTGCCCGACGACATCGTGGCACTGATCGAGTGGCCGGAACGCGCGCCCGACGCGATGCCCGCCGACCGCATCGATATCGCGTTCAGCCACCGTCCGGCGCTCGGATCGGCGGCGCGCGCGGCCGAGATCACCGGCCATGGCAAGGGCGCAGCGAAGGTCGCGCGGCTCAACGAGCTGCGCCAGTTCCTCGATCGCGCGGGCTTTCTCAATGCCCGGCGCGAACGCATGCCGGGCGACGCCTCGACACGCTCCTATGCGCGGCTGCGCAACGACGACGGCACCGTCATCCTGATGAACTCGCCGCGCCGTCCCGACGGCCCGGCGATCTACAGCGGCCAATCCTACAGCGCGGCAGTGCATCTCGCCGAAGACGTCAGGCCGTTCGTCGCGATCGGAAACGGCCTGCGCAAGCATGGTTTCTCCGCGCCCGCGATCCGTCACATCGACCTCGGATCCGGCTTCCTCATCACGGAGGATTTCGGCGCCGAAGGCATCATCGAGGGCGATCCGCCGCAGCCGATCGCCGAGCGTTACGAGGCCGCCGTCGACATGCTGGCGGCACTGCACCGCGAGGTGCTGCCGGAGCAATTGCCGCTGACGTCAGACGAGAGCTACGACATCCCGGTGTTCGACATCGACGCCTGGCTGATCGAGATCGGGCTGATGCTGGAATGGTATCTGCCCGACCGCGGCGTGCAGCCGAGCGAGGAGCTTCGCGCCGAATTTCTCGGGATGTGGCGCGGCCTGCTGGAGAAGCCCGCAGCCGCGCCGCGGACCTGGGTGATCCGCGACTTCCATTCGCCGAACATCATCTGGCTTGCCGAACGCACCGGCATCCTGCGCGTCGGCGTCATCGATTTCCAGGACGCGCTGCTCGGCCCCGCGGCCTATGACGTGGTGTCGCTGCTGCAGGACGCGCGGATCGATGTGCCCGAGCAGCTCGAGCTGTCGCTCTTGACCCGCTACATCAAGGCGCGGCGCGCGACCGATGAAAGCTTCGATCCGGCCGGCTTCGCCGAGCTCTATGCGATCATGTCGGCGCAGCGCAACACCCGCCTGCTCGGCACCTTTGCGCGGCTCAACCGCCGCGACGGCAAGCCGCAATATCTCAAGCACCAGCCGCGGATCTGGACCTATCTCGAGCGGTCGCTGGCGCATCCGGCGCTGACCAGCTTCCGCATCTGGTACACAGCCAACGTCCCTCCTCCAGTACCGTAGTTTACGGGTTATTAGCCTCGCGTCCCCTAAGGTTGCGGAGCCCGCACCTGATCCATGGCGCGGCCGGATCTGGAGCGGGACCACACGATGGGGACGGAACGTCGCAAGGGCGATCGTGTCACGTTTGAGCGCGGCATAGCGGCGCACATGATGGGCATCGACGGCACCTGGCGGCGCGACTGCACCATGGAAGACGTCTCGGAGACGGGCGCCAAGCTCTCCGTCGACGGCTCGGTCGAGGGCCTGAACCTGAAGGAGTTCTTTCTGCTGCTGTCGTCCACAGGATTGGCCTATCGCCGCTGCGAGCTGGCATGGGTCAATGGCGACCAGATCGGCGTCAACTTTCTCAAACAGGGCGACAAGAAGAAGAAAACTGCCAGGCGCGGCACGCAAGCTGCCGACGTCTAGGCCAGGGTCGTCATTGCCGTCTTACGGCCGTCATGTCCGATGACTATGGCGTCTGATTGATGTGCTTGCCGAATCGCCGTGATATGATCGGCGCATGAGAGATGATGACCGAGAATATCCGGAAGATGCCTGTCACTCCCCATAAAGCCATGGTGCTCGCTGCGGGCCTCGGCGTGCGCATGCGCCCCCTGACCAACACGATGCCGAAGCCGCTGGTCAGCGTCGCCGGCCAGCCGCTGCTCGACCATGTGCTCGACAAGCTCGCCGGCGCCGGCGTCAGCGAAGCCGTGGTGAACGTGCACTATCTGCCCGACCAGATCATCGAGCACGTCAAGACCCGCAGCCGTCCGCGCGTGATCATCTCCGACGAGCGCGACCAGGTGCTCGGCACCGGCGGCGCGGTGGTGAAGGCGCTGCCGCTGCTCGGCGATGCGCCGTTCTATCATCTGAACGCGGACACGATGTGGATCGACGGCGTGCGCTCCAATCTGGCGCGGCTCGCGGAAACCTTCGATCCCGCGCGGATGGATATCCTGCTGCTGATGGCGCCGACCGCCTCGAGCACCGGCTATGGCGGGCGCGGCGACTATTCGATGTTGCCGGATGGCGCGTTGCGCAAGCGGCGCGAGCACCAGGTGGTGCCGTTCGTCTATGCCGGCGCCGCGATCATGTCGCCTGCGCTGTTCGCCGACGCGCCGGCCGGCGAATTCTCGCTGACCAAGATGTTCGACCGCGCCAACGAGCAGGAGCGACTGTTCGGCCTGCGCCTCGACGGCGTCTGGATGCATGTCGGGACTCCCGACGCGATCCAGGCCGCGGAAGAAGCCTACCTGGAAAGCGTCGCGTAGGCGGCGCCGTCGTCAGCCCTCGGCGTCGATCGCGAGCACCGCGAAGCTCGCAAGCCAGTGTTCGCCCATATAGTCGCTGGCGATATGCGGCAGGCCGGCGTCGAGATGGCGTCGCGCGGCATCCTGCAGGATCGGACGACGGGCATCGGCCGCCGGCAACGCGTCGGCCAGCGCCCGCCAGCACCATGCGCGGCTGAGATTGAGCCCATCGAGATGCGCCAGCTTGCCGTCCGACCGATCGGTGACCGTGGCAGGCCGGAACAGCGTTGCAGGTTCGCGCAGGTCGAGCCGCGGCAGGAAGCGGTCGAACCAGGGCAGGAAGTCACCCGGTGCCAGCAGCCGGCGCATGCACTCCGCTTCGATCAGCGCGGACGACTGGAAGTCGTCGCCGCTCGGCTCACCCCAGGCAGGGCAGTCCTGATCGGCGCCGTACCAGCGCAGCGCCGTGTCGCGCAACAGCGCGCTGAGCGCATCGTCCTGTGTCACTGCGGCGTAGTCGGCCGCCATGCGCAGCCCGAACGCGGTGTTGAAATGGGTGCCGACCCGCACCGGATAGGTGGCGAGCGGCAGGAAATCGCGGTATCGCTGCGCGAAGATGCCGGCAAGCGGCGCGATCCGGTCGCGCCAATTGGTGTTCTCGAGCAGCGAGAGCTCTGCCGCGAGCTTCAACAGCCAGCCCCAGCCGTAAGGCCGCTTGAAGCCGCGCGCGGTCGGGGCGGCGAGATAGCTGCATTCGGCCGCGATCTTCTCCGCAACGAACTGCGCGTCGAACAGCGCGCGGATATCGTCCGCCGCCTCGGATGAGGGATAGCGGCGCAGCAGCCGGGCAAGCATCCAGTAGCTGTGGACGCAGGAGTGCCAGTCGTAGCTGCCGAAGAACACCGGATGCAGTTCGCGCGGCGTGCGCGCGTCCTGCGGCCCCGCCAGCACGTGATCCGGCTTGTTCGGATATTCGCGCGTGACATGGCCGAGCGCGATGCGCGCGAAGCGGACGGCGAGGTCTTCGGTCAGGATCGTCGCGCTCATGGTGAGGCATTCTCCTTGCGCTCGCGGCGAACGAGCATCTCGATCAGCCGCGGCGTCATATAAATCGGAAACTGCGTGGCGGCGAAGAACAACGCCGTCATCGGCGACACCGCAGCACCCATCGCCGACCAGACCAGTCCGACATTGCGGTTGCCGAGAATGAGGCCGCTGGTCAGCCGTGCAGCCAGATTGCCCGGCGTGAGCAGCGCGCCACACAATTGCAGGGCAAGATTGCAGGCGAAGGCAAGGCCGACGCAGGTGAACGCGGCGACCGGTTGCGCTTCGATCTGAGCGCGCACCCCGGCCATGGTGGCGATCGCGAACAGCAGCAGCGAGGCGAGCACGAGTGCGTCGATGATGCGCGCATGCTGCACCAATCGTGCAGCGGCCTGACGGCGCAGCAGCAACGCCAGCGCGCCGGCGGCGCCGACCAGCAGCGCAAGCCGCGTCGCAAGCGCCAGCGGATCGAGCGCAAGATCGGCAAATCCCGCGGCGATCAGCGGCACGGTGACCGGCGCCAGCGCCATCGACAGCAGCGTCACGGCAAGCGGAATGGTCGCGTCGAAGCCGAGCATGCGCGCGACGGCCGCCGTGCCGCTCGACGGCGGCGCACACACCGACAGCACCAATGCGACGATCAGCTCCGGTCGAAAGCCGGCGCCGCGCGCGGCGAAGCCGACGGCAAGCGGGGTCGCCAGCATGGCGAGCGCCGGCAACAGCAGCCAGACCAGCGGCCGCCGCAACGCGCGCCGGAACGCCGTCCCGTCGACCTGGAGGAAGGTGCCGAGCACCAGAACGAAGATCGCCGCCGCCATCAGCGGGCGCACGCCATCCGCCAAGGCGGGAAAAGCCAATCCCGCCAGCACGCCGATGATCAGCAGTGTCGGCCCGCTCGGCACCAGCCTCGCAAATCTCGCCAAATTCGTGGGTCCCGTCGTCATGTCCGGCCAACAAACGTAGGTCGGGGCAAATCATTGTTGAAATCGATTATTCTTATAAGCATTATTGCTATAATGAATTTAGCCGCCATCGATCTCAACCTGCTGGTCGCATTCGAAGCGTTGATGGAGGAGCGCCACGTCACCCGGGCGGCCGAGCGCATCGGGCTCGCCCAGCCTTCCATGAGCAGCGCATTGCGAAGACTGCGTGCGCTGTTTGCCGACGAACTGTTCCTGCGTGCCGGCGCGGGCATGCAGCCGACCGAAAAGGCGCTGGCGCTGGCCGGGCCGATCGGCGAAGCGCTGCGGCAAATCCGGAGCGCGCTGGTGCCTGACCAGGGCTTCGATCCGGCCATTGCGCGACGGCGCATCACCATCGCCGCGACCGACTACGGCGATCTCGTTGTGGTGCCGGAACTGACCCGGCTGCTGCGCATCGAAGCTCCCGGCATTGACCTTGCCGTGCGCCCGCTCACCGACGCGACGGTGGCGCTGGCGAAGCTGGAGCGCGGCGAGCTCGATGCGCTGATCGGCGGGCACCTGCCGGAATCGCCGCGCTGCGTCCGGCACCGGGTGTTCGAGGAGCGCTTTGTCTGCGTCCGCGATACCGCGCGCACGAACCGATCGGAGCGCCTCAGTCTGAAAGATTACGCAACCCTGCCGCACGCGCTGTTCTCGGCGGCCGGCGGCGACAGCCTGCCGAGCGTGATCGACGCGCTGCTGGCACGCCATGGACTGAAGCGACGGGTGGCGGTGACGCTCGCGCATGTGGTGGCCGTTCCGTTCGCCGTGGCCGGCACCGATCTCATCGCCACGATGGCCGAGCGCGTCGCCCGGCGCTTCACGCATCTGGCCGACATTGCCGTCGTCGCGCCGCCGATCGACATCCCCGCCTTCGCGATCGACCTGATCCACCCAAGCCGCGCCGCCCGGGATCCGGCGTTGCGCTGGTTCCTGGATGCCGTCGATCGCTGCGCCGGCCGATTGCGATATTGAGCGGTGACGTTGACCGCAGGGCTATCGCACATGGGAGGAAATGGATTTGTCCGCACCGTCATGGCCGGGCTTGTCCCGGCCATGACGAGTTTGTGGAGCGACCGAGCTCATATGCGATAGCCCTGAAGTTGACCGAGAGGGGTGGCTATCGACGGCCGCCGCTCCCTATATTGGCGCCGGATTCGAATCAGGCAGCCCATGCGCGTCTTCAGTGTTCCCGTTTCTGCGCCGTTCCTGCGCACCGTCATCTCGGCGCTGGTCGATGGCCGGCTGGTCGCGGGATTCGAGCCGCAGAGCGATCCGGCAAGGCTCGCCAACGCCACGCTGTATCTGCCGACCCGCCGTGCCGGACGGCTGGCGCGGGAAATCTTCCTCGATGTGCTCGAGTCTGACGCTGCCGTGCTGCCGCGCATCGTCGCGCTTGGCGACATCGACGAGGACGAACTCAGCTTCGCCGACCAAAGCGAGGACGTCGGCGGCGCCGCGCCGCTGGAGATTCCGCCACGGCTCGGCGAGCTCGAGCGCCGGCTGACGCTGGCGCATCTGGTCGCGGCCTGGGCCAAGACGCCGGTGTCGGCGCCGCTGGTGGTCGGCGGCCCGGCCTCGACGCTGCAACTCGCCGGCGATCTGGCGCGGCTGATGGACGACATGGTGACGCGCGGCGTCGACTGGCGCGCGCTCGACCGCCTGGTGCCGGACCAGCTCGACAAATATTGGCAGCACTCGCTCGACTTCCTGCGCATCGCGCGCGACGCCTGGCCCAGCTACCTCAAGGAGATCGGCCGGATCGAGCCCGCCGCGCGCCGCGATCTCCTGATCGAGGCGGAAGCGGCGCGGCTGACCGCGCATCCCACGGGCCCGGTGATCGCCGCCGGTTCGACCGGCTCGATGCCGGCGACGGCGAAATTCCTGCACGCGGTGGCGAAGCTGCCGAACGGCGCCGTGGTGCTGCCCGGGCTCGACACCGACCTCGACGAGGACTCCTGGGACACGATCGGCGGCGAGCGCGGCGACGACGGCAGGTTCGTAACGCCGCCCTCGTCGAACCATCCGCAATTCGCGATGCACGCCTTGCTCGACCGCTTCGGCATCAAGCGCCGCGATGTCGAGAGCCTTGCCGAGCCTGCGCCGCTCGGCCGCGAGGTGCTGGTGTCGGAGACGATGCGTCCCTCGACCGCGACCGCGCAATGGCATGACCGGCTGGAACGGCCGGAGATCGTGGCGCGGATTTCCGCGGGGATGACCAACCTCACCGTGGTCGAGGCGCCCAATCCGGAAATGGAGGCGCTGGCGATCGCGGTCGCGATGCGCGAGGCGCGCCATCTCGGCAAATCGGCCGCGCTGGTGACGCCGGATCGCGCTTTGGCGCGCCGCGTGATGGCGTCGTTGACGCGCTGGAAGCTCGAGTTCGACGATTCCGGCGGCGATGCGCTGATGGAAACGCCGGCCGGCGTGTTCGCCCGCCTGACCGCGGAGGCTGCAGCCAAGGGGCTGGAGCCGCCGACGCTGCTCGCGCTGCTCAAGCATCCGCTGTTCCGGCTCGGCGGCCCCCATGGCGCGCTGCGGCGTGCGATCGAGGTGCTGGAGATCGCGCTGTTGCGCGGTACGCGGCCGCAAGCCGGGACCGGCGGCCTCGCGCGCGACTTCGCGCGTTTCCGCGCCGAGCTGGTCAAACTGCACGGCGGCGAGACCTCGTCGCTGCACGCGATGGAGCCGCGCGCCCGGCTGCGCGACAACGAGCTCAACCAGGCCGAGGGTCTGATCGCCAGATTGCAGGTGGCGCTGGCGCCGCTGGAAGGCATGGCGTCGTCAAAGCCCTATGATTTCGCCGAGCTCGCCGCGCGCCACCGCGAGGCCCTGATCGCGCTGTCCGGCGACCAGAACGGCGTTGCTATCGTGTTCGAGGAGCGCGCCGGTGCGTCGCTGGCGTCCGCGTTCGACGAGCTGCTCGCCAAGCAGCAGCCGAGCGGGCTGATGACGCCGCTCGCCGATTATCCCGAGGTGTTCCAGACCGCGTTCGCCGACCGCATGGTGCGGCGGCCGGAATCGGCGCGCGCGCAGCTCAACATCTTCGGCCAGCTCGAAGCGCGTCTCACCGAATCCGATCGCGTCATCCTTGGCGGCCTGGTCGAGGGCGTCTGGCCGCCGGCGCCGCGGATCGATCCCTGGCTGAGCCGGCCGATGCGGCATGAGCTCGGGCTCGATCTTCCCGAGCGGCGCATCGGCCTGTCCGCGCACGACTTTGCGCAGCTGCTCGGCCATGACGAGGTGGTCCTCACCCACGCCGCAAAAGTCGGCGGCGCGCCGGCGGTCGCCTCGCGCTTCCTGCACCGGCTCGAAGCCGTTGCCGGCGAAGCGCGCTGGAAGGCCGCGACATCGGCCGGCGAAACTTACGTGCAATATGCCGCCGAGCTCGACCGGCCCGACAAGGTCGAGCCGATCCCGCAGCCGGAGCCGCGGCCGCCACGCGAGGCACGGCCGCTGAAAATGTCGGTCACCGCGATCGAGGACTGGCTGCGCGATCCCTACACCATCTATGCGCGCTATATCCTGAAGCTCGATCCGCTCGACCCCGTCGACATGCCGTTGTCGGCGGCCGATCGCGGCTCGGCGATTCACGAGGCGCTCGGCGAGTTCACGCAGGTCTATGCCGATGCGCTGCCTCCCGACACCTTGCGCACGCTGCGCGAGATCGGGGCCAAATATTTCGCGCCGCTGATGGAGCGGCCCGAGGCGCGGGCGCTGTGGTGGCCGCGCTTCCAGCGCATCGCGGCGTGGTTTGCCGAATGGGAGCAGGCCCGGCGCGGCCAGATCGAAGCCATCAAGGCCGAGATCCGCGGCGAGATCGGCATTCCGCTCGACGATGCCAGGACCTTCACCCTCTCGGCGCGCGCCGACCGCATCGAGCGGCGCGACGACGGCAGCTTTGCGATCCTCGACTACAAGACCGGCCAGCCGCCGACCGGCAAGCAGGTGCGGATGGGCCTGTCGCCGCAGCTCACCCTGGAAGCCGCGATCCTGCGCGAGGGCGGCTTCGCTGAGATCCCGGCCGGCTCCTCGGTCGGCGACCTCGTCTATGTCAGGCTGAGCGGCAACAACCCGCCGGGCGAGCAGCGTTCGCTGGAACTGAAGATCAAGACCAGCGACACGCCGCAGCCGCCCGACGAGGCCGCCGACAGCGCGCGGCGCAAGCTGGAGGCCTTGATCCGCGCCTTCGACGACGAGCAGCAGGCCTACACTTCGCTGAACCTCTCGATGTGGGCGAACCGCTACGGCGCCTATGACGACCTCGCGCGCATCAAGGAATGGTCCGCCGCCGGCGGCCTGGGGATCGAGGAATGGTGAAGGCTATCAGGCCCATCCCGCCCGCCGTGCGCGACGCGCAGGCGCGTGCGTCCGATCCGAAAGCGTCGACCTTCGTGTCGGCCAATGCCGGCTCGGGCAAGACCCATGTGCTGGTGCAGCGCGTGATCCGCCTGCTGCTGTCGGGCGTGCCGCCGGAAAAGATCCTCTGCATCACCTTCACCAAGGCGGCCGCGGCGAACATGGCCGAGCGCGTGTTCACGACGCTCGGCCATTGGGTGACGCTCGACGACGCCGGGCTCGACGCCGCGATCCGCGAGGCCGGTATCGCCCACCCTTCCGCCACGTTGCGGCGCGAGGCGCGCAAGCTGTTTGCCTGCGCGCTGGAGACACCGGGCGGCTTGAAGGTGCAGACGATCCACGCGCTGTGCACCCGCCTGCTGCAGCAGTTTCCGTTCGAGGCCAACGTGCCGGCGCGCTTTGCCGTGCTCGACGACCGCGACCAGAACGAGATGATGGAGCGCGCCAATCTCGCGGTGTTCCTCGAAGCGTCGCGGATTCCCGACAGTCCGATCGGCCGCGCGCTGCGGACGGCGATGGCAAATGCCGCCGACGTCACTTTCAAGGAGGTGGTCCGCGAGGCCTGCCTCAGCCGCGACCATTTCATGGCCTGGACCGATGCCGCCGGCAACGCCGCGGCCGCCGCCGCGCAGATGTCGGCCGCGCTCGGCGTCCCCTCCGATATTCGCATCGAGGATGTCGAGCGCGAGATCGTCGACGGGCCGAACCTGCCGCGCGCGAGCTGGAAGGAGATGGCTACGCTCCTCGATACCAGCAGCAAGGCGGATCAGAAGCAGGCCGAGCGACTGCGAGCCGCGCTGACCTTCACCGGCGCAGCCCAGGTCGACGAATATCTCGGCGTCTTTCTCACAGACGACCGCGCGCCGCGCGCGTCTGTCGTCACCAACAATTTCATCAAGAAGAATTCGGTCGCAGGCCACCGGTTCGAGGCGGAGACCGACCGTCTCGGTCCGTTGATCGAACGCCGCCGCGCCGTGGTCGCGCGCGACCGCACCGAGGCGCTGATCCACATTGCGACCGCGGCGGCCGCGCATTACCGGCGCGAGAAGCTGGAGCGCGGCCTGCTCGACTATGACGATTTGATCGACAAGACGCTGGCGATGCTCGACCGCGTCTCGTCGGGCTGGGTGCATTACAAGCTCGACCGCGGCGTCGATCACGTGCTGATCGACGAGGCGCAGGATACCAGCCCCCGACAATGGGACATCGTCGCGCACATCATCTCGGAATTCACCTCCGGCGCCGGCGCGCGCGATGGCCTGGTGCGCACCGTGTTCGCGGTCGGCGACGAGAAGCAGTCGATCTTCTCGTTCCAGGGCGCGGCGCCGCGCGAATTCGACCTCAGGCGGCGCGAGCTGAAGCGGCGGTTCGAGGAAGCCGGGCTGAAATTCGACCCGGTGTCATTCACCTATTCGTTCCGCTCGGGGCCGGTGATCCTGCACTCGGTCGACCATGTGTTCCGCGAGCAGGACATCTTCCGCAGCATTCACGCGGTCGAGAACGGCTACCCGATCCACAATGCGATGACTGACGCCGGCCCCAGCCTGATCGAGCTCTGGGATCTCGCGGTTGCCGACGATCGCCAGGACATCGAGGGCTGGCGCGCGCCGTTCGACGGCGTGTCGGTGACTAGCCCCGAGGTGAAGCTGGCAAGGCGCATCCAGGCCGAGATCAAGCGCCTCGTTGCCAGCGGCACCATGACCGGCAGCAGCGGTGGACGGCGGCCGCTCAGCTACGGCGACATGCTGATCCTGGTGCGGCGGCGCGGCAACGCCTTCGATGCGGTGATCCAGGCGCTGAAGCACGCCGGCATCCCGGTCGCCGGCGCCGACCGGCTGAAGCTGACCGAGCACATCGCGATCATCGACCTGATGAACCTCGCCGACGCGCTGCTGCTGCCGCAGGACGATCTGGCGCTCGCGGTGGCGCTGAAGAGCCCGCTGTTCGGCCTCGACGACGACGATTTGTTCAAGCTGGCGTATCAGCGTCGCGGCTCGCTGCGCGAGGCACTGGCCGCGCAGGCACCGACCGACGAACGATTTTCGGCCGCGCTGCGCCGTCTCGAACAATGCGAGCGCCGCTTCACCCAGGAGACGCCGTTCGCGTTCTACGCCTGGCTGCTCGGCGGCGATGGCGGGCGGGCGCGCATCCTGCGCCGGCTCGGCCATGAAGCCAACGACGCGCTCGACGAATTCCTCGAGCTTGCGCTTGGCTATGAGCGCAAGGCGCCGGCCTCGCTGCAGGGCTTCGTCGCCTGGCTGCGCGCCGCCGACACCGAGGTGAAGCGCGACATGGAGATTTCGCGCGACGAGGTTCGCGTCATGACCGTGCACGGCGCCAAGGGCCTCGAGGCCTCGGTGGTGTTCCTGGTCGACACCACGACCTCGCCGTCGGACACGCAGCGGCTGCGGCTGATCCATCTGCCGCAGGGCAATGCCGCGCCGAACGCGCCCGGCGTCGTGGTGTGGGCCGGCAAGAAGGCCGAGGACCCGCCCAATGTCGCCGATGCGCGCAAGGCGATGCTCGGCGACACCGAGGACGAGTATCGCCGCCTGCTCTATGTCGCGATGACCCGCGCCGCCGACCGGCTGATCGTCGGCGGCTGCATGCCCGGCAACATGAACACGGTGCGGAAATCCTCCTGGTACGATCTGATCACCAAGGGACTCGCCAATTCCGGGCTCAAGCTCGAGGAGCTGGAGACGCCAGGCGGCAAGGTGATGCGCTATTCGCGGCCGGATGACGTCGCCGATCTCACCGGCGCGACTGCGTCAGCGGCCGCGGTGCCGATCGCGCTGCCGTCCTGGCTGCGTGCTCCGGCCGCACCGGAAGCATCAACGGCGAGCATGCTGCGTCCGTCCGATCCGGCTGACGGCGACAACCATCCGATCCGAACCGGCGAATCGGTGCTGCTGCGCGCCCGCGCCCTGCAACGCGGCACGCTGGTGCATCGCCTGCTGCAATCGCTGCCCGACGTCGCCCTGGGGCGGCGGCGCGCCGCCGCGCTCGGCTTCCTCGCGCGCAATGCCGACGGCTGGTCCGAACAGGAGCAGGCCGCGCTCGCGGATCAGGTGCTCGGCCTGATCGCCGATCCGCGCTTTGCCGCCGTGTTCGCGCCTGGCAGCCGCGCGGAAGTCTCGATCGTCGGGCGGCTGGAGCGGCCGGGCCAGCCGAAGGCGCTGGTCTCGGGCCAGATCGACCGCCTGGTGGTGACGCCGACCGACGTCCTGATCGTCGATTTCAAGACCAACCATGCCCCGCCCAAGACCGCCGCCGAGGCGCCGCGGGGCTACGTCCGGCAGCTCGCGCTGTACCGCGCGGTGCTCGCCAGGCTTTATCCCCGGCTGCCCGTCCGGGCCGCCCTGCTCTGGACCGAAACGACTGAAATCATGGAGATTTCTGCCTCCGCGCTGGACGCCGCCCTGGCATAAGTTCATGTCGGCGTGAGCAAGCTTGACCCGGCAAGGGGGCGTTCATAGGTTTGACCCATGCTCCCGGGCGCGATTCTCAACCGCGCCCTTTTGTCTCAACCGAACGAGGTACTCACATGGCCGTTGGCAAGGTTTCTGACGCCGATTTCGAAGCCGAAGTGCTCAAGGCGACCGGGCCGGTGGTCGTCGACTTCTGGGCCGAGTGGTGCGGCCCCTGCCGCATGATCGCGCCCGCTCTCGATGAGATTTCCGGCGCGATGGGCGACAAGGTCAAGATCGTGAAGCTCAACGTCGATGAGAGCCCGAAGACCGCGTCGAAGTACGGCGTGATGTCGATCCCGACCCTGATGATCTTCAAGGGCGGCGAGATGGCGTCCCGTCAGGTCGGCGCCGCTCCGAAGGCCAAGCTGCAGCAGTGGATCACCGCTGCGGTCTGATCCGATTCGAATTAGCTGATTTGCGGAACGGCCGGCGACAAGCCGGCCGTTTTGTTTTACCTGATCCATCCCGTCGCCAGCGCCGAGGCCAGCTCGGCCTGGCCATTGCGCCGAGCCAGCGCCGCCATTGCCGTATGGTCGTACGGGATGTGGCGGAAGGTTACGTCCCAGCCACCGTCGACCTGTTCGAGGATCGCGTAGCGCGCATCGGGCGAACCGGCCTCCACGACATGCGGATGCGGCTTGCCGGCGCGATAGCCGGGCGAGCCGACGCTGCCGGGATTGACGATCAGCCGGCCGTCGCGAAGCCGCACGGCGCGCGCAGTATGCGTATGTGCGCAGAGGATCAGGGACTGCGGCACGCCGGCGGCTCTCGCCTCGATCGCTTCCAGCGAGGACATGCAGACTTCGCCGCCCGGCAGCACCGTCTCGAGCCAGTAGATCTCGTCATCCTGGGGCGTTGCATGACAGAGGAAAACCTCGTCGCGATAGACCGAATTCGCCGGCAGCGTGCGCAGCCAGTCGAGATGCCGCGGTTCGAGCTGGGTATAGGTCAGCCGCTCCCAGGAGCCCATTTTCTCGTGCGGACGGTCGATCAGATAGCGGTCGTGATTGCCGAGCAGATGGACCGCATCGAGCGCCATCAGCATATCGATCGTCGGCCGGGCGTCGAGCGGCCCGCTCACCATGTCGCCGAGGTCGACGATGTCCCGAATGCCCTGCGCACGGATGTCCGACAGCACGGCTTCGAGTGCGAGATGATTGCCGTGGATGTCGGCGATCGCAGCAAAACGCATGGTGTGTTGTCCTCCCGTAGCCCGGATGCAGCGAAGCATAATCCGGGAGGGCTTCCGCGACGGATTGAAAGGCCCCGGATTTCGCGGAGCCTGTCATCGGGCGCGCGTTCGCGCGACCCGTTGGCTCCATCCGGGCTACGACACCGACATCATGCAGGAGGCGTGCCGTTGGCCGCAAGCACGGGACCGGCCAAATACAGCGAGCCAGTGATCAGGATGCGGGGCGGCACCTCATAGGCCAGCGCGGCAAGCCGCCGCAAGGCGGCGGCGACGCCATCAGCAATCTCGACCCGCATGCCGAGCGCCCGCGCGGCGTCAGCCAGCCTGTCCGGCGCCATGCCGTTGTCGCGGCCGGGCACCGGGACCGCGATGATGTGGCGGGTCAATCCGGCGAAATTGGCGAGGAAAGCGTTGGCGTCCTTGTTGGCCATCATCCCTGTTATCACGACCAGCGGCCGCGACACGCGCTCCTCAAGATCGCCGAGCGCCGCGGCCGCGACGCGGCCGCCCTCGGCATTGTGTCCGCCGTCGAGCCAGACCTCGGAGCCCTGCGGTCCCAAACCGACGAGCGCGCCGGAAACCAGCCGCTGCATTCGCGCCGGCCATTCCGCATTGACGATGCCGGCTTCAAAGGCCGCGATGTTGAGTTTGAACTTATCGATCGCGCGCAGCGTCGCAATCGCGAGGCCCGCATTGTCGAACTGGTGCCGGCCGAACAGTTTCGGCGCGGCGAGATCCAGCAAGCCGCGCTCGTCCTGATACACCAGCCGGCCGCGCTCGACGCCGACATGCCATTGCTGGCCGGCCGCATGCAGCGGCGCGCGCATGCGGTTCGCCTGCGCCTCGATCACAGCCATCGCATCCGGCGCCTGCTCGGCCGAGATCACCGGCACCTTGCGCTTGATGATCGCGGCCTTTTCACCGGCGATCGCCGTCAGATTGTCGCCGAGGAATTCCATGTGGTCCATGCTGACCGGCGCGATCACCGAGGCGAGCGGCGCCTCGACCACATTGGTCGAATCGAGCCGGCCGCCGAGCCCGACCTCGAGCAATGCGACATCGGCAGGATGCCTGGCGAACAGGCAGAACGCCACCGCCGTTTCCATCTCGAAGATGGTGATGGGACTATCGGCGTTGACGCGCTCGCAGTGCTCGAACGTCTCGCGCAGCTCATCGTCACCGACGAGCTTGCCGCCGCCGACGGCGCCCAGCCGGTAGCATTCGTTGATCCGCACCAGGTAGGGCGAGGTGAAGACGTGCACGCGCAGGCCCGACGCCTCCAGGATCGCGCGCAGATAGGCGATGGTCGAGCCCTTGCCGTTGGTGCCGGCGACATGGATCACCGGCGGCAGCTTGCGCTCGGGATGATCGAGCCGCTCCATCAGGCCGCGCATGCGATCGAGGCTGAGATCGATGCGCTTGGGATGCAGCGCCGATAACCGCGCGATCAACGCCTCAAACGAGGGTTGCGATGGGGCGGCGCTTGCGGTCACGCGTGCGGCGCGGCCGGCACCGTCTCCGGCGCCGTGACGATCTGGGCCGGCTCGGTGACCGCGGCCGTGGGCTTCGATGCGGATTCGAGCGCCGGCGCCTTGGTCAGCAGGCGGCACAGCCGCGCCAGCGTGGCCTTCATCTCGTGGCGGTGCACCACCATGTCGACCATGCCGTGCTCGCGCAGATATTCGGCGCGCTGAAAGCCGTCCGGCAGCTTCTCGCGGATGGTCTGCTCGATCACGCGCGCGCCGGCAAAGCCGATCAGCGCGCCGGGCTCGGCGATCTGGATGTCGCCGAGCATCGCATAGGATGCGGTGACGCCGCCGGTGGTCGGATTGGTCAGCACCACGATGTAGGGCTGGCGCGCCTCGCGCAGCATCTGCACGCCGACGGTGGTGCGCGGCATCTGCATCAGCGACAGGATGCCTTCCTGCATCCGCGCGCCGCCGGATGCGGCGAACACGATGAAGGGCGACTTCTTCTCGACCGCGAGCTCGAGCCCGCGCACCATCGCTTCACCGGCGGCCATGCCGAGCGAGCCGCCCATGAAATCGAAATCCTGCACCGCGACCACGACGCCGGCGCCCTCGAGCTTGCCGTAGCCGACCTTGATCGCGTCGTTCAGCCCGGTCTTGGTGCGGGCGTCCTTGATGCGGTCGACATATTTGCGCTCGTCGCGGAATTTCAGCGGATCCGCCGTCACCTCGGGCAGCGCGACGTCGAACCAGGTCTCGTTGTCGAAGATCGACTTCAGCCGGGCCACCGCGCCCATGCGCATGTGGTAGTTCGAGCCGGGGATCACGAACTGGTTGGCCTCGACGTCCTTGTAGAACACGAGCTGCCCGGAATCCGGACACTTGATCCAGAGGTTTTCCGGCGTCTCGCGCCGCAGGATGTTGCGGATCTTCGGCCGGACGACGTTGGTGAGCCAATTCATGGTTCGCTCCGAAATGCGGATCGGTTCCGCACCAGCTGGATATATGGCCGGCCGGGCAAACCCGGCAAGCCGCCGTACGCGGCCTTTTTGCCGCAAAATGTGGCTTATTCAGCGGCCTGTTTGGCGCCCCGGACCCCCTGCGCCAGCGCCGACACCAGGTCCGCCACCGCGCTCACGGTCTTCGGCGTCGCACGGCCCTCGGCATCGAGGTTGGCGCGCACCACATCGACGATCGCGGTGCCGACCACCGCGCCGTTGGCGTTTTCGGCGATCGCGCGCGCCGTCTCCGGGGTGCGGATGCCGAAGCCGACGCAGACCGGCAGCTTGGTGTGCCGCTTGATCCGGGCCACGGCTTCCGCGACCACCTTCGAATCGGCGGTCGCAGCGCCGGTGATGCCGGTGATCGAGACGTAATAGACAAAGCCCGAGGTGTTGGCGAGCACCGCCGGCAGACGCTTGTCGTCGGTGGTCGGCGTCGCCAGCCGGATGAAGTTCAGCCCGGCCTTCATCGCGGGGATGCAGAGCTCGGTATCTTCCTCCGGAGGCAGGTCGACGATGATCAGGCCGTCGACGCCGGCGGCCTTGGCATCGGCCAGGAAGCTGTCGACACCGTAGATGTAGATCGGATTGTAGTAGCCCATCAGCACGATCGGCGTCGCGTTGTCGTCCTTGCGGAAGTCGCGGACCATCGCCAGCGTCTTGCGCAGCGTCATGCCGCCCTTGAGCGCGCGCAGACCGGCGGCCTGGATCGAGGGGCCGTCGGCCATCGGGTCGGTGAAGGGCATGCCGATCTCGATGACGTCGGCGCCGGCCTTCGGCAGCGCCTTGAGGATGTCGAGCGAGGTCTTGGCGTCGGGATCGCCGGCCATCACGAAGGTGACGAAAGCGGAGCGGCCCTGCTGTTTCAGCTCGGCGAAACGTGCGTCGATACGGGTGGTCACTTCTTCCTCGCCTTCAAGATGTCGCCGACCTGCGGCACGTCCTTGTCGCCGCGGCCCGAGAGGTTGACCACCATCAGGTGATCCTTCGGCCGCTGCGGTGCGAGCTCGGACAGTTTCGCGATGGCGTGCGCCGATTCCAGCGCGGGGATGATGCCCTCGAGCCGCGAGAGAAGCTGGAAGGCGGCCAGCGCCTCCTCGTCGGTCGCCGAGAGATACTTCACGCGGCCGGTCTCGTGCAGCCAGGCGTGCTCCGGGCCGATGCCGGGATAATCGAGGCCCGCCGAGATCGAATGCGCTTCCTCGATCTGGCCATCGGCGTCCATCAAGAGATAGGTGCGGTTGCCATGCAGCACACCGGGACGCCCGCCGGCGAGCGAAGCGGCATGCAGCTGCGTCAGTCCGTGACCGGCCGCCTCGACGCCGAAGATCTCGATCAAGGGATCGTCGAGGAACGGATGGAACAGACCCATCGCATTGGAGCCGCCGCCGATGCAGGCGATCAGCGAATCCGGCAGGCGGCCCTCGGCCTCCTGCATCTGCTTGCGGGTCTCGTGGCCGATGATCGACTGGAAGTCGCGCACCATCATCGGATAGGGGTGCGGCCCCGCCACCGTACCGATGCAATAGAAGGTGTCGTGCACGTTGGTGACCCAATCGCGCAGCGCGTCGTTCATCGCGTCCTTCAGCGTGCGCGCGCCCGACTGCACCGGAACGACCTTGGCGCCGAGCATCTCCATGCGGATCACGTTCGGCTGCTGCCGCTCGACGTCGACCGCGCCCATATAGACCACGCATTCCAGCCCGAACCGCGCGCACAGCGTTGCCGTCGCCACGCCATGCTGGCCGGCGCCGGTCTCGGCGATGATGCGCTTCTTGCCCATGCGGCGCGCGACCATGATCTGGCCGAGCACATTGTTGACCTTGTGCGAACCGGTGTGATTGAGTTCCTCGCGCTTCAGATAGATCTTGGCGCCGCCGAGATGCTCGGTGAGCCGCTCGGCGAAATAGAGCGGCGAGGGCCGGCCGACATAGTCCTTCAGATAGACGTTCATCTCGGCCTGGAACGCCGGATCGGCCTTGGCGTCGGCATAGGCCTTTTCCAGATCGAGGATCAGCGGCATCAGCGTTTCCGCAACGAAGCGTCCGCCGAAAATGCCGAAATGCCCGCGCTCGTCAGGGCCGCTGCGGAAGGAATTGGGCAGGTTTGGATTCATCGAACCATCAGTTCTTCTTGCCGGCTTGCGGCGCTGTTTCCGCTCCCTCGCCCCGCTCTTGCGGGGCCGAGACGAGCATAGCTCGCTCTGAGAGGGGTGGGGTGAGGGGTTTCTCCGCTCGCTCGATCATCGTTGCAAGCCCCCTCACCCGCCCGCGCGTTGCGCGGGCGACCTCTCCCCGTGAACGGGGAGAGGTGAAGAAGGCTGGGTTGCGCGCGCGGCGCGGATGAAGGCGCGGATCAATTCGGGATCCTTGACGCCGGGCGTGCCCTCGACACCCGACGAGACATCGACGCCGCCGGCGCGCGTGACGCGGACAGCTTCAGCGACATTGTCGGCGTTGAGCCCGCCGGAGACCATGTAGGGCAGCGCGAGATCGAGATTTTCCAGCACGTGCCAATCGAACGGTGCGCCGAGGCCACCCGGCCGCGTGGCATCCTTCGGCGCGCGGGCATCGAACAGGATGCGATCGGCGACGCCGGCATAACCCGGCAGCGAGGCGAGGTCGGCTGCCGTCTCGACCGGCAGCGCCTTCATCAGCGGCAGGCCGAACTTCGCCTTGATGTCGCGCAGCCGCGCCGTGGTCTCCTTGCCGTGCAATTGCAGGATATCCGGCCGCAGCGTCTCGACGATGTTTTCCAGGGTCGCGTCGTCGGCATCGACGGTCAGGGCGACCTTGACGGCGCGGCCCTTGGCGCGGCTGCCGAGTTCGCGCGCGGTCTCGAGGCTGATGTGACGCGGCGACGGCGGAAAGAATACGAACCCCACCATGTCGGCACCGCCCTCAAGCGCGACGTCGAGCGTCTCGCGCGTGGACAGGCCGCAGATTTTGACGAGCAGGGGCATGGTCTCGAAACGGGTCTCAAAACGGGTTTTCGGGCGGCCGGAACCGGGGTGGACCCCGGTCCGACGGGGCGGGTTCTACAACGTCGCGCCCTGCTTGTCTCGCCCGGCGGCCCCGTAAAAGCCTGATAGGGCCGGGGCGGGACGGCGTTGCGCCTCGTCCCGGGAGGCGGCGGTCCGGAGGTCGGCGAGCTCGGCGCGGAGGTGACGGGCGTCAGCCTCGTGCTGCCGGGCCGCGCGGCGCCAGCGCCCTTGCTTGAACCAGGTTCCGATGCCGCCCGCGATCACGCCGAGGATAGCGGAGGCGATAATGACGACGAACAGCGGCAGCGTGACCGCAACCGTGGGGGTCACCGAATTGAAGGGATCGAACGACACCGTCACCCAGTGACGGTTGGCGACCGCAAAGATGATGAAGATCAGTCCGAGCGGAATGATGACCACTGCCGTGAAGAACTTTCGCATGACCATCTCTCGCAGCGATGGAGCAAATGCGGGCGCATCGCCCGCAACACGGCAACGCCTGGCGTGGCGTTTAGGCGTCGGCCTTAAGCATCAGCCTTGGGCGCATCGACCTTGGCGGCACCCGCCTCGGTCACGTCGCGGTTGAGACGCTCGCGCATTTCCTTGCCGGTCTTGAAGAACGGCACGCTCTTCTGGTCGACCGGCACATGCTCGCCGGTGCGTGGATTGCGGCCGGCGCGCGCCGGGCGGTGCTTCACCGAGAATGCGCCAAAACCGCGCAGCTCGACACGGTCGCCACGAGCCAGCGCCGCGACGATTTCATCGAGAATCGCATTCACAATGTTCTCGACATCCCGCTGATAGAGGTGCGGGTTGTGCTCGGCGATACGCTGAACAAGTTCGGATTTGATCATCGAAAGTGGGATCCGGGCTCTTGCGGAAACCCATTTCCGTGAAAATGCCGTGCACTGTCAAGACGCTAAATCGATTTAGAGCGTCGCGAAATCACGTGACAAATAGCCCAATTGGGGCATGCGACGATTCCCGCAAAGCGGGAATAGCCTGACGAGCACGCCTTTGGCAGCCGATCAGTTGGTTCCAGCCGGGCTCCACAGCGCCAGCATGCCGTCAAGCCCGAACCGGTCGACCGCCTCGGCCACGCCGCCCTGCTCGATCCGCCGCGCGATCGCGCCAAGACCGAACGCATCGAGCGTCACGGACGCCGCCGTGCGCAGAAAGGTCAGGTCGCCGAACCGCGGATTAAGCTTGTAATTGCGCACCGGCAGGTCGCTTTTGACCTTCTTCTCCGCAACCAGCCAGGCGATCGCGGTCTTCTCGTCTCCCAGCTGATCGACCAGCTTGAGATCGACCGCCTGCCGGCCGGTGAAGACGCGACCGTCGGCGACCTTCTCCAGCAGGGCGTCGTCCATGCCGCGCCGTTGCTGCACCAATCCACGGAACCATGCATAGGAGTCCTTGACGAGACCGTCGATCGCGGCGCGGGCCTCCGGGCTGGTCGGCTCGAAGCCGTTGGGCGCCGCCTTCAGCGGGGAAGATTTGATCTCCTCCATTTTCACGCCGACAGTCTTGAGCAATTCCGAAACGTTCGGATACTGGAAGAGAACGCCGATCGAGCCGACCAGCGAGGTCTGCTGGGCGACGATATGATCGGAGGCGATCGCCGTGATGTAGCCGCCCGAGGCGGCCAACCCCTCGACCACGACGACAAGCGGCTTCTTCGCCTTCAGCTGCATCAGCGAGTCGTAAAGCTGCTCGGAGCCCGCCGTGGTGCCGCCGGGCGAATTGATGTGCACGACAACAGCCGCATAGCTCGACTTGCCGAGCCGCTCCAGCGCCTCGACGCGATCCTGGTCGCTGCGGATCAGTCCGTCGATATTGACCCGCGCGATCGTGTTCGATGTCGAAAAGGTGCCGCGTCCGCCGGCGGCGACCACGCCCACGCCCACGATGGCCGCGATCGCAATGACCGCGGCGGCGACGCGCCAGAACGTCAGTTTGCGCCTGATGCGGCGGCGATCGACGATCACGTCTGAATCCAGCGACATCCGATCTCTCCAGGAATGGTCAGCGCGCAATCCGCGCGTTTTGCAGTCGCAGCGTCACTATCAGCTTAGCCAAATACATCAATTGCGACGCAATATGAAGAAAACAAGGCTCGTATCCGGAGGCACTCGTAGCCCCGGTGCACGTGCGCTTGATCCCGGCCGCGCCCTAACCTCCCCTTGAAAAGGGGAGGTCGCTTTGCTCGCCAGAGCAAAGCGGGTGGGGATCAACTCTCGCCATGAGCAGCATCGCCTGTGACTGACCCCCATCCCGACCTTCCCCCTTTCAGGGGGAAGGGGAAGAGAAATCGGTAGCCCGGATGGAGCGAAGCGTAGTCCGGGAGGCTTCAGCAGCGCGGATAGAAAGTCCCGGATTTCGCTGCGCTTCATCCGGGCTACGGATACCTCCAAACAAAAGGGCCCCGGCTTGCGCCGGGGCCCCGATTGTTCGCTCAAATCGCGCGAACGCTTACTTGTCGGTGCCGCGGTTCTTCAGCGCGGTGCCGAGGATGTCGCCAAGCGTCGCACCCGAGTCGGACGAGCCGTACTGCGCGATGGCTTCCTTCTCTTCGGCGACTTCCAGCGCCTTGATCGAGACCTGCACCTTGCGGGCCTTCTTGTCGAACTGGATGACGCGGGCATCGACCTTCTCGCCGACGGCGAAGCGCTCGGCGCGCTGGTCGTTGCGGTCGCGGGCCAGTTCGGACCGCTTGATGAAGGTGGTGAACTCGGTGCCCGAAATCCGGACCTCGATGCCGCTCTCCTTCACCTCGAGCACTTCGCAGGTCACGACCGCGCCCTTCTTGACGTCGCCCGGCTCGGCGAAGGGGTCGCCTTCGAGCTGCTTGACGCCGAGCGAGATGCGCTCCTTCTCGACATCGACATCGAGCACCACGGCCTTGACCATGTCGCCCTTCTTGAAGTTGTCGATGACCTGCTCGCCCGGAAGCTTCCAGTCGAGGTCGGAGAGGTGGACCATGCCGTCGACATCGCCCTCGAGACCGAGGAACAGACCGAACTCGGTCTTGTTCTTGACCTCGCCCTCGACCACCGAACCGACCGGGAACTTCTCGACGAAGACTTCCCAGGGATTGCGCATGGTCTGCTTGAGACCGAGCGAGATGCGGCGCTTGACCGAATCCACTTCCAGCACCTGCACTTCGACTTCCTGCGAGGTCGAAACGATCTTGCCGGGGTGCATGTTCTTCTTGGTCCACGACATCTCGGAGACGTGGATCAGGCCTTCGATGCCCGGCTCGAGCTCGACGAACGCGCCGTAGTCGGTGATGTTGGTGACGCGGCCGGTGAAGCGGGCACCCAGCGGGTACTTGGCTTCGATGCCCTGCCACGGATCATCCAGCAGCTGCTTCATGCCGAGCGAGATGCGGTGCGTCTCGTGGTTGATCTTGATGATCTTGACCTTCACCGTCTGGCCGATGGTCAGCACCTCGGTCGGATGGTTGACGCGGCGCCAGGCGATATCGGTCACGTGGAGCAGGCCGTCGATGCCGCCGAGATCAACGAACGCACCGTAATCGGTGATGTTCTTGACCACGCCGTCGATCACCTGACCCTCTTCGAGGTTCTGCACCAGCTCCTGGCGCTGCTCGGCGCGGGTCTCTTCGAGAACCGTGCGGCGCGACACCACGATGTTGCCGCGGCGGCGGTCCATCTTGAGGATCTGGAACGGCTGGGAATTGTTCATCAGCGGCGCAACGTCGCGGATCGGACGAATGTCGACCTGCGAGCGCGGCAGGAAGGCCACCGCACCGTCGAGGTCGACCGTGAAGCCGCCCTTGACCTGGTTGAAGATGACGCCGTTGACCTTTTCGTTGTTCTGGAACGCCTTCTCGAGCTTGCCCCAGCTTTCCTCGCGGCGCGCCTTGTCGCGCGACAGCACGGCTTCGCCGAGCGCATTCTCGATACGGTCGAGGAACACCTCGACTTCGTCGCCGACCTTGAGGTCGCTTTCACGGCCGGGGCCGGCGAATTCGCGCAGCGCAACGCGACCTTCGGTCTTCAGGCCGACGTCGATGACGGCCATGTCCTTCTCAATTGCAACCACCTTGCCCTTGATGACCGAGCTTTCCTGCAAATTGCCGCCGGCAAAGGACTCATCAAGCATCGCCGCGAAGTCGTCGCGGGTGGGAGTATAGGAAGACGCAGAATTCGAAACCATTTGTTCTCCAGATGCGGGATCTCGCCGGCCGTTCGGGTTGATGGGCGCACCGTGCGTGAAGTGTCAGGGCTCCGCAAACCCTGACGACCGCTCATTGCAGGAGGTGCAACAGCGGGCCGGCAGCAAGACTGCACGTTCGGTACGTTTGATAGATCCGGAGCCTGAAACGAAAATATCGACTGCAAGACCTGGGAGCGGGCGTTCCTCCAGATGCGGCGTTGGTTTCGTTTGAGATTGGCTCAAACCCATCGCCGGCCCGCTCAGACACGGCCTCGACATGGTCGACGGTGCTCCGAACGGCGCTGATATAGCCCCGCAGGCTGCTTTCGGCAAGCAGGAAATGCCCAATTTTGCTGGGTTTTCGGGCCAAAACCGCCCGCCATGCCTGCTGTTCTAGCGCCTGGCGCGCGCCGCCTCGACGATGGCGATGGCGGCGCGGACGCCGGCCTCGATGTCCAGATTGGAATTGTCCAGCGTGTGGGCGTCCGCAGCCGGCCGCAGGGGTGCAATCGCCCGGTTCTTGTCCCGCTCGTCGCGCTTGAGGATGTCGGCGAGCACCGCCTCCTCGTCGGCGTCCTCGCCGCGGGCGCGCGCCTCCAGCGTGCGCCGCCGTGCCCGCACGCGGGGGTCGGCGACCACGAAGATCTTCACGTCGGCATCCGGGCAGATCACGGTACCGATGTCGCGTCCATCCAGCACCGCACCGGGCGGATCGGCGGCGAACTGGCGCTGAAAGTTCACCAGCACCTCGCGAACCTGCGGAATGGCCGACACCACGGAGGCGGCATCGCCGACCTTCTGGGTCTTCAGGATCGGATTGCC
This sequence comes from Bradyrhizobium sp. CCBAU 21365, assembly GCF_015291305.1. Classification (NCBI taxonomy): domain Bacteria; kingdom Pseudomonadati; phylum Pseudomonadota; class Alphaproteobacteria; order Hyphomicrobiales; family Nitrobacteraceae; genus Bradyrhizobium; species Bradyrhizobium sp. CCBAU 21365. The sequence goes on from NZ_CP030036.1 coordinate 108,808, forward strand.
GAACTTTTCGGGGTCGAGCTCGAGCGCCGCAGCCACCGCCAGCACCTCGTTGCTGAGCTCGGCACCGGCTTGCATCATCGCATAGGCCACCGCGCGGTAGATCACGCCGGTGTCGAGATGGCGGTAGCCGTAGTGGTGGGCGAGCCGCTTGCCGAGCGTGCCCTTGCCCGAGGCGGCGGGTCCGTCGATGGCGATGATCATGCGAAATCAGCTCCGAGCGCGCGCATCATCGGGATGAAATCCGGAAAACTGGTGGCGATGAAACCGGTGTCGTCGATCTTCACCGGCCGATCGGAGGCGCAGCCCATCACCAGCGCCGACATCGCGATACGATGGTCCATATGTGTGGCAACGAGACCGCCGCCTGGAACATGGCCGCGGCCCTCGACGATCAGATCGTCGCCGGACACCTCGACCTTGACGCCATTGACCCGCAGCATGTCGGCGGTTGCTTCAAGGCGGTCGGATTCCTTGACGCGCAGCTCCTGCAGGCCGCGCATGATCGTGGTGCCCTCGGCGAAGGCGGCCGCGACCGCCAGCACCAGATATTCGTCGATCATCGACGGCGCGCGCTCCGGCGGCACCTCGACGCCCTTCAGCTTCGAGGCCCGCACCCGCAGCTGCGCCATCGGCTCGCCGGCATCGCCGCGCACATCGCTCTCCTCGATCGAGGCGCCCATCTCGCGCAGCGTCGTGAACAGGCCGGTGCGCAGCGGATTGGTCATCACGTCGGAGAACACGACATCGGAGCCTTCGACGATCAGTGCGGCCACGATCGGGAATGACGCGGAGGACGGATCGGCGGGCACCACGACGTTGGCGCCGTGCAGCTCGGGCTCGCCGTGCAGCGAGATTCGCCTGCCGTGGCTGCCTTCCTTCTCGGAGGAGATCTCGGCGCCGAAATGCTTCAGCATCAGCTCGGTGTGGTCGCGGCTCGCCTCCTGCTCGATCACAGTGGTGATGCCGGGGGCAGAGAGCCCCGCCAGCAGCACCGCGGACTTGATCTGGGCCGAGGCGACCGGCGTCTTGTAGACGATCGGCACCGGATAGCGGGCGCCGTGCAGGGTGAGCGGCAGCCGGCCGCCCTCCCTGATGTCGCTGGTTCGGGCGCCCATCAGCTCCAGCGGGTCGAGGATGCGGCGCATCGGCCGCGAGCGCAGCGAGGCGTCGCCGTCGAAAATGGCGGCGATCGGGCAGCCAGCCACCGCGCCCATCACCAGCCGGCAGCCGGTGCCAGAATTGCCGAAATCGAGCGGCGCGGCAGGCTGGGCAAACCCGCCGACCCCGACGCCTGCGACCGACCAGGTAAACGGCGCCGTCCGTTCCACCCTGGCGCCCAAGGCACGCATGGATTTGGCGGTATTGAGGACGTCCTCGCCCTCCAGGAGGCCGGAAATGCGGGTTTCGCCGACCGAAAGCGCCCCTAGGATCAGCGCACGGTGGGAAATCGATTTGTCGCCGGGAACGCGGACCGTGCCAGCCAGGGGGCCGCACGTGCGCGATTCCAGCGGGGTCGGGGTGTCAGATTGGGCCAAGATTGTGTCCTCTCGCGCCGCGGCAGGTATCACATAGGCAACACCACGTCACGCGCCCGTCACTTGCGCGCAAACCGCTATTGACAGCAGCCTCTCAACTAGCCAAGTGAAGCTCCGTTTTTCAGGAAAATTCTGGGATTACCACGTGGCCAAGTCCGAGCTCGGAACCAAGCGCATTTGCCCGACCACGGGCAAGAAGTTCTACGACCTCAACAAGAATCCGGTGATCTCGCCCTATACCGGCGAAGTCGTGCCGATCGCGCCGGTCGCCCCGGCGCGGGGCCGCGGCGCCACCGTCAGTTCGCCCGCGACCGCAGCCGACATGCCGGAGCCCGCCGAGGCCGAAGAGATGGTCTCGCTCGAGGAGGCCGATGCCGAGGAGAACACCGGGAAGGTCAAGGCCCAGGTTCCCGAATCCGAGGACGATATCGAGGTCGATGAGACCATCGACGACGATGACGACGACGATTCGACCTTCATCGCCGACGAGGAAGAGGGCGATGAGGACGTCACCGACATTATTGGTGACGTCGGCGGCGACGAAGAGACTTGAGATCGGCGCCGATCTATGATCAACGGTGCTGCCGCGCGAGTCGTCCAGGCCGCGCGGGCCGGGATCGATCCCCCAGGATCATCCCAACTGGATAAGGGGCCATAGCTCAGCTGGGAGAGCGCTTGCATGGCATGCAAGAGGTCGGCGGTTCGATCCCGCCTGGCTCCACCAGCCTTCGCTCGCTTCGCGAGCTTCGGCTCGGCAAGCCCGGAAAGTCCCTCGTAGCGAAGTGAGCGAAGGCTGCCGCGGCGTAGCCCGAAGGGCGAAGCCGGGCTCTCTCCGAAATCCGAATGCGTTGGCATCCACCCCACCAACCGTGTGTTGGGGGAACAGATGAAATACGTTTACATTCTCGAGAGCCTTGATTGCCTGCACTTCTATGTCGGGATTACCGACGATCTGCGGGCCAGACTGGCTAAGCACAATGCCGGGGAAGTGCCCCATACATCCAAATTTGGACCGTGGCGGCTCAAGACCTACGTCGCTTTCAGCGACGAGAAGCAGGCCGTCGCTTTTGAAAAATATCTGAAGTCCGCGTCCGGCCGCGCCTTCGCCAGGAAGCGCCTCTAACCGCCCGCCTCCGCCCCCTATTCCCCCAGCACCGCATTCAGCCGGTCGCGCAGCGCGACGATCTCGTCCTTCATCGCCATCAGTTCGCCAACGGTGCAGTCCGAGGCCGCGAGGATCGACTGCGGCACGGCCTTGGCCTTTTCGCGCAGCGCGTGGCCCTGCGGCGTCAGCGCGATCAGCACCACGCGCTCGTCCGCGGTGCTGCGGGTCCGCCTGATCAACTCCGCCGCCTCCAGCCGCTTCAAGAGCGGCGTCAGCGTGCCGGAATCCAGGAACAGGCGCTCGCCGAGGTCCTTCACCGCCACGTCGTCGCGCTCCCACAGCGCCAGCATCACGAGATACTGCGGATAGGTCAGCCCGAGCCGGTCGAGCAGCGGCTTGTAGACGCGGTTGAAGGCGTGCGCGGTCGAATAGACCGCAAAGCAGATCTGGTTATCGAGCCGCAGCGCCGGATCCGCCGCCGTCGGTTTCCTGGCCATGATTCCCATCGAATCCATCTCGTTTCAGGCTCATTCTGGGCTCACGGGACCGCGGATTCAATTGCGAACAATTAAATGTGAGGCAGCATATTTTATATTGTGTACAATCTATTTGCGTGCAATACATTCGTCGTCGAATTCAAGCCCAACCCACCAAGGGAGACCACGATGTCTGTGAACGTGCTCTACAAGACCAGCGCCAAGGCAACCGGCGGCCGCGACGGCCATGCGGCAACGCTCGACGGCGCGCTCGACGTCAAGCTCACGACCCCGAAGGAGCTCGGTGGCGGCGGCGGCGCCGGCAACAATCCGGAGCAGCTGTTCGCCGCCGGCTATGCCGCCTGCTTCATCGGCGCAATGAAGTTCGTGGCCTCGCAGGGCGGCCCCAAGGTTCCCGCCGACGCCTCGGTGACCTCGACGGTCGGCATCGGCCCGCGCTCGGAAGGCGGCTTCGGCCTCGCCGTCGAGCTCGCGGTGTCGCTGCCCGGCCTCGCCCGCAACGATGCCGAAGCGCTGGTCGAGAAGGCCCACCAGGTGTGCCCCTATTCCAACGCGACCCGCGGCAATGTCGACGTCAAGCTGAGCGTCGTCTAATTCCACATCACGCAATGGTCCGCCGCGACACGTGGCGGACCATCGCTCTTTCAGCGGCCGGTTCGCTTGGCGAACGCATGCGCCGCCTGCTGCATGGGCCTGCGCCGACGGAAGCATTGCTGCCCCGGCTGAAGACCGTTAGCTCTGGGACCCTCGTTATCTGATCCCAACTGAGCGAAGGTTGCTTCCATGAATACCCCAGCGGCTACGGGCGCGATGACCGGCCTGCGCGTGATCGATCTGACGCGCGTGCTCGGCGGTCCGTATTGCACCCAGATTCTCGCCGACCACGGCGCCGACGTGATCAAGGTCGAGCCGCCCGCCGGCGACGAGGTGCGCGACTGGGGCCCTCCCTTCCATGACGAGGACGCGGCCTATTTCGTCGGCATCAACCGCAACAAGCGCTCGATCGGCCTCGACCTCGCCTCCGAGGGCGGACGCGCGGTGCTGATGAAGATGCTCGAGACCGCCGACGTGCTGATCGAGAATTTCAAGCCGGGCACGCTCGACAAATGGGGCATCGGCAACGACGTGCTGCGCGCGAAATTTCCGCGCCTCGTGCATTGCCGGATCTCCGGCTTCGGCGCCGACGGCCCGCGCGGCGGCAATCCCGGCTATGACGCGATCATCCAGGCGATGACCGGCATGATCGCGGCGACCGGCTCGCCGGAGAGCGGCCCGATGCGGATCGGCGTGCCGCTGGTCGACATCACCACCGGGCTCTACGCCACGATCGGCATCCTGATGGCGCTGTCGGAGCGGCAGCGCTCGGGGCTCGGCCAGTTCATCGAGACCACGCTGTACGAGACCGGGCTCGCGATCATGCATCCGCACACCGCGAACTATTTCATGCATGGCAAGCCGCCGTCGCTGACCGGCAACGAGCATCCCAACCTCGTGCCGTACGCGATCTTCCCGACCAAGACCGACAACATCTTCATCGGCGTCGGCAATGACGGCACCTTCCGCAAGCTCGCCAAGGAGATCGGCAAGCCGGAGCTCGGCACCGATCCGCGCTTTGCCCGCAACAAGGACCGCATCGCCAACCGCGATGCGCTCCGCGCCGAGCTGGCAGCGGTATTCAGCCAGCACGAGGCCGAGCCGCTGTGCAACCGGCTGCTCGCCGCCGGCCTGCCGGCCGGCCCGGTGCAGAAGATCGACCAGGCGCTGACCAACCCGCACACCATCCATCGCGGCGACGTCATCGAGAAGGATTGGTACAAGGGCGTCGCCTCGCCGATCCGCCTCGAACGCACCAAGCCGAACCTGCGCCGCACGCCGCCGAAGTTCAGCCAGCACGCGGCCGAAGTGCTCGGCGAGTTCGGCTACGCGAAGGACGAGATCAACGGCCTGGTTGAGAAGGGCGTGGTCTGCGGTCCCCAGCGCAAGCGCTAAAGGCGTTTCGAGCCTGTCCCGCACGTGATGCGGGATGGGCACCGGTTCGCGTCAGGACAAAGCTGGAGCGTCGGCCCGTCTCGAACCGGCCGACGCATCAACACTGCGGTGCAACGTCGCGTCCGGCGTTGCACCGCACGGAGCCGGCTGCGGTCTTCGCCTTTTTTACCGCTTCCCTTCGCTTCGGCTTCCCCCCTACCATGACTTTCGTTTATACGGTCATTTGAACGTCATCCGGCGCTGATAACGCGCGCAACGAAAGATGATGTTCCAATTGGGAGGGGTTTTGATGATCTTTCGACGACTAGGCGCTGCTGCGGCAGCCGCTGCCGCGCTTGCATTCGCGTCGCCCGCGTTTGCGGTGACCGAGATCCAGTGGTGGCACGCGATGACCGGCGCCAACAACGACGTCATCGTCAAGCTGGCCAACGACTTCAACGCCTCGCAATCCGACTACAAGGTGATCCCGACCTACAAGGGCGGCTACGCCGACACCATGAACGCCGGCATTGCCGCGTTCCGCGCCGGCAACGCGCCGCATATCATGCAGGTGTTCGAGGTCGGCACCGCGACGATGATGGCCGCCACCGGCGCCGTCAAACCGGTCTACAAGCTGATGGCCGACGCCGGCGAGAAGTTCGACCCGAGCGTCTATCTGCCCGCGATCACCGGCTACTACTCGACCTCGAAGGGCGAGATGCTGTCGTTCCCCTTCAACTCGTCGTCGACGGTGATGTGGGTCAATCTCGATGCGCTGAAGAAGGCCAACATCGCGGAGATTCCGAAGACCTGGCCGCAAGTGTTCGACGACGCCAAGAAGCTGAAGGCGGCCGGCTACGCCACCTGCGGCTTCTCCGGCTCGTGGGTCACCTGGGTCAATCTCGAACAGCTCTCGGCCTGGCACAATGTGCCGCTCGCCAGCAAGGCCAACGGCCTCGACGGCTTCGACACCGTGCTCGAATTCAACGGCCCGCTGCAGGTCAAGCATCTCGAGAACCTCGTCGAGCTGCAGAAGGACAAGACCTACGACTATGCCGGCCGCACCAACACCGGCGAAGGCCGCTTCACCTCCGGCGAATGCCCGATCTACCTGACCTCGTCGGCCTTCTTCGGCAACGTCAAGGCGCAGGCCAAGTTCAACTTCACCGCGGCGCCGATGCCCTATTATCCCGACGCCAAGGGCGCGCCGCAGAATTCGATCATCGGCGGCGCCTCGCTCTGGGTGATGGGCGGCAAGTCGGCCGAGGAATACAAGGGCGTGGCCAAGTTCCTGACCTTCCTCTCGGACACCGACCGCCAAATCTGGATCCACAAGGCCTCGGGCTATCTGCCGATCACCAAGGCCGCCTATGCCAAGGCCAAGGAAGAGGGCTTCTACAAGGACCAGCCCTATCTCGAGACCCCGCTGCTCGAGCTCACCAACAAGGAGCCGACCGCGAATTCCCGCGGCCTGCGCCTCGGCAACATGGTGCAGCTGCGCGACATGTGGTCGGAGGAGATCGAGCAGGCGCTGGCCGGCAAGAAGACCGCCAAGCAGGCTTTGGACGCCGCCGTCGAGCGCGGCAACCAGATGCTGCGGCAGTTTGAAAAGACCGCCGTCCGCTGACATGATGCCTTCGGGCATGATCCGGAAAAGCGCGCAGCGGTTTTCCGAAAAGATCATGCCCTGACGACAAGCTAAAGCGCGATGACGATCCGACCTCATCTCATCGCGCTTTAGGGCCATCAACCGGCAGGCCGCATCCGCTGCCTGCCCTTCTTCCGAGCCCATGCAAAAGCAAGCGATTTTCCAATCAAAGCTGTTGCCTTACGCGCTGGTTGCCCCGCAACTCGCGATCGTTCTGATCTTTTTCTACTGGCCGGCCGTGCAGGCGGTGATCCAATCCTTCCTGCTGCAGGACGCTTTCGGCCTCTCCACCAGCTTCGTCTGGTTCGAGAACTATCTCGATCTGTTCAAGGAGCCGGCCTATTTCGCGGCGATCGTCCGAACCTTCGTGTTCTCGTTCGCGATCGCGGTCTCCTCGCTGTCCTTCGCGCTGCTGCTCGCGGTCATGGCTGACAGGCCGCTGCGCGGCTCGACGCTGTATCGCACGCTGCTGATCTGGCCCTATGCGGTGGCCCCGCCGGTGGTCGGCGTGCTCTGGGTGTTCATGCTGCACCCCTCGCTCGGCGTGCTGTCGCGCTATCTGCGCGGCATGGGCGTCGACTGGAATCCGCTGCTCGACGGCGACCAGGCGGCGGCCCTGATCATCCTCGCCGCGGCCTGGAAGCAGATCTCCTACAATTTCCTGTTCTTCCTCGCCGGGCTGCAAAGCATCCCGAGGAGCGTGATCGAGGCCGCCGCGATCGACGGCGCCCGCCCGATGCGGCGGTTCTGGACCGTGATCTTCCCGCTGCTGTCGCCGACCATCTTCTTCCTCTTGGTCATCAACATCGTCTACGCCTTCTTCGACACCTTCGGCATCATCGACACCATGACCCGCGGCGGTCCCGGCAAGGCAACCGAGACGCTGGTCTACAAGGTCTATACGGACGGACTGCTCGGCGGCAATCTCGGCTCGTCGGCGGCGCAGTCGGTCATCCTGATGGTCATCGTCGTCATGCTGACGGCGATCCAGTTCCGCTTCGTCGAGCGCAAGGTGACCTACTGATGGTCGAGGAGGAAGGCTTCCAGCGCTATCTGGCTCACGTCATCCTGTGGATCGGGATCGCGATCGTCGCCTTCCCGGTCTATCTCGCGCTGGTCGCCTCGACCCAGGACAACGCCGTGATCGCCAACGGCCAGATGTCGCTGCTGCCCGGCGGCCATTTCCTCGAGACCTACTACCAGACGCTGTTTGTCGGCACGAGCGGCTCGACCCGCGAGCCGGTGCTCCACATGATGCTGAACTCGCTGATCATGGCGCTCTTGATCGCGGTCGGCAAAATCGCGATCTCGATCATCTCGGCCTACGCGATCGTCTATTTCCGATTTCCGTTCCGGATGGCGATTTTCTGGATCATCTTCATCACCTTGATGCTGCCGGTCGAGGTGCGCATCTATCCGACCTACAAGATCGTCGCCGATCTGCATCTGCTCGACAGCTATGCCGGCCTGTCGCTGCCGCTGATCGCGTCAGCGACCGCGACGCTGCTGTTCCGCCAGTTCTTCATGACCGTGCCGGATGAATTGCTGGAGGCCTCGCGGATCGACGGCGCAGGCCCGTTCCGCTTCTTCTGGGATACGCTGCTGCCGCTGTCGCGCACCAACATGGCGGCGCTGTTCGTGATCCTCTTCATCCTCGGCTGGAATCAGTACCTCTGGCCGCTTCTGATCACGACGCGCGACGACATGCAGACCATCCAGGTCGGCATCCGCAAGATGATCACGACGACCGATGCGCTGACCGAATGGCCGATCGTGATGGCAACCGCGTTGCTCGCGATGCTGCCGCCGGTGTTCGTCGTCGTCGTGATGCAGAAACTGTTCGTGCGCGGATTGGTGGAGACGGAAAAGTAATGGCTAACGTCACGCTGCGCAGCGTCCGCAAGACCTATCCCGGCGGCTTCGAGGCCATCAAGGGCGTCGATGTCGACGTCGGCGACGGCCAATTCTGCGTGCTGGTCGGCCCATCCGGCTGCGGCAAGTCCACGCTGCTGCGCATGGTCGCGGGACTCGAGACCATCACCGGCGGCGAGATCGACATCGGCGGCCGCGTCGTCAACCAGGTCGAGCCCGCCGATCGCGACATCGCGATGGTGTTCCAGAACTACGCGCTCTATCCGCATATGAGCGTCTACAACAACATGGCCTACGGCCTGCGCAACCGCGGCATGGCCGAGGCCGAGATCAAAACCCGCGTCGAGGAAGCCGCGCGCGTCCTCGAGCTGTCGCCGATGCTGGAGCGCAAGCCGCGCCAGCTTTCCGGCGGCCAGCGCCAACGCGTCGCGATGGGCCGCGCCATCGTGCGCCAGCCGAAAGTGTTCCTGTTCGACGAACCGCTGTCGAACCTCGACGCCAAGCTGCGCATCGCAATGCGGGTCGAGATCCGCAAGCTGCAGCGCCGGCTCAACACCACGTCGATCTACGTCACCCACGACCAGCTCGAGGCGATGACGCTCGCCGATATCCTCGTCGTCATGAACGGCGGCCAGGTCGAGCAGGTCGGTAATCCGCTGGACATCTACCAGAAGCCGGCGACCACCTTCGTCGCCTCCTTCATCGGCGCCCCGCCGATGAACCTGATGCCGCTGCGCGCGGACGAGCTGAAGTCCCAGATCGCGGGCGCCGACGGCGCCGGCATTGTCGGGATCCGGCCCGAGGATTTCGTGATCTCGAGCGAGACCGCATCGGGCGGCGTCGCGCTCGGCCTCACGGTCGAGGCGATCGAGCATGTCGGCGCCGAGACCTTCGTCTATGGCAGCCGCCAGCGCGAGGAGCAGGGCGTTGCCGCCAATCCAGGCGAGCTGCCGCCCGGCGAGGTGATCGTCCGGGTTCCCGGTGTCTCGGGTCCCGCCATCGGCGAGCGGATCCGGGCCGTCGCCCCCCGCGACAAGCTGCATCTTTTTACCGCCGACGGCCGCAAGCGCGTCGGGGAGTAACCGATCGGGAAGAATTTACCCTCATGTTGCGGGCGTTTAGGCTGGTTTCGGGGCTGCTTGAACGCTATCCAGATCGCCCCCATATCCTTCACTGACCGGAGGCCAGACGGCCCGCCGGTTGCATGGGGCGCCGCAAGGGCCCCTCAAAGTCGCTTCGAGAGGACTTTGTAATGTCTCGTGTTCCATCGTTGTCCAGTCCGTTCCTTCTGGGATTCGACGAGATCGAGCGTGCGCTCGACCGCGTCGTGAAGGGCGCCGACGGCTATCCTCCGTACAACATCGAGCGGTGTGACCGTACCAACGGGCAGCCTGAACGGCTGCGCATCACGCTGGCGGTGGCGGGCTTCACCCGCGACCAACTCGATGTAACTATTGAGGAAAATCAGCTCGTCATCCGCGGCCGCCAGCAGGACGACAAGGCTCGGCAATACATCCATCGCGGCATCGCCGCGCGCCACTTCCAGCGCACCTTCGTGCTGGCGGAGGGGATGCAGGTGCTGGGCGCGGATCTGAAGAACGGGTTGTTGTCGATTGATCTGGCCAGGCCGGAACCTGAACGGGTCATTAAGACAATCGCTATCAATGAGCACGAATAATAGAAACAACGAGCGGACTCGACCGCTTATCTGACTGAGGAGTCGAGACCATGAGTGAACTGAGTACCACCACCATCGAATCCGAGAGCGTCACGCCGGAAGCGCTGGCCCATCTGGGCGAAGGTCATATCGCCTATGTGAAGCAGGTCCGCTCCGAGGACGTGCCAGATCTCTTTCCGCAGGCGCCGAAGATCGCGCCGGGCCTCAAACTGTTCGCACTGCACGCCGCCGACGGCACGCCGATCATGCTGACCGACAGCCGCGAAGCCGCGGTCGCGAATGCGTGGAGCAACGAGCTGCAGGCCGTCAGCGTCCATTGACGCAGGGTTGAATTAGCATCCGCGAATTCAATGCGCGGGCATGCCTCGACACCGAGGCGGCCCGCGCGTTTTTTATGGCGATGTGGTCGACGTGGCGAGCAGCGGGCCCATGCTGAGCTGCACCTCGCCGGGCACGTTGTAATCGCGCATCAGCATGCGGTTGTTGCGCAGCCCGCAGGCCTCCCGCTGCACCACGAACATCCAGAGCGCATGGCCGGCCTCCCGCACCAGGAGGCGCCGTGCCTGTTGTGTGGACGCCGGTGCTTCAGCGCGCGGATGGGCGGCGTCGAACTCGCGCAGCCTGGCGAGCGCCTGTTCCAGCGCGCGGCCCATGCGGCCGAGCGCACTCGCCCTCTCTTCGGCGAGCTCGTAAGCGAGAACGTCGACGGGAACGCGATCAAGGCGAAAATCGCGGGACATCAGTCATCCCTTGGTTCGATATTGCGCGTGTTCGTCTTCTGGCGTGACCGGCCGCTTGTCAATAGGCGCTCACACTTCTCAATTCCTCCGGTCGCGGCCGGCTCTATTTGAACCGTTCTTTGCGTCGCTTGGGACGGCGGCTCCATTTCGCTCGTCGCAATTCCGTGCTGTTATCAGTTCCCGCGACCAGCGTTCAGCGCAGTCCCGAGCTTTGCAGAGAGCAACGTCGCGATAAGGGGATTTCCAGCAAGATTCATTCGCCGCCAAATCGATAAGGAGATGCGACCATGCAGAAGAGCTCGCTGATCAATCTCGTTGCTTCGGTGTCGATTTCCGTCCTCGCGACTGGTGTCGCGATTTCCGCGCAGGACAAGTACAGCCTGCAGGTGCCCAATGGTCTCGCGTTCTCCGAGTTCAGGGGATACGAGGACTGGCCCGTGATCGCGATCAGCGAGAACGAAGGCGTCATCGCCGCGATCCTGGGCAATCCGGCGATGATCGGCGCATTCCGGGAAGGCATACCCGGCAATGGCAAGCCGTTCCCGGATGGCGCCAAGATGGCGAAGATCCATTGGATCCCGAAGAAGCAGGAGGCGTATCCCGGCCAGCCGACAGTCCCGGGCGCGCAGCACGACGTCGACTTCATGGTCAAGGACAGCAAGAGGTTCGCGGACAGCGGCGGATGGGGATACGGCGCGTTCGAGTATGACGCGGCGTCAGATGTGTTCAGGCCCGCCACCACGGCGGACAATCCGCCCCAGGAAAACGACGCGAAGTGCGGCTATGCGTGCCACACCGTGGTACAGAATCGCGACTACGTCTTCACCGAGTACGGCAAGAGGTAGACACCGGATCGCGCGGGCTAGAGCGTTTTCGAGCGAAGTGGATACCGGTTCGCGTGAAGAAAACGCGTCAAAACAAGAATCTAGAGCCCCGTTCCGATTCCATCGGAACGGGAAAAGCTCTAGCGTTGCACCAGCCGCGCGCGGATGTCCGGCTTCAGCACCTTGCCGACCTTGGAACGCGGAAGATCGTCCCAGACCTCGATCTGCTTCGGCGTCTTGACGCTGCCGATCTGCTGCTTGACGAAGGCGGCGAGCGCGGTCGCCTCGACGGTGTGGCCGGCGCGCGGCTGCACCACGGCGACGATCCGCTCGCCCCATTTGTCGTCGGGCAATCCGATGACGGCGCAATCCTGCACCGCCTCGTGGGCGCGCAACGCGTTCTCGACCTCGATCGAGTACACGTTGAAACCGCCGGTGATGATCATGTCCTTGGCGCGATCGACGATATAGAGATAGCCGTCGCCGTCGATGTAGCCGATATCGCCGGTGTGGTGCCAGCCATGCGCCGAAGCCTCGCGCGTGGCCTCGGGGTTCTTGTAGTAGCCTTCCATGACCAGCGATCCGCGCACCACGATCTCGCCGCGCGATCCCGCCGGCAGCAGCTTGCCGTCGCCATCCATGATGCCGGCCTGCACCAGCGGGCCGATCCGCCCGGCCGACGAAAGTCGCTCCATCGCGATGGTGCCGTCCGGATTGTAGTGATCGGCGGGCGGCATCATCGAGATCATCATCGGCGCCTCGGTCTGGCCGAACAGCTGCGCCATCGGCCCGATCCGCTTCAGGGCTTCCGCGAGCCGCGTCGCCGAGATCGGTGCCGCGCCGTACCAGAAGCATTGCAGCGAGCTGCGATCGGCCGCGTCGAGCCCGGGATGATCGAGCAGCATGTAGATCACGGTCGGCGGCAGGAAGGTGTGGGTGACGCGATAGCGCTCGATCAGCGCCAGGAACTCGCCGATGTCAGGGTGGTGCATGATCACGACGCGGCCGCCCAGCGTCATGATCGGAAAACAGAGCACGCCGGCGGCATGCGTCAGCGGCGCCAGCGCGAGATAAATCGGACGGCCCTTGAACGGGTAACCCATCAGGGTCAGCGCGGTCATCGCTTCGATGTTGCGTCCCGACAGCATCACGCCCTTCGGCTTGCCGGTGGTGCCGCCGGTGCCCGGGATCATCGCGAGATCGTCGATCGTCTCACGCTGATAGACTTCATCAGTAAGGCCGCCGAGCCAGCGCTCGAATGACGGCGCGAACGGCAGCTCGGCGTCGAGACAGGCCAGCGTACGCAGCTTGGGCAGATCCTGCCTGACGGCGTCGACCATCGGCGCGAAGCTCGAATGGAACAGCAGCAGGCTGCAATCGAACTGATCGAGAATGAACTTGTTCTCGGCCGCCTCGTTGCGTGGATTGATCGGGCACCACACGGCGGCCGCACGCGAGATGCCGAACACGCAGGCGAAAGCGAGCGGATCGTTGCCGGACAGGATCGCGACCTTCTCGCCGGGAGCGATGCCCGACCGCTCGAGGCCGCGCGCGATGCGATAGCTCAGCCGCTGCACCTCGCCGTAACTGAGGTCGCGCCCATCCATCGTGAGACACGGCGCGTCGGTGCCGAGCGAGGCACCCTTGTCGAGATAATCGATGAAGCGCATGGCAGGTCTCGCGCAAGAGGCGGGTGACGCGCTACGCGTCACCCGCGGAAGGAGCGTTTTCGAGCAAAACGAAAACGCTTCAGGGAACGGAGTGTTGAGCCCCGATCCGAGCGGGGCTCGAGCTCAATCATGCACGGTCAGGACTGGCTTGCCGACCAGCCCAAAACTCCGCAATTGCCCGAGCAGCTCGCGATGGCCGAACGCCTGACAGCCGGAGGCGAAGCCTACGCGCTTGGGCGGCTGCTGCAGCAGGTGCGCGGCAGCATAGGCCTGCAGCATGCCGGTCTGCTTGTAGTTGCTGTTGCCGTAGATGACGCAGTGCGCGCGCCCCAGCGGGCCGGAGGCATACACCGAATCCAGCGACTTGTTGACGCGCGGGTTCTCGCGCGGCGGCATGGTGTTCATCACGCCGGCAGCGGTCTGCGCCAACGCGGCGTAGCGATCGTCGGGATTCATGTCCTTGGTCGCCTCCAGGGCGGCGGCGACGATCTGCGGCACGCCCAGCATCAGCGCACGATTGAACACGCCGCCCAGCACCTTCACATTGGCCACGCGCGGATCTTGCTTGAACCACACCGGGTGCGAGGTGCCGCCCCACGGCAGCGCCAGCGCCAGCTCGTGCTGGCCGGGGATGGCGAGGTTGTAGAGGCCGGCATCGGCCTGATGCTCGACGTACTTGTTCTGCTCCAGGTAGTACGCCTTGGCCATCGCGGCGTTGACGAGGATGGTCTGCGTCGAGGCGATGGTCGGGCTGCCGCCCCAGAACACGGCGATGTCGAGCGTGTCGAGGCCGGGCGTTTCCAGGCACAGCTGCGCAGCGATCTCGCCGGTGGTGTACATCTGCGCGATGCCCGGCGCCAGCAGCAGGCCGGCATTGGCGAACCTCGTGCCGAACTCATGTTCGAGCGTGATCAGCCAGTCCTGCTCGCCGGTCGTGTCCGTATAGTGGCACCTGGCAGCCAGGCAGGCCTGTACCACCTCGCCGCCGAACTTGGCGAAGGGGCCCACAGTGTTGAGCACCACCGACGCGCCCTTGAACAATTCGGTCAGCGCGGCCACGGTGTGCGGCACCGACACGACCTCGTAGTCGGCGGCCTCGATGCCGGCCACGTTCGACTTCATCGCGGCGTTGAGCTTCTCGGCGCTGCGGCCAGCGGCGATGAAGGGGATGTTGTACTCGCGCAGATATTCGCAGACCAGCCGGCCGGTGTAGCCGGAAGCGCCATAGACGATGACGGGCTTCTTCTCGCTCATTGCGATCCTCCGAAATGCTTGTTGTCAGCCTTGTTGCTACATACCCATGCCGCCGTCGACCGGCAGGCCGATGCCGGTGATGAAGCGCGCATCGTTCGAGCACAGGAACACGGCGGCGTCGGCGATGTCGGAGACCTCGGCGAGCTTGCCGAGCGGCGTCTGCTCCACCACCGAGCCGACCGCTGCGTTGACGTCGGGCGCGAGACCGATCTTCACGATGTCATTGGCGAGTTGCAGGCCCATGTCGGTCGGGATCAGGCCGGGATAGATGCAGTTGACGCGCACGCCGTAGCCGAGCTTGCCGGCTTCCATCGCGCCGACGCGCGTCATGCGGTCGACCGCGGATTTGGTGCCGGAATAGACCGCGATGCTCGGGAAGGCGATCGTCGCCGCGACCGAAGCGATGTTGACGACCGCGCCGCCCTTGCCCGCTGCGCCGCCCGGCCGCATCGCGCGGAAGGCGTGCTTCATGCCGAGCACGGTTCCGACGATGTTGACGTCGCACATGCGGCGCGCGTCCTCGGCCTTGATGTCGGCGACCAGCGAGGTGATCTCGATCCCGGCATTGTTGATCAGGATGTCGAAGCCGCCGAGGGTTTCAACCGTCGCTGCGGCGGCCCTTTCCCATTGCCCATCGTCAGTGACGTCGAGCTTGACGAAGCCGGTCTTCACCCCGGCCTTGGCGATCTCGGCAGCGCTGGCCTTGCCGGCGTCGTCGAGAATATCGCCGATCATGACCGCGGCGCCGGACCGCGCCAGTGCCTGCGCGATCGCCGCGCCGATCCCCCGGGCGCCGCCGGTGACCAGGGCTTTCCTGCCTTCAAGGCTCTTCCCACTCATGACGTAGTCCTCCCTTTGCTTGCCGATTGATGGTGGTGCTGAGGCAGCGTGGGCCGGGGGCCTGCGCATTTGAAGCGCATTGATGGTCGCGGCCGGCGTCGGCAGGGCGCAGCGTTGGCGCGCCCCGGCGGTGCATTTCCTCCTGGTTTGTCGATTGGTCAGCCGTCTTGACGGTTGTCCAAATTATTTCGCCAACCCTCGTCCAGGAACTTGACACTTGTCAAGTCTGAATTTGACAAGTGTCAAAGAGGATGGTTGTGAAGAGATGGAGTGCGCCGCGGTCGCCGCGGTATAGTTGTTCGAGGGAAGAAGCAGAGGAAAGGCACGGAATGGCGCGGCAAGCGACAGGGGCGGCCCAACGCGTGGCTGTGGCGGCCGAGGCGCTGCGCGACGAGAAGTTCAACGCGCGGCGCGTCGAGCTCGCGGAGGCCGCGCTGGAAACGCTTGGCGAGCTCGGCTTCGCACGCACCAGCCTGCGCGAGATCGCGCAGAACTCCGCATTCACGCACGGCGTGTTTCACTACTACTTCAGCGACAAGCTCGACCTGATCTGCTGCTGCGTCCGCCACTACAAGGCGAAATGCGTGACGCGCTATGACGAGGTGGTGACGACAGCACGCAGCCGCGACGAATTGACCGAAGGCTTCCTCGCCAAGCTCGCGGCCACGCTCGAGAACGAAGCGCGCATGCATCGGCTCTGGTACGATCTGCGCTCGCAGGCAATGTTCGAGCCCGCGTTCCGCAAGGACGTGCTCGAGATCGACAAGAGCCTGGAAGCGATGATCTGGCGCATCGCCACGCGCTACGCCGAGCTCGGCAACAAGCGGCCGGCATCGTCACCGGCTGCGCTGTACGCGCTGTTCGACGGCCTGTTCCAGAGCGCGCTGCTCCGGCATCTCGCCAATGACGAGAAGGCTATCCCCGATCTGCTCGACGAGGTCCGCCGTCTGCTGCCGACGATCTGCTGAGAGACTTGCGAAGCATGCAGCTTCGTAGCCCGGATGGAGCGAAGCGAAATCCGGGACTGAACTATCCGCGGTTAGAGTAGCCCCGGATTGCGCTTCGCTTCATCCGGGCTACGGGGCCTGAACGATCGACAACGCATTGGCGCACGCCAGCGCGTGACGCACTGGCTGCGCTCTGATGACAATGGCGCGAAAACGAATTCGCGGATTCGGATGATTACGCCGCGCTCGCCGGCGGCAATGCGAGCACCGAGTAGATCGCCTGGGCGTCGCGCGAGGCACGCAGCTTCTTGGCGACGTCCTGGTCGCGCAGCAGGCGGGCGATCCGCGCCAGCGCCTTGAGATGGTCGGCGCCGGCGCCTTCGGGGGCCAGCAGCAGGAAGATCAGGTCGACCGGCTGGCCGTCCATCGCCTCGAAATCGATCGGGCGCTCGAGGCGGGCGAAGAAGCCGAACAGCTTCTCCAGCTTGGGCAGCTTGCCGTGCGGAATGGCGACGCCATAGCCGACCGCCGTGGTGCCGAGCTTCTCGCGCTGCAGCAGCACCTCAAAGATGGCGCGCTCATTCTGCCCGGTCAGAGCGGAGGCACGCGCGGCAAGTTCCTGCAGCGCCTGCTTCTTGCTGATGACTTTCAAAGCCGGGAGAATCGCCTCGGGTGCGACCAAATCGGTAATCGGCATTGGGACGTTCCGAGGTGAATGACCGTCAGGTTGCGAAATAGGCTTTACAGCGGCGGCGTCAAGAAGATGAGGTGGGATGCGGGCTTAGCCCGGGTCCGGTTGGCAGGGCTTCTACTCCAACGTATCGGCGGTGCCAACACCTGCGAACCCTGTTCCGCCTCCCTTGTTCCTGGAGGCGGCGGACCATAAGCAGGGCTGGCTTCGGACGTCAATGCCATCTGCCAACTATCCTCAAGGGCTCACCGCCGGCGGATCGACCCAGCCGACATTGCCATCCGTACGGCGGTAAATGATGTTCAACCGGCCGCTGCCGCCATGCTGGAACACCAGGCAGGAGGCGCCCGTCAGATCGAGCTCCATCACGGCTTCGCTGACCGACAGCCGCTTCAGCGCGGTGGTTGCCTCGGCAATGATCACCGGGCTGTATTCGGTGACCTCGTCCTCGTTCTCGGGCGCCTCGATGACGTAGCTCGGCGCGTCGAGCCCGACGCCGTTCAATTCGGCAAGCGCGGCAGTCGCGGCATAGGTCTTGCGGGCGGAACGATCCTTCAGCCGGCTCTTGTAGCGGCGCAGACGCTTCTCGATCATCAAGAGCGCGGCGTCCGCGCTGGCATAGGCGTCGGCGGCATTGGATTCGGCTTCCAGCGTGATGCCGGAATCCAGATGCAGCGCGCAATCGGTTCGGAAGCCGAAGCCATCCTTGCTCAGCGTGATGTGACCCGAATAGTTGCCATCAAAATACTTTCGCAGGACCTCGTCGGTGCGCTCGCTGACGCGCGCGCGAAGCGCCTCGCCGATGCTGATGCTCTTTCCCGAGATTCGAAGGGTCATTTGATGCCTCAATTGCTGGATGCCGCGATCACTCTTGCAGGAGCATGATGCTTGCTGGGCTTCCGGTTACCTCCCCTTCTGGACGACGCTCGACCTGGAAAGATTGAGACTATCCCGATTTGGCGCGAACGCAACGAGCGCATGGCCCAGTCCGTACCCGGACGGGGTCACGCTCAAGAAGTAACCTAAACGGGGGCCGTATCGCGCGACCGGTCGGATGAGGAGGCAGGGGCCGAAAGGGCATTACCGAGCATGCTCTGTTTGTCACGGCGTCGCTGCACCGAGGATGGTATCCGCATCGCCTCGCGGTACTTCGCGACGGTGCGGCGGGCGATATCAATGCCCGAGGCGCGCAAACGTTCCACGATCGTGTCGTCGGACAGGATTGCCGACGGCGCCTCGCCGTCGATCAATTGCTTGATGTGGTGACGCACCGCTTCGGCCGAATGCGCCTCGCCACCGTCGGCCGACGCGATCGAGGCGGTGAAAAAATACTTCAATTCAAAACTGCCGCGATTGGTCGCCATGTATTTGTTGGCGGTGACGCGCGACACCGTCGATTCATGCATCTGGATCGCATCCGCGACCGCCTTCAGATTGAGCGGCCGCAAATGCGCGACGCCATAAGTGAAGAAGCCATCCTGCTGGCGGACGATTTCGGTCGCGACCTTCAGGATGGTGCGGGCGCGCTGATCGAGCGCGCGGACCAGCCAGGTCGCATTCTGCAGGCAGTCGGTGAAGTACGACTTGTCACCGTCCTTGCGGATCGTCTTCGACAGCTCAGCGTAATAGGACTGGTTGACCAGCACGCGTGGCAGAGTGTCGCTGTTGAGCTCGACATGCCAGCCGCCGTCGGGACCCGGGCGCACATAGACGTCAGGCACCATGGTTTGCGTCCGCGCGGTGCCGAACTTCAGTCCGGGCTTCGGGTCGAGCCGGCGGATCTCGGCGATCATGTCGGTGATGTCTTCGTCGTCGACGCCGCAGAGCTTTCGCAAGGCCGCGATGTCGCGCTTGGCGAGCAGATCGAGATGCTCGACCAGCGCCTGCATCGCCGGATCGTAGCGATCGAGCTCGCGCAGCTGGATCGCGAGGCATTCGCTCAGGTTTCGCGCGCACACGCCCGGCGGGTCGAATTTCTGCAGCACCGCGACGACCTCGTCGACCGCTTGCTGCGACGCACCGAGCCGCTCGGCGGCCTGACCGAGATCGGCCGGCAGGTAACCGGCGTCGTCAACCAGGTCGATCAGATACTGCCCGATCATGCGCTGCGCCGGCGCCGAGAACGCCACCGCGAGTTGTTCGGCGAGGTGGTCGGCAAGCGTCAGCTCGGCGGCCACGAAAGCTTCGAGATTGTACTCGTCGTCGCTGGAGGCGCCGCCGCCCCATTCGGTGTAGACCGACGGAGGTGCATCCTGAGCGGCGCGCGCCGCCGCTTCCGCCGGCTCCTCGGAAAACACGTTGTCGAGGCGGGTATCGAGCGTCTGCTCGATCTCGGCGCGGCTGCCGAGATCGCGGTTCAGCCATTCCTCCTGGCCGGGCTCGAAGGCGGCCTCGCCGCCTGGGCCTGCGGCCATGTCGGAAGCGTCGCCATCGTCCCCATAGCTGCTGGAACCATCGGAATCGCCGTAATCCGGCCGCTCCATGGCCGGCTCGCCCGCCACCGGCGGCTCCGGTCCGTCTGCCGCCCGCTCCAGCAGTGGATTGCGCTCCAGCTCTTCCTCGACAAAGGCCGACAGATCCAGGTTCGACAGTTGCAGCAGCTTGATCGCCTGCATCAGCTGCGGCGTCATCACCAGCGACTGCGACTGGCGGAACTCTAGTCTTTGCGTCAGCGCCATGGAGACAAGATCGACCTTAAAAGTTGGCTCGATTCTTGCTTATATTAGTCCGAAGCCCTTGTACACGGCTTGACGGATCGGAAAATAGCGCTAGAGGCGGAATTCCTCGCCAAGGTAAAGCCGACGGACATCGGGATCATTAACGATCTCCTCCGGGCTTCCCTCAGTCAAGATTTCACCAGCATAGACGATATAGGCGCGGTCGGTCAGGCCGAGCGTCTCGCGGACGTTATGGTCGGTGATGAGCACGCCGATGCCGCGGTTGGTGAGATGGCGGACGAGGTCCTGGATGTCGCCGACCGCGATCGGGTCGATGCCGGCGAACGGCTCGTCGAGCAGCATGTAATTCGGGCGCGTCGCCAGCGCGCGCGCAATCTCGACGCGGCGGCGCTCGCCGCCGGACAACGCGATCGACGGGCTCTTGCGCAGCCGCGTGATGTTGAACTCGTCGAGCAACGAGTCCAGCTCGTGCTCGCGCTTCTTCTTCGAGGGCTCGACGACCTCGAGCACGGCGCGGATGTTCTGCTCGACCGACAGGCCGCGGAAGATCGAGGCTTCCTGCGGCAGATAGCCGATGCCGAGGCGCGCGCGCTGGTACATCGGCAGCTTGGTGACGTCGTGGCCGTCGAGCTCGATGGCGCCGCGATCAGCCTTGATCAGCCCGGTGATCATGTAGAACACGGTGGTCTTGCCGGCGCCGTTGGGCCCGAGCAGGCCGACCGCTTCGCCCCGCCGCACATAGATGCTGACGCCGCGCACGACCTGGCGGCTGCCAAAACTCTTTTCCACGCTATGCACAGCCAGATAACCCGGCCGCTTGATCAGCTGCGGCGCGGCGGGCGCGCTGTTCCTGGCCGGCCTCGCACGCGCCGGTGCGGGCGCTGCTGCCGGCTGGGATCGCGGCAGCTCGACGCCGGGAGCCGACGCGGCGCGCGCCATCGGCGGCGCATCACGCACCGGAGACGTCAGCATCTCGCCGAACTCGTCGCCGAGCGCCGTGATGTCGTCATGCGAGCGCGCAAATCCGGTACTGCGTTTCGCAGAGCGCCGCCGGAACATGCCGAGAAAATCCACCATCCCCGCTTCGCTTCAGCCTTTCACGGTGATCCCGCGACCTTGCCTGCGCATCGATCGATTCGCATGCGAAGCCGCAAGCATGAGCCGGAAATCGGAATACCGGCCTTCCCGCGCGACAAAAGCGGACGCGTTTGCGCGGAGATCATGCTCGAACAACACGGCAAAGCGCGATCACCCGCGCCTTGAATGAATGGATGCCCCTGTCCCGGCCGACATAATCCCCCTCGAGGCGCATTGTTCGGCCGGGCCGCTGCAGTAGATACAGTCTCGCCCCGCCGGCTTCAACCTCGCGGCCGCAGAATATTATCTAACCAATTGATTCTGCTTGACCTTACGTGAGGCTTACTTGGACTTGCCGCCCGGAATCAGCTGCAGCGGCGACGGGGCCGGGGCTGAGCCGGGGGCGGCCGGCGTGCCGCACTTGCCGCTCTGTCCGCCCGGCGACTGGATGAACAGGCCCTGTACCTTGCCATTGTCGGCTTCGACGCGCGAGACGCCGGTGGTCATGTCGACCAAAAGGCGGTCGCCGCGCAGCACATTCTGGCACTGGGTCAGCACCACCTGGCTGCCGCCGCCGCCGAGCATCGTGATCAAATTGGTCTTGGTGTCGAAGATCGCGGTCTCGCCGGTGACGACCTGGTCCTTCTGGGTGACGACGACATTGCCCTTCGCCTCCAGCCGCTTGATCGAGGAGGCGCCGCCGGGGCCGGGCGTTGCCGACTGCATCGGTGCGGCGCCCTTGGCGGCTGCACCCTTGGTGCCGGTCGGGGCGGGCGCCGGCGCCTGGGTCGATTTATCCTCGTAGAACACGACCAGCGTCTTCGACGTCATGGTGGTGTCGCCCTGCACGACCTTCACATTGCCGGCGAAGGTCGCCTCCTTTTTCTTGTCGCGCATTTCCAGCGAGGCGGCCTCGATCTGGATCGGCTGGTCGCGGTTCTGCGAGAAGCCCTGCATGGCGTTAGGCACGCCGCTCATCGAGCCCTGCGCGAACGCAGCACTCGCGGCGAAAAGAGCGAACAGGAACGCCGCAATTGCCATGCCGTGCGGAAAACGTCTCATCATCAAAATCATTTCGTGTTGGCGGATTTGCGCGGCTTCGGTGACGGCGGCGGCGGTGGAGCGGGCTCGGCCGGCGGGGCGGCATTGTTGTCGCCGAGCTTGTCGAGATTCATCACGACATTGCCTTCGAACCGCACCAGCTCGCCGCTGTTGTAGATCCGAAGCCTGTCGGCGGTGAGCGTGCCGTCGAGCAGCTTGACGTCGACATGCTCGTCCGACGACACGTTGCCCTTGTTGATGTCGACGAAGGCCTGCGTCAGCCGGGCCTCATAGCCGGTGGACGACTGCAGGAAGATGTCCTGGCGCAAGTCGAGCAGCTGCTTCTTGTTGTCGAAGAAGCCGGTGCGCGCGTCCATCGTCACCGTTGACTGATCCTGTTGCGCCACCTTGGCGCGGATCGTCTTCAGCTCGACATGGTCGGGATCGGTGACGTCCTGGATCGCCGCCTTGGCCCACATTTCGTAAGGCCGTCCGTCGTTGGAGAAGCCGGCGATATGCGGCGCTTCCATCGTGATCTTGGTGCCGGACACGACGAGGTTATCCATCTCGAGCGGCAGCTTAGGGATCAGGTCGTGGAACGGATTGAACAGCGCGATATAGATGATCACGGCCATCGCCAGCCCGACCATCGCGGGCACCGCGACGCGCAGGATCCGCACCATGCGGCTGTGCCGCGCGGCGGCGGCGAAGCGCGCCTCGAGGCCCGTGACATAGGCTGGATTCTGAACCGAATTCACCTGAGCTCCAGAGGCGCGAAACTGCCCCTATTCTAGCCGGAGCCGCCCAAATATGCAGCCCGGACCTCGCCTCGCGCCCCCCGCACCGGACCACGCGTGAACAGTTTGGCCGAAACGGGGCGGAACTGCCCCGGCCGCGACGAATTCGGCGCACATCATGAATGGGCGAAAATGTCCTCGGCCTCCCAGCCGTCGAGATCGAGCCTGGCGCGGGTGGGGAGGAAGTCGAAGCAGGCCTGGGCGAGATCTGTCCGTCCCTCGCGCGCGAGCATGACATTCAGCTTGTCGCGCAGCGCATGCAGATGCAGCACGTCGGAGGCGGCGTAGGCGAGCTGGGCCTCGCTGAGGCTTTGCGCGCCCCAGTCGCTCGACTGCTGCTGCTTCGACAATTCGACGTTCAGCACCTCGCGCACCAGATCCTTCAGGCCGTGGCGATCGGTGTAGGTACGCGACAGGCGCGAGGCGATCTTGGTGCAATAGACCGGCGTCGGCATCACGCCGAACGTGTTGTAAAGCACCGCGACGTCGAACCGTGCGAAATGGAAGATCTTGGTGATCTTGGGATTAGCGAGCAGCGCCTTCAGGTTCGGCGAATCGGTGTGGCCCTTCGGAATCTGGATCACGTCGGCGGTACCGTCGCCGTTCGACATCTGCACCACGCAGAGCCGGTCACGGTGCGGATGCAATCCCATGGTCTCGGTGTCGATCGCCACCGAGTCGGTGTAGCGGGACAGATCGGGCAGGTCGCCGCGATGCAGGCGGATGGTCATGCTGTCAAAAACCTCGTCGAATCGCCGTCGGAATAAACTACCGTCCAATCCGCCGACAGGCGAGCATGCGCCAGTCTTCGGATCGCACCGGCATCGGGGCCGGTCAGGACCGGACACGGGCAGCGGGAATCCTCAATTGTTCCGGCACAGATAGTTCAGGGTGTACCGCCATCGTGCAGCGGAGACAATGGGTTGCTATCACCGCCGCGCGCCCCCGCGAGGGCGCGCCATCACTGCCAGCTGACGCGCAGGCCGAAGCGGCCGGTGATATCCTCGCGATGGAGGCTATCCACCGAGGTCGTGTAGCCCGCGCTCGCATAGGCGCTGATCGTGCGATTGAGCTGCGCGGAGACGCCAGCGCC
The DNA here is from genome assembly GCF_015291305.1 of Bradyrhizobium sp. CCBAU 21365. NCBI lineage: Bacteria > Pseudomonadati > Pseudomonadota > Alphaproteobacteria > Hyphomicrobiales > Nitrobacteraceae > Bradyrhizobium > Bradyrhizobium sp. CCBAU 21365. The sequence continues at coordinate 132,763 of NZ_CP030036.1, forward strand.
GATCTCGACGGCGGTGCCACGGCTTTGCACGCCGATCAGGTCCGTCGTCGCGAACGCGATGCTGCGGTCATTCGCGGCGGTGTGCCAGAGATTGGCCTCGAGATAGGGACGCAGTTCGGCCGTGCCGACGACGAAGGTTGCCGGAATGCGCACGCCGAGCCGCCCGGTCAGCGTATCGGCACTGTCGCGCGCGACGCTCGAGAACATGTCGCTGAAGCTGTCGAACGACTGCCGTTGCCAGATCAGCTGCGCCTGCGGCTCGATCGCGAGAAAGCTGTTGAGCGGGATCGGTGCGCCGGCTTCCAGCGATGCAGCGACGCCGGTGCCCGACACCCGCGCGCCGACCTGACGATCCGACTGCGGGCTTGCGCCGTAGAAGCTGCCCATCAGCACGGCGTCGACATACCAGCCCGACGGGCCGACATGGGTCCAGTAGCCGCCGATATTCTGGCTGTCGATCGAGAGCGTGCCGGTGCGGATGTCGTTCAGGCCGAGCGCGAAGCCGTTGATGGTGCCGCTGGCCCAGCCATACGCATAGAAGAAGCCGGCGCGATCATGATGCTCGGGCGCGGACTGGAAGCGCAGGATGTCGACGCCGACCTGCACGCCTGCCATGGTGCCGTCGAAGGCGGGGCTGACCGTGCCGGCCCAGCTCTGCGAGCTGTGCGAGCCATAGGCACGCGCCCACGCCGCCGGCTGTTCGCCGCCGCCGGTCAGCAAGGCCTGATCGCCCTGGCGCTGATGGAAGGTGCCGAGCGTCGCCAGCCCGAGCTTTTGCGCCACCTGCGGCAACGCCGAATAGACCGACACCTCTTCGCGGTAGAGCTGGACCGGCGCGGCGCCTGCCGGCGGCGGCGTCAGCGACGACAGATCCTCCGCGGGCAGCCCCGGAGGCGGCGGCACCACATTGGGCGATGAAGGCGGCGCCGGTGCAGGCGCAGCCGGCGGCGCAGGCGACGCCGTGCCGGGCAACAATGTCGAGCGCAGATACCAGTTGTTGGCGCTGCCGGCGGAAACGCCGCCGCGGAACAGCAGATATTCGTGCGCGCCCGCCACGACGGCGTTGGAGAGACCGAATGCGCCCGCAGCCGTGGTGCCGCCGTTGACGGCCTGCACCACCATGATGCCGTCGGCGGTGGTCAACGCGCCCGCGCCGCCGGCATTGGTGACGGTCACCGCGGTCGAGCCCGACGCATTGCCGCCGGAGATGACGAGCCGATCCGACGGCGACCCGTCGCCGCCAAGCACGGTGCGCAGATAGAGACCGCCGCTATTGCCGACATAGTTGCCCGCGATCGTCAGGCTGTTCGCGGCGGTGGCGCCGCCATTGGTCAGATTGATCACGCCGGCATTGGTGACGGTGATCGGCGGTCCGCCCGGAAACGGCGTGATCGACGGATTGGCGCCGTTGCCCGCCAGCAGGCTGGTGCCGGCCGCGATCGACACATTGCCTGTCAGCGACGTCTGCAGCGTCAGCGAACCGCTGTTGATGAAGGTGTTGGCGAAGGTGCCGGTACCGGCCCAGGTCCAGTCATTGCCTTCCATCGTCAGCGTCTGGAATCGCGCGAACGCATTGTCGACCGTGCCGCTGCCTTGCAGCCGCACCTGGTTGCCGCCGCCGCCGCCGTCGGCAAGGCCAACGATCTGTGAGCCGGTTTGCAGGATCATCGTCACCACGCCGCCGCCGCCCGCGAGCGCCGTGCCGCCGTTGCCGGCGATCAGGCCGGCATTGACGATGGTGGTGGCGCCGTTGAGCGTGCGGATTGCGGGTCCCGCCTGGCTGATGATCTTGCCGCCGGCGAGGTTCTCGATGCGTGCGGTGAACGACGATCCGGCGGTGTTGGAGAACACGCCGTCGGCATTGACGCCGCGCGCCTCGATCGTGCCGCTGTTGCGCAGGACGCCCGCATTGCCTTGCATGAACACGGTGTTGTTGGCGGTGCCGCCCGCATCGCCACCGGTCGTCAGCAGCGTGCCGGTATTGGTGATGGTCGCAAACTGGCCGGCGGAGAAGATCGCACGGGCGCCTGCGCCGGCCGTGGTGATGGTGCCGCTATTGGTGAAGGTGTTGCTGTCGCCGGTCTGCACAAAAAGGCCGTGCGATTGCGGGCCCTGGGTGGTGATCGTCCCGGTATTGATCAGCGTGTTGTTGTTGTGCTGCGTGAGACCGGTGATGGCAAGGCCGCGCGAGGTGCCGTTCTGCGTCGTGATCGTGCCGTTGTTGATCAGCGTGTTGCCGTTGCTGCTGGCGGCGATCGCATTGCTGCCGGCGCCCGAGGTCGTGATCACGCCCGACGCGGCGTTGGTGAAGACATTGCCGTCGCCACTGCCGAAGATGCCGGTGCCACCACCGCTGATGGTCAGCGTGCCGTTGTTGGTGGCGGCGCTGCCGGAGACAAGGCCGATCGCGGTCGCTCCGGCGCCCGGCGTGATGCCGGCGCCCTGCAGCACGTTCACGGTGACGTTCGAGCTGCCGGCAGCGGCCTGCACGCCGGTCGGCGAGGGATTCGGCGCGGCGGTCGAGCAGGTTACCGTCTGTCCGCTTGCTGGCGCGAGACTGTCGCAGGCCGCAAACGCCGACGAAGCGGACAACAGACAACCGCCCCCCAAGGCCGTGCACGACAGGATCGCCGCGAGCCGCGAGGAAACCATGCCCTTACTCCACCGTCGGCGTGAAGCCGAGCCCCCGGCCTCGCGCCATCTGCTACCCCCGCCCCGCTCTCAGCTTCCGCTGATCCGCTCCGTTCAAGCTTGAAACGATTTGCAGCGACCTGTTGCGCGGTCGCCACAGACGGAACCGTGAGATGCATCAGCACGATTCACATCCTTGACGTGCGTACGCTTTCAAGGTTGTGAAGTACAGCATTCACCCGTTGCAGTTATCGGCCGACACAACTGGAAACAATCGCCATGGCGTCTCGGGTGCGCCGCTGTCCCCATTTTCTCGCCAAGTTCGACGTGGGCACGCGGCCAAGTCGGCCAAGTCATTGCCGCCGCGCGTTCGATTTCGAGGGAACTGTTGCCCGCGCGCCCCATGAAATCCGACCGCGCCCTCCCTATCTGTTGCCGGCCAGCACCGGCCTCCCCAATGAAATGAACCTTATGTCCGACCAGACCATCGCCGCGCCGATCGACGACGACCAGCAGGAGCGCGGCTTTTCGCGCTACCAATCGTTCCTGATCGCGCTGCTGGCCTTCACGCAATTCACGCTGATCCTCGATTTCATCATCATGTCGCCGCTCGGCGCCATCCTGATGCCGTCGCTGAACATCACGGCCGGGCAATTCGGCGTCGCGGTCTCGGCCTACGCGTTCGCGGCCGGGATTTCCGGCGTCCTCGCCGCCGGCTTTGCCGATCGCTTCGACCGCAAGCAGCTGCTGCTGTTCTTCTATGTCGGCTTCATGCTCGGCACCGTGCTCTGCGCGCTGGCGCAGAATTTTCACGTGCTGCTGCTCGGCCGCATCGTCACCGGCGTTTTCGGCGGGGTGATCGGCTCCGTCGTGCTTGCCATCGTCACCGACCTGTTCCCGCTGCAACAGCGCGGCCGCGCGATGGGCGTCCTGCAGACGGCGTTCGCCGCGAGCCAGGTGCTCGGCGTCCCCGCCGGGCTGTTCCTGGCCAATCACTGGAACTGGCACATCTGCTTCGTGGCCATCGTCGGCCTGTCGATTGTCGCGATCGCGGCGATTGCGATCGCGATGCAGCCGGTCGATGCCCATCTCAAATTGCAGCACGACAGCAATCCGTTCCGCCATCTGATCGCAACCGTGGGGCAGCCGCGCTACACGCTGGCCTTCCTGGTGACCACGCTGCTCGCGACCGGCGGCTTCATGCTGATGCCGTTCGGCAGCGCCTTCACCGTGCACAATCTCGGCATCGACATCGTCCACCTGCCGACGATCTATCTCGTCTCGGGCCTGTTCAGCATCATCATCGGGCCGCTGGTCGGCCGCGCCAGCGATGCGTTCGGCAAATATCCGACCTTCGCATTCGGCTGCGTGGTGACCGTGATCATGGTGCTGATCTACACCAACCTCGGCCACGTCTCGCTGCTCACCGCGATCGTGGTCAACGTGCTGATGTTCATCGGCATCTTCTCGCGCATGATCCCGTCCCAGGCGCTGATGTCGGCGATCCCCGACGCCAGCCAGCGCGGATCGTTCAGCGCGGTCTCGGCATCCGTGCAGCAGCTGTCGGGCGGGTTGGGCTCGGTCTTTGCGGCGGCGATCATCGCGGAAGATCCCGACGGTTCGCTGCTGCATTTCGACCGGCTGGGCTATATCGTCGTCGCAACGACCATTATTTCGATGATCGCGATGTATTTCGTCCAGCGGCCGATCGCGCGACGCGCGGGCCGGCGGATCGTGTGACGGCAGGGGCGGCGGCGATCGCCAGCGCTCTCAAATTCCAAGCATCGGCCGACGTGTTCAGCCAATCGCAAACATGTCGGCACGCTCAATGATCAGATCGCGGAATAGTCTCGCGCGATGCGACATCCAATGCGGGTCAGGATAGACGAGATGCATCGGTAGCGATGGTACCGCATAATCCGGCAGCAGATGAACAAGCCGGCCCGCGGCGATGTGTTCGACGGCGCACCAGCTTGGCAGCACCGCGACGCCGAGCCCCTCAACCGTCGCGAGCGTCATCACGTCGGCGTCGTCGCAGTTCATGGACGGCGCGATCTCGACCACATGGCGGCCGGTCTCGGCTTCGAACGTCCACTGATTCCGCGGGGACAAGCGCGAATACGTTATGCTCGGCATGCGGCGCAGATGGTCGGGGAGGAGCGGGGCCTGATGCCGTGCGAGCAGTGAAGGGGCCGCCACCAGGAGGCGCTTGATGGTGCCGACCCGCCGCGCCACCAGCGAGCTGGAGTTCAGCATTCCGATCCGAACTGCCAGCTCCGTCCCGGTCTCCACCAGGTCGACGAACTGCTCGGTGAAGCTCACGTCGAGCCGCACGTCGGGATAGCGGTAAAGATATTCTGCGAAGATGCCGCGGAAAAAATAACGACCGAACGAGGTCGGCACAGTGATCCGCAAGGTCCCCGACGGACTGCGAACCCGGCTCTGCGCCGGCGTGCTGGCACTTTCCAACAGCGCGACGATATCCTTGGCGAGCTTGAGCACGCGATCGGCCTCCGGCGTCGGACGAACCTTGCGCGTGGTGCGGACAAACAGCCGGCAGCCGAACTCCGCCTCCAGCAGCGCCACTCGCTTGCTGATGGCCGGCTGTCCGAGGCCCAGATCGCTCGCGGCCTGGCTGAAGCTGCCGGCCTCCATCACCCGAATGAAGGTTTGCAGCGCATCGATCCGATCCATGCATTCCTCCCAGGAATTTGTAATATTCTTATCATTCCCTACAAGAACACAGTCGATCCGGTCTAGCTTCTCGGCAACCAGGGAGGATCAACAATGAACAAATCGATCGGGATCGTCGGCGCCGGGATCGGCGGCCTGCATCTGGCTCTTTATCTGCAACAGCATGGAATCCAGGCGACGGTGCTGACCGACCGCACTCCGGAGCAGTACGCCTCGGCACGGCTGATGAACACGGTCGCCCACCACAGCGTCACCATCGCGCGTGAGAACGAGCTAGGCGTGAACCATTGGGATGACGCGGCCACGATCTACCACCACCACGACCATTTCTTTAACTTCCCAGGCAACGGGCTGCTGTTTCGCGGCGCGTTCAAGAAGCCGAGCCGGGCAGTGGATTACCGCATGTACCTGCCCGCGCTGATGAAGGATTTCGAGGATCGCGGCGGCAGCATCGAATATGCCAGCATCCAGGACGACGACATCCCGGCTCTGGTTTCACGCTTTGACCTTCTCGTCGTGTCGACCGGCAAGGGGGCGCTCGGGCGAATGTTCACCCATCGGCCGGAGTTGTCCCCCTACAGCCAGCCACAGCGCCTGCTCTGCGTGGGCCTCTTTGACGGCGTCGATCACGGCAGCCCGGACGGTGACGACCCGCGCGGTGTCACGCTCTCGGTGTCGCCCGGACATGGCGAGATGATCGTCATTCCGACGCTGTCATTCAACGGCATGAAGACGGCGCTCCTGATGGAGAACATTCCCGGCGGCGACATGGCCGATCTGGTCTCGCTGAGCTACGACGCGGACCCCGCAGCCTTCCGCCAGACAATTCTCGACAAGCTGGAAAAGCATCATCCGCACACCTACGACCGGATCGACACCCATCGCTTCGGGCTTGCCCAGCCGCTCGACCTGCTGCAAGTGCGGTGGTGCCGACCGTGCGGCAATCGTCGGTCGCCTTCGATGGCGAGAAATTCGCCGTCGCGCTGGGCGACGTCCACTCAGTGGTCGACCCGCTGATGGGCCAAGGCGCCAACATCGCCTCCTACGCCGCCTTCGAACTCGGCAAGGCGATCGTGGAAACGGTGGCCTTCGACGCTCGCTTCATTGAGGAGGTGGATCGCGCCCGCGAAAATCGCGTGTTCGCGGCTGCGCGCTGGACGAATCTGATGCTGCGGCCGCCGTCCGAGGCGATGGGTCGGCTGATCCTCACCATGGCGCAGGACCGAGAACTCTGCGACGAGTTCACCGATAATTTCAACTACCCGGAACGTCAGTGGGATCGTGTCGCGACCGACAAGCGCATCCACGCTTGGATCGACAGGCGCGCGCCGCTCGCCGCCTGACGCAACAATGATCGCGAGCCGGCCGTACGGTCCACTTGCACCAGGCAGCGGCTGCGTGCCGACAAACCATCTCTCGAGCCACACGCCGAAAGGCGCGACCTCTTGCCGTTTCGCCATGGAGCGCCATCGATGAACCCGCATCCCGATCCGGCGAGCTTCCGGGCGGCCGCTGCGCGATTCCCCACAGGCGTGACAGTCGTGGCGAGCATCGACCGCGACGGCACTCCGGTCGGCATGACGGCCAACAGCTTCACAACCGTCTCCACCAAACCGCCAACCGTGCTGGTGTCGGTGATGCGAGGGCGGACCTGGCAGGCGATCATGGATTCGAAGCGTTACGCCGTGAATGTGCTTCACGCGGAAGATCTCGCACTCTGCGCGCACTTCTCCGGCGGGCCGCGGGCCGAAGGCTCGCCATCGCTGGTCAAACGGGAAGAATTTCCCGTCCTGTCGCAAGCGATCGCCCAGTTCGCTTGCGACGTGGTCCGATCAATCGACGTCGCCGACCACACGCTGTTCATTGGCGAGGTCCGCTGGTGCCGGCAGCGAGACGGTTCCCCGCTCGCCTTCTATTCCAGCCGATTCTGCAACGGGCTCGGTGCGGCGATCATGCCCGCGGAGACCGTCGCCTATCCCGCCGACGGATGGGCGATCTAAGGCGAAGCGCGAAGGCTTTGCTCGACGACCCCTGGAGCACCCGAAAATTGCAGCGCACTGGAGCGGCGGCCGACGAGCGCCAGCTGAGCAGGATGCGCTAAGCTCGTCTCAAAAGCCCGTTCAAAGGTGTTGGAATGAAGATCGGGAACAGAGTCGAAGTCGTAGCAATTCCAAAAGCGCTGCCGGAAACATAGAGAGGCAGGCGTTATTCGTGAAGTGCCTCGGCCGCCATTTTTCCGATCGTCGATCTCAGAGGACGCCTGGTCGAACTCGAAGGTCGAGGAGTCCAGCTACATGCACTCGATTTGGATCGAACGAGATTACGTCCGTCGCGTCTAACGACGAGAAATGGGGGCCAACGGTATAATCGCTGTCTCGCCTCTACCCTCGCTGGGTGACGGCTTCGCCGCACCCACCCTCCGGATACTGAGCGATTTCAATCGCTTAAAAAGGGGGTGGTGCCCAGGAAAGGACTCGAACCTTCACGGCCGTTAAGCCACTGGCACCTGAAGCCAGCGCGTCTACCAATTCCGCCACCTGGGCATGTGGAGCGGCTTAGTAAGGATCGGTTGCGCGCTTGTCAAATTCGCGATTGGAAATTCAAATACCCTGTACAGGATAAGGCCGATGGCGTATCGCCAGACGGTTAACCCACGTCAATCGCTCTCGAATCCCACAGGAATCACCCCATGGCATCGAACCTGGACACGCTCGTCACGGTCTTCGGCGGATCGGGTTTTCTGGGGCGGAACGTGGTCCGGGCGCTCTGCAAGCGCGATTACCGCGTCCGAGTCGCGGTGCGGCGGCCTGAACTGGCCGGCCACCTGCAGCCGCTCGGCCGTGTCGGACAGATCCATGCCGTCCAGGCCAATGTGCGCTACCCGGCCTCGGTCGAGGCGGCGATGCGTGATTCGCATATTGCCATCAACCTGGTCGGCATCCTGGCCGAGGGCGGCGGGCAGAGCTTCGATGCGGTGCAGGTGAAGGGCGCCGAGACCATCGCCAAGGCGGCGGCTGCTGCCGGTGGGCGGATGGTCCATGTCTCGGCGATCGGGGCCGACGCGGATTCGCCCTCGAGCTATTTCCGGGCCAAGGCGGAGGGCGAGGCGGCGGTGCTGGCGGCCTTGCCACAGGCCACCATCATGCGGCCGTCGCTGCTGTTCGGGCCCGAGGATCAGTTCACCAACCGGTTTGCGGCGCTGGCACGGATGTCGCCGGTGCTGCCGCTGGTCGGCGGCGGGGTCAATACCGTGCAGCCGGCCTATGTCGGCGACGTCGCGAACGCCGTGGCCGATGCCGTGGACGGCAAGGCGAAGCAGGGCGCAACTTACGAGCTCGGCGGGCCGGAAGTGCTGACCATGCGCGAGGTGATGCAGATCATCCTCAAGATCATCCAGCGCGATCGCTTGCTGGCGCCGCTGCCGTTCGGCCTCGCCAAGTTCCAGTCGTACTTCCTGCAGTTCGCGCCGGGGCCGTTCACGCTGACGCCGGACCAGGTCGCGATGCTGCGTTCGGACAATGTGGTGTCCGACGCCGCCAAGGCCGCCGGCCTGACCTTCGCAGGCCTCGGTATCTCGCCGGATTCGATGGAAGCGATCGCCCCGCAATATCTCTGGCGCTTCCGCGCGGCGGGTCAGTTCCAGAAGAAGAGCGCGTAGGCGTTACCGCGGAAAGACTGCGCCCCCTCTCCCGCTTGCGGGGGAGGGTTGGGGTGGGGGTTTCACCGCAAAACGACTCTCTTGGTGTGGAAAGAGCCCCCACCCGGATTGCATCTGCGATGCAATCCGACCTCCCCCGCAAGCGGGAGAGGTGAAGACCGCTGACGCGGTGAGAGCTGTTCCTTACCGTCCCATCGCCAGCGCGATCAGGCCGAGCGTGCCGACGATCACGCGCCACCAGGCGAAGAAGGCGAAGCCGCGGCGGGTGACGAAGTTGAGGAAGGCCCGCACCACGATCATCGCGGTGATGAACGACACCACGAAGCCGACCGCGATCACGCTGAGATTGTCGGAGGTGAAGTCAGCCCGGTTCTTGTAGAAATCATAGGCGAACGCGCCGACCATGGTCGGGATCGCGAGGAAGAACGAGAACTCCGCCGCCGAGCGCTTGTCGGCGCCGAGCAGCATCGCCGCCACGATGCTGGCCCCCGAGCGCGACACGCCGGGAATCATCGCCAGGCACTGCGCGACGCCGATCCAGAAATACATCAGCAGCGGGAAGCGCGTCGCATCGTCCTCGTACACTTTGAGATCGAGCTGATCGACCCACAGCAGCACGGCGCCGCCGACGATCAGCGTGAAGCAGACCACCCACGGATTGAACAGGAACTCCTTGATGTATTTCCCGGCGATCAGGCCGATCACGACCGCGGGCAGGAACGCCACCAGCACGCCGATCACGAAGCGGCGGTCGTCGGGATTGGTGAACATGCCGAGCGCCACGCGCCACAATCTGACGAAATAGAGCGCGACGATCGCGAGGATCGCGCCGAGCTGAATCAGGATCGCAAAGCTCTTCCAGAAATTGCCTTCGCCCAGATTGAAGAAGCGCTCCGCAAGCAGCAGGTGGCCTGTCGAGGAGACCGGCAGGAACTCCGTGACGCCCTCGACGATGCCGAGAATCACCGCCCGCAGCATATCCGTCATCATGTTGTGGCCTGCCCTGTGTGGAAAACGGGATTCTTCTCGCTTATTCGCACATTGGCCGCAATCGCAAAAAATCGTCAAACAATGGGTTACCCGGCCGATTTGCTGAGCTATAGCGTTTTTGTGACCCGCACCATCTGCGGGGATGGCTACCGGTTTGCGTGCTGACGCGACATAGAGACGACCGGAACTGGTCTGGCCAAAGCACAGGTCCAGGCCGCACAGGTTGATGATTTCTTAAGCGCCGCGAAACTACCAAGGGCTTCATGTATACGCTGTATCACCATCCGTTCTGTCCGCATTCGCGCTTCATTCGGCTCGTGCTCGGCGAGTATGGGCTCGACTTGCGCCTTGTGGAGGAACGGGTGTGGGAGCGGCGCGAGGCGTTCCTGGCACTCAATCCGGCGGCCACGACGCCGGTGCTGATCGCCGAGGGTTTTCCGCCGATTCCGGGTGCACCCGTGATCGCCGAATATGTCGACGAAGCGCATGGCCTCGATGCCGGCGACCGGCGGCTGTTGCCGACGTCGACGGCCGAGCGCGTCGAGGTGCGCCGGCTGATGGCGTGGTTCAACGAGAAATTCTTCGAGGAAGCCTCCAACCCGCTGGTGACCGAGCGGATCTACAAGCGCTTCATGAGCGAGGACAATGGCGGCGGCCCGCCGGCGCCCGACATCATGCGCGCCGCCAAGGTCAATGTGCGCTATCATCTGAGCTATATCGGCTGGCTGGCGAAGACGCGGAACTATCTCGCCGGTGACCGCCTGACCTACGCGGACCTCGCCGCCGCGGCGCATCTCTCGGCGATCGACTATCTGGGCGACGTGCCATGGAGCGAGGACGACGCGGCAAAGTCGTGGTACGCGCGGGTGAAGTCCCGCCCGTCGTTCCGCCCGCTACTCAGCGAATGGCTGGCGGGGGTGCCAGCGTCGCGCACCTATGTGGACCTCGACTTCTGAATCCGGCAGTCAGGCTCTCCCCTTCCGATCTCAAGGCAGCGCTTCAGCGCGAGGCGCATGCGCTCGGCTTCGATGCCATCGGCTTCACCGCGCCTGACGCGACCAGCGAGGCCGGAAAATATTTCCTCGAATTCCTCGGCTCCGGCGGCCATGGCGACATGGACTGGCTCGCGGTCAATCCGGAGCGGCGCACCGATCCGCGCCTGCTGTGGGGCGGCGTGCGCTCGATCATCATGCTCGGCGTCAATTACGGGCCCGACGAGGACCCGCTCGATATCCTTGCGCGCCGGTCGCGTGGCGCGATCTCGGTCTATGCGCAGGGCGACGACTATCACGACGTGATCAAGAAGCGGCTGAAGGTCCTGGCGCGCTGGCTCGCCACGATCACCGGCGATGAGGTGAAGGTGTTCGTCGACACCGCCGCGGTCATGGAGAAGCCGCTCGCCCAGGCGGCCGGCATCGGCTGGCAGGGCAAGCACACCAATCTGGTGTCGCGCGAATTCGGCTCGTGGCTGTTTCTCGGCGCGATCTATTCCGCAACCGAGCTGCCGCGCGATGATGCCGAGGCCGATCATTGCGGCAGCTGCCGCGCCTGCCAGGACATCTGCCCGACCGCGGCGTTTCCCGCGCCCTACAAGCTCGATGCGCGGCGCTGCATCTCGTATCTGACGATCGAGAACAAGGGTCCGATCCCGCACGAATTCCGCAAGAGCATCGGCAACCGCATCTATGGCTGCGACGATTGCCTCGCGGTGTGTCCGTGGAACAAGTTCGCGCAAACGGGACGCGAGCAGAAGCTCGCCGCGCGCGATGCGTTGCGTGCGCCCGCGCTTGCCGATCTCGCACGGCTCGATGATGCCGCTTTCCGCGCGCTGTTCACGAAGTCGCCGGTCAAGCGTATCGGCCGCGACCGCTTCATCCGCAATGTGCTGATCGCGATCGGCAACTCCGGCGATGCAAGCCTTGCCGCTGAAGCGCGGCGTTTGCTCGACGATGCGAGCCCGCTGGTGCGCGGCGCCGCGGTGTGGGCGCTGTCGCAACTGATCACGCGCGATGCGTTCGCGGCGCTGGCGTCGCGCGCCGGCGGCGAGCTCGACGTCACGGTGCAGCAGGAGTGGCGCATGGGCTCCGTCCCCTCATCCTGAGGAGCGCGCAGCGCGTCTCGAAGGATGAGGCCACAGACCGGGCCTCATGGTTCGAGACGCCACTACGCGGCTCCTCACCATGAGGGTGAAGAGTCTTGATTTCAGCACGCCATTCCCGTCATGGTCGCGCGCCATGACAAACCAGCCCTTCTTCACCAGGCACGGCGACGGCTTCATGCCGACACCCGTTGCGAACGGACCGTGGAGTCCGGAATCCCTGCACGGCCGCGTCGTGATCGGCCTGCTCGCCTTGGTCATCGAGGAGCGCCACGGCTCCGACGATTTCGTCCCCGCGCGGCTGACGGTCGACATGTTCCGGCTGCCCAACATCACGACGCCGATCGAGGTGACGACCAAGCTCGTGCGTGACGGCATGCGCATCAAGATGATCGAGGCCGAGTTTGTCTCCGGCGGCACCAGCATGGCGCGCGCCTCCTGCCAATTGTTGCGCAGGACGGAAAATGCACCCGGCAATGTATGGTCACCGCCGAACTGGCAAGTGCCGGCACCGGCCGAGATTCCGAAGCCGACCGATCCGAGGCTCGGCATGAACGGCAAATGGGAGACGCGGCCGATCGTCGGCCATATGGGCTCGCTCGGCGAGCGACGACTGTGGATGAGCGAGGTGCGCGAGCTCGTCGCGGGCGTGAAGATGACGCCGTTCGTCCATGTCGCGACCGGCGCGGATTTCGCCAGCCCCTTCGCCAATGCCGGCGACCAGGGGCTCGGCTACATCAACAGCGACGTCACGATCTATCTGCATCGTTTGCCGGTGACCAACTGGATCGGCTTCGAGGTCGTCAACCACCACGCCACGGACGGCATCGCGATCGGCGAATGCTGGCTCTATGACGAGAAGGGCCCGATCGGCACCTCCACCGTGGCGGCGCTCGCCCAGCGCAAGCCGATGACCAATCCGCCGCCGCCGTGACTGTCATTCCCAGGTGCGCAATTGCGCACCTGAGGGCGATGCGCAGCATCGAACCCGGAATCCAGAAATCATCGATCGAGATTCCGGGTTCATCGCTGCGCGATGCCCCGGAATGACAGCACTAAACGAGATGCCGCTGCATCTCCGGCCGCGCCTTAAGCTCCGCGCCCTGCTTGCCGACGATCTTGGCGATGCGCTCCGGCGCGAAGTTCAAATCGACGAAAGCCGGCGCGGTGTTGGCGACCTCGTGGTACTCTGTGATCTTGCCGTCACGCAGCCGCATGATCGCGACGCCCTCGAACATCGCGCGCGCCCCCTTGGCTTCCGGCAAGGTCGAGCGGTAGCTGAACGTGTAGCGTGCGTAGAGCGTGGTGCCGTCGCTGACGGGATCGTGCATCACCCAACGGAAATCGGTCGCGGTCCGGTAGAACCAGTCGTCGATCATCTCGGCGATTCTGCCGTGGCCCTTGAAGGCACCGTAGAACACATCGTGATAGACGCCGTCCTCGGTGAAGAGATTTGCAAAGGCCTTGCCGTTGCGCGCTTCGACCGCGTCGCAGAACGCGCGCAGCATCGTTGTGGTTTCCATGACGTCTCTCTCCGGTGCTTGTGACCATCCTTCGAGGCTCGCTTTGCTCGCACCTCAGGATGACGCCTGCTTCCGTAGCCGTCACCCCCGCGCAACGGCGAAGCCGTTGTCGCTGGAGGAGGCCGCGAAGCGGCCGTCTCGAAGGGCGGGGCGTGGCTAGATCTCCGCCACCGCGGCGATGATCCGGGCGATGTCCTGCGGACGCGACAAGCGGTGGTCGCCGTCCTGGATCATGGTCAGCACGACGTCCTCGGCCGGCAGGCGGTGCACCAGCGCGAACGCGTGCTTCCACGGCACGTCGGGATCCTGCGCGCCCTGCAGGATGCGCACCGGGCAACCGACGTCGATCTTGCTGCCGAGCAGCAGGTGGTTGCGGCCCTCCTCGATCAGATTGCGGGTGATCGGATAGGGCGTGCCGTCGCCATATTCGGACGGACGCAGCCACATGCCCTTGGCCTCGATCTCGGCGCGGACCTCCGGCGAGAAGGCCTTCCACATCAGCTCCTCGGTGAAGTCGGGCGCCGGCGCGATCAGCACGAGGCCGGCGAGCTGTGCTTTCCCGTTCCCGCGCCTGGCGATCTCCCGCGCAAGCAGCAGCGCCATCCAGCCGCCCATCGAGGACCCGATCACGACCTGCGGCCCGCTGCAGAACTGCGAGAACACGGCCACGCTCTCCTCGAGCCAGCGGCCGATGGTGCCGTCGGCGAACTCGCCGCCGGATTCGCCATGGCCGGAATAGTCGAACCTGACGCAGCTGCGGCCGTGCTCGGCGGCCCACGCGTCGAGCGCCAGCGCCTTGGTGCCGGCCATGTCGGACTTGAAACCGCCGAGCCAGATCAGTCCCGGGCCGCCGCCGGCACGGGCCCGCACCGCGATCCGGCGTGCTTCACTGCCCTCGCCGACCTCGATGAAGGCAGGTTCCTGTTCCGATGCGGCGGTTTGGCTCATGGTTCGGTCACTCGCGTGTCAGACATCTGCTTTTCAATTGTCGCGCGGCAGCGGTCAACGGCTGTAAGCCCCGCCTTGCGGAGCAGACGCGCCCGCTATATGTGCCGGGCGTGGCCAAAATGCCTCGCAATTGGCGGTTTTGCCGCTTAAAGAAGCGAGTTCGCTTGCCCGTCGCAGCATCTTGCTTCAAAATATCCGCCTTCCCTTTCACAACTTTGGAGAGTTACCCATTCGCCGTCCCAATAGAGCCCCGCCCACAGTCGCCAAAGAAGGGCCGCGCACCAATGATGAGATTCGCAACGCACAGATCCAGCTGATCGATGCGGAAGGTGTCAATCAGGGCACCGTCGAAACCATGGTGGCCATCAAGATGGCCATGGAAGCCGGCATGGATCTCGTCGAGATTTCGCCGAATACCAGCCCTCCCGTCTGCAAGATCATGGACTACGGGAAGTACAAGTATTCCGCGCAGAAGAAGGCTGCCGAAGCTCGCAAGAAGCAGAAGGTCGTCGAGATCAAGGAGATCAAGCTCCGCCCGATGATCGACGATCACGACTACGACGTGAAGATGCGCGCGATGCAGCGCTTCTTCGAGGAAGGCGACAAGGTCAAGATCACCTTGCGCTACCGCGGTCGTGAGATGGCGCACCAGGAGATCGGCACCAAGCTGTTGGACAAGGTGAAGGCCGACGTCGCCGAATTCGCCAAGGTCGAGCAGGACGCGAAGTTCGAGGGCCGCCAGGTCGTGATGGTGCTGGCGCCGCGCTAGTTCGAATTTGTCGCTTTGTTGAAATGAAATGGCCCGTCAGGCGATCTGGCGGGCTGTTTCGTTTCCGTAGCCCGGATGGTGCCAACCTCCCCTTGGAAAGGGGAGGTCGCTTTGCTCGCAAGAGCAAAGCGGGTGGGGATCTTCTCTCCACGAGCGCCGGCGTCTGCGGCTGACCCCCATCCCGACCTTCCCCCTTTCAGGGGGAAGGAGCAGGCCCATCCGACCCCGATTTCCCGCCGCAAACGTTGCAAAACCGCCGATCCTCTGTCATAAGCCGGGCCTTCGCCGCCCGGCTGATCAAGGGCTGCCGTGGCGACGTCTGGTGCAGGTTCTTTCAATTCGGAAAAAACCTTAGCACTTTCAACGCTCTAACGAGCATTTTAGCCGGCCGGACGCCTCTCGGGGCGATTTTCGTGCTGTGCGACAGGAGAGCCAAATGCCCAAGTTGAAGACCAAGTCGGGCGCTAAAAAGCGCTTCAAGGTGACTGCCACTGGCAAAGTCATGCACGCCCAGCGCGGCAAGCGCCACGGCATGATCAAGCGGACGAAGAAGCAGATCCGTCAGCTGCGCGGCACCCGCGTGCTGTTCAAGACCGACGGCGACAACGTCAAGAAGTATTTCTTGCCGAACGCCTGATCGCGCTGATCCGCTTGAACCCTCGCCGCGGCTGCGCGGCGCCCCGTCACCTCTTCCAGATCAAGGATTTCCGTCATGTCTCGCGTCAAACGCGGTGTGACCGCTCACGCCAAGCACAAGAAAGTCTACAAGGCCGCCAAGGGCTATTACGGCCGCCGCAAGAACACCATCCGCGTCGCCAAGCAGGCCGTCGAAAAGGCCGGCCAGTACGCCTTCCGCGACCGCAAGCGCAAGAAGCGCACTTTCCGCGCGCTCTGGATCCAGCGCATCAACGCCGCGGTCCGTCCGTTCGGCATGACCTACAGCGTGTTCATCAACGGCCTCTCCAAGTCGGGCGTCGTCGTCGACCGCAAGGTGCTGTCGGATCTGGCGATCCACGAGCCGGTTGCGTTCCAGGCGATCGCCGAGAAGGCCAAGGCCGCGCTGGCCGCCTGATCCTGGCGGGCGGCCCTAACGCGATTTGGGGCCCGCTTTCAGCGCCTTCTGCGAATAGCGCTGGGCGACGATCGCCCGGCAGAACACCGTGAACGAGCGGTACATGGTGCCGCTTTCGTTGTCGTATTTGTGGTCGCAGCGCTTGAGCTGGCTGGCATAGGCCTTCTTCTGCGGCGCTCTGAGGCCGGACAGGAAGTCCCCCTCGCACCTCTTCTCGACCACGGTGCCGAACTGGACGTCTCCGCTGGCGCCGTACTCGCACGCCTCGAAGATCTTCATCGCGCGGTTGCAGCTCGGCGCCTTCTGAAGCTCCGCGATGATGTCGTCCATCTGGGTCGATTTGGCGGGGCATTCCTCGGTTGCGGCATGCACCGTGGTGAGCATCAACAGCACCGCCGACATAGCCAGGCAAGATCGCAGCAACATCGCGTGGGCCTCCTTGAACTCCCCTTGGGTAGCCCGGCCTCCGCGCGGGGTTCAATGCTGCCGGCCATCGGCCCGAAATGACCGGCTTTTTGCTTGACGTTACCGCCTTCGGGCGGCGACAACCCAGCCGAATTTTGGCGCATGGTACCGGTTCGGGTAGCGGTACTTCCCACCAGATCATGCTCCGCTCAAGCGCAGGAATTGACCGTGTCCGACCTCGCAACGCTCGAACAATCCATCCTCGACCAGATCGCCTCAGCCGCTGACGAGGCCGCCCTCGAGGCGGTCCGCGTCTCGGCGCTCGGCAAGAAGGGCTCGATCTCGGCACTCCTTGCGACCCTTGGAAAAATGTCGCCGGAGGAGCGCAAGACCGAGGGCGCGAAGATCAACCTCGCCAAGGATGCGGTGACGCAGGCGCTCGCGGGCAGGCGCGACGTGCTGAAAGCAGCCGCGCTCGATGCGCGCCTCGCCGCCGAAACCATCGACGTCACGCTGCCGCTGCGCGAATCGCCGGCGGAGACCGGCCGCATTCATCCGCTGAGCCAGGTCTGGGACGAGCTCACCACGATCTTCGCCGACATGGGCTTTGCGGTCGCCGAAGGTCCCGACATCGAGACCGACGACTACAACTTCACCAAGCTGAACTTCCCCGAAGGTCATCCGGCGCGCGAGATGCACGACACCTTCTTCTTCAACCCGAAGGAAGACGGCTCGCGCATGCTGCTGCGGACCCACACCTCGCCGGTGCAGGTGCGCACCATGCTGACCCAGCAGCCGCCGATCCGCGTGATCTGCCCGGGCCGCACCTATCGCATCGATTCCGACGCGACGCACACGCCGCAATTCCATCAGGTCGAGGGCCTCGTGATCGATAAGGGTTCGCATCTCGGTCACCTCAAATGGATCCTGCACGAGTTCTGCAAGGCGTTCTTCGAGGTCGACCACATCAACATGCGGTTCCGGCCGTCGTTCTTCCCGTTCACCGAGCCGTCGCTCGAGGTCGACATCCAGTGCCGCCGCGACAAGGGCGAGATCCGCTTCGGTGAGGGCGAGGACTGGCTGGAGATTCTCGGCTGCGGCATGGTGCACCCCAACGTGCTGCGTGCCTGCGGCCTCGATCCCGACGTTTACCAGGGTTTTGCCTGGGGCATGGGCATCGACCGCATCGCAATGCTGAAATACGGCATCGCCGACCTGCGCCAATTGTTCGACAGCGACGTGCGCTGGCTCAGCCACTACGGCTTCAAGCCGCTCGACATCCCGTCGATCGCGGGAGGGCTGAGTACGTGAGTCTCGTTGAGTGCCCCGATGCGGCACGAGCCCCCACCCTGACCCTCCCCCGCAAGCGGGAGAGGGAATGGATGGAGTGTGCTCACCGGTCTCGAATGGACACGAAAACCCCCTCACCTCAAGCAGTCGAACTCCCTCTCCCGCTTGCGGGGGAGGGCTGGGGTGGGGGTCTCTCAGCACCGGAGTTGCTCATGGTCGATCCTGAACATCCGGACTGGAAGGTATCCACTCGACTGCGCGCAAATGCGCGTGCGCTCAGACGTAACTTGACTGATGCGGAGCGCATCCTCTGGTCGGAGCTGCGCGGCAATCGCCTGAACGGCGCAACCTTTCGCCGTCAGGTACCCATCGATAATTACGTCGCCGACTTCGTCTGCCACGCGGCAAAGCTGGTGATCGAACTCGACGGCGGTCAGCACTTTTCGGACGAAGGCGAACGCGCCGATGCCGCACGCTCAGCCGTCATTGAGACCAAAGGCTTCAAAGTCCTTCGCTTCAGCAATCTCGACGTCATGACAAATCGTGCAGGCGTCCTTGAAACAATCGCCGCTGCCATCGCGGAGAGAGCCCCCACCCTAACCCTCCCCCGCAAGCGGGAGAGGGGACAAGAGAAATCATCGTCATGAAGTTCACCCTCTCCTGGCTGAAGGAACATCTCGAGACCGACGAGCCGCTCGACAAGCTCGCCGACAAGCTCACCATGATCGGGCTCGAGGTCGAGAACATCGAGGACAAGGCGAAGGCGCTGGCGCCGTTCACCATCGCGCGCGTGATCTCGGCCGAGCAGCATCCGAATGCGGACCGGCTGCGCGTCTGCATGGTCGACACCGGCGACGGGGCTGAGCCGGTGCAGGTGGTGTGTGGCGCGCCGAATGCGCGAGCCGGGCTGATCAGCGTGTTCTCGCCGCCCGGCACCTACATCCCTGGCAAGAACATCACGCTCGGCGTCGGCACTATCCGCGGCGTCGAGAGCCGCGGCATGTTGTGCTCGGCGGCGGAATTGCAGATCTCGGAGGACCACGACGGCATTATGGAGCTGCCGGCGGACGCACCGCTCGGCAAGGGCTATGCCGACTGGGCCGGGCTCGGCGATCCCACCATCGAGATCAATTTGACGCCGAACCGGCAGGACTGCACCGGCGTGCACGGCATCGCGCGCGATCTCTCCGCCGCCGACATGGGCAAGTTCAAAGACCCCGGCATCAAGCCGATCAAGGGCGAATTCCCCTGCCCGGTCGAGGTGAAGGTGGAAGACGCCACGCTGTGTCCGGGCTTCGCGCTGCGGCTGGTGCGCGGCGTGAAGAACGGCCCGTCGCCGGAATGGCTGCAGAAGCGGCTGACCTCGATCGGCCTGCGTCCGATCAACGCGCTGGTCGACATCACCAACTTCATGACCTACGACCGCGCCCGCCCGCTGCACGTGTTCGACGCCAAGAAGGTGCAGGGCAATCTCACCGTCCGCCGCGCCAAGGACGGCGAGACGCTGCTCGCGCTCGATGGCCGCACCTACACGCTCGACAGCAATATCTGCGTGATCGCCGACGAGCACGGCGTCGAATCGCTTGCCGGCATCATGGGCGGCGAGGCCTCGGGCTGCGACGACAACACCACCGACGTACTGATCGAATCGGCGCTCTGGAACGAGATCAACATCGCGCAGACCGGCCGCAAGCTCGGCATCAATTCGGACGCGCGCTATCGCTTCGAGCGCGGCGTCGATCCGGCCTTCATGGTGCCCGGGCTCGAGCTCGCGACCAGACTGGTGCTGGAGCTGTGCGGCGGCACGCCGTCCGAGAACGTCGTGGTCGGCAAGCAGTTCGGCGAGGATCGCGTCATCGATTTCCCGCTCAGCGAAGTGAAGCGCCTTGCCGGCATCGAGGTGCCGCTGGTCGAGGTGAAGCTGATCCTCACCCGGCTCGGCTTCATGCTGGCCGGCAACGGCCCCGTGGTGAAGATCGCGATCCCGTCCTGGCGCACCGACGTGCACGGCAAGGCCGACATCGTCGAGGAGATCGTGCGCATCGTCGGCGTCGACAAGGTGCCGATGACGCCGTTCGAGCGCGGCGAGGAGCCGCGCAAGCCGGTGCTAACGCCGATGCAGCTGCGCACCCGCCGCGCCAAACGCGCGCTCGGCGTGCGGGGCATGGTGGAAGCCGTGACCTGGTCGTTCATCACCAATGACGCGGCAAAACTGTTCGGCGGCGGCCAGAGCGAGCTCGTGCTCGCCAACCCGATCGCGGCCGATCTCTCCGACATGCGGCCGAGCCTGCTGCCCGGCCTCGTCGCGGCGGTTCAGGCCAACATCAACCGCGGCTATCCTGACGTGGCGCTGTTCGAGGTCGGCCAGGTGTTCCGCGGCGACCGCCCGGAGGACCAGCTGGTCGCCGCGTCCGGCGTGCGCCATGGCTTCGCCTCGTCGAAGGGGATCGGACGGCACTGGACCGGCTCGGCCGTGGCGGATGCGATGGATGCCAAGGCCGACGCCTTCGCCGTGCTGGCGGCCGCCGGCGCGCCGATGCAGGCACTGCAGATCGTCCCCGGCGGTCCGGCCTGGCTGCATCCGGGGCGCTCCGGCACCATCCAGATCGGCCCGCAGAACGTGCTCGGCACTTTCGGCGAGCTGCATCCGCGCGCGGCCGAGGCGCTCGGCGCCGACGGCCCGATGATCGTGTTCGAGGTGATCCTCGAGCGCATCCCGCAAGGCAAGCAGCGGGCGACGCGCGCCAAGCCGGTGCTGGAACTCTCGGCATTCCAGCCGGTGTCGCGCGACTTCGCCTTCATCGTCGATCGCAGCGTCAAGGCGGGCGACATCGTCCGCGCGGCGCAGAATGTCGACAAGAAGCTGATCACCGATGTGACCGTGTTCGACGTCTACGAAGGCAAGGGCATCGATCCCGACAAGAAGTCGATCGCGATCGCGGTAACGATCCAGCCGCGCGAGAAGACCATGACCGACCAGGAGATCGACGCGGTCGCGGCCAAGGTCGTCACCGAGGTGACCAAGAAGACCGGCGGCACGCTGCGCGGGTGATGTGAACCACAGGCGGTCCATTGCACCGTCACCCTGAGGAGGCCGCGTAGCGGCCGTCTCGAAGGGTCGACGGCCCGGCTGTGGCCGATTCATCCTTCGGGGCTCGCTCCGCTCGCACCTCCAGCGACAAAGGCGAAGCCTTTGCGCGGGGATGACGGTCTGACAAAAGTGCAGTTACGTTAGAACCGTAGTGCGGGCGGGCACGCCGGACAGCAATTCGAACCTCACTTCCAGCCTCCCGCATGACCTCCTTCAGCCTGATCCCCTCCGACATCTCGACCAGCATCGCGCTCGCGATCTGTGCGATCGCCTTCGTGTCGGGGACGGCGCGCGGTTTCTCCGGCTTCGGCTCGGCGCTGATCTTCATGCCGCTCGCGAGCAGCGTCGCGGCGCCGCGGCTGGTGGCGGCGCTGCTGCTCGTCATCGACTTCATCGCTGCCACGCCGTTGCTGCCGAACGCCTGGACCCACGCCGATCGCAAGGCGACCGCAGTCATGGTCGCCGGCGCGCTGGTCGGCGTTCCCATCGGCACCTATTTCCTGACCGTGCTCGAGCCTGTCACCACGCGCTGGATCATCTCCTGCTTTGTCGCGGCGCTGCTCGCACTGCTGCTGTCGGGCTGGCGCTACCACGGCAAGGAGCACGTCGCCCTCTCCGTCGGCGTCGGCGGCCTCTCCGGCTTCTGCAGCGGCCTCGCGCAGACCGGCGGCCCGCCGATCGTCGCTTACTGGCTGGGACGCCCGATCTCGTCGGTGATCTCGCGCGCCAACATCGTGCTGTTCTTCGGCGCCTCGGATTTCTTCTCGCTGGTCAGCTACTGGTTCACCGGCCTGATCACGATCGAATCGGTCAAGTTCTCGCTGATCGTCGGCCCGATCTACGGCGTCGGCGTCTGGTTCGGCGCCACGCTGTTCGGCAAGGCGAGCGAAAAGGTGTTTCGCGCGATCTGCTACGCGCTGATCGCGGCTGCCGTCATCGTCGGCCTGCCGGCGCTTGATGGCATCTTGCGCGGCGGCTAGGGTCGCAGCATTCAAAAGAGACCAGGGAGACACCGATGATCGATCGCCGCAATGCATTGAAACTGGCGCTCGGCAGCGCCGCCGTGCTCGCGGCGCCTCACGTGCGCGCGCAAACCGACAAGGCGCGGACCCGCATCGTGTTCCTCGGCACCAAGGGCGGGCCACGCGTCGGCATCGGCGCTTCGAACCCCGCCAATCTCGTCGTCGTCAACGACACACCGTTCGTGATCGATTGCGGCATGGGCGTCAGCCGCCAGCTCGTGCGCGCGGGCGTGCCGATCCCGCAGGTCAAGTACATCTTCATCAGCCATCATCATTCCGATCACAATCTGGAATACGGCAATCTGTTCTACAACGCCTGGGCGGCCGGCCTCTCGACGCCGATCCATTCGTTCGGTCCCAAGGGCATCGAGGCGATGACCAAGGAATATTGGGAGCTGAACAAGTTCGACGTCGAGACCCGGATCGAGGACGAAGGCCGGCCCGATCCGCGCAAGCTGCTGATCGCGAAAGACATCAGCGACGACGGCGTGGTGCTGAAGACATCGGATGTCACCGTGACCGCGTTCCGCACGCCGCATCCGCCGATCACGGATAACTTCGCCTACAAGTTCGAGACGCCGGACGGCACCATCGTGTTCTCCAGCGACACCGCCTACAACCCGAAGCTCGCCGAGTTTGCCAAGGGCGTCGACGTGCTGGTGCACGAATGTCTCTACGTCCCCGCGGTCGATCGCCTGGTCGCCACGACCAAGAACGGCGCCACGCTGAGGAAGCATCTGCTCGACAGCCACACCTCGACCGAGGACGTCGGGCGCATCGCGGCCGCTGCCGGCGTGAAGACGCTGGTGCTGAGCCACTTCGTCCCCGGCGACGATCGGCAGGTCACCGACGATGACTGGACCCGGGACGTGAAGAAGAACTATCCCGGCCGCATCGTGGTGGCCAAGGATCTGATGGAGCTGAAGCTGCCGGTGTGAAAAGACAAATCATGTCGCGAGAATGCGGATTCATGATCACCTGCTGCGCAACATCCTCGGTGTCGTCCCTGCGAACGCAGGGACCCATAACCACGAATGGTTATTGCTGAACGATGGCGGAACGACGAGTCCCGATCACAACATCTGCTGCGGCGTATGGGTCCCTGCTTTCGCAGGGACGACACCGATTGTGCGGCAGCACTCGCCACCAAATCGCCGCACACGCCACGGTAGGCCGGCTACGCTCAACCGTCTCCTCTCACGATCATCAATTCATCGCACCGGAGCGAGGCGACGTGCGGCGCTTGTGTTTTGCGGCGGGCGCTGCGGGCGCCGGTGTCGCTTCCTTCACCCCGCCGATCCTGCGCAGCGCGGCGTCGGCGGCGCGCTCGCCGCTATCCCAGGCGCCGTCGATCGTGCCCCACAGCGTTTCATGGGTGGCCTCGCCCGCAAGATACATCGCGCCGATCGGCTCGGTCAGGATCCGGCGCGAGAATTGTGCGCCGGGTGCAGCGGCCGACATCGCGCCGAGGATGAAGGGCTGTGCATTCCAGCGCGTCGCGCTGGTCTTCTTCACGGCGGCGCCGACCTCGCTGCCATAGAGCTTGGTCAGCCATTCCACCGCGAAAGCCGCCATCGCCTGCTCGCCCTGCGCGGACAGTTCGCGACCGAACGAACCCGCAACGTCGATCGTGCACAGCGAGGAGCCCGCGATATTGCCGTAGAGCAGCGCCGTCTTGGTCGAATTGCTCTGCTCGATGATGACGTCGTCGCGCGACAGCCCGAGCGGATTGCCGGGAATCTGCAATGCGATGCGATCGTAGCTGCCGAGGCTGAGCTTGACGGCGGCATCGAGCGCGCGCTTTGGAAGCTCCGGCGCGAACTTGATGTTGCCGCTCGCGAGCACGTTGCTCGACACGGTGACGATGGCGGCGCGCGCGGTGATCTTGCCGGAGGGCGTCTCGACCATCACGTCGCGATTGCTCCACAGGATGCGCTGCGCCGGCGTCGACAGCGCCAGCGGCAGTCCCTCGCCGAGCTTTGCGATCAGCGCGCCGAGCCCCTGCCGGCAGGCGATCGCGGTGTTGCGATCCTGCGCGCGCACCTTGTCGACCGCGGAAAGATCCTTCAGATCCTTGCCGCAGAAATTGGGCCCGAGCAGGAATTCCGCGGTGCCGGCCCAATCGCCGAGGTCCTTCGGCATCGCAGCGGCGCAGGCGATATCGGCCTTGCGCGCAGCGTCGTCGATGGCGCGGTTGGCGCGCACCAGCGCCGCCAAAAACTCCTCGGTCTCGCCGGGACGGGCATAGCGCCGGCCGATGCGAATTTTTTGCCCCGCAGGCGCCGTGACGATGTCGAGGCCCGCGGAGCGGGGCCAGCCGGATCATCGGATTGGTCTCGGGATTGTGCATCCAGCGCGCGCCGCGGTCGAACGGCACGCCGAATGTCGACGCGTCGGTCTGGCAGCGACCGCCGACCTGGCCGGCCGCCTCCACCACGATCACCTTGCGGTTGGCGGCAACGATCCGTCGCGCCGCGGCGATGCCTGCGGCACCCGCGCCGATCACGACGACGTCTGCCTCGCGCGGCGGCGGCTGCGCAGCAAGAACCCGGCCGCCCAGCGCGGGCACCAGCGCGAAAGCTGCGGACGCCGACAGGAAATCGCGGCGGGTCACTGTCATGACATAGCTTCTGGCATGGTTTCCGGGGACTTGCGGAGAACGGGAACGCTTCGCGAACTGTGCCGCATCTCACCGACCGCAGCAACCATCATGGTAAATCAATCATGATTGATCCGCCGATGGCATGAACTAAATTGCAACGGCTTGCGACCATGATTAAGTCAGCACAAGCGGTCGTAGAACCGCTGGGGGGAATTCATGGGCGTAATGCTCGATACCGTCGGTAAATGGATCGCGGGGTACCTGCAGAAGGAAGTTCCCGGTTACGAGCCGTTCACGCCGAGCGACCCGGACCATCTGCGGAGCATCATGCAGCCCGGCGATGTGCTGCTGGTCGAAGGCAACAACCGGATTTCCGGCATCATCAAATACCTCACGCAGTCGACCTGGTCGCACGCCGCGCTGTTTGTCGGACCGATCGACGGCGCGTTCGAGCCTGACGGCGAACAGCATGTGCTGATCGAGGCCAATATCGGCGAGGGCGTGACCTCCGCGCCACTGTCGAAATATCTCGCCTACCACACCCGCCTCTGCCGTCCGGTCGGACTGTCGTTCGAGGACCGCACCACGGTGTGCCGCTACGCCATCAACCGCATCGGCTTCGGCTACGACACCAAGAACATCGTCGATCTCGCGCGCTATCTGTTTCCGCTGCCGATCCCGCAGCGCTGGCGCCGCCGCATGATCGCGTTCGGCTCCGGCGATCCGACCAAGATCATCTGCTCGGCGCTGATCGCGCAGGCGTTCGACGCCGTGCGCTATCCGATCCTGCCCAAGATCACGCGCGCCGCCAGCCGCAAGGCGCGCCGCGAGATCCTGCATATCCGCGATTCCTCGCTCTACATGCCGCGCGACTTCGACATCTCGCCCTATTTCGAAGTCGTCAAACCCACCATCGTGCACGGTTTCGACTACACGGCCCTGCACTGGGCCGACAAGCAGAAGCCGCTCCAGGAGGTAGCCGGCGAATTTGGTGTGTTTCCAGAACATAAGTCGCCGCCGCTTGTTCCTGAAGCGACTGACGAAGAGACGGCGCTTTCGGCTGCGGAAATGACCGCGGAAGGTCGCGCGCAGGTGTGACGATCAGAACGTCGCCGCAAGCGTCAGCCGAACGGCAAGCGGCTCGGCGGGATGCACATGGCGGTCGGCGACGCCACCGATCGGTTCGCCCGGCAGCCGCGACAAATAGTAGTATTCGATCTGGTTGGTTTGCGCATTGAAGAGATTGAGAACGTCGAGCTGTAGCCGCATCCCGTTGTCGAATTTGTAGCCGGCGCGGGCGTTGACGATGAAGGACGACAGCGAGCGCACGCTGTCGTCCTCGATCAGCGGGCGCGGGCCGAAATAGCGGGCGCGCAGGCTGCCGAACCAGCCGGTGTCGCGGCCGAAGGTGACGCCGCCGCTGGCGACCCAGGCCGGCGCACCCGGAATGAAATTGCCGGCCGGATCGACATCCGTGAAGCGGGCGCGGGTATAGGCGAGATCGAAATCAAAACTCATCCACGGCAGGAGCTTGTACTGGTTGGTCCACTCGACACCGACGCGCCGGCTCGGCCGGCTCGGCTCGGTGGTGCCGGCATCGCCGACGAACAGCAGCTCGGAATCGAAATCGAGCACGAACCCGGCAAGCGACGAGGTAAGGCCGTCGACCGCCCTGGTGCGGATGCCGAGCTCGACGCCCTTCGAGCGCACCAGCAGCGGCACGCGATCGAGCGGCGTCACCTTGTCGTTGGGATCGACGGTGATGGTCGCGCCCCTGATGTCGTTGGAATGCAGGCCGAAGCCGGCATTGCCGTAGAACTCGGTCCTGGCCCAGGGGCCGAGCACGATGCCGGCCTTCGGGCTCGTCATCGCCGCCTGCGCGTCGCCGGAATTTTGCGGCGTGTCGCTCAGCACGTGGCCGGCGAAATAATCCTCGCGGATGCCGACCGTGGTGCGCAGCCAGTCGGTCCAGCGCGCGGTGGTATCGGCCCACAGCGCGACGCTGCCCTCCTGCACCTGGTCGTTGCGCACGGTGGACAGGATCTCGCGCTGCACAGTCTTGAACAGGCCGACATTGATATCATCGTAGCGGGTCTGGATGCCGACCCGGGTCTGGGTCTCGACGCCGGCGAAGCGAAGGTCGAGGGCATGGCTGGCGTCGAGGCCATAGACGGTGCGCTTGTCGGTCTGGCTGAACTGGTCGCCATTGACGGGGGCGTCGAGGAAATAGGTAAAGTCGTTATAGAGCTGCAGCGACGAGCGGATCACATAGGCGTTGAGCTTGCTCTGCCCGTAGTCGCTGGACTGCGCCCAATTGCCGGACAGGCTGAAGCGGCTCGAGGTGCCGCCGTCGGTCGGATTGAGCGAACCGTAACGGTCGATCAGGCCCCGGTCGATCGCGCGCTGCGGGACCTGGTCGGTCGAGTTCCAGCCATTGGAATAGGCCATCGCGGTCAGCGAGAAGCCGTCGGTCGCGGTGCCCTGGCTGTAGCGCAGCACGCCGTTGAGCTTGCGGATGTCGTCCGGCACGTCCCAGGGACCGTTGTATTTGTTGGCCTCGAAGGCCGCGAGCAGCGTTCCATCGCCGGCCTTGGCCGAGCCAGCTGCCATCGCACGCTGATAGCCGAAGCTGCCGACGGTCAGCTCGGCGATGTTCTTCGGCAGTCCATTCAGATAGTTGATGTCGACCGCGCCGGCGGAAGCAAAGTCGCCCTTGTCCGCGTAGTAGGGACCCTTGCGGACGTCCATCGACCGGATCAGCTCCGGGACCAGGAAATTGATGTCGGCATAGCCCTGGCCGTGACCATGGGTCGGCATGCTAACCGGCATGCCGTCGACGGTGATGGCGAGGTCAGTGCCGTGATCGAGATTGAAGCCGCGCAGAAAATATTGATTGGCTTTGCCCTCGCCGGAATGCTGGGTGACGATCAGGCCCGGCACCGCCTCCAGAACTTCGCCGACGCGCGAGACCGGCCGCGCATTCACCTCGTCGCCGCTGATCTGCAGCGCACTGGCGGCGGTCGGTTGGAGATCCGATGCAGAAACGGTTGCAGAGCCGCTGGTGATGCCGCTGGTCGCGGCGGTGGATTGGCTCGGCTGCGGCGCTGCCGGCCTGCGACCGCTGGCGGCGACATGGTGTGGACGCCGCGACGGCTTGGCGCGCTTATGCGGCGCTTGATCGGGCGACGTCACCGTCACCGGCGGCAGCTGCCCGGGCGCGACGGGAGGCGTCTGCGCTTCGGCGACCGGCGCCAATGCTGCAATGGATGCGGCGGCGGGAAATATCCGCCATGCAGTACGACGCAACGCGCATGCCCCCGCATGATACCTGTTACAGTCACGCGACGACCGCACCAGTCCAACCAACCCCGGCAAAGCGACGCTAGCAAGCACAGTATGACGTTACAAGAAAAATGTCATACCGCCAGGCAATCGAGCCACCACGGATAATCCATGCAACGCATCACCATCACCATCGAGGATGACCTGCTCGCGGAGATCGACACTGCCGCCGAGGCGCGCGGCTATCAGAACCGCTCCGAGATCATCCGCGATCTCGCACGCGCCGGCCTGCAGCAGAGCGCGGAGAACGCGCCGTCAGGACAATGCGTCGCCGCGCTGGTCTATGTCTACGACCACGCCGCGCGCGATCTGTCGAAGCGGCTGGTGCAGAATTTCCACGGCCATCACGACCTGTCGCTGGCGACGCTGCACGTCCATCTCGACGACGACAGCTGCATGGAGGTGACGGCGCTGAAGGGTGCCAGCAGCGAGGTCCGCCGTCTCGCCGATCACGTCATCGCCGAACGCGGCGTGCGTTACGGCCGCGTCGTGATGATCCCGACCGCCCCGGACAAGAAGCCGCGCAAGCGCGGGCATGGGCACAGGCATGATTGAGAGCGTTTTCGTAGCCCGGATGGAGCGCAGCGCAATCCGAGGCCTCGCACCCGCGGACAGGGCTTCCCGAATTTCGCTTCGCTCCATCCGGGCTACGCAGCGAATACGCTACGCCGCCCTCGCCTTGGTGCCGCGCGGCAGGCCGGCGCGGGCGAGGCCGCCATAGAGCGCCTCATTCGGCATCTCGGATTTCAGGATCGCACGCACCGCGACCAGACGATCGAGATCGATGCCGGTCGGAAATCCCTTGCTCTCGCAGAGGAAGACGAGGTCCTCGAACACGACATTGCCGGTGGCGCCCGGCGCGAACGGGCAGCCGCCGAGGCCGCCGAGCGAGCCGTCGAGCACGCGGGCGCCCTCGTCGAGCGCGGCGGAGGCATTGGCGATGCCCATGCCGCGGGTGTCGTGCAGATGCACGCAGACCGGCTTGGAGCCTGCGATCTTCACCGCGCCGCGCGTCAGCTCGCCGACCTGCTTCGGCCCGGCATAGCCGACGGTGTCGGCAATCGCGACCATGTCGACGCCGACCTCGTAGAGCTTCTCGGTGAGGCGCAGCACCTCCTTCGGATCGACGGGACCGACGATCGAGCAGCCCAGCCCCATCGAGATCGCGGCATTGACCAGCGGCTTGTGCGCGCTGGCATCGCGCAGCTCGCAGAGACGCTTGATGTTCTCGATCGCCGATTCGCGCGAGCGGTTGGCGTTGGCCTGGCTGTGCTCCTCGGTCGCCGACACCACCGAGGCGATCTCGGCGACGCCGGAGGCCAGCGCCTCGTTGACGCCGCGCTCATTCAGCGCCAGCGCGACACCATGCGCGCCGGGCAGCGCGGCAATGGTCGCGACAACGTCACGGACATCGGCGAATTGCGGAAACGTCTTGGCCGGCAGGAACGAGCCGACCTCGAAATGCCGGACGCCCGCGGCATATTCATCGCGCACCCAGCGCTCTTTCGCCGCGGTCGACGGGAACGTCTTCACCAGTTGCAGGCCGTCGCGCAGGCCGACCTCGCGCAGAGTTACCTTGTCGCTCGGGTAGATATCGTGGACGCGGGTCATGTCAGCCTCACGCAGCGTTTCCGGTTGATGAAATTGTCTGTTGTGCGAGCTCGGCGCGCACCGCCTCGGTATCGGCGCCCAGCACCGGCACTTTCAGGCCTTCGCCGATATTGCTGCCGTTCCATTCGAGTGGCAACGCGGGGACGCGGAACGGCTTGCCGTCGGCGTTCACGTTGTTGACCAGCCCGCCGGGACGCAGCACATGCGGATCCCTGAGCAGGTCCTCCGGCCGGTTGATCGGCGAGAAGCAGATGTTGAGCGCGTCGAGCCGCGCCGAGAGGTCGGCGACGTTCCATCCTTTGATCACCTCGGCGACGCGCGGAATGATCCGGTCGCGCGCCATGATGCGGTCCGTGGTCGAGCGCAACGTCGGATCGTCGGCGAACTCCGTGAGGCCGAACTCGCGGCAGAAGCTCTGCCAATGACCTTCGGTGACGACGCCGATGAAGATGCGATCGCCGCCGGCGGCATCGAAGATGTCGTAGATCGGCCAGGCATGCTCGCGTTCCGGCATCGAGCGCGGCTTGCGCCCGGTCATCTCGTACTCGACCATGTGCTGGGCGACCAGGAACAGGCAGTTCTCGAACAGGCCGATGCGGATGTCGGCGCCGTTCTGGTGACCGCCGCGCCTCTGATAGAGCGCGGCGAGGATCGAGATCACGCCGAACATGCCGCCCATGATGTCGTTGGCGGAGGAACCGACGCGCTGCGGCTTGTCGCGCGTGCCGGTCATCGCCGCGAGCCCCGACATCATCTGCACGACCTCGTCGAGCGCCGGCCGATGATCGTAGGGACCGGACAGAAAGCCCTTGTGGCCGGCTATGATCAGCTGCGGATATTTTTGGCGCAGCTCCTCGGCGCCAAGCCCCTGCTTGTCGAGTTGGCCGTCGCGGAAATTCTCCAGGAACACGTCGGCGCTGGCGAGCAGCCGGTGCATGGTGTCGCGATCCTCGGGCTTGGCGAAGTCGAGCACGACGCTGCGCTTGCCGCGGTTGAACAGCGGGAAGAACGACACCCCCATGCCGCCGAGCGAACGGGTCTTGTCGCCAGCGGGCGGTTCGACCTTGATCACCTCGGCGCCGAGTTGCGCCAGGATCATGCCGCAGGTCGGCCCCATCACCATGTGGGTCATCTCGACGACCCTCACGCCTTCCAGCGGCAGTCCGCTCCCGGTCATCGGTTTCTCCGTGCTCGTTGCGCTCTTGTTCTGACGCGTTTCTTCATGCGAACCGGTATCCGCTTCGCTCGAAAACGCTTTGTGATCGGCGCAGGTTAGGCTTCCGCACGCTATCTGAAAAATATAATCTGTCGAATAGTGTATTCGTGGTTCTAGAACGCTGAACCCTCATGGATTCGCGCCAGCTTCGCTATTTCATCGCGGTTTACGAGCAGCGCAACCTGTCCCGGGCCGCGGACCAGGCCAACGTCGCGCAATCCGCGCTCAGCCACCACATCGCCAATCTCGAGGCGGAATTCGCCACGCCACTGTTCGAGCGCAAGCCGCGCGGCATGGAACCGACCGCGGCGGGCGAGCGGCTCTATGAACATGCCCGCATCATCCTGCGCGCGATGGCGGCGGCCGAGCGCGAGATCAAGGAAGGCGCCAGCGTGATCGCCGGCGACATCTCGATCGGCATGGCCAATTCCGGGATGAAGGCGATCGGCGTGCCGCTGATGCGGACCGTGCTGACGAAATATCCGAACCTGAAGCTGTCGCTGACCGAGAGTCTCTCCGGCGCGACGCTGCTGCATCTGCTGAGTTCCGAGGTCGACCTCGCGCTGGTCTACAATCCGCCGTCGGGAAAGGACCTGATCGCCGAGCCGGTGCTGGAGGAACAGATGTTCTGCGTCGGCACCGAGAAGCTGATCGGCAAGAAAACGCCAATCACCTTCGAGGAGGTGACGCGGCTGCCCCTGATCCTGTTGCGGTACGGACTATCGGCGCGCGCACTGCTGGATGATCCCGTGCTGCTGAAGCGGCTCGAGGCCAATGCGATCATGCACCTCAACTCGACCAGCGGCATGATCGGCGCGCTGACCGCGGGCTTGGGCTGCACGATTGCGACCACCCATTTCGTCAGCGAGCCGCTGAAGGCACGACTGCTGGTCGCGCGCGAAGTCATCGAACCAAAGCTGACCCGCACCCTCTATCTTTGCCGCTTGCGCAACCGCCCGATGACCTACGTCATGGAGGAGATGTGCCGCCTGATCCGCGCCCTGATCGCAGATCAGGTGGGCCGCGGCGCCTGGGAGGCGACGCTCCTGATCTGAAGCGCTGTCGAGCGAAGTGAGCGCCGGTTCGCGCTAAGAAGTCAGAAACAGCGCCATCGAAAATATCGAACGATTCCTTCGATATGTTCGTCTGGATTTCTGGCTCCCGGCTGCCAAACATGCGCGACCAGCACGCCCTCGCAAGAGGGGCGGCCGTTGCACCATTCGGGGAGGACCATCATGAGTGCCGTCGAACTCGGCTCGGTCGCCGATCTCGCCAACACGACCAGCGGACCCGACCAGATTTCGCGACGGCTCGAGGCGCTGCCCACCTCCGGCCTTGTCTGGCGGCTGGTGATCCTGCTCTCGCTCGGCGGCTGCTTCGAAATCTACGATCTGTTCTTCACCGGCTATATCGCGCCGGGCCTCGCCCGCAGCGGGTTGATGACCACGACGACGCAGGCGTTCTTCGGCTTCTCCGGCATCGGCGCCTTCGTCGCGGCGACCTTTGCGGGCCTGTTCATCGGCACTTTCTGCCTCGGCTTCCTAGCCGATCGTTTCGGGCGCAAGGCGGTCTTCACCTGGTCGCTGCTGTTCTACACCGCGGCATCGGTGATCATGGCGTGCCAGACCACACCGGGCGGCCTGCTGCTGTGGCGCTTCATCGCCGGGATCGGGATCGGCATCGAGGTCATCACCATCGACGCGTACATCACCGAGCTGGTGCCGAGCTGGATGCGCGGCCGGGCCTTCGCAATCAACCAGGCGGTGATGCTATCGGCGGTGCCTGTTGTCGCCGCGCTGTCGTGGTGGCTGGTGCCGCTCTCGCCTTATGGCATCGACGGCTGGCGCTGGGTGGTGCTGATCGGCGCCGCCGCCAGCATGATCATCTGGGTATTGCGGCTCTACGTTCCGGAAAGCCCGCTCTGGCTGGCCCGCCATGGCCGCGCTGCCGAGGCCGAGAGGATCATGCGGACGCTCGAGGCCGCATCGCCGACGGCTGCGCCGCGCCCCGCCGCTACGGCGGCGATGGTGCCGGCACGTGCGCCGACCGAGACCGGCTATGCCGACCTGTTCAGGCCACCCTACGCCTCGCTCGTCGTGCTGTTTATGATCTTCAATCTCTGCCAGGCATTCGGCGTCTACGGCTTCTCCAACTGGGTGCCGGCGCTCTTGGTGCAGAAGGGCATCAACGTCACCAAGAGCCTGCAATATTCCTTCATCATCGCCTTCGCCTATCCGCTCGCGCCGCTCCTGGCCGCAACCTTCGCCGACCGCTTCGAGCGCAAATGGATCATCTGCGGCGCGGCTGCCGCGATCTCGGTGTTCGGCCTCGCCTTCTCGCAGCTCACCGAGCCGGTGCTGCTGATCGCCAGCGGCGTGCTGGTGACGGGGGCCAACATGACGCTGTCCTACGCCTATCACGCCTACCAGACCGAGGTGTTCCCGACCGCGATCCGGGCGCGCGCCGCGGGTCTCGTCTATTCGATGAGCCGGCTCAGCGCGACTTTCTCCGGCTTCATCGTGGCGTTCATGCTGAAGGAGGCCGGCGTCGACGGGGTATTCGGCCTGATCACCGCGGCGATGGTCATCGTGATCATTGCTATCGGTGTCTGGGGGCCGAACGTCCGCGGCAGGCCGCTCGACGCCTAGAGCATTTCACTCGAAAACGCTCGCACCGCGGCACAAACGGCACTTGCCGAAGCCATATTGGGTGTCTACCTCTCGCGGGTCATTTGTGCAGAGGTAACCCGGTCATGTTAGCCGCCGCCGTCAAGGCGCTTTCGCAAATCCTGTCGCCGCCGATGCGCTCGATCCTGTGGCGCTCGATCGGGCTTGCGCTGGTGCTGATCACCGTGCTGGCGATCGGCTTGCAGCGGCTGCTGAGCTGGTTTGCCGACTACGGCGAGGTCTGGGCCGAAGGCATGCTCGGCCCCAACTTCCATTCCACGCTGCACGTGCTGTCCTGGATCGTCTCGATCTCGGCGGGGCTTGGCGTCGTGCTCGGCGGCATCTTCCTGATGCCCGCGATCACCTCGCTGGTGGCGAGCCTGTTTGTCGACGACGTCGCCGACCATGTCGAGCGCGAGCATTATCCGGCCGACCATCCCGGCGTGGCGCTGCCGGTCACGCTCGCGACGATCGAGGGCGTCAAGACCGCGCTGCTGACGATCCTGGTCTATCTGGTCGCGCTGCCGTTCGTGCTGTTCGCGGGCGCGGGCTTCATCATCTTCTTCCTCGCGACCGCCTGGCTGCTCGGCCGCGAATATTTCGAGCTTGCGGCGATGCGGTTCCGCTCGCCTGATGACGCCAAGGCGATGCGCAAGGAGAACGCAGCGACAGTCTTTACCGCGGGCCTGTTCATCGCCGCCTTCGTCTCGATCCCGATCGTCAATCTGGCGACGCCGCTGTTCGGCATGGCCTTCATGGTGCACATGTACAAGCGGCTGTCGGGCCCGCGGCGCGAGCTGATCGAGCCGGCGCGGCGAACCAACGTGTCCTCGGTCTAGAGCTTTCCCGTTCCGATGGAATCGGAACGGGGCTCTAGATTCTTGTTTTGACGCGTTTTCTTCACGCGAACCGGTATCCACTTCGCTCGAAAACGCTCTAGGTGGTATCCGGAGGCACCGGCAGCGATGCCGGTACCCGATCGCTTGCGAAGGGCACGAGCAGCAGTCCGACGATCGCCACGCAGGCGAGCATCGCCCATGCCTCGTTGACCGTGAGTGCGAGCGACGCTCGTTCGACCAACGGCCGGATGAACGCCACCGTCGCGTCGTCCGGCAGACCCGGCGGGCGATCGATCAGCAACTTCGGATCGAGCCCGATCGCCTGCGCCGCGGTGACATCCCCCGCCAGCAGGCGCACGCGGAAATCCTCGCCATAGATCGGGCTTCGCCCATAGAGGATGGTATCGATCAGGGCGATCCCGATCGCGCCGCCCAGATTGCGCATCAGGTTGAACAGTCCGCTGGCGTCGGCAATTTCCGCCTCCGGCAGGGCGCCCAGTGCAATGCGCGTCGGCGGCAGCAGGCAGAACATGATCGCGACGCCGCGCACGACCTGCGGCCAGAACATCTCGGCAAAATCCGCCGTACGCGGCTGAATGGCGCTCCAGCCGAGGCCGAGCGCGAACAAGGCGAAGCCCGCGCCGGTCAGCCGCCGCGCGCCGATGCGGCTTTCGAGGATCGCCGCAAGCGGCGCCGCGACGAGCTGCGCAACTCCCGTGACCAGCATGACGGTGCCGATCTCGAAAGCGTCATGGCGGCGGACGAAACCGAGGAATACCGGCATCAGATAGGTCGATCCATACAGGCCAATGCCGAGGCAAAAGCTCAGTCCGCAACCGATCGCGAACGGACGCCGCTTGAAAAGCGTCAATTGCGCGATCGGGTAGGCCGCGCGGAGCGTGCGCCGAATCAGCAGCACCATCCCGGCAATGCTTCCGATCAGCAGGCCGAGGCAAGGCATCGACGCCCAACCGCGTTGCGGCGCTTCCTTCAGACCGATCATGAAGCTTGCGAGCGTCGCTGCGAGCAGGACCAGCGACCATTTATCCAGTCTGGAGAGCGCGCGAAGCTGCACACCTTCCTTCGGAAGCAGCAACGGCGTGACCGAGGCTGCCACCGTTCCCGGAACCAGATTGATCAGGAATAGCCACGGCCAGGACCAGGTTTGCGTGATCCAGCCGCCGACGACGGGTCCGACGGTCGGCGCGAGCACCGCGACGACGCCGCCGATCGTGGTGGCCGCCGGATGAAGCCGCGCCGGGAACAGCGTGAACACGGCGGAGAACACTGCGGGGATCAGCACGCCGCCGGAAAATCCCTGCAGCACCCGAAACGCCAGCAGCGCGGCAAAGCCGCCGCTGAGGGCGCAGCCGACCGACGCGACGGTGAACAGGCTCACCGCAAGCGCGAACAGCCATCGCAACGACAGCGCATGCGTGAACAGGCCGGTCAGTGGGATCGCGATCACTTCCGCGATCAGATAGGCGGTCTGGATCCAGCTCATCGCCGACGGCGAGATCGCAAGCGCGCGCTGGATCGTCGGCAACGAGGTTGCGACGACCTGGATGTCGAGAATCGCCATGAACATGCCGAAGCACATCAAGAGGAAGCCGGTCCAGGTCGCAGCCGATGGGCCGTCAGTTCGGTGATCCGCCCCCTTGCTCATGGCGTGCTTGTGCGTGGCCATTCGGAAACGGAGAGCGCGCGGTTCTCGACCCGAATCCGGAGCGCAAGCACCGCGAGATTGACGAGGGTAAAGATCAGCGCCAATCGCGGCAGGTGCAGCGCGAGGGGTAGCAGCGCGATTTCACCGACCACGACGGCGTAGTTTGGATGCGGGAAATATCGGTACGGCCCGGATGCGATCAGCGGCGCGCCCGGCAGCACGACGATTCGCGTGGTCCATCGCGGCCCGAGCGCGGCGAGGATCCACACCCGCAAGCCTTGCAGCACTAGGAAACCCGCCAGCGCGGCCAGATTGACGTCCTGGTTGCGGCCCCAGATCCACAGCGCGGTCAGCCAGCCGGCGTGAACCAGGACAATGAGCGGGTAGTGATTGGCGCCGATCTCGACCGCGCCTTGCGCGAGAAGCCGCTCGGTGTTGCGACGTGACAGCACGAGCTCGCCGAGACGCTGCAGCGTGACCAGCGCGAGGATGACCGACGCGAAGCTCACGCCGCGTGCCTGAGCGCAACGCAGCTGAGCGTGAAGCCCGGCCCGAGCGCCGTGAGCAGTGAGCGCGGCGGCAATCCCTTGGCGCAGGCTCGCTCCAGAACAAAGAGAACCGTCGGGCCCGACATGTTGCCGCAAGCCGCGATGACGTCGCGTTCGTGATCGAGCGTGCCCTGATCGAGAGAGAGTGCCCGCTCCAGCGCGGCGATGACCTTGGCGCCGCCGGGATGGCAGAGGAAGCGGTCGACGTCATTGGCCGTCAGCTGCATCCGCGCGAGGATTTCGGCGATGGCCGGACCAACATGGTTGCGGACGAAATCCGGAATGGTTCGCTGAAAGACCACGCCGAATCCCTCCGGATCGACCGTCCAGCCCATGATGTCGAGCGTATCCGGCCACAGCTTTTCGCCCGTCGCCTCGATCCGCGTCGCACCACCGTCCCCGGCTCGCAGCACGATCGCGGCCGCGCCATCGCCGAACAGGCTGGCCGCAACGATATTTGCCTTGGTGAGCTCGTCGTGCCGGACCGCGAGCGTGCAGAGCTCGAGCGCAACCAGCAGCACGTTCGCTCCCGGCCGCGCTTCGGCCAGCCGCGCCGCGATCGACAGGCCGGACACACCGCCCGCGCAGCCGAGGCCGAACACCGGCACGCGCGACACATCCGTCCGCAGACCGAGCTTGCCGGCGACGCGCGCCTCCAGCGACGGCGTGGCTATGCCGGTCGAGCACACCGTGACCACGATATCGATGTCCCTGCCGGTCAGGTCGGCGCGCGCAATTGCCTTGCGGGCCACGTCGGCGTACAGCGTCTCCGCGCCCTCGAGAAACGCCCGCGTTCGCTCCGGCCAGCCGCGCCGTTCGAGATACCATTCGATCGGCTTGACGCCGTAGCGATGCTGGATGCCGGTGTTGGCGAAGAGGCTGGAGAGCGTCTCGAATTCGGCATAGCGGTCGGCGAGGAGATTGCGCGCGGCCTGCAGGACCTGTCCCTGATGGAATAGATGCGGTGGAACCGCCGTCGCCAGGGAAACAAGCGCGGCCGTCTGCTTCATTTCGATCATCGTGGCTCCATTTCCCCCGCTCTTGGAACCGCGCGATGAGCAAAATATTTCAACACGCCTGCGACATAGCGCGAGCGCCGCATTCACTATAAATTGACCCGGCATAAATTGACCCGGCGGCGATATCCGCGCCTTCCTCGCAAATCAGGAAGCGGCGGCGCCCAGCCTGCGCATCACGTTCTTCACGAAGCCAAGCGGCGCCGGCGACAAAGGGCCCTGCGGCGCGCGCGTGATGAAGGCGACCAGGACCAGCGCCAGGATCGCAAGCCAGAAGCACAGCCAGAAGCCGTCGATATAGGCGAGCGTGTTGGCCTCGCGCTGCACCAGCGCCGCCAGCGTGCCGACGGCGCGCCCCGTCGCTGTCCCGATGCCGTGGCCGGAAAATTCACCTGCCAGCCGCTTGAGCAGGTTCACGACGTCGATATCGCCGTTCTGCACATGCTGTCCGAGGTAGTTGGAATGGATCTGCTCGCGGACCCGCAGCCAGGTGCCCATCAGCGCGACGCCGATCTCGGCGCCGCCAAGGCGCATGATCTGGATATAGGCCGTGAACGCCGTCGCCCGCGACGGATCGGAATTCGACAGCGCCATGATGATGATCGGCAGCAGCGTGAACGCCTGCCCGATCGACGTGAGCAGGACGATGCCGACGAAATCCTCGCGCGCCCAGACATGGCTCAGCTGCGTGCCCCAGAGATTGGCGGCCGCGAACGCCGAGAAGCCGAGCACCACGACGATACGCGGATCGAGGTGGCGCAGCAGCAAAATCGAGATCGGCACCAGCACGAACATCGGCAGCGCGCCGTAGGTGAACAGCAGCACGCCCGACTGCTCCGGCCGCAGCGCGCCGACAGTGCCGAGGAAGTTCGGCACCAGCGACGAATTCGACAGGCTGGTCAGCGTGTACAGCAGGATGACGATCAGCGAGAGCCCGATATTGCGCGAGAACAGCACGTTGAAATGCGCCCAGGGCCGGCGCGCGACCATCTCGTTGATCATGAAGGCGACGATCAACAGCCCGCCACCGATCAGAAGCGCCATCACCGTGCCCGACGAGAGCCAGTCCAGCCGGTTGCCCTGATCGAGCCCGGCATAGACCATCGACACCCCGGCGCCGAGCAGCAGCATGCCGCCCCAATCGGCATGGTGCAGCAGGTCGCGGTTGACCGGCTCGTTCGGGGTGCCGAGATAGACCATCAGCCCCATCAGCGGCGCGATCACCACGCCCTGCCAATACAGCCACTGCCAGCCGAGATGCTCGACATAGAAACCGACCAGCGAGCTCGACGAGTCGAGCGCGAAGCCGACGCGGATCGAGTACATCGCGACCGCCGGCAGCCACCATCGGATCGGCAAATTGCGCAGGATGATCATCAGCGTCGCCGGCACGAAGGTGCCGAGCAGCATGCCGTGGGCGATGCTGAGCGTGATCAGCATGGTGTAGTCGCGCACGAACGGGATGGTCAGCGAGACCACCGCATAGACCAGGCTCGGAATGCCGAGCACCCGGCGCAGGCCGAACACGGTGGCAAGCCAGGCCACCGCAGGCGCGACGAAGATCTGCGAGCCGATCGCAGCCGTCGAGAGCCAGGCGCCCTCGTCGAAGCTGAGCGAGAACGCACCGCGCAAATCGGGCAGGCCGACCGAGGTCAGGCGGCTGTCGAAATTCGCCAGGAACGCGCCGAGCAGCACGGCGACGACCGCGAACAGCGGATAGCGCGCGACGTCGCCGCGCGAGACCGGACCACGGTCGCGGTCGTCACTTTCCGCCATTGGCGACCGCCTCGCCGGTGTCGATCCGCGTGACGACCGACATGCCCGGCAGCAGGCGCTCGAGCAATGGCTGGCCCTTGTCGAACTGGATACGCACCGGAATGCGCTGCACCACCTTGGTGAAATTGCCTGTGGCGTTATCGGGCGGCAGCAGCGCGAATTGCGATCCGCTCGCCGGTGCGATGCGCTCGACGACGCCGCGCAGCTTCTGGCCGGAGAATGTATCCACCGTTACCTCGACCGGCTGGCCCGGCTTGACGTTGGTCAGCTGGGTCTCCTTGTAGTTGGCGATCACATAGACGTTCGGCAGCGGCACGACATTGATCAGATTAGCGCCGATGTTGACGTAGTCGCCTGGCTGGACCTGGCGTTCGCCGGTGACGCCGTCGAACGGCGCGACGATCTTCGTATAGCCAAGCTTGAGCTTGGCCGATGCCAGCAGCGCCTTGGCGGCGTCGAGGTCGGCGGCACGCTGCTTCTTGGTGCCCTGCAAGACCTCGAGCTGATGGCGCTGCGCCGCTATCACCGCGCGGCTGGCGCGCACGTCGGCCTCCGCCTTGGCGTAGGATGCGGTCGCCTGCTCGAGCCGCTGCCGCGTGCCGGCGTCGGTTTGCGACAACGACTGCTGACGCTCTTCCTCCTGGCGTGCCAGGGTCTGCTGCGCCTCTGCGGACAACCGTGCAGCCTCGGCCTGCGCGATGGTCGCATATTGCAGCTCGACCTGGTTGTTGAGGTTGTCGAGCACGGCCTGGGCACCGACCACGCCGGCCTCGGCCTGCGCCACCTGCGCCTGATAGTCGGCCGGATCGATCTGCACCAGGAGATCGCCGGCCTTGACGCGCTGGAAATCGGAGACGGCGACGGTGAGCACCTCGCCCGACACGCGGCTGGAGAGCTGGGTCAATTCGGCGCGCACATAGGCATCATTGGTGGTCTGGATCGTGGCGCTGCCGACCCAGGCATCCCAGCGACTGGTCGCCACCGCGATGAACACCAGCGCAATGAGCACGGCAAACAGCGGAATCGCGAAACGGCTCCAGAAGCCGCTTGCTACTGATTGCGGCTTGGCTGGTGCTGCCGTTACAGCAGGCGCGGTCTGGCTGGCGGGTGACGGACCATCTTCAACCTGCTCTGCCACACCTCACTCCCTCAATCACGCACCGGAACAGCCGACAAACCTTCGCGCGAACCGGTATCCACTTCGCTCGAAAACGCTCTGATAGCACATGATGGCGATCATGCCTCAGACGGTCTTTTCCGGCCATCGGCAGAGA
Source organism: Bradyrhizobium sp. CCBAU 21365 (assembly GCF_015291305.1). Taxonomy (NCBI): domain Bacteria; kingdom Pseudomonadati; phylum Pseudomonadota; class Alphaproteobacteria; order Hyphomicrobiales; family Nitrobacteraceae; genus Bradyrhizobium; species Bradyrhizobium sp. CCBAU 21365. The sequence continues at coordinate 173,510 of NZ_CP030036.1, forward strand.
TCATTGATCAGGCACACGTCGCAACGTGGACCACGGGCGAGGCAGGTGTAGCGGCCATGCAGGATCAGCCAGTGATGGGCGTGCAGCATGAACTCGGTCGGGATCACCTTTTCCAATCCCAGCTCGACTTCGAGCGGCGTCTTGCCGGGCGCGAGCCCGGTGCGGTTGCCGACGCGAAACACATGGGTGTCGACCGCCATCGTGTGCTCGCCGAATGCCATGTTGAGCACGACATTCGCGGTCTTGCGGCCGGCGCCGGGCAGCGACTCGATCTCGGCGCGCGTGCGCGGCACCTCGCCGCCGAACTCGGCGATCAGCTTCTGCGAGAGCGCGATGACGTTCTTCGCCTTGTTGCGATAGAGCCCGATAGTCTTGATGTAGTCGCGCACCCTGTCTTCGCCGAGCTCAAGCATCTTCTCCGGCGTGTCGGCGACCGCGAACAGCGCTCGCGTCGCCTTGTTGACGCCGGCATCGGTCGCCTGCGCCGACAGCACCACCGCAACCAGCAGCGTGTACGGGTTGAGGTGCTCGAGCTCGCCCTTGGGCTCGGGATTGGCTTTGCGGAACCGGTCGAAAGCCTCGTAGACCTCCTCCGATGTCCATGGCTTGAGCTTTACGGTTCGCTTGGCGGCCTTCTTGACCGCCTTCTTTGCCCCGGGTTTGGGCAGCAGCCTTGCCGCTTTCGCAGGCTTCCTCTTCGGTGCGGAGCGAACGCTTGACGTGCTGGCGCGTTGAGAGCGGATGATTTTGGCCATGAACCGGATATACTGATACGTCATGACCGCAGGCAACGACTTTGATCCGGGCGAAGACCTCAGGGCCAATGACCTTGCGACTGATGCCGCTGAGGCCGAGCCCAAACTGTTCTCGGCATTGCTGACGCCGCACCGCTCGCTGAATCGCACCGGCTTTATCGTGCTGATGTCGTTCGTCACCGCGGTCAGCTTCATCGCCGGCGCAGTGTTCTGGTGGCTCGGCGCCTGGCCGATCTTCGGCTTCTTCGGCCTGGACGCGCTGGTGATCTATTGGGCGTTCAAGGTCAATTTCCGCACCGCCAAGGCGAGCGAGGAAATCACTGTCACGCCGTCGGAACTGCGGTTGCGCAGGATCAGCCATCGCGGTCATGTGGCGGAATGGGTGCTCAATCCGCTCTGGGTGCGGTTCGAACAGATCTCGCATGAGGAGTTCGGCATCGAGCGACTCTATCTGGTCTCCCGGGGTCGCCGGGTCAGCGTTGGCAGCTTCCTGGGTCCGGACGAAAAGGCCAGTTTTTCCAAAGCCTTGACGGCGGCGCTCAACGCCGCGAAACGCGGCCCGACTTACAACCCCATCGCCTAGGTCTTGTTTGAGCATGATCTTTTCGGAAAACCGGTCTCCACTTTTCCGGATCATGCTTTGTCAGAAATCGGGTGGTTTGGACGCGCCATGGCTCCTAAATCAGACACCATGATGACACTCGCCATACACGACCAGCGCCTGGCCAAGCCAGGCCTCCAGAGCGCCGCGCTGCGCGACTATGACTCGGTTCGGCGCGCCATCGCCTTCATCTCGGAGCATTGGCGCACGCAGCCGACCATCGAGGCGATGGCCGATGCCGCCGCCGTCACGCCGGATGAGCTGCACCATCTGTTCCGCCGCTGGGCCGGGCTGACGCCGAAGGCCTTCATGCAGGCGCTGACCCTGGACCACGCCAAGAACCTCTTGCGCGATTCCGCCAGCGTGCTCGACGCGGCACTCGACTCCGGCCTGTCAGGGCCGGGACGGCTGCACGACCTGTTCGTCACGCATGAGGCGATGTCGCCGGGCGAATGGAAGACCGGCGGCGGCGGCATGACGCTGCGCTACGGCTTCCACCCCTCGCCGTTCGGCACCGCGATCGTGATCGCAACGGATCGCGGGCTCGCGGGGCTTGCCTTCGCCGACCACGGCGACGAGCAGACCGCATTCGCCGACATGAAGCGGCGCTGGCCGAACGCGACCTATGTCGAGGACACCGACGGCACCACCGCATTGGCGCAGCGCGTGTTCGATACAAGGTTGTGGCGGGCGGACCAGCCGCTGCGCGTCGTCTTGATCGGCACCGACTTCGAGGTGCGGGTGTGGGAGACGCTGCTCAAGGTCCCGATGGGCCGCGCGGTCAGCTATTCCGACATCGCCTGCAAGATCAACAGCCCGAAGGCCTCGCGCGCGGTCGGCGCCGCAGTCGGCCGCAATCCGGTGTCGTTCGTGGTGCCCTGCCATCGCGCACTCGGCAAGAGCGGCGCGCTGACCGGCTATCACTGGGGCATCACCCGCAAGCAGGCGATGCTGGGCTGGGAAGCGGGACAAGTGGGATTGCACTAAGCAACCGTTACCCGTCACCCTGAGGAGCGCGAAGCGCGTCTCGAAGGGTCGACGGCCACCAGCCGGGCCGTGCATCCTTCGAGACGCGCTTCGCGCCCCTCAGGATGACGGGTTGAGCGGTTGAGCGTTGTTTAGCCTGCCAGATCGACCTTCGATGCAACGGTGGAATCGGCATTGAGCCGATAGATCACCGGCGCGCCGGTCGCGAGCTCGCGCTTGAGGATCTGCTCCGGCGTCAGCTTCTCCAGCACCATGATCAGCGCGCGCAGCGAATTGCCGTGGGCGGCGATCAGCGTGCGCTGGCCGCGCAGCACGCCGGGCAGGATCTCCTGCACGTAATAGGGCAGCGTGCGCGCCAGCGTATCCTTCAGGCTTTCGCCGCCGGGTGGCGGCACGTCGTAGGAACGGCGCCAGATCAGAACCTGTTCCTCGCCCCACTTCTTGCGGGCGTCGTCCTTGTTGAGGCCGGAGAGTTCGCCGTAATCACGCTCGTTGAGCGCGAGGTTCTTCGTGGTCGGCAAACCGGTCTGGCCGATCTGCTCCAGCATCAGCTTCAGCGTGTGCTGCGCACGGGTGAGATCGGAGGTGAACGCGACATCGAACGACAGGCCCTGCGCCTTCAGTTTGCGGCCGGCCTCCTTGGCTTCGTTGACACCTTGCTCGGTGAGATCCGGGTCCTTCCACCCGGTGAACAGGTTCTTCAGATTCCAGTCGCTCTGACCGTGACGAACGAGCACAAGAAGACGATCACTCATTTCAGATTCCGTTTTCGCTTAGCTGGATTTCATTCCGTCGAGCGGTGTCAGTCGCTCAACCCGAGGACGTCGGCCATCGAATACATGCCGGGCTTCTTGCCGTGCGCCCACAGCGCCGCCTTCAGCGCGCCCTGCGCGAACAGCGCGCGATCTTCCGCATGGTGCGAGAGCGTGATGCGCTCGGAGGGGCCGGCAAAGATCACGCTGTGATCGCCGGCCGCAGTGCCACCGCGCAACGAGGCAAAGCCGATATCGCCCGCGCGTCGCGCGCCGGTCAGGCCGTCGCGGCCGCGCGCCGAATGCTGGTCGAGCGCGATTCCGCGTCCCGCGGCCGCAGCTTCACCGAGCATCAAGGCGGTGCCCGACGGCGCATCGATCTTGGACTTGTGGTGCATCTCGAGAATTTCGATGTCAAAACTCTGGTCGAGCGATTGCGCGACGCGCTTGACGAGCGCGGCGAGCAGATTGACACCGAGGCTCATATTGCCTGATTTCACCACGATGGCGCGGTTGGTTACGCTGCGGATCACCGCATCGTCGGACGGCGACATGCCGGTGGTGCCGATGACGTGAACGAGGCCGCGCTCGGCCGCGATCGCGACATTGGCGATGGTCGCGGCCGGCACGGTGAAATCCAGGATGCCGTCGGCGCCGGCCGACATCGACCACAGATCGGCCGACAGCTTGACGTCATTGGCGGGGAGGCCGGCGAGCACGCCGGCATCCTTGCCGAGCAGCTCCGAGCCCGGCGCTTCCAGCGCACCGACCAGCACCGCCCCCGGGGTCTCGGAAATCACCCGCGTCAGCGTGCGGCCCATCCGGCCGCCGGCTCCCGCAACAATCAGACGCATGTCAGCCATGGCTCACCTCTCCACGCGATATAGCGAGCCAAGGCTGTTCCGGCAACCGAACCGGCCACCCGCGATCAGGGCTACGGGCTGTCGTGCCCCTCAATGATGATGAGGTCGGCAATCGAATGCGGCTGCCGCACCTTGACGTTGGCCTGGTATTCCGGCGACTGGTAGCAAGCGAGCGCGGTCGCGTAATCGGGGAATTCGATCACGACGTTGCGCGAGCGGCTCTGGCCCTCCACGCCGGTGAACTTGCCACCGCGCACAATGAACTTGCCGCCGAATTTCTGGAAGATGGCAGGATTGGCCGCCATGTAGGGCTTGTAGCCCTCCTCATTGTGAACGTCGACGCGTCCAATCCAGTATCCCTTCGCCATCTCTGTTCTCCCTCTTGTTGTTCAGGCAAGCGCCTGGGCGATCTCGGTGTGAATGGCTTCGGCTGCGGCCTTCGGATCGGCGGCTTCCAGCACCGGACGTCCGACCACCAGATAGTCGGCGCCGGCGGCGATGGCGCGGGCCGGCGTCATGATGCGCTTCTGGTCGCCGGTCGCCGAGCCCGCGGGGCGGATGCCCGGCGTCACCAGGTTCATCTGATCGCCGACGATCTTGCGCAAGGCGGCGGCCTCCTCAGGCGAGCTGACGAGGCCGTCGACACCAAGCGCCTGCGCCTGTTTGGCGCGCGCTTCGACGAGATCGGAGACGTTGAGGCGATAGCCCGCCGCATGCAGGTCGGTGTCGTCGTAGGAGGTCAGCACCGTCACCGCGAGGATTTTCAGGCCGGAGCCGGCGCGGGCCTCGACCGCTGCCTTCATGGTCTGCGGGTAGGCATGCACGGTGAGAAAGGTTGCGCCGAGCCCGGCGACGCTTTCGACCCCGCGCGCGACGGTGTTGCCGATGTCGTGCAGTTTCAGATCGAGGAAGACCTTCTTGCCGCTGCCTGCAAGCTGCGTCGCCAGCGAAAGGCCGCCGGCATAACCGAGCTGATAGCCGATCTTGTAGAAGGTGACGGCATCGCCGAGCCGGTCGATCATCGCCTCGGCGCTGGCGACGGACGGCAGATCGAGCGCCACGATCAACCGGTCTCTTGGAGCGATCCTGGCTGGCTGCATGTCACCTCACATCATGCGTTGGGAATGGTCGATCAGCTGCCGCACCAGCGCGCGCATCGTGTCGATGTCGGCCTGGTGCTTCAGATGATCCATATCGTCGTAGGCCTGCTCGGCGAATGACAGCGCGAGCTGGTTCGGGATCACGGTGGCGTGGCACGCCGTCAGGATCAGCCGCAGCGCAGCCAGCGCGCGGGTGCCGCCGAGCCGGTTGCCGGATGCGGCTGAAATCGCGAACGCGCGGCCGTGGAACACCTGACCTCGCACCTCATGCGGATCCTGCACGCGGCTCACCCAGTCGATCGTGTTCTTCACCAGCGCCGGCACCGAGGAATTGTATTCCGGCGTCACGATCAGCACGCCATGATGGGCGCCGATCATCCGCTTCAGATTCACGGCATGCTGCGGCACGCCGGATTTCGCCTGCAGGTCGCCGTCATAGATCGGCAGCGGAAAATCGCCGAGCGAGATGCGGGTGACGTCGGCGCCGGATTGCGCCAGTTCGTACGCCAGCACGGCGGCCAGCTTCGCATTGAGCGAGCCTGACCGAAGCGATCCGGGGATCACGAGGATTTTCAGCGCGGACATTTTGAAATCGCAGGTATTCGTCGCACGCCCGGCGCGACGGGCGCTGGGTGGTTAGCCCTTGCGATACACCCAGACCCGCGCGGGCGGAAGGTTCATCCAGATCCGCTCAGAGGCCTCTGTGGACACGCCCGGCAGCGACTTCGGAATCGGAGGCACCACCGAATAGGTGAACTGAATGAACGGCGCGCCGGGTGCGAGCGCCAGGAAGGCGTCACGGACCAGCCTCAGGCGGGTCAGCATCGGCTTGGTGACGAGCGGCAGGCCGGAGACCACGGCCGAGGCGGGAGATTTCAGCACCTCCCACACAGTATCGCGCAGCGTGTAGGCGTCCCCCTGGACGACCCTGGCCTGCGGATAGCGTTCGCGCAGCAACGCGCAGAAGCCGGGATTGTATTCGACCAGGACGAGACGCTTTTGATCGACGCCGTGCTCGATCAGCGCGTTGGTGATCGCCCCGGTGCCGGGTCCAAGTTCGATGACCGGCCCCTCGGCGTCGCGATCGACATATTGCGCCATGGTGCGGGCGAGCAGCCGTCCGGACGGCATCACCGCGCCCATATGCAGCGGCTTCTCAATCCATGAACGGAGAAATCGAACCTCGTCGTCGAGACGGAGGGGCTTCTTCGACGCACGCACGGACGATTGCAAAGGCATGTCGCTACCAGGCGGGGACCGCACAATCGAGCGGTTGTCAGAAAACAGTCATAAAGACGTATAGGTCGAAGTCGTTACGGTCAAGCATAACGACTGCGGCTAGACGGAGCGATTGCCAAAGAAGTCCTTGACCTTAGAGAAGAAACCCGCTGCCTCCGGCTGGGTTGCGCCGGACGACAGTTTTTCGAACTCCATCAGCAGTTCTTGCTGCTTCTTGGTCAGATTCTGCGGCGTTTCGACCACGACCTGCACATACATGTCGCCGGTCTGGCGCGAACGGAGCACCGGCATACCCTTTGATGCGATGCGGAATCGGCGACTGGACTGGGTGCCGGCCGGCACCTTCACCTTGGTCTTGCCCTTGTCGATGGTCGGCACCTCGAATTCGCCGCCAAGCGCTGCGGTCACCATCGAGATCGGCACGCGGCAGTGCAGGTCGGCGCCGTCGCGCTGGAAGAACTGGTGCGTGGTCAGCGACAGGAAGATGTAGAGGTCACCCGGCGGTCCGCCGCGGACACCGGCCTCGCCTTCGCCGGCGAGACGAATCCGGGTGCCGTCCTCGACGCCCGGGGGAATGTTGACCGACAGCGTGCGCTCGCGCGTCACCCGGCCGGAACCGGCGCAGGAGGTGCAGGCATCCTCGATCATCTGGCCGCGACCCTGACAGCCGGGGCAGGTCCGCTCCAGCGTGAAGAAGCCCTGGGCCTGCCGGACACGGCCGGCGCCGCCGCAATGCGAGCAGGTCTTCGGCTTGGTGCCGGCCTTGGCGCCGGTGCCCGAGCAGGATTCGCAGGTGACCGAGACCGGAATCTCGATCTGCGCGGTCTTGCCCTGGAAGGCCTCCTCGAGCGTGATCTCCATGTTGTAGCGCAGGTCGGCGCCGCGCTCGCGGCCGCCGCCGCGACGCTGCCCGGCCATGCCGAACAGGTCCTCGAAGATGTCGGAGAAGGATGAGGCGAAGCCGGCGCCGAAGCCGGGGCCGCCACCGCCCATGCCCTGCTCGAAAGCGGCATGGCCGAAGCGGTCATAGGCGGCGCGCTTGTCGCCGTCCTTCAGGACCTCATAGGCTTCGTTGATTTCCTTGAACCGGATTTCGCTGTTGGCGTCGCCCGGATTCTTGTCCGGATGCCACTTCATTGCGAGCTTGCGGAAAGCCGATTTGAGCTTGGTCTCGTCCGCGTTCCGCTCAACCTCGAGGGTCTCGTAATAGCAGCGCTTGGTGGACATCCTTCAATTCCGTCCGAAGTACATCGCGATCGCCAAAGATTGCGCTGAGGATCGCGTCAAGGATTGCGCCTGTCTGGAAGATGCAGCGATCGCCTTAAAGAAAAATGACCCCCACTCCTCCGAGACGCGGCGCGTGCTCATTGGTGTGAGGGTCATGATCGCAAATCCGCTTAAGCAGACTTCTTGCTGTTCTTGTCGTCATCGACCTCGGTGAATTCCGCGTCGACAACGTCATCCTTGGCAGCGTCCTTGGCCGCATCGGCCTCGGCCTGCTGCTTGTACATGGCCTCGCCGAGCTTCATCGAAGCCTGCGCCAGCGTGTTGGTCTTGGCCTTGATCGCCTCGGCGTCGTCGCCCTTCAGCGCTTCCTTGAGGTCGCTGACGGCGTCTTCGATCGCGCGGCGCTCGGTGTCGGCGATCTTCGAACCGTGTTCGGCCAGAGCCTTCTCGGTCGAGTGAACCAGACCATCGGCATGGTTCTTGGCGTCGACAGCCTCGCGGCGCTTCTTGTCCTCGGCCGCGTTGACCTCGGCGTCCTTGACCATCTTGTCGATGTCGGCCTCGGACAGACCGCCGGATGCCTGGATCCGAATCTGCTGTTCCTTGCCGGTCGCCTTGTCCTTGGCCGAGACGTTGACGATGCCGTTGGCGTCGATGTCGAAGGTCACCTCGATCTGCGGCATGCCGCGCGGAGCCGGCGGAATGCCCATCAGGTCGAACTGGCCAAGCATCTTGTTGTCGGCCGCCATTTCACGCTCGCCCTGGAAGACGCGGATGGTGACGGCGCCCTGATTGTCTTCGGCGGTCGAGAACACCTGGCTCTTCTTGGTCGGGATCGTGGTGTTGCGGTCGATGATGCGGGTGAACACGCCGCCCAGCGTCTCGATGCCCAGCGACAGCGGGGTCACGTCGAGCAGCAGCACGTCCTTGACGTCGCCCTGCAGCACGCCGGCCTGGATCGCAGCGCCGATCGCGACGACCTCGTCGGGATTGACGCCCTTGTGCGGCTCCTTGCCGAAGAACTGCTTCACGACTTCCTGGATCTTCGGCATGCGGGTCATGCCGCCGACCAGCACCACTTCGCCGATCTCGCCGGCGGTCAGGCCGGCATCCTTCAGCGCCTTGCGGCACGGCTCGATGGTCTTCTCGACGAGGTCGGCCACCAGCGCCTCGAACTTGGCGCGGGTCAGCTTCATCGTCAGATGCTTCGGACCGGTCTGGTCAGCCGTGATGAACGGCAGGTTGATTTCGGTCTGCGTGGTCGACGACAGCTCGATCTTGGCCTTTTCCGCAGCCTCCTTCAGGCGCTGCAAGGCAAGCTTGTCGTTGCGCAGGTTGATGCCCTGCTCCTTCTGGAATTCATCGGCGAGATAGCCGACCAGGCGCATGTCGAAATCTTCACCGCCGAGGAAGGTGTCGCCGTTGGTCGACTTCACCTCGAACACGCCGTCGCCGATCTCGAGGATCGAGACGTCGAAGGTGCCGCCGCCGAGGTCGTACACGGCGATCGTGCCCGACTTCGACTTGTCGAGACCGTAGGCGAGCGCGGCAGCCGTCGGCTCGTTGATGATGCGCAGCACTTCGAGGCCCGCGATCTTGCCGGCGTCCTTGGTGGCCTGACGCTGCGCGTCGTTGAAATAGGCGGGAACCGTGATGACAGCCTGCTCGACCTTCTGGCCGAGATGCGCCTCAGCGGTCTCCTTCATCTTCTGCAGGATGAAGGCCGAGACCTGCGAGGGCGAATAGGTCTTGCCATCGGCTTCGACCCAGGCGTCGCCGTTCGATGCCTTGACGATCTTGTAGGGAACGAGCTTCTTGTCCTTCTCGACCATCGGGTCGTCATAGCGGCGGCCAATGAGGCGCTTCACCGCAAAGAACGTACGCTCGGGATTGGTCACCGCCTGGCGCTTCGCCGGCTGGCCGACGAGGCGCTCGCCATCGTCAGTGAAGGCAACGATCGACGGCGTCGTCCGCATACCCTCGGCATTCTCGATCACCTTGGCGTTCTTGCCATCCATTACGGCGACGCACGAATTCGTGGTGCCGAGGTCGATCCCAATGACCTTACCCATGGTTTTGATATCCTCTTTGCTACGGCAGGTTGGTTGGGCCCTGACGGCGCTCCGTACCGAACCCCCAGACGTTCACATACTCGCGATATTGCGACGGTGAGCCTGATATAGGAGAGAGGGTCCTGCCCGCAAGGACTGGACGCAACGTTGAGGCCTGAAAAGACTGACGTTTGAAAGATTGTGTCAGCCCGGCTGCAGCGCCGGTTCAAGCCCGATCCAAGTTAACAAATCGGCAATGATGCCGCCCGCCGTCGACCGCGAACATCCGCTACACGACGTCCGCGCTGTTGAGTGAACACTCACAAACGTCGTATGCGGGAGCGGCGCACAGGCCGAGGGCGCGCTGTTTGGCCGCTGGCGGCCGATCGTCGGAAACGTCGGGAAACTGGAAAGTGCCAGCCAATCGGGACGAAAAGCCCATGGAATCGGGCCTGCAGGCCCGGAGCGGGGCTTTGGTGGCCTGTTGCAGGGTCATCAAAACCGCTAAAAGCGGTCCGACTGAAAGAGGCCATCCAGCCCTGCACCGGCCCCGTTGCGCGGCCACCAAGCAAAACCGGTAGATCCCCCATGACGCCTTTTCGACTTCTCGTTGCGGTTGCCTTGCTGCTTGCTGCCACCTGTCGTGGCTTTGCCGCCGACGTGGTGTTTCCGCCGGGCGCGCATGTCGGGATGAAGCCGCTGGTGGGCCTCAACCGCGCCAAGTCGTTCATCGGCTTCGAGACCGAGGACCAGGGCGTGAAGGTCTTGATCGCCGATCTGCCCGCGGACGCCTACAACGAGGTCGTAAGCGCCTTCAAGGCCAACCCGGCCGGTAGCGGAAACATCAAGCCGGAGAGCCTCGAGACGCCGGCCGGCCTTGCCTATTACACCGTGGAGAGCGCGCGTGACGGCACCACCAATGTGCGGCGCTATTCGATGATCCTGCCGGGACCGACCTTCTCCGGCTATGTCGCGGTGCAGGTGCCGGAGAACGCGAGCAAGATCTACACCGACGACGCCGTGCGGCAGATGTTCGCCACCGCCCAGATCCGCAACGAGGTGCCGGTCGACGAACAGCTCGGCATGATGCCGTTCAAGGTCACCGAGCTCAGCAGCTTCAAGAATGTCCGCATGCTGGCGCCGGGCGCGGCGCTGCTGATGGCCGACGGCGACGACAGGGGCCTTGAGACCAAGCCCTTCATGCTGCTTGGCATCATCGGTTCGGCCCCGGCCACACCGGATGATCGCGGCCGCTTCGCCCAGCAGATCGCCACCACGATCCCCGGCGTGCGCGACGGGCGGATCACCATGTCCGAACCGATCCGGATCGACGGCCAGCCCGGCTTCGAGACGCGCATCGACGCGGTCAGCGGCAAGGACAACACCCCGGTGACCATCGTGCAGTGGCTGCGGTTCGGCGCGCAAACATCGATGCGCATCATCGGCAGCTCCCCGCGCACCGATTGGGAAAAGGCCTTCCCGCGCTTCCGCGCGGTGCGCGACGGCATCCAGCCGCGCGGCTGACAGGCCCGCCGAAAAATCGGACTTTCGCAGCTCCACGAACGGAACTAGCCTCCTCGCACGGTTATCGGAGCGAGGAGGGGCGCGATGTTGGATCGACGACAGGTCGTTGCAGGACTCGGTACGCTGGCGCTTGCCGCGCTGGTTCCAAAACATCTCTGGGCGGCTGCGATCAAGCCCGACGATAGCTCCGCGCTGCTCGTGATCGACGTCCAGAACTGCTTCCTGCCCGGCGGCAGCCTCGCGGTGAAGGACGGCGAGCAGGTGGTGCCGGTGATCAACAAGATCGCCAAGAGCTTTGCCAATGTGGTGATGACGCAGGACTGGCACACGCCCGGACACATCTCCTTTGCCTCGACCCATTCCGGCAAGAAGCCGTTCGAGATCGTCGACCTTGCCTATGGCAAGCAGGTGCTGTGGCCCGACCACTGCGTCCAGGGTACCGATGGCGCTTCGCTGTCGAAGGATCTCGCGATCCCGCAGGCCGAGCTGATCATCCGCAAGGGTTTTCACAAGGACGTCGACAGCTACTCCGCCTTCACCGAGGCCGACGGCAAGACCACCACCGGGCTCGCCGCCTATCTGAAGGCGCGCAACGTCGAACGGGTTTTCGTGGCCGGGCTCGCTACCGACTTCTGCGTCGCATGGACCGCGCTCGATGCGCGCAAGGCCGGCTTCGAGACCTATGTGGTGGAAGATGCCTGCCGCGGCATCGACACCCAGGGATCGCTCGCCAAGGCCTGGGACGACATGGCCAAGGCCGGCGTCAAGCGCATCCAGTCCTCGGATATCGCGTGAGGCGCTGACTCGCGAGATCCGCATGGCCGCGTCTGCGTCACCCCTGGCATTCGATCTCGCGCAGCGCCTGCCATCGCCGCGCCTGGCGGGCCTGATCGTCCGGATCACCGGTTATCGCGAGACCGCGACGGGCCGGTTCGCACAACGGCAGACCGCGCCGCTGATCGTCCCGCTGATCATCAGTTTCGGCTCGCCGTTCCTGATCGCGCTGTCGCGCGAGCCCAGTGCGGCCGATCGTCAGCTCAGCTTCGCCGCCGGCCTGCATGCCGGGCCGGTTTACATCGAGTCCGACGGTCGCGCCGCCTGCGTACAAGTGGATTTCACCCCGCTCGGCGCCTACAGCTTCTTCGGCGGCGCCGTGACCGACCTGGTCGGGCGCATGGTCGATATCGACGATGTGCTGGGCCATGATGGCCGTCGTCTGCGCGAGCAGCTCGGCGCCGTGACGTGCTGGCAGCGCCGCTTCGACCTGATCGAGGCGTTCGTGCTGCGCCGCGCCGGCCGCATGCCATCTCCCGAAGTCGCGTTCGCCTATCGAAAGCTGGCGCGTTCGGCCGGCGCTATCAGCATCACGGCACTGGCCGACGAGATCGGCTGGAGCCGCAAGCATCTGGCCAGCCGGTTTCGGTCCGAGCTCGGCCTCGCCCCCAAATCGCTGGCGCGCATGATGCGGTTTCACCGGGCGAGCCGGCTGGCACAAAGCCAAGCCGCGCTTGGCTGGGCGGGGATCGCGGCGGAAAGCGGCTATGCCGACCAGGCCCATCTCGCCCGCGAGTTCGTCGAATTCGCAGGCGAACCGCCAACCGCTTGGGCGCGCCGCCAGGCGCTGACCGACCGCCGGCTGGTTCACGCCGGCGATGGGCTGGCGGACTGGTAACAAACCTTCAAGCCGACGCCGCGCTGCCTCGTGCAGGATGGCGCCGTCAGCCAAGGAGGTGAGCGACCATGACGCACGACATCGAACCGCCCCGCATCTACCCGACCCTGCGCTGCAAGGACGCCGAGGCGATGACCAATTGGCTTACGACGGTGCTTGGGTTCACCGAACGCGTCGTCTACCGCGATGGCGGCGTGATCCATCACGCCGAACTCGCCTATGGTTCCTCGATGCTGATGCTGGGCCAGGGCCGTGACGATGCATATGGCAGGCTGGTCGGCGACCTCGACAACCGCCGCACGGACTCGATCTATATCGCCGTCGACGATCCCGATGCGCTGCACGCGAAGGTCAAGGCCGCCGGCGCAAAGATCGAGATGGACCTGCGCGACACCGACTATGGCAGCCGCGACTTCGCCTGCCGCGATCCGGAGGGAAATCTCTGGAGCTTCGGCACCTATTGGCCGAAGGCGCACGAGAAGCCGCGGCCGTGACCCGGCGCAATCCGCCAGCTCACAAACGGGCAGCCGGGATCGGACAGATCAGGCGGTGATGTCGGCGGTCGGGGCGGCCTTGGCGCCGCCCTTGGAGACGCCGACCAGTGCCGGACGCAGGATGCGCTCGCCGATCATGTAACCGGCCTGCACGACCTGCACCACGGTGCCCGACGGCACCGACGGATCAGGCACCTCGAACATCGCCTGCTGGAAGTTCGGATCGAACTTCTCGCCGATCGGGTCGAACTTCTTGACGCCGTTCTTCTCCAGCGCGTTGAGCAGCGAACGTTCGGTCAGCTCGACGCCTTCGATCAGCGCCTTCAGGCCGGGATCGGCGGCTTCCTTGGTCTCGGCCGGCACCGCATCGAGCGCACGCTGCAGGTTGTCGGCGATGTCGAGCACGTCGCGGGCAAAGCCGGTGATGCCGTAGGTCTTGGCGTCGGCGACCTCGCGGCGGGTGCGCTGACGGAGATTCTCCATCTCGGCCAGCGTGCGCAGCGTGCGGTCGCGCGCCTCGGCGAGTTCCTTGGTCAGCGCCTCTGCCGATCCGGCCTCGGGCTCGTCAGGCATGATGTAGGGCTTCGAGACCACGGGCTCACCCGTCGGCGCCGAATTCTCGGTGTTGTCATTGGCCCGGTTCGGATCGGTCATGGCTTGCCTTCTCGAAAACTCGCGTCGGTTCAAATCTTGGGGATTGCTTGCCGGGATATCGTGCTTTGGGCGGCGAAAATCAAGCGCAACATACCGGTCTCGGGAACTGGGATCTCCGGCTTGGGTGAAGAAAACCCGTCAAATGAAAGCGAAATCGCCCTCCGGTCAGCCGCCCAGCATCTTGCTGACGATGCGCGCGGCATAATCGACGGTCGGGATCACCCGCGCATAGTTCAGCCGCGTCGGTCCGATCACGCCGAGGACGCCCACGATCCGGCCCTGGGCGTCGCCGTAGGGCGCGATGATGGTCGAGGAACCCGACAGCGAGAACAGCTTGTTCTCCGAGCCGATGAAGATCCGCACACCCTCGCCGCGTTCGGCGCGGCCGAGCAGATCGATCACGCCGCGCTTGGTTTCGAGATCGTCGAACAGCGACTTGATGCGCTCGAGATCGTCGAGCGCATGCAGGTCCTCGAGCAGATTGGCGTGACCGCGCACGATCAGCTGGCGGTCCTCGTTCTCGCCGCCGGACCAGCTCGCGATACCCGCCGCGACCACCTTTTGCGTGAGCTGATCGAGCTCGGCGCGGTTTTGCGTCAATGCCGTCTCGAGCTCGAGCCGCGCTTCAGCCAGCGTCCGGCCGCGGATCCGCGCATTGAGGAAGTTGGTCGCTTCGGTCAGGGCAGAGGATGGAACACCCGGCGGCAGCGCCAGCACGCGGTTTTCGACCTGGCCGTCTTCGCCGACCAGCACGACCAGTGCCTTCTCCGGCTCCAGCCGCACGAACTCGATGTGCTTCAGCCGCGCATTCGACTTTTGCGTCAGCACCACCGCCGCGGCGCGGGTCAGTCCCGACAGCCGCGTCAAGGCTTCGCCAAGCGCGGCCTCGACGGATTGCGCGCGGCCGACGGCCGCAAGCTGGGTCTGGATCGATTGGCGCTCGGCCTCGGTGAGGTCGCCGACCTGCATCAGCGCATCGACGAAGAAGCGCAGCCCGAGTTCGGTGGGTAACCGGCCGGCGGAGGTATGCGGCGCATAGATCAGGCCGAGCTGCTCGAGATCCGACATCACGTTGCGGACCGAGGCCGGCGACAGAGGTAATGCGATCAGGCGCGAGATGTTGCGCGAACCGACCGGCTCGCCGGTCGCGAGATAGCTTTCGACGATTTGACGAAAAATGTCGCGCGAACGCTCGTTGAGCTGGGCGAGCCCGGCATGCGGCGCGATCAGGCCAATCGGATCGTGGTGAGTCACACTCCAGTCCCTCACAATTACTGCATAATTTGTCGATCCGGGAGGCCGATGACAAGCATGCATTCGGCCCCGTCGTACCGGACCATACCGGGGGCCGAAAACCCTTGCCGCTGCCCCTTCCCCCTCCTACAAGCACGGCCAGCCAATTTTCTCGGATTTCTGGAGGATTTCATGCGGCCAAGCCGCCGTGCACCCGATGAACTGCGTCCCGTGTCGCTGGAACGCGGCGTCGTCAAATATGCCGAGGGTTCCTGCATGGTGAAGTTCGGCGACACCCATGTGCTGGTGACCGCCACGCTGGAAGAGCGGTTGCCGCCGTGGCTGAAGGGCCAGGGCCGCGGCTGGGTCACCGCCGAATACGGCATGCTGCCGCGTGCCACCCTGGAACGCACCCGCCGCGAGGCCTCGGCCGGCAAACAGGGCGGCCGGACGGTCGAGATCCAGCGGCTGATCGGCCGCTCGCTGCGCGCGGCCGTCGATCTCGAGGCGCTCGGCGAGCGTCAGATCACGGTCGATTGCGACGTCATCCAGGCCGACGGCGGCACCCGCACCGCCTCGATCACCGGTGCCTGGGTGGCGCTGGCCGACTGCATCAACTGGATGAAGACCCGCAACATGCTGAAGACCAATGTGTTGCGCGACAACGTGGCGGCGATCTCCTGCGGCATCTACCAGGGCACGCCGGTGCTCGATCTCGACTATGCCGAGGATTCCGAGGCCGACACCGACGCCAATTTCGTCATGACCGGCGACGGCCGGATCATCGAGGTGCAGGGCACCGCCGAGAAGACGCCGTTCTCGGAAGGCGAGTTCCTGGCGCTGATGGCGCTGGCGCGCAAAGGTGTCGCGCGTCTGGTCGACTTGCAAAAGATCGCGGTGGCGTAGTCAGATTGGTTATGCATCGCCGAATCACCGGAAGGCTCGTCATCGCCACCCATAATCCCGGCAAGCTTGCCGAGATGCGGGAACTGCTGGCGCCGCACGGCGTGGAGGTGGTGTCGGCCGGCGAGCTTGACCTCACCGAGCCCGAGGAGACCGGCGACAGTTTTCGCGCCAACGCGGCGATCAAGGCGATCGCGGCGGCGAAGGCGACCGGACTGCCCGCCTTCGCCGACGATTCCGGCATCGTGGTCAACGCGCTCGACGGCGCACCCGGGATCTACTCGGCGCGCTGGGCCGGCGAGGGCAAGGACTTCATGGCGGCGATGACGCGGATCGAGCGGCTGCTGCAGGAACGCGGCGCCACCGCACCGGACCGGCGCAAGGCACATTTCGTGTCGGCGTTGTGCGTGGCCTGGCCCGACGATCATCTCGAAGAGGTCGAGGCCCGCGTCGATGGAACCCTGGTCTGGCCGCCGCGTGGCACTGCCGGCTTTGGCTACGATCCGGCCTTCCTGCCCGACGGTTACACGCGGACCTTCGGCGAGATGACCAGCATCGAGAAGCACGGCCTGCCGCCGCTCGGGCTCGGCCTGTCGCATCGCGCCCGCGCCTTCGTGAAGCTCGCGGAGATCTGCCTTGAGCCACGCTGACCGAGAAGCCTTCGGCGTCTACGTGCACTGGCCGTTCTGCCTGTCGAAATGCCCGTATTGTGATTTCAACAGCCACGTGCGGCATGCGCCCGTCGACGAGGAGCGCTTCGTGCGCGCGTTCGCCCGCGAGATCGAGACGACGGCCGCGCGCGTGCCGGGGCGGCAGGTGTCCTCGATCTTCCTCGGCGGCGGCACGCCGTCGTTGATGCAGCCGCAGACCGTCGGTGCCGTGCTCGATGCGATCGGCAAGCACTGGCAGGTCTCGCGCGATGTCGAGGTCACGCTCGAGGCCAATCCGACCAGCGTCGAGGCGACGCGCTTTCGCGGCTATCGCGCAGCCGGCGTCAACCGCGTCTCGCTCGGCGTGCAGGCGCTCGATGACGCCTCGCTGAAGGCACTGGGCCGCCTGCACACCGCACGCGAGGCGCTCGACGCGGTCGCGATCGCGCGCGCTGCGTTCGACCGCTATTCGTTCGATCTGATCTATGCCCGCCCCGATCAGACGCCGCGGATGTGGGCCGATGAACTGAAGCAGGCGATCTCGGAAGCGGCCGAGCATCTGTCGCTCTACCAGCTCACGATCGAGGAAGGCACGCCGTTCTTCGGGCTGCATGCCGCCGGCAAATTGCAGACGCCGGATGAAGCGACCGCGCGCGCGCTCTACGACGTGACGCAGGAGGTCTGCGCCCGCGAAGGATTGCCGGCCTATGAGATCTCCAACCACGCCCGCACCGGCGCGGAGTGCAAGCACAACCTCGTCTACTGGCGCGGTGAGGAATATGCCGGCATCGGCCCCGGCGCGCATGGCAGGCTCGACATCGATGGCGTCAGGCACGCGACCGCGACCGAGCGGCGCCCCGAGGCCTGGCTGTTGAACGTCGAGGAGCGCGGCCACGGCGTCGTTTCCGATGACAGCCTCAACAGCGAAGAGCGCGCCGACGAATTTCTCCTGATGGGGCTGCGGCTCGCCGAAGGCATCGATCCCAAGCGCTATGCGAAGCTCTCGGGCCGAAAGCTCGACCCGCACCGCATCGCGATGCTGCGCGAGGAAGGCGCGATCGCCGTCGATGCCGACGGACGGCTGCGCGTCACGAAGTCGGGATTTCCGGTGCTCGACGCGGTGGTCGCGGATCTCGCCGCCTAGACTGAAGCGCGATGAGATTAGGTTGAGCTGGAACGGCGTCGAAATTTCACCTCTCCCTTGGGAGAGGTCGATTTGCGCAGCAAATCGGGTGAGGGGTTACGGTCTATCGAGAGAGCAAGAGCCCTCACCCGGATTGCTTTGCAATCCGACCTCTCCCCGACGGGGGAGAGGTGAACTGAACCCGCGGCAAGCCGATTCAACCAAAAATCATCCCGCTCTGGGTGCACGGCGCCAAAATATCGAAAACAACCCCATGCACAGTAGCCGGCGGGCGCTTTAAAGCGATTTCAGGCCGACGCCTGACGAAAATCAAGCGCCAAAACTCTTCGGCGAGCCTGCGACCGGCGTGCTGCCGCCTGAGGCCACCTTCATGACCGCAAGGCCGCGCTCATTGGTGCCGTCGGAGCGGAAGCGGAACAGACCGTCGATGCCGGCAAAGCCGGACGGATTGGTCAGCGTCTCCGGCGCAAAGCGCTGCGCGCCTTGCGTGCGCGCGAGCGCCGCCATCAGCGCCACGGCATCATAGGCGAGCGTCGCGGTGCGCACCGGCTCGCCGCCATATTTGCTGCGGTAGCGGCCGGCGAAGCTGCGGAAGCCGGACGGATCGGGCGCGGCGTAGAGGCCGCCCTGCAAGACCGGGCTCGCGAACACCCGCGGATTGTCCCACAGCCCGGTGCCGAGCAGCTGGATGTTGCGCAGATTGGCGCCGGCTGCGGTCAAGGCATCGGCGGTCGCGACCACCGAATCGCCATCGTCGGCGATCAGCAGCGCGTCGGCCTGGCCGAGCGCCTGCGCCACGGTTCGCGCCGGCGTCGCGCGATCGGCGCCATATTTCTCGAATGCGACGACGCGGCCGTTCTTGCGGCCGACCGCCTGCTTGAACGCGGCCTCGACCACGTTGCCATAGGCATTGTCCGGCACCATCGCGGCGAACGAGCGCTTTCCGATCCCCGCCGAGTAGTCGACGATGCGATTGATGTCGGATTCCGGCAGGAAGCTCAGCAGATAGACGCCGCGCCCGGCGACGCTCGAATCGGTGGAGAACGCGATCACCGAGGTTCCGCGCGGCCGCGTCAGCTGCGCGACGGCCGGCACCGAGCCTGCGAACAGCGGTCCCAGAATGATTTCGGCGCCTTCGGACAGGGCCTGCTGGGCACCCTGCGATGCGCCCTGCGGGCTGCCGCCATCGTCCTTGATCAGGAGCTGGATGTTCGGGTTCTGAAATTCCGCCAGCGCCATTTCGGCCGCGTTCCGCATCGACTGGGCGGCAAGCCCGGCATTGCCGGAAGCCGACAGCGGCAGGATCAGCCCGATCTTGACCTGCCCGGTGCCGACCGCCTGCGGCTGCTGCTGCGGACCGGCAGGACCGCCTTCCTGGTTGCCGCTAGAAAACTGGCTCAAGCTCTGCTGCACGCCGGAACAGGCCGTCAGCAGCGGCGCGCCCACGATGAGGCCGAGCGCGGTCCGCCGGGTGGCGCCCGACGGCGGGGACTTGCGGTAATGCGGGCCTTCCATCGTCTCTCTTCTCTTGGCCGACCGTGATCAGCCAGGACTCCATCCAGCTCTGATGAGGCGGGTGGATTCAGGCATATTCTCGGCGAATAGTTAACTAAAACAAAAGGATTATGGCCCCGCGGCGCCCTTGCCGCGGCCTCCATTCCCCTCCCCTCAGGCAGCGTTCCGTCACCGCCCTTTGCGGATGTGGCGCTAGCGCCGCCATCCCTCTAGATTGGCATTATGCGCGCAAAAGCCAGTTCCCTCCACCATTCGGATGCCACGACGGGCGCTGCCGCCAAAACCTTTTCGATCGGCGGCCAGCAGCTGGCCGCGCCAAGGGCCGCACCCGGGCTCCATCTGGTCGCGACCCCGATCGGAAATCTCGCCGACATCACCCTGCGCGCGCTGGAAACGCTGGCCGGTGTCGACGTCATCGCCTGCGAGGACACAAGGATCACCCGCCGGCTGACCGAGCGTTATGCGATCGCCGCCGAGCTCGCGCTCTACCACGAGCACAACGCGGCGCAGGCCCGTCCCAAGATCCTGGAGCGCCTGGCGCAGGGCGCCGCGATCGCGCTGGTTTCCGACGCCGGCACGCCGCTGATCTCCGATCCCGGATTCAAGCTGGTGCGCGAGGTCTGCGCCGCCGGGCATGCCGTGATCGCGGTGCCGGGGCCATCGTCGGTGCTGACCGCGCTGTCGGTCGCGGCATTGCCGACCGACCGGTTTTTCTTCGAGGGATTTTTGCCCGCGAAGGAGCACGCGCGCCGCGCACGGCTCAATGAGCTCGCCCGGATCGATGCGACGCTCGTGATGTTCGAATCGGGCAACCGCGTGCAGGACACGCTGCGTGATCTCGCCGCGATCATGGCCGGCCGCGATGCCGCGATCTGCCGCGAGCTGACCAAGCTGCACGAGGAGGTCACGCGCGCGCCGGTCGCCGAGCTGGCGGCCAGCGCGGACGCGCTGGAAACACGCGGCGAGTTCGTGCTGGTCATCGGACCGCCGGCCGATGATGCCGGGGTGATGGACCAGGATAAACTCGACGATCTGCTGCGGGCGCAGCTCGCCCGCGGCAGCGTCAAGGACGCGGTCGCCCATGCGGTCGAACTGTCGGGCCGGCCGCGCCGCGAGGTCTATGCCCGCGCCCTCGAGCTTGCGAAGACCACCGGGGACGGCAATGGCGAAGACTGACAGCGCCTCGCCGGAGCGCGTCGCGGCGTTCCGGACCGGTATCTCGGCGGAGAGCCGCGCCGCAGCCCTCCTGATCGCCAAGGGCTATCGCATCCTGGCACGACGCTTTCGCACCCCCTTTGGCGAGATCGACCTGGTGGTGCGCCGGCGCAACTTGCTGGCCTTCGTCGAGGTCAAGGCCCGTGCCAGCCTCGACGACGCCGCCTATGCGGTGACGCCGCGGCAGCAGCTGCGCATCATCAATGCCGCCCAGGCCTGGCTGATGGCGCATCCCGAACATGCCGAATTTGACCTCAGATTCGACGCCGTGCTGATTGCGCCGAAGAGCCTGCCGCGCCATCTGTTAGCGGCATTCGACGCCAGCTCTGATTAACCTCAAGACCTCGCGGGACACGCTTATGAAATTGAAGATCGCCGTCCAGATGGATCCCATCGCGCGCATCAATATCCGCGGCGATTCGACCTTCGCGCTGCTGCTCGAGGCGCAGAAGCGCGGCCACGGCATTTCCTACTACACGCCCGACAAGCTGTCGCTGCGCGGCGAGGAGCTGGTGGCGCCGGTGCAGCCTCTCACCGTGCGCGACGAGGTCGGCGATCACTTCATACTGGGCGAGGCGAAGCGCGAGCCGCTCAACGGCTTCGACGTCGTGCTGCTGCGGCAGGATCCGCCGTTCGACCTCGCCTACATCACCTCGACCCATTTGCTCGAGCGCATCCATCCGAAGACGCTGGTCGTCAACAACCCGGCCAGCGTGCGCAACGCGCCGGAAAAGCTGTTCGTGATGAATTTCCCGCAGCTGATGCCGCCGACCCTGATCTCGCGCGATCTCGACGAGATCAACGCATTCCGCGACCAGCACGGCGCCGTCGTCATGAAGCCGTTGCACGGCCATGGCGGCGCCGCCGTCTTCCGCGTGATGCCGCAGGACATGAATTTCGGCTCGCTGTTCGACATGTTCTCCGTCACCTTCAAGGAGCCCTGGGTGATCCAGCGCTTCCTCCCCGAGGTGAAGCATGGCGACAAGCGCATCATCCTGGTGGATGGCGAGTTCGCCGGCGCCGTCAACCGCGTGCCGGCAGCGGACGATCTGCGCTCCAACATGGTGCGCGGCGGCGCGGCCAAGGCGACCGAGCTCTCCGATCGCGAGCGCGAAATCTGCGCCACCGTTGGGCCCTCGTTGCGCGAACTTGGTCTGATGTTCGTCGGCCTCGACGTGATCGACGGCAATTTGACCGAGATCAACGTCACCTCGCCGACCGGCATCCGCGCAATCCAGCGGCTCAATGGCCCCGACGTCGCGGCGATGATCTGGGATACCATCGAGAAGAAGCGCGCCGCCAAGTAACCCTCCCTTGTGCGCCGCACATGCGTTCACCTTATTCTTCTTGCCAGCTTGCGCGGGCGAGGGCAGCATCCTCTTGCCTGCGTCAGGTCAAGCGGCGGGTCAACGCGCGGGCAACAACGCGAAAATATCATAAAAATTGTGGAGGAAGACGTTATGACGCTCAATGTCTCACGACGATCCTTGCTCGCGCTCGGTGCCGGTCTCGGCGCCAGTACCCTGCTCGGGGGCACCGCACAGGCACGCGCGCCGAAGCTCGGCACGCAGACACCCTATTGGCACCGCTTCATGCTCGGCGAAGCCGAAGTGACCGTCGTATCCGACGGGCCGCTTCCGCTCGGCGACCCCTCCGGCACCTTCACCGGTGTGCCGAAGGAGGAGGTGAAGAAGATGCTCTCCGACAACTTCCTCTCGCCCGACAATGTCGTGCTCGAGCAGAATTCGCCGATCGTCAACACCGGCGACAAGCTGATCCTGTTCGATACCGGCATGGGCACCTCGAAGGCCTTCGGTCCGACCACCGGCCGGCAGCAGAAGAGCATGAAGGAAGCCGGCATCAAGCCGGAAGACATCGACGCCGTTGTGCTGTCGCACGCGCATATCGACCATATCGGCGGCATTGTCGGCGCCGACGACAAGCCGCTGTTTCCGAATGCGCAGTACTACATCGCCCAGAGCGATCTCGAGTTCTGGACCGACGAAGGCAAGATGGGCAGCCCGTTGAAGGATTTCATCGTGCATGCCCGCAAGAACCTGCTGCCGGTGCGCGACCGCATCGTGTTCTTCAAGGACGGCCAGGAATTCCTGCCCGGCGTGACGGCGATCGCAGCGCCCGGCCACACCGTGGGCCACACCATCTTCATGGTGAGCTCGGGCGGCAAATCCTTCGCCTTCCTCGGCGACCTGTCGCATCACGCGGTGCTGCTGCTGGAGCGTCCGCGGATGGAGTTCTCCTACGACACCGATCCGAAGCAGGCGGCGAACTCGCGGGTCAAGCTGCTGGAGATGCTGGCCGCGAACAAGACCGCCGTGATGTCCTATCACTTCGCCTGGCCGGGCTACGGCCACGTCGCCAAGGTCGGCGAAGGCTTCCACTACTATCCAGAGCCGATGCAGATGAACCTGTGACGGACTGATTGCGAAGACGGACTGCCTCGGGAGCGGCCGCCGCCGCTCCCGAATGCATTTGCCGCCCGGTGTAACGAGCCTATCGGGCGCCCGGCCTATTCCGCCGGCGCAAGGCGGCGCTCGGGGCGCGTGCGCACCGTCTCTCGCGCGCCAATCCGCGCACGACGTTTGCGCCACCAGATCACGACGCCCGTCACCGACAGCGCCGCAACCACCAATCCCATCAGCGAGATCAGGATGCGCCCGGGCAAGCCGGCGATTCGGCCGGAATGCAGCGGAAACTGCATCTGCACGAACACGTCGGCCGCGGTGCCGACCCATGGCAGCCGCTCGCCGAGCGGACGGCCGTCCTCGCTGTCGTAGTAGAGCTGCGCCGGCCCGACGCCCGCGGCGCCATGTTCGTCGCCCGGCTCGAAGAACGCGACCGCATAGACGCCATGGGCCGGACCATAATTGATCGAACCGATCGGTGCGGTCCAGCCGCGCGCCTTGCCGTCGGCCGCGGCCCGCGTGACGATCTCCGCATAGGTCATCTTCGGCTCGATCGGATCGTCGAGATGACGGTATGGCCGCTGCTCGTAAGGTGTCGGCGTGTAGTTGGACACGGTCTTCATCAACGGCGAGAACACCTCGAAATAGAGGTTCAGCGAGAATGCCGTGAACGCGATCACGAACAGCAAGGCCCAGGTCCACAGGCTGAAGGCGCGATGAATGTCGAAATTGATTCGATAGGCGCTGCCTGAGGTCTTGATCTTCCAGGCCGGCGCCCAGCGGGTCCAGAAACCCTTGCCGCGCGGGCCCGATATCGCCGACGCCCACTCCACCCTTGCGCGCCGCCGCGACGGCAGGGTCAGGTAAAAGGCGACGAAACAATCGATCGTCCAGATCACGGCGATGACGCCGAGGAAGCGCATGCCCCACCGATCGCTGCCCCAGAATTCGGGGATATGCATCGTGTAGTGCAGCTTGTAGAGGAACGAGACGAAGTTTTCGCGGGTCACCGGCCAGACCGCGCCCCAATAGCGACGTCCGAGCTCGGCGCCGGTGTTGGCATCCAGGAAGACTTGGTTGTAGTCGAGCGTGTAACGTTTGCCGGTCGCCGGATCGATCCGCGGCAGCACGAAGAACCACAGCGACTCGCCTTTCTCCGCCGTCATGAACATGTGGACGACGCGGGCGCGGGGATCGCGCTGCTCGATCAGCCGGGCGAGCTCGACCGACGGGATCGCTGGTCCGGAGCTCGTCACCTCGAACAGCTTCCTGTTGAGCACGTCGTCGATCTCGTGGTCCCACGAGATGATCGCGCCGGTGACGCCGGAGAAGAACAGGAAGGCCGCGGTGACAAGTCCCGCCCAGCGATGCAGTCGTCCGAAGATTGGTCTCATGGGGATTTCAGCAGGTTGTTCGGGGTGATCACCAGCGATAGGTCAGCTTCGCGATCGCCTTGCGGCCCTCCGCGTAGAAGCAGCTGGTGTTGCCGTAGCAGGCTGCCACGTAGCGCGTATCGGCGAGGTTGGTGACGTTGAGCGAGAGGCGATAATTGTCCCTGGTATAGGCGACGAGCGCATCGACCACCGTCGACGCCGGCACCTTGAAGGTGTTGGCGTCGTCGCCGAACGTCGATCCGACATAGCGGACGCCGGCCCCGAACTGGACCCCGGCGAGCGGACCGCCCTGAACGGTGTAGTCGCCCCACAGCGAGAAGCGGTTGAGCGGGACCGTGGTCGGCGCCTTGCCGACATTGACGGGATCCTTGGTGACGACCGCGTCGACATAGGCGTAGCCGCCGCGGATGTTGACGCCCTCGACAAGCGTCGCGGTGCCTTCGAGCTCGATGCCGCGCGACCTGATCTCGCCGGTCTGCTCGGCGAAATAGGACGGCGGGGCGTAGGTGACGACGTTGGATCGGGTCAGGTCGAAGGCGGCCAGCGTGATCAGCGCATTGATGCCGACGGGCTGGTACTTGACGCCGACTTCGTACTGGACGCCGGACTCCGGCTTCAGCAGTTCGCCGGCGGCGTTGATGCTCAGCACCGGCAGGAATGATTCCGAATAGCTGAAATAGGGCGCGACGCCGTTGTCGAAATTGTACATCACGGCGGCGCGGCCGGTGAATGCCGAGGCATCGGTCGAGGTCGACGTCTTCGCGAGATTGTTGTCGAGGTCGGTGGTGACGAAATCCTGCCGCCCGCCGAGCAGGAACGACAGCCGTCCGAGCCTGATCTGGTCCTGCAGATAGAGGCCGGCCTGCGACTGCTTGATGCCGGTGTCGTCATACGGTCCGTTGTTGGTCCAGCTGTTGGTATAGACCGGCGCGAAGACGTTGAGCTTGCCGGTGCTGTAGCTCGAGGCCATGTCGCGGAACGAGGTGTTGCGGTAATCGACGCCGAACAGCGTCGTGTGGCTCAGCATGCCGGTGACGAACTTGCCCTGCAGCTGGTTGTCGACCGCGAAGGAATCGATCGTCGAGCTGCCGCCGGCGCCGCCGCGCGACAATAGGCCCGCGGCTTCGTCGGCCGCCGACGCATAGCCGGTGCCGTAGAAGCTCTTCTGCTCGTTGTGCATCCACGAATAGCGCAGGTTCTGGCGGAAGGTCAGCGCCTCGTTGAAGTCGTGCGACAGCATGTAGCCGACCGAGGATTGCTCGGTGTCGAACTGGTTGAAGCCGGGTTCGCCGACGAAGCGCGTGTTCGGAATGTAGCGGCCGTTATTGGCCCAGACGGTGCCGGACGGCGGCAGGAATTGCAGGCCCCAGCCGGTGCGTTCCTTCTGGTAATTCGCAAGGAAGGTGATCGTGGTGTCCTCGTTCGGCTTCACGGTGACGGCGGGCGCGATGAAGACGCGATTGTCCTTGGTGTAGTCGACCTGGGTCTCGCCATCGCGCGCGACGCCGGTCAGGCGCCACAGCACTGTCCCTTCCTTGTTGGCGCGGCCGCCGATATCGAACTCGCCCTGATAGCGGTTGAAGCTGCCGCCGGACAGCGACACTTCGCCGAACTCGCGCGCGGTCGGCAGCTTGCTGACATAATTGAGGATGCCGCCGGTGCCGCTGCCGCCGAACATCGCCGAGGATGGTCCCTTCAGGACCTCGAGGCGCTCGGCGCCGTACGGATCGAGCCCGAGGAAGTGCACATAGTTGCTGCTCGGCAGCCGCAATCCGTCGAGATAGAGGCCCGGCATCGTCATGTCGAAGCCGCGGATTTGCAAGCCGCCGAAGCGGGTGTCCGAGCCGCCATTCACGTCGCCGCTGACGCCCGCGGTGTAGCGCAATGCCGCGCCCACCGATTCCGCACCCTGGTTCCTGATCTGGTCCGTCGTGACGACCGAGATCGATTGCGGGATTTCGATCAGCGGCGTGTCGGTCTTGGTCGCCGTGCCCGAACGCGTGGCAACGAACCCGACCACCGGACCGCCGGCTCGCTCTCCGGCGCCGGCACCGGATCGTGCCGCCGCTGGCGGCGTCGCCTGCCGGGATCGAGCCACGCGGTTGGCGCGGCTCGTGCGTGCGGTCACCGGACGACGAACCGGTCTTGCATTCGCAGCTGCCGCGCGTTGCTGAGGCGCATCCACGCTCACCGGCGGCAGTTCCGATTGCGCGTCGGCACGTTCGATCGTGACTCCTGCGGCAAGGACGGCGGCGGTACATAGACCGATCGTTCGCAGTCGCGGATGTTGACGGGTGGAATGCGAAGCAAGTCGATCGATCACGCGAAGGCGCCCCTGATATCAGCCTGGATGGATTTGTGATCCGGCTCTACAGCGCGGGGCTCGCGAGTACAGACCTCGGCAGTTGGAATAGATCGAGACTGCGCGCGCGATCAGCGTGCGATCGCTGAAACAGCAAGGAAATCGACGACGCGCTGCGACAATAAGCGCGATGCTCGTGCGTGCTGGAATGATTCTTGAAAATGATTCCTGCAGTTGTCGACGACGCGAACTGTGTTCGATCGCGCGAGGCGCGCGTCATCGCGAGCGACGCCCGACGCTTCCGCACCGGCCGGAAGCGGATGCGCCGCGTGGTGAACTGGTACTCGGCGACCAACTCTTGGCGCCGCGAATGTTCTTGTAATGTTCTTGCACTCGCCGCCAGGTTCCGCTACCTTCGATTGCGCAAGATAGGGGCAGCATGGTCCAGCGCGTTTCCACCGTCGCATTCGAGGGGATCGAGGCCCGCGCGGTCGACGTGCAGGTGCAGGTCGCGCCGGGATTGCCCGCATTCGCGATCGTCGGCCTGCCCGACAAGGCGGTGTCGGAAGCCCGCGAACGGGTGCGTTCGGCGCTGATCGCCTCCGGCCTTGCGCTTCCTGCCCGCCGCATCACCGTCAACCTCGCACCCGCCGACCTGCCCAAGGAGGGCAGCCATTACGACCTGCCGATCGCGCTCGGCCTGATGGCGGCGATCGGCGCGATCCCGCCGGATGCGCTGAACGGCTTCACCGTGCTCGGCGAGCTCGGGCTCGACGGCTCGATCGCAGCCGTTGCGGGCGTGCTGCCCGCGGCAATCGGCGCCAATTCGCGCGACGAGGGATTGATCTGCCCCGCCGCCTGCGGCTCGGAAGCCGCCTGGGCCAGTCCGGACGTCCAGATCATCGCGGCGCACTCGCTGATCCAGATCGCCAACCACTTCAAGGGCACGCAGGTGTTGTCGCGCCCGCAGCCGAAGGTGCATGAGCGCGAGGAAACGCTTTTGGACCTGCGCGACATCAAGGGCCAGGAGAGCGCGAAACGCGCGCTCGAGATCGCCGCCGCCGGCGGGCATCATCTGCTCAAGTGATTCCGTCAATGGGAACAGGCTTCGGATAGGCGGGTCCCTTCCGGCTCTATGGTACCGTTTTGGCCGACCGCCCCTTGGGTGACTTCGAGTTCCTTGGCTTAAAGGGGTTTGCCGCTACCGAGGCTTCACGAGCCGGTTCATCAACCAATAACTTAGCCCCAGTCAGCTAGGGCTTTGACGGTGATTCGCGGAATTGCTATTTGGATGGTGGCCCCGGCCGGATTTGAACCGACATGCTTGCAGGCGGCAGCTCCCAAAGCTGCTGTGTCTACCATTTCCACCACGGGGCCGAGTTGAACGGGGAAACCCACCATGAGGCGGGGTGTCGTAAGCACCCTCCTCATGGCCCGATCCAAGGGCAGAGCCAGCTCGCAAATCGGTTTGGTCAAGGCGGGCTGGCGCGACTTTATGGCGGAGGCATCTATTCCTCCTCCAATAGACGCGGTGGCGGGGCCGGTGTCGCGCCTGTGACGTACCACCGGCCCTCCACGTTGGCGATTTTCGCGCCCCTTAGGCGATGGAGAGCGGTCCTTACGGTCCGCTCCGGCAACTCCGCGGAAAGCGCGGTGGCAATCTCGACGCCGCGCTTGCCTGGATTTGCCTCGATGTAATTCCGCACTATTTCATAAGAGCTTAGGCGCTTCGGGCGCCCAAGATGCGCTCGGGCTCGGGAATCGGCACCGGGGGCCACTGGAAACCGCGAGGTGCGCCCCGCTTCTTCCTTTTTCTTGAGCGTATCAAGGGCTGCAGCCCAACCGTCACTGAAGCCCTCCTCCCAGCCGGCGAACCACCCTTTTCCATAAGCGGCTTCGGCGTACTCCTTGACCGCTTCCTTCATTGCGGCAAACGCTTTGTCCTGGCGTTCCTGGCGCTCCTTTCGCTCACGACGGACAGTTTCGCCCTCGTTCGCCCCGTCATCATCGTTCGAATCTGTATTCATGGTCCGCAGTATCGGGGCGCTTTGAATGTTTCGCAAGCGGAATCTGAATGTGCCCCGGGAACACCACCTGAACTATTTCGTGAACTATCGGACATACTCAGCTAGGTAATTGGAACAGCAAAGGAAACGTGATTTCACCGGCCTGTGGATAGTCGGGACCGATTCAGCCTAAGCGGCGACTGCCGCGAATGCTACAGTCAGAATCACGCGGATGAATACCAGAACCTATTCTCATGGTCGGCGCACCCGTATCCCAGGAATACTGCAATCCAAAATTTGGTGCCGGTGGCGCGGTAGCCTACCCAAATGGGTGCACCAGTGTTTGGGTAGACCCCATCCGCAGCGAATGTGGATCAATTTCCCGCCCCGGCGCCGGTTCTGCCATCAATGGGAGGCTGGGGCCCCGGGGGCGGCATGGGACCCTTGGGAGGGGTTCTTGGGCCTCCCGCTTCAAAAAAGGTCGGGCTGAAGCCCAGGGCGTCTGTCCAACTTCACAGGGCGGAGTGGCTTTGGGAAGCACTGCACGGTGCCTAGTCCTACGAAGGCCGCTGGGTGCCGTCTGGCTTCTCCGCTAAGAGGGCCGCATAGCACCTGCCGCCCCAACGGGCTTCCGAGGGGGCACACTAGGCTATTGTAGGGCTGCCTACGCTCAGCCCAAAGCTAGACCATCACCCCTGTGCAGATATATTTATACGGCCGAAACGGGCTACATCTGGCTAATGTATTGTATTTGCTTATTAATCTTCCAATCTTTGCCCCAAGTACCCTATGCAGCCGCATAGGTTTTAGGGTCCTACTTGCATAGCTCGGGGTTTGGGGGCCCGTCATGCCCCCATGTCGTCCGCCGCAGCTAACGGGCTCTCTCCGTTGTCCAGCCCCTCATCATCATCTTCCCCGCTCTGCATTTGCGCCTGTAGGGCCGCTAGCAGCTTAGGGCACAGGTCACGGTCATAGAGCCACAGGGCGCGCGCGGTGACCTCGGGGTCCGTGGTGCGCAGGATGGGCATACGGCTGTTCAGTTGCTTAGCTAGCTTCGCCGCCGCGTCATGCTTGCTCTCTTGCTCGGGGCTCAGGTCCAAGCGCACCCCGTTGACCTTGCTCCACGGATGCACGCTTAGATCAGAGCCTAGACGGGTGAAGAGCCTTTCTCCCATCGGGTTCTTATCGACCCCGGTCATGTAGTTGTGGTGCCACTTTACAACTCGCCGCATCATCGCAACGGTGCCGTCACTACAGCCGGTGAGCTTCACCACCATCTGCTTACTGCTACGCCAGCCCTTGCCATCCCAGTCGAGCAGCGTGCGTGTCCAAGCGGCCTCGTGCTTGTCGCCCTGCTCAATCGGAAGATGCGCCTTTTCGTTCCGATGCACGCTTGCGTCCATGGCCGCCCGCGCGGGCCCAGCGAACCACTGGCAACTGATGGGCCCGGTGTGCTTCGCCTTCTGATAGGCCGCCAGCCGGTGATGCCCGTCAACCACAACCCACTCATGTCCGTCTACCTTCCCGGTGTACTGATTGGTTGTCTCAAACTTCACAACTAGCGGCGGGTCCAGTTCTCCCTTCCGATTGATGCGGGTGACAAGCGTGTTTACGTGATTGGTGTCCAGCGTGCGCAATCCGTATCCGGGCCTGCGCGGCTGAAACAACTCTAAGCGTTGCTTGATGTCCTGCGGTTTCAAATTAACGTACACCGGCCGCCCATCAATAACCTCTGGCTTCACCAGCCGTGCCTCAGCCTCCTGAAGGGCCTTTGCGGTGACATACGGGGTGATCTTGCTTAGCTGATGCTTCATAGTCCTGCTTCTTCCGTGCTCTTAATCTGATTGGCGCCCCAGTCGAAGCGACTCGTGAAGAACAGCGTCTCCTGCGCCTCATCGGCGTGGTGCCATAGGATGTCCAAGCGCCCCTCCTGCGGCCTCATGACCATCTTGCGCACCGCACCCCGCAGCGCCTTGTTGGCCTCCTCGGTGTCTATGGTCTCCGCTGTGAGCGCCTTCTCCACAGCGGCCAATCGCTTTAGGACGTTTGTGCTAGTCATGGCGTCACGGCGCCCCATCGTCTCCCGCAGGGTCTTCTTCAGCCGGTCCAATTCGTCCTCAGCCTCCCGCAGCCGCTGTCTTGCAGACCTGCTCTTGTCGGAGATGGTCAGGTCAAGCAGCTCGCTAACGATGTCTTCGCCAGCGTCAATCTCCCCCTTCAATCTTTCAATCTTGGCGTCCAACTCTGCTGTGTCGTTGCCTCGCGGTGCGCTGTTCAGCGTCCCCAACCGGTGGCTCTTGAAGGCGCCCACTGCCTCCGCGTACGGTACGCTCTCGTATTTGCAGGTGCCCGCCTTCGCATGCGCTGCTGCGCAGACCAGATAGACGTGGTCTCCCTTGTTGACCCGGGTGACGGTTCCTCCGCAGTGCTGACATTTCATGATCCCGGCGAAGATGGAACGCACCGGAGCCGTGGCGTTCTTACCCCTTGCCTCAGTGGTATTGAGGCGAGCGTTCACGCGCTCGAACAGCTCGCGGTCGATGGCTGGCGGGAAGCGGTGCGCAATGGGCTCCTGCGGGATGCGTTGCTTGCTGCGCTTGCCCTCTACCTTCTCCACACGGTGGGGCACGAAGATGCCGATAGCTGCCTTGTTGGTCAGGAGCTTGCGAATGTAGCTTCTATGCCAGTATCGGGCTTTCCAGCCCCCGGCTCCCCATGTGCCGACCCCAGCCTCGTTGAGTTGTGCCGCGATGCTGTGCGCTCCCATGCCGTCGTCCGCCATCTCGAACATCCACCGCAGCCGTTCAGCTCGATCCTCAATCAGCTCGTAGGTGGTTGTCTCGGTGTTCCAGCGTATCCATGCGGGCAGCCTGCGGGTGTACGGCTTGGTGAGCTTCTGATCGCTGGCAAAGACGGCGCGCTTATTCGCATATGCTTCGCCAACGCGTCGCCCCTTCTGTGCGCTCTCCTGGTTACCTCGGGCGAACGAGAGCAGCATCGCCATTAGGTGCATCAAACCCTGATCGCTGCGGAGGGTCTCCATGTTGTACTCGCGCCCAAGCCCGCCGTTGTCGGACAGGTCTACGACGGTGACACCTGCGCGGATAATTCCTTGCATGGTGTACGAGGCGTCAAAGGCGGGCTCGCGGCTCAGCCGGTCTAGGTTCTCGACTAACAACCACGATCCCTTGGGCACCGTGCCCTCCTCCACGGCTCTCAGGAACGCACCGAGGTTTCCTACGTCCTTGTTGGCGCCGGTGTAGGCTGACACGCCTCGGTCGGTGAGGTTCAGCTCGGTGTCGAGAGGGACGCCATTGCGATCAGCCCAAGCCTGCGCCATGGCTGTCTGTCGCCTCAAGCTGTCTCCCTGCTCCTGCGCTGGCGTTGAGAAACGCTTGTAGCTGTAGGCCTTGGGCTGCACCTGTGCGTCGGTTGTGGGAACTGGTGATGCGGGGATGATGGTGATGCGGTTCATGTAATTGCCTTGCTTCCAGAGCGTTCAACGCCCCAATGTGGGCCATTCACAAGATCACATGCTGATGATCGGCTCGCCCGGCGCCGGCAAATCGATGCTGGCGGCGCGGCTGCCCTCGATCCTGCCGCCGCTGTCGCCGTCGGAGCTGCTCGAAGTCTCGATGATCGCCTCGGTTGCCGGCGAGATCCGCGACGGCGCCTTGACCGCGCGGCGCCCGTTCCGCAGCCCGCATCATTCCGCCAGCATGGCCGCGCTGACCGGCGGCGGCA
Organism: Bradyrhizobium sp. CCBAU 21365; assembly: GCF_015291305.1. Classification (NCBI taxonomy): domain Bacteria; kingdom Pseudomonadati; phylum Pseudomonadota; class Alphaproteobacteria; order Hyphomicrobiales; family Nitrobacteraceae; genus Bradyrhizobium; species Bradyrhizobium sp. CCBAU 21365. The sequence goes on from NZ_CP030036.1 coordinate 205,958, forward strand.
CGCGCGCCAAGCCGGGCGAGATCTCGCTCGCGCATCAGGGCGTGCTGTTCCTCGACGAATTGCCGGAGTTCGATCCGCGCGTGCTGGATTCGCTGCGCCAGCCGCTGGAGAACGGCGAGGTTTCGGTGAGCCGGGCCAACCACCGCGTCACCTATCCGGCGCGCTTCATGCTGGTTGCGGCCATGAACCCGTGCCGCTGCGGCCATGCCTATGAGCCCGGCTATTCCTGCAAGCGCGGCCGGCTCGACCGCTGCACCGCCGACTACCAGATGCGGATCTCCGGCCCGCTGATGGATCGCATCGACCTGCGGATCGAGGTGCCCGCCGTGACCGCGGCCGATCTGATCCTGCCGCCGCCGGCGGAGGGATCGGCCGAGGTTGCCGCCCGCGTCGCGGCCGCGCGCGACATCCAGCTCGCGCGCTATACGGCTGCCGGCATGCCGCATGTCCGCACCAATGCGGAAGCGCCGAGCTCGCTGCTCGAGACCATCGCGCAGCCCGACGCGCACGGGCAGAAGCTGCTGCGCGAGGCCGCCGACAACATGCACCTCACCGCGCGCGGCTATCACCGCGTGCTGCGGGTGGCGCGCACGCTTGCCGATCTCGACGGCGCCGAGACGATCGGCCGGCTGCACCTCGCCGAAGCGTTGTCCTATCGTGCATTGGCCGACGATTTGCGCCGCGCCGCCTGACCGAACCTAAGCCCTGTCCCGATTCGTGCCGCAATGCCCCGCGTCAACGCGGCGGTAACGAGTTTTGTTTACGCTCCGCAAACCATAAGAACCGCGATCCGCGGCAAGCTGGGTCGAGCGAGTTGTGTCATGTTGCGTTTGAAGATTTTGACCTCGGTGGTCCCCCTTGCCGTGGCCGCGGTCCTTGCCCGCGCCGAGTTCCTGCCGGGCCCGCGGCCCTGCATCGAGGTGGGTGGCACCACGATGCAGATCGCATCGATCCCCTGGCTGGCGCAGCTTCACGTCAGCTTCACTGACGACCCCAGCCAAGCCACCGTCCGGGTCCAGATCGCCGACAGCGCCGACGCCGCCGACTTCACCGTGATCGACGACATCGACGATGCCGAGGCCGGCGCCTGCGAGCGCAGCGCGGCGGCGCAGCTGATCGGGATTTCCGGCGATGCCTCGGCGACCGGCCCCGTCATCTTTCTGACGCATGATGCTGGCCCATCCGACTACCGTGTCTTCGTGCAGTCGAAGACCTTCTCGGTGCGCGATGCCGCGGCCCTGATCGTCAGCGCGCGCGGCGGACACCGCCGCCTCGAAGCCGCATCGCCCGCGCCTGACGCGCGCGTCCCGAACCGGGTCGTGGCGGAGTTAACCCCCCGCTAACCTTGTTATCAGGGCAGCGCGAAATGGCCACCAACTTCAAGCACTTTGCAAGCTGGCCGACGCATCGTCACCGCCAGATCAAGCTGTCTCAGGGTCACCATTGATGGGGCGTTTCTTCCGGATCAAGTTGCGCCTTCGCCGCTTCGTCCGGCGCCATTCCTGGGTCGCGACGATCGTCCGTTCGTTCACGATCTTCTCCGTCGCATTCGGCAGCGCCTTCGGATTCATTTCGGGCGCGCTCTCGCAACAGAGCGGCTACGATCCCAATGCATTCGCGATCGGGGTCAGCTTCCTGTTCGCGCTCGCCTGCCTTTGGATCGTGACGCTCGGCATCCGCCTGCGGCTGATGCGCAAGCGGCTGCGCACCATCGCCATGCACAATGAAGCGATGGCCGACCGCAACTGGGAACTGCAGGAGGCCGAGCAGCGCGCCTCCACCCTGTTCGAGGCGCAGGACGATTTGATCGTGCTGCGCGACCTCGACGGGCTCATCACCTATGCCAACGATGCCTATTGCGAGCTGGCGCAGAGGCCTCGCAGCGAATTGATCGGCAGCACCGCAACGCTGAAGGTGCTCGAGCAGGGCGACACCGCGCTCGAATCCAACGGCACGCGGGTCTACGACCAGAAGATCGAGGGACCGCTCGGGCCGCGCTGGATCGCCTGGCGTGAAGGCCTCGTGCGCAACGATGCCGGCGCGCCGGCGGAGATGCAGAGCGTCGGCCGCGACGTCACCGACCGCACCGAGAGCGAGCACGCGCTCGCCGAAGCGCGCGATCAGGCCGACGCCGCCAACCGCGCCAAGTCGCGCTTCCTCGCGATGGCGAGCCACGAGATCCGCACCCCGCTGAACGGCATCATCGGCATGAGCGGATTGCTGATGGATACGCAGCTGACGCCGGAGCAGATGACCTACGTCAAGGCGGTCAAGACATCGGGCGACGCGCTGCTCGCGCTGATCGAGGAGCTGCTCGATTACTCCAAGATCGAAGCCGGCAAGATCGATCTCGAACACCGTGCCTTCGCGCTGTCCGGCCTGATCGAGGACATCACCGAGCTGCTGGCGCCGCGCGCGCAGACCAAGGGCATCGAGATCGCCGCCTATGTCGACGAACGGCTGCCGACGCAGGTGACCGGCGACGCCGCGCGGCTGCGTCAGGTGCTGCTCAACCTCGCCGGCAACGCCATCAAGTTCACCGCGACCGGTGGCGTGGCGCTGATCGTCGAGCCCGGCATCTGGCCGAACGAGATCAGCTTCCTGGTCCGCGACACCGGGATCGGCATCGCGCCGGAAGCGCAGCAGCGTATCTTCCGGGAGTTCGAGCAGGCCGACGACCGGATCGCGCGCAGCTATGGCGGCACCGGCCTCGGCCTCTCGATCAGCGACCGCATCGTCAAGCGCATGGGCGGCCGCATCACGCTCGCAAGCACGCCTGGCGCAGGCTCGACCTTCGAGGTGTCGATCCCGCTCGTCGCCGCCGATACCGGCGAGGCCGGCGGCTTCGCCGCGCCCGACTTGACGGGACAGTCGATCATGCTGGTGGCGCCGCACAGCATCGAGGTCTCGCTGATCTCGCGGCGGTTGCAGCGCTGGGGCGCGCAGACCTGCATCGTGTCGGATGCCGATGTCGCCGAGGCATTGCTGCCGGAGCGGAGCTGGCAGGCGGTGCTGATCGACCACACGCTCGGCACCCCGGCGATGGAGGCGTTTGCCGAAGCCGCCCGCCTCCACGCGACCCATCGCATCGTGATGTTCACGCCGGCGACGCGGCAGGATCTTTCGGCCTCCGAGTCGGCCATGTTCACCGGTTACCTGGTGAAGCCATTGCGCGCGTCGTCGCTCGCCGCACGCCTGACCGCATCGCCGGAAATTGCTGCGCCGAGCCTCGCGATCGAGGCGGCCGCCGGGTCCGTGCCCACGGCGCCCGCTTCCGCGCTGCCGGACAAGGGGCTCTCGATCCTGGTCGCCGAGGACAATGAGATCAACGCGCTGTTGATGCGCTCGCTGCTCACCCGGCTCGGCCACAACGTGGTCATCACCACCAATGGCGAGCAGGCGATGGAGTCCTGGCTGTCGGCGACCTCAGCCGGCACGCCCTACGATCTCGTGCTGATGGACATCCAGATGCCGCGCCTCAACGGCATCGAAACCACCAAGCAGATCCGCGCCCATGAGGCGGCGCACTCCGTCCGCCGGACCCCGATCCTGGCACTGACGGCAAATACGCTGGTAGAAGACCGCTACGCCTGCTTCGAAGCCGGCATGGACGGTTTCCTGATCAAGCCGCTCGACCGCGAGAAGCTGGAAGAAGCGCTCGCGGGCCTCGCCGCCGCGCGGCATATCGCGGCGTAGCAGCCGCAAACTCCGCGTCGTCCCGGCGAAGGCCGGGACCCATATGTGGACGGCCCCCGTGGCACAAGAGCTTTTTGGTGAGATCGGATCGCTTGCATCCATATGTCCGGCCTGTTGAGTGCGATCGGGTCGATCGCTGGCCAAGATGGGTTGCGCGATGCGAGTTCCAAACAACCAGGCGACCTGTTGACGGCCGATGGGTCCCACGGATTGTCTCGCATCGTTGCTCGATCGATCGCTCCATCTGCTCCTGCAGCTCCGGGTCGACCGGCGAGCGAGCCCGCCGGCCGGCCAATCTGTTAGGTGGCCGGAATGGGATTCATCCGTGCCACATCGTAGCTCTCACCTGTTGCCATCAGCTTCCAGGCGATGCGGGCCACCTTGTTGGCGAGCGCCACGGCCGCAAGCTTCGGCGGCTTGCGCTGGATCAGGGCCAGCAGCCAGCGCGAGTGATGACCGCGTCCCCGCCTGGCCTGCTGGATCACCGCCGTGGCCCCGATCACCAGCAGCCGTCGCAAGTCCTCGTCGCCCGCCCGCGTAATCTTGCCGAGCCTGGTCTTGCCGCCGGTGGAATGGTCTTGAGGTGTGAGGCCGAGCCAAGCCGCAAAGTGCCGGCCGGAACGGAAGGCAAGCGGATCCGGCGTCTTCATCACCAGCATCGTCGCAATGATTGGACCGATCGAGGGGATCTGCGCCAGACGCCGACCCGTGGCATCGGATCGGTGCCAGGCCATCAGCTTGGCTTCGATCTCCCCAAGCTCGCCCTCAAGCCTGGTGTACTCGCGGCCCAGCACGACAAACAACTCGCGCGCCAGGGCGGGAAGCGTCTCGTCCTGCGCAATCCGCGCCAGCAGCGGCTCGACCTTGTCGACCCCTTTGGCTGCGATCAGGCCGAACTCCGCCGCATGGCCACGGATCGTATTGCCAAGCTGGGTGCGCCGGGCGATCAATCCATCGCGGATACCCGTCAGCATCAGCGCGGCCTGTTGCTCGGCCGTCTTGACCGGCACAAAGCGCATGCTCGGCCGGCCCATCGCTTCACACAGCCCTTCCGCATCCCGCCCGTCGTTCTTGTTCCGCATCACGTAGGGCTTCACCAGTTGCGGGGCCATCAGCTTCACCTCATGGCCGAGCTTGCCAAGCTCTCGCGCCCAATGCTGCGAGCCTCCGCAGGCCTCCATCCCGATCACCGTCGGCGGCAACTTGGCGAAGAAATCCAGCACCTGCTTCCGCGACAGCTTCTTGCGCAACACAACCTGCTCGGCCGCATCAACCCCATGCAGCACAAAAATATGCTTCGACGTATCCATACCGATGCGGATAATCTCTCTCACGGACGGCTCCCTTGTCTGAGATTTGCAACAACCTCATTCTGGCACAACTGATGCCGTAGGGGGCCGTCCACCCCATCAACCACTGTTGTCGATTGGTGAACGACCGTCTCGCCGCGTGCCTCTTGCAGTGGCCGCAGAGTATGGGTCCCGGCCTACGCCGGGACGACAGCACTGATGCGGTCAGCTTTGGCGGATCAAACCTACAGCCGGCGCAGCGCGACCGACTGCACCACGTGATCGGCACCCTTCTTGAGGATCAGCGTCGCGCGCGGGCGGGTCGGCAGGATGTTGTCCTCGAGATTGGCAAGGTTGGTGCGCTCCCAGATCGCGATCGCAGTCGCCGTGGCTTCCTCGTCCGACAGCGGCGCATAGCGGTGGAAGTAGGACCTCGGATCGGTAAACGCAGTGTCGCGCAGCGCCAGGAAGCGCTTGATGTACCACTCCCGCAGCACGGCCTCGTCGGCGTCGATATAGACCGAGAAGTCGAAGAAGTCGGAAACGAACGGCACCGCCTTGCCGTCGCGCGGCAGCCGCCCGGTCTGCAGCACGTTGACGCCCTCGACGATCAGGATGTCGGGCTGGTCGATCTCGACCCATTTGTTCGGCACGATGTCGTAGGTCAGATGCGAATAGACCGGCGCGCGCACGCGGCGCCGCCCCGCCTTGATGTCGCTGAGGAACGACAGCAGCGTCGGCAGGTCGTAGCTCTCCGGGAAGCCCTTCTTCTGCATGATGCCCTGCCGCTCGAGCACCGCGTTCGGAAACAGAAAACCGTCGGTCGTGATCAGATCGACCTTCGGCCGCGGCGACCAGCGCGCCAGCAGCGCCTGCAGCACGCGTGCCGTGGTCGACTTGCCGACCGCGACGGAACCGGCGACGCCGACGATGTAGGGCATCTTGCGGTCGCGGATGTTGAGGAACTGACGCTGCGAGTAATACAGCCGCTGGGTCGCATCGACATAGATCGAGAGCAGCCGCGACAGCGGCAGGTAGATGTCCTCGACCTCCTGCAAGTCGAGGCGGTCGTGCATCGAACGCAGGCGGTCGAACTCGCCCGGCTCGAGCGTCATCGGCGTATCGTCACGCAGATGCGACCATTGCTGGCGCGTGAAGATGCGGTAGGGGTTGTACTGTTGATCTGGTGCCCGGATGTCCATGAGGCTGCCCCTCTCGATGCGCTCGATCATTTGCGCTAGTCGCGCTTGCGCGACGCCTTCTCTTCCAGTCCCGACATCGAGGTGCGCTTCTCCAGCGCGGCCTCGACATCCTCCAGCTTCACGCCGCGTGATTTCAACAGAACCAGCAGGTGAAACACGAGATCGGCACTTTCCGCGATGAGGTGATCGCGGTCATTCTCGACCGCGGCGATCACGGTCTCGACCGCTTCCTCGCCCAATTTCTTGGCGCAATGCTCCGCGCCCTTGTCGAGCAGCTTACGGGTGTAGGACGCCTCGCCGCCCGTCGCAGCGCGGGCGTCGATGGTGGCGGCCAGATCGTGGACCGTGAAACGCGACATCAACTCAACTCAAGCATGCACAGCGGCACCGCACGGGTGCCACCCCTTAGGTGGGGACTTAGCATTTTTGTGACAAGGAGTCCTCAACCACTCCGTTTGAGCGTGGTCTTTTCGGAAAACCGGTTTCCACTTTTCCGGACCACGCTCGCGCTAGGGATCGAGCCGCATCGGCAGGCCGGCGCGCACCATGTGATCCTTGGCCTGACGGATGGTAAATTCCCCGAAGTGGAAGATCGACGCGGCCAGCACGCCGGTGGCGTGACCCTCGCGGACGCCGTCGACCAGGTGATCGAGATTGCCGACACCACCGGACGCGATGACCGGTACGGGGACACTGTCCGCGATCGCCCGGGTCAGCGGCAGGTCAAAGCCCTGCCTGGTGCCGTCCCGGTCCATCGAGGTCAGCAGGATTTCGCCGGCGCCGAGCGCGACGACCTCCTGGGCATATTCGATGGCGTCGATCCCGGTGGCATTGCGTCCACCATGGGTGAAAATCTCCCAGCGGTCCGAGCCGCCGGCGCGCTTGACCCGCTTGGCGTCGATCGCGACCACGATGCATTGCTCGCCGTATTTCTCGGCCGCTTCCTTGACGAATTCGCGCCGGCTGACGGCCGCCGAATTGATCGAGACCTTGTCGGCGCCGGAGCGCAGCAGGGTCTTGATGTCGTCGACGGTGCGGACGCCGCCGCCCACGGTCAGCGGCATGAAGCAGGCTTCCGCCGTCCGCCGCACCACGTCCAGCATGATGCCGCGGTTTTCATGGGTGGCGGTGATGTCGAGGAAGGTGAGCTCGTCGGCGCCGGCGGCGTCATAGGCGATCGCGGCCTCGACCGGGTCGCCAGCGTCGCGCAGATCGACGAAGTTGACGCCCTTGACCACGCGGCCGTCCTTGACGTCGAGGCAGGGGATCACGCGAACCTTGAACATGATCTCCTCCTACGCGCCGCGGATCAGCTGAAGGGCAGCGGCCGGATCGAGCCGTCCGTCATACAGCGCGCGGCCGACGATCGCGCCGGCGAGCTTTTTGGCACGCGGCTGCAGCAGCGCCTTGACGTCGTCGATCGAGGCGAAGCCGCCGGAGGCGATCACCGGAATCGAGATGCGGTCGGCAAGCGCAATGGTCGCGTCGAGGTTGAGGCCCTTGAGCAGGCCGTCGCGGGCGATGTCGGTGAAGATGATCGCGGCGACGCCGGCATCCTCGAAGCGCTGTGCGATCTCGAGCGCGGTCACATGCGAGGTCTCGGCCCAGCCTTCGACCGCGACCTTGCCGTCGCGCGCATCGAGGCCCACGGCCACGCGACCCGGGAATGTCTTCGCCGCGCCCTTCACCAGCTCGGGATCGCGCACTGCGGCGGTACCGATGATGACGCGCGTGATGCCCTTGTCGAGCCAGGCTTCGATGGTCTTGAGGTCGCGGATGCCGCCGCCGAGCTGCACCGGCATGGTGACGGCCTTCAGCATCGCCTCCACCGCATGCGCATTCATCGGCTTGCCGGCGAAGGCGCCGTCGAGATCGACGACGTGGAGATATTCGAAGCCCTGCGCGGCGAAGCTCGCCGCCTGCGCCGCCGGATCGAGATTGAACACGGTGGCGCGCGCCATGTCGCCCTGCTCCAGGCGCACGCACTGGCCGTTCTTCAGATCAATCGCTGGAAAGAGAATCACGGCTTCCACTTCAAGAAATTGGCGATCAAAGCGAGGCCGAAGCGCTGGCTCTTCTCGGGGTGAAACTGGGTGCCGATCGCGGTGTCCTTGCCGACGATCGCGGTCACCGGCCCGCCATAATCGGCGCGCGCCAGCACGTCCGCCTCATTGGCGGCGTTGAGGTGATAGGAGTGCACGAAATAGGCGTGACGTCCCTTCGGCCCGAGCGGCAGCCGCTCCAGCACCGGATGCTCGCGCACCATGTCGAGCGTGTTCCAGCCCATATGCGGGACCTTCAGGCTCTCGTCGCGCGGCTCGATCTTCTCGACATCGCCGCCGATCCAGTTGAAGCCCTCGGTGATCACGTGCTCCTTGCCGCGCGTCGCCATCAGCTGCATGCCGACGCAGATGCCGAAGAACGGCCGCGCCTTGACCCGCACCGCCTCGGTGAGCGCTTCCAGCATGCCGTCGACCGCGTCGACGCCGCGGCGGCAATCGGCAAACGCGCCGACGCCGGGCAACACGATCCGATCGGCGCGATACACCGCATCGGGATCGCGCGTCACCTTGATGGCTTGTGTATCCTCCATGCTGCGCGCGGCGCGCTCGAAGGCCTTGGCCGCCGAATGCAGATTGCCGGAGCCGTAATCGATGATTGCAACGGTCATCGCGATCCTCCTGGCTCTGGAAACAATCCGATGATGCCGCCCTGCGGCATCATTGGGGGTTTTGAGAATGACTGACCCGGAACGTCTCGGGTTGGCGGCGGCCCGCCGCGATCGACCGACCGCTGATCATTGACGGCGCCGCGATGCCGCGCGGTCCAGCGCGCGAAGAAGCGGCGCTCGGCGGCCTCTGCATCGTCGCCCACGACGATGTCGATCTGGCGCCACCTGCGCCGCGACAGCGTCCAGCGTTGCAAGCTCGCCGCTTCGAGCCCGAGCAACACCATCAACACCAGGTCGACGAAGAAGATCGCGCTGCGGCCGACGCCAAGCTTGGTCAGCGCGTAATCGATCGCGAAAGTAAGAACGAGCCAGCCGATCAGTGCCAGCCAGAGCCGATGCCAGGCCAGCCAGATTACGCCCGCAACCGCGGCCCAGAAATGGAAACCGTCGCGCACGAAGACGAACTTGTCGGCCGCCGCGAGATCGGCGCCGTTGGCCACGGGGGCATGCACTGTATAGACCGGCATCGAAGGCTCCGCCGAGGATGGACTCTTATTTAAAGCACGAACTTTCGGAAAACCGGCATCCACTCTTCCGGATCATGCTCCAGAGATCAGCCGCCGAGCTGACCCTTGGTCGAGGGCACTTCGCCCTGGGCGCGCGGATCGATCGCAATTGCCGTCCGCAGCGCCCTCGCCAGACCCTTGAAACAGGATTCGGCGATATGATGGCTGTTCTCGCCATATAGGGTCTCGACGTGCAGAGTCACGCCGGCGTTCATCGCGAAGGCGTTGAACCACTCGCGCACCAGCTCAGTGTCGAACTCACCGATCTTGTCGCGCGGGAATTCGGCCTTGAACACCAGCACCGGGCGGCCGGAAATGTCGATCACGACGCGCGACAGCGTCTCGTCCATCGGCATGTGGATCGAGGCGTAGCGGGTGATGCCGGCCATGTTGCCGAGCGCCTGCTTCACGGCCTGTCCGAGCGCGATCCCGACGTCTTCGGTGGTGTGGTGGTAATCGACATGGAGATCGCCATCCGCCTTCACCGTGATGTCGATGCGCGAATGCCGGGCCAGGAGGTCGAGCATATGATCGAAGAAGCCGATCCCGGTCGAAACCGTGGATACGCCTGCTCCGTCGAGGTTGACCGTCACCTCGATGTCGGTCTCCTTGGTCTTGCGCTTGATGGTTGCGGTGCGCATGAAAATTGAGCTTTCCCGTGCCGAAAACGCCGGTCTTTTAACAGGCTGATGTCACCTTCGCTACTGCGGGATGACCCCGAAACGCCCTAACTTCGGGCCAGGGTGACCCAAATTCCTTGCCAAATCGCCCGATTGTAACCCCCTGCCCGACCGCCTAAATCTGCCCGGAAGAGAGGTAACCTATGCAAGCATCCCCAAATGAGCTGCCGGTCTGGCATGGCACCACGATCTGTACGGTCCGCAAGGGCGGCAAGGTGGTGATCGGCGGCGACGGGCAGGTCTCGATCGGCCAGACCGTGATCAAGGCCAATGCCAAAAAGGTCCGCCGGATCGGCAAGGGCGACGTGATCGGCGGCTTTGCCGGCGCCACCGCCGACGCCTTCACCCTGTTCGAGCGGCTGGAAAGCAAGCTGGAGCAATATCCGGGGCAGCTGACCCGGGCGGCCGTCGAGCTCGCCAAGGACTGGCGGACCGACCGCTACCTGCGGCGGCTGGAGGCCATGATGATCGTGGCCGACAAGGACGTTTCCCTGGTGCTGACCGGCACCGGCGACGTGCTGGAGCCCGACTCCGGGGTCATGGCGATCGGTTCCGGCGGCAATTACGCTCTCGCCGCGGCCCGCGCGCTGGTCGATACCGACAAGGACGCCGAGACCATCGTCCGCCGCGCGCTGGATATCGCCGCCGATATCTGCGTCTACACCAACCGGAACGTGACGATCGAGACGATCGGCGGCTGAGCATGGCCGGCCCCTATCATTTCCGCCCGATGACGCCGGCCGACCTGCCGCTGGTCAAGCAGTGGCTGGCGTTGCCGCATGTCCGGGAATGGTGGGGCGATCCGGCCGAGCAATATGCGCTGGTCAGCGGCGACCTCGATGAGCCGGCCATGGACCAGTTCATCGTCGCAACCGATGCGTCCGATTTGGGCTACATCCAGTGCTACGATCTTACGGCGTGGAATTCCGGCTTCGGGGCGCAGCCGGAGGGTACGCGCGGGATCGACCTCTTCATCGGCGAGCCCAACATGATGGCAGGTGGCCACGGCTCGGCGCTGATCCGCGCCTTTGTCGACGACCGCCTGGCGCAGGGCGCGCCACGCATCGTCACCGATCCCGATCCGGCCAATGCGCGTGCGATCCGCGCCTGTGAGAAGGCGGGTTTTCAGAAGGTAGGTATGGTCGATACGCCGGACGGGCCGGCGCTGCTGATGGCGCGCGACGCATGACGATCGCGCACAAGCCCATCACCGGCGTTTCAGCGTGGCATTGGCTGGCGATCGCAGCAGCGCTGCTCGTGCTGCAGGCGGCGCTGCTTTATGCGATGGGCCGTTTGCCGATCTGTGCCTGCGGCTATGTCAAGCTCTGGCATGGCACGGTTCAGAGCTCGGAAAACTCGCAGCACATCGCCGATTGGTACACGCTGTCGCATGTGCTGCATGGCCTGCTGTTCTACGGTCTGACCTTCCTCGCGCTACCGCGCCTCGCCTGGCCCGGGCGGCTGATTGTCGCGATGCTGATCGAAGGCAGCTGGGAGCTCGTCGAAAACTCCAACTGGATCATCGAGCGCTATCGCGCAGGCACGATCTCGCTCGATTATTACGGCGACACCATCGTCAATTCGGTGTCGGACACGCTTGCGATGGTTATCGGCTTCCTGCTGGCGCGCAAGCTGCCGATCGCCGCGACCGTCACGCTCGGCGTTTTGTTCGAGACCGTGTTGCTGCTTCACATTCGCGACAATCTGACACTGAACATCATCATGCTGATCCACCCGTTCGAGGCGATCCGGCAGTGGCAGGTCGGGCCGCCGATCCTTTAGGGATCACGCCCTGGAGGACTGCCGCTTGCCGAGACCGCGATTCCAACCTAGCTAGAGCCAATGACTCACTTCTCTCCCCGTGAAATCGTTTCTGAACTCGACCGCTTCATCGTCGGCCAGGCCGACGCCAAGCGCGCCGTCTCGATCGCGCTGCGCAACCGCTGGCGGCGGCTGCAGCTCGCCGGTTCCCTGCGCGAGGAGGTTCTGCCCAAGAACATCCTGATGATCGGGCCGACCGGCGTCGGCAAGACCGAGATCGCGCGGCGGCTGGCCAAGCTCGCCGGCGCGCCATTCCTCAAGGTCGAGGCCACCAAGTTCACCGAGGTCGGCTATGTCGGCCGCGACGTCGAGCAGATCGTCCGCGACCTCGTCGAGGTCGCGATCGCGCAGACCCGCGAGCGCAAGCGCAAGGACGTTCAGGCCCGCGCCCAGCTTGCCGCCGAGGAACGCGTGCTGGACGCGCTGGTCGGCTCGGGATCGAGCCCGGCGACGCGCGAGTCGTTCCGCAAGAAGCTGCGCGCCGGCGAGCTCAACGACAAGGAAATCGAGATCGAGACGCAGTCGGGCGGCAGCGGCATGCCGATGTTCGAAATCCCCGGCATGCCCGGCGCCCAGATGGGCGCGATCTCGCTCGGCGACATCTTCGGCAAGATGGGTGGACGCAGCAAGACCCGCCGCCTGACGGTGGAGGGCTCGCACGAAATCCTCGTCAACGAGGAATCCGACAAGCTGCTCGACACCGATCAGCTGGTGCAGGAGGCGATCAACGCGGTCGAGAACAACGGCATCGTGTTCCTCGACGAGATCGACAAGATCTGCGTGCGCGAGAACCGCGCCGGCGGCGACGTCTCCCGCGAGGGCGTGCAGCGCGACCTGCTGCCACTGATCGAGGGCACCACGGTCTCGACCAAGCACGGCGCCGTCAAGACCGACCACATTCTGTTCATCGCCTCGGGTGCGTTCCATATCGCCAAGCCGTCAGACCTTTTGCCGGAATTGCAGGGCCGCCTGCCGATCCGCGTCGAGCTGCAGGCGCTGACCCGCGACGACATGCGCCGGATCCTGACCGAGCCGGAGGCGTCGCTGATCAAGCAGTATGTTGCGCTGATGAAGACCGAGGGCGTCACGCTCGACATCACCGACAACGCCATCGACGCGCTGGCCGATGTCGCCGTGGCGGTGAATTCCACGGTCGAGAACATCGGCGCAAGGCGGCTGCAGACCGTGATGGAGCGGGTGCTGGACGAGATCTCCTTCACCGCGCCCGATCGCCACGGCGAGACCATCCAGGTCGACGCCGACTACGTCACCAAGCATGTCGGCGACCTCGCCAAGAACGCCGATCTGAGCCGGTTTATTTTGTAGGCGGCCACCGTAGTCGTCCCGGCGAAAGCCGGGACCCAAAACCCCGACAGTCCGCGGTGACAAAGACTCGGGCCGACATTCCTTCTAGAACTACCTTCGGTGGTTATGGGTCCCGGGTCGCGCTTCGCTTGCCCGGGACGACGAGAGTGGGCGATCGATGAATCTGCGGGTGTGGCAAAACCCCTGGCGCTTGATGCTGGCCGTCAATGCGGCCGTGCTGGTCGCCGTGTTCCTGCACAAGATCGCGCTGCCGCCCTTCGTTCCCTACATCCATCTGCTGGTCGACTATCATTACGGCTTCACCAAGCGCGCGCTGGTCGGGGCGATCGTGTCGCTGTTCACCGACAAGGTGCCCGTATGGCTGGTGTTCGCGCTGGCCGGCGCGATCTGGCTGGTGACGCTCGGACTGTTCATCAAACTGTTCCGCCGCACATTCGGTTTCAACGACGCGCATTGGCCGTTGTTCGTCTTCATCGCGGGCTCGCCGTTCTTCCTGAAGAACTTCATGCACACGCTCGGCCATTTCGACATCTATGGCTGTGCGCTGACGATCGTGCTGCTACTGATCTCGGCGCGCTCAGCGGTGTATGTGCTGATTGCCGCGCTGTTCTCGATCCTGCTGATCCTGGTCCATCACATCTTCGTCTTGATGTATGTGCCGACCATCGCGGCGGTCGTGGTGCTGCGCTTTTATCTGGTGCAGGGCGTGACGCCGCGGAACGCCGTCTCCGGCCTCGCGGCGCTCGCCGCGGTCGGCATTCTGTTCCTGGTCGCGCAATTCGCTGGCACGGTCGACGTGCCCTATGACGAATTCATGCGTCATCTGCAGAGCCGGATGGCCGATCCATCGCGCACCGACCTGCTTCAGTTCGGCTACATCTGGTACCAGCCGCTGTCGAAGGAGTTCGCCGACACCTGGGCGCGCATGCCCTCGAACATCCTGGGCGTTCCGGTGTTTGCGCTGCTGATCTGGCTGCACACGCCGCTATGGCGCTATTTCGCGCGGCTGATTGGTGCGCTTGCGAGCGACCTGCATCGCCGGATCGTGCTCGGCGCACTCGTCATGATCAGCGCCGGCTATTTCGTGATGTTCGTGACCGTGTTCGACTATTCACGCTGGATCTCGAACTGGGCGGTCTGCATGTTCCTGATGCTGCATGCCACCAGGATGCTGCCGGCGTCGAAGGACGTGCCGGCGATCCCGGCGGATGACCGCAAGACGACGATATCAGGCTGGATCGTGACGCTGATCCCGCGCGTCGGGATCGTCCGCCCGTTTTAGCTTTAGGCTCGCGCGCGCCGGACACGCACGTAAAGCGCGCCCTCGCCGCCATGGCCGATATGCGCTTCCTCGAAGCCGACCACCAGCGAGCGGAATTCCGGCAGGCTGAGCCATTCCGGCACCTGGCGGCGCAGCACGCCGCGTTCGGAATCGAGCCCGCCGACCTTGCCCTTGCCGGTGATGACGAGCACGAAAGTGAGCCCGTCGCTGTGCGCGCGCTGCAGGAAGGTGAACAGCACGCGATGCGCGCGCAGCTGGGTCATGCCGTGCAGATCGAGCCGCGCATCGATCTCCTGCCGGCCGCGCGAGAGCTTTGCACGTTCGCGGCGGCCGATCGGCGCCAGCGGCGGCACGTGCGGGCGTTGCGCCGGCGCAGCCTTGACCGCTGTGACCGGCTTGACCGGGATGGATTTGGCCGCGCCGTGTTGGACGGCCGGATCAGGGGCGGCGGCGTGGGCCTTCGCGGCGACCGGCCGCTTGCGCAGTGGCTTGACCTGCTTTGCCACGCTCTCCCAGAGCGCACGCTCCTCTTCGCTCAGCGCGCGCTTGCGCCGCGACGGAGCTGACAGATCGGAGATCGGCGCGGGTCGTTTCATTGATCGCGGTGATGGCGATAGCGCCGGAAGCGCCGCTTCTCCGGTTGCGGAATATCTGGCCGGGCAACCGGCAACGGCACCGGTTCTGCCACAGGCGCGGCCTGCGCGACAGGGGTTGTTGCAGCGGGCGCTGCCGGTGCGGCATCCTTCGCGGCCGGGTTCTTGGCGGCGCTGGTGCCTGAGTCTTTCGCCGCGCTTTTGGCGATGCCGGCGGTCGGCATATCCGCGGCCTTCGCCGCCGGCTTGTCCTTCGGCGGCTCGGTTTGTGGAAACAGCTTTGCGATCTTGGCCGAGGGCCGCTCATCCGGAACAGGCAGCTTGTGGCCGCGCGCGACGGGATCGAGGCCCTTCGGCACCAGCATGACGAACTGCATGTTGTGCCGCAGCCGGCCCGAGACTTTTCCGGCATCCGCGCCGGCGCCGAAATAGAGATCGGCGCGCGCCGGACCGACGATCGCAGAGCCTGTGTCCTGCGCGATCATCAGCCGGTGGAACGGCGTCTTCGACTGCTCGGATTCGATCGGCAGCTCGCCGGCGATGAAGAACGGCGTGCCGTAGACATGCAGCGCCTTGTCGACCGCGATCGAGCGGCCCGGCGTCAGCGGCACGCCCTGCGCGCCGACGGCCTCGTCCTTGTCGGACAGCGGGACCTCGCGGAAGAAGACGTAGGAGCGGTTCTGCCGGCGCAGATCGTTGGCGCCATCAGGGTTCTGCTCCATCCACTCCCTGATCTTCTGCATCGACATCTGATCCTTCGGGATGATGCCGCGGTCGATCAGGACGCGTCCGACCGGCGTATAGGGATAACCATTATGCGCATCGTAATTGATGCGCAGCGTGGTGCCGTCCTCGAGCTTGATCCGCGCCGAGCCCTGGATCTGAGCGAACAGGAGATCGGTCTGGCTCTTCAGCCAGCAGATCTCGAGCCCGCGGCCGGCGATCGCGCCGTCCTCGATCTGGCCGCGGTCGTAATAGGGCACGAGCTTGCGCCGGCCGATCTTGCGATACACCGCGCCGCCATTGGGCAGGCCGACCGAATTCTGCGTCTTGCCGCGCACGAACAGGTTGGACGGGCGGCGATAGACCGGCACGTTGTAGACGTCGGTCTGGGTCCGCGATCCATCGAGTACCGGCTCGTAGTAACCGGTGACGAAGCCGGCGTCCTCGCCGAGCCGCGAGATGCGCAGCGGCACAAAATTCTGCTCGAAGAAGTCCTTCGCCTTGACGCCGTCGCTCAGCGCGAGTCCCTTGGCGATCCGGCAGGGATCGCGCAGCGAGCTCCCGAGCGCTTTCGAATCCGCGGGCGCACCCTGCTGGGCCGCGATCGGCTTGCAGCTGGTGCGAAACGCCCTGTAGGCCGCGAGATGATCGTCGGCGCTCCAGCCCGCGACGTTGGACCAGGCGAGCGGCTCATACTGGCTGCCGCTGACCTGCAGCGGCATTTCCAGATTGGGATAGGGAATCGGGTGGCTACGCTCGTGTCGCGGCGGAGGGTGCCGGCTCGATCTGTAGCGCGCCGCGATCGCTGCGGTGGAGCACAGCACCGCGAGCGCGCAGCACGCGACCGCGAGCCGCCCGTAGCTGAGATGCTTAGTGAGCGCTTCCAGTGCCAACCAGCTTCCAATTCGGATCGCGGGAAGTCGAGTCGCGGGCGAATGTCCAGATATCGGTGATGTCGGCGACCTTGTCCGGGCTGCCGTCGACGATGGTGCCGGCCTTGTCGCGCGTGACCGAGATCATCTGTGACACGAAGCGGACGGTGAGCTGGGTCGAGCGGTCGCGCGTCTCCGCGCTGACGATCTCGGCCTTGTCGATCGAGACGAACCGCGTCTCGGTCTTCTGCTCGTGCTTCTCGCGATCCTTGATTGCGGCCTCGAAGCTTTCATAGACCTCGGTCGACAGCAGGTCGCGCAGCGCGCGGCGATCGCCATTGGCGAAGGCCAGCACGATCATTTCATAGGCCGAGCGGGCACCTGAGAGGAAATGCCGCGGATCGAACGAGGAATCCTGGACTGATACCGCGTCGAGACCCTGCGCCAGCGCCGTGCCGGGCTCGGCGATGCCCTTCCAGCGTTCCGTGGGCTCGACCGGCTCAGTAGGCGCGGCCGAGGCCGGCTGGTCGATCACCGATCCCGGGATCGGAACGACGTTGTTGTCCTGACCGCGCTGCACGACGTTGGGCGCGGCGCGATCATAAGGCGGCCGCTCGCTTCCCGTGCGCTGTCCGAGAACGCTGCGCAGGCGCAGGAAGATAAACACGGCCAGCGCCAGGAAGATGATGGTGTAAATATCCACGTCGAATTCGCTTTCTGGTCTCTGCCGGCAACGGGCCGGCCGTCAAAGCGTTCCCGGTCGGGAACAGCAGAGATTACATCACCGATAGAGTCCGCAGATGTAGGCACGAAACTATGCCCGGCCAATGGCGCTTTTTGGCACGGGCAAGTGTAGCGCGTTTTGACCCCCGGGGGAAACCGTTCCTTTCAGGAAATCGCGTATCTTCAATAATTTAGGAAGCTGTTAAGAGATTGGACAGGCTCACGCGCGCCGCCCTTTGCCGGGAGAACTTGCCGCCGGCCCGCCGGAACGCGCCCGTTCGTCGTCCTTGTGGACCGAGCCGGGCCTATGATAGCCACTCGCCCGGCATCGGCATTCTCAACACCTTAACGCGTGCCGTCGGACACTCTGTCCATCGAGCGCTGCTCCAGGAGACATTTTCATGACCAATGGCAACGGCGCCCCCGTCGAACAACCCGCTCCCCAGCTCAACGTGTTGGCTCAGTACACCAAGGACCTGTCGTTCGAGAACCCGAATGCGCCGGCCTCGCTCGGCCAGCAGCAACAGCAGCCGGCGATCAACATTCAGATCAACGTCTCCGCCAACAACCTGTCGGAGAACGAGTACGAGGTGATCCTCTCGATCGAGGGCAAGGCCGAGACCGCAGGCAAGGTGATGTTCAGCTTCGACCTCGCTTATGCCGGCGTCTTCCGGATCGTGAATGTGCCGAAGGAGAACCTGCACCCGCTGGTCATGATCGAGTGCCCCCGGCTGCTGTTCCCGTTCGCACGCGAGATCGTCGCGACCTCGGTCCGCGACGGCGGCTTCCCGCCTTTGTTGCTCGACCCCGTCGATTTCCTCGGTCTCTACCGCCAGAACATGGAGCGGCAGGCGGCCGCCCAGGCTGCTCCCGGCGTCAAGCCGAGCTGAGTTCTAGACCCGGGAAAGTGTAACACGCGGGGAAGTGTAATCCGTCATCCTGAGGAGCCCGCACTTGCGGGCGTCTCGAAGGATCGACGGCCACCAGCCGGGCCGTGCATCCTTCGAGGCTCGCAAGAGCTCGCACCTCAGGATGACGGAACTACGCCCCGACCTATTTTGATCAAGCCGCCGGTGCTGCAGCAGGCGCTGGCGGCGGCAGGTAATCGTTCCAGATCGGCTTGTCGCCGAGCGTGGCAATGAAGGCCCGGTGGGCCTCCCGATCGGCGTCACTGACCCGCGCGAGCAGCGGGGTCTCGCGTTGCCGCCGCGGCGTATCACCACTATGGCCGCCCGCGCGCGCATCCGACGTTTCCGACGCCAGGATCAGCTGCGACTGCCGCGCTCCGATCAGGTCGATATAGACCTCGGCCAGCAGTTCGGCGTCGAGCAAGGCGCCGTGCTTGGTGCGGCGGGAATTGTCGATCTGATAACGCGAGCAGAGATCGTCGAGCCGGTTCGACACGCCGGGATGCTTGCGCCGTGCCAGCAGCAGCGTATCGACCAGCTGGTCCTTCGGGATCGCCTTCCGCTTGATGCGGTCAAGCTCGGCGTTGATGAAGCTGATGTCGAACGACGCGTTGTGGATCACCAGCGGTGTATCGCCGATGAAGGCCAGGAACTCGTCGACCACCTCGTTGAACAGCGGCTTGGTGGCCAGGAACTCGGTCGACAGCCCGTGCACGGCGAACGCTTCCGCCGGCATGTCGCGCTCGGGATTGATGTAGACGTGGTAGGTCTGTCCGGTCGGCATGCGGTTGTAAATCTCGACGCAGCCGATTTCCACCAGCCGGTCGCCGCGCAGCGGATCGAGGCCAGTGGTTTCGGTATCGAGAACGATTTCGCGCATGACGTGAAGGAATCCGAAAAGGCGGGCGAATCAGGCACGCCGCTTCGGCATCTTAACAACCTCGGCCAGAATGTCGCGGATGCGCGCCCGCACCGGATCAAGTCCGTGCGAGGTATCCACTATGAAATCCGCGCGCTTGCGCTTCTCGGCGTCCGGCATCTGCTTGGCGATGATGGCGTCGAGCTTGGCCGCATCCATCGTGCCGCGGGCCAGCACCCGCTCGCGCTGCAGTTCCGGCGAGGTGGTGACGACAACGACGGCATCGACACGCTTCTCGCCGCCGGTCTCGAACAATAGCGGCACGTCGACAACGACGACCGGGTGACCTGCGGCTTCTGCATCGGCGAAGAATTTCTGGCGCGATGCGCCGAGCATCGGATGCACGATCTGCTCGAGCTGCTTCATCACAGCAGGATCGTGCACCACGCGCGCCGACAGTTTCGCGCGATCGACCTTGCCGCCGGCAGTGGTGCCGGGAAAGGCGGCCTCGATCGCCGGCGCGGCTTCGCCTTCGTAGAGCTGATGCACGGCCGCATCGGCGTCGTACACCGGCACGCCGGCCTCCATGAACAGTTTGGCCGTGGTGGATTTCCCCATCCCGATCGAGCCGGTCAATCCAAGAATCAGCATCGCATCAACATCGGTTCAGCATCTCTCCCGTCACCACGCCTCCGCGCCTCACACCGCGAGCAGCTTCTCGCCGCGCAGGAACGCCAGCAACGACAATAGCGGCAGGCCGAGGATGGTGAAATGGTCACCTTCGATCCGCTCAAACAGATGCACGCCGAGGCCCTCGAGCTGGTAGGCACCGACGCTGGTCGTCACCGCCTCCCCGGCATGGTCGAGATAGCTCTCGATCTCGCCGGCAACGAGCCGCCGCATCGTCATGCGGGCCACGCTCACATCGCCGAACAGGACCTTTCCATCGCGTGCGACTGAGACGGCGGAATGCAGCTCATGGGTCCGTCCGGCGAGCAGGCCGAGTTGCTCGGCAGCCTGCGTGCGGCCGGCGGGCTTGCTGAACATCCGTTGCCCCAGCGCCAGCGTCTGGTCGGCGCCGACGACATATTGACCGGGCCTCTGCCTGGAGACGAACAACGCCTTCTCGCGCGCCAGGAGCAACGCGATCTCGCCCGGCGCCGCAAGGCCGGAATTCTTCTGCACCGCGCGTTCGTCGATGTCGGCCGGCAGCGCCTCGAAATCGAGGCCGGCGTTTTCAAGCAGCATCTTTCGCGCGCGGCTCTGCGACGCGAGGATCAGCTTCTGTGGGCCGCGCCAGATGCTCATGACGTGAGAATCATTCCGACGGCCGCGCGCGCTGGCGGTCGTTGAAGAGCTTCATCACCGCGGCCGCCGTCTCCTCGATCGAACGCCGCGTGACGTCGAGCAGCGCCCAGTTGAATTTCGCGCTGAGGCGCCGGGCAAAGGCGACCTCGTCGGCTACCGACTGCTTGTCGATGTAGGTATCGTTGTCGCGGTCGCCCATGGTGAGCAGGCGGTTCTGCCGGACCTGGATCAGGCGTTCGGGCGTCGCATGCAGGCTGACCACCAGCGGCTTCTTCAAGGTCTCGAGCTGATGCGGCAGCGGGATGCCCGGCACCAGCGGCACATTCGCCGTTCTGATGCCGCGGTTGGCGAGATAGATCGACGTCGGTGTCTTCGAGGTGCGGGATACCCCGACCAGCACGACATCGGCCTCCTCGAGGCCTTCGACATGCTGACCATCGTCATGCATCATCGTGTAGTTCAGCGCATCGATGCGGCGGAAATATTCCGCGTTCAGCACGTGCTGCGCACCGACGCGCCCGGTCGTCGCGGCACCCAGATACGCCTCGAACAGCTGCATCACAGGCCCGATGATCGACAGGCTCGGAACGTTGATCTCCTTGCACTTGCCCTCGAGCCGGCCGACCAGATCCTTCTCCAGCAGCGTGAACAGGACGATGCCGGGCGATTCCTCGATCTCGTCGAGCACGCGATCGAGCTGCTTCTGGCTGCGCACCAGGGGATAGACATGCTCGACCGCGGTCACATTGGCGTATTGCGCGGCGACCGCGCGCGCCACGGTAATCAGCGTCTCGCCGGTCGAGTCCGACACCAGATGCAGGTGGAAATAATTGGAAGTCGTCGGCACCAGAGCCCCTGTCTAACCTGTGAATCCCTGTGGAGGTCGAGGAGAAGAATCCGGGTTCGCCGCCCGGGCTCTGTATATCCCGTGCCTTTCTTCACAGCACCCCGCAATAGGATAAGTCGACGTCACAGGCAGGATGATAGTGAACCCGTGTGGATTTGTCTCTTCATAAGCTGGCCACAGACGCGCGCAACCAATTGAGTCCTGCGAGAGATTCCGGATATCCGCTGCCGTCGAGCGGAATGTTGAGGGATGTGAACAAGCCCGCAAGAACCGCTGGACCGGATTGCATGAGTCAAATTCACTGCCATTAAGACTCAAACCTTAGATTCTAAAATTAATTAGGTTTAGGAGAGCCGTGTGTGCGGATATGTATCCGTCCCTCGCTGGCGAAGCCTTGCGCGCAACGCTGAGTCCTCCCGAACTGTTCCCCCGAAAGGCGTCACTGCGATGTTCGACTGGATCAACGCCCTGCCGATCTATGCCTGGGTCAAGGCCCTGCACATCGTCGCCGTGATCTCATGGATGGCCGGCATGCTCTATCTGCCGCGGCTGTTCGTGTATCATTGCGAGGCCGAGGTCGGCTCCAGGCAGTCCGAGACCTTCAAGGTCATGGAGCGGCGGCTTTTGAAGGGGATCATCAACCCCGCGATGATCGTGACCTGGCTGGCCGGGCTTTTCCTGGTCTGGGCCGGACACTGGTACCTGTCCGGCTGGTTTCACGTCAAATTTGCGCTGGTGCTCGCCATGTCGGGTATCCACGGCTTTTTGTCCCGCTGCGTGAAGGATTTCGCCGCCGACCGCAATCAGCGTAGCCAGAAATTCTATCGTATTATCAACGAGGTGCCGACGGTCCTGATGATCCTGATCGTGATCATGGTGGTGGTGAAGCCGCTCTAGATATCACGATGCTCAAGACGCAGGCTTCAGTCCTTCTTGCGAAGGACGAATCGATTTTCTATATAGGATTTATCCCACCCCACGCAGGCGGATGTGGTCGCGTTCCGGTTCTTTTCGGACCGGCGCCGCATCAGGTTTGAAAGCCCAAACGGCACTTTCCTGGCTGAGACCTGCGGACCTTCCTTTGGCGTCCGCTTTTTCCAGAGCCACCTCGCACCCCTTCCCTACTTACTTCCTCACAGGACGACCCCAATGCGGGAAATCAAACTCCAGGACCTCAAATCGAAAACGCCGGCCGAGCTCGTCTCGTTTGCGGAAGAGAATGGGGTCGAGAATGCCAGCACCATGCGCAAGCAGGAGCTGATGTTCGCAATTCTTAAAAACCTCGCCGCCGCCGAGACCGACATTGTCGGCGAGGGCGTCGTGGAGGTGCTGTCCGACGGTTTCGGCTTCCTTCGTTCGCCCGACGCGAACTACCTGCCCGGCCCCGACGACATCTACGTTTCGCCGTCGCAGATCCGCCGTTTCGGCCTGCGCACCGGCGACACGATCGAAGGCCATATCCGCAGCCCGAAGGAAGGCGAACGCTATTTCGCGCTGCTGAAGGTCAACACGCTCAATTTCGAGGATCCGGAAAAGTCGAAGCACAAGGTCAATTTCGACAACCTCACGCCGCTGTTCCCCAATCAGCGTTTCCGCATGGAGCTCGAGGATTCCACCAAGAAGGACCTTTCCGCCCGCGTGATCGATATCGTCGCACCGATCGGCAAGGGCCAGCGCGCGCTGATCGTGGCGCCGCCGCGCACTGGCAAGACGGTGCTGATGCAGAACATCGCGCACTCCATCACCGCCAATCATCCCGACTGCTATCTGATCGTGCTGCTGATCGACGAGCGTCCGGAAGAAGTCACGGACATGCAGCGCTCGGTGAAGGGCGAGGTGGTGTCGTCGACCTTCGACGAGCCTGCGGTGCGTCACGTCCAGGTTGCCGAGATGGTGATCGAGAAGGCCAAGCGGCTTGTCGAGCACGGTCGCGACGTCGTGATCCTGCTCGATTCGATCACGCGCCTTGGCCGCGCCTACAACACCGTCGTGCCGTCATCCGGCAAGGTGCTGACCGGCGGTGTCGATGCCAACGCGTTGCAGCGGCCGAAGCGCTTCTTCGGTGCCGCGCGCAACATCGAGGAGGGCGGTTCGCTGACCATCATCGCGACCGCGCTGGTCGATACCGGCAGCCGCATGGACGAAGTCATTTTCGAAGAGTTCAAGGGCACCGGTAACTCCGAACTGATCCTCGACCGCAAGGTTTCGGACAAGCGGACCTTCCCGGCGATCGATATTGCCCGTTCCGGCACCCGCAAGGAGGAGCTGATCACAGATCCGCAGGTGCTCAAGAAGATGTACGTCCTGCGCCGCATCCTCAATCCGATGGGCACCATGGACGCCATCGACTTCCTGCTCGACAAGCTCCGCAACACGAAGAGCAACTCGGAATTCTTCGATTCCATGAACACCTGAGGCCACGGTCGAAAAGACACAGGGCGCTCCGCACAAACGGGGCGCCTTTTTTCATGCTGCGGATTTGCTGCAGCGAAGTGCAGCATAAATGGAGCCGCCTTCTGAGCTGATTTTTCATTTAACCGTCTGATATTATTTATATTTATATCTTGGATTTGTGATCCAGCTGGACGACACTGCAGCAAAATTGCTGCGCGGCTGTTGCAGTGAAATCAGGCTATGCTGCGTTGCAACATTTTGCGGGATGGGGTGCGAAATCGGCGCGGCATTGCCTTTACCGATTTGCTGGAAGAAATAGGCGATGCATCCACGCGACCAGACCATCTTCGCGTTATCTTCAGGGCGGCCGCCGAGTGCGATCGCCATCATCAGGCTGTCTGGTCCAATGGCCCAGTCGGTCATTGTAGGACTGGCGGGCAAGACGCCGATGCCGCGGCTGGCGACCCGCGCGCTGCTCCACGATTCGAACCATCAACCGATCGATGACGCTGTCGTGCTGTGGTTTCCAGGCCCGGCCAGTGCCACCGGCGAAGACGTCGCCGAATTTCATGTCCATGGCGGACGCGCCGTTTTGGCGGCGATGTTCGATGCGATCGCGGCATTCGACAACGTGCGGCCGGCCGAGCCGGGCGAATTTACCCGGCGGGCCTTCGAGAACGGCAAGCTCGACCTGACTGAGGCTGAGGGCCTGGACGACCTGATCCACGCCGATACTGACCGGCAGCGGCGCCAGGCGTTGCGCCAGCTGAAGGGGCTGCTCGGCGACCGCGCGCGGGACTGGCGCGAGCGGATCATCGCGGCGTCGGCGCTGATCGAGGCCGGCATCGATTTCTCCGATGAAGGCGATGTGCCGGCCGAGCTGATCGCACCGGCGCTCGAGACGATCCGCGCGCTGCATGAGGAGATCAAGCAAGTCCTTGCAGGGCAGGGGCAAAGCGAGCGGCTGCGCGACGGCCTCGTGGTCGCGATCGCCGGTCCGCCGAATGTCGGCAAATCGACCCTGATCAATCAGCTCGCCAAGCGCGAGGTCGCGATCGTCTCGCCGCATGCCGGCACGACCCGCGATGTGATCGAGGTGCAGCTCGATCTCGACGGCTATCCGGTGACGGTCATCGACACCGCCGGCATCCGCGAGACCGATGACCCGGTCGAGCAGGAGGGTGTCCGCCGCGCCCGCGCCCGCGCCGCGGAGGCGGACCTGGTGCTGTGGCTTGCCGACAGCGGCGATGCGAAGGCGGGACATGGCGGCGCGACGCCGACCTGGCTGGTGCGGAACAAGATCGACATCGTCAGGACCACGATGGGTGAGGGCGGCAGTTATCCGGAATTCAGGATCTCGGCTGCTCGTGGCGACGGGTTGTCAGAACTCATCGCAGCGTTGGTCGGGTTCGCTCAGGACTATTTTGGAACCAGCGAAGGCGGCTTGATCAGTCGGACGCGGCAGCGTGGTTTGCTGCAGGAGACCGTCGAATCTCTCCAGCGCAGCATCGACGTGGTCGGGCAGGGCGAAGAGCTGGCGGCGGAGGAACTCCGCCGCGCCGCCTACTCGCTCGGTCGTCTGCTCGGCCGGGTGGATGTTGAAGACATTCTGGATGTCATCTTCCGCGAATTCTGCGTCGGGAAGTAGCGGCCGCCCATCTGTTTCACGTGAAACATGGTTTCGATCGGGTTAAGGAACCCTCGTCCTGTTTCACGTGAAACAATTGCCGGTCAGACAGCCGCACTGTTTCACGTGAAACAGCTCCATCCGTCGTTGCGAGAGAAGCGAAGCAATCCATATTTGCCTCGGGCTTCAGTCTCAGAGAGGCGATCCCAACTTCGTTCTTCCGGCTTTCATGACTCCACGATAGAAGTCCCGCCATGATTTCCAGGGCAGACTCATTTGACGTCATCGTCATCGGCGGCGGCCATGCCGGCTGCGAAGCCGCGAGCGCTTCTGCCCGGATGGGTGCAAAGACCGCCTTGGTGACCCATCGTTTCGCGACCATTGGCGCGATGTCGTGCAATCCCGCCATCGGGGGGCTCGGCAAGGGCCATCTGGTCCGCGAAGTCGACGCGCTGGATGGTCTGATGGGCCGGGTGGCCGATGCCGGCGGCATCCAGTTTCGCATGCTCAATCGCCGGAAGGGTCCGGCGGTCCGTGGCCCCCGGGCCCAGGCTGACCGCAAGCTCTACGCCGCGGCGATGCAGGCGGCGATCACCGAGACCGCGAACCTCAGCGTCATCGAAGGCGAGGCGGATGAACTGGTCGTCGCCGATGGTCGCGTGACCGGCATTTGCCTGGGCGATGGTCGCCGGTTGTCGGCGGGTGCGGTTGTCATCACGACCGGCACCTTTCTGCGCGGTCTGATCCATCTCGGGGAGAAGAATTGGCCGGCAGGCCGGGTCGGCGAGGCGCCGGCCATGGGTCTGTCTGCTTCCTTCGAACGGGCAGGGTTTGTGCTCGGTCGGCTCAAGACCGGGACGCCGCCGCGCCTCGACGGCACCACGATCGACTGGGCCGCGGTCGAAATGCAGCCCGGAGATGAGCCGCCGGAGCCGTTTTCGGTCATGACTGACCGGATCACGACCCCGCAGATCCAGTGCGGCATCACCCGGACCACGCCCGCGACCCATGAGGCGATCCGGGCCAATGTGCATCGCTCGCCGATGTATTCCGGTCAGATCAAGAGTTCCGGACCGCGCTATTGCCCCTCGATCGAGGACAAGATCGTCCGCTTCGGCGACCGCGACGGCCATCAGATCTTCCTGGAGCCGGAAGGGCTCGACGACACCACGGTCTATCCGAACGGCATCTCGACCTCGCTGCCGGAAGAGGTCCAGCTCGCGATCCTCGCCAGCATTCCCGGTCTCGAGCGGGTGAAGATGGTTCGGCCGGGCTACGCGATTGAATACGACCATGTCGACCCGCGCGAGCTTGATCCGACCCTGCAGACCAAGCGTCTGCGCGGGCTCTTCCTGGCCGGCCAGATCAATGGCACCACGGGTTATGAGGAGGCGGCGGGGCAGGGCGTTGTTGCCGGGCTCAATGCCGCTCTCGCTGCCGGCCGCGCCGATCCGATCGTGTTCGACCGCGCCGACGGTTATCTCGGGGTGATGATCGACGATCTCGTGACCCGCGGGATCGCCGAGCCGTATCGCATGTTCACCTCGCGCGCCGAGTACCGGCTGACGCTGCGGGCCGACAATGCCGACCAGCGCCTGACCGACAAGGGCGTTGCACTCGGATGCGTTGGAACGGCGCGCGCCGAGCGCCATCGGACCAAGATGGCGGCGTTGGAGGCGGCCAAGCGGTTGGCGAAGTCGCTCGCGATCACGCCGAATGAGGCCGCCAAGCACGGGCTCGCGCTCAACCGCGACGGCCATCGCCGGTCGGCCTTCGAGCTGCTGGCTTACCCTGAGATAGAGTGGCCCGCGGTCCAGGCGATCTGGCCGGAGCTGTCGGCCATTGACCCTGCGATCGCGGTGCATCTCGAGATCGATGCCAAATACGATGTCTATCTGAAGCGCCAGACCGCCGATGTCGATGCCTTCCGGCGTGACGAAGGTCTGGTTCTGGCCGACGTCGACTATGCCGATGTCCCCGGTCTTTCGAACGAGGCACGCGCCAAGTTGCAGAAGGCGCAGCCGCGGACGGTCGGGCAGGCGGGCCGGATCGACGGTATGACGCCGGCGGCGCTGGGCATTCTGGCGGCCTATCTGCGGCGCGAGGCGAGGCGGAAGGCTGCAAAGGCATCGGCGTAACGTTTCACGTGAAACGAGAGGCGGCTCGGTCGTAGCGAGCAGCGGAAGCGACGAAGCAATCCATCGCTTCCTCAGGTGGCACCATGGATTGCTTCGCTTCGCTCGCAACGGCGAGCTCGATCGGCATTCCAGAGAATGGCTTCCAATTCGCAATCCGCCGAACTCAGCGTCTCTGCCAAGGACAAGGCCGCGGCGCTCGCGCTGACACCTGTTTCACGTGAAACAGAGGCGCGGCTCGATCGCTACATCGCCCTCCTCCTGGCGTGGCAGGCCAAGACCAATCTCGTCGCGCCATCGACGCTGCCCGCCCTCTGGACCCGCCACGTCTCCGATTCGCTGCAGCTTCTGAGCCTGGCGCCGACGGCGAAGTCCTGGGTCGACCTCGGCAGCGGCGGCGGCTTTCCCGGCGTCGTGCTGGCCTGCGCGCTGGCCGAGACCCCGGGCGCGTCGATTCATTTGGTTGAGCGAATCGCCAAGAAGGCGGCATTCTTGCGCGAGGCGATACGGGTGACGGCGTCGCCGGGGACGGTGCATCTGGCTGATATCGGGGATACTGTGGATAGAATCCCGGGGCCCATCGATTGCGTCACCGCGCGGGCGCTGGCTCCGTTACATCAACTCATCGGCTTTGCGGAGCCGTGGGTCAAAAACGGCGCCAAGGCGCTGTTTTTGAAGGGTCAAGATGTAGAGGCCGAATTGACCGAAGCCACTAAATATTGGATTATTGAGCCAAAGCTACACGCCAGCCTGACCGGCGGACAGGGTTGGATCGTCGAACTCGGGTCAATCGAGCGGCGCTAGGGGACTCCGCGAGAGCAAATGGTATTTTGGTATGACTGTGATGGACGAGGTTTATCAAGAGGATAAGGCGTCCCAGCCGCCTGGCCATCCGCGCATCCTGTCGCTCGCCAACCAGAAGGGCGGCGTCGGCAAGACCACCACAGCGATCAATCTTGGCACCGCACTCGCTGCGATTGGCGAGCGCGTCCTGATCGTCGATCTCGATCCGCAGGGCAACGCCTCGACCGGCCTCGGCATCGATCGCCGCAACCGCAGCTGCTCGACCTATGACGTGCTGATCGGCGAGGCGCCGCTGCGCGATGCCGTGGTCGCGACCGCAGTGCCGCGGCTGCATATCGCCGCTTCCACCATGGATCTCTCCGGTCTCGAGCTCGAGCTCGGCACCACGCCGGGCCGCGCGTTCCGGCTGCGCGATGCGATCGCAGGATTGAACAACAACGTCTCGCCGGAAGCCGACTACACCTATGTATTGATCGACTGCCCGCCCTCGCTCAATTTGCTCACGGTGAATGCGATGGCGGCGTCGGACGCGATCCTGGTGCCGCTGCAATGCGAGTTCTTCGCGCTCGAAGGTCTGTCGCAATTGCTGCAGACCGTGGAGCAGGTGCGCTCGACGCTCAATCCGAACCTGTCGATCCACGGCATCGTGCTGACCATGTTCGACTCGCGCAACAACCTCTCCAACCAGGTGGTTGCCGACGTGCGCCAGTTCATGGGCGACAAGGTCTACGACACCATGATCCCGCGCAACGTGCGTATCTCCGAGGCGCCGTCCTACGGCAAGCCGGTCCTGGTCTACGACCTCAAATGCGCCGGCAGCGATGCGTATCTCAAGCTCGCCACCGAAGTGATCCAGCGCGAGCGCGAGCTGCGCACGCTTTGACGATGCGCAGGATGGGCGCCGCGAAGCGAACTCCGTCCTGGCACGCAACGAGAGCGATGGGTTTTGCCGCGCGCGGCCCATCCTGTGATTCTGAAATTCAAGTCTGGAGTACTGCGTGTGAATCCAAGGGAGCTCGCAACAATGGCCGATGAAGCGCGTTCGCGACTGGGGCGCGGGCTGGCAAGCCTGATCGGAGATGTCGGCGGCGAGGCGGCCGCGCATGTGGAGCGGCCGCGCAACCAGCGCAAGGTGCCGATCGAATTCCTCAAGGCCAACCCGCGCAACCCGCGGCGCACCTTCGCCGATACCGAGCTCGGCGAGCTCGCCGATTCGATTCGCCAGCGCGGCGTGATCCAGCCGATCGTGGTGCGCGCGATCAAGGGCGCGCAGGACCGCTACGAGATCATCGCCGGCGAGCGCCGCTGGCGTGCCTCGCAACTCGCCGGCCTGCACGAAGTGCCGATCGTGCCGGTCGAGGTCTCCGATTCCGACGCGCTCGAGATCATGATCATCGAGAACGTCCAGCGCGAAGACCTCAATGCGATGGAAGAGGCGCAGGGCTATCACGCGCTCGCCGACGAGTTCAAACGCAGCCAGGAAGACATCGCCAAGATCGTCGGCAAGAGCCGCAGCCATGTTGCCAACATGATGCGGCTGACCAAGCTGCCCGCCGAGGTGCAGGCGCTGATCTCGAAGGGCGATCTCTCCGCCGGCCACGCTCGCGCGCTGATCGGCGTGCCGGATCCGCTCACTGCTGCGAAGCGGATCGTCGCCGAAGGCCTCAACGTCCGCCAGGCCGAGGCGCTGGCGCATGAGGAGGGCGTGCCGGAGCGCAAGCCGCAGAAGGCGCGCAGTGGCAGCGCGGCCAAGGTGGACAAGGATGCCGACACCCTGGCGCTGGAGAAGCGCGTCAGCGATGCGCTCGGCCTTGCCGTCACCGTCAGCCATCGCGATCCCGGCGGCACCGTCCAGATCAGCTACCGCAACCTCGAGCAGCTCGACGAGGTGGTGCGGCGGCTGGAGGGTGGTTAGCGGTTTCGGCCGGGGTCACCCCCGCCGCTTCGCATTCGCCGCGATCGAGAGCAGCGCGCGCTGCGCGATCACGGCGGCGAGCGAGGCCTGCTTGCGCATGTCCAGCGCCGCGGTGGCGAGCTGATCGATCACGTTCACCAGCCTAGGCGGTGTGAAATTGCGCAGCGCGATTTCGACCGCGGGTTTGCGCGAGAAGTGCAGCCGCGGAAATCCGCCCTCGAGCACGGCTGATGCCGGCGTGCCGTCCGCGATCGCCAGCGCCGATTTGTGCAGCCATGCCGCCTGGCGCTGCGCGGCCGAGATGATCACGCCGGGATAGGTGCCGGCGACCATTGCTTTCGTGAACTCGCTCTCGACCAGCGCGGCATTGCCGGCGAAGGCGCCGTCGACGATCGGGTCGAGCTTCAGCTCGGAGGCGTCGGACACCACGGTCATGACGTCCTCGAGCGTGATCTCGCCCTTGCCGTGCGCGAACAGCGCAAGCTTGCGCAGCTCGTTGCGCGAGGCCATGCGGTCGCCGCCGAGCAGCGACATCAGCACCGCGCGCGCATCCTGCGCGAGCCGCAGATTCGATACGCGCAGCTCGTCCTCGATCAGCTTGGTCAGGTCGCGCTCGGTGTCGGGATAGCAGCCGATCGCCACCGCATTCTTGGCGCGCTCGCAGATCTTGCGCAGCGGCGATTCCGGCCTGAGCTCGCCGGCCTCGATCACGATGCGGCAATCCCTGAGCGCGGTGGTCTCGGTCAGCGTCTCGACGCCGCTTGAGAAGTTGCGCGAGCCCGCGCGGACGCGGATGGCGCGGCGGCCGCCGAACAGCGGCACCGTCATGGCCTCGTCGACCAGCCGCGACGGTTCGGCGGCGAGCTCGTCGCCATCGAGCCGCACCAGCGAGAATGGGTCGTTGGGATCGTCGACCGCGGAGGCCATCAGCGCATCGGCGCGCTCGCGCACCAGGCCTAAGTCCGGGCCGTACAGCAGGATGATCGGACGACCGGCGTCAGGCCGGGCGAGGAAGCTGTCGATCTCTTTTCCGCGAAGCGCGACCAATGCGTCGATCAGGTTCCGGTGGAGAAGAAGGAGGCGAGCCGGGTCTGGATGTTGTCGGCGATCTCCTGCGCGGCGCGGTCCTCGGCGTCGCGGAAGGCGCGGGCACGGGCGAAACGCTGGTAGGAGCCGGGCATGTCATAGGACACGCGCGAGAACGTGGTGCCGGTCATCACCGACTTGTTCGACGCGATTTCGATCAGGTTGAACTGGGCGTCGATGCCGTAATTCTCGCTGGTCGGCAGCGCGGTGGCCTGGTCGATCATCAGCGAGGAGCGGCTGGTGGTGAACCGCAGCACCAGCCGATGCGTCGGCGGTGCGCCGGTGGCGGTGCCGTAGAGCTTGAAGGCGAGGGCGTTGCGGACCTCGACGCCGACCCGGGCCTCGCGCGAGGCGTTCGGCTTGTCGACCGGCGGAACCTCGACGCCCATCAGCTTCTCGCGCAGCGCGGACGACTGGCCGTCGAGGGTGCGCTCGGCATACATCGGCTGGAAGCATCCGGCCGTCAGCGCGGCCAAGGCAGCCACGGCCACGAGCCGGGCGGCGATCCTGATCCTAGCCGACAACATTGACGATCCTCATGGGCACCACGATCACCTTGCGGACGGGTTTGCCGCCCAAGGCGGCTTTTACCGCATCGAGCGCCAAAACGGCAGCCTCTATATCCGCATTTTGCGCCGCCCGTGGCACGGTAACATCACCTCGTTTTTTACCGTTGACCTGGACGACCAGGGTCACGCTGTCCTCGACCAGCAAATCGCGCTCGATTTGTGGCCAATCGGCCTCGGAAACCAGCCCGGTCTGGCCCAGAACCACCCAGCACTCCTCGGCCAGATGCGGCATCATCGGCGAGAACAGCTGCACCAGGATGGTCGCGGCCTCCTTGACCGCCCAAGAAACATCTGGAGCCAGGTCCGGCGCCGGCTTGTCGCCTTTCGCCAGCACCTCGGACAGTGCATTGGCGAATTCGCGGATATGGGCGAGACACACGTTGAAATGCAGCCGCTCGATGCCGGACGACACCTTGTCGAGCGCGCCATGGGCCGCCTTGCGCAGCGCCAATGCCTCGGGCCCGAACGTTGCGGGCCGGGCCGCCGGCGCCGTCTTGGTGTCGGCAGTCTTGGCGATCTCGGCCGATTCGTTCACCAGCCGCCACAGCCGCTGCACGAAGCGCGAGGCGCCCTGCACGCGCTCGTCGCTCCAGATCACGTCGCGGTCCGGCGGCGAATCCGACAGCATGAACCAGCGCGCGACGTCGGCACCGTAGCTCGCGATGATGTCGTCGGGGTCGACGGTGTTCTTCTTCGACTTCGACATCTTCTCGATCGGGCCGATCGCGACGTCCTCGCCGGTCGCCATCAGCACCGCGCGGCGGCCGTTGCCGCCGACCTCGATCTTCACCTCGGCCGGCGTGACCCAGCTGCCATCGGCCTTCTGGTAGGTCTCGTGCACCACCATGCCCTGGGTGAACATGCCGGCGAACGGCTCGCTCATGTCGATGTGACCGGTCGCCTTCATCGCGCGGGTGAAGAAGCGGCTGTAGAGCAGATGCAGGATCGCGTGCTCGACGCCGCCGATATACTGGTCGACCGGCATCATCCGGTTGGCGACCGCGGGCGTGGTCGGCGCGGTCTCGTTCCACGGGTCGGTGAAGCGCGCGAAGTACCACGACGAGTCCACGAAGGTGTCCATCGTGTCGGTCTCGCGCACGGCCTTGCCGCCGCACTTGGGGCAAGTCACATGCTTCCAGGTCGGATGATGGTCGAGCGCGTTGCCCGGCTTGTCGAAGCTGACATCCTCCGGCAGCGTCACCGGCAGCTGGTTGTCAGGCACCGGCACCACGTCGCACGTCGGGCAGTGGATCACTGGGATCGGGCAGCCCCAATAGCGCTGGCGCGAAATGCCCCAGTCGCGCAGGCGGAAATTCACCTGCCGCTCGCCGACCGGCGCCAACCTTCCTTCCCCTGGCAAGGCGCGGACTTCGCTTTCCAGCCGCTTGGCGATCTCTTCCTTCGCCGCTTCGATCGTCATGCCGTCGAGAAAGCGCGAATTGATCATGCGGCCGTCGCCGTCATAGGCGACGTCGGTGATGACGAACGTCTTCGGGTCCTGGCCCTCGGGGCAGACCACCGGCGTGTTGCCGAGATTGTACTTGTTGACGAAGTCGAGGTCGCGCTGGTCGTGCGCCGGGCAGCCGAAGATGGCGCCGGTGCCGTATTCCATCAGCACGAAGTTCGCGACATAGACCGGCAGCTTCCAGTTCGGATCGAACGGATGCACCGCCTTGATGCCGGTGTCGAAACCCTGCTTCTCGGCGGTGTCGATGATCGACTGCGCGGTGCCGATCTTCTTGATGTCGGCGATGAACTCGGCGAGCTTCGGGTTCTTCGCGGCGGCGGCGACCGCCAGCGGATGATCCGCCGAGATCGCCATGAACTTGGCGCCGAACAGCGTGTCCGGCCGGGTGGTGAAGATCTTCAGCTCGCTTTCGCCGGCCGGCGTTGTCGCCGCATCCAGCGCGAAGCGGATCAGCAGGCCCTCGGAGCGGCCGATCCAGTTGCGCTGCATCAGCCGCACCTTGTCGGGCCAGCGGTCGAGACCATCCAGCGCTTCCAGGAGCTCCTGCGAGTACTTCGTGATCTTGAAGACCCACTGGCTCATTTCGCGCTGCTCGACGACGGCGCCCGAGCGCCAGCCGCGGCCGTCGATCACCTGCTCGTTGGCGAGCACGGTCATGTCGACCGGATCCCAGTTCAGCTTGCGCTTCTCGCGCTCGGCGAGGCCGGCGCGCAGCATGTCCAAAAACATCTTCTGCTGATGCTTGTAGTAGCTGGGGTCGCAGGTCGCGAACTCGCGCGACCAGTCGAGCGACAGCCCGATCGACCGCAGCTGCTTCTTCATCGCGGCGATGTTGTCGTAGGTCCAGGCTTTCGGCGCCACCTTGCGCTCGATCGCGGCATTCTCCGCCGGCAGGCCGAACGCGTCCCAGCCCATCGGGTGCAGCACGTTGTAGCCCCTGGCGCGCATGAAGCGCGCCAGCACGTCGCCGAGCGTGTAGTTGCGGACATGGCCGATATGGATGCGCCCCGACGGGTAGGGGAACATCTCGAGCACGTAGTATTTCGGCCGCGGATCGTCGTTCTTGGAGGCGAAGATCGCCTTTTCGTCCCACAGGCGCTGCCAGCGGGGTTCGGATTCACGGGCGTTATAGCGTTCGGCGGTCATGAAATCGCAAGGATTTTGGGTGGCTTTGGTGATTTTCGGGTCCCATCCGGGGACGGCGGACTAGGCCACAAAAGCGCCTGCGCGGTCAACGGCTTGGGGTCTGCAAACGCCCCATCCCGTCGCGTAGCCGCCCTGCCGCTGTCGCAGGGGCGCCGTCTGCAGCCTCCTCGTCGTCCTGGCGAAGGCCAGGACCCATAACCACAGGGCTTTGTCGAGGAAGGGATCGTGGCCCCCGCTTCGCGCAATGATAAACGGTGGGGGTAATGGGTCCTGGCCTTCGCCAGGACGACGCTGAATAGGCGGCGTCGCCGATGGTCATGGTTCCGCGCTCATCGCGCCGCTCGACCACGTACGATCTCAGCTCGCCAGCGCCATGCCGGCTTCGTCCAGCGTCTGCAGGAAGCCGTGCTCGATCACGGCATTCCTGCCGCGGCGCTTGGCTGCGTAGAGCGCGGCGTCGGCGGCTTCGATCAGATCGCCGGGGCGCTGGGTCTCGTTCGGCTTGGTCGTCGCGACGCCGACGCTGACGGTGACGACGCAATGGCTCGAGGATGCATGCGGCACGGCGAGGCCGAGTACGGCGGTGCGCACGGTTTCGCCGATCGCGAGCGCATGCGCGGCGTCGGTGTTCGGCAGCAACAGGCAGAATTCCTCGCCGCCATAGCGGCCGGCGAAGCCCATGGTGTCGGCGGCGATCCCGGACAGCACTTCGCCGATCCGGGTCAGGCAGGCATCGCCTTCGGGATGGCCGTAGGTGTCGTTGTAGAGCTTGAAGTGATCGACATCGATCATCATCAGCGACAGCTCGCATTCATATTGCTGCGCCCGCATCCACTCGAAGTCGAGCCGGCTCTGGAAGCCGCGGCGGTTGGCAAGGCCAGACAGCGCGTCGATCGAGGCCATCACGGTGAGACGATCGTTGGAGGCGACGAGCTCGCGCTCGCGCTGGCTGAGCTGCGCCGCCATCGCGTTGAAGGCGCGCGCCAGCGGCACGAATTCCGCCGGCAGCTTGTGCTTGGCGACGCGTGCCGACCAGTCGCCCTCGCCGAACCGCCGCGCCATGCCGGTCATCAGCTCGATCGGATGGATGACGAGCCGCTCGGCGCCGACCAGGGCACCCAGCAAGACGAACAGGCAGACGAAGCCGAGCTGCAGATAGGCGGTGCGGATCTCGCGGTTGATCGCCGCCGTCACCTTGGCTTCGTCCATGCTCACGATCAGCCGGGATTGCGTGCCGGCGATGCGCGCGAAGCTCAGCGTGCGCTGCGCGCCGTCGGACGCCGTGAACGACACCGAGCCGGATGGTTCGTCATAGCTCAGCGCCTTTTCGGCGATCGCGGCCATCAACGGGATGGTGTCGAGCGAGCGGCCGATCAGGCTCGCGTGATCCGCGGGCGCGGCGATCACGACGCCGGTAGAGTCGACGAGAACGGCCGACATGCCGGGCTGGCCGCCGAGATTGGCCATGATCTGCGACAGCCAGTCGATGTTGATGCCGGCGACGACGACGGCATCCTGCTCCGGATTGATCGCGGCCACCGGATAGGCGGCCATCATCATCGGGCGGCCATTGGTTCTGCCGCGCAGATAGTCGCTGAACACGAAGCCGCGGTTGTCCTGGGCCTTCTTGAAATAGTCACGGTCGCCGACATTGAGGC
Source organism: Bradyrhizobium sp. CCBAU 21365 (assembly GCF_015291305.1). NCBI lineage: Bacteria > Pseudomonadati > Pseudomonadota > Alphaproteobacteria > Hyphomicrobiales > Nitrobacteraceae > Bradyrhizobium > Bradyrhizobium sp. CCBAU 21365. The sequence goes on from NZ_CP030036.1 coordinate 242,126, forward strand.
CGACCTGGGCGTTGAGGGTCGAGCACTGCACCAGCCCGTCCCGCGAGACGAACATGATGCTGCGGATCCAGGGCAGGACCGTTGGCAGGCTGGCGCGCAGCACCTCGCAGCTCTGCGCGATGCCGCCGGAAGCGCGGATATAGGCCGCAGACTTCAGCATGGTCTCGACCGAGGAGACCACCTCGCGCTGGGTTTCGGCGGCATGCGCGGTGAGGCTGGCATAGCCGGCGGCGGCCTGCGCGATCTGCTTGCTGCGGGAGTCTTCCAGCGTGCGGACGCGGTCGAGCATCAGGGGCGCGACCAGCATCAGCGCAAGCAAGGCCAGCCGGGCACGAATACCCAGAACCTTCTTGAGCCTGACCCGGTTGCGGTTGAAAGTGACGCCCGACATTCTATTCCCTTGCCCGTGCGCAAGGTAGAATGCAGGGCTTCAAAAAGCCTTTCCCGAATTTGGTAAAATTCGAGCCAACCCCCGCACCTGTCAGAGAACGGCACAAGCATGACGCAAAGCCCGACCACGCCGTTACCGCCCGGTTCACCACATGACCCTGCCTTTGGCCTCGCCGCCGTCGAACGCGAGATCGCCCATGCCTGCAAGGAAGCGCGGCGCGACCGCGCGTCGGTGACCTTGATCGCGGTGTCGAAGACGTTCGCGGCCGACGCAATTTTGCCGATTATCGGTGCCGGACAGCGCGTATTTGGCGAAAATCGCGTGCAGGAGGCCAAAGGCAAATGGCCCGCGCTAATCCAGGCCCATCCGGGATTGCAGCTGCATCTGATCGGGCCGTTGCAGTCGAACAAGGCCAAGGAGGCGGTCGCGCTGTTCGATGCGATCCATTCGGTCGATCGCACCAGCATTTGCGAAGCGTTAGCCAAGGAAATCAAAAATCAAGGGAAGCACCCGCAACTGTTCGTCCAGATCAATACCGGCGAGGAGCCGCAGAAGGCCGGCGTCGCGCCGCAGGACGCGGACACCTTCATCGCGGCCTGCCGCGACACCCACGGCCTGTCGATCTCGGGACTGATGTGCATCCCGCCGGTCGACCAGGCGCCGGCGCCGCACTTCGCGCTCTGCGCCAAGATCGCCGCGCGCAACGGCCTGACGAATCTCTCGATGGGCATGAGCGCGGATTACGCGGTGGCGATCCAGATGGGCGCGACCCATGTGCGGGTGGGCTCGGCGATCTTTGGGACGCGGACGGTGCCGCATAACTAGTGTCGCCTGGTGTCCGCCAGAATCACACGGAGGCTTGCCGTCATCAGAACCGTGATCCCCGCGCAAAGGCAAAGCCTTTGCGCGGGGATCACGGTGTTTGGATGCGTGTCTCGCCGCGCGCCCTTTTCTAAGGCCGCGGCGTATGGGTCCTGGCCTTCGCCAGGACGACAGCGGTGTGTGTGGTGAGCGCGCAGCCTACGCGAACTTCACCGACACTTTTCCGATCGCGCCGAAATCGGCCGCGAATTCATCGCCGGCTGAGATCGGCAGCGGGGGATGGCAGGTGCCTGTGGTGACGACTTCCCCTGCCCGCAGCGTCAGCCCGAGCGTGCGCAGCTCGTTGGCGCACCAGGCCAGCGCTATCCGCGGATCGCCGAGCACGTTCTTGCCGTGGCCGATGTAGCGCTCGCCGCGCAGCGTGATGGTCGGGCGGTCCTCGACCAGATCGATCGCGCGCCAGTCCGCTGTCGTTGCGGGTCCGAGCACGAACAGATGCGCGCAGGCATTGTCGGCGATCAGCTGGGCTTCGCCGGCGGCGACGAAATCGGCGAAACGCGAATCCGGAATTTCGATCGCCGGATGCAGCGTGCCGACGGCATCCAGCACCTCCTGCACGCTGTAAGGTGTCGTGCGAGGCGCGAGATCGCGCGCCATGCGGAAGGCGTATTCCGGCTCGCCGACGCGCATCTCGTTGCCCTGCATCGACGCGGTGCCGCCATCCGGTATCACCGTCTCGGCGAGGATACGCCCGGCGAGCGGTCCCGCGACGTTGATGTGCTTCTGGCCGGCCGCGCTGGTCGCCGCGATCTTCCAGCCGAATAGTTTTTCCCGCGACGTTTTCTCCAGCGCAGCCTGCACCGCATAGCCCGCGGCGCGATCGCGCGGCCGAATTGCGCTATCGAGTGCTGTGAGCTTGGTGCCGGCGAGCCAGTGATCGTGAAGGACCTTCGAGGCGGCGGCGATCTGGTTGTTGTCGAGCATGCTGTTTCGCTCCCGCGGGAATTATTTTCTGTTGTGTTCGATCTCAGCACAAACGCGTCGCGCCTGTCGCGTGGGAAAACCGATGCTGAGCTATTCCACCACCCTACCCAATAACGATCCGGGTCTGCGGCGACATCCGCCGCAACAGCCGCAGCATCGAAGTCTTCGTCATCGAAACACAGCCGGCGGTCGGCGAGAAATTCGGCCGCGCCAGATGCAGGAAGACGGCGCTGCCGCGACCGGCGACGCGCGGCGCGGCGTTGTGGTCGATCTCGATGATGAAATCGTAGAGATGGTCCTCGCGAGTCAGGCGGTCGCCGCCCTGCTCGCGGTCGAGGCGGATCGGCTGGTTGTAGTGACGGTCGGCGGGGTCCTCGCACCAGGCATCCTCGCGGCGGATCGGCCGGGTCGGCAGGAAAGTCGTCGGACGCTGGTGCCGGTCGGCACGCCACCAGAGCTTGCGCGGATGGAAGACGCCGCGCGGCGTGCCGCCGTCGCCCTCGCGCTTGTTGGCGAGGATTCCGCCGCGCCCGAGCGCCACCGGCACGGTCCAGCCGTCGGCCGACAGCCAGCCCCGGCGCGGGTCGCCGGCGGCTGCTCGGACCTCGATGATGGAGAGCGGGCGATCACGTTTGACTGTCATATAAGTGATTGAAATAGCTGACCTTCCCTTAAGAATCGTTCCAAACTGAGCTTGCCTTGGAGGTTCAGAACATCCTATCTCCCGGCATTACAGGACATTCACGTCCTGCCCCGCCGGATTTGAGGTAGACTGCGTTGCCTTGTGAATCGGTAACAATCGCCTACCTGAGCACATATCTAGCCGATGTTACGGCCATAAGCGCCCTCCGCTTCTGACCGCCCCGCCCCGAAGGATTGTACCTATGGCCAATGCCCGCAAGATCTTGATCGTGGATGACGATACCGATCTGCGCGATACGCTGGTCGAGCAGCTGTCGCTGCACGAGGAATTCGAAGCCTCCGCAGTCGACACCGGCGCCAAGGGCGCCACTGCCGCCAAAGCCAATTCCCCCGATCTGGTCCTGATGGACGTCGGCCTGCCCGACACCGACGGCCGCGAAGTGGTCCGCTCGCTCCGCAAGGGCGGCTTCAAGGCTCCGATCATCATGCTGACCGGCCACGACACCGATTCCGATACGATCCTGGGGCTCGAATCCGGCGCCAACGACTATGTGGCGAAGCCATTTCGGTTCGCGGTGCTGCTGGCCCGGATCCGGGCGCAGCTCCGCCAGCACGAGGCCAGCGAGGACGCGGTGTTCTCGGTCGGCCCCTATTCGTTCCGGCCCGGCTCGAAGATGCTGACCGGCGCCAATGCCAGGAAGGTTCGGCTGACCGAGAAGGAAACCGCGATCCTCCGCTTCCTCTACCGCGCCGGCCAGATGCCGGTGTCGCGCGAGACCCTGCTCCAGGAAGTCTGGGGCTACAATTCCGGTGTCACCACCCACACGCTGGAAACCCACATCTACCGCCTCCGCCAGAAGATCGAGAAGGACGCCGCCAACCCGGAAATCCTGGTGACGGAAGCCGGTGGCTACAAGCTGGTGCCGTGATACGCTTTGCGCTCAACGATTCGTGAAATCGAGGCGCGCCGCGGTTACCGGACCTGAATGTCGATCGATGATGATGTAGCCCTGCTCGAGCGGGTCCCGACAATGCGTCTGTTGGGCGAGAGCTCCTTGCGCATGCTGGCGATCGGCTCCGAGCAACGTGATTTCAACGCAGGCGACGTGCTGTTCAAGGCCGGCGACGCCGCAGATGCCGGCTATGTCGTGCAGCGCGGCACCTTCCGCGTCGAGGAAGGCGGCGCCGAGATCATCGCCGGTCCCGGTGCGCTGATCGGCGAGCTCGCATTGATCGTCGCGATGAAGCGGCCGTCGACTGCCACCGCGCTGGAGCGCGGCTCGGTGATCCGCGTCGCGCGCAGCCTGTTCCAGCGCGTGCTGGAAAGCGATCCGGCCGCGGCCCGCCGGCTGCGCGACGAACTGGCGCTGCGCACCAGCCAGCTCGCAAGCGATATCTTGATGGCGGGCGGGAAGCTGAGCACATGACGCGCGTTCCGCGCTCCTCAGGATGACGGGTCGAGGGTCGGCGGCGCCCTTAAACCTCCATCACCGCCGTCACCGGCACGTGGTCCGACGGGCGCTCCCAGCCGCGGGCGTCGCGGGTGATCTTGAAATCGCTGACCTGATCCTTCAGCGCGCGCGAGACCCAGATGTGATCGAGCCGTCGGCCGCGATCGCCGACAGTCCAGTCCGCCGCGCGGTAGCTCCACCAGGTGTAGACCTTTTCCGACATCGGGATTCGCTCGCGCGCGATGTCGAACCATTCGCCATGCGCCTGCGCGGCCAGCAGCTTCTCGGTCTCGACCGGGGTGTGCGAGACCACCTTGAGCAGCTGCTTGTGCGACCAGACGTCGTTCTCGTGCGGGGCGACGTTGAGGTCACCGACCAGAATGTGGCGGTCGTCGCCGCGCGGATGCAGCGGCTCGCAGGCCTTCATCTCGTCGAGGAATTGCAGCTTGTGCTCGAATTTCGGGTTGAGCGCGGGATCGGGAATATCGCCGCCGGCCGGTACGTAGAAATTATGCAGCACCAGCGGCTTTGACAGCTGCGCCTTCTCGCCGAAGGACACCGAGATGTGCCGTGAATCGATCTTGTCGCAGAACGTCCTGATGTCGGTCGTCTCGAACGGCAGGCGCGAGACGATGGCGACGCCGTGATAGCCCTTCTGTCCGTTCAGCGCGACGTGCTCATAGCCAAGCCGCTTGAAACGTTTCAGCGGAAACGCATCGTCGATGCATTTGGTCTCCTGCAGGCACAGCACATCCGGCCGCGCGCCCTTGAGGAACTTGGCGACGGTGTCGATGCGCAGGCGCACCGAATTGATGTTCCAGGTGGTGACGGAGAACCGCATGAGAGGTGCGTCTTAGCACGGTTCTCGCAGCGGATTTCAATTGTCCACAGGGGGACTCCTGCCGCTCCCCGCAAGAGCGGGGCGAGGGAGCAGAATGGCTAGCCCGGCGAGGTGCCGGGATAGGTCGTGAAGTCGATCTTGAACAGCGCCGGATCGGGCTTCTGCGTCGCGTCGAGATTGTAGACCGCAACGGTCGTGTCGTAGCCCTGCGGGTCGGTGACGGTCCACTGCTTGAGCTTGCCGTCCTTGGCGCCGATCATCAGCAGGAAGCGGCTGGTGCCGACCAGCGCCTGCTTCTCCTCGATCGTGATGCTGACGAACACGTCGTCGGCGGTGACGCTGATGACGTTGGTGTCCTTCATCAGGTCGATGCGATCCGACAGCAGATAGCGCAGCGGGGTCTGCGACAGCGGATAGACGTCCTGGGTGGCGAGCCTGCGGTCGCGCACCGCGACCGAGGAGCCGTCCGCGATCACCTCGATCGGGCTCGGATCGTCATATTCGAAGCGCAGCTTGCCGGGCTTCTGGATGTAGAAATCGCCCTTGGTCTTGGTGCCGTCGGGGCCGACCTGGACGAAATTTCCGACCAGGGTTTGCAGCGACGAGAGATAGGCCGAGACCTTGGCCGCCTGCGCCTTCTGGTTGGCGTCGAAGGTCTGGAAGATGTTGGCGGGCACGTTGCGGCGCGGATCGGGAATCACCGGGTTCGGCGGTGCCTGGGTGGCGCCTGTCGTCGTCGGGCCCTTGTCCGCATTGGTTTGCGCGCCGGCGTCCTTCTTTGGCGCGGCCTTGGGTGCGGGCTTCGGGGGCGGCGCATTCTGCGCAGTCGCAGCGCCGGCGATCGCGGCGGTGACGAGAAGAGCCAGCGCGGTGCGCGTGCCGCGGTCAATGAGGTGTTTTGCCATCAGATATGTCAGGTCTCTGTTCGACGCTCGTCCCGCTGCGCCGGATTTTATCCCGCCTCTTCCGAGGGAGATATGGTTTTTCCGTGATGATCGCCCCCGATCAGAACTGGCCTTCTTCCTCCCCGACCAGGATTTCGCGCTTTCCGGCGTGATTCGCCGGGCCGACGATGCCCTCAAGTTCCATCCGCTCCATTAGCGAGGCGGCGCGGTTATAGCCGATCTGCAGCCGGCGCTGGATGTAGGAGGTCGACGCCTTGCGGTCGCGCTTGACGATCGCAACCGCCTGCGTGAACAGATCGCCGCCGCCGTCGCCGCCCATGCCGGTGGCATCGAACACGGCGCCGTCCTCGTCGATCGGCTCTTCCGCGGTGACGGCTTCGAGATATTCCGGGGCGCCTTGCGTCTTGAGGTGACGCACCACCTTCTCGACTTCCTCGTCGGAGGCGAACGGTCCGTGCACGCGGCTGATGCGGCCGCCGCCCGCCATGTAGAGCATGTCGCCCTGGCCGAGCAGCTGCTCGGCGCCCATCTCGCCAAGAATGGTCCGGCTGTCGATCTTCGACGTCACCTGGAAGGCGATCCGGGTCGGGAAGTTCGCTTTGATCGTGCCGGTGATGACGTCGACCGACGGACGCTGCGTCGCGAGGATGACATGCAGGCCGGCGGCGCGCGCCATTTGCGCGAGGCGCTGCACCGCGCCTTCGATATCCTTGCCGGCGACCATCATCAGGTCGGCCATCTCGTCGACGATGATGACGATGTAGGGCAGCGGCTCGAGGTCGAGCTTCTCTTCCTCGTAGATCGCCTTGCCGGTCTCCTTGTCGAAGCCGGTGTGCACGGTGCGCGTCAGCTCCTCGCCCTTGGCCTTGGCTTCGACGAGGCGCGCATTATAGCCGTCGATGTTGCGCACGCCGAGCTTGGCCATCCGCTTGTAGCGCTCTTCCATCTCGCGCACGGCCCATTTCAGCGCCACCACCGCCTTCTTCGGATCGGTGACGACCGGCGTCAGCAGGTGCGGGATGCCGTCATAGACGGAGAGTTCGAGCATCTTCGGATCCACCATGATCAGGCGGCACTGATCCGGCCGCAGCCGGTAGACCAGGCTCAGGATCATGGTGTTGATCGCGACCGATTTGCCGGAGCCGGTGGTGCCGGCGATCAGCATGTGCGGCGTGCGCGCCAGATCGATGATGACGGGGTCGCCGCCGATCGTCTTGCCGAGGCACAGCGGCAGCTTCGCAACCGAATCGACGCTTTCCTTGGCGACCAGAAGCTCGCGCAGATAGACCTTCTCGCGATGCGCGTTCGGCAGCTCGATGCCGATCGCGTTGCGGCCGGCGACCACGGCGACGCGGGCCGACAGCGCGCTCATCGAACGCGCGATGTCGTCGGACAACCCGATCACGCGCGACGACTTGATGCCGGGCGCCGGCTCGAGCTCATACAGCGTGACCACCGGGCCGGGATTGGCCTTGACGATCTCGCCGCGCACGCCGAAGTCCTGCAGCACGCCTTCGAGCGAGCGCGAATTGGTTTCGAGCTCGGCCTTGCTCAGCGGCTGGCGATCGCTGGCTTTCGGCGCACTGAGCACGGAGACCGAGGGCAGCTCGAACTTGTCGGAATTCTTCTTCTTCGGCTTCGGCTCGGCCTTCTTGCGCGGGGCGCGGGCGGCGGGAGCTTCTTCCTCCTCGTCCTCCTCTTCCTCGTCGTCGTCGAATGCTTCAGCTTCGTCCTCATCATGGTCGTCATGCGCGGGCGCGATCGAGGGCGCCGAGCGGCCGCCGCCGATATTGGGCTCCTGGCGCTCGAATGCGGCGCTGCGGCCCTGCGCTCCGCTCGAGACCAGCGATTTGTAGGCGGTGGCCAGCAGCCAGCCGAGCCGCGCCTTCGCGCTCATCAGCGCATGGAACAGCCAGCCCAGCGAGACCGAGCTGCGGTCGTTGTCTTCTTCCTCGACGAACGGCTCGTCATCGTCAGAGATCGGCGTCAGCTCGTCGTCCTGCTCCTTGGCGCCCCAGCCGCAGGCGAACAGGAAGCTTGCCGCCATCGCGACGACCAGGATGGAGCCGAGCACGACGCGATAGATGAAGCCGGGCGGGCCGAACACGACCGCCGGCGCACGCAGCAGCGCGTCGCCGACCACGCCGCCGAGCCCGGTCGGCAGCGGCCATGCGGTGTTGTGCGGCCAGCAGCTGGCGAAGCCCGCCGCGATCACCGTGCACAGGATCCAGCAGCCGAGCCGCAGCGCCTCGCGGTCGAACGGGCGATGCGTCAGCATCCGCCAGCCCCACACCGCGACCGGCAGCACCAGCATGATGGCGCCGAGGCCGAGGATCTGCATCAGAAGGTCGGCGCCGATGGCGCCGGGATAGCCGAGCACGTTGCGGATCGCGCGCGAGGTGGCGTGGCTCAGCGACGGATCCTGCACCGACCAGGTCATCAGCGCCGCCGTGATGGCGCCCGACAGCGCGATCAGGCCGAGCCCGGTGAGTTCGCGCAGCCGCCGCGCCAGCGCCTCGCGGAGCGAGAGCGGCAGATGGCCGACCAGGGGGATGACACGTTCGATCGCTGGCATACTCAATCTTCGCGCTTCGCGATTAACCCAGGGTTTCGACCAGGCGATGCATCGCCTCGGCCGTCGATTCACTGTCGGAGACGAGCGCAAGGCGGATATAGCCCGCACCCGGATTGGAACCGTCGTTCTGCTGGCGCGCCAGGTAGCTGCCGGGAATCACGCGCACGCCGGCGTCGCGATAGAGCCTGACCGCCGCCGCCTCGTCGCCGCCGCGCTCGGAGACGTCGAGCCAGACGCAGAAGCCGCCGGCGGGGCGCTTGTAGCCGTAGCGGTTGCCGAGGATCTGGTCGGCGAAATCGAACTTGATGCGATAGAGCCTGCGATTCTCCTCGACATGCGCCTCGTCGCTATAAGCGGCGACCGCGACATGTTGCAGCGGCACCGGCACCTGCGGCGCGGCGACATTGCGCAGCTCGTGGAATGCGGCCAGAAACTTTCTGTCGCCCGCGGCGAAGCCGACGCGCATGCCCGGCAGGTTCGAGCGCTTCGACAGCGACTGGAACGCCACGACATTGCTGAAGTCGGGACCGGCGCATTCGAGAATGCTGCCCGGCGCCTCGCGGGTGTAGATCTCCGAGTAGCACTCATCGCTCAGGATGACGAAGCCGAAGCGATCGGCGAGCTCTTTCAGCCGCATGAAATAAGCGCGCGAGGCGACCGAGCCCTGCGGGTTGGCGGGCGAGGCGATGAAGAACGCCACGGTGCGCGCCAGCGTCGCCTCGTCGATCGAATCAAGATCGGGCAGGAAACCGTTGCCGAGCGTGGTCGGCAGGTAGATCTGCTCGCAACCGGCCGCGCGGGCGCCGGCGCCATAGGCCGGGTAGAACGGGTTCGGCATCAGGATCGCCGGCCGTCCCTTGCGGGGCGCGACGTAGCGCGAGGCTGATATCGCGGCAAAGAACAGCCCCTCGCGGCTGCCGTTCAGCACCATCACCTCGCTCTCGGGATCGACCGGCCGCGGCAATTGGAACCGGCTTCCCAGCCAGGTCGCGACGGCGCGGCGGAATGGTTCGATGCCCTTGGCGATCGGGTAGCGGCCGAATTCGGCGGTATGCTTTGCCAGCACCGGTCCGACGAAATCGGGCACCGGGTGCTGCGGCTCGCCCAATGACAGCGTAATCAAGGGCTTGGCAGGTTGATACGGCGCCAGTAGCTCGGTCGTGCGCAGGAAAGGGGAACGCTCGGCCTGGCCGGCGGATGCGACATCGCCGGCGCCCTGCGCCAAGCCGGATGAGGCGGTCATTGCCATGATTGAAATGCCAGCACTTTCACTGCGGTCGGAGGGTAGGGGCGCCGACCGTAAACCGATCAAGTCACCATAGATAGGGCGAGGTTAAGACGCGATTAACCATCGGTGGCGCGGCACGATCGGCCGGCGCGTGCTATCAGCGCTGACCCTAGAAAACCGTATCGAAATTGCTCCGAGACATGATCCACCGCCGCGCCGTCAGGGCGCTCATCATCACCGGCGAGCGCGAAGTGCTGCTGATGCGGATTCGCCCGCCGCACGGCGGCGACTGCTTCTGGATCGCGCCGGGCGGCGGCGCCGAGGGCGACGAGACGGCGGAAGCGACGCTCGCTTGCCGATATCCTCGAACGCTATTTCCGCAACGGCGCGCCGGCCGAATTGCCCGCCGAGGAGGTCCTGATCGACTGACAGGGCTCGAGCATCGTAGCCCGGATGAAGCGAAGCGAAATCCGGGGGCCGCTTCGTCCGCGGATAGGCCAGACCCGGATTGCGCTGCGCTCCATCCGGGCTACGCACCGATGCGGGGCGGCTACCGCGCCGGCAGCTTCTCGAACGACGGCTTGCCCTCGGGCAGGTGGTGGAAGGTCTGCTTGTCGCAGGTGTAGATCGTCATCTGCGGGGTGAATACCGAGGGGTCGTCGAAGGTGCCGACCTTCAGGATGGTGGCGGGCAGGCCCGGCACCTTGGTCACGAGATGCGTGCCGCATTCCGGGCAGAACTCGCGCGTCACGGCGCGGTCGAGATCCTTGCGGGTGAACTGCTTGGGCTCGCTGGCGGTGTATTTGAAGCCGGTGGTCGGCATCGCCATGAACATGTTCGGTCCGCCGCCCGTGATGTACTGGCATTCGCGGCACAGGCACTGCGCCGCCATCATCGGCTCGCCCTCGGCCTCGTAGCGCACGTTGCCGCAATAGCACCTGCCTTGCACCTTCATGACGTCCTCCCGTTTTCGTTGTTTGTAGCCTGTCATTCCACAATGGCAGGCAATTCCGACAATATTTTCTCAAGCCGCGGAAAAAAGAAAGGGGCCCCAGCTTGCGCTGGAGCCCCTCAACGGCCCGGACATTGCCGGGTATGTGTCCGGACCGTAGTTCTGGGAACGACCGCTTGGGGAGGTCGCGCCCCGGGAGAACCCAAATTAACGGCCCTCAAGGGCCGTTAATTTTACATGTTGTAGGCGCGCTCCGTGTGCTCGGTGATGTCGAGGCCTTCACGCTCGGTCTCGACGTTGGCGCGCAGGCCGACGATCACGTCGACGATCTTGTAGAGGATCGCCGAACCGATGCCCGACCACACCAGCGTGGTGCCGACACCCCAAACCTGCGAGATCATCTGCGCCGCGAAGTCGTAGTCGGCGACCTTCGGCGGGATCGCGGTGTAGTCGATGATCCCTGCACCGCCGAGCGCCGGGTTGACCAGGATGCCGGTGCCGAGCGCGCCGACGATGCCGCCGACGCAGTGGACGCCGAACACGTCGAGCGAGTCGTCATAGCCGAGCGCGTTCTTCACCACCGTGCAGAAGAACAGGCAGACCACGCCGACCACGAGGCCGAGCACGATGGCACCCATCGGACCGGCGAAGCCGGCCGCCGGGGTCACCGCGACGAGGCCCGCGACCGCGCCCGACAGCGCGCCGAGCAGCGAGGGATGGCCCTTGATGATCCATTCCGCGAACATCCAGGACAGCGCCGCCGCGGCGGTCGCCACGAAGGAGTTGGTCATGGCGAGCGCAGCGCCGCCATTGGCTTCGAGGTTGGAGCCGGCGTTGAAGCCGAACCAGCCGACCCAGAGCAGCGAGGCGCCGATCATGGTCATGGTCAGCGAGTGCGGAGCCATCAGCTCCTTGCCGTAACCGGTCCGCTTGCCGATCAGCAGCGCGCCGACCAGGCCGGCGATACCCGCGTTGATGTGCACGACGGTGCCGCCCGCGAAGTCGATCGCACCCTTCTTGAAGATCCAGCCGGCATCGGCGTTGATCTCGTCGAGCTTGGCCTGCGCCGCGGTCTTGGCCGCACCGTCAGCCGCGGCGGCGAGCGCCTTGGCGGCATCCTGGATCGCGTCCGGGCCCGGCCAGTACCAGACCATGTGCGCGATCGGGAAGTAGATCAGGGTGACCCAGAGCGGGATGAACAGCGCGATCGCCGCGAACTTCATGCGTTCGGCGAAGGCGCCGACGATGAGGGCCGGCGTGATCGCCGCGAAGGTCATCTGGAAGCACATATAGACGAGCTCCGAGATGTTGGCGTCGACCGAGAAGGTCGCCGCCTTCGAGTCCGGCGTGACGCCCATCAGGAAGGCCTTGGAGAAGCCGCCGATGAAGTCGGAGCCGCCGGTGAAGGCGAGGCTGTAGCCGTAGAGGGCCCAGAGCACGGTGACGAGGCAGACCGTGTAGAACACCTGCGCCAGCACCGAGAGCATGTTCTTGGAGCGGACCAGGCCGCCATAGAACAGCGCGAGGCCGGGGATGGTCATCAGCAGCACCAGCACCGTCGAGGTCAACATCCAGGCGTTGTCGCCCTTGTTGACGGTCGGCTCGGCGTAGGCGGCGGTCGCGGCGAACAGGCCGACTGCAAGGGCCGCAAGTCCCGCGCCGTAGGGACGCTTGAACGTCATGTTATTTCACTCCTGAGGTCTTAAGGTTTGAGCGCGAAATCAGAGGGCCGCGGCATCGGCCTCGCCGGTGCGGATGCGCACGGCGTGATCGAGGCTGATGACGAAGATCTTGCCGTCGCCGATCTGACCGGTCTTGGCGGCGGAGGTGATGGCGTCGATGGTCTTGTCGACCTGATCGGAATTGACCGCGACCTCGATCTTGATCTTGGGCAGGAAGCTCACGGCATATTCGGCGCCGCGATAGATTTCCGTGTGGCCTTTCTGGCGGCCGTAGCCTTTGACTTCCGTCACCGTGAGACCGTGAACGCCAATGGCGGTCAGGGCGTCACGGACCTCTTCGAGTTTGAATGGCTTAATGATCGCCATAACAATTTTCATGAGTCCTATCCCCGCTTGGGCCCGGTGCGAATGAACACCGGGAGTTTCGACTGAGGTTCACCACGCGGAGGACATCCACTACGCGGGCACAGCCTGGACCCTTAGAATCAAATGCCGTGCCAAACGGCCGGAGTTCGCTAATGGATTATGAATCCGGACCTTTTCCCGCTTTGCGGGAGGGAGGTGCCCCTGCGCTATTCCGCCGCGCCTAAAATATGGTCAGGCCTGTCTAGAACGCAGGCACGGCCAACTCCGAACACAATTCTGCTCAGCCACAGTGCAGGGTACGGTATCCAGACACGGCTGCCAGGCTGTTCCGCAGCCTGCGACCATCCTCGATCGGGACGTCGATTCGCGAGCCTGCCGGACGGATTGCGCCGAGGGAATTTGCCGTTGGGCTTCATCGGCTTGCCTGAATTCCCGCCCCCGGGACGTGACCTGCGCCGAGATCCGCGAAGACAAGCGAAGCCAGTGGCGGGCATCATCGCCGCGCCGTTCTGCGCGGGGCCGACCAGGGCCGTATGCGGCAAGCGCGCCAAGACGGTACAAGTCCCGCACTTTCGGCAGTGTTCGTTACCGAACGTTAGCCGTCCGCCACGTTGCATTTCCAGCGTTAACGCTGCCGATGCTGGCGGTGCGCTATTGGCCGTCTTTATACGTACTTCAGTGACAGGTGGGCCATCATGATTGATCGTATCCGCGCGCTGCTCGAGCAGCAGCCGATGATTTCGCTGGATTTCAGCACGATCACCGACGACACGAATCTCTATGACGCAGGGCTGACATCCTTCGCCACGGTGCAGGTGATGCTGGCGCTTGAGGAAGAGTTCAACATCGAATTTCCCGAAGCGATGCTAACGCGACGGACCTTCTCGTCGCTCTCCAACGTCGCGGACGCCGTTTCACGGCTTACACAGCAGGCGGCGTAACACCATGAGCGTGGTGAGAATGATAGAGCCGGTGCCGGCCTCTGCCGACACGCCGGCCGAGCGCATGCGTCGGGTCGCCAAGATCGCCGCGCAGCAGGTCGACGCGGTTGACCGCGAGGGCCGTTTTCCGGCCGACACCATCGAAGTATTGAAGCGCGAGCGCCTGCTCGGCGTCGCGATCCCCGTCGAGCATGGCGGGGAAGGATTGGGCACGATGGAGATCGCGGATCTCATCGTCCAGCTCGCTCAGGCGTGCGGCTCGAGCGCCATGATCTACGCCATGCATCAGATCAAGACGTCGAGCTTCGTCAGCCACGGCGGCGCCAGCGACTGGCATCTGGCCTATATGCGTCGCATTGCAGCCGAGCAGTTGCTGATGGCCTCCGCGACCACGGAAGCCGGCATCGGCGGCAATTTGCGCAATTCGATCTGTGCGGTCGAAGTGGCGGACGGCCGTTTCTCGCTGACCAAGGAAGCGACCGTCATTTCCTACGGCCGCCATGCCGACGCAATTCTCGCCACGGCGCGGCGCGCTCCGGACGCCGCAAGCTCCGATCAGGTGATGGTTGTCATTCCCGCAGACCTGAACCGCACGCTGGAGCGCACCTCCGTATGGGACACGCTCGGGATGCGCGGCACCTGTTCGGACGGTTTCCATCTTGTCGCGCACGGTGACGCGGCGCAGATCTTCCCCAAGCCGTTCTCGGAGATCGCGGCGCAGTCGATGCTGGCGAGCTCGCATATCTTCTGGGGCGCGACCTGGTTCGGTATCGCCACCGATGCCTTCAATCGTGCGCAAGCGTTCGTCAAGGCTGCGGCGCGCAAGCAGGCGGATGGAAGTCTCCCGCCGGGCGCGCTACGGCTCGCCGAAGCGGCCGCCCTGCTTCAGGAGATGAAGGGTCATCTCACGGCGGCCATTCACCGCTTCGATGCGGCCAAGGGCAATGACGACGCGCTCTCCTCGATCGGCTTCACCGCTGAGATCAACGCGCTGAAGGTCGCCGCGAGCGAGAAGGCGGGGGCGATCGTGCGGCTCGCCATGCAGATCAACGGCATCGTCGGCTACAAGAACGGCACGCCGTTCAGCGTCGGCAGGCATCTGCGCGATGTGAGCTCAGCGCCGGTGATGATTTCGAACGACCGCATTCTTTCCAACACCGCGACGCTCCTGCTGATGAGCCGCTTTGATACCAGCCTGAGAGGTTGAGATGGACGCCAAGACGTTCGATGCCACGAGCCTGCTCGACACTCTGTTCGACAAGAGCATCCTGTTCAGGACCGGAGTAGACGGGCTTTATGGCCGCTCCGGCGTTTTCGAAGACGTGATCGAGCACTTTGAGCGGCTCGTGACCAGCATCGGAGCGCCGGACAAGGCAACCCGCATCCACTTCCCGCCGGGCATGAGTCGCGCCACGCTTGAAGGCAGCGGTTACATGAAGAGTTTCCCGCAGCTTGCGGGCTGCGTGCATTCCTTCATGGGCGGCGAGCGCGAGCATGCGCAGCTTCTCGGCATGATGGCCGCGGGAGAGGACTGGACCGAACTGCAGCGGGCGACGAACGTGGTGCTGACGCCGGCCGCCTGCTACCCGCTCTATCCGACCGTCGCCGCGCGCGGTCCGGTGCCCGACGACGGTGTCCTGTTCGAGCTCTCCTCCTATTGCTTCCGCCACGAGCCTTCCAAGGATCCGGCGCGCATGCAGCTCTTCCGCATGCGCGAATTCGTCCGCATCGGGACGGCCGAGCAGGTGTGCGCCTTCCGCGAAAGCTGGCTGGAGCGCGGCAAGGCGATGATCGAATCCCTCGACCTGCCATGCGAAGTTGACCTCGCCAACGATCCGTTCTTCGGCCGCGGCGGCAAGATGATGGCCAACAACCAGCGCGACGAAGGACTCAAGTTCGAGCTGCTGATCCCGGTGACCAGTATCGAGAAACCGACGGCCTGCTTGTCCTTCAACTACCATCGCGACCATTTCGGCCAGACCTGGGGCTTGAAGTTCGCGGATGGCAGCCTGTGCCACTCGGCCTGCGTCGGCTTCGGGCTGGAGCGCGTGGCGCTCGCGCTGTTCCGCCATCACGGCCCTGACGTCGAGGCCTGGCCGGCTTCCGTGCGCGAGACGCTTTGGAGCGACTGATTTGGGGCAACTGAAATGAAGAGCGCCATCGCCGGGCTCGATCCGGCCGCCCACAAGCCGCACTGGTTGCACGATCCGGAGCGGCGATGGCCACAGACCAACTGCTATGTCGATCTGCTGATCGAGGTGATGCATGCGACCGGGAATGACCCGGTCGCGGCGCTCGGCTTCACCGTCGCGCAGGATTTCGAAGGCGACCAGTTCACGTTCTTCAAATTCCCGACGGCCGACCTGCAGCGATTGGCCGGCCTGGATATCCAGGAACTGTCCGTGTTCGATCGCCTGGAGACGCATGTTCTTAATCAGATCGAGCGCGGGCGGCTGCCGCTGGTCGAGGTCGATGCCTTCCATCTGCCCGACACCAAGGGCATCACCTATCGCACCGGCCATTCCAAGACGACGGTCGGCATCAACGTGCTCGTTCCCGGGCGCCGCCACATGGCCTACTTCCACAACGACGGCTACTTTGCGCTGGACGGCGAGGACTACGACGGCATTTTCGGACAGCGCGACGGCGCGCCGGCCGGCGGCCTGCCGCTGTTTCCTTATGCCGAGTTCGTTAAATTCGACGCCACGCGCCCTTCGCGCGATCCGGTCGGTGCGGCTACCGAGATCCTCGCGCAGCATCTGCGGCGGAGGCCGAAGCACAATCCGCTCGACGCTTACGCGGCCGTGTTCGGCCGCCATGCCGAGGTGCTGGCCGGCCGGTCACCGGAGTATTTTCACGTCTACGCCTTCAACACGTTGCGGCAGGTGGGCGCCAATTTCGAACTTCTCTCCAGTCATCTGGAATGGCTGGGCCGGCACGGCGAGACCAGTCTCGCTGAGGCGATCGAAGCCGCCGCGGCGATCGCCGAGGGCGCCAAGGTCATGCAATTCAAGCTCGCCCGCGCCATGGCCCGGCATCGGTTCGATGGACTCGCGGACGGCATCGGGCCGATGGCCAAGGCCTGGCAAACGGTGATGGACGCGCTGGACGGTCGTATGACGGATCTCGCCAGTAAGGCAGCATAGGACTGGCTTGCCGGTTATGGGAATGCGTGTGTGCACGGACACTTTTGTGTCGACGACCGAGACGGCCGAGCTCCTGGACAGCGGCTGGCGCATGGCCGTCTCGCCGGCCGGCGCGTGGGCGTCTCCAGCGGCGGTCGACGGCGGTGCCGAATGGCTGGAGGCGGCGTGCCCCGGCACGGCCGCAGCTGCGCTGGAAGCGCTTGGCCGCTGGGACCGCAACCATCCCGCTCCGCTGCACGACCAGGACGTCTGGTATCGTCGCCGGCTCGATGCCGCAGGACCCGTCCGTCTTGTATTTGACGGCTTGGCGACGGTCGCGGAGGTCTGGCTCGACGATCGCCTCGTGCTGTCCTCGACCTCGATGTTCGAGCGCCATGATGTGGCCCTGACGCTTGCCGGCGGCGAGCAAGTGGTCATCGCATTCCGCAGCCTCAAGCGCCATCTGGAAACCCTGACCGGTCCGCGTGCGCGCTGGAGGCCGCGCATGATCGACGATCAGCGGCTGAGGCTCGTGCGGACCACGCTGATCGGCCATATGCCGGGTTGGTCCCCGGGCTTCGACATCGTCGGACCGTGGCGGCCGATCAAGCTGATCCGCGAGACCGATCGTCAAGCCGTGCGCGATGTGCAGATGCGGGCCGACCTCGCCGGCACGACAGGGCATCTTTCGGTCACGGTCACGCTGGTCGAGCCGTTGGACGGCACTCCGGCCATGATCGCCTGTGCGGGCGCTGTCGCCGCGTTGACGGCCGAGACAGACACGCAGCTGACGGCAAGGCTCGATATCGCGAACGTTGCGCCATGGTGGCCGAACAGCCATGGCGAACCGGCGTTGCACGAGGTCGTCCTGACGCTCGGCCCGATGCGAATTGCACTCGGCCGCATCGGCTTCCGGCACATCGAGATCGATCGTGGCGCCGACGGCCGCGGCTTTCGGCTGGTTGTCAATGGCGTATCCGTCTTTTGCCGCGGCGCGGTGTGGACGCCGTCCGATCCGGTGCGGCTGCCGTCCTCGCGCGCGGAAGTCGCGCGTGACCTCGATCTTGCACGGCGGGCCGGGGTCAACATGTTCAGGGTCGGCGGCACGTTCGTCTATGAGAGCGACGCATTTCACGAGCTTTGCGACGAGATGGGCATCCTGGTCTGGCAGGACCTGATGCTCGCCAATTTCGACTATCCGGCGAAGGATGAAGCCTGGCAGGCGTCGCTCTCGCGCGAGGTCGGGAATCTGCTCGGGCGGCTCAGGCATTCGCCGTCACTCGCCGTTCTGTGCGGCGGCAGCGAGGTGGCGCAGCAGGCGGCGATGATGGGCTTGCCGATGTCGATGGATCCGACGCCCTGGTTCGACAAGGTGGTGCGCCCCATCGCCGAAGCGCAGCGTCCCGACGTGGTGCTTGTGACGTCATCGCCATCCGGCGGCAACCTGCCGTTCACGACCGATGGCGGGCCGACGCATTATTACGGGGTCGGTGCCTATTGCCGTCCGCTGGATGACGCGCGCCGGGCCGAGGTGCGCTTTGCGAGCGAATGCCTTGCCTTTGCCAATGTGCCTGACAAGGCAACGCTGGATGCGCAACTGCCTGTGCCGCCGGTGCACGATCCGCGCTGGAAGGCGGGTGTGCCGCGCGACGTCGGCGCCTCCTGGGACTTCGAGGATGTGCGCGAGCATTATCTGGAGGCGCATTTTTCCGTCGACGCGCGCCGGCTGCGCACCGAGAATACCAGTCGCTATCTCGAGCTTTCCCGTGCGGTGACGACCGAGGTGGTGGAGCGCACCATCGACGAATGGCGCAGGCCCTGTTCGCTGACGGCCGGAGCGCTGCTGTTCTTCTGGAAGGATTTGCGGCCGGGCGCGGGCTGGGGCGTGGTCGATTCGACCGGCCGGCCGAAACCCGTCTGGCACGGGCTCAGGCGGGCGTTTGCCCCGCTGCGGCTGATCCTGAGCGATGAGGGCGTCAACGGGCTGACCGTCCATGCCGTCAACGATACCGCGAAGACCGTCCAGGCGACGTTGTCGCTGACCTGTCTGCGGGACGGCGTCACGCCGGTGGTGTCGGCGCGCCGGCCGATCAGCGTGCCGGCGCACGGTGGCCTGTCGCTTTCGGCCTTCTCGGTGCTCGGCGCCTTCTTCGATATCTCCTACGCCTATCGCTTCGGGCCGCCCGGACATGAAGTCACCGTGGCAAGGCTGGAGGACGATGACGGGAAGGTCCTTGCCGAGGCCTTCCATGTGCTGCCGGATGTCATGACCGCGCGGCGCGACGTGGGCCTGACTGTGAGTTTGGTGCGCCACAAGGACGCGTGGCGGCTGCGGCTCGCCTGCAAACGCGCGGCCTATCACGTCTCCATCCAGGACGATCTGTTCGTTCCAGGGGAGAACAATTTTCACCTGATGCCGGGCACCGAGCGGGAGGTCGGCCTTGACGGTCCGCATGTGGCGACGCCTGGCGGCACAGTGACGGCGCTCAATGCCGATCGCGACATGAGCTACGAGGCGCCCAGAGCGGAAGAATTGGAAGTCGGGCGGACAAATGAGTCCGCCGGGAGCATGACATGAAACCAGTTGTCTTTGCCGATACCATCGGCTGGCTGAACGAAGCGAAGGGAAGGCGGGGTGTCGTCATCGCCGGCGCGCATGGTCATGAGGATCTGTGCAGTCGCCGGTTCCTGAAGCTGTTGTCCGACAAGGCGGCCGCGGCGGGCCTGCCTACCCTGTTGTTTGATTATCCCGGCTGCGGCAACGCGGCCGGCGACCACGCGGCGCCGGGCCAGGTGATGGCCTGGACTGCAAGCATCGGCGCGGCGATCGACCGGTTGAAGCGAGATTGCGGCGTGGAGGATGTCATCCTCGCCGGCTTCCGGCTCGGTGCGCTGCTGGCCCCGCTCGCCGCGGTGGGACGCGATGACGTGGCGGGCCTTGCTTTGCTGGCGCCACCGGGTTCCGGCAAAACCTATGTGCGCGAAATCACCGCGATGTCGCGCGTGATCGATGGGGCACTCGCCAACAGCGCCGCAAGCGACGCGACGTTCGCCGAGGGACGCGAGGCCGTCGGCTTCCGGCTTTCGCATGAGACGCTCGCCGATCTGTCGATGCTGGATTGGCGGCGGGCCGTCGCGGCCCTTCCGCCCATGCCGACGCTTTTGATCGCGAATGGACAGCCGTTGGCAGTCTCTGAAATCCGCGATGGCCGGACTTCGGTCGAAAGCACGACGATCGTGCAGTTCAAGGACTATCATCTGCTCATGTGCGACCCGACCGCGAACCGGATTCCGGCCGACGTTGTCGGTTGCTGGACGGACTGGCTGTCCGATCGGGCCGTCGCCGGCGCGGTTCAGCGCGTCGAACCCTTGCCCGGCCGCGAGATACTGGAGGGGTCGCACTACACGGAAGAGCCGGTTGTGATCGGGCAGGCGTCATCGATCTGTGGCGTGCTGACCCGGCCGCGTGTCAGCCATGCTGCGGCCGATCCGGTCATCTTCCTCAACTCCGGCGGCGTGCCGCATGTCGGCTGGGCACGCGGCACGGTCGAGGCGGCGCGCGAGCTGGCGGCCGCCGGCGTGGCGTCGCTGCGCATCGACCTGCCGGGCATCGGCCTGAGCGACGATGCTGCGAGCGATCGTCTGTTCCTCTATGATTCCAGCACCCGCCTCGACGTCAGTGCGGCGATCGACTGGATGCAGCGGGCGGGCTTTGCCAAGGTCGAGCTTGTGGGCACATGCTCGGGCGCCTTCCAGGCCCTGCACACTGCGCGCGCGGACCGCCGCGTCCGCGCCCTGACCATGATCAACCCGCTCTGCTTTGCCTGGAACAGTTCCTACGCGCTGGAGCTGACGGCCTGGAAAGCATACGAAGCCTCCAAGGCGAATCGCGGAAGCCAGCAGCAGATCGGTCCGGCGGAGGGGCCTGCGATGACGACCAGGTCCGCCTGGAAGCTGTCAGTGTCAGATAGCGCCAGGCGGCTGGTGCGGCGCGGATTGGAAGCCGTCAAGTCGACGTTGTCGGCGACGCATCCGTCAGCCCTGCTTGGTCGTAACCGCGTCGAGCGCTGGATGCGCGAGCTTTGCAGTCGCGACGTACGCGTCCTCATGGTCACCTCGGACGGCGATCTCAGCCTGCAGGAGATCGCACGCCATTTCGGCCAGGACGGCAAACGGCTCACAAGCATCCCTGGCGTGACGCGGCTGACGCTGCCCAACGCCGACCATTCGCTGACGCCTCGTTCCGCGCGGCGCACTGTCGTCGCGCGCCTGATCGATCGCCGCGGCGGCAAGCGTGGAGGATCGATCGGTCCCGATGCCGCGCCGGCCATCGCGCCGCACACCGAGCTGAAGCGTAAATCGATGGCGCTGTCATGAAGCGGTGCGGCCGCTCTAGTGTCCCGAATCCGAAGTTCGCATCATTCGCCGCACCTTCGGGACGAACTTCGGATTCGATAAGGACACTAGCGAACTTATGATTCTAGTGTGCTTTATGAATGCGAAGTTCGTGAAGGTGGTTGCCGCGAAATCGCACGAACTTCGTATTCAGCACACTAGCGACCGATATCAGCGCGGCACCGGATCATACCTTAGGCGGCGTCGCGTTCGGCGAAGACCTTGTCGATCAGTCCCCATTCGAGCGCCTGCTGCGCGGACATGAAGTGATCGCGATCCAGGGTGCGTTCCACGTCGGCTTCGGTGCGCCCGCAGTGCTGCGCATAGAGCCGGATGATGCGCCGCTTGGTCTCCTGCATCTCGGTGGCATGGATCAGGATGTCGGACGCCTGGCCCTGGAAGCCGCCGAGCGGCTGATGCACGTGGAGGCTCGCATTCGGCAGCGCGGCGCGGTGACCGGGCTCGCCGGCCATCAAAAGGAACGACCCCATCGAGCGCGCCGTGCCCATGCACAGCGTGTGCACCGGCGCCTTGATGAACTGCATGGTGTCGTACATCGCAAGCCCGCTGGTGATTACGCCGCCATAGGAGTTGATGTAGAGGTTGATCGGCTTGTTGGGGTTGTCGGCTTCGAGGAACAGCAGCTGGGCGCAGACCAGTCCGGACATCGCATCATTGACCTCGCCGTTCAGGAAGATGATGCGCTCGCGCAGGAGCCTGGAATAGATGTCGAAGGAACGTTCGCCGCGGCTCGACTGTTCGATGACCATAGGGACGAGTTGCATCATGTCGCGCATCGGCGACCTCCATTGCTGCAGGTGATGAAGTCTCGGTAGGTGAGGTTGGGGATCAGGCCGCGCGCATCATTGCGCGGTTGTTGCTGTTGGCCGGTTGCGGCTGCTTTCCCCTGATGTCGCAGGCTTGCTGGATGATGCGAAAGCGGGTGCCGCCGGCCTCGTTCGGCTCGATCCGGAAGGTGACATGGCTTTCCCGAAACGGCGGCTCGGACTCGCGCAGCCGGAAGCGCACCTCTTCGCCAGCGATCGATGAGAGGGGTTCAGCGTCCGCGAGATCGCAATCCGGCAGCCAGCGTTCGCGCAGGGCCGGAATGGTCACCGCGCGCCACACTTTTTCAGGCGGTGCATCGAGCTCGTATTCGAGCACCAGGTCGGCGTCGGCATGATCAGGCTCAACTGTGTCGCTCATTGATCCATGTCCTTCAGCAGATCGGAGAGCGCTTCGATGCGCTTCGGCCAATAGGCGCGGTAGCGGGCGAGCCAGGTCCCGATGCTGGCGATGCCGTCCGGGTCGACCTCATAATTCACGAAACGGCCCTGGCGCTGCTCGCGCACCAGCCCTGCCGCGCGCAGCACCGCCAGATGCTGCGACATCGCCGGCTGGCTGATCTCAAGTCCGTCGCGCAAGGCGCTGGCGTTCAGGCTGCCGCCGGCCAGCTTCTCAAAGACCTTGCGGCGGGTCGGATCGGCCAGCGCCTTGAAGATGTCGGTGTCGACCATGGCTACACATAAGCACGCACTTATGTGTTGCGCAAGCCTGAATTATCCACGTGCCGTGCGCCGGGACGTCGCGGCGCTCGGATACTTTGCATGGGGTTGTTTTGCGAATTCGCGCTCGCGGCGCCCATCGTGTCCAGGCGAAACGAGCTCGGCTGCTACTGCAGCGCCTCGCCATGCTGCGAGATGTCGAGACCTTCGAGCTCCTGCTGCATCGAGACGCGCAGTGGGACGAAGGCGCTGACCAGCTTGAGCAGCACGAAGGTGACGCCGCCGCACCAGACAAAGGTGGCCGCGACGCCGTAGAGCTGGATCAGCAGCTGCTTCGGATTGCCCTCGAGCAGGCCGGACGTGCCGCCGATCGCCGATGCCGCGAACACGCCGGCAAGCAGCGTGCCGGTCAGGCCGCCGATGCCGTGCACGCCGAACACGTCGAGCGAGTCGTCATATTTGAAGCGATGCTTCAGCCAGGTGCAGGCCCAGAAGCAGACCAGGCCGGCAATGATGCCGATGATGACGCCGTGCCACGGCGCGACGAAGCCGGATGCCGGGGTGATGGTGCCGAGCCCCGCAACCGCACCCGAGATCATGCCGAGCACCGACGGCTTGCGGCGCGTCGCCCATTCGATCGCGCCCCAGGTCAGCGCGCCGGCGCAGGCCGCAAGATGGGTGGCGGTGATCGCCATCACCGCGCGCGAATTGGCCGCGAGCGCGGAACCGCCGTTGAAGCCGAACCAGCCGACCCAAAGCAGGCCGGTGCCGACCACCGCGAGCGACAGATCGAACGGCGAAAGATTATCATGGCCATAGCCGTGGCGGTTGCCCATCACCTTGGCCGCGACCAGGCCGCTGATGCCGGCGGAGAGATGCACCACGAGACCGCCGGCGAAATCCAGCACGCCCGCCGATGCGAGGAAGCCGCCGCCCCACACCCAATGCGCCAGCGGCACATAGGCGAAGATGAACCAGCCGATCGAGAACAGCACATAGGCGGAGAACCGCATGCGGTCGGCGACCGAGCCTGCGACCAGCGCCACCGTGATGATCGCGAACGTCATCTGGTACAGCATGAACAGCGCTTCGGGGATGGTCTTCGCCGCCGGATTGATGCTGTCCATGGTGATGCCGGCCAGGAACCAGCGATCGAGCGAGCCGAGCCAGGGACCGTCGCCGACGAAGCTCAGCGAATAGCCAAAGGTGACCCAGAGGATCGAGACGAGCGC
The DNA here is from genome assembly GCF_015291305.1 of Bradyrhizobium sp. CCBAU 21365. NCBI lineage: Bacteria > Pseudomonadati > Pseudomonadota > Alphaproteobacteria > Hyphomicrobiales > Nitrobacteraceae > Bradyrhizobium > Bradyrhizobium sp. CCBAU 21365. Next base: position 266,163 of record NZ_CP030036.1, read on the forward strand.
AACGGCGGTGAGGCTTTGCGCCATCGTCGCCAGCACGTTCTTCTTGCGCACCATGCCGGAGTAGAACAGCGCCAGTCCCGGGATCGTCATCATCAGCACCAGCGCGGTGGCGACGATCATCCAGGCGGTGTCGGCGGCGTTGATGCCGGAACTGGATGCCGAGTCTTGCGCGAAGGCCGGCGTGGCCTGCGCGAGCAGGATTGCAGCAGTGATCGGCGCAGCTGATATCGCTGCACGAAGAGCTCGTGCCCCCATCATCATTCCCCGGCGGTCGTCGTTTCTTGGCGTGTGGTTGTGGCGAGCGCCGGCGTCGTTGCCGGCGATGATCTCGATAAAGCTCAGAGCGCGTCGTTGTCGGTTTCGCCGGTGCGGATGCGCAGCGCGTGGTCGATCGGCGTCACGAAGATCTTGCCGTCGCCGATCTGGCCGGTGCGGGCGTGCTGGGTGATGACGCTGACCGCCTTGTCGGCGAGCTCGGTATCGACGGCGATCTCGATCCGAAGCTTGGGCAGGAAGTTCACGACATATTCGGCGCCGCGATAGATCTCGGTGTGACCCTTCTGGCGGCCATAGCCCTTCACCTCGGTCACCGTCATGCCGTGGACGCCGATCGCGGTCAGCGCCTGGCGCACCTCATCGAGCTTGAACGGTTTGATGATCGCGACGACGAGTTTCATGGTTCAGGCCTTTATTCCCTTGAGGTTTTCCGTGTGCGCCCATCCCCGGAGCGGAACTTGCCGTCCCGCGAGCCGGCACCTGCTGCCTCCCGGAGCGGCAATTTGCCATCCCCGGGGCGGCGTTTCGCGTCCGCCAAATCTGGCAGCTTTCTGGGCAAATGGCATAAAAAACTTGCAGATTGAAGCGGAAAACATGCGCAGCGCGTGAGGTCCCTCACTGTACGGATTGGAAACGCTCCGCCACAATGTGGCTTTCCCGCCCCGGCCAGCGGTCTTGCTGGTTCGTTTCGCCTATCGCGTGTCCCTGTGCGCGCCCCGAGGAAACAAGAAATGTCGAACCGAAACTGGTTTTATGCATCCGAAGGCCAGCAAAAGGGCCCCCTGCCTGAAACCCAGCTCCGCGACCTGATCACCCGGGGCATGGTGGGGGCCGACACCTTGGTGTGGACCGAGGGCATGGCCGGCTGGCAGAAGGCCGGGGAAATTCCGGGCCTCGTCCCGAGTGCCGGCGCGCCGCCGGCATTTCCGCAGGCCGGCGGACCGCCGCCCGTGGTGGCGTCCGGAAGCTATAGCGGCGGCGCACTGTCCGCCGACTTCCCGATCTGGGGCCTGTTCGGCCGCAGCCTCTTGATGTTTATCGGCCAGATCCTCGTCATCCCGGCGCCGTGGACCGCGACCGGCCTGTACCGCTTTGCGATCCCCTATATCCGCGTGCCGGGCCGGCCGCATTTCGCCTTCACCGGGCAGCCGCTCGACATCTGGTGGGTTTTCATCGTGCTCGGCCTTCTGACCTATGCCGGCGCGGCCAACAGCAACATCGTAACGCTGCTCTCGCTGCTGCTGCAGGGCTTCCTGAGCTGGATGATCGTGCGCTGGATCATCGGCCATCTCAGCTCGAGCGGCCAGGACCTGCCGATCTCGTTCAAGGGCAGCCCGGTCGCCTATGTCGGTTGGTACGTGGCGATGGTGGTCTCGGCCATCACCATCATCGGCTGGGCCTGGGTGCTGACCGCCTGGATGCGCTGGATCTGCCGCAACATCGACGGCACACGCCGCGAGGTCAGCTTCAATGCGTCCGGCATCGAGGTGCTGTGGCGAACCATCGTGTTCACGATCGCCTGCGGCTTCCTGATCCCGATTCCGTGGGTGCTGCGCTGGTACGGCAACTGGTTCGTCTCGCAATTCGCGCTGACCGAGCGCGGTGCCTACGCCGGCCAGTAAGCGCGATCGCATCGTGCCGACCGGCTTTGTTCGAGCGCGAGCGCTACGCCTTTCGCTCGCGCACCGAACCTTCTTGCGCGACGGACGCCACCAGCGTGCCGTCGGGCTTGAAGATCAGGCCGCGCGTCAGGCCGCGGCCCGACTGCGCGCTCGGCGAATCCTGCGCGTAGAGCAGCCATTCGTCGGCGCGGAACGGGCGGTGAAACCACATCGCGTGATCGAGGCTCGCCGGCATCATGCGCTTGTCGAACAGCGTGCGGCCGTAGCGCGCCATCACGGCATCGAGCAGTGAGAAATCCGACGCATAGGCGAGCGCGCACAGATGCAGCGCCGGATCGTCGGGCAGCTTGGCGGCGGTGCGGATCCAGACATGGATGCGGCCGTCGTCGATCTTCTGGCCGAAATAGCGGCCGAGCTCGACCGGGCGCAGCTCGATCGGCCGGTCGCTCTCGTAATAGCGGCGGATGAACTCCGGCATCTCCTTGAACATCGGCTGCTTCGACACCTCCTCCGCGGTCAGCTTCTCCGGCGGCGGCACGTCGGGCATCTTCTCCTGATGATTGAAGTTGCTCTCTTCCTCGGCATGGAACGACACCATGATGGAGAAGATCGCGTTGCCGTGCTGGATCGCGGTGACGCGGCGCGTGGTGTAGCTCTTGCCGTCGCGCAGCCGCTCGACCTGATAGATGATCGGGATCTGCGGATCGCCGGGTAGGATGAAGTAGCAATGGATCGAGTGCGGCAGGCGGCCCTCGACGGTGCGGCAGGCGGCCACCATCGCCTGGCCGATCACCTGGCCGCCGAACACCCGCTGCCAGCTCGTCTTCGGGCTGTTGCCGCGGAACAAATTCACTTCGAGCTGCTCGAGATCGAGGATGGACAGCAGGTCGATCAGGCTCTTGGACATGGATGGCCCCGGAATGACGATTGGGGCTGTTAGCCGCCCTTGTTTCTAAACTCTGTTTCGCCCAGCTAATATCAGGTAGCAAGTCTCCTTTGATGGCGTAATCGAGTAAGGATCGCATGCCGGCACAGCGAAGTATTGTCATCTGCGGGGGCGCATTTGCAGGGTTGGCGCTCGCCGTGGCGCTGCGCCAGGGGCTTGGGCCGGACATCCCGGTCATCGTGGCCGATCCGGCACTGAGCCAGCGCCCGAGCCGCGATCCGCGCGCGACCGCGATCGTGGCGGCCTGCCGGCGGCTGTTCGAGACCCTCGGCGTCTGGGGCCAGGTGGCGCCGACCGCGCAGCCGATCACCGATATGGTCGTGACCGACTCCAGGCTGGAGGACGCGACGCGCCCGGTGTTCCTGACCTTCGCCGGCAATGTCGAGCCCGGCGAGCCGTTCGCCCATATGGTCGAGAACCGCTATTTGATCGATGCGCTCGCGAGCCGCGCCGAAGCCGAGGGCGTCGAGCTGCGCGCCACCGCGGTGTCGAGCTTCGCGTCGCGTCCCGACGGCGTCAGCATCACGCTGGCCGACGGCACCGTGATCGATGCGAGCCTGCTGGTTGCCGCCGACGGCGCGCGCTCGAAGCTGCGCGAGCGCGCCGGGATTGCGACCCATGGCTGGGACTACGACCAGTCCGGCATCGTGGTCACGGTCGGGCACGAGCGCGAACATCACGGCCGCGCCGAGGAGCATTTCCTGCCCGCAGGGCCGTTCGCGATCCTGCCGCTGACCGGCAATCGCTCGTCGCTGGTGTGGACCGAGACGCGCAAGGATGCCGCGCGCATTGTCGCCTTGAACGAAGAGCAATTCCACGCCGAGCTCGAGCAGCGCTTCGGCCTGCATCTCGGCGAAATCAGGCCGCTCGACAAGCCGCGCGCCTTTCCGCTCGGCTATTTCGTCGCGCGCTCGTTCATCGCCGAACGGCTGGCGTTGATCGGCGACGCCGCGCATGTGATCCATCCGATCGCGGGGCAGGGGCTCAATATGGGCCTGAAGGACGTCGCTGCGCTCGCCGAGGTCGTGGTCGATGCGGCGCGGCTCGGCATGGACCTCGGCCAAGCCGACGTGCTCGAGCGCTACCAGCGCTGGCGGCGCTTCGACACGATGGCGATGGGGGTCGCCACCAACTCGCTGAACTTCCTGTTCTCCAACGAATCGACGCTGCTGCGCACCGTGCGCGACATTGGCCTCGGTCTCGTCGATCGCGCGCCCCCGCTGAAGGAGATGTTCATCCGCCAGGCGGCGGGACTGTCAGGCGAGGTACCGCGGCTGCTGAAGGGCGAGGCGCTGTAGCGCTTGCCTGGTGCCGTAGCCCGGATGAAGCGCAGAGAAATCGGGGCAGACTATCCGCGGTGAGACTTTCCCGGATTGCGCTGCGCTTCATCCGGGCTACGCCTACATCAATCGATCTTCCTCGCCTCTTCCGGCAGCATGATCGGGATTCCGTCGCGGATCGGATAGGCGAGCTTGGCGGAGCGCGAGATCAGTTCCTGCCGCGCAGCGTCGAATTCCAGCGGCCCCTTGGTGATCGGACACACCAGGATTTCGAGCAGTTTTGGGTCGGCGGTGCTTTCGAGATGGTCGGTCGTTGAATTCATGGGAGTCTCCGACTGGAGCGTTTTCGAGCGAAGTGGGCACCGGTTCGCGTGAAGAAAACGCGTCAGAACAAACTGGCCGGTGATGTAGCACATCCAAATAAGCGCTGTCAGCGCCTGGCCATCCGCAGCAGCTCGTCGATCGCGGCCTGCTGACGCGGCTTCGGCAGCGCCTGCTCGGACAGCGCGTAGCCGATGAACGCCCAGTAGAAGATCTGCGCGCGGCCGCGCGCCACGTCGTGTGGGAAACCGGCCTGCCGGAGCAGGGTTTCGATATAGCCGATCCGGCGCTGGTCGACCTCGAGCACGGCGGCGCGCGCCGCGGCATCGGCGATGGCCCAGCTGCGCACGGCGCGTTCCAGCGCCAGCCGCGCCGAGAAGGCGCGGCGCAGCAACAGCGCCAGCGCGTCGCCGCCTTCCGGAATGGTCTCGAGCTCGGCGATCACCTGCTCGGCCGCGACCTCGCGCCAATGGGTGAGGATCGCCGCGCGGTAGGCGCCGATGTCGGCGAAATGCCAGTAGAAGCTGCCGCGCGAGACGCCCATGGCCTTGGCCAGCGGCTCGGCCTTGAGCGCCGTGAAGCCGCGTCGCGCCAGCGTCTTCAGGCCCTGATCGAGCCAGTCCTTGACCGAGAGCTGTTCCGTCATGGTTCCCCGTCCGCGCCGCTCACCATACACAAGTGTATTGACAGGCGCCAGCGGTCGGTATCATATCCATACAGTAGTGTATGGAGGTATCGCGATGCGTGATCTTCTGCTGCAGGGCGCCGGCGTCGTCGCCATTCTGGTCAGCCTGATCCATGGCGTGCTCGGCGAGACCAGGATATTCGCCCGCGCCACCGTCGAGCCGCCGCGGCTGCGGCTCTTGCTTCGCCTGGTCTATCAGGCCGGCACCGTCGCCTGGATCGGCGGCGGCGTGCTGCTGCTCGCTGCACCCGCGATGGCCTCCGATGCCGCGCGGCACTGGATCGTGGCGACGCTCGGTGTCGTGTTCGGCGTCGCGGCGCTCGCCAACGCGGTGGCGACCCGCTTCCGTCACTTCGGCTGGATGGCGATGGGCGCCGTGGTGGCGCTCGCCGCCGCCGGCTACTAGCGAGGCCGATCATGACGACCGATCGCATCAGCCTCAGTATCGCCGATGGCGTCGCGGACGTCAGGCTCAACCGCCCGGACAAGCTCAATGCGCTCGATCCGGCGATGTTCGCCGCGATCGCCGAAATCGGCGCGCAGCTCGCGGACAACCGCACGCTCCGCGCCGTGGTGCTCTCGGGCGAAGGGCAGGCCTTCTGCGCAGGCCTCGACATGGAGCGTCTGGTCGCAACGACGGAGGGCGAATCCATTCTGCCCTTTGCCGATCTCGGCCAGCGGACCCACGGCATTGCCAACTTTGCGCAGCATCTGGTGTGGCTCTGGCGCGAGCTGCCGGTGCCGGTCATCGCCGCCGTCCACGGCATCGCCTTCGGCGGCGGCTTTCAGCTGATGCTCGGTGCCGACATCAGATATCTCGCACCCGGGACGCGCCTTGCGATCATCGAGGCCAAATGGGGGTTGGTGCCCGACATGGCCGGCACGCAGCTGATGCGCCATCTCGCGCGCGAGGATGTGGTCCGTGAACTCACCTACACCGCGCGCGTCTTCTCCGCGGACGACGCGCTCGGGTATGGCTACGCCACCCGGATCGTCGAACAGCCGCGCGAGGCGGCGCTGGAGACGGCGCGCGCGATCGCGGACCGCAGCCCGGATGCGATCCGCGCCGCCAAGCGGCTGCTCAATCTTGCAGCCGATCGCGATGCGGCGACCGGACTTGCAGCCGAAACAGCCGAACAGGCGCTTCTGCTCGGCTCGCCCAATCACATCGAGGCCGTCAGGGCGAATCTCGAGCGGCGGCCCCCGCAATGGAGTTTTGCATGACGACTGGCCCGGGTTTCGATCTCGAACGTCTGGTTGCGACCAATGCGTCGGCGGCCTTCAATCGGCTTGCCGGCTTCGAGGTCGTCGCCGCCGGCACCGGCACGGTGGAACTGCGCATGCCCTGGCGCGACGATCTCACCCAATATGCGGGACACCTGCACGCCGGAATGATCGCGGCGCTGCTCGACACCGCCTGCGGCTTTGCTGCGGCGTCGATCGCGGGTTCCGTCACCGCATCGCATTTCTCGATGAATTGCCTGAAGCCCGCGCTGGGCCGCTGCTTCATCGCCAAAGGCACCACATTGCGTGCCGGACGCAGGCAGGTCTTCGCGCGCGCGGAACTTTTTGCGGAGAACGAGCAGGGTGAGACCTCGCTGGTTGCAACCGGTGAAACCGTGCTCGTTCCGCTGGCAGGCTGAGTCACGCGGATCGCGTATGACCGTGAAATTTATGGAGCCATCAATTTCGGTGCGGAATCGGCTTACGCGCGGATAACCATGCCACTGAAAGTTGCAGAATATTATCGAGAAGACAATTCAATCAGCCTAGCCTGTGCGTACGGACAACCATGGACCGACGCATGTTTCGTGTTCTTACGTGCCTTTCAGGTGAGCATGACTGGCGGCTCGTTCTGCTCGCCGGACTGGTCTGCTTCGTTGCCAGTATTGTGGCCGTCAATATTTTTCATCGCGCAATTGCATCGCAGGCGAGGACGCGGCTGATCTGGATTGCGATCGCGGGAGCCGCAATCGGCTACGGCATCTGGGCGACGCATTTCATCGCCATGCTGGCCTATGAGCCGGGAATCCCGACCGGCTACGGCATTGTCCTCACCGTGCTGTCGCTCGCCGCGGCGATGATGCTGACATCCGGCGGCCTCGGCCTTGCCGCCGGCGACTCCAGCCGCTGGCGCGCGCCGGTCGGCGGCGCCGTGATCGGAGCCGGTATCGCCAGCATGCACTATCTCGGGATGTGGGCGCTGGAGGTGCCGGGCCGCGTGGTCTGGTCGCTCGATCTCGTGGCGGCCTCCATCGTGCTCGGTATGCTGTTCGGCTACGCCGCGCTGGCGATCGCGGTCCGCCGTCAGGACCGCTGGATGTCGCTCGTCGCGGCGCTGCTGCTGACGCTTGCGATCGTGTCGCATCATTTCACCGCGATGGGCGCGGTCGAGATCGTTCCGGATCCGTTGCAGGCTCCGGCGACCCTGTCGCTCTCGCCTGCCTTCCTCGCCATCGTGATCGCCGGGGTGGCGCTGTCGGTGCTCGGGATGAGTCTGGTCGGCGTGCTCGCGGATCGCCGGCTGGCGCTTCGCACCCGTCGCTTCGAGGAGATCATCAGCCAGCTTTCGTCGGCGCGACAGCAGGTCGAGGCGTCGCAGAAGGCGCTGGAGGAGCAGAGGTTCCGGCTGGATACCGCGATCAACCACATGGGCGAGGGCCTCTGCATGTTCAATGCGGAGAAGCGCCTCGTCGTTTGCAATGATCGCTACGCCAAGATGTACCGGCTGCCGCCGGAATTGCTGCTGCCCGGCACGGCCCATCGCGAGATCATCAGGCATCGCATCGCCAACGGCATTCTCAAGGGCGAGACCAGCGACAGCGCCGCGATGCAGGTGCTCGCGACATTGAACGCGCTCCCGGCCGGCGAGATCAGCAGCCGGGTCGACGAGCTCGACGACGGCCGCTTGATCTGCGTGACGCGGCAGCCGATGCCCGGCGGCGGCTGGGTGGCGACGCATCGCGACGTCACCGAGCAGCGGCGCTCGGAGGCCAAGATCACCTATATGGCGCAGCACGACGCGCTGACCGATCTGCCGAATCGCGTGCTGCTCAAGGAATGGATGGAGCGCGCGCTCTCCGGTGCTCGGTGTGGCGGACCGAGCCTTGCGGTGCTGATGCTCGATCTCGACCGCTTCAAGGACGTCAACGACACGCTCGGGCATCCGGCGGGCGATGCGTTGCTGAAGTCGGTGGCCGCCCGCTTGCGCAGGTGCGTCAGCGATACGACGCTGGTCGCGCGGCTCGGCGGCGACGAGTTCGCGGTGATCGACCATGTCGGCGATCCGGTCACGGAAGCGGGCCTGCTCGCCGAGAAGATCAGGAAGGCGCTCAGCGAGCCGATCGATCTCGGCGATCATCGGGTGACCACCACGACCAGCATCGGCATTGCGATCGCACCGCGCGACGGCACCGATTCGGACGAGGTGCTGCGCAGCGCCGATCTCGCGCTTTACTCGGCCAAGAGCTGTGGCCGCGGCTCGTTCCGCTTCTTCGAGCCGGAGCTCGATCGGCTGTTGCAGGCCCGGCGCGGCCTCGAGCGCGACATGCGCAGTGCGCTCGCCAATGGCGAGTTCGAGCTGCACTATCAGCCGTTCATCCATGTCGCGAGCGGGAAGACCTGCGGCTTCGAGGCGCTGCTCCGCTGGCATCATCCAGAGCGCGGCATGGTATCTCCGGCGCAGTTCATTCCGCTGGCGGAAGAGACCGGCCTGATCGTGCCGCTCGGGGAATGGGTGCTGCGCACCGCGTGTGCGGAGGCCGCCAAATGGCCCGACGACCTCAAGATCGCGATCAACCTGTCGCCTGTGCAGTTCAGGAGTCCCGAGCTGGTCCCGGTGATCGTGCACGCGCTGGCGAGTGCCGGAATTTCGCCGGAGCGCCTCGAGCTCGAGGTCACCGAAACGGCCATCATTCAGGACAGCGAAGCGGTGTTTACCGCGCTCAGCCAGCTGCACGATCTCGGGGTGCGGATCGCGCTCGACGATTTCGGCACCGGCTACTCGTCGCTGAGCTTTCTGCAGAAGTTTCCGTTCGACAAGGTCAAGATCGACCGCAGCTTCGTCTCCGAGCTCTCCGGCGCATCCGACGAGTCGCGCCGGATTGCGCGCGCGATCGTTCGCTTTGCCGTCAGCCTCGGCAAGACCACGACGGCCGAAGGCGTCGAAACCAGGGAGCAGCTCGACATCCTCCGCGCCGACGCCTGCGTGGAAGTGCAGGGCTTCCATTTCAGCCCGCCGGTGCAGAGCGAGAAGGTCGCACAGATGATCGGCGGGCGAACCCCGGCTGCGGTCGAACGGCCTGCGGTTCGTCTCGCCATGGCGGGTGCCGCATCCTGATCGACGGGCTGCGCCGGGCGGCCCCGATACGCATGAGGCGTAAGGCCGCAGCACGCCGTCAAAGCCAAACTGCGCGTGGAGCGCAAAGCGGTTTTCGCGACCGTTAGAATTCCTCTAAAGCCAGCCTCCGCGGCGCTTCCTTGACTTGGCAATCGCCTCAGCATTCTTCACGCATGTGCCCTGCGCGAAGGCGTTGTGGGCATGATTGTCAACGGAGGGGAAATGCGCGTGAGAGTGATTTTGAGCGCTGCGCTTGCAGCATGCGTCCTTGGGAGCGTTCTTGGGCTGACCGGATCGGCGGCGTTCGCCGACGGCTACAAGAATTGCACCAAGCTCGACAAGGCGTCGTGGAAGCCGGCAAGCGAAGCCGAAGCTAAGGCCAAGGCCCTCGGCTACGAGGTGCGCCGGTCGAAGGTCGAGGGCTCCTGCTACGAGGTGTACGGCGTCAAGGAAGGCAAGCTCTACGAGCTGTTCTACAGCCCGGAAGACCTCAGCCTGAAGCACACCATCGCGAAGTGAAGCAGGCGCGATGACGAAGGCGGCGCCGGGCGCCCGCGGCGCGACCAGCGTGCAGGTCTGGGACCTACCGCTGCGGCTGTGGCACTGGGCGCTCGCCATCTTCGTCCTGGTCGCCTGGGTGACGCCCGGCACCTATGACCGGCTGCACCGGCTGGCGGGTTATTCGGTGATCGGGCTGCTGGCGTTCCGGCTGATCTGGGGCTTTGCCGGCACGCGCTACGCGCGTTTCGGCAGGCTCGGCGTTCGCCTGCGCGCCGCGCCGCGCTACATCTGGAATCTCCGCCGCGGCATCACCGGGCGCTATATCGGGCTCAATCCCGCGGGCACCGTGATGCTGGTGGCGCTGCTGTTCCTGCTTGCGATCTCGACAATCACGGGCGCGATGGAGGTCACCGTGACCTTCTTCGGTGTCTGGTGGGTCGAGGACACCCACGCCTATGCCTCGGATGCGGTCATCATCCTGGTCGCCCTGCACGTGCTCGGGGTCATCGTGGTCGGCTTGCTGCAGCGTCAGAACCTGGTACGCGCGATGTTCACCGGCCGCAAGCAACTGCGCAATCGCTGATGGGGGAGGGTGCCGAGCCTAAAGCGGGATCGTTGTTTGAGCATGATCTTTTCGGAAAACCGCTTCGCACTTTTGCGGATCATGCTTACTGCACCGGCGGGTCGCCCGAGGTGCGCTTCTTGGCGAGGTCCATCTCGGTGACCGCGATCAGGATCTCGGCGCGGGTCTTCAGGTCCGGCGCCTCGAGCATCGCCTGCTTTTCGGCCGGGCCATAGGGCGACATCATCGCCAGCGCATTGACCAGCGCCTCGTTGGGCGCGGACTCGATCCCTTCCCAGTCGACCTTCAGATTGTTGGCTTCCAGGAAATCGGCCAGCACTTCAAGCAGCGCCTTGCGGTCGACGGCCTCCTCACCCTTGCGCGCGGTGAAGTCGCCGGCGAAGGAGAAGAAGTCGACCTTGCACTGCCGGTACGGCGTCTGCACGGTGAGCTCCTCGACCACCTTGAAGCGCGCGACGCCGGTCAGCTCGAGGATGTAGCGGCCGTCGCCGGATTCTGCGAGCTGGGTGATGCGGCCGACGCAGCCGATCCGGAACAGGGCCGGCTTCGCCTCTTTCTGCGAGTGCGCCACGTCGGGCTGGATCATGCCGATCAGGCGATGGCCGTCGCGCAGCGCGTCGTCGATCATCGCGAGATATCGCGGCTCGAAGATGTTGAGCGGCATCTGGCCGCGCGGCAGCAGCAACGCGCCGGGCAGCGGGAACACCGGGATCACCTCCGGGAGCTCGCCGGGTCCGCGATATTCGGCATTGATCGGCATCTGCGGTCCCGCTGCTGTGACGGGCGTGCTTTACGAGAACAGGATGGTCGACAACCGCTTGCGCCCCTCGACGGTTGCCTCATCGGTGCCGCCCCACGCCTCGAAGAACTGCACCAGCTGCTTGCGCGCGCCGTCGTCGTTCCACTTGCGGTCACGCCTGACGATGGCGAGCAATTGCTCGGTCGCCTCCGTGCGCTTGCCCATCGCATTGAGCGCGGTGGCGAGATCGAATCGGGCCTGATGATCGAGCGGGTTTGCGGCGACTTTCTGTTCCAGCTCCGCGACCGGGCCGACCGCTTCCGCCTGTTCGGCGAGATCGATCGCCGCCTGCACCGCCTTCACCGCGGCGTCGTTGCGCTTGGATTCCGGAACCATCGCCAGCGTCTGCTTGGCCTGCTCCATCGCACCCGACGTGACGTAGCATTTGGCGAGGCCGGCGAGCGCCGCGATGTTGGTGGCGTCGTGCGCCAGCACCTCGGCATAGATCTGCGCGGCCTGGGCGGCGTCGCCCTCGGCAAGCACGGCGTCGGCCTCGGCCAGGATCTCGGTGAGATTGGGCTCGCCGGCGGCCGGCACGCCCTTGGTGATCTTCTCGATGAAGGCGTTGACCTGGCTCTCCGGCACCGCGCCCATGAAGCCGTCGGCGGGCTGGCCGTTGACAAAGGCGATGACGGCCGGGATCGACTGGATGCCCATCTGGCCGGGGATCTGCGGATGCTCGTCGATATTCATCTTGACCAGCTTGACCCGGCCCTTGGCGTTGCGAACCGCCTTTTCCAGGATCGGCGTGAGCTGGCGGCAGGGACCGCACCACGGCGCCCAGAAGTCGATCATGACCGGCTGACGGCGCGATTCCTCGATGACGTCCTTGACGAAGGTCTGGGTCGTCGTCTCCTTGATCAGATCGGGCGCTGCCTCGGGCGTGGGGCCGCCCTGCTCCATTATCGTCACGTTGTCCTCGCCTGCTTCTGAGGTCGGAAATCCGGGGGCGTTCTAGCACGCCCGGAACGGCACGTTCAGCCGTTCTGTCAGCTAGAGCATGATCCCGGAAAAGTGGGAACCGGTTTCCGGGATCATGCTCGGTAAATGGCAGTCAGCCAGAAAAATTCAATCGCCTGGCCGCCTGTCCCGTTCCATCGGAGATCGGGTGGGTTGGGGCCGCGGAACGGCCGATGATGGCGATCCTTCATGGCAGCAGGGGAGCGCCCGTGGCAAAGGCCTATTACAGCACGGTGTTCGAGCAGCCGGCCGGCGAGGTCTGGAAAATCATCCGCGATTTCAACAATTACCCGGTCTGGGTCCATGGCGCGGGGACGAGCGAGATCGAGGACGGCAAATCCGGCGATACCGTCGGGGCCGTGCGCAATGTGTTGTACCGCAAGCGGCGGATCCGGCAGCGGCTGCTCGCGCAGTCCGACGTCGAGCGCTTCCAGACCTACGAATTTGTCGACACCCCGACCCTGCCGGTGACGGATTTCAGCGCGACCCTGCAGGTAACCCCGGTGATCGACGGCGACCGGGCCTTTATCGAATGGTGGGCCGTGTTCGATTGCGACCCGACCCGCCGCCTCGAGCTGACGCAGACGCTGACCGGCTGGTTCGAGACCTGGCTCGAATCGCTCCGGGACGAGATGGCCTTGAGGCAGGTTCCGGCGGAAATCTAAAAAGAAATCGGCGGCGCGACCGGTTTCGGCCGATTCGAGGTCAATTTTTAGGGAAACCGGGCGATTTCGTGAGGTTCGGACCGCGCTCTTGTGTTGCATTCACAGACAGCTTTTGGCATAGGTCTGCCGTTGCCGGCGAGCGATCGCCGCCATTTCGGATGCGGGTGTAGCTCAGTGGTAGAGCACGACCTTGCCAAGGTCGGGGTCGAGGGTTCGAGCCCCTTCGCCCGCTCCAAAACTTCTCGCTGACCGAGCTGACAGTCTGATGAAGGCCCGCCCATCGGCGCGGGCTTTTTGCTGTCCGGTCCGAGGCCGCATCTCCAAGCCGCGATTGCGAGGTCAAGATGTCGCGGCCCGCCACGGCGGTTTCCGGCTTTTGTTAACCTGCAAACGATGCATTCTCAAAACTGATAGAAATCTGTGGTTGTGTTGGCGCTGGAATGGTTGCGGCCGGATTTGCCGGCGCGGCTAGCGCGTGAACGATGTCGATCAGTTGGAAGCCAGCTCCTGGGTTAAATCGCCGCTCGGTGCGCGCAAACGTCGCCGCGCTGGTCGTGCTCGTCGGCGCCTGGACATGTTCGGGCGCATCGGCGCAGCAATTGCCGAGCGACTCGGCGTATGCCCCGACGCCCAGCTTCTCTCCCATGCCTGGCTTTGGGCCGGCGCCTGACTACGAGGCGGCCGAACGGCCGCGAGCGCGGGTCTACATCACGACGCGGTCGCACCGGGGCGGCCAGCAAAACTTCTGCGTCAGGACCTGCGACGGCCGCTTCTTTCCGCTGCCGCGTGTGGGCGAGACGGCGGACGTCAAGGCATGCGAGGCGGCCTGTCCCGCCGCCGAGGTGAAGCTGTACTCCGGCTCCGATATCGACAGCGCCAGAACCGAAGCGGGCGAGACCTACAAGACGCTTGCAAATGCATTCCGCTTTCAGCGCGAGATGGTGCCGCAATGCTCGTGCAGCGCCGGCGCGTCCACCGGCCTGTCGCCGATTGCGATCGAGGACGACATGACGCTTCGGACCGGCGACATCATCGCCGCCGATGACGGCTTCAAGATCGCGGCGATCACGAGCGGGCAGCGGCGCAGCGTGTTGTTCAGGCCGCTGTCGAAGGCCAAGGCGCAGGCGCTCGGTCTGGCGCGCCTGTCGTCGCGATAGCGGCAACCACGAGCGTTAGCTTCATTCGAATATCACGCTGCGGTGCAGAATGCCTTGTTATCGGGCAGGCTGCTCAGGAAAATTTCGTCTCAAATATCGTCTCAACTAGTTTTGACGCAGCGCACACCGGCGCTGCGCTTTTCAGCGTCGTTGGATGTGCTACCATTTTGCCGTCTGACCTACCTCACAGACCGCCACCATCATCTCTCAGGGCGTTCAAAATCAATAACAGGCAAGCTGCAACGGCTTGCATAGGGGAGTGACGCGATGAAATCGGCTTTCAATCGATCAATACTTGCGTTCGCGGCGATTGCGCTGCTGGCGGGGACGACCTTCGCCAATGCACAGCAACAAACAGACAAGAATCGTGCGCTGAAGAAGTACGAGTCCGGCACCAAGGAATTCTGGACCCATCCGCCGGATGACTGGTTCCTCGGCGACGAGACCGAAGCGCAGAAGGGCCTTGCCCCGCCGTCCGGTCCGCCGACCGGCGCGTCCGATTCCGAGCTCGCGGCGATGATGAAGAAGATCAAGCTGCCGCCGGGCTTCAAGATCGAGGTCTATGCCTCGAACGTGCTCGCGGCGCGGCAGATGGCCTGGGGCGACAAGGGCACGCTGTTCGTCGGCTCGTTCGGCCTCGGCAACGTCTATGCGATCAAGGACAACAACGGCAAGAAGGAGGTCAAGACCATCCTCAAGGGCCTCAACATGCCGACCGGCCTCGCGTTCCGCGACGGCGCGCTCTATGTCATCGCGGTCGACAAGTTGATCCGGTACGACAATGCCGAAGCCAATCTCGACAATCTCGGCAGCGGCAAGGTGGTGTATGACGACATGCCGTCCTACGCGGCGCATGGCTGGAAATACATCGCCGTCGACAAGGACGGCTGGTTCTACATTCCGTTCGGACCTCCCTTCAACATCGGCATCCCGCCGACCTCGGTGTCGCAGATCCGCCGTGTCGATCCCAAGACCGGCAACGCGGAGATCTATGCGCTCGGCGTGCGCAACTCGGTCGGCGGCGACGTCGACCCGCGCACCGGCAAATACTGGTTCACCGAAAACGCCCGCGACTGGATCAGCGACGATCTGCCGAGCGACAAGCTCAACGTGATCAACAAGATCGGTGAGCATTTCGGCTATCCCTATTGCCACCAGGGCGATCTGCCCGATGCCAAGTTCGCGATGGGACACAAATGCTCGGAGTTCACCCCGCCGGCGTACAAGCTCGGCGCGCACGTGGCTCCGCTCGGCATGAAGTTCTATACCGGCAGCCAATTCCCGGCCGAGTACAAGAACAGCATCCTGATCGCCGAGCACGGCTCCTGGAACCGGCACAAGTACCAGGGCGGCCGCATCGTGAAGATCACCGCGAGCCCCGACGGCAAGAATGCGAAGCAGGAAATCTTCGCCGACGGCTGGATCCAGGGTGACCAGGGTTATCTCGGCCGTCCCGCCGACATCCTGCTCGACAAGGATGGCTCGATCCTCGTCGCCGACGACTGGGCCGGTGCGATCTATCGCATCAGCTACAGCAAGAAGTAACGGTTGAAACAATGTGAGGCTGCGGTGGCCGTGAGGTGACCGCAGCCTCATTCGCGTGGTTCGGGCACGCCCGCAAAGGAACGCACTCGTCATGCCCGGACTTGCCGCCTTCGCCAAGGCTACGGCGTGCCTGAGACCGGAGCCTCGTCGAAGCCTTGGCGAAGACGGGATCCGGGCATCCATCCAAACCAAGAAACCGTCTTCAAGCCAGATGGATTGCCGGGTCGAGCCCGGCAATGACACACGGAGAAAACTGGCAATGCGCTTTGTGACCCTCGGAATTCTGCTCGCCTCGGCCATCGCGATGGTTTCTTTTGCCAATGCCGCCGATGTCGCCGCCGGCAAGGCGAAGGCCGAAATCTGTGCCGCTTGTCACGGCGAGAACGGCATCTCGCAGACCGAGAACATTCCTTCGCTCGCCGGCCAGCTCGACCAGTACGTTCAATGGCAGCTGGTGTTCTTCCGCGCCGGCGCGCGCAAGAACGAGCAGATGCAGCCGATCGTCGAGCAGCTCAACAACGACGACATCCGAAATCTTGGCGCCTATTTCGCGTCGCTGACCCCGTTCAAGGGCGGCAAGGACGACAATCCGGACTTGTCCGAAAAGGGCAAGCAGGCCGCCGCCGGCCGCCGCTGCGCCTCATGCCATGGCGATACGTTTGCCGGTACCAAGGCGGTCGCCCGCATCGCCGGCCAGCGCGAGGAATATCTCGTCAAGGCGCTGCACGATTACAAGTCGGGCCTGCGCTCCGGTGGGGCACAGGCCGCGATGGCCGATGTCGCCTATCCGCTGAGCGACGAGGAGATCACCGCGCTCGCGCATTATCTGGCGCATCTGTAGCCGCAAATCATGTGGTCGTCCCGGCGAAGGCCGGGACCCATAACCACCGGCTTCAATTGTCTTGAACGGATATCAACCTGCACCGCCTCGAATCGAGAGGCCGCGGCGTGTGGGTCCCGGCCTCCGCCGGGACGACGGGAATAGATTCATCCCCGCTGCTTCTCATACGCCTTGAGGTGCGTGTAGGCCGTGCGCAGCTTCGGCACCGGGATTTTGGCGGCGTCGGCGCGCACGACCAGGTCGCCGATCACGTGATCGGCCTCGACCGGCAGCCCCGCCTTGATGTCGCGGAACATCGATGCGGTCATCGGCGAGCCCTCGGTGGTCAGGAGGCCGCGGGTCCGCTGGAAGAACGGGCCGCCCGGGGCATGGCCGGCGTCGGCGGCGATCGCGCTGCATTCGTCGAGGATGCCGAGCAGGAAATCCTTGCCGCCGGGCGCGGCCAGGATGTTGCCGACCGAGGTCCGCATCAGGCTGGTGGAGGCGGCGAGCGACGCCAGGAACACCCATTTCTCCCACATGTCCTGCATCACATGCTCGCTGGCGTTGGCGCCGTTGATCGCCGAGAAGGTCTCGGCGATCGCGCGCACCCGGTCCGACAACCCGCCGGCGCGCTCGCCGAAGCCGAGCGACTGCATCGGCTGCAGCTGCACTACCTCGCGCTTCTCGTTCAGCGTCGCCGCGATCGCGCACAGACCGCCGAGCACATGCTGCGCTCCGAACGTCTTGTCGAGCGCATCGAGATGCAGCATGCCGTTGAGCAGCGGGATGATCGCGGTCTTGTCGCCGACGGCGGGCGCAAAGGACTTGATCGCATCCTCGAGATCGAACGCCTTGCAGCTCAACAGCACGACGTCGAACTTGTCCGACAGCTTGTCGGCCTGCACGGTCGGCGGGTTGTTCAGCGTGACATCGCCGTTCGGGCTCTTGATCACGAGCCCGGCGGAGGCGAGCTCGGAGGCGCGGCGCGGGCGCACCAGGAAGGTGACGTCGCGGCCGGCCTGAAGCATCCGGCCACCGAAATAACCGCCGATCGCACCGGCGCCGACCACGAGAACGCGCATGGGAATTTGTCCTTCTTTGTTGTTCGCCGCCCGCGGGCGAATGGCGAATGGGAGTGGCGAATAGATAGGGATGCTGTTCGACTATTCGCTACTCGCTATTGGCCGTTCGCTCATCTCACTTTCCCGATACCATTTCCTCGACTTCGCGCAGCTGCTCCTTGCCGAAGAAGATCTCGTTGCCGACGAAAAAGGTCGGCGAGCCGAACGCGCCGCGCTCGACGGCGGATGAGGTATATTCGATCAGCTTGGCCTTCACATCCGCGTCCTGCGCGCGGGCGAACAGTTTTGCGGCGTCAAGGCCGGAGGAGGCGATGGCTTTGCCGGCGACCTCAGGATCGTCCATCTTCTTCGGCTCGACCCACATGTGGTGGAAGGCGGCCTCGATATATTTCTCGAACACGCCCTCGAACTGGGCGGCGACCGCCGCGCGCATCAGGTTCAGCGTATTGACCGGGAAAAACGGGTTCCAGGTGTAGGGCTTGACGTTGAAGCGCTTGAGAAAGCGTTCCGTCTCGATCTTCATGAACTCGGGCTTGTTCTTGACGCCCGCCAGCGTCTCGGCCGGCGACTTGTTGTTGGTGGCCTTGAAGATGCCGCCGAGCAGGATCGGGACATATTCGAACTTGACGCCGGTGCGCTTTTCGATTGCCGGGATCGCTTCATGGCTGAGGAAGGCGTTGGGGCTGCCGAAATCGAACAGGAATTGCGGATTTTGGCTCACGACGGTCTCTCCCTCGGCTTGTCTCGTTTGGACTTGTTTAGCACGGCTTGTCTAGCATGGACCTGCTGTCGCAGGCGCCATCAGTAGAATATGATAATCATCATGTGAGCCGCGGCGCGCGATGTCAAATCAGCCGCTTGATGGTCTGCTTGCGCCATACCAGGGCGTAATAGGCCATCTGCAGCACGAACATGGTTGCGAAGGTGACGGGATAGGCGATCCAGATGCCGCTGACGCCGCTGGCGCGGCTGAGCAGGATCGCGACCGGCACCTCGACCACCGCGATCGCCAGGGTCGAGAGCAACAGCGGCATCCACACCGTGCCGCCGGCGCGCATCGCGCCCGAAAACACCGTCGCCATGCCGAATAGCACCATGCTCCACAGCACGATGTACAAGAGCTGCTGCGCCAGCGCGAGCACGGCATTGTCGACGATGAAGAAGCCCATCAGCGGCCGCGCGAAGAGATAGCCGAGCACGACCAGCCCGCCGGTCAGCGCGAGATTCATCTCGATCCCGGTCCTGACGATGGGGCCGACCCGGGCGGAATCGCCGCGGCCGATCGCCTGCGCGCCGAAGATCGACACCGATATTGCGATCGAGATCGCCGGAAACTGCACATAGCCGATCACCTGGTTGACTGCGCCATAGGCCGCGGTGGCGTCCGAGCCGAAACCGTTGACGAGGCCGAGCAGCACCAGCTCGGCGAGCGAGACCACCACCATGCCGATCGCGGTCGGAATGCCGAGCCGCAGCACGATGCGCAGCAGGGCGCCGTTCGGCCGCATCGCGCGCAGGAATGCGGCGTCGAAGGCCAGTGCATGGCGGTGCCGCAGCATATGAACATGCAGCCACAGCAGCGTGACCACGCCCGAGACCGCGGAGGCGATGGCAGCGCTGGCGACGCCGAGCATCGGCAGGCCGAGCCAGCCGCGGATCAGCGCCGGCGTCACTACCAGGCCGACGGTGGTCGAGACCGTCAGCGCAACCAGCGGCGTCACGGTGTCGCCGACGCCGCGCATCATCGCCGTCAGCAGCAGGAATGCGAAGGTTATGGGCATCGTGATCATCATGATCCGCGCATAGGCCACCGCGGCGTCGAGGACGTCGGATGGTGTCGCGAGCGCGATCAAGAGCGGGCGGGCGAACACGCCGCCGAGGACCGCGATCGCCAGCGCGAGCAGCAGCGTCACGGTCATGGTGGTGCCGGCGACCGCTTTCACCCGGTCGGGCTCGCCCGCGCCCCAGGCCTGGCCGATCATGACCGAGGCGCCGGCGCTCAGGCCGATCACGAAGGAAATGAAGAAGAACATCACCGGAAAGAACACCGAGACGGCGGCGAGCGCGTCGACGCCGATCATCTGGCCGAGATAGACGCCGTTGATGGTGCCGAACAGCGACTGCAGCACATTGCTGAGCAGCATCGGCGCGAGGAAGGCGAGGAAGGCTTTGCGCAGGGAGGGTGGGTTGGACACGTTCAACTTCCAAAAATTGACCAGGCACCTGGCTGGTACGTCCTAGATCAGGCGGCACACTCGCTGCACCTCTCCCGCTTGCGGGGGAGGTCGGATCGCATCGACAGATGCGATCCGGGTGGGGGCTCTCTCCACCGGAAAGAATCTCTGCGTTGTTCAACCGGCATGATTCCCGACATTTTGGACCGGCATGATCCCCGACAGTTTGGGTTAAGCGGTCTGTTCACCCGGTTCGCGCAGCCCCTCACGCGGCGGAGCGAACCGGGTGAACAGACCGCGGCGGTCGATGAGACCGACGTCGAGGTCGCAGAAGCGGACGACGTGGTCACCGGTATCGAGTTCGGCGATGCCGACAAGTTCGTTCACCAGCGCCTGACCGATAAAGACGAACTTGCCTTTCCATTTGATCTCTCCGTTGCCGCGAACACGGCGGGCCTGGTGATTGGCGTCATACCAGGGGTCTTGCTCGCGATCCGGCATGGTGCGTTGAGATGCTCGATAGGCGTCTTCCGGCGGCCGTTGGCCCAGCGCTTCGTGAGGACGTTCCCTATTGTAATGCTCTCGGAAGGCGTCAAAGCGGGCCTGTTGCTCCGACGCATTATCTGCCGGTGGGCTCGATGTTTGCGCCTTCAAGGTGCGATGCATGCGCTCATGGCGACCGTTCTCCTGCGGCGAGGCCGGACGGATGAAGCGCGGCGTAATGCCGAGCTTCAGCCACCAGACCGACAATGTGGTGAGACCGCCGGCGCCGCGCGAGCCGAACGGCGAACCATTGTCGCAGCGGATTGCCCGCGGCAGGCCATGCTCGCGGAAAGCTCTTTCGAAGCGGGGGCGGACGCCCTCGGTCGTCGGTGCGACGATCTGCAGTTCGATCAGGAAGCGGCTGTGGCTGTCGGCCACCGTCAGGGGATCGACCCGGCACTGGTCGCGGGTGCGAAACCAGCCCTTGAAGTCCACGCTCCACTCGTCGTTCGGCTCCTGCACCGGCGTGCAGGGACGCCGCTGGTCGAGCGGACGGCGACGGCGCTTCACCGGCGAGATCAGCCCCGCGCGCTTGAGAATGCTCCCAATCGTCGACGCCGCCGGCCAATCGATCTCCGGCGCCTGGCGGTCGAGCAAGGCGAGCAGCTTGCGCGGTCCCAGATAGGGAAAGCGCTGCCGAGCCGCGATCACCTTCTCTGCAATCGCTGCATCGGTCGTTTGTCGGCATTGCTGCGGCGCGTGCGAACGGTCCCTGAACCACTCCGGATCGCCGCTCTGCTTCCGCTGGCGCCATGCGTAAAACGTGTCGCGGCAGATACCGTGACGGCGGCACAACTCCGACACGTTCCAGTTCCCGCTCTCGTACTCCATAAACATCCGGATACGCTCTTCCATCCGACTGGTCTCTCTGAACGGCATCGTCGGGCCCTCCCGCCGATGCTTCTAGAAACCTGTCGGCAATCATGCCGGTCTAAACTGTCGGGTATCTATCCGGTCTGTACCCGTGGCAAAACCCCCACCCCAGCCCTCCCCCGCAAGCGGGAGAGGGGGCGCAGCTCGCTCGCGGTTGCCCGTCGACATTAGTTCATCGGGCGTCAGTCCGCTTGATCGCTATAGGCGAGCCGGATCGCGTGATCGCGGATATCGGCCGGCCAGTCCGCGATCAGCGTCGCAAAGCGGCGCCGGTCGTGGGCGAACAGGGCGCGGATCGCATCCTCATAGTTCGGCCGGTTGCCGGCCATGACAGTCATGAAGCGATAGGCGGCATCCTGCGCGCTGCGCGTGCGGTCCTTGTCGCCGCTTGAGCGCCGCGCCTCGTCGATCAGCTTGCGGATCGCAACCGATGCACCGCCCTTCTGCTGCGCGAGCCAGTCCCAATGCCGTGGCAGCAGCGTGATCTCGCGCGCGACGACGCCAAGCTTTGGCCGACCGGGCCCGCGCGGCGCGGTCGGCGCCGCCGACTCCTCGTTGCGCGCAGGCGCAAGCGTCGGCAGCCGCCCCAGCACATCGTCGACCGAGCCGCGGAAATCGATATCGACCAGCGCCGAGGTGCGGCCGTTGAATACCAGGATCGCGGCGTCCTTGCGCTGGTCGAGGTGTTGCTTGGCGGCGCGCGCAACCTCCGGGAGGTCGCCGGCCCCGATGCGGTGCTCGCCTTCGAACGCGACATAGGCAGGATTCATGGTAGACCTCTCAGATTGCGCGACATACTGCCCGGATAATTCTTAGCAATCGCGGCGCGTGGATCTCGACTTTCTCGTTTCCCGCTGGCACCAAGCGCCGCCCGATTGCGCTGATCTTTCAGAGGACGCCCCATGCTGACGGTTCATCACCTCAACAATTCCCGCTCGCAGCGCGTGCTGTGGCTGCTCGAGGAATTGGGTGTGCCTTACGAGATCGTGCGCTATCAGCGGCAGCCCGACATGCGGGCGCCGAAGGAGCTGCGCGCGATCCATCCGCTCGGCAAGTCGCCCGTCGTCACCGACAACGGCCACACGATCGCGGAATCCGGCGCGATCCTCGAATACATCATCGCGACCTACGGCAACGGGCGCCTGATCCCGCCGGCCGATACGCCGGAGCGGCTGCGCTACACCTATTGGCTGCACTACGCCGAGGGTTCGGCGATGACGCCGCTGCTGCTGAAGCTGCTGTTCACGCTGATGCCGAAGCGCGCGCCGGCGCTGCTGCGGCCCCTGGTGCGCAAGGTGTCCAACACGGCGCTGTCGACGCTGGTCAATCCGCAGCTCAAGCAGCACATGGCCTATTGGGAAGGCGAGCTCGGCAAGAGCGAATGGTTCGCCGGCAGCGCGTTTTCCGGCGCCGACATCCAGATGAGCTTTCCGCTCGAGGCTGCCGCGGCGCGCGGTGGGCTCGAGGACGGCCATCCCAAATGTGTCGCGTTCCTTGAGCGCATCCACGCCCGCCCGGCCTATGCGCGGGCGCTGGAGAAGGGCGGCCCGTACCAGGTCGGCCGGTAAGTTCGCGGTCATAACAGCGGCTCGGGTTTCGATGCCGCTATTTTTTATCCGGGTAATATTGCCTTGTCAATAATGCCCGGGTATAAATAGCGTGCCTGGAACATCGGAGCTGCCATGAAGACCGAGGACCGCAAGCAAGCCATCGCCGACTACAAGAAACGCGCGAGCGTTGCCGGCGTGTTCGCGATTCGCTGTCGCGCGACCGGCGAGGTCTGGGTGGGGCAGGCGCTCGATCTCGACAAGATCGAGAACCGCATCTGGTTCACGCTGCGGATGGGCAGCCATCGCAACGCGGAGCTGCAGCGCGCCTGGACGGCCCACGGCGCGGATCATCTCTCGCTCGAAACATTGGAGCGGATCGAGGACGAGGAGCTCGGCTATGTGCGCGACACGCTGCTGAAGGAGCGCGTGCAGCATTGGCGCGCAGAGCTGAACGCGTCTGTGGTCTAGCCTAGCGAGACGTCTGGGCGCCGCCGACCGACGGCAGCGGCTGCACGGTGACGCCGGGCGGCGGCACGTCGTCGTCGGGCACGAAGAAGTCCGACATCAGCGGCACCGAGGGATCGACGCGGTAGCGCTCGAAGTCGCGTACGCCATTGGCATAGAGCACCTTGTCGTCGATGCAGAAATGCCCGGTGAATTCGCGCGACGGCCGGGTGATGATCGCGTAGGCCGCATCGCCCATGATCTCGGGCGTGCGGCTCGCCCGCATCATGGCGTCGCCGCCGAGCAGATTGCCGACCGCCGCGGTTGCGATCGTGGTGCGCGGCCACAGCGCGTTGACGGCAACTCCGGCCGATTTCAATTCGCCCGCCAGCCCGAGCACGCACATGCTCATGCCGAACTTCGCCATCGTGTAGGCGGTCGAGTGCTCGAACCATTTCGTCTTCATGTCGAGCGGCGGCGACAGCATCAGGATGTGCGGATTCTCCGCCTTCTTCAGATGCGGGATGCAGTATTTCGACACCATGAAGGTGCCGCGGGTGTTGATTCCCATCATCAGGTCGAACCGCTTCATGTCGGTTGCCTGCGAATTGGTCAGGCTGATGGCGCTGGCATTGTTGACGCAGACGTCGATGCCGCCGAACGCGGCG
Organism: Bradyrhizobium sp. CCBAU 21365; assembly: GCF_015291305.1. Taxonomy (NCBI): domain Bacteria; kingdom Pseudomonadati; phylum Pseudomonadota; class Alphaproteobacteria; order Hyphomicrobiales; family Nitrobacteraceae; genus Bradyrhizobium; species Bradyrhizobium sp. CCBAU 21365. The sequence continues at coordinate 289,999 of NZ_CP030036.1, forward strand.
ACGGTCTGCTCGATCGCCGCCATCACCTGCGCCTCGTCCCTGATGTCGCAGAGCACCGGCAGCGCCTTGCCGCCGGCGGCGCGGACCGCGTCGGCGGCGGTGTAGATCGTGCCCTTCAGCTTCGGATGCGGCTCGGCGGTCTTCGCCGCGATCGCGACATTGGCGCCGTCACGCGCGGCGCGCAGCGCGATCGCCAGCCCGATGCCGCGGCTCGCGCCCGAGATGAACAGCGTCTTGCCCTTGAGCGATGTCATGGCAGCCTCCTGTTAGGGACGCACACTATCAGGCTCCCTCCCCCCTTGCGGGGGAGGGTTGGGGAGAGGGGTAAGCCACACACACCGCCTTCGCGGCTACCCCTCTCCCTAGCCCTCCCCCGCAAGGGAGGAGGGGACGACCGAGCAAGCGGCGCAGCCACAGCCCTACCTCACGTCCTATCCATCCGCATGCAGCACACGCCCGCGTGTTTCCGGCAGCGCGTAGGCGGCGAGGAAGAACACGCCATAAGCCGCCACCGCGAAGATCGCGATCGCGTTGGCGAGCGTGGTCGTGGTCGACAGCGCGCCGACCAGGAACGGGAACAGCGCGCCGATGCCGCGGCCGAAATTGTAGCAGAAGCCCTGGCCGGAGCCACGCAGCCGCGTCGGATACAGTTCGGTCAGGAACGCGCCCATGCCGGAGAAATAGCCCGAGGCAAAGAAGCCGAGCGGAAAACCCAGCACCCACAGCACCTCGTTGGACAGCGGCAATTGGGTGTAGAGCAGCACCACCGCGATCGCGCCGATCGAGAAGATCAGGAACAGATTGCGCCGGCCGATCCGGTCGGCGAGCCAGGCACCGACCAGATAGCCGATGAACGAGCCGATGATCAGCGTCGCGAGATAGCCGGTCGAGCCGACCACCGACAGCTTGCGCTCGGTGGTGAGGAAGCGCGGCACCCAGAAGGTGATGGCGTAGTAGCCGCCCTGCATGCCGGTGCCGACCAGCGACGCCAGCAGCGTGGTCTTCAGGATCGGTCCGTGGAAGATCTCCCACAACGCGGCGGGTCCGCTGCCGGAGGCCTGCGCCTGCGCCATGGTCGCGGCGGAGATTTCCGGCTCGGTGACATAGCGGCGCAGATAGAACACCAGCAGCGCCGGCAGCGCGCCGATCACGAACATCCAGCGCCAGGCGTTCTCCGCCGGCAGCACCGAGAACAGGATCGCCTGCGCCAGCACCGCGAGGCCCCAGCCGACCGCCCAGCCCGACTGCACCGAGCCGACCGCGCGTCCGCGATATTGCGGCCGGATCGCCTCGCCGATCAGCACGGCGCCGGCCGCCCATTCGCCGCCGAAGCCGAGGCCGAGCAGTGCGCGGGCGACCAGAAGCTGATCGAAATTCTGCACCACTGCGCAGACCAGCGAGAAGAATGAGAACCAGATGATGGTGAGCTGCAGCGTCTTAACCCGCCCGATGCGGTCGGACAAATAGCCGCCGAGCCAGCCGCCCACGGCGGAGGCCAGCAATGTCACGGTGCCCGCGAGCCCGGCGGTGCCGGGATCGACCTTCCAGAGCGTGATGATGGTGCCGATCACCAGCGGATAGATCATGAAATCCATGCCGTCGAGCGTCCAGCCCGACGCGCAGGCCCAGAACGTGCGCCGCTCCTGCAGGTTCATGTCGCGATAGAAGGCGAGGAGGCTGGTGTCCTCGATCTCTGCAACTTCCATCGATTTGGATTCGGCCGTGCTCATGCGCGTTCCCCGGAGAAATCGTTCACCGGCTGTTTGCGATCCGCGGCCGGAGGTGCGCGGACCGCCAATCTATCGCGATGTCGCAGGCTGGGCAAAGCCGCGTTTAGAGCGGGATGAGATTTGGCTGAATCGGCTCACGGCGGTTTTGGTTCACCTCTCCCCGACGGGGAGAGGTCGGATTGCGAAGCAATCCGGGTGAGGGTTTTTGCTTTCTCGATAGACCGTAACCCCTCACCCGATTTGCTACGCAAATCGACCTCTCCCAACGGAGAGGTGAACCTCCGATGCCGCTCCAGCTCAACCCGATCCGATCACGTTAGTATCCCGCAGCCTCCGAGCCGCGCGTGCGCGGATCCGGTGCGCCGAGCAGACCGTTGGTCGTGACGAGGATCGAGTTCGCGGAGGAGTAGCCGAGCGGCTCGACCAGTTTGTGGCCCTTGGCGCGCAGATCGCCCAGCACCGCGTCGGGAAAGCCGCGCTCGATCCGGACCTCGTCGGGCAGCCATTGATGGTGCATGCGGGGCGCGGCGACCGCGGCCGCAACGTCCATCTTGTAGTCGATCACGTCGACGATGATCTGCGTCACCGCGGAGATGATGCGGCTGCCGCCGGGCGAGCCCGTCACCAGCACCGGCTTGCCGTCCTTCAGCACGATGGTCGGCGACATCGACGACAGCGGTCGCTTGCCGGGTCCCGGCAGATTGGCCTCGAAGCCGACCAGGCCGAAGGCATTGGAGGCGCCGGGCGCGGCGGTGAAATCGTCGAGCTCGTTGTTCAGCAGCACGCCTGTGCCGTCGGCGACGAGGCCGACGCCGTAGGGGAAGTTCAGCGTGTAGGTGTTGCTGACGGCGTTGCCGCCGGCGTCGACGACCGAATAATGCGTTGTGTTGTCGCCCTCGCGCGGTTGCTTCGCGTTGCGCACATCGGTCCATGGCGTGGCGCGGGCAAGATCGATGGTGGCGCGCTGCTTGGCGGCATAGTCCTTGTCGATCAGCAATTGCGTCGGCGCGTCGACGAAGGCGGGATCGCCGAGATAGCGCGCGCGATCGGCATAGGCCCGCTTCATCGCCTCGATCATCACATGCAGCGAGGCGGCCGAGCCCTGCCTCATGTCGGACATCGGAAAGCCTTCGAGGATGTTGAGAATCTCAAGCAGCACGACGCCGCCGGAGGAGGGCTGCGGCATCGAGACGATGTCGTAGCCGCGATAGCTGCCGCGGATCGGCGTGCGGGTCACCGGCTGGTAGGATTTCAGATCCTCGAGGGTGAAGATGCCGCCGGCATTCCTGATGCCGCTGACGAGCTTCTCGGCGACGGCGCCTTGGTAGAAGCCGCGCGGGCCTCGTTCGGCAATATCAGTCAATACGCCGGCGAGATCGCCCTGGATCAGGCGGTCACCCTCGCGCAGCGGCGTACCATCGGCGTGCGAGAACGTCCTGGCCGAATTCGGCCAGCGCGACATGCGGCGATACATGTCGTTCAGCGTGTCCGATGTGTCGTCGGTGACGATGAAGCCGTCGCGCGCGAGATCGATCGCGGGCTTGAGGATCTGCGCCAGCGTGAACTTGCCGGAGCCGTATTTCTCCAGCGCCAGCGAAAGGCCCGCGACCGTGCCGGGCACGCCGATCGCAAGCGCGGAGTTGCGCGACTTGTCGGGATCGGGCTTGCCGTCGGCGTTCAGGAACATGTCGCGGGTCGCAGCCTGCGGCGCGGTCTCGCGATAGTCGATCGCGACATCCTCATTGCGTCCGGCAAGATGGATCACCATGAAGCCGCCGCCGCCGATATTGCCGGCGCGCGGATAGGTCACGGCCATCGCAAAGCCGGTGGCGACCGCGGCGTCGACCGCATTGCCGCCCTGTCGCAGGATGTCGGCGCCAACTTGCGCAGCCAGCTTCTCCTGCGCCACCACCATGCCGTTTTCGGCGCGAATGCTGCGAATCGTGTCCGCTGCTGACGGTTCATAGAAGCGGCGCTGGACCTGGCCGAGGGCAGGCGTCGCGATACCAATCACCAGGAGAGCGGCAAACAGCCGTCGCGACATCGTTGCCGTCAGCGCCATCGAAATGTCCTGCCCTGTTCATCGCCGTATCGGTCAAACCGGCTCATGCTATATGGGAGCGGATTGGAACGGCAAAAGCCTGCCTGTGGTTCGAGTTGGGGAATATCTTTCGCGATGACGGCAACAATGCAGACGGGCGCCGGTGACGCGAAGGCCACCACCAAGGTTTATCCGGGCCGCGCCGCCGTCATCAGCTGGATCTTCTTCGACTGGGCCGCGCAGCCTTATTTCACGCTGATCACGACCTTCGTGTTCGCGCCTTATTTCGCGAGCTTTGTCGCGCCGGATGCCGCCAGCGGCCAGGCGCTGTGGGGGTTTGCCACCGCGGCTGCCGGACTTGCGATCGCGCTGCTGTCGCCGGTGCTCGGGGCAATCGCCGATGCCAGCGGTCGTCGCAAGCCGTGGATCGCGGGCTTCGGCGCGCTGCTCGTGATCGGCTCGAGCGCGATGTGGATCGGCAAGCCCGGCAATCCCGACATCATCCCTATGCTGCTGCTCGCCTATGCGATCGCAAGCGTCGGCGTCGAGTTCGCGACCGTTTTCAACAATGCGATGATGCCGACTCTGGTGCCGCCCGACCGGATCGGGCGGCTCTCGGGCACCGGCTGGGCCACCGGTTATGTCGGGGGCATCCTGAGTCTCGTGCTGGTGCTTGGATTCCTCGCCGCCAATGCCGAGACCGGCCGCACGCTGTTCGGCTTCACGCCGCTGTTCGGTCTCGATCCTGCCATGCATGAAGGCGACCGCATCACCGGGCCGCTGACCGGGCTCTGGTTCATCATCTTCGTGACGCCGATGTTCCTGTTCACGCCGGACTATCCGACGAAGCGCCCGCTGCGCGCGGCGCTCGGCGAAGGTTTGCGCGAGCTCAGGGAATCGTTGTCGAGCCTGCCGAGGCAGAAGTCACTCGCGCGGTTTCTGCTGGCGAACATGATCTACACCGACGGGCTGGTCTCGCTGTTCGCGTTCGGCGGCATCTATGCCGCAGGTACGTTCGGCTGGGACACGATCCGGATCGGCACCTTCGGCATCATCCTCGCGGTGGCCGGCACGTTCGGCGGCTGGACCGGCGGCAAGCTCGATGATGCATTCGGACCGAAGCGCGTGATCACCGGCAGCCTCGTGATCCTGCTGTTTGCGATCGTCGTGATCCTCACCGTGAACAAGGATTCCATCCTGTTCATCCCGGTCGCGCCGCCGGTGCCGGGCGGCCCTCTGTTCGCGGGCGCTGCCGAGCGCGCTTACATCGTGCTGGGCTGCCTGATCGGCGCCACCGGCGCACCGCTGCAGGCCGCTTCGCGCTCGCTCCTGATCCGCCTCGCGCCGAAGGATCGCATCGCGCAGTATTTTGGCTTGTTCGCGCTCACCGGCAAGGTGACGTCGTTCATCGGCCCGCTCCTGATCGGCGCGATCACCGCGGCGACGGCAAGCCAGAAGGCCGGCATGGCGGTGCTGGTGGCGTTCTTCGTGGCGGGACTGGCGCTATTGGCGAAGGTGCGGGAGTAACCACCGCCATCGTCCCGGCCTTTGCCGGGACGACAACGGATGGATCAATGCCTGAAATGCCGCACGCCCGTGAACACCATGGCGATGCCGTGTTCGTCGGCGGCCTTGATCACCTCGTCGTCGCGCATCGAGCCGCCGGGCTGAATCACCGCGGTGGCGCCGGCCTCGATGCAGGCCAGCATGCCGTCAGCGAACGGGAAGAAGGCGTCGGAGGCGACCACCGAACCCTTGGTCAGCGGCTCGGCGAGCTTCAGCTCGGCCGCCGCATCCAGCGCCTTGCGCGCGGCGATGCGTGCGGAATCGACCCGGCTCATCTGGCCGGCGCCGATGCCGACGGTGGCGAGATCCTTGGCGTAGATGATGGTGTTCGACTTGACGTGCTTGGCGACGCGGAACGCGAATTTGAGATCGCGCAGCTCGGCGTCGGTCGGCGTGCGCTTGGTCGCGACCTTCAGGTTCATGTCCTCGACCACCGCATTGTCGCGGCTCTGCACCAAGAGGCCGCCGGCGACGGTCTTGGCGGTGAGGCCTGTCGCACGCGCGTTCGGCAGGCCGCCGGCGAGCAGCAGGCGCAGATTGCGCCGGCCGGCGATGATCGAGATCGCCTCCTCGGTCGCATCGGGCGCGATGATCACCTCGGTGAAGATGCCGATGATGGCGCGCGCCGCGTCCGCATCGAGCGTGCGGTTGACCGCGATGATGCCGCCATAGGCCGAAGTGGAGTCGCAGGCCAGCGCGCGGGCATAGGCGGTCGCGAGATCGGGGCCCTCGGCGACGCCGCAAGGATTGGCGTGCTTGACGATCACGCAGGCCGCGGTGCGCTGCGGATCGAACTCGCCGACGCATTCATAGGCCGCGTCGGTGTCGTTGATGTTGTTGTAGGACAGTTCCTTGCCCTGCAGCTGGCGCGCGGTCGCAACGCCCGGCCGCTTCTCCGGCGTGGCATAGAACGCCGCGGTCTGGTGCGGGTTCTCGCCATAGCGCAACGACTGGATCAGCTTGCCGCCGAAGGCGCGGAAATCCGGCGCCTTGGTGTCGAGCTGCACGGCGAACCAGTTCGAGATCGCGGCGTCATAGGCCGCGGTGCGCGCATAGGCCTTGGCGGCGAGCCGCCGGCGCAACTGAAGCGAGGTCGCGCCCTTGTGTGCGGCGAGCTCGTCGAGCACGGCGGAATAGTCGTTCGCCTCGACCACCACGGCGACGTCGTCATGGTTCTTGGCCGCGGCGCGGATCATCGCGGGGCCGCCGATGTCGATGTTCTCGATGCACTCCTCGAAGCCGGCGCCTTTGTCGACGGTGGCCTCGAACGGATAGAGGTTGACGACCAGAAGGTCGATCGGCGCGATGCCGTGCGAGGCCATCGCCGCGGCGTGTTCCTTGTTGTCGCGGATCGCGAGCAGGCCGCCATGGACCTTCGGGTGCAGCGTCTTGACCCGGCCATCCATCATCTCGGGGAAGCCGGTGAGCTCGGAGACGTCCCTGACCTTCAGCCCGGCCGCCGCGATCGCCTTGGCGGTGCCGCCGGTCGAGACCAGCTCGACGCCTTGGTCGGCCAGCGCCTTGGCGAAGTCGATCAGTCCGGTCTTGTCGGAAACGGACAACAGAGCGCGGGTCACGCGGCGAAGCTGCTCGGTCATATCGGAAAATCCCTGGCTGTTAAGGCAGCCGGGTAGCATGGTTTTGTGCGGCACGAAACCGGTACATGCGCCTGATTCCCCGCAAATTGAGGGTGGTCCGGTATTCGTTCCCCGTCACCCCCGCGCAAAGGCTTCGCCTTTGTCGCTGGAGGAGCGCGCAGCGCGTCTCGAAGGGTCGACGGCCACCAGCCGGGCCGTGCATCCTTCGAGACGCCGCTTCGCGGCTCCTCAGGATGACGGGGCGGGGTCCTTCAGTCGCCCTACAGCGGCAGTTCCGGCTCGCGGCGGGCGTTGCGGCGCGCGGTGGTGGCGGAGGCCGAGGTCGAGGAGCGCACGAAACTCCAGCGGATGGTGCCGGCCTGCCTCGCGTCCTGGCGGATCACGATCTGGGAGGTGCGGCGCGGGCCGTCATTGCCGGCCAGGAACACGCTGTCCTCGAGATCGACCTTGTCGTCCATCGCCTCGAAGGTCCAGACGTCGCGGTTGGGCAGCACCAGCATCACGCCGCGGGCATCCGACAGCCGGCTCGCCTTCACCGAAGGGTGCAAATGGAAACGCAGCGCGAAATCGGCCTCGCTGCCCTTGATGCGGCCGCCCGGCGCCGGCGACAGCGAATCCTCGCCCTCCAGCCGCGTGCCGTCCTGCGCGACCATCAGCACGCGGCGGTGGATCACGCCGAAGCGCGAGAGGTAGCCGTCATGCGAGGCGGTGAGCACGTCGCCGTCGGGAACGGCTTCGCGGTAGCTCTCGACATTGCTGGGCCCGCTGGTGATCGGCGCGCCGCGGAGCAGCCGCTTCATCGCCGACAGCTCGACGAACTGGCATGACGACGTATCGCGATAGGTCAGCGTCGAATGCGCCGCGGTGGAGCGCGCGAACGGCCGCCAATTGTCGCGGCCGGTGCTCGGCATGCCGCAATTGACGACGATGCGGCTCACCCCGGAGGAGAGCTCGAACGACAGGCAGCCGGCATGCGCGTCCTGGCTGACGCTTGCCGGCGGCGGCGGGCCGGTGTCGATGATCAACGCGGTGTTGCCGGCATCGAGCCGCTGAAAGCCGGTATGCGGCATGCTCGCCATCGGCACGCCGCGGGTGTCGTCATAGGCGAGCAGCGTCGCGACGAGATCGGACGGCGCGGTGCTCATGCCGTTGAACAGCGCGAAGCTGCCGTCGCCGTGCCGGAAGAAGCGCAGCATCGGCATCATGCGGTCGATGGCGTTGAGAAGCGCCGGCGGCGGCGCGATATTCCGCGCGGCAAAGGTCTGCCGCAGCGGCAGGAGATCGCTGAGCAGCTCGACCAGCGCGCCGGGATTGCGCGAGATGTGGCCGCCATCGGGCAGGATCTGGCGCTGCAATTCGTCGGACAGCCTGCGCGTCGCCGATTTGATGTTGCGCGCCTGGTTGGCGAGACAGAGCGAGGCGTAGCACAGCGCGATCAGCACCTGCAGGCGGGGAACGCCGTCATTGTCGAGCGTCGCGTGGCGCAGATAACGGATCTCGCGCGCCAGCCCACGCAGATATTTGCGGTAGAACTTTCCGTCGGTGTCGCCGAGCACGAGCGGCGCCTGCGACAACAGCGAGATCACCCGCCGCGCGCGCACATCGGCGCGGCGCTCCAGCGGCCGCTTGCGGGCCTGGTTGGAGATCCAGTCGTCGACCAGCGAGCGGGCGTTGGCGCGGGTCAGCGCGGTGTCGGCGGCGCGCAGATGGCGCAGCCAGCCGAAGCCGAGCAGGGCGGCTTCCCAATCCTCCGACGGCGGCTCGAGATCGAAGATCGAGCGGCCGTGGCAGGTGACGATCTTGCCGGCGAAAACGAATCGTCCAGCATAGATCTCGGCCGCGCGGGTGGCGTCGGCGGTCCGCAGATCGTGCGGGGCGATGATCAGCCGGTCGGTGCGGCCGGGCCAGAGCCGCGACAGCGCAACCGTGCTCCCGCTGGCGCGCGCGATCATGCTGCGGGCAAAGCGGCCAGCAATCAGCGTCGAGATGCGTCTGCTTTGAGCGACCGACACGCCTAACCTTGCGGGGAGGGAATTTTCAACGAATCCTTATTTAATCCGGAAACGCGGCCAAGACACCTGCCAAGAAACCTGCCAAGAAACCTGCCCAGACACCCTCTTGATACCGCACGAATCACTTCGAGCTTAGAGGACTGAAGTTTAAAATCAGGATTTAACCAGCCGGGTCGCGTAAAAGCCATCCAGCCCACCCAGCCGCGGGTCGGCGTTGGGCAAATGGCTCGGCAAAGTGCGCAGATCGCCGTCGGCGGTGATGATGTCGTCGAGGCCGGCGACCTCGCTCTTCTCGACCGGCGCACGGCGCAGGCCTGATTCGCTCGCCAGCAGCGCGGCGATCGCGTGCTCGCCTTCCTCCGGCTCCAGCGAGCAGGTGCAGTAGACCAGCGTGCCGCCGGGCTTCAGCAGATTGGTAGCCTTTTGCAGCAGCCGCTTCTGCAGCGCCGACAGCGCGGCGATGTCGGCTTCCTGCCGCAGCCAGGCGACGTCGGGATGGCGGCGGATGGTTCCCGTCGAGCTGCAGGGCGCATCGACCAGGATACCGTCGAAGCTTGCGGCCTCGGCGGGCCATTCGGCGGCGTCGGCAACGACGGTCTCGGCCTGCAAGGCCAGACGCGTGAGATTGTCGCGCAGCCGCGCCACGCGCGCCGGCGAGCGGTCGACCGCGGTGACGTGTGCGCCGGCCAGCGCGAGCTGGGCGGTCTTGCCGCCGGGCGCGGCGCAGAGATCCGCGACCGCCTTGTCCTTGATGTCGCCGAACAGCCGCACCGGCAGCGCGGCGGCGGCGTCCTGCACCCACCACTGGCCTTCGGCAAAGCCGGGCAGCATCGTGACGGAACCCTGCAGCAGCGTGCGCACGGTTCCCGTCGGCAGTATCTCGCCGTGCAGGCGGCTCGCCCATTGCGGCGCGTCAGACTTCACCGTGAGATCGAGCGACGGCTCGTGTCCGAGCGCAAGCGCCATCTCGCGCGCGGTGGCTTCGCCGTAATGCGCGCTCCAGCGCGCCAGCATCCATGGCGGCAGGTCCAGCGTTTGCGTGCTGATCTCGTCGATCAGGCCCTGGCCCTCGCGCGCGCAGCGGCGCAGCACGGCGTTGACGAGCCCGGCATATTTCGCGGCGCGCCGGTCGGATTGCACCAGCCGCACCGAGAGATCGACCGCGGCATGGTCAGGCACGTCCATCCAGAGAATCTGTGCCGCACCGATCAGAAGCGCGCTCTGCGCGCGCGGCGCATCGGTCGGGACGCCGCGGTCGAGCAGGCGCGACAGCAGATGGCCGAGCGTGCCGAGCTTGCGCAGGATGGTCGACACCAGCCGGCGCATCAGCGCGCGGTCGCGATCGGCGAGCGACTTCAGGCCGGGATGCGCGCCGGCGCCGTCGAGCTGGTCGTCGAGCGTGCGGTGCTTGTGCAGCACGCCATCGAGGATGTCGGCCGCGATACGGCGGGCCGCGAGGCCGGGGACTTCGGCAGGTACTGCAAATCTTGAAGGAGGCATGAAGCGGAGATATCTCGAAGGTGCTGAGTTACATTCGGCTCATGCCCATCAACTCGAGACCACCTCTGGCATGCGAATATGCCAAATGTAAGAATCGGCTTGCGGGATTTTGCGATCGTGATGTCGTCACTGAGCCAGCACAGAGATACGAAATCCGCGGCGGAAGGTTTTGCCATGTCTGATAAATCGCCATCGTCGTCGCTGCCGGAGGCCGCTCTGCGCAAGCCGCTGACGCCGGCCGCGCAGCGCGCGCTCGCCGAGGCCGCGGCGCGGCGCAAGGCTGCCGAGGAGGCCGCCGCGCAGAACGCGGCCGCGCGGCCGAAGGAGTTCCAGGGTCCGAAGGGACCGGAACCGACGCGTTACGGCGATTGGGAGACCAAGGGCATCGCCTCGGACTTCTGAGAGTCTTGCCTGACGGCTCGACTCAGGCCAGTCTGGGAATATGTCCCCATACGAAAGAATAAATGCTTATCGTGGGACGGAACGTCCGCCCTTCCGCAGGCCTCCTTCACGAAGGTCGCCTTGGGGCCGACGCGTCTCGGCGGCGCTGCCATGGGTGTTCGTTCTCGGCATTGCCATCGGCAGCACGCTGCCGATCCGGCAATGGGTGCATCTGCCGCCGCATTGGTCGTTGAGCAGGTCTCGCGACGCCGACGTCATCTGGCAGCGGGCCGGCGCGCCCGACATCAGGCACAACGTTGATGTGATCAGGACGATCGACGGCGACACGTTCGAGGCGCGGGTGCATTTCTCGCCGGGCCCGGATCTGTACACGCGTGTCCGGCTGCGCGGCATCGACGCGCCGGAGCTGAAGGCGTCCTGCGCGCGTGAACTGCAAATGGCGCAAGCGGCGACGGTGGCGCTGCGCGACCTGCTCGGTCAGGGCGAAGTCGCGATCTACAATGTCGGTCCAGACAAATATCAGGGCCGCGTCGTCGCCGACGTCGCAACCAGGAAGACCGACAACGTCTCGGCCGCGCTGCTCGCCGCCGGCCATGCCCGGGCCTACAATGGCGGGCACCGGTTCGGCTGGTGCGGATATTTTGCCCGCTAGGCGAGATGAGATTGGTTGAATCGGCTTGCCGCGGTTTCGATTCACCTCTCCCCGTCGGGGTGAGGGCTCTTGCTTTCTCGATAGACCGCAACCCCTCACCCGATTTGCTGCGCAAATCGACCTCTCCCATGGGAGAGGTGAACCGCCGATGCCGATCCAGCTTAACTTGATCTCCTCATGCTTCGGGCACCAGCGATCACATCCGGCAGCTTCCGCAAACAAAAAGCCGCGCAGTTGCGCGGCTTTTCTATCAGCGAAGCGTTCTGCCTGATCAGCGGGTGACGACGACCGTCGTGCCGATCTCGACGCGCGAATAGAGGTCGGTGATGTCGGCGTTGAGCATGCGGATGCAGCCGTAGGAGACGAAGCCGCCGACCGAGCCCGGCACGTTGGTGCCGTGGATCGCATATTCGCCGCCGGCCAGCGTCATCGCAGCGACGCCCATCGGGTTATGCGGCGAGCCGCCGGCGATCACGTTCGGGATGCTCGGCTTGTCGCGCTTGACCTCGGCGGGCGGCGACCAGGCCGGGTTGCGATATTTGCCGTCGATCTTCGTGGTGCCGGCCCACTGTTTGCCGGACTTGCCGACGCCGACCGGGTAACGCATCGCGTGGCCGGAATCGAGAATGAGGTAGAGCCGCCGTTCGTTGGTCCTCACCACGATGGTGCCTGGCTCATAGTTATCGGCGTGTATTCCCACCATTTCCGGCCGGGCTTCGGCCGCCTGCGACGTCAAGACAACAGCGCCAAGGGTAACAGCAGCCGTGGCAGCCAGCGCCACCGCAAACTTCATCGACATCAACCTCTCCACTTCCCAACAGCTCCCGCGAGGAAGCCAAAAACGAAGATGCAGAGCCCTTGAAAAACCGGGCCTGCCGGTCTCACGCACGCAACATTAACTGCGTGTGTTAACCGGGTGGTTTCACACCGGCCGCGAGACACGTCCTGATGGCGCGGAGAAAAGGAAAAGTTCGGATTAAAGTAAATGACCTGAAAACAACACTTGGCCACAAACGCGCCTCAATCGCGCCATGCCTCTGACAATCCCGTGAAGCGGCCCGTTGCGGGAAAAGGAAAGGGCCGCGGCGGTGATCGCGCGCGGCCCTTCCTCGGTTTTCTGATTTTGCTGCTGCTGGCCCTACGCCGGCGCGCCCTTCTTGTTCTGGCGGTTCTGCACGAGGTCGTCGACCACGGCCGGATCGGCCAGGGTCGAGGTGTCGCCGAGGCTCGACGGCTCGTCCTCGGCGATCTTGCGCAGGATGCGGCGCATGATCTTGCCGGAGCGCGTCTTGGGCAGGCCGGGCGCGAACTGGATCAGGTCCGGCGAGGCGATCGGGCCGATGTCCTTGCGGACCCAGGCGACCAGCTCCTTGCGCAGCGCTTCGGTCGGCTCGGTGCCCTTCATCAGCGTGACATAGGCGTAGATGCCCTGGCCCTTGATGTCGTGCGGGTAGCCGACCACGGCGGCTTCCGACACCGCCTCGTGCGCGACCAGCGAGCTCTCGACCTCGGCGGTGCCCATGCGGTGGCCGGAGACGTTGATGACGTCGTCGACGCGGCCGGTGATCCAGTAGTAGCCGTCGGCATCGCGGCGGCAGCCGTCGCCGGTGAAATACTTGTTCTTGTAGGTCGAGAAATAGGTCTGCTCGAACCGCGCATGGTCGCCATAGACCGTGCGCATCTGGCCCGGCCATGATTTGGTCAGGCAGAGATTGCCCGAGGTCTCGCCGTCCAGCGTCTTGCCGTCGGCATCGACGATCTCCGGCACCACGCCGAAGAACGGCCGTGTCGCCGAACCGGGCTTCAGCTTGGTCGCGCCGGGCAGCGGCGTGATCAGAATGCCGCCGGTCTCGGTCTGCCACCAGGTGTCGACGATTGGGCAGCGGTCGTCGCCGACCACGCGGTAGTACCACTCCCAGGCTTCCGGATTGATCGGCTCGCCGACCGAGCCGAGCAGGCGCAGCGACTTGCGCGAGGTCTTCTTCACCGGCTCGTCGCCGCCCTGCATCAGCGCGCGGATCGCGGTCGGCGCGGTGTAGAAGATGTTGACCTTGTGCTTGTCGACCACGTTCCAGAAACGCGAATTGTCCGGGTAGTTCGGCACGCCCTCGAACATCAGCGTGGTCGCGCCGTTGGCGAGCGGCCCATAGAGGATGTAGCTGTGGCCGGTGACCCAGCCGACGTCGGCGGTGCACCAGTAGACGTCGCCGTCGTGGTAGTCGAACACGTATTGATGCGTCATCGACGCGAACACGAGATAGCCGGCGGAGGTGTGCAGCACGCCCTTCGGCGTACCAGTCGAGCCCGAGGTGTAGAGGATGAACAGCGGGTCCTCGGCATGCATGTGCTCGGCCGGGCATTCCGTCGTCACCATCTCGGCGGCCTCGTGATACCAGAGGTCGCGGGTCGGGTTCATGTCGATCTTGCCGCCGGTGCGCTTTACCACCACGACCCAGTCGACGCCGCCGGAATCCTTAGAGTCGATCTTGGCGATGGCGGCATCGACATTGGCCTTCAGCGGCACCTTCCTGCCGCCGCGCAGGCCCTCGTCGGCGGTGATCACCACCTTCGAGTCGCAATCCTCGATGCGTTGCGCGAGGCTGTCCGGCGAGAAGCCGCCGAACACCACCGAATGAATCGCGCCGATCCGCGCGCAGGCCAGCATGGCGTAGGCCGCTTCCGGAATCATCGGCAGATAGATCGTGACGCGGTCGCCCCTCTTGACGTTCCGCGTGCGCAGGATGTTGGCCATCTTGCAGACTTCGTCGTGCAGCTGGCGGTAGGTGATGTGCCTGGATTCGGAAGGATCGTCGCCCTCCCAGATGATCGCGGTCTGGTCGCCGCGCTTGTCGAGATGGCGGTCGATGCAGTTCCAGGCGACGTTCAGCACGCCATCCTCGAACCATTTGATCGAGATGTTGCCGGGCGCGAAGGAGACGTTCTCGACCTTGGTGTAGGGCTTGATCCAGTCGATCCGCTTGCCGTGCTCGCCCCAGAAGCCGTTGGGGTCCTTGACCGAGTGCGCGTACATCTCGCGATATTTGGCGTCATCGATATAGGCGCGCTTGGCCCAGTCGGCCGACACGTCATAGATCTTCTCGGACATCATTTTCCTCCGCTCATTGCCGATCGCAAACAACGCGGCGGCAAGCCGTCTTGATCATTGCCGCGATTATGCGTTGCCGCATTCCGGCCCGGCAAGGAAAAAGGACTGTCACTTTCGTCGCGTCGAAGCCGTCGGTTGTCCGCCGGCTTCCGCTTTTGACAAGACGGCTTACCGCAACGCGTCGACGAGAGAAACCTATGCGCCATCGCTTGCTCGGGGTCACTGGTCTCTTGGTCGTAGTGGTGTGGTCCTCTGCGCCGTTCGCCGCCACCGCAGCAGTGTCGCGTGCGATGACGATACGCTGACGCCGATTTTGATGGAGGGCTTCAGGCACAAATGAATGAATTTCGGACGCTGCGGCGAGAGCTGCGTCAATACGTTCGTGACCGCGTAATCCTCGGTTGCGGCCAGCGGTTGGACCGGCCCGTGGCTGCCGAACTCGAGCCGCGCCCCCGGCGACAGCGCGCGAAAGGGCAGGGTTGCTGACCCGACCTGGGGGCCGCGGTGGACCGAGGGCGGCGTTCAAGCGCCGGTTTCCGGCACCGCGCTCGCGTCATTTTGTCCGATCCCGGGCAGCCCAAAATCAACGTTAGCGGGCGAATGGCACCCATGAAAGGTAATTTGGCACCGTCAATAACTGATTCGCGACTCGCAATGTCGGCGCCGACGCCCTAAATCGCGTTTCCGAGGCCAGACGGCCCACCGGAACGAAGCCCGAAGCAACGGCATTACCGGGAGAACAGCGGAACAAGGCGTCTTGCGAGTATGATGGATCAGCAGAATATCGCGGCTGTGCGGCCCGTTTCCGCCGATCCCGCTGTCGCCTTGGCAAAGGCACTGGGCCAGTGGCCAAAGCAGACGCCACGCGCAAAGCTGCGATCGCCGTCAACACTCAAGCTCGACGCCCCCGCCGCCATCAGAACAACGGTTGAAGAGCTGGCGCGCGATCTGGGCCTGCGGCTCGGCGACCAGAACGAGCTGACCATCCGCCGCATCAAGCGCGGCAAGACCTATTCATTCGTCCGTGCCAATGGCTCGCGGGTCCGCGATGCGCGGACGATCCGCCGGCTGCACGCGATGGCGGTTCCGCCGGCCTATCGCCAGGTGCGCTATTCCAGCGATCCGAGCTCGCATCTGCAGGCGGTCGGCCGCGATGCCGCGGGCCGGCTGCAATATCGCTATCATGCCGACTGGGAGAAGGTTCGCGAGCAGCGCAAGGCGCATCGCCTGGCCAAGCTGGTGGCCGCGCTGCCGAAGATCCGGCGCAAGGTCTCGGCGTTTCTGTCCGGAGACGAGCCGACGCGCGAGTTCGCGCTGTCGGCGGTGATCGAGCTGATCGCGCGCACCGCGATCCGGCCCGGCAACGAATCCTATGCGCGCCTCAACGGCACCCGCGGCGCCACCACGCTGTTGAAGTCCAACGTCACGCTGGAAGACGACTCCCTGGTGCTGACCTTCAAGGCCAAGGGCGGCAAGGCCGTGCGCAAGGAATGCGACGCGGCCAAGCTGGTGCGTGCGATCGGCATCCTGCGCGGCGTCCCGGGCAAGCGCATGTTTCAGTACTACGACCGCTCCGGTGTCGTCCGCGCCGCCTCGACCACGGCGGTGAACGCGTTCCTGCGCGAGATCGCCGGCATCAAGATCTCGCTGAAGGATTTCCGCACCCTGATGGCGTCGGCGGTCGTCGTGGAATCGCTGTCGCGGATCACGCCGGCCACCAGCCAGCGCGGCCGCAAGCGCCAGGTGCTGGACGCGATCCGCGCCGCCGCCGACCAACTATCGAATACACCGGCGATCTGCCGCAAGAGCTATGTCCACGACACCATCGTCACCGCCTTCGAGGACGGCATCCTCGAACGCTTCGCCGCGACGATGGGAGGCTACCGCACCCAGTCCAAGCGCGAGCAATTGCTGGCGCAGGTGGTGATGGCGGCGGGGGCGTAAGCTCCGCATCCTCCATCGTCGTCCCGGCGAAGGCCGGGACCCATTACCCCAAATGCTGGTTGTTGAGACGAGCTGTGGCCACAGCGCGCGCCAATCGTGCGCAGCGGTGGTTATGGGTCCCGGCCTTCGCCGGGACGACAGCGGCTACAGCCCGCCCATCTTGCAGACGTACTTCCATTCCTCTGATGTCACCGGCTGCACCGAAAGCCGCGAATATTTCACCAGCGCCATGTCGGCGAGCTTCTTGTCCGCCTTGATCGCCGCCATCGTCACCGGCGTCTTCAGCGGCTTGTCGGCCTTGATGTCGACGCAGACGAACTTGCCGGTCTTGTCGGTCGGGTCGGGATAGGCTTCCTTGATGATCTCGGCGATGCCGACGATCTCTTTGCCCTCGTTGGAATGATAGAAGAACGCCTTGTCGCCCTTCTTCATGTTGACGAGATTCTGCCGTGCCGTGAAGTTGCGCACGCCGGTCCAGGCTTCGCCCTTCGCGCCCTTGGCGACCTGATGGTCCCAGGACCAGACCGACGGTTCGGATTTCACCAGCCAGTAATTCATCGCAACTCACCCCGTTCGATTGCGCTGCAATCTACAGCGACGCGGATGCCCGCGACAAGCACGGGCACCCGATCCAAAGCGTTTTCAAGCGAAGCCTGTCCCGCACTTGATGCGGGATGGATGCCGGTTCGCGTGAAGAAAACGCGTCAAATCAAGAAGCGCAGCACCTACTGTTTCAAATATCGATCGAAGAACCTGGCGATGTCGGTGAACGCCTCCTTCGTCTCGGGCGCGTCGACGTTGAACTGGTATTGGGCGTGCGACTGCCCCTCATAGACATTGAGATCGGCGATCACGCCGGCGCGGCGCAATTTGCGATGTGTGCGAACCGTGTTGCTGAGGAACAGATCGCGCGTGCCCGATGTCAGGATGGTCGGCGGGAAGCCCTTGAAGTCACCATAGATCGGCGAAATGTAGGGATTCTTCAGGCTGGTGCCGTTTGCATAAAGCTTCGCGGCGCGGCCGAGCCATCCGTCCCAGGTCACCAGCACATTGTCGACCCATTCATTGCTCGCGTAGCTGTCGCCGATCTTGTCGATATCGGACCATGGCGTGCCCGGCGCGATGGCGGCGGGCAGCGGCAGCTTCTCATCCTTCGCCCGCAACACCATCGCGAGCGTCATCGCCCCGCCGGTCGAGGTGCCGAAGATCGCCAGCCGGCGGTGTTCGTGCGATTTCAGAACTTCCTTCCAGACCGCCATCGCGTCGTCCATCGCGGCCGGATAGGGGAAGTCCGGCGGCATCCGGTAGTCGACCGAGAGGACCTTGAAGCCGCCAAAGCCCGCCATCATGATGGCTTCCGGCAACGCGGCTTCGCCGGGACCGAACACGTAACCACCGCCATGGACGTGGATCAGCAGGCGTCGCCGGTTCTCGAGCGCGATCTTGTTCGGGGTCACGATGTAGCAGTGCACGCCGGCAAGCCTGGTTTCCTCGACCTTGACGCCGAGCTTCGCCTTCAGCGCCGGAATACCCGCGATCAGAAGCTTGGCGCGGCGATCGATCAACTCCTTCCATTCCGCCGGGGTTTTGGGGTCGGCATTGAAATGCGGCGGATAGGGCGCGCCGATCATTGCCTGCATCTCGGCAGACACGTCGGCGGTTGGATTGCCGATCGATTTGAGCGGCGCGACCCGCTTGCCATCTTCGGCGTTCGCCGCAGCCTCGCGCTTGGCGAGTTCGTCATATGAGGCTGCGGTCTGGGCGCGGGCGGTGGCGCAAGAGGTGGCGACGGCGAGTGCAAGGCTGATCGAGAGGAGGCTGAGCGAAACGATGGCGCGTTGCGGTTGACGCATGGGTTTTCCCTTGGGATCCGCCTTTCGATGGTTCGACCGGGATCCGACGGTTCGCCGCCACGCTAGTACAGCGTCTTCAGGACGTGAAGGGCGGCCTGCCACCCCGATGCGGGGCCGTTATTCCGACTTCGATTGCTGTGAATTCCGGAATGGTCTCTGCCGCAATCCGGCGATTGTGCCGAAGCGCTTCTTCGTGACATCGGTGGTGGCTCGCCTACAGGAGATCATCACATGCTTCTGAATCGCCGGTCCTTCACGGCTCTGACCGCAGCTTCGGTTACCGTAGCGGTGCTGTCGGACCAGGCGCGCGCCGCGGCGCGCTCGTCATTCAAGGCGATCGCCTTCGACGGCTTCCCGATCATCGATTCGCGTCCGGTGTTCGCGCGGGTGGAAGAGATGTTTCCAGGCAAGGGTGCCGAGTTGAGCGCCTCCTGGCGCATTCGGCAGTTCGAGTATGGCTGGCTCAGGACCCTTGGCGGCCGCTACACCGATTTCTGGCGCGTCACCGAGGACGCGCTGATCTTCGCAGCCAGAGCAATGAAGATCGAATTGTCATCGGAGCAACGCGAGCGTCTGATGCAGACGTATCTGGAGCTCAAGGCGTGGCCTGACGCGGAGCCCGCGCTGCGGCAGCTTTGTGACGCAGGCGTCCGCATGGCGTTCCTGTCCAATCTCACCGCACCGATGCTCGATGCCGTCATCAGAAACTCCGGGCTTGAGGGGCTGTTCGAGGCTCACCTCTCGACCGACAGGGTCCAGGCCTTAAAGCCCGACGCCCGCGCCTACCGGATGGGTGTCGACGCGTTCGGGCTGCGCAAAGAGGAGATCGTCTTTGCGGCGTTCGCGGGCTGGGATGTGGCTGGAGCGAAGTGGTTCGGCTACCCAACCTTCTGGGTCAATCGCAGCCATGCGATCGTCGAGGAGCTTGGCGTTGTGCCCGACGGAACGGGATCCGGATTGAACGATCTCGTCGCCTTCGTGACCGCGTGACATGCGTTACTCGGCCTTGAACGGCCGCGTCAGCAGGCCTTCGATCGCGGCGTCGACGGTCAGCCGGTCGCCCAGGATCGCGGCGACCGCGTTTGACACCGGCATGTCGACCTTCTGCGCGGCGGCGAGCTCGCACAGCACCGGTGCGGTGAACGCGCCTTCGGCAAGCTTGCCGACCGGTGCGGCTTCGCCGCGTCCGAGCGCGAGCCCGAGCGCGAAGTTGCGCGATTGCGCGGTCGAGCAGCTGAGCAGCAGGTCGCCCAATCCCGACAGGCCTGAGAGGGTTTCGGTGCGGGCGCCGCAGGCGCGGCCCAATCTTGCGAGCTCGCTGAAGCCGCGTGTGGTCAGCGCGGCGAGCGCGGAGGCGCCGAGATTCTTGCCGACCACGATGCCGGCGGCGATCGCCAGCACGTTCTTGGCCGCGCCGCCGATCTCGACGCCGCGCACGTCGGTGGTGTGATAGGGCCGGAAGGTCGCCGAGCCGAGCGCCTGGACCAGCGCGCGTGCGAGCGCTTCGTCCCTGGTGGCCAGCGTGACCGCGGTCGGCAATCCGCGCGCGACGTCGTCGGCAAAGCTCGGCCCCGACAGGATCGCGGGCACGGCGCGCGGCGCGGCTTCCGCGATCACCTCGGTCATGAATTTGTGCGTGCCGTGCTCGATGCCCTTGGCGCAGGCGACGACAGGCGTGTCGGGTTTGAGATGCGGCGCAAGATGCCCGACCGCCGCGCGCAAATGCTGCGCCGGTGTCACGGCCAGGATGATGTCGGCCTGTGCCGCGGCGGCGATATCCGACGTCACGGCGATGCCGGGATGAAGCTGGACACCAGCCAGCCGCGGATTGATCCGCGTCGCCTGGATCTGCGCGGCATGCTCGGCATTGCGCGCATACAGCGTCACCTTGCGCCCGGCGCGCGCCGCGACATCGGCCAATGCCGTGCCCCAGGCGCCGGCACCGATCACGCTGACTGACATATGCGCGCGCATCGGAACTCTCAGTTCAATATCCGGCGCGGCTGTTGGCGTAGCCGGCCGGCGCCTTGGCGTTGGCGTCGAGCAGCCAGCGCGCGCGCGGCGGCGCCTCCATCGTGTCGGTGAGGCCGAGCGCCATCCGCTCGGCGCCGGCCCAGGCGATCATCGCGCCATTGTCGGTGCAGAGCGCCGGCGGCGGGATGATCAGCGTGGTCTGCGCCTTCGCCGCAACCTCCTGCAGCGCGCTGCGGATGGCATGGTTGGCGGCGACGCCCCCGGCCGCGACCAGCGCGCGCGGCGTGCCGAACCGCTCCTGAAACAGCTTTAGGCCGACGCTCAAGCGGTCCGCGGTCGATTCCAGCACCGCGGCCTGGAAGCTCGCGCAGAGATCGCTGACGTCCTGCGGCTCGAGCGGCTCCAGCCGGCTGGCTGCATTGCGCACCGCCGTCTTCAGTCCCGAGAGCGAGAAATTCGCATCGGGGCGGCCGAGCATCGGGCGGGGAAAGGCAAACCGCGTCGGGTCGCCGCCGGCCGCCGCGCGCTCGACCTCCGGCCCGCCGGGATAGGGCAGCGACAGCATCTTCGCCACCTTGTCGAACGCCTCGCCCATCGCGTCGTCGACCGTGGTGCCGAGCCGCACATATTCACCGACGCCGACCACGGCGACGATCTGGGTGTGTCCGCCCGAGGCCAGGAACAGGCAGTAGGGAAACGCCAGCGCGCAGGTCAGCCGCGGCGTCAGCGCGTGCGCCTCGAGATGGTTCACCGCGATCAGCGGCGTATCGTGCACCATCGCGATCGCCTTCGCGGTGGTGAGACCGACGATCACGCCGCCGATCAGGCCGGGGCCCGCGGCTGCCGCGACCGCCGACAATTGTCCGTAGCCGACGCCGGCCTCCTTCATCGCGGAGGCGACGATGCCGTCGAGCAGGTCGACATGGGCGCGCGCCGCGATCTCCGGCACCACGCCGCCGAAGCGGGCGTGCTCGTCGGTCTGCGAGCGCACCACGTTGGAGAGGATTTTCGCCTGCCCGTCGGCCTGGCGCTCGATCACGGCGGCCGCGGTTTCATCGCAGGTGGTCTCGATCCCCAGCACCAGCATCGGCGGTTCGTGTCCCAATTTCGGTCCTTGTGCTACGAGCATGATCCGGACAGGCCGGAACCGGTTTCCGGCAAGATGATGCTCATCAAAATGTCCGCTCCGGGGTAGCATTGCGAGGTCTTAAAGTGCAATCGGTCGCCAACGTCCAATTTATACGGCTGGAGGCCTGAAACCCTGACAATCCTTGTCACACGACCGCATCCGGATAATGACGCGACCCTCGCGACGCTGCGCCAGCGCGGCTTCGACGCCCTGTCGGCGCCGGTGCTGCGCTTCGAGCCGGTGCCGTTCCGCGTCGACGACGATGCGGATTATGATGCCGTCATCCTGACCAGCGCTAATGCGCTGCGCGCGGTCGACCTTGCTGCTAGCCCGCTGTTGCGGCTGCCGCTGTTCGCGGTCGGGGCACACACCGCCGATGCGGCGCGCGCCGCGGGCTTCGACAAGGTGATCGTGGCGAAGGGCGATGCAGTCTCGCTGCGCGATCTCGTGCTCGCACGGGTCGAGGCCGGCGAACTGCCGGCGTCTGCGACGCTGCTCTATCTCGCCGGCGCCGACCTGTCGCGCGATCTTGCGGGCGAGCTCGGCGAGCGCGGGCTCAGCGTCGTCACCCACACCACCTATCGGATGGCGCCGGTGGCCGGCTTCCCGAGGGAGGTCAGCGACGCCTTCATGGCGAACCGGATCACCGCGGTGCTGCACTATTCCCGCCGCAGCGCGCAGGCCTTCCTGGACACGATCCGCGCCGACGGGATCGAGATTTCAGCGCTCGCCTTGCCGCAATGCTGCATCTCGGCGGCCGTCGCCGCGGTGCTCCATGACGCCGGCGCGACCAAGGTGGTGGTGGCGGCGCGGCCGGACGAAAATGCCCTGCTGGAGGCGCTCAGCCGCGCCCTGCGGCCGAGACCGGAATAATTCTTTCGTCTGACCATGATGTTAGGCAATGCTCGGTTATTCGGATCGTGCTCTAAGAACTTGGGCCGATTCTGGTAGAGTATGCGGCCAGTAGTTTTGAGGACCCCCGCGATGGCTGAAGAAAGGCCAGACGACCCAGGATCTTCGCCGGATTCCCGGCCCAAGCGCGCGCCGCCGACCATCGATCTTCAGGCGACCGAAATCTCCAGCGAACCGCCAAAGACGGAGGGGGCCGAGGAAGCCGCCAGGGAGGCTGACGAGAATGCTGGCAAGGCGTCTGCGGACGCGGCGACGGCTGGGGCCGAGCCCCAAGGCGACGCCGCACCGCAAGCGGAGCCGCAGCCCGAGGCCGCCTCCGCGGCGCCGGACGCCGAACCGGCGCGGCCGGTGTCGCCTTGGGTGGTGGCTCCGATATCCGGCGCCGTCGCGGCGGCGCTGGTGATCGGGGTTGGCTGGCTGCTCGGCTGGCCCGTCGTGCAGCCGGTCTCGGCGCCGCAACCCAGTGCCGCCATCGACGAGCTCGGCACGCGCCTGAGTGCGCTGGAATCGAAAGCCGGCAGGCCGGTCGCGGCGGCCGCAGATCCCGCGGCGACGGCGCGGCTGGAGGCGCTCGACAAATCGATCGCCGCGCTGCGCACCGAGCTCGCCGCGACGCGGGCGCAATCCGACAAGCTTGCGGCGGCGGTCAATGACGCGAAAGCCGCGCCGCGCGATGGCGCGGCTGCGGCCGATATCTCCGGCATCACGGCGCGCATCGACAAGGTCGAGAACGCAGTGAAGGCGCAGGGCGCCGCGATCGCGAGGCAGGACGGCAAGATCGCCGACACCAAGGCCGAGGCGAAGGCCGACGATGTGCCGCTGCGCCGCGTCGTCGCGGCATCGCTGCTCGACGTCGCGGTGCGTCACGGCGATCCCTATGCCTCCGCGCTCGAGGCTGCGAAAGCGCTGTCGGATGATGCCGAGGTGCTGAAGCCGCTCGCGACGTTTGCGACGTCGGGCGTGCCGAACCCGAACGCGCTGTGCCGCGAGCTGATCGAGATCGTGCCGAAACTTGCGCCGCCTCCGCCTGAAGCTGCGACGGCGAATGCCGGGCTGGTCGATCGTCTGAAGGCGGGGGCTTCCACGCTGATCCAGATCGAGCGGACCGACGGCACGGGGACCGATCGCGGCAGCATCGTCGCGCGCGTGACATCGGCCGCCCTGCATAATGACCTCGCATTGACCGAGCGTGAATTGAAGTCGCTGCCGCCGGCGGATCGCACGGCGGCGCAGGCCTGGCTCGCCAAGGTGGACGCGCGCCGCGCCGCGCTCGACGCGTCGCGTAAATTTGCCGACAACGCCATGGCGGCGCTCGCCACGGTCAACCAGTAAGTCTTTGCAATAGGTCTTTGATGATCCGGATCATTCTGTTCCTGCTGCTGATCGCGCTCGCTGCAGCGGGTGCGGCCTGGATGGCCGATCAGCCCGGCGATCTCGTGCTGAATTGGGGCGGTTTGCGGCTGACGTCCAAGCAGCCGATGTACCTGCTCGGACTCGTCGTCGTCGTCGCGATGGTCGCCGGCGTGATCCTGCGCGGGCTCTGGAAGATCCCGAGCCACCTCCGCCGTGGCCGGCGCGAGCGGCGCCACGCCCGCGGCCGCCACGCCATCACGCAAGGCCTGCTCGCGATCGGGCATGGCGATTCCGCAGGCGCCCGCGCGCATGCCGAAGTGGCGCGGCGCCACGCCGCAAACGATCCGCTGGCGCTGCTGCTGCACGCGCAATCGGCGCAGCTCGACGGCGATCGCGACGGCGCGCAGCGCGCCTTCCGCGCCATGGCCGAGCGCGCGGACACGCGGCTGCTTGGCTTGCGCGGTCTGTTCATCGAGGCGCAGCGCGCCGACGATCCGGTTGCGGCCGTGATGATCGCCGAGGAAGCGCTGAAGATGTCGCCGTCGTCGTCATGGGCCTCGCATGCGGTGCTCGGCTTCTGCTGCGCCAAGGGCGATTGGGCCGGCGCGCTGTCGATCATCGACAACAACCAGAGCGCCGGATTGATCGACAAGGCGACCTATCGGCGGCAGCGCGGCGTGCTGCTGACGGCGCGGGCGCTGGAGTTCGAGACCGTCGATCGCGACCTGTCGCGCGCGAGCGCGATGGAGGCGGTCAAGCTGGCGCCGACGCTGATCCCGGCCGCCGTGCTCGCGGCGAAGTTCGAGAGCGAGGCGCATCAGGTGCGTCGCGCGATGCGCATCGTCGAGACGGCGTGGCTGGCGCAGCCGCATCCCGATCTCGCCGACGCCTATTCGCACGTGCGGCTCGGCGATTCCGCGCGCCAGCGCCTGGTGCGGGTCGAGACGCTGGCGGCGAAATCGCCGGGCCATATCGAGGGCGCGCTGGCGATCGCGCGCGCCGCGATCGACGCCGCCGAGTTCGCCAAGGCGCGCGCCGCGCTGGAGCCGTTTGTCGCGGCGCCGACGCAGCGCGTCGCGCTGTTGATGGCCGAGATCGAGCGCACCGAGCATGGCGACAGCGGCCGGGCGCGGGCCTGGACGTTGCGCGCGGTGCGCGCGCTGCACGATCCGGTCTGGACCGCCGACGGCTATGTCTCGGACCGCTGGCGCCCGGTGTCGCCGGTCACCGGCCGGCTCGATGCCTTCCAGTGGCAGACCCCGGTGGCGGCGCTGCCGTCCGACAAGGGCCATGCGATCGAGCCGTCGCCCTTCGAGGAGGCGATGCTGGCGCCGCGCCGGGTCGAACCGCCAAGGGAACTCGCCAGTGAGCCGGCGGACGCCAAGCCGGCCGAGCCGGTCGAGGTGAAGCCGGCCGAGGTGAAGCCAGTCGAGGTCAAGCCCTTGGAGCCGGCCGCGCCGACGGTGCAGGACAACGCCCCGCTGCCGGCGGCCATCGAGGCCGAGCCTGCTCCAGGCCCGGCCGAACCCGCCGCGCCGGAACCGGCTCCCCCTCCGGCCGCCGAATCGGCGCCCCCGACGCCCGCTCCCTTGTTCCGATCCCGGCCCGACCTGCCCAAGGCCGCGCCGGCGCCGATTCCGGCCGTGATCCCGATCATCCGGGCCCCTGACGACCCCGGGGTCGACGAGGACGGCCCGGTCGATGAATTTGCGGAACAAATCGGCCCGCCCAAGGCCCAGGTGGGCGGTTGGCGCGGATTTCTGTCGCGTTTGGGAAGCTAATTCGCGGTTAGGTAACGGCTGTATGTTTCGATAACCGCGTTGTCCTTGCCAATCGGGGTCATGCCCGATATCAGGTGGCCGCGTGATCCGGCCGTTGCCGAACGGTTCGCCGCAATAGCTCAGTTGGTAGAGCGCGTCATTCGTAATGACGGGGTCGGGGGTTCGAGTCCCTCTTGCGGCACCATCCTTCTAATCGGCTCGAGTGCTTTCCGGGCAGCAAGACGCATTTCCTGCCCTTTTTGATACCCAATCAGGCCTTGCGATTGTGCTCTCTCGAGCACCGTGGTTACGCGCGGGTTACAGGTTCGAATGTCCGCGCCCGGAGGGCCCGCTCGGTCTCGATGGTAAACTGTACCGAGAGTTCGAATCCGCGTCGCTCCGCCACCGCGCGCCGGCATTTCGTACCTCGAAACGGAGACAGGCCCGAAAACTCGGCCGTTTTCGTGCATTTTCTCGCGCTGGAGAATGTGGGCCGTACTAAAAATGAGCCGTGGATGGGCCTGGAGAATGCATTTTTCTCCGAATCCTAGAACGCCGGAAATTGGCACGGTACGGCAGTTCGCGGAAAACAAAGCCCTCATACGGGGCCGGTTTTGAATCTCTCTCGCTCAACTGAGGTGGGCCGGCGCGGCACCTCGGCCGGTGCCTTACGAAACATCGGCTGCAGCGCGGGCGAGTGCGTTTGATTGCCCTATGAGCTTTTACTCCTGCTGGATGACCGCTCGGCTAGGTGCTACTCATCCGCGTGGGGGTGAAGTAAAGGATGACGAAATCTGAGGCACAAACGCGGTCAGAAATAATTGATCAGCAGCTTGCCCTGTCCGGCTGGAACGTCAATGACCCTACGCAGGTCGCCAAAGAGTTCGATATTCTCATCGAACTCGCTGGACCGCGCGCCCTATTTAATGGTCATCAATTCAGCGATTACGTCCTGCTGGGGAAAGACGGCAGGCCGTTGGCTGTCGTCGAAGCCAAAAAATCAAGCCGGGATGCGGCCATAGGCCGTGAGCAAGCCAAGCAGTACTCCTACAACATCCAAAAACAGGTGGGCGGTGAGCTGCCGTTCTGCTTCTACACAAACGGCCTCGAGATCTATTTCTGGGATCTAGAAAACGCCCCGCCGCGGAAAGTCGTTGGCTTTCCTTCGCGCGACGATTTGGAACGCTTCGCCTACATCCGTCGAAACCGTAAGCCGCTGACGCAAGAGTTCATCAATACCTCGATTGCAGGGCGCGATTATCAGATCCGGGCCATTCGCTCGGTGCTCGAAGGCATCGAGCAGAAGAAGCGCAATTTCCTGCTAGTGATGGCCACCGGCACAGGCAAGACGCGTACTTGCATTGCCATGGTCGATGCCTTGATGCGCGCGAGCTATGCCGAAAAGACATTGTTCCTGGTCGACCGTATCGCTCTGCGTGAAGAGGTTAAAGCGATTTATCAACTATTCGCGTTGCTGTCGTCGCAGGAAATCGATCAGTTTAAGAGCTGGTACCAGGCTAACAACGACATCGAGAGCGCTTGCGCCAACGATACAGCCACACAGCTAGTTCGTTATGCCGACATTCCAGCGGCCTACAATGATCTGAGCGATCGGCTCAGGGCCAAGATTCTCGGCGAAAATGAGAGCAAGTACTGGATCACCCAGGTCTTGGATGAGTGGAAAGAAGAGGGCAAATCGCCGGACGATTTTCTGCGGACCCTCGCCAGGCAAACGTTGAAGAATCCATTGGCTGAAGCCAATTTCTTGAAAATGCCCTTTCTCGAAGCGTGCCGGACCAAAGGAGTGTTCGATGCGGCCGACCCGATGTGATGCCGGGCAGCTCTGTCGCTGAGTCCTCCTAAGATGCTCGGACCTAAAGCTCAACAAAATTCCATAACATTCGATGGGCGCGATCGGTGATCGCTGCCCGCTTGCGATCGGCAGATCGGAGCTGCATCGCCACGGAATTTACTGGTAGCCCGGCACCTGCCGGCTCCTTTGCATGGGGTTGTTTTCGATATTTTTTGGCGGGAGCCGCCGCCGGGCTGCGATCGGAAAGCGAAAGCGCCCCTGGACCGGTCCAGGGGCGCTTTGCGTCGAGCGTGTTGCGTGCGTTCGCTGCGTTACTCGGCGACCGTCTGCACGACGTTGCCGATCGGCCGGCCCGTTGCGATTGGCTTCTCGGTCTTCACCATCATCGCGTCGTATTCGGGCAGCGTCTCGAGCTGGGTCTTGGCCTTCATCCAGACCACCTTGTAGCCGCCGGCCTTGAGCTTGCGGAGCAGCGTCGGCAGCGCCTGCGCGGTGTGCTTCTGCAGGTCGTGCATCAGGATGATGCCCTTGTGCTCCTTGTCGAGCTTGGTCATCACGTTGTTGATCACCTCGTCCGCGCTCTTGGACTTGAAGTCGTTGGAGTCGACGTCGACCGAGAACATCGCGATGTTGCGGGTGCCGAGATAGGCGGTCGTCGCCGGGGTGTGCGCCAGCGCCGGGAAGCGGAAGAACGGGGCCGGGTTGGCGCCCAGCGCCAGCTTTACCGCGCTAAAACCCTTCTCGATCTCGTCCTTGGCCTGCTGCTCGGTCAGCTTCTTGCTGGCGAGATGCGCATGCGACCAGGTATGGGCGCCGATGGTGTGGCCGGCGGCGGCAACCTGGCGGAGGATGTCCGGGTGATAGGTGGTGTGCAGGCCGATCGGGAAGAACACCGCCTTGGTGCATTCGTCGGCCAGCGCCTTGAGCACGGCCGGCGTGGTCGGCCACGGACCGTCGTCGAAGGTCAGCACGACCTCCTTGTCGGTCAGGAAGTCATACTGCTTGTACTGCAGGAAACCGAAGCCCGGGCCGCCATTGGTGTCGACTACGACGGTGCGGCTGATGCCGAGCGCATCGGGGTTGGCGCATTTGGGCGTGGCCGCGACGGGGGCAGGCACCGGCGCCGGGGCAGGGGTGGCGGCCGGTGCCGCGGCCTGGGTGGCATCGGCGCGCTTCGACAGCGCGGCGGTCGTCTCGACATCGTCCCTGGCGGCCTGTTTTGCCGCCGCAGGCATCGGATCGGCCTTGGCCGCAGCCGTGGTTTGCGGAGGAGCCGCGTCGGCACGCGGCGAGGAGGTCCAGAACCACACGCCGGCGATCATGATCGCCGTTACAACACTGGCCAGCATCAGGCCCAACGCACTACGCATCGCTACACACTCTCTCGGAACTTAAGGATACGCCACAGCCGTAACGAGCGATTAATGCCAACAAGGTCTTAACGCGATCCCAACAAGGCGCCGGAAGGACAAGAAAAAGCGGACCTTACCCATGCGTGATGACCGTCACAGTCGGTTTCAAGCTTCTTCGCGGCAAGGAAACGCTATAGAACCGGCGTCGTATTGGTTAGAGGCTTTGAGAGATGACCCGATTTCTGTTTGCCGTCGTTCCGCTGGTTTTGTTGACGTCGGCCGCCTCGGCGCAGCAGCAGGGGCGCGATGCCTGTTCACGCGATGCCTCGCGGTTCTGCCGCGCCCATCTCAGCGAGGGCGATCAGGTTGTGCTCGCGTGCCTGAAAGAGCATCGCAGCCGCCTCAGCAAGGCCTGCCAGCAGACGCTCGCCGATCACGGGCAGTGATTTCTGGCCATCGGCATTCCGGGGCGATGCGAAAGCATCGAACCTCAGATGCGCGACTGCGCATCGGGGAATGATACCAGCGTCTACGTACTGCTCCCCGCTGCGGTCGCGACCACCGGAATCACCTCCTTGGCGGCGCGGTCGGGGGTCTCGTCCTTCCAGCGCACCGATCCGAACGGACGCTCCAGCATCCGCCGCACGCGGATCGGCTCGGCGCCGATATGGAAGTCGGCGGCCTTCTGATGCAGTTCGCGCTCGATCTGCGTGGCGCGGTTGCGCTGGCGCAGGAAATCGAGCCAGGTCGGGCAATGATAGCGCTCGGTCCATAACTCGGGATCGGCGATGTCGCGCGCGATCGACCAGCCATAGGCGCCGTTGCGCTGGCGGCTGAGCTGCACGTCCTGCATCACATTGTGGAAGGCGCGGGCATTGTCCTGCGCCACCCGGTATTCGATCTCGACCACCAGCGGCCCGCTGCGCCCGCTCAATTGCAGCCGCACCTCGGGGTCGGCCAGCGCATCCGTCGCGTCCTCGTTGCGCGCGCCGATCGGCGGCATCCTGAGCCAGATGCCGAGCAGCGGCGACAGCAGCATCAGACCGGCGGAAATCAGCAGCGCCGTCTCGACGCCGCCCGCGTCCGTGATGCGGCCCCAGCACCAGCTGCCGATCGCGATGCCGCCGGCGATCGCGGCCTGGAAGGCGGCAAGCGAACGTCCCGCGACCCAGCGCGGCGCGGAGAGCTGCACGCCGATGTTGAACAGCGCGATCGCCAGCATCCACACCGCTCCGGCAACCACCAGCGCGGCGGCGGTGATCACCGGCTGCTTGCTCACGGCAACCGCGGCGATCGCCGCGCCCATCGTCAGCGCACAGACGCGTATCGCGGCTTCGCCGCTGAGCCGGCTGCGGATCTCGCTGATATTGAGCGCGCCGATCACCGCGCCCATGCCGAAGGCGCCGAGCATGATGCCGTAGGTCTGCGCGCCGCCATGCAGGAGGTCGCGCGCCACCAGCGGCATCAGCGCCGAGACCGAGCCGCCGATGATGCCGGTCACCATGGTGCGGGTCAGCACGATCTTGATCGACGGCGAATTGGTGATGTAGCGCACGCCGGAGACGATGGCGCGGTTCAGCCGCTCGCGCGGCAGCCGCGACGGCTCGCTGACGCGATTCCACAGGAACAGCACGACGAGCAGCGGCAGATACAGCACGGCATTGGCGGCGAAGGCCGCGACGGCGCCCGCGGACGCCACCACGATGCCGCCGATCGCCGGACCGAAGCTGCGTGCGATGTTGTAGCTGATGCCGTTGAGCGCGACCGCGGCGGGCAGCGTCTCCGGCGGCACCTGCTCGCTGACCGAGGATTGCCAGGCCGGGCCGAACAGCGCCATGCCGCTGCCGACGACGAAGCACAGCGCGAGCAGGATGTTCGGCGTTACCAGATTGAGCCAGGCCAGCACGGTCAGGATGGTGGCGCCGGTCAGCGCAATCGCCAGCGACACCAGCGCGACGATTCGGCGGTCGTGCATGTCGGCGATGGCCCCGGCCGGCATCGAGATCAGCATCACCGGCAGCATCAAGGCGGTCTGCACCAGCGCGACCTTGTCGGCCTCCGCGGTCATCTGCGTCATCGCCCAGGCGGCGCCGACGCCCTGGATCAGGATGCCGAGATTGGAGAGCAGGCTCGCGAGCCAGATTCGCCTGAAGATTGAATGCCGCAACGGTGCAGTGATACTGTCGGAGCGATCACGCGGTTCGGTCATATCCAGTTCCGGTTGGCCTGCTATGGCTTGTTGGATGATTCCGGCTGCACCATCTGATGCCCGCGAAACGCGTGTCCTGTCCAGCGATTACGGTATCCTTGGCGGGGGTAGGACACAGCTAAAGCACTGAAAGACCTGAGGAAGGCTTGGGGAGGGGGGCCAATGGCGTTGTCGCGGCGGAGAATCTTGCAAGGGGCCGGCGCCCTGTCCCTGCTGGCCGGCCGCCTCGGCGCCCCGGCCTCGGCTCAATCGGTCTTGGCGCAGTCGGCCTCGGCTCAGCCGGCGCCCGCCGGTGACACCCCGCCGATCCTGTTCGTGCACGGCAATGGCGATCACGCCGCGCTCTGGATGACGACGCTGTGGCGGATGGAATGCAACGGGGTGCCGCGCGAGCGCATGGCGGCGATCAATTTCACCGATCCGCTGGCGCGCAGTGACGACAAGATCGAGCAGGCGAGCCGCTCCTCGACCGAGGACCAGCGCCGCGAGCTCGCCGAGGCGATCAGGGAGCTGAAGCAGACGACCGGCGCGCCGCGGGTCGCCCTGGTCGGCAGTTCGCGCGGCGGCAATGCGATCCGCAATTACATCAAGAACGGTGGCGGCGACGTCAGCCACGCGGTGCTGTGCGGCACGCCCAATCACGGTGTGTATGCGTGGGACGACGGGCTCGGCAACGAGTTCAACGGGCGTGGTCCGTTCCTGCGCGGACTAAACGAGGGCGACAACGAAGTGACTGTTGGCACCCTGTTCCTGACGCTGCGCAGCGACGGCCTCGACAAATATGCGCAAGCCGACGGCCGCTTCGTCGGCAAGCCGGGCACGCCGACCAACGTCACGACGGAAGGCCCGGCCCTGAAGGGCGCGACCAATCTGGTGCTCGGCGCGGTCGATCATCGCGAGACCGCCTTTCATCCGCGCGCCTTTCGCGAGATCTACAAATTCATCGCACGGCACGAGCCGTCGCGGATCGGGATCGTGCCGGAGACGGCGGTGAGGCTGAGCGGCCTCGTCACAGGCATGCCCGGCGGCGTGCCGACCAACCGGCCGGTGCCGGGCGCCACGGTCGACATCTATCACGTCGCGGCGGAGACCGGCGAGCGCATCGGCGGCCCGCTGCACAGCTCGCAGACCGGCGCCGACGGCCGCTGGGGTCCGGCGCAGGTCGATCCGTCGTGGCCGCTCGAATTCGTGCTGACGTCACCTGGTACGGCAACGACGCACATCTATCGCTCGCCGTTTCCGCGCTCGTCCGAGATCGTGCATCTGCGTGCGGCGCGGCCGCTGGGGCCGGCCGATGCCGGCGCAGGTGCGGTCGTGCTGATGTCGCGGCCGCGCGGCTATTTCGGTCTGCCGCGCGATATCGTGCTGTTCGACGGCAAGGAGCCGGCCGACGTAAAGCCAGGCGTGCCGACGGATTCGGTGACGACGCTGCGGCTCGCCGCGGACGATGTCGGCCGCCCGGTCGCCGCGATCTTCAACGGGGAACGCATTATGATGCGGGCCTGGCCGGCATCGGAAAATCGGATTGCGGTCGCCGAGCTGACTTATTAGGTCTGGTGAAGGGTCCGCGCGCCTTCTTGGCGCCGGGATCGCAAGGCCGGATCGGCCGTCGCGTGAGGCAGGAAGCGAGGACCATGAGCATAGCCGAAGTCTGCGATATCACGGTCACGCGGCGTCCCCTGGTCCCGCCGGCCCCGCCGCGCGCGCCGGACGACATGGGCGCGTTCGCGCGCATGCGGGTGATGCGCAACTCGCCGATCGAGACCTGGGGCCAGCGCGCCTATGAGGACGACATCGTCCAGGGCCGTTTTCTCGGCCATTCGAGCTTCATCCTCAACACGCCGGATGCGATCCGCCATGTGCTGGTCGACAATTACGAGAACTACACCCGCACGCCGGCCGGCCTTCGCGTGCTCCGTCCGATGCTGGGCGAGGGGCTGTTGATCGCCGAAGGGCGTGCGTGGAAACATCAGCGCCGTACGCTGGCGCCGGCGTTCACGCCGCGCGCGGTGACGACGCTGGTGCCTTACATGATTGCGGCGGTCGACGAGACCATCGCCAAGCTGAAGTCCGCGAGCGGCGGCCGGGTCGATCTGCGCGAGGCGATGCAACGCATGACGCTGGAGATCGCCGGCCGCACCATGTTCTCGTTCGGCATGGATCGCCACGGCGCCGCGCTGCGCGAATTCGTGATGGAGTATGGCGACACGCTGGCGCGGCCGCACATGCTCGATCTGGTGCTGCCGTTGAACTGGCCGACGCCGCAGGATTTCCGGCGCGCCCGCTTCCGCAAGCGCTGGACCGCGTTCGTCGGCATGCTGATGGCCGAGCGACGTGCGGCCGGCAAGGATGATAACGCGCCGGCCCGCGATCTGTTCGACCTGATGGGCGCCGCGCGCGATCCTAAAACCGGCGATGCCTTCACCGACGCCCAACTCGGCGACCAGGTCGCCACCATGATCCTGGCCGGCCACGAGACGACTGCGACCGCATTGTTCTGGGCGCTCTATCTGCTGGCGCTCGATCCCCTGACCCAGGAACAACTGGCAGCAGAAGTCAGGAGCGCGGCGACGTCTGGCGCGCTCGACATCGAGCGGCTGAAATTCACCCGCGCGGTGATCGACGAAACGATGCGGCTTTATCCGCCGGCGTTCCTGATCGCGCGTGCGGCAGGCGGTCCCGACACCATCGCGGGCCGTCCGGTCAGGAAGCATGACGTAATCCTGATCGCGCCGTGGCTGTTGCACCGGCATGAGAAGCTGTGGCGCGATCCGAACGCGTTCGTGCCGGCGCGGTTCATGACAGGAACGCCGCCCGATCGATTCGCCTATCTGCCGTTCGGGGTCGGCGCGCGGGTCTGCATCGGTGCGCATTTTGCGCTGGTCGAGGCGACGCTCGCGCTTGCGAAGATTGTCGGCGCATTCCGCGTCGCGCTGGCGGACAAGGATCCGGTGCTGCCGATCGGCGTGGTGACGACACAGCCGAACCGCTCGCCGGTGTTTACGATCAAGCCGCGCTGATCTTGCGCGGCGGTGTCCCAATGCTCACTTAAGGGCTCACCATGAGCGATACGCAGGCCCATTTCGCAGTCCTCAGGCAGACGACCGATCCGGCCGTCGTCGATGCCATGCAGCAGCTGATCGCGGACGGTCATGACCGGGATCTCAACCGCATCAATCTGCTGGATTTCTCGAACCGGACCGGGCTCGACCAGGAGAAGGTGATCTCCGGCTTCCTGCATGCGTCGCGGCTCGGCCTGTTCGACATGAGCTGGAATGTGCTGTGCCCGGGTTGCGGCGGCGTGCTCGATGCGCATTCGACGCTGAAGTCGTTGCGCCATGACGACTACAACTGCGCGCTGTGCGCGGCCGGATACGAAGCGTCCGTCGACGATCTGGTCGAGGTCGCCTTCACCGTCAGTCCGCGCGTGCGCCGCATCGGCGCGCATGATCCGAATACGCTGCCGATCTGGGAATATGTCCGCCAGATGTTCTGGAGCTCGGGCATCGAGCTCAACGAGGACTCGCTGGAGCGCCTGCTCAAGGAGGTGACGCTGGAATCGCTGGAATTGCCGGCCGGCGAAAAGGCGTTGCTATCGCTGCAGTTGCCGAAGCAGTTCCTGATCGTGTTCGAGCCGGTGACGCACTCGGCGCATTTCTTCGACGTGCAGGGTGAGCCGACCACCGAGCGCCAGCAGTTCTCGATCGTGTTCAACAAGCTGCAGGCGCCGACCGGCACCACGGTGCTGCGGCCGGGGCCGCTCCGGCTGTCGCTGGACAACCAGACCGACACCCGCGTGCTGCCCGCGGTGTGGGTCGCCGCCGATGCGCTGCATGAGCTGCTCGGCAAGCGCAAGCCGATCCTCACCGCGAAGCGGATGCTGTCGAACCAGACTTTCCGCGACGTGTTCAAGGCCGACAACCTCACCGTCGACCAGCGGCTGAAGATCACCGCGCTGACCTTCCTGTTCACCGACCTGAAGGGCTCGACCGCGCTCTATGAGCGGGTCGGCGATCTCGCCGCATTCGATCTGGTGCGCGCGCATTTCCACGCGCTGCTCGAGATCATCGCTTCCGAGCACGGCGCCGTCGTGAAGACGATCGGCGATGCCGTGATGGCGACCTTCATCCGGCCAGAGCATGCATTGTCGGCGGGCCTGCGCATGCGGGCGGCGATGAAGCAGCTCAACACCGAGCGCGGCAAGGAGGATCTGATCGTCAAGATCGGCATCCATGAAGGGCCGTGCCTCGCGGTGACGCTGAACGAGCGGCAGGATTATTTCGGCCAGACCGTGAATATCGCAGCCAGGGTGCAGAGCCTGTCGACCTCGCAGGAAATCCATCTGACCCAGCCGGTGATGGAATCGGCGGAGGTCGCGGGCATCCTCGATCGCGCCGCGATCAAGCCGATCCAGAAGGAAGCGGCACTGCGCGGCATTGCCGACAAGCTCGTGGTGTACGAGATACCGTAGTCATATTGCTGAAACGTAATGCTTGCCGAAACGTAATGTCGCAGCGGGAACCTGCGCGGATTGCACCGGTTCTGTTTCCACGCCATATAGATTTCAACGGAGCATGATCCGGAAATACGTATAGCCGGATAGATCACGCTCAAATCAGGCAGGCTTCATCCCACAGAGAGACCGATGCTCGACGGACTTCGCCAATTCATTGCCGATATCGTTTCCCCCGACGCCCAGGCCGACCGCACCTTCGATGACGGCGACTATCGCCTGGCGGCGACGGCGCTGCTGGTGCATGTCGTCTCGCTGGACGGCGAGCCGACGCCTGCCGAGACGCGCAAGCTGCACGGCCTGATCGAGAGCCGTTTCCAGCTCGACCGCGGCGCGGCCGACAAGCTGATCGCCTCTGCCATGCGCGTCGAGGGCGAGGCCGTCGATCTCTATCACTTTACCAGCGTGATCATGCGCTCGGTGAACGAGGAGGGACGGCTGCGCATCGTCGAGATGATGTGGGAGCTGGTCTATGCCGACGGCCAGGTCAGCGAGTTCGAGGACAATGTGGTCTGGCGCGCCGCCGATCTGCTCGGCATTTCCTCGCGCGACCGCATCGATCTCAAACATCGGGTCGCCGAGAAGCAGGCGGCGCTGCCAAAGGGCCCCTGGGGCACGGCGGACGCCGCAATCTGACGCGATTCGGCACCACGGATGACGAAATTTTAATGTCCGCCGCGATTGTTGGCGATCCGACGGAAAATCTGGCGTTTCATCACAAAACCAGTGCCTCGCCACTGTCCACAAGCTTACACACGGCTTGCGTCCCACCGCATGCCTATGCTCTCGTCGCCTTGTTGGGGACCTCACTAGAATTTGCAGTAAGAGTTTGAAACGTGACCGAGCGTGTGACGCTGATAACCGGGGCATCGGCGGGCATAGGCACCGAACTGGCGCGCGTGTTTGCATCGAATGGTCACCGTGTTGCGCTGGTGGCGCGGCGCGCCGACCGCCTGAAGGCGCTCGCCGACGAAATCGGGGCCAAGGGTGGCGCAGCGCCGATTGTGATCCCCTGTGATCTCCAGCACAGCGATGCCGGCGACCGGATAGCGCAGGCCCTGACCGACGCCGGGGTCGAGGTCGAATTTCTCGTCAATAATGCCGGCTTCGGCCTGTTCGGCCGTGCCATCGAGCGCGACCGTGCCGAGCAGCTCAACATCATCAATGTCAATATCCGCGCGCTGACCGATCTGACGCTGCGCTTTGCCGACCAGCTGATCCGCAACCGCGGCGGCATCCTCAATCTCGGCTCGATCGCCGGATTCCTGCCGGGTCCCGGCATGGCCGTGTACTACGCCAGCAAGGCCTATGTGCTGTCGTTTTCCGAGGCGTTGCGCTGTGAGCTGGCGCCGCAGGGCGTGCGTGTCACCGTGTGTTGCCCGGGCCCGGTACCATCGGAGTTTCAGGATCGCGCCGGGTTTGCCCCCGGATTCGATTCCGCCATCCTCAACGTTTCGCCGGAAGAGGTGGCCCGCCAAGCCTATAGCGGGTTGATGGCCAACAAGCGCGCGGTGCTGCCTGGCGCCTTCATCAAGCTGGTGCCGTTCCT
Source organism: Bradyrhizobium sp. CCBAU 21365 (assembly GCF_015291305.1). Classification (NCBI taxonomy): domain Bacteria; kingdom Pseudomonadati; phylum Pseudomonadota; class Alphaproteobacteria; order Hyphomicrobiales; family Nitrobacteraceae; genus Bradyrhizobium; species Bradyrhizobium sp. CCBAU 21365. The sequence goes on from NZ_CP030036.1 coordinate 326,967, forward strand.
GCTCCGGCTGTTTCCGCGCTCCTTCATCCTGACGGCGGTCGGCGGATTTCAGCTTCGCAAGCGCTAGAGCTTTTCCCGTTCCGATGGAATCGGAACGGGGCTCTAGATTCTTGTTTTGACGCGTTTTCTTCACGCGAACCGGTATCCACTTCGCTCGAAAACGCTCTAGCTGTCCCTGAAAAACCTCCCACTCGTTGCCGTTAAGGCTGTTTTCTGGCCCGCGATTTGCTTCGCCTGGGTGTGCGCAAACTCACACGATGTTAACGACCACTTAGCTATGATCGCGCCTTACGTGCCGAAACTTTAAGCAGAGGCAATGTCGTTCCGGACTGACCAGAGCCGTGTCGTGGTGCCCTTCGCCAGCCGAAGGCCGGCCGCGATCACGCCCAGGGATCAGAACTTGGATCAGATGTCGGCTCAGGTCTCGTTGCGGCCGGTGCTGATCGTGCTGCATCGGGAGACATCGACTCCCGGCCGGGTCGGCAACGCCCTGCGCGCGCTGGGCTACCGCCTCGACATCCGCCGCCCGCGCTTCGGCGACGCGCTGCCCGCAACGCTCGATGGGCATGCCGGCGCGGTGATCTTCGGCGGTCCGATGAGCGCCAACGATGGCGACGACTACGTGCGGCGCGAGATCGACTGGATCGCCGTTCCGCTGCGCGAGCAGCGCCCGTTCCTGGGCATCTGCCTCGGCGCGCAGATGCTGGCTCGGCAGCTCGGCGCCGCGGTCGCGCCGCATCCGCAAGGCCGCGTCGAGGTCGGCTATTATCCGGTCAGGCCGACCGAGGCTGGCCGTGCGCTCTGCCCGGACTGGCCGGCGCGGGTCTATCACTGGCACGGCGAGGGATTTCAATTGCCCGCCGGTGCCGACCTGCTCGCGTCGGGCGATGATTTCCCGGTGCAGGCGTTCCAGTTCGGCAACGCCTTCGGCCTGCAATTCCATCCCGACGTGACCTACGCGATGATGCATCGCTGGACCGCGCGCGGCTGCGCACGGATGGATTCCCCGGGCGCACAACCGGGTCATCTGCACTTCGCCGAGCGTGCCGTCCACGATGCCGCCGAGCGCGCGTGGCTGAAGCATTTCATCGACGGCTGGATCGCGCGCGTGCCGCAGCGGCAGCTGCTGCAGGCCGCGGAATAGCCGCCACGCGGAATTTCGCGCCGGCTTTTCATTCTGGTGAATGTGCTACTGTCGGCCGCCGGGCGCAGGCCGCATCGCCGCGCGTATCAATAACAACAAGGCACAGGGAGATCGCCGTGAGCTACGAGCACATCCTCTATGAGGTCAGCGACAGGATCGCGACCATCACGCTCAACCGCCCCGATCGCATGAATGCGTGGACCGCGATCATGGAGCGTGACGTGCGCCACGCGATGGAGGCGGCGGCCAACGATGACAACGTTCGCGTCATCGTGCTGACCGGCGCGGGCCGCGGCTTCTGCGCCGGCGCCGACATGGACGCGCTGAAGGGGATCGATCCCAACGAGGTCAGGCGCGGCGAGAACATCCCGTTCGACATGAACCGGCGCGCCGACTGGCAGACGCGCTACGCCTACTACCCCGCGATCAGGAAGCCTGTGATCGCGATGCTCAACGGCGCCACCGCCGGCATCGGCCTGGTCCACGCGCTGTATTGCGATTTGCGCTTCGCCGCCGACACCGCGGTGTTCACCACCGCCTTCGCGCGGCGCGGCCTGATCGCCGAACACGGCATCAGCTGGATGCTGCCGCGTATCGTCGGCCACGCCAACGCGCTCGATCTGTTGATGTCGGCGCGGCGCGTGTCGGCCGGGGAGGCGTTGCGCATCGGCCTCGTCAACCGGCTCTCCTCGCCGGAGAAGCTGCGCGAGGAAACCTATGCCTATGCCCGCGACCTCGCCGATTTCGTCTCGCCGAGCGCGATCGCGGTGATCAAGCGCCAGGTCTACGACGTGCCGTTCCAGACGCTCGCCGAAGCCACCATCGATGCCAACCGCGAGATGCAGATCGCGCTGAAGGGCAATGATTTCAGGGAAGGCGTCGCGAGTTTTGTGGAGAAGCGGCCGCCGCGGTTTACGGGGACGTGAGGGGGGGAGGGATTGGGTCGGAGTTCATAACACCAGCCCGGCTTCGCCCTGCGGGCTACGCCGCGGCAGCCTTCGCTCGCATCGCTACGATGGACTATCCGGGCTTGCCGAGCCGAAGCTCGCGAAGCGAGCGAAGGCTGGTGGAGCCAGGCGGGATCGAACCGCCGACCTCGTCATTGCGAACGACGCGCTCTCCCAGCTGAGCTATGGCCCCATCGCGGCCGGGTGTTGCTGAGTGTCCCGGCCGTCAGTCGGGCGCCATTTACAGTCCCGCCCAAGGTCAAGTCAAGAACGGTGAAAGCGCGGTTTTCGGCCCGTCCCGCCGGGAACTTCCCTTGTTTGCGGGGGGATGAACCGATATCTAGGGCGTGATCCCGACCCGGCGGACCGCGCGAGCGCCCAGCGCATAGCGGTTTTCCGAAACGATCCCGCTCAATCAAGAAGCGCGATGGCGGCTCAGTCCGGTCTCGTTGCGCCTCAATCGGTTGTCTTACCCGCGAGCCCCCCTCATATGCGCGCTGTTCTCGACATCGTCATCATCATCCTCGACCTCTATGTCTGGCTGCTGATCGCCTCCGCCATCCTGTCCTGGCTGGTCGCCTTCAATGTGGTCAACACGCGCAACCAGTTCGTTTCCGCGGTGGCCGAGTTCCTCTACCGGATCACCGAGCCCGTGCTGAGGCCGATCCGCAACGTGATGCCGAATCTGGGCGGGCTCGATATCTCGCCGATCATCGTGATTTTGATCATCATGTTCATCCAGCGGGTAATCGCCTATTACATCTATCCCAATGTGATCTGACCCTTTCGACGGGCCTTGGCGAGGGAGCCTTGATGGATCCTTGGCGCTACTCCACCGAGGGCATCAGCATCGCGTTGCGCGTGACGCCGCGCGGCGGCCGCGACGACATCGACGGGATCGAGACGTTGGCCAACGGCCGTTCGGTGGTGAAGGTACGGGTGCGCGCCATCGCCGAGGGCGGCGAGGCCAACCGTGCGGTGACCGAGCTGCTGGCCAAGGCGCTCGGGGTGCCGAAGGCCAGAGTGAAGCTGTTGTCCGGCGCCACCTCGCGGCTCAAGCAGGTCGCGGTGGACGGCGATCCGAAAGGGCTTGGCGATACATTGAGGAAGCTGACAGCGGCCAAGCCGAACCAGCAGACAAGGGACTGACATGACTGCCCGCATCATCGACGGAAAAGCCATCGCCGCCGAGCTCAGAGCCCGCGTCGCCGACGAGGTCGCCCGCGTCAAGCGCGACCACCAGCTCACGCCGGGGCTCGCCGTCGTGCTGGTCGGCCATGATCCCGCCAGCGAGGTCTATGTCCGCAGCAAGCACACCCAGACCCAGGCCGCCGGCATGGCCTCGTTCGAGCACAAGCTGCCGGAGGATGTGTCGCAGGCCGATCTGCTGGCGCTGATCGCGCGGCTCAATCGCGATCCCATGGTGCATGGCATTCTGGTGCAGCTGCCGCTGCCGAAATCGCTGCACACCGAGACCATCATCAACGCGATCGATCCGGCCAAGGACGTCGATGGCCTGCACCCTAACAATGCCGGCCGGCTCGCCGGCGGTTTGGCCGCGCTGTCGCCCTGCACGCCGCTCGGCTGCATCATCCTGACCAAGAGCGTGCACGCCTCGCTCGAGGGCATGAACGCGATCGTGATCGGCCGCTCCAATCTGGTCGGCCGTCCGCTGGTGCAATTGCTGCTGAACGAGAACGCGACGGTGACGATCGCGCATTCGCGCTCGCGCGATCTGCCAAAGCTCTGCGCCCAGGCCGATCTGGTCTATGCCGCGGTCGGCCGGCCCGAGATGGTGCGGGGCGACTGGCTGAAGCCGGGCGCGACCGTGATCGATGTCGGCATCAACCGCATCCCGGTGCCCGGCGGCAAGCCGAAACTGGTCGGCGATGTGGCATTCCAGGAAGCGCTCAATGTCGCCGGCGCAATCACGCCGGTGCCCGGCGGCGTCGGGCAGATGACGGTGGCGTGCCTCCTGGTCAACACGCTGCGCGCCGCCTGCGCGATTGCCGGCCTGCCGGCGCCGGCGGTGTGAAATGCTCCCTCGCCCCGCTCTTGCGGGGCCGAGACGAGCATAGCTCGCTCTGAGAGGGTTGGGGTGAGGGGCCCCTCTCCGAGGTGGGATTGTCGAGAGACCTGTACCCCCTCACCCGGATCGCAAGCAGGGCGAGATTAGTCACTTCTTCTTCGCGCGCTCGATGCCTTCGAGGATCAGCTTGCGGGCTTCGTCGGCGTCGCCCCAGCGCAGCACCTTCACCCACTTGCCCTTCTCGAGGTCCTTGTAGTGTTCGAAGAAGTGCTGGATCTGCTGCAGCGTGATGTCGGGCAGGTCGCTGTAGTTCTGCACCTTGTCGTAGCGTTGGGTCAGCTTCGATGACGGCACCGCGATGATCTTCTCGTCGCCGCCGGCCTCGTCCTCCATCAAGAGCACGCCGACCACGCGGACGCTCATCACCGCGCCCGGCACGATGGCGCGGGTGTTGACGATCAGCACGTCGCAGGGATCGCCGTCGCCGGACAGCGTGTGCGGGATGAAGCCGTAATTGCCGGGATAGCGCATCGGCGTGTAGAGGAAGCGGTCCACCACGAGCGTGCCGGCCTCCTTGTCCATCTCGTACTTGATTGGCTCGCCGCCGACGGCAACCTCGATGATGACGTTGACGTCGTGGGGCGGATTTTTTCCGATCGATATGGCGTCGATACGCATGGATTGCTCCGCGTGGCCTCTGGAAGTTGAGAACGATGTGATTTTTTGGTTGGCGCCGCCGGGCCGCAAAACGACACCAGGCCCGGCCTTGAGGCCGGGCTGGCCGACGCGCGCAGCGCTTGAGGCTGGTTTAGCCTTGCTGCAGCTGCGAGAGAAGCAGGATTTTCAGTTCGCCCAGGCGAAAGCGACCTTGTCGAGCGACTTCGGCCCGAACCGCTCCGAGGAGCGCGCCACCATCCGGCCGCCCAGCGCACGGTAAAACTCGGTCGCCGGCTCGTTGTCGGACAGCGCCCAGATCACCATGCTCTTGAGGCCGCTCTGCATCAGGTCGCGGCGGGCGGAGGCGAACAGGCGCCGGCCGAAGCCGAGCCCCTGGAATTCCGGCCGCAGATAGAGCTCGTAGATCTCGCCTTCGAAATGCAGGCTGCGGGCGCGGTTGCGGCCGTAATTGGCGTAGCCTGCGATGCGGTCGCCGAACACCAGCACGCTGACGCGGCTGCCCTTGCGGATGGCGCTGTCCCACCACTGCGGGCCGCGGCGATTGATCAGCTTTTCGAGTTCGGCGCCGGGGATGATTCCCTGATACGCCGAGCGCCAGGCTTCGTCATGGGTAGACGCCACCGCCGCCGCGTCTGCAGCTTTGGCCGGCCGGACCTCGATTAGCGTTGTGCTCATGGGTGCAATCAAAGCAAGTCGGCGGGCCGCCTTCAAGGTCCATCGTTAATTATCGGTTAATCTGTGGATTTTTTGCATCAGTGTCGTGAGAATTTGTTCCGAAAGAGGACACTTGCCGGAGTTCAAGCGGCCAACCGCCGATCCGGAGCTGTGCAAAGCGTGTATCGCGAGCGCAGTATGACACTGCCATAGTTGGAAAAAGCTCATTCGGGGGCTGATTCGCGGCCAGGATTCTGCGAGCGAATCCAGACGCGATGTGGGTACTCCGAACGCGCCACGCCTGCTCCGCCGCAGTGGATTTTCGTGCCCGACCGGCCTATGGCAGCGGCGGTGTTTGTGCGCGCCGAAGTTGGCCTGATCACGAGCGGACTGCGATGACGCTCTACTTCCTGATCAAATATCTGCACGTGCTCGGCGCCATCGTGATCCTCGGCACCGGGACCGGCATCGCCTTCTTCATGCTGGCGGCGCATCGCACGCAGGATGCGGCGTTCATCGCGCGCACGGCGGCGACCGTCGTGATCGCGGACATGATCTTCACGCTGACCGCCGTGCTGCTGCAGCCGGTGAGCGGCGGACTGCTGATGCTGCTGTCGGCAACGAGCATCACCGAGCGCTGGCTCGTAGTTTCGCTTGCGCTCTACGCGCTCGCCGGCGTGTTCTGGGTTCCCGTCGTCTTCATGCAGATCGAGATGCGCAACCTCGCGCAGGCGGCCGTCGAAAAAGGCCTTGCGCTGCCGCCGCGTTATTTTGCGCTGTTTCGCCGCTGGTTCCTGTTCGGTATTCCCGGCTTCGGCTCCGTGATGATCATCCTCTGGCTGATGATCGCGAAACTGTTTTAGCGCATGATCCCGGAAAAGTGTGCAGCGGTTCTCCGAACAGGATCATGCTCGAGACTTCCATGAGTGACGACGCATCACACAACATTCTCGTGCTCGGCGCGTCGGGCCTGATCGGGCGCACCATCACCGACGATCTGAGGGCGCGCGGCTTTCACGTGATCGGCATCGCGCGGCACTTTACGCCGGCGCAGAAAATGAGCGCGGCCGACATCGAGCTGCCGGTGATGTCGATGGATGCCGCGGCGCTGACGCAGCTGCTTCGCACCCATGAGGTCGACATCGTCGTGAACTGCCTCGGCGTGCTGCAGGATGGTCCGGGCAGCGACACAAGCGCGGTGCATCGCGACCTCGTCGCGCGGCTGTTGCGGGCGATCGGTGACAGCCACCGTGCCATCCGTCTCGTCCATATCTCGATTCCCGGCACGGCCGATGCGGACCGCACCGCCTTCAGCACCACCAAGCGCGAGGCCGAACGGCTGATCGCGGCGTCCGGGATTCCCCATGCGATCCTGCGCCCGGGCTTCGTCATCGCGCCTTCGGCCTATGGCGGCAGCGCCATGCTGCGCGCGCTGGCGGCGCTGCCGGTCGATCTGCCGTCCGAGGAGGCCGCGACGCCGTTCGAGCCGGTCGCAGTCGAGGATATCGCCGCCACCATCGCCTGGCTTGCGGCGCGCGATGTCGCCGACGAAGCGGTGCGATCGGTGACATGGGACCTGATGCAGAAGCAGCCGATTTCGCTCGGCGGCGTCGTCGCCCAGTTCCGCCGGTCGTTCGGCACGGCAAAGCACGTCCGCATCGCGACGCCGCCGTTCCTGATCGATCTCGGCGCCCGCCTCGGCGATCTCGCAAGCCGCCTCGGCTGGATGCCGCCGCTGCGCTCCACCGCGATCGCCGAGCTGCGCCGCGGCGTCACCGGCGATCCCGCAGGCTGGATGCAAGCGACCGGCATCGTGCCGAAGACAATCGCGCAGGCAGTCGGCGGGCGCCCCGCGACCATTCAGGACAAATGGTTCGCGCGGCTGTTCCTGATCAAGGCGCTGATCTTCGTGAGCCTCGTGCTGTTCTGGGTCGCATCCGGCTTCATCGCGCTGGTGATTTCCTATGACGCCGCGGCGGGCATCTTGCGTGCGCACGATTTCCCGCCCGCCTTGGTCGGGCCGGTCACGGTGCTGACCAGCCTGATGGACATGAGCATCGGGGTGCTGATCGCGATCCGCCGCACCGCGGCGCTCGGCCTGATCGCAGGCATCATCGCCTCGCTCGGCTACATGGTGGGATCGGCGATTCTGACGCCGGATCTCTGGATCGAGCCGCTCGGCGCGCTGGTGAAGACGGGACCTGCGATCATGCTGATGCTGGTCGCGTTGCTGATGCTGGATAACCGGTAGCGTTTTCGAGCGAAGTGGGAACCGGTTCGCGTGAAGAAAACGCGTCGAAAGAAATCGAGATGAGCACTTGGCCCGACGACGACGTGATCCTCTATGACGGCGTCTGCATCTTCTGTTCGCGCTGGGGTCCGCTTCGTCATCGCCCGCGACACGGTGCGCCGCTTCCGCTTCACGCCGATCCAGTCCGGCTACGGCACGCGGCTGGCGAAGAGCTTCGGCATCAATCCTGACGACCCCGACACCAACGCCGTCGTCCATGGCGGCGTTGCCTACATGAAATCCGATGCGGCGCTGACGGTGCTGAGCCATCTGCCCGGCTGGACTTGGACCCGCGCGCTGTTCGCGGTGCCCAAGCCGCTGCGTGACGCCGTTTACAGCCTGATCGCCCGCAATCGCTATCGCATCTTCGGCAAGTACGAGACGTGTTTCGTTCCGGATGCGGATATGCGGGCGCGGGTGCTGGAGTAGAGGCCGAGGTCGGAGGCTATCCAAATAGTCAGAGCTACTTTAGATTGAATGGCGCTGAGATAGTTGTGCGCGAAGGTTTCGTTTATGACCAAGGCAGTTTTTACTTCAAAGATTACACCGAGCTACAAGGACCTGCCCGAAGAAAGGTATCACTTTCCGCGCACATATCTTAATTATGTCCAGCAAACGATCGGCGACTACATCGTCTACTATGAACCACGAAGATCGAGCTCTGACCTTTCAAGTAGGGGAGGTCGTCAATCCTATTTCGGTGTCGCTCGCGTTAGTTCGGTGATTGAGGACGTCGAATTACCAGATCATTACTTTGCAATTATCGATAGCGCGACGTATCTGGATTTCGACACGGTCGTCCCGTTTCAGGAGCAGGGCGAATACTACGAGAGTGCACTCGAGAAGGATGACGGCAGCACCAATAAGGGTGCGTTTGGTCGAGCTGTACGGCTCATCCCTGATAATGAATTCGACCGGATCTTGCGAGCTGGCTTTGCGCCAATTCTTGGCGAGGTGCATTCGCCGGAGGCGCCGTCGCCACCCGGATATTCCGAACCGCCAACACCGTTCGAGCGACCAGTTGTCGAAATGGTTGTTTCCCGGCCGTTTCGAGAAAAATCATTTATGCACAGCGTACGAGCGGCCTATTCCAATAGATGTGCCATTACAGGTTTGCGGTTGATCAATGGCGGGGGCCGCCCCGAAGTGCAGGCCGCACACATTCAGCCAGTGGCGTCAAGCGGACCCGACTCAGTTCGAAACGGGCTGGCGTTGTCCGGAACAGTGCACTGGATGTTTGATCGAGGGCTGATCTCGATTGGCGACGATTACAAAATACTAGTTTCCAAGAATCACGTTCCCGAAGATGCCGTTAGGCTTCTCAATCAAAGTGGATTGATCAATCTTCCGAAGGATCAGACCCTTTATCCAAACTCGCACTATCTGAAATTTCATAGAGACGTTGTTTTCAAAAAGTGAGGCGGCCTCACTTCCGGGCAACTATTCTGGTCGGTTGGTCGCCGCCACCACTTCCTTCGCCGCCCGCTCCCCCGAGTCCCGCGCGCCATGCGCGGTCGAGAAAAACTCCGGCGACGTCGCTTCGCCGGCGAAGAACAGCCGGCCGTCGACCGGCGCGGCCAGCACGGCGCGCTTGTCTGCGTGGCCGGGCAGTGCGTGCGAGTAGGAGCCGCGGGCGAACGGGTCGTGGGCCCAGCGGGATTCGCTGAGCGGCTTCAGCTTGCGGCGGAAATCATTGCCGAGGAAGGAGACGATCTCGTCGATGCTGTGCGCGGCGATGGCACCGTCGCCGGCATTTTCGAGCTGTCGCGCAAAACGGCCGCCGAAGAAACCTTCGATGCAGGGCTGGCCGAACGGGCGGATATGATAGGTGCCCATCTCGGTGCGCATGGTGGCGCCGCGCAGATTGCCTTCCTTCGGCAAGGCCTCGGGCTCGGCCAGCGCCAGCGTCACCTTGTCGGCGAGGCCGAGGGGCAGGCCGCGCGCGGCGTCGAGCTTGTCCGGCAGCGCCGGCGAAAAGCGGATCGCCTGATCGGCGATCAGGTTGGTCGGCACGGTGACGATCACCTTGTCCGCCTCAAGCACGCCGCGCGAGGTCTCGATGCGGATGCGCTTGCCGGAGTGATCGATCAGCCTGACCTCGCAGTTCAGCGCGACCGGCACCTGCGCGCCATAGGCCGCGACCAGCGCGCCATAGCCGCGCCGCACCCGCCAATTGATGTCGGTGTCCTCATAGGCATCGACATCGAGGATCGAGACCTGGTCGAGCTCGCAGCCGTTCACATAGGTCGAGATCGCATCGATCATCGGGTTCCAGCGGTTGCCGGGCTCGAGGTACAGGCTGGCCGGGCGGTCCTTGCCCTGCCGTGCCGCCTGCTCGATGCGGTCGTAGAATTGGTCGAGTGCGTGCGTGAAGTCGTCGCGAGCGGCCTGCGGGAACGCCTCGCCGTAGGCGCGCTCGCGCCACGGCGGCAGGTCCTTGTTGAGCTCGAAGTTGAGTTGCCGGGCGATGCCGACAAAGCTGTTCCGGTCGGCCGAGTGCAGCCAGCCGCAGCCGACGTCAAACACCACGTCGGGCGCAGCCTGAATCGTATGCGCGCGGCCGCCGAGGCGGTCGCGGGCTTCCAGGACGATCGTGGAGAGGCCGGAGTCCTTCAGCGCATTCACGGCACCGAGGCCGGCGGCGCCGGCGCCGATGATGGCAACATCGATCGTGGAGGGAAGGGAAGTCATGTCCCGGCTCTAGCACGTCTGGAAAGACGCCTAAAGTCACCCCGCGCATAACTGTCATCACCCGCGCATGCGCATGCGGGTGATCCAGTATTCCAGAGACAGCAGTGATTGAGCCGATGAGCCGCGGCGTACCGGGTGCCCCGGTCGGCCGGGGCACGACAGTGGGGCTTACGCCACCGCTTAAGCTACAGCTTCCTTGGCCTTTTCGGCGCGCTTGCGGTCGTTCGGGTCGAGGTGCTTCTTGCGCAGCCGGATCGACTTCGGCGTCACCTCGACGAGCTCGTCGTCTTCGATATAGGCGAGCGCCTTTTCCAGGGTCATCCGGATCGGCGGCGTCAGGCGTACCGCCTCGTCCTTCGAGGTGGTGCGGATGTTGGTGAGCTGCTTGCCCTTCAGCACGTTGATCTCGAGGTCGTTGTCGCGGGTGTGCTCGCCGACGATCATGCCCTTGTAGACCTTCCAGCCCGGCTCGATCATCATCGGGCCGCGGTCCTCCAGCTTGAACATCGCATAGGCCACCGCTTCGCCCTGGTCGTTGGAGATCAGCACGCCGTTGCGGCGGCCCTGGATCTCGCCCTTATAGGCGGCATAGCCATGGAAGATGCGGTTCATGATCGCGGTGCCGCGGGTGTCGGTGAGCAATTCGCCCTGGTAGCCGATCAGCCCGCGAGTCGGCGCGTAGAACACCAGCCGCAGGCGGTTGCCGCCGGAGGGGCGCATCTCGATCATCTCGGCCTTGCGCTCGCTCATCTTCTGCACGACGACGCCGGAATGCTCCTCATCGACGTCGATCACGACTTCCTCGATCGGCTCCTGCCAGGCGCCGGTCGCCTCGTCCTTCTGCAGCACGACGCGCGGGCGCGACACCGAGAGCTCAAAGCCCTCGCGGCGCATGGTCTCGATCAGGATCGCGAGCTGCAATTCGCCGCGTCCGGAGACTTCCATGGAATCCTTGTCGGCGGCCTCGACGACGCGCAGCGCGACGTTGCCCTCGGCCTCGCGCATCAGGCGGTCGCGGATCATGCGCGAGGTCACCTTGTCGCCTTCGGTGCCGGCGAGCGGCGAGTTGTTGACGATGAACGACATCGACACCGTCGGCGGATCGATCGGCTGCGCCGGCAGCGGCGTCTCGACGGTGGGATCGCAGAAGGTGTCGGCAACGGTGCCCTTGGTGAGGCCCGCGATCGCGACGATGTCGCCGGCCTCGGCCTCCTCGAGCGGGGTGCGCTCAAGGCCGCGGAAGGCGAGGATCTTGGTCAGGCGGCCGCTCTCGATCAGCTTGCCGTCGGCGGACAGCACCTTGACCTGCTGGTTCGGCTTGATCGAGCCCGAGGAGATGCGGCCGGTGATGATGCGGCCGAGATAGGGATTGGCCTCGAGGATGGTGCCGATCATGCGGAACGGACCTTCCTCGACCTTCGGCGGCTCGACGTGGCGCACGATCAGGTCGAACAGCGGCTGCATGCCGAGATCCTTCGGACCCTCCGGGCTCTCCGCCATCCAGCCCTGCTTGGCCGACCCGTACAGAATCGGGAAGTCGAGCTGTTCTTCGCTGGCGTCGAGCGCCGCGAACAGGTCGAACACCTCGTTGATGACTTCGGTCGGGCGTGCGTCGGGACGGTCGACCTTGTTGATCACGACGATCGGCTTCAGCCCGATCTTGAGCGCCTTCGACACCACGAACTTGGTCTGCGGCAACGGGCCCTCGGCGGCGTCGACCAGCACCAGCGCGCCGTCCACCATGTTGAGGATACGCTCGACCTCACCGCCGAAGTCGGCGTGGCCGGGAGTGTCGACGATGTTGACGCGGATGTCCTTCCACTGCACCGAGGCGGCCTTGGCCAGGATGGTGATGCCGCGCTCGCGCTCCAGGTCGTTGGAGTCCATGGCGCGCTCGGTGACCTTCTGGTTCTCGCGGAAGGTGCCGGATTGCTGCAGCAGGCGGTCGACGAGGGTGGTCTTGCCGTGGTCGACGTGGGCGATGATGGCGACGTTGCGAAGGTTCATGGCTCTTCTTCTGGTCGTGCAATGGTCAGATGCGCGATCTCGCCGGACCAGTTTGGCCGGCCGCTCGCTCGCGTGGCCCATTCGGGCCCGGATCACGCTCATACCCAAGAAATTTGACGGGGACGCATCACCCCAAAAAGGAAGCCCGGTCAGAGGACCGGGCACCTTGCGCGTTGCGGCGCAATATAGTCAGAAAACGCCAAAAAACAATGATTTATTGGCTGTTTGGAGGGCTGATTTTTGTTCCAAAGGCGGGTTTTGAGGGGCTTTCAGGTCTTACTTCCGGGTAATCGCGAACACGATCAGGCCAAGCCCGCCCAGCGCCACCATCATCACGAACATGGTGATGGGGTCGCCGCCGGCCCCGGCGCCCATCTTGGCGTTGAGAATGGCGCACAGGACCCCCCGGGATCAGCAGGATCACCCCGACGACCAGCATGATGGCAGTGGCACAACCGCTGCGCTGTCTCTGTTCCGGGTTTGCTGAAAAACTGCTCACGATGCCCCGGACTAGCGTCCCTTGATCGCGGCGCGGATCAGCATCACGCCGGCGAAGCAGACCGCGAGCCCGAGCAGGATCAGGAAGAGAATGGAGGGATCGGTTTTCGACTCGCTCAGGACGCCGAACCCGAACAGAAGGGCGCAGAGCCCGGGCAGCAGCAGGACCAGCCCGAACAGCACCATGAACGCGGTGGCGCAGCCGCTGCGTGGCGACGGTGGCGGCGGGACGTATTGGTAGGGCGGCTCCGGTGGTGCAGGCGGGATGGGCGGTGGATTGGTGTCGCTCATCGCGGCACCTCCTCGCTTTGCCCGGCTTCACGGTAGGTTTGGCCGGCCAGCGCGGCGCGGATGCCGTCGATCTTTCCGTCACGGTAGAACAGATTGTAGGTGTCGAACGGGATGATCGCGCCGCTCTCGGTGACGAAGTGGATGCAGCTTCGCTTGACGTTGCCGACGCAGAAATTGAAGCGGTCGAGAAACTGCACGATGGTGACGCGGAACACGTTCTCGTAGGTCAGGCCCTCCGGCACCTCGAAGCTTGGCAGGCAGCACAGCAGTTCGCAGACCCGCTCCGAGGTGTTCAGCGGTCCCGACGACAGCGAGAACAGGTCGACAAACTTCTCCCGCAATACCGGATATTTCTCCGGGCTGATGGTGTTGGGCATCACGGCGATGAGCTGCTCCTGCGGGATCAGCGAGGTCAGCGGCAGCACCTTGTCGCCGTCGCGCAGGCCGTAGCCGATCGAGATGCTCTCGGGATTGCAGGGCAACGGGATCATGTCGTCAGCGCCGAACACCCCGGTCTCGATCACGCGCCGGCGGATCTCCGACAGCATGATACGGTCGGTGTCCTTGTCGAAATGCTCGTTGCGGCCGGCATCCTGCACCGGCTGCAGCGTGACGCCGCGGACGCACTTCCAGGTCAGCGCGTGACGGACGATGTCGCCGATCTCGCCGTCGTTGACGCCGCGCTTGATGGTCGCGACCAGCGTGGTCGAGACGCCGTGGCGCTCGAGATTCTCCAGTGCCTGTTGGCGGATTTTTCGCAAATCCGCGCCGCGCAGATTGACCAGCGCCTCGCGCTGCAGCGAATCGAACTGCAGATAGACCTCCAGCCCGCGCCTGTTCTCGGCGAGCTTCGCCACGAAGTCGGGCTCGCGCGCGATCCTGAGGCCGTTGGTGTTGATCATGACATGGCGGATCGGGCGGGCGCGCACCGCATCCAGAATGGCGAAGAAATCCGGATGCAGCGTCGGCTCGCCGCCGGATATCTGCACCAGGTCGGGCTCGCCCTCGCTCGCGACCAGCGCGTCCAGCATCTTCTCGATTTTCGCCAGCGGCGTGAAGCTGGTGCGCGCCGGCGAGGAATCCGCAAAACACACCGGGCAGGTCAAATTGCAATGCTCGGTGATCTCGATCAGCGCGAGGCAGGAGTGCTGCTCGTGGTCCGGGCACAGCCCGCAATCATAGGGGCAGCCGAATTCGGTGTGGCGCTGGAACGCGAGCGGCCGGTCGCCGGGCTTGATGAAATCCTTGCACAGCCGCCAATAGGCCGCATCCGTCGAGACCAGCGTCGACTGCACGCCGTGCTGCTTGCAGCGCTTCTCGTACCAGACCTCGTTGCCTGATATCTGGATCTTGGTCGGCACCAGGGCCAGGCAGGTTTCGCAGAGAGACTGGGTCTGGCCCCAGAAGATGTAAGGGCGTGCCTTACGCAGCGGCGCGTTCATGCTTCAAGCTCACATTCGGCGCCGTCGCCAGCATGACGGCGGCGTAAATCATGACAAACAGCGACAGCAGGTGAAACAGCGAGAATGGTCCGATCAGCGCGCCATAGGGCTTGATGAATTCCCACAGGAAGCGCTGCAGCCCGTAGTAGAACAGCACGAGGTAGAATCCGTTGGTGATGACGGCGGCATTTCGGTTCAACACGGCCCAGACATAGAAGGCCGCGAACGCCGCCATCGCCAGGCTCTCGTAGAGCTGCACCGGATGGCGCAGCACGCCGTCGCCGAAATCATGGCCCCAGGGCAGCGTGGTCGGCGTGCCGTAGGTGAAATCCTCGAGCCCCGCGAAATAGCAGCCGAGACGGCCGACCGCGACGCCGATCGCAAGCGGCAGCGCGAACCGCGCGCCGGTGCGCAGCGAAATCCCGTGTCGCCATTTGTAGAGTTCGATCGCGACGATGCCGCCGGCCAGCGCGCCCTCGACCGAGCGGGCGACGCCCGCCATGCCCGAGAACCACAGGTTCAGCGTGCCGAACATGTAGGCGCCGATCCCGGCGCCGAACAGCAGCGCGGCGATGTAGGGCAGCTCGAAGGATTGCCGGGGGAATTGCAGCCCGCGCAGGCGCGACAGCCACCACATGGCGATCGCGGCCCCGCCCCATGCTGCGACGTCGAAGACGGCGTGAAGTTCAGCCCCGCTCATGAGGCGAGTGTAGCGTGATTTTCGCGGTCCGCGATAGCGGCTTCCCGATTGCAATGGCGGGGCGATGGACCACGCCGGCGACGCCGGCCCGCGCAAAAACGACAAAGGCTGTAACCGCGCCAGAACGGATATAGCCGATGTTACGGCGACCATCCGAAGTGCCATATCCGAACTGACGGCTGGGCTTTCGACCTTGCCGGGATGACATTCTGTCCGGAGTGCAGAACCCGTCCCGATTGCGCGGAGCGATTGCGATGAGGAAGGCGACGATGGATTTTTCGCGGATGTCGGATGGGATCCGGCTGCATCACGCCTCTCATCGCCACGATGGGCACGATGGTGACGACGAGTCGGGTCCGGCACCGAGTGGCCCGTTTGCAGGGCTCGATGCGCATCCCGCGACCGCGAATTCCCAGCCCCATGACTCTGGCCCGGGCCAATCCGACCATCCCGCCGCGACGGAGGTCGGCACCGGCGGCCACATCGGCAACCACACTGCGGCGAGCCTGGATGTTTCGGCAACGAAGCCTGCTGCCGGCGCATCCCATTCCGCGACCGGCATCGCTTCGATCGAGAGCGGGGCGAACACCGCCGGGAACGGCGGAGACGGTTACTTTTACGGAGGTATCATTCACGCATCCCTGTTGATCTATGAACCGATCAACATTTCGGTGAGTTTGGGATACGGCTCGGTCGCCGTGGCCAATCAGTCCAATGATTTGAATGTCGATCAATCCGCCTTTCAGATGGCCGGCGTCGGCGGACATGGTGGCAATGACAACTTCGCATCGGGAGGCAGCATCAGTGCTTCCTTGAGTGCTTCCTTGGGCTCCGGCGCGATCGGGAGCGGCGACAACGGCGCCGGAAACGGCGGCAGCGGCCATTTCTCGGGTGCGTTGGTGGACGCTCCCGTCGTGATCTATCATCCGATCAATATTGCGGTGGCGAGCTCAGGCGGCACGGCCTATGCAAGTCAATCGAACACCGTCGACATCGATCAATCGGCTACGCAGATCGCGGGCGTCGGCGGAAGTGGCGGACATGGCAATGTGGCCTTCGGCGGCAGCATCATCACGCTCGACCCCAGTTGGGGATCAAGCAACGGAGGGAGCGTCTGGGACGTTCAGACGGGCGGGAGTCAGGCCGGCAATGGCGGCGACGGCGCGTTCTACGGGAGTCTCGTGCATTCCTCGATCGTAGTGTACGACCCGATCAACATCGCAGTCGCGGGCTATGGCTCCAACGTTCATTCAGTCCAGACGAATGACGCCGACGTGGATCAATCCGCAGTTCAGATCGCCGCCATGGGCGGGCACGGCGGCAATGGCAACGCCGCGACGGGCGGCCATGCAAGCCTTCTTTCCCACGGCTTGTGGGGCGGCTCCGACACGATTGCGACCGGCGCGAACGGCGCAGGCAATGGCGGCAACGGCTATTTTGCCGGCAGCCTGATCGATGTCAGCGTCGCGATCTATGCACCCGTCAATATCGCAATCGCGGGGCCCCATTCGACGGCCGTGGCCGATCAGGTCAACAACGTGCACATCGACCAGAGTGCGGTCCAGATTGCCGGACTTGGTGGGGACGGCGGCTACGGCAATCTCGCGCTGGGTGGCGATCTTTCCGCCCATCTTCTGTCCGACCTTCACCTGTTGGCATAGCGAAACATCGCACCGCTCGCGCAGGCCCGTCGCAAGGTAGCGGACTCCCTGCGCATGCAAACCTCGCGCAGAGGCGCCCACCTGTTTTGAGCCCCAACGTTGCACGACGAATGTCATACTTTCGTACGTAGGTCGACCAACCCGGATGGTGTCCGATTTGACATCTATCGGCAGCGCGCATCGCCGGATCAGACTCGCCCGTGCGCGTCCGCCTGATCGGGATGGATGATGCACGACAGCCAACACAAGGACGGAGGCTCAAATGTTGCCCAAGGCGATCAGCATCTCGGATTCGATCGAATTCAAATCGATCAACACCGGTGGTCAAAGTGTCGGAAATGGCGGCGACGGTACCTTCAAGGGAGCCATCATCAGCAAGCCGACCCTCAACTTCGATCCAACCAACAAGGCAGAAGGCGCCGATGTGCATGTGAACACCGGCGACCACGTCACTCAGACGGCAGATTGGGACGCCGGCGGCGCAAACGCGACGGCCTCGGTGTTTGCGAAGGCCCATGGCGGAAGCGCCGAGTCGAACGGAAACCAGAAATCCTACAGCGGCCACGATACCTCCAAGGTATATGCCAATACGGATGCCACTCAGATCAACAAGCTCGCGGTGGACCAGCACCAGGAGGTCCTGGCGGGCATCGGCGGCAATGGCGGAGACGGCAACGCCGCGCTGGGTGGAGAAGTGAGCTTCCACCTCGATACATTCTGACCATCGGTTCGTCCGACCGTGGCGGGACCGGCGGCCATTGCTGCCGATCCCGCAATTCAAGCCGACGCCCTGCCGATGCCCTGCCGATGCCCTTCTTGGCAGATCGCGTTTGGCCGTCGGGCAAGTGCGCCGGACTTCGATTTCAGGCGGTGACGATCATGCTGATGCCGCCCATTCGGTTGCCTGTCCTGCCGCAGATCCCGACGCCACTGCACGCGGCCCTTTGGTGCTGTGCGGGGCCGCTTGGTCTCGTATTCGCGTATAGCTGCAGCTACAACCTGCTTTTGTTTGCGCCCTCCATCTACCTTCTTCAGATCTACGACAGGGTGTTGTCGAGCCGGAGCGGCGACACGCTGCTCCTGCTCACGCTCATTGTCGCGATCACGGTCGTGGTCGGCGGCGTGTTCGATGCCTTGCGGCGCGCTGTCCTGGGTCGCCTTGGCGCCTGGCTCGACGATCGGCTCCGTCCTTGCGTGCTTTCGGCCAGCCTCGAATCCGCGTTTCGCGGCGATTGGACGCGGGCGTCGGACGCATATCGGGATCTCACCGTGCTGCGCCAGTTCATCGATTCCGGCGCCTGTCCGATGCTGTTCGACGCACTCTGGGCGCCCCTATTCCTCCTGGTCCTCTTTCTCATCCATCCCCTGCTTGGCGTGGTAGGCGCCTGCTGTGTGGCTTTCCTCTTCGCTCTCACGGTTGCCGGAGATCTGGTTACCGAGGACGTTCTGCTCAGATCCGGCGCCGCGCTGTCCAGAAGCTACGGCCGCCTCCAGGCCGCCGCAGGCAACATCCACATGATCCGCGCCATGGGAATGCTCGATAGCGCTGCGCGCACGATCTACCATGACGCGCAGGAGGCACGCAGAGAGCACGATGTGGCGGTCCGGCGAAGCGAGATCGTGATGCTGGTCACCAAGCCGGTCCGCGCGCTGTCGCAGGTGTTGATAATGGGGGCTGCCGCGTGGCTTGTCCTCGATCACGGAAAGAGTCCGGCGATCATCTTTGCTTCGACGTTGATGTTCAGCCGCGCGCTCGCGCCGGTCGAAAGTGCGATCGCAGGCTGGAAGTCACTCAGGACGGCCGTGAGTGCCTGTCAGCGGCTCGGCGCGGTTCTCGCCGCGTCCCCCGCCGCCGGACAGCAGGATCCGGAGGTTTCGCAGCGGCAAGCGTCGAGCGGTCTCGTTGTCGACAACGTCGGCGTGAGGCTGTCGGGGACCAACCACCTTCTGCTGAACGGCGTCTCGTTCACGCTCGCGAGCGGAGAATGCCTTGGCATTATCGGTGCGTCCGGGTCAGGCAAGTCCCTGCTTGGCCGGGTGATTGCCGGGCTGTCGACGCCAACTGATGGCTGTGTCCTGCTCGATAATACCGACGTCTCGCTGCTTCGCGAGGGCCTAGGCGGCCACCGTCTCGGTTATCTCCCCCAGGACATCGACCTGCTCGGCGATACAATAAGCGATATCATCGCACGGCTAGATGATGCCGATCGGCGGAAGGTCGTGGAAGCGGCCAAGCTGGTCGGAATTCATGAGGCGATCATGCGCCTGCCGAACGGGTACGACACGGTGATTCACCGTGAAAAATCCTTCTCGCGCGGATATCGGCAGCGCCTCGGTCTTGCCCGGGCCTTTTTCGGCGGTCCACGCCTGATCGTTCTCGACGAACCGAATGCCAGTCTCGATTACGGGGGCGAGCGAATGCTGCTGGACGCTATCGAGCGCATGAAGCTAGCCGGTGTCATCCTGGTCGTCGTCACTCATCGTATGGGTCTCCTCGCAGCCACAGACAAGATTGCCATTATGGAAGAGGGGGCGGTCGTCGCTTTCGGCGACAGCGAGGAAATCTTTGAGCGGCACCTGAACCGACCCCAGGTTACATCGCGGATCGTGCCATGATCCGGAATCCTCTTACCATCTGGAGGCTTGCTGCGATATCGAGGCTACCCGCGATCTGGGACCAGCTCGTGCGAGCGCCGGCAAGCCCCCCGCTCGCCGGACGACTTGGGGTGGTGGTTACCGCGATCGACGATTTCGAGCCTCTCGAATATCGATGGTGTGCGACCCCGACACCGATCTCTCCGCGTGGACGGCTTCGCGGTATCACCCTGGCGGGCAACCTGCTGGTGCTCTGCTTCATGCTGGGGCTCGGCACATGGGCGTGCCTCGCGCCTCTCGAGAGCGCCGCGATCGCTTCCGGCGTCGTGGAATCAGAATCGAGCCGCAAGACGATTCAGCACCTGGAGGGCGGGATCGTCAGGAAGATCCTGGTTGCTGACGGCGATATCGTGCGAAGCGGACAGACGCTGATCGCGCTGGACGATACCCGGCCCGGTTCGGAGGTGCAAAGCCTTCAAGGCCAGTTGTGGGATGCGATTGCTCGTGCCGCGCGGCTTCAGGCCGAGCAGCAGAACTTTGAGAGCATCGCAATCCCGAGCGCGCTGGAACAGGACAGCAAGCGAAATGGGGTGGCCGCCGCCGCGGTGTCGGCGCAACAGTTCATTTTTCAGGCGCGCCGGCAGGTTCATGAGTCGCAGCTTGCGGTCATTCGCGAACGGAGGCTTCAAGTCGAGAGGGAGATCGAAGGTCTCAAGGCTCAGCAGAGCGCCACCGGGCAGCGGGTCGACATCGTCCGGGAAGAACTGGATATGGTCACGACGCTCGTGAACAAGGGACTCGAACGGCGGCCGCGGCTTCTGAACCTGCAACGTGAACTGGCCGACGTTGAGGGTCGCCGCGGCGAGATCACCGCGCAGATTTCTCGCGCCGGGCAGGTCATCAGCGAGCAGCAGGCCACATTGTTCAAGCTCGAGAGCGACAGGCAGAACGAGATCGCGCAGTCGCTTCGCGAAGCACAGAACCAGATATTCCAGCTCCGCGAGCGGTTGCTTGCGGCCAGGGATCAGCTATCGCGAACGGAGGTGAAGGCGCCTGAGGACGGCGTGATAACCGACTTGCGGATTCATACAGCGGGCGGCGTCATCGGGGCAGGTGCTCCGCTCATGGAGCTGGTGCCCCGGCAAGACCGCCTCATCGTGACCGCCCGCCTGAGGCCCGAGGACATCGATGTGGTTCATCCCGGCCTCAATGCCGAGGTGCATCTGGTGCCGTACAATCAGCGTCGCGTACCGCGCCTGAAGGGAACCGTCGTGCACGTATCGGCAGACCGGCTACTCGACAAGCGTACCGACCAGCCATACTACGCGACCAAGATCCGGATCGACGACGCGCAGATCGCCGCCAACGACTTCCAGATCGTGCCCGGTATGCCGGTTCAAGTGTTCATCACCACGGGGCGCGGTACCGTCGCACTTTACGCGCTCAGGCCCCTGCTCGACAGCTTCCGCGGTGCATTCAGAGAGGATTGATCCCGCTCAGGGTGACTAGGTCTCCGGCATTGGGGCCGTAGCCGGATCTTGATCGCGATTCTGCGGGAGCGACCGGCCGCGCCAGCGGAGGACCGCTTCCGTGCGATTGTGAGCGGCACATTTCCTCATGATATGCTGAATGTGCATTTTTACGGTGCTTTCCGAGAGCTTCAATTTGGCTGCGATCAGCTTGTTGGGCAGGCCGAGCTCCAATTCCGCCAGAACGTGCTGCTCTCGAGGCGTGAGACCGCTCCTGTCGATGGCCGTCCTGGCTGCCTCGTTCATCAGATATGCGGACGCAAGCCCGCGCGCGTCCGGCGGATCGAAACCCGGCATCCTGTTCATCTCGGCGACCGGCAACGGCCTGTAGACGCCGCCGACAAGAACAAGGCGCAGGCCGGCTATGACGACCTCGATTGGCAGCGAGGTGGGAAGAAAGCCGCGAACACCCCGCTGCATCGCGGCTTGTGCGGTCGGCTCGTCGTCATGGTTTGACAGGATTGCGACGGCGGCATTGGGACAGTGCTCGGCCACGAAGGCGAGATCGTCCTCGACCGAGGGATCGCCGATCGGCTTGTCCGCGATGCTCAGCAGCACCAGACGAACGTCGCGGGCTGACATGCAGTCCAGGCCCTGCACCGTTGCCATGTCGAGGATCTCGAAGTCGGCCAATTCCCGCCTGAGGACGTTGAGAATGCATGTGCGGGGCAACAGGTGCTGCTCAATGATCACCAGAACCGGTACGTGAAGCGCTCCATTGAGCCGTTTTGAGGAGTCCGTTATGTCGTCCATGATTTCCTCGGAATGAAAAGAATTTCTGCGACAGTCCCATCGATGCGTATTGCGCATTTACCGTTGCGGCATTCATCCTGAATGCATCGTCACGCGCAGCCCCGACATCAGGATCGCATCCATTGCGGGATAGCCTGGCGCCTCGGTGGAAATTCTTTCCGCTTAAATCATTTGGACGCGCGCCGTGGCGCGGTCGACGCATCCCCTATTTGCAGATATTTCGATATGCCGTTGACGCCGCCGACCCCGACTTGCCGTCGACGACATACGCTTCATCCTCCTTCACAAGATAAAGAAAGGGCCTTCCTCCAGTCTCTCCGCCCGACGCACTTCTTCCTTTCACGCGCCCGCAAATCGTATCCACGGCGCGTCCGAGCGTGTTCCTTCGCATGGCGCGCTTCATGTCGCTGAATTCGGCCGATCCCGGATCCTCGATCTGCGCTGCAATCGTGACCTTCGCTTTGGTCACGACAGGATCTGCTATGTCCGCGGCGCGTTCGGGTGTCGGGATGTTGATCCTCGTCCGCGAGGGCGCCGCCTTGGCGAGGTCGGCCGGTCGGTGTTTCTTCGATGATGGTCTCCTGCCGGATTTTGCCGGGGTTGCAGAATTCGATTTGACGATCGCAGGAGCTGGCGCTGACGCCGCCGGCATGGGCTCTGTGGGTCGGGCGACTGCAACCTCGTCGAAACAGGGTCTTGACCCACACCCAACGAAATACCCTCGGGAAGGCGCGAACCAGCCAAAGCCGATCAGGATTCCTGCCAGCGCTCCGACAACAAGCAGTCCCATCCGATTCCCCTCCTCGGGAGCTCGGCTCGCACTCATTACTAGGACTAATTCCGCGCTGGTGATCCTATCTGTTGCGCAAAACCGTTAAGCGCTCATTAAGCGCGCGGGTTGGGGCGATAGGGCGAACCCCTACGGCGATGTCGGGTTTAGCGTCGGCTTCCGGAAGCATGGCGGATGCGACGAATCATAAGTACATAGCCTAGTTCGCCGGGTTGTCCTCGCTGGGATACACTCCGCGCAGCACCTCCTCGAAATGATCCTTGACCGCATCATTGCACAGGCAGGAGCGCAGCCGCAGCTTGTCCGCGTCGCGGATCACGATCGCGCCGCGGCGCGTCTCCAGCACGCCTTCCGCCTTGAAGTTCTGGATCACGCGGCTGGTGTAGCTGCGGCCGACGCCGAGCAGGGTCGAGAGCTGTTCATGGGTGAGCGGCACCATGCCGTTGCCATTGGTGCGCTCCATCGCCGAGATGATCCATTTCGCCGCGCGTTGCTCGATCGAGTGGATCGCATTGCAGGCGGTCGACTGGAAGATCTGCGCCAGCATGCAATCGGCATAGCGCGCGAAGATGTTGCGCACCGAGATCGACTTCAGCTTGGCGGCGTCGAGCTTGCTGATCGGCAGCCGAGCGAACGGGCCGCCGAACTTGACGGTGATGCGGGTATAGGCCGGCAGGAAGCCCTGGCTGACGATGCCGCCGACCGCGCCTTCGCGACCGACCAGGATGGTCTCGACATCGCGGCCGTCCTCATTGGGCACCATGTAGGAGACGAGGCTCGGCCCACACGGGAAATGCACGGTCTGAACATCGTCGCCGGGGCTGTAGAGCAGGTCGTTGGCCAGCGCGTCGACCAGCCCCAGATGCGGTGCGATCAACTGGTAATCGGCGTCGTTCAGCCGGCGCAAAAGATTGTTGAATGGCCGGTCACTCGTCCCGGCCAACTCGGTCCGTTTCGCGATCATGGGAAATTCCTGAAAACCCAACGCCGACAATAATCGAAAGGTTCCCGGATTTATGTTCACTAGTGAACAGACGGCGCCGCTCGCGATGTGGTGGTTTCATCGCGGGAACAGCCGGCGTGCTTTCAGGCGCCGGTCGCGGGCCATCCGGCCGGACTGATCCGGTCTCTTATCCATGCCTTAGAGCGTTTTCGAGCGAATTGGACACCGGTTCGCGTGAAGAAAACGCGTCAAGACAAGAAGCTCTAGCAAACGGAAACTGGCACGCCCATGGACTTCACCCCCAATGCCGGCATGCCCGGCGATGTCCTCGTGGTCGAGGACGATCCGATCATCTCGCTCTATTTCGAGGACACCATCCTCGGCTTCGGCGCCCGCACGGTGCGCACCGCGGCGAGCGTCGCCCGTGCGCTCGAGCTGATTGCCGAACGCGCGCCGGATTTCGCGCTGCTCGACGTCGGCCTCGTCAGGGGCGAGAAGACGTTCGTGATCGCCGAGCGGCTGGATGCGCTGAAGGTGCCGTTCGCATTCGTCACGGGCTATGGCGCGGATATCCGGCTGCCGGCATCGCTCGCCGACAAGCCGCGGCTGACCAAACCGTGCTCGAGCGAGGCGCTGGAGGCGGCGCTGAGAAACGGCCACTGACGGATTGCCAGGCTTCGGCCTCGCCGCCGGAGCGTTCGTCGTCTACGATCCAGCCCGTCGGATTCGGTGACGCAAGCGCTTCGGGAAAGCGTCATGGTGATCAGGATATTTGCCGCGCCCGCAGCCGCGCTCGCTCTCGGGCTGCTGCTAGCGCCGCCGTTCGGCTCGGCCGTCGTCGGCCGCTTCGTGTCGCCAGCTCTCGCTACGCCGGCCGCACTCTCGAGCGAGCAATCGGCCGCGCTTGAGACCTATGACAGAGCCCTGAAGGGTTTCGAGTCGATTCTGCGCCAACGCCGCGCGCAGATCGATTCGAAGCAGCCGCTGCCCGACTTGCCAGGCCAGGCGATCTATCTGGCCCGTGTCGAGATGATGAGCGCCTACAAGGACCTCACCGATGCGCTTCCGTCCAGGCTTGGAAGACCCAACAGATTCGGAATCCCCCCGGCCTACTTCAACGCCGACAATGAGCTGCTGCTCGATGAGTACAGGAAGCTCTTCGACGTCATGGAGGCGCCGCCCGTCGGTGCGCAAACATCCGATACGCCATTCAAGGACGTGGTCGATCTGGCGACGGTGATCGCGCGGGCCAAGGGTCTTGACGCAGCCGACGCCGCCGTCGCGGGCCGTATCAGCCTCGGCCTCTTCTTTGCCGAGACGAACGGCAAGCAGAATGCGGGCAATGCACGATCGAACACCTATAAGGGAAGCCTGCAGACCGGCCCGTCCGAGGATCGCAACGGCCGAAGGAAATGGGCAGCGATCAAGGGGTCGATCGCGACTCTCGATCCTGCGCTGAGCCGTCGCGACGACCGGGAAGAGGCGCGGGTCGGCAACCTCGATCACAGGTTCAATCACTGGACCGCCGTGCGAGACGGCCTGATGAACGCACACGCCGAACTTTTCCCGCAGGTCGCGGCGATCCAGAAAGCGCTGCCGGACCCGATCGATCAGATGAAGGTCTTTGAGCTGATCCAGATCATTCCCACGCCAACCAGGGCAGCGCTCAAATCGGGCAACCTCGTCGGCTACAGAATTTCCGATCCCAGGATCATGCGATATCTGCGCAACAACAGCGTCTTCGCGTTCGGCCGGGCCGACCGGGCAAGAACATCCGCGACCTTCCGCGAGATCCTCGATGCGATGTGGCTGTTCAACGCCAAGTTCGAGCAGGCGCTTGCCAAGTTCAAGGAGATCAAGTCGGGCAAGCCGGGCTGAGGAGGAGTTGATCGCTCGGCCGTCAGGGTGGACCGAGCAGCGCCCATCGCGGCTCGCAGAATTCCTTCACGGCGGAAGCGACGCTGCTGCTGATGAGGTTCTGGCGCTCGGGCGAGTCCATCTCGCGTTCCTCGTCCCGGTTGATGATCGAGCCCGCCTCCAGCAGGATCGCGGGCATCGCGGTCTTTCTCAGCACGATGAGTTCATCATTGCTGTAGACGCCGGTATCCTTGTTCAGCAACGGGTGCTGGTAACGACCCATGATGGCCTGGCTATATTGCTCGGCATAATGCAGGCCCTGGGCCTTCATTTCCCCGGCGACCAGTTCGGCGAACCGGAGGCTGGTCTTGAAGTCCGGATTGTCCCGGGAGACGAACACGGAGTAGCCGCTGAAGCGGTCGCTGAAGTGGCTTTTCTTGTCCTCGAACTCCCAGTCCTCGAGCATCTTGTTGGGCACGGAGTCATGGTGGATCGACATCAGCAGATCCGCGTGCAGATTGTTGGCGGCGGCGACCCGCTTGAAGAGGCTCGGTCTCGCTTTGCCTTCGGTCAGCAGCAGCCTGGTTTCGGCAAAGCCTTCGGCCTTCAACCTCTGCTCGATCAGCTTCGCAAGGCGCAGGTTGAAGGTGAACTCGGCGACATTCCGCGCGCTGATCGCGCCTTCCGATTGCGCGGTATGTCCGACATCCAGCACGATCCGGAACGTCGCGGGATCGCATTTGGCAGCGGCCCGCTTGAGAGCTGAAAGCGGCAGGGTGACTGGCCCAAGGGCGGCCAGCCGCATGGCGCGGTGCCTGGGCGGAGCGCGGTGCCTTGCCAATTTGGCAGCCCTTGTCGCCTTCGCGCGCTTCAGCGACTTGGCATGCTTGGGTGAGCTCCTGAAGAGATCGGGCAGCCAGCCGGCATCGCTGACTTCGATCGGCAGCAGCGCGAACACTGCGATCGCGACGACCAAAAAGCGGCGAGGCCGAAATCTCGCAACGCTACCACCGAGCACGCGAAAGAATTCGCAGCGCCTCATGCTCCGCCCCTCCGGGCCCCCAGCATAACGACTCTGACATCGGTACCGGAAGATGCCGGGGAGGTCCATCCCCGGCAATCGCGTTGCCTCGCCTCGGAGGCCAGGCCGTCAAGAAAAAGAGCCCGGTTCCGTCGTGGCTGTGACCGAACTAGACCGGCTTCGGGTCGAGCGTGATCGCCCACAGCTCGGCGTCGACGCGGTCGCGCAGGCTCACCGTCATCTGCCCGCTCTTGCCGTCGATCTTGACGTGGCCGAAGAACTGCATGCCCGCCGACGGCGGCAGGTTCTGGTTGCCTTCGCCCGGCGCCTTGATGAACTTCACCTCGGGGCCGAAGGTGTTGTCGAGTTCGTTCGGACCGAACGTGCCGGCATGCAGCGGGCCGGAGACGAATTCCCAGAACGGATCGAATTCCTGGAACTGGGCCTTGTTCGGGTTGTAGTAGTGCGCTGCCGCATAGTGCACGTCGGCGGTCAGCCACACCGTGTTGACGATCCCTGCGGTCTTGATGAAGCGCAGGATATCGGCGATCTCGAGCTCGCGGCCGCGCACCGGACCATCGCCCTGCGCAAAGGCTTCCGAGCCCTTCTTGTTGGCGGCATCGTCATAGACGATCAGCGACAGCGGCATGTCGGAGGCGATCACCTTCCAGGTGGCGCGCGAGTTGAGCAGCGCGCGCTTCAGCCAGGCCATCTGGCCCGGGCCGATGAAATAGGCGTCGGGGCCGTACTGCTCCTGCAGGTTCGGGCCGTTGGGGCCGCGATAGCTGCGCTCGTCGAGCATGAAGACGTCGAGATGCGGACCGTAGCTCAGCGTGCGATAGACGCGCCCAGGCTCGACGATGCTCTCGCGCATCGGATACATCTCGTGGAAGGCCCTTGCGGCGCGCGCCGCGAGCACGTTGATGTCGCGCTCCTTGTAGGCCGCCGGCAGTTGCTTCGACAGCGACCAATTGTTGGTCACCTCGTGATCGTCCCACTGCACGAAGATCGGCACCTCGGCATTGAAGGCGCGGACGTTGTTGTCGAGGAAGTTATACTTGTGGGCGGCCCGGTATTCGTCGAGCGTCTCGGCGACCTTGGCCTTCTCGGGAATCGTGACGTTCTTCCAGATCTTGCCGTCGGGAAGCTTCACCTCGGAGGGGATCACGCCGTCGGCGTAGATCGTGTCGCCGGAGTGCAGAAGGAAATCCGGAGTGTGCTTCTTCATCGCGGCGAAGGTGATCATGCCGCCGTCATCGGGATTGATGCCCCAGCCCTGGCCGGCGACGTCGCCGCCCCACACGAAGGAGACGTCGCGGCGATCGCTCGGCGCGGTACGGAAGCGTCCGACCGCCGGCTCGCCGACGATGTCGATGTGGGCAAGGTCGCGGAAGCGGACGCGGTAGAAGATGTCCTGGCCGGAGGGCAGGTTCTCCAGCAGCATCTTGGCGGTGAAGTCGCTCTCGGGCAGCGCCGTGATCGGCGGCAGCGTATGGGCATCCTTGAAGGACTCGGTGGTTGCGACCTCGACCATCATCTGCGACGGCCGGTCGGCCCGCGCCCACACCACGCCGCCGTCGACGCCGACATCGCCGGACTGCACGCCATGGGTGATCACGGGGCGGTCGGCGGCGCGCGACAGATAGGGCATCGCGATTACACCGGCGCCGGCCGCCGCCGCCGTGGAGAGAAAGCGTCGGCGGGTGAGATTTCGCGAGAACCGGATCGTCATGGGGAGCCTCCTCAGGTCACAGCGACAATGCGCCGCAGGCGCGCCAAGACCTAGAAAAATTCCATGACGGAGAGATTACAGCGGCGGGAGGCACAAGGCGTCGGGGTGAGCACCTTTGTAAGGTGAGCACGTACGTCGGGCTCCCTCCCCCCTTGCGGGGGAGGGTAGGGGAGAGGGGTAAGCTCCGGGCGGCATGTTTGCGGAGAACGGTGCCTTCGCAACTCGGTCGCTTGTTGTCGAACTCAATTCTGAGAGAGCACGTCGTGTGGCACCCCTCTCCCTAACCCTCCCCCGCAAGGGGGGAGGGAACCCTGCCGCCGATGACTCCCTCACAGGCTTTGGCGGAGAGAGAGTAGCGGCGATTCTACGCCGTGCCCGCCGCCCTGAACTGCGTGGCAGTCCGTTGCAAATTCTGCGGCATGCTGAACAGCAGCGCCTTGCGGTCGGCGACGGCGTTATGAAGCTGCTCGAGCGCGATGTTGAATGCGGTCAGCGTGCCTTCCTCGATTGCGCCGTGCTCGAAACAGTCCAGCGTGTGGCGCAGGATGTCGTCGGCCTCCGCCTGCATCTGGTCGAGTTCCTCGATTGAATCGCTTTGCCGTGCGGCCTTCAGCATCTCCAGCAGGCGTTCGCGCTGCGAGGTGTTGGTGTTGCGCTCGTCCTGCTTGAGATAGCCGGCGAACCACGCACCGGCCGAGCCCATCGCCGAGAACGCCATCAGGCTCCACCAGATGTAGTCGCTGTAGCGGTCGAGGAAGGTTTTTTCCTCGCCGTCGACAAACGCGGCGGCGCCCGGATGCACCGGAATGGTGGCATCCTTGTCGGTGTCCGGCGTCTCGATCTTGGCGGCAAGCGGGAAATCGGTCTTGAGCGACTGCCGGATCGCGAACAATTGCCGCGTGAATGCCGCGACCGTCGAGTCCGACAGGCCCTTCCGCGCGACGATGTGGTGCGAGAAGCTGATCGTCTTCACTTCATCGTCGGGCCGGTCGGCGGAGCCGAGCGAGCCGGCGGGGATTTCCGCGGCCTCATAGGCTGGATGGTTCTGCGCGATCGCCTCCGAGGCGTCGATCGCAAGGAAGCTCGGCTCGCCGCCGTCCTTGACCGATGCCGTGATCGCATCGATCGTGATCTTGCTGTTGGCCGGGCCGACGGCGAGATAGGCGTCGGCCTTGAGGTTCCTGATCGCTTCCGCCGCCTCATTGGCCGGGAATTGCACGATCTCGACCTTCATCGGGTCAACACCGTATTGCGTCAGGATCAGCTTCAGCAAATTGACATTGGCCGGCGTGCGGCCGACGACGCCGATCTTGCGGCCGGCAAGCTGCGCGATCTTGGTGATCCGCGCGGATTTCCGGACCTTGCCCTTGGCGGGCGGAACCCACATCACCACGACATTCTTGCGCAGGGTCGCGACCGCCTGGGCATTCTTCGGCACCTCGAGATCGCCGCGGATGATGGCGAGATCGGCCTTGCCGTCGGCCAGCGTCTGCGCGCTGGCGGTGGCGCCCTCGGTCTGCACCGGCCTCAGCTTGACCTGGGTTTGCTGCTGGTTGTTGAAGGCCTGCGCCAGCGCCTGCACGACCTTGAGGTCATCGCTGTTGGCGGGACCGACCGCGATCCGCAGCGTCACCGGACGCACGGCGAAATAATAGCCCGCCATCAGCGTGCCGATGATGGCCAGCGCGCCCGCGATCAAAACGAACATCAGCCGCCGCTTTGCCGAACGGAGCGGCTTGGGCGACATGCTGGCGGAGCCGTCTGTCATCGATCTCGCAAACAATCGTCGGGGCTCAATCTCGCAAAACTACCAACGCCCATACATCTCCTATGTGTAGCAAATTACTGAACGGACAGATGTTACAACTCCGTCATGGTTACCAGCGGCGATAGGACGCGATTTCGGCCTTAATTTGGGCGTGGATCCCATCCCGGAGGCCGGTTGTTAGGCTAAAGTCGGCGTTAAACGGGAGGGTTACCATGGTCGAACGGCTGTCAGCGGAGGCAAGGAAGGCCGCCCTTTGGGAACTGGCCGGCTGGTCGGAAACGTCCGGCCGCGAGGCGATCGCCAAGACTTTCGTGTTCAAGGACTTCAACGAGGCCTTCGGGTTCATGGCCCGCGCCGCCCTGGTCGCCGAGAAGAGCGACCATCACCCCGAGTGGAAAAACGTCTACAAGACGGTCGAGGTGGTGCTGTCGACCCACGATGTCGGCGGGGTGACCAAGCGCGACATCGACCTTGCCAAGGCCATGAACGCGATCGCAAGGCAGCTTGGGGTCAGTTGAGCCCGGCGCGTGCAACCTTGCGCGGGTCCGCCGATATCCCCAGATTCGCATCGTCCGCCGCCGAGCTGGCGCGGCGTCGAGGAACCTTGCGATGACATCGAGCGAACACGGCGCGGGATTTGGGCCTGCCGATCGGCTGGCGCAGGACCCGGAAAGCGTGCGCCGCCGTTTCTGGATTAAGTTCAAGAAGGTGGTGGCGAGCCTGCCTTTCGCGGAGGACCTGCTGGCCGCCTATTACTGCGCCTTCGACCGGCAGACGCCGCGCCACGTGCAGGCGGCGCTGCTCGGGGCGATCGCCTATTTCATCCTGCCGTTCGATTTCGTGCCCGACATGCTGCCGATCCTCGGCTTCACCGATGACGCCGCAGTGCTCGCAACCGCGCTCCGCATTGTGGCAAGCCACATCACGCCGGAGCATCGCGATGCCGCCCGCGCCGCGCTGAAGCGCGGTGTGCCGGAAGAGGAGTGATGTTCTAACCTCCCCTTGAAAAGGGGAGGTCGCTTTGCTCCACAGAGCAAAGCGGGTGGGGATCTGCTCTCTCGGCTTGCAGCGTCGTCTGCGGGCGCCCCCCATCCCGACCTTCCCCCTTTCAGGGGGAAGGAGAAGAACCTGTAGCCCGGATGAAGCGAAGCGTAATCCGGGGGCTGCTCCAACCGCGGATGGCTCGGTCCCGGATTTCGCTTCGCTCCATCCGGGCTATCAAGTTACCGAATCCGTCCTCAGCTTCCCGGGTGCAGGATCACCTTGCCCATGGCCTTGCGGCCGGCGAGCACCTTCAGGGCTTCTGATGTCTGCGACAGCGGGAAGGTGCGGTCGACATGCGAGGAGATCTTGCCTTCCGCGGTCCACTGCACGAGCTTCTCGAGGTTCTTGCGGTTCTTGTCCGGATTCTGCCGCGCCCAGGCGCCCCAGAACACGCCGCGGATATCGCAACCCTTCAGCAGCGCGAGGTTGAGCGGGATCTTCGGAATGTCGCCGGCGGCAAAGCCGATCACCAGGAAGCGGCCTTCCCATGCGGTCGAGCGCAGCGCGGCTTCGGCATAGGCGCCGCCGACCGGATCGAACACGATGTCGGCGCCCTTGCCGTCGGTCAGCTTGCGCAGGCCCTCTTTCAGATCTTCCTTCGCATAGTTCAGCGTCAGCTCGGCGCCGTGTTGCTTGGCGAATGCCAGCTTCTCGTCCGATGAGGCGCAGGCAATCACCTTCAGGCCCATCAGTTTGCCGAGCTCGCACGCAGCAAGGCCGGTGCCGCCGGCGGCCCCGAGCACCGCGAGCGTCTCGCCCGGCTTCGGGCTCGCGCGATCTTCCAGCGCATGCAGCGCGGTGCCGTAGATGATGATGATGCCGGCGGCGCGGTCGTAGTCGAGGTTGTCGGGAATCTTCACGATCGAATTCGCCGGCAGCGCGATCTTGTCGCGCGCACCGTTGTGGCCGCAGGAAGCGACGACGCGATCGCCGACCTTCAGGTCAGTGACGCCGGCACCGACGCTTTCGATCACGCCGGCAACCTCGGCGGCCGGCGAGAACGGGAACGGCGGCTTGATCTGGTACTTGCCCTGGATCATCAGGATGTCGAAGAAATTCAGCGCCGCCGCCTTGATCGCGATCACGGCTTCGCCGGGACCCGCCACCGGATCGGGCACGTCAGCCAGCACGAGATCGTCGGGTTGACAGTATTGCGAGCAGAGGATGGCTTTCATGGACACACCTGAGTTTCGGACGCAGAAAGAGCTGCAAGATCTTGGACTACAAGCTTCATGCCGGATTTGCGGCGGAGCGACAATACAGTGCGGAGGGATCAAACTATGTTTGAAAAAGGCCTGCTGGCGAAAAAGCGCATCCTGATCACCGGCGGCGGCTCCGGCCTTGGCGCGGCGATGGGCTACCGCTTCGCCGAACTCGGCGCCGAATTGATCATCTGCGGGCGGCGCGAAGGGCTGCTGGAGGAAACCGCAGCAAAATTCCGCAGCGAGCTCGGCGCCAAGGTTTCCATCGCGCGCTGCGATATCCGCGACGGAGCGGCGGTCGAAGCGATGATGGATCAGGTCTGGCAGGACGCGCCGATCGACGTGCTGGTCAACAATGCTGCCGCAACCTTTATTGCGCAGAGCGAACATTTGTCATTCCGCGCGGCGGACGCGATCCTCGCGCCGACACTGCATGGCACGATGTACTGCACGCTCGCCGCCGGCCGCCGCTGGATCGACGGCAAGCACAGGGGCGTTGTGCTCTCGATCCTGTCGACCTCGACCATCACCGGCCGCGCGTTCACGGTGCCGTCCTCGATGGCCAAGACCGCGGTGCTCGCGATGACCAAGAGCCTTGCGGTGGAGTGGGGCCCGAAGGGCATCCGCACCGTCGCGATCGCGCCCGGCGCGTTTCCGACCGCAGGTGCGACCGGACAGTTGCGTCCCGAAGGGCGCGGCGAGAGCTGGGCGCATCGAAATCCGCTCGGCCGCGCCGGCGAGCATGCGGAGCTCGCCAATCTCGCGACCTTCCTGATCTCGGATCAGGCCGGCTACATCAACGGCGAGATGGTGGTGCAGGATGGCGGCTCGCACTTACGCAGTTCCGGTGCCGAGGACCTGCTGCAATGGACCGATGCGCAGTGGGAGAAGCAACGCGCTGCGCGCGCCAAGTGATAAGCTAAGTGATAACAAGCCACGACGTGCGCAGGATAGTGAGCGGCGTTCGTCTTTCGGCCTAACTGCCTTCCCAAAAAAGCGTTTCCCGGTTATCCATCCGAGCCGGCGGAGGGGAATCGCCGGGCCATCTTGCAGTCACAATGATGGGGGAACCAGTTGGCCGTGCGGCAGATTCTGACATCACTGGTTGCTTGTATCCTGTGCGGGTTCATCACCCTCGCGCCGGTGCAGGCTGCGCCCAAGAAGGATACCGCGAAGGAAGCAGCCAAGCCGGCGCCTTCGGCCGCGGCGGCTGCGGCCGGCGGCGCGGAGCCGACGCTGATCGGCCAATTCGGCACCTGGGGCGCGTACACGGCATCGCCCAACGGCAAGAAGGTGTGCTTTGCGCTCGCCAAGCCGTCCTCGTCGAAGACCAATCCGGCGAACCGGCCGCGCGATCCGGCCTATGCCTTCATCTCCACCCGTCCGGCGGAGAAGGTCGTCAACGAAGTCTCGATCATGATCGGCTACACCGTGAAGCCGGGCTCCGAATCGACGCTTCAGGTCGGCGGCGGGACCTATGCGATGTACACGCAGGGCGACGGCCTCTGGATCAAGAATGCGGCCGAGGAGGAGCGGATGGTGGAATCCATGCGCAAATCGGCCGAACTGACGGTAAAAGCGGTCTCGGCCAAGGGCACCGAGACGACAGACACCTTCTCGCTGAAGGGCCTGGCGCAGGCGCTCGACCGGCTCGGGCAGGACTGCCGGCGCTAGAGAAGCGACCTAAGGCCTGAAATCGAGGTATTTGGTGGCTTTCCAGCACCGGCTGGAAGGCCTATTTGAGGTTTCATGACCGACACCGTGACCACCCATGCCGTCTCCGGCGCCAGCGCGCTGGTCGAGAAGGTTCCGCTCGAGACCTATGTGCCGCCGGCCAAGCCGTCGCTGATCGGGCTGTCGCGCGCCGAGATCGCCGATCGCCTCGGCGAGATCGGGGTGCAGGCCGGCCAGCGCAAGATGCGCACCCAGCAGCTCTGGAACTGGATGTATTTCCGCGGCGCCAAGAGCTTTGCCGAGATGACCAACGTCTCGAAGGACATGCGCGCCGAGCTCGAGAAGCATTTTACCGTCGACCGTCCCGAAGTGGTCGCCGAGCAGATCTCCAACGACGGCACCCGCAAATGGCTGCTGCGGCTGCCGAGCGGCGACAAGGTCGAGCGGCCGCACGAGGTCGAGTGCGTCTACATTCCCGAGACCGATCGCGGCACGCTGTGCGTTTCCTCGCAGGTCGGCTGCACGCTGAACTGCGCGTTCTGCCACACCGGCACGCAGCGGCTGGTGCGCAACCTCACCGCCGGCGAGATCGTCGGCCAGGTGATGGTTGCGCGCGACCGGCTGAACGACTGGGCCGACCGCGAGGACGGCACGCGCCGCGTCACCAACATCGTGATGATGGGGATGGGCGAGCCGCTCTATAATTTCGACGCGGTGCGCGATGCGCTGCTGATCGTCGCCGACAATGAGGGCATCGGCATTTCCCGCCGCCGCATCACGCTGTCGACCTCGGGCGTGGTGCCGAACATCCAGCGCACCGGCGACGAGATCGGTGTGATGCTCGCGATCTCGCTGCACGCGGTGCGCGACGAGCTGCGCAACGAGCTGGTGCCGCTGAACCGCAAATATCCGATCAAGGAATTGCTGCAGGCCTGCCGCGACTATCCCGGCGCCTCCAACGCGCGGCGCATCACCTTCGAATATGTGATGCTCAAGGGCGTCAACGATTCGCTCGATGACGCCAAGCTCCTGGTGAAGCTGCTGAAGGGCATTCCGGCGAAGATCAATCTGATCCCGTTCAATCCGTGGCCGGGTACCGCCTACGAATGCTCGGACTGGGAGCAGATCGAGAAATTCTCCGAATACATCTTCAACGCCGGTTATTCCTCGCCGGTGCGCACGCCGCGTGGCCGCGACATCCTCGCCGCCTGCGGCCAGCTCAAGTCGGAGACCGAAAAGCTCTCCGCCCGCGAGCGCCAGGCGCTGCGCGCGATGGCGATGACGGATTGAGAAGTATCTCCATATTTCATCATGGCCGGGCTTGTCCCGGCCATCCACGTCTTAGCTTTGTCTCCGCGAGAGAAGACGTGGATGCCCGGGCCAAGCCCGGGCATGACGAGGAGAGATGAATGCCCCGCCCGCTGTCCGATAATGGAATGACCCAATGGCCCTGATCGGCCGCCTGTTCGTCGTCGGCTTCGGCTTCCTGATGGCCTGCTTCGTGGCAGGGATCATCGTGGTCGTCGCGGTGCTGTATCCCGAGATCAGCGATTTCGGCGGGCAGATCGACCAGAGCGCGGTCAACGTCGTGCTGGGCTTCGGTTTCATCTTCATATCAGGCTTTGCGCTGCTGCCGGCGCTGATCGTGGTGCTGATCACCGAAGCGTTCTTCATCCGGAGCGTGCTGGCCTACGCCGTCGGCGGCGCGATCGTCGGCGCGGCCTGCTATCTCGGACTGGTCCCGTTCGATCCCGACATGATGCAATTCCACGGTATCGTGCGCCGGCACATGGAGATCATGACCGGCGCCGGCATCGTCGCGGGCCTGGTCTACTGGCTGATCGCCGGCCGCACCGCCGGCGCCTGGCGCGAGCCGCCGCGCCCCTTGCCGCCGCCCCCGCCCTTGCCGTCGCAATCGCGGCAGCCGTGACCCGATTCTTATCCTCCCCTGGAGGGGGAGGATCGGTTCGCATGGAGCGCAGCGAGATGCGAACCGAGGTGGGGTGAAGTCTCTCCACATGAGAACTGCCCGTGTTGAGAGATCACCCCACCCCAGCTCACATTTCGCTGCGCTCAACGTGAGCCGACCCTCCCCCT
Organism: Bradyrhizobium sp. CCBAU 21365; assembly: GCF_015291305.1. Taxonomy (NCBI): domain Bacteria; kingdom Pseudomonadati; phylum Pseudomonadota; class Alphaproteobacteria; order Hyphomicrobiales; family Nitrobacteraceae; genus Bradyrhizobium; species Bradyrhizobium sp. CCBAU 21365. Next base: position 363,004 of record NZ_CP030036.1, read on the forward strand.
CCAGGGGAGGGTAAGGCAAGCAGACGCACTTTCCATGCCCCGCCGCCTCGGCTAAACCGCGCGCCATGAACCGGACCGGACTTTTCATCGCGCTGGCGCTGGCGCTCATCGTCGGCATCCTGTTCGGGATCTATCCCGAGCTCGACCTGAAGCTGGCGGCGCTGTTCTACGATGTGGCGCGGAAAACCTTCCCGCTGAAGCTCGACGCGGTGGCGTCGTTTGCGCGCGATGCGGCGATGTGGATCGCCTGGGCGCTGGTGCTGCCGGCGATCGTGACCATCGTCTGGAAATTCATCCGGCCGGACCGGCCGATGCTGATGTCCGGCCGCGCCGCCGTGTTCCTGCTCACCACGATGCTGCTCTCGGCCGGCGTGCTCACCAATTTCACCTTCAAGAATTATTGGGGCCGGCCGCGGCCGGTGTTCGTGACGCAGTTCGGCGGCGATTTGCAATTCATGCCGTGGTGGGACCCGCGCGGCGGCTGCCCGCGCAACTGCTCGTTCTTCTCCGGCGAGGGCGCCACCGCGTTCTGGACCTATGCGCCGGCGGCGCTGACGCCGCCCGCCTGGCGGCCGCTCGCCTTCGCCGGCGCCACCGTGTTCGGCCTCGTCACCTCAGGGCTCAGAATGGCTTTTGGCGGACACTTCTTCACCGATGTGGCGATCGCCGGCCTGATGTCTTTCCTCGTGGTCTGGCTGTTCTACGCCCTGATCTACCGCTGGGCGTCGACCCGGCTAACCGACGAACAGGTCGATGCGGCGCTGACCCGGCTCGCCATGCCCGGCTACCGGCTGATGCAGCGCTGGCGCCGCGGCGGCCGGGTGGAGCAGGGCGCGCCCGAGGCCTGATTAAAGGCGTGCCCAGGCTCCGGAAATTTGATATTCGGCCTGCCTAATCACCACCGATTTCGACCGATTGGACCGTTCCATGAGTACGATTCTGAAAAGCCTGCCCACCGGCGAAAAAGTCGGCATCGCGTTCTCGGGCGGGCTCGACACGTCAGCGGCGCTGCTCTGGATGAAGCTGAAAGGCGCCAAGGTCTTCGCCTATACCGCCAATCTCGGCCAGCCCGACGAGGCCGACTACGACGCGATCCCGCGCAAGGCGATGGATTTCGGCGCCGAGAAGGCCCGCCTGGTCGATTGCCGCACCCAGCTGGTCCATGAGGGGATCGCCGCGATCCAGTCCGGCGCGTTCCACATCTCGACCGGCGGCATCACCTATTTCAACACCACGCCGCTCGGCCGCGCGGTGACCGGCACCATGCTGGTCGCGGCGATGCAGGAGGATGGCGTCAACATCTGGGGCGACGGCTCGACCTTCAAGGGCAACGACATCGAGCGCTTCTATCGCTACGGCCTGCTGACCAACCCGAGCTTGCGGATCTACAAGCCCTGGCTCGACCAGCAGTTCATCGACGAACTCGGCGGCCGCGCCGAGATGTCGGCGTTCATGACCGCGCAGGGCTTCGCCTACAAGATGAGCGCGGAGAAGGCCTATTCGACCGACAGCAATCTGCTCGGCGCGACGCATGAGGCCAAGGATCTCGAGAGCCTTGCGAGCGGCATCACCATCGTCAACCCGATCATGGGCGTGCCGTTCTGGCGCGCCGATTGCGACGTCAAGGCAGAGAAGGTCGTGGTTCGGTTCGAGGAAGGCCAGCCGGTCGCGCTGAACGGCAAGACGTTCGCCGATCCGGTCGCGCTGTTCCTCAAGGCCAATGCGATCGGCGGCCGCCACGGCCTCGGCATGAGCGACCAGATCGAGAACCGCATCATCGAGGCCAAGAGCCGCGGCATCTACGAGGCGCCGGGCATGGCGCTGCTGCACATCGCCTATGAGCGCCTCGTCACCGGCATCCACAACGAGGATACGATCGAGCAGTACCGCATCAGCGGCATGCGGCTCGGCCGCCTGCTCTATCAGGGCCGCTGGTTCGATTCGCAGGCGCTGATGCTGCGCGAGACCGCGCAGCGCTGGGTGGCGCGCGCCGTCACCGGCGAGGTGACGCTGGAGCTGCGCCGCGGCAACGACTACTCCATCCTCAACACCGAGAGCCCGAACCTGACCTATGCGCCGGAGCGGCTCAGCATGGAGAAGGTCGAGGACGCCGCGTTCACGCCGGCCGACCGCATCGGCCAGCTGACGATGCGCAACCTCGACATTGCCGACACCCGCGCCAAGCTCGGCCTCTACAACAAGACCGGCCTCATCTCGAGCGGCGAAGGCGCGCAGATCTTCCAGCTCGAGAACGACAAGGATTGAGGCGGCGGGCGAACGCGCCACAAACTCAGTGTCGTCCCGGCGAATGCCGGGACCCATAACCACGACCTTCAATTGTTGCGCAACGCTGGGGCCACAGCGCGCTTCAATGACTCCTCCCTGTGGCAATGGGTCCCGGCCTTCGCCGGGACGACGGGAGAAAGTTCGCCTACTTCACCCTGAGCGCATCGAGCAGCGAGCGGAACGCGCGCGCGTAATCGGTGCCGGTCTTGCCGATATCCGGCCCCGCGGAGACTGCAACCGCGGCTTCCGTCACCGCGCCGAGCAGCAGCCGCGCCAGCGGCTCGATCGGCTGTTTCGCGATCACGCCGGCATCCATCGCGGCAGCCAGCGCGCGCGGAAACTTGCCGCCGAAATGCTTGGCATCGATCTCGCGCCAGCGTTCCCAGCCGAGCACGGCCGGACCATCGCGCAAGATGATCTGTCCGGTCGGGCCTTTCGAGCACGCCGCGAAATAACCCTGCGTGCCCGCCGCCATCGCTGCCAGCGGATCGTTCTCGGCGCGCGAGATGCGATCGAGATCGGCGACGAGGTCGATCGACACCTGCTCGAACACCGCCTCGAACACCGCCTCCTTGGTCGCGAAGTGATGATAGACCGCGCCCTTGGCGACGCGCGCTCCAGCGGCGATGTCGTCCATCGTCGCGGCGGCAAAGCCGCGCTCGCCAAAAATGCGCCGCGCCGCCTTGACGATGGCGGCTCTGGTCTTCTCGCGCCGTTCGGCCTGGGTTGCCATCGCTTCGCTCTTGTTTGAGCATGATCTCAGCGCAAACACTGCGCGTTTGTCGCCGGAAAACCGCTTCACACTTTTCCGGATCATGCTGTCTAGCCCAGGTTCCGTAGCGGCACCAGTTGACTTACCGACTCTTGGTCGATAAGTACCGACTATCAGTCGGTAAAGGGAGAGTGCCCATGCCCTCGCTTAGGACGTTGCAAGCCTTCGCTGACACGGTGGAATCCAATGATCATGTCGCTGCGATCATGAACTTCTATTCAGTCGATGCCCGCACCCAGGAGAATGACGGCCAGTGGCGGGTCGGCCGCGAGGCGCTGGCGGCGCGCGAGGCGGCGGTGCTGGCCGCGGTCGCCGGCGTCAAGACCACGCGGCTCGGGCCGCTCCTGCTCGACGGCGATCATTCGGCGATCTGCTGGCGGTTCGAATTCACGGCTAAGGACGGCAAGGTTCGCAGCATGGAGGAGGTCGCCTGGCAGACCTGGCGCGGCGAGGAGCTGGTCGAGGAGCGCTTCTTCTACGATCCGCAGCAGATGGCGCGCTGAGACCACGCCGGCCGTTGCGGCAATACGCCCCGGCGCCGCCTCATTGCGCCGTCATCCGTCGCCACTAGCCTCCGCCCCGGCGCGCGCGTCATGCGCAAGAGGCGGAGCATCGATCATGATCAAGCGAGTTGCCGGTATGGCCGTCATGCTGGCGTTGTCGGCAGCTCCGGCGTTCGCGCAGACGATCTATCCGATCGATCGCGCCGATATCCTCGCCGGCGCCAAATTCGACTTCAAGGTCGAGCTTCCGGGGGTGGTCGATCAAGCAAAGCTCAAGGTCACGCTGAACGGCGCGGATTATGCCGCGGTGTTCGGCCAGGGCGGCACCTTCACCGCGCGCGAGGCCGGCCAAGAGCAATCGGCGCTGTTGCTGCGCGATGTCTCGCTCGCCAAGGCCGGGCAAGTCGCCGTCGAAGTCAGCGACGGCACGCAGAGCCGGACGGTGACCTGGACCGTCTATGACACCGGGGCACGCAAGGCCAGGAACGTGATCCTGTTCATCGGCGACGGGATGTCGCCGTCGCATCGCGTCGCCGCGCGAATCCTTTCCAAGGGGATTGCGGAGGGCAAGAGCCGCGGCAAGCTCGCGATCGACGACATGCCGCATATGGCGCTGGTTGCGACGGCGGGCTCGGACTCGATCATCACCGATTCGGCGAATGCCGCGAGCGCTTACGCCACCGGCCACAAGGCCGCGGTCAATGCGCTCGGCGTCTACGCCGACCGCACGCCCGATCCGCTCGACGATCCCAGGGTCGAGACCATCGCGAGCCTCGCCAAGCGCCGGGCGGGCCTCGCCGTCGGCATCGTCACCAACACCGAGGTCGAGGATGCGACGCCGGCGGCGATGGTTGCGCATACCCGCCGCCGCGCCGCCTATGACGCGATCGTCGCGCAATATTTCGACGCGAAGCCCGACGTGCTGATGGGCGGCGGCTCCGCGAACTTCCTGCCGCAATCCACGTCCGGGTCGAAACGCAAGGACGATATCGACTATCTCGCGCGCTTCCGCGACGGCGGCTATCCGGTCGCGACCACCGCAAGCGAGCTCGCCACGCTCGCGGCCAAAGCGGACACCCGCCAATTGCTCGGCCTGTTCGCCGCCGGCAACATGGACGGCGCGCTCGACCGCAAATTCCTCAAGGGGGGCGGCGTCAAGAAATTCCCCGAACAGCCTGACCTGACCGAACAGGTCCGGGCCGCGCTCACGGTGCTGTCGAAGCACGAGTCCGGCTTCTTCCTGATGGTCGAATCCGGCCTGATCGATAAATACGCCCATCTGCTCGACATGGAGCGCGCGGTCTACGACACCATCATGCTCGACAACGCAGTGCGGCTCGCAAAGGACTGGGCGAAAGCGCGCAGCGACGACACACTGATCCTGGTCGTGGCCGACCACAACCATCCGAACAGCCTGGTCGGCACCATCAATGACGACATGACGACACCCAACGTGCCCCTGCGCGAGCGCGTCGGCGTCTATGAGAAGGCCGGCTTCCCGAATTATCCGGCGCCGAACGCCGAGGGTTATCCGTCACGCGTCGATGTCAGCCGGCGGCTTGCGATCTTCTCGGCCAGCCTGCCCGACCACTACGAGACGTTCCGCCCGAAGCTCGACGATCCGAACGAGCTGACCGTGAAGGGCGATCAGCCCGACAGTTTCAAGGCCAATGACAAGTACAAGGATGTCCCCGGCGTCGTGCTGCGCTTCGGCAATCTGCCGGCAATGATCGGCGCCAGCGTGCATTCCGGCGAGGATGTCATCCTCACCGCGACCGGCCCGGGCAGCGAGCGCGTCCACGGCTCGATGGACAACACCGAAGTATTCCGCGTGATGGTCGAGGCGCTGGGACTGGGCGCGGAGAAGTAACGAATGAAGAGATTGGGTCGATCAGCATGCCCGCTGTACCTCTCCCGCTTGCGGGGGCGACGCTCCTCCAACCTCCCCTTGAGAAGGGGGAGGTCGCTTTGCTCGCCAGAGCAAAGCGGGTGGGGATCTGCTCTCTCCGCAGCCACCATCATCTGCGGCTGACCCCCATCCCGACCTTCCCCCTTTCAGGTGGAAGGAGAGCAAACAAAAAATGGCCGGGATCGCTCCCGGCCATTTCGTATTGTGACGTCGCGCGGCTCAGCGCGGCGGCGCGGCGGAGGCGGTGCCGCCGTTGAGCAGCGGGGTGATGCGGCGGACGGTGACGCGCCGGTTGATGCGGCTCGGTCCGTCGGTCTGCTCCTTCAGATATTGCGAGCCGTAACCCTGCGAGGTCAGGTTCTCCGCCGGCACGCCGAATTGCTGCGTCAAGAGCTCGGCGGCGGATTGCGCACGGCGGTCGGACAGCGACAGATTGTCGGTGTCGTTGCCGGTCGCATCCGTGTGGCCCTCGATCAGGAACACCTCGCGCGGATTGCGCTGGATGGCCCGGTTGAGGCCGTCGGCGATCACCTGCAGCCTCGCCGCCTGGTCCGGCGGGATGGTCCACGATCCGGAGTCGAAGTTGATCGTGTTGACGTCGATGCTCGGCATCTGCATGCGGACGTTGGGGCTGTAGCGGATCTCGTCCAGCGAGTAGCGCCGTTCGATCCGCTGCACCGGCGGTGCTTCCATGGTCTCATAGATCACGTCGGGCGACGCGTCCTGCGCGTCGACGATGTAGCGATCGTAGGGAATGTTGACCACCGGCGGTGGCACGTCGACATAGAAGCCGCCGACCGCCCGCGGATCGCGATAGCTGTTGTCGATGATGACGACCTCTCGTCCGCCAGTATCCCTGCGGATACGGCGCAACATCTGGCCGTCGGAGCCGACCACCGTGATGATCTCGCTGCCGTCGGGACGAACCACGACCGTCCGCGTCTCGCCGCCGATCGTCTCGGTGCGGATATCGCGCGCGCCATAGCGGAAACGATAGACGTCGTCGCCGCGGACATAGGCCTGGCCGCCCGGATCGCGGATGATGACGCGGTCCGGTTCGGTGTAGATGGTGCGGCCGCCTTCGACGACCTCCTGCCGCTGGCTGTGCAGGTCGGCGATGCTGCCGCCGATGATGGCGCCGGCGACCACGCCGGCACCGACGGCGGCGCCGATCGCGAGCGGCTTGATGTTGTCATGCCGAGGTGGCGGCGGCAGCGGCGCTGCGACCGCTGGCGCGGCGCGGAAGGCCGGCGCAACCGTCGGCGGCGCGTATTGCGCGCGGCCGGGCGGTGGCGTTGCGGCGGCCGAGCCGGGAACGACCGACGGCGCCGGCGCGCCCATCGCAGCTCCCTGGGCCGGTGATACGCCGGGCGCAACGCCCGGGCGTGCCGGTTGACCCGGAGCCGGGGTCGCGCCAGGCGCGCCCATTGCCGCGCCCGGGGTCGCAGGCGTTCCGGGCGGTGTCGCCGGACGTCCCTGCTGACCTGGCGCCGGTGGCGTCGGCGTCGCGCCGGGTGCCGGAGGCGTTGTTGCGGCAGGCGGGGTGCCTGGCCGCGCAGGCTGTGCGCCGACAGCCGGAGGCGTCGGTGTCGGTGTCGCGCCGGGAGCTGTCGCGGCGGGTGGCGTACCCGGTCGTGCCCCTGCTGCCGGCGGCGTTGTCGTTGCCGAAGGCGCGGGCGTTGACGTCGCCGCGGGCGGTGTGCCCGGCGGCTGCTTGGCGCCGCCAGGACGTTCACCGCGTTCGCCACCCGGACGATCGCCAGGGCGGCGTTCGGCCGGTGCCGTTGTCGGAGCTCCCGGGGTTGCGGGCGTCGGTGTCGGCGTTGCCGCTGTGGGCGGGGTGCCGGGGCGCGCTGCCGGCGCGGCATTCGGCGTGGCGCCGGGGGTTGGCGTCGGAGGCGTGTGCGCGGGACCTGCGCCGGGCGGCGGCGTGCCGGGTCGCTGCGGTGCTGCGGCCGGCGGCGGTGGGGTCGGCGTCGGATGTGCGGGGGCGGCCGCCGGCGGTGGCGTGGTTGGCTTCGCAGGTGCCGCCGCGGGCGGCTCCGGCCGTGCCGGGGCCGGCGATGGCTTCGCGGGTGCGGCCGCGGGCGGTGGCGGTGTGGGACGTGCAGGCGCAGCCGCCGGCGGAGGCGTCGTCGGGCGCGCCGCAGGCGGCTCGGGCCGTGCGGGAGCGGGCGGCGGCGCCGGATGCGGCGCGGCTGCCGGAGGCGGGGTCGGCTTTGCCGGTGCAGCCGCGGGCGGCTCGGGCCGGGCAGGCGCTGCAGGCGGGGTCGGCTTCGCGGGTGCTGCGGCCGGCGGCGGAGCAGGATGTGCGGGCGCCGCAGCGGGAGGTGGCGCCTGCGGATGCGGCGCTGCGGCCGGCGGTGCCGGACGTGCAGGAGCACCCGGCGCGCCCGGCGCTGGCCGCGCCTTCGGCTTTCCGTCAGGTCCGGTTTCTTCCTTTTGCTGCGCCTGTGCGACGACCAGAGGCGAAGTTTGGGCGTGCGACGCTGAGGTGGCGAATTGCATCACCGTCAGCGCAGTCGTGGCAAGCAGCACGAGACGAAGCTTTGTCATTGTCTAGGAGTCCCCGGCGAAAAGTCTGGGCAGGAAAGAAAACTGAGAGCCGAACAATTCGGCAGGACGATGAACCGCCAGCCGTTAGGCCGGATTGTGGCGAGCCACGGATCATCGGCGAAGTTTATTTCGACATTATAACGGGTTGCATGTGTGATTGTTCACCGCGCGTTCAGAAGAAACGCGCCGACACATTTGCAATCGACGTGGAACTTGGGCGCAAGGGCGACTCACCGGCGGCGAGTCGATCTGTCGCAGGTGGCGGGCCGGACGGTCCAGGCGGTCCGCGCACCGGCGATTCGTCAGGTGTCTTGCCGGGCAACTCGTCCGGTCGCGGTGGCTCGCCGGGTTCGCGAACCGGCTCCGGAATCTCGGGGCGCGGACTGCCGGGAGGAATTCCCGGCGGCGGCTCGCTCGGTGTGCCCGGCGTCGTCGGCGGAATCTCGGGAGGCTCGATCGGCATCATATCGAGACCCCGCGGCTGTCGCCGATGCCAGGTCGCGTCGCGCGCATCAATCGCTCCATCGAAGTTCGCAGCGACAACGGATCGCGCGCCGCGGCGTTCCGATGTTTCACCCGGGCGTGTGGCAGACCGCCTCGATATTGTGGCCGTCGGGATCGAGCACGAATGCGCCGTAATAGTTCGGGTGATAATGCGCGCGAATGCCGGGCGCGCCGTTGTCGCGGCCGCCGGCCGCCATCGCAGCCTTGTAGAAGGCGTCGACGGTGGCGCGATCCTTGGCCGTGATGGCGATATGCACCGGCTTGTTCATCGCGCCTTCGCCGCCGATCCAGAAGTCCGGCTTGCCGTCGGCGCCGAAGCCCGCGGCAGGCGCGTGCCCGGTCACTTCAGCGGGCACTTCCATGATCAGGCCGTAGCCGAGCGGCGCCAGCGCCGCCTGGTAGAACGCCTTCGCGCGTTGATAGTCGGAGACGGAAAAGCCGATATGGTCGATCATCGCGAGCCTCCCTTGTTGTATGACACTACATCCGCGGACTCGTTGCACCTCTCCCGCTTGCGGGGGAGGTCGGTTTGCATCGAAGATGCAATCCGGGTGGGGGCTCTTTCCACAAAATGACTCGTGGACACACCCCCACCCCGGCCCTCCCCCGCAAGCGGGAGAGGGAGCAGATCTCGGCCGCGGACATCTCAGCTCCGCACCAGCAGCGTGTTGCTGCGCGTCCGGCCCTGCACGACGTAACCGCGCGCGTGCATGTCCGCAATGCAGTCGTCGGTCCATTCGTCCTTCGACAGATGCTCGATCACCACCGCGCCGGGCCACAGCGCCTGCGGCGCGTCGCGGAAGAAGCCGATCAGCACGCGGTCCTCGAAACCCTCGACGTCGATCTTCAGCGCGTCGACCTTGCTCGCGCCGGCCTCGTCGAGGATGCGTTGCAGCCGCAGCGAGGGCACCTTGAACGCCTTGCCTGTCGGCGTGCCCGTGACGATGTGACTGGCGCCGAGATTGTCGCCGTCGGTCTCGATCATCAGTTCGCCATCGGTCGGGCCAGCGGCCGCCGCAACCAGGCGCACTTGCGGAAAGCCGGAGGCCTCGGTGTTGAATTTGAGCCGCGCATGCGTCACCGGATGCGGCTCGATCGCGATCACCTTGCCGCCGGGTCCGACATCGCGCGCCAGCGCCAGCGCATAGGTGCCGACATTGGCGCCGAGATCGACGAAGGTGCCATCAGCACCGACATGCGCCCGCAGGAAGGCGAGTTCTTCAAGGTTGTAATCGGGATTGAACAGCGCGCCGCGCTCGGTCGCGCTCGCCTGATGATAGAAGCGGAACGATGCGCTCTGGTAGGTCACGTCCAGCGGACCCGCGCCGAACAGATTGACCAGCTTCGACAGCCAGGGCCGGAACGCGCCGCGCTTCAATCCGCTAGCATGCGCCAGGCGGATGATGGCGGCCTGCGCCGCGTTGGGCGCGAAGGCGCCGAACGGCGCCGGCGATATGTCGTTGCTGGGGATCACGCATGGCCTCGTCAAAAGTGCGGCATGCATAGCCGGTTTTGCCGGCAGCGCCAACGCCCGTTACGCCGCCTTGCCCGCTGCCTGCCGTTGCCGCAGGAAGCGGCCGAGCAGCCTTCGCTTGCCCTTGCGCGGGATCAGATCGACGTCGCTGACCAGTTTGGCGCCGCCCTTGCGGCGCTCCAGCACGATCTTGCGGCTATGGAACGCTTCGAGCTCGACGCGATGGGCGACGCTGACGATGGTCGCCTTTGGCAGTTCCGTCGTCACCGTCTCCATCATCTTGTCCTGGCTCTTCTCGTCGAGCGCGGACGTCGCTTCGTCGAGCACGACGATGTCGGGGCTGTGCAGCAGCAGGCGGGCAAAGGCGAGCCGCTGCTTCTCGCCGCCGGACAGGGTCTGGTCCCACGGCGCGTCCTCCTCGATCTTCTCCTTGAGATGGTCGAGGCCGACCTTGTGCAGGGCACGGCTGATCTCATCGACGCTCCAGTCCTCCGCCGCGCCGGGATAGGCCACCGCACGCCGCAGCGTGCCCGAGGGCACGTAGGGCTTTTGCGGCAGCATGAACAGTCGGCGGTCCGGGTGCAGGCCGACACTGCCGCCGCCCCATGGCCACAGGCCGGCGATGGCGCGCACCAGCGTGCTCTTGCCGGTGCCGGATTCGCCGGCGACCAATAGCCGCTCGCCCGGTTCGATCACCACCTCGGTCTCGCCGACCACGGCGGTGCCGTCGTCTAGCGTGACGGAGAGATCGTTGAGGCTCAGCATGGCCTCGCCCTCGGTCTCGCCGCGCTCGATGCGGCCGAAGCCGTCGCCGGTCTCGGCGCGTTCGAGCCCGTCAAGCGACACCATCAGCGAGGCGATGCGCCTCGCGCAGGCGTTCCAGTCGGCGAGCCGCGGATAATTGTCGACCAGCCAGCCGAACGCGGTCTGCACGATGGTGAAGGCCGAGGCCGCCTGCATCACCTGGCCGAGCGACATGCTGCCGTCGAGGAATTTCGGCGCGCACAGCAGCAAGGGTACCACCGGCGCAATGAGATTCGATCCCTGCGACACCAGCGTCGTGCGCATGTGCTGCCCGGCGAGCCGCGCCCATTGCCGCAGCACGTTCGAGAACGTCTTGTCGATGCCGTCGCGCTCCTCGGTTTCGCCGCCGAGCAGCGCGATGCTTTCGCCATTCTCGCGCACGCGGGTCAGGATGTAGCGGAATTCCGCTTCCGCCTGGTTCTTGTCCTCGGAGATTTGCACGAAGCTGCGGGCGATCGCCGTGATCGAGCCCGACGCGATCGCCGCATAGATGATCGCGGCAATGACCAGGAAGCCCGGGATGCTGATCGACGAGCCGCCGAGCGTCACCGTCAGCGCGCCGCCGATGGTCCAGAGCACGACGATGAAGGTGACGGCCGAGAGCAGCGCCGACGTCACGCCGGCGATGAAGTCGACCGGAGAATCGGTCGCGATCCGCAGATCCTCTGCGATCCGGTACTCCGGATTCTTGTGATCGCCGTCGACCAGGTTGAGCTGGTAGTAGCGGCCGTTGGTCAGCCAGCGCGAGACGACGGCGTTGGTCAGCCAGGCGCGCCAGCGCCGCTGGATGCCCATGCGGCCGAACACCTGGGCAACGCCCAGCAGCACGCTGCCGATCGCGAGCGGAAAGAAGATGGCGGTCAGGTGGAAGACACTGGCCGCGTCACGCTTTTCGATCGCATCGAAGATCGCGCGATTCCAGACATTGATGCCGTACTGAACGGCGACGTTGGCGACGATCAGCAGCAGCAGGCCGATCGTGAACAGCCATGCCAGCCGGTCGCCGCTTCGGCCCCAATAGCCGCGCGCGCTGATCCAGAACCGCGTCAGCAAATAGTCCTTGCGCGCCTGTTCGGCCTCTTCGGCCGATAGCTCGGGATCGGGTTCGACGATTTCCGGCGGCGTCGGTTCGACATGGTCGCCGTCTTCGGCAATCACCTCGACGAATTCCGATTTGTCGTCCGCTTCGCTTGCCGCGGGATCCTTGCGCTCTTGATCGGCCGCCTTTGCGCTCGCTTTCCGAGGCGATGCAGTCTTGGCCGGCGACCGCCTGTCCGACGATTGGGATTTTACCTCAGCTTTGCCCATGGCACGATAACGCCAGGCAAATTACCCGGTTCCGCCCAGCATCCGGCGGTCAGCCGCGCGTATTGCAACGACGAGTCCCAGCCACAACTTCCGCCGCGGCGTATGGTCCCGGCTTTCGCCGGGACGGCAGCGAATATGTGGCACGCGCACGCGATTCATTTACCCCGCCGGCGCTTGATCGCGCCTCAGCCGTCGCGACCGGGTCGCCTTGTGCAGCACGCGCGCGAGCTGCTCGGCCGAATACGGCTTCTGCAGCAGCTCAAAGCCGCCGCTGCCCTGTTGCGACAGCACCTGGCTGTAACCGGAGGCGAGCACGATCGGCAGATCAAGCCGCTGCCGGCGGATCTCTTCCGCTAGCTCGATGCCGCTCATGCCAGGCATCACGACATCCGTGAATACCAGGTCGAACCGGTCAGCGTCGACGGCCAGCTCCTCCAGCGCGTGGGTGGCGTTGTCCACCAGCACACAGGTGCAGCCGAGCTGGGTCAGCGTGTCGGCGGCAAACTTTCCGACCTCGGCATTGTCCTCGACGATCAGGACCGATGCGCCGGTCCGATCGATCGCGGGCGCATCCTCGGTGCGCTGCGCTCGCGCGCCATGCCCGCCGACGACGCGCGGCAGATACAGCGTGAATGTCGCACCCTTGCCGACTTCGCTGGTGACGGTCACCTCGCCGCCGGACTGCTTGGCGAAGCCGAACACCTGGGACAGGCCAAGGCCGGTGCCGTGACCGACCTCCTTGGTGGTGTAAAACGGCTCGAAGATGCGGCCGAACAGCTCCTGCGGAATTCCGACGCCGGTGTCGGTCACCGACACCGCGACGTGGCCGGGCGAGTTCGGCGGCGTGCTGGTCGCGGACGGCAGCCTGTCCACGGCGCGGACCGCGATCGTGAGCCGGCCGACGCCGTCCATGGCGTCGCGCGCGTTCACCGCCATGTTGATGATGGCGGTCTCGAACTGGCCGGCATCGGCGTTGACGAGACAGGTCTCGTCCGGCACCTGCGCCGTGATCTCGATGCGCGCGCCGATCAGGGTTGCGATCATCTCGCTCAGGGTGCGGACGCTCTGGCCGGCGTCGAACACCTCGGGCTTGAGGGTTTGCCGCCGCGCGAACGCAAGCAGCTGGTTGGTCAGCTTGGCGGCACGGTTCACGGTGTTGGAGATCGCATCGATGTAGCGCTGCCGCCGCGGCTCCGGCAGGTCCGGCCGCCGCAACATGTCGACCGACGCGCGGATCACGGTGAGCAGGTTGTTAAAATCGTGCGCGACGCCGCCGGTGAGCTGCCCGAGTGCCTCGAGCCGCTGGCCGTGCCGCAACGCCTCCTCGGCCTCGATGCGCCGGAGGGCCTCCTCCTGGAGGCGCTGGGTTCGCCGGAAGGCGAGCGCGAGCAGGCCGAACAGCAGGGCGGTGGCCGGGATCCCGAAGATCAGGTGCTGGGCCATGGTCGACATCCAGCGCGACTGGATCGCCGCGGTTTCAAGGCCGGCGCTGACATAGACCGGGTATCCCGCCAGCCGCTGGTACCGCATGCGCCGCTCGATGCCGTCAGCCGGGGAATGGATCGTCATCGCCCCGGCCACGGGATTGGCGACGATCTGCCGCCCGAGCGGGCCGCTCGGCTCGAACCGGACGTCGCGGTTGACGGCAGGGAAGTGCGCCAGCACCGCGCCGTCGGTCCGGATCAGCGCCAGGAAGCTGCCGGGCTCGCGGCCGATCCTGGCGTAGAAATTCTCGAAATATTCCGGAAGCACGGAGACCTGGATCACGCCGGCAAAGCTGCCGTCGTCGCCGTTGCGGCGCCGGCCGACGCTGAAGAACCGCGAGCCCTGATAGGGCGGCCGCGGCGTCAGCACCTCGCCGATATAGGTGCCGATGTCGCCCTGGGCATGAATCCGGAAGTAATCCCGGTCCGAAAAGTCGACGTCGGGGGCCGGCTGCACCAGGCTGTTGACGAGGGCGCGGCCGTTGGCGTCGAACACCCAGACCGATTTCACCTGGGGAAGCGCCACGGCGACCTGGCGCAGCCGCTCGTGCAGGCTCTTCTCGCGTGCGCCGATATCGGCATCGCCCATGCCGCGGACGACCTCGGTGACCTCGGCGAGGCCTCGATCGATGGTCTCGAACACCTTCAGCGCGTGCTCATGGGCGACATCGAGGGTGCGCTGGATCTCCTGGTCGGCGGCCTCGCTGGTCGAGATCCAGGACATTGCGGAGGCAAAAACGAACAGCGCCAGCGGAAGGGCCAGCGCGGCGGCCATCATCCATTGCAGCAGTCTCAGCGAATTGCGTTGTGCGGTCTGCACGGGCGCTCCGGCTCCGCGCGGACCATAACGCAAACCGTTGCGCGGGAGGAAGCGAAACGGCGCCGCCGGGCGCGGCGCCGACGCTCGTTCGCCATTCCGCGACCTGTCAAGGTTACCGGAGGCCCAACCCGGATAGATCAATTGGGAGCCGGCTCGCGTCCGGGGCCGCGGAGGGCGGCTGCGGCGCGGCGGCATCACGACCCCGTTAGCGCCTCGCCGGCAGTCAAGCGGAAAATCGACCTGGATGGCGCTTCCGGGCGCTGTTTTTAGGAGTTCTAAAACCTCTCACGGGCAAACGCTTGACCCTGTGACTACCTGCTGAAAAACAGGCCGCATGACAGGCGATCCAAACAGCTCCCGGGATAATTTGCAGGACGTCCGGCTCGGACATGCGGATCGCGGTTTTGTCGGAAAGATCATCAGGCTCGATGCGCTCGTGACGGGCTCATCGCTGTCTCCGCAGGAGCTGGAGCAGCGCCTGGTCGAGATGGGATTTGTCGAGGGCGCGCGCGTGGAAATCCTGCATGAAGGAACGATCCGAAAGGACCCGATCGCGGTGCGCGTCGACAACATCACGATCGCGCTGCGCCGGAGCGAAGCCATGGCTGTGATCGTCGAATGACCACTGCATCCCTGCGCCTGGCGCTGGTCGGCGCGCCGAACACCGGCAAGACGTCGCTGTTCAACAGCCTGACCGGCAGCCGCCAAAAGGTCGCCAACTATCCGGGCGTCACGGTCGAGCGCAAAT
This sequence comes from Bradyrhizobium sp. CCBAU 21365, assembly GCF_015291305.1. NCBI lineage: Bacteria > Pseudomonadati > Pseudomonadota > Alphaproteobacteria > Hyphomicrobiales > Nitrobacteraceae > Bradyrhizobium > Bradyrhizobium sp. CCBAU 21365. The sequence continues at coordinate 378,172 of NZ_CP030036.1, forward strand.
CCGGCGGCTTCGTCACGCCGGAGGGCCGCAGCGTGACCGTGCTCGACCTGCCCGGCACCTATTCATTGCGCGGCCGCAGCCCGGACGAGGAGATCACCCGCGACATCGTGCTGGGCCGCTTCGACGGCGAGGCGGTGCCCGATCTCGTGCTCTGCGTCGCGGATGCCACCAATCTGCGGCTGACCTTGCGGCTGGTGCTCGAGCTGAAGCGCGTCGGCCGGCCGATGATGCTGGTGCTCAACATGATCGATATCGCAAGGCGCCGCGGCGTCACGATCGACATCGACCGGATGTCGCAGGAGCTGGGGCTACCGATCGTGACCTCGGTCGCGGTCCGCAAGGGCGGCATTGACGAGCTCCTGAAGCGGACCGACGAATTCCTGGCGAAGTCGCATGAGGCGGCGGCCAGCGAGTGGACGACGCCGACGATTGCCGACCTCAAGGCGGCGCAGCGCGAGGCGGACCGCATCATCGCCGCGGCGGTGACGCTGCCGACCAAGCCCGACACGCTGACCAACCGGATCGATTCGGTCGTGCTGCATCCGGTCTGGGGTCTCGTGATCCTGGCCGTGATCCTGTTCGTGATGTTCCAGGCGGTGTTCACCTGGGCGCAGCCGGCAATGGAATTTCTCTCGGACAGCTTCGCCGCGCTCGGGCAGCTGATCCACAATTTGCTGCCCGAAAGCTGGAGCCTGTTGCAGAGCTTCCTGCAGAACGGCGTGATCTCCGGCGTCGGCAGCGTGATCGTGTTCCTGCCGCAGATCATCATCATCTTCCTGTTCATCCTGCTGCTGGAAGATTTCGGCTACATGGCGCGCGCGGCGTTCCTGATGGACCGCATCATGGGCGGCGCCGGGCTGCATGGCCGCGCCTTCATTCCGCTGCTGTCGAGCTTTGCCTGCGCCATTCCCGGCATCATGGCGACGCGCGTGATCGACAATCGCCGCGACCGCCTGACCACGATCCTGATCGCGCCGCTGATGACTTGCTCGGCGCGCATTCCGGTCTACACGCTGATCATCTCCGCCTTCGTTCCGGCGACCACGCTGTGGGGTTTCGTCAATCTGCAGGGGCTCGTGATGTTCGGCCTCTATGCCGCCGGCATCACCAGCGCGCTGACGGTCTCGGCGATCGCGAAGTTCTTCCTGTGGCGCGATCACGCGCCGGCGCCGTTCATGCTGGAATTGCCCGACTATAAGATGCCGCGGCTGCGCAGCATCGCGATCGGCGTGTTCACCCGCGCCAAGATGTTCCTGTACCGGGCTGGCACCACGATCCTCTCGATGATGGTGCTGATCTGGTTCCTGGCCTCGTTCCCGCAGGCGCCGGCCGGCGCCGAGGGGCCGGCGATCAATTACAGCTTTGCCGCGATGATCGGCCATGCGCTCGAGCCGCTGCTGCGGCCGATTGGCTTCAACTGGCAGATCGCGGTGGCGCTGATTCCGGGCATGGCGGCGCGCGAGGTCGCGGTCGCGGCGCTCGGCACCGTCTATTCGATCGAGGGCGGCAAGGAGGCGGCGGACCAGATCGGCCAGGTGCTGGCGCAGAAATGGACGCTGGCGACCGCGCTGTCGCTGCTGGTCTGGTACATCTTCGCCCCGCAATGCGCCTCGACGCTCGCGGTGATCCGCCGCGAGACCGGCGGCGCGAAGTGGATGGTGGTGACGTTCATCTACATGCTCGCGCTGGCCTATGTCGCGAGCTTCCTGACCTTCAATTTGGCGCAGGCGTTGGGCCTGCATTGATCGGCAACACAGTTTCATCATCTCTATTCGAAACTGCGACAGGTGCACGCAGCCAAGCGAAGCAGTAGAGTTGCTCGAGGGCGCGTGAAGCGGGCGCCTCCGCGTGTTCCCTGCGAGACCATGCAATGTCGACGTACGGCCTGGAGCGGCTATTTTCGCCTCGAAGCATCGCAATCGTCGGCGGCAGCCCGCGCCCGTCGTCGCTCGGCGCGGCGGTGCTCAGGAACATCAGAGCGAGCGGCTTCGCCGGCCGCGTCGGCGTGGTCAATCGGAACTATGCCGACGTCGATGGCGCGCCGACCGTTCCCGACCTGAAATCGCTGCCATTCGTTCCGGATCTCGTCGTCATCAGCGCACTGGCGGCGGCGGTTCCCGAAATCGTCGCGGAGGCGGCTTCGGCCGGCGTTGCCGGTGCGGCGATCCTGTCGGCCGGTCTCGGCCATGGCGCGGGCTCGCTCGCGGAGATCGCGGGACAGACGGCGCGGCGGCATGGCATGCGCCTGATCGGGCCGAATTGCCTCGGTGTCATGGTGCCGCGCGCCAAGCTGAATGCGAGCTTCGCCTCGCATCAGCCGTCGGATGGCCATGTCGCCCTGATCTCGCAGTCAGGCGCGGTCGCGTCGGCGATGATCGAGTGGGCGGCGGAGCGGCGGCTCGGCTTCTCCGGCATCGCGTCGATCGGCGACCAGCTCGATGTCGACGTCGCGGACCTCCTGGATTATTTCGCGCTCGACGACCACACCAGCGCGATCCTGATCTATCTCGAAGCCGTCAAGGACGCGCGCAAGTTCATGTCGGCGGCGCGCGCCGCGGCGCGGTTGAAGCCGGTCGTCATCGTCAAGTCGGGACGGATGGCGCAGGGCGCGAAGGCCGCCGCGACCCACACCGGCGCGCTGGCCGGCTCCGATGCGGTCTATGACGCCGCATTCCGCCGCGCCGGCATGCTGCGCGTCTACGATCTGCGCCAGCTGTTCGATTGCGCCGAGCTGCTCGGCCGCGGCTTCGTTCCGCGCGGCAACCGGCTGGCGATCCTGACCAATGGCGGCGGGCTCGGCATCCTCGCGACCGACCGGCTGGCCGAGCTCGGCGGCGTGCCCGCGACGCTGACGGCGGAGACCATCGAACGGCTCGACAAGGTGCTGCCGCCGGGCTGGTCCTACGCCAATCCGGTCGACATCGCGGGCGATGCCGATGCCGACCGCTACGTGGTGGCGCTCAACGCACTGCTCGATGATGCCAACAGCGACGCGGTGCTGGTCGCGAATGTCGAAACCGCGGTGGCGCCGGCTCAGGGGATTGCCGAGGCGGTGGCGCAATGCGTGCGCGACCGCAGGACGAAGCGGAGTGCGGTGGCGGCATTGGTGCTCGCGGCCTGGGTCGGCGCCGACGAACGCACCGGCGCGATCTTCGAGGCGGCGCGGATTCCGCATTTCCCGACCGAGGACGATGCGGTGCGCGCCTTCATGTATCTGGTGCGCTATCGCGAGGCCTCGACCGCGCTCGCCGCAACCCCGCCTGGCGTCGCATCAGTGTTCACACCGGAGACGGCGGCGGCGCGGCACGTCGTCGTGAAGGCGCTGTCGGAAGGGCGCGCCTGGCTCGATCCGGCCGAGATCGTCGCGCTGTTCGCGGCCTATCATATTCCGATCGTGACGACGCTCGTCGCCGAGACCGCCGAGGACGCCGCCGCGAAGGCGGCGCCGTTCCTCGCCGAGGGACATGCGATCGTGGTCAGGGTGTTCTCGCGCGACATCCGGCACGCCTCCGACATCGGCGGCGTGATCCTCGACCTGCGCACGAAAGACAGCGTCGTTGAAGCTGCACGGACGGTCATGGCGCGGGCACGAAGTGCCCGGCCCGATGCCATCCTGCAAGGCGTGACGATCCAGCCGATGATCGTGCGGCGCGCGGCGCGCGAACTGATCCTCGGCATCGCCGAAGATCCGACCTTCGGTCCGGTGATCGTGTTCGGGCGTGGCGGCCCCGCGGTCGAGGTGATCAACGACAAGGCGCTGGCGCTGCCGCCGCTCGACATGAATCTCGCCCGCGAGCTGATCGGACGCACCCGCGTCTCGCGGCTGCTCGGCGGCTACGGCGATGTGCCGGCGGTCCCGGCCGATGTGGTGCCGCTCACCCTCGTCAAGCTGGCACAGATGGCGGCCGACATTCCCGAGGTCGCCGAGCTCGACATCAATCCGATGCTGGCGGACGAGAGCGGCGTGCTCGCGCTCGATGCGCGGGTTGCGATCCGCAAACCCACCCGGCTGTTCGCCGGCCACACCCGGCTCGCGGTGCGGCCCTATCCGTCGCAATGGGAGGGCGAGCTTGCGCTGCGCGATGGCTCGCGTGTCACGGTGCGTCCGATGCGGCCGGAGGACGAGCCGATGGTCAGCGATTTCTTCAAGCGCGTCACCGCCGAAGACCTTAGGCTGCGCTTCTTCCATGCGATGAAGGAATTCTCGCACGCCTTCATCGCACGCCTGACCCAGCTCGACTATGCGCGGGCGATGGCGTTTGTGGCGCTCGATCCGAACACCGGCGAGATGATGGGTGCGGTCCGGCTGCACTCGGATTCGCTGTACCAGAATGCCGAATACGCGATCCTGCTGCAGTCCGATCTCAAGGGCAAAGGCCTTGGCTGGGCGCTGATGCAGCTCCTGATCCACTATGCGCGGTCGGAGGGCTTGAAGCGTCTGTCCGGCCAGGTGCTGACCGAGAACACCACGATGATCGGGATGTGCCGCGATCTCGGCTTCACCGTCACGATGGATCCGGGCGATCACAGCATCGTCGACGTGGTGCTCGACCTCGATCGATCCGGCGTCGATGCAGTCGGCGCCGATATCCTGATCCGGCCTGTTGCGGCTGGCCGCTGACACCAGCGCCAGCCGCGGCTGCAACGGATCAGATCTGGCGTTCGACCAGCTTGAACTTGAGCTCGGCGATCGCTTCGGAGGGATTGAGGCCCTTCGGACACGCCTTGGCGCAGTTCATGATGGTGTGGCAGCGATAGAGGCGGAACGGATCCTCGAGATTGTCGAGCCGCTCGCCGGTCGCCTCGTCGCGGGAGTCGGTGACCCAGCGGGTTGCCTGCAGCAGCGCGGCGGGGCCGAGGAAGCGTTCGCTGTTCCACCAGTAGCTCGGGCACGAGGTCGAGCAGCAGGCGCACAGGATGCACTCGTAGAGGCCGTCGAGCTTCTCGCGGTCCTCGTGGCTCTGCCTCCACTCCTTCTGCGGCGTCGGCGTCGTGGTTTTCAGCCACGGCTCGATCGAGGCATACTGGGCGTAGAAATTGGTCAGGTCGGAGACCAGGTCCTTCACCACCGGCTGGTGCGGCAGCGGATTGACCTTCACCGCGCCGCCGGCGCCGACGTCGTGCATCGACTTGGTGCAGGCCAGCGTGTTCTGGCCGTCGATGTTCATCGCGCAGGAGCCGCAGACGCCTTCGCGGCAGGAGCGGCGGAAGGTCAGCGTCGGATCGATGTGGTTCTTGATCCAGATCAGACCGTCCAGCACCATCGGGCCGCAATCATTGGTGTCGACATAATAGGTGTCGACGCTCGGATTCTTGCCGTCGTCCGGGTTCCAGCGATACACCCGAAATTCGCGCGTCTCGGTGGCGCCGGCCGGCTTCGGCCAGGTCTTGCCGCCGGAAATCTTCGAATTCTTCGGAAGTGCGAATTCAACCATGCTTGCTCGCCTTCGTTCTCAGTAGACCCGCGCCTTCGGCGGGATGTACTGCACGTCATTGGTCATCGTGTAGCTGTGCACCGGACGGTACTCGATCGCGGTCTTGCCGGCCGGATCGATCCAGGTCAGCGTGTGCTTCATCCAGTTCTTGTCGTCGCGGTCCGGGAAATCCTCGCGCGCATGCGCGCCGCGGCTTTCGGTGCGGTTCGCCGCCGAATCCATCGTCACGACCGCCTGCACGATCAGATTGTCGAATTCCAGCGTCTCGACCAGGTCCGAATTCCACACCAGCGAGCGGTCCGACACCGAGATGTCGCCGACGCCGCCATAGACCTTGTGGATCAGGTTCTGACCTTCCTGCAGCACGTCGCCGGTGCGGAACACCGCGCAATTGTTCTGCATCACATGCTGCATGCTGTCGCGCAGCTTCGCGGTCGGCGTGCCGCCGGAGGCATGGCGGAAATGATCGAGGCGGCCGAGCGCGAGGTCGGCGGAATCCTTCGGCAGCTCCGGCTGCTTGGCGTTCGCGGTCAGCTTGTCGGCAAGGCGCAGCGCCGCGGCGCGGCCGAACACCACGAGGTCGATCAGCGAGTTGGAGCCGAGACGGTTGGCGCCGTGCACCGAAACGCAGGCGGCTTCGCCGATCGCCATCAGGCCCGGCACCACCGAATTGTCGTCGCCATTGCGCTTGGTCAGCACCTCGGCGTGATAGTTGGTGGCGATGCCGCCCATGTTGTAGTGCACGGTCGGCACGATCGGGATCGGCTCGCGGGTGACGTCGACATTGGCGAAGATCTTCGCCGATTCAGAGATACCCGGCAGCCGCTCATGCAGCACCTTCGGATCGAGGTGGTCGAGGTGCAGGAAGATGTGGTCCTTCTTCTTGCCGACGCCGCGGCCTTCGCGGATCTCGATCGTCATCGCGCGCGAGACGACGTCGCGCGAGGCGAGGTCCTTGGCCGACGGCGCATAGCGCTCCATGAAGCGCTCGCCCTCGGAGTTGACGAGATAGCCGCCTTCGCCGCGGGCGCCTTCGGTGACGAGGCAGCCCGAGCCGTAGATGCCGGTCGGATGGAACTGGACGAACTCCATGTCTTGCAGCGGCAGGCCGGCGCGCAGCACCATGCCGCCGCCGTCGCCGGTGCAGGTGTGCGCCGAGGTGCAGGAGGCATAGGCGCGGCCATAGCCGCCGGTCGCCAGGATCGTGGTCTGGGCGCGGAAGCGGTGCAGCGTGCCGTCATCGAGCCTGAGCGCGATCACGCCGCGGCAGACGCCCTGATCGTCCATGATCAGGTCGATGGCGAAGAACTCGATGAAGAACTCGGCCGAGTGGCGCAGCGACTGGCCGTACATCGTGTGCAGCATGGCGTGGCCGGTGCGGTCGGCGGCGGCGCAGGTGCGCTGCGCCTGGCCCTTGCCGTAGTCCAAGGTCATGCCGCCGAACGGGCGCTGATAGATCTTGCCGTCCTCGGTGCGCGAGAACGGAACGCCCCAATGCTCGAGCTCGTAGACCGCGTCGGGCGCGTTGCGCACCATGTACTCGATCGCGTCCTGGTCGCCGAGCCAGTCCGACCCCTTCACGGTGTCGTACATGTGCCAGCGCCAGTCGTCCTGATGCATGTTGCCGAGCGAGGCCGAGATGCCGCCCTGCGCCGCCACCGTGTGCGAGCGGGTCGGAAACACCTTGGTGATGCAGGCGGTGCGCAGCCCGGCTTCCGAGCAGCCGACCACAGCGCGCAGGCCGGCGCCGCCGGCGCCGACCACGACGACGTCGTAGGTGTGGTCCTGGATCGGGTAGGCCTTGCCGTTCGTGGCCGGGCCACCGTTGGTGGCCTTGCCGTTTCCTTCACCGGCCATGGATCAAACTCCCGACGACAATTTGAGGATTGCGTAGATCGAGGCCAATGCGACCGCGACGCAGAAGAAGTTGTTCGCCATCACGCTGGCGATCTTCAGCTTCTCGTTATGGATGTAGTCCTCGATCACGACCTGCATGCCGATCTTCATGTGCCAGGTGCTGGCGATGATGAAGAGCAGCAGGATGATGGCGATCGGGATCGAGCCGAGGATCTGCGCCGCGCCGGCATGGTTGCGGCCGATCAGCGTGATCACCACGACGATCACGGGAACGATCAGCAGCGTCATCGCAACCGCGGTGAGGCGCTGGCGCCAGAAATCGCCCGTGCCGGTGTGCGCGGAGCCGAGGCCGCGGACGCGCTCCAGCGGCGTGCGCATCGAAGAGGGGCCGCTCATCGTCCACCTCCCACGGCGTAAGCGATGATCCAGATCAGCACGGTCAGCGCGATGCCGGCGACCAGCGCGCCCCAGGTCAGGGCTTCGCGCTCATTGGCCTTGAAGCCATAGCCGAGATCCCAGACGAAATGCCGGATGCCGCTGCACAGATGGTGCATCAGCGCCCATGTGTAGCCGAACACGATCAGCTTGCCGATCGCGCTGCCGGTGAAGGCCTGGACGTTGGCGTAAGCTGAGGGGCCCGAGGCGGCGGCGGTCAGCCACCAGGCCAGCAGCAGCGTGCCGAAATAGAGCGCCAAACCCGTGGCGCGGTGGACGATGGACAGCGCCATCGTCAGCGTCCACCGGTAGGTCTGCAAATGGGGTGAAAGCGGTCGTTCGATCCTGGCGGTCATCGGCGGGCTTTATGTTGTGAGGGACCGCGGCCGGCCCATCGGGGAACGCGGTAGAGGAGTTCTATTTACGGACTAGGATCACCCCGCGCAACGGCCAAATAGCCTTCGGCCGAACCGAAGTTCATTGTTAGAGTTGCCGAATTCTGGTTGATCCGCAGTGTGGTATACTACATACAAGGCCGAGCGAACCAAGTAATGAATTATGATACTCGCGGATCGATTGGTGCACTCAGCCGCCCGCAAACGGGGTCCGCAAGGCATCGATTTTACCCCACTGTTCCACCAGATAATCGACAAATGCCCTGATCTTAGGCGATGCGAGACGTGACGGCTGAAGCATCAGATGCAGCGGCGTCGGTGCCGGCTCGTGGTCGATCAGCAGGCGCGTCAGGCGACCGTCGGCGAGTTCGAACTGCACCTGCCAGGACGGCACGCGGACGATGCCGGCGCCCTCCCGCGCCGCGTTGACCAGCGCGTCGAGGCTATTCATCCAGAGCCGACCGGATATGCGGATTTTGCGACCCGTCTTGCTGCCGTCGGCAAAACGCCACTCCGCGCTGCCGGGCGAATCGGAAAACACCAGGCAGTCATGCCCGGCAAGATCGTCCGGCGTCCGCGGCGTACCGCGCCGGGCCATATAGTCCGGCGACGCGCACACGATCATCTGCAGATCGGTGAGCTTCCGCGCGATCAGTTGCGAGTCGCGCAAGCGGCCGATGCGGATAGCCAGATGGATATCCTCCTCGACCATGTCGACGGCGCGGTCGACCAGAAGAAGGTCGACGGACAGCGCCGGATAGCGGCGCAGAAACTCGACCAGCAACGGCGCGATCACGAGCCGCCCGATCAGGCCCGGCGAGCTGACGCGGATCCGCCCCGACGGCTGAAGCGGGTCGCGCGACAGCGCCGCCTCGATCTCCCTGACCTCGCCGAGGATCGATTTCGCGCGCTCGTAGAGAATGCGCCCGTCATCGGTCAGCGCGAGTTGGCGGGTGGTGCGCAGCAACAGGCGGCTGCCGAAATGCTCCTCGAGCGCGCTGATCTGCCGGCTCACCGAGGTCAGCGAGCTCGGCAGCGCGCGCGCCGCCGCCGACAGGCTGCCGCTCTCGACCGCGCGGACAAAGGCCGCCATCGCCGCAAGCTGGTCCAAGCCCGATCCTTCCGTATTCCGCAAGAGAGCCTGCTCAAGAGCATAGATACTCCCGAATCCCAAAAGGGGCTATTGCTCACCGCGAACAGTCATAGGACGGCGCCGGAGAACCTGATGTGGCCCTACATCGATACTGCGAAGGACATGATGGCCGGCCTCGATCCCAAGGAACTGCTCGAGCTTGCGCTGCTGCTGATCGCGGTCGGCGCGCTGTCCGGCTTTCTCGCCGGGCTGTTCGGGATCGGCGGCGGCGCGATCCTGGTACCGGTGTTCTACGAATGCTTTCGCCTCGCCGGCGTGCCGCTCGAGGTGCGAATGCCGCTGTGCATCGGCACATCGCTCGCGATCATCATCCCGACATCGCTGAGCTCGTTCCGTGCGCATTATCGCCGCGGCGCAGTCGACATGGCGATCCTGAAGCGCTGGTGGCTGCCGATCGTGATTGGCGTCGCCGCCGGCAGCGTCACCGCGCGGTTCGCGCCGGAGCGGCTGTTCAAGATCGTATTCGTGCTGGTGGCGTGGTCGGCAGCCGCGCGCCTGCTGCTGGCGCGCGAGACCTGGAAGTTCGGCGACGACGTGCCGAAGGGCTTTTTGATGCGCGTCTACGGCTTCTTCGTCGGCCTGCTGTCGACATTGATGGGCATCGGCGGCGGCCTGTTCGCCAACCTCTTGATGACATTCTACGGCCGGCCGATCCATCAGGCGGTCGCGACCTCGTCGGCGCTCGCGGTGCTGATCTCGATCCCCGGTGCGCTGGGCTACGTCTATGCCGGCTGGCCCGCCGCCGGGCGCTTTCCCGACGTCACCGCGCTGCAACTGCCGTTCGCGCTCGGCTACGTCTCGCTGATCGGCGCGCTCTTGGTGATGCCGACCACGCTCGTCACGGCGCCGCTCGGCGTCAAGGTCGCGCACGCGCTGTCGAAGCGGGCGCTGGAGGTGGCGTTCGGGGCCTATCTCTTCATCGTCGGCGGACGATTTGTGATCAGCCTCGCCGGAGGGCACTGATCGGCTCGTCCTTAAGCCGTACTTCGCTGTGACCCCACCGTCGGAGGTCTCCGACGCCCTCGATCCGATCGGCGTGGGACAGGAATCGCAAGCGTGCTCCGATCATTTCAGGAGCTATTGGCAATTTCAGTTTCTCGCAGTCTGCCATCGCGACCCCTATAATCATCGCGACCTTTTGCCATCGCGATGTCAGGGCCGACATGATGACGTCGTCGAGCGCAGCTTCCGTAGCGCCACGGGGGAGACGCACGTCACTCCACTTCAGTTCGGAGGTCGGGGGAGGCAGTTCTTCGTGAAGCTCCAGCTTCATCAGGTCGCGAAACTGTTCGTAGAGCGGTAGCATCACCTGCCATTCTAGCTCGAGTAGGAGGTCATAAAGCGGGCCATCCAATTCAAGCCGCTCCTGCTTTCCGAGCTCCGCAATCGCGATTCGAGCCTTCTTCATCGCCTCGTGCGCGATGACGAGTTGATCGTTAATCTGGATAGCCTGCTCCCGCTCCATCTACCCCTCACGACGTTCTTGCGGCTTCATCCCTTCGCGTAGATATTCTTATACGTATCGCGCAAAATATTCTTTTGCACCTTGCCCATCGCGTTGCGTGGCAATTCTTCGACGACGAAGACGCGCTTGGGCATCTTGAACTTCGCCAGCCGTCCGTCGAGCGCCTTCAGCACTGACGCCTCGCTGACATCGGCGCCCTTGCTGCACACCAGGACGGCGGTGACGCCTTCGCCGAAATCGGCATGCGGCACGCCGATCACGGCTGACTCGATCACGCCGGGCATCGCGTCGATCTCGCTCTCGATCTCCTTCGGATAGACGTTGAAGCCGCCGGAGATCACGAGATCCTTGCCGCGCCCGAGGATGTGGACATAGCCCTTGTCGTCGATCTTGCCGAGATCGCCGGTGATGAAGAAGCCGTCGCCGCGGAATTCGGCCTTGGTCTTCTCCGGCATCCGCCAGTAGCCCTGGAACACGTTCGGGCCCTTGACCTCGATCATGCCGATGGTCTCCCGCGGAAGCTCCTTGCCGCTCTCGGGATCGGTGACCCGCACCGAGACGCCGGGCAGCGCGAAGCCGACCGCGCCGGGCACGCGGTCGCCGTCATAGGGGTTGCTCGTGTTCATGTTGGTCTCGGTCATGCCGTAGCGCTCGAGCACGGCATGCCCAGTGCGTGCTGACCATTCGCGGTGGGTGTCGGCGAGCAGCGGCGCCGAGCCCGAGATGAACAGCCGCATTTGCCTGGTAGCGTCCTTGTTCAGGCCGGGATTCTGCAGCAGGCGGGTATAGAAGGTCGGCACGCCCATCATCACGGTGGCGCGGGCCATCAGCTTGATGATCACGTCCGGATCGAACTTCGGCAGGAAGATCATCGAGGCGCGCGCGAACAGCGTCACGTTGCTGGCCACGAACAGGCCGTGGGTGTGATAGATCGGCAGCGCGTGGATCAGCACGTCCTTGTCGGTGAAGCGCCAGTAGTCGACCAGCGAGTACGAGTTCGACGCCAGATTGTCGTGCGATAGCATTGCGCCCTTGGAGCGGCCGGTGGTGCCCGACGTATAGAGGATCGCGGCGAGATCGTTGTTGCCGCGCGGCACCGTGGCGAATTCCTTCGCCGCCTTGTCGGCGGCCTCGGTCAGCGAACCCTTGCCGCTGGCATCGAGCGTCTCGACCTTGGCGCCCACCTTGGCGGCGATCGCCTTGATGCCGTCCTGCTTGGAAGGATCGCAGACCACCAGCGCCGGCTCGGCATCGGTGACGAAGTATTCGAGCTCGTTCAGCGTATAGGCGGTGTTGAGCGGCAGGTAGACGCCGCCGGCGCGCACGGTGGCGAGATACAGCACCAGGGCCGAAACCGACTTCTCGGTCTGCGCCGCGACGCGGTCGCCCGGCTTGACGCCGCGCTCAACCAGCACGTTCGCCATCTGGCCTGCGCGCGCGATCAGATCGCCATAGGAGATGCGGCTGCCGTCGAGCTGCTCGATCGCGAGCCGGCCGGGGTCGTCGAGGCCGTCGAACAGGCGGGAAAACAGATTGGCGTTGGTGGTCGTGTTCATGCAAAGATTCCCCGAGGGGCGAAGGGCCGGAAGACTTCGGCTGGATTAGCAAAAACGCCCTTCAGAAAGCAACGGAGACAGTTTGCATGACAAATAATGGGAAACGCGTGGCTTGGGTCACCGGCGGCGGCACTGGAATCGGCGAATCCGGGGCCGAGTTCCTGGCCGCGGACGGCTGGACGGTGGTGGTCTCCGGCCGCCGCAAGGAAGAGCTCGACCGCGTGGTGGCCAACATCACCAAAAAGGGCGGCAAGGCCGAGGCGATCCCGCTCGATGTCAGCAACAAGACCGATGTCAACAAGGCCGCCGAGACGATCGTCGGCAAGCACGGCCGCATCGACCTTTTGGTCAACAGCGCCGGCATCAACGTGCCGAAGCGCAGCTGGGCCGACATGGAACTGGAAGGCTGGGACAAGCTGGTCGAGATCAACCTCAACGGCGTGCTCTACTGCATGCGCGCGGTGCTGCCGACGATGCGCAAGCAGAAGGACGGCTGCATCATCAACGTCGCCTCCTGGGCCGGCCGCCACGTCTCGAAGATGCCGGGCCCGGCCTACACCACGACCAAGCACGCGGTGCTGGCGCTGACCCATTCCTTCAACATGGACGAATGCGTCAACGGCCTGCGCGCCTGCTGCCTGTCGCCGGGCGAGGTCGCCACCCCGATCCTGAAGCAGCGGCCGGTGGTGCCGAGCGAAGCCGAGCAGGCCAAGATGCTGCAGCCGGAGGATTGCGGCCGCACCATCGCCTTCGTCGCGAGCATGCCGGCGCGGGTCTGCATGAACGAGATCCTGATCAGCCCGACCCACAACCGCGGTTTCATCCAGACGCCGGCGAACAGGGATTAGAGTAGCTCTCACAACGAGTCGTCCCGGCGAAAGCCGGACCCATAACCACAGGGTCGAGTTGTTGGGCGCGCTGTGGCTCCAGCGACGCCTGATAACGGCCATGCGTGGTTATGGGTCCGGCTCGCGCTTCGCTTGGCCGGGACGACGGCGTGGATGGTTCTGCGGTCTACGTCACTCGATGATCTCGTTCAATTCCTTGCCGGTATGCTCCGGCACGAACAGGAACACGCCGATCGCCATCGCGATCATCAGCACGGGGATGCACAGGAACGACAGCGCGAACGAGCCGGTGTGCTGCTGGAGCGCGATCGAGACGAAGGGAAACAGCACGAAGCCGACGAAATAGGCGATCGCCCAGACCACGCCGTTGGCGGCGCCGCGGATCCGGGTCGGGAAGATCTCTGCGGTCAGCGTCGTGCTCGGCCCCCAGAAGCCGAGGAAGCCGAGACACCAGGCGAGCCCGAACGCCCATAGCAGCACGCGGTCCTCGGAATAGACCCAGAGCGTCATGAAGATCGCGCCCTCGATCAGGGTGATGATGAAGGTGCGGCGGCGGCCGATCTTGTCGATCAGCCAGCCCACCACGCACAGTCCGAGGAAGCCGCAGAGCCCGTAGAACACGTAGAACAGGCTGTACTCGGCGGTCGACCAGTGCTTCTCGGTCGACAGATACAGCGGCATCCAGGCGCCGACCGTGCCGTAGATGCAGGTCGAGGCGCAGGCGACGAACAGCGCGACAAGCGTGGCGGGCAGCACGTCGGGCATGAACACCTGGCGGATGCCGACCGACTTGGCCTTGCCGAACCAGGCGCTGTCCTCGGCGCTGACCGTGCCGCCGCGCGCCAGCGTCTCCGAGATGCGTCGCTTGCGGTCCTGCGCGCGCACCCAATAGGGCGATTCCGGGCAGGTGGAGCGGATATAGATCGCGAGCAGCGCGATCACGCCCGGCACCATGACCGCAATGCGCCAGCCGAAATTGGCGGCGACGAGGCCCGTGATCGCGCCAGCGAGCGTGGCGCCGAGGCACCAGGCCGAGCGGGTAATGCTGATGACGCGGCCGCGCAGCCGGGCCGGCCAGGTTTCCGCGACCAGCATCGAGCCGAGCGACCATTCGCCGTTGAGCGCGAAGAACAACAGCGAGCGCGCGATCACGAACACCGCGAAGGTCGGCGACATCGCCGCGACCGGCATCAGAAGCGAGAACAGCGCGATATTGACGGCGAGCAACGTGCGGCGACCATAGCGGTCGGCGAGCCATGGCCAGAAATACAGCCCGGCGATGCCAACGAACAGCGCGATCTGCATGCCGGAGCGGTACTCCGGCAGGCTCAGCGAAAATTCCTTGATCACCATTGGCGAGATCAGCGCGAAGATCACGCCGTCCATGCCGTCGAAGCCCCAGCCGAGCGCGTTGGCGGTGGCGATGTGCCAATGCGTTTTCGTGATCTCGGTTGTGTCCGCAACCGCGCGGTAGTTGGCGTATTGCAGGTGTTTCTGCTCGAGCGGACCGATGTCGATGCTTGCATCGTTCACCGCAGGTGCGGCGTGGCCGTCAGCCGTGATGCTGCTCATGATGCCTCCCCGCGGCCGCTTTCTGCGAAGCCGTGCCGCAACCTCAAGCTGAACCAATCGGCTAGTGGCGGCAAGCAAATTGCTCGCGGCAGCGCACGCGTCCATTCCGCTGAGTGGAATGCCTGGCGGGCTGCACGCGGCGTCCCGTGTACGCAGCGCGCGCCGGCCGGTTTCAACAATCACAAAGAATTATTTCCGGAAACCGTCCGGAAAACCTGCCGTAGCTCGGCCAACGACGACGCACTCATCAATCAGCACGCGCCGTTGTTGCCCCTTCAACGCCGGCGAAGCCTCGCCGGTCGGCCTACTCATCGGGAGATGAAACCATGTCGAAGCGTATTGCCTATCTCGCCGCCGCCGCCTTCAGCGCACTTGCAATCACGGCCACCGTCGTGGCGCCGGTCCGCGCCGAGGAAAAGACCGTGATGGTCGGCGGCGCCGCGATGTTCCCGTCGAAGAACATCGTGCAGAACGCCGTCAATTCGAAGGATCACACCACGCTTGTCGCCGCGGTGAAGGCCGCGGGCCTGGTCAGCACGCTGGAAGGCAAGGGCCCGTTCACGGTGTTCGCGCCGACCAATGCCGCGTTCGGCAAGCTGCCGGCCGGAACCGTCGATACCCTGGTCAAGCCCGAGAACAAGGCGACGCTGACCAAGATCCTCACCTACCATGTGGTGCCGGGCAAGCTCGAGGCCTCCGACCTCACCGACGGCAAGAAGCTGAAGACCGCCGAGGGTGAGGAACTGACCGTGAAAAAGCAGGACGGGAAGGTCTGGATCGTCGATGCCAAGGGCGGCAGCTCGATGGTGACGATCTCCAACGTCAACCAGTCGAACGGCGTCATCCATGTGGTCGACACCGTGCTGATGCCGGCGACGTGACACCTGGCGGCCTGATTTAGTCCCTCAAGGGACCCGCGACATCGCGAGCCGGCGCCTCGCTCCGGCTCGCATTTTTGTGACCATATCAGGTGGCGTATATCGAACTGATGGTGCGCGACCCCGTAACGGAACGCCGGTTCCGGGCGTATAACCCGGTAACGACCACGAGCAGAGATATCCCATGACGAGCCTTGCCGTCAGCGACCACCAGGTAGAGACCGCGGCGCCCGCGAAGGCGATCCAGCCGGTCTGGGTGCGCATCGTGCATTGGATCAACGCCTTCGCGATGATCCTGATGATCATGTCCGGCTGGCAGATCTACAACGCCTCGCCGCTGTTTGGCTTCACCTTCTCGCGGAGCATCACGCTCGGCGGCTGGCTCGGGGGTGCGCTGCTCTGGCACTTCGCCGCGATGTGGCTGTTGATGGTCAACGGCCTGGTCTATCTGGCGCTGGGATTTGCCACCGGCCGCTTCCGCAAGAAGCTGCTGCCGATCACCCCCGGCGGCGTGATTGCCGACACCAAGGCGGCGCTGACCTTCAAGCTGTCGCACGACGACCTCAGCAAATACAATTCGGTGCAGAAACTGCTCTATGCCGGCATCATCATCGTCGGCGTCGTCATCGTGCTGTCCGGCCTGTCGATGTGGAAGCCGGTGCAGTTGCATTGGCTGGTGTCGCTGTTCGGCGGCTACGATTTCGCCCGTTATGTTCACTTCACCTGCATGGCGCTGATCGTCGCCTTCCTGGTGATCCATGTCGCGCTCGCGCTGCTGGTGCCGAAGAGCCTGCGCGCCATGATCATTGGACGCTAGGGCATGATCCCGAAAAGTGGAAACCGGTTTTCGGAATTGATCATGCCCAAGAAAGATATTTGAGGGAGATAGTCATGGGTCGTCTCCGCAAGCTCCTGATCCCCGGTGTCGACAAGAAGCTGCTCGTGCGCGATGCGGTGAAGACGATGCCGGAGCTGACGCGCCGCCGCTTCATCACGGCGGGGACCAGCCTCGGCGCGCTGACGCTGCTCACCGGCTGCGACGTGGTCGATTCGTCGTCGGCCGAAGAAATGCTGAAGCAGGTCTCGAAGTTCAACGACGCGGTGCAGGCCTGGATGTTCAATCCGGATGCGCTGGCGCCGACCTTTCCCGAGAGCATGATCACCAAGCCGTTCCCGTTCAACGCCTATTACGATCTCGACGACGCACCTGAGATCGCAGGCGCCGACTGGAAGCTCGAAGTGCGCGGGCTGGTCGACCACAAGAAGTCGTGGACGCTCGACGAATTGTACAAGCTGCCGCAGGTCAAGCAGGTGACGCGCCACATCTGCGTCGAGGGCTGGAGCGCGATCGGCAGCTGGACCGGTACGCCCTTGCGCGATTTCCTCAAGCTGGTCGGCGCCGACACCCGCGCCAAATATGTCTGGTTCCAGTGCGCCGACAAGGACGGCTACAACTCGCCGCTCGACATGCGCTCGGCGCTGCATCCGCAGACCCAGATGACGTTCAAGTTTGCCGACAAGATCCTGCCGCGCGCCTACGGCTTTCCGATGAAGATCCGGGTCCCGACCAAGCTCGGCTTCAAGAACCCGAAATACGTGCTCTCGATGGAAGTCACCAACTACTACAAGGGCGGCTACTGGGAAGACCAGGGCTACAATTCGTTCAGCGGGAGCTAACTCGCTGTCGTCCCGGCGAGAGCCGGGACCGATACCCCGTGGCCGCGGGAATAGGCACAAGGGGAGACGCTTCCTTCCATCACAACCAGCTGTGGCTATGGGTCCCGGCCTTCGCCGGGACGACGCTGGGACGGGACTTTCCTCTGAAACGCCGACAGTAGCGCGCCGAGCGCGAGCATCGCAGCCGAGACGTTCAACGCGAATGACAGGCTGCCGACCGCATCGGTGATGGCGCCGACCACGATCGGTCCGAGCGTCTGGCCGATGCCGAAGGCGATGGTCATCGCCGCGATCGCGGTCGGCCAGGATTGTGGCGGGTAGTTGAAGCGCACGAAGGCGGTGGTCGAGCCGACCACGGCGAAGAAGGCGACGCCGAACACCAGCGCCGAGATCGCAAGCAGCAGCGGCGAATGCCCGAAGATCGGTAGAGCCGCGCCGAGCGCGTTGACGCCGAGGATGATGGTGGTGGCGAGCCCGCCGCGGTCGAGCGCCAGCACCCGCCCCCAGACCCAGGGCGTCACGAATGCGCTGACGCCGATCAGGCTCCAGAACGCGCTCTGTGCAGCCGCGCCGCCGCCGCCGTCGCGGACATAGGCGATCATGAAGGTCATGTAGGCGATGTAGCCGGCACCGAACAGGAAATAGGCGGCGAGGTAGATCAGGACCGGCATCACAGCGAATTGGGTCCGCACGATGCCGCCGGCGGCGGCGTTGGCTTGGAGCGGCGCCAGCATCAGCGGCACGGTCATGATCGCGGAAAGCAGCGTCATCGCCCACCACACGATCCACCACGAGCCGGCGCCAAAACCCTGCAGCACGAAGGGCGCGATCAGGCCCGATGCGAGGATGCCGACGCCCGGCCCGGCATAGAACAGGCTGAGCAGGAAGTTCGCGCGTTCCGGTCGCGATTGCGCGATGGTCGCCGCGAGCGCACCGCCGCCGACGAAGCCGATCGCGGCGGCGAAGCCCACCAGCAGGCGGGCAAAACTCAGCACCACGAAATTGCCCGAGAGGGCGCAAAGCGCCAGCGACAGCGCGCAGGCCAGCGTCGACCAGCGCACCGATGCGGCAAGTCCGAAGCGTTCGATCAGGCGCGAGGCGAGCAGCGCGCCGGCCAGATAGCCGGCGGCATTGATCGTGTTCATGAAGCCGGCGGCCGAATACGACCAGGCCAGCTGCTCGCGCATGTCGGGCAGCACCAGCGAATAGGCAAAGCGGCCGATTCCGAGGCCGACCGTCGGTGCAAGCGACAGAATCAGGATCAGCCGCGCGGGATGCGGGTAGGACGGGGCGGGGGCTCTCACAATTCACTCCGGCAATAGGGCCATTGTGGCAGGCCGCGGCGACGCTGCCCAGCGCCGACGCCCGCAACACTGTCTTGCGTATCAGGCAATCAGGACCAGCGCGACGCCGATCACGGTCAGCAGGGTGCCGCCGACGATCCGCGCGGTGATCTCGACATGCTTGAGCATCATCGCGCTCATCACCACGGTGACCAGCGGATAGATCGCGGCGAGCGGCGCCACCAGCGTGATCGGGCCGTTGCGGACCGCGGCGAACAGGCTGAGCGCGCTGAGCCCGTTGCTGATCCCGGTCAGCGCGAACCAGAATCGGCCCTCGCGCGGCGCCTGCACCATGAAGCTGCCCTTGCGGACCCGTTGCACGGTCAGCACCACCAGCGAGGACATGACATAGCCGACCAGGCAGGCCCATAGCGGGCTTGGCCAGATCGCAAGGCCGAGCTTGGCGATCGGCGGCACGATGCCGCGCACCAGGGCACTGGCGAGCGGCAGCAGCAGGGCCCAGCTGCGCCAATGGCCGAGATCGCGCGGCCTCGTCACGGTGATGATGGCGGCGCCCGCGACCGCGACGACGAGCCCGATGAGCTGCTGCGGCAGCAAGGGCTCGTGCAGCAGCACCACGGCGGCGGTGACCGCAAACAGTGGCGCCAGATTGCCCAAGGTCGAGGTGATGACCGGTCCCAGCGCCCGGTTCGACGCAAAGGTCAGGAGCGTCAGCGAGGCCGGGAAGAACAGCCCGATCGCCATGAAGATCGGCAGGGCGCCCCAGACCACCGGCTCGCCGTGCAGGATCAGCGGCGACAGCACCAGGAACAGCAGGGTGAAAGATGGCACGCTGATCGCGGCGCCCGACAGCGGCTCGACGGTGCGCAGGCCGAGCTGCGCCAGCACCACCCCGGCGCCGAGGAAAATCGCCGAGGCGAAGGCGTAGACGATGGCTGCGGTCATGAGGTCCGTCTTGTTGGCTTCTTGTTAGCTTCTTGGGGCGCGGGTTGCTCGTTGGGGCCATTCTGGGCCGATCCGGGGTGCCTTGCCAATCCGGCTCCGGCGTTTTAGCACTCCGGCCGGATTTCCCCGCTCGTCATGCCCGGGCTCGACCCGGGCATCCATCCATCTTCAGAGAGGCCTTTCGAAGCGGGATGGATTGCCGGGTCATCTGTGCGAGGACGCGCTTCGCGCTCTTGCCCGGCAACGACAACAACGATTAGCTCGAGGTAACATCATGGCGACCCATAAACTGCTGCTTCTCCCCGGCGACGGCATCGGCCCCGAAGTGATGGCCGAGGTACAACGCATGATTGACTGGCTGAATGCGCAGGGCATCGCGAAGTTCGAGACCGAGCAGGGCCTGGTCGGCGGCTCCGCCTATGACGCCCACAAGGTGTCGATCTCCGAGGGCGACATGGCCAAGGCGACGGCGGCGGATGCCGTGATCTTCGGCGCGGTCGGCGGTCCGAAATGGGACAGCGTGCCCTATGAGGTCCGTCCCGAGGCGGGCCTGCTGCGGCTGCGCAAGGATCTCGGCCTGTTCGCCAATCTGCGCCCGGCGGTGTGCTACCCGGCGCTCGCCGAGGCCTCGAGCCTGAAGCGCGACGTGGTCGAGGGTCTCGACATCATGATCGTCCGCGAGCTCACCGGCGGCGTCTATTTCGGCGAACCGAAGACCATCACCGATCTCGGCAACGGCCAGAAGCGCGCGGTCGACACCCAGGTCTACGACACCTACGAGATCGAGCGCATCGGCCGCGTCGCCTTCGACCTGGCGCGCAAGCGCCGCAACAAGGTGACGTCGATGGAGAAGCGCAACGTCATGAAGTCGGGCGTGCTCTGGAACGAGGTCATGACCCAGGTCCATGCGCGTGAATACAAGGACGTCACGCTCGAGCACCAGCTCGCCGATTCCGGCGGCATGAACCTCGTCAAGGCGCCGAAGCAGTTCGACGTCATCGTGACAGACAATCTGTTCGGCGACATGCTGTCCGACATCGCGGCGATGCTGACCGGCTCGCTCGGCATGCTGCCGTCGGCCTCGCTCGGCGAGGTCGACTCGAAGACGAAGAAGCGGCGCTCGCTGTTCGAGCCGGTGCACGGCTCGGCGCCCGATATCGCAGGCCGAGGCCTCGCCAACCCGATCGCGATGATCTCGTCGTTCGGCATGGCGCTGCGCTATTCCTTCGACATGGGCGAGCTCGCCGACAAGGTCGATGCCGCGATCGCGGCCGTGCTCGCCAGCGGCCTGCGCACCGCCGACATCAAGTCGGAAGGCGCCACGCCGGCCAGCACGAGCCAGATGGGCGAGGCGATCCTGAAGGAATTGCAGAAGCTGCACGCGTAGGGCGCGCGGCTGACACAAACACGATGTCGTCCCGGCGAAAGCCGGGACCCACAACCACCGACGCCGATGGTTACGAAGATCGGCGAACAATCATTTCAGATCGAGAGGCCGCGGCGTATGGGTCCCGGCCTTCGCCGGGACGACGCCGAGTGAGACGTCTCAGTACAGCGGGAAATTCCGCGGATAGCCGCCGAGATCGGCCGGCGGGCTGAGCGGCTGGCGATCGATCGGGCGGTTGTTGTTCTCGCGTGCGAACGTGGGGTAGCCGATCTCCGGCGGATACGCGTAGTCGTTGAACTTGCGATCGCCCGGCAGCACTTCGGTGCCGGCGTCGAGCCACGAGCGCGTGGTGACGTAAACGCGGGTGCGCGGACCCTGCTGATAGACCCGGTTCGGACCCTGCGCGCCGTAATAGCGGCGGCCGTCGCGGTCATACTGCTCCTGCTGCTTGCGCTTGGCCGGGCTCTGCGCGCTGGCCGCGGTCATGCCGAACGCGGTTGCGGTGACGGCAGCCGCGGCAAGCAACACCACGAGCTTGTTCGCGGCAGGGAATTTCAAGGTCATCGCATCCTCGTCATTACGGCCCCATCGGGGCTGGCGCGTCCGCCAAAATCACTCGGAACACATTGTAGCCATGGTGGGGAGGCCGTCACTAGGTCAATTGCGCCACACCGGCCGAGATAATGCGTGTCCAAGCGCAAAAGTTTCATGAAAACCAGTGCCTTGCCACGGTCTCGCCATCAAAGCGCGCCGCGCAGGCCCGGGTTCTCGCTGCCCATGACCCAGTCGGCCGACAAGGCGGGCGCGCCGGAGGTAACGCAGTCGGTGCGCTTGAGCTCGGCATGTGCGAACAGGGCGGCGAGCCGCGGATCGTTGCCCGCGGCCAGCAGGGTCAGGCGGTTCAGCATGCAGACGATCGCGGCGCGCCGGGCCGGCAGGCTGGTGCCCTGGCAGGTCCAGCCGGAGATTCGAAGGTCAGGCGCGTCGGCCTGCTTGAGGAAGCCGAGGCAGGCGCGGTCGCCGTCCTGCCGTGCCGGGCGCAGCAGGGTGACGCTGCCGAACTTGCTGTCGACGATGCCGGCCGCCTCGAGCCCGCGGACGCCGTTCGGGTCGAGCCGCCCGGCAGTCTCGGTGACCGCAGGCCCCATGGCCTCGCCGCCGGGGCGGTAGATTTCCAGCTCAGCGACCGGTGCACCGTCGGCGTCGGCCCAGCGGAAGACGTCCTTGCGGCCGCCCTCGGGGTGCCGGAAAATCTCGTAAGCCTCTGTTTTATCTCGCAGATCGAGCCGGCTCACGGCAAACGCCGGCGCCGTGCGGCCGGCTGGGCTCCAACTCGCGGCGGCAGGGGCCGCCATCGCCGTTGCGTCGGGCAGCTGCTTCCATAGATAGTTGCCGAGGACGACGAACAGCGCGAGCATGGCGACATAGGCGAACAGCCGGGAGAGCGTGGCGTACACCTCGTCGACGAAGCTCGTCAGTCCTGACGGATTTCTCGTATGATGGGGCGCGGCCGGATCAGCCCGAAATAAACGCATCAAAACGCTCAAAAGCTTGCGCAACGTTGTCTTGACGGGCTTTCTCGCATAGAAGCGCTGCCTCTTCCCTTTCCGCAGCTGGCGGGGGAACGGGCATTTTTCGTCGGAGAGTGAACGATGGGTTACAAAGTCGCGGTGGTCGGAGCGACCGGCAATGTCGGGCGCGAAATGCTCAACATTCTCGACGAGCGCAAATTCCCCGCCGACGAGGTCGTCGTGCTGGCCTCGCGCCGCAGCGTCGGCATCGAGGTCTCCTATGGCGACCGCACGCTGAAGGTGAAGGCGCTCGAGCACTATGACTTCTCCGACATCGACATCTGCCTGATGTCGGCCGGCGGTTCGGTCTCCAAGGAATGGTCGCCCAAGATCGGCGCCGCCGGCGCGGTCGTGATCGACAACTCCTCGGCCTGGCGCATGGACCCCGACGTGCCGCTGATCGTGCCCGAGGTGAACGCGGACGCGACCGCCGGCTTCACCAAGAAGAACATCATCGCCAACCCGAACTGCTCGACCGCGCAGCTCGTGGTCGCGCTGAAGCCGCTGCACGACAAGGCGACGATCACGCGCGTCGTGGTCTCGACCTATCAATCGGTGTCGGGCGCCGGCAAGGACGCGATGGACGAATTGTTCTCGCAGACCAAGGCCGTCTACACCAATGACGAGCTGGTCAATAAGAAGTTTCCGAAGCGCATCGCCTTCAACGTCATTCCTCAGATCGACGTCTTCATGGAAGACGGCTACACGAAGGAAGAGTGGAAGATGATGGCGGAGACCAAGAAGATCCTCGATCCGAAGATCAAGCTCGCCGCGACCTGCGTGCGCGTGCCGGTCTTCGTCGGTCACTCCGAAGCCGTCAACGTCGAGTTCGCCAATCCGATCACGCCGGACGAGGCGCGCAACATCCTGCGCAATGCGCCGGGCTGCCTCGTGATCGACAAGCACGAGCCGGGCGGTTACGTCACGCCCTATGAGGCCGCCGGCGAGGACGCCACCTATATCAGCCGCATCCGCGAGGACGCGACGGTGGAGAACGGCCTGTCGTTCTGGTGCGTGTCGGACAATCTGCGCAAGGGCGCGGCGCTCAATGCCGTGCAGATCGCCGAGGTCCTGATCAACCGCAAGCTGATCACCGCGAAGCGGAAGGCGGCCTAGCAGCGGAAATCGGGAAGCGCGTGCCATGGCGGAAGCGGAAGAACCGGCGACCTACCGGCCCAATCCGACGCTGAAGCGCGTCGAAAGAAGCTTCGAAAGCCTGCTCTTCAACAGCCGCTGGCTGATGGCGCCGTTCTATTTCGGCCTCGTCATCAGCCTCGCGGCACTGCTGCTCAAGTTCTGCATGGAGCTGTGGCACTTCATCCTGCATGTGCCGGATGCCAAGGAATCCGACATCATCCTCGGCGTGCTCGCCCTGATCGACATCTCGCTGACCGGCAATCTGATCCTGATCGTGGTGTTTTCCGGTTACGAGAACTTCGTCTCGAAGATCGATCCGGAAGGGCACCCGGATTGGCCGGACTGGATGACCAAGGTCGATTTCGGCGGCCTGAAGCAAAAACTGCTGGCGTCGATCGTCGCGATCTCGGCCATTCAGGTGCTGAAGGCGTTCATGAACATCGATACCGTCTTCGATCCCAGCAAGCTCGCCTGGCTGGTCGGCGTGCACCTGGTGTTCGTGGTCTCGGCCTTCATGCTCGCGATCTCCGACCGCTGGGGTAGCGGCCATCACGGCGGGGAGTAGAGACGCTATCCGCCTGATTGCAGCTGGTCGCGGACGCTGATGAATTCCTTCGCGACCCGGTCGAGCACGAACAGCGAGCCTTCGGCGACGCCGAAATAGGCGCCGTGCAGCTGCATCTCGCCGCTCTCCACGCGCTCGCGCACGAACGGGAAGGTCATCAGGTTCTCCAGCGAGCGGAACACCGCGGCCTTCTCGATGCGGACGACGAAGTCCTGCATCGTCTCATGCTCGCGTTGCTCGACGACTTCGCCGGGCTTGATGAACATCTGCATCCATTTGCCGATGAAGTCGCCGGGGGTGAGTGGCTTGATCTTGTCGACGAAGGCGCGGATGCCGCCGCACTGCGCGTGGCCCAGCACCACGATATTCTTCACCTTCAAAACGGTCACGGCGTATTCCAGCGCGGCCGAGACGCCATGGGCGTTGCTGTCGGGCTGATAGACCGGAACCAGGTTCGCGATGTTGCGGACCACGAACAATTCGCCGGGGCCGGCGTCGAAGATCACCTCCGGCGAGACGCGGGAATCGCAGCAGCCGATCACCATGGTCTCGGGAAACTGGCCGCGCTCCGACAGGTCGCGATAGCGCGACTGTTCGGTCGGCAGCCGCTGGGTCGCGAACGTCCGGTAGCCGTCGATCAACTGCTTCGGAAAGAATTTCATGGCCTCTGGCTAACCACATGCGGGTAACGGGAACAAGACTTTCGGCGTGTGGCCTGAGATGATACGGCAGCGTTGAAGAATGGTTCCGCCCGATGCCCAAACAATGGACACTGGCGGAGCCCAAGCCCCCAGGAGAATGTCGATGACCCGTCCGCGCCGCAGCCTGTTGTTCATGCCGGGATCGAATGCACGGGCGCTGGAAAAGGCCCGGACGCTGCCGGCGGACGGCATCATCCTCGACCTGGAGGATTCCGTGGCTCCCGACGCGAAGGCCGCAGCCCGGGAGCAGATCGCCAAGGCGGTCGCGGCCAAGGGCTTTGGCAAGCGCGAGGTCCTGATCCGCATCAACGCGCTCGACACGCCCTGGTGGGTCGACGACATCGGCATGGCCGGCAAGGCGCAGCCGGACGGGATCCTGGTTCCCAAGATTTCGACCGTCGACGATCTCAACGCCGTCGCCGATCGCCTCAGCGACATCAATGCACCTGCCTCGATCCGGGTCTGGGCGATGATCGAGACCGCGCGCGCGGTGCTCGACGCCGACAAGCTGGCCGCGGCCTCGAAGGATTCCGAAACCCGGCTCGCCGGCTTCGTGTTCGGGCCGAACGACATTGCGCGCGAAACCCGGATCCGGATGAAGCCGGGCCGCGCGGCGATGATCCCGATGATCACGCATTGCATCCTGGCGACCCGCGCGCACGGGCTCGAGATCCTCGACGGGCCCTACGGCGACATCAGCAATGTCGACGGCTTCGCCGAGGAATGCGCGCAGGGCCGCGATCTCGGCTTCGACGGCAAGACGCTGATCCATCCGAGCCACATCGATGCCTGCAACGCGATCTTCACGCCGCCCGAAGCTGAGGTCGCCGAGGCGCGCAAGATCATAGCCGCCTTCGAGAAGCCGGAGAACGCCTCGCGCGGCGCGATCCAGCTCGACGGCCGCATGGTCGAGCGCCTGCACGCCGAGATGGCGAAGCGCACAATCGCGATCGCGGACGCGATCGCCGCGATGCGGCAGTGATAATCACCGATCCAGAAGCAGTTCGCGGGAAGAGAACGCCCAAAGCTGGCATCTAGAGTTTGGGTTCTGATTGAATCAGAACCGAGACTGATCCCGCTAGTAGTCTCGCTTCAGGCTCATAATGTAATTTGCGAGGTCATCGGCCTCACTCGGCCCGATGATGATGTTCGGCATCGTCGGATGACTGGTCTTCAGGAAGACCTTCAACGAGAGCGTGGTGGTCGAGGGGCGGTCGGCAACGGCGGCGAAGTCCGGCGGCACTTTCTTCACACCCGTGATGATGGGGCCGATGGCATGGCATTCCATGCACCAAGCTTCAGCCAGCCGATGTCCGGCAGCGACGCTCTCCGCGGGCTGTTCCGCACCGTTGGCCTGATGCAGACGCAACAGGAAAAGTGCGGCCGCCACGATCAGGACGACCAGCAATGCACGACGCCAGACGACGTACCGATTCAGCATCGATGCACCTTCGAACTCTGAGCTGCGGTTAGCGGCGTCCGGCCTCGCCCAGCGCGTCGATCGTCGCAGCGTTCAGGCAGTATTGATGATAGCGTGTACTGGACGTCCCGGTGGCGAGATCGTGCTCGCACTGCCGCTTATGGCCGCACAGGCTGCAGACCCGCTCCATGTCGCGCAGCACCAAGGGTTCGGTGCGCGCCAGCTTCTCTTCATCGATCCCGAGCGCCTCGAGCAGCTTGGGCAACTCGTCGGCGCTGTGTGGTCCCTGGCGCACCAGCGCCGCGAGGTCGTCGCGGCTGACCCGCAGGTCGCCTGCAATCTGGTTGAGACTTGCATCGTCGAGTTCGCGCAGTTCACGAAGCTCCCGCCGATGCTTCAGCCAGCTGCCGAACACGTCGATCAGATACTCGACGGCAGGATACGTCCGAGCTTCTGTGGTCATGGGGTGCCTCCAAGATAGAATGGCTGTCCCATATGAGGCCTTCTGCGCGGCCTGACCTTGCGGCAGATCAAATTGGCTAAGGCTTGCTCAAGGTGTTCCGTTGGCCGAAGCGCTGCGCCGCCCACGCGTAGAGGCTGCCTGGGATCGGTGCCGCCTTGCCGCGTCCCTTCGGCGAGATGTGCAGGCCGATGATCCCGGGATCATTCAGGTAGCGCGAAAAATCCGACGGCTCGAAGAATAGCCTCGGCTCGGCATGCACGGCGTAGAATGATCGCTTCGGCAGCGCGTGCTGCAATTCGTCGGCGCGGCGCGCCAGCGCGGTCAGTGCCGCCGGGCCGTAGATCGCGACACGGATGTCGGCGAGGCGATTGGATTTGCCGCGCAGCCGGCGCATCGCAAAGGTCAGGCGATGGCGCAGCGCCAGCCAGTCCGGAATCAGCTCGTCCTGCTGCATCAGCGCTTCGAACGCGCGCACGATGGGATCATTTTGCGGCAGATACAGCACGGAGTTGCCGAGCTGCCGCGGCCGCTCCCAGGCAAAATAGGGCTTTGCCGGATCGAGCTCGACGCCCTTCAGCAGCAGCACGTCGGCGTCGAGCCAGAGGCCGGCGCGCTGCGCCATCAGCCGCATGCGGAAGAAGTCGCTGAACTGCAGCATGGTCCAGTCGCGCCACGAGCCGTCGGGCTCCGCCGGGCGCAGCTTCTCCGCGAACGAATGCGGCAGCACGGCTTCGGCCTCGGCATTGCCGACACCCTCGGGCAGGCCGGGTATCGGATCGAAGCTGTAGACGGTGACCTTGTGCCCCGCCGCCACCTGCGAGCGCAGGCAGGTCTGGCGTAGCGCATCCATCGAGCCGTGCCAGAAGGTGACGATGTCAGGCAGCATGCGCGTCAGCTATCAGCGGGTTTGCGGCGAGCGAATTTGGCAAAGAAAAGCCCCGGCGCCTGACGGCACCGGGGCACGATGATGCGCTGAGCCTCAAGCCCAGGCGCGTTCCTTGAGCTTGGTCTCGTAGCTGTCGATCGACGCCTTCTTCTCCATCGTCAGGCCGATGTCGTCGAGGCCGTTGATCAGGCAGTGCTTGCGGAACGGATCGATCTCGAACTTGACCTTGCCGCCGTCGGGACCGCGGATCTCCTGGTTGGGGAGGTCGATGGTCAGTGTCGCGTTGGCGCCGCGCTCGGCGTCGTCGAACAGCTTGTCGAGGTCCTCCTGCGACACGCGGATCGGCAGGATGCCGTTCTTGAAGCAGTTGTTGTAGAAGATGTCGCCGAACGAGGTCGAGATCACGCAGCGGATGCCGAAATCGAGCAGCGCCCAGGGCGCGTGCTCGCGGCTCGAGCCGCAGCCGAAATTGTCGCCGGCGACCAGCACCTTCGCGTTGCGATAGGCGGGCTGGTTGAGGACGAAATCGGGGTTCTCGCTGCCGTCATCCTTGTAGCGCTGCTCGGAGAAAAGCCCCTTGCCAAGGCCGGTGCGCTTGATGGTCTTGAGGTACTGCTTCGGAATGATCATGTCGGTGTCGACATTGATGATCTTCAGCGGCGCCGCGACGCCTTCCAGCGTGGTGAACTTGTCCATCGGTGCTCTTCCCGGGCAAAAAATAGCGGATATCGGCTGGATGTTTATCGCGAATGTGACAGCGGTAAAAGGGCCATTTCTGCAGGGCTGGAGCCCTTTTCCGTACCGATGAAATCGGAACGAGGCTCCAGCTTCTTGTTTTGACGCGTTTTCTTCACGCGAACTGGTCCCACTTCGCTCGAGAACGCTTTAGCCCGCATCGGCCTCAATCGCCTCCATATCGGCGTCGGAGAGGCCGAAATGGTGCCCGATCTCGTGGATCAGCACGTGGCGGACGATGTGGCCGAGGGTCTCGTCGTGCTCGGCCCAGTAGTCCAGGATCGGTCGGCGGTACAGCCAGACCAGGTTGGGCAGCCGGGCCACGTCGCTATGGCTCTGCTGCGGCAGGCCGATGCCCTGAAACAGGCCGAGCAAGTCGAACTCGCTCTCGGCCTGCATCTCGTCGAGCACCTCATCGGTCGGGAAATCGTCGACGCGGATGATCAGCCCCTCGCAGAGGGCCCGGAACGTCTTGGGCAGGCGCTCGAAGACCTCGTGCGCCATGGCCTCCATCTCGGCGAGCGAGGGGGCTTTTTCTGTGGTCCACATGACACTCCTTTAGCGCGAGTGCTATCGGCGACGCCAGCGCAGTTGACCTTGGCGGCGCAATGGGAGACCGTGCCGCCCACGAATGGGGCTCAAGAATCGAGCTTGGGTGGGCGTAATGAAACGGATCGTGGCGGCAGCGTTGTTGGCTGTAGCAGTCGGGCTCTCGCTCCCGGCGACGGGAGCGCAGGCTCAGAGCGCGGCAGCTGAGGCGCGCGTCGGCGAGGCGGCACCGGTCGTGCGCGAGCGCGTCGTCGAGCGCCGCCGGCTGAAGCGCGTGCCGATCTACCGGTCCCGGCCCGATCATTGGGAACCCGATGTCATCCCGCGCTACAATCCCGGTCCGAACGCCGTGCGCGACTGCACTGCGACCTATGTGCAGGAGCATCGGCCGAGCGGTACCGTGATCACGCCGCGCATGAACTGCTTCTGGCGGCCGGGCTAGTTGCGCGTATGTCGGCGCGTCGCGCCGATCATTGCAACAGCCGCGATCAATCCCATCGATCCATAGACCGCGACCGCCATCAGCAATTGCGTGAGATGGCTTGCAGTGCCCATGGCGCCGCCCGGTCCTCGCGAGGCGAGCGCGACATCAATTGAAATGATGGAACCGCCGAGCGCTGCCGTGCCGAGTGCCAATCATTTGCGCGGGCCTTGCTGTGCCATTGGCGATGTCCTGCGAGAAGCACCTCACAACATGCGACCATAGTCTATGCCGGATTTACGCATCGACACCAAAAATCCTGCGGCCGTGTCGGAACCTGAAGCGCGCTCGCAGCATTCATGATCGTGGCGCAGTTATTCACTTCCCATTCACGTCGTCCGCATTCTGCTTGCGATCTGCGTCGCGGCAACGGGGGTCGATTCGAAAGCTCAAGCGTTTTCCAGCGGAGCCTGTCCCGCACGTGATGCGGGATGGACGTCGGCTCGCGTGAAGAAAACGCGTCAAAGCAAGATCTGATCGTTCGTTGCAAGACGTGACTTAAAGGGATCAAGGAGACAATTCATGAAGGCGATGAAGGTTCTGGGACTGGCGGCCGTCGGTGCCGTGTTGGTGTTGGCGGCGCCGGCCGAGCGTGCAAGCGCTATGTCGCTCGCTACGCCGGGCACAGCCGCAACGGTTCAGGACAACGCGAACCAGACGACCACGCAGGTACGCTGGGGCGGACGCGGCTGGCATCGTGGCTGGCATCGCGGACATCACCGCGGCTGGGGGCATCGTCGCCACTGGCGCCGTTGATCGCGCGGCGTATCAGCGCAGATGAGACACAGGCCCGTGAGCAGCGGGCCTGTTGTCGTTCTCAGCCATCAAACCGGCAGATTCGCCCACGCGAGATGATATCAATCGCAATCTGCAGGAGTTGATCATGATGAGATGGATCGGTGTTGCGGCTGTCGCGTGTGCATTCGCGTTGACGGCGCCGGCATCGGCAACCGCCGCGGCATCGGCCAAGCCGCAGGCCGCGGCACCGCAGCGGCAAGCAGGCAAGGCAACTGATATCAGCGCGCAGCGCCATCATCACCATTACCATCGTCGCCACTATCACCACGGCTACCGTCCCTATTACCGGCCGTACTACCGGCCCTATTCCTATTATCGGCCGTACGGCTCCTATTATTACGGGCGGCCCTCTTACTATCGGCCGTACCCATATGCCGCGCCGGCGCCATTCACCTTCGGCTTCGGGTTCGGCCCGTTCTGGTGATGCGCGCAGTCGCGCTGGGCGCGACATCAGCGCTGCAACGAGAGAGCGGCTCCGATCGGAGCTGCTCCGCTCGCCTCAGGGCGCGAAGCCCTTCGCCAGCAGCACAATGCCCTGCGCGCCCGCCTTGCGATCCCTCGAGATCTCGACATATTCGGGCGATTCCGACCAGGCACGGAATGCGGCTTCGTCAGGGAACGACATCAGTACCAGCTTGTCGCGATCCCAGCTGCCCTCGAGCACCGCGGGCTGCTCGTCGGCCGACAGCAGGCGTCCGTTGAACTTCCTGAACACGTCGAAGAAGCGCGCCTGATACCGATCATAGGCGGCGCGATCGGTCATCTTGAGTTGCACGATCACATAGACAGTCACTGGCGTTCCTCCGGACGTTTCGTCGCTGCGTTTTGCGCGTTCATGGCGCATTCACTCAGCGGTTTCTAGACTAGCGTCATGCCGGGAGCGACTGCAATGAACGCAATGAAGCCGGCTGCCATCAGCGTGGTGCTTGTTGCCGTTGTCAGGGAGGTCGGATCTGCCGGCCGTGGTGGCACCACCGCCACTACTGGCGGCCGTACCGGGTCTATTGGTAATGGTCTGAAATGACAGCGGGCGCCTCACGGCGCCCGTCTTGTTGGATCACTCTCTTTGCGCGCTGGAGCGTGTTCGAGCGAAGTGGACGCCGGTTGGCGTGAAGAAACCGCGTCAAGAATGAAGCGCTAATCCCAGTTCTTCAGCTTCCAGGACTTTATCTTCCACGGCGTCAGGTTTTCCATCCGCCATTGCGTCCAGCGCTCCGGCGGCCAGTGGCTGAGGCGCGAGGTTTCCTTCACCTCGGGGAGCGGATCGATGATGCGCGCTACTGCACGACGGCGCTTCTGGCGCGTCGCGTCGCTGATCATGTCGACGAATTCGGGTTTATCGGCCACGGCACGCGCTCCTTGCGAAGGCTCGTTTTCGCAGGGAGGCAGTGTGCGTGCGCCCCGTTAACGAGCCGTTTCCGAAACGGCTCGAGCTTGAGACGAAACCCGCGCTTGCCTTACCGCCAGTCGCGGACGTCGACGAAGTGTCCGGCGATCGCGGCGGCCGCGGCCATCGCGGGCGAGACCAGATGGGTGCGGCCCTTGAAGCCCTGGCGGCCCTCGAAGTTGCGGTTCGAGGTCGAGGCGCAGCGCTCTTCCGGCTTCAGCTTGTCCGGGTTCATCGCAAGGCACATCGAGCAGCCCGGCTCGCGCCAGTCGAAGCCGGCCGCAATGAAGATCTTGTCGAGGCCTTCGGCTTCCGCCTGCTCCTTCACGATGCCCGAGCCCGGCACGATCATCGCGTTGACATTGGCGTTGACGGTCTTGCCCTCGGCGATCTTCGC
This sequence comes from Bradyrhizobium sp. CCBAU 21365, assembly GCF_015291305.1. NCBI lineage: Bacteria > Pseudomonadati > Pseudomonadota > Alphaproteobacteria > Hyphomicrobiales > Nitrobacteraceae > Bradyrhizobium > Bradyrhizobium sp. CCBAU 21365. The sequence continues at coordinate 410,169 of NZ_CP030036.1, forward strand.
GGCGGCGCGCAGGTCCTCGATGCGGCCGTTGGTGCAGGAGCCGATGAAGACGCGGTCGAGCTTGATGTCGGTGATCTTCGTGCCGGCGGTCAGGCCCATATATTTCAGCGCGCGATGCTTGGAGATGCGCTTGGCCTCGTCGGCGATCTTGTCCGGATCGGGCACGAAGCCGGTCACCGAGATGACGTCCTCAGGGCTCGTGCCCCAGGTGACGATCGGCGGCAGCTTGGCGGCATCGAGGCGGATCTCGTGGTCGAAATGCGCGCCCTCGTCGGAGCGCAGCGTCTCCCAGTAGCGCATCGCGGCGTCCCAGGCGGCGCCCTTCGGCGCCTTCGGGCGGTCGCGCAGGAAGTCGAACGCCTTCTGGTCGGGCGCAACCAGGCCGGCGCGCGCGCCGCCTTCGATCGACATGTTACAGACCGTCATGCGGCCTTCCATCGAGAGCGCACGGATCGCCTCGCCGGCATATTCCAGCACGTAGCCGGTGCCGCCGGCGGTGCCGATCTCGCCGATGATCGCCAGGATGATGTCCTTGCCGGTCACGCCTTCGGGCAACTTGCCGTCGACGATCGCGCGCATGTTCTTGGCCTTCTTCTGGATCAGCGTCTGCGTCGCCAGCACATGCTCGACCTCGGAGGTGCCGATGCCGTGCGCGAGCGCGCCGAACGCGCCATGCGTCGAGGTGTGGCTGTCACCGCAGACGATGGTGGTGCCGGGCAGCGTAAAACCCTGCTCCGGGCCGATGACGTGAACGATGCCCTGGCGCTTGTCGAATTCGTTGTAATACTCGATGCCGAATTCCTTGGCGTTCTCGGCCATCACCCGCATCTGCTCGATGCTTTCAGGGTCGGGGTTCGGCTTCGAACGATCGGTGGTCGGGATGTTGTGGTCGACGACGGCGAGCGTCTTCTCGGGCGCGTGCACCTTGCGGCCGGCGGCGCGCAGCCCTTCGAACGCCTGCGGCGAGGTCACCTCGTGCACCAGGTGGCGATCGATATAGAGCAGGCAGGTGCCGTCGTCGGCCTCGTGGACCAGATGGTCGTTCCAGATCTTGTCGTACAGCGTTGTCGGTTTGGACATGAGCTTCAGCTCCAGAAGAAATTCAGTGGTGGAATGGCATGAGCGCGTCTTAAGCGAGCGGACAGGCGAAAGCGTCCAGGCAGCGTTACGCTGCGCGTCTAAGCTCGGACGTTGCCGACGTCGCAAAGCGCCCGAAGAAGCGGCCGGGCAGCCGCGAGCGATCGTCGATCACGACGCGCTTGCAGGTCTGACTTGGGCACTGACTTGGGCAGCGCTGGCTTGCTTGATCCGGAACCATTCTAAATTTCTAACACAGGGCTCGCGCCCGCGACAATCGATCCAGGCGCGGGCCTGCACGTCAGATAGGTATGCCGCAACAAAAAAGCGCGGGGGCAGGCCCCGCGCTTTCGGTCACATCCCCCGAGGGAAACGTTACTCGCCGACGGCGGTCTGGCGGTCCTGCTTCTCGACGATGCGGGCCGACTTGCCGCGCAGGTTGCGCAGATAATAAAGCTTGGCGCGACGAACCTTGCCGCGACGCACGACCTTGATCGAGTCGATCATCGGCGACATCACCGGGAAGACGCGCTCGACGCCTTCGCCGTAGGATATCTTGCGCACGGTGAAGCTCTCGTTGAGGCCCTGGCCGGAACGACCGATGCAAACGCCCTCATAGGCCTGCACGCGGGTACGCTCGCCTTCGACCACCTTCACGTTGACGATGACGGTGTCGCCGGGGCCGAATTCCGGGATATCCTTGGTGGCGGCGAGCTTGTCGAACTGCTCTTTTTCGAGCTGCTGAATAAGGTTCATTGAAATCTCCATCGGCGGCGCGCCCAGCCTTTCGCGGGCTGCGCAAACGTCCATCTATCCTGCGCGGGTGCGGATTTGGCCGCCCGTATAAGGCAAAGCGCAGGGTTTGTCACCCGTCTGTCTTGTTTTTTGTCCCTCGCGGAGCGGCTTTTTGGCCGGCCTTGCGGGCCCAGAGATCGGGCCGCCGGGCCGCCGTCAGGGCCTCGGACTGGGCCAGCCGCCAGGCCGCGACCTTGGCGTGATCGCCGGAAATCAGGATTTCCGGAATTGGCCGGCCCTCGAACTCCTGCGGGCGGGTGTATTGAGGGTATTCCAGTAGTCCTTCGGAAAAGCTTTCCTCGGTTCCCGAGGCCCGTTTGCCCATCACCCCCGGCAGCAGGCGGACGCAGGCGTCGATCAGGGCCATCGCGGCGATTTCGCCGCCGGACAGCACATAATCGCCGATCGAGACCTCCTCGAGACCCCGCGCCTCGATCACCCGCTGGTCGATGCCCTCGAAGCGGCCGCAGACGATCAGGGGGCCGGGCCCGGCCGCCAACTCCGCGACCTGGGTCTGGGTCAATGGCCGACCGCGCGGGCTCATCAAGAGGCGCGGGCGGTCAGGCGCGATGTCAGCGGCGTCGATCGCCGCCGCCAGGACATCGGCCCGCAGCACCATGCCCGGGCCGCCGCCGGCCGGAGTGTCGTCGACGCTGCGGTGCTTGTCGGTGGCCGAGGCCCGGATGTCGCGCGCCTCCAGCCCCCAGAGCCCGCCAGCCAGCGCCTTGCCGGCGAGGCTCACGCCGAGCGGCCCCGGAAACATGTCCGGGAACAGGGTCAGCACGGTGGCGCGCCATGGTGTCGCCGGGGCTGGGGTGTCTCGCGATGTCATGGCCTCTGGTTACGGCACCACGGCCGTGAGGTCGAGGCTCTGCATCATCGCGGCCGCATCCACCGCACGGCGGAAGTCGGCAAGCTTGAACGTCGCGACATTGATCTTGCGCAGGTCCAGCAGGCCTTCGGCGGCGAGGCCGGCGAGTTGGCCTGGTGCCGTACGGTCGTACATGAACTGCCCGACCACCTCCCAGTCATTGGCCAGCATCTCGCGGAACGAGAGTTCGAGCGGCACCTCGGCGCTGCCCATCAGCACCATCCGGCCGCCACGCCTGAGCGCGCGCAGAGAGGACAGTGTGGTCGACGTGCTCTTGGCGGCGCCGAGCAGATCGAGCGCGACATCGGCGCTGCCGCCGGCGGCGCGGCGGATGACTTGAAGGTCGGCTGCGGCATCGCCGCTGACAACGGCGGGAATGACGCGCGGGCCGAATGCATCGCGCAACTGCTCGAGCGCGGCCTCCTTGCGTCCGACCGCGACGACGCGGCCCGCGCCCATCGCGACCGCGAGCATCACGCCGCCCGAACCGAAATAGCCGGTCGCGCCGTTGACGATGATGGTCTGGCCGCCGCGCAGGCCGGAGCGCTGCAATCCGCCGAACGGCACGATCAGTTTTGCGAGCCCGATCAATTCGGTGGCCGGCTTGTCGTCGAGATTGGCAAGCGGCGTGACGCAGGCGGCCGGCCAGTGCGCGATCTCCGCGAACACACCGTCGCGCCAGCGCGTCTGCAAGGCGAACGCTTCCGGCGTCGTCACCGTCGCGGTGAGGCCGATCAGGATCTGCGGCGGATCGCGATCCGGGACGTCGCCGCGCAGATGCGGGCTGAGGAACACGCGGTCGCCGCTTTGCACATGGGTGACGTTCTCGCCGGCGGCGACCACGCGCGCGATCGCATTGGTGCCCGGCACGAACGGCATCGGCGGCAGGCTGTAGGGCAGCGCGCCCGACAAAAGCTTGTTGGTATAGGACAGCACCATGCCGGCCTCGATCCGCACCACGGCGCCATCGGGCGCGGGCTTCGGCGTCGCGACATCCTCGAAGCGGAGATCATTGTGGGCGTGCAGCCGCCAGGCCTTGTGCGTGCTTGTCATTATCATCCTCCGTGGCACCATTGCTTAGGTAGCCCGGATGGAGCGAAGCGCAATCCGCTCCAACCTCCCCTTGAAAAGGGGAGGTCGCTTTGCTCGCAAGAGCAAAGCGGGTGGGGATCAGTTCTGTCGGCTTGCAGCGTCGCCCGCGGCTGACCCCCATCCCGACCTTCCCCCTTTTGGGGGGAAGGAGACGACAGGCCGTAACCCGGGCTTAGGCACGACATGCGTCACGCCGCCTTCGGATCGTCAGCGAGATGCCGCGCGAGCACGACCGCAAGCGGACAGATCGCCAGCGCCGTGAGCGCGGTCGCCGCCGTCGCGAGCGTCGGGCCGAGCGCGTCGCCAAGCAAACCGTAGAGCACCGGCGCGATCGCGCCCGACCCGATCGTTCCGGTATAGAACAGCGCGAAGGCGCGTTCGGTCTGGTGCGCGGGGGTAAGCTCGGGCACCGTACCGTAGAGCACCGATGACGTGCCGTTGAGCATCACGCCGAGCAGCGGCAGCAGCACGATGGCCGGTGCGAGCGGCAGAGCCAGCACGGCTGCGATCAGCGCCGCCGTGCCGCCTTCGGTGATCAGCACGGTGCGCAACGTGCCGACCCGCTCGCCGAGCCAGCCGCAGGTGAATTTTCCCGCGGCGCCGCCGATGAAGACCAGCGCCAGCGCGAGGCCGTTGGTCGGCAGCGAGGCGCCCTTGTCGCGCAACAGGAACGGCAGGAAGGTGAGAAAGCCCATCCTGACCGCGGTGTCGAGAATTCCGATCGCGAGCAGCCAGCGAAAGCCGCCGCCTGTGCTGGCGCCGCGCGATGCTGATGTCGCCTTGTGCTCGGCGCCCTTGCCGACCGAGGGCATCCAGAGCGCGATGCAGACCGCGACCAGCAGGCCTGCGAAAGCCAGCACGAGCAGCGTGTGCCGCCATGACATGATCACGAGCAGGATCGAGGTCAGCGCCGGGATCGCCGCCTTGCCGAGATCGCCCGAGAAATTGTAGACGCCGAGCGGCCCGCGCGCCGCCGTGCCATAGGCGCGCGACACCGCGGCGGAAGCGATCGGATGCTGCGTGCTCGACCCCGCGCCGGAGAGCGCGAGGGCGAGGCCGAGGCCAATGACACCGCCGGAGAATCCGGCAAACGCGTAGCCGAGCGCCGACAGCGCCGTGCCCGCGATCAGGATGATCTTGCCGTCGATCCGCTCCGCGATGCGTCCGACCGGAATCTGCAGCCCGGCCATGGCGCCGGCATAGAGCCCGCGCAGCAGCGCCAGCAGGCCGTAGCTCAACGCGAATTCGGCCTGCCAGACCGGCAGCAGCACGTAGATGACGTCGGTGTAGCCGTCGTGGAGGGCGTGATTGAGCCCGGTCACGGTCAGGGTGCGGGTTGACCGGGCACGGTCGGGCCGCGTTGCGCCGGTTTCAGCCGACACGCTCATTGCCGTCCTCCAGTGCAAGAAAATCTAAAGTCTGGACGGGGGGCATCAGGCGGAGACCTCAGAAAAGAAAGCCATGTAAGCAGCTTGCATGCAGTATGCGCGGCCGAAGCCGTTGTCACAAATCAGTAATAGTCGCATCATGCGTTAGAAAATCTTGTATTGAGGGATCATGTTCGTCCCACGCCGCAGCCTGCCGCCACTCAATGCGGTCCGCGCCTTCGAGGCCGCCGCACGCCTCGGCAGCTTCAAGGAGGCCGCCGCCGAGCTCAGTGTGACCCATGGCGCGGTCAGTCAGCAGATCCGCCTGCTCGAGGAATGGCTGGGCGCCCCGTCGTTGTTTCGGCGATCGGTGCGGCGCGTGGTGCTGACGCCGGCAGGCGCGGCATTGCTGGCAGAGTTCGCACCCGCGCTCGACCGGATTTCCGCCGCCGTGCAGCAGCATCGCGAGCGGCGCGGCGATGTGGCGGTCGCGGTGTTGCGCGTCAATGCGCTCGCGACCTTCAGCCTGCGCTGGCTATTACCACGGATGAGCCGGTTTCGCGCCGAGCATCCCGATATCGAGGTGCGCCTTAGCACGTCGAACGATCCGGTGGATGCGCTGCCTGAACCATTCGACGTCGTGATCCGCGGTGGCCCCGACACCTTCCACGGCTTCTCGTCACGCTTCCTGGTGTCGGAGCGGAGATTGCCGGTGTGCAGTCCGAAGCTATCAGCGCAACTGCCGCTGCGTGAGATCGCGGACCTGTCACGGCATACGCTGCTGCATGTCACGTCGATGCCGCGGCTGTGGCGCGACTGGCTCACCGAGGCCGGGCAATCCGCGCTGGAGCCGGCGGCCGCGCTGACCTTCGATCATTTCTATCTGACGATCCAGGCCGCGCTCGATGGTCTCGGCGTCGCGATGGGACCGACCGCGCTGATCGCAGACGATCTCGCGGCCGGGCGCCTGGTGACGCCGTTTCCGGATGTCAGCCTGCCGGCGCGGAGCTACTTCGCGTATTTTCCCGCAGGCCGCAGCAGCGATCCGCACAGCGCGGTGTTCTGCGACTGGCTCGAGCAGCAGGGCCGGATGACGGGCTGATATTCTTGGTTCAGGCGGCCGACGGATCGTTGCCGTCGATCTCATCGTCGATTTCCTTGGGCAGGTCGATCACCACGCGGCCGCCTTCGAGATCGACAGTCGGCACCACGGCATTGGTGAATGGCAGCAGCATCGTCGCGCCCTGCGGCGGGGCGATCTCGATGATGTCGCCGGCGCCGAAATTGTGGATCGCAATCACCTTGCCGAGCGGCTGCTCCGTCGTCGTCACCGCGGCGAGCCCGATCAAATCGGTGTGGTAGTATTCGCCGTCGTCGGTGTCCGGCAGCCGGTCGCGCGGAACGTAGAGCTCGAGGCCGTTGAGTCGTTCGGCATCATCGCGGCTGGCGACGCCCTTCAGCGTCACCACCAGATGGTCCTTGGCCTCGCGCGCATGTGTGACCTCGAACTGGCGCGTGCCGTCCTTGGTCATCAGCGGGCCGTAGTCCTTCACGGCCAGCGGATCTTCGGTGAAGGTCCAAAGCCTGACGGCGCCACGCACGCCATGCGCAGCGCCGATACGGGCGACACAGACCGGTGCAGCCACCGTGGTCGCCGTTCAGCCTTAAGCCTTGGCGGCAGCTTCGGCCTGCGCCTTGCGCTCCTTGCGCGGCACGGCCTTTTCCGGGTTGTTGCGCGGCGCGCGCTTCTTGACGCCGGCGGCGTCGAGGAAGCGGGTCACGCGATCCGACGGCTGCGCGCCCTTGGCGAGCCAGGCCTTCACCTTGTCCATGTCGAGCTTCAGGCGCGACTCGTTGTCCTTCGGCAGCAGCGGGTTGAAGTGGCCGAGACGCTCGATGAAGCGGCCATCGCGCGGGAAGCGCGAGTCGGCGACGACGACGTGATAGACCGGACGCTTCTTGGTGCCTGCGCGAGCGAGGCGGATAACAACGGACATTCAGTTCTCCTTCAAAGGTCGATGTGTTCGATTGATTGGCATTCCGCGTCGCGCCGGCCACGTGTGAGCCGTCGCGACGAATTCCTCATTTCTTCTTGCCCGGGAAGCCGCCGAGGCCCGGCAGCATCGGCTTGCCGGAAAGGCCGGTCAGGCCCGGCACGTTCGGCAAGCCGCCGCGCAAACCGGCGGGCAAATCCTTCGGCAGGTTCGGCAGGCCGCCGCCGGCGCCGCCCTGCATCTTCTCGGCGAGCGCCTTCATCTCCTCGGCCGAGGGTGGCTTCATGCCGCCGCCGAATCCCATCGCCTGCGCGATGCCGGCGAGCGGGCCGCGCTTGCCGCTTCCCATGGCCTTCATCATGTCGGCCATGTTCCGGTGCATCTTCAAGAGCTTGTTGACGTGCTCGACGCTCTGGCCGGCGCCCGCCGCGATGCGCTTCTTGCGGCTCGCCTTCAAGATGTCCGGGTTCTTGCGCTCCTGCCGCGTCATCGAATCGATGATCGCGACCTGGCGCTTCAGGATCTTGTCGTCGATGCCGGCCGCGGCGATCTGGTTCTTCATCTTGGAGATGCCGGGCATCATGCCCATCAGGCCGCCGATGCCGCCCATATTGGCCATCTGCTGTAGCTGTTCGCGCATGTCGTTGAGGTCGAACTGACCCTTGCGCATCCGCTCGGCGGTGCGCGCGGCCTTCTCGGCGTCGATATTGGCGGCGGCCTTCTCGACCAGCGAGACGACGTCGCCCATGCCGAGGATGCGGCCGGCGATGCGGTTCGGATGGAAGTCCTCCAGCGCGTCGGTCTTTTCGCCGGTGCCGATCAGCTTGATCGGCTTGCCGGTGACGGCGCGCATCGACAGCGCGGCGCCGCCGCGGCCGTCGCCGTCGACGCGGGTCAGCACGATTCCGGTGAGGCCGACGCGCTCATCGAACGAGCGCGCGAGGTTGACTGCGTCCTGGCCCGTGAGGGAGTCCGCGACCAGCAGCACTTCATGCGGGTTGGCGGCGGCTTTGATCTCGGCCGCCTCCTTCATCATGTCTTCGTCGAGCGTGGTGCGGCCGGCGGTGTCGAGCAGCACGACGTCGTAGCCGCCGAGCTTGCCGGCCTCTAGCGCGCGCCTTGCGATCTGCGGCGGCATCTGGCCGGCGACGATCGGCAGCGTCGGAATGTCGAGGTCGCGGCCGAGCACCGCGAGCTGCTCCATCGCCGCCGGGCGATAGACGTCGAGCGAGGCCATCAGCACCTTGCGCTTGTCGCGCTGGACCATACGGCGCGCGAGCTTCGCGGTGGTGGTGGTCTTACCGGAGCCTTGCAGACCAACCATCATGATCGGCACCGGCGGGACGGAGTTGATATCTATGGTCTGGCCGTCGGAACCGAGCGTGGCGACGAGCTCGTCATGGACGATCTTCACCACCATCTGGCCTGGCGTCACCGACTTGACGACGGTGGCGCCGATCGCCTGCTCGCGGACCCGGTCGATGAAGCTGCGGACCACCTCGAGCGCGACGTCGGCCTCGAGCAGCGCGCGGCGCACCTCGCGCATCGCGGCGTCGACGTCCTTTTCGGTCAGCGCGCCGCGCCCCGTCAGACGATCGAGAATGCCACCAAGCCGTTCCGACAGATTGTCGAACAATGCCGTTGTCCTTCGTTGCGCCCGTGAGCGCGCTTATTTCGCTTCTGGTCATGACCCGCTTTTGCGGGTGATGACCACATAGTCCGCCTTGGCGTCAGGCCAAGACGATGGTCCCAAACACTTTCGCGCCCGAGGGCGCATCGCGCTGTCGGGCGTTGGCCTCTGGCCTCCAGGACCAGTCGGCGGGTCGAAAAGACGGGGCTTTCCGAGAAAGTGGCCGGGTTAAACGCTGCCGGGGCGGCAAAGTCAAGGAAAGTTTCGCTGAAATCCGCTTAGCTTGGACAGTAAGGTACTGAAATCATGTCGATTTGCCGTCCTGGTTCCGAATTCGCCGCTGCCACCCATATAACCGGAGCCTGCCTCCTATTCCGGAACCCGCGTGCTGATCACCCGCCGCCGCCTGCTTGCAACCTTGACCGGAGCCGCCGCGGCGATCGGCGTGCCCTCGATCTGGATGTCTCTTATGAAAACCTACGACGGCCCCGCCTCCGATCATTTCGACGGCCTGCACTTCTTCGATCCGGACGGCTCGCCGCCGAAATCGCTTGGTGAGGTGCTGCGCTGGCAGTTCGGGGGCGGCCGGCAGCGCGCGGTCTGGCCGGAATGGGCGCCAAGCCCCCATGCCGATACGCCGCCGCCCCGCGTCGATGGCGACAGGGTGCGGTTCTGCTTCGTCGGTCATGCCAGCTGGCTGATCCAGACCGCGGGCCTCAACATCCTGTTCGATCCGGTCTGGTCGATGCGCGCCTCACCGTTCAGCTTCGCCGGGCCGAAGCGGCACAACGATCCCGGCATCGCATTCGAGAAACTGCCCAGGATCGATGTCGTGCTGGTGTCGCACGGCCACTACGATCATCTCGACGTCGCGACGCTGTCGAGACTTGCGGGGGCATTTGGTCCTCGCGTGATCACGCCGCTCGGCAACGACGTCACGATGCGTACGTCCGATGCTGCGATCAAAGCCGAGGCGTTCGACTGGCATCAGCGCATCGAGCTCGGCAATGGCCTTGCCGCGACGCTGGTGCCGACGCGGCACTGGTCGGCGCGCGGGCTGTTCGATCGCAACAAGGCGCTGTGGGCGAGTTTTGTTTTGGAGACGCCGGCCGGCAAGCTCTACATCGTCGGCGATTCCGGTTACGGCGACGGGGGGCATTTCCGCCGGGTGGCCGAGGCGCATGGCCCGCTCAGGCTCGCGATCCTGCCGATCGGCGCCTACGAGCCGCGCTGGTTCATGCGCGACCAGCACATGAACCCGGAGGATGCGGTGAAGGCGTTGGCCGATTGCGGCGCCGCCCAGGCGCTGGCGCATCACCACGGCACATTCCAGTTGACCGACGAGGCGATCGACGCGCCCGCGATCGCGCTTGGCGAAGCGCTCGACGCGGCGAGCGTGCCGCGCGAGAAGTTTCTGACGTTGAAGCCCGGGCAGGTGTTCGAGATTTAGCGTCGTCCCGGCGAAGGCCGGGACCCATTACCACCGAATTTGGTTGTGAACGGAATCGTGGCCCCAGCGTCGCGCAACAATCAATATTTGGGGTAATGGGTCCCGGCCTTCGCCGGGACGACATCAATTGGCCACCTTGAATTACTTCTCCTTGATCGCCCAGGAGACGCTGACATTGACCGTCAGCGTTTCTTCGCCTTGCGCCACCGGCGTCGGCGCGGCGAAGCCTGCCGTGGCCATCTTGGGACGGAACACAGGGACCGGCGCCGCGCCGACCTCCGCGATATTTACGGGCGCGCCGAGCGTGACGCCGGCGGCCTTGGCGTAGATCTCGGCCTTGCGGCGGGCGTCGGCGATCGCCTTCTCGCGGGCGTCATCGAGCAGCTTCGAGGCCTGCGACACCGAGAAATTGAGCCCGCCGATATCATTGGCGCCGGCGCCGACCAGCACGTCAATGACGCTGGCGACCTTGCTCACATCGTGCAGCCTGATCGTGACGCGATTGCTCGCGTGGTAACCGACGATGCTGGGCGGGGCGCTCGGCGACGACGGCCCACGATTGGCGAATTGCGGCTGCAGCGACAGCCGCGAGGTCTGAAAGTCCTTCTCCGCGATCCCGGCGCCCTTCAGCGCGGCCAGCACCTTGCCCATCGTCACATTGTTGGCGTCGGCGGCTTCGCGCGCGGTCTTGGCGTCGGTGGTGACGCCCGCGTCGAGCTGCGCCTGGTCGGGCGGCGCCGACACGGTCGCCTCGCCGGTGACCGAAATCGCCGGCGGAAAGTCGTCATTGGCCAGTACGGGCGCGGCCAGCAGCGTGGTCGCGATCAGGGTGGCGGCGAAGGGGAGACGGTGGGTCATCTGGCTCACTTCAGGGGTACGTAGACGTTGATCACAAGCTTGTCCTCCGCGGTCTTCAGCGGATCGGTGATGTATTCCTCGATAAAGGTGTCCTTGGCTTCGAGCTTCTTGTCGTCGAGGTGATTGGTGATCGCCTCATAGGTGTTGTCCATGTTGTCGTAGGAACCGCGATGGACGAACTTCAGCGCCTTGCCGTCAGGCGAATTGCCCATGCTCATGTTCTTGCCGAGGTTCTTGACGTCCTGATCGACCGGGATCTCGGCGATGAAGGTGAAGCCGGTGTCGTCGGTCGAGGTATAGACGATCATCGGATTGCCCGATGCCTTGACGCCGTCCTTGTCGAGCAGCGCGGTGAGCTGCTTGAACGCCTCGATCAGAGCGTCGAAGGCGGAATCCCAATTGGCCGTGCCCTTCAGCATCACGACCTTCTTCGGCTCCAGCGTGAACGGCTCGCCGAAGGGATCGGCGGTCTGCACCGGGGCGGCCGGCGCCGGCGTCGGGGTCTGCGCTGCGGCCGGGCTGTCGGCCGGCGACTTGGTCTCGGCCGGCGGGGGCACCGGCGTCGCCGACGGTGCAGGCGCCGGGGTTGGGCTCGGGCTCGCCGCGGGAGCGGGCGAGGCTGACGGCGACTGGGCGGGGGCCGGGCTTGCCAGTGCGATCGCGGCCAAGGGCAGCAGCGCGACCAGGGCCGCGCGGAGCGTGTTGATACGGTTCATTGGTTATTCTCCATCCCCTGCCTCAAACGGCCGCTCGATCTGTCCCGGCGCGCGCGGTCCGCGAGGTGCGATATTCCTAACACGCAAGTTCTGCATTCGTCCCATGACAGATGTGTCATGGGGCTATTCAGGCTGGCTAACGGGCCATCACTCGCCATATAACCGGGCAGAATTTGGGAAAATCGATGAGCGCGCTCGCCAATCACGCATTCGCCAAGATGAACGGCATCGGCAACGAGATCGTCGTCGTCGACCTGCGCGATTCCGAGGCGGCACAGGGTCGGGCGCAGGTGTCGGCGGCGGAGGCGCGCGCGGTGGCTTCGCCGGCCGGCGGCGTGCCCTACGACCAGCTGATGGTGCTGCAGCCGCCGCGGCTCGACGGCACCGAAGCGTTCATCTCGATCTACAACAATGACGGCTCGGAAGCCGGGGCCTGCGGCAACGGCATGCGTTGCGTGGTGCGGCGGATCTTCGAGAAGACCGGCCAGACATCAGCGACGTTCCAGACCCGCGCCGGCCTGCTCAATTGCTGGCAGGGGCCGGCGCCCGATCTCTACACCGTCGACATGGGCGCGCCGAAGTTCGGCTGGCAGGACATTCCGCTGGCCGAGGAATTCCGTGACACCCGCTACATCGAGCTGCAGGTCGGGCCGATCGACAATCCGGTGCTGCATTCGCCCTCGGTGGTCTCGATGGGCAATCCGCATGCGATCTTCTGGGTCGATGACGTCAATGCCTACGACCTCGAGCGTTTCGGGCCGCTGCTGGAAAACCATCCGATCTTCCCGGAGCGCGCCAACATCACGCTGGCCCGCATCGTCGATCGCGACCGCATCACGATCCGCACCTGGGAGCGCGGCGCCGGTCTCACCAAAGCGTGCGGCTCGGCGGCGTGCGCGACGGCGGTCGCGGCGGCGCGGCTGAAGCGTGCCAACCGCAGCGTCGAGATCACGCTGCCCGGCGGCAAGCTCGGCATCGAGTGGCGCGAGCGCGACGATCACGTGCTGATGACCGGCACCGCCGATTTCGAATATGAGGGCCGCTTCGATCCGGCGCTGTTCGCCAGCGTCGCTTGATCGGGCGTGAGATTGGTTATGGGCGTCGATGTCGTCACCTTTGGCTGCCGCCTCAACGCATTCGAATCTGAGGTGATTCGTCGCGAGGCGGAGCAGGCGGGGCTTACTGATGCCATCGTCATCAACAGTTGCGCCGTCACCAACGAGGCGGTGGCGCAGGCGCGGCAGTCGATCCGCAAGCTGAAACGCGAACGCCCGCATGCGCGCATCGTCGTCACCGGCTGTGCGGCGCAGACGCAAAGCCAGATGTTCGCTGACATGGCCGAGGTCGATCGCGTCGTCGGCAATGACGAGAAGATGCGCGGCGACGCCTGGCAGGCGACGCGCGCTGCGTTCGAGGCGCCGTTCGGCACCGACGCGAGCGAAAAGGTCGCGGTCGCCGACATCATGGCGGTGACCGAGATGGCGCCGCATCTGCTCGACGGCTTCGAGCGAGGCCTGCCGCGGGTGTTCGTGCAGGTGCAGAACGGCTGCGATCATCGCTGCACCTTCTGCATCATCCCCTACGGCCGCGGCAATTCGCGCTCGGTGCCGATGGGCGCGGTGGTCGATCAGGTCCGCGCGCTGGTCGAGCGCGGCCATGCCGAGATCGTGCTGACCGGCGTCGATCTCACGAGCTATGGCGCCGACCTGCCGGGCGCGCCGAAACTCGGCCAGTTGACCCGGCAGATCCTGCGTCATGTGCCCGAGCTGAAGCGGCTGCGTATCTCGTCGATCGATTCGATCGAGGCGGATCGCGACCTGCTCGATGTCATCGCCGACGATGCGCGGCTGATGCCGCATCTGCATCTCTCATTGCAATCCGGCGACGACATGATCCTCAAGCGAATGAAGCGCCGGCATTCACGCCGGGACGCGATCGATTTCTGCGCGCAGGTTCGCCGGCTGCGGCCGGACATCGCTCTCGGCGCCGACATCATCGCGGGCTTCCCGACCGAGTCTGAAGAGATGTTTGCGCGCTCGCTCGACCTGGTCGAAGAATGCGATCTCACCTTCCTGCACGTGTTTCCCTATTCGCGGCGTCCGGGCACGCCGGCCGCGCGGATGCCGCAGGTCGAGGGCGGCGCGATCAAGGAGCGCGCCAGGCAGCTGCGCACGGCAGGCGAAGCCGCGTTGCTGCGCCGGCTTGATGCGGAAGTCGGCGCGACGCGCGAGGTGCTGATCGAGAGCGGCACGCAGGGCCGCACCGAGCACTTCCTGCCGGTCGCGATCGATGATGATGTGCCCGGCGCGGTGCGGCGGCTTGTCGTGACGGGCCATGACGGCGCGCGCCTCGTTGCACAGGATCGCTGAGACGCTCACTCCGACTCCATCTCCGTCATCCTAGCAAGTCAAGACGCGCTGGATCGGACAGATCATGTCGCCAGAGCGCAGGTATGAGTCAGTAGGTATCACTCACCGGTCGTGCTATATATTCGCTGTCGTCCCGGCCTAGTACCCACTTTTCTTGGAACGTGAGTCGTGATTCAAGGTCGGGATGATACCCGAAGCAAGAGAAGTCCACCTTTCGAGGAAAGATCGCAAGGTGCTTGAGGCGTGCTGTCGCTCACCGGTGACGTTGCAGCGCGATTTGAAGCGGGCGCGGATAGTTCTGTTGGCGGCGGATGGGCGCAGCACCCGGTCGATCGCCAAGGAAGTTGGGGTCCAGCCGCGGATTGTCAGCCTTTGGCGGCATCGCTATGCCGACCATGGCCTTGAAGGGCTGCAAGACAAGCCGCGGCCTGGCAAGCAGCCGATTTATACGAAGACGACCGACAAGCGGATTCTGAAGCTGCTGGATAAGCCGCCACCGCAAGGGTTTGCGCGCTGGACCGGCCCCCTGCTGGCCGAGGCGCTGGGCGATGTCGATGTCCAATATGTCTGGCGGTTCCTGCGCAGCCACAAGATTGACCTGGTGGCTCGCAAGTCCTGGTGCGAGAGCAACGACCCGAACTTTACGGCCAAAGCCGCCGATGTTGTCGGCCTCTATGTCGCGCCGCCGGCGAAGGCCATTGTGCTGTGCGTGGACGAGAAGCCCTCGATCCAGGCTTTGGAGCGAGCGCAGGGTTATCTGAAGTTGCCCAATGGCCGCGCCTTAACCGGCCAAAGCCACGATTACAAGCGGCATGGCACCACAACATTGTTTGCGGCGCTCGAAGTCGCCACCGGAAAGATCATCGCGACCCATTCAAAACGCCGGCGCCGCGTCGAGTTTCTCGATTTCATGAACAGCGTCACCGCGACTTTTCCGAACCGCAAGCTTCACGTCATCCTCGACAACCTCAACACCCATAAAAAGAACGAGGACTGGCTCAAGGCCCACCCCAACGTGCAATTTCATTTCACGCCGACAAGTGCGTCATGGCTCAATCAGGTCGAAGTATGGTTTTCCATCTTGCAGGGGCAGTCGCTCAGCGGCACCTCCTTCACGAGCCTCAAGCAGCTTCAGGAACACATCGATGCCTACGTCAACGCATACAACGACAGAGCCGAGCCCTTCGTCTGGACCAAGAAAAAGGTCCGGCAACGCCGTTTCAAAGGCCGCCGTATCACTCAGCTCTGATTCCGGGTACTAGTGCGCAATTGCGCACTAGGCCGGGACGACGGTGGAGTGTGCGGAGAAAGTCGCGCGACGAATCGGTGTCGCTGCTGGAATGCTGGACCATCCGCATGCGCGGGTGGTGGCACCGAATACTTTGCTTGACCGGTCAATTCGGAATCGGTCGCGACATTGCGCGCGAGATCATCAACGACTGCGATGGCCGGGCTTTGCCGGTTGTGACGCGCGGACCTGCCAGAACCGCAGCAGGCGGTCGGCGTTGGCGTGCGTCAATCGTGTGAACTGGCTCCTGGCGTTGGCGAGCTCGACCGGCCCCATCGATCCGGTCGAATAGCGGCATTCCATCACCGCGGCCGTCGTCTCCCAGCTGAGCCCCGCGACCCGGCAGGGCACCAGCAGACCTTCGCTACGGAGGCTTTGCATCAGGGGACGGATCACCTCGATGCTTGCATGCGCAAGGTCGGCCAGCGCAACGATGGTTTCTTCATACATCCGCTGTCTGGCGAGGCCGAGCAGGGCGGCCTCGTTGAGATCGCCGGCGTCCTTCAGCTTTGCGATGTGACGCCTGGCCGCGGCGAAGTCGCGAACCCGGGCCATGTCGCGCTCGACGCCGGCGGCGACCGCTGCGATCGCATTGCGGATTTCCTCGAACAGATGTGCCGGCGCGCGTTCCAGCAGACGGGCGCGAACCTCTTCCGTTGCGTCGTGCAGCAGCTGAAGACGGAGCTCCGAGGGCAGATCGGCGCGGATCCCGGTCTGCACCGCAAGCACCGGATCGTGCTCGGCCTGCGCGAGGATGACGGCAAATCCGCCCGGCGATACTTTGGCGCCGGGATTGCTGACAAGGCGGTGGCTCACGCTCGCAAAGCGGCGCGCCAGAAGCGCGTCGGTGACGACCTCCTTCAGCCACCAGCGGCCGGCGACGGCGAGCAGATGCTGCTCGCTCTTGGTCCGTGCGATCTCGACGAGGTCGTCCGCGCTGAGCCGCGACGATTCCTGCAGGATCGGCCGCGCGATCCTGATCTCGTCATTGCTGGCGAGGCGGCGAATGATCGCGGGCGGTGCCTGGGCGACCGGTGCGAGCTGTTCGCTGATGTCGGTGAGTGCCATCCGGGCGCTGATGTCGGCGAGGGCGCGCAACTCGATGGTCTTCACCAGACGCTCGAGCACGTTGTCGAACAACTCGATCTGTTCGCTGTTGAACTTGCCGGCGGATGCGAGGAAAAGGCTGGTGACGCGCCTTGCTGTGGCCAGGCATTTATCGGCGGAGCCTGCGCGTATCGCAGCCTCGACCTCGTCGACAATTGCTTGCCCTTCATTCAGCATTGCTCGTCCTGAGCCGTCGCGGCGCGCTTTTTCTAAGCCGCCTGCAGGACTATCCGATGGGCCTGAATGTTCCGTAAAGGATAATTGTCCGTAAAATCACGGAGGCTACTGCCCGTTCCAGCCGCAGGCCTTGAGCCGCTCCCGCATGTGTTCGGGCGCCGGCGCGACCACATGCACCGGGTCCTTGTTCCTGGAGATCGGGATGCCGATCTCGCGGGAATGCAGATGCAAGGTCGGCTCGCCGAAGCGCGGACCGTTGCCATAGATATTGTCGCCGACGATCGGCCAGCCCATCGCCGCCGAGTGCACCCGCAGCTGATGGGTGCGGCCGGTGACCGGCTCCATCGCGAGCCAGGTGAGGCCGTCGCCACGCCCCAGCACCTTCCAGTTGGTGATCGCCTTCTGGCCATCCGGGTCCGGCTTCTGCCACCAGCCGCGCTCGGCATTGAGCCGGCCGAGCGGCATGTCGATGGTGCCTTCATCCTCGGCGGGGCCGCCCTCGACCACGGTCCAATAGGTCTTCGAGATCTTGCTGTGCTTGAACAACAGCCCGAGCGAGGCGGTCGCCTTGCGGTGGCGTCCCAGGACGAGGCAGCCGGACGTGTCCTTGTCCAGCCGATGCGCCAGCACCGGCGGCCGCGGCAGGCCGAACCGCAGCGCGTCGAACGAGGCTTCCAGATTGGGGCCGCCCTTGGGACCGCGATGCACCGGCAGGCCGGCCGGCTTGTCGATCACCAGCATCAGCCCGTCGCGGTGGAGCACCCGGCCCAGGATTTCTTCCGCAGTCAATTGGGGAACATCGATCAATTCGTCGAGACTTTCGTTTGGAGTGCGAAACGGCTAACACAGCCGCGCCATGAACGATACCACTGCGGGAACTCCAAAACAGAGCTGGTGGCAGCGGCTGAAGGGCGGCCTGAAGCGGACCTCGAGTTCGATCGGGACCGCGGTCGCCGACCTCGTCACCAAGCGCAAGCTCGATTCGGCCATGCTCGACGACATCGAGGATGTTCTGCTGCGCGCCGACCTCGGCACCGATGTCGCGGTCCGCATTGCCGAGGCGGTCGGCAAGGGCCGCTACGACAAGGCGATCTCCGCCGACGAGGTCAAGGACGTCGTCGCGACCGAGGTCGAGAAGGTGCTGGCGCCGGTGGCGAAGCCGCTCGAGATCGATGCCGGAAAAAAGCCGTTCGTCGTCCTGGTGGTCGGCGTCAACGGCTCCGGCAAGACCACGACGATCGGCAAGCTGGCGGCGAAATTCTCCGCCGAGGGTCGCAAGGTCATGCTGGCCGCCGGCGACACCTTCCGCGCCGCGGCGATCGAGCAGCTCAAGGTCTGGGGCGAGCGCACCAAGTCGCCGGTGATATCAGGCGCCCAGGGCTCCGATTCGGCGAGCCTTGCCTTCAGCGCGCTGACCGCGGCCAAGGAGCAGGCGCGCGACGTGCTGCTGATCGACACCGCCGGACGTCTGCAGAACAAGTCCGAGCTGATGAACGAGCTCGAGAAGGTCGTGCGCGTCATCAGGAAGGTCGATGCGTCGGCGCCGCACGCGGTGCTGCTCGTGCTTGACGCCACGGTGGGACAAAATGCGTTGTCGCAAGTCGAGGCATTTCATCGTACGGCAGGCGTCACGGGGCTCGTGATGACCAAGCTTGACGGCACGGCGCGCGGCGGCATCCTTGTCGCGCTGTCGGAGAAGCACAAGCTGCCGGTGCATTTCATCGGCGTCGGCGAAGGCGTCGAGGACCTCGCGCCCTTCGCGGCGAAGGATTTTGCCAAGGCAATTGCTGGAATCGATTGATGGACAAGACCCAGCCGCATCCGTTGTTCAAGCTGGCGACCGAACTCGGGCCGCTGCTCGTGTTCTTTATCGCCAACGCGAAGTACCACCTGTTCGTCGCGACCGGCGCGTTCATGGTGGCGATCGTGGCCGCAATGATCGCATCCTATGTGGTGACCAGGCACGTGCCGATCATGGCGCTGGTGACCGGCGCGATCGTGCTGGTGTTCGGGACGCTGACGCTGGTGCTGCACGACGAGACCTTCATCAAGGTCAAGCCGACCATCATCTATGGCTTGTTCGCGGCCGTGCTCGGCGGCGGGCTCTTCTTCGGCCGGTCCTTCATCGCCATCATGTTCGACCAGGTGTTCAACCTGACGCCGCAGGGCTGGCGCATCCTCACCATGCGCTGGGCGCTGTTCTTCGCCGGCATGGCGGTTCTCAACGAGCTGGTCTGGCGCACGCAGACCACGGACTTCTGGGTGAACTTCAAGGTGTTCGGCGTGACGCCGCTGACCATGATCTTCGCCATCGCCCAGATGCCCCTGACCAAGCGCTATCACCTCGAGCCGGTCTCGCTGGAGGCGAGCGAGGCCGACGCGGGCGACGTGCGGAAGGGGTGATCAGCACTCTGCTCCCTCGCCCCGCTCTGCGGGGAGAGGGTTGGGGTGAGCGGTCTCTCCACGGATAGGCTCGGAGTTTGTGACAAACACCGTCCAAAGCCCCTCACCCGAAATTCCCGCTTCGCGCGAATTTCGACCTCTCCCCGTAAAGAACGGGGAGAGGTGAAGTGAGCCGCCTCAGCTCTTCTGCTTGGCGACGATCTTGTCCTTGATCTTGTCGTAGGTCGCCTGCGGCAGGATGTTCTTCTGCACCAGTTCATCCTTGCCCTTGTAGGGGCGGCCCTTGATGATCGCGGCCGAATAGGCCTTGCCGACGCCCGGCAGCGCGTCGAGCTGGTCGGTGCTGGCGCTGTTGATGTCGAGCAGGTCGTCCTTCGCCATTCCCGTCGTCTTCAACTCAGGGGTGGCGGCCTTCGGGGCGGGAGCCATCTTGCTCTCGGACTTCGCGGCGGGCGCAGCCGGCTGCGGAGTCTGGGCCATCGACGGCGACGCCGTGATCATGCCGAGCGTGAGTGCGGTGGCGAGAAGTGAAGCGAGCGTGGTCTTGCGCATATGTCCCCTCCAGAGGAACGTTGATGTCAACGCCACTGAGTTGGGGGTGCGTTCATGGCGTTGCCGTGGCCGCGAAATGAACCGCAGATAAACGTGTCGAAGTATTATGCCGCAGGTGTTTTCTCGCGTTATTCATGCGCGATTCAGGTTCGCGAGTCACGGCATGCCGACGCGATTACTTGTTCGCGCGCAGCGCCTTCTCGATCTCGGCCTTGAGCACGCTGTTGACGTTGTCCGGGGTCACCGGGCCGACCAGCTTGTAGACGATGGTGCCCTCGCGCCCGACCAGGAAGGTCTCGGGCACGCCATAGACGCCCCATTCGATCGAGGCGCGGCCGTTGCCGTCGACGCCGACGATGCCGAATGGATTGCCGTAGCGGCCGAGGAAGCGCCGGGCATTCTCGGGCGAGTCCTTGTAGTTGATGCCGATGATCTGGAAGCGCTTGTCGCGGCCGAGCTCGGTCAGCAGCGGCGCCTCGTCGTGACACGGCACGCACCACGACGCCCAGACATTGACGACCGAGACCTTGCCCTTGAAGGCGGCGGGATCGAGACCGGGGACCGGCGCGCCGTCCCGCACCAGGCCGTCGAGCGCGGGCAGCGCGGTCTGCGGCGCCGGCCGGCCGATCAGCGCCGACGGGATTTTCGAGGGATCGCCGCCATAGAGCCGCAGCAGGAACAGCCCGGCGAGGCCGAGGAAGATCACCAGCGGCAGCACTACCAGCAGGCGGCGGGCTTGCGGCGGGCTGTTGGTCGCCTGATCGCTCATCTTATATCCGCTGCGCTGCGGCCGGAGCGGCGCGTCACGCCGCTGGCCTCGATCTCCCTGAGACGCGACTGTTGCCGGCGATAGTCGGCGATGATCCAGACGATCAGCAGCAGCACGACCGCCGCGACCAGCACGTAGGACGTCACGATGAAGGAGGCGTAGGGACCAAGCGCCATCGTATCACGCCGCTCCAATTTCGTTTGACGCGGTTCCTTGCGAACCGCCGCTCACCTCGCTCGTGAACGAGACGCGGCTCGCCTGCATCATCTGCAGGTTGCGCACGCGGCGGCGCAGGATCTCGTTGCGCATCGCCGCCAGGTGCAAGGTGATGAACAGCAGCGAGAACGCGATCGCCATCACCAGCAGCGGCCATAGGAACGCCTTGTCGAGCGTCGGCCCGCCGGCGCGAAACACCGAGGCCGGCTGATGCAGCGTGTTCCACCAGTCGACCGAGAACTTGATGATCGGGATGTTGATCGCGCCCACCAGCGTGAGCACCGCCGCCGCCCGCGCCGCACGCGACGGGTCATCCACCGCGCGCCACAGCGCCATCAGGCCGAGATACATCAGGAACAGGATCAAGACCGAGGTCAGGCGCGCATCCCATTCCCAATAGGTGCCCCACATCGGCCGGCCCCACAGCGAGCCGGTGACGAGCGCAAGGAAGGTGAAGGCGGCGCCGATCGGAGCGGCGGCCTTCGCGGCGACGTCAGCGAGCGGATGCCGCCACACCAAGGTGCCGAGCGCGGCCACGCTCATGACGCCCCAGACGAACATCGACAGCCACGCATTCGGCACGTGGATGAACATGATCTTCACCGTGGCGCCCTGCTGGTAGTCGTCGGGCGCCATCGCCGACTGGTAGAGCCCGATCGCGAGCAGGATCGCGGTCACGCCCGCGAGCCACGGCAGGATGCGCGCGGTCAGCGCCAGAAACTTGGTCGGATTGGCGAGGTCGGTCAGCGTCGCGGTCAGCTTCATGGCACCCTGATAGTCGTCCGATGTGTCGCAGGCAATTGGCCGATTTCCTCTCGGCGAGATTTGATCGGGCTCATTTCAGTCCAGCCCGTGCCGCAGGCTCGCGGCGGCGGCAAAGGGGCCGATCACGAGGCTGGCAAGCGACAGCGCGCAGAGGATCGAGAACGGTGTTCCAAAGGGCAAAGGCCCCGATATCGCCGCCTGCGAGGCCGCAACCCCGAAGATCAGCACCGGGATCGACAGCGGCAGCACCAGCACCGCCAGCAATAGCCCGCCGCGATGCAGCGTCACGGCCAATGCCGCGCCGATCATGCCGGTGAAAGTCAGCGCCGGTGTTCCCGCCAGCAGCGTCGCGGCGACCGCGAGCGTCGCGGTGCCGTCGAGATTGAGCAGCAGGCCGAGCACCGGGGTTGCGACGATCAGCGGCAGGCCGGCGGCGATCCAGTGTGCCAGTGCCTTGGCGGCGCAGGCGAGTTCCAGCGGCGTCCGGCTCATCACGATGAGGTCGAGCGAGCCGTCCTCGTGGTCGGCCGTGAACAGCCGGTCGAGCGTGAGCAGGCTCGCCAGCAGTGCGCCGAGCCAGAGGATGGCGGGGCCGAGCCGCGACAGCAGCGCGAGATCCGGTCCGACCGCGAACGGCATCAGCACCGTGACGGTGAGGAAGAACAGCACGCCGATCAGCGCGCCGCCGCCGACGCGCAGCGCGATGCGGATGTCGCGGCGGATCAAGGCGCCAAGCGCGCTCATGCCGCGCCTCCCATCCGCAGATCGCGCGCATCGATGCCGAGCGGCAGATGCGTCGCCGCGACGATCAGGCCGCCGCCGGCGAGATGGCCGCGCATCAGGTCGACGAACAGCGCCTGTCCGGCCGCATCGAGTGCCGATGTCGGCTCGTCCAGCAGCCACACCGGCCGCCGCACCGAGAGCAGGCGCGCGATCGACAGGCGGCGGCGCTGGCCGGCGGAAAGATAGGCCGCCGGCAGGTGCGCGGCGTGGTCGAGCGCCACCGCGGCAAGGCAGTGGCCGGCGTCCTCGGTCTCGCCGCCGAGGAATTCCCGCCAGAAGGACAGATTTTCCGCAACGCTCAGCGCCGGCTTCAGGGCGTCGCGGTGGCCGAGATAGTGGGCCTGCTCGGGCAGGCTGAGCTCGGCGTCGCCGCCTTCGAGCGCGACCACACCCTCGGCGGGAACCAATAGCCCGGCGAGGACGCGCAGCAGCGAGGTCTTGCCGGCGCCGTTGGGGCCGGTGATGGCGAGCGCCTCGCCGGCCGTGGCCGACAGATCGAGGCCGGCAAACACCTCGCGTCCGCCGCGCACGCATTTCAGATTTCGTCCCGAGAGCCGCATGGTTCGTCTTGTCACAGCCCTCTGAAATCTTTCGCTACCGCGTGAGAATTTTTGGGTCGCGCAACGCTGTCGCACGCTTGTCGGTGTGGCGGTGCTTCTAGAAAGGTTCTATAAGCCCGGAACTTGATGCAGCACACACAATCGGCGGCCGCAACCCACCCCAGGCCATCCCTTGGCCAGTGCCGATCGCCGGTGTTTAGTTACCCTTGCCGGGTATAACTGAGAATTGGGATTCCTCGCATGACCTCGCTCGACAGCTTCAAATGCCGCAAGACCCTGAAGGTCGGCGGCAAGTCCTACGTCTATTACAGCCTGCCCCAGGCAGAGAAGAACGGACTGAAGGGGATTTCGAAGCTGCCGTATTCGATGAAGGTTCTGCTGGAGAACCTGCTGCGCAACGAGGACGGCCGCACCGTCAAGAAGGAAGACATCGTTGCGGTGTCGAAGTGGCTGAAGAAGCGCCAGCTCGAGCACGAAATCGCGTTCCGCCCGGCGCGCGTCCTGATGCAGGATTTCACCGGCGTCCCGGCCGTGGTCGACCTCGCGGCGATGCGCAACGCGATGCAGAACCTCGGCGGCGATGCCGAGAAGATCAACCCGCTGGTGCCGGTCGATCTCGTCATCGACCACTCGGTGATCGTCAACTTCTTCGGTGACAACAAGGCGTTCGCGAAGAACGTCACCGAGGAATACAAGCAGAACCAGGAGCGCTACGAGTTCCTGAAGTGGGGCCAGAAGGCGTTCTCGAACTTCTCGGTGGTGCCGCCCGGCACCGGCATCTGCCACCAGGTCAATCTCGAATATCTCGCGCAGACGGTGTGGACCAAGAAGGAGAAGATGACGGTCGGCCGGAAGACCGGCACCTTCGAGGTCGCCTATCCCGACTCGCTGGTCGGCACCGACTCGCACACCACGATGGTGAACGGCCTCGCCGTGCTCGGCTGGGGCGTCGGCGGCATCGAGGCGGAGGCCTGCATGCTCGGCCAGCCGCTGTCGATGCTGCTGCCGGAAGTGGTCGGCTTCAAGCTCAAGGGCCAGCTCAAGGAAGGCGTCACCGCCACCGACCTCGTGCTGACCGTCACCCAGATGCTGCGCAAGCTCGGCGTGGTCGGCAAGTTCGTGGAGTTCTTCGGCCCGGGCCTCGATTATCTCTCGGTCGCGGACAAGGCGACCATCGGCAACATGGCGCCCGAATACGGCGCGACCTGCGGCTTCTTCCCGGTCGATGCCGCGACCATCGATTACCTGAAGACCTCTGGCCGCAAGGCCGATCGCGTCAAGCTGGTGCAGGCCTATGCCAAGGCGCAGGGCCTGTTCCGCACCGCCAAGTCGGCCGATCCGGTGTTCACCACCACGCTGACGCTCGACCTCGGCGACGTCGTGCCGTCGATGGCCGGCCCGAAGCGCCCCGAGGGCCGCATCGCGCTGCCGGCGGTGTCGACCGGTTTCGCGACCGCGCTGGTCGGCGAATACAAGAAGCCCGAGGGCGAGCAGAAGCGCTATGCGGTCGAGGGCCGTGATTTTGATCTCGGCCATGGCGACGTCGTCATCGCGGCGATCACCTCCTGCACCAACACCTCCAATCCGAGCGTGCTGATCGGCGCCGGCCTCTTGGCGCGCAAGGCCGCCGCCAAGGGCCTCAAGGCCAAGCCGTGGGTGAAGACCTCGCTCGCGCCGGGCAGCCAGGTGGTGGCGGAGTATCTCGCCAACTCCGGCCTGCAGGCCGATCTCGACAAGGTCGGCTTCAACCTGGTCGGCTTCGGCTGCACCACCTGTATCGGCAATTCCGGCCCGCTGCCCGAAGATATCTCGAAGTCGATCAATGAAAACGGCATCGTCGCCGCCGCCGTGCTGTCGGGCAACCGCAACTTCGAAGGCCGCGTCTCGCCCGACGTGCAGGCGAACTACCTCGCTTCGCCGCCGCTCGTCGTCGCGCATGCGCTCGCCGGCACCGTGACCAAGGATCTCGCAGTCGAGCCGCTCGGCATCGGCAAGGACGGCAAGCCGGTGTTCCTCAAGGACATCTGGCCGACCGCCAAGGAGATCAACGCCTTCATGAAGAAGTACGTCACCGCGACGATCTTCAAGAAGAAGTACGCCGACGTGTTCAAGGGCGATACCAACTGGCGCAAGATCAAGACCACGGAAAGCGAGACCTATCGCTGGAACATGAGCTCGACCTATGTGCAGAACCCGCCCTACTTCGAGGGCATGAAGAAGCAGCCCGACCCGGTCACCGACGTGGTCGATGCACGGATCCTCGCGATGTTCGGCGACAAGATCACCACCGACCACATCTCGCCGGCCGGTTCGATCAAGCTGACCTCGCCCGCCGGCAAGTTCCTCAGCGAGCACCAGGTGCGCCCCGCCGACTTCAACCAGTACGGCACGCGGCGTGGCAACCATGAAGTGATGATGCGCGGCACCTTCGCCAACATCCGCATCAAGAACTTCATGCTGAAGGGTGCCGACGGCAATATTCCGGAAGGCGGTTTGACCAAGCACTGGCCCGACGGCGAGCAGATGTCGATCTACGACGCCGCGATGAAGTACCAGGCGGAAGGCGTGCCGTTGGTGGTGTTCGCCGGCGCCGAATACGGCAACGGCTCGTCGCGCGACTGGGCCGCGAAGGGCACGCGCCTGCTCGGCGTCCGGGCGGTGATCTGCCAGAGCTTCGAGCGCATCCATCGCTCCAACCTGGTCGGCATGGGTGTGCTTCCGCTCACCTTCCAGGACGGCACGTCGTGGTCCTCGCTCGGCCTCAAGGGCGACGAAAAGGTCACGATCCGCGGGCTGCAAGGCGATTTGAAGCCGCGCCAGACGCTGACGGCCGAAATCGTCTCCGCCGACGGCGGCAAGAAGGATGTCCCGCTGCTCTGCCGCATCGATACGCTGGACGAGCTCGATTACTATCGCAACGGCGGCATCCTGCATTATGTGCTGCGCAAACTCGCGGCCTAACGCGGATTTGTGATCGGTGCCTCACCGCTTAGTGAGTAGCGACTAAAAAGAAGGCGGCCTATGAAAAGGCCGCTTTCTCGCGTTTTGGGGCACGCAAGTTCAGGGACAGACTTCATGCTCCGTACAATTACGGATGGAAATCATCACGACTGGTTCGCAGTATGACAGCGATGATGGCCTATAACTGTATCTCGCGATGGTCGAGCGCCCTTGGTATCTGCGCAATCGTCGCGATCATCCGCCCCGCCCACGCCGATCCGCGTGCCGTCGTCGAACTCTTCACCTCGCAGGGATGCTCGTCCTGTCCGCCCGCGGACAAGATCATCGGTGACCTCGCGAAGGACCCCAACGTCATCGCGCTGAGCATGCCGATCGACTATTGGGATTATCTCGGCTGGAAGGACACGCTGGCCGATTCCCGTTTCAGCGCGCGCCAGAAGGCCTATTCACATGTGCGCGGCGATCGCGACGTCTACACGCCGCAGGCCGTGATCAACGGCTCCGCGCATGTGATCGGCAGCGATCGCGCCAGTATCGAGGACGCCATCAAGAGCACCGAAAGGAGCGGCAGCGTGATGTCGGTGCCGGTGACGATGACGCTGACCGGCAAGCAGATCAACGTGTCGGTCGCCGCATCGAAGTCACCCGCAGTGTCGCGCGGCGAGGTCTGGATCTGCTCGATCTCGAAGTCGGTGCCGATCTCGATCGCGCGCGGCGAGAACCGCGGCCGCGAGATCACCTACCACAACGTGGTGCGCAATCTCCTCAAGGTCGGTGACTGGAACGGTTCGTCCGGGAGCTGGACCGTGCCGCTGGAGAACATCACGCGTGACGGCGTCGATGCTGCGGCGGTGTACGTCCAGGACGGCAACCGCGAGAAGCCGGGCCCGATGCTCGGCGCTGCCTTCACCTCGCTTCACTAGCGCCTCGCTGCGGTCAAGCGCGGTGCGCCGGCTTCCGCCCGTCGCGTCGTTGGACCGCACGCATGTTGTCGTGCAGCCGCGCATGGCGACGAACGTGCATCCAGTGATTTGCCGAAAGGAAGGCGCCGGGGCTTTGCGCGCGTCTCGCTTGCACAGGTCCCAAAAACAAAAAGGACCAACTTTCGTTGGCCCAGTGTTGGGATTTGACTCCCCTGCGAACAGGCCCGATCCCGACGGCCCCGGGGGGCTGGGGGCTGAGGAATCCGGAACCGAAAGGACCGGGCCAACGCAGGATTTCCTTTTCGCAGGGCAGCGGGGCGGGCGATGGGCGGAAGTGGGGCAGCAATATGATTCCGCTAACGTTCCCGTGACTCTGCGGTTTTCCGGACAATCCGCCGCGCGCGGCGGTGGTTAAGGCCCGGTTGCATTGCGATTGGCCCCTTGCGGGCCCCCTCGCTTAGCGCGATCATGTCACTCTCGTGACGAGCCCGAAGAGGGGCCTTCGGAACCCGATCGTCACCGAGGTGACAGGAGGCGCTCGATGAGTTTGATTTCGGAGGACACTGATCCGAGCGGGAGTCGTGCCGCGGCGCGCACCGCCGCCGCGACTCCTCAGCCCAACCGCGTGACTTTCGATCGACTTGAGCTCAACCGCATTCTCAATCTCTACGGCCGCATGGTCGCCGACGGCGAGTGGCGCGACTATGCGATCGACTTCCTGAAGGACCGTGCCGTGTTCTCGGTGTTCCGGCGCGCGTCGGAAGTGCCGATCTACCGGATCGAGAAGGACCCCCGGCTTGCGCGCAAGCAGGGCATGTACAGCGTGATTTCCGCGACCGGCCTGATCCTGCGCCGCGGCCATGAACTCGAACGCGTGCTGCTTGTGATCGACCGCAAGCTGTCGCTGGTGTAGGGATTTCTCGTAGCCCGGATGAGCGAAGCGACATCCGGGAGGGTCTCACCACCCGGGTACAACTTCCCCGGATATCGCTTCGCTCATCCGGGCTACAAATGCCGAAGCCATGGATGAACTTGCCCCGGATTTCGCTGCGCTTCATCCGGGCTACGCCACATCTCGCCTCGCCCAAAAGAAAAGCCCCGGCGGGATGGCCGGGGCTTGGATTTGATGGCTCGCTCGAGGCGCTTAGTCGCGCTGGCCGAGCAGCTGCAGGAGCAGCGTGAACAGGTTGATGAAGTTCAGGTAGAGCGACAGCGCACCCGTAATTGCCGCACGCTCTGCCATCACGCCACCCTGCGAGGCGTAGCCGTAGATGTAGTCGTTCTTCAGCCGCTGGGTGTCCCAGGCGGTGAGGCCCGCGAACACCAGCACGCCGACCACCGACACGATGAACTGCAGCGCCGAGCTCGCCAGGAACAGGTTGACCAGGCTCGCGATGATGATGCCGATCAGACCCATGAACAGGAACGAGCCCATGCCGCTCATGTCACGCTTGGTGGTGTAGCCGTAGAGGCTCAGCGCACCGAACGTCGCCGCGGTGATGAAGAACACGCGCACGATCGAGGTGTGCGTGTACACCAGGAAGATCGACGACAGCGACAGACCCATCAGCGCCGAGAACACCCAGAACAGGAGTTGGGCGGTCGCGGGCTGCAGGCGGTTGATGCCGGCCGAGATGACGAACACCATCGCCAGAGGGGCGAGGATGAACAGCCACTTCAGCGGGCTCACGAACATCGCGTAGCCGAACTGCGTCAGATAGGCGTTGCCGAACTTGGCGACGGCGGCCGACTGGTCGGTCGTCACCGCACCCATGTAGACGCCGAGCGCGGCGAGGCCGGTGATGGCCAGGCCGATGCTCATGTAGTTGTAGATGCGCAGCATGTAGGCGCGCAGACCGGCGTCGACGGCCGCAGCGTCAATGCGCCCGGCGGCCCGGCCGAAAGGAGAAGCGTAGTTGCGGTCTAGGTCCGACATGGTCGAATTCCCGTGGTTGGTCCCGGTGGAGCGCAAGGGATTTGCGGCGCCGGTCGTAAATCTATCTCAGATGGCTCGGTTTGCGGAACATTAATTCCGTGTCATTCAAACCGACTATCCGACCCGATTGGTATGTGGGAAATTAACACATCCGACGCAAGCTTCCACGCGCGGCCGAATGTCGCTCTGCCCTAGCATCATAGGCAAAAACGGCGCTCGCGCCGCTACATTTTGTCACAAATTCCGCAACACTGAGGCCGGCTTCTGGTTTAGCGCGAGCAGCGTCCCGGCGAGCCCCAGTCCGACCGTGACGACCAGCGCGGCGACCACGACCAGCGCGGCGCTGCCGGCCTGCCAGATAAAACTCAGCGTCATCAGCCGCGTCACGATCAGCCAGGCCGCGATCGAGCCGGCGATCACCCCGAACACGGCGGTTGCAAAACCGATCATCAGATACTCCAGCGCGTAGGCGCCGAGCAATCGCACCCGCGTCGCGCCGAGCGTCTTGAGAATCACGGCGTCATAGACGCGGTGGCGGTGTCCGGCCGCGAGCGCGCCGCCGAGCACCAGGATCGCCGAGATCAGCGTCACGGCGCTGGCGCCGCGGATCGCCAGCACCAGATTGCTGACCACGCTGCCGACCGTCTCCAGCGCCTCGCGGACCCGCACGCTGGTCACCATCGGGAACGCGTCGGCGACCTGCTTGATGATGCGCGCATCGTCCGCGGAATCGGCGTGTGGTTCCGTCAGGGTCGCGACATGGCTGTGCGGCGCGCCCTTGAAGGCATTCGGCGAGAAAACCAGCACGAAATTGATGCCGAGGCCCTGCCAGTCGATGTTGCGCAAGTTGGCGATCTTCGCCGGCACGTCGCGGCCGAGCACGTTGACGACGATCTCGTCGCCGATCTTCAGGGACAGGCCGTCGGCGATCTTCTTCTCCATCGAGACCAGCGGGGGGCCGCTGTAGTCCGGCCCCCACCATTCGCCCTCGACGATCTTCGAGCCCTTGGGAATTTCGCCGGTATAGGTCAGGCCGCGGTCGCTCTGCAGCACCCATTCCGAATCGACTGACGGCTTCAGCTGGTCGGCCTTGACGCCGCGCGCGGCCACGATGCGCCCGCGCAGCATCGGAACGTCCTCGACGGTCGAGCGGGCGGCGATCTTGGCCAGGAAGGCATTGAAGCGGTCGGCTTCGGTGGAGGGGATGTCGATGAAGAAGAACGACGGCGCCCGCTCCGGCAGCGCGGCCAGGAACTGCCGGCGCAGATTGCCGTCGATCTGGGTGATGGTGACGAGCACCGCGAGCCCGAGCCCCAGCGACAGCACCACCGACGGCGTCAGCGCGCCCGGCCGGTGGATGTTGGCGATCGCGAGCCGCAGCATGGTCATGCGGCTGCGCGGCAGCCGCCGCGCCACCGCCATCAGGAGCTCGGCGATTCCGCGCAACAGCAGGAACACCGCGATCGACGAGGCGACGAACACGGCGGCGACCCGCTTGTCATAGGCAAGCCCGATCGCGACGCCGATCAGGAGCGCGATCACCACGGCCATCAGCGCCAGATAGCTCCAGCGCGGGCGATGCCACTCGCTGGTGACGGTCTCGCGGAACAGCGCTGCGACCGGCACGTCATGAACGCGGCCGAGCGGCCACAGCCCGAATGCCAGCGCGGTGAGCTGGCCGTAGAGGAAGGACAGCGCGAGCTCGTCGGGATGCAGCGCGGGCACCACCGGCAGCGGCAGCAGCTTGCCGAACAGGCCGACGATGACGAAGGGCAGCGCGGCGCCGAGCACGAGCCCGATCACCGAGCCGATCCCGGCCAGCACCACCACCTGCGTGCAGTAGATCGTGAAGACGTCGCGGCCGGTGGCGCCGAGCGCCTTGAACGAAGCGATGACGTCGCGGCGCCGGTCGATGTGGCTCTTCACCGCGTTGGCGACGCCGACACCGCCGACCAGCAGCGCCGCGAGGCCGACCAGGGTCAGGAATTGGGTGAAGCGGTTGATGGTGCGCTCGAGCTGCGGTGAGGCATTGCTGCGGCTGCGGACCTCCCAGCCGGCCTCCGGCGCGGCGCTGCGCGCGCCGTCGATCAGCGCGGTGGTGGCGCGATCGTCATTGGCGCCGTCGGGCAGTTTCACCCGGTAGATCCAGCGCACCAGGCTGCCCGGTTGCAGCAGGTCGGTGGCGTGCAGGCTGGCTTCGCTGATCAGGAAGCGCGGCCCGAGGCCGACGCCGCCGGCGAGCTTGTCGGGCTCGGCCACCACCACGCTGCGGATCTGGTAGGTCGCGCTGCCGATGGTGACGCGGTCGCCGAGCTTCAGGTCGAGCCGCGCCAGCAACGTCGAATCGGCGGCCGCGCCATAGGCGCCGTCGCGTTCGGCGAGCAGTTCGGCGACCGGCATGTTCGGCTCGAGCGTCAGCTCGCCGAGCATCGGATATTTGTTGTCGACGGCCTTGAGCTCGACCAGCGCCAGCTTGCCGTCATTGCTGCGCGCCATCGCGCGGAGCGTGGCCGCGATCGAAACCTCGCCCCGCGTGCGCAGATAGGCGACCTCGTCGGGCTTGGCCTCGCGCGAGATCAGCGAGAACGCGGCATCGCCGCCGAGCAGCGTGCGTCCTTCGCGCGAAAGGCCGTCGCCGAGGCTGGCGGCGACCGAGCCGACGCCGGCAATCGCCATCACGCCGAGCGCGATGCAGGCGATGAACACGTAGAAGCCGCGCAGGCCGCCACGCAGTTCGCGCAGCGCATAACGGAAGGCAAGCGACGACGCGCGGCCCTGCAGCGCGACTTCGGACGCGATGCTCATGTGGTGGCAAAGCTCATGTAGTTGATTGTCCGTCGATGCGGCCGGAGCGCAGCCGCACGACGCGGTCGCAGCGCTGCGCGAGCGCGAGATCGTGCGTCACCAGCACCAGCGTCATGCCGCGCTCGGCGTGCTTGGTGAACAACAGGTCGACGATCTGCTTGCCCGTCGTCTCGTCGAGATTCCCGGTCGGCTCGTCGGCAACGAGGATCGCTGGATCGGGCGCGAGCGCGCGCGCGATCGCGACGCGCTGCTGCTCGCCGCCGGAGAGTTGCGTCGGATAGTGATGCAGGCGCTCGCCGAGCCCGACCGATTGCAGCTCCTGCGCGGCGCGCGTGGCGGCATCGGGATTGCCGGCGAGCTCGAGCGGCACCGCGACATTCTCCAGCGCCGTCATGGTCGGGATCAGGTGGAACGACTGGAAGACGATGCCGACCTGGCGGCCGCGGAAGCGCGCCAGCGCATCTTCATCGAGGGCATTGAACGAGGTGCCGTTGACGACCACTTCTCCACTGTCAGGACGTTCGAGCCCCGCCATCACCATCAGCAAGGTCGACTTGCCCGAGCCCGACGGGCCGATCAGGCCGATGGCCTCACCCGCCGCCACACGAAGGCTGATATCTTTGAGGATATGGACCCGTGCCGCGCCGGTGCCGAGCGAGAGATTGACGTTGCTGACGGCAATGGTGTCCGGCTCGACGTCGGTCAGTGAAGAGGATTCGATGAGACTGTCCATGGTTCGGTCATATGGCACTTCCGCGGCTGCGGTCGAGGGCCGGTTGAGAATCTTCGTGCACATACTCGTGTTGCTTATGGGCTTGATGACGGCGGCCAGCGCGCAGACGCCTGGATTGGAAAATGGCCCGGAGAAAGGACCGGCGAAGCCGATCAAGATGGTGGTACTGGGCGATTCCCTGAGCGCCGGGTACGGCCTCCCGGGCCCGGCGGCGTTCCCGATCCGGCTGCAAAAGGCGTTGGAAGCCAAGGGGATAAAGGTCGAGATGACCAATGCCGGGGTGTCCGGGGACACCGCCTCGGGCGGCCGCGAGCGGCTCGACTGGTCGGTGCCTGATGGAACCGATGCCGTGATCATCGAGCTCGGTGCCAACGATGCCTTGCGCGGCATCGATCCCGCCGTCACGCGTGCCGCGCTGTCCGACATCATCACAAAGTTGCAGGCGCGCAAGATCGCCGTGCTCTTGTGCGGCATGCTCGCGCCACCGAACTATGGCAGTGAGTATGCAGCGAAGTTCAACGCGATCTATCCGGATCTCTCGAAGGCCCTTGGCGTGCCGCTCTATCCGTTCTTCCTCGACGGCGTTGCTGCTAATCCGAAGATCAATCAGGCCGACGGCATGCATCCGACGGCGGAGGGTGTGGACATCGTTGTGAAAAATATCCTGCCCACAGTGGAGGCATTTCTCGGCGCAATATCAGGGCAACGCAGTTGAAGCGCAGGCAGTGAGCCGTGTCGTGTCCGTAGGTTTACGAGCTGTTAACGGGTCATGCTTCGCAGAGTCACATATCTCGGGTACAAATAGGCATCGGTGATTCGTCGCCGGGCTGTTACAGGGTGCGGGCTCCCAAAACTCGCGCCAAGCATCGAGGATTATTGCGATGCCGCGTCTGTTCACCGGACTGGAAATTCCGGCCGAGATCGGCCAAACCCTCTCCAGCTTGCGTGGCGGCCTTCCCGGCGCGCGCTGGATCGATCCCGAAAATTATCACGTCACTCTGCGCTTCATCGGCGATATCGATGGCATCTGGGCCAACGAGATCGCGTCGATGCTGTTTCGGGTGAACCGCAAGCCGTTCGAGGTCAAACTGCAAGGCCTGTCGAGCTTCGGCGGACGCAAGCCGCGCGCGGTGGTTGCCGCCGTCGAGCCGAGCCGGCCGCTGATAGAACTGCAGGCGGAGCTCGAGCGGATGATGCAGCGGATGGGGCTCGATCCCGAGGGCAGAAAATTCACGCCACATGTCACGCTCGCGCGTTTGCATGACGCTTCGAGCCAGGACGTCGCGGATTATCTGTCCGTGCGCGGCTACTTCCCGAGCCGCACTTTCATGGCGGACCGCTTCGTGCTGTTCTCGTCGCGCGCGTCGACAGGCGGCGGCCCCTATGTGGTCGAGGATTCCTACGCGCTCTGCGCGTGAGGTCCCTTGAGATCGCGGCTTGAGACACCCGACGTGGCTCATGCGGCCGGCCGTGGTATGCAGGGGTTCGCGCTTGCATACCTGCCTGCATAGCCACCGGCACAATTCACGGCTTGCAATTTGCCGCGCACTAGGGCCGTAAGGTGGGCTCATGCTGTCCACCTCGCCCAGTTCCTTTCTCGAGCACTACAAGTCCCTGGTCGCCTCCGGCGCGATCGAGGCCGATCCCGCGCAGGCCCGCGCCGCCGAGGCGTTCGGCGCGCTGGATGAGCGGCTCGCGAGCTACAAGCCGCAGCGCAAGCAAGGCCTGTTCGGGCGGCTGTTCGGCGGCGACAAGGATGACAAGCCGCCGCGCGGGCTCTACGTCCACGGCGAGGTCGGCCGCGGCAAGACCATGCTGATGGATCTGTTCTTCCAGCAGAGCCCGGTCGAACACAAGCGCCGCGCGCACTTCCACGAATTCATGGCCGAGGCGCATGAGCGCATCTACGGCTACCGTCAGCAGATCGCGCGCGGCGAGATCGCCGATGGCGACGTGATCGCGCTCACCGCGCAGGCGATCTTCGACGAAGCCTGGCTGCTCTGCTTCGACGAATTTCACGTCACCGACATCGCGGATGCGATGATCCTCGGCCGGCTGTTCGCAAAGCTGTTCGATCTCGGCACCGTCGTGGTCGCGACGTCGAACGTTGCGCCTGACGATCTCTACAAGGGTGGGCTCAATCGCGCGCTGTTCCTGCCGTTCATTGCGCAGATATCCGACCACATGGACGTGTTGCGGCTCGATGCGCGCACCGACTTCCGGCTGGAGAAACTCGTCGGCGTCAAGATGTGGCTGGTGCCCGCAGATGACGCGGCCGATGCCGCGCTCAACGCGGCCTGGCGCAAGATGACCGGCAATGCGCCGTGCAAGGCGCGCCTCATTCCGATCAAGGGACGCATCCTGAACGTGCCCTGCTCGGCGCACGGCGTCGCGCGCTTCAGCTTCATGGACATCTGCGAGAAGCCGCTGGCCGCGTCCGACTATCTCAGGCTCGCGCACGACTACCACACGATCCTGATCGACCACATTCCGGTGATGGATTACGCCGAGCGCAATGCCGCCAAGCGCTTCATCTCGCTGATCGACACGCTCTATGACAATGCCGTGAAGCTGATGGCCTCGGCCGAGGCCGATCCGGTGTCGCTGTACCTTGCGACCGACGGCGTCGAGGCGATGGAGTTCAGGCGCACGTCCTCGCGCCTGATCGAGATGAGCTCGGAATCCTACCTGGCGCTGCCGCACGGCCGGAAGGACTCCTCGGCGAGCGGCGCGTCGACCGGCCTGGTCGAGACCTGAAATTCCGTCTTGCGCGCGGTCCGGTTCGGAGCAACTTTTCGTGTCTCCGGGGCGGATGTTGCTGGCATGCCTGATCGAATTCCAGGCAGGGCCTGCAATCGGGCAGGCCGCGACTTGAATGGATCATTCGAAAGGGATAACCACCCTCGCAACCGACTTCCCTCCCTCCCGTACACAGTTCAAAGGACTGATTTCCCATGGCACGCGACAAGATTGCTCTGATTGGCTCCGGACAGATCGGCGGAACGCTGGCGCACCTCGTCGGCCTCAAGGAACTCGGAGACGTCGTGCTGTTCGATATTGCCGAGGGCGTGCCGCAGGGCAAAGCGCTCGACATTGCGCAGTCGTCGCCGGTCGACGGTTTCGATTCCAATCTGGTCGGCGCCAATTCCTATGAAGCGCTCGACGGCGCCAAGGTCTGCATCGTCACCGCCGGCGTGCCGCGCAAGCCCGGCATGAGCCGCGACGATCTCCTCTCCATCAACCTCAAGGTCATGGAGCAGGTCGGCGCCGGCATCAAGAAGTACGCGCCCGACGCGTTCGTCATCTGCATCACCAACCCGCTCGACGCCATGGTGTGGGCGCTGCAGAAGGCCTCGGGCCTGCCGCACAAGAAGGTGGTCGGCATGGCCGGCGTGCTCGACTCCGCGCGTTTCCGCTATTTCCTGGCCGACGAATTCAACGTCTCGGTCGAGGACGTCACCGCTTTCGTGCTGGGCGGCCATGGCGACACCATGGTGCCGCTGACCCGCTACTCGACCGTCGCCGGCATTCCGCTGCCCGACCTCGTCAAGATGGGCTGGACCTCGCAGGCGCGCATCGATGAGATCGTCGACCGCACCCGCAACGGCGGCGCCGAGATCGTCAACCTGCTCAAGACCGGCTCCGCCTTCTACGCGCCGGCGGCGTCCGCGATCGCGATGGCCGAGAGCTACCTGAAGGACAAGAAGCGCGTGCTGCCCTGCGCCGCCTATCTCAACGGCGAGTACGGCGTGAAGGACATGTATGTCGGCGTGCCGGTCGTGGTCGGCGCCAAGGGTGTCGAGCGCATCGTCGAGATCGAACTGGCGGGCAAGGACCGCGAGGCTTTCGACAAGTCGGTCGGTGCGGTGCAGGGCCTGGTCGACGCCTGCAAGAAGATCGCGCCCGATCTGCTCGGCAAGTAATCTCGAATGGCAATGACCCGATAGGCGATTTCAATCGTCTATCGGGTGCAAGGCGATGAAATTCCGGCGGATTTTTTAGTTGCGCGAGCTTTGGTATATGGTATGCCAGTCGCAAGGCTGACGTAAAAGGTCGCCGCACGAGGGTTTGGGAGCGTCTTTCCATGAATATCCATGAATACCAGGCCAAGGCTTTGCTGCATGAATTCGGCGTGCCGATCTCGCGCGGCGTGCCGGTGCTGAAGCCGGAAGAGGCCGACGCGGCGGCCAAGCAGCTGCCCGGCCCGATCTGGGTGGTGAAGAGCCAGATCCATGCCGGCGGCCGCGGCAAGGGCAAGTTCAAGGAAGCATCGGCCGGCGACAAGGGCGGCGTCCGCATCGCCAAGTCGGCCGCCGAGGTCGCCGAGTTCGCCAAGCAGATGCTCGGCGCGACGCTGGTCACGGTGCAGACCGGTCCGCACGGCAAGCAGGTCAACCGCCTCTACATCGAGGAAGGCTCCGACATCGACAAGGAGTTCTACCTCTCGATCCTGGTCAATCGCGAGACCTCCGAAGTCTCCTTCGTGGTTTCGACCGAGGGTGGCGTCAACATCGAGGAGGTCGCGCATTCGACCCCGGAGAAGATCGTCTCCTTCTCGGTCGATCCCGCGACCGGCATCATGCCGCATCACGGCCGCACCGTCGCCGAGGCGTTGAAGCTGAAGGGCGATCTCGCCAAGCAGGCCGAGAAGCTGACCAGTCAGCTCTATGCCGCCTTCGTCGCCAAGGACATGGCGATGCTCGAAATCAATCCGCTCGTCGTCACCAAGCAGGGCCAGCTCCGCGTGCTCGACGCC
This sequence comes from Bradyrhizobium sp. CCBAU 21365, assembly GCF_015291305.1. Taxonomy (NCBI): domain Bacteria; kingdom Pseudomonadati; phylum Pseudomonadota; class Alphaproteobacteria; order Hyphomicrobiales; family Nitrobacteraceae; genus Bradyrhizobium; species Bradyrhizobium sp. CCBAU 21365. The sequence goes on from NZ_CP030036.1 coordinate 447,122, forward strand.
AAGGTGTCGTTCGACAGCAACGCGCTGTACCGCCATCCCGACGTCGTCGCGCTGCGCGACGAGACCGAGGAAGACGCCAAGGAGATCGAGGCGTCGAAATACGACCTCAACTATGTCGCGCTCGACGGCACGATCGGCTGCATGGTCAACGGCGCCGGCCTCGCCATGGCGACCATGGACATCATCAAGCTGTACGGCATGGAGCCGGCGAACTTCCTCGATGTCGGCGGCGGCGCCAGCGTCGAGAAGGTCGCGGCCGCGTTCAAGATCATCACTGCCGATCCGAACGTGAAGGGCATCCTGGTCAACATCTTCGGCGGCATCATGAAGTGCGACGTGATCGCCGAGGGCGTGGTCGCCGCGGTGAAGCAGGTCGGCCTCAAGGTGCCGCTGGTGGTGCGCCTCGAAGGCACCAATGTCGAGCAGGGCAAGAAGATCATCCGCGAGAGCGGCCTCAACGTCCTGCCCGCCGACAACCTCGATGACGCTGCACAGAAGATCGTGAAAGCCGTCAAGGGAGGCTAACGATGGCCGATCATCTCGACGCTCCGACACCGCTGGACGAACACCGCAAGCTCGCGGCGTTTGCGGGCGAGTGGAGCGGCGAAGAGATGGTCTATCCGTCGCGCTGGACCGCGGGCGGTCCGGCCACCTCGCATGTCGTTGCGCGCATCGCGCTCAACGGCTTCTACCTGATCCAGGACAGCGTGCAGACGCGCGACGGCAAGGAGAGCTTCGCCACCCACGGCGTGTTCACCTACGACCGCGACGATCGGGCCTACAAGTTGTTCTGGCACGACTCGCTCGGCTACTACCCGCCGTCGCCGGCGTCCGGTGGCTGGGCGGGCAAGTCGCTGATCCTGGTGCGCGGCTCGCTGCGCGGCAATGCCCGTCACGTCTACGAGGTCGTCGACGACAACACCTACAACATGAAAATCCAGTTCTCGCCTGACGCGGAAGGGTGGGCCGACGTGCTCACCGGCGTGTACCGGCGTATCCACTGAGCATGATCCGGAAAAGTGGTCCCCCGGTTTTCCGACAAGATCATGCTCAAACCATAGAGTTCCCTTCACCGATCGTCTCGCGAAAGCATCTCGAACCATGTCCATTCTGATCGACAAGAACACCAAGGTCATCTGCCAGGGCTTCACCGGCAAGAACGGCACGTTCCATTCGGAAGCGGCGATCGCTTACGGCACCAAGATGGTCGGCGGCGTGGCGCCCGGCAAAGGCGGCTCGACCCATCTCAACCTGCCGGTGTTCGACACCGTCGCCGAAGCGCGGCAGAAGACCGGCGCCGACGCCAGCGTGGTCTATGTCCCGCCGCCGGGCGCGGCGGACGCGATCTGCGAGGCGATCGACGCAGAGATCCCGCTGATCGTCTGCATCACCGAGGGCATCCCGGTGCTCGACATGGTGCGCGTGAAGCGCTCGCTGTCGGGCTCGAAGTCGCGGCTGATCGGGCCGAACTGCCCCGGCGTGATGACCGCCGGCGTATGCAAGATCGGCATCATGCCGGCCAACATCTTCAAGCCCGGCTCGGTCGGCATCGTCTCCCGCTCCGGCACCCTGACCTATGAGGCGGTGTTCCAGACCACCCAGGAGGGCCTCGGCCAGACCACCGCGGTCGGCATCGGCGGCGACCCGGTCAAGGGCACCGAGTTCATCGACGTGCTGGAGCTGTTCCTGGCCGACGAGAAGACCAAGTCGATCGTGATGATCGGCGAGATCGGCGGCTCGGCCGAGGAAGACGCCGCCCAGTTCCTCAAGGACGAGGCCAAGCGCGGCCGCAAGAAGCCGATGGTCGGCTTCATTGCCGGTGTCACCGCACCTCCCGGCCGCCGCATGGGCCATGCCGGCGCCATCATCTCGGGCGGCAAGGGCGACGCCGGTTCCAAGACCGCGGCGATGGAAGCCGCCGGCATCAAGGTATCGCCGTCCCCGGCGCGTCTCGGGCACACCCTCGCGGAGATGCTGAAGTAACCGCCGTCCGGCGAAGTTCCCTTCGAGATTTGGCGTGTTTCGGGCGGGTTCTCCTTGGGGAACCCGCTCTTTTATTGCGTTTTGTCGCCGGAATGCCGATCAATAAAATATGAAAATAAGTTCATTTCTTAGTTCTTTTAGACAGGAATATCTGTCCTAGATAGGGTAAAGGGTATCAATCCAGCCGGCGCACTTCCAGACCGGCACCTAGCGCCGTCTCCTACGCGCGAACCGAAAAAATCACCAGGACTGCCCATGTCTCGCCAAGACGCGAACGCCGCTTTTGCACTCTCATCATTCCTGCAGGGCACCAACGCCGCCTACATCGACGACCTCTACGCCCGCTACGAGCAGGACCCGTCGTCGGTCGACGCCGAATGGCAGGATTTCTTCAAAAGCCTGAAGGACGCCCCGGCCGACGTCCAGAAGAACGCCGAGGGCGCCTCGTGGGGCCGCGACAACTGGCCGGTGACGCCGCGCGACGAGCTGACCTCCGCGCTCGACGGCAACTGGGCCCAGGTCGAGAAGGCGGTCGGCACCAAGCTCGCGGCCAAGGCGCAGGCCAAGGGCGCCGAGCTGTCCGATGCCGACGTCCATCAGGCCACCCGCGATTCGGTTCGCGCGCTGATGCTGATCCGCGCCTATCGCATGCGCGGCCATTTCCACGCCAAGCTCGATCCGCTCGGCATCGAGGCGCCGCGCGACCGTGAGGAGCTCGATCCGCGCTCCTACGGCTTCACCGAGGCGGACTTCGATCGCAAGATCTTCCTCGACCACGTGCTTGGCCTCGAATACGGCACGCTGCGCGAGATCGTGCAGATCTGCGAACGCACCTACTGCCAGACGCTCGGCGTCGAGTTCATGCATATCTCGAACGCCGCGCAGAAGGCGTGGATCCAGGAGCGCATCGAGGGGCCGGACAAGGAGATCTCGTTCACGCCCGAGGGACGCCGCGCGATCCTCAACAAGCTGATCGAGGCGGACGGCTTCGAGAAGTTCTGCGACACCAAGTTCACCGGCACCAAGCGCTTCGGCCTCGACGGCGGTGAATCGCTGATCCCGGCGCTCGAGCAGATCATCAAGCGCGGCGGCAATCTCGGCGTGAAGGAGATCGTGGTCGGCATGCCGCATCGCGGCCGCCTCAACGTGCTGACCCAGGTGATGGGCAAGCCGCACCGCGCGCTGTTTCATGAATTCAAGGGCGGTTCGGCCAATCCGGATTCGGTCGAAGGCTCCGGCGACGTCAAGTATCACCTCGGCGCGTCCTCGGACCGCGAGTTCGACGGCAACAACATCCATCTGTCGCTGACCGCAAATCCGTCGCATCTGGAAATCGTCGATCCGGTCGTGATGGGCAAGGTGCGCGCCAAGCAGGACCAGCACGGCGATCCGCCGGATATGCGCATCTCGGTCCTGCCGCTGCTGATGCATGGCGACGCGGCCTTCGCGGGCCAGGGCGTGGTTGCGGAATGCTTCAGCCTGTCGGATCTGAAGGGCTACCGCACCGGCGGCTCGCTGCACTTCATCGTCAACAACCAGATCGGCTTCACCACCTATCCGCGCTACTCGCGCTCGTCGCCCTATCCGTCCGACGTGGCGAAGATGATCGATGCGCCGATCTTCCACGTGAATGGCGACGATCCGGAGGCCGTGGTGTTCGCAGCCAAGGTCGCGATCGAATTCCGGCAGAAATTCCACAAGCCGGTCGTCATCGACATGTTCTGCTACCGGCGCCACGGCCACAACGAGGGCGACGAGCCGGCGTTCACCCAGCCGGTGATGTACAAGAAGATCGCTTCTCACCCGCCAACGCTGGAGATCTACGCCAAGCGGCTGGTCGCTGACGGCGTGTTGACCGAGGGCGAGGTCGAGAAGGCCAAGGCCGACTGGCGCGCGCGGCTCGACGCCGAGCTCGAAGCCGGCGCCGGCTACAAGCCGAACAAGGCCGACTGGCTCGACGGCAAATGGGCGGGCTTCAAGATCGCCGACCAGGAAGAAGACGCCCGCCGCGGCGTCACCGGCGTCGACCTTGCCGTGCTCAAGGACATCGGCCGCAAGATCACCAAGGTGCCGGACGGTTTCCGCGTCCACCGCACCATCCAGCGCTTCCTCGACAATCGCGCCAAGGCGATCGACAGCGGTGTCGGGATCGACTGGGCCACCGGTGAGGCGCTGGCGTTCTGTACGCTGCTGCAGGAAGGCCATCATGTGCGCCTGTCCGGGCAGGATTCCGAGCGCGGCACCTTCTCGCAGCGCCATTCGGTGCTGATCGACCAGGAGGACGAGAGCCGCTACACGCCGTTCAACCATCTCGGCGGCGAAGACACCGGCCACTACGAGGTCATCAACTCGCTGCTGTCGGAAGAGGCGGTGCTCGGCTTCGAATACGGTTACTCGCTGGCCGAGCCGAACGCGCTGGCGCTCTGGGAAGCGCAGTTCGGCGACTTCGCCAACGGCGCGCAGGTGGTGTTCGACCAGTTCATCTCTTCGGGCGAACGCAAGTGGTTGCGCATGTCGGGCCTCGTCTGCCTGCTGCCGCATGGCTACGAAGGGCAGGGACCGGAGCACTCCTCCGCGCGCCTCGAGCGGTACCTGCAGATGTGCGCCGAAGACAACATGCAGGTGGTCAATCCGACCACGCCGGCGAACTACTTCCACGTGCTGCGGCGCCAGCTGCATCGCGAAATCCGCAAGCCGCTGATCCTGATGACGCCGAAGTCGCTGTTGCGCCACAAGCGTGCCGTGTCGCGGCTCGAGGAGCTCGGCAAGGACGCCACGTTCCACCGCATCCTGTACGATGACGCGCAGATGCTGCCGGACGAGAAGATCAAGCTGGTGCCGGACGACAAGATTCGCCGCGTCGTGCTGTGCTCCGGCAAGGTCTATTACGACCTGTACGAGGAGCGCGAGAAGCGCGACATCGACGACATCTATCTGCTGCGCGTCGAGCAGCTCTATCCGGTGCCGCTGAAGGCGCTGGTGCAGGAGCTCGGCCGCTTCAAGAACGCCGAAGTGGTCTGGTGCCAGGAGGAGCCGCGCAATATGGGTTCGTGGCACTTCATCGAGCCCTATCTGGAATGGGTGCTCAACCAGATCCACGCCCCCAACAAGCGTCCGCGCTATGCCGGCCGTCCGGCATCGGCGGCGACCGCGACCGGCTTGATGTCGAAACATCTGGCGCAGCTCAAGGCGCTGCTCGACGACGCACTGAACTAACGACCTTCACTGACCATGCCCCGCCCTGTGCGCAATTGCGCACTGGAGCGGGGCATCCGGTATCCCGCGTCATCCAGCAGAAGTGCTGTCGTCACGGAGTACCGGATCGCTCGCTTTGGCGGGCGATGGCGGACAAGTTTCACGACCGCAAATTTTGCGATTGCAGGGTTATCGAGGAAAAGACCATGACTGAAATTCGCGTTCCAACGCTCGGCGAATCCGTGACCGAGGCCACGATCGGCCGCTGGTTCAAGAAGGCCGGTGAAGCCGTCGCGGTGGACGAGCCGTTGGTGGAACTGGAGACCGACAAGGTCACGATCGAGGTGCCCGCGCCGGTTGCCGGTACGCTCGGCGAGATCATCGCCAAGGACGGCGAGACCGTCGCCGTCGGCGCGCTGCTCGGCCAGATCAATGACGGCGCGGCCGCGGCCGCCAAGCCGGCTGCTGCGGCTTCCGCCAAGGTGGCCGCCCCGGCTGCCGCGGCTTCTGCCGCCCCGGCTCCTGCCGCGCCGAAGGCGCCGCCGGCGGATGCGCCGCTGGCACCCTCGGTCCGCAAGCTGTCCGCCGAAAGCGGCATCGATGCGTCCACCGTTCCTGGTTCGGGCAAGGATGGTCGCGTGACCAAGGGCGACATGCTGGCCGCGATCGAGAAGGCCGCCTCGGCGCCGACCCCGGTCAACCAGCCGGCCGCCGCCGTGCAGGTTCGTGCGCCGTCGCCGGCGGACGATGCCGCGCGCGAGGAGCGCGTGAAGATGACCCGGCTGCGCCAGACCATCGCGCGCCGCCTCAAGGACGTGCAGAACACCGCCGCGATGCTGACGACCTTCAACGAGGTCGACATGACCGAGGTGATGAAGCTGCGCGCCCTCTACAAGGACACGTTCGAGAAGAAGCACGGCTCGAAGCTCGGCTTCATGGGTTTCTTCACCAAGGCGGTCGTGCAGGGGCTGAAGGACATTCCGGCGGTCAACGCCGAAATCGACGGCAGCGACCTGATCTACAAGAACTATTATCACATCGGCGTTGCGGTCGGCACCGACCGCGGCCTCGTGGTGCCTGTGGTGCGCGACTGCGACCACAAGTCGATCGCCGAGATCGAGAAGTCGATCGCCGACTACGGCCGTAGAGCCCGCGACGGCCAGCTCAAGATCGACGAGATGCAGGGCGGCACCTTCACCATCACCAATGGCGGCATCTACGGTTCGCTGATGTCGACGCCGATCCTGAATGCGCCGCAGTCCGGCATCCTCGGCATGCACAAGATCCAGGAGCGGCCGATGGTGGTCGGCGGCAAGATCGAGGTGCGCTCGATGATGTATCTGGCGCTGTCCTACGATCACCGCGTCATCGACGGCAAGGAAGCGGTCACCTTCCTGGTCCGCGTCAAGGAGAGCCTGGAGGATCCGGCCCGCCTGGTGCTGGACCTCTAAGACCGTATCGCGCGCGGCGTCCGATCGGCTCGGGCGCCGCGATCTGTTGGGTGCTCACATTTGGGGATCAAAGTGACGGATAAGGTCGTTGTCATCACCGGCGGCAGCCGCGGCATCGGCCGCGCCACCGCGCTCGCTGCCGCCGCGCGCGGCTATCGCATCGTGGTCGGCTATGCATCCAACAAGACCGCGGCGGACGAGGTCGTCGCCGCGATCGAGGCCAGGAACGGCAAGGCGATCGCGGTGAAATGCGATGTCGGCAGCGAGCAGGACATCCTGGCGCTGTTCAAGGCGGCCGACGGCTTCGGCACGCTCGGCGCGCTCGTCAACAATGCCGGCATTGTCGGCAAGAGCGGCGTGCGTGTCGACGAGATGTCGGCCGAGCGCATCCAGCAGATGATGGCGGTCAATGTCACCGGCAGCATCCTGTGTGCGCGCGAGGCGGTGAAGCGCATGTCGACCAGGCACGGCGGCCAGGGCGGCGTCATCGTCAACCTGTCCTCGGTCGCGGCAAAGCTCGGTGCGCCCAACACCTATGTCGACTATGCCGCGTCCAAGGGCGCGATCGATTCCTTCACGATCGGCCTCGGTTACGAAGTCGCGAATGAGGGCATCCGCGTCGCCGGCATCCGGCCCGGACTGATCGACACCGACATCCACGCCGCGGGCGGCGAGCCCGATCGCGCGCACCGGCTCGCCCATATGGTGCCGATGAAGCGTGTCGGCACAGCCGATGAAATCGCCAACGCCATCGTCTGGCTGATCTCGGACGAGGCTTCCTATGTCACCAGCGCGATCCTCGACGTGTCGGGCGGTCGCTAGCACACGATCAAGAGCGGGCGGCGGTCTGCCGACACGATCGCGCCCGCGTAATTGTCACAGAGCTTAGCTACAGGACCTTCCATCATGGCTTCTTACGATCTCGTCGTCATCGGCACCGGCCCGGGCGGATATGTCTGCGCAATCCGCGCGGCGCAACTCGGCATGAAGGTCGCCGTCGTCGAGAAGAACGCGACGCTGGGCGGCACCTGCCTCAATGTCGGCTGCATGCCGTCGAAGGCGCTGCTGCACGCCTCCGAAATGTTCGAGGAAGCCGCGCACTCCTTCGCCAAGATGGGCGTCAGCGTCCCGGCGCCGAAGCTCGATCTGCCCGCGATGATGAACTTCAAGCAGCAGGGCATCGACGGCAACGTCAAGGGCGTCGAGTTCTTGATGAAGAAGAACAAGATCGACGTGCTCAAGGGGACCGGCAAGATCCTCGGTGCCGGCAAGGTCGAGGTCTCCGGCGACGGCAAGACCGAGACCGTCGAGACCAGGAACATCGTTATCGCCACCGGCTCCGATATCGCCCGCCTGAAGGGTATCGACATCGACGAGAAGCGCATCGTGTCGTCGACCGGTGCGCTGTCGCTGGAGAAGGTGCCGGAGAAATTGTTGATCATCGGCGCCGGGGTGATCGGACTCGAGCTTGGCTCGGTCTGGCGGCGTCTCGGTGCGGACGTCATGGTCGTCGAATTCCTCGACCGCATCCTGCCCGGCATGGACGGCGAGGTGGCGAAGCAATTTCAGCGCATGCTCGAGAAGCAGGGCTTCGTCTTCAAGCTCGGCGCCAAGGTCACTGCGGTCGATACCTCCGGCAAGACGCTGCAGGTCAAGGTCGAGCCGGCCTCGGGCGGCGCTGCGGAAACCATCGAAGCCGATGTCGTGCTCGTCTGCATCGGACGGGTGCCCTACACCGAGGGCCTCGGGCTGAAGGAAGCCGGCGTTGCGCTCGACAATCGCGGCCGCGTCGAGATCGACGCGCACTTCTCGACCAACGTGAAGGGCATCTACGCGATCGGCGACGTGGTGGCCGGGCCGATGCTCGCGCACAAGGCGGAAGACGAAGGCGTTGCCTGCGCGGAGATCATCGCGGGCCAGGCCGGCCACGTGAACTACGACGTCATTCCAGGTGTTGTGTATACCACGCCGGAAGTGTCGTCGGTCGGCAAGACCGAGGAAGATCTCAAGCAGACCGGCGTCGCGTACACCGTCGGCAAATTCCCGTTCACGGCGAACGGCCGGTCCAAGGTCAATCAGACCACCGACGGCTTCGTGAAAATTCTCGCAGATGCGAAGACGGATCGGGTGCTTGGCGTCCACATCGTCGGCCGCGAAGCCGGCGAAATGATCCATGAAGCCTGCGTTCTGATGGAATTCGGCGGATCGGCCGAGGATCTGGCGCGCACCTGCCACGCGCACCCGACCCGTTCGGAGGCGATCAAGGAAGCCGCGCTTGCGGTGGGCAAGCGCGCCATCCATATGTGATGATCGAAAGTCCGGCGTCAGCCGGGTTGAGATCATAGCGATGCTGCGCCGCCTGCTTCAGCCGTTCTGGGTCCTGCTTGCGATCATCTTCCTGGTCGAGGCTTGGCTATGGGACCACCTCGAGCCGATCGTGGCACGGGTGGTGGCGTGGATTCCGCTCCGCGCGCTCAAGCAATGGCTTGCCGACCGGGTCGATTCGCTGTCGCCGGCGATGACGCTGATCGTCTTCGTCGTGCCGGTGATCCCGCTGTTTCCGCTCAAGCTGGTCGGGCTCTGGCTGCTCGCGAACCAATACTGGTTCAGTGCGGTCTCGCTGATCCTGTTCGCCAAGTTCGTCGGTGTCGGCGTGACGGCCTTCCTGTTCGACGTGACGCGGCCGAAACTGCTGGAGATGCCCTGGTTCGAGGCGCTCTATAATTTCGTGATGGCGCTGCGGGCCAAGGCCACCGCGCTGGTCGAGCCGATCAAGCGGCGCATTCGCGAGATGATCCGTGGCGACGGCGAGGGCTGGGCGGCACGCACGCTGCGCGTGATCGCGCGCTTCCGCAAAAGCGTGCATCAGACCAGCAAGCCTCTTTGATCAAAACTTTCTATTCCGTCATCCTGAGGAGCGCGGAACGCGCGTCTCGAAGGATGCACGGCCCGGCCGGTGGCCGTCGATCCTTCGAGACGCGCGCAAGGGCGCGCTCCTCAGGATGACGGTTCGAAAGCGGCGCGCTGCGCCTCAATGCAGATGCAGCAAGTGCGGCTGGAACAGGCCGAGCGCCGTCATCACGATGCCGGCGAGCGTCACCAGGCCGGACACCCAGGCGAGCGCGAGGATGCCCGTGATGATGGTCGCCGACGCCAGCACGATGGCGATCTGGAAGGCGGCGGAGGCAAGCTCGAAATGATGATATTTCGCGGTGGCCTCGTCGCGCTCATGCTCGGCGTGCTTGGCGCGTTCGGAGAGCTGCTCTGAACCCTCGCCGGTTTCCGGCTCCGAGCGATAGCGCGCCGCGGTCTTCTGCCAGTCGTCGATCTGCTTCTGCAGCGCAGCCCTGGCCGCCTCGTCGGTGGTGGTCGCGAGGTTCAGCTTGCCCTGTTCGGCCGCGGTCTGCACCGCGGTACGGCGGATGCTCTTGGCCTGGAAGAAGGCCCACAGGTTGGAGGCCTCGACATTCTTGCTGATCGATTCGGTCTGGGCGCCCTTGCCGAGCGTTTCCGACAGCGCCAGGCACAGGGCGATCACGGCGATCAGGAGCGCGATCTTCTTGTTCTCGCCCGAAGCATGCTCGGCATGCTCCGCGTGCTCCATACTTTCATGTGCGCTCATGATTCCCCTCCGGATGAGACCGCGCCACGATTGCCGAATGCAGCGCACAAGGCAAGGGCCGAACGGTGTGGAGTAGCCGTCGGAAGATGAACGGCGCATGACGGCGGGCCAAAGCTCGCGCTTTATTTTGAATCCAGACCCAGGCGTTCAGCCGCGCGGATGCGCGGAGCGATAGACTTCGAGCAGGCGCTCGCTGTCGATGCCGGTGTAGATCTGAGTGGTCGACAGCGATGCGTGGCCGAGCAATTCCTGGATCGCGCGCAAATCGCCGCCGCGGCTGAGCAGATGCGTGGCGAAGGAGTGCCGCAGTGCATGCGGCGTTGCGCTGTCGGGCAGGCCGAGCGCGCCGCGCAGCCGCTCCATGGTGAGCTGGATGATGCGTGGGCTGAGCGGGCCGCCGCGCGCGCCGACGAACATCGGCCCCGCGGGGCTGAGTTGATGCGGGCAGATCGCCGCATAGTCCGCGATCAATTGCAGCACGTTCTGCAGCACCGGCACCATGCGGGTCTTGTTGCCCTTGCCGGTCACCACGAGCACGTCGCCTTCGCCGGGTTTCGGCACGTCGCGGCGCTTCAGCCCCAGTGCTTCGGAGATGCGCAGGCCCGAACCATAGAGCAGCGCCATGACGGCGGCGTCACGCACCAGGATCCAGGTCTCGCGGGTCTCATCCGCGCGCTCGTCGGCATCGGCAAAGCGTTTCGCCGCTTCCAAGTGGATCGGCTTCGGCAGGCTCTTCGCCACCTTGGGCGCGCGGATCGCCGAGAGCGCGCCGACCTTGCCCTTGCCTTCGCGTTCCAGGAAACGTCCGAACGAGCGCAGGCCCGCCAGCGCCCGCATCAGCGATCGCCCGCCGATCTCCTCGGTTCGGCGCATCGCCATGAAGGCGCGCACATCGCTCGCCTCGAGCGCGGAAAATGCCTTGAGCGTCACCCGCGCGCCCCAGTGCCCGGCCAGGAAGGCGAGGCATTGGCGCACGTCGCGGGCATAGGCCTCGAGCGTTTTCGGCGACAGCCGCCGCTCCGCACGCAGATGCGACAGCCAGCACGTCATCTCCTGCGTGACCGATGCGTCGGCGCAGTCGAGCTCGAGCGGTTGGATGGGCTGATCGGTCCGGGCCATGTCCGTGTCTTAAGGGCTATTGGCGCTGCCCATCTCCTGATTATATCGCACTGCCTTCGTTTACCGTTCGCTAAGAGCGTGAAGCGGCGGGAGAGCGTTTTCGAGCGAAGTGGACGCCGGTTCGCGTGAAGAAAACGCATCAAAACAAGGAGCTGGAGATTTGGTTCTGATTCGATCAGAAACCAAATCTCCAGCCCGCTCGGGTTCAAGGTTTCTGATTCAATGGACCATACCACGCGCCCTGGCCCAGCCTCCGCATCGACGACACGTGTCGTCGACGTGCTGGTGCCTGTCGCGCTGAACCAGACCTATTCCTATCGCGTTCCGCGCGGCATGGAGCTTGCGCCGGGCGACGTGATCGGCGTTCCGCTCGGGCCGCGCGAGGTCGTTGCGGTGGTGTGGGCGGAAAATGCCAATCCGGATCCGCGGCTGCACAACCGGCTCAAGGACGTCAGCGAGAAGCTCGATGTTCCGCCGCTAAGGCCGGAGCTGCGCCAGCTGGTCGACTGGGTCTCCAATTACACTTTGTCGGCGCGCGGCATGGTGCTGCGGATGACGCTGCGGATGGGCGACAATCTCGGGCCGGAGCGGACGCGGCTCGGCGTGCGACTGGTCGGCGAGCCGCCGCGGCGCCTGACGCCGGCACGCCGGCGGGTCATCGAGGTGCTGTCAGACCGGTTGCTGCACGGCAAGTCGGAGGCGGCGCGGGAGGCCGGCGTCAGTTCCGGCGTGATCGACGGCCTTGTCGACGAAGGCACCCTGACGGTCGAGGCGATGCCGCCGCCGGCACCGCCGCCCGTTCCGGATCCCTCCTATGCGCAGCCGGATTTTTCGCGCGAGCAGCGCAGCGCCGTCGACGTGATGAGGGCGCTGGCTGCGAGCGGCAGCTTTCACGTTGCGCTGCTCGACGGCGTCACCGGTTCCGGCAAGACCGAAGTCTATTTCGAGGCGATCGCCGAGAATATCCGTCGCGGCAAGCAGACGCTGATCCTGATGCCGGAGATCGCGCTGACCGGCCAGTTCCTCGACCGTTTCGCGCAACGCTTCGGCGTGCGGCCGCTGGAATGGCATTCGGAGCTCACGCCGCGCACGCGGGCGCGAAACTGGGCGGCGATTTCCGAGGGCAAGGCGCCGGTCGTGGTCGGCGCCCGTTCCGCGCTGTTCCTGCCCTATGCCGATCTCGGCCTCATCATCGTCGATGAGGAGCACGACCAGGCCTACAAGCAGGACGACGGCGCGCATTATCACGCGCGCGACATGGCGGTGGTCCGCGCCCATATCGCAAAGATCCCGATCGTGCTGGCGTCGGCCACGCCGTCGGTCGAGAGCGAGGTCAATGCGCGCAAGGGGCGCTACCAGCGCGTCGCGCTGCCGTCGCGGTTCGGCGGCCAGCACATGCCGCATATCGAGGCGATCGACATGCGCCGCGCGCCGCCGCCGCGCGGCCGCTTCATTTCGCCTGTACTGGCCGAGCAGATTCGCCATGCCATCGAGCGCCGCGAGCAGGCGCTGCTGTTCCTCAACCGCCGCGGTTACGCACCGCTGACGCTGTGCCGGGCCTGCGGCCACCGCTTCGCCTGCACCATCTGCGATGCATGGCTGGTCGATCACCGGTTCCGGCAGCGGCTGGTCTGTCATCACTGCGGCTTCTCGATGCCGCGGCCGAATATCTGCCCGCATTGCGCGGCCGAGGAATCGCTGGTCGCGGTCGGGCCCGGCGTCGAGCGCCTGCAGGAGGAGGTAGCCCACATCTTCCCCGAGGCCCGCACCATGGTGCTGTCGAGCGATCTCATCACCTCGATCGAGACCATGCGCAGCGAGCTCAACGAGATCGCCGAGGGCCGCGTCGACATCATCATCGGCACCCAGCTGGTGGCGAAGGGCCACAACTTCCCGCGGCTCAATCTGGTCGGCGTCATCGACGCCGATCTCGGCTTGAGCAATGGCGATCCGCGCGCCGCCGAGCGGACGTTCCAGCTGCTGAACCAGGTGGTCGGTCGCGCCGGCCGCGAGCAGGGCCGCGGCGTCGGCTTTCTGCAGACCCACCAGCCCGAGCATCCCGTGATCAAGGCCCTGATCGCCAATGACCGCGAGGCGTTCTATGCCAGCGAGATCGAGATTCGCGAGCGCACCGGCTATCCGCCGTTCGGCCGGCTGGCGAGCCTGATCGTCTCCGCCGGCGACCGTCCGACCGCGGAAGGCTTCGCCCGCAAGCTCGCCGCGGTGGCGCCGCTCGATGAGCGGATCCAGGTGCTCGGCCCCGCCGAGGCGCCGCTCGCCGTCATCAAGGGTCGCTACCGCTTCCGCCTGCTGGTGAAGTCGCTGCGCAATGTCGACCTGTCGCAATATCTGCGCGAATGGCTGGCGGCGGGTCCGAAGACCAAGGGCAATCTGAAGCTCGAGGTCGACGTCGATCCGCAGAGCTTCCTGTAGATCATGATCCGGAAAAGGGTGTCGCGGTTTTCCGACAAGATCATGCTCAAGACAAAGAAGTAGAGCGGGATGACGGGTAGAAGTGGAGCCATTGCGCTCTACTGAGCCCGCAAAAGAGAAAGCCTGCCGTCATTTGCGACGGCAGGCCATTTTTTGGCGCGAAGCAAGCCTCGCGGCCGTTACGCAACGCAACGCTTACTGAACGCGCTTACGAGACGACCTCGGCGGTGACGCGGCCGACGCCGGCACCGGTCAGGCCGATGGCGCGGGCTGCGCCGGTGGAGAGGTCGAGCACGCGGCCGCGGATGAACGGGCCACGATCGTTGATGGTGACGACGACGCTGCGGCCGCCATGGGTGACGCGGAGCTTGGTGCCGAACGGCAGCGAGCGGTGGGCCGCTGTCATGGCGTTCTGGTTGAAGCGCTGGCCGGAAGCGGTGCGGCTGCCCGACTCATTGCCGTAGAAGGAGGCCATCCCCGAGAACGAGTGGCCGCCGGACGGCTGGATCGATGCATTGGCGTCGCGCCAGGACGAGCCTTCGGCGCGGGCGTGGTGATGATGGTGGTGGCGATGATGGTGGTGCCGGGACTTCGCGGACGCCTCGGTCACGCTGCCCCCGACCAGAATAGTTGCGGCTACAAACGCAAGCGCCGTACGCGAGCGGGTTACGTTGCCCGCCGCCTTCTTGATATTCAGCATTGATAAGACCCTCAGACAGTATTGCCGCTAACGCGGCAAGTGGAACCCCCGTCCCTTCGTTGACCAAGGCCGTTTGGTTTCCCAATGAGGCACGAATTGGGCAGTAAATCTCGATTATCTCGTGCTGAAATATCTTGTTACCGCCTGGTGGTAGTCGATCGAGGTTCCGTAATCTTGCTATTTAACCAATTTTTAACGACCAATATACTTGCCAATACTGATTATCGAAGCGACGGTAAGTTTTCGGTAAGTAATCGCCAAATGAAACCGCAACCTGCCCGGGGTTCCCTGCGCGCTCGGCCATAGGCCTATGCAAATTTCGATGGAACAAAATCGCGGCGGCGTGAATCAGGCCTGACACGCCGAATTTCCGCGCGCCAAATTTTTCCGATTCGGCCGCCGGCTGCGGTCGGCAAAAAGCGCGTGCGACAAGGCGGCACTCACGATGCCGTCATGTTGCACCTGCGCGATTGCTATGTTAGCAAAGCCGCGATTTTAACGGTCCCGGCACGTCCTGTGCCGGTCGAAAATCGAAGTCCCGCTTGAATTCCAAGGGCTTGGATCGCTAGGCGCTGCTTTGGTGGCGACGGTTTTTCCCTTGCGAATTCGACAGCAAAAAAGAGCGAGCTCGTGGCTGCTGAAGATCCGTCCGTTTCGGGAGTGTCCGGTCGTTACGCAACGGCCCTGTTCGAGTTGGCGCGCGACGAGCAATCCGTCGATCAAGTCCGGGCCGACCTCGACAAGTTCGAGGCCTTGCTCAACGAGAGCGCCGATCTCAAGCGCCTCGTCCGCAGCCCGGTGTTCGCCGCCGACGCCCAGCTGAAGGCGCTGACCGCGGTGCTCGACAAGGCCGGCATCGCCGGCACGTCGGCCAAATTCCTCAAGGTGCTCACCGCCAATCGCCGGCTGTTCGCCGTTGCCGATGTGATCCGCGCCTATCGCGCGCTGGTGGCGAAGTTCAAGGGCGAGGCGACTGCGGAAGTCACCGTCGCCGAGCAGCTCAGTGACAAGAATCTCGACGCGCTGAAGGCCGCACTGAAATCAGTGACGGGCAAGGACGTCGCGCTCAACGTGAAGGTCGATCCCTCCATTATTGGTGGCCTGGTGGTCAAGCTCGGCAGCCGCATGGTGGATAGTTCGCTTCGCACCAAACTCAATTCGATCAAGAACGCGATGAAAGAGGCAGGCTGATGGACATCCGCGCCGCAGAAATTTCTGCGATCCTCAAGGACCAGATCAAGAATTTCGGCCAGGAAGCCGAGGTCACCGAAGTTGGCCAGGTGCTGTCGGTCGGTGACGGTATCGCCCGCGTCTACGGTCTCGACAACGTTCAGGCCGGTGAAATGGTCGAGTTCGAGAACGGCACGCGCGGCATGGCGCTCAACCTCGAAACCGACAACGTCGGTATCGTGATTTTCGGCGCCGACCGCGAGATCAAGGAAGGCCAGACCGTCAAGCGCACCCGCGCGATCGTGGACGCGCCGGTCGGCAAGGGTCTGCTCGGCCGCGTCGTCGACGCGCTCGGCAACCCGATCGACGGCAAGGGCCCGATCCAGGCCACCGAACGCAAGCGCGTCGACGTCAAGGCGCCCGGCATCATTCCGCGCAAGTCGGTGAACGAGCCGATGGCCACCGGCCTCAAGGCGATCGATGCGCTGATCCCGATCGGCCGCGGCCAGCGCGAGCTGATCATCGGCGACCGTCAGACCGGCAAGACCGCGATCGCGCTCGACACCATCCTGAACCAGAAGCCGCTCAACGCCCAGCCGGACGAAAACCTCAAGCTGTATTGCGTCTACGTCGCGATCGGCCAGAAGCGCTCCACCGTCGCGCAGTTCGTCAAGGTGCTCGAAGAACAGGGCGCGCTGGAATACTCGATCATCGTCGCGGCCACCGCGTCCGATCCGGCCCCGATGCAGTACATCGCGCCGTTCACCGCCTGCACCATGGGCGAGTACTTCCGCGACAACGGCATGCACGCCGTGATCATCTATGACGACTTGTCGAAGCAGGCCGTCGCCTACCGCCAGATGTCGCTGCTGCTGCGCCGTCCGCCGGGCCGCGAAGCCTATCCGGGCGACGTGTTCTACCTGCATTCCCGACTGCTCGAGCGCGCCGCCAAGCTCAACAAGGAGCATGGCTTGGGCTCGCTGACGGCGCTGCCGGTCATCGAAACCCAGGCCAACGACGTGTCGGCCTACATTCCGACCAACGTCATCTCGATCACCGACGGTCAGATCTTCCTGGAAACCGACCTGTTCTTCCAGGGTATCCGTCCCGCGGTGAACGTCGGTCTGTCGGTGTCGCGCGTCGGTTCGTCGGCGCAGACCAAGGCGACCAAGAAGGTTGCCGGCAAGATCAAGGGCGAGCTCGCGCAGTACCGCGAAATGGCGGCGTTCGCGCAGTTCGGCTCGGACCTCGACGCCTCGACCCAGCGCCTGCTCAACCGCGGCTCGCGCCTCACCGAACTCCTGAAGCAGCCGCAGTTCTCGCCGCTGAAGATGGAAGAGCAGGTCTGCGTGATCTGGGCCGGCACCAACGGCTATCTCGATCCGCTGCCGCTCAACAAGGTGAAGGCGTTCGAGGACGGCCTGCTGTCGCTGCTGCGCGGCAAGAACGCCGACATCCTCGATGCGATCCGCACCAGCCGCGATCTGTCCGACGAGACTGCCGCCAAGCTCAAGACGGCCGTCGAGGGCTTCGCCAAGACCTTTGCATAACGAATGGGGCGTCGCCCGGCTCGCCGCCGGGCGTGACGAACGGAGGCTTGCGATCTGACCATTATGGTCGGATCGCCGGGGTGAACGAAGAATGGCGTCACTAAAAGACATGCGGGTCCGCATCGCCTCGACCAAGGCGACGCAGAAGATCACCAAGGCCATGCAGATGGTCGCAGCCTCGAAGCTGCGCCGCGCGCAGAACGCCGCCGAAGCGGCGCGGCCCTATGCCACCAAGATGGATGCGGTGATTTCCAACATCGCCGCGGCGGCCAACGGCACGCCCGGGGCGCCCGCGCTGCTTGCCGGCACCGGCAACGATCAGGTGCACCTGCTTCTGGTCTGCACCGGCGAGCGCGGCCTGTCCGGCGCGTTCAACTCCGCCATCGTGCGCCTGGCGCGCGAGCGGGCGAACGCGCTGCTCGCGCAGGGCAAGGAAGTCAAATTCTTCTGCGTCGGCCGCAAGGGCTACGAGCAGCTGCGGCGGACCTTCGAGAAGCGCATCGTCGAGCACCTCGACCTGCGCTCGGTACGCCAAATCGGCTTCACCAACGCCGAGGACATCGCCAACAAGGTGCTGGCGCGGTTCGAGGCCGGCGAGTTCGATGTCTGCACGCTGTTCTATTCGCGCTTCCAGTCGGTAATCGCGCAGATTCCGACCGCGCAGCAGATCATCCCGCTCGAGGTGGCTGCGCCCGCGGCCAATGCGGCGCCCTCCACGTCCTACGAATACGAGCCTGAAGAGGACCAGATTCTCGGCAGCCTGTTGCCGCGCAACCTCGCGGTGCAGATCTTCCGCGCGCTGCTGGAGAACAACGCCTCGTTCTATGGCGCGCAGATGAGCGCGATGGACAGCGCGACCCGCAATGCCGGCGAGATGATTCGCAAGCAAACCCTGATTTACAACAGAACCCGTCAGGCCCAGATCACGAAGGAGCTGATCGAGATCATCTCCGGCGCTGAGGCGGTCTAAGGCAGATTTCGAAGGA
Source organism: Bradyrhizobium sp. CCBAU 21365 (assembly GCF_015291305.1). Classification (NCBI taxonomy): domain Bacteria; kingdom Pseudomonadati; phylum Pseudomonadota; class Alphaproteobacteria; order Hyphomicrobiales; family Nitrobacteraceae; genus Bradyrhizobium; species Bradyrhizobium sp. CCBAU 21365. Next base: position 465,331 of record NZ_CP030036.1, read on the forward strand.
GAACAGTCCATGGCTACAGCAGCCAACCAGATCGGTCGCGTTACCCAGGTCACGGGCGCCGTGGTCGACGTGCAGTTCGAAGGCCACCTTCCGGCGATTCTGAACGCGCTCGAGACCAAGAACGGCGGCAACCGCCTGGTGCTCGAAGTCGCGCAGCACCTCGGTGAATCGACCGTCCGCACCATCGCGATGGATATCACCGAGGGCCTCGTGCGCGGTCAGGAAGTGACCGACACCGGCGAACCGATCCGGGTGCCGGTCGGCGAGGGCACGCTCGGCCGCATCATCAACGTCATCGGCGAGCCGATCGACGAAGCCGGCCCGATCAAGTCTGACGGCCTGCGCGCCATCCATCAGGAAGCACCGACCTACACCGACCAGTCCACCGAAGCCGAAATCCTCGTCACCGGCATCAAGGTCGTCGATCTTCTTGCTCCGTACGCGAAGGGCGGCAAGATCGGCCTGTTCGGCGGCGCCGGCGTCGGCAAGACCGTGCTGATTCAGGAGCTGATCAACAACGTCGCGAAGGCGCACGGCGGTTACTCCGTGTTCGCCGGCGTCGGCGAGCGCACCCGTGAAGGCAACGACCTCTATCACGAGTTCATCGAATCGAAGGTCAACGCCGATCCGCATAACCCGGATCCGAGCGTGAAGTCGAAGTGCGCGCTGGTGTTCGGCCAGATGAACGAGCCGCCGGGCGCCCGCGCCCGCGTCGGTCTGACCGGTCTCACCGTTGCCGAGCACTTCCGCGACCAGGGCCAGGACGTGCTGTTCTTCGTCGACAACATCTTCCGCTTCACCCAGGCGGGCTCGGAAGTGTCGGCGCTGCTCGGCCGTATTCCTTCGGCGGTGGGTTATCAGCCGACGCTCGCGACCGACATGGGCGCGCTGCAGGAGCGCATCACCACCACCCAGAAGGGCTCGATCACCTCGGTGCAGGCGATCTACGTGCCGGCCGACGACTTGACCGACCCGGCGCCCGCCACCTCGTTCGCGCACTTGGACGCCACCACGGTGCTGTCGCGCGCGATCTCGGAAAAGGGCATCTATCCGGCGGTGGATCCGCTCGACTCGACCTCGCGCATGCTGTCGGCGCTCGTCGTCGGTGATGAGCACTACAACACCGCGCGCATGGTCCAGCAGATCCTGCAACGCTACAAGTCGCTGCAGGACATCATCGCCATTCTCGGCATGGACGAACTGTCGGAAGAGGACAAGCTGACGGTGGCCCGCGCCCGCAAGGTCGAGCGCTTCCTGTCGCAGCCGTTCCACGTCGCCGAAGTCTTCACCGGCTCGCCGGGCAAGTTCGTCGACCTCGCCGACACCATCAAGGGCTTCCGCGATCTCTGCCAGGGCAAGTACGACCATCTGCCGGAAGCGGCGTTCTACATGGTCGGCACCATCGAAGAAGCCGTCGAGAAGGGCAAGAAGCTGGCGGCTGAAGCCGCCTAAGCTTCGGGATGTCGTCTCATCGCCGGACTTGATCCGGCGATCCATCGCACGAGAAGTATTTTGACTGATGGACCCGCGGGTCGAGCCCGCGGGTGACAGCGCAAAGAACGGAAAGACCATGGCCACCTTCCACTTCGATCTCGTCTCTCCCGAAAAGCTCGCCTTCTCCGGCGAGGTCGATCAGGTTGACGTCCCCGGCGTGGAGGGGGATTTCGGTGTGCTCGCCGGTCATGCACCTGTGGTCGCCACGGTTCGTCCGGGCATCCTGACGATCACGGCCGCCGGCAAGCGCGAGAAGGTGATCGTGCTCGGCGGCCTCGCCGAGGTTTCGGACAAGGGCCTCACCGTGCTCGCCGACGTCGCGACCGCGCTTGCGGACATCGATCGCGCGAAGTTCGCCGAGACGATCAACGAGATGCAGGAAAAGCTTGCCGAGAAGGAGGGCTCCGAGCTCGACCACGCAATCGAGCGGCTCGACCACTTCAAGAGCATCCAGCAAGAGCTCAACACGACGGCTATGCACTAAGGCGCGGTTGCCGACCGGCGATCGCGCCGCCATGTCGAGTGAGCCGACCCCCTTAGTGGAATAGCTCACACTTTTTCGATCATCGCCTGAGAAGGCTTGAATAATTCAACGCTCGCCACGCCGTGGCGAGCGTTCAATGCTTGTTGCGCGCGGGATCGTCTGGCGGCATTCTCCCCGGCATATCTGGGTTCGGGGGCTGGTCCTCATGAAGCGCAAGGTCGCAGCGATCCTCGCGGCCGATATCGCAAGTCAGAGCCGATTGGTTGCCGACGATGAGGGAGAGACGCTGCGGCGGCTCGCCTCTTCTCGACAAGTCCGCTTCTTCGCGGTCGGCCCGAACGAACGACCTGCGAATATGTGAAGCAGCTTACAGCAGGGATCGTGCACAAATGACAAGCTGCAGCGCGACGACGATTTGGCCCGACCGCATCGCGATTTCATTCCTGACATAACGGACAAGCTGCCGTGCTGACTTTCACCACCGATGCTCTCCGCCCGCAGGACCGCTTCGAGCACTGGTGCGAGGTGCGCGGCAAGAGCCTGTTCGGGGTCACGATCGAGCTCGAACGCGACAAGAGGGCCGATTTCCGCGGGCGCTTCTCCGCGACGCCGGTGGGCAGTGCCGTGCTGGCGCAAATGTCGGCCTCCTCCTACTGCGTCAGCCGGACCGCATCCGACATCGCGCGCGTTCCGAGCAACAGCCTGCATCTTGCCTGGCAGGTGCGCGGCCCCGGCCACATGAATATCGGCCGCGATCGCGTCCAGTTTGTGCGCAACGGCGACCTGGTGTTCGGCCATTCCAATCTTCCGTTTGCCTCGACGCCCGAACGGACCGATGGCTTCGACTTCTTCAGCCTCAAGATCCCGGCCACCGACGAGCTCGTGCTCGGCGCGCGGATCGAGGACGCTCCGCCGGTCGCGCTGGCGCGCGATGCGAGCCTGACCCGGCTTGTCGGCGCCATGTTCCGCTCGATGACACGAGATCTCGCGCAAGCCGGGCAGTTCGCCGGCGACGTTGCGCATATGCTGCGCCTGGCGCTGCTCGCGCGCGGTCGCCTGCGGCCACGCCAGGACGAAATCCGTGCCGCGCTGCATGCGGGCTACCTGCATGCCGCCCGCGAAATTCTGTTCCGCGACCTGCATCGCGCCTCGCTCACGCCGGCCGCGGTTGCCGCCGAGCTCGGCATCTCACTGCGGCAATTGCATGCGCTGTTCGAGCCGACCGGCCTGTCATTTGCGCGGACGCTGACGGCGGCAAGGTTGAAGGCGGCGAGGCGTGCGCTCTACGCCATACGGGAGCGCAGCATCGACGAGATCGCGTTCTCGTGCGGCTTCGAGAGCATCGCGACCTTCTATCGCGTCTTCCGTTCGACCTACGGCATGACGCCGGGCGACGCGCGGCGCATTCCGCCGCAGGATCAGCCGGCGAATTCCGCGAACCGGGTCGCGACCGCGCGGTAGACGTCGCGGCGGAACGGCACCACGAGATCGGCAACGCGGTCGAGGCGCTCCCAGCGCCATCGATCGAATTCAGCCGGCTGGCCGTTGCGCGGCGTCAATGGATCGATCTCCTCGTCGCGTCCGGTGAAGCGCAGCGCAAACCATTTCTGCCGCTGGCCGCGGAATTTGGCCAGCCGGTGCGATGTCGGCCCGTCATAGGCGGGGAATTCGTAGGTCATCCAGTCGGTCTCGCCGAGATAGTCGGCGTTGACCGCCCCGGTCTCCTCCCACAATTCGCGCATCACGGCCTGGCGCGGATCCTCGCCGGCGTCGATGCCGCCCTGCGGCATCTGCCATTCGAGGCCGGGCAGCACGATCTCCGGACCATCGTCCTTGATCCGGTGGCCGATCAGCACACGTCCGTCGGCATTGAACAGCGCGATGCCCACATTGGGGCGATAAGGCTTATCTGATGACATCTCGGTGGCTACGTCGCGCGTCTACCTGGCCGGTTACTTGGCTGCGAGACCGGCAAATTCCTTCACGACGCGCTCATAGACCGGACGCTTGAACGGCACAATCAGCGCCGGCAGATTCTTCATCGGCTCCCAGCGCCAGGTGATGAACTCGGCCTTGTGGCCGCCGCCCGGATTGGCGACGTTGATCTCGTTCTCATCGCCGGTGAAGCGCAACGCGAACCACTTTTGCCGCTGTCCGCGATAGCGGCCCTTCCAGGCGCGGCCCGCGACGGTGCGCGGGATATCGTAGATCAACCAGTCCGAGACCTCGCCGAGCTTCTCCACGGACTTGATGCTGGTCTCCTCATAGAGCTCGCGCCGTGCGGCCTGAAACGTATCCTCGCCGGGATCGACGCCGCCTTGCGGCATCTGCCAGACATGCGCGTCGTCGACATGCTCGATGCCGCCCGCACGGCGTCCGATGAAGACCAGCCCTGCTGTATTCAGCAGCATGATGCCGACGCAGGTTCGATAGGGCAGGTCTTCATAACGTGCCATGCTGCCGCTACCTCGCACAGTTCCGGCGCTGCCCGACCCGGCCCCCCGGCAAGGTCTCGAGCAGCACCAACGGATTGATCTTTAGCCCGATTTTGATTTCAGCATCGCCGTTGTCAATGGCACAAGCATAATGCCCTTGGAATCCAGTGTCTTGAGCCAGGCGCCGAGCCGCTCGATCGAGACCGGCAACGCCGAGGCGACGCCCACCGCCGTGCCGCGTTCCTTGGCGATGGTTTCCAGCTTGACCAGCGCGCGGTCGATCTCCGCCGACGTCGGTACCGCGTCGATGGCGAAATCGGCCTTGGCGAACGGCAATGACTGGCCCGCGGAGAGGGTCTGCGCGACGCTGCGCGGCGTGGAACCGTCGTCGAAATAGCTCAGGCCGCGCTTGGCCGCTTCGCGGACGATGGGCTGCATCACGGGATCGGCCGCAACGAACCGGCCTCCCATGAAATTGGCGATCCCGGCATAGCCTTGCAGGCGGCTCAGGTGCCAATAGAAGCGGTCGAGGTTCTGCTCGCTGCTCAGCGTGGTCAGCAGAGTTTGCGGCCCCGGATCGTTGTCGGGATAGTCGAACGGCTCCATCGGGATCTGCAGCAGGATCTCGTGGCGTTGGGTCCGGGCGCGTTCCGCAAGCTTGCCCGGATCGGAGCCATAGGGCGTGAAGGCCAGCGTCACCGCCGGCGGCAGCTTCATGATGGCGTCGGTGGTCTTGGCGGCGCCGACGCCGAGGCCGGCGACCACGATGGCGACCACGGGCATCCGGGCGGCCTTGGCGCGGTCGGCCTCGGCTGCGTAGACGGTGAACGGCTTCAGGCCGTCGGCGACAACAGGGATCATGCCATAGCGTGACTTTTCCAGCAGGCGCGGATCGATGCCGGTCATCGCGAGCGGCGACGTATCGCCATCGGCCTTTTCGGCCGGATCGCCGGCGCCGATCACCACGTCCTGACGCTTGCCGCTGGAGCCGTCGATGATGGTGACGGTTCTCGCGTCGCTGGCTGCGGCCGGCGCCTTGGCGGCGGATTTGGCCACCGGTTCGGCCGCCGCCTGGCTGGCCGGAGCGTGCTTGTCGTCAGCGGCGGCGGGCGGGGGATTGCGGAGCGTGACACGGGCGATCGGTTCGCCGCCGAGCGGGTTGTCATTGAACAGCGCGATGCCGACAAAGCCGACCAGTACGAGCCCGAGCAGCACGGCGAGCGCCTGCATCGCCGTGAACGGCAGGCGAAACCGGCGCGTCCTGCCCACGGTCTGCTGCCCAAGCGGCGTGCTCAGTTCGTCGGCCGCCTCTGCCATGACCCTCCCCGAATCAACAGCGCGAACGATAGCACGATGCGGTGCATTCCCGCGCGCCGGCCTCCCCGTCAAAGCACGGTTACGGGTGGACAGCGAAAGCAGAAAGGGCGGCCCGCGGGCCGCCCTGTTCGCCGAATCGATCGGATGAAATCAGTTCGCGGCCTTGTTGCCCGGCTTGTCGACCGCGGCCTTGTCGCGCGCAGCCTCCGGCGCCGCTGGCGCGCTCGAGGTCGACTTGATGCCGTGCAGCAGGTCGTCGGCCATCTTCAGCGCCTTGTCGTCCTTGGCGTCCGGCGGGACGTAGGACTGCGAGCCGGTCTTCTCGTCGCCGTCGTTCTTCAGATGGCCGCGCAGCGAGGCTTCACCCTTGGTGTCGGTGCGCGCCTTCAGCTCTTCCGGCACGTCCTGCAGCACCTCGATGTCGGGCACGATGCCCTTGGCCTGGATCGACTTGCCCGACGGCGTGTAGTAGCGCGCGGTGGTCAGGCGCAGCGCGCCATTGCCCGAGCCGAGCGGGATGATGGTCTGCACCGAGCCCTTGCCGAACGAACGGGTGCCGACCAGCGTCGCCCGCTTGTGGTCCTGCAGCGCGCCGGCGACGATTTCGGAGGCGGAGGCCGAGCCGCCGTTGATCAGCACGATCACCGGCTTGCCCTTGGTGAGGTCGCCCGGATGGGCGGCGCGGCGCTGGGTTTCCTCGGCATTGCGTCCGCGGGTCGAGACGATCTCGCCGCGCTCCAGGAAGGAGTCGGACACCGTGACCGCCTCTTCGAGCAGGCCGCCCGGGTTGTTGCGAAGATCGATGACGTAGCCCTTCAGCTTGTCGCCGATCTGGCCCTGCAGATTGGTGATCTCCTTCTTCAGGCCTTCGGTGGTCTGCTCGTTGAAGGTGGTGATGCGGATATAGGCGATGTCATCGGCCTCGACGCGCGCACGCACCGAGCGGACGCGGATGTTGTCGCGCACCAGCGTGACGTCGATCGGATTGTCCTGGCCCTTGCGGATGATCTTGAGCTTGATCTTGGTGTTGACCGGACCGCGCATCTTCTCGACGGCCTGGTTCAGGGTCAGGCCCTGCACGGCCTCGTCGTCGAGGGTCGTGATGATGTCGTTGGCCATGATGCCGGCCTTCGAGGCCGGGGTGTCGTCGATCGGCGAGACCACTTTGATCAGGCCGTCTTCCATCGTGACTTCGATGCCGAGGCCGCCGAACTCGCCGCGGGTCTGCACCTGCATGTCGCGGAAGCTCTTGGCGTCCATGTAGCTCGAGTGCGGGTCGAGGCCGGACAGCATGCCGGAGATCGCGGATTCGACCAGCTTGCTGTCATCGGGCTTCTCGACATAGTCGCTGCGCACCCGCTCGAACACGTCGCCGAACAGATTGAGCTGGCGATAGGTGTCCGACGTCGCGGCGCGCGCGCTCGATCCCATCAGCACAGCGCGGGGCTGCGTGACGAAAAGCGTCAGGGCCGCGCCGGTGGCGGCGCTAAGGAGAATTACCGAAGTCTTGCGCATCATCCGCGAACCTTTTCGCCTTCATTTGCGGCCCACCATGGACCTGGATCGATTGGAGTGCCGTCTTTCCGGAACTCGACATAGAGCACTGGCTGGCTCGCATTGGTGGCGAGAATGGATGCAACTTGGGACGTCGACCCCATGGTCGCAACCGGCTCCCCCGCAAGTACAAACTGACCGATGTTTACCGAAATACGCTCCATCCCGGCGATCAGGATATGATACCCGCCCCCGGCATTGAGGATCAAGAGTTGTCCATAGCTGCGGAAAGGACCAGCGTAAACAACCCAGCCGTCACACGGGGTTGTGACCTGCGCGCCCGGCTTGGCTGCCAAAGAAATGCCTTTTTGTACGCCCCCCGCGCCGTCGGAACCGCCAAATTCGCGAATCTTGGTGCCATTCACGGGATAGGAGAACAGGCCTTTGGCCGAGGCGAAAGCGACCGCCGGGCTCATGCGGGCCGGGTCCTTGAGCGCCCCCAGATTCGGCTTGCCGTTAACCGTCGCCGGCGCTCCCTGGAGGCTGGCCGTGGCGGCGGCCTTGGCCGCGCTCTTGAGATCCTGCTCCATCTTGGCGATCAGGGTCTGCAGATTGTCGGCCTGCTTCGATAGTGCGATGGCGCGGGCGCCTTCGGCCTCCATGTCCTTTTCGGCTGCGCTCTGCTGCCGCTGCCGTTCGTCGACCAGCGCCGCCAGGCGGGTCTGGTCTTCCCTCAGCTTGTCGCGGTCGGCCGCCAGCGCGTCGCGCTCGGTCGAGATGGTCTTGCGCAGCGCCACCAGCTCGCCGAGATCGGTCGCAAGCTTCTCGGCGCGGACCCGCAACTCCGGCACCACGGCGCCGAGCAGCATCGCGGTGCGGAGCGATTGCAGCGCGTCCTCGGGCCGCACCAGCAGCGCCGGCGGCGTGCGTCGTCCGGCGCGCTGCAGCGCGGCCAGCACCTCGATCACCTCGGAGCGGCGCGAATCGAGTGAGGCGCGGATGTCGCGCTCACGGCCGTCGAGCGGCTGCAGGCGTGCCTCGGCGTCGGCGATCCGGGTCTCGACGCCGCGCACCTGGCCGGCAATATCGATCAGCTGCTGATTGAGCTTGCTGCGGTCCTGGCCGATCGCGGCGATGTCGGCCTTCAGCTTCTCCTGCAACTCGGTCGCCTTGCGCTGCTGCTCGCGCGCGGCCTCGAGCTCCTGCTCGCGCTGCTTGATGGCGTCGGGCGATGTCTCTGCTGTCGCTGGCGGCGCAGGCTGTTGTGCGGGTGGTGTCGCTTGCCCATGCGCCGCGGCCAGCGGATAGGCGGCGAACATCGCGATCGACAGCGGCAGCGATGCCGGCAGCCAGCGGCGGCGCGCGGCGCCGGCATGCGAAGCCGAATACGAAGCTGTGTCCCGCTTGTGCTGCATTCGCGTGAGTTCAGCGCTTTCGACTGTCCGTCACCACGCCTTACGCGCGATGATAGGGGTGGCCGGCCAAAATGGTCGCGGCGCGATAAATCTGTTCCAGAAGCATGACGCGGACCATTTGATGCGGCCAGGTCGCGGAGCCGAATGCAATTCGCAACAAAGCCTTGCGCTGCAATTCGGGCGAAAGTCCGTCTGCGCCGCCGATCACGAAGACAGTATGCGCTGTTCCCTCGTCGCGCCAGCGGCCGAGCTGCCGGGCAAAGCTCGCGCTGTCGATGCTCTTGCCGCGTTCGTCGAGCGCGACCAGCGCGTGCTTCTCAGGCAGCAATGCGGAGATCGCCGCAGCCTCCTCGGCAATGCGCGCGGCGGTGTCGCGCGCGCGGCTTTCCGCGATCTCGTGGATGTCGAGGCCGCGAAACCCGAGCTTGCGGCCGATATCCTCGAAGCGCTCGCGGTAACGCTCGGCGAGCTCCCGTTCAGGGCCCTGTTTCAAACGGCCGATACAGATCACGACAAGGCGCATACACGCATTTTCCGGCAAAGTGGAAACCGGTTTGCCGCAGAAAACGCGTCAAGTCTATGACTCGCGCGCCTTAGGGCGCGCGCACAAGCTATATGCGCCGCAGCCGATTCGCATCGGCTTCATACCCGTTAGACCGCCGCGACCGCCGGGTTCTGAGTCCACAACCGTTCGAGATTGTAGAACTCGCGTACCTCAGGCCTGAACACGTGCACGATCACCTCGCCGGAATCGATCAGCACCCAGTCGCAATTGGGCAAGCCCTCGACGTGGATGTTCTTGATCCCGTTCTCCTTGAGGCTCTTCGTCACATTTTCCGCGATCGCGCCAACGTGCCGGTTAACCCGGCCCGTGGTGACGATCATGTAGTCGGAATATGCGGATTTGCCCCGAAGGTCGATGGTGACCGTCTCTTCCGCCTTCATGTCCTCGAGGCGGGAGAGGATCAGGCTCAGCGTCTTGTTGGCATCCGGTTTGTCGGCGTCCGGTTGCGCCTGCAAGGCCGCGGTTTTGGTCGATGTTTTACGCGCAGTCTTTGGAACCTTGGGTAAAACAGACTTTGACAATACAGATGTGGCCAGGGACCATTCCTTTCACTGTATCGCGGGTGCCGAATCCTCGGCCCCACGCACCATACTACGCATGTGGGTTAATGGTTTCAATATTCCAGTAACCCTTTTGCGCTTCATGCCGTTCTCCAGCTCCCGTCCGGGTTCCGAAGTCCGGTCGAAGACAGATTGGATTTCATTCCTGTCAGGAACACCCAGGCCGGCGCCCGCTGGTCGGCCAGCCGTGTCGCCTGATTTTCGGGCATGCGATAGCGCGCGAGCGCCTGCGCCGCCGGTGCGGCAAGGGCGCGGAAGCTTTGGGGCGGACGATCGATCACGGCAATCGGCACATCGGACGCGATGCGCCGCCAATCTTTCCAGCGATGAAATTGCGCGAGATTGTCAGCGCCCATGATCCAGACGAAGTGCACGCCGGAGACACGGCGGCGCAAGTGGATGATCGTGTCCACAGTGTAGCTGACGCCGATGACAGCTTCGAGACAGCTGATGTCGATGCGCGGATCGTCGGCAACGCGGCGCGCGGCCTCGGCGCGCTCGGCGAGCGCGTGCAGGCCATCATGGTTCTTCAGCGGATTGCCCGGCGTCAGCAGCCACCACACGCGGTCGAGCTGCAGGCGCTTGAGCGCGAACAGGCTGATGGCGCGATGCGCGGCGTGCGGTGGATTGAACGAGCCGCCAAGCAGCCCGATGCGCATGCCGTTGGTATAGAACGGAAGCGCCTGGGCTGCGGATAACGACACGCTCGATGCTTGCTGCAATGGCTTACCGTGCGCGTGCGACAATGATCACGGCCGCGTCTGCCCGGTGCCGTGGACGCGGTACTTGAAGCTCGTCAGCTGCTCGGCGCCGACAGGCCCGCGGGCGTGGAATTTGCCGGTGGCAATTCCGATCTCCGCGCCGAAGCCGAACTCGCCGCCGTCGGCGAACTGGGTCGAGGCGTTGTGCAGCACGATCGCCGAATCGACCTCGTTGAGAAATCTTTGCGCGGCAGCGGCATCCTCCGTCACGATCGCATCGGTGTGATGCGAGCCGTGATTATGAATATGTGCAATCGCTTCATCGAGGCCGTCGACGATCTTCGCCGAGATGATCGCGTCCTCGTATTCGGTGTCCCAGTCCTCGTCGGATGCGGGCTTCACCCGGGCATCGACGCTTTGCACGACGTCGTCGCCGCGCACCTCGCAACCGGCATCGATCAACAGCTCGACCAGCGGCTTCAGCTGCGTCGCGGCAGCGTTGCGATCGACCAGCAGGGTCTCGACGGCGCCGCAGACGCCGGGACGGCGCATCTTGGCGTTCAGCACGACCGCCTTGGCCATATCGAGCCTGGCGCTGGCATCGACGTAAATGTGGTTGACGCCCTCGAGATGCGCGAACACCGGCACGCGTGCCTCCGCCTCGACGCGCGCGACGAGACTCTTGCCGCCACGCGGCACGATCACATCGATGCCGCCGTTCAATCCCGTCAGCATCAGGCCGACAGCCGCGCGGTCGCGGGTCGGCACCAGGGTAATCGCGGCCTCAGGCAGGCCGGCTTCGCGCAGGCCCTGCACCAGGCAATCATGAATCGCGCGGCAGGAGCGGAAACTGTCCGAGCCGCCGCGCAGGATCACCGCGTTGCCGGACTTCAGGCACAGCACACCGGCGTCGGCGGCGACGTTGGGCCGGCTCTCGAAGATCACGCCGATCACGCCGAGCGGCACGCGGACGCGCTCGATGGTCATGCCGTTCGGCCGCTGCCAGCTTTCGGTGACGGCGCCGACCGGATCAATGATCTCGCGCACGGTGGCGACGCCATCGGCCATGCCGGCGACGCGCGCCTCTGTCAGCGTCAGGCGGTCGACGAAGGCAGAGCTCATGCCGCCCGCGCGCGCCTCGGCGACGTCCTCGGCATTGGCGGCGAGGATGGCCGGCGCATTGGCGCGGATCGCGCGTTCGATCGCGGCGAGCGCCCGGTCCTTCTGCTCCGGCGGCGCCAGCGCGAGCACGCGCGCGGCGGCGCGCGCCTTGGCGGCGAGGTCGGTCATCAGGGCGGTGAGATCGGCGTTGCCGTCGATCGCCTTCAGGGGGGCGCTCATGAAACTACCAGCTTTGGACTAAGGCCATATTCTAGCATGGCAATTGAAGGGTGGCGAGGCGCGGAACCGGCATGGCAGGTGGGCGGCAGGCCGCCCGCTCGGCCAATGGCCTATCCAATGGCCTACTTGGGCGGGATCGCCCCGGCCGGGCCGATCACGAGGTCGTCGCGATGGATCATCTCGGACCGGCCGCTGATGCCCAGAATGGTCATCACGTCGGGCGAAGAGCGGCCCATGATCTTCTCGGCGTTTTCGGCGTCGTAGGCGACCAGGCCGCGGCCGATCTCATGGGTGTCGGGGCCGCGCACCACCACGGCATCGCCGCGGGCGAACTGGCCGTCGACCCGGATCACGCCGGCCGGCAGCAGGCTCTTGCCGGCGCGCAGCGCCGCCACCGCGCCGGCGTCGATGGTCAGCGTGCCCTTCGGCTCGAGCGAGCCCGCGATCCAGCGCTTGCGCGCGGTGACGGGATTGGCCGGGGTCAGGAACCAGGTGCAGCGGCCGCCATCGGCGATCGCAGCAAGCGGATGCTCGATCTTGCCGGACGCGATCAGCATATGGGTGCCGGCCGTGGTCGCGATCTTCGCGGCCTCGATCTTGGTGGTCATGCCGCCGCGCGACAGCTCCGAGCCGGCCGAGCCGGCCATCCCCTCGATCTCCGAGGTGATGCTTTCGACCACCGGGATCAGCTTGGCGTCGGGATCGAGCGCGGGCGGCGCGGTGTAGAGGCCGTCGATATCGGACAGCAGGATCAGAAGATCCGCGCTCGCCATGGTGGCGACGCGGGCGGCGAGGCGATCATTGTCGCCATAGCGGATCTCGGTGGTGGCGACCGTGTCGTTCTCGTTGATCACGGGCACCGCGCCCCATTCCAGCAGCTTGGCGATCGTCGAGCGCGCGTTGAGATAGCGGCGGCGCTCCTCGGTGTCCTGCAGCGTCACCAGGATCTGCCCGGCGCCGATGCCGTGATGGCCGAGCACCTCCGACCAGATTCGAGCCAGCGCGATCTGGCCGACCGCTGCGGCCGCCTGACTCTCCTCGAGCTTCAGCGGGCCGCGCGGCAACTTCAGGCGGCTGCGGCCGAGCGCGATCGAGCCCGACGACACTACCATGACCTCGCAGCCTCGCTTGTGCAGCTTTGCGATGTCCTCGACCAGCGCGGCGAGCCAGGACGCGCGCACCTCGCCGGCCTGCGAGTCGACCAGCAGCGATGAGCCGACCTTGACGACGATGCGGCGAAAGTTCTTGAGCGCGGGGCGTTTCATGGATTCGGTCTGGCAGGAAGGTGGAAGCAATAGACGCCACGATGTGGCTTGGGAAGTCCAGGCGTTGCGCGGCTTGTGCCGTTCAACCCTGCGGAACCGGCGTCGCCCACGGCTCCGCCTGACCCTTGGCCTTGTTGGACACCGGCGCCTCGCCGATCACATCGACCAGCGCGCGCAGCGCATCCTGCACGCCTTCGCCGGTCGCGCCTGACAGCAACAGCGGCGTCTTCTTCGCCGCCCGCTTGAGGCGGTCCTTCTGCTTCTTCAGTTCGTCGGGCGCGACGGCGTCGATCTTGTTGAGCGCGACGATCTCGATCTTGTCGGCGAGATGGCCCTCATAGGCTTCGAGCTCGGTGCGCACCGTCTTGTAGGCCTTGCCGGCATGCTCGCAGGTCGCGTCGACCAGATGCAGCAGCACGCGGCAGCGCTCGACGTGACCGAGGAAGCGGTCGCCGAGGCCGGCGCCTTCATGCGCGCCTTCGATCAGGCCGGGGATGTCGGCCAGCACGAATTCGCGGCCGCCGAAATTCACCACGCCAAGCTGCGGATGCAGCGTGGTGAAGGGATAGTCGGCGATCTTCGGCCGTGCCGCGCTGACCACCGACAGGAAGGTCGATTTGCCGGCGTTGGGCAGGCCGACCAGGCCGGCATCGGCGATCAGCTTCAGCCGCAGCCAGATCCAGCGCTCTTCGCCGGGCGCGCCGGGATTGGCGTTGCGCGGCGCGCGGTTGGTGGAGGATTTGAAATGCGCGTTGCCGAAGCCGCCATTGCCGCCTTCAGCCAGCACGAATTTCTCGCCGAGTTCGGTGAAGTCGTGCAGCAGGGTCTCGCGGTCCTCGTCGAACACCTGGGTGCCGACCGGCACCTTCAGCACGATCGGCTTGCCGTTGGCGCCATGGCGGTCCTTGCCCATGCCATTGGTGCCCTTCTGTGCCTTGAAGTGCTGCTGGTAGCGGTAATCGATCAGCGTGTTCAGTCCGTCGACGGACTCGATGATGACGTCACCGCCGCGACCGCCATTGCCGCCGGAGGGACCGCCGAACTCGATGAACTTCTCGCGCCGGAACGCGACGCAGCCGTTGCCGCCGTCGCCCGAGCGAATATAGACCTTGGCTTCATCGAGGAATTTCATGGTTTTCAACTATAGCGTTTTCAAGCGAAGTGGTCGCCGGTTCGCGTGAAGAAAACGCGTCAAAACGAGAATCGAGAGTGCACCGGTTCTGATCTCATCAGGACCGGTGTGCTCTAGTTAGGGCAGGGTGGCCGCGGCGGCAACCCGGAAAGGCCCTGACTTCAGCGAAAAGCCTTAATTTTCGGGCCTTTTTACGACCCTTGCGGCTAAGCAGGCCGCCGCCGGACCAGGAATTTCTGCATCCCCTCCAGCACCAGCTCGCGGCGTTGGTTGTGCACGGTCGAGCGCAGCGTCACGACGCCGGTGGTCTTGCCCGGCGACAGCTCGATCACCTCCAGCGCGGGGTAGATGGTATCGCCGGCATAGACCGGCTTCAGGAACTTGCTCGATTGCTCGAGGAAGCCGATCAGCGACTCCTCCACGACATAGGGAAACAATCCGGCGCCGGGCGCGGTGTGCACCAGGGTCTGGAAGCCGTGGGCGAGCAGATCAGGCATGCCGCGCGTGCGGCAATATTCGACGTCGTAGTGGATCGGATGGGTGTCGCCGCTGGCGGTCTGGAATGCCGCGAACACGGCCGAGGTCTGGGTCCGGCTCGGAATCACGAAGCGCTCGCCGAGCACGAAATCCTCGAACCAGCGCTGCGCGGGGACCATGCGATGCTGGGTGGGGTCGAATTCGCTCATGCGGCGTTTCCTGCTCTTCTTGTTGCCGGGATCAGCTACCGGTATCGCAGCGACGCAGGTGCGGCAATCCGTTCAATTCGTCATGCCCGGGCTTGTCCCGGGCATCCACGTCTTTAAAACCGGACGACTCGGGAACAATAGCGCAAGTCTGCTCATGAGCCTGTTCGCAAAACTGTCTTCCTACGACGACCGGTCGGCGCGGCTCGCCGGCATCGGCTTGATGCTGCTGTCGATCTTCATGTTCTCGTTCGGCGACGCGATGGGCAAATTCATCGTCGCCACCTATTCGGTCGGGCAATTGCTGTGGCTGCGCGCCTGCGCGGCGCTGCTCGTGCTGCTGCCGATCGTGTGGCAGCGGCGCGCGGATTTCCTGCATCTGGAGCGCCCGTGGCTGCAATTGCTGCGCGTCACGCTGTCGACGGTGGAGGTTGCGGCGTTCTTCCTGGCGACCGTCTATCTGCCGCTCGCCGACGTCATCACCTACTATCTGGCCGGACCGATCTTCGTTACCGCGATGTCGGGCCTCGTGCTCGGCGAGCATATCGGCTGGCGGCGCTGGACCGCGATCCTGGTCGGCTTCTGCGGGGTGTTGATCGCGCTCCGGCCGTCGGCGCAGACGATCAGCTGGCCGGCGATGATCGCGCTTGGCGGCAGCCTGTCGTTTGCGGTGCTGATGCTGATCACGCGCTCGCTGCGCGCGACGCCCGATATCGTGCTGGCGACGTCGCAGTTCGGCGGCACCTTCATCCTCGGCCTCGTGCTCTCGCCGTTCGGCTGGGTGACGCCGTCAGCCGGCAGCCTCGTGCTGTTCTTCACGGCCGGCATCATCTCGGTCGCGGCGCTGCTCTGCGTCAATCGTTCGCTGAAGCTCGCGCCGGCGAGCGTGGTGGTGCCCTACCAGTATTCGATGATCGTCTGGGCGGTGATCTTCGGCTTCGTGGTGTTCGGCGACGTGCCGTCCTGGGCCACCATCATCGGCGCCGCCATCATCATCGCCGCCGGCCTCTACATCTTCGTCCGCGAGCAGCAGCTTGGGCGCCCGGATTCCGCAGTGAATCCGCCGGCGTGATGTTTACCCTCCCCTGGAGGGGGAGGGTCGGATCACATTGAGCGCAGCGAAATGTGAGACGGGGTGGGGTGATCTCTCAACACGGGCAGCATCCGGGTGGAGCGACTGTCACCCCACCCTGCTGCGCATTCCGCTCCGCTGCATGCCCAGCGACCCTCCCCCTCCAGGGCAGGGCAATCGCATGTGGCGTTTGAGGTAATCGGAGTTCCCACAAACTCGTCATGCCCGGGCTTGTCCCGGGCATCCACGTCTTCGTTTCCACGCGAAGAAAAGACGTGGATGGCCGGGACAAGCCCGGCCATGACGGCGCGGAAGAATCGGTTCATTCCATATGCGATTGCCCTGCCCTCCAGGGGAGGGTGAAGACCAGAAGTCTCAGCTCTCCCGCCGGGTCGAGTTGTTCCAGCTCTTCAGCGACGCCCAGACGCCGCGCGACAGGCGGAAGCAGTCGACCGGGCTCGACGAGCCCAGCGCCTCGAAGCGGTGCAGCTCGACGCCGCCCCACTGGAAGCCGCACTTCTCGAGGATGTTGCGCGACGACGGATTGACGACGCGGGCGCCCGAGATCAGCTGGTCGAGATCGAATTCCTCGAAGAAGTAATCGATCACGGCGCGCGCGGCCTCGGTGCCGAAACCCTGGCCCCAATAGTCGACGCCGAGCCAGTAGCCGAGTTCGGCCGATGTCTCCTCGCGCCAGTCGATGCCGACCATGCCGATCGGCGTGTGATTGTTCTCGATCAGGAAAACGGTTTCACGTCCGCCGGCGCCGAGCGCGCGCACGAAGTCGATGGCGTCGTCGTGGGTATAGGGATGCGGCAGGCGGCGGGTGTTCTCCGCGATGCGGCGGTCATTGGCGAGGCGTGCGATTGCTTTTACGTCCGCGAGCGTCGGCTTGCGCAATGTCAGCCGTTCGGTCTCGAGGACGCATGCTCTTGCCTCGCGCAAGGTCGGCGTCGGGATGTCCTGCAACATGTCGAGCTCCTGTGATGCGAAAAATCGATACGCAACGCTTGGAACGTCACGCGCGTTCGAAGTCGAACGCGCGCAACAAAAAAGGGGAGGCCGGTCATCCCGCCTCCCCTTGGAGCCCTTTGCGACTCCGCCGGTTCAACAGGACCCGGCGGACTCATGTGTGTCCACCGTCTACTCGGCCGCCTCTGCCATCGGAATAACCGATACGAACGTGCGGCCGTTGGCTTTGGCACGGAACTCGACATGACCCTCGACCTTGGCGAAGAGAGTATGATCGGTGCCCATGCCGACATTAAGGCCAGGATGCCAGGTGGTGCCGCGCTGACGCGCGATGATGTTTCCGGGGATCACGCGCTCGCCACCGAACGCCTTGATGCCAAGGCGCTTGCCCTTGGAATCACGTCCGTTGCGCGATGAACCGCCTGCTTTTTTGTGAGCCATGGCTCGTCTCCGACTTCGCTTTGATCTCTAGATCAATTCCTTGACGGAATCATTTCACGTTTTGTCACGCTTCACATCTGAAAGCGCGACGATCACTTCTTCTCAAGCCTTGGCCGCGGCCTTCTTGGCCGGAGCCTTCTTGGCGGCCGGCGCCTTTGCGGGCGCCTTCTTCTTGGCCGCCTTCGGCGCGGCGTCCTCGCCATCGGCGGGCGCTGCGACCTTTTCCTTCTTCGGCCGCGGGCCGACGGTCGGCTTGGCGTTATCGGCGAGGATCTCGGTGATGCGAAGCACCGTGAGCTCGTCGCGATAGCCGCGCTTGCGGCGTGAATTCTTGCGGCGACGCTTCTTGAACGCGATCACCTTGGCGCCGCGCTTGTGCTGCAGCACTTCGGCTGCAACGGATGCGCCTGCCACGGTGGGCGTTCCCAGCACCGGCGTATCACCGCCGAGCACCAGAACTTCGCCAAGCTGCACGATCGTGCCGACATCGCCGGCGATCTTGCCTATCTCGAGTACATCATTCGGAACGACGCGGTATTGCCGGCCGCCGGTTTTGATGACTGCGAACATCGTTTGATTCCTTCGTGTTCGATCCCGGCCTCGGACGGTTCGCCCGGGTCGGCTTTTTGTTCAGTCGCTATGGGTTGCGTGTCTCGTGCGAAGGGAATGAATTCCCAAATGGTCCGCACAAAAACAATCGGCGCGAGAAATCCCCGCGCCGGATGGGGGGACTTATAGCCGCAAACGACCGAGAGTCAAGGTAAAGCAGGGCAAAACCCGGCCAAAAATGAAGGGTTTGGCATGGTTTTGGCCCGAATCGGCGGCCAAGCCGACGCTTGGTCGCGGCCAGGCTGGCGGTCCGTTTGGCGCCGTATGGTCTGGAGCGGGCTGGCCCAGCGTGACCGCCGCACCCGTGGAGCCGGTCTTGCCGCCAAACCCGTCCATCAAATGGCGCCGGCGCGCGCTGCAAGCAACCAATTGGGTTCCCCGCCGTTAACGACCCGACCTCAAGACGGGCAAGGGCGAATGGCCGACGACGCAGGATTGACCACGGGCATCGCGCACCACGGTGCCGCGCGGCTGCCGTCTGTCGACATCGACAGCTTCAACATCGAGCTGAAGGACGACGAGGGCTTTCTCGGCGATCGCGCCTCCAAGGGCGCCTTCCGCAAGATCCTCGACCGCTGGCGCAAGCCGCTGCGCAAGTCGGACGAGGATCCGTTCGGCGACGAGCCGTCGGACAAGATCAGCAAGAAGAAGCTCGACGAGCTGCTGGTCGGCGACGACACCGAGGCCTCGGCGGTCGTGCATAGCGCGATCGAGGAGTTTGCCCAGGAGCTCGCCTATGTGACGCGGCGTTTCCTCAACACCAAGGCCTGGGCCAGGACCGAGCGCATCGTGGTTGGCGGCGGCTTCCGCGACTCCAGGCTCGGTGAGCTCGCCATCGCGCGCACCGAGATCATCCTGAAGTCGGAGGACTTCAAGGTCGATTTGCTGCCGATCCGCTTTCACCCCGACGATGCCGGGCTGATCGGCACGCTGCATCTGGCGCCATCGTGGATTTTCGAGGCCCATGACGGCGTCCTCGCCGTCGACATCGGCGGCACCAATATCCGCTGCGGCGTTGTCGAGACGCGCTGGAAGAAGGCGCCCGATCTCTCCAAGGCGGCGGTCTGGAAATCGGAGCTGTGGCGCCACGCCGATGACGAGCCGACGCGCGAGGGCGCGGTGAAGCGGCTGGTGAAGATGCTGAAGGAGTTGATTGCCGCCGCCGAGAAGGAGAATCTCAAGCTCGCGCCGTTCATCGGCATCGCCTGTCCCGGCGTCATCAATGAGGACGGATCGATCGAAAAGGGAGCGCAGAACCTGCCCGGCAATTGGGAGAGCAGCAAATTCAACTTGCCGGCGAGCCTGGTCGAGGCGATCCCGCAGATCGGCGATCATGACACCGCGATCGTGATGCATAATGACGGCGTGGTGCAGGGGCTGGCCGAGGTCCCGTTCATGCAGGATGTCGCGCGCTGGGGCGTGCTGACGATCGGAACCGGGCTTGGCAATGCCCGCTACACCAATCGCAAGAAAGACAACGGCAAGGACGAGAAGAAGGCCGAGAAGAAAGAAAACGACGAGAGCGAAAAGAACGGGAAAAAGGCCAAGAAGGCCAAGAAAGCCGATGCCTGAGCCGTGCGGGCTCGGCGATCGCGCGCGCTCCATCCGTGCTACTGTCTGCCTTCTCCTTCCCCCTGAAAGGGGGAAGGTCGGGATGGGGGTCAGCCGCAGGCGATGCTGTTTGCGGAGAGAGCAGATCCCCACCCGCTTTGCTCTGGCGAGCAAAGCGACCTCCCCTTTTCAAGGGGAGGTAAGCCTGCGTAGCCCCGGATGCAGCGAAGCGAAATCCGGGGCACCTCCATCCGCAGATCCAGCGGCCCCGGATTACGCGCGGTAAGGTTGATCGGTTAGGTTAAGATCGGGTTCCCGTTGCCGTTTCGACGTCGCTCGCTACCGTGGCCCGTGTCGCTCCCGCCGACCGGCGAAGCCGCACTTCCCGGCCAGCAATATTAAGAAGCGGCACGGGACCGCCAGTTTTTGTCGCGTCCTGGCGGTCCCACCACTTCTACTTCCAATTGATCCGCGCGAAGAAGCCGGCGATCTCGGCGGCCGCGCGGTCGGGGTCCTCGCGATGCGGGAAATGCCCGACATCGGGAAACATCCCAAGGTCCAGATCGGAGAAGGTCTCGCCCAGCCGGTCGGTCCAGGCATAGGGAAACAGCGGGTCGTGCTCGGCCCAGCGAATGCAGGTCGGCACAGTGATCGGCGGCAGCGCCGGGGCCTCGCCCTGCATCATCTTCACGCGCGCGGCATGTGACGCGCGATAATGCGCAAAGCCGCCGGCGAGATTGCCGGGCTTGCAGAAATTGTCGGCGAAATCCTCGATCACGTCGTCGAACGCAGCCTTGCGGTGCGACCAGTGGTGCAGGAAATGACGGATATAGGTGCGGCAGCTGTCTCTGCTGGCGCCGACCAGCGCGGGCGCCATCTCCATCTGGTGGAACGACTGGTACCAGATGTGGTTCAGCCGGTCGGGCGCGGCCATCCGCGGCCCGATGCCGGGATAGACGAAATCGAACAAGAACAAGCCGGCGAAGCGGTCGGGCGCCTTGCGGGCGAGGGGCTGCATCACGGCGCCGCCGACGTCGTGGCCGACCACGCCGGCCTTGTCGACGCCGAGCGCGTCCAGCAGCGCCAGCATGTCGTCGGTATGCTGATCGGGGCCATAGGCGCCGTGCGGCTTGTCGCTGTCGCCGAAGCCGCGCAGGTCGGGCGCGATCAGGGTGTAGCGGTCGGCGAGGCGGGCCATCACCGGCTTCCAGGTCAGCCAGAATTCCGGCCAGCCGTGCAACAGCAGCAGCGGCCTCCCAGCGCCGGTCCGCGCGACGTGGAACGCCGCACCATTGGCTCGAATCGTCACATGCTCCATGGCCCGCTCCTGCTCCGGCTGGTTCGCTCGCGTGCCGATCGAACCAGAACCGTTCTGCTAGACCTTCGGTTCTGATTGAATCAGAACCGAAGCTCTGGATTCTTGTTCTGACGCGTTTTCTTCACGCGAACCGGTCTCCACTTCGCTCGAAAACGCTCTAGTGCTTTGTTTCCGCGCGCTTTCCTGGCGTATCCCGGTGCTTCGGTGGCGCGAGGCACGGGTGACGGAAATATTATTGCAGCGCCTTGTCTGTCCCGCCATCCTCGCCTAGAACACGCCCCGACCGCGGGTGGCGCAAATCACCCGGGCCATCGGAGAGGTGGCAGAGTGGTTGAATGCACCGCACTCGAAATGCGGCATAGGTGCAAGCCTATCGGGGGTTCGAATCCCTCCCTCTCCGCCATCTAACCAATCGATCCGACCCCGCCAAAGCATCCGGCTGCGCCGGACCAGGAGGACGCGGCCGGTCGTCGCGACCCGGTCCGCGGCGCGCGATTGTCAGCCAATGACCCAGCGCGCGGGTGCTTCGAGGGGTGCGATCAGTTTCGTCGCCCCGTCATATCAGGCACATTTTGCAGCTTGTCCGGATTGCGGGTCACATAGATCGCAACGACCTTTTGTTCTTCGATATGCAAGGCTGTCGTTTGAACGAGGTCGTCCTCGATGGTGATGAAGCCCGGCAATCCGTTGATGGTCGCGTAGCGAATCAATCGTGAGGGATGCACGGCAAAGAGCCGGGCGAGCGCGGCGAAGCGCTCCATGGCGGCTTCGAGCCCGACCAGAGGTCGGATAGGTGCCGGAACCGGGCCGCCGCCATCGCTCTCGATCAACGCGCCCTGGTTGAGAATGCGGTTTTCGTGCGAAAGCTCGAAGAGGCAATCCCGCTGCTCGATGCGGGATACCACATACGGATGGCCCGTAAGGGCATGCGCACCTCACTCATTGGCAAGGACAGCCTCATCATCGAGTAAAGATGTGGCAACCAGTTTACTCGAGCCGTTGCATCGGTGTCGGCGACCTTTCTCGTGTGGTCAGCCGAAGCAAACACTACCCTTGAAACGGTCCTCTAGATTCGCGGGTATGGCCGTAGGCGCTATGATAGACGATGGCGATCAGGGTACGACCGCCTCCGGTTCCGAGTGTGTGCATGGTGTCCTCTGCTGCTGCCATTGCCGAAGCCAAGACAAGGCAGCGCGTCGAAACGTGACATGCCCTGCGAACTTTCGTCCGGAGGATGTTGCTCCAATTGACCGCCGCGCGGGCCGGAGCGGCGGCCGCCGGCTCCTTTGCATGGGGTTGTTTTCGATATTTTGGTGGGAGCCGGCCTTCGGGTCGCCTCGGTAACCTTAATTTTTCGTTTCGATTGTCGATAAAGTTTTATCGATTATCCTCGTGGCCATTGAGCGGTGTGACGAACCGCACGATGAGCGGCAACAGCCGAGTGGCTGGACGACCGCTCTGAAATCGAAGGGTGGGCAGAGCGCAGTGCCAGCCACCTTTCGGGCTGTCCGGCGGCGGCCGGCGGGGCAAATCAATTTTGAAGTGCTTTTGATTGCCAGGTTGCGGCGCATATCGCTCCGCATGAAGCCTTTCAATTGGGATGTTCCAAGATGACGCTCGCGCATGTCCTGATCGCGGTTTTGCCCTTTGGAGAAACGCGCTCCATTCGACGGCGCGGATTTAGCAACAGACCAGATTCAGCTCCGACGGCCTCGCGCTTGGGGACAAGCGAGGCTGGCGGAATGGCCGCACCGCCGCGCGGCCTGACAGCCGGGCACCGCGCCTTACGACCTACCCCAAGGCGACGCGTGCTCGGCTGTTCAATTCCTGACTGATCTTCGTCGTTCGAGCATTGATTGCGTAACGGCAATTTCTCGCTCTCCGCGTCACCTCCACGACGCGAGATTCAGTCTGCGCGTGATCGCGATGGCCTCGAGGAAGGCCTCGTCGTGGCTGACGACCAGCAGCGCGCCGTCATAGGCGCGCAAGCCGGCCTCGACCGCTTCCATGGATTCGATATCCAGGTGATTGGTCGGCTCATCGAGGATCAGGAGAGGCGGAGGCCTCACGCCGCCCAGCACACAGGCGAGACCGGCGCGCAGCAACTGGCCGCCGCTGAGGCTCGCGACGGGCTGCAGCGCGGCATCGGCGCGGAACATGAATCGCGCCAGCGCCGCGCGGCAGGCGTTCTCGCCGGCATCCGGATTGATGCGCCGGAAATTCTCCAGGATCGAGGCCGACGCATCGAGCAGGCTGACTGCCTGATCGAACATCGCGAACCGGGTCATCACCTCGACGGTGCCGCGCGCCGCGGTCAATTCGCCGCTGACGAGCTTGAGCAGCGTCGTCTTGCCGGCGCCGTTGGGGCCGGTGATCGCGACGCGCTCCGGACCCGACATGGAGAAGGTGACGTCACGCAGGATCGGCGCATCCGTGCTGTAGCCGACATCGGCCGCGTCGATCCGCAGCACGATCCTGCTCGCCGGCAGATGCGTCGAGGGCAGCTGCACCGAGAACGGTTGCAGCACCTCGATGCGCTGCCGCGCCGCGCTGGCAAGTTCGAGCGCTTGCGTCCGCCGCCGTTCGGCGAGACGGGCGTTCTCGCCGCCGCTGTCTTCGCTGCGGTCCTTGCGCAGCCCGGCGGCGATGCGCGGGAGATCGCCCTTGGCGCGCTTCCTTGCGCCTGCGCCGTCCTTGCGCGCCTTCCGTTCGTTGGCTTCTCTTGTGTTGCGGTCGATCTCGGCGACGCGCTTTTCGGCATCCGCCAGATCGTGCCGTGCTGCCGACAGCTCGATGGCCTTGCGTGCGCGGTACGCGCTCCAGTTGCCGCCGTAGCGCCTGGCTTGCAGCGAGGTCAGTTCGATGATCGCGTCCATCGTCTCCAGCAATTCGCGGTCGTGGCTGACGACGATGGCGCCGTGTCGCCAGTCGGCGAGCAGGTCGATCACCGCCTTGCGTCCCGCACGGTCGAGATTGTTGGTGGGCTCATCCAGCAGCAGAAAGTCGGGCTGCGCGAAGGTCAGGGCCGCGAGCCGTGCCCGGGTGGCCTGTCCGCCGGACAGCGTCGCCAGCGGCGCGTCGAGCGCATCGCTCAGTCCGACGCGCCCGAGCGCGGTCGCGATGCGCGTGTCGAGCGTCCAGTCGAGGTCGGCGATCTCCTCCGTGCTCGCAAGGCCCTGTTCGGCACGACGTAGCGCGACCAGTGCGCGGCGCGCGCCGAACAGATCGACGACGCGTTCATCCGGCTTCAGCTGAACCGTCTGATGCAGCATCGCGACGCGTCCCTGAACCGAGATGGTGCCGGATTGCGGCGCGCGCACCCTCGCGATCAGGCCGAGCAGCGTCGTCTTGCCGACGCCGTTCCTGCCGACAAGGCCGGTGCGTTCGGGTCCGAAATTCAGATCGATATTGGAAAGGAGAACCCGGCCGTCAGGCGCGGACAGGGTCAGATGAGAGAGCGCGATCGATGCAGGCATGGATATCCCCGAGGGCAAGGCTGATGGGCGTTGCTGTGAGGGTGAAATCCATGGTCGTCGGCATCCTGTCGGATTGATGATTGAACTGATGTAGTCGCCTGTGAAGGCAGGATCAAGGCGCGAAGCGTATTGTCACGCGGCTTCGGCGAAGGTCCAGCGGTCGGGATCGGGCGTATGGCCGATCAAGGCGAGGCCGTAGGCGATCGATTCGAATTGATCCGCCGAGGTCAGCCGTGCCGCGCCGAAGCGCTCGGCGAACAGCCGCTGAACGGCCGGCACGAACGATGTGCCGCCGGTCAGGAACACCTTCTCGACGTCGCGCGCGGTGATGTCGGACTTCGCCAGCGCCTCGTCGACCGTCGCGCCCAGCCGTTCGATGTCGTCGGCGATCCAGGATTCGAAATCGTCACGCGTCACGGTCGCGCCGATATCGATGCCTTCGCGGGCGAAGCGGAACTCGACGCGGTCGCGACTCGACAGCGCGACCTTGGTGTCGGACACGGCGCGATAAAGCGCGAAGCCGAGATCGTGGTCGACGATGGTGATGAAATCGTGCAGCGGCGCCGGATCGAGCGCGGTGCGCGCGAGCTGCTGCAACTCGCGCAAATCGCCATTGCCCCGCATCATCGCCAGCTGATGCCAGCGGGCGAGGCTCGAATAATAGTGATTGGGGATCGGCAGCACCTTGTCGAACGAGCGGTAGCTGGTGCCCTTGCCGAGCCGCGGCGAGACGATATGGTCGACGATCCGGTAATCGAAGGTGTCGCCGGCGATGCCGATGCCGGCATGTCCCAGCGGCTCGGCGCGCAGCACGCCGCCCTTGCGCGAGAACCGCATCACGGAGAAGTCGCTGGTGCCGCCGCCGAAATCGGCGACCAGCACCGTGGCGTCGTGGTCGAGTGTGCGCGCGAAGGAGAACGCCGCCCCCACCGGCTCGTAGACATAGCGCGCATGGCCGGCGCCGAGCCGCTCGAACGCGGCCCGGTAGCGCTGCATCGCGAGCTCGTCATTGGGATTGCCGCCGGCAAAGCGCACCGGTCGGCCGACCATGATGGTCGGCGCGCCGAGATCGAATCCGTCGCCGGCATGGCGCGTCAGCGTGCGCAGGAACGCCGCGAGCAGGTCCTCGAATTTGTAGCGTTGCCGGAAGATCTGGGTGGTGTTGAAGGCCGAGCTTGCCGCGAACGTCTTGAACGACTGGATGAAGCGATGGATCGTGCGTCCCTCGAGGAACTGCTCGATTGCCCACGGGCCGCCCTCGGCGCGCGGATGCAGGCCGGCGCCCGGCCGTTCCTCCCAGAAGCACAGCGCGGACACATAGACGCTATGCGTGCGGCCGCCATGGTCGAAGCGAACAGCCTCGACGCGGCCGTCGCCGTCGGACAGCGCGACCACGGTGTTGCTGGTGCCAAAATCGACGCCAATCGAGACAGCGGGCGGGGCGCTCGACATGTCATGCTCGGATTGTCTGTGAAAGGGGGCGGACCTTTAGCGGCTTTGGCCGGATTTGCCAACCCGTCTGGACGCTATCCTGCTGGGCCAGTTCCGCCTCCCCTTGGAAAGGGGGAGGTCGCTTTGCTCACCAGAGCAAATCAGGTGGGGATCCGCTTCCTCCGCAGCGAGCATCGCCTGCGGCGGACCCCCATCCCGACCTTTCCCCTTTCAGGGGGAAGGAGAAGGAAAATGACGGCCCCGATGAAGCGGCTCACTCCTTCAATGCGTAGGCGATGACGTAGTCGCCGCGCTTGGTGCCGAACGAGCCGTGGCCACCGGCCGCGGTGACGACGTATTGCTTGCCGCCAGCCTCGTAGCTCATCGGCGTCGATTGGGCGCCGGCTGGCAGGCGATCCTCCCAGAGCACCTTGCCGTTGCGCACATCGTAGGCCCGGATCGTGTACTCATAGGTCCCGGTGTAGAACGCAACGCCGCCGGCGGTGGTGATCGGACCGCCCAGCATCGGCACGCCCATCCTGAATGGAAGCGGCAGCGGCGTGGTGTCCCGGATCGTGCCGTTGGGATGCTGCCAGACGATCTTCATCGTCTTCAGGTCGATTGCGGCCATCGAGCCCCATGGCGGCCGGTAGCACGGCACGGAGAAGGGCGAGAGGAAGCTCGAGATACCCACCCCGAACGGCGTGCCATACATCGGCTGCACCCCGACCTCGCTGCCGACCGGCTTCTCGGCGGTCGGCGCCGGAGGATTCTGCGGGCCGCGCGGAATGAGTCTTGAGGCGAACGGCAGCGACATCGGATTGGCGATCGCGATCTGCCTGACAGGATCGACCGCGATGCCGCCCCATTCGAACATGCCGAGATTGCCCGGAAAGACCAGCGTGCCCTGCAACGACGGCGGCGTGAAGGTGCCTTCGTAGCGCAAGCGGTGGAACATGATCCGGCACAGCAGCTGGTCGAAGATCGTGCCGCCCCACATGTCGGCGCCGGTCAGCTTCGCCTCCGGGCGGAAGGTCAGTTCGGAGAACGGCTGGGTCGGTGCCGAGCGGTCGCCGGGCGCCGGCCCTTGCGGCACCGCGCGCTCCGGCGCCGGCACGATCAGTTCGCCGGTCCTGCGGTCGAGCACGAAGATGTTGCCCACCTTGGTCGGCTGGATCAGCGCGGGAACGACGCCCTTGGCCGTCGTCACATCGACCAGGCTCGGCTGCGAGGGAACGTCCATGTCCCAGAGATCGTGATGCACGGTCTGGTACGACCAGGCGCGCTTGCCGGTGTTGACGTCAAGCGCGACGATGGCGCTGGAATAGCGCTCGACCAGCGCATCGCGATTGCCGCCCCAGATGTCCGGTCCGTTGTTGCCGGTCGGGATGTAGACCAGATTCAATTTTGGATCGAACGAGGCCGTGATCCAGGAATTCGGTGAGCCGTTGGTGTAATGCCGCGTCGGCGACGGCAATGCGTTCTCGTCCGCCGCGCCGGAATCCCACGCCCAGACCAGTTTGCCGGTGTAGACATCGAAGCCGCGGATCACGCCCGACGGCACCTCGACCGCATAATTGTCGATCACCGCGGCGGCCACGACCAGGATCTTGTCGCTGACGACCGGCGGCGACGTCGGCTCGAAGAAGCCGGCGGTCTTGATTCCCATCCCCTCCTGCAGGTCGAGGATGCCGTGATCGGCGAAACCTTCGCAGAGCTTGCCGCTGTCGGCATCGAGCGCGATCATGCGGCCGTCATTGACGGGCAGGAAGATCCGCCGCGGGCATTCGGCCGGCGCTGGATTGCCGCTGCTGTCGACGGCGCCCTGCGCGGTTTCATGATAGGAGACCCCGCGGCAGGTCATGTGCTGGAACGTCTTGTTGTGCACGAGCTTGGGGTCGTAGCGCCAGCGCTCCGTGCCGGTCTTGGCGTCGAGCGCGAACAGCACCTGGTGCTGCGAGCAGAGATAGAGCGTATCGCGCACCTTGATCGGGGTGACCTCGAAGGTCGTCTCGCCGGAGTCCTCCGGCGTCGGCACATCGCCGGTGCGGAAGGTCCAGGCGACCTTGAGGTTGCCGACATTGTCAGGCGTGATCTGCTTCAGCGGCGAATAGCGCTGTCCGAATTGCGTGCGTCCATAGGCGCGCCAGTCGCCGTCCGGCTGCGGGTCGGCTTCGCTTTGCGGCACGGCAGAGCCGGACTCGGCCATCGTGCCGTTGATGTCGTGATAGCTGGACAGCAGCCCGGCGATGAGCACCGCCGCAGCAGCGACGACGCCGATCCAGAGCGGCGCCGTCGCGCGCATGTAAGGCACCGGCCCGCTTCTTGTCAGGGCGCGAACGATCACCGGCGTGAGCAACCAAAGCGCCATCGGGAAGACGACGTCGCCACGCGCCGCGAGCGGCCACCAGTCGAACCGCACCTCATAGACGGCCCACGCCAGCGTGCCGAGCAGCACGATCGCAAACAGCCATAACGCCTGATGGCGTTGCGCCAGCAGCAGCATAGCCGTGGCGAGAACGCCGACGCCGAGGATAATGTAGAAGATGGATCCACCCAATGCGGCGAGCCAAATGCCGCCGCCGGCGAGGACGAGGCCGATCAAGGCGTAGACGATCGCCGTGATGAAGACTGCCCTGGATCGCTGCATGGTCGCTCCGGTGCGGGGCGGGATCGGGCTTGTCCCGCACAAGCGCGACAGACCGCGTCCGCCATCGCGAACTGTCGTTCAGCCAACCGCAACTTGCAACCTGGAACTGCGGCGTTGACGCAACACAAGCGCGTAAAGGTTGCCATGCGAAACCCGCCGAAGCCAATCATTCAAAATGCGTGCACCTTCAACAGGGAGCAGCGGAGCTGCGCGCTGACGCAAAGGTGAGAGGTCTTCAGCCGATTTTGAATCGACGCGCTCTTCCAGTCCTGTGCAGGCGCTGCTCTATACCGTTCCGCGGATCGCACCGCGGACGGTTGGCACGCAGGAGAAGCAACAATGACACTGAACCCCACTGCCGAGAACTATCGTGTCGCGGTCGCCGCCTACGAGGCGGGCCGACCGAGCTACCCTGCGGAGATCGTCGCCGCGCTGCCGCTTGCGGCCGCGCGCTGTGTCGTCGACCTCGGTGCCGGAACCGGCAAGTTCACCCGCCTGCTGCAGCATTTGCCCGCGACAGCGCACCTCGTCGCGGTCGAGCCGGTCGCCGAGATGTCGGCCAGGCTGGCCAGGGAAGCCGGGGTGGAGGTCATCAACGCGCGCGCCGATGCGATCAACCTCGAAACCGGCGGCGTCGACCTCGTCACCTGCGCCCAGGCGTTTCACTGGTTCGACAACGAGGCGTCGGTCGCCGAGATCGCGCGGCTGCTGCATCCCGGCGGGACGCTTGCGCTGGTCTGGAACAACCGGGATGACCGCACGCCGTGGGTCGAGGCGTTGTCCGTCATGATCGAGGGCTATGCGGGCGACACGCCCCGGCAACGGACCGGACGCTGGCGCTGGATCCTGAAGGACCCGCGCTTCGTGCTCGAGAGGGAAATCGTGCAGGACCATCCGCACCGGATGAAGCGACGGGATGTCTTCGAGCGCATCGCATCGACGAGCTATGTCGCCAATCTTCCCGATGTGGAGAAGGCGATCCTGCGCGAGAAGACCAGCGGCATCCTCAGTGAGGCCGGTCTCGGCGACGCCGACGAAGTGGTGTTCCCCTATGTCACGCAGCTCTTCCTGCTGAAGCGGGCCTAGGCGCGCTACTGCGCGGCGCGTCCTTGCTCGACCGCGTGCTTCAGGCGCGGCAGCGTCATGCGCCAGTAGAAGGCAACGTGTTTGGCGCCTGAGTCGGGCCCGATTTCCCAGCCGTTTCCGCGGCGGATCGGCGAAGGCGGCACCTGCTGGGTGACGGTCAGCACCGTTTCGCCGCCGTCAGGCACGAGCGTCATCGTGATCGTCGCATAGGATTGCGGAACATCCGGCAGGCCGGAGACCTGCGACCAATAGGAGTATGCGAGCCGCATCGGCGGCTCGACATGGAGGACGCGGCCCTTGTCGCGATAGCGCTTTGCGCCGATCTCCGCCTCGATGTCGATCGGCGCGCCGATCCGCCAATCGGTCCTGAAATGCGCATTGCGCCATCTCACGCCCGCATTGGGGTCCATGATCGCGTCCCACACATGCTTTGGCTCGGTAACGATGCGGATCGTTTCGGTGACGGACTGGAAGGCCGGGGGCTCGTGCGTCATCGCATGCTCACTTGTCACCCACGACTTTCCATCTTCCATCGGCGCCGCGCCGCAGCGAGGGATCGCCGATGCGGATGTGCTGTGCAAGAAAATCGATGAAAGCGCGGACCCGCGCCGGCAGCGGGCCGGCATGGCCGACATAGACCGCATGGATGTCCTCGCGGTCGCCGGGATTGAGATTTTGCAGCACCGGCACCAGACGCCCGGCCTCGATGTCGGGGCCGATGTGGAACAGCGCCAGCCGGCCCAGTCCGATCCCGCCGAGCGTGAGCTGACGCGCGGCTTCGCCGTCGCTGACGCGGGCGACCGGTGGCGGCAGCGCTTCCTCGATTCGCTCAGCGCGGCGGAACGGCCAGCCGCGAATGCTGCGCGGAAAGGTCCAGCCGATGCCGCGATGGGCGGCGAGGTCGGCCGGCGTCTTCGGTGTGCCGAAGCGGGCGAGGTAGGACGGCGCGGCGACCACCGCCATGCGGCTGGTGCCGAGCTTGCGCGCGATCAGCCGTGAGGCGCCGAGCGGCCCGGCGCGGATCGCGACGTCGGCGCGCTCCTGCATCAGATCGACCAGCGTGTCGGTCAGCACGATGTCGAGCGTGATGTCGGGATGTTCGCGCATGAAGCGCGGCAGCAGCGGCATCACATGCAGCATGCCGAACGGGATGTTGCTGTTCACGGTGAGATGGCCGCGCGGCACACATGAGGCGGCCTCGCGTTCGGCCTCGTCGATATCGGCGAGGATGCGCTGGGCGCGCTGGTAGAAGGCCTGGCCTTCCTCGGTGAGCTGCAGCTTGCGCGTGGTGCGGTTGACCAGCCGCGTGCCGAGCCGCGTCTCGAGCCGCGAGACCAGCTTGCTGACGCCGGACGGCGTCTGGCGCAGGCTGTTCGCGGCAGCCGTGAAGCCGCCGAGATCGACGACGCGGACGAATACGTCCATCTCGCCGGAGCGGTTGGTGTCTGTGCGGGCCATCTTGAATTCAAGTCACAAATGATTGGATTGCGGCCATTCTAATCCTTCCCGGCCCGGACCGCTATCTCGCTTTGCGGAATCCTTCTGTCCGGAGCGACACATGCCTGCTGCAGTCCTTGCCTTGACCGCCGGTGCCTTTGGCATCGGCACCACCGAATTCCTCATCATGGGACTGCTGCTGCAGGTCGCCGCCGACATGCAGGTATCGGTATCCGCGGCTGGCCTGCTGATCTCCGGCTATGCGCTCGGCGTGTTCGTCGGCGCGCCGATCCTGACGCTGGCAACGCGGCGGATGCCGCGCAAGGCGGTCTTGCTGGCGCTGATGGCGATCTTCACGCTCGGCAATGCGGCGTGTGCGCTGGCGCCGAGCTACGGGCTCTTGATGGCGGCGCGCATTCTCACCTCGCTGGCGCACGGCACCTTCTTCGGCGTCGGATCGGTGGTGGCGACAAGCCTCGTCCCGGAAGACAAGCGCGCCTCGGCAATCGCCACGATGTTCATCGGGCTCACCGTCGCGACCCTGCTCGGCGTGCCCTTCGGCGCCTGGTTCGGCCTGATGCTCGGCTGGCGCGCGGCGTTCTGGGCGGTGGCGGCGATCGGCGTGATCGCGTTCATCGTGCTGGCGGTGCTGGTCCCCGGCCATGTCGGCGCCAACGACAAGCCCGCGCCGCTGCGCGAGGAGCTCGCCGTGCTCGGCCGCCCGCAGGTCCTGCTCGGACTTGCCATGACGGTGTTCGGCTTCGGCGGGCTGTTCGCGGTCTTCACCTATGTGCAGCCGATCCTGACGCGGCTCACCGGCTTCTCCGACGCCGCGGTGTCGCCGATCCTGCTGGTGTTCGGTGCCGGCCTTGCGATCGGCAACGTCGCGGGCGGACGGCTCGCCGACAAGGGACTTGCCCGCGCGCTGCTGGTGTCGCTCGGTGGCCTCGCCGCCGTGCTCGTCGCGCTGACGGCGGTCGTCTCGATCAAGGCATTGGCGGTCGTGCTGCTGTTCGTTCTCGGCATCGCCGCGTTCGCGACCGTCGCGCCGCTGCAGCTCCGCGTGCTCGAAGCCGCCGGCGTCGAAGGACGGACGCTGGCCTCCAGCCTGAACATTGCGGCCTTCAATCTCGGCAACGCGCTCGGCGCCTGGGCCGGCGGCGTCACCATCGATCGCGGCCTTGGCCTCGGCGCGCTGCCGCTGGTGGCCGCCGTCATCACTGCAATCGGCCTGGTGCTTGCGCTGTGGAGCCTGCGGCTCGATCGGCCGATCGCGCTCGCCGCGCAGTGCCCGGCGGAATGAATCGGATCAAGGGAGCATGACCATGGAATACCGCAATCTCGGTGCATCCGGCCTGAAAGTCCCCGTGCTCAGTTTCGGCACCGGCACGTTCGGTGGACAGGGACCGCTGTTTTCGGCCTGGGGCCGCAGCGGCGCCGGCGAGGCGCGACGGCTGATCGACATCTGCCTCGAGGCCGGCGTCAATTTGTTCGACACCGCCGACGTCTATTCGAACGGCGCGTCGGAGGAGATCCTCGGCGCCGCGATCAAGGGCCGCCGCGACCAGGTGTTGATCTCGACCAAGACCGGCCTGCCGATGGGCGACAGTCCGCTCGATGCCGGCACGTCGCGATACCGTCTCGTCGCCGCGGTCGACGCTGCGCTGCAGCGGCTCGGCACCGACTATATCGATCTCCTGCAGCTTCATGCCTTCGATGCCTTCACGCCGGTCGACGAGGTGCTGTCGGCGCTCGACGCGCTCGTGCGTGCCGGCAAGCTGCGCTATGTCGGCGCCTCGAATTTTTCCGGCTGGCATCTGATGAAATCGCTCGGTGTCGCAGAGCGGCACGGCTGGCCGCGCTATGTGGCGCACCAGGTCTATTATTCGCTGGTCGGCCGCGACTATGAATCCGAGCTGATGCCGCTCGCGCTCGACCAGGGCGTCGGCGCGCTGGTCTGGAGCCCGCTCGGCTGGGGCCGCCTCACCGGCAAGATCAGGCGCGGCCAGCCGTTGCCGACCAACAGCCGCCTGCACGAGACCGCGCAGTTCGGGCCGCCGGTCGACGACGAGAAGCTCTATGCCATCGTCGATGCGCTGGACGCTGTGGCTGCCGAGACCGGCCGCAGCGTGCCGCAGGTTGCGATTGCCTGGCTGCTGACGCGGCCGAGCGTATCGTCGGTGATCATGGGCGCGCGCGATGAGGCACAGCTTCGTGACAATCTCGGCGCAGTCGGATGGTCGCTCTCGGCGCACCAGATCGCGCGTCTCGACCGCGCGAGCGCGGTGATGCCGGCCTATCCGTACTACCCCTACCGAATCCAGGAAGGTTTTGCGCGCCTCAATCCGCCGCCGGTGTGAGGCCGTCGCTGGCCCAGTCTCACGCCTGGACGGTGTGCTCGCAGACCTGCCGGCGATATTCCGCCGGCGTGACGTTCATGTGCTGCCGGAAGACGCGATTGAGGTGGCTTTGATCGGCGAAACCGGCGAGCAACGCGATCTCCTTCAGCGCGACGCGGTCCTTGCGCAGATGCTGGCACGCATGCTCGACCTTGCGCCGCAGGACATAGGCGTGCGGCCGCATGCCGTAATGCACGCGGAATTTGCGGGCGAACTGGACCGGCGTGCAATTGCAGATGTTCGCGAGCTCCTCCAGCGTGATGTTCCGGAAGATGTTCTGCTCGATATAGTCTTCGATCAGCCGGGCATGCGCCGGGCGAAAGCGTCCTTGCGCGCAGGGCATCTTGAACTCGATCGCAGCATATTTCCGCAGGATGTGCACGCTCGCCTGCAGTGCCAGCGCATCATAGCAGAGGCGTCCGCCCGGACCTCCTGAGGCAACTTCCTGGACCATTTGATCGTTGATCCAGGTCAGCATCGGGTCTTCGACCTTGAGCAGGTCGTGAATCTCGATCGTTTCGGCGTCGCGGTCGAAGGCATCGCTCGCGGTCTTCGTCATGAGGGCAGGGGAGATGTAGAAATGGCTGACCTCGATGTCATTCTTCCAGTGCCAGCTTGACGGCTCTGCGCGCGTCATGAGCGACGTGACGCCGCGACCGACGTGATCCTGCTTCCATGCGCCGGTGACACGGCGGTTCATCGACGTCGTGCCGTCGCGATAGAGCACGAGGAGGAAGTTCTCCGATGGCGGGACCCAGATGTCGGACGGCGCATAGCGGAAGATGCGCAGCCGGAAATCGTTCCTCCCGACCGAGGCGCTATCCAGCTTCAGCTCGCCGGGAGCGTAGCGCGGCAGCTCCTCGACCGTGATCAACTGGCCCATCGCGCGAGCCTCCTCCCTGGGATTGGTGGCGCGGTTGACCGCTTGTTCTTGGCCGGATGGCGGAGCGCAGAATAGGCCGCTTTCGCCGTTTGCCAAGGAGACCAATGGCCAGTCGGGCAATTGAACGGCAGCGTTCCAGAGATTGTTGGTTTCATCCAAGCCGTTCGGTCGAGCGGCCCGTAGCCTGCTCTGCGTTTCGGCGACAGCGGCCGAGACCAAATTGACGCAATGCACCATCACCCGGCGACGCCGGCGATTGGAGCGTGTGTGAAGCAGGATACAGGAGGAAACCATGACGGAGACCGTCACGAGATCGAATGGAAGCAATGGTGCGCATGCAACGACCAAGCTCGACGCCGTGGTCGTCGGCGCCGGCGTCGCCGGTCTCTATCAATTGTTCCGCCTGCGCGAGCAGGGGCTGAGTGTGAAGGCGATCGATGCCGGGTCCAGCGTCGGCGGCACCTGGTACTGGAACCGCTATCCCGGGGCACGCTTCGATTCCGAAGGCCACACCTATCAGTACCTGTTCTCCGAGGAGCTCTACAAAGGCTGGAGCTGGAGCGAACGATTCCCGGGTCAGCCGGAAATCGAGCGCTGGCTGAACTACGTCGCCGACCGCCTCGACCTCAGGAAGGACATCAAGTTCGGCACCACGGTGAAGAGCGCGCATTTCAATGAGGCGACGCAACGCTGGCTGGTCGCGACCGACCAGGGCGACGTGATCGATACCCAGTTCCTCGTCACCTGCTGCGGCATGCTCTCGGCCCCGCACGTGTCCTTCCCGGGACAGGAGACGTTCAACGGCAAGCTGTTCCACACCGCGCGCTGGCCCAAGGGGCCGATCGAGCTCGCCGGCAAACGCGTCGGCGTGGTCGGCAACGGCGCGACCGGAATCCAGGTGATCCAGTCGATCGCCGGTGAGGTCGGCCACCTCAAGGTGTTCATCCGCACCCCGCAATACATCATCCCGATGAAGAACCCGAAATGGGATGCGTCGGATGCCGAGGCCTACAAGTCGAAGTTCAAGTTCCTCACCGAGCGGCTGCCCAAGACGTTCACCGGCTTCGAATTCGACTTCGAGCATGCCTGGGCCGACCTGACGCCACAGCAGCGCCGCCAGATGATCGAGGATTGCTGGAACGACGGATCCCTGAAGCTGTGGGTCTCGTCCTTCGCCGAACTGTTCTTCGACGAAGCCGTCAACGCCGAGATCACCGAATTCGTGCGCGAGAAGATGCGCGAGCGGATCAAAGACCCCAAGCTGTGCGAACAGCTGATTCCCGCCGATTACGGTTTTGGCACGCACCGGGTGCCGCTGGAGAGCAATTTCCTCGAGGCCTTCCACCGGCCCAATGTCGAGATCGTCAGCGTCAAGAACAATCCGATCGCCCGCATCACGGCCGAGGGCATCCAGACCGCCGACGGCACGGTGCATGAGTTCGACGTCATCATCCTGGCGACCGGCTTCGACGCCGGAACGGGGGCGTTGACGCGCATCGACATCCGCGGCCGCGACGGGCGATCGCTGAAGGACGATTGGGGCAGGGATATCCGCACCACGATGGGCCTGCAGGTCCATGGCTACCCGAACCTGTTCACCACGGCGGTGCCGCTCGCGCCCTCGGCCGCACTCTGCAACATGACCACCTGCCTCCAGCAGCAAGTGGAGTGGATTGCCGATTGCATCGGATATTTGCGTGGCAAGAACCTGAACGTCATCGAGCCGACCAGGGATACCGAGGATCAGTGGGTGGCGCATCACGACGAGACCGCCAACGCAACACTGATCGCCAAGACCAATTCCTGGTACCTGGGCTCGAATGTCGAGGGCAAGCCGCGCCGGGTGCTGTCCTATTGCGGCGGTGTCGGCACCTACCGCCAGAAATGCGACGAGGTCGCCGCCAGCGGCTATCGCGGCTTCGCCGTGCAGTAGGGCTGATTTCGTAGCCCGGATGGAGCGAAGCGCAATCCGGGAACGCCCGAAATCACGATCCCGGATTTCGCTTCGCTTCATCCGGGCTACGCAGGTCAACATTACAAAATGTGGAGGAAGACAATGAGCACGAATTTCAGTGCAGCCGCCGATGCAATCCTTGACGGCGTCGTGACTTCAAACCCGCGCATTCCCGGCGTCGTGGCGATGGTGACCGACCGCCATCGCAACATCTATGAAGGTGCCGCCGGCAAGCGCCGGCTCGACCAGCCGTCCGACATGACGACCGACAGCGTGTTCGCGATCTTTTCGACCACCAAGGCGATCACCGGGACGGCCGTTCTGCAACTCGTCGAGGAAGGCAAGCTCGATCTCGACGCGCCCGCCAGGACCTACGCGCCCGACATCGGCAAGCTCCAGGTGATCGAGGGTTTTGACGACAAGGGCGAGCCGCGGCTGCGTCCGCCGAAACGCGACATCACAACCCGCATGCTGATGGTTCATTCCGCTGGTCTGAGCTACGACTTCATCAATCACACCTATAACCGGCTGGCGCAGGAGAAGGGGCAGCCCAGCGTCATCACGGCGTCCAAGGCTTCGCTGATGACGCCGCTGCTGTTCGATCCGGGCGAGCGCTGGGAATACGGCACCAACATGGATTGGTGCGGCCAGATCGTCGAGGCCATCACCGGCAGGCGGCTCGGGGAAGTCTTCAAGACACGGATCTTCGAACCGCTCGGGATCTGGACACGACGTTCGATCTCATCGATGCGATGCGCCGCAAGCTTGCCGGCATCCACGCCCGCAACGCCGACGGTTCGCTCACGCCGATGGATTTCGAATTGCCGGCCAAGCCCGAAATCCACATGGGCGGCCACGGGCTTTACGGGACCATCGGCGACTACATGCGCTTCATCCGGATGTGGCTGAACGACGGCGCCGGCGAGCACGGGCGTGTCCTCAAGGCGGAGACCGTGCGGATGGCGGAGAAGAACCATCTCGGCAACAACAAGGTCACCGCGATCACCGGCGTGATCACGTCACTTGCCAACGACGCCGAGTTCTTCCCCGGCCAGTCGAAATCCTGGGCGTTGAGCTTCATGATCAATGACGAGCAGGCTCCGACCGGCCGCCCCGCCGGCGCGCTCGGCTGGGCCGGGCTCGCCAATTTGTTCTACTGGATCGATCGGCAGAACGGTTTTGGCGGATACTGGGCGACGCAGATCCTGCCGTTTGGCGATCCGACGTCCTTTATCGGCTACATCAATTTCGAAACGGCGTTCTACGAATCCCTGAGGCTGCGCAAGGCGGGCTAGGCTTCCGAACGACCTGGATACGGAAAACGCGCCAAAACAACCAACGAGAGTGCCGTTCCGATACCATCGGTGCGGACTCTCGTTTCGCGGCGCTCGCCGTGGCCGCATCCGCGCGATCAGCAGGACGGCTGAACCGTCGCAAACACCATTCGCATGCAGGCGCCGCCGGACGGCGCCCGATCGACCTCGATCCGGCCGCCGTGCAGCCGCATGATGGTCTGTACCAGATCGAGGCCGAGGCCGGCGCCGCGCCCGCCCGGATGCAGCCGGCGGAACGGCTCGAAGATTTGCTCGCGCTCTTCGGGCGGAATACCGTTGCCGTCGTCGTGGACCTCGATCCGGCCGGCTGTCGTCACCCGAACCAGGATCGTGCCGCGCCGCTGTCCGTGGTCGATGGCGTTCTGCACGAGGTTGGTGAGGGCACGTTCCAGCGAGGTGTGGTCGCCGGAAACGACGACAGCCTCGTCCTCCTGTTCAAAGGACATTTCATATCCCGCCGCGAAGGCGAGCGGCGCCAGATCGAGCACGACCTGCCGGGCGATGCCGACGAGATCGACTTCGACGAACGTATCGGTTTGCTGATCGAGCCGTTGCAGGTCGAGCAACTGCCCGGCCAGCACGCTGAGGCGGGTGGCGTCTTCGAGCAGACGGGTTTTCTCCAGTCCGGCCTGCAGCGAGGCGACCCGTGCCGAAAGAATTGCGATCGGGGTCCGCAGCTCGTGTGCGGCCGCGGCGAGGAAGCGCCGGTGGCGTTCGTAGCCCTTGTCGAGGCGACCGAGCGCGGCATTGATGGCCTTGACCAGCGGAACGATCTCGACCGGCACCGTATCGAGCGGCAACTGCACGCCGCGCTGGTCGATGTCGATGCGTTCGGCTTGCGCTGCGACCTGGGCAAGGCCCGTCATGGCCCGGCGCACCACGAACGGGGTCGCGACCAGCGTCGCCAGCGTCATCAGCACGACGATCGGCAGGATCATGTTGAGGAATAGCAGGGGCGTGCTCTCCAGTGCTCGCCACATCGAGAGCTCGCCGTATGTGCCGGTCAGGATCTGGAGCCGTCCAGCCGGCGTATCGACCCATTTGACGAGCCCGGCAGGCCGCCCGGTTTCCGCAGCGTTCCATTTGAGCCGCGCTTCGCTCACATGATCGAGGGCCGAGGTGATCGGCGCCAATTGCGTTGGCACCATGCCCTCGGACAGCTGTTGTCCCTCGGCGTCGCGAACGATGAACCAGAGATCGGCATGCTCGGCACGCAGGGCGGCCAGTTCCGGCGTTTCGCGCAACATCAGGCCGCCCGCTTCATTGCGCGTGAGAGCGTCTCGCAGCGTATCGAGCGTGCTGCCTTCGTACTCGCCGATCAGCAGCCCCGCCCGCAGCAGCCCGATCGCGACGGCGCCGATCACGAGAATCAGAAGGGTCAACGTGACGGCTTGCAGGCCTGCGAGGCGGCCGACCAGGCGCCAGGTGAGGGATCGAGGTCGCAATACGCTCACGGTGTTTCCCGCAGCACATAGCCGAGGCCACGCACGCCATTGATGGTGACGCCGGCGTCGGCCTCGGCGAGCCTGCGGCGCAGACGCGACACATGGCTGTCCAGCGCATTGGGCTGCACGTCGTCGTCAAGGCCGTAGACCGCCTCCATCAGCGCAGAACGCTGCACCATGCGTCCCATTCGATGCAGCAGGCTCTCGAGCACCAGCCGTTCGCGACGCGGCAGTTCCAGGGGACGTCCGTCCACGCTGGCCTCGCGATGGGTGAAGTCGAACGACAAGCGCCCGATCCGCGCGGCGTGTTGCTGCACGCCCGCCGGCCGGCGCAACAGCGCCCGCAATCGAGCCAGCAGCTCCTCGAACGCAAACGGCTTGCCGAGATAATCGTCCGCGCCGCTGTCGAGACCCGCGACCCGGTCCGCGAGCTCACCGCGGGCGGTCAGCACCAGCACCGGCACGGCATTGCCGCTCGCGCGCAATTTCGCAATCAGCGACAGTCCGTCGCCGTCCGGCAATTGCCGGTCGAGCACGATCGCGTCGTAGCTTCCCGCTGCGGCGATCGCCTCGGCTTCCAACAGATCCGGCGCATGATCGACCAGCATGTCGTGGCGTGCGAGCGCCGCGCGCAACGCCGCGACCATGTCCGGCTGGTCCTCCACCAACAGCACTCGCATTCGTCGTCGTTATCCCTGCACCG
This sequence comes from Bradyrhizobium sp. CCBAU 21365, assembly GCF_015291305.1. Taxonomy (NCBI): domain Bacteria; kingdom Pseudomonadati; phylum Pseudomonadota; class Alphaproteobacteria; order Hyphomicrobiales; family Nitrobacteraceae; genus Bradyrhizobium; species Bradyrhizobium sp. CCBAU 21365. Next base: position 504,978 of record NZ_CP030036.1, read on the forward strand.
TTTCGTCTCTCGATTTGCCGGTTTATGTCCCATTCATTGCGGCAACCTTGCGATTTGCTCCGCGCCAATGCGTCGCGGATCGAAATCTGGCACACGGGCGGATTCGCGACAGGCTGACGCAAGCTTCGCATGAGACGAAAGCGCCTGCCGGAGCGGGTCGAATCGTTTCCCATTGCCGGCCGACACGGCTCAACCGGCGGGAATCTCCACGCGCGATCGTGGGGTACCCGCAATGCGAAAGACATTTGAATGGCTTTGCTCATTGATCTTCAGCGCCAGACCGGCAATGCGCACATCGTGCGGGAGCTTCAGCATGTCGCCCGCTGATATCCTGCCGTTCTTCCGGGCCTGGGTGCGCAATCCGCTGGCTGTCGCTGCAGTCGCGCCGTCCGGGCCGACGGTCTCGTCCCTCATGGTGCAGGAGATCACGGCAGACACCGGCCCCGTGATCGAGCTCGGTCCCGGCACCGGCGTCTTCACCCGCGCGCTGCTGGAGCGTGGCGTCAGGCAGCGGGATCTGACGCTGGTGGAGTACGGTTCCGAGTTCATCCCGCTGCTGCAGCGGCGCTTCCCGGGCGCGCGAGTGCTCTGGATGGATGCGGCCTGGCTGCAGAGGGAGAGGCTGTTCGACGGGGCGCCGGTCGGTGCGGTCGTGAGCGGCCTCGGGCTTCTCATGATGCCGCCGGAGAAGGTCACGGCGATCCTTGCCGGCGCCTTCGGCTATCTCCGGCCCGATGGCGCGTTCTACCAGATCACCTATGGCCCGCGCTGTCCCGTCGCAGACGCGATCCTGGATCGCCTCGATCTGCAGGCGAGCTGCATCGGACAGACGTTTCGCAACCTGCCTCCGGCTTCCGTGTATCGGATCAGCCGCCGCCACCCCCACATGTGATCGAGGCCGTCATGGACACGTCGAGCACGATCGCGGTCTTTTTGCATTTCGGCCTGGTGGGCGTTGGCTGCCTCGCCCTCGCCGAGAAGTTCATTCCGCTGCTGCCGTCCTATGTGTTGCTGATGCTGCTCGGCCTGACGGTCTCCGACGGCACGACGCTCGCGATGACGATCCTGGCGACCAGCGCCGGGTCGGTCGTCGGTGCGATCGGCTGGTACGGGCTCGGCCGCGCGCTCGGCTCGCGCCGCATCGAGCGGCTGGTGACGCGCTTCGGCAAGTTCGTGTTGCTGCGGCCTTCGCTCTACCGGCAGCTCACCGACGCCTATCGCGGCAATCATTTCTGGGTGACGCTGATCGGCCAGACCCTGCCCACCGTGCGGATCTATCTGGCCCTGCCCGCCGGCGTGCTGCGGCTGGAGCCGCGTGCCTTCGTGACGGCGACGGCGATCGGCACCGTGATCTGGAACATGCCGTTCCTCAGCCTGGGCTATGCGCTGCGCGGCAGCGGTCACGATCCGGTCAGCCTCGGCTTCTGGGTCGTGGTCATCCTGATCGCGGTGGAGGTCGCGCTCGTGCTGGGATTTCGCCTCTACAAGCGTTCGCTCGCGCCGCGGAGCGTCGCGCCGCCGCTTGCGCTTCCCCCGCACTTGCCGCTCGAGGAGGGCGCATGAGAGCGCTGCCGTTTCGCGTGCAGCGAGGCTCGGACACGCTTGAGTATGTCGCCGCGGCATCGGAGGGGGTTGGCTGATGCGTGTGCTGGTGGCGACCGACGCCTGGCGTCCGCAGATCAACGGCGTGGTTCGTTCGCTCGAATACCTCGCCAAAGAGGCGCCCTCGTTCGGCGCAACGATCAGCTTCCTGACGCCGGCCGATTTCCGCACCGTGCCGCTGCCCGGTTATCCGGAGATCCGGCTCGCGCTGCCGTCGGTCCGGCGCATCGCGCGCGCGATCGCGGCCGCGCGCCCGGACTCGGTGCACATCGCAACCGAAGGCCCGATCGGCTGGATCGCCCGGCATATCTGCCGGACGCGCGGCTATCCATTCACGACCAGCTATCACACCCGCTTTCCCGAATATCTCGCCGCGCGACTGCCGGTCCCGCTACGGTGGAGCTATGCGGCGCTGCGCCGCTTCCACAATGGCGGCGACGGCATCATGGTCGGCTCGCCATCGCTCGAGCAGGCGCTGAAGGCGCATGGTTTCCGCAAGCTGATGCCGTGGTCGCGCGGCGTCGATGCCGAGCTGTTCTGTCCCCGCGCGGAGCGGCCGCTCGCCTTCCCGGCGCCGGTGTTTCTCTATGTCGGCCGCGTCGCGATCGAGAAGAACCTCGAAGCCTTTCTCGCTCTCGACCTGCCGGGGTCGAAAGTCGTGGTCGGGGATGGGCCGCTGCGCCGCGGCCTGCAAGCCCGATTTCCGCAGGCGCATTTTCTCGGGACACGGACCGGCCAGGCGCTGGCCGATGCCTATGCGTCGGCCGATGTCATGGTGTTTCCGAGCCTGACCGATACGTTCGGGATGGTGATGCTCGAGGCGCTGGCCTGTGGCCTGCCGGTCGCAGCCTATCCGGTGATGGGGCCGCTCGACGTGATCGGCCGATCGGGATGCGGATGTCTCGATCACGACCTGCGTCGTGCGGCGCTCGGCGCGCTGCTGGTGCCGCGCGAAAAATGCCGTGCCCACGCCCTGACGTTTACCTGGCAGGAAAGCGTGCGCCAGTTCCTCGACAATATCGGGCGGGCGCATGCCGCACCGGTGCACGCAGCCGTCACGGGAGCGGTTGCAGGTTGATTAGAGTGGGATGGAGTTAAGTTGAATCGATTTGGCCGCCTGGTTCGGTTCACCTCTCCCCAGTGGGGAGAGGTCGATTTGCGTTAGCAAATCGGGTGAGGGGCCGCAGTTCCAACGAGGGTCCGCAACCCCTCACCCGGCGCTACGCGCCGACCTCTCCCAAGGGAGAGGTGAAGCTCGGAAGCTGCTCCAATTCAAATCAATCTCATCGAGCTTTAGTTGCCCAGCAGCTCCGTGATCAGACCGGCGGCCTTGATCCCGGTGCCGCTGATGATGACGACGGTGCGCTCCGCCGGCCGGATCGCGCCGCGCGCCTTGAGGACGTCGAGCGCGGCGGCGGCCGAGGCCGAGGTCGGCTCGACGAACAGGCCGCTGCGCGCCAGCCGCTTCAACGCGGCGACGATGCCGTCTTCGGGAATTGCCACCGTGCCTCCCCCGCTCTCCTTCAGCGCCGCGATCATCTGCTTCAGCCGCAGGGGGTGCTTGATCGCGGTGCCCTCGGCGATGGTCTTGCGGACCGCGCGATCGATGGGCGTGTCGACGCCGGCGGCGAAGCTGGCGTCGACCGGCGAGCAGTTGAGCGGCTGCGCCGCGAACAGGCGCGGCAGCCGCGTGATCTGTCCGGCCGCGAGGAGCTCCTTGAAGCCGATATAGCAGCCGAGCAGGCTGCTGCCGGCGCCGACCGGCATGATGACATTGTCGGGCGCGGTGAAGCCGAAATCTTCCCAGATCTCGTAGGCCAGCGACTTGGTGCCCTGCAGGAAGAACGGCTGCCAGTTGTGGCTGGAGTAGAAGATCTGCTTCGACTGGCGGATCGCCTCCGCCTCGGATTCCTCGCGCGGGCCTTCGACCAGCTGCACCTCGGCGCCGAAGGCGTGCATCTGCGCCACCTTCATCGGCGACGTCGTCGCCGGCGCAAGGATTTTGACTCGCATGCCGCCGGCCGCGCCATAGGCTGAAACCGACGCGCCACCATTGCCGGAGCTGTCCTCCAGCACCGCATCGACGCCGAGCTGGCGCAGGAACGACAGCATCACCGTGGTGCCGCGATCCTTGAAGCTTGCCGTCGGATTGAACCATTCGAGCTTGAAATGCGGCCGCAGGTCATCCCACGCCTTCTCGACGGCAGGCGTGCAGCCTTCGCCCATCGTGATCGGTTGGCTGATCTCGACCGGCAGCGCCGCGCGATAGCGCCACAGCGACCGCGTCCCACGATCGATGTCGTCGCGGGAGATGCCCGGCAGCGGCGTGATCAGGAGCGGCTTGCCTTCGTCGGAGCACCAGCGCGGGATATCCAGCGGATAGAGCTTTCCGTTGAGCGGGTCGATGTAGCTGGGTGCAGACATGTCGTGAGATCCCAAACGCGAGGGGCATTCGGCGGCCGTTACGCCGCGCCGGCCTGCCGGCTCAGATAGCTCTTCGCAAAATCGAGATACCAGTCGAGGCATCCCGGATTGACCATCGCGTCGCGGTTGATGATCTTCTCGACGGGATGGCCGAGCAACAGCTTCTTGACCGGAAGCTCCTGCTTCTTGCCGGACAGCGTGCGCGGAATCTCCGCCACGACGAAGATGTCGTTGGGCAGGAAGCGGCGCGACAGCCCGGCCTCGACCGCCTTGTTGATCTTCGCCTTCATCGCGGCATCAAGCGCAATGCCCTCGCGCAGCACCACGAACAGCGGCATGTAGCTGTCGCGGCCGAGATATTCGAGGTCGACGACCATCGAATCCAGTACCTCCGGCAGCGCCTCGATCGCGGAATAGAGCTCGCTGGTGCCCATCCGCAAGCCATGGCGGTTGATGGTGGCGTCGCTGCGGCCATAGATCACGCAGGAGCCGTCGGGGTTGATCTTGAGCCAGTCGCCATGCCGCCACACCGGGCCACGGCCACTTCCGTCGAAATTGTCGGGATAGGTCTCGAAATAGCTGGAAAGGTAGCGCGCGTTGCCGGGATCGTTCCAGAAGCGCAGCGGCATCGAGGGCAGCGGCTCGGTGCAGACGAGCTCGCCGACCTCGTCGATCACCGCGCGGCCCTGCTCGTCGAACGCTTCGACCGCGCAGCCGAGCAGGCGGCATTGCATGATGCCCGGCGTCTGCGGCAATTCGCGATTGCCGCCGATGAAGGCGCCGGCGAAGTCGGTGCCGCCGGAAATATTGGCCCACCACATATCGGCCTGCGCGGCGTTGCCGTTCTGCTGCGCCAGCGCGGCGAAGCGCTCGTTGAACCAGGCCTGGGTGTCGGCGCTGAGCGGCGAGCCGGTCGAGCCGAGCGTGCGCAGGCCCGAGAGGTCGCCGACGGCGGCGAGATCGATCTCCGCCTTGGTGCAATTGGCAAAGAACGCCGCCCCTGCGCCGAAGAAGGTCGCCTTGGCGTCGGCGACGAAGCGCCACAGCGTGGTCCAGTCCGGCTTGTCCTTGGTGCCGCCGGGACTGCCGTCGAAGATGCAGCAGGTCGTGCCGTTGAGCAGGCCGTTGGCCTGGCAATTCCACATGATCCAGCCGGTCGAAGAGTACCAGTGGAAGCGTTCGCCGAACGAGTTTGGCTGATAGCTGCAGCCGATGTCGTTGTGCAGCGTCGAGAGCGGCAGCGCCACGACGATGATGCCGCCATGGCTGTGCAGGATCGGCTTCGGCAATCCGGTGGTGCCTGAGGAATAGACGATCCAGAGCGGATGATCGAACGGCAGCCATTCCGGCTCGAAGGCGTCGATCGCTGCGCTCCGGCCCGCGAGAATCGATGACAATCGCGTCTCGGACGGCGCGGCGTCGCTGTGCAGGATGACATGCTGCACGGTCGGCAGCGCGCGCCGCAATTCCTCGATCACGCCTTGCCGGTCGTGGCGCCGGCCGGCATAGGTCACGGCGTCGCAGGCGATCAGCACCTTCGGCTCGATCTGCTTGAAGCGATCGATCACCGCGGGCGCCGCCATGTCGGGCGCGCAGACGCTCCAGACCGCGCCCAGACTCGCGGTCGCGAGGAACGCGATGATCGTCTCGGGAATGTTCGGCAAGTAGGCGGCGACCCGGTCGCCGGCGCGCACGCCGTTAGCCTTCAGATGCAGCGCCAGCGCTGCCGATTTGCGCTGCAGCTCGGGCCAGCTCGTCTCCGAGAGCTTGCCGTCCTCGCCGCTCGAGATCAGGGCCGGCAGGCCTGCGGCATGCGCCGGCGCGACATGGCGGAACACCTGGCGCGCGTAGTTCACCGAAGCGCCGGGAAACCACACCGCGCCCGGCATCTTGCGCTCGGCCAGCACCGCCGAATGCGGCGTCGGCGAGCGCAGGTCGAAATAATCCCAGACGCTCTGCCAGAAGCCGTCGATATCGGTGACCGACCAGCGCCGCATCGCCTCGAAATCCGCAAATTCAAGGCCGCGCGTCTGCTTCAGCCATTGGCGGTAAAGGGCCATTTGCGGGACGTAAGCTGCTGTCATGGGCGTTTCCGAAAGTCCTTGTGTCGTGGCAGGCGATCGAGGCCCGCCGGCGTGTCTTAACATAGTGATGCGAGCACGGGGAACGCAGTCGAATTGCTGCCTGCGTCATATTCTTACCGCCGCCGCAGCGTGCTATTCCATGCGGCAACCGAATCGAGCGGCCATGTCCATCGGCGAACTTTTCATCCTCGGCTTCTACGGCAAGGTCATTCCGCCCTGGCTGAAGGAATTTGCCGCGCAGTTCGGGCTCGGCGGGGTGATCCTGTTCGACTACTCCTGCCAGACCCGGCAGTACGACAACAACATCGCCTCGCCGGCGCAGGTGCAGTCGCTCTGCGCCGAGATCGCGGCGCTGCCGTCGCGGCCGCTGATCTTCATCGACCAAGAGGGCGGCCTGGTGCGCCGGCTCAAGGACACCTGCGGTTTTCGGCCGCTGCCGAGCGCGAAGGAGTTCAATCTGCTCGCGCGTGCGGAAAAGCAGGCAGTCCTCGCCGCAAGCTACGGCGAGCTGCGCCGGCTCGGCATCCGCTACAATTTCGCGCCTGTCATCGACGTCGACTACAATTCCGACAATCCCAACATCGGCAGCATCAAGCGGTCCTATTCGCCCGATATCGGTGAGGTCGAGGCCAATGCCCGGCTGGTCGACGCTGCAGCGCGGCAGGCGGGAGTAGGCCTTTGCCTGAAGCATTTTCCCGGCATCGGCGGCGCAAGCGTCGATTCGCACCTGGAGTTCATGGACATTTCCGATGCGCTGCGTCCCGAGCAGGAGGAGCTGTTCTACGCGCTGGCGCCGCGCACCTATGGCGATGCGGTGCTGGTCAGCCACGCCATCGTCCGGCAGTGGGACGCGCAGCAGCCGATGACACTGTCATCGGCCGGGCTCGGCCGGCTTCGCCGCCGTCTCCCCGAGACGCTGCTGATCACCGACGACATGCAGATGCAGGGGCTGCAGAAGGCGCTCGGCACAAGCGCGGCCAGCCTGCAGTCGATCGCCGCCGGCATGGACATGATCTGCATCGGCAACAATTTGTTCGACCAGGAGCAGGAGATGGCCGGCATCGCCGAGGCGGTCGCGGGTGCGGTGCAAGACGGGGCGCTGGATCGTGCCGCGGTTCAGCGCTCCATTGCGCGGGTGCGAAAGCGCAAGGCGCTGCTCGCCTGACGGCATTGAACGAAATTCCGCGCCGAGCGACCACAAGAGGTGGAACCAAATTTCATTGCCGCGATTTAACAATGACGCTCATCGGGGCTGACAACCATGAAGATGCTCAAGCGTCTCTTCCGATTGACCTGGCTACGCCGGGCCGCAAGCAAACCAGCCGAGTTTCCGCCTGCCTCCATCGATCCTGACGAATTCAGCCGCCTGCTTTGCAGCGGGCGCCCCGAGGATTTGCGGATCCTGGCAAAGAGATTGAGCCAGCGCTCGCGGGCCCACGCATAGGCGGTGGATCGGATCCAGTCGCTAGCCCGGTCTCCGGTCAAAACCGGCAAGTCCGGCGCGCGGCCGTGACTCCCGGCATCGGTCTCGATGCGACCAGCTACTGCTTTGCTTTTTCATGATTGCCGATCCCGACCGCCTTGTAGTCGTAGGTCGGGTAGAACTCGGTGTGGTAGGCGCCCCAGGCACTGTTCTCGATGACGCGGTTGACCTCGCGCAGCCGCGATGCCGGCAGCCGCAGCGTCACTACCTGGCCGATCCCCATCATCACGTACCAGCTGACGACCTCGACCCCTTCGGGCGGAAACGCCTTGTAGAAGCCCTGCCGCTCAAGCTGGGCATTGAGCTCACCGAGCGGGCGTGACTGATCATGCTTGAAGAAGATGGTGAGCATGACCGCGTTGTCGGGCGTCGGCGTTGCATCGCTGGTCGGGGTCTGGGCCCGCGCGCCTGCGCCAAGCAGCAGTGCCGCGGCGAGCGCCGCAATCGTCATCCAGGATATCCAGGATTCGTTCCGCCCTCGCTTCATGGCCGCGCCCTTATTGCTGATCGAGAGGCGGCGATCATCGCGACGCCTGTCGGGGCTGTAAATTGACATTCGCCTGATCCGATCCCGGCCCAATGCGCACCCGATGCTGCTCGGTTGATGTGAACCGTCTCATAGGTGCGCGCGCCCGCATGCGGTATGCCGACCCTATCCCGATGCCGAGAGGGATGATCGATGACGACCCGACGAATGGCGTATTGGTGGTTCAGGTTCGTTCTTTCGGGGCGGTTCCTGCAGAAATTCCTTCGGCTCCGGCGTCCCTGAGGCGATGCCGGGCCGCGAATTCGGGCCCTTTCAATCCGGAACTAGGGGGCCGGAAACGGCTGGCTCGCCGATGGCACCCAAGCCCACCCGTCCCGTAAGAATACTGTAATTCGACTCAAATATGCGAGATTCGTTGCCAAATCAGCGGTAATCTGCGCCTGCTTGGCAGATCGGGGCCCGAGGTCACAGTTGCGTCACCCGTAGTTTTACGGAGTCCCGTGTTAACGCGGCCACAAGTTCACCTTTGGTAAACCATACTCATGACGCAACATGACAATCGGGCCGAGGCGCGCCTTCCGGCATGGATGAGTGGAACCGCGACGCTCGAGCCGCAGCCGCCTGAGCCGCAGCCGCTCGAGACTCAGGGAGTCGCAGCGCCGCGGCCGCAGGCCGACGCCGGTGCCGCGATCGTCCGGCAGTTCAATGGGCCGGTGACGGCGCTGCTGCTCTATATGAATGAGCTCAAACAGCACAGTCAGCAGTTCGCGCACGAGCCCGGCAATGGCGTCTATCTGCGGCAGGTGATCGAGAACGCGCTCGAGCAGACCGAGCGCGTGTCCGCGATGCTGAAGCAGATTTCCGACCTCTATCCCAATGCCGTCCCGGCCGCCGATCTCAAGCCGCCGAGCGACGACAAGCCGGCAGCCTCTCGGTCGCCGGATGTCATGTTCGCGCCGGAAGCCGGCCGCAAACCGTTGACCAAGCGCGAACGTGAAGTGCTCAGCCTGATCAGCGACGGCTATTCCAACAAGCAGGGCGCGCTGCGGATGAATATCAGCCCGCGCACGTTCGAGAGCCATCGCGCCGAGGCCATGCGCAAGCTCGGCGCGCGCAACACCGCCGATCTCGTTCGCAAGGCCTTGCTGCATTCCGCATAGAGCGTTTTCAAGCGAAGTGGTTCGCGTCAAGAAGACGCGTCAAAACTGCAGTCCAGAACCCCGTTCGGTTCGTTAGAACCCGGTTCTCAGAAATCGTCTTCCGCGGCGAAGCACAGGCGCGGCGCGGGCCGCGCGGCCGGCGCGGCCGCCTTCGGCTCATCCGGAACGATCGTGACCACCCATGCCGCCGTCGCGCCAGACTTGCTTTCGACGATCGCGCGCACGCGTCCGGTGACGGTCGCGCCGGCCGACCGTATGGTCGCGGTCCGGCCGTTAAACTGGGCCATGCGGAAGCGCCGGGCTTCCTTCCGGTCGGTCGTCTGGTACGTGAACATCGGCTCCCCCGTGCGTCCACACAACTGTGCGGAGGCAGCGTTATCCGACGGTGAAAATCGCACGCCGTAGAAGTACGGCTTGCACGGCGGTCAGAGCGCTTTCGAGCGAAGCGGTGCCGGCTCGCGCAAAAGAAAACGCGGCAAAACAACGAACTCTAGCGACCGACTTCCTGACAACTCAGCAGCCCCGCATATTGCGCCTTGACCGCGGCGTAGCATTCGCACGCGGTTTTGATCAGCCCCTCGGCGTTGGTGATCTCGATGTGCCCGCGGCTGTAGTGGATGAAATTGGCCTGTTGCAAGGTATGCGCGACCAGCGACACGCTGTTGCGGCGCGCGCCGATCATCTGCGCCATCGCCTCCTGCGTCAGGACGATCTTGTTGCTGCCGGAGAGATCGCGTGTGTGCAGCAGGCATCGCGCCAGCCGTGACTCCACGGTGTGCGCGGCGTTGCAGCCGGCGGTCTGCTGGATCTGGGCGTAGACGGCGAGCCCATGCCGGATCAATCTCGCGCGAAGCGTCGGGCTCTGGCCGGCAGCTGCGCGCAATGGCTCGAGCTCCACGGTCGAGGCGATGCCGGGCACCAGCACCGCTGCGTTGTTGAGAACAGGCCCTTCGACGAGCGGGGCGAATGCGTCATAGATGCTGTCGCGGCCGACCATCGCGACCTGCACGCGCTCGCCTCTTGCCAGCTTGACCACCAGCGAGATCACGCCCTTGTGCGGCATGTATGTCCGCTTGAGCACCTCGTCGGTCTCGACCAGGACTGAATCGGCCGCGAGGTCGACCGTCCGCAGATGCGGCCGAATCAATTCGAAATCGCTTGCCGAAAGCGACGCCAGGAATCCGTTGGGTGGTCGCGAAACCTTATCCAAAGCAACCTCCTGCCTGCCGGCAAAGTTTGTCTCTGGTCAGTGGAGTTGACGCGTGCAGCTGGGCGTCCCTGCAACCTATTCTGGCATGTCCTGGTTCCAATGGAAACATGTCCGGGTTCCATTGAGAAGCACGTATTGTCGCGGGGGCGGGCTCGACATTATCCTATGTTAAAGAATTCGCGGCGCGATCAATCTTCCGGCCCGATCAATTGTTCGGCGTGCGCCTTGACCGTCGCGTAGCATTCACACGCCGCCTTCCGCAGCCCATCGATATCGGTGATCTCGATATGACCGCGGCTGTAACGCAGGATGCCGGCCTGCTGAAACCCATGTGCGACAATCGAAACCGCATTGCGCCGGACGCCGATCATCTGCGCCAGCATCTCTTGGGTCAGCGGCAATGCCTCGCTGCCGCACAAATCGCGAGCGCGCAGCAGCCATCGTGACAGCCGCGCCTCCACCGGATGGGAAACATTGCAGGCGACGGATTGTTGCGTCTGCGCCATCAGCGCCTGCTCATAGAGCGCAACCAGGGTCCGGAAATCCGCGCTGCGATCTGCTGCCTCGCGGAAATCCTCCGCACGCACCATCGAGGCCGAGCCTGGCACCACAACAATTGCGTCGGCAAGCAGCGGCCGCTCGTGCAGGGCGGCAGACGCGCCCACGACGCCGTCACGACCAATGGTGGCAATTTCGACAGATTGCCCGTCGGACAGATTGATCATCATCGAGACCACGCCGCTATGCGGAAAATACACCCGCTGCACCGGCGCGCCGGCATCGGCGAGAGCCGTTTCCCTGGTCAGATCGACGGTTTCCAGAAGGGGATGAAGCTGCGCGTACTCCGTGGAGGGAAGTGCTTGCAACAGACGATTGGGCGGACGCGATACCGCGGACATTGGTGCTCCTGCCGAGGGCGGGAGCACTTACGGTCTCGCATCACCTACTCTTGGCGTGTGGAATGATTGCGAACATAGCTTGCCTGTCCAATTGCACAAGGGTTGTAGTGTTGAAACTATACCCTCTAGAGGGCAGACGACGTGGCCGTCGCCGGCACCGGTGATCGACGTCGATTCGCGCGGCGTTCGACACGGGCGCGAATTTGTCTCTCATTTATTGATTTCCATTAACTCTGTTCCTCACCGGACTTTGCATCGTGATGACTGGCAACGCCGGCTATCGACGCGCCGGGCCGGCCGCGCCGGGATGTCGCAAGTCCTGCACATGCGCAGGAAATTCGCGGCCATGACGTCGGTCCGGCGCCGAACGTGCGCTGCCGCGGTCAACCATCGCGCGGGCCGCCGGTCGAATCACCGGCAAGGCCGTTCTGGGTATTTGTACGGACCAGCCCTTTAACGAACGGGTAGCGCGGACGGACCAGTGTGGCGTGGGTCGCCGTGCGAAATTTACGGCGTCGCGTCAATCGTGTTCATCCAGAAGGGTATCCAGTATGTCCGGCATCGTTCTTTCGGCATCGGTCCGTCAAAACCTGCTTTCGCTGCAGTCGACCGCTGACCTGCTCGCCACCACGCAGAACCGCTTGTCCACCGGCAAGAAGGTCAACACTGCTCTCGACAATCCGACCAACTTCTTCACGGCGCAGTCGCTCGACAACCGCGCCAGCGACATCAACAACCTGCTGGACGGCATCGGCAACGGCGTGCAGGTGCTGCAGGCCGCCAACACCGGCATCACCTCGCTGCAGAAGCTCGTCGACAGCGCCAAGTCGGTCGCCAACCAGGCCCTGCAGGCTGCGGTCGGCTATTCCGCGAAGTCGTCGGTGACGACCGCCGCGATCCCCGGTGCGACCGCTGACAACCTGCTCGGCACCGCGACCCCGACCAATGCAACGCTCACCAGCACCGCGGCCTATACCGGCATCGACCTTACCGCGGCCGGCGCGAACCTGACGTTCCAGATCAACAGCCAGACTGTGACCTTGAACTCGGGCACGAACTACTCCGCCACCCAGGTTCGCGACGCCATCAACACGCAGGTCGGCGCCAGCGCCAAGGTCGCCGCCTCGATCGACGGCACGGGCAAGCTGGTCCTCACCAGCACCAACACCGCCGGCGCCGCGGACTCGCTCACCGTCGGTACGTTCAGCTCGGGCGACGCGACGCAGCTCGGCCTCCCGGCCGGTGCGACGGCAACCGCGAACGGCACGGCTGGCGCGAGCCCGCTGGACACGCTCACGCTGACCATCGGCGCAACCGGCAACGGCACCGCCACCAGCATCACCTTCGGCACCGGCGCAGGCCAGGTGAAGTCGCTCAACGACCTGAACAACGCGCTTTCGGCCAACAACTTGCAGGCCTCGCTCAGCGCGGCCGGTGCGCTCACCATCAGCACCACCAACGATGCCGCTTCGGCGACCATCGGCACGATCGGCGGCACGGCTGCCGGCGCCGGCAAGCTGTTCAACGGCCTCACGGGCAGCGCTCCGGTGCAGGACCCGACCGCGCTGGCGAACCGCGCCAACCTGGTCAACCAGTACAACAACATCCTGGACCAGATCACCACGACCGCCCAGGACGCCTCGTACAACGGCATCAACCTGCTCAATGGCGATCAGCTCAAGCTGACCTTCAACGAGACGGGCTCCTCGACGCTGAAGATCCAGGGCGTGACCTTCGACGCCACCGGCCTCAACCTCACCAAGCTGGTGGCCGGCACGGACTTCGTGGACAACGCTTCGGCCAACGCCACGCTGAAGACGCTGAACAACGCGAGCGGCCTGCTGCGCACCCAGGCTTCGACCCTCGGTTCGAACCTGTCGATCGTGCAGATCCGCCAGGACTTCTCGAAGAACCTGATCAACGTGCTGCAGACCGGCTCGTCCAACCTGACGCTGGCCGACACCAACGAGGAAGCGGCCAACAGCCAGGCGCTGTCGACCCGCCAGTCGATCGCGGTGTCCGCGCTGGCGCTGGCCAACCAGTCTCAGCAGAGCGTTCTGCAGCTGCTCCGCTAAGCGTAGCCGCGACAGACATCGACTATCGAGGCGGCGGAGGAAACTCCGCCGCCTTTCGCTTTGGCTGCGCTTGACCATCCCGCCGGGTTCAACCAATGAGCGATCGCGTTCCGATGCAGGCGGTCGTCATGGCGCGAACGTTTCGCGTGACTTAGCGGTCCTCAATTCCAATTAGTTCAAATTGCGATGACCGATGGAACGGCCTCTTTCCCGTCCGGGTGGTAAGGCCTGTCCTTGTGAGGCTGGCCGTGATGTCGTGATGCGTCGTCGAACTGCTGAAGGGCTTCATCGTCCGTATTTGCACGGACGGCAAAATTAACGTCGCCGTGAAGCCGGCCAAGTTATCGATGCACGGCGAGCGTTCCGTAGCACCTTGAGGGGACCTATCCATGGACGATCTGTTGCGCGAGTTCCTGACGGAGAGCAGCGAGAGCCTGGATACGGTCGACAACCAGCTGGTGCAGTTCGAGCAGGATCCGAACAACGCAAAGATCCTGGATAACATTTTCCGCCTTGTGCACACCATCAAGGGGACCTGCGGCTTTCTCGGGCTGCCGCGGCTCGAGGCGCTGGCGCATGCCGGCGAGACGTTGATGGGCAAATTCCGCGACGGCATGCCGGTGAGGGCGGAAGCCGTGACGCTGATCCTGTCCTCGATCGACCGCATCAAGGAGATCCTTGGCGGCCTCGAGGCGACCGAGGCCGAGCCTGAAGGCAACGACCGCGACCTGATCGATCAGCTCGAGGCCATGGTCGAGCACGGCATGGCGGCGATGTCTGCTGCTGAAGAAGATGTGCCGGTCGTCGAAGCTCCGTCGGTGCAGGCGGCAATGACCGAAGGCACGCTGGTGGTGCAGACCCTGGAGCGTCCGCTGCGTCCGGGCGAGGTCTCGCTCGACGAGCTCGAGCGCGCCTTCCGCGAGACCGAGACCGAAGTCGCCGCGCCTGCGCCGGTCGCCAAGCCCGCCGCTGCGGCGCCCGCCGCCGAGCCCGCTGAGGCTGTGAAGAAGCCCGCCCGCAAGGCCGCGGGTGAAGACGTCCAGGAAGGCGACAAGATCGCCAACCAGTCGATCCGGGTCAATGTCGACACCCTCGAACACCTCATGACCATGGTCTCCGAGCTGGTGCTGACCCGCAACCAGCTGCTGGAGATCTCCCGCCGCAACGAGGACACCGAGTTCAAGGTACCGCTGCAGCGGCTCTCCAACGTCACCGCCGAGCTGCAGGAAGGCGTCATGAAGACACGCATGCAGCCGATCGGCAATGCCTGGCAGAAGCTGCCGCGCATCGTCCGCGATCTCTCCGGCGAACTCGGCAAGCAGATCGAGCTCGAGATGCACGGCGCCGACACCGAGCTCGACCGCCAGGTGCTCGACCTGATCAAGGATCCGCTGACGCACATGGTGCGCAACTCCGCCGATCATGGGCTCGAGACCACCGCCGAGCGGGTCGCCGCCGGCAAGCCGGAACAGGGCGCCATTCGCCTCTCCGCCTATCACGAAGGCGGCCACATCATCATCTGCATCGCCGACAATGGCCGCGGGCTCAACACCGAGCGGATCAAGGCCAAGGCGCTCCAGAACGGTCTCGTCACCGAGGCCGAGCTGGAGAAGATGACCGAGGCCCAGATCCACAAGTTCATCTTCGCGCCGGGCTTCTCGACCGCCGCGCAGGTGACCTCGGTGTCCGGCCGCGGCGTCGGCATGGACGTGGTGCGCACTAATATCGACCAGATCGGCGGCACCATCGACATCAAGAGCGTGGCCGGCGAGGGCGCCTCCGTCACCATCAAGATCCCGCTGACCCTGGCGATCGTCTCCGCGCTGATCGTGGAAGCCGGCGGCGACCGTTTTGCGATTCCCCAATTGTCTGTGGTCGAGCTGGTGCGGGCCCGCGCCAACTCCGAGCACCGCATCGAGCGGATCAAGGACACCGCGGTCTTGCGACTGCGCAACAAGCTGCTGCCGCTGATCCACCTCAAGAAGCTGCTCAAGATCGACGACGGCGCGACCTCCACCGACGCCGAGAACGGCTTCATCGTGGTCACGCAGGTCGGCAGCCAGACCTTCGGCATCGTGGTCGACGGCGTGTTCCACACCGAGGAGATCGTGGTCAAGCCGATGTCGACCAAGCTGCGGCACATCGACATGTTCTCCGGCAACACCATTCTGGGCGATGGCGCCGTCATCATGATCATCGACCCCAACGGGATTGCGAAAGCCCTCGGCGCGTCCGGCTCCTCGGCCCATGACCTCGCCGACGACAGCGCGAGCGCGCACGCCAATAGCGGCGAGCAGCTGACCTCGCTGCTGGTGTTCCGCGCCGGCTCCAGCCAGCCCAAGGCGGTGCCGCTCGGCCTCGTCACCCGGCTGGAAGAGATCGCAACCGACAAGATCGAGCTCTCGAACGGCCGCTACATGGTGCAGTACCGCGAGCAGCTGATGCCGCTGGTGCAGATGGCCGGGGTCGAGGTGCAGAACCAGGGCTCGCAGCCGATCCTGGTGTTCGCCGACGACGGCCGCTCGATGGGGCTCGTGGTCGACGAGATCATCGACATCGTCGAGGAGCGGCTCAACATCGAGGTCGCGGGCAGCCAGGACGGCATCCTCGGCTCGGCGGTGATCAAGGGCCAGGCCACCGAGGTGATCGACGTCGGCCACTTCCTGCCGATGGCGTTCGCCGACTGGTTCTCGCGCAAGGAGATGCGCCCGTCGGCCTCGGCGCAGTCGGTGCTGCTGGTCGATGACTCGGCGTTCTTCCGCAACATGCTGGCGCCGGTGCTGAAAGCCGCCGGCTACAAGGTGCGGACCGCGGGCGGCGCGCAGGAAGGGCTCGCCGCACTGCGTTCGGGGCAGAGCTTCGACGTCGTGCTGACCGACATCGAGATGCCCGAGATGAACGGCTTCGAGTTCGCCGAGAACATCCGCAGCGACCACAACTTCAACCAGCTGCCGATCATCGCGCTGTCGGCGATGGTGTCGCCGGCGGCGATCGAGCGCGGCCGGCAGGCCGGCTTCCACGACTATGTCGCCAAGTTCGATCGTCCCGGGCTGATCGCGGCGCTGAAAGAGCAGACCGCCGAACTGCGCCGCGCGGCCTGACCGGATGCAAGGAACAGAATTGATGACCAGCAAGACCGAGACCAGCGAAGGCGCCATGGCCGAATACGTCACCGCCGTGATCGGCGGGCAGCTGTTCGGCCTGCCGATCTCGCGGGTGCAGGACGTGTTCATGCCGGAGCGGCTGACGCGGGTGCCGCTGGCCTCCAGCGAGATCGCCGGGGTGCTCAATCTGCGCGGCCGCATCGTCACCGTGGTCGACATGCGCGCCCGGCTCGGGCTGCCGAAGGCCGACGACGGCCAGTTGCCGATGGCGGTCGGCGTCGACCAGCGCGGCGAATCCTATGGCCTGTTGATCGACCAGATCGGCGAGGTGCTGCGGCTGCCCGACGACAGCCGCGAGGACAATCCGGTCAACCTCGATCCCCGCATGGCCAAGCTCGCCGGCGGCGTCCACCGCCTCGACGGCCAGCTCATGGTCGTCCTCGATGTCGATCGCGTGCTCGAACTGGTGCCCAAGACCGATCCAAGGACAGCTGCTGCAGCGTAACACTCCACCGCGGAGACGGTGGATTCCACAAGGAGGCCAACACATGAAGACATGTCTCGTCGTCGACGATTCCGGCGTGGTGCGAAAGATCGCGCGCCGCATCCTCGAAGGAATGGAGTTCACCGTCATCGAGGCCGAGGACGGCGCGGTCGCGCTCGAAGCTTGCAAGCGCGCGCTGCCGGATGCCGTGCTGCTCGACTGGAACATGCCGGTCATGGACGGCTTCGAATTCCTCGTGCAGCTCCGCCGCATGCCCGGCGGCGATCAGCCCAAGGTCGTGTTCTGCACCACCGAGAACGGCATAGACCACATCTCGCGGGCGCTGCATGCCGGCGCCAACGAATACATCATGAAGCCGTTCGACAAGGACATCGTGATCGCGAAATTCCAGGAAGTGGGCCTGCTGGCGCTCGACGCGTCGGCCGAAGCCTGACACCCAGTTTCATCATTCAGTCCCTTGTGAGGCTCCCGTGACGCCCCCCGACTACGAGTATCTGCGTAAGCTCCTGAAGGACCAGTCCGGTCTCGATCTGTCCGCGGACAAGCAATATCTGATCGAGAGCCGCCTGCTGCCGCTGGCGCGCAAGAGCGGCCTGTCCGGCATCCCCGACCTGGTCGCCAAGATCAAGGCGGGCTCGTCCGCGCACACCGTCCAGGTGGTCGAGGCCATGACCACCAACGAGACGTTCTTCTTCCGCGACAAGGTGCCGTTCGAGCACTTCCGCGACACCATCATGCCGGAGGTGCTGAAGGCACGTGCTGCGCGCCGCAGCGTCCGGATCTGGTGCGCCGCCGGCTCCACCGGCCAGGAGCCCTATTCGCTGGCGATGTGCCTGAAGGAAATGGGCGCGGCGCTTGCCGGATGGCGCGTCGAGATCATCGCGACCGATCTGTCGCAGGAGGTGCTGGAGAAGTCGAAGGCCGGCATCTACAGCCAGTTCGAGGTGCAGCGCGGGCTGCCGATCCAGATGCTGGTCAAGTACTTCAAGCAGTCGGGTGAATTCTGGCAGGTCAATCCCGAGTTGCGCGCGATGGTGCAGCACCGCCAGCTCAATTTGCTGCACGATTTCTCCCAGCTCGGCACGTTCGACGTGATCTTCTGCCGCAACGTGCTGATCTATTTCGATCAGGACACCAAGATCAACATCTTCAACCGTCTCGCCCGGTTGATGGAGGCCGACGGCTTCCTGGTGCTGGGCGCCGCCGAAACCGTGGTCGGCCTGACCGACACGTTCAAGCCGCTTCCCGAGCGGCGCGGCCTGTACCGGCCGAGCGGAGTGCGGGGCGGGCTCGCCATGCCGAAGCCTGCCATGGCGGTCGGATATTGAGCGATGACCGAGGACGGCAAATCCATTGAGCGGGTCACCTTCAGCCGGGGCGTCGATGTCTGCATCATGGCCATCGACGGCACCTGGCGGCGCGACTGCCAGCTCAATGCCATCTCCGACACCGATGCGTCGCTGACGGTCGAAGGTTCCATTCAGGGGCTCAACCTGAAGGAGTTTTTCCTCCTGCTGTCCTCGACCGGACTTGCCTATCGCCGCTGCGAACTGGTCCGCGTCAACGGCACCGAAATGGACATCAGCTTCCTCAAGGGCAAGCCGAGCAAACGGCGATCGTCCGCCGACGAAGAGCGGGCCAGGGCCTGACGTCAAGACGGCCTGATCCGACCGGGCGGGCAAGGCCCGCGTCTAATTCGGACGATGCGTGGAACAGATCGCCGCCTGATGGGTTGGGCGTCGACAATCGAGGTGATTGGGCCGAACCGTCGGTTGCGGTGGGTCAGTTCAGCAGGCGCGGCGGTGCCCCGGAATCGTGCAGCCGGTCGAGCGCCGCGCCGAGGCCGGCATCGCGGGCCTTCAGGGCGGTGGACGCTGTGGGGCCGCGCGGGGTAACGTCGTTGCGAACGACGATGTCGGTGTCGGCCTGACGCTCGGCCAGCACGGCCTCGCGCGCAATCGCCGCTTCGATCAGCCGCAGACTCGCCTGAACATGGCCAATCAGCGCGACCAGGTCCGTCACGATCAGACCGGTGGGATCATTGCCCTCGTCCAAGCGCACTGCAACGCGGTCCGCCGCTGCATTTTCCATGCATCTTTCTCCACTGCCCCCACTTTTAGGGAACGCGGTGCTACTTGTGCGTTAAGCGGACGTCCCGTACAAATACGGGTCCATTGATCGAGATGGTCTAGTTAGTTCTTGTGCGGTCAGGGCAGCACGCTTCACCACTGATGGACGATGCATATGGTTGAGAATGGCGCTCCGCGCGGGGAAATCTTTGTAGTCGACGACGATCCTGCCGTTCGCGAGACGCTTTCAGTGGTCCTCTCGACCGCTGGTTACAAGGTGATCTGCTTTGCGGACGGCGCGGCGTTGCTCGCGGTGGCGCGCAGCAGGACGCCGGCCTGCATCCTGCTCGACGTGCATATTCCCGGCAAATCCGGCCTCGATATCCTGAGAGAGCTGCATGGCGAGGATTATCCGGCGCCGATCTTCATGATCTCCGGTCAGGGCGACATCGCAATGGCGGTCAGCGCCATCAAGAACGGCGCGCTCGACTTCATCGAGAAGCCGTTCCGCGGCAACGAGATCGTGAGCCGTCTGAACGAGGCGATCGACGCCTACACCAGGCGCCAGGCCGAGACGTCGGCGTCGCGGATCGCCGCGCTGCACTTCCCGGGCCGCGAGCCGCTGACCCGCCGCGAGCGCGAGGTGCTCGAGCAGTTCACCGCGGGCGCCTCCAACAAGGAAGCCGGGCGCCACCTCGGCATCAGTCCGCGCACGATCGAGGATCACCGCGCCAACATCATGAAGAAGCTCGGCGCGCGCAACGCCGCCGATCTGGTCCGCATCGTGATGACGGCGCAGCAAAAATAAGCCAAGGCTGGTTGCCAAGTCCGGTTTACGTTCCGATTGCCACATTGCGGAGCCCGTGCGGCGCACGTTCAGCGAACGGCACGTCTGCGCCGGGCGCGGGACGACATGTCTGAAAATCGAGTGTATGCCTGAGGCGGGCAAGCGTGCCGGGATCGCGCGCGTGCGAGCAATGTCGAGACATATGGCGCATCGAAGATGACGAAAAAGAACAAGACCCCGGATCAATTGCGCAGCGCGCGCTGGTTTGCGCCCGATGATCTGCGCGCCTTCGGCCACAGATCGCGGGCGATGCAGATGGGCTACGCGCCGGAGGAGTGGCGCGACCGGCCGGTGATCGCGATCATCAACACCTGGTCGGATGCGCAGCCCTGCCACATGCATTTCAAGAGCCGGGTCGACGACGTCAAGCGCGGCGTGCTGATGGCCGGCGGCTTTCCGCTCGAGCTGCCGGCGCTGTCGCTGTCGGAATCGCTGTTGAAGCCGACCACGATGCTCTACCGCAACATGCTGGCGATGGACGCCGAGGAGCTGCTGCGCGGTCACCCGGTCGACGGCGTGGTGTTGATGGGCGGCTGCGACAAGACCACGCCCGGCCTGCTGCTCGGGGCCACCAGCATGAACCTGCCGGCGATCTACCTGCCCGCCGGACCGATGCTGCGCGGCAACTGGAAGGGCCGCACGCTGGGCTCCGGCTCGGACGCCTGGAAATACTGGGATGAGCGCCGTGCCGGCAAGATTTCCGACAAGGACTGGGTCGACATGGAGGCCGGCATCGCCCGCAGCTATGGCACCTGCATGACCATGGGCACGGCCTCGACGATGACCGCGATCGCCGAAGCCATCGGCATGACGCTGCCGGGCGCCTCGTCGATCCCCGCGGCCGACGCCAACCACATCCGCATGAGTTCGGAGGCCGGCCGCCGCATCGTCGAGATGGTGTGGGAGGATCTCACGCCGCAGAAGATCCAGACCCGCAAGGCCTTCGAGAACGCGATCACGGTCGCGATGGCGATGGGCTGCTCGACCAACGCCATCATTCACCTCATCGCGCAGGCGCGTCGCGCCGGCCAGGACATTTCGCTGGACGATTTCGAGAAAGCCAGCCGCAAGGTACCTGTGATTGCCAATGTGCGGCCGAGCGGCGACCTCTATCTGATGGAGGATTTCTTCTATGCCGGCGGGCTGCCCGGCCTGATGAACCGGATCAGGCAGCATTTGCATCTCGACTGCATCACCGTCACCGGCCAGACTCTCGGCGAGAACATCGCAGGCGCCGAAGTGCACAATGACGACGTGATCCGCACGGTCGACAACCCGATCTACAAGGAGGGCGCGCTTGCGGTGCTCAAGGGCAACCTCGCGCCCGACGGCTGCGTCATCAAGCCAAGCGCCTGCGATCCGCGCTTCCTCAAGCATACTGGACCCGCGCTGGTGTTCGACGACTATCCGTCGATGAAGAAGGCGGTCGATGATCCCGATCTCGACGTCACGGCCGATCACGTGCTGATCCTGCGCAATGCCGGTCCGCAGGGCGGGCCGGGCATGCCGGAATGGGGCATGCTGCCGATCCCGACCAAGCTGGTGAAGCAGGGCGTGCGCGACATGGTGCGGCTGTCGGACGCGCGGATGAGCGGCACCAGCTACGGCGCCTGCATCCTGCACGTCTCGCCGGAATCCTTTATCGGCGGCCCGCTGGCGCTGGTGCGGAACGGCGACCGCATCACGCTCGACGTCGCCGCGCGCACCATCAATCTCGATGCGCAGGAGGCCGAGCTGGCCAGGCGCCGCACCGAATGGAAGCAGCCCGAGCAGCGTTTCGAGCGCGGCTATGGCTGGATGTTCTCGAAGCACATCAAGCAGGCCAATGAGGGCTGCGACTTCGATTTCCTCGAGACCGGCTTTGGCAAGCCGGTCGGCGAGCCGTCGATCTACTGACCGTCGTTCCGGGGCACGCGAAGCGTGAACCCGGAACCCATTTCTCCACAGCGCATGCGGCCCGATGGATTCCGGGCTCGCGCTTCGCGCCCCGGAATGACGAAGAGAGCACCATGTCAAAACTCAGCGACGCCACCCGCAACAAGCTGAAATCCGTCTCCACCGCGACGGTCGCGACCGCGCTGTTCAGGCGCGGCTTCCGCATCCAGATGATCCAGGATGTTCATCCGCTCGGTCCGGATCAGCCGACCATGGTCGGCGAGGCTTTCACGCTGCGCTACATGCCGGCGCGCGAGGACCTCAACAAGATCGAGGTGTTCCGCGATCGCGCGCATCCGCAGCGCAAGGCGATCGAGGATTGCCCCGTGGGCGCGGTGCTGGTGATGGACAGCCGCAAGGATGCGCGCGCGGCGTCGGCCGGCGCGATCCTGGTGACGCGGCTGATGAAGCGCGGCTGCGCCGGCGTCGTCACCGACGGCGGCTTCCGGGATTCGGCCGAGATCGCGCGGCTCGGCTTCCCGGCCTTTCATCATCGCCCGAGCGCGCCGACCAATCTGACGCTGCATCAGGCGATCGAGATCAACGTGCCGATCGGCTGCGGCGACGCGCCGGTGTTTCCCGGCGACGTCATCCTCGGCGACAGCGACGGCGTCATCGTGATCCCGGCGCATCTCGCCGACGAGATCGCCGACGAGACGTTCGAGATGACCGCGTTCGAGGATTTCGTCACCGAGCAGGTCCAGAACGGCCGCGGCATCTTCGGGCTTTATCCTGCGACCGACGAGCAGACGTTGAAGGATTTTGCAGCTTGGCGGAAGGCGAAGGGGCGGTAGCGTCTCACTCTCCGCCGGTCATCCTTGATAAGCGATCGTCATACATTCCGCCGTAGTCGTCGTTGATGGCGACCGCCACGCATTCCGCTGTCGTCCCGGCGAAGGCCGGGACCCATAACCACAGGGAGGAGTTTGGCGAAGATTGGCAGTGCCGTGGGACTGCGACTTCCTTCTCGATGGATCACGCGGTATGGGTCCCGGCCTTCGCCGGGACGACGATGGGGAGGGGGCCGCGCAAGCCAACCGGCACCCTACACCTCCGCCTTGTCAGCCATCCCGACCGCCCACAGCGCAAACGCATAGACGATCGCGACCTCGTCGAGGCGGTTGAAGCGGCCGGAGGCGCCGCCGTGGCCGGCGCCCATGTTGGTGCGCAGCAGCACCGGGCCGCCGCCGCGCATGGTGGCACGCAGCCGCGCGATCCATTTCGCAGGCTCCCAATAGGTGACACGCGGATCGGTGAGCCCGCCCATCGCCAGGATCGCCGGATAGTCCCTGGCCGCGACATTGTCGTAGGGCGAATAGGACAGGATGGTGCGGAAATCCTTTTCACTCTCGATCGGGTTGCCCCATTCCGGCCATTCCGGCGGCGTCAGCGGCAAGGTGTCGTCGAGCATGGTGTTGAGCACGTCGACGAACGGCACTTCGGCGACGATGCCGGCGAACAGCTCGCCGGCGCGGTTGGCGCTAGCTCCCATCAGCATGCCGCCCGCCGAGCCGCCATGGCCGACGATGCGTTTTTCACCGGTGTATTTCGCCTCGATCAGCGCGCGCCCGGCGGCGGCGAAATCGTCGAACGTGTTGGTCTTCTTCTCGCGCTTGCCGTCGAGATACCAGCCCCAGCCCTTGTCGGCGCCGCCGCGGATATGCGCGATCGCATAGACAAAGCCGCGGTCGACCAGCGACAGCCGGTTGGCGGCAAACGATGCCGGCATCGCCATGCCGTAGGAGCCGTAGCCATACAGCAGGAGCGGCGCCTTGCCGTCGCGAACGAAATCCTTGCGATGCAGGATCGAGACCGGCACCTGCGCGCCGTCATGCGAGGTCGCCATGATGCGGGTGGTGACGTAGTCGGCCGGGTTGTGGCCGGACGGAATCTCCTGGCGCTTGCGTAAGCTCCGCGTGCGGGTCGCCATGTCGTAGTCATAGACTTCCGACGGCGTCGTCATCGACGAATAGGCAAAACGCAAGTTGGTGGTGTCGAACTCGTAGCCGCCCATGGTGTCGAGCGAATAGGCCGCCTCGTCGAAGGCGATCGCGTGCTCCTCGCCGCTGTTGAGGTCGCGGATGATGATCGCCGGCAGCGCATTGGCGCGCTCCAGCCGCACCATGTGGCCGGCATAGAGCTCGACGTCGAGCACATAGACGCCCTCGCGATACGGGATCAGGTCGCGCCAGTTGGCGCGCGTGGGCGCGGCGAGCGGCGCGGTGACGACCTTGAAGTCGATGGCATCGTCGGCATTGGTCAGGATGAACAGCTCGTCGCCGCGGTCGGCGATCGAATATTGCACGCCTTCCTCGCGTGCCGCGACGAGGCGCGGCGGCGCGTCGGGATTGGAAAGATCGATCAGCCGCTGCTCCGAGGTCTCATGGTCGCCGCCCGCGATCACGCAGAAGCGGCCGCTCGCGCTCTCGTGCAGGTGGGTGAACCAGCCGGGATCCTGCTCCTCATAGATCAGGGTGTCGTCGGCCTGTTGGGTGCCGAGCTTGTGCCGCCACACCTGCATCGGGCGGTGATTGTCGTCGAGCTTGACGTAGAAGAAGCTCCTGGAATCCGCGGCCCAGACCACGCCGCCGTCGGTTTCCTCGACGATGTCGTCGAGATCGCCGCCGGTGGCCCAGTCGCGCACCCGGATCGAGAAATATTCGGAGCCCTTGGTGTCGGCGCTCCAGGCATGCAGGCGGTGATCGTTGGAATGTCGGCTGCCGCCGAACTTGAAATAGTTGTGGTCCTTGGCCAGCGCGTCGCCGTCGAGCACGACATGGGCGTCGCCGCCATCGCGCGGCGTGCGGCAGTACAGCTCGTGCTGGCCGCCCTCGCGAAACTTGCGGAAATAGGCGAACGGGCCGTCCGGCGACGGCACGCTGGAATCATCCTCCTTGATCCGCCCGCGCATCTCCTTGACCAGCCTCTTCTGCAAGCCGTCGGTGTGGCCGAGCAGGCTCTCGGTGTAGCCGTTCTCGGCTTCGAGATAGGTCCGGATATCGGGATCGAGGATCGAGGGATCGCGCAGCACCTCCTGCCATTTCGGATCCTTGATCCACGCATAGTCGTCGGTCACCGTGATGCCGTGGGTGGTGAAGGAATGCGGCCGGCGCGGCGCGACCGGGGGCGATGTTGTGCTGGCGGATTTGGTCACACGATCCTCATGGTGCGGGGTTCCGCTCTATATCGGGATGAATGTGGCGATTGCCAGATGGCGCACCTATTCGCGTGCCCGCACGCGGCAGAGCGAGCTACCCGTTCCGTAGCCTCGCCCCCGCATTGCCGCCGGACATCGGGATCCGGTTCACCGCCAGCACCACGGCGAAGGTGATCACCAGCATCGCGATGCCGAGCACTGCGATCGCGGCGAGGTCGCCGCCTTCGTTGAGGTCGTAGATCAGGACCGACAGCACCTTGGTCTGCGAGGTGAACAGCACGATCGCCGCCGACAGTTCCCGCATCACGCCGATGAAGATGAAGCACCAGGTCGCGATCACGCCGGTGCGCAGCAGCGGCGCTGTGATCTGGCGCAGCGCCTGCAACCGCGTCGCGCCGAGGATGCGGCTCGCCTCCTCGAGCTCGGGATGGATGGTCGAGAACGCCGCCTGCAATTGCTGATAGGCCGAGGGCAGATTGATGGTGAGAAACGCCAGCAGCAGGATCCACAGCGTGCCGTAGAGCACGAAGGGCGGCCGCGTGTAGCTCAGGAACAGGCCGACGCCGAGCACGATGCCGGGGACTGCGACCGGCGCGGTGGCGAGGAAGCCGAGCACGCGGTGGCCCGCGATCACCTTCCGCGTCGTGACATAGGCAATGACGAGCGCGAGGATGGTGCCGATCGTCGCGGTCGCAGTACCGAGGATCACGGTGTTCTTGAGCGCGAGCTGGGTCGACGACAGCTCGGTGAACACGAAGACGATGTTGTGCAGCGTCGCCGTCGACGGCGTCACCAGCGTGGTCGCGTTCGGCGAGAATGCGGCGTTGAGCAGCGCGAGATAAGGCAGGAACACCGGGTTGAGCAGCACCAGGAGGCAGAAGCCGAGCGCGGCCCAGCGCCAGCCGCGCAATTCGACCCGGCGCGGCGCGCCATATTTGCCGCCGATCACCGAATAGCCGCGGCGGCCGAGCAGCGCCTTCTGGCCCTGCAGCAGCAGGATGGTCAGCACCAGCAGCGGCACCGCGGCGGCCGCCGCGAGCTCGAGCTTCGGCGGATACTGGAACAGGCTCCAGATCTTGGTCGTCATGGTGTGGAAGCCGGCCGGCAGCGCCAGGATCGCCGGCGAGCCGAACAGCGTCATCGCCTGCAGGAACGCGATCAGGGCGCCTGCGACCAGCGCGGGCAGGGCGAGCGGGATCGTCACCCTTCGCGCGGTGGTCCAGGCATTGCCGCCGAGGATCGCGGAGGCATCTTCCAGCTCGCCCGGCATGGTGTCGAGCGCATTGGCCACCAGCACGAACACGAACGGGAACGTGTAGCAGGAGATCACGAAGATGATCCCGGTCATCGAATAGATGTTGAACAGCGCGTCGGCGTCCTCGCCGGCGAACGGTCGGTAGAGCTGGTTGAGCAGCCCCGAATTCGGCGCCGCCAGCAGTTCCCAGGCGACCGCGCCGAGAAACGGCGGCGTCACGAACGAGGCCGTCACCAGTGCGCGAATGGTCTGCCGCCCCGGCATGTCGGTGCGCGACACCAGCCAGCTGATCGGCGCCGCGACGATGCAGCAGATCAGCGCCGACGTGGTCGCGATGATCGCGGTCGTCAGCAGCGGATCGAGGAAATCGGGATTGCTGAACAGCGTGACGAAGTTTTGCAGCGTCGGATGCCGGCTCTTGTCGGTGAAGGCGAACACCGCGAGCCACGACAGCGGCAGCAGGATCAAGAGGACGAGCACCGCCGCGAACAGCCACAGGACGGGACGCGTCCAGTCGATGCGGGGGCTTGGGGCCGGGGAGGTGGTGATGGTTGTGGTCATCTTATCCGCGCATCCATTCTATCCCCTCATCCTGAGGAGCGCGGAACGCGCGTCTCGAAGGACGAGGCCACCAGTGGGGCCGCATGGTTCGAGACGGCGCTTCGCGCCTCCTCACCATGAGGGTCCTAGACTTTGAACAGCCGCGCATAGCGCGTCTTGATCTCTTCGGTCATCGCTTCCACCCCTGCCGGGTCCTCCTTCATCAGCTTGATGTCGGAAAGCTTGCGCCGGCCGGCCTTCGGCTGCACCTGGGCGTGCAGCGAATATTGGCCGGTGAAGTCGACGAAGAACTGCTGGGTCTCGCGGGTGTGCAGCCAGGCCTGGAACAGTCTTGCGGCGTTCGGATGCGGCGCAGCGGCGAAGATGCCCGTGGGACCCGAGATCGTCGGCGTGCCTTCGGTCGGATAGACCGGCTCGACCGGTTGTCCGGCTTCCTTCAAGAGCACGATGCCATATTCATTGCCGTCGGCCATCACGGCGCGCTCGCCGAGCGAGAGCTTTTTCGGCGGATCGGTCGAGGACTGCACCTGCATCACGCGCTGTTTCGCAAGCTTCTCCAGATACGGCCAGCCGAGCTCGCGCACGATCTGGAACGTGGTGGTCATGATCGTGCCGCTATAGGCCGGATGGCCCTTCACCATCTTGCCTACCCACTTGGGATCGAGCAGGTCGGCAAAGCTCTTCGGCGCGTCCTCCGCCTTCACCAGGTTGGTGTTGTAGGCGATCGACGACAGCCACAGCCGCGTCGTCACGGCCATGCCGTCGGGGTCGCGATAGTTGTCGGGAAAATGCTTCGCGACGTCTTCGGGCACGAACGGCATCAGCCAGCCGCTCTTCTTCCAGGGGATGAAATGCGAGGCGTCGGCGCTGTTGACGACGTCGGCGGCGTGGATATTGGAATCGAATTCCTGCGCCACGCGCTGGAACAGCCGCTCCGAGCCGGAGCGCTCGATCTGCACGGTGATGCCGGGATAGGCGGCCTCGAACGCCTTGCCGAGCCTTTCGCCGACCGGCAGGTCCATCGACGAATAGAACACGAGCTTGCCTTCCTTGGTCGCGGCCGCGACGAGATCGGGCGTGATCGCGACCGGCTCGGGTGCGGCGGCGCGTGCCGGTGAAGCGAACACGGTGCCGACCGCAAGCGCCGCAGAGCCTTTCAGGACATCGCGTCTGGAAACCGGCTTCTGCATCGCATCGCTCCGTTGCTTGTTGTTATCGGCTCAGCGCCCGGCAGCGCGCGGGCGGCAAGGTCAGCCAGACCTCGCTGCCCCTCTCGACCGCGGTTTCGGTCGGCGTGGTCACCCGCAGCGATGTGCCGTCAGCGGTTTCCACCATGTAGTCGCGGTTCATGCCGAGATAGACCTGCCGTGTCACGATGGCCTTGAGCGTGTTCTGCGCGGCGGCGGGCGGCTGCGTCGCGAGCTGGATCTCATGCTGGCGGATCGCCACCGGCGCGCTCTGGCCGGCCGTCAGCGTGGCGCCGACCACCTCGAGCGTTGCACCGGCGAACTCCACGTGGTTCGCATCGCGCGCGGTGCCCTTGATCACATTGGCGGCGCCGATGAAGCGCGCGACGAATTCGGATTCCGGCCGCGCATAGATGTCCTCAGGGCTGCCGAGCTGGTCGATCTTGCCGGCATTCATCACCGCGATCAGGTCGGCTGTCGTCATCGCCTCGGACTGGTCGTGGGTGACGTAGACCGTGGTGTAGCGATATTCGTCGTGCAGGCGGCGGATCTCGAACCGCATCTCCTCGCGCAGATTGGCGTCGAGGTTGGACAGCGGTTCGTCGAGCAGCAGCGTCTCGGGGCCGACGATCAGCGCGCGCGCCAGCGCGACGCGCTGCTGCTGGCCGCCGGAGAGCTCGCCCGGATAACGCTGTGCCAGCGGTTCCAGCTTGGTGGTCGCCAGGATCGCGGCGAGCTTCTTGGCGATGGTGTCGCGGTCCATTTTGCGCAAGCGCAGGCCGTAGACGATGTTCTCCGCCACCGTCATGTGCGGCCACAGCGCGTAGCTCTGGAAGATCATCGACATGTTGCGCTGCTCGGGCGGCAGCGTGCGCGCCTTCGACGACACCACGCGGTCGCCGACGCGGATCTCGCCATCGGATGGTTCGAGGAACCCGGCGATCAGC
Source organism: Bradyrhizobium sp. CCBAU 21365 (assembly GCF_015291305.1). NCBI lineage: Bacteria > Pseudomonadati > Pseudomonadota > Alphaproteobacteria > Hyphomicrobiales > Nitrobacteraceae > Bradyrhizobium > Bradyrhizobium sp. CCBAU 21365. The sequence continues at coordinate 533,969 of NZ_CP030036.1, forward strand.
CGCAGCGTCGTGGTCTTGCCGCAGCCGGACGGCCCGAGCAGACAGACCAGCTGGCCATGATCGATCGTGAGCGAAACATCATCAACCGCGACAAACGATCCAAACCGCTTGACCAGGCCGCGCAATTCCACCGATGCCAAGCGGTCCCTCCATTTTGTTGTGTCGCAGGGATCCGTGCCCGGCTGTTGCCGGCAGTAAAGCGGAAAATGATGACGACGGAAAGTGTTCGGGCCTTCGCAAAAAGTCGTGGCAGCTCTTCGTTGCGTTATCCCCGACCACTCTTCCGTCATCCTGAGGAGCGCGAAGCGCGTCTCGAAGGATCGACGGCCCGGATCTCTCAGCGTGCTCCGATTCTCTCGCGGCGGCAACTCGACCGTCGATCCTTAGACGCCCGCCTTTGGCGGGCTCCTCAGGATGACGGGTTAAAGCCTCGGACCACCTCAGCTACGCCTTCACGTTCTCGCCGAGCCATTGGATGGCGGCGTCGGCGCCGGCCTTGCCGTGCGGGATGTTCAGCGCGGTCAGCGCGACCTCGACGACGCCGAGGGTGCCGAGGATCATCGGGGCGTTGACGTGGCCCATATGCGCGATGCGGAAGGCCTGGCCCTGCAAATCGCCGATGCCGGTGCCGAGCACCACGCCGCATTTCTCCTTGGCGTAGCGCTGGATCGCGGCGGGATCGGCGCCCTTCACGGTCACCGTCGTCACCGTGTTGGAGCGCTCGGCGGGCTCGGCGATGTTGAAGCCGAGCACCTGTCCTTCGCCCCAGACCGCGACCGCGCGGCGCACGGCTTCGCCGAGCAGCCGATGCCGCTCAAAGGCATTCTCCAGGCCTTCGGCGTGCAGCATGTTGATCGCCTCGCGCAGCGCGAACAGCAGATGTACCGGCGCGGTGCCGGCATATTTGCGGTAGTGCTCCGAGCCCTCGCGCTCGGTCCAGTCCCAATAGGGCGTGCGCAGATCGGCTTTCTTGTGGGCGTCCCAGGCGCGGTCGTTGGCGGCGACGAAGCCGAGGCCGGGCGGCGTCATCAGGCCCTTCTGCGAGCCACTCATCGCGACGTCGACATACCATTTGTCCATCTCGAACGGCATGCAGCCGAGCGAGGCCACGGTGTCGACCATGTACAATGCAGGATGGCCGGCGGCCTTGATCGCCTTGCCGATCGCCTCGATGTCGTTATAGGCGCCCGACGCGGTGTCGACCTGAACCACCAGGATCGCCTTGATGGTGTGCTCCTTGTCGCGCCGCAGCCGCTCCTCGACCTCGGCCGGACGGATCGCGCGGCGCCAGTCGCCCTTCAGCACCTCGACCTCGGCGCCCATCGCGGCCGCGGCCTGGCCCCAGCCGATCGCGAAGCGCCCGCTCTCCAGCACCAGCACCTTGTCGCCGCGCGACAGCACGTTGGAGAGCGTCGCCTCCCAGGCGCCGTGGCCGTTGGAGATGTAGATGTAGGACTTGCCCTGGGTGACGAACAGCCGCGAGAGGTCGCGCAGCAGGCTGTCCGTCAGTTCGACCATCTCGTTGGAGTAGATATCGAGCGCCGGGCGGTGCATTGCCTGCAGCACCTGATCGGGCATCGTGGTGGGCCCGGGGATGGCCAGAAATTCCCGGCCCGCGCGAACGGTCATCGTCCTGTTCCTTTTGGATAAAGCGCGCAAATCATGCGCGTGAGGGGTCAAGCGCGGAGACTATTCCATCGCGGCTACGATTGCGAGCAGGACGAAGCAATCCAGCGTTTCCAAAACCGCGGGACACGCTGCTATTTGCCGATCGATTCGACGACCGCGCGCCAGACCTGGTCCTTGAATTCGGTCGCGGCGGGGCTCGGGAGCTGCTCGACGGTGCCGTGGTTCTTGCGGCAGGCCTCGACCAGCCGCAGCACCCAGATTTCGCCGTCGGTGTAATAGGGATCGCCGCCGCCATTGCGGCCGTTGAAGGTCGGGCCGATGCCGGTCACCTGATATTTCGCGGTGACCATGCCGGCGGACTCGAGGTCAGTGGCGAGCAGCGCGCGTTCGGCGTCGAGATCGGCCGCGATGTGGTGGGTCACCGCGCCGGTGTAGTGGCTGACGCCGACGCTGCGGTCGAGCGTCGCAGCGCCCAGCCACACCGGGCGCTTCTCCTCGCCCTGATCGAGCACCTTCCAGAACCGGACATGGTTGCGGCGGTCCGCGCTCGATCCGACCGGCCGCTCGAAGGCGAGATCCTCGCGGCGGTCGAGATAGAACAGGTTGCTCACCGGCGCATCCTTGTAGGGACGATCGAGCAGCACGCTGCCCACGATCTCGATCGAGGATTTCAGCGTCACCGGATCGGCCGGAAACCAGCCGGCCTCGTGCATCGCGCAGACCACGTCCCTCTTGTCGCCGATCAGCCCGACATTCATCGGATCGCCGGGAATGCCCTGCGCGGTGCGCGTCACCATCGGCAGATTGGCGAGGCCCTTTTGATGCTCGTAATGCGTCCACAGCGCCGGCAGCAGCAGATAGGCCGCGATCAGGTAGATCGCCAGGACGAACAGCAATGCCATCTGCGCCTGCCGAAGGCGGCTGCGCCGGCGTGGCTTCTGCTGATTGACCCCGGTATCGGTCATAGCATTCCCTTCACCTCTTCCGCTTGCGGGGGAGGTCGGATCGCATCGAGGACGCGATCCGGGTGGGGGCTGTCTCCGAAATATGACTCGTGGTGAGACCCCCGCCCCAGCCCTCCCCCGCAAAGAGGGAGCAGACTGCCGTCGCGGCTGCACGTCAATCTCATTCCATCAGGTGTCAGCGCCGTGTCTCGCGGCAGCCGGCGGCTTCGGCCTCCTCGACCGAGCAGAACCAGCGCGTGCCCTTGCTGATCTTCATTTCGATCTTGGCGTACCAGCGGCTGGTCCGCTGGTGAAAGATGCATTCACCGGAGCGGTTGACGTTGCCCTTGATGGTGCAGTCGGGTGACGGCGCCACCGGGCCCGAGGCCGAGGCGAGCAGGATCGCGTTGGCGCCATCCGGCGGCTTCACCGCGCCGAGCACGGTGGTCTTCTTGTTGCGCACCCGCCAGTCCCAGGGCGCGATGAAGGCGCCCTGCCACATCCCGGCTTTTGCCTCACGCGCGGCCTTCTCGTCGGCTTCGTAGTCATGCGAGGCGCGGGTGTAGGCCAGCGCCCAGCCGCTCGCGACCAGCCATTTCTGGATGTCCTCGCCGTCGACCTCGCAGCGCGCGATGGTGCGGCCGCGGCGATCGACCGAGCGGGCGTGGCAGGTCCAGCTCTTGTTGCCGGCATGCTTGATCAGCTCGTCGCGCGCCGCGACGCCGCAGGTCCAGCGCTCGCCCTTGGTGTTGAGGCAGAGCTGGTCGGTCGATGGCGCGTCGACGCCTGCGAGGCGGATGCGGACGCTGCCGATCATGAACTGGTCGCCGTCACGGATCTTCGGCACGCCGGTGATGTCGGCGGCGGCAGCCAGCGTCGGCAGCGAGAGCAGCAGGCCCGCGGTGAGCAGCGTCTTGAACATCGGCGTTCCCGGCCAGGTTCTTATCGTTCAAAGGGCTTTTGGCGTGCAGTGGTCAGTGCCCAACGATTGTGCGGGCAATTGGGCAACCGTGCCAGTGCTGTTGCGTTTCCGCCAGTTTCAACTTCGCGTCATCCGGCTCCACGATGTCATCCTCCCCTGGAGGGGTCGAGACGAGCGAAGCTCGCTCTGGGATCGGTTCGCATGAAGCGTAGCGCAATGCGGACCGAGGTGGGGTGACAGTCTCTCCATAGAAGCGGTGCCCGTGTGGAGGCATCACCCCACCCCGTATCGCATCTTGCTTCGCGCGACGCGATACGACCCTCCCCCTCCAGGCAGGGCTATCGCATATGGGAGGAAATGGATTTGTCCGCACCGTCATGGCCGGGCTTGTCCCGGCCATCCACGTCTTTCTTCACCTGGAAACAAAGACGTGGATGCCCGGGACAAGCCCGGGCATGACGAGTTGGTGGAGCGACCGAGCTTATATGCGATAGCCCTGCCCCTCCAGCGGAGGGTGAACAAGGCGACTTCGCTCTACCTATCCTACACGGCAACCATTCGTCGCCTCGCCAGCGCCAGGGCCATCAGCACGAAGGCCGAGGTCACCTCCGGCCCGCCGACCAGGATGCGGGTCGGCGTCTTCATCTTATTCCACTCATAGGCCCGGTAGGGCCCCTTGCGGCCGCCCTCGCCGAGGCCCTGCACGATGCAGTGCAGCGCCGGCGTGAAGGTCGAGACCTCGGCGCCGAGATGCGCCAGCGCCATCAGCGCCAGCGCGGCGTCGAACGGGTTCATCTCGTGGGCGATCAGCTCGTGCGTGACATAGCCGAGCACGCGGGCGCGGATCAGCGCGAACACGTTGCCGGGATCGATGATGCGCTGCGCCGCCAGCGGCAGCGCGACGAAGGCGGCATAGCAGCGGCCGAAATAGGCCGAATAGAGCTCGGGCAGATAATAGATGTGCGAGCGCGGGTTTTTGAACGCGCCGCTTTCGACCAGATGTTTCTGGAAGGCGATGATGCGATGCACCGTCTCCAGCCGCTGCGGCGTCTCGATGATCTGCCAGCGGGCGAGGTTGCGGAACGAGACCTCGAGGATGTCGAGGTTCAGCGTCGGATCGAGGTCGTTGCCATAGGGCCGCTCGCCGGCGAGATTGTCGATCCAGGTGACGACGCCGCCATCGTAGTCAAGGTGATCGTTGAGCGGCACGGTGACACGCGGCTCGTTGGCGCCCGATCGCACCTGGTAGCCGCGGTAGAAGTCGAGCAGCGGCTGCTGCAGGATCGGATCGTCGGAGCCGGCCTGGGTCGCGGCCGAGAACGAGCACGCCGTGGTGTCGCAGTCCGGCACATAGATGCCGAAGCCGAGATCCTGCTTGATCTGGGCGAAGAAACGCGAGAAGCGCGGATGCCGGCCCGGCGCCAGCGCGGTGATGACCTTCACCGTCGAGCCGTCATGCGACGCCACCTCCTCGGCGCTGGTCTTCAGGCAAAAGTCCACCATGTCGGCGATCGCGCGCCGCGCGGTAACAGCTTCATCCGGCGCGGCGAGCCCGGTCTCGACGAAGCCGAGCAGCGCCTCGGTGAAGAAGGCGTCGTAATAGGCCGAGCGGTGGCGGATCTGCACCGGCTCCCACATCGGCTCGGCGATGCCGCGCCAGGCCGGGTTGATCAGCGCGCGCGCCGGCGAATGCGCGGTGAAGATCCGCGCCAGATTGAACAGCAAGGTCGAGTTCTTGTAGCCGCGCGCGTTCAGCCCGGTCAGCGCCATCAGCAGCTCACGCCCGCCGACGTCGGGGTCGCCGATCAAATTGAAGGCGGCATAGGTCGGGATGAAGCCGTTCCTGCCGAACGAGCGCAGGAGATGCGCGCCGGTCAGGCGGATCACGCGGTCGATCTCGGCGATCTCCGGCGGGCGGCCCGGTGCCGACGCGGCGGGCGGGGCCGGGTGGTGCACGCCGATACCGTCCATCAGTGCTGCGACGGGCGTGCCGATCGCGGCCCAGTCCGGCGCCGCGACGTCGCGCGCCGCGGTGAGCGCCGCACGCAGGCCGGCGAGGCGGTCGGGATCGTTGAGCGCGGGCAGGCCGGTGCGGCGGAGCAGCGCGCGCAGCGGCGGGTTGCCGAGCGCGGTCCGGTAGAATTTTCCGAGATGGGCATCGCCGCCGCGATAGGCCTGCAGCACGGGGTCGCAGACGTCGTACAGCGACGGGCCGTCCTTCCTGACGGTCAGCGACCGGCACACCGCGCCTGCGATCTCGTGAAGGCCCAAGAAGCTCAAAGAATCCCCTTTCCCGAGGAACCGGTTAACGCCGCCGCCCGACGGTGTTTCCAGTCGCTCTGCCCCAAACTCGCAAGCCTTTGGAAAGCTACATGAATCTCTACAAAACACAAATGTGACTGAGGTCACGTAACGGGATTTTAACGGCGTCAATGGCCTCTGCCGGGCGGCGGCATGCGGCAATTCAGGTTGCCCCGGGCGGCCGTCCGGGTTAAAGGAGCGTTTGTTGCAGCGCCGCAAATTGAGTTCAATTCAACGGCACACACAGCTCAACCCCATTAAACCTGAACGTCTTTGACGCGACTAACTGGCGCGATCTTCGCTTGAGCGCCATCGGGATAAGAATTGGGACTTAGGAACGCTATGGACCTTAGGCAGCTTCGCATTTCCCGCCGCACCATCGCCGTCTGCGTGGCGGTGGCCGGCACGGTGTCGCTGGCGATTGGCGCCCATGCCGCGCTCAACAAGCGCACCCTCGATGTCGCCAAGGGTGGCGACAAGGTCGTTGCCACCGAGCTGACCGGCAGCATTCCGACCGGCACCTCCCGCCTCGCGCTGATCATCGGCAACGGCCATTACCCGGACGCCGCGGCGCCGCTGGCCCAGCCGATCAACGATGCCCGCACCCTGTCGACGGCGCTGCGCCGCGAGGGCTTTGACGTCGACGTGGTCGAGGATGCGACCAAGGACGACATGTTCCGCGCGGTCGAGCGCATGAAGGCGAAAATTCGCCCCGACACCGTCGTGATGCTGTTCTTCGGCGGCTACGGCGTGCAGGTCGGCCGCGAGAGCTACATGATCCCGGTCGACGCCACGATCTGGAAGGAAGCCGACGTCAAGCGCACCGGCGTCAGCGTCGAGTCCGTGCTCGACGCGATGAAGGAGCGCGGCGCCAAGGCCAAGCTCGTCGTGCTCGATGCCTCGCGCCGCAATCCCTATGAGCGCCGCTTCCGCGCGTTCTCGCACGGTCTCGCGCCGATCAGCCCGCCGGAGAACACCATCGTGCTGAGCTCGGCGACGCCGGGCAAGGTTGCCGACGACAGCAAGGCGCCGAACAGCGTGCTGGTCTCCGAGTTGCTCAACAACCTCAACGCCCAGGCCGGCGCCGAAAGCGCGTTCAACAAGACCCGCGTCGCGATCTCGCGCGCCAGCGAAGGCGAGCAGGTGCCGAGCGTGTCGTCCTCGCTGCTGGAAGACATCAAGCTCGGCGGCTGAGGCACGCCGTCTCCTCAATGTCGTCCTGGCGAAAGCCAGGACCCATAACCACGACCGGTTATTGTGGCTCCGCGCTGTGGCCCCAGCGCAATCCTATTCGCGCATTCGTGGTTATGGGTCCCGGGTCGCGCTTCGCTTGCCCGGGACGACACTGTGGATGTAGCGCCGCCTACTTCGCATCCGCGCTCGCACCCACCGGCCGCACCGGATCGCCCTCGCGCAGCAGCGCGCCGGCGCGGGCGACGACGATGTCGCCTTCCTGGATGCCGTCGCGGATCTCGACCTGTCCCGCCGACATCAATCCGGTCTCGACCCGCCGCGTCTCGACGCGGCCGCCGCGCACCACCTGCACCACGGTGCCCGCGGTGGAATAGAGGATCGCGGTCAGCGGCACCGCGACGCCGCAGCTCTGTCCGGTCTTGATCTGGGCGCGGCCGGACGAATTCACCAGCAGCCGCTTGTTCGCGCCGATGCCGATGAAGACCTGGCCGAGCTGGCTGTTCGGCTCGACCGTCGGCGCGATCCGCCGCACCTTGCCGTCGAGATCGCCGGCGCCGAGGATCTTGAGCTGCGCCGTTTGCTCGGTCTTCAGCTTGGCGATGTCGCGGGTCGGCACCATGCCGACCAGATCGTACTCGCTCTTGGCGATGATCGAGAACAGCGCGTCCTTGCCCGATGCCGGGCTGCCTATGATCGCCGACGACGCCGAGATCGTGCCCGCCACCGGCGCCGTGACGTTGACCGAGTTGGTGCCGTCGGTCAGCTTCGCCAGCACCTGGCCGGCGGTGACGGTGTCGCCGGGATCGGCCATCACCTCCGCCACCTTCAAGCCGAAACGGTCGGGCCGGATCTGCTGCTCGTCGCGTGGCAGCACGATGCCGGAGACCTCCACGATATTGCCGAAGCAGAACTTTGCGGCCTTCAGCACCGTCACCGCCGCGCCCTTCGGCACAGCGTCGGCCTCGCCCGCGGCAAGCGCGGGAGAGGCCGCGAGCACGAGCAGCGCGGAGGCGGTGAGGGCTGAGGCGCGCGTGCGAGGCAAAATCATCGGCAAACTATTCCCAAAATGAGGGCCTCCTGAATACCAGATGCCGCCTGGCCGAGCCAGCCGGCTGCGCCGCGTCGGCCGGCCCCGCATCCGCCGTCAGCTCCAGCTTCGCCAGCTCCAAATTCGCCAGCTTCTGGGCGCGCCAGATGTGCCGCAGGATTTCCGGGTTGACCCGATCGGCATGCGTCACCGGCAGCATGTGGCCGGCGGCCGGCAGATGCCGCAGCTCGGCGCCATCGATCAGCGCGGCGAGTTTTGCGACAATGCGCTGCGTCACATAGGGCGACAGCCCGCCCGACAGCAGCAGCGTCGGCACCTTCAAGGCACGCGCGGCTTCCGCCACCCCGGCAAGATCGAGCGCGGCGTTGAAATCGCAAGGCAGCTTGTCGGCCTGCTCGATCATCCGCAGCCGCCCGCTCGGCGAGAACTGTTCGCGCGGCCCGGAGCCGGCCCAGAACGCGGTGAACGCCTCGACCGCCTCCAGCACGGCGCCGTCGACAATATCCTTTGAGACGACCTGCGCGATCCGCGCGAAGCGGTCGTACAGCCGCGCATCGGCAGGCGTATCGCGAAGCAACGTCGGAAGCACCGGCTCGATCAGCGTCAGGCTGCGAACGTGCTGCGCATAAGGCGAGGCGGTCGCCAGCCGAAACGCGATCGCCCCGCCATAGGAATGCCCGATCAGATGGATCGGCCCGTCGGCCTTGGCGAGCCAGGGCTCGAGCCGCGCGATCTCGCCATCCAGCGTCCGCGGCCAGTCGCGCCCGCAGGCGGCAACGCCATAGCCGGAAATATCCGGCGCCATGAACCGGTCGCCGCCGAGCGCTGCCGCAAGCTTGGTCCATTGCCGTCCCGACCCCAGCGAGCAGTGCAGCGCCACCACCGACGCCGCCGCGTGCGTCCCATCCAAACCCGTCATCAAACCCATCCTGCTTGTTCTTGTTGTCACAGGGCGCGCGTTCGCACGCGCCCGTCATGACGCGAGCGAGGTGGGGGATGGGTTATTCCTGGGGGGAGGCGCGGGAGGTCGTGATCGTGATTGGGGAGGCAACCAGATTCACTGGATGGTGATTTAAGGTTCGCGAAATTTCGCGGACATGAAAGCAAGCGCGGCTGTTGCCCCCAACTCACCTGTACAACTTCCCCCGTCCCGTCCGGCAAGAGGGGCGTATCGCGATCGTCACGAACGTGCGGCGGGATGCGGTGGACGCTGGCGGTGCGCGCGACGACGCGCGCTGATCGGCGGACGGCGAAGTCGTGTGGTTCTGGTGCCCCAGTGGCAGGTGCCTCGAGACACGAATGCGTTTTGCGAAGACGGTGACAAGAAAGCCCGGTCTCGCCGGGAAGAGCACGAATTAAGCCCTGACCCATTGCGCAGGGAAGGCCGGATGTTTCGGCTTCACCTGTGGTCCTACCTCCCTGATTTTTGCTGCACGGGACCCATGGGTGCAATCGGCGCCCGGCCTTCCCTTCGCCCTCTCACGATCATTGAAGGTGAGCTGATCGCTTCCCTCGGGCGCAACGCGCCGCGAGAGCGCGAGCGCGTCCGTTCGGCTGCTTAACAATGTTGATCGGGGACTAACGCGGCTCCGTCACCCTGAGGAGCGCGCTTTTGCAGCGTGTCTCGAAGGGGCGATGGCCCGGCTGGTGGCCGTGCATCCTTCGAAGCTCGCTGTGCTCGCACCTCCAGCGACAAAGGCGAAGCCTTTGCGCGGGGATGACGGAATTGCCATTGCGAGCAGCGATAGCGACGCGGCAATCCATGGTTCTGTGCATGCTGAAGCATGGATTGCGTCGCTTCGCTCGCAATGACGGGGGATGGAAGGCGGCTCATCGGCTGTAGCTGCAATCAAAACAGCTTCGCCACAGCGCAGCGTCAGCGCACGATGCGCTTGACCCGCTTGATAGTGCGCTTGGCGGCGGGCGCCGCCGCATCGGCTTCGGTCGCCGCTTCGGCCTCGCGCGCTTCGCGGAGCGCGCGGAGGCGTTCCATGTTCTTACGGATCGCGAGCGCGTCGCGCTCGACCTCGGCCATGGCGCGCGCGCCTTCCTCGGCCGCCAGTCGCTGGCGGTCGGCTCGCGCAAGGCTTTCGGGTGATGGGTCGGGCTTTCTCGCGGTCATCGGCATCCTCTCAAGATACGCAAAAACCCGCCCAATCCGATGCGGACCGGGCGGGTCGCGACGTCATTCCAGTACATCCGTGGAATGACGAGGGCACGATCCCTTGTGGCAAACGCGAAACGCGTTTGCGCGAAGATCATGCCCAGGCAAGAGCTTCAGACGATCTGAAGGTTCTCGGCGCTGGTCTTGCCGCGCATCTTGTCGGTCTTCAGCTCGAACGAAACCTTCTGGCCTTCAGCCAGGCCGGACAAACCGGCGCGCTCGACGGCGCTGATGTGAACGAACACATCCTTGCTGCCATCGCTCGGCTCGATGAAACCAAAGCCCTTCTGGCCGTTGAACCACTTCACAGTACCTGTCGGCATTCTCTTCTCCAAAACGCGCATATGCGCAGGTGTTGCGCAGGATTGCGCACCATCGATTGAACTCACGATGTCTTTGGAGGAGGGCCGTTCTGACCATTCAACAAGGCACAACGGCTAATCGAATGTCGCAAATATACACACTTTCCGCGCGAATGCAAGGTTTGGCGGTAGCGGGTTCCCGCTGGGAGACGGGGCGGACGGCCTCTCATCCGCAATCAGGCTAGTCCTGCAGCGATGCTCTCAAGCCGTCACCCCCGCGCAAAGGCTTCGCCTTTGTCGCTGGAGGTGCGAGCGGAGCGAGCCTCGAAGGGTCGACGGCCACCAGTCGGGCCGTGCATCCTTCGAGGCTCGCCGAAGAGGCTCGCACCACAGGATGACGGGTTTGTCCTAGCTAGCACCCGGTGACGTGCGTGCGTCGCTCATTCCGCCGCCGCCTCCGCTGACGGCTCGCCCTTCCAGCGCAAAATCTCCGCGGCCAGGATGGGATGATTGAATCCCTTCAGCACGAGGTCGTCGATGGCGCGGCCGTCGACGCAAGCCTCGACCATGCCGTAGACGCGGCGGCTCACCACGATCTGGCCGGCCTTGGCCTCGCCGCACAGGCGGGAGGCGAGGTTGGTGACGCTGCCGATCGCGGCATATTCCAGCCGCTGCTCGAAGCCGACCTGGCCGAGCGTGGCATAGCCGAGCGCAATGCCGATGCCGAAGCCGAGACTGTGGCCGCGGTTGCGCCACTTCTCGGTCAGCGGGCCGACCGTGTCGCGCATCTCCACCGCCATCTTCACGGCGCGCGCGGTGTGGTCGGCGAGCTGGATCGGCGCGTTGAACAGGATCATCACGCCGTCGCCGGCATATTTGTCGAGCGTGCCTTCGTATTTGAAGATCAGCTTGCCGAGCGCGGCGTGATACTCGCGCAGCACGTTCATCGCCTCTTCCGGCTCGGTCGCCTCGGTGAAGGCGGTGAAGCCGCGCAGGTCGCAGAACACCACGGTGACCTCGCGGCGGTGGCTGTCGAGCAGGCCCTCGGGATTGTCGGACGAGGCGATCAGCTGCGCCACCTGCGGCGCCAGGAAGCGCTCGAGCCTTCGGATGCGCTCGATCTCGCCGAGCTGGGTCTCGACCCGCTGCTCCAGCGACTTGTTCCAGTCCTTGAGCGCTTCAGTCTGCTCGCGCAGCTTGTCGGCCTGCTCGCGCACGGTGGCGTTGGCCTCTTCCAGCGCGTGGCTCTTCTGGTCGACCTCGGTGAACAGCCGCGCGTTGCGCATCGCCAGCACCGCCTGGTGCGCGAAGGTCTTCATCAGGCCGATCAGGCTCGCCGGGAAATCGCCGGCCGCCTTGCGCAGCACCACCAGCGCGCCGAGCACGCCCTGCTGGTCGACCAGCGGCACCACCAGCACGGAGCGGAAGCCGGCGCCGGCCACGACATCGCGCAGCGGATGATCGGGCGGATAATCGGTACTTGTCGTGAGATCGGGAAACGCCAGCGGCTCGCCCTTCGCGGCGGCCTCGCCGAGCGGGCTGTTCGCCGCATCGATCGCGCGATGACGGCCCTCGGCCTTGCCGTCGATGCCGATCGCTTGCGTCAGGTTGAACGTACGCTGCGCGGCGTCATAGCCATAGATCAGCACGGCGTCGGCATGGGTGATCTCGAGCGCGCGGGCGCCGACCGTTGGCAGCACGGCGGCAAGATCAAGCGAGGACGCCACCGCGCGGCCGACCTCCTCCAGCACCTTCAGCTCGTTGATCGATTGCGCGAGGTCGCGGGTGCGCTCCTTCACCTTGGCCTCGAGGTCGGAATAGGTCTCGGCAAGCTGGCTGGCCATGCTGTTGAACTGGCCGGCGAGCTCCTCCAGCTCATCCGATGTCTTCACCTCGATGCGATGGCCGAAATCGCCGGCCCCTAACCGCCGCGCGCCGGTGCGCAGCGCCGTGATCGGCTCCAGCATGCGCCGCGCCAGAATCGTGCCGGCGATGATCGCGACCACGAGGCCGAGCGCGATCAAGAGCGCGATGCGTACCAGCTGGTCGCGGATCGGCGACAGCGCCTGCGCGGTCGGCTGCTCATAGAACACGTGCCAGCCGAGGTTCGGCGCGGCGGTTGCCGTCGTCAGCACCGCGCTGCCGTCGACATCCTTGCCGGAGGCGATCGGCCTGCCGCCCGGCGACAGCACGGCGGCGACCTGCGGCAGCGCGGCGAGGTCCTTGCCGACCTCGGGGCCCTTCGACGAGCTCGCCAGCACGCGGCCCTTGCCGTCGACGACATAGGCATGAGCGAGCCGGCCGACCTGGGAATCGCCGAAATAGTCATTGAGGAAGCGCAGGTCGATCTCGGCCATGGTGACGCCGGCATTGAAGCCGGAATGCTGCTCGCCGATCGACATGAACGGCCGCCCGTCGCGAAAATAGGCCGGCGCATAGGCGGTGCCGCGGGCGATGGTCTCGGTGAACCTGATATCGCGGGAGAAGTCGGCGTTGGAATTGACGGTGGTGGTCTGGCGCGACAGCCGCAGCATTTCCCGGCCCTGGCCGCTGATCAAGGTGAGCTGGCTCACCGCCGGCACCTGGCCGAGCAATTGCGCGTAGTCGGCGCGGCGCAGCTCGATCGTGTTGGAGGAGGCGCGGGTCACCCAGGAGATCTGGCGCTCGAGGTCGGAGATCGCCTGCTCGATGCGCTTGGCGGTGGCATCCGCCTTCTCGCTCATCGCGTCCGTCAGCGTGCCCTTGATGCCGCGGTAGCTGATCCAGGTCTCGAGCGCGCCGTTGACCGCGAGCACGAACACGACGAGGCCGACCAGCGCGAGGACATATTTGGCGAACAGGCCGCCGCGCAGGAACCAGTTCTTGCCCTCGTCCGTAGCCGCGTTCATCCAGCCTCGTCCGCCCCCTCGCATCAATCGGGTGCGCCGCATGATCCGCCGCTGTTTAGCACGGATCGGCGAGGCGGGGCGGCCGCTCGGGCCGCATGGTTAGCCCTTCATATCGGCGGGGGAGATCCGGGAATATCAGCGATTGAACAGCTGACGCAGCACGTCCTTCATCGCCGGACTGTCGTGCGGCTCGGCGGTCTCGCCGGGCGGCGGGGGTGGCGGCGGGGCTTGGTCGGGGGCCGGCGGCGCGTCCGCCTCGGGCTTGGCCAGGCTGCGGCTCGGCCGCGATGCGTTGCCCTGGTTGAGGGTGGAGAGGCCCTGCTGCAGCAAATTGCCGATGGTGTCGCCAAGCTGCCCGCCGAGCGGGTTGCTCTGGCCGGCGGCGCCGCCCGGTGGCTGACTTGTGCCCGGCTGCGCGCCGCCGCCCTGCACGCCGTCGAGGAGATTGGTCAGCCCGTTGAGGCCTTCACTCAGCCCCTGGCCGTTCGCCCCGAACAGGCCCTTGCCCATCCCCTTGAGCTTGGCATAGGCCGCCTGCGGATTGTCGAGGATGCCCTGCATCTCCGGATAGATCCGCGGCGATACCCAGGGCCCCTCGAGCATCACGGGGATGCCGAGGCCGACCGGATCGCCGGCGCGGCCCTGGCCTTCGGTGGTCATCACGAGCTGCGGCTCGACGCGGAACCCGATCTGGCGGGTGTTGAGGTCGATGGTGCCGACCCCGGTCATCTTCACCAGCGGGCCGATCAGATTGAGATCGGTGGTGACGGCCTGCCCCTTGTCGACCTTGAACGAGGCCGAGAGCTGGCTGAGATCGGTCGACAGCTCCTGGCTCGCCTGCCAGCCCGACAAGGTGCTGGTGGTGAGGCTCCGGATCATCTGCGCCACGTTGAGGCCGAGGATCTTGCCGTCCTGGAACACGACGAAGGCGGTGCCGGCGAGATTGCCGACGATGGCGCGCTCGCTGCCGCCTTGCGAGGTCAGCGCGATCTTGGCCTGCATCCTGCCGTCGAGCTTGTCGAACTCGGCGAGGCTCCTCAGCACCGGCAGCGCGCGCGCCCCGGCGAGGTCGAGCCGCAGCGCGTAGGTTGGATTCGTAGCTCGCGCGTCGATGGTGACGTCGCCATTGGCGGTGCCCTCATAGGCGCCGAGATTGGCGAGCCGGCCCTTCAGCACGCCGCTGTCGATCGACGCGTCGATCGCCGCCTGCGCAAAGCGGCCGTCGCCGATCACAAGCTCTGTCGCCGAGATGCGCGCCTGCGCGTCGACATAGTTGAGCCCGGCAAGGTCGATCGACGCGTTGCTCCAGGTATTGGTGCCGAGCGGCTGCGTGGAGCCGGACTGGCCCGGCGGCATCGCGATCGCAATGCGCTGGAAGTCGAGGTCGAGCTTCACCAGCGGCTTGTTGCTGGCGAAATCGACCGAGGCCCAGCCGGTGAAGCCGCCATCGCCGAGCGTGCCGGACACGCCGTTGAACATCACCACCGTGCCGTTCAACCGCGCGTCCGCATTCGCCTTGATCGCCGCGGGCAACAGGCCGGGCGCATCGATGCTGAATTCGGCCGGCACGCTCTGACGCTCCAGCGGCGCTTGCGGCGCGGTCGCGCGGATCTCGAACCTTAGCGGCTTGTCGCCGGCCTGTGCGTCACCCGTCACGACGATCTTGCGGTCGTCGCCGATCGTCGCGTCCGCGTTGAGCGTCTCGATCCGGTTCTCGACCCGGTCGCGCACATTGGAGAAGACAATGGTTCCGCCGCTGATGCTGACATGCCGGATCGTGATGCCGCTGGCATCGGAGGCGGAGGATTTCGCCGGCGGATTGTGGTCGCGGGTGCGCTCGCGCTGCAGCGGCAGGTTGATCACCGGCTTGACGATCGCGAGGTCGGTGATGTCGGGCTGGCCCGACCACAGGCTCGACAGCGTCATCTCGGCCTCGACGCTGCTGGCCGCGAACCGGTTGTTGACGTCGCGCCCCCGCGGATCCTGCAACACGACGTCGCTCAGCGTCAGATTGACCCTCGGCCAGAGGCCGATCTTGGCGCCGCCATTGATGGTGAGCTTGTAGCCGGTCTCGCGCTCGACCCGGTCGGTGATCGCAGATGTGAGGAACGAGGACGGGATCCCGACCGCTGCGACCAGCGCGATGATCACGATCACGGCAGCGATGGCGGCCCCGGCGAATTTCAGTGCTCTCATGTCGTTGTTCCAGGCCGGGCAAGCGGAGTTCCGCCGCAGAAAGACACGGCCGATCACACGAGTTTATCCCGCAAACGGGATCTCGCTCCAATGACCGGAAAAATAATCCGTTACCGCATGAACTTATGTGACCTCTCACACACTCTAATGAGGGTGATTTTTGCTAACCGGGCATCAGGGGATCGCTCGGATGGATTTGGAAGGCAGCAGTACAATGAGCAAACAGGCCGAATTTGCGGTCATTCTGAAGATGAATCCCATGTTCGCCGATCTCGGTGCGGACGAATTGCAGCGGCTTTCCGGCCTCTGCCACACCCAGCAGCTCGCGACCGGCGAGGTGCTGTTCCAGAAAGGCGATTCCGGCGATGCCCTGTTTGGGGTCCGCCGCGGCCAGATCCGGATCGAGACCGGTGCCTCCGACGGCAGCCGGCTCACACTGAACTTCATGGGATCCGGCGACCTGTTCGGCGAGGTCGCCGTGCTCGACGGTCAGGACCGCACCGCGGATGCGACCGCGGGCGAGCCCAGCGAATTATTCGTGCTGCGGCGGCAGGATTTCCTCGGCTTCCTCGAGCGCGAGCCGAAGGTTGCGGTCAGGCTGATCGAATTGCTGTGCCAGCGCATCCGCTGGCAGAGCGAGCGGATGGAAGAATCCGTGCTGCAGCCATTGCCGGTCCGCCTCGCACGGCGGCTATGCGCGCTGGCCGAGGATTTCGGTTCCGAGGTGCACATCTCGCAGGAACAGCTCGGCATCTTCGTCGGCGCCGCGCGCGAAAGCGTCAACCGGCAGCTGCAGACCTGGCGCAGGGACGGCATCGTCGACCTGCAGCGCGGCCGGATCATGCTGCACAACATGACCAAGCTGACCGCGGTTGCGCGCAACGACTGAAGCGGACCGCATGCAACGCGCGCGCGAAGGTGAGATTTTCTCGCGCGCTTTGCCTGCGAATGTTGACGCACTCCTGCCTAAAAGACGTGCTTGCATGATGAGGCCGGTACCGCTTTCATCCGGCCGCCGGTCCTTGGGGTGACACCCAGCCTTGCTGGCCTCACGCCATCCACCTGCAAACCCCTGCGGTCTCTCCCGTTGACCGCAGGGGTTTTGCGTTCCGGCAGATGCGTGACGCGAATTCGCCTACCGCATCACCACTTCGGGATCGGCCCAGCGCAGATACTGGCGCGGCGCGGCGCCGAGCTCGCGCTTGAACATCGCGGCGAAGGCGCTCGGGCTTTCATAGCCGACGTCGAGCGCTACGCAGGTGACGGCCTCGCCGGCGCCGAGCCGCGCCAGCGCTTCGAGCAGCCGCACCCGCTGGCGCCAGGCCGCAAAACTCTGGCCGGTCTCGCGCCGGAACAGACGCGTCAACGTCCGCCGGCTGAGCTGGCAGCGATCGGCCCATTCGTCGAGCGTGAGATCGGAACTCGGATCGACCAGCACGGCCTCGCAGATCGCGGCGAGCCGCGGATCGGGCGGCACCTGCACATGCAGCGACACTTCCGGCATCCTGCCGATCTCGTCGAGCAGGAAATCGACCA
This sequence comes from Bradyrhizobium sp. CCBAU 21365, assembly GCF_015291305.1. Lineage (NCBI taxonomy): Bacteria > Pseudomonadati > Pseudomonadota > Alphaproteobacteria > Hyphomicrobiales > Nitrobacteraceae > Bradyrhizobium > Bradyrhizobium sp. CCBAU 21365. The sequence continues at coordinate 551,093 of NZ_CP030036.1, forward strand.
GCCGGCCGTCGCGTCCTTCCGGATCGTAACGGGTCGGCATGTGCACCGCTTCTTCCATCAACGCTTCGACCAGCGCGGAGACCCTGATCAGGCGGCATGTCGCCGGAGCATTCCTGATGCGGTCAGGCGTGACATAGATGGTCTGGATCTCGACCTCGCCCCAGGCCCGCGACTGGTGCGCGACGCCGGCCGGAATCCACAGACCGTGGCCGGGCGGCACGACGAAATGGCCGCGCTCGGTCATCATCGAGGTGACGCCCGCGGTCTGCAGGATGAATTGATCGCGTCGGTGCGCGTGCCGCGCGCTGGTGCTTTCGTTCGGATAGGAGGCCGCCATCGCCGCGAGCGGCCGTTCGACCTGTTGCAGTTGTCCGGCATAGTGCGCGGCGGCTGCGGGACCCGATTGCTTGCGGCAGACGCGCAAGCCGGTGGTGTCATTTCGTCGCGCTGCGACTTTCAAGTGTCGTGAGCTCCTGATCGATCGTCGTTTTCGCAGGGTGCTCATGCATCTTCCGGGCCACTTGGCCCGATCGCGATGGTTGTTGTCCCTCTTCAGGTAGCGCGGGATATGGCGTTTGGCAACAATGCCTCACCCCGCGGCATTCGCCGAAATCGAATGTGAGAGCGCGGAGACGGAGAGGTCCGATGAACAGACGCGAATTCACCAAGGCAATGCTGGCCTGCGGTGCAGCCATCCCGTTCGGCATCACGCGGGCGGCGGGCCAGACCCGCGGTGGAACGCTCAACACCATCATCCAGCCTGAGCCGCCGGTTCTGGTGACCGCGCTGAACCAGCAGCAGCCGACCTTGACGCTCGGCGGCAAGATTTACGAAGGCCTGCTGAAATACGGCGCCGATCTCAAGCCGATGCCCGGCATGGCGCAATCGTGGGAGGTCTCGCCCGACGGCCTGACCTATACGTTCAAGCTGTTTCCGGGCATCACCTTCCACGACGGCAAGCCGATGACCTCGGAGGACGTGGTCTTCAGCTGCATGAAGCTGCTGGTGGAGACGCACCCGCGCGCACGGCAAAACTTCGCCCGCGTTGCGTCGGCGGAGGCGCCCGATCCGCTCACCGTCGTGTTCAAATTGAAGCAGCCGTTCGCGCCCTTCATCGGCTGCTTCGATTGCACGTCCGCCCCGATCGTGCCCAAGCACATCTATGACGGCACCGACTACCGCAAGAACCCGGAGAACGACAAGGCGATCGGCACCGGCCCCTTCAAGCTGAAGGAGTGGGTGCGCGGCTCGCATGTTCATCTCGTCCGCCACGACGGCTACTATCAGAAGGACCAGCCCTATCTTGACGAGATCGTCTACCGCGTGATTCCGGATGCGGCCTCGCGCGCGCTGGCGCTCGAGAACGGCACGGTGCAGCTCGTGCAATGGTCCGACGTCGAATTCTATGACGTCCAGCGCTTCAAGGCGCAGAAGAATCTCGAATTCACCACCAAGGGCTACGAGTATTTCGCGCCGCATCAGTGGCTCGAAATGAACAACCGCATCGCGCCGATGAACGACAAGCGGTTCCGGCAGGCGGTGATGCACCTGATCGATCGCGAGGCGTTCAGCAAGCGGGTCTATTTCGGCAACGCCAAGGTGGCGACCGGACCGATCTCGTCGAAGACGCGGTTCTACGATCCGAACGTGAAGCGCTACGAGTTTTCGGTCGACAAGGCCAAGGCCCTGCTCGACGACATGGGATTGAAGCCTGGCGCCAACGGCAAGCGCGCCGAGATCAAATATATCGTGCCGCCCTATGGCGAGTCCTATCAGCGGGCCGGCGAATTCTTTCGCCAGAGTTTTGCGCGGGTCGGCATCGATCTCGTGCTTGTCGGCACCGACATGGCCGGATGGGCCGAGAAGGTCGGCAACTGGGATTATGAGATGACCCAGAATCTGCTCTACCAGCTCGGCGATCCCGCGCTGGGCGTCGCCCGCACCTATATTTCGTCGAACATCAAGAAGGGCATCCTGTTCTCCAACACGCAGGGCTATTCGAATCCCGAGGTCGACAAACTGTTCGACGAGGCAGCGGTGACGCTCGATGAAGCCAAGCGCCAGGAGCTCTACAGCAAGGTGCAGCAGATCCTGGTCGAGGATGTGCCGGTGGCCTGGACGCTCGAGATCGAATATCCCATCATCTACGACAAGGCGTTCAAGAACATCGTGACGACGGGCATCGGCTCGCACGAAACCTTCGGGTCGGTCTACAAATCGTGACCCGGCTCGGCAGCGCCGCGGCGATCGGACTTCAGGCGGTCAGCCGCATCGCCCAGCTCGTCGCCGTGATCCTCGTCATCGCGACGTTCAACTTCGTGCTGGTGCGGGCCGCACCCGGCGATCCGGCCCAGGTCATGGCCGGGCAATCCGGCGCGTCCGATCCAAAACTGCTCGACGACCTGCGCAAGGAATATGGCCTCGACAAGCCGTATTTCGTGCAGCTTGCGAGCCACCTCAGCCGTGTCGTCAAGCTCGACCTCGGCTATTCCTACCGCCAGCGCCGCCCGGTCGTCGATCTCATCCTCGAGCGGCTTCCGGCGACGCTTCTCTTGACCGTGACGGCCTTTTGCCTCGCGCTCCTGATCGGCACCGCGCTCGGCGCGCTGGCCGGGCTCGCGGCGGGCAGCGTGCTCGACACGGTGTTCACCGTGCTCTCGCTCGTGCTCTACGCGACGCCGGTGTTCTGGCTCGGCCTGATGCTCGTGCTGGTGTTCTCGGTGACGCTCGGCTGGCTGCCGCCGTTCGGCTACGAGACCATCAACGTCCAGCTCTCGCCGGTCGAGCATGCGCTCGACATCATGAAACACATGATCATGCCGGTGACCTCGCTGGCGGCGATCTATCTGGCGATCTATGCGCGGCTGATGCGCTCCTCGATCATCGAGGTCGCGCAGCAGGATTTCATCAAGACCGCGCGCGCCAAGGGCTTGTCCGGAACGCGCATCGTGGTCGGCCATATGCTGCGCAATGCGCTGGTGCCGGTCGTCACCGTCGCCGGCATGCAGGCCGGCGCGCTGGTCGGCGGCGCCGTGGTGATCGAGACGGTGTTTGCCTGGCCGGGCCTTGGCCGCCTGACCTTCGAGGCGCTGCTGCAGCGCGACTATCCGGTCCTGCTCGGCATCTTCCTGATCCTTTCGATCGTCGTGATCGCGCTCAACCTGCTCACCGACCTGGTCTACCGGCTGATCGATCCCCGCATGACCACGGGGGCGGCGTGATGGACACGGTGCGCGCCTTCCTGCGTCATCCGAGCGGAATGATCGGCCTCGTCCTGCTGCTCGTCGTCATTGTCGTCGCGATCATTGCGCCGATCGCGTTTCCGGTCTCGCCCTGGGAGATGGTCGGCGCGCCGTTCACGCCGCCCGGCGAGGACGGATTATGGCTCGGCGGCGATACGCTCGGCCGCGACGTCGCCGCCGGGGTCGCCTATGGCGCGCGCGTCTCGCTCCTGATCGGCATCGCCTCGGCGCTCGCGGCGATGGCGATCGGCGTCGTGATCGGCGCGATCTCCGGCTATTTCGGCGGCAAGATCGATCTGGTGCTGATGCGGATGACGGAATTGTTCCAGACCATTCCGGCCTTCGTGCTGGCCATCCTGCTGGTCGCGACCTTCAATCCGTCGCTGCTGACGATCATCCTGACCATCGGCGCGGTGAGCTGGCCGCCGCTGGCGCGGCTCACGCGCGCCGAATTCCTCCGTCTGCGGCACCGCGAATTCGTCGAGGCCGCGCTGTGCCAGGGTGAACGCACCTGGCGCATCGTGCTCGGCCATATCCTGCCGAACGCGATCTCGCCGATCCTGGTGGTGACGTCGCTGACGGTTGCCACCGCGATCCTGCTGGAAAGCGCGCTGTCCTTCATGGGACTCGGTGATCCCAATCTGATGTCGTGGGGCTTCATGATCGGCGCGGGCCGCACCGTGATCCGGAATGCGTGGTGGATGAGCGTGTTTCCCGGCCTTGCCATCCTCGTCACCGTGCTGGCGATCAACCTGTTCGGCGAGGGACTGTCGGACGTCCTCAACCCGCGCGTCTCGAGGCGCCGGTCATGAGCGAAGCCATGCAGTCCGGCGCGCCTGTTCTTGCCGTCGAGGGCCTGTCGATCGCGCTCCCCAAGGGGGGCGACCGGCCCTTCGCGGTCGAGAATGTGTCGTTTGAAATCAGGCCAAACGAGGTGGTTTGCCTGGTCGGCGAATCCGGCTCCGGCAAGTCGATGATCGCGCATGCGGTGCTGTCGCTGTTGCCGCGGGGCGTCGACATCGCGTCCGGCGCCGTGACGGTCGCAGGGCAGGATCCGTCGATGCTCGACGGCCGCGCCCTCCGCAAGCTGCGCGGCGGCAACGCCGCGATGATCTTTCAGGAGCCGTTGTCCTCGCTCAATCCGCTGAAGCGCGTCGGCAGGCAGATCGAGGAGATGATCCTGGCGCACCAGCGGCCTGCGCCCTCGGTGACCGAAGTCCGCGAGCGGGTGCTGACGCTGCTGACCCAGGTCGGGCTGCCGAATCCGCAGCTGCTGGAAAAGAGCTACCCGTTCGAGCTTTCCGGCGGCCAGCGCCAGCGCGTGATGATCGCGATGGCGATGGCCAACCGCCCCGCGCTCCTGATCGCGGACGAGCCGACCACCGCGCTCGATGTCACGACCCAGCGCCAGATCCTGCGCCTGATCGACGATCTCCGGCGCGAGCGCGGCATGGGCGTGCTGCTGATCACCCATGATTTCGGCGTTGTCGCCGACGTTGCCGACCGCGTCGTGGTGCTGCGCCATGGCAAGGTGGTCGAGCAGGGCACAGCCAGCGAGGTGCTTCGCAATCCGCAGGCCGCCTACACGCGCGAATTGATCGACGCGGTGCCGAAGGCGCGCCTCGCCGACATTCACGAGGCCATCGTGCGCCCCGAGCCGTTGCTCGAGGTCATCGGCCTGCAAAAGACCTTTCGGGTCAAGCGCGGCTGGCTGCAGCCGCCACGTGAGGTGATCGCCGCTGATGGCGTCTCGCTGACGCTGCACGAGGGTGAGACGCTTGCGGTGGTCGGCGAATCCGGCTCCGGCAAGTCGACGCTCGGGCGCATGATCATGCGGCTGACCGAACCTGACGCCGGCGCCATCCGCTTTGGCGGCGCGGATCTCCGGCAACTGCGCGGCGAGGCGTTGCGCCAGGCGCGGCGCCAGCTCCAGATCGTGTTCCAGGATCCGTTTGCCAGTCTCGATCCGCGCCAGAAGGTCGGCGATGCCATCGCGCGCGGCCCGATGGCCTATGGCACGTCACGGGCCGAGGCGATGGCGCAGGCGAACAAGCTCCTGGTGCGGGTCGGCCTGTCGGCGATCGCCGCCGATCGCTACCCGCACGAATTTTCCGGCGGCCAGCGCCAGCGCATCTGCATCGCGCGGGCGCTGGCGCTGAAGCCGCGGGTTCTGATCGCCGACGAGGCGGTGTCGGCGCTGGACGTCTCGGTGCAGGCCCAGGTGCTGGCGCTGCTCGCCGAGTTGCGCCAGGAGATGCGGCTTGCGATGATCTTCATCACGCACGATTTGCGGATTGCCGCCGAGATCGCCGACCGCGTCATCGTCCTGCAGAAGGGGCGTATCGTCGAGGAAGGCACCACCGCCGACGTGTTCACCGCGCCGCGCCAAGCCTACACCCGCGATCTGCTCGACGCGATTCCCGGGCGCGATTTCTTCGACCAGCCGGGCTTTGCGGCCGCGGCCGATGCACGCCCCACAGCAAGGATCAATTCATGACCGACAGCCGTTCAGTCCCCCTTCCGGCCGGCGCGCGCGAGCGCATCGAGGCGGCTGTCGACGCCGCCTTCGAGCAGCAGATCGCGACCACGATCGCCTTCTCGTCGATTCCCAGCACGCGCGGCCAAGAAGGTCCCTGTCAGGACATGTTCGCGAAGCTGCTGCGCGAGCGCGGCTATGAGGTCGACGACTGGGTCGTCAATCAGGACGAGCTGAAGACGCTGCCCGGCTACGGGCCGGTCGAGACCGATTTCTCCCGCGCGCGGACCGTCGTCGGCACCTATCGGCCGGCGCGCGAGGAGGGACGTTCGCTGATCCTTCAGGGGCATTGCGACGTGGTGCCGGTCGGGCCGCTCGACATGTGGGAGCGGCCGCCGTTCCAGCCGGTGGTCGAGGACGGCTGGCTCTATGGCCGCGGCACCGGCGACATGAAATCGGGCACCATTGCCGCGCTCTACGCGCTCGATGCGGTGAAGGCCGCGGGCTTTGCGCCGAAGGGCCGCATCCATCTGCAATCCGTGATCGAGGAGGAGAGCACCGGTCTCGGCGCGCTCTCGACCCTGCAGCGCGGCTACCGTGCCGATGCCTGCCTGCTGCCGGAGCCGACCGAGGAACGGTTGATGCGCGCCCAGGTCGGCGTGATCTGGTTTCGCCTCAGGGTTCGCGGAATCCCGGTCCATGTCGCGCGCGCCGGCACCGGCTCCAGCGCCATCCGCGCCGCTTATCATTTGATCGGCCATCTCGACGCGCTGGAGGCGGAGTGGAACGAGCGTGCCAAGTCGCATCGCTACTTCGGCGCGGTGCATCACCCGCTCAACTTCAATCCCGGCATCATCAAGGGCGGCGATTGGGCCTCCAGCGTGCCGGCGTGGTGCGACGTGGATTGCCGGATCGGCATCCTGCCGGGGTGGAAAATCGCCGACTGCCAGGCCGAGATCGTCGAGTGCGTGACCAAGGCCGCCCGGGCCCATCCGTTCCTCGCCAACAATCCGCCGGAGATCGTCTGGTCCGGCTTCCTGTCGCCGGGCTACGAGGCCACCGAGGTGCAGGAGAGCGAGGCCGTCCTCGGCTCGGTCTACGAGCATGTGTTCGGGCGCGAGCTGACGGATTTTCCCTCGACCGCGCTGACGGATGCGCGCTTCTATGGCCTGGACTATGGCGTTCCCGCATTCTGCTTCGGCGCCAGGATGGAGAACGCGCACGGCTTCAATGAACGGGTCCAGCTCGATTCGCTGAAGAAGGTGACCAAGGCCTACGCCCTCTTCGTCGCGAGCTGGTGCGGGATCGATAGAGCATGATCCGGAAAAGTGCGAAGCGGTTTTCCGGCAAGATCATGCTCAACGAATTGAGACAAACCAAACGGGAGGTTCGCTATGGGTGACCAGAATGCAGGCGGCAAGCCGCCGGTCAAATCGCAGGAGGATCTTCGTGCGCATTTCGGGCAATTGAGCCCGCTCGCCGAGAAAAAGGTGCTCTACCATCTCGACAGGTTCTGCCGCGACTTCATCGCGCTGTCGCCGTTCCTTGTCATCGCCTCCAGCGACGGCAAGGGGCATGCCGACGCCAGCCCGCGCGGCGATGCGCCGGGCTTCGTTTCCGTGCTCGACGACAAGACGCTGCTGATCCCGGATCGGCGCGGCAACAACCGGGTCGATACGTTCGGCAATATCATCGCTTCGCCCGGGATCGGGCTGATCTTCATGGTGCCCGGCATCAACGAGACGCTGCGCGTCAACGGGCGCGCCGAAATCTCGCAGGAGCCGGACCTGTTGACGCCGCTGACGGTGCAGAAGGTCACGCCGATCATCGGCCTCAAGGTGCATGTCGACGAGACCTACTTCCACTGCGGCAAGGCGCTGATGCGCTCGAAGCTCTGGAATCCCGCCGCGCAAGTCGAGCGCCACAGCTTTCCGACGCTCGGCCGGATCATCGCCGAACAGACCGCCGCGATCGAGGTCGAGGTCGCCGAGAAGGCGATGGAAGAGGCCTATCGGACGCGGCTGTATTAGAACTTGAGATCACCCGCATGCGCAGGCGATGACACCGCCTGGTGTGACGCCTTGAATCGATATCCTTCCTCACCGTCGTCCCTGCGAAAGCACTAGGGCATGCACATATCTCTGAGGCTCCATCCTGCTGCGACGGCCAGGAAGTATTCGAGGCCATTTTTGAAGGTGATGGGGCCTGGAGGTTTAGACGACGGGTAGCCGTCCCAACCGCCAAGGCGGCCGATGATCCAGGCTGCCCAGGTGAGGCTGTCGGGCGGATGTGGGTTTTTCAGTCGCTTGCTCCTGGCCTCGAGTTGCCGGTTGAGGGCGGCAAGCGCGTTGATCTCGTTGTCGTTGAAGGCAACGCGAATGGGCTGCTGACCGCCATCGCGCGCTTGCAGAAGCTGGATGGTGATGACGGCTGCCTTGGCGGCGATAGCGACCAGTTTGAGGAGACGATCGGCGGTTCCGATCTGGCTGTCTTCGAGCTTGAGGCCTTGCGTCTTCAGGACGCGGAAGAACTGCTCGATGATCCAGCGCTGCTTGTACCATTCGACGATACGCCAGGCGTCGTCGACGGTGGCGATCTCGTGAGAGGTGATCAGACGCCAGTGCAGCGGCTCTGCGCCGGGCCCGGCATTGATCTCGCACACGTCGACCACCGCCAGCGGCAAGCTTTTCGGCAAATGGCGCAGGAACTTGCTCTGCGGGCGGGCAAGCTCGATTGCGCCAAAGCGGAGTTCGAGATGGGCCTGACGTGCCGGTCGCGCCGCGCGCGCAGGCAGTTGGATCGCCCTCCGATCCACCACAGGCATGGCGTCGGTGGCCTCATACAGGCCGGTGCGGTCGGCAAGCTTGCGATCATGCATGCTGCGCGCGATGACATGGAAGTGCTGCTCGGCCGAGCTGGCATAAAGGGCAAAGATATCGCTCTCGCGATCACCGAGGACCGTCACCGTTCCGGCAGCGGTGAGCAGCGGCTTGGCCGCAATGGCGGTGGATATCCAGCGTTGCGATTCCTTGTCAGACAAGTCACGTGCGTCATGCGTCGTGGTGCGACGCCCCTGGCGCGTCCATACCTGCCCACTCAAAAGTCCAAGACAGCTGCCATCGTCGGCATCCACGGCCAGCAGCGGATGCAGCAGCACGCCGTGGTTATTGCCCTTGCCGATTTCGCCGAGCCCGCGCCGGCGTTGCGGCGTGGTGTTGAAGTGGATCTCGCTGGTGTCCTGGATCGCCAGCACATGGCGGCCCTCTACCGCGGCAACCGTGCTGTCGCCCCAGCTTTCGATGATCCGCTCCGCCGTCACCTTGTCGTGGCCGAGAAAGCGGTTGAACCGCACCTCCAGCGCACGATCACCCCTGGAAAGCCGCCGCAGGCAGACCGTCTTGCCCGCAACCATGCGTTCGACGAGCGCCGCCCCCCTTTATCGAGACGACGATCCCCGAACCGTCCTAACGTCCAGTCAATTCGTAACAACACCCGACACCCCCGTCCAACCTGGAGCGTCGCAATAGAAATCACACGGATCGCCGATTCTGGAATCCCCTGTCTCCATCCCGAGTCAATCCGCCGCACCAAATACGTGCATGCTCTAGTGCGAAAGCAGGGACCCATAACCACGACCGCCGATTGCTGGACGATGCTGAAACAACGAGTCCCTTCAACGAGGTCTGCCGCGGAGTATGGGTCCCTGCTTTCGCAGGGACGACGTGTTGGAGGACACACCATGATTTCGGAATAATGGAAAAATATCGCTGATTTGCCCGACGTGTCAAGTCGCCGTGTCGAATGCCGGCCGCCGTCGGCTCCTTTGCATGGGGTTGTTTTCGATATTTTGGAGTACGTCATCTCGTACGGGTCGCACCGCTGGCGCGGCGCGGCCTCAGCTCATTCCGCAGCAGGCGAGATCATGTTCGGCGGGCCGGGCGGCCGCTTGGTCTCGTCAGCCTGCTTCTCGTTCGGCGTCAGCTCGTGGTCGGCATGCGAGACCACGAACCGTTTGCCGAAGCGCCAGATCAGGCTGCCGATGTCGTCCATCACCATGAACATCGCCGGCACGAACACCAGCGACAGCGCGGTCGAGAAGATCAGGCCGCCGATCACCGCGAGCGCCATCGGCGAGCGGAATTCGCCGCCGGCACCGAACGCGAGCGCTGACGGCGTCATGCCGGCGGCCATCGCGATCGTGGTCATTACGATCGGGCGGGCGCGCTTCATGCCGGCATCGATCATGGCTTCCTCGCGCGCCTTGCCGTCGCGGATCGCCTCGACCGCGAATTCCACCAGCATGATGGCGTTCTTGGTGACGATGCCCATCAGCATCAGGATGCCGATCCACACCGGCGTGGTGAGCTGCTTGCCGGTCAGCAGCAGAGCGCCGATCGCGCCGCCGATCGAGAGCGGCAGCGAGAACAGGATGGTGATCGGCTGCAGGAAGGTGCCGAACAGCAGCACCAGCACCGCATAGACCATCATCAGGCCGGCCGTGATCGCGGTGGCGAAGCCGTCGGACAGCTCGGCGAGGCTCTCGGCGTCGCCGGACGGGCTGACCTTCACGCCCTTCGGCAGGCTCTTCATGACCGGCAGGTCGTAGATCAGCTTGGTGGCGTCGCCGAGCGCGGCATTGCCGACGAGGTCGGCGGCGACGGTGGCCTGCCGCTCGCGGTCATAGCGGTTGATGCTGGTCGGGCCCTGGTCGAGCTGGATGTCGGCGACGACGGAGAGCGGCACGCCGCCGCGTTCGCCGCGCTGGCCGAGCGGCACCCGCAGCTGCTCCAGCATCTGCAGGTCGCTGCGCGCATTGTCCTCGAGCTGGACGCGGATCGGCACCTGGCGGTCGCCGGCGTCGAACTTCGCCAGCGCCGGACCGACGTCGCCGATGGTGGCGACGCGGATGGTCTGCGACAGGCTCTCGGTCGAGACGCCGAGCCGGGCCGCGAGTTCGGCGCGCGGGCGGATCCGCAGCTCGGGCCGGTCGAGCGCGGTCTCCGAGATCACGTTGGCGATGATCGGAATCCGCTTCATCTGCGTCGCCAGTTCGCTGGCGACGTTGTTGACGATGTTGCTGTCGGTGCCGGTGACGACCAGCGAGATCGCGCGCAAGCCGTTCTCGTCGAGGAACCAGAACCTGATATCCGGGACGTTATCGAGCTCCTTGCCGATCGACAGTTCGAGCTCGCGCTGGGTGATCTTGCGGTCGGCCTTCGGCGTGTAGTTGATGATCAGCGAGGCGCGGCGCACCTCCTGCAGGCCCGGCGGCACCCGGCCGCCGTCGACGAACACGCTTCGTACCTCGGGCCGCTTGCGCAGCCGCGCCACGATCTCCTCGGTGACCTTCTCGGTGTAAGCGAGCTGCGAGCCGGGCGGCAGCTCCATCGCGAGCAGCGAGCGCGCGGTGTCCTGCGCCGGCAGGAAGCCCTGCGGCAGCAGCGTGATGCTCCAGATCGACGCGGCGAAGATCGCAAAGCCGATCAGTACGGTGACGAAGTAATGCTTCACCGACCAGGTGACGAGGCTGTGATAGCCGCGCAGGATCGGGCCGGGCGGCGGATCGTCGTGGTCATGATGCTTGAGGAAATAGGCGGCCAGCATCGGCGTCACGAAGCGTGCGGCGAGCAGCGAGAAGAACACCTGCACCGACACGGTGATGCCGAACTGCTTGAAGAACTGCCCGGCAATGCCGGACATGAAGCTCGCCGGCGCGAAGATCGCGATGATGGTGAGCGAGATCGCGATCACCGCAAGGCCGATCTCGTCGGCGGCTTCGAGGGCGGCACGATAGGGCGTCTTGCCCATCCGCATGTGGCGGACGATGTTCTCGATCTCGACGATGGCATCGTCGACCAGGATGCCGGTCGACAGCGTGATGGCGAGAAAGGAGACGAGGTTGAGCGAGAAGCCGAGCAGGTCCATCGCCCAGAATGCCGGGAAGATCGACAGCGGCAGCGAGACCGCCGCGATGATCGTGGCGCGCATGTCGCGCAGGAACAGCAGCACGATGATCACGGCGAGGATCGCGCCCTCGAACAAGGTCGAGATCGCGGCCTCGTAATTGCCCTTGGTGAACTCGACCGAGGTGTCGATCAGCTTCAGGTCGACGTCGGGATAGGCCACCTTCAGCGCGTCGATCCGCTTCTGCACCGCGGCCGCGACGACGACGTCGCTGGCGCCCTTGGAGCGCTTGATGCCGAGCGCGACCACCGGCTCGCCGTTGAAACGGGCGAAGGTGCGCCGGTCGGCGATGGTGTCGGTGACAGTGCCGAGATCGTCGAGCCGGATCTCGCCGCCGCCGAACAGCGGGATCATGGTGCCGGCGAGCTCGTTCAGCGTCTTGGCGCCGGCGAGCGTGCGGATCGCCTGGTCGTTCTTGCCGATCTCGGCGCGGCCGCCGGCGACGTCGACATTGGTGCCGCGCAGGATCTGGCTGACATTGACCGCGGTGAGCCCCACCGCCTGCAGCTTGTCGGGATCGAGCGAGACCAGGATCTCGCGCTCGACACCGCCGATGCGCTCGACCTGGGCGACGCCGCGCACGCCCTGCAGCGCGCGCTTGACCACGTCGTCGACGAAATAGGACAGCTGCTCCGGCGTCTTGCCGGGCGAGATCGCGGCATAGGTCACGATCGGCAGGCCGATCACGTCGACGCGCTGGATCAACGGCTCGGTGACATTCTGCGGCAGGTTGGCGCGCACGCGGGTCACCGCGTCCTTGACGTCGTTGAGTGCGCGGTCGGTGTTGGTCTCCAGCGCGAACTGGATCGTGGTCACCGACAGGCCGTCGGTGATCGAGGAGGAGATGTGGCGCACGCCCTCGACGCCGGAGACGCCGTCTTCGATGGTCTTGGTGACCTGCGATTCAAGTTCCGACGGCGCGGCGCCGAATTGCGAGACCGCGACCGAGATCACCGGAATGTCGGCGCTCGGCAGCCGGGTCACCGCGAGCTTGGTGAAGGAGACCCAGCCCAGCACGAGCAGGATGATCGAGAAGACGATCGAGGGAAGCGGGTTCCGGATCGACCATGCCGAGATGTTCAAAGCCATTAGCGTGTCCGAATTACCGTGATCGCGTGCGATCGAGTTCGTCGGCGAACATGGTCTTGATCTGGTCGCCGTCATGCAGCGAGGTGCCAGCGTCGGCCACGACGATTTCGCCGACGTCGAGGCCTTCAAGGATTTCGGTCGAGGTGTCGGAGGTCAGCCCGACGCGCACCCTGCGGGTCTCGACGGTGTTGCCCTTCACGACCTGCAGGGTCAGGCGGTCGATCGCGGTGCGCGGCACCGCGACGCCGCAGGAGCGCTTGGCGTCGATATTCGCGCGCGCGAACATGCCGACCTTCAGCGTCGGATTGTTGTTGATGGTGATGCGGACGTGGCCGAGCTGGGTGGTGCGGTCGATCTGCGGCGAGATCTGGCGGACCTTGCCGACCATGTCGGGCGCATCGTCGCGGCTGATCCGCACATTGGCGCCGGGATTGAGCTTCAGGAGCTGGAAGCCCGGCACCTCGGCGTCGAGCTCGATCTCGTTGTTGATGGAGATCTTGAACATCGGCGGCGCCTGCGGCGAGGCCGGCGCGCCGGGCGCGGTGCGCACTTCGGTGACGAGGCCGGCCGCCGGCGCCCGCAGCACAAGCGGCTTGGCATTGGCCTGTGCGGCCTGCTGCGGCGGCGGGGTCAGCCTTGCTAGTTCCTGGTTCTCGGTGACCGTGTCACCCTCGCGGACCAACACGTCGATGACCTTGGAGCCGTCCTGGTCGACATTCACCTGCGCCTCGCGGCGCGGCACGATGAAGCCGGTGACGCGGACCATGTCGGAGAAGCACGCATTGGTCGACTTCGTCACCACGACCAGCGCCTGGCCCGGCGTCTCCTTCTCCTCCGGATGGGAGCGGTGCTCGAACGCGTAATAGGCGATCGCGAGGGCGAGGAAAAACACCGTGCCGAGCGCAGGCTTGAGGTATTGGGAAAAATTCATCGCCTGATCAATCCAGAGCTTGGCGCATCATGGGTGTTGGTCGAAGTCTCATCACGCTCGCTATCGTACTGCTTGGGCATTCGGAAGGCCGGTGCCATTGTTCCGGATCATGCCCTGACGTCATGTGAGGCGGGGCACCTGTGGGCCGCTTTGGGTCTCGGCCCAACGGCATTGGCCCAAAAGCAATGCGCCCCGCCGGGGTGCGGGGCGCATTGTATCCTCAAAAACACAGTCCGCCACGCCCATCACTTGGCGGCGGTGGCCTTGTTTTCCACGTTCACGACCTGCACGCGCCGGTTCACTTCCGCCATCGGGTGGCTCGGGTCCTTCAGCTTGCTCTTGCCATAGCCGACGGTGACGAGATCGGTGCCGTTGATGCCGTATTTGTCGACGAGATAGCGCTTGATGGCGTCGGCGCGGCGCTCCGAGAGGCCCTGATTGTAGTCCTCGCCGCCGGCGGCGTCGGTGTGGCCGGCGACCACGAAGGTCGAGCCCTTCAGGTCCTGATTGGTCAAGGCGCGGCCGAGCGCCTGCACCGACGGCAGCGACTTGGCGCTGATGTCGGCGGAGTTGTAGTCGAAGTTGATCTCGAGATCGATCTTGGGCTTGTCCTGGACGATGGTCGCGATTTCCTCGCGTTCCGCCGAGGACAGCGAGCGGGTGGCGCGGCCGCGGACGCTCTGCACGAATTTGGCCTGGTCGGCATTCAGCTCGGGCGAGGTGGCCTGCGGGCCGGCCGAAAGGCCGCGGGTCAGCGGCTCCTTGTCGGGCGTCAGTGCCTTGATGATCTGATCTTCGGTGACGTCGCCGGCGCAGGCGACGGCCATGCCGAACGACAGCGCGACGCCAACGGCCATGATTGAAACGATCGCGGCCTTTGCCGACGGCTTGAACATTTCGGTCCCTCCTGCGCAAGCTGGCGCGGTTCCAGGCAACTATTCACATCGATCGCCGGCGTTGCTGCCCGGCACGCACCCTCTGATTAGTCGCGCAATTCCATCCGCGGTTCGAGCCGCGGGCAGGTCTTCGTCGATCTGTCACTGCACGCCGTAGTCGGCGAATTCCTTGACGATGTTCGGGTCCATCGCCTTGGCGTTGGCGATGTCGAGATCGCCCTCCGCGACCGCGCCGTTGCGCTGCTTGGCGAGCCCGCGTCCGTACAGCGACGAGGTCAGCCGCGGGTTGATCTTCAGCGCGGCGTCGAAATCGGCGATCGCGTTCTTGTTCTGCCCGCCCTTCAGGTTCATCAGCCCGCGGCTGTCGAGTGCATCGACGAAGTTCGGACGCAGCCGCAGCGCCTCGTTGCAGTCCTTCAGCGCCGCCTGCAGGTCGCCGATCACGGTGCGGACCCAGCAGCGGTTGTTATAGGCCTCGACATCCTTCGGATTCAGCCGTAGCGAATTGGTGAAGTCCTTCACCGCAAGGTCGTAGGCCCCCTTGCTGGCATAGACTTGGCCGCGGCGATACAGCGCCGCTGCGTCGTCGGGATTCTTGTCCAGCTTTTCGCTCAGGCTCTTGATCGTCGGATCATCGGCGAGCACGGGCGAATTGCTCGGCGCCGGCGTGGGCTGGATCACCACCGGCGGCGGAGCCGCGGGCGGCGGCAAGGCGATCTCGGGCGCCTTTGGCTGGGGTGGCGGTGCGGTCGGCGCTGCCGCAACCGGAGGCGTCGGCGGCGCTGGTGGTGGTGTCGGCGCTGTTGCCGCTGGTGGCGTCGGGGTTGCCGCGGGCGGTGTCGGCGTTGCTGCGGGCGGAGCCGGCGGAGGGGCGACCGGCGGTGCCGCTGCCACCTCGGGTGACGGCGACGCGGCGGGTGCCGGCGCAGCGTTCGACGGCCCGGCCGTGCCGGACGGAATGAACGAGAAATCCTCGGCCAGTGATGACGAGATCCACGGCACCTGTTCCTGCCGCGAGGCCCGGGTGACGCCGACGCGGGTGCGGTTCAGCGTTTCCTCGGCCATCAGGTCGGGGGTGCGGATCTCCTTCAGGAGTTCCCGCACGAACAGGCTGTGATCGCTGCCATTGTCGGAGACAACGGACGACAGCGCGGCCGAATACATCACCAATGTGCCGTTCGGCGCGATCACCGGGGCGAGCCCTGCCGAAAAGCTGCGGAAGCGCCGCTCGAACGGGTTGCGCCGCGAGGCGTCGATCAAGGCGATCTTCACCCCGGCGCCACGGCTGTTGATTTCGCCGAGCACGGTCTCGAGGCTGAAGCCGTCGCGGCGCACGTCGGCCTCGGCCCAGATCTGCGCATCGATCGGGATCATGTAGCTCTGCCGGTTCGACTGGATGCCGTAACCGGAGAAGAAGATCAGGGCGACCGAGCCCGGCTTGATCTTGCCGTAGAGGCGTTCGAAGGCGCGGCGCATGCCGTCGCCGGTCAGGTTCTCCCCGACCTCGACGGTGAAGCCATCGCGCTTGAGCTCTTCGGCGACATCACGTGCGTCGTTGGCCGGCTCCTTCAGCGGTGCATCGGCATCGGGATATTTGGCGTTGCCGATAACCAGCGCGAAACGGTCGCCGGCGGCGAAGGACAAAGTGGGCGCCGCGATTGAAAAAATCAGCGTGGCGAGCAAGGCAAGGCGGATTTTCATAATCGCAGCAAATCCAGATCGCGGCATTCCAATGAAACGGCGCCGCTTCCAGCCTGCGCCTCGGGAACCTTACTCTAGCGAAAATCCATTATCAAACCACGGCCAAACCCCCGTCAACGGCTCGCGGCAGCATCGTTTGTCGCGGTGATCCTGGTGAGACCGCAGTGCAACAGCATACGGTCATGGCGGCCATCGCCGTCACGGCATGGTGCTGGCTCCTGTGAGCCGATAATGTGCTTGCACTCACAACGGCTGTCGCCACCCTGTCATGCGCTCATCACGCGCCGCGCGGGTTTGACCTTTGCGCGAGGCGATGGCTTTGTGTTCGGGACGGCAGGCCATGCAAAGACAAGCCGTTCAAGACAGGCCTTGCAAACAAGAGCGAAACCGATGGGAAACGCCTACGAGATCTACGCCCTGCGCTATGCGACGATGTCGCCGCGCACGCCCCACCTCAACTTCCTGGTGCCCGATCCGCACGACACCACCGCGCAGGACCTGGATTATTTCGTCTGGCTGATCCGTGGCCATGGCCGCGACATCCTGGTCGACACCGGCTTCAACGCCGAGGAGGCCAAGGCGCGCGCCCGCAAGCTGACGCTCAACCCGGTCGATGCGCTGGCCGGTTTCGGCGTCAGTGCCGACAGCATCAAGGACGTCGTCGTCACCCATCTGCACTACGACCATGCCGGCAATCTGGATCGCTTCCCGAACGCCAAATTCCATCTGCAGGAACGTGAGATGAGCTACGCGACCGGCCGCTGCATGTGCAACGGCATGCTGCGGCATCCGTTCTCCATCGAACACGTCACGCAGATGGTGCGCCACGTCTATGGCGAGCGCGTCACCTTCCACTCCGGCGACGGCGAGATCGCGCCCGGCGTCACCGTGCATCGCGTCGGCGGCCATTCCGACGGCCTGCAGGTGGTGCGCATCGAGACCGCGCGCGGCCCGGTCGTGCTGGCGTCCGACGCCGCGCATTATTATGCGAACCTGCACAAGCGTAGCCCGTTCCCGATCGTCTACAATGTCGGCGACATGGCGCAAGGCTGGGAGACCGTCGAGCGACTGGCCGGTCATCCCGATCGCTTCATTCCCGGTCACGACCCGATCGTCAGCGAGATCTATCCGCGCGCCAGCGACAAGGTCGATGCGTTCGCGCTGCATCTGGCGCCGTCGCGATCGTTCGCGAAATAGCTTCGCCGATTCGGCGAGGCGCGTCTGCAACACGTCAAGAAACGTCAAAGAAGAAGCGACATGACTGACAATAAACCTCTCGGGTTCATCGGCCTCGGCGTGATGGGTGAGCCGATTTGCCGCAACCTGGTCAAGAAGAGCGGCAAGCGCGTTGTCGTGTTCGACCTCTCGGCCGAACCGCTGCAGCGGTTGCGCGCCGACGGTGCCGAGGTTGCGGCGTCGGTCGCCGACGTCATCAAGCAGAGCGACGTGCTGTTCCTCTGCTTGCCGAGCGCCAGGCACGTGCGCGCGGTGTTCGAAGGCGACGGCATCTTGAAGAACACGAGAAGCGGCCAGATCGTGGTCGATCTCGGCACGTCTTCAGTCAGCCAGACCCGCGATTTCGCGGCGCAGTTGCAGGCCAAGGGCGCGGCGTGGGTCGACGCGCCGATCGCGCGCACGCGGCAGGCGGCGCAGGACGGCACGCTCAGCGTGATGGTCGGCGCGGTGCCCGCGCTCTATGCCGCGATCGAGCCCTTGATCCGCTGCTTTGCCACCGACGTCACCAATTGCGGCGACGTCGGCGCCGGGCAGGTGACCAAGATTCTCAACAACATGGTGCTGTTCGAGACCGTGAATGCGCTGGCCGAGGCCGTCGCGGTGGCGAAGCACAATGGCGTCGATCCAAAACTGCTGCTGGAGACCTTGTCGAAGGGCTCGGCCGACAGCTTCGCGCTGCGCAACCACGGCATGAAGGCGATCGTGCCCGGCGTGTTTCCCGAGCGCGCATTCTCGACCGAATATGCGCTGAAGGATCTGTCCTACGCGCTGGAACTCGCCGTCGATGCCGGCATCAAGATCCGCGGCGCGGAGCTGATCGGCACGGTGCTGCAGGAAGCGATCGACGAGGGATCGAAGGACAATTATTTCCCTGTGATCGCCAAGCATATCGATCGGGCATAGCTCGCCCGTCGTCATTCCGGGGCTCGCGAAGCGCACGCCCCGGAATGACGGAGAGATCAAGCTGCGTAGGGCGAGGCGCGATGCCAACCCCGGCGTCGTCCTGGCGAAAGCCAGGACCCATAACCACAAATGTCTTTTGTTGGGCTCGCTGCGACGACGAGTCCCGTTCACAACACCGGCCGCGGCGTATGGGTCCTGGCTTTCGCCAGGACGACAGCGGAGTGTGTGGCCGTGGCCTAATACGCGTCCTTCGCGTCGGCCTCTTCGCTGGTCTGCACCAGTTCGAGGCTGCTCTCGACCTTGCCGAGCAGGCGGCCGAGGTCGCGACGTTCCTGCGCGGAGAGGCAGGACAAGATGTCCTGTTCCTTGCGCAGCAGGCGCGGGATGAGCTCCTCGTAGAGCGCCTGGCCCGCTTTGGTCAGTCGCAGGCGGAATTCGCGGCGGTCGTCGGCGTTCTCGACGCGCTCGACGATCTCGCGCTCCATCAGCGCCGATACCGCGCGGCTGATGGTGGATTTATGGGTGCGTGTGCAGTGCGCGATATACTGCGCGCTGCAGGGATCGCTGCGGAAGCCGAGCGTTGCGAGCACGCGCCACTCCGGAATGTCGAGGCCGTAGCGCGTTTGATACTCGCTCGACAGCGCCGAGGACACCTCGGCCGCCACCCGGTTCAGACGGAACGGCATGAAGTGGAAGAGATCGAGGCGCTTCTTCGTCGGTGCGGCGTTGTCGCGCTCATCCGCTGCCACGGCGCTGCGCGGCCGGACTGGAGGCTGGCTTGCAGAGGTCCGTGCCAAAAATCCCTCCAATTTGAGTTGACGGCAGCCCCGACTGGGGGTTTAAGATAGTTGCAGGTGAGACTAATTTAGCAAGCTCGCGGCCGGCTCGCAAGGTCCCGGTCGCAAGCCGGTCACACAGAACCGCAGCCAGAGGCTGCGGCGCAAGGGAAACATCCAGGGTCACGCAATGGCACACGCCAATACGGCACAGGCCAAAACCCAGTTCGGCTATCGCCGTCATCCCGACCAGGAGCGCTCGGGTGCCAATGTCGCGGAGCATCCCGTCGTCGTGGTCGGCGCCGGGCCGGTGGGACTGTCGCTCGCGATCGATCTCGCGCAGCGCGGCCAGCGCGTGGTGTTGCTCGACGACGCCGACCGGATCGGCGAAGGCTCGCGCGCGATCTGCTTCTCGAAGCGCTCGCTGGAGTTCTGGGATCGCCTCGGCGTCGGCGATCGCATGGTCGAGAAAGGCGTGGTGTGGAGTGTCGGCAAGATCTTCCACGGCGCCTCGCAGCTCTACCAGTTCAATTTGCTTCCGGAGGAAGGCCACAAGCGGCCTGCCTTCATCAACCTGCAGCAGTTCTACGCCGAGGCGTACCTGGTCGACCGGGTCGGGCAACTGCCTGAAATCGACCTGCGCTGGCGCAACAAGGTGATCGCGCTGGAGAGCCGCAACGATGGCGTTGCGCTGACCATCGCAACTCCGGACGGCTCCTATCAGGTGCGCGCCTCCTTTGTCGTCGCCTGCGACGGCGCCCGCTCGTCGCTGCGGCAGATGGTCGGTGCGGAGTTCGCAGGCCAGGTGTTCGAGGACCAGTTCCTGATCGCCGACGTCAAGATGACGGCGGCGTTCCCGACCGAGCGCTGGTTCTGGTTCGATCCGCCGTTCCATGCAGGGCGCTCGGCGCTGCTGCACAAGCAGCCGGACGATATCTGGCGGATCGACCTGCAGCTCAACCCGGATGCCGATCCGGTGGCCGAGAAGCAGCCGGAGAACGTCCGGCCGCGGATCGAGCGCATGCTCGGGCACGACAAGTTCGAATTCGAATGGATCTCGCTCTATAAGTTCCAGTGCCGCCGGATGGCCAAATTCATCCACGGCCGGGTGATCTTTGCCGGTGATTCCGCCCATCAGGTCTCGCCGTTCGGCGCGCGCGGTGCCAATTCCGGGCTCGAGGACGCCGAGAATCTGGCGTGGAAGCTCGACCGTGTGCTGCGCCGGCTGTCGCCGGAGGGCTTGCTGGAGAGCTATCACATCGAGCGCAGCGCGGCGGCGGATGAGAATATCCGCGAGTCGACCCGTTCGACCGACTTCATGGCGCCGGTGACGAAACAGGAAGCGCGGCTGCGCCAAGCCGTGCTGTCGCTCGCCAAGGACACCGAGTTCGGCAAGCGTATGGTCAATGGCGGGCGGCTCTCGGTGCCGTCGGTCTACGACACGCCGCTGTCGAGCGAAGATCGCGACGATTGGCGCGGCGGCCCGCGGCCGGGCGCCTCGATGCCGGATGCGCCGGTGACGGAGCAGGGCGGCGGTTCCACCTACCTGACCGATGTTTTCATCAAGCAGGGAACGCGTTTCACGCTGCTGGAGTTTGGCAATGGCGCGGTTGCCGATGTGCCGGACGGCGTCGGCAGCATCCGGGTCGGCGGCGAGGGTGGGCTGGTCGACGCACAGGGCCTTGCCGGCAAGCGCTACGACGCCGAGCCCGGCACCGCCTATCTGCTGCGGCCGGACGGTTACGTCGCGGCACGCTTCCGCAACGCGGCGCGGCCCGCGCTCGATGCGGCGCTGGCGCGCGCAGCCGGCCTGAACTGAGGAGCAGTCATGGCGCTGTCGACCAGTTCGAACTTCGCAAAGCCCGACGATGCCTTCCGCGCCATCGTCGAGGCCCATCGCGGCCTCACCGAGGCGCAGAGCGCCGATCTCGATGCCGCGCTGGTTCTGGTGCTCGCCAATCATATCGGCGATCTCGACGTGCTGCGCGAGGCGATCGCGCTGGCGAAGCGGCGGATGCTGGACCCCAGCCAGCAACAGCAACAGCAACAACAATAGCACTGAGCAAACGGACAGGATTGAACTGATGGCCAAAGGTTTCGCATCGACCACGGATCTCGCGGAGAAGAAGGTCACCTTCTCGGAGATCGGCACCGATCTCTACGCCTTCACCGCCGAGGGCGATCCCAACACCGCCGTGATCGTCGGCGACGACGGCTGCCTGGTGTTCGACGCGCAGGCGACGCCGGCGATGGCCAACAAGGTGATCGAGCGGGTCAAGACCGTCACCGACAAGCCGATCAAATATGTCGTGCTGTCGCATTATCACGCAGTGCGTGTGCTCGGCGCCTCCGCCTATCACGCGCAGGGCATCGTGGCCTCGCAGGAAACCTATCGCCTGATCGAGGAGCGCGGCCAGCAGGATTGGGATTCCGAATATGGCCGCTTCCCGCGCCTGTTCCAGGATGCGGCGAGCATCCCCGGCCTGACCTGGCCGACGCTGACCTTCGAAGGCGAGATGTCGATCTATCTCGGCAAGCGCGAGGTGCGGCTGATGCAGCTCGGCGCCGGCCATACCTCGGGCGACATCGTCGCCTGGGTGCCGGATGCCGAGGTGATGTTCTCGGGCGATCTGATCGAATATCACTCGGCCTGCTATTGCGGCGATGCGCATTTGCGCGAATGGCCGACGACCTTGAACGAGATCCGCGCCTTCAATCCGAAGGCGATCGCGCCGGGCCGCGGTGATGCGCTGAAGGGCCTCGCCACCGGGCGCGATGCGATCGCGATGACCCGCGATTTCGTCACCACGCTCTACGGCGCCGCCGAATCGTCCGTCGCCAAGGGCCGCAGCCTGAAGGAATCGATGGCGGCGACGCGCGAGGTGATGGATCCGAAGTTCTCGAGCTTTGCGATTTACGAACACTGCCTGCCGTTCAACGTTTCGCGCGCCTATGACGAGGCGTCCGGGATCGACGATCCCGTGATCTGGACCGACAAGCGCGACCAGGAAATGTGGGCCGCCCTGCAAGGAGGATAGCGATGAACATCAATACCTCGCCTGATCAGATCGTGCGCAGCTCGGGGCAAGTCACCCCGGGCTACATGTCCGGCTTCGGCAACAGCTTCGAGACCGAGGCCTTGCCCGGCGCGCTGCCGATGGGGCGCAATTCGCCGCAGCGCTGCGCCTACGGGCTTTATGCCGAGCAATTGTCCGGCTCGCCGTTCACGGCGCCGCGCGGCACCAATGAGCGCTCCTGGCTGTACCGCATCCGCCCATCGGTGCGGCATTCCGGCCGCTTCGCCAAGGCAGATAGCGGGCTGTGGCGCACCGCGCCGTGCCACGAATACGACATGCCGATCGCACAGCTGCGCTGGGACCCCGCGCCGATCCCGAAGCAGGACATGACCTTCCTGCAGGGCGTGCAGACCATGACCACGGCGGGTGATGCCAACACCCAGGCCGGCATGGCGGCACACATCTATCTCATCACCAAATCGATGGTCGATCAGCATTTCTACAATGCCGATGGCGAGATGATGTTCGTGCTGCAGCAGGGCAATCTGCGCTTCGTCACCGAGTTCGGCCGCATCGACGCCGAGCCGGGCGAGATCGTCGTGATCCCGCGCGGCGTGAAATTCCGCGTCGAAATTCCCGGCGGCCCGGCGCGCGGCTATCTCTGCGAGAATTACGGCGGCGCCTTCACGTTGCCGGAGCGCGGCCCGATCGGCGCCAATTGCCTGGCCAATTCGCGCGACTTCCTGACGCCGGTGGCTGCTTACGAGGACCAGGACACGCCGACCGAGCTCTACGTCAAGTGGGGCGGCTCGCTGTTCAAGACCTCGCTGCCGCATTCGCCGATCGACGTGGTTGCCTGGCACGGCAATTACGCGCCCTACAAATACGACTTGCGTACCTTCTCGCCGGTCGGCGCGATCGCCTTCGATCATCCCGATCCCTCGATCTTCACGGTGCTGACCTCGCCGTCGGAGACCGCAGGCACCGCGAACATCGACTTCGTGATCTTCCCGGAGCGCTGGATGGTGGCCGACAACACCTTCCGTCCGCCGTGGTACCACATGAACATCATGTCGGAGTTCATGGGCTTGATCTACGGTGTCTACGACGCCAAGCCGCAGGGCTTTGTGCCCGGCGGCATCAGCTTGCACAATTGCATGCTGCCGCACGGCCCCGACCGCGAAGCCTTCGAGCACGCCAGCAACAGCGAGCTGAAGCCGGTGAAGCTGACCGGCACGATGGCCTTCATGTTCGAGACCCGATTTCCGCAGCGCGTGACGCAGCACGCCGCGACCTCGTCGACGCTGCAGGACGATTACTCGGATTGCTGGAAGGGCCTCAAGAAGAAGTTCGACCCGAACAAGCCGTAATACAACTCCACCCTCCCCTGGAGGGGGAGGGTCAGTTCGCATGCAGCGAAGCGGAATGCGAAACGGGGTGGGGTGATCTCTCAATACGGGCGGTGTGTTCGCGGATAGACCGTCACCCCACCCCGCCGCTCATTTCATTCGCGTCGACCCTCCCCCTCCAGGGGAGGGTGAAGAAGATCAGCTGTTGCACCAGACTGCACATCGGAACCACCATGCCCCACCCCAACGATCCATCCCTCCGCTCCTTCATCGACGTCGCACCCACCTCCGACTTCCCGATCCAGAACCTGCCTTACGGCGTGTTCTCGTCGAAGGATGGCCTTGCGCCGCGCGTCGGTGTTGCGATCGGCGATTATGTGCTCGACCTCTGGGAGCTCGAGCAGGACTCGCGGCTCGATGTCGGGCCGCTCGGCGTGTTCTCGCAGCCGTCGCTCAACGCCTTCATGGCGCTCGGGCCGAAAGTGTGGTCGGCGACGCGGGCACGGATCAGCGAGCTGTTGCGCTCCGATCATCCGGAGCTGCGCGACAACAGGGAATTGCGGGCGCGGGCGCTGGTCCCGATGGCCGACGTGAAGCTGCACATACCGTTCGCCGTCTCCGGCTACACCGATTTCTATTCGTCGAAGGAGCACGCCACCAATGTCGGCGTCATGTTCCGCGGCAAGGACAATGCGCTGCAGCCGAACTGGCTGCATATGCCGATCGGCTACAATGGTCGCGCCTCGACTGTCGTGGTGTCGGGCACCAAGGTGCGGCGTCCGCGCGGCCAGCTGAAGCCGCCGACCGCGGAGGTGCCGAGCTTCGGGTCTTGCAAGCGGCTCGACTTCGAGCTCGAGATGGGTGTGGTGGTTGGCCAGGCCTCGCCGATGGGTGAGATGCTGACCGAGAAGCAGGCCGAGGAGATGATCTTCGGCTTCGTCATCCTCAACGACTGGAGCGCGCGCGACATCCAGCAGTGGGAATACGTGCCGCTTGGCCCGTTCCAGGCCAAGGCGTTCGCGACCTCGATCAGCCCGTGGGTGGTGACTCGCGAGGCGCTGGAGCCGTTCCGCATGCAAGGCCCGGCGCAGCAGCCCGAGCCGCTCGCGTACCTGAAGCAGACCCAGCCGAACAACTACGACATGCAGCTCGACGTCGCGCTGCGCGCCGGCGCGATGAACGAGGCGAAGACGATCTGCAGCACCAACTTCAAATACATGTACTGGTCGTCGGTGCAGCAGCTCGTGCACCACGCTTCCAGCGGCTGCGCGATGAATGTCGGCGATCTGTTAGGGAGCGGCACGATCTCCGGCCCCGAAAAGCATCAGCGCGGCAGCCTGCTCGAAATCAGCTGGAACGGCACCGAGCCGGTCGAGCTTGCCAGCGGCGTCATGCGCTCGTTCCTGGAGGACGGCGATTCGCTCGTCATGCGCGGCTGGTGCCAGGGCGACGGCTATCGCGTCGGGTTCGGCGAGGTCGAAGGGACGATCGTCGCGGCGGAGTAGGTCTCCGCGCATTCCGCTGCTCCACCTCCCCTTGAAAAGGGGAGGTCGGTTTGCGCAGCAAACCGGGTGGGGATCTGCTCTCACCATGCGCGCCGGCGCCCGCGGCTGACCCCCATCCCGCCTTCCCCCTTTCAGGGGGAAGGAGCCCGACGTCGTTGCGAACCTCACCGCTCCTCCGGCCGGATATCCCTCAGCCGCGCCGTATTCGCCGCGACGTCCTCGAGGCTGTATTTCAGATGCACCCGCTTGTCCGAGGGCGGCTGGTTCACGGTGCAGACGCCCGGCCGCCACGGCCTGGCGGGACGGATCGGCCGCGGCGCAAAACCGCCGCCGCAGTTCGGGCAGACATTGCCGAGCCTGGTCTCGACGCAGTCCGCACAGAACGTGCATTCATAGGAGCAGATCCGCGCGTCGGTTGCGCTGGGTGGCAGGTCCTTGTCGCAATATTCGCAGTTCGGTCGCAGCTGCAGCGCCATGGTTCGTCTCTCTCGCCGTTGTCGGAATGATTGCAAGCCAAGCCACAAAAGCGAATGGCGGATTTCCCTCGATTTACGCCATCAGCTCTGCAACGCCTTCAGCGGCAGCTTCGTGCTCTCCTTCAGACGGTCGAGCACGATCGACGAGCGCACGTGGGCCACGCTCTGGTGCGGCATCAGCACGTTGTTGACGACGTCGGACAGGCTCTTGAGGTCGCGCAGCATCACCTTGAGCACATAGTCGGCATCCCCGGTCAGCGCGTAGGCCTCCTGGATATCGTCGACGCGGTTGACCAGCTCGCGAAACCGCTTGGCGTTGTCGGGCGAGTGGGTCGCAAGCGTGATGTGGATGAAGGCGATCAGGCCGAAGCCGAGCGCCTCGCCCGCGAGCTCGGCGTGGTAGCCGGCGATGACCTTCTCCTCCTCCAGCCGCATCCGCCGCCGCGAGCATTGCGATGCCGACAGCCCGACGAAGTCGGCCAGCTGCTGGTTGGTCAGCCGGCCATCGTCCTGCAGCGCGGCGAGCATTTTCAGGTCGAAGGCATCGACGTCAGGCATGCGCGGAATGTCCATTTCATGCACGGATCGTGCGCGAGAATAGCAAAAAGGGACCCATTTTGCACGCACGTTGCGCAGCAGGTGACGGAAACTGATCCCAGACAAATCAGGGAGTTACCGCCATGGGTCCGTTTCCGCACGATGCGCCGCCGGCCGAGATCAGCACTGAGAACCCGATGGGCACCGACGGCTTCGAATTCGTCGAATATGCCCATCCGAATCCCGGCGAGCTGCACGCCCTGTTCAAGCTGATGGGCTTCGTCGCAGTCGCCCGCCACCGCACCAAGGCCATCACGGTCTATCGCCAGGGCGACATCAACTATCTCGTCAATGAGGAGCCGGGTAGTCACGGCTTCGACTTCGTCGCCGCGCACGGCCCCTGCGCGCCGTCGATGGCGTTCCGCGTGGTCGACGCCAGGCACGCCTATGAGCGTGCGATCACGCTCGGTGCGGAGCCGGCGGATGTCTCGCCCGCGGCGACGACGCTCGATGTGCCCGCGATCAAGGGCATCGGCGGCAGCCTGCTCTATTTCGTCGACCGCTACGGCGCCAAGGGTTCGGCCTATGATGCCGAGTTCGAATGGCTCGGCGCGGCCAACCCGCGCCCCGCGGGCTCGGGCCTGTATTACATCGATCACCTCACCCACAACGTCCATCGCGGCCGGATGGATGTCTGGAACGGCTTCTACGCCAAGCTGTTCAACTTCCGCCAGATCCGCTTCTTCGACATCGAAGGCCGCGCGTCCGGCCTGTTCTCCCGCGCGCTGACCAGCCCGGACGGCAAGATCCGGATCCCGATCAACGAGGACGCCGGCGATTCCGGTCAGATCGAGGAATATCTCAACGTCTATCGCGGCGAGGGCATCCAGCACATCGCCTGCGGCGCGCGCGATATCCACGCGACGGTCGAGAGGTTGCGCGCCGACGGCCTGCCGTTCATGCCGTCGCCGCCCGATACCTATTTCGAGCGGATCGACGCCCGCCTGCCGCAGCATGGCGAGGACGTCGCGCGGCTCAAGACCAACGGCATCCTGATCGACGGCGAGGGCGTGGTCGAGGGCGGCCAGACCAAGGTGCTGCTGCAGATCTTCTCGGCGAACGCGATCGGGCCGATCTTCTTCGAATTCATCCAGCGCAAGGGCGACGACGGCTTTGGCGAAGGCAACTTCAAGGCGCTGTTCGAATCGATCGAGGAAGACCAGATCCGCCGCGGCGTGCTGAAGGTCGATCACGCGGCGTGAGCGCGTCGTAAAGCGCTGCACTAGCGCAAAACCAACAGATGTCGTCCCGGCGAAAGCCGGGACCCATACCGCGGAATCTATCGAGTGTGTTGGTTCGTAGTCCCGCGGAACGATCGTGCGCTACAACGACGTTCCGGGGTTATGGGTCCCGGCTTTCGCCGGGACGACACCGAGATTTATTTCGTCGCTTTCCACTCAGCCGTCACGTCCCCGATGCTCGCCAGCTCCGGTTCGCGGATTGCCGATGGCGTACGCGAGAAGCGCGGCGCGGGGGCGGGCTGGGTGACGCCGTGGCGTTCGACGAACACCTGGCGCGCCGCCATGTGCGGATGCTTGGGCGCTTCCTCCATGGTCAGGATCGGCGCGAAGCAGATGTCGGTGCCTTCCATGATCGCGCACCAGTCCGCGCGTGATTTGCTCTTGAACACCCGGGTCAGCTTCTCCTTCAGCGCCGGCCAGGCCTTGCGGTCCATCTGCGCGTCGAAATCGGCGTCGGTCAGGTCGGCATGCTTGCGCAGCAGCGCGTAGAACTGCGGCTCGATCGAGCCGATCGAGATGAAGTTGCCGCAGGAGCATTCATAGACGCCGTAGAAATGCGCGCCGCCGTCCAGGAAATTCTGATCGCGGCCGCCGCTCCAGCGGCCCTGCGCGGCCATGTCGTAGAACATCGACATCAGCGAGGCCGCGCCGTCGCACATCGCGGTATCGACCACCTGGCCCTTGCCGGACTTCTGCGCTTCCAGCAGCGCGGCGAGCACGCCGACCACGAGGTAGAGCGCGCCGCCGCCGAAATCGCCGACCAGATTGAGCGGCGGTACCGGCTTCTCCTTGGTGCCGATCGCAGCCAGCGCGCCTGTGATCGAGATGTAGTTGATGTCGTGGCCGGCGGCGTTCGCCAGCGGGCCTTCCTGGCCCCAGCCGGTCATGCGTCCATAGACCAGCCTGGGATTGCGCGCGAGCACGACGTCAGGACCGAGCCCGAGGCGCTCCATCACGCCGGGCCGAAAACCTTCGATCAGCGCGTCGGCATGGCCGAGCAGGTCGAGCACTTCGGCAACCGCCGCCTTGTTCTTGAGATCGAGCTCGATGACCTTGCGGCCGCGGGTTGCGACCGCCTTCAAATTCTTGCCCGCACCGATCCGGTCCAGCGTGATCACCTCGGCGCCCATGTCGGCGAGCAGCATGCAGGCGAACGGGCCGGGGCCGATGCCGGCGAATTCGACGATGCGGAAGCCGGCGAGCGGGCCCGAGGTGCGAGCGGCGGTCTGGGAGGCAGGTTTATCGAGCACGTTGTTATTCCGTTGGTTGCGTGGCGTTAAGCGGCTGCGGCTGGCTTGGCGCCGAACTTCATGCGTTCTCCCAGCCGTCCGTGGGACGGTATTTTTAATTAGCTGATTAGCTAAATTGTCTCGCCTAATACTGGATGTGGCAAGCACCTTTTGTCCCGTGACGCTGGTAAAAACGCAAACGGCGCGCATCGCTGCGCGCCGCTGCAGACTTGTGTCTAGGCGCTATCAACCGGCCGCAGTCACCGCCCGCTGTCCCATCACCTTCACCAAATTGGCGCGGTAATCCGCCGAGCCGTGGATGTCGGCGAGCAGGCCGCTCGCCGGGATCGTCACGCTGTCGAGCGCCGAGGCAGCCCAGTTCGCCTTCAGCGCCTGCTCGATCGGCGCGACCCGCATGACGCCGCTCTGCGACGCGCCGGTCGCGGCGACGCGGACGTCACCCGACTTGGTCTTGGCGACGAACACGCCGGTCAGCGCGAAGCGCGAAGCCGGGTTCGGAAACTTCGCATAGCCCGCCTTGGCCGGAACGGGGAACGACACCGCGGTGATGATCTCGCCATCCTCGAGTGCCGTCGAGAACAGGCCCTTGAAGAAGTCCTCCGCCGCGATTGACCGCTTGTTGGTCTTGACCGTCGCGCCAAGCGCCAGCACCGCCGCCGGATAGTCCGCCGCCGGGTCGTTGTTGGCGAGTGAACCGCCGATCGTGCCGCGATAGCGCACGGCGGGATCGCCGATCTCCGACGCCAGATTGGCGAGCGCGGGGATCGCCTTCTTGACCGCATCGCTTTGCGCCACATCGTAATGCGGCGTAGCGGCCTTGATGGTGACGGTGTCGCCCGAAACCTCGATGCCGATCATCTCCTGCACCTTGGAGAGGTCGATCACGTCCGAAGGCGAAGCAAGACGCTGCTTCATCACCGGGAGCAGGGTTTGTCCGCCGGCGAGGAATTTTGATTCCGCGCCTTTGGCGAAGGTTGCGGCGGCGTCGGCGACCGAGGAAGCGCGGTGATAATTGGTCTCGTACATGGCTCTTCCTCCCTCAACCGTGAATGGCGTGCCAGACGCGATCGGGCGTCGCCGGCATTTCCAGCTTGTTGTTGCCGATGGCGTCCGTGATCGCGTTGATCACGGCAGCAGAGGCGCCGATCGCGCCGGCTTCGCCGCAGCCCTTGACGCCGAGCGGGTTGCCCGGACACAGCGTCGTGGTGTGGGAGAGCTGGAACGACGGCAGGTCGTCGGCGCGCGGCATGGTGTAGTCCATGAAGGACGCGGTCACGAGCTGACCGGTGTCGTCATAGACTGCGCCCTCGAGCAGCGCCTGGCCGATGCCCTGCGCGAGGCCGCCATGGACCTGGCCCTCGACAATCATCGGGTTGATCAGCCGGCCGAAATCGTCGGCTGCCACGAAGTTGACGAAGGAGGTCTTGCCGGTGCCGGGATCGACCTCGAGCTCGCAGATATAGGCGCCGGCCGGGAAGGTGAAGTTGGTCGGGTCGTAGAACGCCGTCTCCTTCAGGCCGGGCTCCATGCCATCAGGCAGGTTATGCGCGGTGTAGGCCGCGAGCGCGACCATCGGCAGCGCTATCGACTTGTCGGTGCCGGTGACCTTGAACTCGCCGTTCTCGATCACGATGTCGCTCTCGGATGCCTCGAGCGCATGCGCCGCGATCTTCTTGGCCTTGGCCTCGACCTTCTCCATCGCCTTCACGATCGCCGTACCGCCGACCGCGAGCGAGCGCGAGCCGTAGGTGCCCATGCCGAACTGCACCTTGTCGGTGTCGCCATGGACGATCGAGACCTGGCTGATCGGCACGCCGAGCCGCTCTGCGATGATCTGGCAGAACGTCGTTTCATGGCCCTGGCCGTGGCTGTGCGAACCGGTGAGCACCTCGATGGTGCCGACCGGGTTGACGCGGATCTCAGCCGACTCCCACAGGCCGACGCCGGCGCCGAGACTGCCGACCGCCTTCGACGGCGCGATGCCGCAGGCCTCGATGTAGCAGGAGATGCCGATGCCGCGCAGCTTGCCGTCGGCCTTGGCCTTGGCCTTGCGGGCCGGGAAGCCGGCATAGTCGATCGCCTTCATCGCGGCATCGATCGAGGCGTGGAAGTCGCCGATGTCATACGCCATGATTACAGGCGTCTGATACGGGAACTGGGTGATGAAGTTCTTCTTGCGCAGCTCGGTCGGATCGACCTTCAGCTGCCGCGCTGCCGTCTCCATCATGCGCTCGATCAGATAGCTCGCCTCCGGACGGCCGGCACCGCGATAGGCGTCGACCGGCGTGGTGTTGGTGTAGACGCCGATCACCTCGGCATAGATCGCCGGGATCACGTACTGGCCCGACAGCAGCGTCGCGTAGAGATAGGTCGGCACCGCCGAGGAGAACAACGACATATAGGCGCCGAAATTGGCGTGGGTCTTCACCCGCAGGCCAAGGATCTTGTTGTCCTTGTCGAACGCCATCTCCGCCTTCGAGACATGGTCGCGGCCATGCGCGTCGGTGAGGAAGGCTTCGGAGCGGTCACCGGTCCACTTCACCGGGCGACCCACCTTCTTCGAGGCCCACAGCGCCACCATCTCTTCGGGATAGATGTAGATCTTGGAGCCGAAGCCGCCGCCGACGTCGGGCGCGATCACGCGCAGCTTGTGCTCGGGCGCGATGTTGTAGAACGCCGACAGCACGAGGCGGGCGACGTGCGGGTTCTGCGATGTCGTGTAGAGCGTGTAGTGCTCTTCGGCCTGGTCGTAATGCGCGACCGCTGCGCGCGGCTCCATCGCGTTCGGCACCAGGCGGTTATTGGTGAGGTCGAGCGTGACCACATTGGCGGCCTTGCTGAAGGCATCCTTGACCGCGGCCTCGTCGCCGAGATGCCAGTCATACACGATGTTGCCGGGGGCTTCGGGATGAAGCTGCGGCGCGCCCGGCTTGATCGCGGCCTTGATGTCGGCCGCTGCGGGAAGCTCTTCGTAATCGACGACGACGGCTTCGGCGGCGTCCCTGGCCTGGTTCTTGGTCTCGGCGATCACGACCGCGACCGCCTGTCCGACAAAGCGCACGGTCTCCGGCGCCATCGCCGGCCACGCGCCCATTTTCATTGGTGAGCCGTCCTTCGAGGTGATGGCCCAGCCGCAAATCAAATTGCCGACCTTGTCGTCGACGATCTGCTGTCCCGTCAGCACCGCGATCACGCCGGGCATCTTCATGGCCTCGGCGGAATCGATGCCCTTGACCTTGGCATGGGCATGTGGGCTGCGGATGAAGTGGGCGTAGCTCATGCCGACCATTTTGACGTCGTCGACGTAACGTCCTTGTCCGGTGATGAACCGGCGATCTTCCTTGCGCACGACACGTGCGCCAATTCCTTCAACACCCATTGTCTAGTCCTCCCGACCGGAGATTCGATTTGCCGCCGTTTCCATCGAGACCGGCGGTGGTGAGCTTGATCGTATGCGGTGCGTGGCGCGCTATTCGGCGGCCTGCGCAACCTTCATGCGCGCGGCAGCGTCGAGCACCGCCTTGACGATGTTGTGGTACCCGGTGCAGCGGCAGATGTTGCCTTCGAGCTCGTGGCGAACCGTTTCCTCGTCGAGCTTGCCGCCATGGCGGTGCACGATGTCGACCGCGGACATGATCATGCCGGGGGTGCAATAGCCGCACTGCAGGCCGTGATTGTCGCGGAACGCCGCCTGCATCGGGTGCAGCTCGTCGCCCTTGGCGAGGCCTTCGATCGTGGTGACGTTGCAGCCCGCGGCCTGGCCGGCCAGCATGGTGCAGGATTTGACCGCCCGTCCATCGACATGGACGACGCAGGCGCCGCATTGGCTGGTATCGCAGCCGACATGGGTGCCGGTGAGGTTAAGGTTTTCGCGCAAGAGATGCACGAGGAGGGTTCGGTCCTCAACGTCGACCGAGACCGCCTTGCCGTTTACCGTCAGTTTGACTGTAGACACGCGTTTCTCCCAATAGCTTCGTTATGGGCCCAGTAGACCACGCTTCATGTGGGTCGTAACCGCGATCAAAGTCGTAGTCGCGGCCCTGTCATGAAGGCGCCGGGCAGTGCCTCTGATCCTAGCAGGCAGCCGTTGAATGGGCAATTTGCAAGCTGCCGGCGGCGCACTCCGGCGCGACGAAAATGCCCGGCGGCGCAAGCGGTTTTCGGCAATCCGCTGCAGCCTGCGGTGCGCAAAAATCGTCGCCGCGATCGCTACTACCTTCCGCCTATAACGACGCAAAGGCGTTGCTGTCATTTTCATCGCCGACGCAGCGGCAGAAGATCGCTGGTTCATGAAATTCGGTAGCGATCCGCGCGCGCGATGCATCCATCGCGGCAACAAAACCATATTGGAGGAAGCCAATGAAGCTGAGGAGCGGGATTTTCTTTGCCGGCGTGTCGCTGGTCGCCATGGTGCTGGCAGGCATTGGTGCGTCGAAAGCCAATGATTCCGTCGTGAAGGCGGCGTCCGATCCCAACGGATGGGCGATCGCCGGCCACGACTACGGCAATACGCGCTTCAGTCCATTGAAGCAGATCAACTCGGAGAACGCCGGCAAGCTGCAGCTGGTCTACTCGCTGTCGCTGGCTTCGCTCCGCTCCAACGAGTCGTCGCCGGTCGTGATCGGCAAGAACCTGTATGTGTCGACCTCTTGGGGCCCCAAATACGTCTATGCGATCGATGCCGCGACCGGCGCCCGCAAATGGACCTGGCAGCCCGATATTCCGGATGACGTGCTTCAATACGCCTGCTGCGACGTCAACAATCGCGGCGTGTCCTATGCCGACGGCAAGATCTTCGTCGGCCGGCTCGACGGCAAGCTGACCGCGCTCGACGCCGAGACCGGCAAGGAGCTCTGGACCTCGACGGTGGTCGACTACAAGCAGGGCTCGGTCATCACCTCGCCGCCGCTCATCGTCCGCGACAAGGTCATCACCGGCTTCGGCGGCGGCGAATACGGCGTCCGCGGCGCGTTGCAGGCGTTTTCGCTCAAGGATGGCAAGCTGCTCTGGCAGACCTACACGGTGCCGGCACCCGGCGAGCCCGGCAGCGACACCTGGAAGGGCGACACCGGGCTGCATGGCGGCGGCGCCGCCTGGCTGGTCGGCTCCTACGATGCCAAGTCCGACACCGTCTACTGGGGTACCAGCAATCCGGGGCCGTGGAATACCGCGGTGCGCTCCACCGGCGACGGCAATTTCGGCAAGCTGACCAACCTCTACACGGCCTCGACGCTGGCGATCGATCCCAACACCGGCAAGATCAAGTGGCACATCCAGGGCACGCCGGCCGACGCCTGGGATTATGACGGTGTCAACGAGCTGCTGCTCGCCGACCTCAAGATCAAGGGCACCGAGACGCCCGTGCTGATGAAGGCGGACCGCAACGGCTTCTTCTTCGTGGCCAACCGCGAGACCGGCAAGATGATTTCCGCGGAGAAATACGTCTTCGCCAACTGGGCCAAGAAGTGGGACATCAACACGATGCGGGCGGAAGAGGATCCGGACAAGCGTCCGGGCCCGGGCCATCCCGCCAAGGACATCTGCCCGAACCTGATCGGCGGCAAGAACTGGCAGCCGATGTCGTTCAATCCGCAGACCGGCCTCGTCTACATCCCGAGCAACAATGTCTGCATGGACTGGTCGGTCTCCGACGTGAACTACAAGCGCGGCGTGTTCTATCTCGGCGCCGAGTTCCCGACCAAGCCGGGTCCCGGCGGCTTCCTCGGCGAGCTCGTGGCCTGGGATCCGATCGCCAACAAGAAGGTGTGGAGCATCAAGGAAGACCTGCCCTTCAACGGCGGCACGCTGACGACCGGCGGCAATCTGGTGTTCTCCGGCAATCTGCACGGCGACTTCCGCGCCATCGATGCCAAGAACGGCAAGGTGCTGTGGAGCAAGAACCTCGGCAGCGGCATCGGTGCAGGTCCCGTGACCTATTCGGTCGACGGCAAGCAGTATGTCGCGATCGTGGTCGGACGCACCGCGGCGCTGCCGGCCTTCCTCGGTGACATCGGCAAGAAGATGGTCGCCGCGGCGCCCGAAGGCGGCTCGCTGTTCGTGTTCGCCCTGCAGTAAACGATCGCCCAGGAGGCAGCATTGTCCGTGTCTTGCATCGCCCGAAACGAACTGCGCACCCCCTCGCGCAACACGCGGTTGGAACATGCAATCCGGACCGTGCTGCTCTCCGCGCTGCTTCTGGTGCCGGCCCTGGCGGCCGGCGCCGACGAGACAAAACCGCCGCTGCGGCTCTGCGCCGACCCCACCAACCTGCCGTTCTCGAGTGACGACCCGGGCAAGCCCGGCCTCTATCTCGAGATCGGCCAGGCGGTGGCGCAAAAGCTCGGCCGGACGGTGAGCACCAATTGGTACAAGTCCTATTTCGGCAAGCGCACCGTGCGGGAGACGCTGCTCAGCAAGCAGTGCGACGCCATGGTCGGCCTGCCTTTGATCGACGATTTCATGGGCCCGGCGGTGATCTTCTCGAAGCCGATCGCCCATGAAAGCTATGCACTGGTCGGTGGCAAGGATCGCAAGCTTGCCGGCATCGACGACCTCAGGGGATTGCGGGTTGCGGTGCAGTATCAATCGACGCCGCAGAACCTGCTCGCGCTGCGCGACGACGTCCAGAAGGTGACCGTGCTCAGCCCGGAGGAGGGCATGGCGGCGCTCGCGCAGGGCAAGGTCGAGATCGCCTTCATCTGGGCGCCGGTGGCGGGCTGGCTCAACAAGACCAGCTACGGCGACAAATATCAGATCGTGTCGACCGAGGGCGACGGCCTGCTCTGGGCGACCGCGATCGGTTTTGCCAAGGCGTCCGGTGCGCTGCGCGATGAAGTCGACGGCGTGCTGCCGGGGCTGCAGGCGGAGATTTCCGCCCTGTTTGCCAAATATGGCGTGCCGAACGGCGCGCCGGTGAAGTTCGGCGAGGCCGACCGGGCGACGACGTCGTCCGTTGGCGCCAGCGAGCCCGTCACGGTCGGGCAGGCGGCCGCGGCCGAAAAGCCGATTCAGACCGCCGCGACCGCAGGCGATGCCAAAGGGGACGCCAAGGGGGATGCCACCGCCGGGCGGGAAGTCTTCAACGGAACCTGCGCGCATTGCCACGGCCCGGACGCGGTGCAGGCCGAGCGAAAGATCGATCTCAGGCTGCTCAAGAAGCGCTATGCTGACGACATGGAATCGACATTCTGGAAGACGGTCCATGACGGGCGGCCGGCCAAGGGCATGCCGGCCTGGAAGGACGTCTTCAACGACGACGAGCTCAGAAACGTATATGTCTATCTGCAGAGCGTGCAGGATACCGGCGAATCGAACTAGAAGCTGCGATGCGCAATTGGAGCGTTTTCGAGCGAAGTGGCCACCGGTTCGCGTGAAACAAACGCGTCAAGTCGAGAATCGAGAGCCCCGTTCCGATTCCATCGGAACGGAAACGGCTCGAGCAGGGCGAGGGTCCTCATGATGGGGTTCCTGATCATCGACGATCACCCCTTGTTCGGGGAGGCGCTTGGCAACGCCATTCGCATCTCGCATCCCGATGCCCGGATCTATGAGGCCACCTCGATCAAGGGGGCGCTTGGCATCCTCGCCAGCGAGCCGAATATCGACCTGGCGCTGCTCGACCTGCTGCTGCCCGACGTGGTCGGCTTCTCCGGCTTCCAGAAGATCAGGGATCGCTATCCGCGGCTGCCGATCGCGATCGTCTCGAGCGAGGAGGACAAGCACACCATCCGCGAGGCGCTCGAGATGGGCGCGGTCGGCTATCTGCCGAAGTCGACCTCGCTCGGCGAGCTCTCGAAGGCGATCGCGCGCGTGCTGAGCGGGTCGGTCTCGGCGCCGCGGGATTTCGTCGCGGTCGGCGCGCTGGAACAGTCCGAGACGGCGCGGACGCTGCGCGAACGGATTCAGAAGCTGACGCCGCAGCAAATTCGCGTACTTCATCTGATTATCCGCGGCCTGCAGAACCGCGAGATCGCCGCCGAGCTCAAGCTCGCGGAATCCACCGTGAAGGCACATGTGACCGAGATCCTGCGCAAGCTGAAGCTGTTCAGCCGCAACAAGGCGATCATCGAGCTTGGCAAGATTCCGCTTCCGGTCCCGGAGGCCTGTTCGGGCGCAAAGGCGGAGAAGGCGCCCTAGCCGTGCTGCACTGCGAGGCGGGCGCATTGGAAATCCTGCCTATAGGCTGCCACCCGGCTTTGAGATAACGTCGTGCGCATTGGCTGTCATGAGCATCCGAGGGAGGACGGCGCAGCATTGACCACGACCGCGCCCCTGGCGGACGAGCCGCCGCCCGGCAGGGCGGGTGCGCCTCGACTGCTGATCGTCGAGGATCACCCGCTGTTCCGTGCCGCCCTGATCGGCGTGATCGGGGCTGAGTTTCCCGACGCCGAGGTACTGCAGGCGACGTCGATCGACGGTGCGCTGGACGTGATCGCCGCGCGCGACGGCCTTGATTTGATCCTGCTCGATCTGTCGATGCCCGGGACCACGGGCCTGCTCGGCGCCTACCGGGTGCGTGCCGCCGCGCCGCGCAGCGCGCTCGTGATCGTGTCGGCGCATGACGATCCCCGGATCGTCGGCGGCGCGATCTCGCTCGGCATTTCCGGCTACATCCCGAAGTCGACGCCGAAGCTCGAGCTGGCGCGGCTGTTGCGCGGCATCCTCGAAGGCGCGGTGTGCCTGCCGACGCGCTTCCGCGATACCGCCACCGCGCGGAAGGCCCAGGCCGAGACGCGCGAGCTGGTGCAGCAGCTCGGCCAGTTCACCGCGCAGCAGCTTCGCGTGCTCGACATGATCTGCCGCGGCCTGCAGAACAAGCACATCGCCTATGAGCTCGATATCTCGGTCACCACCGTGAAGGTGCATGTCTCGGAGATCCTGCGCAAGCTCGGCGTGCGCAGCCGAACCGAGGCCATCATCGCACTGTCGAAGCTCGACTTCGGCAAGCACGACCACGCGCCGGTGACGGCCTCGCCGTCGTCGCATGGCGACTAAAGCGCGATGAGCTTAGGTTGAATCACCATCGCGCTTTAGCTCCTTGTTTGAGCATGATCTTTTCGGAAAACCGCTTCGCACTTTTCCGGATCATGCTTTAGAGCCTTTATCCGTTCCGATGGAATCGGAACGGGGCTCTAGGTTCTTGTCTGACGCGTTTTCTTCACGCGAACCGGTATCCACTTCGCTCGAAAACGCTTTGTTCATAACCGCGCGCCCGACTGCTCCGCCGCCAGCAGGAACGACAGCAGCGAGCGCATCTCGGCGGGCTTGATCGGCTTCTTCAACAGCTCATGGCCGAAGGCAGATACGTCGGAGGCGGCCTTGGCCGAGTAGTCGGCGGTCACGATGATCGCCGGCACCTTGGCGTTGATCGCGCCGCGGATGACATCGACGGCCTGAATTCCGGTCTCGCCATTGTCGAGGTGCAGATCGGCGATGATGGCGTCGGGAATGCCGTCCAGCGCGTGGATGCGCTCGAGCGCCTCGGTCTTGGAGATCGTCACCGCGACGTCGCAGCCCCATTTTTCCAGCAGATGGGCGAGACCTTCGGCGCTCGAGAGGTCGTTCTCGATCAGCAGGATCTTGGCGCCCTCCATGCCGCCATAGCGATAGTCGACGCTGGCCTGCTCGCGCACCGGGATCGCAACCGGATCAAGCGTGCGGGGCACGGTGACCGAGAACACTGAGCCCTTGCCGGCGCGCGAGCTCAGCCTGATGTCATGGCCGAGCAGGTCGGCAAACCGGCGCACGATCGAAAGACCAAGCCCGATGCCGGCCTTGTCGCCGGCGCTGGTCTCGCCGCGCTGAAACTCGACGAAGATGGCTTCGCGCTGCGCCTCCGGAATGCCCGGCCCGGTGTCGTGCACCTCGATGCAGATGTCATCGCCCCTGGGCCGGCACCCCATCAGCACGCTGCCGCGCTGGGTGTAGCGCAGCGCATTGGCGACAAGGTTTTGCAGGATCCGCCGCAGCATCAGCGGATCGGAACGGACCACCGCGGACGACGGCATGATCCGGAAGCCGAGATTGCGCTTGGCGGCGGTCGCGACAAATTCCTGCTCCAGCGGCTCGAACAGCGAGGCGATCGCGACCGGTCCGAATTCCGGCCTGAGCACGCCCGCATCGAGCTTGGAGATGTCGAGCAGCGTCCGCAGCATGTCCTCGAGCGTCGCCAGCGAACGGTCGATCTGGTCGGTCAGCGCGACGTTCTTGGACCCGGTTGCCATCTCGGTCAGCGCGGACAGCGTCAGCCGCGCCGCATTCAGCGGCTGCAACAGATCGTGCGTGACCGAGACCAGCACCGATGATTTCAGCGAGCTCGCCGCCTCAGCCTGCTGCTTGGCCTGCAGCAGGCGACCATTGGTTTTCTCCAGCGATTGCAGCGCCTGCTTGAGCTGCTGGGTGCGGTCGCGCACCTGCTGGTCCAGCGCAATGGCTGTTTCAAACAGAGAAAAGGCGTTGAGTTGCTGATCGGTCGAGCGTTCGACGCGCGACATCAGCGCCGCGTTGATCTTGCGCAGCTTCTCTGCCTCGCGTTCGAGCGCCGCAATTCGCGTGGTCCTGGTATCCGTCATTGCGGCGCGAGTGCCCGCTTGCCGATGGCGATGCCGGTCAGCGTCTGGTTGACATGCATGGAGCGATACTGCTCGCCATAGGTCTGAAAGCCAATCACTTTGTTGCGGCGATAGAGCTCCGACATCTCCCGCGACAGCTGGCGCTGCTCGACGTCGAGCCGGCGCAGCACGCATTCGAAGCCGATGAACATCGAGACCTCGCCGAGATCCTCGGTCAGCTCCTTGAGCAGGCGGCTCGTCACGTCGATCGGGTCGCGCTCACGCGCCACCGTCAGCACCATGCCCTCGTCGATGGCGCAGAAGAATTGCAGCGATCCGTCCGGGTTGGTGCGCTGGATCGACCGCGCGTAATAGGCGCCGCCGACGCGAACCAGCACGGGATGCGCGGCGAAGGAGAACAATTCGAGCTTGCTTTCGCTGAGGCCGACGGCACGGGAATATTCCAGCGCGGCCGGCTCGGCATTCAATTCCTTGACGATGCGGTGCTCGATGTCGGCCTCGGTCACCACCATCTTGGTCGAGGTCGGTTCGAAGTGGTCGCACTTGAACAGGCGGAACGGCAGCCGGGTCCGGATCAGGATCAGGACGGCGGCATCGGTAAAGGCCTCGCCGCCATGAAAGACCCACGATTTCTCGAAGCGCAGGCCGTCGCCCGCGGAGCCGCCGACCACCGGGATGTCGCCGAGCGATGCATAGATCGCCGACATGATGGTCTCCTCACGCTGGCACATGCCGTCGATGAAGAGCAGCCCGAAGGAATCGTGGGTGTGATCGCAATGCTCGGTGCGCTGCGCGAATTCGTTCTGCAGTTCGGTGCAGATCGCGCGGCCGTGGTCGACCCGAAATGTCGCAAGGTCGAACAGCGGACGGGCCGCGATGACGAAATCGGCCGCGTTGAAGCCCATCGCGACGACGCTGTCCTCGTCCCAACCGCTGGGCGACAATTCGCCGGCCGTGGTGCAGCCGAAGATCGGAACGGCGGGCATCCGGCTGGACAGTTCGGCAATGAATGTCTGCGGCTCGTAGAACGGCGACACGAACACCACGAGCATCGCGAGATCGGCCGCCGCCAATTGGCGCGCGATCTCGCCGGCCGCCTCCCGCGGCCCGTCGGTCTTTGCCTGCACCACGACAATACTGTCGGCGGCGCTACCGTTCTGCTTCGCCAAAGGCGCTCTCCCTGACCAGAATTTTTTGCTTTTCTTGGCGCGGCCGGTTGAACCCGCGCGGGTCGTGAGGGCATCCGGACTATGGCGCGATGGCTCGCGTTCCGGCTTGCCCGTGGCTTTCAGGTCGTGAGGGGAATGCCATTGGCCGGGCTATTGCGCCGGCAGCTACGCTCGCCGCAAGCGCCAATGGCGCCGGTCGACGCGATGACATGGGACACCTCCCGATGTGTTCTCCTGGCCCGGGCAGGGCCAAGTTTGATCGGTTCTAAACTATCGGGCCGGACCCCCGCGTCAATCACCTTACCCACCCGCCTAGCCCGACCAAGGTAGTATCGCGCCGGGCCAGGCGGCCGCTGCCCATTTACCGGGCCTTATCGATTCTGCCTTAGTTTTGCGCTCCGGGGTCTGGGGCGGGTTGCTGCCGGACCTCGCGTGGTTTTCAGAATGAAGACGGGGGTTGGAATGCCGGGGCTGAAGCGATCGTTGTCGATCAGGATCCCAACCCTCAGATTTCGCGCCAAGATCATGCTCGGCTTTGCCGTCACGCTGGCGCTGTCGGCAGCCACCATGGGCTTTGCCTATATGGGCTTCGAGCGGGTCTCCGCCGGCGTCGGCTCCTATCGCCAGAGCGTCGCGGAAGCCGATCTCGCCCGCAACATCGATCGCGAATTGATCTCCTACCGTTCGCTGGCGCGCTACTTCGTCGCGACCGGCAAGGAGGACGACGCCAAGGCCGCGCTCGCCGCCGAGGGTAGCCTGAAGGACGCCATCATGGCGTCGATGAAGGGCACCACCAATCCGGCCCGGCTCGAGCAGATCACCAAGCTGGAGCGCGAATTCCGCGCCTTCACCAAGATCTTCGCCGAGATCGTCCGCATCAAGAACGACAGCGCACAGACCGCGCAGAACAAGCTGACCCGCAGCGCGACCTCGATGCGCTACAAGCTCGACGATCTGCCGAGCAATGCCGATGATTCCGAGCTGCAGTCGATCCAGTTCGGCGCCAAGAAGGTGGCCGACCAGCTCCAGTCGATCACCGGGGCCGTCAATACCTTCGTCGTCAACGGTGACAAGACGGTCGCCTCCAGCGCGCTCGCCCGGCTGAAATTCGCCGACAATCTGGTGAAGGCGATCACCTCGAATAACGAGCGGATCACCCAGAGCGTGAAGGACATTACCGCGCTGCTCGAAGAGTACCGCGAGGCGCTCGCCAAGCTGATCGCGAATGCGAAGTCGATCGACGAACTGACAGTCGAGATGACGGAGTCTGCGGCCGCCATCAGCCAGGGCGCGGCGGCGATGAAGTCCGATCTGCTCGGCGACCAGAAGCGGCTTGAAAACGAATCGCACACCATGATCGGCGAGACCGAGCAGCTGATCCTGATGCTGGCCGCGGGCAGCTTCGTGCTCGGGCTGGTCTGGGCGTTCCTGCTGGGCAAGGGCATTTCGCGACCGATCGCGGCGATGTGTGCGGCGATGCGCGAGCTCGCGGCGGGCAATTTCGACGTCGTGCTGCCGGGCCTCGGCCGCCGCGACGAACTCGGCGAGATGGCCGGCGCCGTGGAGGAGTTCAAGGTCCAGGCGATCGCCAAGGCCGAACGCGATGCCGCGACCCAGGAAGCGCAGAACAAGGCGAGTGCGACCGCGCGGCGCAACGAGCTGATTCGTTTTGCCGACGAATTCGAATCCGCCGTCGGCTCGATCGTCTCCAACGTGTCGGCCTCCGCCGTGCAGCTCGAATCGGCGGCCGGTACGCTGACCCGGACGGCGGAGACCACGCAGAACCTGTCGAGCCAGGTCGCCGGCGCCTCCGAGGAGGCCTCCAGCAACATGCAATCGGTCGCCTCCGCGACCGAGGAACTGTCGGCGTCGGTCGACGAGATCGGTCGTCGCGCCAAGGAGTCGAGCCAGATCGCCGATTCCGCCGTGCGTCAGGCCG
This sequence comes from Bradyrhizobium sp. CCBAU 21365, assembly GCF_015291305.1. Classification (NCBI taxonomy): domain Bacteria; kingdom Pseudomonadati; phylum Pseudomonadota; class Alphaproteobacteria; order Hyphomicrobiales; family Nitrobacteraceae; genus Bradyrhizobium; species Bradyrhizobium sp. CCBAU 21365. Next base: position 593,421 of record NZ_CP030036.1, read on the forward strand.
AGCAGACTGATGCCCGGATCGGCAAGCTCTCGCGCGCCGCGCAGGAGATCGGTGACGTCGTCAAGCTGATCACCGCGATCGCCGAGCAGACCAATCTACTGGCGCTGAACGCCACCATCGAAGCCGCGCGCGCCGGCGACGCCGGCCGCGGCTTCGCGGTGGTTGCCGCCGAGGTGAAGTCGCTGGCGAGCCAGACCGCCAGGGCCACCGACGAGATCTCCACCCATATCTCGGGCATGCAGGCGGCGACGCAGGAATCGGTCGCCGCGATCAAGGAGATCGGCGGCACCATCGGGCAGATCTCCGGGATCGCGACCAACATCGCAAGCTCGGTCGAGCAGCAGAGCGCGGCAACGCAGGAGATCGCGCGCAGCGTGCAGAACGTCGCGCAGGGCACGCAGGAAGCGGCCTCCAGCGTCACCCAGGTGAACCGCGGCGCCACCGAGACGGGCGCAGCTTCCGAAGAGGTGCTGAATTCGGCCCGTTCGCTGTCGGTCGAGAGCTCGCGGCTGCGCGAGGAGCTCGACCGCTTCATGGCCAATATCCGCGCGGCGTAAGGCGCGCGCGGGTCCATCAATTATCGTCGTCCTGGCGAAAGCCAGGACCCATAACCACCACTCACCATTGTTTTAAGTGCAACTTGCCGCGCGCCCTTTTCGTGGGCTGCGGCGTATGGGTCCTGGCTTTCGCCAGGACGACGAATTAATCGCCTGCGCCGGGACGACGCTGTTGGTTGGCGGGATGATGCGACTAATCCCGTCCGAACTGGTGCTTCAACTCGACCTTGGCGCGCTCCAGCCGCGACCGCTCGGTCTTCGGCAGCGTCTTGCCGGCGCGGTTGATATAGAAAGTCAGCATCGACAGCGCGGAACGATAGGCGCCGCCCTTGCGGCGCGCGCTGTGCTCGGCGGATTGCTTCAGCGATGATGCGATCTTCTTCGCGCTGGTCTGCTTGAACACGCCGGGCTCGAGGTCGAGCGCGTTGCTTTCTTTCGTCACCCGCTGCGACCAGCGCTTCGCCGTCGTCTTGCTTGCGCCACGCCTGCGACGCGTCGTGCTCGCGGACCGTGCCGGTGATTTCCTTGCCGTCTTGCGCGTTGCTTTCTTGTGTGCGGCCATCGATGCCTCCGTATCTTTTGAGCCGAGAACAGCTCGCCGCGATCGCGGTTCCTATGCCGCATTGCGGGAACCCTTGCCGGCCTGCGGCGTTGACACCGCGTGGCGGGCACTCCGTTTGCCGCAATTCCGGGTGAGTGAACCTTGGAACAGATCGTTCCGGGGTTTTTCTCATTGGTCGATTCTGATGACAGTGCAGCCGACACAATTGAGTTCCGCGACGACGCAACAGGCCGTGGCTCCGGTCACGCCGGACGATGACCGCATCATCGAGACCTCGATCCCGGTCCGGCTCGACAATCTCAGCTGGAGCCGCTTTCACACCCGCGTCGTGCTGGCGCTCGGCATCACCTGGATCCTCGACGGGCTGGAAGTGACGCTCGCGGGTGCATTGTCGGGCGCGCTGAAGGACAGCCCGACGATGAGCTTCTCCAACGCCGATGTCGGTCTTGCCAGCAGCGCCTATCTCGCCGGCGCCGTGCTCGGCGCGCTCGGCTTCGGCTGGCTTACCGACCGGATCGGGCGCAAGAAGCTGTTCTTCATCACGCTCGCGCTTTATCTGTCGGCGACTGCCGCGACCGCGCTGTCGTGGAATGTCGCTAGCTACGCGCTGTTTCGCTTTCTCACCGGTGCCGGCATCGGCGGCGAATACACCGCGATCAATTCGACCATCCAGGAACTGGTGCCGGCGCGCTATCGCGGCTGGACCGATCTCGTCATCAACGGCAGCTTCTGGATCGGTGCGGCGATCGGTGCGCTGAGCGCCATCATCCTGCTCGATCCCGCGTTCCTTGCACCCGATCACGGCTGGCGGATCGCCTATTTCACCGGCGCGGTGCTCGGCCTCGTCGTGCTGCTGATGCGGATGTGGATTCCGGAGAGCCCGCGCTGGCTGATGATTCACGGGCGTCCCGAGGAGGCCCACAAGATCGTGGCCGACATCGAGACCTCCGTGCTTGGTCATGAGCAGCCGAGCGCAGACTTTGAGAAGATCAGGCTCCGGATGCGCGATCACACGCCGCTGCGCGAGGTCGCGGTGACGCTGTTCTCCACCTACCGGCAGCGCTCGCTGGTCGGGCTCACGCTGATGGCCGCGCAGGCGTTCTTCTACAATGCGATCTTCTTCACCTTCGCATTGATCCTGACCGACTTCTTCGGCGTCGCCGCCAGCAATGTCGGCTGGTACATCCTTCCCTTCGCCGCCGGCAACTTCCTCGGGCCGCTGCTGCTCGGCCGCCTGTTCGATACGCTCGGCCGCCGCACCATGATCGCGCTGACCTATGGCGTCTCGGGGGTGCTGCTGGCGCTGTCCGGCTATCTGTTCTCGATCGGCGTGCTCAGCGCGCAGACCCAGACCATCGCCTGGATGGTGATCTTCTTCTTCGCTTCGCCGGCCGCAAGCGCCGCCTACCTCACCGTCAGCGAGACGTTTCCGCTGGAGGTCCGCGCGCTCGCGATCGCCGCCTTCTATGCGATCGGCACCGGCATCGGCGGCGTGATCGGACCGGCGTTGTTCGGCGTGCTGATCGACACCGGATCGCGCAACAGCGTCTTCGCCGGCTACCTCTTGGGGTCGGCGCTCATGATGGTCGCCGCGGTGGTCGCATGGCGCTATGCCGTCGCGGCCGAGCGGAAATCGCTCGAATCTGTCGCGCGGCCACTGGCATTTGTGGAGTAGACTATGACGAAGCATGAATTGGCCGAAATGCCCCTGGATGATGACATCGCCCCTGACGTCAAGACGGACAGCGTGCCGAGGCCGGCGTCGCTGATTCCGCCGCTCCGCCAGGCCGCGGTGCTGCTTGACATCGACGGCACCCTGCTCGATTTCGCGCCGACGCCGCGCGAGGTCTGGGTGCCGCCGGAACTGTCGACCACCCTGAGAGAGCTGCATGAGCGCACACACGGCGCGCTGGCGCTGGTCAGCGGCCGCTCCCTCAACGACATCGACCTGATCTTCGCGCCGGAAGTGTTTTCTGCGATCGGCGGCCATGGCGCCGAGATGCGGCTGCAGCCGGACAGCGAGGCGGTCGCCGCACACGCGCCGCCGCTCGACAAGGAGTTGAAGCGCCGTCTTGCCGCGATCGCAAAGCTCAGCCCCGGCATTCTGCTCGAGGACAAGGGCTATTCGCTGGCGCTGCACTATCGGCTGGCGCCGCAGGCGGAGAGGGCGATCTATGAAGCGGTGTCGCTGATCCGCGCCGAGCTGCCGAATGCGCCGATCGAGGTGCTGCCGGGCAAGAGCGTCTGCGAGATCAAGCATTCCGGCTTCACCAAGGCGACGGGCGTGCTCGAGTTGATGACGCATGAGCCGTTCAAGGGACGGCGTCCGTTCTTCATCGGCGACGACGTCACCGACGAGACCGTGTTCGCGATCATGCCTGATTTCGACGGTCTCGCGTTCTCCGTCGGCCGTCGCGCAACCGGCGTTGCCGGACATTTCGACGGACCGAGCGATGTGCGCGAATTCCTCGCGCATCTGCTCGACGTTGATAGGGACGTCAGCCTGTCCTAATAGCAGCGCATTCATCGCAGACGAATCGAATACGGTGCTTTTGCGTCGTGGCGTCAACCTCGCGCGCAATTTTCTTTTCGCGAGTTCCCGCGAGTTCCGTGCGTGTTCGCCAGAATTTGGTTTCAATTGGGAGATTCCTTGATCAGGAACCATCTTGATGAATGGTTGTTAATACGCGAGTTGACCAACAGGAGGGGACCTGGTGAACCTCGTCGTCGTATCGAACCGCGTCTCGCGCGGAAAACCCAATGAACCCATGACGGGGGGGCTGGCAGCGGCATTATTGCCGGTGGTGGAAAAGACAGGGGCAATATGGGTTGGTTCCAGTGGACGCGTCCGCGACGGGAACCTGAAGGAACCCTTCGCAGAGGTCGAAGCGCTCGGGGCGGGCGCATTGGCGATGCTCGATCTGCCGGCCGCGCACTATGGCGGCTACTACGAAGGCTTTGCCAATTCGGCGCTGTGGCCCGCGATGCATTCGCGCGCCGATCTGATTCGCGCGTCCCGCGAGGACTACGCGAGCTATCGCGAAGTCAACGCGTTCATGGCGCGCGCGTTGCTGCGCTTCCGCAAGCCGGATTCCGTGTTCTGGGTCCAGGACTATCATTTCCTCGCGCTCGGCGCCGAACTGCGCGATCTCGGCGTCACGCAGCCGATCGGCTTCTTCCTGCACACGCCATGGCCGGCGCGCGCGGTGATCGCGGGCGTGCCCAATCATCGCGAGCTGATCGAGGCGATGCTGTCCTATGACCTGATCGGCTTCCAGACCGATGAGGACTGCGAGAACTTCCTGAGCTACGTGCAGCACGATCTCGACTTCGAGCTGCGCGACGGCGTGATCAATTCGTCGTTCGGCCGCACCCGCGCCGCGGTGTTTCCGATCGGCATCGATCCCGGCAAGTTCGCGCAGCAGGCGACCAAGGCGATGACGCATCCCGACGTGACGCGGCTGCGGCGCAGCCTCAATGGCGAGAAGCTCGCGATCGGCGTCGACCGGCTCGACTATTCCAAGGGCCTCGTCAACCGCATCAAGGCGTTCGACAAGATGTGGACGCTGCATCCGAACCTGAAGCGTTCGGTGTCGCTGCTGCAGATCGCAACGCCCTCGCGCGGCGCGATCGAAGCCTACGGCAATCTGCAGAGCGAGGTGGCGAAGCTCGTCACCGACGTCAACGGCGTGCATGGCGAGGTCGACTGGACGCCGATCCGCTACCTCAACAAGGGCTTTGGCCAGGGCGTGCTCGCAGGCCTTTACCGTACCGCGCAGGTCGGCGTCGTGACGCCGCTGCAGGACGGCATGAACCTGGTCGCCAAGGAATATGTCGCCGCGCAAAACCCGGCGGACCCCGGCGTGCTGGTGCTGTCGAAATTCGCCGGTGCGGCGAACGAGCTCGACGCCGCGCTGCTGGTCAATCCGCACGACATCGACGGCATGGCGCGCACTTTGGCGACGGCGCTCGCGATGCCGCTGACCGAGCGGCGGATGCGCTGGGAAGCGATGATGGAGAAGCTCAACAGCGGCACCATCCAGCAATGGTTCGCCGATTTCATCGAGGCGCTGCAGGATACGCACCACAGTGCGGGAAACGCGGCGCTGCCCGAGCCACCAACCCTGTGGCCGCGCCGCACGGCGGATTTTGCCGCGCGATATCACTGAGCGAGCATGACGATGCAGGATGGGTGCGTTAGTTCGCCCATCCGCCGTTCTGTCGCGCCTGCCTAGTGCGCAATTGCGCACGGGAGCAGGGACGACACTGAGTGTGTTGCGCGCTCAGTGGTCATAACCTCGCGTTCTCGCGACGGGGCTCGCGAAGGCGAGAATCCAGCATCCGTTCTTCCAGGAGCGATGCGGCCCAATAGATTCCGAACCCGCGCCTGCGGCGAGCCTCCGGAATGACGAAGAGGCGGGCTGACCGGATGCATCCATTGATTTGCGCCGGTCCCTGACCGACCACCGGCCAAAATCGCGCGGGGCCGCGTGCAAGGCGACGGGGCGCAGTTGCCATATCTATAGATTTACCCAATGTTTTCAATATGTTGTGGAAATTTCACGCTCCCGGCCCGCGCTCCCTTGCAAAATCCGCCTCAGCCCTTCAAGAGAGGGCCTCCCGGAGAGATGGCCGAGTGGCTTAAGGCGCACGCTTGGAAAGCGTGTGTGCGGGAAACCGTACCGTGGGTTCGAATCCCACTCTCTCCGCCATTCTTAAGATCCCTGCACGCCAAACGACGATTGCGCCGCTTGCGTTGGCAAGTTGTGCTGAATGCACGCCAATGGCCAGGGCAACAACAGAAGCCGTTCATGAGACCTGGTCGGGGCGGAATTGCCGCACCGAAACCGCCGGTCGTCGGCAGAACGGCAACAACGCGGCAGAACGCCATTGCCGATGCCCGCCGAATTTCAGCCCGCGATAGAGCCGTACGAGACGTCGATCCCTCGCTGCTGCGGCGTAGGGGCAGGCACACTGGATAATCCGGAAGGGGTAGCGGGCTCCCCCATGCGGAGAAATGGCGCGCGCCGACGAACTGCATGAAACTACGACAAAATGACCGATCGGCGAGGGCGGAGACCCCATGGGACAGACCGCAAAAAGTGATTGGCGCCCATTGGGCATGCTGGCGCTGCTGATTCCGCTGCTCACGACCGTTCCGCTGTCCAACGTGGATGCACAGGCGCAACCTGCTGCATCGCGTCAATTACGACGCGAGCCACCGCCGCAAAAGCCGCAGGTGACGATGAATGCCTGGACGGTCGGCCTCGCCGGGGGCCTGCTCGAGGGCGCGCCCATTCGTCTCGCGGCCGAAATCGCCCGCGTCGTAGACGATGGCGACAAGCTGCATGTGTTGCCGGTCGTGACGCGCGGGCCGACGGAGAATGTGAACTCACTGCTGTATCTGCGCGGCATCGATGCCGCCATCATCAATTCCGACGTGCTCGAGGAATACAGGAGCCAGGTGCCGGATATCCAGCAACGGCTGGCTTTCGTGCTGAACCTGTTTCCGTCCGAACTGCATATCTTCGTTCGTCCCGAGATCCAAAGCCTGAGCGATCTCGCCGGCAAGAAGGTGAACTTCAATAATCTGGGTACTGCGGCGGCCTATTCGGGGCCGCTGATTTTCAGCCGCCTTGGCGTCGATGTGGAAAAAACCTTCATTCCTCATCAGGTCGCGCTCGAGCAGATGCGCAAGGGCGAGATGGCCGCGGTCGTCTTCATCACCTCCAAGCCGGTGGATGCTTTCGTGCGCGCCCGCTGGGAGCCCGGGTTCAAGTTCCTGCCTGTTCCCTATGACAAGAGGTTCGAAGACTTTTATCTTCCCGCCTCGCTCGAGGCCACGGAATATCCCAATCTCATCAAGCAGGGCGAGCGCGTCACGACAATTGCAGTGCCGACCGCTCTGGTGGCCTTCAACTTTCCGGCCAAGTCGAACCGCTATGAGCGCCTAGCGCGCTTCGTGGAGTATCTGTTCTCGCGGATCGACAAGCTGCAGCAGCCGGGCTTCGACCAAAAGTGGAAGACGATCAATCTCGCCGCAACCGTTCCCGGCCTGACGCGCTTCCCCGCAGCGCAGGCGTGGCTCGATCGCGAGCCGCGCGCCGCCGCAAATCCATCGCAATGAGACGCGCGGCGACCTGCGCGGTGGCTGGAGTCTTGCTCGCAAGCGGCATTGCCTCGGCGCAGGCGGCAGGACTTCGTCAGATCGCTCAGCTCCGCGATTGCTCCGCCAAGGAGAACTCCAAACGACCGGAGTGCTTCGACAAGACGCCGCGGGCGTCCGCGCTGCCCCAGGCGAACCAGGCTAGCAGCTGGGTCGTCAGCCTGACGACTTCACCCCTCGATTATTCACCGGTCGCTACCGCCACGACGTCATCGCGCGACGGTGCCGGCGAAAGCGGAATGACGCTTTCGATTCGCTGCCATGGCGGGCGGAGCGAGCTGATCGTCGCCGGATCCCGCGTGTCCGGTCGCGGCGATGGATATGCGATGTCCTACCGTATCAACGACGGTCCGCCGCAACAGGTCGCGGCGGCCGTGCCTGTGTCCGGGACCGGCGTTGCGTTCGGTGGCGACGTGATTCGCTTGCTGCAGTCTCTTCCGGACGGCGGAGGTCTCAATATTCACCTCGCACCCCGTACCGGACCGGCGCTGGATGCGGTGTTCCCGTTGAGCGGGATGGATGTGGTGCGCGCGAAGATCACCGCTGCCTGCAGGTGGCCACAACCGACGGCAAAACCCAACGGATAGAGATTTGAATGACGTGTCTTTAACAGGAGAGGCATCAATGCGTGTGTTTCAGAAAATTGCGAAGGTAACCATCATCGGAGCCGCAACGGTGCTGCTGTCCGCTTCATACGCTGCGGCGGAGCAAGGCGGCGGACGGTATTGGACGCCGACAACAACGAATCCCACTGCGGACTATCGGCACGTTTCAGAAAAGGTCCAAAGGGTTCATGTCTCGCGCAAGGCGACCACCCACAAGAGGGAACGATCTCCTCTCAACGCCAACGCCCGGCTTCCATCCAACACCAAGTCGCACAACCTGATCCTGCAGGTGAACACGAACGATCCCGCAGCCATGAATCTCGCGCTCAACAACGCAGTCAATGTTGCGCAATACTACAAGGATCTCGGCGAGAAGGTGAAGATCGAGGTGGTCACCTTCGGGCCCGGCCTGCACATGCTGCGCGACGACACGTCGCCGGTGAAAGCCCGTCTCGAGGAAATGGCGCTGAGCACGCCGGAGGTCTCGTTCAAGGCCTGCGGCAATACCCAGGAAAAAATGCACAAGGCCGAGAACAAGGACATCCCGATCGTTCGCCAGGCGGAGGTGGTGAAGTCAGGCGTCGTGCGCGTGATGGAACTGCAGGAGAAGGGCTGGTCCTATGTGAAGCCGTGACCTGTGGCCTAACCCGAAAGGGGTGGGTGGGTCCTCCATGCGGGCTGTAGGCTTCGCGCTGCGGTACGGCGCATAATACCGCACCTCAACAGATCGTGTCGCCGTGCGACGGGTGATTGCGGATGGGCCCGGTGATCCTCAAGGACAAGGCAGTTGCCGGCTGCGACATCGCAGATTCGTCGCGCCGGCTGCTGCCCAGGGCGGGACGGTCCGCGCTGTCGTGGACGACTGCCGCCATGCTCGCAATGGCGTGCGCGCCGGAAACACGGGCTTCCCCGGATCCGGCCCGCCCTTCGACGCAACCGCAGCATTCGGCGGCTGCCCGCAGTCTCGGTTTCATCGAAGTGGCCAAGAACGGCGCTCCCGAAGCCTTGCCGCCGGGTCGAGGCGGCAACGGCAGACCGGTGCAGGTTGTCCAAGCGACAGTCAACGACCCGGGCGAGGCTTCGAAACGGGAATACAACTGGGCGGAGTCGCTCTCCTGCGAACTGACGAATGCCAGACGTGACATCGAGTTGCTGCAACGTCTCGAGCAGGAGCGCTACCGGGCCGAGTCGCTGGAGCAGAGTCTCGCGGCGGCGCGCCGCGATATCGAGGCCCGGGCCGCGTTGACGGACAAAGCGGCCGAGGAGAAGCAAGCCGCGCTGGGCGGCGCGGAGCTGCTGACATCCCTGCAAGAGACGCGTGAGCGGGCGGAGCGCCTGGAGCGGGATCTGGCGGCCGCGCGGCGCGATGTCGAAACCCAGACCGTGCTGGCGACAAAGGCGGGTGAGGAAGCGTCTCGGCTGAAAGCAGCGGCGGAAGGCGGCGTGGCCGATCTGCAACGGGAGCGCGAGCGGTCCGCGCGGCTCGATCAGGATCTCGAGGCATCGCGCCGCAACGTCGAGACTCAGACTGCGCTGGCGGCAAAGGCAGGCGAGGAGGTTTCCCGGCTGAAGGAAAGCGGCGCTACGGAGCTGCAGTCGTCCCTGCAAAGGGAGCGCGAGCGGAGCGCGCAGCTGGAGCAGGATTTGGCGGCAGCGCGGCGCGATGTCGAGACCCAGATGGCGTTGGCGACAACGACAAAGCAAGAGGCTCTGCGGCAGAAGCAGGCAGCGGACGTCGGAGCTGCCGAGCTCAGGCAATCACGCGAACGAGCCGAGGCGCTGGCGCAAGACCTCTCCCTGTCGCGCAGCTCGATCTATGCATATGAAGCCCAAGCCCGCAAATCCGGAGACGAAGCGACGGAGCTCAGGCAGGCGGTTGCAAGCTGCACGGCTTCGGCCAGCAAGTTCACACCCGACGAAGGTGAGCGGTTCGCGCGGCTGGAGCGGGATCTTGCGGCTGCCCGCAGCAATGTCGCGACCCAGGCCGCGCTCGCGACCAAAGCAGGCGAGGAGGTTTCCCGACTGAAACAGCAAAGCGAAAGCGGCGCGGCCGAGTCGCAGAGCTCGCTGCAAAAGGAGCGAGAACGGTCCGCAAGGCTGGAGCAGGATCTCGCGGTCGCCCGGCGTGATGTCGAGGCCCAGACCGCGCTGGCGGCAAAGGCGGCCGAGGAAGCCCTGCGGCAGAAGCGGACGGTGGAGGCCGGGGCCGCCGAGTTGCGGGAATCGCGCGCGAAGGCCGACGCGCTGGCACAGGAGCTTTCCCAGACGCGAAGCACGAGCTACGCCTTCGAGGCGCAGGCCCGCAAAGCCGGTGAGGAAGCGGCGGAGTTCAGGCGGGCGGCTGAGAGCGGCGCAGCTTCGGTTCACAAATCGACGCCGGACGAACGCGAGCGACTGGTGCGGCTGGAGCAGGATCTTGCGGCTGCCCGCAGCGATGTCGAGGCGCAGACCGCGCTGGCGGCGAAAGCAGGCGAAGAAACCGCCCGACTGAAGCGGGAAAGGGAAAGCGGTGCGGCGGAGTTGCAGAACTCACTGCAAGCGGCGCGGGCTGATCGGCTCGAGCAGGATCTTGCGGCCGCGCGGCGTGATGTCGCGACCAAGACGGCCCTGGTGACGAAAGCAGACGAGGAAGCGTCCCGGCTGAAGGCGGCGGAAAAGAGCGGTGCGGCCGATCTGCAAAAGGAGCGCGAGCGGTCCGCCCGGCTGGAGCAGGATCTTGCGGCAGCGCGACGTGATATCGAGAGCAAGGCCGTGCTCGTGACCGAAGCGGGCAAAGAAACGTCCCGACTGAAGGCGGTGGAGAAGAGCGGTGCGGCCGACCTGCAAAAGGAGCGTGAGCGGTCCGCCCGGCTGGAGCAGGATCTTGCGGCAGCGCGACGTGATATCGAGAGCAAGACTGTGCTCGTGACCGAAGCGGGCAAAGAAACGTCCCGGCTGAAGGCGGTGGAAAAGAGCGGTGCGGCGGACCTGCAAAAGGAGCGTGAGCGGTCCGCGCGGCTGGAGCAGAATCTTGCGGCAGCGCATCGCGACAGCGAGACCCAGACGGCGCGGGCGGCAAAGGCAAGCGAGGAAATGGTGCTGCAGAAGCAGGCAGCCGAAGCCAGCGCTGCCGAATTGAGGCAATTGCGCGCCAGGATCGACGTGCAGGCACCGCACCTCCCGTTGTCGCGAAGCGCCATCCATGCGTATGAGGCCGAGGATCGCAAGGCGCACGGCGCGGCGTTGACGACCGGTGCGACCGCGCGGGACAAGTCCATCGGAGTGACCACCAATCCAACCGCCGAACAGACACGAGCGGCGCCCGCTCGCGCGGTTGCCCAGCCTGCTCCCGAGCAGGCTGCGGAAGCGGGAGGGTTGGTTGCGCGGGCGAGCTCCTTGCTGCGTCAGGGCGACATAGGCGCGGCGCGGCTTGTCCTCGAGCGCGCCGTGGAAATGGGCAGCGCCCAGGCGAGCTTCGCGCTCGCAGAAACCTACGATCCCCTGATTCTTGCGAAATGGGGGACTTACGGCACGCGCGGCGACGAGCGCAGGGCACAGGACCTCTATGCCAAGGCCAACGCCGCGGGAATCCAGGAGGCGAAATCGCGCCTGGAGGCGCTGCGCCGATAGCGCATGTGCCAATCCACCGGCAATTTCACCGCGATCGTCTGAACGACTGGCACCAACGCGATCAGCTTCGTTCTGAAGCGAGTGGCGCGTCGCTCGGCTGCAATGTCCGGCGACGCGCTTCGCTTTACCGTTCGCGCAGGGCCTCCTGCCGGTACCGTGCCAGCGGCGAAAGCAGGTAGCTGATGATCCTGCGCGTGCCGGTCTTGATTTCGACCGTCACCGCCATGCCCGGCCCGAGCTTGACGAGCTTGTCCTCGATTTGCATGTGCGTCCGGTCGAGCGAAACGCGCGCGGCATATTCCAGCTCCTGACCTTTAGGCTCGCTGCTGCTCTGCGCCGCGCCCAGTGTCCGGTCATTGGGGTTGCCCTGTTGCTTTTCGCGCGTGATGGCATCCGTCGACACGCTGAGCACATCGCCATGCAGCAGCCCGTACCGGGTGAAGTTGAACGTATCGACCTTGATCTCCGCCTTCTGGCCGGGATGCACGAAGCCGATGTCGCGGTTCGAGAGCATGGCCTCGATCTCGAGCTGGCTCTCGCTCGGGACCACGACGGCCAGCGCCTGAGCGGGCGTCACCACGCCGCCCACCGTATGAACCGCAAGCTGCTGCACGACGCCGTCGACCGGTGCGGTCAAGCTCTGCAGCTTCGTTCGCCGATCCGCCTTGACCACCTCCTGGGCGGCGCTCGCAGCCTTCTGCTCGGCCTTCGCAAGAGCATCATAGGTCGCGCGGCGATACTCCGCGGCAGTCTTGTCCTTGGTCTCCCTCAGCAGCGCGATCGCCGCATCGGCTTCGCGCAGCCGGCTCTGCTGCAGGACGAGGTCCTGCTGCATGGCGACCAGCTCCTGATATTCGGAGAGATAGACGACCTTCGACGCCAATGCCTTCTCGACGAGACCCTTGCGGATGTCGACGCGCTCCTTCAGGACCGGGATCGTCGCCTCCAGCTTGTCGACGCTCGCCGATGTGGTCGCCCGTTCCGCCTCCTTCTGCCCCTGCTGGCGCTCGATTTCGGAAAGCTTTGCGCTCTGTTCGGCGCGCTGGCTGATCAGGAACTGGCGATGCATCTCGATTTCGTTCGCACTTGCGTTTTGCGGCGGCCGGAAGGCCGCGAGCGGGTCTGCGGCCAGCGCGGCGCGCAGCCGCGCGACGTCCAGCTCGGCTGCAAGCAGATCGCTCTTCTGGCGCTCCTGGTCGGCCTCCGTCATTGTCGGGTCCAGCTCGATCAGGACGTCGCCGGCCTTGACGCTCTGGCCGTCGCGGACGCGGATGGCGCGGACCACACCCGTCTCGAACGGCTGGATCAGCTTGGTGCGCCCGCCCGGCACGATCTTGCCGGTCGCGCTGGCGACGATATCGACGCTGCCGAGCGTCGCCCACAACAGCGCGATGCAGAACGCGGCGATGATGCAGGCCCCGATCGCGCGCCCGATCGGCGATGGCGGCGATTCGGCGATCTCGAGCGCCGCCGGCAGAAAGGCGATTTCGTGCTCGCGGCGGCGAGGTTCGCGTCTCGGGAACGCGACGACATTGCGGCTAGCGGACGTCATGGATACCGGCCTGCAGATAATGGAGGTTGGCGTAACGGCCGTTGGTGCGGATCAGCTCGTCATGGCTGCCGTCCTCGACGATGCGGCCATGCTCGAGGGTGATGATCCGGCTTGCATTGCGCACCGTCGACAGCCGGTGGGCGATGACGAACACGGTCCGGCCGGCGGAAATCCGCCTCATGTTCTGTTGGATCGCGCGCTCGCTTTCGTAGTCCAGCGCGCTGGTCGCCTCGTCCAGGATCAGGATGCGTGGATCGGTGATGAGTGCACGCGCGATTGCGATTCGCTGGCGCTGCCCGCCGGACAGGCTGCTGCCGCGCTCGCCCACGACGGTGTCGTAACCCTCCGGCAGTTCGAGGATGAAGTCGTGGGCGCCGGCTAGCTCCGCCGCTTCGATGACGCGCTCCATTGGCATCGCCGGATCGGCCAGCGCGATGTTGTCGCGGACCGTGCAGTTGAACAGTACGTTTTCCTGCAGCACGACACCGATCTGGCGCCGCAGCCAGCTCAGATCGACCATCGCGAGATCGACGCCGTCGACCAGCACGCGGCCGCTCTCCGGGACATAGAGACGCTGGATCAGCTTGGTGATGGTGCTCTTGCCCGAGCCCGATGAACCCACGATGCCGATGACCTGGCCTGGCTCGACGCTGAACGACACGTCGTGCAGCACCTCGGGGCCGTCGATGCGGTAGCGGAAGGTCGCGTGCTCGAATGTGACCTGGCCGCGGATCGGCGGCAGCGCCGCGCGGGCCGGCGTGAAGCTCGGCTCGGGAATGGTGTTGAGGATGTCGCCGAGACGATCAATCGACAGGCGGGCTTGATGGAAGTCCTGCCAGATCTGTGCGAGCCGCAGAACCGGCGCGCTGACGCGCGCGGCCAGCATGTTGAACGCGACGAGCTCGCCGACAGTGAGATCCCCGCTGACCACCAGGCGGGCGCCGAAGTAAAGGGTCGCGGCGATGACCAGCTTGTTGATCATCTGGACCGCCTGGCTCGCCGTGTTGTTCAGGCTGAGCACGCGGAAGCTTGCGGACACATAGCCGGCGAGCTGCTCCTCCCAGCGGCGTTGCATCTGCGGCTCGACCGCCATGGCCTTCAGCGTCTCGATGCCGGTGACGCTCTCGACCAGGAAGGCCTGGTTCTCGGAGCCGCGATTGAATTTCTCGTCGAGGCGCCGACGGAACAGCGGCGCGGCTCCCGCGGAGATGCCGATGTAGAGCGGGAAGGACGCCAGCACGATCCACGTCAACGTCGTCGAGTAATAGAACATCACCGCAAGGAAGACGACGGTGAACAGCAGATCGATCACCAGCGTGAGCGCCGAGCTGGTCAGGAACTGGCGGATGTTCTCGAGCTCGCGGACGCGCGCCACCGAATCGCCGACGCGGCGGGTCTGGAAATAGGCGATCGGCAGCGCCAGCAGGTGACGGAACAGCCTGGCGCCGAGTTCGACGTCGATACGGTTTGTCGTATGCGCGAACTGATAGACGCGCAGCGTCTCGAGAACGGCCTCGAACACGGTCAGTACGACAAGCCCGACGACCAGCACGTCGAGCGTGCTCATGCTTCGATGCACGAGCACCTTGTCGATCACCACCTGGAAGAACAGCGGTGAGACAACGGCGAAGATCTGAAGGAAGAACGACGCCGCCAGCACCTCGCCGAGCAGGCGACGATACTTTTGCATGGCGCCGACGAACCAGGAGATATCGAAGCGCCGCGCAAGATCGGTCAGGCTGGCGCGCCGGGCCATCAGGATGATGCCGCCGTCCCAGATGGCCTCGAGTTGGGCCTGGGTGATTGTTTCGGGGCGCGGAGACAGCGGGCGCTGAACGAGAAGCTTGTCGTCGATAACCTTGCCGAGGATCAGGAAGCTGCCGTCGCGCAGCAGCGCAATTCCCGGCAGCGGGGTGACGGCAAGCCTGTTCCAGCTCGTCCTCTGCACCTTTGCCTTGAGCCCGAAATCCTTGGCACAGCGCAGGATTTCAGTAACGCCGAGGCGCGCTGCGCCGATCCGGTGGCGAATTTGGCCGGGGTCGGCAGCGATGCCATGGCAACGCAGCAAGATCGCGAGCGCAATGAGCCCGGATTCATCGTCATGTTCGGATTCGGCGCCGGGGGCCGGGGATTCGGTGTTTGCCGGATGGTCTGCGGCATCGTCGCGAGGCCCGCGCATCAGGATGCCAGGTCTCATCGCCAAGAAGCTCTTCGTGAGGCCGTCACGGGCACGCATCAGGCCCTCGCCGGCGCGGTGCATCAGGCCGGCGCCCAGGTCAAACGAGCGCGTGCGGATGTCGGCAAATGCATGACGTGCGCGCTGCGCGAGGCTCTGTGATCCAGCACAGATCAAACCGCCATCCCAGATCGCTTCGAATTCCGCGCGCGTCATCCGGCTCGGATGCGGCGAGGTCGGGTGCAGCACAAGCGCCACCTGGTCGTCGATCTTGCCCAGCAGCAGAAATCCGCCGTCACGCAGCGAGGCGATTCCGGGCAGCTGGATACCCGCAAGGCGGGTCCAATCCATTGTCCGCGAACGGACTTTGACTCCGAATTCGCGCGCGCAGCGAAGCATCGCGCGAATGCCGATCTCGTCGCTCCCGCAACGATCGCGGAGCTGGTCCGGCACAGTATTCACGCCATGGAGGCGCAGGAACAGAGCTAGCGCGCGAAGCCCTAGATCTGCGGCGGGGGCATTTCCGTTCTGGATCGCCATTCTTACTCAACCCTTCGCGGCTACCCGGCCGCGTTTGTGTTCCTTCTCATGCACTTCCAGGGACTGGGAATTCCAATGCCGCGCATCGACAGAGCATGCGACATGCCGCTTGCTCGCAGCCAAAAGGCGCAAGCAACATCAAAGCACTAGGGCCTCGAACCGCGAGGGGATTTCAAAGCAGTGGGATTTTAGACCTGCCCCCCGACTGCTGAACCGGTTCGTTAATGCGCAAAAATGGCGAAAAAAGTTTCAAATCTTGATTTTTGCACCGGTAAATTGCGCGCAAATTTGCCGCATACCCGAACCCGTTGCGCCAGCACGCGTTTTGATCGCTCGGAAACAGATGCGAGCGATGAAGCCAACCGAGATCAAGGCCCGCGCGTGACAGTCCCTTCACGGTTACCGTCCGCGATCGACCGCCCGTTTCCAATTCCCAACACGTCGATGGTACTGCACCCGGGCGCAGAGCCCCCGGGTGCAGCAGCCGGATCAACCTTGAGGTTTGCTCAAGAACGAGTTGTGCGTCCAGCCGGTCCCATTCGACATGGCCGCAACGATCTGACCAGCGTCGACCCGACCGGAGCTACCGGCCAGATACTGGTTCAGCAGCGCAAAGCCCTGGCTTGCCTGGGACGCTCGCGTGCCTTGATCGCCCCAACCGGTCGTCTGCGATGCTGCGTTCGCCAGGGTGCTGGTGTCCGCGCCCATCTGCTGCTGCAACTGCGCAAAACCGTGGTTTGCCAAGCTCCCGCTGTTTCCGCCAGTCCAGCTGGACGGCCGGGGATCCGTCACGCGGATCGTCTGCGGGTCCGACGACATCACAGCGCCGGTGGTCGGATCCATAGCGCTCGCGGTCAGCGTGAGGTTCGCGACCGGATGAGCATTGCCCTTGTAGTACGATGTCAGCGTCAATCCGCTGTCGACCTGCGCGGAAGTCAGGGTGATGTTGTTGCCCCTGAGCGTCGTGCCATCGCCGGTCGTGATCGTCTCGTATCGCGGCAGTCCCATGATGTTCAGGGTGAGGTTATCGTTGGGGTCGGTCGTTGTAACAGTCGTCCCCAGGTCCACCTGACCGCCTCTGCCGGCCACCCAGAGCGACTTGTCCGCGACGTCGAGCACCGGTGCGGTCACGCTTGGAGTCGTGGGGGTTGTCGGCGTCGTGGGGTCGGTCGGCGTTGTCGGCTGCGACGGTACCGTCGGATCGGTCGGCGTCGTCGGTGTCGTGGGCGTCGTCGGCGAAGAGGTGCCCTTCAGCGGAGGCGGCAGATCGCCCTGCAACTGCGCAGACGTCATCGAGGTGAAGTAAAGGGTCTTGTAGTTCGTCGTCAGTGCGACCCAATCGCTCATCCCGGCACCGGGATTGTTGGAGAAACCGTCGACGTATGGGGCTGTCGGGGTCGACCACCAATCAGCTCCCAGATCGGCAACGAGATGCTCGTTCGGATCAGTGGTCCTCATATCGGCCTGGACGTAGACGCCATCGACCGATCCGGCGGAATAGCTGCCGCGTGAGCCCGGCCAGAAATGGTCGTTGTATCCACTGAGGGGCGCAGCGCCCATCGCGCTGCCGTCCGCCTGCCTTGTCACGCTCCAGGAAGTGTTCGTGTTTCCGGAAAAGTCGGCGAGAAACTGAGATCCGGCGATCGGGTCCGTCGCCTGATCTTGCACGAGAACCCAGCCGCCAGTTTTCAGATGCACCCACGTCTGGAAGTTCGCGATCTGAACGTTGGCCGGATTGGAATCGTTGCTTGCCCCGGATTCGGGGTAAACCTGTCCCCATCCCGTGACGGAGGTGAAATTAGAGGGCGGGGTGCTGCCTGTATGGCCGGTGCTTCCGCCGTACCAGGAATAGCTTGTGGGGACGCCAAGCGGAAACCCTTCGCTGTTACCAGGCGTGTTTTGATAGATGACATCGGTCAGCGCCACTTTAGTTCTCCATTGCAGACCAAATTTAAGGACGAGGAATTCCGCTGCCGCGCATCAGAGATGTGCGACACATTGCATGCTCGCGACGTCAGTCGCGAACAGATTCCGATTCCAAAGAATTGCAGCCTCGAACCGCGAGGAGATTTCAAGCAGTGGGATTTTTGGAAGTTGCCCCCCCGACTGCTGGGTCGGTGGGTTAATAATCAAAAATGGCAAAAAAACTCTCAAAGTGTGATTTATACACACGTATATCGGCCCAATCCCTTGTTTCCGGCGCGCCCATGTTGCAAGCGCCGGATGCTTACCGATTCAAGCGCGGATTAAGTTCTGCGCTCCGGGGTAACCCGCAAGGATTATTGCGACGACCTCAAGATCAAGAACACACTTGCCGGTGGAGACGGATCGGTTCTCTTGAATGGCGGCTCGTGGGTTGACGAATCTGAAGCCCGACTATTTGGCCATCCAGCGGCGCCGGAAGGACACGCGGCCGTCTGCTCACCCGATCGCGCACTACGAATTCGAACGCAGGCTCTCGGATCGGCTGCGGTTCGCTGGCCGCGGCGAGCGCTCCCGTCGCCATCACGTGACCGCACGGCACTTCAGGTGCCGGTTCGCAAGAGCTGGTTGCAACTCTGGCGTCCCGATCGGTCGTCCAGGTCGCCATTCAATTGAGGGAGAGAACGATGGCTGTCGTCAGAGGGGCAGGGCTCGCGTCCGACGATCTCTATACTGGGGAAGGTTATGCCGAAGCCCATCCGGGCTGGCATGACGAGGATGCCGGAACCAAGGCCGCGAAGATCGCCAGGATCGTGCGTGCCAACAACATCACCTGCCGGACGATCGTTGACGTCGGTTGCGGAGTGGGAGGCGTTCTGAACGCCCTGCTTGAGCACGACGTCTTCCGTGACTCAACCGCCGTTGGCTACGATATCGCTCCCTATGCCATCACTGCCGCCAAACCGCGCGAACGGGACAATTTGCGCTTCCACTGCGGAGACTTCTCGCAAACCAGCGGAAGCTACGATCTTCTATTGTGCATCGATGTTTTCGAGCACATCGATGACTATATGGGCTTTCTGCGAAGGCTCAGAGGGCGTTCGAAATACTATGTGTTTCATATCCCCCTCGACCTTAATGTCCTCAGCGTTCTGCGCGATCAGCCCCTTCAGAAACGTAAGGAGGTTGGTCACCTGCATTACTTTGATCAGGCAACAGCTCTGGCGACACTGCGCGACACCGGCTTTGAGATCATTGATAGTCAGTACACCAGGCTTGAAGATTTCCTCCATCTCCATCCCGAATTGCGAACCACGAAAACCCTCCTCGTTAACGCCGGGCGGCGCATTGTCCGGACTGTTGCCGGAGAGGACCTGTCTGTGCGCTTGCTCGGCGGGGCATCACTGATGGTTCTCGCCAGCTAGAACGCGGGGTATCGGCGGCGCAAGCCGCCCGACACCTGAGAGGTTCATGAGAATGTTTTGCGAAAGTGAGTGAAGGAGTTCGGCTCCGATCCTGTGCAGGCCTTTGCCGGGTCACGGCCAGATGAAGCCCGAGCAGCAGAGGAAATCGCGCGGCTCAGGCGGGATATTCTGGATTTTCATCGCCATCGTGACCGCTCCTGAACCACCCCCTCAGATCTTGACGCCGCGCATGCGATGATCCCTGGCGAGCGCCCCGCGCGCCTGGTGCCCGAGCGGATCTGTCGAGCACTGAAGCACTGTTCAGCTATCTCAAGGGCGGCGGCTCGGCTTGCAGTTGCGATTTGGTCATGGTCGTGAAGAAGAAGTACTGGTACGTCGTCGTCAACTTGACCCAGGTGCCCATGCCGATGCCGGGATTATTTACAAACACTCCATCTACGTAGAGGTACGGAGCTGAGGTGTTTCTCCACCAGTCAGCTCCAAAGTTTGCGATCAGATTTGCACTTGCATCATCGGTGCGTAGCTGTGCCAGCGAGAACACCCCGTCGACTGTTCCGGGAGCATACGATCCTCTCGGCTCAATCCAGAAATGATTATTATAGCCGGATGCTGGCGAGTCCATTCTTACGCTTCCGTCAGACTCTACAACGAGACTCATTTCCGAAGAGGAGTTGTTGGAGAAGTCTGCCACGAAACGCCGGCCACCGATGGAATTCGTGGCTTGATCTTGTACAAGTTGCCAACCGCCACTCGTCAAGTGCACATAGACGCGATAGTCCTTCAAATAGACGTTGGCGGCAACGTTCGAAACGCCGACTTGCGGATATATCTGTCCCCAACCCGTCAGTGAAGAGAAGTCGGAAGGAGAAACAACGTTCCCGGTGGCGGCGCGGCCACCTGCATACCACGAGAAATAGGTCCTGACTCCGTATGGATATATTCCGTTGTCATATCCGGAAGTTTGCGAAACCACACAATCGATCGACAAGGACGTGCAGATGGGTTTGAGCGCCGGAGACTTGCGTAGTTGCACCTGCAGCACTGGATTGCGATGACACATTTCCCGCTGCGTCATGTGCGATGCAGATTCGATCTCTAACAGGAGATTGCGGTTGTCGCTGCATCGTCCGTACTGGGATGGAGGGGCTATCGTCGCGGCGCTCGCCAATGAGACGAGGGCGCCGAGTAACATGAGAGCCGTGAGCGGAATGGCAAGATGCTCGTTCATGGGAGGTGCTCATAACCAATATCGGCCGATGATGCCAACAGCGGCCATGTTGCTGTTCAGATAGTTTCTCGGCTCGCCGATGCTTCAATCCGCGAACCAGCAGTCATCGAGATGTGCGAGTAGCGCGATCCTGGCTCACGTTCGGTGACGGCTTCAGGTTGAGCCAGCACCACAAACATGCTGACGATCAAGTGCGAAAACGCCACCGTTTCCCTGTCGAAGCTCGCATCGAACGATGCGACCAGCGTCACGCCGGCAAACATCGCAAGCCACAAGTGCAGAATTCCAATTTCTGCTGACCGCTTTCCATATAAAGAAACGAGCCGCCGCCGGTCCGACATCGCGGCCAGCGGAAGGCTGAACCAAAACACGGCAAAGGTGATCAGGCCGACCACGCCCGACTCGAAGAATATTTCCACGAACTGACTATGCGCCAAAAGAAGAAACGGGCTATAGAACCCCACTTGACCGGGGCCATATCCGGTCCACGCTCGTTCCAATCCAAGTGTGGACAGATAGTACCAGTGGTGAATGCGCCAATGGACCGAGGTCGGCGCGGTGCGCCAGTCCCACACCGCATATTCGCCGTTCATGATGTATTCCGGAACGGTGCTCAGGTCCGAGAACAACTCTCCAAATGGAGATGCCCACATGAGGATCGCGAATGCTGCCGCGAACACCGGAAGGAGAGCAGGCCGCTGGACAAAAAAGTATACGCTGAGGGTCACTCCGAGCAGCGCGACACCGGTCCTTGAAGCGGAAAGGACCAGGGCAACAACAAACAGGGAGTACGCCGCGAGGTGAAGGTGCTGAATGGGAAGCCGCATTTTCCGGCGCGACAGCTCGCAAACGAAAAAGGTCAGCACGATCTCCAGGCTGTAGGGTACGGGGTGCGAAGAAAGACCCGCCACCCGCTTAAACTTGTCGTATTGGGTGACAAGCTCTGCATGACCGGTCAGGTATTGACCTAGTCCGACGGCGGAAATGATGAACAGCAGCGACATATAAACGCGATGGACGTTGAGGCAAAAACTTGGATGTCGATAAAGGGACGAAAGCAATGCCACGAACATGATCAGTTGCAGATACCTGAAGATCTCGTACCAGGCGGAATATTGGTCGATTATCTTGCCGGCTCCAGCGCTGACGGTAAGTGACAGTCCGCAAGCGGCAATAAAGATGGACAAGCAGATCAACAGTGTGAAAACTCGTCTGTGTATCCTGACGTCCCGCATGTGCCAGATCGCCACAGCACCGATCCCGAGGACGGTGATCGATAGGATCATGGAAAAACTCGTCCCGGACAGACGGTCGAGCCCGTTGGAGATCGATCGAAAGAACGTATAGATAAGAAAATACAGCAGGAGTGTATTCATCTTGAGCGTCGCTTTGATTCGATCGGCTTGAGGCAATACCTCAACTGCGGGACGGGCACGGCGCGTTGGCCGGCACGCCGCGTGCGCAGCTCGCTAGGCGGTGCTGGGCGGCGCGGTCCGGGACCGCGCATGGGGACCGCCTCGACGAGGCTCGATTGCCCTGCGATAGCATCCGAGAGTGCGCTCTGCGATAGAGCGCCAGTCTTCCCGTTCAGCCAACCAGTTGCGTGTCTTCTCGCGGAGTTCCAGCGGCCACGGACTGCGTGCAAACGATGCCAGGCGATCCGCGAGCGCTGATACATCTCCCACATGAAAATAGTGCGCGTCATTCAATCCGATCTCCAGGTGAGCAGGAATGTCACTGGCCACCACCGGCAAACCGAAGCTCAGGGCTTCCAGCAGCGCGATCGGCAAACCTTCGTGCGAGGATGGCAAAACGAAAATGCCCGCGTGGGCGTATAGCTCCCGCAATGCGAGGCCGCACTGGAAGCCCGCCATGATCACCCCGGCGGTCGCCCCGGCGCGCGCCGCAAGCATTTCGGTATAGGCGTCTGGATGCTCGGAGGCGCCCACGAACACGAGCTTCCATCCGGTGAGCCTGGCATCGGCAAAGGCCTGAATCAGGTCGGTGTGCCGCTTCTCCGGCACCAGCCGGCCTACCATCAACACATATCGTCCGGGCGTCAGCCCAAGCTTCTCCAGCACCGAAGTGCTTTTCGGCACGTCAGGCAAGGTGACGCCGTTTGGAATGAGGTCCGAATTCAGGCCGTACTTATCCCGCACCAGCTTTCGGATGGTCTGGGAGATGACGATGCGGCCGTCGGAGAATCGCATTCCCCAGGCCTCGCCGGCGCGCAGGGCCATCCTGGCCAATCGGCCCCACTTCTCCCGTTCGTAATCCGGGCCGTGGTGCGTCACGACAACATGCAGTCCCAGCAAGCGCGCGAGTGGCGCCATCAGGGCCGGTCCGATGGCCTGGATGTGCAACACGTCCGGCCGCTGCCATGCAGCGACAAGCACTCCGAGGAACGAATGGACGATTGTCTCGAGACCCGAGGTCTTCGGGCACCATACCCGATGGTAACGTACACCGTGCCACTCGTCGCCGCGATCAGGCGGCATATACGAGGAGCGAACGATCACCTCGACATCGCAGCCCAGTTCCTTGAGATGAGGGCACAGATGCTCTGCGTGAACTTCCACTCCTCCCTGTACATTGGGAAATCCACGCAAGCCAAGCATGATCACCCGCAGTACCAGATGATCCGCACTCACTGCACCCTCCCGTCAAATTAGTTGTTCATGAATTCCTTGAGCGGATATCGCGCGTCGACCGTTTCTCTCCCGCGCACCAATCGTGCCTTTTGCTTTTCGTTGAGGAATGACGTTCGTTGGACACGCGGAGTAGGCGCGACGTTGGAATAATCAATGTATTGATCGAAGCAGATCGCCCGACCGAGCTCGACCTTCAGCTTGTTCTTCAGCACCCAGATGAGCGGTCCCATCTTCGGTGCCTGCGGAACCAGCGTTGAACGCATTGCCGTGCGCGCGGTCGTCACCATCCAGCAGTTTTGTTGGCAAGCGTGAACCTTGGCGACGGAGTTCTTGGCCGCGTCGCTGGCCATGATCTCGCTCCAGGACTGGCGCGCCAAATTGCCCAGCGGCAGGTCTGAGCGCACATTGCAGGCCCACACATCGGACCAGGGGTCGATGAATGCGAAATCGGTGCCCGCGCTGCAGCGTATCAACCGCGGGTGGCCGAGGATCTTTTCAATCAAGCCCAGATTCAGGTAGGCGCGAAACCAGTTCTTCGGCTTGTTGCTCTTGAGCATCGCAGTGATAAGCCCTTCCACTTGGCGGGCCACCGCGACGCGCTCGTAGAAATAATTGTCGTTCTTGTAGAACTGCCACGCGTTGTGCAGCGTCGAGGTCGCAAGTTCGAACCCCATCGAACGCGCCAGTTCATAGGTTCGAACGAGCTGAGCCACATTCTCGTCCTGGATGACGAAGGCGAATCCCAGGTCTTGCCCGCCGGCCTCCTGCAGCATGCGAAGCCCGGCTACCTTCGTGGCATAGCCGTCCTTCTCGCCGCGGATGCAGTCGCTGGTGGTCGCGTCACCCTCGAGGCTGAAACGAACCTTGATCTTCGGGTGCTTCTTGATGATGGGGAGGAGACGTTCGGGATGCAGGCCGTTCGAGCTGATCTCTATGATTCGGGCCTTGGGGTGGAGCAGGTCCACCATCTCGGCGAGATCCTTCCGCAGAGTCGGTTCTCCGCCGGAGATATTGAGATTATCAAACCCCGCAGGAAGCTTCGCCAGGGTCTCGAGCGTGACCTCTTCCTTTGGATCAGTCGGATTTTTCCAGATGTAACACATCTGGCATCTCGAGTTGCAACGAAACGTGGAGATGATGGTGAGGTCCATTTGCAATCCTCAATGCGATGAATGCCGCTCGCTCACCAGTGACCGGTAGACGGCCATCAGCTCGGTGTTATGCTTCTCGAGAGAGAAGTCCGCTTCGACGCGGCTTCTTCCTGCCGCTCCCATGCCTGCACGGCGTGCGGCGTCGCTCATCAGGCAATCGAGGTGACGTCGAAGCTCGTCCGTATTGCCGGGCTCAAACAAAAGCCCCGTCACGCGATCGTCCACGAGCTCCGGAATGCCGCCGACGCGGGTCGCTATGACCGCCTTGCCATAGGCCATCGCTTCCAGCACCGACATCGGGCAGTTCTCGCACCACTCCGAAGGCACAACCACCACGGAAGCCTCGGCGATCGTCTCGTTTAAAGTTTCGCCGGATAGCTGGCCCGCGAAACGCACGTTCCGGGTGAACTGCGCCTTCAAATTATCTGCCAGCGGGCCGGAGCCTGCGATGACGAGAGGCCACCGGCAGTCCGCCGCTTCGTGGGCGCGCAACAGCGTCTCGGCACCTTTTCCCGGCGCGAGCCGGCCGCAATAAAGCACGTATCCCTTGTCCCGATCGCTCGCCGAAATGCCGGTGACATCCACGCCATTGTAGAGCACCTGTACCCGGTCCGCTGCGAACCGAGGCAACACCGACTCCCGCATGAACTGGCTCGGCGCGAGGAAGCGATCGACCTTCTCGTAGCTGCCAAACCAGCGCTGAATGACCGCTTCCATGTAAAGCGTGGCGCTCTGTGCGATCGAGCCGTCAGCGCAGCGGTGCATCAGCACGTGATGGAAATCGCCGGCGAGACACGATGAACACAATTGGTCCTCTCGCATGCGGGTGTGCACCGGGCACACCGGTTTCGAATCGTGCAGTGTCAGCACGACCGGAATCCCGCGCGACTTGGCGACGCCGACAATCGACGGGGTCAGCTGGTGATAGATGTTGTGGCAATGCATCAAGTCCGGTCGAGTCTCCTCGATCAGGGATGCGAGTTTGCTGACGGCTTCGCGCGAGTGAATCAGTGCGAGCGCGCTCTTGATCTTGGCGAGATGGCCCCCGGTCCGGTATTCCTGGCGAGACACGAAGTGATTTGCGTAGCGGGATTCGATGTTCCGCTCGTGCTGCATCGCGAAGTCAATGACGTCTGCCCCGCTGCTCGTCAGGAACATTCTTTCCTGAAGCAGCACTGCCTCTGCGCCACCGTTGTTGAACAGAAACTTGTTGGCGAGCAGTACTTTCATTAAGGCCCTCGACACGCACATCACAAAGGCCGGCATCACCAGTGGCCGGTGCACTCTGTGTTCGACGAAAAGCTACCGTGAAAGCGGTTCGATGCAGGCGGCGCATTCAGAGTGGCGGCGATGAAATCTGGGGTACCCAGTAGTGAGTACCGGCGCCGTAGTTGCCAGAGCGCCGCGGTTTGTCGATAAATGGAGGGCTGTTTCCCATCGGAAACATTGCTGCGTTCACGACGGTGATTTGAGGATGAGCATCTGCAGATCGCGCGCGCAATCAAATGAGCACCGAAGCCGCCTGGTCGGCTTGCGCGCAATCAGCCTGTCCGGCGGTGGCTTCGCGTGAAGCGACTTCTCAGCCGAACCATATTCCACGCGGCTAGCTGGGCGGGATTTGCGCCTGCCTTGCGCAGGGCATTTGCCGGCAGGGCCGCCATCCTGATGTTCCATGAGATTCAGCAGGACTGGCGCTCGGAGCTGAAGACCGGCGCACCGCCTGACTTCCTTGAGTACTGTCTGAAGTGGCTGCGCCAGCAAGGATGGGAGATTGTCAGTCTCGATGCATGTCTCGAGCGGCTGGCGGCGGATCCTGAGCCCCGCCGCTATGCGGTGCTTACCTTCGACGACGGCTACAAGGATAACGTCACGACTGCATTGCCAATCCTTGAGCGAAATAGCGCGCCCTTTACCGTATATGTTCCAACGGGTGCGGTTAAGCGGACGATGCAGCCGTGGTGGCTGGGCTTGCGCGACCTGTTCCGCTCGAGAGACAGTCTTGCGATCGACGCAATGAACCTGCGATTCAGCTGTCGCGATTTTGACGAGAAAGCATCGGCCCTGGAGAAGGTGAGCAACTGGGTCCACGAAGACTACCAACGAGTCGAAATGCTCGCCCCTACGTTCAGCAAGGCTGATCTGTCGCTGGAGGCCTTGAACGACACCTATTTCATCAATGAGCGCGAGCTTCAGGTCCTGGCACGACACCCCCTGGCTTCGATTGGCGGACACACGGAATCACATCCAGCACTCGCGTACCTGAATGCAGCTTCAGCGCGCGCCGAAATGGTGGATAACCGCGCCTATCTGGAGGGACTGCTTCAGCGTCCGGTTCGGCACGTTGCTTTTCCTTACGGCAACTCCAGGGCATGCGGTTCTCGAGAACAACATCTCGCGGCGGAGGTCGGTTTTTCGACTGCAGTCACAACTCGGCATGGACACATATCGGATCGCAAGCCGCATCTTTTTGGGCTTCCCCGCATCGCGGTCGGAGGTCCATCCGACGGGAGAATTCCGTTCGAAGGGCGAATGAATGGCGTCCAGTCGGCGGTCCAGATGCTGTTCGGTCGCGGCAATTGATATCGTGCATTCTGATTGCGTCGAAGAGCCGAGTGCGCGCGAATTCTGGCTCCGGCACGAGAAGCGGGTTGAGCAACCGGCGATCTCGTGCGCCAGGATCGGCCTCCGACAGCGCGACCCGATCATGCCTGACTGGCGATTCCTGAAATCCAGCGGTGGAAGCCGGATCCGGGCGGGCAAGTTGCGAAATTGTAGCCGATTTTGGGGTTCACCTTCAGGCGATCCAGTGTGGCGAGGTCATCGACCTTCGTGACCGACCCGTCCGCAGCAAGAGCAAACACTGGAAGTCCGAGTGCCTCGAACACATACCTCGTGGTCGCGTGGCTGCGATCCTGGCCATGATCTTCGTAGATGATCAGCGTGTCGCGCTTCAGAACCTGCCGAGCACCCTTCAGGGCCGCAACCTCCTGACCTTCGACGTCGAGCTTGACGACGAGCCGGTCGCTGTCGGTCAGCTGCTGGTCCCTCGCCAGCGCATCGATCGTTATCGACATGACGGGTTCGGTGTGCGACGGACGGCTGCTCTGCGACGTTACGATGTGCCGGGCCGAATGAGGTCCGTCGTCGGAGAAGAACAGGCTGCGCCCGTCGTACTCGAACAATGCCCTTCGGCAGATCTCGAAGCGCTGATCATTCGCGTCGCGGTTCTGCTCGAGAATTGCAAGCGTCTCCCGTGAAGCCTCGACGGCAATCGCGCGCTTGCGACCCAGCATTTCCGACGTGACGAGAACCGACCAGTATCCGATGTTCGCACCGCAATCGAAGAACGTATAGTCGATATCCTTCAGCCGCAGCAGAAGCGTCGCTATGTCCGGCTCGTAGGTCATGCCGGGCTGGCCGATGAAGAACGCATTCCAGTAGACGTCGTTCAGCTCGAAGTACAAGCGGCTACCGTCGGCGAAATGGACGCATGACAGCTGGGAATGCAGCAGCGGCTTGACCGCCCGCATGGCAAGTCCCATACCGCGCCCGGTACTCCGCGCAACAACGGTGTGCAGAAGCCTCACCAGCCCCATGGAAAGCCGGCTTCCTGACACCTCGTAATCGAATGTAGACCGGCCCATCAGGTACCGCCTCCCGCGCGTAAGTCCGATTGCAGCAGTCGCGTCCTCGGATGACAGCGAACGCATTCAACTATCTCCCCAATTCATGTACGTGTGTCCCGACTGCCGCGAACAGGCTGCAGGTCAAGAATGGTGCCGCTGGCTTCTGGCCGTATCGCCTCGCTATGCGGTTCGGATGTGCCTCGGCTCGTTGTGCGCCTGACCAACGCGCGGAGTGCCGTGGTGGCGGTGATATCGATCCCTTCCGCCGAATAAATGTAGGCCGCAGTCCATACCCTGGTTGCGATGCCCGCGCAGGAGCCGGCAACCGCTGCTCCTATCGTCCCGAAGGTCCAGGTCGCGCCGATCATGGCCAGGATCCCCGCCACCCAGGTGATCACCACGATGTGCATCGCGGCCCGCTGATGGCCCGTCATGTTCAGGGCGATGGGGCCGATCCCGAAATATGTCGACACCAGCATGCCGATTGCCAGGACCATCAGGACGCTGTAGGCGCGGGTGAAAGTCTCTCCGAACGCCATCAGCGCGAGGTCGCCGCCAAGCGCCAACGTCGCAACGCAGCCGAGGACGGCGACAAACGCACCCAATGACGCTCCCGACGTGATGCGCGTGATTTCCGCATGACGATTCTCGTCGAACAGACGTGCGATGAGGGGCGCCGCGGGGATACAGAAGGTCGCCAGGAAGAAATCAAGAAGAAGTGCGATCCGGCTGGCAGCGTAGTAATATCCGGCGGCTTCCGGGCCGACCATGACCGAGATGACGACGAGATCGACCGTGCCGCCCATGATACTGGTGACGCTGGTTACCCAGAACGGTCCCGAAGTGGAAAGGACCTCGCCAAGCCGGTCATTCGATCGCCTCACCGCCATGGTGAAAACCTTACATCCCTCCGCGAGATGCCGTAGGTAAATGTTCTGAGCGGCGATCAGCACGATCAGGATTGCAGTCGCGATCAGCAGAACGTCTTGCGCCGGCAGCGGATGGCCATACGTCGTGAAGAGAACGGCGCCCAGCAATATGATGAGAAACCGCCACAACACATCCTTCGACACGAGTGCGAGATTGACGGAGCCGAGCGTGCGCCCTAGCGAGCTCTGCATTTCGATCAAGGACAACGGCAATATCAGAAGCACGCTCGTAGCATATTGCCAGCTTCCGAATATTCCGTTGCGGCCGTGAGCGGCGACGAACGGAAGGAGGGCGATTACGGTCACCGCAACGCTGCCCAGACATGCCACACGAAGCCGCTTCGCGACGATCGCGCCGATCTCCGGGTAGTTCTTCCGGGCGGCGATGCTTGGTATTTCCCGCAACACGCGAAATTGCTGACCGACGAGGCCGACCGTGGAGGCGACGAGCACGAACGTCATCAATGACATGAGCGCACCGTATTCCTCGATGTTCATCATCCGCGCAAAACTTACGCCGAAGAGAAAGGAGACGACGGCGCCCGAGCATCGGTATGCCAACGCCAGCCATGACTGCCGGAAGACATTGCTGAACATGGTCGCCGGTCCGCCGGGCGCTCGGGTAAAGCTCGTCATTGCTCAAGCCAACGTTGGTGGACGCCACGACGCGCCCAGTAATTGTGATCGAGCTCTTGCCCGGAATTCCCGGTTCGGCGCACCTCGTGGGTGGAGGAGCGGACTGCGCGGAGGCTGAGCGTTCAAAGGTTACTCATTGTCAAATCGGCACATTGTCGCAGGGGCGAATATAACCCTACGGCTGCGGAGAGCGTTCGGCCCTTCTGGATTACCCACTCCGGCGGCCGCACGAGGAAGATGCTGCCTTCATCGCGATGAAGGTGGTTCGTCGACGAGCACTGTTCGACGGTGATGTACGGGGCGCTTCAATCGGGCTCGCGATATCGCGATCGGGAACCAATTCATGCGACTATAAGTCAGGATTGGCCTCCTTGTACGTGTGCTGCTTCTCGACCTTGAACGAACCATCGAAATGGGGCTTGACGCCGCTCGCCTTGAGCCCCTGGACGACTGCAGTTCCTCCGGGTGCGGTGGCTGCAGATCTGCGCGCGGGCGCGCGTTCCCGGTCCGACCTGTCGCGCAGCAATCCTATTCCGATCCCCAGAAGCAGGCCGCCGAGAATCGCTGATCCGAGTATCAAGCGGGCGTTTGGCGAACTGGCGGTGTAGGGGTGAGATACCCCGGTGAGGAGACGAGCCTCGAACACCGGCGCGGATTGCTGCTGCATGGCGTCCATGTAACGCAACATCCGGAGGAAATTGTCATACGTTCTGGTTGCGGCGTCCGCCGTGGCTTCCAGTTCGCGGAGTTCGTCTTGCGCCGTTCCGGTCGATTGCGACGAGGGTGGATTTGCTTCGGCGGAGTTCGCGGGAGCCGCGATGCCATTCCTGGCCCTGTTGTAATCCGCTACGGCCTTTTTGGCAGTCGACGCCTGGTTGCTCAATTCGTTGACACGTTCCTTAACCCATTTCTCGTTTTGCAGACCCCATTTGTATTTCGCGTCCATTTGCGTCGTGATGTAGGTCTCTACGATGGTGTCCAGGACCTGCGCGGCCCGATCGGGGTCGGCTGAGCTGAAGGCGAGATCGACTATGTAGGTGAGACCGGCGCGCTTTACCGAGAGCTTGCGCGCGAACGCTTCCATCGCATCACGCGTGACGACGTCCGTGTCCTGTCTGCTCCAGCCGAGCAGCCGTGATGTCGACCTGCTGAGGTGGTGCAGGGCGCCGCCGGAGAACTCCCGATCCCCCGCCAAGCCGAGCTTCGCGATCGCCGCGCGAGCGACGCTCTCGGACCTCAGGATTGCGACCTGACTGTCGACGGCGGTCGTTGCCGACGCCGTGTCGTTGGAAGAAGCCGTCTTGGCGTCGACGATGAGTTGCGCGGTTGCCGTAAACGTCGGAACTGCGACAACGAGATAGAGCAAGCCGGCGCCAAACATCAAAAGACACGTCAGCAGGATGATCGAGAGGCGGCGGCGCAAGAAGGCGAGACCCTCCGCCACGAATTCGGCCGGCGAACCGAATTCAGGCGGCATCGTGTCCTGAGGTGCCGAATTGTCAGTTCTGTGAGTTTGCAGCATTGTCTCGAACCTGCAGTTACTGGTGGCCTACCGAAGCCTCCGCCGATCAAACGGGAACGGGATCGATTGCAATGCCCTTGCGGTCTTGCTGCACGGAGTGCACGCAGCAATCGACATCGCGTTAAAAGGCATTCCAATAGACCTTTCTGGAGAAGAGGGTCATGACGATGATCTTGAGATCGAGAAGGAACGACCAATTGTCGATGTAATAAAGGTCGTGCTCGACACGCCGTTGCATCTTCTCCAAGGTGTCGGTTTCGCCGCGATAGCCGTTGACCTGTGCCCAACCGGTAATGCCGGGCTTGACGTTGTGGCGGCGGGAGAATGACGAAATCAGCCGGGCGAAGCTCTCGTTCTGCGAGGTCGCGTGCGGACGAGGCCCGACGAGTGACATATCGCCGACCAGCACGTTGAAGAGCTGTGGAAGCTCATCGATATTGGTGTGGCGCATGAAGCGTCCCAACCGGGTCACGCGTGGATCGTGCCTGGTCACCTGCTTGAAATTGTCGCCCTCCTCCGTCACGGTCATCGATCTGAATTTCAGCACGCGAATAGTCTCGTTGTTGTAGCCGTGCCGGGTCTGACGAAATAGCACCGGCCCGGGGGAATCGAGCTTGATTGCGAGTGGAAGGATGACGAAGAGGGGACTGATTATGACAAGTCCGACAATCGCGGCCGCGATGTCGAAGGCTCGTTTGACTGCCCGGTGGAACGTCGTCAGGGGAGATTGGAAGATGCGCATCGTCACCATGTTGCCGAACTGCGTGATGCGCGACACGGCCATGAGGTCGATTGCACCGACCGGGACGACGTGAACGTCAACCGGGAGCTCCGACAGGGCGCCGGCGAGCGCGAGGGCAGCCGGAACATCCGACTCCGAAGTCAGAATGACGATGTCATCCGCTCGCAGGGGCCGGCACTCTGCGATCAGTTCGCGGACATGGGAGAGCACTTCGACCGCCTTGGAGTGCCCTGGCGCTGAAGAGCCGGTGCGAAAGGTCGGCAAATCGAACGAACGAATGGTCCGGATTCCGGTGGCGCTTACTCGTCCGGAAAAATTCAAGCAGTGGCTCGGTTCACCTATGAGGATGACGCGCCTGGCGTCGATCAGTCCGGATGCGATGGCAGGTTGCAGCAACGAGAAGCATATCGCCCGCGCGAAGAGCACCATGACGATGACGCTGGCTGCCTGGGCCATCACGGTCGCGCGCGAGTAGCCGTCCGAGATCTTGAGAAGAAATATCGTTGAGATGAAGAAGGAGAATACGAAGAAGACGGCGCTGACGCCACTCCACAGGAAGGTGTGCCGGGGCTGCGTCTGGATCCGCGAATACTGCCGCAGCCCAACGGATACGAGCAGCTGCAACGTGGCAATCAGAAGGGATTCCAGGATGTATTTGGGAGTGTCCGGATAGTCGAGCTGAAGGACCAGTCGATAATAGAGGACGGCAGCGGCAAAAGCCCCAACAGCTACGAGGAGGAACTCGGCGCCTGCCGCCAATACCAGCAAGGCGGCCAATCGATTCTTGCCAACGTCAGCCGCAATTGCCTTGCGGTCAGGGACCGAATGCGCCGAACGCTCGGTAGGAGCCGGCGAATTGGTGAAAAACGCATAACTCACCGGTTACTCCCAAGCAGTCCGTCAAGCAATCCGTCCCCCTGACAAAAACAATAGCATTCGGGTCAGGAGGCGGATTGGCAATAAATGGGTAGCCGGGAGTAACTACGATGGTCAGTTGAGCCGAGGCGCTGCGGGTTTAGATTGTCGATCAATCAGTGAGACCGAGCCATCGAGCACGCCATGCCGAATGCCAAGCTGCGTAATTTCTTCCATCTTGACAACCGTCACGGTCAACCAGGCCGTTGCGTCAGATGGGGTCTGGTGGCTGTTGGCCTGACGATTTCCGCTCAGGCGAAAGCCGAATATCGCGTGAGCGTCGGAGATGTTCTGGAGGTCGCGGTGGCCGGCGTGCCGGAGCTGCGGCAGCGCGCTCCGGTCCAGGTCGATGGCAATATCTCGTTGCCGCTGGTCGGGATGGTCCCGGTCGCCGGCCTGCCGTTGCAGGAGATTCGGGCCAAGGTCGGAGCCGCACTGACGAGCAAGGTCTTTCGACAGCGGACCGTGGACGGCCGCGAGGTCGTGGTCGTGATCGATGCAGATCAGGTCACGGCGATCGTGGCCGAGTACAGGCCTGTTTACGTCAACGGGGACGTGTCGAAGCCGGGCGAGTACCCTTATCGTCCGGCGAGCACCGCGCGCCAGCTCATCGCCATGGCGGGTGGCTACGACATCATGCATATCAGGATGAATAACCCGTACCTCGAGTCGGCCGACCTGAGAAGCGAGTATGGATCGCTCTGGACGGAGCTCGCCAAGGAACAGGCGCGTATGTGGCGCATCAAGAGCGAACTCGGGGAAGGGACGCAGATCAATCCAAGCGCTTCTCTTGCCGACGTGCCGATAGCCCGGTCGGCGGTTTCGGAAATCGTCAATGCGGAAGCCGAATATCTGAAGACGAAGCAGAGTGACTATCAGCAGGAAAAGGCGTACTTGCAGCGCAGCGTGCGGCAGGGAGACGACGAGGTCCGCGTGCTGTCGGAGCAGCAGAAGAAAGATGAAGAGGGACTTCAGTCCGACGTCGAGGACCTTCAGAAAGCGACCGACCTGTTCGGCAAGGGATCGTTGATCAGTCCTCGCGTGACGGATGCGCGTCGCGCGGTTCTGCTGTCGGCGACCCGGAGGCTGCAGACATCTGCGCAATTGCTCCAGGTCAAGAAATTGCAGGACGAGTACGCCAGACGGTTGGCAAAGCTCGACGATCAGCGGAAGCTTGATCTGTTCCGTGAGCTGCAAGAGACCAGCTTAAAGCTCAATCAGATTCGCGAGAAACTGCAGAGCGTCGGCGAGAAGCTTCAGTACACTTCGATGGTTCGATCGCAGCTCGCACGAGGCGCCGGCAGCAAGCCGGATATTGCTATCATTAGAAAGAGCGAGAAAGGACCGGAACGGATTGTCGTGAACGAGGACGCCGAGTTGCAGCCGGGCGACACCATCGAGGTCTCGCTGCGATACCAGGATGGTCCCGACGCGTCACCCCGAAAGCTGAGCAGTGCAAACGCCCCGGTCGTGATAGGCCGGACTGAGGTGACTGCTGCAGACTCGCGGCGCGACAGCAGGTGACGAAACCGGAAGCGGTCGGCACAGCAAGCGAGGCGGGAAATTTGCGCTCCTTTCGATCGGATGAAGGGGCCGGTCAGCCCGCATCAGGGGCTACCTGGAATTGGAAGACACGAGCAGCCACGGAGTTTGATGCCGCTCATCCGCATATTTTATGGCCTATCCGACGGTGGCGCCGCTTAGGCAAGGGTAATTCTGCTTGATCTGAACCTTGAATATTTTGTGATCTTGACCGTTCTCGATCCGCTCTTCCGCTTCTCTGCGATCTAGAACTCACAGAAGGGTTGACCTCCTTGTGCGGCTTCGTTGGCATCTTTGGATTTAAGGAATCGATCGAGACGGTGCGCAGCCGGGCGCTGGAGATGGCCAAGACGGTCAGGCACCGCGGGCCGGACTGGAGCGGCATTTACTGCGGCGAGGGCGCAGTGCTCGCGCACGAGCGCCTTTCCATTGTCGACGTGGAGCACGGCGCTCAACCCCTTCTCGACGTGACCGCGGGTCGGGCTTTGGCCGTGAACGGGGAGATCTACAATCATGTCGCTTTGCGCGAGGCACTGAAGCTGCCGCACGCATGGAAAACGAAGTCCGATTGCGAAATTATCCTGTATCTCTACGACGAGTACGGCCCCGCCGTGTGCAATATGCTGAGTGGAATCTTTGCGTTTGCCCTGTCCGATGAGCGCAGTGGCGATTTCTTCGTCGCCCGAGACCACATCGGCATCGTTCCGCTTTACATCGGATGGCGTAGCGACGGCACGACTTACGTCGCGAGCGAAATGAAAGCTCTCGATGGCGTATGCGAGACGATCCGGGAGTTTCCTCCGGGACATCATTACAGCGGCGAGACCGGAAAGTTCGTCAAGTGGTATGATCCGCAGTGGGCGCATACTCTTCCAACGAGGAAGGTGTCCCTGCAGGAGCTCCGAACGTCGCTCGAAGCTGCGGTCAAGCAGCAAATGATGTGCGATGTGCCTTACGGGGTGCTTATTTCCGGTGGGCTCGACTCTTCGCTTATCGCCGCGCTCGCGGCGCGCCACCGCTTCAAGCGGATCGAGTCGGGAGAAACCGAAGAAGCATGGTGGCCGAGACTGCACTCGTTCTCCGTCGGCCTGGAAAACTCACCTGACATGAAGCATGCGCGAGACGTGGCGGCGCACATCGGCACGGTCCATCATGAGATTGTCTTTACCGTGCAGGAAGGGTTGGACGCATTGCCGGACGTGATCCGGCACCTGGAGACCTTTGACGTCACCACCATTCGTGCCGGTACGCCGATGTATCTCATGGCGCGGAAGATCAAATCAATGGGCATCAAAATGGTGTTGTCCGGAGAAGGCGCTGACGAGGTCTTTGGCGGCTATCTCTACTTCCACATGGCGCCATCAGCAGAAGAATTCCATCAGGAGACTGTTCGAAAGATCTTTGCGCTCAGCAAGTATGATTGCTGCCGCGCGAACAAGGCAATGGCGGCCTGGGGGGTCGAAGCCCGCGTGCCCTTCCTGGACAAGGAATTCCTGGACTACGCAATGTCGATAAACCCCGCCGAGAAAATGTGCCCTGGCGAGAAAATCGAGAAGGGCATATTGCGGGAAGCATTTACCGATCTGTTGCCGCAAGCGATCCTGTGGCGTCAGAAGGAGCAGTTTTCCGACGGGGTAGGGTATAGCTGGATTGAGAGCTTGAAACATCAAGCCGAGAATAAAGTCTCGGATCAGATGCTCGCCGCGGCGAGCAAGCGCTTTCCGCAGCAAACGCCGACGTCCAAGGAAGGATATTTCTACAGGACCATCTTTGATAGCATCTTCAACAACCCGACGGCCTGCCTAACTGTGCCCGTCGGTCCTTCGATCGCATGCTCCACGCCGACCGCGTTTCTCTGGTCTCAGCAATTTGCGAGCATGAATGACCCGTCCGGAAGGGCCGTGAAAGGGATCCACGTTCAGGCCATTGATCATGTTCAATCAGTTGGAAACCTCGGCAATTCGAAGGCCCCATCGAGCGAACGGGTCGCAGCGGCGGAGTGAAATCCTCCCTCAAGCGGATCTCGGATGCCACACAGCGTCGGCCGGTGTTCGGCGGCAATGACGCCAACCGGGTTTTGTGGGTGAATCCGGCGCGCCGTAGGCTGCCTCGGTCGCCGCGCCCCCCGGCCGCCCGAAGAGGCGGCACTCAGCCGTCCTGCAACCAATGCCAGAGCGACGTCCTCGACGTCGCATCAGGATCATGACATCGACGCGACCACCTCGAGCATCACCTCCGTCGCGCCGCCGGCGATGGAGAGGACGCGCGCGTCACGCGCTACGCGCTCGATCGCGCTCTCGCGCATGACACCCATGGCGCCGTGGAACTGCACGCACGCATACGCGACCTCGTTGACGAGTTCGCCGCAGATGGCTTTCAACATCGAGGTCTCGCGCAGACAATCGTCGTCGGCCGCCATGCGCCAAGCGGTGGCATAGAGAAACTGACGGCTTGCCTCCAGTCTCGCGGAGAGCATCGCGAGACGTTGACGGATCGCCTGCATGTCCCAAAGGACGCCCCCAAATGCGCGGCGGGTCTTCACGTAGGTGACGGTCATATCGATCGCCGCCTCGGCCATCCCTATCGACATGGCGGCGAGGACAAGGCGCTCGTTCTGCAAGTTGCGCATGATTGAATAGAAGCCTTGTCCCTCCGCACCGAGCACGTTCTCGGCGGGGACGCGGCAACCGTCGAAGACAAGTTCCGCCGTGTCGGAGGAGCGCCAGCCGAGCTTGTCCAGCTCGCGTGCGACGCTGAAGCCTGGCGTCCCCTTCTCGACGAGGAACATCGTGATCCCGTTGGTTCCTGCCGCGGGATCCGTCTTGGCCGCGACGCAGTAGAGATCCGCGTGGACGCCGTTCGTGATGTAGAGCTTCGTGCCGTCGAGCACGTAGGAATCGCCGTCTCGAACCGCGCGCGTGCGGATGGCTTTCACGTCCGAGCCCGCATCCGGCTCCGTGATGGCGACCGCGGTGATCGCCTCGCCGCTGACAATGCCCGGCATCCAGCGGGCCCGCTGGGCTTTGGTCCCGTCGTGAAAGACATACAAGGAAGCCATGTCGGCATGGACGAGCATCGCGTCGGCGACGCCGCCATAGGTCGAGCGCCCGAGCTCCTCGGCGAAGACCGTTGACGCGACGGAGTCCATTTCGGCGCCACCATACTCGGCCGGGTAGCGGATGCCGAAAAAACCGAGTTCGCCCATGCGGCGCAGGATCGAACGGGGAATGAACCCGTTCTCTTCCCATTGATCCGCGCAGGGCTTGATTTCCTCCTTGACGAACCGGCGGACCTGGTCCCGTAACAGCTCATACTCCGCCGCCATCCAGGGCAGCTCCGGCTCTCGCGCCGACATCCAGGCTTTGTCCATCGTCTTCATCCGATCTGCTATGAGCTGACTCAAAGGCTCCTGTCCCGATGCCTAGGACCGGGCGGAGACCCTCCGGCTAGAGTTCGACCTCCTCTCTCGGTCCCTCCGAGAGGGAAGGGGTATTGGAATCGGCCACCCAGCGCATTCCGTCGATGACTTCCGCCAGTTCGGCCAGTGTCGGGCGCTCAAAGAGGTTGCGAAGCTGCACGTCGACGCCGAAGATCTTTCGCATGCGCGACACCGCCCGCACCACCAGGAGCGACTCCCCGCCCAGGTCGAAGAAGTTGTCGTGGCGTCCGACCGACTCGAGTTTCAGGAGTTGGCACCATAGCGCGGCCAGCGTCTTCTCGGTCTCGGTGGAGGGAGCGGCGAAGACTTGCGCCGGCTGGATGTTTTCCGCTGTCGGCTCGGGAAGCGACGAGCGGTCGATCTTGCCGTTGGACGTAAGCGGCATCCGCTCGAGGTGAACGTAGTGCGTCGGAATCATGGACTCCAGGAGTTCTTCGGCGAGGTGCGCGCGCAGGTCCGCCACGGTCGGAGGTTTCGACGAGACATAGTAGGCCACAAGCCGTGCGATGCTGTCTTCGGTCGTCGACGGTTCGAGATGGCCGTTTTGGGCCGCTTTCCGTGTCGCTGCTTTCGTCATCGAGGTGGTGACGGCGACGACGGCGCATTCCTGAACGTCCGGGTGCTTGAGCAGCCGTGCTTCGATCTCACCCAGCTCGATACGGGTGCCACCGACCTTCACCTGATGATCGGCGCGACCGAGAAATTCCAGGCGTCCTTCCGAGTTCCAGCGGGCGAGATCGCCCGTCTTGTAGAGCCGCAGCTTCGAGCGCCCATCTCGGGGATCGGCGACCGTGCGGAAGCGTTCGTCGGTCAGATCAGGGCGATTGAAATAACCTCTCGCGAGACCGTCGCCGGCAATGAACATCTCACCGATGATCCCGGGGCCGGTGGGCTGATATTCCTTGCTGAGGACGTAAATTCCCGCATTCGCGGCCGGAACGCCGATCGGCACCGATGCGGATTGATCCCGCTCGGTGTCGAACCGGTGAATCATGCAGCCCACCGTGGCTTCGGTTGGTCCATACTCGTTGTAGATCTCGATAGGATGGGGAATAGCGTTGGTGATATCGCGAGCCAGCGCGGCCTTGAAGTCCTCACCGCCCACAATGAACTTGCGCAGTCTTGTGGTCTCGAGATCTCGGTCGCGGATCATCGCGAGATGCGCCGGCGTCAGCTTGATGATGTCAACTGCATTGTCGTCGATCACCTTGAGTACGACCATGCTCTGCACTCCGGGATCACCAAGATAGACCACGATGCGGCCGCCGGTGATGAGGGGCGTAAAGAGCGTTGTGACGGTCAGGTCAAATGCGAGGGATGAGAAAAGCGGCCATGCGAGACTTTCGCCTGAACTGTACACCCGGGCGGCCCACCAGATGTAGTTCACCAGGCTCCGGTGCTCGATCTCGACGCCCTTGGGCGTGCCGGTCGAGCCGGAGGTGAAGATGATATAGGCGGCGCCGTCCGGCGTGGCTGCGGACGGCCGGGCCGAGGCCGGCTGATTCAAGATCGAATCCAAATTGGCGTCGAGCACGAAAATGTCAGCAAGGCTCGGGGGAATGCCGGAACGCAGGCGCGACTGAGTGATCGCCACGGGCGCCCGCCCGTCGGTCCCGTTGGAAATGTCCTGCAGGATCGTTGCGATACGCCCCTTCGGCGTTGCCGCATCCACCGGCACATAGGCTGCGCCGGACTTCAGGACACCCAGGATCGCAACGACGACTTCAATGGAGTGCTCCATGAAAACAACGGCAATCCGACCCGGGCCCACGCCGGTCGAGCTCAAATGCGCGGCCATCTGGTTGGAGCGTTCGTCGAGCTGCCGGTAGGTCAGCGTGGCATTGCCACAGCGGATCGCTTCGGCGTCGGGACTGCGCGTCGCCTGGTCGCGAAAGAGATCGATGATCGTCCTGTCCGACGGATAGCGTGCTGCCGTGGCGTTGTAATCGACAACCAGCGCCTGATGATCGGAAGCCTTCAGCAGAGAAAGCGCTACACCCTCCGGCGCGATAGGCAGAACTTCGTTCATGAAATACGCTCCCATCGGGAAAACCAAAAAATCAAATCACGTCAATCGTTCTGCTTTTGGGTTGCCTGGCGATAGAGGTCTGCGATGGCAGGTGCGTCAGGTTCCATCAGCATCGAGGCTTCGTTGCAGTCATCGGGCCCGAAGTAGAATTCGGCATGCGGCACTACTCGGAGCCATCGATGTGGCGCGGCGCCCGATCGCAGCCAGGCTTTGTTGGGAAGGATTATGCAGACCCGACCCGAATACGGAGTTGGAGTGTACCGCTGAAAGGCCGCGATCGCCGTGGATTTGAGCAGAGCCCTGCTCGCCAACACCGGATCTGTCGCGACAGGCTCTTTGCTCCCGCGAACGAGGGCGTGGAAATGTTCGCGGAGGCGGCTGCCGAAATATCGGAAACGGGCGCTGAATGTCGGCAGCTTCGCCGTCGCATGCAGGAACGATTCCGCCTTAGCCCTGGCAACGAAATACAGCCGGCGCGGCCATTCCCCATAGGTGGTGGGGTGAAGAGGACCAAACAGCGCAACGCATGCGACCTCCGATTTGCGCTGTCCCAGGATTTGCGCCAGTTCGAAAGCTGTTGAAGCGCCGGAACAATAGCCGGCGATGATGTACGGACCGGTCGGCTGATATTCGACGATCTGGCGGGCGAAGTACTCGGCGATATCTTCGACGCGGTCCATCGGCTCGCTCTGCCCATCGAAGCCAGGCGGTTGGAGTGCGTAGAACGGTTGATCGCCGCCCAGGTTCTTCGAGAGGTCCAGGAATGAGGACGGTGCCCCGACATGACCGGGCACAGCGTAAATGGGCGTGCGTGTTCCGCGAGACTGCAACGGAACGATTGCAGGCGGTTGCGTGGTCGCGGCCGTGGCCATGTTCAGAAACGCGATGATCTCGCCCCTCCGCCCCTGCAACTGATCGCGAAGCTCCGCCGTCAGCGCGCCGGCCGGGGCGTTGCAGCGCAGCCGGTCGCCCTCGACCCAGACCTTGATGTCCTTGACCGCGAGGTCTGCGAGCAGCTCCGAAAACTGCATCACCTGCGCTGACATCGGGCTTTTCATGGATGAAGCTGACATTTCCTGTTCCGTGCGCCATCGCGGTATCTTCGACTCCGGATGACAGTTCATTTCCGGACGACCACGCTCCCAACATATCCAGGTTGCGGTACGAAGCTTCTGACAGCCCAATCCTTTTCATCCCAGGACATGGGCTGTCCCAGGCCGCACCCCAGCGCCTTGGAGACAGCCTCCAGCCGGGTCCAGCGCTGGAGGAAGCCTTCCAGCCGGTCTTCCGGATCGAGGGCGGCGTAGGACTCGTACTCGGAGGTGGAAAGACAGAACGCTGCGATCTCGTCCGCTTCGGGCACCGGGAGAATTGCCTCGATGTCCACCCCGACCTCTTGCCTGATCGAGAGGGCGATGACCGCGACTTCTCCGGATCGTGAGACGCTGAAGCGCAAGTCGCGGACGGGCATGCGGCGGGAGAGGTGGGGTTTGCCCAGCCGTCCATATTCCAGCTCGATCTCCGAAGGCGCAATGTCCAGTCTGGAAGCGAGGACCTGGCGCAGCTGCCCGCGGCTAACGACAAAGCGGCGGCGGTCTCGCTCCAGTCTCAATCCCTCGGCGCGCCGATGTTCCGCTTCGTTGAGGCAAACGCTTAGCTCCCCGATGACGTCGTGCTCCACATGGAGCATGAATGCCAGGACCTCCAAACCATCATGCTCGAGGACCGGCGTGATGATCCCGGGCCTCAGCTCAACTGCTTTGTCCAAAAAGCTCAAAGGGGTGGCGCCGGCTCCGCGAGCCCCGCGTTCAAGCTTGCGATAGCCTGGCCCGTCAAAGGAACGACTATTTTCCCACGCGCTCTGTTCACAGGCACCTATGCGAAAAGCCATCACAACTTGCTTTCTATTGGCCTCGATCCGGATTGCCGCCGGTAGATTCCGAACGGGTCTTGCGATGGGCATTCGAGCGGACTGCTGCTTGAAATTTTAATCGCGCACCGCCATGGCTCAATGGACCATCGTAATTACCCATTTTTTGCCAGTTTCCATCCAGCGGAAGCGGGGGAATATTCCTAGGGGAATTGGACCGCCAAACGGTCAATGGATGCAGTCCAGGCGTCAGCGCCTGCCCCGGCCGGCAGCCAAAAAGGCGCAGCACCGACATGGCCACATCGCCAACCCAGACATCGGTTCTCGCCAAAGAGCTCAAACCGATCGACCAGGAACTAGCCCCCCGAGTACGGAATACAGAGCCGCGGTCTTTTTTGGAACATTCGTAGCAATGGTTCGGAGCATCCGCTTGGCGCTGCGGAGCTTGGCCTCGATATGGCGCTCCGGACTGTCTTTGCCTACAGCGATCCACGTCATGGCTTGCTCCCGATTGGCCAGATGGGACTTGTGCCCGCCGCCACCGGCCAGGAAGTCGTAGCCGCTTTCCCCGCGTGCAATGCTGTCCTCAATCGCCAGCACATGGCTGACGAGCCCGGGCTTGAGCCGGCTGTCGCTCTCATAGAGAAAGCCGCTCTGGTAGTTCAGGACACGGCCGTCGTGCACGAAATTGTACACGACTCCGATTGTCTCGTTCCCAACCATCGTCCGCGAGATGCGAACGGCCCCCGTGGGGACGCCGCGCGCAATGAGCTCCTCGTGAAACGGACGGAAGCCGGGATTGGCGAAGGCTCCCCTGCGTCCCCATCGCGACCGATGAAAGTCGCTCAGCAGATCGAACGCGGCGAGGGCCTCCGCAGTCGTTTCCATGATCCGGAGTTCAAGGGGGCCGCGTTCGGCATACAACCGCATGGCACGGCTCACGGCCTGGCGCGTACTGCGGCCCAATGTGGCGCGATAGTCCCCCCCTCGCTGGCGGACTGGGGCAAAATCAACCCACAATGCCGCATCAGCCTGTTTCACCTCGGTCACGAGCCCGGCCCGGCCGGCGGCGCGACTGGCAGTCGCCTCAAGGTCCGGATCAATCCCGGAGAGCACCAACTGATCCGAGCGGTGCAGGCGGGACGTCAACGCATTGAGGCCTGCCGACATGATGGCATCGGATTGCTCTGCAAGAATACCGTTGTATTCGATGAACAATCGGTCGAAACGAGTATCTCCCGTTTCATTGAGCAGCCAGCGCGTCCGGGCATGCGGCCCGAGACTCCACGCTCTCCGCCGGCAAATAATCGCCAGGCCAACGATCTTGCCTGATGACCGGGCCACGAGGACGTGTGGTCGCGCGCCATCCGGGATATGCCGTAGCCAGGTGCCGATCCAGAGCCAGGACAAGAAGAACGAGTGAGTCACTCGCGCTTCGAGCTCCTTCCATGAGGTTTCAAGCCACGCAATGCTCTGCAGGGCATCCAGGCTGACATCGGTAACCGTCTCAGGCATGCTTTCCCGTTCCAACGCCAGAGGACCGAACGCGCGCCGCGGCGGGAAGACCGGAGGACCGAGCTGCAACGTTTGCGCAAGATCCGATGATGGGTGGCTGGTCACACACAGGCATCCCTCTGACGGACACGTCGTGGTTGGGCGTCTCCGACCATTGTCTCGGCGGAGGCCGATAACGCGAACTATATCCGGAATTCGATCGAGGTGCGGACGCTTCCTGAGTACCCACGCTAGCCTCTTGTGCCGGCGGAGCAACTGTGCCGAGGTGGAGCTGTGATCGACCGGGCTCAAGGCTGGCGCAGCGCGCTCCAGCCTGCGGCGGCCGACGGCCTTGATCCTCCGCAAGCTCAGGGCCCGCCATGGCTGACGTCCGGTTTCTCACGTGGCGCTCGCTCCCGAGGCGAGTTTTTCAAATCTCCGCCGCAAGTGATCCACGAGCAGTTCCGCACCGATCAACAGGCAGCCGGGATGTCCGCCAGGCACCTGGACCAATTCCAGTTGAGAGCTGAGATGCCGCCACGCTCGGCCATCGTGGTCGGCCGCGTAAAAGGCCACAGGGATCTCGAGCGGTGCCGGACAATACCGCGCCATTGCGATTGAATGAGCGTCCCACAACGGCGCGGGAATTTCGACCTTGGCGACCGCAGTCTGTCCGTTCGCCGGGAGCTTCAGGTATCGCTCCAGTCTCACCATTTGCTCGAAGGTCCAACGCAAGAGATAAGGCGAAACCAGCGGCTTCAGCAGCCCCAGGATCGCCCGTGGCATTGGACGGGCACTGACAGTCGGCGGGTCCACCATCGTAACCAAATCAACCGTGTGGCCGGCTGCCACCAGTTGGCGGGCCACTTCGAACGCCACCATGGCACCATTGCACTTGCCGCCCAGAAGAAAGGGACCGCTCGCTTGCCTTGCCAGGATGAACGGCAGGCGATCGGCGGCCATCGCCTCGATCGAGATCGGAATCGGCTCCCCATGAAGACCGTGGGGATTGATCGAGATGATCGGATAATCCGGCCCCAGAAGCTCTACCAGCCGCCGCACACTCGCGTGGCCGCTGACAAGGTCGCCGTTGAAAAAGTACAGCGGAGACCGCGTGCCAGGCGCATGGGGCTGGAAGAACGGCGTCGCCCAAATGTCCGTTGGTGCGGAAACCCTTGCGGCAAATTGCCGGATGGTTTCTGCCCCGAACATGATGGTTTCCGGCACGGGATAGCCGACGAGCCGCTCGACCTCGATCAACATCTCCATCGCGAGAAGCGAGTCTCCGCCGCTGGCGAAAAAATCATCGTCAACAGTCACGACCTCGTTCTTCAGCAGCCTGCGCCAGAGGGTCAGCAACTCGGCTTCCAAATTCAACGGCCCGTTCGCGACGGGCGCCGGCATCGGCGCCTGGTGACCCCGTCGCCGGTCGGCCAACTCGCGCAG
This sequence comes from Bradyrhizobium sp. CCBAU 21365, assembly GCF_015291305.1. Classification (NCBI taxonomy): domain Bacteria; kingdom Pseudomonadati; phylum Pseudomonadota; class Alphaproteobacteria; order Hyphomicrobiales; family Nitrobacteraceae; genus Bradyrhizobium; species Bradyrhizobium sp. CCBAU 21365. Next base: position 637,755 of record NZ_CP030036.1, read on the forward strand.
ATGTCGCCGCTGTACCTTTCCCGTCACCCCCTTGGGCAGATGGTCGAGCGTCAGAATGCGTCTCGGAATCTTGAACGAGGCCAGCTCGCGTTGCAGGAACAGGCGAAGCTCCGCAGCGGTCGGCCGCGCGCCGCGATGAGGGACGATGGCGACTGCGACGTCCTCGCCCAGGCGCGGATGTGAGATCGCGAAAGCCGCAGCTTCGGCGATCGCCGAATGTCGCAACAGCGCGGCTTCGATCTCGGCGGGAGAAATCTTCTCACCGCCGCGATTGATCAATTCGCTCAGGCGGCCGTGCAGCGAAAGGAAGCCGTCTTCGTCGAGGCTGCCGATATCGCCGGTGCGAAACCAACCCTTCGTGAAAGCGGCCTGGTTGAGCTCCGGCGCATTGAGATAGCCCGACGTCACGGTCGGTCCACGAATCCAGATCTCTCCGTGCTCGCCGGCTGCCAGGGGATGTCCATCTTCACCGACGACGACCGCGGTATCGGGCCAGGGTCTCCCGCAGGTGCCCTGCCTGTTCGGACCCGGCGGCAGCTGGTTGGCGGCGATCTGCGCCGCCTCGCTGGAGCCGTAATGCTCCAGCACCGGCACGCCCAGAGCGTGTTGCAGGCCGTCCTGCACGGTCCTCGGCAGCGGCGCGCCGCCTGACATCGCGAACCGCAGGGTATGCGCAGCCCGTGCATTCTCGAGGCTCTGCGCCTTGTCCAGCACCGTGGCGTGAAGCGTAGGGCCTGCCGAGTACCAGGTCGGCCGCAGGACATCGAACCACTCATCGAGTGCGACGATGGCACTGTTCGCCGGGATGGCAATGCTGCCTCCCGTCAGCAACGGCGTGAAGACCGTCACTTTCAGCCCATGAGAATAATAGGGGGGCGACACGCTCAGGCATCGGTCCCGGGACGTGAGGCCGAACCAGGCCTGAAGGCGTTCGGCCGCCGCCAGCATATTGTCATGACTGAACGGAATAAGCTTGGGCTGCGCGGTCGTGCCCGACGTCTGCAGGATGAAGGCGGGGGAGTGCGGCTCCGGCTCGGCGTCGATGGCAGGGGAGGCGGAAACTTGCACGGCGATCTCGAGCCCAAGCTGCCCCTTTCCGACCGGGGCGGCTTCTATAATGGCAAGCGTTCTGCGGGCTGCGGCCTGGCGAGCTTCAGGGGCACTGCCCTGCAGCACAACGAGGGCGCTCAGGTTCAGCATGTCGAGACGCTGCTCGATTTCAGGCTGGGAGAGGCGTGGGTCGAGGGGCACCGCGGTGGTACAGCAGGCGACTGCCACGATGGCGAGAGCCGCTTCCGGGCCGTTCGGCATCAAGACCCCGATCCGGGCATTGCAGTCGAAACCGGCCAAGCGCAGCCGCCGGCGGAATGCGTTCAACTGGCGTTCAAGACCGCTGTATGTCAGAGGCTCGAAAGCGCTCGAGACGATCGCCGGCTGGTTCGGAAACCGACTGGCAGTTCGACCGATGACCTGGCCTATTGTGAATCGGGCTTCCGACTCCCCACGGTCGCGCGCGCAGACGGTCTCGGAACACGTGGTGGCGGCAGGCGTTTCGTTGTCCAGAAGCATTCCGTCCTACCTTGAACAACGTAAGTCGGCTCGCACAACCATAGCGCGCCGCTCCCGAAGATGCCTTGCTGTACAGCAAGTGAAGGCAGCAATTAGGGATTAGCCAAGATTCGGTGCGTCATGCTGCCATCCTGCCGATTGCGGGCATTGGTGGGTGGTGACGTCACCAGGCAGCGGCGCTACTTGAGCTTGGCGATGAGAGCAGTTGTCTAGCTCGCGCAAGACGCAGACGGCTTTCGCCACCTACGCGCCGCGATAGCCATTCGGGTTCTTCATCTGAAAATGCCAATGGTCGGCACACATCTGTGTCAGGGATCGCTTTGATGTCCAGCCCAACAGGTTCTTCGCGAGAGTTGGATCGGCATAGCAGATTGCGACGTCACCGACCCTGCGTTGGTCGATCACATACGGAACTGGCCGGCCACTCACTTCCTTGAATGTCTGGATCACGTCCATGACGCTACTGCCGCTTCCTGTTCCGAGATTGACAGTCAGAAGGCCGGGCTGCCTCAGTTGGCTCAGGGCGCTCAGATGTCCGGATGCAAGATCGACAACGTGAATGTAGTCGCGGATCCCGGTGCCGTCCGGAGTATCATAGTCGTTTCCCCAAACATGCACCTTCGGACGCCGTCCGATCGCCACTTGTGCGACAATCGGCAGCAGATTGTTCGGCACATCCAGAGGGTCTTCTCCGATCAGTCCGCTTTCGTGGGCGCCAACCGGATTGAAGTAGCGCAAGATGGCAATCCGCCAATCCTTGTCGGACCCATGAAGATCCTTCAGGATTTCTTCGATGAAGTATTTTGTGCGGCCGTACGGATTGATCGGTGCGACAGGATGCTTCTCGTCCAGCGGCAGGTGCGCGGGTGTCCCGTAAACGGTTGCGGATGAACTAAAGACCAGCGTCTTGACGGCTGCTCGCGTCATGGCCGACACGAGCCGCATCGTTCCCACGACGTTGTTGTCGTAATAGGTCATGGGTTGAGCGCTGGACTCGCCCACCGCCTTGAGGCCGGCGAGATGAATGACCGCGGTCACGTCATGGGCGCGCAGGATCTGGTAGATCGCCTCTTCATTGCGGATATCGGCATGCCGGAAAATGACCGATCGTCCGCAGATGGCCCGTATCCGTTCGAGGGAGGTGCTGTTGCTGTTGGAAAGATTGTCGACCGCGACGACATCGAGCCCGGCGTCGAGTAGCGCGACAGCGATATGGGATCCGATATAGCCGGCACCGCCGGTCAACAAGATCATTTCCGCTTCCGTTTCGCGTCTGCGTGGTCAATGCTCGCCGCGCGCGGGAAATCATCCCGCGCGGTGATGCCGATGCGCCAGACCGGACGAGTCTCGGCTATTTTCGCAGTCGGATCGCCCCGTCGACTTTTGAGCTCATGTCCTTGCGGGTATGGCCGTTGGCGAGGGAGGCTTCAAAGTAGTTCTCCGCATGGTCGATCGCGCCAAGTGGCACCGGCCGGCCCGCTCTCGCGATCTTGGAAATTTCCCGGCCAGGCGGGAGAAGCCGCTCGGTTACGTCAACGACCTGATGTGCCGAACTGCTGTTTCTCGACCAGGCCGCAGATCGATGGTTCAATCCCCAGATTGCTGCCTGCGTTCTGTTTTGAACCCGGATCTTGCGAAGGATCGCCTTGATGTGAACCTTCACCGTGGCTTCGGCAATCTTGATCTTGCGCGCAATGCACTTGTTGGAATCGCCCTCAATCAAGCACTGAACGATTGAAACTTCCCGCGGCGAAAGTTGCTGAGCCAACGTGTCATCTGCCGTCGCGACGGCGCGATCGTCGTCGTTGGGTACAGGGGCATCGTCCACGTCGCGTTTCTCGCTATCGAGAGCGGACGTCAAGAATGCCGGCGGGAATACCGTCCCGCCCATCATGACGAGTTCGATGGACTTGATGAACGCGTCGCAGTTCATCACGTCGATGAAATACCCGGTGGCGCCGGCCCGGAATGCGGCAACCAGATCACTCAGATGAAAGTGATCCGCGACAACCGCGACACGTGCATCCGCGCAGCGGCGCTTGAACGAGTCGATCTGCCCGACTGTCGAGCGAAAATCATCGCCGCTATGAACAATGAGGAACAATGCCTGACTGGCGGGGACGTTCTGAAGCGCCTCGTCGCTCGGCCAATCGTCGGCATCGTCTATTGAGGCTAGGACAAAATTCTCCGAATTTAGAATTCTTGCAAGGCCTTCTTTGCGAAGACTATTTTCACCAACCAGCGCAATGGCAAAAGGATATCGCCGTCTCATGGAAACTCTCCCGGACGCTACAATGATACAAGCGGTTGAAGGGTTGAACCCGGTTCATTTTTGGTGGCCCGCCCAGCTAAAAAGAACGACGTAAAAACAAGCTTCCTCAGATTTGGTCGCCTGAACAAACCTGGGACGAAAAGCGCTTAACCCACTCAGAAAATATTTACGAATGTTAGATGCTAATCCCCAATATCCCTATATACCGTTGGTTATAGGCATTTGGGGGCCGCCAACTTGGCGAGGGCGATCTCTCGGTCCTTGCAACCGGACGCTCGCTTGGGGTGCGTCCGGTTGCTGCCGCGATTACACGTTGTGAAACCATGTTCGTTGCGGCGCTCCAGGCAGTAAATTCACGGGACCAAGCGACAACAAAACCTTACTGGAATGTCTCATATTAGAGTAGCTTATTGATGACGTGGGCGCCGATCTGAACTGGAGGGGGACTGAGGGTTGATCGGAAATGCATTTCAGTCGTGTTGTAATTGCCAGTAGATATCCAGTCGTTTTATTGGGTCTGAACTGCCTGCTCGAAGCAGAGCGTGATTTCAAAGTTGTTGCGCGCTGCAATGATATTGCGAGCTGCTTCAAGGCAATGCAGACCCTTGCGCCCGACATCGCCATTTTGGACATGTCGATGCCCGACATTTTTGGGCAGGCCATGCTCGAGGTCGCAAATTCCGGGGCGCTTGGTGTGCGACTCGTGTTTCTTGCCGCCTCGGTTGAGGATCGCGATCTCGCCATGCTCGCAGCAGCGGGAGCTTGCGGTGTTCTTCTGAGCGAGGAGGAGCCTGAGACGCTCTTGCAGACGTTGCGGCAAGTCGCCGACGGCCAGAAGACGTTGCCTTCGCCCTCGTACGAAGAAGCCATCCCTTATGCGCAAACGACGATCCCGGAGAAATATCTTGCGGTGCTGACGGACCGCGAGCGTCAGATCATGCGTTTGGTGTCGGAGGGCTTGTCGAACAAGGAGATTGGCCGCCGTCTGAAGGTGGCCGACGGTACCATCAAGGTTCATCTGCACCACATCTTCCGCAAGCTCGAGATCAGCAACAGGACCGTCCTTGCTACGCTTGCCGTCTCATATTCCGGGCCGGCCGGCTCTCCATCCGCCGAATAGCGGCGACGGACCGGCATTTTTTCATCGAGCTTCGCGCGAGATGAACGTTTTGGCTAGATCAACGGGCTGCCTGTACGCCTGGAGATTGCCGAAAACGAGCGTCTCAAGGCAGTTGCGATGAAAACGCCTGCACAGCAGCCGGCACCTTTGACGAGCATGTCCTTCACGTATCCATGTCTGTCGGGGAGCAGTCTTTGGATGAGCTCGAAGCCGACGACGATGGCTAGCAGGAGGAGCAGTATCGGCAGCACGTGCTTCGGATAGGCGAGCGAAAAGGCGACCCCGATAACGAACAGAGCTGCGAAACGATCGATGTTCGCCGATACCAACGTGTGCGGACGCAATGCCAGCGGTGTATCGGTGACGATGAAGAGGCCCAGGACTAAACCCCAGGCCAAACATCGGAATACGGTTTGCGTCATCCCCTGTGGGTCGGCAAGAACGGAGCAGCTTGGTTTCATCATTCGCATTCGCAACTACTCTCCAGGCGCGGCCGTTTTAAAAGATGGATCGTCGTTTCACGATGGGGTCTGCGGATCACCATGGTGGGCTAAGTCTTGCCAAGCCACTGGTCGATGTCCCTGGATCCGATGACCCGTTTTGGCCGGTACGGGTTGATCGTTCCAGCCGAAAGTCTCTCGATGCGCCGGTCCTCCGCCAGTTTCCTCGTGAACTGCTTCGCATCCTGTTCGGATACGAATGTCGCAGTCCTTCGTGCGTGCCTGTCGGGCGGCGCATCGCGTTGATCAACGAAGGAGACGTACCAGATGTGTCTTGCTGTCATGCGGGACCTTCATACCGCAATGGAAAACTGAAGGACGAACAGCGACTGGCCGCCCGGTTCGGGGCTGTCGCTGATTTCGACGTGCCAGCGAAGATGACGCAAGAATGGCTCCGTCACGTCGTGCTTGAGTATCTCGCCGCTCAGTTCAATCGCCGTCGTCCGTGCGGCGAGAATGTCGGGAAGATCCAGGCCGACATCATCGAGCACTGAATGGCCGCCGTGGATATGAAAAAAATACCGCGGCATTGGTGTCTCCGGATGAGGCGAACATTCCGACGACTGCGCCGAGCTCTACGCGTCAGGATGGTGTCATCGCACCACGGTGAGGCGGACAGCAAGCCGCTATTCTAGGAGGGCGGATCATCATTGTTGAGTACCCCGACGTGGACCTGCATCATCATCGGTTCGGAAGGTCGAGCGACGCATCGGGTCGATCGCAGGGCAATCGCATTTGGAATGAACGATTCTTCCGCGCCGTCATGCCCGGGACAAGCCCGGACGCGCCGAGCTCTCTCTCGGACGGTCAAGGAAGCGTGCGGCAATCCCTGACACCTGGAGCTATCGAGCAGCGGCTCACGACGGCCGCTGGTGCCCGCCTGGCGCGCCGGCGATCAATTATTTGTGCAGTGCGGTAATATTGATATTGCATTGCAATAATAGCTGACTAACTCTGCTTCTCACGTGCCATTTGAGGAGCCTTCCGTGATCAAGATTTCCCTCTCCACCCTTGCCGCCGCTCTCGCGATCGCAACCGCCGCGTCCGCCGCGGAGCTTCCGACCTACGAGGCTGCGGGCCTGCCGATCTCGGCCGTGCAGGCCGGCGTGATTGGCGCCGCCAACGCCCACGAGCAGGCCCCCGTTGCGACCACGTCGGCGACGCCGCATCAGCTCAGCGTCTTGACGCCCCGCAACAAGATGACGACCGCGCGGGCCGCTGCCCGCACCGACCGTTCGGTCCACTGATCGGCATAGTCCTTCCCGGGAGGCCCGCGACGAAGTCGCGGGTCTTCCTCGGGCGTAGAGCAAATACATCGATGCCCGTTGCGTCCGACGCAAGCTCGTGCCGCTCGCCGCCGCCAAGTGGTGCCTTGCGGCGGGCGGCAAGCGCCATGTCGATTGGTTGAACCCGCGCAGATGCCGATCGGGTAGCCCAGCCTCCCTTTCAGGAGCTCATGGGCAATCCGCGCACCCCAACATGCAAGCAATCTGAGCAAATGGGTCGTCCGGAGGAAGGACGATCAGCTTGCAGGCCTCGAGACAACGGATGCATGAGTCGCTCGCGTGCGTTGCCTTGCCGGTGCTGTCCAGGGCGGGGGCGACCTTCCGCGAAAGCGAGACGATCGCGGTGTTGAGCCCGTCGGTCAGTGCTGCAAAGACTTTTCCCTCAGGCGAGGTCGGCTCCGCGAGCTTGATGCCCACCCTGATGTGAGCGCCTTGTGCCGCCTTGCCGGGCAATTCCTTGATATTCTCGATCAGGCCCCGCGGTATCGATATCCAGGTGTCCGGGGCCAGGTCAGACGCGAACTCGACAACGTTCTGGGATTTGGCGTCTCTTGTGAAGCCTGTCACATACGTGGACATAGAGTTCTCCTCCTGCACAAGTCGTCCGCACAATTCAACCTCATCGCTTGCGAGTTGCATGTGAAGCACCTTACACCGCCAATAATTATTGGAGCGGCGCTCGCGGCCTGCCATACGCGTGACGGTGCAACGAGGAACGCCGCCGCCACGTGGTGCCTGGCGGCGGATGACACGCCTCACGCCGCTGGCGCAAACTCCCGCAGGTGCAGTTTGATTGCGGCGTCGACCTCGTGATTGGGTGATTGGCAGCTGCGAGCCAAGGCATCCTCTGTCATGGCAGGGCTGGCAGCTTGCAAGCTCGGCACTGGAAATCGTCGCCGCGCTCGTCTGTGCGAACTTCGAATTCCTCCGAGACCCGAACAATTCGGTTGCGAAGCGGGGCGACCTCCGAAAGCTCAGCGTGGCCCGTGCGTCGGCATTTCGGGCACCGCAGGATCTCAATCCAGCTGGAATGGGTCATGACGTCGCCTGCAAACGCTCGTGAAATAATCCCATCGGCGCGAAGAAAATTGATCCAGCTCAAAAACGCGGCCGCATCTCCTCCAATTCCACAGCTTTTCAAACGCCAAAGCGCGTTTTGAGGCCCCCGGGCGAGCGCTGTCCAAATCGGTGAAAACCCTGACCGCGTTAACCTTTGATTAACCATGCGGTCCGATTGTTAACCATTCGACAAGACAACCGAGTCAGGGGCGATGGACGCAACTCAACAGGTCGCACGTCAGCAGGTCCGCATGCGCGGCCGTTCCTACGTTGCGTTCGTTTTCTCGCCGGTCGTGCCCGTGGTGTCCTGGCTGGCCGAGATCGACGCGACGCTGGCGAAGTCGCCGGGCTTCTTCACCGGCAAGCCCATCGTGCTCGACCTTTCGGCGGTCGACCTCAGCCAGACGGCGATCGCGCATCTGATCGGTAGCCTCGCTGAGCGCAATATCCGCATTCTCGGCATCGAGGGCGTCGACGAATCGAAGCTCGGCGCCAACATGCCGCCGCTACTGACCGGCGGCCGGGCCTGCGCGATCACCCATGTCGAGCCGCAGAAGCCGCAGGTGCAGGAAAAAACCAAGGACAAGGACAAGACCAAGCTGGCGTCGCTGCTGCTGGAGAGCCCGGTCCGTTCCGGCCAGTCGATCGTGTTCGCCGAGGGCGACGTCACCGTGCTCGGCTCGGTCGGCTCCGGCGCCGAGATCGTCGCCGGCGGCTCGATCCATGTCTACGGCACGCTGCGCGGCCGCGCGATGGCCGGCATCAACGGCAATTCGGCGGCCCGCATCTTCTGCCAGAGGATCGAAGCCGAGTTGCTCGCCATCGACGGCTACTACCAGACCGCGGAAGAAATCGCCGACAGTTTGCGCAACCGGCCCGCCCAGGCGTGGCTCGAGGGCGAAATGCTGCGCATCACACCATTGAACTGACCGACCACAAGGAGAGAGAGAATGGCCAAGGTATTGGTCGTGACGTCTGGGAAGGGCGGGGTCGGCAAAACGACCTCAACCGCCGCGCTCGGCGCGGCGCTCGCGCAAATGGGTCAGAACGTCGTCGTCATCGATTTCGACGTCGGCCTGCGCAACCTCGATCTGGTGATGGGCGCGGAGCGTCGGGTGGTGTTCGACCTCATCAACGTGGTGCAGGGCGTCGCCAAGCTGCCGCAGGCGCTGATCCGCGACAAGCGGCTGGAGAATCTCTGGCTGCTGCCGGCGTCGCAGACCCGCGACAAGGACGCGCTGAGCGAAGAGGGCGTCAAGCGCGTGATCGCCGACCTCAAGACCAAGTTCGACTGGATCCTGTGCGACAGCCCGGCCGGCATCGAGCGCGGCGCGACGCTCGCGATGCGCTACGCCGACGAAGCCGTCATCGTCACCAATCCGGAAGTGTCGTCGGTGCGCGACTCCGATCGCATCATCGGCATGCTCGATTCCAAGACGGTCCGCGCCGAGCGCGGCGAGCGAGTCGAGAAGCATCTTCTGGTCACCCGCTATGATGCCGGCCGCGCGGCGCGCGGCGAGATGCTCTCGATCGACGATATCCTGGAAATCCTTGCGACCCCCTTGCTCGGCATCGTCCCGGAAAGCCAGGACGTGCTGCGCGCCTCCAATGTCGGCTGTCCGGTCACGCTGAACGCAGCAAGCAGCGCGCCGGCGCGGGCCTATACCGACGCGGTACGCCGCCTGATGGGCGAGGCGGTGGAGATGACCGTGCCGGTTCAACGCAAGGGGCTGATGGATCGGCTACTGCGACGGAGGGCGGCATGATGAACGTATTGCGGCTGTTCGGCGGCCGCGCCGCATCGGCGCCCGTCGCGCGGGAGCGGTTGCAGATCCTGCTTTCGCATGAGCGTGGCCGGACTGGCGCGCCCGATCTCCTGGAGACACTTCGCTCGGAAATCCTGAGCGTGGTTTCCAAGCATATCGACGTCGACCCCGACAAGGTCGTGGTCCGGATGGACCGCGGCAAGTTTGTCTCGATGCTCGAGGTCGACATCGAGGTTCCCAATGGCGTGCAACGATCGAAGATGGTGGCGGCCACATGACGGCAGACAGCGATAGTCACATTGCCTGGCAGCGCGCGCAACTCAAGAAGCTGCGGGCGGCGTTGAAGGCGATCGAGGCCGATCAGCTCGGCAAGGCCAATTGCGGGCGCGCGACGCAGATGACGATCGACGAGTTGCAGCGCAAGATCGGCGAGTCGGGCCGCTGCATCGCCGAGTACGAGCGCCGCACCCGTCGTCCGCTGGCGACGGACCTCGGCAGCCTTGCCAGCGTCAGCTGGACGCACTGGAACGCCAATATGCCGATGGCCAAGGCGCCGCGCCACCGCGCATGAGGGCATAGGCGAGCAGGCGCTGACCTACAGCAAAAAGGACAGCGCCGTCTCGCAACTATCCTCGATCTTGAGGGTGAGCAGCTCGTCGGCGCGGGTGCGGCCGAGATTGACGGCGGCGATCGGCAGGCCGCGCTGCTCTGCCATCCGGACGAAGCGAAAGCCGGAATAGACCATCAGCGAGGAGCCGACCACCAGCACGGCGTCGGCCTGCTCGAGATGCGCCTGCGCCGACGCGACCGTGTCGCGCGGCACGTTCTCGCCGAAGAACACCACATCGGGCTTCAGCACGCCGTCGCAGGCCTCGCAGGCCGGCACCACGAACGACGAAAAATCCTGCTCGAGATCGGCGTCGCCGTCCGGTGCGTCGGCGGCATCGAGCGTGAGCCAGGCTGGGTTCAGTCGCGCGAGCTCGTCCTGAAATCGTTCGCGCGGCATCGTCGCGCCGCAGCCGAGGCAGCGCACCACGTCGAGCCGGCCGTGCAGGTCGATCACGCGCTGGCTGCCGGCGGCCTGGTGCAGGCGGTCGACATTCTGGGTCAGCAGCAGCTCGCAGCGCTCCTGCTGTTCGAGCTTGGCGAGTGCGCGATGCGCGCCGTTCGGAGCGGCACGGCCGAACCGCCGCCAGCCCACCATGCTGCGCGCCCAATAGCGCTGCCGTGTCGCCGCCTCGCCCAAGAAGGCCTGGATGGTGACCGGGCGCGTCCGCTTCCAGTTGCCGTCGCTGTCGCGGTAATCGGGAATGCCGGAATTGGTGCTGCAGCCGGCCCCGGTCAGGACAAACAGGCGCTGGTGCTGATCGATGAAATCACGCAGGGCGGGGTGTTGCATGGCAGCACATCTAGTGCGGCGCGCACGTCTGCGCCAGATGTGGGGCCTGCCACGAGCGGACCTTTCACGCGGCCTCTGCGTTGACGACATGGCACCACGAGACGTGGTGTTGCGCGCGCCTGCCGGGCGCAGTTGCCGACGGAGTGATCGATGCGGCCGGGATTCATCGTCGTCGTTTGCGGGCTGATGTCGCTGGCGTCGTCGCCGTCCCATGGTCAGGATGCGGGCGCGTCCGGCGAGCAGGCGTTCAACAATTCCTGCCGCACCTGCCACACGGTCAAGGACGGCGACAACCGCGTCGGCCCGAACCTGCACAATGTCGTCGGCCGCAAGGCCGGATCGGTTGCGAACTTTCCTTATTCGGAGGCGATGAAATCATCCGACATCGTCTGGGATGAGAGCGCGCTGCTGCGCTTCATCGAGGATCCCGAGGCCGTGGTGTCGGGTAACGGCATGAAGCCGTATACCGGCGTGCGCTCGGCGGAGGATCGCGCCAGGATCGTGGCGTTCCTGAAATCCCCCGGCAAGTGACCGTTGGCGGAAGGCCGGTCTCACCTTGCCGGCACGACGAAGACCTGGCCGGGATAGATCAAATTGGGATTGCGGATCTGCTGCGAGTTGGCCCGATAGATCACGGCGTAGCGCTGTCCGGCGCCGAATGCGCGCTGGCTGATCCGCCACAGGCTGTCGCCGCGGACGACGGTGGTGGTCGTGATCTTCGGCACGATCACAGCGGAGGGGGACTTCACATCAGATGCGGTGGCGGTTGCCGCTGCCGCGAGCTGCGGTTTGGCCACATCCGCACGGCCGGAGGAGGTTGGCGATACCGGGATCGATGCGGTCGTCATCGTGTCCGGAACGTTGAACGGCACCTCGGCACGCGCGCGAACCTTGCCGGAGGTGGGGTCGACGTCGTCAAGCCGCACCTGATAGTTGCCGGCGGTCACGCCCTTGTTGATCGTGACCGAGAGGTGCCCCGCCTCGTCGGCTGTGGCAGACGTGATCAAGCTGCCGTTGAGATAGAGCCTGACGGTCGCGCCGGGAGCTGCCTGACCGCTCACATGGAGCTTGCCGTCCGGTTCGGTCTCGACGGCCTCGATGGCTACTTTTCCGGCCGCCGCAGTGGCGGCAGGTTGCGACAGCACGCGGACCGGCTTGTCCGGTGCCATCAGCGCCACCATCGGCCGCTCCCTTGTCGCAGCCTCGAGCGCCACCGCCACGCTTTGCTTGGAGGTCACCTGCTTGCCGTCGCGCGTCATGCGCAGGGTCAGGTCATAGTTTCCCGGCGGGAGCGGGCGCGGGACCATGACGAACTGGCCGGACTTGTCCGCCACGGCGCGATCGTGCACCTCGCCATTGCGCAGCAGTTCCACCGTGGTGCCCGGTAGCGCCCGGCCGGCGACAACGGTCTCGCCGGTCGGCTCGATGTTGACGACGTCGAATTCCGGCACCGCGTCGCCGCCTGGTGCTGGCGCCGGCCCTGCCAGCACGTCAGCCAGGGCGGCGGTCTCGGTTTGCGCCTTTGCCAGCGCAGTCTTGTCCTGGTTTCGCGCGTCTTGGTTTCGCGCGGGAGCGCTTGGCGCGGATGGTGCCGTCGCCGTCAAAGGCGTGTTCCCGCCCAGGATTTGCTGGGTTTGGCGGATGCCGAAGACGAGCGCCGCCGTGCCGCCGGCGGCAAGTGCCAGCAACGGAATGACCAGTCGAATCGCCGTGGCGTTCATGATTGTCATCCGCGGATCAATGCCCCCGCGCGTCCGCGCGCGCGATCCCGCACCCCGCGGGGATTCCGCAACAGACTGCGCCGGTTTGCGCCGGCCATCAAGTCGGATGAAGGGATTACTTCTCTCGGGCAGGCCGGCCGACCTCGTGGCTCACGGCGCTGGGCCCGTGCCGGGATCACGTCAGCTTCAAAACTCCAGCGCTGCATTGTCCACCACCTCCTTCATGACGAAGAAGGTGCGGGTCTGCCGTACGCCGGGCAGCGCGATCAGCTGATCGCCATGGATGCGCTTGAAGTCATCGACGTCGCCGGCGCGGATCTTGAGGAAGTAGTCGAAATCGCCGGCGACGAGGTGGCAGTCGAGCACGCATTTGAGCTTCGCCACCGCCTGCTCGAAGCTCGCAAAGCTTTCCGGCGTGGAGCGATCGAGCACGACGCCGACCATGACCAGCGTGCCCTTGCCGAGCTTGCGCGGCGCCACCATGGCGCGGACGCCGCTGAGATACCCCTCGTCGAACAGCGCCTGCGTCCGGCGATGGCAGGTGGCGGGGCTGACGCCGACCTGTTCGGCCAGCTCGGCATTGCTGAGCCGGCCGTTCTTCTGCAGCAATCTCAACATCTTGAGGTCGATGCGGTCGAGTCGCGCGGCCATGGAAGAATCTCTCACCATTGGTGAATTTCGTGGAAGAAAACATATCATCTGGGCCAAATCCAGCAATCTTTAAGAAATCCGCGAGCTGAGTTAGAGAGCACCTTTCGCGCCAGGGGTGATAGCTGTGGCCGCCGTTCCAGACCACCAAAGAGGATGCCAGCATGCTGGAGAAGTTCGCGCGCTATCCGCTCACATTCGGGCCGACCGCCATCGAGAAGCTCGATCGGCTGTCAAAGCACCTCGGCGGCAAGGTCGAGCTCTATGCCAAGCGCGAGGATTGCAATTCCGGGCTCGCCTATGGCGGCAACAAGCTGCGCAAGCTCGAATACATCATCCCCGACGCGATCGCCTCCAATGCCGACACGCTGGTCTCGATCGGCGGCGTGCAGTCGAACCACACCCGCATGGTCGCGGCGGTCGCGGCCAAGATCGGCATGAAGTGCCGGCTGGTGCAGGAAAGCTGGGTGCCGCATGAGGACGCGGTCTATGATCGCGTCGGCAACATCCTGCTCTCGCGCGTGATGGGCGCCGATGTGCGGCTGGTCGACGAAGGCTTCGACATCGGCATCCGCAAGAGCTGGGAGCAGGCGATCGAGGAAGTGAAGGCGGCGGGCGGCAAGCCTTACGCGATTCCGGCCGGCGCTTCCGTGCACAAATATGGCGGGCTCGGCTATGTCGGCTTCGCCGAAGAGGTGCGCGCGCAGGAGCGCCAGCTCGGCGTCAAGTTCGACTACATCGTCGTCTGCACGGTGACCGGCTCGACCCATGCCGGCATGCTGGTCGGCTTCGCCGCCGACGGGCGCGCGCGCAACGTGATCGGCATCGACGGCTCGTTCACGCCCGCGCAGACCAAGGCACAGGTGCTGTCGATCGCGCAGAACACCGCAAAGCTCGTCGAGCTCGGCCGCGACATCGTCGAGGACGATGTCGTGCTGATCGAGGACTATGCCTATCCCGCCTACGGCGTGCCGTCGGAAGAGACCAAGGAGGCGATCCGCCTCAGCGCGCGGCTCGAAGGCATGATCACCGACCCCGTCTATGAGGGGAAGTCGATGCAGGGCATGATCGATCTGGTGCAGAAGGGCTTTTTCCCGGCCGGATCGAAGGTGCTCTACGCCCATCTCGGCGGCGCGCCGGCGCTCAACGGCTACGCCTACGCGTTCAGGAACGGCTGAGGTAGGACGGGGCTTCTGATCTCGTGGCTTCGTAGCCCGGATGAAGCGCAGCGCAATCCGGGTAGATTTCTCGGCGGCGCGAGATTCGCGGATTTCGCCGCGCTCCGTCCGAGCTACGCATTCTCACCTCCCCTTGAAAAGGGGAGGTCGCTTTGCTCGCCAGAGCAAAGCGGGTGGGGATCTGCGCTCTCCGCTTGCAGCGTCGCCTTTGGCCGACCCCCATCCCAACCTTCCCCCTTTCAGGGGGAAGGAGAAGACAGGGCACCTTCCGGGGAAAAGACCGTCCCGGATTTCGCGGAGCCTGTCATCGGGCGCGCGTTCGCGCGACCCGTTGGCTCCATCCGGGCTACGTTCTATGTCCCATGTCAGGCCCGCGTCAGCTTCGCCCGGTATTTTTGCCGGGCCGGGCGAGTTGGGAGACCATCGCGTGAGGATGAATGCATTCGGCCGAGCCGTTGCCGCGCTTGGCGCAGGCATCGTCGCCGTGGGGCACTGGTTCTGGGTCTACCAGGGCCAGGGTGCCGCGCCGCATGCCCGCCTGCTGGCGATGAATCACGCAGTCGAGCTCTATGCCGGCATTTTCCTGATCGGCGTCGGCGTCCATGCCCTCGCATCCTGGTACTGGTTCAGCGAACCAAATCCGCCGGCGCGCTCCTCGGTTGGGGAGCCGCAATAGCGTCCGCCTTGCGGCGAACGGGAAGTGTCCGGGTTGAGGTGCTGTTCTGGTTAGGACACTTGCCTGGGGAAATCAGGACACTCATTCACATATGCAAATGCCCTTCCTTGCCATCGAGGTTCTAGCTCACGCGGGGGTGTCCAGAATCTTTCCCTACCCCACGGGCGCTCCTCGGCCTCAGCCTCCTTGCCCGAGTGCTGGGGCCGTCTGTTTGAGCTCCAAGGCGGGGCATGTCGAATGCGTGCGAACCGATTCAAGAGTTGGACTGAGATCGAAGAGCGCTTGTTGGTTGCGTTGCATGAATCTGGGTTGGATCATCGGCTGATAGCGGATCATATGCGCCGGACCGAAGCCGGGGTTAATAACCGGCTCGCGGTGATCGCCGACAGGGCCAAATGGGCTGAGGGCGCTCAGCGCGGCCTGACGCCGTAGGCATTCCCTCGCTGGGCCGTTTCTTTAGGCCGCCGACCTGGAGGAGAGGAGCGGCGCGCAGTGAGCCACGTTCGGGCTCACGGCTGCGGCGTGGTGATCTAGCTTCTTTGCCTTGGCGGCGAACGGGAAGTGTACGGGTTGAGGTGCTGTCCTGGCTAGGACACTCGCTGCAAGGAACCAGGACACCTGCAATCGGTTAAAGAATTTCGATCCCTTTTCGCCGGAGGGCGGTTTGATGCGATTGCATTCTGAGCGGATAGACGGTGTGGAGATTGCCTTCGCCAGCGTTTTGGCAATGTCGTTCATCGGGCTTCTTGCCAGCATAGCGTGGCTTCTGTTCGCGTGAACGCGGGACCTTGCCGTCGTCTCAGTGTCCCCGGCACTGGGGCGGTGTTTCTACGGAAGTGGCGAGCCCGAGCGCCTTTGTAGCGATTTGTCTGGAGATAGGACGCCATGACTGAGGCGGCCTTACTCAACGACGCCTTTGATATCGGACCTTCACCGAAACAGTCTTGTTTGTCCGATCAGCGGCCGGATCAGATATTTGAAAACAAGGCCAAGACAGATGATCGGCACCAAGATCGGCAAGTATGCCAAAATCGCAAGAGCGGCCAACCATTCCGGACGGCGCTGCTCCCGCCAATAATACACCGACGCCGCGATGACGTGGGCCACCAATAGCGCCGCCCAGATGGCCAGCGCGACGTTGACCGGCTCATCGAATGTCAACGCTTCCCATGCGGCTTCACCCGGCCTTGAAGGCGTGCTTTCGCTTTCCACGGCTTGCTTGACCTCCCTCAGCTTCCAACCCCTGCGACGGCGGGCTTATTCCATGCGGAATGCTACGGGGGACGAAAGCAGCGCCCAGGCTGGCTGGAACTCCGTTCACCCACGGAGAACCCCGGATGCCGTCTCTGTTCCGCTCATTGACTTGAATCAAGAACGAGGTGTCCCATGGACATTGATGGGGCCAGAACATCCGATGGCCGTCTCGGTTGTCCGAGAGCGATTGGCCCGCTTCTGACTAAGAGAGGATGGAGCTGACGGGCACTCAAACCACCTTGGGGCGTTTGCGCCATAATACCGGACCGTTAAGCATCCGGACGATTTCTTTACCTTTGATTTACGCAAGTTAATTGACTGGCTCACGCTTTGATTCGATCATTCGGGCACTGGGCGGGGAAGATTTCATTAAGGACAATTTTTTGAGGCCCAGAGGGGCTAGCCCGATTACCGACAGCGGCGGCTCGGACAGGAATGAGAACGGCCCCAGCATTACCCTCCAAGGGTGCTGGGGCCGTTTCTTTGGGGATTTTGCTCAGTCCTCTCCGAAATCCAACTCAGGACACGGGGGCTTGAATACGGACAGCATCCCGATTGACATTAGGAACAAAATAAGAACATAGGTTCTGTAACCTGAGGGTGTGGCGGTTGCCTCATCCGCGGCGGGCTTGCGTGGCTGCAGGACCAAAGTCCAAGCCGCGCTCCACTTGCGGATGAATTTCTCCGCCTCCTATGATGGGTTGTGGCTGGGGAGTGTGCGTCATGAGAGTTGCGATCTGGGCGGTCGTTGCGGCCGCGTGGCTGTTTGCGTCCGCAACTCCGTCGAATGCCCGCGGTCCCTACGGTTCGATCAGCGTCGGCAACTGGAAGGGTGGCGCCTTCACCAACGACAAGAATGGCGCCTTCACCCATTGCTCGGCGGGCACCACGTATCAAAGCGGCATCTTCTTCATGGTGTCGATCGCCGAGAATGGCAGCTGGCGCCTCGGTTTTGCCCATGAGAGCTGGCGCCTGACGGCGGGCGAGGCCTTTCCGCTCGCGCTGACCTTCGACGGCCAGCCGGCCTTCAACGTCTACGGCATGCCGCTCGGCACGCAGCTCGTGAATGTCGAGATGCCGGTGAACTCGGCGCTGATCAACCAGTTTCGCAAGGCGCGCCAGATGACCGCCTTCGCCCAGGCCCAGTTGTTTCAATTCAACCTCAATCAGACCGCGCAGCTGCTGCCGGCACTGCTCAACTGCGTCGTCTCGGTCAAGAAGAACGGCGTCGCCAATGCCGGCGAGTTCGCCGTCGCGACAAAGCCCGCGGCTGCGCCGCCGCAGCAGGCGGCTCCGGGACCCACGCAGAAACCGGCGAGATCGGGGACGGGGACCGGCTTTGTGGTCAGCAGCAGCGGCCACGTCGTCACCAATCACCATGTCGTCGGCGGCTGCAGCGAGATCACGGGCAACCTGAGCGGCGAGGCGCCGGTCAAGCTGCGCCTGGTGTCCGATGACGAGACCAATGATCTCGCGTTGCTGCAGGCGCCGACCCCGTTCAAGGATGTCGTCAGCCTTAGGCAAAACCCCATCCTGGTCGGCAACGGCGTGGTGGCGATCGGCTATCCCTATCACGGATTGCTGACATCCGATTTCACGGTCACCACGGGCATTGTCTCTTCGCTGAGCGGCATCCTCAACGATACCCGTCATCTGCAGATCAGCGCCGCCGTGCAGCCCGGCAACAGCGGCGGTCCGCTGTTCGATCTCACCGGCGCGGTGGTCGGCGTCGTGGCAGCCAAGCTCGACGCGGTCAGGATGGCGCGGGCGACGGGGACCATCCCGGAGAACATCAACTTCGCGATCAAGACCGGCGCGCTGCGCGACTTCCTCGACAACAGCGCGGTGGCGTACCGGACCGCCGAGTGGCGCGAGGAGATGAAGAAGGAAACCGCCGAGATTGCCAAGAATGCGCGCGGCTACACGCTGCTGATCACCTGCACGGTGAACGAGCAGAGCGCGAGCGCGAAGAAGGGCAATTGAGAGCTCCGCTACGCCTTCTTCCCGACCTTACGGCAGGGCGACGGCATCTGGATACCGGCTACGCGTTTTTCCTTTGCGAGGTCCGGGCAGCCTCCGGCTACTTTGCATGGGGTTGTTTTCGATATTTTGGCGATGCGCCCCTGCGACGTACGGGCGGGGTGAGTTCAACCGAGCCGCTGCAGCGTGTGCACGGTGATCTCGGCCGGACAGTTGAGCCGCACCGGCGCAAGGCTGGTGCCGGCGCCGGCCGATGTGTAGCCGGCAAGCGCGCCGAACCGCCAGGCGCCGCTGCCCATCCGGCGCGGCAGCCGTGCCTCCAGCTTGATCGCGATGCCGCCGGGCAGGCAGAGCTGGCCGCCATGGGTATGGCCGCTCAGCATCAGGTCGAAGCCGGCCGCCGCCGCCGCGCGATAGGATTCCGGCGTATGCGCCAGCAGGATCGAGAATGCATCGCGCGGGATTGCCGCCGCGGCTTTTGCAATGTCGTCGGTGCGATAGAAATGCGCGTCGTCGATCCCGGCGAGGTGGATCGTCGCGCCATCGCGCGTGATCGGCTCCTGCTCATTGAACAGCATCCTGATGCCCATCGCCTCCAGTGCCGGCGTCATGCGGATGCTGTCGTGATTGCCGAGGACGCCGTAGAGCGGCAGCTCGATCCGCGCGCACAGATCCCGCATCAGCGCGAGGCTCGTTTCAAACGGCCCATACGTCTTGCCGCGGTAGTCGCCGGTGAGAACGCAGATATCACAGGCGATATCGCGCACGATGTCAGCCAGATGCCGCATCGCGCCTTGGCTGATGTCGGCGTGAAGATCGCTGAGCTGCAGGATGGTGAAGCCGTCGAAGGCCGCCGGCAGCCGTGCCGACGTCACCAGGTTGCGCCGCACTTCGACCCTGTCGGCGTTGCGCCGCGCGCGGCCATGGAGGCCGGTCACCTTGAGCGCGGTCTCGATGATCCGCGGCGCCAGCTTCCAGTTCTCGACATTGAACACCAGCGTGCCCTGGCCGAACAGCTGCTTCTCGTGCGCGGCCTCGATCCCAAGCCGGCGCACCACATGGTCGGCGCCGATCCGCTCGATCAATCCCTGCAGTGCCGTGTCGGCCATGTTCCCCGTCGGCCCGCGGTTTGAAGCGCGGACCGGCGCGACACTATCATGCGCGATCCCGGTGGGGATACCGCCGGCACTCAGACCACGGGAACCCGCTTCGCGGCGACCGCGGCCGGCGAGATCACCTCGATGTCGAGCGGCACCTGCCAGCGCTCGGTGAAACGCACCTGCGGCGGTGCATTGCCGTTGCGCCCGCCCTGCAGCACGAAGCCGTCGTAACCCGAGTTCATCACCTCATTGCACTTCTGCACATAGATCGGGAAGCCGCCGATATAGGGCATGAACACGCGGGGGCGGCCCGGGATGTTGGCGCCGACATACCAGGAGCTGCAGGTCGAGCGCAGCGAGACTGTGGAGACGTCGTTGACGTGGGCGACCCAGGCGTCCTCGTCGTCGCGGACCGCCTCGATCGTGCCGGCGCCGATGTCGCGCATGTGACTGATGCAATCCGCCAGCCAGTCGACATGCTGCTCGATCGCCTGGATCATGCTGGCGAGCACCGATGGGCTGCCGGGCCCGGTGATCATGAACAGGTTCGGAAAGCCCTCGGAGGCAAGGCCGAGATAGGCGCGCGGGCCCGCACGCCATTTCTCGGCCAGCGTCTGGCCGCCGCGGCCGGTGATCGCGATCTTGTCGAACGAGCCCGTCATGGCGGCAAAGCCGGTGGCGGAGACGATCGCATCGAACTTGTATTCGGTGCCGTCGACCACGACGCCTTCGGTCGTGAAGCGATCGATCGGCGTCGTCGACACGTCGACCAGCTTCACATGCGGCAGATTGTAGGTCTCGAAATAATTGGTGTCGACGCAGAGCCGCTTGCAGCCGAACACGTTTCGCGGGCACAGCAGCTCGGCCGTCGCGGGATCCTTGACGATGCCGCGGATCTTCTCGCGCGCGAAATCGGCGATGGTGTCGTTGGCGGCCTTCTCGAACAGGAGGTCGCCGAACGCGCCGAGGAAGGGCAGGCCGCCGCGCTGCCAGGCCTCCTCATAGAGTTGCTCGCGCTCCTGCTCGCTCGCCTGCAACGCGGGCTGGGCGTTGAACTGGAAATAGAAGCCGGTCGGGCGCGCGCGGGCCTTGGCGCGCAGCTCCGGATAATGCGCCTTGGCTTCCTTGAGATATTCCGCCGACAGCCGCTCGTTCCACGCCGGGACCGACCAGGTCGCGGTGCGCTGAAACACGGTGAGCGAGGAGGCCTGCTGCGCGATGATCGGAATCGACTGGATCGCCGACGAGCCGGTGCCGATCACGCCGACGCGCAGGCCGGTGAAGTCGACGCCCTCATGCGGCCATTCGCCGGTGTGATAGATCGGCCCGCGGAAATCCGCCATGCCTGGGAAAGCCGGCCGGTTCGGCGCCGACAGGCAGCCGACCGCCATGATGCAGAACTTTGCGGTGACCCTGTCGCCGCGGTCGGTCTCGATCAGCCAGGTGCCTGCCAGCTCGTCGAAGGTCGCCGCGGTGACGCGGGTGTCGAACACGATCCGGCTGCGCAAGTCGAAGCGGTCGGCGACGTGATTGGCGTAAGCGAGAATTTCGGGCTGCGGAGAATACTTCTCCGACCAGCTCCAGTCCTGATCGAGTTCCTCGGAGAACGAGAAGGAATATTGCAGGCTCTCGACGTCGCAACGCGCGCCGGGATAGCGATTCCAGTACCAGGTGCCGCCGACGCCGCCGCCGGCCTCATAGACCCGCGCGGTGAAGCCGAGTCCGCGCAGCCGATGCAGCATGTACATGCCGGCGAACCCGGCGCCGATCACCACGGCGTCGAACGTTCCGGTTTCGGCAGGGCGCGCAGTTTTGCGCGCGGTGCTCTCCTGAGCCATGGCCCGTCTCTTCCCTTATCTTCGTTATGCCCTGTCTGCGCCTCGTTGGACGCGGTGGGCAAAAGATTAGGGCGAGGGTTGCGCAGCCCGCAAGCGCATGCGCGGCCGCGCCGGGTATGGCTCCTATGCCGCGGGAACGATGGCCGCGGTATCCGGAGCAGGATCGGTCGACGCAGCCAGGGATTGCATAGAGATGCGCCGCTCCTCGGGCAGCGTGTGATCGCAGTCAAACAAGCGCGCTTGGACCGGTTTGAGATCCTGCGTGCCGTTCAGCCGTCGTTGGACTTCACGATCCGGATCAGCTCGTCGCCGTAATGCTCGAGCTTCTTGTCGCCGATCCCGGCGATGTTGCGCAGCTCGCCCAGCGTGTCCGGCCGCATCGCGGCGATGCCGTCGATGGTCGAATCGTGCAGCACGACATAGGCCGGCACGCCGCGCTGGCGCGCGACGTCCGAGCGCCAGGCGCGCAACGCCGCATGCAGCGCGGGATTTGCGACACCGCCCGGGCTGTCGGCCGCGGGCGCGAGCTCGCCGCGGCGCGACTTGCCGCGGACCGCGCGGTTGCGCGCCCCTTCCGGCTGCTCGCGCAGCATCACCGCGGTCTCGCCCTTCAGCACGCCGCGGGCGCTGTCGGTCAGAACAAGCGCGCCGAAGGCGTCGCTGTCGGCACGCAGATGGCCCATCGCCACCAGCTGGCGCAGCACCGCGCGCCATTGCTTCTCGTTGAGCTCGCGGCCGATGCCGAACACCGACAGCTGGTCGTGGTTGAACTGCTTGACCCGTTCGGTCAGCCGCCCGACCAGCACGTCGATCAGGTGCATGGCGCCGAAACGTTGCCCGGTGCGGTAGACGCAGGACAGCAGCTTTTGTGCAAGCACCTTGCCGTCGCGGACGCGCGGCGGCGTCAGGCAGTTGTCGCAATTGCCGCAGCTTTCCTCCGTGCGGGTCTCGCCGAAATAGCCGAGCAGGCGCTGCCGGCGGCAATGCACCGTTTCAGCCAGCGCAACCAGCGCGTCGAGCTTGCCGACCGAGACGCGCTTGAAGGCGTCGGAGCCGGTCGATTCATCGATCATGCGGCGCTGCTGCACGATGTCGGAGAGCCCGTAGGCCATCCACGCGGCCGACGGCTTGCCGTCGCGGCCGGCACGCCCGGTCTCCTGGTAGTAGGCTTCGATGCTCTTCGGCAGATCGAGATGCGCGACGAAGCGCACGTCGGGCTTGTCGATCCCCATGCCGAAGGCGATCGTGGCGACGATCACGAGCCCGTCCTCGTTGAGGAAGCGGTCCTGATGCCGGGCGCGCACGCCGGCATCGAGCCCGGCATGATAGGGCAGCGCCGCAATGCCGGCCTCGCTGAGCGCCGCCGCGACATCCTCGACCTTGGCGCGGGACAGGCAATAGACCACGCCGGCGTCGCCGGCATGCCGCTCCTTGATGAAGGTCTTCAGCTGCGTGGTCGCATTCTGCTTGTCGACGATCTCGTAGCGGATATTGGGCCGGTCGAAGCTCGCGACGAATTGCGGTGCGTCGGTCAGCTGCAGTCGCTCGGCGATCTCCCTCCGGGTCAGCGCGTCCGCGGTCGCGGTCAGCGCGATGCGCGGCACTTTGGGGAAGCGCTCGGCGAGTGCGGACAGGCCGATATACTCCGGGCGGAAGTCATGGCCCCACTGCGAGACGCAATGCGCCTCGTCGATCGCAAACAGCGCGATCTGCGCCTGGCCGAGCAGATTGAGGCAGCGCGGCGTGAGCAGCCGCTCCGGCGCCACATAGAGCAGGTCGAGATCGCCGGCGAGCAGCCGCCGCTCGACTTCGGAGGCTTCCTCATAGGACAGCGTCGAATTCAGCACCGCGGCGTTGACGCCGGCTTCAGTGAGGCCCGCGACCTGGTCGCGCATCAGCGCGATCAAAGGCGATACCACGATGCCGCAGCCGTCGCGCAGCAGCGACGGCAATTGGTAGCACAGCGACTTGCCGCCGCCGGTCGGCATCAGCACCAGGCAATTGCCGCCTTCGCTGACGTGGCGGATGATCTTTTCCTGCGCGCCGCGGAAGCCCGACAGGCCGAACACGGAACTGAGCACGGACAGCGCATCGCGAGACGGGGCGGAAGCGCGATCGTGGGCGGGCTGGGCGGTCATGATCCCTTGCGCGATCCCTTTGGGATTTTCCAGGATTCCTTGAGGTCAACAGGCGGTGATCGAGGTCTTCTGGCCGAACGATACCGGAATGAAAGGTGTTAATACACGTCCCAACAACAAACTCAATTCAGCATGACCGGTCAGCTGCGGATCATCACAGGCATTGCCGCGATCGTACTGGTCGCGGGCGCGGCGGCAGCCTTTGCCGTCGCCTGGCGGCCGCAGATTGCCGCCATTGCGCCGCCGCGGGCCGATACCTTCGACCCTGACGGGGTCAAACGCGGCCGCGAACTCGCCGCGATCGGCAATTGCAACACCTGCCACACCGTGCAGGGTGGCGCGACTTATGCCGGCGGGCTCCCGGTTCCAACGCCGTTCGGCATCGTCTTCTCATCCAACATCACGCCGGATGCCGAAACCGGCATCGGGCGTTGGCCGGAGGAGGCGTTCGTCCGCGCGATGCGCTCGGGTGTGGCGCGCGATGGCCAGCATCTCTATCCGACCTTCCCCTATGACCATTTCACCAACGTCTCGGATGCGGACGACCGGGCACTGTATGCGTTCCTGATGACGCGGCAGCCGGTCCACGCGTCACCGCCGGCGAATCAGCTTTCGTTTCCGTTGAACTATCGGCCGCTGATTGCAGGGTGGAAGCTGCTGTATCTGCGCAGCGGCGATGCCCCTCAGGACGCGGCGAAGGGTGCGGAATGGAACCGCGGCGCCTATCTGGTGGAGGGGCTCGCGCATTGCGGCGCCTGCCACACGCCGCGCAACGCGCTCGGCGCCGAGCGTGTCAATGCGCAGTTCTCCGGCGGCGAGGTCGACAATTGGCACGCCTACGCGCTGAACGACACCTCGCACGCCCCGGTGCGGTGGACCGCCGACACGCTGTATGCCTATTTGCGCCACGGCTGGCAGGCCGATCATGGCACCGCGCGCGGGCCGATGGCTGAAGTGGTCGGCAATCTGGCGACGGTGCCCGATAGCGACGTGCGGGCCATCGCCGTGTACATGGCCGATATCTCGGGCGCGCGGGCGCCGGATCGCAAGCGGCCGGCCGACGTCATCGCGCAATCGTCTTCCGATGATGCGGCGCAGACCCATGCGGCCGGCGCAGCGATCTATGCCGCGGCGTGCGCCTCCTGCCATGAGGGCAACCGCGCGCTGCCCTATGGCGGCGTCAATCTCGCGCTCAGCACGGCGATCGCAAGCCCCGACCCGCGCAACCTCCTCAATATCGTGCTGTCGGGCGTCGGCGCCGTCGAAGGCGAGCGCAGCCCGATCATGCCGGGCTTCTCCGCCAGCATCGATGATGCGCAGATGGTCGCGCTCACGGCCTATCTGCGCGAGCGGTTCGGCAAGCGGCCGGCGTGGGCCAATCTCGACAAAGCGGTGCGCGATGCGCGCGCGGTGCAGGCGACGTCGCTTGCGGCGCGCGACACGCCAGCGGAATCCAGACAGCGAGGCAAGCCATGATGACATTGAAGGTCAATGGCAGGGATCATCAGGTCGATGCGGAGGCGGATACGCCGCTGCTCTATGTGCTGCGCAATGATCTGGCGCTCAATGCCGCCAAGTTCGGCTGCGGGCTCGGGCAATGCGGCTCCTGCACGGTGATCGTCGACGGCAAGGCGGTGCTGTCCTGCGTCACGCCGCTGGTTCTGGTCGAGGGCAAGCAGGTGACGACGCTCGAGGGGCTCGGCACCGTGGCCGCGCCGGCGCCGATCCAACGCGCCTTCATGGAGGAGCAGGCGGCGCAGTGCGGCTACTGCATCGCCGGGATGATGATGCGCGCGCAGGCGCTGCTGATGCGCAACCCGAAGCCATCGGATGCGGAGATCCGTGCCGAGCTGGAGCCGAATCTCTGCCGCTGCGGCACCCATATGCGCATCCTGCGCGCGGTGCACCGCGCCGCCAGGTTGATGGATACGGCCAACGCTGCAAGCGACAGGAGCGTCCGATGACCGCGCCGGTGGTTCTCGATCGCCGCAGCGTGCTGGCCGGCGGCGGCGCGCTGATCGTCAGCTTCTCGCTGCGCGGCGCGATCGCACAGGAGCAGAAGCCTCAGGGCCCGGAGTTGCCGGGCAGCCTGGCGAAATCGCCCAATCTGGATTCCTGGATCCGCATCGATGCCAATGGCCAGGTCACGGCCTTTACGGGCAAGGCCGAACTCGGCCAGGGATTCCGCACTGCGTTCCAGCAGATCGCGGCCGAGCAGCTCGACATTCCCTTCGATGCGCTGAAGGTGATCACCGCCGACACCAAACTCACGGCGAACGAGGGCTACACGTCCGGCAGTCATTCGATGCAGGACAGCGGCACGGCGATCCTGCATGCCGCAGCGCAGGCGCGCATGTTGCTGGTGGCCGAGGCGGCAAAGCGTTTCGACTTGGCGCCCGATGTCTTGCGAACCGAGAACGCCGCCGTCGTCGCTCCCGATGGCCGGCGTCTGGGCTATGGCGAGCTTGTCGCCGCGGACATGTTGCACGTCCAGGCGCAACCGACATCGAGCCTGAAGGATCCGGCGAGCTTCAAGGTGATGGGCCAGCCGGTGCCGCGCGTCGACATTCCGGCCAAGGTCACGGGCGGCGCCGCCTATGTGCAGGACATGCGGCTTCCCGGCATGGTGCATGCGCGCGTGCTGCGCCCGCCGAGCTACGGTGCGCAGCTGGTGGAATGCGACACGCCCGCAATCGAGAAAATGCCCGGCGTGATTCAAGTCGTGTGCGACGGCAACTTCCTGGCCGTGGTGGCGGAGAAGGAATTTTCAGCGGTCAAGGCCATGCACGCGCTGGCCGCCGCCGCGAAGTGGCGGGAGAGCGTGAAGCTGCCGAACCAGCACGATCTGGCCAACGTGCTGACTGCGCTGCCGTCGAAGGATTTCGCGATCTTCCAGCGTAGCGATCCCACGGTGAGCGGCGCGCGGTCGCTCCAAGCGACCTATACGCGGCCTTACCAGTCGCACGGCTCGATCGGGCCGTCCTGCGCGGTCGCGCAATTCGTCGATGGCGCGATGACGGTGTGGACGCACACGCAGGGCGTCTATCCCGACCGGCAGGCGATCGCCGAGATGCTCGGTATGACGCCCGCCAGCGTCCGCCTGATCCATGTCGAAGGCTCCGGCTGTTACGGCCACAATGGCGCCGACGACGCCGCGGCCGATGCCGCGCTGGTCGCCCGGGCGCTGCCCGGGCGACCAATTCGGGTGCAGTGGATGCGCGAGGAGGAGCACGGCTGGGAGCCGTATGGTCCGGCGATGGTGACGAAATTGAGCGCGTCGCTCACGGCCGACGGCAAAGTTGCCGACTGGAATTTCGCGGTGTGGAGCAACACTCATTCGATGCGGCCGGGCGGCGCCGGCGCGCTGCTTGCAGCCCAGCACATGGCGCGATCATTCGCGGTGCCCGCACCAAAGCCGTTGCCGTTGCCGGAGGGTGGCGGCGATCGCAACGCGATCCCGATCTACAATTTTCCGAACGCGCATGTGATGCATCACTTCATCCCCGCGATGCCGCTGCGGATCTCCGCGATGCGCGCGCTCGGTGCCTATCACAACGTGTTCTCGACCGAGAGCTTCATGGATGAACTGGCCGCTCTCGCCGGCGCCGATCCAGTCGAGTTTCGCCTCAGGCATCTCGACGACCAGCGCGGCCGCGCGGTGGTCGAGAAAGCCGCGGAGGAATTCGGCTGGACGCGCGGGCGGCAGCCGCCGCGGAATGGCGGCTACGGCTTTGCGTTCGCGCGCTACAAGAATCTCGCCGCCTATTGCGCCATCGCGTCCGAGGTCGAGGTCGATCGCGAAACCGGGCGGGCCCGGCTGGTGCGCGCGGTCGCCGCCGTCGATGCCGGCCAGGTCGTCAATCCGGACGGCATCACCAACCAGATCGAGGGCGCGATCGTGCAGTCGACGAGCTGGACGCTGTATGAAAGCGTCACCTTCGACGACACAAGGATCACCAGCATCGACTGGCAGACCTACCCGATCCTGCGCTTCAATGCGGTGCCCGACAGCATCGCCGTCCACATCATCAACCGTCCGGGCCAGCCGTTCCTCGGCAGCGGCGAGACCGGGCAGGGGCCGGCCGCCGCCTCGCTCGCCAATGCCATCGCGCATGCGACCGGCAGGCGGCTGCGCGACCTGCCGCTCAGCCGCAAACGGATCAAGGACGCGATCGACGCGTAATGCGGTCAAGCCGTTGCAGCAGGCGGAGCCGGCGGCGGCGTCATCGGCTCGACCTCGTAGGTCTTCGGCATATTGATCGGCTTGTAGGCTGGATCCTTCTCTATGCGCTCCAGCACCGAGGCATGGATGGTCGCGCCGTCCGCAATCGGCCGCGGCTCGCCGCGCGGCAGATAGAAGCCGAGGAAGGATTTCCGCTCCGGCCATTCCTTCCATTTGTCGCTCTTCGGAATCCATTCCAGGATTTCCCAGGCGGCGGTCAGCGAATTGTGCAGCGGAGCGGTCGCGCTCGGCGGCACATAGTCGTGCTTGTGCGGCGGCAACGGCATCCCCCAGGCGAGATGATCGATCAGCGCCTGATCCATGTGCAGCCCGGCCGCCTTGGCCTGCTCGAGCATCCAGATCAGCGGAAACTTTGACGGTCCGCTTTGGTCTTCCGGATAGCCGCCGCCGACGTCGGAGTGCACGCCGGCAAACCAGACCTGGCTGATGTCCTGCTCCACCTCCGTCGCCGGATCGAATGGATCCGAGCGGAATTTCTGCGGCTCGATCCAGCGATTGAGTCGGAACATGCGCCTGCGCTCGTCGATCGAGATCGCCTGGCGGAACCGTTTGACACTGGAATTGGTGCGGGTGAACAGCAGCGTCTGCAAGTCGAACAAGAAGTTGTCCTGTCGCGGCACGATGATCGAGGCCACGGTGTCCCAGACCCCGACGAACTCGATGTCGATGTTGCGGCCGCCGGCAATCTGGCTGAAATGCCAGGCTTCCTTCAACGGAGCATAGTCGAACGTGCCATCGGACTTCTGGGCGTCAGAGCTGGCTTTCTTGTAGGTGCCGAAGGCATAGCTCGCGAGGTCGAGCTGGTCGACCGGCAGAAGGCCCATCGCGTGGACGAAGGCCGCGAGCACGCGCACCGTGTAGGCACCGCGGCTGAAGCCGAACATCCAGACCCGGTCACCGGGCTCCCAGGTTCGGCACAGGAACAGGTAGGCGCCGAGCGTGTCCTGGTCGAGACCGGCGCCGAAGGCCAGCCCGAACAAGCCGCGCATCTGCTGCTTGAAGCGGCCCCAGGCGTTTTGCAGGCCGATGGTGCCGAGGCCGGGATGATAGTAGATCCGCTGCCGGTCATTCTTGTCGGCGACGCGGAACAGCTTCAGCACGTTGGAAATATTGTCACCGATCTCGTTGCCGGTGCCGTCGCAACAAATCACAATGTCCTTCGGCATCCGTTGCCCTCGCGGCCGCCGTGAAAATTCGCGGCCTCTATGTACGGCAGAATGCGGTGAAAATTCAATCTCCAATTGAAGACGGTTCTGTGGCGGCGGCGTGACCGCCGGTGGTGCCGGGACGCCGAAGCGCGATGCGCGCCGGCGTTGTCTGCCTCTGGATCGAATTGAATCTCGCCACGGCCGGCCAAAAGCTGCGCCAAGGACGGCGTCGCTTGAGCTCGCCGATGCCCGGCCATGACGGAGTTTCCGTGAGAGACCCAATCGCGTTCGCGGTGTCTTGAGTCGACCGCCAATGGCGCTCCCAGAATTCAATTGCAACACTTCGGAAAAGATGGAAATCTGCTCGTCGATCATTGCTATATGCGTCGACATTTTCTCCCTTTCAGGGACTCCGCGGTGCACGCGATCATCTTTCCTGCTGCCTCCCGCAGCTTCCTCGACAACAGCAGGAACAGGTCGGCATGAGCCCGCAAGCTCTCGTGACGGCCATTCTCTCAGGACTTGTGGTGGCGGCGTTCGGGCTGTTCTGGTGGGTCGGCAGCTATTCCGATCGCGTGTTCGCAAGCAGGTTCCGCACCCGCTTTCCGGAGAAGACGCTGAGCTACACCGGCGACCAGCTTGGCGAACTGGTGCAGTCGGATCTGCGGATGAAGTATGTGTTTCCGATCCTGTTTCCGCTCGATCTGATCGTCATGCTGGCGCTGGCCGGCGCGATGGGCGCGGCGTCATCGCACTTGCTCAGCCGGATCTACCCGTCCGCGGCGTGGCTCGGCCTGGTCGTGCCGGCGGTGTACCTGCTCAGCGACCTGATCGAGGATTGTCTCCTGGCATGGCTGCTGCTGCACGGCGACCCGCATGCGGCGGCGCGGTCGGTCTCGATCCTGAAGGCGATCACGACGATCAAGCTGGTCGGCATCTTCGCCTCGATCGCGCTGACATTGGCTGCGTTCGTCGGGTGGCTGTTCCACGGCGAGTCGCTTGCCATCTGAAGCGCGGCCGGCGGCCTACTGATACGTCGCGACGATATCCGACACGGCGCGCTCGAGCTGCTGCGCGGTCGCGCATTGGCGCACCACGCTGCAGAAGGTCGCGTAGCGCGGCATCTCGGAATCGCCAAAACCCCAGACCATGCGGCCTTCGGGGTTGAGCCAGACCAGCCGCTTGGAGCGCTCGCCGATCCGGCGCAGGATGTCGGCGCGCGGATCGAGATTGTTGCTGCGGGCGTCGCCGAGCACGATCACCGTGGTCTGCGGCGTGATCGCGCTCATCCAGTTGTCCTCGAAATCGGCGAAGGAATTGCCGTAGTCGGACGAACCGAAGCCGACCTTGGACATGATCTCCTTCATCGCCTCTTCCGGCGATTTCGATTCCAGGATGTCGCTGACCTCGATCAGGTGGCCCGAGAAGGCGAACGAGCGGACGTCGTCCACCACCTCGTGCAGGCTGTGGATCAGGAGCAGGAAGAAGTCCGAGACGCGGGCGACCGAGCCGGAGACGTCGCACAGCGCGACGATCTTCGGCCGGTCGCGATGCTTGCGCTTCCATGCGGTGAGGAAGGGGACGCCGCCCCAGGCCGCGTTGCGGCGCAGCGTGCGGCGGACGTCGAGATGGCCGCGGCGCTGGCGCTTGCGCGGCTTGGAATAGCGCTCGCGCAGCCGGCGCGCGATCTGGCGGATCAGCGTGCGCATCTGCTCGACCTGCCGCGGCTCGATCCGTGCCAGCGGCGCGTTGCGCAGGATCTCGTTGCGCAAATTCTCCGCTTCCTCGCGCCCGTACAGCAGCAGGGCTTGCGAGACCGCATCGCGAACGGTGCCGCGCAGGCCGTTGAGCGCCTCCTGCAGCCGTTCGGCGAGCGCGGGATTGCGCGCGGTCAGGTCGTCGATGTCGTCGCGCAGGCGCTGGATGCCCATCGCATCGAGGATGCGGGTCTGGAAGATGCCGCGCTGGGTGAAGTAGCGGATATCCGGCAGCGAGGCGGCGCCGGAGGCGTTGGCGATCGCGCTCGATATCGCGGAGCGATCCTGCGACAGCAGCATCTGCGCCAGCGGCCCGATAGTCTCGTTGGCGGCGCCGCCCGACGCGTCGCCATGCTCGTCGGCCGATGGGTTGGCGTCGGATTCGCTGCCGTCGTCCGTCTTGCTCTGCTCGGCGTTCTCCTGCTTCGGCTCGGGCTGGCTGAAGAACAGATCGAAGCATTCGCCGAGCGCGCGCTTCTCGTCCTGCGTCTTGGCAAGCGTCAGCAGGAAGGTGTCGCGCAGGATGTCGCGATCGGCAAAGCCGACCTGGGCGACCGCCCGCATCGCATCGATGCTTTCGGCGGGCGAGACCCGGACCCCGGCCCCCCGCGCCGCACGAAAGAAGCGATGCAGGTTCTCGCGCATGGTGATCTATCGGTAGAAAAAGTGATGTTCAGTCGATCTGGCGGCAGGCTCGCTGTACCTCTCCCGCTTGCGGGGGAGGTCGTATCGCATCGAAAGATGCGATACGGGTGGGGGCTCTCTCCGCGAAATGACTCGCGGTGAAACCCCCACCCTAGCCCTCCCCCGCAAGCGGGAGAGGGGGCGCTGCTCGCTCTCGGCTATGGTTCGAACCAATCGCATCATGCTTTAGCTGAACACGCCCTGGCGCGACGCCTTGGCGATGAAGGACGAAATCTGCGGCGTCGCGGCCTCGATATCGGCTTCGTATTTCAGCAGCACGTTGAGCGTGTCCTTGACGATCTCGTGGTCGAGCTCGCTGGCCTGCAGCAGCACCAGCACGCGCGCCCAGTCGATCGCCTCGCTGACCGAGGGCAGCTTCTTCAGGTCCAGCGAGCGGATCTCGTGGATGAAGCCGACCATCTGCTTGCGCAGGGTCTGCGAGATGCCGGGCACCCGGCTCTCGACGATACGCTCTTCCAGCTTCTGCTCGGGGAAGCCGATGTGCAGATGCAGGCAGCGCCGCTTCAAGGCGTCGCCAAGATCGCGCTCGCTGTTCGAGGTCAGGATCACGGTCGGCGGCGCCACTGCGGAGACGGTGCCGAGCTCGGGGATCGTGACCTGGAAGTCCGAGAGGATTTCCAGCAGCAGCGATTCGAATTCGGCATCCGACTTGTCGATCTCGTCGATCAGCAGCACGCAGCCGGCGGGCTGCTCCAGTGCCTGCAACAGCGGCCGCGGCTCGACGAATTCCTTGGAGAAGAACACGTCGCCGAAGGTGTGGAGCTGATCGAGCGCCGCGGCCAGCGACTGCGCGCCGCCGAGCACCTCACCGAGCTTGTCCTTCAGTATCTGGGTGTAGAGCAGCTGCTTGGCGTATTTCCACTCATACAG
Organism: Bradyrhizobium sp. CCBAU 21365; assembly: GCF_015291305.1. Taxonomy (NCBI): domain Bacteria; kingdom Pseudomonadati; phylum Pseudomonadota; class Alphaproteobacteria; order Hyphomicrobiales; family Nitrobacteraceae; genus Bradyrhizobium; species Bradyrhizobium sp. CCBAU 21365. Next base: position 669,982 of record NZ_CP030036.1, read on the forward strand.
CGCCTTGGCCTCGTCGAGGCCCTCATAGCATTGCAGGCGGATCATCTTCATGCCGCGCCAGGCGGCGATCGCCTTCGCCAGCTCGGTCTTGCCGACGCCGGCAGGGCCCTCGACCAGGATCGGCTTCTCGATCTGCTGCGACAGATAGACCGCGGTCGCGATCTGCCGGCTCGCAATATAGCCTTGCGCGGCGAGGCCGCTTTCCACGGTCTCGATCGAGGCGGTGGGCCTGGTGTCAGCCACGAGGATCAGCTCCGAATTTACCTTGAACTCGGACCTGTTCTGCGCCCGTTGCGGGCAAAGCACAAGGCTCGTTTGGCCCGCAAAGGCATGAGGGCTAAAGGCTGGCGTTAGCGCAATGGTTCCGGGGTATTTCCGCCAAGCGCAAATACAGTTGTTAGCGTGTGGTTCGAACCTCCCCTTGAAAAGGGGAGGTCGCTTTGCTCGCCAGAGCAAAGCGGGTGGGGATCTACTCTCTCCATTAACACCGGTGTCTGCGGCTGACCCCCATCCCGACCTTCCCCCTTTCAGGGGGAAGGAGAACAGTCTCGTAGCCCGGCTACCGTCAACCCGCGCAGCTCTCGACGAATTCCTTGCGCTGCGGGCCAACGATCTTCTGGTCGATCGCCTACTTCAGGCAGTCCAGATACGCATGCGCCATGCAAAGCTGCATCTGGTCGTGCCGGCTGCGTAACCCGCTTCACCTCAGCGTGAGGCCGGTCGCGGCTTCAAGCTCGCCGATCGCCTGCGCGGCATTCGCGACCTTGATCGTGGTTATGCCCATCTCGCGCGCCGGCTTCAAATTGACTCCGAGATCGTCGAGATAGACGCAGTTCTTCGGGTTCACCTGCAGCGTCTCCACCATCATCTGGTAGATGCGCGGGTCGGGCTTGCGCAGGCCGATCTTCGCGGACTCGATGACGTGGTCGAACAGCGCCATCACCTCGGCGACATAGAGCGTACGTCCGCTGCGGCTGCCGATCGCATTCGCCGGCAGATTGTTGGTGATGCAGCCGGTCTTGAATTTCGCCTTGATGCGCTTCAGCGCCTCGACCATCTCGGGGCGGAGGTCGCCGGAGAGCAGCGGCAGCACGTCCTTGCCGCGCACCTCGGCGCCGAGCGCCTTCGATTCCGTCGCGAACAGCACGTCGAATGCGTCGATATCGATCTCGGCGCGCTCGAACTTGGCCCAGGCGTTCTCGAGATGATTGGCAGCGTTGGTGCGGCGGATGATGTCGATCGGCAGGCCGCGCTCGGTCTCATAGCGTGCGAACGCCTCGAACGGCGAGGTGGTCAACACGCCGCCGAAATCCCAGATCACTGCTTCGATCATCAAAGTCCTGCCCGTTGCAAAGCGGCGGCTTCGCCTCGGATCGTCCGGCCGATTGCAGGACAACAGGGAAACGCGCGTCCAGCCTTCTTTATTGGAATTGCCGCCGATCAGGCAAGCCGCCAGTTCGCGGCAAAAATCCGCCACGCGGAACCAGCTCACCAGACCATCGGCACCAGGCGATAGCGCACCCGCGCGAGATACTCGGCATAGCCGTCGAGCTCGGCGGTCAGCATCCGCTCCTCCATCAACGACCGCAAGCCGAGCAGCGCCGCCATCACAGGCACGATGGCAAGGCCATACCAGGATCCCAGCAGCAGCGGCGTGCCGACATAGGTCAGGAGGCCGCTGGCATAGATCGGATGCCGCACATAGGCGTAGGGTCCGGTAGTCACCGCCGCATGCCCGCGCTCGCGCTGGATCTTCACGACCGGCGCGGCGTAGCTGTTTTCGCGGTAGGTCCGGTAGACGATATAGAACGATGCCGCGATCATCACGGCGCCGGCGCATTGCAACCAGAAGGGCACGATGGATGTCTGGTAGCGGACTGCGTCGAGCGCCATCAGCGGCAGCCATGCCAGCCACAGCAGCGGCATGATCGTCGTGATGACGCGATCCCATCCGGCCTGGCCGCGTGCGGTGCGCCGCTCCGCCAGCAACCCCGGATCATGCCGGGCGAGCCAGGCCTCGGTGATCAGCCCGCCGATCGTGATCTCGAGCAGGAACGTCCAGGCGCCGGCCCATCGCAGCGTGCCGGCCGCGAGAAACAGGAATGTGCCGAGGCCAACAGATGTGAAGGCGGCGCGGCGCAGATTGACGCGAGGGGGATTGCCGTTCTCGTTCATGTTTCTCTCCGGCGAACGGCAACGGCCGCGCCGCCGGATCGGGCGGGCCGTTGCGTGCGTGGTTGCGGATCGCGGCCTGCTCGGCGCGCAAAGCCGATTACGGTCTGCGGGTCCAGTTTCGCGCCTGTCCGGAATAGACCTTGCTCGGCAGCGCGCGCGCCGCGGGATCGAGCAGGATCTTCATCGCGGTGTTGAGCCGCCCCTCCGAATGCGGTGAGCCATCATGGCGCATCTGCTGCGGAGCCCCGGGGCCCTGCGGCGGCGCCAGATAGGTCGGCGTTGTCGGCGGAGTGGGAGTGGTGGCGATCTTCGGACGGGCGACAACAGCGGCCTCCATCGGGCGCCGCGCCTGGGCCATGCGTGACGCTGCGGAAGGTGCTTCCGCCGGCGGCGGCGAGGCGGCGCTGTCGGATCCGGATTTGCGGGGCGGTTTTGCCATGGCATCGGCTCCATAGGTTCGGTGATGACGACGACGTCAGGACTTGTCTTCGTCGGATGTGGTGCGTTTGGCGATGATCGGGTTGCGGTCGCTGATCGCGGCGATCAGCGAGGCGTGGCTCACGACTGACGACACGACGATCTTGCCGGATGGCTCGATCCGGCGACCGTTCTGCTGCTGTTGCTGTGGGCTCCTGGCTGTGGATCTCTGCATCATGTCGGCCTCCTCGAGGCGGGGTGGGGCCCGACAGCGCCGGGCCCCGAGTTTGGCGATCAGATGCCGAAGGCGCCGAGGACACCCGGCAGCGCCTGCGCGACGCCGCCGAGGATTTCTCCCCAACCCTGCGGGTTGACCGACCCGTTGGTCGCCACGTCGGCAATCCGCTTCGGACCGCGCTCGATGCCCTCACACTGGATCGGGCTACGCACGCTGCCGAAGGTCTCAAAGTCGTTCCTTGCGTACATGTTCAGCTCCTTCTTTCGGTTTGAATTGACGGCAACTACGGGAGGTGGGCACCGACCGGGGCAGCCGTCGCTGGACGTCGCCCAGGGGATCGCTCATCACGTCGATCCCCTGGACCACGTGACGCATTCGCGCCACGTTCTGATCTCCTCCGGACGCAGAGGAGCAATCGCGTCAATAGACCTGCCACTGCCGCAGCGGTCCGACCGCCACCGGCACCACGTCGCTCACGTCGATCGTGTACTGATAGACTTCGCGCGCCTGGGTCAGGACCTGGGTCGGATTGAAGAAGCGGTAAGTCACGTCGTGACAAACCGAGTCCGGGCGGCAGATGACGCTCTGGTCGACCTCGACGGTATCGAGCCGCAAGCCCTTCTTGGCGACGTCGGTGAAGATCTTCCGCGTGTTGTATGCATTCATCGCGGAATAGTTCAGCGCGCGATCCTGCGGCGAGAGGCCGACATTGCGGAACTCGTTGTAGATCCGCTCGAGGAAGCCTTCCGCGCCGGCCGGCCAGGTGTCGGGATCGGGTCCGAACAGCGTGTAGAGATCCCACTGATAGAAACCGCGCCAGTCGGTCACCAGCGTCGGCACGACGGTCCCGTTCAGGAGCTTGGTCGTGTTGGCGCTGTCGACCCAGCCGGCCATCGAAATCCGCGCAACACCGCCGCGCGGCGGGAAAGCCGGGGGCGTGGTCGGTGGCGTATCGTCGCCGCCGCGCGCTGCCGGGACCACCGTTCGGGTGTTCGATGGATCGTCATGCGAGACCTCCTGATGCCAGAGCGCCAGGATCAGCGCGGCGAAGAATCCGAGACCGAACACATCGAGCGGCTTGACCGCATAGATCGGGATCGAGTCGATCGTCATCGTCCAGATGATGGCATCGGCATCCGGGAAGTTGTTGCCCGAGCCGCTCGGTGTCGCGCTCTCACCTTCGGCCTGGTTCAACAGATAGCGCGCCATGATCGCCGGATTGTACGGCGCCGAGGTATCGCCGGAGCGGTCGCGCTCCGGCCCGAACGCCGGATCGCCGCGTCCGATCAGGCTGTCGCGCCAATTGGCGATGGCCTGCACGAAGTAGTCGAGGCGCGCCTCCTTGCCGAAGTCGTAGAACAGCCGGCCGATCGGGAACGCGAGCTGTCCGGTGGATTCCGCCGCGGCGCCCTGCGGACGCAGGCCGCCGCCACAGCCGCAGCTCTTCTCGCTGGTGCGAACCGCGGGGGCTTCGTACATCGGCAGCGCCTGCGGCATCGCGACGGGAAGCGCGTTGCTCGGCATCAGCGCAGGCAGCTGCTGCGGCTGCAGCCAGGCTTGCGGCATCATGCCGGTCGCCGGCATCGCCATCTGCGGCATCATCATCGGCGGCATGATCAACTGCGGTGCCGGCGTCGGCATCCAGACCATGTCGCCGCCCGCATGAGGGGCGTGATACGGATAGGGCGCCGGCGCTGCGATCGGCGCGGCGGCGACGCCGTGATCAACGGGCGCGGCGACGGCCGCAGGCGCTGCCGGCGCAGCAGGCTGCGCTTCGCTTGGCATGATCCCGGCGCTGCTGCGCAGAACCGAGCCGTCCGGCCCGAATATGCGCGGAGCCGATGGTGCAGACATTGCTGATAGATCTCCCATGGAACCCTCTCTGGTTGCAGTTGGCTGAGCGGCGGATGACGGTTGGACGAAAGGGCGCGCGGACACTCCCCGGAAATGGGGAGCCGCGGCCGTGGCACCCGACGGCATGACGGCGTCCGCCTGCTCGCCAAGCAGGGCGGCGACAGCCGCGGGAATATCGAGCCGCCCGGCGAGACAGCGCGAGGCGCTGCCGTCGCTGCGGCAGGGCACCGCGCTTTCGAGCAGCGCGGCACGGACGGCTTGCGGATCGGCCTTGCGTCCGGTCCGGCGCAGGCATGAGAGCAGCAGGGCGACGACGCCGGTGACGATCGGCGCCGCGAAACTCGTTCCGGAGCGCAGGCTGATATTGCGGACCGGCGAGGCGCCGGCGATGTTCTCGCCCGGCGCGAGGATGCCGTTCTCGAGATAGGCGTCGCCGAAATTGCTGAAGGGCAGCGGATTGCCTGCCGGATCGCACGCGCCGACCGCAAGCACCGAAGCGAGGCTGCCCGGCACCTGGACGCAGCGGCATCCGTCATTGCCTGCAGCGGCGACGATCAGCTTGCCGGCGCGCTCGCAGGCGCGGACCGCGTCGACCAGAATGCGGTCGGCCTGACCGGTCGCGGATTGCTGGCCGCTGCTGATATTGATGACGTCGGCACCGGCGGCGAGCGCCTGGTTGATCGCGAGCGCCAGGGTGCTTTGCGAGGACGGCTCGATCTGCCCGGAGGCATTCTCGCGATAGATCGAGAACACGGTCGCGCTGCAATTCGGCGCGACGCCGAGCACCGGGCTGCCGGGCGTGCCCATCAGCACGCTCGTCACATGCGTGCCGTGCTCGGACTGGATCATCGGCGAAGCCGGTGCAACGAACTCGCCGCCGCTGGCGACGCGGGCCTGCCGGAGCGAAGGATGATTGAGATCGACGGGGCCGTCGATGATCGCGATCTTCACCGCGGGGTCGCCGCCCGACGTTTTCTGCCACAAGGCAGCCAGACCAGCGATGTCGGCAACTGGATTCATGAAATCAATCCCGACCGGCCTGCCGCAAATCCGTGCAGCCAATCCATCTTCCGCGGCAATTTGCTTTCACGCAGCGATCCAGCAGAGCGGCAGGTCGTTGCGTTGGTGCAGTTGTGGCAGCTGTGACGCCTAAGGCCTATTCGCCGCGGTGGATCAGAAAGGATCGAGCCGACGATACGGATCGATCGGTCCATGAGATCGATCCTGCGCCTCGGACGATCGATCGAAGGGTTTAGTCGGGACCGATCTCGCCGCACCATTGTGCGCGTCCGGGCAAACACGTGTGCATCTGCGCGCCGGTCCGCGAACGCGTCTGCGCGTCGGCCGAACACGGAATTCGGGATGCTGGTGTCAGTCGAGCTCGCGGGCCCGATCGGGGATCGCTGCCGATGATGCGATCCACGGTGCTTCGCGCACCCGTCGCATCGCCTGTGCCCGGCGCGGCAGGCCGAGCTTCTGCAGCACGTGATGGACGTGGTGCTTGACCGTCGCAAGGCTGAGATTGAGATCGCGCGCGATCTCCTTGTTCGACATGCCTTGTCCGATCAGCTTGAGAACCTCGCCTTCGCGGCGCGTCAGTCCCTGGTCCGCGTCGATCGTATCCGTCTGACGTTCCATGCAGAACAGCGCGCGCAGCAGGCCGCCGGAAATCTCGGCGCTGCAGGCGAGCCGCCCCGATGCCACGTCCGACAGCGCGCGGCATAGCTCATCGAAGCTGGCGTTCCGGGAGATGTAGCCGCTGAAACCGGCCCGGCCGCAGCGGACCACGTCGCGCCGATCTTCGTTGAGACCGAGCGCCACCAGCGCGACATCCGCATGATCGCTGGCAATCACGCGCACTTCATCGAGATCGATACCCTGTGTGACGTCGATCAGAATGACATTCACACTGCCGGTCTCGAGGGTCTCGCGCAGGCCGGCGAGATCGGACACCGCCGCCGCAATCGCAAACTCGGCGTGGTTCTGGAAACTCGAGGTAAGCCCCTCGCTGAACAGCCTGATCGGCGTGACGACCGCTATCCTCATCATTATCCTCTAACTCAACGAAATGGCGGATGGAAACGCCGTGTTGAGATCAACGGCACCGGCATCCAGAAAGTCATGAAAGTAAGTATGCGATATGCTGCCGGAGGTTGTATTAGTATCACGCCGAAATTACGACCCCGATGCAGGCAATCAAGAGACGCAGTTCACATGAGGCGCGCGATCCGACATGGTGCGTCTCGCGACAGACGTCGATGTGTGGCGCCGGCGCGCGATGGCGGTGCTGGATTCCGGCGGCGACTTCAACGCCGTAGTGATCGACGCCTAGATATTTAGACAATTGACGCATGCAGGCCTGGATGCTCTGTACAATATTGCGTGTTCTCCAGAGCCGGGTGCGAGCGACGCGATGCCGCGGCTCGAATGGGCTCGATTCAGAAGCAGACCGACGGGGTTCCATGACGAGCGTAATTCGAGCGACGGCTTTTCTTAGCCTGTTGGTGGCAACGCCGGCGCTGGCCATCGTCGGCGGCGGCGCGCCGTCGACGGATGGCGTTGCGCGCTCCGTCGTCACCATCGTCGGCTCGCGCGGCAATTTCTGCACCGGCGCGCTGATCGCGCCGAAGGTCGTGCTGACCGCGGCGCATTGCGTGCAGCCCGGCGCCGATTACAAGATCGTCGAATATGGCGCGGACACGCAGCCGAAGCTGCAGGACGTCAGGACGGTTGCGATCCATCCCGGCTTCCGGATGCAGGCGATGACCAATCATGTCGCGACCGCCGATGTCGCGCTGCTGCAGCTCGCGGCGCCGGCCGCAGGCAAGGCGCCGGCCGCGCTCGGCATGCCAAACATTCCGATCCAGGTCGGCGGCCGCTTCACCATCGCGGGCGTCGGCGTCACCGTGCGCGGTGACGGCAAAAGCGGTGGCGCCACGCGCGTCGCCGGCCTGATCGCGAGCGGCAAGCCGGGCACGTTGCAGATCCGTCTCGTCGATCCGGTCGGGCAGGGCGTGCGCGAAGGGCTCGGGGCCTGCACCGGCGATTCCGGCGCGCCGGTGTTCGAGGACAAGCAGGGCGGCCCTGCGATCGTCGGCGTGGTGAGCTGGTCGACGGGGCCGAACGGCGCCGCCGGCTGCGGCGGCATCACCGGCGTGACGCCGCTGACACTTTATCGCGACTGGGTGATGCAGACCGCGCGGCAGTGGGGCGCGAGCTTTTAGCGCACGGTAGCGGTCGAAGCGCTGACGTGCTCAAAGTTCCGTCATCCTGAGGAGCCGCGAAGCGGCGTCTCGAAGGATCGACGGCCACCAGCCGGGCCGTGCATCCTTCGAGGCTCGCTCCGCTCGCACCTCAGGATGACGGTGATGAATTCGCGCCGAACCTAATGCCCCGCGGCCTTGTTCGCGGCGGCGTTGTTCAGCACGATCAGGCCGTCGACGGCGACGCCGAGCTTGCTGTTGATCAGGAACGGGTTGACGTCGATCGAGGCAATGCGGCCATTGGCGTCGGCCATCAGGTTGGAAAGACCGACCAGCGCCTTCACCGCCGACGGCTCGTGCAGCGCCGGCTTGCCGCGATAGCCCTTCATCTTGACCCCGGCCTTGGTCCTGGCGATCAGCTCCTTCGCTTCGGCGGCGTCGAGCGGCGCGCCGGCGAGCGCAACGTCCTTCATCAGCTCGATATCGACGCCGCCGGTGCCGAACAGCACGACGGGGCCCATCTCAGCGTCGAGCGAGGCGCCAACCACGAGCTCGAGGTCGGCCTTGACCTGCTGCGCGATCAGGATGCCTTCGAGCTTCGGCTTGCCCTTCAACTTCTTCACCCGCGCGGTGATGTCGTTGAACGCCTTCTTCACCTCGGCCGCACTGGCGAGATTCAGCACCACGCCGCCAACATCGGATTTGTGCAGGATGTCGGGGCTGACCACCTTGGCGACCACCGGGAAGCCGATCTGGTTGGCGATCTTCACGGCCTCGGCCGCGGTCTGCGCAACCTCTTCCCTTGAGATCGGGATGCCATAGGCCTTGAGCAGCTTCTTCGAGGCGACCTCGTCGAGCGCGGCGGCGCCGTTGGCGGCCTTCAGCGTCTTCTCCAGCACCGCGCGCGCCGATGCCTTCGAGCTCGACGCGATATCGGGCACCTCCTTGCGCAGGCCGGCATATTCGATCAGCGACTTGATCGCGCCGACCGCGCGGTCGAGGCCCTGCATGACCGCGATATCGGGCAGCGACTTGCGCAGCCCCTTGGTGAATTCGGTGAAGCCGATCGACATCGCGCTGATATAGATCACCGGCTTGTTGGCCTGGCCCGCCATCTCGTTGACGATGCGCAAATTGCGCTCGCGCAGCTCGTGCGGCGCCTTCGGCAGCTCGGCATCGATGATGACGATATCGGTGTCGGGATCGTCGATCATGATCTTGATCGACTTCATGTAGACGGAGGGATCGACCACTGCGGCGAATCCCGCGTCGAGCGGATTGCCGACGATGCTGCCGGGGCCGAGCATCTTCGCCAGCTGCTCCGAGGCGTTCGGGCTCAGCGGCGCGAAGTTCAGCCCGGCGGAATAGAACGCGTCGATCAGAAGGCCGCGCTTGCCGCCCGACAGCGACACCGCCGCGAGGCGATTGCCCTTCGGCGGATCGGCATGGACGAAGCACTCGGTGGTCTCGATCAGTTCATCCAGCCCGCGCACCCGGATCACGCCTTCGCGGGTCGAGATCGCATCGAAGGTCTCGATCGAGCCGGCAAGCGCGCCGGTATGGGCCATCGCCGCGGCACGGCCGCCTTCGGAGGCGCCGAGCTTGAGCGCGATCACCGGCTTGCCGGCGGCGCGCGCGGCCTTGCAGGCATCGCGGAACACTTTCGTGTTCCTGACGCCTTCGAGATAGACCACGATGACGCGGATGCTCGGATCGGCGGCGAAATAGCTCATCAGGTCCGGGGTCTCGAGCCCGGATTCGTTGCCGGTCGTGACCATGTAGCCGACGCCGACGCCGCGATCCTCCAGCGCCTGCCGGATCGCCATCACGATCGCGCCGGACTGCCCGGCGATCGCCACCGCGCCTTGCTCCATGGTGACGATGCGGTCGTCGATATTGGTGAACAGGTTCTCGCCGGCGCTGAGATTGCCGAGGCAGTTCGGGCCCGTGACCGCAAGCCCGGTCTCCTTGATCGCCTGCTTCAGCTCGACCGCGAGCCGCTGGCTCTCTTCATCCTGCAATTCGCTGAAGCCGGAGGTGACGATGGTCGCCGAGCGCGCGCCGGCCGCGGCCGCATCGCGGATCACCTGTACCGCAAACCGGGCCGGCACCAGAACCAGCACATGGTCGGGTTTTTCGGGAAGGCTGGCGAAGTCCTTGTAGCAGGTGACGCCCCAGATCGCTTCGCGCTTGGCGTTGATCGGATAGAGGCCGCCGGCGTAGCCGTATTTGACCAGATTGTTCCAGATCCGTTCGGCGTAATTGCCGGGCTTGTCGGTGGCGCCGACCAGCACGATGTTGCGCGGATGCAGCATCGCGTGGATGCTCTTGACGATATCGCTGGCGTCCGCGGGCGGCGCCCATTTGTGGGACACATGAGACGCGGTGCTTGCGAAAGCTTCCATGGAGCCTGCCCTTATCCTTGTTGTCGTTGTTTCCTGTGGCCACGGCGGATCACCGTGAGGCGCGCGATTTTTCATTGTTTTTATGGCGAGGGAAAGGGGGTAGCAACTCATGCCGGCGCAGGTCTGGCCACCGCGCGCAATATCCCGGCAGGCGCAAAATTGATTGCGTATCAGGAACCCGATTCGCGCGGGCGCGTATCCGTTTCGATCAAGGTCGCGTGCAACAGATAACGCTCGGGCCCCGATGTCAGCGCATCGAACGGCCAGCAGGTCGATAGCACAAGTTCATGTCGGTCAGTAATCGGATCTACCCCCGATTGATCGAAGCGGACCACCGAGCTGCGATCGGCCCGATAGCGAAACATCTTGCCGTCGCTTCGTGTGACGTCGATCTCGTCACCGATTGTGACATCCCTGAGAAAGCGAAAATGCGTGTCACGGTGTGCGGAATAGACCGCCACGCCCCGCTCGCCGGCATCGACGGTCTGTTCGACATGGCCGGGGCCGAACGCCAGCGCCTGGCCGCTGCTGCCGGCAAGCGCGACCGCGGACGCGTGCAGGCGCTTCACCTCGATCCGCGCCACCGGCCAGGTATCGGCCCAGCTCCACGGCTTCACCGGCTGGCCGGTCGCGATGCTTTGTGCGAAGGCGCGCTCCAGCAGCACCTGCGCGAGCAGCGCCTTGGCGTGGATATAGGCGCCCTGGCCGAACAGGATCAGGCCGATGAGGGCGAACGCGATGGGTGGAATGAAGCGGGGCATTTTGTTCTGCTCTGGCCATTGCGAGAAGCGACTGTCTGACCCTCATCCCGAGCAGCGCGCAGCGCGTCTCGAAGGATGAGGCCGGTCCGGTGGCCTCGCCCTTCGAGACGCCCGCTTCGCGTGCTCCTCAGGGTGAGGGTTGGAAATTCGCGCGATGCCTTCCTCGGGCGGGAGAAGCTGCGCGCGCGGCCCTTGGGGGACGGGTGGAAGGCCGCGCGCGTTCTTGAAGGAGGAGGTTGGGGGGCGCCTCCTCCTTTCATCCGACGTCATTGGGGCGACGTCTGACGCCGGTTGAACACCAGGAGAAGAAGGCTGACCGTGAGCAGGATCACGCCCGCGATCATCTTCAGCTCCGCATCGGTCGCGGTCTTCGGCAGCTGGATCGTGCCGGGAGCTTGCGTGGCGACCGGTGACCGCTTCAGCGCAGCGAGCTGCACCTTGCCGTCGCCACCGTCGGCGCGCCGCTCGCCCGGGACGGCCGGCAGACTCGGGCGCTCGCCGAACAGCTTCGCAAAATCCCAGCCGGCGGGCAGGTTGAGCGGGAGTTCGCTCAACTTCAGCGGCTCGCCTTCGGGACGGCTCGGCGTCTTGTCGACCGCGACAAGGCTGGTCAGCCGCGTCACGAGCTGATGCTCCAGCGCCAGCGCGAGGATGGTCTTGTCGGCGTCCTCGGGACTCTCTTGTCGCGTGGTGCGCGCCACCTCGGCATCGGCGATCTTGCGGCGCGCCCACAGTTTCGACAGGCCCTTGCCCTCGGCGGCATTCGCGAGCGGCAGCGTCACGCTCCACGGACGGTCGCCGATGCGGCCCTTGATCTCGACCGAGCCGGTCAGCTTGTCGAGCTTGGCGGCCAGCACCAGCGGCTCGTCGCGATAGACGTCGGGCAGCGCCGACGGCGTCAGATCGGCCGTCGCCTCGGAGAATTTCGCCGAGAGGTTCGTCACCGCCGGGTTCTCGAGCCTGGCGAACAGGCCGCGCATGCGCTCGTCGACCTGCTCGACCGAGCCGATATGGGTGAAGGTGCCGCGGCCGAGCTCGGCGGCGCGCGTCATCAGATAGGTGTTCGGCGCCGAGCCGATCCCGACCATGAACACCCGCGAGCGGCCGCGGAGCGCGCTGATGGTCTCGAACAATTGCTGCTCGTTGCCGATGGCGCCGTCGGTCAGGAACACGACCTGCCGGACGTAATTGGCGTCGTCGTGGTTGGTGTCTGACAGCGCCGCGCGCATCGCCGGCACCATCTCGGTGCCGCCGCGGGCCTGCAGCGCGCTGACGAACGCCGTCGCGTTGCCGATATTGGCGCTGTTGGCCGCGACCGGTGCCGGAAACAGTGTATCCATGGTGTCGTCGAACCGGATCACGTTGAAGCGATCGGTCGGCTGCAGGCGACCGAGCGCGTAAGTCAGGCTCGCCTTGGCCTGGATGATCGAGGTGCCGCCCATCGAGCCGGAATTGTCGATCACGAAGATCACCTCGCGCGGCAACGGTTTCTGCTGCGCCTGCTCGACCGACGGCGGGGTGACGAAGGCGAGCAGATAGTCGGAATTGCCGACATGCTCGCGGAACAGCCCGACCGACGGCGCCTTCTCGGCGGCCGGCTTCCAGGTCAGCTCGAAATCACGATCGGCCGGCACCGGGCCTTCGGCGAGCTTGACGATGCGCGTGGTGCTGTCGGGGCTCTCGATCCTGACCTGATGGAAATGGCTCTTCACCTCGCCGAGCGGGAAGCCGGCGTTGAGGTGCACCGTGACGTTGGTTGGATTGACCGGCGCATTCTGGGCGGGATCGAGCACTTCGGAGGAGATGCGGTCGCGGTCCGGCACCGGATCGGTGGTGCCCCAGCCGTTGCCGTCAGCGCGAAGGTCGACGCTCTGCACCACCGGGCGCGGATTGTAGCGTGGGCCGACCACCATCGGCACCCGCAGCGAGAATTCGCTGCCGTTCTGCTGCACCGGCTCCTGATACTCGATCTGCACCAGCACGGTTTCGCCGGGGCCGATATTGGCGACCGAATTGGTGAAGATGTTGGGCCGCTCCTGTTCGGTGAGCGCGGCCTTCTGGCCGTTCTGCTTGGCCTGCTCATAGATCGCGCGAGCCTGCTGCCGCTCCTTGATGTCGCCGACCACGACGCGGTCGCCGACCACCATCTTCAGCGTGTCGACCGCGCCGCCCGCCGGCAGCGGATAGACATAGGTCGCCTCCACCCAGTCCTTGGTCGGGTTGCGGAAGATCTGCGTGACGCGGGCGCGGACGGTCGGGCCCGACACCGTGAGGTCGACATCGACGCCGAGCCTGAGCGCATCCCTGTAGCCATCGTCGGTCTTGAACAGCAGCGAGCCGGAGCGCGCATCGCTTGGCCGCAGCACCGCCTGTTGCGGCAGCTCGGCCGACCACACCGGATCGAAACTCACGAATAAGGCCGCAAAGCCGATCACCAGCGCGGCCACACCTTCCACCAGGAAGAACAGCGCAATGCGCATCCTGCGCGACAGGCGGATCTGCGGGCTGCTCTCACATGCATCGTAAATCGTCATTTTCGTCACTCCCGAGCGAGGCTTTCGCTGCCTCGCGATCATGGAGAACGGCGGTTTTGGCGCGAGCAGAATGATCGGCAATGATTGGCCGCGGTCCGGCGCGGCCCGCCGCCGCGGGAGGCGGGTTTGTGCGGTTTTGTGATGGGTTGTGCGGTCTGCTAGACTGCGCGGAATCAAGGGGAACCGGGCAGGAATCTGGATGCCGACGCCTGACAAGCAGCTGTCCGCCGAGCAGAGCCGGCAGGTCGCGGAGACCATTCGCGAGGAAATCGCGCGCCGCCGAATCTCGCGGCAGGCGCTGGCCGAGCAGGCGAAGCTGAGCCTCTCGACGTTGGAAAAGGTGCTCGGCGGCCGCCGCCCGTTCACGCTGGCGACCACGGTGCGGCTGGAGCAGGCGCTCGGTGTGTCCCTGCGCAGGCTGCCGGAGACGATCACGGTGGCCGCACCCGCCAATGGCGGGATCGCGCCCGACAGCCTCGGATCCTATTCGCGCCGCGCGGTGGCGCGGATCGAGGGCACCTACATCACGGTGCGTCCGTCGTTCGGCGAACAGGGCGCGCTCTATGCCTATCGCACCGAGATTACCTGGGACGAAGCGTCATCGTCGCTCGGCTTTCGCGAGGGCGAACGGCAAGATGCCGATTACACCCAGTATGGCGAGGTGGCGGTGCCCAATGAGTCCGGCTTCGTCTACCTCGTGACCAACCGACACGGCCAGCATCGCGTGATCACGGTGTCGCGCCCGCGCAATTCCGGCGAGATGTACGGCATCATCACGACCTTGCTCGCCGGCCGCGGCTCGCTGCTGACGCCGGTCGCCGCGCCGATCGCGTTCCTGCCGGTGAAGAACGTGCCCAAGCCGAGCCTCGGCCGGGTGTCGGCGGATGACGCGAACTACGCCGCCTATCGCGAGCATCTGCGTCGCACGATCGACGAGCCGTTCGCGATCTTTTTGCCGGGATAATCGACCGGCTACGTCAACTTCACGATGCCAATCCCGTCATCCCCGCGCAAAGGCTTCGCCCTTGTCGCTGGAGGAGCGCGTAGCGCGTCTCGAAGGATGCACGGCCACCGACCGGGCCGTCGACCCTTCGAGACGCCGCTTCGCGGCTCCTCAGGGTGACGGCGAGATAGCTTGCGCGTCGCTCGGCTCGGCATCACCAGCGATCCGTAAAAACAACGAAGCCGCCCGGATGGGCGGCTTCGCGATGGCTGATGTGGGCGTCCTGCGCTGCGCTAGCCGCCGGTCTCGGCGCTGATGATGTCGCCGAACAGCTCCCACTGCCCGTTCTTGAACTGCATCATCTTAAGCTGCTCGACCGGCGCGAAGTCGGTCGCGCTGGTGTTGATCCGGATGCCGGGGATCAGCGTGTCGGGCGTGAAGTCCTTGAGGCTGGCGGCCTGCTTCATCACGTTTTCACGCGTCAGGTTGTCACCGGCCTGCTTCAGCACCTGCACCATGGTCTGCGCCGCGGCGTAGCCATAGACCAGATTGGCGTCGGCGAGGTTGGCGCCCGGCATGTACTTCTCGGCGAAGGCCATGAACTTCTTCATGCCCTCATCATTCTTCCACTGCGGATCGGACGCGTCCTTCAGATAGCCGGCCGACAGCACGCCTTCCGAGGCCTCGAGCCCGGCGGGCTTCATGACCGCGCCGATCGAGATCGAGACGTCGGTCATCACCTGCACCGGCTTCCAGTTGAGCTCGGCGATCTTCTTGATCGCCTGCGCCGCGAATTTCGGCGTCGAGATGTTGACGAATACGTCGGCGCCGGTGTCCTTCAGCTTGACGATGTGGGAGTCGATCGACGGCTCGGTGGTCTCGTAGCTCTCTTCGGCGACGATCTTGACGCTCGACTTGTCGAGGATCTCCTTCAAGCCGACCAGGTAGTCCTTGCCGAAATCGTCATTGGCATAGAAGATCGCGACCTTGGCATCCGGCTTGGCCTTCAGGATGTACTTGCCGAAGATCCGCGCCTCGACGCGATAGCTCGGCTGGAAACCCATGGTCCAAGGGAAATCCTTCGGATCGTTCCACTTGCTGGCGCCGGTAGCGAGGAACAGCTGCGGCACCTTCTTGGCGTTGTGATACTTCTGCACCGCGGTCTGGGTCGGCGTGCCCAGCGCGTTGAACACCAGGAAGACTTCGTCGCTCTCGATCAGCTTGCGGATCTGCTCCACGGTCTTCGGCGGCGAGTAGCCGTCGTCATAGGAGATCCAGTTGATCTTGCGGCCGTTGATGCCGCCCTGGTCGTTGATCATCTTGAAATAGGCTTCTTCGGTCTTGCCGATGACGCCATAGGCGGACGCGGGACCGCTATAGGCCTCGACATTGCCGATCTTGATCTCGGTGTCGGAGGCGCCGGTATCATATTTCTTTTGAGCAAAGGCGGCCTGGGTGGAGAGCAGGCAGAGCGCCGTGGCGGCCGCCAGCAGCGGCAGTGTTGTTGTTTTCATAAAGGCAATTTCCTCGATTGATCTTGGTTGGGGACTTACGCAACGAACCCGCAGCCGGTCCCGGCAGACGGCAACGGGGTAATCCTTGTCGCGGCGAATTCCGGAACGCGCGGCGCGCGTCTGGCTCACGCCGCGGTATCGGTTGGCTTCGGCCGGCTGAATTGTTGCCGGAGCGTCGGCTTATGAATTTTGCCTGTCGCGTTCCGCGGCAGGACCTCGATGAATTCGATCAGGCGCGGGCACTTGAACCGCGCCAGATTGGCCTGGCAATGCGCGTGGACCTCGGCCGGGGTCAGCGAATGGCTTGGCTTTACGGCAATGATCGCCATGCCGACTTCGCCCCATTGCTCGTCGGGGATGCCGATCACAGCGGCCTCGGCGACGGCGGCCAATTGATGCAGCACGCTCTCGACCTCGGCCGGATAGACGTTCTCGCCGCCCGAGATGTACATGTCCTTCCAGCGGTCGACGATGTAGTAGAAGCCTTCCTCGTCGATCCGCGTGGCGTCGCCGGTGTGCAGCCAGCCGTCGGTGAAGGAGGAGGCGTTGGCGTCCGGCCTGTTCCAGTAGCCCGGCGTGATGTTCGGACCCTTGACCCAGAGTTCGCCGAGCTCGCCGACTGCGGCGTCGCTGCCGTCGGGCCGCACGATGCGGACCTCGGTGTGCAGCACCGGCTTGCCGGAGGAGCCGGCCTTGCGCGCGGCATCCTCGCGGTCGAGCACCATCACCGCCGGCGAGGTCTCGGTCATGCCGTAGCCCTGCTGCAGCGCGACGCCGCGCGCCTCCCAGGTCTTGAGCAACGGCACCGGCATCGGCGCGCCGCCGACGCCGCCGATGACGAGGCGGCTGAAATCCGCTGATGCGAAGGCCGGATGCTGCGCCATGAACTGGTAGATCGCGGGGACGCCGAAGAATACGTTGATGCCTTGCGCCGGGTCGCCGATCAGCTTCAGCGCCTCGCCGGGATCGAAGGCGCGCATGATCAGTACAGTGCCGCCGGCATGCAGCACCGGGTTGGTGTAGCAATTCAGCCCGCCGGTGTGGAACAGCGGCAGCACCGTGAGCAGCACCGAGGCCGGCGAGATGTACGCGGGGCCGCCGAGATTGACGCAATTCCAGAACGTCATCCCATGCGTAATGATCGCGCCCTTCGGCTGACCCGTCGTCCCCGAGGTGTACATGATGGTCGAGATGTCATCGAGCATGACCTCCTCGAACCGCTCGAGCGGCGTGGCTGCCGCGATGCCAGCCTCATAGGCGCCGCCGGGGCCGAGCCTCACGGTCGCAGCGACATCGCAGAGCTTGGCCACCGCAAGCGCGGTCTCGGCGAGATCGTTGTCGTGGATCATCACCTTCGGCGCGGCGTCGCCGGTGATGTAGCGCAGCTCGGGAACGGTGAGGCGGGTGTTGAGCGGCAGGAAGATCGCGCCGATCCGGAAGCAGGCGAACTGTACTTCCAGCGTATCCGTCGTGTTCAGTGCCAGCACCGCGACGCGGTCGCCGCTGGCAACCTTGAGCCCATCGCGCAGCCAGGCCGCAAGCCGCGACACGCGGGCGTCGAGCTCCGCATAGCTGAAGCGGCGTCCGCTGGCGAGATCGACAAGCGCCAT
Organism: Bradyrhizobium sp. CCBAU 21365; assembly: GCF_015291305.1. Classification (NCBI taxonomy): domain Bacteria; kingdom Pseudomonadati; phylum Pseudomonadota; class Alphaproteobacteria; order Hyphomicrobiales; family Nitrobacteraceae; genus Bradyrhizobium; species Bradyrhizobium sp. CCBAU 21365. The sequence continues at coordinate 687,636 of NZ_CP030036.1, forward strand.
CTTGTCCGGCGTGCGCCGGCGATGATGCGCGATCCAGTCGTAATAACGAACCGGCAAATTTCCCTCCTCCGGAACGGCAGTCTTGCGCCGCCTGTTCCTGGCTCAATTGATGCCATGAATTGGCAGTGGAGGGGGCGTATTAGGATACTGTCTTGCGTTTATTGGCTGGCAGATCGCCGGACCGGACGCCGGCACCGATGGCAGCCACTCGACGCAAGTGAACCGGGAGAAATCCGGACATCGTCGACGGGAAGAATCAACGGAGCATGCGGATGGCAAACCCGTTCTACACCGGCGAGCATGAGGCCTTTCGCGAGGTGATGCGGCGCTTTGTTGCCAGGGAAATCGAGCCTTATGCCCATCAATGGGACGAAGACGGCGAGTTTCCGCGCGAACTCTATGCCAAGGCATCCGCGATCGGGCTGCTCGGTCTTGGCTTCCCCGAAGAGTATGGCGGCATCGCCGCCGACCAGTTCATGAAGATCGTGGCTTCGCAGGAGCTGGCGCAGGCCGGCGCCGGCGGCGTCTCCTCGAGCCTGATGAGCCACACCATCGGCTCGCCGCCGATCGCCCGCGCCGCGCGGCCCGAGGTCAAGGCGCGGGTGCTGCCGGAGGTGCTCGCGGGCAAGAAGATCTCCGCGCTCGCGATCACCGAGCCGAGCGGCGGCTCCGATGTCGCGAACCTGCGCACCAGGGCGCGGCGCGAGGGCGATCATTACGTCGTCTCCGGCGAGAAGACCTTCATTACCTCGGGCATGCGGGCCGACTACCTGACGGTTGCGGTGCGTACCGGCGGCGAGGGCCCCGGCGGCGTCAGCCTGCTGTTGATTGAAGGCAATACGCCGGGCCTCTCCCGCACCAAGCTGAAGAAGATGGGCTGGTGGGCGTCGGATACCGCGACACTTCATTTCGACGAATGCCGCGTGCCGGTCGAGAACTTGATCGGCGAGGAGGGGCAGGGCTTTAAGATCATCATGCAGAACTTCAACAGCGAGCGCATGGGCATGGCGGCGAGCTGCACCGCCTATGCGCGCGTCTGCCTCGACGAGGCGGTCGCCTATGCCAAGGAGCGCAAGACGTTCGGCAAGCCGATCGCCCAACACCAGGTGATCAGGCACAAGATCGTCGACATGGCGCAGAAGGTCGCGGCCTCGCAGGCGATGCTGGAAATGCTGGCCTGGCGGCTCGGCCAGGGCGAAAGCCCGGTCGCCGAGATCTGCATGATGAAGAACCAGGCGACGCAGACCATGGCGCACTGCGCTTCCGAGGCGGTGCAGATCTTCGGCGGCGCCGGCTTCATGCGCGGCGTCAAGGTCGAACGCATCTACCGCGAGGTCAAGGTCAACGCGATCGGCGGCGGCACCGAGGAGATCATGAAGGATCTCCTCAACAAGCCGGTCGAGTTCGGCGGTCAGGGACTGGATTATTCCTACGCGCTGATGATGGCCGAGGAGCTCGGGGCGATCACCTGCGGCGGCGTGCCGATGGCGATCGGGGTGCAGACCGACATGGCGACGCCGGCGCTGGCGCGGTTCGGCTCCGACGAGGTGCGGCGCGAATTCCTGGTGCCCTCGATCGCCGGCGACCAGGTCGCCTGTATCGGCGTCTCCGAACCCGGCGCCGGCTCCGACGTCGCCTCGATCAAGACCCATGCGCGCTCCGACGGCGACGACTACGTCATCAATGGCGGCAAGATGTGGATCACCAACGGCACCCAGGCCGACTGGATCTGCCTGCTGGCCAATACCAGCGACGGTCAGGTCCACCGCAACAAGTCGCTGATCTGCGTGCCGATGAAGACCAGGGGCGTGCAGGTCGCGCGCAAGCTCGACAAGCTCGGCATGCGCTCCTCCGACACCGCGCAGATCTTCTTCGACAATGTGAGGGTGCCGAAGCGCAACCGGATCGGCGAGGAGGGCCAGGGCTTCACCTACCAGATGATCCAGTTTCAGGAGGAGCGGCTGTGGGGTGCGGCGGCCTGCCTGAAGGCGCATGAATTCATCATCAACCAGACCATCGACTACACCCGCGGCCGCAAGGCGTTCGGCGGCTCGATCCTGGACAATCAGGTGGTGCACTTCAAGCTCGCGGAAATGCAGACCGAGGTCGAGCTGCTGCGCTCGCTGATTTATCGTGCCGGCGAGGCGCTGGTCGCGGGCGAGGACGTGACGCGGCTCGCGACCATGGCCAAGCTGAAGGCCGGCCGGCTCGGCCGCGAGCTCACCGACGCATGCCTGCAATATTGGGGCGGCATGGGCTTCACCAACGAGACGCCGGTCAGCCGCGCCTATCGCGACAGCCGCCTGACCTCGATCGGCGGCGGCGCCGACGAGGTCATGCTCATGGTATTGTGCAAGATGATGGGCACGCTGCCTGGCCTGAAGCAAAAGGGAAACGCCTGATGATCACGCTCTATCACTGCGACGCCGCGCGCTCGTTCCGTCCGCTGTGGATGCTGGAGGAGCTTGGGCTGCCCTATGAGCTGAAGATGCTGCCGTTCCCGCCGCGCGTGTTCGCCAAGGAATATCTCGGCATCAATCCGCTCGGCACCATCCCGTTCATGATCGATGGCGAGACCAGGATGACGGAGTCGTCAGGCATCTGCCATTATCTCGGCACCAAATATGGCCCGACGCCGCTGATTGTCGGTGTCGACGAGCCGGCCTATGGCGCGTTCCTGAACTGGATGTATTTTTCCGATGCGACGCTGACCTTTCCGCAGACGCTGGTGCTCCGCTACAGCCAGCTCGAACCGGAGGAGCGGCGCAACCCGCAGGTCTCGGGCGATTATGCAAAATGGTTCCTGGGCCGGCTGCGCGCGGTGGAAGCTGCCGCCGCGAAGTCGGAATTCCTCTGCGCGGAACGCTTCACGGCGGCCGACATCACGAACGGTTATGCGCTGCGGCTTGCCAGCAATATCGGTCTCGCCAAGGATTTCGGGCCTAATGTCGCGGCCTATTGGGCGCGGCTGCAGCAGCGCGACGGCTACCAGCGCGCGGTGGCGGCGGAGCAAAAAGCCGGGCAGGAACAGAACGTTGCGCCGCGGGCGCGGCCCTGATCTCGGAAGCGTCGATGTGTCCCGGAATTGATCCAGCACATCGGTGACAGGCCTCGAATTTGCGTTATGGTAGCTCTGCCGCAGCGGCCCAAAGAGCCGCGCGAGGAGGAACCGCCATGGACGCGATCGTGGACGCGAAGTGCCAGAGCTCCAGCCAGCAATCCGGTCACCGGATGCTGATTACGCCGGAACGGGTGTTCTATGCCGGGCTGCTCGGACGCCCGCGCGAGCGCTGTCCCGGCGCATTCCATGTCTATGTCGCGATCCGCGACGGGCTGCATCTGTCGACCAGCGACGGCCGCGAGTCGCATGGCGAGATCGCGGTGACGATGCCGAACCTGCGCCACACCATCACCAGCGAATATCGCTCGGCGATCTGCGTCGCGATCGAGCCGGAGAGTGTGCCCGACGGCACGCTTGAGGCGGTCGCCCGCCGTTTGCAAGGACCGGACTCTCATCTGTTCGCCAATCGCATCCGAAACGCCTATGCGACGCTCGCCGAGATGCAGCATCGCGATGCGATCGCGAATGCCGAGTTCGATACCATGTGCTTCGGCGACGCGCTGCCGCAGCGTGTGCTCGATCCGCGTGTCGTGCGCGCGATCGGCCGCATCGGGCAGTTCTCCGGCGAGCCGGTGACGGCGGCAGGCTGCGCCGCCGAGGCCGGGCTATCGCCCTCGCGCTTCCTGCATCTGTTCAAGGAGGAGACCGGGATCTCGTTCCGCTCCTTCCGCGCCTGGAAACGCGCGCGGCATCTGCTGCACTTCGCCAACCAGGACATCAACCTCGCGCATCTCGCGCAGGATATCGGCTATCCCGACTCGACGCATTTCAGTCATTCGATTCGTCGCTTCTATGGCTTGAAGCCGCGCGCGATCTTCTCCGGCTCGCGGGACCTTGCGATCTATCGCACCGGACAGGCGGCAAGCGAGCGCGCATTGACTTAGACTGTCGTCCCGGCGAAAGCCGGACCCATACCGCGTGATCTATCCGTGATGCGGGATGGCAGACGCGCTTTTAAATCATGACAATGGTGGGTATGGGTCCCGGTTTTCGCCGGGACGACACTTGGGATTCTTCTCCATTCACAAATTCGCGCCCTGGATCACCTCGCCGAACCGCAGCCAGCCGGGCCCTTCGATCCGTTGCAGCTGAAGCTGCTGCAGCGGGTGATGATTGGTCGGGCTGGTGTTGACGCGGATGCCGGGCAACAGCGTCGGGACCTCGATGTCCTTCAGGTTGTTGGCCTGCGCCATGATGTTGTCGCGGCTGAAATTGCCCTTGCATTGCTCGAGCACGATCTTCAAGACCTGCGCCACCGTGTAGGCGTAGAGGTTGTAGCCCTCCTTCGGATTGCCGTCGGGGAAGTACTTTTCCATGAAGGCGAGGAAGTTCTTCACGCCGGGATCATTGGCCCAGGCAGGGTCGGCGACGTCCTTGACATAGGCCGACGAGATCGTGCCCTGCGACTTGTCGAGGCCGACAGGCGCAATGGTCGATGAGATCGAGGCGGCGCCGCTGGCGATGAAGTGCATCGGCTTCCAGCCAAGCTCAAAGATCTTGCGAATCGACTGCGCGCAGAACTTTGCCGTGGTGCCCGAGATCAGCACATCGGGATTGGCGCCGCGCAGCGCCACGATCTGGGAATCGATCGTGGGATCGGTGACCTCGTGCGAGGCCACCACGGCTGCGGTCGCGAACCGCTCGCCGAGCACGTCCTTGGCTCCGGCGACGAAATCCTTGCCGAGATCATCGTTCTGGTAGAGCACCGCGAATTTCGCGTTCTTGTTCTGGCTCAGCGCGTATTTGACGAACACCTGCGCCTCGGTCCGCGCGCTCGGCGCAAAGCCCATGGTCCAGGGATAGGTCTTGTAGTCGCCCCATTTGTCGCCGTTCACCGACAGGAACAGATGCGGCACCTTGGTGGCGTTGATGTATTTGACGACCGACGAGTTCGGCGCGGTGCCGAGCATGTTGAACAGGAAGGCGACATTGTCGCTTTCGATCAGGCGGCGCACCTGCTCGACCGTCTTCGCCGGATTGAACGCGTCGTCGTAGTAGATGTACTTGATCTGCCGGCCGGCGATGCCGCCCTGCTCGTTCAGCATCTTGAAATAGGCTTCCTGGCAGCGCGCCTGTACGCCGAGCGCGGACACCGGGCCGCTCAGGGAGGTGGTGCTGCCGATCCTGATCTCGGTCGCGGTGACGCCGGGCGTGTCCTCGGCAAGTGAAGCTCGGACGCCTGCGACTGCGGCAAGCCCCACGCCTGCCGCGCCGGTAAGCCATGCGCGCCGGTTGATCGAGATCATGACTTTCTCCCCGTGATGCCGGCTTGTTGCGCCGCTTCTGCTTACAGCAAGGCTATGCGTCACGCGGGCGTCGCGTCTTGTGTTAACCAGCTGGCGGCGGATTGTGTCGTGAGCGCATCCACTTAGCCAGTCAACGCAAGATGGCGCGAAGGCAAAGTTCTCATCATGGCAAGATCAGCAGCGCATGTGCGCTGCAAAGCGGACAAGAGACCCATGAGCGACAAGGCCGTCATCACCTGCGCGCTGAACGGCGTGCTTACCGACCCGAAGCAGCACAACGTTCCGGTGACGCCGGAACAGATGGCGCGCGAGGCCAAGGCCGCGTTCAACGCCGGCGCCAGCATCATGCACATCCATCTGCGGCAGCAAGAGCCGAACAAGGGCCATCTGCCGTCGTGGGACGTCGGCGTCAGCAAGGAAATCCAGCAGGCGATCCGCGAGGCCTGCCCCGGCGTGATCATCAACCACACCACCGGCACGTCAGGCCCGAACTACCAGGGCGCGCTCGATTGCGTGCGCGAAACCCGGCCCGAGATCGCGGCCTGCAATGCCGGCTCGCTGAACTATCTCAAGGTGAAGGCCGACAACACCTGGGCCTGGCCGCCGATGATGTTCGATAACGCCGTCGAGAAGGTGCAGGACTATCTCGACGTGATGAAAGCGGCCGGCACCATTCCCGAATTCGAATGCTTCGATGTCGGCATCGTGCGCTGCGTCGGCATGTACCGGCAGACCGGGATGTATTCCGGCCCGCTCGAATACAATTTCGTCATGGGCGTCGCCTCGGGCATGCCGGCCGATCCGGAGCTGTTGCCGATCCTCTTGAAGCTGAAGGCGCCGGAGGCGCATTGGCAGGTCACCGCGATCGGCCGCGCCGAGATCTGGCCGCTGCATCAGCGCGCCGCCGATCTCGGCGGCCATCTGCGCAGCGGGCTCGAGGATACGTTCTATCTCGGCGACGGCACCAAGGTGACGTCGAACGGACAGCTCGTCGAAGGGCTCGCCGCCTGCGCGCGCCGCGCCGGCCGCGAGATCGCGAGCCCCGCGGAAGCGCGGCAGATTTTCGGGGTCAGGCAATAGGGACACGCCAGCCGTCATTGCGAGCGCAGCGAAGCACTCCATCTTGCCGTTTGGACAGTATGGATTGCTTCGTCGCTTCAGCGCAAAATTGCTTTGCAATTTTGTCGCGAGCTCCTCGCAATGACGAGGCAGGAGGACATACATGCACAATCTCGCAGCAACCGGTGGCGTCACCGGGCCGGGCCGCATCGGGCGGGTCGCGATCGGTGACCTCCTGAAGCGTGCCGCGCGGCGATTTCCGGATCGCGTCGCGTTGACCGACGGCGGCCGGCAGGTCACCTTCACCGAGCTCGAGCGTGACGCCAATCGCTTCGCCAATCATCTGGTGCAGCGCGGGCTGAAGCCGGGCGAGAAGATTTCCACCATCTGCAACAACTCCGTCGAATTCGTCAAAGCGCTGTTCGGTATTCACCGCGCGGGCCTGGTCTGGGTGCCCATCAACACCATGCTCGGACCGTCTGACATGGACTACATTCTCGGCCATGCCGAGGTGCGGTTCGCCGTCATCGACGACGCCCTTCATGCCCAGGCTGACCGCCGCGCCGCGCTGGAAGCGCGCGGCATGGAGATGATCGCGATCGACCTGACCGGCAATGCCGGCAAGACCGGATTGCGGGAGTTCAACGGTCTGCTGGAGGGGCAGTCCGATATCGAGCCTGACATCGAGATCAACGACCGCGACCTCGCGATGATCATCTATACGTCAGGCACGACCTCGCGGCCGAAGGGCGCGATGCATTGCCACCTTGCCGTGGTCATGGCCGTGATGAGCAACTGCATCGAGATGCAGCTCTCGCGCGATGACGGGATCACCGGACAGTTTCCGCTGTTCCACTGCGCCGGCCACGTGCTGCTGCTCAGCTATCTCTCGGTCGGCGGCCGCATGGCGCTGATGCGCGGCTTCGACCCGGTCGCCTGCATGGAGGCGATCCTGCGCGATAAGCTCACCGTGTTCGTCGGCCTGTCCTTGATGTACCAGGCGATCCTCGACCATCCGCGCCGGCGCGACTACGACCTGTCGGGCCTGCGCTGCTGCATCTACACCATGGCGCCGATGGGCAAGCCGCTGCTCGAGCGCGCCATCGCCGATCTCTGTCCGAACTTCGTGCTGTCCAGCGGCCAGACCGAGATGTATCCGGCGACGACGATGTCCCGCCCGGAGGTGCAGCTCGACCGCTTCGGCAACTATTGGGGCGAATCGCTGATCGTCAACGAGACCGCGATCATGGACGACAATGGCAACCTGCTGCCGCGCGGCGAGATCGGCGAGCTGGTGCATCGCGGGCCCAATGTGATGATGGGCTACTACAAGGACCCCAAATCGACCGAGGAGGCGCGCAAGTTCGGCTGGCATCATACCGGCGATCTTGCCCTGATCGACGGCAATGGCGAGGTGCTGTTCCTCGACCGCAAGAAGGATATGATCAAGTCGGGCGGCGAGAACGTTGCCTCCGTCAAGATCGAGGAGACGTTGCTGGCGCACCCCGCCGTGCAGAACGCCGCCGTGGTCGGCCTGCCGCATCCGCAATGGGGCGAGGCGGTCTCCGCCTTCGTCAAGCTGAAACCCGGCGCGGTGGCCGACGAGGCCGGCATCGAGGCGCATTGCAGAAAGCATCTCGGTGGCTTCCAGGTGCCGAAGCTGGTGCGTATCCTCGAGGAGATGCCGATGACCGCGACCGGCAAGCTGCGCAAGGTCGAGCTGCGGCAGCAATACAGTGGGCATTTTGTGGAGCGCGCCTAGTGGCCATCATCGAGAACACGATTTCCACCGGCAGCGCCGCGTTCCAGGGCAATCGCGACGGCATGCTGGCGTTGATCGCCCGGATGCGCGCCCTGGAGGAGCGGACGCGCGCCGCCTCCGCCGTGGCAAAGGACCGCTTCCACAAGCGTGGCCAGCTGTTGCCGCGCGAGCGCGTCGCGCTGGTGCTCGATCCCGGCTCGCCCTTCCTCGAACTGTCGACGCTCGCCGGCTACATGTTCGACGTGGCGGATGCGGACAAGAGCGTGCCCGGCGGCGGACTGGTCGCCGGCATCGGATTCGTCTCCGGCATCCGCTGCATGGTCAGCGCCAATGATGCCGGCATCGACGCGGGCGCGTTGCAGCCCTACGGCCTCGACAAGACGCTGCGGGTGCAGGAACTCGCGCTGGAGAACAAGCTGCCCTATGTGCAGCTGGTCGAGAGCGCCGGCGCCAATCTGCTGCGCTACCGTGTCGAGGACTTCGTCCGCGGCGGCAACATCTTCCGCAACCTGGCGCGGCTGTCGGCGGCGGGGCTTCCCGTCGTCACCGTCACCCACGGCTCCTCGACCGCGGGCGGCGCCTACCAGACGGGCCTGTCCGACTACATCGTGATGGTGCGCGGCCGCACCCGCGCCTTCCTCGCCGGTCCGCCTCTGCTCAAGGCCGCCACCGGCGAGATCGCGACCGAGGAGGAGCTCGGCGGCGCCGAGATGCACACCTCGATTTCGGGCCTCGGCGATTATCTCGCCGAGGACGACCGCGATGCACTGCGCATCGCGCGCGACATCATGGCCAAGCTGCCTTGGGATCGTCCGGACCGCGACTCGGCTGCGTTCAAGCCGCCGCGCTATGACGCCGAGGAACTGCTCGGCATCATGCCGATGGATCACAAGCGTCCCGTCGACATGCGCCAGGCGATCGCGCGTTTCATCGACGATTCCGACTTCACCGAATTCGGCGCCGATTACGGTCCGGCGACGGTCTGCGGCCATGCCCGCATCCAGGGCCAAGCGATCGGCATCATCACCAATAATGGCCCGCTCGATGTGCCCGGCGCCAACAAGGCGACGCATTTCATCCAGGCCTGCTGCCAGTCGCGCACGCCGATCCTCTACATGAACAACACCACCGGCTACATGGTGGGCCGAGCCTATGAAGAGGCCGGCATGATCAAGCACGGCTCGAAGATGATCCAGGCGGTGACCTCGGCGACGGTGCCGCAGATCACGCTGTATTGCGGCGCCTCGTTCGGCGCCGGCAATTACGGCATGTGCGGCCGCGGTTTCCACCCGCGCTTCTGCTTCTCCTGGCCCAACGCCAAGACCGCCGTGATGGGCGGCGAGCAGGCCGCCGAAACCATGGCGATCGTCACCGAAGCCGCCGCCGCGCGGCGCGGCAAGCCGATCGAGAAGGAGAAGCTGGACGCGATGAAGGCGCAGATCACAGGGGTGTTCGACAGCCAGATGGACGTGTTCTCGACCAGCGCCCGCGTGCTCGACGACGGCGTGATCGATCCGCGCGACACGCGGACGGTGCTGTCAGAGGTGCTTTCGATCTGCCGCGAGGCCGAGGCCCGCACCCCGCAGCGCATGCAGTTCTCGGTGGCGCGGCCATGAGCGGTACCATCGTGAAGCGGACGCCGTTCTTCAAGATCCTGATCGCCAATCGCGGCGAGATCGCGCTGCGCATCATGCGGTCGGCACGGCGGCTCGGCCATGGCGTCGTCGCGGTCTATTCGGACGCCGACCGCGACGCGCTGCATGTGCGCGAGGCCGACCAGGCGGTGCGGATCGGCGAGGCGCTGCCGGCGCAATCCTATCTGAAGATCGATGCGATCATCGCCGCCGCCAAGGCGAGCGGCGCCGGCGCGGTGCATCCCGGCTATGGTTTCCTCGCCGAGAACGAGGATTTTGCGCAGGCCTGCCGCGATGCGGGTCTGGTGTTCATCGGTCCGTCGCCGGAAGCGATCCTTGCGATGGGCAACAAGGCCGGCGCCAAGGAGATCTTGCAGCGGGCCGGCGTGCCCTGCGTGCCCGGCTATCAGGGCGCCGACCAGAGCGATGCCGTGATGCTGGCGGAAGCCAGGGCCATTGGTTTTCCGGTCATGATCAAGGCGGTCGCCGGCGGCGGCGGCCGCGGCATGCGGCTGGTCACCGATGCGGCGGCATTTCCCGACGCGCTGCGCAGCGCGCGGTCGGAGGGGCAGGGCGCGTTCGGCGATCCGACCGTCATTCTGGAGCGCGCGATCGTCAATCCCCGCCACATCGAGATCCAGGTGTTCGGCGACCGCCATGGCAACGCCATCCATCTCGGTGAGCGCGATTGCTCGGTGCAGCGGCGGCACCAGAAACTGGTCGAGGAGGCGCCGTCGCCGGCGGTGACGCCGGAGCTGCGCGCGCGGATGGGCGCGGTCGCGGTGCAGGCGGTCAAGGCGATCGGCTACGAGGGTGCGGGCACGCTGGAGTTCCTGCTCGATCGCGCCGGAAATTTCTACTTCATGGAGATGAATACGCGGCTGCAGGTCGAGCATCCCGTCACCGAGGCGATCACCGGGCTCGATCTGGTCGAATTGCAGCTGCGCGTCGCCAGTGGCGCGCCGCTCGGCTTGACCCAGGAGGACATCAAGTTCTCCGGCCATGCCATCGAGGTCCGGCTCTGCTCGGAGGATGCCGCGCACGATTTCATGCCGCAATCCGGCCGGATGGCGCAGTGGCAGATGCCCGACGGCATCCGCGTCGAGCACGCGCTGCAGTCCGGCTCGGAGATTCCGCCGTTCTATGATTCGATGATCGCCAAGGTCATCAGCCACGGCGCGACCCGCGATGAAGCGCGCGGCAAGCTGATCTGTGCCCTCGAGCAGGTCACGGCCTTCGGCGTCACCACCAACCAAGGCTTCCTGATCGACTGCCTGCGCCATCCGGTCTTTGCCAGGGGTGAGGCGACCACGGCCTTCATCGGCGACAATCGCGATGCGCTGCTCGCGGTCCGGCCCGATCGCGGCAGCGATGTCGCGCTTGCGGCGCTGCTGCTCTACGTCACCAATCCGCACGCCCCGCCATGGCAGCGCGGCCGGTCGCTCGCAGCGACATTCCCGCTCGGCCTGCGGATCGATCTCGGTCACGGCGTGCAGGAGATCGAGATTGTCCGCGAGCGCGACGGCAGCTATCTCGCGACCCGCAACGGCGATCGCTTCAGCTTCGTGATCGACGAGCTTGGTCAGAACAGCATCCGCTTCCACCACGATGGGGTGATGGAGCATGCCCAATTCCTGCGCGATGGCGATCGGCTCTATATCTTGCATCGCGGCGTCACGCTGGCCGCGCGCGATCTCACGCTTGCGCCGCCGGAGAGCGCGACGGCGGCCGGCGGCGACGGCAAGGTCCGCGCCGCCATGAACGGCCGGGTCGTCGCGGTGCTGGTGAAGCCGGGCGACAAGGTCGCGGCCGGCCAGCCGGTGATGACGCTGGAAGCGATGAAGATGGAGCACGTCCACACTGCCGGCGTCGCAGGCACGGTGTCGTCGATCGATGTTGCCGAGGGCGAGCAGGTGACGACGGGGAAGATCGTGGTGGAGATCGAGGCGGCGGCATAAAGACTGTCGTCCCGGCGAAGGCCGGGACCCATAACCACCGCTGTATGTTGTTGGAGCAAGCTGTGGCCCCAGTTTGGCAAATCAACGGGCATTCGGGGTAATGGGTCCCGGCCTTCGCCGGGACGACACTGATTTATGAGGCCGCTTGCCCCGTCCCGTCATTCAGCCAGCAGGCGACCTGATGCGCCGGGCCGGCCGCCTGTAGCACCGGGCGTTCCGTCTTGCAGTGATCCATCGCGTAGCGGCAGCGGGTGTGGAAGGCGCAGCCTGAAGGTGGATTGATCGGGCTCGGGACATCGCCGTCAATCAGGGGGGCGGTGCGTTTCGCCTTCGGATCGGCGATCGGCACCGAGGCGAGCAGCGCCTGGGTGTAGGGATGGCGCGGATTGGCGAACAGCTCGTGCTTGTCGGCGATCTCGACAATGCGGCCGAGATACATCACCGCGACGCGGTGGCTGATATGGGCGACGACAGCGAGATCGTGCGCGATGAACAGATAGGAGAAGTTCTGCTGGCGCTGCAGGTCGATCAACAGATTGATCACCTGCGCCTGGATCGAGACGTCGAGTGCCGAGACCGGCTCGTCGCAGACGATCAGCCGCGGCCCGAGCGACAGCGCGCGCGCGATGCAGATGCGCTGGCGCTGGCCGCCGGAGAACTGGTGCGGGAAATTCTTCATCTGGTCGGGCCGCAGGCCGACCTGCTGGAACAGCTCCGCGACACGCTCCTGCCTTTTCGCGCCGGTCGCAAGGCCATGTACAATGAGGGGCTCGCCGACGATGTCGCCGGCCGTCATGCGCGGGTTGAGCGAGGCGAACGGATCCTGGAACACGATCTGCATCGAGCGCCGGTACGGCCGCAGCGCGGTCTTGCTGAGCGGCGCGATGTCCTCGCCATCCAGCTTGATGGCGCCGCTGGTCGGCTCGACCAGCCGCAGCACGGTGCGCGCCACCGTCGACTTGCCGCAGCCGGATTCGCCGACCAAGCCAAGTGTCTCGCCGGCGCCAAGCGCGAAGCTGACGCCGTCGACCGCATGCACGGTGCCGACCTGCCGGCGCAGCACACCGCCGCGCACCGCGTAGTGCTTGACGAGGTCGGTCACCTCGAGGAGCGGGCGTTGTTCGGTCATGACGCCTCCGCTATCTCGCCGGCGCGCCAGCACGCAGCCCAATGATTGCTCTTGATCTCGTCGAGCGGTGGATACTCCTGCCGGCAGCGGTCGACCGCCAGCTTGCAGCGCGGCGCGAAGGCGCAGCCGGGCGGCAGCCTGGTCAGCGACGGCACCATGCCGGGGATTTCTGTCAGCCGCGCATCGGTCTTGGCGCCGAGCGCGATCACCGCCGGCATCGAGGCCATCAGCCCGCGCGTGTAGGGATGCAGCGGCGTCTCGAACAAAGCTTCGACCGTCGCCTCCTCGACCTTTTTGCCGGCATACATCACGATCACGCGCTGCGCGGTTTGCGCGATGACGCCGAGGTCGTGGGTGATCAGGATCAGCCCGGTGCCGAGCCGCTTTTGCAGATCGACGATCAGCGCCAGGATCTGCGCCTGGATGGTGACGTCGAGCGCCGTGGTCGGCTCGTCCGCGATCAGGAGCGCCGGCCGGCACGCCAGCGCCATTGCGATCATGGCGCGCTGGCGCATGCCGCCGGAGAGCTGATGCGGATATTCCAGCGCGCGGCGCTCCGGCTCCGGGATGCGTACCAGCCGCAGCATGTCGACGGCCTGCTTCCAGGCCTCCTTGCTGCTCACCTTCTGGTGCAGTCGCACCGCCTCGATGATCTGGTCGCCGATGCGCATCACCGGATTGAGCGAGGTCATCGGCTCCTGGAAGATCATCGAGATGCGGTTGCCCCTGATGTCGCGCATCGCGGCATCGTCGAGCTTCAGCAGGTCGGTGCCCTCGAGCGTCACCGAGCCGCCGACGATGCGGCCGGGCGGATCGGGCACCAGCCGCATGATCGACAGCGCGCTGACGCTCTTGCCGCAGCCGGACTCGCCGACGATCGCCAGCGTCTCGCCGCGACGGACCGAGAACGAGACGTCGTCGACCGCGCGGAACAGACCGGAGTTGGTGAAGAACACCGTTTGCAGGTTCTTCACGTCGAGAACCGTATCGAGCGTCTTGGCCTCGCTCATCAGCCGCGCTGCCTCGGATCGAGAATATCGCGCAACGCATCGCCGAACAGATTGGTGCCGAACACCGCGAGGCTGATCGCAATGCCGGGGAAGATGACGAGCCACGGCGCGGTGCGGACATATTCGGCGGCGGATTCGGACAGCATGCGACCCCAGGACGGATAAGGCTCGGGGATGCCGAGGCCAAGGAACGACAGCGACGCTTCGGTCAGGATGGTCGAGCCGAGTTGCGCGGTGGCGAGCACGATCAGCGGCGCGATGGTGTTGGGCAGCACGTGGCGCAGCGCGATCCGCATCTCGCTCATGCCGATCGATTTGGCGGCCTCGACGAACGGTTGCTCGCGCAGCGCCAGCGTGTTGGCGCGGATCACGCGTGCGACCGTCGGGATCAGGGGAATTGCGATCGCCAGGATCACGTTCGGCAGCGAGGGGCCGAGCGCCGCCGTCATCACGAGCGCGAGCACCAAGAGCGGCAGCGATTGCAGGATGTCGGTCACCCGCTGGAACACGAGGTCGACCCAGCCGGAGAGATAGCCGGAGGCGAGGCCCACGATCACGCCGAGCGTGGCGCCGAGCGTCGTCGAGCCGATGCCGACCGCGAGCGAGATCCGCGCGCCGTGGATGATGCGGCTCCAGACGTCGCGGCCGAAGGAGTCGGTGCCGAACCAGTGCAGCGCGGACGGCGCTGCCAGCCGGTGCGCGGAATCGACGCTGAGCGGATCGTAGCGGCTGATGACGTTAGCGAAGATCGCGGTTAGCACGAACAGCAGCATGATGACGAGGCCGACCGTGCCGAGCACGTGGCGCTGCGCGAGGAATGCAAACCGTCCCCAGCCACCGGTGGCGTTGGCCCCGGCACGTCGCAATTCGCTGTCGAAGTTGATTGTTGCCACGCGCTCAGTCTCCAAACCGGATACGTGGATCGATCGCCGCGTAGAGCATGTCGACGATGAAATTCACAACCACCACCACGACGGCGATGAACATCACGAGGTTCTGCACGATCGGATAGTCGCGCCAGCGCAGTGCCTCGACCAGGAAGCGGGCGATGCCGGGGATGTTGAACACGGTCTCGGTGACGATCAGGCCGCCGATCAGGAACGCGGCCTCGATGCCGATCACGGTGATGACGGGCAGCACCGCGTTCTTCAGCGCGTGGTGATAGTTCACGGAGGCCTCGGAGGCGCCCTTGGCGCGCGCGGTGCGGATATAGTCCTGGCGCAGGATCTCCAGCATCGAGGAGCGGGTGATGCGCATGGTGAGCGCCGCGCTGCGGAAGCCGACCGCCATCGCCGGCACGGCATAGATGGTCAGCGCCTCGAGCCAGGTCTTCGGGTTTGGATTGAAGATCGGCATGGTGCCGAACAGCGAGACCGAGGCCATCAGGATCAGCAGGCCGAGCCAGAATGACGGCAGCGACAGGCCGCTGAGGCTGACGACGCGCAGCGCATAATCGAGCCGTGAGCCCTGGTGGACGGCGCTGATGACACCGAGCGGAATGCCGATCGAGGCGGAGAACAATAGCGCCAGTCCGGCAAGCCGCGCCGTGATCGGAATCCGCGGCAGGATTTCCTCCAGCGCCGGCTTCTCCGAGACGTAGGAATAGCCGAGGTCCCCGTGCAGCAGGCCGCCGATCCAGTGCAGATACTGGATCACGATCGGCTGGCTCAGGCCGAGCTCGCGCTCGAGATTGGCCTTGTCGGCGGGATCGACGAAGCCCGCGGCGTCGAACAGGATGTCGACGATGTTGCCGGGAACGACGCGCAGCAGCACGAAGATGATGATCGAGATCCCGAACAGGGTCACGAGCATCAGGAACAGCCGCCGCACGATATAGGCAAACACCCTGGCTCTCTCCCTGATCCCGCCTGTGTCTTGTCTTCCGACGCGTGTCTTTACGCGAACCGGTATTCACTTCGCTCGAAAACGCTACGCCTACTTGTCCAGCCAGACGTCTTCGTAACGATAGCCGTTATATGAGCTGTTGGACATGATCGTGACATTCTTCACGTAAGGCTGCCAGCAGGTGCCGGTGCGGGCATGGAAGATGATCGGACGCGCGACGTCTTCCTGCAGCTTCTTGTCGATCTCCCAGACCAGCTTCTTGCGCTTGTCGGTGTTGGTCTCTTCCGACTGCTGGTCGAACAGCTTCTCGATCTCCTTGTTGCAATAATTGGTGTAGTTCCGCTCCGAGCCGCAGGCATAGTTCTCGTAGAACGACTGGTCGGGCTCGTCGACGGCATTGCCGGTGAGGTTGAGGCCGAGCGAATAGTCCTTGCGGGCGATCTTCGGGAACCATTGCGCGGTGTCGACGACGTCGAGCTCGGCGTCGATGTAGATGCTCTTGATCTGGTCGATCAGGATGATCGCGGGGTCGCGATAGACCGCGATGTTGCGGGTCGAGACCTTGATCTGCAGGTGCTTGTCCGGGCCATAGCCCGCCTTCTGCATCAGCTTGCGGGCTTCCTCGCGGTTCTTCTCGATGTCGGGACCGTAGCCGGGGATCTGCTCCAGCATGTCCTTCGGCATCGCCCACAGCCCGTCCGGCGCGGGCTCCATGGTACCGCCGATGTCGCCCTGGCCCTCGAACATGATCTGGATGAACGCCTTGCGGTCGAGCGCCAGCGCCAGCGCGCGGCGGATGTCGAGATTGTCGAACGGCGGCGCGGTCGAATTGATGATGATGTTGGTGGAGACGTTGTTCGGTTCCACCACGCAGACCGCATTGGGCGCCTGCGACTTGACGTCCTTGAGCAGCGGGATCGAGACCTCGGTCGGGAACGTCATGTCGAACTTGCCGGAGACGAAGCCGAGGATCGCGGTCGAGCGGTTCGGGATGATGGTGAACTCGATACCGTCGAGATAAGGCAGGCCCTTCTTGAAGTAGTCCGGGTTCTTGGTGAGCTTGATCGACTCGTTGGCCTTGAACTCGACGAACTTGAACGGGCCGGTGCCGACCGGCTTGGTGCGCATTTCGGCCGGCGACACATGGCAGGGATAGACCGGCGAATAGCCCGAGGCGAGCAGCGACAGCAGCGCCGGCTGCGGCCGCTTCAGCTTGAACGACGCCTCATAGTCGCCGTTGGTCGTGACCTCCTCGACTTGTTCGTACCAGGACTTGCGCGGGTTTTGCCGGAACTTCTGCTGCGACTTGCCCATCAGCATGTCGAAGGTGCATTTGACATCGGCCGCGGTGAACGGCTTGCCGTCGTGCCATTTCACGTCCTTGCGCAGCTTGAAGGTCAGCGTCTTGTTGTCGCCGCTCCAGGCCCAGCTCTCGGCAAGCTCGGGCCTGATCGTGCTGGCGCTGTTCTGGGCGATGTGCTGGTCGAAGATGACGAGATTGTTGAAGATCGGCATGAACGGAACGTTCAGCGAATAGGTCGCCCCCTCGTGGATCGAGGCGCTGCCGGGGCTGTCGCGGTGATAGATCCTGAAGATGCCGCCTGATTTCGGCTCGGCTGCGCGTGAAACGTCGCTGATGATCAGCACAGACAACACCGCGACGGCCAGCGCTTGCACGCTCCGCATGGTCCCCTCCCACATTTCGGTCTCAATGGCCGATTGGCATCGACGATACCACGGTGAGGCTGTCGGGCAACCAGCGAGGATCGCGCGGGGATTGGCAATTCGGATGACCCCACAACATTAAAATTTCCACGGATCGGGAAGAATGGCTGTGATTGCGGGGAACTCCGGTTGTTTTGCTCTGCAGCGGCGAATCTCCGTTTGAATTCGGTTGCCGACGCCGATGTGTGCGGCGTGAGACTTTCCGCAATCAGCGACAGTTTGTCGCCGATCAAATCGCGATGTAGCTCCGTCATCCATGCTCAGGGACCAAAAACAATGGCAACCCGCTTGACGAAGAACACAGTCGCTGAGGCGCGAGCGGAGCGAGCCTCGAAGGATGAACGCCACCAGCCGGGCCGTGCATCCTTCGAGACGCGCTACGCGCTCCTCAGGATGACGGTGCATCGCCATTCACCTCACTCCGCCGCCTGCGGCGAGGGCAGGTGCATGTTGGCGACGCCGTCGGCCTCGGTCGCGGAGATCGTGGTGCGAATCATCAGGCGGCCTTCATGCGCCGGCCAGGGGCGGCCGCGGTGCATGGTGGCGCGGTTGTCCCACATCACGACGTCGCCCTGCTTCCATTGGTGCAGATAGCTGACGCCGGGCGCGGTCGCGGCTTCGGTCAATTGCTCGATCAGCGCCTTGCCGGCCTCGGCATCCATGGCCTCGACGCCATAGGCATGGGAGGCGAGATACAGCGCGCCGCGGCCGTTGACGGGATTGCGCCAGACCATGCGCCAGCACACCGGCGGTAGCGCGTCGACTTCCTCGGTTGTTGCAAGTCCCGTGGCCACCTTGCTGCGCGAATGCGCGTAGGAGTGCCAGGCGAACGAGTTCTCCAGCCGCTTCGCCGTGTCCTTGTCGAGCCGCTCGAAGGCAAGCCGCATCGAGACGAATTCGGTCTCGCCGCCATGTTCAGGAATGATGCGCGCCGACAGGATCGAGGTCAGCGCCGGCAAGCGCTTGAAGGAGGAATCGGTGTGCCAGAGCTGGTTGGCCCTGGCGCGCAGCTGCTGCCGGTGATCGGATGGAACCACCTTGCCGTCGGGCCCGAAGGTCGAGAGGATCACGAAATGCGATCCGGTGCCCATCGAACCGACCTTGGTCACCTCGGGCGGACCGAACCGGCGCGAGAAGGCGAGCTGGATGTCGTCGCTGACCTCCTGGCCGCGGAACACCAGCACCGAATGTTCCTCGAACGCCGCGCGCACCGCCGCATAGGCGGCATCGCTGGCGGCAACGTCCGACAGCGTGACGCCGCGCAGTTCGGCGCCAAAGCCCTGACGCAGTGGGATCACTTCCATCGGCAAGTCCTCCCTGACTTTTCTTGTTGGGGTGAGGTTAGGGGAAAAGCCCGCCACCGGCAACGCGGCTCGCGCCTCATCCCATTGCGATCAGATTGCGCCGCGCGCGCCGATCGGCGATCTCGATGCGATGCGTGACGAACGCGAACAGCGCCCAGCTGGAGTGGAATGCGACGCCGGCCAGAACCACGATGGCTCCGGGAATCGGGCCGATCGAGGCGCGATCCCAGATCTCGCTCATTGTGGTCAATGGCAGCGGATGGATCGCGAGCTTGCCGTAATAGGCGATGGCCTGGATCGCGAAAATCCAGCCATAGGTTCGGCGTAGCCGCCGGCCGATCGCCCGGACATAGCTGATATGGTATCTCGGGTTGCGGTAATCGTTGGCAAGCAGCTCGGTCCAGTCCGAGTTCGGCGAGGGACCTTCGCCTCGGATCATCGGCGCGTAGAAATCGGTTTCGAGCAACCGTGCGCGGGCGCGCCAGACGTTGAAGTAACGGTAGCGCCGCGCCTCGAACAACAGGAACACCGTTACCAGCAGGCCGACCAGCACCATCGGCAAGGGCGAAGCCTCCGCGCTGCTGTAGGTCGCCGACAGCGCGATCCCGGTCGTCACCACCGCCCAGTTGGTCGAGCTGTCGAGGCGGGTGCGCCAGACCGTACTGCGGTAGATCTCGCCACGATAGAGGTGGGCGAGAGCACCGATCTCGGCGGCGGTGAATTCGAGCCTTCCGGCCTGTACCGGCTCCGGCTCGCGCGGCTGGGGCGACGGCATGACGGCCTCCGGCGAAGCTGGCTTGCGATCGCCGAGCATAGCGCGAAATCTGCGCGACGGGCGAGTTTGTTACGCTGTCCGGCGCTTCCGGCTGCATTCGCCCGGCCCGACGCATCGCCCGTTCACACGATCCGCGAGGTCTTGTTGCCCCAATAGCGGTCACGCAGCAGGCGCTTGTAGAGTTTGCCGGTCGGCAGCCGCGGCAGCTCGGCCTCGAAATCCACCGAGCGCGGCACTTTCTGGCGCGACAGCGAGCTGGCGCAGAACGCGATCAGTTCCTCGGCAAGCTCCGGCCCCGGCGCGATGCCGTCGACCGGCTGCACCACCGCCTTCACCTCCTCGCCGAGATCGACATTGGGCACGCCGAACACCGCGGCGTCGGCGACCTTGGGATGGGTGATCAACAGGTTCTCGCATTCCTGCGGATAGATGTTCACGCCGCCGGAGATGATCATGAAGGTGGCGCGATCGGTGAGATAAAGGAAGTTGTCGTCGTCGACATAGCCGACGTCGCCGACCGTGCTCATGCTGCCGTCGGCCGAGCGCGCCTCGGTGGTCTTGGCGGGGTCGTTGAAATATTCGAATGGCGTGGCGGTCTTGAACCACACTGTGCCCGGCGTTCCCTTCGGGCAGGGCTGCATGTTCTCGTCGAGGATATGCAGATCGCCGAGCAGGACCCTGCCGACGGTGCCGCGATGCGCGAGCCACTCCTCGCTGTTGCAGGCGGTGAAGCCGAGCCCCTCGGTCGCGCCGTAATATTCGTGGATGATGGGACCCCACCATTTGATCATGTCGTCCTTGACCAGCGCCGGGCAGGGCGCGGCGGCATGGATCGCAATCTCGAGGGTCGACAGATCGTAGCGAGCGCGAACTTCCTCGGGCAGTTTCAGCAGACGTGAAAACATGGTCGGCACCAGCTGGCTGTGGGTGATGCCCCATTTCTCGACCAGCTGCAGATAGCGCTCCGGATCGAAGCTCTCCATGATGACGACCGTGCCGCCCATCCGGATGGTGAGATTGACCGCGGCCTGCGGCGCCGAGTGATAGAGCGGCGCCGGCGAGAGGTAGACCATGCCCTCGCGGTAGTGCCAGAGCTTGGTCAGGAAATCGAACAGCGGCAGGTTCTGCGACGGCGGCTGCTCCGGCAGCGGCCGCACGATGCCCTTGGGCCGGCCGGTGGTGCCGGAGGAATACAGCATCGCGGTGCCGGCATATTCGTCCGCGATCGGCGTTGACGGCAGGCCCGCGGTGGCCTCGCGCAGCCCGACGATGCGCTCGCTCTCGCTGTCGCCGTCGACCACGATGCAGAGCTCGACCTGCGGACACTCCTTCAGCGCCTCGCGCGCGATGTCGAGCTTCAGCTTCGAGGTGATCAGGATCCGCGACTGGCTGTTGGTCAGGATGTAGGCGAGCTCGCCCGCGGTGAGGTAGGAGTTGACGCAGGTGAAGTAGAGCCCGGCGCGCTCGCCGGCGCCGCAGGCCTCGAGGTAGCGGTTGTTGTTCTCCATGAAGATCGAATAATGGTCGAGCCGCCGCAGCCCCTGCTTGCGGAACAGATGCGCGAGCCGGTTGGAGCGCGCCTCGAGCTCACGATAGGTGACGGTCTCGCCGGTCCCGGCCATGATGAAGGCGGGTTGCAGCGGGCGCAGGTAAGCATGCTTGCCGGTGTACATCGAACGTCACATCCCCCTTTAGATTCTTGTCTTGACGCGTTTCCCTCACGCGAACCGGTACCCACCTCGCTCGAAAACGCTCTATGCAGCCATCTCCAGAATCTCGCGAACCTGGGATGGATCGTCGATCTTGCGCGGATTGCGCGGCACCCAGGGCGTTCGCATCGCTTGCGTTGCGATGCGGTCGAAATGCTCGGGGCCGACGCGCACCTCTTGCAGGCTGCGCGGCATGCCGAGGTCGCGGATGAAGCGGTCGAGCACATCGCCGGCGTCCGCGCCCGCATGCCCCATTGCGGCCGCGACCAGCGCCTGCCGGTCGGCATTGTCGCGCTTGTTCCAGCGCATCACCGCGGGCAGCATCACGCACGAGGTGTAGCCGTGCGGCACGTCGAACTCGGCGCCGAGCACGTAGCCGATGCCGTGGCTCGCACCCATCGGCACGCCCGAGGCGAGCGGGCCGGTGGAGAGCCAGGTGCCGATCTGGCAATCCATTCGCGCCGAAATATCCTTGGGGTTGGCTTTCACCCGCGGCAGGCCGGTCGCCAGCATCTCGAGGCCCTTCAGCGCCTGCGCGTCGCCGTAAGGATGCGCCTCGCGCGAGCAGATGCCTTCGACGCAATGGTCGACGGCGCGGATACCTGTCGACAGGAACAGCCATTCCGGCGTGTGCACCGACAGTTCCGGATCGAGGATGGTGGCGCGCGGCATCACCAGCGGATGCCGCAGCATCTCCTTCTGCCGCTTGGCCTCGTTGGTGACGCCGGCGATCGAGGAGAACTCGCCGCCGGCGATGGTGGTCGGCACGCTGATCTGGCGCACGGTCGGCGGATGCATCGCGGGTGAGACGCCGCCATGGGTGCGGATCGTCTCGATGCCGTCGGACGTCGTGACGTTGTTGGCGAGGCAAAGCTGCACCGCCTTGGCGCCGTCGGTGATCGAGCCGCCGCCGATCGTGACGATCAAATCCGCTTTCGCGCCGCGCGCCTGCTCCGCCGCCGCGCGCGGCGTATGCGCCGGCATCTTGTCGAAGGTGCCGACGCAGCGGGGCCCAAGCGCCGCGCGAACCTTCTCGATCTCGTCGGTCTCGCGGTTCAGCGTGCCCGACACCATCAGAAAGGCGCGCTCGGCGCCCAGCCGGTCCAGCTGCTCGACGATGGCCTCACGCGCGGGCCGCCCGAACACGACCTCGTCCATGGCGCCGAATACGACACGGCCTCGATGCACGCACCTGTCCTCCCTCAACACGGTCCGCCTTGCTGGCGGCCCTTTGCGGCGAGGTTAGCGGAGGAAATCGGAGCCGTCATCAGGGTCCTGCCGGCGGTTTGATACGGTCGCGTCGCCCATTCCGGTGTCGTCCCTGCCAAAGCAGGGACCCATAACCATAGGGTTGCGTTGTTGAAGTGAGCTGTGGCCCGAGCGCTGGCTAAACAATTGGCATCGGTGGTTATGGGTCCCGGGTCGCGCGGAGCCTGTCATCGGGCGGCACTTCGCGCCGACCCGTTGGCTTGCCCGGGACGACATCGAATATGTGGCGCCCGCGTGAGTCATACCTCCGCATCCTCGCGGCGCGCTGCATCCGAGTCTTGCGTTTACTTGCCTCCCCCTGGAAGCAGAGGGCGCCCCGGAATGACGGTGAAAGCTTCAGGTCGAATCGGATGACCGGCAGAAATCTTGACGGCAACATCGCGGCGTGTGTTACACCTCAAAAGCAACAGGGACGTGCGCATGACATCCACCGTCGATCTCGCCAAACTGCACATTGACGACTTCACGCCGCATCAGGATGCGGAGTTCGAGATGCAGGCGGAGAGGGATCGCGTCGTGCAGCTGAAGCTCGCCAAGGTCGAGCCCGCGGGCAACAGCGGTCGGCCGGGCGGTGCGTTCTCGCTGTTGTTCACGGGCCCGAAGGGCGCGTGGCTGCCGCAGGCGATCTATCCGGTGCGGCATCCGGCGCTGGGCGTGATGGACATCTTTTTGGTGCCGGTCGGTCCGCTCGCGGATGGCAATGGCTATCAGGCGGTCTTCACCTGACGGTCGGAAGCTCCCGCCGCCCGCCAGCGCATCAGGTCGTAGACACCTTTGTCTTCCTCGGTGAGGAAACCTAGCCGGCGATAGAGCCGCATCGCGGGGTTGAATTTCTCCACGTGGATCGAGACGGCCTTGCCGGCGCGGGCGGCCTCGTCGAGCACGTCGCGCATCAGCGCGCCGCCGAGACCCGATCCGCGATGTTCGGGCAGGAAGGCGATATCGATGACGCAATGCTCGCCCGGCCAGCGGTCGACATAGAGACGACCGATATCCTCGCCGCCGCGCATCGTCACCAGCCAGTCAGCCGTCGGATAATACTGCTGGTAGTGCCTATGCTGGGCCTGGAACTGCATCGCCAGGAAAGCAGCCTTCTGTTCGGCGCTCCACGGCGTCACAGCCAGTTCGTCGGTTCGGGTCGAGGCATAGAGCCGCGCAAGGAAGGCTAAATCGCTGTCCGCAATACGGCGAAACGTCAGGCCGGCATCCGCGGCGCGTGTCCACCCAGACGCCGCGGGAACAATAGCCGTGCGCAAACCATCCGTCATGGCCGCTGCGGGAAAATGCCTTGCAATGCGATGCAGAAACTCAGGGTGAGATAGGGCATCATATTATTATGGGGCTGGCTGCCGCCGATCGGCATAATCGAACTGATGGCCGAAAACGGCGAAATGTTGGTCAACGTCGCCGTGTAGGCTTGCCCCGGGTTTGCGCGTGCAAGCGACCGCACCGGACTGGGCGTGGCGAGGTTCGACGGATTGATGTTGCCCTGAACCCCGTGGTTGTGCAGGGGCATTTCGGATTGCAGCAGCGTCACCGTCGTCGTGCCGCCGGACTGTCCGAGACCATACAAGGTGCCAAACGAGCTTTGCCCCGGTTGCATCGGCGAACTGCCTTGCAGGTCGGGCAACGCAAAGGTGCTCTTGCCGTCACCGCCATAGGTGGTGCCGAGCAGGGAGAACAGCGCGGTGTTCTGCGAGATCGGCATGAGCTGGCCGTTGCAGAGGGCCCACCCGACGGGGGCGAAGTTGAACGGAAAAATACGGATCTCGGCCAGGAATTGGTCAGACATGGTCCCGTCCTAGGTTTGGCTCGGGTAAACGCCGAACATTGAAATGATGAAGCTGACGCAGAGGTAAGGTTGCATGTTGTCGTGCGGCTGGTTGCCGCCGACGGATGTGCAGGCCTGGTTCGCCATCGCCGAACCTGCCGGGACCTCGCGGTAAATCTGCGTAGCACCCACGGCGCCGACGACGTTGCCCGTCACCGTGCTGCCGGTCGCGTTGTTCAGGGATGCCGCCATCGGGTGGGAGTGGATGGGCAGTTGCTGGGTGGTCAGCGTCACTTGCTCGACGCCGGCGCTCTGCCCCATGACGAAGCTGCTGCCCTGGTGCATGGGCAGGCGTCCCTGCAGGTTCGGCAGAGCGAACGTCGACTGGCCGTCGCCGCCATACGTGGTACCGATCAGGTTAAACAAAACGTCGTACTGGGAGATCGCCAGGATTTGTCCCTGGCAGAACATCCAGCCGTTCGGCGCAAAATTGCCGCCGAACATGCGTATCTCGCCAACATATGGCTCGCCCATGGCGCGCGTCCTTCAATTCCGGGAGGGGAAGATGCCCTGCAAAGCGATGCAGAAGTTGACCGTGAGATAGGGCTGCATGTTCTCGTGAGGCTGCGAACCTCCGGCATTGGCGACGGTGCTCGGGTCCAGCGTCGTCAGATTGTTCGCGGCCGTATAGAGATTGGCTGACGTCGCCATCAGATTGCCGGTGAGCACGGCGTTGTCGGCATTGTTGGTCGTGCCCTGAAATGTGTGCGGGTGCTGCGGCATCTCGGAGATTGTCAGCGTGTGGGACGTCTCGCCGCCGGTCTGCCCCTGCGTGAAGCCCTGACCCATATGCAGCGGCACTTTTCCCTGCAGATTGGGCAGCGCGAAATTCGTCGTGCCATTCCCGCCATAGGTCGTACCAAACAGCGAGAACAATGCCTGGTTCTGATTGATAGGCAGCAACTGACCGTTGCAGAGCGCCCAGCCCTTGGGCGGGTAGCCGAACGACATCATCCTGATTTCCGAGAGATATGGTTGAGACATCGATCCTCCGTCCAGACGATCCGTCTTGTCAGTGACTCAGTTAATGAAAATGCAAGGCAAATGCTGTCATGCGATAACGAAATGCACGATAGCGTGTTTTGTACCAAGTGCAACCTCAACGATTGTCTGGCTTTCGTGAATTTTTTCGAAGGGCGTGACGCATAAATGTCGTTGTAATGGCGTGGACCTTCGCCACCAGGATCGACACGAATGCGGTCTCACCAAATCAACAACGCCTGCCGGATCGATTCGGCAGGCGGTGGTAGGGCCGTCGCAACGTTCGATCAAACAACCAGATCGTGATGGGTTTGGAGATGATCGGTCGGCGTGCCGCCCATGGCGGCGAAAATCGTCTCGTGGCCAACCCACCATGGCGTGGCGGCATTGGCATGCCCGCTGAACCGATCGGACAAGGTCTGGTTGGTCAGGTCCACATGGCTTGTGTTGGTCTGCGATTGCGTCTGGGTCGATGACGAGAAGTCGAAGCTGTCGCGGTTGGTCAGGTTGACCGTCGACGTATTGGTCGTCTGCGAGGCTACGGAGCCTTGCGTCGGCATGGCCTTCTGCAATGCCAGGTTGGATTGAGCGACATCCGTAGCCGTTGGCAACCGTCGCTCGCCATCGGCGAGGCCGATATACATCAGACTGTTGGCATCGGACGGCGAGACGGTGTCGGGAAGGCCGAGAACGTGGCCCAATTCATGCACGACGGTGGTCAGCAGATCGAGATGGCCTGCCGCGGCCGTCGACGGGTCGGTCAAGAGATCGGTGCCGGCGGCATTGACGGCGTGCGCGAACTCGAAATTGTCCGATGGCGTCGGGTCGATGAACCAGCCATGGCCGGCCGCATCGGTATCGATCGTGATATGCCCGGCACCTTCCTGACCGACAATCTGGCCGGCGAGGTCGGCGACGCTGAAAGTCGTCGCATGCAGGAGAGCGAGCTGCGTCGCGCTGGCGCCCGCACTCGCCCATTGCGCAATCGCCGCCGACACTACCGAGTTGAGCTCAGCCTGCGTCAGGTGCATCTCGCCTGTGCCCGGAGTCGACACCTGAACGCCGCCCGCTTCGGCGAGCAGTGGCGCGACCACCGCGGGAAGCGTCGGCAGCGTGTTGACCAGCGTCGTCGTGCCGACGCCGCCCGTGGTGTCGACGGTGATGGCGCCCGTGCCGCTGGTGTTGTCGTCGGTGATCACGCCCGCAGCGGTGCCCGATGCCGAACCGTTCCGCGAGAGGTTCAGATGGGTGTTGGCGTTGAAGTTGCTCAGCTCGACGTCGGTGGCATAGCTGGCGTTGTGGTTCAGCGTGTTCTTGCTGCCCGTGCCGCCTGCGCCCATGCCGATGACGACATTCGTCGTGCTGGTGTCGGTCGCCGTCGCGCCGTTGTCGACAAGCATTGCGGCAAACGGATTGGCGGAGGTCGGAGACGACACCGAGTTGCCGTAAAGCGTGGCGTTCAGGGTCGAACTGCCGTCGTTGTTCTGGAGATGGATGCCGTTGTTGCCGACCCCGGTGATGGTGTTGTTCTGGATCAGCGTCGTCAGGCTGCCGGCGCCGGCGTCGCGGACGAAGATGCCGTCGGAGTTGGATCCCACCTTCGCCGGGCCGATGACGTTGCTGGCGATGGTGCCGGACATGGTGCCGTTGTCCTGGCCCTTCGCCACGAAGATGCCGACCGTGTCGAAGGCGTTGGCGCCGCCGTCGGTCAGGGTGTTGTGCGAGATATCGAACGTGGTGGTCGCGGCAGAGACGAGACCGCCGGATCCGCTCCTGATGTCGACCGCGGTGCCGCCGCCGGGAATGATGGCCTGTCCGTTGTGGAACGTGTTGCCCCGAACAACGGCGTCCATCGACGCATTGTTGTTGGCGGTCATCGCGATGAAGTCGGCGCGCGTGCCGGCGAACGTGCTGTTCGTCAGCGTGTAGTTGGCGGTCGCGGAATTGTAAACCTGCGCGCGGACATTGTCGTTGCCGCCGATGGCATTGATCAGGCCGAACGTGTCGTTGTCCATCGTCAAGCGGTTCAGCGTGCCGCTGGTGTTGTAGAGATCGATGTTCTGATTGTATCCGCCGGAGATGCCGGATCCGGTGATCGAGGCGGTGCCGAGCAGATTGTCGAACCGGATGCTGCTTTCCTCGCGGTCACCGGCATTGGTGGTGCCGTTGACGCCGCTGATGGTTCCGTCCGCGAACGTGAATCCGGTGACGTTGTTGCCGTAGATCGCGAAGTTGCTGAAGTCATGCAGCGTCATGTCGCTCAGCGACACGTTTGAGGTGTTGTGCAGGTAGATGCCGGTTCCGCCGGTGCCTGACGTCGTCTGCCCACCGGCGTCGGTGCCGCTCAGGATGTCAGCCCCGGTCTTGTTGTTGATGGTGCCGCCGGAGCCGGCAGTTCCCGTGCCGGTGACCGTGAGCCCGCCGGCCGCTCCCGTCGTGTCGAGGATGATGCCGGCGTTGCCCGACGAGCCGGTCGACGAAATGCTCTTGAAGGTGAGATTGCCCGCGCCGATGTTGGTGTGCTCGACATCGAGGGCAGTGCCGGTCGTCGACGTGATGGTGTTGTTGCTGCCGGTGACGACGATCGTGCCGCCATGGGTGAAGCTCATGCCGCTGCCGCTGGCGGTCTTGATCACGATGTCGGACATCGTGACGGTGCCGACATTGAAGCCGTCGTCGCTGATGCCCATGCCGGTCGAGGCCGAGGTATCGATGCTGACGCCGCTGATGCTGTGGCCCGACGTGCCGAGCAGGTCGATGCCGTTGTCGGCGCCGGTTACCTGGATCACCGGATCGGTGCCGGTCGCGGTGTTCGCGGTAACCACGGCGCCGGTCACCGGATTGGTGAAGGTCAGGCTGTGGCTGCCGCCGACCAGGTTGACGCCGTTGGCGAGGTTGATGCCGTTGGCCTCGGTATAGGTGCCGGACCTCAGCACGACATAGTCGCCCGAGCCCGCCGGATTGGCCGCGTTGTAGGCGGCGATCGAGGTGTATGGATCGGCCGCGGTGCCGAGATTGGCGCTGTTGGCGAGCGCCGTGGGCGAGTTGTCGATGTAGAACACCTGCGGGACGACGCCGACATGGAAGGTCTGGGCGCCCGACGTGAGCGGCCCGCCGGTGCCGGTATTGCCGTTGTCGTTGATGTTCAGCGTGACGGTGTCCGAGCCGGTGAAGCCGTCGTCGCTGTTGTAGGTCAGCGTGGCGAGCGCGGTGTTGACCTGCGCGACGGTGCCGGTCAGCGTCACTGTGTGGCTGCTGTTGTTGGTGAAGCTGGCGAGCCCGGCGGTATTGAAGGTCAGGTTCGCATGGCTTGAGGCAATCGTTGCCGTGACGTTGCCGCTCGCGGCATCGATGTCGGCGACCGAAAGCCCTGAAATCGCGAGGTTGGTGTGCGAGAACGCCGTGCCGATCGAATTGTCCGCCGGCACCGACGCGGTGGGCCCGTCGTCCACGGCAGTGACGCTTCCCGTCGTCGATCCCGACCCGGTGTTGCTGCCGCCATTCGCGGTGCCACCGTCATCGTGCACGGTCAGGGTGTAGGAACGCGCGGTGGTGTCGGGGTTTTCGCTGGTGTTGTTGAACTGGATCAGGTCCAGCGCCGCATTGTAGTGCGCGAGCGTGTCGGTACCGGTGAAACTGATCGTCTCGGTGCCCGCGGTGCTGGTGATCTCGAAGTGAATGCCGCCGATATCGCCGCTGTTGCCGGCGTGGCCGGCGATCGACAGCGCATCCGACGGCTTCAGATTGTTCAGCACGAAGGTCGCATCGGTCAGGTTGTTGCCTTCGGCGTCCGTGATCGTCAGGTTCGGCGTGATCGTGACCGGCGTCGAGTTGGCGGCCGGCGTGCCGTTCGGCGGCTCGGAGAAGCCGGTGATGGCACCGAAGCTCACGACCGGCGCATCGTTGACCGGCGTGACATGGATGGTCGAGGTCGAGGTGTTGCTGCTGTCGGTGCCGTCGGTGACCGTAAAGCTGACGGTGCGATCCGCGCCGGACGGATTGTCGCTCGAGTTGAAATAGGTGATGGAATCGAGCGCGGCCTTGTAGTTGGCGACGCTGGAGGAGCCGGTCAGCGTCAGCACGCCGGTCGCGGAATTGTACGATCCCGAGATGCCGATCTGGCCTGCGAAGCCCAGCACGTCCTGGCCGGCGGCGAAGCCGCCGGTGATCTGCACCGTCGCGCCGGTCAGGTTGGCGCTGTCGATGTCGGTCACGTTGACCGACGCGTCGATCACGGTCGCAGCCTGGTTTTCGGTGTAGTTCAGCGTGCCGCCGGCGGTCGTGACCGGCGGATCGTTGACCGGCGTGACGTTGATGGTGCCGGTGACCGGCGTGGAGGTCGCCGTGCCGTCGTTTGCGATGATCGTGACGGTGCGCGCCAGACCCGACGGGTTGTCGCTGGTGTTCTGATAGGTCACCGAGGCGAGCGCCGCCTGATAATCGGCGACGCTGGCGGTGCCTGTCAGCGTCAGCATGCCGGTTCCCGCATTGAACGAGCCGGTGATGCCGTTCTGGGACGTAAAGGCGAGGACGTCCTGACCGTTGGCGTAGTTACCGGTGATCTGTACCGTCGCGCCGGTCAGCGTGGCATTGTCGACGTCGGACACGATGATCGCCGGGTCGAACGCGGTCGCGGCCTGGTTCTCGGTGTAGTTGAGGGTGTGACCGGCGGTGACGACGGGCGGGTCGTTGACCGGGGTGACGTTGATGGTGTCGGTGACCGGCGAGCTGTCGAGCGTGCCGTCATTGGTCGTGATGGTGACGGTGCGCGCCAGCCCTGACGGATTGTCGCTGGTGTTGATGTAAGTCACCGACGCCAGCGCGGCCTGGTAGTTCGCGACGCTGGAGGAGCCGGTCAGCGTCAGCGTTCCGGTTACGGCATCGAACGAGCCGGTGATGCCGTTCTGGTTGGTGAAGCCGAGGACATCCTGGCCGCTGACATAGTTGCCGGTGATCTGCACCGTCGCGGACAACAGATTGGCGTCGTCGCCGTCGGTGACGGTGATCGCCGAATCGATCACGGTCGCGGCCTGGTTCTCGGTATAGTTCAGCGTGTGGCCAGCGGTGACGACCGGCGCCTGGTCGACCACGACGGCGATGGTGAAGGTCTGCTGGCTGTGCAGGGTGCCGTCGCTCGCATCGACTGTGACGTCATAGGACGGGTCGGCAATGTTGATCTTGCTGGGATCGGCGACCGTGATCTTGCCGGTGGTCGCATTGATGGTGAAGCCGCCGCCGGAGGTGTCGCCGACCAGCGAATAGGTCACCGCGGGGCCGTTGACGTCGGTCGAGGATGCCGTGACGCCGGTTCCCGCGCCGACCGGCGCGTTGACCGCAACACGGTTGGCGCCGGCGTCGGCATCGACCGGGGCCGACGGCGCGACGTCGGTGACGGCGATGGTGAAGGTCTGCGAGCTCGCCGTCGTGCCGTCGCTGGCCTGCGCGGTGACGGTGTAGGCGTGGCCGGGCGCGCTTTCGTAATCGAGCTTGGTGCTATCCGCGACGGTGATGACGCCCGTTGTCGCGTTGATGGTGAAGCCGCCGCCGGAGGTGTCGCCGATCAGGGCATAGGTCACCGGCGGGCCATTGACGTCGATCGATGACGCCGTGACACCGACGGTCGAGCCGTTGGCCGCGCCTTCGGCGATCGCATTGGCGCCGGCGTCGCTGTCGACCGGAACCGAGGGCGGAGCTTCGGTGACGGCGATGGTGAAGGTCTGCGAGGTCGCAAGGGTGCCGTCGCTGGCCTGCGCGGTGACGGTATAGGCGTGGCCCGGCGCGCTTTCGTAATCGAGCTTGCTCGGGTCGGCGACGGTGATGACACCCGTTGTCGCGTTGATGGTGAAGCCGCCGCCGGAGCTGTCGCCGGTCAGCGAATAGGTCACCGCCGGCCCGTTGATGTCGGTCGAGGATGCGGTGACGCCGACCGTGGTGCCGACGGCCGCGCCTTCGACGACGGTATTGGCGGCAGCATTGTTGTCGACCGGGGCCGACGGCGCAACGTCGGTGACGTTGACGGTGAAGGTCTGCGTGCTGGTCTGCGTGCCGTCGCTGGCCTGTGCGGTGATGGTGTAGGCGTGGCCGGGCGCGGTTTCGAAATCGATCTTGGTGGGATCGGCGACGGTGATGACACCGGTCGCGGCGTTGATGGTGAGGCCGTGGGCATCGCCGACCAGCGAATAGGTCACGGTGCCGCCATTGATGTCGGTGGCGTGCGCGGTGATGCCGACGGCGGTGCCGATGGCGGCGCCTTCGACCACTGTGTTGATCGCGGCGTCAGAGTCGGTGGGCGCCGACGGCGGGGCGTCGGTCACGCCGATCGTGAAGGTTTGCGTCGTCGAGGTCGCGCCGCTCGTGGCCTGTACGGTGATGGTGTAGGCGTGGCCGGGTGCGCTCTCGTAATCGAGCTTGTTCGGATCGGCGACGGTGACGACGCCCGTCGTGGCATTGATGGTGAAGCCGCCGCCTGAGGTGTCGCCGGTCAGCGAATAGGTGGTGGTTGCGGGGCCGTTCGGATCGACCGCGGAGGCAGTGATGCCGACCAGCGTGTTGACGGCTGCGCCTTCGACGACGCTGTTGGCGGCGGCGTTGACGTCGACCGGCGCGTTGATCGCGACGTCGTTGACGTTGATCGTGAAGCTCTGCGAACTGACGCCGCCATGGCCGTCGCTGGCCTGGACCGTGATGGTGTAGGCGTGACCCGGCGCGGTCTCGAAGTCGATCTTGGTGGAATCGGCGACGGTGACGATGCCGGTATTGGGATCGATCTTGAAGCCGCCATGGGAGGAATCCGATGTCAGCGAGTAGGTGACGCCGGGGCCGTTGACGTCGGCCGACGAGGCGGTGATGCCGACCGAGGTGTTGACCGCAGCGCCCTCGTTGACTGCGTTGGCGGTGGCGTTGCCGTCGGTCGGCGTCGAGGGCGGCGCGTTGCTGACCGCGATCGTGAAGCTCTGCGACGAGACGAAGATACCGTCGGTCGCCTGCACATTGACGACGTAGCTGCCGCCGGAGCTCTCGAAATCGACCTTGGAGGGATCGGCAATCGACACCACGCCGGTATTCGGATCGACCTTGAAGCCGCCATGCGAGGAATCGGACACCAGCGAATAGGTGACCGGAAGACCGATCAGGCTGGTGGATTGCGCGGTGATGCCGACCGATGTGTTGGCTGCGGCGCCCTCAACGACCGTGTTGGCGCCGGAATTGGCGTCGGTCGGAGGCGACAGGAAGCCGGGCACCGGCGGCCACGGTGTGCCGGGAGGACAGCCCAGGTAAAGATATTGCAGGCCATAGGTATTGACGAACGCCTGCGCGGCCGGATCCAGAATGATATTGCCGCTCGGATCGAGGTGAAGCTCGGGGCGTGTTAAACCACCGATTGTATAGGCAGGTATGGTCGTCATGAGCACTCCCGCGATCGGCGTGAAAGCCGATCAATAACTACAATTGTTGGGGACGACGACGTGTGAAGCGGTTCACACGTTGAGGTTGACCACTCGCGACCCGAGATCGCACCGGTCCGCTCGCAATATGCGGACACCGCGACGGTTGCGGAGTCCCGACATCAGCAAGTTCAAATACGCTTGCCATTACGTAATCGCTTCCACTCACACTCGCCGCGAGAAAAACCCAATGAATGTTCGAGAAAAGCGCGGCGGCCAAGAAAATTTACCGGTTGGCAACCACGACCGTATTGTCGATGTTTCCGAGTGTCAATGTGTGTCCGCGTGACACCGCGTCGTTAACCACGATTCGGCCATGCAGCGGGAGGTAGAGTGTCGGAATTCGACCATTTTTAATCTTGTGCGGCCCCCGGTGGTTTCTGCGCCGCAGACCGAGTTGGCGTTGTGTGACGAATATGTGTCGGCGATTCGCCTTGTGATTGATTCGCGGCGCGCCTTCCGTGATCTCTTCTCACCCGAAAGGCCAGTGAATCTGTCCCTTCCCGTCGTCACGGCTTCGCGATCACGTCGTAAGGCTTTCAGATTGCGCAACTATTTGCTTGATCCGGCGGCCATCTTGAACAGACTGGGGAGCGGCTACATCTGTGACGTCCGCTGCCGCGACATTGCGGTGGTCCATCCGCGTTGAATCACCGCAAGTTCAATTGCGACTTTCGTAGCCCTGCACTGATCCTGGGGGAGAGGGAATTGAGTTCGATTGACAGAACGGGGCGTGTGGCTCCGATGGCCAGCGTCGAGCGTCATTTGCTTCGCCGCCATGCCTCACGCGGCCTGTCGCTCAGGCCATGGCTCGCCCTTGCGCCGATCGGGCTGCTGGCGGCGCTGGCGCTCGGCGGCTGCGACAACAAGAGCGCGCAATCGCAGGCCGCGCCTCCGCCGCCGCCCGTGACCGTCGCGCAGCCGGTCAAGCGCACGGTC
This sequence comes from Bradyrhizobium sp. CCBAU 21365, assembly GCF_015291305.1. Taxonomy (NCBI): domain Bacteria; kingdom Pseudomonadati; phylum Pseudomonadota; class Alphaproteobacteria; order Hyphomicrobiales; family Nitrobacteraceae; genus Bradyrhizobium; species Bradyrhizobium sp. CCBAU 21365. The sequence continues at coordinate 721,378 of NZ_CP030036.1, forward strand.
ACCGACTGGGACGAGTTCACCGGCCGCTTCGAGGCGATCGAGGAGGTCCAGGTCCGCGCCCGTGTCGGCGGCTTCGTCAACAGCGTCGAGTTCAAGGACGGTGCGATCGTCCACGCCGGCGATCTGCTCTACATCATCGATCCGCGGCCGTTCGAGGCGGTCGTGCTGCAGGCCGAGGGCCAGCTCGCCGACGCACGGGCCAAGGGCGAGCTTGCCAAGCGCGATCTCGAGCGCGGACTGAACCTCGTGCAGACCAGCGCGGTCTCCGAGCAGGTCGTCGACCAGCGCCGCCAGGCGTTGCAGGCGGCGCGCGCGGCCGAGACGCAGGCCGAAGGCACCCTGAAGGCCGCGCAGCTCAATGTCGAATTCACCCATGTGCTGGCGCCGATCACCGGCCGCGTCAGCCGGCATCTGGTGACTCCGGGCAATCTGGTGCAGGGCAGCGAGGGCGGCGCGACGCTGCTCACCTCGATCGTGTCGCTCGATCCGATCTACATCTATTTCGACGTCGACGAGGCGACCTATCAGCGCAACAGCAAGCTGTGGTTCGAAGGCAGGCGGCCGAGCTCGCGCGACACGGCGAACCCGGTGCAGATCGCGTTGACCGGCGAAACCAAGCCCTCGCATGAGGGCAAGATGGACTTCCTCGACAACCGGCTCGACGTCTCGACCGCGACGCTGCGCAGCCGCGCGGTGGTTCCGAACAAGGATCTGTCGGTCCTGCCCGGCCAGTTCGGCCGCGTCCGCATCATCGGCTCCTCGCCCTATGAGGCGCTGTTGATCCCGGACAGCGCGGTTGCCACCGACCAGTCGCGCAAGATCGTGTTCGTGGTCAAGGATGACAACACGGTGGAGGCGAGGGCGGTCGTGCTCGGCCCGCTCGATGACGGCCTGCGCGTCGTCCGCGAAGGCCTCAAGGCGGAGGATCACGTGATCGTCGACGGCCTGCAGCGCGCCCGCGTCGGCGCCAAGGTGACGCCGAAAATGGCGCAGGCTCCGGCGGATTCCAAGCCTGCGGCAGGCGACAAGCCCGCGGCCGCCGACAAGCCCGCCGCAGGTGCCAAACCATGAATCTCGGAAGGCTCTCCATCAACCAGCCCATCCTCGCGATGGTGCTGTCGATCGTGCTGCTGATCGTCGGCGCGATCGCCTATCCGACGCTGCCGGTCTCGGAATATCCGCAAGTGGTGCCGCCGACCGTCGTCGTCACCACGCAATATCCGGGCGCCTCGGCGCAAACCGTGTCCGACACTGTCGCCGCTCCGATCGAGCAGGAGATCAACGGCGTCGAGGACATGCTGTATCTCTACAGCCAGGCGACGTCGAACGGCCAGCTCACCATCACCGCGACCTTCAAGCTCGGCACCGACCTCGACAAGGCTCAGGTGCTGGTGCAGAACCGCGTCGCGATCGCGCAGCCGCGGCTGCCCGAAGAGGTGCAGCGCAACGGCGTGACCACGCGCAAGAACTCGCCCGACATCCTGATGGTCGTGTTCATGCTGTCGCCCGACGACACGTTCGACCAGCTCTACATCTCCAACTACGCGCTGCTGCAGGTCCGCGACCAGCTGTTGCGGCTCGATGGCGTCGGCGACATCCAGATGTTCGGCGCGCGCGATTACTCGATGCGGCTGTGGCTCGATCCCGACCGGATCGCCAATCTCGGTCTGACCTCGACCGAGGTGCTGGCGGCGATCCGGGCGCAGAACCTGCAGATCGCCGGGGGACAGATCGCCGAGCCGCCGATCGCCGATCGCGCATTCCAGCCGAACCTCGTCTTCACCGGCCGCCTCAAGGACATCAGGCAGTTCGAGGACATCGTGGTGAAGGCCGGCTCCGACGGCCGCACGGTACGTCTGCGCGACGTCGCCCGCGTCGAGCTCGGCGCGCTGTCCTACGCAACCAACAGCTTCCTGCTGCGCAAATCCGCCGTCGCGCTGCTGGTGACGCAACGGCCCGGATCGAACGCGCTCGCCACCGCCAAGAGCATCTCCGACACGATGGAGCGGATGAAGGCGAGTTTCCCGAAGGGGCTCGACTACAATATCGGCTACAACCCGACCGAATTCATCGCCCAATCGGTCCACGAGCTGATCAAGACGATCTACGAGGCGATGGCGCTCGTCGTCATCGTGGTGCTGGTGTTCCTGCAGGGATGGCGGCCTGCGATCATCCCGATCATCGCGATCCCGGTGTCGCTGGTCGGCACCTTCGCGGTGATGGCCGCGCTCGGCTTCTCGATCAACAATCTGACGCTGTTCGGTCTGGTGCTCGCGGTCGGCATCGTGGTCGACGACGCCATCGTGGTGGTCGAGAATGTCGAGCGCCATCTCGAGCACGGCATGAGCAGGCGCGACGCTGCGCTCAAGACCATGGAGGAGGTCGGCGGCGCGCTGGTCTCGATCGCGCTCGTGCTGTGCGCGGTGTTCGTGCCGACCGCCTTCCTCGGCGGCATTTCCGGGCAGTTCTTCCAGCAATTCGCGGTGACGATCGCGGTCGCGACCGCGATCTCCTGCTTCTGCTCGCTGACGCTGTCGCCGGCGCTGGCCTCGCAGATCCTGGTGCCGCATGAGGAGAAACGCCCGCCGGCGCGCTGGAACATCATCGCGCGCGGCTGGGATAGTTTCACCGCGCTGTTCAACCGCGTGTTCGACCGGCTCGCGCACGGCTATGCATCGGTGGCCGACTTCGTGATCCGGCATACGGTGGTGATGCTTGCGCTCTACCTCGTGCTGATCGGCAGCGCCGGCTGGCTGCTCGCGACCACCTCGCAGGGCTTCATTCCGGCGCAGGATCGCGGCTACGTCATCATCTCGGCGCAGCTGCCGGGCGCCGCGTCGCTGGCGCGGACCACCGCTGTTGTGCGCGAGATCGAGCGGATTGCGCTGGATACGCCGGGCATCGTTCGCGTCGCGGCTTTCGCCGGCTTCTCCGGTGCGACGCGCACGCAGCAGGGCAACGCCGCGGCGCTGTTTCCGGTATTCGACGAGCCGGAGGCGCGCCTGAAGAAGGGGCTGACGGCGAACGCGATCACGGCCGAATTGCGCAAGCGTCTGTCGGTGATCCAGGGCGCCTTCATCATCGTCATTCCGCCGCCGGCCGTGCCCGGTATCGGCACCGGTGGTGGCTTCACCATCCGTGTCCAGGATCGCCAGGGACGCGGACCCGAACTGCTGGCTTCCGCGACCGATGAACTGGTGACAGCCGCGCGCAAGTCGCCGTCTCTCACGTCGGTGTTCTCGCCGTTCACCGCGAACACGCCGCAGCTGTTCGTCGACATTGATCGCGTCAAAGCGCAGAAGCTTGGGGTGCCGATCGCTAACATCAATGACACGATCCAGACCTATTTTGGTTCGACCTATGTCAACGACTTCAACCTGTTCGGCCGCACCTATCACGTTACCGCGCAAGCCGATCTGCCGTTCCGGAAAGACAGCCCCGATCTCGCAAGGCTGCGCACCCGCAACGTCGCCGGCGACATGGTGATGCTCGGCAGCATCGTGGACTTCAAGGACGTCTCGGGACCCGACCGCGTCGCGCGCTACAATCTGTACTCGGCGTCCGAACTGCAGGGTGAACCGGCACCGGGCGTGAGCTCGACGACGGCGCTCAACACCATCAAGCAGCTCGCCGACCAGACATTGCCGAGCGGCTTTTCCTTCGAGTGGACCGACCTGTCCTACCAGCAGGTCACCGGCGCCAATGCCGGCCTCTACGTGTTCCCGATCTGCGTGCTGTTCGTCTATCTGGTGCTGGCCGCGCAATATGGCAGCTGGACCTTGCCGTTCGCGGTGATCCTGATCGTGCCGATGTGCCTGTTCGCGGCCACGATCGGCGTGCGCATCATGGGCCAGGACGTCAACATCCTGACCCAGATCGGCTTCGTGGTGCTGGTGGGGCTGGCCGCCAAGAACGCGATCCTGATCGTCGAGTTCGCGCGCGACATCGAGCTCGAGGGCCGATCGCGGCTGGACGCGGTGATCGAGGCCTGCCGGCTCCGTCTGCGGCCGATCCTGATGACCTCGTTCGCCTTCATCCTCGGCGTGCTGCCGCTGGTGGTGTCGACCGGTTCGGGCTCGGAGATGCGGCAGGCGGTCGGCGTTGCCGTGTTCTTCGGCATGCTCGGCGTCACCCTGTTCGGCCTGGTCTTCACGCCGATCTTTTACATGGTGGTGCGCAACCTCGCGGAGGGAAAGAACGAGGGCAAGCCCGCGGAGCCCAAGGCAACTGTGGCGGGGTGACGGGAAAGTAGCAAGTGCTGTCGACGCAGCCCATACTTTTGGCTGAGCGGAAATCGATGGGCAGGCGTGGGGTTATAAAATAATGTCGCGCCGATTTTCCTGATAGAAACTGCTGGGAGAGCATGAAATGAAGTCCGGATTTTTGGCCGCGGTCGCGGCTTGCAGCCTGATGCTTGCGGCGCCGGCGATGGCCCAGGGCGTCAAGATCGGCATCCTGAACGATCAGTCCGGCGTCTATGCCGACTACGGCGGCAAATATTCGCTTGAAGCCGCGCGGATGGCGGTCGAGGATTTCGGCGGCGAGGTGCTGGGACAGAAGATCGAGATCGTTACCGCCGACCATCAGAACAAGCCGGACCTTGCGACCGCGATCGCGCGGCGCTGGTACGAGGTCGAGAACGTCGACATGATCACCGAGCTCACGACGTCGTCGGTCGCGCTCGCGGTGCAGGAGCTGTCGAAGGAAAAGAAGAAGATCGACATCGTGGTTGGCGCGGCGACCTCGCGCATCACGGGCGATGCCTGCACGCCCTACAGCTTCCACTGGGCCTATGACACCCGCGCGCTCGCCGTCGGGACCGGCGGCGCGCTGACGGAGGCGGGTGGCGACACCTGGTTCTTCCTGACCGCCGACTACGCCTTCGGCTACGCGCTGGAAAAGGACACCAGCGACATCGTCGTGTCGAAGAAGGGCAAGGTGGTCGGCTCGGTCCGCGTGCCGCTCAATTCGTCGGACTTCTCGTCCTTCCTGCTGCAGGCGCAGAGCTCGAAGGCCAAGATCATCGGGCTTGCCAACGCCGGACTCGACACCACCAACTCGATCAAGCAAGCGGCCGAGTTCGGCATCGTGCGCGGCGGCCAGAAGCTCGCCGGCCTGTTGATGACGCTGTCGGAGGTGAACGGTCTTGGGCTCGAGGCGGCGCAGGGTCTCGTGCTCACCGAGGGCTTCTACTGGGATCACGACGATGCCTCGCGCGCCTTCAGCGAGCGCTTCTTCAAGCGCACCAGCCGGATGCCGAGCATGATTCACGCCGGCACCTATTCGGCGACGCTGAGCTATTTGAAGGCGGTGAAGGCCGCCGGCACCAAGGACAGCGAGGCGGTCGCCGCCAAGCTGAAGGAGCTGCCGGTCGATGACGCCTTCGCCAAGGGCAAGGTGCTCGCGAACGGCCGCATGGTCCACGACCTCTATCTGTTCGAGGTCAAGAAGCCCTCGGAGTCGAAGAAGCCGTGGGACTATTACAAGCAGATCGCCGTGGTGCCCGGCGACCAGGCCTTCTTCACTGCCAAGGAAAGCGGCTGCCCGCTGACCAAGTGAGGCGGGGCTGGTGTACCGCGCAGCTCACGACACAATATCACCGTCCTCCCTGCGAAAGCAGGGACCCATAACCACCGCCCTCAATCGTAGCGTCGGGCTGGAGCCCCAGCCATCGCAAAACTTGGCCCTGTGGTTATGGGTCCCGGGTCAAGCCCGGGACGACAACGGAGTGTGTGGCGACTATTGAAGCTTCAATGCGCCAGCCGCCACACCGCGCCGCCGATCGCGCCGACCCAGAGGATGACGCAGGCCAGCGCCTGGATGGCGAAGCCGGGGCTGCGCTTCGCCACCGCTTCGCGATAGCCGATGAAATAGACGATGCGGCCGATCACCCAGATCGCGCCGACCGCCGCGGCCGCGGCATCGCCGACATAGATCGCGAACAGCCAGAGCGACGGCAGGAAAATCGGCATCCATTCCAGCGTGTTCATCTGGATGCGGTAGATGCGCTCGAAATCCGGATTGCCCGTGATCGCCGGCAGCTTGACCCCGTAGACCGCGCGGGCGCGTGCGACCTGTAGCGCGAAGAAGAAGTGCAGCGCGACCGCAAGGCAGGTGACGATGGCGGTGTAGTGGTACATGTCAGGCGTGTCCTCTTTCCATTGGCCCCGATGTCATGACGGGACAGCGAAGCCCGGTGTGACATGCGGAGCGGCGCCAATCTTCCGTCGGCGACCTAGTATCCGGTCATCTCAAGATAGCCGATTCCGGCGTGGCTGCCTGCAAAGCGGATCGGGCCTTCCCAGTAGGGGAAGCTGGTTCCCATCCAGGCCTTCGGATTGAGCGGCGTGGTCTCGATGGCAAGGCCGCGTGCGGGCAGGCTGACGCGCCATGACGTCGGCAGCTTGCGGCCGTCGATTTCGGTGGTTGCGAGCGGCGCGATGCTGTTGCCGCCGGCGGCGATCTCGGCCGAGCGGCCGTCCGGCATGATCCAGTTGCCGAACAGGTTTTCGCGGCCGTCCTTCTGGCGCAGCCGGTACAGCATCAGCTTCTCGTCGCCGGGCAGATGCAGCGAGAACCAGTCCCAGCCGGTCTGGTCGGCCGCCAATGGCTGGCTGCTCCATTCGCGATCCATCCAGGCCATGCCCGTGACGTCGACCGGTCTGTCGTCGATCACGATGCGGCCGGACGCCTTGTAGAACGGCTGGCTGTAGTAATAGGAGGCCTGTCCGCGATCCGACTTGCGGCTGTAGCCGTGGTCGCCCTGCAGCACCAGCGCGCGGTCGGCTTCGAGCCGCAGCGCGGTGCTGAAGTCGGCGGCGGAGGCCTTGAGCTCGAGCGGCGCGACACGCTGCGCATCGAACGCATCGCGCCCGCGCAACTCCCAGGCGTCGATCCAGGCGCGGAACGGCGTGGCTTCCACAGCGGCCTGCCCGACGCCGCCGCGGGCAAAGGTCTCGCTGAAGCGGTGCGTGCCGGTGCTGGTCACGGCGGCGTGGCCCATCCAGAGCTGCTGATTGGCCCAGCCCTCGGCCGGTCCGCCCGCTTTCATCGCCTGGCGGAACAGCGTCCATTGCGCGCCATAGGCCGCGCCGCTCGTGTCGGACAGGTTGGCGGTCACGTACCACCACTCGATCCGGAATTCCGGATGCGGACCATGGTCCGCGGGGAAGGTGAACGGCTTGCCCGGCGAGACGGCGGCAAATCCTTCCGCCGTCTCGCCGAGCCCGGCAAAGCCCTGCGCGAACGTCTTGCCGCCGAGCGCCAGCCCCAGCGCACCGCCGGCAAAGGCGCGACGGGTGATGGTGCCGCTAGCGCTCATTGACAAAGATCCTGATCAGGCTGGCCGGCTGCATGCGGGCCAGCCTCACGACCGGAAGCGCCGCGGCACAGAATGCAGCGGCCAGCGCCACCGCGAGCAGCTCGAGCAGCTGCAGCGGGAAGACGTGGAACGGCAGCCGCCAGCCGAACGCCTTGACGTTGACGATCGCAAGCAGGCACCACGCCACCAGAAGGCCGAGCGGCAGCGCGAACAGCGCAGTGATCAGCGCGACCGCCATGGTCTTCAACAGTTCGAGCGCGGCGAGCCGCCGCCGCGTCAGGCCGATCGCCCAGAGCGGCGCCAGCTGCGGCAGCCGCGAATTGGCCAGCGTGAGCAGGCTGGTCAAAAGCGCGATGCCGGCGACGCCGAGCGTGAAGGCGTTGAGCGCCGCGGTTACCGAGAAGGTGCGGTTGAACACCCGCTTCGATTCCATTTTCATCCGCGCCTGGTCGGCGATGTTGCGATCATCGAGCCCGAATGTCTCCTGCAGCGCAGTGACCAGCGGTGCGATCTTGTCGGGCGCTACGCGGACGCCCATCCGCGTCATTGGCGTCTGCGGGAAGCGCCGCGTCAGCGCGGCGAAGTTGACCGCGATCTGGCCCTTGGGGTTGCCGTAATCGGCATAGATGCCGACGATCTCGAGCGGCCAGTTGCCACCGGGGGCGGGCACCTCGATACGATCGCCGATCGCCAGCTTCATCCGTCGCGACAGCTGCTCGCTGACGAGGCAGGTGTCGCCGGGCCGCAGCCGAACCCACGCATTCGCGGCGCTTTCGAGCAACGGCCAGTTGTCGCGATAGGTGGCGTGGTCGGGCAGGCCGAGCACCTCGATCGGCGCGCCGCCGAGCTGGGTGTCGGCGCGGCCGCCGGGCAGGATTGCCTCAGCCTCGGGCCGGTCGCGCAGCCAGGCCTTGATCTCCTTTGCCTGCTGATCGCTGGCGGCGCTGATGTAAACGTCGGCGGCGAGCCTTCCGTCGAGCCAGACCAGGAAGGTGCGGTTAAAACTTTCCACCATGGTGCCGACACCGACATTGACCGCGAGCGCAAGCAGCAGCGCCATCAGCGCCAGCGACAGGCCCGACAATTGCTGGCGGCTGTCGGCCCAGAACCAGATGCCGACCGGCGCCCGCGCGCTGCGCTGGCCGAAGCCAAGCGCGATTTGCAGGACCATCGGCAGAATCAGCGCCGCGCCGAGCATCAGCGCGGCGAGCACGGCAAAGCCCGCGATCAGGGAATCGCCGAACCAGATCAGGCCCGCGGCGACCGCGAACACCGCAAGTGCCGCCGCGCTCTGGATGATCAGCCAGCGGCGCTGCGCCTGCTGCCAGGCCTGCGGCTGCGCCGTCGCCAGCACCGGCATCCGGATCGCCTTGGCAAGGCTCGCGGCCGCCGCGGCGAGCGCGCCCAGGATGCTGATGGCGATGCCGGCGAACCACCAGACGGGTTTGAGCGAAAGCTGCCCGGGGATCTGCGCGCCATAGAGCCCGCGCAGCGAGGCCGCGACATCCGGCAGCAAGGAAGCCGCGATGAAGTAGCCGCAGACGAGGCCGATGAGGCCGGCGACCAGCGCCAGCGACACCAGCTCGATCACCAGCACGGTGTTGAGCATTCGCGCCGAGACGCCGCAGGCGCGCAGCGTGCGCAGCATCGGCAGCCGCTGCTCGAAGGCGAGGCCGATCGCGGAGTTGACGATGAACAGGCCGACGAAGAACGACAGCAGCCCGAACGCGGTGAGATTGAGATGGAAGCTGTCGGTGAGGCGTTCGAGCTCGCTCTCGGCGCTCGGCTCGACCAGGCGGAGCTTGTCACCCGCCACGCTTTCCAGCGCTGCGTGCGGCGCTTTGGACTTGCCGACCAGCAGGCGCGAGACCTGGCCGGGCATTTTGAGGATGTCCTGCGCGATGCCGATATCGACGATCAGTGCGCCGGGCGCGAGCTCGGCCTGCACGCGCAGCGGCGGCAAGCTCGTGCCGTTGGCCTGTGGCCGCTCGCCTTCCCTGAGGCCGAAATCGCGCAGCGTTTCCAGCGCCACCAGCATTTCGCCCGGCGGTGTGACGAAGGATTGCAGGCTGCCGCGTCCGACCGCCGGCGCGTTGCCGACCTCGGACGGCAGCGTCACCGGCTCGACGCCGAGCAGCCGGAAGCTGCGGCCGTCGATCTGGACCCGGCTCTCCAGTATCGGCGACACCGGCCAGCCGGCACGGCGCAGATCGACGAACAATGTTTGCGGGAAGGTCGCGCTGTCCTTGGCGACCAGCATCGCGGTGCGCGATCCGCCGAAGGTCGCGGCGGCGCGGTCATAGGCGAAGCGGGCCTGCTGGTTCAGCGCCTGCACGCCGCTCCACAGCGCGGTGGCCGAGATCAGTCCGATCAAGAGCGTCGCGAGCTGCATCGGATGCCGCCGCCAGTGGCTGAGCAGCACTGCGAGGATCCACAGCGCGCGCCTCATGCGACGATCCCGGCATGCAAAGTGACCTGGCGGTCGAGCGTCGCCGCGAGCCGCGCGCTGTGCGTGACCATCAGGAAGCCGCAGCCGGTGCGGGTCACGAGATCTCGCGCCAGTGCCAGCACCTCGTCGGCGGTGTCCTCGTCGAGATTGCCGGTCGGCTCGTCGGCGAGCAGCAACAGCGGCTTTGGCGCCAGCGCGCGGCCGATCGCGACGCGCTGCTGCTGACCGCCGGACAATTGCTCGGGATAGCGCCTGAGCAGGCTTTTCAGGCCGAGGCGCTCGACCAGTTCGTCGTGCCAGGCGGCGTCATGCCGGCCGGCGATGCGCGACTGAAACACGAGATTGTCCGCGACCGTCAGGCTCGGGATCAGGTTGAACTGCTGGAAGACGAGGCCGAGCCGGTCGCGGCGCAATTCGGCGCGGCCGGCGTCGTTAAGGCGGGAGACGACGATGTCGGCGAGGGCGATCTCGCCGCTATCGGCGGCATCGAGCCCCGCGATCAGATGCAGCAGCGTGCTCTTGCCGCTGCCGGATTCCCCCGTCAGCGCCACGCTCTCGCCGGTTGCAACGGCAAGGTCGACGCCGCGCAGCACGGCGACGTGTTCGCCGGCAGAGCGGTAACTCTTGGTCAGGCCGGTGACGCGAAGCACCGCGGCGGTCTGGTCAGATGAAGCGATGGCCGTGCCTCATTGCGGCTTCTGGTATTTCAGGACGAACTCGTCGATCGGCACCGGTGCCTTGAAGACGGGAATGTCCTTGGGGTCCTCCGCATGATGCAGGAAATCGCCCTCGGCCACCAGCTTGAAGCCGGCCGCCTCGATCTCCTGCTTCAAGGTGCTCTCCTCGATCCGGTGCAGCGTCTTGGCGACACTGGTGCCTTCGCCCGCCTTGGCCGAGTGATCCGCGATCACGAGGAAGCCACCCGGCTTGAGCGCGGCGAACATCTTCTTGTTCATCGCGGCGCGGTCGACCGGCAGATAGGTGATGTCGTGATAGAAAAAGAAGAAGGTGATCATGTCGAGGTCCTTGACCTCGCGCGGGATCGGGTCGTCATAGTCCCGCACCACATGGACCACATTCTTCATCGCCGGCGCCTTGGCGCGGGTGTCGAACCTGTCCTTGACGAAACGCTCGAGCACGGTCGCGGAATCCTGCGCGTAGACCTTGCCCGACGGGGCGACGGTGCGCGCCAACAGTTCGGTGCTGTAGCCCGCGCTGGCCGCCATGTCGAGGATCGTCATGCCGGGCTTGACGCCGGCAAAGGCGAGCATCTTTGCCGGTTGCCGGCGCTGGTCGACCTGGCGATCCGCATCGCTGCGATCGGGTGCGGCGACGATCGCGGCGTAGTCGGGATTGGCAGCGTCTTCCGCGCGAACTTGAGGCACGACAAGCAGCGCGGCGGATACGAATGCAATGCAGGCGGCCGCACGTAGGATCGATCTGTTCATGAAATAACCCCGGGCTTTTCGTTGCCCCTGAACATAGCAGCCGGGGCATGACAGTTCACCGCTCCACCGGCGCGACCGACGCGATCGTGATCAGGCCGCTGGAAGCGCTCCGGGTCGTACTTCCCCGAAGAAATGCGGTGTTGCGTTGCACGGCGAGGCGTGGCTAGCATCGCCGGACGGGGCCGATTTACGAAGCCAAAAACGAAACGACGGGGAGCCGGACATGACGACGCAAGCGACGTCCAAGAGGACGTCAGAGGGGACGCCGAAGGGCGCCTGGCAGATCACCTTCCTTCTGTTCCTGTTCATGGTGGTGAACTTTGCCGACAAGATCGTGGTCGGGCTCGCCGGCGTGCCGATCAAGAAGGAAATGGGCCTCACCCAGGAGCAGTTCGGCGATCTCGGCTCGTCATTCTTCCTGCTGTTCTCGATCTCGGCCATCGTCGTCGGCTTCATCGTCAATCGCGTCGCCACCCGCTGGGTGCTGCTGATCCTGGCGGTGATCTGGTCGCTGGCGCAATTTCCGATGGTCGGCACCGTCAGTTTCACGACGCTGGTGATCTGCCGCATCATCCTCGGCGCGGGCGAGGGGCCGGCCTTCTCGGTCGCCGCGCACGCGATCTACAAATGGTTTCCGGACGAGAAGCGCACGCTGCCGACCGCGATCCTGTCGCAGGGCTCCGCGTTCGGCGTGATCCTCGCCGTGCCCGCGCTGAACTGGATCATCGTCAATCACAGCTGGCACCACGCCTTCGGCGCGCTCGGCATCGTCGGCCTGATCTGGGCCGTCGCCTGGTTCGCGCTCGGCAAGGAAGGGCCGCTGGTGTCGACGTCTGCCGTGACGGCCGACGAGCCGCGGATTCCTTATTTGAAGCTTTTGACCTCGCGCACCTTCATCGGCTGCGTGGTGGCAACCTTCGGCGCCTATTGGGCGCTGTCGCTCGGGCTGACCTGGTTCACGTCCTTCATCATCGAGGGGCTCGGCTTCTCGCAGCACCAGGCCGGCTTCGTCTCGATCCTGCCCTGGATCTTCGGCGCGACGATCGTGCTGCTGACCGGCTGGATCTCGCAGCTGATGCTGACGCGCGGCTTCACCACCCGCGGCGCGCGCGGCGTGCTCGGATCGGTGCCGCTGATCGTCGGCGGCGCCATTCTCGCGATGCTGCCCTATGCGCCGCCCGGCGGGATCATGATCGCGCTGCTGGTGATCGGCTCCGGCCTGTGCGGCTCGATCTATGTGGTGTGCCCGCCGATGCTCGGCGAGTTCACGCCGGTGTCGCAGCGCGGCGCGATCATCGCGATCTACGGCGCGCTGTACACGATCTCGGGCATTCTGGCGCCGATGGTGATGGGCAATGTGATCCAGCACGCGGCCACGCCGATGGCCGGCTACATGTCCGGCTTCACCATCAACGCCGCGATCATGGCCGGCTCCGGCCTGCTCGGATTGCTGCTGCTGTGGCCGAATACCGAGCGGGCGCGGCTGACCGGCACGTCGCAGCCGGCAGGCACGATCAAAGGCGCGATGTCGCCGACGTAACGGGGCGCGTGACCTTCCACCCTCCCCTCGAGGGGGAGGGTCGGATCACATTGAGCGCAGCGAAATGTGAGACGGGGTGGGGTGATCTCTCAACACGGGCAGCATCCGTGTGGAGAGACTGTCACCCCACCCCGCTGTGCATTCCGCTTTGCTACATGCCCAGCGACCCTCCCCCTCCAGGGGAGGGTGACGCGGTGGCCGCAGTTCGCATCAATGTCGAGCTCTCTGTAGCCCGGATGAAGCGCAGCGAAATCCGGGGCTGCCCCATCTGCGGACAGAGCTGCCCGGGATTGCGCTTCGCTGCATCCGGGCTACGCGCCGATCGCTGTGTCTCTCAGTTCAAGCCCTGCGCGCCGCGCACCAGTCTGCCCGGGCGCGCGCCGGTGGCCTTGCCCTCGCGCTGGGTCACGATGCCCGACACGATGGTGGCGTCATAGCCGTCGACCTGTTGCAAGAGGCGGCGGCCGCCGACCGGCAGGTCGTAATGCACCTTCGGCGGGTGCAAATGCAGCCGGTCGTAATCGATCACGTTGACGTCGGCCTTGAAGCCAGGAGCGATCACGCCGCGATCATGCAGGCCGACCGACAGCGCGGTCTTGCGCGACTGCGCCGCGACGACGAACGGGATCGAGAGCTTCTCGCCGCGGCTGCGGTCGCGCGTCCAGTGCGTCAAGAGATAGGTCGGGAAGCTGGCATCGCAGATAATACCGCAATGCGCGCCGCCGTCGGAGAGGCCGGGCACGGCACTCGGCTCGCGCAGCATCTCATGCACGGCGTCGAGATTGCCGTCGGCATAGTTCAGGAACGGCACATAGAGCATGCCGCGGCCCTCGTCAGTCAGCATCGCGTCATAGGCGAGCTCTTCCGGCTGCCGGCCCTGGCGGCGCGCCTGCGGGCCGAGCGCGTTTTCCGGCGGCTGCTCATAGTCCGGCGGATTACCCAGGAGGTACATCTTGTCGTAATTCGGCCGGAAGAACAGCGGATCGTCGGTTGCCGTCGCGCTCTCGCTCAGGATCGCCGCGCGCACCTCGGGCCGGCGCAGCTGCGCGAGCCGCTCGGCCAGCGGCAGCCTGGCGATCTCGCGATAGCTCGGATGGGTCTGGAACGGGTTGCGCGACAATTCGAGCCCGAGCAGCAGGCCGACCGGCCGCGCCGCGATCTGGGTCGTGATCGACAGGCCGCGGGCGGCGGCTTCATTGATGGTGTCCATGGTCTGCCGCCAGCGCCGCGGCGCCTTGTCAGCCTGGGCGACCGAGAACGAGATCGGGCATCTTGTGTTCTCGGCGACCCGCAGCATCATCGGCAGGTCTTCGTGCACGGTGCTCTGGTCGAGCACGAATTGCAGCACGCTGCGGCCGACGCCGTGCATCGCGCCGGCGATCGCGGTCAGTTCATCTTCGCCCGCTTTGAGCGTCGGCGTGTAGTCGCCGGTCGAGGTGCGGTGATTGAGCGTGCGCGAGGTCGAGAAACCGAGCGCGCCCGCACGCACGGCGTCGCCGGCGAGCGCCGCCATCGCCTTGTTGTCGTCAGGCGTTGCCGGATCGCGGCGCGCGCCGCGCTCGCCCATGACATAGACCCGCAGCGCCGCATGCGGCAGCTGCGCGCCGACGTCCATGTCGAAGCTGCGCTTCGACAGCCACTCCATGTAGTCGGGGAAGCTCTCCCACGCCCAGGGAATGCCGGCGGAGAGCACCGGCTCCGGAATGTCCTCGACGCCTTCCATCAGCTGGATCAGCCTGGTGTGGTCGCTCGGCCGGCAGGGCGCGAAGCCGACGCCGCAATTGCCCATGATCGCCGTGGTGACGCCGTTCTGCGACGACGGCGTGATGTCCTGGCTCCAGGTCACCTGGCCGTCGTAATGGGTGTGGACGTCGACGAAGCCGGGCGCGACGAGCTTGCCTTTGGCGTCGATCTCTTCCGTGCCTTTTGCCGAGACCTTGCCGACCTCGGTGATCTTGCCGCCTGAGATCGCGACATCGGCTTCATAGAGGTCGCCGCCCTTGCCATCGGCGATCGTGCCGCCGCGGATCACGAGGTCTGGGGTCGAGGTCATGGCATTTCATCCCGAGGCTGTTTTTGGTTGACGGCATCATGGGTCAGCCCCTGATGCTGTCAACCAGCGCCGATGAAGCTCTGGGATGCGCTGGCGACGATTTGCCAGCTGGGATCGAGCGTTGCCGCCCGGCGGAAATTTGTTCCGCCGGGCAACTCGCCGCGAACCTATCGAGCGCCGAAGAACGCTGTCTTCTGGGTCTCTTCGGCCTGCAGCCTCGCGCGCACCCGCATCAGGTCCTTCCAGCCGATATAGCCGACGAGGCGCTGATCCTCGCGCGAGATCACCGGCAGATGCGAGACGTTGACCTGCATCAGGCGGTCGGCGAGCCGGTCGAGATATTCGTCGGAATAGGCGACGGTGATCTTGGTGCCGGCCAGCAGCTGCTTGAGCGTCGCGGTGCGATGCTTGCCGGCGCGGCGCCAGCGCAGCACGGAAGGCGGGTCGATCACGCCGAGCACGTGATGGTTGGCGTCGACGACGGGAAAGCTCGGGTGAGCTGTCTTCGGGTTGGTCAGGAAGGCGGCCGCGCCGTGCAGCGTCATGGTGTCGGCGACGGTCTCGACCGCCTTGGTCATGACGTCGCGCACGCGGGTCAGCGCGAACGGATCGACGCGGTACTCGCGGACCAGATGATGGCCGCGCCGCGCCACCTTCTCGGTCAGGATCGAGCGCCGCATCAGCAGCACGGTGACGCCATGCGCGGTGCCGCAGGCTGCGATCAACGGCAACAGCACATGGGTGTTGCCGGTGAGCTCGACGGCGAAGAAGGTCGCGGTCAGCGGCGAGCGCATCGTGCCGCCCATCGTCGCCGCCATCGCCAGCAACGCCCAGAAGCCGGGGCTCGCTTCAGGCAGATAGCCGCTCAGCGCCGTTCCCATCGCACCGCCCATGATGAGCAGCGGCGCCAGCACGCCGCCCGACGTGCCCGAGCCGAGCGCGACCGACCAGATGACGGCCTTCACCACGAGCAGCAGCAGCGCGGCCCTCAGCACGACGTCGCCGCTCAGCATCGACGCGAGGTTGTCATAGCCGACGCCGAGCGCCTGCGGCTCGATCAGTCCGCCGAGGCCGACCACCAGGCCGCCGATCAGCGGCCACCACATCCAGTGGATCGGCAGCTTGAGGAAGATGTCCTCGCAGCCATAAACCAGTTGGGTGAGCACGCCCGACAGCAGCCCGGAGAGGATTCCGATCAGCATCCAGGCGCCGAGCTGCAGCACCGAGATGTCGACGCCGCCGGTGAACGGAAACAGCGGCGCGGGCATGTGCGGGAAGGTGCGTCCGACCGCCGCCACCACGGCGGCAACGGTGACGGGAATGAAGCTGCGCGGCGTCCATTCGAACAGCAACAGTTCGACCGCGAGCATGATCGCGGCGATCGGCGTTCCGAACACGGTGGTCATGCCGGCTGCGGCGCCCGCCACCAGCAGGGTCTTGCGCTCGTTGTCGCTGACCGGGAGCATCTGCGCGATCAGCGAGCCGATCGCGCCGCCCGTCATGATGATCGGGCCCTCGGCGCCGAACGGGCCGCCGGTGCCGATCGATACCGCCGACGACAACGGCTTCAGGATCGCGACCTTGGGGTCGAGCCGGGAACGGCCGAGCAGGATGGCCTCGATGGCTTCCGGGATGCCGTGCCCGCGGATCTTCTCGCTGCCGAAACGCGCCATCAGGCCGATGATCAGCGAGCCCGCGACCGGCACCAGCACGGTCCAGAGCCCGAGCGGCGAATCCTGCAATTTCAGGTCGGCGAAGCTGAATTGGCCGAAATAGGCGATGTTGGTGGCAAGCTTGATCAGCTGCAGCAGTCCCGCACCGGCCAGCACGCCGGCGGCGGAGACGAACACGGCGATCGCCGAGATCACCACGACGCGGGGATCGGTCGTGAAGTCGCTCAGGAGGTGGCTCGCTTTGTCGCCGATCTTGGCACTGGTCTTGGCGGAGGCGCTCGATTTGGTGGAAATGACACTCATTGGTGGCGTAAGGCTCGGATGAAGTGGACGCGGGGCGTCATATCGCATTACGATATAATTACAAGCGGGAGACATCGAATGACAGCGTTGAAAGGACCGTCGAAATCGCCGAGGCAGGACCCAAAGCGGGTTCCCAACCAGGCCGATTACGAGGCGCTGTCGCAATTTCGCTATCTGATCCGCCGGTTTCTGGAGTTCAGCCAGGATGCCGCGAAGGCCGCGGGCCTGACGCCGCGGCAGCATCAGGCCTTGCTGGCGATCAGGGGGTATCCGGGCGGCGGGCCGGTTGCGGTCGGTGATCTGGCCGAACGGCTGCGGCTTCGTCACCACACCACGGTCGAACTGGTCGACCGGTTGTCCGAGGCCGGGCTGGTCGAGCGCGTGCTCGATCCCGCCGACCAGCGGCGGGTGCTGCTGAAATTAACCGGCCTTGCGGCCGATCATCTCGCCGAATTGTCGGCGGTCCATCTCGATGAGCTGTCGCGGATCGAGCCGCTCCTGAAGCAGGTGCTGTCGCGACGGTCGGAATGACCGCGCCGCACGCACGACGTTCGCGCGTCAGGCGCGCGGGCTGGCGGTCTCGGCCTGATACGCCGAAGCCTGCGGCTTGCGCTCGGTAACCAGAGCAAGCAGCACGGTCAGCACCATGAACACCACGGAGGCGCCGAACACCCAGTGCGGCATGTGCTGGTCCATGATCCAGCCGAACAGCAGCGGGCTGACGATGCCGCCGAAATTGAAGCCGGTGGAGACGATGCCGAAGGCGCGGCCGGCGGCGCCGGGCGGGGCCGCGTTGCGCACCATCATGTCGCGGGACGGCGCGATCACGCCGCCGAGGAATCCGGCGAGCCCCATCGCCAGCGTGAGCGCCACGGGCGGCAGGTTGAGCAGCGCAATCAGCAGCACGAGGGCGGCATTGACCGCGAAGCAAGCCGCGGCGACCTGGCTGTGGCGATGGGTCCAGTCGGCGAGATAGCCGCCGGCGAGCACGCCGGCCGCGCTGGCGCCGAGGAACGCGGTCAGCGCGATATTGGCGGTCGAGAACGACGCGCCGTAACCGCCCATCAGTGCGACCACGCCGAAATTGTTGATGCCCGAGGTCGACAGGCTGAGCAGCGTGAAGAAGGCTGTCAGCACCATCAGCGCTGGCGTGATCACGCTCGCCTTCGATGCCGTGTCGTCCTTTGACTTGTTCTTGTTGGCGCCGGCATCGGGAATGCCGAGCACGATCAGGAACAGCGCCGCCAGCGGACCGACCGCGCCGGCGACGATCAGCGCGCCGAGGCCGCCGATCGAGGCCACGAGTGCCGCCATGATCGCGGGCGCAACCGCGCCGCCGAGGAAGCCGGCGAAGGTGTGGATCGAGAAGGCGCGGCCCATCCGCGCCTCGTCCATATGAGCCGAGAGGATTGCATAGTCGGCCGGATGATAGACGCTGTTGGCGAGGCCAAGCAGCACCGCGCAGACGATCAGCGACGTATAGCTGAGATGCAGGCCGAGCCCGATCAGCGCGCAACCGCCGACGGTCAGTCCGATCAACAGGATCTTGCGCGCGCCGATATGGTCGGCGAGGTAACCGATCGGCGCCTGGGTCAGCCCGGAGACCACCGCGAACACCGTCAGCGCGAGGCCGAGCTCGACATAGCCGACGCCGAGCTGCTGCTTCAGGAACGGGAACAACATCGGCAGCACGAAGATATGGAAATGGCTGACCCAATGGGCGACCGAAATCCCCGTCAGCGTGCGCAGCGCACTGTCGGCCTTCGCTTGCTGCGGTGCGGCCAGAACGTCGACCATGTCGTCGAAAACCCCAGTTCCATAGCGTTTTCAAGCGAAGTGGGTACCGGTTCGCGTGAAGAAAACGCGTCAAACAAGATGCCCGGCAGGGCCAGCCGAAAATAGAGGCTGGCCGCTAATTGTCCATGAACGCGGGTGCATGGCTGCCCCCGGCGCGGGCGTGCCGGATCGACACATGCGGCATTAAAGGCGGCGACAAAGTGTGGCCGTGCGGTGATGATCGGTCATGATCGACGTCAAAAAGCAGCTCCGGGTGCTCGTGTCAGAGGGCTCCAGCACCTCCGGCCGCGAGGCGATCACGATCCTGGGGCTGGCCGGCCATCACGTCGAGGTTTGCGACCCCTCGCGCTGGTGCCTGGCGCGCTACTCCCGCTTCGTCCGCAAATACCACCATTGTCCGCCGCTGCGGTCAGATCCGGCCGGCTTCCTGCGCTTCGTCGAGCGCCTGTTGGCGTTGCGGCATTTCGATGTGCTGCTGCCGACGCATGAACAGGGCTTTCTGTTCGCCCGCGCCGCGGCGGGGCTGGCATCACGTACCGGCCTCGCGCTGCCGGATTTCGCCAGCTACCGCGCCGTGCACAGCAAGGCCGGCTTCAGCCGCCTGCTCGACCGGCTCGGCCTGCCGCAGCCGCCGACCCGGATCGTGACCTCGGCCGAGGAGCTGCGCGAGGCGGTGCGGTTTCCATCCGTGGTCAAGACGTCGGTCGGCACCGCCAGCCGCGGCGTCTGGTTCGTGCGCGATACCGGCGATCTCAATCGTGCGCTCTACGACCTCGAGTCCGCGGACGATTTTGCCGGCGAGGTGCTGGCGCAGGATCTGGTCACCGGCACGGTCGAGAAGGCGCAGTCGGTGTTCTGCCACGGCACGCTTGTCGGCTTCCATGCCTACCGCCAGATTGCGGCCGGTGTCGGCGGCGGCGAGGCGATCAAGGAGAGCGTGAGCCGGCCGGCGATCCGCGCCGGCCTCGAGACCATCGGCGCGCATCTTCGTTGGCACGGTGCGCTCTCGGTCGACGTCATCATGCCGCTCGACAGCGCAACGCCGCTGCTGATCGATTGCAACCCGCGGCTGGTCGAGCCGATGAACGCCTTTCAGTCGGGCGTCGATCTGGTCGATTTGCTGTTGCGCGTCTCGCGCGGCGAGACCCCGGCGCCGCTGGCCGAGGGCCGCGCCGGGGTGCGGACGCATCTGGCGATGCAGGCGCTGCTCGGCAGTGCATCGCGCGATGGCACGCGGCGTGACCTGATCCGGGAATGCGGCCGCATCGCCACGGGCGAAGGGCACTATCGGGGCAGCAGCGAAGAGCTGACGCCGGTGCGGCTCGACTGGCTCAGCGCCGTGCCGCTGGCGATGACCACGGCGTTGCTGCTGGCATCGCCGCAGATCGCCTCGTCGCTGGCGCGCGGCGGTTTTGGCGCGCATCTGCTCGATCGCAGTAGTATCAGGATGATCGAGGGCGAGGATTTCGCCTAACTCTATCCCCAGGTCGTCCCGGCGAAAGCCGGGACCCATATGTGGACGGCCCCCGTGGCACAAGAGCTTTTTGGTGAGATCGGATCGCTTGCATCCATATGTCCGGCCTGTTGAGTGCGATCGGGTCGATCGCTGGCCAAGATGGGTTGCGCGATGCGAGTTCCAAACAACCAGGCGACCTGTTGACGGCCGATGGGTCCCACGGATTGTCTCGCATCGTTGCTCGATCGATCGCTCCATCTGCTCCTGCAGCTCCGGGTCGACCGGCGAGCGAGCCCGCCGGCCGGCCAATCTGTTAGGTGGCCGGAATGGGATTCATCCGTGCCACATCGTAGCTCTCACCTGTTGCCATCAGCTTCCAGGCGATGCGGGCCACCTTGTTGGCGAGCGCCACGGCCGCAAGCTTCGGCGGCTTGCGCTGGATCAGTGCCAGCAGCCAGCGCGAGTGATGACCGCGCCCGCGCCTGGCCTGCTGGATCACCGCCGTGGCCCCGATCACCAGCAGCCGTCGCAAGTCCTCGTCGCCCGCCCGCGTAATCTTGCCGAGCCTGGTCTTGCCGCCGGTGGAATGGTCTTGAGGTGTGAGGCCGAGCCAAGCCGCAAAGTGCCGGCCGGAACGGAAGGCAAGCGGATCCGGCGTCTTCATCACCAGCATCGTCGCAATGATTGGACCGATCGAGGGGATCTGCGCCAGACGCCGACCCGTGGCATCGGATCGGTGCCAGGCCATCAGCTTGGCTTCGATCTCCCCAAGCTCGCCCTCGAGCCTGGCGTACTCGCGGCCCAGCACGACAAACAACTCGCGCGCCAGGGCGGGAAGCGTCTCGTCCTGCGCAATCCGCGCCAGCAGCGGCTCGACCTTGTCGACCCCTTTGGCTGCGATCAGGCCGAACTCCGCCGCATGGCCACGGATCGTATTGCCAAGCTGGGTGCGCCGGGCGATCAATCCATCGCGGATACCCGTCAGCATCAGCGCGGCCTGTTGCTCGGCCGTCTTGACCGGCACAAAGCGCATGCTCGGCCGGCCCATCGCTTCACACAGCCCTTCCGCATCCCGCCCGTCGTTCTTGTTCCGCATCACGTAGGGCTTCACCAGTTGCGGGGCCATCAGCTTGACCTCATGGCCGAGCTTGCCAAGCTCTCGCGCCCAATGCTGCGAGCCTCCGCAGGCCTCCATCCCGATCACCGTCGGCGGTAACTTGGCGAAGAAATCCAGCACCTGCTTCCGCGACAGCTTCTTGCGCAACACAACCTGCTCGGCTGCATCAACCCCATGCAGCACAAAAATATGCTTCGACGTATCCATACCGATGCGGATAATCTCTCTCACGGACGGCTCCCTTGTCTGAGATTTGCAACAACCTCATTCTGGCACAACTGATGCCGTAGGGGGCCGTCCACCCCATCAACCACGAATGGTTATTGGTGGGCGATGGTGGAACGACGAGTCCCATTCACGACAGCCGCCGCGGAGTATGGGTCCCGGCTTTCGCCGGGACGACGCTGGGATGGATATCGTCCTACAACGGCTCGTCATCATTGCCGTCGAGCTTCGGCGTGGCGATGTCGCCGTCCTCGTAATAGTCATCGTCCTGCAGCGCTGCGGGCGGCGGAGGCTTCTTCGACTTGTCGTCGGTCTTGTCTTTGGTCTTGGCGCCGTCCTTGCTCGTCTTTCCGGCCTTGGCCATGCGTTTCCCCTGCACGGGTCAAATCAGCTGCCGGAATTCTACTCCAGTTTGCGGACGCTTGTAACGTGATGAGAGGGTACGGCGGAGTCACACCCCGTCCCACCGGATAGCTCTAAAACGTCGCGCCGGCCTTTACCATGTAGGTGCGGCCGGGCAGCGGATAGGCCGAGAAGCGGCCCTCCGTGAACGTGCTCGCGATGGCGTAGTCGTAATAGAGCGCGTTGAACAGGTTGTTCACGCTCAGCGACCAGAAGAAGCGGTCATATTGCCCGCTCAGCTTGATGTCGGCGGTGGCGTTGCCGGGAATCCGGCTCTGGATGTTGGCCTGGTCGTTGTCCATGATGCGCGAGCTCCAGGCCCGCACCGTGGCGTCGAACACCAGATAGTTCTGCCAGATATTCCAGGTCACGCCGAGATTACCGGTGTAGCGCGACACCAGCGGCACGTCGTTGCCGGCCCAGATGCCTTCGCGGAAGACCGCGCGGGTGATCGCCATGCCGCCGCGCAGGGTGACGCTGTCGCTGACCTTGAGCGCCGCGCTGGTCTCCGAGCCATAGCGGCGGGTGGGGTCGAGGTTGGTGTTGAAGAACAGCACCGGGTTGAAATGGATCTCGTTCTCGAGATCCATCAGATAGACGCTGGTTTGGACCTGGAAGCGGTTGGTCCTGACGCGAAAGCCGCCCTCGACGTCCTGCGAGGTCTGGGTCTTGAGCTGGAACGTCTGCGGGATCGGGGCGAAGGTCAGCGGGTCGAATGACGGACCCGACGCGACGCGTTCGTCGACATCAGGCGTGCGGAATGCGCGTGCCGCGCGGCCGAACACCGAGAAGGTGTCGGTCAGGCGATGCTCGACACCGACATGCAGCGCGTATTGCGTCTCGTTGCTGTCGAGCGGTGCCGCCTGCGCGTCGAACGCGAACGGCGCGTTCGGGTCGTAGCGATCGCGCGCCGAGACGCTGGTGTTCTGCACGCGCGCGCCGTAGGAGAAGTCGGTCGTCGGCAGCACGCCGATCGTGTGCTGCCAGTAGCCGGCCACGGACTGCTGCTCGATATTGTAGATGTGGAACGGGTCGACGCCCCGATAGGCGCCGCGCGCCTCGCGGAAAGTCGAATCGTAATAGTCGATGCCGGTCAGGATCGTCGACGGCATCCCCAGCATCACATTCTTGACGCTGAGCCGCGGCGTGAGCGACCAGGTCTGCAGCGCGGCGTCATTGTAGGTCGAAGCGAAGCTGATGGTCGGCACCGTGCCGAAGAAGCCGCTCTGCGTCTCGCGCTGTCGCCAGCCGCCGTCGACGATCAGGTCGACGCCGTTGATCAGCGTCCTGGTGAAGCCGGCGGTGATGCTCGCGGTCTGCTGGTTGGCGTAGTCGAAGGGCGTCGCGGCGCCGCGGCGATCGGTGAGCAGCTCGTTGACGCCGATCGACGGATCGACCAGCCGTCCGCCGGGCAGGCCGAGCTTCTGGTCGCTGCCGGTGACGGTGAGGAAGGCGGTGAGATCAGGCGTGGTGTAGTTGATGTTGCCGACCGCGTTGCGCTGGTCGAGCGCATTGTTGACGCGGTAGCCGTCGGATTTGATGCCGTTGCCGTAGAATGAGGTGGACCACGGTCCGGAATTGAGCGCCGCGGAGACCGCGGCCATGCGGGTGTTGAACGAGCCGATTCCGGCCTCGGCCCGCATCGTCGTCGGCGGGCCGCCGACGCCGGTCTTGGTGATGATGTTGACGACGCCGCCCACCGCGTTGTCGCCGTAAAGCACGGCGCCGCTGTTGCCGCGCGTGATCTCGATTCGCTCGATGGAATCGAGCGGGATCGTGGTGAGGTCGAAGCCGGCCTTGTCGACGTCGTTAAGGCGGCGGCCGTTGAGCAGGAAAAGGGTATTGTCGGTCGCGAATGCGCCGAAGCCGCGCAGGTCGACCGACGTCTTGGCGCCGTTCGGCCCGCCATAGGGCGTTTGCAGCTGCACGCCCGGCACCTGCGCGAGAATCTCCGGCAGTGACTGCACCGGCGAATGTGCGATGTCGTCGGCGGTGATCACGGCCGAGGAGGAGCCGACAATGCCGGCGAACTGGCGGCCGCTACCGCTGCCACCCGTTCCGGTGGCCACGCCGCTCCCTGTCGTGCCAGATCCGCTGCCGCTGCCCGTATTGTTACTCTGCGTGGTGCCCGGCGCCGGGCGGCGCGGCGCCGGCGCTTCGTCGGCGGCCGGCCTGGCGCGCGTGACGTTCTGGTCGCCCGGCTTGGTGACTTCGATCGCCGGCAGCTGATCGGGAGCGGGCGCCTGCTGCGCCCGCGCGGCGGGGACAAGGATAGCCGGCGCGATCACCGTCGACGCGAGCAGAAGCGCGCGGTGCCGCCGATGAAAAGGGAAGGAGAACATAAGCGAGGCCTCGGCAACGTCAGTGGCACGTCACCGCGAACCAGTCTCACCATCGTGCTCACGGCATCAGGTGAAGCTCATGCCTGTACTCCCCGACCGGCATCCTCGCGTGTGACCACGGCTGACGGCAGGTCTCCTGGCTCGCGGGTCGTTACCCTTCGTCGCCTTCCCAGGACCGAGATTCCCAGTGGCCTGTGACGAAGGATTCACCGCATACAGTTGCGGGGGCAGCCGCGGCGTTGGGGAAGTTTCCCCGCACCGCATTCCCTTTTCATCTCACGAAAGAACCGTCATGTTCATCTAGGGTTCGGCCGGGCGGCAAAGTCAATCCGGCGGCAGTCGGGCAATGGCCGCACGACCACGGTTTTTGTCGAGTGTCGCTTGTCTGCCACGGCGATCGCTGTAAGAGCATGGATTCAATGAGCGTGCAGGATTTTGCCTTGGCGGCCGAGGTCGCGGCGCGGCGCCGGTGGGGCGCCACCGCGGCGCTGCTCGCGCTCGTGGTCCTGCTGCTGCTGATCTCGCTCGGCATCGGGCCGGTGCGGCTGTCGCCGCTTGCGGTGATCGAGGCGCTGTTCGGCGGCGGCAGCGATGTGGCGCAGGTGATCGTGCGCGAGATCCGCCTGCCGCGCACCATCCTGGCATTCGCGATCGGCGCTATTCTCGGGCTGTCGGGTGCGGCGCTGCAAGGGCTGCTGCGCAATCCGCTGGCCTCGCCGTCGCTGTTCGGCGCGCCGCAATCGGCGGCCTTCGGCGCGGTGCTGGTGATCGCGCTGGGCCTCGCCGATGTGCGCTCCTACGCGCTGCCGGTGGTGGCGATCATCGCCGCCTTCGGCTCCGTGTTCGCGCTGCTTGCGATCGCCGGCCGCAATGCCGGGCTCTTGATCCTGATCCTCGCCGGGCTCGCGATCTCGAGCTTTGCGGGGGCGGCGACGGCGCTGGTGATGAATCTCTCGAGCAATCCGTTCGTGGTGCTGGAGATCGCGTTCTGGCTGCTCGGCTCGCTGGAGGACCGCAGCTTCCAGCACGTGGCGCTGGCACTGCCTTTCATCGTCGCGGGCGCCGCCATCCTGCTCAGCCAGGCGAGCGCCTTCCGCGCGCTGACGCTTGGCGAGGAGGCGGCGCAGAGCCTCGGCGTCGATGTCGGACGGTTGCGGCTCCTCGTCATCACGGGCGTGGCGCTCGGCGTCGGCGGCGCGGTCGCGGTGACAGGCACGATCGGTTTCATCGGCCTCGTCGCGCCGCATCTGATGCGTCCGCTGATCGGTCACGATCCGGCGCGGCTCTTGGTGCCGAGCGCGCTCACCGGCTCGGCGCTGCTGCTCGCCGCCGATATCGCCGTGCGCATCATCCCCTCGACCTCGGACATCAAGGTCGGCGTGCTGACCTCGATCATCGGCGTGCCGTTCTTCCTCTATCTGATCATGCGCGAACGCCGCGCGCTCGGCGGAGGCGTGGCATGACGCTGCTCTCGGCCGCCGCGCTCAATGCCTCGCTCGGCAGCCGCAAGGTGCTGCACGATGTCTCGCTGTCGTTGCCATCGGGCCATCTGGTCGCGCTGGTCGGGCCGAACGGCGCCGGCAAGACCACGCTGCTGCGCGCACTGGCCGGGCTGATTCCCTCCGACGGCGAGATCCGGATCGGCGGCGATCCGCTGGCGTCGCTGCCGCTGCGCGAGCGCGCGAAGCGCTTTGCCTATCTGCCGCAGGGGCACATGGTGCACTGGCCGCTGCCGGCGCGCGACATCGTCGCGCTCGGCCGCTACCCGCACGGCGCGACCGATCCGGCGCGGCTGTCGCAGACGGATATTGAGGCGGTGCTGCGCGCGATGCAGGCGGTCGACGTCACTGAATTCAGCGATCGCCGCGTCACCGAACTCTCCGGCGGCGAGCGCAGCCGCGTCGCGCTGGCCCGGGTGCTTGCGGTGGAGGCGCCGGTGATCCTCGCCGACGAGCCGACCGCCTCGCTCGATCCGCGCCACCAGATCGACGTGATGCAGAAGCTGCGCAACGTCGCCGACACCGGCGTGTTGGTCATCGTGGTGACGCATGACCTGGGACTCGCCGCGCGCTTCGCCGATCATGTGCTGGTGCTCGCGGAGGGACGACTGGCCGCGCAGGGCGCGCCTGTCGAGGCATTGTCGGAGAGCGTCCTCGCCAGCGTGTTCCGGGTTAGCGCCTATCGTGCCGAATTTCAGCGCGAATCCGTCATCGTGCCGTGGGCGGACGTCTGATGTGGCCGGAGTATTGCCGCGAACTCGCTGCACCTCTCCCGCTCGCGGGGGAGGTCATAGCACATCGAAAGATGCGCTATGGGTGGGGGCTCTCTCCACTCAAAGAGTGTTCATTGCGGCACGACCCCCACCCCGACCCTCCCCCGCAAGCGGGAGAGGGGGCTCAGCGTCAGCGTGGCAGCCATCTCGCTTCACACTGTTTTGCGCTTATGTTTTCGGTTCTTGCTTGGTTCATGCCGGTGAGCATCTCATTTGCCGCCGGACCGCGCATCGTCTCGATGAATGTCTGCGGCGACCAGCTCGTGCTGTCGCTGGCTGATCCGGACCAGATCATCGGCCTCAGCCGCTTCTCGCGCGATGCCTGGCAATCCTGGGCCGCGGAGAAGGCGCGAAACTTTCCGCGTCTGTCCGGCGAAGCCGAGGACGTGCTGCTGCTCAAGCCTGACCTCGTCGTGGTCAGCCTGTTCGACAAGCGCGCGACGCGCGACCTGTTGAAGGCCAATGGGCTGCACCTCGTCGAATTCACGGTGCCGCGCACGCTGGACGAAGTGAAGGACCAGATCCGCGCGATGGGCGATGTGGTACAGCATCCCGATCGGGCGGAAGCCGAGATCGCGCGCTTCGATGCGGCCACCGCCCGGGCGCGGGCGGCGGCAAGCGCGCATCATTACCGCGTGCTGCCGCTGGAGCGACGCGGCTTTGTGCCTGGCGACGGCAGCCTGGTCAGCTCGCTGCTGGCGGCAACCGGCCTCGCCAACGCCGCCGGCGAACTCGGCTTCAGCGCTGGCGGATTTGCCTCGCTGGAGGCGATCGTAAAACTGCGGCCGGATTTCATCCTGGTGTCGGAAGCCGGCGACCGCGCCGAAGATGACGGCCGCGCCTTCCTGCTGCATCCGGCGCTGGAGCGCTTCTATCCGCAAAGCAAGCGCATCGTGCTGCCCGAGCGGCTCACCGTGTGCGGCGGCGTGATGCTGGCGGATGCGCTGGATCGGCTGACGGAAGAGTTGCAGCGAGTGAGGCGGTGATCCTTCGTCATCCGTCATCCTGAGGAGCGCGCAGCGCGTCTCGAAGGATGCACGGCCCGGATCTCTCCAAATGTTCTCGGAGAGAGCCGGGCCGTCGCCCTTCGAGACGCGCTGTGCGCTCCTCAGGGTGACGGTGGTAGAGATTGTGCGCGGTAGACGGACTATCCCATCACCACCGGCCCGCCGGCCTTCTTCCAGGCGTCGATGCCGCCTTCGATATGAGCGGTGTTGACCAGCCCCGCCCTCTTCGCGGCGGCCACCGCCATCGCCGAACGCTCGCCGAAGGCGCAGAAGAACACGACGCGGCGGCCGGTTGCGGCCGCGACTTCGCGCAGCATGCCGCCGGGCTGCAAGGTGGCGCAGATTCCGGGATAGGGCGCGTGCAGCGCGCCCGCGAGCGTGCCGTGCTTGGCCCGCTCGCCGCTCTCGCGCAAATCGACCAGGAGGATATCGGGCCGGCCGAGGCTCGCGATGGCGTCGCGCGCGCTGAGGGAGAGGCCTTCCTTGGCGAGTTCGTCCTGGTGCAGGCCGACATGCATGTTGGCGGGCACCGCGACATCCATCATCTTTGGATTCGGGAGATGAAGGTTGTTCATCAGCTCGACATAGTCGTCGATCGATTTCACCTGCAGCCGCGGATTGTAGCGCTTCTCCTCGCCGATGGTGGAGACGGTGTCGCCCTTGTAGTCATGCGCGGGGAACACCATGGTCTCCTCCGGCAGCTTCAGCAGGCGGTTGAAGATCGAATCGTACTGCGCCCGCGCGCTGCCGTTCTGGAAGTCGGTGCGGCCGGTGCCGCGGATCAGCAGCGTGTCGCCGGTGAAGACGCGGTCGCCCATTAAATAACTATAGGAATCGTCGGTGTGGCCGGGCGTGTACAGCGCCTCGAGGCAAAGGCCCTCGATCGTCACCTTGTCGCCGTCGGAGACGCGCATCGACACCACGTCGGCCTTGCTCTGCTCGCCCATGATGGTGATGCACTGGGTGCGGTCGCGCAGCTCGCCGAGGCCGGTGACGTGATCGGCATGCAGGTGCGTATCGACGGCCTTGACCAGCCTGAGGTCGAGTTCCTGCAGCAGCTTGCAGTAGCGGTCGGCCTTCTCGAGCACCGGATCGAGGATCAGTGCCTCGCCGCCGGCGCGGCTCGCGAGCAGGTAGCTGTAGGTGCCGGATACGCTGTCGAAGAGCTGGCGAAAGATCATGACGGCTTACCTATTCTCCGGGCCGAGTCATATGGAGGATATTATTCCATAGATAGGGTCCATTCAAAGGAAATCCATCCCCGTGCGACTCCTGTCCCGTCACCCCCGCGCAACGGCTTTGCCGTTGTCGCTGGAGGTGCTCGCGAAGCGAGCCTCGAAGGGTGGACGGCCCGGATATTTCAGGGAAGGAGGGGCGGACGCGAGGAGGCGTCGGGGCCGTGCATCCTTCGAGACGCCGCTTCGCGGCTCCTCAGGATGACGGGTTCGATGGGTTTGGGCTGATGCGAGCTCTACGGCCGCACGAAACTCCAGCCCTGCTCCCGCAGCTCCATCAGTTGCACCACTCCCGATGGTACGATGGTGGCGTCGGGGACGATGGCGATTAGGTTTACGGCCTCACCAGCGTGTATCCGTTCTCGGTGAGCAGCAAGATCTGTGCGACGCCGACCTGCACGGGGGTGGCGGCGGCGATGTAGTCCGGCCGCTTGCCGCTGTCGCGCTCGATCGTGTCGACGGTGTTGAGGCAGATGTCGACCCGCGCGCCTTGCGCGACCAGGCTCTCGACCAGCGTGCGGTTCGGGTTGTCGGGCTTGAGCAGGTCGAT
This sequence comes from Bradyrhizobium sp. CCBAU 21365, assembly GCF_015291305.1. NCBI lineage: Bacteria > Pseudomonadati > Pseudomonadota > Alphaproteobacteria > Hyphomicrobiales > Nitrobacteraceae > Bradyrhizobium > Bradyrhizobium sp. CCBAU 21365. Next base: position 750,568 of record NZ_CP030036.1, read on the forward strand.
GCCCGGGCCGAAGGCGACGATCTCGACCGCGACCTTGTCGGGATCGTAATGCTTCATCAGATTGTTGGCGACGCTGATGACGAGGCCCTGCTTCCTCGGATCGTTGTCGGAGAGCTGCAGCACGACCTTGTGCTCGGCGAACGGCTTGTCCTGCAACGGCGCCAGCTGGGCGCGCGCGAGCGGCGTCGCCAGCGCGAGCGCAGCAAGGCCGAGCGCCGCGATCAGCGCGCGGCGTGTCATCCGTGCCTCGCGATGCCCGGGTTGTCCTCGACGCCTTTCAGCGTCACGCCGGGTTCGTCTCGGTTCGGCGGCCGGCCGGAGCGCAGGTGCCTCGCGACGACATCCCAGATCGGCGCGCCGCTCTGCTGGTTGACCGAGGCCCAGCCTGCGACCTTGTAGTGCTTGCCGGCTTCGAGATGCTTGCCGTTGCCGAGCTTCAGCTCGGAGATGCGCTTGCCGACATTCTCACCCGGCGTGCAGGTGTAGGCGAGGCCGCCGACGCGGACCATATCGCCGCCCTGCTGATAATAGGGATCGACGTTGAACAGATTGTCGCAGACGTCTTCCAGCACATCCTTGATCTGGCTGCCGGTCATCGTGGCGACGTAGGTCTCCGGATAGGTGATCGCGGTTTCCGACAGCACGTCTTCCATGGTCAGCGGCTGGCCGGCGAGCGTGGTGATGCCCCAGCGGAAGCCGGGCGACAGCGCGATCTCGGCGTCGAGCTCGTTCAGCAGCGCATCGCAGATCAACTGGTCGACGGTGCCGGAGAAATTGCCGCGGCGATAGAGCAGCCGGTCGGCCGAGGCAAGCTTGCTGTTCCATTCGTCGACATGCGGATCGCGCATCTTGTCGATCAGCGTCTGCATCGCAGGATCGGGCTTCAGCAGTTCGGCGAACACCGGCAGCAGCCGGTAGCGGACATTGGCGACCTTGCCCTTGGCCAGATCGAGATCGAGCACGCCGATGAACTTGCCGTTGGAGCCGGCATTGGTCACCAGCGTGACGCCGCCGGCATTGGTCACCGTGATCGGGATCGGGATCGCGTCATGGGTGTGACCGCCGAGAATGACGTCGATGCCGGTGACGCGGCTGGCGAGCTTGAGATCGACATCCATGCCGTTATGCGACAGCAGGATCACCGCCTCGACCTTGTCGTTGTTGCGATGGCCGTCGACGAGCTTCTGCAGCTCCTCGTCGCGGATGCCGAACTTCCAGTCCGGCGTGAAGCGCTTCGGATGCGCGATCGGCACGTAGGGGAAGGCCTGGCCGATGATCGCGACGCGATGGCCGCCGATCTCCTTGATGACGGACGGCTTGAACACCCGCCCCGAGGCCGGGTCGAACGCCTTGGCGTCGTTGAACGCGGCTTCCTCGGTCAGGAACACGTTCTGCGCCAGGAACTCGCCCTTGAAGCGGGAGAGGTTGTCGCGCAGCACCTGTTCGCCATAGGTGAATTCCCAGTGCCCGGTCATCGCCTCGATGCCGAGCAGATTGGCGGCCTCCACCATGTCGGCACCGTTCATGGCATAGGCGAGCGCCGAGCCCTGCCAGAGGTCGCCGCCGTCGAGCAGGATCGAACGCTTTTCGCCGACATCGGCGCGCAGCTTGTCAACCAGCGTCTTCAGGTGGGCGAAGCCGCCGAGCCGGCCGAAGCGGCCGGCGGCCTTTTCGAACTCGACGCAGGTGAAGGCATAGGCGTCGGCGCTGTCGGGCCGGATGCCGAAGCGGTCGAGGAACGCCTTGCCGACGAGGTGCGGCGGCTGGCCGGCCATCGCGCCGACGCCGAGATTGACGCCGGGCTCGCGGAAGAACACCGGCTTCAGCTGCGCATGCGTGTCGGTCATGTGCAGGATGCGGGCGTTGCCGAACCGCTCGAGGTCGTAGACGCTGGCGGTGTCGGCGCTGCGCGCAAGGCGGGGCAGGCCGGCCGTCAGCGTTGCGGCGGCCGCAGCTTTCAGGAATTCCCGGCGGCGGATGATCATCATTCTCTCCGCGCGGCCCCTGGCCTGCGCGCTCTTAACGAACTTCCATGTCCTTCCAGCGTTCCTTTTCGCTGGTGGCCTGGAAGATCGAGGCCTTTGCCAGTGCCTCGGCCTCCGTGGCCTTGGCGACTGCGGTGTCGAAATCACCAGCCTCACCGGCCTTTTTTGCGGCAGATAGCGTCGAGGCGGTGGTGGTCCACTGGTTGCGCAGGGCGCCTGCTTCCTTGTTGGCGGCCTCAGCCGCGGCATAGGCCGCCTTGTAGTCGGCCTCGGAGGCGGCGAGGGCGCCGGTCGCGGCTGCGACCAGCAGGGTCGATGCTGCGAGGACAGCTTTGATGGCCGCGCTCATGGCCGTGCTCCCGGACCCGAAATCGGCAGGCCGTTGCTGACATAGGACAAATAATATTCGAGGTTGCGGTACTCGTCGTCCTGCGGATTGAGCGGCACGCCGCGGATCTGGCTGTTGCAGGTGGTGAAGCGGCGGCTGGTCGTGCCCATGCCGCTCCATTCCGAGCGGTAGATCGGCATCGCGTTCAGGATGCCGAGTGCCGGCGCCAGCACCTCGGCGCGGATCCGCTCGCCCGGGCTCTGGATGTGGCAGGTGGCGCAGGAGAAATTGAGCTGGCCGCGGCGGGTGTAGAAATATTCCTTGCCCTTCTGATAGGCCTCGAGCGCGCGCGGATCGTTCGGGATCTTGATATCCATCGGCTTGCCGCGCGAGGTGAAGGCCATGTAGGCGGTGAGCGCCGCCATGTCGTCCTTCACATAGGAGAACGGCGCCTCGCCATTGGCTTCGCGGCAGCGGTTGAGCGCGAGCTCGAGCGTGACGACCTTGCCTTCCTTCTCGTCGAAATAGGGATAGTTCTGGCGGATACCGATGCCCTTGTTCGGGAAGCAGTCGGCGTAGGTCTTGCCGTTCTTGAACGGCGTTGCGAACATCTCCTTGCCGGCTTCGAGCGAGAACTCGTAGGGCGGAAACTGCTCCTTCTCCTCCCACTGCCTGTGCAGGTCCTCATTCATCGAATAGGGACCGTTGACGAAATCCTCGAGCTTCAGCTTGGGGAATTTTGTGGTGAAGAATTTCTGGAACGCGGCCTTGTCGGCGGCGGGGTCGACGCTGTCGGCCGCGCGCGCCGGCACGCACGCCAGCATGCCGAGCGCAAGCGTGACGATGGTGGCGCGGATTGCGAGGCGCCGCGTCATTGAATCTTCGCCGTGGTGGTGTCGGTCGCGCCTTTGTTGTCGACCCAGCTGACCTTCAGATCGTCGCCCTTCTTGCCGCCCTTAAAGGCGAACTTGACATAGGGGTCCTTGGAGACGCCGCCGCCCCAGTCGGCGACGAACACCGGCTTGCCGTCATATTCGAAAGTGAGCTGCTGGATGAAGTGCGGCGGAATGATCTCGCCCTTGGCGTCCTTGACGAAGCCGGAATCCATCGGATGCTGGATCAGCGCCTGCACCTCGGTGGTGTCGCCGTTTGACGTGGCGCGCACGCGAATGCTCGATGCCATCTGGTTTATCCCTATTGTTTGCGCATGATCTTGTCGGGAAACCGGTTCCCACTTTTCCGGATCATGCGTGCTCAGCCGCCGCAGCCGCCGACGGTGACCTTGATTTCCTTCTTGGCGCTGTAGAGCTTGCCGCCGGCCTCGACGATCACGGTGACGTTGCTGGTCTTGGCCATCTTGATGCGGTTGGCGATGGTCGGCAGCGTGCCCGCCGGAATCCTGTATGAGGCGACCAGCGAGATCGGATTCTCGCTCACCAGAAACGAGATCGAGGTGACGTCGGCCAGCGTCGTGGTGGCGGAGATCGGCACGACAGCGCCGTTCTCGGCGATCTCCGGCGCGTCCATCTTGACCTTGTCCGACGGCTCGGCGGTCTTGCCATAGAGCGCCTTGATCGCGTCGGCTTCGGTCTTCTGCTTGAATGCGTCGTCGGGATATTTGTCGTTGGCGGCGGCGAGCGCCTGCGGCACGTCGAACGGAATGACCCCGAGGCCGATCAGCGCGGCGACGCCCGCGCCCTTCAGCACCATGCGGCGCGCTTTGAAAAATTCGCTGGTCGTGATGTTCATCGAAAAAAATCTCCTCAAGCGACGGTCGCGGCGTCACAGCGTCTGCAGGAAGTCCACCACCGCGTCGATTTCCTTTTCGCTCAATATCCGGTTTCGGCCGAACGGCGGCATCACCGTCTGCGGATTGCGCTTGGTCTCGTCGGTCACGATCGCGATCAGCTCGTCGCGGCTGTATTTGGCCTTCAGGCCGGTCAGCTCGGGGCCGATCGTGCCGGGCAGGTCGCCGCCCTTGATGACGTGGCAGGTCAGGCAATTGCCCTTGCCGCGGTCGAACGCGAGCTTCTGTCCCTCGGCGGCGGACTGGGCCTGCGCGGGCGCGGTCATGGCGGTGCCTGCCAGCAGCGCCAGGACGAAGGCTGGCTTGGAGAAAGTGGCGATCAAGGACGTTTCCCGGGCTTCAATCTCGATGATCCCATCGCAATATAAAGAGTGGAAAGCACAAAGGCCATCGGCTGGCAACACGGAGAATAGGCGTGTTGTGATGGGGTTAATGTCAGAGCAGCACTCTGCAAAGACGAGATCAAACCCGTCACCCTGAGGAGCGCGAAGCGCGTCTCGAAGGGTCGACGGCCCGACTGTGGCCGATTCATCCTTCGAGGCTCGCAAGGGCTCGCACCTCAGGATGACGGGTTGGGCGGTCTCGCGATGCTAGTTCCGCATTTGCCGGTTGCGGCGGCGCGGTTTACATGCAGCTAACGGGAGAAGCGCGGTGGCGGAATTCGTGGTGGAGTTCGGCAAGGACGGCCAGCCGGTCGAGGCGGACGGTCGGCTCGATGCGGCGGCGTTCCATCGCAACCATCAGCCGATCTGGACCGTCCTGAAGGACCACCTCGCCGGCCAATCCGGCGACGTGCTGGAAGCCGGCAGCGGCACCGGCCAGCATGTCGTCTATTTCGCCGGTCAGACGCCCGACATCACCTGGTGGCCGAGCGACCTCCATGCGGCGCACCTGCGCAGCATCGAGGCCTGGCGCGTGCATGCCGGCCTCGCCAATATCCGGCCGCCGCAACCGATCGATCTGTCCGACCCCGCCTGGTCGCCCGTGCCGTCGGACGGCAAAGGTCCGGACCAACTGCTCGCGATCTTCTGCGCCAATGTGATCCACATCGCGCCGTGGCGCGTCGCCGAGGGCCTGTTCGCCGGCGCCGCGCGGCACCTGCGCGCCGACGGCCGGCTGATCCTCTACGGCCCGTTCAAGCGCGGCGGCAAGCATACCGCGCTCAGCAATGCCGTATTCGACACGTCGCTGCGCGAACGCGACGCCGAATGGGGGGTGCGCGATATCGCCGATCTCGAGACGCTTGCGGAAAGCGTCGGGCTCAAGCTCGCCGGCACCTTCGAAATGCCGGCCAACAACATGATTCTGGTTTTTGCCCGCAAGTAGCCGCGCTCAATCGTAAGCCAGGCACCAGCCTGGCCCGCGCGGCGGCCAGGATCTGCCTGGCATAGGCCGCGCGGATGATGCGGAGTTCGGCTTGCGGGTCCATTGTCACACGCTCCCACGATGTCGCGTGTTGTGTGATTTGACACACCAGTGTGTGTGAAATAGCATACTCCGACGACGGAGGCCAGAATGAAGAGACGGCTTTATCCGGCCGTGCTGGAGCGCGGTCCGCGCGGCGCGTTCGGGGCGTGGTTTCCGGATTTTCCCGGCTGTGTTGCCGCGGGACGATCGCAGGAAGACGCGATCGAGCGCGCCGAGCAAACGCTGGCGCAGACCGTCGACGGCTGGGTCGAGCAGGGCAAGCCATTGCCGGAGCCGACCCCGATCGAGCGCATCGTGGCGCCGAAGGGCTCGGACGTCGCGGCCTTCTTCATGGTCGGCGTCGATCCGCCCGACCCGTCCGAGCGCGTCAACGTCTATTTGCCGAAGAGCCTCATCACACGGATCGACAAGCATGCCGCCGGACTCGGCATGAGTCGTTCGAGCTTTTTCGGTTTCGCCGCGACGCTCGCGCTTGAATGGCATGTTCACAAGCCGCACCTCGTCGGGCCGCGCTCCAAGGTGCACAAGACCGGCGCGCTGCGCGCCGAGAAGCGGCCTGGCAAGAAGCCGGCGCGGTAGAAAGTCTGTCGTCACACCATTGTTCAGCTCTATCACCGTCACCCTGAGGAGGCCGCAACGCGGCCGTCTCGAAGGGGCGACGGCCCGGCTGGCGGCCGTGCATCCTTCGAGACGCGCTACGCGCTCCTCAGGATGACGGTACTGATAGAAGCGCCGGGCTGCTGTGACGTCACTCTGTGAGAGCAAGCGATCCCGTGTGCGCCTCCTGCATGGCGTACGTCCGTTTGCGCCGGTTGATCGGCCTCGACCCGCTCTCCATAGTGCGCTCGATTGGAGGCTCCCGCCGGGGCTTCGAGGCGGGACTACCGATGATCGACGTGACAGCTGCGGATGAGGCGAGCGACGACGCGCGGGCGCGCAGCAATGTGTGGCGGCTTGCGGCGGCGCAGGCGTTGACCGGCGCCAATTCGGCGGTGATCTTCGCCACCGGCTCGATCGTCGGCGCGACGCTGGCACCCGACGTCTCGCTCGCGACGGTGCCGCTCTCGATGTATGTGCTCGGGCTTGCCGCCGGCACGTTGCCGACCGGCGCGATCTCGCGCGCCTATGGACGACGCGTTGCCTTCATCATCGGCACCTTCTGCGGCACGCTCACCGGCGCGCTCGGCGCCTGGGCGATCTTGCATTCATCGTTCTGGCTGTTCTGCGGCGCGACCTTCCTCGGCGGGCTCTACGGCGCCGTCGCGCAGTCCTACCGCTTTGCCGCCGCCGATGGCGCGAGTGTCGCGTTCCGGCCCAAGGCGGTGTCCTGGGTGATGGCCGGCGGCGTGTTCGCCGGCGTGCTCGGGCCGCAGCTCGTGCAGTGGACCATGGACATCTGGCCGCCCTATCTGTTCGCGTTCTCCTTCGTGATGCAGGCGCTGGTCGCACTGGTGGCGATGGCGGTGCTCTCGGGCGTCGACGCGCCGAAGCCTGCGGCTGCGGACCTGCATGGCGGCCGCCCGCTGCTCGAAATCGCGAAGCAGCCGCGCTTCATCGCCGCGGCGCTGTGCGGCGTGATCGCCTATCCGATGATGAATCTGGTGATGACCTCGGCGCCGCTCGCCATGAAGATGTGCGGGCTGTCGGTCAGCGATTCCAATTTCGGCATTCAATGGCACATCGTTGCGATGTACGGCCCGAGCTTCTTCACGGGCTCGCTGATCGCGCGGTTTGGCGCACCTCGCATTGTCGCGCTCGGGCTGGCGCTCGAGGCGGTGGCCGCCATGATCGGGCTGTCCGGCATCACCGCGCCGCACTTCTGGGCGACGTTGTTCGTGCTCGGGATCGGCTGGAACTTCGCATTCGTCGGCGCCTCCGCGCTGGTGCTGGAAACGCACCGGCCGCAGGAGCGTAACAAGGTGCAGGCGTTCAACGATTTCCTGGTGTTCGGCATGATGGCGATCGGCTCGTTCTCGTCGGGACAGCTGCTGGCCCATTACGGCTGGAATGCCGTCAACATGGTGGTGTTTCCGCCGGTGCTGCTCGGACTCGTCGTGCTGTCGCTCGCTTCATTCGCCAAGCGACGCGCGAAATTGCGCGCGGTGGAAGAAATCCCAGACCCGAGTATCTAAGGCTTGTTGTTTGAGCATGGTCTGTTCGGAAAACCGCTTCGCACTTTTCCGGACCATGCTGCTGCCAATTGCTGACACTTCGATCCGTTTCGAAGTGACCGGCTTGCACGGCTCCTTACATCGTGAGAACGGATAGATCCGGTCCTGACGATGTGAGAAGCAAGAGCAAGAAATGGACGCATCCTCACCCACGCTGCATGACGAATCCTCGCTAGGCTATGAGGGCTGGCGCATCGTCGTCGTCTGCTTCCTGCTCGCGACCTTCGGCTGGGGACTGGGCTTCTACGGCCAGAGCGTCTATGTCGCTGAGTTGCACAAGCTGCACGGCTGGCCGGCGTCGCTGATCTCGTCGGGCACGACCTTCTTCTATCTGTTCGGCGCGGCGCTGGTTGCCTTCGTCAGCGAGGCGATCAAGGCGTTCGGCGCGCGCAGCTGCCTGATCGCCGGCACCTTCGCGATGGCGATCGCAGCCGTTGCGATCGGCGAGGTGCGCGAGCCCTGGCAGCTCTATCTCGCCAATGCGCTGCTGGCGTTCGGCTGGGCCGGCACCAGCCTCGGCATCATCACCAACACGCTCGGCCTGTGGTTCGACAAGAAGCGCGGCATGGCGATCAGCCTGGCGCTGAACGGCGCGAGCTTCGGCGGCATCGTCGGCGTGCCGCTGCTGGTGGCGGGGATCGGCACCTTCGGCTTCTCCGGCGCGATGATCGCGGCCGCGCTGCTGCTGATCGTGGTGATGGTGCCGGTCATCCTGATCCTTGTCGGGCGGCCGCCGGCGCATCTGCACGCGGTCACGGCCGCGGCGGCGGCGGACGCGCCGTCGGCGACCCAGGTGCGGGCGCGAGCGCTGCGCGACATCCGTTTCCTCTCGGTCTCGATTGCCTTCGCGCTGGTGCTGTTCGCCCAGGTCGGCTTCATCGTGCATCTGATCGCCCATCTCGATCAGGTGATCGGCCGCGAGCGCGCGACGGTGGCGATGGCGCTCTTGACCGCGATGGCCGTGGTCGGCCGCGTCTCGTTCTCCTTCGTGATCGACCGGCTCAACCAGCGGCTGGCATCGGCGCTGTCCTTTGTCAGCCAGGCGATCGCGCTCGCCGTCATCATCAATGTGCACAATGACGTGGCGCAGATCGCCGCCTGCGCGCTGTTCGGCTTCTCGGTCGGCAATCTGATCACGCTGCCGGCGCTGATCGTGCAGCGCGAGTTCGATCCGCGTGCGTTCGGCGTGCTGGTCAGCCTGCTCACCGCGATCAATCAGATCACCTACGCCTTCGGTCCCGGCGTGGTCGGGCTGCTGCGCGATCTCTCCGGCAGCTATTCGCTGCCGTTCTATGGCTGCATTGGCCTGGAGCTGATCGCGGCGGTGACGATCATGACGAAGGGGAAGTAGATTTCCACCTCCCCACCTCCCCTTGAAAAGGGGAGGTCGCTTTGCTCGTAGAGCAAAGCGGGTGGGGATCCGCTCCCTCCACTTGTAGCAGAGCCCGCGGCTGACCCCCATCCCGACCTTCCCCCTTTCAGGGGGAAGGGGAAAAGGGGGGAGCCTTAGCTGGGACGCGGCGAAGCGCGATCCGGGTTACGAAATGATCCGCGTTACGGAATTACCCCGCCCGCTGCTTCAGCAATTCCTCAACGTCCAGCCGTCGCGTGAACATCGCGAGCTTGCCGTCCGCGCTGCGCGGCCATTCGGCCTCGGGGCGATCCCAATAGAGCTCGACGCCGTTCTCGTCGGGATCGCGCAAGTACAGCGCCTGGCTGACGCCGTGGTCGCTGGCACCGTCGAGCTGGATGCCGGCTGACAGCACCCGATGCAGCGCGTCGGCGAGCACCGGGCGGGTCGGATAAAGTATGGCGGTGTGGAACAGGCCGGTGGTGCCCGGCGGCGGCGGATGGCCGCCCTTGCTTTCCCAGGTGTTGAGGCCGATGTGGTGGTGATAGCCGCCGGCCGAGATGAAGGCCGCGTCCGCGCCCAGCCGCTGCTGCAGCTCGAAGCCGAGCACGCCGCAATAGAAGCCGAGCGCCCGGTCGAGATCGGCCACCTTGAGGTGGACATGTCCAATCCGGGTGCCCGCGATGATGGGGGGATTCTGCGGCATAGTCCGGCTCCGTTCGGGTCAGCGCCCTGCATGACGGGCAAGGCTTCTGCCGTTGATATAGTCCGGACTCGCCGAGGACAGAGCGACCGATCCGGAAACGCAAGGTTTCCGGACACGCCACGCTCGGCGGGGGCCTAGCAGAGCTCCGACAGCTCGCCGCCGGGCAGCTGGAACTCGAACGTGTTCAGCGTCATCGACACCATGGTGTAGTAGCCGCACAGGCCGATCACCTCGACCAGCCCGCGTTGGCTCAGCACCTCGACCGCCTCGTCATACAGCGCCTTCGGCAGGCCGTGACCTTCGTGCAGCGCCCTGGCGACGTCGTAGATCACCCTGGCCTTGGGATCGTCGAAGGTCGGCGTCCGGCGCACGCGAATGTCCTCGATGACCTTCGGATCGAGGCCGCCCTTCAGCGCCAGGCGCTTGTGGGCATACCACTCGTAATGCGCAGTCCAGTGCCGCGCGGTGACGAGGATCGCGATCTCCGACAGTTTTGGGGGAAAGATCGTGTCGAAGCGCAGCACCTCGCCGAGCCGCGTGGCATGCCGTGCCATCTCGGGGCTGTTCAGCCAGGCCATCATCGGCGCCGGTGGCGCGCCGCGCTTGCCGGCGATCGACTCGTCGTAGGTTTCTTTCTGGGCGGCGTTCATTTCGCTAGGCGAAAGCAGTTTCAGCCGCATGTCGGTTTCCTTTTGTTTTTCAAGCGTTACCCCATCTCGGCGATACACCCGATCGCGCGCAGTGAGTAGCGACGCCAGAGCATGGCGCGGCCGCGAGGCATATTGAATTCGGCGGCTGCGTAGGTCTAAGGTCGAATCCAATTCGTCGAATTTGACTGGAAACGCACCATGGCTGACCTTGAGAAATTCCGCGCAGAGACCCGCGCCTGGCTGGAGCAGAACTGTCCGGCGGAGATGCGCAAACCGATGGCCTCGGATGGCGACACTTTCTGGGGTGGTCGCAACACGAAATTCTCGTCTGAAGCGCAGCGCGTCTGGTTCGAGCGGATGCGCGACAAGGGCTGGACGGTGCCGCATTGGCCGAAGGAATATGGCGGCGGAGGCCTCGACGGCGAGGAGGCCAAGATCGTGCGCCAGGAGATGGCTGCGATCGGCGCGCGTCAGCCGCTGACCTCGTTCGGCATCTCGATGCTCGGACCGGCGCTGCTGAAATACGGCACCGAGGAGCAGAAGAAGGAGCATCTGCCGAAGATCACCGCGGGCCTGATCCGCTGGTGCCAGGGCTATTCCGAGCCGAATGCCGGCTCCGACCTCGCCTCGCTGCAGACCCGCGCGGTCGGCGACGGCGACGACTACATCATCAACGGCCAGAAGATCTGGACGTCCTATGCCAACTACGCCGACTGGATCTTCTGCCTGGTGCGCACCGATCCGGCGGCCAAGAAGCATGACGGCATCAGTTTTATTCTCTTCGATATGGCGTCGAAGGGCGTGTCCACAAAACCGATCCTCCTGATCTCGGGCTATTCGCCGTTCTGCGAAACCTTCTTCGACAATGTCCGCGTGCCGAAGTCGCATGTCGTGGGGTCAGTCAATCGCGGCTGGGATGTCGCGAAATACCTGCTGCAGCACGAGCGCGCGATGATCTCCGGCATGGGCGAACGCGGGGTCGGCCGTCCGCTCGGCCAGATTGCCGCCGACTCGGTCGGTGCGGACGCGCAAGGCAAGCTCGACGACGCGCAGCTGCGTAGCCAGATCGCGAGCTTCGAGGTCGACGAGGCCGCGCTCGCCGCCGCCGCGGAGCGCGCGGTCGATCTCGCCAAGGCCGGACAATCGCATCCGGCGTTCTCCTCGGCGATGAAATATTACGGCACCGAGCTCAACAAGCGCCGCTACGAGATCCTGATGTCGGCCGGCGGCATCGACGCGCTGGAATGGGAGAGCGACCGCTCGAAAGGCGGCGCCCGCCCGCGCGCCTGGCTGCGCACCAAGGCCAATTCGATCGAGGGCGGCACCTCGGAGGTGATGCTCGGCATCGTCGCCAAGCGCATCCTCGATTTGCCGGGTGCGTGACGTTTTTTTGTCGTCATGGCCGGGCTTGACCCGGCCATCCACGTCTTTGTCGCGGCTGGCTCAAGACGTGGATGCCCGGCACAAGGCCGGGCATGACGATACCCTGAAATTCGACTGAACGAACAACATCAGAGTTACCGGATACATCCATGGCCCTCGTCCTCACCGAAGAACAATCCATGCTGCGCGACAGTGCGCGCGGTCTCATCAGCGACAAGGCGCCGGTGGCGCATCTGCGGTCCTTGCGCGATGCCAAGGATGCCACCGGCTTCTCGCGCGACCTCTGGAAGACTTTTGCAGAGATGGGCTTCTCAGGCCTCCTGGTGCCGGACCAGTTCGGCGGCAGCGGTCTCGGCTGCGTCGAGGCCGGCATCGTCATGGAGGAGATCGGCCGCACCTTGATGCCGTCGCCGTTCCTCGCGACCTCGGTGCTCGCCGCCTCGGCGCTGTCGCGCGGCGGCAGCGAGGCGCAGAAGGCGCAGCATCTGCCGAAAATCGCCGACGGCTCGCTGCTGGCGGCGCTCGCGATCGATGAGGGCGCCAAGCATCGCCCGCTGCAGACGAAGTTGCAGGCCACGCGCTCCGGCAACGGCTTCAAGCTGTCGGGCGACAAGGCCTTCGTGGTCGACGGCCACACCGCCGATCTCTTGATCGTCGCCGCCCGCTCGGCCGGCAGCGCCGGCGACAAGAACGGGCTGACGCTGTTCCTGGTCGATCCGAAGGCGAGGGCGCTCGCGGTCGAGCGCACCGCGATGGTCGATTCGCACAACGCGGCGCGCATCGTGTTCGACAATGTCGAGGTCAACGCCGACAGCGTGCTCGGCGAGGTCGATCAGGGCTTTGGGCTGCTCGAGGAGGTGCTCAATATCGGCCGCGGCGCGGTGGCGTCCGAAATGGTCGGTCTCTCCGACGAGGTGTTCGGCCGCACCGTGGCCTATCTGAAGGAGCGCAAGCAGTTCGGCAAGGTGATCGGCGAATTCCAGGCGCTGCAGCACCGTGCCGCGCAGCTCTATATCGATATCGAGATCACCCGCGCCGCGGTGTTGAAGGCGCTGCAGGCGCTCGATACGGATGTCGACAAGGCCGCAACCGCGGTCGCGGTGGCAAAAGCCCGCGCCGGCACCACCGCGACGCTGGCCGTGCAGGAGGGCGTGCAGATGCATGGCGGCATGGGCATGACCGACCAGTTCGACATCGGCTTCTTCATGAAGCGCGCCCGGGTCTGCCAGGAGCTGTTCGGCGACAGCAATTTCCACACCGACCAGCTGGCGAGCGGCAAGGGCTACTGAGGCGCCGCATCGTCGTCGTCGCATAACGCGGCGTCGCCGCCACGCAACGCGCTGTCATCGCTCGGCTCGACCGAGCGATCCAGTATTCCAGAGACAGTCGTGCTTGAGCGGAGAGGCCGCGGCGTACTGGATGCCCCGCTTTCGCGGGGCATGACAGTTGAGGATGCGGTGGCGGCTGTGGCCTAGCTGCGCGACGTTAGCGGATCGGCGGCGCGTACTGGACGCCGCCGGCGTTCCAGAGCTGGTTCATGCCGCGCGGGATCTTCAGCTTGGAGTCGGCGCCGACGTTGCGGTCGTAGACTTCGCCGTAATTGCCGACATGGCGGATGATGCGCACCGCCCAGTCCTTGGTCAGGCCGAGATCCTCGCCATAGGTGCCCTCGGTGCCGACCAGCCGCATCACCTCCGGCTTCTTCGACTTCAGCGCCTCGTCGATGTTCTTCGAGGTGATGCCGAGTTCTTCGGCGTTGATCATGGCGTACAGCGTCCACTTCACGATCATCATCCAGTCGTCGTCGCGCAAGCGCACCACCGGCGCCAGCGGCTCCTTGGAGATGATGTCGGCGAGGATCGTGTGGTCGCTCGGCTTGGCGAGGTTGAGCCGCAGCGCATAGAGCTGCGAGGCGTCGGACGTCAGCGTATCGCACTGGCCGGAGTTGTAGGCCTTCACGACGTCGTCCAGCTTGTCGAACTTCATCTCCGTGTATTTCATGTTGTTGGCACGGAAATAGTCGGCGAGATTGAGCTGTGTCGTGGTGTTGGCCTGCACGCAGACCTTGCTGCCGTTCAGGTCGAGCGCGGAATCGATGTTGCGCGAGCGCGGCAGCATGAAGCCCTGGCCGTCATAATAGGCGACCGCGGGGAAATAGAGGTCGTAGTTGGTCTCGCGCGACATGCTCCAGGTGGAGTTGCGCGAGAGGATGTCGACCTTGCGGTTCTGCAGCTCCTTGAAGCGCTCGCTGGCGTCGAGCGGCACGAACTTCGCCTTCGACGGATCGTCGAAGATCGCCGACGCGACCGCGCGGCAGAAGTCGACGTCGAAGCCGGTCCAGTTACCCTTGTCGTCCGGGATCGAGAAGCCCGGCAGGCCCTTGTTGACGCCGCACAGCACGTCGCCGCGGCGGACGGTGCGCTTCAGCGTGCGGGTGTCGTAACGCTCATAGGTGAAGGCGGCTGCCGCAACCAGCACGGCGACCGCGAGCCCGATCGTCAGGCCGCCTCGAAATGTACGCATGGGTTTTCTCTCGCGAATGATCGGGGGAAAGCAGGTCGGATGTGGAAAGCAGGCTGGAGGCTACAGTTCGGGCTTCTGCCGGATGATCACCTTGGTGCCGACCGGAACGCGGTTGTAGAGATCGGCGACGTCGTTGTTGACCAGGCGGAAGCAGCCGGAAGAGATGGCGGTGCCGATGGTGTCGGGCCGGTTGGTGCCGTGGATGCGGTACACCGTGGTGCCGAGATACATTGCGCGCGCGCCGAGCGGATTGCCCGGGCCGCCCGCCATGAAGCGCGGCAGATAGGGCTGGCGCGCGATCATCTCCGGCGGCGGCGTCCAATCCGGCCACTCGGCCTTGCGGGTGATGGTTACCAGCCCCTGCCACTGGAAACCATCGCGGCCGACGCCGATGCCGTAGCGGAGCGCGCGGCCATTACCCTGCACCAAATAAAGATGGCGCTCGGCGGTCGCGACGATGATGGTGCCCGGCGCCTCGTTGGTCCGGTAATATACGACCTGCTTCTGCCATTCCGGGTCGAGCTCGTAGCTGTCGTCAGCAACAAGACCGGGCTCGTCGGCGTCCGGGCGGTTCTGGGCAAAACCCTGCGACGTCGACAGCACGAGCGCCCCCGTCGCGATCAACATCCAGACCAGGTGACGAAACTTCGTCATTGAAAGCTCTCCTTGTTGGCACGCGGCCAAATGGTTGCTCCACCCAAATCGCGCGAACATCAAATCTCAGTGACAGCTTGATGGCAAGTTTAGGGCGAGCCTTGATCTAGATCACTGTAATGGTTCTGTTTTTTATCGCGATGAATAGTCGACGGATGGGCCGGCCACCTCATTTCGGCGCGATCCAGAGTCGCAAGGCGAACGAGATCAGCGCCACGGTGCCGACGCCGCCGAGCCACAGTGCCGCGAACCACAGCAGGCGCTGGCCGAGCGGCCGCTGATTCGGCGCGAGAGCCATTCCCGTTCCGATGGAATCGGAACGGGGCTCTCGATTCTCTTTTTGACGCGTTTTCTTAACGCGAACCGGGATCCACTTCGCTGGAAA
Organism: Bradyrhizobium sp. CCBAU 21365; assembly: GCF_015291305.1. Classification (NCBI taxonomy): domain Bacteria; kingdom Pseudomonadati; phylum Pseudomonadota; class Alphaproteobacteria; order Hyphomicrobiales; family Nitrobacteraceae; genus Bradyrhizobium; species Bradyrhizobium sp. CCBAU 21365. The sequence goes on from NZ_CP030036.1 coordinate 765,939, forward strand.
ACGCTCTGGCGGCATCAGTGGTATCCGTGGCCGGGGCGCACCTTGCCGCGGAACACCCAATAGGCCCAGGCGGTGTAGCCGAGGATCAACGGCACCAGGATCGAGACGCCGACCAGCATGAAGATCTGGCTGTTGGCAGGCGCCGCCGCCTGCCAGATCGTGATGCTCTGCGGCACGATGTACGGATACATGCTGATGCCGAGCCCGGCATAGGACAGCGCGAACAGCGCCAGCGTCAGGAAGAACGGCTGGTGGTCGTTCTTGTCGCTGAGCGCGCGCAGCAGCAGCGCGGTGACGGCGGCGACCGCGATCGGCACCGGCGCGGTGAGGATGATGTTGGGCCAGGCGAACCAGCGCTGGGTGTACTGCACGCTGAGGAACGGGGTCGCGATGCTGACGGCGCCGATCGCGCACAGCATCGCGACCAACAACATCCAGCTCAGATGGTAGGCGCGGTCGCGCAGCTCGCCCTCGGTCTTCATCACCAGCCAGGTCGCGCCGAGCAGCGCATAGCCGATCACCAGCGCGACGCCGGTCAGGATGCTGAACGGTGTCAGCCAATCCCACCAGCCGCCGGCGTACTGGCGTCCCTCGACATGGATGCCCTGCAGGATGGCGCCGAGCGCGATCCCCTGCGCCAGCGTCGCAAGCAGCGAGCCGCCGGCGAAAGCGAGATCCCATTTGTTGCGCGCCTTCTGGGTCCGCCAGCGGAATTCGAAGGCGACGCCGCGGAACACGAGGCCGAGCAGCATCGCGATCATCGGCGTGTAGAGCGCCGGCATCAGCACCGCATAGGCCAGCGGAAACGCCGCCATCATGCCGCCGCCGCCGAGCACCAGCCAGGTCTCGTTGCCGTCCCACACCGGCGCCACCGTATTCATGATGACGTCGCGGTCGGCCTTTTGCGGAAACAGCGGAAACAGGATGCCGAGGCCGAGATCGAAGCCGTCCATCACGACATAGACGAACACGGCAAAGGCGATGATGAAGGCCCAGATCGTGGCGAGATCGATCATCGCGCGCCCTCCACGGCTGCACCTGCCGCCGGCGTGATGCCGGCGGCGCGGGCGGGAAGATCTTTCGTCGGGCCTTGCTCGCCGGGATGCGGCGGTTGCGCCATCAGCCGCAGGATGTAGATCACGCCCGCGGTGAACACGGCGAAATAGACGATGATGAAGGCGATCAGCGACGAGCCCACCGCCGGCGCCGCCAGCGGTGACACTGAGTCCGCCGTGCGCAGCAGCCCGTAGACCGTGAACGGTTGCCGCCCGGTCTCCGTGGTGATCCAGCCTGCGAGCACCGCGATGAAGCCGGCGGGGCCCATCAGCACCGCGAAGCGATGCAGCAGCGGCGACTGGTACATCATCCCCCGCCAGCGCATCAAAAGGCTGAACAGGCCGAGCCCCATGATCAGGAAGCCGAGGCCGACCATGATGCGGAACGACCAGAAGGTGATCGGCACCGGCGGCCAGTTCTCGCGCGGCACGGTGTCGAGGCCGGCCAGCGGCGCGTCGAGCGAATGCTTCAGGATCAGCGACGACAGTTTCGGCACCTCGATCGCATACTTCACTTTCGCTTCGGCCTGGTCAGGCCAGCCGAACAGGATCAGCGGCGCGCCGTCCTTGTGGCTCTGGTAATGGCCTTCCATCGCCATCACCTTGGCGGGCTGGTGCTCCAGCGTGTTGAGGCCGTGCTGGTCGCCGGCGAGGATCTGGATCGGCGCCACCAGCGTCGCCATCCACATCGCCATCGAGAACATCACGCGCGCTCCCGCCAGATGCTGGTCGCGCAGCAGATGCCAGGCCCCGACCGCGCCGACCACCAGCGAGGTGGTGAGATATGCCGCCAGCACCATGTGCACGAGGCGGTAGGGGAACGACGGATTGAAGATCACCTTGAGCCAGTCGGCGGCGACGAACTGGCCGTCGGCGTTGACGGCATGGCCGGTCGGTGTCTGCATCCAGGAATTGGCCGACAGAATCCAGAACGCCGAGATCAGCGTGCCGATCGCGACCATCAGCGTCGCCACGAAGTGCAGCCTGGGGCCGACGCGTTCGAGTCCGAACAGCATCACGCCGAGGAAGCCCGCCTCGAGGAAGAACGCGGTCAGCACCTCATAGGCCATCATCGGGCCGATCACCGGCCCGGTCTTGTCGGCAAAGGCCGACCAGTTGGTGCCGAACTGGTAGGACATCACGATGCCCGAGACCACGCCCATGCCGAACGCAACCGCGAAGATCTTCAGCCAGTAATTGAACAGGTTGATGTAGACCTCGCGCCTGGTGGCAAGCCACAGCGCTTCCAGCACCGCGAGATAGCTCGCAAGCCCGATCGAGAATGCGGGAAACACGATGTGGAACGACATCGTGAAAGCGAATTGCGCGCGGGCGAGTACGACCGCATCCCAGCCTTCGAACATCACGCACCATCCATCGTCACAGCTGGCGTGGACCTTACCACGTCAGCTGTAACGACAAAGAGGGCGGATTGTCCGACTGAGGCGGGTTGAGTGATCGGCTTGGCGCGGTCTCGGCTCACCTCTCCCCGTTGCGCAGAGGTGAGCTTTCGACGCCGTTCCAGCTCAACCTGATCTCAGGCTTTAGCTGTCGGCATCGAGCAGCCGCGCGACGGTGCGGTCGATCTCGTCGTATTGTCCCTCGCCGGCGTGCTGGAACACGATCTTGCCGTTCTGGTCGATGACGTATTGCGCCGGCCAATACTGGTTGCGGTAGGCGTTCCAGGTCTGCGAATTGTTGTCCTGCGCCACCGGATAGAGGATGCCATGCCGCTTCAGCGCCGCCTGCACGTTGGAGGCCGAATGCTCGAACGGGAATTCCGGCGTGTGGACCCCGATCACGACGAGGCCGCGATCCCGGTACTTTGAATAAAGCTGGGTGACGTGCGGCAGCGTGTTGACGCAGTTGACGCAGCCATAGGTCCAGAAATCCACCAGCACGACCTTGCCGCGCAGGTCGGCGAGCTTCAACGGCTGCGAATTGAACCAGTTGCTGATGCCGGCGAATTCGGGCGCGGTCTGGCTCTGTTCGGTTGTCATGGCGATCGCCCGCGGCACCGGCTGGGCCGGCGCGTCTGACTCGGTGCAGAGGCCGGGAATGACGGCGCCGCCGAGGCCAAGGCCCGCCACCAGGGTGGATACGGCAATCAAGCGCAGGGACATCGATATCTCCTTTGGGCTTACAGGCCGATCTGGCCGTTTGGATAGAACTGGGTCAGCCACGCCACGATCAGCGTGTCGTATTGCAGGTAGGACAGCGCGGCGAATGCGACGATTACGACGCCGAAGCCCTGCTGCAGGCGCGGCGCGATCCGCGCCATGCTGCGCACGCGTGTGGTGACGGCCTGTCCGCCATAGGCAATCGCAAGCATCGGGATCGCGGCGCCGATCGCGTAGGTGACGAGCTGCAGGCTCGCCCACGCCGTGTCCTTCGAGGTCGCGACGATGGTCAGGATCGAGCCGAGCACGGGGCCGGCGCACGGCGTCCACACCAGGCCGAGCGTAGAGCCGAGCACGAAGCCGCCGAACAGGCCCTGCGACGGCGCCGCCTGACCGAGGCCGCCGGCCGCACCCGTGAGCCGTATCGCCAGCCACTCGAACGGCGCCGGCCAGATCATCAAGAGGCCGAAGCCCGCGAGCAGCACGGCCGCGCCGGTCCGCAGCACGTTCGGATCGAAATCGAAGGCGCGCGTGATCGCGCTCAGCAGCAATGCCACCGCAGAGAATGACATCACGAAGCCGAGCGCGATCATCGCGGGCCGCGCCTTGTCGGTCTGGCCTATCGATACCCCAAGCAGGATCGGCAGCATCGGCAGGGTGCAAGGGGCGGCGACGGTGGCGACGCCGGCAAGCAGGGCAAGGGCAAGGCTGAGCATCGTCATCCGTCCATCAGAGTCCCGGCGCGCCAGAGGGCCGTGCCGGGTACGCCTGATGTTCTTCGCGAGGACGGTTGGGCCGTTACGGCCGCCCGAGCGCCGACGACGTCACGTCAGCGTGAGGCCAATGTCATCCGCTCCGCGGCTCGCGCCGCCCAATCGGTGTCATCGCCCGGCTTGACCGGGCGATCCAGTATCCCAGAGGCCGCAATTGGGGCACGTTGAGCAGTTCGATGATCCGGAGAACGCGATCAAGCGCGAGACGCGGCCCTGGAGATCGCCGGTGGTGGCGGACAGGCCTCTGGAATACTGGGTCGCCCGGTCAAGCCGGGCGACGACAGTCATTTTGAGGCCGCAAGTTGCCACGCCAAAAACAGAGCGACCCGGCTGGGGGGCATCCCGGCCGGGTCGTTGGAGGCTACTTGGGAGGTTAGAACGAAGAAGTATCGAAACCGGTTCAGTGAAATGGGGTTGGGGTTGCGTCGTTGGATGTAGGTATAGAGGTCGCGTTTTTCCGGGTGATGTCGTCGATTGTTTCAATTGTTTCGTCGCCTGAATTTTTCGGCTTCGTGGACAATTGCCTGAATCGCGCGATCTCCAATCAAGCTATTGAATTTGCTATCCTTTATGCAGCGACGCTGTCCACGCCGGCGCCCCGCAGGAGGTCGGCGAGCTGCTTGCGGGCATAGAACATGCGGGTCTTCACCGTGCTCTGCGGGATCCCGATGATCTCGCCGGCCTCCTCGACCGACTTCTCATGGTAGTAGACCAGATTGATGATCTCGCGGTGGGCCGGCGACAGCTTGGCCACGCAGGCGCGCAGGATCTCGCTGGTGGTGGCGCGATCGAGCGAGGTTTCCGGCGTGTCGGCGCCGTCGGCGATCTCCAGCACGTCGTCCTGGTCGATGTCCTCATGCTTGCGCTGGCGCAGCGCGGTCAGCGCCTTGAAGCGGGCGATCGAGAGCAGCCAGGTCGAGACCTGCGAACGGCCCTCGAACTGGGCCGCGGTGCGCCAGACATCCAGGAACACCTGGCTGACCAGGTCCTCGGCCATGGTGGTGTCGCGCACCATGCGGAGCACGAAGCGGTAGACCCGGACGTTGTGACGGGCATAGAGCGTGTGCATCGAGGTGCGGTCATTCTTGGCGATACGCGCGAGCAGCGTTTCATCCGAGGTCGCGCGAGCAGCGTCGATATGCTTCGTGGCTGCAGCGTTGATGGCGATGACGTTCGGCATGACAGGCTCCCAGTTCGCCGTTGGGCGGCGGTTCGTTGGGAGAAACGTTAGTTACGGCCCGTTTCCGGATGTCTGCGCGAAAAGCGGAAAATGGTTTCGTGAACGGGAGAATTGTTTCGTCGCCGGCCGGACGACGAAACATTCGGGACCAAAAAGCCAATAATTTCAATGTGTGGAACGAACGGCCGGATTCCCGCCGTCGGAACGAATCCGGCGGTCATGACTTCTGGCACTGTCGGGGCTTATTCGGCCGCCTGCAACGAGGGCGTCGCCTTCTTCGGGGCAATCCAGAACGCATCGGGCCGCTCGAACAGGAAATCGGCCCGCGCCGCCAGCGCCAGCCGCCAGATCACGAGCGAGCCGGCGACGCCGACCGCGGTCACGATCAGCGAAATCAGGCCGATGTCATGGATGACGTCGAAGCGCAGCAGAAGGACGCGCGTCGCCGCCATCGGCAGGAAGAAGGCGAGATAGATCACGATCGAATGCTCGCCGCAGAAGCGCAGGAAGCCAAGCCGGTGCGCGCGCGCCAGCAGCGTGCCGGTCACGATGATCGCGCAGGCGCCGGCAAAGCCGAGTGCGAGCGAGACGATCGGCCATTCGCTCACCTCGAGCGCAACCAGGCCGCCATTGATCAGCGCCCAGAGTCCAAGCCCGAGCAGGGCCAGCGCAGGCCGCGCCCGCGCGCGGTCCGACAGCGCGAACACGTAATCGGCGAGGACATAGCCGGTGTAGAAGTAGACGAAGCGGGAGCAGAATTCGTCGATCACGGTCCAGCCGGTCGCGACATGCGCGCTCTCCAGCGCTGCCGCGATCAGCCAGATCACCAGCGGGTGGACATTGCGCGTGAGCTTGGTGACGACGAAGAAGATCGGCAGCAGATAGATGAACCACAGCGTGCCGAACGGCTCGATGAAGGACTCGAGGTATTGCAGCCCAACCTGGGCCCAGCCGGTCTCGGCGGCCAGCGACGGCGCCTTGAAGCCGAACTGAATCGTAACCCAGAGCACGTAGAAATAGGCGAAATGCATCACCTTGCGGTCGAGATAGGTGCGCCAGTCGCGATCGATCACGACCGACAGGAACAGGCCCGAGATCAGGAAGAAGTCCGGCATCCGGAACGGCTTCGCGAACATCACGACATAATGCATGAATCCGGTCTGCTCGGCGGCCTTCTCGACCCCCAGCACCGAATGCATCATCACGACCATGATGATGCAGATGCCCTTGGCATAGTCGACCCAATCGACGCGACCGCTCGCGCGCGGGGCGGAACGATCTGTCGCAGCGGCTGTGCCGTTTGTGGTCATCTTTGTCCTGTTCCGGCGTGATCGTGCCCATCATCGGCCCGATCGGTTGCTTTCTCCTTTATTCATACAAATGATGTGCCGGCGAACCTGGGCCTTTCAGCGGGTTTCCCGTAGCCGGCGAATGGTCTAAGAGGCCGGGAAATCCAAGAGAAGAGACCGTTTGTTAACCATGGGACGCACCGGCCCGAGCGCCGCTGCGGTGATGAAAAGTCCTTGCCTCGCCAATTCGATAGTCCGCTGCCGATCGACGCCGTGCTCGACGAGCTCGACCGCACGCTCGAGGGGCACAACGCCGCAGTGCTGGTGGCGCCGCCGGGCGCCGGCAAGACCACGCGCGTGCCGCTGGCGTTGCTCGATGCACCCTGGGCGAGGGGCAAGAAGATCATCGTGCTGGAGCCGCGCCGCATCGCCGCGCGCGCCAGCGCCGAGCGGATGGCGAAGACGCTCGGCGAGCGTGCCGGCGAGACGGTCGGCTATCGCGTGCGCTTCGGCTCGAAGGCGTCGCGCGCGACGCGGATCGAGGTCGTCACCGAGGGCATCTTCTCGCGCCAGATCCTCGACGATCCCGAGCTGAACGGCGTCGCCGCGGTGCTGTTCGACGAATTCCACGAGCGCTCGCTCGATGCCGATCTCGGGCTGGCGCTGGCGCGCGACGCGCAGACCGGCCTGCGCGAGGACCTGCGGATCCTCGTGATGTCGGCAACGCTCGACGGCGCACGCGTCGGAAAACTGCTCGGCGACGCGCCGGTGGTCGAAAGCGAGGGGCGCGCCTTTCCGGTCGAGACCCGTTACGTCGGCCGCAAGGTCGACGCGCCGCTGGAGCGGCAGATGGCCGAGACGATCGCGGCCGCGCTGCGCGCCGATGCCGGCTCGGTGCTCGCCTTCCTGCCGGGCGCCGCCGAGATCCGCCGCACCCAAACTTTTTTGGCCGAGCGCGTGCACGACGCCGCGGTCGAGATCGTGCCGCTGTTCGGCGCGCTCGATGCCGCCGTGCAGGATCGCGCCATCGCGCCGGCGCCGAAGGGTACCCGCAAGGTGGTGCTGGCGACCTCGATCGCCGAGACCTCGCTGACCATCGAGGGCGTCCGCATTGTGGTGGACTCCGGCCTCGCGCGGGTGCCGCGCTACGAGCCTGACATTGCGCTGACCCGGCTCGAGACGGTGCGCGCCTCGCGCGCCGCGGTGGATCAGCGGCGCGGCCGTGCCGGCCGTACCGAGCCCGGCGTCTGCTACCGGCTCTGGGACGAGCCGCAGACCGCGTCGCTGCCGGCCTACACCGCGCCCGAGATCCTGTCCGCCGATCTGTCCTCGCTGGTGCTCGACCTCGCGCAATGGGGCGTCAGCGATCCCGCGGGCCTTGCCTTCCTCGATCCGCCGCCGGGCCCCGCGCTGAAGGAAGCCAGATCGCTGCTGTCCGAGCTCGGGGCGCTCGACGGCGATGGTCGCATTACAGAGGAAGGACAGAGCCTGCGCGCGCTGGCGCTGCCGCCGCGGCTGGCGCGCATGATCGTGGATTCCGCCCGCTTCGGTATGGGCGAGGAGGCGGCCGAGATCGCCGCGGTTCTGACCGAGCGCGGGCTCGGCGGCGACAGTGTCGATCTCGACGTCAGGCTCGACCAGTTCCGCCGCGACCGCTCGCAGCGCGCATCGAGCGCCCGCAGCATGGCGGCGCGCTGGGCCGCGCAGGTGAAGTCGGCGGCCGGCGAAGCGAGGGATCTCTCCACCGGCGTCATGCTGGCCTTCGCGTTTCCGGATCGCGTCGCCAGGAATCGCGGCAACGGCAGCTTCGTGCTGGCCAATGGCCGCGGTGCCGCCGTCGAGCAGACTGCGGCGCTGGCGCGGCTGCCCTATATCGCGGTTGCCGAACTGACCGGCACGGCCGCGAGCGGCCGCATCCTGCTGGCGGCGCCGATCACCCAGGAGGAGATCGAGCAGCGCTTCGCCGACCAGATCGAGAACGTGGAAGAGGTGACGTTCGACCGCGGCGCGATGGCGCTGCGCGCCCGCCGCAGGCGTTCGTTGCACGCGATCACGCTGTCGGAGGCACCGATGCCGCTACAGCCTTCGGCCGAGACCGCGCGCGTCTTCGCCGACGGCCTGATCGCCGCCGGGCTCGACCGGTTGCCGTGGTCGAAGCACTCCAAGCAATGGCGCGACCGCGTCATGTTCCTGCGCAAGGCCGAGGACGAGAGCTGGCCCGATCTGTCGGACACGGCACTTGCCGCGCGCGCCGACGACTGGCTGGTGGGCGCGCTCTACGACAAGACCGCGCTGAAGGATCTATCCGCCGGTGACCTGTCAGACGCGCTGATGGCATTGCTGCCGTGGGAATTGCGCGCGCGGCTCGATCGCGAGGCGCCGACGCATTTCGAGGCGCCGACCGGAACGCAGCTCGCGATCGATTACGAGGCCGAGCAGGGCCCGACCATTGCGGTGCGGCTGCAGGAGCTGTTCGGGCTCAACACCCATCCCTCGATCGCCAAGGGCGCGGTGCCGCTGGTTCTGGAACTGCTGTCGCCGGCGCAGCGGCCGGTGCAGGTGACGCGCGATCTGCCCGGTTTTTGGCGCGGCAGCTACGCTGCCGTCCGTTCCGACCTGCGCGGCCGCTATCCGCGCCATCCCTGGCCGGAAGATCCCGCCAGCGCGATGCCGACCAGGCGCGTGAAACCGCGCGGGACCTGACTCTCTGCGCAACCGCGCAGCGCTTGTTGCGCCCGAAGGTCTCTCTCATTCGTCGTCCCGGCGAAGGCCGGGACCCATAACCACAAATGTCTCTTGTTGCGCGGTATTGGAGCGACGAGTCCCCTCCACAACACCGGCCGCAGTGTATGGGTCCCGGCGTTCGCCGGGACGACACCGAGTCTGTCTTTTCCCGATCATGCTTGATCGGTTGCGCTGGCGAGCGCCGGCAAACGGTGGTTAGATTTGCACGCTGGGATGGGATCACGGGCTCGCACATTGGGGAGGCCGCCGTGGAGATCAAGAATCTGGAGATCAAGAACGCATCGCCGTCGCTGTACAACGATGACCTGGCGCCGGCCAGGGAACGCAACTGGGGCGCGTTCAGCATCTTCAACGTCTGGACTTCCGACGTCCACAGCCTCTGGGGCTATTATCTCGCCGCCAGCCTGTTCCTGCTCTGCGGCAGCTTCGTCAATTTCATCCTCGCGATCGGCGTCGGCTCGCTGGTGATCTTCGTGCTGATGAGCCTGATCGGCAATGCCGGCGTGAAGACCGGCGTGCCCTATCCGGTGCTGGCGCGCGCCTCGTTCGGGGTCTGGGGCGCCAACATTCCGGCGCTGGTCCGCGCCGTCGTCGCCTGCTTCTGGTACGGCGCGCAGACCGCGGCGGCCTCGGGCGCGATCGTCGCGCTGCTGACGCGCATCGACAGCTTCAAGGCGTTCCACCAGTCCAGCCATATGCTCGGCCATTCCACGCTCGAGGTGATCTGCTTCGTCGTGATCTGGGCGCTGCAACTGCTGATCATCCAGCGCGGCATGGAAACGGTGCGGCGCTTCCAGGACTGGGCGGGTCCTGCGGTATGGCTGATGATGCTGATCCTCGCGATCTATCTCTGCATCGCGGCCGGCGGCATCTCGCTCACCGCGCCGATCCCGCAGGATGTGCTGCTGGAGAAGACCAAGGAAGCCGGCGTGCCCGGCGTGCCCGGCTCGTTCCCGGCGCTGTGCGCCGTCGCCGCCACCTGGATCACCTATTTTGCCGCGCTCTATCTCAACTTCTGCGACTTCTCGCGCTATGCGCCCGACGTGAGAGCGCTGCGCAAGGGCAATATCTGGGGCCTGCCGGTCAATCTGATCCTGTTCTCGCTGGTCGCCGGCGTCACCACGATCGCAGCGTTCAACGTCTATCACGAGGTGCTGCTGCATCCCGACCAGATCTCGGCGAAGTTCGACAGCTGGTTCCTGGCGCTGCTCGCGGCGGTCACCTTCGCGGTGGCGACGCTCGGCATCAACGTCGTCGCCAATTTCGTCTCGCCGGCGTTCGATTTCTCGAACGTGTTTCCGCGGCATATCGACTTCAAGAAGGGCGGCTACATCGCGGCGCTGATCGCGCTCGCGCTGTATCCGTTCGCCCCCTGGGAGGGCAGCGCCGCCTCGTTCGTCGGACTGATCGGCGCGACCATGGGGCCGATCTTCGGGATCATGATGGTCGATTATTATCTGATCGCCAAAGGTCGCGTGAACGTGCCGGCGCTGTACCAGGAGGACGGCGAATATCGCTTCCAGAACGGCTGGAACGTCAGCGCGCTGATCGCGGCCGCGATGGGCGCCCTGTTCTCGTCGGTGCTGCCGAACTTCACCTCGATCCTGCCGGCCTGGTGGGCGGTCTATGGCTGGTTCTTCGGCGTCGGGATCGCGGGCGCGGTCTATTACGCACTTCGCGTTGCGATGCCGAGCCCGGTCGCCAGGACAGCCTGAGAAGACGGCCTGCAGGCCGGCAGATTGCTGCCCGGGCAGGCGGCCGATGTCATTCGGCCGCTTCTGTGGGCTCACATTAACGCTTCGCTCATCCTTTTCGCCAAAATGGCAGGCTCGTGCCGCCGCCCTCGCTCGCGGCGGGGCGGGCGGCGTGGTGAAATTGCGTGTTCGGTTTTCCGAGTATGGTGTCATGCGTAACCTGATGATTTTCGCGGCCATCCTGATCGGGCTGGGCACCTTCATGGCCCAGATGGCCAGCAAGATGTCGCCTGCCGCCGCGACCACGACAAGGCAGACCGTCGCCCCAGCCGTCACGGCGGCGCAGGCCGGCGCCCGCACATTCAGCATTGCGCCCGATCCTCGCGGTCATTTCGCGACCGACGGCCGGATCGACGGCCAGCGCATCAACTTCATGGTCGACACCGGCGCCTCGGTGGTTGCGCTGAACGAGGCCTCGGCCGCCCGCTTCGGCCTGCGTCCGGTGCCGGGCGATTACACCTCGCGCGTGACCACTGCGAACGGCACCATCAAGGCCGCGCGCGCCCGCATCGCCATGATCGAGATCGGCGGCCTCACCGTGCGCGACGTCGACGCCCTGGTGCTGCCGGACGAGGCGCTGTCGGAAAACCTGCTCGGCCTGTCCTTCCTGTCGAAGCTGAAACGCTTCGAATACGCCAACGGCAAATTGTTGCTGGAGCAGTAAATCCAGCCGCTTGAGCTATTGTGCCCCCTCCCGGTCGCGGCTGCGTGGTGCTATATTGAGCCCATGAACAGGTTCGATGCGATCGATACGTTGCGGCGTTCCGAGCAGGCTTTGCGCGGGCGTGGGGTGATGCATGCGGCTCTGTTTGGCTCGGTTGCACGGGGCGACCGCCGCGCTGATAGCGATATCGATATCATGATCGAAATCGATCCGGGCGCTCGCCTGACGGTTTTCGACTACATGGACATCAAGGAGTATATTTCGGGACTATTCGAAGGGCCCGTCGACGTGGTCAATCGTGATGCGCTGAAGCCTTATGTCCGGCCTGCCGCAACGGCCGACGCGATCTATGCCTTCTGATCGCGTAGACGGCGCGCTCCGCGATATCCTGTATCATATCGATATGGCGATGCGGTTTGTCGAAGGCCTCGATCGCGAAAAGTTCAAGGCCGATATTCGCTCTGTCTATGCTGTAACGCGTTGCCTCGAGATCATTTCGGAGGCATCGCGGCGTCTCCCAGCTGGCCTCAAGGCGAGGCATCCTGGGATTGCGTGGAAACAGATGGCCGCGGCCGGCAACGTGTATCGGCACGACTATGAGGATGTTGCAGCGCAGTTAGTATGGGAGACCGTTGAGCAGGCATTGCCGCCGCTGAGAGTAGTGATCGAGCAGGAGATCGCGCTCTGATCGGAGAGGCATGTGCCTGTCCCGCTATCCGCCGCCATTTCTGCCGCAATTTTCGGCCCCCAGCCCCAGTCTCACCTTTCGCTCGGCCTGCGCATTCGCTAAAGGCTGCGGCGATGTCTTTCTGCATGCGACCATAAGGCCGACCCATGTTTCCGAAGCCGAAATCCGCGCTGGTCCCGAACACCTATGCCTTCGAATCCGAGCCGATGGTGAAGCCGACCGGGTTTCGCGAGTACGACGCGCGCTGGCTGTTCAACAAGGAAATCAACCTGATGGGCGTGCAGGCGCTGGGCATGGGGCTCGGCGCGCTGATCGCTGAGCTCGGCGTCCGCCAAGAGATCGTCACCGGTCACGATTTCCGCGGCTATTCCGCTTCGATCAAATACGCGCTGATCTCAGGCCTGATGGCGGCGGGCTGCAAGGTGCACGACATCGGGCTCGCGGTGACGCCGATGGCCTATTTCGCGCAGTTCGATCTCGACGTGCCCTGCGTCGCCATGGTCACCGCCTCGCACAACGACAATGGCTGGACCGGCGTCAAGATGGGCGCCAACCGTCCGCTCACCTTCGGTCCCGACGAGATCTCGCGGCTGAAGGCAATCGTGCTCAACGCCGAATTCAACAACAAGGCCGGCGGCTCCTATCAATTCCACGAGAATTATCCGGCGCGCTACATCGCCGACCTCACCAGCCGGCCGAAGCTGAAGCGCAGGCTGAAGGTCGTCGCGGCCTGCGGCAACGGCACCGCGGGCGCGTTCGCGCCGCAGGTGCTGGAGGCGATCGGCTGCGAGGTGATCCCGCTCGACACCGAGCTCGATCACACCTTCCCGAAATACAATCCGAATCCGGAAGACATGGAGATGCTACACGCGATCCGCGACGCGGTGCTGGCGCACAAGGCCGATGTCGGACTCGGCTTCGATGGTGACGGAGATCGCTGCGGCGTGGTCGACAACACCGGCGAGGAGATCTTTGCCGACAAGGTCGGCGTCATGCTGGCGCGCGACATGTCGGCGATCAACGCCAACGCGCAGTTCGTCGTCGACGTGAAGTCGACCGGGCTGTTCGTGACCGATCCGGTATTGCAGAAGCAGGGTGCAAAGACGGTCTACTGGAAGACCGGGCATTCCTACATGAAGCGGCGCACCAATGAGCTGGGCGCGCTCGCCGGCTTCGAGAAGTCGGGCCACTTCTTCTTCAACAAGCCGTTCGGCCGCGGTTATGACGACGGCCTGGTGTCGGCGATCGCGATCTGCGAAATGCTCGATCGCGCCCCCGGCAAGTCGATGGCCGACCTCAAGAACGCGTTGCCGAAGACCTGGTCGTCGCCGACCATGTCGCCGCATTGCGCCGACGAGGCGAAGTACGGCGTCGTCGACGCCGTCGTGAAGCACTTCGAGGCGTTGCAGCAGAACGGCGGGAAGGTCGCGGGCCAGAGCATCCGCGACCTCGTCACCGTCAACGGCGTGCGCGTCACGGTCGAGGACGGCAGCTGGGGCCTGGTGCGCGCGTCCTCGAACAAGCCGGAGCTCGTGGTCGTGGTGGAAAGCCCGGTCAGCGAGCGGCGCATGCACGACATGTTCGAGGCGATGGATTCGGTGCTCCGCACGCACCCAGAAGTCGGCGAATACAATCAGAAGATCTGAGCTGGGTGCTTGCCGCGAAGAATGGTGTCATCACCCGCGAAAGCGGGTGATCCAGTATTCCAGAGACGGTCGTGATTGAGCCGAGAGGCTGCGGCGTACTGGATCGCCCGGTCAAGCCGGGCGATGACAGCTCAGGAGGTGGTGCTCACGCCGCCCGCAGCGAGGCCAGGAAGCGGTCCAGCTCGGTCTTCAGCCACTCCGATTGCGACGACAGGCCGTTCGCCGCATCGAGCAGTTGTGCGGTCGCGCTGCCGGCCTGTTCGGAGGCGCGGTTGACGTTGAGGATGCCCTTGTTGACATCCCGCGTGCGATCGGCGGCCTGCTGCAAATTGCTGGAGATCTCGCGGGTCGCCGCGCCCTGCTGATCGACAGCCGCCGCGATCTCGCCGGAGACCTGGTCGATTTCCGCGATCGTGGTGCCGATGGTGCCGATCGCGCTGACGGCCGCGCCGGTCGCGCTCTGGATATCCTGGATCTGGGCCGAAATCTCCTCGGTCGCCTTGGCGGTCTGGTTGGCGAGTGCCTTGACCTCGCTCGCGACCACGGCGAATCCGCGGCCATGCTCGCCGGCGCGCGCCGCTTCGATGGTTGCGTTCAGGGCGAGCAGATTGGTCTGGCTGGCGATGCTCTGGATCAGCGTCACCACCTCGCCGATCTTCTGGGTGCCGGCGGCAAGCCCTTCGACGACGCCGTTGGTGCGGCGTGCCTCGTCGGCGGCCTTGGCGGCGATCCGCGCCGAGCGCGTCACCTGCTCGGCGATGTTGTTGATCGACGCCGTCAGCTCCTCGGTCGCGGACGCGACGGTTTCCACGTTGCTCGACGCCAGCGTCGATGCCGAGGCGGCGGCGGTGGCCTGGCGGATGGTTTCCGCATTGCTGCCGTTCATCGTTGCCGACAGGTCCTGCATCGCGCCGGCCGCCACCGCGACGGCCTCGACGACCTCGCCGATCTTGCGCTCGAAGCCGGCGGCGAGCTCGCGCCGCGCGGCATCGCGATCTTGCTTGGCTCGTTCGGCCTCGATGCGCTCGGCGTTGGCGCGCGCTTCGGCGGCACCGGCGGCCTCGGCCTCCGCCGCCTTCTGCGCCGACGCCCTGAACAGTTCGGCAAGCGTGTGCGCGAGCCAGATCAGCACGCCGGCCTCGATCAGCAGGATCACGGCGTGGAGAACGACGCGACCGAAATCGGCGCCGCCGGGATAGATCGCGGCCGGCAGGATGAAATTCAGCGTCAGGTGATGCAGGGCAACCGCCGCAGTGCCGGCGACGATCGGCCGATAGTCGCAATAGGCGACGAGGCACGCCAGCGCGGCGAAGAAATACATGTGCATGTCGACCTGCCAGCGGTGGCCGGCGAACTGGTAGACCAGCATCGACACGCCGGCCATCAGGGCCACCGCAACGATCAGGCGTGTCGAAACGCCGTTCCCCGACACGCGCCACGACAATGTCGCGGCCAGCGCCATCGCGACCATGAAGCCGGCCGGCATCAGCCAGTCGGCATGCAGCGTCACGCCGACGATGATCGCGATCGGAACGTGCAGCCACAGCACCACGAGCAGAATCTTGCTGGCCATCTTGCGCAGGGCGGCCATGTCATCGCCTTCGAAGGTCATCCCCAGCCCCCAGATCGTCATCCGCCCTGAAGCAGCCGGCGATCGCCTGCGGATCCATGGTCAGCAAGGCGCCGGCCTCGTACAGCCGGTTCAGCCCGCCACTTGGGTCAGGCCGCACCACCAGCAGGGCCGGGATCGCGGTCATCCGAACGAGCGACGCATCGGCGGTTGCTGCGGCCAGCAGCACGCGCTCGGCGCGCCACCATGGCGGAAAGGCCACGGCCACCACGTCGCTGCCCGCACGCACCTTTAGCGACAGCGTTGCGACCGCGATCCAGCTCGCGATCAGCAATGCAGCCGCGCCCAGCCAGGCAGGCGGTCGTTTCGCTGGGATGATCTCCCCCGGCTCCATCGCAGCAGGATACCGCTGCCGGCGCTAACTTCAGGTAAATGCCGAACCGGTCAACTACCTGGGAGCGTAACGTGCGGGATGTGCGGCGCGCTTACGCCGCGGGCACCGGCAGCGCCGTCACCGACTTGATCTTCTCCATCGCGAAGCGCGAGGTGACGTTCTTCAGCGGCACGGCGCTGATCAGCTTCTTGTAGAACACGTCGTAGGCCTGCATGTCCGCGACCACGACGCGCAGCATGTAGTCGACGTCGCCGGCCATCCGGTAGAACTCCATCACCTCGGGCATGGCGCTGACGGCGTCGGCGAATTTGCGCAGCCAGGCTTCCGAATGGTCGGCGCTCTCGACCGAGACGAACACCGAAATCCCGAGGCCGATCTTGTTCTGGTCGACCAGCGCCACGCGGCGCAGGATCACGCCGTCGGCCTCGAGCCGCTGGATGCGCTTCCAGCACGGCGTCGACGACAGTCCGACCCGGTCGCCGATCTCGGCGACGGAGAGCGACGCATCCTCCTGCAACACGGTCAGAATCTTGCGATCGATCGCGTCGAGGCGGCGGCTGTTGTCATGAAGCTGAATGGCGACATCGGTCATAGAAGAAAGTTCCATATGAAGGTTCAATATCCCTCATATAGAGAAGAATCTTCCAAATCAAGCGATTCGTGGCGGCTCAGGCCGGCTTGGCGTCGGCGTGCTGACCCAAAAACTCTTCAACTTCAGTACGTTGCGGTGCGGCATAAGCACCCCCGAAGCGGGTGCATTTCAGCGCTGCAGCGGCCGAGGCGAACCGCAGCGCGTCGCGCAGCGGCTGTTTCTCGGTGATGGCAAGGGCAAACGCCCCGTGGAAGACGTCGCCGGCCCCGAGCGTGTCGACGGTATGGACCGGGAAGGCCGGGGTTTCCTCGAGCTCGCCGTTCTCGTTGAGCCAGATCGTGCCCATCGGCCCGCGGGTGCCGGCCAGGAAGGAGGGGGTGAGCTTGGCGAGCTTGTGCAGCGCTTGGCCGTCGTCGGTGACGTCGGCGGTCTCCTGCAGCGGCTCGCTGGAGAACACCAGATGGGACGATGCGGTGAGCAGCCCCTCCCGCATCGACATCGCGCGGTCGACGTCGACCACTACCGGAATGCCGCGTTTGACCGCCTCCGCGCAAAGCTCGGTGCAGAACGGCGCGCAGCGGCTCTCGGTCAGGATCGCCGCGCAATCCTCCAGCAACAGCTCGGTCGGCGGCAGCTTGACCTTCCAGAGCTCGGGATCGCGGAAGGTGACGATGGTGCGCTCGCCGCTGTCGTCGATCATGATCGCCGAGATCGGGGTGACCAGGTTCGGCATGTGGATCAGATGATTGGTCTCGATGCCTTCCTGGGCGAGCTTGTCGAAGATGTAGCGGCTCGAGGTCTCCTGCGAATCGCCCATCGGTCCGCAGATCGAAGCGCGGCCGCCCAGCCGGACGATGCCGATCGCGGCGTTCAGCGCATTGCCGCCGCAGATCTCGTCGAAATGCGTCGCGTTCTCCTTGGAGCCGCGCGCCGGGACGCTGACGCGAAAGGTCAGGTCGCGCACCGGCAGGCCGATGCAGAGGATGCGGGGCGGGACTTTCGGGGCGCCGTCCTGAAAATTCATGCGGGGATCCGTCGCAATGGTTCCGTTACTGCCAGACCTATTGTCCAGCTTTAATCGGCAGAACGATGTCCGGTTCCCGCTATTTGTCCAACGGGTTCTGGTGGTGCACCCAGCGGCCGAGCAGATGATGGGCAATCGCGAACGGATGCGGGCCGGCGAGCCCGTCGGGATGCTGGCGCTTCAGCATCAGCGACGCCTCGGCATGGTCGAACCAGCGCGCGTCCTCCAGCTCGGTGCGGTCGACCACGATGTCCTCGTTGGTCGCGCGCGCGGTGCAGCCGATCATCAGCGATGATGGATAGGGCCAGGGTTGCGTCATGTAGTAATTGACGTCGGTGCAGCGGATGCCGGACTCCTCGAAAATCTCGCGCCGCACGGCGTCCTCGATGGTCTCGGCGGCTTCCACGAACCCGGCGAGGCAGGAATACATGCCGGGCATGAACTGCTTCTGTCGTCCCAGCAGCACCTTGTCGCCGTAGGTGACCAGCATGATCACGACCGGGTCGGTGCGCGGAAAGTGCTCGGCCTTGCAGCTCGGGCATTCGCGCTTCCAGCCGCCATCCTTCATCGCCGTGCGGGTGCCGCAATTGGCGCAGAAGCCGTGGCGCTGATGCCAGGTCACCATCGATTTCGCCATTGCGATGGCCGAGAGCTGCTCGGGCGGCACCACGCCCTGCATCGCCATGCCGCGCAATTCGGTGATCGCGACGTCGCTGCGTCCGACCAGCTTCTCGGCCGCCTGCGGCGCGATCCCCATGCCGAAGATCGGCGCGGCGTCGCGCAGCCCCAGGAAAATCGTGCCGGGATTGGCGCCAAAGCTGCGGGCTTCCTCCAGCGAGAGCAGTGCGCGGGCGCCGCCGTCCTCCTGCTTCACGACCAGCGAGTCGCGATAGATCACATAGGCTCTAGCTTCGCGGTGCCCTTCCAGCGCGAACAGCTTCTCGTCATTGCTGCGCAGATGCGCGGCGCGGTCCAGCACGTGGGTGACGAAGGCCGGCTGGCCGAGCGGAAATGAATCGAATGCGGACATTGAATCTCAACCCAACCAGATCTTGCGGCGAAGCGCGCTGATGAAATTCTGCACTTCCTCGGCGTCATGCGCCAGCGGCGGCATCACGCCCCAAACGGGACGCGGCCATGCAGCGTCGCTGGTGCGGCGCGCGATGACGTGGACGTGGAGCTGCGGGACGAGGTTGCCGAGCGCGGCGACATTCAGCTTGTCGCACTTGGTGACCTCTTTCAGGGCCCGCGAGACGCGGGTGATTTCCGTCATCAGCTGCGCCTGCGCGACTTCGTCGAGGTCGATGATCTCGACCGCGCCGTCGCGCCGCGGCACCAGCAGCAGCCACGGATAATGCGCATCCTTGATGACCAGCACCTTGCACAGCGGCAGGTCGCCGATGTCGATGGTGTCTTTCTTGAGCTGCGAATGCAGCGACCAGTTGGAGGCGGACATGGGGGGCAAATAATGCCTTTCCGTGTTCCCAGACAAGCCCCGCAAAGCCAGCCTTACAAAGCCGGGTCAGGCCGCTTGCTTTCCGGCGGTTTTGGCCCCAAATAGGGACCGGGAGATTGGCGGTGGACGAGCCACTCGCCAACCGGGTCAGGTCCGGAAGGAAGCAGCCCTAACGAGGTCCGGATCGGGTCGCTCGTCAGTCTCCTACCTGTTTTTCCGAGCGAATCGCGCTGGAATGGCGGTCTCCGCGCCCGGCGCTCGATTTTGGCTCCTATCCGCACGCCGGCTGCAAGAGAAATCCAAGTTGCGGATCGACGCATGAACGACGCTGGCGCCCCCTCCGATAAGCCCGACGGCGCAGGCCAGAGCGGCCTCGACCTTGGCGGCGCGTCCGACGCTGCAAAACCCTACCGCGTTCTCGCCCGCAAATACCGCCCCTCCAGCTTCGAGGATCTGATCGGCCAGGAGGCCATGGTGCGCACGGTCTCGAACGCGTTCGAGACCGGGCGGATTCCGCAGGCCTGGATCCTGACCGGCGTCCGCGGGGTCGGCAAGACCACCACCGCGCGCATCCTCGCCCGCGCGCTGAACTACGCCAAGCCGGACGGCTCGGTGCAGGGGCCGACCATCCACATGCCCGATCTTGGCATCCACTGCCAGGCGATCATGGAAAGCCGGCACATGGACGTGCTGGAGATGGACGCCGCCTCCCACACCGGCGTCGACGATGTCCGCCAGATCAACGACAGCGTGCGCTACGCGCCGGCCAGCGCGCGCTACAAGGTCTACATCATCGACGAAGTCCACATGCTGTCGACGGCGGCGTTCAACGCCTTCCTCAAGACGCTGGAGGAGCCGCCGGAGCACGCCAAGTTCGTGTTCGCCACCACCGAAATCCGCAAGGTTCCGATCACGGTGCTGTCGCGCTGCCAGCGCTTCGACCTGCGCCGCGTCGAAGCCGACGTGCTGATGAAGCATCTCGGCAACATCGCGGCCAAGGAAGGCGTCGAGGTCGAGCCCGAGGCGCTCGGCATCATCGCGCGCGCGGCTGAGGGATCGGTGCGCGACTCGCTGTCGCTGTTCGACCAGGCGATCGCGCATGCCGCGGGCAATGTGAAGGCCGACGCGGTCAGGCAGATGCTCGGCCTCGCCGACCGCACCCGCGTGATCGACCTGTTCGAACAGCTGGCGCGCGGCGATCTCGCCGGCGCCTTCGCCGAATTCCGCGCGCAATATGACGTCGGCGCCGATCCGGTGGTGGTGCTGTCCGACCTGGCCGAGTTCGTCAATTTCGTCACCCGCGTGAAGGTCGTGCCGGGGACGGCAGACAATGTCGCGTTCGGCGAGACCGAGCGGGTGCGCGCGCGTGAATTCGCCGCCAAGCTGTCGATGCGGGTGCTGTCGCGGATGTGGCAGATGCTGCTCAAGGGCATCGCCGAGGTGCAGACCGCGACGCGTCCGGCCGCGGCCGCCGAGATGGTGCTGGTGCGGATTGCCTATGTCGCCGACCTGCCGACGCCGGATGAAGCGATCCGGATGATCGAGCAGAATGGCGGCGGCGCTGCGCCCGCGGCGTCGGGATCCGCCGCCTCGCAACCGTCGCGCGGCACACCATCCTCGGCAATGCCTGCGATGTCATCCCCACCGGTGCGCGCGCCGCAGGCCGCGCCGCGCGCCGATTTCGCCGCGCGTCCGCAGATGGTGGCGCCCGCCGGCGATGCCGCGCCGGCGCTCCGGATATCAAGCTTTCCGCAGCTGATCGCGCTCGCCGGCGAGAAGCGCGACATCATGATGAAGAGCGCGCTGGAGGCCGATGTGCGGCTGGTGCGTATCGAGGACGGCCAGCTCGAGATCGCCCTCGAGCCGAAGGCGCAACGCGCGCTCGTCACCGATCTGTCGCGCAAGCTCGAACTATGGACCGGGCGGCGCTGGACCGTGATCATCTCCAACGAGGCCGGCCAGCCCACGGTGCGCTCGCAGAACGAATTGGCGCGCAGCGAGCACCAGCGCACTGCGGAAGCCGATCCGCGCGTGCAGGAGGTACTGGCGCGCTTCCCCGGCACCAAGGTGGTCGAGGTCCGCCGCCTTGCCGCCGAGGTTCCGGTCGCGGATGCCACCGGCGAAGACCCGATTGAAACTTCCGACAGCGACGACGATTGATATTTGGCGATAGGAACGCAGGCATGGCTGATTTTCTCGGCATGATGAAGCAGGCAGCGCAGCTGCAATCCAAGATGCAGGAGATGCAGGAACAACTCGGCAATGTCGAGGTCGAAGGCATCTCCGGCGGCGGCCTGGTCGCGGTGCGCATGACCGCGAAGATGGAAGTGAAGGGCATCAAGATCGATCCGTCGCTGATGAAGCCGGAGGAACGCGAGGTGCTCGAGGATCTCCTGGTCACCGCGCATGGCGATGCCCGCCGCAAGGCCGAGACCGCGATGCAGGAGAAGATGATGGCGCTCACCGGCGGGCTCGGCCTGCCGCCGGGATTTGGTCCGACTTAAAGCGCGGCGAGATCAAGATGAATCATCTTCATGCTTTGGCTCTCTGTTTGAGCATGATCTTTTCGGAGAACCGCTTCACACTTTTCCGGATCATGCTCTAATGGCTGCAAGCGTTGCCGGCCCCGAGATTGAACGCCTGATCCAGTTGCTGGCGCGGCTGCCCGGGCTCGGGCCCCGCTCGGCGCGGCGCGCGGCGCTGCATTTGATCAAGAAGCGCGAAGCCCTGATGACGCCGCTGACCGCGGCGCTGCAGGTGGCTATCGAGAAAATCCAGGTCTGCAAGACCTGCGGAAACATCGATACACAAAACCCCTGCACGGTGTGCACCGATCCGCGCCGCGATCCCTCGATCATCGTCGTGGTCGCCGACGTCGCCGACCTCTGGGCGCTGGAACGCGCCAATGCGACCAATGGCCGCTATCACGTGCTCGGCGCGACGCTGTCGCCGCTCGACGGCGTCGGTCCGCAGGATCTCACCATCGATCAGCTGGTGGCGCGCGCGCATGCGCCCGAGGTCAGCGAGATCATCCTGGCGCTCAATGCGACCGTCGATGGCCAGACCACCGCGCATTACATCACCGACCTGTTGTCGGAGGCCAATGTGCGGGTGACGCGGCTGGCGCATGGCGTGCCGGTCGGCGGAGAGCTTGATTACCTCGATGAAGGTACGCTATCTGCAGCCATGCGGCAGCGGACGCTGTTCTAGCGCGCGATGCCGGCGCCGAGCACGGCGTCGGGCGCCAAGCGATCGGTTACAATCCGAAAAGATCGCACCGAAACAAAATGGTAGGGTGGATGCCGATTCGGGGACGGTCATTCACGCTCTGACGAATCAAGATACGGAACCACTGACAATGACGGCACACCGATTCGGCGTACGCTTGTTCGGCGTACGTTTGGGCTTTGCGCTTCTGGCGGCAACGTTCGCCGCGCCTTGCGCCATCGCGCAGCAGGCCGACGCGCCGCAGAAGCCCGGTAAGATGATCCACGCCGGCGACGTGCTGTCGGGCGAACTCGGCGTCATGAAGGTGCGTGACGCCAAGAACCGCGGCAAGCGCGTCGCGACCTACCAGATCACCAGCGAGCCGCGCCGCCTGCCGCCGCCGAACGGCCTGTGCAATCTCGAAACCGGGCCGGAAACCTTCCAGCTCGTTCCGACCAACGATGCCCAGGCCGCGCAGCTCAAGAGCCTCTCCGGCAAGGCAATCTCGGTGAAGGTCGACGAGGTCGCCTGCGCCAAGGACGCCGGCGAGATGAGCGAAGCCATCGTCACCAAGTGGAGCGTGGTGGCGAAGTAGGGGTCTCAATGGCGATGTCATCGCCCGGCCCGATGCGCCGGTGATGACATCGCGTTGTTTGACATCGAATCGAGAACCATCCGCATCGTCGTCCTGGCGAAAGCCAGGACCCATTACCCCAACTGTCGGTTATTGCGCGACGCTGAGGCCAGAAGTCCCTTTCACAACCAAGTGCGGTGGTTATGGGTCCTGGCTTTCGCCAGGACGACGTGGAGAGAGTTCGGGCTCGCGTGCGCGACCGGTGGCGGGTGACGACAGCCGGGCTAAACCCGCACCGGCCCCAGCTCGTCGAAATGCCCGCGCCGCTGCAGCCAGGCGAGCAGGATCAGGCTCGGGATCGCGACCAGCACGCAGATCACGAAGAACACTTGCCAGCCGACGGCCTTGGCGACATAGCCCGCGCCCGACGACAGATAGGTGCGGCCGACCGCCGCGAGCGCCGTCAGCAGCGCGTACTGGGTCGCGGTGTGCAGCGGGTTGCGGCACAGTGCCGACAAATAGGCGACGAAGATCACGGTGCCGATCGCGCTGGTGAAATTCTCCGCGGTGATCGCAAGCGCGAGCGCCCATTGATCGACGCCGACATGGGCGAGCCAGGAGAACGACAGGTTGGCGACCGCCTGCAGCACGCCGCCGATCCAGAGGCTGGTCGCGAGCGAATAGCGCCGCGCCACGAAGCCGCCGGCAAATCCACCGATCAGGGTTGCGGCGAGGCCGACGCCCTTCACGATCGCCGCGTAATCGACCTTGGAAAAGCCGATGTCGATCACGAACGGCGCGGTCATGGTGCCTGAAAACGCGTCGGTGAACTTGAACAGCACCACAAAGGCGAGCGCCGCGAAGGCGTCCTTGCGGCTGAGGAACTCGGAGAACGCGCCGAGCGCGGCGTGCAACACGCGTTCGGCGGCGTTCTGCGCGTGCGTGGCCGCCTCCGCGCCCTTCGATTGCGCCGGCTCGGTCGCAGCCAGCGCGGTGACGATGCCGATCACGACCAGCGCGGCCATCACCACATAGCCCCACATCCAGGCCGACGGACGCGCGAGGCCAGCGGACTCGAAGCCGCTGACGATGAACAGCGCGCCGGCAGTCGAGACCAGCATGCCGACGCGATAGGCCGCGACATACGACGCCATGCCGGCGGCCTGCTCGCTTTCAGGCAGGCTTTCGACCCGGAAGGCATCGACCACGATGTCCTGCGTCGACGAGGCGGTTGCGACCAGCAGCGCGGCGAACGCCGCGAACCATGGCGAGCGCGCCGGATCGGCCAGCGCCAGCACCAGGATCGCCGCGATCAGCAGCAGCTGCGAGAACAGCAGCCAGCCGCGGCGGCGGCCGAACATCTGCGTGAACAGCGGCACGTGCAGCGCGTCGACCAGCGGCGCCCAGAGGAACTTCAGCGTGTAGGGCGTGCCGATCAGCGCCAGCAGCCCGATGGTGCCGAGATCGACCCCGGCCTCCTTCATCCAGACCTGCAGCGTCGAGCCCGACAGCGCCAGCGGCAGCCCCGAGGAGAAGCCGAGCAGCAGCACGATCAGCACCCGCGGCTGCAGGTACACGGCAAGACTGTCGCGCCAGGAGGTGGCGGCGGGCTTCGGCTCCGGCTTTGCAGACGCGTCTGACGTCGCTTCAGGTGCTGTCATAGAGGAGTTGGTAGCAGATTCGGCCCCAAAAAGACTGTCATCGCCCGGCTTGACCGGGCGATCCAGTATCCCAGAGGCCTATCCGCCACCTGCGGCAATTTCGGGATAAAGTCGGGCGATGACATCGATTGGGTGGCGCACGCCGGACAACTTCTAGAAACAACAATCACTCCCCCGCCTGCAGCTTGCGGGGGGCGGGGAACAGGTCGGATGTGCTGCCTTTGACGAAGCGGGGGACCTCGATCGGGGTCTCGGACTTGCTGAAGTCGAGTTCCTCGATGCGGCCGGCGCGTTTCTCGATCTTGTCGGCGGAGATCAGGATCTGCCTGACGTCCTCGTTCACCTGGCCGAAATGGGTCTGCAGCTTGAGCACGCGATCGCGCAGGCGGCCGAGGTCGTCACCCAAGTGCATTACCTCGTTGCGGATCTGGTCGGCGGCGTCGCGAATGCGGGCGTCCTTCAGGATCTGCTGCATCACCTGGATCGCCAGCATCAGCAGCGACGGCGACACCAGCACGACGCGGGCGCGATAGGCCTTCTGGATCACGTCGTCGAAGCCGTCATGGATCTCGGCATAGACCGATTCCGACGGCACGAACATCAGCGCGGTGTCCTGGGTCTCGCCCGGGATCAGGTACTTCTCCGCGATGTCGCTGACATGCTTCAGCACGTCGGCGCGCAGCCGCTGGCTGGCGAATTTGCGCTCCTCGTCGCTGCGCGCTTCGTGCAGCGCGGTCATGGCCTCGAGCGGGAATTTCGCGTCGATGCAGAGCGGACGCTGGTCGGGCAGGAACACGACGCAGTCCGGCCGCTTGCCCGACGTCAGCGTGTACTGGAACTCGAACGAGCCCTTCGGCATGCCGTCCTGGACGATCGCCTCCATCCGCGCCTGGCCGAACGCGCCACGCGATTGCTTGTTGGCGAGCACGTCGCGCAGCGTCGTCACCTGGGTGGTGAGCTCGTTGAGGTTCTTGTGCGCGTGGTCGATGATGCCGAGCCGCTCGTGCAGCACGCGCAGCGAATCCATCGTGTTGCGGGTCGATTGCTCCATCGACTGGCCGACCCGGTGGGTGACCGAATCGAGCCGTTCGTTGACGGCGCGGGCCATCTCGGCCTGGCGGCCGGCCAGTGCCTGCGCGAAGGCATCAACCTTGGCGTCGACCCGGCCGGAGGATTCGCTCTGGGCCCGCAGCATGTCGGCGAGCCGCTCCTCCAGCTCGTCGGCGCGGATGGCCTGGGCCATCGCGAGTTCCGCGCCGCGCCGGCTGGCGCGCGCGATCACCACCGCAATGGCGAGCAGCAGGATCAGCGCCAGCGCCCCAAGGCCGATCAAGGCGTCGGAGACACGGACCGGAAGGTCGCCAATCGTCAGGAGAATCTCGTTCATGCCGGCAGTTGTAGCCGATTCGCGGTTGGGTGCGAACGAAGAGGGAACGTTTATGGCAAATGCATCCCTGATTTTCCGGGTTAATGCGGAGTGAAGAAACGTGGTTAACGTTGTCCTAACGGGTTCCTGAGCGCATTGACCCCATGAAGTCAGCAGCTTAAATCGCCGCCATGGCATTAAGAGAAATTATCATCCTGCCGGACAAGCAGTTGCGGCTGGTGTCGAAACCGATCGAGAAGGTGACGCCGGAGATCCGCAAGCTGGCCGACGACATGCTCGAGACCATGTATGACGCGCCCGGCATCGGGCTGGCGGCGATCCAGGTCGCGCAGCCGCTGCGGCTGATCACCATGGACCTCGCCAAGCGCGACGAGAACGGCGAGACCGCGGCGAAGCCGCGCGTCTTCATCAATCCGGAGATCGTTGCGCGTTCGGAAGAGCTGTCGGTGTACGAAGAGGGCTGTCTGTCGATCCCCGAATATTACGAGGAGGTCGAGCGGCCGGCGCGGGTACGCGTGCGATTCACCGATCTCGACGGCAAGGTGCATGAGGAGGATGCGGAAGGCCTCTACGCCACCTGCATCCAGCACGAAATCGATCATCTCAACGGCGTGCTGTTCGTGGACTATCTGTCGAAACTGAAGCGCGACCGCGTCTTCAAGAAATTCGAGAAGGCAGCCAAGCGCGCGGCGGAGTGACCGTTGCATTTGTCCACCGTCATGCCCGGGCTTGTCCCGGGCATCCACGTCTTCCTTTCTTCACGGCGCCAAGACGTGGATGGCCGGGACAAGCCCGGCCATGACGGATAGTTTGGAGCCAGCGAGAGTAGTTTGATCTCATGCCTCTCCGCCTGATCTTCATGGGCACGCCCGATTTCGCGGTGCCGACGCTGCTGGAGCTCGTAGCCCATGGCCATGAGGTCGTGGCGGTGTACACCCGCGCGCCGAAGCCGGGCGGCCGGCGCGGCCTGCAGCTGCAGCCGACGCCGGTCGAACAGGAGGCGCGCCGCCTTGGCATTCCCGTGCTGACGCCGAAGACCCTCAGGACCCCGGAAGCGCTCCAGGAGTTTCGCGCGCACGACGCGGATGCCGCCGTCGTCGTCGCCTATGGCATGATCCTGCCCCAGGCCATTCTCGACGCGCCCAGGCTCGGCTGCTTCAACCTGCATGCTTCGCTATTGCCGCGCTGGCGCGGAGCCGCGCCGATCAACCGCGCCATCATGGCGGGCGATGCCGAGAGCGGCGTGATGGTGATGAAGATGGATGTCGGCCTCGACACCGGCGACGTCGCGATGGCCGAGCGGCTGCCGATCTCGGACGGCATGACGGCATCCGATCTGCACGACGCGCTGGCGCCGCTCGGTGCCGACCTGATGGTGCGGGCGATGGCGGCGCTCGGGCGCGGCGGCTTGCAGCTGACGAAGCAGAGCGCGGACGGCGTCACCTACGCCGCCAAGATCGAGAAGGCCGAGGCGCGGATCGACTGGACACAGCCGGCGCATGCGGTGCTGCGGCACATTCACGGGCTCTCGCCGTTTCCCGGCGCCTGGTGCGAGCTCGCCGGCGAAG
Source organism: Bradyrhizobium sp. CCBAU 21365 (assembly GCF_015291305.1). NCBI lineage: Bacteria > Pseudomonadati > Pseudomonadota > Alphaproteobacteria > Hyphomicrobiales > Nitrobacteraceae > Bradyrhizobium > Bradyrhizobium sp. CCBAU 21365. The sequence continues at coordinate 793,286 of NZ_CP030036.1, forward strand.
GCGAGCCGGTGCGACTGAAGATCCTGCGCTGCGAGCTGGCCAGGGGTTCGGGCGTACCGGGCGATGTGCTCGACGACAATTTTGCGATCGCCTGCGGCGACGGCGCGATCCGGATCCTCGAACTGCAGCGCGCCGGCAAGGCGCCGATGAAGGCAGCGGACTTTTTGCGCGGCACGCCGTTGAAGCCGCCTGCGCGGCTCGGCTGATGCCCCGCTACAAGCTCACCATCGAATATGACGGCACGCTGTTCTCCGGCTGGCAGATCCAGGACACTGCCCCGACGGTGCAGGGCGCGCTGGAGGCGGCGGTCAAGGCGATCTGCGGCGAGGACGTGCGCGTCCATGGCGCCGGCCGTACCGATGCCGGCGTGCATGCGCGCGGCCAGGTCGCGCATTGCGACATCGCCAAGCATTTTCCGCCCGGCCGCTTTCGCGACGGGCTGAACGCGCATCTGCGGCCCCATCCGATCGGCGTGCTCGCGGCCGACATCGTGCCCGATGATTTCGAGGCGCGGTTCTCCGCGACCAGGCGGCACTATCTCTATCGCATCACCAATACGCGCGCGAACCTCGCGCTCGACATCGGCCGCGTCTGGCGCGTGCCGCGCGCGCTCGATGCTGACGCGATGCATGACGCCGCGCAGCGCCTGCTCGGCAAGCACGATTTCACCACCTTCCGCGACACCGAGTGCCAGGCCAGGTCGCCGGAGAAGACGCTCGATCAGCTCGACGTCACGCGCGAGGGCGACGCCGTCAACATCGTGACATCGGCGCGCTCGTTCCTGCACAGCCAGGTCCGCTCGATGGTGGGTTCGCTGGTCTGGGTCGGCGAGGGCCGCTGGAGCGCCGACGACCTCGCCGCCGCGCTCGCCGCCCGCAACCGCGCCGCCTGCGGCCCCGTGGCGCCGCCGGACGGGCTCTATCTGATGCGGGTGGATTACTAGACTAAAGCATGATCCGGAAAAGTGCGAAGCGGTTTTCCGAAAAGATCATGCTCAAACAAAGAGCTAAAGCGCGATGACGATTCAACCTAATCAGATCGCGCTTTAGGCGGAAATGACTTCGCAGGATGGGTGGAGCGAAGCGATACCCATCATCGCTATATCTGGTGCGGGTGGATTAAGTGCGGCCCCAATCCCTACTGTGCATGGGGTTGTTTTCGCTGTTTTTGTCCAGCCGGGCGGCTGGCCTACCCGAAATACCGCTCCAGCACGCCGCGATAGATCTTCGTCAGCTTCTCCAGATCGGCCACCGGCGTGCGCTCGTCGACCTGGTGCATGGTCTGGCCGACCAGGCCGAACTCGATCACCGGGCAATAGCTTGAGATGAAGCGCGCGTCCGAGGTGCCGCCGGAAGTGGAAAGCTCCGGCCTGCGGCCGGTGATCTCCTCGATCGCGGCGACCGCGAGGTCGGTGAACGGGCCGGGCTGGGTGACGAACACGTTCGAGTTCGACGGCATCCAATCGATATGGGCGCGGATGCGGTTGCCGCAGGCTTTGGCCAGCCGTTCGTCGACCAGCTGCCGCAGGCTGTCCTGGGTGTGGTTGTCGTTGTAGCGGATGTTGAACTTCGCCCGCGCCTGGCCGGGGATCACGTTGCTGGCGGTGTTGCCGACATCGACCGTGGTGAATTCGAGGTTGCTGGCCTGGAACTGCGCGCTGCCGCGATCGAGCGGCTCGTCGCTCAGCGCCACGATCAGCCGGGAGATATCCGGCACCGGATTGGAGGCGCGGTGCGGATAGGCGACGTGGCCCTGCACGCCGTCGACGACCAGCGTGCCGGATTGCGAGCCGCGCCGGCCGATCTTGATCATGTCGCCCAGCACCTCGACATTCGAGGGCTCGCCGAGCACGCAATGATCGAATTTTTCGCCGCGCTCGGCGCACCATTTCAACAGCTTGACGGTGCCGTTGATCGAGACGTCTTCCTCGTCGCCGGTGATCAGGAAGGAGATCGAGCCGTTGCCATTCTCTTGTGGCTTGCCGCCATGGTCCTGCAGATATTGCAGCACAGCGGCGACGCTGCAGGCGATGCCGCCCTTCATATCGACGGCGCCGCGGCCGTAGAGATAGCCGTCCTTGACCTCGCCAGAGAATGCGCCAAGCGTCCACGCCGCTTCATCGCCGGGCGGCACCACGTCGGTGTGGCCGGCGAAGGTGATATGCGGCGCCGAAGAACCGATGCGCGCATAGAGGTTGTCGATATCGGCGGTGCCGGGCTCGGAGAAGGTCACGCGGTGGACCTCGAAGCCTGCGGTTTTCAGCAGGTTTTCGAGAACGCCAAGCGCGCCGGCGTCGACCGGGGTGACGGAGGGGCAGCGAACGAGATCGCGGGCAATCGAGACGGCATCACTCATTCGCCTCGCTTAACACGTCACACGGCGGGTGGACCAGCTTTGTGCGGTACGGTATCGAGCTCGCTCTGCTGGTCCCAGCCGCGCGCGGAGCGCGATCCGCGGTCGCGGCCTTGCCGCACATGGGTTTTCCCAAGCGGATTGGGGCCATAGCGATTGGGGTAGCGCGTGCCGGGTAGAAAGGCGAGCTCGATGAAGCCCCAGACATAGAGCACGAAGACGATCAGGCCCGCGGCCACCACCCAATAGGATTCATCGGGGAGCCGGTCCGAGAACTGGCTCATGAGACCCGGGATCGCGAAGAACGGGACCATCCACCAGCCGCTCTTGTCGCGGTCGTGCAGGCGCTTGATCGAGACAGCGATATAGACCCAAACGAACAAGAACGTTCCGCAGGCCTTGACCAGCAATGCCGGCAATCCGGCCCAGCTCAGCGATCTGTAGCTGTCGGGGTCGAAGGCCCGGAAGATGTCGTCGACATTGAAGCTGAACCCGTTCTTGCCGCCAAGACCGGCCGAGACCACCAGTAAGGCCAGGAACAACATCCAGCAGACGATGATCAGCCCTGCGAGCCAGAATTTGGCCCGGTTGACGCGGCCCTTGAAGCCGAACAGGTAGTTGGCCCAGTCTATGAAAATAAGCTCCGGGCTGCGGCAATTCTTCGCGGCCCGGAGATATGTCGGCGTCGGATCGAAATTGGTTCGATCAGTCCAGACCCGTCATCCTGAGGTGCGAGCCTTGCGGCGCAAATGCGCCGCTTGGCGAGCCTCGAAGGATGCACGGCCCCGCTGGTGGCCGTCGACCCTTCGAGACGCCTGCTTCGCAGGCTCCTCAGGGTGACGGTGATGGACTGATCTCGCGGCGAAAAAGCGATCAGTCCCGCAGCAGCTCGTTGATGCTGGTCTTGGCGCGGGTGCGCTCGTCGACCCGCTTGACGATCACGGCGCAGGCGGTGGCAGGTCCCGGCTGGCCGTTCTTCAGCGGCTTGGCCGGCAGGGTGCCGGGCACCACGACGGCATATTCCGGGACCTCGCCGACGAAGATCTCGCCGGTCTCGCGATCGACGATCTTGGTCGAGGCGCCGAGGAACACGCCCATCGACAGCACCGCGCCCTTGCGCACGATCACGCCCTCGGCGACCTCCGAGCGCGCGCCGATGAAGCAGTCATCCTCGACGATCACGGGCTCGGCCTGCAGCGGCTCGAGCACGCCGCCGATGCCGACGCCGCCGGAGATGTGCACGCGCTTGCCGATCTGGGCGCAGGAGCCGACCGTCGACCAGGTGTCGATCATGGTGGCTTCATCGACATAGGCACCGAGATTGACGAAGGAGGGCATCAGCACGACGTTGCGGGCGATGAAGGCCGAGCGGCGCACGATCGCGCCCGGCACGGCGCGGAAGCCGGCGTCGCGGAAACGGTTCTCGCCCCAGCCCTCGAACTTCGACGGCACCTTGTCCCACCAGGATGCCTTGCCCGGGCCGCCCGCGATCTGGCCCATGTCGTTGAGGCGGAACGACAGCAGCACGGCCTTCTTCAGCCACTGATTGACCGTCCACTTGCCGCTCGCCTCGCGCTCGGCAACGCGCGCCTCGCCCTTGTCGAGCAGTTCCAGCGCGTGATCGACGGCCTCGCGGACCTCACCCTTGGTCGAGGTCGAAATGCCTTCGCGGGCGTCGAACGCGGTGTTGACGGTGGTTTCGAGGGCGGACAGCGACATCGGGACAATCCTTGGGCGTATCGGGATTATGACGGGAATTTTGCGGGGCTTTTTCGGAATTTGGGGCAGGAGAGTCAAGGCAAACTCATATGCCGCCGAGCGGTCTCTCTTTCTTCCGTCGTCCCGGCGAAGGCCGGGACCCATAACCACAAATCTCCGTTGGGTTGTCGGCTGTGGCCCCAGCGTGTCTCGTCACTAACATTCGGGGTAATGGGTCCCGGCTTTCGCCGGGACGACACCTGTTGAGAGGCTACGGCTTCAGCCGCTGCAAGAAGCCGGTGAGATCGTCCGTGACGTGGTCGACATAAGCGGCGTCGCGGCCTTCGAGCTCCCAGGTCTCGCGCACCACCTCCTGGCTGCCGTCGGGCACGACCAGCACGGTGGTCATGCCGAGCTCATGTGGCACCACGAGGTTACGCGCGAGGTCCTCGAACATCGCAGCCCTCGCCGGATCGACGTCGTGGAGCCTGAGGAACTTCTGGTAGGTCTGCGGCGCCGGCTTCGGCTCGAGATCGGCGGCGATGATGTCGAACACGCCGTCGAAATGGTTGCTGATGCCGAGCCGGCCCAGCACCGCATCGACATGGTCGACCGAGCCGTTGGTCAGGATCAGCTTGCGCCCCGGCAGTTTTGCGATCGCGGCTCCCATCGCCGGATTGGGTTGGAGGGGCGAGTGGTCGATCCTGTGCACATAAGCGAGATAGTCGTCGGCCTGCACGCCGTGCTCGGTCATCATGCCGCGCATCGTGGTACCGTAGCGCAGATAGTAGTCCTTCTGCAGCCGCCGTGCTTCCTCGGGCGAGATTTTCAGCCAGTTGCTGACGAACTCGCCGATCCGCGCATCAACCTGCTGCCACAGGTTGACGTGATGCGGGTACAGCGTGTTGTCGAGGTCGAACACCCAGGTCTCGACATGGCCGAAGCTGCGGGAAGTTTTAGTCATGGCTTTCTCCACAGGGCAGCGCGATCGCCCAGTCCTCCGCCGTCGTCCTGGCGAACGCCAGGACCCATACCGCGGAATCTATCAATGTGGCGCGATGCTCGTCGTTCTTCGCCAAACGCAGTCTTGTGATAATGGGTCCCGGCCTACGCCGGGACGACAGTGATGTTTGTGGCGCCATTGTCTACATCACGGCATCGCAAAGCGCAGCGTCTTGCCGCCGCTGGTCATGTCGACGGTGGTGAAGCCGAGTGCGGCGAGGCCGCGGGTGCTGCAGTCGCCCTGTTCGTTGATCTCGAACTTGCTTTCGCGGGTGCAGAGCTGGACCCCGCCGCCCCAGTTCAGCGGCTTGTCCTTGATGCGGATGGCGCGGTTGTCGTTGTCGACCGCTTCGGCAAACGAATAGATCTGCTTCGGCGTGCCTGACACGTCCGGATGCAGGCACTTGCCGGGGTCGATGCGATACCAGCCGCGGCTGGTCACCACCTTGCCGTCGTCGGTTGCAACTGCGGCCATCACCTTGTGCGGCGTGTCGTTGCACCAGGTCAGCCCCGATGGCGATGGCTTCTGCACGGCATCGATCATGGTGGCGAAGAAATTCGGCGACTGCACGATGTCGCCGGCGAGCCCGCGGCTCTTGAGGAACGCCGACAGCGCACTCTGGGTCTTCGGCCCGTCGACGCCGTCGATCGGCGCCGCGTCGTAGCCCGCGATCACCAAGAGGCGCTGGATGCCGGCGAGCCGCGCCTGCTCGTCGTCATATTCGCTGTCTTCGGCGAGATAGGCGACCAGGTTGCCGTCGTCGGTCTTCGTCGGCGTGATCTGGGTGAATTGCGCGGGCATCTGGCCGGAGCGGCATTGCCGCGCGGCGGCGATCACGAAATTGTCCTGAGCCACGCAGAGCGTGTCGGTGCCGTTCTGCGGGATCGGCGAGGCGCCATAGACGCCGAGCGCCCGCGCATTGAGCAGCACGCGGTCGGCGGTGAGCGCGCCCTGCACCACGACCCGGCAGGTCGCCGGATCGATCCGGAACCAGCCGCGTGTCGCGGTCGCGGCCTTGTCGTCGATGCCGATCGCGGCCTCGATCACATAGCTCATGCGGTTGCAGAGCTTGAGATCAGCATGCGCCGGCGCCGACGAGAACAGGAACGACACCAGCGCGGCCGGCAGCGCCATCGCGAGCCGCGCCGCCGGCGACCGGCGAGGGATCCTCGCCGTGTGTCCCTCGTCTGCCATTACTTATGGATCAGCGTGCCGGTGCCCTGGTTGGTGAAGAGCTCGAGCAGCACCGCATGCTGCGTCTTGCCGTCGATGATCACGACGCCCTGCACGCCCTGTTCGAGCGCGTAGATGCAGGTCTCGACCTTCGGGATCATGCCGCCGGAAATCGTGCCGTCGGCGATCAGCTTGCGGGCTTCCTTGATCGACAGGTCCGGAATCAGCTTCTTGGACTTGTCGAGCACGCCCGGTACGTCGGTCAGCAGCAGCAGACGCTTGGCCTTCAGCGCGCCCGCGATCGCGCCTGCGAAGGTGTCGGCGTTGATGTTCAGGGTCTGGCCGTCCTGCGAGGTCGCGAGCGGCGCCAGCACCGGGATCAGCTCATAACCAATCAGCTGATTGAGCAGCGTGAGGTCGACCTTTTCGGGATCGCCGACGAAGCCGAGATCTATGGCCTTCTCGATGTTGGAATCCGGATCGACCATGGTGCGCGTCGTCTTCGACGCCTTCACCATGTTGCCGTCCTTGCCGGACAAGCCCACGGCCTTGCCGCCGGCTTCGTTGATATAGCCGACGATCTGCTTGTTGACCGAGCCCGCCAGCACCATCTCGACGATCTCGATGGTCGCGGCGTCGGTGATGCGCAGGCCCGCGGCGAATTCCGACTGGATGCCGAGGCGTTTCAGCATGGTCGCGATCTGCGGCCCGCCGCCATGCACGACCACCGGATTGATCGCGGTCTGCTCGAGCAGCACGATGTCGCGCGCGAACGCCTTGGCGGTGTCCTCGGCGCCCATGGCATGGCCGCCATATTTGATGACGATGGTTTCCTCGTCATATTCCTGCATGTGCGGCAGCGCCTCGGACAGGATGCGGGCCTGATCGAGCGGGCTGATGTGCTGGTCGGTCATGGGGCTGGTCTCGTCGTCAGCGGAGGGGTGGCGGCGGTTCTATCTGATTGCCGGGCAGGGCGCAAAGCGGGAGAGGTATTCGCTCGTATCTGTAGCCCGGATGGAGCGAAGCGCAATCCGGGGTTTGCAGCCGCGGCACGATTCCCGGATTTCGCTTGCGCTCCATCCGGGCTACGGGTCACCGCTTCGGCAACACCGCCGCGACCGCCAGTACCAGCCAGCTCAGGATCAAGAGCGTTCCGCCGGTCGGCGCGGCCATCGGAAACAATCCATGGCCGGCATATTGGCGCAGCACGAGGTCGCCCGCGAACAATGACGCCGCGATGACGAAGCCGGCCGCCGCCACGACTGCGAGCTTCGCATGGATGATCGCGCGATCCGCGACCGCGATGGTCGCGACTACGGCGGGTGCATGGAACAGCAGCATCGAGGATGCCGCCGCCAGCCGCGTGGCATCAGGCAGATGGGCCGCGGCCGCCGCCAGCATCACGCCGCAGGCGCCCATGATGGCGGCAAGGCCGATCAGGAGGCGGGATGCGCCGCTCATCGGCGCCGTTCCTCGATCAGACGCACCATGGCGGCACGCAGCTCCGGCATGCCGTCGCCGGTGCGCGACGAGGTCACCAGCACTTCGGGGAAGGCGGCGGGATGTTTTGCGAGCGTTGCCGACGTGTCGGCGATGACGGTCTTGAGTTCGCCGGCCTTCACCTGGTCGGCCTTGGTCAGCACCACCTGATAGCTGACCGCGGACTTGTCCAGCGTCTTCAGCACGTCGAGATCGACGTCCTTGATGCCGTGGCGCGCGTCGATCAGCACGTAGACCCGCGCCAGTGTCGCGCGCCCGAGCAGGAATTTGTGGATCAGCGCCGTCCATGACGCCACCTTGGTCTTCGGCGCCGAGGCGTAGCCGTAGCCGGGCATGTCGACCAGGCGGAAGCCCGCCTTCTCCGGCCCCTCGAAGAAGATCAGCTCCTGGGTGCGCCCCGGCGTGTGCGAAGTGCGCGCCAGGTTGCTGCGGCCGGTCAGCGCGTTGATCAGGCTCGACTTGCCGACATTGGAGCGGCCGGCAAAGGCGACCTCGAGGCCGGCCATCGGCGGCAGCGTCTCGATCGAGGGCGAGGCCCAGATGAAGCGCCAGTCGCCGGCGAACAGTTTTCGGCCTTGCTCGATCAGCGCCGCATCATGTTCGGTGCTCATGCGAAGGATTCCATCTCGTGGCGGCTGGGCAAAGGCCCAAGGCGGGTCCTTGGCGTAGGACGACCCGGCCATCCAGGTCAACGTCTAGAGCCTCGGTTCTGATTGAATCGAAGCTCCAGCTTCTTGTTTTGACGCGTTCTCTTCCCGCGAATCGTCGCCCACTTCGCTCGAAAACGCGCTGGCCGCCCTCCAATACGTCGATGCCCGGCACAAGGCCGGGCATGACGTGGTGACGAAGCGCTGTTGCTGGAAGCTACGTCGCCTTCTTTGTCTCAGTCGTCACGCTTTTTTTTTGAAACGTCGACTTCAGATTGTCGAACAGCTCCACCTTCACGCCGTTGCGCCGCATGATGTAGCTCTGCTGCAGCACCGACAGCAGGTTGTTCCAGGCCCAGTAGATCACGAGACCCGCCGGGAAGCCTGCCAGCATGAAGGTGAAGATCAGCGGCATCCAGTCGAAGATCATCTTCTGGGTCGGATCCGGCGGCGCCGGGTTGAGCTTCATCTGGACCCACATCGTGATGCCCATGATGATCGGCCAGATACCCATCACCAGATAGGAGCCGAAATGCGGTCCGAGCAGCGCGATCGGATCGAACGGAATGAGGCCGAACAGCGTGAACAGATTGGTCGGATCGGGCGCCGAGAGGTCCTTGATCCAGCCGAAGAACGGCGCATGCCGCATTTCGATGGTGATGAACAGCACCTTGTAGAGCGAGAAGAACACCGGGATCTGCAAGGCGACGGGAAGACAGCCCGCGATCGGGTTGATCTTCTCCTTCTTGTAGATCTCCATCATCTCCTGCTGCTGCTTCACGCGGTCGTCAGGATAGCGTTCCTTCAGCGCCTGCAGCTGCGGCTGCACCGACTTCATCTTCGCCATCGAGGCGTAGGACTTGTTGGCGAGCGGGAAGAACAGGAGCTTCACGATCACGGTCACCAAGAGGATCGCGATGCCGAAATTGCCGACCAGGCGATAGAACCAGTCGAGCGCCAGGAACATCGGCTTGGTGATGAAGTAGAAGTGGCCCCAGTCGATCAGGAGATCGAAATGGTTGAGGCCGAGCTGCTTGTTGTAGCCGCCGAAGCCGACCAGCGGGAAGTTGAGGCCGACCGTGGCGGCCTCCTTCGCGCCGGCGAACAGCCGCCCATTGGCAACGCCGGTGCCGCCGATCGGAATGGTCTGCGCGCCGAGCATGTAGTCGGTCTGGTAGCGCTTGTCGCCGGTGGTAAACCTTGCGCTTTCGAGCGTTGCGGTGGTCTCCGGCAGTAGTGCCGTGGCCCAGTATTTGTCGGTGATGCCGAGCCAGCCGTCGGTGACCTTCGTGAACACGATGCCGCGCGAATTTCCGCCGGTCGAGGTCTTGGCCTCGTCGATGTTCTTGTAGCTGAATTCCTGCAGGCCGTGTTCGCCGAGATAGCCGATCGGACCTTCGTGCAGAATCGCGTAGCCGGAGACCGGCGGCTTGCCGCCGCGCGAGATCAACCCGAACGGATACAGCGTCACCGGCGCGCTGCCTTGATTGATGACCTCGTCCTTGATGCTGAAGAGGTAGCGATCGTCGATCGAGATGGTGCGGCGGAAGGTCAGGCCCTGGCCGTTCTCGTATTTCAGAATCACCGGGGTGCTCGGCGACAGGCTGTTCGATCCCTCCTGCTGCCAGACGGTTTCGGCGTTCGGCGTCTTCACCGATGAGCCGTTGGCGGTCAGCCACAGGAACTCGGCATAATAAGGCTCGGCCGTGCCCGACGGCGAAAGCAGCACGACGGCCGGCGATTTGGGATCGACCGTCTCGCGGAACTGAACCAGCGAGAGGTCGTCGATCCGGGCGCCCTTCAGCGCGATGCTGCCGGTGACGCGCGGGGTCTCGATCTTGATGCGCGGTCCGGAGGCAAGCACCGTCTCGCGACTCGCGACCGGAGCGTCAGCAGCAGGCGCGCCGGGCGCCGGAGAGGGGATTGCCGAGGTTCCCGGAGCGGCGCCAGGAGTAGCACCAGGAGCAGCACCCGGAGTCGCCTGCGGCGCCGGCTTCTGCAACTCCGCCTGGCGCTGCGCCTCGCGCTGCTTCTCCATCTGCGGCACATTGTAGAAATATTGCCAGGCGATCAGGACGAGGCCGGACAGAATGACGGCAAGGATCGTGTTGCGGTTGTCGGACATCTCTTAGGGTCTCGTCATTCCATTCGGATTAGGCGCGCTTTTGTTACTCGCCTTGTTGGTACCCGTCTTGTCGGTACCCGTCTTGTCGGTAGCCGTCTTGGGCGCAGGCCGGTCGAGGCGGCGCAGCGCCGACCGCAGGTCGTCAAGCATGGTCGCAAAGTCGCGGGTCAGCGCGTCACGACGGCCCACTAGCACATAATCATGGTGCGGCCGCATGAATACGGCGTCGACTTGTCTCATCACTTCGCGAAGCCGGCGGCGGATGCGGTTGCGCTCGGTCGCGGTGCCGTTCTTCTTGGTGACGGTATAGCCGACGCGGATCGGGCCCTGATCGTCGCGGCGGCGGCCCTGCAGCACAAAAGCTGCGGTATTCGCCCGTGCGCCATTGGCAACGGCGAGGAAATCCGCCCGCTGCCTCAGCCGATCCATAATTGGTATCTCCGGAGAGGAGACGTCCGGGCTCAGGCGCTCAGGCGCTTGCGGCCACGCGCGCGGCGCGCAGCGAGGACCTTGCGGCCGCCGGCCGTGGCGAGACGGGCGCGGAAGCCGTGACGGCGCTTGCGCACCAGTTTGCTGGGTTGATAAGTCCGCTTCACGGGTAATTCTCCGCTGACCGGGCAATTTGCCGTTGTATTGAGATGGAGTCCGGTGATGCTGGCAGGCCCAAACGAGCCGTTGACGGCCCCAAGGAGCCGCCCCCGGGTCAAGAACCGGGCCATCGCGGACAGTTGGCGCGGCTTATAAGGGAGTGCCCTGTTTTCGTCAATGTCACAGGCCGTCGCAAAAAGGCTTCTTCGAAACGTCGCAATTGGGGCGAATATATCTGATTTCGCGGGGTATTTGACGGTATGGAGACGCTTTGGGGCGTTCGGGGAACCGCCCACATTAGCGATCCGTAATTTGACCGGCTTGGGGGCCGGGCCCCATCTTCCGACCCCTAAGCCAAACAAGGCCTTATCTTGTGGCTCTAACTGACGATCAGGCGACCGCGCAGAAGCAGCGGCCCAAGCCGTCCCCCCGGCTCGGGCTGTCGGGCAAGCTTTTGCTGCTGACGATTCCCCTGGTGATGATCGCCGGGCTCCTGATCTACGTGCCGGCGATCGCCAACTTCCGGATGAACCGGCTCAATGACCGCCTGGCCGCCGCCAATACCGCGGCGCTGGTGCTCGATGCCGCCCCGTCCGGCCTGGTGCCGGATTCGCTGGCGCGGCAGATCCTGACCAGCATCGGCGCCCGTGCCGTCGCCATCAAATTGGGACAGCAGCGCCGGCTGCTCGCCAGCGCCGACCTGCCGGCCGCGATCGACCATGACGTCGACATGCGGACCATGACGGTGTGGTCGGCGATCGTCGATGCCTTCGAGATCATGCTGGAGCATGGCGACCAGACCATCCGCGTGGTCGGACCCGCGCCGGGCCAGGCGCAATTCATCGAGGTCGTGATCGACGAGAAGCCGCTGCGGCAGGCGATGTACCGCTTCTCGCGCAACGTCCTGGTCGTCGCGCTGTTGATTGCCGGCCTGACCGCCGGCCTGGTCTATCTGGCGCTGCATTATCTGTTTGTGCGCCCGATGCGGCGGTTGACCGCGAGCCTGGTCGGCTTCCACGAGAATCCGGAGAGTTCGGCGCGAATCATCGTGCCGAGCCAGCGTGGCGACGAGATCGGCGTTGCCGAGCGCGAGCTGTCGGACATGCAGCGCGACCTCGTCTCGATGCTGCATCAGAAGAGCCGGCTTGCCGCGCTCGGGCTCGCCGTCTCCAAGATCAACCATGATTTGCGCAATCTGCTGGCGTCCTCGCAATTGCTGTCGGACCAGCTCGCCAGCGTGCCCGACCCGCGGGTGCAGCGCTTTGCGCCGAAATTGTTGCGCTCGCTCGAGCGCGCCATCGCCTTCTGCCAGTCGACACTCTCTTATGGCCGCGCGCAGGAGGCGGCGCCTGATCGCCGCGTGATCATGGTGGAGCCGGCGGTTGCCGAAGTGCGGGAGTCGGCCGGGCTCGCGACCGATGTCTCGATCACCTGGATCAGCGCGATCGAGCGCGGCCTGACCATCGACGCCGACCCGGACCAGCTGTTCCGCGTGCTGCTCAATCTGGTGCGCAACGCGACGCAGGCGCTGGAAAGCCGGCCGGCCAGCGACGGCGGCGCGCAGCAGATCCGCATCACCGGCCGCCGCGAGGGGACGGTTGCGATCATCGAGGTCTCCGACACCGGTCCGGGCGTGCCGGCCAAGGCGCGCGAGCATCTGTTCGAGGCCTTCCAGACCTCCGGACGCCCCGGCGGCAGCGGGCTTGGCCTCGCGATTGCCGCCGAGCTGATCCGGGCTCACGGCGGCCATATCCACCTGGTCGAGGGCACGATCGGCGCCACCTTCCGGATTTCGATCCCGGATCGTCCGGTGGAACTGCTGTCGATTCGCAGCGAGCGGGCGAGGGCCTGAGGCCGTTCCGGTACTCCGGGGCGGCCAAAGCCGCGCCGAAATTGGCGTTTCCAGACCTTGCCAACTGGACCCGGAGCCTGTAGCTAGAGCGCTCTTTCGCGACATTCCGGGGCTCCCGGAGCCATGCGGCCTCAAGCCCACCCGCGAAAATGCGCCCGTAGCTCAGCTGGATAGAGCATCAGACTACGAATCTGAGGGTCGGACGTTCGAATCGTTCCGGGCGCGCCATTCACGCAAGTTCCCATTGGTTCGGGCAGCTGATGCGCGCTCGTCTTCAGTAGAAGATCCCCCCGACACTTCTGGATCGATTGCGTTCCACGGCACTCGCTCGGTCCGTGGTCGTAGTTGGAGGGTGAAGAACGCTGCGCGTGTCATTGTCTTCCCTCCTCGGTAAACCGACGCGCGGCCAATCTTGAGCGCCTACGCGATAGCGGACGCTTCCATGCCTTTAGCTTTGAGCGCCTTCACATTGGCGGTGTCGATAGACGCTTTACGGCCTTGGTAGACCCCGCGTGCCTTGGCCTCAGCGATACCCTCAAGCTGCCGCTCTCTGCGGAGGTTGGTCTCGAACTCGGTGAACAAACCGAACATATCCAGGAAGCACTTGCTCGCTGCTGTGCTGGTGTCGATGGGTGCTCTGTACCGGATCGGAGACCGGCCCGGAAAATGCGCCCGCACGGGTCAGAATCGAGCCAAAGGCGAGGGCCGACCCGTAAAAACCCCGCTTGCCCCGGCCAGAACGTTGAGAAAAAATAAGCTTTTTTAGCTTATAGGCGGCAGGATGTTTTTATTCTTATTTTGTCTGTCCCTTTGAACCGGCGAGTCATCCCTCATGCAGAGTGACATCGCGAACGCCGTATTTTATGCGGCCGTGTTTCTGGGCATCGTCTACACCAGTCGCATCCTGGAAAAAAGGTGGCCGATCGCGGACGTTCCCTACGGCGAGTTTCGCGATGATTGGCTCGCGGTGATCGTGAGCCTCGGGCTGTCGTCCATGCTTGCTCCGATCGCGGCGATCAGCGCTGGCAAGATCGCGAGCTACACCGGTCTCGGCTGGATCAAGCTGCCGACCGACGGTTACTGGTGGTACGTCTCCCTCGCAATCATCGTGGTCGCATTCGATCTCTACAAGTACGCATACCATCGCCTGCAACATGCGATCCCCTTTCTATGGGCGATGCACTCCTTCCATCACAGCGCGAACGGCGTGACGTTCATTACCGGCGGCCGGCATTTCTGGCTGGAGCGGGTGTTGTCCGACGCGTTTCTTCCGATCATGGCGATCCTGTTCCGCATCCCGCCGGACATGGTGATCGCGGTGGGGTTCATCTTCTTCATGCCCGACGCGTGCGCCCATCTCAACGTTCGGATTCCGCTCGGTCGGTATGTGACATGGATCAACAATCCGCAATGGCACCGGATCCATCACTCGGTCCTTCCCGAGCATAGGGACAAAAACTTCGCTGCCTGCTTTCCGCTCCTCGACATTCTGTTCGGCACGGCCTGGATACCGAAGCCGGACGAATATCCTGCCACGGGCCTCGTGCCTGCCGAGCGCGTGGACATCATCAACAGTGTGATCTGGCCAATCCGGCATCTTCGGCATTACTGGCATCGGGAGTCTCGGAATGAATTGGGTTAAGGGTCTTTTGGTGCTCCTCGCCCTGCTGCTGGGTTACGCCGACCTTGAGTCGACGAATGTGATCCTGAGTCTCGGACTGGGTGAGTTGAATCCGTTCATGCATCTGGCGCAGACATGGTTCGGCGTATGGTGGCTGGTGCCCAAGCTTGGTTTGACGTTCGTGGTCACGTGGCTGCTTTGGCGGAGCAACAACGTTTACAACATCGCTCTCGTCGTCGCGTTCTGCTCCACGCCTGTCCTGAACAATCTCGTCATCATCGCGGGCACGAACTGAATCAATCCCTTCGCCGGTTGCCGCAACTGGCGACGTCAGGAGGATCAGTGATGTCGGACAGGTTCGTTGTCGCCTGCATGGTCTGGTGTGCGCTGATCCTGGGGCCTCCGGGAGCGACCGTGCACGCGCAGACGCCGTCGAACTGCAAGGAGCCGCAGACCGGCACCAGCCGCGTCCCGATGCTGTCGCCGCCGCTGGCCAATGTGGTGACGGGCACGGGACGGCTGCAATTCTACTCGGCGCCGAATCTGCACTGTCCGATCCGCGGGGTGTTCGTCATTCCAAATGACGCACTGATCGCCTATGCGCAAACCAGGGATGGCTGGTCGTCGGTAATGTACCTCAACCCGGGGACGGGCAACGACGTCTCGGGTTGGGTGAGGTCGGCGAGGCTGAAGGTGACTGAAATAGTCGGACCAAAGTAGCACGCGACCGGGATCGCAGCGGGCGGGCGGCTACCCCGCGCCGCACCTGCTTGAACGATGCCTGCACGAATGCGCTGCGCGCGGCGAGCCGGCCGTGATGCATGCCCGCTGCGGCGATCAATGAATCGCCGCGTACATGATCTTCTCCTCGGTGGCTTCGAGCGCGGAGAATTCCTCGACCACCTTGCCCTGGCGCGAGACCAGGATGCGGTCGGACAGCGCCATGATCTCGGGCAGATAAGACGAGATCACCACCACCGCCTTGCCCTCGTCAGCGAGCTGGTTGATCAGCTCGTGGATCTCGACGATGGCGCCGACGTCGACGCCGCGGGTCGGTTCGTCGAAGATGATCAGCTCGGGCTCCTGCACCAGCGATTTGGCGATCACCACCTTCTGCTGGTTGCCGCCCGACAGTTCGACCACCCTGGCCTCGTCGCCGATGGCGCGAACCTTGAGGCGCTGGGTCCAGGTCTTGCCGACCGAATTGGTCTCGCGCCGCGACAACATCATGCGGCCCCCGGGAAACTTGGAAAGCAGGCCGAGATAGATGTTGCGGGCGATCGAGGCGGTTTCGAAGAAGCCCTCGACCTTGCGATCCTCGGTCACATAGGCGATGCCGGCCTTGACCGCCGGCGCCGGAACCCGGTAGCGCACCGGCTTGTCGTGCAGCAGGATTTCGCCGCCGTGGAAGAAGTCGCGCTTCAACACGCCGGAGACGATCTTGAAGGTCTCGGTGCGGCCCGCGCCGACCAGGCCGAACACGCCGGTGATCTGCCCGGCGAACACCGACAGCGAATTGTTCTTCACCATCGGCGCCATCTTGAGGTTCTGCACCGTGAGAACGCGCGCGCCGGCCGGCCGAACGCTGGTCTTCCGCGCGCCATACAGCGTGTTGGAGAGGTCGCGTCCGACCATCGCCTGCACGATCGCCGCGCGGTCGAACTTCGCGGCGTCGTCGGTGATCACATGCTTGCCGTCGCGTAGCACGGTGATGCGGTCGGCGAGCAGCAGAGCCTCTTCCAGCGCGTGCGAGATGAAGACGATCGAGACGCCGCGCTTCTTGAGATCTCGGACCAGGTCGAAGAAATACTTCTTCTCCTCCGGCGTCAGCGACGCGGTCGGCTCGTCGAAGATGATGACCTTGGCCTTGTGCAGAACCGCACGCGCGATCTCCACCATCTGCTTCTTGGCGGCGCCGAGCCCGCTGACGGTCGCGGTCGGCGTCACGTCGAAATTCAGCGATTGCAGGAATTGCTGGGCGGCGATGTAGATGCCGCGCAGCCGGTTGTAGAATTTCTCCTGCCCGAGAAACAGGTTCTGCGCGACCGTCATGGTCGGCACCAGGCTGTTCTCCTGGAACACCATGGCGATGCCGAGATTGCGCGCCTCGAGCGGCGTCCGGGGTGCGACCTCCGCGCCGTCGACACTCATGCCGCCCGAGGTCAAGGTCACGACGCCGGCCATCACCTTGGTCAGCGTCGACTTGCCGGCGCCGTTCTCGCCGACCAGCGCGTGGATCTCGCCGCGGCGCAGGTCGAAGTCGACGCCCTCGATGGCGGGCACGCCGGCGTAAAGCTTGGTAGCCTTGCGCAGGGAAAGCACGGTGTCGCTCATGAGCCGACCTCCTCGGCGAGCCCGGCGAGGGGCAGTTTCAGCACGCGGCCCGGTCCCTTGGCGATCAGCACAAGGTCGCCGCCCAGCTCGAGCGCCGCGACGATGCCGTGATTGACGCCGTCGACCCGGCTGTGCAGCGAATACTTTGGCTTGCCGTCCTCGCTCAGTCGGATGACGAGGCCATAGGAGCGCGGTGGCGCCCACGGCTTGATCACGCCCATCGTCTTGATGTGGGCGCCCTGCATCGGCTCCTTGAACGAGAACCCCGAGCGCAGCCGCGGCGCCACCCAGTAGGCCGGGTCGATCTCGGCCATCATGCGGCGGCGGTAGGCCGGCTCGCGCAGCACGAACTCGATCAGCTGGGTGCGCGCGGTGAACGCGGTGAGCCAGTAGCCGCCGCCCGCGGCCTTCGACAGCCGCGACGGATACACCGGCAGGTGTCCGAGCACGACCTGCGGCGGCCTTCCATTGGAGACGAGGACGAGGCGATGCCGCCAGCTCTCGCTGACCAGCACGCCATCGCCGCGCGCGCAGGCGCCGAAGGCGTAGCCGAGCTTCGAGGCCAGCGGTTGCACCGACCTGGTCCTGGGGTCGAGCCGGAACACGCGGCCGCTCCGGTTGAGCTCCATCAGGTCGCGCGCCCAATCATCGATGCCGCAGCTCGCCGAGCCGTCGGTTGCGATCAGGGTGCCGTCGCCGGCCTGCGTCAGCGCGTTGATCGCGTTGAAGGCGGCGTCGTTGAATGTCGCGCTCGGCTCGCCCGACGAGGGATCGGTATAGAGCCGCACCTCGCGGCCGCCGAGCGCGACCGCGATGCCGCCGCCGGCGAGCGCGCAGAGCGCCGAAATCGGCTGCTCGAAGCGGCGCAGCTCGGTCGCTCCGCTGCCGTCGAGGCGCAGCAGATGCCGGCCGTCGGCGACATAGAGGTTGCGGCCGTCGGTTGCGAGATCCTCTAGCGCCTCGCATTCCAGCAAGGTGGTCGCAGATTCCAGTTTCTGGTTCGGCTTCAGTGCGCCGTCGAACGACGGCACGGTGATGGTGGCCTCGCCGCGGCCGAGAAAGCGGTTGGCGAATTCCCTGACGGCCGCGATCACGACAGCTTCCCCCAGCGCTTGTCATACTGCACGAAGTTCGGGTCTGCGTTCTCCAGCTTGTAGCGGCCGATCCGGTTGTTCATGATGCCGCCGAGATAGAGATAGCCGCGGTGCTCGCGCATCGAGGTGATCATCGGATGGTTCTCGCCGCGCAGGTCCCAGAACGATTCGAGGATCTTGCCCTGCTCGTTGAACTTGACGACGCAGCCGGTGTTGATGTTCGGGAACAGCCATTCGTCGACCGGGACGCGCTTGGCCATGCGGCGGCGGAAGCCCGGCATCTTCCAGGCAAGGTCGAGCGAGGGGCTGCGCATGCCGACCAGCGCCAGCCAGTAATTGCCGTCGGAGGCGAGGTTGATGTTGTCGGGATAGCCCGGCAGATTGTCCATCACCACCTCGACCTGGCCCTTCTTCGGCCCCGCGAACCACAGCCGCTTGATCGAGCAGCCGAAGGTCTCGGCGAACAGGATCGACACCCCGTCGCTGGCGACGCAGATGCCGTTGGGAAATTTGAGGCCGCGCAGCGCGGTATGCGTCGCGCCGGTCTTGGTGTCGTAGCAGATGATGCGGCCGTTGCCGCGCGCCTCGAGGCCGTCGATCGGCCATTCGTCCATCTCGTAGCGCACGGTGGCTTCCGAGAAGAAGATCAAGCCGTCGTCGGTGATGTCGAGGTCGTCGGCCAGCCGCAGCCGGCTGTCGTCGTTCACCGAATGCATGCTGCGGTTGGTCTCGTCGGTCGCCTTCTCCACGGTGCCGTCGGGCGTGATGCGGTAAAGGCCCATGCCGCCGATGCAGACATAGAGATTGTCCTGCCGGTCGAACGCCATGCCGAGCGGCTGACCGCCGATATGGGCGAACACCTCCATCCGCTGATAATCGGGCGCATGGAAGCGGATGATGTCGCCATGACGCGAGCCGGCGTAGAGATTGTTGTTGCGATCGAGGATCACGTCCTCCGGCGCCTCGATGCGGCCGAGGCCGATCAGTTCGACGTCGCGCAGCTTGTCGTTCTGCTCGAACGGGCCGCCCTGGCCGATCTCGGTGGCCGGCGGCGGCGGCAGCGCATGATAGGTCGGCGCGACATAGACCTTGCTGATGATGCGGGTGCGGTTCTTCTGCCAGCGGATGTCGATCATCGCCGCAACCAGCAGGATGCCTGCCAGCGCCATGCGGTTGATGCCGCCGCGCGCATTGAGCGTGGTGAGGCCGTTGGTGATCAGGAGCACGATCAGCACGCCGACCAGCGATTTGGCGACCGAGCCCTTGCCGCCGCCGAGCGTGATGCCGCCGAGCACGGTCGCGGTCAGCACGATCACCTCGAGGCCGACGCCGATGTCGCCGCCGACGGTGCCGAGCCGGGCCGCGAAGAACAGCGCGGCGATGCTGGTCAGCACGCCGCTTGCGACATAGCAGAGCGCGATGGTGCGGCGGACCGGAATGCCGGAATTGTAGGCCGAACGGCGCGAGCCGCCGATCGCGGTGATGTGCCAGCCCGGGCGCAGCCGGGTCATGAAGATATGGCCGAAGATCGCGATCGCGATGTAGACCAAGGCGACGCTCGGAATGCCGAACACGTCGCCGCCGCCGATGAAATTCCAGGACGGGATGTCGGGGAAGGCCGCGGCGATCGAATTGGAGTAGCGCTGGATCAACAGATCGAACGCCGAGCGGTAGATGATCAAGGTGATCAGCGTGGTGATGAAGGCGCGTAGTCGCAAGTAGCCGATCAGGACACCGTTGACGGCGCCGAGCAGTGCGCCGCAGACGAGGGTGGCGACCACCACCGCGGGAACCGGCCAGTTCAGCACGTCGAGCAGGTAAAGCGCGCAGAAATCCGTCAGCGCGAAGATCGAGCCGACCGACAGATCGATGCCGCCGACGATGACGACCAGCGCCATGCCGAGGCCGATGAAGCCGATCTCGCCGGCCTGCCGCGCGGTGTCGGCGAGGCTCGACGGCGACAGGAAGTGATCGATGGAACGGCTGAGCGCGAAGCCGACGATCAAGAGCAGGATCACCGGAATTGCGGTCTCGGTCCAACGCTTGGACAGGATCTCGCCGAGGAGATGATCCGGCCAGTAGCGGTAACGCAGGCTCGTCAGGGTGTCGCGCATCGGCATTCCAGCAAGGCGTTCGATTTGGGAAGATCGACGTCCCGGGGTGAGATCGCCCGGGACGTCGAGCGGGAATGGCCGGACTATTTCTTCAGGTCGCTGAGATTCCAGCACGCGGTCTGGCTGTCCGCGTTCTCCTTGGTGATCGGGATCAGCGTCGTGTACTCCGAGCCCTTGATCGAGCCGGCCTTGGCGCCCGACGACAGCAGCCATTTGATGGTGCCGGCCATCTGCGCGGCCTGGGTCGGCACGTCGTAGCTCATGTTGAGATCGAACGCGCCGGACTTCACCAGCTCGCAGGCGCCCTTGCGCTCGCCGCCGCCGGAGGTCGCGACGAACACCTTGCCGGTCAGGCCGGCTTCCTTCACCGCGGCGGCGGTGCCGATGTCCATGCCGTCCCAGAAGCCGACGATGCCGCAAAGATCAGGATTCTGCTTCAGCACGGTCTGGGTAATCGCCTTGGCCTTCGCGGCGTCCCAGTCGGCCGCCTGGCTCGAGACCACCTTGATCTCCGGATGCTTGGCGAGCACGTTCTCGACGCCCTTGAGCGTATAGGCGCTGGCGGCCGCCGAGAGCGCGCCCTGCACGATGGCGATCTTGTTCGACTTGCCCTGGCAGGCCTTCACCACGGCTTCGGTGTCCCGCTCGCCGATCTCGATCCAGTTGGCGCCGACAAAGGCCGAAGAGCGATAGGCTGACCCCATGTTGATCTGGATGACGTAGATGCCTTCGTTCTCGGCGCGCTGCAGCAACTTGGCGTAGGTCTGCACGTCCGGATTGTGGATCACCATCACGGCCGGCTTCTCCGAGATCAGCGAGGTCACCGCCTGCGCGCCGGCATTGGTGTTCCAGTTGGGATCGCGGATCTCGAACTTCACGCCGAAGGGTTCGAGCTCCTTCTTCATGCCGGCGTACCAGCCTTCGGTGAGGTCGAAGTTCATGGCGACCGGAACGTAGGCCACCGTCTTGCCGGCGAGGGCTTCCCTGAACGGCTTCTGGAACGGCTCGTCCAGGCCCTGCTGGGCCAGAGCCGGAGCGGCGATGGCTGCAAGCCCGAGCGCCGCGGCGATCACCTTTGCAGTCCTGACAGCGTATTTCATTGCTTCCTCCTTGGTCGTGATTGAATGTTCTTGTGGCCTGGTTCAGATGTCGCCCTGCTGTGCCGTTTCTTCGTTGCGCGGATTCAGGAACGAATCCGTGATGACGGCGAGCAGCAGGACGACACCCTTGACGAGGTTCTGTCCGGCGTAGGAAATGTCCATGATGGTCATGCCGTTCAGCATGGTGCCGATCAGCAGCGTGCCGATGATGACGTTGAGCACGCCGCCGCGGCCGCCCGACAGGCCGATGCCGCCGAGCACGACGACGAGGATGACGTCGTAGATCAGGGTCGAATTGAAGATGCGGGTCGGCATCGAGTTGACCGATGCCGCCATCACCAGGCCCGCGAAGCAGCCGATCAGCGCCGCGACGACATATTGCAGCACGATGATCGGGCGCGAGGGGATGCCGGTGACGCGGGCCGCGTAGGGATTATCGCCGATCGCGTAGATATAGGCGCCCCAGCGCGTCTGCCGCAGCAGGAACGCGACCACGACGCAGGCGATCGCGAACATCACGATCGAGGTCGGGATGCCAAGGATTGTGCCTTGTCCGAGCCGCTCGAAGCCCTTCATGCCGTCGCTCCACTGCACGACGTCGAGCTGAAACAGCGCGGCCTGCCCGAGGCCGGCGAGCAGCAGGCCGGTCGCCAGCGTCGCAAACAGCGAAGGGACCTCGGCATAGGCGATCAGCCAGCCATTGACGAGGCCGAAGGCGATCGTGAGCAGCACGGCCGTCACCAGCGCGATCGGCAGCGAGTGGCCGTTCTGCACCATCTGCAGCACGAGCCCCGGCGGCACCGCGAGGGCTGCGATCAGCGAGATGTCGATGCCGCGCCCGATCACGACGATCGCCATCGCCAGCCCGAGGATGCCGAGCACCGCAACGTTCTGCAGCAGCGTCAGCATGTTCTCCGGCGTCAGGAAACCGCGCAGGAAAATCGAGAACGCCAGGAACAGCACGGCAAAGACGGCGAAGACGATCTCCTGTTGATTGAACCGCAATCGCTTCATTGCCTGGTCCTTCCTGCTTCTACGGGTGCGCCGTCGGTCTGGCTCTCGTGCGGGAGCCGGTCGCGGCGCGGCCGGGCCGCGGCCGGCCGGCGACCGCGGCGTCCACGAACGCGCCGACGGAATTGATGTAGGCCTCGATCGAAGTGCCGCGTCTGCGGTACTTCGCACGCTTGACGTACCAGTCCTGCAGCAACGGCTTGATCAGCGATGCCGTCAGCGTGACCTGGTCGATCGCGAAGACGCCGCTGGCGACGCCCTGTTTGAGGACGCCGGCGATGATCTTCTCGGTCATCACCTCCATCTCGATGGCGCGCTGGCGCTCCGCCGGCGGAAACGACTTCGCTTCCATGAAGCAGAACACGAACCAGGGCTGCATCGCCTCGCTCATCCGGACATGGGTCGCGATGATCCAGTGCAGATGCTTGCGCGCATCGTGCTTCACGTCGGCGGGCGGCGAGTTGAGGACCTCCGCCACCGTTTCGGCGACCTCGCCGAGGATCATCGACAGCAGCGTCGGCTTGCTGTCGAAGTAGGTGTAGAGGCCGCCCATGCTGAGGCCCGAGGCCTCCGCGAGCTGGCGCAGCGTGGTGGCGTGAAAGCCGTGTTTGTTGGAAAGCGTGAGCGTGGCGCCGATGATGCGCGTGAGATTCGGAACGGCGAGATGGGTTTTCTGGACCCGGATGGAATCCCGATGGCGTTCGAGGATGCGTGCGCAAAGCACGTCCATCGCGAACGCATTCGCCGTCCCCGGTCGCTGACGCGCGAGACCCACGTTGCCTCCCTGGCTATGCTCCCGGACCATTTCGTTTTGTTGCTGGTCCGGGCTGGGCTTTACGCCCTTTCCTAATTCCTAGCCCACGAAATGGCGCTCGGAAAAGGGGGGATGATGAAATTTTCTGAGAGAGCGCTCGCTCGTTTTTTGGTCCGCGGCCGTGTTGCCGAGTCTGGGCGCGGCGGCGTTCTGGCCATCGTCGGGAACTTTTCGCGCTGAAAGCACAGCACAAATTCCCGGTGCTCTGGTCGACCAGCATGCCGGTTAGACGGCCGTCACATTTCCGATCATGGGCGTGTGGGAAACTCAAGAGCGCAACGGCTTGCTGATTCGATGCGAAAATCCGACGTGACGTGCCCCCATTGCCAGGCCGGCTATCGCCGGATCGAATTGACGTCGAAGGGCGGCGTCGCGGGTGAGTTTCGCTGCCTGGTGTGCGACCACATCATCGAGCTGATGGATGGTTCGACCGATGTCGCCTTTCGGCTGACCGTGCAGCCGGGCAAGCCGTCCTACGCGTACTAACGTTTTCGGTTCGCGGGAAGGACACGCGTCCAAACACAGAGTAGGAGCGCCGGTCGGTGGCAGCCCCGATCAACGCTGCTGCGGCAGGTTGACCTCGCTCCTTCGCGCCTCCTGGCTGCGGCGCTCGGCTTCGCCGCCCGATCGGGACAGCATGCCGAGGGCAACGATCGCCGCGGCAAAGCCGGCGGCGGCGCCGACGCCGAGTGCCCAACGCGGGCCGAGGTGATCGGCGACCCAGCCGACGATCGGCGCGCCGATCGGCGTGCCGCCGAGCGCAACGCCGAGCCGCAGCGCCATCACCCGTCCGCGCATCGCCGGCTCGGTCGAGAGCTGCATCAGCGCGTTCGAGGTGTTGGTGACGGTCAGCGCGGCGACGCCGATCACGACCAGCGCCGCGGCGAACAGCCAGTAGCTCGGCGCCAATGCCGCGAGCGTGCAGCCCAGACCGAAGATCGCGGCGCCCAGCATCAGCGAGCCGAAGCGCGGCTCCTCGCGGCTCGCGGCCAGCAGCGCGCCCGACATCGTTCCGAGCGCCATCATCGACGACAGCAGGCCGAAGCCGCGCGCATCGGTGTGGAACACGCCAACCGCCATGGTCGAGATGAAGATCGGAAAGTTCAGTCCGAAGGTCCCGATCAGGAACAGCATGATCAGCGTTGCCCTGAGATCAGGCCGGGACCAGACATAATGAAAGCCCTGCATCACGCTGCCCTTGGTGCGATGGGCGCGCGCGTTCGGGCGCAGCTCGGAGGTGCGCAGCAGGGTCAGCGACGTCAGCACCGCCAGGAACGATGCGCCGTTGAACAGGAATGCCCAGCCGGTGCCGACGGAGGCGATAATGAGGCCGGCGACGGCGGGGCCGATCATGCGCGCGGCGTTGAACGAGGTCGAGTTCAGCGCGATCGCATTCGACAAATTGGTATCGCTGACCAGCTCGGCCACGAAGGTCTGCCGCACCGGGGCATCGAGCGCTGCCGCGCAGCCGAACAGGAACGCGAAGGTATAGACGTGCCAGAGCTGCACCAGCCCGGTGACGGTGAGAATGCCGAGGATGAGTGCAAGCGCGCCCATCGTCGCCTGAGTCGCCATCAGCAGCTTGCGCTGGTTGAAATGATCGGCGGCAAAGCCGGTCCACGGCATCAATAATAGTTGTGGCCCGAATTGCAGCGCCATCACGATACCGACGGCGGACGCGCTGTGATTTGTCAGCTGGGTGAGAACCAGCCAGTCCTGCGCTGCGCGCTGCATCCAGGTGCCGATGTTGGACACCAGCGCGCCGGCCGCCCAGACCCGATAGTTGAAGCTCGCGAGCGATCGAAATACGCGTCTCATGTTCTCTGAGGTTCATTCCCGCCGTGAAACCGCCCGAACCGTCGCGCCAGGAACAGGCCGATCAGCAGACCGCCGAGACCGAGCGCTGCGACGTCGCTGGTGGTTCGCAGGCCGAAGTCGCCGACGCGGCAGACCAGGAGATATCCGACTGCGAGGTTGAAGAAGCCCCACACGATGTTGACGGTCGATGAGGACAGACCTTCGCCGGGCGGCTTGGCGAACGGGCTCTGGAACGCTTCGCCCATCATGCCGGCGACGACGTGGGGGATCGCATTGGTGAGAAAGGCGCCGCCGAAGAAATAGGCGACGAGGTCAAGCCAGTTCATGAGCGTCGGTCCTTTCAACGAGATCGATGATCGCCTGCGTCGAGCCGGTTTCGCCGAGCCGCGGGAACACGTGCTCGATGCTGTAGGCATGTGCGTGCGGCCGCGCGTCGGTCATGGCGTCGATCGCGAGCGTGACGTTGAAGCCCGCTTCATAGGCCTGTCTCGCCGTCGATTCGACGCCGCCCGCGGTGGCGACGCCGGCGATCACGACTTGCGTGACGCCGCGCGCTCTCAGCAGGCTTTCGAGGTCGGTGCTGGCAAATGCGCCTCGCGTTCGCTTGGTCACGACGATGTCGCTGGGCTGTCGGTCGAGCTCCGGAATGAGATCGGTCCATCCCTCGGGAAGCGGGCCGCCAAATGGATTTCCAATTGGATTTCCATTTGGATTTCCCTGGCGCGGCGCCTGCTCGGTTCGTCCCGGCGAGCTGCCGTCGACATTGACCAGCGCGACCGGCAGGCCGCGCCGCCGGAACGCAGCGCCAAGCGCGGCGGCGCGAGCCACGATGTCGCCGATCGGATGGGCGAAGGGCCAGCCCATGAGGCCGCTTTGCAGATCGATGACGATCAATGCGGTGATCGGATCGAGCGTCGTCAGGGCCATGGTCGTTACCTTTCTCGCAAGCGGTCGCGGCGCGGCCAGCCTCAATCCTCGACCAGCCGCTTCAGCAAGCCGACGGCGGCGGCGAGTTCGTCCTGCTCCCGCGCCGACAGCCGCGCGGCGATGGTGCGCGACAGCCAGTCCTGCCGCGCGGCGCGGCCGGTGCGCAGCCGCTCGCGGCAGCTATCGGTGAGCGACATGATGGTCTGCCGGCCGTCGTCCGGATCCGGCGCGCCGCGGACCAGGCCGGCAGCCTCGAGCGCCGATATCGCCGAACTCATCGATTGCGGACGCATGCCCTCCGATCGCGCCAGGCTGGATACGGTCGCGGGGCCGTCCTTTTCGAGGCGAAGCAGCACCGCGACCTGGGAAGGCGGGAGGTCCTCGCGCTGACCCTGCTCGCGAAGCCGCCGCTTCAGCTTTCCAATCAACAGGCGAAGATCTTCGGCCAGCGCGGATGTGCGCGCCGAGCCGGGACGGGCCGGTACATTGCTCATGCCGGACCGGATAGCATATATGAAGGTAAACTGTAAAGATTGTCTTCGCAGTTTATCTGCATAAGTGTCCTGCTGCAGCCAGCCGGCTGGTCTGACGCTGCTCGCGACCGGAATCGGCGCGGCACGCGGGGCGTCTGCGCGCGTGTGACGCCGGCCAAGCCTCTGCGGAGAGATGAAATGGATGGTGAGGGCTTCGAGCGCCTCAGTGCAATGGCGCGCGCGCTTACTCGGACGCAGCGTCGCCGCTTGCCGCGGCCTCGTACATCTCGCGCGCGCGCCTGGTCACGGCCGCATAGCGTGCCGTGGCGCTGAGGCTCATCAGGCCGGCGCGCACCAGTCCGAGAATGGCGCGTCGGGAGTGGAACGGTCCGGTCTTGCTCGCGGCATATCCGCGCGGATAGAGCTGCAGGCGGCCGGCGAGCGCTTCCTGCAACGCCATCTTCTGGGTTGCGCTCAGGCGCCGGCGCCGCGCGGGTCTGCTTGCTTCCGCCAGCATGCGCAGCTCGATGCCCGACGGTTTTCGTGGTGCGCCCTTCATTGTCAGCTCACATTCCGGCCGACTGGCGCGACCTTCCGCGAGGCCCGGCGCCCGGCCGGCATCGCCATGGACGCCGGCATGTGGCACATCATGGCTTGCGCTGTTGCTCATTCGTGAGACAGAACCGCATTTCGAGCAGCGGCGGCATCTGACGAAGGTCAGGACCGGTTGTGACGAAAGTCATATTCGTTTGCGACCGCTGCCGGCTTACGCCAGAGTGGGCTGCTCGCTGAGCTGATGGGCAACGCATGATCGATCTGAGCGCGGATTTGCTTGCGGCCGCAGAAGCCGACGTCATCGGTCTCGCCGTCATCGGCGCCGATCGAAGCATGCAGCGGAAGATCGGCCGGCTGGTCGAATGGCTTCCCGCAACCGGCGTCGATTGCTGCGAGTGTGTGTTGCTGGTCGGCATGGAGGCCGAGTTGGCGGCGCTTGCCCAAGGCCAGCGGGATATGATCGCGCTGGCCGGTGTGCGTGGCGCGTCGCCTGACATCACGCAGCCGATGACGGCGGTCGTGCTGTGGAACGGTGCGCAGTCGCATTACTTCGTCATCGCCATGCCGGATTTTGCCGGCCGTCAGGTCGAAACGCTGCTCGGCAGCGAGCGCCGCGCCCGGCGCCTGATGGAGCAGCAGCTCGAGGCGGCGAGCGCTGAGGTGCGCTTTGCCTCGCTGGCGCGGACGCGGCTTCGGCTGGCGCGCGATCTGCACGATACGCTGGTGCACTCGATCGTGGCGCTGCTGACCCAGATCCGGCTGATCCGGCATTATCTGTCGGCCGATCCCGCCCGTGTGGCGGACAGCCTTGCGACCGCGGAAGACGCGGCCGCGAGCGGCCTGAACCGCGCCCGCGAAGCCATCGATCGCCTGCGCACGCCCGACGATCTGAAGCTTGATCCCGACGTCGAGGGGCTGCTCAGCGACTTCGCCGCACGCAGCGGTGTCAGGGTGTCGATCCAGATCGACGAAGCGGCGCGCCCCGGCTTGCGCGATTGCGGCTTGACGGTTCAGCGCATTCTCAGCGAGGCACTGCGCAATGTTCAGACGCATGCGCAGGCGCGCCGCGTCTCCTTTCACGCTTTCGACGAACCGGCCGCGGTCGGCCGCAAGCTGATTGTCGAGATCCGCGATGACGGCCGCGGCTTCGATCTCGCGGTCCCGACTCCAGGACATTTCGGATTGATTGGAATGGCCGAATTTGCTGAACTTGTCGGCGGCAGCTGTGCGGTGGAGAGCGCGCCCGGGCAGGGAACGCTGGTCCGGATCTCGCTCCCCGTGGCGGTGCCGCCGGCAGCGTCTGCCGGCGTGCTGGCCGATTGAATTCGTTGCCGCGCGTTCAACGCGTTTTCGAGAGGATGACGGAAAGCCCGTGAGCAGAATCGAGAAGATACGGGTGCTGATCGCCGAGGATCAGACCCTGATCAGGGAAGGTATCGCCACGCTGCTTGCCCAGCAGAACGACGATTTCGAGATCCTTCCCGGCGCGGCCGATGGCGAGCAGGCCATCGAATTCGCGCGGCGCTATCGGCCGGATGTCATCCTGATGGATTTGCAGATGCCGCGGGTCGACGGCATCGCCGCGACCCAGCGGATTCTCCGCGAATTGCCGCAGACCCATATCGTGGTGCTGACGACGTTCGAGACCAACGATCTGATCTTCGAGGCGGTGAGCGCAGGCGCCAAGGCGTATCTCCTGAAGGACGCCAGGATGGAGGAGATCGCCTCGACGATCCGCGCGGTGATCAACGGCCAGTCCGGGCTTTCGCCCAGCGTCGCCGCGCGCATCCTCGACGAGTTCAAGCGGCTGCGCGGCCCGCGCGTCTCGGCGAAGCTGCCGGTTCGTGACGGGCTGACGGCGCGGGAGAATGAAATTCTTACGCTGATCGTCGAGGGCAAGAGCAACACCGAGATCGGCGAGCAGCTGCATTTGGCCGAAGGAACCGTGAAGAACTATGTCAGCACGATTCTGGAGAAATGCCAGGTCAAGAACCGTACAGAACTCGCAATAAAGGCAATAACTTACTAGAAATAATTGGCCGCGATCGCACAACCACGCGGTTGATCCGGCTGAGATTGCTCGCCTTTCTCTGGGCCGCGCCCGCAAAATTGGCTATAGGGTTGTTTCGGATTTGCTTTTTGACACCGCAGGTCCGGATTGCGCAGCTATGAGTAAGCGGGAAATGACCATGAAGGGTATCGAGCGCCAGACCAAAGGTACGGACGGACCGGTGGACGCTCAGGCGGCCGGCAACGGCGTGGATCCGGCGGCGCATGGCATGGCGGCGATCGATCAGGTTCGCGACCTGCTGTTCGGCGGCGCGCAACGCTCGCTCGAGACCAACCTCTCGGGCCTGCGCGAGGAGATGCAGGCATCGCTCAAGCAGATGCAGGCGGACTTCACCAACGAGCTCACCGCGCTGTCTGCGCGGCTCTCGGACCTCGAGCGGGATACCGAGCAGAAGCGCCTCGACTCGCTGAAGGATGTCGGTGCGGCCATCACCCAGCTCGGCTCGGTCATCAGCGGATTGGGATCCGGCCGCACGGGCAAATAGCATGGCAGCTGCTGCCGGCCAGAACCGCGAGATCGAGCAGCTCAAGACATTGCTGTTTCAGCCCGAGGCGACGCGTCTGACGTCGCTGGAGGCCGACCTCGACTCGCTGCAGCGCTATGTCGGCAACGCCGACCGCCTGGAGACGGCAACCGCGGGCATCCTGGTCGAGGCGCTGGAGCGCGCCGAGGTCAACCGGCCGCGCGAGCTCGCCAGCGCGATTGCGCCGGTCGTGGTCTCGGCGATCCGCAGCGAGATCAAGAATTCGCGCGAGCAGATGATCGAGGCGCTCTACCCGATCGTCGGCCGGCTGGTCAGTGCCGCGGTGGCGAATTCGTTCAGGGAGCTGGTTGCCTCGCTCGAGCAGCGCATCAATGCGTTGACCTCGGCGCAATTGTGGGTCGGCCGCGTCAAGTCGCTGGTGACGGGACGCCCGATCAGCGAATTCGTGCTCGCCGATCAGCCGCCGCAGATCAACCGGCTCCTGATCATCGAACGCGGCAATGGCCGCCTGATCGCGGACTGGAAGCGCGATGCGACCGCCGACGAACGCGCCGACCTGCTCAGCGCGATGGTCGCGGCGATCCTGGAGTTCTCGGTGCAGGCGCTGGCCGGCGAAGGCAATCTGCAGACGCTCGATTTCGGCGGACGGCAGCTCGCGCTGCGCGCCTCGCCGCGCTTCATCCTGGCGGCGGAGTGCCTGGGACCGTTGCGGCCCGCCGATAATGCCAGGATCAACTCGCTGTTCTTCGATGCGATCGAGCGCATCGACCGCGGCGCGGATTGCGACGGTCCGATGCTGGCGTCGCTGGCAGCCGCGATCGAGACCGACGATACGCCGCGGCGGATCGCGAGCCGGCGCGGCAAGATGATCCTGTTCGCCTTGCTTGCGGCAGTGGCCGCGCTGTTGCTCTGGCTTGCCGCGACGTCGGTGACGCGCGGTCTTGTGGAGCGGCGAACCCATGCGGCGCTGGAACAGCTCGCCGCAAAGCAGCCATTGCTGGCCTCGTTCCCGCTGCGGCTCGACTTCGATCACGGCAGCCGAAGCGTGGCCGTTTCAGGCATCGAGCCGAGCCAGCTGGAGACCGCGCCGTTGATCGATGCGCTCGCCGCGGCCGCCGCACCGTACAAGGTCGTCGACCGCATCGGTCTGGTGTCCGCACCGGAGCAAATCGCGGCATCGCAGGCCGGCATTGCGGGCCTGCAGCAGAGCCTGACGCGCCTGCAGGCGAGCCTCGACCAGATGCGCGAGGCGATCGGTGCGCAAGCGAAGTCGGCCGACCAGAAATATACCGCCCTGAGCGAGCAATATGACAAGCTCGGCGAGCAGTATGCCAAATTGGCCGAGCAATATTCGAAGCTGCAAGCCGTCGCCGACGGCCCGGCGGCGCGGCTCGACCGCTTCATCGCCACCACCGCGATCTTCTTCGCGAACAATTCGGACGAAGTCCTCGACAACGACCAGGCCGAGCAGCAGCTGCGCGAGCTCGCCGGACTGATGGCGAACAACGATCTCAGGCTGCGGATCGTCGGCTATGCCGATCAGAGCGGCACGGAAGGCACCAACCGGACGCTGGCGCGCAAGCGGGCCGAGCAGGTCCAGCGCAGGCTGACCGCGCTGGGGGTCGATTCGTCGCGGCTGATTTTGGTGTCGCGCGCGGCGACGATGCCGATCACCGACCGGGTCGACGCCACCGTCGGCGGCAATCGCCGCGTGGCGTTCGAGACGGTCTATCGAGGCGAAGTGGCCCGCTGATGCTCACCGCAAAAGTCATGCTGCTCGGCGATATGGGGGTCGGCAAGACGTCGATCCTCTATCGGCTGATCTACAACCGGTTCGAGGGCCAGTACAAATCGACTCTGGGCGTCGAGATCCTGAGCCACGACGTGGTGCCGGTGGATGGCAGCGATCCGATGCGCCTCGTGCTGTGGGACACCGACGGCGATTTCGGCACGCAGATCTTCGACACCGTCTATGTCACCGGCGCCTCCGCCGCCATCATCGTGTCCGACGTCACGCGGCCGCAGACGGTGACCCGCATGGTCGAATTGGTCCGCGGCTTCGAGGAGCGCTTCCCCGGCCGGCCCTACCGGGCGCTGCTGAACAAGATCGATCTGCCGGAAGCCGCGGGCAGCGCGGGCGCGATTGCCGAGCTCGCCAGGTCGAGCGTCAAATCGGTCAGCGCCAAGACCGGCGTCGGCATTGCCGAGAGCTTTGTCGAACTCGCCCAGACCATCCGCCGCCGCCAGCTCTAGTTAGCGACAACGCGCACACGTCTGTGTCAGCCGTCCCGACTTCTCGGGGCTGGCGAATCGGGCCGGGACGGCTGACTTCATCGCACGTGGAGCGTGCGATGAAAGGCTGTCGCGCGGCCGCAGAAAGCCGCACGCTTTCCCCGCCAACAGCACCACGCCGTCCCTCACTCCGATAGTGACGATGGTCATCTTCCGCTCGGCCAATGGCCTGCCTATCGTCCGCCCCGTCACTGGAAACAGCCACGGGACGAGCGGTGTCTCGGGCGCACGGAGCGAGAGATCATGAGCATTTTTGGAAGCATCATGGGTGCAATCTTCGGCCACGGCGCCCAGGCCAAGACCGCTGAGAGCACGACAACGACAGCGCCCGGCGCGGCGCCATCGGCGTCGACGTCTGCATCCGCTGCGTCCGGCACCCCGGCGGCACAAACCGTCGACGTCGCCGCGATCGTCGACAAGGCGGCCGCTGCGACCGGCGAGAAGCTCGACTGGCGCAGCTCGATCGTCGACCTGATGAAGGCGCTCGGTCTCGACAGCAGCCTTGCGGCGCGCAAGGAGCTCGCCAAGGAGCTGCACTACACCGGCGACACCAGCAACACCGCCACCATGAATGTCTGGCTGCATCAGCAGGTGATGGCGAAGCTCGCCGCCAATGGCGGCAAGCTGCCGGACGACATCAAGACCTGACGTCCCGCCTCGAGCCGTGCGCGGCGCTCGCGTCCCGCACGGCTCCGAACGATGTGTATTGCGTGAGGAGCAGTTGCGATGACCTCATCTCATCCTGCCATCATGAACCGGCAGCGGCCTGCCATGCTGCAGTTTGGCGCGGCGCTTGCTGCGGGAATTGGATTCGTCGCGCTGACGCTCGGCATCCATGTCGCCATCGCCCGCGCGGATAATTCCGGTGACGAGCCGCGGCCGGAAAATGCGAATGTGCAGCGCGCCGCGCAGAACCTGCCGCCGGCGCGGGTCATCCTGCCGGCGCCGTGGGAGCAGGCCGCGCCCGCGCAGCCGGTCGCCGCGCCCGCGAAGCCGGCCGATCGCAAATAGTCTTTCGTCCCCTTGTAGCGGCCGGCGATCCAGTCGCCGCGCCGTGCCATCGCATTCATTTGGAAAACAGGAGATCACATGCTGAAGGAATTCAGGGAATTCGCCATGAAGGGCAATGTCGTCGATCTCGCCGTCGGCGTGATCATCGGCGCGGCGTTCGGCGCGATCGTCTCGTCGATGGTGGCCGATATCATCATGCCGATCATCGGCGCGATCAGCGGCGGGCTCGACTTCTCCAACTATTTCACCGCGCTGTCGAAGTCGGTAACGGCGACCAACCTGGCCGATGCCAAGAAGCAGGGCGCGGTGCTGGCCTGGGGCAACTTCCTGACCCTGACGCTCAACTTCCTGATCGTTGCCTTCGTGCTGTTCATCGTGGTCCGCCTCATGAACCAGCTCAAGCGCGAAGCGCCCGCGGCGCCGGCCGAGCCGCCGAAGCCGACCAAAGATCAGGAGCTGCTCGCCGAGATTCGCGATCTCCTCAAGTCGCGCGCGTAGCAATCGCTGCGAATTCCACTGCGTACAGCCCCCAGCTCTGGAGCCTAGCCATGCCAGATCAGGTCAAGCTGCCCCGAAAATTGTCGCAAGAGCCCGGTGGTGAAGAGCCGCTACGGCCGAGCCACCGGCGGGTCATCGAGGAAC
The DNA here is from genome assembly GCF_015291305.1 of Bradyrhizobium sp. CCBAU 21365. Lineage (NCBI taxonomy): Bacteria > Pseudomonadati > Pseudomonadota > Alphaproteobacteria > Hyphomicrobiales > Nitrobacteraceae > Bradyrhizobium > Bradyrhizobium sp. CCBAU 21365. The sequence goes on from NZ_CP030036.1 coordinate 826,585, forward strand.
TCGATCGCTGGGCCAACAGCCCCGGCCTGCAGCCGCCGAGCGATGAAGAAAAGCCGGACGACGACAAGCGCTAGTGCCGGCAGGGGACCGCATACGTAGTCGGATTACGCCAGCTGCGGTCAAGCCCGCCGGGCCGTCGCGATCAGCGCGGTCGACGGAATCGCGAAGCTGTCGCCGACTCGCCCCCGCTCGATCTCGCTCCGGAATGCGCGCGCGACTGCGGCGCTCTGCTCGGCATCGAGCCCGCTCCAGTGCGGCATGAACTCGAACAATCTGTCGACGTCGCCGGGATTGGCGACATTGAGTTTGAAGTCGTGGGTGATCTCGGCAATCGCCGGATCAGAGAAGCCGGCGGCGATGAGCGCAGCGGTGAGGCGGCCGGGATCGGCGAGCTCGGCGAGGCCCGTGCAGAGCATCGGCGTGACGTTGTCAGGATAGAGCCGTCGGATGATCTGCGAGAGCAAGAGATGCACGGCGGCGCCATCGGCGCTTTTCCAGACCGCAATCGCCGCCGATCCGCCCGGTCGCGTCACCCGCGCCATCTCGCAGAGGCCGGCGCGCCAGTCCGGAAACAGCATCACGCCGAACACCGACACCGCCGCGTCGAAGGCGGCATCCGGCAGATCGAGCGCCTGGCCGTCCATCTGCCGCGCCTCGATATTCGCCGCACCATGCGCCCGGACCCGCGCCACCATGCCGGCGGAGAAGTCGATCGCGGTGACCTCGGCGCCGGTGCGGGCGGCGGCGAGCGCCGCGGCGCCGGTGCCGGTGGCGACGTCGAGCACCTTCGATGCGGGGCCGATCGGCAGCGTTGCGACGGCGGCGTCGGCGAACAATGTCGTGAACGGCTGCGACTGCGCCTCATAGGCGGCGACCATTCTGTCCCAGTGCGCGGGATCGTTGTACGGCAGAGCTTTCGCCGGCTCACTTGACTGCATGAATCTGGTCCTCGAGGCTTTGTTTGTGTTTGGCGAGCCGGCGCTTGAAATCCCTCGCGAGCGCGTCGAGCGTCACCGCGCCGAGCCGCTTCAGGAACAGCGCTTCGACCTCGCGAAACGTGTCTCCGAGCGCGTCGTTGACGGCCTGTTCGACCAGGCAGCCGGGATTTTCCGAGCGATGGCCCATCGCAACGATCGTGGGCGCGCCGACCGCGCGATAGATGTCCGCGAGCGTGATGTCGGCGGGATCGCGCGCCAGCGTCCAGCCGCCGCCATGGCCCTTCTCCGAATGCACCAGGCCCTGCTCGCGCAGCCCCGCCATCACGCGGCGTACCACCACCGGGTTGGTGGCCATCGCCAGCGCAAGTTGTTCCGACGCGACCGGCTCGCCGGCCCCGATCATGTGGAGCAGGCCATGCAGGACGCTGGACAGGCGGCTATCGCGGATCATGTAACTTCATATGTTACATGATGCGATGGCCGTCAAGGGGGCGATGGCGGCTATCATCGCTGCTGGTCGCACTCTTACCTCCCCTTGAAAAGGGGAGGTCGCTTTGCTCGACAGAGCAAAGCGGGTGGGGATCTGCTCTATCCACTTGCAGCGTCGTCTGCCGCTGACCCCCATCCCGACCTTCCCCCTTTCAGGGGGAAGGAGAAGATCAAGGGACCTGCACCCGGGCTTTGATTGTTCAACCGAGATTCGCGTGCCGGATTTGACGCCGCCGCCCGTTTAATCCGCATCGGGGTGTTTGGCAGGGGCGGTATCGTGGGCAGCGTGGCGGTCGATCGGATGTTGCGGGATGCGGTGGCGCATTACGGCGCGGGCCGCGCGGCGGAGGCCGGCACGCTGTGCGGCGACATCCTCACCGCCGATCCAGACCATGTTTCGGCGCTGCATCTGTCCGCGGTCATCGCCTTCGTGACCGATCGTGCCGCGGACGGCGCGCTGCTGCTGAACCGGGTCTTCAACCTCGATCCGGATCATGCACCGGCCTTCGCCACGCTCGGCGATGCGCTCGCCGTGAAGGGCGAGCACGAAGGTGCGGCGGCGGCGTTTGAGCGCGGCGTGATGCTGCGGCCGCAGGATGCCGGCCTGCACATCAAGCTCGGCGTCGCATTGTGCGATCTGTCGCGTTTCGACGAGGCCGAGACCGCGTTCCGCCGCGCGATCGCGCTCGATGGTGGCCTGACGCGGGCGCGGTTCAACCTCGCCGTCGCGCTGGCCGGGCAGCAGCGGCCGGTCGAGGCGGAGCAGGCCTATCGCGAGGTGATCGCCCGCGATCCGGTCTACCACGGCGTTTGGCTGAACCTTGGCAATGTGCTGAGCGATCAGAAAAGGCACGAAGCGGCCGCCACGGCCTATCGCCGCGGACTTGCCGCGGATCCCGACAATGCCGGACTGCATTGCGGTCTTGGCGCGGCGCTCTATCGCCAGGGCTTGCTGGCGGACGCAACACAGCATTATCGCCGCGCGATCGCACTCGATCCCGACAACATCGCTCCGCAGCGCCTGCTGGCCATGGTGCTGCACGAGGCGGGCGAGCGCGAGGAGGCAGTGCGCATGTATCGGCAGGTCTCGGCCCGCGACCCGTCCGATCACGTCATCCTCAACAATCTCGGCGCCTGCCTGTTCGAGCTCGGACAGGTCGACGACGCCATCGCCTGCGCCGAGCTCGCGCTGGCGCTGAAGCCGGACTACGCCGCCGCGCACACCAATCTCGGGATCATCTTCGAGGCGCAGAACCTGGTCGAGGCCGCGGTCGCCGCGCATCGGCGCGCCATCGAGCTCGAGCCGCTCTATGCCAAGGGCCACGCCAACCTCGCGGTCGCGCTGCGCAATGCCGGCGAGATCGATGCGGCGCTGGTGGCCTCGCGCCGGGCGATCGCACTCGATCCCGAACAGCCGCTGGCGCATTACAACCACGCGCATTTCCTGCTGATGAACGGCGAGTTCGAGGAAGGCTTTGAGGAGTATCAGTGGCGCCGCAAGACCAGGATGCTCAGCGACGGCGATCCCGTGTTCGACGAGCCGGAATGGCAGGGCGAGCCGCTCGCCGGACGTACGCTGCTGTTGTTCGCCGAATACGGGCTCGGCGACGCCATCAATTTCGTCCGTTATGTGCCGATGTTGGCGGGCGGTGGCGGCCGGATCGTTCTGCAGGTGCAGCCGGCGCTGGTCGCGCTGCTGCGGCCGATACTGCCCGATGTCGCGGTGTTCGCGCGCGGCGAGCCGCTGCCACCGTTCGATCTGCAACTGCCGCTGCTGAGCCTGCCGCGGATCTTCCGCACCACTGTCGAGACCATTCCCGCAGCGACATCCTATCTGCGGGCGGACGCCGGCAAGCTCGCGCGCTGGCGCGAGGCGCTCGCCGGGGTGACCGCGCTGAAGGTCGGCGCGGTCTGGGCCGGCAATCCCAGGCACAAGGGCGACCGCCAGCGCTCGCTGCCGGCGGACGCCGTGCTGCCGCGGCTGGTCACATCAGGCGTGCAGCTCTACAGCCTGCAGAAGGAGCCGCGGCCGGACGATGCTCCCGTGCTGCGGGGCCTTGGTGCCGGCATCGTCGACCTCGCGCCGATGCTCGGCGACTTCGCCGACACCGCGGCGGCCGTCTGTGCACTCGATCTCGTCATCGCCGTCGACACCTCGGTGGCGCATCTCGCCGGCGCACTCGGCCGCCCGGTCTGGATGCTGTGTCCCTATGCGCTCGACTGGCGCTGGCTGCGCGACCGCGCCGACACGCCCTGGTATCCGACCATGCGGCTGTTCCGCCAGGACAAGCCGCAGGCCTGGGACCGCGTGCTGACGCGGATATCGGACGAACTCGCGCGTGCCTCGGCCGGCGAGCCCGCGCTGCTACTGCCGGCAGCGGCGAAGTGATCGGCCATCACCCCGCACTCATCCCCTGCGCGCCGCCGAGCAGCTTCACGTTGAGCCGGCCGCCGTCGAACAGCATCTCGTTCAGCGCCCCGTCGATGTCGTCAGCGGTGACATCCTGGCCTCCCTCGCGGGCGATGCTGGCCTGCGCGATGCGGCGCATCAGCTCCTTGATGAAGGCGGCGCTGACGCCGGCGGTGCGCTGCACCGCTTCGTCGACGATCGGCTGCTCCAGCGGCAGGCCCTTGCCGTACAGCCGGATCAGCTTGCTGCGTCCGGTCTCGTCGGGCAGCGGCACCTCGATCGCCTGGTCAATGCGGCCGGGCCGGCCGGCCAGCGCGCTCTCGAGCTCTTCGGGACGGTTGGAGGTCAGCACGAACAGGATGTCGCAATCCTCCTTCAGGCCGTCCATCTCGTTAAGCAGCTTGTTGAGCAGGGATTCCTCGCACGGTCCGCCCATGTCCTCGCGGTCGCGTGCGATCAGATCGACGTCCTCGATCACGACCATGGTGGGCTGCAGCAGCCGCGCGAGGTTCATATAGGCGCCGAGCAGCCCGACCTGCTCGGCGGTGATGATCAGCGTGGTGTGATCCGGCAGGTTGGTGGCGAGATAGCGAATGGCGTGGGTCTTGCCGGTGCCGGGCGGGCCGTAGAGCAGGATGCCTTTGCGGGTCGACTGGCCGAGCCCGCGCAGCAGATCGCGGCTTTCGACAAAACCGAGCACGTTGCGGTCGAGCAGCCGCAGCGTCCGGTCCGGCAGAATTACGTCATCGCGGGCGACCGTCGGCAGGCGATGCACGGTCAGTCCACGCGAACGTCCGCGATAATTGGCGCCATCCTCCAGCGACAGGATCTTGCCGCGATAGGATCGCGCCGCATGCACGGCGGCCTCCAACTCGGCGAAAGTGCGCTGCACGAAAGCATTGCCGGTCGCGCCGGCGGGCAACGCCAGCTCGATTCGCAGCGACGGCTCGTGATTATATTCGCGATGGAACGTCAGCAGCACGGCGTAGCGCAGTTCGCCGGTTCGGCACAGCCATAGTCCATTGGCGAGGCATTTCACCGGCTCGGCCTCGCCGATATCGACGTCGCGATATTGCGGCGGCGCGATCGCCGGTGCATTGCGGCCGGCCTTCATCAGCGCCGCGAAGTCGAGCGTCTCGTAGCGATATTCTTCATGGATGCCGAAGAAATGGATTGGATCGGTGAACAGCTTGTCGATCGCGACCTGAACGTCGGCGCGCATGTGGCCCGGAAACTGTCGCGCCCGTGTCACGATCAGGTTGCGCGGAACGCCGGCGAAATGCCAGTCGAGCGCAACGTAAGCGGACCGAAACGTCTCGCCCGGCAATTCTTCCGAGCTGCGGCGTGCAGCGAGCAGGCAGTCGCTGCACAGCGACGCAGTCGTACCGGGGATCAGAATTTCCGTCACAGCCCTCGGGGCTTCGCAGAGATCGCAGGGGCGGCTGGCGTCGGCGGATTCGGTGGTGATCATCAATGGCTGGCCGTTGGAGCGGATCAGCCACTTCGCCGAGTTGAAGATTGCCCGCGCGACCGGTCCCGGATAGGGGCCGCACGGAATGGCGCCCTTGGCCTCGATCGAGGCAGCGGATGCGATGGCTTCCTGCTCGGATTTCCCGAACACCGTGCGCAACAAATCCTGGACGAATTCCAGCGGGGTTTCATCGTCGTCGTGAATGAAGAGCCGCACCGGACCGTCGTCGCTAAACACGTCGTGCATGAGACCCCCGAAACGCAATTGGGAACAAAAGAACAAAGTAAGAACATCACGGCCGCTCCTGCGCGTCAAGCGAAAGATTCTGCGGCCTCACCCCTGACGTGTAGTGAGCCGATCGGCCGGGAACGCGCACTGGAAGCGTAAACGCGGCTCAACGCCTGTGACGATTGTGTTGCGGCAAATGCCAAGAGATGGCCGTCACAACGGCAAACTTCCGACACACCATCGGGGCGAAAAGGAGTATCCGACATGGCGCGAGCGCGAGAGCAGATTCCTCCCAAGGGTTTGCGGTCGCGCAGTTATTTTATGAGGCCCTCGTGTCGCACAAACTTCGCCTTGCGCTGCTTCTCGTCGTCACCCTGTTCGTTTCTCCCGCGTTCGCGCAGCCGGCCGCCAAGCCGGCGCCGCCGCAACCCGTTACCAGCGACGCGCTGACGCCCGAGCAGGCCAAGCGCGCGCTCGACACGCTGCAGGACGACAAGAAGCGCGGCGAGATCATCAACACGCTGCGCGCCATCGCCAATGCCTCGCCGCAGGCGGCTGCCGCGGAGCCGGCGCCGGAGCAGCATTCGCCGATCCCGCTCACCGCCGACAGCCTCGGCGCACAGCTGTTGCTGATGGTGTCCGAGCAGGTCGGCGAGATGTCGCGCGAGGTCGCCGACGTCGCGCGCACGCTGACGCATTTCCCGGCGTTCTATTACTGGTTCGTGCGCACCGCCAACGATCCGGTCGCCTATGGCCTCTTGATCGATATCGCCTGGAAGCTGGCGCTGGTGTTCGGCTGCGCGCTGGCCGCCGAATGGGTGGTGTTCCGCCTGATCAAGCGGCCGGTCGCGTTCCTGGAAGCGCGGCTGCCGCAGACCGCACGCGTACCGGTGCAGACGCTCGCCAGCGTCGATCCGCCGTCGTCGGTTGCCGACGTCACGCCGGCGCCCGAGTTGCAGCGGCGCCGGCTCAGCCTGGCGCGGGCCTGGCAGTCGCTGGTCCGGCTGCCCTTCGTGCTCGGCCGCCTGCTGCTCGAATTGCTGCCGGTTGTCGTGTTCGGCGGCATCGCCACCGCGCTGCTCGGCACCGAGATCGGCGATCAATCGACCACGCGGCTCGTGATCCTGGCCGTCGTCAACGCCTATGTGTTCTCGCGCGTCTTGATCTGCGCGGTGCGCGCGCTGGCAGGGCCGTTCGGCCTGTTCCGCGTCCGTGCCGAGACCGCGGCCTATATCGAGATCTGGGCCCGGCGTATCGTCGCCGTCGGCGTCTCGGGCATCGCCTTTGCCAATGTCGCGCTGCTGCTCGGGCTGCATCGCGCCGGCTATGCCGCGCTGATCCGGCTCGTGATGCTGGTGGTGCATCTTTTCGTCGTCGTCATCATCCTGCAGTGCCGCCGCCAGGTCGCCGACGTCATCCGCGCGCCGGCCGATCGCACCGGGCTTGCGGCGCGAACGCGCAACCGTCTCGCGGCGCTCTGGCATGTGCTGGCGATTGCGCTCGACCTCGCGCTGTGGGCGGTGTGGGCGCTCAACATCCGCAACGGCTATTCGCTGCTGCTGCAATATTTCGTCGGCACCATTGCGGTGCTGCTGGTGACCCGCCTCGTCACCATGGTGGTGCTGAGCCTGATCGATCGCGGCTTCCGCATCAGCCCGGAGCTGATCCAGCGCTTCCCGGGGCTCGAGGCCCGCGCCAACCGCTATCTGCCGCTGCTGCGCAAGGTGGTCACGGCGGTGATCGCCTTCATTGGCTTCGTCGCGTTGCTCGAGGTCTGGGGCGTCGACGCCATCGTCTGGTTCTATGGCGGCCAGATCGGATCTCGCCTGATCTCGGCGCTGGTGACGATCGGGATTGCCGCGCTGGCCGCGGCCGTGATCTGGGAGGTCGCCAATGCGCTGATGGACCGGCAGATCGACACCCTGTCGCGCGAGGGGCATTACGCCCGCGCCGCGCGCCTGCGCACCTTCCAGCCGATGCTGCGCACCGCGCTGTTCTGCATGATCGTCGCGGTGGTCGGCCTCACCGCGCTCAGCGAGATCGGCGTCAATGTCGCGCCGCTGCTCGCCGGCGCCGGCATCGTCGGCATCGCGATCGGCTTCGGTTCGCAGAAGCTGGTGCAGGACCTCATCACCGGGCTGTTCCTCCTGATCGAGAACACCGTGCAGGTCGGCGACAACGTCACGGTGTCGGGCCTCTCGGGCGTGGTCGAGAACGTCTCGATCCGTACCATGCGGCTGCGCGCCGGCGACGGTTCGGTGCATGTGGTGCCGTTCAGCGCGGTGACGACGATCACCAACTCCAGTCGCGGTGCCGGCAACGCCGCGGTCAGCGTCAACGTCTCCTACAAGGAGGACACCGACCGCGCCGGCGAGGTGCTGAAGGACATCGTCGCCCAAATGCGCCAGGAGACGGCGTATCGCGCGTTCATTCGAGGCGACCTCGAATTGTGGGGCGTCGACAAGGTCGACGGCTCGGTCGTGACCATCGTCGGCCAGATCCGCTGCACCGATAGCGGCCGCTGGTCGGTGCAGCGCGAGTTCAACCGCCGCATGAAGCGGCGCTTCCAGGAGGAGGGCATCGAGATCGCCTCGATGGGCCAGACCATCCTGATGCAGCTTCCCCCACCCTCCGAGCCCGATACCAACGCCCAGCCGCGCCGCGCGGCGGGCTGATTCCTGACCCTCATCCTGAGGAGCCCGCATAGCGGGCGTCTCGAAGGATGTAGGCCACAGACGGGCCTCATGGTTCGAGACGCGCATTCGCGCTCCTCACCATGAGGGGCATTATCCGTCTCACGATTGCGACGCGTCTCGCGACCGTGAGACGGTCGCAGCGCTCCTGAACCCGCCGACCGGCCCCAGCCGGCCGAAAACCGGCTGTTCCCACCCATTCCCTGCGACTTCCTCCGCTGGCACAGCGCTTGCTGATCGTCATGCAATGCGCGGCAAGACGCATTGCATGACTGAACCCAACGCGAAGGAAGGAAACGCACATGGAGCTTGGCTACTTCACCATGCCCTCGCACCCGCCGGAGTGCGGATTGAAGGAGGGCCACGACTGGGACCTGCAGACGCTGCGCTGGCTCGACGAGCTCGGCTACCAGGAAGCCTGGATCGGCGAGCATCACACCGCGCCGTGGGAGCCGCACCCGTCGCCTGATCTGCTGGTGGCGCAGGCGCTGCTGCAGACCAAGAATCTGCGCATCGGGCCCGGCGGCTTCCTGCTGCCGTATCATCATCCCGCCGAACTCGCCAACCGCGTCGCGATGCTCGATCATCTCTCGAACGGGCGCCTCAACTTCGGCGTCGCGGCCTCGGGCCTGCCGAGCGACTGGGCGATGTTCAATGTCGACGGCATGTCGGGCCAGAACCGCGACATGACCCGCGAGGCGCTCGAGATCATCCTGAAGATGTGGTCCGAACCGGGGCCCTGGACGCACAAGGGCAAATATTGGACGGTGAGCAAGCCGGACACGATGTTCGACTTCCTCAAGCCGCACATCAAGCCGTTGCAGGGCCCGCATCCGCCGATCGGCGTCGCCGGCCTGTCGAAGAATTCGGACACGCTGAAGCTGGCCGGCGAGCGCGGCTTCATCCCGATGAGCCTCAACCTCAACCCGGCCTATGTCGGCAGCCACTGGGACTCGGTCGAGGCCGGCGCGGCCAAGACCGGCCGCAAGCCAAGCCGCAAGGACTGGCGGCTGGTGCGCGAGGTGTTCGTGGCGGATACCGACGAGGAGGCGTGGAAGCTCTCGACCGGCGACATGATGGGCCGGATGATGAGCGAGTACTTCCTGCCGCTGCTCGGCCATTTCGGCTTCAAGGACTATCTGAAGCACGCGCCCGACGTGCCCGACAGCGACGTCACCGTCGAATATTGCGCGCGCCGGAATTGGATCGTCGGCTCGCCCGCGACGGTCACCGAGAAGATCGAGAAGATCTACCGGGAGGTCGGCGGCTTCGGCGTCCTCTGCGTGTTCGGCTTCGACTACAAGCACAAGCCGGAAGCCTGGCGGCACTCGCTGGACCTGCTGAAGAACGAGGTGATGCCGCGACTCAAGCATCTCGGCGCCGAGTTCGAGAAGGCTGCATGACAGCTGCGCGGGGTGCGGGGCTTGCCTCGCACCCCGCCTCGCATATCTTGAACGGAGTGTTTTTACCGAAGCATGATCCGGACCCGGCGGGCCGCGTTAGCGCAAAGTGCGAAGCGGTTTTCCGGGCAAGATCATGCTCAAACAGGGCTTGCGGCATGACGGTCGACGCACAGAGTTTCAAGCAGGCGATGCGCCATTGCGCGGGCGCCGTCGCGCTGGTGACGGTCGGCTCGGAGACCGGGCAGCGCACCGGCCTGACCGTGACCTCGGCCTGCTCGCTGTCGGACAATCCGCCCTCGGTCCTGGTCTGCGTTAACCGTAACGCCAGCGCGCATCAGCGCATCCGCGAGGAGCGCCATTTCGTCATCAACTTCCTGAACGAGGACCACGCGCTGCTGGCGCTGACCTTCTCCGGCCAGAAGGGCGTCAACGGCGACGACCGTTTTGCGTTTGGGCGCTGGACCACCGGCGCCACCGGCGCCCCGGTGCTGGAGGATGCCGTCGCGGCGTTCGACTGCGTGCTGGCGCAGGAGCTCGAGACCAAGACCCATTCGATCTTCATCGGCGAGGTCCAGCACGTCCGCGCCGCGACCACGGTCGATCCGTTGATCTATCTGCGCAGCGGCTTCCAGAGCGTGCGCAACATCCATGATCCGGTCGAGCTCGGCGACCTCGACGCGCGGCGTGTCAGCTGGAACGAGTTTTCCTGAACGGTTGACGAACCGCACGTCAGCTCAAGTCAATCAGCACTGCTGACCGATCCCGATCAATTTGACGAACGCGCCGGAAGCGCGAGCGGCATGTTATAAGCGCTCGTCCATACGCCGATAAGTCGGCGCGGTCATCGCGCTTGACGGTAGCAACCGGAAAACAAGCGCGTCCCAGAATCTCTCGTCGTCGAAGGGAGGCCCACTATGAAGATCGTTGTGATCGGCGGTACCGGACTGATCGGCTCAAAGACCGTTGCCATTCTGCGCCAGCACGGCCATGACGTCGTCGCCGCCTCGCCGAAAAACGGCATCAATGCGATCACCGGCGAGGGGCTGAAGGAGGCGCTGGCCGGCGCGGCCGTCGTGATCGACCTCGCCAATTCGCCCTCGTTCGAGGACAAGGCGGTGATGGAATTCTTCGAGACCTCCGGCCGCAACCTGCTGGCGGCGGAGAAGCCGGCCGGCGTCAGGCACCATGTTGCGCTGTCGATCGTCGGCACCGACCGCACGCCCGAGAACGGTTACTTCCGCGCCAAGGTCGCGCAGGAGAAACTGATCGAAGCATCCGGGATTGCCTACACCATCATCCGCGCGACCCAGTTCATGGAATTCGTCGGCGCGATCGCCGATGCGAGCGCAGTCGGAAACACGGTCAGGCTCTCGCCCGGCCTGTTCCAGCCGATCGCGGCGGAGGACGTTTCCGCGCTCGTCGCCGATATCGCGCTCGAGCCGCCGCGCAACGGCATCGTCGAGATCGCAGGTCCCGACCGCGCGCCGTTCAACGAGATCGTGGCGCGCTACCTGAAGGCAAAAGGCGACCCGCGCGAGGTGGTCAAAGACCCTGACGCGCTCTACTGGGGTGGCCGGGTCGAGCAGCACTCGTTAGTGCCGCTCGGCGAGGCGCGCCTCGGCCGCATCGATCTGAACGAATGGCTGCGCCGCGCGCGGCCGGCGGCCTGACGGTATCAGCTATTTGAGCCACACCAGCAGCGGGACGGGCGCGCGTCCTTCGCAGGACAGCGTGCCCTCGTAATTGCGCGTCTTGCGGGCGCTGTAGGTACAGGGCGCGCCGTCCAGCACCAGCTCGGCGGTGACCTGCGAATCCGCACCCGTGATTTGCAGCTTGATCTCTCCGGCGCGTTCGTCCGGTCCGTCCTGCGTGCAGATGCCCACATGCTTCATCTTGAGAGGTCCGGAGAACTGCCTCGGCGCGCCCGGGGCGCTTTCGGTGAGATGTCCGGTCAGCTCCCATTCGCCGAGCACGCCGGCCTGGCCGAGGATCTCCATCGCGCCAGCCGGTGGCACCTGGCAAAGCGATAGCGCAACGGCGCCGAGCAGCACCGCTCCACCGTTGCGCCATGTCGCCCGTGGCATCACAGCTTGCTTCCGGTCGTCTGGCGCAATTCGATCAGCTCCGGCCGCGACAGATCGGCATCCGCGGTGAGCCGGGCAATCTGATCAGCGCATTCCCGGATCTTGGCCTGATCGCCGGCCGCCTTGGCGCTCTTGATCATGCCGAGATAAGTCGCCAGCCGGTTGGGCTCCTTCTTGAGCACGGCTTCATAGGCGGCGAGCGCCTCCCTGGCCATGCCGCGATCGAGCAGCATCGCGGCGTAGAGCTCTCGCGCCGGCGCCAGCGGTCCCGGCGTGACGGGATGTTTCTCGGTCTTGTCTTCCGCCTCCGCGGCGGCGTTCATCGCGCCGAGCGCCTCATCGTACTTGCCTTCCGCGTACAGCACCCAGGCGCTCGCGATCTGCTGCTGGATGTCGACGATGTTGGACCAGTAGGCGTCCTTGGCGTCCTTCAACTTGTCGCGCAGCTCGACCAGCTTGGCGACATCGGCCTTGGCGGCGGCCGGGTCGCCGGAGCGCGCAGCGCCGACCGCGCGGGCGAAATAGGTGATGGCGTCAGCATAGGCGTATTTGGTCGGATGCACTTCAAGCGCGGCGGCTCCCTTCCAATCGCCGCGTTCGAAGACATAGCGGGCCTGGCTTGCCGCCACCGCGAAGGGGCCTGCGAACCGGTCGAGCTTGAACTGGAGCTTGCCGAGCTCGTCGATCACCGCACGCGCCTCCTTGTCCTGGCCCAGCTGCAGATAGGCATAGACCAGATAGTCCATCGCGTGCGCCTGGTCCTGCTGCTCACCGTCTTCCTTGGCGATGCGCGCGGATTCCTTGTTCGAGGCGATCGACTCCTTCCAGTAGCCGACGCGCGTGAAGATGTGCGACGGCATGTGCTGGGCATGCGGCGCGTGTTCGGCGATCTTGGCATAGCGCATCGCCGCGGGAAGGCCTTTCGCCGCGAGCGCCGGATAGTCGTAGAGATGGATCAGATAGTGGGCGATGCCGGGGTGCTCGGGCTGGCGCTTGAAGATCGGTTCGAGCAGCGCCGCGCCCTTCAGCTGGTTGGCGTAGGTCTTGTCGCCCGGCGAGGCCGCGACGTTGAGCGTGATCGCATAGGCGATCTGCGCCTCGTCATCGTCGGCATAGTGCGTCGCGACCTGCTCTTCGGCCGCGAGGAATCGCTGCACGCGGGTGCGGTGATCGACCTTGTCGTAGTCGACATACATCGCCGCGATCGCATCGATGTATTCCCGCTCGCGCGGGGTGCCGGCATTCAGCGCCTGACCTTTTTTCGCAGCCGCAAGGCCGAGCGGAAGGTTTTCCGGCGGCGGCGGCGCGTGCGGATTGTAGAGATAGCTGAGCGCGATGCCCCAATAGGCGATGGCGCATTGCGGGTCCGCCTCCAGCACCTCCTCGAAGGTGCGCCGCGACGCGCTGTACCAGAACGAATGCTGATACAGCATGGCGCGATCGAACAGCTCCTGCGCTTCAGGCTTGCAGGATGTTGCAAAATGGACTTTGCCCAATCGTTGCTCAGTAGAATCCGAGGCGGCAGGCTGCGAAATGGTCGCGGCAATGAGGCCAACGACCACAGCGAGGGGAAACCGTGTCATGGGACCCGCTCCGTGGCGCTGAAGGCGAAAGCCGTATGATATCACCTTTCCCGTACCGCCGGAACAGCGGGAGCCGTTCTGGTCTAGCTGTCCAGCGCGATCCCTAACGCCTTGATCTTCCGGTACAACGTCGCGCGGCTGAGCCCGAGCGCCCTGGCTGCGTTCGTCACTCTTCCGTCATTGGCGCGCAATGCATCGACGATCGCGGTGCGCTCGCGCGTTGTGTGATCGGCCTCCGCACCGCGTGCGCCGAACGGCGGCAGATCGAGATCCGCTTCGGTGATGACGGCGTCCTCCGCGGTGGCGCCGGCGAGCCGCAGCACGTGGCGAAGCTGGCGCATGTTGCCGGGGAACGGATAGGCCATCAGCTGCGCCCAGGCGTCGGCCGCGATGCGGCAGTGCGGTGCTTCCTCGTCGGCGATCTGCGCGATGACGTCCTTGCGGTCGGTGCGCTCGCGCAACGCGGGCAGGCGGATCTCCATGCCGCGCAGCCGGTAATACAGATCGGAGCGGAAGCTGCCGTCCTCCGCCATCCGCGCCAGATCACGGTGCGTGGCGCTGATCAGGCGGATGTCGACGGCGACAGGCTTCAGCGCGCCGAGCGGCCAGACCTCGCGGTTTTCCAGCACGCGGAGCAGTCGGGTCTGCAGCGAAAGCGGCATGTCGCCGATCTCGTCGAGGAACAGCGTGCCGCCGGAGGCCTGCACGATCAGCCCCTTCGATCCCTCGCGCCGCGCGCCGGTGAAGGCGCCGGCCTCGTAGCCGAACAGCTCGGCATCGATCAGGCTCTCCGGCATCGCCGCGCAGTTCAGCGCGACATAGTTGCGGCCGGCGCGGTTGCTCGCGGCATGGATGGCGCGCGCGAACACGTCCTTGCCGGCGCCGGTCTCGCCATGCAGCAGGATCGGCAGATCGAGATTGCCGACCGTCATCAGCCGCTTCACGCCCTTGATCAGCACGGGATCGCGGCCCGCCAGCCTGTGCAACCCGGAAAACTGTCCGGCCGGTTTTTCGCGCGGCGGCGTGGATGGTGGACGCGGCGATCGGGTCCGCACCGGCGGCGCCAGATGGCCGCGGCCCCACGGCGTGCCGTCGGCGCGGCGCAGCGCGACCTGCTCGTCCGCGGCCCGCGTCGCGCGATCGTCGAGTTGAACGAGATGCGACAGGTCGATGCCGTCCTCGATCATCGCATCGCTCAGGCCGAACGCGGCGCGCGCCGTGCGGCAGGCGCCGACGACACGGCGGTCGTCGTCATAGGCCAGCATGCCGTGCCCGTCGCCGGGCAGCATCGCGATCCAGGAGGCCCGGTAGCGCCGGCGGAAGAACGACTGCTCGATCCGCCGCGTCGCCTCGGTGGTGACGGCGAGCGCCAGTTCATGCGCGCTGCGGCCGAGGTCGCTGCGGCACGAGGTGATGTTGACGGCGCCGGCGAGCCGCCCGGCATGATCGAACAGCGGCGACACCGCGCAGGTGAACATGTGCCACTGCTCGCGGAAATGCTCGTCACCATGCACCAGGATCGGCCGCTGCTCGGCGAGCGCGGTGCCGAGCCCGTTGGTGCCCTCGAACGTCTCGGCGAAGTTCGAGCCGGTGTAGATCTTCCACTCCAGGAACATCCGCGCGTAATCGCCCCCGGGCAGCCGGCTCACCAGCATGGTGGCGTTGGGATCGGCGAGGTTGACGCAGTAGCCGGAGTCGTGGAGCACGCGGGCGAGGTCCTCGAGCTCGGGGATCGCGACCTGGATCAAATCCTCCATCGGCTCGGCGAGGTGCCTGACCTCGGCCTCGGTCAGGGTCTGCGGCGGCCCGCGCCGGGCCGGATCGAGGTTGTGATTGACGAGGCAGCGCCGCCAGGACGCGGCAATCCGCGTCTCGGTGTCGACGCCGGCCACCTGGTTGGCCGCCGACAGAACACGGGCGACGTGATTTGAGGCCGAAAGATTGGCCATCCAGAGGTCTCCACCCCTAATTTTCCGCGAAGTCTGGCAGTCCGCGGCCGAATGTCAATTGGCCGGCGGGGTCGCGGGGCGGGGGCGTTTTGGGGGGAGGCAGTGGAGTGGGCGCGCGGGCCGCCGACTCAATTCGACCTCCCCCGCTTGCGGGGGAGGTCGGATCGCATCGAATGATGCGATCCGGGTGGGGGCTCTCTCCACAATGTAACTCGTGGAGAAAGCCCCCACCCCAACCCTCCCCCGCAAGCGGGAGAGGGGGCGCAACCCCTGCGCGGCCGCCATTCGATCTACAGCATCATGCTCTGGGCTGATTAGCCGTAAGCAGTACGAACGAACGCCCCACCGCCTTGTACGTGCCGTCGAACGCAAACTGCGCGCCCGCCGGCTGTTCCGGCGCGTTGGTGTCGAGCAGCAGCGACCAGTGCGGGCCGGCTGACGTCGGCGGCAGCTTGAAGTCGACCTCGTCCTCATAGCTGTTGAGGATGACAAGCACGGTGTCGTCCTCCCCCGCGCGCGCGATCGCGGTCTTGCGGGCGCGGCCGTCGAGCACGACGCCGAAACATTTGATCCAGCCGGTGGTCCAGTCGGCCTGTGTCATCTCGGCGCCTGCCGTGCTGATCCAGACCACGTCGCGGATCTCGAGCTGCGGATCGCGATCGCCGGAGAGGAAGCGGCTGCGGCGCAGGATCGGGTAGTCGCGCCGCAGCTTGATCATCCGCCTGGTGAAGGCGAGCAGCTTTCCGGCGTCGTCGGAAAAATTCCAGTCGAACCACGAGATGTCGTTGTCCTGGCAGTACGCATTGTTGTTGCCGCGCTGGGTTCGGCCGAACTCGTCGCCGCCGAGCAGCATCGGCGTGCCCTGCGAAGCCAGCAGCGTCGCCAGCATGTTGCGCTTCTGCCGTTCGCGCAAAGTGCGGATATCCGGATTGTCGGTCGGGCCCTCGGCGCCGCAATTCCAGGAATGGTTGTCCGACGAGCCGTCGTTGTTGCGCTCGCCGTTGGCCTCATTGTGCTTGTTGTTGTAGCTCGCCCAGTCGTTCAGCGTGAACCCGTCATGGGCGGTGATGAAGTTGACGCTGGCCCAGGTGCGGCGGCCCTCGCGGTTGAACACGTCGTGCGAGCCGAGCAGCCGCGGCGCCAGGCTGCCGGGTGCCGCCTCGCCGCGCCAGAAATCGCGCACGACGTTGCGGTATTTGTCGTTCCATTCCGCCCAGCCGGCCGGGAAGCCGCCGACCTGGTAGCCGCCGGGGCCGCAGTCCCAGGGCTCGGCGATCAGCTTGACGGTCGCGAGCAGCGGGTCCTGATTCATCGCCTTGAGGAAGCCGGACTGCTCGTCGAAGCCGTAGACCTCGCGCGCCAGGATGGTGCCGAGATCGAAGCGGAAGCCGTCGACATGCATGTGGCCGGCCCAGTAGCGCAGGCTGTCCATCACCATCTGGATCACCCGCGGATGCGACAGGTTCACCGTGTTGCCGGTGCCGGTGTCGTTGATGTAGTAGCGCCGCTTGTCCGGCAGCAGTCGGTAATAGCTCGCATTGTCGATGCCCTTGAACGACAGCGTCGGGCCGCGCTCATTGCCTTCGGCTGTATGGTTGTAGACGACGTCGAGGATCACCTCGAGGCCGGCGCCATGCAGCCGCGACACCATCTCCTTGAATTCGCGCAGGCTGTTCGGCACGTCGGCGGCGTAGCGCGGATCCGGCGCGAAGAAGCCGATGGTGTTGTAGCCCCAGTAATTGGTGAGGCGCTTGTCGAGCAGGTTGCTGTCGTTGATGAAGGAATGCACCGGCAGTAGCTCGACCGAGGTGATGCCGAGCGCCTTGAGATGGTCGATCGCCGCGTTCGAGCCGAAGCCGGCATAGGTGCCGCGCAAATGTTCGTCGACACCCGGGTGCTGTTTGGTGAACCCCTTGACGTGGGTCTCGTAGACCACGGTCTCGTCCCAATGCACGTCCTGCCGCTGCGCTTCCTGAACCCAGTCGAAATTGGGATCGACCACCACGCATTTCGGCATGAACGGCGCGCTGTCGCGCTCGTCGAAGGTGAGGTCGTCGCCGCTCTCCATCTTGTAGCCGAACACCGCCGGATTCCACGTCAGGCTGCCGGCATGGGCGCAGGCGTAGGGATCGAGCAGCAGCTTGTTAGGATTGAAGCGGTGACCGCCGTCCGGCTGGTAGGGACCGTAAACGCGATAGCCGTAGAACGTCCCCGGCTGCACGCCGTTGATGAAGCCGTGAAACACCTGGTCGGTATATTCGGGCAGCTCGAAGCGGTGCGTCTCGCGCTCGCCGTCGAACAGGCAGACCTCGACCTTGGTGGCGTTGGCGGAAAACACCGCGAAGTTGGTGCCGTGGCCGCTCCAATGGGCGCCCAGCGGATAGGGCAGCCCTTCCTCAATGACGTAATCGGACATCGGTCCCCCAAAGCCCCTGACAGGCCGTCAGATCAATCTGCAACAAACGCCGTCGCGCAGAAAACGTTGCATGGGTCATTTTAGGAGAGTTTGCCCCTGGCCTGTGTGACAGTTCAAACGCGGCGCCGCTCTCTCCGTTCGTCATTCGGGGCATACGAAGGGGATGTGTGACTCACAAAGCCCTCAACATATTCACTGTCGTCCCGGCCTAGTGCGCAATTGCGCACTAGGCCGGGACGACGGCGGAGCTTGTTGAGTGCAATCCTCACATCAGCCGCATGCCCTTGAAGCTGCTATGCCCGTTCTTGCCGACGATGATGTGATCATGCACGGCGATCCCGAGCGGCTTGGCGATGTCGACGATGGCTTTCGTCATCTGGATGTCGGCCTGCGACGGCGTCGGGTCGCCGGAGGGATGGTTGTGCATGAGCCTGCGGCGTCTATTATCTATTTGAGTTTGCTGTTATTTTAGATTCTGATCGAGCTGTAGGAGGCGGAGACTGGGGCATGTAGTGGGTGATTGTTCGTGATAGTCACGAGAGTTCACGCTCGGTCCTGGCCGCTTCGATTGGAGTCCTTGTTTCAATGCCCGATCTGTCCGTGACATGCATTTCAGTGCGTATCGACGGCTTACGGACACCGCCGAAAGCATCAGCCTGAATGCTCAGGTTTTCCGTTAACGTGTCCTTTCATCGACGGCTTCCTCCAATACGTGCAACGTATCGCGCCGCTCGAACAGTAAAATTAGCTCTCTGACCCGGGCCGATTTGCGGTCGCCGGGAATTTCGTCAATGTCCACGCCCAGGAGAAAGCAAAGGTTCTTAAACTCTTCCATATCGAACGCCGTACACAGCTCATCGAACAATTTCTTACGTTGAGCTATCGAAATACGCGACTTCGTTGCCGCTACCGAAGCAACGGACTTCGGCCACGCCCCCTCCGAGAGGGAAACTGGGCGCGACTCAATGAAGCTTCGCAAGCACGAAGCCGCGGAATACGCTGCGTACTCTTGCCACATGTCATTCTTTTTGCCGTCGGCGAAGTCGCAGATGGCTCGGATCGTCAAGAATCCCACCTTCTTGACAGCGCTGAATGCCGCAGAAGCGACTCCTGCACTGAAAGCGGTGCCTATCGAGATGGTATCCGCCTCGTCGACCCGCTCGTTGGAGAAGAATCGATAGGCGGCCTTCGTGTTGGCCCAATCCTGACAAACCAACGGGATGCTTTGACCCATGTCGCTCCCGATTTGTGCGAGCAATTTGCAGAACCGGCGACCAAGCCGCTCATCCTTAAACTCGCATCCCGCAACTTCCCGATCAACCCACGTCTCGATACCGGTCGTCAATCGCTGAGCACGCGCCACCGCGCGTTCCTTCACCAAGCCCATCGAGCACCCCGCACTTCCGAATCAGGTGCTCAACAACGAATCACAACAGATTCTACTGATTCAAGATTTCGGCCGCGGCCCCCCGCTCAAATCCGACGTCAAATGTGGGTAATTGAAAGATCTCTTTGCCGCTTACAATGCGCGCGCGGCCAAGCCGAGAATCTGATCAAGCTGCATATGACGCAGCTCGCCTCCGACCGCACCAGCTGCCGTTCGGCGCTCGCCAACCAGGTCCGTCTCGCGCTCCATACGGCCGCTTATTGGCTGATGCTGACCGTGCGCGAGGCGATTCCCAAAGTCCGGGAATTGGCCGCTGCCGAGTTCGCGACGCTGCGTCTTCGTCTCTTGAAAATCGCTGCCCGTGTGGTCGAGACCACGAGCCGCATTCGCCTTGCGTTTGCCGCGGCATGTCCCGAGCCGACCTGATCCGCCGTTTGCCAGGCGCGCTGCTGCCGCTCGGTCCTTGACCGGCGGGGCGTCCGCCCCCCGTTCACCCACCCCATCCCTCAAGCGCGTTGCAAAGTACGGGTCGTCAGGCGGTGAAAAGCCGAAGGCAATCCTGTGCGCCTCGCCAGACAAGATGTGCGGCCGCATCAATCGGGCCCAAAAGCCGCCCTCTGACGAATAGGCCGGGCTAGCAGTTGACGGTGCTCAGACCGTGTAGCGGCACACGGTATATGCATGTATATGCATGTATATGCATGTATATGTAAAGAAATGCGACAGATGCGTTAATAGAATTGCAGAATCCTACATGTCGAACGCGATGCTCAAATCCAGCTGCGCCACCCCGAATTTACCGCCCCCCAACGCCTTTCCCGAAGACCCCGGGTCGCTGGCTGCCAAAGAGGTCGCGCGACTGAGCATTCTTGACGGCATGCGGGGAATTGCTGCCATCTGTGTCGCCGTTTTACATTTTTATGAACCCTTTCAGTTCGGTCCTCAGAACCGGATTCCTCACGGTTATCTCGCTGTAGATTTTTTCTTTTGCTTGTCAGGGTATGTAATGGCATTTGCCTACGACCCTTCTCGCGTAGAATTGTCACCCACAGAACTTATTAAAAGGCGTCTGATACGACTGCATCCGCTCGTCGTAATTGGCTCCTTGTTGGGCTTCGTTGTGGTTGTAATCGGACGATTCTATGCGCCTATGGCTGCTGCGTTATTCAATTTTAGTGTCACGGAGTTTTTTATTCTCCTCACCTGCAGCGTACTTCTGTTGCCGCACTTATTTGTCCACGATCCCAGCTTTCCTATTTTTCCTTTTGTCGCTCCCGCCTGGTCATTGCTTTGCGAGTATGTGGCGAGCCTAACGTTTGCTCTTTGTCTGCGCCAACTATCGCTTCGATGGTTGCTAGCGATGCTCGCCTTCGCCGCGGTTGCAACGGCATACACGTGCTACGATTTCGGAAGCCTAAACGGCGGTTTCGACCGCAGAACCTTCTGGATTGGCTTTGTACGGGTAGGTTTTTCATTTATCGCGGGCGTTGTTGCTTGCCGTATTGGCAGGCAACCGCTGTTGCCAGGGGCAGCATATTACCTTCCGCTTATCATGCTTGCGACCTTTTTTTGGCCCTTCCTTTGGAAGCCCTACGATTTCCTGATCGTCACAATCGTATATCCGCTCCTTGTTTGGCTGGGCGCTAATGCAATCGGGAGTCCGTCGATCAACCGTTTTAGCGAGTTTATCGGAGATCTTTCATATCCGCTTTATATGACCCACTACGTTCCACTCATGCTATTGTTCGGCGGAACTTCGGCAGGTTGGGTTGCGCAGATCCATGCAGCGCTAGCGGTACCAAGCATGACTCTAGTTGCAATCGCTTTTAGCTTTCTTGTTAAGCGATATATCGACGAACCGATCCGTGCCACTTTGCGTCACAGATCATTTGAGCACCTCAAAGGCTAATGCAGGCACTGCCGCAGGTATGCACGGATGTGCTTATCCTGTTCTGCTCTCAGAAGCGCTTTCGCCCCCTCTGGCCTTCCAGCTTCAGGGTAATTAGCTAGGTATGAGATGTGGGTAATTGAAAGAGCTAACTCAGGCAGACCACATGTTTCCCATTCACAATATCTTCCCGAAAGAGATGGCGATAATCGGTAAGCGGCGTGTCTCCCGCACCTTGTTGCTGTTGAGCAGACCGGCAATATGCGTTCCGTCTTGAAGAGGACGGTTTGCATATATGATCGAGCGTGTTGTCGACGCATCGGAGCTACGGGTTCGGCGGCGCTGGGGTGGCGAGGTCAAGGGACGGATCGTCGCGGAATCCTTTGTTCCCGGCGCGGTCGTCTCGGACGTCGCGCGGCGCCACGGTCTATCGCCGCAGCATTTGTCGACCTGGCGCAAGGCGGTGCGCGACGGGTTGTTGACGTTGTCGGAACACACGGAGCCGGTGGCGACGAGGCCGGCTGGAGCGGTCGCGATCCAGGAAGCGAGTTCATCAAGCGGCGAGGCTTTTAGCTTGCTCGGCGCTCCACGCCCAGGGCATGAGTTCGTCCAGACGCGAGGCCGGCCAGAGGTTGACGAGTCTGGTGAGGACGTCGGTCAGATAGGCCTGCGGCTCCACGCCGCAGAGCTTGCAGGTCTCAATCAGCGAAGCGATGCAGGCCCAGTTCTCCGCGCCCTCATCATGCCCCGCGAACAGTGCGTTCTTGCGGTTGAGGATAAGAGGACGGATGCTTCGCTCGACAATATTTGTGTCGAGCTCGATGCGGCCGTCGTCAAGGAAGCGCATCAGGCCAACCCAGTGGTTCAAGGCGTAACGGATGTGCTCGGCGATTGTCGCTTTGCCCGAGACGCGGGTGAGTTGCTGCTCGAACCAGGCCTTGAGCGCCAGCACCAGCGGCTTGCTGCGCTCCTGGCGGATGGCACGACGCTCATCGGCGCTGCGGCCCCTGATCGTCTTCTCGATCGCATAGAGAGCGGCAATACGCTCGAGCGCTTCGCTCGCGATCGGGGCAGGACCGTCCTGGACAACGTCGAAGAAGCGCCGCCGCAGATGAGCCCAGCAGAAGGCGAGCGTGATCGCCGCGTCAGGCGCGGTGTCGGCAATGGTCTTGTAGACGGTGTAGCCGTCGCATTGCACGATGCCGCGATAACCGTCGAGCAGCTTGAGCGCGTGGACGGCGCCGCGACCAGGCGCATAAGTGTAGGCCACTGCCGGCGGATCGGCCCCGCCCCACGGCCGATCGTCGCGCGCGATCGCCCAGAAGAAGCCTTTCTTGGTGCGGCCGCGGCCGGGATCGAGCACAGGCGCTGTGGTCTCGTCCACCGCGATCTTGTTCGCGGTCAAAATGATCTCGCGCAGCCTGAGCCAGAGCGGACGAAGCTCTGCGCCTGCATAGCCCACCCAGAACGCCAAAACCGAGCGCTTGATGTCGATACCCTGCGCCAGCAGCATCTGAGCCTGCCGATACAGCGGCAGGTGCCAGGCAAATTTGGCGACCAGAACATGGGCGACCATCGCCTCGGTCGGCAAGCCGCCCTTGATCAGCCGCTCTGGTGCCGGCGCCTGAACCACGCCATCCGTGCAGGCCCGACAGGCATATTTGGGACGATGGGTGACGATCACGCGGAACTGCGCCGGGACGACGTCGAGCCGCCGTGAGGTCTCCTCACCGATCACATGCAGAGGCGTGCGGCAGCACGGACAGTTGGTATCCTCCGGGGCAATCGTGACGTCGATATGCGGCAGATGGGCCGGAAGCGCACCACGGCTGGCGCGGCGCCGTTCAGCACGCTGGCGTGCGCCTGCCGTGTCCTTCCTGTCCTGGACCGCTTCATCGCCGGCAATGGCCTGCTCGATGTCCTCGATCGCCAGTTGCAACTGCTCAGGGTCGAGCTTCTCCGAGCGGCGACCGAACTGCGCGCGTTGCAGCTGGCGCAAGAGATGCTGAAGGCGATCCATTTGCGACAGCGCCTGATCGCGTTCGATGATCGCCGCGTCGCACTTTGCGATCGCCGCGTCGCGCTCCGCGCGTGCCGCCGCAACCAGCGCCTGCAGCGCCTCGATATCGGTCGGAAGTTGATCCGTGGTCTCGCTCACGCCCGGTACTCAAGCTGATTCGCGGGCCCTTGTGGAAGACTGCAGCCGACATGATTCAATTGGTCACAGGGTTCACGACGTTGCGCTCGGCTGACCAATGTCGCGGGCATGCAGGCGCGACCAATCCAGGCCGTCCATCAGCGCGGCGAGCTGTGAGGCAGACAAACGCATCACGCCATCGCTGATCGGCGGCCAGCGGAACGCGCTATGCTCCAGCCGCTTCCACAGCAGCACGAGCCCGGACCCGTCCCAGGCAAAAATCTTCAAACGGTCCGCTCGCTTTGAACGGAAGACGAAAATCGTTCCCGCGAACGGATCATGGTGGAGTTGCTCGCGCACCAGCGCGGCGAGACCATCGGCACCTTTACGAAAGTCGACCGGCCGCGTCGCGACCATGATCTTCACGCCCGCCGAAGCCGCGATCATGTCGTCGCCCTCACGGCCCGCAGCACATCGCGCAGCCAGGTCGGATCGACCCCCGCCGCTGCGCGAACTACCGCATCGCCAATCTCGATGCTGATCGTTATCCCGTTCCGCGTTGCCGCTTCCACGCACATCCCAGCGGGGCGAAGCTCCGACACCACCGGAACGAAGAGCGGTGCATCCTCCGCCGGCAAGCTCAGCAGACCGGCACGCGCGGCCTTGCGCCAAGCAAACAGGTGTTGCGGTGAGAGGTCGTGCCGGCGCGCCACCTCGGACACAACTGTGCCCGGCGCATATGACTCCGCCACGATCCGCCCCTTGACCACGGCGCTCCACCGCCGCCGACGCCCCGCTCCGACCTGGATATCCACCCGGCCCCGTGGCTCTGAAGCGTCAACTATATGGTCAACCATATATGCGAACCTTACTGTATATGACGGCTCGCATGTTGCCGATCAGCTCACGCCAAACAAGGTGTGGGAGACACACCGCTTACCCTGCACTCTCCATCTCAATTGCGATGAGATCGCGTTGCAACGACCGAAGCTCTTGGGCAGCCTCGCTTGAAGCAATCACCTTCTCTCCAGAGGCAATTGGTCCGACATGAATTCTCGGCTCGATGGCGCTCGCGCTTTTCCCATCGGGCCTTGAAGGCAAATGTGCGCGCCACGTTGAGTCGGTCAAGTTCAGTATTCCATCCACGAGGATGGGGTCCGCCTGAAATTGCCGAGCTCGATGCTCCTGATGATTGGGTCGAACCTTCGAGAGCTCATAATAGAAAATGGAGTTCGAGGCCACGATATCGCCGAAGCCCTGATCCTTTCTAGAGATTCCACCAGCAATTCCATTCACAAGTACAAATCGCGGCTTCCATTTGTGGATGAGGTCCGATGTCGCATGTGCGGCATCGAGATTTCCCATCGAATGAAGGAGAGTGGCAACAACTCGATACGAGCCGCCGCGTCTTGTTGGAATCGTTCCGCGAAGGTACGTGCGGGTCGAATCCGATGTCGACGAAATCGGTACCAGCTCAGGAAAATAATGCTTAAGCGCAGCCAATTCCTTCCGCAACGCGACGACAACTGCGAAGTCGACTGATTCGTCCTCCACCTGTCGCGAGAGGTCGGTAGCCTGCTTGTCAGTAAGCTCGACAGCAACCGAGCTGAGAAATGCTGCGACGCGGCTCTCATGGCGCCGTTTCATGAGAAGCAACGAATCCGCTGTGTAAGTGGTCGGATCCTGATCGACCAAACGATGATGCGTTGGACATAGGATGATCAAGTTGTCTGCGTCGTTGCGCGACTCTTCGGATTGCGCGGGATCGAATCTCGGCCCCCCGGGAGAGGCCGCACGAATGTGGCAGAGTTCGCCCAGTAATGCGCGAGATTGAGGCTGAACGAGCTGCGTTGTACATCCCGGGAAAGCGCATAGGCCCCCCGAAGAAGCGAACAGAATCTTTATCGAACGATCACTGGGTTGTCGTCGCATAGCACCTCAAGCACGCTCCGCATGCCGTCGCCCCGTAGTCAAGAGATCATAGCCTTCAACGCCCATCAACCGGATACGTGTCGATAAGCCGACACTTTGTGGCTAACGTTGCTATTGAGCAGGCCGTCTAGAGCTGCGCGACATCGAGTAGCCTTCTAACTCTTCTTTGCGGGGGGCATGTTCTTTCCATTTGCATCGTGGAGGCATTCGCGCTTAAGTTGATCATATTGAAGGTCCGTCTTAATTGACATGGCGTACTTCCGCGCGGAAACGCGACGGGGGATGGATGATCGACTCTCTTCGCGTTGCAAAAACAGCAAATTTTCACATTCTTAAGCGGCAGATGAGCAATGCCGCATTGGATGACCTTTTTCGCCAAGTTCGGGCAAGCCAGCCCTCGGCCTCCCAAAACATATTCTACCATCGGCGCGTCCAAGCTGGGCGCGCGCGTTGGTCTGCGATCTCCTTCCTCTATGACCGCTCGCCTTCATTCTTAACCGAAGACGCAGGAATCCGAGAACGAATCTGCGGATTTATTCTTTTGATCGAATATCGCGATCATCTCGCGATTCTTAAATCCAAGCTCGATCTTCCGGCAGGATTTTTCACCCGCTATCTCGGTCGAGTATCAGCCGAACGCGTGGATCGTGCGGTCGCACGGCAGGGAGCGGTGTTCGAAAAGATTCGGCTTCGAAACATGTCGGTCTCCAAGCACGTGATGAGGAGTAAAACGTTCGAAGCCGATGACCTACAAAATGTTGTCGGGCCTGCTGGCGCAAACCGGTATGTGCCCCAGGCGTACGCGGTCCGGTCGGGAACTGACCACTATTCTACAACTCCTAGCACCGGCAGGATAGGGCAGCGGTCTGATCGGGTCGATCACCTCGCACTTGTGGAGTACGCGAAATCTGTAATTGACGAGCTGGTAGGTGGAAGAGCTGCACCTGCCAGCTTTCTCCGTACCTTAGCCCGCGCTATCGATTTGGCGAGTATTGGCGGCACCGCGCGTCCAACAAGTTTTGCCGTCGACGTTGCGGGATTTGTTGATGCGATCCATGTCGATCGCGAAATCAGACTTGTACATGAAGATAGCGGTAGACTCACTCAACTCTCCAAGCATGAAATCGATGCAGCGTTAAATGAGCTCGATCGTGCGTTTAGGGTCAGCGGCGACGGAAAGAGGATGGATATCTTCGACGGTGCTGATTCGGTTGGAGCAATTGCAATCAACCAAGCTCGCGTAGCATTGCGTGACTTGCAATTGCCGATCACTGCCGGCATCGAGGTCGAAAGTACAGAGTATGCTCTCGGTCACGATCCAAATCGGATCTCGCTCCGACGCTACATCGATCGCGAGGATAAGTTCATATTGCTGTTCGACGCCCTCTCTTTAGCTTACATCGACGGGACCTTGTTCCGCGACGAAGGCTTTGTAGATGGTGGCGCAGCCCTGTTGCGCCATTTGCGCTCTGATCCGCTCCTAGACGGAGTGACTGATGAAAAGGGTAACTTTTCGACGCGAAAGGCCACCTTTGATGCTGACTCCACTTTCGGTGTGATCGAAGCGAGTGTTGCGGACGGGGACGATGTGCTTGTGTGCGACGATCTTGGCGACGAATGGGCGGACTATATTGGGCTAAACAACTCCAGCAGCCCGCCTAGAATTACCTTTTATCACGCAAAGCATGGTCCACTATCGCTCGGTGCTGGGCCGTTCCATATCTCCGTGAGCCAAGCAATTAAGAACTTGCAGCGTATGAGCCTTCCGCCGGAATCGATGGAAGCGAAAATTCGTGGTTGGAACAACAAGTATGTAAGCGGTAGCGGAGTCAAAACCCGGATCAAGAGGATTGTCCGAGGCGATGCCGACGAGCTAATGAACGAATTCGCTCAAGTGCGGCTTGCGCCGGATGCAATTCGTCGGGTCTTCATCGTGACCTCTTCGCTGAGCCGCGGTGCTGTTGAAGAGGCGCTAAAGGAAGTCGCAGCCGGCCAAGCGCCAGACCCATACTTCGTTCAGCTCTATTGGCTGTTGATGTCATTCTTCTCGGCGTGTACCGAAATGAACGCACATGGATACGTGATCTGTCAAACTTAGCAGGCGCTGATCACGGAGTCGGTATTCGAAACTGCGATTTGGCTATTCCGGCTGTTAAGGCCCGACAGCCGGCTGACTGCTAACCTATGCGCAGTTGTAGTAAAGAGCGCGTGCCATGCTTACTTTGCAGCAGATGGAAGAGGTAAGGGTTCGCCTAGCGCAGCAACTGATATTCTACATGCCCGTTAAGCTGTTTCCTATTGCGCAGAAATTAGCGTTTCCGATTCTTTTAGAGTTCACACGACTAGTGGATTTTAGGAATCTGGAAATTCCACCAGAGAAGATCAAAATTACTGACTTGATCTACGAAGACAGGCTTCCGTCAGTGTTCGAGTCGTTTATCGCTCGGCGGTTTTCCGAGGGGAATAAGCAAGCGGAGTTGCGAGTAGCGGGAATCATTACACCAGATCACAAGATCGTCCTGGCAGATCGTAAAACGGCAGAGGGATTTCTAATAAAGGCAAACTCAGCGGTTTGGTATGAAATTGTAGCAAGCCTGCAATCGGATTGGAGCCAAGCGTATTCACTTTCTGCGACGCGTTGGGAAGAGATCGTCGCTGGTGCCTTCGATAAAGCGGGGTTCGACGAGGTGACATTAACGCCACGCTCAGGGGATCACGGACGGGATGTCATAGCTGTTCGAAGGGGGTTGGTTGCATCAAGATCATAGGATCGGTGAAGGCGTATAAGCCGAGGAACGAGGTTTCATATGATGACATTCGTGCATTGCTGGGCGTACTCAGCGGGGAGCAGAATGCCTCTAAGGGAATCCTGACTACAACGTCGGACTTTCCGCCAAGGCTAATATCTGATCCGTTCATAACTCCCTTTCTGCCGACGCGTCTCGAATTGATGAACGGTGACAGCCTTCAAAAGTGGCTTGGTGGCCTCCTGAAAAAATAGGCTTCTCCCGTTCGGATACATGCCTCTACGAGAGAGGGCTTGGGTCCGGACTTAATTGATCCACCAGGTAATCGCAGCGGCGAGGAGGATTGCGGACAGGAAGATGTCCGCGCGCTTGTCGCATCGGGTTTAGGGAATATCGAAGGTCCGTATGAACCCGTGCGATCGATTGTTGTCGTAGAGCCGGAGGGAAAGATCCGATTTGGGCATCCAGACGCGGCCGACCTCGACCGCCAGGGAGGCGGGAAGCGCGGGAAAAACATGCAGCAGCGTTCCCTCGCCATGCCGAGCCTTGATGCGGTCGTAGAGCCGTCGGAGTTCGCGCCGAAATGCGGCCTGATCGTCAGCTCGCCGCAAGACGTCGTTGTGAGGTTGATCCGCGCAGAGCGACCAGATCGCGGCTTCGTCGCCGAGAACCGCCTGGAGTCGCGCGTCGGTCACGGTAGCGCTGACACCGAGCTTTAGCGCGACCGAGCCTGACAGCCCGATATCCGGTTCGGTGACCTGGAATGTGATCGGGGGGCCATCGGACGCCCATCGCCAACTCGCGGGTTCGCGATGCCTTTGATGAACGACGGCCGGAACGATATCGCAGAGCAGCCGGCCAAGCTCGATCAGCAGCGGCTGCGGTGCGAGTGCGAATACGCTTAGATGCCTAATCTCCTGTCGCTCTACGCGGCCTCGCACCTTCGCTTCGAACTGGCGTCTCAGGTTCTCGCGCTGGACCGTCCAATAGGCAGGCTCGTTGTCTCGAAACGCACAGCCTACCATTTCAAGATCCAACCTCTGGCCGCTGGCTGGGTGGCGGTCGGGCGGCATCGCCGAAAAGATCGCCTGCGTCGATACAAGCGCCTCGTTGTCACAAATGCTCGCCCCAAACCTGATGACGTGAGATGCCCGGTCTTCGTCGATGCCGGCAACGATCGCGATCCGGCCCTCGTGCTCGGCTTTCATAGTTAGCAGAACAGATTCCGGATGATCGGCGACGGCGTCAAGATCGATCAGCTTGTGATGTCGGGCGCACATCAACATTAGATTTTCCAGACTACGCGCGAGCTGAGTCGACCGGATCGGATCGCCGCGCGGGCCGCCTTCGATATAGCGCGACAATCTGGGTGGGAAGCGCACGACAATCAGGATGGCGAGTCGGTGTCGCGGCGAGGTGATGATTGCCGCGTTGATTGTCGCGCGCAAGAGTTTTTTGAACTCTGATTGTCGCGGAGCGTCAATCAGAGACGGTTTTGGGTGTCGCGTGTGACGGCGGGCGTCCAGGTCCGCGTTTTCGTTCGAGCGCGGTCCGCCTGCGATAGCTTTCGACGTTCATCTCGACGATGGTAGCGTGGTGGACAAGCCGATCGATGGCGGCGAGGGTCATAGCGGGGTCCGGGAAGACCCTGTTCCATTCGCCGAATGGCTGATTGGCTGTGATCAGCATCGAGCGTCGCTCGTAGCGTGCGCTGATGAGTTCGAACAGCACGCTGGTCTCGGCCTGGTCCTTGGTGACGTAGGCCAGGTCATCGAGGATCAGGAGATCGAAGCGATCAAGGCGGTTGATGGCGGCCTCGAGGTTGAGCTCGCGCCGCGCCACCTGGAGCTTTTGCACGAGATCGGTGGTTCTGGTGAAGAGAACGCGCCATCCGTTCTCGATCAGAGCGAGGCCGAGAGCACTTGCGAGATGGCTCTTTCCGCCACCGGGCGGGCCAAACAGCAGCAAATTGGCGCCCTTGCCCAGCCAGCCGTCGCCGGCGGCGAGCGCGGTGACCTGCGCCTTGGAGATCATCGGCACGGCCTCGAAGTCGAAGTTGTCGAAGGTCTTTCCGGCTGGCAGCCGTGCGTCGACGAGGTGCCGCTCGATGCGACGGCGGCCGCGTTCGGCGATCTCGTGCTCGGCAATGGTGGCGAGGAAGCGGGCCGCCGGCCAGCCTTCCTTGTCGGACTGCTCAGCAAATTGCGGCCACAGCACCTTGATGGCGGGCAGCCGCAGCTCGTTGAGCAACAGATTGAGGCGCGCGGTGTCGACGGTGTTGGCCGTGTTCATGCGGCACCTCCGATCTCGGCGGTGCCGATAAGGCACTCATAGGCGGCCAGTGGCGCGAGATGCACCACGACCTGCGGCACACGGGCAGGATCGGGCGCGAAGTGCGTGCGCAGCTGTCCGAGATCGGGCAGTTGGCCGGCGTCCAGGTCGGCGGCGAGCTGACCGGCGAGTTCGGCCTCGCAGCCGCGCTCGTGCGCCAGCGCAAGCAGATCGACCATGAGCCGGCAGGCTTTCTTGTCCGGCAGCCGTTCGCGCAAACGATCGAAGGTCTTCCGATAGGCATCGCGCGGGAACAGCCGATCACGGTAGACGAGATTGAGCAGCGCCATTGGCTTGCGCCGCAAGGAATGGATCACGTGCCGATAATCGACGACCTGGTCGTGCTTGCCGTTGGGATGCGGCCGCCCACGCGGCAGGGTGACGAGATGGGTGCCGCCGACGAACGTGTCGAGACGATCATCGTAAAGGCGCACCCGCAGCTGGTGGCCGATCAGGCGTGACGGCACGGTGTAGAACACCTTGCGCAAGGTGAAGCCGCCGCTTGACGTCACGCGGACAATCACCTCCTCGTAGTCCGAGGTGCGGCGATCTGGCAATGCCTGCAGGGTGGCGCGCTCGTGGTCGATGCGCTTGGCGTTGCGGGCATTGCGGCGGCTGACGATCTCGTCGATGAAGCCGCGGTAGGCCGCGAGATCATCGAAGTCGGCAGTGCCGCGCAATAGCAGCGCATCGGCGATCGTCCGCTTGAGATGGCCATGCGAGCTCTCGATCGCCCCATTCTCATGGGCGATGCCGCGATTGTTGCGGGAAGGCCGCATGCCGTAATGGGCGCAGAGGTCCTCGTACCGCCGGGTCAGATCGTCCTGAGCATTCCGGTCCAGATTGCAGAAGGCGGCCGACAGACTGTCGGTCCGATGCTCCCGCGGCGCGCCGCCGAGCGACCACAGAGCATTCTGCAGTCCTTCCGCCAAGGCGACGAAGCTCTCGCCACCGAGCACGACATGGGCGTGCTCAAAGCCGGAATAGGCCAGCCGGAAGTGATAGAGGCGATGATCGAGCGGCACGCCCGCGATGGTGACCCCGAGCTCGCCCATGTCGGTGAAGTCGGACAGGCCGACCTGACCCACTTCGTGGGTCTGACGGAAGATGACTTCCTGCTCCTCGCCGTGGATTGCCCGCCAGGCGCGGATCCGGCGCTCCAGCGTGCGGCGGATTCCAGCCCCGAGCTCAGGGTGGCGGCGTAACATCTCCTCGAAGATCGCGACAGCCCGCACGCCGGGGGCCGCCTTCAACATCGGCACGACCTCGGTCTCAAAAACACTGGCCAACGGGTCCGGTCGGCGCCGGCCGCGGGCTCCCTTCTTCTGCAATGGGAGCCTTCGATCCTTCTCAAAGCGATACGCGGTCGAGGTACTGAACGACGCCTTGGCGGCGGCCACTGGCGGGGTATCGGTCTGACGGTACTTCATGTAGAGCCTCATCTGGTGATCGGTAACGTGTCGGCCTGGCAAGCGAGTGATTCCTCTTGGCGGAAGAACCACTTGCACAACCAGCCGGCCGCGATCACCAGTCGGCGCGGTCCCCTGTGGATCGCGCCGACGCCGGGCTCGTAACTCCGGTCGGGCTACGCCCTCCCTGCGTCACGAGCCCGGCGAAGCTCTCTCATCCTGATTGACGCTCCACTGTCACCCTGATTGCCGCGCGGCAGCCTTCGACGTCAGCCACGATGTGTGCGATGAAGCCGAAGATCCCGTCTTGCCGCCCGGCCACCAGGTCGCCGACCAAATCAGTATTGCATCCACGATATTGGCAGCGGCCAGCAGCCCGCGCCCACAGCGCCGATTGGACCTTTTGCGGAATGCTGCTCTTAGACACCGACGCCACCTGCTACGACGTGGCGGCCGCTCGCTGTCCATTGACCCGTTGCGCGCCAGCCCTCGTAAGCGGCAAGCCACTCGATCACCCAGGGCACAGTTGTCTGCGAGAGGCTGTCGAACGGCGACCAATCGTCGGAATCGGGATCGAGCATGCATAGCGTCACTTCGCCATCCGAACCGTAGTACACGTGAGGGAGCCTACCCTCCGGGTCGCCCGGACGGTGCCGTAACGGCGGTGACAAGACTTTGACGCGTGGCTGGAGAATGCGCACGTCGAGCCGTTCGATCACCAGCGGCGCTCGATAAGTGATCTCGACCTGAAACGTCTGAAGCAAAGGCCGGAGAGGGCCCTGCCACGCCGCGATTGCGCCGTGGCGGCCGATGAGTTTCAAGTTCGGCCACAAGGAAGCCATGTCAGTGATCTGGGCGTCGACCGTCATCACCACTTATCGGCGCTCTCCCATGTTGGTGTGTGCGCGAGCCGCGACTGGCGCCAGGCTGGTCGCCGCGCCGATGATCGCCGGCGCGGCGGGAACGAACAGGCCGCCGGAGCGCGTATAACCATGCTGCCGTGATTGAACTTGGCGCCCGAGCCGCTGGTTGAAAGCTTTGACAGAACGCGTGACGACCCGGTCCCCGAACTGCCCGCGCAACCACTCCTGCAAGTCCTCCAGCTGCACGTCGCCGGTGCGGGCGGCTTCGAGCCCGTTAGCGAGGGTGTGCAGGTGGCGAGAATAGGTTGTCTGTTGCAGCTGAGATTCTGGCCAACGGTCGGTGAAACGCTCGACCGGAAATTCGGGGTTGGGCACGACCAGGAGCTGGCCGCGCTTCGCGGCGTCGTCGATCGCGCGGGCCGTCCAGCGCGCCTGCCGGATCAGCATTTCCGCAAGCCTCATGCCCGGACGGGCGGCATGGCCGGCATGGCACGACAACATCACCGATGGCGGGATCCGGCCCGTCTCGGTCGCGTAGGCGATGTTGCGGTGCCGCTTGATTAGCTGCAGCGCGACCGTCGTCACGCTCTTGATGATGAGCGGCGTTTGCGGCGGAACGTCCTCGACGTCCGCTGCGGCGAAGGCGATTCCGGCCTGTTCGTACAGCTGACGATTCAGCGCCAGCGCGAACCGCTCCTCGGTAGGCGTTCGGGCGCAATACCACTTCCCGAAGGCATATGAGTTCATCGGCACATAGCGCGCCGGGTCGCTGCGAGTCCCCTTCTTCGCATGCGGGATCTCGCCTTCCTTCTCCTTCGGCGCCCGCCGCCGCGACG
This sequence comes from Bradyrhizobium sp. CCBAU 21365, assembly GCF_015291305.1. Lineage (NCBI taxonomy): Bacteria > Pseudomonadati > Pseudomonadota > Alphaproteobacteria > Hyphomicrobiales > Nitrobacteraceae > Bradyrhizobium > Bradyrhizobium sp. CCBAU 21365. The sequence goes on from NZ_CP030036.1 coordinate 859,779, forward strand.
GCGTAATGTCAAGATGCATGCCGTCGGCGTAGTAGAGCGTGATGCACCGAGTTTGGCGCACGACCTTGCTTACCGGGTAGCTCTCGAGTGCGGCTTCCAGGTCATCCAGCAGCGCCTCGGGACCGAGGTCGGGGCCTTCGATCTCGGCGACGATATCGAGATCGTACTCGTCGTCCGTGCCGCGGGTCGACGTGGTTGCGTCGATTGCCATGGAGCCCTGGGGATAGAAGCAGGCGACCCTGCCTTCGAGCGGACTACCGGGTCGTTCGATGTAGCGTCGGACCGCCTCATATCGCTCGACCGCCTTGGCATGCAGGCCGGGCGGAAGCTGAATATTGATGGCAAGCTCGGCGAGTACCGCGTCCAGCGGGTCGGCAAAGGGATCATCAGGCCGATCATCGCGGCGCAGGGACGGAAAATTCGACATCGATATTGGTCCTCTTCTTTGAATGACCTCCGCGCGCCGATCCGACCGGATCGCCCTGGTGAGCGATCCGTTGGGTTATCCTTTCGGCGGGAAGGGATCGTTTCCGTAGGAGTTGGCGTCGCGAATGCGGCCATCGGGACGGTGGATGACGACTTCGCCGTGCTCGCGAAGCGCAGTGCTACGCGCCGCCTCCGTCGCCTCGGCTTGGGTGTGATGGGTGGACCCCACCCGCAACGCCCCCTCACGTCGGGTTGCCCAACCTGATTCGTGCGGCACGACATGAATGCGCTTCGACATCTCGGTTCCTTCGCCTCGTCGGTGAGCGTCGCGCTCTCCGGCGGGATATGGATTCCTGAGATTGGCCAATATGTCAAGTAATGATCACACTAGTAAGTTTGTAATAAGCACATAATGTTTGCGGGATTGACATTATGCCCGAAGCAGCGCAAACATCGGCGATGGCGGGCAATCCGGTCTATATAGCGTTCGGCAACGCGGTCTCGACGCGGCGCAAGGCTCTTTCGCTGACCCAGGCCCAGTTGGCGAGCAAAGTTAAGATGTCTCGCGCGTCGATCGCCAACATCGAGAGCGGCCGGCAGAACATATTGCTGCACCATGTCTATGCCCTCGCCACCGCGCTTGATTTCGCGAAGGTCGCCGACCTGCTGCCGCCAATGCCGCATAAGTCCATCGGGGAGGAATTGAAGATGACGCTGGTCAATGAGAAGCTTTCGAAGGAGTCGCTGTCCGAGAACGCGGGCGCCCAGGTCGCTGATTTGATCAGCAGCGCGCTCGCGCCACGCCGCGGCTCTAAGGTCGGATCGTGAGGGACGCTGATCCAGGTCGAGCGCGCGAAGCTGCGCGCTCGATCCTTCGGGAGTTCGGCGTTTCAGCGCCGCCCGTCCCTGTCGAACGCATCATTAAATCGCGCAAGATCGTCCTTCAGTACGCACCGCTGGAGGAGGATCTTTCGGGCATGGCCTATATCAAGGACGGCATCGGCATCATCGGCGTCAATGCGCTACATCATCCCAACCGCCAGCGTTTTTCCGCCGCCCATGAACTCGCCCATCATGTGCTGCACGACGAAGACATCAGACAAGCCGTTCACGTCGACAAGGGGATACGCGTTCTCTTCCGAGATGATATCTCAGCGCTCGGAACCGAACCGATAGAGATCGAAGCCAACGCCTTCGCCTCAGAGCTGTTGATCCCCGGCGACCTCTTAGCCGCCGTCTTGGAAGGCGGTGGTGTGGATCTCGAGGACGAGGCAGCGATTGAGGGTCTCGCGCGCCGGTTTAGGGTAAGCCCGGCGGCGATGCGTTTCCGGTTGACTCGTTGGTAGCACACCCATGAGCTTCGTCTTTTTCGACACCGAGACGACGGGGCTTAAGCGTGGCTTCGATCAGATTCTCCACTTCGCCGCTGTTCGCACCGATGAAAACCTGAACGAGGTGGCTCGGTTCGAGACGCGCTCGCGCCTTCAGCCACATGTGCTTCCCCATCCTTCGGCGCTTCGGACGAACGGATTGCCGATCGAGTCGTTGACTGATTCCAGCCTGCCGTCGCACTACACCATGGTAGGAGATATTCGCCGGACCTTGATTTCCTGGAGCCCTGCGGTTTTCGTCGGCTTCAACTCCATCCGCTTCGACGAGGAGATGCTGCGCCACGCCCTCTTCCAGTGCCTATATCCGGCATATCTGACAAGTAATCATCGAAACTGCCGCGCCGATGCGCTCAGTCTGGTGATGGCCGCCGATGCCGTGTCGCCTGCGCAACTAGTTGTGCCGGTCAGCGAAGAAGGGCGGCGGACATTTCGCTTGCAACAGTTGGCGGCGGCAAATGGCGTCGCACATGCTCGGGCACACGACGCGATGTCCGATGTGCTTGCGACGCTCGAACTGAGCCGATTGGTCTATCGAAGGTCTCCGGAGTTGTGGCAGCGCTTCGTGCGCTTCTCGAACAAAGCGACCGTCGCGGATTTCATTGAGGTCGAAGACGGCTTCGTGTTGACCGAGTTTTTCGGCGGCCAAGCTTATCATACGTCGGTCGTCTGCATCGGCAGGGATCCCGATCAGGCCAATGGCCGGCTTTGCTTGAGTCTCAACGAAGACATGGGCCGGCTTGCCGCGATGAGCGATCTCGAACTGCAAGTTCATCTGACGCAGAAGCCAAGTCCGATTCGTCGCTTCAGGATCAATGCCGCGCCCACGCTGACGGCGTTCTACGACGCTCCCGAGCATATGCTGGATGGCGGTTCGATGGGCGCCACCGGAGACCGGGCCTGTCTCATGAAGGCGGACACTGGTCTGTGCGCGCGGCTTGTGGCTGCTTACATGGCTGCGCGCGAGCCCTACGCATTATCTCCGCACCTCGAAGAGCGCATCTATAGCGGCTTTCCCGGTCCTGCTGATGAGGCACGCATTGCCGCGTTCCACGATGCGCGATGGGAGGACCGCCTCGCGATCGTCCAGGGCATGGAGGACGAGCGACTGCGCTGGTTCGGGCTCCGGTTGATCTATTTCGAAGCGCGCTCGGTTCTCCCCGAACCTACTCGATTGGAGGTCGAGCGCTACTTGACCGATCAGATGACAGGCGACGGTTCGGGCTGCCTCACCATCGATCAGGCGATGGCAGAGACGGAAAGGGTGCTTGGCGAGTTCGCCAGTCCAGATGATCTTCTGATCCAATATCGCACGTATCTGCAGGATCGACTGGCGCGGCTTGAGGCCTATCGGACACGGCTGATTGCCTGAACCGACCGGTTCGGAGCGCTCAACTCAACGTCGCCTTCTCTGCGCTGAGTATTTGGTCACGGACGGAGTGCCGCGAGGACATGGCGTCAGTGTTGAGCCGACTTATGATGAAAGCGGTGGTCTGACGGTGCACCGCTGAACAGGGGAAACGCAGCGCGGTTCGCGATTTTAGCTCCCTATCATTCCGAGCACAGCAACCGAGTCGTTGTCTCGAGCGTGCCAGCGGATTGAGTCATCATATTAGAGCGCGATTTTGTTTTTCTCAAGCTAGCTCACGTTCAGTTCTTTCGACGCACTACAAATCACCAGATTTCCCCGATCCCATGCGTCAAGCTCGTCCACCGGGTATAAGACGGCTTTGCCGATCTTGATGTATGCAGGCCCAGTTCGCATTGCGCGCCAATTCCGCAGCGTACCCACGGAGACCTCGCCACGGTATCGTGCAGACACTTCCTCCGGTGTCAGGAATTTGGACTCCGTCATTCGTCTTCTCCATCACTCCGCCGCACGAAACGTCACGGTCGAGATGACTGAGATGTTGGCACCCAGAATGACGGAAGAAAACGATATTCTCGATGACCCCGCATAGCTCGCGTCAAACGCGAGCGAGTTAACGCGTCAGCCTGCGTTGATAGCCGCAAGATAGCGTAACGGAGCGTAGCAAAAATACTTGCGGCTCTCGGCCGCAGGTACACTGACCAATCGCGAAGATCGGAAGGTCGTCCTTGTAGGAAGTGTCTTTGGTTAGAAATGCCTTGAGCTGATCGTCTCCCAACCCGTATCCGTTGTCTTTGCAGGAAACGATCATGGACTCTCGGTCGTCGAGCATGTCAGCTCGAATAAATTAGACGTCGATTTCAACCAGCATGTCCGTTTCAGAGGCGTCTTCGTGCTTGCGGATAAGGAATGAGTCGGTCGCATTTGAGATCGGTTCCTCAAAAACGACATACAGGTTCGAGCTGATCTTCGTATTCTTGATGCTGCCCCTGATATCGAACGTCATTTTCGTTTCAATCGCTGACGTTGTGGTCTGTGGAGGATCGTTCTGCCGGTGTGTGGGACGTCAAGTCAAGCTGTCGTATGAAAATGGCGAAAGCACCCGCCAGTTGGCTCCGATGTTCAGTTCCCCTTGTTTGCGCGCGCACTAACTTTCCGAGCTGGTCCATCGGGTTACGCAGCCTGTTGCTCCGATGATATGGCGAATTCCGGCGGTGCGCCTTTGAGGGGAAAGCCTTCCCCCTGGTCGGCGCCGCGGTCGCCGACGCACCCCCTTCTGCGGGGAGACCCCGCAACGCCCCCATTAGAGTGAGAGGACGGATCGGCTTCGCCGTGACGGGTTGATGATCGGAGGAGAGGCCTCCGGCGCCCGTCATGGAGATTGTCCCATGACCCAAGCAGAAGTTTTGATCGCTGCCCACGACTGCGCCGGCGGCTACAAGGTGGATGTGAGTCGCGGCGAGCGCATCGGCCGCGTTTCATCCGAATGGTTCTCGCGGCCGGCGGACGAACGCTATCTGTCCTTGTCGGATCTCTACTCCGCCGTGCGCAGCCGGAGCGAGCGCAGCCGGACCCGAACGGTCGAGAGCACCGCGATCCGAGTGGAGGCCAACCGCGACGATGCCGAGCGCCTGACGCTGATGCTACCCGGTTGCGACGCGCCGATCGCGCCGACTCATTGGAGCTTCGGTCAACTTGCCAGCTTGGTCGGAGCGCCGGCGGCTTACCTCCGTCAGCTTCCGGCACCGCTCGCTGGCATCAACCTGCAGTTCGGCCTCAGCTTTCATCGAGCCGAGCAGATAAAAACGCTTGAGGTGCAGGGCAGTCGCCTCGAGCTTCGCGCCGCGACGGGTCCGGAATATGGGCGTATATTTGACCACGAACTCGTGGCAGCTGTTCAGCGCATCGCCGGCAATGGCACGGGTGACACGCGCTGGAAGGTCCCAGGCGTGCTTGATTGGTCGACTGGCGTTTACAACCCGCGCGTCGACATCACCCAGGATACGACGACGCTCTACGCCTCCGATCGCGATGTCTTCCTGTTTCTGGTCGACGACCTCAATCCGATCGAGGCCGGCCGGCTGCCCGACGGCTTGCCGGACCTCTACTTCCGCGGCTTCTACTGCTGGAATTCCGAGGTGGGCGCGAAGACGCTCGGCATAGCGAGCTTCTATCTTCGCGCCGTCTGTCAGAATCGGAATTTGTGGGGTGTTCAGGATTTCGAGGAGATCACCATCCGCCATTCGAAATACGCCGCGACGCGCTTCGCCCATGAGGCGGCGCCGGCGCTGACACGCTTCGCGAACTCTTCGCCGATGCCCTTCGTCAACGGCATCAAATCGGCGCGGGAGCGGATCGTCGCCCGGACCGACGAGGACCGCAGCGAGTTTCTGCGCAAGGGCGGCTTCTCCAAGACCGAGACGGCGAAGATCATCGACACAGTTCTGTCCGAGGAAGGCCGGAAGCCCGAGAGCGTGTTTGATTTCGTCCAGGGCATCACAGCCGTCGCGCGCGACAAGACTCATCAGGACGCACGACTCGACATGGAGGCACGGGCGAAGAAGCTGCTCGACCGCGCGGCCTGATTCCCGGACAACCGGAGATACGGAACGGTGCTTTTCCGGTTCCGAGGCTTTCCGTCTTTCCTGTTCGTTGGCTTTGCGACGCCGCCCTCCAAAGTGAGAGGGCGGCGCTGCGCTTCGTGACGAGTTGATGTCGAGAGAGAGGCTCTCGGCGCCCGTCGCGGAGTATCATCCCATGGCGACTACCGTTCGCAAGATCACCCTTTCGCCCTCGCGCGATATCCCCTTCAACAGGCTCGTGCTGAGTCAGTCGAACGTCCGGCGCGTGAAGGCCGGCGTCTCGATCGAGGAGCTAGCAGAGGACATCGCCCGCCGGGGCCTTCTGCAGGGCCTCAGTGTCCGGCCCGTCGTCGACCAGGTCGGCGCCGAGACCGGCGTGTTCGAGATCCCGGCTGGCGGCCGGCGCTACCGCGCGCTGGAGCTGCTCGTCAAGCAGAAGCGCCTCGCCAAGACCGCCCCGGTGCCCTGCGTCGTCCGCGATAGCGGCATCGCTGAGGAAGACTCGCTCGCCGAGAACGTCCAGCGCGCTCCGCTTCATCCGCTCGACCAGTTCCGGGCATTCCTGGCGCTGCGCGAAAAGGGCCAGTCGGAGGAGGAGATCGCTGCCGCCTTCTTCGTCTCCGTCAACGTCGTCAAGCAACGCCTCAAGCTCGCGTCGGTTTCGCCGACGCTGCTCGACGTCTATGCGGAGGACGGCATGACGCTCGACCAGCTCATGGCCTTCGCTGTATCTGGCGACCACGAGCGTCAGGAAGTTGTGTTCGAGCGGCTGAAGGCGTCCCACGACAAGCAGCCCTACGTCATCCGCCGCATGCTGACAGAAGGCGCGGTCCGCGCTTCCGACAAGCGGGCGCTGTTCATCGGGGTTGACGCCTATACTGCCGCCGGTGGCACGGTGCTGCGAGATCTGTTTCAGGGCGACGATGGCGGCTGGATGCAGGATGTCGCGCTCGTCGACCAGATGGTGGCCGACAAGCTGAAGGCGGAATCCGAGACGATTGCCGCCGAGGGTTGGAAGTGGACCGAGGTCGCCCCCGATTTCGCTTACGGCCACGCTTTCGGTCTGCGACAACTTCGCGGCGAGATCGTCACCCTCACTGCCGAGGAGGAAGCGGCCCGCAACGCCTTGCAAGCAGAGTTCGATCAGCTGTCTGAGAAACACGCGGACGCCGATGAACTGCCCGACGAGGTCGACGAACGGTTGTCCGAGCTGGAAACAGCTTTGGAGGGGCTCGAGAGCCGGCCGGTTGTTTTCGACCCGGCCGAGATCGTGCGCGCAGGCGTCTTCGTCAGCATTGGCGCTGAAGGCGAGCTTCGTGTTGAGCGCGGCTACGTCCGGCCCGAAGACGAACCGTCGGCGGAGCCGGAGCCCGGTCTTGCTGAAGAAGATGGTGAGGCCGAACGGGCCAAGGCCGCGAGCTACGAAGGCGGCGAGCGCAACGTGTCGGTCGAGCCCGGCGCCGAGCAGGAGGAGGACGAGGGCCTTTCGCCCATCTCCGACCGGCTGATGACCGAGCTCACCACCCATCGGACACTCGGCCTGCGTCATGCCCTCGGTGAGCAGCCGCAGGTCGCCTTTCATGCGGCCCTGCATGCTCTGACATTGAAGACCTTCTACCACTACGGCTCGGATAGCTGCCTGGAGCTGGATCTGAAGAGCGTGAGTTTCGGCGCCCAGGCGCTCGGCCTGAACGACAGCGCCTTAGCCGAGGCGATCCGCGCTCGGCACGAGCGCTGGGCGAAGGCTTTGCCGAAGGAATCGGCCGACCTCTGGGACGCACTTCAGGCGTGGGACGGCGACAGCCAGGCGATGCTCTTTGCCCATGTCGTCAGCCTGTCGGTCAACGCCGTGCATGAACCCTGGAATCGGCGGCCGCGTGCGCTCGCTCACGCCGACCGTCTCGCCCGGGCTGTCGATCTCGACATGGCTGCGGCGGGGTGGAAACCGACCGTAGACAACTTCTTCGGTCGGGTGACGAAGACGCGAATCCTCCAGGCCGTGGTGGAGGCAAAAGGGCAGCGCGCCGCCGATCGGATCGAGCATCTGAAGAAGGGTGACATGGCTGCCGAGGCGCAGACCTTGCTCACCGACACGGCCTGGCTGCCCGAACCGCTTCGCACGCTGGGCCGAGCCATTGGCGACGAACCGGCGGTCGAATCTATAGTCGAGGAAACTCCAGAGCAGCCTAGCGAAAACAAACTGGAAGACGAAGAAGAGCGGACCGCCCACAATCAGCGAGCCGGTGAGCAGATTATGGCAGCCGAATAAGCCGTCGAGAGCAACAACAAGGTCCGCTGGCGACGGCGGACCTTTTCTTTTTGGGGATGACGATGGCCGATAACGCACACGATCTCGCACGGCGTCTCGGCCGGCAGGCTGAGTCCGTGTGCCGTCACTACCTCTCTGCCGGACGACGGGAAGGTAGCTATTGGCTCGTCGGCGACGTCCGCAATACGCCTGGCCGCTCAATGTTCGTGCGGCTCAAGCAGTCGGCGAAGGGAGCCGCCGGCAAATGGACCGATGCCGCCACCGGGGAACATGGCGATTTGCTCGATGTCATTCGCGAGAGTTGCCGCCTGGTCGACTTCAAGAACGTCCTCGACGAGGCGCGCTTGTTTCTCAGCTTGCCGCATCCAGAGCCCGAGCCCAATCAGCCGCGGCTCCGCAATTCCAGCGCGGCACGAGGATCGCCGGAGGCCGCTCGTCGGCTCTTTGCCATGTCGCAGCCGATCGAACGCACACTCATAGAAGCGTATCTCCGCAATCGCGGCATTACGTCTTTGCACGAAACCGGAAGCCTGCGCTTTCACCCACGTTGCTACTACCGGCCCGACGACCACAGCCCGACCGAGACCTGGCCGGCGATGATCGCCGCCGTCACCGATCTGTCCGGCGAGCTGGCTGGCGTACACCGCACCTGGCTCGACCCGCATGGTTTCAGCGAGGCGACGCTGGGCAAGGCGCCAATCGACACGCCAAAGCGGGCGATGGGCGACCTGCTTGGTCACGCTGTTCGATTTGGCGTCGCTGGTGAAGTCATGGCGGCCGGTGAGGGCATCGAGACGATGCTGTCGCTCCGCTGCGCCCTGCCGACCATGCCGATGGTCGCAGCTCTCTCGGCAGCGCATCTCTCCGCCGTCCTTCTTCCGGATACGCTCCGCCGGCTCTACATCGCCCGGGACGACGATCCTGCCGGTGACGGCGCCATGGCGACCTTGATGGATCGGGCGCAGGAGGCCGGCATCGAGGCAATCGTGATCTCGCCACAGCTTGGCGACTTCAACGAGGATCTTCGCCTGCTCGGATTTGACGCCCTTCGGGCCGCAAGCCGCGTACAGATCGCGGCGCAGGACGTCGCGCGCTTTATGGAGCTGGCGGCATAGCCGAAACGGGATGAGGGGCGACGCGGCCGCTTCGTTACCGCACGGTCGGTGAACGTGTTTCCCCTCGGCGCCAGAGGACTGCCCCACGGCCTTCTGAGAGGGCGATCGGGCGGCAGGCGGCCCGGACCGGCAACCTCGTGGGCCGACTATTTTCCGTCGGCGGCAGAGCCGCCTTTACATCGCGAGACAAAATAGTCGGCCCCCTTCGGTCCTCCGCCAAGGCTCCGGCCCTCCGCTGCGCTGCGGGTGCAAGTCCGTTCCGCCTGCCGCTTTCGTCGCCATGAAGGCCGCGATGGGCGCGGTCGATCCGACGAGGGAAAACCGCAATGACCGCCGACCACGACAACGATTTCGAGCCGCACCACAGCTCATCCCCGACCGACCAGGTCCTCCAGGAACTCCAGCTCCATGGCTACCGTCCCTTCCACGATGATCCCGATCCCCGGGGGCTTCCTGAAGCGCGAATCCTCGCCGGCAGCGTCGCCGACATCTTCGATGCCCTGGTGGTGGCGCTGTCCGATACCCGTCTTGAGCCCGACCTCGACGACCTGCTCTGGTCGATGGTAAACGTCTTCCATCGTGCGATCGACAGGATCGAGCGCGAGCTCGACGATAACGAGCTGGCCCAGCAGCGCTCGCAGCGGGAGCAGGACGGCAGCGAAATCAAATCCGTCGAGCTGGAGCGTCTGACGGCAGAAGGGCAAACGCTGATCGAGCGACGCAACGCCTTCGAGCTGATGCGCGACCAGGCCGCCGACGAGTTCGAACGCCACGCCCATTCCGCATGGCGGCCGCGCAACGGATCGAAGGTCAACCACCGCAATCTGACGTCAGCGATGATCGACAGCCGCGATTTCCTGGCCGCGAAGAAGCGCGCCGAAAATCAGGTGCTCATGCCACGCGGACCGAAAGTCGCGCTCACCGGTGGACTCGACTTCAACGACTACCGGCTAATTTGGGCTAAGCTCGACCAGGTGCACGCCAAGCACCCGGACATGGTGCTGCTGCACGGCGGATCGCCCAAGGGCGCCGAGCTGATTGCCGCCAAGTGGGCCGACAATCGCAAGGTCCCGCAGATCGCCTTCAAGCCCGACTGGACAAAGCACGCCAAGGCCGCGCCGTTCAAACGCAACGATGCGATGCTGGAGACGCTACCCATCGGCGTGATGCACTTTCCTGGCACCGGCATCCAAGACAATCTCGCTGACAAAGCGAAGAAGCTAGGCATCCCGGTCTGGAGGTACGGCGGCTCGTGAGCGCCGCCGTACCTTGTCGTGCAGAACGACAGACGAAATGAGAGCCCAATCGTGCCATGAAATGCCTAGCTGCCCTCAGGCGTCCTGATCATAGTAATGTGAGTCATCAATGGCGCCCGACGTCTCCAGCTCCGGCCGCATATAGCCGGTTCGACCGGCCACACGCTCAAATGTTATCATCGTCGTGAAAGCGATCGAATCCCCGTGGAACGGCTTATCCGGATCGTTCTCTCCATTGAGAGAACCTGAGACATTTGCCACGAGCACATCGTCTCCGACGTCTAGGCTTACTTTGTCTATGTAAAGCTCGTCAAAAAAAGCATTCGTCATAGCCATCTCACCCGAGAGAGCGTCCTCGATCATCATGGGATCTTCTTGAATGAAGGATACATCGATATACTCCTCGAGATCTCGGGTGTACCAAACCTCACCTGAAAAGTAGCCGTTTGCGTTAAGAAAGCTCGAGAGCAGCGAAGCCAGCTCGTCAACATTGGGTAGACCTGCAGGGAGACCATTGAGGTGCTGCACGCGCTGATCCATCAAGCGCAGATCAGGCATCAGGATCGCGGCTTTATCCAAAGCCGCAAGCTGATACTTCGGCTCGGCCCTTAGAGCCGCCGCGGTACCATAGCCGAAATACGCAGCCACGATCTCGTGGGCGTGACCTGATCCGAGCTTGCCGCCGGCCAGATCGTTGAAGGTCATACGCAGAAAGTCTGCGCACTTCTTTTGGATGGTAGACATGGCAAATCCATTTCACACCGGCGTCTTAGTGGCAGTCACAAGCGCTTCATGACCACCGCGCGCCGGCAGAATGGTTGCCGTTCGGGTGTTCGATTGGGAAATCGAGATGCCGCCTTTTGGGTCGCTTGCAGCCCGGGCGATCGGCTCCTGACGCTCAATATGGTCATTTTGTCATTCGCCCGCAACCGGATTTGTGACGATTCCGGTCGCTGGCATTTGCTGCTATACTGCGTTTGCGCCGTGGTGGTGGTGGAAGGCGCGACCGTCAGACCCCTATCTCACGGAGCCCACCACCATGATTGCCTTGGGACCACTGCTTATTTTCCTCGCCATAGGCTTCTTCGCCTGGCTACTCTTCACGCTTGCGGTCTTCGCGGTGCCCGTCTTCGCCGGCGTGACGATTGGTCTTCGGGCCTTCCACACAGGGGCTGGCGCTCTGGGCGGAATCGCGGTTGCGTTCGCGGCTGGCGCCGTAACCTTCGGCATCGGCCAACTCGCGCTCGCCCTCGTGACATGGGCTTGGCTGCGGCTCTTAATCATCATCCTCTATGTCGCGCCCGCGACCGTCGCCGGTTACAGCGCGACGCATGGAATCGCCCAGATGGCGATGTCTTCGCCCACCTGGCAAACGGTCTTCGCGATCGCCGGGGCCGTTGCGGTCAGCATCACGGCCTTGGCTCGCTTCACCGGCATGGCCGCAGACGGGCCGGCAAGATAGCGCTTGACGCCGGGCTGATATCAATACCGGGGCGGGCCCGGCAGGAACCTAATCCGGCCGGATATCACGAAGGCTTCGAAGCTTACCGCCGATCGATGTGGACGCAGATACAATCAGCATCATGGGGCGTTCGAGTTCTTCGGCCAATTGCGGCATCTGCTGGATCTGCTCGCGTGTTGGGGCAAACTCCTCGATCCGCCGAATTTGAAGGCCTGCGCCGATCAGCGTATTCAAGGTAGTGCCAAGTGTCCTGTGGTATTTCAGAACGCCCTTGGCAAACCAGTCCGTCCGACGTTCGCCCTCGACGGAATATCGATTGACCGGCCAGGTTTTGCGGCCCTCCTCATCGGAAATCCAGTGCGGATGTGCCGCGGCCATGAAGATCGGATGCTCAATCGTAAAGACGAAATGCCCGTCAGGAACGAGCGTTTTGCGGATCACATGTACGAGACGGCCAAAGTCCTGAACATAGTGAAAGGTCAGTGCGCTGTAGGCGAGGTCGAAAGCCGCCTCAGGGAGGTCCAGTGTGTCGAGATCGGCGATGCGATACTCAATGGCCGTATCCGCTGTGTCCGCCCTGGCACGCTCGATCATGTTCTGCGACAGATCGAGACCCAGAACCGAGGCCGCGCCCTGCTCGCGCATCCAGCGCGAGGCCCAGCCGAAGCCACATCCGAGATCAACGACACGTTTCCCGACCAAATCGGGCAGCATGGCCCGGATCGCCGGCCATTCAGGAGCGCCGTCCAGCCCATGCACCTGCCGGGGCAATTGGCTGTAGCCAGCGAAGAAATCGGGATTGTCGTAGATATTCTGCGCCATATCTGCCTGCTATTCGGCTTTTCGCTCTGTGCCGCTCCGGATGATTCTTACGCATCCAAGTCGAATTGTCGCAGTGGGCTGCGCCATTTGACGAGCCTATCCGGTCAAGCTGCTTCTCGCGCCGGAAACGAAAAACCCCGGCATGAAAGCCGGGGCTCCCGTGATGCCACGACGTACATCCGGCCGCGACAAGCAGGCGACAGTTAGCACGGAGTTTTCGAAGAAAATGTGACCTTCGCCTCGTCGTTCTTGAATGCCGGCCGATTTCAGCGTGCTCGTTCATTTCATCGAGTGGGGCACTCTATTTCTTCTGTCCAAGACCTACGAACGGGCGGGACAACGGATCCCATCGAGCCGCTTTCGCGCGGAGACTTGCGATCGGCTCGTTCAATGATTTAGATGGGAAGGTGTTTTTTCTTTTTGGAGCAAATGACGTGGCGTTAGGGACTGTTAAGTGGTTCAACCCGACCAAAGGCTATGGGTTCATTGCGCCGGACGACGGTGGCAACGATGTTTTCGTGCACATCTCGGCGGTAGAGAAGGCCGGCTATACCTCGCTTGTTGAAGGCGCGAAGGTCAGCTACGAGCTGGTGATGAACCGCAGCGGCAAACAAGCCGCAGAAAATCTCCGCCTAGGATAAGGCGCAGCTCGACGTCCTGGCATACTTTGAGCTAGCCTGAATCTCGTGGTTTTGAGACCTTTGGAAGATATCCTAGTTGGCGCTCGAGGGCGGCCAAAGTCGAGTGGGCTGAATCCAAACGTGCGGTCGCCTCAGTTAGGTTGGCCCACGCTTCGTTCTGCCGCGAGACAGCTGCCGAGCCGATCTTAATGCTATTCTTAAGACACCGCGTGTCTTGGCTGCGTAAGGCGCGCCCCAATTCAGGCAGTATCCTGGTCACCGCTCGATGCGCGGAACGTTCTTTTCGCTCCAGGCGGCCGACCACGGCGAAGGCCTCACGATAGTTCCATATCGCTTCGATGGCTCTGTTTTCAAGATCGCTTTTGTCGCTCATCCGGTTCTCTTCTCACTCGAGCTCTTAGCGGTCATCATTTGCGCGAGATCCTCCTCTGGGTCCGCGCGGCGAATTGTCGTAACCCCTGTAGGGGCGGGAAGGCCTGGCGCAAGCCGGCAGCGTCCATTGGAAGGGGCTGACTCGATCAGACATCCAGCGTGCTCGCATTCTAGTCTGTGAGCTTCACACAGAGCGGCCAAGCATCGAGACACGACCGATCATCGCAGAGTGGCAGTTTCGTGGCAGTCGTTGTGCGGCATCGACCAAACGGTGACGGATCACAACTACGGCCAGCCGCTCTCGTGAATGGGGCGTGCTGCCGACGCGCGATCGCGGAAGCGGAGATCCGTCCGTCTCGATTACAGAGGGCTAAGCAGCATTGGATTCGTTGGGCCAGCTCTCTCGGTGGGCTCCCAAATCGCCACGTTCTCCTTGATGTCAGCTCTGTTTGGATCGAGCGCACCAACGGCCTCTTCGATGGATGGATCTGGCCGAAGGACGGCTGAAGCCTCGACCGCCTTTGGCGCAACAGCGGCGTCACAACTTTCTTCCCCTGCCGGCTGCGCCGCCATTCCTCGCGCGAGACAAGAAAGTTCCTCCTTTGCTGTCCAGCCCCTTCGGGGTGCGCCGTCGATCGCCTCCGGCCTGTCGATCACCATCGAGGCCGCAAGGTGCGGGCTCGAAAACAGAGATCAAGGAGAACTACCATGGCGACCATCGGCACCTTCAAGAAGACCGGCAACAACGAGTTCAACGGCGAGATCGTCACTCTCTCGCTCCAGGCGAGGAACGTCCGCATCGTCCCCGAAACCAGCCGCTCGGGCGACAACGCCCCCAGCCACCGGATCTATGTCGGCCGGGTCGAGATCGGGGCCGCCTGGTCCAAGCGCTCCAACGAAGGCCGCGATTATCTCGGCCTCAAGCTCGACGATCCGAGCTTCACCGCCCCGATCTTCGCCAACCTCTTCGCCGATGAAGAGGGCGAGGGCTTCAGCCTGATCTGGTCTCGCCCCAACCGTCGCAACGGCGACTGAGCCGATCCGCAATGCCCCGCCCGGCTGGCCCGGGCGGGGCACCGCCACGCTGAGGAAGCGCGAAGGCACCTCGTTTGCCGTGACGGCGCAAGCGGCAAGGGCGTAACCGATGCCGATCAGCGGCCGCGTGCCGATTTGATTGGACGTCTTTGGTTGGCCTCGATCACGCTCTCGACGATGTCTTCCCAGTCCGGACAAATGGCGACGAGACGATCCAGCACTGTGGGATCCCGTTCGATCTGGCCAAGCGCCTGAGCGCGCCACTGGTCGTTGAAACTAATGCTCATCAGTCCCAGGCATTCGACAACCGAACTGTCGGGGAGCAAGTGCTCCATCGTTGCCGTCACTATGCCGGTCCACTGTTGGATCAGATGCCACGGCTCCGCCTCGCGCCGCGCCTCCAACTTCTCTCCGAGCAGGCCAATCAGCGCAAAGAACCGCGTTGGCCAAGGTTGCGGCCTGAGTTCCGTGACCAGAGCATCCACTGTCTCGCGAATGTCGGCTGGCAAGTGCTCGTACAGAGTCATGAGGCCTACTCCATCTCCCCAGCATGCTCGTCCGTTTCTGAACTAGGCATGCGCTTTGGAGACAGATCAGATTTACGTAAAGCCGACTATCAACTTATGCGTGAGGCAATGCGGAGTTGATTCACGACGTGCCGGTGTTGCGGTGGGGCACAAAATTGTCGCGTCATCGAGCCCGATGGGAATGAACCGTCGTTCGCTTGACGAGATCGGTTGCTTCGACGCCGAGCGCCTCCGCGATTCGGCCAAGCACGGTCACGCTGGCCGACACATCTGCGCGTTCAATTGCGCCGACGTAACGGACGCTTAGTCCAGCGCCATCGGCCAACTCTTCCTGCGTCATTTTCTTCACATGACGTATCCGACGCAGATTGACCGCCATGACCTCCTTGAGATCCATGGCAACAAGGGAACTCACATCGGAATGATCGTTCCAGGAACGATCGTTCCGATTCGTGCGTCACTGTGCTATTCATATCGTCTGGCTAGGCCCTGGTGTGCC
This sequence comes from Bradyrhizobium sp. CCBAU 21365, assembly GCF_015291305.1. NCBI lineage: Bacteria > Pseudomonadati > Pseudomonadota > Alphaproteobacteria > Hyphomicrobiales > Nitrobacteraceae > Bradyrhizobium > Bradyrhizobium sp. CCBAU 21365. The sequence continues at coordinate 875,542 of NZ_CP030036.1, forward strand.
GCTTCCGGGGAGCGCCGCGATGCGATCTGCGCATCACGGCACAATTCGAGTGTGACGATTTCCCAGCTTGCAAAGTTCTGGAGCTTAGATGAATTCTAATCGCTGCATCAATGCTGAGGGGCAATTGCAATGAACGGCGCGCCATTCCAGGACCGGCCGCCAATAACGGATCGCGTCAACGCCTATGACGAGAAACATCTTGCTATCTACGTTCGGTTGTTGATGGCCGAAGAGGAGGGCGCCGACTGGCGCGAGGTGGTCAGCGTGATCTTCGGCCTCGACCCCACGCGCGAACCAGATCGTGCCAAAAATGTCCATGATAGCCATCTCGCCCGCGCGCGATGGATGGTGGAAGCCGGATATCAGGGCCTTTTGGAACCGCGGATGCAGTGATTTGCGCCCCAATCACGCAAATTGCGATCTCGCGTGATGCAACCTCCGGGTCTGGTCTCTTGTAGCGTCTTTAGGGATCGTGGTGCGGGGCACAGAACAAAAAGACGAGAAGACAGACCATGCCGACCCAGTACTGGCGCTCGCCGGAGACCATCGAACGCCTGAATCGTCTTGAGCGCCCGGGTTTTGCCCTCGAATTCCTTCGTCGCAATGCCGACTACCGCCGCGACTTCGCCCGCACTGAGCGACAGATCGCGCGCGGCGAATCCGATCCCAACACCATCCGAACCAGTTTCGCACGTCGATGGAGGTTGCGGTGTCGCCCATGACCCCGCCTCTCCGGTTTGGCCCGAACCAGCCATTTGGCTGCCCGAGGCATCACCGGGAACATTGATCCTGACGCCCGCGCCGCCGGACTTCGAGACCGTTCATTCGATTGATCGCAACGCTTTCGGACTGTCGATCGTCGGGCGGACAGATGCTGACGGTCGCGAGCTGGTTGTCGCCGACGGCTCGGGTGAGCTCCATGTCAGTTTGCGCGACGAGCAGGCCGCGCGCCGTCCCGCCGTGCTTGTGCCGCTCGACGGCATGGGCGAACTGCGGGCCGACGTGGCGCTACACTTCGTGCGTCGCCTCAGCGGCCAGCGCACCGGTCTTCTCCCGGCGGCGCTGCGGCTGACGTCGTTTCAGAAACGGCGACTGATTCAGCTCCTGCACGCCTTCGACGTCCACGACCTGGGTGGCGGCCCGCGAGACGTGGCAGCGAAGGTGCTCGCCTCCGACCACGCTCAGCGCCGCTCGGTCGAGTGGAAGGATTCTCATGCCCGCCGCAAGGCGAACCGGCTCATTCACGATTCAATCGCTTTGGTCGAGCGCGGCTATCTGAAACTTCTACGCGGCCTCTGATCGGCTCCCCGATTCCTTCAAGCCATCGACCTGATGAGTTAGTTGCGCCCCGGTAGTACGCCTGGCTTCGCCTGGTTGCGACGATGGGGGGACACAAACGTACGTCAATTTTCGTCCACCCCCAACGCCTGAACTCTCCGCCACTCTGGCCCGGACATGCCGCGACTTGGCCGCGGCACTTCGAGGCAAGACGGAGATCTCCCATGCTCGACAGGCCTGCGCAACTCGCCACCCGTTACGTGCGCACCCCCGAGGCCGCGCGCCTCCTCGGCATCTCGCCGCGCACGCTTGAAAAATATCGCTGCCATGGCAATGGCCCGACTTTTCGCAAGCTCGGCGGCCGCGTTGTCTACGCCATCGGCGATCTCGAAGCCTGGGCCGATCAGGCCGCCTGCAGCTCAACGTCGGATCCGCGCTACCTCGAAGCGCGCGCCGCCGGCAACGCGCATCGCTAAGGCAACGCTCGTCATGTCGTCGCGTCGCCTCATCACACCCAGCGAGCGAAGCAAGCTCGACCCGTTCGTTGTCGCCACCGGTGATGCCAGCCCGCGTGATCAACGCGACCTGATGGAGCGCCCGTTCTTTTCGCTCGCCAAGGCCAAGCGAACAAGACCGATCCTCTACCAGACCGGCGACGTGTGTGTCGAAGTCTATGCAGTTCCTGAGCACGGTATGGCGACCATTTGGGATGCCGACGTGCTGATTTGGGCGGCGAGCCAGATTGTCGAGGCCGAGAACCTCGGTCTGAAGACCTCGCGCTTCCTGCGCTTCACACCCTACCAGCTTCTGACCGCAGTCGGCCGGCAGACCGGCGCCCGCGACTACAAGCTCTTGAAGGGGGCATTGGCCCGCCTGCAGGCGACCGTCATCCGCACCAGCATCCGGCAGGGGGAGCATTGGCGGCGCCACCAGTTCTCATGGATCAACGAATGGGAGGAATGCGCGACGCGCGACGGTCGGGTGCAGGGAATGGAATTCGTCCTTCCCGACTGGCTCTATCGCGGCGTCATCGATCGCTCACTCGTTCTCACGATCGATCCGGCCTATTTCAGCCTGACTGGTGGGATCGAGCGCTGGCTCTACCGCGTCGCGCGCAAGCATGCTGGCCGCCAGCCGAGAGGTTGGCTGTTCGAGGTCGCACACCTCCATGAGAAATCCGGCAGCCTCGCCAAGCCTGCAGACTTCGCCTTTGATCTCCGCCGGATCGCGGCACGTCAACCGCTGCCAGGCTACTGCCTGAGCATCGAACGCAGGGAACGCCGAGAGCTATTGCGCATCCTGCCATCGAAGTCATTCACAGCTCCTGTGGACGGCGCTGTGAATCAGCTCGGGACTTCGGGCGTTCACACTATCGGGACTCCGGGCGTGCCGGTATCGGGATTCCGGGAGTGCAAACCACAGCTAACGCTTTGGCCAGGAAACACGATCGCCTGCCCTAACTTAGAGTCTAACTTAGAATCTAACTGTTGTAGTGGGGCCGCGCGTCTTGCGGATAACACCGACATCCGCGCTCAGCCGCCAACCGAGCACCCAAGCCAACCATCTCTGCCGCTTTCAGGTCGCAAGACGGGAGGCATGCGATGATCGTCGCCGTGCTCAACCAGAAAGGCGGTGTCGGCAAGACCACGCTCGCCCTGCACCTCGCCGGCGTATGGGCGCTGCGCGGAAAGCGCGTGACGCTGATCGACGCTGACCCCCAGGGCTCCGCATTGGACTGGTCGCAGCAGCGTGCGCGGGAGAATGTCGCACGGCTATTCGGCGTCGTTGGCCTCGCGCGCGATACGCTCCACCGCGAGGCGCCGGAAATCGCACGCACCGCCGATCATGTCGTCATTGACGGACCGCCGCGCGTCGCGGGACTGATGCGTTCGGCGCTGCTGGCGGCGGATCTCGTGTTGATCCCCGTGCAGCCGTCGCCATTCGACGGCTGGGCCTCGGCCGAGATGCTCGCTCTGCTGCGAGAGGCTCGCATCTATCGTCCGCAGCTTCCTGCTCGCTTTGTGCTCAACCGCTGCGGCGCGCGCACGATCATCGCCCGCGAGACTGCCGAAACTCTCGCCGACCACGATCCGCCGGTGCTCGCCAGCACCATCGGCCAACGCGTTGTCTTCGCCGACGCCGCTCAGTCCGGACGGCTCGTCTTCGAGTTCGTCGAGCAGAGCGCCGCCGCCCGCGAGATCGCCGCGCTCGCGGCAGAAGTTGCGAGGTTCGCGCCATGAGCGACCGCTCTATCAAACGCGGCTTCGCCTCGCGTCCGGGCGATGCCGAGAGCTGGATCAAAGCCAGTGATACGCCGCCACGCAGCGTGAATGATGCTGCCGCATTCACCGCGCGCCTGACGATTGACGTCACGCCCACGCTGCGCGGCCGCATCAAGGTCGCCGCGTTCCAGCGCGGCGTGACCGTCGCCGACATGCTGCGCGAATTGCTGGCGCGAGAGTTCCCCGCTGACGCCCCGGAGAACCGTCATGAACGACAATGAAGCCTTGCCGCCGCGTGCAGTGCCGCCCTCGCATCGACGGGATGTCGCGCTCACCCATGTCGAGCTGACCTGGATCGAGAAGCGGATCGAGCACTGGCTGCGCTTCGGCCGCCGCGCGGAGGAGAAGATTCTCGACCGTCGCCGCAGCATCTCGAGCTTTGAGCCGGGCAGCATCTTCGGCTTCGTCCGCTGGGCATCGAACGACTATGGCACCGTGGTGTCGCGCATGGACATCGTGCGTGCCGTGGAAGCCGGGCAGCGCTATCAGACGCTGCCCTTCGTCCGCCCCGGTGGCGAAATCCTGCTGCGCGTTGATAGCTGGCCGAAGGTCGAGCGCGTGTTGCAGGCCATCGACGCCATCGAGGCGCTCTCCATCGATCCGGCTGACGCCGCACCCGAATACTGGCGGCATCTCCACAACCGTCTCGCCGCCGACCATGTGCCGCGCGCCTACACGCGCGAGCAGCATATCGCCTGGCTCAAGCGCCGGAGCGTCACGCCATGACCCGCTTCGGCTATCTCATGTTGACCTACCTTGCGGCGCTGGTCGCCGGCGCCCTGGCCCTCGTTCATCCTGCGCCGCGGCTGATTTGGAACGCTACCGCGAGCACGCCAATAGGGCTCTACGCGCTGCATCCGCTCGGAGAGCTGCGCGACTTGGAACTGGTCGCGGTACGGCTGCCGGAACCGATCGCCAGCTTCCTTGCCGATGGCGGCTTTCTTCCAAAAGGTCTGCCGCTGCTGAAGCGTGTGATGGCGCTGCCCGGGCAAACCGTGTGCCGGTCGGGCGATGCCATCACGGTCGATGCTGTCGATGTCGGCGCCGCACACGAGCACGATCATCGCGGCCGTCCGCTGCCGCGTTGGAGCGGTTGCCATACCCTCGAACCGGGCGAGGTCTTTCTCATGAACCCGACCGTCCCAGACAGCCTGGACGGCCGCTATTTCGGCGCGCTCCCCGTCAGCTCGATCGTCGCGCGCGCAGTCCCGCTTTGGACGGACGAAGCCGCCGACGGCCGTTTCGTCTGGCGCGCCGCCACTCATTGACCCGTTTCCAACCCAGCAACCCAGGAGCTTTCCCATGGCACAAATCGGCCAGTTCACGCGCGATAAGTCCGGCTTCACCGGTCGCGTTGAAACGCTGTTCTTCGAGCGGATTCTCACCCTCGTCCCGGCCGAATCCTCGGATGCCGAGAACGCGCCGGACTACCGTATCCGCCTCGGCGATGCCGATGGCCCGGAGATCGGCGCAGGTTGGAAGCGGACCGGCGAGAAGGCCGGCGATTACGTTTCGCTCGTCATCGACGACCCGGCGCTGCCGCGGCCGATCCGCGCAAATCTCTTCCAGTCGGGCAACGACAAAGCGGCCTGGACGCTGAACTGGAATCGTCAGCCCCAACGCGCCGAGCGGGACTGATTGCATGCAGGATCCTGTCGCGCGTGCCGCCAACCAGGCGCATCAACGGTCCACCCCCTTGTTCGGGGAAAAGCCCTCTCATAACTCGGGTCCACGCAACCGTCGGGCGGCCGCCACGCACAGCGGCGGTCAAACCGGTGGTCCGTGCGCACCGCCGGTAGGCAGCAAGACGCCTCGCCATGATGGCGGAGACAGGGCGAGCCTTGCCGTTCTCCTCCTTACCGGCCTGCTGGTGATTGGCGGGCCAACGGCAGCAGTGTCCGGGCAGAGAGCACCGGCACGAAGTCAACCGGCGAGCGATCACTACGCATCTCATGTGGCAGAGGCCGCGCAGCGCTTTGGCATTCCGGCTGCATGGATACGAGCCGTCATGCGGGTCGAGAGCAATGGCGATCGGCGTGCCGTCTCACCCAAAGGCGCACTCGGCCTGATGCAACTCATGCCCAAGACTTGGGCGGACATGCGCGCGCGCTATGGTCTCGGGCGCGATCCCTTCGATCCCCGTGACAACATCCTCGCCGGCGCCGCCTTTCTTCGCGAACTGCACGACCGTTACGGCTCGCCGGGCTTTCTCGCGGCCTATAATGCAGGTCCCGGCCGCTACGAGGAGTTTCGGGATAGACACCGTCCACTGCCCGCGGAGACGACAGCCTATGTCGCGGCCATCGTCCCTTTTGTCGACGCGGAGGGAGCGCCAGGACCTCTTCTCCTCGCGGCTTCTTCTCGTTCATCCTGGACGCGGGCGCCGCTGTTCTTCGACCACGCTGACGGGCCGTCCCCTGGCGCGCGAGCGGCGCTCGATCAACCCGCGCACGGCGGCTCAGTCGGCACTACGGTGCACGATATTTCGGCGATTGCGCCGCAGTCGGAGGGCCTGTTCGTCGCGCTCTCGGCCATGGGGCGATCGCAATGACTGCACGGCATCTTCAACGTCAATGCGCGGATCGCGGTACGTCTGCAGGCACCCTTGTTGCGGCGGCTGCACATCGGGCAGCTCGCGATATCAGCTGTCAGTTTCCAGGTTCGCTGGCGCCCCTTGACGAACATTCGGTTTGCATTCGAAACGCTGCAACACAGTCATACGGGCGATGCCTTCGGCCCGCGCTCTACTCGTCGCTTCGCTCCTCACCGAGCCACCCTACGGGTGTCTCGGCCCTTCGCGTAACGATCGCTATCGCAAACACTCGCAAACAGTGGGGGCTTCCGCGAGTACCGACCGAACGATGGCGAGATAAAAGGCCGCAATGTGCGGCTCGGTCGGTTGGTTGTTTGTGCTGCTATTTTTCCTCGGGTCCGCAATGTGCGGCTTCGGCGCGCAATGTGCGCTCGACTATCAACCCGTTGCAGGGATTCTGCATTCCGCACATTGTCGAGGCTGGCCATGGCTGAAGACAGCGATTTTCAACCACGGCCCGGCCGCATCCGCTCCTCGAGGAGCCAGCGGGCCAAGCCCTTCATCGCCCAGGCGCTTGCCGCCGCTCAACGCGCTGGCGGCGGCATTTCGCGAGCCGGCCAGCTCGTCAGCCACCGTCATTCGCGCTTCGGCCGCGGCCGAGCCGCCAGCGTGCGGGCAAACCGTCTGCTCACCGGCCGCTCGCGTCTGGTGACCATCAAGACCCGGGTCGTCCGGCACAGGGCGAGGTCGGCGCCGCTCGCGACGCATCTCGGCTATCTCCGGCGCGAAGGCGTGACCCGGGACGGGGAGAAGGCCCACCTGTTCGGCCCGGGCACCGAGGATGCCGATCCCAAGGCCTTCGCCGAGCGCTGTCAGAATGACCGCCACCATTTCCGCTTCATCGTCTCCCCCGAGGACGCGCCTGACATGGCCGACCTCAAGGGTTTCGCCCGCGAATTGGTCGGCCAGATGGAAGTGGATCTGGGTACCAAGCTCGACTGGGTGGGGGTCGATCACTGGAACACCCAGCACCCCCACGTCCACATCATCGTGCGCGGCGTCGCAGAGGACGGCCAAGACCTCGTCATCTCCCGCGACTACATCAAGGAAGGGATGCGCGCCCGCGCCCAGGACCTGGTCACCCAGGAACTTGGACTGCGCTCCGATCTCGACATTCGTCGCTCGCTCGAGAGCCAGATCGGAGCCGAGCGCTGGACGCAGCTCGATCGCCAGCTTGTTCGCGATGCAAACCAGCACGGTGTTATCGACCTTGCGCCGCGTCCCGAGCAGCAGCCCGATCAATTCCATGCGTTGAAGGTTGGCCGGCTGCGACACTTGGAAAGTCTTGGCCTCGCTCATCAACTCGGGCCCGGCCAATGGTCCATGGACGAGGCCGCCGAAACGACCTTGCGCGAGCTCGGCGAACGCGGCGACATCATCAAGCGTATCCACCGCAGCTTGACCGAACGCGGCATCGAGCGCGGGAGCGCGAGTTACGTGTTATCAGGCGAAAATCTTGACGTCCCCGTCATCGGGCGTCTCGTTGATCGCGGTCTCGACGACGAGCTCAAGGCGACCGCCTATGCCGTGGTCGACGGGGTCGACGGCCGCACCCACCACATCCGGCTGCCCGACCTCGACGCTGCCGGCGACAGCGCGCCAGGCTCAATCGTCGAGCTTCGCAAATTCGATGACGCAAGAGGGCAGCGTCGCGTGGCGCTTGCCGTCCGCTCCGATCTCTCGATCGAAGCGCAGGTGACCGCGAGCGGCGCGACATGGCTCGATCGGCAGGCCGTCGCGCGCGACCCTGTGGCGCTTGGCCAGGGCGGCTTCGGCGCCGAGGTCCGCGACGCTATGGAACGGCGGCCCGAGCAGCTCATCGGGCAGGGGCTCGCCGAACGCCAGGCGCGTGGACTGGTGTTCGCGAAAAACCTTATCGGCACGCTGCGCCGTCGGGAGTTAGAGGATCTCGGCAAGCAGCTCGCCGCCGAGACCGGTCAGCCGTTCAACCCGTCGGCTAGCGGCGAGTATGTGGCAGGCACCTATCGGCAGCGCTTCGCGCTCGCCTCCGGCCGCTTCGCCATGATCGACGACGGTCTCGGCTTCCAGCTCGTGCCTTGGACGCCCTCACTCGATAAACAGCTCGGCCGGCATGTCTCTGGCGTCGCGCGCGCGGATGGCGGCATCGATTGGGGTTTTGGGCGCAACCGGGGGCTCGGCTTGTGAGTGATCCTTCCAATCACCGACGTCAGGAGAGGGCGGCCGCCATGTCGGCGACCAAGATTCTTTGGGGGCAGGTCATCATGGTCTTCGGCATCGTCCTGCTCACGATCTGGGCCGCGACGGAATGGACGGCTTGGCGCCTCGGCTTTCAGCCGCAGCTCGGGCAGCCCTGGTTCGAGCTGCTCCATTTTCCGTTCTACCTTCCGCCTGCCTTCTTCTGGTGGTGGTATGCCTACGATGCTTACGCGCCCTCAATCTTCACCGAGGGCGCCTTCATCGCGGCATCCGGCGGCATCATCGCTGCGGCGGTCGCGATCGGTATGTCGGTCTGGCGCGCCCGCGAAGCGAAGAATGCCGAGACTTATGGGTCCGCGCGGTGGGCGAAGGCAAAGGAGATCGAGCAGGCTGGATTGCTTGGACCCGACGGCGTGGTGCTCGGCCGGTTCGAGCGCACCTATCTTCGCCATGATGGACCGGAGCATGTCCTGTGCTTCGCACCCACGCGATCGGGCAAGGGCGTCGGCCTCGTCATCCCTTCGCTCTTGACGTGGCCGGGCTCGGCTATCGTCCACGACCTCAAGGGGGAGAACTGGCAGCTCACTGCCGGCTTTCGCGCCCGACACGGCCGTGTCCTTCTGTTCGATCCGACCAACGCGAAGTCGTCGGCCTATAACCCGTTGCTCGAGGTGCGCCGCGGCGAGTGGGAGGTGCGCGACGTCCAGAACATTGCCGACATTCTGGTCGACCCGGAGGGCAGCCTCGAGAAGCGGAACCATTGGGAGAAAACCAGTCACGCCCTGCTGGTCGGCGCGATCCTCCACGTCCTCTATGCCGAGGAAGACAAGACGCTCGCCGGTGTCGCAGCCTTCTTGTCCGATCCCAAGCGGCCCATTGAGACGACGCTTGCCGCAATGATGCGAACCGCGCATCTCGGCGAGGCCGGTGTTCATCCCGTCGTCGCGTCCGCTGCCCGCGAGTTGCTGAACAAGTCCGGCAACGAACGCTCCGGTGTCTTGAGCACCGCCATGTCGTTCCTGGGCCTTTACCGAGATCCCGTGGTGGCGGAGGTGACGCGGTGCTGCGACTGGCGGATTACCGATATCGTTGGCGGAGAGCGAGCGACCACGCTGTACCTTGTCGTGCCGCCCTCCGACATCAATCGCACCAAGCCGCTGATCCGTCTGATCCTCAACCAGATAGGCCGCCGCTTGACCGAGGATCTGCAAGCCAAGGCCGGCCGGCGCCGGCTCCTCCTGATGCTCGACGAATTCCCGGCGCTCGGCCGGCTCGACTTCTTCGAGTCTGCGCTGGCCTTCATGGCCGGATACGGCATCAAGAGTTTCCTGATTGCTCAGTCGCTGAACCAGATCGAGAAGGCCTACGGGCCCAACAACTCGATCCTTGACAACTGCCACGTCCGGGTCAGCTTTGCGACCAACGACGAGCGCACCGCAAAGCGCGTGAGCGACGCGCTCGGCACGGCGACCGAGATGAAGGCGATGAAGAACTATGCCGGCAGCCGGCTGGCGCCTTGGCTGGGCCACCTCATGGTGTCGCGGTCCGAGACCGCCCGCCCGCTGCTCACGCCCGGCGAGATGATGCAGCTCCCGCCCTCCGACGAGATCGTCATGATGTCGGGCCTCCATCCGATTCGGGCGAAGAAGGCGCGCTATTACGAAGATAGACGTTTCCAGGAGCGCATCATGGCGCCGCCGATGCTGACGAAATCCAATGGCGGCCGGTTGGACGATTGGAGCTCAAGGCCATTGCCGCCGCGCCCAAGGGCATTGGAGACGTTGAACGACGACCAGACGGATGACGAAGATCCAAAGGCCGCCGACCGCAGGCAGCAGCCGGAACTCGATCGAGACACGGTGGAGAATAAGGAACCACTCGAGAACGAGTTCGCTTCGGACCTCGTGGATGAGCTCGATGAAGATGTCCCGCGGATCAGGCGCATGAACGACATGATGCAGGGCGTGGCGCGCCAAGCCTCCCTCGATCCCGGCGACGATCTCGGATTGTGAGGTAGCCATGATCGGGACAAAAAAGAAGGCTCAGCTGTCGGTCTATCTCGATCCTGATGTCATGAAGGCGCTATCGGCCTACGCCGCCCGGCGCGAGCAGTCGCTGTCGCTTATCGCGGAAGCCGCGATCGCTTCCTTTCTGTCGCCGGACGCCGATGAACGGCGAGAGGCTGCTACTGCCAAGCGTCTTGACCAGATCGACCGCCGGATCGCGCGCCTTGAGCGGGATGTCGGGATTTCGGTCGAGACTATCGCTCTCTTCATCCGCTTCTGGCTCACGACAACACCATCACTCCCCGAACCCGCCGCCAAGGCCGCGAGAGCACAGGCCGGAGCGCGTTATGATAATTTCCTTGCCGCATTGGGCCGCCGGCTCAATCAAGGGCCGAAACTGCGGCAAGAAATCCCGGAGGATGCCCAGCAGACTGACTCGTCCCCAGGCGAGTGATGCTCAACCCCGACGGTCGGCTCTGGATCGATTGGCTGTCTGGCGGGTTGGAGGATAGCGGACGAACGATGTCCGCCGCCGACGGCGAGCGGATCGTGGACCATCCAAAAAGTGTTAGGCGACCCGCGTGCTCAACTGCGAAATGCATGCCCTCCCCTGGATCAACTCGATCAGAGGCGACCCCCTGGCCCCGTATGCGACCGTCTGATGCGAGCTATATCCCTCGACGGCCTGCCAGGATCGACTGCGACCTAGCGAGTGATGTCAACGGGATGAGGGGGGATCCTGTGTTTGCGACAATTGTACAAGCGTTGCCAAGATTGCCTCAGTCGAAGACACGGATAGTGTTCGCACATTCACGCTCGATTTCCCAGACTGGTTAACCAATGACCTCGCCATTGAAGCGGGCGTATCTTTAGACGGTGTGTGTCTCAAGGCGACGACTGGCATTTCTTCCACCCGAGTTCTTCTCGACTCCAATCGAGCGAGTAAGCCAGGAGCCAATCAGCGCGCCGCGCCCGTGACTTGCTGGCGGAGTTGCGGCTATTATGTGTTTGCGAACAGGATCAACGAGATTTTGTCAGGCCCCATCCGTTGATCTATCTTCGGTCGGGCTTCTAGAGACAAACCGCCGATGATGAAGACGTACACCGGCTCGTGTCACTGCGGCACCGTCCGTTTCGAGATCGACGCCGATATCGACCATGTGCGGGTTTGCGACTGCTCTATCTGCTCGAAGCGTGGCGCGCTGATTTATCGCGTCGCCGAGGGCGACTTCCGGCTCCTGACGCCCCTCCAGGAGTTGTCGGTCTATCGCTGGGGTTTATTCACTGCGGCTGACTATTTTTGCCCGGTTTGCGGTATTTTGCCGTTCCGCAAACCAAGCCAGCCCACCGCAGCAGAACGCGAAGCCGGCATTCGGCCGTTCGACGGATGGGCAGTGAACGTGCGTTGCCTGAAGGACTTCGATCCGTTTTCAGTGCCCGTTCGGCAGATTCACGGCAGCAGGCTGACAATTGATTCGCCATAGCGGCCCTTGCCATGGACTTTCCGTTCGACTGCACGTGTTTATAATTGGTGATGTTCGTTGGACGTCGGCACTCAAAGAACGAAATCGGCCCTTTCCACCACGCTGAGTTTGGGAGTAGTGCCACTTCATAGCCGAGCATCGGGAAAACCTTCAGAAGATGCTCGTTTTCGACAGGCATCCTCGAAATCATGACGCGTCTCTTGATCGGTCGCGTGGATGGCCGGCCAAGGCGGAAGCGATGAACACGCGTCGATGATAGTGGCGTGCCTGTCCGAGTTCCTTGTCGCCGGCTCGCCTGTCACGCGTTCGAGACCCGCTGCGGCGTCGATCAGGCCGCGATCGAATAAACCCAGCCGTCGAACGCACTCGCTCGCGTCAGGTTTTCAAGGGAAAGATCAAACGCACTGTGCAGGCGCGCTTCAATACCTGTCCCGGGCAACGCGGGAACGCCCGACTCCAATTCCTTCCTTACGACCGGGCGTCCAGGCTCATCTATCGTCGCGTAGCCGCGTCGGCCGAGTTCGGTCAGCAGCGTGGACTTCCCACAGCCGGGGCATCCCGAGATCACGGCGAATCGATCAGATATTCTTCAAGCTCAATTGGCGCTCCAATAGACTTGCCTGATGAGGCGTAATCTCCGCGCCTTTGCGCCTCCGGACACATCACACGTGGACTACGAAAGATCGCCCCAGTGGGGATGAACCCGGTTGCCGTGGTCAATCGGCTGCGTACAAATGGTTGAAAAAGTCGAGGCAATTGCGATTATCGAAGTCTCCTCTTCCGATGCGACCGCGCCCGCCAATGCATTTCGCGAACCTGCATCCGGCAACCAGTCGTCACTCACTCCCGTGCTGTGAAACGCACTCCAATTTAATCACAGCCCTGTTCGGCCGGCAAAGAAGGCTTGTCGGGCGAAATTGGTGTTCTAAGTCCCTCAATTGGCTACGTAGAAGCCGTTGAAATTCGCTATTTTTTCTTGCGACGTGGACCCGCTGGCTTGCGGCTTTTAGGCAAGGTCTTCGGAGACCTAGCACCTTTGGGCGGCAGAACAAAGAACTCGGACAACTGCACGTCCAGCGTTTCGGCGATGCGGTCGAGAAGATCAATCGTCGGGTTCTTCGATTGCCGCTCAAGACTACTCATGTAGGAGCGGTCGATCCCGGCCTTCCAAGCCAATTGCTCCTGCGAGATACCCCGATTCACGCGAATCCGACGCACATTCCAGGCTACAATCGCACGAGTTTTCATACGTCAACTCATGCCATGGTGCTAGGCCTCAAAACACTGGCTATAATCCCGCTATTATTTCTTGGTCGGTGTTCCTCGACGTGATCTAGCCTCAAACGCGGCCGGGACCGTGATCGATGCACGTGGGCAGTCGGCGTCCCACGCGCTTCGCACGATGCCCGCGGCTTAGGATGTCGACAGTGTATCGGGGTATTTCGCCTCTAAGCTTTGGCCTATCTCCGAAAAAGCGCTCAAGACCGCATCGATCTGATCCCGTCCTATTCCAGCGTAGATGACCAACCGTACGTATCGATCGCCATAAGGGACGACAAGCACGCCCAATCCCGCTTCACCCAGCGTCCAAGATTTGAGGGCAGGAGCTCCGGAAAGACGTAGAACCACAGGAACATCTGGATCAGCAATGGCACGTTCCGAAAGAGAGCTGTGTAGACGAAGCCTATTCCACGCACCGCTCTCGATCGAGCAGTGCGGGCTGTACCGACTAAGGTTCCGATCGCAAGCGCTAGGAGGAAGCTCACCACCGCCATGACTATTGTGAGACGCAGACCTTCCAGCAGCCATCCAAGCTGCGGCTGCTGGAAGAGAATACTCCAGTTCCAATTGTAGGAGAGCATTCGACCCAGCCGCTATTGAGGGACTGCTTGCGCTTGCAAAACGGTCTCGAGCTTCTCGCTCAGTGGAATTCCAAATTGGTCAAACCACTTGTGGTAGAGAGATGTTATCTCTCCCGAGCGAAAGAGCTCGGCCAGCGTCTTGTTGACAGCCAAGCGAAACGCAGAGTCGTCACGGCGCATCATTAACCCGTACGGCTCGAAGGAGAGCGGGCGGCCGACGACCTCCAGACGGTCGCGAGCCGGCTTTTGTCGCAAAGTGTAGAGGATCGCGTCGTCCGAACAAAACGCGTCGGCGCGATCGCTATCGACAGCCAAGAGTCCTTCTGAAAAATTCGAGATGTTTAGGATTTTCACGTTTGGGACCTTTAGTTTCTGGACCCATCTGCGCCGCCGAGATCGATACTGCGCCGTCCGACGCCGAAGGCCATATGAACTTGCCGCGATCCAGGCGCTTGGCGTAGAGCGACATGCCCAGCCCGTCATGCCAGAGGATCTTGACCAGATCGCCGCGGCGACCCCGGAAGATGTAGAGATCGCCAGCATGAGGATCGCGCTTCAGGCTCTCCTGGACCGCAAGCGCCAGGCTTTGCATCCCGCGGCGCATGTCGGTGTGGCCGGTGGCGATCCAGACCCTGACGCCGCTCGGGATCGGGATCATCGCCGTCTCAGAAGCTCAAGAACCCGCTGCAGCGCCTCCGCGTCCACGTCCCGGTCAACGCGCACGCGACAGCCGCCCCCAAGCTCGATCTCGATAATGCCGGCCCGTGCACGTTGCGCAGGCGGTGAAGACACCGGTTGTGGCGCGCCACTCGAGATCGGAGCCGCCGCAGGCGTCATCTCAACCGGAACAAGCACCGGCGCGGCATCCCCGCTCAACTTGCCTTCCCGCGCCAACCGGCGCCACGTGAACAATTGGCTTGTCGACAGCCCGTTACGTCGTGCCGTGACCGACACCAGACGTGGCCCGCCATAGCTCTCGGTGACGATTCGCTGCTTTTCTTCCAATGTCCAACGACGTCGAGCGCCTGTCGAGACGACTTCAAGTCGGGAAACCTTCGGCATAGGCATATGGTCAGTCATACGCCTATGTCTTCATCCTCCATCAAACCGCACAAGGCGGTCCTCCCCGGAGCGATACGTCGTCTATGCCGAGTCGCTGGACGACCTAGCAGCATCAGCCAGACTGGCCAGCAGATCTGCAGCGCCAGCTCAACATCCAGCCGACGCTGACCATCCGGCCAGGTTTCCCCGTGCGGGTCATCGTTACCCGCGATTTGGTATTGGCACCCTACGGCAAGGGAGGAACGCCATGACGAAGCTCAAACTCGGTCCGCTACGCGACATCCCGGTCTGGCGTATCTTGATCCATCATGCGTTGCCGAACGCGGCCGTGCCATATTGACGGTGCTCGGGTTGCTTGTTGGGGGAGTGGTCACGGGCTCAATCCTTGTTGAGACGGTGTTTTCGTGGCCCGGGATGGGCAATCTGCTTATCACGTCGATCGGCAGCTGTGGTGCGCTACGGTGTGGCCCTGGGCGGCCATACGCCGCACGAGCTCGGGAAATTCCGCCGAGGATCGGCCCACCAGAAAGAACGTGGCTCGCGCGCATTCCTGTGCGAGCGCAGCCAACACCTTATCCGTGTTCGGCGGCCGCGGTCCGTCATCGAAGGTGAGGACGACTTCATAGTCCGCCATCTGCGAGTTCGGTTTGATTCTACGCTTCATCGCGCGATTCAAACACGGTGCACCTTTGTGTGTCGATATAATTAATGACTCAATACGTGTTATACAAAAGAATACAACTTAAACGTTGACATGGCCGAATGGTATTTCCTATCGTCGCATCCAGAAAACCTCGTACGGCAGGCGTAAGCCATCTTGCGCGCCGGCAGTTTGCCGAAGGCGTAACTGACGATCGTAGAGCGCTCCGTAGGGAGCGCTCTACGTATTTGAGCAACGCGGCCGGCAAAAGCCGGCATCTGATGGCCCCGGCACGCTCCGAAAAGGTGGTAATAACCCGTGCGAGACCTGATCATCGAAGCCTTTGACAGCGTCATCCGCTGCGAGATCGCGGAAGCAGACGACGTTCGCAAGGAAATCGCCCAGCGCGGCGCCTACTGGGCCGGCGACGAGATATGGAAGCTGGGCCGCCAAGTCGCCGCGCTGCGCAAGCGTATCGCCGAGCTGGAAGAAACCGACGCATGATCTCAGCAGACCGCGAGTATCTGCTCGATGCCCCTCTAGAACCGTGGCTTCAATCGCTTCGAGCGGCACCGTGCGCCGGTTATCACAGAAACCAGTTTCCTTCATGCGCGTGCAGATCGTTTGCCTCAGCAGTCATCCACTGCTCGCGCGGGTTTTCGCGGCTGATGCGCTTGCCGGTCTCCGGGACCTTTATGAACCTTTGGCGGTTCCAGATGATCCGCCCGGCGTACTGAAGGATGCCGTTCAAGCGCTTGCGGCTACCGTCAATGGTCGAGGCGTTCCAGGCGCCGCCACGTGGCCCGGGTACGCCTTTCTTGTTCAAGGCAGTTGCGATGTCGCGTGGCGAGTTGCCGCCTTCAACGGCTTCTTCATCTGCGGTGTTAGACTCACGAAGGCTTTTCCTTGCCGACGCATTCGATGAGGAAGCGTGACAGCGCTTCGAACGTGTCAAATCGGTTTATGGTGCGGCCCTTATAGACTTCCTTTGAGAACCAGAACATGCGACGACTGAAGGTGAGCCACGCCGAGGGCATCAAGACATAGTCGAAGATCGCTTCGTTCTTCTCGTCCAGCCGAACCGCGACAACCCATCCCTTCGGCCACCTCACGCGGTATTGCAGCGTCCAGCGCAAGGGCCGGTTTTCATAGTTGCGGCATCTCGCGACCCGAAAGACGACATTCACGACATTGTCGATTCGAAGACATTCAGTCGAAGCATTGAGGGTGGCACTGCGACCAAGTCTCTCGAAGGCGTCTCGAAGGCGAGCAGCATTGCTAAGCTGAAGGGCGGCCCACCGTTGGTGCGACGCGTATTTGTCAAACCATTCTTGATTGCCGTTGTACCCAATAAGACGGTAGATGTTCCGCAGCGCGCCGAAGTGCAAAACATACGATGACATGGACGGCAGTCCCGGACTTGAATTGATAATCGTCTTACTAAGCTTGCCTTTCTTCATCAGGACCTTACGGAGCCGAAGCAACATTTCCTCTTCGGGAATGCTGACGCGCCCCTCACCCATAATCTTTTGCGCGCGCCGGAATGCGTCGCGATGGACGATAGGTTCGATGGCATTCTCTTTTCTGATCCAGAGCTCCCTTGGGTTGCGCGTCACCTTGGCGCCAAGTTTTCTGCTTTTGCGATTGTAGGTCAGAACGCCGATATAAGCTTCGTTCCGGAGGAGGTCACCGACAGCCTTTCCAAGCCACGGTCTTCCCTGGCTATTCAAGATCCCTCGCTGGTTGAGCTCTCGGGCAATGGTGGCCTGCGATTTGTGACGGAGATATTCGTGGAGAATCCAATTCACGATCTCGACTTGATCGGGCGCACCGGGGATGAGCTTGACATGGTCGGTAAGCAAAGATTTGCGCTGGCCGATCGTTAAAATGCCCTTCGGTCTGCATTGATCGTCGACGAGACGTCGTTGGAACGCGTAAGCCGTAGGGCCGCCCATTTTGAAGCCGCGATGCGTCAGCCGGACTGACCCTGCGAAAACTTTGGCGGAGAGTTCCCGACTGAACTCAGCCGCCATCACTCTCTTAATATTCTTCATGATGCTGGCGAGAAGGCTTCCGTCATTGTCGAATTGCTCCGCGCAATAAGCAACCTCGACGCCCGCCCTGCGGCAGATGAACTCGTAGTGCGCGCTCTCGTCAACGTCCTGAAAGCGTCCCCATCGGCTCACGTCGAAGACAAGCAGATGAGCGAAGTCAGCGCGTCCCGATTGCACGTCTTCAACCAGTTCGGTAAGGCCCCCCCGGTTTTCGATTCTGAGGCCGCTTTCTCCCTCGTCACGATAGGTGTGGACGATGGTTAGCTTGTGAAGTTCGGCGTAGGTCGCGATGACCACTGCCTGATTCTCAATCGAGTATTGCTGGTAATCCGTCGACATGCGGACATACTGCGCCGCCCGTCGCGCTTTCTGCGACTGAGGCAGACGTTTCGCGTGTACAACAAGGGTGTTCCCCATGTTGCCTCCCCGCGGCTATATCGCGCCGCGCTGTATTGCGCATCGCAAACCATTTAGGCGCATCATCAAGTCCGCGCCATCGGAAAGTGTATTCAGAAAGAGTCAACTGCTATGTCGTTTTTCTTGAAAGCACGTTGCGGCGGGCGAAGCGAGCTGCAGAGAAATGCGGGTTTGCGCTTTTGGGCCCGTAGCCGACATGTCCGGCGCAGCTCTTTCGTCTGCTTCTGACGAGGCAACCAGCAGGATATCGTCGTTGTCCTTGTCGATGATGTTGAACGCCCATCCATCATGGCTGTGGCGATCGCCACGTCGGCCTTCTTCTCCTTATTGCCGCTATTCTTGTTGTAGACGTGGGTCTTGAAGCCGGCCTTGTCGACCATCTTCCAGAATGAGTCGCCGGGGAGGTGAACCCCACATACCGCCCGTCAGCTGGCAAACCGACAGCGCTGGCAGCAATTTAGGATTGGATGAATTCTTCAAGCTCGTCGATCATCGTTTACCGGGTTTGATTCCTCCGAAAGGATATCAATGGCCTCGAGCCTTGCGTCATACTCCTCGTATGTGCCGAGCAGGGCTTGGCCAACTGTCAAGTTGTGCACGGGATCGATAATCGAGGGGGAGTCGTAAGTTAGGGAGGTTGGTCCAGTAAATAGAACTTCTTCGCCACGCTCGTCGCGTCGCAACGTTCGGTCCGTACACCATTTGACGAGTTGCGTGACCTCTCCCTTCCCGGACTCAATGATGGGCGGCAGCTGCCGAACCGAGTAGAAATTCGTCCGCGCAGAATACATCTGCCGCGAATCCGAGCTCATGCGCTCGTCTGGTTGAGCGGTAAGGGTCAGCAGGCGCTTGCCTTTCGGACGCTCGAGCGTACCCTGAATTAGACCGCCTTCTCTGATCAGTCTAATGTGCGCCAGCTTTTTTGGAGCACCAAGAACCTCTCGTCCCGAGGCGAGAGCTGCATCATTTACCGTCACGTAAATGTAAGGGATGTAGTAGCCAGTCTCGCCGTCGGGATCACGAACTTGAATTCCTGAATAGCACTCCAAGTATGGCCCGACAGTGCTTGAGCGATAGCTCGCGACCCCCACAATGGCGATTGCAGGGTTTGCTGCAGGTGCTAGTTCCTTCGGCAATAAACAATTCGCCTCGTGCCCCACGCTGAACATAAGGTTTATGGCTTGGCAGCCGAGAAACGCACCGCCACGATTTTTGCCCCCATGGTAAAGAGGCGCATCAAGCGGAATGCCTTTGACGTCGGGCATCGCATCCTCCTTGATCTCAGAACAATTCGCGCGGTTGGAGATTGAGCTATTCATCTCACCGCGCCTCTCCGGTTGTTGAAGCGCCCCTGAAGCGACTGTACTGCGCTGGCAGCGATGTGGGTTCGGTAGTCCGTGCGGCACATCGATCCGGTGATAGCGATCTTCGCTACGCGAGGCCGCAGTGCCGTTTCTGCGCCTTGCACCTCAATCCGCCGGATTAAACGATCCGAAAACATCCGACACGCTTGACCTTTTCCATTCTAGAAGCCGGCAGCTGTCCTGTGCTGCCGGATGCGCCTGATTGTGCATCCATTCCGGCGGAGCCTGCTCACCGATGATGACGTCAAGGCGAGTGGGTGATTCCTATTTGTCTATCAGTCGTTATGCAACGTCGATGCCAGGCACCTCGTGCGGTTTATACGGCTCACTGGCTGACGTCAAATTGGGTACGAGTGACCCGACAACTTTCGACCCTTGTTCTGTTGCCTTCCTCGCTTGTCCGATTGACGACGCGATGTCGAAAGCCCGACATGATCAAGTATCCGGACAGAAAGTCGATGAGGCTCTCTCACGAGTTTTCGCAACAGCCTCGATTAAACCAGATCAGCGTAACATTGTCGCTGCGCATGGTCGAAAACGCAGGCCCTGACATCGCCGTCTCGGTGGAGAGTCGGAAGACCTCCGGCGCCTGTGCAAGAGTCACGTGAGGCTGACTTCCCATCAGAGTCTCGGCGCGCCGATTGCACGGAATGGATACTCCAATTCGCAAGACTAAGGAGAACCTCATGCGTTCTGCGCCCCACTTTTCGATCCACAAGGAGCTCAGCACCGTTCGGCACCGGTATCGCTCCGCTCGCGGGTACCGATCCTATCTCCGAAACCGGAGGAAATTCGGTCGCAAATTGTCGGCGTCTAGAAGGCGGGGTAGTTCGGCAAAGCCAATGCAATAATCCAAAGGATGGCTAACGCCTGAGCGGCGGAAGCATGTTCGCGACGTGAAATCGTTATCGAAGTGCTTTAGCGCCAATTTACACGGGTACTGCGCACAGGCTTTGGGAATCAAAGATGATACGTAGCAGAGGGCAGATCGCCAAGAGTCCGGGGCGTGGTGCAGACCGCAACTCTTGGCTTGCCCGACTTTCAATGCTCGTTCTCAACCATTTTGATCAACACGCCCGTCATCCTTTTTGATGCTGAAAACCCCTGCACCGCCACTGATCGAGGGAACCAAGAGTTATGGGACGTGTGAGCGAAAAAGTCATTTTGGTAACCGGCGGGGCTCAAGGGATGGGGGCCGCTCATGCGCGCCTGCTGGTAGCCGAGGGCGCGAAAGTCGTGATCACCGATATTCTTGACAATGAAGGAGCGACTTTCGCGGCCGAACTTGGCCCATCCGCGATCTATGTGCGTCAAGACGTCGCTCAGCCAGGGGAATGGTGCCAGGCGATTGCGGCTGCGGAGGGCAAGTTCGGCGCGGTGCACGGCCTCGTCAACAATGCAGGCATAGCGAGTATGGCTCCCATCGAGCGGTTCCCGCTCGAGCAGTGGGAGAAGACCCTGGCTGTCAATCTCACCGGTGTATTCTTGGGAATGCAGACTGCCCTACCTGCGATGCGCCGCGCGGGCGGAGGCTCGATCGTCAACATCTCGTCGGTCGAGGGGATGAGGGGTAGTCCTGGGCTTCACGCCTATGTTGCTTCCAAGTTCGGCGTGCGGGGCATAACGAAGTCCGCTGCCTTGGAGGCCGCCGCGTCCGGCGTTCGCATAAACTCTATCCATCCGGGCTTCATCAACACTCGGATGACAGAGAACATCGATCTTTCCAGTTTTCCAATTCCGCTCGCGCGGCCAGCCGAGCCGCAGGAAGTGTCACAGGCAGTCTTGTTCCTGCTTAGCGACGAGTCCTCTTATCTTACCGGCTCCGAAATCGTCGTCGATGGCGGTCTGACGATCGGCGTCCCGCAGAAGGGTCAGGCGGTCGAAAACATCTTCTGACTATCAGCGGACGGATTGTCACATCAAACGAGATCGAATGTCGCGATGTATTACACCAGTGGAAATTACGAAGCTTTTGCTCGGCCCCGCAAACCCGCCGGCGTGGATAGCAAGACAGCATGGTTCGTTGGTTCGGGGTTGGCTGCGCTCTCCGGCGCGGCCTTCTTGATCCGCGACGGGCAGTTGCGTGGCGACCGTATCACCATCCTCGAACGACAGACGGTTCCGGGGGGCGCGTTGGACGGTTGTCAGGATCCGGAAAGGGGATTCGTGATTCGAGGTGGTAGAGAGATGGAGGATCATTTCGAGTGTCTCTGGGATCTGTTTCGTTCGATCCCATCGCTCGAACTTGAAGGCGCCAGCGTGCTCGATGAGTTTTACTGGCTGAACAAGGATGATCCGAACTACACACTACGGCGGGCGACGGTGAAGCAGGGGCAGGATGCCCATACCGATGGCCTCTTCACACTGAGCGAACAGGCCCAGAAAGAGCTGATTGCCCTTTTTCTTGCCACTCGTAAGCAGATGGAGACCAAGCGCATCGACGAAGTGTTCGGAAGAGATTTCTTCAACAGCAATTTCTGGCTCTATTGGCGGACCATGTTCGCCTTTGAAGAATGGCATTCAGCCCTCGAGATGAAACTTTATCTGCATCGATTCATCCACCATATCGGCGGCCTGCCGGATTTCAGTACGCTGAAGTTTACCAAATACAATCAATATGAATCGCTCGTTCTGCCGTTATCCAAATGGCTGTTGGCGCAAGGCGTCAACTTTCGCTACGGGGTCGGAGTCACCGATATCGATTTCGACATAAAGCGTGGCCGCAAGCAAGCCACAGCCATCCGCTGGCTGGAGAATGGCATTGAGGGCAGTCTCATTATTGGCGCCGACGATCTTGTTTTCATGACGATCGGGTCGCTGACCGAAAACTCGGACATGGGGGACCATCACACGGCCGCCAGGCTCAACGAAGGACCGGCGCCCGCCTGGGATCTGTGGCGGCGTATTGCGGCCAAAGATGCGGCCTTTGGACGCCCAAATGTCTTTTGCGGCAATATTCCTGCAAGCAAATGGGAATCGGCGACGATCACGACCCTGGACAAACGCATTCCAGCATACATCCGCAAGATCGCCAAACGCGATCCGTTCAGCGGCAAGGTTGTCACAGGAGGCATCGTTACGGTGAAAGATTCGAGCTGGTTGCTCAGTTGGACCACAAATCGCCAGCCGCATTTCAAGCGCCAGCCCAGCGATCAAGTCGTCGTCTGGGTCTATTCGCTATTCGTCGATAAAGCCGGCGACTACGTGAGGAAACCGATGCAAGATTGTACGGGCGAGGAAATCACGCAAGAATGGCTTTATCACCTCGGTGTGCCGGTTGCGAGTATACCGGAACTCGCCGCTGGGGCCGCCAAGACGGTCCCGGTGATGATGCCCTACGTCACTTCCTTCTTCATGCCGCGGCAGGCGGGCGACCGGCCAGATGTTGTGCCGAAAGATGCGGTCAATTTCGCCTTCATCGGCCAGTTCGCGGAGTCGGGTGAACGGGATTGTATCTTCACGACGGAATACTCCGTTCGGACCGCGATGGAAGCCGTGTATATCCTCCTCAAGATTGAACGTGGCGTGCCCGAGGTATTCAACTCGACCTATGATATTCGCAAGCTGCTTGCAGCAATGGGTAGACTGCGCGACGGCAATGAAATTGAGATCCCGGGACCTGCGTTCCTGCGCGAGCTCATTCTAAAAAAGATTGAAGCGACTGAGCTTGGCGAACTACTCAATAAATATCACCTGAGGTGATTAAGGCAGCGGACGCTGCGGCTTCGCTCGGATAGAGAAGCGCTGTCCTGCGCCGTGACGGCTCGGACTCGCCAAGGCGCGGATCAAACGTTCGCGCCGATCTTCCAGGCAACCTTTAGGCGTACTCTGGAATTCGGTGTTCTTTCGGCTTGATGTTATTCTCGCCACACGCATCCGATTAACCTCTTGCCACGAGGTGAGGGCGAAACTAGCTAGTGGCTCGTCACAGTGATCTTGATGGTTTGATACCGGCCAGCTTAGGATAGGCAAGTTTTCTGGCGGCACAAGGACTTCGATGCTTCTGGGGATGCAGGATTCGGCGGGTGGCCGTCCGGACATGTGCGAATAGGTATAGATGAACGCCAGATAATGGCCCTGCTTCTCGGTAAAGCGTGCGCCTGGTTTTTGACTCATGGATCGATTCATCCGTGCCTCCTTAGTCGTCCGTGAAGAACAGGTAAGGGGCTGATCTGGAGTCGTTGTTTTTCGGCTGCGGCGATTTTGTGATTGCAGGCTTTGACAGTGCGGTAGCTCGGAACCTGCAATTTGCAGTTTGAGATTCCCTCGAATCGCACGGCATGATTCGGCGCTCGTATCGGGAGGAGCCGATGCGACCGAAGAAGCCGAAGGCGACGGACGAAGGTGATCTGTTCCGGGCCAGGCTCAAGCAGGTCATCAACATGGAGCACGAACTGGTTCAGCACGCCGGCAAGATCAATTGGGACTGGATCGACTATCGACATGAAGGCGCCGCGCGGGCTCGACAAGCCGCTGTTCCAAAAGCTCGTCGCCGGCGAGTGGATCGACCGGCATCAGAACCTGCTCATCATCGGCCCGACCGGCGTCTGCAAGAGCTGGATTGCTTGCGCCTTGGGCCACAAGGCCTGCCGCGACAACCGCTCCGTGCTCTGTCAGCGGCTGCCGCGGCTGTTCGAGGCGCTTGCCCTCGCGCGGGGCGACGGCCGATGGTTGGGTTGCCGATGAGCTCCGCGCTTTGACTTCCTTGTAGACGTTGCTGATCGACATCGCGGATGTTGCGACACCGCGCCATCGACGAACCGCGTTCGGATGCGAGATCGGCGTGATAGCCATCGATCTTGGCGAGCATCTCCTGCACGAGCGCCGGATCAAAGTCGATAGCGACTGCTGCTGACTTTGCCGTCGTTTGTCCCTGTTGCGTTGCTTGGCCTCGGCGAGCTCTCATGCGCTTGACCTTGCCGATGATGGCGTTGCGAGATACGCATCGCCACCCCTCGCAGACACCGAGTGGCCCGCGCTCCACATGCATTGCAGAAGCGACACCTCCTCAGAATCCCATGCCGATGTGGCTTGATTGACCATCGTTCGTCATCGTCACGAGCACGAGTCGATGGTCGTTTTGATTGTCGCCAAAAGCAGTGCGTGTCGATGTTTACGCTTGTTCGCCGCTATTCGATGTTCGGAAAGGTTTTTGGCTGCGACGATCGGCCTGCCTTATAAAATAGGCAGACGAACGTGTATTTATGCCTGCGGTTGCATCGTGTCCGGAAAGTTGATCCGCTTACGTTAACGGCTGTTGACAACATGCGTTAACGGCGTTGCAATCACCAGCACGACAAACGGCGGTGAGTTTACCAACTAACAACAGCAGCTAGTCACATGAATCTAAAGTTCGCCACATAGAGTCTGCTGGGCTTTGTGGCAAAAGCGTTTGACGGAAGCCAAGATCTGGTCTGCGGACTTGGTCCATTTGAAGGGCTTCGGGTTGTTGTTGTGCAATTCGATGAAGGTACGGATGTCGGCTTCGAGCTGCCTGACGGAGGTGTGAACACCTCGCCGGATCTGCTTTCTGGTGAGTTCAGCGAACCAGCGCTCGATCTGATTGATCCACGACGCGGAAGTCGGCGTGAAGTGGACATGATAGTGCGGCCGGCGAGCGAGCCACGCTTTAATCTTGGGGGTCTTGTGGGTAGCGTAGTTGTCCATGACGATATGGACAGCGAGCCCCTCAGGGATTTGAGCGTCGATCTCTTTGAGAAACTTCAAGAACTCGAGCGCCCGATGGCGCTTGTAGCATTTGCCAATGACGAAGCCGGAAGCGACATCGAGCGCGGCAAACAGCGTGGTCGTACCATGCCGCACATAGCTATGCGTGCGACGTTCCGGCACCCCAGGCATCATCGGCAAGACCGGCTGCTCGCGATCGAGTGCCTGGATCTGGCTTTTCTCATCGACACTGAGGACAACGGCTCGGTTAGGCGGCGACAGATAAAGCCCGACAATATCGCGCACCTTATCGACGAATAGCGGATCGCTCGATAGTTTAAATGTCTGGCTGCGGTGCGGCTGCAAGCCGAACGCCGTCCACATTCGGCGGATCGTGGTGTGAGAAAAGCCAGTATCCGCAGCCATCGAGCGGATCGACCAGTGCGTTGCGTCGGGCGGCGTCGTACGCAATGTCCGCTCGATTACCTCGGCAACCTGATCATCGTCGATGGTTCGAGGGCGGCCCGGGCGGGCTTCGTCAAGCAGGCCATCACAACGATCCTTCAAGAATCGGCGGCGCCACTTGCCGACGGTGTGTTCATGGATGCCAAGTTCGGCAGCCACAGACTTGCTTGGCAGACCAACTGCACACCGCAGGATCGCGCGGCATCGCTCAGATAGCGATCGGGCTACACGATGACGACGAACTTGCCTCTCCAAGTACGCCCGCTCCTGCGAACTCAGCACCAACGGCGCGATCGGCCGGCCTTTCACACCTGCATTCGCCACGAGCGCTCTCCTCTCTAGAGATCCGAGCGATCAACTAATGTCACGAACTTCCGTTCCAGATGACTAGACCACGACGGCGTTACTGCTCGCACACGGCTACTAGCGTGGGTACCCGAGCGTTTGCGCGGAAGGATGGGCCATGCAGTCGATCCCTTGCTAGGTGTCGTCGGTGCCGGGGATCGTGCCGTTCTCGGAATACTGCCAGAGCTTCCGGTGCCGCGACGCCGACGTCTCCGGAGGTGACGATGCTGACGTCGACTCGACTTCAACCATTTCAACAGCGACGATGCAAACTTGGTCGCTTGGATCAGCCCTGCGGGCAGCAGGCCGCCGGAGCCGCCGCCGCCGCCGCCGCGGATGGTCGAGCAGCGCCTGGACGGCCTCGTGCAGATCGTCGAGCGGCTCAAACCCACCTTCGAGAAGGTCGTTCAATTCGAGCCGCAGCATCTCGTCATCCCAATCGGTGCGTCGAAGGCCTCGAAGAGACGCGACCAAGCGCGAAGCTCGAGACAATACCCGAGAGTGTACCAACAGCAACGGGACAGCTCGCAGAGATGGAAGCAAAAGTAAAAAGATCAAACAGCGTCATAGCAAGTCCGCCGATCTGGAAGCTAAGCGCGCGCTGAACCGCCTGAAGGAGGTTGACCCGGAGGGATATGAGGCCTTCCTTCGTAAGCGCGAGAACCGCGGGGACACTGGCGGTTTCGGCCCGGCTGGACGGGCGAGGCCATAGTCACCACCACATTCCTCGCCGTCGCATTCGCACAACTCTGGCGCGTCGTCGCCATGCGCAGCAGCCGCTCCGGTACCGTTTTCAACGAGTTCACGCGCAATCCATGGGTCTGGCTGCGCTCGGCCTGTACGGCCCTCTGCTCGCAGTCCCTCTCTACTGGCCGCCGATGACAGAGGTCTTCCACGTCTGCCACCGACGCTCACGATGTGGAGCATTGTCGCGGGCTACAGCCTGACGCCGATGCTGCTAATTCAGGTCAGCCGCGCCGTCATCGTGCTTGCCAAACGAAGCCGTTAAATGGTAGCCGCGTTGCTTGGCTCGAATTCGCCGTCTGCATCATCGTGATCGGCGTGGCCGGATGTATGCTCATGGTCATTGCGCCCTACGGAGTCCTGATCTCCGAGTGCGAGCCTATTGCCCTCAGGCGCCCGGCCAATTCCGTTCGCTCGCGTTCCCGCGGATTACAGCCCCCCGATCTCCCACAGCGGACCCAACGTCACTGCAAATTCGATCGCGAGGATGGGATGGCGGCTCGAACAAGAGCTCGTCCGAACGCTCTAGATGTTCTTGTTATGCGGTCAAGTTCGCCCATTCCACAGACCACCGATTGTGACGTCAGAAAGAATAGTGATCGCGTCTCAAGGACGTCAACAGCAGGGGTAAGCCTACAAGATCATGTAGTTGTAGTATTACTGTTTGCACGGCTCTCTGCTGGAGGCCGTTCGCTGACACGGGGGAGCCATGTCGACAGTTACCAGCGCAATTCGGCGCCTTTGGTGGCGACGCTTTCTTGTTCTTCTGGCGATCATCGTGGTCATTGCTTTGATCGCAGTCATGACCAGCTCCCAGCTTGGCGCGACAATCGAAGCTCTGACGCCGCCTGGTCTCCCTGAACCGGTTTCCGCGAGCGAGCAGGTTTCGCTCGATCAGGGCTGGAACGCCGAAGACGCCGATCGATTCCATCATAAAGCCCAGGGCACGCAGACCTTACCGATCCCGCTGTCATGGTTTCTCGCCCTGGAAGCGCCGCTGAACTCGCCTTTCGCTATCCCCTTTTTCAAACGAGAACGGTTTTCTGACAACCGCTATTTACTGCGGTTTGGATTCATAGAGTCTGCCGAAAGCGAGAACAATGAGTACGGTTTGCCGATCGGCTTTGCATATTCGCCGTTTCAGTCGATCCGCGGACTTTCGCGTAAGGAGACTGCCGTTGGATTGACCTGTGCCGCGTGCCATACCGGCCAACTGATCTTCAAAGAGAAGCGCTATGTCATTGAAGGCGGCCCCGCCGTGACCGATCTCGGTCAATTGACAAATGCGCTCCGCGCTGCGCTCGCACAGACCGCTTTGTCGGCAAAGCTACCCTTCTTCGACGGTCGCTTCGGGCGGTTCGCGAAGCGCGTTTTAGGAACCGAGTACAGCGATCTTACACGCGTCCAACTGTCCAAGGAGCTCGATGGAATACTTGGTGCTCTGATCGATCAGCCCGCTGGGATCGACGTCACGGAAGGGTTTACCCGCCTCGATGCGCTCAATCGCATCGGCAACCAGGTGTTCGCACTCGACCCCAAGCGCTACGGCAACTACGTCAACCTCAACGCCCCTGTCAGCTACCCGCACATCTGGACATCGTCATGGTTCGATTGGGTGCAGTACGACGGCTCGATTATGCAGCCATTGGTGCGCAATGCCGGCGAGGCGATGGGGGTTTCGGCGGAGCTCAACCTCACCGCCCCGCCCAAGGGGGGACGTTTTGCCAGCAGCATCCCCTTCGATAATCTGCACTGGATCGAACAACAGCTCGCTGGAAAGGACCTGCCGCTGGTGGCGAAAGCCTTCACCGGACTGAATGCGCCAGCCTGGCCCGACAGCTTTCCTGCGATCGACAAAGCCAAGGCCGCCGTGGGAGCCCAACTCTACGACAAACATTGCAGCGGCTGCCATCTTCCAGCGCTGACGCCGGACATCGTGCACGGCAAGGCCCCGGACGCGGAGTTCTGGAAGAACTTCGGCCCTATCCGCTGGCGCGGTCGCGATGGGCAGGAGAAGCAGACGAGGGAATCCGTACTCAACGTCAAGATCATCAAGCAAAGCCATATCGGCACCGATCCGGCCCAGGGCGACGTGCTGCGCAATCGCACCGTGGACACCGCCGGCAGCGAACTGGCCAGGGCGGGCCAGAGCAGCCCAGGGCTCGGCCTCGACATCGATGTCTGCCAACGGAAGGCTGACAACACGCTGGATACGATCCACCTCTCGGACCATGCGATGCAACTCTACGCGCTTGCGCTCGGCGCCGTGGTCCAATCCGGCATCGACGAATGGCTTCGGTCGACCGGGACGGTCCAAGCGGAGATCGAAGGCGATCGGCCGAACTGTCTAGCGGCAGGTTTCGGCTATAAGGCGCGTCCGCTGAACGGCGTATGGGCGACTGCGCCGTTCCTGCACAACGGCTCGGTGCCGACGATCTACGATCTGCTCAGCCCGGTTGCGGAGCGCCCACAAGTCTTCCTGCTCGGTGAGCCCAGCTTCGATCCTGTCCGCGTCGGTATCGTGACACGGACGGTCGCTCCTGAAGGCAGGACCTACGACAGCAAGGGCTACTTCATCATCGATACGTCGAGGCCCGCCAATCGCAATACCGGCCACGAATTCTCGAACGAGAAGCATGAGGGCGTCATTGGCCCTGCGCTGTCTCCGGAGGAGCGCAACGCAATCATCGAGTTCCTCAAGTCGATCTGAAATTGATTGGGTCAGCTCCAACTGGAGCAATAGCGAAGACCATCTCGCTCCCGCAGGGGGAAAGGTGGACGGAAGCCCGGATCGACCGACCAGGCGAAGCTTTTCGGAGTTAGGGTGCGGCAGCAATGGCGGAACAGAAACAGGGGCCGGCGGCGAAGTTCCTGAAATGGATGATCGCCAAACATCCGGATGCATTGTTCGCATTCATCCGGCGCGTCAGGCCCAACCTGGCGTTGGGCGCCGCGGGGCCGGTGTTCATCACCCGCTTCCCCGACGTGCAGGAAGCGCTGAGCCGCCCCGACATCTTCAACGTCACCTATGCGCCAATGATGGACCCTTCGGTCGGCCCCTTCATGCTCGGCCGCGACTGCACCGAAATAAACCAGCGCGACAAGGGTATCATGCGCGCCTTCATGCGCATGGAGGATCTGCCGGCAATTCGCCAGAAGGTGCGCAGCCTCGCCAATGCGTCTGTCGAAAAGCAGATCTATACCCAGAACCAGATCGAGGTGGTCAGCACGTTGTCGCGCCTGGTGCCCATTCAGCTGACCCGAGAATATTTCGGCTTTCCCGGCCCCGATCTGGCCTCGATGTTCCGCTGGTCGCGCGCGACGCAATATGACATGTTTCACAACCTGGACAAAGATCCGAAGGTGCACCAGGACAACATTGACGCTGGGCAGGAGATGCGCGCCTATCTGACACAACTGCTCCCGCAGCGGCGCGAGCAGCTGAAAAATGGGGCGCCGCTCGAGGACGTGTTCAGCCGCCTGCTGAATAGCCATTTTGACGATTCGATCGGCTTCGCCGACGAACGCATTATTACCAATATGATGGGCACACTGGTCGGCGGGATTGAGACCACATCGGCGGCCATCGTGCAGCTGCTCGACGAGTTGTTCAAGCGCCCGAGGATCCTGAAGGAGGCCATCGACGTCGCCAGCAGCAACAACGACCATCTGATGTATCGCTATTGCTGGGAAGCGCTGCGCTTCAACCCGATCAATCCGTTCGTGGTGCGCCACTGCCGGACCGATTACCGGATAGCCAAGGGCTCGCTGCGCGCGACGACAATCAAGGCCGGCAGCACGGTGCTGATCTCGACCCGGTCGGCGATGCGCGATGGCTTGCAACTGCCGGCGCCGTCCAGCTTCGCGATCGACCGGCCGGAGTCGGTCTACATGCATCTGGGCTACGGGATGCACACCTGCCTCGGCGACCAGATCAGCCGCATCCAAGTTCCGGAAATCGTTCGCCGCATCCTGCAAATCCGGGGCGTCCGTCCCGCCGCGGAGATTGACTACGCAGGAGGGCCGTTTCCAGAGCGTTATCCCATCACCTACGACACGCCGGTCTGAAGGCCGGACTTCCCAGCAACGAGCCGCGAGTACCGATCCGGCCGCTGGCGTGGCGGCCTCTGGCGTCAGCACTAGGTCGGTCGTCGCGAAGTCTCCGTCACGCGATGCGCGTGAGATGCGTGAGGCAATAATCAATCGTGTCGGTGGTGTGTTCCGCTTGCGAAACACATCAATAGATGAGAGGCAGAGCTTCGCATGCGCGGCTACTACATTGGCTTACCGAGGAAATGGTTTAAGCGAACGGAAGCCGTACGCTGAAGCGGGCCTCGGCAACCGGCAGTTATGCACGAACATCGCGCAATCAGCGCAACAGCAATGATACGCTCAAACGGCACCTGCAGGATCACCATTACGCACGACGCCGACGACTACAAACAGCGCATAGCATCGAGCGCTGCTTCTGCTCGCTGATACACTCTTTCGACGCTTGGCACCCGTTATGACAGGCGAATAGGACAGGCGAACCGTAATTTTACCGGCTTCTTCATCGATCTCGCGGCCGCATTGGTCTGCGGTTGCACGCGTTTCCCCGTAGCTGTCCGGATTGGCAAGTGTTGGAACACGGTGTTCTACTTGAAAGAACACCGGCTGAGGGATTTTATACTTAAACTGTCTTTTCACTAAATTCCGGTGGCGAGGCCGCGGGACTGCATCGTCTCGCGGCCCCATTGATTTTTCGTCGTTGAGGTCCGGGCGAGCTCCTCCACCGAATTCCGACTCTTTACTCCCAGAAGGGGTAATCGCTTCGATCGCCCGTTGGCATTCAGACGCGTCAAATTCGGGCCGTCGGCAAGTCCTCGCTGGACAGCATTCCGGAGTATGTTGTCGTGGAGTGCACATGGCTGCTGCCAACCTGATCGACAGTAGCGACAGCGATCGTACGAAAACGCGCTCCGCATCGAACATGGCGCGTGCTGTTTGACGTCCCAAGATGGCTGGAGTTCTCCCATCGAGACAGCTTCGGCCGAGCTTGTTTGGCTTTCTGGCTCTGCCAAAGGGCAGAGCCAGACTGATACAACAAAGTCGGCTCGCTGTCGCGCGCGCCATCGAAAACTGCCCCCTCGACGTCACGAGGAATTGCCCCCTCCTTGGATAGCCGAGGAGAGAGCGAATGAACGAGGAACAGAGCTGGCCCCGGTTGTTTGGACAGCGCCCCGCTGGATTTAAGTGGATTCCTGCCGGGTTATGCTGAACGCGGGGCTTTACGATTTTGTCGTTGCGTCGGGAGGGCGTAGCCCGACCAGAGCGACGACAAAATCGTCGGCGACGGTCATGCGGCCATCACCATAGCTTGCGTGCCGAAGTAAGCCTCGTCGGGCGTGCGCCCGTCAAGGCTCGAGTGAGGGCGTCCCTGATTGTAGAAGGCCAGATACTTGGCAATTGACGCTCGCGCCTCGGACACGCTGTCGTAGGCGCGGAGATAAACTTCTTCGTATTTGACCGTGCGCCAGAGCCGCTCGACAAACACGTTGTCGCGCCAGGCGCCCTTGCCGTCCATGCTGATGGCGATCTTCGCGTCCAGCAGCACATCGGTGAACTCGAGGCTGGTGAACTGGCTGCCCTGATCCGTGTTGAAAATCTCGGGTCTGCCGTGCTTCGCCAACGCCTCCTGGACCGCTTGGACGCAGAAGGCCGCCTCCATTGTGATCGAGACGCGATGGGCCAGGACCCGTCGGCTGAACACATCGACGACCGCCGCGAGATAGACGAAGCCACGCCGCATCGGAATGTAGGTGATGTCCATTGCCCACGCATGGTCGGGCCGCTCGATCTTCAATCCGCGCAACAGGTACGGGTAGATCTTGTGACCCGGAGCCGGCTTGCTCGTGTTCGGGCGACGATAGACCGCCTCGATCCCCATGCGCTTCATCAGCGTCGCGATGTGGCGGCGACCGGCGTATACCCCCTCCCGCCGCAGCAACGATCGCAGCATACGCGCTCCCGCGAAGGGATAATCGAGATGCAGCTCATCGAGCCGACGCATCAAGGCAAGGTCCTCGGCCGAAACTGGCCGAGGTTCATAGTAGACCGTGCTGCGAGCCAGCTTCAGGACCTTCGCCTGGCGCACGATAGAAAGATCATGACCGCGGTCGATCATCGCTTTGCGCTCAGCAGGCCCGCCTTGGTGAGCGCGCCGGACAAAAAATCGTTTTCCAACGCCAGCTCGCCGATCTTGGCATGCAACGCCTTCAAATCGACCGGCGTCTCGGCCGATGTCTTGTCATGCCCAAACACGCCGGCGGCGCCTTCCAGGAGCTGGTTTTTCCAGATCGTGATCTGGTTCGGATGAACATCAAACAGTTGCGCCAGCTCCGCCAGTGTCTTGTCTCCTTTGACCGCAGCCAAAGCAACCTTCGCCTTGAATGCCGGAGAATGCGTCCGGCGGCTCTTCTTCGTCATCTTCGCTCCTGATTCGCAGCAAGAATCCTCGCCGCTGTCAGGCAGAAAATCCACTCAAGCTACTGTCCGAATTTGCGGGGCCAGCTCTAACGAATCAAAGGCTTGTCGTGGAGTAATTCACAGGGGCAGGTGATGAATACGCCGGATGACGTGACGGAGATGTTGCACCTGAGGGTGTGTGGGTGAGGTCTGAAGCGGATTGCGCGCCAGCTGGGCTGCAGACGGTGAAGGACTACGTGGCGCGGGTGGGTGAAGCCTTCAAGTCGCCTGAGCGGGCGAAGCGGGTCATGGCCTTGAAGGCTGGCTGCGCGAGAGGTTCATTCGACATCGCGGCAATGCGGATGCGGTCCGTCACGACCTGTTGGCCGAAAACGGCTTGGCGGTCAGCCGGCGAACGCTGCGACGCGCCGTGCAGCCCTACCGCCAGGCACTGAAGGCCGAAGCTCTGGCGACGACCCGGTTCGAGACGCCCCCGGGGCGGCAGCTACAGATCGACTTCGGCGAGCGTCTGGTCGATATCGGCGGGGCGAAGGTCAAAGCATTTGTGTTCGTGGCGACCCGCGCCGAAAAGCAAGAGCACTGGTTCGCTGGGCTCGAGAGCGCATTCACGACCTTGCCGGAGGAAGTGCTGAAGGACAATCCACGCGCGCTCGTGGTGCGCCACGACAGGTGAGCCGGTCGGTTCAGTTTGACGACAAGCTCATCACGTTCGCGAAGCATTGGGGCTTCCGTCCTCGCGCCTGCGCACCGTATCGGGCGCGCACAAAGGGCAAGACGGAGAATGGCGTCCGCTACGTGAAGAAGAGCGTGATCGCGGGGCATTCCTTCGCGAGCTGGGAGGCATTCGAGACGCATCTCGCCGAGTGGGAGGGCGGGGTGGCGAACGTACGTATCCACGGCACGACGGGCGTGGCGCCGATCACTCGCTTTGCGTGTGACGAGGTACACCGGTCGAAGCCGCTCGGCGTCGCTCGGATCGCCGCGCGAACTGGCCCGCGTCGTCGGCAACGATTGTGCTGTCGAGATCGATACGAACAACTACGGTACCCTGGCGGCTGATCAGCGAGCGCGTGGCGGTGACGGTCGCGGCTGGCGAGGTGCGCATCCACCATGGCATGCGCGAGGTTGCGGTCACAGGCAATCGGAGGATCGCCGGCTGCGGATCGTCGAGTTCGCCCACCTCGACGGGGTTGCCTGTCGCGATGGCGCGGTCTGCCAACCAGCAACCGCGACACCGACAGTGCCGGCGCCTTCACCACTGCCCTCGTTGTTACGTCCTCTTGCCGAATACGAAGCTACGATCGGAGGGAGCTTCTGATGGTGCGTACAAAGAAGGTCACCGAAGCACCAATCGATTGGCTGGGGGCCATGCTGGCGCGCTCGCAGCTCTCCGGCATCCGCGACCAGCTCGACAACCTGCCCGACGAGACGGCGCGCGTGAACCTGTCGGCGCGTGAGACGCTGATCCTACTGTGCGAGCGCGAGGTCGTGCGCAAGGATCATAGACGCAGCCGTCGATCGACCGAAGCAGATCCGCGACCTGGCCGCCGTCACGTTGGATCGCCAACGGCGAGAACGTGCTGCTGCTCGCGCGCTCGAGTCAGGTTCATGCTGCCCACCTCGCTACCCCCTTGGAGTTGAGTTTCTTTTTGACCCGGATCGCCAGACGATGGCCGCCGGAACCGCCGCGCCCTTGACTTGGGGATGTTCCAGATCAACCGCTTTGACCATCCACGGTGCGCCTTTGCACAGCTGCTGCGCAGGCAAGCTCTGTTCTTCGATCAGACGGCGAGCCGTCGAAGGACTGACTTTCAACGCAGCTGGGCGCGCTCGTCCTCTCGGTAGGCCGCGATGGCGTGTTGGTTGCGCAGACTGCGAACGCGGACGCGGACGCGGGCCCAACTGTTGCCACGCCCTGTCGACCTACTGGCGCGGTTGAGAACCGCGGCGATGATGCTGTCGGGCATCTGACGCGCGAGGACACGAACGAGATCGACCACATCCGCCGCGGTGCTCGCCGGTGCGGTTCCTCCTCACCTGCAATGCCGTGTGATCGCCGCCATGCCAGTGGACAATCAAGTCCAGCACCTCGTCGCGCATGCGCACAACGATCTCATTGATGAAGCTTCGGATGATCCTGTTGCGCGTCGCAGCTGTTGCACCCGGACTTTCCCAAGCTCTCTTGAGTTCGGAATCAAGCGCAAGTAACCGATCGCGATCGATGTCGCTCAACGTCATCTCCGGCGTAGCCAACAACGTGTCGCGCTTGCCCTCAAGCTCGCGGACAGCGACCAGGCGTTCGTTCCAGCGCCGCTCCAGCTCGCCGGCAACAAGGCGATTGTCCGAATCGACAGCCTCGTATCGCCGAGGAGCGCGAGTTGCCTCGTAGCGTGCCTGCTCCAGAGTCAACTCGAGCTGACGCAGCTTGTCGGCGTGTTCACAGCCGCGCGCTTCCATGGCCGCCAGCGCTGCCTGTATACCCAGCGGCTGCAGCCGCGCGATGACCTCCGCGCTGATCGCGCGATCCGCGCGCAGACCGCCTAATGAGATGCACGGGTCTCCACCATGGTTGATCTGGCTACCGCGGCAATGATACCGCCCGACAGTACTGTGCGTACCGCTGTAGGTAACGTGAAGTTTGCGGCCGCAGTGGCCGCAACGAAGAACCCGCGAGCCGGCCTTCGCCGCTGCGAACCGAGCCTCGACTCATGAAGCGTTTTCCGTTGGCGTTGTCGGTGATCAGGCCCTGATTCTTCTCGAACTCCGCCCACGTAATGTAGCCCTCATGGTGGTCCTTGATCAAAACCTCCCAGTCGTTGCGCTCGCGCCGGAAGCCCCGCACGATCCTCTTGCGGCCGGCCTCGATCGTCACCCGACTGCCCGAGCGCCCGAAGACATAGGCGCCAGCATAGGCGGGATTGGTCAGGATGTGGTAGATCGTATTGTACACTGGTAACTTCCATTCGACGTGGCGGCCCTCGGGGCCATGGCCGCCCCCCGGGCAAAGTGATTCGCTCCTGCCGTAAGCAGAGGTGGACCTGGCGCGGTGTCTGCATCTCGGCAAACTTGGTGAACACGAGTGCGAGCGCCTCCTGAATGCGCCGATCAGGGTCCTTGTCGATCCGATCGTTGGAGACCTTGAGATAGCCGATGGCGACGTTGAGGAAGAGCTCACCCCTGCGTGCCTTCTGCTCCAAGGCTTCAAGCGAGCGTTGCCGAACGATAGACAGCTCCATCTCGCTCATCGTGCCTTTCATGCCAGCAGAAGGCGATCGTTGGGATGGCGAGGATCGTCGACGCCATCCTCATCGACGATCAGTGTTCCAACGAGCCCGTAGAACTCCAGGAGCGTATGCCAATCCTGCCGTTGCGCGCCAGCCGAGAGGCCTCACTCGAGACCACAGCGCCAACTTGCCCTTCGCAAATGGCGGCGAGCAGCTTCTCGAAACCGGGACGCGCGGTGCCGCCACCAGAGCGACCGAGTTCGTCGTCGATTGCGGCCACCTCGCTCCAGCCCAGCTGCCGGGCAAGGTCGGCCAAGCCGTACTAGCGGCGCTCGCTCTCGCGGTTGTTGATGACCTGGTCTGCCGTCGACTGGCGAACGTAGACGACGGCCTCAAAGCAGATCCGCCGCTTCCGGTGGATCGTCTACTGGAGGCGCGTCTTCTTGCCGCGATCCTCGACCGGCTCCTGCACCACCGCCACGTGCTGACGATCCGCGGCGACAGCTACCGACTCCGCGCCAAGAGTGGCTTCATCAAACCGCCGACCGCCGGTGACGGCCGTCCGGTCGGCTCCGCCTCCCTCCGTCCCGTCACCGGCGGAAGCGACCATCAAACGTCCGATGGTGGGGGCAGTTCTTCATGACGAAAAGGGGGCAGTTCCGGATGGCGTTCGACAGACTATGCTCAAGGTTGAACCCGGGCCAACTCAGCATCAAGGGCGGATAGATCCCTACCTATTCTGGGGAGGTCTTCGCTACATTGCCTTCTGATATGCTGCCCCGACGACTACAGTTTTCCAAGACAGAACGAAACAACATGACTCACCACGTGGATCTCGGACCTGGTGTGGCAAGCATACCAGCGCCAAGAAATCTTCCAAACCGTTCCGATCAGGGAGTGAGTTGGAACAAGTCCTACGAAGCCATCAACGCTTGTGGCCAAAAACCTCTTTTACGAGAGTTACTCACGCAACTACGTCAGCCTGCTGTCTTTCCCACTATGGCAAGGATCGCGGCGGATACAACTGACCTGGGCGTCAAGTACGACGAGGGCACGACAGCAACGTTTTCGCTCGATAGAGCTAACGCCGTTGTGCGAGCGATCGACACGCCTGACGATCAATCAATGCACGAAAGCTCTCGCGCGATCCCAAGTTGCGTTGTTCAGTAGGTCGACGGCGGCAGCGTCGTGGTATCCAGTCCCGTTGCCTTGATCCGACAATCGCGAATCGCGGCGATGATGCGCCGAGACAAGAACATCAAGGAGCGCGGACAACATGCGATAATTGGAAAGCCGCTGTACTACGCATATGAGTCTCGCAGACGAAAGCTCTCTCTGCCGGTGACCGCGGACACGACGTTGGCAATGGAGGTTTCGCACTTAGCATGTGTTTTGACCAAGAAACTTACGAGAACCGCTCAATACGAGACGAGGTGATGATTCCTTGCCTAGTCTGGACCTCGACGCGCGACACTTGGCTGGCTGTTTGCTCGTGCCGGAGCCCGGTTCAGGCAGCCATCGCCCGATGTTCGCCATGCCCTGACTTCTTCGCACTTGCAATATCAAAGGCGTCCTCATGTCATTCCCTTCGCGGACGGTTGCAGGCTGCCGAACCGTGTCGACCTTGAGAACGTCGGAGCTTCCTTGGGAAGGGCGGGGCGGGTTCCAGATAGGGCGTGGAAGCGCAGAAGCCCGCCAGGAATATGTAGATCCAAGCATTGCCTACCAAGGAGCCTTCGTCCGAAGTGGCCGTCAAAGTCAGCCGTCTGAGACAGGCGGAGATCTCGGAAGGGAAACCAAATGCACCCGGCGAGTCCCCGTCGGTGCATCCATTCCGCTCACCGTCAGATGTGTCGATGCCATGCTCCTCCTTGGAAGGCCAATGCCAAAACAGAGCCCCGAAACGACTTCATGACAGAAGAATCAGATATCAGATCTGCGAACGCAAACATTCGTGCAAGCACTGTCTGGACAATTGTGCTCGGCTTTGCCGCGGATCCGTTGATGCGTTGGAGCTGGCCTGACCCAAGGCAATACCTTAGAAGCATGCCTCAGTTCATTGACGCCTGTGGGGGCCGAGCATTTGCACATGGCACAGCCTACGTCGCGGGAGAGATTCGTGGCGCGGCCCTGTGGCTGCCTCCCAACGTGCAGCAAGATGAGGAGGCATTGGATGCAATCATGGCGCTATCCCTGCGCCCGGAGATTACCGAGGATATGGCACACTTGCGGCGGAGAATGGCCGAACATCGTCCCCACGAGCCACATTGGTATCTGCCACTCATTGCCGTCGATCCGAACTGGGTCGGAAAAGGGCTTGGCACGTTGCTGATGAACTACGCCCTTCAACGATGCGATGAGGACGGCATTGTTGCCTACCTCGAAAGTTCGAACCCTGAAAACATTCCCTTTTACCAACGTCACGGCTTCAAGGTCGTTGGTGAGATACAACACGGTTCTTCGCCGCCGCTCACGCCAATGTTGCGAACGGCTTCATTCCGACCCAGCAAGGCCGCGCCGCCGGATCGGCTCGTCACCCAGACTCAAGCATAGCTCCGCCTCATCCCGTTAGGATTGATTGCCAATAACCTGACATGACCGCGTTCGGTCAGGACGGCTTATGTTCGCGGCCAGACAACTGAGCACGTGAGGCGGCTCGCCGGGCCTGCGAAAAGCATACCAATCGTCTCTTCGGCAAAGTTGGCACGTCTGATGTGAGAGCTGGCGGGGTCAAATCCACTAAGCTGGGATATTGCCACGGGCGGCTGCATCGATTTGCGGTCGGGCTCCAGACAATTTTTGATCTAAGGCCACAGAAAGCGATGAATGGCGAGACGCGTATGGCTACCGAAACCCGATCCGGCCCAACTCAATTCGCGGACCGCGAACCGATCGATGCCAACATTCAGGATGTCCAGGGTTGCTGTTCCCCTGTTGGAGAATTTGCGACGCCACTTCCAAAGGTTTGAGCACATCTTGGCCGATCGCAGGCGCTGGGTCGTCGAGCGCACCTTTGCGTGGCTCGGCAGATGTGGGCATCTCTGCAAAGACTTCGAAGGTTCCGCCGCTACCGAGCTCGCCTGGCCGCTCGTCGCCCATCTGAGGCTCCTAACTCGCCGATTGGCCAGGCCTTGAGACATCTATGTTTTTTGAGTGAGGCTCTCAGGACAGGCGCTCGGCGAATTTCGAACCTCGACCTCGGGGCTGCTCCAACTGGTTAACTTGACTGTGCCGTCTTGACGAGTCTGGGCAAAGGCTTCTATATGTGGTGTCGTAGTGGTTTTAAATTCGCATATATGGTGGCACGGTGTTAGGGGGGAACCCATTGTGTCGGCAGCGGCTATTCCGAGGCATTAGCGCGACAGCGCTGGGAAGGCCGACAGCCGCAGCGACCCGCGAGCCAGGAAACCTACCGCGACAGAACCCATGTCCTCGGGCGGGGTGCCCGGTGGGTCGCTTGCAGCCGGGGACATTTGCCCGGTCCCCTCGCAAGTCGTCCGCACGGTCCCAGCCCCCAAATATCACGGGGTTGCCGATGTCGGCGTCTTACGATTTCGATCAGTATGGTCATCTCATTGAGCTGCCGAGTGTGCGGCAGCCCTCAGCGCAGGCAAAGCCTACCACACCTGAACTGTGTCTTGTGCAGCCCCCAGCATTGCCGGCTCCCCTGCCGAGGCCCCCCGCGCGATCGCCAACTCCGTCTGACCTTTCGCTCGATCGGTCGCGCGACGACCTGCTGACCTCGTTTGGTAGGCTGACGCTGACCGACCGCTATCTGCTCGCCGGCGAAGGCCTCCAGGACATGTTCGCCCGAGTGTCTTGCGCCTTCGCGGACAATGTTGCGCATGCCCAACGTCTATATGATGCGATGTCTCGGCTGTGGTTCATGCCGGCCACACCGGTGCTCTCCAACGGCGGCACGACGCGCGGCCTTCCGATCTCGTGCTTCCTTAACTCAGTGTCGGACTCGCTCGAAGGCATCGTCGGCACCTGGAACGAGAACGTCTGGCTTGCTTCCAATGGCGGCGGCATCGGCACCTACTGGGGTAATGTTCGCTCAATCGGCGAGAAGGCGAGGGGCGGCGTCACCTCGGGCATCATCCCGTTCATCCACGTCACGGACGGCCTCACGCTGGCGATCAGCCAGGGCTCGTTGCGGCGCGGCTCGGCGGCGGTCTATCTCGATATCCACCATCCCGAGATCGAGGAGTTCCTCGAGATCCGCAAGGCGTCTGGTGACTTCAACCGCAAGAGCCTCAACCTACATCACGGCATCAACGTCACCGACGAGTTCATGTGTGCCGTGGGCGCCGGCACCGCATTCGCTCTGCGCAGCCCGAAGACTAACGAGGTCGTCCGCGAGATCGACGCCCGCCAGCTGTGGCAACGCATCCT
Organism: Bradyrhizobium sp. CCBAU 21365; assembly: GCF_015291305.1. Taxonomy (NCBI): domain Bacteria; kingdom Pseudomonadati; phylum Pseudomonadota; class Alphaproteobacteria; order Hyphomicrobiales; family Nitrobacteraceae; genus Bradyrhizobium; species Bradyrhizobium sp. CCBAU 21365. The sequence continues at coordinate 916,070 of NZ_CP030036.1, forward strand.
TGAGAACCGGCTGCAGACCGGCGAGCCTTATCTCTTGTTCATCGACACCGTGAACCGTGCGCTCCCCAAGCACCAGCGCGAGCTCGGCCTCGAGGTCTCGACCTCCAACCTGTGCAGCGAGATTACCCTGTCGACCGGCATCGATCATCGCGGCGAGGAGCGCACCGCGGTTTGCTGCCTGTCGTCGCTCAACCTCGAGACCTGGGACCAGTGGAATGAGGAGCCCGGCTTCATAGAGGACGTCATGCGCTTCCTAGACAACGTGCTCACGCACTTCATCACGGTGGCGCCGGACGGAATGAAGCGTGCCCGCTACGCCGCCCTGCGCGAGCGCTCCGTTGGCCTCGGCGTCATGGGCTTCCACTCGTTTCTCCAGGCCAAGGGCATTCCAATGGAGGGTACCTTGGCCAAGTCATTCAATCTGAACATGTTCCGAAAACTCCGTCGCGAAGCCGACGCCGCATCCGTGGCGCTCGCTCGCGAGCGTGGCCCGTGCCCGGATGCCCTGGAACGCGGCGTGATGGCGCGCTTCAGCCACAAGATCGCAATCGCGCCGACCGCCTCGATCAGCATCATCTGCGGGGGCACCAGCGCCTGCACTGAGCCGATCCCGGCCAACATCTACACCCACAAGACGCTATCCGGCGCCATCTCGGTGCGCAATCCGCACCTCGCTAAGGTGCTGGCCGCGAAAGGCGCCGACACCTCGGCGACCTGGGAGTCGATCATCGCGCACGACGGATCGGTCGCCCATCTCGACGTCCTGTCGGAGCACGAGAAAGCGATCTTTCGCACCGCCTTCGAGATCGACCAGCGCTGGATCGTCGAGCTTGCCGCCGACCGCGCCGCGTTGATTTGCCAGAGCCAGTCGATCAACCTCTATCTGCCGGCCGACGTCGATAAGTGGGACCTCCACATGCTGCACTGGACGGCGTGGAAGCGTGGGGTGAAGAGCCTCTACTACTGTCGATCAAAGTCGATCTCGCGCGCGGCGTTCGCCGGCAAGATTGCCGGGGATGCAACGCCGACGCAGCAGCCGGCGCGGCAGCGCACCGACTATGAGGAGTGCCTCGCATGTCAGTGATCGATCTATCGCGCGCCGATCCGCGCACGTTGATCGGCAAGGGACGCGTCGGCCTCCTTGACTCGACCGGCAGCTACGACGTCGATCGCTATGCCTGGGCTTACGAGTTCTGGAAGCGCCAGCAGCAGACCCACTGGATGGGCGAGGAGGTGCCGCTCGGCGCCGACCTCAACGACTGGGCTTCGGGCCGCGTCACCGACAGCGAGCGCGCGCTGCTCACCCAGATCTTCCGTTTCTTCACTCAGTCGGACATCGAGGTCGGCGACAACTATTTCAAGCGGTACATTCCGATCTTCCAGCCACTCACCGTCCAGATGATGATGGCCGCTTTCACTAACATGGAGACGGTTCATATCGACGCCTATGCCCTGCTACTCAAGACGCTCGGTATGCCTAAGACCGAGTTCGAGGCATTCCGCGGCTATGCGCAGATGCGCGCCAAGGCGGACTACATGCACGAGTTCGGCGTCGACAGCGTGGCGGATGTCGCCCGTACCCTGGCGATGTTCGGCGCCTTCACCGAAGGCATGGCCTTGTTCGCCAGCTTCGCCATGCTGCTCAACTTCCCACGCCACAACAAAATGAACGGCATGGGACAGATCGTAAGCTGGTCAGTGCGCGACGAGAGTCTCCACTGCGAGGGCATCATCAAGCTATTTCACGAATGGCACCGCGAAACCGGCGCGGTGACGCGCCCCGTCCGCGACGACATTGTCGACGTAGCCAAGACCATGGTGAAGCTGGAGGAGAACTTCGTCGAGCTCGCCTTCGGCCTTGGCAAGATCGAGGGGATGCTGCCTGAGCATATCCACGCCTACGTCCGCTACGTCGCCGACTGGCGACTGGCCCAACTCCGGATTGCCCCGGTCTTCGGCTTCTTCGAGGCGAAGGAGGGCGGGTTCACCCAGCTCAAGGCGCATCCGCTGCCGTGGCTCGTCGAGATTCTCAATGGCGTCGAGCACGCCAATTTCTTCGAGCAGCGCGCCACGGAGTACTCCAAGGCGGCGAGCCGCGGCAGCTGGGACGGCGAAGACGGGGTGTGGGCGACTTTCGGCCGTATCTAGCCCATTTTATTCATGCTAGCGGCATTGACAGCGGCAGGCGCCGATAGTCGTCGCCGTCACCCGCCAGCATGACAAAGGCATAGAACCGGACCTCCTCATCGTGGCGTCTTGATTGCAGCGCGACAAAGCCGGACACACAGATGGTTTGTTGGGTTAAGCCGGTACATGCGCTCCATTGCTGATGGCGGCTAGGGTTTACAGTATTTCCGCAGGTCGGTGAGGTGGGTCTCGTCAACCACCTTCATGAAGTCAATCAGCGCAACACGGCTACGCCCTTGAGCAGACGAATGTTCTCGATGATCGCCACGGCCGCCCCCCTCTTAGGGCTAGAGGGGATTACTATCACGCAATCGGAAGTTGTAAAGAGGGGCAACCCTGTCAAAGGGGGTCATCTTCATTGCAGCCCGGTCGGATCAGGCAAACCGATTTGTTCTTCATCCCCCTTCGCGTTTGATTTCGTCGCCGACCCACTGGCGGTCTTCCTCGGCCGTGGCTTCGCGGAGGTGATCTACTACGAGCAGACGCTGGCAATGCGGCTCGGATGACAGCCGCGTTTCTGTCCTAACACAAGAGTTCCGCTTCAGCGCTGCCGATCCACCTCTCGAGATTTTGCATCCGCTCTCCGAGGCGCTCCCAATTGATCCGCGCCAGCGGGGGTTCGGCAGGCTGATCGGGCGCAGAGATCGGCAGCGACGATGACGCAAGCCATCACGTCGTCGACGTTATGTCCCACCCTCGCACGAGCGCCGCTTCGACCGCTCGTCGGCCTTTCGTCCGAGGTGGCCAGTGCGGCCTCGACCTGGTCGACCAAGTCGTAGCACGAAGGTGCGCCCGGCTCGCACCTCGGCTCGCATTTCAGTGCGCTGCCTGTGCGATGAGCGTGCTGCGGCCGACCGGAACGATTGTAATCGATGACCTGTGTCTCCCTAAGCGAGGGCCGGGTTAACTACGACGGTCGACAAAACTATTTTTTGCCTCATCATTCTCCGACGGCCGGAAAGCCGACGGTGATGCAGGTGGAGGCACGGGGCCGGGAAATCGGCGCAGCCAGCCACTAAGCGGCTGGCGTTCGACCACGGCAGCACGCTTGAGTTCGCCGCGATCTCGCCGTGGCGCTGCGTCATAACCAGATCAGCCAGATTCCTTTGAACCACGCCTAACCAGCTCGAGCCGATGTACCGACAAGAAGCCGATAGCGCTATTGATGCGAGTCCCTGTTGCCAAGGTTTCTATGCCGCGATGCGGCTCAGGATATTGGTGCGAACCCGCGCCATTTTGGCGAAGATCGATCAATAGGTCGTGGCGATCACGCCACCCCACCGGTAGTTCACACGGACCAAGCCGATATCGACGTCCTGACCGATACGGGCAGTCCCTGCAAAAGTGCCCACCGGAACACCCACGAGTCCGGGTGAAAAAAAGAAATCCACATCCCGACGACCCATGAACAGGTGGTCGTATTCAACGCCGATGGACCAGTTCGGAGCAAAGCCAAATTCAAGGCCCGCCCCTACCGTGCCGCCCCAACGAGTTTCGCTGCCGTTGTCGATAGTGAGCCCGGTCGCAAAATCGGAGACCCGGTATTTGTCACGGACGACTGCAGCCCCACCTCTTACATAGAGCAGCACGTTATTCCAAGCATAGCCGACTTGGCCCGTGAACAGGCCGAATGCATCAAGCGTGGAGTCATCCCGGACGCCTGCGAAAGCAAGGTTCGCGTTGGAGCCCTTGAAATCGGCCCAATTGCCCTGCGTCTCCAGACCGAACACCGAGTTCGCTATTTGCCAGCGGTAGCCGATGTGACCGCCCACCGTGCCTCCCGTCGCATGATGGCGCCCCATGCCAACGGGCGGAGCGACGACCACGCCGCCGGCGTTGACCACGTCCCAGCACTGCCGACGTAGAAGCCGCTCCAATCATAGATCGGAATGACCGCCGGAGGCGCTTTGAAGTAAGGCCGCGCGGCCGGATCAACGGCAGAGGCAGGAGCAGCCAGCGTGTTGAGGGCTACCGTGCCCGCTAGCAATTTTTTTATTCTTCTGAATCCCAGTTTCGAATTCGACGCCCCCGACGGGATATTGACGACGATTGCCACGTTTCCGCCACCTCCATCAACTGCAAGGGTTGGTAGTTGACGGGGTCGCAAGCGCCGCCTGAGCGGCCGGTCGATGGGCAAAGTGCATGTCGGGTCGGTCGCGGATGCTGTCCGCCGACTGTTGATTAAGTGGCTTGACCCGAAAATGTCTAATCGCGGTTACCCGTCCTGCGCGGCTTCGAGCACATCAGCATGACAAGAGTCAGCGCATCGACAGCGAGTCAGTTTCCTGATTGCAGCTGCTCCGCGTGTCCTCGTTCCGCCCGTATCGACCGTTCGTCGGCCATTGGATGCAAGTGTTCCCGCTTACGGCGAAGCTTCGACGGACGAGCCGCATTCAATCCATTTCGTTCCGGGCGGACGATGCATCCGCAGTAAGACGGAGGCGTGTGTAGGGGCCGGCGATAAGGCTCGGCGCCGCATCGAGTTAAGAGTCCAGAATTTCTTGCTGCGGCTGGCCTTCTCGATCACGGCCAGTACCCTCTTCGATACATGAAATTTGAGCCGCGAAACAGGCCGAGCGACATCCCGAGAACTGGCTATTCCAGGAGCTCTCACAGAACTCCCAGCCGAGTTCGGTATTGAACGACTGCGCTCGGAGCGGCCGACTACGGCACCCATCTCCAACAGCCACGTGAGCCGGTTGCTGGAAGACCGGGCGCCGTGTCGTCTTCGCCTTCATCGTCACCGAGTTCGATGCAGAAGCTGCAACGGCGCAGTTCGGCAAGGTCGCCGATCCGCTCCGTCCCAAACTCGAAGCGGCGATGATCCCTGAGTGCGCTCTCGCGCATCCGAAGCTGAGCAAAGGCGTCAAACGAACGGCGCCTTCGAGAGCTATCGCACGCTCGATCCCGTGGCTCTGCTGGCGGAGATGAGGGACGCCAAGATCGAGCTCGGCACGCGTATCGGCGCCCGGCCGCCCCTTGCTTGCTGCCAACGGAGGGAGAGGCTACTGCGATAAGAAATATCATGTCTTGTCGATACGGGCTTAGTCGTGTCGCGTGATCATTTTCATTCACGACGCATCCTCGATTGTCGAATTAGCGAACCAGGTTCAAGGCATTCGCTTTTGCGGAAAATGCTACCCCCTGCGCCGAAATGTTACTGTCCGCTGCAATCGATTTGGTTCGGCTTGATACCCCGGAACTGTCCACGCAAGGCTGTGACTGTGATTTGTTTTGACGGGGTCTTCGTTGGCCCACCACGCATCATATTCATACGCTGATTTCGGGAGGGAGCGACCGATAAGCATCTCGATGTCGGCAAAGGTCATCTTGAGCGAGGCAGAGCTGTTTGCGACCAGCTTGTCTCTCAAAGGGTTATAGATCGACATCGGGCTCCCCCATCCAACGATCTCATATTATATAGCCAATCCGGACTTTTCGTCACCAATTGCGGATTTTGTCCGATATTTGTCGGTTTTCGTTCGCAGCGGCACTGACGCCGCCGCGACATCATGTCGAGCAGCAGCCACGTCTGCGCCGAAGGCAGGCGGACGTACCACCTTTTACGGCCCTGAACATCGGCCTGAGCGGCTCTCGAGCAATGAAGCTACCGAAACGATATAGCCTATCCGGAGACTTTCGTTCATCTCGATGTGTTAGGCCCGCTGGCATTGGCATATGTTCGAAGAAAAGCGCGAAGCCGTGCCTGCCATTGAGATGCCGGTTTCGGCTCTTGTGCTACAGCATCGCAAGTGGGCCGCCGGTCGGGTGGAGATATCCTCCGGTGGCCCTGACGGTCAGTTTCAATGCGCTGTCATGCTTTTAAGCGGCTAGCGTGGCCGCCATGGATCCGACAGGTGCATGCAGACGCTCGCCCCGCAGCACAGGGGAATTGCGGCTTTACCAGAATTAAGCAGCGCCTCGATGAGGCGACCCAAGCCCAGCAACAGGAACGCTGGTGCTTGAAATCGCCCTCAGGCCTCGGAGCTTCTCGGCGGCGCTCCAACTACTGAGAGCCTCGTGTGTTAGATACGTCGCGGCCAATTCATTCCAGGATCTCACGACCTGATTCCAGCTCTCTTTTCGGGCGGGCAAGAGCTCAAGCATCCTTTGCGCCTTGCGGGCAGCGGCAAACCTCCCGTCTCGCGTAGCGTCTTTCAGAATTCTCCGCACCAACACTTCGGTTCGCTTCCATCCGGCGCCCGTCGATCTATCCTCGGCCAAGGAAGCGAAGTACACTCGAAAGGTCAGGGCACGTTCGGCGGCGATGCCCGATGCCAAGCTTGGCTCGTTCAACCATCGGTAAAGAGACTCGAGCTGCTCCGAGTCGCCGAGCGTGAAAGTGTCATCATCCCCGAAAACCAAGAATGTCGCGAAACCGGCGATCTCAAGTTGCATGCCCAAATCTTGTGAGTCCAGCCAACGGGTGATTGCTTCTAGTGGAGACATAGCTTTGCTCTCCTGTGGGGTTGATCGCGATTCAGCCCGGAGGACACCGCGCGGGTCAACTACAAGAATTTGTAGCTGACGGAAATAAAGAGCTGTCAGGCGTGCCGCCGCTATGGTGTTTCTGCATTGAACGGAGGGATTTCCGAAGGACGGCTGAGCAGCGCCACCCCGCGCCGACGACTTGCAAATTCCGAGCCTCGTTACTCCAAGAGGCGCTTGTTCGATTGGAGAAGATTCGGCGGCTTGCGATATCCGTTGGAACATCAAGGACGAGCCCAACCCCGACCAGCTCGAAGGAATTGACGCTCTGAAGCACGGTCGCTAGGGCAAGGTTGTAATCTTTGAGGCGATCAGCGAACATGACGGATGTGCGGATTGACACTTCGACGTGGGAGCGCGAGTACGGGAAGAAGCCAAGCGGGCGCCGCTATCGGCGCTTCCGGATCATATCGCCCAGTATTGCAGTCAAAGACTATTAATTAAGAACGGAGATCCCAATGACGTTCCCCAGGGCGTGCAGGGGGGCAATAGAAAGGGCGCGGCAACGCGGTTCGGCTCAAATCGTGCTGCTACCGTGAGGGACCCTGACGAGTTTGACGATCGAACGCATGTTTTCCCGAGGGCTGAGACGGAACAAGAGCTTGGGATCACGGTCATAATGGAAAAGTGGATCGTCTCCCAATCCGTCATCAATCCAGCCTTTGACTCTAACGAGAGAGAAAAGACTGGCTAGCAGCTAGGCGACATCTCGCTCTCGACACTCGATCTCGCCGATTGCAGCCGCGATCGCTCGTGAATAAGGGAAGCGACCAAGGCCCGGCAGTTGGTCTCCCCGGTCACAGCAACAGTCCAGCCCTATCACTACAAGGCGCTGCTCCTTCCGAGCCCACCAAATTCGGTAGTTGAGGCGACCGCGGCAGATTTGCAGAGTAAGGCCATCTGTCGATCACAGGGGCGAGGCCGGAGCAAGCTTTATGGCTGGCGTTCAATACTTCGTGTCGCGCCATAAAGGCCGGTGGAAGGTTGCGCTCAATTTTGAGTACTCCGGCCCCTACGCCACTGAGGAAGAGGCGACCGCGTCGCCGTCGACGCCGCGGCAGGGCACGTCGCTCAGGTTCTCGTTCAAAGGGAAACCACCAATTTAGAATCGAGTGGACATATGGCCACGACCCATACCCCCACCAGCCAGCTAATCGCTGACCACATGAGATCGGCGCCGACCTTTCCCGCCACGCCCGCCCCGCAACACCAAAGCGCGTGGCATCAGCAGGGCGGAATCTCACACCGAACACTTATCCACTTTCCGACCGCGCTTCTGAGGCCGGCCCTGTCGAGCGCTGCCGTGCCAGGTTCTGCAGCGGGCGTGCCCTTGGTCTGCGTGGGGAACAAGGCGTTCGTCGCAGGTCAACAAGATCGGCGGCGTCAGCGACGCCAGCATCTACAAATGGAAGGCCAAGTTCTTTCAGCGTCGAGCCTTGCAACGGAAGCGCGCGGTTTCGTCGCGCCTAGAGTAGAATATTAACATTGCAACCGTCTAGGTTGTGTGCGACCATAGGCTTGGGTCTCAGAAACCGAAGACAGCATCAGTGGCCATCAATGGGCCAGCGTGCTAACAGCCCCGTTCGGCGGGGACGGTGCGCCCGTGTCCAAGGGCACCCCAAAAGCACATTGGCCGGTCACGATTACGGTTTCTGAACCCCGGCAGCCAGTCCGCTACCGGCATCAGAGCTAAAAGCAAAATCCATGAACCATCAGCGAATCTCGCGCCGCGTCGTGGCGATCGCTCGCGTCTGTAGTCTCGAAGTTCTGCACGACAACGAAACATCTCAGCAGAGGGCCGACCGGTTGATGGCACCGCACAAGCGGGGCAACCGTTGTCCGTTGTCAAATGATTTGAGGCTGATTAGGCGGCTGGCGAAAGGAGCGTCGGGCTCCTCAGGGGCTAGAGTTTAAGCGGCCTGCACTCGATGCTGCAAGCGAAGGTTGCGTCTCATCGGCGCTATCCTGCTCGAGCGGCGCCCAAGTTGAGCACCCGCAAGCAAGAGTCGCACGGGCGCATGTCCGTCGTCACGACGATACCCAAGGAAAAGGCGAAGGGGTTTGTTCGCAGGCTCGCTGAAGCTCTTTCCGGCAATCATAGTCAACGGCCCCGGGTTTGCCGGAGGCCATTTGGTTTAAGTTATGCCGCCTTGGCTGGTTGTTCCAGCATGGCGTAGTAGCGTTGCTCGGCTTCGGCCGGCGGGATGTTTCCGATGGGCTCCAGGAGCCGCCGGTTGTTGAACCAGTCGACCCATTCGAGAGTGGCGAACTCGACGGCCTCGAAGCTGCGCCATGGCCCGCGCCGATGGATCACCTCGGCCTTGTAGAGACCGTTGATGGTTTCGGCAAGAGCGTTGTCATAGGAATCTCCGACGCTGCTGACAGACGGCTCGACGCCAGCCTCAGCCAGGCGCTCGGTGTACTTGATGGATACGTACGTTAAAGTGCTGGTCAAGAAAGCTGACGTTTCATCGAAATGACTTTGGCTACCCTACAGGACATGAATTGCCGGAGAGCTGCCTAGTCGAACTCCTTCGCCGCTGATGTTCACGAGTTTAAGTAGGCCTTGTTGACCAGACCGTCGCCGAAGACCGGGGCTGACCGCCTTTGTCCCCGAGAGAGTCGTGCGGCACTCAACCCTCCCACTCTAGAAGCGCGCGTATGCGTGCAGCGATCCGCCGCGCGTCGTTCGGCCTAAGATTGGGCTTCACGCTGTCGAGGATGCCTAACACTGCCCGAGCCTCCTCGGCATCAAATGTCGCGACTTGGCGATCTGCCAGGCTCAAAGACTGATCGGCCGCCCGGGCCTGATTGGCTGTAAGCACCTCAAGCGCTTGCGACCGTAGGGCCGTGATGTGCCGCTCGAATATATGCATCCTTTGGCCCCATGGTTGGGAGTTAGCGGCCACGTGGCTCGGCGCTCAATCTGAGAGAAGAAGAAGCGCTGTCCCTACCACGCGCGCCGCTAACTCCACCGCCAGCTTCGGGAGGGAAGAAGGCTGTCGGTAGGATACATCCACCGCAAAAAGCCGTGGCACAACTACCAGAACTGGTTGCCGCATCACAGTCACGGTCGCCTGGCAATGGGGGCGCGACTCGGCGCCGAGAAGGATGCAAGGCAACCTACTGGGATTGGTCGGCACACTAACCCACGGCCGAGGTCCACACTGAGGCTCTTTTTTCTTGCAGATGGGAGAGACCCGAGTGACCAGCCGCATACGAATTCAATGCATCAACAAGACTGACAGGCAGAACCCTCACGAGCGAATCAAAAACGTTGGCGGAGTAAACCCGGACGGGTCTAGGTGGAAGCAATCCGTCGATCACACGATCAAAGAAATCGAAAACGGTGTATGGGAGTTCTATGTCGAGGAAAAGCGCACGGCCGATGTGATTGTGGCCGTCCACAACGGGCACAAGTACATCAAGACGAAGGCCGACGGCATTCAACCGGACAATTTGCTTTCACTCCCTGAGTGCCCCTAATTGTCGCAAGGATAAAGTTCATTGGCGATCCGGCTGATCAGTAGTATAATTTTGATAGAGCGCCTCCCGAGAGTCACTTGAAAAGGTTGGACGTGTACGCTCCTATCTGCCAGCCTTCCGTTCTGAGGTCAGCCAGGCTGGGAGCGGATCGCTCGATGCGGTCTCCCCGGTAGGCAGACCGGACGCCCGGTCCAGATACCAATCAATCGCCTTGCGATCCCAACGCTGAGTGCCGGGGATAGCCTCCGGTACCAAGCCCTTCTTAATCCACGTGTTGAACGCGTCCTTGGAGCACCCGCAATAGGCGGCTGCGTTGGCCTTAGTGAGGCCCCGAGGTGCGATCTGATCGGCGCGTAGTATCCGCTCCGAACGTCTCAGCTCTGCGGGCGAAGGTCTGTCACGCTGATGATCACCGTCCATTTGGACCTATGGTAGAAGTTAGCGGCAACGTGACTCCGCGCCCGAGCTGGAATTAGAGGCGCTGTCCCTACCACGCCCCGCCAACTTCAACATGGCCAGCGTCAAGCGACTGAAGCTGACGGCGGAAAGTATCGTCCGGGAAAGCCCGTGGCGCAACTACCAGGACTGGTTGCCGCCAGACGCTTGGGCGATCAGTCTCAGCGACCGGAAGCAACGCGGGCACGGCTCGGCGCCAGGTCAGGATAAGAATCGGGCGTTGTCCCTACCGCGCCCGCGCTGCAATTGAGATTAGCGGTGACGTGACTCGGCGCTCTAGCCCCCTCGCGTACACCGGGGCACGCACTGTCCCTGCCACGCGCCGCTAAGCTCAATGGCTGAGTATTCGGGCTAGCTTTCCAAAAGCTGACAAAGATCCGCGCGGAAAATTTACAAACGAAAAGCGGCCCGCTTGGGCCGTTCAAAGCTCAATCTGTTGTGGGCAATCATGCAGCCACGCAAAGACGCTCGCTAGACTGTAAGGCCGTGCGACTTCATGGCCGTCAAGCTTAATGGGGTGATCTTCGATAAGATAGAATTGCCCGTCGGCTGTTCTGACCATCCGATCTCTTAGCTCAAACCACACGCCCGTCGGCCACCTTTTATAGGATACTCGCGTCGCGAAATGGACCGCTTCAGCAATGTCCCGCGCGCGCAAATGCCTTAAAGGCTTAGCCTTTGGTGCCATGATTTCCTCGTCGGCTCAAGAGCCGCGCGGATGCGACTCGGCGCCTTTATCGGCTGGGGGGCTTAGATAGAGGCGCTATCCCTGCGGCATCCGCACTGCCCCGTGAAGTTAGCCCCTCGGATCATAAAGGCTAACCCACACCCTGCTTTCCCATGAACCTTAATCCGCTGGGAGCTGAAGTGCGGTTTAGCGAGAAAGCCGCCGTGCGTGGCCTACCTAAATTGATAGGCCAGACTGAGCGACTTAACGCCGCTCAGCCTGCCAGTATTTCAGCCTCGGTCTTTTGCAGATCGATCAGGCCGCATTAAAAAGGCGTTCGGCCCGCTTACGATCAGTGGCAGCCGCATCACGACGGCGGGTCGGATTGGCGCTCAGCCAATCTATTGCCCGCTTACGGCCGATTGGCGTCACGATTTCAGACACTCCCGGCTCCCACGTCTCTTCGACCAAATAGACTCGCCCGCCCGCCCGCCCGACCAACGGATTCGTTCGGCCTAGAAGGTTCTTAGTGTTGTTTGAGAGTGTAGGGGCGACGGCGCGTGCGGGAGGCCCATCTATATTGGTCCCAAAGCCGTTGAGCTATGCTCTGGTGCGTGAAGACGCGTTCCCCGCTCTCGATCGAGCCGTTCTCATGTGCGATGCCCGCATTGTTGCGCGTTGGCGCCATGCCATAGTGGCCCATCAGCCCGGCGTAGCGCTGCGTCAGATCCTCCCGTGCGTCGGCGGCCAGATTGCGGAACGCTGCCGACAGGCTGTCGCTGCGATGCTCCCGCGGCACGCCGCCAAGCGCCCACAGCGCGTTCTGCAAGCCCGCCGTTGAGCGCCCGCCAGGCGTTGATGCGCCGCTCCAGCGTGCGGCGGATGTTCGGGTTCAGGTCATGATGCCGTCGGCGCAACTCGTCCAGCACGCCGATCACGCGGATGCCGGGCGCAGCCTTCAGGATCGGAACGATCTCGGCCTCCCAATACTGCGCGAGCGGATCGGACCGGCGCCGGCCCCTCGGCGTCTTCTTCTGCGCGCCTGGGTCTGTCCGACTTCACCGATGGCGGGCGACAATCGCCCTCGATTCTTCCCACCCAGATCGTCGCGCTATACCGAGAGCCCGGCCCAACGAACTCAATGGTGATTGGCTCTCTGACCCGGCGATTGCGAATCTCCGCTTCCGCGATCAAGCCTCGGCAACACGCCGCGCTCACGAGAGTCGTTGGCCGTGTCTGTGATCCGCCGCCGCTTGGTCGATGCCCCTCACAATGACCGCCACGAACCTGCCTGTCTGCGATGATCGGTCGAGCCTCGACGCTTAGGTCGCTCTCAGTCCAGCTTCAAAGACGAGGACCGCGAGCACTCGGGGTGCCTGATCCAGTCCAGCCCCTTCGGTGTGACGCTAGCAGCTCCGCGGCAAGATCTGCCCTGTTGGCTAGGGCGCGGTCAGCCCGTGAAGTGGATGAACGCCGTGGTGCTGACGGCAATCGTGCAGACGGCCGCAGATATTGTGTACGAAGTCGGTGAAGGCATCGCCATCTGGACGATTCCATACGTGACGCCGTGCCGGCGTCGGTGGCGGGCTCGACGTAACCTCACGAATACCCTTCGTGACACGGATATCTTATACCGGACAGGGTGAACGCGCGGATGGAACAGTGTGTGATCGCGATTGATTGGCGCGACATTCAAGAGCGACGGCCGCAAAAGGTCACATTTTCTTTAAGAACCAAATGCAATCTGTCGCCTGATCGTCACGGCCGGATGTACGCCGTGGCATCACGGGGCCCCGGCTTTCATGCCGGGGTTTTTCGTTGTGTGCCGAGTATGAGCGACAGCTTGGAGGTGGAAGTCCTCTATCCAGCCTGATGGCGGCGAAGGATTAGCGAAGCGCAAGGGCGTCATCGTGAGGTGGGGTCTGAAGAAAGCGTGGAGCAAAGCCGCGGCCCGATGGACAAACACCGGATAACGAGGCCTACCCGGCCGGACGAGCGAGCAATTGATCGCGAAGTCCAAGGTCATCAAAGGTCGGGGTGGTAAATTCGGCGGGCGTGCGGTGAAGGCGGTCGGTCTTACCTCGGGAGGTCTGCGCTGTGTCTCGGCAACGAGACTGAGACCGTCGCAAGACGGCCTGACCGCAGCGCAGAAGTCAGCCGAGGGCGTAGTAGGCGGCAGCGCGCCGCTGAAGGCCTGAACGGTGGAAGTGGTCAGTAGAGCGGCGATCTCGTGCGAGCCATGCGGCAGAAGAATCAGGTCGAGCTGAACTTGAGCCCCGGAGCGGAGGGTGAAGCCCGAAGCGCCGGCGCCCGAGAGCCTGAAGCGCGTGCGGCGGAAGTCTGTCTCGAACGCCCGGCGGTCGCAGGACCGTCGATGGAAGACGTTGTCGAGAGTGAGAATCTGAAGGCAGCGTTGGCGCAAGTAAAGCGCAACAAGGGCGCGGCGGGCGTCGACGGGATGACCGTCGGCGAGCTGTCAGCCCACCTGAAGGAGCACTGGCCTGCGATCCGAGCCCAGTTGCTTGACGGCACCTACAAGCCACAGCCGGTGCGGCGGGTGGAGATACCGAAGGCGTCGGGCGGCCTGCGGCCGCTCGGCATTCCGACGGTGCTCGACCGCTTGATCCAGCAGGCGGTGATGCAGGTGCTGCAGGCGGATTGGGATAGGACGTTCGCCGAGACGAGCTTCGGCTTTCGGCCGGGGCGCTCGGCACATCGGGCGGTGGAACGGGCGCAGGCGTACATTGCGGCCGGCCACAGCATCGTGGTGGACATCGACCTGGAGAAGTTCTTTGACCGGGTCAACCACGACATCCTGATGGGACTGGTTGCCAAGCGGGTTGCTGACAAGCGCATCCTGAAGCTCATCCGCGCCTTCCTGAATGCGGGTGTGTTGGAAGGAGGGCTGGTCAGTCCGACGGAAGAGGGCACGCCGCAGGGCGGTCCGATGGTTCCCTGAACGCAAAAGATAACTTTGCGGTGGGGGAGCGGTCACGGAGCTATTGGCGGCGCCGGGCGCCTTTCCACCGGGAGGGGTGGGTGGGAGGGGGATGGAGTGGCGGATGACGATCTTGTCGTCGCCAACGAGGACTTCCTTCACGAGAAGGCGCAGCACGCGTTGGCGTTCGATTATATCGAGCGCGCCGACGGACGAGCGGAGGCGCTCGAGGAAGCTAGTCACGGATTCAGCGAGACGCAGACAAACCTCCTGCTCCTGCGATTGGTCTTCGATCGCCTGCAGCGCCGACAAGCAAGCCTGTTCGCGGCTACGCAAATCGGGCATGCGACTGCGCAGCTCTTCAAGTGAGAGAAGGCTCTCTTGATAGGCCGTGAGGAGACGCTCGATGCTTTTCCGGGAGCGCGCAAGATCGCGGCGAAGCGTTTCCTCCCGGCGCTGTGTGGGATCGGAGTTGCGCGCCGCCTTGAGCCGGCGCTCAAGTTCGTCTTCGATGAGCTGTCGGTCTTCAAGTAAACGCGCGATCTCTTTCCATACCACCTCGTCCAGCAAATCCTGGCGCGTCGGGCGACTGTCGCAGACCGGCCCGCCGAGCCGGCGCCAGCCATCCGAGCCCAAGCAGCGGTAGTAATGGATGGTTCGAGCGCTCGACCTGGTCGAGGTGCGATAGAGCCCATAGCCGCATTTGGCGCAGCTCAACAATCCTTGCAGGGCGCTCGGCGTGATCGTGCGTCGCGGGGCATGCTTCTTGTTGGCTTCCAAAAGCTCGTTCGCCAATGCGAAGGTCTCTTCGCTGATGATGGTCGGCACAGGGATTTCGATCCACTCTGTGCGAGGAAGCTCATGATTTGCGCTATTGCGAGGAGCGACGCCGCCGCGCAATCGCAACGGCCGCGTCACACGCATGCGCGGCGCGATCCGCGTCTTGCCAAAGCAGGCCGTTCCTTTATACGCGGGATTGCGCAGCATCGCCCAGACCGTCGAGCGCTCCCAGCGGCCTGTTTCTTTGGCTGTCGGAATCTGGCGCTCATTGAGCAGGCGCGTGATGGCGCCGATGCTGTGGCTTTTTGCGGTGTAAAGCTCGTAGACCCAGCGCACGATACCGGCCTGTCGCTCGTCGATCTCATAATAGGCGGCAGAGTGATCGGTCTTGCGCTTGTAGCGATAGCCAAACGGAGCGCCGGAAAGCACGCTCACTTGGCCTTGAAGGGCGCGATGGCGCTTCCCTCGCCGCGACCGTTCCAGGATTTGCGCGCGTTCATATTCGGCGATCATGCCCTGAAACTGCAGCAGCAGCTCGTCTTCCGGCGTCGCTGCCCGTCTCGAGCGAATGAACAAGACTTCGACGCCGGCGCGCGCGAACTCTTCGATAAGAAGGATTTGATGCGCATAGCGCCGGCTCAGCCGATCGGGAGCGTAGACGAGCACGGCTTGGATCCGCCCTTCTGCGGCGAGGTCGCGCAGTCGTTCAAGTCCGGGGCGCAACAAGCTCGCGCCGCTATAGCCGTCGTCTTCGATCACCCATTCCGCCGGCACGTCGCAGTTCTGCTCGCGCGCGAAAGCGATCAGCGCGCTCGTCTGACTGGCGATCGTGTTCTCCTCCTTCTGTTTGTCCGACGACACTCTGGCGTAAATCGCGGCGGTCTTCATCTTCGCCTCCCGTCACATCGGCGCCAGCGCGCGCGAAGCGCACCTGATCTGGAACGAGAATTTCGTAAACCTGTTCAAGTTTGACGGCGACGAGGCGATCGAACGCAAATTCGAGTCGAACGTCGCGTTTTTTTCGCCGCTCAGCCATCTTCGCGGACAGACGCGAGATAAGCGGCCACCGCTCGGCGCATCACCTCGCTTGCCGAAAGCCTGGAAGCCGTCGCATGCGTCTGGAGTTTTTGGGCAAGATCGGCCGGCATCTTCAGGGAGAGCGTCACTGATGGCTGCGGCGCGGGAAGGAGCCGCTCCCTGCTTTTGGCCACTTCGAGATAGCGATAGGCCTGCCGCAGCGACAAGCCGCTTTCGCGCGACAGCACCAAGGCCGCCTCCGCCATGCCGATTTTCTTCGCGAGCAAGCGTCGCGCCGCCCTCAGCCGCTCGGCTTTCTGCGCTTGCGTCGATCGAATCATATGACATAACGGTATTACCTTTTGCGTCTCAAATCAACAACGGCTCTATCACGCCAGCCGACGATGACGCGTTCAAAGCGGAAGTTATCTTTTGCGTTCAGGGAGCCCTCTCGCCGCTGTTGTCGAACCTGATGCTGGATGTGCTGGACAAGGAACTGGAGAAGCGCGGCCACCGCTTCGTGCGTTACGCCGACGACTGCAACATCTACGTGCGCAGTCAGCGGGCGGGCGAACGGGTGCTGGCTGGCGTCGAGAGGTTCCTCGAAAAGCGCCTCAAGCTCAAGATCAACAAAGCGAAGAGCGCGGTTGCCAAACCGAGTGTTCGCAAGTTCCTGGGCTTCAGCTTCACCGGCGGGCAAGAACCGCGGCGGCGCATCGCGCCGCAGGCACTCGCCCGCTTCAAGGCGAAGGTTCGGGAGCTCACGCGACGCACGCGTGGTCGATGCCTCGTGCAGATCGCCAAAGAACTGTCGACCTACCTGATTGGGTGGCACGGCTACTTCGGCTTCTGTCAAACCCCGTCGGTGTTGCGCGTGCTTGACCAGTGGATCAGGCGACGGTTGCGCGCCGTTGCCTGGAAGCAATGGAAGTATGGACCCGCTCGCTTTGCCAGTTGCGACGCCGCGGCGTCGGCCGGGATCTGGCGGCGCAAACCGCCGGCAGCCCACGTGGCCCTTGGCGGCTCGCGAACAGCCCCGCGCTCACCATTGCTCTGCCAAACGGCTTCTTTGCCTCACTCGGCTTGGCTTCCGTCGCGGCACGGCGACCCGCATAATCCGCTGAACCGCCGGATACGGACCCGTATGTCCGGTGGTGTGGGAGGGGCGGAGCCGCGAGGCTTCCCCCTATCCCGATTTCAGGGAGTTCGAAAGTCTGCCACTGCAAGACATTTTGGATTGGCCGTTGAAATCGAACTCGCCGATGCCAAACGCGCGCTACAAAAGAGCCGCGCTAATTAGTCGTCCGTGAAGAAGGACTAAGCCACTGATCGGGAATCTCGATTTGGGCTAAGGGGCATTTCCAGATTGCAAGGTTTTGATGCTTTGGGCGTCAGAACCTTGCGATTTGGTTTTCGTGGATTCCCTCGAAGCGGGAAGCATGATTCCTTGTCTGCATCGGAGGGAACGATGCGGCCGAAGAAGCACAAGACGACGGGATCGAACGATCTGTTCCGGGCTCGGCTCGACCAGATCATCAATATGAAGCACGAGCTGGTTCTGCTCGCCGGCAAGGTCGATTGGGACTGGATCGACGGCGAGATCGCGCCGCTCTACAGCGAGAACGGCAGGCCCGGGATCGAGACGCGCTTCATGATCGGTCTGCTGTTGCTCAAGCACATTTACGGGCTGTCCGATGAGGAGGTGTGCGAGCGCTGGGTCCATGACCCATACTTCCAGTTCTTCACCGGGGAAGAGTTCTTTCAGCACACGTTCCCGCACGAGCGCTCGGACCTGAGCCATTGGCGCAAGCGGCTTGGCGACAAGCTGGAGTTGCTGCTGGCCGAGAGCTTGCGGGTAGCGCACGAGGCCGGTGCATTACGCAGCCAGGACCTCAAGCGGGTTACGGTCGACACCACGGTGCAGCCGAAGGCCATCACCTTTCCGACCGATGCCAAGCTGCTGCATGCGGCCATCAAGGGGCTCAACCGCCTGGCGATCAGGCACGGCGTCAGGCTGCGGCAATCCTATGCTCGCATCGCCAAGGCCGCCGCGATGATGGCCGGCCGCTACGCCCATGCCAAACAGTTCAGGCGGCATCAGCGGCAGTTGCGTATCCTGCGTAGCCGGCTGGGCCGGATCATCCGCGACATCCGCCGCAAGATCGAAGGCCAGCCAGCACTGGAGCAGGCGTTCGCCCTCCCGCTCGGCCGGGCCACGCAGATCCGCTCGCAGCAGCAGCGCCAGCGCGGCTGGAAGCTCTATTCCTTCCATGCCCCGGAAGTGGAGTGCATCGGCAAGGGCAAGGCCAGCGCGCCTTACGAGTTCGGCGTGAAGGCCTCCATCGTCACCAACAACCGCCGGGCTCCCGGTGGCCTGTTCGTGCTGCACGCCAGCGCACTGCCCGACAACCCCTACGACGGTCACACCTTGCGGGACGTCATTGACCGCACCGAGACACTCACCGGCTGTCCGATCGAGCGGGCCTATGTCGACAAGGGATACCGCGGCCACGACGCACAAAATCCCCGTCGCGTCTTCATCTCCGGCCAGAAGCGCGGCGTTTTCGGTGTCATCAAGCGCGAGCTGCGCCGCCGCTCCGCCATCGAGCCCATCATCGGACACCTGAAGGCGGAAGGCCACCTCGGGCGCTGCTACCTCAAAGGCCGCGCCGGCGATGCCGCCAACGTCGTCCTCTCAGCCGTCGGACACAACTTCCGCCGCATCCTCGCCTGGCTGAGATATCTCTTGTGCCTGTTCCTGGCCCAGCTATGGCGCACGCTCGCCCGGCCAGCCTCGATCAATCCGGCTTCTTAACGGACGACTAATTATGACGAGTTCGCTCCGGCCATCACCCAGAAGAATGCAGCCAATCGCCGGCTTGCGCGCCAGACCCGTTCGCGAAAGCTGCTCACGTAAGCCGAATCCATGGGATAATTCGCGCAAGCGGCCAGGCCGCGTCTTGACGTGGCTGCGATGCGCGCTCCTCTATGCTTAGAGCGCCGAGGCTGCGCGCAGCCAATTGCAACCGACATCCCCGAGGAACGTCACACCATGACCACCGCCACTGAAATCGCCGACGAGATCGCCAAGGCGTACAATCTGCCAAAGGCGCAAGCCAAGGCCATCGTGGACGGTGTCTTCAAGTCTATCGCCGATGCAGCAGCGAGCGACGCTGAAACCAATGTGCCGGGCTTTGGCAAGTTCAAGGTGAAGCACACCCCGGAACGCGAAGGCCGCAATCCCTCGACTGGCGCGACGATCAAGATCGCGGCGGCGAAGAAGCTGACGTTCGCCCCGGCCAAGGCCCTCAAGGATGTGCTGAACGGCTAAAGGCAGGAGCGCAGGCCGGCCCCCTTGTCCGAGGGTTCTCGATGCGAGACGGGCCGTGCCTTGACGTTGAAGGCGAGCGTGCGGATCGGACCGGTCAACTCGTTGTTGCCGGTCTTCCGGAAGATGCTGATGGTCGCCACGGTGTCCTCCATGATCTCTGTTTCCGAGCTCGCACCATCGGCGCTAAAGCCGCGGTTAGCGCAGGCTCGATGATGAAGGCTTGGTGCCAGTCTGGATGCCTGGAGCGGCCCCACCGTCCTACCGATATCAGCCGCGCGTCAAGCGGTGTTTGGCTGGTCCGCCTGCGGCCATTCCGGTGAGTCGGACGAAGGCCGTGATGCTGACGGCAATGGCCCCGACGACCGAGAAAATCGTCTGCGAGGCGGGTGAAGGTATCGCTATCTGGGCGATTCCACGAGGCCCACCGCGATGCCGCCGTGCAGCGCTTAGTGGCGTCCGGGTCAGGGGATGATTGGAGCGATCTCGTCATCCTGTATAGCTATCAGCTCATCGGGCCCAAGCCGAGCCTTTGCAACTGTTCCTCTTCGATCGGGCAGTTTAGGGTTGCAGCCTTGGCGCCGCAGTCTTTCATGGTCAACTTCCCGGCTGCCAACGGATCGGTGGCCGCAACCGCGCAAGTTACGTGCCTGAATTCCTCTTCGTCGTCGTCGCTGCCTTCCTTGAAGATGGCGACCGTCGGATTGAGAGAGACTAGTCGCCGTCAGTCACGATAGGCGCTGCACAGGTGTGTCTGGTTCAAGCTCTTTTGTTCGAGACTGGACACCGAAGCGCAAGCCTCACCTCCTCGCGGTCCGGAGCGCGTGTTTGCGCCTGTTTTCAAGCAAGCGTTGCCCATCTTTGATGGCACGTCGCTTGCTGGAACACGGTGACCGATCCGCCCGACCGTGGCGGTCTCTCCGTCGTCGGCCCAGGGATTTAGATGAGACTTGCTCGACTGATCAGAATAAGTGCAATTGCCGCGACAACGTGGAGTTGGGGGCGGCCCGAACTTTGCCGGGCGCAACGCCGGAGTCGTTGCCGTCATCCAAATTGGCTGACGCTCAAGACGATCGGATCGACCTACCATTCGGCTCAATTAGTCCCGAGCAGGCCCGAACCAGTGTGGCTGGCTGGAGCTGTCATGCGGCATGCGGAGGATCCTGCAGGGGCAATCTCGGCATCGCCCAAGAGGCAAACGAGGTTTGGCGCCCTGCGAAAGTGGCGGCTGCGGAGAAAGGAGCGAAGGGAGGTCGCGCGAAAGCTTCGTGGCTCGGAGCGAATTCGCCGAGACCACCTCCGCTTCCAACACGTCTGTGGGGAGCGCATCATTCTCTCGACGAATGCTCGCGCCCGTCGGCGCCGCCGCGCGCACAATGTTCGCACCGACAGCGACATCCTTACGTCGTCGCCGAACGAACAGAACTGCCATCGCACCTTTGCCTTAACGCAAAATCCTAAGGAGCACGAAAGATGAGTACGCCGACCTATTCCGAGGCCCTGGAATTCGCGATCGACCGCTCGTACGACATCAACATTGACATGTTAAGGTCGCGCAATTTGCACCTCGACACGTTTAACGATTACCTGGTCGGCACATATCCCCCCCCTTAAGGCCATGGGGGAGATCAATCCAGACATATTGTTGGATCGCATTGCGCCGTCGATTGACCTCTATTTCCACATCCCCTTCTGTCATCAGAACTGCACCTTTTGCCACTTCGGCAAGGAGATCAATCCTCCTCCCCGACGAGTCGAACGCTACTTGGCGGCCCTGGATAAGGAGATGAGTTGGTCAGACGCGGCGCTGGCCGGCAGCGCAATTGAGACAGCCTTCATTGGAGGCGGCACTCCCTCATTCTTGACGAACAATCAGCTCAAAGCATTGTTCGGTATGATTGGGAAGCGCTTTGACTTGTCCAATTCGGAGGTGAGTTTCGAGTTACATCCGTCTCTTGCCAAGCAGGCAGACGCTGCCGATCGCATATCTACTCTCCTTAAAGGCGGCGTAAACCGCTTCGTGCTGGGTGTTCAGACTCTAGATCGAGATATTTTGCGGATACTCAACCGCGGGCATGGTGTGGACGAGGTGATGCAAACCGTAAAGTTGCTGAAGGGGATGGGTGTCGAGAACCTGTCGCTCGACCTGATGTACGGATTGCCGCAGCAGACGCTCCGGAGCTGGTACGGCTCTCTGATCGGCCTCCTCGATATGGAAGTTGAAAAGTTCAATATATTTCCATTGATGTTCAAATCGACCGACCCCATAGCTCGTCACTTGGCGCGCGGACGATATCAATTCGCCGGGGCGAAGGAGCGCGTCATGATGCATTTTATGGCCGAGCATATGCTCACGAGTCTCGGCTACCGCCATGGACCGATTTTCTATTGGACTAAGATGTCGCAACCGCACTCCTTTCAACAAGCCCGAAAATACGATTCCTGGAACGATAATAATCTGGTCCCGTTTGGGGTCAGCGGATTTGGTTTCATGAGCGAGTGTCAGTTCTACAACGAAGTGGATTTGGATCGCTACTTGTCCAGGGTCGAAGCGGGCGAGAAACCGGTGTGGAAAGGCGTCGTCCTATCGCAGGATGATCTCATGCGCAGGACGTTAATGTTCGCCCTGCGAAGCAGCGGCGTGTTGCTCTCCCGCTTCGAACGGGAATTTGGCGTATCCCTTGAAGTATACTTTGCTCGCGAGCTAAGGGCCTTGAAGGAGGCAGGACTCATCTGCATTTCGAAGGATGGCGTCCTTTCGTTAACTGATGCCGGCACTATCAATTCGGGTGCAGTGTCACTGCTGTTCTTCTCGAATAATGTGCTTGAGCAGGTCGCATACAATGACGGTCGGATAGCAGACAAACGAACGGATCTTATCGAAAAACATGATTACTCGCCGGCGGCGAGATACGGCTCAAGTGTTCAGATGAAAGAGGTCTTTCAATGACATCGGTGGTGCGCCCGACTGCGGTCGATAGTGGTTCGCCAGTCGCCCCTGAACGGTCGCCCAACCGTTCGGAGGACATTTTTTCTCATCTAACTGATAGCATTGATCGAAGTGAACGAAAGCGTCCGCTTGGACCAGTGAGCAACTTTACCGTCGAACAACTGCCGCATTGTGTTGCGGAGATCCAACGTAGTGAACGACCAAATGGAGCGATAAAGGCGTTCGGGCGTAGCGTCAACGCAATGATTGGTGAGGCAGACTACAGCGGGCTGCTGTTGAGGCTGCCGCAGTGCGATTTCGAAATAGCCAAAACAGACATCCAGTATCTCGTCAATTGCACTTATCAGATGTCGGCCTTTGCCGGCCTCGATCCTTCTGACGCCGAATTGACCGTGGGAGCGGAATTAAGCCGCCTGGCGAGCTTGACGTGCCAGCGTCAGCCTAGCGTTGGTGTCCTCTCCTACGAAGACATGATCCTTACGAATCCGGTACAGAGCGACCCCCGCCTGTATTGCCTTGGCGCAGTTGGCGTCGAGGAGCGTGATTTTTGCGCCGGCCATCAACTGATCGAGAGCGAATTGCAGTCAGCAATGGATGCGCTGCTCGACTTGCGAGACTTAGGTGGCGCGGATGCTTCTCGATGTCTTACGCAATGCGTGGCGCGGCTTGAGTCCGCACAAGATGTTTTGACGCGTTTCGAGGACCATATGTCGCCAGAACTGTTCAGCCAGTTTCGCGCGTTCTACGGAAAAAATCCTTATAGGAATACGCTTGGTCCAAGCGGCCGTTTCTCGGCTCGCGTTGTCGCGGTCTCGGTTTTGCTGGTCGGCGAAGAGCTATTTCGTCAAAAACCTCAATTTTATTGGGATCTATATCGGCTGTCCGAATACTATCCGCAGACGAGCATTGGCAAGGTGTTCTGTTGGCTGTCGCCAGACAACAGGGATGCATGGCTCAAGCCAGCCTGGCTCGAAGGGAAAGCGGACTTTCCAAGGTCTGCAACCATTTCGCCCGTGGTCGAGCGCGGCGGCCGTGAAATCGAGAGACTACACGAGGCCTGTGTTTGCGCGCTGGACCGATTTACCCGGATGCATCGTCGTGCGGCCCTGAAGCACACGGTTGAGCCAGGTCGACCACTTGTCGGAGTTGAGGCGTCGGAGAGTATTGAGGTCGTGCTTTGCCAGCGGCTATTGACACTGCCTCCGTAGGCCGAGGATTAGTATCTGCTCGGAAGAACCCGGGATCGTGTCGGAGCACCGGCGTCCGATGCCAAAGGATAAAGTATCATAGATGTCTAAGGACGAAGTGATCTTTCGTCGGTTCGCGCCAGCGGACACCGATAATGTCTGGCATCTGCATACAACCGCGTCGCAGGATGTTGGTGTATGTAGTCCGGAAGGGACATGGGGCGATGATCTACGGAATATCGGGGAGGTCTACATCAAGTCAGGCGGCGACTTCATGGTTGCGCATATCGGTTCCGATTTCGCTGCCATGGGTGGCTTGAAACCGCTTGACAATGACGTCGTAGAATTGAAGCGCATGCGGGTCCATCCCTCCTTTCAACGACGGGGGCTTGGAAGACGGATTCTTCGTGAGTTGGAATCGCGAGCCGTTGCGCTGGAATTCAAGCAGATCGTGCTCGACACGACAACGATCCAGGTAGGGGCTCAAAGACTCTATGAGAGCACTGGCTATGTTCGCCGCAGAGAAGGGATACTGGACGGATATGCGGTGATCTTTTACGAGAAGCGGCTCACCGGTCGGGACGAGTTCTCTATGCCAGGTAAGTAAGGCTGGCAGGCGCGCCGGCCCCCAGTGCTATCGACGGCTTCCTAGCGCAATACTATCATTCGGCCCTTTAATTTGCAGTTCAATGTCAAGCAATCCTTCTGGATTCGCCTGCGGCACGACGGTAGCGCTCGCGCCGTTGGCCGGGGTTGTGGAGATGGTGCGAGCGCAGCTGATACATGATCGTCGGCCAAGCATTGCACGCGCCCTGGACCTGCGGATGCCATCGCTGAGATCATGGTCCTTTCCGAGGTCGCGCAGCACCTCATGATGAGGTCCGGGGCGGACGCCTCAACGTCTGCAGCGGAGTACGGTCGAGCCGCCACCAGCCGAATGAATGAACGAGGTCGTCACAAGCACCGTCCCAGCGGGACATCGCTAGTTCGGCGGACCGTACCAGGAGCTGACAAACCGGGTCAGGCTTCCTTCGCCTGACCCCAGTCGAACGATGTGCCATTGACCCAGATGCAGTGAAGAACTATGGCGATCTTCCGCGCAATGGCGACCTTTGCCTTCCTCATGCCGATCCGCTTTGCGAGCTTCATGCCCCAGGCGTTGAGGGAGGACCATTTCTTCGTTCGATAAAGCAGGACGGCCGCGGCTTCAAACAAGTAGGTTCGGGGAAGCCGGCCACCCCATCGAGAGATCTTGCCAATGGTTGCGCCGGGCTGACTGCGCCGCGGTGTAAGGTCCAGATAAGCGCCGACGGCTGATGCCGATCGAAGGTGGGATGGGTCATCAATCGTATGTCGGATCTTTAAGGCCGTCACCACGCCGACACCAGGAACCGTCATCAGGCGGCGTGCGGTCTCGTCCAGTTTTGCCAGTCCGCGGACTTCGTCGTCGATCTTGTGGATCAACAGCAGCGGGGATATCACGCCGAGCAGTGGATGATCGCCACTCAAGATCTCGCGACCTGATACGCCAGCATCATCTGTAACCTGGAAAGGCACCGGATCGTCACCCTGCTGCCGGATCCAAGCCCGGCTCGCCCTCATCCCACGATCGCGATCGCGGCGGGGGATATGGCGAAGCTGCGGCAAAGGCCCTGCCGCACGCGGTTCAGGTCGCAGATCGTTGATGGAGAACGCCAGTCGAGCCTTCCTCGATGCCGTCCACAAATCGATGCGCCAGATCCGCAGCGCAATCGGGGTCACCGTCTCCGAACACCATAGGCAATTACCGCGGCAAAAAGAGAGCCTCGGATTTGTGAGGCTTGCCCTGATATTATTCAGGAATTGCGATTCTTACGGTAGCTGACTTCCCGCCTACGACTGCAGCCTCGAGGTCGTCACGATTGTGCGAGCCTCAACAAAAACACGCATGCTGCCGGGAGGAGTTGGCTGGAACGACATCCTCCACGAGGCGATCGCACGCGTTCTCGACGGCTCGCGCCCCTGGCCGCCAGACGTACCCATTCTTGCGTTTCTGTCGGGTGTCATGCGCAGTATCTGCAACGACCATTGGCGGCGTGCGCGGCTCGAGCAAAGGCTGCTTGTGAGCCGAGATGATCCGGACCAGAGAAGCTGGCCCGGTGACGAGGCCGATGAGGAGCCCGATCCGGAGCGGATCCTGGCCGCCGCCCAGAAGTTGGCCAACGTCTATCGGCTGTTCGAAGCCGATCCCCGGGCGCTGAAGATCATTGCGGGCATGGCCGATGGCCTGACGGCCAGAGAAATCTGCAAGGTCCATGATATGTCCGAGCTCGACTACGACACGACGCGACGGCGGATGCGGCGCACCCTGCTGCGCCATCAACAAAACTGGAGTAAGTGACACGCTAGCACCCCAGTCTCGATCTGGCCCGCCTGCTCGGAGCGCTGAGCGAGGAAATCCTCGCCGCGAGCGATGAGGAGGTACGGCAGACCTCCGCTCTGCAAGGATGGACAATTACCAACACCGCCCTCGACGTCGGAGAGGTGATCAAGGCCGCGCGCGGGGACGAGAGTGGGGGCCTTGCTCGAAATTGTGATCTGAACGAAGATCCGAGCAAACCCGGTGCAAGGCTGCGGCCGACGCGTCGGGGCCGCAGCTCAAATCGCACAATCAGCCGCATTGAGCGAGCCGCAGGCTTCTAGCCGTTAGTGTTTGCGGCAGCGCTTACGCGCCGCCAAACCTCCAGACCGGGATGCCGAGCTTCTTCGCCTTGTCGGCCAGATTGTCCTGGATACCGGTACCGGGGAAGTGAATCACGCCGATGGGTAGCGTCTCCAGCATCGCATCGTTGCGCTTGAACGGCGCGGCCTTGGCATGCTTCGTCCAGTCGGGCTTGAAGGCGATCTGCGGAACCTTGCGATTGCCGGCCCACTTGGCGGCGATCAACTCGGCGCCCTTGGGGGATCCGCCGTGCAGCAACACCATGTCCGCATGCTTGGCGTGCACCTGGTCCAGCTTGGCCCAGATCAACCGGTGATCGTTGAAGTCGAGACCACCGGTCAGCGCGACTTTCGGTCCGGGCGGCATGAGCACCTGATTGTCGGCGCGCTTCTTCGCGACCAGGAAGTCGCGGCTGTCGATCATCGCGGAGGTCAGATTGCGGTGGTTGACCCTCGACCCGTTGCGCGGCCGCCAGACGGAATGGGTGTGGCGTTCGAACTCGTCGGCGGCCTGGTCGCGCATCAGCTCGAAGGCGTTGCGTCGCTCGATCAGTGTTTGACCTTCCGCCGTCAGGCGCTCCAATTCGACGGATTTCACCTCGCTGCCGTCCTGTTCGCGCTGGGAGCGCTGCTGGGCCAGTTCATTGCCGTCGAGCTCTCGTTCGATCCTGTCGCTGGCGCGGTGGAAGACGTTCACCGTCGACCAGAGCAGGTCCTCGAGGTCGGGCTCAAGACGGGTATCGGACAGCTCCACCACGAGGGCATCGAAGATGTCGACGATGCTGCCGGCGAGGACTCGCGCTTCAGGGAGCCGCCGGGGATCGGGCTCATCGTGGAAGGGACGGTAGCCAAAGAGCTGGAGTTCCTGGAGCACTTGGTCGGTTGGGGATGAGCTTTGGTGCGGCTCGAGATCGTCGTCGTGGTCGGTGGTCATTGCGGCTTTCCCTGGTCGGATCGACCGCGCCCATCGCGGCCTCACATGAGAGTTGTTTGGTCAAGGCAAGAATGAGCGGTGGTGAACTCGAGATTATTGTGGAGTACAAATCGGACGCTTGGTGCCGGTGTAGGAGCCATCTTCGCCGTGATTGAACGTACCGATCTGAGCCATTTTCGTTTCTCCTGACTGTTCCTCGAAGCCACCCGATGCGGTCTCGATGGCGGTCGAGAGGCGATGGACGGCCGGCTTGCACCCGGAGGGCCGCAGCACAGCGGAGGACGGCGATAGCCGAGCTTCTTGTCTCGCGAGGAAGGCGTGGCACACGCCGGGGAAGAAGGTCGGCGAAGCCGTTGCTGGCATAGGCCGGACAGCGCCAGACCAGCCAAGAGAGAGGCCGCACGGTGGCTTCGTCGGCAAGTCTGCCGAGAACGACGCTGGCATTGGGCGCACCTCGATATCGTCGGCGCTGCCCCTTACCGGCCTGCTTCCCGCTCTCGAACCCAAGGTCTGAGCCGATCTGCTGATCCGCGCCAATGCACGTATCAACCTCACATCCGGTCGCCGCGCATGCGGCCGCACCAAAATCCCGCCTACGGCGGCAAAGGCTCAAGAGGACGAGACCATTCTTCGTGACGGCGTGCGAGCCAAGCCGCGATCCGGTCGTCCACCCTGGTTCCGGGCGAGCTGATTAGGCCCGGACCGAACTGGGAAGCGATGTTGTCATGGCCGAACGATGGCGCCTTCGATCACAACTCCGGCGCTAACGTATTTCCACAGAGCCACGATGAGCTTGCGCGCCAATGCCGTGATCATGACTTTCTTGAAGCGGCCGCCATTCTGGGCGACACGCTCGTTGAACCATCGGCTGAGCGCCGAGCCGGGCTGATGACGCAACCAAAGCCAAGCCATCTCCAGCAGTGTGGAGCGCAGGCGCGTGTTTCCGGACTTTCCGATTCCTTGATCCCGGTCGAACTGGCGCTTCATATGCTGCGGGAGATCTCGTCCATCACCGGTTCGCACAGCCTCGAACCGCTCGCGCCGACCACGCCGGAGTGGATCGTAATCGGTGACGCCCTGCGAGAAGAGAAGGCCCTTGATTCGGTTGCTATGCTGGATTCGCTCCTGCATCAGCACCATGCGTTCGCGTGTTATGCGGCGACGGTCCTCGTCGTCGGGCGAGGGCACACGCAGCATCGAGCAAACACGCGGCTCGCCTCGCTCAAAGGCCAGCAAGGCTCGGATGAGGGTCTCTCCATCCAGCCGGTCTGTCTTGATCCGGCGACGACGCCGCGAAACTGCGATCGAGGCGGCGTCAACAATATGGCTCTCGTGCCCTTGGGCCTGCAGAACCCGATGGACCCAAAAGCCGTCGAGTCCAGCTTCTTGAATGACGATGATGGGATAGGATTGGTCGGTTCTGTCCAATGCCTTCTGCTTCAGTCGGGCGAGACGTTCCAAAAGCCCCGCAATGTCACCACCCATCACTGTGTGACGTGACAGCTTCTCCCCCGTTCCCGGCACCAGCGATGTGACGAGCCAAGTCTTCCGGCTCAATTCGACAGAGACGAAGATTGCGTTCAGTACTTTGTTCGTCGTCTTGTTAGCATCTCCATTTAATTTCATCTGATCGCTCCCTTTTCGACGATTGGCAATGCCGATCGTATCGAAACGGACCGCCGTCGCCACTCATAGGATCTTCATGGCGACGAAAGCGGCGGGCGGAACGGACTTGCACCCGCAGCGCAGCGGAGGGCCGGAGCGTTAGCGGAGGAACGAAGGGGGCCGACTATTTTGCCTCGCGATGTAAAGGCGGCTCTGCCGCCGACGGAAAATAGTCGGTCCACGAGGTTGCCGGTCCGGGCCGCTTGCCGCCCGATCGCCCTCTCGGAAGGCCGTGGGGCGGTCCTCTCCGGCGCCGAGGGGAAGCAGGACCACCGGCCTCGCGATAACGAAGCGGCTGCGTCGCACCTCATCCCCGTTCCGGCTATGCCGCCAGCTCGATAAAGCGCGCGACGTCCTGCGCCGCGATCTGCACGCGGCTCGCGGCCCGAAGGGCGTCAAATCCGAGCAGACGAAGATCCTCGTTGAAGTCGCCAAGCCGTGGCGAGATCACGATCGCCTCGATCCCGGCCTCCTGCGCCCGATCGATCAAGGTCGCCATGGCGCCGTCACCGGCAGGATCGTCATCGCGGGCGATGTAGAGCCGGCGGAGCGTGTCCGGGAGAAGGATGGCTGAGAGATGCGCCGCCGATAGGGCCGCGACCATCGGCATGGTCGGCAGCACGCTGCGGAGCGACAGCATCGTCTCGATGCCCTCGCCGGCCGCCATGACCTCACCCGCTAGGCCAAATCGAACGGCGTGACCAAGCAGGTCGCCCATCGCCCGTTTCGGCGTGTCGATCAGCGCCTTGCCGAGCGTCGTCTCGCTGAAGCCTCCGGGGTCAAGCCAGGTGCGATGCGCGCCGGTCAGGTGGCCGCGGAGATCGGTGACGGCGGCGATCATCGCCGGCCAGGTCTCGGTCGCGCTGTGGTCGTCGGGCCTGTAGTAGCAACGTGGGTGAAAGCGCAGACTTCCGGTTTCGTGCAAAGCCGTAATGCCGCGATTGCGGAGATACGCTTCTACGAGTGTGCCTGCGATCGACTGAGACACGCCGAAGAGCCGCCGCGCCGCCTCTGGCGATCCGAGGGGCGCGGGCGACGTTCTCGACCGGAGGCGATTTGGCGCAGGCTCCGGTTCTGGACGCGGCAGGCTCAGAAAGCGTCGTGCCTCATTGGCGACGTCGCGAAAGTTCGTGAAACAGCAGCTCTCGCGGATCACGTCGAGGAGATCGCCATGCTCGGCCGAGGCAGCATCTCGCCAATGCCCAGCGGCGCCGGGTCCGGATTCCGGTCCGCTGAGCCGGACGAACATCGACCGGCCGGGCGTATTGCGGACGTCGCCCACCGTCCAATATCGGCCCTGGCGCCGCCCGTTGGACAGGTAATGGCGGCACACGGCCTCGGCGTCACGCGCAAGACGGCGGGCCAGTTCGGAGGCGTTGTCGCGGGCCATCAGGCGGCCTCCCGCTCGCCGATGCGCACGATCGGATAGTGGTCGAGCACCTTTGCCAACACGGCGGCGCCGGTCGCATCTGATGGCACGAACATGCGCAGCTTCCACGAGATGATTTCGCTGAAGAGGCCGTATGCGCGCAACCGGTCACGCATCACATCTGTAAAGCCGGACAGTTCGAAGCGATGGGCGCCCATCACGCGGACACGACGGAGCTGCAGATCCTCGGCGAGCTCAAGGACGGTGCGCCCCTCCATCAGCGCCGAGAAGGCTTCGTTCGGGGTCAAGCTGCAGGTCGCGGTCATGCAAGCGCTCGCGGCCCAAGCTGGCGAGACCCTGCGACCGATGATGCGCTCGCCAGCATCGGTCTGGAGCCGATAGACGCGCGTCGACTCGTTCGGCAACCGCTTCCAGATCGGCAGCAGCAGACCTGCGACGATGTGGAGCGTGCTCTCAGCGAACTCGGGAACGTCGACGACTTCGCCGTTCCATGCCGCGGCGAATGTCTCGCGATCCGTAGGCTGCCAGTGGCTCTCGTCCATCATCTTCATCGAAGCATGATGGTGCTCCATCGGACGAATCAGCCGCACCCGACTTTCGATCTCGCCGTCATCGAGCATGAAGCTCGGCGCCGGAATCTGCACCGCGGCGCGACCCGAGCGCTCGTTGACCAGCAGCACCGCCCGAGCATCGGCGAGATAATCGAGCGCTTGATCCAGCGTCATGGGACGGTTGCGCCGGCGTTCGGTGATCGTGAGCAGCCGGGTTTCCGCGCCGGTCGCAGGGTGCGTGTAGATCGGATGCCGACCGGTGACGACGAAGCTGTCGGCCTGTAGCGTCTCCAGGCCAATGTCGTAGACGCCGCTAGCAATGGCGCCTTCGACCTTGGCGTTCAGCAATTGCTCGAAGGCCGTGAACAGCAAAGCTTGCAGGCCTATCGTGAGCGCGAGCAGCCGGTTCAGGAACGTCGTGATCGGCGGTAGCTCGTCCTTGATGCCGTTTTCGTCGACGAGCTTCAGGCCCGTGGCGTCCTCGAACATCTCGAGCGAGCAGCCTTCGACCTTGCCGCGCACGAGCAGCAGGTAGAGCTGGCGCAGCGCATCGCGGGCGTAGTGGCTCTCGAGATTGTCCTCAGGCCGAAACAGGCCTTGGCCGCCGGTCTGGCGCTGGCCGCGCGTGATGGCACCCAGCGTGTCGAGCCGGCGCGCGATGGTCGAGAGGAAGCGCTTTTCCGCCTTCACGTCGGTCGCAATGGGGCGGAATAGAGGCGGCTGCGCCTGGTTGGTGCGGTTCGTTCGGCCGAGACCCTGGATCGCGGCATCGGCCTTCCAGCCCGGCTCGAGCAAATAATGGACCCGAAGCCGGCGATTCCGCGCCGAGAGTTCGGCATGGTAGCTGCGGCCTGTGCCGCCAGCCTCCGAGAAGACACGCACGCGCTTCAGGTCATCCATGAAGGCGGCGGTCTCTGCGAGATTGGCGGAAGCTGCACGGCTCGACGGTAAGGCGGTCACATCTGCGCACCACGCGCCGCGAACGGCCGGTCACTTCCGCCACGAGGTCCGTGCCGAAGCGCTGCACGATCTGGTCGAGCGCGCCGGGAACAGGCGGAAGCGACGCGAGCCGCTCGATCAGCTCATTGCGGCGGGCGACGGCCTCGCGGCTCTCGACCGGCTGGCCGTCGCGGAAGACGGGCCGCGACGAGAGATTGCCCTCGGTGTCGGTGAAGGGCTCATAGGCCTGCACCGGGAAGGAATGGGCGAGGTAATCCAGCACGTATTCGCGGGGCGTGATGTCCACGCGCACGTCGTTCCATTCCTCAGGTGGAATCTCGGCGAGCCGACGCTCCATCAGCGCCTCGCCGGTCGATACGATCTGGATCACCGCGGCATGGCCCTCGGCCAAGTCCCGCTCGATGGAGCGGACCAGGGTCGGCGTCTTCATGCTGGTGAGCAGATGACCGAAGAATCGCTGCTTGGCCGATTCGAAGGCCGAGCGCGCGGCCGACTTCGCCTGGCGGTTGAGCGTGCCGTTCTCACCGGTAATGTTGGCGGCCTCCATTGCCGCGTCGAGGTGATTGTGGATGACGCTGAAGGCAGCGGCGTAGGCATCATAGATCCGGCGCTGCTCGTCGGAGAGCTGGTGCTCGACCAGTTCATACTCGACGCCGTCGTAGGAAAGCGAGCGGGCGGTGTAGAGACCGAGCGAACGAAGATCGCGAGAGAGCACCTCCATCGCAGCGACCCCGCCCTCCTCGATCGCCTCGACGAACTCGGCGCGGGTGGCGAACGGAAAATCCTCGCCGCCCCACAGCCCGAGGCGCTGGGCGTAGGCGAGATTGTGGACGGTGGTGGCGCCGGTCGCCGAGACATAGACGACGCGGGCATTGGGCAGCGCATGCTGAAGACGCAAGCCTGCACGCCCCTGCTGCGAGGGCGCGACATCGCCCCGCTCGCCCTTGCCGCCACCGGCATTCTGCATGGCATGGCTCTCGTCGAAAATGATGACGCCGTCGAAGTCGGAGCCCAACCATTGAACAATCTGCCGGACGCGCGAAAGCTTCTCGCCGCGGTCGTCGGACCGCAGCGTAGGTTAAAAATAGGACGCCCTCGGCCAACCGGATGTCGTACCCTTGAGGGAAGCGCGAGAGCGGCGTGACCAACAGACGCTCCATGCCGAGCGCCGACCAGTCGCGCTGCGCGTCCTCGAGCAGCTTGTCGGACTTAGAGATCCAGACCGCCTTGCACCGGCCCTGGAGCCAGTTGTCGAGAATGATGCCGGCGGACTGGCGACCCTTGCCGGCGCCGGTCCCGTCACCGAGCATGAAGCCGCGACGGAAGCGGACGGCGTTCGGTGCGTCGTCGCGGGCGGCCGCGACGAGGTCGAAGGTCTCGTCTACCGTCCAGGCGCCAGCGAGATAGTTACCATGCGCCTCGCCAGCATAGATGACCGTCTCAAGCTGGGCGTCGGACAGAATGCCATCGCTGACGAGGTTTGCCGGCAGCCGTGGCCGATAGCTCGGCTTCGGCGGCGCGACCGAGGCCATCGCGGCCGACTGCACCAGCTTGGTCGGATGCGCCTGCGCACCGTGGATCCGGATCGATTGGAGCCGGTATTCTTCGTAGATGGCGTCGCTGAGGCGCGCGCCCTCGGGCGGCGCCCAATCTGTCGCCTCATAAGCGAGGTCGACGGCTTCGGGATCGGCGACCGACGCCTTAACCGGCTGTGCAGCGGCGCTCGCGAGATAGCCGCGCACGGTGCGACGCGCCGGCGAGGCTGACACGGGAAGCACACCGGTCGATGCGACGCTCAGACGAGGTGGAACGTGTTCGCCGATCCAGCGGAGCAGTGTCGCAACGTCGGGCGCCATTCCCGGCGACGCCGGGAACGCGCTCGGATCCGCGGCAGGCACTTTGTCGATGACGGTGAGACGCGTCTCGATCGTGGTGCCGTGCTTGGCATAGACCGCGCCGGCGATCGCCGCAGTGAACACCACGCGGCCGCGTTCCTGCAGTCGGGCGAAGGCGTCATGCCAGGCTGAGGCTTCGGGTGAGACGTTTGCGCCTGATATCGTGACCAGCCGGCCGCCATCGGCGAGACGCGCCAGGGCCGAGGCGATGTGACGGTACGCGGTGTCGGCCATCCGGCCCGAAACGTTTGCCATCGCCGAGAACGGCGGGTTCATCAGCACGAAACTCGGGACCACCGTGGGATCGAGGTGGTCGTCGATTTGGGCCGCGTCGAAGCGCGTGACGGAAACGGCCGGAAAGAGAGAAGAAAGTAACACGGCCCGGGTCTTGGCCAGTTCGTTCAGCACAAGCCCGCTGCCGGCAATCTCGGCGAGGATGGCGAGCAGCCCGGTGCCGGCGGACGGCTCCAGCACGCGATCCGCCGCAGTAATGGCGGCCGCAGTCAGCGCAGCCAGGCCGAGCGGAATCGGGGTCGAGAATTGCTGGAAGATTTCGCTCTCGGCAGAGCGGCGCGTGTGGGTCGGCAGAAGCCTTGCGATCTTTTCCAAAGCGGAAAGTCGTGAAGCCGCAGAATCAGCTTTGCGGAAGAGCGCCTTTCCGTATTTGCGTAAGAACAGGACGGTGGCGACCTCACAAGTGTCATAGGCCATCTTCCAGTCCCAGGCGCCCGTCGCATCGGATGCGCCGGAGGCCACTTCCATTGCGGCGCGGAGAAGCGCGGCGTCGATGCGTCGGCCACGCTCGAGATGCGGAAGGAGATGACTCGCGGCAGCGATGATGATACTGGCGCCCTCGGGAGCGCGAACAGGCGAGATCGGAGCGGCCGGGTCGGCCGCGATCGGGGAATGGTCATTCATGGAGGAAGCCTTCAGGAGAGCGGGAATGGGCGAGCCGATCGGCGCTCTCTCTGACCGCGCCGGCTCAAACCCGTCCCGGCCGTCCTCTCCCTCTCAGCATCAAGGCGGTGCCCGACATGAGAAACGGCGCCCCACCGGGTTGGCGGCGCGCCGTGTACAAAGCGTTCGTCAGTATCCGAACTGCCAGGACGGCTACGCCTGGCCTTCGTCAGCGGCGCCCGCTTCCGCGAGGTAGCTCGCATCGCCTTCGACGACGGTGACGGCGTATTTCGTCACGACGCAGCTCCTTCGATCGGATCATTTTCGCCCGCGAGAATGGCCTCGGCCTTCGCGATGGCGGCGTCTGCCCGCCGGCGCCAAAGCTCGACATCCATTGAGCCTTCCTCCGGAACGTGGATGAGTATTTTGAGCAGACCGAGCAGCAACTCGAAATGGCCGGCCTTGCGCTGGACCTGCTCGCCGAAACGTGAGGGAAACGCCAGGCGTGGGCCGCTATAGGCAGCGTCGCGGCCTTCCCAGGCACCGGTAACATAGGTATCGCCAGACGTTTCAACGTCCGACCTGTTGTCGTCCCAGCCCTCGTCGGCGATCGCAAGATCGCAGGCTTGGTCGAGCGTTTCGGCTTCGTAGGTTCGCTGCCGATAGATCGGCAAATGATAGGTCGTCTCGATGGTGAAGAAGGGCACGATAGCCTCCAGAATGCAAAAGCCCGGCTCGCGCCAGGCTTTGGTGTGAATGGCAGTGAAAAGACGCGGGACGGCCGAAGCCGCCCCGCGTGCTCGAGCTATTCGGCCGCGATCATGCGCGACTCGTCTGCTTCATCGGCCGGAGTTTCCTCGTCGTCGCCGGCGAGGAATTCCGGCAGCGCCTCGCCATCGCCCTCGGGCTCCGCAGCATCGACAGCCGCCGCCAATTGGGCGTCGGGCATCCGCAGGGGCTCGGGCAGCCAGCCGGCCTCGGCGAGGAGGCGCTCGGCCTCCTTGGCCATGTCGCCCTTCTTCAGATGATCGATGAGCTGCGCGGCCCGCTCGCCGGCCCCCTCCCGCACCGCTTCCAGGATGCGGAGCTTCGGGACGCGGCCGAGATAGTTCTCGACGGTCGGGCGCCAACCGGACTCCACCATGTCGAGGTCGACGGCCCGGGCGATGCGATCGGCCTCAGTGATCCGGTGCTCGACGGTGTGCGGCGTGATGCCGCCGCCGTAGCGGTCGCCCTTCTCGTAGAGCGCGTTGATGCCGAATGAGGCGCAGTGCGCGAAGAGCGCCGCCTGCTCGTCGCCGGTGAGGCCGGTCAGCCAATCCCAGAGTTCGGTCTTCTCCTTGGGCAGGCGCTCCTCCCACGTCTTGTGGCGCGCGTCGATCGCCTTGGCCGCTGGCGTGTCCTTCAGCCCTTGCGCTTGCACCGGGAAGCTGACGCTGCGCACCGAGACCTCCATCGCCGTCCCGTAGGAGGAATAGCGGGAGAAGACGTCGAGGCAGAATTTGTGCAGCACCGCCTGGAAGGCGACCGAAGGCGTGATCGCCAGCCTGTCGCGCAGCGCCAAAGTCCGCTCCGCCGTGAGCTCGGTCAGCAGGCGATCGGGGAGCGGCTTCACCGCATCATCATCCTCATCCTCTGCCTCCGCGAGCTGCCCGCCGATGGTGATGACGGCGCGCTGGATTCCCGGCGCTGATGGTTCGGCGCCGTCGAAGGTCGCGGCAGCGGGTTCGCCATCGCTGCCCTGCTCTGGCTCGGCCACGGGTAGCTCGTCCTCAGGGCGGACGTAACCGCGATCAACCAAGAGCGTGCCTTCGGCGTCGATGCCGACGAACACACCCGCGCGGGCGATGTCGGCAAGCTGATAGTTGATGGGTCGATCGTCAAAGACGGCGAGAGCCGTCTCGATTTCGCCAAGTCGCTGGTCAACCTCGTCGGGCAGCTCATCCGCGCCGTCATGCTCGGCTTCCAGCCTGGCAAATTCGGCCTTGAGCGCCTCGATGGTCGCCTGCTCTTCGGCGGTGAGACCGGCGGATACGCTGTCCAGCTCGCGCAAGCCACGCGTGTGGCCGTAGGGGAAGTCGATCGCGACCTCGATCCACTTCCAACCTTCGGCAGCGATCGTTTCTGCCTCCGCCTTCAACTTCTCGGCGACCAGGCGGTCGAGCAGAGCGACGTCCTCGA
Source organism: Bradyrhizobium sp. CCBAU 21365 (assembly GCF_015291305.1). NCBI lineage: Bacteria > Pseudomonadati > Pseudomonadota > Alphaproteobacteria > Hyphomicrobiales > Nitrobacteraceae > Bradyrhizobium > Bradyrhizobium sp. CCBAU 21365. The sequence goes on from NZ_CP030036.1 coordinate 952,727, forward strand.
GCCAACCGCCGTCGTCGGACTGGAACAGGTCGCGCAGCACCACACCGCCAGCCGCCTCGTAGGCGTCGAGGCCGACAAACACGGCCCTCCGGTCGGAGGCGCGCGCCGTCTTCTCCGTCAGCATGCGGCGGATCTGATAGGGCTCCTTCTGCCAGGAGCCGGAGATGGCCTGCCAGACCTGTTCCTGGCGTCCATGATCCGCGGTGACGGTGAAGGCCATCAACTGCTCAAGCGACATGCCGTCCTCGGCATAGATGTCGAGCAACGCGGGCGAGACCGAGGCCAGGCGCAAGCGCTGCTTCACCACATTGACCGAGGTGAAGAAGACCGCAATCGCGATTGCATTGACCTGGAGTTCCACGCGTCAGGCACGCGCGCTCCTGGATGCGGCGATCGAAGCCGGACAGGAGAATGCTCGGTTCGTCGGCAACGTCATGAACGCGATGGACACGTTGCGCCATTTCGGCAGTCACTCCTGGATCAACGAGTGCTTTATGATAAGGGCGCGGGAGGTGCGTGATAACTGGCGAGCCTACGTGTTGCAACGACTGGCCTACATCGCCGTGCTCGGCCTTGCCGTCGCGCTGCAATTTGCGGTCACGCTTCTCCTTCTTATACCTGAATATCACGCCGGCGCGATCACCATTGGCGATATGGTGCTATTCAATACGCTTCTGCTTCAGCTCAATATGCCCTTTGAGACGGTCGCGAGGGCGATCTCTGACGTGGCGCGGTCGCGAGCCGACCTCATCCCTCTAGGTAGACTGTGGGCCGCACCAGAAGAGCGGCAAGCATCTCATGCTCACGATTTCAAGCCCTCCGCTGACCAGCTCTCTTTCGAGAGCATTGGTTATGCCTACGACAACGGTCGCGGCGTTACCGACGTCTCGTTTAAGGCCGGGCGCGGCGGGATTACTTTTCTTGTCGGTGAAACCGGATCGGGGAAGTCCACGATCTTTAAGCTCGCCCTGAAATCGATTGAGCCCGACTACGGCCGAATTCTCGTCGATGGAACGGATATAGCGAGCGTCGATCGCGCGGATTGGTATGCCGCAGTTGCTCTCGTGCCGCAGGAGGTGATGTTGCTCAATGAGCCGCTAGCTGACAACATTTTGTTAGGACGGCCCCGCGACGAGGTACGCCTTCGCGATGCGTCGAAAGAAGCCGCTATTCTCCCGTTGATTGAGGCGCTACCGGAAGGATTTGAAACAACCGTTGGAGAACGCGGCTTGAAGCTTTCCGGCGGGGAGCGACAGCGCGTTGCTATTGCCCGCGCGCTCTATGGACAGCCGGCGATCCTTCTTCTCGACGAGGCTAGCTCCGCGCTCGACGAACGAACCGAACGGGACGTTATGGACCATATACGCACGCTAGCTGAGGATGTGACTGTGCTAGCGATCACTCATCGGAGAGGTGTCATCTCCACGAGCGACGTCGTGGTCGATCTGACCGACTGCGCCTTGTCAGTGACTTAGACGAAGAGTGCCGCAGCCGTTTCGTAAGACGCCCAGTTTCAGGCACCCGGCATGCCCACGAGCACGACCGGCCGCTCGCCGTGCGCTGTCGGATGCGATCATTGTTGTCGTAGTGAATCTGTCTGTAGATTTCAGCGACAAACTCGCCGAGGGAAGAGAAGCGGACCGGAATCGCGAGGTCGATCTTGAATTTGTCGTAGAAACTCTCCCGGTACCCATTCTCCCAGTGACGGTCTTTCTTCGAGCGGGAGATGGCGATATTGAGCGACACAAGGAAGGCGCGGGCGGCTTTCGCGTTGTACTCGGCACCGTTGTCGGGGCGGAAGATCGCGGGACGGCCGTGCGCAAGGAGCGCATTGCCGAGAGCGGGTCGCGCAAGAATTCCTCGATCTGCCGCCGGAGCGCATGAGCGCATGGTCGCGCTCCGGCATCTTGCGTTTGTAGTACAGCGCAGGGGCTGAAACGGCGAGCGATTGCGCGCGCCTCGCGTGCGGCCACGCCGGCGTCTCTCATCTCTTTTTGGGCCTCGTTAAGCTTCAGGGTGACGAGGCGGACCATCCTCAGGAGCTCGTCGTTCTCCCCTCGGAGCTTGGCAATCTCCATGACGGAACGGCCACTTGATACCGTGCCCGCGATTAAAGAACGGGCCACTCATCGAGCTAGTACCCACTTTTCTTGGAACGTGAGTCGTGATTCAAGGTCGGGATGATACCCGAAGCAAGAGAAGTCCACCTTTCGAGGAAAGATCGCAAGGTGCTTGAGGCGTGCTGTCGCTCACCGGTGACGTTGCAGCGCGATTTGAAGCGGGCGCGGATAGTTCTGTTGGCGGCGGATGGGCGCAGCACCCGGTCGATCGCCAAGGAAGTTGGGGTCCAGCCGCGGATTGTCAGCCTTTGGCGGCATCGCTATGCCGACCATGGCCTTGAAGGGCTGCAAGACAAGCCGCGGCCTGGCAAGCAGCCGATTTATACGAAGACGACCGACAAGCGGATTCTGAAGCTGCTGGATAAGCCGCCACCGCAAGGGTTTGCGCGCTGGACCGGCCCCCTGCTGGCCGAGGCGCTGGGCGATGTCGATGTCCAATATGTCTGGCGGTTCCTGCGCAGCCACAAGATTGACCTGGTGGCTCGCAAGTCCTGGTGCGAGAGCAACGACCCGAACTTTACGGCCAAAGCCGCCGATGTTGTCGGCCTCTATGTCGCGCCGCCGGCGAAGGCCATTGTGCTGTGCGTGGACGAGAAGCCCTCGATCCAGGCTTTGGAGCGAGCGCAGGGTTATCTGAAGTTGCCCAATGGCCGCGCCTTAACCGGCCAAAGCCACGATTACAAGCGGCATGGCACCACAACATTGTTTGCGGCGCTCGAAGTCGCCACCGGAAAGATCATCGCGACCCATTCAAAACGCCGGCGCCGCGTCGAGTTTCTCGATTTCATGAACAGCGTCACCGCGACTTTTCCGAACCGCAAGCTTCACGTCATCCTCGACAACCTCAACACCCATAAAAAGAACGAGGACTGGCTCAAGGCCCACCCCAACGTGCAATTTCATTTCACGCCGACAAGTGCGTCATGGCTCAATCAGGTCGAAGTATGGTTTTCCATCTTGCAGGGGCAGTCGCTCAGCGGCACCTCCTTCACGAGCCTCAAGCAGCTTCAGGAACACATCGATGCCTACGTCAACGCATACAACGACAGAGCCGAGCCCTTCGTCTGGACCAAGAAAAAGGTCCGGCAACGCCGTTTCAAAGGCCGCCGTATCACTCAGCTCTGATTCCGGGTACTAGGCTCGAAAGGTGAAGCAGTAAAGAACGCGCAAAGGGCGTTGATTGAGCGTAAGCACGATTTTCCTCGCACGTTGACGCGCGGGCTTTTGACGGATGGCGTTCGTATCTGGCGATACTGGGCTGTTCAGGCCGTGGCGGCTTTGGGGCTCAGCCGGCAACCTGATATTGCCGCACCGGATGGCGGACCATCGCATCGATATCGATGCCGTCAAGGATCGAGTGCAATTGCTCGGTCGTCAGCGTGACGACCGCCTCTTGGCGGCGCGGCCATCGGAACTTGTCCTCGGTTAGCCGCTTCAGGACCAGCACAAAGCCGGACCGATCGAAGAACAGCAGCTTCATCCGGTCGCAACGGCGATTGCAGAACGCAAAAACCGCAAGAGCGAACGGATCGAGCGCCATCGTCTCCTGGACCAGAACCGCAAGGCTGTTGATGCCAGCCCGGAAGTCGATCGGCTCACGGTGCAGATAGACCTGAAGCTCACCGCCCAGTCTGAACATGGCCCAGTGCTCCGATGATCGCCGTCATGCATCCACATCGCCGCATTCCAGCGCAAGCTTCACGCCGTTCGGCAGGGACGCGCTCACTTGGGCTAGATTTGGTCTCTCAGGAGGTTGTCCATCTGGTCTGAACCGAGGAAGCTGAGGTTGCGAAGCTTCAGTGTTCCAAGGCAGATGAACGTCCACAAGAATGCGCCTTTGACGCTCAAAGGTCGAGAGGCGATGGTGCGAGGCGTGGTCGAGGGCGGGCTGAGCCAGGCTGATGCGGCAAATCAGTTCAACACGACACCGAAAACCGTGGCCAAATGGGTCAAGCGGTTCCGCGCAGAAGGCGTGGATGGTTTGCGCGACCGCTCGTCGCGACCTCGTTCATCGCCGAGCCAAACCCCGCCGGCCACGTGCGCCGCCGTCGAGACGTTGCGCCGGCAGCGCCACACCGGCAAGCAGATTGCTGCCGAGGTCGAGGTGTCACCGGCCACCGTCAGCCGTATCCTTCGCCGCTTGGGATTAAGCCGGATACGCGATCTGGAGCCCGCCGAGCCGGTGCGCCGGTACGAGCGCGAGCACCCCGGCGAGCTCATCCATATCGACATCAAGAAGCTCGGCAGGTTCGTAAGACCAGGCCACCGCATCACACACGATCGCCAGAAAGGCGAAGCCGCGGCGCCGGCCACGAGTTCGTCCACGTGGCCATCGACGATGCATCGCGCTTGGCCTTCTCCCAGATCCGGCGGGATCAGAAAAAGGAGAGCGCCATCGCCTTCCTCAAGGAGGCCGTCACTTACTACCGCAGCCTCGGCATGAAGGTCACCGGCATCATGACCGACAACGGCTCCTGCTACCGCGCCAAGGCCTTCGCCAGAGCGTGCAGGAAGCTCGGCCTCAAGCACATCTTCACCAGACCCTACAGACCGCAAACAAACGGCAAGGCCGAACGCTTCATCCAGACAGTGCTGCGCGAATGGGCCTACGCTCGCGCCTATGACACCTCAGACCAGCGCGCCAAAAACCTGCCAATCTGGCTTCATCACTACAACTGGCATCGCCCGCACGGCAGCCTGCAGGCCAAACCACCCATCAGCCGCCTCGGCCTCCCGAAGGACGACCTGTTGAGATTCCACAGCTAGAGAACAAAAAGCTGTAGTCCCCTTGGGTTCCGACCCGCGCACTTCATCGCAAGTCGCCGGCAAATCAACCGTCGCCACGCTGTCTTGTCGCGACAGGGCTCGATCGGCGGTCTCCTCAAGCTGAACCCGGATGAACGCCGATGGTGAAGATGGCGGCAGAGACCTGGTCGCGGTGTGCTTCTTGATCCACTTCCGAAGCAGGTTCGCGTTGACCCCGTGTTCGAGCGCAAGTCTCGATACCGAAACCCCAGGCTCAAGACAGGTCGCGACAAGACGCTCCTTCGATGCCGCCTCGTAGCGCCGGCGACCGTTCCGGCCAACAAGCCTCACTCGCAATTTCTGATCATCGTCTGCCATCACAAGGTGCCCACCTATTTTGGTGGACACCTCATGCATCAGAGTACTCAAAAGCAAAAGGTGGAGGGAAATTCGCGCTTACTGTCGATCAGCATGCTTCGACGCAGCAAGTATTTTTTCGCCGCTCTACGCCCGCTTCCTACGACGCCTGAATACTTGTTGAACTAACCCGTTTCCTGCCTTTTCTATCCATCCCCGTTGCTGATCGCTTGCCGCGATTGGTACTCGACGGGGGACGATCGTGGCGGGCACTTCACTCCATTCGGAAGCCTTCTCGCGTGGCGCGCGCATGCTGCGCACCGCGCTTGGTCCCGCGATCGCCACCTTCCTGGAAGACCCCTCGATCGTCGAGGTGATGCTCAACCCCGATGGTCGGCTCTGGGTCGACCGGCTGTCCGGCGGGCTGGAGGATAGCGGACGAACGATGTCCGCCGCCGACGGCGAGCGGATCGTGCGCCTGGTCGCGCACCATGTCGGCGCTGAGGTGCATGCCGAAAAGCCCCGCGTCTCGGCCGAGCTTCCCGAGACGGGGGAGAGGTTCGAGGGGCTTCTCCCGCCTGTCGTTGCGGCGCCGGCCTTTGCGATCCGCAAGCCTGCGGTGGCTGTTTTCACCCTGGATGACTACGCGGCGGCCGGCATCATGACGGCCGGGCAGGCGGGCATGCTCCGCGAAGCCGTCGCGGCCCGCAAGAACATCCTGGTCGCCGGCGGCACGTCGACCGGCAAGACCACCCTGACAAACGCGCTGCTGGCGGAGATCGCCGGCACCACCGATCGCGTGGTCCTGATCGAGGACACGCGTGAACTGCAGTGCCGCGCGCCGAATCTGGTCGCGCTGCGCACCAAGGACGGCGTGGCGTCCCTGTCGGATCTGGTTCGGTCTTCCCTCCGCCTACGCCCCGACCGGATTCCGATCGGCGAGGTACGGGGCAGCGAAGCCCTGGAGCTCCTCAAAGCCTGGGGCACGGGCCACCCCGGTGGGATCGGAACGATTCACGCCGGCACGGCTCTGGGCGCGCTTCGCCGCCTCGAGCAGCTCATCCAGGAAGCCGTCCTCACTGTTCCCAAGGCGCTGATCGCCGAGACCATCGATCTCGTCGCGGTTCTGCGCGGCCGCGGCAGCGAACGCCGCCTCGCTGAACTTGCTCTCGTCGCCGGCCTCGATCCCGCCACCGGCGACTACCGCGTCAACTCTGCCGCGGCGGGCGGCCCATCCTCACTTCCCGGAGACCCCTCATGATCCAGTTTCCTCCCGCGATCCGTCGCGTGCGACTCCGCTTCACGGGCCTCGCCGCAATTGCCGTCATCTCCATTGCAATCGCGCCCGCGGCCTACGCCTCCGGCTCGTCGATGCCGTGGGAGACGCCGCTCAATCAGATCCTGGAGTCGGTGCAAGGGCCGGTCGCGAAGATCATGTCGGTCATCATCATCACCGTGACCGGCCTGACGCTTGCGTTCGGCGATAGTTCCGGTGGCTTCCGCCGGCTGATCCAGATTGTCTTCGGTCTGTCGATCGCCTTCGCCGCGTCGAGCTTCTTCCTGACCTTCTTCAGCTTCTCCGGCGGAGCGCTGGTGTGATGGCCGGCATCATCGATCTAGACGTGCCGGGCTTCTTCGCGCCGGTTCATCGCGCGCTCACCGAGGCAATCCTGATGGGCGGCGCGCCCCGCACGGTTGCGATCGCCAACGGCACGTTGGCCGCGGCAATAGCGCTCGGCCTCCACCTCTGGATCCCCGGCGCGCTGATTTGGGCCGTGGGCCATGCCGCGGCGGTCTGGGCGGCCAAGCGCGACCCGCAGTTCGTGGACGTCGTTCGACGCCACCTCCGCTATCCTTCTTACCTCGGCGTGTGAGACTTCCATGCTGAACCTCGCCGAATACCGCAACCGGCCCCACAGTCTTGCCGACTTCCTGCCCTGGGCCGCTTTGGTCGAGAAGGGCGTCGTCCTCAACAAGGACGGCGCGTTCCAGCGCACGGCGCGCTTCCGCGGGCCGGATCTCGACAGCGCGACGCCTGCCGAACTGGTCGGCGTAACGGCCCGACTCAACAACGCGCTCCGCCGTCTCGGCTCAGGTTGGGCGATCTTCGTCGAGGCCCAGCGCATCGCCGCCCAGACTTATCCGCACAATACTTTTCCTGACGCCGCATCAGCGCTGGTCGATTTGGAGCGGCGGGACGCTTTCGAGGAGGCGGGCGCGCATTTCGAGAGCCGCTATTTCCTGACCTTCGTCTGGCTCCCGCCGGCTGAGGACGCCTCGCGGATCGAAGGCTGGCTCTATGAGGGCCGCGCGCAGAGCGGCGTCGATCCCCACGAGCTGCTGCGTGGTTTTGTTGATCGGACCAACCGCGTCCTGCAACTTGTCGAAGGGTTCATGCCTGAGGTGGCGTGGCTCGATGATGGCGAGACGCTGACCTACCTGCATTCGACGATCTCGACCCGGCAACAGCGCGTGCGCGTCCCCGAGACGCCGATGCATCTCGACGCGCTGCTCGCGGACGAACCGCTTGCCGGTGGCCTCGAGCCGCGGCTCGGCAACCATCATCTTCGTACACTCACGGTGGTCGGCTTTCCGACCGCGACCTATCCCGGAATCCTCGACGAGCTGAACCGGCTTGCCTTTCCTTACCGCTGGTCGACCCGCGCGATCCTCCTCGACAAGACCGAGGCGGTGAAACTCTTGACCAAGATCCGCCGGCAGTGGTTCGCCAAGCGCAAGTCGATTGCAGCCATCGTCAAGGAGGTGATGACCAACGAGGCCTCGACACTGGTCGATAGCGATGCGGCGAATAAGGCCACTGACGCCGATCTCGCCTTGCAGGAACTGGGCACCGACGACGTCGGTCAAGCCTACATCACCGCGACCGTCACCGTCTGGGACGAGGACCCCGGTCTCGCCACTGAGAAGCTTCGCCTCGTCGAGAAGGTGATCCAGGGGCGCGACTTCACCTGCATGCCGGAAGGGGTGAACGCGCTCGAAGCCTGGCTCGGCTCTCTGCCGGGTCACGCCTACGCCAACGTTCGCCAACCGCCGCTCTCGACACTGAACCTCGCTCACCTGATTCCGCTTTCAGCGGTCTGGGCCGGGTCAGATCGGGATGAGCATTTCCGCAGCTCCCCGCTCTTCTTCGGTAAGACCGAAGGCTCGACGCCGTTCCGGTTTTCGCTGCATGTCGGCGACGTCGGCCACACCCTGATCGTCGGCCCGACCGGCGCCGGCAAATCCGTGCTGCTGGCGCTGATGGCGATCCAGTTCCGGCGCTACCGGAAAAGCCAGATCTTCGCCTTCGATTTTGGTGGCTCGATCCGCACGGCGGCCCTTGCCATGGGCGGCGACTGGCACGACCTCGGCGGAAGTCTGTCCAACAGCGCCGAAGATTCAGTCTCCCTTCAACCCCTCGCACGTATCGGCGATGCGGCCGAGCGCGCCTGGGCGGCCGAATGGGTGACGGCAATCCTCGCCAAGGAGGGCGTCACCATCGATCCGACCGTGAAGGAGCACGTCTGGTCGGCATTGACGTCACTGGCGTCCTCACCGGCCGAGGAACGCACGATCACCGGTTTGACGGTTCTGTTGCAATCGACCGCACTCAAGCAGGCGCTGCAACCTTATTGCGTCGGCGGCTCCTCCGGCCGTTTGCTCGACGCGGAGGCCGAGCAGCTCGGCTTTGCGTCGGTGCAGGCGTTCGAGACCGAGGGCTTGATCGGCGCAGGCGCGGCGCCTGCCGTCCTCACCTACCTCTTCCATCGCATCGAGGGCCGGCTCGACGGCCGGCCGACCCTCCTCATCATCGACGAGGGGTGGCTCGTCCTCGACGATCCAGCCTTCGCGCAACAGCTCAGGGAATGGTTGAAGACCCTGCGGAAGAAGAACGCTTCCGTCGTCTTCGCCACTCAATCGCTTTCCGACATCGATGGCAGCAACATCGCGCCAGCGATCGTCGAGAGCTGCCCGACGCGGATATTCCTGCCGAACGAGCGCGCGATCGAACCGCAGATCACCGCCATCTACCAGCGGTTCGGCTTGAACGACCGCCAGATCGAGATCATCGCGCGGGCGACGCCGAAGCGCGACTACTATTGCCAGTCTCGTCGCGGCAATCGGCTGTTCGAGCTCGGCCTTGGGCCAGTTGCGCTCGCCTTCTGCGCCGCCTCCTCCAAGACCGACCATGCCGCAATCGAACGGCTGCTTGCCGAGCACGGCCGTGACGACTTCACGGCCGCCTGGCTCGCCGATCACGAACTGCTGTGGGCCGCCGATCTCATCCCTGACCTGACAAACCTGGAGGTGCAATCATGACCGCTCTCGAAGTGCGGCGCGCTGGCTTGGCCGCTGCGACGGCTCTCTCGCTCGCCTTTTCGATCTCGCCGCTTTCGACGACCTCGGTCCTTGCGCAGTGGATCGTCTACGACCCCACCAACTTCAGCCAGAACGTGCTGACCGCGGCGCGCGAGCTGCAGCAGATCAACAATCAGATCCAGATGCTGACCAATCAGGCCCAAAGCCTGGTGAATCAGGGAAAGAACCTCGCCAACCTGCCGTTGTCGACGCTGACCCAGCTTCAGTCATCGATTGCCAAGACCCAGTCACTGCTGAGCCAGGCCCAGAACATCGCCTTCAACGTCGAGCGCGTCCAGACGATGTATTCCAGCACCTACGGCACGGCGGCGGCGACGGGCTCCAATGCAACAATGTTTGCCGCGGCTCAAAGTCGTTGGCAGAACTCGGTGGGCGCTTTCGAAGACTCGCTGAAGGTGCAGGCCGGCGTCGTCGGCAATATCTCGACCAACTCCAGCGCAATGAGTACGCTGGTTACCGCCAGTCAGTCGGCAAGTGGCGCTTTGCAAGCCGCTCAAGCCGGCAACCAACTCCTCGCGCTGCAATCCCAGCAGCTATCCGATCTCGTCGCGGTGCTCGCCGCGAAGGGACGGGCGGATGCGCTGGAGCAGGCGCGCGTAACGGCGACCGAGTCGCAGGGCCAGCAGCAATACAAAATCTTCTCGACACGCAGCGGCTATCAGCCGGGCAACGTCACCATGTTCAGCGGCAACTGAGGCACCGATCATGGAGCGCTCGGATATCTTTCGCGCAGGCGCGATGATCGTCGTGTTCGTGATTTTCCTCGCCGCGCTGCACGTCATCCATCGGCGTCCAGCCGAGCGGCCGGTATCCGACGCCCCCTCTGTCTCCGCTCCCGATGACCTCTCGGCCGAGCTGCTCCGCTGCGCCGAGCTTGGACCCCAGGATGCCGAAGATCCGCACTGCCAGGCGGTTTGGAAGGAGAACCGCGCGCGCTTCTTCGGCAGGCCGGCGCGGCCACGTCTGCCGCAAGCCGCGCCGGCCACTCAGCCGATGACGGCTGTTCCAAAGGGAGAGAAGCCGTGAACAACGTCGGCGTCATCGACACCTTTCTCAATACTTTCACGACCTACATTGATTCGGGTTTCGGCCTGATCAAGGGCGAGGTCACGTATTTGTCGTCGACGTTGATCGTCATCGACATCACGCTCGCGGGCCTGTTCTGGGCTTGGGGCGCAGACGAAGACATTCTCCAGCGACTGGTGAAGAAGACCCTCTACATCGGCTTCTTTGCCTTCATCATCACTAACTTCACCAAGCTCTCAGGCATCATCTTCAACAGCTTCGCAGGCCTCGGCCTGAAGGCCGGCGGCTCGTCGATCTCGACGGCGGACTTCCTGCGGCCCGGCCGGCTTGCGCAGGTCGGCCTCGACGCCGGGCAGCCGTTGCTCGACTCCGCAAGCCAAATGATGGGCTTCACCAGCTTCTTTTCCAACTTTGTACAAATTGCCGTGCTGATGGTGTCCTGGCTGCTGGTGCTGATCGCCTTCTTCATTCTGGCGGTGCAGCTCTTCGTCACGCTGATCGAGTTCAAGCTGACGACGCTCGCCGGCTTCATCCTCATTCCGTTCGCGCTCTTCAACAAGACCGCCTTTCTCGCGGAGAAGGTGCTGGGCAATGTCGTTGCCTCCGGCGTGAAGGTCATGGTGCTCGCCGTCATCGTCGGCATCGGCACCGGGCTCTTTTCGCAGTTCACCACCGCCTATGCCGGCGGCCAGCCGACGATCGAGCAGGCGCTCTCTGTCGTGCTCGCGGCGCTCGCTATGCTGGGCCTCGGCATCTTCGGGCCCGGCATCGCGACCGGGCTTGTTTCCGGCGCGCCGCAGCTTGGTGCGGGCGCTACCGTCGGCACGGGTCTGGCTGTTGCCGGTACAGCGATGGTCGGCGGCGCGGCGCTCGGTTTGGCCGGAAGGGGAGCGATGGCAGCCAGCTCTGGTGCTGCGGCTGCCGCGCGCGGCGGTGCGGCGATGGCGGGCGGCATGTCCTCCGCCTACAGCCTCGCATCAGCCGGTCGGTCCGGCGCCGGCGGCGTCGCGTCCGGTCTCGGCGGTGCAGGCCGTGCGGCGGCTAGTCACGCGGCAGCTCCCGTCAGACGCGCCGCTGCGCAAGCGGCAGGGACAATGACGGAGAGCTTCACTTCTGGCGCCCGTGCCGGCGTCGCCAACACGGGTGGCTCCTCGACGATGGGGACCATTCGGAGCGGCGCGGCCGCAAACGATGGAGCCGCATCTCAAGTGCCGAGCGAGAGCGGTCCGCCCGCCTGGGCCCAACGCGTCAAGCGCAATCAGACCGTCATTCACGGCGCTCAGACCACCGCGCAAGCCCTCAAATCCGGCGACAGCCATGGCGGCGGCCACTCCGTCGACCTCTCGGGAGGAGAATAACGAATGTCAGTCTTCCGGCGATCGTCGGTTCGTTACGGCCGCACGCCCGAACCAGAAACCCCCTACCAGCGCGCAGCGCAAGTTTGGGATGAGCGCATTGGATCCGCCCGGGTGCAGGCCAGGAACTGGCGGCTGATGGCCTTCGGTTCGCTGATGCTGTCCTGCGGCCTTGCCGGTGGACTCGTCTGGCAATCCACGCACGGCACTGTCGTTCCCTGGGTGGTGCAGGTCGACAAGCTCGGCGAAGCGCAAGTCATGGCGCCCGCTACCGCCGACTACAGGCCGAACGACCCACAGATCGCCTGGTATCTCGCCCACTTCATTCAGATCGTTCGCTCGCTTCCGGCCGACCCGATCATCGTGCGGCACAACTGGCTGCAGGCCTATGATTTCACAACCACGGCGGGCGCGGCGGCGCTGAACGACTACGCCCGCGCCAACGACCCCTTCGCCAATCTCGGCAAGCAGCAGGTCGCGATCGACGTCTCCAGCGTCATCCGCGCCTCGCCCGACAGTTTTCGCGTGGCCTGGGTTGAGCACCGCTTTCAGGACGGGGCGCTCGCCGGCACCACGCGTTGGACCGCGATCCTCACCATCGCGATTCAGCCGCCCACCGACGCCGATCGGCTGCGCAAGAATCCACTCGGCATCTACGTCAACGCCATCAACTGGTCAAAGGAGCTGGGACAATGACCCCGCCGATTTTCGCAAAAGCCGGCGGTCCGGCTTCGCGTTTTTCCATCGTTCATCAAAACCGGAAGGACGGCGATACGTCTTTCCGTAAATCCGCTTTGACGGCTTTGCTGATATCCGTCTCAGCCCTTGGCGGCTGCGCGCACAATTTCATCCCACCCGACATCAGCTACGACACTGCGGAGCCTGCGACGCTCACCGTCGACCCGGCGCCGCCCGTCAAAATCGTGGAGTTGCCCCAGCCGCTGCCACTGCCCGGGCAGTTGAAGCCGCTCGCCGCCGGCAAACGCGTCCCGGAAGCCGCCGATCCAAAGGTTCGCGTCAAACAGGCCAACGCCGCGGCACGGGTGCAGCCGGTCCGCAATGGTTTCATCAACGCAGTACAGGTCTATCCGTTCTCCGGCGGAGCCCTCTACCAGGTCTACACGGCGCCCGGCCAGATCACAGATGTCGCCCTCCAGGAGGGTGAGCAACTCGTCGGCTCCGGTCCGGTTGCCGCCGGTGACACTGTGCGCTGGATCATCGGCGATACCGAGAGCGGCGCGGGCGCGACCAAGAAGATTCATATCCTCGTCAAGCCGACGCGGCCGGATTTGGTCACCAATCTCGTGATCAACACCGATCGGCGGACCTATCTCCTCGAGCTGTGCTCGACGGAAAAGACCTATATGGCCTCGGTCTCCTGGCAGTATCCCGAGGACCAGCTGATTGCGCTTCGGCGGCAGAATGCGGCCGCTGAAACTGCGGCGCCAATTGCGGCTGGCGTCGATCTCGCCTCGATCAACTTCCGCTACTCTATTGAGGGCGACGACCCGGCCTGGCGTCCGCTGCGCGCCTTTGATGACGGCAACAAGGTCTACATCGAGTTCCCAAGCGGTATCGCCCAGGGTGAAATGCCGCCGCTGTTCGTGATAGGTCCAGCCGGCGGCTCCGAACTGGTGAACTACCGAGCAAACCGTAACTACTACATCGTCGACCGCTTGTTCGCCGCCGCCGAATTGCGTCTTGGCGACAAGGATAGTGAGCGGCGCGTGCGCATCGTCCGCACCGACGGAAGGCCGCGCGCATGGCGATAGACAGCGAAGACGAACGTCAGGGCGACATTCCGCCCGTCGCGCCGCCGGACCTGCGGCTCCGAGGCGAGCGGCCCCGTGTCACACGGCTCTCGCGCAAGGTCCTTGTCGGCCTCGGCGCGCTGTCTGCCCTCGCGGTCGCGGGCGCGCTCGGCTACGCGCTCCAGACCGGCAACAAGGCGCAGAGCGGCCAAGAACTGCTCAGCACCCAGAACCGGCCTTCGGCCGAGGGTCTGGCCGGGTTGCCGAAAGACTATACCGGCCTGCCGCGTCAAGCACCGCCGCTCGGGCCGCCGCTGCCCGGCGATCTCGGCAAGCCGATCCTCAACACCGGCGCTGCACCGAACACGATGGCGGCGACGTCAGATCCCGAGACGCAGCGCAGGGGCCAGGAAATCGAGGCGGCGCGGGTCAGCCGCCTCTTTGCCCAAACTGCTCAGCAACCGCAGAGCGTCGGCCAACTCATCCCGAATGCCTCCGCTGGCGCCACGGCCACTCCGGCCGCGACACCGCCCGTCGATGCCGGATCTGCCCAGAACATGCAGGACCGCAAGACGGCCTTCCTCACTGCTCCGACAGACAAGCGCACGGTCAGTCCGGAACGGCTCGAAGCCAAGGCCTCACCTTACGTCGTGCAGGCGGGCACCGTGATTCCGGCTGCGCTCATCACGGGCATTCGTTCCGATCTGCCCGGCCAAGTCACCGCACAGGTGACCGAGGCGGTCTGGGACAGTCCGTCTGGCAAATATCTTCTGATCCCGCAGGGTGCCAAACTGATAGGTCAGTACGATAGCTCCGTCGCGTTCGGCCAGTCCCGCATCCTCCTGGTCTGGACCCGCATCATCATGCCGGATGGCAACTCGATCGTGCTAGAGCGCCAGCCCGGCGCCGACACCGGTGGTTATGCCGGTCTCGAGGATGAGGTCGACAACCACTGGGGCATGCTGTTCAAGGCTGCCGTCCTCTCGACCATGCTCAGCGTCGGAGGCGAGGCGGGCACGAGCCAGAATGAGAACAACCTCGTTCAAGCGATCCGTAGCGGCGCGTCCAACAGCATCAGCCAGACCGGCCAGCAGATCGTGCAGCGCCAGCTCAACATCCAGCCGACGCTGACCATCCGGCCAGGTTTCCCGGTGCGGGTCATCGTTACGCGGGATTTGGTGTTGGCTCCCTACCGCCAGGAGGCAAGCCGATGAGCAAGCTGAAGCTCGGAACCATCCTCGACGATAAGCCGGTGAAGATCGCCGTCGAGTTGCCGGCTGCCGTCCATCGCAATCTCCTCGCCTATGCCGAGGCGATCGCGCGCGAGAGCGGACAGCCGGCACCCGATCCCGCCAAGCTCATCGCTCCGATGATCCAAAGATTCATGGCAACAGACAAGGGGTTTTCAAAGGTGAAACGCGCGGCAACAAATTGATAAGGGGACGATCGTTCAGCGTTGCCTTGCAGAAACGGCCGGGACGAAAGCCCATCAAGTCAAATCCGGTCATAGACCAGCATTTTGCTCACGTAGACGCGTTCAGGTGAACAGGAAGTCAGATGCCATATATCGATGCCACGGGTGTGAAGCTTTATTTTGAGGAAGCCGGGGAAGGTCATCCGATCATTTTCCTGCACGAGTTCGGCTCAGATAGCCGCGGATGGAAAACCCAGGTTCGCTACTTTTCTCGTGCCTATCGCTGCATCACTTTCAACGCTCGCGGATATGCCCCCAGCGACGTTCCTGACGATCCGACGCTATATGGCTGGGAGCTCGCTGTGAACGACATCGCCGCCGTCATGCGTGGCCTCGCTGTCGAACACGCACACCTGGTCGGATTGAGCATGTGCGGATATGCCGCCTTGCAGTTCGGATTACGCTATCCGAAGAGAGCCAGCGCGATTGTCGCGGCCGGTGTGGGATCCGGATCGGCTCCTTCCCAGCAGGACGCCTGGTCGAGAGAAACCTCCATTCTCGCGCGGGCTTTCATCGAGCGCGGGATGGACGCGATGGCCCGGAGAATGGCGCATGGTCAGACTCGTATTCAACTCAAATACAAGGACACACGGAGCTGGGAAGAGTTCCAGGAACGCCTGCGTCACCACTCACCGCTAGGTATGTCGAATACGATGGCGCGCTGTCAGGGGGTGCGACCGCCATTGCATGATCTGGCCGATCAGTTCTCAACGATGCGAACACCGGTATTGCTGGCCCTGGGCGATGAAGACGCGCCCTGCCTTGAGACTAACCTGATGCTGAAAGCAGTGCTTCCCAACGCCGGTCTTTGGATCTGTCCCAACACCGGCCACACCATCAATCTGGAAGAGCCGACAGCATTCAATGCTCAGCTCGACAGCTTTCTAGCCGCCGTCGAGCGTGGGAGCTGGCGCCGCGGGCATCCGGAAATTGAGGCTGAATCCGATCTGAAACTTGAGATGACGTGCGATACACGCACGAAGGCAGTGGCCCGTTACTGCAACACTCCAGGCGCTTCACAGTGAGTCCTCTCATGAAATCCCGGACCGGCGTTCATCTCAGCGAATCCATGTCAACGCGGTTGACCGCCGCGGCTACACGCACGGGAGTCACAAAGTCAGAACTTATTGAAGCCGCGCTCGATAGCTTTCTCGAATCCGATAACGCTGCTGAACATTTCGCGATCGTGGCAGGCCGCCTCACTGAGTTGAACGATCAGATCGGGCGTCTCGGTGCCGATCTCAAGATGGTGAATGAGGCCGTCGCCCTTCACGCGCGCTTTCACTTGGCTGTTACGCCCTCGTTATCGGCGGCAGAGCAGCATATGGCGACTGTGGTGGGCTCAGAACGCTTCGATGAGTTCGCTGCGCAAGTAGGACGTCGTGTTGAGCGGGGGACATCCCTCCTCCGGGAGACGATGAACCGGCGCCTCGTGACGAATAAGAACCGCTGGGCGAGCCACCTTGCGGCAAGCGCGGATCGCCGCACGAATTGCAGGTCTTCAGAACCAGACCGTCGTCTGTCCGACACGGTTGATGGCGGGTCAGAGCCGAATGCTGCCGTGCGGGAGGGCGGCAGCATTCGAACCTTTCCAGACCGGACCAACATCCCGCTACAGCGAGAGATCTAACGGCGCTGAAACCACGCCTTATTCGCGGCCGCCTAGCCCAAGCCGCACCTACGTGCCGCGACGATCAGTTGCAGACGTGATGGGTGTCTCCGCACTTGTCATGCGGGTGTTTCTACCTTTTGCTGTCGGTTATTACCTCTCGTACCTCTTCAGGACAATCAACGCTTTGATCGCCGCTCCCCTGACATCGGAATTGGGGCTCGACACTGGTGATCTTGGCTTGCTGACTTCGGTCTATTTTCTCACCTTCGCGGTAGCGCAGATACCCGTCGGCATCCTTCTGGATCGATATGGTCCGCGGCTGATCCAGAGCGTGCTGCTGGTTGCTGCTGCGGTCGGCGCCGCATTGTTTGCTACGTCAGACAATTTGCTCATGCTGCTTCTAGGCCGGGCGCTACTCGGTCTCGGCGTCGCCGCGAGCCTGACCGCCGGATTGAAAGCCCTCGTTCTCTGGTTTCCGAAGGACCGTCTTCCGTTTCTCAACGGCCTGATGGTCATGCTCGGTGCATTGGGAGCAGTCACCACGACCTCGCCGGCGCAGTGGTTGCTGGCTTGGGTTGGGTGGAGGACGCTCTTCGCATTGTTAGCTGTCTTCACGGCCGGCTGTTCGGCGATGATCTATCTCGATGATCTATCTCTTGGTGCCGGAGAGTGCATCGGCAACGCCGGTCCTGCGTGGAACAGCCGTGGCCAGCTTGAAGAAGATTTATACCGATCCGCATTTCTGGCGTCTGGCGCCGCTATCAGCGACTTCCGTCGGCACCGCCTGGGCGCTGCAGGGACTTTGGGCAGCGCAGTGGTTCACTGACGTCGAGGGACTTGATCGCGCTGCTTTGGTGCAACATTTGCTTGTCATGACCGTCGCGCTCAGCCTGGGTGCGCTCCTGCTAGGCGTTCTGGCTGATCGGCTGCGTCGCTATGGCATTGGAACAGAGGCGCTCCTCGCGGTCGTCGGCCTTATGTTCATTGCCGTGCAATTCGCGATTATCCTGCGATGGCCGTTGTCATCATACGTCCTGTGGGCCGCTGTGGCCGCCGTCGGCGCAGCTACGGTGCTTAGCTATGCGATCCTGGCTAGTTATTTCCCGAAAGAGCTTGCCGGACGGGCCAATGCTGCGCTGAACGTGTTCCATATCGGTGGAGCGTTTGTCCTGCAATATGCCACTGGCGTCGTCCTTGAACATTGGACGCCTCAGGCGGGGCATTATCCGGAGATCGCGTACCAGATAGCCTTTTTCCTCAATCTTGTCCTTCAGATCATCGCATGGGTCTGGTTCGCTTTCCCGTGGGTGCTTCGGCCGTCGACGAGCGCTAGGTTCAGCGATTAGGGGCGCGAGTCGGCGGCAGCCAAGGTTCAGCCTGCCGGGACTGTGAGCGATCACAGCAAGCACCGGCGAATGTTCGACACCGCGACGCACCTCGTCCAGGAAATGCCGCCCCCCAGGGGTGATCGTGACACCCCGATGCCGATGCTCGAACAGATGCTGCAGTCTTCAGGGATCTCAAAGCTATGCCGATTCTGACGCGTAGCGGCGGCGCGACGACGCCGACCAAGGCTGCCAAGTTGATCGCCAATGGTTGGGCGCTTTATCGCAACCGACCGCGCCTTTGCGAAGGCCCGACGAAATGCTGTTCAGCTCGCATCTGGGGCAGCGGAAATATCAGGATAGCGCTCCCGAAGCAGGTCGAGCAACGGACGCAGCGATGGATTAGCGTTGTCCTGCCGCCAATAAGCGCGCAAGCTCAGCCGCGTCGGCCCCTCGGCATCATGCACCTCGCGGAAGGTGACACCCGGATAGACTGCGCCCGTCGCACTTTCCAATACCAGTAGAATGCCCCAGTCCACGCCGACCAAGGAGAGAAGACGGTCGAGCACCACATCATGGCGAACCAGCGGGCAAGGATCGGAAGACCCCAATTTGCTGTCAAGGAGCTTCAGGAATTCCGGTCCCGGGCCTCGCTGCGACATCAAAAGCGATTCGTGCCTCAGTTCGCCCCAGTGAATTACGTCACGACCTGTCAGCGGATGGTTCGCGGGGAGGGCGGCAACGACACGCTCGCTCCAGAGCAACAATGACCTGTCGCTCCACCTTGGACTGAGGCCGGCCACAAAGGCGACGTCAATCGCGGAGCTGGCGAGATCCGAAATCAGATGGTCGCTCGCTCCGTCAACCAGTTGTCTGTCGACATCGGGGAAGCGGTGCCGGTGCTCGATGAGAGTGGCCCGGAGATTGCCGGCTGACAGGGAAGTGTGGATGCCGATGGTCAATCGGCCGCTCTCACCACGCGAGCGGTTCTTGCCACGAACCGTGATTGCTTCCGTCTCATCAACGAAACGCCGGGCAGCTTCGAGGAATTCCTGCCCTTCAACGGTAGGTCGTGTGCCGCCATTGGTACGCTTAAACAGAGTGACGCCCAACCTGTATTCGAGATTGCGCAGGCCGCGACTAAGAGTGGGTTGCTTGATTCTGAGCGCCTCTGCCGCTTGGCGGAGGCTTCGGTGCTTGGACGCGACGATCGCCCAGCGCAGGTCTCGAAATTCCACAGGCACGGTCGAAACCCTAGGGTAAGTTGCCGGTGACCAATTGACCAATTTTTGTCTTGAATGGCGCACGCCATTTGCTTGCGCTGCTTCTGGATCTTCCAATTTGGCAAGCGCAAAAATGGGCGAGGCTGGAGCCAAAAAAGTTTGGCAAGTTTGCCTTTCATTTGCTTGCGCTGCTTCAACCCGCCAATTCGGCCTCGAAAGGGCCATCAAAAGACATCCGCCCTCCGGGCCGGTTAAGACCCTGCCGCCATTTGCTCGGTACCTAGGCTCGCTGGAGGCACGAGAAGCGCAAGCTCTTCTAACTTCATGTTTCGGGTAAACTGCTATGATTCCAAATGACAGTGAACCAATCGCCAACCCAACCCGATCATGAAAAAGCCTCCCGAACGACCCGAGAAGCAGTCTTTTCGATTGAAATGGGTAGAACGGGGAAAATCCGTTTTTGTGACCGAGCGTGTGATCCTACACGAGGTAATTTTGCGACAGGGCAACAGAAACCGACTGAGCTTCAGGTCAGCTTGGTTGTCCGCCTAAATGCTGTCCGCCAACGGCGCGCAACTGAGGATCGAAGTCGACAGGTTTTTGACGACAGTTCAGGCGGCCTGAGCGAACTAGAAGTATAACTGAATCATCGGGATGAAAGCCTCCCACCTATCCAAGTTAAGGCCTAGCTGCCCGCCTTGCCTTTCTTCTAATCCGCAATTCCTTTTCTGCTACCGATTTTCGGGGTAACTCAATCTTACCCAACTTCAGCGTGAAAGGGCGCTTGAGACCAAAAAATGGCGATTAGCCTTTCAGTACTACGGCCCCTGGAAGAGGAGGGGCGCGCGGATTACGGGTCGAAGAGCCCAGGAGGGATTAATGCCAAGGACGCACGCCGTTTTTCGCGGCTATTCGATGAATCTTGCCCGAAACGCTCTCATCTGCTCCACCCTTCTGGCGCGAACGGTTGGATACAGCGACTGGGGCGGTGTCATCCCCGCTAGGGATTGTCCCGGAAGCATGACGCTGGCAGCAATTACAAGCGCGCCAGAACCATAGACGAGATAGTTGTTGGAGGAGTTTGAACTGAGCGTGGTCGTGCCTGAAGAAACAAGATTGGTTGTCACGGCTTGCTCCAAATAGATTACGGAAACTTGGACGAGCTTAATTAGTCAAATTCGGTATCGGTCCTCGCCTGCCGGATCGGCCCAGCAAGGCCACCTTGGATCCTCTGATTGTATTCCCCAACCGCGGCATGCGTGCGCAGCACGCTGTTCACCATCTCGAACATGTCGTGCATGCGCTGCTCGGAGACCGGGCTCTCGACCACGACGACGAGCTCGGGCTTGTTCGAGGACGCGCGCACCAGGCCCCAGCTGCCGTCCTCGACCGTGACGCGTCCGCCGTTGACGGTGACGAGATCGCGGATCGCCTGGCCGCCGATCCTGGCGCCCTTGGCCTGCAAGCCTTCAAAATGCTTCACCACCTGGTCGATGACGCCGTACTTGGTCTCGTCGGCGCAATGCGGCGACATGGTCGGCGACGACCAGGTTTTCGGCAGCGCGTTCTTCAAATCGGCCATCGACTTGCCCGGCGCGCGGTCGAGCATGTCGCAGATCGCGAGCGCCGACACCAGGCTGTCGTCATAGCCGCGCCCATACGGCTTGTTGAAGAAGAAGTGGCCGGACTTCTCGAAGCCCGCGAGCGCACCCGTCTCGTGGGTGCGGCGCTTCATGTAGGAATGGCCGGTCTTCCAATAAGCGACCTTGGCGCCCTGCTTCTGCAGCACGGGATCGGTGACGAACAGGCCGGTCGACTTCACGTCGACGATGAACTGCGCGTCCTTGTGGATCGCCGACATGTCGCGGGCGAGCATCACGCCGACCTTGTCGGCGAAGATTTCCTCGCCGGTGTTGTCGACGACGCCGCAGCGATCGCCGTCACCGTCGAAGCCGAGACCGACATCGGCCTTGTGATGCAGCACCGCATCGCGGATCGCGTGCAGCATCTCCATGTCTTCCGGATTCGGATTGTATTTCGGGAAGGTGTGGTCGAGCTCGGTGTCGAGCGGGATCACCTCGCAGCCGATCGCCTCCAGCACCTGCGGCGCGAACGCGCCGGCCGTGCCATTGCCGCGGGCCGCGACGACCTTGAGCTTGCGGGTCAGCTTCGGACGGCTGGTGAGGTCGGCGATGTAGCGCGCCGGATAGTTCTCGTGGAACTGGTAGGAGCCGCCGGCCTTGTTCTTGAATTCGGCGTTGAGCACGATTTCCTTCAGCCGCGTCATCTCGTCGGGGACGAAGGTCAGCGGGCGGTTGGCGCCCATCTTCACGCCGGTCCAGCCATTGTCGTTGTGCGAGGCCGTGACCATGGCGCAGCAGGGCACGTCGAGGTCGAACTGCGCGAAATAGGCCATCGGCGTCACCGCGAGCCCGATGTCGTGCACCTTGCAGCCCGCAGCCATCAGGCCGGAAATCAGCGCATATTTGATCGAGGCCGAATAGCCGCGGAAATCATGGCCGGTGACGATCTCCTGCTTGACGCCGAGCTCCGCAATCAGCGCGCCCAGCCCCATGCCGAGCGCCTGGATCCCCATCAGGTTGATTTCCTTCTGGAACAACCAGCGCGCGTCGTATTCGCGAAAACCCGTGGCCTTCACCATCGGCTCGGATTCGAAGGCATAGGTGTTGGGCAACAAGACGGATTTCGGCTTGGGGAACATTGAGACAATCTCAGAAATGCGAGGAATTGACCGCCGCCATAGCGAATGCCCAGGCCGAGGTATCGCGGGCATCACACAATGGACAAGGTAGGCTTGTTGGCTAAGTCTTGGTCAGCTTTCCGTCATCGAAAACCAGGAAACGTTGACCTGCACAGCGAGAAGAATGCAGCCGGCCGGCCAGTTTGGATGGGCGGGGTTATAGAAGCCGGGACAATAGCGAGACTAGCTCAGCTTGCCGCCTGGTCCCGGTTCGCAAAAAGACAGCTTTCAGATGGTTTCGCGCTGTCCCCGACGAAATGTTCATATAAAATGCAATTTCTTCCAGCGACTTTCCCTCCACCAGCAGCGATGCGAGACGAGCCTGCGCGGGAGTCAATCCAAAGATCTCCATGACAGAGCTCTGCGAGACGCGAGGTATTTCATTCAGATCAGTCAGGATCAGAAGGGCGCCCATGTCCGGGAGGAGGGGATCGCCTGCACTTTCCCAGTCCTGAACGATGGCATCAATGACAATCGGCCGGCGCTGACTCCGGGTGACAACTGTTTGCAAGGTGCTACGGCCCGGTTTGCCAGACAAAAAGCGGACCTGAGTGATCAGTCGGTCCAGCCTCAGTCGTGACTGAGCATCCGCTGCAAACAGACGCCGTCCCTTCACCGATAGATCGTCATCGAAAAGCTTCGACGCGTTGTCGTTGACAGCCGCCACGAAGCCATTCTGATCGATCAAAATCGCAGGCCGGCCCAATAGATCAAGCGTACCAATCATACTGGGCCGTTCCCCACGAGCGATGCGCAATTCACTCGGGCAAAACAAAGCTCCTTTCGGACCTGCCCCCGTTCTCTCGTCACCCTCAAGCATAGCAACAGTTCAAAAAATGGTTCGCATAACTAATGCTGAAAACGCCATCGTCCCATGTCTCAACTTATAGCTGCGTGCGTCAAAGTGGACAGTCCCATTTGAGATATGTTTCGCACTAATTTCTAGAGTTTCAGACTGAGTCCGTAGGCTACGGACCTTTCGGGCGCGCGATGAATAAGCGCTCGCTGCGTTTGCCCGTTCGAATTCAGCGCTTCTTCGCCGGCATTCGAGCTGCGCGATCGATGCAAAAGTGAAAATCTAACTAGTCATAGGAAGAAGCCGCTGATCTTCGCAGTCCTGCCTGCACAAATCCGGCGAACTTTCCCATTTTTGTGCTGAATTTGATCACGGCAGGCTCTCTTGAACGCGCCTCCTGATTTTGCCTCGCGCCGCGAACCCTCTAACGCAGAGCGGGCTTCACCCTGAGTGGCTCCGGGCTCTGGTACGCCACTGCTTTCGATCTCCCTAGGAGGCGTAGATGCCTTTGGGAACTTGAAAACCAAGGGAAAAATAGCCGAGACTAGCGCGTCGAGAGCACATCGCTCCTCGGACAGACGTCTTTCGACATACTGGCGGTCAAGCCCCGCGACCTCTGTTTCAAGCAAACGGCGATAGCGGTGGATGCGGTTACGGTGGGTTCGCATGGCGGCGAGCGTTTCGCTGATCATCGGCAGAATCTCATTCGAAATCAAATCCTCTCCTCCTTAACCGCGTGCCTGCGGTGGAGCATAGCTGACTCCGCGGAGCGCTGTGATTTGATGTCCTTTCTCTAGGGACAGCCCTGAAGGGTCAATTGGGTTCGTAACGCGCCGCTTCTGTACGTAACGTACAATGAATCCAGCGGGCGCCGTCCGGACAGTGAATATGGCAAGCCAGATGTTGCGCCCTGTTCTGCCGAAAGCAAGACATTCTGAGGGGCGCGCAAAGCCCGATCGCTAGCTGAGAGCTGTTCGTTTGCCCGAGGCACTCACGGGCCCTGCTCGTCATCGTCGCCGCTAGCCGATGAAGCTGAAGCCGACCTTGCTGACCTGTACGACGAGCGCGGCGACCTCAAGCCCATAGACGCTTGGCCGGAAATTTGGCGGCAAGGCCTCGTTGCCGGTGTCGAGATCGACGCGCTATACGAAGGGGCGGGCGAGGAGCGTAGGCAAGTCGGTCACGTCAAGAAGATCAGGTTGAGTGATCGACTGCGCCGCCTGGAGCTGATCGGCAAGCATGTTCGCGTCAATGCGTTCCAGGAGCGGGTTGAGTTTAGCCTGTTGGAAGGACTGGGAGAGCGCATCGATCGCGCCAAGGCTCGCGCAGCATCTCTTCCAGCGCTTCCGGCTCCGCCGATCGTGAAGGTCGCGTCTGCTCCTCTCCCTTCGCGTGTAGAGCAGCCAGCGCCAGCCGCACCACCTGCGCCGCCGTCACCACCACCGCCGCTGCCGAAGCCGGCTTACAAGCCGATCATGCCCGCGCCTGAACCCGCAGCACCGTGGCCGTCGTTCGGCGGCTTCGCTGCGACCGACTACGATCCCACCTAGCAAAAAACGAAATGCTCCATCATGGCAACAATCGCTGCCAACATCGCCACCATCCAAGCCCAAGCCGCCGTTCTCGACACGCTAATTGGGCAATTTGCCGCCGCCAAAGCGTTGATCGACGCGGCCGAACTCGACATTCGCAGTCAGCAAGCCTAAGCGTGGACTTGCACAGGTTTCGCTGCGCTGTCTGCAATCACGCACTTACGACATTCGCAGCGCATGAAGATTCCATGCATTCCAATGGCCGGTGGCTTCAAGGCGATTTGCGCCCACCGAAGTAAGCCGCGCTGCAAGTCGTGACCGAAGGCGAGACGCCGCGGCTGCCGGAAGGTTTCAGGGTCGAGCTCGACAAGGACGGTTGGCGGCACTGATTCGCGCGAAGCGCCGATGGCCTCAATGCATCTGCCGCTCTGACTGATCTTCACTAATCCGCCAGCCGCGTAGGGCATGACCATGTCCGATGACTGGACCAAACGAGCGACGAACATCCTTCGAGAACTTCATGCTGCCGAGACGGAGCTAATCGGCAGGGGGGCTATCCTGACCGACGGTAAGGCGGGGACGGTTGATCACGTCTTCCTTGACGAGGTGCACGGGCTCCGGATCTCGATCGGTGGCCACGACGGCAAGTGGCCGATTTCGACTCTGAAGCTTCTAGACTCCGGTTTCGCCAGATAGCGCAGGCGGTGTCAGCCCGTGGCAATGACCGATCAAGGCTGGGGCGCCCGTTCGAGGATGATCCGATCGAGGTAGACGGGCGCAAGCTGGGGGGTGGCATCATGTGGGCCTTGCACCTCGGAGGGCCGACACCAGATGGCGGGCCACTGCGCAAGAAGGGCAAACCGTGCAGGGTGATCCGATGAGCCAAATAAACCAGACCGGCCGTAGGATTATCTACGTCATGATGGTGGTCGTGGTGCTGGTGGTCATCTGGCAGATTCTCACGCCGCTTTGAGAAGGCCCGCCAGATAGCTTGTCCGCCCGGTCACCGTCCGCGGTGATCACTCGGTGACCGGGCGCCCAGCGCGGTGCGCGGCAGCGAGGCGGAGCCTGGCCGAGTAAGCCAGTCACAGTTTACCTGGAGTGGCAGCCATGATGCAGAACGTTGTAGCCGGATGCGTCGCAGTGGCTTTGATTATCCTGGCCTTGATTGGCTTCGCCCAAACGCACCGTGAATGTTGGCACGGGCACGTGCTCCTAACCCATGAGCCCTGCGGATCCGTCAGCCCTTCAATATAGGAACAACCATTTTCCGCTGATCTGGGCGCGGGACCGAAGCCCCGCGCTCTCGTCGTTCACCGCCTCGGCCGGCGGGCGCAAAACCGCTGTCGATCGCAGTGAGCGCTTTTCCACACCCACGACGCGCAGTAGCTCGCGCGCGGTCCGAGCCACCAGTAATCGATAATTTGACTGTCGCCCGCGCAGCGGTTGGATCTCGGCATGCCTCACCCTGCCCGCCGCCACACGCCCACGCACGCCGAGGGTCGGCCAATCAAGATCACCTTTGGCGAGATGCGCGAGATGGGCTTGCGCGGCGTCCTCATGTATTGCCCCTGCGGCCGTCACGTTGCGCTCGGCACCGATCGCTGGCCCGACGATGTTCGGCTGTCAGATGTCGAGCCGCGCTTCGTCTGCACCGCCTGCGCCGGGCGCGGCGCAGACGTACGACCGGATTTCAACTGGAACGCAAAAGGGCCGATCGGCGACATGGGCTATCGGTAGCCACCTTAAAAACGGCCCCGGCCATGGGGGCTTTTGAAGTGTGGAGGCCGGGGCCGTTGGAGGTGACCTTGGCGGTAATGGGGTCGCCAGGTGGTGACGAGCATAGGAAAAACCGGCAATCAGTTCTGTCCACTTGTGCCCAAAGCGGTATAGTTCCTCATCGGGAACGGAACCGGTCGCAATGAAGGACATGCAGGCTCAGTTAGAAAAGCTCCGCACGGATGCTGCCGAGTGCGCCTTGATCCGCGATCTTGCTACTGAACCCAAGAAGCGAGATGTTCACAAGGCTGGCCGAGCATCTGACAGTTCTGGCCGACGAGGTTGAACGCGCCATTGCTGCCGCGAGACCTGAGCTGAAGCGGAAGGAATGACGGAACGAGGCTGGGGTCGGCGTTTCGAGGATCCGATCACGATCGGCGATCGCATACTGGTGACGCAGCTCGACGCCGGCGAGTACATCGCCGCGTCGCCGAAGAAAGAGCACGCCGCATCGGAATGGCAAGCCGCGATGAAGGTGGAGGCCCGAGTATGTTTGCCAGCATCGGGGTCATGCGGGCATTGAACCGCCACCACGTCCCGGAGTTTAACCCGAAGGGCAAAGAGCCTCACTGGGGCCGGCGCAAGCTGAAGAGGGACCAATAAGGCGCCGCCAACTGAGGCGGCCTTACTCTCTCACAGGATGCAAGTCGGACGGCTGTACGGCGAGCCGATAAGCAATCTCCCGGGAGCCGTCGAAGACCTCTAGGACGCGCTCACAGATCAGGCACTTGTAGTGCCCGGCGTTGCCCTTGCGGGATTCAAGTTCGATCCGGCGAGATCCCGCCGAACAATCAGGGCACGTCACGTCGCCTTTCTTCATGTGACAGTTATGATGCAGGCTACCGCAGGGGTCAAAGGTTAGTGTTTGCCCGACGGAACGCAGCTGGGACCAGTACGCCCCGAATGGGAAAAGCCGCAGCGTGGTTCCAGCCCCACTGCGGCATTCCCGGAATAACAAAAAAATTAGTGCTCAAATCGCGCCGGTGTTCCTTCAGTAGAACACCCCGTTCCGAAAATGGAGTCCGGACAACTACCGGACTTCGGTTTTCTACGTATTGTCACTTGGAGGGCCGACATGGCTGGGCATGGCAATTCCAGCCCCAATGCTCCCGGTTGCCGATCCAATTGCGGATTTGAGCGCCGGGAGTGCTAGGCCCACCAGCGTGAACCGGCGCCCACCGTAAATTTCCCAAGGTCAAAAAAAAGAACCGCCGACCTTGGTAACTAAGGCCATCAGCTGAGGCTGCTTACCTCTGCTCGTTCCTCGCACGGGAAGCCAGTCTATCCAGCTGGCCAGCCAAACCCACGAAACTTCGGGCGATGTTTTTCAGGGCGGCGGCGCGATCCTTGGAAATGCCGCTCACGCCAGAAAGTCTCTTGTAGTGGTTAGCCTGCTCGCGGCACTCAGCAATGTTGATCAATGGCTCAGCCTTCCTGTTGCCCGCGCGGGACGTGGGATCGCCTTTCCCCGCTGGCTTGCCTTCTACCATGTTAGGCCCTTAAATCAGGTTCGGACACTGGGTTAGATACGGACAGCGCCGGCTCGAGTTTTGAAAAGGAACACAACGGTGGGCGTCTATGTGAACACCGCCAAGCAGGTCGGCGACGTCGATCACATCAAGTCTTCGCGACGGTGGACGCCGCGGAACGATGGTTCGAGGAGAACGACCCGGAGGGCGTCGCCTTCGAATACGATGTGATCGAGTGATGTGGAGCGGATAATCAGCGCCACATCGTTGGTGGGTTCAAGGCCTTGCGACCCGCCGCTTTCAACGCGTCGGTTGAGAGCTGTCCATGTGCCGCAGCATCGAGCAGCTTCGAAGCAACGTACGCTCTGGCGCCCGTTTCGCTTACAGGAATATTTTCGCAAACTTCGTCGAGCACCGCCCTGAGCAGCGCAGTCATTTCAGCATCAAACACGCCGAACTCCCGAAATTGAGAGGATCCTGAACGCTGCACAAGCGGAATATATTCGCTTGGCAGCGTTCGCCGCGTATTCCGGTCTGGGCTCCGAAATCCCAGCGCCTACAAAATTGGCACCTGTACGTCAAAGTAATGTGACAGCTTCCTCGGCCACATCAACGGGCGTTTGCAGGGCCTCCCCAAAGGCCCTTACCAAGGAGGATAGAGCGCGACGAACAGCCCGAGGCCGGCAAGAAGTATTGCCCACGCGACGGCCTGACGATTGCGAAGCGAGCCACGGTTCATTTGCGAGCCTTCTTACGAGACTTTCGCGTAACCGAGGCCGCAGGATTTGACCCGTCGAACACAATGACGTCGAAGAGCGTCTTCGCGTCATCGGATAGGATCCCCAACCAACATCGCTTCTAATTCGGCGGCTGTCGTTGGGACAATCCCACCATTCGGCCGAACAGGCATAGTCGACACTTCATCTCAGAAAAAACCAAATAGCCTCCCATAGGCCCGGGCGACGGGCTCGGTGCCAGGCGTCGTGCGTCGCTCGCTGTCGGGGCGTCATCGCGGCCAGGCGCTCGGCGCGCTGTTTGGCATATCTCTGTTGCTGCCGAACCTTGCGGTTGAACCGCGTCGCGCCGGCAGGTGTTGAGGCGTCCCCGTACTGTGGCAGATGCCAAGCCTTTCCGATCCGAAACGACAGATACGCATGCCCCTTGACGACGTTGCGCTCGACGTTTGGTGGCAGTTTGCGAGGCATGGCCTACCTCTCCCAACCAACATCGGCGTCAACGCCGGTCGCGTGCTCTTCCCCGTGGTGAGGCAGAGCGTCGATCGCGCTCGAGTTCGCGAACGTCCCAAGCCAGTCGTCTCGTACCCGGAATGACCCGCGGCTTGGGCATGCTTCCCGCCGTCACGAGAAGGTCAAACGTGTTCGGGCTAACCGAGGCATATGCTGCGGAGGCCTCACGATCGATTAGGCGCGGCGGCAGAGTTGGCGGCAATGCAGCTTGACGTGCCACTACCGCTTCTCCCCATCCTCCATTTCGAGAGCGACTGCCCCAACTCGGAGATCGGCTGCTTTTAATGGCGGCATTCCGCCGCTTCGCGGCGCTGACGACAGAAAGAGCATTGCGGTCATCATGCCAATGATGTGCAAACAGGTGTGTAATATGAATGGCCCTCTGGGGCTATCTAGCTGATTTTATTGTATTATTTTCTTTAAATGGCGCTCCCTAGCGGAATGTAACCACAGGTAATGATGAGATTTCCTATTATATTTCAATATGTTAAAATCTTGCCGTTTCGACGTGTATCTACGCGGTGTATCTACTTTTTGGGTCGGTAGCCGACTCGGCTACCGAAACTAACGAGTCGATGAGGGGCGGTAGAGCGCAAACCCATAACTATACAACTTGTAACAAAACTTGATTTGACTTTTCGTATTGCGGTTGAGGTCCCGTTCTGCTATGTACCACTCATGGCGACGTTGCGCGATTCGAGGGCGCGCCCGTGACTGCCTGACGGACACCTTGTCCGTCATCGGCTCATAGCCGAGGTAATGCAGCCGCTCAGCGGCAACGCTAACCGAAAATTCCCACACCCATGACCACTTTAAATGCGTCTGCGGTTACCGCTGATCGCCTTGACGCGGCCCTCGACCTCAGAGCTGGCCCCGGTTGTTTGGACAGCGCCGCGCTGGATTTAAGTGGATTCCTGCCGGGTTATGCTGAACGCGGGGCTTTACGATTTTGTCGTTGCGTCGGGAGGGCGTAGCCCGACCAGAGCGACGACAAAATCGTCGGCGACGGTCATGCGGCCATCACCATAGCTTGCGTGCCGAAGTAAGCCTCGTCGGGCGTGCGCCCGTCAAGGCTCGAGTGAGGGCGTCCCTGATTGTAGAAGGCCAGATACTTGGCAATTGACGCTCGCGCCTCGGACACGCTGTCGTAGGCGCGGAGATAAACTTCTTCGTATTTGACCGTGCGCCAGAGCCGCTCGACAAACACGTTGTCGCGCCAGGCGCCCTTGCCGTCCATGCTGATGGCGATCTTCGCGTCCAGCAGCACATCGGTGAACTCGAGGCTGGTGAACTGGCTGCCCTGATCCGTGTTGAAAATCTCGGGTCTGCCGTGCTTCGCCAACGCCTCCTGGACCGCTTGGACGCAGAAGGCCGCCTCCATTGTGATCGAGACGCGATGGGCCAGGACCCGTCGGCTGAACACATCGACGACCGCCGCGAGATAGACGAAGCCACGCCGCATCGGAATGTAGGTGATGTCCATTGCCCACGCATGGTCGGGCCGCTCGATCTTCAATCCGCGCAACAGGTACGGGTAGATCTTGTGACCCGGAGCCGGCTTGCTCGTGTTCGGGCGACGATAGACCGCCTCGATCCCCATGCGCTTCATCAGCGTCGCGATGTGGCGGCGACCGGCGTATACGCCCTCCCGCCGCAGCAACGATCGCAGCATACGCGCTCCCGCGAAGGGATAATCGAGATGCAGCTCATCGAGCCGACGCATCAAGGCAAGGTCCTCGGCCGAAACTGGCCGAGGTTCATAGTAGACCGTGCTGCGAGCCAGCTTCAGGACCTTCGCCTGGCGCACGATAGAAAGATCATGACCGCGGTCGATCATCGCTTTGCGCTCAGCAGGCCCGCCTTGGTGAGCGCGCCGGACAAAAAATCGTTTTCCAACGCCAGCTCGCCGATCTTGGCATGTAACGCCTTCAAATCGACCGGCGTCTCGGCCGATGTCTTGTCATGCCCAAACACGCCGGCGGCGCCTTCCAGGAGCTGGTTTTTCCAGATCGTGATCTGGTTCGGATGAACATCAAACAGTTGCGCCAGCTCCGCCAGTGTCTTGTCTCCTTTGACCGCAGCCAAAGCAACCTTCGCCTTGAATGCCGGAGAATGCGTCCGGCGGCTCTTCTTCGTCATCTTCGCTCCTGATTCGCAGCAAGAATCCTCGCCGCTGTCAGGCAGAAAATCCACTCAAGCTACTGTCCGAATTTGCGAGGCCAGCTCTCTCATCGCCGAGGTGATGGTGCTGCACGACCGGCCGGGCTTCGCGCCCTACGTCGAACGCCTGGAGCGGGAGCTTGCCGCTATGCAGTCGAAGGATGACGTGATGACACGCGCGCGGCGGCGGCTTGCTGCCCGCGGCGCAAACGATAACGGCAAGTCCAAGGTAGCTGCGTGAACAACAGCCCCGCGTCGCCCGCCAAATATCTGCAGCGCGACCTTTAGTGTCACGCCCGAAAAATCTCACTACTCATCACACACTACGAACGGAGGAATTGTGTGCAGCCACAACTCAATTTCCACCACAACTTCAGAGAGCCGGTCAAGATCCCCGGCTCGTTCAACCTGTATTACGATCCGGTTCAGGTCGACCGGCAACTGACTAAGCTTCTGATCGAGGGAGACCCGGAATATGAAAATCCTCGCCACTCATTCGCCGCTCGGTGCTGACGTTGCCCTTGCGGACGTCGAAGTCTGCGAAGGGGTGAAGTTGTTCGGCGTGCGCATTGTGCGTGCGGCCGATGGATCGCATCGAGCTTACGCGCGCGGGGCTGCGCTTTCGCCCGCGATGGTCGAATCAATTTCATCTCTCGTTTTAGAGGGCGATTGCCAACATGCGGGCCACGCTTAAGCGCATTATCCACCTTCGTCGCAGCCTTATTGCTTACGGATACCGTCCCGTCGCGTGTAGTGGCAAAGCCGCTGTCATGGGTAACTGGCAGCGCTCGCGGTGGTCCGCTGCGCAAATGGAAGGCATCGCTCGCAACTATCCGGACGCCACAAATACGGGTCTGCTCTGCGGCGAACTTGTGGGGCTTGATGTCGACACGCCGGACGCTGAGACTGCCGACGCTATCCGCGCGATGGTGATGGAGTTGCCGGGGTCGGACAGAGCGCCGTATCGGATGGGCAAGGCACCGAAGACCCTGTTCGCATTCCGCGCCACCGAGCCTCGCGAGAAGCGCGCAACAGGCGCCTACCTGATCAACGGCGCCAAGTGTCAGGTCGAGGCGTTTGGTGAACGCACGCAATTCGTGGCGTTCGGAACGCATCCCGATACGGGCCGACCTTACGAATGGTTCAACGGTTCGCCGGCCGAAACACCGTTGGCCGAGCTTCCGGAAATCACACCAGAGGCGATCGACGAATTGTTGGCTCGGGCGGAGGCGTACTTCGCCGAGCGCGGGACGCTGATTAAGCCAGCCAGCAAAGCCAGTGACCGCGGCCCGGTGGTAGTCGATAGTGACCACCCGTGGGCTGACACATCAACGCCGCGCGTTGGCTAGCCTCGATGCATGGGTGCCGGAGCTTGGACTCGAAGATCTGCGCAAGTACCAGGGCGGCTTCCACGCTGTTGCATCCTTCCGCCCCTCGATCAACTCGAAGGTGAAGAAGCGAGGCCGCGCGCTGAATATCCAGCCCAGTGGTATTGTCGATTATTCGGCTGGAAACGCCGGCTACTCGCCGATCAACATGGTTTCAGTCAGCCTCAGCATGTCCGCGTCAGAGGCCGCCGAGTGGCTGCGTAAACGAGTTGGCGGCGGCGATGACACCAAGCCAGTCAGCGTTGCTCGTCTTCTTACTCAACCCGCCAGGCGTGCCGCAGCGCGTCGATCAACATCAACTTTGTCCTGAAGGGCGATTGCTGAATGCAAAATGCAATTAAAACCGACGCGTCCAATTCAACCGTTGAAGCCCGCGATGAGGAGCCTGTCGCAGCCAACGACAACAAACCCGCATCTAATCCCGGCACTTCGGTAACCGAGGATAGTGTTGCGTATATATTCGCGAGCACCTATCGAGACACGCTGCGCTTCTGCCACTCCACTGGCGCGTGGTTTGAATGGGATGGTTCGTACTGGCGCAGGAACGAAGTCGGCCTTGCGGCTCACCATGTTAGGGTGATGGCCCGCGATATGTCACAGGGCCTGTCTCCGAAGGCGCTCGCGACTATACGAAAGCGTTCATTCGCTTCAGGAGTCGAGGGGTTCGCTCGCAATGACCCAACCTTCGCCGTCACGATCGAGGCTTGGGACCGCGACCCGTTTCTGCTCGGAACGCCAGACGGCACCGTTGATCTGCGTACAGGGAAAATGCGCGCTGCCGACCCTGCAGATGGCATTACCAAACTAACGTCCACCGCGCCGTCTGCCCAGGCAGACTGTCCACTTTGGTTGCGATTTCTTCAAGACGCGACTGGCGGCGACGGTGAAATGATCCGCTTTCTGCAGCAGTGGTGCGGCTACTGCCTTACGGGCGACACGCGCGAACATGCACTTGTCTTTGTGCATGGCGACGGCGGTAATGGGAAATCGGTTTTTCTCAACACCACTAGCTATATTCTGCACGATTATGCGACTACGGCGTCAATGGACACGTTCGTTGCCAGCCGCAGTGACAGACACCCGACAGACTTGGCGATGTTGCGCGGTGCGCGTCTAGTCAGCGCCAGCGAGACAGAGGAGGGCAGGGCTTGGGCCGAGTCGCGAATAAAACAGATGACGGGCGGCGATGCGATTTCAGCGCGCTTTATGAGGCAGGACTTCTTTACGTTCCAGCCGCAATTCAAACTGTTTGTGGTTGGAAACCACCAGCCAGCACTGCATAGCGTCGACGCCGCAGCCCGGCGGCGATTCAACATCGTGCCGTTCACGCGAAAGCCGACGAAGCCGGATCGTGAACTTGAAGCAAAGCTTCGCGGTGAGGCGCCCGCCATTCTGCGGTGGATGGTTGATGGGTGCCGGGACTGGCAGCGCAATGGTTTGGTGCGACCTGCATCTATTGTTGAGGCGACCGAAACGTATTTTGCCGAGCAAGACACGTTCGGCCAGTGGCTGAAGGATGCTTGCCGAGTTGAGCCGGACAATCGTAGCATCTCAGACTTCGTCGCGGATCTGTTCAAATCGTGGACCGATTATGCTGAAGCATCTGGCGAGCGCCCCGGAAGCCAGAAGGGATTTGTCCAGTCGCTGACCAAGAGTGGCTTCAAGAAGGGGCAAAGGGTACGCGGCGGACAACTCTATATCGGACTGCAACTGCTTAGGCAGGCCGAGAAAGAACCTAGCGTGCGCGATTGAGCACGGATCGCGCACGGGAAAACGAAATGATTTCAATGGTCGGTGCTACGTGTGCGACATGTGCGCGATTTTTCCATTATAGGCGCTTCGCGCGCGCGTGTAGAGAGTCATACGTGAAAATCACGCACATCGCGCACACCGCGCACGGCGGCGGGGTCTAGCTGATCTCTCCCGCCGTTCACATAGGGACCCGCGCCCCCAGGAAAACATCTCCGAGTGCAAAATGAAAACCAAAACATGGGGCGGGGATATAGCAAATCCCTTGGATCCCGCGAGCCGCCCGAACCAGTGGCCGAGTTACGTATAACTTTTTTTGATTGTTTGATTATTCGATCGGCACGCAGATGCCGACGCACAAGACCGCAGAAGCGGTCAGGTACGCTCGTCACGAGAGACAACCAATGCAACACGCAAACGACAACGACCAACCCATAGCAGCCGACCATGTTACCGAGGTCCGCCCGCGCCCTGGCGAGCTGAACCGCATTCTACACCGCCGCTTCCCCGGTATGGGGCCGGCCCATGGCTGGCAATTGGATGCGGCGGCGAGGGCGACGTTTAATGCGGATATGTCCAAGTGGTTTGGTTTGGACGGGCGATGGCATTCAACTGCCGAGCAATATCGCCAGAGCAAAGGCAAGCGCCGCACCAAACAGGCGGCCACCCCCAACAAGCCCGGCAAGCCCGCCAGGCCAGAGCTACTGGATTGGCAGCAGGACGTGGGCGCACCGTACTCCAGGTGGTCGCATGCAGTTGCGGAGGGCGCTGAATTTCTTGCGGGCCGCACCGCCCCGGCGACAAGCGGCATTCGGCTCATGCAATTCGGTGCCGTTGAGGACGCCATGATCCGGGCAATCGACGCCAAGCGATTCCTGACGCAGGTGGCCAATGATAATGAGCCCGACATTCGCAGGAACAGGCCGCGCCGGAGGAAAATCGCGCTGGCGGCTTAAAATCCAGTTTTCGCCATAGTTGGGAACGTATCACCTTGAAGACCACGATTTGTGGTCTGACGTGACGTGCACTCGGCGCGCTGGCCACCACCCGGCGTCGCCACTTTTTCCCGGCCCTGAGCCGCGAAGCCGCTGCATGCGGCGTTTTATTTAACCCTCCAATCGCAATTTCCAATCCTGAAAGGAGAGCGGCCCCAATGGCCACTTGGAATCACGTGCTCGACGCGATCGAGCGTCATCTTGATTTCCCGCGCTCGCGAAGCACCGGAATCGCCAGGCGTTTGCAGGAAGCCGGAATCTTGCCTTCCGGCGCACCGGGCGTTGCGCCTGAGCTAGACGAGGACAATGTTCTCGACCTCGTTGTTGCGCTCGCCTCTGACACCGAGTTGCACACCGCTGTTGACGCGGTCCGCGCCTACCACGCGATGACACCCGGTAGTGTCAACCTGGATGGGGCCCCGCAGTCGATTCCCAACGCGCCGATCGCTGTTGCGATTTTGGTCGAGGACGCACGCACTGGCGTCGCGGAGGCGCGAAAATCTCAGGTTGCCGTATCCTGCAATTGTAGAGCCGTCGCGATTCACAAACCTGATGGGTCGGTCAGTCGCTTCAGTCAGCCGGGCGCTCATTGCGCTCACTGGCAATCCAATGGCCATCACAAGTCAGTCACCATCAACGTCGCCGCTGTGGCCGGTATCATTGATGCATTGTTTGGAAAGGTTGTTGCCTAATGGCTCCGTTGAAGACGAAGACCACCGACGAATTCCGCGTCCCCAGCCTCGCGGAGGCCGACAGCTCGTACGCCGACCTGATCGCGAAACGCGTGGAATTGGAGCAGAGAGACTCTAAGCTCAACAGCGAGCGCTCGAAACTGCGCGGTAAGATCGAGGCGGGCAGGGCGGCTTTTGGGAAACATATCTCGCCCGGCGTGGCCGCGCTGCTTGGTGACGATCCTACTGACAGCATTGCCGATCTGTCGCGGCAGCTCCGCGAAGTCACCACGGAGATAGCAAACATCGAGTCAGCGCGGGAGGTCCTGCATAGGCGCACAGACGAAGCGCGGAACGTAGCCTCCAAGCTCGTGTGCTTCACCGTGATGCCAGAGTACCAGCGCCGTTTGGGTGCGGTATGTGAGGCCGCTCGCGCGTTGGAAGCAGCCAAGCCCGAGAAAAGCACGACGCGCTGCTGGACGATCTGGAGCGCGAGGATGTGCGCCTCGGTTATCTGCGGCCAGTGCGCGCGCACTTCTTGGGCGATCGGCGCGAAGGCCGCGCTTTTTACTTTTTGAAGGAAGTGAAGGAGGCGGGCCACAATGTCTAAGGGATCCGAACGCACTTCCGATGTGGCCGACCGAAAGCCAGTTCGGCGCCGTGTAAAGATGCCTGGCGAAAGCCGACACTCCGAGTGCTCGGACTCACCAGCCGTGATTGCGCGCAAGTTGATGCAAGCGAAACGCGAGAAACGATTGCGGGTGACGCAACGCAATGGCTGAAACCATCTCAGGATTCGCGATTTCCTGGAATCGGCCGGCCATCATCGCGGGGCTCTTCGAGGAACGCTTCGCGCGCGGCGCATTCGACAAGCACATCGCGCAAAATCCAGACGTCGCCGCGCTTTGCAGTCATGATGTCAGCAGGCCTCTGGGGCGCATCAGCAACGGCACCCTCAAACTACGTTCGGATAACGTCGGACTCTACTACTCGTTAGAGCCGCATCCTGATGCGCCTTTAGGGCAGGAGGCCTTGGCACTGTCAACGAGGTGAGCGTGTCGTTTACTCCAGTTGTCGAGGAGTGGGACGACGGTGGCGACATTCCGAAGCGCCTCATCACCGAGGCCAAACTTTTCGAGATCAGCTTGGTCCTGTGGGGAGCCTACGGCAAGGACACCTCAGCTCAGATCAGTCGAGCATCCAGCAACAACCAGGCAGCACGACGGCGCGTTGAAGCGAAGATGCGGGCCCGCGGCATCCTTTAAGCGCAGGGGGAGGGGTGGGTCAGATCCCTCCCACTGCCGCCACTAGCTACCGGCGGCCCCCCATTTCACGCGCATCTGCAATTCGGACCCCCAGGGGCAAAATGCCACGACCAAGAAAGCCGGCCGCCAAGGCGCTGGTTGAAGGCCGGCACATCATCAATGCTGGCCGCTATAAACGCAACGATCCAACCGGTGCCGAAATCGGCGCTCCACCCACTTGGCTAAACGAGCAACAGGCCAATGCATGGCGTGAATTCGCCAGCGAGTTGCCATGGCTCAATGCATCTCACCGTTGTCTTGTCTCCATCGCATCAGTCTTGCGCGCTCGCCTGCAAAGCGGCGCGGAGATGGGTACAAAATCGCTCAGCCTACTGAGGCTGTGCCTAAGCAGTATGGGCGCGACACCGGCCGATGCGAGCAAGATCAGTTGGGCGCCGGCAGAGGAGGCGGACGATTTACTTGACTAAAACTCACGGACACTCCGGCAGAGCTAGTAGGTTATCGTTGTAGTAGCCGTCAGCGTGAGTTCGAACATATTTTCCGTTCGGGCCGCTAACGACGCCAACGTCCGCGCGCTTACCGCCGACCAACGTAAAGAATGTATTGGTCCCGTTCTCGATCGATCGAATGACCTCCGATCTCGGCCACACCAACCACACGCCTCCGAATGCGACATACTGGCAATTGCTGGCGTCGAAGGGGGATGCTGGCGCCACGGGCTCAACCGGTGCTGCGGGGGCCAACGCCCCCACGTATGGCGGCACTTCGACCACGTCGCTCGCTATCGGCACCGGATCCAAAGCGTTCACCACGCAGGCCGGCCTCGCCTATCAGAATGGCGCTCGCGTGCGGGCTAGCTCGGCGGCGAACACGGCGAATTGGATGGAAGGCCTCGTCACCTACAGCGGCACGACGCTGACCATGACGTCCGACAAGACCGGCGGCAGCGGCACGCTCGCGGACTGGAACTTCAACGTGGTGGGCCAGCCTGGGGCTGGTGATCTGTCGAGCGCCAACAATCTGTCGGACGTGGCGAGTGCTCAAACGTCACGTGGCAATCTCGGGGTTCTGTCTCCGCCGCAAGGTCGCCTGACCCTGGTGAGCGCAACGCCCGTGATGACGACGACGCAGAGCGCCAAAACGACGCTGTACTATGCGCTCTACAACGGCAATCAGGTGCCAATCTATGACGGCACCAAACTCACGATGACGACATTTGCCGAGTTGTCGATCGCGACGACCGACATCACCAAGAACCCCGCGGCGATCGGCGCCAGCAAGGTCAATGACTGGTTTGTCTGGAACGACAGCGGTACGCTGCGGCTGCCTCACGGTCCCGACTGGACAAGCGACACGGTGCGCTCGGCTGGAACGGCGTTGGGCCAGGTCAATGGTATCTGGCTCAACAATCAAGCCATCACCAATGGGCCGGCAGCGTGGCGCGGAGGCACCACGCGCAGCAATGCATCGTCGCAACTTGATTGGATTCTTGGCGGTTCGGGGTCTGGCGGTGTGGCTGGGTACCTCGGCGTGTGGAATGCCTATAACCGCGTGACGGCATCCGCAGCGGCGATCGATAGCGGCCTCGCATACACCTATTCCAGCGCGACCGTGAGGCAGGCGAGAGCGTCCGCAGGCAATCAGGTGTCGGCTGTATTCGGGCTGGCCGAAGATGCGACGCAGATTTCGTATGCATCACGCATTGGTCTGGTCACGAACTCAGCAGCCGCGGTTTCCGGTATTGGCGTGGATGCGACCAACGTTTTCATTGGTCAGGGGGTTCTTGCAGGCGGACGAATACTACTCAGGTCGGTGGAGCAGCCGCGTACGCGGCTCCGCCACTATTGGGTTTGCACGTGTTCTCAGCCAACGAACAGGGCGATGGCACCAACGCCAACAACATCAACGTGGCAGGTCAGAACGCGCTTAGCGTCCTGGCGAGGATGTAAGATCGGTGCCACCCGTATGGCCTGCGGACGCGCGTCGCGACAAGCCATTCTTTTGTCGGAGTCGCGCACTACTTTTCATTTTTGAAAAATGGAGAAGTAAGGTGGCAATTGGGACAGTGAAGTGGTTCAACCCAACAAAGGGGTATGGGTTCATTCAACCGGATTCCGGCGGCAATGACGTCTTTGTCCACATCTCCGCGGTTGAGAAGGCTGGTTTTACTTCGCTCGCAGAGGGCGCAAAAGTCAGCTTCGACATCGTGAAAAATCGCGGAAAGGAGTCGGCGGAAAATCTACGAATCGAGTGATGCACCACCCATTGTGTTGCTCAACAGAAAGGCCGCAGTGGTACGCCGCTGCGGGCGGCCGAGGAGATCGATCGGAATCGGCCGATGGATAAGGCGCTATTGTTCGCGTGGGCGTGCGCTCTAATCCTCTTGGTACTGTTCGTCGCGCTGTACCTTCCTTGGTAGTAAGTTGCCGATGGCGACTCGCCACGGCGCTGCCTGCGATCCGAGACTGATTGCCAAGTCACCGCCCACAATCCTGGTAGTTGCTCTAGGGCATTCGTCCGGAGGATACGTTGCCCGGTCAGCTTCTCCCTCCCTTGAGGCTGACCGGGCGAAGTTAGTGGCGCGCGCGATAGGGACAGCGCTTTATCGGTCCACCCCAAAGCACCGAGTCACGTGGCCGCTAACGTTCCCGCTGTTTAGGTCGCGCGGCTGCCACCGTGAGCCCGGTGTGATCCTTGAGGCTATCGATTACCTTGAGCGCGGCTTCGAGTTCATCTCGAAGACGCTTCGTAATCCGCAGAATGCCGCTCGCGAGCTCCTCGCGGCTGATTTCTGCACCGTGAGCAACTTTTTCTTCGAGGTCGCGTATAGCTTCGTCGATCTTGTGCAGCGAGAATGTGCTAGGCATCATCCGGCTCCGTCCTGATTAAGGGGCCGGCATCCGCCGACCCGCAGCGTAAAAATGCGTCCGCTACACGGTTTAGTAAAGCGGGTGGTGTTGCGGGAAAATCTGTCCCCATCTCGCGTCTGAGCGCCTCGAATTCGGATAAGGTCGAAAGAGGGCAATCCGCCACCGCGTCCATTTTTGAGCAGATAACTTCAACCCGGGATCGCCAATCGGCCAGCTGTTCTTCAGTTCGCTGTGGCGCGTACGTGTCTTCTGCCGGTGTATGGCTTGGCCTACGGACGTAGTCCGTGAATGCTTGGATTGCCGCTACCACTTCGGTCCTAGGCACGGCGGTTACTCCTATGAGCGGAGCCAGCTCGAACATTTGCAGGCCGAGCACTTTGATATGGCATGCACGCGGGGGCGCGACAACCCACTGGTACTGGTAGGTGCTTCCAGTCCTTCTCAGCGATACTCCTTGGTGGCACCAGGGGGGAATTTTGGGCCCCTCGGGAGCAAAGGTGGCCAGCCCTGCCAATCCAAGGGGCGAAGGCTGGCCACCATCGCTTGCGACGTCACCACACAGGGTAGCTACAGGCCAATGGATGCACATATTCGAGCAGCAAATCACGTCCCTGCGGTCCCAAGCGCTTGCGGTGTTTGCAGCCAATCAGGCCAGCGCGGCCGATCAGTCTTTGAGCCAAGCAGATCGCCAAATCGCGACGTCTAATGCCGAGGAGGCTCGACAGCTTGAAACCCAACCTCGGGCCGAAGGAGGCGCGGAAGATCGCTGCACGCATACGCGCTCTTCTAGGAGAGCCGCGTGT
Organism: Bradyrhizobium sp. CCBAU 21365; assembly: GCF_015291305.1. Classification (NCBI taxonomy): domain Bacteria; kingdom Pseudomonadati; phylum Pseudomonadota; class Alphaproteobacteria; order Hyphomicrobiales; family Nitrobacteraceae; genus Bradyrhizobium; species Bradyrhizobium sp. CCBAU 21365. Next base: position 993,580 of record NZ_CP030036.1, read on the forward strand.
GTGCCAACCGGTTCGGGTGGCATGCCTGTGAGACTTTCGCCAGCGCGCCCGCGCTGCTTGCGGTGTGCGGGTTAGTCATAAAAGGCACTGGGTGCGCTCGCGATAGCTGACGAAAGGGTGACGGACTGTCTTGCTTCAATCACGACCGACAGGCTGCCAGGACTCCAAGTCAGTCTCCGAAAGAGAGACCCCAGCACGGGCAGCATGCTGGGGCGAGACGTTGGGCTGACGCGAGCCAGAAATCGAGCCACGACTCGATCATTATGACCGTGTAAATGTAGAGCAGCATCACGCACCGGTCAAAATCGCACTGCATGACAGTAATCGGCGGTAGGATCTTCGTTCGCGCTTTGAGGTGCAATCCGAGCAAACGCGAGAAAACGGCAGTTGCTAATCGCGCATAAGCAAATCTCACGTCCTGAAAAACGACCAAGTTGCTATCGCAACCAAAGGCTGTCCACCGGAAAGAGACGGCTTCGCTCTCCGCAAATGTCCGGTGGTTGGCTAGGTGCGAGAGGTTTTACATCAAGCGACGTAAGGAGATTTGGGAGCAGGTGCAGGCAGAAATGGCCGTTGGAGAAAGTGCGAGAATTTCTCGCACTTTATCGAAGCCGAAACGGGCCGAGGGAATAAACAATTCGCATCTGCAGCAGGCCATCTCCACTGGTGCCGGTGCGGCGAGTCTCCGCGCCGTAGCCGATTGGAACGAGCGCAAATCGTTTGACGAGCGCCGCCGCGCTGGCGGCCCTGAAGCTCCGTGTCGGGATGCGCAGGGCGGCCGGAAGGAAAAAGCGTTAGCTCGCGGAAGGGGGGTCTTAGCCGTGGAGGCCGTCGCTAGTGGGGATCACGGGCACTCAGCCAGTGAAAGAAGATTGTCTGGCTGAACGCCGTCCGCCGTTGTCTTGATGTATTTGTGCCCGTTGTGTTCGGCCACGACCACGCCAGCCATGAGTCCGTCTTCTTCGACATAGAACTCCCATTCGCCGCTTTCAATGTCTCTGATCGTCTGAACGACAGACTGCTTCCATTGACTTCCGTTTGAATATTCACCTCCGACACTTTCAATCCTCTCGTGGGGATTCATCCTGTCGGTCTTATTGATGCAGCGAACGCGTGCGAGTTTAACCACAGGGCTCTCTCCTTCGTGCTGCAAAGGCTGGGTGACCAGTTTAGCGTTCAGTGGCGGCCCAGGCAGCCCAACCAATCCTGGTAGGGGCCCGGGAGGCTTTTCGCCGATACAACGCGAGGGCCCCCCGCGGGTTGATGCCCCCCCTCGGGGGCGGGGCGGTCAGTTTTGCAGCTCAAGGCGGTAAGGCTGACCACGGAAGTTAGTGGCGCGCGCGATAGGGACAGCGCTTCTTCGGTATGGAGGCGCCGAGTCACGTGGCCGCTAACTTCACCGCGGCGCGGGTGTGGCAGGGACAGCGTCGTTTCGCATGTTTCGCGACGCCGAGTCGCCCCCGCGCCCCCCCCAGGACTGTTGGGCTCAAAAGGCCGATGAGCGCCGCGAGGAACGATTCTACTGGATATGCGCGCGCATTACGCTAATTGATTTGGCCACATTTCCCCACTTAGGATTTGTGGCCGTCATCTGCATTTTTCTGATTCAGATAGTCGCACTTGCCGCCCTGGCCAGAAAATATGCTGATGAGAACATCGCGATAGCGATCGACAAAATCATCGCATCGATTTGCGACAGGTTCGGGTGGAAGTAGGGCGGCGAGATCCTATCCGTAAAAGCCAATCAAAAAACGGATAGCAAAAAACGCCCCTGCGACTACGGCTGCCGTGATGGCTATCGCGAAACCAACCCTAAAGCTTTCGCTCATCAGTTCCCCCTAGGCCGCAGGCACATCCCCCTCCGAAATTGCGTCTGCGGCCTCCGCTGCGACGGTCCGCAATCATGCCGGTCACTGCGGTAGGTGTGCGACTACAAATTCTTGTAGTTGACCAGTTCGTGTTCTCTGGGCTCGAATTGCTGTCGAGCGGACCCTACGCCAGTCGCGAGCCCAATCGCCGGATGGATTGTAGCCATGACGAATGAACCGGATGATCTCATCGGACGTATTGCTGAGATCGAACTAATTGCTGAGATCGAACTAAATGAATCGGCGGCGATCTGTGTTGAGCAGATGGACGACGAAATCACGCTCGTCATTGCAAGCATTGTCGGCGTTCACTTCCAAGTGACAGTGGAGCAGGCGCTTGAGTTGTCGCGGGCCTTAGCTGTAGCTGCGGAGAATGCGGAAAAATTCCGTAAGTCAGCCAAGACGTAGCGGCTACTTCTTAATCGAGTGCTCTTGCATAAACCGCGCGGCCCTAACGCGCGCTCGCTCCATCATGTCTTCCTTCGCTTTCGCAGTGGCAAGCTCTGATTCAAGCCGCTCGAAGATCGGGAGATAGACTTCACCGCCTTGTGGCGACTGATCCATTAGGATCGCAAGACAATCCAAGCAACGCTCCAGTGTATCGACCGTGATTGGTTCGTCACTGCGGATCGCGAACCGTTTGGTCATCATTCGCCTACGCTGTCCGCGTCAATAGGGAGCTTGCTCCGCTCCCACTCCAATAACTCGGATAGAAGCCAGAACCTGGTGCGGCCACCGAGGCGCGTCGACGGTTGCGGAAAGGCCGCATCGCGCATGCGCCGGAATAGCCAAGTGTTCGATACGCTGCCGTAGCGCTCGCGAACTTGCTTGGCGTTGAGATACTGATCTGTCGCGAGGGCGTTGAGATCAACGGTCGACACGGGCGCCACCGAATCGTTGCTGCCGCCGCACGCTGGAATGGGAGTGTGGCTTTACAATAGGGCAGCACCCACATCCCTATGGACGCGCCGAAGCGCCCCGATAGGTGTGGGCAGCTAGGCCTTCGGTTTCGCCAGCCTCACACCAGGGCCGCCATCGATCGATTGACCATCTGCCAGGAAGATGGCGCCGGCAGATTCGAGGGCGGCGCGGATGGCGGCTATCGAATGACCCGGTGCCGTCGCGTCGGTCTCAACCCTCGTCACGGTGTTTCTGTGCACACCCGATTTCTCCGCAAGGTCTCGAACGGTCCAGTTCAACAAACCGCGCGCCGCCCTAATTTGTGCACTTGTCACCATGGTTAATTCCTGTATAGTGCATTTGTCACCATAGAGGTGATAGATGCACAATAAAGGAACCCGCCCAATGCTGCAAGCCGCCTCATTTCCGTCCGCTGAACGACCCACCACCCTTTCGCAGTTTCTCTACACCCATCGCCGATTGACCGACCTGGCCCGTGGGCCGCTTCCCAGCGAGATCGTTGAGGAGATGACCCACACCGCATGCGGAATTGCGGAGAGGATCCTTGAGGCGCCCGCCGCAGACTGGCGGGATCTGAGCAAGAAAGCCCTGCTGCTGCTCGACGAATTGCCCTACGAGCAGGAGTGGCTCGATCGTATGTGAATGCGGATCGAAATTTGACCCCTCAATCAGTCTATCTCGTGGGCTAACGTCTTGATTTTTCAAGTGCCGGAAAAGTGACCCCGGCGCCGATCGGCGTCGGACCCCCGCGCCGATTCACAGAAGCATGCGAAAACCATCGAGGCTCGCGGCGAAGACGTTGTCCAGCCGCATCAAGAAGCCGGATATACGTCAGTAGTTGTGGCCGTCGATCCTGATCAAGTCGGTCGTTGCAATCGGGCGGGGTCCATATGGGGTCCGGACGCCGATCGGCGTCCCAAGTGCTTGATGGGTCAATGTTCAGCGTCGATTCACAAAGATGTTGGCTGGAGATAGTCCTCGCCGCGAAAGCTGGCCGTACGCCTCACCGATGAGGAGCAGTATTTTGTCTCTGAATCTTCGGTCTATCGGCTGTTGACGGCGAAGCGCGCAGGCACATGCGCCATGCTGTCTTGGCGCGGCAATTGTCGTCATCAGGTTCTCGACAGCTTCCCCATTTAAGTTTAACAAACATACAGGGCTGATCCCCTTGGAAGAACATCCGCTGCCGATGCTCACGGTGCGTGCCTGCCGGCGCTGTAAAGGGCGGTTTGTTGCTGATTGCCCGGCATGTCAGATCGATAGCCCAGGTTCATATTTGAAGAGGACGGATGGATTTCCCCTTGACCAAGTCGGTGCATGAACAATCGGGCAGCACGGGTCCGCAAGAGAGCTCACCCGCGGCTCCGTCTGCAGCCGCGGCGACCTTTGAGCGGCAATTGAGAGAGATCAGCAGTTCAGGTGTGGGTGGTGGAGCAATGCCGGCCGCCGCTGCGCTGCAGCCGGCTCAATCAACGGAGGTTTTGATAGGGAGGCAGTGCAATCAGATCCTTTACTCCGAGGATGCTCGCCTTATCTCGGGGCTTGAGAAGGCCCTTACGAAGGGCGGGGCCGCCAAAGGCACCACCAATAACTATTTACGTGTTCTTCGCGGCTTTGGCCATTGGCTCTCCGCAAATAACAAAAAGGGCATCTCTGCTCGGCTCGACGACAAAAAATCGCTGTCTCAAGATGCGCGCGAGTTCAGCGGAGAGGGTGAGCCCTGGAAACTTCTTACAGCAATAGGTCATCTCCGAAATTCGCAGTCGACCGGCGAAGTCGTGCCGATCACACGCCACGTTGAGGTAAATCCTTATCAGCAGGACGCGGAACTCATCAAAGAGTACCAAAACGAAGTAGCGTCAGAGATGGGCAAGAGGGATGCAACCGCTCTTCGCAATTTCAGCGACTACCTGCGTGACAACAACAAGAAGGGTATTGTTGGTCGGCTTCGCGGCGAGTTGTTAAATGAAGATGTTAAGAGCTATAAGAAAGTCTCCGCTTTTCGTTCGAAAATCGGTGTCGCGCTGGATCGTCTCCGAAAATCGTCGGCCGGCGCTAAGGCGATGGATCTCGAGCGCAATATTGATCCCGAAGACGCGGCCCTGAAGGAGTCGAGGCAGGTCGGCGACGCCGCTGCGCAGCACAGTTCGTCGCAGAAAGCTGGCAGTTGGCCAGAGGAATTGCTTCCTGCGGAAGGCCATGATCAGAATTTGCTTTTGGGGCCGATGGACGAACCCGGCGCGTCGTCCTCGGCGCCGCAGCCGACTCAGTCAACTGGGATTTTGAGAGGGAGGAGGAGACGGCCTCTTTATCCCGAGGATGCTGCCCTTATTTCGGGGCTTGAGAAGGCCCTCATCAAGGGCGGGGCCGCCGAAGGCACCGCCAAGGACCATGTACGTACTCTTCTCAGCTTTGGCCAGAGGCTCTACGCAAATAACAAAGATCCCATTGCTGCTCGGCTCGACGACGAAAAGTCACTGACCGCTGATGCGCGCGAGTTGTTCGAAAAGCGTCCCGCGACACTCCATAGGGCAATAGACCATCTCAGGACCTCGCGGTCGACGGGCGGAATCGTGCCGATCGCAGGCCGCACTGAGTTGCATCCTTATCCCCAGGACGCGGCACTCATCAAAGAGTACAAAAACGAAGTAGCGACAGATGCCGGCAAGAGGGATGCAACTGCTCTTCGCAATTTCAGCGACTACCTGCGTGACAACAACAGGCCGGGCATTGCTGCTGGGCTCGGCACGTCGTTTGATGGAGATGTCGAGAGCTATAGGAAGGTCGCCGGTGCTGATTCCAGGATTGGTGCCGCACTGGCTCGTCTCCGAAAATCGCAGGCCGGCGCTGAGGCGATGGAGCACGAGCGCCATATTGATCCCGAAGAGGCGGCCCTGAGGGAGTCGAGGCGGGTCGGCGACGCCGCTGCGCAGCACATTGCGTCGCAGAAGGGTGGCAGTTGGCCAGAGGAATTGCTTCCTGCGGAAGGCCATGATCAGGATTTGCTTTTGGGGCTGATGGATGAACCCGGCCCGTCGTCCTCGGCGCCGCAGTCGGCTCAGTCAACTTGGATTGTGATAGGGAAGAGGAAGCAGCCTCTTTATTCCGTGGATGCTCCCCTTATTTCGGGGCTTGAGAGGGCCCTCATCAAGGGCGGGTTCAGCAAATCCGCTGCCGAGCAGCACGGAGGTTCCCTTCGTAGCTTTAGCCGTTGGCTTTTCGCAAAAGAAAAACCGAGCATTCGTGATCGGCTCGACAATAAGTCGCTGACCGATGGCGGTGAGGTGCTCGAGTTCACCGGAGAGGGTAATCCAAAGAGACTCGTTCAGGCAATCGACTATCTCCGGACCTTGCGGTCGACGGGCGAAGTGCCGATCTCACGACGCGCTAAGCTGAATCCTCACCCCCAGAACGTGGCCTTTATCAATCCCGAAGACACGGTACTGATGGAGCCGAGGCGCGTCGACGCCGCCGCTGCGCAGCACAGCGCGTCGCAGGAAACTGGCCGTCGGCCAGAGGAGCTTCCCGCGGAAGGCCGCGATCAGGATTTGCTTTTGGGGCTGATGGACGAACCCCGCTCGTCGTCATCTCTCGAGCCAGCCGCGCGCCATGACCAGGCACCGGATCCCGGAGAGCCCGACCGCCAGCAGTCCCCGGACGAGCCGATGGCTGCGCTTGCCAGGAGCAACCGCCTGCCAAGCGAGGAGGTCCTCATCAACGATGAGCATGACACAGCTGAGTTGAGGCCAGCGAAGAGGCAGAGGACCCTAAACAATCCGCAAGGCGTTGCCGGCGAGCGGCAGCTGAGCGAGATCGCCAATTCAGGCGGCCAGCCGACACCGGCGCCTACCCATCAACAGGGTACGTCGTCATGGGAGACGCAGCCGATGCTGCTGCGGAGCGGCTACGAAGATGTCACGGCGCCGCATGCGGTCGCGATGTACGTCGGGGGCGCCGCTGCGCAGCACAGCGCGCGGCAGCGAGCTGTCAGTCGGCCATTGGTCCTCCCGGAAGGTTACGATCAGGATCTGCGCTTAATGGTGGAAGACGGCCCATCGTGGCCCGAGGTTCCTCCTGAGCAGGCGCAGGACATAGTCCAAGCTGGGCAGGAACCTGCCCGGCCGACCGTGGAAGCAGCGCCAACGCACTCTGCCAGGGCTCGCTCAAATACCTACGGCGGTATTGAGGTGTCGTTTAATCCGAATTCGCCCGCATCATTTGAGTTGCGTGACAATGCTTGGAGCCCGGCGCCTGGCTTTCCGCCGCCGTTTGCCGGGCCGGTACCGGGGCATCACCAGGGCGCTCAACAGCTCGGCTCGCCGCAGGGGCTTTCTCCGGTGTCCGCCCACTCGGACGATGACGCTTTGGCGTGGTTGAGCGAGGAGCTTGCGCGGCAGATGCAAGAACCGGCATCACCATCAACTGCCAGGGCTCAGGATCTCTATCGTGGATTTGAGGCACTCCTTGATCCGGATGTGGCCGAGTTGGATGACAGTGCTCACTTTGCGCCAGCGCCTTCTGCCAGGGCTTGCTCAGACACCTACGGCGGTCTTGAGGTATCGTTTAATCCGAATTCGCCCACATCATTTGAGTTGCGCGACAATGCTTGGAGCCGGGCGCCTGGCTTTCCGCCGCCGTTTGCCGGGCCGGTACCGGGGCATCACCAGGGCGCTCGACAGCTCGGCTCGCCGCAGGGGCTTTCTCCGGTGTCCGCCCACTCGGACGATGACGCTTTGGCGTGGTTGAGCGAGGAGCTTGCGCGGCAGATGCAAGAACCGGCATCACCATCAACTGCCAGGGCTCAGGATCTCTATCGTGGGTTTGGGGCACTGCTTGATCCGGATGCGGCCGAGTTGGATGACAGTGCTCACTTTGCGCCAGCGCCTTCTGCCAGGGCTCGTTCAGACACCTACGACGGTCTTCCATTGGTTGATCTGACCGCGCCCGCACCGTCCCCATTGCGCGACGATATCGTGCGGCGGTTTCCGATCACCTCCTCCGATGCTCAGATCGGGGCGTTGAATCCGATAGCCTTGTCCCATAACCGCGGGCTGGTGCTCGAGGACACGGAATGGCTGGGCGACGAGCATATCCTCAGGGATTACCAGCTTCAGGAGCTGGATTTGCAGAGGAGCGATTCGGATCTCGCCGCCCGGACGCGGTTCGTAGATCCCCTCGAAGCGCTGCGGCTGCGCCTGGGCGCGGAGAGCGACGTGCTACGCGTATTCCATCGCATCGTCCATGATCGGCGTGATAACGATACAGCCGACTTCCTGTTGCTGCCAGTGAACGATGCCAGTGCTACGGACCGCGGCAGGCATTGGTCGCTGCTGTTCGTTGATCGCAGCAACCGGCAACGGCCTGTCGCCTATCACTACGATTCCTACGGGAGATACAACGAGACGCATGCAAGACAACTCGCAGAAAGGCTGAACCTCGCCCTGCAGCCCGCCGGCATGGCCCAGCAGCAGAACACTTGTGATTGCGGCGTCTTTGTCGTGGACGGCACGCGGGAGCTGGTTAGGCAATTGGCGCAAGGACGGGAGCCAGACCAGCTGAACCTCAGCAACGTCGTTGCCAATCGGCAGGCACTGCAAGCGCGACTCAGGGGTTGATGTCGCCGTGGGCGGACCCTCGCGGCGCTTCTCTTTGAGCTTGAATGACGGCTGGAAGAAGTTCACCAGCAGGCGCGCCGCGGCGTAGAGACGTGCCATCACGCGGGCCGTCTCGCCCCCGTCGAAGCGCCCGTATCCGACGAGCCGCCGGACCACCGACAGCGCGATGCGGTTGTCGGCAAGGGCGAGCGCGCGACGCTGCGCTTCGGAAAGACCGGTCAGCTGACCGGCGCCTCGAGGAGACCGAGCTTTCGCGCGGCCAGGTATCGGCCTTCGCCCGCGATGATCGTGCCATCGCTGTCGACGAGCAGCGGGTACCGTCAAGTTAACGAATTGGAGCGGCCGAGGGGTAGACGACCGGCATGCCGACCGCCCGGGACCCTCTTTATCGCCGCCATCGCTTCCCATCGGAAGTGATCAGCTATGCCGTTTGGTTGTATTTCCGGTTTCCCAGCGGCTCATGAAGAAGCTCTTGAAATCCGCCGGCACGCCGCCGCGCGTGATGATCACGGACAAGCGTTCGCACGGCGCTGCGAGGGCGAAGATGGGCTTTTTCGTCGAACATCGCCAGCACAGAGCTCTCAACAATCGGGCTGAGAATTCTCATCAGCCGACGCGGCAACGCGGCGGATCATGAAGCGTTTCAAATCGTCCCGTCAGGCTCAACGGTTTCTGTCACTTCACGTTCCAGGCATCGTAAGTGGATCCGTAATCCCCGGGAAATTGACGAAACCTCAGACTCTCTCCTCAGCAGAGGTGTATCCGCGCCTGCGCTTGGCGCGCTCCAGCCGTCCGAATGCTTCGCCCGCTTCAGCGCTGGCATCGAAAGTCTGCACCATCGTCTGGCCGGTCGTGCCGATCCGGCCCCAGTCGCGGATCAGCGAGACCCTGCCGCGCGGCGAACAGGATGGAAGTGGAGCGTCGACCATGATGAGAGGGCTACGCCGGGCTCGTGACGCAGGGAGGGCGTAGCCCGACCGGAGTTACGAGCCCGGCGTCGGCGCGATCCACAGCGGACCGCGCCGACTGGTGATCGCGGCCGGCTGGTTATGCAAGTGGTTCTTCCGCCAAGAGGAATCACTCGCGTGCCAGGCCGACACATTACCGATCACCAAATGAGGCTCTACATGAAGTACCGTCAGACCGATAGCCCACCCGTGGCCGCCGCCAAGGCTTCGTTCAGCACCTCGACCGCTTACCGGATCGAGAAGGATCGACGCCTTCCGTCGCAGAAGAAGGCTCCCCGCGGCCGTCGCCGGCCAGATCCCTTGGCCCGCGTATTTGAGACAGAGATCGCGCCGATGCTGAAGGCCGCCCCCGGTGTGCGGCCGGTCACGATCTTCGAGGAGTTGCTCCGACGCCATCCCGAGCTCGGCGCCGGCATCCGTCGCACGCTGGAGCGCCGGATCCGGGCCTGGCGGGCGATCCACGGCGAGGAGCAGGAGGTCATCTTCCGCCAGACCCACGAACCCGGTCAGCGCGGCCTGTCCGACTTCACCGACATGGGCGAATTGGGTGTCACGATCGCGGGCGTACCGCTCGACCATCGTCTCTATCACTTCCGGCTGGCCTATTCCGGGTTTGAGCACGCCCATGTCGTGCTCGGCGGTGAGAGCTTCGTCGCTCTGGCCGAAGGCCTGCAGAATGCCTTGTGGTCACTCGGTGGGGCGCCACGGGAGCATCGCACCGACAGCCTGTCGGCCGCCTTTTGCAATCTCGACCGCGACGCCAAAGACGATCTGACGCGGCGATACGAAGACCTCTGTGCCCATTACGGCATGCGGCCTTCCCGCAACAATCGTGGCATCGCCCACGAGAACGGGGCGATCGAGAGTTCGCATGGTCATCTCAAGCGAGCGATCGGCGACGCGCTGTTGCTGCGTGGCACCGCCGACTTCGACGATCTAGCTGCCTATCGTGGCTTCATCGATGAGATCGCCAGCCGCCGCAATGCCCGCAACGCCAAGCGGATCGACAGTGAACGTAGCGCACTTCAGGATCTGCCGGACCGCCGCACGTCGGACTATGAAGAGGTGATCGTCCACGTGACGTCGTCCGGCGGCTTCACCTTGCGCAAGGTGTTCTACACGGTGCCGTCGCGCTTGATCGGCCATCGGCTGCGGGTGCGCCTGTATGACGATCACCTCGACGTGTTTGTCGGCGGCACGCATCTCCTCACCTTGCCGCGCGGGCGGCCGCATCCCAATGGCAAGCACGATCAGGTCGTCGATTATCGGCACGTGATCCATTCCTTGCGGCGCAAGCCGATGGCGCTCCTCAACCTGGTCTACCGCGACCAGCTGTTCCCCCGGGAAGCTTACCGCCGAGCCTTCGACGTCTTGCGCAAACGCTTACCGGACAAGAAGGCCTGCCGGATCATGGTCGATCTCCTCGCACTCGCCCATGAGCGCGGTTGCGAGGCCGAACTCGCCAATCAGCTCACGGCTGACCTGAACGACGGCCGGCTGCCCGACCTCAACCGGCTACGTACTCACTTCGCCCCGGATCCCGCCCAGGTGCCGAACGTCGTGGTACGCCTCGCACCGCTCGCCACCTATGAATGCCTCATCGGTACCGCCGAGATCGGAGGCGCCGCATGAGCACAACCAACGTAGTCGACACCGCGCGCCTCAATCTGTTGCTCAACGAGCTGCGGCTGCCCGCCATCAAGGCGCTGTGGCCGCAATTTGCCGAGCAATCCGATAAAGAAGGCTGGCCGGCGGCGCGCTTCCTCGCCACCATTGCCGAGCACGAGATCGCTGAGCGCGGCCGCCGCCGCATCGAGCGCCATCTCGTCGAGGCGCGGCTGCCTACCGGAAAGACCTTTGACAGCTTCGACTTCGAGGCCGTGCCGATGATCTCCAAGGCGCAAATGACCGCACTCGCCGCCGGCGACGGCTGGCTCGGCAAGGGCGCCAATCTGCTGCTGTTTGGTCCGCCCGGTGGAGGCAAGAGCCACTTGGCGGCAGCAATCGGCTTGGCCCTCATCGAGAACGGATGGCGCGTCCTGTTCACCCGCACCACCGATCTCGTGCAGAAGCTCCAGGTGGCTCGCCGCGAGCTCAACCTCGAGGGCGCCATCAACCGCCTCGATCGCTTCGATCTCGTCATCTTGGACGATCTTGCCTATGTCACCAAGGACCAGGCCGAGACCAGTGTGCTGTTCGAGCTCATCAGCGCACGCTACGAGCGACGCTCTTTGCTGATCACCGCCAATCAGCCCTTTGGAGAATGGAACAAGGTCTTTCCGGACCCAGCTATGACCCTCGCGGCGATCGATCGCCTTGTTCACCACGCCACCATCGTCGAGATGAACGTCGAGAGCTATCGCAGGCGGACTGCCCTCGAGCGAAAGCGTGGTCCAGGGCGGCCACCGGAGCACGCGACACAAAAAACGCTCGCTTGATTGACGCTCCGCGACAATCAAAGCAAACAAAACTCTTGCGCGCGACAATCATCGCGGCGATCATCATCGCGCCGCGACACTGACTCGCCATCCTGATCGCCGCGCTCTTCCGACCCAGATCGTCGCGCTATAGAGACCCCGCCGAACAAGGTCGGTTGGATCGAAAGCAAGTAAAACCGCCGCATGTTGCGGGTGGTGTCGATGCGGCGAAGGTGAAGCGGCCCTAGCTTAAGGTTCGGCATGCATGGATTCTCGCTTCCTGTGGAAGCGAGGTCCAATGCTTTCTATGAATCGATCAGGGCCAAACGATTCATTCTCTCGCTACATCAATTGCACCAGGCGGGTGTCTTCGGACTGTGGCGATGATGTGGAGGCTCCACGGCCCGATTTGAACCCCACCGTCTCGCGGCAAAACCGAGACCGCAGTCTGAACTGATCGAGAAGCTCACTGAATCGCGCCGGAGCTAGGTCCAAGCATTGTCGATCCAGCAGCCTCAGCAAGGTTTGAAAGCTGACTAGGTGACATCGGTGCAGCCGTTGAGCGATCGACGGAGCAATTGCGGACGAACGGGAAATCGAAGTCCGGACACGGGTGAATTATGGAATGACACCCGGGCACTTCTTTGCCGGTGCTGCTGCAGAGAATCAAGCGCGCGATGTGGTCGGACATCGCCGACCTGCGTCTGGCAGCCCGACCAACCTTATGGGGTGTTGAAGAAGCGCGCGGCCTCTTAAAGGCCGCATTCTCTGTGGTAGGGCAGTATCTGAAAGCGCGTATGGCCGCGCAACCTGAGGCGAGAGGAGGATTCCGATGTTCGAGGCTAAAGACTATCGCGTGTGCTGCCATCACTTTGTCACCCCGACCGACCGCGCCGTCTACCCGGCGCAAGAGCCCTTACTAACCTACTCTGAGGCCCTCCGGCAGGTGCAGACCGAGCAGGCCAAGGGCTACATGGTGGCCTGGGTCATCGATCGCACCGGAGCAGGCGCCACCAATGAGATTGGTGGTTCGAACGCATCGGTTCGACGTTGATCGTAAGCGCAGCTCTGGCCCTTGGATTGGCGCTTGACGTCTGTTTTGATTACGGTGTGAGCCGGCACGGCTTCCACTTTTCCGACAACGTTGACGCTGGCCTCAAGCGCCTGCCTGTCGTCGAACCACTTTTTAGAGCTTGATCACATGATCGCAGCCGCGCCGAAGATCGAAGAGGCTGCAATGCCGTTTCCACGCCGAGTCACAAGCAGAAGAAACTCAACCAGGACTCGCGCTGGTCAGCGTCATCAGAAACTGTGCACGCTCGACAGGACGATCGAGCCAGTGCGTCGAGGTCTATTCCTGCATAGGAGGACGCGGCGAGGCGGCGGGAAAGTTGGAAGGTTGGGATCCAGCAAGGTCCCGATTCGCGCGCTGTACCTCGGCGGTCCCAAACACGAGGACGCAGAGAGGTCTGTTTTGGGCGCGGGATTTTGGCTGGGACACGAGCCCGTCAGAGCGTTGCCGCCGCCGCTCTGAAATGGTCGGGAAACCTTCCGATCGTGCGAGACTCTTATCTAACCTCACTTGTGATCCGCTCCCCTCGAGACTTTTGGAAGATATCCCAACTGCCGTTCCAGAGCAGCTAAGGTTCGACGGGCCGAATCCAATCTCGCAGTCGCCTCGACCAGGTCGGCCCATGTTTTATCCGACCGTGCAACCGCCGTGGAGCCGGTCTCAAACAGGTTGTTGTTGAGATGCGGGGCCGCTTCGCCTCGCAGGGCACGCTCCAAATCGAGCAGGGTGCTCGTCAGCGCTCGATGCGCGCACGCGTCCTCTCGTTCCAGGTTTTCCGCCACGTCGAGCGCCGCACGATAGTGTCGTATCGCTGCAACGACTCTGCTCTCGAGGTCGGGCTCATCGCTCATCTGCTTTTCTCTCCACGAATCTTTGAGCAATTTGTGTCGGTCTGAACGAGCAAAAATTGTAAGCGGAGCTTTTCTCCCATTTGATTGACTGGTTTCGCTTCGGCTTTCGCTCTGCGATCCTTGGCTTGTCAGAGAGCCGAGAGGAGACTGAAGGCGATGGAACAATCGGGGGAGGAAGCCGAAGCTGATGGCTTTGTGGGGAAGCTTACGCGCCGGACGCGTTCTGGATGCCGGTTATGGTCTGCGGAGATCAAGGGGCGCGCTGTTTTCGAGAGCATGAAGCCCGACGCCCGGGTATGTGATGTCGCACGGCGTTATGGTGTGAAGGCCCAGCAGTTGACGACGTGGCGCAGATTGGCGCGTGCTGGCCGGCTCGCATTGGTCACGGACGACGCGGCGGATTTCGTGTCGATCGAGCTGAGCGATCCAGTGGCGTCAGGCAAGAGCGAGGGGCCCGTCGAGATTACGATTGGCAAGGTTTCGGTCCGCCTGGATGCGGACGTGTCGGCGGTGCGGATCGCGGAGATCGTGACTGCGATCGAGCGCGGCGCATGATCATTCCGGCGCAGGGACTGCGGATTGTGCTTGCTGTGCGTCCTGTTGACTTCCGGTGCGGGCACGACGCGCTGGCCGGTCTTGTGCAAAACACGCTTGGGCTCGATCCGCATTCGGGCCTGATCGTGGTTTTTCGTTCGAAGCGCGCCGACCGGCTGAAGATTTTGCTATGGGACGGCACGGGCCTCGTTTTGGTCTACAAGCGCCTTGGCCGCGATGGTCGTTTCGAGTGGCCGCAGATCAGCGACGGCGTCATGCATCTGACGCGCGTGCAGTTCGAAGCGCTGTTTGAAGGGCTGAACTGGAAGCGAGTGGGCGAACGGATTGTCGCGACGCCAGCTGCGGCGAACTGACTCAGACCCGACAACCTGTTTCGCGCGGGGCTTTGGGATGATAGCTTGCGGATGTGCCGCCGTCCCCCATTGATCCCGCCCGTCTTGCAGCGCTGCCCGCCGATTTGCGCGCGCTCTTCCGCGCGCAGGAAGCGATGATTGAAGCCGAGCGTCGTCGCGCAGACGATGAATGCTCGGCGCGCCTTCATGTCGAGAGTGAACTGGCTGCGTCCAAAGAGAGCGTCGAACGCCTCGAACTGCTCGTGAAGGAGTACGAGAGAGCTGGCCCCGGTTGTTTGGACAGCGCCCCGCTGGATTTAAGTGGATTCCTGCCGGGTTATGCTGAACGCGGGGCTTTACGATTTTGTCGTTGCGTCGGGAGGGCGTAGCCCGACCAGAGCGACGACAAAATCGTCGGCGACGGTCATGCGGCCATCACCATAGCTTGCGTGCCGAAGTAAGCCTCGTCGGGCGTGCGCCCGTCAAGGCTCGAGTGAGGGCGTCCCTGATTGTAGAAGGCCAGATACTTGGCAATTGACGCTCGCGCCTCGGACACGCTGTCGTAGGCGCGGAGATAAACTTCTTCGTATTTGACCGTGCGCCAGAGCCGCTCGACAAACACGTTGTCGCGCCAGGCGCCCTTGCCGTCCATGCTGATGGCGATCTTCGCGTCCAGCAGCACATCGGTGAACTCGAGGCTGGTGAACTGGCTGCCCTGATCCGTGTTGAAAATCTCGGGCCTGCCGTGCTTCGCCAACGCCTCCTGGACCGCTTGGACGCAGAAGGCCGCCTCCATTGTGATCGAGACGCGATGGGCCAGGACCCGTCGGCTGAACACATCGACGACCGCCGCGAGATAGACGAAGCCACGCCGCATCGGAATGTAGGTGATGTCCATTGCCCACGCATGGTCGGGCCGCTCGATCTTCAATCCGCGCAACAGGTACGGGTAGATCTTGTGACCCGGAGCCGGCTTGCTCGTGTTCGGGCGACGATAGACCGCCTCGATCCCCATGCGCTTCATCAGCGTCGCGATGTGGCGGCGACCGGCGTATACCCCCTCCCGCCGCAGCAACGATCGCAGCATACGCGCTCCCGCGAAGGGATAATCGAGATGCAGCTCATCGAGCCGACGCATCAAGGCAAGGTCCTCGGCCGAAACTGGCCGAGGTTCATAGTAGACCGTGCTGCGAGCCAGCTTCAGGACCTTCGCCTGGCGCACGATAGAAAGATCATGACCGCGGTCGATCATCGCTTTGCGCTCAGCAGGCCCGCCTTGGTGAGCGCGCCGGACAAAAAATCGTTTTCCAACGCCAGCTCGCCGATCTTGGCATGTAACGCCTTCAAATCGACCGGCGTCTCGGCCGATGTCTTGTCATGCCCAAACACGCCGGCGGCGCCTTCCAGGAGCTGGTTTTTCCAGATCGTGATCTGGTTCGGATGAACATCAAACAGTTGCGCCAGCTCCGCCAGTGTCTTGTCTCCTTTGACCGCAGCCAAAGCAACCTTCGCCTTGAATGCCGGAGAATGCGTCCGGCGGCTCTTCTTCGTCATCTTCGCTCCTGATTCGCAGCAAGAATCCTCGCCGCTGTCAGGCAGAAAATCCACTCAAGCTACTGTCCGAATTTGCGGGGCCAGCTCTCTCGACGATGGTTGCGTTGAGTTGGACACCAATCCCGTCGAAAATCAAATCAGGCCGCTGACTCTGACGCGTAAAAATAGTTTATTTGCTGGTCACGACGAAGGTGGTCGTTCATGGGCGCGCATAGCTTCGCTCATCGCCACCTGCAAAATCAACAGCGTGGAGCCCTACGTCTGGATGAAAGCGACGCTCAAAGCGATCGCAACCGGTCACCCGCAGTCCCGGATCGACGAGCTGGTCGTTCGGCCGCACCTCGTAATTCTCCGTCGTTGCCGCCTCCATACCCCCCGCCAACGATTTGCAAACACGTTGATCAACAGACTGCAATCCCCACGCCAAACCTTTGCGAATGGGACGCGAACGTCGCTTACGGTTCTTCAGCGTCTGATGCCAGCGCTCGATCTTTCCCTGGGTCTGAGGATGGTACGGAGCGCCGCGCACGTGCTGCATGCCCTTCTGGTCGAGCCACTCGGCCAGATCATCCGCCACGTAACTCGAACCATTGTCGCTGAGAAGCCTTGGCCGGTGCGCGACGGCGCCGTCGTCTTGTCCTTGATCTCGTTCGCGGCCTTGATCACCACATAGACCGGGCTGGTGATGAGGTCATGCGCCTTCAGCAGCCGATAGACCGACGCCTCGGATACAAAGTACTTTCGTTCGTCGGTGAACCGCACGGCCAGCTCGCGTGGCGACAGCTCAGGTAACTCCAGCGCCAGGTCGATGATCTAGCCCCGCACATCGTCCGGGATGCGGTTCCAGACCCGGTCTGGTCGAGACCGATGATCGGCCAGAGCGGCGATGCCGCCCTCGCGGTAACGATCATGCTAGCGATAGAATGTGGCGCGCGGGATCCCGAGCTTGTCCAGCGTGCGCTTGGCCGGAGGTGCGATTGCTCGACCAAATGGATGAATCTCGGCCTTCTCTGAGGCGGGATACCTCATGCCTCGTCCTCCCCATCTCCGTTCATACTTTTTTTGAGCAGACGGTTCTCCAGCGTCAGATCGGCGACGGCCTCCTTCAAGGCGCCGGCCTCCCGGCGGAGGTCCTTCACCTCGCCGGAGGTCGCAGCTCGTGCCGTGTCGCCGGCCAGGCGGCGCTTGCCGGCCTCGAGAAACTCCTTGGACCAGCCGTAATAGATCGAGGCGGCAATGCCTTCTCGGCGACAAAGCTCGGAGATGTTCTCCTCGCCGCGCAATCCTTCTAGTACCCGGAATCAGAGCTGAGTGATACGGCGGCCTTTGAAACGGCGTTGACGGACCTTTTTCTTGGTCCAGACGAAGGGCTCGGCTCTGTCGTTGTATGCGTTGACGTAGGCATCGATGTGTTCCTGAAGCTGCTTGAGGCTCGTGAAGGAGGTGCCGCTGAGCGACTGCCCCTGCAAGGGAAAACCATACTTCGACCTGATTGAGCCATGACGCACTTGTCGGCGTGAAATGAAATTGCACGTTGGGGTGGGCCTTGAGCCAGTCCTCGTTCTTTTTATGGGTGTTGAGGTTGTCGAGGATGACGTGAAGCTTGCGGTTCGGAAAAGCCGCGGTGACGCTGTTCATGAAATCGAGAAACTCGACGCGGCGCCGGCGTTTTGAATGGGTCGCGATGATCTTTCCGGTGGCGACTTCGAGCGCCGCAAACAATGTTGTGGTGCCATGCCGCTTGTAATCGTGGCTTTGGCCGGTCAAGGCGCGGCCATTGGGCAACTTCAGATAACCCTGCGCTCGCTCCAAAGCCTGGATCGAGGGCTTCTCGTCCACGCACAGCACAATGGCCTTCGCCGGCGGCGCGACATAGAGGCCGACAACATCGGCGGCTTTGGCCGTAAAGTTCGGGTCGTTGCTCTCGCACCAGGACTTGCGAGCCACCAGGTCAATCTTGTGGCTGCGCAGGAACCGCCAGACATATTGGACATCGACATCGCCCAGCGCCTCGGCCAGCAGGGGGCCGGTCCAGCGCGCAAACCCTTGCGGTGGCGGCTTATCCAGCAGCTTCAGAATCCGCTTGTCGGTCGTCTTCGTATAGATCGGCTGCTTGCCAGGCCGCGGCTTGTCTTGCAGCCCTTCAAGGCCATGGTCGGCATAGCGATGCCGCCAAAGGCTGACAATCCGCGGCTGGACCCCAACTTCCTTGGCGATCGACCGGGTGCTGCGCCCATCCGCCGCCAACAGAACTATCCGCGCCCGCTTCAAATCGCGCTGCAACGTCACCGGTGAGCGACAGCACGCCTCAAGCACCTTGCGATCTTTCCTCGAAAGGTGGACTTCTCTTGCTTCGGGTATCATCCCGACCTTGAATCACGACTCACGTTCCAAGAAAAGTGGGTACTAGTATTCACTCGCGTCCGGCTGGTGACACAATGTCGGCAACCCGACTCTGCGTCTCGTGCTGCGCAGAAGAGACGCATCATCCTATTGTCATTGAAGCTTAACTACACAGAGTCTCTGGTGGCACATCAATTGCTAGTCCAGACTTTGCCCGGGGATCAGTTCCGGTCCACGCGCTGGGGAGAATCAGCTATGACGAACAAGATGCTAGGCCGATCTGCGCAAGCTCGCGTCGCCACCGGAAGACGTCCGGTGGTCGAGATACCGTCCTCATCACAAGATCAACAAGGAGTTGTTCATGCTGACAACCCCGGAGGCGCGGGTTTGCGCACCTCATCACGGCCTATCGCGCACGGCCTGCGGCCGCACACCGCGGTCATGAATTTCATCGAGGGCGCGCGCGCCATTACCGAGAGTGAGCTGCAAGCCAACAACATCACGCAGTATCACGCCACAAATTTTTATCGCGATCAGATCACCAACAGTGGCTACTACGACCAGCTTAAATACATTGTAGAGCCCACAATTGCTGAGTTCAAGAGTCCCGGAAGTCTTGACACCAGCGGCGAGCATGACAATACCGTCGTGCCCGGGCTTCAGCACAAATACGCGCAGACCGGTCTGCTGCTGGTAACGGACCGTTGCGCGTCCTATTGCCGTTACTGCTTTCGCAAACGCATCGTCGGCAAGGACTCCGATGAGATCGCGCCCGATTTCGCCCGGGTCGCGCAGTATATCGCCGGCCATCCTGAGATGACGAACGTGCTGCTATCTGGAGGCGACCCGTTCGTGCTCAGCACCGCTAAGCTCGGCAAGATTCTTGATCATCTGCTACCGATCCCGCACTTGGAGTCAATTCGATTCGGCACAAAAATAGTCGCCTTCGCACCCAGGCGGTTTGAGGATCCCGCACTCCCGGCGTTGTTCCGGCGGATCAGTGAAGCGGGAAAGACCGCAGTGATCGTCGCGCATTTCGACCACATCGGCGAGATCTCGGTCGATGCGGAGCGCAACATTCGCGCGCTACGCGCACAGGGCGTGCAGTTTCTGAATCAGTCCGTGCTTCTGGCGAAAGTCAACGACGATCCCGAAATCTTGGCGGCGACCTTTGCAAAGTGTCACCAAATGGGCGTCCGCCCTTATTATCTTTTTCAAGGCAGGCCGGTGAAAGGCGCATCGCACTTTCAGGTCTCGCTGCGGCGCGGTATAGAGATCGCGCGCGGCATCAACCGACGTCTCAGCGGTATCCAGAAGACGTTCAAATACATCATGTCCCATTACACGGGGAAGATCGAGGTTCTCGACCTTGGTGCCGATGGCCGCGTGTATATGCGATATCATCAAAACAAGATTCCCGAAGAACTCGGAAAGGTCTTTTCCCGGCGGCACGTCGAGGGCGCCTGCTGGTTGGACGATTTGCCCGAAGGCTGAGATCGAAATGCGCGCGATGCTGATGCCCAACTTGGAGCGCGTGGAGCTCGACGGCCCTGCCGCTTCCGTAGGGCAGCGCCACGAGGCTGTGGTGACGGCTTTCCCGAACGCTACCGAAGCCGGGGTGGAAATCCTGCGCGCCGGCGGAAACGCGATCGACGCCGCTGTGGCCGCCGCCTGGGCGCTTTGCGTGTGCGAACCCAGTGCATCGGGTCTGGGCGGGCAGACCGTGTTGCTCGTCCGTTTTGCGGATGATCGAATTCGGATCATCGACGGACATTCCCGTGCGCCCGCAGCCGCTTCGCTCGACACGATCAAAGCGGGCCAGCAGCGGCGCGGGTATCGCTCCTGCACGATTCCATCGACTCCCGCGACGCTGGACTGGGCGCACAGGAAATACGGCGTGCTCAGCCGCGAAACTGTGATGGCGCCAGCGATCCGCATTGCGGAAGAAGGCTATCCGATCACGCCATTGCAGCACCGACAAGCCCGATGGGTGGCCGATGATCTGCGAGCATCGCCGGCCGGTGAGCTGTTTCTCCAAGACGGTCTGCCACCGGAAATCGGCCACATGTTTCGACAACCGGAGCTCGCGGGCACGCTTCGCCGGTTGGCCGATTTCGGCACCGAGGACTTCTATCACGGCGGAATTGCCCGGCAGATCGCAGCCGATATGCGAGCGGCCGGCGGTCTCATCACCGAAGAAGATCTAGCAAGCTGCGGTCCGCCCGCACAGGTGGAGCCGGTTTCGACGTCCTATCGCGGCCATCGGATTCTCAGCATCCCGCCGCCTAGCGGCGGACTGCAACTCTTGTTTGCACTTAACATCATCGCGCAGATATCAGCGACAAACTCGGAGTCATCCGACGATAGCTGGCACGAAGCGATCGCGCTCGCGTCATCCGCCGTCTTTCGCGAGCGGGAGCTCCGCCCGTTGCTGCCCGATGATCTCATTCCGCAATCGCGTCAAGGGCGGTTGAGCGAAGATTACGCGCGGCAAGTCGCAGATAGCATCCTGGCGCCGCAAAGTACCAAAGAGCTCGCGACCGACAGTGCCGAAGAACCGGGCGATACGACCCATCTTTCGGTCTGCGATCGAGATGGCATCATTGTAGTGCTGACACAGTCTATCCAATCGGTGTTCGGCGCCAAGGTGGCACACCGGGATCTGGGTTTCCTCTACAACAATTATCTGTGCACGTGTCCCCGCCTTTCTCACCCCTATGAGCTCGGACCAGGTTGTCGACCGCGCTCGAACATGGCCCCAACGCTGGTGTTACAGGGCGCCACCGGCCGCCCGCTCCTGGCACTGGGCGCCGCCGGCAGTCGACGGATCATTTCGGCAATTCTCCATGTCCTAAGTGGAGTCATCGACTTGGGCTTGGATATCACGGACGCTGTGGCGGCGCCTCGCGTACATGGACTGGTCGGTCGCAAAGTCTGGATCGAGCGGCCGGCAGCCAGCAATGCCCTGTTGGCAAGATTGCGCGCCCGTAACCGCATCCCAATCGTCAAATCACGACTCAATTTTGCGATGGGTTCGGTCAACGCGCTCCAACTCATGACTGACGGAAGCGCGAAAGGCGCTGCCGATCCCCGGCGTGATGGCCTGGTGGAGGTGCTCTCTTGAGTGAAACGTGCAGAAATAAGAATGCCTCGGCGGACGCCGCGCCAAAGACCGATTGGTTGCTCGTGGGCCTCTTTGTCCTGCCGCTCGGCGTAGCGCTCGCCAAACTGCCGATGCTATCGACTTCGTCCATCAGTGCGAGTTTTGTTTCGCTCACAGAGTTACCGGCCCAGTTCCACAAGTCAGCCGAGAGCGTGGTGTTCGTCTCCTTGGGAGCTGTCTTCGTCGTACTCTTTCGCCTCACTCTTGGCGTCAGGGTGCTGGGGCTTCTTCGGCCGATCTTGTTGGCGATGGCTTTCGATACCGTCAGCATCCCGATCAGCCTTGCCTTCCTGCTGTTCGTACTCCTCGTCGTTGTCGCCTTGCGGCCGCTGCTCAAGACAGACCACAGTTACGCGCGAGTGGCTGTGCTGTTGAGCTTGGCGGCAGCGCTGCTGTTTGCGCCTTTGACCGCGGGGGAATGGTGGCATATCGCCTGGCTTCGTGAGATTGCGTTCTTTCCGGTTATCGCCTTGTGTTTGACCTGCGAAAGCTTCGCAAAAGTGCTCGACCAAAATGGAGTCCGTGAAGCGATCTGGCGCGCCTTCACGACGGTGTTGGCCGCCCTCATCATCGTGGCTCTATCGAGTTTGCCAGGCACGTTGGAACTCTTCCTGCGATTCCCGGAACTGCTGTTGGTGCAGGCCGGGTGCATTTTGCTAATCAACAAGTATCTCGATTTCCGCTTGTTGGAAGGAGTGAACCCGCTCGTCGCCTGGCCTTGGGGCGCGGGCACTCCAGGCGAGCCGTCCCTCTCGATCTGCCAAATCCAGGCGAATGAACGTGAAAGCCGGCAACATACAGGGAGCAGCTCATGCGGGTAGCCGTCGTGTGGAACGATGATCATAGGGGCGTGATCAACCACTTCGGTCAACCTTGCCCGGAGAAATACGGCCGCAAGACGGTCGAAAGCGTGGTGGCGGCACTGCAAGAGGGTAACCACGACACGCTGCTGTGCGAAGGTGATAAAGGACTGCTCGCGACGCTTGAGCGGTTCATGCCACCCGATTCGCAAGCCCGCCCTTCAGGGATCGTTTTCAACATGGCGTACGGAATTCAGGGCGAGTGCCGCTACACGCACGTTCCGGCCATGCTCGAGATGGCTGGCGTTCCGTACACCGGCTCCAGCCCGCTCGGGCACGCACTGGCGCTCGACAAGGCCATTACCAAACAGCTCATCCGCGATTGCGGCGTGCCGACGCCGAACTTTCGTGTGATGCGTAGGGGCACCGAGAGTACCGGCGATCTGTGCTTCCCGTTGGTAGTAAAGCCGCGTCATGAATCCACGAGCTTCGGATTGCAGCTCGTATATGAGCCCGCCCAGTTGAGACAGGCCGTAGAAGTGATCGTCACGCAATATGCGCAGGATGCACTCGTAGAAGAATACATCGAAGGGCGGGAGATCTGCGTTGCCCTGCTGGGAAACGGAGAGCTTGAGGCGTTGCCTCTGGTGGAGCAGGACTTCGGCGAGCGCGAGACGCGTCTTATCACTTGGGAAGACAAGATGCACATGGCGGTCGTGGAGCCCCAGAAGATTTGCCCGGCGCAGGTCGGGAGCAATCTCGCGACAATACTGCGGGATATTTCGGTTGCGACCTTCCGCGCCTGCCGCTGCCGGGATTACGCCCGCGTCGACATCCGGATCGACCGCTCCGGGCACCCCTTTGTCCTGGAGATCAACTCGATGGCCGCACTCGGTATCGGCGCGTCTTATGTCCTGGCCGCGAAAGCCGCCGGGTACACCTTCTCGAGTTTGGTCAACGGTATCCTCGACGTCGCCCACGCGCGGTATTTCGGAACTGGCATTTCCCAGGCCGAACAACCGTCAAATCGCGAGCGGATTTATTATGCCGCTGGGTAGTGTGTTGAGAGCTGTCACTTTTTGTCGATCGTATGGTTCGGCGGAGCAACAATAGCGATGTTTGCACAGGCAAATGGAGGGCGGTTTTCCTGCCGGACTCGAAACTGATGATGCAGACGATCGCTGAAGCTGTGCGCTCGGGTTGTTGGTGCCGGCACTTCCGGAGGGATGGGCGGAAACGGCTTGCGTGCGCGAAAGGACCTGGCGGGAAATGCGGCGACATATGCAGACCGCGATAACGACCGGTACCGACTGCCTCGTTATCTTAGCTTTACAGTTGGTGCGCCGGGAGACTGGCAAGGTGCATGGCTCGGATGTTTCAGGAGTCGTCATCTTTCGCAAGACGCTGCGACGAGATCAGCTCCTCAAATTCTTCGCTAGCCGCCCGTGAAGAATTCGGAAGCGATTGATACGTCGCGATGATTTAACCTGAGCAAGTATTCGATTTTGCAAGAAAGCCGGGGGGAGGGTCGGTTTCTTGCGTTTTGGGATACCGGATTTTGGTGGATCGTGATTCCTTTGACGGCAAGATTCGCTGTTGGAGAACGGGCCGTGAGTCAGCCGCGCGACGATCGCCAGGACGACCTATTTCGGGCTTCTCTGGATGCGATCATCAACCTTCGTCATCCGCTGGTGCGGCTTGCGGCGGAGATTGATTGGGATTTTCTGGCGAAGCGCTTCAGCTCGGTGTGTCGCACCGGGCCGGGCCAGCCGCCGCTGCCAACGAGGCTCGTGGCCGGGCTGTTCATCCTCAAACATATGCACAATCTGTCTGACGAAGCGCTGTGCGGGCGGTGCTTGGAATGGATGCCGTCGGCCCAGATGTAGATGTAGCGCTTCGCCGACAGATCGCGCTTCTGCCACGCGGCGTGCTCGTCAATCCGACGTCCTGCAGCCGGCCGATCGCGGATGCCGACAACCCGCCAGCATCGTTGCCGAGCAGCGCCGGCAGCGCCTCGGAGAAGTCGCCGGTCGAGATCCCTTTCAGGTAAAGGATCGGCAGCAGTGTCTCGATCGACTTGGAGTGGCGCATGTTGGCCGCAGCATCGACGGAGAGAACCGGCGCCCAGGTAGCGGCCGCCTCGCGAGCGCGTACACGCGGCCGGCGGACGGCGACCGGACCGATGCCGGCCATCACCTCGCGCTCCGGCAGGTGACCGTGGCGCGCGATGCGCTGGTGGCCGTCCGCGGTCTTCAAATCGGCATGCTGGCCGAGAAAGTCTGCGACTTTGGCCTCGACCGCCTTGGCGAGAAGGCACGTGCCCCGTTGCGCAAGACTTCTGTGAGTTGATCGTCAACGATTCCTGGCTGAATCGGCTGGATGACGTTATCGTTGGACACGGCATATCGCTCCTTCGGTGGAGAAGTGGAGGCGTCAAGCCCCCCCACGGGGTGCCGCCTTTGCGATTCCGCCGTCACCAACTTTCAGCGATAGCTCTCTTGCGCTTCCCGCGCACCGGCCGGTTCAATTCCAGAGGTGGCGCTACCTCACACCGATCTCATCCACCGCGTCCGCCAGCGTCCTCAGAAACGATTGGTGCCAATCATTTTCATCAGACAGCAGCCAAGCCGGTAGGCTGGCTACGTTATAGCGCGACGATCTGGGTCGGAAGAGCGCGGCGATCAGGATGGCGAGTCAGTGTCGCGGCGCGATGATGATCGCCGCGATGATTGTCGCGCGCAAGAGTTTTGTTTGCTTTGATTGTCGCGGAGCGTCAATCAAGCGAGCGTTTTTTGTGTCGCGTGCTCCGGTGGCCGCCCTGGACCACGCTTTCGCTCGAGGGCAGTCCGCCTGCGATAGCTCTCGACGTTCATCTCGACGATGGTGGCGTGGTGAACAAGGCGATCGATCGCCGCGAGGGTCATAGCTGGGTCCGGAAAGACCTTGTTCCATTCTCCAAAGGGCTGATTGGCGGTGATCAGCAAAGAGCGTCGCTCGTAGCGTGCGCTGATGAGCTCGAACAGCACACTGGTCTCGGCCTGGTCCTTGGTGACATAGGCAAGATCGTCCAAGATGACGAGATCGAAGCGATCGAGGCGGTTGATGGCGCCCTCGAGGTTGAGCTCGCGGCGAGCCACCTGGAGCTTCTGCACGAGATCGGTGGTGCGGGTGAACAGGACGCGCCATCCGTTCTCGATGAGGGCCAAGCCGATTGCTGCCGCCAAGTGGCTCTTGCCTCCACCGGGCGGACCAAACAGCAGCAGATTGGCGCCCTTGCCGAGCCAGCCGTCGCCGGCGGCGAGTGCGGTCATTTGCGCCTTGGAGATCATCGGCACGGCCTCGAAGTCGAAGCTGTCAAAGGTCTTTCCGGTAGGCAGCCGCGCCTCGACGAGATGGCGCTCGATGCGGCGGCGGCCGCGCTCAGCGATCTCGTGCTCGGCAATGGTGGCGAGGAAGCGCGCCGCCGGCCAGCCTTCTTTATCGGATTGCTCGGCAAATTGCGGCCACAGCGCCTTGATGGCGGGCAGCCGCAGCTCGTTGAGCAACAGATTGAGGCGCGCGGTGTCGACTACGTTGGTTGTGCTCATGCGGCGCCTCCGATCTCGGCGGTACCGATGAGGCATTCATAGGTGGCGAGCGGTGCGAGGCGTACCACGACGTTCGGCACCTGGGCGGGATCCGGGGCGAAGTGAGTACGTAGCCGGTTGAGGTCGGGCAGCCGGCCGTCGTTCAGGTCAGCCGTGAGCTGATTGGCGAGTTCGGCCTCGCAACCGCGCTCATGGGCGAGTGCGAGGAGATCGACCATGATCCGGCAGGCCTTCTTGTCCGGTAAGCGTTTGCGCAAGACGTCGAAGGCTCGGCGGTAAGCTTCCCGGGGGAACAGCTGGTCGCGGTAGACCAGGTTGAGGAGCGCCATCGGCTTGCGCCGCAAGGAATGGATCACGTGCCGATAATCGACGACCTGATCGTGCTTGCCATTGGGATGCGGCCGCCCGCGCGGCAAGGTGAGGAGATGCGTGCCGCCGACAAACACGTCGAGGTGATCGTCATACAGGCGCACCCGCAGCCGATGGCCGATCAAGCGCGACGGCACCGTGTAGAACACCTTGCGCAAGGTGAAGCCGCCGGACGACGTCACGTGGACGATCACCTCTTCATAGTCCGACGTGCGGCGGTCCGGCAGATCCTGAAGTGCGCTACGTTCACTGTCGATCCGCTTGGCGTTGCGGGCATTGCGGCGGCTGGCGATCTCATCGATGAAGCCACGATAGGCAGCTAGATCGTCGAAGTCGGCGGTGCCACGCAGCAACAGCGCGTCGCCGATCGCTCGCTTGAGATGACCATGCGAACTCTCGATCGCCCCGTTCTCGTGGGCGATGCCACGATTGTTGCGGGAAGGCCGCATGCCGTAATGGGCACAGAGGTCTTCGTATCGCCGCGTCAGATCGTCTTTGGCGTCGCGGTCGAGATTGCAAAAGGCGGCCGACAGGCTGTCGGTGCGATGCTCCCGTGGCGCCCCACCGAGTGACCACAAGGCATTCTGCAGGCCTTCGGCCAGAGCGACGAAGCTCTCACCGCCGAGCACGACATGGGCGTGCTCAAACCCGGAATAGGCCAGCCGGAAGTGATAGAGACGATGGTCGAGCGGTACGCCCGCGATCGTGACACCCAATTCGCCCATGTCGGTGAAGTCGGACAGGCCGCGCTGACCGGGTTCGTGGGTCTGGCGGAAGATGACCTCCTGCTCCTCGCCGTGGATCGCCCGCCAGGCCCGGATCCGGCGCTCCAGCGTGCGACGGATGCCGGCGCCGAGCTCGGGATGGCGTCGGAGCAACTCCTCGAAGATCGTGACCGGCCGCACACCGGGGGCGGCCTTCAGCATCGGCGCGATCTCTGTCTCAAATACGCGGGCCAAGGGATCTGGCCGGCGACGGCCGCGGGGAGCCTTCTTCTGCGACGGAAGGCGTCGATCCTTCTCGATCCGGTAAGCGGTCGAGGTGCTGAACGAAGCCTTGGCGGCGGCCACGGGTGGGCTATCGGTCTGACGGTACTTCATGTAGAGCCTCATTTGGTGATCGGTAATGTGTCGGCCTGGCACGCGAGTGATTCCTCTTGGCGGAAGAACCACTTGCATAACCAGCCGGCCGCGATCACCAGTCGGCGCGGTCCGCTGTGGATCGCGCCGACGCCGGGCTCGTAACTCCGGTCGGGCTACGCCCTCCCTGCGTCACGAGCCCGGCGTAGCCCTCTCATCATGGTCGACGCTCCACTTCCATCCTGTTCGCCGCGCGGCACTACGTAGCGGCTCAGGGCGATTACGCCCGCAAGCGTAGTAGGCTTGGAGTGGATGAGCACGTCTGCATACTCCTCGAGAGCCAACCCTCTTTCCTCGCTGATCGCGTCGGCGGCATCAAACTCGGGACCTGCGACAAGTTTCGAGGATACCGATGCCGCGGCGGCGTGCTGCGCGGAAAGCTCGCGGTGACGCTCAATCACATCAAAAATCGTATCTAATTCAGTCGCCATGGCGCATTTGCCCCAGGCCACATCAGATCGGCACCAACCAATCTTGGTAGGTGCTTCCAGTCGTTCTCAGCGATACTGTCTGGTAGCGCCCTTGGAATTGAGCCTCTCGGGGAGGTGGTCGGTCTCGCTAATCCAAGGGCGAAGGCTGGCCACCGAAGTTTGCAGCGCGTGGTGGGGACAGCGCTTCCGGAGCCGTGAGCGCCGAGTCACCGCCGCCAACTTCACTGGCAGCGTGGGCGCGGCAGGAACAGCGGCGGGTTTTCACTCTCCACGGCGTCGAGTCATGTCCGCGTGCCTCCAAGTCCGCGTGTGCGCCGCAGAGTGGAGCAACCATGATGCCCACATTTATTGCCTCGTACGATCTAAAAGAGGCTAGGCCAGACCCGCACGAACACTTTCTTACAAATGCGATCGAGTACGGCTGGTTTCCCTGGATTCTGGACCATGACGACACTCTATTTACTCTTCCGAACACCACCTTGGAGGGTTCGTTTGTCGACCAAACGCAAGCGGTCGCAGCACTCAACGCAGCAAGGATAGAGACGGAAAAAGAGCTTGGGATCACGGTCATGATGGAAAAATGGATCGTTTCCCTCGGATGCGTTTTCGTTCTGCGAGGATCGCCTCGGCCCTGCCGAAGTAGGCATCGGCTGCTGTGAGGTTGTCGATGCTCTCATGATAACGGACGTGATTGTAGTGTTCGACGAAGGCCCGTACCTGACGTTCGAGATCACCGGGCAGGTAGTAGTTGTCGAGCAGGATGCGGTTCTTCAGCGTCTGATGCCAGCGCTCGATCTTTCCGCTCGATCTTTCCCTGGGTCATGGTACGGAGCGCCGCGCACATGCTGCATGCCCTTCTGGTCGAGCCACTTGGCCAGATCGTCCGCCACGTAACTCGAACCATTGTCGCTGAGAAGCCTTGGCCGGTGCGCGACGGCGATGTGGTCAAGGCCGGATACAGCGAGTGCCTGGTCGAGGGTGGCTGTGACGTCGGAAGCGCACATGGTGGGACCAAGCCTCCAGGCCACGATGTAGCGCGAGAAGTCGTCAAGCACGGTCGAGAGATAGTACCACCCCCATCCGGTGATCTTGAGGTAGGTGAAGTCGGTCTGCCAGAGCTGACTGACGGCCGTCGTCTTGTCCTTGAACTCGTTCGCGGCCTTGATCACCACATAGGCCGGGCTGGTGATGAGGTCATGCGCCAGAGCTGGCCCCGGTTGTTTGGACAGCGCCCCGCTGGATTTAAGTGGATTCCTGCCGGGTTATGCTGAACGCGAGGCTTTACGGTTTTGTCGTTGCGTCGGGAGGGCGTAGCCCGACCAGAGCGACGACAAAACCGTCGGCGACGGTCATGCGGCCATCACCATAGCTTGCGTGCCGAAGTAAGCCTCGTCGGGCGTGCGCCCGTCAAGGCTCGAGTGAGGGCGTCCCTGATTGTAGAAGGCCAGATACTTGGCAATTGACGCTAGCGCCTCGGACACGCTGTCGTAGGCGCGGAGATAAACTTCTTCGTATTTGACCGTGCGCCAGAGCCGCTCGACAAACACGTTGTCGCGCCAGGCGCCCTTGCCGTCCATGCTGATGGCGATCTTCGCGTCCAGCAGCACATCGGTGAACTCGAGGCTGGTGAACTGGCTGCCCTGATCCGTGTTGAAAATCTCGGGCCTGCCGTGCTTCGCCAGCGCCTCCTGGACCGCTTCGACGCAGAAGGCCGCCTCCATTGTGATCGAGACGCGATGGGCCAGGACCCGTCGGCTGAACACATCGACGACCGCCGCGAGATAGACGAAGCCACCCGCATCGGAATGTAGGTGATGTCCATTGCCCACGCATGGTCGGGCCGCTCGATCTTCAATCCGCGCAACAGGTACGGGTAGATCTTGTGACCCGGAGCCGGCTTGCTCGTGTTCGGGCGACGATAGACCGCCTCGATCCGCATGCGCTTCATCAGCGTCGCGATGTGGCGGCGACCGGCGTATACGCCCTCCCGCCGCAGCAACGATCGCAGCATACGCGCTCCCGCGAAGGGATAATCGAGATGCAGCTCATCGAGCCGACGCATCAAGGCAAGGTCCTCGGCCGAAACTGGCCGAGGTTCATAGTAGACCGTGCTGCGAGCCAGCTTCAGGACCTTCGCCTGGCGCACGATAGAAAGATCATGACCGCGGTCGATCATCGCTTTGCGCTCAGCAGGCCCGCCTTGGTGAGCGCGCCGGACAAAAAATCGTTTTCCAACGCCAGCTCGCCGATCTTGGCATGTAACGCCTTCAAATCGACCGGCGTCTCGGCCGATGTCTTGTCATGCCCAAACACGCCGGCGGCGCCTTCCAGGAGCTGGTTTTTCCAGATCGTGATCTGGTTCGGATGAACATCAAACAGTTGCGCCAGCTCCGCCAGTGTCTTGTCGCCTTTGACCGCAGCCAAAGCAACCTTCGCCTTGAATGCCGGAGAATGCGTCCGGCGGCTCTTCTTCGTCATCTTCGCTCCTGATTCGCAGCAAGAATCCTCGCCGCTGTCAGGCAGAAAATCCACTCAAGCTACTGTCCGAATTTGCGGGGCCAGCTCTGCCTTCAGCAGCCGGTAGACCGAGGCCTCGGATACAAAGTACTTTCGTTCGTCGGTGAACCGCACGGCCAGCTCGCGTGGCGACAGCTCAGGCAACTCCAACGCCAGGTCGATGATCTGACCCCGCACATCGTCGGGGATGCGATTCCAGACCCGGTCTGGTCGAGACCGGTGATCGGCCAGCGCTTCAACGCCTCCCTCGCGGTAGCGATCATACCAGCGATAGAATGTGGCGCGCGGGATACCGAGCTTGTCCAGCGTGCGCTTGGCGGGAAGATGCGATTGCTCGACCTGCTGGATGATCTCGGCCTTCTCAGAGGCGGGATACCTCATGCCTCGTCCTCCCCCTCTCTCACCCGACAGGTGAATGCGGAGCATTCACCTATAGAGCCCGTTCATGCTATTTTTGAGCAGACGGTTCTCCAGGGTCAGATCGGCTACGGCCTCCTTCAGGGCAACAGTCTCCCGGCGGAGATCCTTCACCTCGCCGGAGGTCGCAGCTCGTGCCGTGTCGCCCGCCAGGCGGCGCTTGCCGGCCTCGAGGAACTCCTTGGACCAGCCGTAATACATCGAGGCGGCAATGCCCTCGCGGCGACAGAGCTCGGAGATATTTTCCTCGCCGCGCAATCCTTCCAGCACAATGCGGATCTTCTCCTCCGACGAATAATGCCGGCGGGTTTGTCGCAGAATGTCTTTTAGAACTTGTTCTGCGGCACTTTGCCCGGTACGGATTTCTGCTTCATCTTCGCTCCTGGTGGCTACGATGAACCAGAAATCCTCCCTCCGCAAAATCCTTCAATTTGTCTCACAGGTCCTGACGGCGAACACCCTTCGACGATGAGGCGCGCGCCGTGAAGTTGGCCAACGACACCGAATTTGGGCCGATTTCCTACGTCTACACCGAGGACCTGAAGCGTGGTTTGCGCCTTTCCGGGCAAATGCAGAGCGGCATGGTCGCGCTGAACAGAGGACTTGCGTCCGATCGGGCGGCGCCCTTCGGTGGCAGCAAGGCAAGCGGCCTCGGTCGTGAAGGCTCGAACCGAAGGCATCAAGGAATACCTTGAAACCAAAGTACATTGCGGTCTCGCTCTAGCGCGCGATGGGTAGTCGTGTGCCGATCTTTGGACGAGCGGATCGAGCCCGACGACGTCATTGAAATGGATGTAAGCGGGATCGGTGTTGCGCTTGGTGGTGCTCGGCGAGAGCAGGATTGGTAGGTTACAGAATACAATGCTTTTCATAGAACGCGGCGGCCCCCGGGGGGTGATCGCCAAGAAATAAAAAAGATACCAACAAGTGGAGGAGGAGAAATGGGCGCGGTGAAGAAGGTTTTCATCGTAGGTGGCGGGATTGGCGGCTTGACGGTCGCCCATGCGCTTCAGCGGATAGGCGTATCTACCAGAGTCATTGAGATGGGAGATAAGCGTGACCGGATCGGCACCGGTATCACGCTGCTGGGGAATGCCTTGCGGGCACTTGCCGAATTGGGATTGGTGGATGCCTGCCTCGAAGGCGGCCTTGGTTGGGATACCGTGTCGGTACGCGATGGCGCGGGAACGATTCTGAGCGAACAGTCCTCACCAAGAATTTGGGACGCTGATCGTCCAGCCGCACTGGGACTCATGCGGCCACGTCTGGGACAGATTCTGGAAGACTTTGCGACGAAGAGCGGCGCGAAAATCGATTTCAACACAACGATCACCCGTATTGATCAGGACGATCGAGGGGTGACGGTTCAGCTATCGAACGGCGAGACAGATCGCGCCGATCTGCTGATCGCTGCGGATGGAGTCTATTCCAAGATCCGCCAGAGCATCTTCGGCGACGAGTTCAAGCCGCACTACGCCGGCCAAGGGGTATGGCGTTATACGGTTTCTCGCACCGAGGCGATGAATGGCTTCGTCCTGTACCGCCTTCCGACGGGCCGCGTAGTTGGCGCGCTGCCGCTATCGAAGGAATTGTGCTATCTATTCTTCCTGGAAAGCACGGACGAAAAGCTTCGTATTCCGCAAGATCGGGTGTGCGACTATCTCCGTAACCTGCTCGCCCCCTTTACGGCGCCCGAACTGGTCGCGGCTGCCAAGGTGATCGGCGAAGACAAGCACATAAGCTACCGCCCATTTGATGTCTTGATGATGCCAGCCCCCTGGCACCGTGGCCGTGTCGTGCTGCTCGGCGATGCTGCCCATTCGTTGATGCCGCAAATGACATCCGGCGGCGGAATGGCGATCGAGGATGCGCTGGTTCTGGCCCAGGAACTGAATCGCAACGACGATCTGGAGACTGCGCTCAAGACCTATTGCCGACGCCGCGAAGAAAGAGTCGGGCGCGTATACGACATTGCATACGCCATTTGCCGGGAAGAGCGCAAACCGGAGCATGGCCGCGACTATTCGATGGGCCTTCTTCGTGAAGGCTACGCGTTTCTGGCTGCGCCCGTCTGATTAGAAGCAGGCGAAGTCACATGGGAATTTGACGGACGTCGCTACCGCGGTGGATCGGCCACATCCGTGGACTGAAGGTAAACTCTGTAGCATTTTGGCCGACAACAAGCATGTCACGACAGGGGAAATGCATGACAAGACAAGCAGGTTCGTTGCAGGGATGGATTTTGACCTCCGCCCATGGATGACGGTGTTCGGAGTGGTCCTGCTATCGCCAGTCCTGCCACTTGCGCATTCGGGTTTTGTGCGAAATCCTTCATCATGAACGGTGGTTGTATTTCCGGTTTCCCTTAAGCTTGCGCTTGGTCAAGGAAATGCTGGCGGCGCGTGGCATTGGCATGACCTATGAAACCGTGCGCCAGGGGGGACGGAAATTCGGCAAGCTGTTCTCCGATCGGATCCGTCGAGCGCGCTCCCACCCGCGGTGACAAATGGCATCTGGACGAGGTCGTTATCTCGATCGCGGGCGAACAACATTGGCTCTGGCGCGCTGTCGACCAGAATGGCTTCGTTCTCGACGTCTTGATCCAGCGCCGAAGAGAGACTCGCGCGCTGCCCAGCGGCTCATGAAGAAGCTCTTGAAATCCGCCGGCACGCCGCCGCGCGTGATGATCACGGATAAGCTGCGTTCGTACGGCGCTGCGAGGGCGAAGATGGGCTTTCACGTCGAACATCGCCAGCACAAAGCTCTCAACAATCGGGCCGAGAATTCTCATCAGCCGACGCGGCGACGCGAGCGGATCATGAAGCGTTTAAAATCGTCCCCATCAGGCTCAACGGTTTCTGTCAGTTCACGATCAGGTCGCGAACCTTTTCCACATCCCCTATCCCGGAGCCGTCACGGCCGACTTCCGTCGAGCTTCGCGCGAACGAGCCTTTGCGACTTGGCGCGAGATCTCCAGGACAAGCGCTATCGCCGACTCTCGACCTCTGAGACTCGCCTCCTTCAGCTCGGCGATCGATTAGTTGACGATGCCTGCGATGGACCTCGGCTTCATCGGGCTTGGCCACATGGGTGCGCCAATGGCGCGGAACCTGCTAAAGGCTAGCCATCATCTCATCGTCTACAATCGCACGCGCAGCGATATTGAAGCCCTATCACTACTTTGGGTGCGCCGGGAGACCGGCAAGGAATAGATGGTGGAAGTCCATTGCGATGAAGGTGTAGCGAACCACATCGGCCCCGAGCCGTGCGCAGGCGTCCGCGAGGGTGTCGGCGAAGCGTCGGTAGGGGAGCATGCAGGCCAGCCATTGAGCCGCGAAACAGTGTTATCTCGGGAGCCGACGCTGTCCAAAGAGCGGAAGGCAATATGGGCGAGTGCGCAAACGCGAGCACCCGTCCAACCCGGCGTGGTCGTAGACCCTGGCATGTATGGAAGCTCCTTGTACGGGAACCGGGATATCTCCGGGTCGGCCATCTTCCTTCTCGGAGGAGATGGTCCGCAGCGGGAAGGCGAGGAGCTGTAGCCGCTGATGCACGACACGGAGAAGTCTGACTCTGGCATAGTAGCTGAGAAGCCAACGAACAAAGCCGGATTACTGGCGGCGGAGTGGGCGGAGCCAAGGCCGGGGACCAAGGGAAACGCGGAACAGCAGCGCATGCACCGGACACAGGGCCGGGCTCGCATGACCCAGTCGCTGGACCGCGTACGGACAGCCGCAAGGCTGAGGAAGAAGGACCGGTTCACCGCGCTCTTTCACCACATCAATGTCGATACACTGCGGGCGGCGTTCTTTGCGCTCAGGCGTAAGGCTGCTCCCGGAGTGGATGGCATGACGTGGGAGGACTACGAGGAAGATCTCGAGCCCCGGCTCGCCGATCTGCACAAACGGGTCCAACGAGGAGCGTATCGCCCGCAACCGTCTCGCCGGACGTACATACCAAAGGCAGACGGCAAGCAGCGCCCGTTAGCGATCGCGGCTCTCGAAGACAAAATCGTCCAGGGCGCCAACCGTCATCGTGCTCAACGCCATCTACGAAGGAGACTTCTGTGGCTTTTCCTACGGGTTTCGGCCCGGCAGAGGACCACATGATGCGTTGGACGCGCTCTGCACAGCGATCGAGACGCGGAACGTGAACTGGATCATTGACGCCGACATCCAAAACTTCTTTGGCGCAGTCAGTCAACCTTGGCTGGTTCGCTTCTTGGAACATAGGATCGGCGACAAGCGCATCATCCGCCTCATTCAGAAATGGCTGAAGGCGGGGGTGTTCTCGAAGACAGCGTCGTAGCCGCTGATGACAGGGGAACGGGTCAAGGTTCGGTGATTTCACCGCTTCTCGGCAACATCTACCTGCACTACGCTCTCGACCTGTGGGCCAAACGCCGGCGACAGCGCGAGGTCTCCGGCGGCATGATCATCGTGCGTTACGCGGACGATGTAGTAGTCGGCTTTGAGCGCGAGGATGACGCACGTCGTTTCCTTGACGCGATGCGCGCGAGACTGGAGGAGTTCGAGCTGACGCTCCATCCGGCCAAGACCCGCCTGATTGAGTTTGGTCGCCATGCGGCGGCTCAACGCAAGCAGCGCGGACTCGGAAAGCCGGAAACCTTTGCGTTCATGGGGTTCACGTTTATCTGCGGCAAATCACGCCAAGGGCGCTTCCAGCTTCAACGGAAGACCCGTAGCGACCGCTTGCGAACCAAACTCCGCGAAATCAAGGAGGAGCTAAGGCGCCGAATGCACTGGCCGATCCCTGCACAAGGGAAATGGCTGAGGCAGGTCTTGACCGGCCACTTTGCGTACTTTGCTGTCCCGACGAATGGCCGAGCGCTCAATGCGTTTCGGTTCTATCTGACCGATCTCTGGAGGCGGACGCTTCGGCGGCGCAGTCAGCGGACCTGTCTGACCTGGGATCGCATAACGCAGATCACCGATGACTGGCTCCCCAAGGCTCGCATCCTTCATCCATGGCCGAAGCTGCGCTTCGCCGTCAAACACCCGAGGTAGGAGCCCGGTGCCTTAATTGGGCTCGCCGGGATCTGCGCGGGGGGCGCCCAGTGATGGGTGTCCCTACCGCGAACAGAATGCGTTTGCGCCACTGCTTTTCAAGGATTTGCTTTCGGCAATATGGGCATTGCTGAGGCGGCGGCCGAAGGATGAGATCGACGATGGCATGGCGTGCGGCGGGCATGGTTGGTTGAGGCGGAGGCCCGTTGATTCTTTTTTTTCCGCCCCGCGTATGCGAGGCGACGATGTTGCAGGAAGGCGTAGGCAATCATTGTCATAAGGGCGTGGCGATGAAGACCTTGCCATGATCGCCCTTCGAAGTGATCAAGTCCAAGCTCCTCCTTCATATCGACAAGGCTGTGCACGACCCGCGTCGGATCGCGCCGATCCGGGAACACCCGGGCCAGATTGTCGGCCAAGCCGAGACGCCGCTCGGCCATCGCCAGAAGCATCACGCCCCCGTTCGAGGTTAGGCGCCCACCATCGAAGGCAGCTGTGACTTTCTTGGCGTGAATGGCTGGAAACGAGAAGGGCGGAATCGTATCGTCGGTCATGGCGGGCGTGGCGTTCGCGGTTGGAGGTGATGGGGTTGGCTTCACAACCGAATCCTACGCCGTATGAGCGCTTTACACCACGCTCGCCAGCCTCTCGGGCGCCTCTTACGAATAAGACAGGTTAGTCGGTCCGACCCGTCATGTTTTTGGGGTTTCGGACAAGGTTCTGACGATGACGCTTTCATCCGTTTTGATGGCGGATCGCGAGGCCCGTCCTGATTGGTATGCAGTTGGCATTGCCATGATCGTCGTGGATCGGCTGGTTCACAACTTTCTGGTCCGAACCGGGATTTTGGAGCAACTTGGCATGGTTCATCCGTACGGTCCCCGTTGCTATGCAGACGGCGGCTGCGCCGA
Organism: Bradyrhizobium sp. CCBAU 21365; assembly: GCF_015291305.1. Classification (NCBI taxonomy): domain Bacteria; kingdom Pseudomonadati; phylum Pseudomonadota; class Alphaproteobacteria; order Hyphomicrobiales; family Nitrobacteraceae; genus Bradyrhizobium; species Bradyrhizobium sp. CCBAU 21365. The sequence continues at coordinate 1,030,437 of NZ_CP030036.1, forward strand.
GGTCTTGCGGCGCGTCTCGGCACAGATCGACGCGCGCCAGTTTGATCGTAATTTTCCGGCGGATTTTCCGCGCTTTGTTCAGCACGCTCTTTGGCGTTACTGCGCTGCTGACGGTTTGAACGTCTGCAACGGCAACAATATTGATGATCGCAAGTCATGCGATCTTTCGTCGTGTATTGTTTACAGTAATTGTGCCAAAAAAGCGCGGAAATTACAGTAATTATCTTCTATTTAAGCGCAATTTTTCTGCAGCTAAATTATTGCAATCATTGCGCTTTTGGATGATATGCTTTATTATACTTACGACGAGATTGTTTGAACGCTCTTCTCGTCTTCAGCAAAGGAGTCGTCCAATGACAAGACCGCCATTGCCGGGAGCATCCCGCAGGACCAGCGACAACGCCGTTTCAGAAAGGGGCCCAAATCGGGCCCCTTCGGCTTTTCAGGAGGGCAAAATGGCCAAGCCCAATCTCACGAACCAAAAGACACTCTCCGCCTCGGCAATCATCGTTTACGGGATCGACGCGACCGGCAAGCCGAAGGCCGGCCGGTTTCCGGAGCGCCAGGCGGCGGCGGCCAAAAAGGCCGCGCGCTCACTCAAGCTCGCTGTTTGCAACGTCGATCGACCAGCTCTTGTCGAAATCGTTGCGAAAATTCCGGTCGGACGCGTTCACGACCAAGGCAGTCGCTTCTGCCCTACATCAAACGCAGCTTGTACGTGAGCGTCACGACAGGATCACCGGTTCCCGGGCTTGACTTGCGCGGAATGCTCTGGATAGCGCGGTCGGGATGATTGACGCCGCCGGGGCGCGGTGATGGGGTGATCCCGGTTCGGAGCGGGCAACGGGATCAGAATGAACAGCGAGTCGCAGCTGCGCGAGAAGCTTCGGAAGATCGAGGCGTTGTTCGTGGGGGCCGGAACTGCTGGTGAGCGCCATGCGGCGGAAGCCGCGCTGCAGCGGGTGCGGGCCCGGGTCGAGGAACTCGCTCGCCACGATCCACCAATCGAACAGCAATTCTCACTTCCCGACCAGTGGTCTCGGCACCTTTTTCTGGCGCTTTGCCGCCGATATGGGCTGCGGCCGTTTCGTTAGCTTTGAGCGTCTTCAGCAGCCAGCGTTCGACATCATGACCGGACAGCAAGTACGGCAAGACGGCTTCGCTCGATTCCAAGCAGTCCCTGAGGCCGGCAAAGAATATCTTGGCAGCGGCATCCAACGGCGACAGCGCGCTGTTGTGTCGTCTACAAAGGCAGTTCGCGGTGAGATTCTTTGGAGCCAGCGCCTTTGTTTCGCCTGCTTCGAGCCAAGGCAGTCCAGAGGCCGTGAAATTACCGTCCCCGCGAAGTATTTCGATCACAGCCTCGCTGATCAGATGCTCGCCGGAGATTGGCGCTTCGCAATTTCCCAGCTCCTGCATGTAACAGCGTTCAAGTGTCGTACTGGGCGAGCCGGATCGAAGGTCAAGCCCTGAAGCCGGCTTGTGCCATCGAACACCATCAAAACAGCAGGAAGCCGATTGTCGCCCCGATCGACAACGACAAGGTGCCACCTTCATTTCCTCAAGTCTGCGCTTGGCTTCACCCATCGGAGTGACCCCCAGCGGCAGTCTAGCCCGTCTTATTCGTAAAGGACCGGCTCATGCGTCGGCTTTGTCAGCTTTCTGTCAGCTCGTCCAAATAGTAGCTCGTTGTGATGAGAACCAATTACAACAACTGGCCCTCCGACGGGCAAAGTGTGGACCAGCAGCGCGATGCGCTGGCCGGCACTTCTGGCGCAGATGGTGCTGCTTTTACGGCCGCTTTAGCTGCTGGACCAGCGTCTTCCGCTTTTGACAAGAGGACAGGTGTGTCAGTCCGCCTACACAGAGTAAGTAGCAATATTGGCAACGCCCAAAGTGTTTCTTTGTTTACTGATGCCAATGAACGCAATAAGGTGGGAGCGATGACCGTGGCGCCGGGGCGCAACAGTTTGCGAATTCTCAGCATAGAAAATCTCGGCCGGTCGAGGTACAAAGGGGTCGGGACGGCTATGATTGAAGTCGCCGATCATACTAGGCAGTCCGCGGGCCTTTCCAAGCTATCCCTTCTCTCTCAAGATGAAGGAGCTTCAGCATTTTTCTACAAGAAGGGATTCCGGTTTGCGGACGAGGGCAAGAATGCGGAAATGCGGACTGTCATTTCCAATCCACGATACGTCTCAGATGAAATTCTTATGGGCGAGATGGAGCGCTAGCCCGTCTTATTCGTAAGAGTGCGCCTGAGGGCTGGCGAGCGTGGTGTAAAGCGCTGATGCGGCGTAGGATTCGGTTGCGAAGCCACCCCATCACCTTAAACCACGCCCGCCATGACCGATGATACGATTCTGCCATCCTCGTTTCCAGCCGTTCACGCCAAGAAAGTCACAGCTGCCTTCGATGGTGTCATTCGGCTTGCAATATTGACCCCCTAAGCCGGGGGATCGGCGTCCAAAATTGCCCCCCTACAGGTTGGTCTGTTGCGCTGCCTGCTTCGTAACAAAGCAGGTGGTGGAGGATGCTGGTCGTGGAGACGATTGCGCGGATTCGGCGCGAGCACTTCATCAAGGGCAAGACGATCAAGGAGATCGCCCGTGACCTGAAGGTGTCACGGAACACGGTTCGGAAGGTGCTGAGGTCGGGAGAGACCTCCTTCGAGTATGAGCGGCAAGTGCAGCCGCGGCCAAAGCTCGGACGATGGGCAGTCGAACTTGACGGGCTGCTTGCGGCGAACGCGGCTAAATCGGCTCGTGAGCAGCTGACATTGATCCGGATCTTCGAAGAGCTGCGCGGTCGCGGCTATGACGGCGGCTACGATGCGGTGCGACGTTACGCCAGGCGGTGGAGCAAGGAACGCGGGCAATCGACCGCGGCGGCCTATGTCCCGCTGAGTTTTGCGCCAGGCGAAGCCTACCAGTTCGACTGGAGCCATGAGGTGGTGCTGTTGAGCGGAACCACCGTGGTCGTGAAGGTTGCTCACGTCCGGCTCTGCCACAGCCGTATGCTATTTGCCCGGGCGTATCCGCGAGAGACGCAGGAGATGGTGTTCGACGCCCACGACCGAGCGTTCGCGCTGTTCAAGGGCACCTGCACCCGCGGCATCTACGACAACATGAAGACCGCCGTGGAGACGATCTTCGTCGGTAAAGGGCGTCTTTACAATCGCCGGTTTTTGCAGATGTGCAGCCACTATCTGGTCGATCCAGTCGCCTGCACGCCGGCGTCTGGCTGGGAGAAGGGGCAGGTTGAGAACCAGGTCGGGCTGGTCAGGGAACGCTTCTTCACGCCGCGTCTGCGGTTCAAAAACCTCGACGAGTTAAACGCCTGGCTGCTCGACAAATGCATCACCTACGCCAAGGCTCATCGCCATCCGGAACTGGTCGATCAGACGATCTGGGACGTGTTCGAAGTCGAACGCCCTAGGCTCGTTCCCTATGCAGGGCGATTTGACGGCTTCCATGCGGTGACGGCGTCGGTCTCGAAGACCTGCCTGGTGCGCTTCGACAACAACAAGTACTCGGTCGCAGCCAGTGCAGTCGGACGACCGGTCGAGGTTCAAGCCTATGCCGATCGCATCGTGATCCGCCAGGATGGACGTATCGTTGCCGAGCATCAGCGATCCTTTGGCCGCGGCGATACCGTCTACGACCCTTGGCATTATGTGCCGGTGCTCGCCCGCAACCCCGGCGCCTTACGCAACGGCGCTCCCTTCAAGGACTGGGTGCTGCCGGCCGCGATCGAGCGGATCCGGCGCAAGCTTGCCAGCATCGACGATGGCAATCGGCAGATGGTCGACATCCTCAACGCGGTGCTGACTGACGGTCTGCCTGCGGTGGAAGCGGCCTGTGCCGAAGCGCTCAGTCACAGCGTTCATTCCGCCGATGTGGTGCTCAACATCCTGGCCCGTCAACGTGAGCCAGCCCCGCCGGCCAACATCATGACGCCAGCCGCCCTGACGCTCCGTCATGCACCAATCGCCGATTGTGCCCGCTACGACAACCTTCGGAGGACCAACTGATGGAACGAACTCAAATCTTCGACCTCATGGGCGAGCTCAAGCTCTATGGCATGAAGGCTGCCTTCGACGAGATCATGGCAACTGCCGTCAAACGTCAGCATGAACCCCAGCGCATCGTTGGCGATCTACTCTCCGCCGAGATCAACGAGAAGCAAGCCAGATCTATCAAATACCAGCTCACCATTGCCAAGCTGCCGCTTGCCAAGGACATTGCCGACTTCCAGTTCGACGGCACGCCGATCAATCAGACGCTCGTCAATGATCTTGCTGGCGGCGGCTTCGTCGCCCAACAGCGCAACGTCGTGCTGGTCGGCGGCACCGGCACAGGCAAAACCCACCTGGCCATTGCCATCGCAAGAAGCTGCATCCGATCTGGTGCCCGCGGCCGCTTCTTCAACGTGGTCGACCTCGTCAACCGCCTCGAGACCGAGACCCGCAATGGACGGCAGGGACGGCTTGCCGAGCATCTGACCCGGATGGACTTCATCGTGCTGGACGAACTCGGCTATTTGCCCTTCGCCCAGTCCGGTGGCCAGCTTCTCTTCCACCTCGTCAGCCGGCTCTATGAGCGCGCCTCCGTCATCGTGACCACCAATCTCGCATTCGGCGAATGGCCCAGCGTGTTCGGCGACGCCAAAATGACCACAGCGTTGCTCGACCGATTGACCCATCACTGCGACATCGTCGAGACCGGCAACGATAGCTGGCGGTTCAAAAGCCGAGACGACGATCACGCCACCCGCGCTCGTCTCGCCTCCGCTATCCCGGCCAGCTCCGACGAGACGAGCGCTACCAGCAAACCCCGCCGCGGAAAGGGGTCAAAATTGGACGCCGATGAAGGGTCAAATTTGCAAGCCGATTGACACTTTACACTTCTGGATCTGAAATGCGGGTCAGCATCCTCACGTGCGGTCCCGCCCGTTTGAAGACCGGCTCCCAAAACGCATAGGCGTTCTCGACGAAACTCGCGGTTACGGAGAACTTCGTGAGCGCCGCCCGATATGCGGCCTGGCGCCCGCAGCCCTGTCCCTCGACAAGGTGCCAGATGAACTGAGCGACCTGGCGCGTGTACGTGCTCGGACGACCTCGGTGGTTGGGTACGATCTCAAGTCGCTTGGTCCCGGTGTCACGCGTCTCCGGTTCGGTGATATTGGCAAGCCAAATGAAGATTGATGGATCAATGCTCGCGGGATAGCCGTCGCGCTTGAGCTGCTGATTGATGATAGAGAACGCGCTGGCGGCTTCCCTGAAGCACTCGCTCAGGATGAAGTTCGCCTGGTTCTCCAGCTTGCCGCTCCGAAGATCGTCGAGCAATCTGACCGCCTCGTCGGTGAGCCGCCGCATATATCGCGGTTGCGACTGTCCCGCGCTGTCGGCTGGTTCCTTCTGCATGATTAATTCGGCCGCATCCGCGCGAAACCCCGTTGCGGCTTCTTTGAGAACGGTCAAAAAATTGCTTTCAAGTCCGGAAGCGACGACGGTTTTCGACGCCGCTTCGCCTCCCACCCGCGTCTCTACGAGGCCGTTTGCATGGTCCAAGGCAGCATTCAGGCTGGCTTTGATGTTTTCAGAAGCTCTGTCTTGAGAGTCTTCGGCAACCTTCACCATCATCTCGGTGGTAGTGTCGGAATCTAGGAGTTCGTCCTTGCGCGGCGCCGCCGCATTCCGAGATTCAAGCACCGCAACGGGACTCGGAGCCGTCGCTTGCCTTGCAAGAATTGTTTGATCAGACGTATTCGGGCCTGAGTGCTCCGATCGCAGATTGGAAGCAGCAATCCCGCGGGGCAGCACAAACAGGCCATCGTCAACGGCTCGGCTCGCCGCCGCGGTAAGCTCCACGAGCGAGCGTCGCGCGCAGCGCGTCTGCCTAGTACGCGGCTTTTTCGTTTCTTGCGTGTGGTTCATGATCTGACGACCCCTCGACAAGCTTCTTCAAGATCCAGCGCCACAGCTCACGAACTTCCTCCGAGGCTCTTCCCTCTTGTGCAAACTCCGTCACGCCTAATCCTGCCCCAAGCGCGTCCTGATGGTCATTGCGCTGTCCGACATAGGGAAGCGCGAGCACCCCGAGCGAATTGAGCGACGTCGCGGCTTCACTCACGCGGCAGCCCCGCGGTGGCGTCTGAGCGAGGACGAAAGCAAATCGGCGGTTGAGCCTACGAATAGCAATCAGCGTCGGTATCGCAGCTTCGATGTCGGCGGGACTCGGACGCACCGGGATCAGGCAAAGATCGGCCCTCGCGATGGCGCGCATGGCCAGTGCATTGTTCGTGGCGGCGGTATCGATAACCGTAAGCCAGATCCCCTCGGCTTCAAGGCTGACGAGCGCCCGTTCTATTTCGGCCGAATCAGCGACCCGAACGACCCGGGGATCGGGATGGCGGCGCCGCTCTTTCCATTTTGAAATCGTGCCTTGTGGATCCGCCTCGACAATTGCGACGCGCTCCCCGTTCCCCAACGCTGCGACTGCAATTCCGACCGCCAGCGTGCTCTTGCCGCTTCCGCCTTTTTGGGTGACCAGAGCAAGGACATACATCTTCTACGCGTCCCGGACGACAACGACATGAAACGCACGAGTCGTCGACATCGAGCCTACCCTTCCCGATGGTGGGTCGCATCAAGAGCGAACGTGGAAATCGCAGCCAAATCGAGGCCCAGCCATTAACGATATACCGCGCAATACGTCGGCCAAGGGCCGCGAGAATCACCACGACGTGGCTTTGTAAAATAGCCCATTATTCGGCCGTGTCACGGATCTTCGCGAAAGGATTGCTGAGCACCGTCGTACAAGCATGAAAGCAGAGCCTGCTCGCCTCTCTGGAATGGACACGGCAAGAAGCGGCTGTCGCAGTTGCAGCAAGATGCTGCCTCCTACCAGATTGGAGAGGTGATCTGCCTGCCAGCTCGAACTATCGAGCTAACCACAACTTGGGGACAAGCTACGCAATATTTTTCCGTGCTCAGCAGGAGGACTCTCGGATGAAGTGCAACAAGCAATTGTCGCTCGCGAGCATCATTGCGTTCGGGACGATCGCTTTTGGGAGCGGAAGTTTAGCTGCTGATTTGCCTGCGGCACCTGTCGTCAAAGCGCCGGCTCCCGTTTATCCTCTCTTCAGCTGGACTGGAGGTTACATCGGCGGCAGTGTAGGCTCGGGTTGGGGTACCAGCCAGACCGACCTCGCTGTGGGCAATACATTGATTGGCGCCCCCGTCAACCAGACCGTAAACCAGCTCATCGGCGGCACTGCCGATTTGAATGTGCCATTGCCGCAGGTGCAGCTGAACGGCTTCCTCGGCGGCGTACAAGCCGGTTACAATTTCCAGTCCGGTGTGATGGTCTACGGCGTGGAAAGCGATTTTTTATGGAGTGGTATCAAGGGGCGCACTGGCTGCTTTGTGGTCTTGAACTGCACGAACGACACCAAATGGATTGCCGATATCACCGGACGGGTCGGCGTCACGGTGGGCGACCGCGGCCTAGTCTACATCAAGGGCGGCGCAGCTTGGGCCGATTCCAGCATCGGCATCAACCAGTCCTTTGCCGTTACATCGAACTTGGGGGCTGGCTTTGCTGCTAACGGTGCTGCCGATGGCCGAGCGACCAAGAACATATTTGGCGGCACATTGGGTGCGGGCATCGAGTATGCCTTCCTGCCCGGCTGGTCAGCCAAAGTTGAGTATGACTACTTCGATTTCGGCAGGCAAGACGTAAAGCTGCCGGTTTCGGTAGTCGAGAACACGGCGATTGGTGATGAACCTAGTAACACCGAGAATATCCGTTCAGAAACTTCAGACCTCGCTGCAGGCGAAAGCTAAGGCTGAACCAGATTATCGATTCTACTCTCTTTGGGACAAAATCTGCAGACTGGATGTGCTGGAGGAAGCCTACAGGCGCTGCCGAGCAAACCGGGGGTCGCCGGGGGCGGATGGCATCACATTTGCTCAGATCGAAACCGAGGGACGCGAACGATGGCTGGAAAATGTCAGACAGGAGCTGACGGCGGGTGACTACCGACCGCAGCCCCTTCTGAGGGTATGGATACCGAAGAGCAATGGCGGACGCCGACCGCTCAGCATTCCAACCGTAAAAGACCGAACGGTCATGACGGCGGCGATGCTGGTGATCGGCGCCATCTTCGAAGCGGACCTGCTGGAGAACCAGTATGGCTTCCGCCCGAAGGTGGACGCCAAGATGGCAGTGCGCCGCGTGTTCTGGCACATCAGAGATCATCGGCGATCAGAGATCGTCGATGCGGACCTGAGGGATTACTTCACCTCGATTCCGCATGCACCACTGATGAAATGCCTCACACGCAGGATCGCCGATGGTCGGCTTCTTTCGATGATCAAAGGCTGGCTGACAGTCGCGGTTATCGAGAAGGACGGCCGGCGGATCACAAGGACGGCGGAGGCTCGGACGAAGAAAAGAGGAACTCCACAAGGCTCACCTTTGAGCCCGTTGTTGGCGAATCTCTACTTTCGTCGGTTTCTGCTGGCTTGGCGCAAACACGGACACCAAGATCAACTCGATGCGCATATCGTGAATTACGCGGATGACTTCGTGATCTGCTGTCGCCCCGGTTCGTCCGAGACGGCAATGGCGCGGATGCAGACGCTAATGAACAGGCTCGGGTTGGAGGTGAACGATACCAAGACGCGACTCGCTCGGGTCCCAGAGGATAGCGTAACATTCCTCGGGTATACGATCGGACGCTTCTATGGAAAGGGAGGTCAAGCCTTTCTTGGCACAAGACCTTCCAAGAAAGCCGTTCGACGATTGCTCAGACAGGTCCACGACCGCACGACACGTCAGTGGTATCCGGACTCACCGGAGAACACAGTCGCTGTCATCAACCGCTTCCTACGCGGCTGGTGCGGCTACTTCGACCAAGGTCCAGTGGTGGAAACTTACAACCTCATTCGGCAATACGTCGACCGTCGTCTGCGTCATTGGTTGGTCCAGCGCACCGGGGCACGTGGCCGGGGCTTCAACCGTTACTCGCAGGAATACCTGCATGAAACGCTTGGCCTCTACCGCCTCCCAAGAGCGCGTGCCGACGTGCCGAGAGCGAAGGCTTGATGGGTTGAGAGAAAGCCGGATGCGGGAAATCCGCACGTCCGGTTTGACGAGCGGCGACTGGAAACGGAGCCATGGTCCGAAATGAGCCACCGGCACTCAGCGAAAGCTGCCGGCCAACGGCAACTCCTCGGAACCTGTAGCCACCGCGTCAGTCGTCGACTCTACCGAGCTCGATGCGACCATCGGTCAGAAATCGTTCGAAGATGGCACGGCGCGAGACGGCATAGCGGATCGCCTCAGCCAGTTTTGATTTGCCGAAGATCCGACGCAAGGTCTGCTGCCAGAGATCGAAGAGATCTGCGACGATCGCCGCGGAGGCTTGCTGGCGCGCGGCAACGCGAGTGTCGGGGCTTTGACCGCGCATCGTTTTCTCGACCTGCCAGAACTTCGCCATCCGCTCGACCGTCGCCGTTGCCACTTCTGAGCTCCCTGCAACATGCAGCTCGTAGAACTTGCGTCTGCAGTGTGACCAGCAGCCAGCCTGTGATGCAATCATTGCCGCGATCGGATCGCGCGAGCTTGTTATAGGCGGCGTAGCCATCCACCTGCAGGATTCCGCGATAACCATTGAGATGGCGGACCGCGCATTCACCGGAGCGGCTGTCTTCGAAGCGATAAGCCACCATCGGGGGACCGTTGCGGCCAAACGTTCGATCATCCCTGGCATAGGCCCATAAATAGGCCGTCTTTGTCGATCCGGAGCCCGGAGCGAGCGTCTGCAAAGTGGTTTCGTCGGCAAAGACCCGTTCGGCCTTCTTGACCTCGCTGAAGATGTAGTCGGCCATGATCTCGAGCTCGAAGCCGAGCTTGCCCATCCATTGCGCCATCAACTGGCGGTCGAGCTCGACCTTGTCGCGGGCGTAGATAGCCTCCTGCCGGTAGAGCGGCAGGCCATCGGCATATTTGGCGACGGCGATCTGGGCCAGAAGCGCTTCCGTCGCCTGAGACGCCCGCCTTCTCAAGTCCCCGGCGCATCATCTCGACATCCGCAGCGGCGTATCGGTGGGTCGTGGCGACCTGAGCATGGCCAAGCCAAGCCTGAATCGTCAGGAGGTCCACGCCTGACCGGAGAAGCTTCATGGCGAGGGAATGCCGGAAGATGTGCGGCGATATCGGCTTGCCCTCCAAGCTTGGCCTCGTGGACCCGGCCTGGGAGGCGGCACGCCGCACGATGTGTGTCGCGCCGAAACGCGTCAGGCGCTCGTTGTGGACCCCGACGAAGATTGGCCGCGGTTCATGATGGGCGAGGCCGCGTTCGCTCAATAGGTTGGTCAGCGATCGCACCAAATCCTGAGGAATGGGAACGACGCGATCTCGGCGTCCCTTGCCATGAAGCAGCACCTGCGGGCGTCCTCGCTCCAACTGAAGGTCGTTCGCGTTGACGCCGGTCGCTTCGGACACGCGAGCGCCGGTTCTCGCCAAGAAGAGCAGAAAGGCCCGGTCGCGCCGACCGCGGGACGTCGTCTGATCAGGGGCTGCGATGATAGCCTCCACCTCGGCGTTGGTGAGATGATGCGTCACCTCGATGTGGGCCCGTTTGGTGGGGATCCGACGAGCCGGTGAGGTAGTAGGCTGTGTCGCTATAGTTGGCGTGGCCGAGGTAGGTGGCGAGTAAGGGCAGCAGCGCTTGGACGTCCGCGCGCTCGTGGTGCCACAGCCTCAGCCTGGTCACCGCGAACCGGTGCCGGAGATCGTGCGGTCGCAGAGGCTTGCCATTGTCAAGGCCCGCGAGCTTGCGGGCCTTAGCGAAGTTGCTTTGCAAGCCGGTTGCCGACAGACGGCAGCCTCGCGAGCTGAGGAAGAACGCCTCGCCTTTGGGCCTGGGAAACACGGTGTCGCGCTCACGGGCGTATCGACGAAGTTTGGCTGCCTGGGTCGTTGGGTGAACAGGAATCAGGCGGTCTTTACGGAACTTGGTTTTACGGACGAGGATGCCCCCGTTGGTCAGATCGACGTCGCCGCGATCAAGCCTGACCACTTCGCCCGATCGTAACCCCGTGCTGGCCAACAATCCGATTAGCGTCGCCATCGTGCGGCCCCTGAGAGGGGTCCCTGGCGAAATGAAGCTGCATGCGTCGATAAGCGACGTCAGCTCAGCCTCACTTAGGGATGCGCGGCGGCGGAATCGCCCTGGACCACGGGAAAGCTCTGCGCTCCAAGACCTCGGTCTGGGGGTCGTAGACGACCAGGTACTCGTAGAATCGGCGGAGCACGCCGTGACGGACCGCGCGGCTGTCGGCGGCGCCACCGAACGACAGGACGAAGTCCAGCGCCATCGTCCGGGTGGCGGGCGCACCCAGCTGAGATCGCTCGACGTAGCGAACGAAAGCCCGCAGCGTGCCGGCTTCTGGAAGCGGCGACAACAGGTGAGAGGAGGCCTGACTACCTCAAGCAGATTGGTCGCGACGCTCTTTCCAGAGCTCCGATAGTGTGGCGTTAGGTTTACTGAGGCCTTCCGCCGCGGCCCTGTCTTCCTAGAATCCATAGGACCGTTCGGCCCAGCGGAGAAGCACACGCGCATCCCGATCGGGTAAGACCACGCGCTGACTACGCAGGCCCTTGGCGATCGCTTGGCCAACCTCTGGCGCAACTCGATTACCATGGGTCATCAAGAAGAACCAACCAAATGGGACGCCGACCTCACGGTCGATGGCTTCGACGCGATCCATCAGGATATGAACCGAGGCGTCGCCAGCGATCAGCCTCTCTTCCGGCAGATGCCGCGGGCGCGGCACGAATCCGATCTCGCGTGTGCCTTTATCGTCGTAGTCGTAAATGTCGAGCGCCCAGTGCACATAGACCCGCTCGGCCGAAGCGCTTGATTCTTCCCAATCCTGGAAGAAGCGCGTCTCCCGCGGCACGAACTCGAACCAGTCCGGCACCAGTTCAAGAAACGGCGTCTCGGTCGTGCCCTCGCGTGTCGTTTCACGTACCACACGGCGTTCCATCTCTGGCCGCTGCGCCTCGCGCTTCTCGCGCTCGAGGCGGGCACACCGCGTCAGGAAGCTCCGGACATGGACGACGCTGCTGCCTGGGCGCCCAAGCATCCGATAGAGCGGACCAGCGATTACCTTGTCGTCGGACATATCTTCGTGCGTGATCCATGACGGATCGAGTAATTCGCCCTTGCCCCAAGGGCGATATGTCGGATTGACGATCGGCCCGGCACGCCATTCAACTTCCAGACCGAGACGGATTTGCACATAGTCCGCCGCGCCCGGTCCAGTTGGCGCGAAGGCATACACACTGTTGCCGTGCCATTCCGAGATCTGAAGGTCGCTCTCGCGCAGTCGCGTCCAGAGCGCGCCAATGTCGCCATTGTCCTTGGCAAGCTCCGCTTCCATCCACGGCCGGTATTCTGCGATCCGTGTCCCGTCGGCGGCGACCACCGAGCGCGTGTCGCGCCAATACTGCTCGTCAATGCCCGATGTCGAAAACGGAAATCCCGGAAACGCCTCTGTGAGCGCGGCCGCCAGCGCCGCTTCGTCAGATCCGGTCGGAAGACGTGCGAGAACCGCCTCGATCGAGGCGGGATCGGGCAATCGCATTGGGATGTTCTCTGGAGCGTCAGCCATGCCATGATCCTATCATCGGCGGTTGTCGAATTCTGCTCGTTTGCTAGCGCGTCCTATTCACCGCGCGTTCGATCTTTTCCATCGACGCGAGGATTTGCTCGAACCGAGGAGCCTCGCCGAAGATCATTGGCGTCATGTTCGTATAGTCACGCGCGAGCGCGTCGATCATTGCCGCAGTCGGCGCAAGCGCAAACGATCCGGTCACGGCCGAGACGAGATCGTAATCAGGCCGGTTGAAGAACATGAGAGCATGACGGACGCAGTCGGCCCCCAATTCGGCATCTTTGACCGCCGACCGGCCGATGTCGGAGGCGAAGAGGCAATACAGGTCGTAGAAGTGCCGCGAAATGCGCTGGCCTTCCTGGCGCAGCTCACCGCGGCGCTCGAACCAGCGGCGCAGCCCGTGAGCGATCACGATTTTGTCCCAGAACGTGCGCTCGGCGTCGATCGTCGTGACGTTCGGCACCGTCAATTCGAGGCCTGCCACGTCGTCGGCAATGTAAGGACGGATATTCGCCAGGTGGTTCGGGTCAAGCGCCGACTTCGCTCCGGACTCGATCCGGACTGCCGGCCGCACATAGGCCTCGTCGCGCGGTTCAACCTCGGGATACCAGACGAGAAGCGTCTGCCCGTCGGCATCCGACGCGTCGATCTCGAGGCGTCCGCGTCCACTCGTCGCTTCGGCGAGATGTTCGGTCAGGAAGGCGTATAGCGGACCGCTAATATAGCTGCGGCAAGCGTCCCGGATCGCATCCAATCGAGCGCGGCGTTTCTTATTCGACAAGATCGATCTCGAGTTCTTCGACTGAAGCAGACTCGTCGAGATCGTTGCGAAACACCGTTATATCGATGTCTTCGGAAAATCTTTCGATCAGCCCGTATGCCTTCGACAGCGACGTCCCGCCCTTGAAGAGAAGGCGCGGACCTCCTGCGGGCCGTTCGTGATAGAGAGCATTGAGGGTCCAGCAGACCCAAAAATCCTTCTCGACGTTTCCGATCGGCGCACCGAGCCGGTTCGCCGTCGTCAGGAAAAGATCAAGCTTCTCGCCGGGTGCGGCGGAGATGACCTCCTTGTAGGCTGCGCTACTCACGCGTGATCCTCCGCCGCGTCGTCAGGTTCGAGCAAGGGCCTGAGAAAGTCCTGCATCCAGATCGGCATAGCTGAAAGACCTGCACGGAGATCGTCGCGAATCTCCTTTCCATGCTGCGGGTTTGCGAACAGCTTGCTGAGGACGTTCTCTACCGCTTGTCGATCGTCCTTCCCCGCCATCATATCCTGCATCCAATAGAGCGCCTGAACGACGCGCATGCCCGGACGTCCGGCCCAATAAAGACGGCTAGGTGCCGCCGACTTGAAATTGATGACCTGCTTTCCAAGTTTGATCGGCTTCAGGCGAGCGTCGACCAGGACCTCGATGCGCGCCGGCACGGCCGTGGTGAGGCCGAGATCATTCGCGGCAGTCATCCCGTCGACCACGACGCGGGCCTGGTCGCGGCGCGCCACAGCCCTGATGACCGCGCGATAGTCGGGGACCATCGGCTTGCCTGTGAGGTTGCTCTTTCGCGGCCGGTCGTAGAGCCCGCGGTCGATGCGGCGCAACTCGCCAGCCGCAACGAGACGCTGCAACGTCTTGTCGACGGCCGCGCGACTGCCGAGATCAGCGAAATCACCGGGTGTCCATACCTCTGTCGGCGTTGCGTCGATGCGGGCAATGAGCCGCGGGCGGAGGTCTGTGGTCGGTTGATCAAGCATGTCCGAAATATGATGCAAATTTCGGTCGTCGGCAAGATTTGTCCGTCCGAACTATGCAGCATTTTTCGGACGTTCCGTTCCCCAAAGAAGCTCATCCAAGGCGACGAAGAATCAGGCAGTATAGCTATAAGTGGTTGATATAAAAAGTTAATTTGCGGTATTTCTGGCTTAATCTGAACCGGTGCCGGGTGGCTGCCTGCGGCGGCCCCGGCAAGGCGGGTAGCTACCAGAGCGGGTGCGGACGCGGAAGGGCTCGCAGGGGATATTTCAGACATACTGCTGCGACCGGCGGATGCCGGTGACAATTCTTGTTAAATTCAGCTCGCCGAATCAGGCTATCCCGCTGCTCGGGACGTTGCCGACGCAAATTTCGATACCATCGTTAGTTGGCTGCGAATACTGAAAATCATTGCATGTGCAAACGCCCGCCGCGCCAAAGCAGATGCTCCATTTGAGCTCATAGTTGATGCCGAGCACATTGAAAAAACTGCGGCCGTTGACGGATCAGTTCGACCTTGGGGACCAATACCTCTCGGCCCCCGGTGGTGAGCCGCTCAAATCGGCGATCATTTCGGCCCACGACAAGCGCGACGACCAGCCAGTCGTGCTCAAATACTGGCAAAAGACCGGCTCAGCGGTCGACGATGATCTTCGTGAAATTTGGCAGCATGAAATGCGCCAGGCACAGCGTGTGCTCGCCTATCCAGGCGCCGACAAGGTCATCGTCGAACTGCTGCGGTACGGCGAGGCGTCGGATGCCTTCTTTCTGGCCATGCCGCGAGATCTCGCGCCACTCGATACCATGGTCAAGCATGCGCGCCCCGATCACTGGCTGAACAATCTTGATGTCCCGCGCTCGCGCATCGTTCTCTGGCGCAACGCCGAGCGTCTGGCGAAGGCGCTTGAAGCCGTCCACAACCAGGGACTGGTCTATGGCCGTCTCGACAGTTCTTCGGTCTTCACGGCGTCTGCCACAGCGCCCGACTTCCGGCTTGGCAGCTTTGAGTGGTGCGTCCGATTGTCGGAGGCGGACAAAGCGCCGCTCGTCGTCTTTGCGAAATCCGCAGGTGCACCGATTATCATGTCGTTCCTCGACGATTGGCGTGCGCTCGGCCTGTTGCTCGCCGGTCTCCTGAAGCTCGATGCCTCGAGCCTCAGCCGTGGGCTCTCAGCCGTGGAGAACGAATCTGATGCGGCAGGTGAGCGGCTGGCCGTCCTCGAGGCCGGTGAGCGAGACACGCTCAGATGGTTGATCGAGCCTGCGCGCCATCGGGCGGTCGACGCCGAGATTGTTTGCAGACGTATCGGGCGCGCACGAAGGGCGAGACGGAGAATGGCGTCGGCTACGTGAAGAAGAACGCGATCGCCGGTCATTCCTTCCCAAGTTGGGAAGCATTCGAGGCGCATCTCGACAGATGGGAGCGTGATGTTGCGAACGTTCGCATCCAGGGCGCGACCGGCGAGGCGCCCCGATCATCCGCTTTGCGCGTGATGAGATACATCGGTTGAAACCGCTCGGCGGACAGCCGTCGTTCGGACCCTTGCGTGAACTGACCCACGTCGTCGGCAATGATTGCGCCGTCGAGATCGACGCGAACAGCTACTCCGTGCCATGGCGCCTTATTGGCGAGCGCATGGCGGTGACGATCGTGGCCGGGGAAGTGCGGATCCGCCATGGATTGCACCAGGTTGCCGTCCACACTGCAATCGGATGGGCGCCGGCTGCGGGTCGTCGACTCCGCTCATCTCGATGGAGTTGTTAGTCGCAATGGCGCGGTCCGCCCGGCTGAGATCGCGGCGGAGCTGGCGGCGTCCCCACCGCCGTCGTTGTTACGCATGCGCGGCGGCGATCAGGGTGAGACTCTCATCCTGATTGTCGCGCTATATACGCACTCTTGCCGAATACGAAGCCGTGGTCGGAGGAAGCTTAGGCGAGTGTGCGCTGCAGGCGGCTTTCGCGAAGAAATTAATAGCGGGACTATAGCCAGTGGTTTGAAGCCCCGGCTTCATGACATGTTTTACGCATGAAAACTCGTGCGATTGTGGCCTGGAATGTGCGTCGAATCCGCGTAGAGCGAGGTATTTCGCAAGAGAAATTGGCTTACGAAGCGGGGGTTGACCGCTCGTATATGGGGGCTCTTGAGCGGCAATCGAAGAACCCGACAATTGATCTTCTCGAACGCATCGCCGAGACGCTGGACGTTCATTTGTCCGAGTTGTTTATTCGGCCGTCTAAAAGTGCGACGACTCCCAAGACCCTGCCTGGAGGTCGCAAGCCGGCGCGTCCACGTCGCAGGAAGAAGAAATAGTGTAAGCGGCAAGCTGAGGCTGTCGGGCGGCGTCGTTCCATGCGAAGTGACCTCAAGGGACATTCGGCCTTCGACAAAGTCATGCTAGCAATGGACCAAGCGTTTATAGAAGTTCGTGGCTTGTAAGTAGCGTACTGGCTAATCTTCGTTACGGATATATTCCTAATCTCGGCTTAGTCGCGCGACCGAAACCTTCGACGACGAGGACGCTAAAAAGAATGATTTGGCTGACGGATGAGCAACGGGAACGCATCCGCAATCACTTTCTGGAGGAGCGCGCTATCGATAGACGACCGGTCGCAAGCCTACTGCGACGCGCCGGATTCTGGAAGCGGTTCTGCGGAGATCGGCGACCAGGCCCAGGACAGCGATGTGCTTAGCGGCCGTCACGACGACGGGGTACGATAACGTGAATGCTTTGCAAAATGGCGGTTCAGCCCTTCCGCAGGATAATCGCTGAAAGCAACCGCATCATCGGCGTGAACATGAAGTAGGCAGTCGTCCGTTAAGAGCGACCAAGCGACTGATGTGGAATCGTAATCTGACAGACCGGCTTTTTTGCGATTGCAGGGTTTTGATGCTTCAGGGATCGGAACCTTCCAATTTCATTTTCAAGATTCCGTCGAATCGCCAGTCATGATTCCGTGGTCGCATCGGAGGGGGTGATGCGGCCGAAGAAGCAGAAGGCGACGGGATCGGGCGATCTGTTCCGGGCCAGGCTGGACCAGATCATCAATATGAAGCACGAGCTGGTTCAGCTCGCCGGCAGGGTCGACTGGGACTGGATCGATGGGGAGATCGCCCCGCTCTACAGCGAGAACGGCCGGCCAGGCATCGCGACCCGCTTCGTGATTGGGCTGCTGCTGCTCAAGCAGATTTACGGCCTGTCCGACGAAGGGGTGTGCGAGCGCTGGGTCCACGACCCGTATTTCCAGTACTTCACCGGCGAAGAGTTCTTCCAGCATTCATTTCCGCACGAGCGCTCGGACCTGAGCCACTGGCGCAAGCGGCTCGGCGACAAGCTGGAGCTGCTGTTGGCCGAGAGCCTGCGGGTGGCGCACGAAGCCGGCGCGTTACGCAGCCAGGACCTCAAGCGTGTCACGGTCGATACCACCGTGCAGCCGAAGGCGATCACCTTTCCGACCGATGCTAAGCTGCTGCACGCGGCCATCAAGGGGCTCAACCGCATGGCGAGGAAGCACGGGGTCAAGCTGCGGCAGTCCTATCTTCGCGTCGCCAAGACCGCGGCAATGATGGCGGGACGCTACGCCCATGCCAAGCAATTCAGGCGGCATCAGCGGCAGTTGCGCATCCTGCACAGCCGGCTGGGCCGGATCATCCGTACGCATACGACGAGATCCCCGTCGGAGGCGTACGATCATCCGCGATATCGGCCGCAAGATCGAAGGTCGAGCTGTGCTCGAGAACGCCTTCGTCCTCCCGCTCAGCCGCGCTTCGCAGATCCGCTCGCAACAGCAGCGTCAGCGTGGCTGGAAGCATTATTCTTTCCACGCCCCGGAGGTGGAGTGCATCGGCAAGGGCAAGGCAGCCGCGCCTTACAACTCCAGTGAAGAACAGCGCCATTGGCGCACAGTCGCGGCCATTGTCATGAAATCTCAAGGCCGCGTTCTCGATGTGGAAGCTCAGATCCGACGAAGAGCTGAGGGCGCTAAAGTCCGACTTGGCGGACGGCAAGGGAATGACGTTGTTCACTAGGCTCTCGCTTTCGAACGACATCGAGAAGGGAGTGCCGAACAGCCCGGCGAAGAGAACGAGTAGATTCTCAGACAAGTACGACGCCTTTGGGATATGCTTTAGCTTCGCGCCATTGGACGGAGGGCGGTCGATGTTCGCATCGACCGGCAGATTCGTAATCTCGATAGCCGCGGGGCGAGCTGACGGAGGAACCTGCTCCGAGAGAAACGGCAGGATATCGGTCAACGCAACGGCGATCTTCGACCGCACTGCGGAGATCTGCGCAAGATAAGATCCGTAGGCGGTGGCAGGATATTTGATGGGAGCTAGTTCCTTCTGCAAAAATGCTTTTGCTGCATCGGGAAGCACGAAGGAATGTATCTGGGTTTTGTTCATGTCCGGATTCTTCCTATGTATTTGCGATGTCGCTTTCTGGCCACCGCACTACGAGATCCGCTTCGACTGTCCGCCGATCGCCCTCTCGTGCCCAAAGACAACCATGGGCGCCGCAAGAACGTAAAACGATCATTTGTAAACTAGGGTGCGTACTCATAAACTCTGCCGCTGAGAGTAGGCGCACCTATGTCCGCTTGTCCCCCAACAACGGCGCGAAAGCGGACATTGTCGGACTTCCGAGATGGGTCGACGCTTGGCCGCGACCGGCGTCAATGTCAGGAATTTCGTCCACTGGTAAGGCGTATGATCCTGCCAGTCGGAATTGACGAGTTAACGGGATGCATCGCGACATCCGCCTGTCAGAGCGGGGCTCCGATCATTCGGGTAACGTTGGCGTCAGTAAATCGGGGGACATCGTCCATAATTGCGTCGGTGTCGGCGGATGCAAGCGCAGCGTGAAGCGAAGCCTCATCGCGAAACCGATAAAACCCGACGGAAACATCTACCGAATTGACGTCTCGAGGGAAGAAGGCGGCGGCGCTTTCGAGGCCATGCTTCTGCCAGCATGCGAGCGCCAACGGTAGATGCACGTCGACATAATAGTCGCGATCGAAGTATGTGCCGCCGCTGCAGGTCACGACCATTGTTGCATTTGCCATCAGACGACTTTCTACAGAACCTTCGCATTCAGCGCGCGTCCGCTGTTTATGATTGCGATCGATATGTATGTCGGCCGCCGGACGGCCCTTGCCCGGTTTACGCGAACCGTGTGAATCGTCCGGCATCGCGCTGCCCCGCCGATTCGGGCACATATCGAGGATGAGACGGCGGCTTGGACTCTGTTTCGAAAAGACGCGCGGAGGACCGAGCGCCCAGCCGGTGCCGTGCAACCTGCATGTCGACGGCGCGAGCCGGCGCCGTCCCGCTCATCTCAATCCTCGTCTTGCCACCTCCGCAAGGCCGTCTGGTCGTGGTAAGGCATGCGATCTGGCGTGGTGATGAATTCCATCGTGGTGCCCCATGGCATTCGGCAGTAACAGACCTTGTTTCCAAGACCTTTCTCGGTTGCGTAAGGAATCGCGCGCGGCGCGGTGAGGCGTGTGCCTCCGGCCTTTTCGAAGCGCGTGACCGAGGCGTCGATGTCGTCGGTGTAGACACCGAAATGCGTGATGCCGAAGTCGCTCGCTCGGATCGGCTGGGCTTGTTGGGGGCCGTGCATTTCGAACAGCTCGATGTCGGGTCCGGTGCCGATCTTGACCATCGCCTGTCCACGCACGACCGTTCCCGGGAACGCTCCGACGGCCCGCTCGAATTCGGGGCCTTGCCGCGGCGGATCCTGCGGCCCGAAGGACTGATAGATCACCTGGCCGCCGAAAGCTTGCACCAGGAACGATTTCGCGGCTTCTATGTCGGGCACCGTGATGCCGATATGGTTGACGCCGCGGATGATAGGTGTGGTCATGACGGGTTGTCCTTTCTGATTGAATTGATCGATCGTGATGAGTGCGGGGCTCTGTTGCCGCAGTGTCGCGATTTCTCCGGCCCACAACGACACGGGCGCCGAGTTTCAATGGGCTCCGATGAACTCGATCAGAGCGGCTGCGACTGCATCCGGCCGCTCGTCCGCGACATAGTGGCTACAGCGGGCGATCGAGCCGCCCGTTACGTTGCTGGCGAATTCCTCGACCATCGGCACCATATGCGGACCAAAGCGATGATCCCCGCCGAGAGCCAGCACCGGGATCTCGAGCGGTTGCTTCTTGTACTCAAGCGCCGCTGCGTGGTCGGCGGCGAGGGTGCGATACCATTCCATGCCGCCGCGGGTGCGGCCGGGGAGCGCCATTGCTTTGGCGTAGATCTCGACATCCGCCGGATCGAAGCTGCTGTGATCGTAGAACCGCTCGGCCATGAAGCTCGAAACATAGTCGTATTCACGGCCATGGATCAGGCGCTCGGGGAGATCCCGGCTCATGTGGAAACCAAAGTGCCAGAGCGTTGCGATCGTCGCCTCCCATCCGCTCCAGCCGGGAAGCGGAACGTCCAGAACGGCCAGGTGGGTTACGGCCTCTCGATAGACAGCAGCCAGCGGCAAGGCCACCATTCCGCCGATATCATGGCCGCACACTGCGTAGCGTTGATGGCCAAGGGCAGCCATCACTTCGTGCGCGTCGCGCGCCATTGTCGCCTTGTCGTAGCCGCCGAGCGGACAGTCGGAAAAGCCGGCGCCGCGCAGATCGATCGCGACCACGCTGAAATGCGCGGCCAGTTGCGGCATCACATGGTGCCATTCCCACCATGTTTCCGGCCAGCCATGCAGCAGAAGAATCGACGGGCCTGAGCCGCCCGTGACGGCGTTGATCTTGATGCCGTTCACCGGCACCAGCTGTTGGGCAAAACCCTTCAGAGTCGCGATCATGGTCGCTGTCCCGTCGATGTTGACGTTCGATCGGAGCTCGCGACCCGCGTTCCGGGCGGGTCGAAATCGGTAGCGATCGTGATGTCGTGCCAGGCGTCGATATCGCTGCGGAAGGCAGCCAGCTTTCGCTCGGCGGCAGCATGCGCGACCGGGCCGAGCGGCAGGTGAAGCGGGGCGTCGTCGTCGTCGACGGCGCGCAGGATCACTGCGATCGCCTTGTCGGGGTCGCCCGCCTGATTGCCGTTATTGGTTTCGCGATAGTGCCTGCGCGAGGTCCCGGCATATTCCGGCATCTCGTTGGCGGCGACTGTGATCGAACGGCCGAGGAAATCGGTGCGAAACGGCCCAGGCTCCACGATCAGCACTCGGATGCCGAACGGCTTCAACTCGCTGGCGAGCGCTTCGGAAATCCCTTCCACGGCGAACTTGGCGGCGTTGTAGTAACCGCCGCCTCCGCCGCCCGAGATGCCGGCGACGGACGACATATTGACGATCGCTCCGCCCGAGCGCCGCATGACGGGCAGGGCGGCTCTGGTGGCTTCGATCAAACCGAAGAGGTTTACCTCGAACATCGGCCGGTATTCGTCAGACGTCCCCTCCTCAATCGCGCCATGCAGTCCGTATCCGGCATTGTTGACGAGCACGTCGAACCCGCCGAAGGTCTCGACCGCTTTTGCGACCGCGGCCTTGGCTGCCGCCGCATCGGTCACGTCCAGTGGCACGGTGATCATGCGGCCGTCGAAAGGCTCGGCCATATCCTCGATCGTCTTGACACTGCGGGCCGTCGCGACGACCTGATCGCCGCGCTCCGCCGCCGCGAGCGCGAGCCGCTGGCCGAAGCCGCTTGAGCAGCCTGTGATGAGCCAAGTCTTCATGCTTTCTTCTCCGAGTTGTTATCAGACGATGCAAATCGTTCGCCGCTATTGCGACCCGTGATATCGGCCAAGGCCGACCGACTCTCTGCGATCAGAGGCCATGCTCAAGAACTCACCGCTCGGCCGCCCTGGATGACGACGACGCGGCTGCCGATCTTGACCCGGCTATAGAGATCGATGATGTCTTGGTTGATGAGTCGAATGCATCCGCTCGAAACGGCGCGACCGATCGTCTCCGGCTCGGTCGTCCCATGAATGCGGAACATCGTGTCCCGTTCGCCCTGAAAGAGGTACAGCGCGCGTGGTCCAAGGGGATTGCCAAGCCCGCCGGCCATTCCGCTGGCGAGATGGCCATAGCGCGCAGGCTCCCGATTCATCATGTTCTTGGTCGGAGTCCAATGCGGCCATTCCGCCTTTCGCCTAATGGTCGCGGTGCCTGCGAAAGCGAGACCATCCTTGCCAACGCCAATGCCGTAGCGCATGGCCTTTCCGTCGCCCTCGACAAGATAGAGCTGATGAGCAGCCGTATCGATGACAATCGTCCCGACAGGCTCATTCGTCGTATAGTCCACGCGCTGGCGCAACATCGCCGGATCGACGCCGGATATGTCGACGGCTGGTAAGGTGTAAACTCCGTCGACGAGTTGCGCGTACTCACTCGGCGTGCTGATGATATCGGCCTCGACGAGGCCGCTGCGACTGGCACAACCCGAGAGAACGATCGCCATTGCACCGAATACCGAGAACCGCATAGAGCGCCTGGCATCTGAGTTCCTCATATCGAACCGTAACCTTCGCCGCAGTCCAATCGGTGACTCTGTTGCTGATATCCGAACATTGAAGCTCCCAGGAAAGCCAAGCGTGCCATCGGCACAACTGCAATAGGAACCAATTGGTTCCTAATTTTGCTTTTAAAAAAGCATCTCCATCAGGAGATCGGCATCTTTCAGCATCTCGTCGCGGCGTGATCCAACTTTACCAAGCACCCGCATGCCTTGTGCATGTGAGACGATAAAGTGCGCGATGACTTCAGGATCGGACCTATTGGCGATTTCGCCGGCGGCCTGTCCTTTCGCGATCGTTGCAGCGAACAGGGCTTGAAGCCTGGAGAAAAGACGCTTGATCACCTCTGCGATGTCGGGATCTCCCGGCAACATCTCGGCAGCCGTCAACACACCGAAACAACCGCGCACCCCTTTTTTCCCAGACGACAAATCCGCATACCGCACCAACGCGTTGCGGATTGCCGCCTTCGGCGAGGGGGCTGATCGCAGAACCTCCTGGACGTTTCGTACGCCATCGTCGGTGTAGAACTCGAGGGCGCGCAGGAAGACAGATTTCTTGTCACCGAAAGCCTTGTAGAAGCTGCCCTTCGAAAGCTGCATTCCGGCAAGCAGATCAGGCAACGATGCGTCGTGAAACCCACGATCCCAAAAGATTTGCATCGCTCGCCTCACCGCCTCGTCGAGATCGAATTCACGGGGGCGTCCCACAGGAAGTTTGGTATTGATGGTCATCATACGGGCAATATAAACCAAACGGTTCCTAATTGCAATAGTCGATTTATATGCAGGCCTGCGTTGCTCAGGCTGTGAGGACCGTCCAAAATTTTCGTTCGGCCTCAGTAACGGCTCCCGGCATCGCCTCGTAGTTGGTTACATCCTGTCCGACGCCGCCTCGCAAAGGAGGCGAAACGACAATCATGATGCTTCCCCTCTGCTACGCCGTGGCGTGAAAACATAATGACCAGGCGGACGGGTAACTGCCATCCAGGAAGAGACCACATGACGCTCAGCACTACACGTCCTTCTCCGAAAGCCAATGCCTGGCTCAAGCGCTACTATTTCATTCGCTCTGCCGTCGCGGCTCTATGGGCGGTTGCGGCCTTGACGATCGCCAGAGACCGTTCCCATCTCGCGGCCATCCTGCTGGTTGCCTATCCCTTGTGGGATGCCCTCGCCAACTATCTCGACGCGCAACGCAGCAGTGGGCTTGCTTCGAGCAAGAGCCAGATGGTCAATGTCATCATTAGCATTATTACTGCAATAGCGGTCACCATCGCGCTGACGCGGAGCATGAATGCCGTGCTTTTGATCTTCGGGGCATGGGCGGTCGTCGCGGGGCTTCTTCAGCTTGCGACCGGCGTGGGCCGCTGGGGATCGGCCGGCGCACAATGGGCGATGATCCTCAGCGGCGCACAGTCGGCGCTGGCGGGGTGCTTCTTCGTCTACCGGGCGGGGGTTGTTACCAATGTCGGGATTAGTGACGTTGCCGGCTACGCCGCGTTCGGTGCCTTCTACTTTATGGTTTCGGCCGTTTGGCTATGGAGCACCGGCTTGCGTCGCTCTTCTGTGCAAACCACTGCGTAGCACACGTTTGACGGACCTTCATCATGAAGGACCGGCAGCTGTCTTCGATACCGCCGGTTAGCCGATTGATGGTCCCCGCATCAGCCGTCAGGACGGCCCAGCCATCGCGCTGGCGCCGTCCTATCGAGAAAGATCACCACGTTGGCTACTTCGCGGGGCTCGGCGCAACGCCTCAGATCTGCTAATGGGATGGTCCGGCCGTGCTCCTGCCCCGCCAGCGATAAGCTGGCCAGGGGCGCCAAGACAAGGAGCACGCCATGTCCCAGACACCCAGTACTGCGATCGCCGTGATCGGCATCGATATCGGCAAAAACTCGTTCCACGTCGTGGGCCACGATACGCGCGGCGCCATCGTGCTGCGGCAAAAGTGGTCGCGTGGCCAGGTGGAGGCGCGGCTCGCCAATATGCAGCCTTGCCTGATCGGCATGGAAGCCTGCGTCGGCGCACATCATTTGAGCCGCAAACTCGCATCGCTAGGTCACGATGCCAGGTTGATGCCGGCCAAATATGTCCGCCCTTATAGCAAAGGACCGAAGAACGACTTCAATGATGCCGAAGCGATTGCCGAAGCCGTGCAACGCCCGACGATGAAGTTCGTGGCGACCAAGACCGCGGAGCAACTGGATCTGCAGGCGCTGCATCGGGTGCGCGAGCGGCTGGTGTCGCAACGCACCGGCATCATCAACCAGATTCGCGCCTTCATGCTGGAACGCGGGATCGCGGTGCGCCAGGGTATCGGCTTCCTGCGCACAGAACTGCCCACCATCCTTGCCACGCGCACCGATGCCCTGTCGCCACGCATGTTGCGTGTCATCGAGGAGTTGGCAGGCGACTGGCGCCGGCTGGATCAGCGCATCGATAGCCTCTCCGGCGAGATCGAAGCACTGGCCCGTCAAGATCAGGCATGTTCGCGCCTGATGACGGTGCCTGGCATCGGGCCGATCATTTCGAGCGCCATGGTAGCCGCGATCGGCACTGGAGACGTCTTCTCCAAAGGCCGTGACTTCGGCGCCTGGCTCGGACTGGTGCCCAAGCAGATCTCGACGGGAGACCGCACGATCCTCGGCAAAATCTCAAGGCGCGGCAATCGCTACCTGCGCGTTCTGTTCGTGCAGGCGGCATGGGTGGTGCTGGTCAGGATCAAGAACTGGGAACGTTACGGACTCAGATCCTGGATCGAAGCCGCCAAGAAGCGATTGCACCACAACGTGCTAGCGATCGCACTCGCCAACAAGCTTGCCCGCATCGCCTGGGCGGTGCTGGCTAAAGGACGCGCCTTCGAGCTGACAAGGACCAACGATGCAGACGTCCAATCCGCTTGATCGTCGCGCCGTGCTCGGGGCGGTCAAGGCGCGGCCTGGCAACGCCGGAGCCAGCCGCAAGCAAAGCGCAACGGCCGGCCTTGACCGCCCGTGCGCGCGACGCGACGCACGTCCTGCGGGCCGGGACGAAGGAACGGCCCCCGGCTCGAACACAGGAACTGCGAGGTAGGAGGAGCAAGCGATGACGTAACCCCATCAACAGGTTCCAGCCAAGGTCTGCGAGAGGATGAGACGAGATGGAGGTTCGGTCTTCCCGGCGCATGCGAACACTGGTGACCCAAATGGCCCAATCGAGGCCTGTCCGCTAATGAGAACGCACGCGCGCTGATATCCATGATGGCCCGGAGAGAATGCTCCAATCAAAGGCCGGATACATTGATGCAAGACCACTCACCACCTGATCGACGAACCTCTTGCTACGCACGGCCGGACCATACATTGGGTCAGGAACGACAAAACTCAAGGTGAGCATAATCGGTCGGCTTTCGAGTGCATAGCGACCAGTTGAGCCCGACAGCCGAGCCATGATTCAAGCCACACAACGGAAGGGGCCGAATCATGCGCTACGAACTCACGGACTATGAGTGGTCCGTCATTAAGCCGATGTTGCCGAATAAGTCGCGCGGCGTGCCGCGGGTGAATGACCGTCGTGTCCTCAACGGCATCTTCTGGGTCTTGCGATCCGGAGCGCCATGGCGCGACCTGCCAGAAAACTTCGGTCCGTACACCACTTGCTACAATCGATTCGTTCGCTGGCGACGGGCCGGCGTGTGGGCCAAGCTCATGAGCGCACTGGCCGGCGCCCATGATGCTGCCGTGCAGATGATCGACACTTCCATTGTTCGCGTACATCAACATGGGGCCTGCATCACAAGAAACTGGCGTCAATCGATGGGAAGGTCACGCGGCGGTCTGACGAGCAAAATCCACGCGGTGGTCGACAGCAATGGTCTACCGGTACAACTTGCGTTGAGTCCTGGCGAGGTGCACGACGTTCGACTTGCCGGTAAACTGCTCTCTCGTTTGAGATCCGGATCAATGCTGCTCGCCGACCGCGGCTACGACGCTGACTGGATCAGGGAGCTTGCCATGAAAAAGGGCGCATGGGCCAATATCCCGCCGAAAAGCAATCGGACCGATCCGATCTGCTTCAGCCCGTATCTCTACCGCGCCCGCAACCGCGTCGAGCGGTTCTTCAACAGGATCAAACAATGCCGTCGGGTGGCGACGCGCTACGACAGGCTTGCTGGAAACTACCTTGCCTTCATCCAACTTGCATCTATCCGGCTATGGCTCGCCGCTCGTTATGAGTCCGCGCCCTAGTCACATGAATCTAAAGTTCGCCACATAAAGTCTGCTGGGCTTTGTGGCAAAAGCGTTTGACGGAAGCCAAGATCTGGTCTGCGGACTTGGTCCATTTGAAGGGCTTCGGGTTGTTGTTGTGCAATTCGATGAAGGTACGGATGTCGGCTTCGAGCTGCCTGACGGAGGTGTGAACACCTCGCCGGATCTGCTTTCTGGTGAGTTCAGCGAACCAGCGCTCGATCTGATTGATCCACGACGCGGAAGTCGGCGTGAAGTGGACATGATAGTGCGGCCGGCGAGCGAGCCACGCTTTAATCTTGGGGGTCTTGTGGGTAGCGTAGTTGTCCATGACGATATGGACAGCGAGCCCCTCAGGGATTTGAGCGTCGATCTCTTTGAGAAACTTCAAGAACTCGAGCGCCCGATGGCGCTTGTAGCATTTGCCAATGACGAAGCCGGAAGCGACATCGAGCGCGGCAAACAGCGTGGTCGTACCATGCCGCACATAGCTATGCGTGCGACGTTCCGGCACCCCAGGCATCATCGGCAAGACCGGCTGCTCGCGATCGAGTGCCTGGATCTGGCTTTTCTCATCGACACTGAGGACAACGGCTCGGTTAGGCGGCGACAGATAAAGCCCGACAATATCGCGCACCTTATCGACGAATAGCGGATCGCTCGATAGTTTAAATGTCTGGCTGCGGTGCGGCTGCAAGCCGAACGCCGTCCACATTCGGCGGATCGTGGTGTGAGAAAAGCCAGTATCCGCAGCCATCGAGCGGATCGACCAGTGCGTTGCGTCGGGCGGCGTCGTACGCAATGTCCGCTCGATTACCTCGGCAACCTGATCATCGTCGATGGTTCGAGGGCGGCCCGGGCGGGCTTCGTCAAGCAGGCCATCACAACGATCCTTCAAGAATCGGCGGCGCCACTTGCCGACGGTGTGTTCATGGATGCCAAGTTCGGCAGCCACAGACTTGCTTGGCAGACCATCTGCACACCGCAGGATCGCGCGGCATCGCTCAGATAGCGATCGGGCTACACGATGACGACGAACTTGCCTCTCCAAGTACGCCCGCTCCTGCGAACTCAGCACCAACGGCGCGATCGGCCGGCCTTTCACACCTGCATTCGCCACGAGCGCTCTCCTCTCTAGAGATCCGAGCGATCAACTAATGTCACGAACTTCCGTTCCAGATGACTAGTTCGTGAAATATCTCGTCGGTGGCCATCTCAACGAGAGGCTTCACGTTCCCAAGAGCGACAAACATCCTCAGGAGAAGAAAAACTCTTTGACGGTCGTGATCGTTGGGTAGTGCCTTTATAAGGAGGTCGCGAATGGCCTCGCGTGCATTTTGCAGATGCTCACCCCCGGCGTCACTCAGGTAGGTGCGGCCGAGCGGTCTCATCGCATCGTGAATCTTGAAACGATCGACACCGAAAATCTGGATTGTACCGCTTGTTCGCAATCGCCTGAATGCCGTGGCCGCGATCTCCGGCTCGAGGTCGAAGGCGCGCTTCAATACGACACTGGCTTCGGATTGAGTCAGTGGGACGTCGCTGAGACTGAGCGCCGCGACAGCGCGGCGCTCAGGGTCGTTAAATCTGTCGAAGACATCTGACAGAATAAGTTCTTGCGCAGTCTCGACAATATGGGTGCGGTCCTCAAGCGCCGCGCAGACTCGGGTGACCACCCCCTCGTAGCTTTCAGCCGCAATTTTCAGCGCATTCTGGACGTAGAGCGGCAGCCCACCAGTGATTTTCAACAAGCGCTCATAGTCTGAGAAATCCCCACGGCATCCGAGCGACGCTCCCTCGGCCGCGGCCGTCTCATTGGACCAGCCGAGAAGCAACTCCGCCTTCACGCCAAGCGTTGCCTCGATTCGGGCGATCGTTGCGCTGGGCTGGGCGAGAAGCACAAACTGCAGCTGATCGGAGGCCCCGACCAGCGAAACCAAATCCGCGGCTGCAATGCGATGCGCGTTATCCAACACCACAGTCGCGGTGAGTTTGTCCTCGGCTAGGTGGCGACCGATCGCAAACAGGATTTCGGTGCCGCTTGCGCCCGGTAACAAGATCTCGCCTAGCTTGCCGCCACGCGATCCGAAGATGCGAGCTGCAAGTTCGCGTGCGACGGCATTGGCCAGCGCAGGGCCGGATATCTCGGCAATATCGTAATATGCCAGACGGTCAGAAGTATGCAGAGCTGTCTGAGAAACCCAGGACGTCTTTCCTGCACCGGAGAGGCCGACGACGAGCCGCACGCGTTGGCCATTTGCCAGATTTGGTTCATGTTCCTGCGGACGATATCGAAGCGGCGGAGCAGGAAAATCTTGGAGTTGGACAACAAGCTGCTCGAAGAGTGCCGGTAATTCCTCAACCGTGAACGTGTGATTGGAGCTTGGCTCAATCCCACCCGCTGCTGCCATCATCCGGCCAGCGATTTTCCAGACGAGGGTTTCTGGAGCCAATACGGAAAAAGGAAGCGTTTCGGCAGCCGCTCGGCACGCCTCGAAACCATCCGCGATGGTCCTCCACGGCAAGGGAAGGGCTTCGTCTACCGCCGGTGATTGCGGCCAATGGAGCCTGGTGTCGGACGGCCATTCTTTACCTGTGATAAGCTTGGCAAATTCCGGCCCAGGCGCACTATTCGATACTATGACGAACTGGCATGAACCGCTCCGTCGACCTTCCTCGTGCTCCTGTCTAATAGCCGCGAACCTTGAGAGTGCGCCATCAATGTCGCTTAGAATAAGGTTAGATGCCCGAGTTTTGACTTGTAGGTAGATTCGTCTGTCAGGCTGGACGAGTTCGACGTCTTCATCATTCTCGACGATGACATGGGTCACACCGGCCCGGGCAGCATCAAACAGACACGCGGCGGCATAGAGGTGCTGATAGAGGAACCCGCGATGAACGGCTTCGATCCGGGCAAGTTGACGGGGATCAAGGTTGAACGTTTCCATATCTGGCGGTCTCGTTATGGCTCAATAAAAGCGTGCGATGGCCGCTCGCGTTCGGCGATGGGTATCCGCTCTGTCGCACCTGTCGTTGAACTGCATCATGCCTTCAATTTCTCCTGGATTAGGCGCGTCGCAGCATTCGCGGGATGTGGACACGGTGAAAACCGTGGGTCTGCACTTGTCGGCGAAGTTTGGGGGTGTCATTGACGCCGAACGCAACCGCCGCCTTCAAGGGGCTGGCAAAGGTTGCGTAGAAGGTCCAGCGAGCGTCTTTCGGCAGAGGCGCGTTCTGCCGACGGTCGGTGATGACGACGTCGCGCGGGTCTTTGGTATTGCGGAAGGCATGGAAGGTGATCCAATCGGGCCGCCTGTAACGTGCCGCCTTGCTGAAGGGCACCGACTGAACCTTCACGTCGCTTTGGTCGAGAACCCAATCGCGCTGTTCCAATATCTGCCTGACCATGTGGCCGACCATCTGCTTGACGCGGTCAACCAGAACATCTTCGCGAAACTCCTCCAGAAGCTGCTCCTCGATGCCCTCGACGGCAGGCTTTCCGAGCTCCGAGGCCGTCTCCAAGCGAGCGATAGTGGCGGGCTTCGTAAGAAACGACCAAATCCGCTGACCGATGTCGGACTCCGAGAGCGAGGCGAATTTCTCCGGATTGTAACGAAGCATGATAAAGGTCTCCTTGACCGGTCATAAATGGCCGGTCATAAATGCCTAGTCAAGGGTACTGCACGTTGAATTGCCCAGTTTGCTGGTTTGCCGCCAGTGTGCCGCTCCGATTCCGGTCGGCTGCCTCACGCTGCCAGGCTCCCTCATGTAAATTTTGAGTCATCGAATACACGGGATGAGGTTGAGATGAGGAAGGTCGTGCCGAACGGGAAGGCGGTGAAAGCCCTGAGGGAGCAGCTTGAAAGGCTGTCGACCCAAAAGGAAATGGCGAGTGAAATCGGTGTCAGCATTCGCATGCTTCGTATGATCGAGAATGAGAATGCGCCAATTGCAGTGACAACGGCTGAACGGTTGGCAAAAGCGCTGCAAGTTCATCGTGAACGCATTATCCTTGGCTCCGAGCTTTCGGAAATGACGCCGACCGTAAGTGCGCCGGAAGTCCTTTCCGCGCTGATGGAAGATGAGGACCGGCTCATCCCCCGCAACGACTATGACATCGCCAGTGCGACAGCGGACGAGGGCGCGCTCTATACGGAGGCGGCCCGCTCGCACGACGTGGCCTGCATTATCGAGACAACGCTCGATGAGGAAACTGGAGCCTATGCGCAGGAGCTTTTCGATATCCTCGTTGGCTTGTCCTGGTCGCAGCGAGATATTCTCGTCGACATTCCCCCCGCGACGGAGATCGCGGTTCGCCGGCGCCTGCGACAGCTCATCGTCCTTCTCAAGGGCAACGACATCTGGATTTATCGAACCTCGGTTCTGAGGCGATTGCCGGAGCGCTACACGGTCGCACCGCCGGACGAGCCGTTCTCCTATCAAAGCCGTCAGGTCGTAGCACTAGGGCCGCCGGGTGAATATGGCGAGACCACCATGCGCGTGCCGATCGATCATGGGCAGCCGTTCATCCTTCCGGCATGGCGGAAGCTTCGCAAGAGCGACAACGAAACAGAGACAGCCTGATGATGAGACGCAATCGCTTGATCGTCGCAGAATTGCACGCGCGCACTGAAATCAAATAGAAGTGCATTGGGCGGAAGTCGGGGGAGCGTATGAAGTTTAAGCTGGAAAATACTTTCGAGGACAATCTCGCTTTGTTTAGGGCCGAGGCTGTACAGATCGATCCCGAATGCGCGAAGATCCTCTTCGACAATTTGCATCTGCTGGATTCGGGAGGTGACACCGCGCCAAGCCGGGCAACAATCGGCGAGTTTCATAAGGCGGTACTGGATGCGCTTGATGGCATGTCCATCCCTCTGGGCGAGGACAAGGCATGACGCGGTATTTCCTGGGCAGCCTGTCCATCGAGGGTTTTCGTGGGATCAATAATGACGGTGACCCGCTCGTCCTCAAGTTCAAATCTGACGCCGTCAACTCGGTGCATGCGCCGAACGGCGTCGGTAAAAGCTCCATATTCGAAGCCGTTTGCTTCGCGATCCACGGCATTGTCCCGCGCCTGAAGGCGCTCCAGGAAGCCGAGCAGGGCGACAGCTATATCGTGAATCGCTTCCATCCCGGGCAGCAAGCGACGGTTGATCTGATATTCGCCAGCGATGACGCCTCGCCAGATGTGGCGATCAAGGTGGTGCGGGCTGCCAACGGTGCGCGCCTAGTGACTTCGCCGAGCGGTCATGCCGACCCGCAGCAGTTCCTCGCGAGCCTGCAGGAGGATTTCGTCCTCGTCGACTATAATCGGTTCGCAAAGCTCATCGATATCTCCGCCTTGGAGCGGGGACGTTCTTTCGCATCGCTCGTGGGACTGAGCCGATACTCCCGGCTACGTCAGGCTCTGGACGGCGCCAAGCGAACGCAGAACGTCAACAGTGATCTGGGCCTCTCCGCGCTTGATGCCGAGGTGACCACAGGCGCGCGCGCGTTGAGTGCGATCGAGCGGCGTGTCATTGCGGCGCATGACGAGGTCGCCGGAGCGGGAAGCGCCGCCGTCGATAAACTCTCCGATCTGAAGGCGGCGGTAACCGCCGCCTTATCCGCCATCGCCTTGCTCAAGCCATTGATCGGCGAGGCCTCGGTAATGGATCTCGATTTCGAAGCGGCAGAGTTGGCGATCGAGAAACAGGAAGGCGGCGAAGCGCGAAAGACGCTGGACACGCTAACGACCTCCGCCACGTCGCTGGCGGGGCTTGAGGTCACGGTAGAGGAATTGGCCGACGTTGATCGGCTGCTCGAGTTGGCCGGAAGAAGAGACGAGGCCGTGCGCAGCGTCGGCGCGGAAGCATTGCACGCCCTTTTGCGCGATGCGCTGGCTGTGGTGTCCGGCTCCGATTGGCACGACCCGAATCAATGCCCAGTTTGCGAGGCGAAAGGTAGTGATGCTCTAAAGCCGCGGCTGGAAGGCAAGATCGCTAAATACGATGTAGCCGCTCAGCTCGGGGCCGAACTCATCAACGATGTCGCCACAGCGCCTGGGATCGCGAAGCTACGCAAGCTTGAAGAGGCGCCGGCCATGGCGATCGCGACGGGTGATCGCTTGCACGTAGCGTTCGATTTGGCCGCCAAGAAGGGGGATTTGGCGACCTCCGACCTGGAGATCATCAAGGCGCGCCTCGGGGTTCTTGAAACGCAGCGTGGCGAAACTCTTGCTCGGGTGCGAGGTGAGGCCGACGCGTTGCAGGCGCGCTTGCCTCCCTCATTGGTGCAGGTAACCCGCATCCTCAGCTTCGCAAAGCAGTTCCGCGATGCCGTGCTGGAATACGAGAGCGGCGAGCCGGTGCTCAAGGTGAAACAGGACAAGCTCAAGGTTCTGAATCGCTGGAAGACATTCATCACGCGCGCCGGCCAAAGCTTTGCTGATGCCGAAGCCGAACTGGCCAACGAGCGGATTGGCGAGATTCAGACCGCTTGTCAGGATCTGTTCGGCCGGTTCGTGCGAGGCGGTCCCGATGTGAAGCCGACCCTGAGCCGCGCGCAGAACAGCGAAAACGTTGATCTAAAGCTCGCGGACTTCTTCGGCCTACAGGACCTCAGTGCCCGGGCTCTACTCTCGGAAAGCTATCGGAACGCTGTGGCGGCTGCGATTTTCTTCGCGGCCGCGACCAAGCACAGCGGTGTTCCGCGCTTCATGGTGCTCGACGACGTGACATCGAGCTTTGACGCTGGTCACCAGTTCGCGTTGATGGACGCCGTGCGGACGTTGCTACGCTATGGCGCTGTGCCGGACGGGCTGCAGTTCATTTTCCTGAGCCATGACACCAGCCTGGAGAAGTACTTCGACAAGCTCAATGGCACTGCGGATTGGCATCACCAGAAGCTCCAAGGCATGCCTCCAAAGGGGCGGCTCATGGTATCGGCCCAGGAGGCGGATCGTCTCAAGGCGCAGGCGTTGCAGCACCTGAATGCTGGCCAGATCGATATTGGTGCGCCGATCCTGCGGCAATATCTCGAATACAAGCTGGGACAGATTATCGCCAAGTTGGAGATCCCTGTTCCACCGGACTATGCCACCCGTGGTGACAAGCGGACGCTTTCGACCTACATCGACGCAATCGGCGAGGCCGTGAAGCTTTATCATGCGGCCAATCGGTGTGTGCTGACGCCTCAGCAGATCGCCGATCTCCAAAACCATCATGTGCCATCGATCGTTGGGAATTTCGTCAGCCACTACGAGACCGGCGCGGGGACGCCTTTCAACGCCTACGCCTTGCTGGGGGTGTTGCAGAGCATTGATAGTCTCGCGGACTGCTTTACCTACGTTGATCCGAGTAACGGACAGAAGCGATACTATCGCCGGTTAGATCGCCGTTAAGCGACTCACGGAGGCTACGCGACAATCTCGCGATCAAGCAACAACAGGGCCGAAGGCCCTGGCGTTGCGCGTGCAGGGAGTTGCCGCAAGCTAGTCGAAGTGTGGGTCGGGATAGCGCTCTTCGATGACGTAGCGCATGACATTCCACCAGACGTTCTCGATCGTGTAGTCCATCGGTTTGATTTTGCGTGGGACCCACTCGCCGAGCGAGCTTGCCATGCGGACATGCCCGGGGGTCTTGATTTCCGGTTCCCTCTCGGCGGCCGTGCCCGATTTGACCGACAGCTCAATGACGTTGAGCGTATCCCGATCATATTCAATGATCGCCTGGAGGAAGCTGCCCTTATCGGTTAGCGGATGAGCGGCTGTATGGGATACAAGAGCCACTTGCAGTTTATCGCCCATTGCGATGTAAGGCTCTAGCAGTCCGTCTGTCTGGAGGCCTTGGCGCCAGCGGTCGTGGGTGTCGAGGGCGTCTGGAAAATCGCCCCAGTTGAAGTCTCCCCGGCCGCCGAAGGTGATCTTGCCGTAACCATCGACATGGTAACGCAGCGCGTCCATCAGCTCGAGCGCTCGACGCGGGTCTTTTTCTGTAAGGACCGCGTCGATGGCTCCCAACACCTCCTCCATGTCGAAAACGATCTTTCTGAGCTCCTCTTTTTGCTCAACAAACATCTTCGGGATTTCACCGACGGGGTTCGGAAGCGGAAGTGTCCAAGGAAAGTCGATGTCGTCTTCGCTGAAGCGCCGATAGGGAATGTTGAGCTTGTCCAGGAAGGCGGCCGACTGGTAGTAGGTCTGGCTCTTCAAGCTATGCTCGATCTGATCGAGTGCGAGCTTACGGGCATTAAATCTAAAAGTGCCTTGGAGCGCAGTCGTGCCGACGACGTAGCTTTCCGGTGAATGGGTGCTGCTGATGGATAGCGTGTTGACGATTTGCCGGGCCGACAGCAGGTACATCTCGCCGTCGTCCTCCCGGCCGACGTGAAGAAGCGCGAAGAAGCCTTCGAGCGGCATTCCTTTGTCGTCAACCACGTAGCTTTTGGGAATGTAGTGCGTTGTGCGGCGATCCTGAAAATATTTTGCCTGTATCACTCCGACGCGCGGCGGGACTCTATCGGTAAATCGCTGCGTGGTGGTGCGTCGCTGTATGAGAAAATCGGCCCCGTCGGTATCTACGCTCCGCTCGAGAACCCAGAACCGGTCGATGAGAAAAGAACGCGTACGCGCTTCTCCGACGGCGCCGTTCTCCATAATTTTGAGCCACGTCGGCCAGCTGTCTTCCACGAGATTGTCCTGTGCTTTCTGGGGTTTTGTCGGTGTCGGATTTGCCGCGAAAAGCACCTTACTCGTCTGTATTCAGTTTCTGGAGTTCCCCAAGGAAGATCGTGCCGATTTCGACGGCGCGTTCAGCGGTCTCCGGGTCCACATCCATGCCATGCGTAGCTTCGTTCATGGTGTGGAGGGCGTCGAGCATCTGCTCTGTGCTACTTGGCACCGATCCATTTCGATGCAGATCACGGAGCATTTTCATGATGCCGGTCGGCCGGTCGAAAGCGACGCCTCGCTTGTCCGCGAGATCGCGTACCGCGCGCTCGATTTCGATGCGTAGCTTGACCACGGACATCAGTGGAAATTCTCGCGCGAACTCCGCGGCCGTCGGGAGGGCATCCTCGAGTTGTGGCGGCAACGCAGCCGAGAGCTGATACTGGGCGACCCCCATCGGTTTGCTGGAGTCTCGCAACGCGTATTCCACGATCACCTCGTTGCGCCCTTTGCACAAGATGATGCCGATGGTCGGTTTGTCGTCGGGATGGCGCAATTGCTCGTCCACGGCCGAGAGGTAAAAGTTCATCTTTCCCGCAAATTCGGGTTTGAAGTCTTCGATCTTCAGCTCGATCACCACGAAGCAGCGAAGACGCAGATGATAGAAAAGAAGGTCCAAGTAGTAATCCTGCCCGCCGACTTCGAGGTGATATTGGCTGCCGACGAATGCGAAGCCCTTGCCGAGCTCGAGGATGAGTGAACGCAGATGCTCGACCAAACCACGCTCGAGGTCGCGCTCCAGCATGTCTGGGCCAAGCGAGAGGAAGTCGAACGTGTAGGGGTCTTTGAGGATTTGTTGGGCAAGCTCGGACTGCTCTGCGGGCAGGGTTCGCGAGAAATTGGTGAGGGCGCTTCCTTGCCGGGCAAAAAGCTTGCTTTCGATCTGATGGACAAGAACGTTACGACTCCAGCCGTGTTCAATTGCCTGCCGCGCGTACCAGGTGCGCTCTTCCTGCGTTTTGACGGCGTCGAGCAAACGGACGTTATGCCCCCATGGCAATAGTGCAACAACCTGTTGCACAAATTCGCCGTTGGGCCAGGCCTCGGCGAACGAGCGCATGTATTTCAGATTCCGGGGCGATAAACCGGTCATTTCCGGGAAAGCCAGGCGAAGATCGCCAGCCAGACGGTCGACCACCCGGGCACCCCAACCTTCGCGCTCCTGCCGTTCCAGGATGTCGCGCCCGATCGTCCAGTAGAGCGTCACTAGCTCGCGGTTGATCGACAAGCTGGCTCGGTGGCGTGCCGCCGCGATCTTCTGCTTCAGATCCCCGACGAACGCCGTGTAGCTTTGCGCGTCCACTTCGCCAGCGGAACCGAGCGCATCGCTGCGGCGAGGGGGCTTTCGCGGCCGCGAGCTCATGCGGCCTCTTTCAGTCGCTTCTTCGCCAGCATGGCGCGCACGAATTTGTCCCATTTCGCCATGCCAGCGCGTTTCTCGATCATATAGTGCCAGCGGTCGTAGTGCTTGGAGCTGACATCCTGTAGCGCGTGGTTCTGGAGGCGATCGCGGATTTCCTTCGACACGCCTGCCTTGCCGGCGAGCGTCTTGAACGTGCGCCGGAGATCGCGGTTTGTCGCATATGGAATCACGCCGCGATCTCGCTGCCGCCAAACAAAGCTATAAAGAGTGCCGTGGCTGACAGGCTTCGAGGGGTCCTTGGCGGAGGGGAAGAACCAGCCATACTCGTTCGGCTTGATCTTTTCGATCAGCTCGGCGGCAAGCAATGGCACTGGGACAGCGTGCGGCTGGAGGTTCTTGGTCTTCGACCAGTCGATGATTCGCTCACTGGCGTCCCATTGATTGACATGAAACCGCGCGATCTCCTCGACGCGCTGCCCTGTCAGCATGATGAGTTGCACCGCGCGGGGATAGGAGGGGTGGACCGGCGTGTCGGGGCTCTCCAGCCAGCGATAGAGTTGCACAAACTCGTCTTCGTCAAGCCAGCGCGTGCCCTGGATCTTAGGCTCGGTAGGAATGCCGGTTGCCGGATTGAAAGGGAGTCGAAAGCGTCTGGAAGACTGCTGCCGATAGTCGTTGTCAGACTTCATGCCCCAGCTAAAGGCGGCATGGAGATAGGAGCGCACATGGTCGGCCATTGATTTGGCACCGCGCTCGTAGATCGGGCGGATCAGCTCGATGATTTCCTCGGCCTCGATCTCGCGAGCGAGGCGGTTGCGTCCGAGCGTGTCGGCGATCTTGTTAAGGCCTTTTTCCGTTTCCTTCCAGGACGGCTTGCTCGCATCCTTGAGCGCGGCGACATAGCCTTCGAACAGATCAGCGACGGTGCCGGGGCGCGTGTCGGTAGCGATCTTGATGCTGCGACCCTTCTGGATGACGTCGGCGAAGTCGCGTTTGAATATTTCGCGTGCCTGGGCGAGCGATATGGAGGGATAAGCCCCGAGCTTCTTCTTGGTCCGCTTCCCATCGCGCCATTGCTGCGCCATCCAGTCGGCGGTGACGCGCTTCGGCATGGGCTTGAGGACAAGCACGAGGCGGCCGGTGCCGCGCCCTTCACCGTCGGCGAGATTTTCCTGTTTCTGACTTAGCTCCACCCGCTTCAACGCATGTCGGATCGCGGTGTCGGTCAGGCTTGGCATGGCGTTTCCTCCTGTGCCGCAACTGGGATCGGTCGAGGAGAAACGGGGATCGTTTGCTGGGATCGGAAAGCCGCTTTCAACCCCTCTTACCGCTCCCAATTTGCCATAGCCGCCCCCTGTGTGCAATGAAGAAAAAATCGGATATATCGTTGATGATTCATCGGTATTGAACGTGATCCAACGTGATCAT
Organism: Bradyrhizobium sp. CCBAU 21365; assembly: GCF_015291305.1. NCBI lineage: Bacteria > Pseudomonadati > Pseudomonadota > Alphaproteobacteria > Hyphomicrobiales > Nitrobacteraceae > Bradyrhizobium > Bradyrhizobium sp. CCBAU 21365. The sequence goes on from NZ_CP030036.1 coordinate 1,069,084, forward strand.
AGGGTGGGTAGTGGGGTGGTTGTGCACCAGGATCAGCGCGGTGGCGGACAATTCAAGCGCGCGCTTGATCACCTCGCGCGGATAGACCGGGGTGTGATCGACGGTGCCGGTCTGCTGCACCTCGTCGGCGATCAGCCGGTTGCGCTTGTCGAGGAACAGCAGGCGAAACTGCTCCTTGTCGGCGAACGCCATGCCGGTGCGGCAATAGTCGATGACATCGTTCCAGGACGACAGCGCGATGTTGCGCCTGATCTCGCCCTTGGCGATCCGGCCGGCGGCGGCGGCGAGCAGCTTGATCTGGTTGATCGAGGCATCCTTGACGCCCTCGACCTCGCGCAGCCGCGCCACCGGCGCGTGCACCACCTCGGCGAAGGAGCCGAACTTCTTGATCAGGGCCTTGGCCAACGGCTTGGTGTCGCGGCGCGGGATGGCGGCGAACAGCGCCATTTCCAAGAGCTCGTAGTCGGTCAGCGCGTCGGGCCCGGCCGCATAGAAGCGCTCGCGCAGCCGTTCGCGATGGCCGTGATAATGCGGCGTCTCGCCGGCTTCGTCGTCGCTGGTATCGGGTTTGGCGGGCATCGCCCACAACCATGCCGTGCCGGCCGCATTTTGCAAGGGGCGATGCTGAAGGGGCGATGCCGCTCCGGTTTGCCACGACGCGACCGGCGAATTACCGTCGGCGACAACGGTTCGATAGCAAAGAGGGGGAGGGCGGCGTGACATCATTCAAGGTGATCCGCTCGCGCGCCGAGAAGCGCAAGGGCGGGCCGAAGGCGCTGGAGAAGCTGCTGCGGCCGCCGGCGGGCGCCAAGGCGCTGGCAAAGCTCGGTGACGACCGCGTGCTGGCCGAGATGACCAGGCGGGTGTTCTGCGCGGGCTTTGCCTGGAGCGTGATCGACGCCAAATGGCCGGGCTTCGAGGAGGCGTTTCTCGGCTTTCAGCCCGCCAAGCTCGCCTTCAAGCCCGACGAATTCTGGGAGAAGCTCGTCAGCGACGCCAGGATCGTGCGCAACGGCGCCAAGATCATGTCGGTGCGCGACAACGGCCGCTTCGTGCAGGAGATCGCGCGCGAGCATGGCAGCTTCGGCAAATTCCTTGGCGCCTGGCCGTCATCGGATGAGGTCGGACTGCTGGAGCTGTTGGCCAAGCGCGGCAGCCGGCTCGGCGGCAACACCGGGCAGATGCTGCTGCGCTTCCTCGGTTGGGACGGCTTCGTCACCTCGCGCGACGTCGTCGCCTGCCTGCGCGATGCCGGCCTCGATATCGCCGAGGAGGTCAAGTCGAAGCGCGATCTCGCCAAGGTGCAGGCGCAGTTCAACGCCTGGGCGGAGGAGACCGGACTGTCCTATCTGCATCTGTCGCGGATCTGCGCGATGTCGATCGGAGAGAACCATACGCCCGAGGAGATCATCGAGCGCACGCGGAGCGATTATTGATCGCGGCAAAGCTCGATGAGGTTGGCTGGTGTAACGTCCGCGTCGGGACTGCGCTCCCTTCTCCCGCTTGCGGGAGAGGTAACAAGGACTACACCTGAACCCACGGCTTCTCGCCATGGCGCTCGGACAGCGTGAAGATCTCGACGCCGTCGGCGGTGACGCCGACCGAGTGCTCGAACTGCGCCGACAGCGAGCGGTCGCGGGTCACTGCGGTCCAGCCGTCGGACAGGATCTTCACATGCGGCTTGCCGAGATTGATCATCGGCTCGATGGTGAAGAACATGCCGGGCTTCAGCGGCGCGCCTTCGCCGGGGCGGCCGATGTGGATGATGTTCGGCTCGTCGTGGAACAGGCGGCCGAGGCCGTGGCCGCAGAAGTCGCGCACCACGCTCATGCCCTGCGGTTCGACATAGCTCTGGATGGCGTGGCCGATATCGCCGGTGGTGGCGCCGGGCTTCACCGCGGCAATGCCGCGCATCATCGCCTCATAGGTCACCTCGATCAGCCGCTCGGCCTTCCGCGCGATGGCGCCGATCGCATACATGCGGCTGGAGTCGCCATACCAACCGTCGACGATGAAGGTAACGTCGACATTGACGATGTCGCCTTCCTTCAACGGCCGGTCGCCCGGCATGCCGTGGCAGACCACGTGATTGATCGAGGTGCAGGTCGAGTAGCGATAGCCGCGATACATCAGCGTCGCCGGATAGGCGCCGTGGTCGAAGGCGAACTTGCGGACGAACTCGTCGATGACTGACGTCGGGATGCCCGGTTTGACGATGTCGGTGAGCGCGTCGAGGCATTTCGACACCAGCGCGCCCGCCTTGCGCATGCCGGCAAAGCCGCTCGGTCCGTGCAGCTTGATCTGGCCGGTCTTGCGAAGGGAGGTGTCGGTGGCGTCGATATAGCTCATGGGCGGGCTGTTTCTGCGGGCAAGGGGCTGATTTCAGGCCCTAATTTAATGATCGGCGCGCCCGGCGCAAGCCAAGCTTGAGCATGGGGACATGTCCAAACGGCTTGATTTCCGGGCACAATTCGGAACAGCGGCCACCGGTCCTGCAAAAAGATCGCGCTCAAGCGCTAGTTGGAGACCTCGACCACGCTCTCGACCGGCAGCGCGCCGCCGCGGATACGGAGTTCCCGCACCGGGTAGGGCACCCGGATGCCCTGCTGCTTGAAGCCGTCCCACAGCGCCAGCATGACGTCGCTCTTCACATTGTCCATGCCGTCGGGGTCGGCGATCCAGAACGTCAGCGAGAACTTCATGCCGAGTTCGGCGAATTCGGTGAGGATGCAGTTCGGCGGCTTGCCTTTGAGCGCGCGGGCGTGGGCCGCGGCGGTATCGATCGCGAGCTTGCAGACCAGCCTTGGATCGGCGTCGTAGTTGACGGCGAAAGCGATCTTCACCAGCGTATTCTTGTCGGTATAGGTCCAGTTGGTGACCTTCTGCGTCACCAGGTCCTCGTTCGGGATCAGGAACTCGCGGCCGTCGCCGGCGGCGACCGATATGTAGCGGGTTTTCATCGCGCTGATGCGGCCCTGGCTGTCGCCGATGGTGACGAGGTCGCCCGGCTTCACCGACTTGTCGACCAGCAGGATGATGCCCGAGATGAAGTTGGCGACGATCTTCTGCAGGCCGAAACCGATTCCGACGCCGACGGCGCCGGACAGCACCGCCAGCGCCGACAGATTGATCCCGACCGCGCTCAAGGCAATGGCGACCGCGACCACCATCAGGCCGATGCGAATGATCTTGACCAACAACACCTGGATCGACGGGGTCAGGTCGGTCGATCGGGTGATCTGGCCGTCGATGAAATTGCTGGCGATATTGCTCAGCCACAGCGCCACGATCAGCAGCGCGCCGGCCTTGATCAGCAGCAGCGGCGTCAGCCGCAGACCGCCCACCACGACGGCGAACGAATCCAGCGTCTCGGCGGCCCAGTCGAGTTGGCCGATGATGCTGAGGGCGGCGACCACCCAGGCCGCGATCGAGACCAGTTTGACGATGAAGGCGTTGTCGATCACCGAGGTGACGAGGCGGATCACCAGCCAGGCCAGCGCCAGCTTGGCGGAGACCGCGATCAGATAGCTGCGGCTCGGCCAGGTCGCGTGCCACATCACGATGCGCGAGATGATCATCAGGACCGCGAACACCGCGGTGGAGGCGCTCTTCACCATCACGCGGGCGAAGTGCCGGAGCGGCAGCGGCCAGCGCATCGCCAGCGACGCCATGTCGACCCGCGCATGTATGGCGGTATCGGCGGCGTAGGCGAGGCCCGCGGCGGCGAGGATGATGCCGAACTGCAGATAGAACCAGGGCGAGGCGACCTCGGCGCCGACCGAGCGCGCCGCCATTTGGATCGATTCCAGGACGTCCTTCAGGCTCATGTCCATCGGCAAATTCTCAACTTGCAGTGCGGGTCAGCCAAATGTGATTCGAATGCCCGGCGAGAATCCCACAAAGGCGCGCACGCGACCATCGATACAACACAGTGTGGAGGCGACCTAGGGATCGGGACCGGGCACATTGCCGCTCATGTCAGAAATCGGTTGGCGTCCCAGTGTGGCGACGATAAGGATGCAATTGCAAGTATTTGAGACCTCCGAAGGCGCATGGCATCCCTCGACTCCGTCAGTATAGCGATCCTGCTCGGCGCGGTGCTGGTGATGGCCGGCATCCTGTCGAGCCTGCTGGCCTTGCGGTTCGGCGCCCCCTTGCTGCTGGTGTTCTTGCTGGTCGGCATGCTGGCGGGCGATTCCGGCCCCGGCCGGCTGCAGTTCGACGACGTCCGCACCACCTATCTGGTCGGCTCGGTGGCGCTGGCGCTGATCCTGTTCGACGGCGGATTGAAGACGCGGTTTGCCAGCATCCGCACCGTGCTGGCGCCCTCGATGATGCTGGCGACCGCCGGCGTGCTGTTGACCGCGCTGATCACTGCGCCGGTCGCCCGCTTTGTGCTCGACCTCAACTGGACCGAGTCATTGCTGGTCGGCGCCGTCGTGGCCTCGACCGACGCCGCGGCGGTTTTCCTGCTGGTGCACACCCAGGGCCTCCGCCTGCGCCCTCGCGTCGGCGCGACGCTGGAAGCGGAATCCGGCACCAACGATCCGTTCGCGATCTTCCTCACCTTGATGCTGGTCGAGTTCATCTCGATCGGCCAGAGCTCGGCCTCGCACATCGCGCTCGAGTTCATCCAGGAGGCTGTGTTCGGCGCCATCATCGGGGTGATCGGCGGCCGGCTGGTGGTGATCGCGCTGAACTATGTGGCGCTGCCGCAGGGCCTGCATGCGCCGTTCGTCACCACAGCGGCACTGGTGATCTTCGGCGGCTCGCAGATCGTGCATGCGTCGGGATTCCTCGCGGTCTATCTCGCCGGTATCATCATCGGCAACCGGCCGACCCGCGCGCATAATTCGGTGGTGACGTTCCTCGACGCCGCGACCTGGCTGGCGCAGATCGTGATGTTCGTGCTGCTCGGCCTCTTGGTCTCGCCGCATCGCCTGCTCTCCAGCGCCGGCGGCGCCGTGCTGGTGGCGTTCGCGCTGATGCTGGTGGCGCGGCCGCTGGCGGTCCTGATCTGCCTCGCGCCGTTCAAGTTCAACTGGCGGGAGAAGGTCTTCATCGCCTGGACCGGGCTGCGCGGCGCGGTCGCGATCTTCCTCGCCTCGATCCCGATGCTGGTCGGGCTGTCGAAAGCCTATCTCTATTTCGACGTCGCCTTCGTCGTCGTCATCATCTCGCTGCTGCTACAGGGCTGGACGCTGGCGCCGGCGGCGCGGCGGCTGCATGTCGCGCTGCCGCGCGCCGAACGCGGCCCGCGCCGCGTCGAGCTCGACTTGCCCGGCCAGCTCGAGCAGCAGCTGGTCGGCTATCCGGTGCGGCCGAAGAGCCTGTACTTCCGCCGCGGGCTGATCCCGTCCTGGTCGAAGCCGACGCTGGTGATCCGCGAGGAGCGGATCCTGACGCCGACCGAAGCCGATCCGGTCGCGCCCGGCGACTACATCTATCTGCTGGCGCCGCCGGAGCGCGCCGAGGCGCTCGACCGCTTCTTCGTCGACATGGCGCCGTCGAGCGCGCCCGATCCGCATCTGCTCGGCGACTTCATGGTGTCGGCGGAGCATACGCTCGGCGAGCTCGCCGAGATCTACGGCGTCAAGGTCGACGAGCACCAGGCCAAGCTGACGCTCGCCGACTATTTCGACGTCAATCTCGACCGCGCGCCGAAGGAAGGGGCCGAACTGGCGCTCGACGAGATCGTGCTGGTGGCGCGCAGCATCAGCGGCGGCCGCGTCAACGTCGTCGGCCTGCGCCTGCCGGAGGAAGAGGAAAAGGTCGCGCCGCAAACGCGGATGCAGATCGTCAAGCGCAAGCTCGCCGATATCTGGGCGTCGGTGGCGGGGGTCTAGAGCGTTTTCGAGCGAAGTGGATACCGGTTCGCGCGAAGAAAACGCGTCAGAACAAGACCGGCGCCGTTACGTCTTGCGCAGGAAGTTCGAATCCGGGGCGAACTTCTTGATCATGTCGGACAGCCCGTCGTCGGCCGGTGGACCGGATGGGCCCTTGGACGCTGCGTCCGGCTTGGGCTCGCCCTTGATTTTCTGACCGGAAATCTCGGCCAGCGCCGCGAGCAGCGTCTCGTCGAGATGATCGGCAGGCGTCTTCGCAGGTGGTGTCTTCGCAGGTGGTGCCGGTGGAGGGGCAGGCGCGACGCCACGAACCTCGGGTTCGTGTTTTGCCGGCGACGGCGCGGGCTCCAGCGCCGGCTTGGGGGTGTCCTTGGCGTCCGCCCGCCGGACCGCGGCCTCGTTGACGGCGGCGATCAGCGATGCTTCGAGGTCGGCCGGCATCGGTGGCGGTGCCGCCGGCATTGGCGGCGGTGTGACCGGCACCGGCGGCGGCCCCCCGGCGGGCTTCGCCTCCCGGGCTGCGCGACCGAACAGCGGCTCCCGCTGGCCCGCCGCCTGCGGCCGGCTGTCGGTTGCCTCGCCGGGCTCCTTATTAAGTTCCTTGGCAGGCTTGAACAGACCCGCGCGTTCGGCGGCGATCCTGGCGGAAGCCTCCTCGACCGTGGCGAGCAGCGACGCTTCGAGAGCGTCTGCGCGATTGCTTGGCGAAGTCGCCGGCTTGGCGGCAGGGATGATCACCGGCTTCGGCTCCGGCCGAGGCGGCAACGGCGGTGGCCGCGATGCTTCGACTGGTGCGGGCGGCGGCGGGACCGGCTGACCGTCCCGGGCGCGCGCGATGATGCCGTCGACGATCGCCGCCAGGCGGCCCTTGTCGGGAGCGGCGAGGTAGCTGCCCGCCAGTTCGTCGACATATTGCGGGCCGTAATCGGCGAGCACATTGGCGATCTGGGCGAGATCAGGATCACTCTCGACCAGCCGGCGCCACGCCTCGCGGTCGTAGGGCGCGTCGTTGTTCTTGTCGGGCCAGGCCACCCGGCGGGGCGGCCGCTGAGGGCCGCTGTTCTGGCCTGCGACCGGGTCGAGGGTTGGCGGCTGCAGCCCGTCGCTGAGGTGAGGCGGGGTAAATCCCGAGGCGGCGGCCGGCACGGCAGCATCGGCCGGACGCCGGCCCCGCTCGGCGACCTGCAGCGCGATCAGGCCGACGCCCATCAGCAGGAAGCCGAGCGCGGCCCACGAAATCGTGGCGCACAGCAGCCCGCCGATCAGCAGCAACACCCAGCCAGTCAGTCGCACAATTCACCCTTCCCCATGCCCGATCGGACGTCCCGACGCGGGCCTAGCAGACAAGATTGGCTATCTTATGCCGACTTTCGGAAAAACGGCCAGCTACGCGCCCGCCGTCAGCACCTTGACACCGCCGAACGCGGTCACCTGGCCGCGGCGCAGCATCACGATCTGGGTGGCGAGCTGGCGCAGCTCGGCCGCGTCGTGGCTGACATAGACCATCGGGACGCCGGCTTCGTCGCGCAGCCGGACCAGATAGGGCAGGATCTCGAGCTTGCGGCTTTCGTCGAGCGCGCCCAGCGGCTCGTCGAGCAGCAGCAGCCGCGGCTTGGACAGCAGCGCCCGGCCGAGCGCGACGCGCTGGCGCTCGCCGCCGGAGAGCTTTCCGGGACGGCGGTCGAGCAGGGCGCCGATGTCGAGCAGGTCGACGACGCGCCGGTGTTGCGCGGGATCCTCGGTGAGGCCGTTCATGCGGCGGCCGTAGTCGAGGTTTTGCCCGACGTCGAGATGCGGAAACAGCCGCGCGTCCTGGAACACGTAACCGATGCGGCGGCGCCAGGTCGGAACGTGGATGCCGGTTGCGGTATCGTCGAGGATCTCGCCGTCGATCACGATGCTGCCGCGGTCAGGACGCAACAGCCCCGCGATGGTGTTGATCAGCGAGGTCTTGCCGGAGCCGGACGCGCCGAACAGGCCGGTGACGCGGCCCTCGCTGGTGAACGAGGCCGCAAGCGAGAACTCGCCGAGCTGCTTGGTGATGTCGACGCGCAGCATGGCTAAAGCGCGATGAGATTGAGTTGAATCGTCATCGCGCTTTAGCTCCTTGTTTGAGCATGATCTCTTCGGAAAACCGCTTCACACTTTTCCGGATCATGCTCTATTGCCCATGCAGGCGCGCGGTGGCGCGGCGCGCGAACACTTCAGCCGCGACCAGTGCGCCGACCGCGAGCACGATCGAGATGATCACGAGCCGCACGGCGGCGGTGTCGCCATCCGGCGTCTGGATCAGTGAATAGATCGCCGACGAAATGGTCTGGGTCTCGCCGGGAATGTTGGAGACGAAGGTGATGGTCGCGCCGAACTCGCCGATCGCCTTGGCAAAACCGAGCACCATGCCGGCCAGCACCCCCGGCAGCGCCAGCGGCAGCGTCACCGTTGCGAACACCCGCCAGGGCGCGGCGCCGAGTGTCTCGGCCGCCTGCTCGAGGCGGCGGTCGACCGCCTCGATCGAGAGACGGATCGGCCGCACCAGAAGCGGAAACGACATCACGCCGCAGGCGAGTGCCGCGCCGGTCCAGCGGAAGGCGAACACGATGCCGAGATGGTCGGCCAGCCAGCCGCCGACCAGGCCGCGCTTGCCGAAGGTCAGCAGCAGCAGATAGCCGGTGACGACGGGCGGCAGCACCAGCGGCAGATGCACGGCGGCATCGAGCAGCGACTTGCCCCAGAAATCGCGCCGCGCCAGCAGCCAGGCGAGCGCTACCCCGAACGGGGTCGCCACCAGTGTTGCGACGACGGCGACCCGCAGCGACAGCAGGATCGCCGTCCATTCGACCGGCGAGATCTCAAACACTAGCGTCTGTTCCCGAAGTTCGTATGCAAGTGCGGCTCCTCAGTTACGAACTTCGGGAACAGACACCAGTAAGAGTCAATAGGCCAGTGCCGCTGATCGATTTGACGTTCCTCACGGTGCGCGCGGCTATCACTAGAGGAACGTCAAGTCGGCGGCGCTGGGCTTAAGTCGTCGGGCTGATCAGGAACTTGAAGCCGTACTTCTCGAGGATCGTCTTCGCCACAGACGAACGCAGGAAGGCGAGATAGTCGGCGGTCTCCGGCTTCGCGGTCGTGGTTGCTGCGACCGGATAGATGATGGCCGGATGGGTATCGGCCGGGAAGGTGCCGACGATCTTGACGCCGGGCTCGACCTTTGCGTCGGTCGAGTAGACGATGCCGAGCACGGCTTCGCCGCGCGCCACCAGCGTCAATGCGGCGCGGACGCTCTCGGCCATCGCGAATTTCGGCTCGGCGGCCTGCCAGGCGCCGAGCTTCTCCAGCGCGGCCTTGGCGTATTTGCCGACCGGCACCGCCTTGACGTCGCCGGTTGCGATCCTGCCGTCGCCGGCAAGCTTGGCGAGATCGAAGCCGGGTCCGATGTTGACGTTGTCGATCTTGGAATCCTTCGGCGCGATCAGCACGATCGAGTTGCCGAGCAGGTTCACCCGCGTCGGCTCATTGATGTTCTTCTGCTTGATCGCATAGTCCATCCAGTCGGTATCGGCGGAGACGAACACGTCGGCCGGCGCGCCCTGCTCGATCTGCTTGGCAAGTGCCGAACTCGCGGCATAGCTGGCCGTGATCTTGACGCCGGTCTTGGCGGTATAGGCTGCATCGATGTCGTCGAGCGCGTTCTTCATCGAGGCGGCGGCAAAGACGGTGAGCGTCTTGTCCTCGGCGCTCGCGGGCGAATGCAGCGCGCCGAGCAGGATGACGAAAGCGGCGAAAAGTCCGGCAAGCCTTAAAATTGAAAGTCGTGACATGGAAAGCGCTCCGTGCGAGTTCGCGCGCGAACCGGCGCGCAAATCAGGCGTTGGGTGAGGTCTGGCCTGCGACGGACGGAAGCGCTGTTCCGCTGGTCCCCGACGGACTTACGGTCCTCAGGGATATCGCACTGCAAACATAGCAGACTGGGGCTTGCGGTAAAGGCGACCCTTTGACTAACGGATCGTCCTATTCATCCGACGGCTGGATCGCGACCGACAGCGAGTTCTCTTTCGAGCCGCTGACCTGCAGCACGAAGGGGCTGGCGGCGAGGTCATATTTCACGGTCTTGCGGATACCGTCGCAATCGGTCGCGCCGCTGAACGCCTTGGGCTTCAGGAAATGCCCGTCCTGCACCAGGTCGACCCAGGCCCCGGCCGACAGGCTGACGGTATAGAGCCCGGCCTTCGGCGCGGCCTTGAAGCTGGTGAAGCCGGCGAAGGTGCCTTCCTTCGGCGCGCGCTCCGGCGGGGTCGGCAATCTGGCGTCGCCGGGGGCCACCAGCGCCAGCGTGATCGCGGTCGCCGGCAGCGCGGTCTGCTCGCTTCCCGATACGACCTTGGCACGATCGGGCGCGGTCAGCGCGGCGCGTGCGCGCTCGATCGACCATTTGAACTTGTCACAGCCGCTCGGCTCTTCCGCCGCGAAAGCGGGAGCCGAGACGAGCAGCAGCGATGCCGCGAGGAGCGATTTGCGCATGTCTGATCCATTGATGATGACGGATAATAGATCAGCGGCCCCGATCCATCGCCCGAACGCGCTTACGGCGCGACGGCACGCGATCATATCGCAGTTCGAGCCGGCCGGCATAGCCGCCTGACAAAGATGTTATTGCCCTGGCAGCTGCTGTTTGGCGTCGGGTGCGTTCAGCACCGTCCTGCAGTCCGCCGGCATCTGCGCCAGCGTCATCGGCGGGCGGGGTTTCGGCGGCTTCGGCGGAGGCTTCGGGTGCAGCACCGAATCCTTGAACCAGAAGGCGAGGTCGGACGGCTTGCAGCCTTCGCCCTCCGCTTGCGGCTTCTGTCCCTCGCAGGCCGGGCTGCCGGGCGGACATCGCATGCGAATGTGGAAGTGGTAGTCGTGGCCCCACCACGGCCGGATCTTCGACAGCCAGCCGCGATCGCCCTTGGCCTCGCGGCACAGCGCCTTCTTGATCGCGGGATTGACGAAGATGCGCTGCACCGCCGGCTCCCGCGCCGCGTCGCGGATGACCAGCACGTGGCCCGGCGTGAAGACGCGCGGATCGATGTCGAGCCGGTCGTCGCGCACCATCATCACCGCCGACATCTCCTCGCGGTCCTCGCGCGACAATTTGCGATCGGGCATCGGCGTCAGCCAGATATCGGCGTCGAGCCCGATCTGGTGGCTGGCATGACCGGAGAGCGCGGGGCCGCCGCGCGGCTGGCCGATATCGCCGACCAGGATGCCCGGCCAGCCGGCGTCCTTGTGCGCGTTGGCCGCCAGCCGCTTCAGCAGCGCGATCATGTTGGGGTGACCCCAGTAGCGGTTGCGCGACAAGCGCATCACCTGCCAGGTGTCGCCGTTGAGCGGCATCTGCGCGGCGCCGGCGAGACAACCCTTGGTGTAGCCGCCGATCGACCGGGTCGGCAACGCCGCCGGCAAAACCTTGCGTGCGAACAGCTGCTTCGCCCCGATTTTTGGATCGTCAGGGTTGGCGAGCGGTGGCAGCGGCTGCGGATTGAGCGAGCCCCTGTCCTGCGCCCGCGCGGAGATGGTGCAGGCGATGAGGGCTGAGATCAGGAGCGGGAACAGACGCAGGCGGGGTGTCATTCGGATCACTCTGTCGGCGCAAGGCTAGCATGGATTCGGAGCAGGCGGACCGCGCTTTCATCCCATTCGCTTGATCGCCCACAGGGTGGATTAAGATTACCCGCGGCTTCCAGGCTCCGATGTGAGCCACGCCACTTTACAAGCGCACGTTGTGGGCGACATCATGTCCGCAATAATTTCAGGGTAGGCGTTATTGTGACAAGCGTATCGTGCGTACGGCCGGCATTTGCCGCCGCGATAGCTGCGTCGATATTGGCGCTCTCCCCGGCGCGGGCCGACGTCGTCGTTCACATCGATAAATCATCGCAGCGCATGGCGGTCAGCGTCGACGGCGCGAGACGCTACAACTGGCCGGTGTCGACCGGCCGCCGCGGCTATGGCACGCCGAGTGGAGTCTTTCGTCCGCAGATGCTGGCGCGCCGCTGGTACTCGAAGAAGTACTATAACTCGCCGATGCCGCATTCGATCTTCTTCCATGGCGGTTTTGCCATTCATGGAACATACGAACTCACGCGCCTTGGCGGGCCGGCCTCGCATGGCTGCGTGCGCCTGCATCCCTCGCACGCCGCAATGCTCTATGGGCTGGTCGAGCGCAATGGCCGCGGCGGCACGCGGATCGAGATCACCAACTAATGTATGATCCGGCAAAATGCGAAGGCCGAGGCGCACCGCGGCTTAACCGCGCGATAACCCTGCCGCACGCTGACAAACATTGGTGCGCTTGAAGCGTCTTCGGCGCATTCATTGTGCAATCGCGCGCCGGTTTACGCTTCCTTCACCAAGCGCAGGCGCTTCCATGCCGTGAATCTGTGCCGTGCGCCGCCGGCGCGCCGGAAGCAAACTCGCGCCCGGCGTGAATTCGCCTGCAAAGCAGGCATGCAAGGGCTTCTCAGGCGGCGCGGCTACTCGCCAAGAGATACCAATTTTTCAGAGACTTATCGCAGATATATTGCCGAACTGGAATGCGCGTGGGGCGTGCGATACCGATGATGCGGCCGAAGAAAAACACCAAGAAGCCGAACCAGGCCAAACTGTCCCGTCCTCGGGGACGCCGGCCCACACCGATGCCGAAAGTGTTGGGCAGATCGCGCCGCCCCGCGGTCGAGATCGGCGAACTGGTGCGCCAGCGCGCGCAGGCCGAGGCCGCGATCGCTGAGGCGCGCAAATCCAACGCGCGGCTGCGTGAGGCGATCGACATCCTGCCGCAGGGCATCGTGTTCCTCGACCCCGAAGGCCGCTACACGCTCTGGAACAAGAAATACTCGGAAATCTACAAGCGCAGCTCCGATCTGTTCGAGCACGGCGCGCGTCTCGAAGACACCATCCGCATCGGCGTCGCGCGCGGCGACTATCCCGAGGCTGCCGGCCGCGAGGAGGAGTGGATCGCCGAGCGGCTCAAGAAGATGTACCAACCGGGCGAGCGGCACGAGCAGGTGCTGGCCGACGGCCGCGTGGTGCTGATCGAGGAGCGGCTGACCTCGGATGGCGGCATCGTCGGGCTGCGCGTCGACATCACCGAACTGAAGCAGCGCGAGGCGTCGTTCCGCCTGCTGTTCGACGGCAATCCGGTGCCGATGATCCTGTGCGCGCTCGACGGCGAGCGGATCCTCGCGGTCAACGACGCCGCGATCGCGCATTACGGCTATGTCCGGGCCGAATTCGAGCGGATGACGATCAGGAGCCTGCAGGCGTTCGATGCCGAGCTGCCCTGGGCGGCGGGCCGCAGCAGCGACGAGCAGGCGGCGCGGACCTGGAAGCATGTGCGCGCCGACGGCACGCTGATCGACCTTGCGATCTATTCGCGCCAGCTGATGCATGGCGACCAGCCGGCGATGCTGCTCGCGCTGATGGACATCACCGAACGCAAGCGCGCCGAGGCGCGGCTCGCCTTCATGGCCCAGCACGACAGCCTGACCGGCCTGCCCAACCGCAATCTGCTGCGCCAGCAGATGGACGAGATGCTGCAGCACACCCGCCGCTCGACCGACAAGGTCGCGGTGCTGATGCTGGGCCTCGACAATTTCAAGGCGGTCAACGAAACCCTCGGTCACGGCATCGGCGACAAGCTGCTGCGCGCGGTCGCAAAGCGGCTGCGCTCGACGCTGCGCGAGGAAGATGCGCTGGCCCGTCTCAACTCCGATGAGTTCACCATCGTGCAGGGCGGCGTGATGCGGCCCGAGGACGCGGTGTTGCTGGCACGGCGGATTCTGGACGCAATCGGCGAGCCCTATCTGCTCGAGGGGCATTCGGTGGTGATCGGCGCCAGCATCGGGATCGCGATGTCGCCCGGCGACGGCGAGGATTCCGAAAAGCTGCTGAAGAGCGCCGACATGGCCTTGTCGCGCGCCAAGAGCGAATTCCGCGGCACCTTCTCCTTCTTCGAGGCGGAGATGGACGCGCGCGCCCAAAGCCGCCGCAAGATCGAGATCGACCTGCGCGATGCGATCCAGAACGAAGGCCTGCGGCCCTATTACCAGCCGCTGGTCGATCTTGCGACCGGGCGCATCACCGGCTTCGAGGCGCTGGTGCGCTGGCCGCATCCGGAGCGCGGCATGATCTCGCCGGGTGAGTTCATCCCGGTGGCCGAGGAGACCGGGTTGATCAATCCGCTGGGCGCGCTGATGCTGCATCGCGCCTGCATGGACGCGGCGCAATGGCCTGACGACGTGCGCGTCGCGGTCAATCTGTCGCCGCTGCAATTCCGCACCGGCAATCTGCTTGCGCTGGTCACCGACGCACTGCGGCAATCCGGCCTACCGGCGCGGCGGCTCGAGCTCGAAATCACCGAGACCCTGCTGCTTGAGAAGAGCAGCCAGGTTCTGGCGACGCTGCATGCCTTGCGTGCGCTCGGGGTGCGGATGTCGATGGACGATTTCGGCACCGGCTATTCGAGCCTCAGCTATCTGCGCAGCTTTCCGTTCGACAAGATCAAGATCGACCAGTCCTTCGTGCGCGACCTCGGCGCGAACCCGGACGCGCAGGCGATCGTGCGTTCGATCGTCAGTCTCGGCATCGGGCTCGGCGTCACCATCACCGCCGAGGGCGTCGAGACCGAGGCGGAGCTGAGCCGCCTGCGCGCCGAAGGCTGCCACGAAGGCCAGGGCTTTCTGTTCAGCCGCGCCCGGCCGAACGCCGAGGTCATCAGCCTCTTGAAGGCGCAGCGCGTGGCCACGGCGGCAGGCACAGCGCTGGTCGCGTAGGGCGCGCCGCCGGCCACAACGTCGTTGCGCTGGATCCTGCAACAAATTCAGTGTCGTCCCGGCGAAGGCCGGGACCCATAACCCCAAATGCCGGTCGTTGCGCGCCGCCGGAATGACGAGTCCCATTCACAACATCCGCCGCGGCGTATGGGTCCCGGCCTTCGCCGGGACGACGATTATTTCTCTGTCGTGCTGGCGAAAGCCAACGTCGTAGGGAGGACAAGGGGTTGGCGCGCCCACCATGGTGAGCACCACGTGAATGGTAGGCACGTCGCTGCGCGCCTTTGCCCACCCTACGAAGTCTGCGACGCCTTCTTGTTCAAATGATAAGTCAGCGCCAGCGCCACGCAGTGGCGCAGCGCGGGTTCCGGGAGCTTGCCGGCGACATCGAGCAGGATCGCGCGGTTGCCGCTGTAGCTGAGCTCGGGATAGAGCTCGCGAAAGGTCTCGACCAGATTGGTCTGGCAGTGGAAGTAGACCGCGACCTGGTCGGCGGCCGGCTTCACCTGATCGATCCGGACCGTGCTGCCGCTGCCGGTCTCCGGCGTCAGGTAGCTCGGCTGGCCCCATTTCAGCGCTTCTTCCAGCGCGCCGACGCCTTTGGTCGCCTTCGCGGTCTCGAAGATCAGGCGCCGCAGCGCCAGCAGCTTGGCCTTGACCGGGGCAGGGTAGGCGTCGAACAGCGCAGCTGCCGGTTTCGCGTGCGACGTTGATGCCGCCTTGCTGGTCGATGTTGCCGGCTTGCGCATGGTGGGCTCCGCGGAGGACGTGCCACGTCTATCTACCACAGCGCCTTGAAGGTCATATAGACCGCCATCAGCGAGACGAAGACGATCATCGCGCTGCGCAACCGCGCGCGGTCGATGCGGTTGGCGGCGCGGGCGCCGAGATCAGTGCCGGCCAGCAGGCCGACGATCACGCCCGCCAGCACCGGCCAGGACGCCAGCGAGCCCTCGCTCCAATAGATCCAGGCCGAGGGGATCGTGGTCGGGATCAGCGACATCACGAGGCTCGCCATCTGCGCCTGATGCTGCGGCATGCCGAGCACGGCGCTCAGTCCGACCACGGTCGCCAGTCCGCCGCCGATGCCGAGAAAGCCCGACGACAGGCCCGCCAGCAGCCCGACGATGAGCAGCGCCGGCCAGGATATGTCGCGCGCGGTGTCCTTGTCGTCGTGCCTCGCCGGGTCGCGCCCGCCGCGCAGGATCAGCATCGCGTCGAGCACGACGAGATAGGCCACATAGGTCCAGCGCAGCGCGGGCTCGGCGGCATGGTTGGCGGCGAGCGCGCCGGCCGCGCCGCCGGCGACGAAGCCGACTGTCAAGAGCGCGATCGAGTGCAATGGCGTGCGGTTGCCGCTCTGCCAATAGCGCCGGATCCCGGTGAGGCTGGTCGGCGGCACTTGCGCGACCAGCGAGATGCCCTGCGCGACATGCTGCCCGGCGCCGAGCAGCAGCACCGAGAACACGACCAGTCCGCCGCCGGGGCTGACGCCGAGCAGCCCGGCGGTGAGGCCGCCGGCAAGGCCGGTGGCGATGCCGGCAAACAGGTCGTGGACGATCACCGCATCCTCCGTCAGCGCCTGGCGGCAAGGCCGGCAAGGAAGATGTCGAAGGCGTGCATCGCCTCCGCGGTCGAGACGGTTTCGCCCCACAGCCGTTGCAGCACGATGCCCTGAAACATCGCGACCATCGCCCGCGCCGCGCCGCGCGGCTGCAGGTGAGGATCGATCGCGCCGCTCTTCTGGCCGCGCCGCAGCAGGTCCACGATCAGGGCGATCGGCTGGCGGATTCCGCTCACCACCTGGTCGCGGACCACGTCGTCGCGCAGCGCCTCTGCCCAGAGCTGCAACGCGACGCGGCGGGCGCGCAGGCCTTCTTCCCTTTGCAGGTCGCCGAGAAAGGCGCGGGCGATCGACCGCAGGCTCTGCAACACATCGTCCGATGGATCCTTGAGCGCCAGCAGCGCGCTGTCGCGGCCATGGCGGCTTTCGCCGATCGCCTGGATCAACTCTTCCTTGCCGGTGAAATGCCCGTAGATGCAGCCGGCACTGAGCCCGGACTGCTTGATCACGTCCTGGATCGTGGTCTGGTGAAATCCCTGGCGCGCAAAGCAGATCTCCGCGGCCTGCAGGATCTCCTCGCGCCGGATCGCGAGCGTCTCGGGTTTCACCTTCGGCATTGTCGGGTCCTTGCCAGGTCGCGGCCGGCCGATGCGGCGGGCTTGACGATCATTTGCCGGCATTATAAAGAATGAATATTCGTTTTGTAAAGAGAGGGCATCGGCATGATCGGCTTTGCAAAGCTTCTGTGGCATCCGGGCACGGCTGAGACCGCTCACATCGAGCTGCCGTCGACCGGCGCGCGGATTGCGTTCCTGCTCGCGTCGTTCGCGATCGTGCTGCTGTTCGAGGCTGCGTTTCCGCCGTTCAGCTGTGGCCGCAGCGACCGGCTGCGCAATATCAGCCGTAACGCCGCCATCACCGTGATCTTCGTCGGCGTGAACCTGCTGCTCAGCCCGCTGTCGCCGCTGGCCGCGCAATGGACGCTGGATGCGAAATTCGGCCTGTCCTGGTGGCTCGGCCTGTCACCCCCGAGCCAGCTGCTGCTTGGCATCATCGGGCTCGACCTGTTCGCCTATTTCGCCCATGTCTCCATGCACAAGCTCGGCTGGATGTGGCGCTTCCATCGCATGCACCACGCCGACCGCTTCGTCGACGTCACCACGGCCTTCCGCGAGCATCCCGGCGAGACGCTGTGGCGGATCGGCTGGCACATCGCCGGCGTGGTCGTGTTCGGAACGCCGGCCTGGGTGCTGGTCAGCTATCTGACGTTGTCGGCGCTGAACGCCCAGTTCGAGCACGCCAATATCCGCCTGCCCGAGCGGCTCGACCGCTGGCTGCGGCTCGTCTTCGTGACGCCGAACATGCACAAGATGCATCATTCGCGTCATCAGCCGGAGACCGACAGCAATTATTCGAACCTGCTCTCGATCTGGGACCGGCTCGGCGGCACCTATCATCGCGGTCCGCGCTTCGCGGAGCTGCGCTATGGCCTGGACGGCTTTGATGATCCGGAGAAGCAGTCGCTGCGCGGACTGCTGAAGATGCCGTTCATGCGCGACTGGGGCCGACCAGGATCAGGGTCGGACGATAAGGCGGATCGATCGGCTCCGCCGCCCATGTTGCCGTGGCCATGATCGCGGCCTGGTCCTGCTGCGTCATAGCTCCGAGGCGTATGCTTTCTGTCCCGTCATCCTGAGGAGCCGCGTAGCGGCCTCTCGAAGGATGGATCGGCCCCGCTGGTGGCCGTCGACCCTTCGAGGGCCGCTGAAGCAGCGGCCACCTCCAGCGACAAAGGCGAACCCTTTGCGCGGGGGTGACGGATGACGGGTATTGTGCCTATGACAAGGCAAGATCAGGCGGCGTTGCGCAGCCCGGCGAGGAAGGTGTCGACGCTGTGCGACAGCGCGGCGGCGTGATCGCCGAGCTGGCCGGAGGCATCCAGCACATTGCCGGTGAGGGCCCGCGACTGGCCGGCGGCCTCGCTCGCACCCGCGATATTGGCGGAGACCTCGACGGTCCCGGTGGACGCCTGCTGCACGCTGCGGGCAATCTCCCGCGTCGCCGAGTCCTGCTGCTCGACGGCGGCCGCGATCGCGGTGGCGATACCGGAGATCTCGCGGATGGTGCCGCTGATGTCGCCGATCGCGCTGACGCAGTTGCCGGTGGCGGACTGGATCGCGCCGACCTGGCCGGCAATCTCCTCGGTCGCCCTCGCGGTCTGGCTCGCCAGATCCTTGACCTCGGCGGCGACCACGGCAAAGCCGCGACCGGCTTCGCCGGCGCGCGCGGCCTCGATGGTGGCGTTGAGCGCCAGCAGATTGGTCTGGCTCGCGATCGCGCTGATCAGGCGCAGCACGTCGCCGATCTTCTCTGCGGATGCGGCGAGACTCGTCACCATCTCGGTGGTCTCCATGGCCTTGGTCACGGCGCTGTCGGCGACACGGCTGGAATGCGTGACCTGGCGGCCGATCTCGGTGATCGAGGACGCCAGCTCCTCGGTTGCGGCCGCGACCGCGTTGACGCTGGCGGAGGCTTCCTCGGACGCGGCGGCTGCCGCCGAGGTCCGTTCGGAGGCGCCGTTGACGCTGGCCGTGATCTCGCCCGCGACGCGCTGCATGTCGCCCGAGGACCGTGCGACGGCGGCGACCATGCCCTTGACGTCGGCTTCGAAACGGTCGGCCATCTGCCGCTGCAAGGCCTGCTTGTCGGCCTCCGCCTTCACCTTGTCGGCTTCCTGCGCCTCGCGCAGCGAGGAGGTTTCGACCATGCTGCGGCGGAATACGTCGACCGCCTTCGCCATCGTGCCGAGCTCGTCGCGGCGCTCGCTGCCGGGTATCGTGACGCTGGTGTCGCCGCTGGACAGCCGGTTCATGACCGCGGTGATCGCGGTGAGCGGCCGTGACAGGCCGCGGCCGAGCAGGAACGCGAGCAGCACGGCGGCTGCCATGATCGCGACCACGCCGAGGATCAGATTGCGCTGCGCGCTCGCGGCGGCGGCTTCATAGTCGCTGGTGTCCTTGACGATCTCGAGCACGGCGACCGGTTCGCCGGCATAGTTCTTGATCTGGCCGAGATAGAGCTCCACCGCATGGCCGTCGAGAACGGCGTCGCGCAGCAGGGCTGTACCGTTCATGACGCGCTTGAGCTCGTCCTGGGTCGCGACCACGGTATCGCCGAAGGTCGAGGACAGCCGCTTGAAGCTCTGGCCGTCGAAGGAATGCACGGCGAGATCGATGCCGAAGCGCTTCTTGGCGCGGTCGACGAATTCCTTGCCGAAGGCGGCGCCGACGTCGACATTGGCCAGCGTCTTGCCCTCGTGCATGATCGGGGTCATGCCGAAGATCGACAGCGCTTCGCGGCCGGGCTCGACGCCGACGATCGGCTTGCCGGTCCTGTTCGATTCCACCACCGTCGTGCGCCGGGTCGAGGCGTCGTCGCCGAAGGTCTTCGGCGCATGGACCCGGTAGAAGCTGGTCGCCGGGGGCTGCCAGAACGAGATCAGCGGGATGCCCTGCGCCTTCATCGACGCCCAGGAGGCGCCGAGCAGCTTGCCGAGGCCGTCGCGGTCGCCCTTGGCGATGGCGTCCTCGACCGGCGGCAGGGCGGCGATGACCGCCGAGACCGCGAGCGCGGCGCGCCCCTCGTAGTCGATCGCTGCAATCACGCTGTCATATTGCAGCTTGAGCTGCTGATCGAGCGCGAGCCGGGTCAGCGCCCGCTGCTGGCTGATGGAGAAGCCGCCGAGGATGGCGCAGGCGACCGCGACAGTCAGCGAAATCGCCAGAATGAGGCGGGCGGCAATCGATCGAAGCGTGAACATGGGACCAGCGAAACTCCAGGCATTAGCGCCGTCCGCAACGTCTCAGAAAAAGCTTAACAACCGGATGTTGCGCCGCCGGTATTCGTGCCGGGGGCCATCGTCGCCGGTGCCTGCTTTCGTACCGTGAGCCCAAATCGAGATGAGGTTGAGTTGAATCGGCCGGACCTCGGTCGTCTCCCGCTTGCGGGGGTAAGCGGACACGCGGCCTCGAGCGCAGGGATGTCGTTCGGCTGAATGAAAGAAGCCGCCAACTGAGGTGGCCATTACTTTGCCGCCTCAGGTCTCGAGTTCTTGCTGCGCCACTCAGCCAGCTTCGCGCTATTTGCGCAGCGACGCGACGTAAGCGGCGATATCCGCTGCTTCGGCTCGGTTCAGCGGAAAATTTGGCATCTTGGGATGCGGGTCGAGCAGGAAAAACGCCAGCTTCTCGGGACTAAAATCTGGGTTACGCGCAACCGCAGCAAATGGCGGCACATCGGCGACTGCCTGCTTCTGATCGTCGCTCACCACGTGACAGGTGGCGCACCATCGTTTTGCCAGCTCCGCCCCGTGGTTTGCATCCGCAGCAATGACCGCCGATCCGGTCAGTTCAAACGCGACAGCAAGAATCGCTGCATGACAGATTTGCATTGAGCAAGATTCCAACTCGATGGATCTCTTGTAGCGCTGATCGGCCACCGCTTGAAGGGGGCAGGTGATTGCGATGCTTTCGTGCCGCATTGCAGCACGGCCGTATTCCTTGTGGGATCGGGGTCGGATCAACTTGGTCGAGTGATTGGACGCCTCTCCTGATGCCTGAAGAGATCGCGAACGCCAACATTGCGCACTTCAAGACGCTGAGACCGAAACGGACGCGGAGAGAGGCGCGCCGCCATCGAACGTCTACTGGCGGAGGAGAAACTAAAGGTCGCCGCCTTGCGCAATTCCCGGACCGAGCACAACAAAAAGCGCTGAGTTGGAGGCCTTCCATTCGCGCCAATGGGTTGGATGAATGGCCACGGGGGCGGCTGTCTCTGCGCTTACCCAACCCCGAAGCACACGGCGGCACGGAAAGACAACCGCGTGGGTTTCTCCAGCGTCGAGAACCGCGACTTCGAGATCACGGTCGAACGGTGCGCTCGCTATCGTCTGCCAGTCCATAGCAAAATGGTCTGGCAGTTCCTTGGCAGCGTCTTTGACCTTCATCAATTCAAGCTTGGTCATTGTTCGTCGAACATCGCTAACGGACACTCTTTGCTCATCATGGCCCGAGCATCCTGGCCTCATCGAGCATCATCTAGCCCGACTGAGCCGTATTTGAAATTCGGGTGGTGTCCGTAAGGGGTTTCCCGGATCGAAAGTCCGGTGTCGGGGTGAAGCGGACCTCACGGTTGCGCGTTCCGACTTCCGAGTTTGACCCTCAACTGACCTCCCCAGCCCTCGACACGAGTAGCTTCACCGCTGATTACTTATGTTAATCACCGGTAGGCTGTGGCACGATGGAACTCGGCAATCGGGCAACCAGCGGCAAGCATGGCTGACTTCGTCTTTCGAGCGAACATCGCTCATTACAAAGAGCTTTTAGAAACGGAAACCGACGCTCGGAAGATCGAGACGTTGCGCAAGCTGTTGGCCGAGGAAGAAGGCAAGCTGGCTCAATGGCTGGCCAAAAATCCACAGCCGCCTGCTAAAGAATAGAGGCTCCCCCGGGGATCACTACTGGACTTTGATACCGATCAATAGCTGGTAGCGGGTTGCTCTCTAGCCTTTCGTGATGATTCCCCTGCCGTCGCGCCCTCGAGGGCTGGATCAAGACATCAACCGGCCATCCCGCTCAGGTTCATCTGACGCACTGGCGCAATTGGGACAAGTAGCAAGGAAGGTTGCGCCATGCGACAGAACAGCGGAACGACTGCGATGACGCGATCCTTGCTGGTACTGACCATATGTCTCTTTTCGAGCACCATGGCCCAGGCGCGGGCTGAGGAGCAGCGGCATGGCAAAGAGATGTTGCAAAAGCTATGCGCCGGATGTCACTCCATTGGCAGGACCGGGAACAGCCCGAACAGGCTGGCGCCGCCCTTTCGCACCTTCAGTGAAACCAAACTCTACGACAGCGACTTCTTGCAACGACTGCAGGACGGCTATAGCAGCATCCATCCCTCCATGCCGACCTTCCGCTTCAGCAGGGAGGATGCGGAGGAGGTCGTCAGCTATATGAAGTCAATTCAGGAACCTCCCAAGTCGAAATAACCTCAAATCGCGGCAGGAAGGGCCCCCAGGACTGTTCTGCCACTCGCACAGCGCGCCGTGCGCCTGGGTGCCGAAGGACGCATAGCGCCGAAGCAGGTATGCTTCATCGCGCCGTCGGCGGCGCGGAGAGATTCCCCGCAAGGATCGCCTTGCCGGCGTCCTCATATTGCGTGTCGCGGGCCTGGATCTGCTGTGCGATCGCATGCATGTCGCGAAACCGCCGCTCGAACGGATTTTTCGCGAATACCGCCGTCGCGCCCGCCATGTGATAGGCGATGTCGACCACGGCGGCCGACTGGTGGATGGTCCAGGTCGAGGCGATGCGGATCGCGACGCGATGCGCCTCGGTGATGGGATCGCCGCTCGCGAGATCGCTCCAGACGTCGTGGGCCGTCGCGTACAGATAGGCGCGCGCCGCGCGCAGGCTCGCCTCGGTGCGGCCGATCTGGCCTTGCACGGCATTGTTGTCGCGCATCGCCTTGAGGCCCTGCGGGGTCTTGCCGCGGGCAAGCTCGGTCGTCGCATCCAGCATGGCGCGGGCGACGCCGAGCGAGGTGGCGGCAAAGCCCATGCTGAACACCATGTTGGTGGAGAGCTTGTAGAGCGGCCCCGGCTCGCGGCTCGCGGCCGGATCGTCGCGCAGCGCGGCGAATTTTTCCGGAATGAAGAGGTTGTCGACCGAATAGGAATCGGTGCCGGTGCCTTTCAGGCCGATCACGTCCCAGACGTCGTACATCACGGCCTGCGACATCGGAAACAGGATGGTGCGGATCTCCGGCGAACCGTCGGCTCTCTTGCGCGGTGAACCGTCGGCCTCGACGACGCGGACATGGGCGCCGAGCCAGCTCGCCTGCCGCGAGCCCGAGGCGAAATCCCAGCGCGCACTGGCGCGATAGCCGCCGGGCTCGGCACGGACCTCATGGGCGATCGCGCCCCATGCCAGGATGCCGGGCGCGGTGTTGAAGATTTCGTCGGCCACGTCGGGTTCGAGATAGGCCGCGGTCATGGCGCAGACGCTGCACTGGCCGAGGCACCACGCCGTGGAGGCATCGGCCTTGGCGATCTCCTCCTGCATCTGCATGAACGCGTCCAGCGTCGCCTCGGCGCCGCCAAAACGCTTCGGCAGTAGCGCGCGATAGAGCCCGTTCTCGACCAGCGCTGCGGTGACGGCCGGCGTCAGCCGCCGCGTCCGTTCGATCTCGTCGGCTTCACTTGTGATCAGCGGCGCCAGCGCGCGCGCCCGCTCGACAAGGTCTACTCCCTGCGGCTTGTTCATGCGTGTCCTCGGCGCCTTCTGTCATTCTTGTTGGGCGGGTGCGTGATGGTGACGCATCCGGCAAAGGAGGGCAAGGCGGGGCAGCGCCGATGCAGATCAGCCATCCGCCGCGCGCGAACGACGAACGCTGCCGCGCTCAGGCGGTGGCGCGGCCGAGATCGAGCGACGGCTGGCGCTTGGTGGAAAAACTCAGCGCCACCGCAACCGCGGCGAGGCCGATCGCGAACGAACCGGCGTGCAGCCACGTATAGCCGTGGAACGTGTCGAACACGTAACCGCCGGCCCACGGCCCGAGCGCCATGCCGAGGCTGGCGAACGCCGACACCGCGCCGAACACCGTGCCCATGATGCGCGCGCCGAAGAACTCGCGCACCAGCACGGCGTAGAGCGGCATCACGCCGCCATAGGCGAGGCCGAACACGACAGACAGCGCGTAGAATTCGCCGAGCTGCGCCACCGCGAGATAGGTCGCGATCGACAGCGCCTGCACCAGGAGGCCGCCGACCAGCACCGGCTTGGCGCCGAGCCGGTCGGCGAGCACGCCGAGCAGCAGTCGGCCGCCGAGCCCGGAGAAGCCGGCGAGGCTGTAGACCGTGACCGCGGTGAGCGGTGCGATGCCGCACACCATGGCGTAGGACACCATGTGGAAGATCGGCCCGGAATGCGCCGCGCAGCAGGCGAAATGCGCCAGTGCCAGCGTGATGAATTGCGGCGTGCGCAGCGCCTGCGCCGCGGTCCATTCGGTTTGCGGCGCGTTCGCGGCGGTCGGGATTGCGACGTCCGTTCCCTGCGGCGCCGGGCGCACCAGGAACGACGCGGGGATCAAGAGCGCCCATGCGGCGATGCCGATCACGAGCATCGCGAAGCGCCAGTCATAGGCGGTGATCAGCCAGCTTGCGGATGGCGCGACGGTCAGTGGCGACACGCCCATGCCGGCCGACACCAGCGCGACGGCGAGGCTGCGATGCTTGTCGATCCAGGCGCTCGCGAGCGCCATCATCGGCGCATAGAAGCTGCCGGCCGCGATTCCGATCAGCACGCCGAAGCAGAGCTGGAATTGCCACAGGCTCTGCGCCTGGCTTGCCGTCACGAGGCCAAGCCCGAGCAGCAGGCTGCCGGCGAGCACCACGACGCGGGTGCCGAAGCGGTCGGACAGCGCGCCCCAGGCGAACGCCGCAAAACCCATGCAGAGGAAATCCAGCGTCGCCGCCGCCGAGATGCCGGCGCGCGACCAGCCCATCGCATCCGAGATCGGCTGCAGGAACACCGCGAGCGACAGCATGGTGCCGAAGCCGACGCAGGTCATCAGCGCGCCCGCGCCGACGACGACCCAGCCATAATCCAACCGAGCGGTCTTGCTCATGCGTTTCCCCGGCGCTGTTGTTTGTTGTGGTGCGCGCAGGGAGGATGCTGGCCTATCCGAGGCCCAGGGGCAACATGACGGGCAACATGCCTCTCATTCCGGGATCAGCGGATTGTGAGTTGCGTGCGCAGGATGTCGCAGCGACGCGCGGCAAGAGCCTTTTCCGTTCCGATAGAATCGGAATGGGGCTCTTGATTCTTGCTTTGACGTGTTTTCTTCACGCGAACCGGGAGCCACTTCGCTCGAAAACGCTCTACCCGCACTGCCAGGCCCGGCCGATCGGCGTCCAGGTCCAGCACGGGCCAAAACTGCCGCCATTGTAGCGGCCGCGATAGAATCCGGGGCGGCCGAAATAGTACCAATCCCCGCCATACCAATATTGCGGCGAATAGTCCGGGTAGCCGCGCGCTGCGCCGCGCGGGCCGAACACCGGAATGGTTTGGTTCGGCGGCTGCCGGTAGCCGGGCAGGAAGCCATAGCCGTGCCAGCGCGTGCTGCCGTGCCGCTTCTTCGAGGACGCGGCCGAGCTCAGGTCCGGCTGCAGCAATGCGAGGATGACGATCAGGAGGGACAGAATGCGCAACATGATCGCAGTCTAGTCGGAGTGCGATGCAGTGGCGATTCAAATCATGGTGCGTTTTGTTGCTGGGACAAGAATGCGCAACAGTCGCGCCGGCGGCGGCGCCTCAGCTATCCACCTTGAGCGCGGCGATGAAGGCTTCCTGCGGGATGTCGACCTTGCCGAACTGCCGCATCTTCTTCTTGCCTTCCTTCTGCTTCTCCAGAAGCTTGCGTTTGCGCGTGATGTCGCCGCCGTAGCACTTCGCGGTGACGTCCTTGCGCAGCGCGCGCACGGTTTCGCGCGCGATCACCTTGCCGCCGATCGCCGCCTGGATCGGGATCTGGAACATGTGCGGCGGAATCAGCTCCTTCATCTTCTCGACCATGGCGCGGCCGCGGCCTTCGGCGCGGGTGCGATGCACCAGCATCGACAGCGCGTCGACCGGCTCGGCGTTGACCAGGATCTGCATCTTGACCAGATCGGCCGGCTTGTAGTCGGTCAGATGATAGTCGAACGAGGCGTAGCCCTTGGAGACCGACTTCAGGCGATCGTAGAAATCGAACACCACTTCGTTGAGCGGCAGGTCGTATTTCACCATCGCGCGGGAGCCCACATAAGTGAGCTCCTTCTGCGAGCCGCGGCGGTCCTGGCACAGCTTCAAGACGCTGCCGAGATATTCGTCGGGGGTGAGGATCGTGGCCTCGATCCACGGCTCCTCGATCTCGGCGATCTTGACCACGTCGGGCATGTCGACCGGGTTGTGGATCTCGAGCTCGGTGCCGTCGGTCAGCTTCATCTTGTAGATCACGCTCGGCGCGGTCGCGATCAGATTGAGGTCGAATTCGCGCGACAGCCGCTCCTGGATGATTTCCAGATGCAGCAGGCCGAGGAAGCCGCAGCGGAAGCCGAAGCCGAGCGCGGCGGAAGTTTCCATCTCGTAGGAGAAGCTGGCGTCGTTTAGCCGCAGCTTGCCCATCGCCGCGCGGAGCGTTTCGAAGTCGTTGGCGTCGACCGGGAACAGGCCGCAGAACACGACCGGAATCGCCGGCTTGAAGCCCGGCAGCATTTCGCTGATCGGTTTCTTGTCATCGGTGATGGTGTCGCCGACGCGGGTGTCGGCGACTTCCTTGATCGCCGCGGTGATGAAGCCGATCTCGCCGGGGCCGAGCTCCTCGACCTGCTCCATCTTCGGCGTGAAGAAACCGACGCGCTCGATGTCGTAGGCGGCGCCGGTGCCCATCATGCGGATGCGGCTTCCCTTCTTCATCACGCCGTCGACGACGCGGATCAGGACGACCACGCCGAGATAGACGTCGTACCAGCTGTCGACCAGCAGCGCCTTCAGGGTCGCGTCGCGGTCGCCCTTCGGCGGCGGCAGGCGGGTGACGATCGCTTCCAGCACGTCGGGCACGCCGACGCCGGTCTTGGCCGAGATCATCACGGCGTCGGACGCATCGATGCCGATCACGTCCTCGATCTGCTGCTTGACCTTCTCGGGCTCGGCGGCGGGCAGGTCGACCTTGTTCAGGACCGGCACGATCTCGTGATTGTTGTCGAGCGCCTGATAGACATTGGCGAGCGTCTGCGCCTCGACGCCCTGGCTGGCGTCGACCACGAGCAGGGAACCCTCGCAGGCCGCCAGCGACCGCGAGACCTCGTAGGCGAAGTCGACATGGCCGGGCGTGTCCATCAGGTTGAAGATGTAGTCCTTGCCGTCCTTGGCGCGGTAGTTCAGCCGGACAGTCTGCGCCTTGATGGTGATGCCGCGCTCGCGCTCGATATCCATCGAATCGAGCACCTGCTCCTTGCCCGCCATTTCGCGATCCGACAGGCCGCCCGTCATCTGGATCAGGCGGTCGGCAAGGGTCGATTTGCCATGGTCGATATGGGCGACGATGGAGAAGTTGCGGATGTTCGAAATCGGGGCAGTTGTCATGGGCGCGGGATAGCATCCGCACCCCCGCGCGGGCAACCAAATTGCGGTATTTTGCAGCGGTGTGACGGCGAATCACGACACCGTTTCCGGCAGGGTTGCCGTGATCGATTTTCTGGCCTGTTCCTGCCAGGTCCGGCGGCCCGAAAATCGTCTTTCGCGTTGCCGGCACCGGGCGGATGAGCATGCATGGCTACGCCGCCGCCATCGACCTCAACCTGAAAGTTTTGAATGATCGGCTGTGGCCAGCAAGGGCAGGACCATCCCCTGCAAGAACCGGATGCCGCGGGAGATCGTCGACATCTTCGCGCGCCACGGCTTCATCTGGGGCGGTAATTGGTGTCACTACGATACCATGCATGTCGAGTCCCGGCCGGACTTCCCGGAAAGTGAAGCCGCTGGCTGGAGGTGTTCTCACGCCAAGCTGATTTCACCGGCCACAAAAACGCGCTAAAGCGCGCTGAAATGCAGATCAGCACCCATCTGCGCTTCCGCTTCCATTCGGGCATGATCCTTCCGGGAAACCGCTTTCCACTTTTCCGGGGCATGCCTCAGGCACAGGCCATGTCGACCGCCTCCACGCTCCCCGCCGCCCGGCGCACCAACCGCAAGCTGACGATCCGGCGGGTCGCCGCCTGGATCGCCTCGCGCGCCACCGATCCCGGGACCAGCCTGTGGTTCGTGATCGGCTTCGCACTGGTTCATGCCGTGCTGTGGACGCTGATCCTGGTCAAGCTCAAGGCGGCACAGGACATCCATATGGATGTTGCGGAAGCCTATGCCTGGGGCCAGCGCTTCCTGCTCGGCTATGGCAAGCACCCGCCGCTGTCGGGCTGGATCGCCGGGGTCTGGTTCAGGATTTTTCCCGTCACCAACTGGTCGACCTATGCGCTTGCGATGACGACGGTCAGCTTCGCGCTGGTGGTGTGCTGGCTGATCGCGCTGCGTGTCGTCGATCGCCGCCGCGCGTTCTTCATGGTGGTGATGCTCGCGCTCTACCCGATCTTCAATTTCAAGGGCTTCAAGTACAATGCCGATCTCGCGCAGCTGGTGCCGCTGCCGCTGCTGGTGCTGGCCTATCTGAACGCGTTCGAGAAGCGCAGCTTCAAATCGGGTCTCTGGCTCGGCTTTGCCGGCATGCTGGCGCTGATGACCAAGTACTGGGTGGTGACGATGATCGGCGCCGTCGGGCTGGCCGCGCTGATCCATCCGCAACGGACGCAATTCCTGCGCTCGCCGGCGCCATGGGTTGCGATCGGCACGATGGCGGTGGCGATGATTCCGCATCTGGTGTGGCTGGAGGAGGTGGACTTCGTGCCGTTCACCTATGCCGGTGACGTCTACGCGCTGTCGAGCCGCGCACTCAACGTGCAGCTCGTGGTCGGCTATGTCGTGCACAATCTCGGGCTGCTCGCGATTCCCGTCGTGCTGGGCCTTGTGGCGCTGCTGCTGGGCTCGGTGCCGTGGCGGCCGTCGGACGTGCTGGCGCGGATCTGGTCGCGCGGACCGAATCCGGCCGTCAATCTTTCGCAGGCACTGAACGTCTGGATCATCCAGCTGATCGTTGCGATCGGGCCGCCGCTCGGCGCGCTGGCGTTCACCGTCTATATCAAGACCGATTGGGGCATCCCGCTGTTCTTCCTGGTGCCGCTTGCGCTGGTTGCGATCCCCTCGCTTCGCTTCCCGCGCATGGCGCTGTTCTCGATCACCGCGATCTGGTTCGTGGCCACGATCGTCACGCTGATCGCCGCGCCCAGCATCGCGACGCAGGAGATCGCGTCCAACCATGTCGGCGGTTCGACCTACGCCGCGCGCTCCGAGCTCGCGCGCGAGCTCACCCAGACCTGGCAGGACAGATTCCATTCGCGCTGGGCCGTGGTCGTCGCGCGGTCCGATATCGGCGAGCCGATGACGTTCTACAGTCCGGACCATCCGGCGTCGCTGGTGCCGGGCGAAGCCTGGTCGTCGGGGCTGACGTCGCTCGATGAAGCCAAGCGTCTCGGCTTCATCGGCGTCTGCGACACCACCGATCCGGTGTTCCTGAAGCCCTGCGAGGCGTGGATGACGGAGCACGCCAAGGATGCCGAGCCGCTGGTGATGACCACCATGCGCTTCTTCAACGGCCATCCCGGTCCGTCGACGGTCTGGAAGGTCTATCTGGTGCCGCCGGCGAAGTAGCCATTGCCAGGCATCAGTGCCGTGCTGTTCCGTCATCCTGAGGAGCCGCGAAGCGGCGTCTCGAAGGATCGAGGGCCAGCGGCCGGGCCGTGCATCCTTCGAGACGCGCTTCGCGCTCCTCCAGCGACAAAGGCGAAGCCTTTGCGCGGGGATGACGGGGAAGGCTTTCGCTTAGCGTAGCTGACGAGCGCGCGGCGGCGCTTACGTGCCTTCCTCGTTGAACTTGCTGGCGACGAGTTCGGCGATGGCGTCGAGCGCTTGCTGCGCCTCGTCGCCCTTTGCGGAGACCACGACCGAGGTGCCGGGCCCGGCGGCGAGCATCATCAGGCCCATGATCGAGGTGCCGCCGACGGTCTCGGTGCCGCGGGTGACCCAGATCTCGGCGTTGAAGCGCTCGACCAGCTGGACGAACTTGGCCGATGCCCGCGCATGCAGGCCGCGCTTGTTGACGATCAGAAGCTCACGGGAGATGGCGCCCGCTGGCACGCCCGGGCCGACCTGATTTCCGCCCGGAGCCTCGTCGCTCATTTGCCTGCGAGAAC
This sequence comes from Bradyrhizobium sp. CCBAU 21365, assembly GCF_015291305.1. Lineage (NCBI taxonomy): Bacteria > Pseudomonadati > Pseudomonadota > Alphaproteobacteria > Hyphomicrobiales > Nitrobacteraceae > Bradyrhizobium > Bradyrhizobium sp. CCBAU 21365. The sequence goes on from NZ_CP030036.1 coordinate 1,099,213, forward strand.
GCGGCTGGCGATGGTGACGTATTTGCGGCCGGCTTCCTGGGCCATCGCGATCGCGTCGGGCAGCGAGCGCTCCTCGCGAACCTTGGCAAGCTTGACCAGCATGGGAAGGTTGATGCCTGCGAGCACTTCCACCTTCGGGCGGCTCATGCAGGAGATCGCAAGGTTGGACGGCGTGCCGCCAAACATGTCGGTGAGAATCGCAACGCCGTCGCCGCTATCGACGCGGTTCACCGCCTCGATGATGTCGCTTCGACAGAGATCGGAATCGTCCTCGGCCCCGATCGTAATCGCTTCAATTTGTTTCTGCGGACCCATGACGTGTTCGAGCGCCGCTCTGAACTCGTCGGCAAGGCGCCCATGGGTCACCAGCACTAGACCAATCATCGGAAACTCCTCGCGGGCGCCCTTTGGTGCACCGCACGAACGCGCCACTTTGACCATCCAGAGGCCCTGCGCAAGAGGGCATCTTGGCTAGTCTCCCGGTTCCTGGCGGTAGAGAGGGGAGGCTGCGCCGGCAAAATCCGACGCGATAGTGGATGTGATATGGTTACCAATTCCCTTCCCACAATTGGCCGCAAGATTACGGGAACATGAACTTTCAGGTTGTCGTCAGCGCAGCGACAACCAGCGGCAGGGGTTGAAAGCCGATGCCGACGGGAATTCGCGGTATCGAAACACCATTAAGGCGAATCGTGAGCGCCTCAGGTGGCGGCAGCCGCTCGGCGTCGTCAGCGGCGAGGTCGACGACCAGCCCCACGACGGCCTCACCTGCGAACGGACAATGGCGGATTCCGAGGCCTCGGATCTCGATCAGACCGGCCAATTGCTGGACCGGACGAACCCACAATTGTTCGCCGGCTGTGTCGAGATGGACACGGTCATCCCCCACCAAAATGGCCGGCGGAAGCGCTCCGGTGCGCCCGGCGAGAATCAGATCGAAGGCGAGACGCGACTTGCCGGCGCCCGACGGGCCGCGGATCAGCACCGCACGCTCGCCGACCAGAACGGCGGATGCGTGCACGCTCGAATTGTCGCTCATAGTGTCGGCAGCCTGACCACGAAACGCGCGCCGGCGACGGTGGGCTTGCCGTCTGCATCCGCAGGGCCGAGGCGGTTCTCGGCCCAGATGCGTCCGCCATGCGCTTCGATGATCTGCTTGGAGATCGAAAGCCCGAGGCCGGAGTTCTGGCCAAAACCCTGGTGCGGCCGGTCGGTGTAGAAGCGCTCGAAGATCCGCTCCAGCGCGTCCTCGCCGATGCCGGGCCCGTCATCGTCGACCACGATCTCGACCTCGCCGCGGCTGCGGCGGCAGACGATGCGCACCTTGTCGCCCGGCTTGGAGAAGGATTGGGCGTTCGACAGCAGGTTCGAGATCACCTGGCCGAGCCGTGAATCATGGCCGGGCACCGAGAGCGTATCGGTCGGTCCGCGGCCCTCGAAGCGGGCTTCGACGGCGACGTCGTGGCCGAGCCTTGTCTCGTTGGCGACGCCGGTCAGCGTCGTCAGCAGCCGCCGCAGATCGACCGGCGCCATGTCCTGGCGCTGCATTTCGGCGTCGAGCCGGCTGGCGTCGGAGATATCGGAGATCAGGCGGTCGAGCCGCCTGACGTCATGCTCGATCACGGCGAGCAGCCGCGCGCGGCTGTTCTCGTTGCGCGCCAAAGGCAGCGTCTCGACCGCGGAGCGCAGCGAGGTCAGCGGATTCTTCAGCTCATGGGCGACGTCGGCGGCGAACATCTCGATCGCCTCGATGCGGCTGTAGAGCGCGTTGGTCATGTCGCGCAGCGCGCCGGAGAGATGGCCGATCTCGTCGCGGCGCCCGGTGAAGTCGGGAATCTCGACGCGGGTCTGGATGCGGTGGCGGACGCGCTCGGCGCCGTCGGCGAGCCGCCGCACCGGGCCCGCGATCGTGCTCGCCAACAGCAGCGACAGCATGATCATGACGGCGGAGGCGACGCCGCCGATCTTGAGGATGGCGAGGCGCTCGGACATCACCAGCTGGTCGATGTCGTCGCCTTGCGTCGTCAGCATCAATGCGCCGCGCACGGCGCGGAAATGCTGCACCGGGACCGCGACCGACACGATGATCGCGCCGCGTTCGGTGACGCGCACGGCGCTGCCCTTCATGCCTTCGAGCGATTGCGCGACTTCGGAATAGCCCTTGCCGCCTTCGGGACCGAGCTCGCGGTAGATCGGCAGGTCGCCGCGGTTGAGCCAGGTCTTGATCGTGGCCTTGGTCTTCTCATAGAGCGACGGCTTCTCCGACGGCGGCGGCAGCTCCATGCGAAGCACGTCGCCGCGCGCGAACAGATTGCGGCTGTCGAGGATCAGGCCGCCGTCGCGGTCGAAGATGCGGGCCCGCGTCTTGGTCGGCGCGATCAGGCGGCGCAGGACCGGCGCGACCCGCTCGGGATTGATCGGGAAGTCAGCCGATTCATCCGGCTGGCCATAACTTTCGCCGGGCTTGAGGTCGAGCAGGCGATCGGGATCGATGGTGACGGTATTGCCTTCGACGGTCGCCGAGGCCGCGATCGCCTCCGAGATGATCTCGGCATAGACCAAAAGGCTCTGCGTGCGCGCCTCGATCAGGCCGGCGCGAAACTGCGAGAGATAGAGGATGCTGGCGACCAGCGCGACGAGGCCGGCAAGGTTGAGCGAGACGATGCGGCGCGTCAGGCTCGAGAACGACAGCGCGAAAAAGAACTGACCGGCGCGGCGCAGCCAGCCGAGCGGACGGCGCCAGCCCTTGTCCTGCGCCAAATCTTCGGCAACGGCGTCCTGATCGAGGAGCTGTGACGCGTCCTCGGTATTCAGGCCTTGCTCGAGCTGCGTTCGATCAAGCACTGGCAAAGCTGCCGGTTGGTATGGATGTCGTCCCGCGAAGCAATCGTTCGCCCGAGCTTACCCCAGCCGTGCTGAGCCTGTCAGTTAACAAGCCGCCCGGGAAGCGCAGATCAGGCTTCCTTGAAGCGATAGCCGACGCCGTACAGCGTCTCGATCATCTCGAAGTCGTCGTCGACCACCTTGAATTTCTTGCGCAGCCGCTTGATGTGGCTGTCGATGGTGCGGTCGTCGACATAGACCTGGTCGTCATAGGCCGCGTCCATCAGCGCGTTGCGGCTCTTCACGACGCCGGGGCGGGTGGCGAGCGCCTGCAGGATCAGGAATTCGGTCACGGTGAGCGTCACCGGCTCGTTCTTCCAGGTGCAGGTGTGGCGCTCCGGATCCATCCGCAGCAGGCCGCGGTCGAGGGCGCGGGCGTCCGGCTCCTTCGGCGCGGCGGTCGGATCCTTCGGCTGGCCGCGGCGGAGCACGGCCTTGACCCGTTCGACCAGCAGGCGCTGCGAGAACGGCTTGCGGATGAAATCGTCGGCGCCCATTTTCAGGCCGAACAATTCGTCGATCTCCTCATCCTTCGAGGTGAGGAAGATCACCGGCAGGTCGGACTTCTGGCGCAGCCGGCGCAGCGTTTCCATGCCGTCCATGCGCGGCATCTTGATATCGAGAATCGCAAGGTCGGGCGGCGACGTGCGAAACCCATCCAGCGCCGACGCACCGTCCGTGTAGGTCATGATGCGATAGCCTTCGGCTTCGAGCGCGATCGAAACCGAAGTGAGAATGTTGCGGTCGTCATCGACCAGGGCGATTGTGGGCATGTGCTGCTTTCACAATGAGAGTGGCTTAAACGGCGGGCACTCTGGCGACGCGCCGTAGAATTGGGCTTCGAACGCGGTCAACGAGCAATGCAAGCTGGGCTGAAGTGTGACCGAGTTCCGCAAAAATCCGCTTCTGCGACCCACGCGATGGGTCCCCATATAGCACCCTTAGACCATGAGAAAAGGCCCTTTTTTCATAAGGGAACCCGCCCGATTCGCCCATAAAATGACCCGATAGGCCCATGCAACCGACCGCCGACTTCGATCCTGCCCACCTTGCCCGCTCGCTGCTCCGCCGCAGCCGCCAGGGCGCCCTCGCCACGCTGATGGCCGGGTCAGGCGATCCCTATTGCTCGCTGGTCAATCTGGCGAGCCATCCCGATGGCTCGCCGATCCTGCTGATTTCCCGCCTGGCGCTGCACACGAAGAACATTCTGGCCGACGACAGGGTGTCACTGATGCTGGACGAGCGCGCCGAGGGCGATCCGCTGGAGGGCGCCCGGATCATGCTGGCCGGTCAGGCGGAGGAGGTCGCGGAGGCCGGGCGGGAGCTCGTCCGAAGGCGCTATATCGGCGCCCATCCGTCAGCGGAAGCCTTTGTGGAATTTAAGGATTTTTCGTTCTTCCGGATCAAGCCAAGCGGTGCCCATCTGGTCGCCGGGTTCGGCCGCATTGTGGACCTCAAACCCGCGCAATTCCTGACCGATCTCGGGGGCGCCGAGGAGCTGCTCGAAGCTGAGCCCGGCGCGGTGGCGCATATGAACGAGGATCACCGCGAGGCCATGAATCTTTACGCGACGCGGCTGCTCGGCGCGGAAAGTGCCGACTGGCTCTGCACCGGCTGCGATCCTGACGGCATGGACATGCAGGCCGGCCGCGACACGCTGCGGCTGGATTTCCCCGAGCGCGTCACCAGCGGCACCGAGCTGCGCAAGATGCTGGTGCGGCTCGCCGGCGAGGCGCGCGCCAAGGGATAGCAAGGGATAGGAGAAAACCACCTGTCCGCCCGGCGGTGCTGCGGCCGTGGCGAGGCATGGTGTCGCATGGCCGAGGCGGCGCGCTTGCGCGGTCGCCGAGCCGAGGCGTCCTTCAACCGCGCGTCGCTTCCAGTCTGCGCGGGTTTGACAGCGCGATCATTTCGCACCGGCGCGTCATGTCATCGCCCGTGGGCTCGGTGTGCAAGCAAGAATTTCTGACGCTGCTGCATCGGAAAATCAGCCGGATCGCAATGTCGACCGCGACGACGCGCGCGTGCGACCGCGCTGATTGCGTTATCATCGATCGCCATGGGCAGCGATCGTCTCGCCGCCGAAACGCCACGTGTTGCGGAACATTCACCGCAGTTGAGCATTGATGCAATTGGGCTTCGACGAAGGCGTGTTGAGCGCAATCGAAACTGCTCGTCAGCAGCTCACATCTGCAGCTCAATGCCGATCAGGCGGTGCCGCGTGCAGCACAATGGTGGTCATGCTCGGCTCTGCAGCGCTGCGTCATCGCGCGGCGGCTCATCTCAACGATACATCCTCAGCGCGAAATGCATGCCCGGCATTCTCAGCGCCGTTCGCCTCGATCAGCGACGGCGCTGCCCAGCGGCTGGCACTTTTTGTGCATCGCAAAGCTTCGTGCGCGGCGGGAAAGGCGACGAAACGTCGCCCGACCGCCGGGAAAACAACGAGAAAACGAAAGCAAGGCGAAAGGGTTTCGCGCTGCGGTATTTGCGCCAGATGATGGGCGTGCCTTGGAATCAGCCAAAAGCCGTTCGATTGGCTTGGCAAGCCCGGCGATCCCCACTATTAGGTCGCCGGACCGAAGCCGAGAGGCTATATTCTGATCACGGTCACCGCGGCGGGGCGCGACTAGCGATATTCGCGCGAACAAGGATACGCGGGTTCGAGGAGGTTCTTCGTGCAAGAGACGGGCGTGCATAACGGTGCCTTCGGCGCCGACAAATTCGGCTTAAAAAATCTCAAGGGCGTGCATTGGAATTATGGCGCACCTCAGCTTTACGAGCATTCGCTGCGTAACGGCGAAGCGGTGCTGTCGGCCGATGGCGCGCTTTGCGCGGACACCGGTGTGTTCACCGGGCGCAGTCCGAAGGACAAGTTCACGGTCCGCGACGGCCTGACCGACAAGAGCATGTGGTGGGCCGGCAACCAGTCGATCACCTCGGAGCAGTTCGCTGCGCTCCATGCCGACTTCCTCAAGCATGCCGAAGGCATGACGCTGTTCGCGCAGGATCTCTACGGCGGCGCCGATCCGAAGCATCGCATCAAGACCCGCGTCTTCACCGAGCTTGCCTGGCACTCGCTGTTCATCCGCACGCTGCTGATCCGCCCCGATGCGTCGGAGCTCGCGAGCTTCGTGCCCGAACTCACGATCATCGACCTGCCGAGCTTCCGCGCCGATCCGAAGCGTCACGGCTGCAAGTCGGAGAACGTCGTCGCGATCGATTTCGCCCGCAAGATCGTCCTGATCGGCGGCTCGCAATATGCCGGCGAGATGAAGAAGAGCGTGTTCACCACGCTGAACTATTACCTGCCCGAGAAGGGCGTGATGCCGATGCACTGCTCGGCCAATGTCGGCTCCGACGGCGACACCGCGATCTTCTTCGGCCTGTCCGGCACCGGCAAGACCACGCTCTCGGCCGATCCCAAGCGCACGCTGATCGGCGATGACGAGCATGGCTGGAGCGAGGACGGCGTCTTCAATTTCGAAGGCGGCTGCTACGCCAAATGCATCAAGCTGTCCGGCGAAGCCGAGCCGGAAATCTACGCCGCCAGCAAGCGCTTCGGCGCGGTGCTGGAGAACGTCGTGCTCGGCGCCAACGATCGCGTGCCCGATTTCGACGACGGCTCGAAGACCGAGAACACCCGCTCGGCCTATCCGCTCGATTTCATCCCGAATGCCTCGCGCACCGGCTGCGCGCCGCATCCGAAGAACGTCGTGATGCTCGCCGCCGACGCCTTCGGCGTGATGCCGCCGATCGCCAAGCTGACGCCGGCGCAGGCGATGTATCACTTCCTGTCCGGCTACACCGCGAAGGTCGCCGGCACCGAGCGCGGCCTCGGCAACGAGCCGCAGCCGGAATTCTCCACCTGCTTCGGTTCGCCGTTCCTGCCGCGCGATCCGTCGGTCTACGGCAACATGCTGCGCGAGCTGATCGCCAAGCACAATGTCGATTGCTGGCTGGTCAACACCGGCTGGACCGGCGGCAAGTACGGCACCGGCCGTCGCATGCCGATCAAGGTGACCCGCGCGCTGCTCACCGCGGCGCTGAACGGCTCGCTCCGCAACGCCGACTTCCGCACCGACAGGTATTTCGGCTTCGCGGTGCCGACCTCGCTGCCGGGCGTCGAGCCGCACATCCTCGATCCGATCAAGACCTGGGCCGACAAGGCCGAGTTCGACAAGACCGCGCGTGCGCTGGTCGGCATGTTCCAGAAGAACTTCGCCAAGTTCGAAGCGCAGGTCGACGCCGAAGTCCGCGCCGCCGCGCCGGAAGTGAAGCTGGCGGCAGAGTAAACCGCGCAGGCGATACGCGATTTGAAAAGGCGGCCCTCGTGGCCGCCTTTTTATTTTTCGACGTAATCAGCGAAGCGTGCACCTTTTCCATCCGTCCAAGCTGAGCCGCGAACGGCGTTACATCCTCCACCGTCGTCCCGGCGAAGGCCGGGACCCATACTCCGCAGCGGGTGTTGTGAATGGGACTCGTCGTTCCGACGTCGCGCAACAATGACCATCGGTGGTTGATGGGGTGGACGGCCCCCTACGGCATCAGTTGTGCCAGAATGAGGTTGTTGCAATCTCAGACAAGGGAGCCGTCCGTGAGAGAGATTATCCGCATCGGTATGGATACGTCGAAGCATATTTTTGTGCTGCATGGGGTTGATGCAGCCGAGCAGGTTGTGTTGCGCAAGAAGCTGTCGCGGAAGCAGGTGCTGGATTTCTTCGCCAAGTTACCGCCGACGGTGATCGGGATGGAGGCCTGCGGAGGCTCGCAGCATTGGGCGCGAGAGCTTGGCAAGCTCGGCCATGAGGTGAAGCTGATGGCCCCGCAACTGGTGAAGCCCTACGTGATGCGGAACAAGAACGACGGGCGGGATGCGGAAGGGCTGTGTGAAGCGATGGGCCGGCCGAGCATGCGCTTTGTGCCGGTCAAGACGGCCGAGCAACAGGCCGCGCTGATGCTGACGGGTATCCGCGATGGATTGATCGCCCGGCGCACCCAGCTTGGCAATACGATCCGTGGCCATGCGGCGGAGTTCGGCCTGATCGCAGCCAAAGGGGTCGACAAGGTCGAGCCGCTGCTGGCGCGGATTGCGCAGGACGAGACGCTTCCCGCCCTGGCGCGCGAGTTGTTTGTCGTGCTGGGCCGCGAGTACGCCAGGCTCGAGGGCGAGCTTGGGGAGATCGAAGCCAAGCTGATGGCCTGGCACCGATCCGATGCCACGGGTCGGCGTCTGGCGCAGATCCCCTCGATCGGTCCAATCATTGCGACGATGCTGGTGATGAAGACGCCGGATCCGCTTGCCTTCCGTTCCGGCCGGCACTTTGCGGCGTGGCTCGGCCTCACACCTCAAGACCATTCCACCGGCGGCAAGACCAGGCTCGGCAAGATTACGCGGGCGGGCGAGGAGGACTTGCGACGGCTGCTGGTGATCGGGGCCACGGCGGTGATCCAGCAGGCCAGGCGGGGACGCGGTCATCACTCGCGCTGGCTGCTGGCCCTGATCCAGCGCAAGCCGCCGAAGCTTGCGGCCGTGGCGCTCGCCAACAAGGTGGCCCGCATCGCCTGGAAGCTGATGGCAACAGGTGAGAGCTACGATGTGGCACGGATGAATCCCATTCCGGCCACCTAACAGATTGGCCGGCCGGCGGGCTCGCTCGCCGGTCGACCCGGAGCTGCAGGAGCAGATGGAGCGATCGATCGAGCAACGATGCGAGACAATCCGTGGGACCCATCGGCCGTCAACAGGTCGCCTGGTTGTTTGGAACTCGCATCGCGCAACCCATCTTGGCCAGCGATCGACCCGATCGCACTCAACAGGCCGGACATATGGATGCAAGCGATCCGATCTCACCAAAAAGCTCTTGTGCCACGGGGGCCGTCCACATATGGGTCCCGGCTCCCGTGCGCAATTGCGCACTAGGCCGGGACGACATCGCGTGTGTTGCTTCGCTACTCCCCCATCTCCGGCAGCACCGCGTTGCTCGGCGTCTGGCGGTCGGTGATCTGCAGGCCGAACAGGCTGCCGATCAATTCGACCGCGACGCGCGCGGTGCGGCCGCGCTCGTCGAGGAAGGGATTGAGCTCGACGATGTCGAGCGAGCGCACCAGCCCGGAATCGTGCAGCAGCTCCATGATGAGATGGGCTTCCCGATAGGTCGCGCCGCCCGGCACCGTGGTGCCGACGCCGGGCGCCACCGCCGGATCGAGGAAGTCGACATCGAACGAGACGTGCAGCACGCCGTTCTTCGCCCTGACGCGTTCGATGACGCGGCGCGTGAGCACCGCGACGCCGAACTCGTCGATCTGGCGCATGTCCGCGATCGACACATTGCGCTGCCGCAGCAGCTTGCGCTCCAGCGGATCGACCGAACGCGTGCCGATCAGGTCGAGCTGATCGGGCGGGATCGAGGCGCGCGGCAGCCCGCCGAGCAAATCGTCGAGACCAGGCTCGCCGCACAGGAACGCGGCCGACATGCCGTGCATGTTGCCGGTGATGGTGGTGGCCGGCGTGTTGTAGTCGGCATGCGCGTCGACCCACAGCGCAAACAGCGGCCGGCCTTTTTCCTGCCAGTAGCGCGCGACGCCGTTGATCGACCCCATCGACAGCGAGTGATCGCCGCCCATGAAGATCGGAATCGCGCCGGAATGCGCCAGCCAATAGGCGCGCTCGGAGAGCGCGCGGGTCCAGGTCTTCACTTCGTCATAGAACCGGGTGTTGGCCGGCACCGGGCCGTCGGCGATCACCTGGGGGATCGCAAGGTTGCCGTGGTCGTCGACCTGGAAGTCGAGCTGCTCGAGCAGGCGCGCGATGCCCGCGGTGCGCAGCGCGTCCGGTCCCATCAGCGGGCCGGCCTGCGACGCGCCGATCTCGATGGGAACGCCAAGCAGGGCGATGCGCGAGGGCTTTGACGTGTCGGCTTCGGACATGCAGCAGTGCTCCCAAAGGTGTGGAACAGAAGCGACGTGCCAATGTTCCCTCAACCCTTGAAATAGGCAATGCGGTCGGCACAGACCAATGTGGATATTTGTCTACGGCTCTACACGAGCCGGTGGCCGATCTGCTCGAAACGCCTACGCCTTGAAATAAGCGATCTGTGTCGTGGTCGCGAGCAGCCGGCCGGACGGCGACCACAATTCGCCGTGCTGGTCGCCGTAGCTCTTGTGGAAGGTCTTGGCGTCGGCTGTGGCGAGCACGCGGGTGGTATCCTCCGCGTCCAGGTCGGCCGCGTCGGCGTGGAAATAGGTCGTCAGCGACACGGTGCCGAACGGCACCAGCTCGTGCCTTGCGTGGAAGACGCGGCCGAAGAACGCGTCCGACATCGACATCAGCGATAGCGCATCGAGCTTGCGCGGCACACGGTCGGCGATCCAGAGCTTTGAATAGGGGCTCGACGGCTGCTTCGCGCCGCTGTCGCCGGCGAACCTCGGCTCGCCCTCGGCGAAGCGGAAATCGTACTGGTTGGCCCAGGTCATCTTGAGCTTCGGAAAGGAGCGCAGCTGTTCGAACGGCACGGCGCCCGGAAACCCGGCCGGCTGGTGCGACCAGGACGGGCGGCGCTCGGCGAACACGGCGGTTGCCAGCGTCGCGACCTCGCCGCCGCCCTGCGTCATCTCGACCGACCAGTGCTGGCTCGAGCGGTTGGCCTTGACCAGGCGGACGTCGAGATCGAACGCGCCCTCGGCGACCGGCGCGCAGTAGTTGACCGTCAGCGCCAGCGGATCGCCCGCGCGCTGCGGGTGCTGCATCAGTGCGCGCAGGATGGTCGCGGCGGTGCAGCCGCCGAACGGGCCGACGAACGCCCAGTAATCGGGACTGGTTCGTCCCTGCCAGCGGCTGTCGCCGGCGGTCACGGCGGTGGCTTCATCGAAAAGGTGCGGGGTCTTGGTGAGCATGCAGATCTTTCAGTATCGACTGGCGCTTCCGTCACCGCCAGGGGCGATGACGAGCAATGACGTCCGTCATGCAATATCGCGGGCAATGGCGCGGAATTCAATGATGTCGGGCGTAATCGATTTCCGCGTCCCGGGATTATGCCTTCGCCTCGCGCTGGTTGCCGAGCTGCGGCGAGGCGCCCGGATGCACCGGCACGTGCCAGATGTCCTCGGCATATTCGCGGATGGTGCGGTCGGAGGAGAACCACGCCATGCGCGCGACATTGAGGATCGAGGCGCGGGTCCAGGCGGAAGGCACGCGCCAGCGCGCGTCGATGCCGCGCTGCGCGTCGTAATAGGAATCGAAATCGGCCGAGACCATGTAGTGGTCGAGGTAGCGCAGCGCGTGTCCGATCGAGGCGAAGCGCGCGGCATCGCCGGGCGAGAACTCGCCGCTCTCGATGGCGCGGATCGCGCGCTCGAGCCGCGGCGATTTGCGGATCACGTCGCTGGCGTCGAGCCCCTGCTTGCGGCGGACCATGACGTCGCCGGCCTCGAGGCCGAAGATCGCGATGTTCTCCTCGCCGACATTGTCGCGGATCTCGATATTGGCGCCGTCGAGCGTGCCGATGGTCAGTGCGCCGTTCAGCGCAAGCTTCATGTTGCCGGTGCCTGAGGCCTCCATGCCGGCGGTCGAGATCTGCTCGGAGAGATCGGCGGCCGGAATGATCACCTCGGCGAGGCTGACATTGTAGTCGGCGAGGAAGGCGACCTTCAGCCTGCCGCCGAGCGAAGCGTCGTTGTTGACGACCTCGGCGACGTCGTTGATCAGCTTGATGATCAGCTTGGCGTAGCGGTAGCTTGCGGCCGCCTTGCCGGCGAAGATTTTCACGCGCGGCACCCAGTCGCGCTGCGGCTCGTCCTTCATCGCGTGGTACAGCGCGATCGTCTCCAGGATGTTGAGCAGCTGCCGCTTGTATTCGTGGATGCGCTTGATCTGCACGTCGAACAGCGCCGAGGGATCGACCTGGATGCCGTTGCGCTCGCGGATCAACCGCGCCAGCGCCAGCTTGTTGTGATGCTTGACGTCGCGGAAGCGCTTCTGGAATTCCAGATCGCTCGAATGGGTTTCGAGCCGCTCGAGCAGCGAGAAGTCGTCGAGCACGGCCTCGCCGCAGGTTTCGCGCAGCAGCGCGGTCAGCCGCGGGTTGGCCAGCATCAGCCAGCGGCGGAAGGTGATGCCGTTGGTCTTGTTGGTGATGCGCGATGGATAGAGATGGTGCAGGTCGTGGAACACGGTCTCCTTCATCAGGTCGGAATGCATCGCGGAGACGCCGTTGATGCGGTGCGAGCCGACGAAGGCGAGCTGGCCCATCCGCACGCGGCGGCCGCTGCGCTCGTCGATCAGCGAGACCGAGGCGCGGTATTCGATGTCGCCGGGGAAGCGCTCCTCGGCGAGCGCGAGATGGGCCACGTTGATGCGGTAGATGATCTCGAGATGCCGCGGCAGCAGCCGCTCGAACAGTTCGACCGGCCAGGTCTCGAGCGCCTCGGGCAGCAGCGTATGGTTGGTGTAGGACAGCGTCGCGACCGTGATCTTCCAGGCCTCGTCCCAGCGGAAGTTGTGCAGGTCGACCAGGATGCGCATCAGCTCGGTGACCGCAAGGCTCGGATGGGTGTCGTTGAGCTGCACCGCCGCCTTCTGCGCGAGGTTGCGCAGGCCGCCGTCGGAGGCGAGATGCCGCTTCACGAGATCCTGCAACGAGGCCGAGACGAAGAAATATTCCTGGCGCAGCCGCAGCTCGCGCCCCGCCGCGCTCTCGTCGTTCGGATACAGGAATTTGCAGATCGCTTCCGCGCGCGCCTGCTCGGCGCTGGCCGAGACGTAGTCGCCGGTGTTGAAGACGTCGAGCTGGAGCGGATCGGGCGCATGCGCCGACCATAGCCGCAGCGCGTTGACGTGCTGGCCGCGCCAGCCGACGATCGGCGTGTCGTAGGCCATGGCCTCGACGGTTTCCGCCGGGTGCCAGGTGGCGCGGTCGCGGCCGCGGTCGTCGACATGCTCGACATGGCCGCCGAAGTGAACGTTGTAGACCACCTCCGGCCGCTGGAATTCCCAGGGATTGCCGAAGGCGAGCCACTCGTCGGGATATTCCTGCTGCCAGCCATGGTTCATGATCTGGCGGAACAGGCCGAAATCGTAGCGGATGCCGTAGCCGGTCGCGGGGATCGCCAGCGTCGCCATGCTCTCCATGAAGCAGGCCGCAAGCCGGCCGAGGCCGCCATTGCCGAGCGCCGCATCCGGCTCGCATTTGCGCAGGTCCGAGAGATCGACGCCGAGGTCGCCGAGCGCCGCCTCGAACAGCGGCAGCAGTCCCATATTGTTCAGCGCGTCGGTGAACAGGCGGCCGATCAGGAACTCGAGCGAGAGATAGTAGACGCGCTTGGCGCCAGCGTCGTAGCTTTGCTTCTCGGCCGTCAGCCAGTGGTGCACGATGCGGTCGCGCAGCGTCAGCGCCGCGGCCTTGTACCAGTCGCGTCTGGTCGCAACGGTGGCGTCCTTGCCGATCGCAAGCCGAAGCTTCGCCAGGATCGCGCTCTTGATCTCGGTCAGCGCCAGCTCGTCGATCGGCTGGTTCAATGCCGGGTAGTTTGTCTGTTCCTGCAACGCGCCCAATCCCTGCCGTTCAAACCGGAACATGATGCGATGACGCGCGTCATGACCCCATCTCATTGGTGGAGCATGGTTCCCCCGGAAATCCCGGTTCCGCAGCCTTCCGATCACGCTCCAGCGCAATGATACCCGCGTTGCATGGCAATCGAAACCGTCAGGGACGGTGCCATACACAGCGCTGCCGTGATTTTATGCAAGGACCGGGCCGCTTCGGGAACCTTCCGGACCAGCCGTCATGGGTCTACCATGGCGTTGCAGAAGCCGGGATTTCGCGACAATTGACCGGAGCATGCACGATGAGACTCTTGATCGAGATCGCGGCCGCGGCGTTGCTCGTGGTGTGCATCACGGCGACCAGCGCAGCCGACGCAGCGGGCAAACCGGGCCGCAGCGCGGACGGCCTGAGTTGCAGTTTCAGCGTGGCGCAGAACGCATCGCCCGCCGCGCGCTGCGCCGCCATCAAGCGGCAGTGCGGCGGCAAGTTCTACGCAAATGCCTGCGGCGACAAGCTGCTCTCGGCGATGAATTGAGCGGCCGCGCAGCGCGCTTTCGCGCGCAATCCGAAACACCGTGGTGATACGGATTTCCAAGCCTTAACGGAGCCTTTACAAACACAGCTGTCGCTCGTGGGGCGGGCACGTTTTTCAGCTCCGACGCATTTCATTCCGAAGCCATTTTCAACGGGCCGCTGACCTGGTCAGCGGCCCGAATTGCTTTGCGGGCAGGCATGCAGTGCCGCCCACATCGTCGTCCTGGCGAAAGCCGGACCCATTACCCCAATAGTCAGATGAGGCCCGACAGGTCGTTCCAATCCGGATTTTCCGCTTCGATCAGCTTGATCTTCCAATCGCGCTTCCAGAACTTCAGTTGCTTCTCGCGGGCGATCGCTTCCTGCGGCGTGGCGAATTCCTCGACATGGACGAGGCGGAAGACCTGATATTGGTACACAAACTTGGAGCCTCGGCCGGAACGGTGCAGTTCGAGCCGCAGGCGAATATCGTTCGTAACGCCGATGTAGATCGTGCCGTGATGCCGGCTTGCGAGGATGTAGACGTAATAGCTGCCAGCGGTGCTCATTCGTGGCCCAAGCTCGCGAGATGTCGGCCTATTGGGGTAATGGGTCCTGGCTTTCGCCAGGACGACGTCCGGGGGCGGTCTATAAACCAATCAGAACGAATTAAGAACACTTTAGCAAGTCTTTGATATATCATTGTGATTCGGTGCCTGCGCCGACACAATATCTATGGTCTTTCAGTCTCTGCGAGGACTACATGTCCACCATCGCCTTCGATCAATTCGCCCTGACCCGGATTGCCGATTTCGCGCGGTCGCTGTCGCGGCTGCACCAGGCCTCGCGCCGCCAGCCGATCGACGACGACCAGCTCGATCGCGAGTTCAACGCGGTCTGCATGTCGATCTGGGGCTACACCACGGATGATTTCAGCGACGAGCTGTTCTCGGACGAGGATCACGCCTGGCTCGACTCGCTCGATGAAGCGCATGCGCGGATTTTCGCCGGCGAGCAGGGTTATGATCTCGTCGACGATCACGGCATGCTGACGGACTGGTGGGGCTATTGCTGGATGATCCTCGCCGAGAAGCGCGGCATCCTCAATCCGGAGAACCGCGCGGCCGCGCGGGCCGCGATCGAGGAGAAATACATGGCCGCGCCGAACGTGATCGGCGTGATCGTGGCGCGCTGACAGGCGCTCAGCTCGAGGCCGTCAGTTCGCCTCGGCCCGCTTGGCGGGCTTTGCGGCGTTGCCCTTCGGCGCAACAGAAGACGGTGCCGACGGCGCCACATCGCGGCCGGTTTCCGGCAGCGGCGCATCGCCCGCGATCTCGGCGCTGACGGGGGCGACCTTCATTTCGCCGAGCCGCGCGCGGACCGCCGAGGTCAATCCGGGATAGGAGGCGACCGGCGTGAAGTCGAAGGACTGCTCGTTGCCGACGCGGATACCGGTGTAGGCGACGAGGCCGTCGGTGGTCGCGATCACGTCGCCGGCACGCAGCGAGGCATCGAGCGCGAGGTCGACCGGCGCGAGCCCCGCCGGGTCGCGGCCGTTGCAAGTGCAGTCGGCGCGCAACGCCTTGCGATAGGCGAAGGCGTTCTCGCTGTCGGCGTAGCGTTCGCCGGCGGTCGATGCGGCGCTGTCGATATGGCTGCCGTAATAGACCTTGGTCGCGCTCGCCGGACAGAAGGCCTGGCAGAGCTGCGCCGGCGTGGCGTTGCCGCGCATCGTCAGCGGAAAATATTTGCCGTCGCAGCTGCGCACGCAATATGCCGGTCCGGAACCGGCCACGCGCGGCGCCGAGATGGGGGCGGACGGCTGCCGCTCGGCCTGCTGGTTGAGGCCGAACGGGTCGGCGAAGAAATTGGCTTGCGGCGGCGCCTGCCGGCTCTGCTGCTTCTGGGAACCGCCGAAGAAGAAGTCGAACAGCCCCTCGGCCGAGACGGGCGCGGGCACCACCAGGACGGAACCCGCTAAGGCTGCGGCGGCCAGCATCACGCGGCGCCGCATGCGCCGATCACTCAACTCTGTACGCAACGCCAACTCCACCCGACGCGCCACGCCGCGGCGACAAGCTGCCCCGGCGGACTCACCTTAAGGCGGGATGGTAAACGAGCGATTGATTTGGGGTGACGGCGTCACATGAAACGCGCACCGCGCGGCGATACGCGACGACGGGAGTCAGCCGCGAAAGAGCCTCAATCCTTCAGGAACTCGCCCGCCTTGTACAGCGCGCGGAACGGCAAGCCGGCTTCGGCAAATGTCTCGGTCGCGCCTTCCTCGCGGTCGACCATGGTGAAGACCAGCGCGATCTCGCCGCCGGCCTCGCGCACGGCTTCCACCGCCTTCAGCGCCGAGCCGCCTGTCGTGGTGACGTCCTCGACAATCACGATGCGCTTGCCCGCAAGGCTCTCGCCCTTCGCAAGCCCTTCGACGGAAAGCTTCGCGCCATGCTCCTTCGGCTTCTTGCGCACGAAGAACGCCGCGATCGGGTGGCCCTTCAGCCAGGACAGCTGCGCGATCGCGCCGGCGAGCGGCACCGCGCCCATCTCGAGCCCGCCGACGAAGTCGAGCTTGTCGTCCTTCAGCGCTTCATAGGTGAGCTCGGCGAGCAGCGCCGCGCCCTCGGGATCGAGCATCGTCGGCTTCAGGTTGAAATAGAAGTCGCTCTTGCGGCCCGACGCCAGCGTGATCTCGCCGCGGCCGAACGAACGCTTGCGGATGATCTCGGCGAGGCGGGCGCGGGAGGCTGATTTGGACAAAGGCTTTTTCCCTTGAGGGTTTGAGGCGGGCGGCAATCTATCCACGCTTACCGGCACATTCCAGCGTGGAAATCGGGCCGTCAACAGTGCCCAAGCCGCGATTTCCGCGGGCGTGCTTTCCGGAAAGCGCGGTTGTGCGGCCGTTCCGTTCCCCGTAAGCAGGCGCCAAACACTCGGCCAAACACTTGCCCAAACACTTGCCCAAACACTTGCCCAAACACTTGCCCAAACACTTGCACGGGAAGCGGAAATGACCATCGAGCTGCACACCTGGAACACCCCCAACGGCCGCAAGATCTCCGTGGCGCTGGAGGAAATGGGCCTGCCCTACAAGGTGATCCCGGTGAACATCGGCAAGGGCGAGCAGATGGCGCCCGCCTTCCTTGCGATCAGCCCGAACAACAAGATCCCGGCGATCGTCGATCCGGATGGGCCGGGCGGCAAGCCGGTCAGCATTTTCGAATCCGGCGCGATCCTGCTCTATCTCGGCGAGAAGACCGGCAAGTTCCTGCCGAAGCCGCTGGCGGAACGGATTCCGGTCTATGAGTGGCTGATGTGGCAGATGGGCGGCTTCGGCCCGATGCCGGGCCAGGTGCACCATTTCATCGCGCTGGAGAACGAGCAGGACCGCGCCTACGGCCTGAAGCGCTACATGGCGGAGACGCGGCGACTCTACGGCGTGCTGGACCGCCGGCTTGATGGGCGCGAATTCGTGGCCGGCGATCTCTCGGTCGCCGATTTCGCCATCCTCGGCTGGGCCTGGCGCCATCCGCGCCACAAGGTCGAGCTGGCCGACTTCCCCAACGTCAAGCGCTGGTACGAGACGCTGATGGCCCGCCCGGCGACGAAGCGGGGCATGGAGGCGAAGCTGGATTGAGGAGAGGTCGTCATTGCCGGGCTTGACCCGGCAATCCATCCTCTTCGCAAGCGAGTCTTGACGCCTGCATGCGCAGGCGATGGATGCGCGGGTCAAACCCGTGCATGACGAGTCGGCTAGGCCCTTCGCGCCTCGAGCGCCATCTTCATCGCCAGTCCCGCCAGCACCGTGCCCATCAGCCAGCGCTGCACCAGCAGCCAGCTCGGGCGGGTGCCGAGGAACACCGCGATCGAACCGGCGGCCAGGGCGATCATCGCGTTGACGCTGACGCTGATCACGATCTGGATCGAGCCGAGCGCGAGCGACTGCGTCAGCACGCTGCCGCCGGCGGGATCGATGAACTGCGGCAGCAGCGCCAGATAAAGCATCGCGATCTTCGGGTTGAGCAGATTGGTGACGAAGCCCATCGCGAACAATTTGCGCGGGCCGTCGACCTTCAGCGCCTTGACCTGGAACGGCGAGCGGCCGCCGGGCTTCAATGCCTGCCACGCCAGCCAGAGCAGATAGCCCGCGCCGGCAAAGCGCAGCGCGTCATAGGCGTAGGGAATCGCAAACAGCAATGCGGTGATGCCGAACGCCGCGCACAGCATGTAGAACACGAAGCCGAGCGCCACGCCGCCGAGCGAGACGATGCCGGCCGCGGGCCCCTGCGTGATCGAGCGCGAGATCAGATAGATCATGTTCGGCCCCGGCGTCAGCACCATGCCGAGGCAGATGAGCGCAAAGCCGAGCAAAGCGGATGTGTGGGGCATGACGGGTCTCGCGAGGAATGCGCGCACTTCTAGCGTGTCATCCGCGGCGCGGCCATCTCGGAATTGCTCTCGGAGCAATGTGGTGGCGGCGGTGCAAGGGCTCCCTCTCCCGCTTGCGGGGGAGGGCGGGGTGGGGGTGCCTCCGCGCAGAGTCTTTCAGCGGAGAGAGCCCCCACCCGCCGCGCTTCGCGCGTCGGCCTCCCCCGCAAGCGGGAGAGGCGAAGGAGCCGCTAATGCGCCTCGTCCCAGTTGTTCGCGGCGCGGGCGTCGACCTGCAGCGGCAGCGACAGGAGCACCGCCGGGAACGGCGCGTCCTGCATCACCTTCTGCACCACCGGCAGCGTCGCCGCGACCTCATCGTCCGGCACCTCGAAGATCAGTTCGTCATGCACCTGGAGCAGCATCTGCGCCGAGAGCTTCTTCTCGGTGAGCGCGTCCTCGACGCGGATCATGGCGCGGCGGATGATGTCGGCCGCGGTGCCCTGCAGGCGCGCATTGATCGCGGCGCGTTCGTTGAAGGCGCGCACCGAGGCGTTGGAGGCCTTGATGTCGGGGTAGTAGCACTTGCGCCCGAACAGCGTCGTCACATAGCCGTTGCGGCGGCAGAAATCCTTGGTCTCGTCCATATAGGCGCGGATGCCCGGGAAGCGCTCGAAGTATTTCTTGATGTAGGCCGAGGCCTCCTCGCGGGCGATGCCGAGCTGGTTGGCGAGGCCGAACGCCGAGATGCCGTAGATGATGCCGAAATTGATCGCCTTGGCGCGGCGCCGCACCTCGCTCGGCATGTCCTTGATCGGCACGCCGAACATTTCGGAGGCGGTCATGGCGTGAATGTCGAGCCCGTCGCGGAAGGCCTGGCGCAGCACCGGCACGTCGGCGATCTCGGCGAGCAGCCGCAACTCGATCTGCGAGTAGTCGGCCGACACCAGCTTGTGGCCGGGCGTTGCGATGAAGGCGCGGCGGATCTTGCGGCCGTCCTCGGTACGAACAGGGATGTTCTGCAAGTTCGGCTCGTTCGACGACAGCCGGCCCGTGGTGGTCGCGGCCAGCGCGTAGGTGGTGTGGACGCGATGGGTCTGCGGATTGACGTAGGTCGGCAGCGCGTCGGTATAGGTCGACTTCAGCTTCGAGACCTGGCGCCACTCCAGGATCTTCTTCGGGAATTCGTGGCCTTGCTCGGCGAGCTCGTCGAGCACCTGCGCGGTGGTCGACCACGCGCCGGTCTTGGTCTTGCTGCCGCCGGGCAATCCCATCTTGCCGAAGATGATGTCGCCGATCTGCTTCGGGCTGCCGACATTGACCGGCTCGCCGGCGATCTCCTGGATCTCGGCCTCGACGCGCGCCGCGGTCTGGGCGAAATCGCCCGACAGCCGCGACAGCACCTGGCGGTCGATCGAGATGCCGCGCCGCTCCATCCGCGCCAGCACCGAGACCAGCGGCCGCTCCAGCGTCTCGTACACCGTCGCCATCCGCTCGGCGACGAGACGCGGCTTCAGCACCCGCCACAGCCGCAGGATCACGTCGGCGCTTTCGGCCGCATATTCGCTGGCCTTGTCGATCGTGACCTGATCGAAGGTCAGCTTGCCCTTGCCGCTGCCAACGAGGCCGCCGTAGTTGACGACGGCGTGGCCGAACCAGCGCTCGGCGAGCGCCTCCAGCGCATGCGAGCCGCGGCCCGCATCGAGCGCGTAGCTCATCAGCTGCGCATCGTCGATGTTGCGCAGCGTGATTCCGTGCTGCGCCAGCATCACCGAGGTGAACTTGACGTCGAAGCCGACCTTCTGGATGCCGACGGATTCCAGCAGCGGCCTCAGCGCCGCCAGCGCCTCGGCCGTCTTGATCTGGCCGGGTGCGAGGCCGGCATCGAACAGGCCCGCGCCGCCGCCGGCCTGCCGGTGGCTGAGCGGGACGTAACACGCATCGTTCGGCGCCAGCGCCAGTGCAAGGCCTGCGAGCTCGCCCTGCATCGGGTCGATCGATTCCGACATCGCCTCGATCGCGACATAGCCGGTGTCGGGCACGCGGGCGATGAAGGCGTTGAGCTGCTCGAGACTGCCGATCGCCTGATACGCCTTGCGGTCGAAGCCGGTCTTCCGGATCGCCTCGCCGCGGGCCTCGGCCAGCGTCGCCGGGGTGCCCTTCAGGCTCGAATTCTTGTCGTCACGCGCGCCGGTCGGCTTGGCTTTCGGCAGCGGTGCCGCGGCCGATGCCGGAGCGTCTCCGGGCACAGGCGTCACATCCGACGACGGCAATGGCGAGAACACGCTCGCGCCGCTCTTGTTGCCGGGATCGGCATCGACATTGGCCGGGTCGATCTGCGCGTAGTCGGCGACGCGGCGGGTGAGGGTGGTGAACTCCATCGCCTTGAGGAAGGCGATCAGCCGGCGCGAGTCGGGCTCGTTCACGGCGAGGTCGTCGAGCGGCACTTCGAGCTCGACCTTGTCGTCGAGCAGCACGAGCTGGCGCGAGATGCGCGCCTTTTCGGCGTTCTCGAGCAGCGCCTCGCGCCGCTTCGGCTGCTTGATCTCGCCGGCGCGGAACAGCAGCTGATCGAGATCGCCATATTCGATGATCAGCTGCGCGGCGGTCTTGATGCCGATGCCGGGCACGCCGGGCACGTTGTCGGTGGAGTCGCCGGCCAGTGCCTGCACCTCGACCACCTTCTCCGGCGGCACGCCGAACTTCTCGATCACCTCGTCGCGGCCGATGCGGCGATCCTTCATCGTATCGTACATCACGACCTTGTCGTTGACGAGCTGCATCAGATCCTTGTCCGATGACACGATCGTCGTGGTCGCGCCGCGCTCGCTGGCGAGCCGCGCATAGGTCGCGATCAGATCGTCGGCCTCGAAGCCGACCTGCTCGAGGCAGGGCAGTTCGAAGGCGCGCACCGCCTCGCGGATCAGCGCGAATTGCGGGATCAAATCGTCGGGCGCCGGCGGCCGGTGCGCCTTGTAGTCGGGATAGAGCTTGTTGCGGAACGTGATCTCCGACTTGTCGAACACGATCGCCAGATGCGTCGGCCGGTTGTCCTCGGGCATGTCGCGGAGCAGCTTCCACAGCATGTTGCAGAAGCCGAGCACGGCGTTGACCTGCAGCCCGTCGGATTTGCGGTTCAGCGGCGGCAGCGCGTGGTAGGCGCGGAAGATGTAGGACGAGCCGTCGACCAGAAAGACATGGTCGCCCTTCGCCGTGGCCTTGGCGGCAACGGGCTTCGGGGCGGTCTTCGATGCGGGTTTGGCGGGGGCTTTGGAGGCTGTTTTCGGCATGGCCGAAACTTAGGGATTTTTGCGCGGATTGACAGCCTTTGTGTCGCTGAATCCGCCGGTGCCACACAATCAAATCGTCGTCCCGGCGAAGGCCGGGACCCATATGTGGACGGCCCCCGTGGCACAAGAGCTTTTTGGTGAGATCGGATCGCTTGCATCCATATGTCCGGCCTGTTGAGTGCGATCGGGTCGATCGCTGGCCAAGATGGGTTGCGCGATGCGAGTTCCAAACAACCAGGCGACCTGTTGACGGCCGATGGGTCCCACGGATTGTCTCGCATCGTTGCTCGATCGATCGCTCCATCTGCTCCTGCAGCTCCGGGTCGACCGGCGAGCGAGCCCGCCGGCCGGCCAATCTGTTAGGTGGCCGGAATGGGATTCATCCGTGCCACATCGTAGCTCTCACCTGTTGCCATCAGCTTCCAGGCGATGCGGGCCACCTTGTTGGCGAGCGCCACGGCCGCAAGCTTCGGCGGCTTGCGCTGGATCAGTGCCAGCAGCCAGCGCGAGTGATGACCGCGCCCGCGCCTGGCCTGCTGGATCACCGCCGTGGCCCCGATCACCAGCAGCCGTCGCAAGTCCTCGTCGCCCGCCCGCGTAATCTTGCCGAGCCTGGTCTTGCCGCCGGTGGAATGGTCTTGAGGTGTGAGGCCGAGCCAAGCCGCAAAGTGCCGGCCGGAACGGAAGGCAAGCGGATCCGGCGTCTTCATCACCAGCATCGTCGCAATGATTGGACCGATCGAGGGGATCTGCGCCAGACGCCGACCCGTGGCATCGGATCGGTGCCAGGCCATCAGCTTGGCTTCGATCTCCCCAAGCTCGCCCTCAAGCCTGGTGTACTCGCGGCCCAGCACGACAAACAACTCGCGCGCCAGGGCGGGAAGCGTCTCGTCCTGCGCAATCCGCGCCAGCAGCGGCTCGACCTTGTCGACCCCTTTGGCTGCGATCAGGCCGAACTCCGCCGCATGGCCACGGATCGTATTGCCAAGCTGGGTGCGCCGGGCGATCAATCCATCGCGGATACCCGTCAGCATCAGCGCGGCCTGTTGCTCGGCCGTCTTGACCGGCACAAAGCGCATGCTCGGCCGGCCCATCGCTTCACACAGCCCTTCCGCATCCCGCCCGTCGTTCTTGTTCCGCATCACGTAGGGCTTCACCAGTTGCGGGGCCATCAGCTTCACCTCATGGCCGAGCTTGCCAAGCTCTCGCGCCCAATGCTGCGAGCCTCCGCAGGCCTCCATCCCGATCACCGTCGGCGGCAACTTGGCGAAGAAGTCCAGCACCTGCTTCCGCGACAGCTTCTTGCGCAACACAACCTGCTCGGCTGCATCAACCCCATGCAGCACAAAAATATGCTTCGACGTATCCATACCGATGCGGATAATCTCTCTCACGGACGGCTCCCTTGTCTGAGATTTGCAACAACCTCATTCTGGCACAACTGATGCCGTAGGGGGCCGTCCACCCCATCAACCACAGCCGTTCGCTGTTGGAGCTCGCTGTGGCCCTATCGTCGTCTCACCACAGGTAGTCGGGGTAATAGGTCCCGGCCTTCGCCGGGACGACAATCAGGCCTTGTCCCCGGTCGGCGAGAACAGGTAGCCGCCGCCGCGGATGGTCCGGATCACCGACGGCTTGGTCGGGTCGAATTCGATCTTGCGGCGGATGCGCATGATGCGCAGGTCGACGGCACGGTCGAAGGCTTCCGCATCGCGCGCATTGGCGAGTTCCAGGAGCCGCTCGCGCGACAAGACCCGCTTCGGGTTGGCCGCGAACACCTTCAGGAGGCCGAATTCGGAGGCCGTCAGCGGATGCTCGTTGCCCTCGTCGTCGCGCAGCGCCTGGGCCTCGAGATCGAGCCATTTGGTGCCGAACCGCACCAGCTGCTCCTTTTCGGCCTTCGCACTCGCTGGTTCCGGCGTCGCCGCTTTCGCCGGCCCGCTCCGCCGCAGCACCGAGCGGATGCGCGCCATCAGCTCGCGCAATTCGCAGGGCTTGGCCACATAGTCGTCGGCGCCGAGCTCCAGCCCGACGACCCGGTCGATCGGGCTGGCAGTAGCTGTCAGCATGATGACGGGGACGTTGATCTTGCTCTTCAGGTCGCGAATGATCGACAGTCCGTCTTCCTCGGGCATGTTGAGGTCCAGCACCACGAGATCGGGCGTGCAGCCCTCGATCTCCTTGCGCAGGCTCTTGCCGCCATCACACAGCGTCACGCCGAAGCCGTGCATCTTGAGGTAATCGCCGACCATTTCGCGGGCCGGCGCCTCATCGTCCACGATGAAGATATGCGGGTTCTGGCTCATGATGTCTCTGTCGCCGGCAGTGTAACCGTAAAGGTCGACCCCTGTCCGGGGCCCGGGCTCTGCGCGGTCACATGGCCGCCATGCATGTCGATGATGCGCTTGACAATGGAAAGGCCGAGCCCGGTCGAGCTCTCGCCCGCCGTCGGCTTGGCCGACAGCCGCTGGAACCGGCCGAACAGCCGGCCGAGATCCTCGGGGCTGAGGCCGGGACCCTGGTCGACGATCCGGATCACGGTGTCGTCGCCCTCATGGCTGACCGTGACCGTGATCTTGCCGCCGATCGGCGAGTACTTGATGGCGTTGCTGACGAGGTTGTCGATCGCCTCGCGGATCCGGTCGGCGTCGCACATCGTGACGAATTGCTGCGGCCCCGAGACCGAGATGCTCTGCTGCTTGTTGACCGCCGATGGCAGATTGGCCTCGGTGACCTCGTTGACCAGCGCCGCGACGTCGACCGGCTCGCGGCGGATGGTGATGTCGAAGGCATCGGCCATCGCGTCCGAGATCAGATGGTCGACCATCGAGGTCAGCCGCTTGGTGGCGTCCCTGATGTGCTCGACCTGCGACGTGACGTTTTCCTTCGGCGAGCCGGCGCCGATCAGTTCGGTCAGCATCTCGGTGCGGCCGAGGATGACGCCGAGCGGGTTCTTCAGATCGTGGGCGACGGTGCCGAGGATCTCGTTCTTGAAGCCGTTGGCGCGCTGCAGCCGCAGCCATTGCGCCGAGAGCCGCCGGTTGGCCTGCATCAGCGCGCGGGTGCGCTGCGCGACGCGGTCCTCGAGCTGGGTATTGGCCTCGTGCAGCTGCTGGTAGAGGATTACGTTGTCGAACGCGATCGACAGCCGGCTCGAGAAGATCTCGACCAGCGCACGGTCGGTGTCGGAGAGCTGGCGCTCGGCCTGCAGCAGCACCACGACCTCGCGGCCGCTGCCGGTGCGCGAATAGAGCACGCTGCGGTGGTCGGCGAACTCGTTCTTGCGGCGCTGGAACGCTTCCTCCACCATGTGCCGCAGGTCCGGATCGAGCGCCTTCGACGAGGTGGTGCCGATGAAGCGGCTGTAGCAGCCCGAGCAGGCCAGCACCGAGAAATCGGCCGCGGCCGCGTTGCCGTCGTCGCGCAGCACCAGGATCCCCGCGCAATCGACATTGAGCAGCGAGGCGAGTTGCGTCAGCACGCCTTCGGCGAGCCGCTGCATCGACTTGAAGTCGTACAGCGTCGAGGCTGCGTCGATGATGATCTCGAGCCCGCGCCGCGTCTGCACCATGCGCTCGAGCTGCTGGTAGCTGCGCAGCGCAGCGGTCAGCGACGTGAACAGCTTGTCGGCGGTGAGCTCGGTCTTCGCCTTGTAGTCGTTGATGTCGTACTGCACGATGACGCGCCGTTCCGGCGCCTGGCCGGGCTGGCCGGTGCGCAGGATGATGCGCACGGTCTCGTTCTTGATCTCGTTGCGGATGAACTCGACGAGCTCGAGGCCGGCGACGTCGGTCTCCATGATGACGTCGAGCAGCACGGCTGCGATGTCGGGGTTGTCCCGCATCAGCGTGCGGCCTTCGGCCGCAGAGTAGGCCGAGAGGATCTCCAGCGTCGAACCGTTCAGGTTGTAGTCGCTCAGAGCGAAGCGGGTGCCTTCATGGACGGCGTGATCGTCGTCGATGACGGCGATCTTCCACTTGCGGGCCGACGAGTCCTCCGGGGGGCTCTCGGTATCGTCGATCAGTTGGAGGACATCGTCCTGTTCGGCCATTGACTGGTTCCGTCGGCTGCTGCGTCAGCGATCGTGGGCTCGCCCTTGGCAGCCCCCTTGGCGATACTGGGCATGATAATGCGAAAAGTGGTGCCTTGTCCTACCCTTGACTCCAGCATCATGCGTCCACCGAGCTGCTGGGTGACGAGGTTATAGACGATGTGGAGGCCAAGGCCCGTACCACCTTCGTTGCGGCGCGTCGTAAAGAACGGGTCGAACGCCTGCCGCTGCACGTCCGGCGTCATGCCCGCCCCGTCGTCCGCGAAAATGATTTCGACATCGTCGGCGCCGCGCCCGCGCGCCGAGATGGTGATGGTGCCGGAGCGGCCATCGGCGAAGGCATGATTGACGGCGTTGAGGAAAAGATTGGTTAAGATCTGCCCATAGGCGCCGGGATAACCGTCGATCAGGAGCCCCTCGGGCACATCGACCGACAGCGCGATCGCGGCCTTCTTCAGCACCGGCCGCAGGCTCGCCACGATCTGGTCGGTGGATTCGCTCAAGGCAAACTGCCGGCGCTCGGCATGCGAGCGATCGACTGCGACCTGCTTGAACGACTGGATCAGCTCGCCGGCGCGCTGCAGGTTCGCGACCAGTTGCTGCGATGCGTCACGCGAGGCGCGCACGAACTCGTCGAGCTTGGAGCGGCGCAGCGGCTCGGTCTTCAGGTCGTTCTCGAACAGCTCGCTGCGGCGGGCGAAGCTCGAGGCCACCGTCAGGCTGATGCCGATCGGATTGTTGACCTCGTGCGCGACGCCGGCAACGAGGCCGCCGAGCGCGGCGAGACGCTCGGCATCGATCAGGTTCTGCTGCGCGGTATTGAGCTCGAGCAGCGCGCTTTCGGCCTCCTCCTTGGCGGTGCGCAGCTCGTCCTCGGTCTTGCGCTTGGCGATCGCGTTTTCACGGAACACTTCGACCGCGCGCGCCATGGCGCCGACCTCGTCCTTGGCCGAGGTGCCCTGCACCGGCCGGTCGAGATCCCCCGAGGTGATGGTGCGCATCGCGGCCATGATCTGCGCCAGCGGCAGGCGGATCGACAGCGCGATCATGACGCCGGCCGACATGATGACGCCGAGGAAGATCACGGCAATCGACAGCACCCGGCGCGAGATCGAGGTCAGCGTCTTGTCGAACGTCTCCTGCGCCTTCTGCTCGCGCTGGCGCATCTTCACCGAGAGATCGTCGATCGCGCCGATCGCATCCGCCTGGCTGGCGTCGATCGAGTTGCGCAGCAGATCGGTGCGGTTGGTGAGCTGCTCGCTGAGCTTGCCGAGCCCGTCGCGCAGCTCGGCGGTCTTGACCTTGAGCCGCGCCAGCGCCATGCGCTGCAGATCGTTCTCGGCCAGATCGGTCATGACGGGAATCGTCCGCTCGATCGTATCGATGTTGCGGCGGGCTTCCTCGGCCGACGAAGAGGCCAGCGAGAGATAGTAGGCGTTGGCGGCGACCAGCAGCGAGGTGAACGCTTCGCGCGACTTGCCGAGCGCGGGCCAGATCAGCGCATCGCGATGGCCGGTCGCGCCCTCGATGATCGAATAGAGCCCGGCCATGTCCTTGGTCGGCGACAGCACCTGCTCGTCATAGGTCTTGGCGATCCTGGTCTGCACGGTGCGCAGTTCGCCGAAGCCGTCGAGGAAGCGGCTGGTGACGCGCTCCAGCTGCTCGACCGAGCCGGACAGCATCGGGTCGGTCGAGGCCCGGTTGGTCAGCGTGCCGAGCACGGCCTCGCGGAGCAGCAGGATTTCCGCGAACAGGTCCGGGCTCGGCTGGTTGATGTAGCGATGGATCAGGTTCTGCAGGCGGCTGGTCTCGCTTTCGAGCTTGGCCAGGATCTTGTCGGATTCCCGCACCTGGCGGACATCCTCCCAGGCCGAGCCGAGCACCTTCGCGCCGTTCCAGATCAGCACCGCCAGCACGATCACGACCGCGGAGTTGAGCAGGGCGATCGAAAGGATGCGCCAGCGGATCGGCACCGCACGCAGCAGCTGGACGATGCGGAAACGGCCCTGCGGCCCGAAGGCCGCCCGCCGTCGCATCGTCCCGTCCTGCTTTGCTGCGTCCAAGATCCGGTTACTCCACGTTGCGGATGCGTTCGATCAGCGCCGATGTCGCGGGATCGCGCTCGGCCCTGGCGTAGATGCCGGCCATTGCAGCTTCGAACGGCTTGCGATCGATGTCGGTCACGATCTCGACGCCCGCCAGCTCCGCCTGCTTGCGCGAGCGCTCCTCGAGCTCCCGCCACCTCCCGCGCATGTAGACGCTGGAGCGCTGCGCGGCCTCGCGGAAGATCGCCTGCTCCTCGGGCGAGAGGCTGGCCCAGGCCTTTTGCGACATCAGCAGCACGTCCGGACTGAAAGTGTGTTGGGTCAACGTGTAGTAGCGCGCGTGTTTGTAGTGACCGGTGGTGACGAAGGACGCCCAGTTGTTCTCGGCGCCGTCGATCAGCCCGGTGGCGAATCCGGTCAGCACCTGGCCGTAGGGCATCTGGACCGGCTGGGCGCCGAGCGCGCGCATCACGTCCGACATCCGTTCGGATTGCTGCACGCGCAGCCGCAGTCCCTTGACGTCGTCGAGCGAATGGACCGGATGGACGCTGTTATAGATCGAGCGGGCGCCGGAGTCGTAGAAGGCCAGCCCGACGAAGCCGTGAGCCCCGAGACTGTTCAGGATCTCGCTGCCGATCGGTCCATCCAGCACGTTCTGCAGGTGTTCGGGCGATCGAAACAGGAACGGCATTGCCAGCACGTTGACCGACGGCACCATTGTCCCGATCAGCGCGACATTGGTCCGGTTCAGGTCGATGGCGCCGGCCCGGGTCTGCTCCAGCGTCTCCCTTTCCTCACCGAGCTGGCGGGAATGGAAGACCACGATGCGGTGCCGGCCGGCGGTGCGTTCGGCGATCAGGCGGTCCATGTAATTCAGCGCCTGGACGGTCGGATAGTCCTCATTCTGGGTATCGGCGGTACGGAATTCGCGCGCGAAAGCGCTCGCCGGGACCGCTGCCCATGACAGCGCGACGGCAAGCATCGTTATCCGCGAAAGGCCGGCGCGGCGGTACACAGGCTACAATTCCCCTTGTGATTTGTGTCCAGGGCGGGAAGAAAAGGTTCAACGCATTTTTAGCAGAATGGCGCTGGTTCGCCATCGGCCAAACGTTAAATCCGCGCTGCAACCTGTGGTGTCGGTTGAATCTGCGGTTGTGGCGCCTTATGAGGGCGTGTTGGCATCCGGGAACGGCTCGTCGTGAAGTTCGCTTTGAAGCTCCTGCCCCTCGTCGTCGCGGCTCTTCTGCTTGTGTCGCCGGCGCGAGCGGCCACCGAGATCATGTGGTGGCACGCGATGTCGGGCGAGCTCGGCAAGCAGCTCGAGAAGCTTGCCGCCGATTTCAACGCCTCGCAATCCGACTACCGGATCGTGCCCGCCTACAAGGGCAACTATACCGAGACCGTCACCGCGGCGATCTTCGCCTTCCGCTCGCGCAGCCAGCCGGCGATCGTACAGGTCAACGAGATCGCGACCGCAACCATGATGGCGGCCCGCGGCGCGATCTATCCGGTGTTCGAGCTGATGCGCGATCAATCCGAGGCATTCGCGCCGTCGGCCTATCTGCCCGCGGTGGCCGGCTACTATGCCGATGTCGACGGCAACATGCTGTCGTTCCCCTTCAATGCCTCGACGCCGATCCTCTACTACAACAAGGACATGTTCCGCTCTGCCGGGCTCGATCCCAGTGTGCCGCCGAGGACCTGGCCGGAGCTCGGCGTCGTGGCCAAGCGGCTGCGCGCGGCGGGCGCGATGTGCGGCGTGACCACGTCGTGGCCGTCCTGGATCAATGTCGAGAACTTCTCCGCCTTCCACAATCTGCCGATCGCAACCAAGGCCAACGGGTTTTCCGGGCTCGACGCCCAGCTGATCTTCAACAACCCGCTGGTGGTGCGCCACATCGCGCAGCTCGCGCAGTGGCAGGCCGACAAGACCTTCGACTACAGCGGCCGCGGGCAGGCGGCCGAGCCGCGTTTCCAGAAGGGCGAATGCGGCATCTTCATCGGCTCGTCGGGCACGCGCGCCGACATCAGGGCCAATTCCAAATTCGAGGTCGGCTACGGCATGATGCCGTACGAACCCGACGTGCAGGGCGCGCCGCAGAACTCGATCATCGGCGGTGCGACGCTGTGGGTGCTGCGCGACCGGCCGCGCGCCGAATATGCCGGCGTGGCGAAGTTTTTCGCCTATCTGTCGCGGCCGGAGGTGCAGGCCGCCTGGCACCAGAACACAGGCTACCTGCCGATCACCCGCGCCGCATTCGATCTGACCCGCGCGCAGGGTTTCTACGATCGCAATCCCGGCGCCTCGATCTCGATCGAGGAGGTGACGCTGAAGCCGCCGACCGATAACTCCAAGGGCATCCGCCTCGGCTCGTTCGTCCTGATCCGCGACGTGATCGAGGAGGAACTCGAGCAGGTGTTTTCAGGCAAGCGATCGGCGCAAGCCGCGATGGACAACGCCGTCGAGCGCGGCAACCGCCTCTTGCGCCAGTTCGAGCGCGCCAATCCGGATAGGTGAGGGGCATCCAGACTGCTCAACTGTTTCTCCGTCATCCTGAGAGGATGTGAATGTATCGCTCGCAAGCGGCGCCACACACTCAGGGTCGTCCTGGCGAAAGCCAGGACCCATTACCCCGGCTGCTCATCGTTGCGCGAGGCTAGGGCCGCGATCCCGCTTACAATCAAATTCGGTGGTTATGGGTCCTGGCTTTCGCCAGGACGACAGCGTTGAGAGGCCGCGCGCGAATGCATCTTCCTTCCCTGACCGACTACGACTCCTACCGCGCCTGGCGCGGCGACGCGTCGCGCTGGCTGCCGGTCGCGCGTGATATTGCTGATGGCCTCGGGCTGTCGTGCGTCGCGCCGCATGTGTTCTCGACCGGCACCAATCTGGTTGTCGGGCTGGACGATGGCCTGATCCTCAAACTCTTCCCGCCGTTTCTGCGCCCGCAATTCGTGTCCGAGCGCGGCGCACTCGCGGTGTTGAGCGGACGGCTCGGCATTCCGATCCCCGACCTCATCGCGGAGGGTGAGCGTGACGGCTGGCCGTATCTCGTCATCACGCACCTCGCCGGCACCGTCGGCTCGGAGGTATGGCCGGCGCTGTCGGAAGCCGAGCGGGAGCGTGTGCTCGGCGAGATCGGGGCCGTGATTGCGGAGGTGCAGCGCGTGCCGCCCGGCCGCCTGCTCGCGCTCGAGCCGCGCTGGGAGGTTTTCATGCACGGGCAGATCGCGCAGTGCCGGGCGCTGCACGAACGGCTCGGCCTGCCGGCGAAATTGCTCACCTCGCTCGACGATCTGCTGCGCGACGCCACTGAGTTGATTCCGATGAGCGCGCCGCCGATGATCCTGACCGGCGAATACATCCCGGAGAACTTTCTGCTGGGACGCCGGGCCGACGGCTGGCACGTCGCCGGCCTGTTCGACTTCGGCGACGTCCGGACGGGGTGGGGCGAGTACGACCTGCTCGGCCCCAGCGCCTTCATGGCCGCCGGGCATCCCCGCCGGGTCCGCAGCCTGTTCGACGGCTTCGGCATCTCGCGCACTGACGTGACGTTCACGCTGAAGCGGCGGCTGATGGCGCTCTTGATGCTGCACTCGGCCAGCGATCCGCTTCGGCATATCTGCATCGCGGGCTGGCCGGACCGGGTTGATGACTTCGTGCAGTTGCAGGAGTTGATCTGGCCCGACTAGCTCTCTTCAGCGCGCGACATCCATTGTCGGCCACAAAGCAAGCAGGAGCCATTTCCTGCTCATATCTTGAGCATATAGCCTGTCTTTGTATGCAATTGACGATCTGAGATTTTGCCCGACCGGGATACCGGTCGGCGTTTTCTCCCGCCTCGGCAAGGCATTAGCAGGACATAAGCTTTCGTTAAGGGTTGGCACAATCCTTGCGATCTGAGTTCCAAGGCCGTTTCCCAAGGCGTTGGAGCATCACATGAAGCGTCGCGATTTCCTCAAATCGGTGTCCGGGCTGGCAGCGGGCGCCTTGGCGCCGACCGCGCCCGCGATCTGGTCGCCGGCCAAAGCCGACGCGCGCTCCGAGACGCTGCTGATCGTTTCCGAAGGCGGTCCCAACAATCTCGACATCCACGGCGTCGGCACGAATGTGCCGGGCTACGAGGTGTCGTGGAATTGCTACGACCGCCTGATCAGCCACGAGATGAAGAGCGGTCCGGGCGGCGTGCCCTATTACGACCGCGACAAGTTCAAGCCCGAGCTCGCCGAGGACATCAACATCGGCGACATGTCGGTCACCTTCAAGCTGCGCAAGAACGCCAAATTCCACGACGGCACGCCTGTCACGGCGAAGGACGTCAAATGGTCGCTCGACCGTGCCGTCTCTGTCGGCGGCTTCCCGACCTTCCAGATGAGCGCGGGCTCGCTGACCAAGCCCGAGCAGTTCGTGATCGTCGACGACACCACGGTGCGCGTCGACTTCCTGAAGAAGGACAAGCTGACGATCCCCGACCTCGCGGTGATCGTGCCCTGCGTCGTCAACTCCGAGCTCGTGAAGAAGAACGCCAGCGAAAAGGATCCCTGGGGTCTTGAATTCACCAAGCAGCAGACCGCGGGCTCCGGCGCCTACAAGGTGACCAAGTGGACCGCCGGCACCGAAGTCGTCATGGAACGCAACGACGATTGGGTCTGCGGTCCGCTGCCGAAGATCAAGCGCGTGATCTGGCGCATGGTGCCGCAGGCCGGCAACCGCCGAGCGCTGCTCGAGCGCGGCGATGCCGACATCTCCTAC
Source organism: Bradyrhizobium sp. CCBAU 21365 (assembly GCF_015291305.1). Lineage (NCBI taxonomy): Bacteria > Pseudomonadati > Pseudomonadota > Alphaproteobacteria > Hyphomicrobiales > Nitrobacteraceae > Bradyrhizobium > Bradyrhizobium sp. CCBAU 21365. The sequence goes on from NZ_CP030036.1 coordinate 1,131,666, forward strand.
GAGCTGCCGTTCAAGGATTTCCAGGAGATGAAGGCGAACGGCAAGCTCAACGTGGTGTCGCTGCCGTTCTCCAACGGCATCCAGTATATCGGCATGAACGTGACCAAGCCGCCGTTCGACAATCCCAAGGTGCGGCAGGCGATGGCCTACGCGATGCCGTATCAGAAGATCATGGATGCGGTGCTGTTCGGTCTCGCCAACCCGATGTTCGGCGCGGCAAAGGACAAGCCGACCGAGGTCGCGTGGCCGCAGCCGACGAAGTATTTCACCGACATGGAGAAGGCCAAGGCGCTGCTCACGGAGGCCGGCTACGCCAACGGCTTCGAGACCACGATCTCGTTCGACCTGAATTTCGCTGGTGTCAACGAGCCGCTCTGCGTGCTGGTGCAGGAGAGTCTGGCGCAGCTCGGCATCAAGACCACGATCAACAAGGTGCCCGGCGCCAATTGGCGCACCGAGCTCACCAAGAAGGAAATGCCGCTGTTCACCAACGTGTTCTCGGGCTGGCTCGATTACCCCGAATACTTCTTCTACTGGTGCTATCACGGCAACAATTCGATCTTCAACACGATGAGCTACAAGTCATCAGAGATGGACAAGCTCATCGACGGCGCGCGCGTCGCCGCCGCGAATGGCGACACCGCGGCCTACGACGCCGACGTCAAGGGCTTCGTCGATCTCGCCTTCGCCGACATCCCGCGCATCCCGCTCTATCAGCCCTTCGTCAACGTCGCGATGCAGAAGAACGTGACGGGCTACCAATACTGGTTCCACCGCCGCCTCGACTATCGCGCGATGGCGAAGGGGTGAGGGCGGTGATGCTGATGGCCCGCGACGATCTTGCGTATGTGGCTCGTGGTGAGGTGGCCACATCTCTCAGGCTCCCTCCCCCCTTGCGGGGGAGGGCAATAGCATATGGCAGCGACAAGCTTGGCGGCGCTATTTCCACATCGTCATGGCCGGGCTTGTCCCGGCCATCCACGTCTTTTTCACGCGGAAGCCAAGACGTGGATGCCCGGCACAAGGCCGGGCATGACGAGTTTGTAGAGGGATCGAGCGCACATGCGATAGCTCTTGGGGTGCGTGGGGGAGGGAGCCCTCGCAGTCCCGTTGTGGCCTGCGATAGAGCTGAGATCGCGCCATGCTGACCCTGATCGGCAAGCGGCTGCTGTTCGCGATCCCTTCGCTGATCGGGGTCGTGATTGTGACGTTCCTGCTGACGCGCGCGCTGCCGGGCGATCCCGCAGCGTATTTCGCCGGCCCGGCGGCCACCAAGGAGGCGGTCGATCAGATCAGGAAGAAGCTCGGCTTCGACAAGCCGCTGATCGAGCAGTTCGTGCGCTATACCAACGATCTCGCCCACGGCGATCTCGGCTCATCGCTCACCACCGGTCAGCCGGTGGCAGCCGAGCTGCGCAACCGCCTGCCGGCATCGGCCGAGCTCACTCTGCTCGGCCTCGTCGTCTCCATCGTGATCGCGATCCCGCTCGGCATGCTGGCGGCGACGCGGCCCGGCTCCTGGATCGACCATCTCTGCCGCGTCACCACCACGGCCGGCGTGTCGCTGCCGGTGTTCTTCACCGGGCTCGTGCTGGTCTATCTGTTCTACTTCCGCCTCGGCTGGTCGCCGGCGCCGCTCGGCCGGCTCGACGTGTTCTACAGCGCGCCGCCGACGGTCACCGGCTTCTATCTCGTCGACACGCTGATCGCGCGGGACTTCGAAGCGTTTCGTTCCGCGCTCAGCCAATTGATCCTGCCGGCGGTGACGCTCGCGATCTTCTCGCTGGCGCCGATCGCGCGGATGACGCGGGCCTCGATGCTGGCGGTGCTGGCGTCCGACTTCGTCCGCACCGCGCGCGCCAGTGGCCTGTCGCCCGGCAAGGTGATCGTCACCTATGCCTTCCGCAACGCGATGCTGCCGGTCATCACCACGCTCAGCATGGTGTTCTCGTTCCTGCTCGGGGCCAATGTGCTGGTGGAAAAGGTGTTCGCCTGGCCCGGCATCGGCTCCTACGCGGTCGAGGCGCTGATCGCGTCCGACTTCGCGCCGGTGCAGGGCTTCGTGCTGACCATGGCGGTCATGTACGTTCTGCTCAATCTGATGATCGACATCCTCTACGGCGTGATCGATCCCCGCGTCAGGCTGGAGGGCTAAACATGATCCGGAAAAGTGCGAAGCGGTTTTCCGAAAAGATCATGCTCAAACAAGGAGCTGAAGCGCGATGACGATGCAACCTGATCTCATCGCGCTTTAGGGAGGGACGCATGAGTACCGTCGCGCCGACCGTCGAACCCGCAGGTCCCGCCCGCACGTCGGGGCTTGCCGCTGCTCTTGATCAGACCCGTTACGTCTTGAGCGAAAACAAGGTCACCGGCTTTGCCTTCGCGCTGCTTATCCTGATCTTGTTTGCCGCGCTGTTCGGGCCCTATGTCGTGCCGTACGACCCGCTCGCCTCCGACACCGCGGCGGCATTGAAGCCGCCGTCCGCCGCGCACTGGTTCGGCACCGATCAGCTCGGCCGCGACATCTTCAGCCGCGTCATCGTCGCGACACGGCTCGACACCTTCATCGCGGTCGCCTCCGTGGTGCTGGTGTTCCTGATGGGCGGGCTGGCCGGCATCGCCGCCGGCTATTTCGGCGGCTGGACCGACCGTATCGTCGGCCGCATCGCCGACACCATCATGGCGTTTCCGCTGTTCGTGCTGGCGATGGGCATCGTCGCGGCGCTCGGCAACACCGTGGAGAACATCATCATCGCCACCGCGATCGTGAACTTCCCGCTCTACGCCCGCGTCGCGCGCGCCGAGGCAAATGTCCGCCGCAACGCCGGCTTCGTGCAGGCGGCGCGGCTCTCGGGCAATGGCGAATACCGCATTCTGCTCGGGCACATCCTGCCGAACATCATGCCGATCATGATCGTGCAGATGTCGCTGACCATGGGCTATGCGATCCTCAACGCCGCGGGCCTGTCCTTCATCGGGCTCGGCGTCCGGCCACCGACCGCCGAGTGGGGCATCATGGTCGCCGAGGGCGCAGGCTTCATGGTGTCCGGCGAATGGTGGATCGCGCTGTTCCCGGGCCTTGCGCTGATGATCGCGGTGTTCTGCTTCAACCTGCTCGGCGACGGCCTGCGCGACATCGTCGACCCGCAGCGGAGGACATGATGCCTGTCCCGGTCCGGTGTCGTGTTACCGCTCCGCTCCTTTGCATGGGGTTGTTTTGCGGATTTTTGGATGACGCACCCCATGAGGGGAGGCGCGCATGACCGCCCAGCCGCTGCTCGACGTCAGCGACCTCACGGTCGAGTTCACGACGCGTCGCGGCATCGTCAAGGCGGTGCAGCACGTCAACATATCGGTCGGCAAGGGTGAGACCGTCGGCATCGTCGGCGAGTCCGGCTCCGGCAAGTCGGTGACCTCCTATGCCGTGATGCGCATCCTCGATCGCGCCGGCCGGATCGCCGAGGGCTCGGTGATGTTCTCCGGCATCGACGTCAAGTCGGCCTCGGAGAGCCAGATGCGCGATCTGCGTGGCCGCGAAGTCTCGATGATCTTCCAGAACCCGCGCGCCGCGCTCAATCCGATCCGCAAGGTCGGACACCAGATCGAGGACGTGCTGCGCCAGCACGTCCAGCAGGCGCAGGTCACCGATCGCGGCGAGACGGCGATCGAGGCGCTGGAGCAGGTCAAGATCGCGCGCGCACGCGAGCGCTACCACGCCTATCCGTTCGAGCTGTCCGGCGGCATGTGCCAGCGCGTCGTCATCGCGCTCGCGCTGGCCTGCAATCCGCAGCTTCTGATCGCCGATGAGCCGACCACCGGGCTCGATGTCACCACCCAGAAGGCGGTGATGGACCTGATCGTCGAGCTGACCCGGCGCCGATCGATGTCGACGATCCTGATCACGCATGATCTCGGCCTCGCCGCCGCCTATTGCGACCGCGTGGTGGTGATGGAGAAGGGCCGTGTGGTCGAGACCGCTGTCTCGGCCGACATCTTCGCCGCGCCCCGGCACGCCTACACCAGGAAGCTGATGCGCGCGACGCCGCGGATCGGGGTGTCGCTGCGGGATCTGTTGCCGGAGGAAGAGGCGAACTCGCCGCGACAAACCTCCGTCAAACCCGGGGGTGACGAGCGAACACAGCCCCTCCTATCAGTCGAAAAGCTCGTCAAGGAATATCCGCGCCAGGGCGCGGGCGGGGTGCTCGCAAAGCTGTTCGGGCGCAAGCCGCCGGTCGAGGAGGAGATCTTCCGCGCGGTCGACGGCATCAGTTTCCAGGTCGACCATGGCGAGAGCGTCGGGCTGGTCGGCGAATCCGGATGCGGCAAGTCGACGACGTCGATGATGGTGATGCGGCTGCTGGATCAGACTTCCGGCCGCATCATGTTCGACGGCGAGGACATCGGCGGCATCGCGCCGCAGTCCTTCGCGCGGCTGCCGCGGCGCAGCCAGATCCAGATGGTGTTTCAGGATCCGACCGACAGCCTCAACCCGCGCTTCACCGCGGCGCGCGCGATCGCGGACCCGATCATGCAGCTCGGCGACATCAGTGGGCGTGATGCGCTCCGCGACCGCTGCGAGGAGCTCGCGCGGCTGGTCGGTCTGCCGGTCAATCTGTTGGACCGCTTCCCGCACCAGCTGTCCGGCGGCCAGAAGGCCCGCGTCGGCATCGCGCGCGCCATCGCGCTGCACCCGAAGCTCGTGATCCTCGACGAGCCGACCGCGGCGCTTGATGTCTCGGTGCAGGCGGTGGTGCTCAATCTGCTGCAGGACCTCAAGCAGTCGATGGGCATGAGCTATTTGTTCGTGTCGCACGACCTCAACGTCGTGCGCCTGCTGTGTGATCGCGTCATCGTGATGCGCGCCGGCCGCATCGTGGAGCAGGGCACATCCGAACACGTCTTGGGCAATCCGCAGGATGCCTATACAAGGGAACTGCTGACGGCGATCCCGCATCCGCCGCTGCCGGTGTCTTGACGCATGATCCGGAAAAGTAGGAACCGGTTTTCCCTGCGACAAACGCGAAGCGTTTGCGCGGAGATCATGCGCAAAATCGTTATTGGGAGCGAAATGACCGATCATCTCGACGACTATATGAACGCCGTCGCCCGCGCGATGGCGTTGCCGCTGGAGGACGCCTGGCGTCCGGCGGTGCGCGCCAATCTCGACGTCTCGCTGCGGCTGGCGCGGCTGGTCGATGACTTCCCGCTGCCGGACGACGTCGTGTCGGCTGCCGTCTATTCGACCTGAGATCGCGATGTCCGAAACTTCTGCTTCCATGTCGGCTGCCGAGACCGCGCAGGCCGTATCGAGCCGCAAGATCACGGCTCTTGCCGCGACCGAGGCTGCGCTGGCGCGGATCGCGGCGCATGACAAGGTCCTCAACGCCTTCACGGACGTCACCGTCGATCGCGCGCGCGCCAGGGCCAGCGCGATCGATGCCGCGATCGCCGCAGGTCAACCGGTCGGCCCGCTGGCCGGCGTTCCGTTCGCGGTGAAGAACCTGTTCGATGTGCAGGGTCTTCCGACCCGCGCCGGCTCGAAGATCAACCGCGACCTGCCGCCGTCGCCGCGCGACGCGACGCTGATCGAGCGGATGGAGGCGGCCGGTGCGGTGCTGGTCGGCGCGCTCAACATGGGCGAATACGCCTACGACTTCACCGGCGAGAACGTGCATGACGGCCCGTCGCGCAATCCGCATGATCCGGCGCGGATGACCGGCGGCTCTTCCGGGGGCTCCGGCAGCGCTGTCGGCGGCGCGCTGGTGCCGATCGCGCTCGGCTCCGATACCAACGGCTCGATCCGCGTGCCGTCGTCGTTCTGCGGCACGTTCGGCCTGAAGCCGACCTATGGCCGGCTGTCGCGCGCGCGGTCCTATCCGTTCGTCGCCAGCCTCGATCATCTCGGCCCGCTGGCGCGCAGCGTGAAGGATCTCGCGCTTGCCTATGATGCCATGCAGGGACCTGACGCCGATGATCCGGCCTGCATTGTGCAGTCCCTCGAGCCGACCTTGCCGTTGCTTGCCAATGATATTGGCGGGCTGCGGGTCGCGATCGCCGGCGGCTATTTCCAGCAGAATCTGTTTCCGGAGGCGGCAGAGGCGGTCGCGCGCGTCGCGAAGGCGCTCGGTGCCACGCAGACCGTGGAGCTTCCCGAAGCGGCGCGCGCCCGTGCCGCGGCCTACATCATCACCACGACCGAGGGTGCCGCGCTGCATCTCGATCACCTGCGCAACCGTCCCAACGATTTCGATCCGGCGGTGCGCGACCGTCTCATTGCGGGCGCGATGATCCCGGCGGTCTATGTCGACAAGGCGCAGAAATTCCGCCGCTGGTATCGCGCCAGGGTGCTGGAGCTGTTCCAGTCGGTCGACGTTGTCCTGGCGCCGGCGACGCCGTGCACCGCACCGAACATCGGCCAGGCCAGCTTTACGCTCGACGGCGTCGAGCTTCCGGTGCGCGCCAATATCGGCATCCACACCCAGCCGATCTCCTTCATCGGCCTGCCGGTGGTCGCCGTGCCGGTGCCGCTTGAACCGATGCCGATCGGCGTGCAGATCATTGCGGCGCCCTGGCGCGAGGACGTCGCGCTGCGGGTCGCCTACGCGCTCGAACAGATGGGCGTTGCGGCCGCGCCGGCGCCGAGAGGGATCTAACATGGATATCGATCTTCCCGACGTCGTCGCCGAGGTCACCGCGCAGTTCCAGCGATATGAGCAGGCGCTGGTCTCGAACGATGTTGCCGTGCTCGACGAGCTGTTCCGCGACGACCGCCGTACGCTGCGTTACGGCATTGGCGAGAATCTCTATGGCTATGCCGAGATCATGGCGTTTCGCGCAGGACGCTCGCCGGTCGGGCTGATGCGCAAGATCGAGCGGACCGTGATCACGACCTATGGCCGCGACACCGCGATCGCCTCGACGCTGTTCTACCGGGACAGCGCACCGGGTAGGGTGGGGCGGCAGATGCAGACGTGGATTCGTTTCCCCGAGGGCTGGAGAATCGTCGCGGCCCATGTCAGCGTCATCGATGAACCCAAAGGTGCTTGAAGGGCGCTCGAGGATGAGCCTGGACGATCTGCCCCAGGGTGCAGAATCCGAGATGACGGTGCGCCGCATCGACCGTCCGTCATCGCTGGTCGACAAGATCACCCGTGCCGAAGAGCTGCGGCTGCAGCTTGCCGACGAGATCGTGCGCGGCACGCTGCCGCCGGGCGCCGGGCTCGACGAGACCGACCTTGCGCGGCGATTCAACGTCTCGCGCACCCCGGTGCGCGAGGCGCTGCGGCAGCTTGCTGCCAGCGGCCTGATCGATGCCCGCGCGCATCGCGGCGCCGTGGTGGCGCGGCCCTCGCTTGAACGGCTCACCGGCATGTTCGAGGCGATGGCCGAGCTGGAGGCGATCTGCGCCGGCCTCGCCGCCGAGCGGATGACGCCGGCGGAGCGCCACGCGCTGGAAGCGATCCACGAGGAATTGCGGGTGCTGAGCTATACCGGCAATCCCGAGCGCTTCCACGAGGTCAATGAGCGCTTCCACAACGCGATCTATGCCGGCTCGCAAAACGCCTATATCGCCGAGATCACGCTGGCGACGCGGGTGCGCGTGCAGCCGTTCCGCCGCGCCCAGTTCCGCAACCTCGGCCGTCTGGCAAAATCCCACGCCGAGCACGACCGCGTCGTCGTCGCCATCATGCGCGGCGACAAGACAGGCGCCGCCGCGGCGATGCGCGCCCATATCGAGCAGGTGCGGGGGGAATACGAGACCTACGCGGTGTCGGTGTAGCTTCTTCTTACCTCTCCCCGCGAGAGCGGGGCGAGGGAGTGCACCGCCGGAGCGGCTAGGTCTTCGCCCTTTCCGCCATGAACGCCCGCCAGCCGCCATAGGATGAAATATCGCTCGCGCCATGGATCGCGGCGGGCTCGACGATGAAGCCCTTGGCTTGCCGGCCGTCGGCGAGCCTGATCGTGCCGATCGACAGCGGCGGCGGGATCGCGGCGACGAATGTTCCGAATGCTGCCGGTGACATCGCCCACAGTTCGAGCTTGATCGATGCGCCGGCACCGGCCTCGATGCGCAGCATGCCGGGCTTGGGCGGCGTGGTGTCGAGTGCGTAGAGCCTGTAGTCCGGCGCGGTGACCGCCTCTTCCAGCAGGCGCGCATCGAGCGTCGTCAGCTCGTGGTTCAGCGCCATGCCGGAGAGATGTGCGCCGACTACCGCGATGGTGATCTCACCGGAGGCGGCCTGCATCGGCGCGGCGGCGAGCGGCGGCTGCGGCAGTGAATTGGCGCCGAGCGCCAGTTTGGTGTCGGCATGGAAGATGCGGCCGATGCCGGCAAGCTCCGCGTCACGGCCGGCGGGAGCGAGCAGCGTGATGCCGAACGGCGCGCCGTCGGGCCGCATCGCGGCCGGCAGCGCCAGGCCGCACATATCGAGCAGGTTGACGAAATTGGTGTAGGTGCCGAGCCGCGAGTTGAGCTCGATCGGATTGGCGAGCACATCAGCGGTGGAATAGACGGTCGGAGCGGTCGGCAGCACGATGGCATCGAGTTGCGCAAGACTGCGCTCGGCGACGCGGCGCAGCGCCTCGAGGCGGTACAGCGCCGAGAAGGTGTCCGCAGCGGTGGGGCGCAATCCGCCGACGGTGATCTCGCGCGTCACCGGATGGACCGCCTCGGGTGACGACGCCAACAGGTCGCGGATCACGAGATAGCGCTCGGCGACCCACGGGCCCTCATAGAGCAGCCGCGCGGTCTCATAGAACGGCGCGAGGTCGAACCCGACGAGGTCGGCGCCAAGCGCCTGCCAGCGCTTGCACGCCTCGCCATAGGCCTTCTCGGCCTCATGATCGCCGAAGAATTTCAGCTGGCCGCTTTGGGGAATGCCGAGCTTCAGCTTCGCCGGAAACGCCGCGAGCGGGGCCAGCGGCCGATCGCGCGAGAACGGATCGGACTGATCGGGCCCGGACATCACGGCGAGCGCCGCCAGCGCGTCGTCGACGGTGAACGAGAAGATCGAGACGCAGTCGAGCGTGCGGCAGGCCGGCACGACGCCGGTGGTCGAGATCAGCCCAAGGCTCGGCTTCAGCCCGACGATGTTGTTGAGCATTGCCGGTACGCGGCCGCTGCCTGCAGTGTCGGTGCCGAGCGCAAGCGGCACCAGGCCCGCGGAGACCGCGACCGCGGAGCCCGAGCTCGATCCGCCCGGCACGAGATCGCCGCGCACCGGATTTTTGGGAATGCCGTAGGGCGAGCGCACGCCGACCAGGCCGGTGGCGAACTGGTCGAGATTGGTCTTGCCGATGATGATGGCGCCGGCCGCACGAAGCTTGGCGACCGCCGTGGAATCCTGCGCCGGCAGATAGGAGAACGCCGGGCAGGCGGCGGTGGTCGGCAGGCCCGCGACATCGATATTGTCCTTCACCGCAACCGGCACGCCATAGAGCGGCAACGTCGGATCGGCGAGCCGCCCAGCCTCGGCGAGCGCATCCGTCTCGTCGCGCAGGTTGATGAAGATGGCGGGGTCGTTGTGCTCGCGGATGCGCTGGTAGCTGCGCGCCACGGTTTGGGCCGGCGTCATGGTCCCGGCGCGGTGCGCGGCGACGATCGCGGCGACAGTTTCAGTCACGTCGTTGGCCTCATCTCGTGAGCGGGAGGCGTCGGACGCCCTCCGCAAGGGAATTGCAGCCCGATCGAAGCAAGCAATGTGCCATTGTGTACAATTCGCCCGCGCCCGTTATGAGGCAGATTATTGCACAATATCAGTTGCTTGAAATGCTCGTCGGGAACGGGCGCCGGTTGGCTTGAGAGGTATCTGCCCAATTTAAAGGCAGGCCTGATCAAGCCGAAATCTCGTCGCGAGGTCAGGTGAAGCAGGCCAGGATCTGCAGCAGCTGCTCGCGATTTTCCTTGCCGATCTTCTCGGCGACATGCCGCTCATGCTCGGCGGCGAGCCGCTTGAACCGCGCCAGCGCGGCCTTGCCGCGCGCGGTCAGATGCAGCGCATGGGAGCGGCGGTCGGTCGCGGAGGGGACGCGGCTGACGAAGTCGCGTGCTTCGAGGCTGTCGAGCAGATGCACCAGCCGCGCGCGCTCGATCCCGAGCCGCTTTGCCACCGCCATCTGGCTGAGGCCAGGATTGGCCCCGATCACGGTCATCACCGAATACTGGGTTGGGCGGATATCGACCGTCGCCAGCGTCTTGATGAAGTCCTGAAAGATCCAGAGCTGGAAGCGCCGCACCGCATAGCCGGCGTGACCGACCAGCGCGTCGAGGCCGATGTCGTCGCCGGCCTCGCCACTGCGCGCCCCGCCATTTGCTCTGTGCGACCGGGGGCGGCGGGTTGCCACTGCCGTTCCTGCCGCCTTGCGCGATGTCTTTTGCTGGCTTGCCATGACCGCAAGGCTAGCGCGGTCGAGGCGGGAGGGAAAGATTGTTGTTGACGACAACAATTGATGTCCGCAACATTATGATCAAAGAGCCCGGCCGGGACCGCGGCGCCGCACCATGTTGCGGCGCGGTCCCGATAAGACATGGGTGACAAGACCTGGGCGACAAGACCTGGGTGACAAGACTGGGCGAGGAGGAAACCATGACGATGGCCGCCGCCAGCGGAGACAATCCGAGCAGCCTGTTTGCGACGCCCGCGATCGTTGCGGCCAGCCGCAACGACGGCAGCATCCTGGTCCGCTCCACCACGCCGTTGAAGCAGGGCGCCCGCTGCGTCGGCGACTGGCTGGAGCATTGGGCGCGGCTGGCGCCGGATCGCATCTTCCTCGGCGAGCGCGCCAATGCCGAGGTACCCTGGAGCACCGTCAGCTATCGCGACGCGCTCGGCATCGTGCGGCGGGCCGCATCGTGGGTGCTGGCGCAAGGGCTGAGCGCTGAACGTCCGCTTGTCATTCTTTCCGACAACGGCATCGATCACGCGTTGTTCGCGCTCGCCGCGCAGCATGTCGGCGTGCCCTCGGCCGCGATCTCGCCGGCCTATTCGCTGATGTCCCGGGATTTCGACAAGCTGAAGGGCATGATCGAGTTGCTCGACCCCGGCGCGATCTATGCCACGAGCACAGGGCCGTTCGCGGCGGCGCTTGCCGCAATCAAGCCGCTGCATCGCGCAACCATCGTCAGCGGCAATCCCGACGATGCCGACGCATTGCCGTTCCGTGCCGTCGCTGCCACGCCGGAAGCGCCCGGGGTCGCCACGGCGTTCGCGGCGGTGACGGCGGACACGATCGCAAAACTCCTGTTCACCTCGGGCTCGACGGGGACGCCGAAGGCCGTGATCAACACCCAGCGCATGCTGACCTCCAGCCAGCAGGCCAAGGCGCAGACCTGGACGTTCCTGGAGCAGTCGCGCGACGATCTGGTTATCCTGGACTGGCTGCCCTGGAGCCACACCTTCGGCGCCAACCACAATTTCAACCTGGTGCTGCGCAACGGCGGCACGCTCTATATCGACGGCGGCAAGCCGGCGCCCGGGCTGTTCGCGACCTCGCTGGCCAACCTGCGCAGCGTGGTGCCGACGGTCTATTTCAACGTGCCGCGCGGGTTCGACATGCTGATCGCGGCGCTGCGCACCGACGACGAACTGCGCAGAAAATTCTTCGAGGGCACCAAATTCGCCTTCTATGCCGGCGCGGCGCTGCCGCAGAATCTGTGGGACGCGCTGGAGGACTTGTCGCTGCGGACCGTCGGCCGCCGGCTGCCGATGGTGTCGGCCTGGGGGTCGACCGAGACCTCGCCGCTCGCGACCGACTGCCACTTCCTGGCAAAACGCTCCGGCAATATCGGCGTGCCGATTCCCGGCACAGAGCTCAAGCTGGTGCCGTCGGGCGACAAGCTGGAGGTGCGGGTGCGCGGGCCCAACGTCACGCCGGGCTACTGGAAGGCGCCCGAACTCACCGCCGAGGCCTTCGACGACGAGGGTTTTTACAAGATCGGCGACGCCGTCACCTTCGCGGATCCGGCACGGCCCGATCTCGGCCTGTTCTTCGACGGCCGCGTGGCGGAGGACTTCAAGCTCAATTCCGGCACCTGGGTCAGCGTCGGCACCTTGCGCGTCGCCGGCATCGCGGCGCTGGCGCCGCTCGCGCAGGACATCGTCGTCACCGGCCATGGCCGCGACGAGGTGCGCTTCCTGGTGTTTCCGAATCTCGCCGCCTGCCGCGCGCTGGCAGGCCTGCCCGAGAGCGCCGATGCGCGGGAAGTGATCGGCCATCCGGCGGTCCGTTCCGCGATCGGGCGGGGGCTGGCGACGCTGAAGGCGCAGGGCGGCCATTCCTCCGGCCATGCCACGCGTGCGCTGCTGCTGGCCGAGCCCGCCTCGGTCGACGGCGGGGAGATCACCGACAAGGGCTACATCAACCAGCGCGCCGTGCTGACGCGCCGCGCCGCAGCGGTGGCGGTATTGGAGGACGATGGGTCGGGTGAGGCGATCGCCTGCGCGGGCTGAGATTGGGGGTAGAAAAGGCGGACGTAAGGAAGGCACCAGCGGGGGTTCCCTCCCCCTTGCGGGGGAGGGTTAGGGAGAGGGGTACCGCTTGCTCCGCTGCCGATTGAACACGAGGACACGCGTTCGTCGGTGAGCCAAGTCGTTGATGTGGCGTTGCGCAACGGCTCGAGTTGAGCCCGGGACCACCCCTCTCCCCAGCCCTCCCGCGCAAGGGGGGAGGGAGCCTGAGGAGTGTGCTCGCCTGACCTGATGGCGGCGTCACGTCCCTCCGCTTGCGACCCGACGACGCAGTGCATCACGGATTTTTAGTTGCCAGAGCAACTAAGCTGTGCGAGTTTCCGCACCCATAGGGACAGGGCCGGTCAACGGCCGCGCGTTTGGGAGGAGAATATTGCGCAGCACGGCGCGAGCGGCACGCATGGAAGATCTGGCGAATTCCACGGTGGCGCAGCGCGCCGCCCGTGGCCCGGCTACGCGGTCAGGTCGTGCTTTGCCCGGTGACGGCGTCGAGATTCTCGTGCAGCCGGCGCAGCAGCTCGATCAGCACCTCGCGCTCGTCCTTCTTCAGGCACGCAAGCAGCCGCCGCTCGCGCTCCAGCGCCGCGACGATGACCTTGTCGTGGATGGCGCGGCCGCGTGCGGTCAGTGTGATCGAATGGGTGCGGCCGTCGTCCGGCGCGGTGCGGATGGTCAGCAGGCCGCGCTTCTGCAATGCCGCGAGGTTGCGGCTGACCGGTCCCTTGTCGAAGCCGATCACCTGGCAGATCCGGGAGGCGGGAATGCCCGGCTCGATCGCCAGTTGCGAGATGATCCGCCACTCGGTGACGTTGACTCCGAAATTCTTCTGGTAAAAAGCGGTGGCGCTGTTCGACAGCTTGTTGCCGATGAAGGTGATGAATGCCGGCACATAGCGATTGAGGTCCAGCAGCGGGCCGTCGCTGGCGTCTGCGGGATCGGCCGGTCTCGGCCGGCGGGGCTTTCGGGGGAGGGGCTGGCTGCTCATCTCTCAAATCATCGCTGCGAAACTGTTCGGGAGCAATAGATATGCGGCCCGTGTTGACAAGATCAAACCTCGGGAGGTCCCGATGACTGCAACAGAAGCTGCGTCCGTCCCGCATCTCGACGTCGATCCGTTCGCGCTCGAGTTCTTCGCCGATCCTTTCCCGACCCATGAGCGGCTGCGCGAGGCCGGGCCGGTGGTCTATCTCGACAAGTGGAATGTCTATGGCGTGGCGCGCTACGCCGAGGTCCATGCGGTGCTGAACGATCCCGCGACCTTCTGCTCCAGCCGCGGCGTCGGCCTCAGCGACTTTTCCAAGGAGAAGCCGTGGCGGCCGCCGAGCCTGATCCTGGAGGCCGACCCGCCCGCCCATACCCGGACCCGCGCCGTGCTGAGCACGGTGTTGTCGGCGACCGTGATGAAGCAGCTTCGCGGGCAATTTGCCGCCGCCGCGGAGGCCCGCCTCGACGCGCTGCTGGAGAAGCGCAGGTTCGACGCGATCGCGGACCTTGCGGAAGCCTATCCGTTGTCGATCTTCCCGGATGCGCTCGGCCTGAGGCCGGAGGGCCGCGAGCATCTGCTGCCCTACGCCAGTCTGGTGTTCAATGCCTTCGGCCCGCCGAACGAGCTCCGCAAGGAGGCGATCGAGCGCTCGGCGCCGCATCAGGCCTATGTTGCCGAGCAATGCCAGCGCGACAATCTGACCCCGGGCGGCATCGGTGCCTGCATCCACGCCCATGTCGATACCGGCGCCATTACCGCGACCGAGGCGCCGCTGCTGGTGCGCTCGCTGCTGTCGGCCGGTCTCGATACGACCGTCAACGGCATCGGCGCCGCCGTCTACTGCCTTGCCCGCTTTCCCGACCAGCTCCAGAAACTGCGCGACGATCCGACGCTGGCGCGCAACGCCTTCGAAGAAGCCGTGCGGTTCGAAAGTCCGGTCCAGACTTTCTTCCGCACCACGACCCGTGACGTCGAGCTCAGTGGGGCCAGCATCGGCGAAGGCGAGAAGGTGCTGATGTTCCTGGCCGCGGCCAATCGCGATCCGCGCCGCTGGGAAGCGCCCGACAGCTACGACATCACGCGCCGCACGTCCGGTCATGTCGGCTACGGTTCGGGCATCCACATGTGCGTCGGCCAGCTCGTCGCCCGTCTCGAAGGCGAGGTGATGATGGCGGCGCTGGCGCGTCGTGTCGCCAGGATCGACATCACCGGCGAGCCGAAGCGCCTGTTCAACAACACACTGCGCGGGCTCAGCAGCCTGCCGGTCGAGATCACGCCGGCCTGACGAGACATCGGGGCTGGCTGAGGAGCGAGGCAAGGGAGGGGAGACGATGAGGGGCTTCGGGGTTGGGCGATTTAGGATTGGGCTTGCGCTGGCATTGGCCTGCGCCGCGGGGAGCGCACGCGCGGAGATTTCCGGCGACGTGGTCCGCGTCGGCGTGCTCAACGACATTTCCGGCATCTTCCAGGACACCAACGGCATGGGTTCGGTGGAAGCCGCGCGGATGGCCGCGGAGGATTTCGGCGGCGGCGGCAAGGGCATCAAGGTCGAGATCGTCTATGCCGATCACCAGAACAAGGCCGACGTGGGATCTGCGATCGCGCGCAAATGGCTCGATGTCGAAGGCGTCGATGCCATCGTCGACGTGCCGAACTCGGCGGTCGGGCTCGCCATCAACACCATCCTGCGCGATAGCCGGATGACGTTCCTGGCGTCGTCGACCGCGAGCTCCGATCTCACCGGCAAGGCCTGCTCGCCGAACACCATTCAATGGGTCAACGACGCCTGGGCCACCGGCAACACCACCGCGGCCGCGATGATGCAGCGCGGCGGCAAGGACTGGTACTTTGTGACCGTCGATTATGCACTCGGCAAAGGCATTGAAGCCGAAGCGACGAACTACATCGAGAAGCACGGCGGCAAGGTGCTGGGCTCGAGCAAGCATCCGCTCGGCACCTCGGACTTCGCGTCCTTCCTGCTGCAGGCGCAGAGCTCGAAAGCAAAAGTGATCGGGCTCGCCAATGCCGGCGGCGACACCATCAATGCGGTAAAGCAGGCCGCCGAGTTCGGCATCCAGCAGGGCGGCCAGACCATGGTGGCGTTCCTGCTGTTCGTGAACGACATCCACGGCATGGGCCTGAAGGTCGCGCAGGGCCTGCAGCTGCTGGAAGCCTTCTACTGGGACATGAACGACGACACCCGCGCGTTCGCAAAGCGCTTCGCCGCGCGTCCCGGCATGAACGGCAAGATGCCGAGCGGCAACCAGGCCGGCGTCTATGCCGCGACGCTCGCCTACCTCAACGCCGTTGCCGCCACCGGCAGCGACGACGCCAAGGCGGTGGTGCCGCAGATGAAGACCTTCAAGGGCAAGGACAGACTGTTCGGCGACACCACGATCCGCCAGGACGGCCGCGTCATCCACCCGATGTATCTGTTCGAGGTGAAAAAGCCGGAGGAGTCGAAGTACCCCTACGACTATTACAAGCTGATCGCGACCATCCCGGCCGACCAGGCGTTCCGCCCGCTGGCCGATGGCGGCTGCTCACTGGTGAAGTGACGAGGGTGGCTGCCGCCCCGGTCTCGCGTTTCGCCTCGCCCCGCTTGCGGGGAGAGGCCGACGTGCACCGAACGATGCGAAGCATCGTCCGGAGCGCGGCGGGTGAGGGGGACTCTCCGCGAATTGTGCTCGTGGATGGAGCCCCTCACCCCAACCTTCTAAGAGCGAGCTTCGCTCGTCTCGACCCCGTAAGAACGGGGAGAGGGAGAAGAACCTACGCCGCCTTCGAACCCGCCACCTTGATCCGCGCCAGCATCTCGGCCGCCGTCATCACATGCGCGGTTGAGAACGCGAGGATCGTCAGCGTGGCACGGTGCACCTCCTCGGCGGACAGCGCGCCCTGGCCGACATCGGGATAGTCGAACGTGCCGGTCGCGTCCGACAGGAAGACGACCTTGTAATTGTGGAACATGGCGTCGCGCGCGGTGGCGTGGCAGCAGTTCTCGGTCGTGGTCCCCGAGATGATCACCGTGGTGATGCCCCATTCGCGCAGGATGAGATCGAGATCGGTGGCGAAGAACGCGCTGTAGCGGTGCTTCTTGATGACGTGCTCGCCGGGGGCGGGCGCGAGGTCGTTGAAGATCTCGACGCCCTCGGTGCCGTCGACCAGCGACGACCGGTCGGCGATCGGCGAATAGAGATCGTCATAGAGCCCCATGTCGCTGCCGTCGCGGCGATGCACATGCGCGGTGTAGATGACGCGGATGCCCTTGTCGCGGCAGGCCTTCAGGGTCTGCGCCAGCCGCGGCACCATGGCGGCGGCCTGGGCCGAACGCAGCTTGGCGCCCTCGGCCACGAAATCGTTCTGCATGTCGACAACGATCATGACGGTTCGCGCCGGATCGATGATGTCGCACTGGTAGCCCATATGATGCCTCCTCTCCTGGTGGGAGACGTTTTCTACACCGGCCGCGGCGGCCGTTCTTGGCTGCGCTGGCCAGCCGCTGGTCTCTGCTTGCCAGAACGGAGGGCTGGACGCAGAATATCCCGCTGCCGGGTTGGGCGGGAGCAAGGTCCGATGCAGACCCCAGATCACACAGTCGTCGCGCAAACGCTTGTTGCGCCGGGTGACAGTTTCGACCGCTGGCATCACGTCACCTGCCGCGAATTCTCGCTGACCGAATGCCGCCGCGTCGCCGACGAGGCGTTCCAGGCCTCGATCTCGATCCGCCATCTCGGCCCGCTTGCGATCAACGACATCTGGTCGTCGACGCCGGCCGCCGACCGCATCCGGGTGATGCGCAGCGCGAGCGACGTCCGCAGGGATCCGCGCGACTATTTCATGCTGTGGCTCACGCTGCGCGGCGAGGTCGGCTTTGCACAAGGCGGCCGCGACGTGCGCATGCGCCGGGGCGATCTGATGCTGCATGACCAGGCGCAGCCGTTCACGCTCGAATTCGCCCCGAGCGCGCGCGCGATCATGGTGTCGATCCCGCGGCCGTTGCTGCTCGCGCGCCTGCCGGATGCGCAGCGCCTGACGGCGCGGCGGGTCGGCAGCGCGTCGAAAGTGGGAGCGCTGGCGGGATCGCTGATCCGCCGGCTGACGCGGCTCGATGACGCGGCGGGACCAGCGGCGATACGGCTTGGCGCGGCGGCGCTCGATATTTTCGCAACCACGCTGCAGACCGAGCTGACGGACGAAGCGCCCCAGCGCGGCGACGAAAGGCTCATGCGGGTCAAGGCCTACATGTTGGCCAATCTCGACGATCCCGGGCTCGATCTCGATGCGATCGCCGCCGCGCAGAACATGGCGCCGCGCACGCTCAATCGCCTGTTCGCGCGTGAAGGCACGACGCCGATCCGCTGGCTGTGGCAGCAGCGCCTCGCCGGCGCCTATCAGGCGCTGGCCGAGCGGCGCTTCAGCCATGTCACCGATGTCGCGCTGAGCTTCGGCTTCAGCGACGTCTCGCATTTCAGCCGCGCCTTCAAGGCCGCGTTCGGCCGCTCGCCGCATCAGGTGATGGGGTGAGGGGCTGCGGTTTGATACAGATCGTGGCTCCGTCATCCTGAGGAGCCGCGAAGCGGCGTCTCGAAGGATCGACGGCCCCACTATCGCCGTTAGACGATCAACGCACACCAAGCGATCCGGGGCCGTGCATCCTTCGAGACGCGCCTGCGGCGCTCCTCAGGATGACGGAGCTAGTGCGTGCAAGCCGCCCTACTGCGCCACCTTGCTGCTGCCTTGCGTGATCAGCCGCGCGGCGCGCTGGTCGCGGGTGTGGATCCAGAGCCAGTTCATCGCCACCGCGATCCGATGGCGCACGCCGATCAGGAAGTAGATGTGGGCGAGACCCCAGATCCACCATGCCAGAGAGCCGCGCAGCTTGAGCCAGCCGAAATCGATCACCGCCTTCTTCTTGCCGATCTGGGCGAGGCTGCCGGCATGCTTGTAGCGGAACGGCGGCAGCGTCTTGCCGTCGAGCCGGGCCTTGATCAGCGCGGCGACATAGCGCCCCTCCTGCTTGGCGGCCGGCGCGATGCCGGGCACCGGATTGCCGTCGGGGCCCTTGATCGTGACGGTGTCGCCGATCGCGAAGACATCGGGGTGGCCCGGCACGGTGAGATCGAGCTCGACCTGCAGCCGATGGGCGCGATCGGCCGGCGCGTTCAGCCACTCGGCGGCGCGCGAGGCGCGCACGCCGGCGGCCCAGACGATGGTGCGCGCCTCCAGCCTCTTGCCGCCGAACACCACGCCGTCGGCCGAGCATTCAGTGACCGGCTCGCCCAGCATCACCTCGACGCCGAGCTTTTCCAGCGAGGCCTGCGCATAGGCCGAGAGATCGTCGGGAAATCCCGCCAGCACGCGCGAGCCGGCCTCGATCAGCACCACGCGCGCCTTGCGTGTGTCGATGTGACGGAAGTCTTGCGGCAGCGTGTCCTTGGCGAGGTCGGCGATGGTGCCGGCCATCTCGACGCCGGTCGGCCCGGCGCCGATGATGACGAAGGTCAGCAGCGCCGCGCGCTTGTCCGGATCGGTCTCGCGCTCGGCGCGCTCGAAGGCGACCAGGATGCGCCGCCGCAGCGTGGTCGCGTCCTCCAGCGTCTTCAGGCCGGGCGCGAACGGCTCCCATTCGTCATGGCCGAAATAGGCGTGGCGCGCGCCGGTGGCGAGAACCAGCGTGTCATAGGGAATGCTGCCGCCGTCGTCGAGCTGCACGCATTTCGCTGCCGCGTCGACGCCGCAGACATTGGCGAACAGCGTCGTCACCTCGGGCCGGTCGCGCAGCAGATACCGGATCGGCCATGCGATCTCGCTGGTGGCAAGCGAAGCGGTCGCGACCTGATAGAGCAGCGGCTGGAACAGATGGTGGTTGCGGCGGTCGATCAGCGTGATCTCGACCGGCGCCCCTGCGAGACCGAAGGCGGCTTCCAAGCCGCCGAAGCCGGCGCCGACGATCACCACGCGATGAGGTTTGGCCGGCGCTTGCGTCATCTGATGTCGCTCTCGGGTTCGAACGGCTTCGTCGTTTGATTATGTATTCATTCGCAGCCTCATTCCAACACGAAATGCCCGATCGCCCGATAGCAAAACCCAATCGCAGCAGGCCTCACGCATCCTGCGGCGCGGCCGCGGCGACGGCCCGCCGCCGCATCGGCAGGAACAGTCCCGCGACCGCGCCGGCGAACGACAGCGTTGCGGCAAGGCTCATCGCCGACGCGAATCCGCTGGCGAAATGACCGGATGAATCGGCTGCGCCATTGGCGGAAAAACTTGCCACCAGCGCCGCGATGCCGAACATGCCGCCGAGGAAGCGGCCCATGTTGAAGACGCCCGACGCCTTGCCCATCTCGCTGACGGCGACCGCGCCCAGCACCGCGTTCTGCGCGGCCGGCATCGCCATCGACACGCCGACGCCGGCAAGCACCAGCGGCGCGACCAGCGCCGAATAGGGCACTGCGGGGCTCACGATCTCGCTGATCCAGCCGAGCCCGATCGCCTGCATCAGGAGGCCGGCGACGACCAGCGTGCGCTCGCCGAACCGGTTGACCGCGGCGCCGGCGATCGGCGCGGTGACGAACAGCGTCGCCGTCCACGGCAGCAGACGCAGCCCGGCGCCGAAGGCGTCGAAGCCGAGCGCGATCTGCAGGAACTGCGGCAGCAGGAACAGCACGCCATACATCGCGGCGTAGAACAGCACGCTTGCGGCCATGCCGGATGCAAACGGCCGTGCCGCGAACAGCCGCATCGGCACCATCGGGCTGGTGGCGCGCAGCTCCCACAGCACGAACAGCGCCGCCAGCGCGACGCCGGCGATCAGCGCGCCCGAGACTTCCGCGCTGGCCCAGCCGACGCCGTTGCCGCGCAGCAGGCCCCAGACCAGCACTAGTGCCGCGAGCGCGACCAGCGTGAGGCCGGTGATGTCGAGCGGCGCGGTCGGCCCAAAATTTTCGCGCAGGCGCGCGATCACGAGGGCGATCGCGACGAGGCCGATCGGAAGGTTGATCCAGAAGATCCAGCGCCAGCCGAGATGCTCGGTGATGAAGCCGCCGATCGCGGGGCCGATGATCAGCGCGCATCCGGTGATGCCGCTGAAAACGCCGAGCGCGCGGGCGCGCTCCTCGCGGCCGAAGGCGCCGCTCAGGATCGCCATCGCCAGCGGCATCACCAGCGCCGCGCCTGCGCCCTGCAGGGCGCGGGCGGCGATCAGGGCCGCGGCGTTGCCGGCCAGCGCGCAGGCCGCGGATGCCACGACGAACAGGCCGATCCCGGCCGCGAACATCCTGCGCCGCCCGAACCGGTCGCCGAGCGCCGCGCCGGTCAGGAGCAGCACCGCGAAGGTCAGGTTGAAGGCGTTGACGGTCCATTGCAGCGTCTCGACCCGGCTTCCGAAATCGGCGCGGATGGTGGCGAAGGCCGTGGTCATGATCATGGCGTCGAGCGCCATCATGAAGGATGCCAGCGCGGTGAGGCCGAGCACCCAGCGCTGTTCGGCGCGCTGCTGAGGGGTCTGCATGGTCGTTCTCCGTTGCCGCGTCGCAAGGTTGCGGCGCGCTTCGCCGGCAAGGACGAACCGGAACGGGCAAAGGATGCGGCCGAAATTTATTTTTGCCGGACCGCATCCTTTGGCGGTTCGCGAACGTCCTTGGGTCTGACGCGGCCGGTTCAGGCCGCAGAACCAGGCCAAGGAGGCTGCGATGAGACGGACCCTGATCAGGTACAAGGCGAAGCCGGAGATGGCGGAGAAGAATGCCGCGCTGGTGTCGGCCGTGTTCGCCGAGCTGAAGACGGCGAGGCCCGACGGCGTGCGCTATCTGACCCTGCGACTGGAGGACGATACCTTCATCCACATGGTCGAGACCGCGGCCGAAGACGGCTCGAGCCCGATCCCGAAACTGGCCGCGTTCCAGGCCTTTCAGGACGGCATCCGCGATCGTTGCGCCGAGCCGCCGCTGGTTCGCAGTGCGGTGATTGTCGGGAATTATCGTATGCTGGATGAGTCGTGAACCGACACGCGTTGAACCGGCGGGCAGTGCACCGATCTGGCGGAGCCATCATGACGTCACCACACCAAGCGCCGGCCGCGACCGACGTCGACGCGCTCTTGGCGGCGATGCGGCCAAGGCTGCATCGCTACTGCGCCCGCATGGTCGGATCCGTCATCGACGGCGAGGATGTGCTGCAGGACGCGCTGATCAAGGCGGTGGAAGCCTTCGCGTCCGCCGCGCCGATCCAGAATCCGCAAGCCTGGCTGTTCCGGATCGCACACAATACCGCGCTCGATTTCCTCAGGCGGCGCAACCGCCAGGAAGCGCTCCACGCGCCGGAGGAGGTGGACATGATGGCCGGAGAGCTCGATGATTTGGGCCGCCGCGAGATCGCCGCGACCGGCCTGCGCACCTTCATGCGCCTGCCGGTGGCACAGCGTTCCAGCGTGATCCTGATGGACGTGCTCGGCTGCTCCTTGCAGGAGATCTGCGGCATCATGGATTTCAGCCTGCCCGCGGTGAAGGCCGCGCTGCACCGTGGACGCACGCAGTTGCGCGAGTTTGCGAGCGAACCGGACGACGCGCCGCGGCCCGGCCTGTCGCCGGCCGATCGCATCAGGCTCAACGCCTATGTCAGCCATTTCAACGCCCGCGACTTCGACGCCATCCGCGCCATGATCGCCGACGACATCAGGCTCGAGCTCGTCAACCGGACACGGCTGAACGGCAAGGCCGAGGTGTCGCGCTACTTCGGCAATTATTCGAAGATCGACGACTGGCATCTGGTGACCGGACAGGTCGAGGGACGTCCCGCGATCCTGGTGTTCGACCCGAACGCTTTGGGCGCGCCGCCGCGATCGTTCATGCTGCTCGACTGGTCGGCCGACAAGGTCGCGACGATCAGGGATTTCCGCCACGCGTCCTACGCGATCGACGGCGCCGAATGGGCGGTGGATAGAGGCTAGTCGCCGACGGCGGCAAATTCCGTGTCGTCCCGGACAAGCGAAGCGCGATCCGGGACCCATAGCTACCAATGGCAATTGGTGTGCGATGCTGGGGCCACGGCTTGCTTCGACAACACAGGGCGGTGTGGTTATGGGTTCCTGCTTTCGCAGGGACGACAGCGTGCGAGAGCGCGCGCTAGCGCGTCTTTCCGCCGAATTCGCCGTTGGCGATCCGCGCAACGCGGCTGCCGCCTGCGGCCGGTGCGCTGTTTCGTTGAAACAGGCCGTCGCCACTGCCGTTGCTCGGCAATGGCGGCGGTTCTTCGAAATAGCCGCCACTCCGCCAGACCAGCAGGACGATGTTCATCGCGCCATTGACGGCGGCGCCGACCACCGTTTCGGTGTGCTGATAGGTCAGCGCATATTCGGGAAATCGTCCGGCAATGGCCCTGTCGAGCACGAGGAGGGCGATCCATGCCGCCATCACGCAGACCGGATCCCAGCCCATGTCGCGCACCCGCATCGACTGCAGCATGAAGCAGATGACGAGCATGCCGTAGAAGGCAATGACCAGCACGGGGCTGCTCGATGCCTGCGCCAGCAGCACGTCCATCCGGCCGCTCGTCGGTGCGTTGCCGGTGACGCCGTAGACCAGCATCACAAAGCCGAGGCCCACCACCAGGGTGCAGAAGAAGAAAGCCAGTCGGCCCATCCGGGCATTGAAGCCGAAGATGTAATTCAGCATGTGACGCACCCCTTTGGCGGCAGCGTCGGCCAGGGATGCTTTCCGGACCATGAAGCCCGCGAGCGCTTGCCGGCCCGTGGTTTCCGGGTGCTTTACCGGATCGTTAAAGCCTGCTGCAGTGCGGGCGTGGGTCGTTGCCGAAGGCCGCCGCCTGCGACAATCGTTGCCCACGCAGCCGGCATTATATTTCTTGCCATGGTCGATTTAGACGAATTATGATGCAAGGTGCTGGGGTATGCGCCGAAGGTTCTAAGTCAGCGCCATCGGTTCATGCTTGCTGCAGACTTGCGATATCGCGCACAAAATACGTCACAGAACGACGCGCGCAAAGCGTGACCCCCGGGCCCTCGTGATCGAGCCTGGCGGGATCTTTGGTTGAGGAGGGGAGTGAATATGAAAAAGGCATTTTGGCTGGCAGGCGCCATGGCTGTGGCGCTGGCGCAGCCCGCGATAGCGGCTGACAGCGTCAAGATCGGCTTCGTCTCGACCTTCAGCGGTCCGACCGCCGTGATCGGCAACGACATGCGCAATTCCTTCGAACTTGCACTCGACCATCTCGGCCGCAAGATCGACGGCAAGCCGGTCGAGGTGATCTACGAGGACGACCAGCAGAAGCCCGATGTCGGCAAGCAGAAGACCGAGAAGCTGGTGCAGTCCGACAAGGTCGACTTCATCGTCGGTTACATCTGGTCGAACGTGCTGCTGGCGTCGCTGAAGACCGCGGTCGATTCGAAGACCTTCCTGATCTCGGCCAATGCCGGTCCGTCGCAGCTCGCCGGCGAACTGTGCTCGCCTTACGTGTTCTCGACCTCCTGGCAGAACGACCAGACCCCGCAGGCGGTCGGCACGTACATGAACCAGAAGGGCGTCAAGTCGGTGTTCCTGATCGGCCCGAACTATGCCGCGGGCAAGGACATGCTGGCCGGCGTCAAGAGCACGTTCAAGGGCGAGGTGGTCGGCGAGGAATATACGGTGTGGCCGAGCCAGCTCGACTTCTCCGCCGAGCTCACCAAGGCGAAGAACTCCAAGGCCGAGTCGATCTTCGTGTTCTATCCGGGCGCGGCCGGCGTCCAGTTCCTGAACCAGTACGCGCAGGCCGGCATCAAGCAGCAGATCCCGCTCTACACCGCCTTCACGATCGACGAATTGTCGCTGCCGCTGCAAAAGGACAATGCGCTCGGCGTTCCCGGCGCGCAGCAATGGGTCAACGACCTGCCCAACGAGGAGAACAAGAAGTTCGTCGCCGACTACCGCAAGAAGTATCCGGGCCTGCGCCCGACCTTCTACGGCGCGCAGTCCTACGACGCTGCCAACCTCATCAACAGCGCCGTGGTCGCGGTGAAGGGCGACCTGACGAAGAAGGACGCGATGAAGGCCGAGATGGAGAAGGTGAACTTCAAATCGGTGCGCGGACCGTTCAAGTACGGCAACAACCACATTCCGATCCAGAACTTCTACCTGCAGGACGTGGTCAAGGACGCCGAGGGCCAGCTGTCGCTGAAGACGGTCGCGACCATCGTCAAGGACGACCAGGATCGCTTCCACGACAAGTGTCCGATGAAATAACTCTTGGGCGATCTTGGCCCAAGCCTTGCTTTCCATTCACCTCGCCCCGCTCCTGCGGGGAGAGGTCAATCGCGAAGCGATTGGGTGAGGGGCTCTTTCCGCGAGCTCGATTCGTGGAGATGGCCCCTCACCCCAACCCTCTCAGGGCGAGCTTTGCTCGTCCCGGCCCCGCAAGAGCGGGGCGAGGGAGAACCCGCAACGTGCAAATGCGGCGGCGTGCTCGCGCTGCCGCTGTTTCATTTAAAGGTGACGTAGCCTCACGATGTATCTCGTCGTCGAACAACTGCTGAACGGCCTGCAATTCGGCCTCCTGCTGTTCCTGCTGGCGGCCGGACTGACGCTGGTGTTCGGCATCATGGACTTCGTCAATCTGGCGCACGGCTCGCTCTACATGATGGGCGCCTATTTCGCGGCGACCTTCGTGGCCTGGACCGGCAGCTTCGTGCTCGGCGCGCTGATGGCGCTGGGTGCCACGCTGTTGCTCGGCATCGTGCTGGAATATGTCGCGCTCAGGCATCTCTATGGCCGCGACCATCTCGACCAGGTGCTGGCGACGTTCGGCCTGATCCTGTTCTTCAACGACGCCGTCCGGCTGATCTGGGGCCCGGCCGGTCTCGCGCTGCCGCTGCCGGCCTGGCTCACCGTGCCGGTGCAGATCATTCCCGGCGTCTACTATCCGGCCTACCGCCTCATGATCATCGTGGTCGCGCTGGCGGTCGCAGCAATGCTCTATCTCGTCGTGATGCGCACCCGCATCGGCATGCTGATCCGCGCCGGCGCCTCCAACCGCGAGATGATCGGGGCGCTCGGCATCAACATCAAGCTGCTGTTCACGCTGGTGTTCGGCCTTGGCGCGGCGCTCGCCGGCCTCGCCGGGCTGATGCAGGCGCCGATCCTCACCGTGCAGATCGGCATGGGCGAGAACATCCTGATCCTGGCCTTCGTCATCATCGTGATCGGCGGCATCGGCTCGATCCGCGGCGCGTTCATGGCCGCGATCTTCGTCGGCATCATCGACACGATGGGCCGGGCCTTCCTGCCCGACCTGCTGCGCAAGGTGCTGAGCGGGGCGGCGGCGTCCACCGCGGCGCCGGCGCTGTCCTCGATGCTGATCTACCTCCTGATGGCCATCATCCTTGTGCTGCGGCCCGAGGGGCTGTTCCCGGCGGCCAAACGATGATGCCGAAGTTCAACGCCTCCAATGCGGTCGCGGCGCTGATGTGTGCCGCCCTGATCCTGCTGCCGCTCTATTCGGCGGTCACCGGCAACATCTTCATCCTCACGCTGTTCACCCGGATCGTGATCTTTGCGCTCGCCGCCGCGAGCCTCAATCTGATCATGGGCTATGGCGGCATGATGAGCTTCGGCCACGCCGCCTATCTCGGCATCGGCGGTTATGCCGTCGGCATCCTTGCCGCCGAGGGCATCGGCTCCGGCTTCATCCAGTGGCCGGTGGCGCTCGCCGTCTCGGCGCTGTTTGCGCTGCTGATCGGCGCGCTCTCGCTGCGCACCCGCGGCGTCTATTTCATCATGATCACACTGGCCTTTGCGCAGATGGCCTACTACATCGCCTCGGCGCTGTCGCGCTACGGCGGCGACGACGGCCTCACCGTGTACAAGCGCAGCGATTTCGCCGGCCTGATCAACCTGTCGGATCGCAACCAGTTCTATTACCTCTGCCTGGCCTGCCTGTTCGGCGGCCTCTATCTGATCTGGCGCATCGTCAATTCGCGCTTCGGCCTCGTGGTGCAGGGCGTCCGCTCCAACGAGCAGCGCATGCAGGCGATCGGCTTCCATGCCAACCGCTACCGCCTGGTCTGCTTCGTGATATCAGGCACCATCTGTGGCCTGGCCGGCGCGCTGCTTGCCAACAACACCGATTTCGTCAGCCCCGCCGTGATGTACTGGACCCGCTCCGGAGACCTCATGGTGATGGTGATCCTCGGCGGGATGGGCTCACTGTTCGGTCCCGTCATCGGCGCGATCGTCTATCTCCTGCTCGAGGAGCTGCTGTCGCAGTTCACCGAATATTCGGGGCTGATCCTCGGTCCGGTGCTGCTCCTGATCGTGCTGTTCGCGCGCGGCGGCATCATGGGCCTGCTCGGGAGGATGCGCCGTGGTTGATTCCTTGCCTGATCCCTTGCTCCGCGTCGACAATCTGGTCCGTCGCTTCGGCGGCATCACCGCGACCGACAACCTCTCGATGGAGGTGGTGCCCGGTGAACTGCACGCGATCATCGGCCCCAACGGCGCCGGCAAGACCACGCTGATCAGCCAGCTCACCGGGCAGGTGATGCCGAACTCCGGCACCATCCGTTTTGCCGGCCGCGACGTCACGAACCTGCCGTCCTACAAGCGCAGCCGGCTCGGGCTGGCGCGCTCGTTCCAGATCACCTCGCTGCTGAAGGATTTTTCCGCGATCGACAATGTCGCGCTGGCGGCGCAGGCGCATGACGGCCACTCGTTCCGCTTCTGGGGCAATGCGCGCAAGGAGCGGCATCTGCGCGAGTCCGCGCGTGCGGCGCTGGAGCGCGTCGGCCTCGGCGCGCGCGCCGATATCGTGGTCTCGCAATTGAGCCACGGCGAGCAGCGCGAACTCGAGCTCGCGGTCGCGCTTGCCACCAGGCCGCAACTGTTGCTGCTGGACGAGCCGATGGCCGGGCTCGGCGTCACCGAATCGGCGCGGATGGTCGCGCTGCTGAAGGAGCTGCGCAAGGAAGTCACCATCGTGCTGGTCGAGCACGACATGGAGGCGGTGTTCGCGCTGGCCGACCGCATCACCGTGCTGGTCTATGGCCGCGTCATCGCCTGCGACGTGCCGGACGCGATCCGCAAGCACGACGAGGTCAAGCGCGCCTATCTCGGCGAACAGCATGCGGTGACGCGCCATGGCTGAGACACTGCTTGAAGTGGATGGCATCGAGACTTGCTATGGCTTGAGCCAGGTGCTGTTCGGCCTGTCGCTCAAGATCAAGTCGGGCGAGATGGTCGCGCTGATGGGCCGCAACGGCATGGGCAAGACCACGACGATCCGCTCGATCATGGGCCTGACGCCGGCGCGATCGGGTGCCATCCGCTTCGCCGGCGAGGCGGTGCGCGGCCTGCCGTCCTACAAGATCGCAAAGCTCGGGATCGGCCTGGTGCCGGAAGGCCGCCAGATCTTCCCCAACCTCACGGTGCGCGAAAATCTCGTCGCCGCGTCAGGCAATCGCCTCGGTGCCTCCGATCCGTGGACCATCGACAAGATCCACGCGCTGTTTCCGCGGCTCGCCGAACGCACGGGCAATATGGGCGTCACGCTGTCGGGCGGCGAGCAGCAGATGCTCGCGATCGGCCGCGCGCTGATGACCAACCCGAAGCTGCTGATCCTCGACGAGGCGACCGAAGGCCTTGCGCCTCTGATCCGCGACGAGATCTGGAGCTGCCTGTCGATGCTGAAGGGACGCGGGCAGTCGGTGCTGGTGATCGACAAGAACGTCGGCAACCTCGCCCGCATCGCCGACCGCCACTACATCATCGAGCGCGGCAAGACGGTGTGGAGCGGCACCAGCGAGCAGCTGATCGCCGAGCCGGATCTGCAGCACAAATATCTGGGGATTTGAGGCGGCAGCAGGTGCGCTCACTCCATCCCCGTCATCCTGAGGAGCGCGTCTTCGCGCGTCTCGAAGGATGCACGGCCCGGCTGTTGGCCGTCGACCCTTCGAGACGCGCTTCGCGCTCCTCAGGGTGACGGGTCCAAGGATGGTGCCGCGGCGAGGTCAAAACATCTCGAAATATTCGCGGTGCTCCCAGTCCGACACCTCGGCCTGGAAGCGTTCGATCTCCGCGTTCTTGATGAAGACGTAATAGTCCACGAACTCCGGCCCGAGCGCCTGGCGGAAGAACGGATCGTCGTTGAGCGCGAACACGGCCTCGCGCAACGACTTCGGCAGCAGCGCGGCTTTGGTCTCGTAGGGCGTGTCGGCGGATGGACCTGGATCGAGCTTGCGATCGACGCCGTCGAGGCCGGAGAGGATCTGGCTCGCCATGTAGAGATAGGGATTGGCGGCCGGCTCGCCGATCCGGTTCTCCAGCCGGGTTGCGGGATCGCCGGCCGCGCCGAGCACGCGGATCATGACGCCGCGGTTGTCGCGGCCCCAGATCGCGCGGTCCGGCGCCAGCGAATAGGAGCGGTAGCGCTTGTAGCCGTTGATGGTCGGCGTCGTGAACACGGTCGAGGCCCGTGCGTGCTCAATCAGACCCGCCAGCCAGGCGCGGCCGAGCGCGCTGAGCGGCTCGCCCGTCTCCTTGGCCATGAAGACGTTCTCGCCACTCCCGCGCGACACCAGCGACTGGTGCAGGTGCCAGCCGCTCGCGAACACGTTCGGCAGTTTCGGCCGGCACATGAAGGTCGCGTGATAGCCGTGGCGGCGCGCGATCTGCTTCACCGCCGAGCGGAACAGCACCATGGTATCGGCCGGCTCGAGTCCCACGGTGGGCGCGAAGGTGAATTCGCACTGGCTGGGGCCGAACTCGACCTCGACCGAGCGCAAGGGCAGGCCGAGCGCGAGGACGTCGCGGCGGATGATCTCGAGCGCCGGCTCCATCAGATCGTAGCGCTGCTCGGTGAGGTATTGATAGCCGTGCGACAGCAGGCTGACCGACGGTGGCCGCCCGGGCTGGCCGGCATCCTCCGGCGCCATGTGGGCGTCGTCGAGCTTGAACAGATGGAATTCGACCTCGAGGCCGGCGACGAAATCGTAGCCGCGGCCGCTGAGCTGATCGAGCACCTTGCGATAGAGGTTGCGGGTCGCGAACGGCACCGGCCGGCCGTCGCTGAAATAGAGGTCACAGAGCAGCCAGCCGGTGTTTTGCGCCCAGGGCAGCACGCGGAACGTGGTGGGATCGGCGACCATCAGCACGTCGGCCGCGCCCTCCATCTCCTTCATGCCGAAACCGCCGCCTGATGTGAACACCGGAAACACCGTCTTGTGCGAGGTGTCCTTGGCGAGCATCGTCGTGGTGATGGAGCAGCCGCCCTCCAGCGAGCGCACCGCTTCGCCGGCGATCAGCGTCTTGCCGCGCAGGATGCCGTGCTGGTCGGGGAACGACAGGCGGATGACTTCGAGGTTCTTCTCCTCGACGATGCGGCGGAGGCGCTGTGCGGCCTTCTTCTGCTCATCCGACCACAGGCCGTGACGCTCGACGAAACTCACCGCATCACTCCTTTGTTTCCCCCTCGCCTCGCTCTTCGCGGGGCCGGGACGAGCAAAGCTCGCCCTGAGGGGGTCGGGGTGAGGGGCTCTCTCCGCCGATTCGATCTATCGATAGACCTGTACCCCCTCACCCGGATCGCTGACGCGATCCGACCTCTCCCCGCAAGCGGGGCGAGGTGAAGGATATCGTGCCGCGTCACTGAAACCATCATCACTCCGCCGCCGTCAGATGATGCACCTTGCCGGCGATCTCGCGCGGCACGGGAGCGGCCCATGGCGCGCCGCGGCGGCGCTTGACGTCGACCTCCATCCAGTAGAGCTCCCAGCCCTGGGTCGGCCCGATGCCGTCCATCGTGGCCGGGCCCTGGATGCTGCGCGCGGAGGCCTCGTCGAGGAACAGCATCGGTGTCTGCCCGCCCTCCACCTTCTCGATCTCCTGCCGCAGAAGGCGGCGGTACTGCACGATCGCCTTGTCGCTCTGGCCGAGATGCTCGTTGGTGCGGTCCTGGATCGGGCCCATCGATTCCACCGCCCACTGGTCGTGCACGTTGATGTCGGTGCCCATGCCGGTATAGGTCTCGGTCGCCTGCTCGTGCGGATCGAAGCCGTAATCGTTGCTCTTGTTCTTGCGCGACTTGTAGTCGGGCAGCGTATAGAGCTCGAGCCGCTGGTCGCGCATCTTCTGCTTGTCGACCGGGGCCGCGTAGCTGGTGAAGATCGCATACCAGTAGCAATTCTCGTCGTCGACCGGCACGTGCCACTGCGTGATCGTCATCTCGGTCGACATCGGGATGACGAAGCCGTGCGGGAACAGCTGGTTGGTGACGCGCACATGGGTGCGCTCCGCGTCGAGCTCGCGCAGCGCAATCAGGCGCAGGCCGTATTCGGTGTGCTCGACATTGATGATCGGCCGGTCATATTCGCGCAGGATCTTGGTCATCGGCATGTCGCTGCCGGCCGAGGCGCCGCGGAACTGCTTGCCGTACGCCGCCGAGGTGTCCTCGTCCTCGAAGAAGCGATGCAGGTAGGAGGCGTGCGCCGGATCGATGCCGACCTCGAGCGCCTGCAGCCAGTTGCAGTTCATGTGGCCCTTGAACGCGAACGTGTGGCTGCCGGGCGCGACGAAGCAGTCGAGCTCCGGAAAGGCGGGCGGGGCGCCTTCGCCCAGATAAGCCCACAGGATGCCGCTCTTCTCGACCACGGGATAGGAACGCTGTTTGATGCCCTTGCAGAGCTGCGAGCCGGCCGGCTCCGCCGGCGTCTCGATGCACTGGCCTGACGTGTCGAACAGCCAGCCGTGGAAGGCGCAGCGCAGCCCGCCATTCTCCAGCCGGCCGAAGGCGAGGTCGGCGCCGCGATGCGCGCAGTGGCGATCGATCAGTCCATAGCTTCCGTCCTCGCCGCGGAACAGCACCAGGTTCTCGCCGAGCAGCCGGACCGGCCGTACCGGGCGCGGCCCGTCCAATTCATCCACCAGCGCCGCCGGCTGCCAGTAGCTCCGCATCAGTCTGCCGCAGGGGTCCTTGCGACCGGTGCGGGTGATCAGATCGTTCGCTTCCTGGCTCATCATGGCGGCGTCTCCCGGACTTGGATTTGTTCGCCTATTGAACGAATGTGCGAATTATGCCATGTCTGTTTCGGACAGCAAGCGCAATTTTTGAACCGTTCAAAAGCCGAGCCTCATGCCCAAGCTGAAACGGACCGACCAGGACGAGCGCGCCACCGATTTCGTCGAGGCGCTCGATCGCGGCCTGCGCCTGCTGCAGGTGTTCGGCACCGTGTCTGGCCCGGCAACGCTGAGCGATCTGGCGCGTGCCGCCGATCTGCCGCGCGCCACCGCGCGCCGCATCCTGTTCACGCTCGCGCATGGCGGCTTCGTTGCCACCGACGGCAAGCTGTTCACCTTGACGCCGCATGTGCTGACGCTCGCGGGCTCGTTCCTGCAATCCAACCAGGTGGTGACGGTGTTGCAGCCGGTGCTCGACCGCATCGCGACCGCGGCGCAGGAGATCGCCTCGCTGGCCTTGCTCGACGGCGACGACGTCGTGTTCGTGGCGCGCTCGAGCCCGACGCGGGTGTTCTCCGCCGGTCTCGACATCGGCTACCGGCTGCCGGCGTTCTGCACCTCGGTCGGCCGCGCGATGCTCGGCCGGCTCGCCGATGCCGAGCTCGCGGCGCGGCTGAAGGCGATGCGCCGCGATCCGGTGACGCCGCAGACCGTCACCGATCCGAAGAAGCTGCTCGCCACCATCATCACCGATCGCGCGCAGGGCTATTCACTGGTCGATCGCGAGGCCGAGCCGCATTTCCGCTCGATCTCGGTGCCGGTGCACCGCTACGACGGCACCATCGTCGCCGCCATCAACATGGGCGCGCATGTCGATCGTGTGCCGGCCAAGGAATTGATCGACCGCTTCCTGCCGTTGCTGCGCGAGGGCGCTGAGGATGTGAAGAGCCGGCTGCTGTAGGTCCATTGCGTTGGAAATCCCTCATGGTGAGGAGCGCGAAGCGCGTCTCGAACCGTGAGGCCCGGCTAGTGGCCTCGTCCTTCGAGACGCTTGCTGCGCAAGCTCCTCAAGGATGAGGGGATGAAGCGGTTGTGACGCGGTAGTGGTTGTCCGCTTACAACGCCACGCTGCGCAGCCCGAAGCTGCGCGCCTCGTTCTGCAGCACCGGCCGCACGGAATCGATCAGCCGCGCGGCGGCGGCGTCGACCGAAAGCCCGGCGGTGTCGACCACCGCGGAGGCGCGGGCGTAGAGCGGCTCGCGGCTGACCAGGATGTTGCGCAATTCCGCCATCGCCGAGCGGTCGTCGGCCATCGGGCGCAGATCGCCCTGGCGGCGGACGCGGGCCATATGCTCTTCCGGCTCGGCCTTCAGCCAGATCGTGTAGAACGACGACAGGATCAGGTCGAAGGTCAGCGCCTCGGAGACGATGCCGCCGCCGGTCGCCAGCACCATCAATTCCTTCCGCGCCAGCAGCTGCGTCAGCGCGGCCTGCTCCATGCGGCGAAAGCCTTCCTGGCCGTACAGCGCGATGATCTCGGCGACCGAGAGGCCGTTCTGCGCCTCGATCTCCTTGTTGAGCTCGACAAAGCTCCAGCCGATCTTCTTCGCCAGCATCCGCCCGAGCGTGGTCTTGCCGGCGCCGCGCAGCCCGATCAGCGCGATGCCGGAGAACGACGCACGGCGCGGCGCCAGCGGGCTGCTGCCGGCCAGCATGTCCTTGGCCTGCGCGATCTGGTTCGGCGACGCCTTGCGCAGGAGGTCGCGGATCACGGCCCAGTCCGGCACCGGCTCGCTGGAGGGGATCAGGTCCTCGAGATGCGCACCCATCGCGCCTGCGACACGGCGCAGCAGCACGATCGAGACATTGCCTTTGCCGCTTTCGAGCTGGGCGATGTAGCGTTCGGAAATGCCGGAAACCTTGGCGAGCACCTTGCGCGACATGCCGCGCAGGGCGCGCATCGTGCGCACGCGCCGGCCGAGCTGCTCGAGGAAGTCGGTTTCCGGGTCGTTGGCTGCGGTCATGATCCCTGTGCGACGCGCGGTCCTGACTGAATCAGACCGAGGTTCTAGGAAACATAGTGCCGACAAGGATTGACAGCAAGCCAACGTAGTGGCTTTGTATGAATTATAATTCTTAAATTCACAGGAGAGGGAAGCGTGGCACGTCCGGGTGCGAGGAGCGGAGCATGACTTACAACGCGGTCTCCTGGCTGCTCGACCGCAACGTCGATGAAGGCCGCGGCGACAAGGTCGTGTTCGACGATACGGTGTCGCGAATCACCTATGGCCAGTTGCAGCAGCAGACCCGCCGCGTCGGCAACATGCTGCGCCGGCTCGGCGTCCGCCGTGAGGAGCGGGTCGCCATGATCATGCTGGACGCGGTCGATTTCCCGATCGTGTTTCTGGGCGCGATCCGCGCCGGCGTGGTGCCGGTGCCGCTCAACACGCTGCTGACCGCCGAGCAATACGCCTACATCCTCGGTGATTGCCGAGCCCGCGTGCTGTTCGTGTCGGAGGCGCTGCTGCCGGTCGTGAAGGACATCATCGCGCGGATGCCCGACCTCGAGCATGTCGTGGTCTCCGGCAAGGATGCGCACGGCCACAACAAGTTGTCCGACGAGATCGCGCGCGAGAGCGACGTGTTCGCCACCGCGCCGACCCATGCCGATGAGCCGGCATTCTGGCTCTATTCGTCGGGCTCGACCGGCATGCCGAAGGGCGTACGCCATCTGCATTCCAATCTCGCGGCGACCGCGGAGACCTACGCCAAGCAGGTGCTCGGGATCCGCGAGGATGATGTCGGCCTCTCGGCGGCAAAGCTGTTCTTCGCCTACGGGCTGGGCAATGCGCTGACCTTCCCGATGTCGGTCGGCGCCACCACGGTGCTCAACTCCGAGCGGCCGACGCCGGCGGTGATGTTCGCGCTGATGAACAAATATCATCCCAGCATCTTCTTCGGCGTGCCGACGCTGTTTGCGGCGATGCTCAACGACGACGCGATGAAGGCGCAAGCCGCGGGCAATCGCCTGCGCGTCTGCACCTCGGCCGGCGAGGCACTGCCGGAATCAGTCGGCAATGCCTGGCGCGCGCGGTTCGGCGTCGACATTCTCGACGGCGTCGGCTCGACCGAGCTGTTGCACATCTTTCTGTCGAACGCGCCCGGCGACATCAAATACGGCTCGTCCGGCCGTCCGGTGCCCGGCTACAAGGTGCGGCTGGTCAACGAGCTTGGTGCCGACGTCGCGGACGGCGAGGTCGGCGAGCTGCTGGTCGATGCGCCCTCGGCCGGCGAGAGCTACTGGAATCAGCGGGCCAAGAGCCGCGCCACCTTCGAGGGCGCGTGGACCCGCACCGGCGACAAGTACACACGCGATGCCGACGGCCGTTACACCTTCTGCGGCCGCGCCGACGACATGTTCAAGGTCTCGGGCATCTGGGTCTCGCCGTTCGAGGTCGAGAGCGCGCTGATCACCCATCCGGCGGTGCTGGAAGCCGCCGTCGTGCCGGAAGCCGATCCGGAAGGTCTGCTCAAGCCGAAGGCCTATGTGGTGCTGCGGCCCGAAAGCTCGGCGGCCGGCCTGCACGAGGCGCTGAAGGAACACGTCAAGCAGAAGATCGGCCCGTGGAAATATCCGCGCTGGATCGATGTGGTCGACAATCTGCCGAAGACGGCGACCGGGAAGATCCAGCGATTCAAGTTGCGGGAACACGAGCACTAGCTCCTCGCGTCGTCCCGGCGAAGGCCGGGACCCATACGCCGCGGCCTTCGTTTCGAGAGACGCTGTTCAACGGCTTTGCGCAACAACTAACGCCTGTGGTTATGGATCCCGGCCTTCGCCGGGACGACGATGAGGAAGGTTCCAACATGCAAAACCTAACACCCTCAGGCTTCCTCGGCATCGACGGCGCCGAGCTCGAATACCGCATGATCGGTCCCTCGCCGGACGCGGCGCCGACCATCGTGATGCTGCACGAAGGCCTCGGCTCGGTCGGGCTGTGGGGCGACTTCCCCGAGAAGCTGCAGGCGGCGACCGGCGCCGGCGTGTTCGCCTATTCGCGCGCAGGATATGGCGCATCAACGCCGGCGAAGCTGCCGCGTCCGGTCGACTACATGCATCGCGAGGCGCTCGACGTGCTGCCGAAGCTGCTCGATCGGATCGGCTTCCGCCGCGGCTTGCTGCTCGGCCATTCCGACGGCGCGTCGATTGCGGCGATCTATGCCGGCGCGCATCAGGATCATCGCCTGCACGGCCTTGCGCTGCTCGCGCCGCACTTCATCGTCGAGGACATTTCGGTGACGTCGATCGCCGAGATCAAGACGGCGTATGAGACCACCAATCTGAAGGAGAAGCTGGCGCGCTGGCACAAGGACGTCGACAACGCCTTTTATGGCTGGAACGGTGCCTGGCTCGATCCGGCATTCCGCGACTGGGATATCTCCGACTATCTCGCCTATATCCGCGTGCCGGTGCTGATCGTGCAGGGCGCGGCTGACCAGTACGGCACGATGCGCCAGGTCGAGATCGCCCAGGAGGAGTGCTACTGCCCGGTCGACGTCGTGGCCATCGCTGGCGCCGGCCACTCGCCGCATCGCGAGGCGCCCGCAGTGACGCTCGAGGCGGTCACCGAATTCGCCAGCGCGGCGCTGCGCGACGACCCGGCACTGGCCGCCTGACCTTTGGTGCCGGTGCCCAGGTCATTGGCCGAGCGAGTGAATTTGGCAAACATGAAACAAAATGCATGTTTTTGCGTTTTGAACTAGACTAGGTCAAAAACATGCATTATTGTGCATAAGACCTCGGCGACGAATCTTCAAACAAACAACGGCAAGACAACAGATAAGGGTGGCACCATGGCTGGTGACGATCGCGTCCTTGCAGGCGGGGCGAAGTACATCGACTTCCAGACCGACCCGTCGCGCTACCGGCACTGGAAGCTCGACGTCGCGGGCGACGTCGCGACGCTGACCATGGACGTCGACGAGAATGCCGGCCTGTTCGAGGGCTACCAGCTCAAGCTGAATTCCTACGATCTCGGCGTCGACATCGAGCTTGCGGACGCCGTGCAGCGGCTGCGCTTCGAGCATCCCGAGGTGAAGGTCGTGGTGATGCGCTCGGGCAAGAACCGCGTGTTCTGCGCCGGCGCCAACATCCGCATGCTGGCGGGCTCGACCCACGCCCACAAGGTCAACTTCTGCAAATTCACCAACGAGACCCGCAACGGCCTCGAAGACTCCAGCGAGAATTCCGGTCAGAGCTTCATCACCGTCGTCAACGGCACCGCGGCCGGCGGCGGCTATGAGCTCGCGCTCGCCACCGACCACATCATGATGGCCGACGACGGCGCTGCCGCCGTCGCACTGCCGGAAGTGCCGCTGCTCGCGGTGCTGCCGGGCACCGGCGGGCTCACGCGCGTCGTCGACAAGCGCAAGGTGCGCCGCGACCATGCCGATTTCTTCTGTACCATCGAGGAAGGCATCAAGGGCAAGCGCGCCGTCTCCTGGCGCCTGGTCGACGAGATTGCGCCGAACTCCAAGCTTGAGGGCAAGCTGGCCGAGCGCGTCAAGGAATTCGCCGCGAGGTCGAAGCGCAACGGCACCGGCAAAGGCATTGCGCTGGCGCCGCTGACACGCACCATCGACGACAGCGCGATCCGCTACGGCTTCGTCAGCGTCGACATCGATCGCGCAGCGCGCATCGCCACCATCTCGATCAAGGCGCCGGAGACCGCAGCGCCCGCCGGCATCGACGGCATGATCGCGCAGGGCGCTGCGTTCTGGCCGCTGCAGGTCGCGCGTGAACTTGATGATGCGATCCTGCATCTGCGCATCAACGAGCTCGAGATCGCGATGCTGGTGTTCAAGAGCCATGGCGACCGCGCCAATGTCGTGTCCTATGACGCGTTCCTGGAGGCCAACAAGGCGCACTGGCTGGTCAACGAGGTCAGGCATTACTGGAAGCGCGTGCTCAAGCGCATCGACGTCACCTCGCGCACGCTGGTGACGCTGGTCGAGCCCGGCTCCTGCTTCGTCGGCACGCTGGCCGAGCTCGTGTTCGCCGCCGACCGCTCCTACATGCTGATCGGCCAGAAGCAGGGCGACAACCGTCCGCCGCCGGCGATCGAGCTGACGGCGATGAATTTCGGACCCTATCCGATGAGCCACGGCCTGACCCGGCTGCAATCGCGCTTCCAGGCCGACCCGTCGGATATCGAGCGCGCGCAAGGCGCGATCGGCAGGGCGCTCGACGCGGAGGAGGCCGAGGAGCTCGGTCTCGTCACCTTCGCGCTCGACGACATCGACTGGGACGACGAGGTCCGCGTGTTCTTCGAGGAGCGCACCTCGTTCTCGCCCGACGGCCTCACCGGCATGGAAGCCAATCTGCGCTTCGTCGGTCCCGAGACCATGGAATCGAAGATCTTCTCCCGCCTCACCGCGTGGCAGAACTGGATCTTCCAGCGGCCGAACGCGGTCGGTGAGGACGGCGCACTGCGCCGCTACGGCACCGGCCAGAAGGCGCAATTCGACATGACGAGGGTTTAGAGCAAACACCGCCGTCATCCCCGCGCAATGGCTTCGCCATTGTCGCTGGAGGTGCGAGCGCGAGCGCGCTCCTCAGGATGACGGCGGAGCAAGATGCGAGCCAGGATGAAAAGGAGGCTGCCATGAACATGAATATCATGAACGTCGATTACTCGACCAAGATTCCGAACAACGTGAATCTCGCCGAGGACCGCCAGGTGCTCAAGGCGCTGGAGGGCTGGCACCCCGGCTACATGGACTGGTGGAGCGACATGGGCCCCGAGGGCTTCCAGGAATCGCTGGTCTATCTGCGCACCGCCTATTCGGTCGATCCGCGCGGCTGGGCCAAGTTCGATTACGTGCGGATGCCCGAATATCGCTGGGGCATTCTCCTTGCGCCGCAGGAAGAGAACCGCGTCATCCCGTTCGGCGAAGACTACGGCAAGCCGGCCTGGCAGGAAGTCCCCGGCGAGCACCGCGCGATGCTGCGCCGCCTGATCGTGATCCAGGGCGACACCGAGCCGGCCTCGGTCGAGCAGCAGCGCCATCTCGGCAAGACCGCGCCGTCGCTCTACGACATGCGCAACCTGTTCCAGGTCAATGTCGAGGAAGGCCGCCATCTCTGGGCGATGGTTTATCTGCTGCAGAAGTATTTCGGCCGCGACGGCCGCGAGGAGGCGGATGATTTGTTGCGCCGCCGCTCGGGCGACGCGGACAGCCCGCGCATGTTGGGGGCCTTCAACGAGGCGACGCCGGACTGGCTGTCGTTCTTCATGTTCACCTACTTCACCGACCGCGACGGCAAGATGCAGCTGCACTCGCTGGCGCAGTCGGGCTTCGATCCGCTGTCGCGCACCTGCCGCTTCATGCTGACCGAGGAAGCCCACCACATGTTCGTCGGCGAGACCGGCATCACCCGCGTCGTGCAGCGCACCTGCGATGCGATGAAGGAAGCCGGCATCACCGATCCGAACGACATTGCCAAGGTCCGCGCGCTTGGCGTGATCGACCTGCCGACCATCCAGAAGAAGCTGAACCTGCACTATTCGCTGTCGCTCGACCTGTTCGGCTCGGAAGTGTCGACCAACGCGGCCAATGCCTTCAACGCCGGCATCAAGGGCCGCTACAAGGAGACCACGATCGACGACGATCACCAGCTCAAGAGCTCGACCTATCCGGTCATGAAGATGGTGGACGGCCAGATCAAGATGGTCGACGAGCCGGCGCTGACCGCGCTCAACATGCGGCTGCGCGACGACTACACGCAGGATTGCGTCAAGGGCATGCTGCGCTGGAACAAGGTGATCTCGACCGCGGGCATCGACTACAAGCTGGCGGTGCCGAACACCGCCTTCCACCGCCAGATCGGCGAGTTCAAGGACGTCCATGCGACGCCCGATGGCCTCCTGATCGACGACGCCACCTGGGCCAAGCGCAAGAACGACTGGCTGCCGTCGACCGCGGACGGCGACTTCATCGCCTCGCTGATGAAGCCGGTGACCGAACCCGGCCAGTTCGCCTCCTGGATCTCGCCGCCCAAGGTCGGCATCGACAACAAGCCCGGCGACTTCGAATATGTGAGGATCGAGAGCTGATCGTCAGCTAGCAGTTCCTCTCCTCCCGGAGGGGCCGAAAAGGGGTAAGCCGAGAAGGTCCTGGCTTGCCCCTTTTCTTTTTGAGAGGTGCGTTCGCTAGTGCGGGATGACGCGACTTCGAACCGCGCAACGGACTCCGCTTTACCTCGCCCCGCGTGCGGGAGAGGTCGGAACGCATCGCTAGATGTGTTCCGGGCGAGGGGGAGCTTCCGCGAGTTCAATTGCCGCCGAGTTGTGTGGAGATAGCTCCTCACCCCAGCCCTCTCCCCGCAAGAGCGGGGCGAGGGGGGCGCTTCCGTCGCGCTTCTCGACGCGCTTACCCCGCGATTTCCAGCCCCGCGGTCGCGTAGACCACGCCGCCATCGACCGCGATGGTGTTGCCCACCACATAGTCGCCGGCGCGCGAGGCGAGGTAGATCGCGGTACCCGCCATGTCCTCGTCGCTGCCGACGCGACGTGACGGCACGCGCTTGGCGACTTCGTCGGCGTGGTCGCGCGCGGCGCGGTTCATGTCCGACTTGAACGCGCCGGGCGCGATCGCGGTGACGTTGATGTTGTCCTTGATCAGGCGGGTCGCCATGCGGCGCGTCAGATGGATCACCGCGGCCTTGCTCGCGGCATAGGAATAGGTCTCCATCGGGTTGACGAAAATGCCGTCGATCGAGGCGATGTTGATCACCTTGCCCGGCTTGTCGTGCGTCGCCGCCGCGCGCAGCGGCTTGGCCAGCGCCTTGGTCAGGAAGAAGATCGACTTGACGTTGAGGTCCATCACCTTGTCCCAGCCGCTCTCCGGAAATTCGTCGAAATCCGCGCCCCAGGCCGCGCCGGCATTGTTGACGAGAATGTCGAGCTTCGGCTCGCGCTTGATGATTTCGCCCGCGAGCTTCTCGCAGCCCTCGACGGTCGAGATGTCGATCGGCAGCGCGATGCATTCGCCGTCATAGGCGGCGGACAGCTCCTGCGCGGTCGCCTCGCAGGGACCTGCCTTGCGCGCGGTGATATAGACCCTGGCGGCACCCTGCGCGAGGAAGCCGGCTGCGATCATCTTGCCGATGCCGCGCGATCCTCCGGTCACCAGCGCGACGCGGCCCTTCAGCGAGAACAGATCCTTGAACATGCGCTCCTCCATTGCGTTGCCAGTGGTTCTGGGCGCGGCCGGGGATCGAGTCAAGGAGAGGGGAGCTGCCCGTAGCCCGGATGCAGCGGGGCGAAATCCGGGAAAATGCTATCCGCGGACACGATTGCCCCGGATTGCGCTTCGCTGCATCCGGGCTACGGAAGGCGGATCACGCCGCGTCGATGCGGCGAAAGCCGTTCCATACGGCGGTGGCGGCGCCTGATGTCAGCACCGGCAGCAGGCGCGCGTCCTGGTAATTGCCGTTCAGCGAGACCCGCTGCAAGGCGGTCAGATGGTCGGCGCTTTCCGGAAACAGCATGCCCGGCCGCGTCGTCACCGCGGTCCGAAAGCCGATCGACCGGGCGAGGGCGAATTCACGCTGCCCGGCGGCGATCCGGTCGCCATAGGGATAGGCGAGATGCAGCGCCGGCCGCTGCAGCGCATCCTCGATCCGCGCCCGGCTGGTCGCGAGTTCGAACGATGCGATGGTCTCGCTCTGCTTGGCGAGATTGCAATGGGTGATGGTGTGCGCGCCGATCGTGACCAGCGGATCGCCGGCAAAGCCGCGCAACTCGTCCCAGGACATGCAGAGCTCGTGCGCGATGCCGGTCTCGTCGACGCCGTGACGGGCGCACAGCGCGGAGATCTCGGCCTGCATCTCCTGCTCGCCGGGCAGTGAACGCAGCCAGTCGTGCATGCGGCCGAAAGCAGTACGCTTGGCCTGCGGTGTCGCGGTGTCGATCCGCGTCATGGCGCCGTCGATAGGCACCTCGATTGTGCCCGCGGCCGCGATCACCCGCTCCAGCGCGATCCACCACAATCTGCCGCAGCCCTCGGCGAAATCGCTCGCGACATAGACCGTGAACGGGGCGCCGAACTCGCGCATCACGGGCAGTGCGAAGTCGCGGTTGTCGCGATAGCCGTCGTCGAAGGTAAAGCAGGCGAAGCGGCGTGCGAAATTCCGTTCGACGAGACGGCGATGCGCCTCGTCGATGCTGATCACGTCGACGTCGAGCGCGCGCAGATGCGTCAGCATCGCGCGCAGGAAGTCCGGCGTGACCTCGAGATGATGGTTCGGCTGGAACGCATCGCCGCGCCGCGGGCGGACGTGATGCAGCATGAAGATGGCACCGACGCCGGCGAAGATCGGCCGCAGCAGGATATGCGCACCCGAGAAATACAACGCCTCCATGCCGGCACGGATCACGGTGTTGCGGAGTTGTTTCATGAGGGCGCTGGCCGGCCGATTTGCATTCCGCGGCAAACTTAGCGAAAGACCACTGAAGAAACTGTTATCCCGGTCCGACATGGCGCCCCCGCCATGGCGCGTCATTTGGGGTTTGACAGTCAGCCAAGGGTTTGTTTTCTCTCTGGTTCCCGACCCCGCAGGACGCTGAATGCACGGACTTTTCAAGTGGAGTAGCAAGTGGTGGCCGGGGGTGATTCCACTGGTCGTGTTTTGGGGTATTGCGGCCTGGACGAGCACCGCAACGGTCGAAGCGGACCTTGCCGCGCGCTCGAATGCCGCACTGAAGGACACCGTTCTCGACAAGCGCCGCATCAGCGTCGACGGCCGCGATGTGACGTTCGCGGCCAACGCCTTCTCCGAGGACGGCCGTCTCAGCGCGGTGGCGTCGGTCGAAGCCGTGCCTGGCGTGCGGCTGGTCAACGACGAGACCCGCCTTGTTCCCGAAGCCAAGCCCTTTGTCTGGTCCGCCGAACGCGACGTGGTGCGGGTCACGCTTGGCGGAAATGCGCCGCTGCCGTCGAGTAAAGGCAAATTGACGGAGGCCGCGAAGGCCAGCCTCGGCGGTGTCGAGGTGGTGGATCAGATGGTGCTCGCCCGCGGCGCGCCGTCGCGGTTCGACGCGGCGGCGCTGCTGTTGCTCGACCAGATCGGCAAGCTGAAGGAAGGCAAGATCACGCTGACCGACAACAAGGTTGCCCTCGCCGGCATGGCGCGCGAGCTCGGCGGACGCGAAGCGGTCGCTGCGGCGCTGAAGAACCTGCCGGAAGGCTATTCGATTGCCGCCAACGACATCAAGGCGCCGCCTTACGTGTTCCAGGCCTACAAGGACCCGGTCGCGGTGACGCTGACGCTGACCGGCTACGTCCCCGACAACAACGTGCATGCCGCGCTGGTCGCGGCCGCCGGCCGCAAGTTCTTCAGCGAGAAGGTGGTCGACAATCTCAAGGCCAGCATCGGCGCGCCGTCGGGTTTCGCCGCCGCGGTGGTGCCGGCGCTCGGCGCACTGTCGCGGCTGTCGACCGGAACGCTGGTGGTATCGGACCGCGAGGTGAAGCTGTCGGGCGATGCGCTCTACGATGCCGCCGCCGGCCAGATCCGCGACGGGCTCGGCAAGGATTTTCCGCAGGGCTGGCAGTACAAGGCCGAGGTCACGGTCAAGCCGGCGGCGGCCCCGGTCGATCCCACGGTGTGCCAGCAGCTCTTTTCCGAAATCCTCTCCAAGGGCAAGATCCGCTTCGAGTCGGGGAAGGCCGACATCGTGCCGGATTCCGCCGGCCTGCTCGACCGCCTGATCGAGACCGCGCTGCGCTGTCCCAATGCGACGATCGAGATCGCCGGCCATACCGACAGCGACGGCGAGGAGGCCGCCAACCAAGCGCTGTCGGAGCGGCGCGCGCAGGCCGTGGTGGACTACCTCGTGCGCGCCGGTCTGCCTGCCAGCCGCTTCACGCCGATCGGCTATGGCAGTGCGCAGCCGCTGGCCGGCAACGAGAGTGAAGACGGCAAGGCGCAGAACCGCCGCATCGAATTCGTGGTGAAGTAGCGATGACCGTGCTCGCGACATTCTTCTGGGGTTGGCTGCTCGGCGCGGCGCTGCTCGGCTTCTGCATGGGCTGGATCGCGGTGGTGCATCGGGCGCAGGGCGTCTCGAAGGTCTGGATGCGCTGGCTGGCGCTGCTCGCCGCCGCGCTGGTGGCGACGTCGTTCGCGCGGATCGTGCCCGGCCGGTTCGGCTACTGGCTCGATCTCTTCCTGGTCATGTTCGCGCTCTATCTCGTCGGCTGCGCGATCGGCTCCTGGCTGCGCGACTGGGTAGTTTCGCGCAGCAAGCCCGCGAGCTGACCGTAACCTCTTGATCCGGCAGGCCTGAGCGGCGTCGCCAAGCGCAGGGCGAGCCGTGTTCATTTTAGCGTTTGACATTAATACGTACGTGCGTATTAAATCTGGCCCATGCCAAAACTCTCTCTCCGCGATGCCATCCTCGACGCCGGCCTGAAGGAAATGTTCCGGACCGGCTATCACGGCACCAGCGTGCGCGACGTCACCGCCGCCGCCGGCGCGCCGCAGGGCTCCTTCACCAACCATTTCCGCTCGAAGGAGCTGTTCGCGTCCGAGGTGCTGGACCGCTACTTCCTCTATGTCCGCGGCCTCGTCGCCGAAGCGCTGGGCGACACGACGCTGACGCCGCGCGAAAGGCTGAGAAGCTATCTCGATCTGATCACCGGCAAGCTCGCGCATGACGGCTTCACCCGCGGCTGCCTGATCGGCGATTTCAGCCTCGAGGCGTCGGGCTCGAGCGAGATGCTGC
Organism: Bradyrhizobium sp. CCBAU 21365; assembly: GCF_015291305.1. Lineage (NCBI taxonomy): Bacteria > Pseudomonadati > Pseudomonadota > Alphaproteobacteria > Hyphomicrobiales > Nitrobacteraceae > Bradyrhizobium > Bradyrhizobium sp. CCBAU 21365. The sequence goes on from NZ_CP030036.1 coordinate 1,175,854, forward strand.
GCGAGCAGCTCGACGACATCTTCCGGGAATGGCGCGCGCCGTTTGCGGCCTGCATCGCGGAGGCTCAGGCCGCCGGTGAGATTGCCTCCGACTTCGATCCCGATCAGCTGGCCGATTTCCTGCTCGCATCCTGGCAGGGCGCGATGCTGCGCATGAAGGTCGAACGCAGCGAGGCTGCGCTGACGCGTTTCAAGACGATCGCATTCCAAACCGTGTTCAAGGAGTTGCCATGACCACATCCGCCGATATCGGCCTGCATCATCGCGCCGTGCTCGGGTCTACGATGGCCTACTGCGAGACCGGCCGCAGCGACGCGCCGCACGTGCTGTTCCTGCACGGCAATCCGACGTCGTCCTACATCTGGCGCAATATCATGCCGCTGGTCGCCCCTGTCGGGCACTGCATCGCGCCCGACCTGATCGGCTACGGCCAGTCCGGCAAGCCCGACATCGGCTATCGCTTCTTCGACCAGGCGGACTATCTCGACGCGCTGATCGACGAACTCGGCATCGCCTCGGCCTATCTCGTCGCCCAGGACTGGGGCACGGCGCTTGCCTTTCACCTCGCGGCACGCCGTCCGCAACTGGTGCGCGGGCTCGCCTTCATGGAGTTCATCCGCCCGATGCGCGATTGGTCGGACTTCCACCAGCACGACGCCGCGCGGGAGACGTTCCGGAAATTCCGCAACCCGGGCGTGGGCGAGGCGATGGTCCTCGACAACAATGCGTTCGTCGAACGCGTGCTGCCCGGCTCGATCCTGCGCACGCTCGGCGAGGAGGAGATGGCCGCCTACCGCGCGCCGTTTGCGACGCGCGAGAGCCGCAAGCCGACCTTGATGCTGCCGCGCGAACTGCCGATCGCCGGCGAGCCGGCCGACGTCGCGCAGGCGCTCACGGTGGCGCATGCGGCGCTCGCGGCATCGACCTATCCGAAGCTGCTGTTCGTGGGCACGCCCGGGGCGCTGGTGTCACCGACCTTTGCCGCCGAATTCGCCAAGACGCTCAGGCATTGCGCAGTCATTCAACTCGGCGCCGGCGCGCACTATCTGCAGGAGGATCATCCGGAGGCGATCGGCCGTTCTGTGGCCGGCTGGATCGCCGGCGTCGAGGCCGCCTCCGCGCAGCGCCATGCCGCATGAGAGCACGGAGGGCATGACATGACGAATGTCTCGATCACCTATTGCCGGCCGTGCGGCTATGAGAAGCGTGCCAAAGAGGCCGCGGCGCTGTTGCGCGAGCGCCTTGGCGTCGATGCGACGCTGATCCCCGGCACGGGCGGCATCTTCGAGGTCAAGCTTGGCGACGAGGTCGTCGCCAGGCGCGCCAAGGGACATTTTCCCGATGCCGCCGAGATCGTCGCCGCGGTCATGGCCGCGCGGGATCGATGATCAGCGAAGCGCGTGTCGGCCGGGTAGCGGAAGATCATTCTCTATTCGGCCGTGCCGGTGCTTCACCGTAGTTTTCCGGATGGCCTTGCGAGCCGTTCGGCGGGCTAACTGCCGCACGCGCATGTCAAGTCTTGTCGAAGGCGGCGGGAAACGCGCATATTTGTGCACCCGCTGTCATGAATCATCCCTAATATCTTGAAGATGCGCGTTTTATTGTCTTTTGACGAATTCCACTCCGGTTTAAAACGCGCTACACGGGCCAGGGCACAGCGAAGCGCCGGCGGAGTTCGCCCGGGAGCCGTCGTCGCGGGATCGCAATTCGAGGTCTAGATGCTGGAAGCAATACGCAGGGCGATGGCGTTTCTGCGCCAGAAGCAAATCCTGCATCGGCTGGGTGTTGTCATCAGCATCGCCGTCATCGGCATCGCCTGCTACGTCCTGTATCACATGCTGCGCGGCATCGACACCAACGAGGTGCTCGAGGCCATCAAGAGCACCGAGCCGCGGCAGATTGCCTTGGCTGGACTGTTCGTCGCGGCGGGCTACTTCACGTTGACCTTCTACGATCTGTTCGCGGTGCGCGCGATCGGCCACGCCCATGTACCTTACCGCATCAACGCGCTCGCGGCCTTCACCTCCTACTCGATCGGCCACAATGTCGGCGCCAGCGTCTTCACTGGCGGCGCGGTGCGCTATCGGATCTATTCGGCGTGGGGGTTGAACGCGATCGACGTCGCCAAGATCTGCTTTCTCGCCGGCCTCACCTTCTGGCTCGGCAATGCCGCGGTGCTCGGGCTCGGCATCGCCTACCACCCGGAGGCCGCCGCCAACATCGACCAGCTGCCGCCCTGGCTCAACCGGGCGCTGGCATTCGCGATCATCACCGCGCTGGTCGCCTATGTGGTCTGGGTCTGGACCCAGCCGCGGGTGGTCGGCCGCGGCCCCTGGACGGTGACCCTGCCGGGCGGCCCGCTGACGCTGCTGCAGATCGCGATCGGCATCCTCGACCTCGGCTTCTGCGCGCTGGCGATGTACGTGCTGGTGCCGGACGAGCCAAATCTCGGCTTCGTCGTGGTCGCGGTCATCTTCGTGTCGGCGACCCTGCTCGGCTTCGCCAGCCACTCCCCCGGCGGCCTCGGGGTGTTCGACGCCGCCATGCTGGTCGGCCTCTGGCAGATGGACCGCGAGGACCTGCTCGGCGGTATGCTGCTGTTCCGGCTGCTCTACTATATTGCGCCGTTCGTCATATCTGTAATCTTGCTGACGTTTCGGGAGGTTATCGTCGGCGCCCGACTCAAACGGCTGCCGCAGGCTGATTCGGGTCCCCGCGCCGAGCCGCACCATGAGGCGGTTCTGGTTCGCAAGCGCGGTGACTCCGGGGTCTGATGAAGCGGCCCGATGCCTCCCGAGGGAAGGTCGATGTGACCGCACCTGGGCGAGACATGAACCGACGGGATGAAAGCCGCCGCGATGGCAATTGACGATTCATCTTCCTCCATCTTCTCGCCCTGGCCCGACCGGTTGCGCCACTCCGCGCTGATCCTGCTTGCCGCAGCGCTGGCCTTGAGCGTGGTGGTCGCGCTCGGCGAATTGTCGCTGGTGCGCGCCAGCGCCGTGTTCGTCTGCATCGCGGCCGCGGCGCTGGTGCCATGGCGGCTGCACGATGCCGGAACCTCGCGCGAGGACGTCCGCGGCGTCAATCCGGTCGAGGCCGCCGCGGTCAGCGCGGTCGTCGCCGGCATGCCGGACCCGGCCGTGCTGCTCGATCGCGCCGGCCGCGTCATCCATCTCAACACCGCCGCGGCGCAGCTCGCGCCCGCGCTGCGTAAGAACGAACTGGCGCAATTTGCCCTGCGTTCGCCGGAGATCATCACCGCGCTGCGCGAGGCGATCGCGACCACCGAGCCGCGCCGCGCCACCTACACCGACCACGTTCCGGTCGATCGCTGGATGGAACTGGTGATCACGCCGGTGCCGGTTCCGACCCAGTTCGGCGGCACCGAGAAGTGCATGCTGATGACCTTCCACGACCTGACGCCGCTGCGCCGGGTCGAGGAGATGCGCGCCGACTTCGTCGCCAATGCCAGCCACGAGCTGCGCACGCCGCTCGCCGCCTTGTCCGGCTTCATCGACACGCTGCAGGGGCCGGCGCGCGAGGACGCGCGGGCGCGCGAGCGTTTCCTCGGCATCATGCACACCCAGGCGACCCGCATGGCGCGGCTGATCGACGATTTGCTGTCGCTGTCGCGGGTCGAGCTGTCGGCCCATGTGCGGCCCGAGGCCTCGATCGATGTCGTGCCGATCATCCGCCAGGTCGCGGACGGGCTCGAGGCACTGGCCAGCGAGCGCCAGGTCGAGATCGAGGTCGGCCTGCCTCAGGCCCCGGTCATGATCGCCGGCGACCGCGAGGAACTGCTCCGCCTGTTCGAGAACCTGATCGAGAACGCCCTCAAATACGGCGCATCCGGGGGCCGCGTCATAGTGTCGCTGAATCAGGCCGCTTCGGGCGCATCGGGCGAGGGGGCTCCCGAAATCCGTGTCATGGTACGGGATTTCGGCCCCGGCATCGCCCCGGAGCACCTGCCGCGGTTGACCGAGCGCTTCTACCGGGTCGACGTCGGCGACAGCCGTAACCAGGGCGGAACGGGCCTCGGATTATCGCTGGTGAAACATATTCTTAACCGTCATCGCGGGCGCCTTTTGATCGAGAGCGTGCCGAAGAACGGCGCCACTTTTACCGCCTGTTTTCCTCGGCCGAAGACCCCGTTACCAACCCAAAGCTAAGCGTTTTCAGCTGCTTAGCACTGTCATCCAACTGTCATCCAACCTTCGTAAAAGCAGCACCGACCGCTCCTAGATGGACCGGCGTGAGCGCGATCGGGCGCATTCGGCGCTTCGCTCACAGGATGGAGACCACCCCATGAATTTCATCAAAGCAATCGTCGCAGCCGGCATGGTCGCCGCTTCGACGTCGGCCTTCGCTGCCGATATTACCGGCGCGGGCGCGACGTTTCCGTTCCCGATCTATTCGAAGTGGGCTGACGCCTACAAGAAGGATACCGGCAATGGCCTGAACTATCAGTCGATCGGTTCCGGCGCCGGCATCAAGCAGATCCAGGCCAAGACCGTGACCTTCGGCGCCACCGACGCTCCGCTCAAGGCCGAGCAGCTCGAGAAGGACGGCCTCGTCCAGTGGCCGATGGTGATGGGCGCGATCGTTCCGGTCGTGAACGTCGAGGGCGTCAAGTCGGGCGAGCTGGTTCTCTCCGGCGAAGTGCTCGGCGACATCTATCTCGGCAAGATCACCAAGTGGAATGACGCGGCGATCGCCAAGCTCAACCCGAAGCTGACCCTGCCGGGCGATGCGATCACCGTCGTGCGCCGTTCGGATGGTTCGGGCACCACCTTCAACTTCACCGACTATCTCTCCAAGTCGAATGCCGACTGGAAGTCCAAAGTCGGTTCCGGCACCGCGGTCGAGTGGCCGGTCGGCGTCGGCGCCAAGGGCAACGAAGGCGTTGCCGGCAACATCAGCCAGACCAAGAACGCGATCGGCTATGTCGAATATGCCTACGCCAAGCAGAACAAGCTGACCTACACCGCGCTGGTCAACAAGGCCGGCAAGACCGTGCAGCCGACCATCGCCGCCTTCCAGGCCGCGGCGTCGAACGCCGACTGGGCCAAGGCTCCCGGCTACTACGTGATCCTGACCGACCAGCCGGGCGAAGCCTCCTGGCCGATCACCGCGGCGACCTTCATCCTGATGCACAAGGACTCGACCGACAAGGCGGCCTCGCAGGAAGCGCTCAAGTTCTTCAAGTACGCCTTCGAGAAGGGTGGCAAGGCGGCCGAAGAGCTCGACTACATCCCGATGCCGGACTCGGTCGTCAAGCTGATCGAGAAGACCTGGTCCTCGGACATCAAGAGCTAAGTCCGACGCTGCGACAGGACCTGTGCCGATTCGATCGCGGCACAGGTCGAGCGACCAAGACCCGGTCTCCATCACCGCGGCAACAAGCGCGGGATCGAGGCCGGGGTTCGCGCCTCAAGGGGCGTGGCTGGAACGACGACGCCCGGCCAAATGCGTCAGTGAAGATCGCTTCGGGGCGTAGCGGTTTGCGTGGCTTTTGCATACTAAAGAGGGGATTGGCGTGGCAGACATGGCTGTTCAGAGCGATGTGATGGAAGCCGCGGGACCTTACGATCGCGCCAAGGCCCTCAGCGCCTTCAAGCTCGGTGACCTCACCTTCTATTGGATCACCCGCATCTCGGCGATTTCGGTTCTGTTGATCCTCGGCGGCATCATCCTGTCGCTGATCGTCGGCGCCTGGCCGGCGATGAAGGAATACGGCTTCGCCTTCCTCTGGACGCAGCGCTGGGCGCCCTCGGCCGATCCGCCGGTGCTCGGCGCGCTCGGCCCGATCTACGGCACGCTGATCACCTCGGTCATCGCGATGCTGATCGCCATTCCGGTCGGCATCGGCATCGCCGTGTTCCTCACCGAGCTCTGCCCGCAAGTGCTGCGCCGCCCGATCGGCATCGCGATCGAGCTGCTCGCCGGCATCCCCTCGATCATCTACGGCATGTGGGGCTTCTTCGTGCTTGGCCCGTTCCTGGCGAACACGTTCCAGCCTTTCATGATCCGGATCTTCGAGGGCGTCCCGGTGCTGGGCGCGGTGTTCGCAGGCCCGCCGTCCTATCTCAGCCTGTTCAACGCCGCGCTGATCCTTGCGATCATGGTGCTGCCCTTCATCACCGCGATCTCGGTCGACGTGTTCAAGACCGTGCCGCCGGTGCTGAAGGAGGCCGCCTACGGCATGGGCTGCACCACCTGGGAAGTCGTTCGCAGCGTCGTGATCCCCTACACCCGCGTCGGGGTGATCGGCGGCATCATGCTGGCGCTCGGCCGCGCCCTCGGCGAGACCATGGCGGTGACCTTCATCATCGGCAATTCGTTCCGGATCTCGTCGTCGATCTTCGCGCCGGGCACCACGATCTCGGCGGCGATCGCTAGCGAATTCGCCGAGAGCGACGGCCTGCACCAGTCCGGCCTGATCCTGCTCGGCCTGCTGTTGTTCGTGCTGACCTTCTTCGTGCTCGCCGGCGCGCGGCTGATGCTGATGCGGCTTGAAAAGAAGGCGGGGAAGTAACGCCATGAACCCGATCTACAAATCCCGCCGCCGCAACGACATCGTCATCCGCGCGCTCTGTGTCGGCGCGGCGCTGTTCGGCGTCACCTGGCTGGCGCTGATTCTGATCACGCTGCTTTATAACGGCCTTACAGGCCTCAGCGTGCAGCTGTTCACCCAGAACACGCCGCCGCCCGGCTCGACCGAAGGCGGCCTGCTCAACGCCATCGTCGGCTCGCTCATCATGACGGTGATCGGCGTCGGCATCGGCGCGCCGCTCGGCCTGTTCGCCGGCACCTACCTCGCCGAATACGGCAAGCACGACAAGCTGACCTCGGTGATCCGCTTCATCAACGACATCCTGCTCAGCGCGCCCTCGATCATCATCGGCCTGTTCATCTATGGCGCGGTGGTGGTGCCGATGCGCGGCTTCTCGGCGATCGCAGGCAGCCTCGCGCTCGCGGTGATCGTGATCCCGGTCGTGCTGCGCACCACCGAGGACATGCTGCTCCTGGTGCCCAATCCGCTGCGCGAGGCCGCCTCCGCGCTCGGCCTGCCGCGTTCGCTGGTGATCAAGCGGATCGCCTATCGTGCGGCGCGATCGGGTCTGATCACCGGCGTGCTGCTGGCGACCGCCCGCGTCGCCGGCGAGACCGCGCCGCTGCTGTTCACCGCGCTGTCGAACCAGTTCTTCAGCCTGGATCTGACCAAGACGATGGCCAACCTGCCGGTGACCATCAACAACTTCGTGCAGAGCCCCTACGCCTACTGGAAAGAGCTGGCGTGGAGCGGTGCGCTGCTCATCACATTCACCGTGCTCGCGTTGAATATCGGCGCGCGTATCCTTGGTGCCGAAAGGGCCGCAAAATGACCGAGCTTTCCGTCTCCACGACTGCCGCGGGCCACGTTCCCCAGGTTCCGCTGCCGGAAGCGCCGCCGAAAGTCACGGTGCGCAACCTCAACTTCTATTACGGCGAGCACCACGCGCTGAAGAACATCAACCTGACGCTCGGCACCAACCGCGTCACGGCGTTCATCGGCCCGTCCGGCTGCGGCAAGTCGACCCTGCTGCGCATCTTCAACCGGATGTACGACCTCTATCCGGGCCAGCGCGCGGTCGGCCAGCTGATGCTGGACCAGACCAACATTCTCGACCCCAAGCTCGACCTCAACTTGCTGCGCGCGCGGGTCGGTATGGTGTTCCAGAAGCCGACGCCGTTCCCGATGACGATCTACGAGAACATCGCCTTCGGCATCCGCCTCTACGAGAAGATCTCGAAGTCCGAGATGGACGACCGGGTCGAGAAGGCGCTGCGCGGCGGCGCGCTGTGGAACGAGGTCAAGGACAAGCTGAACGCCTCCGGCCTGTCGCTCTCCGGCGGCCAGCAGCAGCGCCTGTGCATCGCGCGCACCGTGGCGGTGCGCCCCGAGGTGATCCTGTTCGACGAGCCGTGCTCGGCGCTCGACCCGATCTCGACCGCCAAGGTCGAGGAGCTGATCCAGGAGCTCTCCGAGGACTACACGATCGCGATCGTCACCCACAACATGCAGCAGGCGGCGCGCGTCTCCGACAAGACCGCCTTCATGTATCTCGGTGAGCTGATCGAGTTCGACGACACCAACAAGATCTTCACCTCACCGAGCGATCGGCGCACCCAGGACTACATCACCGGCCGGTTCGGCTAGAGCATGATCCGGAAAAGTGGGAACCGGTTTTCCGATCGGATCATGCTAAAATTCAGGACACGAAACCATGATCCCCGGGATCATGGTTGAGGGAGACAAGCGATGGCTTCTGAACATACCGCCAAGGCATTCGACAGCGATCTGCAGGAGTTGACGCGCCTGGTCGCCGAGATGGGCGGCCTGGTCGAGCGGATGATTACCGAGTCGGTCGACGCACTGATCCGTCGCGACGTCGCGCTCGGCAAGCGCGTGGTCGCCGCCGACATCGAGATCGACAATCTGCAGCGCAACATCGAAGAGCGCGCGGTGCTGACGATCGCGCGCCGCCAGCCGATGGCGATCGACCTGCGCGAGATCGTCAGCGCGATGCGTGTCGCGACCGACCTCGAGCGGATCGGCGACCTCGCCAAGAACATGGGCAAGCGCGTCGCGGCGCTGGAGAGCGATTTCCAGCCGCTGAAGCTGATCCGCGGCCTCGAGCACATGACCGACCTCGTGCTGTCGCAGGTCAAGTCGGTGCTCGACGCCTACGCCGCGCACGACCTGCCGGCGGCGATGAACGTCTGGAAGGGCGACGAGGAGGTCGATGCGATCTGCACCTCGCTGTTCCGCGAACTGCTCACCTACATGATGGAAGATCCGCGCAACATCTCGTTCTGCATCCATCTGATGTTCTGCGCCAAGAACATCGAGCGGATCGGCGATCACGCCACCAATATCGCCGAGACCGTGTTCTACATGATCGAGGGCCAGCAGATCACCGACAAGCGCCCGAAGGGGGACATGACCACTTTTGCCACCACGGTGCCGGGCAACTGAGGCATGATCGGCAAGTGCGGGACCGGCAAGAGCGAAACTGGATGATCCTCGCGACAAATCGTTTCCGCGGGGACTATGCTCAAGGAAGTAAGCGTTTCGGTTTGCGTCTGGGCAACGGATCACCACAGAGAAAGAACTTAAACCGATGAGCGCACGCATTCTGGTAGTCGAAGACGAGGAAGCGCTGACGACGCTGTTGCGCTACAACCTCGATGCGGAAGGCTACGATGTCGAGACGGTGGGGCGCGGCGACGATGCCGACACGAGGCTGAAGGAGCGCGTTCCCGACCTCGTGGTCCTCGACTGGATGCTGCCGGGCCTGTCCGGCATCGAGCTGTGCCGTCGCCTGCGGGCGCGGCCCGAGACCAAGCAGCTTCCGATCATCATGCTGACCGCGCGCGGCGAAGAAAGCGAGCGCGTGCGCGGACTTGCCACCGGCGCCGACGATTACATCGTCAAGCCGTTCTCGGTGCCGGAACTGCTGGCGCGGGTGAAGGGCCTGTTGCGCCGCGCGAGCCCGGAGCGGCTTGCGACCGTGCTGACCTATGGCGACATCGAGCTCGACCGCGAGAAGCGCCGCGTGGCGCGCTCCGGCCGCCCGATCGATCTCGGGCCGACCGAGTATCGCCTGCTCGAATTCTTCCTCGAGCATCCCGGCCGCGTGTTCAGCCGCGAGCAGCTGCTCGACAGCGTCTGGGGCCGCGACATCTACATCGATGAGCGCACCGTCGACGTGCATATCGGCCGCCTGCGCAAGCTGCTCAATCCGGGCCGCGAGCAGGATCCGATCCGCACCGTGCGCGGCGCCGGCTACGCGCTCGACGACCGCTTTGCCAAGGCCGAGCCGCAGCCGTAACGGGCGCGTGGCCATCGCAAGCCGCATCACCGGCGTCGTCCCGGCGAAAGCCGGGACCCATACGCCGCGGCCGGCGTAATCGGCACGTGGCCAGACGGCTTTCTAACAACACGCATTAGTGGTTATGGGTCCCGGCTTTCGCCGGGACGACGCCGGTGATGTAATGGGCTACGGACAAAAAAAATCCCCGCTTTCGCGGGGATTTGTTTTTGAGTTCTTCCGTCTTTTCCCGAGTGCTCACTTGATCTGCGGTTTCGCCGACGGCCGGCGGCGATCGGCGGCGGGCTGGTAGGCGACGCGCGAGTGATGCGCGCAATAGGGCAGGCCGGCGAGCGCCTTGCCGCCGCAGAAGAAGAATTCCGGGCTCGAGGGATCGCCGACCGGCCAGTGACAGGTGGCCTCGTTGAGCTCGAGCAGCGACAGCCGCTGGCTCATCGGCACCACATTGTCGTAGGAGATCGGATCGGGCTCCATCTCGACCTCGAAGGCGTGCGCCAGCGCGGTGTTGCCGCGCGACACCGGCCGCGCTACCCGCATCATGTGCTGGGCGGGGCGGGCCTTGCGCTGCCGCGGCGCGGCCGTGGAGGGTGCCTTGGCGCGGCCGGAGAGGCCGAGCCGATGCACTTTGCCGATCACGGCGTTTCGCGTCACATTGCCAAGTTCCGCCGCGATCTGGCTGGCCGACAGGCCAGACTCCCAGAGCTTCTTCAGCTGCTCGACGCGATCGTCGGACCAGGTCAATACAGTCATCGCATTCTTCCCTTCGCGTAGCGCCGGCCAATCATTGGAGCGGCGCTGCGAGCCAATCTGGACAAATATCCCTGCGGCCAGAATCCCTTAGCCCTCGCCGGGCACGGTGTTGCGCCCGAACGTTTACGCGAGACACGAAGGCTACTTAGAGGGTCCAGTACCGCCGCACGAGATGTCGTACCCGACAGGCCAAACGCTACAATATGGCGTGACTCTGGCGCAAGAGTCCGCGGCCGTGCGTCCACATGTTCCCACACAGTTAAGCATCGCGATGAGGCTTTTCCACCGCACCGGAATGCTCCGGATTGCGCTCGTTTCGCATTGCAGGAAGGCCACTTCGTGGCGATTGACACTTACCGACCGCAGCATAGAATGCCCGCCACGTGCCGCCCGCAAAGGCGGCCGTTTTGTTTTCCGAAGCTGGCCGTTGCTGCGCTGGCGTCAAGGCGCGCGGCAATTGTCGGCTTAAAAACCGTCAGTGAACGCCATGACCAACGCTGCCACGTCGCATCTGCTCCCCGTCTTCGCCAGGGTCGATCTCGGCTTCGAGCGCGGTGAGGGCGCCTGGCTGATCGCAACCAACGGCGACCGTTATCTCGATTTCACCTCGGGCGTCGCGGTCAACGCGCTCGGGCACGCGCATCCGCATCTGGTCAAGGCGCTGCAGGAACAGGCGACCAAGCTCTGGCACATGTCGAACCTGTTCAAGAGCCCGGACGGCGAGGCGCTTGCCGCGCGGCTGTGCGAGCAGAGCTTTGCCGACTTCGTGTTCTTCTGCAATTCCGGCGCCGAAGCGATGGAGGGCGTGATCAAGCTGGTCCGCCACTATCACTTCTCCAAGGGCCATGGCGAGCGCTACCGCATCATCACCTTCGAGGGCGCCTTCCACGGCCGCACGCTGGGCACGCTGGCGGCGACCGGCTCGACGAAATATCTCGAAGGCTTCGGCCCGCCGATGGACGGCTTCGACCAGGTGCCGCATGGCGACATCGAGGCGGTGAAGAAGGCGATCGGCCCGCACACCGCCGGCATCCTGATCGAGCCGGTGCAGGGCGAGGGCGGCGTGCGCTCGGCGCCGCAGGCGTTCTTCAAGGCGCTGCGCGCGCTCTGCGACGAGCACGGCCTGCTGCTCGCCTTCGACGAGGTGCAGACCGGCATGGGCCGCACCGGCGAGCTGTTCGCCTACAAGCGCACGGGCGTCACGCCGGATGTGATGTCGCTGGCCAAGGCGCTCGGCGGCGGTTTCCCGATCGGCGCGGTGCTGGCGACCGCGAAAGCGGCCGAAGGCATGGCGCCCGGCTCGCACGGCTCGACCTTCGGCGGCAATCCGCTCGCGGTCGCCGCCGCCAATGCCGTGCTCGACGTCATGCTGAAACCCGGCTTCTTCGAACATGTGCAGAAGATGTCGCTCTTGCTCAAGCAGAAGCTCGCTTCCGTCGTCGACCGCTATCCCGGCGTGCTGTCGGAGGTGCGCGGCGAGGGGCTGTTGATCGGCGTCAAGGCGGTGGTGCCGTCGGGTGACCTGATCGCAGCACTGCGCAACGAGAAGCTGCTCACCGTCGGTGCCGGCGACAATGTGGTGCGGTTCCTGGCGCCGCTGATCGTGACCGAGACCGAGATCGATACGTCGATCACCGCGCTCGAGCGCGCGTGCTCTGTACTGTCGGCGGCGCAGCCGAAGAAGGCGGCGGGATAATGAGCAAGCCGGTCCGTCACTTCCTCGATATCAACGAGCTGCCGCTCGGCGAGCTGCGCAACATGCTGTCCGCCGGCGCCGCCATGAAGGCGAAGCTGAAGGCGCACGAGAAGGGCAGGAAGCCGCTCGAAGGCAAGACGCTGGCGATGATCTTCGAGCGCCCGTCGACCCGCACAAGGGTGTCGTTCGACGTCGGCATGCGCCAGCTCGGCGGTGAATCCATCATGCTGACCGGTGCCGAGATGCAGCTCGGCCGCGGTGAGACCATCGCCGACACCGCACGCGTGCTGTCGCGCTATGTCGATGCGATCATGATCCGCATCCTCAACCATGACGCGCTGCTCGAGCTCGCTGCCCACGCCACCGTCCCCGTCATCAACGGCCTGACCCGGCGTTCGCATCCCTGCCAGGTGATGGCCGACCTCATGACCTATGAGGAAAATCGCGGCTCGATCGAAGGCAAGACCGTGGCCTGGACCGGCGACGACAACAACGTGCTGGCCTCCTGGGCGCATGCCGCCGAGCGGTTCAAGTTCCAGCTCAATGTCGCGACCCCGCCGGAACTGTCGCCGAAGAAGCCGATGCGCGACTGGATCAAGGCGACCGGCGCGCCGATCATGCTCGGCAGCGATCCGGAAGCCGCCGTGCGCGGCGCCGACTGCGTCGTCACCGACACCTGGGTGTCGATGGGCGACAAGGAGGGCGAGCACCGCCACAACGTGCTGCGGCCCTATCAGGTCAATGCCAAGCTGATGTCGCTCGCCAAGCCGGACGCACTGTTCATGCACTGCCTGCCCGCGCATCGCGGCGAGGAGGTCACCGACGAGGTGATCGACGGGCCGCAATCCGTGGTGTTCGACGAGGCGGAAAACCGCCTGCATGCGCAGAAGGGCATCCTGGCCTGGTGTTTCGACGCGGTCGCGTAGCGCCCATTCAATGCTGTCGTCCCGGCGAAGGCCGGGACCCATACGCTGCGGCCGATGAAAGAGGCACAAGGGGAGACGCCTTGTGCCGCGACAAAATCCCGTGGTCATAGGTCCCGGCCTGTGCCGGGACGACGATCTCGCGTTGAGTGAACCCCTTTCGTTTTGCGGTCCGAGACCCCAGATAGAGCGCCATGGTTTCACAATCCCCCGACATCAAAATCACGCCCGAGGCGCCGGTTCGCGCGCCCTCAGCGGTTCCTGTCGACGATGCCGTGCTGGCCTTCGAGGTCGGCGCGCTGGACCTGCGCGGCCGGCTGACCCGGCTCGGCCCCGCGCTCGACGAGATCTTGCACAAACACGATTATCCGCCCGCGGTCGGCAAGCTGCTCGGCGAGGCGATCGTGCTGACCACGCTGCTCGGCTCGTCGGTCAAGTTCGAGGGCCGCTTCATTCTGCAGACCCGGACCGACGGTCCGGTGTCGCTCCTGATCGTCGATTTCCAGGCGCCCGACCGGCTGCGCGCCTATGCGCGCTACGACGCATCGCGCCTGAAGAATGGCCAGAGCTCGGGCGAGCTGCTCGGCAAGGGCCACCTCGCGATGACAATCGATCAGGGCTCGAACACCAGCCGCTACCAGGGACTGGTCGCGCTCGACGGCGGCGGCCTGGAAGAGGCAGCCCATGAATATTTCCTGCGCTCGGAGCAGATTCCGACGCGGGTGCGCCTTGCGGTCGGCGAGGAGATGCGCGGCGGCGAGGGCGGCAAGCTGCGCTGGCGCGCCGGCGGCATCCTGCTGCAATTCCTGCCCAGGGCGCCCGAGCGCGCCAAGCAGGCCGATCTGCATCCCGGCGATGCGCCGGAAGGCACCTCCGCGCATTCCGTGCCGGATGACGATGCGTGGGTCGAGGGTCAGTCGCTGATCTCGACGGTCGAGGATGTCGAGCTGATCGATCCCGATCTGTCCGGCGAGCGGCTGCTCTATCGCCTGTTCCACGAGCGCGGCGTGCGCGTCTTCAACCCGCAAACGCTGCGCGCGCAGTGCTCCTGCTCGCGCGATGCGGTGTCGTCGATGCTGAAGAGCTTCGCGCCGAACGACCGCGCCGAGATGGTGAAGGACGGCAAGGTCGTCGTGACCTGCGAGTTCTGCTCGTCGGTGTATGAGTTCACGCCGCAGGAAGCCGGCGTGGAGTAGACGCGTTCGTCATCGTAGCCCGGAGAAGCCAACGGGTCGCGCGAACGCGCGCCCGATGACAGGCTCCGCGAAATCCGGGGCCGCTCCAACCGCGCATGCACCTGCCCCGGATTGCGCTGCGCTCCATCCGGGCTACGCTGGCGTCAGTTCAACACCCTTTTCCCGCCCGGGCTCGGGCTATCCAACGAAAATGTCGGCACATCGATGTCGAAGCGCTCGCCGGCTTCGGTGACCATCTGGTAGCTGCCGGTCATGAAGCCGGAGGCGGTCGGCAGCGGCACGCCGCTCGTATATTCGAAGCGTTCGCCGGGCGCGAGCACCGGCTGCTCGCCGACCACGCCCTCGCCGCGCACCTCCTGGCGGCGGCCGGTGGCGTCGGTGATGATCCAGTGCCGCGTCCGCAGCTGCACCGTTTCCGGGCCCGAATTGACGATCACGATCCTGTACGACCAGAAATATTCGCGCCGGTCGACCGACGAGCGCTCCGGCATGAAGTTCGGCTCGACGGTGACTTCGATCTGGCGGGTAACGGCGCGGTACATGCGGCTCAATCCGATGGTCCTGGCGCATGGTCCGTTTTCGACCGGATCATGCTCGAACAGGGCGCCATCATAGCCAATTGAACCGCCGGAACCAATCGCCTGCCGGGCCGTGAAAAGGCGGCCCAAGGGCGGTCCGTTCATCGTGGTTTCAACATAGTTCCGCTCTAAAGCGCGGCCGCATGCCGCCGCACTCCGTGCTTTGTCGGCAACTGGCGGACCGATATTATCTTTTCAGCACGGCGTGCGGGGCGTCCGCAGCCGACACGGTGTTTGATGAGCTCGATTGCCGACCCCATAGCCGGTTCGCCGGTGGCTGACGCCAAGGCCGAAGTAAAGGCTGAGGCCGAGGCGAAGGTTGCTGCGCCCGCGATCACGCTGCCGGCGACCGGCGAGCGCGAGCTCCGCCTCGATCTGTTCCGCGGGCTCGCGCTGTGGCTGATCTTCATCGATCATCTGCCGACCAATCTTCTGACCTGGCTGACGATCCGCAATTACGGCTTCTCCGACGCCACCGAGATCTTCATCTTCATCTCCGGCTACACCGCGGCCTTCGTCTACGGCCGCGCCATGCTGGAGGGCGGCTTCGTGATCGCGACCGCGCGCATCCTGCGCCGGGTCTGGCAGATCTATGTCGCGCATGTCTTCCTGTTCACGATCTTCCTCGCCGAGATCTCCTATGTCGCGACCTCGTTCGAGAACCCGCTCTACAGCGAGGAAATGGGGATCATGGACTTCCTCAAGCAGCCCGACGTCACCATCGTCCAGGCGCTGCTGCTGCGCTTCCGTCCCGTCAACATGGACGTGCTGCCGCTCTATATCGTCTTGATGCTGTTCCTGCCGCTGATCCTGTGGCTGATGAAATGGAAGCCCGATGTCACGCTCGGCCTCTCGGTCCTGCTCTACGCGCTGACCTGGCAGTTCGACCTCTATCTCTCGGCCTATCCGAACGGCTTCTGGGCGTTCAATCCGTTCGCCTGGCAATTGCTGTTCGTGTTCGGCGCCTGGTGTGCGCTCGGCGGCGCGCGGCGGATGTCGCGCATCCTGTCGTCGAACATCACGATGTGGATCTGCATCGTCTATCTGGTCGCGGCGTTCTTCGTGACGCTGACCTGGTACGTGCCGCAGCTCGGCCACATCATGCCGAAGGTGATCGAGCAATGGATGTATCCGATCAACAAGACCGACCTGGACGTGTTGCGGTTCGCGCACTTCCTGGCGCTCGCCGCGCTCACCGTGCGCTTCCTGCCCAGGGACTGGCCGGGGCTGAAATCGCCCTGGCTGCGACCTTTGATCCTGTGTGGCCAGCACTCGCTTGAGATATTCTGTCTCGGGGTCTTCCTCGCCTTCGCCGGTCACTTCGTGCTTGCCGAAGTATCTGGCGGTGCCGCACTGCACGCCTTGATCAGCGTCTGCGGCATCCTCATCATGTGCGGCATGGCGTGGATCATTTCGTGGTACAAGCACTCCGCCGACAAAGGCGCCTCGAAAAAAGGCGCCGCTGGCAACGCCGATATGGCGGGAGGGGGAGCATGAAGTCCGCGCGGACGATGCTGGGCCTGACGCTGCTCGCAGCCTGCCTGACGGCCGGTTTGGCGGTGGCGCCCGCGCGCGCCGGCGACACGGCGGAGCCGGCACCGCCGCCGCCCTGCGACGTGCCCGCCTATCTGCTTTCGAGCGAGAGCTCGCTGCCCAAGGTCACCGACGCCATCAAGTCCAACCGGCCGCTCAACGTGCTGGTGGTCGGCAGCCGCTCCTCGACCATCCAGGGCAACGAGGCGAGCGCCTATCCGGCCACGCTGCAGGCGGCGCTGAAGGAGGCGTTGCCGTCGTCGACGATCGATCTATCCGTAGAACTACAGGGAAAGAGCACCGCCGAGGAGACCGCGGGAACTCTTGTTAAGCTTGTTGAAGCAAAAAAGCCTACTTTGGTTATCTGGCAGACCGGAACGGTCGATGCTATGCGAGCGGTCGATCCCGATGATTTCCGTACCGCGATCAACGAAGGCGTTGTTGCGTTGCGGGACGCCGGGACCGACGTGGTGCTGGTCAATCTGCAATACAGCCCGCGTACGGAGACGATGATCTCTGCGCCGCCATATCTCGACAACATGAAGGTGGTGGCGCAGCAGCACGACGTTCCGCTGTTCGACCGGTTCGCGATTATGAAGCAGTGGAGCGACGCCGGATATTTTGACCTGTTCAGCACCTCGCATGGTGTCGATCTGGCCAAGAAGGTTCATGCCTGTCTCGGTCGCGCACTGGCGAAATTCGTGATCGATGCGGCCCATCTGGGCCCGGTGCAGCAGAATTAGAGGAAGCAGAGTAAGTAAATGCGTTTCGCCTTCCCTTTTCGCGCTTCCGCAGGGCGAGGTCTGTGCGCCGTGGCAGTGCTGGCGCTGCTCGCGCCTTTCGCGGTCGCGCCGTCGCGCGCGCAGACCGGGCAGCATGCGGCGCTTTCGTCCGACGGCAAGACCGAGGCTGCAAAGCCTGACGCGACGCAGCCCGCTGCGACGGCCGATGCGACCAATCCGCCGCAACCGAGCGTCGCCGCGAAGGCGTTCGACAAGGTGAAGCAGGCCGCGAAATCCGCCAGCGACATCTTCCACCGCGTGCCCTGTCAGCAGCCCAAGGGCGTGCCGAACAGCACCGGCTCGCTGCCGCATGTCGCGGCCAAGCTCGCCGCCGGCAAGCCGGTCGTCATCATCGCGTTCGGCTCGTCATCGACCCAGGGCTATGGATCGTCGGCGCCGGAATTCACCTATCCGAACCGGCTCGCCGGACAGTTGCGCCGGCAGTATCCCTCCGCCGACATCACCGTGCTCAATCGCGGCAAGGGCGGCGAGGACGCGCCCGAGATGATGGCGCGGCTGCAAACCGAAGTGATCGACGTCCATCCCGACATGGTGATCTGGCAGGTCGGCACCAACGCGGTGCTGCGCAACCTCGATCCTGCCGAGACCGCCAAGCAGGTCGAGGACGGCGTGGCGCGCCTTCAGACGTCCGGTGCCGACGTCGTGCTGGTCGATCCGCAATATTCGCCGCGCGTCACCGAGCGTCCCGAAAGCGCGCGCGGCATGGTGAAGCTGCTCGGCCGCATCGCCGCCCTGCGTCATGTCGGCATCTTCCCGCGCTTCGAGGTGATGCGCGACTGGCACGAGAAACAGGCGATCCCGATCACCGATTTCGTCACTGCCGACGGCCTGCACATGAACGACTGGGGCTACGCCTGCTTCGCCCAGCTGCTCGGCGACGACATCATCCGCTCGGTCGGCGCGATCAAGATCGGCGTCAACGTCCCCGCCGACGTCAGGACCTACCGGCCGATGTGATCGGGCGCTGTCTCTTCGCGCGGATCCGCTGGCGCGCGTCAGAGAGTAAAGGTGCATGAATCACCAGCGGCACCAAGCATTCAATGTCGTCCCGGCGAAGGCCGGGACCCATAACCACCGAGGGTCATTGTCGCGTGTTCATGGAATGACGAGTCCCGCCTACAACAACCGCCGCGGAGTATGGGTCCCGGCCTTCGCCGGGACGACAGCGGAGCGTGTGGCGCCACTCGCGCCTTAGGATCACGGGTCTCTCACCACCACCTTCCCAAGCTTGACCTTGCCACGGTAATCCGCTCCTTTGGCCTTGACGCATTCTCCTAAGCGCCAAAGGAAACGCTCATGTCTTTCGTGCTGGCCATCGATCAGGGCACCACATCGTCGCGCGCCATGGTGTTTCGCGGCGACATCTCCATCGCCGCCGTCGCGCAGCAGGAGTTTCCGCAGCATTTCCCCGCCTCCGGCTGGGTCGAGCACGAGCCGGAGGACATCTGGACCTCGACCGTGATGGTGTGCCGCGAGGCGCTGGAGAAGGCCGGCCTCAAGGCGAAGGACATCGCCGCGATCGGCATCACCAACCAGCGCGAGACCACCGTGGTGTGGGACCGCGCCACCGGACAGGCCGTGCACCGCGCCATCGTCTGGCAGGACCGCCGCACCGCCGACATCTGCGCAAAACTCAAGGCGGACGGCCATGAGCCGGCGATTTCGGCGAAGACCGGTCTCATTATCGATCCCTATTTTTCCGGCACCAAAGTCGCCTGGATCCTCGATCACGTGCCGGGCGCGCGTGAGCGCGCCGAGCGCGGCGAACTGCTGTTCGGCACCGTCGACTGCTATCTGCTGTGGCGGCTTACCGGCGGAAGGGTCCACGCCACCGACGCCACCAACGCCTCGCGCACGCTGCTGTTCAACATCCACACCGGCGCCTGGGACGACGATCTCGTCAGGCTGCTGCGCGTGCCGCGCTCGATGCTTCCCGAGGTGAAGGATTCCTCCGCCCGGTTCGGCGAGAGCATAGCCGATCTGTTCGGCGGGCCGATCGCGATCTCCGGGATTGCCGGCGACCAGCAGGCCGCGACCATCGGCCAGGCCTGCTTCGAGCCCGGCATGATGAAGTCGACCTACGGCACCGGCTGCTTCGCGCTGCTCAACACCGGCACCACGCCGGTGGCCTCGAAGAACAAGCTGCTCACCACGATCGCCTACCAGCTCGGCGGCCAGCGTACCTATGCGCTCGAAGGCTCGATCTTCGTCGCCGGCTCCGCGGTGCAGTGGCTGCGCGACGGGCTCGGCATCATCAAGCACGCCGCCGAGACCGGGCCTCTTGCTGACAAATCAGACTCCATGCAGAGCGTCTATCTGGTGCCGGCCTTCGTCGGCATGGGCGCGCCGTACTGGAATCCGCGCGTGCGCGGCGCGCTGTTCGGGCTGACTCGCAACACCGGTCCGGCCGAGCTCGCGCATGCGACGCTGGAGAGCGTCTGCTACCAGACCTTCGATCTGTGGGCCGCGATGCGCACCGACTGGCCGGAGGCCAATGCCGCCAACACCGTGCTGCGCGTCGACGGCGGCATGACCGCCTCGGACTGGACCATGCAGCGGCTCGCCGATCTGCTCAACGCCCCGGTCGATCGCCCGATGATCCAGGAGACCACGGCGCTCGGGGCCGCCTATCTCGCGGGCCTCGATGCCGGCGTCTATCCGGAGCCCGCCAAGTTCGCCGACAATTGGCGGCTCGAGCACCGCTTCAGGCCGGCGATGAGCCAGGCGACGCGCGAACGCAAGCTCGCCGGCTGGGCCCGCGCCGTGAAGGGCGTGCTGGCGAGCGACGAGGGGGAGTAGTAATGAACTGATGTTGCGGCAAGCTCGCTGCACCTCTCCCGCTTGCGGGGGAGGTCGCATTGCATCGGAGATGCAATGCGGGTGGGGGCTCTCTCCGCATCATGACCAGTCCCATCGCAGCGACACCCCCACCCCGGCCCTCTCAGCGCGAGCTTTTGCTCGTCGCGACCCGCAAGCGGGAGAGGGGGCGCACCACCACTGCGGCTGAAGACGCCTCACAACCAATAACAACCATCGGAGAACAACATGAACACGGATCTCAACCGCGTCGCCAAGCTACTTGCCGCCGCACTCTGCGCCGCAATACTCACCGCTCCCGCCACCGCGCGCGAGAAGCCGAGCCCGCTCGTCGCAGCGCGCGAGGTCAAGACCGACGTCGCGGGGCTGAAGGCGCCGGGGCAGATCCTGGTCGATGTCTGGGGCATCCCGCACATCTATGCCGGCAACGAGCACGACCTGTTCTTCCTGCAAGGCTTCAACGCCGCGCGCGACCGGCTCTGGCAGATCGATCTCTGGCGCAAGCGCGGGCTCGGCCTCTTGGCGAAGGACTTTGGCCCCGCCTATGCCGAGCAGGACAAGGCGCTGCGTCTGTTCCTCTATCGCGGCGACATGAATGCGGAATGGGCCGCCTACGGCCCGAAGGCGAAATCCTATGCGGAGGCGTTCGTCGCCGGCGTCAATGCCTATGTCGCCGACGTCCAGGCGGGCAAGCGCGCGCTGCCGATCGAGTTCAGGATCGCAGGTACGATGCCTGACCTGTGGTCGGCAGAGGATGTCGTGCGCGTCCGCAGCCATGGCCTGACCCGCAACGTCGCCTCCGAGGTGAAGCGCTCGCGGGTGGCCTGCGCCGCAGGCCTCGATGCCGATCGCTTCCGCGTCAAGCTGGAGCCGGCCTGGACCACCAGGATCCCCGATGGCCTCGATCCCTGCAGCGTGCCGAAGGCGGTGCTCGCCACCTACGATCTTGCCACGCGGCCCGTGAAGTTCGCCGCGCCGAAGGACCAGAAGGCGGCCCTGGCGCATGATCCCGACACGTACCTCGCCGAGGCCGACCAGCAGCGCGACACCATCGGGTCCAACAACTGGGTGATCGCGGCATCGCGCACCGCGACCGGACGTCCGATCCTCGCCAACGATCCGCATCGCGAGCACTCGGTGCCGTCGCTGCGCTACATCGTCGGGCTCAACGCGCCCGGCATCTCCGTGATCGGCGCCGGCGAGCCGGCGCTGCCGGGCATCTCGATCGGCCACAACGACACCATCGCGTTCGGGTTGACCATCTTCAACGTCGACCAGGAAGACCTCTACGTCTACGAGCTCAACCCCGACAATCCGAACCAGTACCGCTACGGCGCCGGCTGGGAGGACATGCGGATCGTGCACGAGAAGGAAGCGGTGAAGGGCGAGGCCGACCGCGAGTTCGAGCTGAAGTTCACCCGCCACGGCCCGGTGATTTTCGCCGACGCCGACAAGAAGCACGCCTTCGCCGTGCGCTCGATCTGGTTCGAGCCGGGCACCTCGGCCTATTTCGGCTCGTCCGATTACATGACCGCGAAAAGCTGGAACGGCTTCCTCGGTGCGATGCGGCGCTGGGGCGCGCCGTCGGAGAACCAGGTTTATGCGGATATCAGCGGCAATATCGGCTGGGTCGCCGCCGGCAAGACGCCGCGCCGCGCCAGTTTCGACGGCCTGATGCCGGTGCCCGGCGACGGCCGCTACGAGTGGCAGGGCTTTCTGTCGCTCGACGAGCTGCCGAAGCTGTATCAGCCGAAGCAGGGCTTCATCGCCACCGCCAACCAGATGAACCTGCCGGCGGATTATCCGGTGGGTGAGCGCAGGGTCGGATTCGAATGGGCCGACAGCGCGCGCTGGCAGCGCATCACCGAGGTGCTGCAGGCCAACAGCAAGGTGACGCTGGCGGACGCGATGGCGCTGCAGAACGACGACACCGGCATGCTCGCGCGGCGCCTCGTCGCGCTGCTGAAGCCGCTCACGTCGGATGATGCGAACGTCAAGAAGGGCCTCGATCTGCTCAAGGCGTGGGATGCGCGCGACGCGGCCGACAGCGCGGCCGCCGCGGTCTACGAGGTGTGGATCGCAAACCATCTCGGCCCGGTGTTGCTCAAGACCACCGCGCCGAAGGCTGCCGAGCTGATCGCGCCGGAAGCCTCCAGCATCTCCGCCATTGTCGGCTATCTCGAAAAGCCCGACGCCGCGCTCGGCAACGATCCCTCAGCCGAGCGCGACCGCGTGCTGCGCGACAGCCTCGGCGAGGCGGTCGCCGACGTTGCCGACAAGCTCGGTCCCGATGCGTCGACCTGGCGCTGGGGCCGGCTGCACGTCGCGCAATTCAATCACGCGCTGATGCCGCTCGCCGACAAGGCGACCGCGGCGCAGATGCAGGTCGGCCCGCTCGCCTTTGGCGGCGCCGCCAACGTGCCGCGCGCCGCCACCTATCGCCGCTCCGACTATCATCTGATCTCCGGCGCTTCATTCCGCATGGTGCTCGATGTCGGCAACTGGGATGCGAGCCGCGCCGTCAACACGCCGGGCCAATCCGGCGATCCCTTCAGCGGCCACTACCGCGACCTCGCGCCGCTGTGGGCGACGGGCCAGTATGTGCCGCTGCTCTACAGCCGCGGCGCGGTGGAAGCCGCAACCGCGGAAGCAATCACGCTGACGCCGAGGTGAGGGCGCCACCAACTCCAATGTCGTCCCGGGTCATCGATCCGTCTCGCCGAAGCTCGAAGAGTGAAAGCGGAAGCGCGATCCGGGACTCATCGGTGCGAATGCCGACGCGGACTGCGGCGATCAGCCACTATTCACTTTGTGCCATCAACGCCGCGGCGGCGCATCTGGATCACTACAAGTTGACGTTTGCGAGTTGCGCACGGACTTCCCGCGACGCTGTGCGCGGGGGTCCAAGAAGCGTTGGCTTCTGCCTGCTAGTCTGACCGATCGTGATCGCCGCCGGACTGTGGCGATTTTCACATTCGGTGCGAGCACGTATTTTCTGGAAGCGATTGAAAGCTCAGCTGGTTACTTCACAGGAGCTGACCATGACGAAAATCATTCTTGTTTCGATCGCAGTTGCTTCTCTCTCCACGGCGGCATTTGCCGATGCACGGACGGCACAACACCGGACCCACCAACGCCTCGCGATGGGTACCGCACTGAGTCCTGCCGTGCTCAACGCCAACGCCAGTCTGAATGGCGACGTCAGCGACCGCGCGATGCATATGCGGAATCTTCGCGAGTCCGGTTACAACCCGAAGAACGATTTCGACGCGAACGGCAACGTGTGGGTTGGCAATTAACCGAGTGCGGGAGGGCCGGGGGAGCCCTCCCTCAAAGCGCGTTCAAGCTGGTTATCCCGCTCGTTGGACCTGGCCGCTCGAATGAGGAGCAGCGGATAGGCTGGCTGCCTCGTCTGTTTTTTCCTGACCAGCCACTGTGCGCAGCGTCGCATTGCATCTGCAGCGACGTGCGGTTATCTCCCGCCGACAGCTTGGAAACAAAGGTCGCTTAATGCTGCTGCCCGACGGTTACTCCGACATCCCCCACGGCAAAATCGCTGCCGTCGTCACCCATCTGGAAATGACCGCCCGCCCGCTGCGCCGCGACGATCCGCCCGGCGCGTGGCGCCTGCGCAAGGTCGAGCCGCCCGCGCTCGACTGGTATCGCGATATCTATCGCCGCGTCGGCGAGGAGTGGCTGTGGTTCACCCGCACCGCGCTCGATGATTCCGATCTCGCCTCGAGGATCCACGCCCCCGGCAACGAGCTCTACGGGCTCGCCGTCGACGGCCAGGATGAGGGCCTGCTCGAACTCGATTTCAGCGTGCCCGGCGAATGCCAGCTGCTCTATTTCGGCGTCACCGCAAAATTCATCGGCACTGGCGCCGCGCGCTTCCTGATGAACCGCGCGCTCGAGATCGCCTGGTCGCGCGACGTCAGCCGCGTCTGGGTGCACACCTGCACCTTCGACCATCCCTCGGCCGTCGCATTCTACCAGCGCTCCGGCTTCCGTCCGTTCCTGCGGCAGATCGAGGTGGCGGATGATCCGAGGCTCGACGGCAGATTGCCGCCCGATGCGGCGAGGCATGTGCCGGTGATCGGGTAGCTCGCCTAACGGACCGGATCAGGATCCGGTTGCAATGCGGCGCGGCCCATCTACGATGGTGCAAAGTGCAACCTTTGTCCCCGGCGTGGCCGCACACTTCGAAAGCCTTGCTTTCGAGGCGCGGCTTGCTGCGGCATGACCGACGAGATGACAGATGTTTTTGATCGGCCAGTACGACTCGCCCTTTGTCCGCCGCACCGCGATCGCGCTGCGGCTCTATGGATTGCCGTTCGAGCACAAGCCGTGGTCGACCTTCGGCGATGCGGAGAAAGTTGCGGCCTACAATCCGGTGCGGCGGGTGCCGACGCTGGTGCTCGATGACGGCGAGGCGCTGATCGAGAGTGGCGCGATCCTGGATTACCTCGACGAGCTGGTCGGGCCGGACAAGGCGATGATCGCGCGTTCGGGGCCCGAGCGGCGCAAGCATCTGCGCATCACGGCGCTGGCGACCGGGCTTGCCGACAAGGCGGTGAGCCTTGTCTATGAGCGCGTGCTGCGCAAGGAGCAGTTGAAACTCTGGGTCGAGCGTTGCGAGGCGCAGATCGCGGGCGTGCTCGCGGTGCTGGAGCAGGAGCGCGCGGCGGTGCCGTCGCCATATTGGCTGGGTGATCGCATCGGTCATGCCGACATCGCGGTGGCCTGCGCGCTGCGCTTCACCGGCGAGGCGCATCCGCATCTGTTCGACGCGCGCTACCCGGCGCTCAAGGCCCACGCCGCGCGCTGCGAGGCGCTGCCGCCGTTCCAGGAGATCGTGCAGCCACTGGCGCCGCCGAGCGGTTAGGGCGGCGTACCGTCATCTCTCTCTGCCGTCATTCCCCGGTGCGCAATTGCGCACCGGGGAATGAGAATGCGCAAATGAGAATGCGCAAGTATGACTCACAGCCCGTGCAACACACTCAGTGTCGTCCCGGCGAAGGCCGGGACCCAACCACCGAAGTTCGTTGTTGGGCGATGCTGGAATGACGAGTCCCGCCGACAACATCCGCCGCGGCGTATGGGTCCCTGTGTCTTGGAAGTGTGTCAGGATGAGGGTGGGCGGGAAGCCGTTGGGTCCTTGGCGCTTGACGCCGTGAGCCGGCTCGGTCTCCCGCCCGTTCCATCTATCAACCTGAACAGTTGCACGAGGCTGCACCAACAGACCTCGCATCACAGGGACAGGCACCGTGATCATAGCTCTTCGTTACGTCGGAATCGACATCTCCAAGAAACACCTCGATATCTTTGATGAGGCTGACGGCGTGCCGAGGCGCATTGCCAACGCGACACAGGCCATCACACAGCAGGTGGCGCGTTGGCAATGCGATGCGCTGGTGGTCTTCGAGGCGACGGGTATCTATGACCTCGCGCTTCGCGAGGCGCTGCGTCAGGCCGGGATCCAGTTCGCACGGATCAACCCGGCCCGTGCCCGCGACTTTGCACGGGCCAGCGGCCTACTCGCCAAGACCGATCCGATCGATGCGCGGATGCTGGCGGCCTTTGCGCGGGCCATGCAGCCCGCCCCCGAGCAGGTCGCCGATCCTGCACGGGGCGCCTTGGCGAGGCTTGCAAAACGGCGGGATCAGCTGGTCCTCATGCGCGCCCAGGAGAAGAACCGGCGCAGCGAGGCCGACGATCGCGCCATGGCCGAACGCATCGGCCGCCTCATCGAGGTCCTCGACAGCGAGATCGCCGAGATCGAGGCCGACATCAGCGCATTGATTAAAGCCGAAGCGCAGATCGCGGACGATGCGAAGTTAATGCGTTCGCTGCCCGGCGTGGGTCCCGTGGCCTGCATGCAGCTCATCGCGCAGATGCCGGAACTCGGGCGGGTCGGACCGAAACAACTCGCAGCGCTCGCTGGCCTTGCTCCCTTCAACGTCGACAGCGGCACCTTCCGCGGCAAGCGCAAGATTGCGGGCGGCCGAAAGCGCGTTCGTGACGCCCTCTATATGGCGGCCCTCAACGCAGTTCGCAGAGCTGATCCGTTCAAGGCCTTCTATGCACGACTGCGACAGGCCGGAAAACCAGCCAAGCTCGCCCTCATCGCCGTCGCCAGGAAGCTGCTCACGGTCCTCAATGCCATGATGCGAGACCGAAAGCCGTACCTGCAGACCAAACCAACATAACAGTTGCCGGCCTTTCGCCGGGACGACGGTCGAGAGAGAGCCGCGCACACGTTTGCGCTTCTGCCTGTCCCTTTGCAACGCGCTCGCAAACTACTTCGGCCGCATCGCTTCCGGTGTATCCGGCTGCGCGGACGGATGCGCCTTGGCGAATCCCGGCAACGCCATGGCGGTCTCGTGGATGCGCTTCACGGTCGGCCAGGGCGACAGGCTGATCTGCTGGTTGATCGCCGCCGTGACGTGGCCGACCAAGCAGATGTCGGCAAGGGTGGGCGCATCGCCGTGGCTGAACCGGCCGGTTGCCTTGTGGCCGGCGAGGTGGCCCTCGAGCGCGGCCAGCGTCTCGACCGTCCAGTGCCGCCGCCAGGCGTTCTGCTGGCTGTCGCGCAGATCGAGCTCGCGATCGAGATAGCGGCGCACCCGCGGCGTCAGCAGCGGATGGCCCTCGCAGGCGACGATCAGCGCCAGCCCGCGCACCCGGGCGCGGCCGAGCGCATCCGCTGGCAGCAGCGGCGTCGTCGGAAAAGTCTCGTCGAGCCAGTCGATGATCGCGAGCGACTGGAACAGCACCGTGCCGTCGTCGGTCACCAGCGCCGGTAGCGCCATCTGCGGATTGATCTTGCGATAGGCGTCAGTGCGATGCGCGTCCGCATCGAGATCGACGAAGACGACATCGGCGGCCACGCCCTTGAGGTTGAGCGCGATCCGCACCCGAAAGCTCGCCAGCGAGCGCCAGAAGGAGAAGAACTGCATGGGGAATTCTCTCTGCGCCACACGACGAAGGCCGTAGCCCGGATGAAGCACAAGCGAAATCCGGGTCCGGTCGTCGTTCGGTCGCAGTTTATCCCGGATTACGCTTCGCTGCATCCGGGCTACGGCGCTTCACCCTCCCCTGGAGGGGGAGGGTCGTATCGCATCGCGCGGAGCGATGCGATACGGGGTGGGGTGACGGTCTCTCCGCTGAAGCGGTGCCCGAGTGGAGGGATCACCCCACCCCGGTGCGCATTCCGCTTCGCTCCATGTGCACCGACCCTCCCCCTCCAGGGCAGGGTGAAAGAGCTATCCCGCGCCCACCTTCTTCCTGCGCCAAGCGAGGTGCACGGCGCAGGTGCAGCCCTGCGGATGCGAGGCCAGCTCCGCGTCGTTGGCAGGCGTCGCGGCGGGCGCGATCGCCGATCCCTTGGCGCCGTCCTGCGAGGGGATGTAGTTCAAGACCGGCGCCAGCCAGCGCTCGATCTCGGCGACCGTCATGGCTTTGCGCGCGGCGTAGTCCTCGACCTGGTCACGTTCGATCTTGCCGACGCCGAAGTAGAAGCTTTCGGGATGCGAGAAATACAGGCCCGAGACCGACGAGCCCGGCCACATCGCAAAGCTCTCGGTCAGCTTCACGCCGGCGGTGTTCTCGGCATCGAGCAGCGCGAACAGCGTCCGCTTCTCGGTGTGGTCGGGCTGCGCCGGATAGCCGGGCGCGGGGCGGATGCCGTCATATTTCTCGAGGATCAGTTCGTCCGCCGACCACGCCTCGCCCGGCGCATAGGCCCAGAACTCCTTGCGCACGCGCTGGTGCATGCGCTCGGCGAAGGCTTCGGCCAGGCGATCGGCCAGCGCCTTGCACAGGATCGAGGAGTAGTCGTCGTTGGCGTTCTTGAAGCGGTCGGCGACCGCATCCTCGCCGATCCCCGCGGTGACGACGAAGCCGCCGATATAGTCGGGCACGCCGGTCTCGACGGGCGCGATGAAGTCGGACAGCGCGGCGTTGAAGCGGCCCTCGCGCTTCTCGAGCTGCTGGCGCAGCGTGTGGAAGGTCGCGATCTTCTGCTTCCGCGTCTCGTCGGCATAGACCTCGATGTCGTCGCCGACGGCGTTCGCCGGCCAGAAGCCGATGGTGGCGCGGGCGGTGAACCACTTCTCCTTGATGATCGTGTCGAGCATCTTGCGCGCGTCGGCATAGAGCGAGCGGGCGACTTCGCCGACCTTGGGGTCGTCGAGGATCGCCGGGAAGCGGCCGGTCAGCTCCCAGGTCTGGAAGAACGGCGTCCAGTCGATGTAGTCGGCGAGTTCGGCGAGATCGTAGGCGTCGAAGCTCTTCAGCCCGAAGAAGGCCGGCTTTTTCGGCGGCGCCGCCGCGAGGTCGATCGCGACCTTGTTGGCGCGGGCCTCGCCAAGCTTCAGCCGCTTCTTGTCGGCCTGGGCGCGGAAATGCGCCGTGGAGATTTTTGCGTATTCGGCCCGCACCTCGGCGGCGTAGGCCTGCTTCTTCTCGGCCGACAGCAGCGAGGAAGCGACGCCGACCGCGCGGCTCGCATCGTTGACATGCACGACCGGGCCGCCCGGATAGTTCGGGTCGATCTTCACGGCGGTGTGCACGCGGCTCGTGGTGGCGCCGCCGATCAGGAGCGGAAGGTTCATGCCCTGCCGTTGCAGCTCGCCGGCGAGGAAGCTCATCTCGTCGAGCGAGGGCGTGATCAGGCCGGACAGGCCGATGATGTCGGCACCCTCGGCCTTCGCGGTCTCGATGATCTTGTTGGCGGGCACCATGACGCCGAGGTCGATGACCTCGAAATTGTTGCACTGGAGCACGATGCCGACGATGTTCTTGCCGATGTCGTGGACGTCGCCCTTCACCGTCGCGAGCACGATCTTGCCCGCGGCGTTGCGGCCGCCGGTGATGCCGTTGGCGAGGTTGCGGGCCTTCTCCTCCTCCATGAACGGCATCAGATAGGCGACCGCCTGCTTCATCACGCGGGCCGACTTCACGACCTGCGGCAGGAACATCTTGCCGTCGCCGAACAGATCGCCGACCACGTTCATGCCGGCCATCAGCGGCCCCTCGATGACGTCGAGCGGACGGGACGCGTTCTGGCGCGCGGCCTCGGTGTCCTCTTCGATGAACTCGGTGATGCCGTGCACCAAGGCGTGGGACAGCCGCTTCTCGACCGGCCATTCGCGCCAGGCGAGATCGGCTTCCTTGGTCTGCTTCTCCTTGCCGCGGAATTTTTCGGCCAGCGCCAAGAGTCGCTCGGAGGCGCCGGGATCGCGGTTGAGGATCACGTCCTCGCAGGTCTGGCGCAGCTCGGGATCGATGTCGTCATAGACGATCATCTGTCCGGCGTTGACAATGCCCATGTCCATGCCGGCATGGATCGCGTGATACAGGAACACCGAGTGCATCGCCTCGCGCACCGGCTCGTTGCCGCGGAACGAGAACGACAGGTTGGAGACGCCGCCGGAGATGTGGGCGCCGGGCAGGTTCGCCCGGATCCAGCGCGTCGCCTCGATGAAGTCGACGCCGTAATTGTTGTGCTCTTCGAGGCCGGTCGCGATCGCAAAAATGTTCGGATCGAAGATGATGTCCTCGGGCGGGAAGTCGAGCCGGCCGACCAGGATGTCGTAGGCGCGCTTGCTGATCTCGGTCTTGCGCTTGAACGTGTCGGCCTGGCCGGTTTCATCGAACGCCATCACCACCACGGCGGCGCCGTGGCGCTTGGCGACGGTCGCTTCATGGATGAACTTCTCCTCGCCTTCCTTGAGCGAGATCGAGTTCACGATCGGCTTGCCCTGGATGCATTTCAGGCCGGCCTCGATGACGTGGAATTTCGAGGAATCGACCATCACGGGCACGCGCGCGATGTCGGGCTCGGCGGCGACGAGGTTGAGGAACGTCACCATCGCCGCCTCGGAATCGAGCAGGCCCTCATCCATGTTGACGTCGATGACCTGGGCGCCGTTCTCGACCTGGTCGCGCGCGACCTGCAGCGCGGCGGTGTAGTCGCCGGCGGTGATCAGCTTGCGGAATCGTGCGGAGCCGGTGACGTTGGTGCGCTCGCCGACATTCACGAACGGAATGGCGTCGGTCAGCGTGAACGGCTCGAGGCCGGACAGCCTGAGCCGCGGTGCGATCTCGGGCACCGCGCGCGGCTTGTGCGGGGCGACGGCCTTGGCGATCGCGGCGATATGGTCGGGCGTGGTGCCGCAGCAGCCGCCGACGATGTTGACGAGGCCGGCAGCGGCGAATTCGCCGATCAGCCGCGCCATGTAGTCCGGCGTCTCGTCATACTGGCCGAATTCGTTGGGCAGGCCGGCGTTCGGATAAGCACACACGAGCGTGTCGGCGACGCGGCCGATATCGGCGATGTGCGCGCGCAGATCCTCGGCGCCGAGTGCGCAGTTGAAGCCGATCGTGATTGGCCTCGCGTGCCGCACCGAATGCCAGAACGCCTCCGGCAACTGGCCGGAGAGCAGGCGGCCGGACTTGTCGGTGATGGTGCCGGAAATCATCACGGGCACGTCGATGCCGCGCTCCTCGATGATCTCGGAGATCGCGTACAGCGCCGCCTTGGCGTTCAGCGTGTCGAAGATGGTCTCGACCAGCAGCAGGTCGGCGCCGCCGTCGAGCAGACCCTTGGCCTGCTCGCCATAGGCCTTGCGCAGATCGTCGAAGGTCACCGCGCGATAGCCTGGATTGGAGACGTCGGGCGAGATCGAGGCGGTGCGGTTGGTCGGGCCGAGCGCGCCGGCGACGAAGCGTGGCTTGCCGTCCTCGGCGCTCACCCGCTCGGCGGCGGCGCGCGCAAGCCGGGCGCCCTGCAGGTTCAGCTCATAGGCAATGTCCGACATGTCGTAGTCGGCCTGCGCGATCGAGGTCGAAGAGAAGGTGTTGGTCGCGACGATGTCGGCGCCGGCGCGCAGATAGGCGGCGTGGATGTCCGTGATCGCCTCGGGCTGGGTCAGGATCAGCAGATCGTTGTTGCCCTTGATGTCGCGGTGGAAGTCCGCAAAGCGCGCGCCGCGGAAGGCGGCTTCGTCGAACTGCAGGCCCTGGATCATCGTGCCCATGGCGCCGTCGAGCACCAGGATGCGCTCGCGGGCAGCCGCGAGCAAAGCGTTACGCTTGGGGGAAACGGGAACGGACATGTGTCAGGCAGCTTTCTGGGCACCGTTCGGCCGGATGCCGAGCAGGTGGCTGATCGCGAACACGAGGTCCGCGCGGTTCATGGTGTAGAAGTGGAAGGTGTCGACGCCGTGCTTGAACAGCTTCTGCACCTGGCCGGCGGCGACGGTGGCGGCGACCAGCTTGCGGGTCTCGGCGTCGTTGTCGAGGCCCTCGAACTTCTCGGCGAGCCAGTCCGGCACGCTGGTGCCGGCGCGCGTCACGAAATTGCGCGCCTGCTTGAAATTGTGCATCGGCATGATGCCCGGCACGATCGGAATCTCGATGCCGCGCGCGCGCACCCGGTCGACGTAGCGGTGGTAGAGGTCGTTGTCGAAGAACACCTGGGTGATCGCGCGCGTCGCGCCGGCGTCGACCTTGGCCTTCAGCGTGTCGATGTCGGCGTCGAAATCCTTCGCTTCCGGATGCTTCTCGGGATAGGCGGACACCGAGATCTCGATGTCGGCGTGGCGCCGCTTGATCCCGGCGACAAGCTCGGCCGAGCTCTGGTAGCCGTCCGGATGGGTGAAGTAGGGCGTGCCGATGCCGCCGGGCGGATCGCCGCGCAGTGCGACGATGTGACGGACGCCGACCTCATGATAGCGGTCGACGATGTCGTCGATCTCGCCGCGCGAGGCGCTGACGCAGGTCAGATGCGCAGCCGGCAGCAGATCGGTCTCACGCAGGATGCGAGTGATGGTCGAATGGGTACGCTCGCGGGTCGAGCCGCCGGCGCCGTAGGTGACCGAAACGAAGTTCGGCGTCAGCGGCGCCAGGCGATTGATCGTCTCCCAGAGATTGCGCTCCATCTCCTCGGTCTTCGGCGGGAAGAACTCGAAGGAGATTTTCGGCGCCTTGGGCGCACGCGGTGCGTTCGGCACGGAGGAAATGGTCTCGGTCATGATACGCAAAGGCTCCGCAACTGGAGGGCAGACGTCCGGCCTGGATATGAAGGCCCTAAGATAAGCCAAATGCGTTGGATCAAACAGCCCATCGGATATGGGAAATTGCCCATTCGTGGTGCAGTTTTGTCAAAAATTGACTATCGAGAATGTCTCGGTGGGCAAGCCATTGGTTTCGCCTGATAGCAATAAGATGTTGAAAATATTTAAATAATAAGGATTCTGCAAGTGATTGGAGGTCGAAATCGATTGGTGGGTAGCTTGGTGCGTCAATGAATTGTTGTATATCGTCCCAAAATCGGTGGCTGCCCGCGCCGATGTTCCGCTGCGGGACTGGTCTGCGCGGTCGGGGCCTTTGTCGCCTCGTGGCGTCACACTAGGTTGACGGCCATGATTCCGCTCTCCGTCCTCGACCTGTCCGTCGTCACCACCGGCACCAGGCCGGCCGCTGCGCTCCGCAACAGCATCGACCTGGCGCGCCATGTCGATGGTCTCGGCTACACACGTTATTGGCTCGCCGAACACCACAACCTCGCTTCCGTTGCGA
This sequence comes from Bradyrhizobium sp. CCBAU 21365, assembly GCF_015291305.1. Lineage (NCBI taxonomy): Bacteria > Pseudomonadati > Pseudomonadota > Alphaproteobacteria > Hyphomicrobiales > Nitrobacteraceae > Bradyrhizobium > Bradyrhizobium sp. CCBAU 21365. The sequence goes on from NZ_CP030036.1 coordinate 1,208,612, forward strand.
GCCCGGCGCCCGATCTGATGATCGGGCAGATCGCGGCGGTGACGCAGCATATCCGTGTCGGCTCCGGCGGCGTGATGCTGCCGAACCACGCGCCGCTCGTCGTCGCCGAGCGCTTCAAGATGCTGGAGGCGCTGTTTCCCAGCCGCATCGATCTCGGCCTCGGCCGCGCGCCCGGCACCGACGGCGCCACCGCCTACGCGCTGCGCAGCCGGCTCGATCGCCGCGAGGGCGATGATTTCCTCGAGCGGCTGCACGAGCTGACCTTGTGGGAGACGCGCGATTTCCCACCCGGCCATCCCTATAACAATGTGGTGGCGATGCCGGACGACTCGCCGCTGCCGCCGATCTGGCTGCTCGGCTCGAGCGACTATTCCGCCGAGCTCGCCGCACAGGTCGGGATGGGCTTTGCATTCGCGCATCATTTTGCCACTCACGACGCTATTGCGGCGATGACGAATTACCGCGCGCATTTCAAGCCGTCGGGCTGGCGCGCGACGCCGCAGGCGATCCTGGCGGTCGCCGTCGTCACGGCGGAGACCGACGCCGAGGCCGAGCGGCTTGCAATGTCGATGGATCTCAACCGGCTGCGCCGCGACCGCGGCCAGTATCTGCCGCTGCCTAGCGTCGAGGAGGCAGAAGCCTATCCCTACACCGACGCCGAGCGCGCCTCGATCGCGCGCAACCGCGCCCGCCTCTTCGTCGGCAGCCCCGCAACCGTGATGACGAAGCTGGAGCCGCTGATCGCGGCGACCCAAGCGGATGAGCTGATGGTGATATCAGCGGTCTACGACCACGCGGCGCGAAAGAAGTCGTACAGCCTGCTCGCCGAGGCGTTCGGGCTCGCGAAGAGAGCCGCCACATAACGGTTGTCGTCCCGGCGAAGGCCGCGACCCATACGCCGCGGCCCCAGTTGTTGCGCAAGCTGGTTGCCGCCTTGCTGCCTACGAACGTCGGTGGTTATGGGTCGCGGCCTGCGCCGGGACGACGCGCGGAAAAGATTGCGTTCGTGCGACTCAGTCCTGCGTCTCGCTGAAGGTCGCGCGGAACGGGTGGCCGGGATAGACGCCGACGATACGGAATTCGCGCGAGAAGAATTTCAATTCCTCGAGCGCAAAGGCGAGGCCGCGGTCATCGGGATGACCGTCGACATCGGCATAGAATTGCGTGGCGAAGAAATTGCCGTCGACCATGTAGCTTTCGAGCTTGGTCATGTTGACGCCGTTGGTGGCAAAGCCGCCCAGCGCCTTGTACAGCGCGGCGGGCAAATTGCGCACCCGGAAGACAAAAGTCGTGACCAGCGGCCCCGAGCCCTGCGCGGCCCATTTGGCCTCGCGCGCCAGCACCACGAAGCGGGTGGTGTTGTGGGCTTCGTCCTCGATGTCCTCGGCGAGAATGTCGAGGCCGTAGATATCGGCGGCGAGGCGGGAGGCGATCGCCGCCACGCTCTTGTCGCCGCGCTCGGAGATGTCGCGGGCGCTGCCGGCGGTGTCGGCGGCGACGATCGGCTTGATGCCGAGCTTGCGGATGACGCGGCGGCACTGGCCGAGCGCGTGGACGTGGCTCTCCACGCTCTTGATGTCGGCGAGTTTGGTGCCCTTGATCGCCATCAGCTGGTGGCGGATCGGCAAGAACCATTCGCCGACGATGAACAGGCCCGAGGCGGGCAAGAGATGGTGGATGTCGGCGACGCGGCCGGCGACCGAATTCTCGATCGGGATCATGCCGAGATCGGCCTCGCCCGAGGAAATCGCCGCCAGCGCGTCCTCGAAGGTCGGGCAGGGCATCGGCTCGGCGTCGGGATAGGCCTCGACGATCGCGATATGGGAATTGGCGCCAGGCTCGCCCTGGAACGCGATTTTCAGCTTCTTGGTCATGGGTGGCCTTTTACCAGCCGGTCAGGCTTTGGAAAGTATTCTGCGGGCGGTTTCGAGGTCGGCCGGGGTGTCGACGCCGCGCGGGACAGTGTCAACGATGGTGATGTCGATCCGCATCCCGGCTTCCAGCGCGCGGAGCTGCTCGAGCTTTTCCTGCTGCTCCAGCGGCGAGGGCGGCAGCGCCACGAACCGCTCCAGCGCGGCGCGGCGGTAGGCGTACAGGCCGATATGATGGTAGCGCGGCCCGTCGCCATAAGGCGCCGTGGCGCGGGTGAAATACAGCGCGCGCAACCGGTTCGGCCCGATCGGCGAGCCGACGGCCTTGACGACGCTGGGGGCCTGATCCTCCTCCTCGCTATGGATGCGCGAGGCCAGGGTCGAGATGTCGACTGCGGGATCGTCGAGCGCCGGCATCACGCTGCGGATGGTCTCGGGGCTGATGGTCGGGAAATCGCCCTGCAGATTGACCACGATCTCGGCATGGCCGCCCGGGTCGAGGGTCGTCATCGCTTCGTAAATCCGGTCCGAGCCGGACGGGTGGTCGGAGCGGGTCATCACGACCTCGCCGCCGGCGGCCTTCACCGCTGCAGCGATCTCGGCCGTGTCGGTCGCAACCGCAACCCGGCCGATGCCCGCCGCCTCGGCCCGCCGCAGCACATGGACGATCATCGGCACGCCGGCGATCTCGAGCAGCGGCTTTCCTGGCAGCCGGGTGGCGGCCATGCGAGCCGGAATCAGCACCAAGGTACGGGGTTGGGTCATTCGTGTCGGGGCCCGTCCGGCCTGCGGAAATTGCCGGGGAGGAGGTTGAATTCGGCGCGTTTATACGGGTTGCCAGAGCGCGGGCAAACCGATATCTCAACCCTGCTTGGGGCGGTGCGATAAGGCCGATTCCCAGGTCTCTCCCCGCGGCCGTATTCCCGGCCTGAAGTCGACATTCAAGGCCCGGAGCCTGACCCGAAATGGACTCCTTCGAACTCAACAAAATCCTCGGTGCGGTTCTCGGCACCTGCATCGTCGTCCTGGTGATGAGCTTTGCCGCCAGCGCGAAATTCGCGCCGAAGCTGCCGGAGAAGCCGGGTTTTGAGATCGCGGTGAAGGAAGAGTCCCATGGCGGTGGCGGCGAGGCCGCTGCGGCCTCCTCCGAGCCGATCGAGAAGCTGCTGCAGACCGCGTCCGTCGAGAAGGGCGCGGCAGCCGCCAAGAAGTGCCAGGCCTGCCACACCTTCGAGAAGGGCGGTCCCAACCGCGTCGGTCCGAACCTGTTCGGTGTTGTTGGCGAGAAGAAGGGCGAGGGCCGCGGCTTCAATTTCTCGGCCGCGATGAAGGGCAAGGGCGGCGAGTGGACCTTCGACGACCTCAACAAGTTCCTGACCAACCCGAAGGGCTTCGTCCCGGGCACCGCGATGGGCTTTGCCGGCGTGCCGAAGGACAGCGAGCGGGCCGACATCATCGCCTATCTGAATTCGAACTCGGAGCACCCGGCTCCGCTCCCGACCGCCTCGAAGTAACGATTTGCTTCGCGCAAGCATGCGGATGAAACGGCCAGGCAATGCCTGGCCGTTTTCGCATGGGGAATCCGCTGTCGCGGGGTTGTTATCGGGACGTTTCGCCGCGCCGATATTGTTCCCGGGCCAATATCATGAGGAAAAAGCAACGTAATTTGTCGAACCGTTGCCTTATATTGGGTCCCATGTAAGCGGGGCCGCAAGCAGGAAGACCGAATTTGGCGATCACTCGACGACACCTCCTTCAAGGCAGCGCACTGGCGGCAATGGCTCCGGCGCTCCGACTCACCCCCGGCCTGTCGGCGATCACGCCGGCCTTCGCCGACGACGCCCCCAACGGGCTGAAATGGCGGCACGGCCTCTCGACCTACGGCGAAATCAAATATCCCGCCGACTTCAAGCGCTACGACTACGTCAAGCCGGACGCGCCGAAGGGCGGCGTGGTGCGGCTGTTCCAGCCCGGCACCTATGACAGCTTCAACCTCGTCGTTGCGGGGTTGAAGGGCTCCGTCTCGGCGGCTGTCGCTCGCATCTACGACTCGCTGATGGAGGCCTCGCTCGACGAGCCCGATACCTATTACGGCGAACTCGCCGAGGCGGCAGCCTTTCCCGATGATTTCTCCTACGTGATCTACCGCCTGCGGCCCGGATCACGCTGGCACGACGGCAAGCCGGTCACGCCGGAGGACGTGATCTTCTCCTTCGAGGCGTGGAAGGCGAACAGCCCGATGTTCAGCGCCTACTATCGGCATATCGTAAAGGCCGAGAAGATCGGCGATCGCGACGTCAAGTTCACCTTCGACAGCGCAGGCAACCGCGAGCTGCCCATGATTACCGGCCAGCTCACTATTTTGCCCAAGCATTGGTGGGAAGGCACCGACGCGCAGGGCAAGAAGCGTGACATCACCGCGAGCACGCTGGAGCCGCCGCTCGGTTCGGGTCCCTATCGGATCAAGGAGTTCGTCGCCGGACGGTCGGTGGTGCTCGAGCGCGTCAAGGACTACTGGGGCAAGGACATTCCGATCGCGATCGGACAGAACAATTTCGACGAGCTGCGCTACGAATATTTCCGCGACGACACGGTCGCGCGCGAGGCGCTGAAGGCCGACCAGTTCGATTGGTACGGCGAGCGCAGCGCAAAGGAGTGGGCGTCGGCCTACGACGTTCCGCCGGTGCGGGAGAAGCGGTTGCTCAAGGAGCTCTTCACCGTCCGCAATCAAGGCCGGATGCAGGGCTGGGTGTTCAACCTGAGGCGCCCGAAATTCGCCGACCCCAGACTGCGCCGCGCCTTCAACTACGCGTTCGATTTCGAAGAGATGAATCGCGTGCTTTCGACCGGCGACTATCATCGCGATTCAAGCTATTTCGACGGCATCCCCGACCTCATGGCGACCGGCCTGCCGGAAGGCAAGGAGCTCGAGATCCTGGAGACGGTGCGCGACAAGGTGCCGCCCGAAGTCTTTACGACACCCTACAAGGATCCGGTCGGTGGCACGCCGGAAAACGTGCGCGCCAATCTGCGCGAGGCGACGCGGCTGTTGAAGGATGCCGGCTTCGAGATTCGCGACCGCAAGCTGGTCGATTCGTCCGGTCAGCCGTTCACGGTCGAGATACTCGGCAACAGCGGCGATTCCGGCATGGAGCGGATCGCCCTGTTCTACAAGCCGAGCCTTGAGCGTCTCGGCATCACCGTCAATCTGCGTGCCGTCGACACAGTGCAATATCAAAATCGGGTCCGCGAATACGATTTCGAGATGGTCACCCAGGTCTGGGGCCAGTCGATCTCGCCCGGCAACGAGCAGCGCGACAATTTCGGCTCGCAGGCGGCCGACCGGCCAGGCTCCAACAATCTCCCCGGCATCAAGAATCCGGCCGTCGATGCCATCATCGAGCGTATCATCTTCGCCAACAGCCGCGCCGATCAGGTCGCCGCCGCCAAGGCGCTGGACCGGGTCTTGCTCTGGAACTTCTATCTTGTTCCACACTTCAATTACGACAAGCAGCGCTATGTCTATTGGGATCGCTTCAGCCATCCCGACCCGCTGCCGAAATACGCTGTTTCGGGATTCCCAAATCTTTGGTGGTACGACGCCGACAAGGCGGCCAAGCTCAAGCGTTCATAAAACTCAAGGATCCGCGCATGGCGCTATTCTCCCGTCGGCACGCACTCGGTCTCGGCATCGGTGCGTTGAGTGCTGCAGGCTTGCGTGCTGCACCGGCGGTGGCCGACAACGGAGCCGAGATGCACGGCATGTCGGTGTTCGGCGACCTGAAATATCCGGCGGATTTCAAGATCTTCGACTACGTCAATCCGAAGGCGCCGAAGGGCGGGGCGTTCTCAATGATCCCCTCGACCCGTGCCTACAACCAGTCCTTCTTTACGTTCAGTTCGTTCAACGCGTTCATCCTCAAGGGTGAAGGCGCGAAGGGCATGGAGATGACCTTCGATTCGTTGATGGCACGCGCGGGCGATGAGCCTGACGCGATGTACGGCCTGGCCGCAAGATCGGTCTCGATTTCTCCCGACAAGCTCACCTACCGCTTCACGATGCGGCCCGAGGCTCGCTTTCACGACGGCTCGAAGCTGACTGCGCAGGATGTCGCCTTCTCGCTCAACACGCTGAAGGAGAAAGGGCATCCGTTGATCGTGGTGCAACTGCGCGATTTCGTGAAGGCCGAGGCGCCCGACGACGGCACCGTGATCGTGACCTTTGCGCCTAATCGCGCGCGCGACGTGCCGCTTTATGTTGCGGGTCTGCCGATCTTCTCGAAGGCCTATTACGCGAATCGGCAGTTTGACGAGTCCACACTCGAAGTTCCGCTGGGCTCCGGGCCGTACATGGTCGGCAAGTTCGAGGTCAATCGTTACGTCGAGTATAACCGCCTCAAGGATTGGTGGGCAGCCGACTTGCCGGTCAATCGCGGCAGTTACAATTTCGACACCGTGCGCTACGAGTTCTACCGTGATCGCGATGTCGCGTTCGAGGGCTTCACAGGCAAAAATTATCTGTTTCGCGAGGAATTCACGTCCCGTGTCTGGGCGACGCGGTACGATTTCCCGGCTATCAAGGACGGGCGGGTCAAGCGCGAGACATTGCCGGACGAAACACCGTCCGGTGGGCAGGGTTGGTTCATTAACACCCGTCTCGACAAGTTCAAAGACCCGCGCGTTCGCGAAGCGCTAATCTATGCCTTCGATTTCGAATGGACCAACAAGACCATCATGTACGACGCTTACGCGCGCAGCGTCTCGCCTTTCCAGAATTCGGACATGGTGGCTGGTGGACTACCCTCGCCCGAGGAATTGAAACTGCTCGAACCATTCCGCGGCCAAGTGCCGGATGAGGTGTTCGGCGAGCCCTTTGTGCCGCCGGTGTCGGATGGATCGGGACAGGACCGCGCACTGCTGCGAAAGGCGACGCAGTTGCTCAACGATGCAGGATGCGTCGTCAAGGATGGCAAGCGGCGATTGCCTAACGGCGACCCGCTTACGATCGAGTTCCTGCTCGATGAGCCGACTTTCCAGCCGCATCACGCCAGCTTCATCAAGAATCTCAAGCCGCTTGGCATCGATGCCAATATCAGGCAGATCGACGCAGTGCAGTATCGTGCGCGTGTCGAGGCTTTCGATTTTGAGGTGACGACCCAGCGTATATCCATGTCGGCGACGCCGGGTGACAGCCTGAGGCCTTACTTCTCGTCCCAGGCTGCGACCACCAAGGGCTCCTACAATCTGGCGGGCGTTGCCAACCCGGCGATCGACGCATTGATCGAAAAAGCTATCGCTGCCGAGACGCGAGCGGACTTGACCTTTGCCTGCCGCGCGCTCGATCGCGTCTTCCGTGCCGGCCGCTACTGGGTGCCGCAATGGTATTCCAACAAGCACCGCGTCGCCTATTGGGACCAGTTCGGGCATCCGGAGAAGCCTGCGAAATATGCGGGCGTCGGCGCGCCCGAGAACTGGTGGTATGATGCGGCCAAGGCCGCGAAGCTCGAGCAGGCGAAGTAGCCGATGAGCGCCTATATCGCCCGACGTATCTTCCTGATGCTGCCGACGCTGCTTGGCATTCTGTTCGTCTCCTTCGTGGTCGTGCAGTTTGCTCCCGGCGGTCCGGTCGAGCGTGTCATCGCGCAGATCAACGGCGCGGACACCGGCGGCACGTCGCGCGTGTCGGGAGGCGGCGGCGATTTCGGCGCGCAGCGCGGCCAGGGCGCGGGCGCAGGCGCGGCCATCAACTCGAAATACCGCGGCGCGCAGGGCCTCGATCCCGATTTCATCAAGAAGCTCGAGGTGCAGTTCGGCTTCGACAAGCCGGCGCCGGAGCGGTTCGCGCTGATGGTGTGGAATTTCGCGCGGTTCGACTTCGGCAACAGCTATTTCCGCAGCGTCAGCGTGCTGCAGCTGATCAAGGAGAAGCTGCCGGTCTCGATGTCGCTCGGCATCTGGATGACGCTGCTGACCTATCTGATCTCGATCCCGCTCGGCATCCGCAAGGCGGTGCAGGACGGCTCGCGGTTCGACACCTGGACCTCGGCCGTGATCATCATCGGCTTTGCGATCCCGGGCTTCCTGTTCGCGATCCTCCTGATCGTGCTGTTTGCCGGCGGCTCATTCCTCAATATCTTTCCGCTGCGCGGCCTGACCTCGGACGGCTGGGCGCAATTCCCCTGGTACTGGAAGATCATCGACTATTTCTGGCACCTGACGCTGCCGCTGGTGTCGATGGCGCTCGGCGCCTTCGCCACCATGACGCTGCTGACCAAGAACTCGTTCCTCGACGAGATCCGCAAGCAATATGTGATGACCGCGCGCGCCAAGGGCTGCAGCGAGCGCCAGGTGCTGTACGGCCACATCTTCCGCAACGCCATGCTGATCGTGATCGCGGGCTTTCCGGGCGCGTTCATCCACGCGTTCTTCTCCGGCTCGCTGCTGATCGAAACCATCTTCTCGCTCGACGGGCTCGGCCTGCTTGGCTTCGAGAGCGTGTTGAACCGCGACTATCCGGTGGTGTTCGGGACGCTGTTCATCTTCTCGCTGGTCGGACTGGTGGTCAATCTGCTCTCCGATCTCGCTTATATGTGGATCGATCCCCGGATTGATTTCGAAGCGCGGGAGGTCTGATGACGATGCTCGCGCCCCAACCGGTCGAGACCTCGACGCAATCGCCGCTCGGCGAGGCGGTGCCCGCCACGCGGCACGGCTTTTCGCCGTCGCCGCTGAACAGGCGGCGCTGGCAGAACTTCAAGGCCAATCGCCGCGGCTACTGGTCGTTCTGGATCTTCGTCGTCCTGTTCGTGGCATCGCTGTTCGCCAATTTCATCGCCAACGACAAGCCGCTGGTGGTCAAATATGACGGGAAGCTCTATTGGCCGGTGATCTTCACCTACGCCGAGACCACCTTCGGCGGCGATTTCGAGACCGCGGCCGACTATCGCGACCCCTATCTGCAGAAGCAGATCGCCGCCAAGGGCGGCAGCATGATCTGGCCGCCGATCCGTTACTCCTATGACAGCCGCAACCTCGACCCGCCGACGGCGGTGCCGTCGAAGCCTACCTGGCTGTTGACCGAGGAGCAGTGCAAGGACGTGGTGAAGCGGAAGGGACTGACCGGCTGCCGCGACCTCGAATACAACTGGCTCGGCACCGACGATCAGGGCCGCGACGTGGTTGCGCGGCTGATCTACGGCTTCCGCATCTCGGTGCTGTTCGGCCTGACGCTGACCATCCTGTCCTCGATCATCGGCATCGCCGCCGGCGGCGTGCAGGGCTATTTCGGCGGCTGGACCGACCTCATCTTCCAGCGGCTGATCGAGATCTGGACCGCGATCCCCTCGCTCTATCTGCTGCTGATCATCTCGGCGGTGCTGCCGCCGGGCTTCTTCATCCTGCTCGGCATCCTGCTGTTGTTCTCCTGGGTCTCGCTGGTCGGCCTGGTGCGCGCCGAGTTCCTGCGCGGCCGCAATTTCGAATACATCCAGGCGGCGCGCGCGCTCGGCGTGTCCAACGGCGTGATCATGTTCCGCCATCTGCTGCCGAACGCGATGGTCGCGACCATGACGTTCCTGCCTTTCATCGTCTCGTCCTCGGTGATGACGCTGACGGCGCTGGATTTCCTCGGCTTCGGCCTGCCGCCCGGCTCGCCCTCGCTCGGCGAGTTGCTGTCGCAGGGCAAGGCCAACGTGCAGGCGCCGTGGCTCGGCCTCACCGGCTTCTTCTCGGTCGCGATCATGCTGTCGCTCCTGATCTTCATCGGCGAAGCCGCGCGCGACGCCTTCGATCCGCGCAAGACGTTCTCGAAGGGCTGACGCATGGACGCGACCAACCAGCCTCTGCTCGACGTCAGCGACCTCTCGGTCGCCTTCGGCCGCGTGCTTGCGGTCGACGGTATCTCGTTCTCGATCAAGCGCGGCGAGTGCGTCGCGCTGGTCGGCGAATCCGGTTCGGGAAAATCCGTCAGCGCGCTGTCGGTGCTGAAGCTGCTGCCCTATCCGACGGCATCGCATCCCACCGGCGCGATCCGTTTCCGCGGCCGCAACCTCCTGACCGCGTCCGATCAGGAGATGCGCGAGGTCCGCGGCAACGACATCTCGATCATCTTCCAGGAGCCGATGACCTCGCTCAATCCGCTCCAGACCATCGAGACCCAGATCGGTGAGATCCTGTCGCTGCACCGGGGCATCGGTGGCACCGCGGCGCGGGCGCGGACGCTGGAGCTGCTGGGCCAGGTCGGCATCCCCGAGCCGGAGACGCGGCTGAAGAGCTATCCGCACCAATTGTCCGGCGGCCAGCGCCAGCGCGTGATGATTGCGATGGCGCTCGCCAACGAGCCCGATCTGCTGATCGCGGACGAGCCGACCACGGCGCTCGACGTCACCGTGCAGGCGCAGATCCTGGCGCTGCTGGCCGAGATCCGCGCCCGGCTCGGCATGAGCCTGTTGTTCATCACCCACGATCTCGGCATCGTCCGCCGCATCGCCGACACCGTCTGCGTGATGAACAGTGGCAAGATCGTCGAGCAGGGCCCGGTCGAGCAGGTCTTCACCGCGCCGAAGCACGCCTATACCCAGGCGCTGCTCGCGGCCGAGCCCAAGCCCGATCCGGCGCCGCCGCAGCCGGGCGCGGAGGTCGTGATGTCGGCGGACAATCTCAAGGTCTGGTTTCCGATCAAGCGCGGGCTGTTGCGCTCGACCGTCGGCCACATCAAGGCGGTCGATGGCGTCAGCCTCGCGGTGCGCAAGGGCGAGACGCTCGGCGTGGTCGGCGAATCCGGCTCCGGCAAGACCACGCTCGGGCTCGCGCTGCTCCGGCTGATTTCATCCGATGGTCCGATCGTGTTCCTCGGCAGCGACATCCAGGGCCTGCGCTTCAAGCAGATGCGGCCGTTCCGCCGCGACATGCAGATCGTGTTCCAGGACCCGTTCGGTTCGCTCAGCCCGCGCATGTCGGTGGCCGACATCATTGCCGAGGGCCTCGAGGTGCACCAGAAGCAGCTGTCGCGCGAGGAGCGCGAGGCGCGGGTGATCAAGGCTTTGAAGGATGTCGGGCTCGATCCCGACTGGCGCTTCCGCTATCCGCACGAGTTCTCCGGCGGCCAGCGCCAGCGCATCTCGATCGCGCGCGCGGTCGTGCTGGAGCCGAATTTCGTGGTGCTGGACGAGCCGACCAGCGCGCTCGACATGCTGCTGCAGGCCCAGATGGTCGACCTGCTGCGCGACCTGCAGCGCAAGCGCGACCTCACCTACATGTTCATCTCGCACGATCTGCGCGTGGTCGCCTCGCTGGCGAGCCATTTGATCGTGATGAAGTCCGGCAAGGTCGAGGAGGAGGGACCGGCCTCCGAGCTGTTCAAGAACCCGAAGAGCGACTACACCCGCGCACTGTTCGCCGCCGCGTTCCGCATCGAAGCGGCCGGCGACGGGGCGGTGGCGACGTAGCTATCCTCGTCGTTCCACGTCATCCCCGCGCAACGGCTTCGCCGTTGCCGCTGGAGGTGCGAGCGCAGCGAGCCTCGAAGGGTGGCGTGGCCGGACTGGGGCCGTCCATTCTTCGAGACGCGCTTCGCGCTCCTCAGGATGACGGGAATGTATATTGCTCAAAACCGCTTGATCGCGAGGACCTCGCTGCCGGCGGCTTTGATCCTGGCGATCGCGGCGTGCGTGCTCTCCACCGCCGTTGCCATGTGATGCGCGTTGGCGTGCACGATCGTCGTGGCGTCGCGCACGATCGCGACATGGCCCTTCCAGAAGATCAGGTCGCCGCGTTGCAGCTGCTTCGATTCGGCAGACGTCAATTCGCGGCCGAGCCCGTCCTGCTGCATGTCGCTGTCGCGCGGGCAGCCGGTGCCGGCGGCGGTCAGCGCGATCTGCACCAGGCCGGAGCAATCGATGCCGAGGCTCGATTTGCCGCCCCACAGATACGGCGTGCCGACGAATTGCTCGGCGATCGCGACGAAATCACCTGCCATCGTGGCAAGCGGCGCGAGATGCTGGCGCGGCAGGTGCCAGCCTTCGCGGGTCACCGCGAACGCGCCGTCCTCGCGGACGATCGCAAGCTTCGTCCCCAGCGCCAGCGCCTCGACCGGCGGCTGCTTGATCGACGGGCCCGGAAACGCCAGCGTGCGCAGCGCCGTGACCTTGTGCGTCGGGACGGCGCCGGGCGTCGTCAGGGCGGCCTCGGGAATCCACCCGACATAGCCGTCATCGGCGAGCTGGCCCCAGGCCCAGCCTTCGCCGTTGCGATCATAGACCGTGACCCGCTCGCCCCGGAGCGCCTGCGTCATCTGTTCGGCATCGGCCGCGGGGGCCTGGCGCAGCGGCGCGATGGCGTCAAAAACCTCGAAGGCCTCGCCCTCGACGAAGCGCAGGGCCTCGACCTTGCCCTCGAGATATTTCGCGGCGAGGTCGGCGCGGGCCGGCGTCAGTCTGACATCATGCATAGCGCTGGCTCAGCAATTTGTAGATCGCGCGCGCGGCCTGGCACTCGCCGCCTTCGGGACGGCCGGGCTTTGCCGACGGCGTCCAGCCGTAGATGTCGACGTGCAGCCAGCTCCTCGCGTGCTCGACGAAGCGCTGCAGGAATAGCGCGCAGGTGATCGAGCCCGCGAAACCACCCGACGGTGCGTTGGTGATGTCGGCGGTCTTGGAGTCGAGCCAGGCGTCGTAGGCCGGCCACAGCGGCATCCGCCACAATGGGTCGTTCTCGCTCTTCGCACAAGATGCAACGTCGCCGGCGAGCGCCTCGTCATTGGTGTAGAACGGCGGCAGATCCGGGCCCAGCGCCACCCGCGCGGCGCCGGTCAGCGTGCCCAGGTCGATCAAGAGATCGGGCGTCTCCTCGTCGGCGAGCGCCAGCGCGTCGGCGAGCACCAGCCGCCCTTCGGCGTCGGTGTTGCCGATCTCGACGGTGATGCCCTTGCGCGACTTGAAGATGTCGAGCGGGCGGAACGCGTTGCCGGCCACCGCGTTCTCGACCGCCGGGATCAGCACGCGCAGCCGCAGCTTCAGCTTCGCGTCCATCACCATCTGGGCCAGCGCCAGCACGTTGGCTGCGCCGCCCATGTCCTTCTTCATAATGAGCATGCCGCTCGACGGCTTGAGATCGAGCCCGCCGGTGTCGAAGCAGACGCCCTTGCCGACCAGCGTCACCTTCGGATGGGCGGGGTCGCCCCAGCTCAGCTCGATCAGCCGCGGCGACCGCGTCGACGCCATGCCGACGGCGTGGATCAGCGGGAAGTTCTGCGCGAGCTCGTCGCCGTCGATGCAATTGAAGGCAGCGCCGAACCGCGTCGCGAGGTCGCGCGCCACCTCGGCGAGCTCGGCCGGCCCCATGTCGTTGGACGGTGTGTTGATGAGATCGCGCGCCAGCGCTGCGGCATCCGCCATCCGGGTGATCTCCGCCGTGTCGATGCCATCGGGCGGCACCAGGCGGACCTCGGGAATCTTGTTCGTGCGATAGCGGCCGAAGCGATAGCAGCCGAGCGCGAAGGCGAGGGCGGCAAGTCTGGTGTCATGCGGTGCATTGGCGAAGCGGTAGACGCCCGGCGGCAGCAGGCCGGGCAGGGCGCCGGGCCGGAACGGATCGCGCGCCTTGTGGTCGGCGTCCTCGAGACCGAACAGCACCTGCGCGATGCCGCCGTCTGCCGCCGGCAGGACGAGCAATTTGCCGGGCTTGGCCGCAAAGTCATTGGCCGCCGCGAACTGGCGCGCCGGCGCCGGCAGCTCGCCCCGAATCGCATCCCATGTCGCCTTGGTGACGAAGGTGATCGGCGTGGCGGCGGTCGTAGCGGTCTCGAACACGGATGGCATGCGGCTCTCGGCTGTTCTGGCGTCGTTGGTGGGCTACTACACGCCTTTCGCCACGGATGGTAGCGCGCCAACGGTTCAGGCGCCGTGCAGGGCCGGAACCGGCGGGCCGGTTATCACGCCGCCAGTTAACCAGACGTTAGGGTTAACAGTCTATTGCTGGCACGCTCGGCTGGAACCGTTCGCCCGATTTCGTGAGTCACAGTGCCATGCGTCGACAGTCCAATTTGACCCGGCATCTCGCTTCCGCAGCCCTCCTGACGGTCCTGGCCGCAGGGCTTGGCGGTTGCCAGACCATGTCCGACGTGGCGGGATCGATCACCTCCCGGTCCGATCCCACGCCCGATGATCCGCGCCGCGCCGTCGAGGTCTATGGCGAGCGCTACCGCAAGAATCCCAAGGATGTCGCCGCCGCGGTCGGCTACGGTCAGGCCCTGCGCATGACCGGACAGCGCTCGCAGGCCTGCGCCGTGCTCGAGCAGGCCACGATCGCCAACCCCGGCAACAAGGCGCTGCTCGCCGCCTATGGCCGCGCGCTGGCCGACAACGGCAATTCGCAGGCTGCATTCGACGTGCTGAGCCGCGCGCACAGCCCGGACAATCCGGACTGGCGGATCCTGTCGGTGCAGGGCACCACGCTCGACAAGATGAACCGGCACGAGGAGGCGCGGCGCTATTACGCCAGTGCGCTCAGGCTGGCTCCGGACGAGCCGTCGGTGCTGTCCAATCTCGGCCTGTCCTACATGCTGACCAAGGATTTGCCGAAAGCGGAAGAGACGCTGCGCCAGGCCTATGCCAGCGCCCGCGCCGACACCCGGATCCGGCAGAACCTTGCGCTGGTCGTTGGCCTGCAGGGCCGCTTCGCGGAGGCCGAAACGATCGTCAAGGCCGACCTGCCGTCGGATGAGGCCGCGGCCAACGTCGCCTATCTCCGCGACATGCTGAACCGCAAGGACGGGCCGCGGACCGCATCGCGCGCGGCGCCGGTCGTCGCCAAGGACGACTAAACCAAACGTGGCAGCTCGACCTCCCCTTGAAAAGGGGAGGTCGCTTTGCTCGCCAGAGCAAAGCGGGTGGGGATCATCTCTCTCCACGAGAAGCGGTGTCTGCGGTTGGCCCCCATCCCGACCTTCCAAGGGCAGGGCCATCGCATAGGCGCCCGATCCCTCCACAAACTCGTCATGCCCGGCCTTGTGCCGGGCATCCACGTCTTGGCTTCCGCGTAAGAAAGACGTGGATGGCCGGGACAAGCCCGGCCATGACGAATATGGAAATGGCAGCGAAGATGTTCGCTGCCGTTTGCGATCGCCACGCCTTTTAGGGGGAAGGAGAAGGCTGCCTGTGCGGTCCGCTGCGGCGCAGCTCAATGCATGGTGGCGATCTTGATGTAGGACGGGCCGAGGATCACGATGAACAGGCAGGGCAGGAAGAACAGGATCATCGGCACCGTCAGCTTGGGCGGCAGTGCCGCGGCCTTCTTCTCGGCCTCGTTCATCCGCATGTCGCGGTTTTCCTGCGCCATCACGCGCAGGCTCTGGCCGAGCGGCGTGCCGTAGCGTTCGGATTGCTGCAGGGCCATGCACACCGACTTCACGCCTTCGAGGCCGGTGCGGCGCGCCAGGTTCTCGTAGGCGGTCTTGCGGTCCTGCAAATAGGACAGTTCCGCGGTCGTCAGCGCAAACTCCTCCGACAGCGCGACCGACTGCCCGGCGATCTCGTTGGCCACCTTCCGGAATGCGACCTCGACCGACATGCCCGACTCGATGCAGATCAGCAGCAGGTCGAGCGAATCCGGGAAGGCGCGCTTGATCTGGAGCTGGCGCTTGGTGATCGCGTTCTTCAGGAACAGCATCGGCGCCTGCAGGCCGGCATAGGCCGCGCCGACGCAGATCCCGATCTTGAGCGTGAGCGACCAGTTCGCGCCGGCAATGAAGAACGTATAGATGATCGCGCCGATCAGCATCAGGATCGGCGTGACCGCGCGCGCCGCCAGAAAATAGACGTACGGAGCGTGGCCGCGATAGCCCGCCATCACGAGCTTCTCGATTGCCGCTTCCTGAGCCAGCCATTTGGTGAGGTTCAGGTCATCCACCATCTTGGAGACGGCCTGCTTCGGCGTCTGGCGCAGTGTCACCTTTTCCGACTTGGAGAGACGGTCGCGCTCGCGCTGCCGGAGGCGCTCGCGCTCGCTGGCGACCGCCTTCATGCGCTTGTTGAGATCGCCGCCGGCGAGCAGCGGCATCACCAGCGTGTAGACCGTCGCGCTTGTCGCGAAGAAGGCAAGCAGCATGGTCATGAACCTGACGTCGTGGAGCTTGGCGACCAGAAAATCAATCATGCTGCACCGTCAGAAATCGAAGTTGATCATCTTCTTCATCACCAGCACGCCCATCGACATCCAGATCGCGCAGGCGACCAGCATGAGCTGGCCCATCGAATTGGTCCACAGCAGGGCGATGTAGTCCGGCGTCGTCAGGAACACGAGGATCATCACGATCGGCGGCAGCGAGCCGATGATGGCGGCGGAGGCCTTCGCTTCCATCGACATCGCCTGGATCTTCTCGGCCATCTTCTTGCGGTCGCGCAGCACCCTCGACAGGTTGCCGAGCGCTTCCGACAAATTGCCGCCGGACTTCTGCTGGATCGCGATCACGATGCCGAAGAAGTTGGCCTCCGGCAGCGGCATCCGCTCGTAGAGCCGGGCACAGGCTTCGCCGAGCGGCATGCCGATCGCCTGGGTCTCGATGATGGCGAGAAACTCGCTGCGCAGCGGCTCCGGCGCGTCGTTGACGACCGCCTTGAGCGATTCGAACAGCGGCAGGCCGGCCTTGATGCCGCGCACGATGACGTCGACGGCGTCAGGCAGCGACTTCAGGAACGCCTTTTCCCGCCGCTTCTTCAGGAAGCCGAGCAGCCAGCGCGGCACGCCGAGACCCATGGCAAAGCCGATGCCGGCCGCGCCGAGCATGCCGCCGCCGGCCAGGAATGCCGCGCCGAACCCGAACAGGCCGAGAGCGCCGGAGATCATCCAGAACTTCTGCTCCGACCACTCCAGTCCCGCCTGCGAGATGCGCAGGCCGAGGGGGACTTTCTTGTCCTTCTGCCGCCGCGCCTCGAGCTCCTTCAACGATCCTTCGACCTGCTCGCGGCGGGAGCGTTGCGTGCGGTCGGCATTTCGTGTCGTCGTGGGCTCGCTGCGCGCCACCGACGCGCGCCGCGACTCGGCCTTCTTCTCCCCCGAAAGGTAGGGATACAGGAAGACCCAGGCGATGCCGCCGACCGTCGTGGCGGCGAGGAAGGCGAGAGCCAGAGTTTGCGTCTGCATCCTGCGTTCCCCTAGACCGGCGCCGGCGCGTCGGAAGCGTCCAGCGCCGCCGCAAGCCGCTTCTCTTCATTGTAGTAGCGCGCACGCTCCCAGAAGCGCGGCCGGCCGATGCCGGTCGAGCGGTGCTTGCCGATGATCTTGCCGTTGGCGTCTTCCCCGACCACGTCGTAGAGGAAGATATCCTGGGTGATGATGGTGTCGCCTTCCATGCCCATCACCTCGGTGATGTGCGTGATGCGGCGCGAACCGTCGCGCAGGCGCGCGGCCTGCACGATGATGTCGACCGAGGCGCAGATCATCTCGCGAATCGTGCGAGACGGAAGCGAGAAGCCGCCCATGGTGATCATGGATTCGCAGCGCGACAATGCTTCGCGCGGATTGTTGGCGTGCAGCGTGCCCATCGAGCCGTCGTGGCCGGTGTTCATGGCCTGCAACAGGTCGAACGCCTCGGGGCCGCGGACTTCGCCGACGATGATGCGTTCCGGGCGCATACGCAGGCAGTTGCGGACCAGTTCGCGCATCGTCACCTGACCCTCGCCTTCGATGTTCGGCGGCCGGGTCTCCAGCCGCACCACATGCGGCTGCTGCAGCTGAAGCTCGGCGGCGTCTTCGCAGGTGATGATGCGTTCGTCGTGCTCGATATAGTTGGTCAGGCAGTTCAGCAGCGTGGTCTTGCCCGAGCCGGTGCCGCCGGAGATGATCACATTGCAGCGGACGCGGCCGATGATCTGCAGGATGGTCGCCCCTTCCGGGGTGATCGCGCCGAACTTGACGAGCTGCTCCAGCGTCAGCTTGTCCTTCTTGAATTTGCGGATGGTGAGCGCGGGCCCGTCGATCGCCAGCGGCGGCACGATGGCGTTGACGCGGGAACCGTCGGCGAGGCGGGCGTCGCAGATCGGCGAGGATTCGTCGACGCGCCGGCCGACCTGGCTGACGATGCGCTGGCAGATGTTGAGAAGCTGCTGGTTGTCGCGAAAGCGGATGCCGGTGCGCTGGATCTTGCCGGCGACTTCGATGAACACGGTGCCTGCGCCGTTGACCATGATGTCGGCGATGTCGTCGCGCGACAGCAGCGGCTCCAGCGGGCCGTAGCCGAGCACGTCGTTGCAGATGTCGTCGAGCAGCTCCTCCTGCTCGGCGATCGACATCACGATGTTCTTGATCGCGATGATCTCGTTGACGATGTCGCGGATTTCCTCGCGCGCCGATTCGCTGTCCAGCTTGGCGAGCTGGGCAAGGTCGATCGCCTCGATCAGGGCGCCGAAGATCGTCGCCTTGACCTGGTAGTAGTTGTCCGAGCGGCGGGCTTCGACGGCGGGAGCAGGCGGTGGCTTGCTCGGCGCCAGCGGCGGCGACGAGATCGCCGGTGCGGCGGACTCGCGCGACATCGCCGGCGCGCCGGCAGGCTCCGGCGCCTGAAACGCGGGCTTGGGTGCCCGCACGTCCCCATCGTTTCCGCTACGCTTACCAAACACGACGTCGTGACTCCACGCGGACCACTATTTGGACCGCAGCTTTTCGAGCAGGGGCGACAGGAAGGACCCCCTCGGCTTCTTGGTCTCGCCGCGGCCTGTCAGCCGCTGCGCCATCTGAAGAAACATCTCGACCGCGCGGTGATTGGCGGAAATCTCGGCGATCATCTGGCCGTTATTGGCGGCCGAACCGAAGATCTGCGGATCGAACGGGATGGCGGCAATCGGCTGGCTTTCGATCGCCTTGGCGAATTCGCCGGCCGCGATCTCGGGACGCTTCGGCACGCCGACCTGGTTCAGGCAGTACAGCGGCGCGCGGTCGTTGGGCCGCGACGCCTTCAGCAGGTCGAACATGTTCTTGGCATTGCGCAGATTGGCAAGGTCGGGCGCCGCCACAATCAGGATGTCGTCGGCTGCGATCAACGCGCGCTTGGTCCAGCCGGACCATTGATGCGGCACGTCGAGCACGATGCAGGGCATCGTGGTCCGCAGCGTATCGAAGATCGCATCGAACGCCTCGGCGCCGAAATCGTAGACCTTGTCGAGCGTCGCCGGCGCCGCCAGCAGGCTCAGATGGTCGGTGCATTTCGACAGCAGGCGGTCGACGAAGGCGGTATCGACGCGGTCCGGCGAGAACACGGCGTCGGCGATGCCCTGCGCGGGATCCTGGTTGTAGTTGAGGCCGGCGGTGCCGAAGGCGAGGTCGAGGTCGGCGACCACGGAATCGAGCGCCAGATCGCGGGCAATCGCCCAGGCGACATTGTGGGCGATGGTCGAGGCGCCGACGCCGCCCTTGGCACCGACGACGGCGACGATGCGGCCGACCGCCTTGGCTTCCGGCGCCGAGAACAGGTTGCAGACCGCGCGCACCACGTCGATCGCATGGGCCGGCGCGATGACGTAATCGCTGACGCCGCGGCGCACCAGTTCGCGATACAGCGTGACATCGTTGACGCGACCGATCACGACCACGCGGGTGCCGGCGTCGCACACCGTTGCAAGCTGATCGAGGCCGGCCAGGATGTCGCCGCGGCCCTCGGTCTCGAGGATGATGACGTTGGGCGTCGGCGCCGAGCGATAGGCCTCGATGGCGGCCGCCATGCCGCCCATCTGGATCTTGAGGTGAGCCTTGGCCAGCCGGCGATCCTCGCCCGCCGACTGCACGGCGGCAGCGGTCTCGACCGTTTCGCAGAACGCCTGGACCGAAACCCGTGGCGCCGGAGCAATATGGTCGTCCACGGCCTGCGGCGGGGCGTCCGTCTGCTCTTCGGAGTTTTGCTGCGCGTAGGTGATCATTTTCCTGTGTCGCTTAGCTTGGCCCTGTCGGACTCGGGATAACTCGTGGCGGTGGTGGTGCCCTTGCGATACTTGTCGAAGGCGATGTTACGACGCGACGTATAGGCAGGGGTCTCCGCGCGCGGCTGCACGAGGTCGGTCGGGTCTTCGACCATGGCTGCAAGGTTGCGCTGATTGGCGCAGCCGAAATTGTAGTACTGCTTGTTCTCGATGTAGGACCCGTTGTGGATCGACGGGCCGAGATCTTCCGGCCAGAGGCCGCACGGCCCGGCGACCGCTTTCATCTTCGGATAGTTCACGCGGATCGCGGGCATCTGGCGCGGATCCTCGGGACGGTATTTGCGAACGAGGATCCCGCGCGGCGGCACGCCGGCGGCGGCGAACGTGGCCTGGATCTCACGCAGCGATTCCTGGGCGGTCCGTGCGTTTGGCGTGTCGGCGGGAACGTCGATGGTGACGGCGCCGGTTCCCTCGCGCATCCAGTCCTGCGCCATCCCCATCACCTCGGCGCGCTGCTCCGCAGTCAGGCCGCCGCGGCTGCGGCCGACGAAGACCACGATCGAGCGATCAGCCTCGGTGACCGCGATCGGGTGACGCTGGCGATAGTCGGCCGGCGCGTTCACCATCGCGAAACTGTTGTCGGCGGCGTGCTGGCAGGCGCCCAGCGTCACCGCGAGGCTGACGAGCGCCCCGGCGAGCGCGATGCCGCGCTGGTAACCGGCGGATGTCCTGGATGTGGTCTGTGTCATCGTCCGCCTCAGTCCGTAATGAAGCCGTAAGTGCCGCGGTAATTCCGCGCCGGCTCGGTGCGGCCGGGCACGCCGTAGACGCGATTGATGCTGCCGAGCAGGTCGGCCTGCGGATCGGACGCGTTGGCGAAGCCGTCATCCGGGCGCGACAGGTCCTTCTGCGCCACCGCGCGAACCACATAGGGCGTCACCAGCACCATCATCTCGGTCTGGTTGTTGACGAAGTCCCGGCTGCGGAACAGCGTTCCGAGCACCGGCAGCGACGCCAGCCCGGGCAGGCCATTGATCGCCTGCTTGGTCTGGTCCTGGATCAGGCCGGCCATCGCCATCGAGCCGCCCGAGGGAATTTCCAGCGTGGTTTCGGCGCGCCGGGTCTTGATCGAGGGGATCGTCGTTCCGCCCGCGCCGCCGGTCAGCGAGTTCTCGGTCGAGACTTCCGACACTTCCGTCATCACGCGCAGGCTGATCCGTCCCTCGGTCAGCACCACGGGCGTGAAGTTGAGCGAAATGCCGAATTTCTTGAAGCTGACGGTCTGAACGCAGTTCCCGATCGCGCCTCCCGTCGTCGTCTGACAGGTCACGCCGGTCGGAATTGGAAATTCGCCGCCCGAGATGAAGGTTGCCGATTCGCCGGAGATCGCGGTCAGGTTCGGCTCGGCGAGCGTCCGCACCACGCCCGCGCTTTCCATGGCGCGGAGCGTCGCCGACACCGACGGAGCCGCGCCGAACGATGTGGTGAGGGCGTTGCCGGGCACCAGCGCCGCGTTGTTCGCCGTGAACGGGTTGTTGTTGGTGAACTTCACCACGGTGGTGCCGTAATTGAGGTTCGCGGTGAGGTCGATGCCGAGCTGCTTGATCAGGCTGCGCGAGACTTCGGCGACCGTCACCTTCAGCATCACCTGGTCGCGGCCGCGAACGGTGATGGAGTTCACGACCTTGTCGGCGCTGCCGACCAGCCGCGTGGCGATCTCGCCGGCCTGCTGTGCTTCGATCGGGCTTGCCGCGCTTCCGGTCAGCATGACGCCCTCGCCGACACCCTCGATCTGGATATCGGCATTCGGCAGTGCGGCGCGCAGGGCCGCGCGCACGCCGTTGAGGTCGCGCTTGACCGCGATGTCATAGGCCGCGATCTGCTGGCCGGCGGCGTCGAAGAACACGATGTTGGTCTGGCCGACCGTCGCGCCGATGATGTAGGCGCGCTGCGCCGAGCGGACCACGGCATTGGCGATCTTGGGATCGGCGACCAGCACATCCTTGATGTCCCTCGGCAGATCGATCACCACCGACTTGCCGACGCCGAGTGCGAGGAAGCGGGCGTTCATCTGGCCGTCGGCCGCGGCGGCGCGGTAGTCGCCCGCCACCACCGGCGTCAGTGCCGGGTTGAGCGTGAGCGCCGCGACGGCCGAGAACGACAATGCGCGGACCATGAAGGCCCGCATCGTCCGTTGAGTTGCCCCGCCCTTCATCACCTGTGTCCTCATGGTCACTTCTGCATCGTTGCCTGGTTGGCAACGCCAAAGCGGATGACGTTGATGGTCTCACCGCGTCTCTGGTGGTTGTCGTCGGTCCTGACGTCGGTCCCGTTGTTGTCGGCGATGCTGCGCAGCGCCAGCGACAGCACACCGCTCTGGCGCGCGCGTGCCAGCGTCTCGGTCTGGTCAGGCTTCAGCTCCAGCGTCACCGTCTTGCCGATCAGCGCGTTGGTGCCGTCCTTCTCCTTCGGCGCCTGGTCGATCGCAAGGACGCGGATATTGGTCAGGATGACCTCGGAATTGACGATGTCGGCGGCGTTGCGGTCGGGATTCTTGTCCCGCTTCGACAGCAGGACGTCGACCCGGTCGTTCGGCAGGATGAAGCCGCCGGCACCGGTCTCGGGCGAGATTTCAGTCGATACCGCCCGCATGCCGCTCGGCAGGATCGCGGCCATGAAGCCGCTTCCGTCGGCCTTGACGAGCTTCTGCTCGCGGATCGGCTCGCCCTGGATGAACGGGGCGCGCGCGATCGAGCCGGTGACGTCCTTGATGGCGTCGGCGTGGCTGTCCTTGCGCATGAAGCTGGCGCTGGCGGTCGCCGCCGGCCAGGTTTGCCACTGCAGATCTTCGGCCTTCACTGCCTGGCCGAGGCCGATGTCGCTACGTGCGACCAGGATGTCGACGGTCGGCAGCTGCGCAACTGGCGGAGGAGCCGCCGGCTTGTCGTCGCTTCCGCTCGCCAAATAAAGCGCCGCAAGGCCGGCGCAGCCTGCAATTGCCAGGACCAGAATGCGGGCCTTATCCATTACGCTTCACTTTCCACATGACGCCGCGACGCTGCCGCCGCCGTGATGGGAGTTGACCAGCTATTCGTCAAAGCATGGTTAATGAGGCGTATCTAAATCGCCTTAACGAGCGGTTACCGCTGCTTTCTCAGCGCATCGCGAAGTGCGCGAGATCGATCGTCTTGATCCAGTCCGTCTCGGGATAGATCAGCAGGGCGCCGAGGGCGAGCGCGATGCCGTAGGGAATTCCGGTCTGCTTGTCGTGCAGGCGGCTGAGCCAGGCCTGGGACGCGAGCGGGTAGGGCAGAGGCCATTGCCGCAGCTGCAGCAGGAGCACGGTCAGCGCACCGCCGAACAGCGACGCAAAGACCAGATAGGGCAGCAGGTGCTCGAACCCGAACCACAGGCCGGCCGCGGCCGCCACCTTCGCGTCTCCGCCGCCGACCCAGCCCATCGCGAACATGCCGAACGCCACCACGAGAACCAGCGCGCCTGCGCCGGCATGGGTGAGGATATCGTGGACGCCCATCCCGGTCAGCGGCGCCAGGACAAAGAAGCCCGCCACCAGTGCCAGCGAAATCCGGTTCGGGATCGTCATGGTCAAGAGATCGCTCGCCGCCGCAAAGGCCATCAGGGCCGGAAACAGCATCAAGCGTGCGATGTCGAGGATCATGAATTCATGCCGTCAAGCTGGAGCTGCGGTCGAGACCCGACGCTAGCGGCCAATGGTGAACAATCGGAAAAGGATCGCCGGCACCATCAACGGAGGCTGCCGATCGGCCCCCGACAAATAGCAAAGGTCCCGGGATCGCCGGGACCTTTGCTGCGAATTCGTCGAAGCCGGCTTACTTCAGCGAGCCCGAGATCGAGTTGAAGGTACCCGAGAGCTTCGTGCCGACGCCGTTGACTGCAGCGATGATCGCGATGGCGATACCGGTGGCGATCAGGCCGTACTCGATGGCGGTCGCGCCCGATTCGTCCTTCACGAAGCGCGAAACGAGGTTCTTCATAAAATCACTCCTGTGTACACGTGGCTGGTCGAACTAGATTTGGTCTCGCCGGCGTTCTCAGCACCGTGACCATTGCGGCACCCTAGTGTTGGACGATTTCGGCGCAGTTAATTTGATCGCATAAACTCTGCGGGAACCCGCAGTTGTTGCGCACAGTAAATTTGGCATTAAGCGGTCCGCTAAAATTGCAGACTGTTGCTGCGATCGGGCGCCTGGGCCTATTCACGGCTCCTTAAGCGCACATCTATACCCATGGGGCTTCCGCACTATGAGGCTGCCATGTCCACCCTTCCGATCGAAGTCATCGAGATGCTCGGCCAGACGATGATGAGGGTGGTGCCGATCACGATCGGCCTCGCGTTGTTCTTCACGGTGCTGACCCACTTCTGGGCCTGCAATCCCGGCAAGCCGTGGTGGCAGAAGCGCGAGCTGGTCACGGACATCTGCTACTGGTTCTTCGTGCCGGTATTCGCCCGCGTGCTGCGCATCGGGCTGCTGGTGGTGGGCGCGGCCGCGGTGTTCGACGTGCACGGTGCCGACGAGCTGATCTCGTTCTACGAGAACGGACACGGCCCGCTGGCGCAGCTGCCGCTCTGGCTGCAATCGATCATCTTCCTGGTCGCTTCCGACTTCATGCTGTACTGGCTGCACCGGATGTTTCACGGCGGCGGCTTCTGGAAGTACCACGCCATTCATCATTCCTCCGAGGATCTCGAATGGATCTCGGCGGCGCGCTTCCATCCCGTCAATCTGCTGATCGGCACGATCTCGGTCGACGTGATCCTGCTGATGGCCGGCATCTCGCCGAACATCATGCTGTGGGTCGGTCCTTTCACCACATTCCACTCCGCCTTCGTGCACGCCAACCTGAACTGGACGCTCGGCCCGTTCAAATATGTGATCGCCACGCCGGTGTTTCATCGCTGGCATCACACTGCGCTCGAGGAAGGTGGCGACACCAATTTCGCCGGCACGTTTCCGCTCTGGGACATTCTGTTCGGGACATTCCGCATGCCCGAAGGCAAGCTTCCGGATGATTACGGCGTCGACGCCGAGCAGGGCGTGCCGGCCGAAATCGGCGGACAGCTGGCCTATCCGTTCCGTCATTGACCGGACCGTGCGCGCATGAGTGCTGAGACCGCAACCGTCCCGCAGGCGCGGTCCTCGGTGTTCGCCGAAGTCCCGGCCTGGTTCTGGATGGCGTGCGGCGTCTATGCGCTGCTGCTGGTCGTCGGCGACAGGCTGCTGGCCGATTCCGACACCTACTGGCAGATTGCCGTCGGCCGGTGGATCCTCGACCACCGTGCATTGCCGTCGGTCGATATCTATTCCTTCACCAAGGCGGGTCAGCCTTGGGTGTCGTCGTCCTGGCTGGCGCAGGTCCTGTTCGCGAAGGCCTACGACCTTGCCGGGTGGACCGGGCCCGCGGCGCTGGCCGCGGCCTGCGGCGCCGCCACCTTCGCACTGCTCACCGCCATCCTCAGCCGCGCGCTGCCGGCCATCCATGCCAGCCTGATCGCGCTGGCGGCGCTGGTGCTGACATGCGGGCATCTGCTGGCCCGTCCGCATGTGCTTGCGCTGCCGGTCATGATGGTTTGGGCGAACGGACTGATGGTCGCCAGCGAACGCCGCGAGGCCCCCTCGCTCTGGCTGCTGCCGCTGATCGCGCTCTGGGCCAATCTGCATGGCGGTTTTCTGTTCGGCCTGGTGCTGGCCGGCGCCTTCGCGCTCGATGCGCTGTGGAACGCCGCGCCGGCGCAAAGATGGCCGCTGGCGCTGCGCTGGGCCGCATTCGGCCTCGGCGCGCTGGCCGCGTGCTGCGTGACGCCCTATGGCTGGGGGACGATCCTCGCCTCGCTCAGGATTCTCAGCCTCGGTGAACTGCTGCATCTCATCGCGGAGTGGATGCCGGCGAGTTTCAGCCACGTCGATGCGTTCGAGCTGACCATTCTCGGCCTGATCGGCGGGGCGCTCTTTTGCGGGGTGAGGCTGCCGCTGCCGCGGATCGCCCTGGCGCTCGGCCTGCTGCACATGGCGCTATCCCATGTCAGGAATCTCGAACTCTTTGCTCTGCTGCTGCCGCTGGCCGTGCTGACGCCGGTGGCAACCCAGTTCGGCCTGCGTGCCGCAGGCGTGGTCCGGCTGAAGGCCATGCCGGCCGCGATGCTGATCGCCGCGCTCTGCGTCTCGACCTGGTTCGTTGCGGCGCGTTGGGACATGTCGCCGCCGCCGATCCATTCGCCCGCTGCCGCCGTCGACGCGCTGAAGGCGCACAACGTGCAGCGCGTGCTCAATGATCTGCAGTTCGGCGGCTATCTGATCTGGCGTCAGGTGCCGGTGTTCGTCGACGGCCGTGCCGAGCTTTACGGCGAGAGCTTCGAGATGGCCTATTACCGTGCGCTCCAGCTCAAGGACGTCAACGGCTTCCTCGATCTGCTCAAGACCTACAGAATCGATGCGGTGATGCTCGATCCGGCAACGCCCGCCTCCAGATTTCTCGATCACATCGCCGGATGGCAGCGCCTCTACGCCGACGATCGCGTGGTGGTGCATGTGCGTGCTGCCGGCTAGGCGGCGGTCCCCGCGGGGGGCGTTTTTCCGCCGGATCACCGGGCCGGTGGCCGATCCGTTCCGGAAGTCGTGGCATCCGCGCAATTCGGCGATCGATTTTTGCTCTTCTTAAATGAATTGTCGTCAGATTTGCCTGCGTCGGGCGCCGGTCCGCTGCGTATCGCTTTTTGCCGGCTTGTTAACGTCCCGGGGTAGGATATGTCGTTTCAGTCCCAGCGTATTCGCGCCGTCGCGCGCATCGGATTCATCTCGCTGGCCGCAGCCGTTCTGCTGTGGCCCGCATTCGCAACGGCAGCGCCGGATCCGGACCGGATTGCGGTCAATGTCGATCAGGCCAAGCTCGTCAAGCTGCCCGGCGGCATCTCCACCATCGTGGTCGGCAACCCGCTGATCGCCGACGTCACCCTGCAGAATGGCGGCGTTGTCGTCGTGACCGGCAAGGGCTACGGCGCGACCAACTTCATCGCACTCGACCGCTCCGGCCAGGTGCTGGTGGATCGCCAGATCCAGGTCGAGGGTCCGACCGACCAGCTTGTTACCGTCTATCGCGGCGTCGATCGCGAGACTTACAGCTGCATGCCGGTCTGCCAGCGCCGCATCACCCTCGGCGATGGCGAGACCTACTTCAAGTCGACCATGGATCAGGCAGGCTCGCTCAACAGCCAGGCCTCCGGCTCGGGCGCGGCCGCGAAGCCGCAGAACTAGCGTGTCCGCGCCGGCGCTTCACACGCCGGGGCAGCCGCCGGCAGCAGGCGGTTCATCCGACATGGTTAAGAAAGGCCTGACGGATCGGGTCACTCTGTCCCGATCCGGCGAAATACTTCGACAATGAGTCTTGGGTAGTTGTTGTCGCCATGTTGATCCGGGGTCGTTGATGCCGCTGCCCGCTCATTCTTTCGCGCGCCTCCTCCATCGCTTTCGCCGAAACCGCCGTGGCGCGACCGCGGTCGAATTCGCGATGGTCGCGCCGCTGTTTTTCGGACTGCTGTTTGCGATCATCGAAGTGGCGATGATCTTCTTCGCGAGCCAGGTGCTGGAGACGGTGACGCAGGATTCGGCGCGCATGATCATGACCGGTCAGGCGCAGGGCGCAAGCTATACCCAGCAGCAGTTCAAGAACTTCGTCTGCGGCCAGGTCAGCGCGCTGTTCGATTGCGCCAACGGCATATCGGTCGACGTGCGCAGCTATCCCGCTGCGACGGGCTTCAGCAGCGTCAACATCGCGCCTCCGATCGATTCCAACAACGCATTCATTCCGACCATGAAATGGTGTCCCGGCAAGGACGGCGACGTCGTGGTGGTCCGGCTGTTCTATCAGTGGCCGCTGTTCGTCACCAAGCTTGGCTTCAATGTCGCCAACCTGGCCAACGGCAAGCGGCTGCTGACCGCGACCGCGACATTCAAGAACGAGCCATCCGGGACCGCCGGGACGACATGCTCATGAATAACGTCATGAAAACCCGGGCAGCGGCCTTGCTGCGCTCCGTCGCGGCCCTCTGCAATGACCGCCGGGGCCTTGCCGCCGTCGAGTTCGCTTTCGTCCTGCCGCTGATGCTGGTGCTGTTCTTCGGCACCGTCGAGTTTTCATCCGGTGTCGCGGTCGACCGCAAGGTCACCTTGATGGCGCGCGCCGCGTCGGACCTGACTTCGCAGTCGACGCAGGTGGTGGATGCCGACCTGCAGAACTTCTTCAGCGCCAGCGTCGGCATCATGACGCCGTACGATCCGACGCCGACCAAGGTCACCTTGTCGGAAATCTACGTCGATGCCTCGAAGGTCGCGCGGATCCAGTGGAGCAAGGCCGGGGTGATGGCCACGGGCGCCACGCAGGCCACATTGACGGCCTCGAGCCGCAGTCAGGGTGATGTCGTGACCAGCGTCGTGCCGGCGGCGCTGCTGGTTGCGGGCACCTATCTGATCTTCAGCGAAGTCAGCTACAAATACGTTCCGACGGTCGGCTATGTGATGGCCAAGAGCGGCATCAATCTCACCGATGTCGCCTTTACGAGGCCGCGGCAGTCGGTTTGCGTGTTCTACGCCCCGACGTCCGCCACGATGCCGACGACCTGCTCGACCTATTAGAGCTTTTCGAACGACGCGGACGCCGGTTGGCAATCCAGACAAAAAGGGCCGCATCCGAAGATGCGGCCCTTGATGCTTTAGCGACAATTTCCTGGAGCTTCGCGCTTCCGGGAAATCGGCTTATCCGGCGGCGCGCAGATTGTCGGCCGAGGATTTGCCGGAACGGCGGTCAGCCACGATCTCGTAGGAGATCTTCTGGCCTTCACGCAGAGTGCCAAGGCCGGCGCGCTCGACTGCACTGATGTGCACGAACACGTCGTTCCCGCCTTCATCCGGCTGGATGAAGCCGTAGCCCTTGGTCGCGTTAAACCACTTCACGGTTCCCATGCTCACGTGGGTAGTCCCTTCTCAGATATACAAGTTCAAGACCCGCTGATCGGCGGGGTGGTGAGATCGAATTTTTGGAAGGGTCGTCAGCGTCTGAACCGGCTGTACCGGTATTGGCTAATGTCGTCCGGCCGAAAATCGATGGGTAGGATATTATTCGATAGAAGGCTTCAAAACAATCCTGAAAACAATCCTGACGTGCGCGATTTTTTGGCCGGCGCAGCCGCCGGCCAATTGTGCGCAGGACATCAGGACGTCATGCCCGCAGCGGTTGCAATACCCCGCTTATCGGCGGCGGAACTGGCCGCCGCGCTGGGCTCCGCCCCGCGGCGGGCCGCCGGGCGCGCCGCTCGGACGTTCGTCCTTGTGCCGGAAGATCAGGCGCCCCTTTTCGAGATCGTAGGGCGACATTTCGATCGTAACACGGTCGCCGGCCAGCGTCTTGATGCGGTTTTTCTTCATCTTGCCGGCGGTGTAGGCGACGATCTCGTGCCCGGCATCGAGTTGCACCCGGTAACGAGCGTCGGGGAGGATTTCGGTCACCAGTCCTTCGAACTGGATCAGCTCTTCCTTAGCCATAGGTTTCTCCAGATCGAGCGACGGCTAGTGCTTCGGTCGGTTGTTGCGGTTGTGTTGCGGATTCGGCCGGCTCTCGCGATGCAAGAAGGCGACGCCCTGAATGCCTTCGCTGTTGCCGGCCTGCGACGGACGCGGCGACTCGCCCCGGCTCGTCTGCGGCGCGCCATTATTACCACCTCGACGGCGGCGGCGGCGAGGGCCTTTTGCGCCTGGAGCGGCCTCATTCCCACGGACATTGTGCGCGCGGGGCGCAGAACGGCCGCCCCGGTGCGGGTGGGTGGCCTGCGCCGGCGCGGCGGCCTCGCGGCCCCCCTGTGTCCGGCGGTCTTCCCGCGGCACGGTAATGCGGATCAGCCGCTCGATGTCGCGCAAATAGCCCATCTCCTCGGCACCGGCGATCAGCGAGATCGCGACGCCGTCGGCGCCGGCGCGCGCCGTGCGGCCGATGCGGTGGACGTAGGTCTCCGGGACGTTGGGCAGGTCGAAATTCACGACGTGGCTGACGCCGTCGACGTCGATGCCGCGGGCGGCGATATCGGTCGCCACCAGCGTGCGGATCTCGCCGGAACGGAACGCCGCCAGCGTGCGCTCGCGGTGGTTCTGCGACTTGTTGCCGTGGATCGCATTGGCCTCGATCCCGGCCTTGGCAAGGCTCTTCACCACCTTGTCGGCGCCATGCTTGGTGCGGGTGAAGACCAGGGCGCGGTTGACCGGTTCCTGCTTCAGCAGCTGGGCGAGAACCGTCGGCTTGGCCGCGAAATCGACCTGGATCGCGCGCTGGGCGATGCGATCCACCGTCGAGGCCACCGGCGTCACCGCCACGCGGGCCGGGTCGCGCAGCATCGCCTCGGCGAGCTCGGCGATGTCCTTGGGCATGGTGGCCGAGAAGAACAGCGTCTGGCGCCGGATCGGCAGCTTGGCGACGATTTTCCTTATGTCGTTGATGAAGCCCATGTCGAGCATGCGGTCGGCTTCATCGAGCACCAGGAACTCGACCTGGTTGAGCTTCAGGCCGTTGCTCTGCACGAGGTCAAGCAGGCGGCCGGGGGTGGCGACCATGACCTCGACGCCCTGCATCACGGCGCGGACCTGGCGGCCCATCGGCACGCCGCCGATGGCGAGCGCCGAGGACAGCCGGATGTGGCGGCCATAGGTGTTGAAGCTGTCGAGGATCTGGCCGGACAGTTCGCGGGTCGGCGAGAGCACCAGCACGCGGCAGCTCTTGGGCTGCGGGCGGACGCGGTTTTCAAGCAGCCGGTGCAGGATCGGCAGCGCGAAGGAGGCGGTCTTGCCGGTACCGGTCTGGGCGATGCCGACGACGTCGCGGCCGGCAAGGGCTAGCGGGATGGTCTGGGCCTGGATGGGGGTCGGCGTGAGATAATTCTCTTCTCGAAGCGCGCGGGCGATGGGATCGGCGAGGCCGAAATCCTGAAAGGAGGTCAAAAGGTGATTCTTTCCATAAAAGCCGTCGTCGTCCCGGACCATATCGGCCGGAAGCGCAGGAAGGCATTCGGGGACACCCGCGTGTCTGGGGCGTCAAGCTGGGTTAGCTGGAAGGCGAGCCAGAAGCCGCTTGGGGCAGCTTGAACACGCAGCTCGCGAAGGCACCGCGACTCTCGCGGGCATGGCGAGGATATGGACCAGGAACTGGGCGGTTTCAAGATCAGATCGCCGTCTTTGGTGCCCGAGGTCGCTGAACCATCGCGCAAACTGTCACAAATCGGTGCCGGAAATTTAGCCAAGACGGCGATTTTGCCTACAAAATAATCTGATTGCTCTTTCGGCAGTCAAATTGACGGCTCAATGATTGAGCAAACGGCTTCCGTATTTGCCCGGAACCGAGGAAATTATCCAGCCGGTTCATCGACTTACATGGCCCCCGTACCGTGGCACAGTTCTTGCGATTCCCTTAACCGCAGGCGGCCAAGCGGCCGTTCGCAGCGTTCCACGCCTGCGTCAGGGAGACGACATTTCATGCTTACTCAGCTTTCTCACAAAATAACGACGATGACCCGCCGCCGCGCGCTCGCGGCGACGGCCGGCCTGGTTTTGGGTCTGGCTGCGTCCTCGTCCCTCGCGCCCGCGCAAGCGGCCGACGACACCATCAAGGTTGGCATCCTTCACTCGCTGTCGGGCACCATGGCCATCAGCGAAACCACGCTGAAGGACACGATCCTTTTCCTGATCGACGAGCAGAACAAGAAGGGCGGCGTGCTCGGCAAGAAGCTCGAGCCCGTCGTGGTCGACCCCGCCTCGAACTGGCCGCTGTTCGCCGAAAAGGCCCGCGAGCTGATCACCAAGGACAAGGTCGCGGTCGTGTTCGGCTGCTGGACCTCGGTGTCGCGCAAATCCGTGCTCCCGGTGTTCAAGGAGCTGAACAACATCCTGTTCTACCCGGTGCAGTATGAGGGCGAGGAGTCCGAGCGCAACGTGTTCTACACCGGCGCCGCGCCGAACCAGCAGGCGATCCCGGCGGTCGACTATCTGATGAAGGAAGAGAAAGTGAAGCGCTGGGTGCTGGCCGGCACCGACTACGTCTATCCGCGCACCACCAACAAGATCCTGGAAGCCTACCTGAAGTCGAAGGGCGTCGCCCAGGACGACATCATGATCAACTACACGCCGTTCGGTCACTCCGACTGGCAGACGATCGTGGCCGACATCAAGAAGTTCGGCTCGGCCGGCAAGAAGACCGCGGTGGTCTCCACCATCAACGGCGACGCCAATGTTCCGTTCTACAAGGAGCTCGGCAACCAGGGCATCAAGGCGACCGATATCCCGGTGGTCGCGTTCTCGGTCGGCGAAGAAGAGCTCGCCGGCATCGATACCAAGCCGCTGCTCGGCCATCTCGCCGCCTGGAACTACTTCGAGTCGATCAAGACCCCGGCGAACGAGAAGTTCATCAAGGAGTGGCAGGCCTACACCAAGAATCCGAAGCGCGTGACCAACGATCCGATGGAAGCGCACTATATCGGCTTCAACATGTGGGTGAAGGCGGTCGAGAAGGTGAAGTCGACCGATCCGGACAAGGTGATCGATGCGCTTCCCGGCATCGAGGCGCCCAACCTGACCGGCGGCGTGTCGAAGATGCTGCCGAACCACCACATCACCAAGCCGGTGTTCATCGGCGAGATCAAGGGTAACGGCCAGTTCGACGTGGTCTGGAAGACCCCGGGCCTGGTGGCCGGCGACGCCTGGTCGAAGGAGCTCGAGGGCTCCAAGGACCTGATCGGCGATTGGGTCGGCAAGAAGTGCGGTAACTACAACACCAAGACCAACAAGTGCGGCGGCCAGGGCTCCTAACAAGAGGGCTCCTGACAACAGGGCTCCTGAGCTCCTGACCTGATCAACGACACGACACAACCATCCAAGAACCTGGAGAAGGCGGCACAGCTCGCCGCCTTCTCCTCACACTCCTGCCGGGGTACTGACGTGTTCGCCAATTGTATTGATCGTTTTCGTGCGCTGTTTCTCTCGATCGTGCTGCTGAGCTGCCTTGCTGCGCCGGCGCTGGCTGGTCCGTTCGAGGATTCGGTCGCCAAATTCGCCAATGACGAGTTCTCCGACACCGAGGCTGCGATCGGTGAGGTTGCTGCGTCGGGCAATGCGCTGGCCTCGCCCATCATCAGCGCGCTGCAGGATGGCCGGCTGTCGGCCGATCCCGACAGCAAGAAGGTCTTCATCACGCGGACCGACGGCAAGATCGTCGACGCCACAACGGGCGCTGCCGTCGACAAGCTGCCCGACAACGCCGCCGCCGTCCGCCTCAACAACCGCCTGCGCCGCACCGTGGAGGCCGCGCTCGGCGGCCTGACGCTGCTGTCGCCGGATCCGGCCAAGCGCCTCGCCGCCGCGCAGTCGGTGTTCAAGAGTCACGAGGAGAATTTGCTGCCGACGGTGGAGAGCGCGCTCGCCAAGGAGAGCGTCAAGTCGGTCAAGCAGGCCTTCGCCGAGGCGCGCGCCGCCATCATCCTGTTCAAGTCGGACGCATCCGACAGCGACAAGCTCGACGCCGTCGCCGTGGTCAAGGCGCGCGGCGATCAGGAGGCGCTGGCGCTGCTCACCGGGCTCGGCACCGACCAGCCGCCGCTGGTCGCCAACGCGGCCGCGAGCGCGGTGTCCTCGATCCAGAGCAATCTGGCGATGTGGTCGATGGTGCAGAATGCGTGGTACGGCCTGTCACTCGGCTCGGTGCTGCTGCTCGCCGCGATCGGGCTTGCCATCACCTTCGGCGTGATGGGCGTCATCAACATGGCGCATGGCGAGATGGTGATGCTCGGGGCCTACACCACCTTCGTGGTGCAGGAGGTGATTCGCAGCCGCTATCCTGCGCTGTTCGACTACTCGCTGCTGATCGCGGTGCCGCTCGCCTTCCTGGTCGCCGGCTTG
Organism: Bradyrhizobium sp. CCBAU 21365; assembly: GCF_015291305.1. Taxonomy (NCBI): domain Bacteria; kingdom Pseudomonadati; phylum Pseudomonadota; class Alphaproteobacteria; order Hyphomicrobiales; family Nitrobacteraceae; genus Bradyrhizobium; species Bradyrhizobium sp. CCBAU 21365. The sequence goes on from NZ_CP030036.1 coordinate 1,242,353, forward strand.
ATCGGTGTCGTGATCGAGCGCACCATCATCCGCTTCCTCTATGGCCGTCCGCTGGAGACGCTGCTCGCGACCTGGGGCCTGTCGCTGGTGTTGCAGCAGGCGGTGCGCACCGCGTTCGGTCCGACCAACCGCGAGGTCGGCAACCCGTCCTGGATGAGCGGTGCCTTCGAGCTCGGCCAGATCACCATCACCTATAACCGGCTCTGGATCCTCTGCTTCACGCTCGCGGTGTTTGCCATCCTGCTGGCGATGCTGCGCTACACCGCGCTCGGACTCGAGATGCGCGCGGTGACCCAGAACCGCCGCATGGCGGCCTCGATGGGGATCGCCACCTCGCGCGTCGACGCGCTGACCTTCGGCCTCGGCTCGGGGATCGCCGGCATCGCCGGCGTGGCGCTGTCGCAGATCGACAATGTTAGCCCGAATCTCGGCCAGAGCTACATCATCGACAGCTTCATGGTCGTGGTGTTCGGCGGCGTCGGCAATCTCTGGGGCACGCTGGTCGGCGCCTTCACGCTCGGCATCGCCAACAAGTTCCTCGAGCCTGTCGCGGGTGCTGTGCTCGGCAAGATCGCGATCCTGGTGCTGATCATCCTGTTCATCCAGAAGCGGCCGCGCGGCCTGTTCGCGCTCAAGGGTCGGGCGGTGGAAGCATGACGCCGCACATTCTCACCCGTTCGCTCGACCGCGCGGCGACCGCGTTCGTCCTGATCGTCGCCGCGATCGGCGTGCTGATCCCGTTGTCGAACCTGCTGCTGCCGCAGGGCTCGATGTTCCAGGTGCCGACCTATCTGGTCGCGCTGTGGGGCAAATATGTCTGCTACGCCATCCTCGCGCTCTCGATCGATCTGATCTGGGGCTATTGCGGTATCCTCTCGCTCGGCCACGGCGCGTTCTTCGCGCTGGGCGGCTACGCAATGGGCATGTACCTGATGCGCCAGATCGGCAGCCGCGGCGTCTACGGCAACCCGGTCCTGCCGGATTTCATGGTGTTCCTGAACTGGAGCAAGCTGCCCTGGTACTGGTACGGCTTCGACAAGTTCTGGTTCGCCGCGCTGATGGTGCTGCTGGTGCCGGGTCTGCTCGCCTTCTGCTTCGGCTGGCTCGCCTTCCGCTCGCGCGTCACCGGCGTGTATCTGTCGATCATCACGCAGGCGATGACCTATGCCCTGCTGCTGGCGTTCTTCCGCAACGATTTCGGCTTCGGCGGCAACAACGGGCTGACCGACTTCAAGGACATCATCGGCTTCAACGTGCAGGCCGAAGGCACCCGCGCGGCGCTGTTCCTGCTGAGCTGCCTTGCGCTGATCATCGCGTTCCTGATCTGCCGCGCGATCGTGACCTCGAAGCTCGGCAAGGTCCTGATCGCAGTGCGTGACGCCGAGAGCCGGACCCGTTTCCTCGGTTATCGTGTCGAATCCTACAAGCTGTTCGTGTTCACGCTGTCGGCCTGCATGGCCGGTGTCGCCGGTGCGCTGTACGTGCCGCAGGTCGGCATCATCAATCCGAGCGAGTTCGCACCCGCCAACTCGATCGAGGCGGTGATCTGGGTCGCGGTCGGCGGCCGCGGCACGCTGGTCGGCGCTGCGCTCGGCGCCGTCGTCGTCAACTATGCCAAGACGTTCTTTACCTCGGGGCCGCTCGCACCGTACTGGCTGTTCATGCTGGGCGCGCTGTTCATCCTGGTGACGTTGCTGCTGCCGAAAGGCATCGTCGGCACCTTCAGCAGCTGGCGCGAGACGCGGCGCAGTGCGGCCATCGCGGCCGACAGGGACAGCGCGGCGCGCGAAGACGGCGTCGGCGCACCGAACCCGGCGGAGTAGGCAGATGAACGTCATGGATACCCGCGCCACCTCGGCCATGCTCTACCTCGACGGCGTGCACGTCTCGTTCGACGGCTTCCACGCCATCAACAATCTGTCGCTGGCGCTCGAGCCCGGCGAGATGCGCGCCATCATCGGCCCGAACGGCGCCGGCAAGACCACGATGATGGACATCATCACCGGCAAGACCAAGCCGGACGAGGGCACCGTGCTGTTCGACGGCACGGTCGATCTCACGCGGCTTGACGAGACCCGCATCGCCGAGCTCGGCATCGGCCGCAAATTCCAGAAGCCGACGGTGTTCGAGAGCCAGACCGTGCAGGACAATCTGCTGCTCGCGCTCAATGTCGATCATTCCGTGCGTGGCACGTTGTTCTGGCGCGGCAGCAAGGCCGAGTCCGAGCGCATCGACAAGGTGCTCGAGACCATCCGCCTGACCGATGCGCGCAACCGCCTCGCCGGCAGCCTGTCGCACGGCCAGAAGCAGTGGCTCGAGATCGGCATGTTGCTGGCGCAGGACCCGAAAGTGCTGCTGGTCGACGAGCCGGTCGCGGGCATGACCGACGTCGAGACCCATCTGACCGCGGAGCTGCTGAAGGAGATCAACAGGAACCACACCATCATGGTGGTCGAGCACGACATGACCTTCGTGCGCGAGCTCGGCGTCAAGGTGACCTGCCTGCATGAGGGCTCGGTGCTCGCCGAAGGTTCGATCGACCAAGTGTCGTCGAACGAGCGGGTGGTCGAAGTGTATCTGGGGCGCTAGGGCGATGCTGAAGGTCGACAACATCAATCTCTATTACGGTGCGGCGCAGGCGTTGCGCGGCGTGTCGCTGACCGCCGAGCCGGGCAAGGTGACATGCGTGCTCGGCCGCAACGGCGTCGGCAAGACCTCGCTGCTGCGTGCCATGGTCGGCCAGTATCCGATCGCCTCCGGCGCGATCAATTTCGACGGCAAGGACATCACCGCGCTAAAGCCCTATGAGCGGGCGCGGCGCGGCATCGGCTTCGTGCCGCAGGGCCGCGAGATCTTTCCGCTGCTGACGGTGGAAGAGAACCTGAAGACCGGCTTCGGTCCGCTCAAGCGCGAAGACCGCAACATTCCCGACGACGTGTTCTCGCTGTTTCCGGTGCTGGAGACCATGCTGGGCCGCCGCGGCGGCGACCTTTCCGGCGGCCAGCAGCAGCAGCTCGCGATCGGCCGGGCGCTGGTGATGCGGCCAAAGCTCCTGCTGCTCGACGAGCCGACCGAGGGCATTCAGCCCTCGATCATCAAGGATATCGGCCGGGCCATCTCCTATCTGCGCAACCTCGGCAACATCGCGATCGTGCTGGTCGAACAATATCTCGACTTTGCCTGCGAACTCGGCGACAGTTTTGCCGTGATGGACCGGGGTGCGGTGAAATACGCCTGCGACCGCGCAAGCCTCGATCCCGCCGAGATCAGCCGCCAGATGGCGCTGTGAACAGGATGTGACGCCGCCTGTTGTGGCGCGCAAAGGGAGCGTCGGGGGAATGCGGACCGGGATCGCAGGCGCGGCAGCGGCGACGTTTGCGGCAAACCGCGCCCAGGGTGCGGTCCGGTTCGGCGTGCATCTGAAAGACGGCGCCACCCGCCGCGGCGACCTGCATGAGTCGGGCTCGCTGCGCGTCCGCTTCCCATCGCCGGAGGACGACGGTCTCTCGGCCATGTTCGTCAACACCGCCGGCGGCATTGCCGGCGGGGACCGCTTCGAGATTGCGATCGCGGCCGGCGAGGGCGCTCGCCTGACGCTGACCACCGCCGCCGCCGAGAAGGTCTATCGCGCGCCAGGTGCTGCGGCGAGGCTCGACATTGCGCTGAAAGTCGCAGATGGCGCGCATCTCTCCTGGCTGCCGCAGGAAACCATCCTGTTCGACCGTGCCCGCATTCACCGCGGCTTCGACATCGACCTTGCCGAGGGTGCTTCGCTCCTGCTCTGCGAGATCGTGGTGTTCGGCCGCGCCGCGATGGGCGAGACCATGCGCCACGGCGAATTTGTCGATCGCTGGCGGATGCGGCGTGGCGGCAGGCTGGTGTTTGCCGAGACCGTCAGGCTCGACGGCGAGATCGGCGAGAAGCTGGCAAGGCCAGCGATTGCCAAAGGCGGCCGTGCGATCGGCACGGCGCTGATCGTGCCGGGCGACGAAGCCCTGGTCGAGCGCATCCGCGAGGCGTCGGACAGCTTCGGCGGCGAGGTCGGCATCTCCGCCTGGAATGGCTTTGCAATGGCCCGCTTCTGTGCCCAAGATGCGGCCCGGCTGCGCGGCGACATGATGACGGTGCTCGGCCGCGCCTCCACTGTCCCGCTGCCGCGGTTGTGGCTCAACTAGACCTTTCAAGAACGATCAGAGTGCTCGCATGAATTTGTCTCCCCGCGAAAAGGACAAGCTCCTGGTATCGATGGCGGCCATGGTGGCGCGGCGCCGGCTCGAGCGCGGCGTCAAGCTGAACCATCCGGAAGCGGTGGCCTTGATCACCGATTTCATCGTCGAGGGCGCACGCGACGGCCGCACCGTCGCCGATCTGATGCAGGCCGGCGCCAAGGTCCTGACCCGCGCGCAGGTGATGGATGGCATCCCGGAGATGATCCACGACATCCAGGTCGAGGCGACATTCCCCGACGGCACCAAGCTCGTCACCGTTCACGAGCCGATCCGGTAACCACGAGCGTCATTCCGGGGTGGCCGAAGGCCGAACCCGGAATCCAGAGATTGTTGATCGAGATTCTCAGATGTGCAAACGCACATCATAGTTCACGCTTCGCGCGCCCCCCGGAATGGCAGGAGAGACGAATGATCCCCGGCGAACTCTTCATCAAGGACGGCGAGATCGAGCTCAATGCCGGCCGCAAGACCGTGACGCTGTCGGTCGCCAACACCGGCGACCGTCCGATCCAGGTCGGCTCGCACTACCACTTCTTCGAAACCAACCCGGCGTTGAAATTCGACCGCAAGAAAGCCCGCGGCATGCGCCTCGACATCGCCGCCGGCACCGCCGTCCGCTTCGAACCCGGCCAGACCCGCGACGTCCAGCTCGTCGCGCTCGCCGGCAAGCGCGTGATCCATGGTTTTCGCGCCGAGGTGAAGGGGAAGCTGTGATCCGATGTGAGGTGAGCACACTCTTCAGGCTCCCTCCCCCCTTGCGGGGGAAGGTTGGGGGGAGGGGTAAGCCCCGGACGCTGACCGCGGAGGTTTGGCAACCTGGTGCAACGCGGATCTGCAACGCTCGCCTCTGCAGAGGAGCGCTGTAGCAGCATGCTCACCCCAGTCCGCATGGTCTCCGAAGCTGCCGAGCTTGCCGCGCGTCGCCATAACGGCATGGCGCGCAAGGGGCGGGGCAGCGAGCCTTACATCAATCATCTCGCCGAGGTCGCGAACCTGCTGGCGCAGGTGACCGATGGCGCCGATGCCGAGCTGGTGGCGGCAGGCTGGCTTCACGACACCATCGAGGACACCGAGACCACGCGCGAGGAGCTCGCGCAAAAGTTCAGCGCACGTGTCGCCGATCTCGTGGTCGAATGCACCGACGACATGAGCCTCGCGAAGCTGGTCCGCCGGCAAAAGCAGATCGAGGATGCTCCGCACAAATCTCCCGATGCAAAGCTGATCAAGACCGCCGACAAGATCAGCAATATCGGCGCGCGGATCGTGCCGCATCCAAGCAAGGACGAGCGCGACGATCTCGCCGACTATGCGGCCTGGGCCGACCAGGTCGTTGCCGGCTGCCGGGGCATCAATCCGCGGCTCGACCGCATTTTCGACGACACCATTGCGCGCGCCAGGGCCGCGCTGGCTGAAACTGGGGGCTGACATGTCCGTGAAGATCAAACGTTCCGTCTATGCCGACATGTTCGGGCCGACCACCGGCGACAGGGTGCGGCTCGCCGACACCGACCTGATCATCGAGGTCGAGAAGGATCTCACCACCTATGGCGAGGAGGTGAAGTTCGGCGGCGGCAAGGTGATCCGCGATGGCATGGGGCAGTCGCAGGTGACCAACGCGCAAGGCGCGGCCGATACCGTGATCACCAACGCGCTGATCGTCGATCACTGGGGCATCGTGAAGGCCGACGTCGCGATCAAGGAGGGCATGATCGCGGCGATCGGCAAGGCCGGCAATCCCGACATCCAGCCCAACGTCACCATCATCATCGGCCCCGGCACCGACGTGATCGCCGGCGAGGGCAAGATCCTCACCGCGGGCGGTTTCGACAGCCACATCCATTTCATCTGCCCGCAGCAGATCGAGCACGCGCTGATGAGTGGCGTCACCTCGATGTTAGGGGGCGGCACCGGCCCGTCGCACGGCACCTTCGCCACCACCTGCACGCCCGGTCCGTGGCACATGGCGCGGATGATCCAGTCGTTCGACGCCTTCCCGGTCAATCTCGGCATCTCGGGCAAGGGCAATGCCTCGCGCCCGGCGGCGCTGGTCGAGATGATCAAGGCTGGCGCCTGCGCACTGAAGCTGCACGAGGATTGGGGCACCACGCCGTCCGCGATCGATACCTGTCTCTCGGTGGCCGACGATTACGACGTCCAGGTGATGCTGCACTCGGACACGCTGAACGAGTCCGGCTTCGTGGAGGATACGATCAAGGCTTTCAAGGGCCGCACCATCCATGCCTTCCACACCGAGGGTGCCGGCGGCGGCCACGCGCCCGACATTATCAAGGTTGCCGGCCTCAAGAATGTGCTGCCGTCCTCGACCAATCCGACAAGGCCGTTCACCCGCAACACCATCGACGAGCATCTGGATATGCTCATGGTGTGCCATCACCTCGATCCGTCGATCGCCGAAGACCTCGCCTTCGCCGAAAGCCGGATCCGCAAGGAGACCATCGCCGCCGAGGATATCCTGCACGATCTCGGCGCGCTCTCGATGATCTCGTCGGACTCGCAGGCGATGGGGCGGCTCGGGGAGGTCATCATCCGCACCTGGCAGACCGCCGACAAGATGAAGAAGCAGCGCGGCACGCTGCTGCAGGACAAGGGCAACGACAATGACAATTTCCGCGTCAAGCGCTACATCGCCAAATACACCATCAACCCCGCGATCGCGCACGGCGTGTCGAAGCTGATCGGCTCGGTCGAGAAAGGCAAGCTCGCCGACCTCGTGCTGTGGTCGCCGGCGTTCTTCGGCGTCAAGCCGGACTGCGTCATCAAGGGCGGCTCGATCGTTGCGGCGCCGATGGGCGATCCCAACGCCTCGATCCCGACGCCGCAGCCGGTGCATTACCAGCCGATGTTCGCCGCCTTCGGCAAGTCGCTCACCGCGTCCTCGGTGGTGTTCACCTCGAAGGCCGCGGCGAGCGGCGGTCTCGCCCGCAAGCTCGGCATCAGCAAAAAGCTCTACGCGGTGCAGAACACCCGCGGCAAGATCTCCAAGAAGAGCATGATCCACAACGACGCGACGCCCGAGATCGAGGTCGATCCCGAGACCTATGAGGTACGCGCAGACGGCGAGCTGCTGACCTGCGCGCCGGCCGAGGTTCTGCCCATGGCACAACGCTATTTTATGTTCTAAAACCGCTCCCGGTATCCTAAGCCAAAAGAGAAAACCGGGAGGAATTTCCGTGATTTACGTCGTTGCTACGCTGACTATCAAGCCCGAGACCCGCGCCGAATTCATCGCTGCGGCGACGGCCTGCATCAAGGAAACCCGCAAGGAGCCCGGCAACATCGCCTACGATCTGCATGAGAGCGTCACCGACCACAGCAAGATGGTGTTCGTCGAGCAGTGGGAGAACGCCGACGCCCTGGTGCCGCATCGCACCGCCGAGCACATGAAGACGTTCGGCCGGGTCGCGGTGAAATGCATGGCCGCGCCGCCGAAGATCGAGGTGATCACGCCCGAGAAGGTCGACGTCCGCTAAAACAAGAAGAACGGGAGCAACAGCATGATCTATGTCATCGCCACCACGCCGATGAAGCCGGAGAACAGGACGACTTCATCAAGGGGCACAAGGCCTGCACGGTCGAGACCCGCAAGGAGAAGGGCTGCATCTCCTATGACGGCAATGTCAGCGTCAACGATCCCAACCTCTATGTGGTGGTCGAGCGCTGGGAGAGCCGCGAGGATCTCAACGCCCATGCCAGGGCGCCGCACATGAAGGTATGGCGCGAATATTCCGCTAACATGAAGACCGGGCCGACGGTGATCGAGATCATCAGCGACGCCAAGGTCGAGAAGCTCTGAGGCATCGATGATCCGCGCCACCAAAGTCCTGGGACAGCATCGCTGGAAGGAAGCGCCAGCCGACACCGTCGTGCTCGATTTCGACGACCGGCACCGACGGCGGATGGTGATGTCAGGGACGCGCGGGCTCGAATTCCTGCTCGATCTCGAAAACGCCGTCGCGCTGCGCGGCGGCGATGCGCTGGTACTGGAGGACAGTCGCCTCGTCGAGGTGGTCGCAGCTCCCGAGCCGCTCGCGGAAATCCGCGGCAGCGATCCGCATCATCTGATCCGGGTCGCCTGGCATCTCGGCAACCGTCATCTGCCGACGCAGATCATGCCGAAGGGGTTGCGCATCCGCAGGGATCATGTGATCGAGGCGATGGTGAAGGGGTTAGGGGCCCGTGTCATCGAGATCGAGGCGCCGTTCGATCCCGAGGGCGGCGCCTATGCCGAGCATGCGCATGCCGACGAGCACGCGCATGGTCACACCGGGCACGATCATGCCCACAGCCATGCGCATGATCACGGTCACCACCATGGCCATGATCATGGGCCTGACCATGACCACCACCATCATCATGATGAGCATTGCGAGCATGCCCATCATCACCACGACCACTCTCATGCTCATGACCACAAATGAGCCTGATCCCGCCGCGCTACGCGGCGGGATGGCGGAGGACGAGGCGGCCGCGCTGTACCGGCTGATGACGTGGCTGTCGCCGTCCTTTCCGGTGGGAGCGTTCGCCTATTCCAGCGGCATCGAATGGGCGGTCGAGGCCGGCGACATCACCGATGCCGCGTCGCTGCGCGATTGGCTCGCCGCGATGCTTTCCGATGGCAGCGGATTTTGCGACGCCGTGTTTCTCGCGCAGAGTTTCCGCGCGGCTTTGCAGCCCAATCATGCCGGGCTGAAGGAGATCGCCGAGCTTGCAGCGGCCTTCGTGCCGTCGCGCGAGCGGCAGCTCGAGACCACGACGCAGGGGCGCGCCTTCATCGAGATTGCCCGGGCCGCCTGGAATTCACCCGGCCTCGACGCGATGATCGCGGCTTGCGACGGACCGATCGTCTACCCGGTCGCAGTCGGCCTCGTCAGCGCCGCGCACGGCATTCGGCTTGCGCCGGCGCTGCACGCCTTCCTGCATGCCGTGCTCTCGAACTGGATTTCCGCGGGCAGCCGGCTGATCCCGCTCGGGCAGACCGACAGCCAGCGCGTGCTGGCCGATCTCGAGCCGGTCGTTGCCGCGACCGCGGCGCGGGCCGACGCCGCCTCGCTGGACGATCTCGGCAGCGCGACCTTTCGCGCCGATCTCGCAAGCCTGCGTCACGAGACGCAGTACACGAGGCTGTTCCGGTCATGATGGTCTCACCGTCGTCCCGGCGCAGGCCGGGACCCATATGTGGACGGCCCCCGTGGCACAAGAGCTTTTTGGTGAGATCGGATCGCTTGCATCCATATGTCCGGCCTGTTGAGTGCGATCGGGTCGATCGCTGGCCAAGATGGGTTGCGCGATGCGAGTTCCAAACAACCAGGCGACCTGTTGACGGCCGATGGGTCCCACGGATTGTCTCGCATCGTTGCTCGATCGATCGCTCCATCTGCTCCTGCAGCTCCGGGTCGACCGGCGAGCGAGCCCGCCGGCCGGCCAATCGATTAGGCGGCGGCTGTCATGGGCTTGATCCGTGCCGCCTCGTAACTCTCGCCCGTCGCCATCAACTTCCAGGCGATACGGGCTACTTTGTTGGCAAGCGCCACGGCCGCAAGCTTCGGCGGCTTGCGCTGGATCAGGGCCAGCAGCCAGCGCGAGTGATGACCGCGTCCGCGCCTGGCCTGCTGGATCACCGCTGTGGCCCCGATGACCAGCAGACGGCGCAGGTCCTCATCGCCCGCCCGCGTGATCTTGCCAAGCCTGGTCCTGCCGGCGGTAGAGTGGTCCTTGGGTGTCAATCCCAGCCAGGCCGCAAAATGACGACCAGAACGGAACGCGTGCGGATCAGGTGTCTTCATCACCAGCGCGGTTGCAACGATCGGACCGACCGAGGGGATCTCAGCCAGGCGCCGGCCCGTGGCATCGCCGCGGTGCCAGGCCATCAGCTTGGCCTCAACCGCCTTCAACTCACCCTCGAGCCTGGCGCGCTCCCGGCCCAGCACCACAAACAGCTCGCGCGCCAGGGCGGGAAGCGTCTCGTCCTGCGCAATCCGCGCCAGCAGTGGCTCGATCGCGTCCAGTCCTTTGGGTGCGATCAGGCCATACTCCGCCGCATGGCCGCGGATCGTATTGGTCAGCTGGGTGCGCCGGACGATCAATCCGTCGCGGACGCCCATCAGCATCAGCGCAGCCTGCTGCTCGGCCGTCTTCACCGGCACGAAGCGCATGCTCCGCCGGCTCATCGCTTCACACAGACCTTCTGCATCCCGCCCGTCATTCTTGTTCCGCATCACGTAGGGTTTAACCAATTGCGGTGCCATCAGCTTCACTTCGTGACCGAGCTTGGAAAGCTCCCGCGCCCAATGTTGCGAAGCCCCGCAGGCCTCCATCCCGATCACGGTCGGCGGCAATTTGGCGAAGAACTCCAGCACCTGTTTGCGCGACAGCTTCTTGCGCAGCACCACCTGCTCCGCCGCATCAACCCCATGCAGCACAAAAATATACTTCGACGTATCAATCCCAATGCGGATAATCTGGTTCACGGACGGCTCCCATGTATGAGATCTAGACAACCTCATTCTGGCACACTGATGCCGTAGGGGGCCGTCCACACCATCAACCACCGGCCTCTGTGGTTATGCAAGTCTGCGGCCTCAGCTTCGCGCAACAATTCAATTCGGTGGTAATGGGTCCCGGCCTGCGCCGGGACGACGATAACGGAGAGAGCACCTGATATGCCCACTTCCCACGGCCCACTTCGCGTCGGCGTCGGCGGTCCGGTCGGCTCCGGCAAGACCGCGCTGATGGACCTGCTCTGCAAGTCGATGCGCGAGCGCTACGACATCGCCGCGATCACCAACGACATCTACACCAAATGGGATGCCGAGTTTCTGGTGCGCTCCGGCTCGCTGACGCCGGACCGCATCGCCGGTGTCGAGACCGGCGGCTGTCCGCACACCGCGATCCGCGAGGACGCTTCGATGAATCTCGCGGCGGTCGCCGACATGCGGGCGAAATTCCCCAACCTCGATCTGGTGCTGATCGAATCCGGCGGCGACAATCTGGCGGCGACCTTCTCGCCGGAATTGGCCGATCTGACGATCTACGTCATCGACGTTGCCGCCGGCGACAAGATCCCCTCCAAGGGCGGTCCCGGCATCACGCGATCCGACCTCCTGGTGATCAACAAGATCGATCTTGCACCCCATGTCGGTGCGTCGCTCGAGAAGATGGACACCGACGCCAGGCGGATGCGCGGCGAGCGGCCCTTCGTGATGACCAACCTGAAGAAGAGCGACGGCCTCGATCGCATCATCAGCTTCATCGAGACCAAGGGCGGCCTTCGGTCGCAGGGCAAGGTCAAGGCGGGCTGACGTTAATCATTGTGGCGGTGCGATTCCTTATCCCGCCATCCTGAGGAGCGCGCAGCGCGTCTCGAAGGATGAACGGCCCCGCTGGTGGCCGTGCATCCTTCGAGACTCGCTCGGCTCGCACCTCCAGCGACAAAGGCGAAGCCTTTGCGCGAGGATGACGGGGTGAGCCTTTGGCCGATCACGGCCGCCGCAAAAAAGCTGCGCAATAGCCGGAACAATTTCCAACTTTGACGATTAGCAACCGTTGGCGCCGCCAAAGACCGCCGGGTGGCGTCGTCGTTAATGTTGCCGACCGGCTCCTGTTGCGGACCGATGATCACTATTCCATATTACTTTGCGGCGGGCTTTCATCGCGTCCTGATTTGTCGCCGCCCTCGCAGAAGCCAGATGCCTTCCGTCCCCTTTCGCCACCCCCTGATTGCCGAGTAAGCGTGTGGTTCGACTGGGCTTCATCGTTGCCTTGATTGCACTGATCGGAGTTCTGCTCTCCGGTCTTGCCGCCTATCGGGTGCACGATCAGGAGCTCGCGATCGACGGCATCGCGCTGGCGCGGGCGATCGACGTCCATGCCAGCCTGGTGCAGGACCGCCTGACCGAGCGCGAGCTGCTGGCGCGGGTGGCCTCGGGGCTGTTCCGGGCGCCGTCGATGGTGAAGGCCAACATGCTGCAGCCGCTGCGCTCGGCGATCTACGCCTTCAAGACCGATTTCGTCGTCGCCGCCTGGATCGCGCGGCTCAAGCCGGACGAGCTCGCCGCGGCGGAGGCCGAGCTGAAAGCCAACGGCTTCACCAATCCGACCATCCGGGATTTCGACGACCAGGCGCTCGACCTCAAGGCGCTCGACAAGCCGATCAACGTGCTGATGGACGTCGAGCCGCGCAATCCGGAGACCCTGAGCATTCCGGGCCGCGCCTTCGACCGCCACTCGGTGGTGGGCCCGATGCTGGCGCGGGCGATGGCCAACGCCAAGCCGGTGGCCTCCGACCCGGTGCCGTTGTTGCGGCAGAACGGCCCGGTCGGGGTCGTGCTCGCCGCGCCGGTGTTCCAGGAGGGCGCATCCGAGCCGGCCGGCTTCATCACCTTCTCCTATGAGTTGTCGTCGCTGATGCTGACCAACGACGACAGCTCGCTGTTCGCGGTGGCGCTGAAGGACCCGCGCGACTCGAATGACGAGTTCACCGCCAACGAGCAGGGCATCGTCACCTCGCGCGCGGTGCGCCAGGACGGCCCGGTGCCGTCGATGGTGCGCACGGTGACGTTCGGCGGCCGTGACTGGTCGCTCGACTATTACGCCAAGAGCAACGCCACGGTGCGTGCGCAGCAGACCGCGACCATCGTCGCGGCGATCGGCCTCGCGCTGACCGGCATCGTCTGCGGCCTGTTCGGCTATGTCGCCTACAACAATTTGCGCCTCAGCCGCGAGATCGAGGTCCGCATCGGCTTCGAGCGCCGGTTGACCGCCGTGATCGACGAGCTCAACCATCGCGTCAAGAACATCCTCGCGGTGATCCAGTCGATCGTGACCCGCACGCTGCGGCACGGCGCCGATATCGACGTCGCGCGCGAGCTCCTGATCGGGCGCATCCACGCGATGTCGAACGTCGTCACGCTGCTCAGCGAGAGCCAGTGGCAGGGCGTCAAGCTGAAGGGCCTGTTCGAATCGCGCTCGATCCCGCATGCCGACCGGATCGCGGTGAACGGTCCCGACATCACGGTCAGCGCCCGCGCCGCGCAATCGCTGTCGCTGCTGTTCTTCGAGCTCGCCTCGCATTCCGACGAAGGGCTGTCCCTGGTCGGCAAGCACCCGCACATCGTCGCCAATTGGGAGGTCGTCGGCGAGGATGCGGACGTGGTCTTCCATTTCCGCTGGGAGGAGTTCAACACCAGCCAGGCGACGCGGCGGGTCGACAGTGACTTCGGCCTGATCCTGCTCGACCGTGTCGCGCCCGAGGCGCTCGGCGGTACCGCGAAGCGCTACTTCACCGACGTCTCCTATGTCTATGAGCTGACCGCGCCGATGGACACCGTCGTCGACATGACCGAGCGCGACCGCACCGAACAGTTCTCCGCGCCGCTGCGCCCGGTGAAGAAGTAGCGGCTGCCTCAGGTTGTGTGATCATGACGCCGCGCGGATTGATCGAAATCAGGCGCGCGCGCAGACCCCCGCGTCATCGTGACCAATGCCCGGCATCCGTAACAGACCGCAACCGTTTGTTAAAACTTCGTTGAACTTGCTTGGGCATATACCGAGCAGGATACCGTCTGAGGACCCCGATGAGGCTTTGGGTCAGCCTGACCTTGCTCGCGGCAGTTTTGCCGGTAGGGCTGTCGCTTGCCTTGACCCCGGCGACGGCGCCGGGCGACCCTGCGACAATCCGTGCCAGCTATCGGCGGCCGGACGTCGTTCCGTTCCCGAGCAGCAATCCCTATTCGGAGGCGAAATCCACCCTTGGGCAGCTGCTGTTCTTCGATCCGCTGCTGTCGAGGTCAAAGACGCACTCCTGCGCGAGCTGCCACAGGCCATCCCTTTCATGGGCCGACGGCCTTCCGCGCGCCATCGGTGAGGATCCCAAGGGCCTGCCGATCCGCTCGCCGACATTGATCGATGTGGCCTTCTTCGAGCCGTTGGGATGGGACGGCAAGTTCAAGGATCTGGAATCCGTTGCGTTCGGGCCGATCCTCAGTCCGGCGAACCTGAACATGACCGAGCCGGAATTGATCGCGCGACTGTCGGCGATCCCCGGCTATGTCGATGCCTTCGCCCACGCGTTCGGAGACGGCGCGATCACGCGGCCGAGGATCGAGGCGTCATTGGCGACCTTCGAGCGCTCCATCATTGCAGGCGAGGCTCCGTTCGACCGTTGGATCAAGGGCGACGATACCGCCATCAGCAAGCCAGCCCAGCACGGCTTTGAGCTTTTCAACGGCAAGGCGCGTTGCTCGGCTTGCCACAGCGGCCCGTCGTTTTCCGACGGATCCTTCCAGGATATCGGTACCGCCAAGGGCCATGACATCGGGCGCGGCCGTTTCTTTCCGACCTCGGCGAAGCTGAAATATGCGTTCAAGACGCCGACATTGCGCGACGTCGCACGCCGCGCGCCCTATATGCACGACGGATCGGTGGCGACGCTGGAAGATGTCATCGAGCTCTACAACAAGGGCGGGATCGATCGGCCGAGCCGATCGCCCGACATCAAGCCGCTGTCCCTGACGGCAGGCGAGAAGAACGATCTCATCGCCTTCCTGCAAACCCTGACCGCAACGGCCCCGCCGGTGGCAGGAGTCCCCAAACTGCCGCGCTGACCTCGGCCCAACGCGGTTCAGACGAGGTTCGTTCAGGACAGGTGCGGCAGCGCCGCGCCCAGGAGGCCGAGCCCGACGATCACGAATGCGCCCGCGCAGGTCTCGAGTGTCGCTGTGCGCGCAGCGGACGATCTTGTCATGTAGGCGAGGGCCGACCCCACCCCGATACTTACGACGCTCAACGCTCCGAACACTTTACCGGCCTCCCGATCCGATTTGCCCGGATTTCACTACGACAGTTGAATTGAGCTCCCGTGCCGGAATTAGCTAAAATTTGAGGGAACCGGCTGTAAATACTGCACTAAGGGACAGGCCGGGGGCTCGCCAGCCCTGATTAACCACAATGCAACCATGGGGTGTCCCGGCAGGCGCAAAGCGTAAAATTTGATATAAGTTAAACAAGTCCTTAAGTGTGTGGGCGGTTGGTTCAATGTTTAGTGGATGGGCGCGAGATACCGTCTCGGCGGTGCGCTCCTTTTTCGCCACGTGCCTTGCAGCGGTTTTGTTTTGTTTCGTCGCCGCGCGCAGTGCCGAGGCACATGTCAAATGGTTTTGTGCTTACGATGTCGCCGGTCAGCCCCGCGGACTCGAGAATGTCCTTTGCCTGGACTTCGAGCTGCTGCTCGGTGTCGCGGTCTTCTGGCTGTTTGCGGGTTGCCTGATCGAGCCCACCTCGCTGGGTGATGCCACGATCCGGGTGATGGACCGCATCACCGAGGGACTGCGGCTGCGCACCGAATTGATGATGCGCGCCGTCTGCGCGTTCTTCTTCATCTCGATCTGGGCCGTGGGCGGCATCCTGCTGACGCCCGAGTTGAAGACGACGTCGCCGTACGTCGGCGCGCTGCAGCTTGCGATCGCTGCCGGGATGCTGTCACGACGCACGCTGCCGCTGTCGGCGGCGGGGATGGTGGTCCTGTTCGGGATCGGCGTGCGCGACTATGGTGTCTTTCACCTCGCCGATTACCCGATCTTTCTCGGTGTTGCCGCCTATCTTGCGCTCGTCGGGCTGAACAAGGATCTGTTCGGAATCCGGCCGATCGACGTGATGCGCTACGCCGCCGCGGTGACGTTGATGTGGGCCTCGGTCGAAAAATGGGCCTATCCGGAGTGGAGCTTCCCGCTGCTGATCGAGCATTCCGCGATGACGCTGGGCTTCGACAACGAGTTCTACATGCGCGCCGCCGGCATGGTGGAATTCACGCTCGCCTTCGCCTTGATCTGGACGCCGCTGATCCGGCGCTGCGCCGCTACCGTGCTGACGGGGATGTTCATCAGCGCGTGCTTCGAATTCGGCAAGATCGACACGATCGGCCATTCGGCGATCATCGCCGTCCTGCTTGCGATTGTCGCCGACAACAAGGTGTTGCCGCGCGACCGTCGTGCGCCGTGGCTTGCCCCGGTCGCGCTCGGGGCCGCGCTGTCGGTGACCTTGTTCGTCTACTATTTCGGCCACGCCGCGCTCTTCAAGACCTCGGTCCTGTAGATCGCCGCCGCCTGGGGCGGCTATTTGGCGACGTGGACGGCGAGCTTCATCTTCGGATGAATGCCGCACAGCACCGTGTAGTCGCCGGGCACTGAGAAGGTGACGTCGAACTTGCTGCCCGGCTGCTGGTCGCCCGAGTCGAAACTGAACGTCTCGGTGCTCAAATAAGCGTGATGCAGCAGTTCACCGTCATCGTTAACGAATCGTAAAACCTCGCCCCGCTTGATCGAGATCTGCGCGGGTTTGAATTCACGATCCTTCTGCGAAATGACATAAGGGGCTGCGCCCAAAGCGGCTCCCGCAAGCGCTCCAGTAACGATCGCCGCCGCAAATGGCACGCGGCCGAACTGGCTTTGGCGCAAGGCGCGCAACAAGCCTGACTGCATGAGACCCCCGCTGAAGCTCGAACACCAAATATCGGCTATCCCGGGCTGCAAGTGTGGCTCCGGGATTACCTGTAAGGGTGATTATCGCCAGCTGATCTTAACGATTTCAGCATGAGTTCCAGTCACTACTAAGGCAATTTTGAGCAGACAGTTATTTTCCGCAGTGCTGCGCGTTTCTGCGTAGCTTGAGTATCGAGCACTACGGCGAAACGCGGGCATGGACAGCCTATTTGGCAACCTCAAGGTAAAGAGCGGTGCGGCCTTTCGGTTCGCGGCCGGCTGCCTTTCGCGTCTTGCCCTGACCAAGGGTTCGATCCGCAGCCAGATTCTGATTTTTTGCCTTGCGATGAGCGCCGTTGCGGTCGCCCTCGGCGGATACTCCATCCTCGGCATCCGCCATGCCGGCGATCTGGTGGCCAAGACGTTCGACGAATCCCTGATGTCGATCAACTATGCACGCGCGGCCGGTGCGGATTTCGCCACGATGCGGGTCGCCTCGTCGCAGCGCCTGCTGACCACGGATCCGGAGATCCGCGCCAATCTCGATGGCCAGATTGAAAAGCTCGCGAAGACGCTCTCGGAAGACCTGGCGATTGCCGCCGATCGGTCGCAATCCTCGCGCGCCGCGCAAGCCGCCGCAAAGGTTCAGGAAGCCGCCGACGCCTGGATGGCGCTGCACCGACGCGCGATCGGATCGTCCACAGAGGGAAGCGCGGCGGCCGATCCGCGCGAACCGGGTGCGACGGTCGGCGATGTCGATCGCTACTCCAAGATCGTCAGCCAGCAGGTCGAGCTGCTGGTCAACTATACGGCCGGCGACGGCTTTCTGTTCCGGCAAAAGGCGCTCTCGACGATCAAGCGGGACCTGCAGCTCAACGTGGCCGGGCTGACCGTCGCGCTGTTTCTGTCGGCCCTGTTTTCCTGGCTGCTGGCGCGCCGCATCATCGGACCGGTCGCGATCGCATCGCGGGCCGCGCGAAGCATCGCCGGCGGCGACCTCGACGCGACCATCCCGAAGGGCGGTACCGACGAGCTTGGCACGCTTCTGACCGCCATGGAAACGATGCGCGACAACATCCGGCGGATGGTCAATCAAGAGGTATCGCAACGCCGCTCGGCGCAAGCACGGCTTTCCGATGCGCTTGAAACGTCGCGTGAGGGCGTCGTGCTGCTCGACGCGGATGGCCAGGTCGCGCTGGCCAACTCGCGCGCGAGTGAACTCATCCGTCTCTCGCCGCAGCTTCTGCAGTCGAATCCGCTCGATGCCGCCAGGCTGGCGCCGGCCGATGGTGACATCGACGGCTTTGCGAGCGAGGCGCAGCTTTCGGATGGACGCTGGCTGCGTGTCAGCCGCAGCGAGACGCAGGAGGGCGGCGTCGTCCTCGTCTACAGCGACATCTCCGCGCTGAAGCAGCAGAAGGCCGAGCTGCATGAAACCAATCTGCGGCTCGACGCGGCGCTCACGCACATGTCGCAAGGGCTGTGCCTCTACAACAGCGAGGCGCGGCTGCAGGTCGCCAACCGCCGGTTCTGCGAGATCTTCGATATATCGCCGGAGCTTGTCATTCCCGGAATGACCATGGAGGAGGTGCTCGACCTCAGCATCGCCGCCGGCAATCATGGCGAGCGGACCGTCGCCGACCTGCTGGCGGAGCGCGAGCGTTCGATGGCCCAGCACGACGGCAACTATTTGCAGCATCTCAGCGATGGACGGATTATTGCGATCGCGCAACGGCCGACGTCCGATGGTGGCTGGCTCGTCACCTGCGAGGACGTCACCGAACAGCAACGGGCGGAATCGCAGATCGCGTTCATGGCCCGGCACGATGCGCTGACCAAGCTGCCGAACCGGACGTTGCTGGCCGAACGGATCGAGCTGGCGGTTGCGCAGGTCGGCCGCGGACTCGGCTTCGCGGTGTTCTGCCTCGATCTCGATAATTTCAAGCAGGTCAACGACACGCTCGGGCATCCGGTCGGTGACGAACTGCTGTGTGCGGTCGCGGACCGGCTCAACGCCTGCGTCCGTGAGGTCGACACCGTCGCGCGTTTGGGCGGCGACGAGTTCGCGGTCATCCAGTGTGGCGTCCAGGGCGGAGACGAGGCCGAACGCCTCGCGCGCCGCGTCGTGGAATGCGTGGGTGCGCCCTACGAGCTGAACGGGCATCGCGTCGTCGTCGGATGCAGCGTCGGCATCTCGATGTCGCCGGGCGACGGCACCACCGGCGAGAAGCTGCTGAAGAACGCCGACGTCGCTTTGTACCGCGCCAAGATGGAAGGCCGCGGCACCTGGCGTTTCTTCGAGCCTGCGATGGACGCCAGCCTGCAGCGACGCCGGGCGCTCGAGCTCGACCTTCGCGAGGCGATGGCCAAGGACGAATTCTCATTGTACTACCAGCCGCTCTACGATCTCCATCTCGACCGCATCTGCGGCTTCGAGGCGCTGCTGCGATGGCATCACCCCAAGCGCGGGATGGTGTCGCCGGACCAGTTCATCCCGATCGCGGAAGAGATCGGCCTGATCGGCCCGCTGGGAGAATGGGTGCTCAATCGCGCCTGCGAACAGGCGACGACCTGGCCTGGCGAGATGAAACTCGCGGTCAACGTCTCCGCGGTCCAGTTTCGCGATGCTGACTTCATCGACGTCGTTGTCAACGCGCTCGCGGCGTCAAAATTGTCGCCGCGCCGGCTGGAGCTCGAAATCACCGAGTCCGTGTTCCTCGCGAACAGCAACGAGACGCTTGCAACGCTGCACAAGCTGAAGGCGCAGGGGCTGCGCATCGCGCTGGACGATTTCGGCACCGGCTATTCGTCGCTGAGCTATCTGCGCAGCTTTCCGTTCGACAAGCTCAAGATCGACAAATCCTTCGTGCGCGACGCGACCGCGACGCATGGATCGAAGTCGATCGTTCGCGCCGTCATCAGCCTCGGCAGAAGCCTCGGCATGACCACGATCGCGGAGGGCATCGAGACCGTCGAGCAGCTGGATCATATGCGGGCCGAAGGCTGCAACGAGGCGCAGGGCTTCCTGCTCAGTCATCCGGTCCCGGTGACCGAAATCGCAGCCAAGATCCTCGAATTGAGAAACGGCTTCAAGCCGGCCTCCGTCAAGACGGCGCTGGCCAGCTGACGGCGCGCTGAGCGTCACCGGCCCTTGCAGGCCAACATAAAAAAGGCGGCCCGCGGGCCGCCTTTCCTGTTTATCGTCGTGGTCGCGCTCAGCCGCCATTGCCGCCGATCACGGCGCGCACGGTGTTGTCGGGACCGAAATCCTCGGCGCTGTCGACATAGAGCAGCGCGGAGAGCTTCGATCGCGCGCGGTTGACGCGGCTCTTGATGGTGCCGACCGCGCAGCCGCAGATCGCCGCGGCATCCTCGTAGGAGAAGCCGGACGCGCCGACCAAAATCAGCGCCTCGCGCTGGTCCTGCGGCAGCTTTTCGAGCGCGGCGCGGAATTCCTCGAACTCCAGATGCGCCGCCTGCGAAGGCTGGCTCTTCAGCGTCTTGGCATAATTGCCCTCGGCATCCTCCACCTCGCGCCGCCGCTTCCGGTAGTCGGAGCGAAACAGGTTGCGCAGGATGGTGAACAGCCACGCGGGGAGGTTCGAGCCGGGCTGAAACGAGTCGATATTGGCGATCGCGCGCAGCAGGGTCTCCTGCACCAGATCGTCGGCGCGGTCACCATTACCGGACAGCGAGATCGCGAACGCGCGCAGGCTCGGGACCGACGCAAGGATATCGTCGCGAAGTTCATTCGTGAGAGGCATTAGTCCCCTCCATTGTTCTTGTCGGTATCGCCCCCGGCGACGGCCGCCGCCGCTGCCTCCGGCCCGTCGAGTTTGCGGATCAGCTCCGCAAAGCGGTCGGGTACGCCCTGTCGCACCACGTCATCGTACATGGCGCGAAGCTGGTGGCCGATTCTCGATTGAATCTCGGCGTTGAGACCGCCCTGCTTCTTTACTTCCTTCATGATGTGATCCACGCTTCCCCGGGAGTTAAGTCTCTGATTTCCAAGTTGTTTCCTCGAAAAAAGAGGCTGGCCGCGTTGCCTCGTCGATCTGGAGCTAATGCAAAGTTGCGCAGAAAGTTCCGGAATGCTGGAACTATTTCACGGAACTTTTTCGGCTTTCGCGCGTAGTCGGGCATGCAGGGGAACCGGGGTCGTTCCAGAATTGGATTCTGTCGCCCCCCAGAGAACGGGTTTCAGGCCGCCAGGCCTCACGAACAAGGATGGAGTGGGAATGTCCCGATCGCAGATCGTTGCCGAACACCTTCCGCTGTTGCGCCGTTACGCTCGCGCACTGACCGGAAATCAGGCGTCGGGGGACGCCTATGTCGGGGCCATGCTCGAGGCCCTGTTGCAGGATGGATCGTTGCTGGACCAGACCCACGGGCCGCGCGCCGGCCTGTTTCGGCTGTTCACCCAGATCTGGAATTCGGTGTCGGTGAACAACAACGACAATGCCGACGTGGCGACGCTGTCGCTGCCGCCGGAGCGGCGGCTGTCCAACATCACGCCGCTGCCGCGCCAGGCCTTCCTGCTGCTGTCGCTGGAGGGCTTTTCGGAGGAGGAGGTCGGCTACATTCTCGGCACCGATATCGCCGAGACGCGCAAGCTGACCGATGCCGCCGGCCGCGAGATGGCGGCCGAGATCGCCACCGACGTCCTGATCATCGAGGACGAGACCTTCATCGCCATGGACCTCGAGAGCCTGGTGAAGAATCTCGGCCACAACGTCATCGGCGTTGCGCGCACGCATTCCGACGCGGTGGCGCTCGCCAAGAACAAGAAGCCCGGCCTGATCCTCGCCGACATCCAGCTCGCCGACGGCTCGTCGGGCCTCGATGCCGTCAACGAGTTGCTGCGGACCTTCGAGGTGCCGGTGGTGTTCATCACCGCCTATCCCGAGCGCTTCCTGACCGGCGAGCGGCCGGAGCCGGCGTTCCTGATCTCAAAGCCGTTCCAGCCGGCGATGGTGTCGGCGGTGGCGAGCCAGGCGCTGTTCTTCCAGCGCAACTCGCGCAACCGCACGCCGCGCGCGGCATCGGCATGAGCTGAATTTACGCAAGCGGCAAAATCCAGACCGGCGTGCCGAAGGTACGCCGGCCTTTTTTTGAGCAGGCCTTCGCTAGCGACGTTACTTCGGCGTCACGCGGACCGGCATTGTGCTGAGCGCCCGCAGGCCCGAGCTGTCGCGGAAGGCGGTGGGGCCTGCAATTTCGAGCTGCTTGACGCGGCTGGCAAGCGCGGTGATCACGGCCTCGGCTTCCAGCCGCGCCACCATCTGCCCGACACAGCCGTGGATGCCGACGCCGAAGCCCATGTGTCCGGAGAGCCGCCGTCTGACGTCGAATTGGTCGGCATGCTCCCAGCGCGTCTCGTCGCGGTTGGCGGAGGCGAGCAGCAGCAGCACCTTCTCATGCTTGCCGATCCTGACGCCTGCGATCTCGGTGTCATGCGGCGTGGTGCGGAACACGAACGGCGCCGGTGAATCGAAGCGCAGGGTCTCGTCGAATGCCGCGCGCGACAACGACGGATCGGCTGCAAGCAGCGACCATTGCTCGGGATGGCGCGCAAGCGTGTACAGCGCCATGCCGATCGCGCTGATCGTGGTGTCGAGCCCGGCCGAGAGCAGCGAACGCACCAGCAATGGCGCTTCCTCCGCGCTGATCTCCCCGGCGTCGGCCGCCTCATAGACCTGCGCGCCAAAACTGCCCGGGCGCAGCGCCTCGCGCTGGCAGCGCGCCGCGACCCAGGGCAGCACGCGCGGCGCCTCTTTCATCAAATCGCGAAAATAATCGTTCTCAGGCCCGAAGCCGGCAAACACCATCGCGCCATAGGTCAGGAAGTTCTCGCGGCCCTCCTGGTCGATGCCGAGCGCGTCGGGAAACACGCTGACCGGAAACACCTCGGCGATGTCCTTGATGGCGTCAAACGATCCGCGCTCGACCAGCCCGTCGACCAGCCGCGTCGCCATCGCCTTGAAGTCATCGGCAAGCCGCCGCATCGCGCCGGGCGAGAGGATCCGCGCCAGCACCGCACGGGTTCGGGTGTGCAGCGGCGGATCGGCTTCCAGCACGATGCTCGGCGGCCGCCACGGCTTTTCCTTGAAGTGGTTCGCGAGCCCCGCGCCGCCGGCGTTGCTGAAATTGACATGGTCTCCGAAGATCGTCTTGACCTCGGCAAAGCGCGGCACCGCCCAGATGTCATATCTGGTCAGGCGGATGACCGGCGCCGCGGCACGCAGCTCCGCATAGGTGCCGTAGGGATCGGCCCGCGTCGCCGGGCTGAACGGATCGAAATCGCTGCGGACAATTTCGCCTGCAAGGGAGCTCGCAAGGGGACTCACATGGATGCTCATCGGATCCTCCCGTCTCCTTAGATAATTGACCATAGTCAATTAACTTGCATATTGCAAGGGCGGGGTTGCCATTGGGGCGGGGGCGCGGCATGGAGGCGCGAGGCGGATGGGGATGTCGATCGTGGAGCGAGCCAAAGGCGCACGGCGCTTTCAGCGCAGGGCGCGCCAGGAGGCCGACAAGGAGGCGCTGAAGGCGCTGATCCTCGAGACCGCGCGCAAGGAGTTCGCCGCCGGCACGCTGGAGACCGTATCGATCCAGAAGATCGCCGACGCGATCGGCTACTCGAAGGGCACCGTCCTCAAATATTACCCGACCAAGCTGCTGCTGCTGCTCGCGGTGAAGCAGCAGAATCTCGAGGCGGTCGCCGAACGCCTCGAGCGGGTCCGCGCGGAGACGGCCGACAGCGATCTGCGGCTGCGGCGCGTGATGGAAACCTATCTCGATTACTGGGCCGACAATCCCGATCACTTCCGCTCGCTGTTCTCGATGTCCGGTACGATCGAGGACCGCCGTTTTCCCGATGGCGTCTATTTCGGCGAGACCGAGATCGCGCGCCGCAGCTACGACTTGTTCGTGGTCTCGGTGCGGGAGTTTCTGGCGGCACATGGCGCCGAGCCGGCGCCCGGCCTGCCGCAGCGGCTCGCGACCGCGCTGCTGGCGGCAACCCACGGAGTGGTCGCGCTGACGCTCGGCACCCCGACCATGAAACTGCCCGACATGCGCGGCACCGGCCGCCTGCTCATCGCAAGCCTGATCGATGCCTGGACGGCGAGGCTTGCCGCCGCGCGGAAAAGCGACGGCTGGCCGCGGGTCACGATCGGCACCTTCGCCTGACGGAAGGGTGTCCGAAGGTCGACGCCCGGTTACTCGCGCGTGCCACGCGTCCCTGCATACGCGATGCGCCCTTCATCCGCGAAGCGATGTGGAATCCCGCGCCTTCGCCTGCTAAGCGCCGCCCATGGATACGACGCAGCGCGATAGAACGGTGGGCTTTCTCTGCCTGGTGGTGACGGCCCTCGGCTGGACCCTGAACTGGCCGCTGATGAAGCTGTTGCTGCAGCAATGGCCGCCCCTGTTCGCCCGCGGACTTGCCGGCACCTGCGCGGCGGTGATCCTGGCCACGCTGGCGCTGGCCCGCCGACATCGGCGTCAACGGGCATGCTGCTGGTGCCGGTCATCGGCGTGGTGTCGGCCGCGATCATTCTTGGTGAGCCGCTGGGGCTACGCGAGATCGGCGCCATGGCGCTGACGCTCGGCGGCGTGACGCTGGCGCTGCAGCGGGCCCGACGCAAAGCAGGGAACGGACATCGGCGCATCGCGTTCTCCCGAAAAGGGAGCTTGGCCATGCGCAAAGCGATCGCGCGGCTTGATGCGGAGCAGAGGGCACAACTGCTTTATCTCGCAGATCTCGGCACGGCGATGTTCACGTCGGCCCTCGTGGTGTGCATCCTGAAGGCGATTGTGGACCTGTTCGCCGCGGGCTGAACCGCCACGTCTGCGCCAACGCGCCGTCAATCCTCTTGCGGCGCATCGCTCTGGGTGTGCCCATCGGGCCCCCGGTCAAACACCCCGTAATCGCTCGATTTCACCCCTGCCGCCCCATCGGTGCCAACGCCGGCCAGACCGAGCTTGAGCAGCTCGCGGACCGCCGCAGCGCGGGTCGGCATGCGGTGCTTGAACCGGAAATCGTCGAGGGCTGCCAACTCCTCTGGCGACAGCATGACCTGAAGCCGTTCAGCGCGAAGCTCATTCATCGCAAAACACCCAGACTTAGCTTGTTGAGTAATTTGCTAAACCGTCAAACTCGCGTTGGGTTCCACCGATTGAGACAAAGACGCCGATTGAGTATAATTATGAAGTTAAATCAATAGCTTAGGTAAAAAACAAAGGAACGATCCGGCGGCCCATCTCGTTATGTCGGTGGAGAGATGCCATGGCCAACCAAGTCAAGCTTCCCCGCAAGCTGTCCGAGGAGCCGGAGGCCCCGAAGCCGCGGCGCCCGAGCCACGCGCAAGTCATCGAGCAACTGGACCGCTGGGCCAACAGCCCCGGTCTTCAACCGCCAAAGGTCGATAATGCAGAGGACGATTCAAAAGCGGAAGCGATCTGAACCCCACACATTCGAGCAGCGCCTCGAGGAACATCGCGTGCGACTTGAAAGCCGGCTCGCTCAGTTGCCGCGCGGAGCTGAGCGCGAGCAGATTGTCGCGCGCATCGAGCAGCTCCAGACAGCCGTCGAACTGAACGCGATGCTGTCGACGACCGGCTAAGCCGAGAAGCGACACGGTGGAGCCGCCACTTGCTCCTGCCGCTCCGCTCGCCTACCATCACCACGTCGATGGGGATGGAGTCCCCCGATAACCGCCGCGAGGCTGATGACTCCTACCGGGCGCGACAGCGTCGGTAGGAGCATGCGCCACCGCCGACCCGCCGTGTCCCGCGAATGAGAAGGGACAGCGCATGACGGGTCTTCCAGGTTCACTCTCAATCGCATTGTCGCTGGTCGGGTCGATCTGGCTCGTCGGTGTCGTCGCCCTGCTGGTCGACGCGCCGGGCGAGCTGGTCGCCGCGACCTTCGTGCTTGGGTTGCTGGCGGGCTTCGTCGAATGGCGAGCCGGAAAGGTGGAGCATTGAACGTTCAGTTGTTGGCGGCGGTCGCGATCGGCGGTTCGCTGGGATCGGTCGCGCGCTATCTGATGGCGATCGGCGCGGGGCGCCTGGTCGGCACGGAATTTCCCTGGGGCACGCTGGTGATCAATATCGTGGGTTCGTTCCTGATCGGCGTCTTTGCGGAGGCGTTCGCGCTGAGCTGGAATGCCAGCCAGGTGACGCGGGTGTTCCTCACCGTCGGCATTTGCGGCGGCTTCACCACGTTCTCGACCTTCTCGCTCGATGCGATCGTGCTGATGCAGCGCGGCGAGCTATGGTCGGCCGGCGCCTATATCGCAGCCTCCGTCGCGCTCTCGATTCTCGCGCTGTTCGGCGGCCTGCTGCTGGTGCGGGCGTTTGCTGCGTAATGGTCAACGCCGCGCTCCCCTTTCCGTCATCCCCGCGCAAAGGCGAAGCCTTTGCGCGGGGATGACGGGTCGTCTCGCCAGACGCTAATCGGTCGGATGGCGGCCGGTGCGCGGATTGATCGGCGACGTCGGGCGCCGCCGGAGCGCCTCGGGCAGGAACGGCTCGCCGCGCTTCGGCGAGGGGTCGGCACGCACATCGGCGGCCCATTGCGCGCGTTCGTGCGGCGTCTGGTTGTCGTCGAAGGTTCGCTTCACATCGACCCCGCCGACGGGATCGTTCACGCCGTTCCGGCTGGCGGGACGGTCGACGCCGCTGTGGATGTCACTGGAGTTGCCCATCGCGGCCTCCGAGCTCGGTTGATCAAGGTCTGATCTGCAAGGTTTGATCTGGACCAACGTGGCCCGCGCAGGCGCCGTTCCAAACAAGCGCCGTTCCAAAAAAGTGAAGGGCCGGAGGTGCCGTCTGCAGCCCGGAATCCTTGGCGCGTCCGGGGCCAGCCGGTAGGATGGAACCCGGATGGTAGCCAGGGACCAAGGGAAAGACCGGGGAATGAAGCACGTCGACGTCGCGGTGATTGCTGCCACGCTGTGGCTGCTGGCGTCGATGGTGCTGGACATCGTGACGCCGAAGTCGATCACCGCGCTGATGATCGCCGCCGCGCTCGCGCCGCCGTTCCTGATCGGGATCGGCATCCATTTCGCACGCCAATATTTCAAGGCGAAGCGGCGCAGCTACCCGTCACCGCGGTTGGACGAACACTTCGAGAACTAGAGCATTTTCGAGCGAAGTGGGCGCCGGTTCGCGTGAAGAAGACGCGTCAAAACCAAAATCCGGAGCCCCGTTTCGATTTATTCGGAGCGGGGCTTCGGCGGGGCAGGGCTGCGTGAGCGCCGCACCTGCTGCATTGAACTGCGCAGATGGCTTGCTAAGCTTACGCCATGACCGAGCATCTCCCCGATACGATCAGCCGCCTCTACACCGACCCTGGCGAATATGTCGACAGCGACCATCCCGCCGTCGAGGCGTTCGCCCGCGCCGCCGTTCCGTCTGACGCCAGCGCGCGCGACAAGGCGCGTCGGCTCTACACCGCAGTGCGGGACGGCATCCGCTACAACCCCTATGTCAGCATGCGCTCGCCCGAGAGCTACCGGGCCTCCAGTGTGCTCGCCGCCGGCAACGGCTACTGCGTCGGCAAGGCGGCGCTCTATGCCGCGGCCTGCCGGGTCCACGGCATCCCGGCGCGTGTCGGCTTCGCCGATGTGCGCAACCATCTCACCACCGAGAAGCTGCGCCAGAGCATGGGCTCGGACCTGTTCACCTGGCACGGCTTCACCGAAGTGTTCGTCGACGGCGCCTGGCGCAAGGCGACCCCGACCTTCAACGACACGCTGTGCGCCAAGCTCGGCGTCAGGCCGCTCGATTTCGACGGCCACGCCGACGCGCTGCTGCATCCCTTCGACGGCGAAGGGCGCGCCTACATGCAGTATGTCAACGACCACGGCAGCTATCACGACGTCCCCGCCAAATTCCTGATGCGCGAGATGGCGCGCGAATACGCCAACATGCAGGGCGAGGATCTCGCCGGCCGCGACATGGAGCGCGAGGCGGCCGAGCAGTAGCGGACGTGTGAGCCGATCGCGCGCCGGCGGAGGGGGCGGTGTCATGGATGCGGAGCCGCCGAAAGCGCAGGTCAGCCGCCCCGCCAAAGGCTGGGAGGACGCGGTCGCGCTCACCGGATTCATCCTGGTCGCGGTCGGGCAGGCCTCCAATCAAGTTCTGGCGCGCGGGCTTGCCGGCTCGGTGCCGCCGTTTTCGCTGGCCTTCTTCCGCTGGAGCATCATCGCCATCGGCCTCGCGCCGTTTGCGATCGCAGCGATCCGCGACGGCAAGATCCCGCTGGCGCAGAACCTCTGGCCGATCCTCGCCGCCGGCTTCCTCGGCATGTTCCTGTGCGGCGGCCCGGTCTACATCGCCGGCATCACGACCACGGCGATCCACATCGCGCTGATCTTCGCGCTGTCGCCGATCATGGTGCTGCTGATCTCGGCGGCGCTCGGCATCGAGCATATCGGTCCGCTGCAATGGCTCGGCACGGCACTGGCGCTCGGCGGCGCGCTCCTGATCGTCTCGGGCGGTCATCTGGAAACGCTGACGCAATCGAGCGCGGCCTGGGGCGATCTCCTGGTGGTGTGCGCGATGCTCGGCTGGTCCGGCTATACGCTGCTGCAGTCGCGCGTCGCGCCGCGCGCCTCGCTGCTGGCGCGGGTCAGCCTGTTCTCGGCGGCCGGCGCGCTGTGCTCGCTGCCGCCGGCGCTGCATGAGATGTGGGCCACGCCGGCGGAGGTGTTCAACACCCGGGCGTTCGAGGCCTATGTCTTCGCCGGCCTCGTGCCCGGCCTGATCGCCTATGCGGGCTTCGCCTGGCTCGGCGCGAGATTCGGCTCGGTGCGGAGCTCGCTGGTGCTCTACGTCGCACCGATCGCGAGCGCGCTGCTGTCCTGGATCATCCTCGGCGAGCCGCCGAAGCTGATCCATCTGGTCGGCGGTCTTTTGATCCTCGGCGGCGTCTGGGCGAGCCTGCGCAAATAGACCCGGTTCCTTCCCAAGGTGCAACCTTTTCCGGCCTCGTGCGTTGAATCCAGCGTTGATTCAAGAACTTAGTCGGAGGTCGTATGAATCTTACTCCCCAGCAGCGCAAGGACCGTGATGCGCAGCGTCAGCAAGACGCATCGCAGGCGATGAAGGAGCATCGCGCCAACGAGAAGGCGTTCTACGACAACTTCCAGCGCCTCAAGGCTGAGCGGCAGGCGCGCGAAGCCGCGGAGTCACGGAAGGCGCAATCCGCTTCGAAATAAGCGCCAGGAGCCACACCAATCATCCGGATGGCCCGGATCTGACCGAACGAGAAGGAGCGGAAGCGAGGGGCGAGCACGGCGCAAACGAGCTCGCCCCGAAGACGAGAAATCTCCAGGTTTATGGAGGACGTCAGATGTATTTTGCCGATCAGAAAACGATCACCTGCAAATGCGGTGAGCCCTTGAGCGAATTGATGCTCGTCGACGACCAGACAACCGGAATCAAGTTTCACGTCGGCCGTTGCCCGTCATGCCGTGAAGTGACGGTTGTTCGATCCCAGGACATGCCATCGAACGACAATGCCTGACGCGGACGGTCAGGACCGGCCCTTTGGTTTCAGGTTTTCGATTGCGACCGGTGAGCGACAGGCCGGCTGACATATGTTCGCGGCATCCCGGAAAAAGAGCAGGGCGCGACCGGCATCACCACGGTCGCGCCCTACGTCGCCGGTCAATGGGGCAGGGGGAATAACCGGCTCTTCCAAAGACTCGCAGACCCCCTGAGTCGTTCCGGGCAAGTGAAAATATTTTCGTACACGGTTAAGTGATGGCCGGACGCGAGAACCCCGCGGGTTTCGTTCGCGTTGTGTCCGGGATCGCCAAGGGATCGTCGAGCGAATTTCCATGGGGCGAGGGACATCACCATGTCAAAGATTCAGATGGGAATTTTCGCTGCGCTGGCGGCTGGGCTGACGCTTGGCGCCGTCCAGCTGGCATCTGGCCACGATCTCATCGGCGGCCAGCAGGTCACCACCGCGCTGGCGCCGGAGAGCGCCGTCAATCGCGCCGCCAAGACCGACCGTGCCACGGCTCAAGTCACCGGCCTGCCGAGCCGGACTGTTGCGCTGAAGGTCGAGCGGCTTCCCGATACGTCGGTGCTGGTCCGCGTCCCCGTGGCCAGGGAAGAGGCACGCCATCGCCCCGCAGCAGCGCCGGCTCGTGCCCGGCCCGGCGACACCCGCAAGGTAGCCTGCGAGCCCGTGGTCAGCGTGCTGACCGAAGTGGCCAAGCTGCTGCAGCCCGGCCGTTGCGTGACCTGAAGCCCCTTGCACGCTGTCATCGCGCGGCTTGACCGGGCGATCCAGTACGCCGCGGCCCATCGGCTCAATCACAATCGTCTCTGGAATACTGGATCGCCCGGTCCCGTCTACGCCAAGGCTTCGACGAGGCCACGATCATTGGCGCGCCGAAGCTTTAGCGAAGGCGGCAAGCCGGGCGATGACATCGTTGGTTGCGGTTTGCACCATGCCGGGCAACGCAGGCTATTCCTCCTCCTCCGGCTCGCTGACGCTGGCGGCGCTGCGGCCGACCATCAGGCCGAGCGCGAGGCCGCCGACGGCCAGGATCGGGATCAGCCGCTTCACACCGATGGCCCGGACGATCTGCAGGCCGGTGGCCACCACAACAGGATCGGTAAGCACGTTGGCCGCGGCGGCCTTTGCCGCCTTCTCGGCGCGGCGGCGCATCTCGCGCTTGCGCACGATGTAGACGCTGGCGGCGATCAACGTGACGACAAGAAACAGCGCGGCGCCGGCGAGGCACGCTTCCACCGGCCCGTAATGCTGCAGCACGTAGACGAAAGCGGCCGCGCACAGAAAGGCGATGGTGATGAACAGCGCGATCGCGGCGGCCGCGGCCAGCGACGTCAGCCGCAGCGCGTTGCCGGTGGCATCCTTGACGTCATTGATCAGCCGCTGAAGCATCGACCAGCCCTGCCTTGATTCTTGCCTTGAAGAGCGCATCGACAAACGCGGCGGCGGCGCGCCAGCGCCGCCATCGCATCCAGAACGGTGGTTTTCGCATGATCGCCACCATGGGCCTCATCCCCCGGAGACCGCAATTTGCCTAGCGGCGCCAGGTGACGCCGATCAGGAAGCCGAGACCGAGCGCAAGGCCGACCGTCGCCAGCGGCCGCTGCGTGATCATATCTTCCAGCGATTCCTCGATCGAGGATGCGGCATCCTGCGCCGCGCCCATCATCGCGCTGCCGCGCTCCGACATGTCGTCGAGCGTATCTTCCGCACTGGCGCGCGCATCCTTGTAGCGGCGGCGGGCCTGCTTGCCCGCGTTGTTGGCAAACGAGTTCAGCGCGTCGGTGATCTGTTCGGTGAGGGCGGCGATATCGTTTTTCACGGCGGTGACATCCTTTTCAAGGCGTTCGTAGGTCGCTTTGTCCGTCATGTTCTTGATCCCAAATGCGCTGTCCGTGCTCGACATCGAAAAGCTCCCGGAGAACTTGCGTGCTGCCACAAAAACGCGCCGCGCGGTGCATGGTTCCAGCCGTGAAACCGGGCTCTCAACCGGTGTCGGCTTCGCTCGATAACGCCTTGTTAATCTTCCGGCAGCTGCGGCGAATTGACCGGCATCAAATGCTCCTTGACGATCAGCGCCACGATCAAGAGCGGCGACGACAGGAAGGCGCCCATCGGACCCCACAGCCAGGTCCAGAACGCCAGCGCCAGAAAGACCGCGAGTGCGTTCAGCGACAGCCTGCGGCCGACGATCGTCGGCGTCACGAAATGTCCTTCCAGGAAGGTCACGACGGCGAAGCATGCCGGCGCGATCAGGCCGGCGCCGATGGTCGGAGCGGAGATGATGCCGACCGCGACCAGCACGACGAACATCGCGACCGGCCCGATGATCGGAACGAAGTTCAGCGTCGCGGCGAGCGCACCGAGCCCGGCCGGATTTGGCATGCCCGTTGCCGCGCAGATCGCGCCGGTGACGATGCCGACGCCGACATTGATCATGGTCACCATCAACAGATAATTGCCGAGATGGGTCTCGACCTCGTTGAGGATGCGCAGCGTACGCAGCCGCGCCGTGCGTTCGCTGAAGGCCATCACCAGTGCGCGGCGCAGATCCTTCCAGCTTGCGATGAACAGGATCAGGGTCGCGATGAACAGCAGGAATTCGGCGAAGGTCGGCGACAGGAATTCCAGCGTCGGCTGCACCCACTCGAATTTCGGCAGCTGGAGCGTGGCCAGCGTATCGGAGCCGCCGACCATGGTCTGCAATTCCTGCCACAGCGCGAGCGGCCGGTCGAACACATGCAGCTTCTCCCTCAGGATCGCGCCGAGCTCGGGCAGCCGCGAGCTCCACTCCATCACCGGCGAGGCGATCAGCCCGACCATGAAGCTGACGGCGGCGCCGACCGCGATCACGATGGCGACCGCGCCGAGCGCGCGCGGGATCCGATAGCGTTCGAGCATGCTCGCCGCCGGCGACAACATGGTGCCGACGATGAAAGCCATGGTGATCGGCAGGAAGAAGGCGCGTGCGAAATAGAGCACCGCCACAACGACAATGACCAGCAGGGCGATCAATGCGAAGGCGACGGCCTCGGCGCGGCTGACAACCGGCGGCAGTTCGATCTTGCTGTCGGGGACGGGCGTGCCTTCGGGCGCATTGCCAAGCAGGTCTTCACTCGCAAAGGCGCGCACCGAACTCCTCCCGCGTGAGGACGAACAAACCCGTCGCGTGGTCGCCCCGCGCGCCGAATTGCGCGATGACAACGGGCCGCTCCTTGGAAGGTTCCATCGCGGCTTCGTGAAGCGTGACGGGTTGACAATCGCGGCCTCGCGACGATTCGCGGCGGAACTGACTCGCGGCCATGCGCGTTGGCCCGGCATCGCATCACCACGATGCGCATCCCGTCCAGGGGCAGCACATGACACAGCAGTCTGTTTTCAGCCGCCGGCTTGCGTCGCGCGCCGCGCGCACTCTTGCCCGCACTCTTGCCATCGGCAGCGTCTTGTTGGTGACGCCGCTTGTCGTCAGCACGTCGGCCAGCGCCCAGGTCCGCTCTTCCGCGCTCGGCTACGCATCGACACAGCCGGGTGCATTTCCCGCCGACGAGGCGATGAACGACCCTTCGAGTGGGGCCGGCGAGGACGGCGCGCTGCCGGAGCGGCTGCGCCGGACCACCGTCGCCCTCAACACGACTGAGGCGCCCGGCACCATCATCATCGATACCGGCAACACCGCACTCTACTACGTGCTCGGCGGCGGCCGGGCGATCCGCTACGGCGTCGGCGTCGGCCGCGAAGGCTTCACCTGGGCCGGCACACAGACGATCAGCCGCAAGGCCGAATGGCCGGACTGGCATCCGCCGGCCGAGATGATCAAGCGCCAACCCTATCTGCCGCGCTTCATGGCCGGCGGCCCGGGCAACCCGCTCGGTGCGCGCGCGATGTATCTCGGGTCCAGCGAATATCGCATCCACGGCACCAACGATCCCTCGACGATCGGCAAGTTCGTCTCGTCCGGCTGCATCCGCCTGACCAATGAAGACGTTTCCGACCTGTTCAGCCGGGTCGATGTCGGCACCAGGGTCGTGGTGCTGCCGAAGAACGCGCCGCACCTCGCTGCGCGCGAGATCGGCCCGACGACCACGACGCAGATCTCGGTACGCCCGGCCGCGGCGCGGCCGCGCCCCGCGGCGATGACGCTGCCTTCCGGGCGTCAGGCGATGAACATCCCGACGGCTTCCTCGTTGTACTAGAGCGTTTTCGAGTGAAGCGGACCGGTTCGCGTGAAGAAAACGCGTCAGAACAAGACTCTAGAGCCGCGTTCCGATTCAATCGGCACGGCGCTCCAGGGATCGTACCGAGGTCGGTGATGGTGAAACGGCACGTAAGGCGCTGGGCGTTCGGGACGGCGGCATTGCTCGGCCTGTCCCTTGCGCCTGCAGCGCAAGCTCAGGATTTCTTCTCGCAACTGTTCGGCGGCTTCATGCATGGCCGCCCGCCGGTGATCCGGATGCCGTTCGACGACGGCCCGGCGCCGATGGCGCCGCGGATCGAGCGCCGTCCGCGCTATGACGTCGGCCAGGCCTATTGCGTGCGCACCTGCGACGGCCGCTATTTCCCGCTTGCGGCGACCGGCAACCAGAGCAAGGCGGAAAGCTGCAACAGCTTCTGCCCGGCGAGCGCGACCGAAGTGGTCTATGGCGGCAATATCGACAACGCCGCGACGGAAGACGGCAAGCCCTATTCCGAGCTGCCGAACGCGTTCCGCTATCGCGACGAGCTGGTCTCGGGCTGCACCTGCAACGGCAAGGACTCGGTCGGCTTGGCGGCGATCAAGATTGAAGACGACCCAACCTTGCGCAAGGGCGACATCGTCGCCGGCAAGGACGGGCTGATGTCGGTGAGCCGTCCGGACCGGCGCGGCGCGCAACTCAACTTCACGCCGGCGCCGGATCGCATCCGCGCCAAATATGGCCGGCCGGCGGTGCTGGCGCGCGAGTAGCGTCGATCACGCGTGGGCGGCCGCTTACGGTTCCTGGCGCGGAACCGGCCTGCCTCCTGCACGTTAGCAACGGGCGAACAGCACATTCACCGATGCCATCAGGGGGCCCCGCATGCTCGTCGGCGTACTCGTCACCTTCCTTGTCGTTATTCTCGTTCTTTACCTCATCAACATGCTGCCGCTCGACGGCCGCGCCAAGCAGATCGCGCGCGCCGTGGTCATCATCATCGGCATCGTCTCGCTGCTGAAGTATCTGGCGGTGTTTTAGCTTCGTCATTGCGAGCCATCGGGTCGCGCTAACGCGCGCCCGCTGACAGGCTGCGCGAAGCGATCCATCTCACCGCGCGAGCGGAGCAATGGATTGCTTCGTCGCTTCGCTCCTCGCAATGACGTAGATACACCGATACACCGTTGTCATCGCCCGGCCTGTGCGCAATTGCGCACATGGACCGGGCGACCCAGTACGCCGCGGCCTCTCGGCTCAAGCACTGCGGCCTCTGGAATACTGGATCACCCGCATGCGCGGGTGATGACGCCGAGCAAGCTGAGCAATCACCCCGTCATCCGAGGAGCCCGCCAACGGCTGGCCGTCTTGAAGGATAGCTACAAGGCTGCACAATTTCGAAATAGTAGAATAATACCGCGGATGTCAAGTTGCCGCGTCCGCTTGGCAGCCGCCGGCACCTTTGCATGGGGTTGTTTTCGATATTTTGGTGGTACGCCCCTGCGACGGCGGGCTCGCGGGCTCCAACAAAAAAGCCCCGGCTCGTCGCCGGGGCTTTTGCTTGTCGTCGCGACCTCGCGGATCAGCCGGCGGCCTTGGCCTCGCGGCGGCGCGCGGTGAGGATGTATTCGGTGTAGCCGTTCGGCTGGGTGCGGCCTTCGAACACGAGGTCGCAGGCCGCCTTGAAGGCAACGCCGTCAAATGAAGGCGCCATCGGCTTGTAGAGCGCATCGCCGGCGTTCTGCTTGTCG
The DNA here is from genome assembly GCF_015291305.1 of Bradyrhizobium sp. CCBAU 21365. Lineage (NCBI taxonomy): Bacteria > Pseudomonadati > Pseudomonadota > Alphaproteobacteria > Hyphomicrobiales > Nitrobacteraceae > Bradyrhizobium > Bradyrhizobium sp. CCBAU 21365. The sequence continues at coordinate 1,277,537 of NZ_CP030036.1, forward strand.
ACGACGACGGCCATGCGCTTCAGCGATTCCATCACTTGGTCCCGGGTGATGACGCCCTGGTGCAGCCAGTTCGCGAGGTGCTGGCTCGAGATGCGGAGCGTGGCGCGGTCCTCCATCAGGCCGACATCGTGGATGTCGGGTACCTTGGAGCAGCCGACGCCCTGGTCGATCCAGCGCACGACGTAGCCGAGGATGCCCTGGCAGTTGTTGTCGATCTCCTGCTTCACGTCGTCGGGCGCCCAGTTCGACTGCGACACCGGAATGGTGAGGATGTCGGAAAGCTTTGCGCGCGGGCCGCCCTTGGCGAGCTCCTGCTGCCGGGCGATCACATTGACCTGGTGATAGTGCAGCGCATGCAGCGTGGCCGCGGTCGGCGACGGCACCCAGGCGGTGGTGGCACCGGCCTGCGGATGGCCGATCTTTTGCGCCAGCATGTCGGCCATCTTGTCGGGTGCGGCCCACATGCCCTTGCCGATCTGGGCATGGCCGGGCAGGCCGTCGATCAGGCCGTTGTCGACATTCCAATCCTCATAGGCCTTGATCCACGGCTGCGCCTTCATGTCGTTCTTGCGGATCATCGGACCCGCTTCCATCGAGGTGTGGATCTCGTCGCCGGTGCGGTCGAGGAAGCCGGTGTTGATGAACATGATGCGCTTGGAGGCGCGCTGGATGCAGGCCTTGAGGTTGACCGTGGTGCGGCGCTCCTCGTCCATGATGCCGACCTTCAGCGTGTTCTCCGGCAAGCCGAGCATCTTCTCGACCTCGGCGAACAGGTCGCAGGTCAGCGTCACCTCGTCGGGGCCGTGCATCTTCGGCTTGACGATATAGGCCGAGCCGGTGCGGCTGTTCTTGACCTTGGAATTGCCCTTGAGGTCGTGGATCGCGAGCAGGCCGGCGACCGCGGCGTCCAGGATGCCTTCCGGGATTTCCTCACCCTTGGCGTCGAGCACGGCGTCGGTGAACATGTGGTGGCCGACGTTGCGCATCAAGAGCAGGCTGCGGCCGTGCAGCTTCAGCTCGCTGCCGTCGGGCTTCTTGTAGACGCGGTCGGCATTGAGCGAGCGGGTCAGCGTCTTGCCGCCCTTCTCGAAATCGGCCGACAGCGTGCCGTTCATCAGGCCGAGCGTGTTGCGATAGACCAGCACCTTGTCCTCGGCGTCGACGGCGGCGACCGAGTCTTCCATGTCGAGAATGGTGGAGACCGCCGATTCCAGGATCATGTCGGCGACGCCGGCCGGGTCGTCCTTGCCGATCACGTTGTTGCGGTCGATCTTGACCTCGACATGCATGCCGTTGTTGACGAGCAGGATCACGGAAGGCTGGGCGGCGTCGCCCTGATAGCCGGCGAACTGGGCGGCGTTCTTCAGCGCGGTCGAGTTGCCGCTCTTCAGCTTGACCGAGAGCTGGCCCGCGATCACGGCGTAGGAGGTGACGTCGGTGTGGCTTCCGGTCGCAAGCGGCACGGCGGCGTCGAGGAACGCCTTCGCCTTGGCGATCACCTTGTCGCCGCGGGCCTTGTTGTAACCACGGCCAGCCTCGCTCGGATCGTGCGGGATCGCATCGGTGCCGTAGAACGCGTCGTACAGCGAACCCCAGCGCGCGTTGGCGGCATTCAGCGCGTAGCGGGCGTTGGTGAGCGGCACCACCAGCTGCGGGCCGCAGATCTTGCCGATTTCCTCGTCGACATTTGATGTCTCGACCTTGTGGGTCGCGGGCTCGGGCAGCAGGTAGCCGATGTCCTTGAGGAACGCGGTGTAGGCGTTGATGTCGAACGCCTTGCCCTTGTTGGCGCGATGCCAGTCGTCGATCCTGGCCTGCAGCGCGTCGCGGACCGCGAGCAGCTCGCGGTTCTTCGGTCCGAGCTTCTGGATGATGGCGGCAAGTCCGGCCCAGAACGCATCCGGGGCGATCCCGGTTTTCGGCGTCGCCTCCTTGGCGATGAAATCGAACAGGACAGGGGCGATCTTCAATCCATGGGCATCGACACGAGTCATGATGGGCTTTCTCAAAGAAATGGGGCGTTTAGCGGCTGTTTTCGAGAGAAATCAGCAAAAAACGCGCCAAAGGGCCGCGTTCACGGCCCTTTTAGCCCTAAAGCCACGGCTCTGAGAAGGCCCCCTTTCCAGTCCCACGCTGCGCCGTCATGCGGGCCACCCTGAATTCTCCAAACGCCAGTGGCCGCTCTCGGAAAGACCCGTCAGGGCGCTCTGGTGCGTACCTTGGTGGCGATCAGCAATGCAGCGAGCACCAGGGGAATTGCGCCCGCTACGAACACAGCGGCTGCGCCCATCAGATCAAGCACCAGCCCGCCGCCGGCCGCGCCGATGGTGATGCCGAGGAAGATCGAGGCCACGGTCAGTCCGGTCCCGCTCTCGGTCTCGTCGGGCACCATGCGGGTGATCCAGGTCGTGGTCGCGACCGGTACGCCGCTAAAGGCAAATCCCCAGAGTGCGACCAGCACCAGGGCCGGAATGACGTCCTTGCCAAGGACCGAGAGCAACAGACCGATCACGCTGATCGCCAGCGGCATCGCGATCAGCGTGAGCTTGAGTTTGCGCTCGGCCATCAGCCCGCTCGCGAACGAGCCGAGGTAGTTGGCGACGCCGAAGGCAAGCAAGGTCGCCGCAACTCCGGCAGCGCCCAGCCCGGTCACGCTCTCGAGGAATGGACGGATGTAGCCGAAATAGCCGAAGTGTCCGGTGAAGACCAACGTTGCCGCCAAGATGCCGGCGCCGATCCCCGGCCGTGTCAGGATGTCGATCAGGGTGTCGAGCCCGGCTTCTCCCCTCGGGGCCAAACGCGGCAGAGCGAGTGCCTGGATGACGAATACCGCTGCGCCCAATGCCGTCGCGAGCAGGAACACGGAGCGCCAGCTCGCCACCTCGCCGAGATAGCTGCCGAGCGGAACGGCAATGATCATCGCGGCGGGAATGCCGCTCATCACGATCGACAAGGCCCGGGCAACCAGGGACGGCGGCACCAGCCTGATCGTCGTCGCTGCCGCCATCGCCCAAAACCCGCCAATGGCAAGGCCAAGCACGATCCGCGCGGCCAGCAGGAACGTGATGCTCGGCGCCAGCGCCACCAGCAGATTGGAGATCACCAGGAGAATCGAAAAGCTGAGCAGCACCGGCTTCCGATTGAACCTGCGCGTCAATGTCGGCGTGGACAATGCTCCGACCAGCCCGGCCAGCGAGGTTGCGGTCACCGCCTGACCGGCGAGGCCCGGACTCACACCGAGATCGCGCGCCATCGGCGTCAACAGACCGGACGGCAGGAACTCCGCCGTCAGAAGTGCGGTGACGCCCAGCATCATCGCCGCGACGGCGCCCCAGGCGGGCCTTTCCGGTGAGGCCGGCTTGTCACCAACCTTGAGCGCGTCGCCCGGCATCAGCGCAACGGCATCGGCGTGCGCCAGGGCAGGGTCCACTTCTTGATCCATTGGCCGAAACTTCCATCTATGTTGCACTGCCGCAGACATAGGCTGGAGGTTTTGGACGATCTATGCCATAAACACTCCAATGTTTGATCGTTCGTCCAAATCGTCCGCCGCCGACACGACCGACGCCGCCGTCGATCTGGTGAGCGAGTTGCTGCTCGGCATGCGGCTTGAGGGCGTCCACTACCGTCGGGTCGAGACGCGGGCGCCCTTCGGGTTTCGGTTCGAAACGCCGTACGGACGCGCGCAATTCCACTTCGTTGCACATGGCACGGCACTTCTGCGCTACGCCGACGCGACGCTGCTTCCCCTTGGCTGCGGTGACGCGATTTTCCTGCCGCGTGGCGGCGCGCATGATCTTGTCTCGGCCCCGGATGAGCCGAGCTGCGACGTCGAGCGTTTCAGGACCGAGACGCTGTGCGGCAATGTCGATGTGACATCGGCCTGCCCTGAAGGATGCCCGCAGGACGAGTCGGTCCTGGTCTTCAGCGCCTGCATGAATTTCGATCTTGGCGGCATGCGCCCGCTGATCGCGCTGATGCCGGAGGTGATGCGGGCCGACACGCTGCTTGCGCGCCAGCCGGAAATCGAACCGATGCTCAAAGCCATGGAGCGGGAGACCTGCACGCCGCGGGCCGGCTCCGTCGGCGTGATGGCGCGGCTCGCCGATGTGCTCGCCGCGTCGATCGTGCGTGGCTGGGTCGAATGCGGCGGCGACAACGCCATGGGCTGGTTCGAGGCCTTGCGTGACCCGCGTCTCGGCCGCGCGATCGGCGCGCTGCATCGCGCGCCAGGCCGCAACTGGACTGTTGCTGAATTGGCAGCGGAGGCGGGGTGCTCGCGTTCGCTGTTCGCCGAGCGCTTCCAGGCCATGACCGGGCAATCGCCGCTGCGCTATCTTGCCGAGCTGCGCATGCGCCTCGCGACACAGTGGATCAAGCATGAACGCCAGCCGATCGATGTGATCGCGCAGCGGCTTGGCTATGCGTCACAGGCGGCGTTCAGCCGCGCGTTCAAGCGTGTCACCGGGCAATCGCCGGGGATGATACGGCACGGGGCCGAAAGCCGCGCGGCGGAATAGGCCTCAACACCGCCGTCATGCCCCGCTTCAAGCGGGGCATCCAGTACGCCGCGGCCTATCGGCTCGATAATTGCTGTCTCTGGAATGCTGGAGATCGCCCGGTCGAGCCGGGCGACGACAGTCGGCCAAGGTCAGATATTCGCCGCGAGATCGGTCAGTTCGTCGAACAGGATGCCGGTCGTGGCCAGCATCCGCTCGATCTCGTCGGTGGCATCGCTGACCGAGCGGTTCGAGGTGTCGATGGTCAGTTCATTGCCGGTCGGCGGCTGGTAGTCATTGGTGATGCCGGTGAAAGACGGCAATCCGCCGGAGCGGGCCTTGGCGTAATGGCCCTTGGGGTCGCGGGTCTCGCAGACCTCGGCCGGCGTCGCGACATAGATCTCGCGGAAAGCGCTGTCGGCGATACGGCGGGCTGCCGCACGGTCGGCGGTCGATGGCGACACCGCGGCGACGATGGCGATATGGCCGTTGCGTGCCAGATGGGTCGCGACTTCGGCGAGGCGGCGGATGTTTTCAGCGCGGTCCTGCGGCGAGAAGCCGAGATCGCCGTTCAGCCCGGCACGCAGCGTGTCGCCATCGAGCAGGATCGGCGAGCCGCCATTGCCGAACAGGCGTCGCTCCAGCGCCCGCGCCAGGGTCGACTTGCCCGAGCCGGGCAGGCCGGTCAGCCAGATCACCGCGCCGTTGTGGTGGTAGCGCGCCGAGCGCTCGTCCGGCCGCAGCGCGGACTCCACCGGCACGATATCGACCGGCACCGCGGGCCGGCCGGCGTCGACCGACAGCACGAGGCCGCCGCCGGCGATACGGCCGTTGACCTCGATCACGAGGCGGCCGGTGCGCGGATTGTCGGTGTAGGGATCGGTTGCAACCGGCTGCGCCAGCGAGATGTCGATCTCGCCGACATGGTTGCGCGCGATCGCGGTGTTCTCTTCGTTGGACAGCGCGCCGGGATCGACCGCCTTCTCGATCGCGACCACGGTGGCGCGGCTTTCCTTGGTGCCGAGCCGGATCAGGATCTGCTCGCCCTTGGTCAGCGGCTTGTCGTGCAGCCAGAAGATCCGGGCGCGGATGCGGCGGGTGTCGCGCGGGCTCTGCCCGGAATGTCCGATGATGTCGCCGCGCTCGAGGAACAGCTCGCGGTCGAGCGTGATGCCGACCGAGCGCCCGGCGCCCTGCGGGGCGGTGACCGGCGTCACCGGCCAGCTCTCGACGGTCTTGATCTGCGCGATCTTGCCGGTCGGCATGATCACGATCTCGTCGCCGGCCTTCAGGCTGCCGGACTCGATGCGGCCCGCCACGATGCGGCGGTCGTCGAACTTGTAGATCGCCTGCACCGGCAGCCGCAGCGGCAGCTCGGCCAGCGGGCGTGCCGGCTCGAGCGCATCGAGCGCCTCGACCACGGTCGGTCCCTGGTACCAGTCGATCCGAGCCGTGCGCTCGGCGACGCCGTCGCCGTCGCGCGCCGAGATCGGGATCACCGCCGTGGGCGTCACGCCGAGGCCGATCAGATGCGCGGAAATCTCGTCGCTGATCTCCTTGAAGCGGTCGGCGCTGAACTCGACGCGGTCCATCTTGTTGACCACGACCGCGACCTGCTTCACGCCGAGCAGATGCAAGAGATAGCCGTGCCGCCTGGTCTGGTCGCGCACGCCTTCGAGCGCATCGATGATCAGCACCGCGCCGTCGGCCTGCGAGGCGCCGGTGATCATGTTGCGCAAGAACTCCGCGTGACCGGGCGCGTCGATCAGCACGACGTCGCGCGAACGGGTGCGGAAGCGGATCTGGGTGGTGTCGATGGTGATGCCCTGGTCGCGCTCGGTCTGCAGCGCATCGAGCAGGAACGACCACTCGAACGGCATGCCGCGCCGCGCGCTCACCGCCTTCAGCATTTCCAGCTTGCCGTCCGGCAGGCTGCCGGTCTCATGCAGCAGGCGCCCGACCAGCGTCGACTTGCCGTGATCGACGTGGCCGACGATGACGATGCGCACCTGCGGCCGCGTCGTGCCGTTGGGCGTTGCCGAGATCGAGGCGGTGGGAAGGATCATGTTCATCGGAACGCTCGCACGAAGTGGGAAGCCAAGTTGCTTGGAGTCAGGTGTTGCTTCGAGTGTCGATCAGAGATAGCCGGCGACGCGCAGCCGCTCGAACGCATCCTCGGTCTCGTGGTCGAGCGCGCGGCCGGCGCGCTCCGGGACCTTGGTGCCGTCGAGCTCGGTGAGGATCTCGTCGATGTTGGCGGCGGTGGAGGCGACCGGGAAGGTGATGTCGGCATCACCCAGCGAGCGGTAGCGCTTGCCATCCTTGGCGAGATAGAGCGGGATGATCGGAATGCCTTCGCGCTTGGTGTAGGCCCAGATGTCGGCCTCGGTCCAATGCAGGATCGGATGGATGCGCAAATGCGCGCCCTGCGGCGGCGAGGCGTTGAACTGGTCCCAGAACTCCGGCGGCTGGTCGCGCACGTCCCATTCGCCCTCGAGGCCGCGCGGCGAGAACACGCGCTCCTTGGCGCGCGTCGCCTCTTCGTCGCGGCGGATGCCGGCGATCAATCCGTCAAAGCCGAATTTGTTGAGCGCGAGCTTCAGCCCCTCGGTCTTGCGCGCGGCGGAACGCGCGGCCGGCGGCAGGGTCGGGTCGACGCTGTCGATCGGCGGGCAGGGTTCGACGCGCAGGTCGAGATCCCATTCCTTTCCGAAGCGGTCGCGGAACGCGTACATCTCCGGAAATTTCTTGCCGGTGTCGACGTGCAATGCCGGGAACGGGACGCGGCCGAAGAACGCCTTGCGCGCCAGCCAGATCATCACGTTGGAATCCTTGCCGAGCGACCACAGCAACGCGAGCTTCTTCAGCCGGGCGAACGCCTCGCGCAGGATGTAGATGCTCTGTGCCTCCAGCTCGTCGAGATGATCCATCGACGGAGGGGCCTGATTGGCAGGAATCCCCGGCACGGAAGATGCATTGCTAAGGGCTGCGGACCGCGTCCTGGCGGCGACGGATTCGTTGTCGAGAAGATGCATCTCTTGGCCTTGGCCTGTGGAGTTGAAAATTCTAAAGTTGCGCTGCAATAGAGAAGAAATAATTTTCTCTTTGCTGGGCTTGATCGAGAGATAAATAGAAAATAATTTCAGTCAACCCCCAAATTGGGGAAGCGAGTGTCTGATGCGATATCTGCCGGTGTTTCTGGATCTGCAAAGCGGCAAGGTGCTGCTCGTTGGAGCGGGCGACCTCGCGCGCGCCAAGCTGCGGCTGCTTGCGGCCGCCGGCGCCGCCGTGCGCTGGTACGCAACCGACGGCGATCATGACATTGCCGGTCTCACGGCGGAGGACGCCGCGCGGATCGAGCGCGCCGAAGGCGATCCGTTCGCCGCCGATCTCTCCGATGTCATCGCCGTCCTCTGCGCCGGCGCTGGCGAGATCGGTGTTGCGATGTCGGTGCGCGCCAAGGCGATCGGCCTGCCGGTCAACGTGATGGACGATCTCGTACACTCCACCTTCATCATGCCGGCGATCGTCGATCGCGGCGATGTCGTGGTCGCGGTCGGCACCGGCGGCACGTCGCCGGTGGTGGCGCGCCGCATCCGCGAGAAGATCGAGGCGGTGCTGCCGGCGCGGATCGGCGATCTCGCTGGCTTCATCGGCGGCGTCCGCAAATCGATCCACGCCCGCATCGAAGAGTTTCCGCTGCGCCGCCGCTTCTGGGAGCGCATCGTCGACGGCCCGATCGGCGCACTGGTGCTGGCCGGCCGCAAGGACGAGGCCGAGCAGGCGCTGAACGCGATCACCGATCCCGCCGCATTCGCCGGCGCGAGCGCGGAAGGCAAAGCCATTGGTCACGTGACGCTGGTCGGCGCCGGTCCCGGCGATCCGGATCTGCTCACGGTGAAGGCGTTGCGCGCGCTGCAGGATGCCGACGTCGTGTTCTATGACGAATTGGTGTCGTCTGAAATTCTCGACCGCATCCGGCGCGATGCCACGCGGATCCCGGTCGGCCGCCGTGTCGGCAAGCCCGGCATCGGCCAGGACGCCATCAACGCATTGATGATCGAGGCTGCGCAGTCGGGCCAGCGCGCGGTGCGGCTGAAGGGCGGCGATTCCTTTATCTTTGGCCGCGGCGGCGAGGAAATCGAGGCGCTGCGCGACGCCGGCGTCGCTTACTCCATCATTCCGGGCGTCTCCGCCGGTCTGGGCGCGGCCGCGCAATTCGAGGTGCCGCTGACCTTCAGGCACGAGGCGCTGCGCATCACCTTCCTCACCGCGCACAAGGCGCGCGATGCCGAGGTCGTCGACTGGTCGGTGCTGACAGACAAGAAGATGACCGTCGTCGTCTATATGGGCATGACCGCGGCGCCCTCGATCCGCGAAGGCATGCTTGCCGCGGGCCGCTCGCCGGAGACGCCGGTCGGCGTGTTCGCGCGCGTGACGCGGCCGGATGCCAAGGCCGCGGTCGGCACGCTGGCGCGGCTGCCCGAACTCGTCAAACAGGTCGATGGCGGTCCCGCCATTCTCATCATCGGCGACGTGGTCGCGCATTCCGCGCCGTGGAGCCGGTCCAACGTCACCCAACTCTTCTCCAACCAGATGTTCTCCGAACTGCTGAAAGCTGCCGAATGACCTCTCCGCTTGAACAGAAGAAAATCAGGATCACGGGCCCCTCGGTGGTGACCGCCAACCGCACCGGGGATGGTGCCGTGGTGTACCGAACCGCCAAGCAAGGGTGGTCCACCGAACTGTCCGATTCCGCTGTCGTCAGCACCTCCGACGACGCGCGCGCGCTTTTGGCCGAAGCCACCGCCGACGACGTCGGCGCGGTCGGCCCCTACATCGCGCCGGTCGAGCTCAAGGACGGCGGCAAGCTCAAGCCGGGCAATCTCCGCGAACACATCCGCGCCAAGGGCGTCACGATCGATCTTCAGGTGCCGGCGTAAGGCTCATCCATCATGTATGCATATGACGAACTCGACCGCACGCTGATCAACGAGCGTGTTTCGGAATTCCGCGACCAGGTGAAACGCCGCCTTTCCGGCGAGCTCACCGAGGACGAATTCAAGATCCTGCGCTTGCAGAACGGCGTGTACCTGCAGCTGCACGCCTACATGTTCCGCGTCGCGATCCCCTACGGCACGCTGTCGTCGAAGCAGCTGCGCCGGCTCGCCCATGTGGCGCGCCGCTACGATCGCGGCTACGGCCACTTCACCACGCGGCAGAACATCCAGTTCAACTGGATCAAGCTCGCCGAGCTGCCCGACGCGCTGGCCGATCTTGCGGAAGTCGGCATCCATGCGATGCAGACCTCCGGCAACAACATGCGCAACGTCACCTCGGACCAGTGGGCCGGCGTCGCGCCCGGCGAGATCGAGGATCCGCGTATCTGGTCGGAGATCCTGCGCCAGCACACCACGCTGCATCCGGAATTCTCGTTCCTGCCGCGCAAGTTCAAGATCGCGATCACCGCCTCCGAGCACGACCGCGCCGCGATCAAGATCCACGACATCGGGTTGCGGCTGCACAAGAACGCCGACGGCGAGACCGGTTTCGAGGTGCTGGTCGGCGGCGGCCTCGGCCGCACGCCGTTCATCGCCAAGACCATCAAGCCGTTCGTGCACGGCCGCGACATCCTGAGCTATGTCGAGGCGATCCTGCGCGTCTACAACCAGTACGGTCGCCGCGACAACATCTACAAGGCGCGCATCAAGATCCTGGTGCACGAGCTCGGCATCGAGAAGTTCGCCAAGGAAGTCGAGGAGGAGTGGAAGGCGATGGGCGATGTCGGGCTGACGCTCGATCATGCCGCCATCGAGGAGGTCCGCTCGCGCTTCTCCTATCCGCCTTACGAGAAGCTGCCGCACATGCCGGACGAGTTGAAGCAGGCCGCGCATGATCCGCTGTTCGAGCGCTGGCGCAAGAACTCGGTCGCGCCGCACAAGGTGCAGGGCTATTCGATCGTGACGCTATCGCTGAAGCCGGTCGGTGGCCCGCCGGGCGACGCCACCGCGGAGCAGATGGACGCGGTCGCCGACCTCGCCGACAAGTATTCGTTCGGCGAGATCCGCGTCGGCCACGAGCAGAACCTCGCGCTGCCGCACGTCGCCAAGCGCGACCTGCCGCAGCTGTTCAAGGCGCTCGATCGCCTCGGCCTCGCGACGCCGAACGTCAACCTCGTCACCGACATCATCGCTTGCCCCGGGCTGGATTACTGCTCGCTGGCCAATGCGCGCTCGATCCCGATCGCGCAGGAGCTGACGCGCCGTTTCGCCAACCACGACACCGCCGACCTGATCGGGCGGCTGCACATCAACATCTCCGGCTGCATCAATGCCTGCGGCCATCACCATGTCGGCCACATCGGCATTCTCGGCGTCGAGAAGAACGGCGAGGAATTCTACCAGATCACGGTCGGCGGCCGCGCCGACGAGAACGCGCAGTTGGGCACGCTGATCGGCCCGGCCGTTCCCTATGCGGAAGTCGCCGATGTGATCGAAGACATTGTCGAAGCCTATCTCGCGCTGCGCGACCGTCCCGAGGAATTGTTCGTCGATACGGTGAAGCGTCTGGGCGTCGAGCCTATCAGGGAGCGGGTCTATGCCACTCGTTAAGCAGGGAAGAATCACCACCGATCTGTTCGTGCATGTCGCCGACGGCGCCGAGCTGCCGGGCGACGGCGCGGTTTTGGTGAGCGCCGAGCGCTTTCTCGCCGATCCGGAGGCGCTGCTGCGCCGTCCCGGCAAGCTAGGGGTGATCTGGCCGAACAACCGCAATCTCGACGATCTCGTGCCGCATCTCGATCGGCTGGCCTCGGTCGCGCTGGTGTTTCCGACCTTCCGTGACGGCCGTGCCTACAGCCAGGCGCGTCTGCTGCGCGAGCGTTACGGCTATGACGGCGAGCTGCGCGCCACCGGCCAGATCCTGCGCGACCAGTTCGTGTTCATGACGCGCGCCGGCTTCGACGCCTTCGAGGTGAAGAAGGATGCCGACGCCGACGCGTTCGCCGCGACCATGAAGCGCTATTCGGTGTTCTACCAGCCGACCGGCGACGGCCGCGTCACCGCACTCAACCGCCGCATGCAGCTGCGCCACTCGGAGAGCGCCGGCCAGTGAGCACGCTTGCACCAGAGCTCGCAGTGGCGCCGGCCGCATTGCCCGCGGCCGATGCGCTCGATCGCGCGCTGCGCACGGCCTCGCCCGCCGAGGTGATCGCGGCCGCGGTCAAGACGCTCGGCCGCGAGAAGGTGGCGCTGGTGTCGTCGTTCGGTACTGAATCCGCCGCGCTGCTCAAGGTGATGGCGGATGTCGATCCGGCGATCCCGGTCGTGTTTCTCGATACCGGCTGGCTGTTCGAGGAGACGCTGGCTTATCGCGACACGCTGATCAAAACGCTCGGCCTCACCGACGTGCGCTCGATCAAGCCCGATGAGGAAGCGCTGTCGCGCCAGGATCCGGACCGCGAGCTGTGGTTCACCGATCCCGACGCCTGCTGCCGCATCCGCAAGGTCGAGCCGCTGGCGCGTGCGCTGAAGCCGTTCGCCGGCTGGATCAACGGCCGCAAGCGTTTCCAGGGCGGTGCCCGCGCTGACATCCCGGTTGTCGAGGATGACGGCGTCAGGCTGAAATTCAATCCGTTCGCCAACGTCTCGCGCGAGGAGATCGAGGCGATCTACACGCTCGGCAAGCTGCCGCCGCATCCACTTGTCGCATCGGGATATCAGTCGGTCGGGTGTATGCCTTGCAGCAGCCGGTCCGCTGCCGGCGAGGATGCGCGCGACGGCCGCTGGCGCGGTCGGGCCAAGACGGAATGCGGCATCCATACGATGAAGATGTCATAGGGCATGGTGCAGGGCGCTCGATCGCGATGACGGTTCATCGCGATTTGGCGACGCGACAAAGCCTTCGCAGTGCGGCGACTTCGTAGCACAAGCGCGCTGCGCCGCCGAAAACAAAGAAAACCGGTTTCGTTGACTTAAGACCACTTCGCCGTGAGTTATGTCTTGCGTGTTCCCTGACATTTCTCAGGTTGAATGGAGACAGAAATGATCCGTCGTATCCTGCCGCTGGTCGCGGGACTGTTGTGGGCGAGCTCGGCTTTTGCGGCCGACTATTCGCTGCTGAACGTGTCGTACGATCCGACGCGCGAGCTCTATATCGATTTCAACAAGGCGTTCGCCGCGGCCTACCAGAAGGAAACCGGCAAGAGCGTCGAGATCAAGCAGTCGCATGGCGGCTCGGGCTCGCAGGCGCGCTCGGTGATCGACGGATTGCAGGCCGATGTCGTCACGCTGGCGCTCGCCTATGACATCGATGCGATCGCGGGCAAGGGCCTGATCGCCGCCGACTGGCAGAAGCGGCTGCCGCTCAACGCCTCGCCCTACACCTCGACCATCGTGTTCCTGGTGCGCAAGGGCAATCCCAAGGGCATCAAGGATTGGGACGATTTGATCAAGCCCGGCGTCAGCGTCATCACGCCGAACCCGAAGACTTCGGGCGGCGCGCGCTGGAATTATCTCGCCGCCTGGGGCTACGCGCAGAAGAAGTTCGGCTCCGCGGACAAGGCGAAGAAGTTCGTCGCCGATCTCTATCAGAACGTGCCGGTGCTCGACACCGGTGCGCGCGGCTCGACGGTCACCTTCGTCGAGCGCGGCGTCGGCGACGTGCTGCTGGCATGGGAGAACGAAGCTTTTCTGGCGCTTCGCGAATTCGGCGCGGACAAGTTCGAGATCGTAGCCCCGGCGCAGTCGATCCTCGCCGAGCCGCCGGTCGCCGTCGTCGACAAGGTCGCCGACAAGAAGGGCACCCGCGCCGTCGCCGAGGCCTATCTGAAGCACTGGTATACCAAGGAAGGCCAGGAGATCGCCGCGCGCAACTCCTACCGGCCGCGCGATCCCGAGATCGCCAAGGAGTACGAAAAATCCTTCGCCAAGGTTGAACTTTTCACCATCGACGACGTTTTCGGTGGTTGGACCAAGGCGCAGAAGGAGCACTTCGCCGAGGGCGGCATCTTCGATCAGATCTACAAGAACTGATCGGATTATCAGGGGGATATGTGAGCACAGCGGTTGCACGGCGCAGTACCCTGCCGGGGTTCGGTCTCACCATGGGACTGACCCTGACATGGCTCTCCGTCATCATCCTGATTCCGCTGGCCGCGCTGTTCCTCAAGACGTTCGAGCTCAGCCTCGACCAGTTCTGGGGCATCATCACCAGCCGCCGCACCTTGAACGCCCTGAAGATTTCGTTTGGGCTTTCGTTTGCGGCCGCCTGCGTCAACCTGGTGATGGGCACCGTCATCGTCTGGGCGCTGGTGCGCTACCGTTTTCCGGGCCGGCGGCTGTTCGACGCCATCGTCGATATTCCCTTTGCCTTGCCGACGGCGGTCGCCGGCGTTGCGCTGACGCAGCTGTTCGCCCAGAAGGGCTGGCTCGGCGCGCCGCTCGCCGAACTCGGCATCAAGGTCGCGTTCACGCCGATCGGCATCTTCATCGCGATGATCTTCATCGGCATTCCGTTCGTGGTGCGCACGGTGCAGCCGGTGCTGATCGATCTCGATCCCGAGATCGAGGAGGCGGCGGCGAGCCTGGGCGCCAATCGCTGGCACACCGTGTTTCGCGTCATCCTGCCGAGTTTGATCCCGGCGCTGCTTACCGGCTTCGCGCTGGCCTTTGCCCGCGCCATCGGTGAATACGGCTCGGTGATCTTCATCGCGGGCAATCTGCCCAATGTCTCCGAGATCGCGCCGCTGTTGATCGTGATCCGGCTGTCCGAATTCCGCTATGCCGATGCCACCGCGATCGCGGTCGTGATGCTGGTGGCCTCGTTCCTGATCATCTTCCTGATCAACCGGCTGCAGCGCTGGGCGCAAGCCCGCATCCCCGTGCATTGAGGTCTTAAAGATGTCGATGCAGACGGGATTGGTGACCTCGACCACGCAACTGCGGACCTACGCACCCGCGACCGATGTCAGCGTGGCGGCGCCGGCGCCGCGGCTCGGGATCGCGCGCGCGGAGCCGGGGACGGCGCAGCGCAATTTGCGCACCGAGCCCGGCCCGGTCCGCTTCATCATCATCGCGCTGGCGATCGCCTTCCTCAGCATCTTCGTCGTGCTGCCGCTGGTCGTGGTGTTTGCGTCGGCCTTCTCGAAGGGGATCGGCGCGTATCTCGCGGCGCTGGCGGAGCCCGAGGCGCTCGCCGCCATCAAGCTGACGCTGTTGATCGCCGCGATCTCGGTCACGCTCAACCTCGTGTTCGGGGTGATCGCGGCCTGGGCGATCTCGAAGTTCGAGTTCACCGGCAAGACCTTCCTGATCACGCTGATCGACCTGCCGTTCTCGGTCTCGCCGGTGATTTCGGGCCTGGTCTTCGTGCTGCTGTTCGGCGCGCAGGGCTATTTCGGGCCGTGGCTGCAGGCGCATAACGTCCACATCCTGTTCGCGGTGCCCGGCATCGCGCTGGCGACGATCTTCGTCACTTTCCCCTTCGTGGCGCGCGCGCTGATCCCGCTGATGCAGGAGCAGGGCACCCAGGAAGAGGAGGCGGCGATCTCGCTCGGCGCCTCCGGCCTGCAGACCTTCTTCCGCGTCACGCTGCCCAACATCAAATGGGGCCTGCTGTACGGCGTCCTGCTCTGCAACGCGCGCGCGATGGGCGAGTTCGGCGCGGTGTCGGTCGTCTCCGGCCACATCCGCGGCGAGACCAACACGATGCCGCTCTTGGTCGAAATTCTCTACAACGAATACCAGTTCGTCGCCTCGTTCGCGATCGCGTCGCTGCTCGCGATGCTGGCGCTGATCACCCTGGTGGCGAAGACCGTTCTCGAGCGGCGGCTCGACGAGGCAGAGGTGCCCGATGGCGATTGAAGTCAGGAATATCGTAAAGACGTTCGGCAGCTTTGCCGCGCTCGACAATGTCGATCTCAAGGTCGCCGACGGCGAGTTGCTGGCCCTGCTCGGCCCGTCCGGTTCCGGCAAGACGACGCTGCTGCGCATCATCGCAGGCCTGGACTGGCCTGACTCGGGCGAGGTCGCGATCGACGGCGAGAATGCGCTCTCGCGCGGCGCCAGCGAGCGCCAGGTCGGCTTCGTGTTCCAGCACTACGCGCTGTTCCGCCACATGACGGTGTTCGAGAACGTCGCCTTCGGCCTGCGCGTGCAGCCGCGCGCGATCCGCAAGGACGAGGCGACGATCCGCGCCCGCGTCAAGGAATTGCTCGACCTGGTGCAGCTCGATTGGCTGGCCAGCCGCTATCCCAGCCAATTGTCCGGCGGCCAGCGCCAGCGCATCGCGCTGGCGCGCGCGCTCGCGATCGAGCCGCGGATCCTGTTGCTCGACGAGCCGTTCGGCGCGCTCGATGCCAAGGTGCGCAAGGAGCTCAGGCAATGGCTGCGCTCGCTGCACAACGAGATCCACGTCACCTCGATCTTCGTCACCCATGACCAGGAAGAAGCGCTCGAAGTCGCCAACCGCGTCGTGGTGATGGACAAGGGCAAGATCGAGCAGATCGGCTCGCCCGGCGAGGTCTATGACAATCCGGCGACCGCCTTCGTGCATGGCTTCATCGGCGAATCCATCGTGCTGCCGGTCGACGTCGCCGGCGATGCGGTGCGGCTGGACGGCCGTCCCCTGAACATTCCGGCTTTGGGCGCGGCGTCGGGCGCGGCAAAACTGTTCGTCCGCCGCCACGACATGGCGGTCGGCCCGGCTGGAACCGGCGCCCTGGAAGGCGCCATCCGGCATGTCCGTTCGTTCGGTCCGATCCAGCGCGCCGAGGTGGCCCTGTCGGGGAGCGAGGGCAAGACCGTGATCGAGATCGACGCCCCCCGCGATCGCGAGCTCCAGGCCGGCGAAATCGTCTCCCTACAGCCCCGGCGCTACCGGATCTTTGCCGCCCAGGAGTAGGGGCCGTAGCCCCCGCGTGAAGTGCCCGTAGCCCGGATGAAGCCAACGGGTCGCGCGAACGCGCGCCCGGTGACAGGCTCCGCGAAATCCGGGGCTTCGTTCCGCGGATGGGCTGTCCCGGATTGCGCTTCGCTTCATCCGGGCTACGGGGCCCGGAGGGTCGGTGGCCTTTGATGGCCAAAAGTTAGCCCCTGTTCACCATTCAGCCACGGTTGGTATGCAACAACGGCGGGCCAACCTTGGGGGTTCTCAAAAGTGAAACGGACGACGGTCGCCCTGTTCGGGCTTCTGGTGCTTGCCGGCTGCGCCGCCGACACCAAACTCCCGGAAGAACCGGCCATGTATCTCAACATGGCACAGCCCGGCGCGGTGCTGGACAGCCAGGCCGCCGCGATCATGTTCTCGCAGTACCGCCAGAACAATGGTCTTGGCACCGTGGTGGTGGATCCGGACCTGACCAAGCTCGCCGAGCAGCAATCGCAGGCGATGGCCGCCCGCAACAAGATGGACCACGACGTGAAGGCCCCGCTCGGCAAGCGGCTGCAGGCCGGGGGGTATCCAGCGACGGTGGCGGTCGAGAACATCTCGGCCGGCTATCACACGCTTGCCGAAGCCTTTTCGGGCTGGCGCGATTCACCGCCGCACAAGGCCAACATGCTGAAGGGCGGTGTCACAAAAATGGGCATCGCGGCGGTCTATGCTCCCAACACCAAGTACAAGGTGTTCTGGACGCTCATTTTGGCGGCAACCTGATCTCGATAAATTCCGCGTGATCTGGAGCATGATCCGGAAAAGTGTGAGGCGGTTTTCCGGGAAGATCATGCTCAAACAAAGAGCCCCGCATCTCGTTGATTGACGCCGCGGCGAACAGCCGCCACGGTGCGGCTCAAGTCATTTCCTGACCCAACGGTTACGAATGGATACTTCGGATTCCGCGCCGGCCTCGACGCCCGCGCAAGCGCAGCGCGTGCTGGTTCTTCAGGGCGGCGGCGCGCTCGGCTCCTATCAGGCCGGCGCCTTTCAGGCACTCTGTCACGCAGGCTTCGAGCCGGAATGGATCGCCGGCATCTCGATCGGCGCCATCAACGCCGCGATCATCGCCGGCAACGAGCCGGCCAAGCGCGTGCCGCGGCTGAAGGAATTCTGGGAGATAGTGTCGGCGCCGGTGCCGTGGAATCCGGTCTCCAACCATGAGCGCGCCCGCTCGCTGTTCAACGAGACCAGCGCCGCCATCATCGCGACCTTCGGCGTGCCTGGCTTCTTCACGCCGCGGATTCCGCCGGCACCGCTGTGGCCGCCCGGCAGCTCGCAATCGCTGAGCTATTACGACACCGCGCCGCTGAAGAAGACGCTGGAGCGCCTGGTCGATTTCGACCGCATCAACGATCTGAAGACGCGCCTGTCGGTCGGCGCGGTCAGCGTCACCTCGGGCAATTTCCGCTATTTCGACAATTACGAGTTCAGGAAGCTCGGCAAGAAGATAGGCCCCGAGCACATCATGGCCTCGGGCGCGCTGCCGCCGGGCTTTCCCGCCGTCGTCATCGAGGGCGAGCATTACTGGGACGGCGGCATCGCCTCCAACACTCCGCTCGACTTCGTGCTCGACGAGGAGATCAGCCGCGATCTCCTGATCTTCCAGGTCGATCTGTTCAGCGCGCGCGGGCCGTTGCCGGAGACGCTGCTGGAGGCCGCCGAGCGCGAGAAGGACATCCGCTATTCCAGCCGGACGCGGATGAACACCGACAAGAACAGGCAGATCCACAACGCCCGCATGGCGGTGCGCGACCTGATCGGCAAGCTGCCCGATTACCTGAAGAACGATCCGTCGGTCGAACTGCTGCGCAAGGCGTCCAAGGAGAACACCGTCACGGTGGTTCACCTGATCTACAAGAGCAAGAATTACGAGAGCTCCTCGAAGGACTACGACTTCTCCCACGTTGCGATGGTCGAGCACTGGGGCGCGGGCGTCCGCGACGTGCATTTGTCGATGCGTCACAAAGAATGGCTAGAACGGCCGCAGTCCGGGGAGACCATGGTGACTTACGACCTCACGGGGGATGAACCCACACCCCCTGAATCGAAGCCCCCTGCAAGCAGATAGGAGCGAAGAACAATGGGTACGTTGACAGGCAAGACCGCCGTGGTGACCGGCTCGACCAGCGGCATCGGATTGGCTTATGCGCGCGCCTTCGCCGGCGCCGGCGCCAATATCGTGCTCAACGGCATGGGCGTGCCGGCCGACATCGAGAAGGAGCGTTCCGGCATCGAGACCGACTTCAAGGTCAAGGCCGTGCATTCGCCGGCCGACATGACCAAGCCGGCCGAGATCGCCGACATGATCGCGCTCGGCGAAAAGACCTTCGGCTCGGTCGACATCCTCGTCAACAATGCCGGCATACAGTTCGTGTCGCCGATCGAGGAATTCCCGCCGGAGAAGTGGGAAGCGATCATCGCGATCAACCTGTCGTCGGCGTTCTACGGCATCCGCGCCGCGGTGCCCGGCATGAAGAAGCGCGGCTGGGGTCGCATCATCAACACGGCTTCCGCACACTCGCTGGTCGCTTCGCCCTTCAAGTCGGCCTATGTCTCGGCCAAGCACGGCATTGCCGGTCTCACCAAGACGGTGGCGCTGGAGCTCGCGCAGCACAAGATCACCTGCAACTGCATCAGCCCGGGCTATGTCTGGACCCCGCTGGTCGAGCACCAGATCCCTGAGACCATGAAGGCGCGCAACATGACCAAGGAGCAGGTCATCAAGGACGTGCTGCTCGCCGCCCAGCCGACCAAGGAGTTCGTCACCTCCGATCAGGTCGCAGCGCTTGCGCTGTTCCTGTGCAGCGACGATGCTGCGCAGATCACCGGCTCCAACTACTCGATCGACGGCGGCTGGACCGCGGAGTAATTTTCCGGCGCGATTTGGCGGCCTCAGAACAAGCCGGCCCTGATTGGATCAGGGCCGGCTTTTGTTTTGAGGCTGCGATCGTCGCCAGCGCCTGGAGCCATCCCTTTTTCGGCGAGATTTCGCAACTTTTTCCGATCGGATTCAGGACGATTTGGCACGCCATGAGATGATGGCATGGGCATTCGTAGCGAGGAGCAAATCGGATGGAGCAGCGGCAGCCAGATGACGAGGTGATGGGCAAATCGCATTCCGAGCTTCGGCCCGCCTCCCAGCTACGGCTCAAGGGTCAGGTGGTCCTCGCCGGGAGCGCCGGTTACGACGAGGCGCGCAGGGTCTGGAACGGCGCCGTCGACAGGCGGCCGGCCATCATCGCCTACTGCGCGGATACCCGGGACGTGGTCGAGGCGGTGACGTTCGCGCGGTCCCGCACGTTCCCGGTGGCCGTTCGCAGCGGAGGCCACAACGTCGCCGGCCTCTCGGTCTGTGACGGCGGCATCGTCATCGACCTGTCGCGGATGAAGCGCATCGACGTCGATCCGGTCCGACGCACCGCGCGCGCGGAGGCCGGCCTCGATCTCGGCGAATTCGATCGTGCCACGCAGGCGCACGGTCTGGCGACCACCATGGGCGTCAACAGCGACACCGGCATCGCCGGGCTCACGCTTGGCGGCGGCTTCGGCAAGCTCGGGCGAAAATACGGGTTGACCTGCGACAATCTGATTGCCGCCGAAGTGGTGACAGCCGAGGGACAGGTCCTAAGGGCCAGCGCGACCGAACACCCCGACCTGCTGTGGGGCTTGAGAGGCGGCGGCGGCAATTTCGGCATCGTGACTGCGTTCGAATACCGGTTGCATCCGATCGGCACGTCGTTGCCCGTCGCGTCGACGCTTTATCCTTACGATCGGGCGCGCGAGGCCATGCAGTTCTACGATGAATTCGCGCGAAACGCTGCCGATGAGGTCAACGTCGATGCGGCGCTTGTGACGCTGCCGTCGGGCGACCGGTTCTTCAACATCTCCGGTTGCTACGTCGGCTCGCATCATGACGGCGAGCGCGCGCTTTCGCCGATCGTCAAGTTCGGCTCGCCCGTCGAGACGCGCCTCGCAACCGTCCCCTATCTCGAGATTCAGTCGGGTGGCGATGCCCTGTTTCCGCGGGGACGTCGCTATTACTGGAAGGCGCAGTTCCTGCGCGAGATCGGTGCGGGCGCGATCGACGCGCTGCTCGACGCCTATGCGAGAGCCCCCAACACCTCGTCCTTGCTGGTCCTCCAGCATGTCGGCGGCGCAATTGCACGGGTTCCGGTATCGAACTCGCCTTACGCAAACCGCGATGCGGCGTTCGACTGCTTTCCGGTCGCGATCTGGGACGATCCGGCCGGTGACGAGGCGAACATGCGTTGGGCGCGCGAGCTGTGGAGTGCCGTCAGGCCCTATTCGACCGGCGGCGTCTATGCCAACAATCTGGGGGACGAGGGCGAAGACCGGGTGCGCGACGCCTATGGCGAAAATTACGCACGTCTTGTCGCGCTCAAGAACAAATACGATCCGACGAATTTCTTCCGCCTGAACCAGAATATCAAGCCGACGACATAGTTCAGGGCATCGGAGAAAATCCAAATGCGAAGCCGCTGGACCATTCTTGCCGCTCTGTTCGTCGCTCGTGCCACCATCGCCTTTCAGTTTCAGAGCGTCGCGGCCATCGCGCCGCAGCTCAGCCAGGGTCTGGGCGCGAGCCTGGCCGATATCGGCGTCCTGATCGGGCTCTACTTTGCGCCGGGCGCCTTGCTTGCCTTGCCTGGCGGCGCGATCGGCCGCCGCTATGGCGACAAGGTGGTGGTCCTTGCCGGTCTCCTGATGATGCTGGCGGGCGAACTGCTGATGACCACGTCAACGTCGTGGAGCGCGCAGATCGCGGGCCGACTGACTGCCGGCATCGGCGGCGTCCTCCTGAACGTTCTGATGACCAAGATGGTCGCGGACTGGTTTGCCGGTCGGGAAATCGCCACCGCGATGGCCATTTTCATCAACTCATGGCCGGCCGGCATCGCAGCCGCTCTCATGCTGTTGCCGGCAATCGGAGCCACGCTCGGACTCCATGCCGTCAATCTTGCCGTCGTCGGGGTGATCCTGATCGGTCTTGGCCTCATTGCTCTGGTTTATCGCGCGCCGGATGCGGCGGTCGCGGTTGAAGGCGAGCGCAGCAGCCTGACCGCCGACACGATCTGCGCCGTGATTGCCGCCGGCCTGATCTGGTGTCTCTACAACATCGGTTTTGCGATGATCTTCAGTTTCGGTCCGTCGATGCTTGTCGAGCAGGGCTGGTCGGGCGCCGCAGCCGGATCAACCATCAGTATCGTGCTCTGGCTCGCCGCCCTTTCGGTGCCGTTGGGCGGCTTCCTCGCCGATCGGACGAGGCGCGGCGAGGTGATCCTGGTCACGGGCTGCATCGCCTTCGCGCTCCTAACACTGCTCCTGTCGCGCAGCGGCACGGTGCTTCCCGTCGTCATTGCTCTTGGAATCCTCTGCGGCCTGCCTGCCGGTCCAATCATGAGCCTGCCTGCGCGTGTGCTCGAGCAGAAGACGCGGCCGATCGGAATGGGAATATTCTACACCGTCTTCTACGCCGGCATGCTGGCCGGACCTGCGATCGGAGGAAGGCTCTCGACCTCGGTCGGCTCCGCCAGCGCGGCGCTCGACTTCGGCGCCGCCGTGCTCCTGGCTTGCCCGGCCGTGCTGTGGTTCTTCCGCCGCATGGTTGCCGGCCACGATTGGCAGCAGGCGGACATCAGGCGCGCCTGACAGGCGCAAGGCTGAACGCGGTCAGGCAGGTTTTCCAGTCCGGCGGCGGGCATGCCATCGCATTATGCCGCGCCCGGCGGAATGCTATGACGCCGGCCGCCGCCTGCCGAACGCCAGCACGTGCAGCCCGAGGCGTGAGCGCACCACATAGAACAAGAGGATCGTCTCGAAGGTCAGCGACAGCGAGGTCGAGGCGGCGGCGCCCATGCCGCCGTAGCGGGGGACGACGGCGATGCAGAGCCCGACATTCATCAGGAACGACACCGCATAGGCCGTGGCGCAGATGCTCTGGTGGCCGAGCATGTTCAACAGCCGCTCGACCGGCCCGATCGCCGAGCGCACCACAAGCCCGATCGCGGCGACGAACATGATGCTGTAGCCGTCGACGAATTTCGGGCCGAACAGCCACAGCAGCGGCTTGCCGAACGCCAGCAGGGCGACGGTCGCGAGCAGCGAGGGCCAGAACGTCCAGCTGATGGCGTGTGCGACATAGGCCGACAGGCGGTCCTTGTCGCCGATCGCGTTGTATTCGGCGAAGCGGTGCGCCGTCGTCGCCGCCATCGCGTAGTGCACGAACGACACCAGCGCCAGCGTCTTCACCACGGCGAAATAGATGCCGACCTCCTCGGGCGAGCGGAACTGCTGCAGCATCAGCACGTCGGTGTAGCCGAGCAGGAGATAGAAGCTCTCGACCAGCATGATCGGCAGGGAGATCGCGAACCAGCCCTTGACGTCGTAGCTCTTCTCGCCCACCCCGAGATGGGCGGTGAGGCGGCGGTTGAGCACGACCATCTGGCCGATCGCCGCGATGTACACCGCGGCGGCGCTCGCGATCATCGCCGCGGTGGCGCCGAGATTGAGGCCGAGCGCCAGCGCGCCGGCGGTCAGCGCGATGATCAGCCCCTGCCGCACGATGAACTGCGGCATCAGGCCGAGCTGCATCCAGTCATGTGCGCGGGAGATGCCGTCCTGGGTGTTGGCGACGACGAAGGGCGGCAAGGTCAGGCAGCCGATGTAGAGCGGCACGATTGCGTTGGGATCGATCCAGGGCGAGGCGAGGTGGATCACGCCGGCGAGCAGCAGCGCGACCATGCTGGACGTCGCCAGCACCACCCAGCGGCCGCCGGAGAGGAAGCCGCGCAGTGCCGCGAGGTCGCCACGCGCGCGGTATTCCGGAATGATCTTCTGCGCGGAGGGCGCGATGCCGAAATCCATTGTGCTGCCGAGCAGCAGCACCCAGGTCCAGACATAGACATAGATGCCGTAGTCCGAGCCGCTCATCCAGCGCGCCAGCAGGATCTGCGCGAGATAGGCGATGGCGGCGCTGATGACGCGAATGGCGAAGATCATGCCGGCGAGGCGCTTGGTGACCGACGCCTCCTTGGTGCCGCCGAGAGCGCGCGCGGCGAGGTCACGCAGGCGTGCGACCCGGCCCAATGGCGCTGAGGTTGCGGATTGTGTCTCCATCACAGCCAAGGCGGAAAATTCCTAAAGCGCCGCACGGCGGCAATGGCCCCGATCTATCAACGAAACGTTAAGATTGGGTTCGGCGAGGCGTGTTCCCATCTTGCGTCATCCCGGCGAAAGCCGGGATCCATAACCACAGGGAACAGTTGGTGCGCACAGCCTGATACCCAGCGCGTCTCAAACTGCCGCCGCGGAGTATGGGTCCCGGCCCCCGTGCGCAATGGCGCACTCGGCCGGGACGACGACGGGATACGCTGAAGCGCCGCCCGACAGCTAGTTCAAATTGATATTGAATTCGTAGCTTTTGTCGCCGCCAACCAGCGTCAGCTTCAGCGCGGCGCCGTCGGCCTTGGCGCCGGGCGGCAGGCCGTCGAGCTCGAAAGAGAAGCGCTTCACGCCCGGCGGCGCGTGTTCGACGGGCTTGGGCACCGGCAGCGCCCAGTCGGGCGTCGGCCCCTCGACGAACAGGCTGAGGTCGCGGCTCTCGGGCGCGCTGACATCGACCAACACGTTGTTCTTGCCGTCGCGCTTGACGTCGCGGATCGAAAACGGGATGGGGTCGCCGATATTGGCGGGCTTCGGCACCGCGTTGAGCGCTTCCGACAGCGCGGCGTCCTCGGTCGATGCGACGCTCGCGAACGCCAGCTCGGCCTTCGCCTCCACCGGGACGCACAGCTTCTCGCACACCGCGTAGTTGATGTCGGCGCGCAGCACCAGCGGCTTGTCGGGATTCTTCGCCACGATGCGCAGCGGCAGCACCACCTGGTGCTTGTAGCCGAGCGAGGTGCCGCCGGCGCCGTCGTCGAATTGCCGCGGCGCCGGCCACATCACGGTAACCGCCTCGACGTTATCCGACCTGGAGAAATCGAACCGGGGCGGCACGCCGGAATCGCCAGGCGTCCGCCAATAGGTCTTCCAGCCGTCCTGCAACTGGAACGCAATGCCGCCAAGCAGCACCGCGCCGCTGCGCGATCCGGCGAGCAGCCGCACCGCCGAATGCGCGTCCTGTTGCCACGGCGAGGCGTCGTCGGCGCGCACCTCCGTTGCCATACATGCGACGGAAAACAGGATGGCAACGCCAAATGCGGCCCGCAAGGGAACTATGACGATCATGAGACGTCTTTACCTGCAACTTTCGGTGCAAACCATTGAATTGCTTGTGATGCATCGCCGCACGGCGGTCGATGGTTGATTGACAGAACCGCCACCCGATATCAGGATGCCAAATCAGCAGGAAAGGCCTTTGCGGATGCGCCCTGAAGGCAAACCAGGCAAGACTCGCAAGACCGCCGCCGGCAGAAGCCCGGCCGTCGGTGCCCATGCCGCCGAAGGCGGCTATCTCGACGGCCAGATGCTGATCGCGATGCCTGTCATGGACGACCCGCGCTTCGAACGCTCCGTGATCTACATGTGCGCGCATTCCTCCGAGGGCGCGATGGGCATCATCGTCAACCGTCCCGCCGGCAGCATCGATTTCCCGGGGCTGCTGGTGCAGCTCGACATCATCGAGAAGTCGGACCAGATCCAGCTGCCCGAGAATGCCGAGATGATGAAGGTGATGAAGGGCGGCCCGGTCGACACCGGCCGCGGCTTCGTGCTGCATTCCAGCGACTTCTACATTCAGGATGCGACACTGAACATCGACGACGGCATCTCGCTCACCGCGACCGTCGATATTCTCAAGGCGATCGCCAAGGGCGCCGGGCCCAAGCACGCGATCCTCGCGCTCGGCTATGCCGGCTGGGCGCCGGGCCAGCTCGAGAACGAGATCCAGCATAATGGCTGGCTGCATTGCGACGCCGATCCGGAATTGATCTTCGGTACCGACGTCGACGAGAAATACGCGCGCGCCTTGCGCAAGATCGGCATCGAGGCCGGCATGCTGTCGAACGACGCGGGCCACGCGTAGGCTGTCGCTGAGGTCGTCGACGATCCCAACACATTCTCAGTGTCGTCCCGGCGAAAGCCGGGACCCATAACCACCGCATGCAGTTGCGCCGCCGTGCTGGGGCCACAGCGTCGTGCAATAACAGCGCCCTGTGGTTATGGGTCCCGGGTCGCGCTGGCGCTTGCCCGGGACGACACCAGTAGTAGTTCTGCTTACTCCGCCGCTTCCTGCGCGACCGTCGGCTGGGTGCCCGCGACCGTGGCGCGGCGCATGTCGCGGGGCTGCGACTGGTCGTAGCGGCGGACGCGGTGCACGGTCTGGCGGTTGTCCCACATCACGAGGTCATGCACCGTCCATTTGTGCACATAGACGAACTCGGGCTGCGTCGCGTGCTCGGTGAGGTCGCGCAGCAGCAGCCGCGCCTCCGGCATGCTCATGCCCCTGATGGCGCCGGCGTGCGACGACAGATACAGCGACCTGCGGCCGTGCACCGGATGCGTCCGCACCAGGCGCTGCAGCACCGGCCTGAACATCTGCTTCTCTTCATCGGTGTAGTCGAGGAAGCCGAGCGAGCCGCGTGAATACATCAGCGAGTGCTCGCAGATCATGTCCTCGATCTCGGCCTTGGTCTCGTCGTCGAGCGCGTCATAGGCGGCGCGCATGTCGGCGAATTCGGTGTTGCCGCCCTTCGGGTTGACCACGCGCGCCGACAGCAGCGAGAATTTCGCCGGGATCGGCCGGAACGAGCTGTCGGAGTGCCACAGGCAGTTGCCGAGGTTGAACAGGTGGGTGCGGTGCTCCTTCGGCAGCGGCTTGCCGTCCTTGCCGAGATTGCCGACGTCGTTCAGCCCGGAGGCGAGGCGGTAGTCCTCCTTCTTCGTCACGGTGCCGCCGCGCGCATCTTCGCGCTCGCCGAAATTCAGCGCGAATGCCATTTGCTGTTCGTCGGAGATGTCCTGGCCGTGGAACACGAGCACGGCGTATTTGTCCATGCCGGCCTCGATGTCGATGGCTTCCTGCTTCGTCAGCGGCTTGCGCAGATCGACGCCGGAGACCTCGCCGACGAAATGCTTGTGAAGCTGCCGGATCAGGACCGTCATTGGCGTATCTCCCCGTCTGTCGCGGGCGGTTGTCCCGCTTCGTTTGACGGGAAGGCTACTCACCGCGCGCGCGCTGTCAACGCTTCGCGGCCGCGCGCGGATCAGGCATTCCGCGCCATCAACCCGCCGTCGACCGGAATCACGGCGCCGGTCAGGAACGACGCGGCGGGCAGACACAGGCTCAGCGTCATGTGCGCGACCTCTTCCGGATCGCCGTAGCGGGCGAGCGCGGTGCGGCGCTTGGCGTAGAGCGTCTTGTGCTCTTCGGAGATGCGGTCGGTGATCGCGGTGCGGATCGGACCCGGGCAGATGCAGTTCACGGTGATGCCTTCGCGTCCCAGTTCCACCGCGAGCGAGCGCGTCAGGCTGGTGACGCCGCCTTTCGCCGCGGAGTAGGGACTGTGCAGCGCGGTCGCGCCGAGCGCCTCGGTCGAGGCGATGTTGACGATGCGCGGCGAGCGCGACTTGCGCAGGTATGGCAGTGCCGCGCGGATGATGCGCGGATGCGCCGTCAGCATCACCGCGATGCCCCTGGCCCAGGCGTCCTCGTAAGCGGGATCGTCGATCGGCACCCGCACCGAGATGCCGGCATTGTTGACGATGATGTCGAGCCCGCCGAAATGCGCGGCGACGTCGTTGACGACTTTGGTGATGGCGTCGCGATCGCTGACGTCGAGCGTCCAGGCCTTCGCCGAGCCGCCGCTTGCCGAAATCTCCTTCGCCACCGCCTGCGTGCCTTCTTCGGTCAGGTCGGTGACCGCGACATTGGCGCCTTCATCGGCAAACACCCGCGCGGTGGCGCGGCCCATGCCGCTGGCGGCGCCGGTGACGAGAACGGTGAGGCCCTTCACCGAACGGCTGAGCTGCTTGTATTCGGACATCACGGACCCCCCGTTGATTTTCTGCGTTGTGAGAGACGGCAACGCTGGCACCGATCGCAAGATACGTCAAACCACCGACCCGATATCGGGCATGCGCGCAGCGCGTTAACGCAAGTTTCCCGGTTGGCTTTCCGAAAAGGATCATGCTCAATCAAGACAACAGCACGGGAGAGGAACGCGCGATGAACGAGCTCGATTTCGGCGGCAAGCAAATATTGGTGGTCGGAGGCTCTAGCGGCATCGGCAACGGCATCGCGCAGGCGTTCCGCGCCAAGGGCGCGCGCGTCGCGATCTGCGGCACCCGCGCGCAGGCGAGCGACTATTCCACCGAGGAAGGCTCGCATCTCGAGGGCCTCGCCTACGCGCAGCTCGATGTCAGCAACCCGCAGGCGATCGAGGCCTTCAACCCGTCGTTCGACCGGCTCGACGTGCTGGTGCTGGCGCAGGGCGCGGTGATTTACCGCCGCGGGGAATTCGAGATGGAGGGTTTTCGCAAGGTGCTCGAGGTCAACCTGATGAGCCTGATGGCCTGCGCGACCAAATTCCAGGCGATGCTGAGCGCAGCTAAGGGCTCGCTGATCATCGTGAGCTCGACCGCGGCCTATCATTCCACCATGGGCAATCCGGCCTACAACGCCTCGAAGACCGGCGCCGTCGGGCTGACGCGCACGCTCGGCGAGGCCTGGGCGGAGAACGGCATCCGCGTCAACGGCATCGCGCCCGGCCTCGTCGACACCAAGATGACCAAGGCGACGACGGCAAATCCGAAACGTCTCGAAGGCGCGCTGGAGCGCATTCCGCTGAAGCGTCTCGGCACGCCCGCCGACATGGCCGGCGCCGCGCTGTTCCTGGCCTCGCCGCTTGCCTCCTACATCGTCGGCCAGACCATCGTCGTCGACGGCGGGCTGATCCTGTAACCACAGGAACCTGCGCGCCGTTTCCCGGTTAGCTCCCGGACAGATCAGGGAGCGTGACGATGGACAAGGATCGGATTTTCGGAACGGCGAAAGAGTTCGCGGGCAAGGCCGAGGGCGCAGTCGGCGATGCGACCGGCGATGCGCAGACCCAGGCCTCGGGCCGTGCGCGCGAAGCCGCAGGCTCGGTGCAGGATCTCTACGGCCAGGCCAAGGACGCCGCGCGCGACGCCGCCGACACCGCGGTGAACTACGCCAAGGATACCCTCAAGGACGCCTATGAGCATCGCGGCGAGACGGTTCGCAGCGGACAAAAGGCAATGGCGCATGCGGTGCAGGAGAACCCGCTGGGATCGCTGCTGATCGCCGGCGGCATCGGCTTTGCGCTGGCGCTCCTGATGACGCGCCAGCCGCGCCGCCCGCCGCCGTCGCGCTGGCGCTATTACGGTTGAGCCATACGATGAAATCACAGGGCGGGTTCGCGACGGCGTAATCCGCCATCTCGCCGTGCAAGACGCCGCGCAAGACATCGGCGGGTTACGGCTTCGCCTGACCCGCCGTGCAAGGTTCCCGCAAATTTCCAGCCATCAGCTAGCTTGTCGCGCGTGCGCGCGGCCTACTGCCACGGACTCCCAGGCACTGCGGCCCGCTGTCCGACACCGCGCGGCGGGCGCGGCGGCGGAGCGACCAGCGGGCGCTGCTGCGGCGCGCCGAACCCGAACAGATCGCGCAGCCAGGGCTGCGTCTGCGGCTGCTGTTGTGGCTGGGCCTGGGTCTGCGCCGGACGGAACACACGCCTTGGCGGCTTCGGCGCGGTGATGATCGAGCCATCGGGCGCGATCGCCGTGGTCGAGGGCGGCGGATTGGCCGGTCCGCCCGCCGGCGCGGCTGGCGTCGCCGCCGCAACCGGCACATCGCCCTTGGCCTGCTCGCGGCCGATCTCGCGGCGCGGCCAGGCAAAATCGTCGGCGCGGCCGGCGGGTGGCGCCAGCGCCTCGCCCTTCACCAGCGTGCGCGCGGCGAGCGCATCGACGGCGGCGGGCCGCGAGCCCGGTCCGCCGAGCAATTGATCGGTGCCGACCGTGGAGGCGACCAGCGGCAGCACCGGGCCGGCCAGCGGCCGCGGCGCGGGCTTGCCGGGCTCGGCGCTGGTATCCGGTGTCGCCGGTTCGCTGGGCAGCGCGATCGGCCCGGAGCGCACCGCGAGCAGGCGCGTCACCTCGCGCTCGACATAATGCGCGAGCTTGCGCGCGCCGGCCTTGGTGAAGAACACGCCGTCATCGGTACGCAGCTTGCGGGGCTGGCCTTCGAAGTCCGGACCCTTCTGCATGAAGCGGCCGGCCTCGTCGACAAAGCCGTCCCAGACGTCGACATAGGTGATGCCGGCCTTGCCGGCGCCGTCGCGATAGAGCGCGTCGAGGAACAGCATGTCCGACGTGCCCTTCTGGCCGCGGATCGCGGGCAGGCCGACCCACAGCACCGGCACGCCCTTGCTCTTCAGCACGTTGATCAGCTCTTCGATCTTCTTGCCGTAGAGCTCGACCCAGCGGTCGTCGCGAAATTCATAGAGGCCGTTGGGCGAGCGCGCGGTCTTTTCCGGCGCGGCCTGCTGATCGTTGTCGGCGTCGTCGGCCGGCGGCTCGGGATCGGCGGGCTTGGCGTCAGCCTTGCCGTCATTCTTGGCGGCGGCATCGGGCTTGTCGCCGGGCTTGGCCTCCGGCTTGCCGCGCGCGTCCTTTTTCTCGTCCTTCTTGTCGACCCTCTTCTCCACGACGGATTCGCGGATCGCGGTGCGATCGTTGAGGCCGAGCATCACGACGATGGCGTCGGGGTTCTCGGTGGCGAGAATGCCCTTCGCAGCCGCGGCCCAATCCGCCGGATCGCCCTTGGGCTGATAGCGGATCAGACCGGAGACCGTCTTGTGCTTGCGGATCACGCCCATGTCGGGCTGGTCGGAATAGGCATCTTCCAGGCCGTAGCCGAGCCAGTCGGCCATGGCGTCGCCGATGACCAGCACGTTGCGCTCGGCGGCGGCCTCGCGCTTGGCCGGTGCCGGGGCGCGCGAGAAATCCTCGCGTGGCCGCTGCGGCTGCGATGATTGGGGCTGCTGCTGGAACGGTGCGAAGAAATCGCCGCCGAACCAGCCGCCACCGCCATGCTGCGGCGGAGCGCGGCGCTGCGGTTGCGGCGGTCCGCCGCCGAAGCCGGGGAAGCCGAAGAACTGCGCCGAGGCGGGCTGGGCGATGCCGATCAACAGCGCAAGCGCCACCGTCAGCGCGACCAGCGGGCCGGCTTCGGTGAATATGCGCAGAAAGGACTTTGGCTCTCGCATCGCGTTCGGTCGCAAATGATCTGGAAGTACGTGAGCATACTAGCGGAATCGGGCCGCAAGCGGGCAGCTTTTCCACCATAAATCGGGTGCCTTCGGCTGCCGTCAAGGCAGCCGGCAACTATCGGATTTCACGGTTACTTTCGGGGGGAGCGGCGGATGTCGCCCCCGACGGAACCGTGCCCCCTCTCCCGCTTGCGGGGGAGGGCTGGGGTGGGGGTGTTTCCGCAAGTCGAATGTCGAGAGGGTCTTCAAGTGGACAGAGCCCCCACCCGGATTGCATCTCCGATGCAATCCGACCTCCCCCGCAAGCGGGAGAGGTGAAGCGAGGCCCACCGAGCCCTACCGCGCCCGCAGCCGCTCCAGCACCTCGGCGGTGGCAAAGCCGTCGGCCGGCGCCCCGATCGACACCTGGAAGCCGCGCAGCGCCTCGCGGGTCTGGCCGCCGAACTGGCCGTCGGGCGTACCCTTGTAGAAGCCGCGCTGGGCGAGCAGCTGCTGCAGTTCCAGCCGTTCGGCGCGCGACAGCACCCGTTCCTGGCGCGGCCAGGGCTGCGCGAAGGGCTGGCCGCCGCGCAGGCGGTCGGCGAAATGGCCGATGGCGAGCGCATAGGCTTCCGCCGGGTTGTACTTCATGATCACCCGGAAGTTCTGCAGCATCAGGAAGCCCGGCCCCTCGGCACCGGCCGGCGCCAGCAGATAGGCCTTGTCGGACGGTCGCGGGAACGGCTGGCCGTTCGGCCGCTTGAGGCCGAGATGCTCCCATTGCGACAGCGGCATCGCTTTGGCGCGATCGGCTAGCATGTAATTGAGGCCTTGCGGCAGCACGACCTCGTAGCCCCAGCTCGCGCCGGTCTGCCAACCGTCCTTCTTCAGATTGTTGGCGGTCGAGGCGATCAGGTCGCTCGGATTGTCGACGACGTCGCGGCGGCCGTCGCCATCGCCGTCGACCGCATAGCGCTTGAACGCGGTCGGCATGAACTGGGTCGGGCCGAACGCGCCGGCCCAGGAGCCGCGCATCTGCTCGGGCCTGAGGTCGCCGCGGTTGAGGATTTCCAGCGCCGACAGGAACTCGTCCTTGAAATAGGCCTGACGGCGGCCGATGCAGGCGAGCGTCGCGGTCGACTGCACCACGTTGCGATCGCCCATCTGGGTCGAGTAGTTCGACTCGATGCCCCAGATCGCCGCGATGATGTAGCGGTCGACGCCATAGGCCTTCTCGGTGGCATCGAACTGCGGCTTGTATTTCGCAAGGATCTCGCGGCCCTTGGCGAGCCTGGTGTCGCTGACGAGGATGTCGAGATAATCCCAGATCGCCTTGGTGAACTCCGGCTGCGAATCCATCAGGTCCATGATGCGCAGATCGGGCGTGAGGCCGGCGGTGAAGCGCTCGAAATTCTCTTGGCTGATGTTGCGCCGTGCGGCATCTGGCCACATCGCTGCGACGCAGTTCGGGAAGTCCGACGCGGCCTGGCGGATCGCCGCAGCCGTCATCAGCGGATGGCCGGAGGCGCCGTCTTCACCGCTCCACGGCGGCGCTGCGCCATCCTGTCCGGTTGCGGCCTGCGGCGGCGTCGCATTCGGTCCGGAAAAGATGCTGTCGATCAGGTTGGTCAGGCCGTTGCCCGCCGACTGGGCTTGCGTGCTGCCGGGCAGCAGCAGGCCCAGCGCGATCAGGCTCGCGCTGAAAAGCTTGATCCTTGATGTTCCCATCGCGCGCATTTGTCGTGTGCCTGTCAAAATCGTGCTGTTCCAGAAGGCCCCGGCACGGTTTCCAATAACTTAACAAGGGCGAGATTTTGTTGCGGCCCGCATTGGCTGACGGGAACGGCGGAATTAAGCCGCACCACACATCCGCCTTTGTTGGCGGCTGCAAAACGGGGTACCAAAGGTATGATTCATTTCGTGCCGCCGTCCCACCCATTTCAAGGCTTCCGATAATCCCATGAAGATCCGCAAAGCCGTATTCCCCGTCGCCGGTCTCGGTACCCGCGTGCTGCCCGCCACCAAGGCGATGCCGAAGGAGATGCTGACGATCGTCGACAAGCCCCTGATCCAGTACGTGGTCGACGAGGCCCGGGAAGCCGGCATTGAGCATTTCGTGTTCGTCACCGGCCGCAACAAGGGTGTCATCGAGGATCACTTCGACCGCGTGTTCGAGCTCGACACCACGCTGGCGCAGCGCGGCAAGAAGACCGAGCAGGATATCCTGGCGCAGAATCAGCCCGAGGCCGGCGCGATGAGCTTCACTCGTCAGCAGGCGCCGCTCGGGCTCGGCCACGCGGTGTGGTGCGCGCGCGATATCGTCGGCAACGAGCCGTTCGCGGTGGTGCTGCCGGACGAATTGGTGCTGAACACGCCGGGCTGCCTCAAGCAGATGATCGACGCCGCGAGCAGGCTTGGTGATAAGTCGAACCTGATCGCGGTCGAGGCGGTGCCCGACGAGCTCACCCATCAATACGGCATCTGCAGCGTCGGCAAACGCACCGGCAACATCTTCGAGGTCGACCGCATGGTCGAGAAGCCGCCGCAGGGCACCGCGCCGTCCAACCTGTCGATCACCGGCCGTTACATCCTGCAGCCGGAGATCTTCAACATCCTGGCCACGCAGGAGCGCGGCGCCGGCGGCGAGATTCAGCTCACCGATGCGATGATCGGTCTTGCCAAGACGCAGAAGTTCTACGGCGTGGAGTTCGAGGGCGAGCGTCACGATTGCGGCTCGAAGCCCGGCTTCCTCCGCGCCAACATCGCCTTCGGCCTCAAACGCCCCGAACTGCGCGACGGCCTGATCGCCGAGATGAAGAAGTATCTGGAGAAATAGGGGCGCCGCCTCATCTCGTCATTCGCCGCGAGAATGCGGGCGTATGATTCACAGACCGCGCAACATATTCGATGTCGTCCTGGCTTTCGCCAGGACGACGGTTGTGGGATGGCGAGACGTGTGCGTCAAACGAGAACTACATCTTCGCCGCAGCGTCTCGGCAATCACGCCACCTTCCTTCGCCCCGTACGCTTCGCCGGCTCCCTGGCGCCGTCCTGCTTCGGCGCGCGCAGGGCGCGGGCGGCGAGGCTGACGACTTCGGAGATCTGCTGGAGCTGCGCGGCGAGCGGAGAGGTCTTGCGCCAGACCATGCCGATGGTGCGCGACGGCTGCGGGTGCTTGAAGCGCGAGACCGTGACCGGCGCCGAGCGCGTCTCGACCGTTACCGCCATCTCGGGGATCAGCGTGACGCCGATGCCGGCGCCGACCATCTGCACCAGCGTCGACAGCGAGCTCGCGTCCAGCACCTCGCGCGGCGGCGAGGACTGCATGTTGCAGAACGACAGCGCCTGGTCGCGGAAGCAGTGGCCCTCCTCGAGCAGCAAGAGCCGCATCTCGCGCAGCATCTCGGCGCTCGGCACCGGCGTCTTGGCATCCTCGCCCGGCCGCACCAGCAGGAAGTTTTCCGAGAACAGCGCGACCTCGGTCAGCGACGGTTCCGATACCGGCAGCGCCACGATCGCGGTGTCGAGCCGGCCCTCGGCGACCTCCTTGATCAGCTTCGGCGTCAGCGTCTCGCGGACATGGATGTCGAGCTCGGGATGCAGCCGCGCCAGGTTCTCGATCACCTTCGGCAGCAGATATGGCGCGACAGTCGGGATCATGCCGACCCGCAGCCGGCCGGCAAGCTTGTCGCGCGAGGCGCGCGCGAAGTCGCCGAGCTCGTCGACCGAGCGCAGGATGTCGCGCACGCGGCGCAGCAGGTCCTCGCCGAAGGTCGTCAGCGTCACCTGCCGCGCATTGCGTTCGATCAGCACGCCGCCGACCGCCTGTTCCATTTCGCGGATCTGCATCGACAGCGCCGGCTGCGACACCGCGCAGGCATCCGCGGCGCGCCCGAAATGGCGGTGGTGGGCCAGAGCATCAAAATACCTGAGTTGCCGGAGTGTGACATTTATCATCAGATAATCTTATCGAAGCGATCACTAAAGTCAATTTCCTCTGATGGATTGGGTTGCGTAGAATCATTCTTGGAAGAGCTCCAGCGCATTCCAGAATCCATCACCTCGGAGAAGAAACATGGACGCAAAAACCGACGAAGGCGCGGGCAAATGCCCATTCACAGGCGGGCCTCGCGGGCACTCGAATCGTGACTGGTGGCCGGAGACGCTCGACGTTCAGGTGCTGCATCAGAACTCCAGCCTGTCCGACCCGATGGGCAAGGGCTTCGACTACGCCAAGGAATTCAAGAGCCTCGATCTCAACGCCGTGATCAAGGACCTCACGGCCCTGATGACGACGTCGCAGGAGTGGTGGCCGGCCGACTTCGGCCATTACGGCGGCCTGATGATCCGCATGGCCTGGCACTCGGCGGGCACGTATCGCATCACCGACGGCCGCGGCGGCGCCGGTGCCGGTCAGCAGCGTTTCGCCCCGCTCAACAGCTGGCCGGACAACGCCAACCTCGACAAGGCGCGCCGGCTGCTGTGGCCGATCAAGCAGAAGTACGGCCGCAAGATCTCGTGGGCCGACCTGATGATCCTCGCCGGCAACGTCGCGCTGGAATCGATGGGCTTCAAGACGTTCGGTTTTGCGGGTGGCCGCGCCGACGTGTGGGAACCGGAAGAGCTGTACTGGGGTCCGGAAGGCACCTGGCTCGGTGACGAGCGCTACAGCGGCGAGCGCCAGCTCTCCGAGCCGCTCGGCGCGGTGCAGATGGGCCTGATCTACGTCAACCCGGAAGGCCCGAACGGCAATCCGGACCCGGTCGCCGCCGCGAAGGACATCCGCGAGACGTTCTTCCGCATGGCGATGAACGACGAGGAGACGGTTGCGCTGATCGCCGGTGGCCACACCTTCGGCAAGACCCACGGTGCCGGCGATCCGTCGCTGATCGGGCCGGAGCCGGAAGGTGGCGCGATCGAGGAACAGGGTCTCGGCTGGAAGAGCAAGTTCGGCACCGGCGTCGGCGCTGACGCGATCACCGGCGGTCCCGAGGTCACCTGGACCCAGACCCCGACCAAGTGGAGCAACCACTTCTTCGAGAACCTGTTCAAGTACGAATGGGAGCTGACGAAGAGCCCGGCGGGTGCGAAGCAGTGGAAGGCAAAGGGCGCGGACGCCGTCATTCCGGACGCGTTCGATCCGTCGAAGAAGCATGTCCCGACGATGCTGACCACCGACCTGTCGCTGCGCTACGACCCGGCCTATGAGAAGATCTCGCGCCGGTTCTACGAGCATCCGGATCAGTTCGCGGACGCCTTCGCCCGCGCCTGGTTCAAGCTCACGCATCGCGACATGGGTCCGATCCAGCGCTACCTCGGCCCGCTGGTGCCGAAGGAGACGCTGATCTGGCAGGATCCGGTTCCGGCGCTCGATCACGCCGTGATCGACGACAAGGATATCGAGGCGCTCAAGGCGAAGATCCTCGCCTCGGGTCTGTCGGTGTCCGAACTGGTGTCGACCGCCTGGGCCTCGGCCTCCACGTTCCGCGGCTCCGACAAGCGCGGCGGTGCCAATGGTGCACGCATCCGCCTTGCGCCGCAGAAGGACTGGGATGTCAACGAGCCGGCGCAGCTCAAGACTGTGCTGAGCAAGCTCGAAGCCATCCAGAAGGCGTTCGGCAAGAAGGTCTCGCTGGCCGATCTGATCGTGCTCGGCGGCGCGGCTGCGATCGAGAAGGCGGCCAAGGACGGCGGCACCAATGTGAAGGTCCCCTTCACGCCGGGCCGCACCGATGCGACGCAGGACCAGACCGACGTCGAATCCTTCGCTCCGCTCGAGCCGCGGGCTGACGGCTTCCGCAACTATATCGGCGGCAAGCATCAGTTCCTGCAGCCCGAGGAAGCGTTGGTCGACCGTGCACAGCTCCTGCGGCTGACCGGGCCGGAATTGACGGTCCTCGTCGGCGGCCTGCGCGTGCTCGGCGCCAATGCCAAGAAGTCGAAGCACGGCGTGTTCACCAGCAAGCCGGGGACGCTCACCAACGACTTCTTCCTCAACCTGCTCGACATGGGCACGGTGTGGAGCGATGCCGGTCAGGGCGTCTATGAGGGCCGCGACCGCAAGACCAAGGCGGTGAAGTGGACCGGCACCCGCGTCGACCTGATCTTCGGCTCGCACTCGCAGCTGCGCGCGTTCGCCGAGGTCTACGGCTCGTCCGATGCCAAGGAGCAGTTCGTGAACGACTTCGTCGCGGCCTGGGCCAAAGTGATGAACGCCGACCGCTTCGACCTCGCGAAGTAAGCGGCGAGCAAACGGCAATCAGGGCAGGGCGGCGCTTCGGCGCCGCCCTGTTTCATTTGGGGGACGACGAGGAAGGATTTTCGTGGTTTGCCGATCCCGTTCAATCATGCAGCTTCATGTCGCGGATCATCTCCTCAATCTCCGCTTGCGTCAGGGTCGCCAGTGAGACTTGCGGCGCGCTGCTTGTTGCGGTGGACACGTCGCACTGCGAGGCACCGCGCCGAGGTTCGAAGATTGCGGTCAGGCTCGCCCAGCAGACGAGGAGGGCCACGATCCAGTCCAGTACATTGGCTGCCGTCATTGCAGCACCAGCATCAGCATTTCCATGTCCTGATGCTGCAGCCGAGTCGGGCTCCGCGCAATTCGGAAGCTACGAAACGTAACTTCGGCGCTGCCGAGAACCGCATCGGAACTGTGCTCCCTCTCCCGCTTGCGGGGGAGGGTTGGGGTGGGGGCTCTCTCCACGAGTCGCATCGCGGAAAGAGCCCCCACCCGCATCGCATGAAATGCGATGCGACCTCCCCCGCAAGCGGGAGAGGTGCAGTGAGTCTGCTGTTGACGCGATGCAGCCTAACTTCGTCGCCGCTGGTGGATCTATTCGCTCCGCGCCCGGCGCCCCTCGATCGGATAGGCGGGGTCGTTGAAGCCCGGCGTCGAGGGATGGCCGGTAACGACGAGGCGGTCGATCAGGGCTTCGTCCTCGGCGGTGAAGCGGTAGTCGAGCGCGCGGATGTAGTCGTCCCATTGCGCTTCGGTGCGCGGGCCCGCGATGACCGCGCTGACGAACGACGAGTTCAGCACCCAGGACACCGCGAACTGCCCGGCGGTGATGCCGCGGCTCTCGGCGTGGCGCTTGATCTCCTGCGCGAGCTGCAGCGATTCCGGCCGCCACTCGGTCTGCATCATGCGCTTGTCGTTGCGCCCCGCACGCGTGTCCGCGGGCGGCGCCGCATCGGGCGCGTATTTGCCGGTCAAGACGCCGCGCGCCAGCGGACTATAGGGCACGATGCCGAGCCCGTAATAGGCGCAGGCCGGGAAATGCTCGACTTCGGGCATCCGGTTCATCGCATTGTAATAGGGCTGGCTCGCGACCGGACGGTCGATGCCGAGCCGGTCGCAGATGTTGCAGATCTCGGCGACCCGCCAGGCGCGGTAGTTGGAGACGCCGAAATAGCGCACCTTGCCGGCGCGGATCAGGTCGCCCATCGCGCGCACCGTCTCGTCGAGCGGCGTCGCGTGATCTTCCTTGTGCAGATAGTAGACGTCGATGTAGTCGGTGCCGAGCCGCTTCAGGCTCTCGTCGGCGGCCTGGAACACCCAGCGACGCGACAGTCCGCCATGATTGGGGTCGTCGCCGATCGGGTTGGCGAGCTTGGTCGCGAGCACCCAGTTCGACCTTCTGTTCGAGATCGCGCGTCCGACGACCTCCTCGGACTTGCCGCCATTATAGGCATCCGCGCTGTCGATGAAGTTGATGCCGGCCTCGCGCGCCTTCGCCACGATCCGCGCCGAGGTCGCCTCGTCGGTCGGTCCGCCGAACATCATGGTGCCGAGGCAGATCGGCGAAACCTTCAGGCCGCTGCGGCCAAGCTGGCGATATTGCATCGATCGTTCCTCCGGGGTCATTCCGGGGCGATGCGCCAGCATCGAACCCGGAATCTCGAGATTCCGGGTTCATCGCTGCGCGATGCCCCGGAATGACAGGATCAACTCTCGTTCTTCAGGATTTTGAACACGCCGTTGGCCATCGCGATACAGCGCTTGTCGACGGTCACCTCGGCCGTGATGAAGATCAGGCTGCGGGTCGAGCGTACCACGCGCGGCCGCGTCGTCAGGATCTCGCCGATCTTGCCGGCCTCGACGAAATGGGTGTCGAGCTGCACCGTCGCAAGCGTCGGCTTGCCTGAGGCGAAGCGTGCGGCCATGCCGCAGGCGCGATCGGCAAAGGTCATGATCACGCCGCCCTGCACGAGGCCGCGGCGATTGTGGTGCTTGTCCTCGGTGATCAGCGCGAGTTCAAGCGCGCCGTCCTTCAACCGTTCCCACAGCGGGCCGATCAGCGTCAGGAATCCCGTGGTTTCGGCGATCTTCCAGCCGTCGGATTTGAGTTTGTCCGCGGCCTTGGCCGTCATGAGGTGGGGTCCGTTGCTTGCTGATGATTGATCGCAGGAGGCATGTGGTAGCAGTCATTTCATCAAACGCTGTTGTGGTGTAGTCAAGGTCAATGGCCCGCACATTTGACGATGCCACCCGGCGGAATATCGCAGAGCTCTGTGCCGCATTCGCGCGTTTGGCGCCGGCGGATGCCGCGCCGACGCTGAAGCGCGCGGCGGTTGCGATCGCGCTGACCGAAGGCGACGACGGCAGCGGCACGGCGTTCCTGCTGACCCGCCGCAGCGCGCGCCTGCGTGCCCACAGCGCGCAATGGGCGCTGCCGGGCGGGCGCTGCGATGCCGGCGAGACGCAGGCCGAGGCCGCGCTGCGCGAATTGCATGAGGAGCTCGGGCTCGCACTGTCGGAGCGCGACGTGCTCGGCATGCTCGACGATTATCCGACGCGGTCCGGCTATCTGATCACGCCGGTCGTGGTCTGGGCCGGCGCGCATGCGGCGATCACGCCGAACCCCGACGAGGTCGCCTCCGTCCACCGCATCGGCCTCGATGCGATCGAGCTGGAGGACGCGTTCAGCTTCGCCACGATTCCGGAAAGCTCGCGGCGCGTGATCCGCTTCCGCCTCGGTGGCCAGCAGATCCATGCGCCGACTGCTGCGCTGATCTATCAATTCCGCGAGGTACTGGCCGGTCGCAGCACCCGCGTCGCCGAACTGGAGCAGCCGGTATTCGCATGGAAGTAGCGACGATGACGCTATTTGTGACGCCGCTTGCGGGCGTTCATCTTCATTGATTTCTCCTGCGCACCAGGCGAATGCACCGCGGCCTCGGGTTCCTGAGGCGCCCGCGACACATTCTCGTAACAGGTGAATCGTGAACGCGTATCCGGAAACGTTCCGCAGTCGGGACGCTCGGCGCGCGCCGGTGCGGCGAGCGTCAACGCGCAGGCGGCAACCAGCCAGACGGTCATCCTCATGGCAGTCTCTCCACTGCTGCGTTCGGAAAACACCGCATTGTGGCGAATATTCTGCATTGATCGCGGCATCCGGCCGCTGCGATCCGGACAATTCCGGGCTGACTTCGCAGCCGTGCTTGCTACAACGAGGCCATGCGCCCGCAGTTGATTCGCCTGTGCCTTGGATTTGTCGCGCTCGCGCTCGCGCTCGCCGCCAGCGCGCCGTCCGTCCTTGCCGGCGAGGCCGGCGCGTTGCCGCCTTCCGTCGCCAATGCGATGGCGCAGGCATCGCCGCAGGCGATCATGGAGTATCGCCGCAAGCTGCAGGAATATCAGGAGGCGCGCGCCGCCTTCGAGCAGGACGCGAGCGCCTACTGGAACGCGATCGCCGAGAAGAGGCGCGGCCGCAACGCCAAGCGGCGCGACCGCGTGCAGACCTCGCTGGACGATTACGTGCTGCAGCAGCCGCCGGTCTATGAGGGTCCGAAGCGGCCGGTCAATCCGGCTCCGGAAGAGGAGGAAGGCAAGCCGCCGCGTCCGCCCAAGACGCTTCCGGTGGCCTCGGACCTGGTCAGGGCAGCGGCCGAGCAATTCCAGTTCACGCCGCAGCGGCCGGCCAGCGAGGTCGAGTTCAAGCGCGCCTATGCCCGCTACGCGCGCGCCGCGGGGCTGACGCCGGAGCAGGCGGTGCGGGTCTATTCATTCGAGACCGGTGGCACCGGCACTTACGACGTGCAGGCGGGCATCGAGCACGGCGGCAAGCGCGCCATCTCCACCGCGATGGGCTACAACCAGCTGCTCACCACCAACACCGTCGAGCTATTGGCCGAGCAGGGCCATGAATTCGTGCGGGATCTGACCGAGCGGGTTGCGAGAACGCAGGGGCCCGCGCGCAAGGCGATGGAGCACAAGCTCGCGGTGCTGAAGAAGATGGTCGCGTTCACGCGCACCGTGCCCGACGACTGGTCGGCGCATCAACGCCTCGCCGATACGCCGCAGGGCTGGGCGTGTCATGCCATGGTGCTCGACATCGATGTCGGCCCGATGCTGCAGACCCACAAGCTGCTGACCTCGGTGATCTTCGCCCGCAACAAGGGCTACAGCCGGCCGCTGACCGCGGCCGAGCTCGAGATGATGAACCTGACCGGCGACGGCACCGGGCTCGACATGGTGACCATGCCGCAGGCGATGCGCGAGCAGGTGCCGACGTCGAATTTCTTCCAGCGCTCCGGCTACGAGCGCAATCCGGTCGCCATCCGCCACAACACGGTGGCCAGGCTGCTTGCCGTCACCAATGAGCGGATGGACTTCAACAGCAACAAGCCGGGCGCGAAGGAATTGGCCGCGGCGTTCTGATGCTGCCGAAAACCGCTAGAGCTCCGGTTCTGATCGAATCAGAACCGAAGCTCCAGACCTTCCACGCGTTTTCTTCACGCGAACCGGCGTCCA
The DNA here is from genome assembly GCF_015291305.1 of Bradyrhizobium sp. CCBAU 21365. Taxonomy (NCBI): domain Bacteria; kingdom Pseudomonadati; phylum Pseudomonadota; class Alphaproteobacteria; order Hyphomicrobiales; family Nitrobacteraceae; genus Bradyrhizobium; species Bradyrhizobium sp. CCBAU 21365. The sequence goes on from NZ_CP030036.1 coordinate 1,318,960, forward strand.
CTTCGCTCGAAAACGCTCTAATTCGAGCCGAACTTGAACTTGCCGTCGCCCTCGAGATAGGGCCCGGAGCGCATGTAGAGCTGGCCGTTCTGGCCGATGAAGAACAGCGTCCCCTTCGGCACCTTCTTGGCGCCCTTCAGCAGCGTGCCGGCGTTGTTGGTGCCCATCTTGTAGGACCAGGTCTTGCCGTCCTTGTCATAGGCGTAGCCCATGTCCGGCTTCAGCTCCCAGGGCGCAGCCTCCTGTGCGAATGCGCAGGTCGTCAGCGCGGCAAACGCCGCAGTCGCAATAAAAGTCTTGGTCAGAAAATGCGTCATGATCCACCTCCGGCCGAGAAAACGGCGTCGTCCCCACGTTCTTGAACAAATCACGAACGATGTTCGCGCGTCAATACGACAATCGGCGCGACCGCTCGCGCGGACCGGCGACTTTGTGATTTCCCGCATCAAGCTTGGCGACTATTTTCGCGTTACCGTTTACAAACGCTTTGATTGCCGGAAACACTACCTGGGGATGATCGGGATGAACCACGTCATGAAGATCGGAATCGGTGTCGCTCTGTCGTTCATGACGCTGGCGTCAGTTGCGCAGGCGGACGAGTTCAAGCTCTCCAACAACCAGCGGATCGCCTGCAGCCGCGGCCTGTCCGCCGGCAAGCTCAACACCGCGACCTGCAAGTCCTACGCCTATCTGTTCAACGCCAAGACCTCGGAATACTTCCGCTGCCAGGTCTCGCTGGCGCTGACGCGGGACAACAAGGAGGTCATCAACGTGCAGGCCGACGGCGGCTGCACCAAGAAGCCGCGCATCTTCGAGACCGACGGCAACTACACGTTCGACGCCACCGAGACCGAGCCGCCGAACACCAACTCGTTCTTCGGTCCGGGCGGCTATGCGATCTGGGCGAGCGACGTCAACACCCAGAAGATCCGCGGCTGCATCACCATCTCGTCCGGCCTCGGCTCCGACATCTCGAAATGCCTCGACATGACGTTCCAGTGACGGCGTGATGCACAGGCTGCGCTGTGCCGCTCCTGGCTGTTTCTCGAAGGCGCCAACGAGGACGTGCTGCAGCAGGCGGCCGCCAGCGGCGCCGACGTGCTGATCCACGAGCTCGAGGATTTTACCCCGCCGCCGCTGCGCCCGAAGGCGCGGGCCCTGGCCGCCGAGCTCTACGCAGCCTGGCGCGGCCGGGGCGTGGTGGTCGCGGTCCGCGTCAATCCGCTCGACCAGGACGGTATGGACGATCTCGCCGCCGTGATGCGCGGACGTCCGGATATCGTCGCGCTGCCGAAGGTCGCCGAGCCGCACCATGTCGTCAGGCTTGACGAGGCGGTGACGCGGTTCGAGCGCGACTACGGTATCGCCGAGGGATCGACGTCGCTGCTGCCGAATATCGAGTTCGCGCGCGGTCTGGTGCAGACCGGTGCGATCGCCATGGCAAGCCGGCGCATCATCGGTTGCCTGATGGCCTCCGAAGACCTCGCCGCCGATCGTGGTGCCGAGCGCGGCAGCGATGGCCTGGAGCTGGCTTACGCGCGGCAGCGCTTCATCGTCGAATGTCGCGCCGCCGGCGTCGTCGCAGTCGATTGTCCCTACACCTGGAGCGACGCCGAAGGCGTCGAACGCGACACGATCTGGGCGCGACGGCTGGGCTACACCGCAAAGAGCCTGGTCGATCCCGCGCATGCCCCGATCGTCAACGGCGTCCTGACGCCGGGCGAGGAGGAGTTGCGCCAGGCGCGCAGGATCGTCGCGGCGTTCAAAGCGGCGCGGACGCAGGGCTTTGGGCGCGTCGAACTTGACGGCTCGTTGCTGGAGGTCCCGACCTATTCCAATGCGAAACGCCTGATCGCGCGCGGCGAAGCGCTGCGCGCGATCGATCGCGACGTTCGTGCCTGACCAGAGGCCATGCCTCAGGAGGCCGGCTCTTTCTCCGAGAAGTGCATGCGTGAGCGGGCGAACTTCTTGACGCCCATCGGCTTGCCGAACAGGTAGCCCTGGACCTGATCGAAATCCATTTCGTGCGCGGCGAGAAAGTCCGCGCGCGTCTCGACCCCCTGGGCCACGACCTGCGCGCTATTGTCGTGGGCCAGCTCCACGACACGCCGGCATACCGTCTGCTTCAGGCGCTGATCCGCGCAGCCGGTGACGAATTGATGGTCCACCTTGAGCTGGACGAACGGAAAGTTCGGCAGTCCCAGCAAAGACGGCCAGTTCGCGCCGACATTGTCGATCGAGATGCCGATATTGTGCAGCCGAACGCGGCGGGCGACATCGATCGCCAGATCCAGATTATCGACCACCTCGGTGCTGTCGATCTCGATCAAGAGGCCCGCGAAGGCCGCATGATCCGGCATCCGGTAACAGAGCTCGCGTACGGCACGATCGTCGGCGAGGAAGGAGATCGGCAGGTTGATCGAGAGATTGACCGGCCCGATCTGCTCGACGAGATAGCGCCAGTCGTCGATTGCACGCTCGATCACGAACTCGGACAGCGCATGAAAATGCGGATCGCTCTCGTCCGGGATGAAGTAGGCCGGCGGCACGACGCCCCAGGCCGGATGGCGCATCCGGATCAGCGCCTCGGCGCCGCTCGGCACCAGCGTCCGGAGATGAATTTTCTGCTGATACCACAGCTCGAGCCAGCCGGCCTTCAGCGCTTCGGGCACGTCCACCGCCGGGCTCGGCGCGGGTTCAAGCGGCATCAATGACGCAAGACTGTCGCGAAGGGTTCCGGCGCTGAACGGCGTCGACAGCGCCGGCAGCATGGCGATGCCGTACTCATCGCCGATTTGCCGGACCGCCTTGACGATGATCGAGTCCGGCTGCCCGATGACGAGGACCTTGCCGCCATAGTCCTTTCTCACCAAAGTCTCGAGAATTTTACTGACTTCGATGCCGTCCACGGACACGCCGAGCACCAAAAGATCGGGCCGTTCCGCGTCCAGAACGGTGTCGAGCTCCAAAGCCTGGCTGCATTCACTGGTGATGAAGCCGAGGTCTTCCAGCGCCTCGGCGAGGAAGGTCCGAAGGTGTTTTTTGCTGTCCGCAATGCATGCGCGTGGGGTCAGCTTGCGATGTCCGAACCAGCCGGCTCGCGTGCGTTCGATGTGACTGATGTGATTCATGCCCCGCCTTGTCCGTAGTTACCCCGGCTTGACTCGTACATCCTAGAGCGGCGGCAATCATGGAAATTTCTGGTTCATACATTGATTGCCCCGCTAACCTTAAAGGATTCAATTCGATTCAAATGACGCTGGAATCGCGACGTCTCACCGCTGTTACACGTGCAACAAATGCGTCATCTGACATTCATAAGCGCGATCGCGTCCGACTTTGCACATCGGCAGAAGCACTGTGCGCGTGTGTCATCGAGAGACGGCGTTAATGACTGTGTTGTCGCGTCGATGCAGACGCGGAACTGCGTCATTGTCGGACATCAGATCGCGCCATGCAGCGTGCTCCCAAGAGCGCCGATGGCGAATCAGATCACCCGTCTTGCGTTGGCGCTCGCAACGTCTCCGGCATCAACGCGCAGTAGCCGATCAGCCCGGCGCAAGCGACGGCTGCAAGGAACAGAAATGCGGCGTTGTAACCGGCGTGGACGACAATGAATCCGGCGACAGCCGTGCTCAGGCCGCCATCTGGGGCTGCAAGCCGATCTTCGCGGGTTCGTTGCGCATCTCAACCCGCCCGTGCAGGTTCCCGCGCAGGTAAAGTGGTGTTGCTATCAGGGATTTCCGCCGCGCATGCGTCATTTGGATGGGTTGACCCGGCGGGGGTGTCCGGCCAATTTCCGGCCGGCTTAAGGGGAGAATAATACTCATGAATTCCAAGTTGATGGCTGCTGCGATCGTGGCAGCCAGCGTTTTGTCCGCGCCTGTCGCACAGGCCGAGCAGTTCATTAACGTGCTCACCGGCGGCACCTCCGGCGTCTACTATCCGCTCGGCGTCGCGATGGGGAAGATCTACGGCGACAAGATCCCCGGCGTGAAAACCCAGGTGCAGGCGACCAAGGCCTCGGTCGAGAACCTGGTGCTGCTGCAGCAGGGCCGCGGCGAGATCGCCTTCACGCTCGGCGATTCGCTGAAGGCGGCCTGGGAAGGCGACGCCGAGGCCGGCTTCAAGAACAAGCTCGACAAGCTGCGCACCATCGGCGCGATCTATCCGAACTACATCCAGATCGTCGCGACCGCCGAGAGCGGCATCAAGACGCTCGCCGATCTCAAGGGCAAGAGCCTGTCGGTCGGCGCGCCGAAATCCGGCACCGAGCTCAACTCGCGCGCGATCCTCGCGGCCGCCGGCATGAGCTACAAGGATCTCGGCAAGGTCGAGTACCTGCCGTTCGCCGAATCGGTGGATCTGATGAAGAACCGCCAGCTCAACGCCACGCTGCAGTCCGCCGGCCTCGGCGTCGCCTCGCTGAAGGACCTCTCGACCTCGAGCGAGATCACCGTCGTCGCCGTGCCGAAGGAGACCGTCGACAAGATCGGTCCGCCCTTCGTCTCCGTGATCATCCCGGCCAACACCTACACCGGCCAGGACAAGGACGTGCCGACCGCCGCGGTCGTGAACTACCTCGTGACCTCGAGCGCGGTGTCGGACGATCTCGCCTATCAGATGACCAGGCTGGTCTACGAATCGCTGCCGGAACTCGCCAACGCCCACGCCGCGGGCAAGGAGATCAAGCTCGAGGCCGCCGCGACCGGCAGCCCGGTGCCGCTGCATCCCGGCGCGATCCGCTATTACAAGGAGAAGGGCCTGATCAAGTAGGGCCGGTTGCTTCGAGGATGTTGTGGCCGGGCGCCCGTCCCCGACCCGATCGGGGATGACCCGGCCATCCATCTTCCTAGAGACGGTGATTTTTCGATGGATGCGCGGGTCGAGCCCGCGCATGACGTGCGACGGGGCGCTATAAGCGCCGTGGCACGGCGGGGGACTTAATTCGATGCAGCAGCAGGCTGAGGGCGAGCAGCCCATCAAGGTTGAATTCGACAATTTCGAGCATGGCTTTCCGGAAGGCTTCGGCCCGGGCGCTTGGGGGCATCTGGCCTATGCCATCGGTCTCGCCTTTGCGGTGTTCCAGCTCTATGTCGCGGCCTTCAACTACCTGCCGAGCCAGGTGGTGCGCGGCGTCCATGTCGGCTTCCTGATCCTCCTGACCTTCGGCCTGATCGGCAATTTCACCGCCAAGACCGATTTCGGCCGCGCGGTGAGCTGGATCGTCGGCGCCGCCGGCTTCCTCTGCGGGCTCTATCAGTGGATCTTCTATGCCGACCTGATCGCCCGCGACGGCGATCCGACCAACATGGATCTCGCGGTCGGCACGCTGCTCGCGGTCCTGATCTTCGAGGGCACGCGGCGGCTGATGGGGGCGGCGCTGCCGCTGATGTGCGGCGCCTGTCTGCTCTACTGGTTCTTCGGCCAATATCTGCCGTCGCCGTTCAATCACCGCGGCTATGACTTCGACCAGATCGTCACCCATCTCTCGTTCGGCACCGAAGGCTTCTACGGCGTGCCGATCTACGTCTCGGCGACCTACATCTTCCTGTTCATCCTGTTCGGCTCGTTCCTGGAACGCGCCGGCATGATCCAGCTGTTCACCGACGTCTCGCTCGGCCTGTTCGGCCGCACCCGCGGCGGGCCCGCCAAGGTCGCGGTGTTCGCTTCGGGCATGATGGGCACGATCTCGGGCTCGGGCGTCGCCAACGTCGTTACCGTCGGCCAGTTCACGATTCCCTTGATGATCAAGTTCGGCTATCGCCGCGCCTTCGCCGCGGGCGTCGAGGCCACCGCTTCGATGGGCGGCCAGATCATGCCGCCCGTGATGGGCGCGGTCGCCTTCATCATGGCCGAGACGCTCGGCGTGCCCTATTCGGAGATCGTCAAGGCCGCGGTGATCCCGGCGGTCCTCTACTTCGCCTCGGCGTTCTGGATGGTGCATCTGGAAGCCGGCAAGCATGGCCTCGTCGGCATGAAGCGCGCGGAGATCCCGAGCGCCTGGAAGGCGCTGGTGGCACGCTGGTATCTCGTGCTGCCGCTCGCGGCGCTGGTCTACATGCTGTTCGAGGGCTTCACGCCGCTCTATGCCGGCAGCATGGGACTTGCGCTCACGGTCGCGCTGATCCTCGGCGCCAGCATCACGCTCGGCTTCTCCAACACCGTCTTGCGCTACATCTTCTGGATCGGCCTCGCGCTGGTGGTCGCCGCGGTCTCGCGCCACGGCATCGAGATCGTTCCGGTCGCCGGCGTCGTCGCCGGGCTGATCGTGATCGCGGCGATCACCCGCGGCGGCCGCGCCACGCTGAAAGCCTGCCGCGACTCGCTCGCCGACAGCGCCAAGTCGGCGCTGACCGTCGGCATGGCCTGCGCCATCGTCGGCACCATCATCGGCATGATGACGCAGACCGGCGTCGGCACCATCTTCGGCAGCTGGATCATCGGACTCGGCGCCAAGAGCCTGTTCCTGGCGCTGATCATGACCATGCTGCTGTCGATCCTGCTCGGCACCGGCATCCCGACGATCCCGACCTACATCATCACCGCGGCGCTGGCCGCGCCGGCGCTCGCCAAGCTCGGCGTGCCGCTGATCGCAAGCCACATGTTTGCGTTCTACTACGGCATCATGGCCGACCTCTCGCCGCCGGTCGCGCTCGCCGCCCTGGCGGCGGCGCCGATCGCCAAGGAGAATCCGGACAAGATCGGCTGGGAGGCGATGCGGATCGCGCTGGCCGGCTACGTCATTCCGTTCATCTTCGTCTATTCGCCGGCGCTGATGCTGCAGGCCGGGGATCCGATGCAGGCGCAGCTCGGCTTCTACGGCGCGGTGGCGCTGGCGGCCTTCAAGGCGCTGGTGGCGATCGGATTGTTCGGCATCGTCGCGATCGGCTTCCTGTTCACTCGGTTGACCTTCATCGAGATACTGGTCGCCTTCGGCGCCGCGCTCTGCCTGCTCGGCGATTTCCCGTTCTCGGATACGGCGGGCTTCACGCTCGCCGCTGCTGTCGTGCTGTGGCAATGGCGGCAGCGTCCGCGCAATGCGGTGGCGGCGGCTTGAGCCTCTGCCTCGCTTCCGCGGGGGTCGTGAAGGCGCTGTCGATCGCGGCCTTCACGCTCGCCTGGACGCATTCGATCGAGAAGAGCGCCTGGCAGGAGGACTGGCTGGTCACGCCGGCCGGGCTCACGCTGCAACGGGCGCGCGTCAAGGGCACGGGCGCCGGCATGGAGCCGCCGCCGGAGGCGCGCCTTGTCGATGGCTGGTTTCAATGGTCGCCGCCGCCGGTGCCACGGCCGGAGGTCGTGCTCGGCAATTCCGGCGCCGCGGGTGAATGGCGCCTGTGCCAGGAGGGACGCTGCCGGACGCTATCGGAGATTTTCGGCCATCCGATCGGTGCTAATGTCACGACGATGAGTGTTTGCGGGAATCCGTAGGGATCCGTAGCCCGCATGAGCGCAGCGATATGCGGGGATAGCGCCCCGGACATCGCTTCGCTCATCCGGGCTACGGTCCGGCAGCAAGAACAACAAGGGAGAACAGGCGATGGATCGGCTCAAGGGCAAGGTTGCGATGGTGGTCGGCGCGGGCTCGATCGGGCCCGGCTGGGGCAATGGCAAGGCGACCGCCGTCACCTTCGCGCGCGAGGGCGCCAGCGTATTCTGCGTCGATCGCAATGGCGCCGCGGCGGAGGAGACCGTCGGCATCATCACCGGCGAGGGCGGCAAGGCGGTCGCATTCACCGCCGATGTCTCGCGCGCCGGCGAGGTCGAGGCGATGGTCGCGGCCTGCCTGAAGGCCTATGGCCGCATCGACGTGCTCGACAACAATGTCGGCATCGCCGAGGTCGGCAGCGTGGTGGAAGTAGGGGAAGCCGAATGGGACCGCGTCTTCGCGGTCAACCTCAAGAGCGCCTATCTGTCGATGAAGCACGTCATTCCCGTCATGATCAAGCAGGGCGGCGGCTCGATCATCAACATCTCCTCGATCGCCTCGATCCGCCATGTCGGCATTTCCTATGTCAGCTACAACGCGAGCAAAGCCGCGATGAACCAGATGACACGGTCGACCGCGGTCGAGTTCGCCTCGAAGCATGTCCGCGTCAACGCGATCCTGCCCGGACTGATGAAGACGCCGATGGTCGCGCACTCGGCCGGGCTGGCGCAGAGCTACGCCAAGGGCGATGTCGAGGCGATGTGGCGCGCGCGCGACGCGCAGGTGCCGATGGGGCATATGGGCGACGCCTGGGACGTCGCCAATGCCGCGCTGTTCCTGGCGTCGGATGAATCGAAGTACGTCACCGGCATCGAGCTCGTGGTCGACGGCGGCATCACCTCCAAGTCGGGGGCGTGAAGGCGATCATGATGCGATCGGATGGGACCGCATCATGATCCCACATTCTTGATCGAGCATGGTCTCTTCGGAAAACCGGTTCCCACTCTTCCGGGTCATGCGCTATTGCGCCAGCGCCAGGATGCCGCCGGCAACGGAATGCCACGCCGCCGAGGTGCTGATCGGCCAGTTCAACAGCTTCACCGCGACCAGTGCCAGCCCGCCATAGACGTAGACCGGGTGGGGGCGGCCGCGGGTGCGCCAGTCGAACACGATCGCGACGACCAGGAGCAGATAGGCGACGAGCGCCGGTGCGATCGTGACCGGGACCGGCGGTGGGCCGGGCGGTCCCGGCGGCGCAAGGAAGGTCAGGAACCAGCGCGCGACCGCTGCATCGAGGATCGAGATCGACGCCAGCAGCATCAGCCGCTTGTGGGTTTCGCGGTCGCGCAGGCAGATGATCGCGAGCGCGAACACGACAGCGAAGAACAGGATGCCGCTGAGCGGAACGATCGCAAACGCAAGGCCCTCATTGGCCTGTCCGATCGCAGCCGAACGCTTCATGACGCTGATCGAGGCCACGATGCCCATCATGGTCATCGCGGTCGCCAGCGAGATGCCGATCAATCCGACGCTGCGATGCCGTGCAATCCGCCCCGAGGCGGCGAGCCAGCTCTGGAACACGAAATAGAGCGTCCAGGCGAAGAACAGCAGCCCATGCAGGTGCACCACGGGAGGCGAAGACAGCGAGCCTCTCGCCATCGGCATCCAATAGGTCGGGGCAAAGCCGAGAAAGGCGACCGCCATGCAGGACAGCGCCATATAGAAATAGAAGAACTTCGCCTCGACTTTCGCCGAGGCGCGCGGGGAATTGCGATCAATGAGGATTGTCATGATGTTAGGTCTGACAAACCCTGTGATGGTTCAAAGGATATTGCGGCCCGGCGCTATGCCTCCACGCTGAGTTCGGCTCGGTCGAGTTCTTCCTCGACCAGATGGAATGCATCGTCGCCGATCGCCTCGGTGCGGCGCAGATTGAGCAAGGCCTGACGCGCCGCGGAGATAGCGCGGCGGCGCAGCGGATCCGACGGCAGCTCGCGCGAGGTCAGGCCGCCATCGGGATCATTCTCGGCGCGCAGCAGCACGGCGCGATATTCGAGCCGGAGGATCTCGGCCTCTTCCGACGGGTCGGCGTCGATCTCGTCGAGCGCGGCGCGAAACACCACGCCGCGGGCATGGGCCGCCTCGCGTCCGACCGGATCGTCGTCGGCGAAATTCAACGCCAGGATCAACGGCCGCAGCGTCAGCCCCTGGATCACGAGCGAACCGAGCACCACGGCAAACGCCGTCAGCAGGATCAGATCGCGATACGGAAACCATTCCGGCAGCGCAAACGCCGCCGCCAGCGTGACGATGCCGCGCATGCCGCACCAGGACACGATGAAGCCGCGCTTCAAGGTCGGCACGGCGTCCACCACATGGGCGGGCAGCAGGTTGCGCGCCTTCAGCGTGCGCAGCAGCGCGCCGTAAGGCATCACCCAGAGGATGCGGGCGAGGATCACGACGGCGAGGATCGCGGCGGCAAAGCTGCAATACTTCCACCGCACCTCGTCGTCGAGGCCGGACCAGATCGGGCGCAACTGCAGGCCGATCAGCATGAAGGCGAGCACGTTGAGCACGAACACGACGGTTTCCCACACCGCGTAGGACGACACGCGCAGCCGCGCCGATGTGCGGGCCGGCGCGGTGCGCGAGATGGTGATCGCATAGGCGATGATGGTGAGAATGCCGGACAGTCCGAGATGCTCGGCGATGATCCACACCATGAAGGTGCCGCCGAACTGCGTGATGATCGCGCTCGGCGCCTCGGTGATGCGACGCGTGATCATCATCCAGACCTGCGCGAACAGGAAGCCGGCGGCGAGGCTGCCGACCAGCGCGATCGTGATGGACGGCACGAACTCGCGGATCTTCATATGCTCGGCGGCGACGAGGCCGACCGCGACGCGATAGATCAGCAGCGCGCTGGCATCGTTGAGCAGGCTTTCGCCTTCGAGGATCTTCTGGATCCGGTAGGGCAGGTTGACCTGGCGCAGGATCGCGGTGGCCGCGGCCGCATCCGGCGGCGCCACGATGGCGCCGAGCGCGATCGCAACCGCCCACGGCATGTCCGGGCGCAGCCAATGCGCGACCACGGCGACCGCCGCCGTGGTGACGCCGACCGCGACCACCACCAGCGTCGAGACCGGCAGCCAGTTGTTGCGGAGATCGCGCAGCGAGGTGTCGAACGCGGCATCGAGCAGCACCGGCGCGACGAACAGCGCCAGCGCCAGTTTGGGTTCCAGCGCCCAGGTCGGGGCCCACGGCAGCAGCGTCAGCAGCACGCCGCCGAGCGCCAGGAAGGTCGGGTAGGGCACCTTGATCCGCCGCGCCAGCGCCGACAGCGCCACCGCTGCGAGCAACAGGCCGATGATCCATTCGAATGTGAGCAAGCCGAACCCCCGATGCAGCCGATCGTCGCAATTGACGTATAATCCAGCGTGTGGTTTTGCGGCAAATGGCGCACCGCCGGGCATCAGGGGCCGGTGGTTCGGGCGCAAGAGAGGGATGTCTTGTCGGCGACCGGGATGCGACACAAACGCGCAAATCTGGCCGTGATGCTGATCTGCGTCGGCCTGTCGGGCGGGCTGACGTCGGGCGTTGCGCGCGCCACCGGCAGCGAGCCGGGCGAGGATGTGCAGGCCAATGCCGGCCCCTGCATCGCGGCGGCAGCGGCGGCCGATAACGACAAGATCATCGACGTCTGCGGCGCGCTGATCGACAATGAGAAGGCGGCGCGGCCCGATCGCGTCAAGGCGCTGATGGCGCGGGCGGCCGCCTATGACCGCAAGCAGATGATCGATCGCGCGATCGCGGACTACGACACCGTGCTCAAGCTCGATCCATCGCTTGCCGATGCGCATAATGCGCGCGGTGAGCTGTGGCGCCGCAAGGGCGACCGGCCGAAGGCGATCATGGATTTCGGCGCCGCCGTCAAGCTCGCTCCCAATCACGCCGCCGCCAAGTCCAATTACAAATCGCTGTCGCTGGAGCTGGAGCGGATCGGCGCCATGATGGCGGTCGCCGGCAAGCCGAGCTTCGATTGCCGCAAGGCGCGCCGGCCGGTGGAGAAGGCGATCTGCGCCAATCCCACGCTTGCCGATCTCGATCGCGAGATCGGCGCGTCGACCTTCCGCGCGGTGCGCGAAGCGCAGACCCCGGGCCAGGCGCGCGAGCTGCAGCGCGAGCAGGATCAGTTCATCGCCCGCCGCAATGCCGAGTTCGGCAAGCCGGGCTACGACCTGCAAAAGGCGATGCGCGAGCGGCTGCAGTGGATCAACGGGGTCGACGGCTACTAGTGTGCTGAATGCGAAGTTTGCGCGATTTCGTGGCAACCACTTTCACGAACTTCGCATTCATAAAGCACACTAGAATCACAAGTTTGCTAGTGTCCTTATCGAATCCGAAGTTCGCTCCGAAGGTGCGGCAAATGATGCGAACTTCGGATTCGGGACACTAGTGCTAACGTCGGTCAGTTTACGGCTTGAATTATCGGTCGGGCCCGTGACAATGGCCGTTAACTAGAGCTAGCCATTTCAGGTTCGTCATGCCCGGCCTTGTGCCGGGCATCCACGTCTTGCTTTGTCGCCCCAAAGACGTGGATGGCCGGGACAGGCCCGGCCATGACGCGAGAGATGAGCCGGGAGAGACGCTATGAATATACAAGGCAAGAGCCGGTATCATGAGGTGTATGCCCGCTCGCTTCGGGACCCCGAGGGCTTTTGGGCGGAAGCGGCGCGCGAGATCGACTGGATCGAGCCGGCCAGGAAGATCCTCGATCCCTCGGTGGGCGCCTATGGGCGCTGGTTCGCCGGCGCCGTGGTCAACACCTGCTACAATGCGCTGGATCGCCATGTCGCAGGCGGCCGCGCCAGCCAGGTCGCGCTGATCCACGATTCGCCGCTCACCAACACGACCACCAAATTCACCTATTCCGAATTGTTGGCGGAGGTGCAGACGCTGGCCGCGGTGATGCAGGATTTCGGCGTCACCAAGGGCGATCGCGTCATCCTCTATATGCCGATGGTGCCGGAGGCCGTCGTCGCGATGCTCGCCTGTGCGCGGATCGGTGCGGTGCACAGCGTGGTGTTCGGCGGCTTCGCGGCCAAGGAGCTTGCGACCCGCATCGACGACGCCAAGCCGAAGCTGATCTTCTCGGCGAGCTGCGGCATCGAGCCCGGGCGCATCGTGCAATACAAGCCGCTGCTCGACGAGGCGATCCGCCTCGCCGGCAGCCAGCCCGAGACCTGCATCATCCTGCAGCGGCCGCAGCAGGCTTGCGAGCTCACCGCGGGCCGCGATCATGATTGGGCGACGCTGCGCCAGGCCGCGTTCGACGCCGGCAAGGCCGCGCCCTGCGTGCCGGTAGCCGCCACCGATCCGCTCTACATCCTCTACACGTCGGGCACGACCGGAATCCCGAAGGGCGTGGTGCGCGACAATGGCGGTCATCTCGTCGCGCTGAAATGGTCGATGCACAATCTCTACGGCGTGAAGCCCGGCGAGATCTGGTGGTGCGGCTCGGACATCGGCTGGGTGGTCGGCCATTCCTACATCGTCTACGGTCCGCTGATCCACGGCGCGACCACCATCATGTATGAGGGCAAGCCGGTCGGCACGCCGGATGCCGGCGCGTTCTGGCGCGTGATCTCAGAGCACAAGGCGGTCGCCTTCTTCACGGCGCCGACCGCGTTCCGCGCGATCAAGAAGGAAGACCCCGAGGGCAAGTTCATCCGGAATTACGATCTCTCGAGCTTCCGCACCCTGTTCCTCGCCGGCGAGCGCGCCGATCCGCCGACGGTGGAGTGGGCCGAGCAGCAGCTGAAGGTGCCGGTCATCGACCATTGGTGGCAGACCGAGACCGGCTGGTGCATCGCGGGCAATCCGGTCGGGCTCGGCCAGCTGCCGGTCAAGCACGGCTCGCCCACGGTGCCGATGCCGGGCTATCAGGTCGACATCGTCGACGAGGCGGCAAAGCCGGTCGGGGCCGGCACGATGGGCTCGATCGTGATCAAGCTGCCGATGCCGCCGGGCTGCCTGCCGACGCTGTGGCAGCAGGACGACCGCTTCAAAGACGCCTATCTCTCGGAATTCCCCGGCTACTACAAGACCTCGGATGCCGGCTACAAGGACGAGGACGGCTATGTCTGGGTGATGGGCCGCACCGACGACATCATCAATGTCGCCGGCCACCGGCTGTCCACCGGCGGCATGGAGGAGATCCTCGCCTCGCATCCCGATGTCGCCGAATGCGCCGTGCTCGGCGTCAAGGACGCAATCAAGGGCGAGGTGCCCTGCGGTTTCCTGGTGCTGAAGGCCGGCGTGACCAAAGCACCCGCCGAGGTCGAGAAGGACGTCGTGGCGCTGGTGCGCGACAAGCTCGGGCCGGTCGCCGCGTTCAAGATCGCGATCACGGTGGCGCGGCTGCCGAAGACCCGTTCCGGCAAGATCCTGCGCGGCACCATCAAGAAGATCGCCGACGGCGAGCCCTGGACCATGCCGGCGACGATCGAGGACCCGAAGGTGCTCGACGAAATCGGCGAGGCGCTGAAGGGGAAGGCGTAGCTCGACGTCGTGTTGCTGGCTCGCTGTTGAGACAGCACGTCGTGTGGCACCCCTCTCCCTAACCCTCCCCCGCAAGGGGGGAGGGAACCCTTCCGCCGGTGGGCTCCCTAACGTCAGGTGAGCACGCGGGTCAGGCTCCCTCCCCCCTTGCGGGGGAGGGCTGGGGAGAGGGGTGGCCCCGGGCGCGATGGACGATGAGGGCACCATCGCGCAATCCGGCCGCGTACCCTCGAAACCCATCGGAAGCAAAACGGCCTTGATTTTGATGGATTGCCGGGTCATCCCGGCCTTCCCTGTCATATGCCACGAGATACGGACACCCGGATGCGATCCATTTCCGCACGCGCGCCACTCGCCTTGCTGCTCGCCCTGCCGCTGCTTGCAGGCTGTCTCGAGCGCGGCCGATCGCCGATCGCGGAGAGCATGGGTGACGACGACCAGTATTGCCAGGCTGGCGGCAAGGTTGCGGTCGGCTCGCCTGATTACGTCGCCTGCCGCAAGAACCGCGACGTGCAGCGCCAGAACGCCGAAGCCCGCACCGATCGGCGGCAGCGCGATCTCGGCGAATACATGATGAACAATCCCGACCGGCATTGAGCCGCGCCGACGGTCGCCGTCACGCCCATTGCGTGCGCTTCCAAGCAAAAACGCGGCAGGTTGCCCTGCCGCGTTTCGTGTTCTGCTTCTCGCGTTGCGCGATCGGCGCTTACTCTTCCTCGTCGTCGGGCTTCTTGCCGCCGATCGTCTTCAGCTTGGCGAACACGGCGTCGACGTTGAGATCGTCGTGGCGCTCGATCGGCTGGTCGTCCAGCTCGTCCTTGCGCGTGGTCTCGGAGGCCGGCAGCAGCGTGGCGCCGCCGTAGACGGTGGTGGTCGGCTTCTCCTTGGCGGCGCGCTGCACCTCGAAATCGAGCTCGATCTGCGAGCATAGGCCGAGCGTCACCGGGTCCATCGGGGTCAGGGTCGAGGCGTTCCAGTGGGTGCGGTCGCGCACGCTGGCGATCGTGGTCTTGGTGGTGCCGACCAGACGCATGATCTGGGCGTCCTTCAGCTCGGGATGGTTGCGCACCAGCCAGAGGATCGCGCTCGGCCGCTCATGGCGGCGCGACACCGGGGTGTAGCGCGGGCCCTTCTTCTTGGCGGCGGAGGGCAGCACCACCTTGCTCTCCTGCAGCTTGAGGCGGTAGTTCTGGTCGCGCTCGCCGCGCTCGATCTCCTCGCGGGTCAGCTGGCCGTTGGAAATCGGGTCCATGCCCTTGATGCCCTGGGCGGCGTCGCCGTCGGCGATGGCGCGGACCTCTAAGGGGTGCATTTTGGTAAAATCGGCCACCTGATCGAAGGTCAGGGCGGTATTGTCGACCAACCACACGGCAGTCGCCTTCGGCATCAGCGGTGCGTTGCTCATGGCAAATCTCCTTTGTGCTTCGCCCACCTCTGTCGAGGCGAAGCTGGTAGTCATCGGCGATGACGGGAATTATAGGGCCTATATAAGCCCTCCGGGGGGAATGGCGCAATGGGCGAGCAAAATCGCCTTGACAGCGCCCGAAAGCAGTCCCAAGTCCTTACCGTAACTGGCCGTTCCCCGCCCGCCGGCGAGGGGTGATTCGGTCCCGAGATTGCCCCAAGACAGCCTCAAGACAGCCCATGTCAGCGAAAAAACCCGACCTTAGAATCGTGCTTTGTTCCCCCCGCGGCTTTTGTGCCGGGGTGGTCCGCGCCATCGACACGGTCGAACGTGCCCTCACCATTTATGGCGCGCCGGTCTATGTCCGGCACGAAATCGTCCATAACAAGTATGTGGTCGACAGCCTGAAGACCAAAGGCGCCATTTTCGTCGAGGAATTGGCCGAAATCCCCGACGATACCAACGCGCCGGTGGTGTTTTCCGCCCACGGCGTTCCGAAATCGGTTCCCGCCGAGGCCAAATCCCGCAATTTCTTCTCGCTGGACGCGACCTGCCCGCTGGTGACCAAGGTCCACCGCGAGGCGGCGATCCATTTCAAGCGCGGCCGCGAGATCCTGCTGATCGGGCATTCCCATCACCCTGAGGTGGTCGGCACCTTGGGCCAGCTGCCGGCCGGCGCCGTGACCCTGATCGAGACCGCCGAGGATGCCAAGACCTTCGTCCCCAAGGACCCCGACAACCTCGCCTTCGTGACCCAGACCACGCTGTCGATCGACGACACCGCGGAGATCGTGGCGCTGCTCAAGCAGCGCTTCCCGAACGTCAACGGTCCGCACAAGGAAGACATCTGCTACGCGACCACCAACCGCCAGCTCGCGGTGAAGAAGGTGGCGCCGGTGGTCGATGCCCTGATCGTGGTCGGCGCGCCGAACTCGTCGAACTCGCAGCGCCTGCGCGAGGTCGCCGAGCGCGAGGGCTGCCCGATCGCCGTGCTCGCCCAGCGCGCCAGCGACATCGACTGGCAGCGCTTCGATGGCATCAGGAGCCTCGGCATCACCGCGGGCGCCTCGGCGCCGGAGGTGATCGTCGAGGAGATCATGGGCGCGTTTGCCGAGCGCTACGAACTGCACGTGGAGACGGTCTCGGCCGCGGAAGAGAACGAGTTCTTCCCGCTGCCGCGTTCGCTGCGGCCCGACGCTGCCGCGGCGGAATAGACCATATGGCGGTCTACACCGACGTTGCCGCCGAAGACCTCGCGGAATTCCTCAAAAGCTACGACATCGGCGAACTGCTCTCCTACAAGGGCATCGCCGAGGGCGTCGAGAATTCGAACTTCCTGCTGCACACCAGCCAGGGCGCCTACATCCTCACGCTCTATGAGAAGCGCGTGGCGGAGGACGACCTGCCGTATTTCCTGTCGCTGATGGCGCATCTCGCCGAGCGCGGCGTGTCGTGCCCGCAGCCGGCGCGCAATCGCAAGGGCGAGGTCACCAGCCGGCTCGCCGGCCGGCCCGCGGCGATCATCAACTTCCTCGAGGGCGTGTGGCCGCGGCGGCCGAACGTGGCGCATTGCGCCGGCGTCGGCGGGGCGCTGGCCAAAATGCACGTCGCCGGCCGCGATTTCCCGCTGGTCCGCAACAACCCGCTGTCGGTCGCCGGCTGGCGGCCGCTGTTCGATCTCGCCGCCGCGCGGGCCGACAGCGTGCAGGCCGGATTGCACGACTTCATCGCGCGTGAGCTCGATCATCTCGAAGCCTCGTGGCCGGCGGATCTGCCGGTCGGCGTCATCCATGCCGACCTGTTTCCCGACAACGTCTTTTTTCTGGGCGACAAGCTCTCGGGCCTGATCGACTTCCCGTTCGCCTGCAACGACATCCTGGCCTACGACGTCGCGATCTGCCTCAACGCCTGGTGCTTCGAGCCGGATCATGCCTTCAACGTCACCAAGGCGCGCGCATTGCTCAACGCCTATGGCCGCGAGCGTCCGCTGTCGGCGGCGGAAGAGGCTGCGCTGCCGTTGCTCGCGCGCGGTGCCGCGATGCGCTTCCTGCTGACGCGGCTGGTCGATTTCCTCAACGTGCCCGAAGGCGCGCTGGTGCAGCCGAAGGACCCGCTGGAATATGTCCGCAAGCTGCGCTTCCAGCAGAATGTCGCGAGCCTGCGCGATTACGGCATCACGCCGGCCGGGTGCGCGGCGTGAGCGACAAGCCGCATGTGATTGTCTTCACCGATGGTGCCTGCTCCGGAAATCCGGGGCCGGGCGGCTGGGGCGCGATCCTCAGATTCGGCGAGGCCGAGAAGGAATTGAAGGGCGGCGAGCCGCACACCACCAACAACCGCATGGAGCTGATGGCGGCGATCTCGGCGCTGGAAGCCCTGAAGAAGCCCTGTGTGGTCGATCTCACCACCGACAGCCAGTATGTCCGCCAGGGCATCACCGGCTGGATCCACGGCTGGAAGCGCAACGGCTGGCGCACGGCCGACAAGAAGCCGGTCAAGAATGTCGAGCTGTGGCAGCGCCTCGATGCCGCGCTGAAGCCGCATGAGGTGCGCTGGCACTGGATCAAGGGCCACGCCGGCCACGCCGAGAACGAACGCGCCGACGAGCTGGCGCGCGAGGGCGTGGCGATGGCGAGGTTGAAGAGTTAGGGCGCGCCGCTTTCTGCTATCGCCAAGCCCATAACTGTCATCGCCCGCGAAAGCGGGCGATCCAGTATTCCAGAGGCAGTGGCGATTGAAACGAGAGGCCGCGGCGTACTGGATCGCCCGGTCAAGCCGGGCGATGACAGTGTGCGTGGGGCGTCGGCTTACAGCTGCCCGAGCAGCGTGTCGCCGCCGGAGACCTCGACCTTGCCCGGGGCGGGCTCGAGGTTGAGCTTCTTCACCACGCCGTCCTCGACCAGCATCGAGTAGCGCTTGGAGCGGATGCCGAGGCCGTTGCCGGAGGCGTCGAGCTCCATGCCGATCGCCTTGGCGAAGTCGGCATTGCCGTCGGCGAGGAAGACGGCTTCGTCGCGCTGGTCGGTGTCGCGCTTCCACGCGTTCATCACGAAGGCGTCGTTGACCGAAACGATCGCGATGGTGTCGACGCCCTTGTTCTTCATGGCATAGGCGTTGAGGAAGATGCTCGGAAGATGCATCTTGTGGCAGGTGCCGGTGTAGGCGCCGGGCACGGCGAACAGGGCGACCTTCTTGCCCTTGAAAATATCGTCGGTGGTTTTGACCTGCGGACCCTCGGCGGTCATCACGCGAAACTTGGCTTCCGGCAGCTTGTCGCCAACATTGATCGTCATCGTTGTTCTCCCTCGGTGAAGCGGAACTGTCTTAGACCCGGCTACAGCACGGCACAATACGGGCTCGCCGAAGAACGGCAATGCCCGACCATCGTCACCGTTCCGTCATCAGCCGGAAAACCCGCCGGTGTCGAGAAAGGCCTGCTCCTCGGCCGTGGTCTGCCGGCCCAGCACGCGATTCCGGTGCGGGAAGCGGCCGAACCGGCGGATGATGTCGGCGTGGTCCTCGGCATATTTCAGGTTGTCGGGATGGCAGTCATATTGCCGGAACATCGTCACGCAGCGCTGCTGGTCGGCGAGGTCCTCCGAATGCTCGAAAGGCAGATAGAGGAATTCGCGCAGCGCGGGGCCGGTCCGCGCATCGACGCCGCGGTCGATGGCGCGCCTTGCCACGTCACGCGCCAGCGCATCGCTTGAAAAGGTCCTGGCGTCGCCTCGAAACAGGTTTCGCGGAAACTGGTCGAGCACGATGGTCAGCGCCAGCGCGCCGTCGTCGCTGGCCTCCCACGACGACAATTCGCCGGCAGCCGCCTTCTGCCAGGTGGCGAGGAAGCGGCTGCGGATCTCGGCATCGAAGGCGTCGTCGTGCTTGTACCAGCGGTCGCGGCCGGCATTCCGCCAGAAGCCAAGCACGTCGGCCGGCGTCGCGAGGCTTGCGTCAGACATCGAAGGTCAGTCCACTCACGCCTTAAGCCGCAGCCTTCTTCTCGTCGCGCAATTGGCGGCGCAGGATCTTGCCGACATTGGTCTTCGGCAGGTCGGTCCTGAACTCGATCTGCTTCGGCACCTTGTAGGCGGTGAGCTGGGTGGCACTGAACTTGATGATGTCCTCGGCGGTGACGTTCGGGTCCTTCTTGACCACGAAGGCCTTCACCGCTTCGCCGGACTTCGCATCGGGCACGCCGATCACGGCGCATTCGAGCACGCCCGGATGGCTTGCGATCACTTCCTCGATCTCGTTCGGATAGACGTTGAAGCCGGAGACCAGGATCATGTCCTTCTTGCGGTCGACGATCTTGGTGTAGCCCTTCTCGTCCATCACGCCGATGTCGCCGGTGCGGAAGTAACCGTCCGCGGTCATCACGCGCGCGGTTTCGTCAGGCCTGTTCCAGTAGCCCGCCATCACCTGCGGACCCTTGGCGCAGATCTCGCCGGCTTCGCCGAGCGGCAACTCATTGCCGTCGTCGTCGCGGATCGAGAGCCAGGTCGACGGGACGGGAAGTCCGATCGTCCCGGAGAACTCCTCGATCGTCGCAGGATTGCACGTCAGGGTCGGCGACGTCTCCGACAGGCCATAGCCTTCCGACAACGAGATGCCCGTGACCTTCAACCATTTCTCGGCGACCGACCTTTGCGTCGCCATGCCGCCGCCGTTGGCGATCTTCAGCTTGGAGAAGTCGAGCTTGTCGAAACCGGGCGTGTTCAGCAGGCCGTTGTAGAGGGTGTTGACCGCCGGGAAGAAGCTGACCTGGTACTTCGACAGCTCCTTGACGAAGCCCGCCATGTCGCGCGGATTCGGAATCAGCAGATTGGTGCCGCCGGCCCGCATGCCCAGCAGATAGCAGGCGGTGAGCGCGAAGACGTGATAGAGCGGCAGCGCGCAGACGATGACCATCTGTTCGACGATCGGCGGCTTCGCCAGCGCCGGCTGCAGCCAGGCGTCGTTCTGCAGCACGTTGGCCAGGATGTTGCGGTGGAGCAGGGTCGCGCCCTTGGAGACGCCGGTGGTGCCGCCGGTATATTGCAGGAAGGCGACGTCATCGAGCGTCAGCGTCGGTTTGTTGAGCTTGCCGGCGCGGCCGGCTGACAGCGCCTCGTTGAAGCCGACGGCGCCCGGGATCGACCAGGCCGGCACCATCTTCTTCACCCGGCGCACCACCAGATTGACGATCACGCCCTTGAGGCCGAGCAGGTCGCCCATGCTGCCGACGATCACGTGCTTGACCGCGGTATTGGGAAGTACCTTCTGCACGGTGGTGGCAAAGTTCTCCAGCACGATGATCGCCTCCGCGCCCGAATCCTTGAGCTGGTGCTCGAGCTCGCGCGGCGTGTAGAGCGGGTTGACGTTGACCACGGCATAGCCGGCGCGCAGCACGGCGGCGGTCGCGATCGGATATTGCAGCACGTTCGGCATCATCAGCGCGACCCGCGCGCCCTTCTGCAGGCCCTTGCTCTGCAGGTAGCCGCCGAGCGCCGTCGACATCTCGTCGAGCTCGCGATAGGTGATCGCCTTGTCCATGCAGATGAACGCCTTGCGATCGGCGAATTTCTTGAAGCTCTCTTCCAGCAATTCGACCAGCGACGAATATTGCGTGACGTCGATATCCGCGGGCACGCCGGCCGGATAATGCTTGAGCCAGATGCGCTCCATGATGGTCAATCCCCTCTCTCAAATTTGGCTGATGCCCCGGATTGCTTCCGGGTTTTCCGACCTTTGGCCGCGTTATTTCAGGCAGTATTGAGCGATGCCGCGGCCGATGGCAAGCCGCTGCGCGTTATCGACGCATTGGAGGAAATGACGGTCGGAAATGACGGTCGGAAAGGACGGTCGGAAATGACGGGCGGGCGTTCTGCTAGCCGGCAGGCTTGGCGTCGGCTTTCGGCTTGTCGGCAGCCTTGGGTTTGTCGGCCGCAGTCTTGGGCTTGTCAGCCGAAGTCTTGGGCTTGGCAGCCGGCTTTGCCGCCGCCGGCTTGCCGGCAGGCTTTGCGGCGGCGGGCTTGTCCGCCGCGGCCGTCTTCGCAGCTGCGGCATCCGGCTTGGCATTGGCGTGACGCGCGGGCTTGGCCGCCGCCGGCTTGCTGTCCGACTTGCTGTCCGACTTGGAGGCGCTCTTGGTGTCGGCCTTCGCGTCATCGGCCGCATCGGGCTTCTTGCCCGCGACGCGGCTGTGCTTGCCCTTGGCCCGCTTGACCGGCTGCATCTTCTCGGTGTCGGCCTCGACCGCGGCGATCAGCGCAGCCCCGGTCTTGGTCGGCCCCGTATAAACCACGACCGGTTCGGAGGCTGCGGCCGGCTGCGCCAGCATGTCGGCCGGCTTGGCCGGCATCGCGGCCTGCAGGCCCGAGGCGAAGAAGCTGACGCCGCCGTCGCCATTGGTGCTGGAGCTTCCGGCGCTGGCAATGGTGTCATCTGCGTCCTCGTCGCTGGCGGGCCGCTTGTGCTTGGGGCCGCACATCTCCTCGCGCAGGTTCGGCGGCGTGGAATCGATCGGCACCAGATTGTCGACGGTGCCGAGCGAGGGCCGCAGCCACGCCAGCCCGTTATTGGCAAAGCCACGATCCAGAAGCTGCGCGGCGCGGATCGCGCGCATGCGGCCTGACGAGGCGCCGAGCACCACGGCGATCAGCCGCTTGCCGTCGCGCGTCGCCGACGCCACGAGATTGTAGCCGGAGGCGCAGATGAAGCCGGTCTTGAAGCCATCGGCGCCGGGATAGCGGCCGATCAGCTTGTTGAAGTTCTGGGTGATGCGGCGGCCGAAGCGGATCGACGGGATGTGGACGAAATACTCATATTCCGGCAGGTCGCGGATGATGGCGCGGGCGAGGATCGCCATGTCGCGCGCCGAGGTGATCTGGCCGTCGGCGGGCAGGCCGTTCGGATTGACGTAGCTGGTTTGCGTCATGCCGAGCTTTTGCGCGGTCTGGTTCATCATCCCGGCAAAGCCGTCGATCGAACCGCCGATGCCCTCGGCCAGCACCACGGCCATGTCGTTGGCCGACTTCACCAGCATCATCTTCAGCGCGTTGTCGACGGTGACCTGGGTGCCGGGCCGGAAGCCCATCTTCGAGGGCGACTGCGAAGCTGCGGTCGGCGACACCGTGAGCAGCGTGTCGAGCGAGACGCGGCCGTCCTTGACCGCCTTCAGCGTCACATAGGCCGTCATCATCTTGCTGAGCGAAGCCGGGTACCACGGCATCGTCGCATTGTCGGCCTGCAGCACCTTTCCGGAATCGGCCTCGACAACCAGCAGCGCCTCGGCTTGCGCCATTTGCGGCGCGGCGACGGCGAGCATCGCGACGGCCAGAATCCATTTCAATGACGGGCGAGGAAGGTGCACGAATCCGGTTCCGGTCCTTTGAGACCCGCCTTGAAAAAAGGAGGTCTTGCGATTGTGACGTACGGGTTTCAAGCGTGTCCGGCGCCGCATTGCGGCGATGCAAACCCTATACCGGCTTGCCAGCAGAGAACAGAGGCCGGGGAATTATATCGTGGACGAAATCGGCTGAATTTCGGCAGCCGCCTCAATTGGAAAGGCGGGAATTATGGTGTCTCGATGCCGGCGCGCGCCTGTTCCTGGACCATGAACTGGGCCCGCGCCAGCTCGGCAAAACGCCCGCCTTTCGCCACCAGTTCATCGAAAGTTCCGCTTTCGATCACCCGCCCCTGGTCGAACAGCAGGATGCGGGTGGCGTGGCGGATGGTGGAGAGGCGGTGCGCGATCACGAAGGTGGTGCGGCCCTTCATCACTTCATCGAGAGCGGCATTCACCTTGGCCTCGGTAACGGCGTCGAGGGCGCTGGTGGCCTCGTCGAGGATCAGGATCGGCGGATCCTTCAGCAGCGCACGCGCGATCGACAGCCGCTGGCGTTCGCCGCCGGACAGCATGCGGCCGCGCTCGCCGGCATGGGTATCGAACTTCTTTTCGCTGCGCTCGATGAAATCCAGCGCCTGGGCGCGCGCCGCCGCGGTACGCAGCTCCTCATCGGTCGCGTCGGGCTTGCCGACGCGCAGATTGTCGGCGAGCGAGCGGTTGAACAGCAGCGCCTCCTGGAACACCACGCCGATGTTTCGCCGCAGCGCCGTCAGCTTCAGCGCGCGTATGTCCATACCGTCGATCCTGATGATGCCCGATTGCGGATCGAACGCGCGATGCAGCAGTGCGATCGCGGTGGATTTGCCGGCGCCGGTCGAGCCGACCAGCGCGATGGTCTGGCCCGGTAGGGCGGTGAAGCTGAGATCCTCGATCGCCGGCCGCTTGCCGTCATAGGAGAACGAGACGTCGTCGAACTCGACGAGGCCGGACAACCGTCCGGGATCGACCGCGCCGGGCCGGTCGCGCACCGCCGGCACCGCATCGAGCACGTCGAAGAACTCCTGCAGGCGCGGCGCTTCCATGAACACGTTGTTGATGAAGCTCACCACCTGCTCGAGCTTCTGGATCAGCATGGTGGCGAACGAGACGAACATCACGATCTCGCCGACCGTGGTGAGGTTCTGGTTATGCAGCGCGATGCCGACGGTGAAGATCGCGAGCACCGTGATCGTGGTCGAGGCGCGCGTGATCACGGTGACCAGCGCCCACCATGACAGCACCGGCATCTGCACCGCGAGCAGCTTGTCGGCGACGTAGCGCAGGCCCTGCACCTCGGAATCGATCCGCACGAAGCTCTGCACCAGCGCGACATTGCCGAGCGCGTCCGAGGCGCGCGCCGAGAGGTCGCTGTAATAGGCCTCGACCTCGCTCTGCATGCCGTAGGTCTTGCGCACCACCAGCGTGGTCAGCACGGTGAACACGACGCAGAGCCCGAACAGCAGGAGCGCCAGCCGCCAGTTGATGTAGAGCGAAAGCGGCAACAGCACGATCAGCGACATGATCGCGGCGAAATGCTCGCGGAAGAAGCCGAGCCAGAGCCGCCACAGCGCGTCGGTGCCGTTCAGCATCACCTTCATCAGCCGCCCGGAATGGGTGCCGGAATGGAAGGTCAGCGGCAGCTGCAGGATGTGCTCGAAATAATCGGTCAGCACCGCCTGGCGCTGGCGGTGCGCCAGCCGGTCGGCCTGCAGCGCCACGATCGCGCTGCAGCCGATCGTGAACAGGCCGAACGCCGCCCAGGCGACGAGCAGCGGCCATGCCGAGGACGTCGCGAACAGTCCGGTGACCGGCCGGCCCGACAGCACGTCGACGATCTTGCCGAACAGCACCGGCTCGGCGAATTGCGCGCCGGCGAGCAGCACGTTGGCGATGGCCAGGATCCAGCCGAGCCGCGCCTCCTTGCCGAGCAGTTCGAGGACGCGGGTATAGAGGCGAAGCATGGACATGCCGGCGGGACTCGCAAGCGGTGGGCGCCCGATCAGGCGGGATGCAATTTAATCAGGGTTCGCGATGCAGGGCCAGCGGGTGAGCGCGTCATCCTCAGGGTGACGGTGATTGTGGCGAGCGGCTCCCCACGCCGTCGTCCTGGCGAAAGCCAGGACCCATAGCCACCGAATTTGATTGAGAGCGGGATAGTGGCCCCAGCGTCGCGCAACAATAAACGGCTGGGGTAATGGGTCCTGGCTTTCGCCAGGACGACGCTGAACATTTGGTGCCGCTCGTCAGCCGTGCATTCGCATGCTCTCAGTTCACCAGCCGGGCGTCGATCGGCGGCAGGAAAGCCTCGTCGAAGATGTCGGCGGCGTGCGGCCGCTTCTGGAATTTGAAGTCCTCCGCGAGCTGGTCGACCGAGCGCTCGAAGCGCTCCGCCTCGATGCCGCCGATGCCGTCGCGCTTCACCTCGCTGGTCAGGATGTTGTCGCGGATGATGGCGTTCAGCCGCTCCAGCTCCAGATCGCGCGAGCCGCCATCCATCCGGCTCGCGACCTCGCCGGCGGCGCGGGCCGGATCCTTGACCGCGAGGTTGGTGCCGCCGATCGCCGCGCGCACGAATCCCTTCACCGCATCCGGCTTCGCGGCGGCAAGGCGCGGGCTGACGATCACGGCAAAGCCGTAGGCCTCGCAGCCATAGTCGGCGAAGCGCAGCACCGCGAGATCGTCGGCGGGCACGCCGCGATCACGCAAATTGATCGCCGAGAGATAGGAGAAGCCGGTGACGGCATCGATCTGGCCGGCGGAGAGCATCGGCTCGCGCACCGCGGCGCTGATCGTGCTTTGCTTGACGCTCGACAGCTTGATGCCGTTCTGCTTCGCGACCGCGGGCCATAGTTGGATCGAGAGGTCGCCCTCGGCGACGCCGAGGCTCTTGCCCTGCATGTCGGTCAGCGTCCTGATGCCGCGGCTCCTGCGCGCGATGATCGCATAGGGCGCCTGGTTGAACAGCACGAACACCGCCTTGACGGGCGCAGCACCAGGCTTGTCGCGAAAGCGGATCAGCGAGTTGATGTCGACGAGGGCGAAATCGCTCGAGCCGTCGGCGACGCGCGCGATGGCATCCGCCGAACTGGTCGCGACGTTGGTGCCGACCGCAAGGCCCTCGGCGCTGAACAGGCCGCCGGTCGACGCCATCACGAATGGCGCTGCGGCGGCATCAAGCGGACGGTCGAGCGTGAACTGGATGGTGAGCGGCGGCAGGTCGCTGGCGCGCAGCGGCGTCAACGCCGGCCACACGCCCCCCGCGAGGCCGATCATGCCGGCCAGTATCCAGCGGAGAACGGTGGTCCGACTTACCTGCATCATGACATCCGGGAGGCGAGACAAAGTGCCGCGCCGGCGCGCCTGCTTCATGACATCGAATGCGCCAGAGCAAGCGTCAATTTCAAGCGTTAATTGCAGGCATTTTGCCCCAGGCAAGGTGAACGGTCGATGACTGCCAGGCTTCGGCTTGCCATGTTTTCACCTCAGGTCGTTCAGCTTGCATTCGGTTTGGGGAACCTAATCTGGAGGCAGTGGGTTAGCTAACCAAGGCCCGTCGGGCCGGCTTCCACAAAGGATGACTGCAATGTTTGCGCGAAAAGGTGTTTTTTCGTCCATTGGCCGCGCAGCCACATTGGCAACGGTTGCCGCGGTGGCGTTGACGGCCGTCGAGCCGACGATGGCGTTCGCAGGCTCTGCTTCGGCAGGCAAGGCGACCGCTGTGACGACGTCACAAGGCACGAGCGGCGCGACCGACATCAGTGCCCGCCGTCGCTACTATGGCGGTGGTGGCGCAGCGGCTGCGGCTGCGTTCGCCGGGATCGTCGGTACGGGTCTTGCGATCGCCGCAGCCCAGAGCCGCCGCGACTACTACGACTCCTACGGCTACTATGGCGGCCCGGGCTACTACGGTGGTCCCGTCTACTATGGTGGCGGCCCGGTCTATTACGGCGGCGGACCGTACTATGGTTACCGGGGCTATTACGGGCGGCGGTCGCAACTGCCGTATCAGCCGTACTGACCGCCCTCGGCGGTTCTCAGAATTGTCACAAAGCATCCAATCCACCGGCCGCGCGCCGGTGGATTTTTTCGTCGTCGCCGTTAACACGCTGGCGACGCGTTTCGACTAGGCTCGAAGCATGAGTGATTCGATCGAGCGGCTTTACCAGGCGGTGATCGCGGCCAAGGATCTTGATCCGGCTACGTCGCGCACGGCACGGCTGTTCCAGCGCGGGCCGGCCAAGATGGCCAAGAAGCTCGCCGAGGAAGCGATCGAAGTCGTGATCGACGCCGTCAGCGGCAAGTCGGACGCCGTCATCCGCGAAAGCGCCGACCTGTTCTACAATCTTGCCGTTCTCTGGGCGTCGGCCGGCGTGAAGCCGGAGGATGTCTGGCGCGAGATGGAGCGGCGCGAACGGCTGCTCGGGATCGCCGAGAAGCTGCCGAAGTCGCCGGTCAAGCTGCCCAAAACGGCGCCGGTCCCGGTGGCTCGGCGCCGAATTGTCGCGCTGGAGAGCCGGCTGCGCAAACGGCAGCCGTAAATCAACCAAATTCGGCCCAATCCCGGCATGGACAAATCCGCTCCATGATGGTTCATCGCGCCCATGTTGAAACGGACTTACGATTGGTGCGTCGACGCGGCCGACAAGCCCTATGCGCTGTGGATTCTCGCGGCCGTCGCCTTCGCTGAGAGCTCCTTCTTCCCGATCCCTCCCGACATCATGCTGCTGCCGATGTCGCTGGCGCGGCCGAAGCGGGCGTGGTGGTTCGCGGCGGTCTGCACGGCGGCGTCAGTTGCCGGCGGCGTGCTCGGCTATGCGATCGGCGCACTGCTCTACGACTCGCTCGGGCAGTGGCTGATCCATCTCTACGGCCTCTCCGACAAGGTCGACGCGTTCCGCGCCTCCTACGCCGAATGGGGCGCCGTGATCATCCTGCTGAAGGGACTGACGCCGATCCCCTACAAGCTCGTGACGATCACCTCGGGCTTTGCCGGTTACAACATCTGGCTGTTCATCCTGTGCTCGATCGTCGCACGCGGCGGCCGCTTCTTCTTCGTCGCGGTGCTGCTCAACCGCTATGGCGATTTCATCCGCGCTGAGCTCGAAAGGCGGCTCGGCCTGTGGGTCGCGATCGGCGCGATCGTGCTGGTGCTGGGCTTTGTTGTCGCGTTCAAGCTGATCTAGTGTGCTGAATGCGAAGTTCGTGCGATTTCGCGGCAGCCACTTTCACGAACTTCGCATTCATAAAGCACACTAGAATCATAAGTTTGCTAGTGTCCTTATCGAATCCGAAGTTCGCTCCGAAGGTGCGGCAAATGATGCGAACTTCGGATTCGGGACACTAGCGACGGACCGCTTGCAGCTTTGTCTGCGAGCGGCTTCGGGTTACGCTCGCCGCGATGGCTGATGGAATCGCGGACCTGCTCGATCCTGCCGGGCTCACGCTCGTCAGGCTTACGCGTGCAAAGGCGCGCATTGTGCTGGCGGGTCTTGTGCTGTCGGGTCTTGCGCTGTCGATGACACTGACGACCCTCGACCGCAGCTGGGCCCAGACAGCACCGCCGGCGCTTGGCGTGCAGTCGCCGGCGCAGCAGCCGATCCCGCCTCAGCAGCAGCAGATCGAGCTGCCGCCGGCGCCGGTCGAGCGCGAGAATCCCGGGCTGATCAACGAAATCGGAAAGCTGTTCGAGAAGTCGAAATCGGCGCTGCCGCCGCTGAAGAGCCCCGGCGAGACCATCAACGACCTGTCGAACATCGCGCGCCCCTCGACGGTGGTGACCGGACGCGCGGCCTGCGTGGTGGCCTCGAACGGTGCGCCGGACTGCAAGATCGGCGCCGACCGGCTGTGCCAGAGCAAGGGGTTTCGGGAAGGCAAGGGCATCGATACCGACGCCTCCGAGAAATGCTCGCCGCTGGTCTATCTGCCGGGCCACAAGCGCGGCCCGAACGACTGCAGGACGGAAAATTTCGTGACACGGGCCGTCTGCCAATAGCGGCGGCCAGGCTTTGCGTCTGGGATGCCAGGCACCTGCGAAAACACGGTTTCAGGATGAGGATTTGTCATCCTTTTGCAGCGCCAAAACGCAATCCTTGACACTGGAAAGATTGCCTTGTTGGTATGACGATCAGCATTCGAGACCAACCAACGACCAACGCTCGAGGATCCGCTTCCAATGTCCATGCCTGCTCTGTTCAAGGGCCGCCTGTCTCTTCCCGTGATCGGGGCGCCGCTGTTCATCATCTCCGTGCCCGACCTCGTTATCGCGCAGTGCAAGGCCGGCGTGGTCGGCTCGTTTCCGGCGTTGAACGCGCGGCCGCCGGAGCTGCTCGACGAATGGCTGTACCGGATCAAGGAAGAGCTCGCCGCCTATGACAAGGCGCATCCGGAGCGGCCGTCGGCGCCGTTCGCGGTGAACCAGATCGTGCACAAGTCGAACAACCGGCTCGATCACGACATGGCGCTTTGCGAGAAGCACAAGGTGCCGATGATCATCTCCTCGCTCGGCGCGCGCGAGGAGCTCAACCAGGCGGTCCATGGCTGGGGCGGCATCGTCTTCCACGACGTGATCAACCAGAAGTTCGCGCACAAGGCGATCGAGAAAGGCGCCGACGGCCTGATCCTGGTCGCGGCCGGCGCCGGCGGTCATGCCGGCACGCTGTCGCCGTTTCCGTTCGTGGCGGAGACGCGACAATGGTTCGATGGGCCGATCGCGCTGTCGGGCACCATCTCCAACGGCCGCGCCATCCGCGCGGCCCGCATCATCGGTGCCGACTTCGCCTATATCGGCTCGGCCTTCATCGCGACCAAGGAGGCGAACGCGGTCGAGGGCTACAAGAGCATGATCACCAATTCGTCCGCCGAGGACATCGTCTACTCCAACCTGTTCACCGGCGTGCACGGCAATTATCTGAAGCCGTCGATCGTCGCAGCCGGCATGGACCCGGAAAACCTGCCGACCTCCGATCCCTCGAAGATGAGCTTCGGCACCGATGCATCCGGCGAGCGCGCCAAGCCGAAGGCCTGGAAGGAGATCTGGGGCTCGGGCCAGGGCGTCGGCAGCATCTCCAAGGTGGTGCCTGCAGCCGAGCTGATCGCCCGGTTCAGAAAAGAGTATGAAGACGCGGTCGATCCGGCGCTTGCCTGATGGAGCCGATCTTTCGCGTCGACGGCGACCGCGTCGTCACCAGTCCCGATGCCGCGGGTCCTTGGGACCCGCGAATGCAGCATGGTTCCGCGCCGGCGGCGCTGGTGGTGTGGGCGGCCGAGGCCATTCCGACGCCGGTGCCGATGCGGATCGCGCGCGTCACCATCGACCTGATGCGCCCGGTGCCGGTGGCGCCGCTGACCGTGCAGAGTGAGATCCTGCGCGACGGCCGCAAGATCCAGCTCTGCGGCGTCAGGTTGCTCGCCGACGGTGTCGTGGTCGTTTCGGCCAGCGTGCTCAAGATCAAGCAACAGACGGCCGAATTGCCGCCGGACATCACAGCGCTTGCCGTCGATCTGCCGGGCCCCGACGAAAGTATGATCGAGCCAGGCAACCTTGCGAACAGTCCGTTCGTGAAATGCATCTCGATGCGGGCCGCGCGCGGCCGCTTCGGCGTGATGGGACCTGGTGCGATCTGGTTCCGCGTTGACCGCCCGTTGATTGCGGGCGCCGCCGTCTCG
Organism: Bradyrhizobium sp. CCBAU 21365; assembly: GCF_015291305.1. Lineage (NCBI taxonomy): Bacteria > Pseudomonadati > Pseudomonadota > Alphaproteobacteria > Hyphomicrobiales > Nitrobacteraceae > Bradyrhizobium > Bradyrhizobium sp. CCBAU 21365. The sequence goes on from NZ_CP030036.1 coordinate 1,349,389, forward strand.
CAGGCGATGCGGGCAGTGGTTGCCTCGGACTTCTCCAACGGCACCTCGCCGGCGCTCGATTTCAGCCAATGGACCTTCATCAACGCCGATCTCTCGGTGAGTCTCGCGCGCGAGCCGGTCGGCGACTGGATCCTGCTCGACGGCCAGTCCTGGATCGGGCCCGACGGCGCCGGGCTTGCAATGTCGCGGCTCGCCGATCAGCGCGGCTATTTCGGCCAGGCGGTCCAGAGCCTGGTCATCGAGCGGCGCTAGCTCGGGCTATGTTTCTTCGATCTCCCCTGAAAAAGGGGGGTCTTTGCCCGCCAGAGCAAAGCGGCTGGGATCAGCTCTCTCGACTTGCAGCATCACCTAGGCTGACCCCCATCCCGACCTTCTCCCTTTCAGGGGGAAGACGAAGTCCCGTCACGTCTACTGTGCATGGGGTTGTTTCACCGATTCGCGGTGCAGGAGCGCCGCGACTGCCCCTGCGGCAAAATAACTCCGCCTCCCGGGAACGGTTGGCGGCACGTGCGAGTTTCGCTCCCGTTAGGGGGTCCCATGATGCGTATTGATCCCGCCGCCGGCATTGTGGCCATGGCCGTCCGGCGGTTGTGTGATGTGCCGGCCGGTGTCGACGCCCGGCCGCCGCAGGGACAGACGCGATGAAGCCTGGTCCGTCCTCGGAACGCGCGGTCATCCTCGCCGCGAGCGAGCGGGACGCCGTCAAGACTGCCCACCTGATCAAGGAAGCCGGCTATTACGCCAACATCTGCGCTGACCTCGCCGAGCTCGAACGTCAGATCGCAAACGGGGCAGGCCTTGCCATCATTGCCGACGAGGTGATCAAGGCCGCCGACCTCGCCGGCCTGACGCACTGGCTGAACGAGCAGCCGTCATGGTCGGATTTTCCCATCGTGCTGATCAGCGAGAAGGGGGGACCCGAGCGCAATCCCGAAGCCGCGCGGCTCGGACGGGCGCTCGGCAATGTCACCTTCATCGAGCGGCCGTTCCATCCGACCACGCTGGTAAGCCTGGTCGCCGCGACGGTGCGCGGCCGCCGCCGCCAATACCAGACCCGTCAGATCCTCGAGGATCTGACCGAGAGCGAAGGTCTGCTGCAGACTGCGCTTAATGCCGGTCATCTCGGCGCGCTCGAGCTTCATCTGCCGGATTTCGAGCTCGAGGCGTCGCCGACCTGCAAGGCGTTCTTCGGCCGCGGGCCCGGCGATCGCTTCACCTATCAGGATCTGCTCGATGCGGTGCATCCCGACGACCGCGCCCGCCGCAACGAAATCGTCGAGCAGACGCTGCGCAGCGGCGCCGACTACCGGATCGAATACCGCAACATCTGGCCCGACGGCACCCAGCACTGGGTCGATGTGCGCGCCCGCGCGGTGCGCCGGGTGGACGGCAGCATCCGCTCGCTGGTCGGGGTCTGCTCCGACATCACCGCGCGCAAGACCGCGGAGATCGAGCGCGAGGCGCTGCTGGCGCAGCTCGCCGCCGAGCGCACCGCGCTTGCCGAACTCACCGCGACGCTGGAGCAGCGGGTCGAGCAGCGCACCGCCGACCTGATGAAGGAGGTCGCCGCGCGCGAGCGGGCCCAGGAACAGCTCCGCCATGCGCAGAAGATGGAGGCGATCGGCCAGCTCACCGGCGGCGTCGCGCACGACTTCAACAATCTGCTGATGGCGGTGATGGGCAATCTCGATCTGCTGCGCAAGCGCATGCCGGAGGATCCGCGCCTGCGTCGCCTGGTCGACGGCGCATTGCAGGGCGCCGAGCGCGGCGCGTCGTTGACGCAGCGGCTGCTGGCATTCGCGCGGCAGCAGGATCTGCGCGCGGTGCCGGTCGATCTCGGCGCGCTGGTGCGCGATATGAGCAATCTGCTCGAGCGCTCGCTCGGACCGCGCATCATGCTGCGGCTCGACATTCCCGAGGGGCTGCCGCTGGCCTGCGTCGATAGCAACCAGCTCGAGCTTGCGGTTCTCAACCTTGCGATCAATGCACGCGACGCGATGCCGGATGGCGGCCTGATCGAGATCCGCCTCGCGGCCTGGCAGGCGAAGAATGATCCGACGCTGCAGCCTGGCGACTATTTGAAGCTCTCGGTGATCGACAGCGGCACCGGGATGTCGCCGGACGTGCTGAAGCGCGCGATCGAGCCGTTTTTCTCGTCGAAGCCGGTGGGCAAGGGCACCGGGCTCGGCCTGTCGATGGTGCATGGGCTCGCCGTGCAGCTCGGCGGCGAGCTGCAGCTGTCGAGCGCGGTCGGCAAGGGCACCACGGCTGCGCTGGTGCTGCCGGTTGCAACGGCGGTGCCGGAAGTCGAGAGCCCGGCGCCTGCGGCGCAGACGGTCAAGCGCTCGGCGGTGATCCTGCTGGTGGACGATGATCCGTTGATCGCGATGTCCACCATGGAAATGCTGGAGGACCTCGGTCACCGCGTGATCGGCGTAAATTCCGGACCGCAGGCGCTCGAAATCCTCAGGAGCGACCAGGAGATCGACCTGATGATGACCGATCACGTGATGCCCGGCATGACCGGCATCGAACTCGCCGCGGCTTCGCGCAAGGTGCGGCCGCAGCTCCTGGTGCTGCTCGCCACCGGCTATGCCGAACTGCCCGACGGCACCCAGGTCGACCTGCCGCGGCTGGCCAAGCCCTATCACCAGGATCAGCTGCGCGACCGGCTCGATCGGTTGCTCGGGCAGGGGGGGCAGCGGCCGGAGGCGGCTGGCACCGACAGTCCCGCCACACCTTCCGCGCTGTCCCCGTCACCCTGAGGTGCGAGCGGAGCGAGCCTCGAAGGGCGCCGGCCCACTGGTGCCGCAAGTGGAGATAGCGCGCGCTGACACATCGGGGTCGTGCATCCTTCGAGGCGCGCGAGAGCGCGCACCTCAGGATGACGGGACCAGCAATCGTCGTGCGAGCATCTCATCCCACCATGCGGTCGCGGCCGGTCCAGAAGCGCGCCTTCAGCACCTTCTTGTCGACCTTGCCGACGCCGGTCATCGGCAGCTCCTTGACGAACTGGATCTGCTTCGGCGCGTGTGCCGAGCCCTTCTTCGCCTTCACCAGTCCGATCAGCTCGTCGGCGTCGGGCGTCGTGCCCTCGCGCGCGACCACGACGGCGGTGACGGCCTCACCCCATTTGTCGTCGGGCACGCCGACCACGGCGACCATCGCGACGTCGGCATGTTGCGACAAGACATCTTCGACTTCGCGCGGAAAAATGTTGAAGCCGCCGGAGACGATCATGTCCTTCTTGCGGTCGAGGATGAACATGTAGCCGCGCTCGTCCATGCGCGCGATGTCGCCGGTGTGTAGCCAGCCGCTCCTCAGCGTCTCCGCCGTGATGTCCGGCCGCTTCCAGTATTCGGCCATCACATGCGTGGCGCGCACGCAGATCTCGCCGGGCTCACCGGTCGCGACCTCCTGGTCGTCCTGATCGAGGATCTTCACCTGGCAGGCGGCGATCGGGAAGCCGCAGGACAGGAACAGGTCCGGCGTCTTCGGGTCATGATCGGCCTTGCGCAGCACCGAGACCGGATAGCATTCGGTCTGGCCATAAAGCTGCGAGAACACCGGGCCGATCCGTTCGATGCCTTCGACCAGCCGGCTCGGCGACATCGCCGATGCGCCGTAGAGCAGGAGCTCAAGCGAGGAGAGGTCGGTCTTGTCGAGCGCGGGATGATCCAGCATCACATAGATCATGGTCGGCACGAACAGCGTGAAGTTGATCTTCTCGCGCGCGATGGTCGTGAACACGGCCTCCGGATCGAACCCTTTCAGCATGTGCACGGTGCCGCCGCGCATCAGCGTCGGCAGCACCTTGGTGCCGGCGACATGGCTGATCGGCGCCACCGTGAGGTAGCGCGGCGTCTCCGGGATCTCGAAATCGGCGAGGACGGCGGCGGCGAAGCCGCCATATTCGCGGTGATAACGCAGCGCGCCCTTGGATTTGCCGGTCGTGCCGCCGGTGTAGTTCAAGGTCGAGATGTCGTCCTCGCGGGCGAAGCTCTTCGCGCTCGCGCTGCCGGCATCCTCGGCCACCTGCAACAGGTCGGCGCCGTAATCCGCCGGGCCGAGCGTGAACACGGTCTTGAGGCCCTGTGCCTTCGCCGCGAGCTCGCCGCCGCGATCGCGAAACGTGATGCCGTCGACGATCAGCATCTGCGCTTCGGAATCCTCGATCTGGAACAGCTGGTCGTCGAGCGAGCCCAGCGGATGCAGCCAGGTGATCGCGAGCCGCGACAATTGCGCGGCGACGCCGGCGCACCAGCTGTCGGCGCGGTTGGCGGTGAGCAGCGCGACGCGGGTGCCTGGCGCAAAGCCGAGCCGCATGAACACGCCCTGCATTCGTCCGATCAGGTCGGTCGCGCCCTGATAGCTGAGCGAGCCGCCCGGCCATGCGAAGGCGGTGCGCGACGGATAGCGCGCCAGCGCCCGCAAGGTCTGTTCGCACACCGCCGGAAATGCATAGAGCGGATTGCTCATCTCGTTGTCCCTCCCGCCTTTGTCTTTGGCTTTTGTCGTGCCAATGTTGGCGGCAACGCTAACACAATGATGATGGGAAGAAACAACTTGTCCGCCGATCCTCTCGCGCGTTTTCGCGATCGCCTGCGGCTGCCGCTGATTGCAGCACCAATGTTCTTGGTCTCCGGTGTCGAGCTGGTGGTAGCCGCCTGCCGCAACGGCGTGATCGGTTCGTTTCCGACGGTGAATTGCCGTGAGACGGAACAGCTCGATACCTGGCTCGGCGACATCGCGCGCCGCCTGCAGGCGCATGCCGATGCAACGGGCCAAGCAGCCGCGCCGATCTGCCCGAACCTGATCGTGCATCGCTCCAACACGCGGCTGGCCCAGGATCTCGCCGTGCTGCTGCGGCATAAGCCGGAGCTTGTGATCACCTCGGTCGGCTCGCCCGCGCCGGTGCTTGGCCCTCTGCACGATGCCGGCGCGCTTGTTTTCGCCGACGTCGCCTCGATCCGCCATGCCGAGCGCGCGGCAGCAGTCGGCGCCGACGGGCTCGTGCTGCTCACCGCGGGTGCCGGCGGGCAGACCGGCTGGCTCAATCCGTTCGTGTTCGTCCGCGCGGTGCGCGGCTTCTTCGACGGCCCGATCGTGCTTGCCGGCGGCATCAGCGACGGCCACGCGCTCCGCGCCGCCGAGGCGCTCGGCTGCGACCTCGCCTATATGGGCACCAAGTTCATCGCGACGCGCGAGAGCATGGCGGACGGCAGGTACAAGCAGATGCTGGTCGACTCCACCGCCGACGACATCCTGCTGACGACGGCGTTTACCGGCCTGCAGACCAACATGCTGCGGCCCTCGATCGAGGCCGCCGGTCTCGATCCCGACGACCTGCCGGCACGCGGCGCGATCGACATCGGCAAGGACATCGACATCGGCGCCCGCGAAAGCCGGCCGAAGCGCTGGCGCGATATCTGGAGCGGCGGTCACTCCACCTCCGGGGTCACCGGGGTGCTCGGCGTCGATGAGCTCGTGGCCCAGACGATCGCGGAGTATGAGGCGGCGAGCGGACGGGTGCGGCTCGCCTGATCCGCCGCGAAACAGCAGCAGGTCAAATCCCGCCCGCCCGCTTAACGCGGCATTAACCATGCCAGTCCCAACAATAGCGCCACGGGCCGCCACGGCTGGCCGCCCGGCAGTTTGTGGGAATGCGACATGGCCCTTGAGGCGCTCTCCAAGACCCCGGCAACGCTCGACGAGCTCCGGACCCGGGTGTTCTACGCCCTGCAGCGGCATCCGCTGTGCCGTCAGGTCGAATTCGACATCGTCAGCACGCCGCGGACCCGCCGCACCAACTGGACGGTCAGCATGCACGCCGTCCAGCCCGGCGCCCTCTGGACGGCGCACGAGATCGTGGCCGACATCCAGGAGGCCTATGAGCTTGATGCCGCGGCCTGATTTTCCGGCCGTTTCGGGACAATTTCACCCATTTGGCGTCGTCACGGCACGGTACCGCCGCATTTCACGCGCAGTTTCTTGTGACACCGGCCGGCAATGGAGTAGTTTTTGACCAGAGCCATCACCCTCGCCGCGCTGACATGTTTCCTCCTCGCCGGCGCCGCGATAACAGCCATTTTGGGCCGTGACAGCCTGCCGGCGGCGGAGGCCGACATTGGCCCGGTCGCCAACCGTGCCAGCAAGCAGGACAAGCTCGCCGTCACGACGTTTGCCGCGGCCTCGTTTGAGGCGCCCCAGCCGATCGAGCCTCCCGCCAATCCGTCTCCGCTCCTGTTGCGGGCGCAAGCCGCGATTCCGGGCGCCACCGACACCGTGCGCCAGGCCTATGCCTCCGTCGAGCCCGCCGATATCGGCCTGCCGAAGATCACCGACCCGGTCGATGCGGCTCAGCCGAAGATCGCCGAGCCCGCACCCGCGCCGGTCGCCCCCGCGCCGCCGAAGCCCAAGGCTGCGGCCAAGCCGGCGCCGCAGAAGAGCTACGCGCTGCTCAGCGACGCCCAGATCGCCGGCATCAAGGACCGGCTGAAGCTGTCGTCGTCGCAGGAATATTACTGGCCGGCGGTCGAGACCGCACTCCGCGCCGTCGCCCGCAAGATCCACGCCAAGCGCCAGGGCGATTCCGCCGTGGGCAACATACCGATCGATCCGGACTCCGAGGAGGTCCAGCAACTGAAGTCGGCGGCGATGCCGCTGCTGTTCCAGCTCCGCGAGGATCAGAAGAACGAGGTCCGTTCGCTGGCGCGCCTGATCGGCCTGGAACGTGTCGCTGCGATGATCTGAGCGCAGGGCCGGCCGAGCCCGTTCTGCGTCCTTATGCTCTAGCGGGCCTCCAGCGGCCGCAGCTTGTCCACCTTGCCCTGGGTTTCGACGAGCAGCTGTTTCATGAAGTCCTTGTTGCGCTTCAGCCAGGGCTCGAGCGTCTGCCTGACGTCGCCTGGCGACTTCTTCTCGATCGCATGCGCCAGCCGGGTCTGGAACGTCCCCCAATCCTTGAACATCTCCTTCAGCAGCGCATCGTCGGAGATGTTGATCGCCGACTTGATGTCGCCGACGGTTTCGAGCTCGCGCATATTGCCCTGTCGCAGGATCGAATCGAGGTTTTCCAGGCATTCGTGATAGCGCTCAAGCAGATCGTCCCATCGCTTGGCGCTGAAGTCATCGTCCAGGCCCTCGACGGCGTTGTATAGCGGCTCGAGAAACGACCACCGGAAGCGCCGCGCCAGCCGCAGCAGGATCGACAGGAAGACGATGTCCTTCGGCATGTTCTGCGCGACCATCAGGCGAGGATCCTCGCTGAATGGCGGCATCGGCACGAAGATGATGACGATCGAGAACGGCGTGCTGTCGAGATATTCGAGCCGGGCGATGACCGGTTGATACAGCTTCAGATCGCGGAAGATCGGACTGAGGACCTGCTCGCGGCTGCGCCGGCTGGCGATATCCACGTCGGCGAACGAGTTCGCGACATAGCTCGTCAGCTCGTCGAGCCAAGCCCCGCTGTCGTAGCGGTTTTGCGCGCGGAGCAGATCCTCCCAGTCGAGCTCCGCCGTATCGGGACCGGACAACAGCGTGGTGGTGCCGGCATCCGCCTCCAGCACGGCATCCTTCAGGAAGCCGCGCGCGCGATCGGCGGGGGGCAATGGCCTGAGCGTTTCGGCCTTTTGCCGGAACGACAATTCGTCGCTGAACACGATGCGAAGCCGCAAGCGGAACAGCTCTTCCGGGCGGGTGATCTGCAGGAACTGCGCGTGGATGTCTTTCGCCGCCTCATTGAACTTGGGCGCGTAGTTGGCGTTCAGTCGCGGCCGCAGCGGCGCGGGACCGAAGGTCGGCTTCACGAACAGGTCTTCGAGGAATCGCCGGACGTCGTCTTCGCCGATTCCGTAGAACTCGTTCTCCGCCAGCATTGGAAACGAAGGCGAAGAATCGACCGAGAACCACAGCACCTTGGAGATGAGCTTCAGCGCGCGCTTGTAACCGTCGAACTGGGCAATCTCGGATGCGCACCAGGTCCAATTGTGCTCGGCATTGGTGTGGATGAAGATCAGGCAATCGGCCTTCGCCGTGTTGTCGATCATCCATTGCCGCCATTCCGAGCCGCCGGGAATTTCCTCGCAGACGAAGCATTCCACCGGACGCTGGCCGTCCAGGCTGCGAGATATTCGAGCCGCGCCTTAAGCAGGCGCGCGAGAAATCTGTCTTCGGCGCGATGGCTGATAAAGACCGAGAAATCGTTTGGCATGGCAAAACCCGATCTGCATGAACTTTATGCGACGGTTGGCCGGGTCGGCCGAATTGCGCAGCTGCATCTCTCGCCGCGGCGTGAATGATAGCGCGTCTTTGCAGCTTGCAATCGCCAGGCGCGAAAAAGAAAATCCGCTCGCCAGTGAAATATCTCACTATACCTAAGGGTGTATGACGTGCAAGATGCTTGCCGGAACCGGCGCGCGAGCGTGCTCCGGCATTGAACGAATGAATTGTCAGCAAGCCGATGTGCCGACCCCGGCGCGTCGGTTCATTTTGAAGATGGTGCCGTTCGCGCTTGACGCGCGGCCAATTGAGGCCTCGGCCGGGATTGATCGGCCGTCTCGAAATCAGCGAAAGTCATCGTTCCGCGGGGGGCAGTTATGCCGAAGACCAAGCAGCAGCATCTCGATCGTGCACTCGGGCCGAAGCGGATACTGGCGCTCGACGGCGGCGGCATCCGCGGCATCCTGACGCTCGAATATGTCAGCGCCATCGAGGCGATGTTGCGCAAGCGGTTCGACAACAGCGATCTCCTGCTTTGCGATTATTTCGATCTGATCGGCGGCACCTCGACCGGATCGATCATCGCTGCCGGACTGGCGTGCGGAATGACGGCCGACGCGTTGAAGCAGCTCTATCGCGGCATCGGCACCGATATCTTCCAGGGCTCGTTCTGGCGGCGCGGGCTGCTGGCGCCGAAATTCAAGTCGGATGCCTTGCAGCGCGCACTCGACGCGCAGCTCGGCGCCGACACCTCGCTCGGCAGCGATCGCATCCGCACCGGCCTGATGATCATGACCAAGCGGCTCGATACCGGCAGCCCGTGGCCGCTGCACAACCATCCGGACAGCCGATATGCCCGTCAGGACGGCGGGTTGCGGCTGACCGAGGTGGTTCGCGCCAGCACGGCGGCGCCGACCTATTTCAGTCCCCAGAAGATCACGATCTCGGCGCGCGACGGCAGCACCGTCAGCGGCGCTTTCGTCGACGGCGGGGTCAGCCCGTTCAACGATCCGGCGCTGCAAATGCTGATGCTCGCGGCGCTCCAGGGCCACGGCTTCCAGTGGCGAACCGGCAAGGACGATCTGCTGCTGATCTCGGCCGGCACCGGCGTGTTCAAGTCGACCTACACGACCGACGAGATCGTCCACATGCCTGCGGCCGAGCAGGGCCTGCGGTCGCTGCAGTCGCTGATGGACGATTGCGGGCAGCACAATCACGCCATGCTGCAATGGCTGACCAACTGCCTGACGCCATGGACGATCAACCGTGCGGTAGAGGACATGGCGACCGATGGCCGGAGCGGACCGCAACTGGCGACCTATGCGCGCTATAACGTGTTGCTGGAATCTGCCTGGTTGAAGGATACCGTCGCGATCGAGCGGACGCCGGAGGCGCTCGCAAAGATCGCCGCGATGGACGATCCGAACAACATGGACGAGCTCGCCAGGATCGGGGAGCTGGCGGCGGCCCGGCAGGTCAAGTCGGAACACTTCCCGCCGGACTTCGATCTCATGTGATGAGCGGACAGGGTTTCTCATCACGTCAACGCTTCGCTCATCAGGGGACATGAGTCATGGCAGCCACGCGCGCCTTTATCGTGCGACCGTTCGGTACGAAGGATGGCATCGACTTTGATCGGGTGGAACGGGAGCTGATCGCTCCTGCGCTGCAGAAGGCAGGCATCGAGGGACGCACGACCGGCGAGATCACGCGGCAGGGCAACATCCGTGAAGACATGTTTCGGCTGCTGGTGCTTTCGGATCTCGTGATCGCCGACGTCTCGATCTACAACGCCAATGTGTTCTACGAGCTTGGCATTCGCCACGGCTTGCGGGATCAGCACACCCTGCTGATCCGGGCCGAGGGAACGAAGGACAAATATCCCTTCGACCTGCAAACCGATCGCTATGGCTCGTATGATGCCGCGAATCCCGCCGCCGCGCTGCCGGGCTTTGCTGCGGCGTTAAGGGCTACGCTGTCCTCCACCATCAAGGATAGCCCGGTCTTCCAATTGTTGCCTCGCCTGGTGCCGCACGATCGCGCGGCCCTGATGGTCGTGCCATTTGATTTCCAGGAGGACGTCGCGGTCGCACGACGGGCGGCGCGTGCCGGCGACCTGCGCCTCTTCGCGGAGGAAGTGCGCGGCCTCGAATGGGGCAGCGGCGGGCTGCGGGTTGTCGGCGATGCGCAGTTCCAGATCAAGGCGTTTGGCGGCGCGAAAGAAACCTTTGAGGGACTTCGCGAGCTCGATCCGGTCGATCTTCAGGCCAATTACCGTCTCGGGACGGTCTACCAGAAGCTGGCGGGATCGGCTGTCGGTCCCGGCGCAAAGCTCGACTACCTGACCCGTTCCGAGCAGGCGATCCAGCGCGTCCTCGACCGCACCATGCCGCCGACCGATCACGTCGAGACGCCCGCGGAAGCGGCGGAGCGGCGATTCAATCGCGCGGAAGGCCATTCCCTGCTCGGAAGCAATGCCAAGACACGATGGATCGACGACTGGTCCGCCGCCGCGACGGACGCGCGGCGGACCGCCGCGCTGCGTTCGCCGAGGCTTGCGGACTCCATTCAGCACTATCTCGACGGCTTCGCCGAGGATCTCGACAGCTTCTATCCGGCGGTCAACGCGCTCGCGATGCTGACGATCCAGATCACCCTCGCCAAGGCGCTCCCGGATGTCTGGGCCGAGAGCTTCGACGACACCGAGGCGGCATTGGCCGATCTCAAGGCGAGCGAGCGCCGCGCCGGCCGCATCGCCGCCACGCTGCAACTTGCGCTCGGCAATGACGACAAGGTGGTTCGGGACGGCGAGCAGCCCAACACCTGGAGGGATGTCAGCCGCGCCGATCTACTGTTCCTGACGTCCGACCGGCCGGCCCAGGTCGGGGCCGCGTATCGGAAGGCGCTTGCCAACGCGCGGCCGCTGGAAGTGGATTCGGTCCGGCGCAATGTCCTGATCTGTCGCGATCTGGCGGTGCTGTCGGCGAACGCCGACGCCGCGCTACGCGAGATGGGGCCGCAGATGGACGGAGCGCCGCCGACGCCGGCGCGCGTCATCCTGTTCACCGGTCACATGCTGGACGCACCTGGTCGCCCCGGCAATGAAGCGCGCTTTCCTGCCACGCCCGAGGCCGTCGCGGAGGCGCGCCGGTTGATCATGGAGGCGGTGAAGAACGAACTCGGCGAGGCTGGCGGCGTCGCGGTCGGCATCGCAGGCGGCGCCTGCGGCGGCGATATCCTGTTCCACGAGGTCTGCGAGACGCTCAATGTCCCGACGCGGCTTTTCCTGGCCCTGCCGGAGGCACAATTCCAGGAGGAATCGGTCAATCGCGGCGGGCTGGAATGGGTGACGCGTTATCAGCAGCTCTGCCAGAGCATCCCGCCGCGTATCCTCGCCGATTCCAGCGAATTACCGCGCTGGCTGCGCGAAAAGAAGGATTACGACATCTGGAAGCGCAACAATCTATGGATGCTGTTTAACGCCCTTGCCGAAGGCGCGCACAGTCTCACGCTCATTGCCCTCAACAACCGCGACGTCGACCCCGACGGCGCCGGAGGCACGGCCCATCTGATCGGCGTGGCGGCGAGCAAGGGCTTCAAGATCGTGGAGCTCGACGCCCGGCGGTTGCTCCACGTCGGTCGTCCCTGAGGCGCGATCCGTCTCCGCCATCCATGGGGGTTGCCGAGCTACGCAAACTCGGCCATCAGACGAAAGTTCTCCTTCAGCCGCGGCCAGGCGTATCGTAGTTAGATCGCGGCCATCACGGCTGCATTCCGGTCCAGACGTCATGCTGTTCAGGTTTTGACGAAGGAGGGCGCGCAGCGCTTCACCACGGCGCGGGTGGCCGAGAAGGCCGGCGTCAGCGTCGGTTCGCTGTACCAGTATTTCCCGAACAAGGCCTCGATCCTGTTCCGGTTGCAGAGCGACGAGTGGCGGCAGACCACCCGCCTGCTGCGTGACATTCTTGAAGACGCCACGCGGCCGCCGTTGGACCGGCTGCGCTCGTTGGTGCACGCCTTCATCCGCTCCGAATGCGAGGAGGCCGCGGTGCGCGTCGCACTCAGCGACGCCGCGCCGCTCTGCCGCGATGCGCCCGAAGCGCGGGCATCCGGCGAGCGCATCGTCGAGGCCTTCATGCGCGAGGCATTGCCGAAGACGTCAGACGCGGTACGTGCGACGGTGGGCGATCTGATCACAACGACGCTGAGCACGGTGGGCAAGGATTCTTCGGAGAGCCCGCGAGCGCCCGCCGAGATCGCGACCTACGCCGACGCCATGGCCGACATGTTCGGCGCATATCTGAAGAGTCTCGGAAAGCGCTGAGGTTCACAGATAGTGCTTGGCGACCAGCAGAAACCCGAGCACGCCGCCGGTCACGGCGAAAACCGTCACGCCATTGCGGAAACTCACGTAAGCGGCCGACCAGTAAGAAACCGTCTGGGAGGTCGTCGCGACTTTTTTCGACTTCTGGGGCAAGCCAATTCGCTCCTGAAAAAAGGCGCCGCCACCTGGTCAACACAGATGACGGCGCCCGTCTGAGGGCTTCAGGGCGAAACCCCGCTTCAGCGTAAGCCGCGATCATGAACGGTTCGTATACCGCCGGGCATCGCAAGCTCGCATGTCAACGGAAGCGTCGAGGTTCCCCAAGCATGATCCGGAAAAGTGCGCAGCGGTTTCCCTCGCGACAAACGCGCAGCGTTTGCGCGGAGATCATGCTCAAACAAGAAGCTAAAGCGCGATGACGATTCGACCCCATCTCATCGCGCTTTAGAACGAAGCATAAGCATTTCGAAATGCGATGGCGCCAGCCAGCGAGCGCGGCCGCGTGCGCACGGCATGCCCGTCGTTGCCGCTCTGCACGATCCACTGGCCGTTTTCGTGACCCACGATCTTGCCGACGTGGTGACGCCAAACCACGATCGCGCCGACCGAAGGGCCGCCGGCATTGGTGCCGTAGCGCGCCCAGGATCGGGCCAGATTGAATTGCGGACCGGGATCGCTGCCGACCTGGGTGCGCATGAACCACCCGCACCACGCAGCGGGGCGACCGGAATGTGCAGAGTGCCGATGATGATGGTGACGGCCGCGGGCTTCGGCAGTTGAAGCGAACGCCAAGAGAACCGCCACAGCGGCTAGAAGTTTACGCATTACAAAGTCCTTCTTGCTGTTGGCAGACCATCCATGTTGTGGGGAAAGCGCAGCGGTGATCTGCGATTGGCTTGCGAAGCGACCGCATCGGTCAGGCGACGCAAAACGAAGGCGGGGCATGGCCCGCGCGTGCGTTTAAGAAATGCGCTATGGCCAAAATATGGCCGGTACGTCCCGTCCGGCGGCCGCGCCATTGCCGAAGACGTCAGGCGTGGTCCGCGCGATGGCCGGTAATTTGATTACCGCGGATGTGCTGTCGGATAACGACGCGCTGCCGAGCCGGCCAGCCTAGGATCGGCTGCCGATCTTGAATCAGTGAGGTGTGGTGGTTGTAAGTAGCGATCCGTTTGCCGTCCGTGGGCCTGGACCGATCGATGATTCCGGACGCCGTTCGACGTGGCGCGAAGCTCGACCGGAGCTGGGCTCTCCGGGAGTGGCCGTTGCATTGAAGGTGCGCTGACCCTAACGCGCAGCCCTCGCAAGCTTTTCACTACAATACTCTTTCTTCTCCACTACTCGCGCCAGCCGGCTCGACACATGCCTTCGGCAAACCTCGTGAACCGGCGTCCGGCCTGTATCCCCTGCCGACACGGCTCTCCCGGATTTGTCCGATCGCTCCTCTACCAAACTCTCGACTTGCATTTGTTACCGCGATCGCGTGTGGCGGCCGTGCCGAGGCGTCAACGGAGTGGCGCCGGTTTGTGAATGCGTATATGGAACGTCTTTCCACATACGCAGAAACCATGCCTGGAGAGTTCCGATGGCGGATGCCGCAATCAAGTCGGCACGGCGCGTGTTCGAGATCATGGAATTCTTTGATAGCGCGCGTCGCCCGCTCGGCCTCAAGACGATCTGCGATGAACTCCGCTACCCCGTCTCAAGCGGCGCGGCGATGCTGAAGAGTCTCGTGACGCTGGGCTATCTGGAGTACGACCGCAAGACGCAGACCTATCTGCCGACCATGCGGATCGCGGTATTGGGGCGATGGGTGTCGGAGCAGTTGTTCGGCGAGATCAGGATGCTGCCGCTGATGGAGGAGTTGCGCGAGCGCACCCGCGAAACGGTGATCGTGGGAACCCAGAGCGACATCAGCGCGCAATATGTGCATGTGCTGCGCTCGAACCAGGCACTGGCCTATTCGGCCGAGCCGGGGTCGCTGCGCCCGCTGGCGCGCTGCGGCGTCGGTCTGACCTTGCTCAGCAGCAAGTCGGACGAGGAGATCGACACGCTTGTCTACCGCAGCAATCATGCGGAGCCCGTGCGCAGCCACCGCGTGGCGCTGAAGGACGTGATGACGAACGTCGCGCGCATCCGCAAGCAGGGCTACTTCTTCTCCCGCGGCCTCTACAGTGAGGGCATCGGCGTGATTGCAATGCCGCTGCCGCAAGCGCCGTTCACCCGCAGCTTCGTCATCGCGCTCGGCGGGCCGGTGTACCGCCTCGAGCGGCATCTCGATCAGAACGTCGCGGCACTGCTCGGGGCGATCCGTCGGTTCTTGCCGAAGAACGCAAAAGCCTGATCTCGCACTTCCATGGATATGGAAGTGACCGACATATCCATGTAGCGCATTGCGAGCCGCATCCTCCCCGATCTAACTTGCCGGCGAATGACGAGCCGGTTTGCACATCGCCCGGCGCAATCGCTCGGGAGGACAGGCGGCGTGGACTTTGCGCAAGGAGAAGGCGACGAGATCATCGCCGAGACGATCGGGCGCTTCGCGGCTGACGAACTGCGGCCCCGTCTTCGCGAGTTCGAGGCGGCTCGTGCGGTCAGCGAAAGTGTGCAAGAGCGCTTCGCCGCGCTGGGCTTCGCGGCGCTGGATATCGCCGACGACGCCGGCGGTGCCGGGCTCGGTCTGCTCGCTCGTGCGAGGATCAACCGTTTGCTCGCTGAAGCCGACGCCGGCGCCGCGCTTGCGCTGGACCGGTTCGCGCCGGCGATCTACGTGATCGAGGCCTTCGGCGGCGTCGAGATTCTGAAGTCGCTCGCGCCCGACCTCGCGCAGTCGGATGTTCGCTTCGCCCTGGTGATGGATCCTGGCGCCGGGGATGTTGCGGGTGCGTGCGTCGCCGGCCAGGTGGCCTGGACGCCTGCGGCCGGGGCGGACGTGCTTGTCGGTCTTGGTCCACAGGGCGCATGGGTGTTGAAGGAAGGCTTTGCATTCGAGCCCGTCCATGGCGCGGCCCTGCACGCCGCAGGCGCAAGCAGCGTTCGGTTCGAGGGCACGCCGACCTTCACCTGGCACGATCCGGTGTGTGCGGCGCAGGCGCTGGCCAGAATCAGGGTCTACTACGCGTCGTTGATCTGGGGCGTCCTGTCCGATGCGGCGGGGTTTTCGCGCAGCTATGCGCTCGACCGTGTCGCGTTCGGCAAGCCGATTGCCCATCATCAGGCGCTCGCATTCCTGATCGTCGATATGTACGTCGCCGTCGAGCGGCTGGGACTTCTGATCGAAGACGCGGCTCTCGCGATCGACGCTGGTGAAGGTCGCGCCTTCGGTGCGGCGGCGGCGGTCTTCGTCGATGCCATCGAGGCCAGCCGCTTCGTCGGCCCGAATGGCGTTCAGATCCTCGGCGGCCACGGCTTCATGCGTGATTTCCCTGTCGAGAAAGCGATGCGGGACTGTCGTGCGCTCGGCCTGCTGGCGGGTGGATACGATGCCGCGCGCGAGCAGGCTGGCGCGGCGCTTGCGGCCACAATCTCGGAGAGGATCGCCGCGTGAACAATTTCAGCGCCGCGCTCAATGCGTATATCGAACAAGTCCGGGAGTGGGGGCAGCGCGAGGTCCGGCCGGCCGGATTGGAGGCCGATCGTAACGGCGCGCCGTTGCCGCCCAATCATCGGTATTTCGCTGGGTATGTCGCCTTCCGAAAGACGCATCCCGCGCCGATCGAAGACGGCGCGGTGCCTGAAGGTCCCGCCGTCCGAATGGCAGCGATCAATGAGGAGAATGCCTACTGGGATCGCGGCATGGGTGTCGCCGCGCCAGGGCCGGGACTGCCGGCGCCGATCGTGACGGCCGCCGGAACGCCAGAGCAGCGCGAGCGCTTCCTTGGGCCGTTCCGCGGCACTGGCATCCCGCGCTGGGGCAGCTTCGCGCTGACGGAGCCGAGCGGAGGCTCGGACACGGCAGCGTTCCGCACCCGCGCGACGCGGACCGACCGCGGCTATCTGCTCAATGGTGCCAAATGCTTCATCGGCAATGCCGCGCGTGCCGACTGGGTGCTGGTGCAGGCCAATCTCGATCCCGACAAGGGCCGGGCCGGCCAACGATCATTCTTTGTCGAGCGCGGCAACCGCGGCATGACCGGAATCAAGATCGAGAAGAAGATGGGGCTCCGCGCCTATGAGTCGGTCTCGTTCATCCTCGAGGACTGCGAGGTGCCGCACGACAACATCCTGGGCGGCGAGCGACCTGACCTCTCCTCGAAATCGAGCGCCTACGGCGCGACGATGGGGACGCTCAACACGACGCGCGTTGGCGTTGCGGCGAGTGCCGTCGGCCTGGCGCGCTCCGCCTATGACGAGGCCTTGAATTTCGCCAAGCAGTCAGGCGCGTTCCGGTCGACACGGGTGCGCGATCGGCTGGAGATGATGTACCGGCAACTGCGCGCGGCCTGGCTCATGACGCTGCGAGCGGCCTGGAAAGCCGACAACAGAATTCCCAACGTCGTGGACGCCTCGATGGCCAAGGTGTTTGCCGCGGAGACCGCCCAGGATCTCGCCAGTGCAGGCATGGAGATCGTCGGGCTTGAGGCAGGTGCCGGTCATCACCTCGTCGAGAAGCTGTTTCGCGACGCGAAGGCGCTGAACATCGTCGAGGGCACCGGACAGATCCAGCGCATCATCATGGCGAGGAACCTCGTCGCACTGCCGCGCTGACGCGATCCGAAACATTTGCATGGATGGTCCCTTGAACAAAATCCTCCGCCCATTGGACGCGGCGTCGATTGCCGCCTTTCTTGCACCGCGCTCGATCGCCGTCATCGGCGCCGCTCCCGCCGAACAGCGCTCGATCCGCGGCCTGTTGCTGCTGATGCTGCGCCGCGCCGGCTTCACCGGGCCGATTGCACCGATCAATCCGAGTTACCGCGAGGTCAACGGCTTGGCCTGCTACCCCGCGATTGCCGCGGTCGAGTTCCCGATCGACCTCGCCATCATTGCGCTCCCGGCGGAGCTGGTCTGCGACGTCGTCGAACAATGCGCCGCAGCCGGGGTTCGCTGGGCGATCGTCATTTCCTCGGGCTTTGCCGAAGAAAGCGCGGCGAAGGCCGAACGGCAGTTGCGGCTGTCGGACATCGCGCGACGCACCGGGATCCGCATCTGCGGTCCGAACTGCGAGGGATTCTACAACGTCCGCGGTCGCATCGCGGCGACGTTCAGCTCGGCGGCGGAGCCCTTGCATCGCGGCCCGGCACAAGACGCGGCTGCAGGCCGCGTGGCGATCGTGGCGCAGAGCGGGGGCCTCGGCTTCTCGCTGCTCAGTCGCGGACGCGCCGCCGGCCTCGAGATCGGCCATGTCGTCACGACGGGCAATGAGTGCGACCTTACCGCGGTCGACTTCATTGCGCATTTTGCCGGCGATTCTGGCTGCGCCGCCATCGTTGCGTACCTTGAGGAGGTCCGCGACTTCGAGCGCTTCGCCGTCGCGGCGGATAAGGCGCGTGCGGTGGGCAAGCCGGTGATCGTGATCAAGATCGGCCGGTCCGACGCTGGCCGCCGTGCGGCTATCGCGCACACTGCAAGCGATACCGGTGTGGCTGCGGATTTTGACGCGATGTTCGCCGCCGCCGGCGTGATCGCGGTCACCGATCCCGACGATGCGGTTGCGGCAGCGCTCGGATGCTTGACCAATCCGGTTGCCGCCGGGCGTCGCGTCGGCATTGTCACGACGGCGGGGGGCGCTGGAACCGTGCTGAGCGAGTGCCTGACGGAAGCAGGGTTCAACGTTCCCCTATTGGATCAGAAGCTGCAGGCACGGCTTCGGCCGACGTTCCCCTCCTATGGCTCCGCCGCGAACCCCGTCGACGTCACCGCGCAAGGCATCTTCACTGGTGGCGTACTTCAGTCGCTCGAGCTGCTGCTTGACGGCGAGGAAGTCGATTCCGTCGTGCTGGCTCTGTCCCTGTCGAACGAACGCAGCGTCTCGCTCGACGTGGAGGCGCTCAGCGCGCTCCGCGCGCGCCGGTCGAAGCCGGTCCTGATCTACAGCTACACCTTGCTGTCGTCCTTCGCACGCGAAGCGCTCTCGGCTGCGGGGTTTGCAGTGTTCGAGCGGACCCGGGACGTCGTCGTCGCGATGCGAGCACTGAGCCCAATCCGCCACGACCATGCGCGTGCATTCGACCGCGGAGCCATCGCATCATGATCAGCTTTGCTATCACAGACGAGCAAAGCCAGATCCGCGACATGCTCGTCGCGTTCGCGAAGAACGAGCTGGCGCCGCGGGCACGGCAAGCCGACGAAGCGTGTGTCGCGTCGGCCGATGTGCTCGACGAAGCGTGGTCCCTGGGGCTGGTTTCTCTCGCGATTCCGGAGGCCTATGGTGGCAGCGGCGCGCCGCGCTCGGCGCTGACCGGCGCGTTGATGCTGGAAGCGATGGGCACCGGATGCACCGGGCTCGGCGGCACCGCCGTTGCGTCGTCGCTGTTCGTCAACCCGCTGATCGACCTCGGGTCGGACGCACAGAAGAAACGTGACCTGCCAAAATTCTGCGGGAGCCTCCGCCGCGTGGCCACGCTCGCACTGCACGAGGATTCGTTTGCATTCGATCCGTCGCGGATCGTCACCCGGGCCGAACGCGATCGGGACGGCTGGCGGGTCACCGGCGTCAAGCGGCTGGTCCCTCTCGGCGAGGAAGCCGAGGACATGCTGGTGCTCGCGCGGGCATCCGACGCGCCGGGCATCGACGGGATCAGGGCCTTCATCGTCGCTCCGCGTGCCGAGGGCGTCACGATTGCCCGCGAGAGCGGCACCATCGGGCTCACGCCGATGCGCTTTGCCCGGGTCGAACTGGCCGGCGTGTTGCTTCCGGCTGACGCGATCCTCGGCGAGGGCGGTGGCGCGGATATCCGCCCCCTGCTGGCCAGCCTGCGTATCGGTGGTGCGGCGCTCGCCGTGGGGCTGGCGCGCGCGGTCACCGATTTCGCGATTCCGTACGCCAGGGAACGCGTTGCATTCGGCGAGCCGATCGCGAAGAAGCAGTCGATCGCCTTCATGCTCGCCGACATGCATATCGAGTGCGACGCCATGCGCTGGCTGGTCTGGAAGGCCGCTGCCGCGTTCGACCGGGGAGTCGATGTTTCAAAAATGGCGGTCCTTGCGCAGAACTACGTCAACCGCCGCGCGATCAAGATCGCCGACGACGGGCTGCAGATATTCGGCGGCCACGGCTATATCCGCGATCTTCCGCTCGAGATGTGGCTGCGTAACGCGCGGATGCTGACCATCCACGGCGCGCTCGCGGCGGCATGAAGGAGCAGAGCATGGTGGACTTCACGCTTTCGGACAGCGATCGGGAAATTCTTTCGGGAGTAGCCGAAGAGGCAAAGGCGAGCGAGAAATACGCGCGCCACTACGACACGCACGAGGATGAAATCCTGCCCAAGGCGTTTGCCGAGGCCGCGGCGTTCCCCTCGCTGCTTGAGCGGATGCGGCGCCGTCCGGGCGACGACACGCCATCCGTGATCATGCAGATGCTGATCAAGATCGAGCGCGAAGCGCACAACGGCGTGCCGTTGCGCCAGGCGCCATCGGCGCTGGGGAATGCGGCGCTGGGTGCGGCCGGCACGCCCGCCCAGCAGAAGCGGTGGGGGCATCTGATGCTGGCGATGTCGATCACCGAGCCCGGCGCCGGATCCGATACCAAGGCGATCCAGACGACCGCCGTGCTCGACGGCGACGAGTGGGTGCTGAATGGTGACAAGATCTTCGTCACCAACGGCGTGCGGTGCCACGGCACGATCGTCTGGGCAACCGTCAACAAGGCCGCCGGTCGCGGCGGCATCAAGTCGTTTCTGGTGCTGAAGGGCACGCCCGGGTTCGAGCTGGTTCGCAAGGAGAAGAAGCTCGGAATTCGCAGCAGCGATACCGCGGCCTACGCGTTTCGTGATTGTCGCATTCCGCGCGACCATCTGATCGGTGGCGACGAGCACGTGCCGCAAGGCGCGGACGAGGGCTCCGCCTCCTACAAGGGCGTCCTCAGGACGTTCAACATCACCCGTCCGACCGTCGCCGCTGGCGGGATCGGAAAGGCGCTCGGCGCTTTCCGCTATGCGCGGGATCATCTGGCCGCGGAAGGGATCGCGGTCGACTGGGACAAGGGGCCACACGATCGGAGATCGACGGAGCAGACGCTGCTGGAGCTCGAGGCCGACATCGAGGCCGCGACGCTGACGGTGCTGCGCGCAGCCTGGCTCGCCGCACGCGGCGAACCCAACAACCTCGAGGCATCAATCGCAAAGGCCAAGGGCGGCGAACTCTGCCGCAGCGGTCCGCAACGCGCGATGGAGCTGTTGGGGGCTATAAGCCTCAGCCATGATCATCCGGTCGAGCAATTCCTGCGCGATGGCCGCATCACCGACATCTATGAGGGCACCGGCCAGATTCAACGGCTCGTCATCGCGCGTGCCATCCTCGGTTATTCGTCGGCCGAGCTCAGTTGAGCGCAGCACGAAAGGCCAAAGCCTGGCGCGCTCGATCGACGGAAATTTCCGGACAGGAGGAGTTTGATGCGTGAAGCTGTGATCGTTTCGACGGCGCGGACGCCGATCGGCAAGGCCTATCGAGGCGCGTTCAACAATACGACGGCGCCGACGCTGGGCGGCCACGTCATTCGCGCGGTCGTTCAGCGCGCCGGGCTCGATCCAGCCGAGGTCGACGACGTGGTGATGGGCGCCGCCCAGCAGCAGGGAACCTCCGGCAACAACGTCGCCCGTCACGCCGCGCTGCGCGCCGGATTTCCTGACAGTGTCGCCGCAATGTCGATCGATCGCAAATGCTCGTCCGGTCTGATGGCAATCGCGACCGCCGCGAAATACATCATCAATGACGGTGCGCCGGTCGCGATCGGAGGCGGCCTGGAATCGATCAGCCTGGTGCAGAACGACAAGGTCAATCGCTACCGGGCGTGGGACGATTGGATCCTCCGCCATGCGACGGGCCTCACGAGCTCGATGATCGAGACCGCTGAGCTCGTCGCGGAGCGTTACGGCATCAGCCGCGAGGCGCAGGACGAGTATGCCCTGCGGTCGCAGCAGCGGACCGCGATAGCGCAGGCCGAAGGCCGCTTCGATCGGGAAATCGTGCCGTTCAAGAGCGAGATGACGGTCACGGATCACGCCGGCGGCGAAACCTCCGTCAGGGAGGTTACGCTGACGCGGGACGAGGGCAATCGTCCACAGACCACCCTTGAGGATCTCGCGAAGCTCAAGCCCGTGTTCGCCGGCGGGCGCTTTGTCAAGCAGGGGCGATTTGTCACCGCCGGAAACGCCTCGCAATTGTCTGACGGCGCCGCGGCGGTGCTGCTGATGGAAGCTGCGGAAGCGGAGCGGCGCGGCCTCGAGCCGCTCGGAGCCTATCGCGGCATGGCGGTTGCCGGCTGTGCGCCGGAGGAGATGGGCATCGGCCCGGTCTTCGCGGTACCCAAGCTGCTGGAGCGCAACGGACTGCGAATCGACGATATCGATCTCTGGGAGCTGAACGAGGCGTTCGCGTCGCAGCTGCTGTATTGCCGCGACCGGCTCGGCATTCCTGACGAGCGGCTCAACGTCTCGGGCGGTGCGATCGCGATCGGTCACCCTTATGGCATGACGGGGGCGCGCTGCGTCGGGCATCTGCTGCACGAGGGGAGGCGCCGCAAGGCCCGCTATGGCGTGGTGACGATGTGCTGCGCAGGCGGCATCGGTGCCGCCGGCCTGTTCGAGATCTTTCCTGGAGGGACTGCATGAGCAAACGTGAGGCCGATCTGTCGGAGGTGCAGCAGCACATCCTCACCGCCGAGCGCGACGCGGCACGGATCGATGGTGTGAGTGCCGATACGCCGCGGATCCCGATCAAACGCGTCGGTATCCTCGGCGCCGGCACGATGGGCGGCGGCATCGCCATGAACTTTCTGTCGATCGGGATTCCCGTGACGATCGTCGAGCGTGACCAGGCCGCGCTGGAGCGGGGCATCGCCACGATCCGCCGAAACTACCAGCGCGCGGCCAGCCGCGGCCGCCTCGCCGCGGAAGACGTCGAGCGCGCACTGGCATTGCTGACGCCGAGCCTTGTCATCGACGAGCTCGCCGACAGCGATCTCATCATTGAGGCCGTGTTCGAGAATATGGCGGTCAAGAAGGATGTGTTTCGCAAGCTCGATGCAATCGCCAGGCCGGGCGCCATCCTAGCGTCGAACACCAGCCGGCTCGACATCGACGCGATTGCCCTGGAGACGCGCCGGCCCGAGGCGGTGATCGGCCTGCACTTTTTCTCGCCGGCCAACGTCATGCGGTTGCTGGAGATCGTGCGCGGGGCGAAGACCGGACCGTCGCAGCTTGCGACTGCGATGGACCTTGCCGGCCGTATCGGCAAGATCGCCGTCGTTTCCGGCGTCTGCCCGGGGTTCATCGGCAACCGCATGCTGGGCCGGCGACAGGCGCAAGCGCAAAGGCTGATTCTCGAAGGGGCAAGGCCGTGGGACGTCGACCGCGTGCTGACCGAATTCGGGTTTCCGATGGGACCGTTCCAGATGAGCGATCTGGCAGGCCTCGATCTCGGCTGGCGGCGCGAGACCTCGAAGGGCGAAAGCATTCGCGATCTGTTGTGTGAACGAGACCGCCGCGGACAGAAGACGTCGAAGGGCTACTACGACTACGACGCCGAGCGTATCGCAACGCCGTCGCCGGAAGTCGAGGCACTCATTGCCGAGTTTGCAAGCAGTCGCGGCTATCGTTCGCGCCAGGTCGCGGACGATGAGATTCTGGAGCGGCTGCTCTATCCGATGATCGACGAGGGGATGAGGATCCTCGATGAGGGTATCGCGCAGCGCGCGTCTGACATCGATGTGGTCTGGCTCAATGGCTACGGTTGGCCTGCACGCACGGGAGGCCCGATGTTCTGGGCGGGACGCGTCGGGATCGGCCGCATCGCCGCGCGTCTTCAGTTCCATGCCGACAAGTTCGGTTCGGATGCCGCACCGTCGCCGCGGCTCGCACGCAGCGCCGCATCGGCTGGACATGCCGACTGACCGGCGGCGCATTTCGTCGCAGGGGAGCCCGGCGTCGAATTCGGTGCGAGCGTCGTTGCCGGCTTTCGCTTTCTGCGCCGGCCGCAGTTTCCATATCCATGGAAGTGCGCGTGCGTCCCGCGCGGATGAGGCGGATCGCGATCGGTGACGATAGGATCGCTGCAATGGCCGGTGTTGGTCGCCCGCTTCGTGGCGCCCGATTGCAAAGAGCCCATCGTAACAGCTGCGCGCGACGCAGCAGCCACGCCACAAGGGAAACGCTCCGGATGTCTGAAGATGTTATCGCCGTATCGCGACCCGTCGCGACCGTACGCCCTGGCTCGCGTGCCCTGACGATCAGCGCGTGGTCCTGGGTCGGCTACGAGGCGACGCGGATCCCGTATCTGGTTCTGCTCAAGATCTACATCTTTGCGCCCTATGTCAGCAAAGTCATGATCGGCGATCCCGTGCTCGGGCAGACGCTGTTTGCGCGATACGGCTTTGTTGCAGGTTTGGTCGGAGCCGTGACCGTGCCGTTTCTCGGCGCCTCGCTCGACCGGATGGGCCCGCGAAAGCCGTGGATCACGGCCTGCATCCTGATTTCGCTGCCGTTGCTGGTAAGCCTGTGGTGGGCGAAGCCGGACCGCAGCGGACTGTCGGTCGCCGCCGTGCTGGTGATCGTGATGGCGCTCAATCTGCTGTTCGTCTATTCGGAGATCCTGCACAACGCGATGCTGGGACCGGCGGTCGGGATGTCCCGGGTTGGCCGCTACTCGGGCATCAGCCTGGGCGTCGCAAATCTCGTGTCCGTTTCCATCATGATGTTCCTGCTGTGGGGATTTGCGCTCCCCGGGCAGTTGCATTGGTTCGGCATCCCCGATCAGCCGCTGTTCGGCTTCTCGCAGGCAAGCCACGAGATGGAACGCTTGATCGGGCCGCTGATCGCGGCGCTGGCCTGTGCCGGTCTGTTCATGCTGCTGCGCTTCACCATCGACGCGCCGGCATCCGGCGAGACATTCCTGAGGGCTGTGCGCCTCGGTTCAAGGGACGTGTTCGCCCTGATCGCCGGTCTGCGACAGCAGCCGAACCTGCTGAAATTCCTGGTCGCACGGACCTTCTATGCTGATGGCTTTCACACCCTCATCATCTTCGAGGGCATCTACGCCTCGGGCGTTATGGGATGGCACGGTTTCAAACTGCTGAGTTTTGCCGTCGTCAAGATCGCCTTCGCGGCTCTCGGCGGCTTGCTCGCGGCAAGCCTGAACGTGCGCCTCGGCACGCGCCGCGCCATCATCGTTCAGATATCGATGACGGTCGTTCTGCTGGTCATGGTCCTCGGCACGACGCCGGACCGGATGATCTTCTTCTGGCCGCATGATCCGGCCGCGCCGCCGCTGTGGAGCGGCCCGGTTTTTCGTACGCTGCCCGAGGTCGCCTTCATGCTGCTGTCGGGATCGATGACGGCATTCGCGGTGGCCTCGATCGCGTCGGGGCGCGCCATGATCATCCAGATCGTGCCGCCGATGCGCGTCGGCGCCTATTTCGGGCTGTTCGGCCTGACCGCCAGCACGACGGTCTGGATCGCCCCGATGATGGTTGGCATCCTGACAGCGCGCTTTCAGTCCCAGGCCGTCGGTCTCGTGCCGATCGCCGTGCTGTTGACCCTCGGCGCGATCGGTATGCTGTTCGTCAAGGGTGGTGACCGGCTGGAGGCGTGAGCGTGGCGGGGATGGTCGGGTGAGCGATTGGGCCAAGCACGCCGTCTGGTGGCATGTGTATCCGCTCGGCTTCGTCGGCGCCGAACGGGAGGCCGGCGCGTGTGCGGGCGTTGTGCATCGCCTGGACCATCTTGTCCGGTGGCTGGATTACGTCGTGGAGCTCGGCGCATCCGGCATCCTGCTGGGGCCGATCTTTGCCTCATCGACCCATGGATACGACACCACCGATCACCTCCTGATCGACAGGCGGCTTGGGGACGACGCGGACTTCGATGCATTAATCGCAGCAGCCCATTACCGCGGTCTGCGCATTCTCCTGGATGGCGTGTTCAACCACGTCGGCCGCGAATCGCTGCGCTTCCGTCGCGCCGTCGCCGGCGGTCCGCAATTGCCGGATGCCGCCTGGTTTCGCTTGACCTGTCCGCCGGACGGAAGCGAGCCTGATTGCGCGACCTTCGAAGGTCACCACCATCTTGTAGCGCTGAACCATGACGAGCCGGTGGTCGTCGACTATGTTATCCGCGTAATGAATCATTGGCTTGATCGCGGTGCCGATGGTTGGCGCCTCGACGCGGCCTACGCTGTCCCGCGGCAATTCTGGCAGCGTGTCCTGCCTGCGGTTCGCGCGCAGCATACGGACGCCTACATCTTCGGCGAGGTGATCCACGGCGATTATGCCGGCTTCGTCGACGAAACCGGTGTCGATGCCGTCACGCAATACGAGCTTTGGAAGGCGATCTGGAGCGCCCTGAACGATCGCAATTTCCATGAGCTCGCATGGGCGCTCGCGCGGCACAATGCCTTGATCGACCGGTTCGTGCCGCAGACATTCATCGGCAATCACGACGTCACGCGGATCGCGAGCCAGCTTCTGGACGAACGGCATCTCCCGCACGCGCTGGTCATCCTCATGACCTGTGGCGGCACGCCCTCGATCTACGCCGGTGACGAGCAGGCGTTCCGCGGGATCAAGGAGCGCCGTGCCGGAGGCGACGACGCGATTCGTCCGGCCTTTCCGGCGGCGCCAGCTGAGCTGGCGCCATTCGGCTGGCCGGTCTACCGGCTACATCAGGAGCTGATCGGATTACGGCGGAGACATCCATGGCTGCTTCGGGCGAAGTCCCGTGTGATCGAGCTTCGCAATTCCGACCTCGTCTTCGAAGCATTCGATGAAGGCAATCGGCTATGGGTTGCTCTGAACCTGGCCGACGCAGCGGTCGTACGCACGATCGACTCCGGCGTCGAGAGGCTCGCAGGATCAGCTGCGGTGCGCAGGGCAGGAGCAAGGACTGAGCTCACGCTGCTGCCGCATGGGTGGGCTGTCCTGGGCTAGCGGCAGTCTGCATTGATGATTACCAATACCGACGTCGGTTGGTGCGACGTTCACGGCAGAACGTAGGAAATCCTGGCCGGGCTTCACGCGCCATTGTCGAATTTCGGTCGGGCGGTGCGACAGTCGACGCCGGTCCTGATCCACTTGGAATTGGCGCTCGCGTCATCGTTCTTGCGGGGCATCCGCTCATTTCCATCGTTCGGGAATAGCGAAATTTGGCGTGAACACTTGGTCCCCCCGTTTTGCGGGTATCGCGATTAAGCTGGTATCGTCGGGCACGGTGATCGGCCGTTCGTGGTGCAGACGTGTCGCTCATGCTGCAATCAGCGAGAGTGCCAACAGCGAAAGCACCAATGCCGGCGGCATGACCAGAATGCCGAGCCGCAGAAAGCGAAGCGCATCTACGTGCTCTCCCTCGCGCCGCAGCGCAATCAGCCACAGGATCGTCGCCAGCGAGCCGGTCACCGAAAGGTTGGGTCCGAGATCGACGCCGATCAGAACGGCGCCGGTGATGTGATGAGAGGCTTGTGCAGCTTGCGTCGTGGTCGCCGCGATCAGGCCCATCGGCAGATTGTTGACGAGGTTCGAGAAGATCGCCGTGATGATGCCGGCGCCCCACGACGTCCCGTGCGGCGACAATACGGCGGTTCTCTTGAGCTGCTCGGCGAGTTCCGGCAGGACTCCGGTCCGATTGAGCCCTTCGACCAGGATGAACAGCCCGGCGACGAGAGGCAGGACCGACCAGGAGACGTCCCGCGCGACCGAGAGCGGTGATTTGCGGCCGAGCAGGAGAACGATCGCGCTCACCACTCCACCGCAGGCGAATGTCGGGACTCCGAGATCAAGGCCGATAGCGGACGCGGAGAGGAGGACGACGGCCGTCGCGCCGATGCCGGCGGCAACGATCGCGGCGTTCCTGGTCAGGACCGCGGGCTCTCCGTCGCGTTCATCGACGCCACCCAACAGGCTGCGCCGCAGACTGATCCGGAGCATGATGAAGGTCGCGGCGATCGCCGCGATCGATGGCAGCAGGAAGTAGTGCAGCCACTCCAGCAGCGTCGGCATCCGCGCGCCGAACAACACGAGGTTTGCCGGATTCGAGATCGGCAGCACGAAGCTCGCGGCATTGGCGATGAACGCGCAGCCGAACAAATACGGCAGCGGCTCGACCTTGGCGGTGCGGGTCGCAGCGTAGACCGCGGGTGTCAGCACCACCGCGGTGGCGTCGTTCGACAGGAAGATCGTGACCAGCGTCCCGACCGCGTAGACGATCGAGAACAGCCGGGACGCCGAATTGCGCGAATGCCTGACTGCGTGTTCGGCGAGCCAGTCGAACAGGCCCTCTTTCCGAGCGACTTCGGCCAGCAGCATCATGCCGATCAGAAAGAAATAGACGTCGGAGCCCTTCGCTGCGGCTGCGACGGCGTCCTGCCATGGCAACAGGTTGAAGGCGATCAGCAACACGGCGCCGGTCACCGCCCAAATATATTCTGGCAGATTCCACGGACGCGCAACGACGGCCAGGGTCGCAAGACCGGTGATTCCCCAGGTTGCGGCGTTGTTAGCGAGCATCAGGCGACACCCGCGACGGTTGAGGCCACTCCATCCGATACGCGTCCGGGCGTCGTCGCACAAGCGGGCTTCAACAATGGAGCGAAGGCGCTCCACAGCGCGACCGAGACCGCGGCGAAGCCGCCGAGGATGAGGAACATCGTCCCATATCCGAACTCCTGCGCGATCCAGCCACCGATCGCAGGGCTGAGTGACGCGCCGATACCCTGCACCGTCATGACGGAGCCCTGACCGACGTTGATCCGTCCTGTACCGTCGAGGATCCGCGCAACGAGTCCCGGCACCGCAACGCTCTGCAACCCCGCACCGACGCCATCGAGAACCTGCACCGGATAAACGCCCCATCTGTTCGAGAGCCACGCCGCGATAATGCCCCGGATCGGCAAGGCCATGAACGACACCACCAGGACCAGCCAGTAGCCCTCCTTTTCGGCCATCCGCATCGCAATCAGCGAAGTCAGGATCATGGTGCCCTGGGCGATGACGATGGTCATGGCGACAAAGCTCGCGGGGTCGGCCTGCTTGTCGGCTACGACAGCCAGGCCGTACAGCGGAAGCATCGCCGCATTGCCGAGGTGGAAGAACAACAGCGCCGCGGCAAGGATCAGCAACGGCTTCGACTCGACCAGCACCTGCAACCCGGTCGTCGGCCTGCGGTCTTTGCCCTCGCGTTCCAACCCGCGGGCCGCGTCGTCGTCGATCGATGCACTCGAGATCATCAGCACGGAGACGATGGAGAGGATGCCGAACAGCGCGGCAAGCCAGAACACCGCCGTGAAGCCGTACATCCAACCGACGAATCCGGAAAGGCCCGCACCGACCATGTTGCCGGCGTGGTTGAAGGCCTGGTTGCGGCCGTTCTGCTGGTTGAATCCGACCTGGCGCACGATGCCGAGCGTGATGCCCGCGACGGCCGGACCGATCGCGGCGCCCGCGACCGCGGTCGCGACCTGGGATGCCGCCACCAGCCAGAACTCCTGCGACAGCAGCACGATGCCGGAGGCGATCACGGTGCAGATGCCGGGGATGATCACGAACAGCTTCTTGCTGCGGGTGGCGTCGATCATCGCCCCGGCCGGCGTCGTCATCAACGTCCCGGCGACGCCGCCCGCCGTCATCACCGTCCCGATCCAGCCGCTCTGCCAGCCGTGAGCGAGGAGAAATACGCCCAGGAACGGACCGATGCCGGCCCGCATGTCCGCCATGAAGAAGTTCAGCGCGAGCAGCGGGCGAAGCGTGCGCTCTCGACCGGCGTTGCGTGCGGTCATCGGTGCTCCTCCTCAGAAACGCAAAATGAGATGCTGGCCTGCGCGAGCGGCAAACGAGTCTCGTCAATTGGATTCGACACGTTGTTTCCCAATGCTTGATTGAAACAATCTGCCGCTCGGCCCGGTCTTCAATGGACCCGAGCCGGCCGACTACGGCTCCGGCCCGCATCGGTCGCAGCCCAGAGCGTTCAGGTAGCTTCCTGTCCGCCGCTGACGAGCTTGGCTTTGCGGATCCGTCCGCCCAGTTCCACGTGCAGTTCGTAGGTCTCGCCATTTCGCCGGCCGTCGAGTTCGAAATGCTTGGGCTTGCGACGGGGCGCACCCATTGGTTCGAACCCGGCGGCGCGCGCGGCCTCGATCGCCGTGGCAGGGTCGGCGGGCTCGTGATGATGGTGATCGGGCTTCTTGTGCTCGATCGTCACGCTGGCGCCATCGCACGAGAAGCGCGTCACCTTGAGTTCGGAGGGCTTCTGTTCGCCCTCCAGTACGACGTCGGCGCCGATGCGCAGCTTGACGCGACCGGCGCCGTACGGCGTGAGATCGGCAAGCACCGCGCCATTCAAGGTCTGCACCACGAAGCGGTGCGCAAACACGTGCACGATCTTGCCGGACATTTTGAGCCGGTCTTCGGACATCCTGGTCTCCTGATTTCGATCCATTCGTGATTTGCTCAATGCGCTTAGGGCCGCGGGGGTGGCGGCGGCGGCGGCGGCGGTGCATCCGTCCGCAGGGGCGGGGGCGCGCCGGGCGGCGGAGGTGGTGCGCCGCGAGGGGGAGGCGGCGGAGGACCGAAGGCCTCGGTACGGCCGTCGGCATGCGAGACGATCTGAGCGCGGACGATCCCCCTGATCGAACATGCCCTGGATCGTAACGGTCTCCCCCTTGGTGACGACGTCGCCGTCATCCCCACGCGGTCCGAGATCGACCAGTGCGCGGCCGCTACCGTCCTCGACGACGAACATGTGGCCGAAGATCTCAGCGACGTTGCCGCGCACGGCGGACGGACCGCCGGGCTGCAACCTCTCGATCGCGGTCGGTTGCAGCAGCATGACGCTCCGCGGCTGCCAATTCTGGGCAACGCGAACGCCTCCAGCACCGGCCGCCGCACCAACGACAAGCACGGCAAGTGCGGCTCCGGCCAACAGGCCACGATGGCGGACCTGCCGGCGCCCAGGCAATGACGAGCTCATATCCCTTTGTGCATCGCTTTCGGTCATTTTGACGCTCCTTTCATACTTGCGAGCCTGGAGCCTAGGGAACCGTCCCCAATCCAGCCTGAACCGTTCCGTTCAGGTTGAGTTAAGCTTGGGCGCCTAGTTCCGGTCCGAGGTGTGAACCGAATGAAAATCCTTCTGGTCGAAGACGATCGCCTGCTCGCGCACGAGATCGCTCGTGCCCTGCGCGAGGAGAATTTCGCGGTCGACATCGCTGCCAACGGCGAGGACGGAAAACATCTCGGTGAAGCCGAATCCTACGATGCCGCGGTGCTTGATCTCGGGCTGCCCAAAGTGCCCGGCGTCGAGGTGCTGCGCGGTTGGCGAAAGCAGGGCCGGCACCTGCCGGTGCTGATCCTGACCGCCCGTGACGGCTGGACCGACAAGGTGGACGGCTTCAAGGCGGGAGCCGATGACTATCTCACCAAGCCGTTCCGGATAGAGGAACTGGTCATGCGCCTTCGCGCGCTGGTCCGCCGCGCTTCCGGGCACGGTACGCCGCGAATCTCCTGCGGACCTCTGAGCTTCGAAACCCAGACCGGCGTGTTCGAGCTCGATGGACTCCCCTTGAAGCTGACCGCGCTGGAATGGCGTGTTCTCGAATGCCTGATCCTCCGCAAGGATACCGTGGTCGAGCGCGGCCTGTTGTCGGAAAAAGTCTATGAGGGCGACGTCGGGACGGATTCGAATTCGATCGAAGTGATTGTCGCGCGGCTCCGGCGCAAGGTCGGCAAGGCGCTGATCGAGACCGAAAGGGGGCGCGGCTACAAGCTCAAGTCGGGATCCCGATGATAAGCCAACACGCATCGCTCGGCCGGCGCCTCATGATCGGGGCCGGTGTGTTCATCAGCGCGGCCCTGATCGTCGCCGCGATCCTGATATCCTTCGTGCTGCATCGTTTCGTGCAAGGCCAGATCGATCAGAGGCTCGACGCGCAGATCCTCTTCCTCGCGTCCATGCTTGAAGCCGATGGCGGCGGCAACATGCGTCTGGCGGGATCTGCCGACGGCCCGCCGTTCGACCGGCGCCGGCACGGCTGGTACTGGCAGATTTCCGGACCAAAGAACGTCTTGCGGTCGCGGTCGCTCGATGGGGCGGAGCTGGCTCCTCCCGACATCAGCAACAGACCCCTGCCGCCCCCGCCGCCGCCTTCCCCGATCGGCGAGGATCCGCCGCCACGAGAACGCCCGTTGCCTGCCGACGGCAAGGGGCCATACGATCGGATGCTTCACTTCCGCATCCTCAACGTGTCGGTGTCCGGCGCCCCTGTCACGATCGTGGCCTCCGCTCCGAGAGACGCGGTGCGTGGGCCGTTGTGGGAAGCGATGCGCACGTTGGCCTTGTCGCTCGCGGTGCTCGGCATCGCATTGATCTCAGCGATGCTGATCCAGGTTCGCCTGGGGTTGCGTCCGCTCGAACGATTGCGCCAGGCCGTCGCCGATGTGAGATCGGGACTTCGCGATAACGTGCCAGACGCTCAGCCGGACGAGGTGCAGCCATTGGCCACCGAACTGAATGCACTGCTGGTGCAGAATGCCGCCAACCTCGAGCGGGCGCGCAAACACGTCTCGAACCTGGCGCACGGACTGAAAACGCCGCTTGCGACACTGGCGATTGCGCTGCAGAAGCAACCGTCGGGCTCAGAAGATCTTCATGGTCTCGTCGTGCTGATGGACCGGCGCATCCGGCATCATCTGGGCCGCGCGCGATCGGCAGCGCTCGGCGGTCCGGTCCGGACCAGGACGGCGATCGCGCCACGGGTCGCAGATCTCGGCCTCGTCCTCGGCAAGACGAATGCTGACAAGGGGATCGATTTCGTCAATCACATACCAGCTGGCCTCGCGGTGGCCTGCGAACAGCAGGACGTCGACGAGATGCTGGGAAACGTGCTGGAGAACGCCTTTTCCTGGTGCCGCAGCAAGGTTATCGTCGAATCTCGCGAGGAGACGCGAAGTGTCGTCCTCGTCGTCGAGGACGATGGACCGGGGCTTTCGCCGGAGCAGATGTCGCAGGCGGTGCAGGCCGGCCAACGGCTCGACGAAAGCTCTCCCGGATTCGGTTTTGGCCTGTCGATCACGCGCGAGCTCGCCGAGCTTTACGCCGGATCCCTGACTTTGGGCCGGTCTCCACTTGGAGGACTTCGCGTAGCGATACGCCTGCCGTCCGCGGGCGCGGATTGATCGATAATGTGGCGCCGAGCCCGACGCTCTCGCGAAGGCGCACGACGAACCGAGTGGGATATAGGCGGCACCGCAAGCGCTCTACCCACTTTCGAGCGGTGTCGGCGCGCTCCGCGACATGCCGACTTGTCGGCATTAGATCAATACAGCATTTCCGATTTGGCTCGCGTATCGGACCGCGCTTTTAATTTCAAGGCAAGAATCGGAGTTCTGTCCGCAAAGAGGATGCCTATTCATTGCCACGATCGCCAGCCGATCGGTGCTTCCTGCAAAGGGGCTGCCGGGCATTCGGGAGCTTCGCTGCCGCGCCAACCGTGCCTGGATGGTCGTTTGGAATGGTCGCGTACCGCATCAGCGAGCGACTTTGATGGCGCGTTCACAAACGTCGAGGGTGGAGTTGACGTTGCCAAAGGCTTTGGAAGGTACTTCGTGGGCTGGTTGGAAAGTTCGCTGCGGTTCGGCATCTGATTTCGGGACGAGAAGACCTGATAACGAATATGGATTGCTCCGGATACGCCCTCATGCAGGATACGCCGACGAAACTTGTTTTTCGTTCACGGGCCGCTCGGGAAGCGTAGATCATGCGCCGGAAAATTCGCATGCAAGATCCGCAACAGCCAGATCAGGCTCTTGGCCCCATCACAGGAGCTCTGGCAATCGACGTGTTCGGGTTGGCGCTCGCGCCATAATTCTCGCGAGCCATCTGCTCAAATCCATCGTTCGGAATAACGGAATTCGTCGTGAACGTCTGCTCCGCCGATACCAACACAACGGACGGCTGCCGCGAATTTTTACGGGTGTCTTCAATCGCCGCGAGAAATCGGGAATCGAACCAAGGATTCAAGCTATTGTTACTGCTGGTGTTTCCAGCTTGGTGCCCCTGGCCGATAATTGCCTAGGGCCATAACCATTTGAATTTGAAACCACTTTTGTCGCCGATTGCTGCCGATACCAGCACAAATACCAGCAGGATGACGCGCGGTATTCGCCGACAAAAATAAAACAGCAGGCTTCCGGCAACTGGCACGCCTGATGCCGTTCCGGACTCGACAATTCTCCGACCGGAATCGAACCTGGCTCTGGCGAAACCCTGGAGGGATGGGTCGCGAGGGTTAGTCTCAGCTGTTCGACGCGGAATGATCGAAAATCGTGGGTTTGACTCCCACTCTCTCCGCCATTTGCACGATTTTGCACGCCAAACTACGATTTCGTGCGATTTGTCTGCCGGATACTTTGTTCGGGTTGGGGGGCGAGTCGCTCCCCCGCTGCCACCTTTCCCCGGGGCGAGCGGAGATTCGTGCCGCATGTCACCAGCCCGAAGTCCGGAAATCGCCTTCGCTCGAAGGAAAACACAAAACCCGAGTACGTGCCGATCGACAATTCGGCTATGCATCAGTCGTGGCGTGCCTTGGCCTGATCAGTCGCGGCGCGGGCCGCTGCCACGGCCATCCAGTCCCGCAGCAGTCCTTTGTCCTCCTTCGAAAACGATGCCCGGCGCTTGAGATCCTCCAGTGTCTCACCGGGATGGCATCGCTCGTAGTCCTCCCGGATCAAGGACTCCAGGTAACTCCGCTCTTCCTCGCTCGCTATGTCCACCTGGTAAGGATAGTCGGTCGGCATGGTTTGCGACTTGACGATGCCCGATGCCGGCACAACGGCAAAGCGACTGTTCAGTTCTGCTGTCAATTGCAAGCCATCGGGAACGGCACTGCGGATAGCAACTTGGCGCCTTCGCGGTAACCCCAGTCAGCCTCCAATGGATCTCGAGCGCACATCAAAATCCGGTAGAGAGCAGGCTCGCGCTGCTTGCGCCACGCTATCATAGTGTGTCGCTCAAAGGTTCGCTCCGCGATAGGCTGCCGCTATTTGGTTTCCTCGACCGCGTGGAAGGACGGGCCGTGCGTTGTCTCTCGCGCATTCGACGAGGTTGCGAGGATTGTCGTCGGTTCGCCGCCTTAGACGGTGACAATACGTTATTTTCCTGGAGGGGCCGGCCCCGCCCATCGCATCGCGCGGTTCGGTTTGCAAAGACCGCGAGAGTAAATTTTGCGCGGCAATGAACGGAAGGGCCGCCACCGCGCCAAAAACGTTGCCGAAAAGCGTTGCCATGACCATTTCCGTAAGCATGCTCATTCCTCTCGCGGTCAGACGACGAAATTCCTCGCTAGCGGATGGGTCTGTGTCAGGATCAAAGATCCATTTCGCCCGCTCCAGCAGGGACGCCCTGGCCAGTTCCGTTCTTCTTTTTCGGCGCCTCAGCAACCATCGCTTCTGTTGTGATCAACAGCGCCGCGATCGAAGCTGCATCCTGTAGAGCGGACCTCACGACCTTGGTCGGATCGATGATGCCTTTCGCGAAGAGATTGCCGTACTCCCCCCTCTGGGCATCGAAGCCCCAGGCGTACTCCTTGTTTTCAAGTATCTTTCCAACAATGAGTGATCCATCTTCGCCGGCATTCTCTGCTATCTGTCGTGCCGGCCAACTAAGAGCCCGCCTGACGGTCTCCAGCCCGTGGCGCTGGTCGTCGTTTGCCGGCTTGAGTTTTGCCAGCACGGCTGAAGCTCGCAGCAGCGCTATCCCACCGCCTGGGAGTATACCTTCCTCGACTGCGGCACGCGTCGCGTGCATGGCATCGTCGACCCGATCCTTACGCTCCTTGACTTCGATTTCGGTCGAGCCGCCCACTCGGATCACGGCAACTCCGCCGGCTAGCTTTGCTAGCCGCTCCTGCAATTTCTCGCGGTCATAGTCCGAGGTGGTTTCCTCAATCTCCGTTTTGATCTGCCGGACACGCGCCTCGATTTCGGGTTTTTTGCTGGCGCCGCTGACGATCGTTGTGTCATCCTTGTCGATCATCACCTTCTTGGCACGTCCAAGCATGTTCAGCGTGACGTTTTCGAGTTTGGTGCCAAGATCTTCGCTGATAAAGTTCCCGCCGCTGAGGATAGCGATGTCCTGCAACATGGCTTTGCGACGATCACCAAACCCCGGCGCCTTGACGGCGGCGACCTTCAGCCCGGCGCGTAGCCTGTTCACGACGAGTGTCGCCAGAGCTTCGCCTTCCACATCCTCCGCGATGATCAGCAGGGGCTTTCCACTTTGTGCCACCGCTTCGAGCAAAGGAAGCAGAGTCTGCAGGCTCGAGATCTTTTTTTCGTGGAGTAGGATGTAGGGTTCGTCGAACTCGACCCGCATCTTCTCGGTGTTGGTAACGAAATAGGGTGAGATGTAACCGCGGTCGAACTGCATGCCCTCCACGACCTCCAGTTCGGTCTCGAGCGATTTGGCTTCCTCGACCGTAATGATGCCTTCGTTGCCGACCTTCTTCATTGCATCCGCCAAGAAGCGTCCAATCTCCCTGTCGCCATTGGCAGAAATGGTAGCAATTTGCGCGATCTCCTCGTTTGAAGCGAGCTTTCTCGAATTTTTCTTCAGTTCGCTGACGACCGCTTCGACAGCAACATCGATACCGCGCTTGAGATCCATAGGATTCATGCCGGCCGCAACAGCCTTGGTGCCTTCCCGCACGATTGCGTGCGCGAGCACGGTCGCAGTCGTGGTCCCATCGCCTGCCTGGTCGGAGGTCTTCGAAGCAACCTCCCGCACCATCTGTGCGCCCATGTTCTCGAACTTGTCTTCAAGCTCGATCTCTTTGGCGACGGTCACCCCGTCCTTTGTGATCCGCGGGGCGCCAAAGCTCTTTTCGAGCACGACGTTACGGCCCTTCGGCCCGAGCGTCACCTTGACGGCATTGGCGAGTACGTCGACACCCCGAAGCATCTTCTCCCGTGCACCCGTTGAAAATTGAACCTCCTTCGCGCTCATGATCGTTTCTCCCGAAGGATGTTAATTCCCTTGCCGTGATAGCCAGAGAGCCCAGCCGCTGGACGACCTAGGTCAACCGCAGGAATTTTCAAGAGCTCTTTGGCTAGCAGAGCTAGGCTTTGCATCCCTTTCGTCCCGCTTCCGAGCGGGGGGCGGCAAGGAATTGCCGACCTTGGTATGTACTGCGACCTTCAGGCGCTCGAAGGCGCGCTGCTCGATCTGTCGAATTCGCTCGCGCGAAACGCGGTGCTCTCGCGCCAAGTCATCCAGCGTCTTTGGCTCGTCGGTTAGCATCCGCGCCTCCAAAATCGCGCGTTCACGCGCCGACAGCACCTTGAGTGCCTCCGACAGAGCAGCCCGCCGTCGTTCGTAGTCATCGGCGTCCGCCAGTAGGGTTTCAGAATCGGGCGAAGGATCAGCCAAACGATCCTGCCATTCCTGGGAAGTATCATCGTCGCATATCGAGATATTGAGGGAGGCGTCACCACGCAGTCGCCCATTCATCTCGATCACCTCCGACGGACTTACCTGTAAGTGTTCCGAGATGTAACTCACCTGGTCCGGATGCAGATCGCCATCCTCAAAAGCGGACAACCTGTTCTTGAGCTTTCTGAGATTGAAGAACAGTTTCTTTTGGGCAGCCGTGGTGCCCAACTTGACGAGTGACCAGGACCTCAAAATGTATTCCTGGACAGATGCCCTGATCCACCACATCGCATAGGTGGCCAGACGAAAGCCCCTCTCAGGTTCAAAGCGCTTAACGGCCTGCATCAATCCGAGATTTGCTTCCGAAACGAGATCAGCAATCGGCAGACCGTAGCGGCGATATTTCATCGCAATCTTTGCCGCCAGCCAGAGATGACTCGTCACCAGGTGATAAGCGGCCTCGCGATCGCCATGATCTCGCCAGCGCCTGGCGTAGCTGGCCTCCTCGGACGCTTCTAAGAACGGAAATTTTCGAATCTCCGTCAGGTATCGGGAGAGCCCTCCATCCGAGGAGACCGAGGGAAGTGCTGCCGTGCTCACCATGATGTTCGCTCCTTTCTTGCTGGCTGCATGCGTGTCATCGCGAGGAAGTCGCCGCCGTCTTGGCGGCCACTTTGCTCGCGAGAAATCTAAGGACGAGATCGAGTAACCGCGCGGTGATCCGCACGGGTGGACTGCGCCCGAGTGAAAGATCGATCAGGCGGCCTTCGCCTCGATCCGCCTGACATTGCCTTTGTTGACTTCGCCGATCGGGATGCGCCGCGGCTTCATCGCTTCCGGAATTTCGCGCAGAAGGTCGATGATAAGGAGGCCTTGCTCGAAGCGAGCACTCTCGACCTCGACATGGTCGGCCAGCGTGAATAGGCGCCGGAAGGAACGTGCCGAAATGCCGCGATGCAGGAAGTTCTTCGCTTCTTTCTCAGCCTTGCGGCCTTCGAGCGTCAGGACATTTTGCTCGACGGTGAGCGCGATCTCGTCCTGCGTGAATCCGGCCAGAGCCACCGAAATTCGGAAGCGGTTCTCGTCGAGACGCTCGATGTTGTAGGGGGGATAGCTCTCGTCGGCAGTCCGCTGGACCTCGTCGAGAACGTCCAAAAGGCGGTCGAAGCCGATGGTCGACCTCCAGAGGGGAGTCCAATCATACCTCATAGCCAAATCCTCCTGAGAGCAAGTTGGGTACGAGCCGGCACCGGACACCTGCCGGTGCCCGCCTTCAGTCCGGAGCCCATTTGGCGCCCCGGCACGCATCTCTGCGTGACCAAAAGAATCCTCAAGCCTGGAAAAAGTTCAAGAGGGCGGGGAAAAATTTTTGCTTCCCGCAACGGCGTGGCTAACCGGCCGTTGAGTGGCCGCGCGGAGTCTTGACGGTGGGCCGCCCACGCCTAAATTTTCGGCGCCAGGGGGCTTTTCCTCTTGCACAAGGAAAGCATGACGACCGTCAGGAGACGACGATGATCGATGAGAACCTTGCCCGCCTGCGGGCGTACCGCAACAACATTCACCGCTACCAGCGGTTGCTCGCGACGCAAGCCTCGGACCTGGAGCGGGCCTTCATTGCAAAGCGGCTGGAGGAAGAACAGGCCGAAGCCGAAGCTCTTGTCAAAGCGACATTTCCCTTCAGTCTGCCGGCGCTTGGGCAATCGGCGGACGCAGCAGCGTAGAGGCGCGCCATGTCTGGGCTCGAAGCTTTCATTATCCGCGGGCACGAGAAAATCATCGATCACTATCGGCGCCTGCGCGATTCCGCTCCTTCCCGCGCTGAGCGGGAACGTTTCCAGGGGCGTATGGAGGAAGAAGAGGAAGCTTTGCGGAAGTTTCTCGAAGGGCGATCGCCCCAGGTACAACGCGCGGCATAGCCCTCTGCGGTCGCCACACTCGTCTCCTGGAGACACGCGCTCGAGAGAAAGATGGGAGAAGGTTTAATGATTGACAAAAAGCGCCGCCCAGCCTTTGCGGGTGCCGCAGACCTTATCGCACACGCTAAGGCGGCGGCCCGCCATCTCGAAGACCTCTGCGCAGCTTGCACGAATGGCGACAAGGCTGCGGCACGAGCAGCGCTGCGCCAGGCGATTAGCGAGCTTGAGGTGGCGCGAGCCATGGTACGGACTGGACTTGAATGACGGGGAGCAACATCGTCTCATCTCACGATGAGGTTGTGATGACTACGAAGGTTCATGATGCGTTGACGGAGGCCCTTGATTGCGTGAAGGCAAGTGGACTAATCCGCAAGTACAGTCTTGTCTGGAGTGGTCGTAGCGAGGTGCCGCACATCACGATCTGGAAAGCGACCGATGCTTCAGATGAAGCTCTGCGCCACACTCTTGCGGAATCTCTTGCTGGTCTCGCAACCGAGTCGCAGGTTACCATTGAAGAGTAGGCGAATTTTGGTATTGAGGGGTCCCGAGTTCACCCTCGGGCCTTTGATGCAGGGTGACACTCTGTGAACCTCGCCCGAAGCAATGGTTTCAAACCTGGCCGACAGTTCAGGCTCGCTGTATGACGCCGATCGAAGATATTCTGGAGCCTTCGCTCGGGCACCCGCTCTTGAAGATTGCCCACGCTGCTCTAGATCGCTTGCCGTCAAGGACCAATGACTTCGCGGTTCGAATTTGCGGCGCCGTTTCTTTAAGACGACTTTCGCATTCGAAGCTCGTTAGCAGCAGAAGATGAGAGAGGTAAGGGCCAACTGCTGCGCTCCGGCGAGGTTTGACCATGGCAATCCGTATAGAGACTGTCATTGAGTGTGGCCAAGGTAAGCTGCCGCCGAGAGCTTATCTTGGAATTGCAGCTGGCTCTCTTGACCAGGACGGTAGGACTGTGCTCACGGCCCGTGAAGCCTCGTTCGCAGCGTTGGAGGAGCAGGTGCGTGAGATAAAGGCGCAATTGGATGCTTGTCTTACCGAAGTAAAGGCTTGCTTGCCGCGTTGAGCCAGTACTTTAGGAATTCACGCGGATTGCGGAGGGTAGCGCGCCTGGCATGTAAGGCTGTCGGAGATCGGATGATCTGAAGCCGTCAAAGGAAGCCGTCTCACTTCGGCGGCTGTAGTCCGCGAGATGTGATCCAACCAGCTACTTCGGCTGCCATTTCGCTTTCGCGAGCCTTTCGTAGAAGCTCTGCCTGCTCCGGCCCTGGAGGAAGCTTGTTTGCTTCGTCTCTAATGCGTTTGGCTTCGTCGGCGAGCCGTCCTTCGAGGGTGACGGTTTGCTTAAAACGGCGGCGAATTTTCATGACACCACCTCGTGCTTACGGGTCCTAACCGTAGGGTTCGCACTTTCGGTTCTAGCACTTAGTGACCCGCGATCTGTTTCCAAGTCACCAGGCGCCAATTTCGATCACCACCAACGACGCGTAGGTCCTGATGCCGGCCAGGTCATAGTCGCTTGCAGCGGCAATGCGCGAGGCGCTACCAGCAACGACACTCCCGGGACTAGCGTGATCCGGGACCATATGGGCGGCAGAGATCGCCCCGCACCGATTCGGACCGCCAACCAAGACAAGCGAAAGTTCTCATTTAATAACAATATTTTACAAGGATTGTCGTGCGTCCGGTTGGGTCGCCGCGGCAAGCTGTTCAAGAGCGCATTGGCAGTCCTTTGTTGGAAGTGCCAAAAATTTTAGCCGCCCCTCTTGAATTGGATTTTTTCGGTTCCTAGGTCGTTTTTCCGCCGGGGGCTGGTTAGCGGCCCCGGTTAAATGACATCGCTAGACTGTTAAGGAGGATGTGCATGCATTTCCGTCCGTTGCACGACCGTGTGCTCGTGCGCCGCATCGATGCCGAGGAGAAGACTGCCGGCGGCATCATCATTCCCGATACCGCAAAGGAGAAGCCGCAGGAAGGCGAGATCATCGCTGCTGGTCCGGGCGCGCGGAATGAGCAAGGTCAATTGGTCCCGCTCGATGTGAAGACCGGCGACCGGGTCTTGTTCGGCAAATGGTCGGGCACCGAGGTGAAAATCGATGGCCAGGATCTCCTGATTATGAAGGAGAGCGATCTCCTGGGCATCGTCGAACACAGCGGCAAGTTGAAGAAGGCCGCCTGACCCCGCTGAAAAACTGACAGTCATAAAGGAAAGGAGATTTGGAACATGGCTGCCAAGGACGTGAAGTTTTCGACCGAGGCCCGCGAGCGCATGCTGCGGGGAGTGGATACACTGGCGAATGCGGTGAAGGTCACGCTCGGTCCCAAGGGACGCAACGTGGTGATCGAAAAGTCGTTCGGCGCACCACGCATCACCAAGGACGGCGTCACCGTCGCCAAGGAAATCGAGCTGGAAGACAAGTTCGAAAACATGGGCGCCCAGATGGTGCGCGAGGTGGCGTCCAAGACCAACGATCTGGCCGGCGACGGTACCACGACGGCCACCGTGCTGGCGCAGGCCATCGTCAAGGAAGGCACGAAATCGGTTGCCGCCGGCATGAATCCGATGGACCTCAAGCGCGGTATCGATCTCGCAGTGGAGGCAATTGTTAGCGACTTGAAGGCGCATGCCAAGAAGGTCACGTCCAATGACGAGATCGCGCAGATCGGGACGATCTCGGCCAATGGCGACACGGAGATCGGCCGTTTCCTTGCCGATGCAATGCAGAAGGTTGGCAACGAGGGCGTCATTACGGTCGAGGAGGCCAAAAGCCTCAATACCGAGCTCGAAGTGGTCGAAGGCATGCAGTTCGACCGCGGCTATGTATCGCCCTATTTCGTCACCAACGCCGAAAAGATGAAGGTCGAGCTCGAAGACCCCTATATCCTGATCCACGAGAAGAAACTGTCCGGGCTGCAAACCATGCTTCCTCTGCTGGAGGCTGTCGTGCAAACCGGCAAGCCGCTCTTGATCGTCGCCGAGGACGTCGAGGGCGAAGCACTGGCAACGCTTGTCGTCAACAAGCTGCGCGGTGGCCTGAAGATCGCTGCGGTGAAGGCGCCGGGCTTCGGCGATCGCCGCAAGGCCATGCTCGAAGACATCGCCACACTTACCGGTGGTACCGCGATCTCCGAGGATCTCGGGATCAAGCTCGAGAATGTCACGCTCAACATGCTCGGGCGCGCCAAGAAAGTGGTCATCGACAAGGAGAACACCACTATTGTCGACGGGGCTGGTGCCAAGAAGGACATCGGAGCCCGCGTCGCCCAGATCAAGGGGCAGATCGAAGAAACCACCTCGGACTATGACCGCGAGAAGCTGCAGGAGCGGCTCGCGAAACTCGCTGGCGGCGTTGCGGTGATCCGCGTCGGCGGCGCCACCGAGGTCGAGGTCAAGGAGAAGAAGGACCGCGTTGACGACGCGCTCCATGCCACGCGCGCTGCAGTCGAGGAAGGCATCCTCCCCGGCGGTGGCGTCGCGCTGCTCCGCGCGCTCAAGGCGCTCGATGGCGTCAGGACGGCGAACGCGGACCAGAAGGCCGGCGTCGACATCGTGCGCCGGGCGATCCAGGTACCGGCGCGCCAGATTGTCCAGAACGCCGGCGAGGACGGCTCGCTAGTGGTCGGCAAGCTGCTTGAGAACGCCAGCTACAACTGGGGCTTCAATGCTGCGACCGGTGAATATCAGGATCTGGTCAAGGCCGGGGTGATTGACCCCGCAAAGGTTGTCCGTACGGCGTTGCAGGACGCAGCCTCGATCGCCGCTCTATTGATCACCACGGAAGCGTTGGTCGCCGACAAGCCAAAGAAATCCGAGGCTCACGCGGCCGCCGCGCCGCCGATGGACTTCTGACAAGACTTGCGCCCGGCCGTCCGACGGCCGGGCGCAAGGTCCATCTCTAAGCAAGGAGATCGCCAACACAACGAGGGACGAGGATCCAAAATAGCACCCAGATCGAAGCTCTGTTGCGCAAGAGTGGGGCTGCCTGAATTGGCTCGTGCTGA
Organism: Bradyrhizobium sp. CCBAU 21365; assembly: GCF_015291305.1. Taxonomy (NCBI): domain Bacteria; kingdom Pseudomonadati; phylum Pseudomonadota; class Alphaproteobacteria; order Hyphomicrobiales; family Nitrobacteraceae; genus Bradyrhizobium; species Bradyrhizobium sp. CCBAU 21365. The sequence continues at coordinate 1,392,429 of NZ_CP030036.1, forward strand.
CCCCAAGGCTTTGCAACCATCGCATGGGTAAGTTTTCCAACGATAGGAGGATGAGATGATCAAAGATCAAACCATTGGCTCCGCTCGTGCGGAGAAAGATCAAGCCGACAGTCGCATCATGCAACGTCTGATGACGGCATTGCTTGCATCGGCCTTGATGCTGCCGTCGCTGGCAGCTTGGGGAACGGAGAGTTCGCCGGACCGGGATAGAGCGAGAGCTGGCGACATGCTGCGTTTGCCACCAATCCGATATCTCGATTCGATGCCTTGGATGAACTGGAAGGCATCGGCGCCGACGCTGAGGATCGATACGCTCATGTTCCCGAGCATCACACCTTGGGGTGTCCTGAAATCGCCTCAGGATCTGACCTCGTCGACATTAAGTTGATTGCTGCTTCATCAGCAATGCGGACAGCGACTCGCGGTCCGCGTTGCTTCGGTCGAACAGCTATCCCTTTAAGGCCGTCAATGGAGGAACAAATGTTCGCTGGCTTTAGTGACCCATTTGAAGCGCTGCTGGCTCTGCAGCGCGCACTCGACGCACGCGTCGCAAGCGACTGGATGGGACGTGGAACGGCTGCGATCGGCAGTTTCCCGCCAATCAATATGTTCCAGAAGGATGGCGACCTTGTTGCTGTCGTCGAACTGCCAGGTGTCGACAAAAACGATCTGGAGATCGAAGCGAAGGAAAATACCATTCGCATCCGAGGCAAAAAGACGATCGCCTATGGAGAGCAGGCAAGCGTCCATCGCCGCGAGCGTATCAGTGGCGTGTTCGACCGGACGTTATCGGTGCCGATTCGGATCGAACCTGATCGAATCAAGGCCGAATATCGCGATGGCATCCTCGCGCTGTTCATACCGCGGGCAGAGGCCGATAAGCCGCGTTCCATCAAGGTAAGCTAAGGGAGGCTACCATGGCAGAGTCTCAGGAACTACAGGTTCAGCAGAAGCGCGAGGTCGAGAAGAAAACCGAAGGCACGACGCCTGGACGGGCATTCGTGCCAGTGACGGACATATTCGAGACTCCCGAGGCGCTGACGGTCGTGCTGGAGATGCCGGGCGTCGATCGCAATAGCATCGAGGCGAGCGTCGAGGATGACGTCGTCACTATTGAAGGTCGGATTGATTTCTCGAAGTATGAAGGGATGCAGCCCGTCTACACCGAATACAACGTGGGTCACTACGCGCGCAGCTTTCAGATTTCCAACAAGGTCGACCAGAGCAAGATCAGCGCCCAAATGAAAGATGGCGTGGTCACGATTGTGCTGCCCAAAGCCGAGCAGGCCAAGCCGCGCAAAATTCAAGTGAGTTAGCGCGGGTACTTCGGAATTTCGACTCGATGACCTCGGCGTTGGCGCCGAGAATGGTGCCACGCCATGGGGTTACAGCCTGGGATAGAACACGGACGAGACCGGTTTTCACTGACGAACGTTGGCCGAGCGGGTTAGATGACGCCAAAGTGCAGTCCGCGTTGCGCTGGAAAGCTTTCTCGCTCATGTTGGCCATTGAAACCCGTAACAAGATCATCCTCCCCATCGAGGTGGTCGGCCCGGTCGGACGACCTAAGGGCGCGGACTCGAAACGCGCAGCCAGCCATAGCCGGATGGATGCGAGTTGGACAAAGGCACCGACAATTTCCGCTCAAACCGTGCCAATGGAGACTTCTTGCCTTTGCGTTCGGTGCTATGATTGGCGCACCTACTGCAGTGCACATCCGAGTTCGGGGATCCCATTGGCGCCTAAAGAACAGTCGGGGCTTCAACGCGAACCTCTCGTCAGCGAGCCGGCCCTGGAACGTGCCGAGCGCTTGGCCAATCTGCTGGCCTCCATAGTTGAGAATAGCGACGATGTGATCGTTAGCAAAAATCTGGACGGCATTATTACAAGCTGGAACAGGGCGGCTGAGCGTATCTTCGGCTATTCGGCCGCCGAGGCGATCGGCCAACCCATTACACTTGTGATCCCGGAGGACCGACAAAGCGAAGAACGCGAGATTTTAACCCGCATCCGACGAGGTGAGCGTATCGACCATTTTGAGACCGTTCGGCGACGTAAAGATGGTAGCTCAATCGTCGTTTCGCTGACCATTTCTCCTGTCAAGGATGCCCACGGCAACATCATTGGCGCATCAAAGATTGCAAGAGATATTACCGAGCACAAGCGAGCTCAGGAGCAGATTAGCATTCTGGCGCGCGAGGCGGAGCACCGAAGCAAGAACATCCTCGCGAACGTACAGGCAATTATCAATCTTTCTCAGTCCGACACCTGCGAGCGCCTCAAGGAAGTGATCAGCGGGCGCATCCAAGCGATGGCAAATGTTCACTCGCTGTTCGTTGAAGCGCGGTGGATAGGAGCGGAAGTCTCGGCGATCGCCAAGCAGGAGCTTGCCCCTTATCTCCAGGAGGGTCACGACAAGCGGATTCTGATGGACGGTCTGCAAACCGTATTAGAACCCACCGCTGCGCAGGCGATTGCTGTGGTTCTGCATGAATTGGCAACCAACGCTGCCAAGTATGGAGCGCTATCGAACGCGAAAGGCCGGATTGCATTGACGTGGTCGCGCACCGAGGATGGACAGGTAATACTCCGCTGGACCGAATTGGGCGGTCCGAAAGTAAATGCGCCCGAACGCAAGGGCTTCGGTAGTCGCCTCATCGAAGGAACCATCAGGCCACTTGGCGGCAAGGTGCTCTTTGACTGGCGCGCGGAAGGGCTGGTTTGCGAAATCGCCGTTCCGACGTAAAATCCAATCGAGCTTGGCTTCGCTGCCCTCGCGACATTGCGCTGCTCCACACAGTTTCCTGATCGCGAACGAGCGGCGGGTCATTCTGCATTGCAAAAAACTGCGCGACGATCCCAGCCCCTCGACCGAAGAACGGCGCCGGCTGATGCGCTTGGTCAGCGAGGCCGAAACTTGGCTGGAAGGTCTCGCTGCGCAAGCTGCAACGCAAAATTAACCGAAGGAAAATCGCCGCAAAAATTTTCGAGACGCCCTTGAAATTGATCGCCCTTCTTCTAAGTCGTTTTTTGCCGCTTGCAGCGGTGCCGGGCGCCAGCTTTGGGTCCGGTGAACTGAACAGGGCGCCAGACGCTGGTGTCTTGCGCTCCTTCGTATCCATCTTGCTCTCAGGAGGACTTGGCTATGAGGACTCACGATTTCGCTCCCCTGTGGCGTTCGACCATCGGCTTCGACCGCCTTTTCGATCTCCTCGACGAAACTCAGCACAGGACCGAGGACAATTACCCGCCCTATAACATCGAACGGCTTGGCGAAGATCGCTACCAGATCTCGCTTGCGCTCGCCGGATTCGGCCCCGATGAGATCGCGGTGACGGCCGACCAGAACGTGCTCACCGTGGAAGGCCGCAAGGGCGGCAAGGACCAGCACGAATACCTCTACCAGGGCATTTCGGCTCGGCCCTTCAAGCGGCAATTCAGCCTTGCTGACTACGTCCAGGTGAAGACTGCCACGTTCGACGACGGCCTGCTCCGGATTGAGCTCGTCCGGGAAATCCCCGAGGCCATGAAGCCCCGGCGCATCGCCATCGGCGGTGGCGCCCCAGCCGGGCAAATCACGCAGAAGGCAGCCTAGCCCGCCTTTCGCGCGGTCTCGCCGCGCGGACAGCAATCGTCCGCGCGCCGATCAGCATCATGTCAAGGAGGATATCATGGCTATTCGTGATCTTGTTCCGTGGACGAAAGGTCAGCAGCTCTCAACCCCTCGGGAGCCTTTCGATCCATTTCTCACGCTTCATCGCGAGATGAACCGGCTTTTCGACGACGCCTTTCGCGGGTTCGGCTCGCTAGGTCGTCTTGGGAATCCATTGATGGAGGGCCAATTCACCTGGCCTCGGCTCGAACTCAGTGAAACTGACAAGGCGGTGACGGTTTCCGCCGAACTTCCGGGTCTCAGCGAAAAGGACGTCCAAGTCGAGATTGCTAACGGCGTTCTTTCGATCCGCGGCGAGAAGAAGGCTGACCGCAGCGACGAATCTAAATTCGTTAGCGAACGTTACTACGGATCTTTCGAACGCCAGATTTCGCTGGAGGGCGTCGAAGAAGACAAGGCGCAAGCGGACTTCAAGAACGGCGTGCTCACGGTAACACTTCCGAAGTCTGAGCAGTCAAACCGCAACGTCAAGCGTATCGCGATCAACACCAACTGAGAACTGAAGGCGGCGGCACGATGCGGCCGCCTTCGAGATCCTCTCATATCAACCCGTCTCTCGACGAAAGGAGCAATAGGAGACACAACATGAGCCAGGCCAATCGTACCGCCAACAACGTTGGCCCCTTTTTCCACCCGGTATCTCATTACAATTCACCTGACGATGTCTTGAACGACGTCAAGCTGTCGACCGACGAGAAGCGAGTCATCTTGTCGTCCTGGGCATCGGATATGTATGTCGTCGAGTCGCGCCCCGCGCTTCGCGAAGTCCCCGGAATCCCGCACCGGCTGCATCTGGACGACATCCTGGCGGCGCTGAAGCAGCTTGACGACGAGGACGATCCGCCGCCACGTGGGGGATTGGCCATGCGGCTGCCTCGTCTCAGCACGCTTGATTGCACGGCGTCCGTCGAACCGCAGCGTGTGTTCGAAAGGCATGCAGCGACGAGGCGGCATCGGCCAATGCCAGCGCCGCGCACAGCAAATCATTCGCGATGGACGCGCGACGCAAACGTGCGACGATACCGAAAGCTCCTGAACACGCAATTGACCGATGTTGAACGCACCTTCATAGAGCGACGGCTCGCTGAAGAACTGCGGAGCTGACAGGTCTTGAGGGTCAGTGGGATCGGTTCGTTGATGGCTACCATTGATGACAGCATCAGTGAGATCAGATCCGTTCGTAACGAAATCTGGCGCTATCGCAGGCTGCTCCAAACTGAGCTCGCCGAAGCTGAGCGAGAGATTGTGGAGAAACGCCTTCGTGAACGGCTGTCAACCTTTGAAGGGCTGTTGGCATCTGCATTCCCTTTGGCCATGAAACTCTGAAGCAGACTCGGTGGGGCAGATTGGTGATGCGATGACAAGGTTTCCTATGACGGCTGCAGGTCACGCCGCCCTTGAAGATGAACTGAAGGGCCGCATCAGAATCGAACGACCTCGTCTGATTCAGCGAATTCAGCAGGCGATCGCCGACGATGCCAACCTGGTTGAGAACTCGGAATATCAGGCTGCGCAAGTGGAGCAGAACGTCAATGAGGCCAGGATCGCCGAGTTGGAAGACAAGCTAGCGCTGGCCGAAATCGTCGACGTATCCAAGCTCTCCGGCGACACGATTAAATTTGGCGCCACCGTGACGCTGATCGACGAAGATACCGGGGAGAAACGAACTTGGCAGATCGTCGGCGAGCCGGAAGCCGATGCGAGTAAAGGAAGGATTTCTGTAACGTCACCCATTGGCAGGGCATTGATCGGCAAGACCAAGGGAGCAACCGTGCTGGTCGAGGCGCCAGGCGGCACCAAGGCCTACAAAGTTCGGTACGTGGAGTGGTTTGAGGACAAGAAGAAGCGAAAACAGGTCTTAGGCTCAGATTCGTCGCGGGCTGGCCTCAGCCCCAGCATGCGTGCCAATGGGCGCTAATCAAAACATTCAGCAATGATGCGATCGCCCCGAAAGGTACGCTCGCAGGCCTTGTCGTTGTGAAGGCAGGCTATAACGCAGCCTTTCTTACGCTCGGCGCGATCGCGGGGATCGGCTTTGGAGTCTGCTGGTTCGCACTGCCCGAGACTCGCGGACATTCCGGTACGAATACAAGCCGGCTGAAGCATACCGAGCCGGCGGCCTCGGGTATCGCTGCGGGATGATTTTGAGCGTTCTTTTGGAGACGGCAGAATGGTGCCCATGCACGAATCGCTCCTGACCTGGGGTATCATTGTCCCGGCAACGGCTGGCGTCATCATCAGGCCATTTCGACTGCCTGAAGCGACCTGGGCAGTCGCGGGTGCCGTCGCGCTGGTTATTTGCAACTTCCTGACTGCAAGCGAAGCGCTGCACGGTGTCGCCAAGGGTCTTGATGTCTATCTCTTCCTGATCGGCATGATGCTTGCCGCTGAGCTTGCGCGGAGCGAAGGCCTGTTCGACTATCTCGCCGCAATGGCCGTCGAGCATGCGCGCGGTTCGCCACAGCGGCTGTTTCTTCTGATCTATGCCGTCGGCATTCTTGTTACCGCGCTGCTCTCCAATGATGCCACTGCTATCGTATTGACGCCAGCCGTCTACGCCGCGACCCGCGCCGCGGGAGCAAAGCCGTTGCCCTATCTGTTCGCCTGCGCCTTCATCGCCAATGCCGCGAGTTTTGTGCTGCCGATCTCCAATCCCGCCAATCTCGTGGTGTTCGGCGAGCGCATGCCTCATCTGTTCGAATGGCTGCGCCAGTTCGCGCTGCCATCGCTTGCCGCGATTGTCGTGACCTTTGTTGTGCTTCGCCTGACGCAGCGCCGCGCGCTCGCCGAAGGGATCATCGAGAGCCGCGTGCCCCATCCTAAGCTCGGCCGTGGCGGCAGGCTCACCGCGGTCGGTATCGCCGCGATCGGCGTCGTCCTGCTGACGGCATCGGCGCTCGACGTGCCATTGGGGTTGCCGACGTTTATTTGCGGCGTTGTGACGGCTGCGGCTGTGCTCGTTCTCAGCCGCCAGTCGCCGTGGCCGGTGATAAGAGGCATTTCGTGGAGCGTCTTACCATTGGTCGCGGGGTTATTTGTGATGGTGGAAGCGCTGATGAAAACCGGCGCGATCGACCAACTCAGCGCGCTCCTTCAAGCGGAGATCGAAAGATCGCCAACCCAATCCGCCTGGGGCGCTGGAATCGCGGCCGCGGTAGCCGACAACATCGCCAACAACCTTCCCGTTGGCTTGGTGGCAAGCTCGGTCGCGGCCAACGACCACCTCCCCCCGCCGGTCCTCAGCGCAATACTGATCGGCGTCGATCTCGGGCCCAATCTCTCGGTGACGGGGTCCCTCGCAACAATCCTGTGGCTGGTGGTGCTGCGGCGGGAAAAGATCGACGTCTCCGCCTGGCGCTTCCTGAAAATTGGTTTGCTGGTGACGCCACCTGCGTTACTCGCGGCGCTCGCAGTCGCGATCTGGTGACGACTTTATCCAGACTGCTTACTCGCTCGGATGAGAAAGAACTTGTGCTTTCGGGTCGCGCGAGCATATCGCGCTGTAAAATGAAGAGAAACTGGCGCACCCGACACGATTCGAACGTGTGACCTTTGCCTTCGGAGGGCAAACGCCAACAACCGCGCTATCCAGCACTGACCAACAGCGCTTCCCAACGCAGCCAGTTGGGAAGAAAGCCTGATCAGCATCGAAGCAATCGTGAACGCGTTCATGTTCGTCTATGGCCAGTTGGTCATTGAGGTTGACGTCCGAACGTCACGTGAAAAGTCGTGAATGGGGCGTGCCGGCGCTCAATGCCCTCGTTCGGAATATCGAAATTCGCCGGGGCGCCTTTGGCTTGGCGATACCAGCAAAAATACCAGCACAGCGGACGGCTGTAGTCGGCTTTTGCTTGTATTTTCAATGCATCGAAACAATTGTCCCGAGAAATCCGGAATCGAACCAGCGGCTTAAGTTATTGTTATTATTATAATATTTTCCGTGGTGCCCCTGGCCGATAATTGCCTAGAGCCATAACCATTTGAATTTGAACCCACTTTTATCGTCGATTGCTGTCGATACCAGCACAAATACCAGCAGGATGAAGCCAGTACTTGCCGACTAAATTAACCAGCAGGCTTCCAGTAGATGGCACGCACGCCTATGCCGTTCCGGACTCCGCAATTGCCCTGGCCGACAACCGGTCGATACCATAAGCAATTGAATTTGAAGCAATTTTCGCCTCTGATTGCTGTCGATGCCAACAGAACTACCAACAAGCTGACGCGCAGCATTGGCTGGCAAAAACATATTGGCCGGCGGCTGGCACGCCCTATGCTGCTTCGGTCGCGCGACGTTTTTGAGCGCTTGATAGCCTTGAGCCAGAGCACAAGTCCATCAAGCCAAATCTCTAGACCGGTCAGGCGTCATCTGGACGCATATGCCGTCGACGCGTCACGTATCAGGCCTCGCATCGTCCAACTCATCTCGTGGCAGAAGCTTGATGTGCTCAGCTCTCCCGTCGAAGGAACGCGCGTATCAAATGATCTGCCGAGATGCGTCCCGGTCCCCAAGCCATGATCCCGAGCGCCATCGCCGCCCAAGTGAGGTGGATCGGCCAGCCGTCAGGTACGGTGAGCTCGACGATCATGGTCATGAACAACAGCCCGAGTGCAGCAAAGCGGGTGCCGAGGCCGAACACCAGTAGCACCGGAAAGGTGATCTCGCCGCATCCGGACAGGAATGCCATCGCCGCGGGTGCCGGATAGTGATAGGGGCCGCCCGGCAGGTGCAGCATGAACTCGTCGGTGAATAGCGTCACTGCGGTGTCACTGAGGTTGAGGAAGCCGGTCCATTTCAGGATGCCGGATTTCCAGAACGGTACCGCCAGCGCCACACGCATCACGAATTGAACCAACGACGGCAGGGCCGCTGTCTGGATCAGGTGTTCGACCTTGTCCGCGAGGTGGCCCAGGCGAAAGCGCTCACCCGCGCCATAATGCTGATCGATGACCATCATGCTTCTCCAAAATCGATTGATATGAAGGCGCCCGCCTCGATCATGCCGGCGATATTCGCGGCGATGTCGAAGGAAGCCGATGACTGCAGTGCCGACGCAGCGGCGACGCCGAGCGTTCGACCAGACATCAGGTCTATCAGAAACACGGCGCCGCCCTCAGGGAGATGACGCACGACGACGTCCATCTCGGGCCGGGTGACCAAGGCATCTTCCGGCGTGCTTGCATCGATTTGACCCGAAGCCTCCTCGCCGCGATTGGCGGCGAAGATCGTCACTGCCGCGAAAGGCGAGCGGACGATTCCTGCCGCGGGATGCGCGGTGAAGACCACATCCGCCAGCCGCTCCGGCGGAACCAAAGCGAGCGCATCCCGTGACAGTGGCGCGGCATCGGCGGCATGATACGCGTCGAGCCAGGCCCGCTCGATCCGTGCCACATCCGCAAGCCAGGGCATGGCGCGCGCATATTCGTAGGTTTCGATGAATGCCGGAAAGTCGCGGCCATAGTCGAACAGGAGTGGCGATGTTGGCGGCGAGGCTCGGACATGGAAGCGCGCCATGGCACGGAAGAACTCGACGCCCGTGATGCGCTGGACCGCAGGATAGACCGCGGCAAGCGCATCGATCAGGCTGACCGTGACGTTGTTGCGATAGACATTGTAACGCCGGACCGCCGCCTTTCCGTTCGGCCCGGTGACGAGCGAGGGCGCCTTGCGCGCGGGGTCGATCAGCGCGGCCGCGAAGCGCGCCGCATAGGATGACATTTCCTTCTCAAGCGGCAGCATAACGCATCTCCCGCTGGTGGCGGTCGAGGATGGCCTGCGCCGCGGCCGCTTCGGCCTTCAGCACCGGCCAATCCGGAGTTTTGCTGTCCCATTCGACCAGCGTCGGGACAGGGCCGCAGCGCGTGATGACGATCTCGTACAGCTTCCACACGGCATCCGTGACCGGCCCGTCATGGCTGTCGATCAGGAGCAGGTCGCCTTCATCGTCGCGCTGCTCGGCATGACCGGCGAGATGGAGCTCGCCGACGCGCGACAATGGAAAGTCGGAGATATAGTCGAGCGCGGAGAAGCCGTGATTGATTGCCGAGACGAACACATTGTTGATGTCGAGCAGCAGTCCGCACCCGGTGCGCTCCGCGACGCGGCGAATGAACTCGGTCTCGCTCATCGTCGATTCGGTGAATTCGACGTAGGTCGACGGATTTTCCAGCAGCAGCGGCCGCCAGATGGCGTCTTGCACCTGATCGATATGATCGCAGACCCGTGCGAGCGTCGCCTCGGTATAGGGCAGTGGCAACAGGTCGTTGAAATAGGTCGTGTCGTGCGTCGACCAGGCGAGATGCTCCGATACCAGCGCGGGCTCGTAGCGCTCGACGAGATCGCGGAAGCGCTTCAGATGCGCCTTGTCGAGCGGGCGTTCACCACCGATCGACATGCACACGCCATGCAATGATACCGGATGGTCGCGGCGCACGGCTTCCAGCGCGCGATGCGGCGGCCCGCCCGCGCCCATGTAGTTCTCTGCATGAACTTCGAAGAAGCCGCGCTGCGGCCCTTCGTCAAGGATCGCAGCGAGGTGCTCGTGCTTGAAGCTGGTTCCAGCGAGGCCCCGCATGGCAAGCGCGGGAAAGCGGGGAGGCTCGGCTGCGAGCAACCGGGACGAGATCGCCGCACTCATGTTCGCTCTCCGCTCTCCCTATGATCGTGAGTGCTTGCCGTCCGGCTCGCCTAGACCGGCTTGAGCGATCCGGTCTTGCCGTTCGGAAGCTGGATGCTGGTGCAGGTACCACCCTGCACGAACTTCCACGCATTGCCCTGGAAGTCGGTTGTCGAGGTGCCCTGGCACGTCGTGCCTGGGCCGGCCGCGCAGTCGTTCTGACCCTTCAACGCGACGCCGAAGCACTTCTCCTTGTGCGCTGCGGTAGCTGCATCCGCCTCGGCCTTGGTGAGGGGAGCGGCGGTGGCAAGGGTCACAAGCGCGGTCGAAACGGCGCCGGCAAGGACAAGCGAGCTGATGACGTTCTTCATTGATCTCTCCACATCGTTATTGTGCGTCGCCCCCTGAGGCGTCGGGGGGGCGCATCGACTGGTTCGTTCCGTTCGCTGCCGCCATTACGGTGTTGGCAGCTCACGAATCCGTGACATCGCTGCAGGTGTCACGCAAATGGCTCTTGCGCCGTCTGCGTGCCGCTCAAATACGCTGACATCGGCCGGGGCTTCCAATGCCTTGTCGCTATGGAAACCGGGCCGGTTGAGCATTGGCGATGGCGACGCTCCGCCTGTCATGATTCCGAGACGTAACAATCTGCCGGACGCAAGCGTATCGCCATCAAGCCTACCGACCGCCGGCGAAGGCCAACATGAACGCCATTGAACGCCCAAGCGTCCTCGAACGATTGCGGTCACCGTCTTCGGCGAGGACGCTGACGATCAGCATTCGTCTTGCCGTTTCGGCGCTAGTCCTTACCGCGATCCTGCTCACCGCCGCAGCCTCGAGCCTGCTCTGGTGGCGCACGGCGGAATCGATCAGCCGGCAGCTCGCCTCGACGATCAACGAGCAGATCGTCGCTGCCGTTCGCAAGGAGGTGTCTGCGATTGTCAATGAAGCACGCGCCGCCCACACTGCCGTGCGCACGCTGTTCCTGCAGAACGTGCTTGATACCCGCGAGGCCGACAAGCGCGAGTTCGTGTTCCTATCACAATTGCAGTCGCAAGCGACGATCTCCTGGGTCGCCTTCGGCTGGCCTGACGGTTCCTTCTTCGCCGCACACAAGCTCGGTGACGGTCATCTCGAGATGATGGAGATCTCGAAGACCGACCATGTCGGCCAGCGCCGCATGGACGAATATCAGGTCATCCCCGGCGACATCGAATTTGAAACCCGCCGTTTCGAACCCACAGACTTTCGCGTGACCGACCAAGACTGGTTCAAGACCGGCATGGAGGCCAAGGGCCCGCAGTGGTTCGGGGTCGTCGACCATCCGATCGGCCCGCGCCCATCGATCGCCTTTGCGGGGCCGATCGATGTCTATCAGGAGCGTCAGGGCGTCCTTGCGATCATCATCGAGTACACAAGGCTCTCCCGTTTCCTGGCCCAGCTCGAGGTCGGCCGCACCGGAACGGCCTTCATCCTCGGTGCCGGCGACGAATTGATCGCGGCTCCCGACAAGGACGCCGACGAGCTGCATCCCGCGCACAGCCGAATCGATCTGCTGCCGCTGGCGCGCATGGCATTGACACTGGCCGGCGACGACGGTCGCAAGGAAGCCTGGCGGCGGCGGCTTACCCTCGATGGCGCAGCCTATGAGGTCGCGCTGACGCCCTTGCCATTTACCGGCTGGTCCCTGGCGACCGTGATCCCTGAGGCTGAGTTTCTTGGTCCGGTCGAAACCGCGTTGCGGCGGCTCATCATCGGTCTTGCCATCGGTGCGGTGCTCGCCGCTCTGTTCTCTGCAATGCTGGCGCGGTCGGTGATTGCCGCACCGCTTGCCCGTGTGGTCGGCGAAATCCGACATGTGGAAAGTTTTGCGCTGGAGCAGGTACGCCGCCACCCGTCGCGGCTCGCCGAGATTTCGAGCCTTTCGGGCGCGATCGCCGAGATGGCGCAGGGCTTGTCCGCGTTCCGCAAATTCATCCCGGCCGATCTGGTCCGGTCGCTCCTGCGCCAGGGCGTTGAGGCAAAGCCCGGCGGCTCGATCCAGGAGCTGACGGTGATGTTCATCGACGTGGCAGGATTCACCGGACTTTCCGAGCGCATGGGCGATCGCGTTGTGCCGCTGCTATCGCGGTATCTCGACGTCGCCTCTGAAGTCATCGTCGCCCACCGCGGAACCATCGACAAATTCATCGGCGACGCCGTGATGGCGTTCTGGGGCGCGCCGACCGCGCAGGCCGAACATGCCATGCTCTGTTGTCGTGCAGCGCTCGCCTGCCGCCAGGCCATCGAGGCCGCTGGCGTCAGGGACGACCAGGGCCATCCCCTGCAGATCCGGATCGGCATCAATTCCGGCCGCATGCTGGTTGGCAATGTCGGCTCGGAATTGCGGTTGAACTACACCGTGATTGGCGACGCCGTGAACGTGGCAAGCCGCCTGGAGGGCGCCAACAAGCACTATGAGACGCAAATTCTGATCGGTGCCGAGACCAAGCGCCTCGTCGAAGGGGCCATGATCACACGCGAGATCGATCGGATAGCCGTCTACGGCAAGACCGAGGGCCTCGCGGTATATGAATTGATCGATTCAGCGCGGGAGACGGAACAGGAGACGAAAGGGGACTCTGGCTCGGCTTGGATCGCCGACTACGAAGAGGGTTTGCAGAGTTATCGCATGCGCGATTTCCGGGGCGCGATTGGCTGCTTCGAGGTTGTCTTGCGCCAGCGTCCTCATGACCACCCAACTGAACTGATGCTTGATCGGTGCAGGCTCCTCGAGAAGTCGGGCGTCGACGACGGGTGGTCGCCCATCGTCGCGCTCCAATCGAAATAGCCGCCCTCCGACGTCCAGCAGATAGAACGAATGGAGATGCACCTGGTCCGGTACCGGCGCGCTCGTCCACGTGGCAATCAGGGCGTCATGGCTAGGTGACGTCCCTCTGTCCGTCAAAAACCTGTCTGCGGAGGATCCTGCCTCTGGCCTCTTACTCTGCCGCCACGGGCATCAGCTCCATCTGCTCATGCAGGATCACGCCCGACAGCGGATCAAACTCGCCGACCCACGGCGCGTGTTCAAGGGCTGCTCTTGTGTGCGTGTAGCCAGCGTCCCACCGCTGCATGATGCCGCGCGGGCTGAAATCGATGTCCTTGGTGTGGGTTTCGCGATCCAGCTGCGGCGCAAGCAGACGGACGACGTGCATGCGTGTCTGGCAGCCGTAACCGACCAGATCGCGCACCTCCGGAGTGTTGCGCTCGCTGTCGGGCAATCTTTTGGCCAGCTCGTTGATGATGTGGCGCAGCCGATGCGCCTGCTGCTGGCGCCCGATGTGGCTCATGATGCGGCTGGAATACTGGACATCCTTATGCCGATTCAGCACCTCCGCCATCGTGGTCGGCTCGAGACCCGCCGGATTCCACAGATGGACGGCGAAGATCAGCGAGTTCTTGCGGGGATTGTCATCGAACACGACTTCAGTCGGCGTGTTGGACAGAATACCGCCGTCCCAATAGAGTTCGCCGTCGATGCGGACGGCGGGAAACGCCGGCGGCAAGGCGCCGGAGGCCATAATATGCCTGATGGTGAGCTCGCCATCGCGGCTATCGAAATAGCGCATCTGGCTGGTCCGCACATGGGCGGCCCCGACCGTCAGCCGCGGCGAACAGCTATTGAGCAGGTTGACATCGACGAGTTCGCCCAAGGTTTGCTCGAGTGGCGCGGTCGAGTAGTAGCCGGCTCGTTCGGCACCCAGCGGATAGCTATCACCCGCATGCGCAAGGGCATTTGGACGGAAAAAGCCCGGAATTCCGTGAGTAATGGTCGCCCAGTAGGACAGCCGCTCGTTGAAGCCGGGAAAGACCGTGCGGATATTCCAGACGGGATTTTGCTCCATCCGCTTCCAGAACTCCTTCAGCCTCGGCAGCCGGTCCTCGACCGGATTGCCGGCGATGAGGCTGGCATTGATAGCGCCGATCGATGTGCCGATGATCCAGTCGGGCTCGATGCCTGCTTCGTGCAAGGCTTGATAGACACCTGCTTGGTACGAGCCCAAGGCGCCGCCGCCCTGCAACACCAGAACTACCTGGCCTGGAAGATTCTTGGCCAGCGATTTAACATTCCGAGACGAAGTTCTCTCGTGCATGTCCTGCTCCCATTCGAGCCTATCCAGTATTCGTAAGCGCACTCGGTTCTGTTACGAGCGTCGTCTCAATGTGCGGTCCAACCGCCATCGACCGGCAGTGCGGTTCCGGTGATGGAGGCGGCCGCGTCACTGGCGAGGAACACGGTCAGCGCGCCGATTTCCTCAACGGTGGCGAAGCGCTTATTCGGTTGCTGGGCCAGCAGCACGTCGCGGATCACCTGATCCCGGGAAATCCCATGCGCCGTGGCCTGTCCATCGATCTGAGCTTCGACCAGCGGGGTATAGACATAGCCGGGGCAGATCGCGTTGCACGTAATCCCGTCCTCGGCAGTTTCGAGCGCCGCCACCTTTGTCAGGCCGACAATGCCGTGTTTGGCGGCGACATAGGCCACCTTGAAAGGCGAGGCGACCAGCCCGTGCGCAGAAGCTACATTGATGATGCGACCGAATCTTTGTTTGCGCATCGCCGGCAGTGCCAGCCGCGTGGTGTGGAACGCGGACGAAAGGTCGACCGCTAGGATCTGATCCCATTTCGCGACCGGAAACTGGTCGAGCGGTGCGACGTGCTGAATGCCGGCATTGTTGACGAGAATGTCGAGCCGGCCAAGGTCAGCCAGCGTCGCCGCGACCATCTCGGCGATCGCATCAGGCGAGGTCATATCGGCCGCCGAGTAGCCGGCCCTGACGCCATGATCGGCTTCTATCGCATCCTTCGTCCTGGCGATTTCGGCCGGGGCTCCGAAGCCATTCAGCATCACGTTCGCGCCCGCCGCGGCAAGCGCGCGGGCTATGCCAAGCCCGATCCCGCTGGTTGAGCCGGTCACCAGGGCGACCCTGCCATCGAGTAGTTTTGCGTCAACGTCGCCATGCGACTTGATCTGGATATTCATCTTCTAAGTTCCCGCTTGGATCGTCGGCGGTATCCGACGGTCGCCAAAATCTGCATCGCAAAACGGACTCACGGAAATGCCCTTTGGCTTCCAAAACCATAGGTGCGGGCTATGGCCGACGTGGCCCTCAATCGGCTAGACTGGAAGCCGGATCAGGGGAAGTTCGATCATGGAAATGCATCAGGTTCGGTATTTCCTCGCGGTCGCTCGGACGCTCAATTTCACGCGTGCTGCGGATGAGTGCAATGTCACCCAGCCATCGCTGACGCGGGCCATCAAGCAGCTCGAGGCAGAGCTTGGCGGCGACCTGTTCCGCCGCGAGCGTCCGGCCGGATTGACCGAGCTTGGTCAGCGTATGCACCCCTTGCTGAAGCAATGCTACGAGGCCGCCGTTGGCGCGCGATCGCTCGCCTCGTCATTCAAAAGCGGCGAGATCGGCGCGCTGAGAATCGCGCTCACCCACTCGATCGATCTGTCGCTGCTGATCCCCTTCCTCGATCAGATCAAGCGCCAGTTCAATCGGCTGGAATTCCGTTTTCTCCGTGGTAACAGCCGCGAAGTCGGAGACATGCTGAAGAATGGCGAGGCCGAGCTTGGAATTGCGGCCGAGCTCGACCCGAATTGGGAGCGGCTCGACACCTGGCCGCTGTTTACCGAGGACTTTCAGCTCGTCGTCAATGCCGACCACCGGCTTGCGGGTCACGACCGCATCGACCTCGATGATCTGCGTTCCGAACAGCTTCTGTCGCGCGGGTACTGCGAGCATGTCTCGCGTTTGAACACCGCCTTGCGGGAGCACGGCGTAGACATCGATCATTGTCACGAAATCTTGAGCGAGCGCGATCTCGTTGAGCTGCTTGAGGCGGGTATCGGCATCGCCGTGCTCCCTGACACCTCGCGGATACCGCAGACGCTCAAACGTACCTCGGTCGAGGGGCTCGATGCCCGACGCACGGTCAATCTCTACGGCGTCGCCGGCCGCGAGCGAACCGCGGTCGCATCTGCCGTGATGCGCATGCTGCGCGGCACGGATTGGCGGCTGTTTCTGGAGAGGTGCAGAGCGGCGTGACAGTACCAATGCACGCGGGTCGCCTTGATGAAGCTACCGCGCATCCTTCAGCGCTGCGAGTAGATCCTCGATCGCCATGCGGCGCCGGAAGTCGGGGTCGACAAAGCGCGTTTTGACCATGCCATCGCGTCCGATCACAAAGGCCGCAGGAATTGGCAACACCCAGCCGTCGTTGCCGTGAAAGCTCGGCATGTCGAGATAAGAGAGAAGCCGCTCAATCTCTGCGCCAAGCCAGATCGCCAGGTTGAGGGACAGCGCATAGCCATTGTCGAGATCGGTCAGCACTGGAAATGGTGCTCCGGCTTCGGACTTGAATTCTGCCGCATATTCCTGTGCTTCTGGCATGATGGCGACGACGTCCGCGCCCAGAGCCGTGATGCGGTCATAGGCCTTGATCGCAGCCCTGACATTGAGTCGGCAATAAGGGCACCAATGGCCGCGGAAAAACATCACGGCCACCGGACCCCGCTCGAGCAGAGACGGCAGACTAACTAGCCGACCGCGTTCGTCCGGTAGTATGAAGGGGGGCATCGGCTCGCCGGGACGCGGCGCGTTTTCCCCGCCGCCATTCTCGTTGACCCGGATAACGAGTCGATCGACGGCTTCGCCATATGCCGGAAAGATTTCCCGGCCGGCTGCCGCATAGGCTTGGAGCTGCTCGTTGAGAGTGCCTTCCATCTCCCGGCAGCGCTGAAATGCGAGCTTGAGCCGCTCGGCGTCGGCTGGGGAAAGCGATGTCATCCCTTGCTCCCTCATGTTTGGCCTTCAGATGGCAATTTCCTGCACGGACCGCCCAAAAGAGGCGCCTTGTCTCTGCCAGGAGCATTGCACAAAGTACGATAGCAGTGGGCTATCGATATCAGAGCACGCCCGCATTTCATGTTGGACGCCCGAGCGGCGATTCTGTCGCGGACAGCCGTCACCCGACAGTAATTTTCTACGTCCCGCTATAACGTACTGCAAATTGGCAAATTCGCTACCTTTCTCTTCCTGATGCTCACCTCGTGGGCCGTGCCGGTGATGAGCTTGTAAACATCTTCGGTCTTGCAATGAATCTCGGCATCCGCGCGAGCGAGCTTCGTGACCACATTCCTGTCTGTCCGACCTTCGCTTCCGACATCAAGCACATGCTCGGCCACGCTTGAGGCGCATAGCCCGCCGCTATCGGTTCAACAGCCAACCGGCATTTCCCGAAGCAAAAGCCTTGCGTGATGCTCTTGACATGCCGGCCAGCCTTTCGGGGCCGCGACATCAAGCAAGGAGATAACGACATGTTCAATGACATCGCAACCTCGCGCAAGATCTGGCAAGCTCTCGGCGTCGCGAGCGCCATTGCCATTTCCCTCGCGACAGCATCTGCGGCCGTCGCCGGCGAATGTCCCGCCGACAGGATGAAAGCCAACGCCCGCTCGATGGTGGACTACAAGCCGGTCGGTGTTACCGACGTGACGCTTGGCTCCATCGATCTCGGCAAGCAACCCGCGCATATCGAGGGCCGCGAACTGCGCTTCCGCAAGCTGACCATCGAGCCCGGTGGCATTGTGCCCTGGCACAGCCATGACGATCGGCCGGCGCTGATCTTTGTCCAGCAGGGCGAGGTCGTCGAATACGCCAGCAACTGCATCGATCCGATCGTGCACAAGGCAGGTGACTTGCGACCGGAGGTCTACGGCACCTCGCATTGGTGGAAGAACCTCGGCAAGGAGACCGTCATTCTCTATGTCGGCGACGTTCGCAAGGATCCGACTGACCACAACATGTAACGAGTGCTCCAGCCCCACGCCTCGTTACCGGATGTGACGACCCGGGAGCCACGTGTCGGCCCCGCACGCCTGGGCGTCACATCCCCCCCTCGATCACAGGAGCTGCGGCGATGACTGATATGCCGATGGAAGTTACAGCAAAACCAACGCAAGAGCACGGTCATTTGCCGGACGTGGCGCTGCGGTCTCTGGTGATCGGCCTCACCGCATTTCTGACCGTCGTCGACCTGTTCGCAACTCAGGCAATTCTACCAGCTCTGACACGGCACTACGGCGTAACGCCTGGTGCGATGGGCTTCGCCGTCAATGCCAGCACGATCGGTATGGCAGTCGCCGGACTGGTGGTAGGATCCTTCAGCCCGCACATTGATCGCAGGACGGGCATTCTGGCCAGCCTGCTCCTGCTCGCGATTCCGACGAGCTTGCTCGCCGTCGCGCCGAACCTTACCGTCTTCACCCTTCTTCGCATCATGCAGGGCCTCTGCATGGCTTCAGCCTTTACGCTCACCCTTGCCTATCTGGGCGAACAGTGCAGCGCAATGGATGCTGGCGGCGCCTTCGCCGCCTATATCACCGGGAACGTCGCAAGCAATTTGATCGGGCGTCTCATCTCGGCGTCTGTGTCCGACAATCTGGGCCTGGCGACGAATTTTTATTTCTTTGCCTTGCTCAATCTCGCAGGCGCGCTGCTGGTCTACTTCACGATCAAGCGGGTCCAGCCCATGCACTCTATCGGCCCAGCACAATCGCCACTTTCGGCAATGATAGGGCATTGGCGCGATCCGGCCCTGCGCGCGGCCTTCGGCCTTGGCTTCTGCATCCTATTCGCTTTCATCGGCACCTTTACCTACGTCAACTTCATCCTGGTCCGTGCCCCGCTGTCGCTCGGCATGATGGGGGTGGGTTTTGTCTATTTCGTATTCCTGCCCTCGATCGTCACGACGCTGCTGGCCGGCAAGGCTGTGACACTCTTCGGCATGCGATTGTCCCTTTGGGGCGGTCTCGCAATCGCTGCGCTAGGCCTGCCACTGATGCTCTCATCGCACCTTGCGGACGTGCTCGCGGGGATGGTGCTGGTCGGGGTCGGCACCTTCTTTGCGCAAGCCTGCGCCACCGGCTTCGTCGGGCAAGCGGCGCAGACAAACCGCGGGGTTGCCAGCGGCACCTACCTTGCCTGCTATTTCTTCGGTGGCCTAGTCGGCAGCGCCGTGCTTGGTCAATTGTTCGATCATTTCGGATGGGTAGCTTGTGTCGCAGGCGTGGGTGTGGCGTTGGCAATAGGGTGCATTTTGACCGCGAGCCTCAGGATCCCGGTGTCTGGTCGATAAGACGAGGCTTCCTTGCGAAATAAAGCCCTGCCTGCCTAGCGTCGGTTCGAGGTCGGCATGACCTTTGCTTCAGTCTTGCCAAAGGCGCTCCAATGCTCGGCATTCCGCGTCGCTACAGCCATTTCGTTTTTGCGGTCATTCAGTCCGGATTGACCTGCTTCGTCGCGGCTGGAATCGCTGGTTTTCCACCTCTCGTGCTTGGCAACTTCTTGCACAATTGGCTGTCATCTTGGCTGATTGCCTGGGCGACAATGTTGCCGATCGTCGTTCTGGCCGCGCCAGCAATTAGATCGCTTGCCTTTGTCCTCACGCGAGAGGAGCGGGCAAACGAGAACTCAGGAGGGTGCGTTTCTTGAGGGCCGTCACCTAACGAAGCTCCGCCACCTGGACTCACGAGCGCTACCAACGTTGCGCCCCGCGAATTGAGAACGATGAGCGATGGCACGATTTGGGCTTGTGCAGCGGAAGGCGTGCCGATCGTCTTCGGGTTTCCGTGCGTAGCACTCTGGGCCAGCGCGCTCCCGGTGTCGAGCAGTAACGTCGCCCGATCAACGCGACAAAAAGGCCTGACGGCGGGTTCGGCTTGCCGATTTTGCATAGCCTCGTCCGCTTTGTACATGCTCCTCTACGAAACGGAACGCGGCTGGGACCAAGCGCCGACCGCGATCAACGAGTTTCTGCGAGATGATCGGGGAAGCGAAATGCGTGCACGAATTTTGGCTGTCCTCTGCGCCCTCAGTGCCTGGTGCGGCTCTGTGTCCTCCGCAGGCGCCCAACAGGCATCGTGGACTCAGATCGGCATGCTGGCTTGCAAGCTCGACCCCAGCGTCGGGTTTGTCATATTCGGCCATCAATCGATGTCATGTCGCTTTACTCAAAACCCGCCATTGCCGATACAACTCTATGAAGGCGCCCTCAATACCGTCGGAATCGATATCGGCGTCTCGGCCGGAGGCGCACTCGCCTGGGCGGTCCTTGCCCCGACGGCAGGCCCTCCGCCCGGAGCTCTCGCCGGCGAATATGTCGGGGCGTCAGGCGACATCGGCCTCGGCCTGGGCGCCGGCGTCAATGTTCTTGTCGGTGGCTCAGGGCGGTCATTTGCGTTGCAGCCCGTTTCGGTAGAGGGCTCGATAGCCGTCAATGTGACCCTCGGCCTTTCCGGGCTCCAACTGCGTCCGATCTATTGACGCGCCGCCGTCGCTGTGGGGAGACCAGATTTCGACAGGAGCGTCGCGGTCGGAGCTCCCTCCTGAATTCAACTTAGGGCCAGCAAAAGTCAGCGCATGGGCGGCTTGCACTGATTGGTCGCGGTAGGCGCGAAAGCGCAAGGCCTCGACGCAGGGAGCGGCCCCGCGTCGTCCCGCAAACGAGCGCCGCCCTAGCATTTTACCAGTATCGAGCTGTGTTTTTCGGCGACAAGGCGGCCCGGAAGAAATGGCGCCGTGTGTCAATGATTGGCGCGAAATGGCAAGACGCTTCGCGCTGAAAGACGCGAGATGCAGAGGTAAAGCCAGACGTTGAGGTCAATCATTATGCACTGCGCTGCGCCTATTGCCATTGCCGCTGCCGATCTGATCTGCACGCCCGCGCGAGGTGGTTCGTCAGGAGACCAAGCAAACGGGCCGCGTTGCCATAGCCTCCTCACGTCAGCGGCCTATTTGATGCAATCGAAAGGCATCGACGAATGATTGGCGGTGCCAGCGATCGATATCGCGTTCTTGTCGCGCGGGCCGAGGCTATCGCTGCGGGGAATGCCGAAGAAATGCCTCGCATTCCCGCGATATGCCACCGGCTCTCGGTGAGCCAGCGTACTCTACGAAAGGCGTTCAGGAGCGTTTACGGCCAATCGCCGTGCCGCCGAATTCGTGTGCTCCGACTGAATCAGGCAAGGCAGGCGCTTCTTGCGGTGGACGGCGAGACAGCAAAGGTGACGGAAATTGCGATCTGCTTCGGTTTTTTCGAGCTTGGACGGTTTTCGGTCGAATATCGCAAGCTGTTCGGCGAGAGCCCTTCGCAGACGCTTCGAGCGGCGGGCCGGGACGGCGAGATGTCGCACGATGGCATAGCTGGACTGCGCAACGCTGGGATCGACTGCCAGAATCCATTGTCGAGGGCTTTCGGAGCGAGCGTGATGGGCGCCGCTCAAGATCTTGATGTCGAAAGCGCTTAGCGGGAGCGGTTGGCTGAGATGAGGCGAGCCCACAGGGAAAACCAATCGGAAGGACGCCGTGTCGATTGATCTGACGAAGGTCTGGTATGTTTCGTTCGAGGTGCCGAAAAGGATTCGCAAGACATCTGCGCAACGACAGCCGAGACAGAGTGAGACCTTTCCGACCGAGCTCGACGCCCAGCGGTTTGCTCGCCGGAAGTTCGAGCAGGGATACATCGTGACCGCGGGCACCATCAACCCCTGCACACCGCGACGGGCGATACCTTCGGCCGTCATTCAGCATTGGCTTGCGGAAGCGTCCGAGCCGCCATCGGTCGGCCCGGCCACATTCGAGGACACCAAGGCGCCGGATCTGCCGTAGGAGCCTGCCGCGATGTAGTGTCCCTGTGCATTGGCAGATTTTGCATAGACGGTTCCGGCGCATTGTCGATATCGTTTCGACGATCTTCTCCCCGAATGTGCTGGGTTTGCTGGACGGCGGATAGTGCGCGAGTTGACTAGTGCCTGGCGCATCACTGCGGTCAGACATCGCCCATAACGATCTCGTTTGAGGAAGGCGTCTTGCAGGTTCCGGCGAAAGTTGGAGCACTGAACGCGCGCAATGACGCACCAGCAGTGGTGCTGGCCGGCTTGATCTGCCTCTCCAGCGGAGTTGCCCGTGCTGGCGACGATGACAGTAATTCATCGACGGGGTTATCGAGCGCGCCGAACGTCTACCTCGACGTGAGAGCCACCTACGGGAGGGTGCCCGCCGGTGCGCTCGCGATCGGCTTCGGCAATTCGTCATTTCTCGCGGCGTTGCAATCCGGCGCCATCTCGAATGCCGGCAGCCTGGCGGCAATTGCGGGCGGTGCGACGCTGCCGGCCGCCCAGAGCGCCGTGGTCGATCTTCCCATGACGATCGACGTGAGCGATAACGTCTCGCTCTATGCCGGCGTGTCAGCCAGCTCGACCAGCACTCCGATGACCGGCTGGTCGTCAGTGGCGATCACAAGCTGGAATCTTGGATTTCAGGCCGACCTCTACAATCAGAACGGCGGCTCGATTCCGACCTTGAGCTGGCAATCGACCATTACCCAGGCGATTCCGAACGGACCGTTTGCTACCACGACATTTACAAACATTTTCGAATTCGACTATGCGTTTGACCAGGACGAGACTCGCGGGTTACTCGCGGGCGTGCAGGACACACGGGTAGTCATCGGCAGTCCGCTCGCGACGATCCATCCCGATGTCATGGGCTATGTCGGCGGCTACTACCAATGGCCGAACAATTGGAAGTTTACGGGCCGCGCGGGTGTGCAGGTCTTCGGCGGCGCTCAGTTGTTGGGCCGCGCGTCGGTCCCCTCCTTCACCCAGCCGATCCTGCGACTAGACCTTGACCGGATGGACGATAACGACAACCGCCTGTTTGGCGTAACCGCGCAGATCATGTGGGTGCCAAAGCCTGCCTACCAGATCACGCTCAGGACGCCGCTCTATTTTGCACGCAATTAGGCTTCCGGTCACCACGACGGTGTTTCGGCAAGGTTGAACCGGGCCAGGAGCGGCCGGTCGCCGCTCGGCATCACCGAATTGTCAGAATTTGCATATTCGTCAACCTGCTCGCCTGACACCGAAGACCTTTTGCAAAGGTCCTGTGGTCAACACCGACTGCGCGCCGATGCTTCCGCTGCGGCAACTTGGCCACAGTCGGGAAAACAGAACGCGCGCGTCAGATTCTGCATAGTGGGTTGCGCGCATTCGATGCGATCACCGCTGCACGATTTTCTTCAATCAATCAGGTGCGGCAATGAATAAGATTGGAAGGTTTGGAATTGCGATCGCGACTTCGCTGATGATGGGCGGCTACGCGGCCGCCGCGGATTTGCCGGCGTCGCCCGCCTACAAGGCGCAGGCTCCCGTTGCCGCCGTCTACAACTGGACGGGATTCTATATCGGCGGCAACGCCGGGTACGGTTGGGGCAACCAGGACCCGATGGTGCTGTTCGCCAACAGGTTCGATCGAACCGGTTTTGACATCAGTGGCGGCATGATCGGCGGCACGCTTGGTGCGCAGATTCAGCAGGGATATGTCGTGATCGGCCTGGAAGGTGATCTGGACTGGGCCAACATCAAGGGCTCGTCCGTCGTAACGCCGAGCATTCTCGGCATCGGGCAGGGCGTCACGCTGAATACGTCGTCGAGCATTAGCGCGCTGGCGACGGTGAGGGCGCGGGTCGGTATCGCCATGAACAACGTGCTGATCTATGCCACCGGCGGCGGAGCTTTCGTCAAGTCGACCGCCAGCGCATCGACCGTCGCTGGCGTACCCTGCGGCACACTCGGCGTCCTGCCGGATTGTTCGGGCTCGTCGTGGCGTCCGGGCATCTCAGCGGGTCTCGGCGTGGAATACGGCTTCACACCGAACTGGTCCGTGAAGGCCGAGTATCTCTGCACCAAAGTGGTCGGCACCGGAGTCAGCACGGATGAATTGAATGTCGTGCGTGGCGGCATCAACTACCGGTTCTGAACAAGGGACATCGATCACATATTCGGTCCTGTTCGACGGACGATGCGCCGCCTCGACCGTCCGATAGGACTGTCTTGCTCCTGATCGTGCATCCGAGCCGATGCTTTCAGCCGGATGCCGGTCGTCCGCCTCTGAAAGTCGTCAGTAATCTCCCCTCATCCAAATCATTTCAAATGGGATACCCAATGCGTTCGAAACTGCTGCTTTCCGTAGCTTTGCTGGTTGCCACAATGGTTTCTGCCAGGGCCCAGACTCCGCTGTCGGCCTATGTCGACGCGAATGGCTTCATCGATGTCCAGAAGCTGACCTGCGCGCAGCTCGCCGGGACCTACCAGGAGGACGCCGATGCGCTGACGGCCTGGTACAGCGGCTGGTACAACGGCCTTGCCAAGAAGCATTTCCTCGACCTGCGCAAGGGCAAGCTCGTGGAGCACGAAGTCATCGTCTACTGCAAGGCAAATCCCGAAAAACGCATCATCGATGCCATTGCCGTCGTGTTCAAAGCGGAGCGGGAGATGATGGGCATCCAGATGAAGTAGATTGTCTGAGAGCGGATCGGTCGCCCGCTACCGACCGATCCGCTGTGCGCGGTCTTTTCAAAAGCGGCATAGCTTGTTCTATTTTTCGCTTGAAGTGCCGCTTAGACGGGCGGGATTTTTTGAAAATTGAATGATTTCGGGCAATACACCGACGCCGTTAGAGGCGCGAGGGTGACATTTCTGAAATCCGCTCCGTCCTCTCACGATTGGGGAGTGAAGTCTCTCGCATTGAATCGCACGATCCTTCAATTCGGCGCCGACGGCGGCCCCGGGATTGCGCATGGCGTCACTGATCCGAATTTTACGACGTTGATCATCCAGTCGTCCAACTTCGACGATCGCGTCGTGCTCGATGGTGCGCCATGCCAGGCATCTGACCTGGTCATTTTCCCTCCGAACTGTCACTTCACCTTTGTTCGCTCCGGTCATGTCGAATGGGTGGCGTGGTCGCTGCCGAAGGAGGAGAGTATCTCGAGGAAGATGCTCCCTGTAGCCACGACTCAAGCTTCGCCGAAGACCGCCAAGCATCTCGTCCGGTTGCCAGAGCCGATCAAATCGAGTCTGATCGAGGTGTCGAGGCAGGCTCTGCGTTCCATCTCCGATCCCACCGACCAGCCTATGATGGCCCGGCAGGCAGAGCACGCCCTGATGGATCAACTGGCTTGCATCCGGGACAGGAGCCTGAGCGAAACCTTCCTACCCAACAAGTACACCCTCTCGTACGAGCGAATCGTTCTGGAAGCGCTCGAGTTCGTTGGGACAAGGTCGGAAAGCATCGTCCATATCAAGGACATCGTGAAAGCGACCAAGGTGGAATACCGCACCTTGCTGCGCGCCTTCGAGCGCTATCTCGGCTTCTCGCCAAAGCACTATCTGAGGCTGCGGCAGTTGAACCTGGTTTATCATGAGATCAGTCGCGACAACGGTGCATCGGTCAGAGTCGTCGATATCCTATCGGCCCATGGCGTCACCGAGTTCGGCAGATTTGCTGGCCACTACCGGTCGCTGTTCGGCGAACTGCCATCCGAGACATATCGCCGGTCTCGCGCCTTGATGTCCGGCAACGCGCCGTAACCTCGGAGTGGGGTTTTGGTGCAACACCGCGAAGAATTGGTCGGCAGTGACAGTTTCTGCATACCGACTGGGACAAGGTCGATGGCAAGTGACTCATGTGTTTCCACATTCGACGAGGCTCGCAGGCGATGAAGAAAATCAACTTACTTACCGCAGTGGCGGTAATGTCCGTTTCGTTGACGGGTATTGCAAAGGCCGCCGACCTTCCACCGCGGCCGACGTACAAGGCGGCGCCGATCGCGGCGCCGATGATGTACAACTGGTCCGGCTTCTATCTGGGCATGAACGGCGGATATGGCTGGAGCAACCAGTGCATCGATCTCACCGCAATCAATGGAATTGGCCGCATATTCGCGGAAGGCTGCAATAGCAAAGGCGGCGGCATCATCGGCGGTCAGCTTGGCTATCGCTGGCAGGCCGGACAATTGGTGTACGGTCTGGAAGCGCAGGGTGATTGGGCCAACATCCGCAACACGCGCATTAGTGCGCAAGATCCGACCCGAACCTACAAGTCGACCCTTTCAGGCCTGGGCCTCTTCACGGCTCAACTAGGCTACGCGGCCAACGAGGCCTTGTTCTACGTCAAGGGTGGCGGCGCGGTTGGTAGCCAGGACTTTGCCATCATCGACAACGTAACCGGCACGGGCCTCGCCTTTGCGAACCGGACCCGCTGGGGTGGCGTCGTGGGTGTCGGCTTTGAGTACGGCTTCTCTCCGAATTGGACGGCCGGCATCGAGTACGACTATCTGTGGCGGGTGAACGAGAGCAACACGTTGCCGACGCCATCGCTTGGGCGCATCACGTCGATCACCACCAACACCAAAACGGACGCGAGCCTTCTCGCGCTCCGCCTTAACTACAAGTTCGGTTACTAATGAAGAAAGGAGGTCGGCCAATTCGGCCGGCCTCCATTCGTTTCCTTCTTGCCTGGGCCTAGGTAGTCCATGATTTCGGAGTTGATCATGCTGTCGAATACGATGCGCGCGATTGCTTTTCTCGGTGCTTTGACGGTCACAAACATGGCCTTGGCGCAAGACGCGGCGCCCCACGCGCAGCTGAAGATGATCGGGGCCACCAAACCCCAGGTCGTTCCATCGCTGATCGTCTTCAACTCCAGGGGAGCGAACGTGGAGCCCGGCAAGCTGGTCCTCACCGGCGTCGCGCCAAATGCGATCATATTTGCGGATCGGCCGGTTCGCTCGGCTGGTCACGATCTGACCAGCCATATCGTGGAAGACTGGGGAACCGGAAGCGACAATTTCGCAAAGAATCCGCCCAACGCCACAGTGTCCGTATTCCAGAAGGACGGCAACACTGTGCGCGATGTCGTTGTCACGCTGAAGAATCCCAAGCTCGAAGGCGACAACCTTGCCTTCGATGTCGATATTCTCGAGGGTGACATCAAGGGCGCCGAAGGGCCTGCCTCTGTCTTTATCGACATCATCGGCCTTCCGTTTACGCCGCTTTCATTCGCGGGCGTTGCGCGACGCACCGCCTACCGAGGAGCGTATTACGCTGGAGCCGCCGCGGCGGCTGGCGCTGCGGCCGCTTACGTCTACCACCCGTATTACTATCGGCCGCCGGCTTGCGGATACTATCCCTATCCGCCATGCTACTAGCGGGACTGCGCGGAGTGCGGCCTGGCGTTCTTGCGCCGAGGCCAGCCGCCACGCCCGACGCTGGACGATTCTGTCGGCGGTGGTGGCGAAGCGCCCGGATTGAGGACCGCTAGCGCGCGCAATCAGGGGGCTATGCAATTTCGTGCAGAGGCCGCCGCCCGAGTTGAAAGGCTCGGCAGATCACAAGCCGGATGCGGCTGGAGGCAGCTGCTTCGGCAGCGCGGCTGCAGATTGCCGAATCTGCATAGCGGACGGCCGCGTTTTCGCTAGGTTGGCAAGCGGACGTAAGGACGCTTGGCGTGTCAGCCCCGTCCACCACGGAAACGGAGTATTTTGATGCAAAAGCGATCGATCCAGAGCCCGTACATGCTGACGAAGCGCGATTTACTGAGATCTGCCGCGCTGGCGAGCGTCGCCGCTGCCGGTGTCAAATCGAGCCAGGCCTGGGCCCAGTGGTCCGAACGTCCGGGCTTCTTCAAGGCCAAGGACATTGCAGAGGCTGGCTTCATCTATGGCCTGCCGATGGTGATGGCCTATGGCGTCATGAATCAGTACGCGGTCGACAAGTCGTCGGGCCAGTACAAGGCGCCGTTCAATACGCTCTTCAACGAGGCGCGCGTCTTCACATATGAAGATACCGCCGTCATCACGCCCAACAGCGACACGCCGTATTCGTTCGCATGGCTGGACCTGCGGGCCGAGCCCATTGTCTTTTCCGTGCCGGCGATCGATCCCAAGCGCTACTATGCGCTGCAGCTGAACGACCTTAATACGTATAATTTTGGTTATGTCGGCACCCGCGCCACCGGCAGTGATGCCGGAAGCTATATGGTCGTCGGCCCGCGATGGACCGGCGTGACGCCGGCGGGCATCAAGAAGGTGTTCCGGTCGACCACTGATTTCTGCCTGGCACTTTTCCGGACGCAGCTGTTCGACCCGGCCGATATCGAGGCCGTCAAAAAGGTTCAGGCCGGCTACAAGGCACAGCCGCTCTCCAGCTTCCTGAACCAACCCCCGCCCGCGCCCGCACCGGCGCTTTCATTCCCCAAATTCGAGAAGGATCTCGTCCGTACCGAGTTCTTCGAATACCTGGATTTCGCGCTTCAGTTCGCGCCGGCGCTGCCAGAGGATCGCTGGATCCGCGAGCAACTGGCGCGGATCGGTGTGGGGCCCCTTCCGCAGCCTGTCGCTGGAGGACAAAGCCGAGATCCTGCTCGGCATGAAGGAAGGCGAGCGCAAGGTCACCGAGGCCGTAGCAACCCTCGGCAAGGATATCAACGGCTGGCGCGTCGGCGCGTCGTTCGGCGATGCCGCATTCTTTCATGGCGATTGGCTCCTGCGCGCGGCAGCAGCGAAGGCGGGCATCTATGGCAACGACGCGGTGGAGGCAATGTACCCTCTGGGCAAAGTGGACGCCGATGGCAAAGAGCTCGACTGCTCGAAGTCGAACTACATGCTTACGTTCCCTGCAGAGCAACTGCCGCCGGTCAATGCGTTCTGGTCGGTCACGATGTATGACGGCAAGACGCAGCTGTTGGTGAAGAACCCGATCAATCGCTACCTGATCAACTCGCCGATGCTGCCGCACATGAAGCGCGGCTCCGACGGTTCGCTGACGATCTACGTCCAGAACAAGTCTCCAGGAGCGGACAAGGAGGCAAACTGGCTGCCGGCGCCGGACGGTCCGATCTATGTGGCGATGCGGCTGTATTGGCCGAAAACCACCCCGCCATCGATTCTGCCGGCTGGCGAGGGGACGTGGAAGCCGCCCGGCTTCAAGAAGGCATAGCGCCTTGGGGTGAAAGCAATGGCGACCTCGAGCTCTGGAAGTTTCAGGAGAATTTGAGGTCGTAATTCCGATCGCTGGTCGAGGCGCCGATCCCTGCTGGCGCCAGCGACACTGCTTCTGTCAAAGAAATACCGAGCGCGTCGCGACTTGCCGATTTTGCATAGACCGGTGCCGGAGCTGCCTTAATCTAGGGTTGTTGGTGAGACGCGCTGCGGGTTGGGGAGCATCGGATGCAGTGCCTGCAAGGGTTCACCTACAATTTCAAGAATCCGGACACGCAGTATCGGAGCGGAATTGATTTTGATTTCGACTGGGGCGTATCGCAATTTCGCTCAAAGCAGCTTTTTGTGGGTCTTGTTGGATATGCCTATCAGCAGATCACCGCTGATTCCGGACAACTTCCTATTCTAGGGTCTTTCGAGTCGCGCGTTCTCGGTGTCGGTCCTCAGATCGGTTATCTATTTCCGGTCGGAGGCATGCAGGGATAACGTTTTCGATTTCGCAGGCGCCTCCGGCAAGCACGGTCACGCCGACCCGTCACCTCGTGGCGAAATAAGAATCACTCCCACCAAGTGCCCTTGGTTGACAGCGGCAGAACAAGGCTCGCGCCTGGCGTTGCCGAAACTGCATAGCGTTCCGGCCGCGCTCGTTGGAAGGTCTAGTCGGTCATGCTGGTCGGCTGGCCGCGACCGTCGTCGCCTGGAGTTCGGCGGTCTCCGGAGATATGAGTCATGCTGATCATCCTGACCCTTTACATCGTCCTGGTTTGGCTGCTCTTCACAAAGTTCAAGCTCGTGAAATGGGGGTGGGGTTCGGGCGCCGTCACGGTGCTGCTCGGCGCGTTCATCCTTTCCGTGTTCCTTGCGATGTTCAACTATCTGACTCCGTCGGGAAGCTTTGTCGTGATTTCCCGCGTCATGGAGGTCGCGCCCAACGTTGCCGGCGAGGTGATCGAAATTCCGGTCAAGCCGAACGAACCGGTGACGGCCGGCGCGGTGCTGTTTCGCATCGATCCGGCGCCGTTCCGGTACAAGGTCAACCAGCTCGAGGCATCGCTCGCCCAGGCGCGCCAGCAGGTCAAGCAGCTGAAGGCCAGTTACGAGCAGGCGACGGCGAATGTCGACGGGCTGACCAAGCAGCTCGCCTTTCACACCCAGCGGCTCGCCGACTACCGAAAGCTCGTCAGCGAGGACGCGCAGGCTGTGTTTAAATTGCAAGACGTCCAGGCGCAGTACGACACGGTCGAATTCCAGCTCCAAGCGGCCAAGGCCACCCAGCTGAGCGCACAATTGGCGATGGAATCGGAAATCGGCGGTGTCAACACGAGCGTGGCGCAGATCCTGGCCCAGCTCGACCATGCCAAATGGGAGCTCGAGCAGACGACGATCCGTGCGGTGGGCGATGGCGTCGTCACCATCATGGCGCTGTCCGTCGGCGACCGTGCCATGCCGGCGCGATCGGTGATGTCGTTCATCGTCGCAGACGATGTCGTCATCACCGGCATGTTCGCGCCGAACGGATTTAGAACCATCAAGCCCGGCGCGCAGGTCAAGCTCGTCTTCGACGACGACCCCGGCCACATCCACGAAGCGACGGTCATGGCTATTCCCCAAGGCGTGGGGCAGGGCCAGATCGCGGTCTCAGCTACGCTGGCGCGGGTCGGCTCGATCGGGGGCGCGAAGGTTTATCCGGCTGCTATTTCGATCCCGAAGACCATCGACCGTAGCCAACTCCGGCTCGGAATGCCGGGCACCGCCACTGTGTTCGCAGACAACGCCGGCGTCATCGGCCTGCTGATGTCGATCCTGGTCTGGATCGGCTCGTATACGGCATATTTGTAGACGCCTTCCGTTTCACTTTCGGCTCCAATTGGTAGCCCATCCAGGTATCTCCGGAGAAAGAATGGCTCTTCGATCTGCAGGCGCTACTGCAACCCTCGTTTCGTTCACCCTTCTTGTTCAGTTGTACTCGGGTGCTCGCGGTTACGCTCAGCAATCAACTGGTCAATTGTTGATGTCATCGGGCTTCGGCCCCATCGCTGCTACCACGCCGGAGATGTTGAATCGGCTGATGTCATTCCCGCCCAATCAGTTTCAGCTACGGCACAAGCGCGGACGTCCCTACTACGTCTACGCGGATCCCTCCGGATGCACCTGTGCGTATGTCGGCAGCGTGGCCGCAATGGACAAATATCGCGCCAGTTCTGGTGCATTGCCGGAAACTGCGCTCTTGGCAGGCGGCTTTACGAATCCAGAGCAAAACCTGATCGACAGCATGGAAAACGATGACGCCGCAGCCCAGTTCAACGATGACGTGTTTGGTCCGGACTTTTAGGTTTGCCTGATGTGCTTTCGAGGATGACGGTCCTGCGCGTTCGTGGCACACGCGCCGTACCACGTGACGCTTATTCCGGCCGCGATTGCGCACGAAACTCCCGCGGCGTAACACCGCTAATTCGGCGGAAGGCGCGAGTAAAGTGCGCTGGATCAGTGTAGCCGGAGGAGAATGCGATTTCGATGATCTTGGAATCCGTGTCACGCAAGAGCTTGCTTGCATTCTCGAACCGGATGATGTCGAGCAGATCCGAGTATGTCATGCCGGCGTACGCGAGTTTGCGTTGTAAGCTCCTCGCGCTCGCGCCAGCCATCTCCGCGACCTCAGCGAGAGCCGGAAGTCCTTGGTCCAGGTAGGACGGCAACATCAACTTGAGCGTTGCAATGATATCATGACCTGATGGGCCAGCCTGATCGTCCTGCAAGGAGAGCGCTTTCTCCTTTGCGCGATTGGGAAGGCTGAGAAGCGAGATCGGCACGTCGATCCATGATGCGTCCTGTCCGGACAGGAAGCGCGTGTTTGGCCAGAATGAATGACACGCAGGGCTCGGCGTATAGCGGGCTTCAAAGGCGATTGTTGCAGGAGCCCAATCCGGTCCGGCGAACTGCTGGACGATATATATAGGGAAAATGTTCTGAAGCCACTGTGAATGCTCGAGGTGCAGGAGTCCTTTTGTTCCAGTGAGACTGCTGCAAAACCTCACATGATCGTCGTGGCGCTCGATCCAGTTCTTCAAGTTCGAGTCCTCGATCGATGCCCATTTGCAAGCCTGTTGCAGCGCGACCAACAACGTTGGGGCATGGCCGATCAGAGTCCGGGTTTTCTCGCTCAGGTGACAATAGTGCAAACGTTGGGAAGCGAGGAATCCGAAATCCGGAATGCCTTGTGATCTCCGGGCGATTTCCGCGAAATCGATTGCTCGCAGAATCGGAACATAGTGATTGGCCTTTTCTTCCAATGATGTCGGAAGATGAAATTTTGCCAGAAGCGAACCCGTCGACGCGCCGATTTCGCTAAGGATATCAGCGAAGGGAATGATGAATTGGCAGCGCGTCAAATGAATATTTGCCACCAGGCCGCCTCTCGATCGTAAAATGGATGCTGCCTGTCGGCGGGAATTTCGCTCGGGCCGGGCGTTGGCGTTGCCGGCGAAAATGGAAGAGTTCGCTGCCCCGCTCCCGGCATGCACCGTTCTCTGCACCCCAGCGATCTGCTGCGTCGATCAGCAGAGCCGCTCCTTCGATGCCGGACTTGCCGGCTTTTTTGGCGGCTTATGGCCAGACGGCCAACAATTCGCTGTATAGGCATACTGGATCAAGACTGGGATCTGAATGGAGGAAAGCTGAGCCCTTCGTGCTGGGTATCGATGAATTCTCTGTCCGTACCCTCGCAGTATTACGTGCGTTCGACAATGGTCGAACGAGGGCCGCTGGGTGATCGAAAGACGCCCTGGTTTTCCCGGACCGTCGGCCAGACAGGAGGCCCGGATACCCATGGCGCCGAAGCATCTGGTATTCTCTAGACGGAGCATAGACTTCGTGCCTTACACCGACAGATGAGAGCCGTCCGTTTGCCTTCGTCCGAGGCGGTCCGCGCGGCCATTGTCGCGTCGCTGCGACAGGGTGACGCAACCATAAATGGCACAGCTCGCGTTTGCAAGATCAGCACGCGGACGTTGCAGCGTCATCTCGGCCGTATGGGCACAAGCTATCGCGCAATGCTTGCGGAGGTTCGCTTGAATATGGCTTGTCAGCTGCTCGCAGACTCGAGCAAGCCCCTGTCCGACGTCGCAAAATTCCTCGGCTATTCCAGTGCGAGCAGTTTCAGCCGCACTTTCGCGCGTTTGATGAAAGTTCAGCCCGTTGTCTACAGGCGGCAGCAACTTGCCGATAAACAGCAGCAAGTGCCCCATCGCAGACGGCTTTGCGCGATCGATAGCTGAAACATTCCACGAGATTGGCGTGAAATGGCAAGACGCGCGATTTGAATCGGAGCGAAACGTTTGGCGAGATTTCCGGGCTCCGCAAGGAGCCATTTTGTTTTTGACGTTCAACTGGAGCGCTGGGTCGCTATGGTGAGCTATCTGGGCCGGCCGAAGCAAAAATTCAGCGGTGCAAGGTGGCGAGCACGGTAGGCACCGCGTCATGCAATCACGTCGCCGAGCACGAGCGGCCGACCGCAGAATCAGCTCCATCCGTTCGCGACAAATAGCGGGAGCCAGGACCATCCGCCACACGGCTGTCGTAGCGGCGTCGGCGAGCCCTGAGATCGTCCAATCGGTGCCTGCACAGACCTATCTGGGCGCCGCCCGTCTCGACCAGCGCATTGTCGAGGCGATCGCGGTGGCGTGCCTGGCACATGGGATAGGTTGATTGTCGAGGCGTCATCGACCCGCGCCCCGTCTAGAATTGGTATCCGCGTGAGGAGAAACTGGCGCACCCGTCACGATTCGAACGTGTGACCTTTGCCTTCGGAGGGCAACGCTCACTCGCTGTCAAAGTCAACCCGAACACCGCGCAGCGAGACATGAACCTGCCCAAGGCGATCATGCGGCACTTCGGCCATACCGATCTCGGGGGCATATCTCGAGGTAGTGGACGATGGCGAAAATCTCCGTTGGTGACACGATCGAAGGCTAGGCGGTACGATCTGTCTGGTTGCCGTGCGACGCGCCGGCAGACAGGGCAGAACCAGTTTTGTTCGACGAGGCCCAGTTCTGATTGAGATCAACCCTTTGCGCCGCGCTTTAAGCGGGCGGCTTTGGTTTTGCCGCCTCCATCTTCCGTCGCGGTCCGGAAAGAAAGATTCCATCTCATCGTCGGTAAGAGCCGAGGGTCGCCGGAAAATTCGCATGCAAGATCCGCAACAGCCAGATCAGGCTCTTAGCCCCATCACAGGAGATCTGGCAATCGACGTGTTCGGGTTGGCGCTCGCGCCATAATTCTCGCGAGCCATCTGCTCAAATCCATCGTTCGGAATAGCGGAATTCGTCGTCAACGTCTGTTCCGCCGATACCAACAAAACGGATGGCTGCCGCGAATTTTTACTTGTGTCTTCAATCGCCGCGAGAAAATCGGGAATCGAACCAAGGATTCAAGCTATTGTTACTGCTGGTGTTTCTAGCTTGGTGCCCCTAGCCGGCAATCGCCGAATGGCATAACGAATTGAATTTGCGATAGTTTTAGCCGCCGATTGCTGCGGATACCAACAGCAATGCCAACAAGATGACAGCTTTCAGTCTTCGAAGTGCCTATCTGCCGAGGGTCTGTGTGCCGGTTCTTTGGCGGCCGGCAAGGTCGCTCGGCGCACGAAAGTCTTTCATTCTGTGCAAGAGACGCGTCAGTCCGCGACCTTATCGAAGTCACACACCATGAGTGCGGTTTTGGCCAGGCTGATAATGTCCACCCGCAGATCCGTGGTCGTCCCCTGACCGATAATGCCTTGCAGCGTCAGTTCTCTGCTGAGCGCTTCGATCATCCGTTTCATACGTCGCCGGTACTTGATGCTCGAGCTTTCGTCGTCGTGACTGAACATGTCGCAGGCTGCAATTTGGTCTTTGCCGATGAATCGTCGGGTCAAAGGGGCATGCCAAACATGGGTATCGAGTCCCGAAAAGGTGCCGTCGGACCAGGTTGGGAGTGATTTTAGGACATGAGCTGATCGGGATTTCCAGCGCGCGCCATCGGCCGGTCGGGCAGCTTTGCGTCAGTCCTTGAGCAGCCGCCGCAACAGCTTGCCGGCCGGTGAGCGCGGCAACTCGGTCACGAAGCTGACATCGCGCGGCACCTTGTAAGGCGCCATGTTCTGGCGCGCCCATGCCGCGAGCTGGGCGGTGTCCAGCTCGGCGCGCGGCGCCAGGACGATGAAGGCCTTGACCACTTCGCCCTTGGTTGTGTCGGGCACGCCGATCACGGCCGACGCCGCCACGTCGGGGTGCTTGTTCAGGATCGACTCGACCTCTTCCGGGAAGACGCTGTAGCCGGAGACCTTGATCATCTCCTTGAAGCGCCCCATGAAGGTCAGATAGCCGTCGGCATCGAGGCGGCCCATGTCGCCGGTGTGTAGCCAGCCATTGCGCAGCGCTTCCGCGGTCGCGTCGGGACGATTGCGGTAACCCTTGAATACGCCCGGGCCGTGGATCACGATTTCGCCGGGGACGCCGGCCGGCATGTCCGTGCCGGAGTCGGGATCGACGATCCGGATCTCGTTGCCGGGCACCGGCCTGCCATGCGTGCCCCAGCGGATTGCGTTGCGCGGCATGAAAGTGTCGACCGTGTGGGTCTCGGTCAGCCCGTACGCCGCCTCGAAGCTCTCGCAGTTCGACGCGACGGCCTGCCATTGCCCCGCAAGCGCTTCGGTCCAGTCGATGCCGAAACTAGTCACGGGATTGACGCGGAGGCTTTTCAGCCTGAAGTCGGAAATGTTCGGGAGCTGCGTGACCGCGACGTTCATCGGCGCGACGCTGTACCACCAGCTCACCTGATAGCGGTCGATCGCCTGGGCCGTTACGAGCGGATCGAACCGGTACAGCAGCACGGACGTCGCGCCGGCATAGACCGGTGCATTGACGCCCATCACCATGCCGGCGATGTGATAAAGCGGCGCGATCGAGAGCAGCACGTCCTCGGCGCCGATCCCGTTGCAGGTCACGGTCGCGGCCGTCTTGAAGATGACGTTGCGATAGGACAGCATCGCTCCCTTGGGCCGACCCGTGCTGCCCGACGTGTAGATCATCAGCGCCGTATCGTTCATGTCGATCGCGACATCGCGGGGCGACGCGCCGCTTGCGGTGACGGCGAGGAAGTCCTCGATCTCGCCGGCCGTACCGGCCGGCCTGGAGCCGGATGCGAACAGCTCGTCGGGAACGCCGATCGGCGGCCGCTCGGGCAGCAGGTCCGGGTAGCGGACCACGAAGACATGCTCGAGCCTGGTCTTGTCACGGACCTGAGCCACGATCGGCAAGAGCGGTTCGGCCGCGACGATCACGCGCGCGCCGAGATCGTCGAGCTGGTAGGCGAGCTCGTGCTCCTTGTTCAGCGCCCCGCAGGGCGAGGCAATGGCGCCGATCTTCTGGATGCCGTATTGCGCCTTCAGGTATTGCGGACAGTTGTTCATGAACAGTGCGACCGGCTCGCCCTTGGCGACGCCGAGCTGCTGCAGGCGCGCCGCGAATGCGTCACTCGCGCGATCGAGTTCGAGGAACGTGATGGCACGACCATACCAGATGCAGGCCGGCCTTTCCGGCCGCTCGCGGGCATGGCTGCGGAGCATCTCGTGAAGCGGGCGTTCGTCGATGTCCCTGGAAGCGTTTGTATTGGTCATTGGCATCAGGCTCTTGTGCTCATCGTCGTTCGGAAAGGTGCAAACAGGCCGTCTCAGGGGTTATATTCGGAGATCGGTGCGCCCAGCTTTCTTTGATCTGGCTCTCGCGTGCAGGACTGCTGGAAGAAACGCCGCAGAGCCCGCAAATTGGTTGCGGCGAAGTCTGGATTTCGATTGAGCGAGTGATCTGCATGAGGACCATCAAGATGCGATCCTATCCGCGTCGCGTCAAATTCGAGAGCGGGGACGTCGAGTTTCGGTTGATGGGGGCTGCCGACGAGGCTGCCGTCGGGAAATTTGCCAACGCGCTTGCCGTGCACGACATGCTTTTCCTGCCGCGGAATATCCGTGAGCCGAAGGTGCTGTCGGCATGGATCAAGGAGATCGAGCGCGGCTCGATCGTCAGCCTGCTGGTGGTCAAGGACGACATCGTGGTGGGGTGCGGCACAATCGTGCGGGACCCCATGTCGTGGTCGGCCCATGTCGGCGAGATCAGGACCGTGATCGCCTCGCATGTACGCGGCACCGGCATCGGACGGGCACTTTCCAATGAGGCCTTTGACCTCGCGTTGTCGATGCGCCTGGAACGCCTGACCGTGCAGATGACGTCGGACCAGACCCGCGCGATCACGATCTTCGAGGCACTCGGCTTCCGAGCCGAGGCGCTGTTGCGCGATCAGGTGAAAGACCTTCAGGGCAAGACGCACGACATCGTCGTGCTTGGCGTCAATGTGGCGGACGTGCAGAAGCTCGAACCGGGCGGGGCGCCCGGTGCGATCGAGTAGCACGAGGACTGGCCGAGGAATCGCTTCGCCGTCCTCGCACCGTTTGCATCCATGACGGCAACGGTCGCGGTCATGCCGGCTTTCGCCGGTCGGATCTGCGTTCTGCCAATGTTGCAAAAAATGCAACGGAAATAGGATGATACGATCATTGATGCAAGGTGCTTTCTCCCGGATGCTGCGCGGGCAGGTTGGTTCACCGTTCACCGCATTGCCTCGCAATCATTTTCCGGAGGTGTCCAGCATCATGACATCGACCTCTTCGCCTTCCGCAGACCTGGCCGCCCCGGCGGTCAATCCCGCAAGCACCGGCAAGCTCACGCTGTTCGTTGCCGTTCTGATGATCGTTGCCGTCGCTGAGACGGTTGGGATCGTCCAGTTCCAAATCGGACCGGGCAAGGTGCTGCTTCAACCGATGGTGTGGGCGCTGCTGATTGCGGCCGCATGGGGCCTCTCAGCGCGTTATGTACCTACCGCCGCGCGGATCGGGCCGAGCCTGCAGACCTATGCGGGACAACTGCTCAACGCGGGCCTGCTGTTGTTCGTGATCAAGATGGCATTCACGGTCGGCGGCGCGCTGCCGGAGGTGCAGAAGGCAGGCTGGGCGTTGATCTTCCAGGAGCTCGGGCACACCTTCGGCACGCTCGTCCTCGGCCTGCCGATTGCGCTCCTGCTCGGCGTCAAGCGCGAAGCGGTCGGCGCGACGTTCTCGATCGGCCGTGAAGGCAACATGGTGATCATCGGCGAGAAATACGGCATGAACTCCGCCGAGGGGCGCGGCGTGCTGGCCGAGTACATCACCGGCACCGTGCTCGGCGCACTGTTCATCGCGCTGTTGGCCGGCTTTGTCGCCAGCCTGCACATCTTCGATCCGCGGTCGCTCGCGATGGGCGCGGGCGTCGGCTCGGGCAGCATGATGGCGGCCGCGATCGGCACCATCAACGGCCACAATCCGCCCGAGATGGCGAAGGAGCTGATTGCGATCGCCTCGGCGGCGAACCTGATGACCGCAGTGCTCGGCTTCTATTTCGCCCTGTTCTTCTCGCTACCGGTGTGCTCCTGGCTGTATGACAGGCTGGAGCCCGTGCTCGGTCGGCTCTCGAACTTCACGTCGGAAGACCTCGGGCCCTCGATCGCCGACGCCAACGAGACAAAGCACGGCACGTTCGGCTTCTCCGACTCGCTGCTGGCCTGGATCACCGTCGCCGGCGGCGTCCTGATCGGCAATTCGCTCACCTACAAGGTTCCGCTGCTGGACACGGGGGCGGGTCTCCTGGTCGTGCTCGCGGTCGTGCTGCTGGTCGACGTCGTTGCCCGTCTGTTGCCGAAAGTGCCGCACATCCTTGTCCTGGTCGTGGTCACGACTGTGCTCGGCATTCCCGGCCTGCTGCCGTTCTCCAACGCGATGATCGGCTCGGTCGACAAGCTGAACTTCCTGGCTTTCACGACCCCTGTGCTGACGCTCGCCGGCTTCTCGGTCGCCAAGGATCTTCCGATCTTCAGGAAGCTGAGCTGGCGTATCGTGGTGGTCTCGCTGACGGCTGCCGCGGGCACGTTTCTCGGTGCGACATTGATCGCCGAATTCTTCCATCGCTAACCTACGAACAGATGGACCAACGCATGTCAGAGAAGTTTGGAATCGCCGACGATATCTGTGCCCGCATGCTGGATTGGCGCCATGACATCCATGCCAATCCGGAAACCGCGTTCCAGGAGCACCGCACCGCCCAGCTCGTGGCCGATGCGCTGATGGAGATGCAGATTCCGGTCCATCGCGGCCTCGGCGGCACCGGCGTGGTCGGAACGCTG
This sequence comes from Bradyrhizobium sp. CCBAU 21365, assembly GCF_015291305.1. Classification (NCBI taxonomy): domain Bacteria; kingdom Pseudomonadati; phylum Pseudomonadota; class Alphaproteobacteria; order Hyphomicrobiales; family Nitrobacteraceae; genus Bradyrhizobium; species Bradyrhizobium sp. CCBAU 21365. Next base: position 1,431,855 of record NZ_CP030036.1, read on the forward strand.
AAGAATGGCGAAGGCCCGACGATCGCCCTGCGCGCCGACATGGACGCGCTTGATCTACAGGAACTGGGGGACCGCGCCCACAAATCAACCCGGGCCGGCAAAATGCACGGCTGTGGCCACGACGGCCACACCACAATGCTGCTTGGCGCCGCCGTACAGCTCGCCCGCCGCCGGCCGTTCCGCGGCACTGTTCACTTCGTGTTCCAGCCCGCCGAGGAGAATGAAGGCGGCGGCAAGAGGATGGTTGAGGAGGGGTTGTTCAAGATGTTTCCCGCCGACGCGGTCTACGGGATGCACAACATTCCGAATATCCCGCGAGGAAAATTCGCGATCCGGACCGGCATTGCGACGGCCTTCCTCGATACGTTCGAGATCGTCGTGACCGGGAGCGGTTGTCATGCCGCGACGCCGGAGAAGGGCATCGACCCGATCCTGGTGTCGGCCGATCTCGTCTCCGCGCTACAAGGCATCGTGAGCCGCCGCATCGGCGCAATGGACGCCGCTGTCGTGAGCGTAACCCAGATCCACGGAGGCGACACCTGGAACGTGGTGCCCGAAACCGTTACACTGCGCGGCACGGTCAGAACGCTGGACGCCGAGATACAGGATAAGGTCGAGGGCGCCATGAAGCAGGTCTGCGCCGGCGTGGCGCAAACTCATGGCGGAAAGATCGATCTGAGCTACATGCGAGGTTATCCGGGAGTGATCAACACGCCCGCCGAAACGAATGCCGCGGCGTCGGCCGCCGCAAACCTCGTCGGCGTCGAACAGGTGCAAACCGACATCAAGCCGGCGATGGGATCGGAGGACTTTGCGTTCATGCTGCAGGAGTGCCCGGGCGCTTACATCTGCATCGGCGCGGGCGAGACCGCCAATGATCCGCCGTTGCACAATCCCTACTATGATTTCAATGACGCCATCCTGCCGCTGGGCGCCGCGTATTGGGTCGAGCTCGTCAAGCAACAACTGCCTGCTGCCTGATGCTTTCGGTCTTCGACATATTCAAGATCGGCATCGGCCCCTCGAGTTCGCACACGGTGGGGCCGATGCGCGCGGCCGGCCAATTCGTCCGCGCGCTCGAGCGCGATGGCCTGCTTTCCAGAACGGTACGGGTCCGCGCCGATCTCTATGGCTCGCTGGGCACGACCGGGCGAGGGCATGCGACCGATCTCGGCGTGATCCTCGGCCTGCTCGGCGAAAAGCCCGATACGGTTGATCCGGCCCAGGTGGCGCCCCAGCTTGCGCACATCCGGCGCTCCGGCGAGCTGCGGCTGCTCAACGTTCATCCGGTCCCGTTTCGGCGCGGGCACGATATCGTGTTCAATCCCGACAGCGCATTACCGGAACATCCGAATGGAATCCGGCTTGTGGCGTTCGCGGCCGACGGCAGTCTGCTGGCGGAACGCTACTACTTCTCGATCGGCGGCGGATTCGTGATCGAGCGTGGCCTTGGCGACGCGGCTGGCGGCGCAGGCGCCGAGCTCCCGGTCTGGCCGTATCCGTTCGGCACTGGCGCCGAGCTGGTTGCACGTGCGCAGTCGAGCGGCCGCTCGATCGCCGACATGGTGCTCGCCAACGAGTGCGTACATCGCACCGACGCGGACGTCCGCGCCGGCCTCCTGAAGATCTGGGAGACGATGAAGCAGTGCGTCGACCGCGGCTTCGGAATCGACAATGCCGGCGCGGCCGAGCCGTTGCCCGGGCCGCTGGGCATTCGCCGTCGTGCTCCGGCTCTCTACCGCGAACTGTCGGCCCGCAACAGCGATACTGACAGCGTCGATCCGCTGGCGGCGATGGACTGGGTCAACGCCTTCGCGATGGCGGTAAATGAGGAGAATGCAGCGCGCGGACGGATCGTGACCGCGCCGACCAACGGCGCCGCCGGCGTGATCCCGGCCGTACTGCACTACTACGTCAAGTTCTGTCCGGGCGCGACCGACGACGGCGTCGTGACGTTCCTGCTCACCGCGGCTGCGATCGGCATGCTCTACAAGGCGAATGCCTCGATCTCCGGCGCGGAAGTTGGCTGTCAGGGCGAGGTCGGCGTTGCTTGCTCGATGGCCGCAGGCGGCCTGACGGCCGTGCTCGGTGGTGCGCCGTCCCAGGTCGAGAACGCTGCCGAGATCGGGATGGAGCACAATCTTGGTCTCACTTGCGATCCCGTCGGGGGCCTGGTGCAGATCCCTTGCATCGAGCGCAATGCGATGGGCGCCGTCAAGGCCATCAACGCCGCCCGAATGGCGCTGCGTGGTGACGGCAAGCACTATGTATCGCTTGATGCCGTCATCAAGACGATGCTGCAGACCGGCGAGGACATGAAGTCCAAATACAAGGAGACCTCGCTGGGCGGGCTCGCGGTGAACGTCGTGGAATGCTGAAGCACGGCAGTGCCGGCGAAATACCTCGATAACGAACTCGGCGTGATTGGATACGATCCGCGCGCCGTCCCAAGGTTGGGGATAGGGGAAGCCGGCCAGTTGCTGCCGGCATTGCGAATGATTTCGATTTGAGCAAGACTTTAGGTCCAAGGAGGTAGACGACCATGAGCGCTGGAAGGCGCCTGCGAGACGCCGTGCCGGAATGCCAATTGCCGCCGGATTTCGACCAGCATGTATATTCGGCGCAGTTGATTGCTGCCATCATCGCCGAGCTCGGCAGGCAACAGGTTCGATCGTCCGTGGCGCTGGCGGGCACCGGCTTGACCGAGGATCAGCTCGAAGCTCATACGACGCGTATCTCGTACCGGCAGATCGACATCGTGGTTCGCAATGCATTGCGGCTGTCGAACGAACCGACGGTTGCCCTCCGCGCCGGACAGCGCATGCGCGTGACCGCGCACGGAATGTACGGATATGCTTTGCTGAGCAGCGCGACCTATGACGATGCGCGCGCCTTCGCCAATCGATACCTTCGGGTCGTTGGCCCGCTGTGCGATGCGAAATACTCGTATGACGGCGCGGCGGTCGTCTGTGCGTTCGAGCCGTTGCATTGGCCGAATCCGACGCAAGACGTGCATCGCTTCGCAGCCGAGTTCGCCCTCTCGTCGCATTTGACGACGATGAAGGACCTGGCGGGCGAGTCGTTCTGCTTTTCGCAGATTTCCCTTGCCTATGGTGAACCGGCGCATGCCGGTGCCTACCAGATGTTGTTCGACTGCCCGGTCCTGTTTCGCCAGCGCGGAAACGAGTACAGGTATCAGCTGTCTCAGGCCGACGGTCCGGTGGCGCTGGCGGATTCCCGCACCCACGGAATGGCGCGCGAGATGTGCGAGCAGGTGCTGTCCGAGGTCAATCATGCAGGCGGCATCGCTGCCGATGTCCGGCGGGTCCTGATCGAGCAGCCCGGCAGGTATCCGAACATCGAAGCGATCGCTGAGCGGCTGTCGATGCATCCGCGTGCCCTGCGGCGGAGGCTCGAAGCGGAAGATACATCGTATCGTGAGCTGCTCGCCGAGGTGCGGACGCGGCTAGCGATGGAATATCTGCGCAAGACCGCGATGACCAACGAGGAGATCGCGAGCCGGCTGGGCTATAGCGACGCCGCCAACTTCCGGCATGCCTTCATCCGCTGGACCGGCAAGAGCCCGTCCGATTTCCGGGTCTCTTCGCCGGTGTGAACGCCGTGCAGGCGGCGCGCGCTGTATGTGACCGCTCGTTACTCCACGCTGTCCATAAGTCACCTCCGAACCGGCCTCGTCGAACCTCCTCGCGGACGAAATCCATGCATAGATTGGCCATCGACGGCAAATGCGATGGCTCGTCAGGGAGTTGGAAGCGTGTCGGGCGCTGATCGCTTCTGCTCGGGAGCGTCCTCCGAACCTCAGCTGCGCCGCGCCGCTGCTGTGGTGCCCCCCGGTTCGGGCGCCTCGAGACTGGCCGCGCCTCTCATTCGAGGGCGCGGCCTTTTCTCGTGCGTGGGGTGAAGGCGGCAGGGCGCCGCCTTGCGGTCAGCGCATCACGCCAGGACCTTGCTTTTGCGCATCCCGGCGATGGCCGCGTCATCGTAGCCGGCCTCGCGCAGGATCTGCGTGCTGTGCTCACCTACCGCGGGCGCCTTGCGCGGCTTCACCTTGGTTGCACCGTCGACAAAGAACGGACTGTCGATGGTCAGCATGTCGTCGTTCTCGAACGGCACCAGCACGCCGGCCGACAGCATTTGCCGGTCGGCGGACAGGTCGCCCATCTCGGCAACGCATTCGAAGACGATGCCTGCTTCATCGAGGCTTGCACGCCATTCGTCCCGGTCACGCGTCGCGAATGCCGCGTCGAACAGGGCGATCAATTCGGAGGAACGGGCGAAGCGATCGGCCTGCTTGGCAAAGCGCGGATCAGTGAGCAGGTCGTCGAGGCCGAGGCATTTCGCCACGGTCGGAAAGTCGCGCTGCTCGTTGACGATCGCGAGCAGCAGCCAGCGGCCGTCGCGGCAGCGGTAGTAGCAGCCGAGCGCATTGAACAGATTCTCGCGCGGCGGCCGCGGCGTGAACGTCGCCCCGCACAACGCCGCCTGCGCCATGATGCCGTTCGACCACACGCCGTTGGCGAGCAGCGAGGAGCCGACCTGGGTGCCGCGTCCCGTGCGCTCGCGCTGATACAGCGCCACGGCGACGGCCGCGAACAGCGAAACGCCCGACGGGTGATCGCCCATGCCGGCCAGCGCCCGCGCCGGCGGCGTGCTGGCGTCGCTCCGTACCATGTCCATCAGTCCTGAGCGCGCCCAGTAGGCCGTGACATCGAAGCCGGGCTTGCCCGCCTCGTCGCCGGTCTCGCCATAGCCGGTGAAGGAGGCGTAGATCAGCCGGTCATTCGCCGCGGCAAGCCGCTCGTAGCTGATCGCGAGCTTCCTGCGGACCGCGAGCGGATAGTTGGTGATGAAGACGTCGGCTGTGGAGGCGAGGCGATGCAGCACCGCCTGGCCCTCGGGCTTCGACAGGTCGAGCGCAAGGCCGCGCTTGTTGCGATTGTCGAGCAGCCAGCCATAGGGCTGGTCGGATCTCGGCATGCCCGGCAGCTTCGGCACCTGACGGAACGCGTCGCCTGCGCCGGGCGGTTCGATCTTGATCACGTCGGCGCCGAAGTCGCCAAGCAGCGTCGCGGCGGTTGGCGCGGCGATGAAGCTGCCGCAGTCGATGACCTTCAAACCTTCGAAGATGCTCATATGAGTCCGTCTCCGCTTGATGCCCGGGATCAGCTGTTGTCCGTCGGCCAGATTGGCCTATTCCGAAACGTGGCGGTCGCCTCTGTCTGCGAATGCGCGCAGGCCTGCGGGTGAGCCGGTCATGTCCCGTTCCTGCCGTTGCGTGCCGCCAGCACGTGCAGCAGCGCCACCTGCGTGTCGTCGCGTTCGCGCTCCATCCGCGGGATCGGCGTCTTGCCGAAAGATGCCGCGGCCTGGTCGATGATCTTGCGCTGCAGCGCCTCGTCGAGATCGACCTGCGGAATCACTTTGAACGACGCGGCCATGTTCTTGCCGAGGTGCTGGAAGAACGATTCCAGCCCGTTCGGTCCACCACCCATGTGGAACGAGCTGAACGGCCCGTTCACCGCCCAGCGCAACCCGATCGAGCTGGTGACGACGTCGTCCAGCTCGTCGACCGTGACGACGCCTTCCTGCACGAGATAGCAGGCCTCGCGCATGATCGCGCGCTGCAGCCGGTTGGCGACGAAGCCCTGGATTTCCTTCTTGAGCACGCGCGGCACCTTGCCGAGCGCCTCGTAGAACGCCACGGCGTCGGCGGTGGCCTCTGGATCGGTGCGCTCGCCGGGAACGATTTCGACGAGCGGGATCAGATGCGGCGGGTTGAAGGGATGGCCGATCAGCAGCCGGCTTGCATCCTTCATCTCTTTCGCCTGTTCGGTGGCTGGCCGCGCCGAGCTCGACGACAGCAGCAATGCATGTTTCGGCACCGTTGCCTCGATTCGTGCCCAGAGCTGCTGCTTCCACTCGGGCTTCTCCGGCCCGTTCTCCTGCACCAGGTCGGCGCCGGCGACGGCGCGCGCGAGGTCCGGCTCGAAGCGCAGGTTGCGCTCCAATCCCTCATGCGGCAGGCCGAGCTTCAGCAATGTCGGCCCGATCTTGATCAGGGCGTCCTTGACCGTGGCCTCGATGCCGGGCTGCGGATCGTTGATCACGACATTGAGCCCGTGTGCGAGAAACAGCGCCGCCCAGGAGGAGCCGATGACACCGGCTCCGATGACGCACACATTGCGATAGCGGTTGAGCGCCGCGGCGCGATCTGCGGATGATGGCATGGCTTCCTCCGACGTGCCCGCTTATCGTGGCTGATCGAGATAGTTGTGGCAGCGCTTGGCGCGGGACAGCGTCAAGTCGGTCATGATGTGGCTGCACGCGACGATCTCGCGCACCGGAAAATCGGCCATCGGGGCCAATGCGTGGGCGAACAGCTCCAGCCGGGCCGGGCCGGTCCAGGCGCCCTTGACGGTGATGTCGGTGATCTCGGAGCGCAGCAGTTCGCAGATGCGCGGCTCGCCCGCCGGCTTCGGACTGTCATAGGTCCACAGGATCTTCAGCATGAAGGTCGGTACGCAGATCTCGGCCTTTGCCTTTTCGAGGTCCAGCGCGCGGTGCTTGTAACCCATCGTCGCGGTGGCCACGCGCAAGGTGCCGTAGTCCATGGTGCCGACCAGGGTGTCGGAATCGACATAGAGCTTCGGCTTGCCGATCACCTTGGGATAGCCGCTGATCTCGCGCCCCGATGCCAGCGCCGGCAGGTTGTCGAGGTACATCGCGTGAAGGTACTCGCCCTTCTCGTCGCCATAGCACACCTGGACGGCCTGGCCGCATTCGGTGTAGTCGCCGAGACCGGAGGTGTCGGGCATCCGCATGATCTCCCAGCGAACCAGCGGATCATCAATCTCCAGCGGCTCGGGAACGACTGCGCGCAACGCCTCGATGTCGGTGCGATACAGGATGTTGAGGTATTCGCGGTTGTTGAAGCGGAACGGTCCGCGGGGAAATGCCGGGGCACCGATCGGTGTCGTCAGCTGCTTGAGAACGTCTTCCCGTCGCATCCGCTCCTCCCTTGTTAGTGCTTGCCGTGGTCCGTACGGGCCTCCGGCTGCGTGCCGGTTGTCGAGCAAGGCATCGCGAGCCTAGCGATCTCGGCAAACGGAGAAAGGTGCGATTGGACCGCCGACCGGGTGACTTCCGGACGCGGGTTGCGGCGCGCGCCGTGCGCGGATACGCGATTATTGCGTGCGTACGGGGGCTTACGTTCGACCGATCCTCAATCGTGGAGCAGGAATGCGCGGAATGCCAGGAACATGCGGTTGCAATGACTAGGCAAGAGTCGCACCTACGCCAATCGCCGAGTCGAATGCTCCCCGGCTTCGCGCAGCGAATATTCCCGCCGCATTCGATCGCAGCCATCGCGGCCGAGCTTCGTGAGCAGGGCATTGATCCATCTGAGGTTCTGGAGGGCACCGGGCTCGTCATCGGCCAGCTCGAATCCCATACGACCCGTATATCGTATCGGCAGCTTGACACGGTGATCCGCAACGCGCTGCGGCTGGCAGGCGACCCGGCCATCGCGCTGCGCTCGGGAGCGCGAATGCATGTCACCGCCTATGGCATGTACGGGTACGCGCTGCTGAGCAGTGCAACGCACGCGGAGGCGCGCGACTTCGCTGCGCGTTATATCCGCGTGGTGGGGCCGTTCTGCGATTTCGACCTCTCATACGATCGCGAGACGGTTGTGGCGACGTTCCAGCCGATGCACTGGCCGAATCCGACCGAGAGTGTGCATCGCTTCGCGGTCGAGTTCGCACTGGCCGCGCATCTGACGACGATTCGCGACCGCTCGGGGCAGGGCTTCGGCTTCTCGCGCGTGCTGCTCGACTATACGCCGCCGCCGTCCGCCGCGGCGTATCGTGATCTCTTCGGGTGCCCGGTTTTGTTCAATCAGCATCATTGTGGATACGAATACATACGCAGTGACGGCCCACGGGCGCTGGCGAATCCGCGAACCCACGCCATGGCGCGGGAGATGTGCGAGGAGATTCTCGGCGAGGTGAACCGCGCCGGTGGCGTTGCCGCCGATATCCGCCGGATACTGATCGAGCAGCCGGGCCGTTATCCAAGCATCGAGGCGATCGCCGAACAGCTCGATATCTATCCCCGCGCGCTGCGGCGCAGGCTCGAGGCGGAGGGAACCTCATATCGCAGCCTGCTTTCCGAGGTGCGCATGCGGCTCGCGATCGAGTATCTGCGCAAGACGCGCATGACCAATGAGGAGATCGCAAGCCGCCTCGGCTACAGCGATGCGGCCAACTTCCGCCACGCCTTCTCGCGCTGGACCGGCAGGAATCCATCTGAATTTCGCGGCGAGGAGGGTCTTTGACCCCGATATATCGAAGGGAGCTTCGCCGGCTCTGTCCGGAGTTCACCGCCAAATTGGTTCAATCGAACCTTTTGTGCGACCGAAGCGCGCGTAAGCTCGGCATCGTGGTTGCGCTCGCGATCGCGTTCTCCCAACCTGGACCGCCCTCCCTCGGCGGTCTTTCTTTTGGCCGGTCTTGTCCGGAACTCACCTGCAAACGCGACCAATCGAACCTTCCGCTGCCCGGTCCGGCTGACTAGCCTCGCTTCAGCTTGCGGGCACCGGATTGCGGGACCCGAAGCAGGCGCGGAAGGCGGACGAGGACGCTCGTGTATTACCCGTCACCAAATCTCCTGCAGTGTCTCTATTCGCCGCAACGGATCGCGGCGGTGGTGCACGTCCTGGCCGAGGAGGGGATCTCAGCGTCGCGCGCGCTCGGCGCGACCAATTTGAGGCGTGCCGACCTCAGGGATTCGTCGGTACGTGTCTCCTACCGGCAGGTCGAGACGGTATTTCGCAATGCGATGCGGCTGTCACGGAATCCGGCGATCGCGTTTCGCGCCGGAGGGCGAATGCATGTCATGGCTTACGGCATGTACGGCTATGCCATGCTGAGCAGCCCGACGCGGGCCGGAGTCATCGACTTTGCAGCCAATTATGGTCGGATCCTCGGAACGGTCGCCGACATCGACTTCACCCGCAAGGGCGATACGGTGAGCTGCCTGCTCGAGCCGTTGCTTTCGCGCGATCCGGCCGATGACGTCTATCGGTTCGCGCTCGAGTTCGCCTTTGCGACCTATCAGACGCTGAGCCGCGACGTTTATGGCAACTCGTTCCGCTTCTCGAAGCTGAGCGCCGCCTATGCGTCGCCGCCGCACGCCGGGACCTACGACCGCATCTTCCAGTGTCCGGTCGAGTTCGGCCAGCGCAGGAACGCGCTGGAATTCGACACGGCCTGGATCGACCGTCCGGCGGTCTGCCCCGACGAGATGACCAGAGCGATGGCCGGCCGAATCTATGATCAGCTTCTCGATCCTGTCGCGCGGGACGACGGTCTTGCTGCGGGCATCCGGCGACGGCTCGTCGAGCATCCCGGCCGCTTCCCGAGTATCGAAGCGATGGCGGCGGAGCTTGCAATCCATCCACGGACCTTCCGCCGCAGGCTGCAGCTGCAGCGGAAAACCTACCGGCAGATCGTCTCCGAGGTCCGCATGCAGCTCGCGGTCGGTTATCTGCGCAACACGCAAATGACCAATGACGAGATCGCCGCGCGGCTTGACTACAGCGACGCGGCGAACTTTCGCCACGCCTTTGTTCGCTGGACCGGCAAAAGCCCGTCGGACTTCCGCGACGGCCGGGCGCCAGGCATCGCAGCAGGCGCGCAAAATTCATTGGCGGATGTCCCAAACTAACCGGTCAAGCGGGCCAATTGCACCTTTTACGGGTCTGACCTGCTCGATAGCGTTTTGAGATCAAGAAGATGCGCGGTTGCGCGATCGGTGTCTGCATGGCGCCGCTCGCGGCGCCGGGCAGTAATCATAAAATGTCGGGTCGCGCGGGACACGCCGCGTGATCCGGGAGGGGACATTCTGACATGAATACGGTCGTCGACCGCTCTGCGCCGCCGTCGCAATTGCTGCTCGCGCTCGAGGTGCGCGGGATCTGGGAGCTGCAGGCATTTTTCGCAAGCTATCCGTTGCTTCGCCGCGCGCCGCGCGGGGACGGACATCCGGTCCTCGTCTTGCCGGGGCTCTCCGCCAGCGATATCTCGACGCGACCGTTGCGCGCCTACCTGAAGGCGCAAGGCTATGCGGTCCACGGCTGGAAGCTCGGACCCAATCGCGGACCGCGTCCCGGCGTCGAGGCTGCCATGGACGCAAGGCTGGCCGAGCTCGCCGAGCGATACGGTCGCAAGGTCAGCCTGATCGGCTGGAGCCTCGGCGGTGTGTTTGCGCGCGAGATTGCACGGCGCGCGCCCGATCTGGTCCGCCAGGTGATCACGCTCGGCAGCCCGTTCGCCAATGAGCCGAAGGCAAGCAATGCCTGGCGTCTCTACGAGATCCTGAGCGAGCGCCAGGTCGACGACTGGCCCGACAGGGACATCATGAAGTTGCCGCCGCCGGTACCGAGCACGGCGATCTACTCACGCACCGATGGGATCGTCTCGTGGTGGGGGTGCCGCGAGCAGCATGCCGAGCGGACACAGAACATCGAGGTCGAAGGCAGTCATTGCGGGCTCGGGCACAATCCGGCCGTGCTCTATGCGATCGCGGACCGCCTCGCGCTCGGGGAGGATGAATGGTCGCCATTCGACCGCAGCGGTCTTCGCGGCATGGTGTACCCGGATCCGGATCGAGCCGATGACAGCACCGCCCTGTTCCGGCCGCGCTGGGCGGCCGCCTGACGCGCAGTCCACGGGACGGCGTTTCGCCGCCGCCAGCCAAGTACCGCAAGGAGGACGTCGATGGGGACCGATGACAGGCAATCCGACACAGCCGGCACGGGAGCGATGCCGTGGCTCGGGGACCTGAAGAAAATGGCCGAAAAGTTCACGCTGCCGGGGTTCGATATTGCTGCCCTGGTCGAGTGGCAGCGCAAGGACATGGAGGCGTTGGTCGAGGCCAACAGACAGGCCTACGAAGGCGTCCAGGCGCTGGTCAGCCGGCGCAACGAGATCCTGCAAGAGACGCTCGCGCAGTGGCAGGCGGCGATGCAGGGCTTCGCAAGCGGTGAAGCTATGACGAAGCAGACGGAGACTGCCAGGCAGCAGGTCGAGAAGGCGGTCGCGGATTTCCGCGAGCTGTCGCAGCTGGAAGCGCAGGCGCGCAACAACGCCTGGAAGGTCATGCAGGACCGCATGCAGGAGAACTTCGCGAACCTTCAGAAGCTGTTGCAGCCGAAATAGCGCTGCGCGTATGAGGCGTAAACCATCGGGGGAAAGCCATGAGTCTGGCCAAGTTGCAGGACTTGACGGGGCGCGTTGCGCTCGTCACGGGCGGATCGCGAGGTCTCGGTCTTCAGATCGCCGAGGTGCTGGGCGAACTCGGCGCCAAGGTCGCGATCACCGCGCGAAAGCGGGATGAGCTTGATGCCGCGGCTGCTCACCTCAAGGGGCTTGGCATCGAGGCGCTTCCGGTGGTGTGCGATATGGGCAGGCTGGAGACAATCCCGCCGATGATCGAGCAGGTCGTGGCCGCGCTGGGCCCGATCGACATCCTCGTCAACAATGCCGGTACGTCCTGGGGCGCCGCCACGATCGAGCATACGCTCGACGGCTGGAACAAGGTGATCAACCTGAATGTGACCGCGATCTTCGTCGCCACCCAGGAGGTCGGCCGGCGCTGCATGGTGCCGCGGCGGAGCGGAAAGGTGATCAACATCGCCTCGATCCAGGGCCTCACCGGCTGCTATCCGGAAGGCACCCCGACGCTGGCCTACAACGCGAGCAAGGGCGCGGTCGTCAACCTGACCCGCACGCTTGCCAATGAATGGGCGCCGCTCGGCATCAACGTCAACGCGATCGCGCCGGGTTATTTCCCGACCAAGATGACCGCAGAGCTCGACCAGAGCGCGACCGCGCATATGGCGCCGATGAATCGCGAGGGTGGCCCCGAGGACCTCAAGGGCGTCGCCGCGCTGCTCGCCTCCGATGCCTGTGCATTCATCACCGGCCAGACCATTGCGGTCGATGGCGGCGTGACCGCCGTCTGATCCGCAAGACCATAGAAGGGAGAGATCTCATGAACGATATGCCCTGGATCCGATCCTATCCCGACGGCGTGCGTTGGGACGTCGAGATAGCTCCCGGACCAGTGCAGAAGATATTGGGCGACGCCGTTGCCAAATGGCCGGATCGTCCCGCGATCGATTTCATGGGCAAGCGGATCACCTATGCCGAGCTCGGGCGGCTCACCGATCGTGTGGCCAAGGGCCTGCAGCTCCTCGGCGTCAAGCCGGGCGTCCATATCGGCCTCTATCTGCCCAACACGCCGCACTACATAATCTCGTTTTTCGGCATCCTCAAGGCAGGCGGCACGGCGGTGAACTATTCGCCGCTGGACGCTGCCAAGGTGCTCGAACACAAGATCGAGGACAGCAAGACCGATATCCTGATCACGCTCGACATGGTTTCGCTCTATCCGCAGATGGCGGCGATGCTGGGCAAGACCAGATTGAAGAAGCTGGTGGTCGGCTCGCTCGGCGAGATCACGGCCGACCCCGACACCGTCGTCAACCAGATGAAGGCGGCCAAGCAGCTGAGCGACGTCGCCTGGGACGATCATCACATCAGCTTCGTTCAGCTGACGCACAATGATGGTGTCTACCAGGCCTATCCGATCGATAATCCGCGCGAGACCATCGCCGTGCTGCAATACACCGGCGGGACGACGGGGCTGCCGAAGGGGGCGATGCTCACCCACGCCAATCTGACCAGCGCGTGCCAGCAGTACCGGGCGACGACGGCCGGCTCGCCGCCGGTGCTGGTTGACGGGCAGGAGCGCTTCCTGGCCGTGTTGCCGCCGTTCCACATCTATGCGCTTTCTGTGAATGTGCTGTTCGGCGTCCTGATGGGCGCGGAAATCATCCAGCATGTCCGCTTCGATCCGAAGGCCGCGCTGGAGGAAATCTCGACCAAGTCGGTCAGCGTCTTCTGCGGGGTGCCAACCATGTTCACCGCGCTGATCAACCATCCGGAGACGCCGAAGCATAGCTTGCGCGCGCTGAAATATTGCGGATCCGGCGGCGCGCCGTTGCCGCTCGAGGTGGCGCAGCAATTCGCCTCGATCACCGGCTGCAATTTGAGCGAAGGCTGGGGCATGACCGAGACCTCGCCGAGCGGCACCTACACGCCGGCGCAGCACGGCGCCATGCGCAAGGCCGGCTCCTGCGGCATGCCGATGCCCGGAATCGTCATCAAGTTCCTCAATGTCGACGACAGCAGCAGCTATGTGCCGCTCGGCGAACGCGGCGAGATCTGCATCAAGGGCCCGAACGTGATGAAGGGCTACTGGAACAAACCGGACGCGACGGCCGAGGTGACTACCGCAGACGGCTACATGCGCACGGGCGACGTCGGCTACATGGACGAGGACGGCTTCATCTTCATCGTGGACCGCACCAAGGACATGCTGCTGTGCAGCGGCTACAACGTGTATCCGCGCGTGCTCGAAGAGGCGATCTACAAATATCCGGCGGTCGAGGAGGTCGCCGTGATCGGCATCCGCGACGAGTATCGCGGCCAGTCGCCGAAGGCCTTCATCAAGCTGAAGGCGGATGCCAAGCCGTTCAAGCTGGAAGAGCTGCAGGCGTTCCTGAAGGACAAGCTCGGCAAGCACGAGATGGTGCAGGCGCTCGAAATCCGCGCCGAACTGCCGAAGACCGCAGTCGGAAAGCTATCGAAGAAGGAGCTGTACGACGAGGAGGAGCGCGCGGCCCGGGCGCAGGCCTGAGATCGCCTGCGCGAACCGGATCGGCAGCGGCGGACGGGTGTCGCGCCTGGCTGCAATGCAATGACCGCGACGAGCCAGATATCGGCACGCGGTCATCAAGACGGCGATCGCCGTCACAACGTCAAGGGAGGGAAGAATGGATCAACTCAGCAGCATGGATGCATCGTTCCTGCATCTCGAAACGCCGGAGACGCCGATGCATGTCGGCAGTCTGATGATCTTCGATCTCCCCGAGGGCTATCAGGGCGACTACTACGAGGATGTCAAGGAAATGCTCGGCAAGCGTCTCCATCTCTCGGCATTGCTGAACCGCAAACTGGCGCAGATGCCGTTCCAGCTCGCCGAACCGGTCTGGATCGAGGACGATGATATCGAGCTCGATTATCACGTGCGGACCGTCACCTTGCGGCGGCCAGGCAGCATGGCGCAGCTCGAGCAACTGGTCGCGCGGCTGCATGCCTCGCTGCTCGATCGCAGCCGTCCGCTGTGGGAGATGTATGTCGTCGATGGCCTCGAGAACGGCCAGGTCGCGTTCTACACCAAGGCGCATCACAGCGGGGTCGACGGCAAGGCCGGTGTGGAGCTCGCCAAGGTGCTCTATGATGTCTCGCCCAAGATGCGCGAGGTGCCGCCGCCACGGCGCAAGCGCGCCACCGCGCAATACCAGCTCGGCGTGACCGAGCTGTTGCAGGCGGCGGCCAACAATGCGGCCCAGCAATACCGCAAGCTCGCGGAGCTGCTGCCGACGGCGGCCAAGGCGCTCGGCACCGCCGCCACCGTGATGGCCAGCCAGCGCTCGCAGAAGGGGGAGCGCTCGCTCAGCCTTGGACTGGCTCCGAAGACGGTGTTCAACGATTCCATCACCAACCAGCGCTCCTACAGCACGATGTCGCTGCCGCTCGCCGACATCAAGGTCCTGGGCAAACGTGTCGGCGGCACCGTCAACACCATCGTCATGGCGATGTGCAGCATCGCGCTGCAACGCTTCCTCGCCGAGCGGGGCCTGCTGCCCAAGGAAGCCTTGATCGCGATGGTGCCGGTCAGCCTGCGTGCCGAAGGCGACAAGGCGATGAACAACCAGGTCTCGGCGGTACGCGTCGACCTGGCGACCGATATCGATGACCTGCCGACCCGGTTCAAGGCGATCCACGCGTCATCCGAGGCGGCCAAGGCGGTCGTGCGCGAGCTCAAGCCGGTGCTCGGCGTCGATGTGCCGATCACCGGTTCGCCGTGGTTGATGACCGGGCTCGCCTCGCTGCTTGGCCGCTCCAACCTCGCCAGCCGCATGCCGGCAGCGGGCAACGTGCTGATCTCCAATGTGCCGGGACCGGGGCAGCACCTCTACATGGCCGGCGCACGGATGATGCACTATTTCCCGGTCTCGATCCCCTATCACGGCAGCGCGCTGAACATCACGGTGCACAGCTATGCGGGACTGCTTGAGTTCGGTCTGACCGCATGCCGGCGCGTGCTCTCGCAGGACGAGTCCTACGAGATGATCGAGCACCTGCGCGCCGCCCTGCGCGAGATCGAGGCTCTGCCGTCGGTCGAGGCCGAGATCGTCGAGCTGCAACCTGCGGCTCAAGCGAAGGCGCCATCCGCGACCGCGGCGTCGGTGACGGTCATCCAGACCGACGAGGTGCCGCCGGCCGCCGCAAACGACAAGGCGAGCCGGGCCAGCTAGGCGCCGAGACCTTCAACGCTTCACATCGCCGGAGCCGGGACGCCACCGCGGTCTCCCGCCCGGCGCCGGAATCAAAAGAACATTTGGAGGAAACCAGGATGCACCCACCTGCCGCAAAGGGATCCCTGTCGGTACTGGAAAGTCCGGCGCATAAATCCCTGTTCTCGAAGATCGATTGGCGCCTGATCCCGCTTCTGCTGATCGCCTACATGATCGCCTATCTCGATCGCATCAATATCGGCTACGCGCAGCTGCAGATGAAGCAGACGCTGCCGTTCGACGACGCGGTCTACGGTCTCGGCGCAGGCATCTTCTTCGTCGGATATTTTCTGTTCGAGGTGCCGAGCAACCTGCTGCTGGAGAGGATCGGCGCGCGCAAGACCTTGCTGCGCATCATGGTGCTGTGGGGGCTCGCGGCATCCGCCATGATGTTCGTGTCGACACCGTTCCAGTTCTATGTCGTCCGGTTCTTGCTCGGCGTGTTCGAGGCCGGCTTCTTTCCTGGCGTAATCCTGTACTTCACCTATTGGTATCCGTCGGCGCGGCGCGGGCAGGTGATCGCCACCTTCATGTCGGCGACAACGATCGTGTCCGTGATCGCCGGTCCCTTGTGCGGCTCGATCCTGAAGTATTTCGACGGTGCCGGCGGCCTTCATGGCTGGCAGTGGCTGTTCCTCGTCCAGGGGCTGCCGGCGCTGATACTCGGCATCCTGGTTTACGTCCTGCTCGAGGACAAGCCCGCGCAGGCCGCGTGGCTCTCGAAGGACGAGAAGGCCCTGCTCGAGGACACCTTCCAGCACGATGAGAAGGACATCGAGAGGGAGCCCTCGGGAACGTTCGGGCAGATGCTCAAGGACCCCAAGGTCTATGTGTTGTCGTTCGTCTATCTGCTGCTGCTCGGCGCGACCTACACGATGGTGTTCTGGATGCCGACCCTGATCCAGAGCTGGGGCGTCAAGGATTTGTTCCTTGTCGGCGTTTATGCCGCGATCCCGAATGCCGCCGGCGTCATCGGCATGATCCTGATCGGCCGTCACTCCGACAAGTGGCACGAGCGCCGCTGGCACTATGCCGCCTGCGTCGCGATCGCCGCGTTCGGCCTGTTCGTCACGACGATGCTGCAGGGCAACCTCGTCGGATCAATCCTTGCGCTGTCCTTTGCGGTGATCGGTATTGCGTCGGCGACGCCGCTGTTCTTCGCGCTGACCAGTGAATACCTCTCCACCGGTGCCGCCGCCGGCGGGCTTGCGCTGATCAGCAGCCTTGGAAACCTAGGCCCGGCCATCAGCCCCTCGATCAACGGCCTGATCGTGCGGAGCACCGGCGACAACATCTACAGCATGTACTTCGTGATGGCGCTCTACGTGCTGTCGGGATTGCTGTTGCTGCTGTCGATGCGGCCTGCGCCCAGTGCGCGCCTGGCGATGGCGTGAGGACGAAACGAGCGGCCCGGCCCGCACGGAGCCGGGTCGCTCGACGCTCCGCGGGAATGCTGCCGGTGATCGAGCGAATATTGGGACACATGCGATGAGGATCGTTCTGCTGGGGCCGCCTGGCGCGGGCAAGGGAACGCAGGCGAAGCGCCTGGTCGAGGAGTACGACATACCGCACCTTTCGACCGGCGACATGCTGCGTGCTGCGGTTGACGCGGACACCAATATCGGACGGAAAGTCAAGGATACCATGGTGAGGGGTGGGCTCGTTCCCGATCAGCTCGTGATCGCCGCGATGATCGAACGCATCTCGCAAGCCGATGCCAAGCATGGCTTTGTACTCGACGGCTTCCCGCGGACGATGGCACAGGCGGTTGGCCTCGACGATCTGCTCGATACCGAGGGTCTTGCGATCGACCATGTCGTCGAGCTCAAGGCCGACGAGACGGTGTTGCTGGACCGGATCGAGACGCGGGCCCGCGAGGCGAGAGCGCAAGGTGGCGCGGTGCGCGCCGACGACAATCACGAAACGCTCAAGCTGCGGATCGACGCCTATAACGAGCAAACCGCGCCGCTGGTTGACTACTATCGATCGCGGAACATCCTTCGAACCGTCGACGGGCTGCAGCCGGTCGATGCCGTCGCCTTCGACGTCGTCAAGGCGATCGGCCAAGATCGGTCGGTGATATGATGCCGGCCACGCCAAGTCGCGATCCGAGATCCCGACTGTCCGGCTATCCCGACCGGATCGAGGTACTTGAGCCGTTGCGCAAGTCGCTTGGCGAAGTGAAGGAGACGGCCGACCAGTTCGAGCAGGCTCAGCTGTTGTTGCGGGCGATCGAACGGTTCTCGCGCAGATATGCTGCCGACCGGAACTGCGCCGGTGCACCTGCCGAGCTGGCGCGGCGCGACGAACGTCGCCTGGCGCGGCGGCGGCTTGTCGCACGCGCCGTCCGTGGATTGCGCAGAACCGTTCTGGCAGCGAAGGGAGGCGCCTCATGTCGGTGAGCGGAAATGAAGGTCAATGCGCGCTGGTGACCGGAGCATCGGGTGGCATTGGGCTCGAGCTCGCGCGCGTGCTTGCGGCCAATCGCTTCAGCCTCGTGCTGCTGGCGCGCAGCCGCGATAAGCTGCAGGAGCTCGCGCGCGAGCTCAAGTCCAGTCGTGGCACCAAGGTGACCATCGTGGCCGCCGATCTGAGCGAGCCTGCGGCGCCCCAGGCGGTGTTCGATTCACTGATGGAAGCCGGCATGCGGGTCGACCTGCTGGTGAACAATGCCGGTCTCTTGCTCGAAGGACGCGTCGGCACAATCGGCCTCGACGATCAGTTGCGGCTGCTGCAGGTCAATGTCGTGGCCATGACGGCATTGACCCGTCTGTTCCTCGCGCCGATGCTCGAGCGCAACAGTGGACGGATCCTGAACGTTGCGTCGGTCGCGGCATTCATGCCGGTGCCGAATCTTGCGGTCTATGCCGCGTCAAAGGCCTATGTGCTGTCGTTCGGCGAGGCGTTGTCGCAGGAGTTGAGCGGCAGCAAGATCACGCTGACGACGTTGTGTCCCGGCGTGACGGACACCGGAATGGTCCAGGGCACCAATCTCGGCAACATGCCGAGCATGATGATCATGGATGCGAAGACCGTCGCACAGGAGGGCTACCGCGCCTGCATGGCAGGCAAGCCGGTGCATGTCGCAGGGCTTGCCAACGAGCTGGCGGTCCAATGGATCAAGTATCAGCCGAGTTGGCTGCTGCGGGCCATCGGCGGTGTGTTCGGAAAGGCCGCACCGCCGAACTGACGTCTCGTGCTCGCCGGCAATGCACGGCTGCACGGGCCATTCTTGACCATCAACAACGGACGCTACTCATGGGACGTGACGAGCAGACCGTCGAACCACCCTCGCTCGCGCTGCTTGCCGCGGAAGGGCGCGGCTTTCTCGACATCCCGGCGCTGCTTGCCGTGGCGGCGCCGCTTCTGGCGACCGCTCCGCGGGGGCAGCGCCATCCGGTGATGGTTTTGCCCGGGTTGGGCGCCGATGACCGGTCGACCTTGGCCATCCGCTCGTTCCTCGAGTTCCTCGGCTATCAGGTTCATGGATGGGGCCGCGGCCGCAATGTGCGCGCGCCGGATGCTGACCTCGCCGCCGTGGTGGCGCGAGTCCTCGAACTCGAAAAGCAGGGCGGCTCGAAGGTCAGCTTGGTCGGCTGGAGCCGTGGCGGCATCATTGCGCGCGAGGTTGCCCGACAAATCCCCGCGGCGGTGCGGATGGTCATCACGCTCGGCAGTCCTTTCGCGGCGCCGGGGGCGAGCAATGTCCGCGCGATCTGGCGGCTTCTGACCGGCCAGAAATACCAGCCGCCCACCGCCGAACGGATCAGCCGCCTCGCGCAACCGATTCCTGTGCCGTCGACATCGATCTATACCCGCACCGATGGCGTGGTGGCGTGGCGCGCCTGCCTGGAGCAGGAGGGCGGAGAGCGCGAGAACGTCGAAGTGAACACGACGCATTTAGGGCTTGGCTTTCACGCGCCTGCGCTGTGGGTGATTGCCGATCGCCTCGCACAGCCGGCGGGCAGCTGGAAGCCGTTTCGTCCGCCTGCGCAAGTCGCGATATGGTTTCCAGCAACGCTTCGCCGCGATTGAGGTCGTAAGGGCCGCCTCAGTCTACCGCGCCCCGCTTCCCGGTGATCGCATCTCGGTGACCATCATCCGCAGCAGCTGCATCGCGGCGGGCGGCAGCGTGCGTCCCTGACGGGAGACCACGTGGGTGCGGCCCCGATGCAGCAGCGCATTCTTCATCGGCAGCGCCACCACCTTGGCGGCATCGGCCTCCGTCATCGCAAGGCGCGATGCCAGCGCATAGCCAAGTCCGGCGGTCACGTAATGGGCGAGCGCATCGAACGAGGCGGTGGTGAACGCGAAATTGAGGCGGACGCCTTCGCTGATCTCGGCGGCCTGGACATGCTGGCGCAGGCCGAAATTCGGATGCATCGCGGCGCCGGGGTAGGGCGCGAGGTCGGCGAGCCTGAGCGGCCGGCCCAGCTGGGTCAGCGGGTGCCCGCGCGGTACGATAGCCTTGATCGGGTGCGGCTGCGAATGATGCGAGCGCAGCCGATCGTCGCGAGGCGGATTGAACAGGACGCCGATATGCGCGCGTTCTCCCACGATTTGCTGGACGATCTCGTCGGTACTGCCGATGTCGAGGCTGATCGTGATCTTCGGGTGGCTTTGCATGAAGCGGCACAGGCTGTTCTTGGCCAGCCAGTCGACATAACCTTCGCCCGTCACGAGATCGATATGACCCGACTCGACTTTGCGAATGCTGTCTATCTGCGCAAGCAGCGCCTGTCGTTCGCCCTGCTGGCGCTGCAGGTAGGCGGCCAGCAGTTGGCCGGCGTCGGTCGGCGCGACGCCGCGGCCCCGTCGTTCGAGCAGGCGCGCGCCACATTCCTTCTCGAGCAGGCCTAGCGCCCGGCTGACCGCAGAGGCGTCCATGCCGAGCGCGCCGGCGGCGCCGCGCACGGAGCCGCTATTGAGCACTTCCATGAAATAGTGCAGTCGGCGCGGCTCCAGCTTCGCATTCATCGGCATGGTCCTGATCGTTGCAAACAGAGCAACGAATATTCAATGGCATGGCCATCTATGCAAGTGCGTGAATGTGGGCGCGCGACAACGGATCAGCGTCGGAAATCGTATTCGCGATCCGGGATTGGCCGGCTCGCTCGCGCCCGCAGGTTTCGGCGAACTTCAAGGCGATCCTGCCGTGGCGGACCGTTGAGCCTTGGCGGTTTGGCATGGCGTCGAGACAGGATCGTCTGGATCTTTTCCCAGACGCTTCCAGCCTTCGGAACAGCGAAAACTCGAAGATTCGAACGTGTCGCGTGAAGTCCTGCCAAGATTTCCGACGTGACCGGCGGCCGCCCCTCCCTCGTCGAACCAGGATCGTCTCTTCAAGTCCGTTGCATAAGCAATGTGTCGCTTGGCGCAGTATCTGTCCGGACTTCGTCGGCAGATCAGCCGCTTGCTCCAATCTGGCGGAACATCTCATGTCGCGCAATCGTGCCTTGACTCACTGAGTGCGGCGAGCAGGGTGCTCCACGCAAAGGTGATAGAAAAGTTGTCCATAACAACACAGACAGATTGTCCGCTGTCGTTCGATGCTCCTTCTGGATCGCCGGCATTGTTGCACACCGGAAATGGTCCATCTATTGCTCGGAACGCTTTCGATCGCGTCGCGAAGTTGATTGTTTTGCGATGACAGATATTCGAATACTTACCGCAGAGCCAGGAGCGATCGAAGTGGCTATCTGCGCGCGTTGGCGCGTCAGTTCATTTTCAATGCTTCGTACTTCCTTCGAGGAAGAGCTAAGATCATTGCAACAATTTGCTGCCGATCGGAGCCTTGGCGTGCTGCTCGTCGCGAAAGCAGATGGTGCGCCGATAGGCGCCTGCCTTTTGGTTGAGTCCGAGTTCGAGCCGAATCACGATGTCGCACCATGGCTCACAGGTCTGTTCGTTGTCCCCGAACATCGCAATGAAGGAGTGGGCACCATCTTGGTGCGGGCGATTGAGGATCAAGCGCGGCAGCGCGGATTTTCGCGGCTAAACCTCTATACGTCAGAGGCAACCGGCTTCTATGCGCGGCTCGGATGGTCGACCGCCGATCGCACCAATTGGAGGGGCGTCGATGCAACTCTCATGGTTCGAGATCTATGAAGCGACCTCACGGGCTTTGGGTTCGGCAGTCGCGCCACCCTCCTCGAGGCATCGACAATCCGCCGACGGTAGGTGCCTCGGAGAGGCCCCTGGTCCCAACTTGTCCGCCGCAAGGGACAAAATGTCTGCCTTAAAGGCGGCCATCGCGCTCTAATTCATTGAATTTGCGTCGTCTTGGGATTTGGCGTGCTCCTTGCTCTGGGAGTAATCGGGTCAATGATCGTATGGCCGCTCGGTCCGGGTTGATCCGGGAGCGGCCATCGTTTGAGGACTGTCAAATGGCGCTCGCGCGAGATCCCGATGGTCAGTATGAGGTTCACCGTCATGGAATCTTTTTCGTGATGTACAAGGATAGTTCCGAGGTCACGTGCATGATCGCGCGCAGAGCTCTCAACGTGATGCGCGTTCGGTTTCATCCCATTCCAAGCGCGGAGGAATTCTTCCTTATGCGTCGAGCGCGAATCGAACGCGCCGCCAGCGACAAGTTTGAAAACCGTCAGTCCAGCGTCACCCGCGTGGTTTTGCTCGATCGGTTTGACGTGGATTTCTGAGCCAAACTCAGCTTTATAAATGATGCTGCAACTCGACACAGCGGCCGCGTTCCCTGCTCCGTCACAGGGACGTCCTCCCGGATACAAAGCATCGATGTCCACAGCGACCAGGTCCGGTTGGTGGACACTCGGCGTGCTCTCGGGCATTTCCCGAGCCAATCCAATTGTCCGATGGTCAAAGTATCTGCTCCGGCCTGCCTGCGGCAGCGAAACTCGGACTAGCGCAGCTTTGCAGTCCGGGCATGAGAAGCAGCCCCGGATGTCGGGGAGGCTGCAATGATCGTGCGCTCCAAGCCCGGCTTCTGGGACGTTGCGTTTGCCGTCAATGGATCGATCTTGCCGCGGATCGCGCCGCATCTGGTCGCAATTGCTCTGATCAGTGTGTTGGCGATTTTTGCTGCCATGGAGCATCCGGGCATCTTCGCGCGCATCAGTGCGGTTCCGTTCACGCTGATCGGCATAGCGCTGTCGGTCTTCATGAGCTTCCGAAACAGCACATGTTACGCCCGCTGGTGGGAGGGACGCGAACTCTGGGGCAAGCTGATCATCGCCAGCCGCTCGTTCGCGCGCCAGATCTCCACCCTCGAAGACGACGACCGGCGCGTCCTGCTCCGCGGCCTGTGCGGCTTTTGCTGCGGGCTAACGGCACGCCTTCGGGGTGAAGACGAAGTGGCGGCAATCAAACCGTGGAGTGAGATCGACGCTGCTTCAGGCGGTCCCAACCCCACCAATGCCGTGCTCAACCAGATCGGGCTGCATTGTTTAATGCTGATGAAGCGAGATCGGATCGAGCCGATCCACTACGCCGTTCTGGAACGGCAACTCACCGCGCTTTCCGACGTCCAGGGCGGTTGCGAGCGCATCGCGTCCACCCCGGTGCCATTCGCCTATTCGCTGCTGCTGCATCGAACCGCGCTGATCTTCTGCGTGACGTTGCCGTTCGCGCTTGCCGGATCGCTCGATTGGTGGACGCTGCTGCCCGTCCTGCTCGTCGCCTACACCTTCTTCGGTCTCGACGCGCTTGGCCATCAGCTTGAGGCACCCTTCGGGTTGGAGCCGAATGCGCTCCCGCTTGACGCAATGAGACGAGCTCTCGAGCGCGAGATGCTCGCTCTGCTCGGTGAGCGCGATTTGCCCGCTCCCATGGAGCCTGTTCAGAATGTGCTGATGTAATGCTGAACAAGTGGCATAGCGCATGCTGACGGCGCGGTGGCGTCAGGGCTTGTCGCGCAGACGGACGCGACATGCCTCGCGTGGAGGGCGCGACCCCAGCCCCGGGTAGTCTAAGGGTGGCCGGGGCCGCGCTTACTCCGCGCTGGCGTACCGAATGTCATTCAATGCTCAACGGCACGGAAGGTGCCGAAAGTAACGCTCCCGCCGGAAAGGGCGAAGTGCGCTCTAATCACTCCAACGATTCAGTGTGGCGTGGCGGCGGGTCGCCAGGAAAGATCATTGGACCAGACGTAGATGGCTATGGCTGCCAGACATAAAGCGATACCGATCCAGAAAATGGGAGAATGATGGATTGGTCGCCGATCTCTCAAGGCGCGCTTCATCTCGATTTCCTCATTGGCGCGAACAATCAACGAGTTTCAACTCACGTGAGGTTACACGAAAGCGGCGTTGAAGTCATTTGTCATCACGTGGCTCACGTCGTTCATTGCGTCAGGCAAATGTCTGTCGGCGCTGAACCCATCCCACGCCCAATAGTAACGCGTTCAAGCTGGTTGGCATCGGCGCCGCGCCGGCGCGGCAGTTCTCGGCGGACAACTTGGCCAAATCTGTCGTGACAAATTGTCCATTGCCGGTAGCCAAGACCGCCTAACTCATTGATATGACGATGCGCTCAGACTGGCACGCCTGTTGCTAACCTTTCCTCGATGCACGTTTCACGGTTGGGCAAAAGAAGGAGATGAAAATGAACTGGGATCGCATCGAAGGAAACTGGAAGGCTGCAAAGGGTGCGCTCAAGGCAACATGGGGGAAGCTGACCGACAACGACATTGATGTCATCAACGGTGACAGAGAGCGGTTGGAGGGCAAGCTGCAAGATCTCTACGGCATTGACAAAAACCAGGTCCGCAAAGAGGTCGACAAGTGGGCCAAGGAAGCAAATTGGGATTGATCCCGATTGATTGACCCCGGCGGATCCACGGCTGCTGCGAAGCAGTATCGATGCCGATTGTTCGTAGAGCTCGCGCGCAATTGGACGCTGAACGCCATCACAACAGGTCGCTGCGCAGCGCTGATCGGCGGAGTGCGGCTTCAAGACTCTCTTGGACTGCGGAGATCTGCGCCTCGGCGAGTGTGCCAAGCTACGACAGGATACATGAGGAGATACAATGTCGAAGGACCACGACAAGGCGTCACACGGATCGCAGGACGCGCGACGTCACAAGATCGATCATCAAACGCGAAACGAGTGGCTTCAGAGACGCGGGCCTTCAGGATGCGTGGCGTGCTTCCGGCATGACGCGAGACGACTTCATCCGGCACCACGAAGGCCTGATCGACACGGTGATCGTCGCCAACCTCGATCAGGATCGATAAAGCGAGCCGGAAGCGCGGCCCAGCGTGCTGCGGGTGATCTTATTCAGGTCACTCAGCTGAAGACCCTACTGAAGATCTGGCAATTGCGGAGTTGATTTATGTTGGACGGTAAGCCGCGCTTCAAGACGTATCATCATCCCGCCGGCGGTTGGGGCGCCGCCGCAGCGACTGCAAAGATTCTTCTCGAGCAGAGTGTGGTGACGAAGGGATCGCGCGCGCTTCTATCGATGAACCAGCCCGGCGGATTCAAGTGCTCGAGTTGCGCGTTTCCCGACGCGGAATGCAAGAAAACGCTGGATTTCTGCGAGAACGGCGCCAAGGCGTTGGCGTTTGAGGCAACGAAGTTTCGAGTCACACGAGAGCTCTTTGAACGGCACACCGTGTCCGAACTCATGGAGCGGTCGGACTACTGGCTCGAGATGCAAGGACGTTTGACGGAGCCGATGCGCTATGATTCATCGTCGGATCGCTACGTGCCTTGCAGCTGGGACGACGCGTTCGCCCTGATCGGCAAGCATTTGCGGGCTCTTGAAAGTCCGCACCAGGCCGAATTCTATACATCCGGCCGCACACCCAACGAAGCGGCGTTTCTCTACTCGATATTTGTCCGGGAGTTCGGAACCAACAATTTCCCCGACTGCTCGAACATGTGCCACGAGCCGACCAGCCGGGGCTTGCCGCCCTCGATCGGTGTCGGGAAGGGCACCGTTATCCTCGATGATTTCGAGCACGCTGAAGCGATTTTCGTCATCGGGCAGAACACCGGAACGAATTCGCCGCGGATGATGAGCAATCTGGTCGAAGCGAGCAAGCGCGGGGTTCCGATCGTGGCCGTCAATCCGATGCCCGAACGCGCGTTGGTGCGCTTCGCCGATCCGCAGGATGTCATTCAGATGGCAACGTTCGGTTCGACCAAGATTGCCAGCGAGTTCGTTCATGTCCGCATCGGCGGTGACCTCGCCTTCCTCAAGGGGGTCATGAAGGTCATTTTCGAACGCGAGGAATCCGGCGAGAAGATCGTCGACTGGAAGTTTATCCGCGAGCATACCGTCGGCCTCGATGCGGTCCGGGACGACGCGATGGCGCAGACATGGCCGGAATTGGAGAGGGCCTCCGGGCTTGAGGAATCGCAGATCCGGCGATGCGCCGAAATCTACATTCGCGCGCGCGCGACGATCATTTGCTACGGGATGGGGATCACGCAGCATCAGGAGGGGTCGCGGCTGGTGCAGCAGCTGGTCAATCTGCTCCTGCTCAAGGGCAATTTCGGCAAACCGGGCGCCGGAATTTCGCCCATTCGCGGTCATTCCAATGTGCAGGGAGATCGCACCGTCGGCATCGACGAACAGCCGAGCCAGGACTATCTCGATCGTGTTCGCGATGTCTTTGGGTTCGAGCCGCCCCGCGAACATGGTCATCACACGATCGAGTCCGTCGCGGCCATGCAGGCGGGCACGGCGAAGGTCTTCATCGGCCTCGGCGGCAATTTCGTTCGCGCGGTGCCCGATACCGAACGCTCGTACGCGGCGATGCGAAAGCTCGCGCTGACGGTCGCCGTCACCACCAAGCTGAATCGCGGACATTTGGTTCATGGTCGTGACGCCTTGATGCTGCCCGTTATCGCGCGCTCGGAGATTATCCGAACGGCAGCCGGTGATCAGTTCGTGACAATCGAGGACTCGATGTCGAACGTCACCGCGTCTCGCGGAGTGTTGCAGCCGGCGAGCCCGCACCTCCTGCCTGAGGTGGAGATTGTCTGCCGGATCGCGCAGGCGACGTTGCCGAACAGCAAGGTCGACTGGAAGAGGTATAGCGAGGATTACGGCTTGATCCGCGACAAGATCGCGGAGGTCTATCCGGAGATCTACAGCGACTTCTCCGAGCGCATCGAAAGCCCGAGAGGTTTTCACCTCGACGTGCCGCCGCGCGAACTGGTGTGGCCGACGCCGAATGGCAAGGCGAACTTTCTGCTTCTGCCGGGGCTGGAAGTCAACGCATCCGTTTCGGATCCCGACATGCTGCGACTGGCGACCATTCGCTCGCACGATCAGTTCAATACGACGATCTACAGCAACAACGACCGCTATCGCGGTGTCTACAATGACCGAATGGTTCTGTTCATGAACGCTGAGGATCGCGCGGCGCGAGGGCTCGAGGACGGCTCGAGCATTGCGCTCGAGACGATCAGCGATGATGGCATACAGCGGCGCGTGAGCGGACTGAGGGTGTTGGACTATCCGATGCCGCGCGGATCGGTTGCGGGATATTACCCCGAGCTCAATCCGCTGCTGCCTCTCGACTACTATGACAAGATCAGCGGGACGCCCGCAGCCAAGTCCATTCCGGTACGGGTCGTTGCCGCTTGATCGGCCGGATGTCGGAGACGAAGTGCCGGGACGCACATCCTGAGGCGAGGAGGGGACATTGCTGGACAATCTCGATGCGGTGATTCTGGCGCGCGCGCAGTTTGCGTTCACCGTCTCGTTCCATTTCATATTTCCATCTTTCTCGATCGGGCTTGCGAGCTATCTGATGGTGCTCGAGGCGTTGTGGCTGAGGACGGGGCAAGGCGTCTATGCCAACTTGTTCCGCTACTGGCTCAAGATCTTCGCCGTTGTGTTCGGCATGGGCGTCGTCTCGGGGGTGGTGCTCTCATATCAGTTCGGTACGAATTGGTCGGTATTCTCCACGAGAGCAGGGCCGATCATCGGGCCGCTGATGGCGTATGAGGTGATGACGGCCTTCTTTCTGGAAGCCGGCTTTCTCGGCGTCATGCTGTTCGGCATGAGTAAGGTCGGGAACGGCCTTCATTTCTTCGCAACGTGCATGGTCGCGCTTGGCACACTGATCTCGGCGACCTGGATCATTGCCGTGAACAGCTGGATGCAGACGCCGGCGGGTTTCGCGATAAATGCGAAGGACCAGTTTGTGCCCGCCGGATCGTGGATGCCGATCATCTTCACCTCGAGTTTTCCGTATCGCCTCGTTCACACCGTGATCGCGGCCTATCTGACGACGGCGTTCGTGGTTGGCGGTGTGGGCGCCTGGCATCTGCTGTGGGACCGCAGCAATGCCGGCGCGCGCAAGATGTTTTCGATGGCGATGTGGATGGCCGCGATCGTGACTCCGATCCAAATTGTCGCGGGTGATGCCCATGGCCTCAACACGCTGGAACACCAGCCCGCCAAGGTTCTTGCTATGGAAGGGCACTACGAACCCAGCCCCGATGGCGCGTCGCTTATTCTCTTCGGCTTCCCCAGCAACGAGACAGCGCAGGTCCATCATAAGCTCGAAGTGCCTCGCCTGGGGTCACTGATCCTCAAACACGATCCGGATGCACCTTTACCGGGACTCAGCGACTTTCCGCGGGATCAATGGCCGCCGGTACCGATTGTGTTCTGGTCGTTCCGGATCATGGTCGGCCTTGGATTTGCGATGCTCGCTGTCGGTATCTGGAGCCTGCTCGCGCGCTTCCGGGGAATGCTCTACGACTGGGCCTGGTTGCATCGCGCGTGCGTCGTTCTCGGACCGGCCGGCTTTGTCGCTGTGATCGCTGGATGGGTGACGACGGAGGTCGGTCGGCAACCTTTCACGGTCTATGGACTGTTACGAACGGCGGAATCACATTCGCCGCTGGCTGCGCCGGCTGTGGCGGCCTCCCTTGTCGCTTTCGTGCTGGTGTATTTCGCAGCGTTCGGCGCCGGCACCTATTATCTCCTGCGCCTGATGGCGAAGCCGCCCGCGCCGGGTGAGAAGGAGCCGCCCAAGGTGCCGCAGCGCGCCGCAGGCATTACGCCGGCGGGCAGTGTCGGCGTGCCTCTGACTGCGGCGGAGTGAGGCCATGTCCAGCATCGACCTTACGATTTTCTGGGCTGCGATTATCGGATTTGCGGTGATGGCCTACGTCGTCATGGACGGGTTCGACCTTGGCATCGGAATTCTGTTCCCGAGCTTTGCGGTCGGCGACGAGCGCGACCAGGCCATGAATTCGATCGCGCCGGTCTGGGATGGCAACGAGACGTGGCTGGTGATGGGCGGCGGCGGTCTGCTGGCGGCGTTTCCGCTCGCCTATGCGATCATCCTTCCGGCCACCTATCCGTTGATGATCGCCATGCTGCTTGGGCTCGTCTTCCGCGGCGTCGCCTTTGAGTTCCGCTGGCGCGATCCAGGGCATCGGCCATTATGGGACATTGCGTTCTGGTTGGGCTCCCTGGTGGCCGCCTTTGCGCAAGGTGTTACTCTCGGGGCAATTCTGCAGGGTATCCACGTTGTCAATGATGCCTATGCCGGCGGCTGGCTCGACTGGCTAAGCCAATTCAGCATCCTGACCGGCGTCGCGGTTGTGATCGGCTATGCGCTGCTCGGCGCAACGTGGCTGATCTGGAAGACGGAGGGGACGAGCCAACGTCACGCGCGCCGTGCCGCCTTCTGGCTCGGCGCCGGTACGCTTCTGGCGCTGGGGGCCGTCAGCGCGGTGACGCCGTTTCTCGATTATGACTACTGGCGGCGGTGGTTCGCAATGCCCGGCGTCTTGTTGACGGCCCAGGTGCCGCTGTTGGTGCTGATCTGCGCGGTAACCTTCTTCTGGAGTCTGAAGCGAGAGTTCGAGCGGTTGCCGTTCCTCATGGCGCTGGCACTCTTCCTGCTGAGCTTCATCGGGCTCGGAATCAGCATCTATCCTTACGCTGTTCCACGCGCGATTACGATCTGGGATGCCGCGGCACCGGTCGAAAGCCAGTTGTTCATGCTGGTGGGCGCCTGCGTGATTATTCCGCTCATCCTCGCATACACAGGCTGGGCGTACTGGGTGTTTCGCGGCAAGGCCGGCACCGCAGGGTATCACTGATGCAGGCGCGGATTCCGCTATGGCAACGGCTCGTGTGGATGGCCGCGATCTGGATCGCAAGCGTTGTGGCGGTCGGCTTGGTCTCGGGCGTGATCAGAATGTGGTTACGTTAATTCAGTTCCGGTCAGCCCGGTCATTTGACCACCTCGTTTGTCGCGGAGCCGCAGGTTCCGGCGGAAAGCACCGCAGTCTCCACGTTCCTGCATGACACATGCTCCGAATAGCGAACTGACCGCGCTCTGGACAATCGTGCTTTCGTTCTGGCAGCGAAGCGTCTTGGACCTAACCGTTGGACACTTCATCGTTTCGATCGTCATTCTCGCGATCGCAGTGCTGATCCGGCGGCTTTTCAGCCGCTTTATCGTCTCCCGTATCCACTCGTGGTCGTCGAGCAAGGTCGGCCTCAACCGCACGATCGTCGAGGCACTTGCTCCGCCGATTCAGTTTATTCCGATCGTCCTGGCCGTATTTATTATCGGCGAATGCGTGCTGACCAATCAGAGGCTCAAGGATGGGCTCCTCCAGATTGATCGTTCGTTGACCGCATTCACAATCTTCTGGGCGCTGTTCGAGGTGATCGGGCCCCTATGCGCGGTTCTGGATGGCCGGACGCCGATCTTCAGTCAGGCCATGATCGGCTGGACGGTCAGGGTCGGGCGCGCCATCATCGTTGCGCTCGGCGCGACCGCCGTCCTGGAGGTCTGGGGCATTCACGTCGGGCCTGTACTGGCGAGCTTCGGCCTCGTCGGCGTCGCGGTGGCGCTGGGCGCCCAGAATCTGTTCAAGAATCTGATCTCCGGGATCTTCATCATTGGCGAGCAGCGCTTTCGAAACGGCGATTGGATCCTCGCCGAGGGAACGGTGGAAACCATTGGTCTGCGGACAACGAAAGTCCGCCGGTTCGATCAAGCACCCGTATTCGTTCCGAATTCGTATTTGGCGGACAATGCCGTCACCAACTTCTCGCAGATGAGGTTTCGCCGCATTTCCTGGATCATCGGCCTCGATTACAGCACGACGATCGGCCAGCTCCGCGATGTCCGTGATGCAATCGAGGCGTACATCCTCGGCAGTCAAGATTTCGTTCATCCTCCTGAAGCCGTCGCGTTCGTACGTGTCGACAAGTTCAATGAATTGTCGATCGATCTCATAGTCTATTGCTTCACCCGCACCACGGTCTGGGGTGACTGGCTGAAGATCAAGGAGGAGCTGGCGTATGCCATCAAAGCGATCGTGAAAAAGGCGGGATCTGATTTCGCCTTTCCAAGTCAGTCGCTCTACGTGGAGGCCGTCCCGACAGGGATGGAGCTTTTTCCTCACAATACGGCGTCGAACAGTGATCCGACGAGCGGGACGGGGGTGGTGGGCAAGCCGTTCCGAAAGGCGGCGTGGCATGAATCCCAGCAACATTCTTGCTTCGTGGACGCTCGTGCCGGCGAATTAGCCTTTCGGCGCTTCGGTCATTTTGTCCCAACGATTCCGGACAAAATGACCTTTCAGCGACATCGATTGCCATAACTGATTGAAATCACGTCGATTGCGGTCTGGCACGTCGATTGCGTTGTCGTCAGTTGCAAGAATGTCGTCGTCTGCATCGCGGGGCACGGCCCATGTGCAGCGAGTCACCAACAACTCAATCTCTGGGCAATTCGTCATGGCGCAAACAATTGGAATGCCGGAACCGAGGCGGGCGTTCACGGGATTGATGACCGAAGCGCGAGGGAAGTGGGGTTGGTTCGTCGCCCTGGGCATTCTCTTTATTGCGCTGGGCTTCGGAGCTCTCAGCAATCTGCTGTTGGCGACCATCGCAACGATCTTCTACATCGGCGTCTTGATGATCATCGCGGGCGCCTTTCAGATCGTCCATGCGTTTAGGGTCAAAAACTGGCGCGGGTTCTTTCTTTGGGGCCTGGGAGGCTTTTTCTATGCTGCGGCCGGTACGACAATCGTTCTGGATCCAGCAATCGCTTCACTTGTTTTGACTCTCATATTGGCCGTTTGCACGATCGCGTCCGGCGTCATGCGCCTGTTGCTCAGCTTTAGAGCAAAGAGAGATCGCGGCTGGGGCTGGCTATTTGCCTCTGGACTGCTCACCGCGATCGCAGGATTGGCGTTTCTGTTAGGTTGGCCACTCAACAGTCTCTGGCTGCTTGGCCTGTTGTTGTCGATCGACCTGGTTTTCCAGGGCTGCACGCTGCTTGGTCTGGGCCTGCAGCTCCGCGGTACGCGGTAGACGGCCGGCTCGGGCGAGCGAAGAACGCCGCTTGTCCGGCCGACCTTCAAACGTCATATCAACGGCGAGATAAGAGAGCTGCCATGACCAATAACGGCCCGCCCAACGATCCTCATCACAGCAGACAGATTCACTCACACCGCCCTCAAGGAGGGACTCATCAGGCGAAGCAAGGTGTAGAGAAGGTGATGCCTGAGGGCTCTGCAAGGGAAACAACCTCCGGATCGCCAGATGCTGCGGACACCCCGCCAAGCGCCGCAGAAGACGTGCATGAGGCCATTGCGCGGCTCGTGGCGGAGAATGTCGATCTCAAAGACCGGCTGCTTCGGGCGCTCGCGGATGCCGAAAATGTACGCCGGCGCTCCGAGCGTGAGTTGAACGACATGCGGCAATACGCCGTAACCAAGTTCGCGGGCGATATGGTCAATGTCGCGGACAATCTGGAACGTGCGATGTCCAGTCTTCCTGCGGAGCTGCGCGACAATGCCGGCCCCTTCAAGACGTTTGTCGAGGGTGTGGAGCTTACCGAAAAGGAGCTGTTGCGATCGCTGGAAGCGCACGGCGTCAAGAGGCTCGATCCGGCCGGAAGCCGGTTTGATCCTCACTTTCACGAGGCCATGTTCCAGGTCAAGGATCCGTCAGTGCCAAGCGGCACCGTCACGACGGTCGTGCAGCCCGGTTACGCGATCGGATCGCGTTCGTTGAGGTCCGCGAAAGTCGGCGTCGCGAGCTGAAATGCCCGCTCGCCTCCGGGCGTGCCGCGCGATGGCCTCGATGGCTTTAGCAGTGTCGGCTCGGATCGACTACCTGTGCTTGGGAAACGTCACGGTCATCACGCCGTCGTCGAAATACGCGTTTATCTTATGAGCATCGACCGAACTGGGTAATAGCATCGAGCTCAAGACTCTGATTGTCCGTTCGGCACCACGGCCGTCGTTCACCTGCCGCTCAGCGATGATGGTGAGTACACCACGCTCAACGGACACGTCTATGTCGTTTGCCGTTAGACTATGCAGCTCTGCAACGATTTGTAGTTCGTCATCTGTCTCGTTCACGTCAACATTCAGCATCGTGAACCATCCTGGTCGTACATGCGACGGCATAGCCCATCGACCGGATCAACCGGCAGCAATACGCGTGCCATCCGCGCGGCAAGTCATATCAACGGCTTAAGGTGTTGATCAGTGAGCCCGCAGACACTTTGTCAAAGTCGATCGGACAAGTTGTCTGATGCAAGTCTGGCGCGATCGCCACTTGTACGCTCTGGACGTCTCCAAAAATGGCGCTAGCATTGATCATGCAGGCTGGGGAGGTGTCGAGTGTCGAGCAACGTCGAACAGGCCGCGTCTGAGATCGCTGACGTCCGACCTCTTGTGCAGCGATTGCGTCGCGTTGAGGCGTGGCGACAGAAGCGCTTCGAGCGTGCAGTTCAGGATCTAGACCAAGAAATGGTATTTGATCGATCGAACGTGATCAGGATTGCGCAGCTATACACAGCGGTTTCAGTTCGTCGAAAAGCTCTCGAAGCGGGGGTCGTCAAGCCTTGGCGTGGCTTGCAATAGGCGAATGATGGCTTTCGGCTTTCCAAGCGTTGAACGGTTGATCGAGCCCGCCATGATCAGATCTTGTCTTGAAGCCAAGGCGCGAATTCTCCCCGCCAAACACTGTGCGAGGACATGCCATGAATACCGGCAAGTCATCTTCCAATGCTCCTTCTGGCGATCTTTGGCCGGCTCTGTCCTGCCAGGCCTTCGAGCAGACGCGACATCTTCTCCACATGGTGTTGCAGGCGGTTGGCAAGCTCAAGCTGGCCGGACCTTTCCAGGCGCAATGGGCTGGGGTTCCGCTGTGGCTCGGCGCGAGAGGCCCGACCACAGGTCCGATCCCTTGCGCTGGCGGCGTCTACGAGGTCCGCGCCGACTTCGTCTCGCACGAGTTGCAGTGGTTCACGAGTTCGGGCGGATCGGGACAACTGCCGCTGGGCCCGACATCGGTCGCAGCGCTGGTCGACACATTCCTCGACCGGCTACGTCATGCGGGAATAGATGCTGCCATCACGCTCCTGCCGCAGGAAGTGTCCAACCCGATCCCGTTCGACGAGGATAGGCAACAACGCCCATACGACCGCGACATGGTCAACGCCTGGTGGCGCATTCTTCTCAGTACGCAACGCGTCATGCAGGTCTTTCAGGGAAGGTTCACGGGCAAGACGCAACCCATCGGTCTGATGTGGGGGACGTTCGACATTCGTCTGCCGTTCTATAACGGCAAACCTGCTTCACCGGCGCCGAACGCCGGTTTTGTCCGGCGCAATGCAATGAATGCGGAGTTGATAGAGATGGGGTGGTGGCCGGGTGATCCCTCGTGTCCCAGACCCGCATTCTACTCCTTCACCTATCCGCAGCCACAAAGTATCGAGAGTGCGAAGATCGGGCCAAGCGCTGCGCGATGGGACGCCGGCCTGGGCGAGTTTCTCCTCGATTACGACGACCTGCGCCAGTCCGGCGATCCTGACGGTGATCTGCTTGCCTTCCTGGAATCGACCTACAATGCCGGTGCGACCGCGGCGGGCTGGGATTCCGCCCTGCTGGGCAGCGGTCGTCCGGAGTAGATCTCCGATGGATGCATGCACGACGGCAGATGCATTGTCCATGGAGGTGCACAGGCTTCCTTACGAGATGTTTCGGTGCACGTCGCAAACGATCAGGGCGGAGTCCGGACGAGCCAGTGCGACGAGCGTGAGTCCCGCCTGCTCTGCGCGTTCGACCGCAAGGCTCGTCGGCGCTGAAATGGTGACGAGCATCGGACAGCCCGCGCGAACGGCCTTCTCAACAAGTTCATAGCTGCATCTGGCAGAGAGCAGCAGAAAACCACCGGACGCCG
The DNA here is from genome assembly GCF_015291305.1 of Bradyrhizobium sp. CCBAU 21365. NCBI lineage: Bacteria > Pseudomonadati > Pseudomonadota > Alphaproteobacteria > Hyphomicrobiales > Nitrobacteraceae > Bradyrhizobium > Bradyrhizobium sp. CCBAU 21365. The sequence continues at coordinate 1,466,534 of NZ_CP030036.1, forward strand.
GGATGTCGGACAGCGCCAGCGCGCCGATCAGTTTGTCGAGCGCATTATGTCGACCGACGTCCTCCCGAACGCACAGGATTGAACCGTCGGGGCGGCAGAATGCCGCCGCATGTGTTCCGCCGGTGGATCGGCCGAGCGTCTGATGGTGTTGCAGGGCGTTTAGCGCATCAGCGATGGCTTCCCGGCTCGTGGTGATGCGCCCACGTATCGGCGGCAACGGGCGCAGCACCTGCTGGATATTTTCCAATCCGCACAGCCCGCAGCTGCTCTCCGAAACGCGCCTGCGAGCGCGCTCCAGTGCGATTGCCGTGCCTTGTGCAGGCAAGGTGAGCCGGATGATCCAGCCGCCTTCCGTCTCGTGGACGATGATGTCGCTGAGGTCCTGGACATGCTTGACAAGGCCCTCGGCCAACGCGAATCCCGCCGCGTAGTCGCGAAGGTCGGACGGCGTTGCCATCATCACGGCATAGCCTATCCCACAGACCTCGATTGCGACGGGCGTTTCAACGGGAACAGCACGAACGAGATCGCCGTCATTGCGATCGTTGAACGCAAGGCGTCGTACCGAAATGCTCAGGGTTTGGTTGGTCATGTCATTGCTCGCGCTAGCCGACGATCTGGACCGTTCGGGTGAACGTTATCGGAAGTCCCGTCGCAACATGCGTGCCACCCGGCCGACTGAACGACGTCAGTAGCTTACGACGTGGCTTCGGTGGATCGACGAACAACCTGTCCAGCGATAATCGACAATCTTTCCATAGCGTCGGTTGCAGCAGGACAGACCGAGGCCCGTCACGCGTGCCTAAGCCAATAGACACTTTGTCCGAGGCGCTCCGGACAAAATGTCCGACGTGTCGTGATCTCGCGGCGTAAGTCGTTGAAATCACGCGAGCTGTGATGTGGCACATCTGTTGCTCAATGGTAGTGGCGCAGGGACGCAAACCGCACATTGTCGATCAACTAAAAAGTAGAGGAGCGCGACGTGGCAAAGGTGATCGGAATCGACCTCGGAACGACCAATTCTTGCGTCGCGGTCATGGACGGCAAGAACACGCGCATCATCGAGAACGCGGAGGGGGCGCGCACCACACCTTCCGTCGTGGCGTTCACGTCCGATGGCGAACGTCTGGTCGGGCAGCCGGCCCGGCGGCAGGCGGTGACCAACCCGACCAACACCATTTTTGCCGTGAAGCGCCTGATCGGCCGCCGCTACGATGATCCGACGGTCGAGAAGGACAAGACGCTCGTCCCCTACAAGATCATCAAGGCGTCCAATGGCGACGCCTGGGTCGAGGCTGAGGGCAAGCCGTATTCGCCCTCCCAGATATCGGCTTTTATCCTGCAGAAGATGAAGGAAACAGCCGAGGCCAATCTCGGTGAGAAGATCACGCAGGCCGTCATCACTGTTCCCGCCTATTTCAACGATGCGCAGCGCCAAGCTACCAAGGACGCCGGCAAGATCGCCGGTCTCGAGGTTCTGCGCATTATCAACGAACCCACCGCGGCGGCACTTGCCTACGGTCTCGACAAGAAGAAGCAGGCCAAGATCGCCGTCTACGATCTCGGCGGCGGCACCTTCGATATCTCCGTTCTCGATATCGGCGATGGAGTGTTTGAGGTGAAGGCGACCAACGGCGACACATTCCTGGGTGGCGAAGACTTCGACATGCGGCTGGTCAACTACCTCGCCGACGAGTTCCAGAAGCAACAAGGCATTGATCTGCGCAACGACAAGCTCGCCCTTCAGCGCCTCAAGGAAGCGGCCGAAAAGGCGAAGATCGAGCTTTCCACGGTCACCCAGACGGAGGTCAACCTGCCGTTCATCACGGCGGACGCCTCCGGCCCAAAGCATCTTCAGGTCAAGATCACGCGTGCCAAATTCGAGTCCCTGGTCGAGGACCTCGTTCAGCGGACGATCGAGCCGTGCCTCAACGCCCTGAAGGACGCCGGGCTCACGGCCAAAGACATTGACGAAGTCGTGCTCGTCGGCGGCCAGACCCGCATGCCGAAGATCCAGGAAGTCGTGCAGAAGATCTTCGGCAAGGAGCCGCACAAGGGCGTCAATCCCGACGAGGTCGTCGCCGTCGGCGCGGCAATCCAGGCCGGCGTCCTGCAGGGCGACGTCAAGGACGTGCTGCTGCTCGACGTGACGCCGCTTTCACTCGGCCTCGAGACGCTGGGGGGCGTGTTCACCCGGCTGATCGAGCGGAATACGACGGTTCCGGCGAAGAAGAGCCAGGTCTTCTCCACCGCCGAGGACAACCAGAGCGCGGTGACGATCCGCGTCTTCCAGGGCGAGCGCGAGATGGCCTCCGACAACAAGTTCCTTGGCCAGTTCGATCTCGTCGGCATTGCTCCGGCACCGCGCGGCGTGCCGCAGATCGAGGTGACGTTCGATATCGATGCCAACGGCATCGTCAACGTTTCGGCCAAGGACAAGGGCACCGGCAAGGAACAGAACATTCAGATTCAGGCATCCGGCGGCCTGTCCGAGAGCGACATCGAAAAGATGGTCAAGGATGCCGAGGCGCATGCTGCGGAGGATAAGAAGAGAAAGGAAGCAGTCGAGGCGAAGAACGCCGCCGAGGCGCTGCTGCATGCAACGGAGAAAACGGTTGCCGAGCATGGCTCAAAACTCGCGGCATCAGATCGCAGCGCAGTCGAGAGTGCCATGTCCGATTTGCGCGAAGCGTTGAAGGGCGACGATGCCACGACGATCAACACGAAAGTGAATGCCTTGCAGCAGCACTCGATGAAGCTTGCGGAAGCCATGCAGAGTTCCTCGCACGCGGCTCCTGGTTCTGCACCGAGTTCAGGCGGCGACAATGTCGTCGACGCCGAATTTACGGAAATCGACGACGACAAGAAGAATTCGAAATAGCACGATTCTGCAAGCGCGGGCGCGAGCCCGCGGCGAGCAATCGCGCTTTATGCCGCTGTCGGGACGAAACGCCAGCTCTCAAGTGCTGGAATGCAATCCCGGTTGCGTCTTTTTTCTCAAACTTCAGCAGACGTCTTGAAGGCATTCCGCCTTCATCTTGTAGGAGCTTTCTTATGCGACGACGGTCGACGGTCCTCACTGGCTTTGCAGGAGCAATGCTGGCCGCCTTGATATCAACCGCGCAAGCCCAGCAGCCCGTGCAAAAGGTGCAAGTCGGCGTGCTTGAGTGCAAGGGCGGCCCGAGCATCGGCTTTATCGTAGGCGCCGTCACCAATCTGGCGTGTGTCTTGCGGATCAACGGACTGCCGGAAGATTATTACATCGCGACGATTCAGAAGGTCGGCCTCGACATCGGTATTACCGAGAGCACGGCGCTTGCCTGGTCGGTGTTCGCGCCCGTTGCCCAGCCTGGCCGCGGCGATATCGCCGGGACTTATGTCGGCGTCGACGCGATGGCTGCGGCAATCGTCGGTGTGGGCGGCAATGTGCTGCTGGGCGGTTCGAACAACAGCATCGCGCTGCAACCCCTGAGCGTGCAGGCGGAAACCGGCCTGATCGTCGCAGCAGGATTGGAGAGCATGACGCTGCAGCCGGGTCGCTAGGGGTACCGAAATTGACACCGTTCGCCGCCGCGAACGGTGTCGTGCATCACGCGAATAGCAACGCTTTCTCGCGAAGGTTCTCATATGTTGAAGCGACTGTTGACGACGACATCTCCCGTAGTTCTCGCCGTATTGCTGCTTGGAAGCGCATGCGTAATGCCGGCGGCCGCGTTGTCCCAGGAAGCAGCCTGCTCTCAAGTCACGGCGGTGGAAACGCCGCCGCCGCCGTTGCCTCGATACGAACAGCCCCCTGTGCCTGCGCCGGGCTATCTCTGGTCTCCGGGATATTGGTCGTGGGATGAGGATGCCGGTGACTACTATTGGGTGCCGGGAACCTGGGTGCAACCACCGCGACCGGGCCTGTTATGGACCCCGGGCTACTGGGGGGGGGTTGCGGGAGCCTACATTTTCCACCCGGGCTATTGGGGTGAGCGCGTCGGCTTTTATGGCGGCGTCAACTATGGCTTCGGCTATTCGGGCATTGGCTACGAAGGCGGTCGCTGGGATCGCGGCCAATTCTTCTACAACAGCACGGTCAACAACGTGCGGAGTGTGACGATTAGAAACGTCTATCAGAAAACCGTCGTCGTCAATGAGACGGTGAACAACGTCAGCTTCAATGGCGGACGAGGCGGCGTCGAGGCTCGTCCGACCGCTGCGGACAGAGCCGTCGCCAAGGAACAACATTTCGCACCCACGCCGTTGCAACGCAAACACGTCGAGGTCGCGAGCCACGACACCCGTCTGTTTAACAGAGCAAACGCTGGCGCACCGCCCGTGATGGCTACGCCACGCCCATCGATCCTGAACGGGCGGGACATTGTTCGACCACGCGCGCCCGCCGAGGTCATGCCGTCGAATACGGAAAAACATCGACCCGAAGAGCTGAAGGGCGCGCGTCCCCAGGACCCCTCGCGGCAGCGGCTCGAAGACGCTCGACGTCCAGCGGAGGGGCCCGCGCCGGCGCGAAAGTCGCCAGCGGATGAAGCCGGAAAAGCCGCACCTCGCGAACTTGAACGTGAACGAACGCCGCGGCCCGAGGCGGCCCCAGGACCTCTTCCTCCGGAAGAACGAAAGCGTGAGGACATCCGCGTGCCGGAAGCACGGCCAGAGTCCACACCGACGCCGGAGCCTCGCCCCGAACCCATGGCTCGTCCGGCGGCGCGGCCGGAAATCGAAGCCAGACCTGCCGCGCCCGCTGCGAGAACAGAACCGCAGAGGGAGGAAATGGGAGCTACTCCGCGCCGCGGGCCCCCGGAGCAGCAGCGTTCCGGTGAAAGACCCGAGGAGCGGCGTCCCGAGCAACGCTAGGCGTGACGCGGACGATTCTTGTCAGGCAAGCGGTGCCTGGAACATCGTTGAAGAAAGGCGTGCAGAGGCTGGAAGGCGATGACAACGAGTCTCGGAGGCAATGGACAACTCGACGACGGCAAGCCGCGTTTAACGGAAGACGACATCGTGCGGGCGCAGCTAGGTCCGCGCGGTGTTCCTGGAGCACCGGATCCCGCACGAATGACGCCTCAGCAACTGAAGAATTACCCCAAATACGTGGATCCCGGTCATGTTGAATAATCGGGACCCGGCTCGCGGCCGTTCCCCGCTACGGGAAAGGCCGATCTCTGCCATCTTCAAGTCGGGAGCGGCAATTGGCTAAGAACCCGTACGATGTGTTGGGAGTGTCCTCCTCAGCTTCGGCTGCCGAGATACAAAAGGCCTATCGCAAGCTTGCGAAGAAGCTGCATCCTGACCTCAACCCCGGCGACAAGGCTGCGGAGGAAAAGTTCAAAGAGGCGGCCGGCGCCTATGACCTGCTTAGCGATGCCGACAAGCGCAAGCGCTTCGATAATGGTGAGATCGACGCGACGGGAGCTGAGCGGCCGCAGCATCACTTCTATCGCGACTACGCCGATGCTGGAGACCCGCATGCTTACACGAGCGGGGCCGGCTTTGCCGACTTCATGGATTCGGACGATGCGCTTGCCGAGCTGCTAAGGCGCGGGCAGCGCGCACGCGCAAACCGGCGCGGTGAAGATCTCCATTATCGCCTGCCTATCGAGTTCGTCGAATCGATCAGCGGTGCAACCAAGCGAATCACACTGCCGGATGGCGGGACGCTGGAAGTGAAAATTCCCCCGGGCCTGGTAGATGGGCAGGTTTTGCGCTTGAAGGGCAAGGGAGCTCCCGGTGCCGGCAAAGGCGGACCAGGCGATGCCCTCATCGAAGTCGAGGTCATGCCGGATCGGCGCTTCATGCGGGACGGCGACAACATTCTGCTCGAAGTGCCGATCTCGTTGACCGAGGCGGTTCTGGGCGGTCAAATCCGGGTGCCGACGCCGACCGGTGATGTTACGATGGCGGTGCCGAAGGGATCGAACACAGGCACGACACTGCGCCTCAGAGGAAAGGGCGCCCCGCGCCGAGGGGGAAGTGCCGGAGACGAATTGGTGAAGCTGACGATCGTCCTGCCGAAATCGCCGGATCCGGAATTGGAAGCGTTCGTCGAGAACTGGGCCAAGGGGAGAGAGTTCGATCCGCGCGAAGGCACCTTGTGATGACCCTCAACAAACAGGAATTTCTGATCTCGTCGGGACTGCGGGTGCAGACACTCGAGTTCTGGCTGGAGCAACGATGGCTGATTCCAACCGAGGCGGCTTCAGGCGCGCAATTCTCTGACGCGGACGTCGCCCGCGCGCACCTGATCCGCGATCTCAAGAGCGATCTAGGTGTCAATGATGAGGGGATCCACGTCATCCTCCATCTCATCGATCAGCTGCATGGTGTTCGACAGGCTTTCACGCTGATGCGCACCGCACTTGACGACGATTCACGAACGGTTTGACAGAACGGGTGACCACGGTCGATCGGGGGACAGGCATTAGGGAGCAGCTATTCGATGGAACGCACGCTCGGCAACGGACCGATTGTTGGCTTGGTGCTTGAGGCCCTGGTCCGCACGCTCCTCGTGAAGAACGTCTTGTCGTCCGATGACGTGTGGGCCTTGCTCCTTGAGGCGGCGACGCGCCTTGACGTTGACGGGGACCCGCAAACGCCGCAGGCAGCGAAGATCATGGTCGATGAGGATCTGGCGCCCGTCTTCCTTGGTGACGACAAGAAAGCGTCGATCGATCCGCACTTCGGGAAGTCCTCGTTCATCTCGACACCGACCGAAGAAAAGTAGCCCGCGCGTGAGCGTTAACGCGAGCGCGCCGTCGCCTTGGAGAACAACCCCAGAGATGGGTGGGAACACTATGCCAACGTCAGGGCGTTTTCTCTATCGGCGAATTGACGGTCGCCGACAACGGCTTCAAGCGCTGGCTTGGGCTCCTGCGATGTTCGCGATCCAGCCGAGGAGCGGAATGGCTTATGGCCTGGCGTGGCCTGTGGTAGGCATACTGTTTTGCCTTCGCTTTTTCATTGCGCTGGAGAAGGCCATCGTCCTGCGTTGAGATGGTGGTCGTCAAGAGCGGTGTCGGGAGAGATATGAATGTCTGAGGAAACCCCGCGTGACGTTGCCGAACCGGTGGTCGACCCGGAATTCGGACCTTGGCTTGCGCAAGCCTCGGTTCTTGTCGTTGACGATGAACCCGGCATACGCAATTTCCTCGTCAAGCTCCTGCGACCTCGCTGCAGGCTGATCGAGGAGTCCGCGGACGCCAGGGATGCGTCGCGGAAACTCGATGGGCAGCATTTCGACGTCGTCATCCTTGACAATGTCATGCCTGGAAAGAGTGGCCTGGACTGGCTTGCGGAGCAGCGAGCGATCGGGTTCTTCACCGATGTCATCCTTATGACCGCCTATGCTGATCTGGATACAGCAATTGGCGCACTGCGCATCGGCGTCATCGATTTTGTGATCAAGCCATTTCGATCCAATCAATTGCTGAATGCGGTTGCGCGTTGCCTTGACCGGGCGAGACTGCAGCGGGAGAATTTCGTACTGCGCCATGAGCTGAAGTCGTCCTCGCAGCAGCTGTATCTGCGAAACAAGCTCCTCGGGGCATCTGCAGCAATTCAAAAGGCACGGGAGACTATCGCCCGGGTGGCGCCGTTGCCGACGCCGGTTCTGTTTACTGGCGAGTCCGGAACAGGCAAGGAGGTTGCCGCTCGATCGCTCCATTCGCTGTCCAACCGAGCGGACAAGCTGTTCGTGCCGGTCAACTGCGGCGCGATCCCTTCAGAAATGATCGAAAGCGAACTCTTCGGCCATGTGAGGGGGGCTTTCACTGGCGCAGGGAAGACCCGAGAGGGTCTTTTTATGTTCGCGCAAGGCGGCACTCTTTTTCTGGACGAGATTGGCGAGCTCCCCTACCATCTGCAAAGCAAGCTGTTGCGTGTGCTTGAGGATCGTCGGGTGCGTCCCGTCGGCTCGGAGCGAGAGGTGCCGATCGACGCCCGGTATGTCTTCGCGACCAACGCCGATCTGCAGAAGCGGGTTGCAGCCGGCACTTTTCGTGCGGATCTCTATTTTCGTATCAACGTCATGCAGATCGATCTTCCGTCCCTTCGGGAGCGCGATCAGGATGTGCTCGAGCTCGCCGAGATCTTTATGCGGGAGATTTCCGAGCAGCTCGGCATGCCGCGCGTTCCAATCGACGCCGGAATGCGTACCTTCCTTTTGCAGTACGATTGGCCAGGCAACATACGGGAGCTGCGCAATCTGATTGAGCGGACGGTGATCCTCGGTGAATTCCGGGAGGACTATCTCAAGTCACGAGCCGAAAGATCGACCAGCGATGTCACACTCGCCGATGTGGAGCGGCGACATATCCTTTTTGTGCTTCGCGAGTCGAGAGGCGACCGCGAGGAAGCGGCACGCCGTCTCGGCATCTCGCGCAAAACGATCGATCGCAAATGCGCAAGTTGGCAACTCTGATAACTAGTTTTTCTCCCAGGGCCTCCGTGCGGTATCGCCTGCTGGCGATGGCACTCTTGCCGATGCTCGTCATTCTTCCGTTGCTTCTTGCGATCAGCATTTATCGCTGGAACGTGAGGTTCGACGCGGTATTGACGTCCAAGGTCCATGACGACCTGACGATCGCCAGGCAATATCTCGGACGAATTTTCGAGAACACGGAGGACTATCTGGTATCGTCGGTGAATTCCGCGCTCTTTCAGTCGATTGTGCAAACCCCGGGCTATGAGCGTGGTGCCCTGAGCGATTATCTCAAGGACATCGCGCAGGCTCGCGGCTTCGATTTTCTCTACATTATCGCTGACGATGGCGCGGTGATCGCGAGTGAATATCAGATGGCGGCCGCGCCACGATGGAATTGGCCCGTCATCAGCTCGGCGCTTGAGGGACGGGCACGAACCGCGATTGATGTGTTTCAATCCATGGAGCTCGCGGCGATCTCCGCCGATCTTGCGAAGCGCGCTCAGATCGACATCGTCGCGACACCCGGAAGCGCGCCGACCACGCGGACGCAGGAGAGCCGGGGGCTGGTATTGCAATCGGCGACGCCGGTTTCGCTGCCAAACGGACGAAAGGCCGCGTTGGTCGGTGGAATGCTGCTCAATCAGAACCTCGCCTTTGTCGACACGATCAATGATCTGATCTACTTCGGGGCGGGTTTGCCGGAAGGCAGTCGCGGGACCGTGACGCTCTTCCTCGATGATGTGCGTATCAGTACCAATGTGAGGATGTTCGAGGGGGAGCGTGCAATTGGCACGCGCGTCTCTGCGGAAGTTCGAGATGCGGTTCTCGATCGTGGCCAGACCTGGCTCGATGGCGCATTCGTCGTCAACGACTGGTACATCTCTGCCTATGAGCCGATCCGTGACAGCTATAATCGTCGCGTCGGAATGCTCTACGCCGGCTATCTTCGGCAACCGTTCACCGCAGCGAAGCGCGGTACGGTTCTGGAAATCGCGCTGGCATTTGTCGTCGCGGTTGCACTGACTGTTCCGCTATTCTTGACGTGGGCGGCAAGTATCTTCCGGCCTCTTGAGCGGATGACGACGACGATTTCGAAAGTGGAAAGCGGCGAACTAGGCGCACGAACGGGACCCGTCGATGGGCGCGACGAGATCGAGCAGGTTGCGGTTCATCTGGATCGACTGCTCGATCAGATCCACGAGCGCGACGCCCAGCTGCGGCAATGGAACCAGGAGCTCAACCAGCGCGTCGAGGAGCGCACAAACAAGCTCCTGCATGCGAACCAGCAGCTCGAAGCAACAACCAGGCAGTTGATCATGTCCGAAAAGCTCGCTGCAATTGGCGAAATCACCGCTGGTGTAGCCCATGAGATCAACAATCCCATCGCGGTGATGCAGGGCAACCTGGAGATCATCAGGGATATGATGGGCGCGAAGGCCGACGAAGCAAAAACGGAGTTTCGGCTCATCGACGAGCAGATGCATCGCGTCAGTGAAATTGTGACGAGGCTTCTGCAATTCGCCAAGCCGCAGGAGTATGCCGGCTTTACCGATCAATATGATCCAGCCGTCGTCGTCACCGACACGTTGCCACTCGTCCAGCATCTGCTGAACAAGACAACGATCAGCGTCGAAACGGAATATCACGCCTCACGCCTGGTCTCAATGAATCGCACTGAATTGCAGCAGGTGCTGGTCAATCTCCTCGTCAACGCAATTCACGCGACGTCCGGAGGCGGGCGTTTGACGATTCGAACCTTTGATCGGGATGAGGGCAGGCGCCGTGGCGTCATGATCGATGTGACGGACACCGGCGGCGGTATGACGCCGGACGTGATGCAGCGGATCTTCGATCCATTCTTCACCACCAAGAGGCGGGAGGGAACCGGCTTGGGGCTGTCCATCAGCCAGATGCTTGTAACCCGCCAGGGTGGCAAGATTTCTGTTGAGAGCGAACCCGGCAAGGGTACGACATTTACGGTCTGGCTCCCTGCGGAGGACTGATGGCGACCGAAGAGCCGGTGACATTTCGTCCCGCTGCAAAGACAAATTGTCCATCGGCCCCTGGCCGCGGTCATCAAGCGATTGATATCGCGTGAAGCCTCGCTTGGCATGGCTGTTGCTGGAATCGCCAAGGGCGGCAGGAGCTTTCAACCGCGTGCAACAATGAGTCTGAGGTCAAGGAGACGCAGCGATGCCACGTCATCATGGGAAGATGCCCCCTGTTCCGCCGGCCAACCGCAGCCCGAAGGGCACCGGCGGTGACCCCGAAGTCAAGAAAGATACGTCGTCGAAGAAGCGCGAAGACAACTACGCGGAACAGGGTGATACAGCAAACATCCGCGAGAACACCACCAACGAGGGCTACTTCCAGGGACGCCGCATCAAATGATGCCAGGCAGGCCGATGTTTTCCGGCCGTTGGTGACACCTCCCAGCCGGGTGTGAAGAGCGAGGAGCTCCAGAAATGACCGTTGTGTCCAACCAGCAGCTATCGAAGGATATGCAGGTCAAAGCGCATCTGCTCATCAATCAGGTCGGTCTCATGCCGCAGGCACAGGATCGGCCGTTGGAAGCGGACGACCTGCTCTTTTATATCAGTGAGACGACGATGCCGATGGCGGCCTTTTTGCAAAGCCACGGGCTGTTCATGGACGATCAGGGGCTGCACTTCGACTTTTCGCAGTTCGATGCCATCCGCGAGGTCGCCGTCAAAGTCGTTGCTGAGCATGACGCTGGAAAGCTGGACGGCGTGTGGAAGCAATTCGATCTCTCGACCGACGATGACGCCGACTACAATGGCGAGTACATCCTGCTTGCCCTTACCGCCCTCGCGATCATGTATGGTCAGGGGAACTAGGCGAGCTGGGCGCCCCGCTGTACCAGCGGCAGGGCGAGAACGCGAACGAGGAGATGCGTGATGACGCTGATTGAACTGGCTGATGCGCTGGAAAAGGTTGACGAGGAGGCGTTTGCCTCAATGCTGTTGGAGTACGAGCTCAATCACGATGATGAGCCCAAGGTCGTGAAGACGATGATCGTCGAGGCGCTACGTTTTGCGGACGCGCACGGATTTCGTGCAGCCCGGCCGCCACTCGATGAGGCCGACTAGTCGCGCCGTCGTCTCGATGTGTTGTTCCGAAACACTTCCAGAGCTCGCTTAAAGAGCTCATACCGGGACTTTGCGTCCCTTACCCAATCTAGCGAAATAGCCGGCCATGGCTGACGTAGGTGAATGATCGACGCAGCCTCATCTGAGCGTGCCGGTTCTTGGAAGGCCAGACGTTCTCGAGGGTTATCGCCGATCGCCCTCATCGATTTCGATCCATATCGGACGGTAGTTTTGACAGGCAATCTTTCACCCTCAGTTTGGTGAGTAGTGCCCCAAAGCGACACGCAGGACATTTTGTCCGTTTTGCTTTCGACAAGTTGTCCGATAGCACTTCCCTCCTACGACGCAACTGATTGATATCGTAGAGCTTCCGATGTGGCACATGAGTTGCTCAGGATTGGGGGCCGCAGCGGCAACGACTATCCGTCACGTACTGCCGGCCTCCGGCCCGATATCGGCAAGGATCGCACTTTGGCACCGCCGTTAACCCCCGAGAGAGGACCCCATGGCGTTTCATCCGTTGCATGACTGCATTCTGCTCGGAAGAACCGAGGTCGAAGAGAAAACAGCCGGTGACATCTGAACCACGAGATCCACGGCGACGCGCGTTTGTCGCAAGCACCAGGCGGTGCGCCGTCGCGAATGTTCTCTCCAGAGGAGATGTCCATGTCCTTCACGCTTCCTGATCTGCCCTACGCGCATGACGCGCTCGCTCCCTACATGTCCAGGGAAACGCTGGAATATCACCACGACAAGCACCACGCCGCGTATGTCAATGCGCTCAATGCCCTTATCAAAGGCACCGAATGGGAGGGAATGAGCCTGGAGGACGTCGTCATCGGCTCCTTTGGAAGCAACGTTCCTGTATTCAACAATGCGAGCCAGGACCTGAACCATACCTACTTCTGGAAATGGATGAAGCCGCACGCCGGAAGCGCGCCGCCGGGAATCCTGGAACGGCAAATCAAGGCGGACTTCGGTTCGATCGAGAAGATGAAAGAGGAGTTCGTCGCCGCCGGCGTCGGGCAGTTTGGCTCTGGCTGGTGTTGGCTTGCAGTGCAGAACGGCAAGACAATTGTTATGAGAACGCCCAACGGCGAGAATCCGCTCGTCTATGGTGCAAAGCCCATACTGGGCTGTGACGTTTGGGAACACTCCTACTATATCGATTACCGCAATCGAAGGGCCGATTACATTCGGGCGTTTCTCGAGCACCTCGTGAACTGGGAGTATGTCGAGGATCTCTTCAAGAGGGCAGCGTGACCGATGAAGCGCATATCGACTGGCACAACCGGACGCTTCACGCTCGTCGTGAAGCCCGAACATCTGGCCAGCCGGTTCAAGGACAGCATCCTGCCGCCGGTGTTGGCGACACCGGTCATGATCATGGCGATGGAGGATGCTGCCCTCAATGCCGTTCGTGATTATCTCGAGCCGGGCGAGAGCGTGGTCGGCACCATGGTCAACGTGCAGCATCTTGCTGCGACTGTGGTTGGACAGACGGTTACCGCCATGGCCGAAGTCACAGCGGTCGACGGCCGCCGGATCGCATTTTCCGTCCGCGCCTCCGATGAAATCGAGGAAATTGGCAAGGGGACTCACGAGCGGATGGTCGTTGAGCTCGCCAAACTGCGAAAACGCCTTGACGAAAAGGTCGCGCGATCCGCGGCCACCCGCGCCACGCCGCGCTGAGACCGGGGCGCTTCATACTGCAGTCGTCTAGAGCCGAAATTGATCATCAACCAGGGGCAATAGCCATGTTCGACCTCATCGTCCATCCCATCGAGGGCAAAGCCGAAGGGATCAGGCAGAAGCTTCCAGGCGCGCAACACGCTGCGCCGACGCCTGCCGGATCGTAATTCCGTTCCTGACCATTGACGACAGACCGCGCGTTTGAAAGGGGCTCCATGAATTCCGAAAAATATACCGACCGCGCGAGGGGCTTTATCCAGTCGGCGCAGTCTCTGGCAACACGGGAGGGTAACCAACAGTTCACGCCTCTCCATGTGCTCAAGGTGTTGCTCGACGACAACGAAGGCTTGGCCGCCGGTCTGATTGATCGGGCGGGTGGAAACTCGCGGGCGATCCTGCACGCGACGGAAGCGGCTTTGGCAAAACTGCCGAAGGTGTCCGGTTCGGGTGCGGGACAAGTTTATATGGCGCCCGACACCGCGCGCCTGTTCACCGCTGCGGAGGAGCTAGCGGAAAAGGCGGGCGACAGTTTCGTCACCGTCGAACGCCTGCTGCAGGCCTTGTCCACGGACAAGAGCAGCGAAGCGGCGAAGATCCTGGCGCAAGGCGGCGTCAATGCCCAGGTTCTTGGCACCGCGATCGATTTGCTCCGGAAGGGCCGCACCGCAGACAGCGCGTCAGCCGAGAATGCATATGACGCACTGAAGAAGTACGCCCGCGATCTGACGCAGGCTGCGCGCGAAGGCAAACTCGACCCGGTGATCGGTCGCGACGAGGAGATCCGTCGTACAATCCAGGTTCTCTCACGCCGGACCAAGAACAATCCGGTCCTGATCGGCGAACCGGGCGTCGGCAAGACCGCCATCGTCGAAGGCCTCGCTCTGCGGATCGTCAACGGCGATGTTCCCGAGAGTCTGCAAGACAAAAAGCTGCTCGCGCTCGACATGGGCGCGCTGATTGCCGGTGCCAAGTATCGCGGCGAGTTCGAGGAACGACTGAAGGCGGTGCTTTCCGAGGTGACGTCGGCGGACGGCGGAATCATCCTCTTCATCGATGAGATGCATACACTTATTGGTGCGGCCAAGACCGATGGCGCGATGGATGCTTCCAATCTCCTCAAACCCGCGCTGGCTCGCGGCGAGTTGCACTGTGTGGGTGCGACTACGCTCGACGAATACCGCAAGCATGTCGAGAAAGATGCCGCACTTGCTCGCCGCTTCCAGCCGGTCTTCGTGTCGCAGCCCACGGTGGAGGACACGATCTCGATCCTGCGCGGCCTCAAGGACAAGTACGAGCAGCATCATGGCGTGCGGATTTCGGACGCCGCGCTGGTCGCCGCCGCAACGTTATCCAACCGCTACATCACCGACCGCTTCCTTCCCGACAAGGCCATCGATCTCGTCGACGAAGCTGCCGCACGGCTCAAGATGCAGGTCGACTCCAAGCCGGAGGAACTGGATTCGCTCGACCGCGAAATCGTGCGTCTCAGGATCGAGCAGGAGGCACTCAAGAAGGAAAGCGATGCCGGGTCGAAGAGCCGTCTGAAGACGCTCGACGGGGATCTGGTCGATCTCGAGAAGCGCTCCGCCGACATGACGACGAAATGGCAAGCCGAAAAGAGCAAGCTCTCGGACGCCCAGAAGATGAAAGCGCAACTCGAGCAGCTTCGTACGGAACTGGCGAACGCGCAGCGAAAAGGTGAATACCAGCGGGCAGGCGAGCTGTCTTACAGCACGATTCCCGAACTGGAGAAAAAACTGGCTGCCGTCGAGGCCAGCGAGAGCAGTTCGATCAGCGAGACGGTCACGGCCGACAATATCGCCCAGGTAGTTTCGCGCTGGACCGGCGTTCCCGTCGACAAGATGCTCGAGGGCGAGCGGGAGAAACTCCTCCAGATGGAGGAAATGATCGCCAAACGCGTTGTCGGACAGACACAAGCGGTTCGTGCCGTGTCAACGGCCGTGCGACGGGCCCGCGCGGGATTGCAGGACCCGAACCGGCCGATGGGCTCGTTCATGTTCCTTGGCCCGACTGGCGTCGGCAAGACGGAACTGGCCAAGGCCCTTGCGGAATTCCTGTTCGACGATGAGCACGCCATCCTTCGCATCGACATGTCGGAGTTCATGGAGAAGCACTCGGTCGCACGGCTCATCGGTGCGCCTCCGGGCTATGTCGGTTATGACGAGGGTGGCGTGCTCACGGAAGCCGTACGGCGACGACCCTATCAGGTCGTCTTGTTCGACGAGATCGAGAAGGCGCATCCGGATGTGTTCAACGTGCTGCTGCAGGTGCTGGACGACGGACGCCTGACCGACGGCCAAGGGCGGACAGTGGATTTCCGCAACACGCTTATCATCATGACCTCAAACCTCGGGGCGGAATACCTCGTCAATCAGGGGGAAGGCGAGAAGACGAGTGCCGTTCGCGACAAGGTCATGGAGATGGTCCGCGCACATTTCCGGCCGGAATTCCTCAACCGCGTTGACGCGATCATCCTGTTCCAGCGGCTGCAGAAGAACGACATGGGCCGAATCGTCGACATTCAGTTTGCGCGTCTCCGCAAACTCCTCGACGATCGCAAAATTGCGCTATCGCTCGACGCCAAGGCCCAGGCCTGGCTGGCCGAGAAGGGCTGGGATCCGGCCTACGGCGCCAGGCCATTAAAGCGGGTCATCCAGCGATATGTACAGGATCCCTTGGCCGAAATGCTGCTCGCGGGCGACGTCCGCGACGGCTCGACCGTTCAGATCTCCTCGGGGAAAGACGGTCTGACGTTCAACGGGAAGACAGTGAAGCCTCCGGATGAGGACGAAGCGATCTGAGCGTTAGGTTTCGGAAAGACATGGAACGAGCAGGTTCAATTCATGAAGAAGCATCAGATCAAGGAAGGCATGGAGGTCGTCGGGTTCGACAGCGTGCAGATCGGTGTCGTCGATAGCATCGAGGGCGACCGCATCAGGCTGAAGAAAAGCGAAACTGGCGGCGGCCGGCACAGACGACATCACCATTATATCGGCATGGATTTCGTCGACAGCGTCACGGATCACAAGGTGCGGCTCTGCTCTGACGCCGATATCGTCGAACTCTTTGAGGAAGAAAAGTCGGGCCGCCCGGTCAAGTGATTGGTGCGAGTGGTCCGCGGTCACGCAGTCGATGTGGATCATGGCTTTTGTGACGTGCTGCAATGGATTCCAAGGAGAAAGGTACGGCCATGAACAAGATCAACGGCGGTATGGAAGTAATCGGCGCTGACGGTGTGCATGTCGGCACGGTCGATCAGGTCGAAGGTGATCGTATCAGGCTCAAGAAGAGCGACAGTTTCGGGCAGCACAAAGGTCACCAGCACTATATCGAGCTGGGATTCGTCGCCGGCGTCGAGGGCAACAAGGTGCGCTTGTCCGCCAACGCAGACATTGCGGTGACACTGGAAGAAGAGCCGTCAGGACGTCCTGTCGATCTTGGATAGCCGGGATAGTGCAGCGGGACCGCTGCGGCCGCTGTTGTCTGGGGCAAGGCGTTTCGATTTCACAGAGGCGACAACGGGCTCGACGCTGCGCGAGCCCGTTGCGCCCGTAGCTTGGACAATTTGTCCTTGCCGGATGGGACAGTTTGTCAGATCGGGTACGTCAGGTTGGCATAAGCTCTTGATATCCCGATGCGCCCAAACTGGCATGGCGGTTGCTCCATGGCCGATGAATGGCCCGCCAGAGAAACAAGGAAGCATCGACCCGATGGAAGAATACGATCTCTACATCAATGTGAAGAAGCCGGCGATCGGGATCTATGTCCGCAAGGGCGCGCAGCTCCCGGACCTCGCGGATAAGGGCGATTGGGTTTTTGACGGCACTTCCGCTCAGGACCTTTTGCCGCCGAGGGTGATCGAAGGTGTCAAGGCCGATGGCCATGCCTTTCGGGATATGGATTGACCGGCTCCCGGCCTGATTGGTCGGAGTGAACATCTCAAGGGATGGCAGCGGCCTTGTGTGTTCGTTATCCCGATCCTACTGCCGCTGATTTCCGCACGACGCCTCGTTCGAGAAGCTCGTCGATGGCAACGACCGCGGGCCGCGCCGAACGCGCGGGCCGTGTTCAGCCGGACGGGCCAGCCCGGAGCATCAAGTGCGCCGAGCAGGCCGCCAAGGAGTGATTGTGTCAGCTGTCGTCCCACAACCCGTCGTCGCAAGACTGACGCGTGCCGCGATATTTCTCGTCGTCCGGATCAATCCCGGAAAGGACGGCGAGAATGGGGTGCGCCGTCTATGTGCCCTTCTGTCGGCACTCCTGCGAGCCGTCGGATTTCGCGATCCGGAAGCGCGGCTATCATGCGTGATGGCTATCGGCTCCGATGCCTGGGACCGACTGTTCGGTGATCCGCGGCCCAAGGATCTTCATCCCTTCAGGGAAATCCATGGGGTGCATCACGCAGTCTCCACGCCGGGCGACATCCTTTTTCATATCCGGTCTGTCCGCATGGACCTATGCTTCGAGCTTGCCTCACAGATCATGTCCCGGCTGGGCAAAGCCGTGACGACGATCGACGAGGTTCATGGGTTCAAATACTTTGACGATCGCGATTTGCTTGGATTTGTCGATGGAACCGAGAACCCGTCCGATCAGGACGCGGTTGACGCGACGACCATCGGACAGGAGGACCCTGCATTCGTCGGCGGAAGCTACGTCATCACCCAGAAGTATCTGCACGATCTGCAGCGCTGGAATGCGATATCAACCTCGGAGCAGGAAAATATCATCGGTCGTCACAAACTGTCGGACATCGAGCAGGACGATGCGGCCAAGGCGCCCTACGCACATAATGTTCTGACGACGGTCGTCGAAGACGGCGAGCAGCTTGAGATCGTGCGCGACAACATGCCTTTCGGTGAGATCGGCAAGGGTGAATTTGGTACCTATTTCATAGGCTACGCGCGCTCGCCCCACCGGATCGAGCAGATGCTCGAGAACATGTTTGTCGGTCGGCCGCCCGGCAACTACGACCGGCTGCTGGATGTCAGCCGCGCCGTTACGGGGACGCTGTTCTTCGTGCCGTCGGCG
This sequence comes from Bradyrhizobium sp. CCBAU 21365, assembly GCF_015291305.1. Lineage (NCBI taxonomy): Bacteria > Pseudomonadati > Pseudomonadota > Alphaproteobacteria > Hyphomicrobiales > Nitrobacteraceae > Bradyrhizobium > Bradyrhizobium sp. CCBAU 21365. Next base: position 1,484,807 of record NZ_CP030036.1, read on the forward strand.
ACATTTCTTGACGACGTTTCGCCTGAAGACGATGGCGCCACGGCATCCAGCGGGGAAGCTCCGGTCGACGGTGAGCAGCGTGGCACAAGCTCGCCAGATACCGCTCGCAAACGTCCGCCCGTCAACGACGGCTCGCTTGGAATTGGCTCTTTAAAACAAGAAGGCGAACCATGAATAATCTTCACCGCCAACTCGCGCCCATATCCGACGCGGCCTGGGCTCAAATCGAGGAAGAAGCTTCCCGTACCCTGAAGCGACACCTTGCCGGCCGGCGCGTGGTCGATGTCCCCGAAGCCAAGGGCAGTGGCTTCTCGGCGGTAGGCACTGGCCATGTCAAACAACTTCCGGCTCCAGGCGAGGGCATGACGGCGCAACAGCGCGAGGAGGGGGCACTCGTCGAACTGCGCGTTCCATTCCAGCTCTCGCGCCAGCAGATCGATGACGTTGAGCGTGGCGCCCTGGACGCCGACTGGACGCCGGTCAAGGATGCCGCCCGCAGAATCGCATTTGCTGAAGACCGTGCGATTTTCGATGGATATGCAGCCGCAGGGATCGAGGGCATCCGCCAGACCAGCAGCAATGCAGGACTCATTCTTCCGACAAATGCGAAAGCCTATCCAGGTGCCGTCGCGCAAGCGGTCAGTGAACTCAGACTTGCCGGCTGCAATGGGCCATATGCCCTCGTCCTTGGAGCGGAGGCGTACACGGCCGCCAGCGGCGGAAGCGATGAAGGATACCCCGTTTTTCACCACCTCGAACGGATCGTCGACGGCGGCGTTGTCTGGGCGCCGGCCATCAGCGGCGCCTTTGTCCTGACGACGCGAGGAGGTGATTTCGAACTGGATATCGGCCAGGACCTCTCGATCGGCTACCTCAACCACACCGACACAACGGTCGATCTCTATTTCCAGGAGACTTTCACCTTCCGGGTACTGACCACTGAGGCTTCGGTGGTGCTCGCCGCAGCCGAGAAGCGGATGTTGAAATGATGTGCCCTGCGAGATGCCGTTGAAGCCGACATCGTACGCGACGATCTGCTTCCTTCCATTGCTCTCCGCGGGGAACCATTCCGGACATTTCAGAGGTCTACCTCCGCAACATCCTTTTTGTGACTCCAGAAGATGACGATGCGGGGCGTGTTCGAGCGTGGATGGGAGAGCATGACTCAGAGCGTTGGCGTCGCGTGATACAGCCCATCGCGACGCGGGAGTGGTGAAGGCGGACGGCTCGCAAAACATAGAGAGTATTGTGACGAGTCCACGAAAGTTGCGGCATGACTGCGTGCTTGTCGGTCACCATTGACCGCAGCGATCGGTCACGCCTTCAACCCCAGGTCAGGCAAGGTTTCGGCATCCTGCGCCCTGACCGGGACGTTTGCGTCAGCTCTGTATTGCCGATGATGGTTTGGTCTAGTCGATCATCTTCGCGTTATCGCAATTCCCGCTGCTGAGGAGTTCCGGTCGCCGGCAACAGCCTGGATAGGGCCCAGCCTGGCGTTGGCGCTATGGTCGTCACCGCTGACAAGAGCTGGCGACGAGATCCGGACGTTGTCATTGCATGGCGCGTGCGGCAATGCCGCATCAGGCTCTCGAGAACCGAGCCGCGCGGCGTCTCGGCCGTTCGGCGTCGATCCTTCGCGCAAGTAGAGATGGATATAATGTGTCGCTCGCCGGAGGCACTCGCCCGCGGGCCCCGCCGTCATTGCATGCCGGCGTCGCTATCGCTGTCCCGCGTTCGGGTGCCTTGTTAACCGGTCTCGCGACTGCAGTCGCCTCGGTGCCCGCGGGCATTGCATGCCCGCGTCGCTATCACTGCCCTGTCGGCGGCTGCCTCTTTGATCTTGTCGCTCTTGGCTTGATTTCACTTCTTCCGGGTTGCTCAGCGTTCTCATCGTCGAGAGCTACGGGGCTCCGCCCCTCGCGCGCGCCAGGGTAGCGCGCCGGCTATGCCGGCGCCGCCCCGAGCGGTCTCCCCGGTCTTCCGCGCTTCGCTCATTTGCCGACCTTGGACGAATTGAGACGCGCTTGTGCAGACCCGCTTCTCGCGAAGCGGCCCTCATCGGGCGGGCGATACCCCTCCGCTCGAGTCGCCCTGGCGCTTGCTACCCCCGGTCTCGCCGACGGGCAGGGGCGCAGGCGCGGAGTGCGCCATGCACCCATGAAGTCAAAAAGGAGATCGATCATGTCGGCCAAGTCAATTGGAATACCTGATGGAACGGAGGTTCTCATTCCGCTCGGCAAGCTCAAGAAGTCGCCCAAGAATGCCCGCAAGACGCCGCACAGTGATGCGGCGATCGAGGCGCTGGCGGCGAGTATCGCGGCCAAAGGCATGCTGCAGAATCTGGTCGTCGAGCCGGAGGTCGATGGCGAGGGGGCAGCCACGGGGATTTTTTGTGTGACCATCGGCGAGGGCAGGCGGCTGGCCCAGCTGCTGCGGGTCAAGCGGAAGGAGATCAGGAAGAGCGAGCCGATCCGCTGCATCGTCGATACCGCGAACGATCCCCACGAAATCAGCCTGGACGAGAACGTCACCCGGGAGAACATGCATCCCGCTGATCAGTTCGAGGCGTTCCGGAAGCAGGCGGAAGAGCGCGGGTTAGGTGCGGAAGAGATCGCGGCCCGCTTCGGCGTGAGCGCGCATGTGGTGCGGCAACGCCTCCGATTGGGAGCGGTGTCGCCCAAATTGATGCAGGTCTACCGCGATGGCGGGCTCGTCCTTGAGCAACTGATGGCCTTTGCCATCACGGATGATCATGCCCGGCAGGAAGCCGTCCATGAGCGCCTGCCCTTCGACCCGGATGCCTGTACTATCCGTCGCCTCCTCACCGAAACCCATGTCGCCGCCACCGATCGCCGCGCGCGCTTTGTCGGGCTCGAGGCCTACGCGGAGGCGGGCGGAACCATCCTGCGCGACCTCTTCACCGAAGATCGCGGCGGCTATCTGGAAGATGTCGCGCTGCTCGATTTGCTGGTGACGGCAAGGCTCGGCCGCGAGGCGGATAGCTTGCGGGCGGCCGAAGGATGGCGCTGGACGGAAGCCCATCTCGACTTCCCGCATGCCCGCGGCCTGCGCCGGGTCTACCCGCATCCGGTCGAGCTTTCGGCCGAGGATCAAGCCGCCCTTCAGGCGGTTCAGACCGAGTTCGACCGGCTGACCGAGCAGCATCAGACGGCCGAGGAACTGCCTGATGATGTGGACGCGCGGTTCGGTGAACTGGAGGCCGATATCGAGCGGCTGGAGGCAAAACGGCAGGTCTACGATCCCGACGACGTCGCGCGCGGCGGCGCTTTCGTGGTCCTCAATCACGACGGTACGGTGCGGGTCGAGCGGGGTTTCATCCGTCCGGAGGACGAGAAGCCCGAGGCCGCAACCGGGCTGGAAGGCGATGCCGAGGCGGGGGACGAGGGGGACCGGGAAGGCGAGGAAGCCGCTCCGGATGGCGAGGACGACGAGGGCGCGAGCGACGAGGAGGACGGGGACCAGAAGCTGTCCGACGCTCTCGTTCGCGACCTCACCGCGCACCGAACCTTGGGGTTGCGTCTCAACTTGAGTGAGCAGCCTGACGTCGCCATCGTGGCGATCACCCATGCACTTGCGGCCCAAATCTTCTATGTCGGCGCGGCCGCGCATGTGGCCGGCATCCAGCCGGTGAAGACCGATCTGGCCGCGCATGCGGACGGGATCGAAGACACACCAGCCGGCAAGGCGTGGTCGGATCGCCATGCCAATTGGGCACGGCAGATGCCTAAAGACGTCGCCGAACTGTGGGAATTCGTGGCCGAGCTCGACCACGACAGCCGCATGGCGCTGTTCGCGCATTGCGTCTCCCTGACGGTCAATGCGGTCAAATTGCCGTTTGACCGGAGGCCGCGGGCGCTGGCGGCGGCCCGCCGTTTGGCCGAGGCCGTGGCACTCGACATGACCTCCTACTGGCGGCCGACGGTGCGCAGTTATCTTGGCCGTGTCACCAAGGCGAACATCCGGGCGGCGGTCCGCGAAGGCCTCAGTGAGGAGGCTGCCGAGCGCATGTCGGCGATGAAGAAGGCCGACATGGCGCAAGCCGCCGAGCAGCTGTTGGCGGCAACTGACTGGCTGCCGTCGCTGCTGCGGACGGCCGCGTCGCAGGGGCAAGCGGGTCTCCAAAGCGAGGCGCAGGACCGCGAACCGCATTCGCAAGCTGCGGAGTAAAGTTAGCGCCGGGGCCGCATGGGCGGCCCCGGCGGAGTCAGAAATTTCGGCCGCGCCCTGACGGTGCGCGGCCGATTCCAAGATGCAAAGTGGCGATTTCCCACGGGGGCACGATCCGTCCGATCCGCGCCGATTGCTGCAGCTAGGGTGGCTTTGCCGCACCTCTTTCAACCTTCATCAGCGAGGCGTAGATCGGGGCCGGGAAGCTCGGATCTTGGCCTTGACCGCGCGCATGCAGCGCGCATTGGGGCAGACAATTCCGGCGGCGCGATCGTTTCCCTGTGCGAACATGTGGCCGGGTTCGCTTGCGTTGTTTGGCTGCGTCGTCCCTGCGATTGATGCGCGGACATCGGCCTATTCTCGACCGGTCCAACCGTTTTCTGGTGCTGCGCAGGCGGCGGTTGCCACGGTCATCTCCGCCAGTTCCGTCATGAGCTCGCGTCAAACGCAGTCACGATTGGGCTGATCAAGCCCGGGGGACGGCAAGAGCCTCGATCGCCTTCCCGCAACAGCTCACGCCTGCTTTTTTCCCCTGCCGCCAAGCTGCGGCATTCCTCGCGATAAGACAAAAAAGCGGGCTTGTCGCCGTCCTCCGCTGGCGCTCTGGGCCTTAAGTTACCGCTACGACTGTTGCTGCCCGATGGGACGAGTGTCGACGTGCTTGATTACGAACCGGCGGGCGAGGATTACAGACTCACGGTCTCGGCGGGCAGACGAAAACTGCAGCGTAAGGCCTCCGCGCTTCCGGCCGGCACTGCCGATGCTCGAAGTGGCGAGGTGATCGACGATCCGGTTCAATTCTTCCGGCGCGCGTGGTGTACCGCAGCATGCACACGCCATGGCGGCTGGCGGCTCCAGGATCTGATCACCGCTCTTCCGATTGAAGGGGTAGGACCGGCCACGGCCGCAAAATTATCTGCGGCGCTAGGGAGCTGGGCGCGCTTCCTGGCGGCGTTGGAGCAGCTGCGTAATATCGACGTACCAGACTCTCGCGACGAGCTCGTTGATGAGCAGATGGAGCGCGCGTATCGAGCTGGACTTGGAGAGGTGGGGTCTCGAAACCCGATGGCTGCCCTGCCGGGTTCGGTCGTCCTGGTCACTGATCTCGGCAAGGTCAAGCTCGGTGCGGTCTACCCCGAACCATTGCAGACGTTGATCGACTCGGTTGGCCCGCAGAAGTGGCAACTGTTGCGCCAATGGGCCGATTCTCCGACGCGTGAGCGGGCCGCCGCGGAGCTTTTAGCGTTCGGCAAGCCGCTCCCGAACGAAACGAGCGACCCGAAGCGACCTGTCGATGGCAACGCGCTGAGCCGGGCGCAAAACTCCATTCCGAACTTCGACAAGCTGGGCGAGACGGCACCGTTCTATATCGAGTACGAGGGAGGCAAGCAGCCGCGACCACGATTGGTCAAACTCATCTCTGCCCATGTCGATCGCAGCCTCGTGCCGGTATTACACTGCTTTTCGTACGACGATGATGCCGAGCGTCACTTCAGACTTGATAAGATCAACGCTGTTTTCGACGAGCGGGGCAACATCCAGCCGTTGAGAGCCTTCTGGGAACGGACATTGGGCATCGAATGGGGGCCGCCAGCCAAGGGGGACCAATAGTTTGCGCGAATCACCCCTCCGGTATTCCGGCCAAGCGCAGGCCTCGTAGAGGCGCCAGTGCGGCGCGGGAGGCGGGGTTCGCTCTGTGCGCCGTCTCGGAAGCGGCAGGCTACGTTTGACCAGGTCGCGCGGAAGCGCCTGCCGCCCGCGACTCCGTTCTCCGTCGGCGGGAAAGCGGTGGATCTTCCGCCTATTGTCGCAATGCAAGTTCGCCCGATGCCCCCGCGAACTTGCGCATGAACGAAGAGAGCACGTATCTGGTGCGGTTTCTGGTGTGGCGGTCACAGTAGGGGCGATGAGAACCCATTTAGACATTGATCTCATTGGTGGGCCGGCAGGACACGCCAGCAACCAGACGTTATGGGCGGTGGGGCTAACCTGAGCCAAAACGCGCGTATTGCGCGGGAAATGCACCCAAACTCGTTGCTTGCGCCGTAACTCTTTGAAATCACGCAAAATAGGCCCGCCCTCCGAGCGCACCATAAACTCACGTTTGGCTTCGAAGGCGCCGGCCACGACATGGATAGAAATGGCCGCAGCTGCCTGCTCCCAGGCGACAGCCAAAGGGCCATCTGTTGGTCAAGAAGGTTCAACCTCGAATGACGAAGAACTTTTTCTCCTCCCTCCCTATCCCGTATGCCAAACTCTGGTCCGGCCGTACAACGGGACAATGGAAAATCCGAAATCATGATCATGGATCGTGGAATTGCCGACGCCGGTGCGGTGGGTGAGGGGGCTCTGCCCGCGCTTCGGTCGCGGCCTCTCAACCGCCGGGCGTTTCTGTTCGGCTCCGCTGCTGGTCTCGCTGCACTGGGCCTGGCCGGTTGCGCATCCGACTACATGAGCCTGGCCGAGGCGGAAAAAGTCTACGGGCCCGTGCCGAACGAGAAATTCCCGATCCCTGCGGTCGATGTTAGTAAGGTCGATCCGAAATATTTTCGCAAGACAGTGCGCTATGACAGCAATGAGGCGCCCGGTACGATTATCGTCGATCCCAGCAAATACTATGTTTACCGCATCGAAGGCGAGGGAAACGCGACCCGCTATGGCGCCAATGTCGGCCGCGATGGATTCCGGTGGAGCGGCGAGGCTTATGTCGGGCGCAAAGCCGAATGGCCTACCTGGACGCCACCTAAGGAGATGATCGCGCGCCAGCCGGAGGCGGGCAAATATGCTCGCGGCATGCCGGGAGGTCTCGACAATCCACTTGGTGCCCGCGTGCTCTATCTCTATCAAAATGGGGTGTACACGCTTTACACGATCTATAGCACCAGCGCCCCCGAAACGATTGGGAACGGCATTACGAGCGGCTGTACCGGCCTCCTCAGCCAGGACATGATCGACCTCTATGCGCGAACGCCCGTCAATACGAAGGTGATCGTGCTGCCGGCATAGGCGACCGCGTCGGCCGCCGGTCCAGGCGAAGCCGGTGATGACGGCGAGCGACAGAAGGTGCCAGTTGCGTTCCGCGAATAGGCCCGAAGTTGCGATGGCAATGCGCATTTGCGTTGTGTCTCTCTGCGGATCTCAGGTCATGGCGCTTGGCTTGAACACGGAGAGCGGCGCAGCATCGCGGCTCGGCGGGGGCGGGACCTTGCCGTCGATATCGGTGAAGCCGTATTCGGCCGCCAACTCCGAGGCGAGCAGGATCTGACCGCTCTTGGCCATCACGTCAGGATCGCCGGCGAGTGCAGCCACCGCGCGCCCGGCGAACACCGGCGTCTCGCCGCGTTCGGCGATCAGTTTGGCGAGCGCCAGCGGCACGCGGTCGGGCTGCACCGCAAGCTTCTCGCTCTTGATGTAGCCGGGCCAGATCGAGACGGCGGCGATGCCAAACGGCTGCAGCTCATGAGCCATGTCGCGCGCCATCCGGTCGACGCCCGATTTCTGCACGCCGAACGGAACGTTGAACGTGTACCGAATGCCGCCCCCGGACGATGTGTTGACGATCAGGCCGCGCTTCTGCGGCAGCATCAGCGGCACCGCCAACTGGCTGGCGACGAAATGCGAGCGCAGGCCGACGCGATGCATGGTATCCCATAGCGAGGCCGGGACCTGCCAGAACGGGACATTCACCGGCATCACATTCGGCGCCGCGAACACATTGTTGACGAGCACGTCGAGCCGGCCGTGGTCGCGCCGGATCAGGTCGAAGACTTCTTGCACCGAGTCGTCGTCGGAGTGATCGCATAGCAGGCCGATGCCGCGGCCGCCGGCCTCGTCGATCGCGGCGATGGTCTCGTCGAGCGAACCCGGCCATTCCGATCCGCCGCTGTTGCGGGTGCGCGCCGTCACGATCACCGTCGCACCGGCCTCCGCGAGGCCGATCGCTACGCCCTTGCCGACCCCGCGGCTCCCTCCCGTCACCAGCGCGATGCGATCCTTGAGGCGTCCCTTGGTCATGATCTCTCCCAACATGGCTTCTTTGGAAGATAACTTGACAACAATCTTCCTAGGAAGATAGTAAGCCGGAACGTCGAAAGCGTCAACCAGGGAGGTTTCGCGATGGTCACGAGGGAAGAGAACGAATTGCTGTGCCGCGTCACGGGCGATGCGCCGATGGGACGGATGCTGCGGCAGCATTATTGGCTGCCGGCCGTTCTCTCGGTGCGCGTCCGCAAGGGAGAGGCGCCGGTTCGGGTCAAGCTGTTCGGCCGCAACTTCGTGGCGTTCAGGGGCAAGGACGGCTCGGTCGGCTTCCTCGACGAGGCCTGTCCGCACCGCGGCGCGTCGCTGGCGCTGGCGCGGATCGACGACTGCTCGTTGACCTGCCTGTTTCACGGCTGGAAGATCAATGTACAGGGCGAGGTGCTCGACGTTCCCAACGAGCCGAACAATCCAAAGGAATTCGCCAAGACCGTGAAAGCGAAAGCCTATCCGGTGCGCGAAGGCGCCGGGCTGATCTGGGTCTGGCTCGGTGAGGGCGCGGCGCCGCCCGCGCCCGACTTCGAGTGGATGGATCTGCCGCCGGATCAGGTTTACGCGGCCGGCATCGAGCTCAATGCGAACTGGCTGCAAGGCGTAGAGGCCACCATCGATTCCTCGCATGTCGCGCTGTTGCACCAGAGCTGGACCGCGACCTCGTCGAGCGACTTCGGCGCGACCCGCGTCAACACCAAAGTCGCTTACGAATTCGATAAGAAGTCCTATGGCTTCCGGGCCGCGGCGCTGCGCACCGCACCGGACGGATCATGCCTTGCCCGCGTCACCGAGTTCGTGATGCCCTACTATGGCCTGATCGCGCCGATCTTCTCCGGACCGCAGCAGGATCGCACCGCGATCATCGCGGTGCCGATCGACGACGAGAACCTGATCCAGTGGTACATCTTCTACAATCCCCAGAAGCCGGTGGATTCCTGGCGCAAGGTGCAGCGCGCCAACCAGTGGCCGATGGCCGGCGGCCTGCCGGGCGATCAAAGCAACAATTGGGGGCAGAACCGCCAGATCATGGATGCCGGCAACAGCACCGGCTTCCATGAGATCGTCATCGAGGATTTCGTTGTCATGGTCAGCATGGGTCCGATCGTCGACCGTTCGCTGGAATATCTCTGCTCGGCGGACCAGGCGATTGTCAGGGTGCGCCGCCAGCTGCTCGACGAGGTGCGCGGCTTCATGAACGGCAAGGCGCCGAAAAGCGGCCAGAGCGAGTCCATGTCCTACAAGGACATCCGCGCGGTCGGCGGCCGGCTCGCCTCCGCTGCCGAGGATTGGCGGCAGATTCCCCGCTGATCGGATCGTACGCGCAGGACGCGGGCAGCGTGCCCGCGTCCCGTCCCAGCTTCAGCGCAGGAGATTCACCTCATGACCTGGCACCATCTATGCGCCGCCGCGAAACTGTCGGAAGGGGAGCCGCTGGGCTTCTGGGTAGGCGAGCGTCGCATTGCGCTTTACAAGGTCGACGACGATGTCTTCGCCACCGACGACGTCTGCTCGCACGCGTTCGCGCTGTTGTCGACAGGGTTCCTCGAAGGGCATGTGATCGAATGCCCGCTGCACGGCGCGATGTTCGATGTCCGCGACGGCAAATGCCGGTCGAGCGCTTACAGGGATATCGAGGCGTTCAAGGTCGAGATCCGCGACGGCGAGGTCTATGTGCAACTCGACGGCGGCGCTGCTCTGAAAACTGCCGGTGATGGCGGTGCGGACGTCGAGCTGTGAGCGGCCTTGTCGTCATCGGCGCCTCCTATGCCGGCATTCAGGCCGCCCTCACCGCGCGTGCAGCCGGCTATGCCGAGCCGGTGACCGTGATCGCCGAAGAGAGAGCGCCGCCATATCAGCGGCCGCCGCTGTCAAAGGATTTTCTGCTCGACGAGATCAGCGCGCAGGCTCTCTTGATGCACGACGAGGCTATTTTCTCCGACAACAGGATCGAGCTGTGTCTTGGCAACCGCGTTGTCGGGATCGATCGCAGTGCCGGCCGGGTCGTGTTGGCCGGCGGCGCGGTGCTCGACTTCGAGCGCCTCGTCATCGCCACCGGCTCGCGCGCGCGCAGGATCGCGGTCCGCGGCGCCGAACTCGACGGGGTCTGTTATCTCAGGTCGATCGCCGACGCCGCCGACCTCAAGGCGCGGCTCGGCCACGCCCGCGAGATCGTGATCGTCGGCGGCGGCTTCATCGGGCTCGAGGTGGCGTCCTCTGCGGCGAGGCTCGGCAAGAAGGTGACGGTGATCGAGGCCGCGTCGCGGCTGCTCGAGCGGGCGGTCTCTCCGGTGGTGTCGCGCGTCCTGCTCGATCGTCACGTTCGAGCGGGCGTCGCGGTGAAGTTCGGTACGGCCGTTTCGGCAATGATCGGCGATGGCGGACGGGTTGCGGCGATCGAGCTGAACGAAGGCGTGCGTCTCGGCGCCGACCTCGTCGTGGTCGGCATTGGCGGCATCGCCAATGATGAGCTCGCCATTGGCGCGGGGCTCGATTGCACCAATGGCATTGTGGTGGATGAGCACGGCCGGACGGCATGCCCGGGTATCTATGCCGCCGGCGATTGCGCCAATCACTACAGCCGGTTTGCGCGGGGGTGGATCAGGCTGGAGTCGGTTCAGCACGCGCAGGACCAGGGACGGGCAGTCGGACTTGCGATCGCGGAAAGCCATGAGCCCTATGACAGCGTGCCACGGTTCTGGTCGGATCAACACGATCTCAAGCTTCAGATCGTCGGGCACTCGGCGCGCAGCGACCGGAGCGTGATCCGCGGCGCGATCGAAGCCGGCAGGTTCTCTGCCTTCAACTACCGGCAGGGCAAGCTCGTCGCAGTCGACAGCATCAACAATCCCACCGACCAGATGGTGACGCGGCGCCTGATCGCTGCGGGCATTTCGCCGACGCCGGAGCAGGCGGCAGACAGCTCATGCGATCTCAAATCGCTGCTGAAGGCCGGCAACAAGGCTGTCGCATGATGTCGCCGGCGGCAGAGCTAATCCGTCGTCGCAAGCCGCCCGGATTTCTTCGGTGCTTTCACGGCTCTGACCGCGAGCAGCTTGCGCAGGCAGCGATCGAGCATGGCGAGTTCCGCCTTGGTCAGTCCGCTCGCCTCGGTCACGCCCTCGACGACCCGCGCCACCTCGGCAATGCCGCGGTCGGCGGTCGCAAGCCCCTTGGCGGTGAGGCGGACCAGCTCCGAACGGCCGTCGTCGCTGGCCGAGACGCGCAGGACGAAGCCGCCTTCCTGGAGCCGGGCCACGCGCTTGGTCATGGCACCCGACGTGACGAGGAGGGCGCGGAACAGGTCGGTCGGGCGCAACTCGTACGGCTTGCCCGAGCGCCGGAGCGCCAGCAGGACGTAGAGCTCGCCGGTTTGCAGGCCGACGGCCTTCGCTATGTCCTGCAGGCGCATTTCGTGCAGCTGGTTGACGCGCTCCAGCCGCAACAAGGTGCAGGCGGCGGCGAGGTCGAGGTCGGGGCGCTGCGCGAGCCAGGCGGCCTCGATGTCGTCGTAAAGGGTGCTGTCGGACGTGGGCGGCTGCTTGATCGCAGGTTCGGCGCGGCGTGACACGCTGCTTTTCTTCATTTCCTTCCAGTCCCCTTCGTCCCGCGCCAAGGGCGCCGGCACCATGCATCCGCAATCTAACACCGTCGAATTGGCGTGTCGCCCCGCAAGTTCCTGCGATCGCTTCACACAAGCGCATCGCTCCGCGGAGCGGCCGTTTGCCACCTTTCGTCGAGGTTGACAATTATCTTCCTAGGAAGAATATTTCGGGTAAGAAACAGGGGAGGAGCGTATGCGCGGACTTCGCGCTCTCGTCATATTCGCGGCCTTGGTCGCGGCCTGCGGCTCGGCCGGCGCTGCCGAGACCGAATTGATCCTTGGCCAGACCATGCCTTATAGCGGGCCGTCGTCGGCCCTGAGCGCCGTCGGCAAGGTGCAGACCCGCTATTTTCAGATGATCAACGATCGCGGCGGCATCAATGGCCACAAGGTCAAGCTGATCTCGCTCGACGATGGCTACAGCCCTCCGAAGGCGGTGGAGCAGACGCGCAGACTGATCGAGAATGACGAGGCGGTCGCGATCTTCGGCAGCATGGGAACGGCGCAGAACGCCGCGGTGCAGAAATATCTCAACGCCAAGAAGATCCCTCAGCTGTTCGTGTTCGCGGCCAGCGAGCGCTTTGCCGATCCGAAGACTAGCCCCTACACGATCTCGGGGATGACGCTGTTCAGCACCGAGGCTGCGATCTACGCGCGGCTGGTGGCCGAGCACACGCCCGGTGCGCGCGTCGCCGTGCTGTACCAGAACGACGACTACGGCCGCGAATATCTCCGCAGCTTCAAGGCCGAGCTGGCGCGGCTCGATCCCAAGGCCGAGATCGTCGCAGCGTCACCCTACGAGGTCACGTCGCCGACGGTCGATTCGCAGGTCGTTGCGCTCGCCAGCACCAACGCCAACGTCTTTCTCAACGCATCGACCGGCAAGTTCACCTCGCAGGCGATCCGCAAGGCCGGCGAGCTCGGCTGGCATGCGCAGCAATTCCTGCCGATCGGCAGCAACTTCGTGCCGACGATCCTCAAGCCGGCCGGGCTCGAGAACGCCAAGGGCGCGATCTCGGCGACGCCGACCAAGTCGGTCGGCGATCCCGAATGGGCCAACGATCCCGCCTATCTGGAGTGGCTGGCCTTCATGAAGAAGTACTATCCCGAGGGCGATACCGAGGATCAGCTCAACTTCACCGGATGGAACGTCGCGGTCCTCATGACCAGGGTGATCGAGGCCTGCGGCGACGATCTGTCCCGGCAGAACCTCATGAAGCAGGCCACCGCGCTGAAGAACCTTGCGCTTCCGGGCCTGATCCCGGGCATCACCGTCAACAGCAGCCCGGACGATTATCGCCTGATCACCTCGCTGCGGCCGCAGCGGTTCGACGGCGAGCGCTGGGTGCCGATGTCAGGGGCCATGGCCGCGCAAGGAGATGCGGGCCGATGATCGCAGTTGGACCGTGGCCGGCCGCTAGCGGCCGCGCCTGAGTTGTTCGGTGGCGCGCCGGAGCACCTCGTGAAGCCATTCGTGCGAAGGTTCGTGCTCGACGCGTTCGTGCCAGAGCAGCCGAACCTCCACGGGCGTCGTGGTGTAGGGCAGTTCATAGGTCGCGATCGCATGCGCCTGCTCGAGCGCACGCGCCAGCGGCCGCGGAACGATGGCCGCAAGTTCGGAATCGACCAGCAGTGCCGGCAGCGCGAGGAAATGCGGCAGCGAGACCGCGATCCGCGGCGGCTTGTCGCTGTCGGACAGCGCCCGTTCGAGCGCGGGGCGGTCGTACATTTCCGAGCGCCTGGCGAGCCCGCGCTCGGAGATGAAGCCGCCGATCGCGCCCTCTTGCTCGCCGCCAAAGGACACGACGACCAGCGGCAAGGTCGCGAGCTTTGCCTTGTCGAGCCGGCCAAGCTTGCGCTTTTTGCCGACGATCAGCACATCGTCATATTCGAACAGCAGCGCCGTACGGAAGCGGCTCGGCGGAGACGAGAACACGCCGATCGCGACGTCGATGCGGCCGAGGTCGATTTGCTCGGCAAGATCAATCCGGGTCACCGGCTTGATGGTGAGGTCGATCGCCGGAGCTTCCCGGCTCAGGATCTTCAGGAGCGGCGGCGCCAGTACCATCGTCGTAAAGTCGTTGGCGGCCAGCGTGAATGGCTTGGTCGAGACCGCCGGAGCAAAGGTTGGCAGTTCGACCGCGGCCTCCAGCGATCGCAGCGCCTGGCGAACCTGCGGGGCCATCGTCAATGCGCGGGCCGTCGGCTGCATGCCGGTCGCCGTGCGCACGAACAGCTCGTCGTCCAGCATTTCGCGCAGCCGCGCCAGCGAGTGGCTGACGGCGGACTGGCTCAGCGCGACCTTTTGGCTGGCTCGCAGTACGCTGCGCTCTTCCATCACGGCGTCGAACACCTTGAGCAGATTCAGGTCCAATGTGTTGAAGGAAACGGACACGATGAGAGCCCCGTCTGCAGCGGATCGCGCGCCTCGGCAGATTCTTGCGATCGCGCGCAGTTAAGGCCAGACGCCCGGCGGATGCAACGGATTGCCCGAGCGCGCGTCGCCGCCGTCAGCGATCTGAAGGCGGTTCAGGATCATCCTGCGAGACTTTCACTTCCGTACCGTGGCGTTCTGGCCAACATTGCCGCCGCCGGGTTGGGAGGAGAACAACGATGAAGGCCTGGGTAAGATCAGCTCTGAGTGTCGCGGGAACGTTGTTCGGACTGGCGCTGACTCTCGCGACGGCGACGTCGGCGAGTGCTCAGAACGTGCCGGTAAGGCTCGGCGTGCTGACCGACATGTCCTCGCTCTACGCCGACAATGGCGGCCAGGGCTCGGTCGTCGCGGTGCAGATGGCGGTCGACGATTTCAAGGGCAGGGTGCTCGGGCGGCCGATCGAGATCGTCGCGGGGGATCATCAGAACAAGGCCGATATCGGTTCGGCGATCACTAGGCGATGGCTGGAGAATGAGAACGTCGAGGCGATCCTCGACGTACCGAATTCCGCGGTCGCGCTGGCGGTGCAGGGCATCACACGCGACAAGAAGAAGCTGTTTCTTGCCACCGGCGCCGCGACGTCCCGGCTGACCGGTGACGAATGCTCGCCGACCGGTATCCACTGGACCTACGATACCTACGCGCTGTCGCAAGGGACGACGCGGGCGATTTCGCGTCTCGGCGCCAAGTCCTGGTTCTTCCTGTCGGCCGACTACTCGCTCGGTGCGCAGCTCGAGGCCGACAGCCGCAAGGTGATCGACGCCACCGGCGGCAAGGTGGTCGGCGCGGTCAAGCACCCGATCAACACACCCGATTTCTCGTCTTTCCTCCTGCAGGCGCAGGCCTCCAGGGCCGACGTGATCGCGCTCGCCGGCGCCGGCGGCGACTTCATCAACGCCGTGAAGCAAGCCGGCGAGTTCGGCGTGACGCGCGGGCAAAAGCTTGCCGGCCTGATCGTCTTCATCGCCGACATTCACAGCCTCGGGCTGCAGAGCGCGCAAGGCTTGATGCTGAGCTCCGCCTTCTACTGGGACCTCAACGACGAGACGCGTGCGTGGTCGAAGCGCTTCATCGAGAAGACGAAGAAGGTGCCCACCATGATCCATGCCGGCACCTATGGTGCGGTCATGCACTATCTCAAGGCAGTTGAAGCCGCCGGCACGCTTGATGGGCCGACGGTCGCGGCCAAGATGCGCGAATTGCCGGTCAACGATTTCATGACCCGCAACGGTAGGATCCGTCCCGATGGCCGGCTGGTCCGCGACATGTATTTGTTCCGCGTCAAGTCGCCGGAGGAGTCGAAGTACCAGTTCGACTACTACCAGCTGCTGGCCATGATCCCGGGCGAAGAGGCCTTCAGACCGATGGAGGAGGGCGGATGCTCGCTCGTGAAGAAGTCATGATTGACCGTGATATGGCGTGCGGAGCCGCGCGCAATCCGATCGACGAGGTGATCGCCGGCCGGCTGTCGTGCCGCGAGTTCTCCGGCAGTCCGGTCTCCCGATCGACCATCGAGCAGATCCTGCGCGTGGCGCGGTTCGCGCCGAGCGGCGCGAACATTCAGCCCTGGCACATCTACGTGCTCGCCGGCGCCGCCAAAACCGAGGTGTCCGCTGCGCTCCTGCATGCGTATGAGAACGAGCCGAGCGAGCACGTCTCCGAATATCAATACTACGCCACCGCTTTCCCCGAGCCATATCTCGGCCGTCGTCAGGAGTTCGGGCGATTGTTCTACTCCTCGCTCGGGATCGCTCAAAGCGATGCTGCGGCGAGGAGCCGGCAGACCGCGAAGAACTATTCGTTCTTCGGCGCGCCGGTTGGATTGATCGTCACCATCGATCGGCGCCTCGCCTTGGGAAGCTGGCTCGATCTCGGCATGTTCATCCAGAACGTAATGCTGGCAGCGGTGGGACGCGGGCTGCAATCGTGTCCGCAGGAAACTTTCGCCAAGTACCACCGGATCTTGCGTCCGGCTTTGTCGATCCCCGCGGAGCAGATGGTGGCCTGCGGGATCTCGATGGGCCACCCCAAGCAGCAGGCGAGAGCGCGGCTGATGCCGCGCGCCGATCTGGAAGCCTTTGCCTCCTTCAAGGGTTTCGAAAATTAGACCAGGAGAGAATCATGGGAAGCCGTGAACAGCTGATCGAACGCAGCATTCCGTTTCTGCGCGAGGTCAAGGACATGACGCCGAGCGCGGCGATGGAGCGATGGCTCAACGAGACCTATGGCGAGGACAGCGCGCTCTATCAGGATCTCGCGCGTCTCATCAAAATGGGAGTCGAGGAGGGCTGGGCCGCGAACCAGGAGGTGGAAGGCCCGAACTATCGGCGCAGCCGCATCCTTGAGCCGGTCCCCGAAACCTTTCAGTTCAGCATCACGGCCGTTTACATGAACAGCGCCGATCCGCGCCGCTTCAAGGACGAGGACGATCATGACGTGTTGCGCGGGCAGTATCACGGCCATCCCTATGGCGAGCTCAACCTCGTCGTTCCCCTCGAGAAGGGCGCCGAGTTGAAGGGGCTACAGGGCTGGCAGGGGCCGGGCTGGACCGCGCCCGATCCCGGCAGCCGGCATTATCCCGAAGTGAGGGGCGGAGCTGTCATCGCCCTGTTCTATCTGCCGGCCGGGCGCATTTCGTATGACTTCAAGGCGCCGGCCTGACGCCGGGCAAATGCGGACCAGCGTCGAACTGGAGCAAGCCCATGACGTTGATCTACCCGGTCGCTTCGAACCGCGTCCATCCCGCGCGTCTGTCTCCGGCGTATCGAAGCGCGATCAAGCGCGCGCCGATCAAGCCGCTGATCCCGATGCGGCACACGCTCTCCGAGCTGACCGGGCCGGTCTATGGTCACGAGACCGTGCGTGCGCACGACAACGATCTCACCATCCAGGCCAAGGGCGAGCCGCTCGGCGAGCGCATCATCGTGCACGGTCATGTGCGCGACGAGGACGGCCGCGGCGTGCCGAACACGCTGGTCGAGCTGTGGCAGGCCAATGCCTGCGGCCGCTACATCCATGTCGTTGACCAGCATCCGGCGCCGCTCGATCCGAACTTCACCGGCGCCGGTCGGGCCCAGACCGATGCCCAAGGCTACTATAAGTTCACGACCATCAAGCCCGGCGCCTATCCCTGGGGCAATCACCACAATGCGTGGCGGCCCGCGCATATCCATTTCTCGGTGTTCGGCCATTCCTTCATCTCGCGTCTCGTCACGCAGATGTACTTCCCCGGCGATCCCTTGTTCCCGTTCGATCCGATCTTCAACTCGGTGACCGACGAGAAGGCGCGGGCGCGGATGATCTCGTCCTTCGATCTCGAAAACACCAAGCCGGAACGGGCGCTGTGCTACCGCTTCGATATCGTGCTGCGCGGGCGCAACGCCACGCCGATGGAGACCAGGTAAGTGGCAAACCAGCGTCCTGATGGAATCACCCCCTCGCAGACCGTCGGCCCCTACTTCAAGTATGGCCTGACGCCGAACGGCGAATATGCGTGGAACGACGCCTTCAGCAACAACCTGCTGACGCCTGACGTCTCGGGCGAGCGCATCCGCGTCGAGGGGACGGTCTATGACGGCGACGGCGTCGTGATCCCGGACTGCATGCTGGAGATCTGGCAGGCTGACAGCCAGGGCCGCTTCTCCGATCCGCAGGACAAGCGCGCGCTGCCGAATTCGTCCTTCAAGGGTTTCGGCCGCGTCGGCACCGACAAGAGCGGGGGTTATGCCTTCGACACTATCAAGCCGGGTGTGGTGCCGGATGCCGACGGCAAGCCGCAGGCGCCGCACATCGTGCTCGCGGTGTTCGCCCGCGGCATGCTGCTGCATCTCTACACAAGGATCTATTTCGACGACGAAGCCGGCAACGCCGGCGATTCCGTGCTGGCACTGGTGCCGTCCGATCGCCGCGCCACCTTGATCGCCAAGCGCAAGGCCAGTGCGGGCAAGGTTTACACGTTCGACGTGCATCTGCAGGGCGACAACGAGACGGTGTTCTTCGACGTCTAGCAGCAGTGGTTCGTGGGGCGCGAGATCACCGCGTTGGCTCTCACGCTTGTCGTTCACGGCCACGAAAGCGCAGGTCCTTTTAACGACAATTCGCGGATAGACGTTGCACCTATCAGCCGAAGATCGCGAACGATCTCCGACCGCATCAGCGACGATCTCGAAAGACCAAGCCGGATACGGCGCACAGGTGCTGGCGGCGTTCGAGGATGCCGGGATCCGAGCCGTTGCCTATGACCGCGCCGACCCTTTCGCGGCGCGTCGCGGTGGCGCGTGAAATGGCGGTGCCGGTGATGGCCATCGTCGGCGGGTGTGAGATGAGGGACGGGACGTCCGGGTAAGCCTGCGCGAGCGCGACGACTTACAGGCCGACGTTCCGCTGGCCGAGGCGGTGTCCCGCCTGCAGGCGAGGGCCCGGCCGGCACCCTTGCGGCCGAAGCATGCGACAGTCGCGGCTTCGGTGGATGTTGCCCCAAGCAAGCGTTTCGAGCATCTGTGCGATGAGCACCGTGCCCAACCTCTCATGACCCAATTCCCTGGCATTCTCCCACAAGCAAAATCAATCTGACGGAGCGAATGATCAATTTTGCGCAAAATATGCAATATGTCTTGAGTACTGCGTGATATGAGCATATACGGCCGGCGTTTGCTCGTTTTTATAGCAAAAACGCGCAAAATGATCGGAAGTGCGCGGTGTGCGGGAGGACAACAGAAATGCAGGTTCCAATTAAGCGGGCGATCGAGAGCGTGCCGGGCGGGATGATGGTGGTCCCTCTGTTGGTCGGGGCGCTTATTGCCACCTTCTTTCCCGATACCCCGAAGTTTTTTGCTCCTTCACCGGCGCACTGTTCTCTGGCGCGCTGACAATTCTCGCCGTGTTCTACGTTTGCATGGGCGCGAGCATCGACTTCCGCGCCACCCCCTACATTGTGAAGAAGGGCGGCACCCTGCTGATCGTGAAGGTTGGCGTGGCCGTTGCCCTCGGCGTGCTCTTCGGCCGCATTTTGGGGGAGACGCCGGTCGCAGCTGGCATGTTCGCGGGTGTCTCGACGCTCGCGATCGTCGCCGCCATGAACGACACCAATGGCGGTCTCTATATGGCGTTGATGGGCCAATATGGACGTCCGCGTGACGTCGGCGCCTATACCATCATGTCGCTGGAGAGCGGTCCTTTCCTCACTATGATCACTCTGGGCGTCGCCGGCCTCTCGGCATTTCCATGGCAGACCCTCGTGGGCGCTATCCTGCCTCTGGTGGTGGGTATGATCATCGGCAATCTCGACAGGGAGATGCGCGACTTCCTGAGCCGCGCGGTGCCTGTGATGATCCCGTTCTTCGCCTTCGCGCTCGGCGCCGGCCTCGATCTGTCGAAGGTCTGGCAGGCCGGCCTGCTTGGCCTCGGCATGGGAGTGGCCGTGGTCATTGTGACCGGCATCCCGCTGTTCTTCGCCGATCGCATCACCGGCGGGAATGGTGTCGCGGGTGTTGCGGCGGCCTCGACGGCCGGTAATGCGGCGGCCGTCCCGGCGATTGTCGCCGCGGCGAATCCAGCCTATGCGGACGCGGCGCGGCCTGCGACTATCCTCGTCGCGGCGTGCGTCGTGGTTACCGCAATCCTCGTGCCGATCGTCACCGCCTGGACAGCCCGCGTTGTTGGTCGCGACGTCGAGGAGCCTGCAGAAGAGAACAACGCGGCTTCTGCCGGCAAGATGACCCCCGCGGCGCGCTCGGTTGTCACTGAGGCAAGTCACTGAGGCAAAGTCACTGAAGGTCGCTGAAGATGGCCCCTAAAGCGCTTTCGAGCGAAGTGGATACCGGTTCGCGTCAAGAAAGCGCGTCAAGCCAAAGCTGGCTGATCGTCGCTGACGATCTCACCGGTGCCGCGGACTGTGCGATCGCCTTCGGCAGAATGGGGCGTGCGGCTGCGGTGACGTGGGGTGAGGTGACCGACGCGTCGGGTTACCAGCTGCCCGTCCTGGCCTACGATGCCGCGAGTCGCGGCCTTTCGGCCGGGGCTGCTGCAGCCCGCCATGCCGATGTGCTGGCGCGCCTGTGCGAAGGCGGACGTATTCTTTTCAAGAAGATTGACTCGACGCTGCGGGGGCAACCTGCAGCGGAGACTGCCGCCGCGCTTGCGCATCTCAAGTCACGGCCAGGTCCGGCCTTTGGCGTGTTCGCGCCGGCCTTTCCGGCCACCGGCCGCACCACCATCGACGGGCGTATCCTGGTCAGAGGCCGCCGCCTCGAGGAGGCCGAGGTCTGGCACCGCGACCACACCTACCCGAATGCCGATCTTGTCGACGTTCTCGCGACCGCGGGCGTTCGCGGAGAGAAGGTCAAGCTCGCTGCCGTGCGCGGTGGCGATCTCAAAGCCACGTTCGCGAGGCTCGCCTGGGAGGGCGACGTGGTCGCGGCCTGCGACGCCGAGACTGAACACGATCTGCGTTTGATCGCGGAGGCGAGCCTGCATGCATCGCCCGCAACCTTCTTCATCGGTAGCGCCGGCCTCGCGCACGCGCTGGCCGGCCTCGAAGTCAGCCATGCCGTCGAGCCGCTGCGCATCCCGACGAGCGCATCCGGCACCCTGATCGTGGTGGGCTCGCTCGCCGGCGCATCTCGCGTCGCCGCGCGCGCGCTGGAGGCGACCGGCACCGTGGCGCATTTCCCGGTCGCGCCGGAGACGCTGCTCAACGATGGTGCCGGCCGGGCGGCGCTCGCCGCGGACGTGATGAAACGACTTGCCGGCGGCGGCGATACACTGGTTGAGATCATGATGGATGATCACCCCGACATGTCGCTCGGCCCGCGGCTCGCCAAGGGGCTCGCCGACGCTCTTGAGGCCGTCGCACCCGCGATCGGCGCCTTCGCTGCGACCGGCGGCGAAACCGCCGCGGCGATGCTGTCGCGCTTCGGCGTCAACGGCATCCGTCTTGCCGACGAAATCGAGCCGGGCGTGTCGCTCGGCCTTACTCTTGGCCGATTGTCTGTTCCGATCGCCACCAAAGCGGGCGCGTTCGGTGACGAGAACAGCCTCATCCGCATCAGCGAGCGGCTTCGCGCCGTCCGAACCAGAGGAAGTTTCATATGACTCGTCCGACCATTGCGATCACCATGGGAGATCCGGCCGGTATCGGGCCCGAGGTGATCATGAAGGCGCTGGCGCAGCCGCAGGTGCAGGCGATCTGCAATGCGCTGGTGATCGGCGACTCCAACCGTCTGCGCAAGGCCGGTCAGATCGTCGGCGTGCCGCTTGAGGTCGATGCGTTGAGCGACGCGAAGCAGGCAAATTTTGCGTCGAAGGCCGTGCAGTGCATTGACCTGAAGCTGGTGCCGGACGATCTGCCGTTCGGCAGGGTGTCGGCGACGGCAGGTGAGGCGGCATATCGCTACATCGAGAAAGCCGTGCAGGTGGTGCAGGCAGGGCTCGCGCAAGGCATCTGCACCGCGCCGCTTTCCAAGGAAGCGCTGCATGCGGCCGGCCACAAATATCCCGGCCATACCGAGCTCCTGGCGCATCTGACCGGCACGCCGGAAGTATCGATGATGCTGGTGTCGCCGAAACTCCGCGTCATTCACGTGACCACGCATATCGGCCTGCTCGATGCGATCGAGAAGATCGAGCCCGGCCTCGTCGAGCGTGTCATCGCACGCGGACATGACGTGCTGGTGCGCGCCGGCGTCGCCAATCCGAAGATCGGCGTCTGTGCCATCAATCCGCATGCCGGCGAGAACGGGTTGTTCGGTCGCGGCGAGGAAGCCGCGAAGATCGCGCCGGCCGTGGAAGCCTGTCAGCGCAAGGGCTGGGACGTGCACGGCCCCCTGCCTGCCGACACGCTGTTCTTCCTGGCCGGCCGCGGCGACTACGACATGGTGGTCGCGATGTATCACGATCAGGGCCATGGACCCATCAAGGTGCTGGGGCTGGAAGCCGGTGTGAACATCACTGTTGGTCTGCCGGTGATCCGCACCTCGGTCGATCACGGGACCGCCTTCGACATCGCGGGCAAGGGCATCGCCGACGAGCGCAGCCTGATCGAAGCGCTGCGGCAGGCGGTCGATCTCGCGCCGAAGAGGACGGCTTGAGGGGGCTGCGCGGGCTCCTCAGGATAAGGAGCGAGATGCGCGTTAAGCGCTGACATTGCGCGGCCGATGCATCGTGGTATCCATCGGCCGTGCCGCGAAGCCGATACGGTCGAGCTCGGCTGACGGCAATGAATCCGGGGGCTGAGGTTCGATGTCGATGCGCAGCAAGGAGCGTCACGCTCGTCTGTTGGAAGCACTGAACGCGGGAGAGATCGATGTCGACGATCTCGCGCGGCGCTTCGACGTCTCCGCTTCCACCGTGCGGCGCGACCTGCAGCATCTTTCCAAGAACAATGCCGTGCGCCGCACCTATGGCGGCGCCATTCTCACCGCCCACGTGAACGAGACGACGCTCGAGCAGCGCCTCGCGGTTCAGGGCAAACAGAAGCAGGCGATCGCGCGCGCGGCGATCGATCTGATCGAGGATGGCGACACGCTGATTCTCGATGCCGGCTCGACGGTCGCAGCCTTCGGCCGACTGCTGCAGCAGCGGCGGCTGCGCATCATCACCAACAATCTTGCGCTGCTGCCCTTCCTCGCCAAGGCTCCGACCCTAGAGCTTGTGGTGCTGGGCGGCGCGCTGCGCACCACCAGCATGAGCACCATGGGGCCGCTCGCCAATGAGGCGCTGCGGCGCATGACCGCGGACCGCGCCGTCATGAGCGCCGACGGCGTGGTGAATGGCCGTGGCCTGTGCGAAGCGGATCTCGAACAGGTCGCACTGAAGTCGCTGATGATGCAGCAGTCGAAGGAAGTTATCGTTCTCGCCGACGCCAGCAAGCTCGGCCGCGCCGAACAGATGGCCTGGGCGCCGCTGCCGCAGCGCTGGACTCTGGTGACTGATGTCGGCGCACCTGAGGAGCAGTGCAAGCTTCTCGCCGACGCGGGAGCGCGCGTGATCGTTGCCGGCGTTCGCTGAGCCGGCATCGCAATTTTTCGCGTGATCGGAGAAAAATATCGACCGAGGCGGGGTTGCGGTAAGGAATCGCTGAACTGGGGCGCAATGCCGTCAACTTGAATCGCCATATGCTAGGTGGCGATCACCAAACGAGGTTCGCCATGGCGTGCAAGCCTTGGACTGGTTCTTGGAACGGCACTTGGATCGGCTCTCGGATCAGCCGACTTGGCGCGCCGCTCGTCGCTTTTGTTTTGACCGTCGCGCCGTTGGCTTCGCCGGTGCACGCCGTTGAGGACGCTCGCAAGGTGAGCGTGGTGTCGTTCGGCCTTTTCGGCGATCAGGGCGTGTTTAGAAGCGAGGCGACCGGCGCAGCACAGGTCGTAGCGGGTCGTTTCGGGAGCGGCCCAGTCAACGCGCAACTCAATTCGAAGAAAGGCGGAGGTGCAAAGATTGAAGGCCTGGCTAAGTCCTTGCAGGCGGTGGCCAATGGGATGGACGCCGAGAATGATGTTCTGTTCTTGATTCTCACCTCGCACGGCTCCCCCGACGGGCTTGCAATCAAAGCCGGGCGGCTTACGCAAACGCTCACGCCGTCCCATCTCGCCGCCATGCTGGCGCGGACTGGCATGCGATACAAGGTGGTGGTCATCTCTGCCTGTTATTCCGGGGTCTTTATCCCTCGTCTCGCGAACCCCGATACGTTGGTCATCACCGCGGCCGATGCCGACCATTCATCGTTCGCCGGCGCCTGTGGGTGCCGTCTACTGGACCACCGCCTGTCAAAATTGTTCGCTCAAATCGCAATGCACGACCGGGCCTGAGCGGCGGATTACACGGTGGGAGCATGAGCATCTAGTTGAGGCTGTGCAGCAGCGGCTTGACGCAAACCCACAAGCCATGCGCCAGCGCCGGGAGACGGTCGAACACCCCTTCGGCACGATGAAGGCCCGTATGGGGGCGACGCACTTCCTGACCGAAACGCTTCCGAAAGTAGCCGCCGAGATGGCGCTCTCGGTTCTGGCCTACAACCTGACGCGGGTCATGAACATTGTCGGCATCAAGCCGTCGATCGCTGCGATCGCGGCCTGAGACAAACCCGGCTCCTGGTAGTCAGGACCGACATCCCTTAGGCCATTTTTGCACGACCGAGACGCTTAGCGGACTTGATTGGCGTTATGGCTGCTTCCGCTTTGCCGGAGATGGCCGACTTCACCGCCAAAGGGAGAGACTGCTTCTGTCGGTGCCTCTCCGTCGGCCGAAGGCGAGGATCGTGGGATGGCACTGTCGCGTCCACTCATCAGCAGGTGAGCTTGCCTGACGCCGTCGCGAATTTTCGTGTGAACGAAAACAGCACGTATCTGGTGCGGTTTCTGGTGCGGTCGTCGCGCCGCGGGCAACGAGAACGAAGTAAGGTATTGATCTCATTGGTGGGCCCGGCAGGACTCGAACCTGCAACCAGACCGTTATGAGCGGGAGAATAGCGGACGGATTGGTTGATTTTACTGCGTTTTCGTTTGAGTTCGATCGCGTCCGTTGGGCTTCGATCAGTTTGTTTCCGGTGCGAAACTGGTGCGGCTAGTTTGAGCTTTCAGCCTCTGTTTCCGTATCTTCCGCCTTCGAACTGAGCCGTGGGATGAGGCAAGGCGGCACCCTCCGGTTGGCGTTATCGACTGTTGCGCCGCGTTACGCGCCGCTTCTTGCGGGAATCCGGCGGACTCGCTGCGGAGGCCCGCCGATCCTCCTCCTGAAACTTGAGCGTAGCCTGCACATGTACGGCCAACTTCAACGCGCTATCAGCGTTTGACGCGAGCCTGGACAGCAGCTGGGCCAGCATTTTGAACTCCTCACGCGTCAGCATTCCAAACAACGCGTCGTTGACCGGTCGCTGCAAGGCGGCAAGGCGGATCAACAGGCTCATTCCGCGCTGGGTGAGAGCAAGTTGCACCCGACGTCCGTCCTCGGGATGGGGCGTCTTTTCGAGCAAGCCGTCGGACACCAGTTTGTTGATCTCGTTGGTGACGAAGGCGCCGCTCAGATACAGCCGTTCGGCGACCTGATTCACGCCCATCGGTTCTTCTGCCGTCGAATTCTTGATCGCGATCAGGATCAGATACTGGGTCGGCGACAGGTCGACGAAGCCTGCGAATATTTCCCGGCATGCTTCCAGGCTGCGTCCGAACGCGAAATAGTCGTAGAGCACGCCGCGAAGCGTGCGGTCTCCTTCCTTGTCGAGCAGCTCGGGTTTCGACGCCGTCAAAAGCGCATCGGTCACGCGGTCAATCTCCTCACCAAATCATGGCATTGCGGCTTGCCTAAGAAGCACGCATGCGTGCGCCCAGCAAGTGGGCTTGACATTCATACATAGCTTTGTCAGAAAGCTACTCGAGAATTATAAATCAGATGCCAGGCAACGAGGCGGGTGTTCCATGGAGGACCGTGCATTCAGGCGTGCCCTTGGCGAATTCGCCACCGGCGTTGCGGTGGTGACCGCGCGCGGCAAGGGGGAAGAGCTCATCGGCATGACCATGAGCTCGTTCAACTCCGTCTCGCTCGATCCGCCGCTCGTTCTCTTCAGTGTCGACCGCAAGGCCCGCAGCCTGTCCGCGATGCTCGAAGCCCAGGGATTTGCCGTGAACATCCTGGCGCGCGACCAGGAGAACATCTCCAACCAGTTCGCGCGCGCTCTCTCCAACAAATGGGACCAGGTGAGGACGTCGCTCGGCCATGCCGAGGCGCCGCTGATCTCGGGCGCGATGGCTCATTTCGAATGCGTGCCCTACGCGGTCTACGAGGGCGGCGACCACGTCATCTTCGTAGTCCGTGTCATCAGGCACGCGAGCCGCGCCGAGGGTGCCGCTCCCCTGATCTTCTTCCGCGGTCGATACCGCGATCTCGTCGATGAAACCCAGCGCGAGCCGACTTGGCCGCTTCCCATTCACTACTAGCTCTAAACCGGAGACCTGCGATGCGTAGCGCAAAGGAATATCTGTCGGGCCTCAAGGACGGCCGGACCATCTACATCAACGGCGCCTCGGTCGGCGATGTCACGTCGCACCATGCCTTCCGCAATCTCGCCAGCTCCATGGCCAGCTTGCTCGACTTCGCGAACGCGCCGGAGAATGCGGAGCTGATGACGTTCGATACAGGCGCGAGCCGCGCCAACCGCATCTGGCAGCTTCCGACCTCCTATGCCGAGCTTGTGACGCGGCGCAAGGCGCTCGAGGCGTGGGCCTCGCTGCATGCCGGTTTCATGGGGCGCGCGCCGGACCACGTGGCATCCTGCATTTCCGGGCTCTACATGGGGCTCGACGTCTTCAAGGCGTATGATCCGGCCCGCGCCGGCGCGCTCGAGAGCTACTACCGCTACGCCCGCGACAAGGACCTCTATCTCACCTACGTCATCATCAATCCGCAGGCCGATCGTTCGAAGGGCGCAGCCGAACAGGCCGATCCATTCCTCACGGCTGGAGTCGTCGACCGCGACGCCGAAGGGATCACGATCCGTGGCGCCAAGATGCTCGCCACCGGCGGCGTGGTGGCCGACGAGGTCTTCGTCACCACCATCCAGCCGATGCGTCCGGGCGAAGAGCGTTACGCGATGTCCTTCGCGATCCCGATGAACACGAAGGGCCTGAAGATGCTGTCGCGCAAATCCTATGAGGATGCTGCCGGCGCGGTATTCGACAATCCCTTGTCGAGCCGCTTCGACGAGAACGACTCGGTCCTCTATTTCGACGACGTGAAGGTGCCGTGGGACCGCGTCTTCATCGAAGGCAACGTCGAGATGTGCCAGAAGCAGTTCCACGCCACGCCTTGCCACGTCTATCAGAACTACCAGGCGATGGTGCGCTTGAGCGTGAAGCTCAAATTCCTGACCGGCCTTGCGCATCGCACCGCCGACATGAACGGCGTCACGCAGTTTCCGCAGGTGCGCGAAATGCTCGGCCAGCTCGCGGCCGAGACCGGCATGGTCGATGCGCTGGTGGCGGCAATGGAGGCCAAGGGCGCGCAGGTCGGTCCCTATTTCATCCCGGATCGGCACACGCTCTACTCCGCGCAGGTGCTGACCCAGCAGCTTTACGCACACATCATCAACACGCTTCGGGAGCTCGCGGGTGGCGGCATGATCATGCTGCCTTCGTCGGTTGCGGACTTCGACAACCCCGAGATCACGGCCCTCATCGGCAGGACCCAGCAGTCGCCGAGGGCCAACTCGCATGACCGCGTAAAATTCTACAAGCTCGCCTGGGACGCCGTCGGCTCCGAGTTCGGCTCGCGCCACCAGCAATACGAGATGTTCTACGCCGGCGCGACCTTCGTCACCAAGGGGCACTCCTATCGCACATACGACTGGGCGGGCGCCGACCGGCTCGT
Organism: Bradyrhizobium sp. CCBAU 21365; assembly: GCF_015291305.1. Classification (NCBI taxonomy): domain Bacteria; kingdom Pseudomonadati; phylum Pseudomonadota; class Alphaproteobacteria; order Hyphomicrobiales; family Nitrobacteraceae; genus Bradyrhizobium; species Bradyrhizobium sp. CCBAU 21365. The sequence continues at coordinate 1,512,424 of NZ_CP030036.1, forward strand.
TCAAACCATGCTCGATTCCTACGACCTCAACGGCGTTTCGACCGCCAGCAAAGCCGCATGATTCAGGGAGACAATTCATGTCTGTCAACAAGAAGCACGACGAATTCCATACGCTCGATATGGCCACTGGCTGGGAAGTGCCGGCGGGTTATCCGGCCGGCATCCAGCAGAAGATCATCGCGGGTGGACTGGACGAGGAGAACCGGCGCGGGACGCGGACGCGACTGCTCCGCTTCGCGCCCGGCGTCTACACGACGGCACCGTTCTCCCACGAATATTGGGAAGAGGTCTATCTGGTCTCGGGCGATCTGATCGTCGGCAATGATGCGAACGGCGAGGGCGGCAAGAGCTTCCCGCCGAACACATACGCCTGCCGGCCGCCGCATGCGCCGCATGGTCCGTTCAAGTCCGTGAACGGCTGCCTGCTTCTGGAGATGCACTATTTCGATCCGGTGTGATCCGGATGGCTGCCGCACAACATCATTCGACCAGCCCAGGGGGAAGAGACATTATGGGGTCCAGAGGTATTTCCATTGTAGTTGCGCGTTGCCTGTCGTCAGTTGAATGGCTCTTCAGGCTGGACTGCGGCGTGCCGCAGGGCAAAGCTCGATGGATGGTGGATGGACTTGCCGGCGCGCTCGCGCTCGGTGTGGTAGCCGCGACGCCGGCCGCTGCGCAGGAGAAGCCAGCCGCGTTGGGGCTGGGCATCTTCACGTTCACATCCGGTCCTGCCGCAGCCTACGGCATGCCGGGCAAGAACGCAGCTGACCTCATGATCGACGAGATCAATGCAAAGGGCGGCATCGGAGGCGTGCCGCTCAGCGCGACCTATGTCGACGAGGCGCAGGGCGCACAAGGCGTGATCGCGGAATACCGCCGGCTCACCGGGGACGCAAAGAACCAGGTCATGGTCGCCGCCTTGTCGAGCGCCAATTGTCTGGCGCTGGCGCCGCTCGCGGAGCAGCTTGAGGTTCCGACCGTGGGCTGGAACTGCGATACCCATCAGCTGCTGATCGACGGCAAGAGCAAATATGTGTTCCGGCCCAACGGAAACACCGTACCCGAATTCGTCGCTTACGCGATCTACCTGCTGGACCGCAAACCCGATGTGAAGACGGTAGCGATCATCAACCCGGACTATGCGTTTGGTCATGACGCGGCGAAGATCTTCATCGCGGCGCTGAAAGCCCTGAAGCCTGATGTCGAGATCGTCGCTGAGCTCTATCCGAAGCTCGGCTCACCAAATTACCAGACCGAGATTTCTCGCCTCGCTACCGCCCGCCCGGACGTCGTCTTCTCAAATCTGTGGGGGGCCGATCTCGAGAACTTCGTTCGCCAGGCTGCGCCGCGTGGAATCTTCACGAGCAGCCAGGTGATCCTCGCGCTGGGCGAGACAGTGCTGCAGCGCGTGCCTTTGCCCGACGGAGTGATCGTCGGAGTTCTCGGCGATGGCTGGTGGATGTCACCGGACGCCAAGGCCAAGCCGGAGACCGTGAAGTTTGCTGAGGCCTATAAGGCGCGCTTCGGCGAGTATCCGGCGTTCCCGTCGATCAAGATGGCCAACGCGCTCATCTATGTGAAAGCCGCCTACGACGCCGCGATGCAGAAGAACGGCAGCAAATGGCCGACTCGTGCCGAGCTCGCCGACGCCATGAAGGGCAGCAAGGTCGAGACTCTGACCGGCACCGCGCAGACGCGGGCCGACAATGACGGCCTAGTCGACCAGATCGTCGGTGTGACCGTAAGGATGTCGGCGCAGCAGTTTCCCGTCATTGGCGACATGGTCCGCTACAAGGGCGAGAGCCTGATGCCGCAGGCCGGTCAAGATCCGCTCGCGTGGATTGCGACGCTGAAGCCCGAGTTCGCCAAAGACCTGCCGAAGCCTGGAAGCTACAAATAGGCCGGGATGAGGTTCACCTGATTTCAATGACGGAAGGCATAGGCCGATGTTGAATGCAGTCATCCCCTTGCTGCTGGACAGTCTGGCGAGCGCCGCCTTGATCTTCTTCGCGGCGGTCGGCCTGACGCTCGTCTTCAGCGTGCTGCGAGTCCTCAATGTTGCCCATGGCAGTCTCTATTCGATCGGCGGCTATGTCGCGGCCTCGATCTGCCTGTTCATCGCCAGCCGGCAGCTCAACCCGTATTGGTCGTTCCCGGCGCTCCTGTTCAGTGCCGTGTGCGTCGCGGCGATATTCGGTCCGTTGATCGAACGAGGCCTCGTCCGCTGGACCTATGGCAAGTCGGAGGCCGTGCAGATCCTGATCACGTTCGGGCTGTTCCTCATCTTGGAAGATCTCCAGCGCGTGATCTTTGGCGTGCAGTCTTTCTACGAAGACGCGCCGATGCGATTGCTCGGGACCACCTCTATCGGTGGCGTTGTCTATCTCAACTACCAGATCCTCCTGATCGGGATGGCGTTCCTCGTCGTCATCGGCCTGCGGCTTCTGATCAACCACACCCGGCTTGGACGCCTGATCACGGCCGTGGTTACTGATCGCGAGATGGCGCAGGCGATTGGCATCGACACCAACCGTATCTTCATTCTGGCGTTCTCACTCGGCGTGTTCCTGGCAGCATTGGGCGGCGCGCTGGCGACGCCGACGTCAGGCATCGCCCCGGGGCTCGGAGCGGATACGATGGTGCTTGCCTTTGCCGTGGCTGCGATCGGAGGTCTTGGGCAAATCGAGGGGGCGGCCTTGGCCTCGCTGATCGTCGGCCTGGCGCGCGTGCTCGCGATATATCTGGCGCCGTCGCTGGATGCCGTCGCACCCTATGCGGCGATGCTTGTCGTTCTTCTGATCCGTCCCTACGGGCTGTTCGGGTCGGTGGCGGCGCGGAGGATATGATGCGAACGATCACTGCCGCCGCGGCTGTCCTCGTCCTCGCGCTGTTGCCCGTGGCCGCGCCCTGGCTTCAGTTCGTCCTGACTCTAGCGATCGCCAAGGGGTTTGCGGCCCTCGGCGTCGCCGTGCTGCTCCGCGCCGGGCTGATCTCGATCGGCCATGCGATGTTCTTTGCCGCGAGCGCCTATGCGGTTGCGTTCCTGGCGCGCGCCGGCGTCAACGATCTTGGGCTGCTGCTGATTCTGTCGGTGCTGGGCGGTGCGCTCGTGGGCGCCATCGCCGGATCGTTTCTCGTCCGCTATCGCGCGATCTTCTTCGCGATGTTGAATCTTGCGGTCTCCATGGTGTTTTATGCGCTGTGCGCAAAACTGTACGGCGTCACCGGCGGGACCGACGGCATGCCTGTGCCGGTCCCGGCTGTATTTGGCGTCGTGCTCGGCGAACCGGCCTTCAAGAGCGTGCTGTTCTATTTCAGCCTCGGGCTGATGGTGCTCGTTGGCCTTGCCGTGGAGCGCTACCTGAACAGCCCGCTAGGTCATGCGCTCTCGGCGGTCCATACCAACGAGATCAGGCTCGAATATCTGGGCATTCCGGTCTGGGCGGTTCTGCTGATCGCCTATGTCGTCTCGGCGGCGCTCGCCGGTCTTGGCGGCGCCATAGCCGGCCTTGCGATCGGTCGCGTGGTCCCGGATTTCGCGTTCTGGACCGCATCGGGTCATCTCGTGCTGATCGCCGTGCTCGGCGGCATTGGTGGCGTTCCGGGCGCGTTCATCGGGGCCTTGTTCCTGGAGTTGCTGCACAGTGCAGCAGTGACCGTGACTGATACCTGGAACTTAATCGTCGGCGTGACGCTGATCATCGTGATCATGTTCATGCCGCAAGGGGTCTACGGACTGTTCGCGCGCAAGGAGGCGGCGAGCCTATGACGCGTCCCATCCTGGAGGCCAAGGGCCTTCGCGTCTCATTCAACGGGGTCAAGGCCGCCGACGACGTCAGCATCGCGATTGAGGACGGCGAGTTCCTCGCGATTATCGGTCCGAACGGATCTGGCAAGACGACGCTGCTGAATATCTGCACGGGCTATATCCGACCGAAATCCGGCAGCGTTCTGCTCGACGGCCACGACATCACCCATCTGTCGCCGCGTGCCATCGCACGCCGGGGCGTTGCCCGCGCATTCCAGATTCCGCAGCTCTTCTCCGCACAGCGCGTCATCGAGAACATGATGTTGGCGCTCGCGGCAACTGATGGTCTCTGGAGCGCGGTTCAGCCGCTCGAAACAGCGAGGCGGCGAGACGAGGCGAGAGCCTTGCTCGACCTGGTCGGGCTTGCAGGCGACGCCAACCGGACCAGCAGCACGCTTCCTGAGGGGCATCGCAAGCTGCTGGACATTGCGGTTGCGTTGGCGCTGAAGCCGCGGCTGCTGCTGCTGGATGAGCCGACCAGTGGCGTGAGCGCCCTCGAACGCTTCCCGCTTATGGAGGCGCTCATGGGCGCGCTGCGTCAGCGCCGCATCACGGCGCTGTTTGTGGAGCACGACATGGACGTGGTCGCGCGCTACGCGAGCCGCGTCCTGGTCTGGAACGCCGGCAACATCATGGCTGAGGGACGGCCCGACGAGGTGTTCAGTAACGCGCAAGTGCGCCAACGCGTCGTAGGGGTGGCCTGATGCTGAGGCTCGACAAGGTCAGCGTCTCGATCGAGAGCGTCCGCGTGCTGCGCGCGGTCAGTTGCGAGATCATCGCGCGCAAGACGACGGTGTTGATCGGCCGCAACGGCGCCGGCAAGACCACGACGCTGCGCGCGATCATGGGTCTCATCGCGCTCGACGAGGGCTCCGTCCGCCTGGATGCCGATGATCTCGGCAGCAGGCCTGCCCACACCCGCGCCCGCGCCGGGATCGGCTATGCGCCGGAGGACCGGCGCCTCATTCCGGAGCTGAGCGTGGAGGAGAATATCCGTCTCCCGGCGTTGGCGCTGAAGCTCGACCGTGCCGAGATCGCGCGCAGGCTCGACGAGATTTACCAGTTACTGCCCGAATTGCACGTGATGCGCTCCAGGCCCGCCGGCGGCGTTTCCGGAGGGCAGGGGAAGATGGTCGCGCTGGGGCGCGCGCTGACGGTGGCACGTAAGGTCCTACTGCTCGACGAGCCCTTCCAGGGGCTGGCGCCGGCCCTCGCGCTCGACTATGCGAGGACGCTCGGCGAATTGCGCAAGCATCGGCCCGAGCTTGCCATGCTGATCACCGAATCGTCGCCCGCGCTGCTCGACCGGATCGCGGACAGGACGCTGCAGATCGAGCGCGGCGAAATCCTGACCACATCGAGCAAGGATAGGGAATTCCATGTTGCTGCAATTTGAACGCCTCGCCAATGACCGGACCGACCGTATTGCTGTCGAGATCGGGTCCCTTGTCATCGCCGGCTGGGCGGGCAGGGACGCGGCGGCGATCGAGCACCATATCGAGGAGCTCGCTGCGCTCGGCATTCCGCGCCCCTCGACGACACCGCTCTACTACCGCGTCGCAGCCCAAACCTTGACCCAGGACAGCCGCCTCGTCGTGCTCGGGCCGGACAGTTCCGGAGAAGTTGAGCCCGTCATTGTCGCCATGGCTGACGGGCTCTGGGTTGGGATCGGATCCGATCATACCGACCGCAATGCGGAGGCTTCAGGCATCGCACTTTCGAAGCAGCTGTGCGGCAAGCCGGTCGGCTCCCAGCTCTGGTCTTATGCCGATATCGAGGGGCATTGGGATGAATTAGTCCTTCGCTCGTGGGCGACGATCGACGGCAAACGGGCTCTCTACCAGGATAGCCCGGTCTCCTCGCTCAGGACGCCGCGCGATCTCATTCGTCGCTACACTGGGACAGACATGTTGTCGGCCGGTACGCTGATGTTTTGCGGCACGCCCGGCGCGATCGGCGGCATTCGGCCCGGGACACGCTTCGAAATGGAGCTGACGGATCCGGTCCTTAACCGGTCCTTGACCCATAGTTACGACGTCAGAGTCCTGCCTGTCGTGTCCTGATCCGGGTGTTGTCATGATAGCAACACCGGATCGTTCGCATCCTTCCGCCGTTACTCGGCTCGAAGCGGCACTTGCGCGGATCCATTCACCGGAAGCAAAGAACGTCTTCACGGCTGTGTTCGAGGAGAGCGCCCGCTGGGAGGCTGAGGCTGCCGACCGGCGCGCAGCTACGGGTCGCTCTCGCGGGCCGCTCGATGGCCGAATCGTTTCGGTGAAGGCGTTGTTCGACGTTGCCGGCACGGTCACGAGCTCTGGGTCGGCCGTGTTGCGCCGTCTGCGGCCGGCCGTTGAGGATGCTGAAGTCGTGAAACGGCTGCGGGCTGCGGGTGCCATCGTCATCGGCAAGACACAGATGACGGAGTTTGCCTTCTCCGCGCTCGGCACGAACCCACATGATGGAACGCCAGGCAATCCGCGAGACCGCGAGCGCGTGCCGGGAGGCTCGTCATCAGGCGCGGTGGTCTCGGTAATCGATGACATGGCCGACATCGCCATTGGCAGCGATACCGGCGGTTCGCTCCGAATCCCGGCGGCGTTGTCGGGCGCGGTCGGCTTCAAGCCGACCAGCGGTTTCGTGCCGACCGCCGGCGCATTCTCGCTATCCTCGAGCCTCGATACGATCGGCCCGATCGCCGCGAATGTTGCAGATTGCTTTGGGGCTGATCAGGTGCTTTCAGGTGAAGGCGCGCCATCGCGGCTGCGCCCGGCCCCTCCCGGCGCGTTCCGCCTTATCGTTGCCCGCGGGCGGCTGTTTCATGGTTGCGAGCCAGATGTGCTCGGCGCGTTCGAGGATGCCATGGAGCAGCTCCGAAAGGGTGGATTGCAGATCGAGGACGGATCGATCGAGAGTGCACTCGATGATGTCGCAGAAATAGACACGATGGGCACGTTCCCGTCCATCGAGGTCGGTGCGACGCTGCGCAGTCTAGGGCTCCGGGCGCTCGACGGGGTTGATTCCCGAACACGCGTCCGCATCGAAGCCGGGGCCGGCATCCTCGCCACGGACTATGTCCGCATGGTGCGGACCCGGCAGGCTGCAATCCGTTCCTTTGAGCAATGCTTCGGCAACAATGAGGCTTTCGTCCTGCCGACCACGCCAATCCGTGCGCCGTTGATCTCTTCCGTTGAGGAGGATGCGGCGTTCCATGAGTGCAATGGCCTCGTGCTGCGCAATCCGCGCGTCGCCAACATGCTCGACTGCCCGTCGATTTCGCTGCCATTGCCGCTCGATGGTCTTCCCGCGGGTCTGATGCTGATTGGCCGCAGGAACGCCGACCGGCACTTGCTTGAGATCGCGTCCAGTGTCGAATCGCTGCTGCGGGCACGTTTGCATGCTGCCTAGCCTTTTCGCGCGAAAGGGCCGCCAAATCTACGATTGCCTGGAGAGGCTGTTGGTGAGGCCGCCTGTGAAACTGTAGATGGGGATGACGGCGAGACGTTTCCGGTGCGGCAGTCTCTCCGAGGACAAAAGGAGATCCGATTACCCGCTGCTGATGGTCGCTGGTGGGCCCGGCAGGACTCGAACCTGCAACCAGACCGTTATGAGCGGTTGCGCTGACGCGACCTGGAAATATTCTCGCGCATCGATCCTGTCACTCGCTCCCGCGCTCCCAAACTCGAGAATAGGCGGGCAGCTAATGGAGCGCGTACTGTTCACGCCTTATTGAATAGCTTCACCACGTGCGCCAAAGCTTGCCGGAGCTTGATGTGCATATGGCCTAACTCGATTGAAATTGCCGAAGATCAGTTCGCGAATATTAAGAGCTGTTGATGTGTCTTCGTCGTTGCGTTTTGTATCATCCGATCAGTCTCCAGACGCTGCAACTAGGAGAGACTATGACGGATGGGCCACCTGAGGAGGACGGACGAAGACCGACTGGAAGTTCGTTTTCGCCTGCGAATGATCGCGACGGGAATGTGGTTCCATTTCGCGAGCGACTCAGCTGCACGGTGGACGAAGCTTGCGCGGTAACGGGCTTGGGACGCACAAAGCTTTATGAGCTGATAGGATCAGGCCAGCTTATCACGACTACCATCGGGCGGCGGCGCTTGGTGATAGTACGATCGCTTCTCGAACTTGTAGACCGAACTATTTCGGCCTGACCAAACCTCAATCAGCCGCACAATTGAGTCAACGCTGAGCTCCTTCCTTGATCGGCACCACCTTCTTGGGATCGAGCCATTGGTCGATTCGATCAGCCCAATGCTGCATCAGCTTCGAGCGCGAGCCGATCAGCGCAAGTGGTCCGTGCTTCTTGTAGAGACCTTCCACAGTGGAGTTATCGAGATGCGCGAGTTGCAGCTCCACGACGTCGCCGTCCCATGCCTTGGCGTCCTTGATCTCTTCGTGGTGAGACAGAGTCGAGAAAGTGGTTCTGAACCCGTGGGCACAATGGTCCGTCTTGGTGTCAATGCCAAGCAGCCGCAAGCGCTTGTTGAGCGTGTTGTTTGATAGCGGCGCATCCTTCGAGCAGGAAAATGCATATCGGCGATGGCCGGTCAACTTCTGAACGCTCCGCAGGATTGCGAGTGCCTGCCGTGACAAAGGCACGACATGGTCCCAGCCGGTCTTCATCTTGGCGGCTGGAACAGTCCAGCGTTTTGTATCCCAATCGACCTCGCTCCATTCCATTTCATTGACCATGCCGGGGCGGGGAATGGTCAGCGCATCGAAGCGTAAAGCAAGGCCAACAACGTCACCAAATCTCGCTCTTGTCCACGGTGCGCTGATGAGCTTGAAGACGCGCGTCACGTCACGTGGTTCGGTGACGCCGGGACGTGGCGTTGATATGTTGGCAATCATCTGCCCATTCAGGTTGCGGAATGGGTTGTAGCCGTCGCCTTCGACATCGGCATAATTGCAGATTTGCTCACCAATGCTCCGCACGCGGTCGCGGGTTTCAAGCTTCCCGTCAGCTTCGTATGAACGCATGAACGCGAGCACGTCCGGACGCTTGATGTCCTGCCTGCACAGCTTGCCGAAGCGATTTTTGACATAGCCGACGCGCAGCTCGAGCACCTCGATGGTCTTGGGGTCGCGCACCGCTACAATCCTGCCGCGTTTGACTTTCTCCACCTTTTTCTTCGCGAGCCACTCGTCGGCCCATTGCTCGAAAGGCCGGGCCGCCGCCTGCCTGTGCTTGTCGAGCTGCTTCTCGGTGCTCGGGTCTTTGCCTTCTTTGAGTTGGTCCTTGGCCTTGTCGCGCTCGCGCCGCGCGTCGGCAAGAGAGAACGTGCCGTCGCGGCCATTGCCGTAAGGGCCGATGGAGTAGGTTTTCTGGCGGCCGTGGAAGCGGTAGCCCATCCGCCAGAGCTTGGAAGCGGCGCTGCCGGGCCTGCTCGCGTCCGGCGTGACGAAGAGATAGAGGCCGCCGCCGGTCACGTCGGAAATCTTGGTCGGACTCCACGCGCCTCCGCCGAATTTCGGTCGGGCAACGCGGCAGTCGACGTCGGTCCTGATCTGCTTTGGATTTGCGTCCACGCCGTCGTTCTTGCGGGCCATCTGCTCAATTCCTTAGTTAGGAACAACGGAAGTCGCCGTGAACATCTGTTCTCTCGATACCAACAGAAATACCAACAAATCGAGCGGCTGGCATCGGATGAGAACAAACGGTGACGAACACCGAGCTATGCAGAAGTGCCTATTTTTCAAGGGTTTGAAGCGCTACGCGGACGGCTGCGAACACTTAGGAACGGAGGCGAACAACGTGGTTGGTGCCCCTGGCCGGAATCGAACCAGCACTCCTTGCGGAACTCGATTTTGAGTCGAGCGCGTCTACCAGTTCCGCCACAGGGGCATTCGCAATGGTCCCGACCGGGAAGGCCGGGGTCGCGAAGCGCGGCGGACTATAGCGGGCGGCCCGTCACGGTCAACCCGCGCGGACGGGATGTCCCGCGCCCCGGCAGCGGAATTTCCGGGGTGATCCCAGGGACGACGCAACGCCGTCGCCCGTCCGCATGGCGGTCACGGAAGAGTTTGCCCGGCGGCGGCCTCCGCTGCCACCGTCCCCAAGCCTAGCCACGGCTGCGGCAACCTACTTCTAGGCGGAGGCGCGAGCGTAACGGTATTGTCCGGTTCGTCGATCTCGATGACGCACATGAACGCAGGCTGCTCAATCCGAGTCTTCTCTTTTCCGATGAGTTGCAGGCGGCGATGACCCAGTGGGGCCTGCGCGTTCCCACGCATCATCGACTGAACGCGATCTGACCGCGGCGGACGGCGGCCGTCACGGTCAACCCGCGCGGAAGTGATTGTCCCGCGCCTCGACAGCGGTATTTTCACGCGATACGACCGCAATCGACGATCTTGGAGCAGGGCCCATGACCCTCCCGAACGATGCCCGCAGGAGGACCGACGTGACGATTGCCACTGCCCATCCGTCGCATGCTTCCGCCGCCGGCAATCCGGCGCTGACCTCGGCGCTGGCGATTGCGGTGATCGCGGCGGCGACCCTGGCCGGCGCCTGGTTCTTCCAGCTCGTGCTGGAGATCATGCCCTGTCCGCTCTGCCTCGAGCAGCGCTATGCCTATTACCTTGCGGTGCCGCTCGGCGCCCTGGTGGCGCTCGCGGCCGCCCGCGGCGCGCCGCGTCCGGTGCTGCTCGCGGGCCTCGTGATCCTCGGCCTCGCCGCGCTCGCCAATGCCGGGCTCGGCAGCTATCACGCCGGTGTCGAATGGGGGTTCTGGCCGGGACCGACCGATTGCACCGGCCCGATGGTGGATTTCGGCAAGGCCGGCTCGCTGTTGGACCAGCTCGACAAGGTCAAGGTGGTCCGCTGCGACGAGGTGCAGTGGCGCTTCCTCGGCATTTCGCTGGCCGGCTACAACGTGCTGATCTCGCTCGTGATGGCCGCGATCGCCGGTTGGGGCGTGGCGAAGGCCGTGAGAGCCTGAGGTCGAAAGGCACGCTTCCCGTGATCCGTCATGCCCGCGCAAAGGCTTCGCCTTTGTCGCCGGAGGAGGCCGCCTTGCGGCCGTCTCGAAGCATGCACGGCCACCAGCGGGGCCGTTGATCCTTCGAGACGCGCTTCGCGCTCCTCAGGATGACGGGATCAACAGATTCGCCGTCGAGTTAATCGTCGACGTCGTCCTGCGGCCGGCCGAACAGATGGATGATGCCCGGCGTCGAGATGGTGACGAACAGGAAGCGCGACAGATGATGCGCGCCGACGAAGATCGGGTCGATGTGCAGCGTCAACGCCAGCGCCAGCATCGCGTCCATCGCGCCGGGGGCAAAGGCGACCACGACGTCGGCGAGCCGCACATGGGTGGTGAAGCCGATCACCGCGACGAACACGGCCGAGATCAGGATGGCAATCGCAAACGAGCCGAGCCCGGCATTGACATGACTGAGCAGGGTCGAGGTTTTCATCCGCGCGAAGCGGGTGCCGATGATGGCGCCGATGCCGACCAGCGCGACATTGCGCAGCCAGGGCGGCAGGCCGCCATCGACCAGCCCGGAGCCGTGCAGCAGGCTGGAGGCGAGCATCGCGCCGAACATCCAGCTGGCGGGGAATTTGATCCAGCGCAGCAGCAGCGAGACGCCGATCGATAGGGCGACCAGCGCGACGAGGCCGAACGGCGAGGCGACCGAGGTCGGCAATGGCGGTGGTGCGGCATGCGTCACCCCGGTCAGCGCCAGCACCAGCGGCAGCGCCGCGGTCAGGATGATGACGCGCATGGTCTGCACCACGGCGATCGCCGCGACGTCGGCGCCCTTTTCCGCGGCCAGGATCGTGATCTGCGACAGCGCGCCGGGGCTGCCGGCGAGGAAGGCCGAGGTCTGGTCCCAGCCATGGATGCGTTGCAGATAGAGGCTCGAGCCGAAGGTCGAGCAGAACGTCGCCAGTGCCAGCAGGCCGATGGTGAGCGGATAGGAGCTCATGTGCTGCAGCAATTGCTGCGACATCAGCGATCCCAGAGAGATGCCGAGCAGCAGCAGCACCGACTGCGTCAGCACCGCCGGCACCGCGAGCGGCCGTCCGGCCAATGCGGCGATCGCGACCGCGACCATCGCTCCCGAGATCAGGCCGCCCGGCAATTCTGCCCACAGAAACAGCAAGCCGCCGACGGTGCCGATGACGAGGGTCTCGAGCCCGTTCAGGACTTTGCTGCGGTCGGGAATGGCCGTTGCCATCGAAGCGCGGATCAGGGTCACGCCGCCTTATGGCAAATTCGCGTGAACGCGACAAATGCATCTCGCGATTGCAGCATTGCGCCGGAAAACGCGACGAATCCTGCTTCACCCTCCCCTGGAGGGGGAGGGTCGCTTCGCATGAAGCGAAGCGAATGCGAGGCGGGGTGGGGTGATCTCTCAGCACGGGCAGCACCCGATGCGCGAGAGCGTCACCCCACCCCGCCAAGCATCTTGCTTCGCGCGATGCTTGCCGACCCTCCCCCTCCAGGGCAGGGCTATCGCATGTGCGCTCGATCCCTCCACCGACTCGTCATGCCCGGCCTTGTGCCGGGCATCCACGTCTTGGTTTCCGCGCGGAAAAGACGTGGATGGCCGGGACAAGCCCGGCCATGACGATGTGGAAATAGCGCCGCCAAGCTTTTCGCTGCCATATGCGATTGCCCTGCCCTCCAGGGGAGGGTGGCCAGAGCGTGCGTATTACTTCGTCGCCGCGGGCGCAGCGGCGGCGCCGCCGCCCGACTTCTCCTTCTTGCACTCGGAGCGGAATTTCTTGCGCTCCTTGCCGTGCAGGCCCTTGGCGTCGGCTTCCTTCGAGCATTCCAGCGATTCGGCGGTGCGCGGCTTCTTCTCGGCCGGCGCCTTGGTCTCGGCCTTCGGAGCGGCGTCCTTGGCGGCGGGCGCGGCCGTTTGCGCGAAAGCGCCGCCCATCAGCAGCAGGGAGGCAAGGGCGGTTGCGGACGCGAGCGTGGAAATCGTCTTCATGGGGCACCTCGTGAGGGAAAGAGGGCCGAAACGTCGCGCGACGATGCTGAACCGTGGATGAACATGCAGCGGTCCCGCCGCCACAATATTTTAACGCGCAGGCGCGCTGGTGCGTTGTCGCAAGTCGGGGTTGCGCTAGGATAATGGTCTTACGCCAATGCCCCCCAAGGGAAACCAACCAAGGGAAACCAAGGGGAAACCAGGGATGACGGGAGACCAGGGATGACCATTCAGACCAGATTGTTGTGCGTGATTGCGGTGTCGGGCTTTGCAGCCTTTGCGGCGAGCGCGCCGGCGCAGGCCCTGACCGCGCAGGAATGCAGCGCCAAGTACCAGGCGGCCAAGTCGGCCGGCACCCTCGGCGGCCAGAAGTGGAATGATTTCCGCAAGGCGCAGTGCGGCGCCGACGCGACCCCGGCCGCAGCGCCCGCCGCTCCGCCGCCGGCAGCCGCCGCGCCCGCTCCGGCCGCGCCGAAGGAAGCCAAGCAGGCGCCCGCCGCGGCACCGGCGGCGCCGTCAGGACCCGCCGTGTTTCCGAACGCCATCGATCCCAAATACGCCAAGGAGTCCGAAGGCAAGGGACGCATGCACACCTGCGTCGACCAGTACAATGCCAACAAGGCCACCGGCGGCAATGGCGGCCTGAAGTGGATCCAGAAGGGCGGCGGCTATTACAGCGAATGCAACAAGCGCCTGAAGGGCGCCTGAGTCGGCCTCCGGGTTCGGCGAGCGGCCGGCGTTAGCCGGCCGCTTTCCGTTTGCACCGGCTCTATTGGCTGCTGCCCTTTACTGCTTTTCCGCCAGCAGCTTGTCCGCCGACTGCGCCAGCAATTGCGCGCGCTTGCGCGGGCCGCGCTCGAGGAACAGCAGGCTCTGGCCGAAGATGAAGCAGTAGAACAGGAAGGCCTGCGCATCGGCCTCTTCAGTCGGCAGCCCGGTGGCGCGATAGAGCTGGGCGACATTCTTCAGCCGCGCGGCATCGACGCTCGCGGCGGCGGCGGCAGCGGCCTCATCGGTGCGCGCCCATTGCCGGATCGCGAGCTCGACCGCCATCGCCTCGGTGTTCATGCGCTCCGAATACAGCGTGATGATCGCCTTCAGCCGCTCGCGCGCGCTGGCGCCGTCGAGCGCGGTCTGCTTCTCGATCGATGCGATGCGGCCGTCGCGCCAGCGCGTCAGCATGGCCTCGAGCAGCGCGGCGCGATCCCTGAAGCGGCGGTAGAAGCCGCCCTTGGTGACGCCGAGATTCTTCGCCAGCACCTCGACCCGTACGCCGTCGACCCCGCTATGCGCGAGTTCGGCAAAGCCCGCCGCGACCCAGACGTCGCCCTTGCTTTCAGTCATGTGATCTCCGCGTACCTGGTGCGCGATCGGATCGTTATCGCGCACTAGTCGCTTGTTTGAGCATGATCTCCGCGCAAACGCGTTGCGTTTGTCGCGAGGGAAAACCGCTTCGCACTTTTCCGGATCATGCTTTGATACGGTACCGTATTGCTAGCCTGCCTCGATCTTGATACGCTACCGTATCAGCAATCGAGGAGCGGCAGGATGGAAGGCGAGGCGACCTATCGCGGCACGGTCTATCCCTGGCACTGCGACCACATCGGCCACATGAACGTCATGTGGTATGTCGGCAAGTTCGATGAGGCGAGCTGGAACATGTTCGCGCGGCTCGGCCTGACGCCGAGCCATCTGCGCGAGTCCGGCCGCGGCATGGCCGCCGTGCAGCAGAACATCTCCTACAAGCGCGAACTGCTCGCCGGCGACCTCGTCGAGGTCAAGAGCCGGCTGGTCGAGTTCCGCGACAAGTCGATCCGCATCCTGCACGAGATGCGCAATGCGGAGACCGGCGAAATTGCCGCGACCTGCGAGATCGCGGCCGTGCATATCGATCGCGCCGCGCGCAAGGCGGCGCCGTTTGCGCCGGCGATCCGCTACGCCGCGATGCCGCATCTCGTCCCGTCAGAACCCGTGAGTGCGTGACCGCGATGCCCCGCTTCGAGCCGAAGAATCCCGATTATCACGCGGTCGCGACTGATACGTTCGCGCGCCAGCGCGCGATGCAGACGCTTGGTATCTCGATCGCGCGCATGGAGCCCGGTGAAGTCGATCTCGCGATGCCCTATGCACCGGAATTCTGCCAGCAGAACGGCTTCGTGCATGCCGGGATCATCACCGCGGGCCTCGACAATGCCTGCGGCATCGCCGCCTTCACGCTGATGCCCGAAGGCTCCGACATCCTCACGGTGGAGTTCAAGACCAACCTCTTGGCGCCGGCCCGCGGCGAGCGGTTCGTGTTCCGCGGCGTCGTGGTCAAGCCCGGCCGCACGCTGACGGTCTGCGACGGCCGAGCCTATGCGATCCAGGACGGCGTCGAGACGCTGGTCGCGACCATGAGCGGCACGCTGATGGCGCTGCAGCGGCGGGAAGGGTAGAAGCCTAACTCTGCGCGCGTTGCTTTCGCAGGGACGACGATTGTGAATGCAGGTCGCGCCACACACCCAGTGTCGTCCTGGCGAAGGCCAGGACCCATTACCCCGAATCTCAATTGTTGCGCTTGCTGGGGCCGCGATCCCGGTCATCACCGAATGCGGTGGTTATGGGTCCCTGCTTTCGCACTAGGGCATGCACATATCTCTGAGGCTCCATCCTGCTGCGACGGCCAGGAAGTATTCGAGGCCATTTTTGAAGGTGATGGGGCCTGGAGGTTTAGACGACGGGTAGCCGTCCCAACCGCCAAGGCGGCCGATGATCCAGGCTGCCCAGGTGAGGCTGTCGGGCGGATGTGGGTTTTTCAGTCGCTTGCTCCTGGCCTCGAGTTGCCGGTTGAGGGCGGCAAGCGCGTTGATCTCGTTGTCGTTGAAGGCAACGCGAATGGGCTGCTGACCGCCATCGCGCGCTTGCAGAAGCTGGATGGTGATGACGGCTGCCTTGGCGGCGATAGCGACCAGTTTGAGGAGACGATCGGCGGTTCCGATCTGGCTGTCTTCGAGCTTGAGGCCTTGCGTCTTCAGGACGCGGAAGAACTGCTCGATGATCCAGCGCTGCTTGTACCATTCGACGATACGCCAGGCGTCGTCGACGGTGGCGATCTCGTGAGAGGTGATCAGACGCCAGTGCAGCGGCTCTGCGCCGGGCCCGGCATTGATCTCGCACACGTCGACCACCGCCAGCGGCAAGCTTTTCGGCAAATGGCGCAGGAACTTGCTCTGCGGGCGGGCAAGCTCGATTGCGCCAAAGCGGAGTTCGAGATGGGCCTGACGTGCCGGTCGCGCCGCGCGCGCAGGCAGTTGGATCGCCCTCCGATCCACCACAGGCATGGCGTCGGTGGCCTCATACAGGCCGGTGCGGTCGGCAAGCTTGCGATCATGCATGCTGCGCGCGATGACATGGAAGTGCTGCTCGGCCGAGCTGGCATAAAGGGCAAAGATATCGCTCTCGCGATCACCGAGGACCGTCACCGTTCCGGCAGCGGTGAGCAGCGGCTTGGCCGCAATGGCGGTGGATATCCAGCGTTGCGATTCCTTGTCAGACAAGTCACGTGCGTCATGCGTCGTGGTGCGACGCCCCTGGCGCGTCCATACCTGCCCACTCAAAAGTCCAAGACAGCTGCCATCGTCGGCATCCACGGCCAGCAGCGGATGCAGCAGCACGCCGTGGTTATTGCCCTTGCCGATTTCGCCGAGCCCGCGCCGGCGTTGCGGCGTGGTGTTGAAGTGGATCTCGCTGGTGTCCTGGATCGCCAGCACATGGCGGCCCTCTACCGCGGCAACCGTGCTGTCGCCCCAGCTTTCGATGATCCGCTCCGCCGTCACCTTGTCGTGGCCGAGAAAGCGGTTGAACCGCACCTCCAGCGCACGATCACCCCTGGAAAGCCGCCGCAGGCAGACCGTCTTGCCCGCAACCATGCGTTCGACGAGCGCCGCCCCCCTTTATCGAGACGACGATCCCCGAACCGTCCTAACGTCCAGTCAATTCGTAACAACACCCGACACCCCCGTCCAACCTGGAGCGTCGCAATAGAAATCACACGGATCGCCGATTCTGGAATCCCCTGTCTCCATCCCGAGTCAATCCGCCGCACCAAATACGTGCATGCTCTAGTGCTTTCGCAGGGACGACAAGCGGGGATGATGGTCTGAGAAGGTGTGACGGATTTGAAAGCAGCGGCGCCCAAGATCTGCGCACGCATCCAAGACCGGCGCATTGACAAGCCATCGCCACACCGACCTGATAGGCGGATGTGTCGCGTGAGCTTCCTGCCATGATCGCCAGCCTCAGCCTGATCCTGCTCTGCCAGCTGGTCGGCGAGGTCGCCGTGCGCGCGCTGGCGGTACCGGTGCCGGGCCCGGTGGTCGGCCTCGTGCTGCTGCTGTTGCTGCTGTTGGCGCGCGACCGCTTTCCGGCGCTGGCGCGCGGGCCGCTCGGCGATGACGGCGTCGAGAGCGCGAGTCGCGGCGTGCTCGCCAATCTCTCGCTGCTGTTCATCCCGGCCGGCGTCGGCGTGGTGCAGAAGCTCGATCTGCTCGCCGAGCACGGCATCGCCGTCCTGGTGATCCTCGCGGTGTCGGTCATCGTCACCCTGCTGGCGACGGTTGCGACCTTCGTTGCGGCGAGCAGCCTGCTTTCGCGCGAGGAGGAGCGGCCGTGAGCGACAATCCGTTCTCGCTCTGGGTCTACCTCTCGCAGTCGCCGCTGCTCTGGCTGACGGTGACGCTGTTGACCTATGCGGTGGCCGACGCGGTGTCGCTGAAGACAAGGCGGCACCCGCTCGCCAATCCCGTGCTGCATTCGGTATGGATCATCGGCGTGTTCCTGCTGCTGACCGGGACCACCTACACCACCTATTTTGCCGGCGCGCAGTTCGTGCACTTCCTGCTCGGGCCGGCGACGGTGGCGCTCGCGGTGCCGCTCTACGAGAACCGCAGGCGGGTCGCGGCGGCGATCCTGCCGATGCTGGTTGCGCTCGCGATCGGCTCGCTGACGGCGATCGTCTCGGTGGTGCTGCTGGCGCAGGCGTTCGGGCTGCCGCGCGACGTCATCCTGTCGCTGGCGCCGAAATCGGTCACGGCCGGCGTTGCGATGGGCATCAGCGAATCCCTGCATGCCGATCCCTCGCTGACCGCGGTGTCGGTGATCCTCACCGGCATCATGGGAGCGATCATCGTCACGCCCCTGATGAACTTCACCGGCATCACCGACTTTCGCGCCCGCGGCTTTGCGGCGGGCATCGCCGCCCATGGCATCGGCACCGCGCGCGCCTTCCAGGTCGATGAGGTCGCCGGCGTGTTTGCCGGGATCGCGATGAGCCTGAATGCGCTGGTCACCTCGCTGCTGGTGCCGCTGGCTGTGACTTATCTGCTGCGCTGAGCATGATCCGGACCCGGAGGGCCGCGTTAGCGCAAAGTGGGAACCGGTTTTCCCTCGCGACAAACGCAACGCGTTTGCGCGGAGATCATGCTGACATAGAGAGTCCGGCTGCAGGGCAGTTTTGTGCTATTGGTATGGCGTTGAGCAGCAAATCCTTCTAGGGTCGCCGCCTCAAACGCGAGTCTGTTCCCCTTGGTGTTCTCCGCAACTCAAAGCGTGCTTGGGCTGGCATCGGGCATGCTGGTCGGTTTTTCGCTGGGCCTGGTCGGCGGCGGCGGCTCGATCCTTGCCGTGCCGCTGATGGTCTATGTGGTCGGCGTGCCGGAGCCGCATGTCGCGATCGGCACCTCGGCGATCGCGGTCGCCGCCAACGCCGCGGTCAATCTCTCCAACCACGCCCGTGGCGGCACCGTGATCTGGTCCTGCGCGCTGGTGTTCGCGCTGTCAGGCATGCTGGGCGCATTCGGCGGCTCGATCCTCGGCAAGATGCTGGAGGGGCAGAAGCTGCTCGCGCTGTTCTCGCTGGTGATGCTGGTGATCGCGGGCCTGATGCTGAAGAGCCGTGCGCGGGTCGGGCTGACCGACGTCAAGATCTCGATGTCCAACATGCCCGCGATCATCGGCCTCGGGCTTGCCACCGGAACCATGTCCGGCTTCTTCGGCATCGGCGGCGGCTTCCTGATCGTGCCGGCCCTGATGCTGGCGACCGGGATGCCGATCATGAACGCGGTCAGTTCCTCGCTGGTGGCCGTCACCGCCTTCGGCATGACCACGGCCCTGAGCTATGCGTGGTCCGGGCTGGTGTCGTGGGGCCTGGCGGGGCTATTCGTCGCCGGCGGCATCGCGGGCGGCCTGCTCGGCACACGCAGCGCCCGCCACCTGTCGGAACGGCGCGGCGCGCTGAATATCGTGTTTGCGACAGTGATTATCGTGGTCGCGATCTATATGCTGCTGCGTAACATCGATGTGTCCTGAACGTAGGAGGGCGAGGAGCCCTTGCGAAAGCCAGCCATGACCCAACTGACGAAATCGCCCCTGATCAACGCCGGTGCCACCCGCCGCGGCGCGCTCGGCCTGATCGGTGCCGGCATCGCGCTCATGGCCGCGGGCGCCGCGCGCGCCGAGGACGACAATGTCCTGACCGAGGAGCAGGTGCTGCGCGATCCGGACATTCCGGTGATCGGCAACCCCAAGGGCGACATCACCATCGTCGAATGGTTCGACTACAACTGCCCGTATTGCCGCAAGCTCGCGCCGGAGCTGCGCCAGGTGGTGCAGGACGACGGCAAGGTCCGCCTCGTGCTGAAGGATTGGCCGATCCTCGGGCCGGTCTCCAAGGTCGCGGCGCGGATGGCGCTGGCGGCGAAGTACCAGAACAAGTTCGACGTCGCGCATGAGGCGATGATCTCGGTCAATTCGCGCATCACCGAGCCGCGCATCGCCGAATTGCTCTCGGGCGCCGGCCTCGACATGGACCGGCTGAAGAAGGATCACGACGCCAACGCCAAGGCGATCGACGCGATCCTTTCGCGCAACAACGAGCAGGCGCTGGCATTCGGCTTCAACGGCACGCCGTCATTCATCGTCGGCAAGTACCGCGTGCCGGGCGTGCTCAGCATGGATCAGTTCGAGCAGGTGATCGCCGACGCCCGCAAGGCCAATATGGGCCGCAAGACCGAGCAGAATTGATCGCGCCTCCTGCGACGAAAATGGCCTCTCCGGCGCTGGAGAGGCCATCTGCTTTTGTGTCGGCTTGAAAACAATCGTTACTTCGCCGCGATCTTGTCCCACTGCTCGCGGGTGCGCGTCTTCAGCAGGTTCCAGTCATGCGCCGCGACGTCCCAATTGACGATGGTGCGCGTGTCCTGCGCCACCTCGCCATTGGCAACGCTCGATGTCCGCATGGAATCGTAGACATAGACGCCGCATATCAGCAGCAGCGCGCCCAAAATCATGCCGAAAAAGGTCCGCATCGCCTAATCCCTCCAGTGTCGGAAGCATAACGTTGTGGGGCTCGCTGTGGTTCCGGCGATCGATCAGCTTCGCGCGAACGCCCGCATCACGTAATCGATGAACACGCGCACGCGCGGCGACAGCTGGCGGTCGCGCGGATAGAGCAGGTTGACCGGCACCGATGGCGGCGGACATTGCTGCAGCACCGGGACCAGCGTTCCGTTGGCAAGATCGGTTTCGGCGTGGAAGCGCGGCACCTGCACGAGGCCGAGACCGAGTTTGGCGCTCGCCAGATAACTTTCGGGGCCGGTCACCGACATCGGCGCCGGCAGCGGAAACTGTTTCAGCACGCCGTCGATCACGAACTCCATCGGCCGCAGGCGTCCGGTCGTCAGCGAGCGAATGCCGATCATCCGATGGCCGTCGAGTGCGAACGGGTCGACCGGCGTGCCGAAGCGCGCAAGATAATCCGGCGTCGCGCAGGTCAACCGCTCCAGCATCGTGACCTGCCGCGCGATCATGTCGCTGTCGGGCAGCTTGCCGAAGCGCAGCACGCAGTCGACGCCTTCGCGGATCAGATCGACCCAGCGGTCGCTCTCGCTCATGTTGATCTCGATGTCGGGATATTCGGCGAGGAAGCCCGGCAGGTTCGGCAGCAGGAAGTGCCGCGCCAGCGTGCCCTGCACCTCGAGCCGCAGCAGTCCCTTCGGCCGCGCGCCGCCGAACGCGCCCTCGGCGTCCTCGAGGTCCGCGATCAGCGACAGGCAGCGGCGGTAGTGCGCCTCGCCGTCGAGCGTCGCGCGCACCGTGCGCGTGGTGCGCTCGAGCAGCCGCACGCCGAGCCGCGCCTCCAGCCCCTTCACCGCGTCCGTCACCGTCGAGCGCGGCAGCCCCAGATCCTCGGCGGCCAGCGAAAAGCTGCGCCGCTCGACCACCCGGGTGAACACGCGCATCGCGTCGAAACGGTCCATCTATTATCCGGATGTAACGAATAGTGATGCCAGAAGATGCATGATTATCCGGCATACGCCAAGGCATAGTGTCCTGCCATCGAACGCGGCGCGGCCGCCCAACCCTGATGGGAGACTGAAAATGACCAACCAAACCAACAAGGTGGCCCTGGTGACGGGCGCCTCGCGCGGGATCGGCGCGGCGGTCGCCGAACGCCTTGCCAGGGACGGCTTCACCGTCGTCATCAACTACTCCGGCGACGCCAAGTCCGCGCAGGCGGTGGCCGACAGGATCGAGGCCGCCGGCGGCCGGGCACTGACCGCGAAGGCCGATGTCAGCGATGCCAGCGCGGTGCGCGGCATGTTCGACGCGGCGGAAGCCGCCTTCGGCGGCGTCGACGTGCTGGTCAACAATGCCGGCATCATGAAGCTCGGCAAGATCGCCGACAGCGACGATGCCGCGTTCGACCAGCAGGTCGCGGTCAATCTGAAGGGCAGCTTCAACACCATGCGCGAAGCGGCGCGCCGGCTGCGCAACGGCGGACGCATCGTCAACTTTTCGACCAGCGTCGTCGGCACGAGGCTCGAGACCTACGGCATCTATGTCGCGACCAAGGCCGCGATCGAGTCGTTGACCGCGATCCTGTCCAAGGAATTGCGGGGCCGCGGCATCACGGTGAATGCGGTCGCGCCCGGGCCGACCGCGACCGATCTGTTCCTGCACGGCAAGTCGGACGAGCTGATCGACCGCTTCGCCAAGATGGTCCCGCTGGAGCGGCTCGGCACGCCCGACGACATCGCCTCTGTCGTGTCGTTCCTCGCCGGTCCCGACGGCTCCTGGATCAACGGCCAGACCTTGCGCGCCAATGGCGGCCTGGTCTGACGCCCGCACATCTCCAACCCAACGCGCATTCAACCGACTTCACAGGGATATTTGTCATGAAACAGGTCATCGTCATCACCGGCGCTTCGAGCGGCTTCGGCCGCCTCAACGCCAACGCGCTCGCCAGGGCCGGCCACACCGTCTACGCCTCGATGCGTCACACCACCGGCCGCAACGCCGCCGCGGTCGCCGATATCGAGGAGTTCGCGCGCGACAACAAGGTCGACCTGCGCTCGCTCGAGCTCGATGTGGGATCGCAGGCGTCGGTCGATGCGGCGATTGCGCAGAAGCGCGTCTCGGCCCCGATGCAGCCGCGCGGCCGCAGCCGGGCCGTCGACCCTTCGAGACGCGCTTCGCGCTCCTCAGGGTGACGGAAGAGATTTCCTCAGGTGTCGCCAGTAACTGCTCCATTCAGCCACTGCATGATCTCCGCATTGATCTCGCGCGGGTAGGTGTGGCTGAGATCGTCGATCTCCCGGTAAATCACCTTGGCGCCGGCGGCCGCTAGCAGGCCTTGGGTCTGCCGCGCGGTCTGCACCGGAAACATCCAGTCGAGCCGGCCATGGGTGATGAAGATCGGCAAGCCGCGCAGCCGCTCCGCGTCGGCCATCTCCGCCATCAGCGGATGGAAGGTCGCCGCAACCGGCGCCAGATGCGTGAAGCGCGAGGCGCCGTCGAGTCCGCTCACATAGCTGAAGGTGCCGCCGTCGCTCATGCCGGTCAGCAGCAGGCGCGTCTCGTCGATCGTCCAGCGCGCCCGCACCTGGTCGAGGATGCGGCTCAGATTCGGCGTGTCGGTGTCCTCGCCCATCAGTGCCCAGGTCTGGCCGGTCGCGGTCGGCGCCACCAGGATGGCGCCGCG
The DNA here is from genome assembly GCF_015291305.1 of Bradyrhizobium sp. CCBAU 21365. NCBI lineage: Bacteria > Pseudomonadati > Pseudomonadota > Alphaproteobacteria > Hyphomicrobiales > Nitrobacteraceae > Bradyrhizobium > Bradyrhizobium sp. CCBAU 21365. The sequence continues at coordinate 1,535,211 of NZ_CP030036.1, forward strand.
GCTGCGCGCATCGCGCAGCCAGCTCCACAGGAAGCCGCGGCCGTTGCCGCTGCCGCCATGCAGCGCCATCACCAGCGGCCAGGCGCGATCGGGCGTGTAGTATTCCGGCACGTACATCGAGAAGCCGCCGCGGCTGCCCGGCTCGTTGCGCTCATGGAAGATGCCGGTGTCGGCGTTGGGCTTGGCCGCGAGCTTCGCCTGCAGCTCGGTGTTCTCGCGCAGATCGGGCGCGATGAAGAAACCGCTGACCGGCGGCAGCTCGGTCAAGGGATAGAGCGCCTCTTGCGCCCGCGGCAGATAGCGCAGCGCGCGGAACACGCTGACCAGGTCGCCTTCGCCGTTCTGCACCGCGCGCAGGCCCGCATAGCCGGACAGCGCCGGTTCGATCGCAGCTTCCAGCGCGGTCTTGATATGTGCGAATTTCTCCGGCCATGCGGCAAGCCGCGGCCGCACCGCCTGCAGCGCCTCCTCCGGCTCGCCGGCGATCTGCATCACCCGATCGAAGTCCGGCGGATTGAGGTTGCGCGCGACAAAGGACAGCGACTCCAGCGTCTGCAGCAGCGGCGGCAGCACGGCCACGATGTCGTCAACCACGGCCTCGCTCATCGCTGCTGCCTCTTCTGTTTTGTATTAGTGCAGCCGCGGCGCCTTCAACAGCTTCATGCGGTCGATCGAGGTCAGCGTGACGTCGAAGGTGACGCCCTCGTGATAGATGGTCAGCGGCACGTCGACGCCGGCCGCGCCGAGCGACCAGAGCTTGCGGTAGAAGCCGGTCTGGCTCGTCACCTTGTCGCCGTCGACCGCGAGGATCACGTCGCCGGTCTTCAGTTCGGCGCGCGCCGCGGGTCCCTTGCTGGCGACGCCGACCACCACGAGGCGATTGTCGATCTCGGTCGTGTACATGCCGAGCCACGGCCGTGCCGGCTTGTCGACCCGGCCGTACTTGCGCAAATCGTCCAGCACCGGATTGAGCAGATCGATCGGCACGATCATATTGACGTGCTCGGCGTGGCCCGAGCGCTCGCGTTCGAGCTGCAGCGAGCCGATGCCGATCAGCTCGCCGGCATTGTTGATCAGCCCGGTGCCGCCCCAGTTCGGATGCGACGGAGAGGTGAAGATCGCCTCGTCGAGCAGATACTCCCAGTAGCCGGCGAATTCCTGCTTCGCCGCGATCTGGCTTGCGACCGAGCGCGTGCGGCCGCCGGCGCCGCCGAGCACCACATTGTCGCCGACCTGGGTCGCCGCAGACGAGCCGATCCGCAGCGGCTCGAGATCGAGCCGGCCGAGCGCCTGCACCAGGCCGAAGCCGGATTCGAAATCGAAGCCGAGCGCGTGGCCCTCGACCGCGCGGCCGTCGCCGAGATGCAGCCACACCGTGGCGGCTTCGGTGATCAGATAGCCGATCGTCAGCACCAGCCCGTCGTCGATCAGGACACCATTGCCGGCGCGCTCGGTGCCGAGCGTCTCGGCGCTGAAAGCATCCGGCGGAATGATCGAATGCAACCCGACCACACTCATCAGCGCGCGATCGAGATCGTAACGGTAATCTTCGGGGCGAGGCTGAAAGGCCGCGGGCACTTTCCATTCGGTCGCGGAAGGCATCAAGGGATCTCCTGGCGTGCAGGGCGCTGGAACCTCAAGGTAGACCGAGGTTCTGCCGGCAGGGAAGATGGAATGATATACCTTGCAGGGCCGCCTGCACAGCTCATGTGGCGTGCAGACCTGCTCCTCGCAAGATGATTGAACCTATTCGGTTTTTACCGCACGCGCCGGCATGATGCGGAAGGCGCGGTTGTCCTTGATCCACGCGGCGCGCTCGTCGCGCAGCATGGTGCGGCGAACCTTTCCGGAATCGTCGCGCGGCGCGGTGCCGACGCGCTCGAAACTTTCCGGATGCTTATAGCGGCTGAGCCGGTCCTTCAGGAAATCGCCCATGCCGTCGGCGATCGCTTGTGCATCGGCGCTGTCGGCGAGCTCGAGGATTGCGTGCACGCGTTGGCCGAATTCCGGATCGGGCAGTCCGACCACGACGCAGGAGCGCACCTCGGGATGCTCGCTGACAGCGGCCTCGACCTCGGCCGGATAGATGTTGGCGCCGCCGCGCAGCACCATGTCGGCGAGCCGGTCGCCGAGATAGAGATAACCCTCTTCGTCGAGCCGGCCGATATCGCCGAGCGACTCCCAGCCATCCGGCCGCCGCTTCGGCGTTGCGCCGAGATAGTGATAGGTCGAGCCGGCGCCGTCGTTGGGCAGGAAATAGATTTCGCCGGTCTCGCCGGGCGCGACGTCGTTGCCGTCCTCGCCGATGATGCGCAGCTTTGCCGTCTCGCCGATCTTGCCGACCGAGCCCTTGTGCGCCATCCATTCGACGCCCGAGATCACGCAGGCGCCCTGCCGTTCGGTGCCGCCATAGAGCTCCCAGATCCGCTCGGGACCGAGCCATTCGATCCACTTCTCCTTCAGCCAGGGCGGCATCGGAGCCGCCATGTGAAACACGATCTTCAGGCTGGAGACGTCGTAGCGGTTGCGCACCTCCTCGGGCAGCGCCCAGATCCGGTGCATCATGGTCGGCACGAAATTCACCCACTGCACGCGCTCGCGCTCGATCAGCCGCAGCGTCTCCTCGGCGTCGAACTTCACCATGCCGGTGACCCTTCCGCCCCCGAACAGCGCAAAGTGCGAGAGGATGAACGGCGCATTGTGATAGAGCGGCCCGGGATTGAGCAGCGAGGTGTCGCGCGCAATGCCAAGCGTCGCCTCGGCCGTGGTCTCGATCACCGCGGGGTTGTGATCGAGGATCACCTTCGGCCGTCCCGTCGAGCCGCCGCTCGTCATCGCCTTCCAATAGCGCGCGACCGGCGCATCGAGCGGCTCCTCGGAGAATCCATCCGGCACGAAATTCACCGGCAGCGAATTCGGCGCATTCCAGTCGCCCTCGCCGCCGACCACCAGCGACGGTTTCAGAATCTCGAGCACCGCGGCGGCCTCGCCGCGCGGCAGCCGCCATGACAGCGAGGTCGGCGTCGCGCCGCATTTCCACACCGCGAAGGTCGTCTCGAAGAACGCGTTGCTGTTGGGCAGCCCGATCGCGACGAAGTCGCCGGGCTTGACGCCCTTGGCGGCGAAGGCGCGCGCCCGTGCATTGGCGCGGCGCTCGAGCTCGAGCCAGGTCAACGCATCCGCGCCATGACTGATGGCGATCGTATCCGCGGGCTTGCGTTCGGCATACCAGCGCGGCACGTCGGCGAGGGGGATCAGCATGGGTCGTTTCCGTCGGAAAAGGCGGCTTGAAGCGCTCTTGTTGCAGGGATGTGGTCAAGACCACGGCCGCCACTTCACCAAGAGTGCAGTCCCCGTGTCAAGCCGGCGGCTGCGCATGTGGCCGGTATCCCGCTGATGGAATTGCAGAATCCCCGTTCGCTAAAAGCCGGGTCAAGATTCCGGTAAAGTTCAAGCGATCGCGCTAAGCCGGACTTTACGGGGGGCCGGCATTGTGACCGCTGCGGTTCTGTGCCGGGCGCGTCGATCGACGTGCGCGGTGTGCAATGTCTTTCAATGACCAATGGCTTCAAGGACGGCGACGATGGCGAGCAATGGAGCACGGATCAAGGTCAGCCGCGAGCCGCGGCGCCAGCTCAACAATCGTGCGGCCTGGATCACGGTCGACGACGGCGCGACCGAGAGCCAATGCGCCGTGGTCGACATCTCGCCAGGCGGCGCCAAGATCACCACCGAGGTCGAGTTCGAGGTGAATGACCGCCTCGCGCTGACGCTGCTCGCCGATCACGCCAAGCGCTACCCTTGCGAGGTGGTCTGGCGTCGCGGCAAGACCTACGGGCTCAAATTCGTGACGGCCGAAGTCGAGCCGGTTGAACCGGCCGCGGAGCCGGCCGGCGCGGTCTAGCGCAGCGTTCATCAATCAATGTTCGAATGGACGTTCGGCGCAGACCATCGCCGATCGCATCGGCCGCGCGTTCAATGGCTCACGCGAGGACGTCCCGCGCTAGCGTGGCTCGCGTCATCGCCGCTGCGGGTTGTCGGCATTGCCGGTGGTGGTGCCGGTCGGGCCTCCCGGAAGCGCCGGTGCGGCGCTGCCGCCGCCGGTGCCGGAAGACGGTGCGACGCGCTGGCCGGACTGGGTCGGGAGCGCTGTGCCGCCGACGCCGTTCGACGGCGCGGCGCGGTCGCCCGGCCTGGGCGGCAGCGGGGTGCCGCCGGTGTTTTGCGCGAGAAGTTGGACCGGTGCGAGGATGAGGCCGGCGGCGACGACGATGGCGAATTTGGTCTTGAACATGCGCAGGTCCGAGATGGCGCGGTGAGGCTGGAGCGATGGGCACAGCCGCGACGGAGACGAGATATCCGCCAAGCCCGCGAGATTGCGATACCAGCATAACGTCAGCCGCATTTGATGCGTTCCCGGACGCCTCGCCAGCGAGGAAGCACATATCCGTGTAATGGAAGGTCTCGACCGATCGCGGCGACGCCTCGCCGGTCGTTGCAGATCCTTCGACATGAAGTTTGGACATTCATGTCGCGAGAATGCGGATGTGTGACTCACGGACCGCGCCACACACTCAATGTCGTCCTGGCGAAAGCCAGGACCCATTATCCCAAATCCCAATTGTTGCGCGATGCTGGGGCCACGATCCCGTCCAGGATCAAGTGCGGTGGCTATGAGTCCTGGCTTTCGCCAGGACGACGAACGGATAGTGCCGTGTGCCCGTCCCACGGGTTCACGCAAACACAGTCGAGCCCGGCAATGACGACTGGTTGGCCGGGCGCCGTCGTCCTAGCGTTCCGTCAGCTTCAGCTCGATGCGGCGGTTGCGCTTGTAGGCCTCTTCGGTCTGCGCGGCGTCGAGCGGCTGGAATTCGGCGAAGCCGGCGGCGACCAGGCGCTGCGCCGGCACGCCGAGCGAGACCAGGTACTGCACCACCGAGATCGCGCGCGCCGAGGACAGTTCCCAGTTCGACTTGAACAGCGGGCTGTTGATCGGCCGCACGTCGGTGTGGCCGTCGACGCGCAGCACCCAGGCGATCTCGGGTGGGATCTGCTTGTCGAGATCGATCAGCGCGCTCGCGACCGTTTCGAGCTCGGTCTTGCCCTCGGGCAGCAGCGTCGCCTGGCCGGTGTCGAAGAACACTTCGGACTGGAACACGAAGCGGTCGCCGACGACGCGGATATCGGGGCGGTTGCCGAGGATCGCACGCAGCCGGCCGAAGAATTCCGAGCGGTATTTCGATAGTTCCTGCACCCGCTGCGCCAGCGCGACATTGAGACGCTGGCCGAGATCGGCGATGCGGTTCTGCGATTCCTTGTCGCGTTTCTCGGAGGCGTCGAGCGCCTCTTCGAGCGCAGCGAGCTGGCGGCGCAGCGCGCTGATCTGCTGGTTCAGCAGCTCGATCTGCGCCAGTGCGCGCGACGATACGGCCTTCTCGGACTCCAGCGCCTTGTTGAGCTCGTTGGCGCGGCCCTGCGCGTCGCTGCCGGAACTCGCGAGCCCCTCATAGAGCCCCTTCATGCGGTCGCGCTCGCCTTCCGCGGAGGCCAGGCCGGCGCGCAGCTGCGCCACCTGGTCGTCGAGCGTCAGCTTGGAGAGCTTCTCCAGCGACAACAGGTCGTTGAGCTGGGCGATCTTCGCGGTGAGCTGTTCCAGCGCCTTGTCCTTGCCGGTGACCTCCTGCGACAGGAAGAACTGCACGACGAGGAACACCGACAGCAGGAACACGATCGACAGCACCAGGGTCGACAATGCGTCGACAAAGCCGGGCCAGTAGTTGAAGCCGGATTCGCTGCGGCGCGAGCGGGCGAGGGCCATGGGTGTCTCCTTGGGCTTGCTCCCCGGCTAGCTCTTCTCGGGCTGGCGGGCGAGGCGTTCGAGCAGCCGCTTGATCTCGCGGTTCTGCTCGCCCTGGCCGTCGGCCCATTCCCGGATCATCTGCTGCTCGGTGCGCATATGTGCAACCAGCCCCTGGATCGCCTCGGCAAGATTGGCCATCGCGGCCGTGGTGCTACGGCCGCCGCCGCCTTCCTCGAGCGCGGTGCGGAGCCGGTCGATCGCGCCCTGCATGTTACCGGAAACGCCGGCTTCATCGCCGGAAATGCCGCGCACGGTGCCGGCGAGCCAGTCCTCGAGGTCGGTGTAGAAGCGGTTCTGGGCCTGGCTCGACTGCAGGTCGAGGAAGCCGAGGATCAGCGAGCCGGCAAGGCCGAACAGCGAGGACGAGAACGAGATGCCCATGCCGCCGAGCGGCGCGGCGAGGCCCTCCTTCAGCGTATCGAACAGCGCGCCGGCGTCGCCGCCGACCTTGAGCCCGTCGATCACCTTACCGACCGAACCGACCGTCTCGATCAGGCCCCAGAAGGTGCCGAGCAGGCCGAGGAACACCAACAGGCCGGTCATGTAGCGCGAGATGTCGCGGGCTTCGTCGAGGCGGGTTGCGATCGAATCGAGCAGATGCCGCATGGTCTGCTGCGAGATCGACATTCGCCCCGAGCGTTCGCCGCCGAGGATCGCGGCCATCGGGGCAAGCAGCGTCGGGCGGCGCTCGATCGCAAGGCCGGGGTCGGCGATGCGGAAATTGTTGACCCAGGCGACCTCGGGATAGAGCCGGATCACCTGGCGGAACGCCAGGATGATGCCGATCAGCAGCACTGCCCCGATCAGGGCGTTCAGCCCCGGATTGGCAAAGAAGGCGGTGACGATCTGCTTGTACAGCACGACCCCGACCAGGCCGCAGAGCACCAGGAACACCAGCATCCGCACCAGGAAGATCCGGGGCGAGGACAGCTTGCTCAATTCGATCTCCATGTCGGAGCGGGAAGGGGGCATTGCCGGGTCATCCGTTCGCGAAGGCCGCATCTGCAAGCAATATGGCACAGCGGCAGAGTGAGGAAAGCCGATTCCAGGGGCAGCAAACAGCACGTTGGGTTGGAATCTCGCGGGCCGTTGCCGCTTTGCACGGCTTTCCGACCGGTCGGCGCATCGCCATCCACCGAGCTGCGCGTCCCACCCGCAGATCGCGAGATGAGCTCGGTTTGCACGCACCCTCGGATGAGGCGCGCGGCCCGCGGTGATTCGGTCCGATCGTCTCGGTGTTGCGAGGTGCGGCATTCCGCGCAGGCAAAATGGCGGGGTTCCCGCTCACGCAGACCTTAATGCATTCCCACAGCCTGCGATGGAACCCGCTCACAATGCGGTGACAAGATAAAAGATGCCGCAAAATCAGGGTGATAGCGTTCTGTGACATTGAGCCGCCGAAAAACGCATTGCGTCGCAGCAAGCAGATTTTATTTTCATCGCAGCAACACGAGCGGTGTCGTCGTGACACCGCCGTTCGTTTGTTCAAACCTTTCAGGGGCGATTATCTCAATGTCTGGACTTCGCGCGCAATCGGCATGCATTGCTCTGATGCTGGCCGTGACGGCGCCACTGCTTGCTAGCTGCGACGAGCCGAACACCGCAACCGCCGCCGTGCAAGCACCCGAGCCGGACGTCAGTGTCGTCACCGTGAAACCGCAGGCGCGCGCGATGCTGCGCGAGCTGCCGGGCCGCATCGCGCCGACCCGTGTTTCCGAGGTTCGCCCGCGCGTCTCGGGCATCGTCGTCAACCGCATGTTCCATCAGGGCAGCGAGGTGAAGGTCGGCGATCCCCTGTACCAGATCGATCCGCGCCCGTTCGAAGTCGAATTGCAGTCGACCGAGGCGGCGCTGGCGCGCGCCAAGGCCGTGCTCGAGCAGGCCGCGCTGCAGGCCCGCCGTATCGCCACCTTGACCAGCCAGCGCGCGGCGCCGGAAGCCGAGAACGAAAAGGCGATCGCGACGCTGAAGCAGGCCGAAGCCGACGTGCAGGGCCGCGAGGCCGAAGTCGCGCGCGCCAAGCTCAATCTGGATTACGCCACGATCCGCGCGCCGATCGACGGCACCATCGGTGCGGCGCTGGTCAGCGAGGGCGCGCTCGTGGTGCAGAACGACGCCGCGAGCCTTGCGACCATCCAGCAGCTCGATCCGATCTACGCCGACTTCCAGCAGTCGGTGACCGAGATGAACCAGCTCCGCCGCGCCTTCGAGAGCGGCGACCTCGATCGCATCGCACCCGACGCGATGAAGGTGCGCCTCGTGCTCGACGACGGCTCGATCTACCCGCTGCCGGGCAAGCTGCTGTTCTCCGACGCCAAGGTCGACGCCTATACCGGGCAGGTGACCCTGCGCGGCGAGTTCCCGAACCCGCATCGCATCCTGCTGCCGGGCATGTATGTGCGCGTGCTGATCGAGCAGGGCATCGACAGCGATGCGATTGCCGTGCCGCAGCAGGCGATCCAGCGCAATGGCGGTGGTGGCAGCGAGGTGTTCGTCGTCAAGGCCGACAATCACGTCGCGGTGCAGCCGGTGCGCACCGGCTCGCTGCAGGGTGGTTCCTGGTTCGTGACCGACGGCCTGAAGGCCGGCGACAAGGTCGTCGTCGAGGGGTTCCAGAAATTCGCCGCCGGCGACAAGGTCCGGCCGCAAGCCTGGCGCGAGGTCGACGCAGCTGCAGCACCGACGGATCCGCACCAGACCGCGCACGCCGTGCGGTGATCCGACATGCCTAGCTTCTTCATCGACAGGCCGATCTTCGCCTGGGTCGTCGCGCTGTTCATCTGTCTGATCGGCGCGATCTCGATTCCGCTGCTCGCGGTCGCGCAGTATCCGATCATCGCGCCGCCCTCGATCTCGATCTCGACCAGCTATCCCGGCGCGTCGCCGGAGAACCTCTACAACAGCGTGACGCGGCTGATCGAGGAGGAGCTCAACGGCGCCGCCAACATCCTGAACTTCGAATCGACCTCCGACTCGCTCGGCCAGGTCGAGATCATCGCCAACTTCAAGCCGGGCACCGACACCAGCCAGGCCTCGGTCGAGGTGCAGAACCGCCTCAAGCGCGTCGAGGCGCGGCTGCCGCGCGCCGTGATCCAGCAGGGCATCCTGGTCGAGGAAGCCTCGTCCGCCGTGCTGCAGATCATCACGCTGAACTCGACCGACGGCAGCCTCGACGAGGTCGGCCTCGGCGACTTCATGATCCGCAACGTGCTGGGCGAGGTGCGACGCATCCCCGGCGTCGGCCGCGCCACGCTGTACTCGACCGAGCGGTCCTTGCGGATCTGGATCGATCCGGCCAAGCTGGTCGGCTACGGCCTGTCCGCCGACGACGTCAACAAGGCGATCACGGCGCAGAACGCCCAGGTCGCGTCCGGCAGCATCGGCGCCGAGCCGAGCACCGATACCCAGAAGATTTCCGCGCAGGTGCTGGTGAAGGGCCAGCTGTCCTCGCCCGACGAGTTCGGCGCCATCATCCTGCGCGCCAACAATGACGGTTCGACGGTCCGCCTGCGCGACGTCGCGCGGATCGAGGTTGGCGGCCTCAGCTACCAGTTCAACACGCGCCTGGACGGCAAGCCGACCGCCGGCCTCTCGGTGCTGCTGTCGCCGAAGGGCAATGCGCTGGCGACCGCGAGCGCGGTCGAAGCCAAGATGAAGGAGCTGTCGCGCTTCTTCCCGGCCAATATCTCCTACGAAATCCCCTACAACATCACGCCGGTGGTCGAGGCTTCGATCAAGAAGGTCCTGACGACGCTGGTCGAGGCCGTGGTGCTGGTGTTCGTCGTGATGTTCCTGTTTCTGCAGAACATCCGCTACACCATCATCCCGACCATCGTGGTTCCGGTGGCGCTATTGGGCGCCTGCGCCACGCTGATGATCGCCGGCTTTTCGATCAACATGCTGACCATGTTCGGCATGGTGCTGGCGGTCGGCATCCTCGTCGACGACGCCATCGTCGTGGTCGAGAACGTCGAACGCATCATGGCGGAGGAAGGCCTGCCGCCGAAGGAAGCCACCAAGAAGGCGATGTCGCAGATCACCGGCGCCATCATCGGCATCACGCTGGTGCTGATGGCGGTGTTCGTGCCGATGGCGTTCTTCCCCGGCTCGGTCGGCATCATCTACCGGCAGTTCTCGGTCACCATGGTGGCGGCGATCGCGTTCTCGGCGCTGCTCGCGCTGTCGCTGACGCCGGCGCTGTGCGCGACCTTGCTCAAGCCGGTCAAGAAGGGCCACGGCCATGCCAGCAAGGGCGTGTTCGGCTGGTTCAACCGCGTGCTCGACACCAGCCGCGCCGGCTATACCCGCACCGTGCAGGGTTCGCTGAAGCGAACCGGCCGCCTGATGCTGATCTACCTCGTGCTGTTCCTCGGCGTCGCCTACGGCTTCGTGCGCCTGCCCGGCGGCTTCCTGCCGGTCGACGACCAGGGCTTCATCACGACCGACGTGCAGACGCCGTCGGAGTCGTCCTATGCCCGGACCGAAGCTGCGGTCGAGCAGGTCGAGAAGTACCTCAAGGACCGCGCCGGCATCGAGAATGTCACGTTCCTCACCGGCTTCAGCTTCCTCGGCCAGGGCATGAACACCGCGCAGGCCTTCATCACGCTGAAGGACTGGTCGGAGCGCGGCCCGAAGGATTCCGCCGCCGCCATCGTCGCCGACATCAACCGCGATTTGTCGTCGATCCGCGACGCCAGGATCTCGGCGTTGCAGCCGCCGCCGATCGACAATCTCGGCAACTCCTCGGGCTTCTCGTTCCGCCTGCAGGACCGCGGCCAGAAGGGTTATTCGGCGCTGATCGCCGCGTCCGATCGCCTGATCGCGGAGGCCAATGCCAGCCCGATTCTACAGAAGGTCTATGTCGAAGGCCTGCCGCCGGCGCCGCAGGTCAATCTGATGATCGACCGCGAGAAGGCGGGCGCGTTCGGCGTCACCTTCGAGGACATCAACAACACGATCTCGACCAATCTCGGCTCGAACTACATCAACGACTTCCCGAACCGCGGGCGCATGCAGCGCGTCATCGTGCAGGCCGACAAGACCAGCCGCATGAACGCGGACGACATCCTCAACTACAACGTCAAGAACAGCCGCGGCCAGCTGGTGCCGTTCTCGGCCTTCGCCACCATCGAGTGGACGAAGGGGCCGACGCAGATCGCGGGCTTCAACTACTATCCGGCGGTGCGCATCTCCGGCGAGGCGCGGCCCGGCTTCACCTCGGGCGATGCGATCGCCGAAATGGAGCGGCTCGCCGACAAGCTGCCGCGCGGCTTCGGCTATGAATGGACCGGCCAGTCGCTGCAGGAGAAGCTGTCGGGCTCGCAGGCGCCGTTCCTGCTTGCGCTGTCGGTGCTGGTGGTGTTCCTCTTGCTGGCCGCGCTCTATGAGAGCTGGACCATTCCGCTCGCGGTGCTGCTCACCATTCCGCTCGGCATTCTCGGCGCCGTGGTGGCGGCGACGATGCGCGGGCTCTCCAACGACGTCTATTTCACCGTCGGCCTGATCACGATCATCGGCCTTGCCGCCAAGGACGCGATCCTGATCATCGAGTTCGCCAAGGATCTGCGCGCGCAGGGCAAGCCGCTGGTCGAGGCGACCATCGAGGCCTGCAGCCTCAGATTCCGCCCGATCCTGATGACCGGTCTGGCCTTCGTCTGCGGCGTGCTCCCGATGGCGATCGCGACCGGCGCCGGCGGCGCCAGCCAGCAGGCGCTCGGCACGTCGGTGATGGGCGGCATGATCGCGGTGGTGATCCTCGCGCTGCTCCTGGTGCCGGTGTTCTTCGTCAGCGTGCAGCGCGTGCTGGCCGGCGATCGCGAGACGGCGCCGGGGCAGGGTGAGGTATATGGCCCGCCCGCGCCGGCGAGGATCGGTCACTGATATCAGGCACCGACGCTGGTCAGATCAGCGGCTTGCTTTCGCAAGCCGACCAATCCAGATTGCAGCTCTGGATTGAACGGGAAGCGTTTGGGCAACCCGGGGATTGAGGGCATGCGATGCGGCCGAGCGATATTGCGATCTCGAATTATCGCTCGATCCGGCGGCTCTTCATGCCCATCCAGCCGCTGTCCGTCTTCGTCGGCGAGAACGGTGTCGGCAAATCCAATCTCTACAAGTCCCTGTCGCTGTTGCGCGACGCAGCGACCGGCCGGATCACGCGCACGATCGCCGACGAGGGTGGATTGTATTCCGTCTTCTGGTCCGGCAATCGCAGACGCGGAGACGATGCGCGTCTGCGGTTGGCTGTGAGATTCGACCACGTCAGATATTCCATCGAGCTCGGATTCCCGAGCCCGGTCGTGGCGGCATTTCCCGGTGAGCCGATGATCAAATCCGAAACGATCGAGGCGACCCACGGCAAGAAAACAATATTGATGATGGAGCGCACCAACTCACTCGTCAGTGTCCGCGATGAGAACGGCACCTGGAGCCAGCACAAGGAAGCGGTGCTGCCGTCGGAAACCGCGCTGGCCGGATTTTCGGATGGTAAGGGAAGTCCCGAGATCGACCTGATCCGAAATGCAATGCTGAGTTGGCGATTCTATCACGACTTCCGGACCGATCCGGCGTCGCCGATACGAAAGCCGTGTCTCGCGATCACGACACCTTCGCTGAGCGCCGATGGCCACGATCTGGCTGCCGTGTTGGCAACCCTGTTCACGATCAGGCAGGATGCCGGCGATCTGCAGGATGCGATCGAGGACGCATTCCCGGGTGCCGAACTGCGGGCATGGGCGGAAAACGGACGGTGCGAATTCGAGCTGCAACAGGCTGACGTGCCGCGTCCGTTCAAGGCGCATGAGCTATCCGACGGCACGCTGAAATATATCTGCCTGCTCGCCGTATTCATGGGCTATCGGCTGCCGCCGTTCATCGCGCTGAACGAGCCCGAGACCAGCCTGCATCCATCGCTGCTGGCGCCATTGGCGAGGCTGATCGCCAAGGCGTCGCGCCGCGCCGACATCTGGATCGTCACCCATTCGGAACATCTGATGGAGGCGCTGCGAAGCGAGAGCTCGGTCCCGCTGCGCCGGGTGATCAAGGCAAAGGGCGCCACGACCATCGAGGGCCTGTCCCTCGGCGGTGAATTTCGTGACGGGGAAGACGACGAGGACGACGACGATTAGATCGCGCCGCCGCCCTACTGCCCGAGCGGCTTCAGGATCCTGATCAGCTCGCCGTGCACGAACTCGTTGCCGCAGACGACATGGCCGGTCTGCAGCGGATCGTCATTGCCCTGGATGCCGGAGACGGTGCCGCCGGCCTCGCGGACCATCAGCAGGCCGGCCGCGACATCCCAGGCCTGCAGATTGCGCTCCCAATAGCCGTCGAGGCGGCCGGCGGCGACGAAGGCGAGGTCGAGCGAGGCGGCGCCGAAGCGGCGGAAGCCCGCGACCTTGCTCTGCAGCGCGGCCATCTCCTGCAGCGCCAGCTGGTGATTGCCGCGGCCGATATGCGGCAGGCCGCAGGCCACCACGCATTCGTTGAGCTGGCGGCGGCCGGCGACGCGCAGCCGCTGGTCGTTGAGGAACGCGCCCTTGCCGCGCTCGGCGATATAGAGCTCGTCATTGGCGGGATTGTAGATCACGCCGGCGATCACGGTGTCCTCGCGCTTGAGGCCGATCGAGATCGCGAATTGCGGGATGCCGTGCAGGAAGTTGGTGGTGCCGTCCAAGGGATCGACGATCCAGGTGTGGCTCTTGTCGCTGCCTTCGCGCTTGCCGCCTTCCTCGCCGAGGAACCCGTAGCCGGGCCGAGCCTTCTCGAGGTCGGTGTAGAGCATCTCCTCGGCGCGCTTGTCGGCAAGCGAGACGAAGTTCGCCGGCCCCTTCAGCGACACCTGGAGATGTTCGATCTCGCCGAGGTCGCGCTTGAGGCTGCGGCCGGCGCGGCGCGCGGCCTTGACCATGACATTGATGAGAGCGGAATAGAGCATGATGGAAGCTGGTGGCTTTCGAGCGTTGGAAATCGATCGGGCAGCGTGGGCAAGACCCTGCCCGTCATCCTGAGGAGCGCGGAACGCGCGTCTCGAAGGATCGACAGCCCAGTCCGGGGCCGTGCATCCTTCGAGGCTCGCTCCGCTCGCACCTCAGGATGACGGGAAACGGCCTGTGGCGCCCTGGGTTTCGGACTGGGTGCCCTCTGGAAGTGGCGCCGTCAAGGCGTCATTTGACGTTGTTTCCGATCCATTTTCGCGCGGCTGCCTCGCCCTTGGCGCGGTCTTCCGGGCTCATATCGGCGAGGATATCGTCGAGATCGGGGTCGCCCTTGCCGGCGGTCTTGGCGACCATGTGCCATTTCAGCGCCTCGACCTTGTCCGCCGGGGCGCCGGCGCCGGTCGCCAGCACATGGGCGAGGCGGTTTTGCGCGATCGCGCTGTTCTGCCGGGCCGCCTTGCGCAGCAGCGCCACCGCCGCCGGCACGTTCCGCGGCGTGCCCGAGCCGTTGTAGAGGGCGATGGCATATTCGACCTCGGCATCGACATTGTCGGCCAGCGAGGCGGCCTGCAGCAGCCGCGCCGCCTTCTCGAGGTCCTTCGGCACGCCGGTGCCCTCCTTGTAGAAGGTCGCGAGCGCGTATTGTGCCTCGGGGCTGCCGGCGTCGGCGGCCATGCGCAACAGCTCGGCGGAGCGGCGGAGGTCCTGCGGCAGGGTCTGGCCGTCGAGATAGAGCAGCGCGAGATTATAGGCCGCCTTCGGCTCGCCGAGCTTGGCCGACGACGCCAGCAGCTTGACCGCGGCATCCTTGTCGACCGCGCCGCCGCGGCCCGCGATCTTCATCATGGCGAGCGCGAACATCGCCTCGCGGTCGCCGGCATCGGAGGCGCGCTTGTACCACTCGTCGGCCTTGACGTAGTCGCGCTTGACGCCGAGCCCGTTGGCATAGAGCTCGCCCAGCATCGTCATGGCCTTGGCATCGTTGCTGTTCTGCGCGCGCGCGGTCGCGAGGTCGAACGCGGTCTTGTACATGCCGCGCTGATAGGCGCCGTAGACGAGGTCGACATTGGGATCGTCGACGGCCTGGGTCGGGGTCGGCGAGGGCGTCGGGGATGCGGCAGGCTTCGGCGTCGCGGAGGCGGCGGGCTTGGGCGTCGGCTTCTTCGCGACCGGCGAATGCACCTTCGGCTTCGGAGCCTCCTTCTTCGCGGGCGGCGGCGTCTGGGCCGGCGGCGTGATCGAGAGCTGCGCCATCGCGCCGCTCGCCAGCATCGTACAGCCGAGCGCAATACCTATCGGACGCAGGCATTTCATTCCGGCGTCATCCCTCGGCCTTTCCGTCGGCCTTGGCCTTGCCGAATGTGCCGGCATGCGCCCGCGCAATCGCGTCGCCGATCTCGACAAGCGCCGCCTTGGCGCCGCGCGGATCGGACCAGATGAAGTCTCCGACCAGCACGAAATCCGCGCCGGCCGCCGCGAACGCCTCGGCTTCCTCGCGCGAGGTGGCAAAGCCGACGCAGGGCGGCTCAAACAATTCGTCCCACCATTCCAGCCGCTCGGCGATGGCCTCGCGCGAGGGCCGCTGTCCGTTGGCGTCGGGCTCGCCGAACAGCACATAGTCGGCACCGGCTTCGCCCGCGGCCATGGAATCGTGGCGGGTCGCGAGCCCGCCGACGCCGATAATGCGGTCGGGTTTCAGCGACGGCACCGCCTCTTCCATCGCGGCGATGCCGGTCAGATGCGCGCCGTCGGCGCCGGCGCGCGCCACGATATCGGGATGGCCGTCGATCAGCAGCGCCGCGCCGGCGTTCTGGATCGCAGGCGCCAGCGCCTTGATGGTGGAGATCATGCTGCGTGGATCGCTCTCGCGCAGCCGCACCAGCACGGCGGCGACATCGGCCGCGCCAAGCAGCTCGGTGAGCTCGGCCACAAGCCGCGCGGGCTCATCGACCGGCGGCGTTGCCAGATAGAGGCGCGGCGCCGGCCGCGGCGGAACGGGCTTGGTCGCCAACTATGCCGCCTGTTTCTCGAGGCCGGCTTCCCAATTGCCGGTGCTCGCGAGTCCGTTCATCCGGGCGCGATGCGAGAAGGCGCGCTGGCCGGCGGGGACGTTGTCGGGCTTGCCGGACCACGCCTTCTGCGGCGCCGCCTGCAGCGCGCGGCCATAGGAGAAGGTCAGCCGCCAGGGCAAATTGCCGATCTTGTTCATGGCGTCGAGATGCGCGGTGGCTTCCTCGTCGCTCTGCCCGCCGGAGAGGAAGGCGATGCCGGGCACCGCGGCCGGCACGCAGCTCCTGAGCAGGCGGATGGTCTTCTCGGCGACTTCCTGCACCGGCGCCTGCTTCGGGCATTTCTTGCCCGAGATCGCCATGTTCGGCTTCAGGATCATGCCTTCCAGCGCGACGCGCTGCACCCGCAATTCCTGGAAGGTTCGGTTCAGCACGCGCTGCGTCACCTCGTAGCAGCGGTCGATGTCGTGATCGCCGTCCATCAGCACTTCCGGTTCGACGATCGGCACGATCTGCGCGGCCTGGCACAACGCGGCGTAGCGCGCCAGCGCATGCGCGTTGACGCGGACCGCGGTCTGGGTCGGGATTCGCGGCCCGATATCGATCACCGCGCGCCACTTCGCAAAGCGCGCACCGCGCTCGTAATATTTCTTCAGCCGCTCGGCGAGCTTGTCGAGGCCGACGGTGACGAGTTCGCCCGGGCAGTTCGGCAAAGGTTGCGTGCCTTCGTCGACCTTGATGCCGGGGATCGCGCCGGCCTGCTCGATCAGCTTGACCAGCGGCGTGCCGTCCTTGGCATTCTGCCAGATCGTCTCGTCGTAAAGGATGACGCCGGAGATGTACTTGCTCATCGCCTCCTGCGAGCGGAACAGCATCTCGCGATAGTCGCGGCGATTGTCCTCGGTCGAATCGACCTTGATGGCGTCGAAGCGCTTCTTGATCGTGCCGGAGGATTCGTCGGCGGCGAGGATGCCCTTGCCCGGGGTGACCATGGCAAGCGCGATTTTGTTGAGGTCGGAGAGGTTCATCGGGGCGTCCTCCAGAGCCATTGCCTTTGCAAACCAAAATAGGCGGTTCTCGGGCAAATGCCTAGAAAACGTTCGTCGCGGCCGGTGTTTGGACGTTCCACCTCTCCCATTGGGAGAGGTCGCGCCGAAGGCGCGGGTGAGGGGGTACGCTCTATCGAGGGACCTGAACCCCTCACCCGGATCGCTGGCGCGATCCAACCTCTCCCCGACGGGGAGAGGTGATCGCAGTCCGCGGCGAGTGAAGAGCGCTCAGGCGACCTTGGGGTCGAGCTGGCCCGCGGCGTAGCGCTTGGCCATTTCCGCCGTGGTCAGCACCTTCTTGATCTTGCTGGCCTGGCCCGCGGTGTTGAACTCCTGCAGGCGCTGCTTGCACAGCTTGGTCATCGCCTCCATCGCGGGCTTCAGGTACTTGCGCGGATCGAACTCTTCCGGATTGTCCTTCAGCACCTTGCGGATCTGGCCGGTCATCGCCATCCGGTTGTCGGTGTCGATGTTGATCTTGCGCACGCCGTTCTTGATGCCGCGCTGGATCTCGGCGACCGGCACGCCCCAGGTCGGCTTCATCTTGCCGCCATTGGCGTTGATGATCTCCTGCAGCTCCTGCGGCACCGAAGAGGAGCCGTGCATGACCAGATGCGTATTCGGCAGCTTGCGATGGATTTCCTCGATCACGTTCATGGCGAGGATGTCGCCGTCGGGCTTGCGGGTGAACTTGTAGGCGCCGTGCGAGGTGCCCATCGCGATCGCCAGCGCGTCGACCTTGGTCTCCTGGACGAACTTCACGGCCTCGTCCGGATTGGTCAGCAGCTGGTCGTGCGACAGCTTGCCCTCGGCGCCATGGCCGTCTTCCTTGTCGCCCATGCCGGTCTCGAGCGAGCCGAGCACGCCGAGCTCGCCTTCCACCGAGATGCCGCCGAGATGCGCCATGCCGGTCACGGTCCTGGTGACGCCGACATTGTAGTCCCAGTCGCCGGGGGTCTTGCCGTCGGCCTTCAGCGAGCCGTCCATCATGACCGAGGTGAAGCCGGCCTGGATCGCGGTCATGCAGGTGGCGGGCTCGTTGCCGTGGTCGAGATGCACGCAGACCGGGATCTGCGGGTAGATCTCGGTGACCGCGTCCATCATGTGCTTGAGCATGACGTCGTTGGCGTAGGACCGCGCGCCGCGCGAGGCCTGGATGATGACGGGCGCATCGACTTCGGAGGCGGCCGCCATGATCGACAGCGCCTGTTCCATGTTGTTGATGTTGAAGGCGGGTACGCCGTAATCATGCTCGGCCGCGTGGTCGAGCAGTTGCCGCAACGTTATGCGAGCCATTCCATTTCTCCCTGTGGTGCAAGTTCGCGGATTTGAAGCGCGATGAGCTCATTTTCATCGCGCTTTTGCTCTTTGTTTGAGCATGATCTTTTCGGAAAACCGCTTCACTTTTCCGGATCATGCTCTGGATCAACGGTTTTTCAGAACTTCGACGCCCGGCAGCGGCTTGCCTTCCATCCATTCAAGAAACGCGCCGCCCGCGGTCGAGACGTAGGAAAAATCACCGCCGACGCCCGCCTGGTTCAGCGCCGCGACGGTGTCGCCGCCGCCGGCGACCGAGATCAGCTTCCTGGCCTTGGTGCGTTCGGCGGCATGCTTGGCCGACACCACGGTGCCGCGGTCGAACGGCGTCAGCTCGAAGGCGCCGAGCGGGCCGTTCCAGACCAGCGTCGCCGCGTCGTCGATTGCGGCATGGATGCGCGCGATCGATTGCGGACCGACGTCGAGGATCATGCCGTCGGCCGGGATCGCATCGAGGCCATAGGCATGCGACGGCGCGTTGGCGGCAAACTGGTTGGCGACGACGGCGTCGACGGGGAGGATGATGGCGCAGTTGGCGGCGTTGGCCTTCTCCATGATCCGCAGCGCGGTCGGGGCGAGATCCTTTTCGGCGAGCGACTTGCCGACGGCGACGCCCTGCGCGTGCAGGAAGGTGTTGGCCATGCCGCCGCCGATCACCAGCGCGTCGACCTTGTTCACGAGGTTTTCCAAGAGGTCGATCTTGGTCGAGACCTTGGCGCCGCCGATGATCGCGATCACCGGCTTGGTCGGCGCTTCCAGCGCCTTGCCGAGCGCGTCGAGCTCGGCCTGCATGGTGCGGCCGGCATAGGCCGGAAGCTTGTGGCCGAGGCCTTCGGTCGAGGCGTGGGCGCGATGCGCGGCGGAGAAGGCGTCGTTGACCCAGATGTCGCCGAGCTTGGCGAGCTCCGTAACGAAGCCGGCGTCGTTCTTCTCTTCCTCCTTATGGAAACGTGTGTTTTCCAGGCAGAGGATGTCGCCGTCCTTGAGGGCGGCCACCGCCTTGGCTGCGGCATCGCCGATGCAATCCTCGGCGAAGGCCACCGGGCGCTTGATCACCTTCGACAGCGCGTCAGCGACCGGCTTCAGCGATTCCTTGGGGTCGCGTCCCTTGGGGCGGCCGAAATGGGCGAGCAGGATCACCTTGCCGCCCTTGTCGGAAATTTCGGTGACGGTGGGGGCAACGCGCTCGAGCCGTGTGGCATCGGTGACGCGGCCGCCTTCCATGGGGACGTTGAGGTCGACGCGCAGCAGCACGCGCTTGCCCTTCACGTTGACGTCGTCGAGGGTGCGGAACGATTTTGTCATGAGCGTTTCCTGTGCGGCCGGACACCACCGTCCGACGGACGGCGTCGCTTTCGCTTGCCGATGTCGCGGCCGTTGAGGTCGCGAACGCGGGGGGCAAACACGCAGATGCCCGGCGCTGGGCCGGGCATCTCGAACAGTCGAACTTAAACCAGCTTGCCGATCGCGACGGCGGTGTCCGCCATACGGTTCGAGAAGCCCCACTCATTGTCGTACCAGGACATCACGCGCACGAAGTTGCCGTTCTGCACCTTGGTCTGGTCCATGTGGAAGGTCGACGAGTGCGGATCGTGGTTGAAGTCGATCGAGACGTTCGGCGCGTTGGTGTAGCCGAGGATGCCCTTGAGCTGCTGCTCGGACGCGCGCTTCATCGCCTCGTTGATCTCCTTGGCGTCGGTTGCGCGCTTGGCGACGATCTTGAGGTCGATCACGGAAACGTTCGGGGTCGGAACGCGGACCGAGACGCCGTCGAGCTTGCCCTTCAGCTCGGGCAGCACGAGGCCGATCGCCTTCGCGGCACCGGTCGAGGTCGGGATCATCGACATCGCCGCGGCGCGGCCGCGATAGAGATCCTTGTGCAGGGTGTCGAGCGTCGGCTGGTCGCCGGTATAGGCGTGGATCGTGGTCATGAAGCCGGTCTCGATGCCGACGGTGTCGTTCAGGACCTTGGCGACCGGCGCGAGGCAGTTGGTGGTGCAGGAGCCGTTCGAGATCACCAGGTGATCCTTGGTCAGCGTGTCGTGGTTGACGCCGTAGACGATGGTGGCATCAGCGCCATCGGCGGGCGCCGAGACCAGCACGCGCTTGGCGCCAGCGGCGAGATGCGCCGAGGCCTTGTCCTTCGCGGTGAAGATGCCGGTGCATTCCAGCGCGACGTCGACGCCGAGCGCCTTCCACGGCAGCTTCGAGGGATCGCGCTCGGCCGAAACCTTGATCTTGTTGTCGCCGAGGCTGATCGTATCGCCGTCGACGGTGACGGTGCCGGGGAAGCGGCCATGCACGGAATCGAAGCGCAGCAGGTGCGCGTTGGTCTCGACCGGGCCGAGGTCGTTGATGCCGACCACCTCGATGTCCTTGCGGCCGGACTCGGCGATGGCGCGCAGAATGTTGCGGCCGATACGTCCAAACCCGTTGATCGCGACGCGGATTGCCATGCTCGTCTCCTCTAATGCTGTTGTCAGCCCCGCGGGAGGGGCTCCCACGAGGTTTTTACGGCGGAACGCCCGGTTCGGCCGGGCGCATACGGAAAAGATGGAGCTTAGGTAATCCTTTTTTGCGACAAGCTCAACCTTGGCCCGCGGGTGTCAGGCCAGCGTCAGACGCGCTTCGTGGCAGCGTTAACGACGGCTTCAGCAGTAATGCCGAAATGCCGGAAAAGGTCCTTCGCCGGGGCGCTGGCGCCAAATCCGTGCATGCCGATGAATTCGCCGTCATGGCCGATCACGGCATCCCAGCCCCAGCGCACCGCGGCCTCGATCGCGATCTTGACCGGAGCGTTGCCGATAATGGCATTTTGCCGCTCGGCGGGCTGTGCCAGCAGCAATTCCAGCGATGGGACCGAGACCACCCGCGTCGCGATGCCGCGTCCGGCGAGCTGCTTCTGCGCGTCGACCGCGATCTGGACCTCGGAACCCGACGCGAACAATGACACTTTTGCGTCACCCTGCGCCGCGACCAGCTCATAGGCGCCGTGGCTGCACGGATTGTCGTTCGGCGCCGTGGTGCGGAGCTGCGGCAGGTTCTGGCGGGTCAGCGCCAGCACCGTCGGTCCGTCGACGCGGTTGAGCGCCAGTTCCCAGCACTCGGCGGTCTCGACCGCGTCGCAGGGGCGGAACACGCGCATGTTGGGCATCGCGCGCAGCGCGGACAGATGCTCGACCGGCTGGTGCGTCGGGCCGTCCTCGCCGAGGCCGATCGAGTCGTGCGTCATGACATAGACCACGCCGGTACCCATCAGCGCCGACAGCCGCATCGCGCCGCGCGCGTAGTCGGTGAACACCAGGAAGGTCGCGCCGTTCGGCGCGAAGCCGCCATGCAGGAAGATGCCGTTGAGGCACGCCGCCATGCCGTGCTCGCGGACGCCGTAATGGATGAAGCGGCCCTTCGGCGTCTTGGCGCCGAACGCCGTCGCCGACTTCGCCTTGTTGTTGTTGGAGCCGGTGAGGTCGGCGGAGCCGGCGACGAACTCCATCGGCATCGCAGCCGCAATCACCTCGATCGCGGCTTCCGACGATTTGCGGGTCGCGACATTGAGCGGATTTTCCAGCAGCCCCTTCTTGAAGGCGCGCAGCCCCTTGGCGAGCGACTGCGGCCGCTCGTGGCGAATGCGGCGTTCGAACTCGGCGCGCTTGCGGCTGCCGAGCTGCGCGAACTGCTCGTCCCACGCCTTGTGCTCGGCGGCGCCGCGGGCGCCTGCCTCGCGCCAGGCGTTCAGCACATCGTCGGGCACCGAGAACGGCTCGAGCGAGATGCCGAGCTTCTCCTTGGCCGCCTTGAGCTCGTCGGCGCCGAGCGCCTCGCCATGCGCCTTGGCGGTGCCGGCCTTGTGCGGCGCGCCGTACCCGATCGTGGTCTTGCAGGCGATCATCGAGGGCTTGTTGGATTTCTGCGCGCGGGTGATCGCAGCGGCAATCGCCTGCGGATCGTGGCCGTCGATCAATTCGGCGGCCCAGCCTGCGGACTTGAAGCGCTTCACCTGGTCGACGGAATCGGAGATCGAAGTCGGGCCGTCGATCGAGATGCCATTGTCGTCGTACAGCACGATCATCTTGTTGAGCCGCCAGACACCGGCGAGCGCGATCGCTTCCTGCGAGATGCCCTCCATCAGGTCGCCGTCGGAGGCGAGCACATAGGTGTGGTGGTTGACGATCTTCTTGCCGAACTCGGCGGCCAGCATCTTCTCGGCGACCGCCATGCCGACCGCGGTCGCAATGCCCTGGCCGAGCGGACCGGTGGTGGTCTCGATGCCCTTGGTGTGGAAGTTCTCGGGGTGGCCCGGCGTCAGCGATCCGAGCTGGCGGAAATGCTTGAGCTGGTCGAGCGTCATGTCCTTGTTGCCGGTGAGGTACAACAACGAATAGAGCAGCATCGAGCCATGGCCGGCCGAGAGCACGAAGCGGTCGCGATCGGGCCACGCCGTGTCGGCCGCATCGAATTTCAGGAATTTTGTGAACAGGACGGTCGCGATGTCGGCGGCGCCCATCGGCAGGCCGGGATGGCCGGAATTCGCCTTCTCGACGGCGTCCATGGCAAGGCCACGGATCGCATTGGCCATACGGGTGTGATCGACCTGCGTCATGATGAAGAGTCCGCCTAAAATGAGGAGCTGATTGCTGGACGGATCGAGGCGGGCAGCCGCGATACGCGCGTGGATGGCCTTACGGGTTGGGGGTGGATTAGCACCTCAATTCCGCAAGTCCAAGGCGATGAAACCCCTCAAAACGGGGAAAAGTTGCCCGAAATCGCCCTATTTCATTCAACGGTGCATAGTTCTGCGCCGCCGTTGCGCTGGGCTCGCTTGCCACGTAAATTTCGTCCCGTAAACGCTTGCCGAACCGCCAGTTTTGCCGTGCGGCAGGCTTGTCTGCAGCAGGCTACCAAGCCAACCGAAAGGTCCACGCCGCGTGTCATGAGTGATCGTCTCGCCAACGGGTCTGGCAATACCGAGGCACCGCTTGCCGATATCGATGCTGCGACAAAGCGGCTGATGGCAGCGCTTGATGCGCTGGAGAGCTCGGTGGAGCGGCGCCGCGAGGCCGACCGCGACGAGAACGAATTGGCGAGCCGGATCCAGGCGCTCGGCGCCGATCGCTCGCGGCTTGCCGACGAGCTCGACGGATCGCTGGTGAAGACGCGCAAGCTCGAGCGCGCCAATCGCGAGATTGCGGAAAAACTCGACGCGGCAATCGGCAGCATTCGCGCCGTGCTCGACGGCGGAGACAGCAGATGAGCCACATCAACGTCACCATCAACGGCCGGCAATACCGGATGGCCTGCGAGGAGGGCCAGGAGGTGCGGCTGCTGAAGCTCGCGGAAAATCTCCAGCAGCGCGTCGAATCGCTGCGCGGCAAGTTCGGCGAGATCGGCGATGCGCGGCTGACGGTGATGGCGGCGCTCACCGCCTGCGACGAACTGGTCGACGCCAGCGCACGCATCCGCAGCCTCGAGGAAGAGCTCGAGCAGCTGCGCAATGCGCGCGTTGCCGCGATCGACCGCGCCCGCGCGACCCAGACCGCGGTCTCCAACGCGCTCAACGCCGCCGCCGAGCGGATCGAGCGCACCACGCAGGTGCTCAACCGTACCATCGGCGGCGGCATCGCGATCGGGTGATCTTCGTTCGTCCCTGTTGGTCTCGGTGTTTCCACACATTCGTCATGCCCGGGCTTGGCCCGGGCATCCACGTATTTGTCTCGTTGAAAAGAAAGCCGTGGATGGCCGGGACAAGCCCGGCCATGACAGTTTCTTCCAGGAGCCAAGGCTGCGTCTTCCTTACCGCTGGCGGATTGCGGCAACGATGGCTAGATTAGCCCCGCGAAGCTGCGTCGTGCGTCAGGAGCCATATATCCCCGGGGCCTTATCGATCCTTTAGGGAACTGTCCCTGGCCGGGTCCGTGGACCCGGACATATGGTGCCCACCTACTTTCGTAGGGAACTCCGGGATCGAGCGCTCCAACGGCCTCTGCGGCTTCGCACTGATTTTTGCTGTTGCCTTGTCGTCGCGCTGCGGCGGTTGAATTGTCTGGCAGCGTTGTGCCCCGCGATACGGGGCGTCCAGCGCGCCGCGGCGGTCTTACGAAAGCTCTGGCCTTAACGAAAGCTAGCGTCTCTGGAATGATGGATCGTCCGTTGTCGCGGACGACGACAGCGGAAGATGGATCATGCACGCATCTCCATCGAAGGCCGAGCTTCGGGCACTTGCTCTCGCCAAGCGCGATGCGCTGAGCGACGAGCAGCGCGCGACCGCTGCCGAAGCGCTCGCCAAGCGCGGCGCGCCGTTCGAGATCGCGCAGGGCATGATCGTCTCGGGCTATGCGCCGATCCGCAGCGAGCTCGATCCGGCGCCGTTGATGAAGAAGCTTGCCGACAAGGGCGCACGGCTCGCGCTGCCCTGCATCAACGCGCGCGGCCAGTCGCTGATCTTCCGCAGCTGGTCGCCGAAGGACCGGCTGATGCTCGGTCCGCTCGGCATTCCCGAGCCGTCGCCGGCCGCCGCCGAGGTGCATCCGGACGTGATGCTGGTGCCGCTCGCGGCATTCGACAAGCTCGGTCACCGCATCGGCTATGGCGCCGGCTATTACGACTATACCTTCGCGCATCTGCGCAAAGCCAAGCATGTGATCGGGGTCGGACTTGCCTTTGCAGCACAGGAAACCAAGGCGATTCCGGCGCTGTCGCACGACGTCCCGCTCGATTTTGTGCTAACGGAGCGCAAGACGTTCGATTTCCGGAGTAGCTAGCCTTGCGAATTCTCTTTGTTGGTGACGTCGTCGGCAGGACCGGCCGCACCGCCATCGCCGACCACCTTCCCGGCATGATCAGGGACTGGTCGCTCGATCTCGTGGTCGTCAATGGCGAGAATTCCGCCGGCGGCTTCGGCATCACCGAGGCGATCTATCAGGAGCTGCTCGACGCCGGCGCCGATGCGATCACGCTCGGCAACCACGCCTGGAATCAGAAGGAGGCGCTGGTCTTCATCGAGCGCGCGCCGCGCCTGATCCGCCCGCTGAATTTCCCGCGCCATTCGCCCGGCCGCGGCGCCACGCTGGTCGATACCAAGAGCGGCAAGCGCGCGCTGGTCATCAACGCGATCGGCCGCGTCTTCATGGAGCCGTCCTCGAACGATCCGTTCAGCGCCATCGAGCGCGAGCTCGAGGCCTGCCCGCTGCGCGAAGGCTGTGACGCCATCGTGCTCGATTTCCATGCCGAGGCGACCAGCGAGAAGCAGGGCGTCGGCTTCTTCTGCGACGGCCGCGTCAGCCTCGTGGTCGGTACGCATACCCATGTGCCGACATCAGATCATCAGGTGCTGCCCGGCGGCACCGCCTACATGAGCGATGCCGGCATGACCGGCGACTATGACTCGGTGATCGGCATGCAGAAGGAGGAGCCGCTGCAGCGCTTCCTCACCGGCATTCCCTCCGGCCGTTTCGAGCCGGCGGGCGGTGTGGCCACGCTGAGCGGCGTCGCGGTCGAGACCGACGATGCCACCGGGCTCGCGGTGAAGGTCGCGCCGGTGCGCGCCGGCGGGCGGCTCGAGCCTGCGGTGCCGGGATTCTGGACTTAGTGAAGTTACCGTAGCCCGGATGCAGCGAAGCGTAATCCGGGTCTGTCTTTGAGCTTTGCGAGATTCCCGGATTGCGCTTCGCTTCATCCGGGCGACAAGTCATTTCGGAATAATAGAAGAGTACTTCTGAGTTGCCCGACGTGTCAAGTGCAGTGTCGAGGGCCTGTCAGTAGCTCGTGATCTGTCGCCTGTTTGTAGCTCGTGAAGTGTCGTGTTTTCGGTGCCCCGGAACAAAGGGGGCACGATGGGCACGGCATCCATTCACGAGGGAGTACGACGGATGCGGTTTTCAAGTTTGTTGGAGCGGACGGAGGCCAAGGAGCTGACGCAGGAGGCGGCTGCAGAGGTTCTGGGGATCAGCGTGCGGACATTTCAACGTTGGGCAGAACGCTACGAGGCAGAGGGCGATGACGGGCTTGTCGACCGGCGGATGGGTCGGCGCTCGCCACGGCGAGCGCCGCAGGAAGAACTTGAGCGGATGCTGGGGCTGTTCCGGGACAAGTACGCGGACTTCACGGTGAAGCATTTCCACGAGCAGCTGCAAAAGCGGCATGGCTATATGCTGGGCTATACGGTGACCAAGCTAGCCTTGCACGCGGCGGGGTTGGTGCGGAAGGCGCCGAAGCGTTCGGCGCACCGCAAGAAGCGCCCACGCCGGCCGCTTCGGGGCATGCTGCTGCACCAGGACGGATCGCGCCACGTCTGGATCGAAGGTCTTCCCGCGAGGGACCTGATCGTCACGATGGACGATGCGACCAGCGAGGTCTACTCGATGGTCCTGGTCGAGGAAGAAGGAACGGCCTCGACCTTCCAGGCCTTGCGCGAAGTGATTGGCGAGCATGGCCTGTTCTGCGCGCTCTACACCGACCGCGGCAGCCATTATTTCCTTACCCCAAAAGCTGGCGAGAAGGTCTCGAAGACGCAACAAACCCAGGTGGGACGGGCTTTGTCGCATCTTGGGATCGAGCATATCGCAGCCTATTCGCCGCAGGCGCGCGGGCGCTCCGAGCGGCTGTTCGGCACGTTGCAGGATCGGCTGCCGAAGGAGCTGCGGCTGGCCGGGATCACGACGCTCGAAGCTGCCAACGCGTGGCTGAAGGCGCATTACATCGCCGGGCACAACGCCGCGTTTGCGATCAAGCCCGAACAGGAAGGCACGGCATTCGTGGCCGACCGGCATGAGGCCTGGCGCGAGGCGCTGTGCGTGATCGAGGAGCGAACCGTCGCCAACGATAATACCGTTGTATGGAACGGTCGGCGGCTGCAGCTGCCGCAGAGCCGGCTCAGGCCTCACTTCGTCAAGGCTGTGGTGCGGGTACATGAGTATCCCGATGGCACCGTCAGCGTGTTCCTCGGACCGCATCGGTTGGCAATGTTTAGCGCCAACGGACAGCAGATCAGCCCCGACGCGCCCCAGCCTGGCAGCGTGCTCGGAGCCGTCAAGGACAAGCCCTTGCGGGCGCGCAAGCGCGCGTCCTTGACCGCTCCTGCGCGCGCCGCCGGCAAGATCGCGCGGGTCGGGGCGGAGAAACGGGCTTCAAGTCGAACAAAGAAACACACCCGCAGGGCTAAAACCGCCGCAACAGCCGTGGCATGATCAATCAGGGAAAGCCGTCCCCGCCTTCCGGCTCCCCTGCAAATCTGAAACGAAGGCGACAGATCACGAGCTACAAAAACACGACATCTTCACCCGCTACGGACAGTGCAGTGTCGAGGGCCGACAGTCGCCGGCTTACTTTGCATGGGGTTGTTTTCCATATTTTGGTATTGCATCCCCCGTCCCGGCCAAGGGGCTGGCCTAGCTCTGCCGAAAACCCATCCGGAATGCGCCCCAGTGGCGGCCGTTCACCACGATCGGCGACGACAGGTCCTTCATCAGCACGAAATTGCCGCCGCCCATGTCGCGGCGATAGGTCTGCAGCAGGAACGGCTTCGTGTTGGCCGCGACCTTGCTCACCGCGCGGTCGTTGAACAGGCGGCGGTTGCGGCAATTGGCGTTGTTCCAGACCGGGTCCGGCCCCTGCGGCTGCCGGTAGTTCGGATTGTGGGTCGGCAGATAGCCGCTGCGCGCCCAGGCGACGCAGAACACGATGCGCGGGTCGCTCTTCTGGATCGGATCCTGGATCGCGGGCAGCACCCGGTCGGTAAAGGCGACGTAGTCGGTCAGATACTGCTTCGGATTGGTGCCGGCGATCTCGCGATAATTCTCGTCCATCAATTGCGCGAGCGTGATCTCGCCGCGCGCGACGGCGGTCTCGAACAGCTCCGAGATCTGCCTTGCGGTGTCGATCACGATGCGGATCAGCGGCGTGTCACTGGTCTCGACGCCGCTGTCGGCGATGGTCACGATCAGGCTCTCGGAGAGCTCGAGCAGTTTCGCGACCCGGCTGTCGGCGTGCTTGAGGTCGCGCGAGGAGAGATCGACGCCCTTGGCCAGCTCGTTCAGCTCGGCGATCACGCTGTCGCAATGGCCGAGATTGGAGGTCGCGGCGCGCGCCACGCTGCCGATCTCGGCGCCGACGGATGAGAAGCCTTCCTGCACGCGCATGATGATGCCCGAAATCTGCTGGGCGCCTTCGCCGGCGCTCTTGGCGCGCAACGAGGCATCGCTGCTCTCGCCGATCAGGCTGCCGATCTGGCCGTCGAGATCGCGCACGGTGTCGGAAATCTGATGCGTCGCCTGGCGGGTCGCTTCCGCAAGGTTCTTGACCTCGCTCGCGACCACGGCAAAGCCGCGGCCGGCGTTGCCGGCGCGCGCCGCCTCGATGGTGGCGTTGAGCGCCAATAGATTGGTCTGCTTGGCGATCGCCTCGATCGAACCGGAGACCTTGGCGACCTGGCTCAGCGCGGAGCCGACCGCGGCGAGCCGCGCCTCGATCCGTCCGACCGCTGCGACGAGCTCGGCAATATGGCTGACCGCCGTCTCGACCACATGGCGGGACTCCGCGATCTGGCCGACCGCGGCGGATGCGGTCGTTTGCACCGCCTGCGATGCGTTGGCGATGTCGTGATTGGCGGCGACCATGGTCTCGGCCGTCGTCTGCAAATGATGGAAGCGCTCGGACTGGCTGCTGACGCGGCTCGCGACCTCCTGGACGTTGCCGGCGATGTCGGCGAGTTCCACCCCGAGGCCGCCGATGCGGTCGGCGAGCTGGTCCACCAGCCGCTCGGCCAGCGTGCGGTCCGATGACGTATCCAGAACTGCAAGCTGCGCGGCCGACATATCAGCACTTCCTCTGTCACAGCGGCCCGCTGGCCTGCCAATGCATTCCCATTTCAAAACCAAAGCGTGATTCGCGCTGGCAGTCTTGCCTGAGCGTGCACTGCGCAGCCCGGGTGCAGCGCAGCGCTGTCGTCGCGTAGCCCGGACGAAGCGAAGCGCGATCCGGGGTTCTCGTCCGCGGGCACATTGGTCCCGGATTCCATCCGGGCTACGAAGCGTTCAAAGCTTGTAGGCGGTGCGGAACCCGCCCCAATGCCGGCCGCGCACGCGGACCGGTACGTCGATCTCGCGCATCATCACCGTGTTGCCGCCTCCCATGTCGCGCGCATAGGTCTGGATCAGATAGGCGCGCTGGTTGCGGCCGGCGGCGAGACCCGCGGCGTCGTCGAAGATGCGGCGGTTGCGGCTGTTGGCGGTGTTGTATGCCACGTCGCCCGGCCGCTGCGGCTGCGAGTAGAGCTTGTTGTGGACCGGCAGATAGCCGTTCTGGTCGATCATCACGCAGAACGCCATTCGCTTGTCCCTGGCGAGGAACGCCTCCTGGAACGCCGGCAGCGTACGCTCCGCCCAGTCCAGCATTTTGGTGCGGTACTGCACCGGGTTGGTGCCTGCGATCTCGACATAGTCGGTGTCGAACATGTCGGCGATCGCGATCGCGCCGCTCGCCAGCCCGTTCTCGAAGATCTTGCTCAGCGCGCTGCCGGCTTCGATCGCGCGGGTGACGAGCTCGGCGTTCTCCTCGTGGATCGCCCACATCCGGTCTTCGATTTTTTCGCGCAGCTCGGCGGTTGCCGCCTCGAAGCGGGCCTGGCTGCCCGCCTTGGAGCGCTCGCCGATCCGGATCCGGCACGCGCCGATCTCCTGCAATGTCGCGTTCAGGGTCTCCTGCGCCGGCAGCTTCTCGGCATCGGGTCCGCCGATCAGGATGCCGTCCATCGCGATCTCGTAGACCGGCGCCGTGACGATGCCGCGCGCGGTCGTGATCTCGATCTTGAGGCTGCAGGGCAGGCGCTCGTTCTTGCGCGGATCGCCGCCCTCGTCCTGGCGCAGCAGCACCGCGCAACGCGCTTTCAGCTTCTGGGCGAAGGCGGTCACCGCCTTGCCGGCCTTGGCGACATTGTCGCCATGCGCGGCGGCTTCGCGCGTTGCCGAATCGATCTCGCCGGCGCTGGTGCCGACCGAGACGATGAAGTGCGATGCGGAGGCGGCGTTCTGGCCCATCTCGCCGGTGATTTCGTTCTGCTCGGCGACCGCGCCGTTGACGTTCTCGAACACCGGGCGGATCTTTTCGATCGCCTGCGAGATGCGGTGCACCGCGTCCGCCGATCCGGTGGCGTCCTTCTGCAACGCCTCGATCTTCCGCGTGATCTCCTCGGTCGCGCTCTGGGTCTGCACCGCCAGCGCCTTGACCTCGGTTGCGACCACCGCAAAGCCCTTGCCGGCGGCTCCGGCGCGCGCCGCCTCGATCGTCGAGTTGAGCGCGAGCAGCGTGGTCTGCCGCGCGATCTGCGCGATCAGATTGACGACGTTGCCGATCGCGGCTGAAGACTCGCGCAGGCGATCGACATTGGCGGTTGCCTCGCGCGCCGCGGCCGCGGCGTCGTCGGCGAGCTGGCTCGCGCTGCGCACCTGCGCCCCGATGCCCTCGGCGGAGTGGGTGAAGCGGTCGGCGGCTTGCGAGAACGTCGTCGCGGTGCCCTGCGCATCGCTGCTGCGGCCGGTCAGCGCGTCGGTGCGGGCGCGGATGGTCGCGAGCTTGGCTGCCGTCGCCTCGGCGCCGTCGGCAACCGAGCTCGCGGCGCGTTCGAGCTGGCGGATCATCGCGCCGAGCTCGAGTTCCAGCAATTCCAGGATCTCCTTGGACGAATCCTTGGCCGAATCAGTCTCGGTCGAGACGTCAGGGGCGGCGGCCGCGGTTGGAACCTGCGGCGCGACGGCCGGCGCAGCCGGCTCCGGCACTTGCTTTCGAAACAGACCGAACGCCATGTGGGCTCTTTGGGGGCTCTGGAAAGTTGCGGCGGGACGGGCGATCCTCGCACCCGGGCATGAAGTCATGGTTAACAAGTGCCTCATATTCCGGCTTGCGGTAGTATTCCTCCGCCGGAGGGCCTCGCCGATCCTTTGATTTTGACCGTGAGGGGCCTATAAGGCCGCGTTTTCCATCCCTGTTCAGACCCTAAGCTCCGAAGAGACGTCGCATGGCCGGCCATTCCCAATTCAAGAACATCATGCACCGCAAGGGCCGGCAGGATGCCCAGAAGTCGAAGCTTTTCGGCAAGCTGGCCCGCGAAATCACCGTGGCGGCCAAGCTCGGCACCCCGGACCCGGCGATGAATCCGCGGCTGCGCGCCGCCGTGGTCGCGGCCCGCGCCGAGAACATGCCCAAGGACAATATCGACCGCGCCATCAAGAAGGCGGCGGGCAATGAGGGCGAGAACTACGACGAGATCCGCTACGAGGGCTATGGCCCCGGCGGCGTCGCCGTGATCGTCGAGGCGCTGACCGACAACCGCAACCGCGCCGCCTCCGACATCCGCTCCTTCTTCACCAAATCCGGCGGCAATCTCGGCGAAACCGGCTCGGTCGCCTTCATGTTCGACCGCACCGGCATCATCGAATACGACGCCAAGGTCGCCTCCGACGACGCGATGCTGGACGCCGCGATCGAGGCCGGCGCCGACGACGTGGTCTCCAGCGAAGGCGGCCACGAGGTCTACGCCTCGCAGGACACCTTCCGCGAAGTGGCCAAAGCGCTGGAAGCGAAGTTCGGCGAGCCGCGCAAGGCGGCGCTGACCTGGAAGCCGCAGAACACCGTCGCGGTCGACGACGAGACCGGCGAAAAGCTGCTGAAGCTGATGGACCTGCTCAACGAGCACGACGACGTGCAGAACGTGTTCGCCAATTTCGAGGTGTCCGACGCTCTGATCGCGAAGATGGGCGGCTAGTCGCTTGCACTGCCGTCGTGTCCGGCTGGACCGGGCGACCCAGTATTCCGGAGACCTGCATTCGATCCGAGAAGCCGCGGCGTACTGGATCCCCGCTCCCGTGCGCAATTGCGCACTAGGCGGGGATGACGAGTGGGCCCAGTACAACGACCGCGGCAGGGGATGAGGCTCTGTTTGTGTTTCGTTCTCCCGGCGCAGGCGGTATCACTAGCCCATGACATCCCAGCCGATTCGCTCTCCCGTCCGTATCATCGGTATCGATCCGGGTCTCCGCCGCACCGGCTGGGGCGTGATCGAGACTGAAGGCAACCGTCTGGTCTACGTCGCCTGCGGTTCGGTCGAGCCGCCGGACAATCTGCCGCTGGCGAGCCGGCTGCTCGCGATCCATGAGGGGCTCGCCGCTGTGCTCGGCGACTACAAGCCTGCGGAGGCGGCGGTCGAGCAGACCTTCGTCAACAAGGACGGCGTGGCCACCCTGAAGCTCGGCCAGGCGCGCGGCGTCGCCATGCTGGCGCCCGCAATGTTCGGTATCTCGGTCGCCGAATACGCGCCGAACCAGGTCAAGAAGACCGTGGTCGGCGCCGGCCATGCCGAGAAGAACCAGATCCAGGTGATGCTGAAGATCCTGCTGCCGAAAGCCGAGCCGCCGTCCGCCGACGCCGCGGACGCGCTCGCGGTCGCGATCACCCACGCGCATCACCGCCAGAGCACGGCGCTGCGGCTCAGGGTCGCGAACCTATGATCGGCAAGCTGAAGGGCCTGATCGATTCCTATGGCGAGGATTACGTGATCCTCGACGTCGGCGGCGTCGGTTACCAGGTGCATTGCGCTGGTCGCACGTTGCAGGCGCTGCCGTCGCCGGGCGGCGCCGCCGTGCTCTCGATCGAGACCTATGTCCGCGAGGATCAGATCAAACTGTTCGGCTTCCGCTCGGATCATGAGCGCGAATGGTTTCGCCTGCTGCAGACCGTGCAGGGGGTCGGCGCCAAGGTCGCGCTCGCGGTGCTCGGCACGCTGCCGCCGACCGATCTCGCCAACGCCATCGCGCTGCGCGACAAGGCGGCGGTGGCGCGCACGCCGGGGGTCGGGCCGAAGGTCGCCGAGCGCATCGTCAGCGAATTGAAGGACAAGGCGCCGGGCTTTGCCGATGTCGATCCCGCGGTGGTGCACCTTTCGGGCGCGATAGACAACAACCGCGCGCCGCGCCCGGTCACCGACGCCATCTCGGCGCTGGTCAATCTCGGCTACGGCCAGCCGCAGGCCGCCGCCGCCATCGCCGCCGCCTCGCGCAGCGCCGGTGAGAAGGCCGAGACTGCGCAGCTGATCCGGCTGGGCCTGAGGGAATTGTCGAAGTGAGTTGTGCATTGGAGCGCCTCTTTTCTTCACCTCGCCCCGCTTGCGGGGAGAGGTCGGATCGCATCGCAGATGCGATCCGGGTGAGGGGGTACGGGTGTCGACGCACATCGCGCTCGCGGAGGGAGCCCCTCACCCCAACCCTCTCCCCGCAAGAGCGGGGAGAGGGAGAACAATCATCTCGTGTTAGTCTCGCATCATGAACACGCCCTCGCGCATGGTCTCGCCTGAACGCCGCTCCGATGATGTCGGCGACACCGCGCTGCGGCCGCAGTCGCTGACGGAGTTCGTCGGCCAGGCCCAGGCGCGCAAGAATCTCTCGATCTTCATCGAGGCCGCGAAGAAGCGCGGCGAGGCGCTCGATCACGTGCTGTTCGTCGGTCCCCCCGGCCTCGGCAAGACCACACTGGCGCAGATCGTCGCGCGCGAGCTCGGCGTCGGCTTTCGTGCCACCTCCGGCCCTGTCATCGCCAAGGCCGGCGATCTCGCGGCGCTGCTGACCAATCTCGAAGAGCGCGATGTGCTGTTCATCGACGAGATCCATCGCCTCAGCCCGGCGGTCGAGGAAGTGCTCTATCCCGCGATGGAGGATTTCCAGCTCGACCTGATCATCGGCGAAGGTCCGGCGGCGCGCTCGGTCAAGATCGAGCTGTCGAAGTTCACGCTGGTCGGCGCGACGACGCGCGCAGGCCTGCTCACCAATCCGTTGCGCGACCGCTTCGGCATTCCGATCCGGCTCAACTTCTACACCGAGGAAGAGCTCGAGAAGATCGTCACCCGCGGCGCCCGCGTGCTCAATATCGGCATGAGCCCGGATGGCGCCAACGAGATCGCGCGCCGCGCCCGCGGCACGCCGCGCATCGCCGGCCGCCTGCTGCGCCGGGTGCGCGACTTTGCCTCCGCGGCGGACGCCGATTCCGTCGACCGCGGCATCGCCGACCGGGCGCTGAGCGCGCTCGAGGTCGACAGCGCCGGGCTCGATGCGATGGACCGGCGCTATCTCACCACGATCGCCTTGAACTACGGCGGCGGGCCGGTCGGCGTCGAGACCATGGCAGCGGCGCTGTCGGAGCCGCGCGATGCGATCGAGGACATCATCGAGCCCTATCTGATCCAGTGCGGCTATCTGCAGCGCACCCCGCGTGGCCGGCTCCTGACCTCGCATGCCTTCCGCCATCTCGGCCTCGCCGAGCCAAACCGCGACCCCTCGCAGTTCGGCCTGTTCGGCGGCAACGGCGACGAGGACTGACGCATGATCCGGAAGAGCGCGAAGCGGTTTTCATGCTCGAGCGAAAGCCCTCCGCTCCCAAAGACGTGAATGACGTGTTGATGCAGCGCGTCGCGCTTGCCGGTAACCTTGCCTACTAACCATTGCGACATCTCTGCAGGCCGTCTGCACAAACGCGGCCCAATTTCGCTCCAATCAAGGGGCCTATGATAGCCCAGAGTGTTTTCGACAAGCGCCAGGCATCACCGATCACGCACCCATGATTTCACGTCGTCATTTTCTGCGCGGGTTCGGCGGGTTGACCGCCGCCACCGCTTCGACCGCGGCCTATGGCTTGAGCGAGCCGGTCGTCCGCCTCGCGCTCACGCGCTACGACCTGTCGCCGCGGCAATGGCCGACGGACTTTCCGCTGAAGATCGCCGCACTCGCCGACATCCACGCCTGCGATCCCTGGATGTCGCTCGATCGCATCGCTGAGCTCGTCGAGCGGACGAACGCCCTGAACCCCGACATCATCGTGCTGCTCGGCGACTATGTCGCCGGGCTGCGCCACGTCACCCGCTTCATTCCGGCCTCCGACTGGGCCGCGGTGCTGAAGGGCCTGAAGGCTCCGCTCGGCGTGCACGCCGTGCTCGGCAACCACGACTACTGGGAAGACAAGGCGGTACAGCGCTTGGGGCGCGGCATCCCGCTCGCGCGCCGCGCGCTGGAGGGGGCGGGGATTCCGGTCTACGAGAACGACGCGGTGCGGCTCGCCAAGGACGGCCGTCCGTTCTGGCTCGCCGGTCTCGGCGACCAGCTCGCCTTCATGGCGGCGCGGCCCTATCGCCAGGTCACGCGGATCGGCGTCGACGATCTCAACGCGACGCTTGCCAAGGTCACCGACGACGCGCCGGTGATCCTGCTCGCGCATGAGCCCGACGTCGCGCTCCGGGTCCCCTCGCGCGTCGCGTTGCAGCTGTCCGGCCACACCCATGGCGGACAGGTGCGGCTGCTCGGCTGGTCGCCGGCGGTGCCGGTGAAGCACGGCATGCGGCTCGCCTATGGCCATATCAAGCTGAAATGCGACGTCGTCGTCTCCGGCGGCCTCGGCTGCAGCATCATGCCGATCCGCCTTGGCGTGCCGCCCGAGATCGTGCAGGTCACGCTTGGCGCAAAGGGGCCAATGGTGTCCTGATCGCGCTTGCGTGATCGCGCGATTTGCGCAACACGATTGGTGTTCCAGAGCATGATCCGGAAAAGTGCGAAGCGGTTTTCCGAAGAGATCATGCACAAACGACAGCCTGGAGCGCGATGACGCTTCAACCTGAATGCATCGCGCTCCAGCGCAATCGAGGGGCCGCAATTGACTCTACCCCATATCGACGGCGCGATCCGCGATGGCCGACACCATATGCAGGTCCGCGTCTATTACGAAGACACCGATTTTTCCGGCATCGTTTACCACGCCAATTACCTGCGCTTCATGGAGCGCGGGCGCACCAATCATCTCCGATTGATGGGCGCCGAACAGAACGCGCTGTTCGAGGAGGCGCAGGAGGAGACCGGCGGCTTCGCCTTTGTGGTGCGCTCGATGACGCTCGACTTCCTCAAACCGGCGCGGATGGACGACATGCTCGACGTCGTGACCTGGCCGATCGCGGTGAAGGGCGCCTCCATCATGCTCGCACAGGAGGTCAGGCGCGGCGATGACGTGCTTGTGAAGGCGCAGGTGCGCGTTGCCTTCGTCAGTCAGGGCAGGGCACAGCCGATTCCGAAGTCCATCCGTGCCCTGATGAAGGCCGATCTGGCTTAGTTATGGGGCGATAGGAAACGCCCCATCGACTCTGCGCGGCGCGGCGATAGATTTGCGCGTGACAAAGTGCGATCAGATTGATCGCGTTTGTCTTCCATTTCGAGCATGATCTTTTCGGAAAACCGCTTCACACTTTTCCGGATCATGCTTCAACCGCGAGGGATCGCCGATGTCACGCCCGCCGCTGCCACCCTTCACCCGCGAGACCGCCGCGCAGAAAGCGCGCATGGCGGAGGACGCCTGGAATTCGCGCGACCCCGTTCGGGTTGCCGGCGCCTATACCGAGGACAGCCGCTGGCGCAACCGCTCGGAGGTTTTTCAGGGCCGCGAGGCGATCGTGGCCTTCCTGACCCGCAAATGGGAAAAGGAGCAGGAGTATCGCCTGATCAAGGATCTCTGGGCGTTCGACGAGAACCGCATCGCGGTCCGCTTCCAGTACGAATGGCACGACGCCGCCGGCAACTGGTTTCGCTCCTACGGCAACGAACAGTGGGAGTTCGACGAGCACGGCCTGATGCGCCGCCGCGAGGCCTCGATCAACGACATCGCGATCGCAGAGAAGGACCGCCGCTTCCATTGGCCCGCCCCGGGCCCGCGCCCGGCCGACGTGCCGGGCCTGGGGGATAGTCCGTTCTAGTTGTCGTCCCGGCCTTCGCCGGGACGACGCATGGTGAGAGACCGCCTTACGCCGCCGCCTTGTGCCGCGCGATCTCGGCCTTGTAGAGCTCGAACTCCTCCGCGAGCGCCTTTGCAACCGAGGGCCGGGTGCGCAGGCGCTCGTAATAGGCCTTCAGCGCCGGCCATTTCGCGAGCTCGATCGGCGGCGTCGCCATGGTCCAGTTGATCACCGTGACGAGATAGGCGTCGGCGACGCTGAAATGGTCGAGCAGGTAGTCGCGGCCCTTCAGGTGGTCCTCGAGATAGTCGAGCCGCGAGACGTATTTCTCCAGCGCATAGGTCTTGGCTTCCGGCGGTGCCTTCTTGTCGAGCAGCGGCAGGAACAGGCCCTTGTGCAGTTCGGTGCCGATGAAACACAGCCACTGATGCAGCTTTGAACGCTCGGCGTTCGATACGGTGCCGATGCCGGCCCGCGGAAACTGGTCGGCGACATATTGCAGGATCGCGGCGTTCTCGGTCAGCACGATGCCGTCGTCGGTGCGCAGCGTCGGCACCAGGCCGAGCGGGTTGACCTTGTTGAAGTCGGAGCCGTCGTTGCGCACCGCCTTGGTCTTCGGGTCGACCTCGAGATAATTGGCCGGCTGGCCGGCTTCATAGAGCGCGACGCGGGTCGCCATCGAGCAGGCGAGGGGCGAGAAATAAAGGTCCATGGGTTGCCTCCGGTGTCTGGCGCGGGTGTCCGGCCGTTGTTGATTTTTGTACTGTCTTGGATAATATTAGCGGCGTCAAGGAATTAAATTCGAAATGGTACAAAAAACTAGGAAGCCGCCGTCTGCTGCCAAAATCGCGGCGCCGGTCGCGCCGAAACGCCGCGGGCGGCCGCGCGCCTATGAGCCCGATGTCGCGCTCGGCAAGGCGCTCGATCTGTTCCGGCGCGACGGCTTCGCCGCGACCTCGCTCGACGATCTGAGCGCCGCGACCGGCATGAACCGGCCGAGCCTCTATGGCGCGTTCGGCGACAAGCGCGAGCTCTACATCAAGAGCTACCAGCGCTATCGCGACGACGCGCGCGCCGCGATGGTCGACATCTTCCGCGCCGACGCGCCGCTGCGCGAGCGGCTCGAGCGCATCTATCGGATCGCGCTCGACATCTATCTCTCCGGCGAGTCCGGCCCGCGCGGTTGCTTCACCGTGATGACGGCTGCATCCGAGGCGGTGTCGGATCCGGACATCCGCACCATGGTGGTCGAGGGCCTGACCGAGCTCGACAAGGCGTTCGGCATCTGCTTCCGCCATGCCAAGGAGCGCGGGGAACTGCCTGAGGGGACCGATCCGGCGTCGCTGGCGCATCTGGCCTCCGCCACCATCCACACCATCGCGATCCGCGCCCGCGCCCGCGTGCCGCGCAAGGAGCTCGAGGCGATCGTGAAGGGCGCCATCGACGTGCTGTGCGGGGCGAAATAGCCGCGCAAATTTTCCTGCCGGGCAAATGTCGGCCGCTGGCTTTCCCGCCCGTCTTCCGTAAGGTCTCCCCACTCACGCAAGCGGAATATCATGGGAAAAGTCAGGACTTCAGTATTCACGGTCTCGATCGACGGATTCGGCGCGGCGCTGAATCAGAGCCTCGAACATCCGTTCGGCGTCGGCGGCCTGGCGCTGCCCGCGGCCTGGTTCTTCGAGACGCGAACCTTTCGCGCGATGATTGGCCAGGACGGCGGCACCACCGGCCTCGACGACGAGATCGCCCGCAAGTCGATGGAGGGGATCGGGGCCTGGATCATGGGGCGCAACATGTTCGGCCCGATCCGCGGGCCGTGGCCGGATCATGCCTGGAAAGGCTGGTGGGGCAACAACCCGCCGTACCACACGCCGGTGTTCGTGCTGACCCATCACGCGCGGCCCGACATCGAGATGGAGGGCGGCACCACGTTCCACTTCGTGACCGACGGCATGCTCGCGGCGCTCGCGCGGGCGCGCGCCGTTGCCGGCGACAAGGATATCCGCGTCGGCGGCGGGGTCTCGGTGGTGCGGCAATTTTTGCAGGCGCGGCTGCTCGACGAGCTGCAACTGGTGTTGCCGCCGGTCGTGCTCGGCGCCGGCGAGAGTTTGTTCGCAGGTCTTGATCTGCCTGCCCTCGGCTATGCCGTCGTCGCGCATGTCGCGAGCCCGCACGCGACCCACGTCACCTTCGCGCGCAAATCCTAGACAGCTCACGCCTGCGTCGGCAGCGTCACCTTAATTCCGGCATCGAGAAGGACGTCGAGCGCGCCTACGACCGGCTCGCCGAACTCGTTGCCGGGATGGGCTGAGAAGCGGCCTCTCCACTTGTCGTCCCGGCGAAAGCCGCGACCCATAACCACAGGACTTCGTTGTTGTGCAGGATGGTTTCCCCGCACGCCCCAATGAGGGGCCGCGGAGTATGGGTCCCGGCTTTCGCCGGGACGACCCTGTGTGGGGTGACGGCGGTGCTAATACCCCCGCTTGCGATCGACGAGGTTCTCCAGCGCGCCGCCGGCCTCGAAACGCGCGATCTGCTGCGCGACATATTTCGAGATCTCGTCGGCGTCGGTGTCGGCGGCGTTGTGCGGCGTCAGCACCACCTTCGGGTGGCTCCAGAACGGACTCGCCTCGGGCAGCGGCTCGGTCTCGAAGACGTCGAGCGAGGCGGCGCCCAGCGTGCCGTCATCGAGCGCGCGCAGGATGTCGGCCTCGTTCTGCAAGCCGCCGCGGCCGGCATTGATGATGACGGGCGCGCCGAGCGGGCTCTCGCGGTTCAGCTTCGCGAACGCGTCGCGGTTCAGCACATGCCTTGTGTCCGGCGTCAGTGGCAGCAGGCAGACCAGGATGTTGGTCTCGCGCAGGAATGCGTCGAGCCCGTCCGCGCCGTGGTAGCAGGCGATGCCGTCGATCCGCTTCTCGCTGCGGCTCCAGCCGACGACGCGAAAGCCGAGCGCGCGCAGTGCCTGCGCCGAGGCGGCGCCGAGCGTGCCGAGCCCCATGACGCCGACGGTGATCGCGCTCGCGGCCCACTGATAGTCCGGCGCCCAGCGCTTCACCCGCTGCGACTCGCGCAAATAGAGCTCCTGGCGGTGATGCATCAGCACATGCAGCACGACATATTCGGTCATGCGGTCGGTGAGATCGGAGACCGCGACCCGCACCAGCGGCACGTCCGGCAGCGAGCGATCGGCCATCAGCGCGTCGACCCCGGCGCCGAGATTGAAGATGACGCGCAGGTTCTTGAACGCCGCGAGCTCGCCCGGCTTCGGCTTCCACACCGCGGCGTAATGCACCTCGGCGGGATCGAGCGCGCCGTCCGGCAGCAGCACCACGCGGCGGTCCGGGCAGACCGCGTCGAACCGCGCCTCCCAGCGCGCCGACGACCAGTTTTCCGAGCCGCCATTGATCAGCAGCGCCAGTGCGCCCTTACCCATCCCGATACCTCCAACGTAAATGTGATGTATGTCACAGAGCGGGTCCGACCCGCTCTCATCTCCTGCCATCAACAGGGGCGAACTTCCATGCGCAAACTGGTGTCGGCCTTCATCCTCGCCGCCGTCGCCACGGCCCACGCCGATCAAAGCCGTGGCCTCGTGCTCGCAAACGCTGATGCGTCGGCGCAGGCGCAACCGGCCGTTGCTCCAGCGCAGGACGAGGCCCGGCCGGCCCAATCGCAGGCCCAGGCGCAACGCGTGGAGTCTCCGCGGCAGCAGGCGTCCCGCCCAGCGACGAGGAGCCGCGTCCGCCGCCACGAGAGCGATGAAGCCAAGGCGCGCCCGATCGCCGCCCGCTACGGCGTCTATGGTAACCGCACGTTCATCGTCGCGGCGACGGCCTGACGCGCCGTCGCCGCGGCAAACATCCCGTCCGTCGAAGCTCGCCATGGAGCCTCGATCAAAATCCATCGCCCGCATCCGGAACCTAAATTTCTTTCGCGCCCCCTGTCGGCAGCGGGCATAATCGTTCGTTCTTGCAATGAACGGAGATGCCTTTTCGATGCTGTACGCCATCCTCTGCTATCATGACGAAGACATGGTCGGCTCCTGGAGCAAGGAACACGACGCCTCCGTCATGCAGAAACTGTCCGTCGTGCAGGACAAGCTCGCCAAGCAGGGCAAGCTCGGCCCGGTGGCGCGGCTGTTGCCGACCACCGCGGCGACCACGCTGCGCAAGGAAAATCCGCCGCTGGTGCTGGACGGCCCGTTCGCCGAAACCAAGGAACAGCTGCTCGGCTTCTATCTGGTCGAGGGCAAGAACCTCGACGAGGTGCTCGACATCGCGCGCGACCTCGGCGAGGCCAATCCCGGCGGCACCTATGAGATCCGCCCGGTCGGCTACTTCAATCAGGGGGGTACCAAGGCGTGAGCGTGACCGACACCGCCTGGATCGATGCTGCGTTGACGTCCGCGCGTCCCCAGGCGGTCGGCGCCTTGCTGCGCTACTTTCGCAATCTCGACACCGCCGAGGAGGCGTTCCAGAACGCCTGCCTGCGCGCGCTGAAGAGCTGGCCGCAGAACGGCCCGCCGCGCGATCCCGCGGCGTGGCTGATCATGGTCGGCCGCAACGTTGCGATCGACGAGGTTCGCCGCAACAAGAAGCAGCAGCCGCTGCCCGACGACGACCAGGCGATCTCCGACCTCGACGACGCCGAGGACGAGATCGCCGAGCGGCTCGACGGCTCGCACTACCGCGACGATATCCTGCGGCTGCTCTTCATCTGCTGTCACAAGGATCTGCCGGCGACGCAGCAGATCGCGCTCGCGCTGCGCATCGTCTCAGGTCTCACGGTGAAGCAGATCGCGCGCGCCTTTCTGGTCTCGGAAGCGGCGATGGAGCAGCGCATCACGCGGGCCAAGGCGCGCGTCGCCGATGCCAACGTGCCGTTCGAGACGCCGGGCGCGGTCGAGC
The DNA here is from genome assembly GCF_015291305.1 of Bradyrhizobium sp. CCBAU 21365. Taxonomy (NCBI): domain Bacteria; kingdom Pseudomonadati; phylum Pseudomonadota; class Alphaproteobacteria; order Hyphomicrobiales; family Nitrobacteraceae; genus Bradyrhizobium; species Bradyrhizobium sp. CCBAU 21365. Next base: position 1,577,038 of record NZ_CP030036.1, read on the forward strand.
GCAGCGAGCGGCTCGCCTCGGTCGCGGCGATGATCTACTTGATCTTCAACGAGGGCTATTCGGCGAGCGGCGACACCGCCGAAATCCGCGCGCCGCTGTGCGAGGAGGCGATCAGGCTCGCCCGCCTGCTGCTGCGGCTGTTCCAGAGCGAGCCCGAGATCATGGGGCTGACGGCACTATTGTTGCTGCAACATGCCCGCGCCGAGGCGCGCTTCGATGCGGACGGCCAGGTGATCCTGCTCGACGACCAGGACCGCAGCCTGTGGAATCAGAAGCAGATCGCCGAGGGCCTCGCGCTGATCGACAAGGCGATGCGCCACCGCCGCAGCGGGCCGTATCAGGTGCAGGCGGCGATCGCAGCGCTGCACGCCCGTGCGGAAAAGCCCGAGGATACCGACTGGACCCAGATCGATCTGCTGTACGGCGCGCTCGAGGTCATGCAGCCGTCGCCGGTGATCACGCTCAACCGCGCCGTTGCGGTCTCCAAGGTGAAGGGGGCGCAAGCCGCGCTCGAGATGATCGAGCCCTTGGCGCCGCGGCTTGCCAACTACTTTCATTATTTCGGCGTGCGCGGCGCCTTCCTGATGCAACTCGGCCGCAACGAGGAGGCCCGCATCGCCTTCGACCGCGCCATCGCGCTCGCCAACACCACCGCCGAAGCCGCCCACATCCGCATGCACATCGACCGGCTGATGCGCGACAGCCAGCCGCGCAACGCGAAGGCGGGGAAATAGTCGTCCGGCTGTCGCGCGGCCGTCACGCGCGGCCCTGAGCCCGAAGCGCTTCCCCCGAAAGCGATGCTTCCCCCTGAAGTCCCGATTGCCGCCCGGCGTCGAAACAACGCCGGCTGTCGCCATTGCCTGCTTCCCTGCGGCGCACCTCCGCAGTAGCCTGCGTGAATTGCACACAAAACCATTGTCCGGAGAATGAAATGATTGATCGCCCGCTCGATGAATCGGTGCATTTAGCACAAGGCAATCGCCAAATGAATCGCCGCGATCTGCTGTTGAACGGCAGCTCGGTCCTGGCCATGCTGTCATTGGCTTCAATTGCGTCCGTGAGACCCACGTCTGCTGCCGCGCAATCGACCGCGCCGCGCCCGCACATCGTTTACATCGTCGCAGACGATCTCGGATGGAAGGACGTCGGATTTCACGGCTCCGACATCAAGACCCCAAATATCGACAAGCTTGCGCAGGACGGGGCCCGGCTCGAGCAATTCTACGTCCAGCCGATGTGCACCCCAACCCGCGCAGCCTTGATGACCGGCCGTTATCCGTGCCGCTACGGCCTGCAAACCCTGGTCATTCCGACGCCCGCCAAATACGGCTTGCCGACCGATGAATGGCTGCTGCCGCAGGCGCTCAAGGAAGCAGGCTACAGGACCGCTATGGTCGGCAAGTGGCATCTTGGGCACGCCGACCGCAAGTTCTGGCCGCGTCAACGCGGGTTTGATTACCACTATGGATCGATGGTGGGCGAGGTCGATTACTTCACCCATTCATCGGCAAATGTGCGCGACTGGTATCGCAACGACAAGCCGGTGAACGAGCCGGGCTACGTCACTCAATTGTGGGGTGCGGATGCCGTCGCGCAGATCGACGCCCACGATCCAAAGACACCGCTGTTTCTGTATCTCGCCTTTACTGCTCCGCACTCGCCTTACCAGGCTCCCAAAGAATATATCGACAGGTACCGGCACATCGAAGATCCGACGAGGCGCACCTACGCCGCCATGATCACGTGCATGGACGACGAGATCGGCAAGCTGGTCTCCGCGCTCGAACGGAAGAAGATGCGCGAGAACACCTTGATCGTTTTCATGAGCGACAACGGCGGCAACCAGACCGCGCTCCTTGCCGGGGATGCGGACGTGTCGAAGCTGAAGCTGCCAGCTGACAACGGTCCGTACCGCGGCGGAAAAGGCATGCTGTACGAAGGAGGGACACGCGTCGCCGCGTTCGCGAACTGGCCGGGGCAGATCAGTGCCGGCGAGGTGCGGGAGATGATGCACGTCGTTGACATGTTCCCGACGCTCGCCGGCCTCGCCGGCGCCAACCTCGCCAAGCCAGGCAAGGGAAAGCCGCTCGATGGGCTGGACGTCTGGGCCACCGTCAGCAAAGGCGCCCCCTCACCGAGGCAGGAGGTGGTCTACAACGTCGAGCCATTCCGCGGCGGTGTACGCGTCGGTGACTGGAAGCTGATCTGGCGGACGCCGCTTCCTTCGGCGACCGAGCTGTACAATATCCCGCAAGACCCGTCGGAAAAAACCAATCTGGCCGAAAGCAACCCTCAGAAGGTCAGGGAGCTGCAGTCCCGCATCGAACAGCTCGCCAGGGAGAGCGCCAAGTCTCTGTTTCTTGCCGACGCGTTCGCGGCGGTCAAAGGGGCGGCTCACGGGCCGCCTTCGCTGCCCAGCGAGGAAGCCTTCTTCACGCAAGGTGACTGAGGGCGAGGGGCTGCGGGGCTGCCCTCGTTGAAGGGGCAAACCACATTGAATCTGGCCGGATGCCCGTGATTCAAGCTCCCGCACCGGGAGCTTCGATCATGCATTGCGACGACATCTAAAAATCTTCATCGGGGTTGTCGGCCCCGCATTCCGCCGTTCGTCTTGATGACAGAGCATCACCAAGCGCTACGGAGCCTGTCATGCCGACGATCGTCGACACCGAAGTCTCAAAGCCCGCCCGCATCACCGGCCGCGTCATGAGCGGCGTGGTCGTCCTGTTCCTGCTGTTCGACGGTGCGATCAAGCTGGTGCCGCTGTCTGTTGTCACCGAGACCATGGACAGGATGGGTTTTGGCGCGAGCGATGCGCTGGCGCGCAGCCTCGGCATCATCACCATCGTCTGCACGCTGCTCTACTCGGTGCCGCCGACCTCGATCCTCGGCGCGATCCTGCTCACCGGCTATCTCGGCGGCGCGATCGCATCGCATGTGCGGATCGGCAGCCCGCTGTTCACCCACACGCTGTTCGGGCTCTATCTCGGCCTGATGCTGTGGGGCGGGCTCTATCTGCGCGACGGCAATCTGCGCGCAATGCTTCCATTTCGCCGGTGAGATATTGTTCAATCCATTCTTGTGGAGACCGTCATGTTGGAGACCATTGCCGTCATCGCGATTGTCCTCGTCGTCGCGATCGCCGTCATCCTCGTCCTCGCGGCGACCAAGCCGGGCACGCTCCGCGTCACGCGTGCGATCAGCATCAACGCGCCGGCCGAGCGGATCTTTCCATTGATCGACGATTTCCATCAGTGGACGGTCTGGTCGCCCTACGAGAACCGGGATCCGGCCATGAAGCGGATCTATGGCGGCGCCGGGCGCGGGCAGGGTGCGGTCTACGCCTGGGACGGCAACAAGAATGTCGGCGCCGGCCGCATGGAGATCCTGCAATCCTCCGCGCCGTCGAAGGTCGTCATCAAGCTCGACTTCATCAAGCCATTCGAAGGCCACAACACCGCCGAGTTCACAATGCTGCCGCAGGGAGATGCGACCAGCGTCACATGGACCATGTATGGTCCGGCCGTCTTCATGTCGAAGGTGATGCAGGTGTTCATGAACCTGGATCGCATGATCGGCAGGGATTTCGAGGTCGGTCTCGCCAATCTGAAGAAGCTGACTGAAAAGTAGCGCGTTTTCGCGCAAAGTGGTTATCGGTTCGCGTCGATAAAACGTGTCAAGATAACAATCCAGAGCCCTCGGTCCGATACCACCGGGACGAGGCTCGAATGACCCAAGGGAGCATGCGATGCAGGTCAACCCCTATCTCTCCTACGACGGCAATTGCGGCGCCGCGCTGAACTTCTACCAGAAGGTCTTGGGCGCCCGGATCGAGGAAACCTTCCCCTACGGCGAGGGCAGTGCGGAGATGCAGACGCCGCCCGGCTGGAAAGACAAGATCATGCACGCCCGCCTCACGATCGACGGCGAGATCATCATGGCCTCCGACGCGCCGCCCGGCCACTTCCAGAAGCCGCAGGGTTTTCACGTCGCGTTGCAGGTCGAGGATCCCGCGGAGGCCGAACGCCGCTTCAAGGCGCTGTCCGAAGGCGGCACGGTGACGATGCCGTTCGGCAAGACCTTCTTCTCCAACGGCTTCGGCATGTGCGTCGATCAGTTCGGCATCCCCTGGATGGTGAACTGTCCGCAGGGGATGTAACCCCGAGCAGCCTGATTGGACCGTCATCCCCGCGCAACGGCTCCGCCGTTGTCGCTGGAGGTGGCCGCTTCTTCAGCGGCCCTCGAAGGATCGACGGCCACCGGCGGGGCCGTTCATCCTTCGAGGCTCGCGAGGGCTCGCACCTCAGGATGACGGTCCGGTAGCGTCGGCGGGTCAAGAAAGACGCAATCCGCGCCGCTACCTGCACCGCGGATAGATCGCCGCGAGCTCGCGGCCGCGCAGCAATAGCAGGCGCGAGGTCAGGCCGCCGCGGCGGACGATCCAGCCGCGCACCGGTGCCGGATAGGCTTGCAGCACCGCCACGGACGCTTCCGGCTCTGCATAGGTGCGGCCGCGCCGGTCGATTGAGCGCGCGGCGTGGAAGCCGAGCACGGCGCGCCGCGTCACGCAGATGCGGTCGCCCGGCACCATCGACAGCACCAACGTGCAGGCCGACAGGCAGGGCCCGTCGATCACGACGCGCTCGCCCGATTCGCGCACCTTGTCGAACAGTTCGATGAACGGGCCGACCTGCCCGCCGGGGCTGGCGAGGATACGAACATCGGCTTGCGCGCAGCTGACCGTTGCGCAGAGAGCTGCCGCCGCGACAAGTATTTTCATGCGCGCAATCCCTGCCGTCGATGCGATCGAGGTGCCGCCGCATCGGAAGCCGCAAGGCTCGCGCCGGAATGGGGCATCGTCAAGACCGATGTCCCGGTCGCGACGGCAGGTGGCTCAAGCCGCGCGGTTCTTGAGCGCCCCCACGATCGCAGTGAGCACGGCGCCGGCAACGCCGCCGCCGGCGACCTGGCCGATGATGCTGCCGATGTCAGGCGTCGCGCCGGAATTGGCGAGCAGCGGAATCAGCATGCCCAGAAGCTGTCCGCCCGCGCCGCCGCCGATGGCGCCTGCGATGGCGTTACCGAGCGTGCCGAGATCGATGTTCTTGGCCGCTCCCGCCGCGACATTGCCGCCGACGGCTCCGCTGATGACTTGAATGATCAGATTGATGAGAACGCCTGACATGAGGTGATTTCTCCCCGGTATCTGGTTCAGCACGGCTGGGACGCCGGCCGGCGTCCCACCGCCGCGAAGGTTAGGCCTCCAGCGCGCAGAGGTCATGCTGCGCACGCGAAGATTGCAGCCCCCGCCGACGCTATGCACTGGCTTTTTGAGGGAACCCTCCGGCTCTCCCGAGAACCTCAGTCCGCGCCGGAGACGCCGGCCTCGGCAAAGGTCGCCATGCCGCCATGACAGGCGAGCGCCGCGCGCAACAAAAGGATCGCGACCCCCGCGCCGGAGCCTTCGCCGAGCCGCATGTTAAGATCGAGCAAGGGGGCGAGTTCGAGCTCGCGCAGCAATTCGCGGTGGCCGAGCTCGGCCGACACATGCCCGGCGCGGCAATGCGCGAGGCTGTCGGGTTGAAGCCGCGCCAGCGGCAGCACCGCGGCGGTCGCCACGAAGCCGTCGAGCAGCACCGGAATGCAGCGTGCGCGCGCCGCCAGCACAGCGCCCGCGATCGCCGCGAGCTCGCGTCCGCCGAGCGACATCGCGGTGACGAGCGGATCGTCGATCACGCCGCGATGCAGCTTGAGCGCCGCATCGATCGTGGTGCGCTTGCGTATCAGCCCGGCATCGTCGACACCGGTGCCGCGGCCGGCCCAGCGTACGCCGCGCCCGCCCATCAAGGCCGCGCACAGCGTCGCGGCGACCGTGGTGTTGGCGATGCCCATCTCGCCGACCACGAGCAAATCGCATTGCTCGGGCACCGTGCGCCAGCCGGTATCGAGCGCGACGAGGAAATCGGCGGCGTCCATCGCCGGCCCGGTCGTGAAATCGCGGGTCGGGCGCGCCAGCTCGAGCGGCTCGACACGCAGCTCCGCACCGGCAAGCTTGGCGATCTGGTTGATCGCAGCGCCGCCGGCGGCGAAGTTCGCCACCATCTGCGCGGTGACCTCGGAGGGATAGGCTGAAACGCCGCGCTCGGCGATGCCGTGATTGCCGGCGAATACGGCGACCGTGACGTGATCAAGCCGGGGCATCTCACGCCGCTGCCAGCGCGCCAGCCAGATCGCAACCTCCTCCAGGCGGCCGAGGCTTCCCGGCGGCTTGGTCAGGTTCTGCTGCCGCTGCGTGGCGGCCGCGGCACTGGCCTCGTCGCCCTGCGGCAGGTCGCGACAAAAGCCGCGGATGTCGTCTAGAGTACTGAACTGCATGCGATTCCCTCGTCGAGCGGGCCGCAAGCTAGTGCATGATCCGGAAAAGTGTGAAGCGGTTTTCCCTCGCGACAAATGCGTAGCATTTGCGCGGAGATCATGCCCTAACAGGAAGCCAAAGCGCGATGAGATCGAGCCCGATCCCGTCGCGCTTTAGCCCAATTTCCAGGCCTTCACCATGAATCAATGGCTCGACGATCTCCGGACCGCGACCGCCTTCCTGACCCGCCTGCCGATGCCGCATCCGGACGGCGCGCGGACGGAGAGGTTTGCCCGGGCGCAGCGGCTGTTTCCCCTGGTCGGGGCCGCCATCGGGGCGGCGATCGGCCTGTTTTGCCTGCTGCTGCGGGCGATCGGTGTGCCGGATCTCGCCGCCGCCGCGCTCGCGCTCGGCGGCAGCGCGCTGCTCACCGGCGCGCTGCATGAGGACGGGCTCGCCGATGTCGCCGACGGGTTCGGTGGCGGCCGCGATGTCGCGGCCAAGCTCGAGATCATGCGCGACAGCCGGCTCGGCACCTACGGCGCGCTGGCGCTGGTGGTGAGCTTTGCCGCCAAGCTTGCGGCTCTCGCGACAATTCCAAATGGCCTTGTGGTGCAGAGCCTGATATCTGCGCACGCGCTGGGCCGCGGCGTGCTGCCATGGATCGCGATCAGCCTGCCCTACGCGCGCAAGGATGGGCTCGCCGCCAATGCCGGAAAGCCCGATGGTGCGATCGCGGCGGTCGCGGCCGGCCTGGCGCTGCTGATCGCAGTCCTCGCCTTGCCGTTCGGCAGCGCGCTGCTGGCGGCGCTCGCGGCCGGTGCGAGCGCACTGATCATGGCGCTCGTGGCAAAGCGGCAGATCGGCGGCCAGACCGGCGACGTGCTGGGCGGCGTCGAACAGGTCGCGGAGACCGCGATCCTGGTGCTGCTCGCGGCGCGGTTGGGTTAGAGCGTTTTCGAGCGAAGTGGATACCGGTTCGGGTGAAAATGAAAGCGTGAGCGGAACATGGATCGCGAAACGCGTCTCTGGCTAATCCGTCATGCGCCGGTAGACGGTCCGCGCGGCGTGATCCACGCGCCGGATGCGCCCGCCGACCTCAGCGACGCCGCGGCATTCGCGTCGTTGCAGGTGAGGCTGCCGGCTCACGCTCGCGCGGTCTGCAGTCCGGCGCGACGCACCCGCGAGACCGCAGCAAAGCTCGGCCTGACGGCAGCGGAGGACGACGCCTTTCGCGAGCAGGATTTTGGCGATTGGACCGGCCGGCGTCACAGCGAGATCGAAGCCGAGCTCGGCGCAGCCTATCGCGCATTCTGGCAATCGCCGGGCAACAACCGGCCGCCGGGCGGCGAAAGCTTTGCCGATCAGATCGCGCGGGCGCGGGCAGGGCTCGCGCGTCTGCCGGCCGGCGACGTCGTGCTGGTGGTGCATTCCGGCACCATCCGCGCGATCCTTGCCATCGCCCTCGAGCTTGCGCCGGAGCTCGCGCTGCGCTTCGTCATCGATCCGCTGTCGCTGACGCGGATCGACCGGCTGCCGAATGCCTGGCGCGTCGTCGCGGTGAACGGGCGCTGATAGCGCGGTGACTCTACTTTACCTCGCCCCGCCTGCGGGGAGAGGTCGGAGCGCATCGACAGATGCGTTGAGGGGGAGTCTCCGCGAGACTAACTGGTACTGAGCGCGGGGAGAGGGCCCCTCACCCCAACCCTCTCCCCGTAAGAACGGGGCGAGGGAGCGCAGTCCCGTCGCGGTGGTGACATTAGTTCATCCGATCAACCGTTACCCATTCCGCCGCGCGCCGCGCAGGGTCGGCAGGCCGATGCCGGCGGCGTCGAAGCCGCCGTCGACGGCGAGAATCTGTCCGGTGATGTAGCTGGCGCGATCCGAGCACAGGAAGAAGATCGCTTCCGCCAACTCCTCCTCCAGCCCATAGCGGTTGAGCGGGATGGCGTCGTGATAGTCGGCGCGGATCTCCGGCGTGTGAACGGCCTTGGCCATCGCGGTGTCGACCGGGCCGGGCGCGACGCCGTTGACGCGGATGCCGAGCGAGGCGAGCTCGACCGCGAGCTGCTTGGTCAGATGCGCAAGCCCGGCCTTGCTGGTGCCGTAGGCCGAGCGCAGCGTCGAGGCACGCACCGCCGAGATCGAGGTGATGTTGACGATTGCACCGCCGCCATGCTCGCGCATCACAGGCGCGGCCGCCTTGGTGCACAGGAACGGGCCGGTGAGGTTGACCGCCATGATCCGGCTCCAGTCGGCGTCCGAGGTCTCCAGCACCGGCGTGAACACGGCAATGCCGGCATTGTTGACCAGCGCGTCGAGCCGGCCGAACCGGTCCGTGATCGCAGAGATCGCGGCCGCCACACCAGCGGCGTCCGATACGTCGCAGGTGAGTGCCAGCGTGTCGTCGGGCTGCTTCAGCGCCGCGACCACCGCGCGCAACAATTCGCCCTCGATATCGAGCAGCGCGACGCGCCAACCGTCGGCGAGAAAGCGTTTCGCCGCGGCAAGCCCGATGCCGCGCGCGGCGCCGGTCACGAGTGCGACTTTCGGGGGAGACGATGTCATTGTGCGGTCCATGGTTCGGGCATTCGGCCTGGCTGGCAGACGAGCCAGTTCGTCTGCGATCTTTGCCCAGGCGTGTCAACCGACTCGCGTTGCAGCAAAATAATCATCATGCGAGATGTCGGGAGGGCCGTCTCCGGTTCGTCCTCGGGGCACTGGTTCCATGATGGAGTTCTGATGTCGCTTACCCTGCTTTACCATCCGCTGTCCTCGTTCTGCTGGAAGGCGCTGGTCGCGCTTTACGAGAACGGCGCACCGTTCGCCGCGAACATGGTCAATCTCGGCGATTCCGCCGAGCGCGCGGCGTTGCTCGCGCTGTCGCCGATCGGCCGCTTTCCCGTGCTCCGCGACGAGACGCGGGGCGAGACGGTGCCGGAATCGAGCATCGTCATCGAATATCTCGACCGGCATTATCCCGGTGCCGTCAGGCTGATCCCCGAGAATCCGGACCTCGCGCTGCAGACCCGGCTGCGCGATCGCTTCCTCGATCTCTATGTCCACCTGCCGATGCAGAAGGTCGTCGGCGACCGGCTGCGGCCCGCGGACAGCAAGGATCCGCATGGCGTCGCCGAGGCGCGGGCGCAGCTCCGCACCTCCTATGCGATCCTGGATCAGCAACTGATCCTGAATCAGCAACGCGCGCATGGCGGCTGGATGATGGGCGAGCATTTCTCGTTGGCCGATTGCGCGGCCGCGCCGACGATGTTCTACGGCAACAAGGTCGAGCCGTTCGGAGATGGCCATCGGCATCTGGCCGCCTATCTCGAGCGGCTGATGGCGCGACCGTCCTTCGCGCGCGTCCTGAGGGAGGCCGAGCCCTATTTCGGCATGTTCCCGCAGGAAACCTGAAGCAAGCCGGCTTCCGATCCGGTTCCAAAAATAAATTGTGGCGTGATGTCGCTTTTGCGCCGTCCCGTTCGTCATCTCCTTGAGGCCCGGGTTCCCGGAGCGCTGGTCGCTCCGGAGGCCCGGGCGATACGTGTGGGAGACGACATGACTGCAACTGGCCACGGGGCGGAGATCATCCGCTCCCTCTTCGCCGCCTATCTCGCCAATGACCGCGCGAGCGTCGAGGCGGCGTTCGCGGAGGATTTCCGCTTCTCGACGCCCTATGGCGAGAACATCGACAAGCCGACCTATTTCGCGGAGTGCTGGCGCGACTCCGGCTGGATCGGCCGCCACGAGATCGAGCGCATCATGGTCGACGGCCTCGAGGCCTTCGTCACCTATCGCTGCGTCGCGCGCGACGGCAAGAGCTTTCGCAACACCGAGTTCTTCGTGTTCGACGGCGACAAGGTGTCGCGCATCGACGTTTATTTCGGCCCGTCGCACCAGGACGGTGAGCTCGTCAGGCAGGAGCGCTGAGGGCTGTGGCGCGCGATCCAATGACCTCCGAAATAATTTCGCCTGGCCTGTCGGCGTGGCAAGCCCCGCGTCGTCCTTGAGACGAGCACCGGAGATACCGGCAAGGCAGCTGAGCAAGACAACGGAGCAGGACGATGAAGTTCATGGTGATCGTGAAGGCGAGCAGGGATACCGAGGCCGGCGTGACGCCGAGCACCGAACTGCTCGCCGCGATGGGCAAGTTCAACGAGGAGATGGTCAAGGCCGGCGTGATGCAGGCCGGCGAGGGCCTGCACCCGACCAGCAAGGGCGCCCGGGTCAAATATGCCGGCGGGCAGAGCACCGTGTCGCGCGGCCCGTTCAGCCTGACCGGCGATCTCGTCTGCGGCTTCTGGCTGATCGAGACCAAGTCGCTCGATGAAGCGATCGACTGGATGAAGCGCGCGCCGTTCGACGGCGGCTCCGAGATCGAGATCCGCCAGGTGTTTGCCGCGGAGGATTTCGGCGAGGCGCTGACGCCCGAGCTGCGCGAGCGGGGAGAGCGCCTGCGCGCGCAGGTGGGCAGGAAATGACACCCGACGTCATTCCGCGATATCGCGCCGGCGATGCGCCCGCAATACATGATCACCGTCGCAAGTCATGGATTCCGGGCCGGCGCCGTGTGGGGCTTCCCGGCATGACGAGGGTGAGGATTGCGAGTGATTCAACAAGCAAGGAAATCCGACCAATGCGTTTCATGATGCTGATGATCCCGCTCGGCTACGAGTCCGCGCCGGCCAAGCTCGAGCTCGACCCCGAACGGGTCGCCGCGATGATGCGGTACAATCAGGCGCTGAAGGACGCCGGCGTGCTGATCACGCTGGAAGGCCTGCATCCGCCGGCTACGGGCGCGCGCGTCAAGTTCGACACCGGCGTGCCGGTCGTGATCGACGGCCCGTTCACCGAGGCCAAGGAAGTGATCGGCGGCTTCTGGATGATCGAGGTCGCCTCGCGCGCCGAGGCAATCGAATGGGCCAGGAAGTGCCCGGCCACCGCGAACGAGATGATCGAGATCCGCCAGGTGCAGGAGATGGCCGATTTTTCCGAAGAGGTGCAGCAGGCGGCCGCCACCTTCGAGCATCCGCAGGGCGGCTGGGGCAAGGCGCTGCGCTGACACCGCATGATCCGGCCTTGCAACACGTAGCGATGCCGCCGCATGGCGTCATCGCGCCAGCAAACGATCGTCAAACCAGCAACGACCACAATGGAGACGCAAGATGAGCACCAATACCTTCCTCGCCGTCTATCTCGGTGGCGGCAGCAGCGGCTCGCGCATGGCCGCCTGGAACGGGCTGCCCGAGGCCGAACGGCGCGCCAAGGAGCAGCAGGGCATGGCGGCCTGGGGCGCTTGGGTCGAGAAGCACCATGACGTGATCGTCGAGATGGGCGGACCGCTCGGCAAGACCAAGAAGGTCGGGCAGGGCGGCGTCACCGACATCGCCAATCTGATGACCGGTTTCACCGTGGTGCGCGCGCCCTCGCATGAAGCGGCGGCCAAGCTGTTCGAGAACCATCCGCATTTTTCGATCTTCCCGGGCGAAGCCGTGGAGATCATGCCGGTGCTGCCGATCCCGGGGCGCTAAGGCAGGAGAATTCACCTCCCCTTGAAAAGGGGAGGTCGCTTTGCTCGCCAGGGCAAAGCGGGTGAGGATCTGCTCTCCCCGCATACAGCGTCGACTGCGGCTGACCCCCATCCCGACCTTCCCCCTTATCAGGGGGAAGGAGAAGATCGATCCATGCTTGAGCCGGGCTACTGCCGTCAAGCGCGTGCAGCGAGGCCGCGTCACCCGTTAATCTTGATTGACGCGCCGCCGCCCCGCTAGTGACCTTTACCACCGGCTCATGTAAAAGCCGTTCACATGAGCTGGCGCAAGGACCAAGGCCGCGCCGAGCGCGGCTATCATCACGGCAATCTCAAAGAGGCGTTGCTGCAGGCCGCCCTCGACCTGATCTCGAAGAAGGGGCCGGCCGGCTTCACCTTCGCCGATGCCGCGCGGATGGCCGGCGTCAGCCCCGCCGCGCCGTACCGCCACTTCCGCGACCGTGACGAGCTGATCGCCAGCATTGCGCAGCGCGGCTTCGAGCAGTTCGAATCGCTGCTGACGCAAGCCTGGGACGACGGCCGTCCCGATACCGTCACGGCGTTCGAGCGGGTCGGCAAGGCCTATCTCGCCTTCGCCCGCGAGGAGCCCGCGTTCTATTCGGCGATGTTCGAATCCGGCCTGCCGGTCGATTCCAATCCGACCCTGATGGCCGCGAGCGAGCGCGCCTTTGCGATCATCCGCGCCGCTGCCGAGCGGCTCGCGGCACTGGCGCCGCCCGGCATGCCGCGTCCGCCGGCGATGATGATGGCGCTGCACATCTGGGCGATGTCGCACGGTGTCGCCTCGCTGTTCGGCCGCGGCGATGCCGCGCGGCGCAAGCTGCCGATGTCGCCGGAGGACCTGCTCGAGGCCGAAGTGCTGATCTATCTGCGCGGCCTTGGCTTCCCGACCGATCGCAGGTCTGGAACCGCGGCAGCCGACGAAAAGCCGGCCGGTGACAGAGCTGGTCCTTGGGGCAAGCCGAAATAAGGTTCAACGGCAGAGCCAAAAATAATCCGAAGGGTGCGTCATCCGCGCTGCTTGACTTTCCCAAGGGATCGGCTACCTATGTAAATGTTATTTACATTCACAACGGCGTGATGCCGTGATGGAGAAGGAAATGGCCTACACCGCTGATGTCAATCGCTGGCGCGGCCCCGTCGAAGAGCCCTACCGTCCCTACTTCTACGCGACGCCGTGGCATCCCCTGAAGATCGCCGGGATCATCCTCGGCTTCATGATCTGGTGGCCGATCGGCCTCGCCCTTCTCTTTTTCACACTCGGGAGCAGAAAGATGGCCTGTTGGAGTCACAACGACATGGATCGCTGGCAGAACAAGATGGAGCGGATGCAGGACAAGATGGAGCGGATGAAGAGCCGCATGGAGCGCCGCGGCTTCCCGTTCGGCGGCTTCGGTCCGCCCTCCAGCGGCAACCGGGCCTTCGACGAATACCGCCAGGACACGCTGCGCCGTCTCGAGGAGGAGCAGGTCGAGTTCAAGAACTTCCTCGATCGCCTGCGTCACGCCAAGGACAAGGAAGAGTTCGACGCCTTCATGGCGCAGCACAAGACCCGTCCGACCCCGCCGACCGACCAGCCGCCGCAGGGCTGACGAGGCGAGGCAACAGCTAGCCTTCAGGCGATGTGCCCCCATAGAACCTGATGGCCCTGAGCCGCCCGTTTGCGATGAGCAAGCGGGCGGTTTGCATTTTGGGATGGCCACGCCCACACTATCGTTTGAGATCCGGACGATGAGGTGAAGACCATGGCGGGATCAACGACTGTGACAGCTGGCGATCTCTGGCTTGCGATCCGGCGCGAAGCGGCAGCCGCGATCGCGGCTGATCCCTTCCTCGAGGCGTCGGCCGCCTTCATCCTCGATCAGGGCGACCTCGGCGGCGCGCTCGCCTTCCTGATCGGCCGGCATATCAGCCGCGCGGAAGAGGATCGTGCGCAGTTCATGCGCGCGGCCCGCGAAGCCTATGCGGCCGAGCCGGTGCTGGTCGATGCCGCGGCCACTGATCTCACAGCCATCGTGCGCCGCGATCCGGCGATCACGGGCTTCCTGCCGCCGCTGCTCAACTTCAAGGGCTTCGTCGCGCTGGAAGCCTGGCGGGTGTCGAACTGGCTGTGGCGCGAGGACCGCCCCGACCTTGCGCTCATGATGCAAAGCGCGACGGCGGACCAGTTGCAGATCAGCATTCACCCGTCGGCCCGGATCGGAACCGCTGTTTTCCTCGATCACGGCACCGGCATCATCATCGGCGCGCTCGCCTCGGTCGGCGACGAGGTCACGATTCTGCAGAACGTCACCATCGCGCGGCATCAGGATGATCCGCGCCGCGCGCCGACAATCGGCCACGGCGTGCTGCTCAGCGCCGGAGCAACGGTGATCGGACATCTCTCGATCGGCGATTTCGCCAGGATCGGCGCCGGCGCGCTTGTCACGACGGATGTGCCCGCCGGCTGCACCGCCGTCGGCGTGCCGGCGCGGCTGACGAATTGCGGGGAGGCGGGGGCGTCAACGCTCTCGTGAGGTTGTGAAGTGAGCCCCCTGGTCGGGCTCCCTCTCCCGCTTGCGGGGGAGGGTGGGGTGGGGGCTCTCTCCGCGGTACAGACCGGATAGATACCCGACAGTTTAGACCGGCATGATTGCCGACAGGTTTCTAGAAGCATCGGCGGGAGGGCCCGACGATGCCGTTCAGAGAGACCAGTCGGATGGAAGAGCGTATCCGGATGTTTATGGAGTACGAGAGCGGGAACTGGAACGTGTCGGAGTTGTGCCGCCGTCACGGTATCTGCCGCGACACGTTTTACGCATGGCGCCAGCGGAAGCAGAGCGGCGATCCGGAGTGGTTCAGGGACCGTTCGCACGCGCCGCAGCAATGCCGACAAACGACCGATGCAGCGATTGCAGAGAAGGTGATCGCGGCTCGGCAGCGCTTTCCCTATCTGGGACCGCGCAAGCTGCTCGCCTTGCTCGACCGCCAGGCGCCGGAGATCGATTGGCCGGCGGCGTCGACGATTGGGAGCATTCTCAAGCGCGCGGGGCTGATCTCGCCGGTGAAGCGCCGTCGCCGTCCGCTCGACCAGCGGCGTCCCTGCACGCCGGTGCAGGAGCCGAACGACGAGTGGAGCGTGGACTTCAAGGGCTGGTTTCGCACCCGCGACCAGTGCCGGGTCGATCCCCTGACGGTGGCCGACAGCCACAGCCGCTTCCTGATCGAACTGCAGATCGTCGCACCGACGACCGAGGGCGTCCGCCCCCGCTTCGAAAGAGCTTTCCGCGAGCATGGCCTGCCGCGGGCAATCCGCTGCGACAATGGTTCGCCGTTCGGCTCGCGCGGCGCCGGCGGTCTCACCACATTGTCGGTCTGGTGGCTGAAGCTCGGCATTACGCCGCGCTTCATCCGTCCGGCCTCGCCGCAGGAGAACGGTCGCCATGAGCGCATGCATCGCACCTTGAAGGCGCAAACATCGAGCCCACCGGCAGATAATGCGTCGGAGCAACAGGCCCGCTTTGACGCCTTCCGAGAGCATTACAATAGGGAACGTCCTCACGAAGCGCTGGGCCAACGGCCGCCGGAAGACGCCTATCGAGCATCTCAACGCACCATGCCGGATCGCGAGCAAGACCCCTGGTATGACGCCAATCACCAGGCCCGCCGTGTTCGCGGCAACGGAGAGATCAAATGGAAAGGCAAGTTCGTCTTTATCGGTCAGGCGCTGGTGAACGAACTTGTCGGCATCGCCGAACTCGATACCGGTGACCACGTCGTCCGCTTCTGCGACCTCGACGTCGGTCTCATCGACCGCCGCGGTCTGTTCACCCGGTTCGCTCCGCCGCGTGAGGGGCTGCGCGAACCGGGTGAACAGACCGCTTAACCCAAACTGTCGGGGATCATGCCGGTCCAAAATGTCGGGAATCATGCCGGTTGAACACGCGAGTCGTGTTGTGGAGATAGCCCCCACCCGGATCGCATCTGCGATGCGATCCGGCCTCCCCCGCAAGCGGGAGAGGCGGGCGGAGTTCGCGGATAGCTAACGCGACCGCACCCTCACACATTCGATCCATGGATCGCGTCGATCACCGCGTCGGTCACTTCCCTGGTGGTCGCTTTGCCGCCGACGTCGGGCGTCAGCACGCCGGCCGCACACACCTTCTCGACCGCGGCCATCAGGCGCGCCGCGGCGTCCTTCTCGCCGAGATGCTCCAGCATCTGCGCACCGGTCCAGAAGGTTGCGACCGGGTTGGCGATGCCCTTGCCGGTGATGTCGAAGGCCGAGCCGTGGATCGGCTCGAACATCGAGGGGTAGCGGCGCTGCGGGTCGATGTTGCCGGTCGGCGCGACGCCGAGGCTGCCGGCCAGCGCGCCGGCGAGGTCGGATAGAATATCGGCGTGCAGATTGGTCGCGACGATGGTGTCGAGGCTCTTCGGATTGAGCGTCATCCGCACCGTCATGGCGTCGACCAGCATCTTGTCCCAGGTGACGTCGGGGAAGTCCTTCGCCACCTCGGCGGCGATCTCGTCCCACATCACCATGCCGTGGCGCTGTGCGTTCGACTTGGTCACCACGGTGAGCAATTTGCGCGGCCGCGACTGCGCCAGCTGGAACGCATAGCGCATAATCCGCGTCACGCCGACACGGGTGAAGACGGCGACTTCGGTGCCGACCTCTTCCGGCAGGCCCTTGTGCGCGCGGCCGCCCATGCCGGCATATTCGCCTTCGGAATTCTCGCGCACGATCACCCAGTCGAGATCGCCGACGCCGACATTGCGCAGCGGCGAGGCGACGCCGGGCAGGATCTTTGTCGGCCGCACATTGGCGTACTGGTCAAAGCCCTGGCAGATCGGCAGCCGAAGGCCCCACAGCGTGATGTGGTCGGGCACATCGGGCGCGCCGACCGCGCCGAAATAGATCGCGTCGAAGTTCTTCAGCTCCGCGAGCCCGTCGGCCGGCATCATCACGCCGTGCTTCTTGTAATAGTTCGAGCCCCAGTCGAAGGTTTTGACATTGAAGCTGATGTCGCCGCTGCGTTTTGCGAGTGCCTCCAGCACACGGACGCCCGCGGAGATCACTTCGGGGCCGATGCCGTCGGCGGGAATGGCAGCGATGGAATGGGTACGCATGGGTTGTCTCCGGATCAGTTAGTGAGTTCGCACGGGATTGGGTTGCGGTTCGGTTTGCGCGGGCGCGCTCTGCGCGCGCGACAGCAGCAGCGTGAGCACGGCCGAGAGCACCAGGAGGCCGGCGACGAAATAAAGACCGCCGTCGAAACTGCCGGTGCGTTCCCTGATCCAGCCGATCATGGCAGGCCCGACAAAGCCGCCGAGATTGCCGATCGAGTTGATGGTGGCGATGCCGGCCGCCGCGGCCGAGCCGGACAGGAACATGGTCGGCATGCTCCATAGCGGCGGCTTCGACGAGGAGATGCCGATATTGACCAGCGTCAGTGCCGCGATCACGGCGGCAAGGCCGGTCCACAGCCCGGCAAGCGCAAGTCCCGCCGCGGCCATCAGGCAGGCCAGCACCACGTGCCAGGTGCGCTCGCCGGTGCGGTCGGAATGCCGCGCCCACAGCACCATCGCGATCACGGCGATGGTCGCCGGTACCGCGTTGAGGAAGCCAACCTGGATCGACGACAGGCCGAACTGCTTGATGATCTGCGGCGCCCACACCCCAAGTGTGTAGAGCCCGGCCGAGGTGCCGAAATAGACCAGCGCCAGCGCCAGCACCCGCGGGTCGGCGAGGCCGCGCCAGATGCTGTGGCTGGCGGTCGTGGCCTTGCCGTCGGTCTCGGCCTTCATGGTCTTGACCAGCCAGGCGCGCTCATCGTCGGCCAGCCATCGGGCCTGCTCCGGACGGTCGGTCAGGAAGCCCAGCACGACGAAGCCGAGCAGCACGGCGGGCACCGCCTCCAGCACGAACAGCCATTGCCAGCCCTTGAAGCCGAGCATTCCGTCCATCTCCAGCAGCGCGCCCGACACCGGCGAGCCGAGCACGGTCGACAGCGGCGCCGCCGCCATGAACAGCGCGGTGACGGCGGCGCGCTGCCGCGCCGGGAACCAGTAGGAGAGATAGAGGATGATGCCGGGGAAGAAGCCGGCCTCCGCAGCGCCGAGCAGGAAGCGCAGCACGTAGAAGCTGGTCGCGCCCTGCACCAGCGCCATCGCCGCCGAGACCAGGCCCCAGGTGATCATCACCCGCGCGATCCAGATCCGCGCGCCGATCTTGTGCAGGATGATGTTGGAGGGCACTTCGAACAGGAAGTAGCCCCAGAAGAAGATACCGGCGCCGAAGCCATAGACGGTCGGCGACAGGCCGATGTCCTTGTTCATGGTCAGCGACGCGAAGCCGATATTGACGCGGTCGATGAAGGCCACGAAGTAAAGCAGCATGATGAACGGCACGATGCGCAGTGAGATCTTGCGCAATACGCGCGTGCCAAGCTCGCTTTCCATGGGCTTCTTCCCCGGGGTTCGTGTTCTTTTTCGTCGTGATGAATGTGGGGTTGAGGTGGCGCCTGTAGTCTCCGTTCCACCTCTCCCGCTTGCGGGGGAGGTCGCATCGCATCTTTGATGCGATGCGGGTGGGGGCTCTCTCCACGCTACGATTCGTGGAGAGAGCCCCCACCCCAGCCCTCCCCCGCAAGCGGGAGAGGGGGCGCAGTTTCTTCGCGGCCGAAGCTCAACCTGAATTCATCACCAATGGAAAGCCTAGAAGCTCGCGCCCTTTCGCTTCAACCCGCGCCGGTTTATACAAAAAAATGATATAATCGGATCCGGCCTCACTTGACGTCATGCCCGGCCTTGTGCCGGGCATCCACGTCTTGGCGGCAAAGAAAAGACGTGGATGGCCGGGACGAGCCCGGCCATGACGAACGCGGGGCATAAGGAAGCGACGTCTTGGAACTGCACCAGCTTCGCTGCTTCGTCGCGGCTGCCGAGGAACTGCATTTCGGCCGCGCGGCGCAGCGCCTGCAGATGATGCCGTCGGCGCTGGGCCGCCACATCAAGCTGCTGGAAGAGGATCTCGGGGTGCGGCTGTTCGCGCGCACCACGCGCGCGGTGTCGTTGACCGAGGACGGCGCTGTGCTGCTGCGCGAGGGCCGCGCGCTGCTCGGCCGCGCCGAGGCGATCGAGAACGGCTTTCGCCGCCGCCTGCGCAAGCCACAGGCGCGGCGGTTCCGGATCGGCGCGATCGACAGCGCCGCGGCCGGTCTGCTGCCGCCGCTGCTGCGCGACGTTCGCGCCGCCTATCCGGACGTCGCGGTGCAACTGCTCGAGGAGAAGACCATCCGGCTGCTGCCGAAGCTCTTGTCGGGCGCGCTCGACCTTGCGTTCGTACGCCCGCCGGAGCGGCCCGACCGCCGCATCGAGTTTGTCCCGCTATTGCATGAGACCGCCGTGGTGGCGCTGTCGCACAAGCACGCGCTGGCGCGGCGAACGCAGATCGTGCTGCCCGACATCGCGGATCAGCCCTTGATCGTGCCGGAGCGCCGCTCGCGGCCGCACAGCCACGATCTGACGACAAAACTGTTCGACGAGGCCGGGCTGACGCCGCGTATCCAGGAGATCGCCGACGAGAAGCAGACCATCGTCAACATGGTCGCGGCAAGGCTCGGCGTTGCCATCGTGCCGCGCTGGACCGCGCGGATGGCGATCCCCGGCGTCCGCTTTGTGCCGCTCCGCCTGAAGCGCGGCAGCAGCGCCGGCCGCCTGCCGCTCGCCGCCGCCTGGCTGAAAGGCTCCCGCGATCCGGTCCGCGACCAGGTGATCGCGGTGCTCCAGGCACGGTTGAAGAGTTACGCGCGCGAGGCGTGAGAGCGCTTTGTTGCGTGATGCCTCGACGGCAGATGAATGATTTTTGCCGGTTGACCTAGGTCAATATGACCTGCGCCGCCAGGACGAGCCTGTCAGGCATGGCGAAGCGTCAGGACTGGGTCATGATCGCAGGGTGCGTCGCTACCGCTTTGGCGGTGGTGGCGCTCGTCGCCCTTTTCTCTGCCTGAGCTGTGTCGTCCCGTAGTGTTACGGGGGTGTCCAGCCAGGTACCTGAGATAACTGGCTAATTCCAAAAGCTCGAACCGCTGGCACAAACTGCACTGGCTTGATGAGTTCCTCCCGGCATAGCCTTCCCTTCCAACGTAGGGCGGCGTTATGGGCAACCTACTTTACAGCGTGTTTGTCGTGCTGATGGGGCTAAGCCCGGTCATCCTCATGGCGATTGCCATGTTCCTAAATTGAGGGCCGAAGCGGTGTCTTTCGGCGAGCCAACCACCAATCCATTCCGCTGGCGTGCTTAGTTAATAAATCCGCGATGCCTTAACCTGGTGAAAGGTCGGCGTCAGCGCGGGTGTGTACGTTTGTCCCATGAATTGGGACCTGCTGTATTTCCGTCTCTCGCTCGTCTGGATGGCGATCACCGCTGCGATGCTGATCTATGTGCTGGTCGCATAAGGGCTGCCTCTCCGTCGCCGAAGGCCTTCCGCCGGTGTTTTCTTCACGCGCCGATCGGTGATTTGCCCGGTCGGGCAACTCGGCAAAACGCGTCAAGTCCCCGCACGGGGCCCGATCGGCACCCGGCTTTCCCTGCGCCCTCTGTTCAAGAGAGGGCGGATTGAAAAGCAAGGCTCGGGCAAATCGTGTCGCGAGAACGCAGAAGTTTGTCCTGCACGCGCCACCACACACTCAGTGTCGTCCCGGCGAAGGCCGGGACGACACTGAATCTGAGACGCGCAGGTGTGCCTTCGCTCCGGCGCAGGTAGCCAACGGTTCCCGTCGAGGCGGGTTTTCCGGGCCAAGCTGTCGACCGGGGCGTCACTCGGCCGCCGCAGCTCAAATCCTCCGATTTTGCGGATCGGCCATGAGTTCCTCGTTTGTAGACTCGCGTTATGTTATAATATAACAGTCATTCCATGGCGCATACGCACACCCACGACCTCCACCATCACGGCCACGCCCCCCACGGGCACGGCCACGGCCCGCACGCGCATCCGGCGCAGGCCGCGCACTGGTCGATCCTGCGCATGCCCGTGCCGGCCCGTCTGCTCGCGGCGCTCGCGGTCAGCGCCGGCCTGTGGGCGGTCGTCTGGCTGGCGATGAGGTGAGACCGGTGGCTGCCCTTGTTACCTTCCGCGACGTGACGCTCGGCTATGACCGCCACCCGGCGGTGCATCATCTCAATGGCGCCGTCGAGGCGGGTGCGCTGCTCGCCGTGATCGGCCCGAACGGAGCCGGCAAGTCGACCCTGCTGCGTGGCATCGCCGGCGTGCTCAAGCCGCTGTCCGGTGTGATCGATCTCGACGGGCTGGATCATCGCGACATCGCCTATCTGCCGCAGTCTGCCGACATCGACCGCAGCTTCCCGATCTCGGTGTTCGACTTCGTCGGCACCGGGCTGTGGCGCTCGACCGGCTTCTTCGGCGGCATCGGCGGGGCCGCGCGCAAGAAGATTTTGGCGGCGCTCGCTGCGGTCGGCCTCAACGGTTTCGAGAACCGCCCGATCGGCACGCTGTCCGGTGGCCAGACCCAGCGCATGCTGTTCGCGCGCGTGCTGTTGCAGGACGCCCGCCTGATCGTGCTCGACGAACCGTTCAACGCCATCGATGCCAAGACATCAGCCGATTTGCTGGCGCTGGTGAAGCGCTGGAACGGCGAGGGGCGCACCGTGCTGGCGGCGCTGCACGACCTCGACATGGTGCGCAACAATTTCCCGGAGACGCTGCTGCTGGCACGCGGCCCGGTGAAATGGGGACCGACCGCCGAGGCGCTGACGGCCGACAATCTGATGGTCGCGATGCGGATGTGCGAGGCGTTCGACGACAGCGCCGCGGCCTGCGCCTCCGATCCACGCTCGCGGGCCGCCTGACGCCGATGCTATCCGACGCGCTGGTCACGCCCTTCACCGAATTCGAGTTCATGCGCCGCGCGCTGGCGGCCGTGATCGCACTGTCGCTCGGCGGTGCGCCGATCGGCGTGTTCCTGATGCTGCGGCGGATGAGCCTGGTCGGCGACGCCATGGCGCATGCGATCCTGCCGGGAGCGGCGATCGGCTTCCTGCTGTCCGGGCTCAACCTGTTCGCGATGACGACCGGCGGCCTGATCGCCGGCTTTGCCGTGGCGCTGCTCGCCGGCCTCGTCGCCCGCACCACCGAGCTGAAGGAGGACGCCTCGCTCGCGACCTTCTATCTCGTCTCGCTCGCGCTCGGCGTCACGATTGTTTCGATCAAGGGCACCAATATCGACCTGCTGCATGTGCTGTTCGGCAACATCCTGGCGATGGACGACCAGACGCTGCTGGTGATCGCGTTCAACGCCACCCTCACGCTCCTGGTGCTCGCGGTGATCTATCGCCCGCTGGTGATCGAATGCGTCGATCCGGTCTTTCTGCGCACCGTGAGCCGGGCCGGCGCGCCGGCGCATCTCGCCTTCCTCGCGCTCGTCGTGGTCAACCTCGTCAACGGCTTCCATGCGCTCGGCACGCTGCTCGGCGTCGGGCTGATGATCCTGCCCGCGGGCATCGCGCGGTTCTGGTCGCGCGACATCACCACCATGATCTGCATCGCGGTGGCGAGCGCGATGCTGTCGGGCTATGCCGGGCTGGTGCTGTCGTACCAGACCCGGATTCCCTCCGGTCCCGCGATCATCCTGGTCGCGGCGGGGCTCTATATTGTGTCGCTGCTGTTCGGCAATGTCAGCGGCCTGGTGCGGCAGCTGTTTCCCGGCCGCCATCTCGAGGCGTGAGTACGATGCGGCGATTGTTCGGCTTGATTGGTCTGGCGCTGCTGCTGGCGAGCGGACCGGCGCGCGCCGCGGAGCGCATCAACGTCGTCGCGAGCTTCTCGATCCTCGCCGACATGGTGCGCAACGTCGGCGGTAATAATGTCGACGTGACGGCGCTGGTCGGGCCCGACGGCGATGCCCATGTCTACGCGCCGACGCCGGCTGATGCCAGGAAGGTCGCCGACGCCAAGCTCGTGGTCATCAACGGCCTCGGCTTCGAAGGCTGGATGCCGCGGCTGCTGCAGGCTTCGGGCAGCAAGGCGTTGGTCGCGGTGGCGACCAAGGGGATCATGCCACGGAAAATGGGCGGCCATGACGATCCGCATGCCTGGCAATCCGTGGCCAATGCGAAGATCTATGTCGTCAATATTCGCGACGGTTTGATCGCCGCGGCCCCCGACCAGGCAGCCATCTTCAAGGCCAATGCCGACGCCTATCTTGCCAAGCTCGAGGCGCTCGACCGCGAGGTGCACGAGGCGGTGGCGAAAGTGCCGGAGGCGCGGCGCAAGGTGATCTCGACCCATGGCGCCTTCGGCTATTTCGCCGATGCCTACGGGGTCACGTTCTTCTCGCCGCTCAGCGTGTCCACCGATTCCGAGCCCAGCGCGCGCGATATCGCCGCAATCATCGCCCAGATCAAGCTTGCGAAAATTCCGGCAGTTTTTCTCGAAAATATCAGCGATCCCCGCCTGATCGAGCGGATCGCGGCCGAGACCGGCGCCCGGGTCGGCGGCACCCTGTATTCGGACGGTTTGACGGCCGAAAAGGGCGATGCACCCACTTACATTGATATGGTCAGGCACAATATAAAGGCCCTGACCAGCGCGCTCGCCGAGTAGGGCAGGGGCCTCCCTGCCGGGCTGAGTGCCGTGATCCAAGTTCCTTCGGAGTTGTTATGGCTGAAGCTTCGCAAAAAATTCCTGTGACCGTGCTGACAGGCTATCTCGGCGCCGGCAAGACCACGCTGTTGAACCGCATCCTGTCGGAAAACCACGGCAAGAAATACGCCGTCATCGTCAACGAATTCGGCGAGATCGGCATCGACAACGACCTCATCATCGGCGCCGATGAGGAAGTGTTCGAGATGAACAATGGCTGCGTCTGCTGCACGGTGCGCGGCGACCTCGTCCGCATCATGGACGGCCTGATGAAGCGCAAGGGCAAGTTCGACGCCATCATCGTCGAGACCACCGGCCTTGCCGATCCGGCGCCGGTCGCGCAGACCTTCTTCGTCGACGAGGACGTGCAGAAGAACGCCCGGCTCGACGCGGTCGTGACCGTCGCCGACGCCAAATGGCTGAGCGACCGCCTCAAGGACGCGCCGGAAGCCAAGAACCAGATCGCGTTCGCCGACGTCATCGTGCTGAACAAGACCGACCTGGTCTCCAAGCCCGAGCTCGCCGAGGTCGAAGCCCGCATCCGCGGCATCAATCCCTATGCCAAGCTGCACCGCACCGAGCGTTGCCAGGTCGGGCTGACCGATGTGCTGGAGCGCGGCGCGTTCGATCTCGACCGCATCCTGGAGATCGAGCCCGATTTCCTCGAGGCCGGCGACGATCACGACCATGATCACGATCATCATCACCATGACCATGATCATCACCACCATGATCACGACAATGGCCATGGCGGGTTGAAGCATTATCACGACGAGGACATGCAGTCGCTGTCGCTGCGTTCGGAGAAGCCGCTCGACCCGACCAAGTTCATGCCCTGGCTGCAGCAGCTCGTCGCCACCGAGGGCCAGAAGATCCTGCGCTCGAAGGGCATCCTCGCCTTCACCGGCGATGACGACCGCTATGTGTTCCAGGGCGTCCACATGATGCTGGAGGGCGACCATCAGCGGAAATGGAAGGACGGCGAGAAGCGCGAGAGCCGCGTCGTGTTCATCGGTCGCGAACTGCCCGAGCAGGCGATCCGCGACGGCTTCGAGCAGTGCATCACCACGTGATGAAAGAGTTCGATCCGGGCGAGGCCCCTTCTTCCATCGTTTCGATCACCGACCGCGTCAAGCCGCTGCCGCTCGGCGCGGCGGTGGGGTCCGTGCATTTCCTCGGCGACCGCGCGTTCTTCGTCGGCGCCGAGGAGGGTGTTGCGATCGCGACCGCCGACGGCGAGATCACTCGGACGGAGACGCATTTCGGTGCCATCCTGTGCGCCGCCTCCGACGGCAAGCGGCTCGTCACCGGCGGTGACGACGGCAAGCTGATCGCGATCGATGCCAAGGGCGAGACCTCTGTCATTGCGACCGACGCCAAGCGGCGCTGGATCGACAATGTCGCGCTGCACAGCGACGGCACCGTGGCATGGTCGGCGGGCAAGACCGCCTTTGTGCGCAATCCCAAGGGCGAAGAGAAAACCTTCGAGGTGCCGTCGACCGTCGGCGGACTTGCCTTTGCGCCGAAGGGCCTGCGGCTTGCGATCGCGCATTACAATGGCGTGACGTTGTGGTTTCCCAACATGGCGGCCAATCCGGAGTTTCTGGAATGGGCCGGCTCGCATCTCGCCGTCATGTTCAGCCCGGACAACAAATTCCTCGTCACCGCGATGCACGAGCCGGCGATGCATGGCTGGCGGCTCGCCGACAACAGGCACATGCGGATGAGCGGCTATCCCGGCCGCGTCCGCTCGATGTCATGGAGCGTCGGCGGCAAGGGGCTCGCAACCTCGGGCGCCGATACCGTGATCGTCTGGCCGTTCACCAGCAAGGACGGCCCGATGGGCAAGGAGCCGGCGATGCTGGCGCCGATGCCGGCGCGGGTCGCGGTGGTCGCCTGCCATCCGAAGAACGACATCATGGCGGTCGGCTATGCCGACGGCACCGTGCTGATGGTCCGCCTAGAGGACGGCGCCGAGATCCTGGTGCGCCGGAACGCCGGCACGGCGGTGTCGGCGCTCGGATGGAATGCCAAGGGCACGCTGCTCGCCTTCGGCACGGAAGATGGTGACGCGGGCATCGTGGAAATGTAAGAGATCGCGGCAGACGAAGCGTTTTCGAGCGAAGTGGGTACCGGTTCGCGTGAAGAAGACGCGTCAAAAGACGAAGCTCGCGCCGGGGCCGCAGCGTCATGCGATTTCTCACCACGTTCCAGCTCGCCGACTTCATCGACACGCTGGTCAGCCTGACCACGGCCTTTGTGCTCGGCACCCTGATCGGCGCCGAGCGGCAGTACCGGCAGCGCACCGCGGGGCTGCGCACCAATGTACTGGTCGCGGTCGGCGCCGCCGCCTTCGTCGACCTCGCGATGCATCTGGCCGGCTCCGACGGCGCGGTGCGGGTGATCGCCTATGTGGTGTCGGGGATCGGCTTCCTCGGCGCCGGCGTCATCATGAAGCAGGGCATGGACGTGCGCGGCCTCAACACCGCGGCCACGCTGTGGGCCTCGGCCGCGGTCGGCTCCTGCGCCGGTGCTGACCTCGTGGCGCAGGCGGCGGCGCTGACCGTGTTCGTGATCGCCGGCAACACGCTGCTGCGTCCGCTGGTCAACGCCATCAACCGCATCCCGCTGAACGAGAAGGCCTCGGAGGCGACCTACTATTTCAAGCTCGCGGTGACTCCCGAGGCATTGCCCGACATGCGCGACCGCCTGGTCGAGAAGCTGGAAGCAGCGAACTATCCGGTCGCCGATGTCGACGTGGTCGAGGCCGGCGACGACTTTCTCGAGATCGTGGCGACACTGGTCTCGACCGCGGTCGAGCCCAACGAATTGAACGCGGTGGTGGTCGACCTGCAGCATCAACCCGGCGTGCGGCACGCGACCTGGGAGGTCAGCACCACGGATTGAGCCGAGGTTCCCGCAGGCGCCGCTTCGGAACCATGCCGTGGCAGGATCGTTGACCTCGCGGACAAGGCGCAGGTGAACGAGATGGCTGCGGATCGGACCAGGTTGCGAATCGACATGCTGATCGCCTCGACGTTGGTGGCGGCGGGCGTTGCGATCGCGGTGCTTTCGCTGCACGCGATCAATGCCGCCCCACCGCAGGAGATCGCGCAGGCGACCCAGCCGCTGCAACCGACGCCGACGCCCGAGCCGCAGAAAACCGCGCCGCCGGCCGAATCGAAGCCGGGCGGCGACCGGCCGACCACGCCGGCGCCGCAGCCCGCGCGTCCCGACGATGAAGCACAGAAGTCCGGCGCCAAGCCGGTACTGCCGCCCGCGCCCGCGGAGAAGACCGCGCCGCCGATCGAGAAAAAGTAAGCGCGCCGCAGGCTCGCATTGTGACGCGGATTTGACGGATGCTGCCGATTATACGGTCTCGCCTCCGCCGCCGGCGCCCTCCATAATCTGTCGTCTCGCCAACGACAGATGGGGCCTGCCATGAAGATCGAGGACGTCCGGCGCACCGCCTATTCGATGCCGCTCACCAACCCGTCGTTTCCGCCGGGGCCCTACCGGTTCTTCGACCGCGAATATTTCATCATCACCTACAAGACCGACCCGGAAGCGCTCGCCGCCGTGGTGCCGGAGCCGCTCGAGGTCGCCGAGCCGGTGGTGAAGTACGAGTTCATCCGCATGCCGGACTCGACCGGCTTCGGCGACTACACCGAGACCGGGCAGGTGATCCCGGTTCGCTTCAGGGGCGAGGAGGGGGCCTACACCCAGGCGATGTATCTCGACGACGAGGGGCCGATCGCTGGCGGCCGCGAGCTGTGGGGATTTCCGAAGAAGCTGGCAAAGCCCAGGATCGAGGTCGAGAGCGACGTGCTGGTCGGCTCGCTGCATTACGGCTCGGTGCTCTGCGCTTCCGCCACCATGGGCTACAAGCACCGCAAGGTCGACCTCGACACCGTGCTGAAATCGATGACAGCGCCGAACTTCATTCTGAAAATTATCCCGCATGTCGACGGCAGCCCGCGGATCTGCGAGCTGGTGCGGTTTCATCTGGAAGATATCACGCTGAAGGAGGCCTGGACCGGTCCCGCGGCGCTCGGGCTGTTTCCGCACGCGCTGTGCGACGTCGCCCGCCTGCCGGTGCGCGAGGTGGTCTCGGCGCTGCATTTCAAGGCGGACCTGACGCTCGGCCTCGGCTCGGTCGCGTTCGACTACATGGCGAGATGACGAAGTCATTCCGGAGATCGTGGTGGCGATGAACGACGGTGCGCACTCGCGCACCGGAGAATCTCCCGCAACTATCTCGAGATCCCGGGTCTGCGCGCCGAAGCGCGCATCCCGGGATGACCCTTCGGGTCAGCGCACCAGAATATTCTTGAACTGCCAGGGATCGCTGGTGTCGATATCTTCCGGAAACAGTCCCGGACGATCCGTCAGCGGGGTCCAGTCGGTGTAGAAGCCCTTCACCGGGCCGAGATACGGCAGCTGGATTTCCAGCAGACGATCGAAGTCCATCTCGTCGGCCTCGACGATGCCTTCGTTCGGGTTTTCCAGCGCCCACACCATGCCGCCGAGCACGGCGGACGTCACCTGCAGGCCGGTGGCGTTCTGATAGGGCGCGAGCTTGCGGGTCTCCTCGATGGAGAGCTGCGAGCCGTACCAGTAGGCATTGTTGTCATGGCCGAACAGCAGAACGCCGAGCTCGTCAATGCCGTCGACGATTTCGTTCTCATCGAGGATGTGGTGCTTCTCCTGCATCTTCGCTGCGCGGCCGAACATTTCATGCAGCGACAGCACGGCGTCGTCGGCCGGGTGATAGGCATAGTGGCAGGTCGGCCGATAGATCGCCGTGCCCGATGCGTCACGCACCGTGAAGTAATCGGCGATCGAGATCGACTCGTTGTGGGTGACGAGAAAGCCATACTGCGCGCCGCGGGTCGGGCACCAGGTGCGCACGCGCGTGTTGGCGCCGGGCTGCATCAGATAGATGGCTGCACCGCAGCCGGCTTTGTGGGTATGCGCATTCTCGGGCATCCATTTCTCATGGGTGCCCCAACCGAGTTCGGACGGCTGCACGCCTTCCGACAGGAAGCCTTCCACCGACCAGGTGTTGACGAAGACGTCAGGCTCTTTCGGCGACTTGGAGCGCTGGGTGTCGCGTTCGGCGATGTGGATGCCCTTCACGCCGGCCTGTCGCATCAAGTCCGCCCATTCGGCCTTGGTCTTCGGCTTCGGGGCATTGAGCTTCAGATCCGCGGCGACATTGAGCAGCGCCTGCTTGACGAAGAACGAGACCATGCCGGGATTGGCGCCACAGCAGGAGACGGCCGTCGTCGAGCCCGCGGGGCGCGCCTTCTTGGCCGCCAGCGTCACTTCGCGAAGCGCGTAGTTGGAGCGCGCTTCCGGCCCCTTCGACGAATCGAAATAAAAGCCGAGCCAGGGCTCGTTGACGGTGTCGATATAGAGAGCGCCGAGTTCGTTGCAGAGCTCCATGATGTCGGTCGAGCCGGTATCGACCGACAGATTGACGCAAAAGCCCTGGCCACCGCCTTCAGTGAGCAGCGGGCTCAGCAGGTCGCGATAATTGTCCCTGGTCACGGCCTTCTGGATGAATTTGACGTTGTGCTTCTCGCAATGCGCCTTGCGGCCCTCGTCCTTGGGGTCGATCACGGTGACGCGTGACTTGTCGTAATCGAGATGCCGCTCGATCAAAGGCAGCGTGCCTTTGCCGATCGAGCCGAAGCCGATCATGACAATGGGACCTGTGATCTTCGCGTAGATCTGCGAGGCGGGGCTCATCATTTTCTCCAGGAGAGTGCCTAGCGGCGGATAGAGTGGATCAGGGGTTGCGACGCTTCGCGGTGACTTCGATCTCGACCTTCATCTCGGGCTTGTAGAGCCCCGCGACGATCAGCATCGTTGCGGCCGGGCGGATGTCGCCGAGGACCTCGCCGCAGACCGTGAAATGGGCATCCACGTCACGGGCGTCGGTGAGGTAGTAGGTCGCGCGGACGATGTCGGCCATCGCAAAGCCTCCCTCCTTGAGGGCGGCCTCGATGGTCTTGAAGCAGTTCCGTGACTGGCTCGTGACATCTGACGGCATGGTCATCGTGGCGTAGTCATAGCCGGTGGTTCCCGCGACGAAGGCGAAGTCGCCGTCGATCACGGCACGGCTGTAGCCGGCGGTCTTCTCAAAGGGCGAGCCGGTGGAAATCAGGCGGCGAGACATCTGGACCTCGACTGAAAATGGCTTTGCGCGGGGTTTACGGGCATTTTTGCCGCCCGCGCAACCCCTTGGTTCAGGCCTGGCGCGGCCGGCGTTAGCGGGACTGCAGCGTGGTGTCGGGCGGCGATGGCGGCGTGCCGGTCCAGCGCCGGACCAGGATATCCCTGACTATCATCACCGAGATCAGGATCAGCATGACCGTGGTGACGAGGCCGCGCCAACGCGGGCGCGCGCCATCGGTGATGGGAATGTGCTCCGACATGACGGCCCGCCTTATGCCGCGTGCGGCACGGCGAGCGGTGCCTTCCGGTTCCGGGATCGCGTCCGCGATGCCTTGGCCTCGGGCAGCGGCGCGCCGGTCGGCGTGATCATGCCCCAGGCGCCGTCCAGCGCGCCTGCGACAAGCTCGAGGCCGAGCAGCCGCTCGCGCTCGAACGTGCCAGGCAAAGACAGCTCGCCGGTCTTGGCGGCGGTGAAGCCGAAGCGGGCGTAGTAGGGCGCATCGCCAAGCAGGATCAGGGCGCCGTGGCCGCGCGCCTTGGCGACCGCCAGCGCACGCTGCATCAGCGCGGCGCCGACGCCGAGGCCACGGCAGTCGTCGTCGACTGCCAGCGGCCCCAGCATCAGCGCGCTGCGGCCCCCCGCGCTGACGTGCCACAACCGCACGGTTCCAACCAGCCGGCCGTCCTGGCGCACGGCCGCAAGGCTCAGGCCTTCGGCGGGCGCGCGTCCGTCGCGCAGGCGCTGGCAGGTGCGCGTTTGGCGATTCGGGCCAAAGCAGGCATCCAGCAGCGCTTCGCGTGCGACGACGTCCGAGCCACGCTCCGCACGGATCGCGAACGGGGCGGCATCTCGGATGAGGGCAACGGGGGTGTTCCGTCTTGCAGTCATGGCACGTCAGTCCCCGCTTGCAACGGCATGTCGTACGCCGCGGCAAGCGTCGTTCAGAAAACCAAAATGATCGGGAAGGAGCCGGCGCGGCCGGCTCCCGGTTTGTCGGGCCTCGATCGGGAGGCAGGTCAGATGTGGTAGGTCTTCAGCGGCGGAATGCCGTTGAACGCCACCGACGAGTAGGTCGACGTATAGGCGCCGGTGCCTTCGATCAGCAGCTTGTCGCCGATCTCGAGCGTCACCGGGAGCGGATACGGCAGCTTCTCGTACAGCACGTCGGCGCTGTCGCAGGTCGGGCCCGCGAGCACGCACGGCGTCATGTCGGCCCCGTCATGCGGGGTGCGGATGGCGTACCGGATCGACTCGTCCATCGTCTCGGCGAGACCGCCGAACTTGCCGATGTCGAGATAGACCCAGCGCACCTCGTCCTCGTCGCTCTTCTTCGAGATCAGAACGACTTCGGTCTCGATGATTCCGGCATTGCCGACCATGCCGCGGCCCGGCTCGATGATCGTCTCCGGGATCTGGTTGCCGAAATGCTTGCGCAGCGCGCGGAAGATCGACCGGCCATATTGCACGACCGGCGGAACGTCCTTGAGGTACTTGGTCGGGAAGCCGCCGCCCATGTTGACCATGGTCAGGTTGATCCCGCGCTCGGCGCAGTCACGGAACACCGTCGACGCCATCGCGAGCGCGCGGTCCCACGCCTTCACCTTGCGTTGCTGCGAACCGACATGGAACGAGATGCCGCACGGCTCCAGACCCAGGCGCTTGGCGAGGTCGAGCACCTCGACCGCCATCTCCGGGTCGCAGCCGAACTTGCGCGACAGCGGCCACTCGGCGCCGGCGCAGTCATAGAGGATGCGGCAGAACACCTTGGCGCCGGGGGCGGCGCGGGCGACCTTCTCGACCTCGGCGGCGCAGTCGACCGCGAACAGGCGAATGCCGAGCGCGAAGGCACGCGCGATGTCGCGCTCCTTCTTGATCGTGTTGCCATAGGAGATGCGGTCCGGCGTCGCACCGGCGGCCAGCGCCATCTCGATCTCCGCGACGGTCGCGGTGTCGAAGCAGGAGCCGAGCGAGGCCAGCAGCGACAGCACTTCGGGCGCAGGATTGGCCTTCACCGCGTAGAACACGCGGCTGTCCGGCAGCGCCTTGGCGAAGGTCTGGTAGTTGTCGCGCACGACTTCGAGGTCGACGACGAGGCACGGCTCGGTGTCGAGTCCATCCTGGCGGCGATGGCGCAGGAATTCCTGGATGCGTTCAGTCATGGCACTCTCCAACGGTCCCAGCGACGGGATCCGCATCAACGTGACGTCGGGTAAGAGCGCTTCGGCCACATCGCGCGATGGAGGCGCGTTGAGGCCAAGAGACTCAAACCAGACTGTGCTGCCGTGGATTGGTTGGGAGAGTTTCCCGCCCGATCACCTGGCAATGAAGGACAAGCCTTTTCAGTAGCCCGGGCCGGCGTTGGACCGCCGGTAGAGACCAAAAAAGCCCGATCCGTCGTTGCTTTAAGTCGCGTCCCCCGTTGAGAGCGGGGTGCGCCGGTTCGCCTCCGGCTGCCAGTCACGGTTGCAAAGAGTGGTGAGACCTTCAACGGCATCCCTGGAGAGAGAGGCTGGCCGCCTCGTGTCCTGATGGACGTAAGCGACCCTCGGTTCTTCCACCCCTTGGCGGCTGTCCGGCCTCTTGTCCGGATACCTACCGACTGACACACGACCACAGGCACGTGCGAAATTGGGCAAGGCAGGAAATAAGTCTTTTGACTTCGCGGCGCAAGAATTTTTTTGCGATAGCGACAAATTTCCCTAACGCGTGCTTGCGATGTCGCGCGCAGCACGCGTCGGAGGCGCTGAAGATGAACGGCTGTTAAGAATGACTAACGAAGCGTGTGTGCGTTTTAGCCCTGTGCCGCAGTGCTTTCTTGAATCGCTCAAGCTCACGCGCGACGCGTGAACGGCTCGACGCGTTGAGCTGCGCGGATGAAGGCGATCATGATCAAGACGCCGATGCCGAACAGCACCGCCTGCAGGATGTGCGCGGCGACATCGTCGAGCCCGAGCAGGATCGCGAGCGCCCAACCGCCGGCGAACGCCGCGCCGAACACTTCCGCGCCGATCAGGATCGCCGCCGAGATCACGGTGATGACGCTCGGCCAGGCGATGGTGCGGTTGGCTGAGGTGGAGGGCTGCATGGTCATGGAATAGGTCCTGTTCAGGGGGCGCAATCTCTCCGAAAAGTGCCCATCTATCAAGCGCAAAAGGCCCAAAAATGCCGTATCGCGTGATATAGGTTGGGCAGCATTTTCAAGGCGAAAAACGGGACATTCGATGTCAGGAACCAGCGCAGACGCCAAGGCTCAGGCCCTTGCCAACCCCCTCCTGAAGGCATGGCGGACGCCGCTCGAGACGCCGCCCTTCGCCGAGATCAAGCCGGAGCATTTCCTCCCCGCTTTCGAGCAGGCTTTCGCAGATCATTCTGCGGAAGTGGCTGCGATCACCCACGATCCGGCGCTGCCCGACTTCGACAACACCATCACCGCGCTGGAGCGCTCCGGCAAGCTGCTGTCGAAGGTCGCGGCGGTGTTCTACGACCTGGTCTCGGCGCATTCGAGCCCGGCGATCCTGGAGATCGACAAGGAGGTGTCGCCCCGGATGGCGCGGCACTGGAATCCGATCATGATGAACGCTGTGCTGTTTGGCCGCATCGCCATGCTGCATGAGAAGCGCGCCTCCCTCGGCCTGACCGGCGAGCAGATGCGGCTGCTGGAGCGCACCTACACCCGCTTCCGCCGCTCCGGCGCCGGGCTCGACGATGCGGCAAAGGCCCGCATGGCCGAGATCAACGAGCGCCTCGCCCATCTCGGCACCTCGTTCAGCCACCATCTGCTCGGCGACGAGCAGGAGTGGTTCATGGAGCTCGGCGAGGGCGACCGCGCCGGCCTCTCCGACACATTTGTGGCGGCTGCCAAGGCTACGGCGGAAGAACGCGGCATGCCCGGCAAGGCGATCGTGACGCTGTCGCGCTCCTCGGTCGAACCGTTCCTGCAGAGCTCGTCGCGGCGCGATCTGCGCGAGAAGGTCTACAAGGCCTTCACGGCGCGCGGCGACAATGGCAACGCCAACGACAACAACGCGACCATCGTGGAGATCCTGAGACTCCGCGAGGAGACCGCCAAGATCCTGGGCTTCCCGACCTACGCCGCCTACCGCCTCGAGGATTCCATGGCGAAGACGCCGGAGGCCGTGCGCGGCCTGCTGGAGCGGGTCTGGAAGCCGGCGCGGGCCCGGGCGCTCGCCGACCGCGACGCGCTGCAGGCGCTGATCGCGGAGGAGGGCGGCAATTTCACTTTGGCGTCCTGGGACTGGCGCTACTACGCCGAGAAGCTGCGCCAGCGCCGGGCCAATTTCGACGATTCCGCAATCAAGCCCTATCTGGTGCTCGACCACATGATCGAGGCCGCGTTCGACTGCGCCACCCGCCTGTTCGGCGTCACCTTCGAGGAACGCAAGGACGTCCCGGTCTGGCATCCAGATGTCCGGGTCTGGGAGGTCAAGGGCCGCGACGGCCAGCACAAGGCGCTGTTCTACGGCGACTACTTCGCGCGGCCCTCGAAGCGCTCCGGCGCCTGGATGACCTCGCTGCGCGACCAGCAAAAGCTCGACGGCGACGTCGCGCCGCTGGTCATCAATGTCTGCAACTTCGCCAAGGGCGCCGACGGCGCGCCGTCGCTGCTGTCGCCCGACGATGCGCGGACCCTGTTCCACGAGTTCGGCCATGGCTTGCACGGCATGCTGTCCAACGTGACCTATCCGTCGCTGTCCGGAACCAGCGTGTTCACCGACTTCGTCGAGCTGCCTTCGCAGCTCTATGAGCACTGGCAGGAGCGGCCCGAGGTGCTGCAGCGCTTCGCCCGCCACTACCAGACCGGGGAGGCGCTGCCGGACGATCTGCTCAAGCGCTTCCTCGCCGCGCGCAAGTTCAACCAGGGCTTTGCCACCGTGGAGTTCGTCTCCTCGGCGCTGGTCGACCTCGAATTCCACACCCAGCCGGCGGCGGCGAGCTGGGACGTCCGCGCCTTCGAACAGAAGGAGCTGGAGAAGATCGGCATGCCCGCCGAAATCTCGCTGCGGCACCGGCCGACCCAGTTCGGCCATATCTTCTCCGGCGACCACTATGCCTCCGGCTACTACAGCTACATGTGGTCGGAGGTGATGGACGCCGATGCCTTCGGCGCCTTCGAGGAGGCCGGCGACATCTTCGATCCGGCGACCGCCAAGCGGCTGCATGACGACATCTATTCGTCGGGCGGCTCGCGCGATCCGGAGGAGGCCTATGTCGCCTTCCGCGGCCGCGAGCCCGAGCCGGACGCGCTTTTGCGCCGTCGCGGCCTGCTCGAGACGCCTGAGGCGGCCTGAAGGTGCGGCCGTCGTTGAAGCGCCTGATCGCATGGCTCGTGCTTGCGGTGTCCGTCGTGCTCGGTACGGCGGCCGCCGAGGCCCATCCGCATGTCTGGATCGTCGCCAAGAGCGAACTGATCTACGCACCCGACGGCACCATCACCGCCGTCCGCCACGCCTGGACCTTTGACGACATGTTCTCGACCTATGCGCTGCAGGGCATCGAGACCAAGGTGAAGGGCGCCTACAGCCGCGAGGAGCTGGCGCCGCTGGCGCAGACCAACGTCGAGTCGCTGAAGGAATACGCCTACTTCACCTTCGCCAAGGGCGACGGCAAGAAGCAGAAGTTCACCGAGCCGGTCGACTACTTCCTCGAATACAAGGATTCGGCGCTGACGCTGCACTTCACTTTGCCGCTGAAGACGCCGTTCAAGGCGAGGCAGCTCTCGCTCGAAGTGTTCGATCCGACCTATTTCATCGACTTCCAGTATGCCGAGAAGGAGCCGGTCAAGCTGGTCGGCGCCGCGGCGGACTGCAAGATGCAGTTCGAACGGCCGAACAGTGACGGCACCGCCGCAGCGCAGAAGCTCGGCGAGCAGAACTTTCTCGACGGCGGCAACGGCAATTTCGGCATGATGTTCGCCAACAAGGTCTCGGTGGAATGCCCATGACGCCGATCGTCTCGCGCATGACGCGCGGCCTCGCCGTGTCCGCTGCCGTGCTGGCGGCATTTGCGCTGCTCGACGGCGCCGTTCATGCACTGCTGGCGCAAAATCCGTTCGGTGCGCCGCGTGCGGCAGAGCCGCAGGGCGGGCTGGTCGGCTGGCTGTTGGCCAAACAGTCGGAGTTTTACCGCGAGATTTCCCAGACCATCCGCGCCGCGAAATCCGACGGTTCGGCGGTCTGGACGCTGCTCGTGATCTCCTTTGCCTACGGGATTTTCCATGCCGCCGGCCCCGGCCACGGCAAGGCGGTGATCTCATCCTACATGGTCGCCAACCGAGAGACCGCGCGGCGCGGCATCGTGCTGTCGTTCGCCTCGGCGCTGATGCAGTCGGTGGTCGCGGTTCTCATCGTGGGCGTCTGCGCCTGGCTGCTCAACGCGACGGCGAAGACCATGTGCGGGGCGGAGAAGGCGATCGAGATCGCAAGCTACGCGCTGATCGCGGCGTTCGGCGCCCGGCTGGTCTGGGTCAAGGGCGGCGGCTTCTTCCGCGCGCTGCAGATGCCGCGCCCGGCGCTGGCGATGGCCGGCGCGCATCAGCACGATCACGACCATCATGATCACGATCACCACGACCACGGCCATGATCACCATCATCGTCACGCGCATGACGATCACGGGCATCATCATGACCATGGCCACGAGCACGGTCATGACGCGCAACACGTCCATGACGAGCATTGCGGCCATTCGCACGGCCCGACGCCGGCCGAGCTCGCCGGTCCTGGCGGCTGGCGGCGCGGCTTAGGTGCGATCCTCACGGTCGGGATCCGGCCATGCTCGGGCGCGATCCTGGTGCTGGTGTTCGCGCTGGCGCAGGGCCTGTTCTGGGCCGGCATCGCCGCGACCTTCGTGATGGGGCTCGGCACCGCCATCACGGTGGCGGCGATCGCGCTCGTCGCGGTGTCGGCGCGCGGCGTCGCGGAGCGGCTGAGCGCGGCGCGCGACGGCGGCGGCATGGTCATCATGCGCGGCCTGGAATTCGCCGCCGCGGGCCTCGTGCTGCTGTTCGGGCTCGGGCTGCTGTTCGGCTACGTCGCGGCCGAGCGGGCGACGTGCCTTTGAAGTCCCTAAGTCCGGCGCTGTCCCGTTATCCGTCACCCTGAGGAGCGCGTAGCGCGTCTCGAAGGGTCGACGGCCACCAGCCGGGCCGTCGATCCTTCGAGACGCCCGCAAGCGCAGGCTCCTCAGGATGACGGATAACAAGGATGACGGATAACAAGGCTGCGCGGCTCAGCTCGTCAGATAGCCCCTGATCGCCGGCAGCAGGAAGATTGCGATGTTGATCGCGAAGCCGATGCTCCAGAGGATCGAGCGCAGCGTCGGGCGGTTGCCGATATAAGTGAAGACGTAGGCGATCCGCACGATCAGGAACAGCACCGCGAGCTCGTCGATCAGCCGCAGCGGGCCGACGCGGAATTCGGCGAGCAGCACGGCGAAGGCGAAGAACGGGAAGGCCTCGATGCCGTTCTGGTGCGCGCCGAGCGCCCGCGAGCGGATCGGATCGTCGTAGAAGTCGGGATCGCGCGGCCTGGCATTGTCGAAGCTGCGGAAGCCGGTCCACTTCACCGATACGATCGTCAGCAGCGAGAGCATCAGCGTCCCGAAGACGCACCATTCGGCGATCGTCATGGTTCCCCCTTATTTCGCACGGGAACGTAGCCAACTCGCACTCGGCTTGACAAGGTTGGAGCAACGCGCGAAGCCCAAAGCTCCCAAGCGAAGGATATCTAGCGCAAGGCCATCATGAGCACGGTGATCCCCTTCGAGAGCGCGAAGCCTGCCGCGGCGCTGAAGCCGGAACGCGTCGGCGTGCTGCTGGTCAATCTCGGCACGCCCGATACGGCGGATGCCGCCGGCGTGCGGGTCTATCTCAAGGAATTCCTGTCCGATCCGCGGGTGATCGAGGACCAGGGCCTGCTCTGGAAGCTGATCCTCAACGGCATCATCCTGCGCGTCCGTCCGGCCCGCAAGGCGCGCGACTATCTGAAGATCTGGAACACCGAGCAGAACGAGTCGCCGCTGAAGACGATCACGCGCTCGCAGGCCGACAAGCTGGCGGAGGCGATCGCCGATCACGACCACGTCGTGGTCGACTGGGCGATGCGCTACGGCAACCCTTCGATCAAGGAGCGCATCGAGGCGCTGGCGGCGCAGGGCTGCGGCCGGCTCCTGGTGGTGCCGCTCTATCCGCAATATTCCGCCGCGACGTCGGCGACGGTCTGCGACGAGGCGTTTCGCGTGCTGGCCGGCATGCGCGCGCAGCCGATCCTGCGGGTGACGCCGCCGTACTACGACGATCCCGACTACATCGAGGCGCTCGCGGTCTCGATCAATGCGCATCTTGCGACCTTGCCATTCCAGCCCGAGATCATCGTCGCCTCGTTCCACGGCATGCCGAAGGAATATGTCGACAAGGGCGATCCGTATCAGGTGCAATGCATCGCCACGACCAATGCGCTGCGCAAGCGGCTCGGGCTCGATGCCAACGGGCTGATCCTCACCTTCCAGTCGCGCTTCGGCAAGGCCGAGTGGCTGCAGCCCTATACCGACAAGACGGTCGAGAAGCTGGCCAAGGACGGCGTGCGGCGCATTGCCGTGGTGACGCCCGGCTTCTCCGCCGATTGCCTGGAGACGCTGGAGGAGATCGCGCAGGAGAATGCCGAGATCTTCCGGCACAATGGCGGCGAGCAGTTCGCGGCGATCCCCTGCCTCAACGACAGCGACGGCGGCATGGACGTGATTCGCCAGCTCGTGCTGCGCGAGCTTCAGGGCTGGATCTGATTGTTAACGATCAGTGACACCGGACACGGCTATTCATTTCCATCTGGTAGTCGGACGGCAGCTTCCTATGTGCTAGGGAGAACAACAGCCGGCTGAACCGGCGGAGCGGTCCTGCCGACCAATGCACGACCGTGACTGGCGACGGTCTCGCCGGCCCTGGAGGACTTTATGACTGGCTTCGACGTTTTCGCGATCGCGTTTGTTCTTCTCGTCATCGTTACGCTGTTCGCCGGGATCAAGACCGTTCCGCAGGGGTTTGACTGGACCATCGAGCGGTTCGGCAAATACACCCGCACGCTGTCGCCCGGCCTCAATCTGATCGTGCCCTACTTCGATCGCATCGGGCGCAAGATCAACATGATGGAGCAGGTGATCAACATCCCCGAGCAGGAGGTGATCACCAAGGACAACGCCACCGTGACGGTGGACGGCGTCGCGTTCTACCAGGTGTTCGATGCCGCGAAGGCGAGCTACGAGGTCGCCAATCTCAACCAGGCGATCACCGTCCTGACCATGACCAATATCCGCTCGGTGATGGGCTCGATGGATCTCGACCAGGTGCTGTCGCATCGCGACGAGATCAACGAGCGGCTGCTGCGCGTGGTCGACGCCGCGGTGTCGCCCTGGGGCGTCAAGGTCAACCGCATCGAGATCAAGGACATCGTGCCGCCGGCCGACCTCGTCGAGGCGATGGGCCGGCAGATGAAGGCCGAGCGCGTCAAGCGCGCCGATATTTTGCAGGCCGAGGGCCAGCGGCAATCCGAAATCCTGCGCGCCGAGGGCGCCAAGCAGGGGCAGATCCTGCAGGCCGAGGGCCGCCGCGAAGCCGCCTTCCGCGACGCCGAGGCGCGCGAGCGGCTCGCCGAGGCCGAGGCCAAGGCGACCCAGATGGTTTCGGAATCGATCGCCAAGGGCGACGTCGCCGCGCTGAACTATTTCATCGCCGACAAGTACATCAAGGCGTTCGGCCAGCTCGCGGAATCGCCGAACCAGAAGGTCTTGATGCTGCCGATCGAGACCTCCAGCGTGCTGGGCTCGCTGGCCGGCATCGGCGAGATCGCCCGCGCCACCTTTGGCGAGAGTGCTGCGTCCGCTACGGCCGCGGCGCGGCGTGGCGGCTCGGTCCCGCCGGCCGGCCCGACTGCGCCGCCGCCGGTGCCGCCGCAGCGGTGAGGGCGTGACGGCGTCGCGCCCGCAATGGTAGAGGTCACGTCATGGCCGAGATGTTTTCGACATTGGGTACCTGGAACTGGCTGATCTTCGGCTTCATCCTGATGGCGCTGGAGCTCGCGGCGCCCGGGGTCTTCCTGTTCTGGCTCGGGCTCGCAGCGCTCCTTGTGGGCCTGCTGTCGTTCGCTTTCACGCCGTCCTGGCAGATCCAGCTCCTGATGTTCGCAGTGTTCGCCGCGTTGGCGGTGCCGGCATGGCGGCATTTTGCCAAGGGCGCGACGGCGGCGAGCAAGACCAACCCGTTCCTCAACCGCCGCAACGAAGCCCTGGTCGGCCGCGAATTCACGCTGGAGAAGCCGATCATCGACGGATCGGGCACGGTGCGGATCGACGACACGGTCTGGCGCGTCGCCGGCCCCGATGCGCCGGCCGGCAGCCGGGTGAAGGTGGTCCGCGCCGACGGCGCCAGCCTGACGGTGGCGATCGCTTAGTTTGACCTGAGCCATCGACGACGACTTGGCCCGAGCGAATGCTGCTTCGGACGAGTAATCCGTAGCCCGGGTGAGCCAACGGGTCGCGCGAATGCGCGCCCGATGACAGGCTCCGCGATACCCGGGGAAACCGGTCCCGCATGTCGCTCCGCTCATGCGGGCTACACACTGACGGCCGCCGAGGTCTAGCTGCCGCCCCGCTTGCTCCAGCGCTCGGCGAAACGATGGAGCGGCGTGAAGGTCTGGAACAGTTCGCGGCCGAGCGCGGTGAGGCCGTAGCCGTCCTCCGATAGTTCGACGAAGCCGGCCTCGCGCAGCTCGGTCAATCGCGTCTGCAGGATCGTTGGCGAGGCCTCGTCGCAGGCAGTGCGCAGCGCGCGCGAGGTCAGCGCGCCCTCGCGCAGCTCCCAGATGATGCGCAAGGTCCAGCGCCGTCCCAAGAGATCGAGCAGCGCCATGATCGGGCGGCCGGTCCGCGAGCCGCGGACGCTGGGTCTTGTGACTGGGCCCTGCTTCGGCATGTCGCGAATTCCCTTCGAATCCCTCTTGCGAGTCGCTACATATATTGTAGCGTGGTACTACATTAAATGTAGCAACGGGATCAGGCCATGTCACGCCTCGCGCCGCTCGATCCGCCCTATCCGGCGGACGTTCAACAGCATTTCGATCGCATCATGCGCGGCAAGCCGCCGCTGATGCTGTTCCGCGTGATGGCCGGCCATCCGCGCGCCTGGGAGAAGTTTCGCGGCGGCAGCCTATTGGACCGCGGGCCGCTGTCGCTAAGGGCGCGGGAGATCGTGATCGACCGCACCTGCGCACTCAACGCCTGCGAATATGAATGGGGCGTGCACGTCACGGCGTTCGGCGCGGCCGCCGAACTGACGGAGCAGCAGGTTGACGCCACCGTGCGCGGTCCGGCCGATGCCGGCTGCTGGTCGCAGGCCGAACAGTCAATGATCGCGGCAGTCGACGCGCTGCATGTCCGCGCGACGCTGGATGACGCGGAATTCGCGGCGCTGTCGGCGCATTACGATGAGGACCAGATCCTGGAGATCATCCTGTTGTGCGGCTTCTACCGCACGGTCTCCTACCTCGCCAACGCGCTGGCCCTGCCGCTGGAGGAAACCGCGGCGCGGTTTCCGAGGTAATCATCGTCATCCCCGGGTTCGCGCCAACAGGCGCGCCCTCAGATGCGCCATCGCGCATCGGGGAATGACCAAAGGCCCTACGCTACACCCGCCCGCAGCAGATCGTGCAGATGGATGATGCCGACCGGCTTCTTGGCGTCGGTCACGATCAGCGTCGTGATCTTCGAGGCGTTGAGCAATTCCAACACTTCGCCGGCCAGCGTGTCGCGGCTGATCGTCTTCGGCGTCCTGGTCATGACCTCGTCGACCGACCGCGTCAAAAGGTCGGGACGCATCTGCCGGCGCAGATCGCCGTCGGTGACGATGCCGACGAGATGGCCGTGGCGATCGACGATGCCGACGCAGCCAAAACCCTTGGAGGTCATCTCGACCAGCGCGTCCGACATCTTGGTGCCGAGCGGCTTCAGCGGCAGCGCGTCGCCGCCATGCATCAGGTCGCGGGCATATTTCAGGAGCGCGCCGAGCTTGCCGCCCGGATGCAGCACGCTGAAATCGGTCGAGGTGAAGCCGCGGCCCTCAAGCAGCGCGATCGCCAGCGCATCGCCGAGCGCCAGCATCATCAGCGAGGACGTGGTCGGCGCCAGATTGTGCGGGCAGGCCTCGCGGGCCTTCGGCAGCGTCAGCTGCACGTCGGCGGCCTTGCTCAGCGTCGAATCCTTGTCGGCCGTCATCGCGATCAGCGGAATGCCGAAGCGGGCGGCATAGGCGATCAGGTTGCGCATCTCCGGCTGCTCGCCGGACCATGACAGCGCCAGGATCACGTCATCGATCGTGATCATGCCGAGATCGCCATGGCTCGCTTCGGCGGCGTGCACGAAGAACGCCGGCGTGCCGGTCGAGGCAAAGGTCGCGGCGATCTTGCGCCCGATATGGCCGGACTTGCCGAGCCCGGTGACGATCAGCCGTCCCTTGGCGTTGCCGATCAGCTCGGACGCGGCCGCGAACGGCGCGCCGAGGTCGGACTTCAGTGCCGCGGAGAGGGCTGCGACGCCGCTTGCTTCGGCATCGAGGGTGCGGAGCGCCGATTGAACGGCGCCGTCATCGGGGCCGGATGATTTGGTCATCAGCGGTTTCGGTTTGGCCATTTAGGATTCCAAGGGAGGGTTTTGCACCCGGGCGTCTCCCTTAGCACGTTCGATTCCGCGATGCGACGCGCGGCGGCCGATCCTCAACGGCTCATTAACCATAATTGTTTTAACTCCATTAACGACGTTTTCTGCCGCCCGGCGGAGTGCGTCCGACAAGTATGTGAATTCGTTGGAGTTTTTCCATCGTGTTGCGGCGGCCAGCAAGCGGCCAAGACCGGCGCGGACGCCTCGTCCGCGCGGTTTTGCCATGCCCTGCCGTGGCCGTCCTGGCGCTGACCGTGACCACCGGGTTCGCCGCGGCCCAGACCGTGACGCCCGATCTGTTCAGCCCTAATCGCCAGAGCCAGGTGATCACGCAGGATTCGCCGCTGCGCCGGACCACGGCCGACGCCATGGATCCGCTCAGCGGCCTGAAGCTGCCCGACGCCGATCGCGATCGCCGTTCGTCGTCGTCTTCATCGACATCAACGACGACGCGGATCGGGCAGGTCCCGACCTACGGGCTCCCCGCGGCGAACGGCGCCTCGACGTCGGGCTATGACTCGCTCAACCGCAAGCGCCAGAAGCCGAAATATTACCCGGGCCAGGCCAAACCGAAGCCGCCGGCGGGACCCGGCTCGCCGCCGACGACGCCGGTGCCATTGAACGCCACGGGGCAGCTGCGGCTGTCGATCCCGCCCTCGGAGACCGCCAACAAGACGCCGCTGCCGCCGGCGATGGCCGGCACCATCGTCGGCCAGCCGCCGCGCAAGCGGCTGAAGATCGACGACGATCCGTTCGGCGCGGTCGGCGACTACGCCGGCTCGTTCATGGTCAAGACCGCGGTCGAGGCGATGGCCGGCTACGACACCAATCCGGGCCGGCTCTACTCGCCGCAGGGCAGGGCGTTCTACATGGTCGCGCCGGAATTCCTCGCGGTCTCCGACTGGGAGCGTCACGCCGTCGTCGCCGATTTGCGCGGCTCCTTCACCGGCTATGGCTCCGGGCTGACGCCGAACGCCGACGGTACGCCGTTGTCGGCGCCGCTCGATATCGACCGTCCGAATTTCACCGGCCATATCGACGGCCGTCTCGATGTCTCCAGGGACACGCATCTCCTGGGGCAGGCCCGCCTGCTGGTCTCGACCGACAATCCCGGCAGCCCGAACGTGCAGGCCGGCCTCGCCAGATATCCGATCTACACCACGGTCGGCGGCACCTTCGGCATCGACCAGAATTTCAACCGCATGCAGGTCTCGCTCGGCGGCACAGTCGACCGCACCGATTACCAATGGTCGAAGCTGACCGACGGCACCTCGTCGTCGAACGACGACCGCAATTTCACGCAGTATGGCGGTGTCGGCCGCGTCAGCTATGAGCTCAATCCGGCCGTGAAGCCGTTCGT
Organism: Bradyrhizobium sp. CCBAU 21365; assembly: GCF_015291305.1. Lineage (NCBI taxonomy): Bacteria > Pseudomonadati > Pseudomonadota > Alphaproteobacteria > Hyphomicrobiales > Nitrobacteraceae > Bradyrhizobium > Bradyrhizobium sp. CCBAU 21365. Next base: position 1,620,853 of record NZ_CP030036.1, read on the forward strand.
GGAAGTGGAGGGCGACAGCCGCTTCCATGATCTCTATCTCGACCGCAACGGTTACGCGCGCAATTCGTCGGGCGGTTACGTCAAGGCCGGTACGTCGTTCGAATTCACGCGGATTCTGTTCGGCGAAATCTCGATCGGCTATGCCAGGCGCGACTATGTCGACCCGCGGCTTAGCCCACTCGAGGGCCTGCTGACCACCGCCTCGCTGACCTGGAATGCGACGCCGCTGACCACGGCCAAATTCTATTCCGATACCCAGCTCGGCGAGACCACGCTGCCCGGCACCTCGGGCGTGCTGTCGCGCACCTACACCGTCGAGGTCGACCACGACTTCCGCCGCTGGCTGACCGGCATCGGCAAGTTCACCTACGGCACGCTCGACTACCAGGGCGACAACCGCAACGACACGATCTACTCGGTGTCAGGCGACCTGATCTACAAGATGACCCGCAGCCTCTGGATCAAGGGCACCGTGCGCCGCGACTGGCTGGATTCCAACCAGCCGGGACAGAGCTCGGCATCGACCGTGGTGATGCTGGGCGTGCGAGTGCAGAATTAGCGGTGAGGATGCCTAAGTCGCATCTCAAATGAGGTGTCGTGCTCCGCGAACGCGGGGCACCCAGTACGCCGCGGCCTATCCCTTCAAGCCTTGACGTCTCTGGAATACTGGATCGCCCGCTTTCGCGGGCGATGACGGCAGAGTTTGTGAGATGCAGTTCGGTGAAACCGCCGGGGCGATTACCCCGGCAGGTCCGTCTTGCCCATCAGGAAGGTGTCGATCGAGCGCGCGCACTGGCGGCCTTCGCGGATTGCCCAGACCACGAGCGACTGGCCGCGGCGCATGTCGCCGGCGGAGAAGATCTTCGCGCGCGAGGTCTGGTAGTCCTGCAGGGAGGCGCGGACGTTGCCGCGCTGGTCGAGCTCGACGCCCAGCGTCTTGAGCAGGCCCTCGTGCACCGGATGGACGAAGCCCATCGCCAGCAGCACGAGCTCGGCGTCGAGCGTGAACTCGGTGCCGGGCAGCGGCTTGAACTTGTCGTCGACCTTGACGCAATGCAGCTTCGTCACCTTGCCGTCGACGCCTTCGAACTTCGTCGTCAGCACGGCGAATTCGCGCACCGCGCCTTCGGCCTGGCTCGACGAGGTCCGCATCTTCAGCGGCCAGTTCGGCCAGGTCACGCCCTTGTTCTCGTGCTCGGGCGGCGCCGGCATGATCTCGAGCTGGGTCACCGACTTTGCGCCTTGCCGGAACGAGGTGCCGATGCAGTCCGAGCCGGTGTCGCCACCGCCGATCACGACGACATGCTTGCCGTCGGCGAGGATGTCGGCGGCGCCGTTCAGCGGCTCGCCGGAGACGCGGCGGTTCTGCTGCGGCAGGAAGTCCATCGCGAAGTGGATGCCGGAAAGCTCGCGGCCGGGGATCGGCAGGTCGCGCGGGGCTTCCGCGCCGCCGGTCAGCGCCACCGCGTCATATTGCTTGGCGAGCTCCTGCGGATCGATCGCACCGGGCGTCGAGCCACCCACGGCCTTACCGTAGTGGAAGGTGACGCCTTCGGCTTCCATCTGCGCCACGCGGCGGTCGATGACGCCCTTCTCCATCTTGAAGTCGGGAATGCCGTAGCGCAGCAGGCCGCCGGCCTTGGCGAACTTCTCGTAGACATGCACCTCGTGGCCGGCGCGCGCGAGCTGCTGCGCGGCGGCCATGCCGGCGGGACCCGAGCCGATCACGGCGACCTTCTTGCCGGTCTTAACGGCTGCGATCTCCGGCTTCACCCAGCCATTGTCCCAGGCGCGGTCGACGATCGCGCATTCGATGGTCTTGATGGTGACCGGGTTGTCGTCGATGTTGAGCGTGCAGGACGCCTCGCACGGCGCCGGGCAGATGCGGCCGGTGAATTCGGGGAAATTGTTGGTCGAGTGCAGGTTGCGCGAGGCTTCTTCCCAGTTGCCCTGATAGACGAGGTCGTTGAAATCGGGGATCTGGTTGTTGACCGGGCAGCCCGGTGTGCCCGGCGCGGTCGAGCCGGTGCCGTGGCAATAGGGGATGCCGCAGTTCATGCAGCGCGCAGCCTGGTCGCGCGTGTCCTTCTCGCTCAGCGGAATGACGAATTCCTTGAAGTTCTTGAGTCGATCGGCGACCGGCTCGTACTTGCGGTCATGCCGCTCGATCTCGAGAAAACCTGTGATCTTGCCCATTGAAACCCGATGCCCCTGCATCATGTGTTCGTCTGTTCTGTTTGACCCTCATCCTGAGGAGCGGCGCGTGCGCCGCGTCTCGAAGGATGGAGGCCCGTGTGGCGGCCTCATGGTTCGAGACGGCGCTGCGCGCCTCCTCACCATGAGGGTCTTTCAGGCTTACGCGCCGATCGCGATCTTCGGCTCGGCGTCGGCGTTCGCCTTCATTTCCTTCAGCGCGCGGCGATACTCCACCGGCATCACCTTGCGGAATTTCGGCAGCCAGCTCTTCCAGTCGGCGAGGATCTCCGCCGCCTTCTTCGAACCCGTCAGCTTGGCGTGACGCGTGATCAGGACGTGCAGCCGCTCCACATCCGAGTCGAGCAGGTTCTGGAACACGTCGACCCGGCCATGCGCCTCGAGATCGCCGGAGTGGTGATAGGTGTCGGCGTTGATCATCTCCTCCGACAGCACGGGCTCGAGCTCGACCATCGAAAGGTTGCAGAGCTTGTCGAAGTCGCCGGCCTCGTCCAACACATAGGCGATGCCGCCGGACATGCCGGCCGCGAAGTTGCGTCCGGTCTTGCCGAGCACCACGACGATGCCGCCGGTCATGTATTCGCAGCAATGATCGCCGGCGCCTTCGACGACCGCGACTGCGCCCGAGTTGCGCACCGCGAAGCGCTCGCCGGCGATGCCGCGGAAGTAGCACTCGCCCGCGATCGCACCGTACATCACGGTGTTGCCGACGATGATCGACTCTTCCGGCACGATGCCGGAGATCTTCGGCGGCTTGACGATGATGCAGCCGCCCGAGAGGCCCTTGCCGACATAGTCGTTGCCTTCACCCTCGAGCTCGAAGGTGACGCCCTTGGCGAGCCAGGCGCCGAACGCCTGTCCCGCCGTGCCCTTCAGGCCGACATGGATGGTGTCGAGCGGAAGGCCGGCATGGCCGTAGATCTTGGCCACCGCGCCCGACAGCATCGCGCCGGCGGAACGGTCGGTGTTGTTGATCTCTTCCTCGATCTTGACCGGGGCGCCGCGATCGAGCGCGGCCTGCGCCTTCCCGATCAGCCGGCGGTCGAGCACGGCTTCCAGATGGTGGTTCTGGCTCTCCGAGTGATAGATCGTCTGGCCCTTCTCCTCCTTCTGCCGCACGAACAGCCTGGAGAAATCGAGGCCCTTGGCCTTCCAGTGCGAGACCAGCGCGGTCTGGTCCAGCATCTGGACCTGGCCGACCATCTCGTCGAACGTCTTGAAGCCGAGCTGCGCCATGATCTCGCGGACTTCCTCGGCGACGAAGAAGAAGTAGTTGATGACGTGCTCGGGCTGGCCGGTGAAGCGCTTGCGCAGCACCGGGTCCTGGGTCGCGACGCCGACCGGGCAGGTGTTGAGGTGGCACTTGCGCATCATGATGCAGCCCGCCGCGATCAGCGGGGCGGTGGCGAAGCCGAACTCGTCGGCCCCGAGCAGCGCGCCGATCACAACGTCACGGCCGGTGCGGAAGCCGCCGTCGACCTGGACCGCGATGCGGCTGCGCAGCTGCTGGCGCACCAGCGTCTGATGGGTCTCGGCAAGACCGATCTCCCACGGCGAGCCGGCATGCTTGATCGAGGTCAGCGGCGAGGCACCGGTGCCGCCCTCGAAGCCCGCGATGGTGACATGGTCGGCGCGCGCCTTGGCGACGCCGGCGGCAACCGTGCCGACGCCGACTTCGGACACCAGCTTCACCGAGACCTGGCCGTCCGGATTGACGTTCTTGAGGTCGTAGATCAGCTGGGCGAGGTCTTCGATTGAGTAGATGTCGTGGTGCGGCGGCGGCGAGATCAGGCCGACGCCGGGCGTCGAATGCCGGACGCGGGCGATCGTTGCGTCGACCTTGTGGCCGGGCAACTGGCCGCCTTCGCCGGGCTTGGCGCCCTGCGCCATCTTGATCTGCATCATGTCGGAGTTGACGAGGTATTCCGTCGTCACGCCGAACCGGCCCGAGGCGACCTGCTTGATCGCCGAGCGCATGCTGTCGCCGTTGGGCAGCGGCTTGAAGCGGTCGGACTCCTCGCCGCCTTCGCCGGTGTTCGACTTGCCGCCGATCCGGTTCATCGCGATCGCGAGCGTGGTGTGCGCCTCGCGCGAGATCGATCCGAACGACATCGCGCCGGTCGAGAACCGCTTGACGATGTCCTTGGCCGGCTCGACGTCCTCGAGCTTGACCGGCTTGCGCTTGTCGTCCTCGGCGCTTTTGATCCGGAACAGGCCGCGCAGCGTCAAGAGACGCTCGGACTGCTCGTTGAGGATCTTGGCGAACGCCCGGTAGCGCTCCTGCGAATTGCCGCGCACGGCATGCTGCAGCGTCGAGACCGATTCCGCGGTCCAGGCATGGTCCTCGCCGCGGGTGCGGTAGGCATATTCGCCGCCGACGTCGAGCGCGCTCTTGTAGATCTGGCCGTCACCGAACGCGTCGGTGTGGCGCCGCACCGTCTCCTCGGCGATCTCGCCGAGACCGACGCCCTCGATCCTTGTGTGGGTGCCGGCAAAATACTTGGCGACGAAGTCCGCCTTCAGGCCGACCGCGTCGAAGATCTGCGCGCCGCAATAGGACTGGTAGGTCGAGATGCCCATCTTGGACATCACCTTGAGCAGGCCCTTGCCGATCGACTTGATGTAGCGCTTGACGATCTCGTAGTCGTCGAGCGCGCCGGGCAGCCGGTCCTTCATCGCGAGGATGGTTTCGAACGCGAGATAGGGGTTGATCGCTTCGGCGCCGTAGCCGGCGAGGCAGGCGAAGTGATGCACCTCGCGCGGCTCACCGGATTCTACGACGAGACCGACCGAGGTGCGCAGGCCGGTGCGGATCAGGTGATGATGCACGGCGGCGCAGGCCAGCAGCGACGGAATCGGAATCCGGTCGGTGCCGGTCATGCGGTCCGACAGGATGATGATGTTGATGCCCTCGCGCACCGCGCCCTCGGCGCGCGCGCAGAGCTCGTCGAGCACCTGCTCCATGCCCGCCGCGCCGAAGCCGGCGTGGAAGGTGGTGTCGAGCGTGCGCGACTTGAAGTGGGTCTCGGCGACGTCGGAGATCGAGCGGATCTTTTCCAGATCCGCGTCGGTCAGGATCGGCTGCCGCACCTCGAGGCGCTTGGTCGAGGCGACGCCCTGCAGGTCGAACAGGTTCGGCCGCGGCCCGATGATCGAGACGAGGCTCATGACGATTTCCTCGCGGATCGGATCGATCGGCGGGTTCGTCACCTGCGCGAAGTTCTGCTTGAAGTAGGTGAACAGCTGCTTCGGCTTGTCCGACAGCGCCGAGATCGGCGTGTCGTTGCCCATCGAGCCCGCGGCTTCCTCGCCGGTGGCGGCCATCGGCGTCATCAGGATCGCGATGTCTTCCTGGCTGTAGCCGAACGCCTGCTGGCGATCGAGCAGCGGCAGGTTGGAGCGCACGCCCTTGGCGGGCGCATCCGGCAGCTCCTCGAGCTGGATCTGGGTGCGATGCAGCCAGTCGCTGTAAGGATGGCTCTTGGCGAGGTCGGCCTTGATCTCGTCGTCGGGAATCAGGCGGCCCTGCTCGAGGTCGACGAGCAGCATCTTGCCGGGCTGCAGCCGCCACTTGGTGACGATCTGGTCCTCCGGAATCTTCAGCACGCCCATTTCGGACGCCATCACGATGCGGTCGTCCTTGGTGACGAGGTAGCGCGCCGGGCGCAGGCCGTTGCGATCGAGCGTGGCGCCGATCTTGCGGCCGTCGGTGAAGGCGATCGCGGCCGGGCCGTCCCACGGCTCCATCAGTGCGGCATGATATTCATAGAAGGCGCGGCGCTGCTCATCCATCAGGGGATTGCCGGCCCACGCTTCCGGAATCATCATCATCACGGCGTGGGGCAGCGAGTAACCGCCCTGCACCAGGAATTCGAGCGCGTTGTCGAAGCAGGCGGTGTCGCTCTGGCCTTCATAGGAGATCGGCCAGAGGCGGCTGATGTCCTTGCCGTAGAGCTCCGAATGCACGGAAGCCTGCCGCGCCGCCATCCAGTTGACGTTGCCGCGCAGCGTGTTGATCTCGCCGTTATGGGCGATCATCCGGTAGGGATGCGCCAGCGACCAGGTCGGGAAGGTGTTGGTCGAGAAGCGTTGATGCACCAGCGCCAGCGCGCTGTCGAAGTCGGCCTCGTGCAGGTCGGGATAGTACTTGCCGAGCTGGTCGGCGAGGAACATGCCCTTGTAGATCACGGTGCGGCACGACAGCGAGCACGGATAATAGCCCGCCATGCCGCGGTCGCGGCGCTGATAGATCGCCTGCGAGATCGACTTGCGCAGGATGTAGAGGTGGCGCTCGAAATCGTCCTCGGTCTTGGCCGCACCGTTGCGGCCGATGAAGACCTGCATGTGGTAGGGCTCGGTCGGCTTCACGGTGACGCCGAGCGAGGAATTATCACTGGGCACATCGCGCCAGCCGAGCAGCTTGAAGCCCTCGTTCTTGATCTCGTCGGCGATGATGCTCTTGATCACGTTCCGCCACGCGGCATCGCGCGGCATGAACAGCGCGCCGATGGCGTATTCGCCGGGCTGCGGCAGCTTGAAGCCGAGCTCCGCGGTCTTGCGCGCGAAGAAGGCGTGCGGAATCTGCACCAGGATGCCGGCGCCGTCACCGGCGCGCGGGTCGGCGCCGACGGCGCCGCGATGCTCGAGGTTGCACAGGATGTTCAGCGCGTCGGAGACGATCTGGTGCGACTTCTGGCCCTTGATGTTGGCGATGAAGCCGACGCCGCAGGAATCCTTTTCCAGGCTCGGATCAAACAGGCCTTCGGCTTGCGGGCGCCAAGTATGCAGTTCGGGCGTGTGCAACTCACGCGCGGGCTCGGCGGCTTTCGAGTCCGCGGTCGCCGACAGCGTTCCTGCCACGATGTTTTCGCGCTCGAATTCCGACCCGCTCATGTGTCCTCTCCCTTTCGTAAGGGCCCCACCATATTTGGCGCACCTTGGACGTTGCGGCACCCACCGGGCCACCGCTCGTCCGCCGCGAGCCGCATTTTCCTAAATTCAGACGACGGGCGTTTCAACGTCCCCTAAGGGACGGCCCTGCCTGCAGCATTCTCGGAGCTCGGGGCGCCGAGGTCTCGTTGCAATCCCTATGCCGGGATGGCCTCGAAATTGAGACAGCTTTACTGTCCTAACTTAGACCTTGCCAAATTTTTGTCTATCACACAAGCGCGAGGAAGTCCTCGCCCGCATGCTCGGATCGAACGGCTCGGCGGGCATGTGGCGCCCCCGATTCGAAGCAAACACGCCGTGATCTGGCCCAAGGAGCGACCAAGGACTGCCGAATTTGAAACTGAAGTTTTGCCCCGGGCAAGCCGGCAAGAGAGCGGAAACGCTCCAGGGCGGGGCAGACAGGAGTTACGGCGATGAAGTTGTTCACAGGTTCGGTTGCTGCCGCCGCCCTCGCGCTCAGCGCAGCCTCGGCCGAGGCCCAGCTGGCGACGTCCGCCCGGATCGGCAGCCCGCTTCTGGTCAGGGTATCCGACATGGACGGGCCCTATGCCGCCATGCCCGAGGTTCCTCCGCCGCCGCGCTTTGGCCGGGTCCCGAGCCTGTTGCCGCCGGTCGAGGTCTATACCGTGCTCCGCGAGAACGGCTATCTACCGCTTGGCGCGCCCCGGCAGCGCGGGTTCGTCTACACGATCTCGGTGATCGACCAGGGCGGCGACGACGGCCGGCTGGTGATCGATGCCCGCGACGGCCACATCATCCGCTTCACGCCGGCCTCCCGACTCGGCGACAATTATGAAGAGGAAATGAGCGCGACCGACGGTCCGGTCGGACCGATGCCGCGGCCGATCCAGGCCCGGGTGCCGCGCCCGCCACTCCCGATCCCGCATGTCGCCAGCCGCGTGCCGGTGCCCAAACGCAGCCCGCTCTCGGCCAAGGCCCAGGCTCCGGCCCCGGCCGCCCAGGCTCCGGCGGCGCAGGCTCCCGCTCCGGCGGCTCAGGCCGCCGCGCCGCAGCCGGCCACCCCGGAGCCCGCCCAGGCAGCCGCACCCACGCCGGCCGAGCAGGCCGCAGCTGCCCCGAAGCCGGCCGAGGCCCAGGCTGCGCCGCAAGTCGTCCAGCAAGCCGAGGCTCCGACCGTCGGTCAGGGCGCTCCGCCGCCGGCGCCTGCGCCCGCGATCCTGCCGACCCAGGCAATGCCCAAGGTGCAGGGATTGGAGTGACCCGCATCGCTGTGTAGCCCGGATTGCGCTTCGCTCCATCCGGGCTACCAAGACCACGCGCACAAAAAACGCCCCGGTTTCCCGGGGCGTTTTCGCAATCAGCCAATATCTGCTGACGCGGGGTTTGTTGCTTAGGCGGCGACCTTGCCGGCCGAGCCGTCAACGACCTGCGGGGCCTTCTCGCCGCCGCCGATCGGAATGCTGCGGGGCTTCTTGGCCTCGGGAATCTCGCGGACGAGATCGACGTGGAGCAGACCGTTCTCGAGCGAAGCGTTCTTCACCTGCACGAAGTCGGCAAGCTGGAAGATGCGCTCGAAGGCGCGGGAGGCGATGCCGCGATAGAGCACTTCGGAGCCGTTGCCGGAGTTCTCGTTGGCGGTTTTCTCGCCCTTGATCGTCAGCGTGTTCTCCTTCGCGACGATCGAAAGCTCGGCCTGCGAGAAGCCGGAGACCGCAACGCTGATCCGGTAAGCATTCTCGCCGGTGCGCTCGATGTTGTAGGGGGGGTAGCCGGGGCTGCCGTCCGAGGTCACCTGATCGAGCAGGTTGAAGAGGCGGTCGAAGCCGACGGTGGAACGATAGAACGGAGTGAGGTCGTAGCTACGCATAGGAATAGTCCTCCATTGAGCGACTGTTTCAGTTACCCGCCCGCCATCGGGCCGGGCTTAGATGTGTGCAGCCTGATGTTTCGGTTCCGAAGCACTGGTAGCGGCCTGCACGGAGGTGATATGGGAGGGGTCACGTCGCGTTCAAGAGGCGGAAACCGCGTCGCATTTTTTGGCGCCGGCGTCCTTGATCTCCACCCTGTCTCACCACTCCGGTCCCCTTCATGACGCTCGTCTCGATTCCCGCCAACCCGGTTCCGGACGACGTTGTCAGTGGCACCATCAAGACACCAGACGGGGCCGAGCTGCGCTTTGCGCGCTGGGCGCCGCCGCCCGGCCGCAAGGGCACGGTCTGCGTGTTCGGCGGGCGCGGCGAGATGATCGAAAAATATTTCGAGACCGTGCGCGATCTGCGCGACCGCGGCTTTGCGGTGGCGATGATCGACTGGCGCGGGCAGGGCCACTCGTCGCGGCGGCTGCGCGATCCCCGCAAGGGCTATGTGCGCGACTTCGCCGACTACGAGGTCGATGTCGAGACCTTCGTGCAGCAGGTGGTGCTGCCGGATTGCCCGCCGCCTTATTTCGCGCTGGCGCATTCGATGGGCGGCGCGGTGATGCTGCGCCTCGCGCATGCCGGCAAGCGCTGGTTCGACCGCATGGTGCTGTCGGCGCCGATGATCGACCTGCCGCGCCGCCGCGTGTCGTTCTTCCCGAGCGCGCTGCTTCGGATCATGCGGCTGGCCGGGCAGGGCGGCCGCTACGTTCCCGGCGGCAGCGACGAACTGGTCGGCCTCGCGCCGTTCATCGGCAATCCCGTGACCAGCGATCCGGTGCGCCACGCCCGCAACGCGGCGATCCTGGAGGAAGATCCGACGCTCGGCATCGCGGCGCCGACGATCGCCTGGGCCGACACCGCGTTCACCGCGATGCGCACCTTCCGCGGCATGTCGTATCCGTCCGAAATCCGCCAGCCGATCCTGATGCTGGCGGCGAGCAATGACGAGGTGGTGTCGACGGCCGCGATCGAGGAGTTCGCCTATCACTTGCGCGCCGGCTCGCATCTCGTGATCGCCGGCTCCAAGCACGAGATCCTGCAGGAGCAGGACCGCTACCGCGGCCAGTTCTGGGCGGCGTTCGATGCGTTCGTGCCGGGCACGCCGCTGTTCAAGTGAGGCATGGCGTTTTCGCGCGAAGTGGATCCCGGTTCGCGTGAAGAAAACGCATCAAGCAAAAATCTAGCGCTGTAGCAGCGCGACGATGCGGTCCGGAAAGCGCTTGTCCACGAACAGCGTCCTGACCTCGGCGACGCTGAGATAGCGGTCCTTGCCTTCGCCCTTGCCCATGATGTCGAGCAGCACCGGCCACTCGCCGAGCATCAGGAGCGGATAGTAGCAGTGCAGGATGCCGTAGGACTGCGGATGCTCGTCCCTGGCGCGCTGGAAATTCGCCGCCATGAAGGTCTTGATCTCGGCGGCCGACAGCCCGCGTTCGACGCTGCCGTCGGGGGCCTTGTAATCCTTGCCGAAGGTCGCGAGCCGCGCAATCTCGTCCTCATGGACCACCGCGTGCTGGTCGAGGATGCGCGAGCCGGCGCCGTGCTTGTCGAGCGGGCCGTTGCGCAACGCGTCGAGAATGGCGCCCTGGAACAGGCTGCGCAGCTGGCTGAAAGGACCGAGGCCGTTGGCGATCTGCGCCACCATGAAGATCTTCGCTCGCGCGGTGAGCCCCTCGAACCCGGTCTTGCCGGTTGCGCGCCCGATGGTGCCGGTCAGTTCAGGCAGCGGCACGATATGGCCGCCGACATAGTTGCCGGCGACGAGCGCCCGCAGGAACGGGCAGGGATTGTCAGGAGAAATCTGCGGGGCGGGCGCCGCGCGTGCAGCCGTATCGGACATCAAACCACATCCTGAAAAGCGTCAGCCTAAAAAGCATCCATTACCGGTGGATGAATTCGCTCAGGAGTCGACGGCGAATTTCGATGTGGACGCAACCAGAGCGAGTTTGCCGAACGGCAGGCCGGCTTTCAAGAGGCCGTCGCGGTAATGCGCGATGTCGGCCGGGTTCTTCCAGTGGAAATTGCGCAAGTGACGCTCGACCGTCAGCTCGGGATGGTTGGCGAGCAGGGCCTCGGCCGCCTGCGCCGCCTCGTCGGCGCGGCCGAGCTGGGCGAGCGCTGCGGTGCGCACCGCAAGGCACTGCAGATGGTTCGGGTTCAGGTACAGCCCCTCGCGCGACCACGACAACGACGCGTCATATTGCCCGAGCAGATAATGGCTGAAGGCGTTCAGCGCCGCCCATTGGTAGCGCGGGTCGCTGTTGCCGCGCTGGACCGCCGTCGAGAACAGATCGACCGCCTTGCGATGATCGCCGATCACCATGTGGCAGATTCCCAGCACGCCGCGCGCGCCCATGTCGTAGGGGTTGAGCTCGATCGCCCGCTTGATGGCGTCCATCGCGGCTTCGTAATGGCCCTGCATCGCGTGCAGATAGGCCAGCAGCGAAAACGCGAACGAGGAGCGCGGGTCGAGTCGCACGCTGCTCTCGGCCAGGCTGACCGACGAGGCCCACAATTCGCGCGTGCTCGGAATCCAGCCGAACTGGATGCTCTGGATCTGGATCAGCGCCAGATAGGCGCGCGCGATCGACAGCGCAGGGTCGAGCTCGATCGCCTCCTTGAACAGCGCGATCGCGGTTTCGCAATCGTCCTTGGTCTGGTGGTAGTAGTGCGACAGCCCCTTCAGGAAGCGATCCCACGCCGTCAGTTCGGCGTTCGGCGAGCGCGCCGGCGCCGAGGCCTCGGCGCGGTAGATCTCCTGGGCGACGGCGGCGGAGAGATTCGCGGTGATCTCGTCCTGCATCGCGAACAGGTCGCCCATGTCGCGGTCGTAGCGGCCGGTCCACAGCTGCTCGCCCTTCTCGGGCGCGATCAGTTCGGCGGAGACGCGGATCTTGTTGCCGGCGCGCCGTACCGAACCCTGGATCAGATAGGTTGCGTCGATCTCGCGCGCGATCAGCCGCGTCGAGACGTTCTTGCCCTTGTAGGCGAAGGTCGAGTTGCGGCTCAGCACGCGATAGAAGGATTGCAGCGACAGCGCGTGGATCAGGTCCTCGGTCAAGCCGTCCGAGAAATATTCGTCGGCGCCGCCGCTCAGATTGTCGAACGGCAGCACGCCGACGATCGCGGTCCGGTATTGCCCCGGCAGATGCGGGCCGTCTTCCGGAACCTGCTCCTGGGCATCGGATCCGGCCGGCGCCCAGGTCCAGACATTGACCGGCTCGGCGATGTTCTTGAAGCGGTGCGGGCCGGCGTCGACGAGGGTGACGGCAAGCCGCCGTCCCGCTTCCGTGCGGGCCTTGTCCGACACCGCGATGCCGCCGGGCGTTGCGACCGTCTCGAGACGGACGGCGATGTTGACGTCGTCGCCGAACACCTCGTCCTCGTCGGCCATGACGTCGCCCATGTGGACGCCCATCCGGAAGTGCATGGCGCGGTCGGCCGGCAGATGTTCGTTGCGCTCGGCCATCAGGGTCTGCATCGCGACGGCGGCCTCGATCGCGCCGATGATGCTCGGAAATTCCAGCAGGAAGCCGTCGCCGGTGTTTTTGACGATTCGGCCGCCGTGGTTGAGGATGATCGGGTAGATCGCGCTGCGGTGCGCCTTGAACGAGGCATGCGTCCCCGCCTCGTCGGCCCCCATCATGCGGGAATAGCCGGCGATGTCAGCGCAAAGAATGGCAGCGAGCCGTCTTTCCATGTCTCCTGTGCCCTGGAATGGCCACTTAGCCGAGGTGACCGAATCCGATACTTACAAGACAGGCCGGGTCCGGCGGAAGCCCGGTTTGCAGGCACCTATAATGCATAGTAGCAGGAATTGGCACGCGACCAACGGATGGTACAGTCGTTTCTCTACTGAATTCGTGTGTCGCCGGGATGGCGCCGGCTGGCAGATCATCCTTTCCGGGCGGTTACTTGCATAGGTTAATCTCACTGACATGCTGGGAATTCACGAGCTTTGGCTGTTCGTCCTGTCCGGGCTGCTGCTCAACGTCACACCGGGGCCGGATACCGCCTATATCATCGGGCGCACGATTCAGCTCGGATGGCGCGGCGGCGCCGCTGCGGCGATCGGAATCAGCTGTGGTTGCCTGGTCCATGTGCTGGGTGCGGCGATCGGGCTGTCGGCGCTGCTGATGGCCTCGTCGGCCGCGTTCCTGGCCGTCAAACTGGTCGGCGCGGCCTATCTGGTGCTGACCGGCCTGCAGATGCTGCTGGCGCGCGCCAGGCCGGTCGCCGACATCACCGGGCAGGGCGGCGAGACCTCGATCTCGCGCGTGTTCTGGCAGGGGGCGCTGACCAATATCCTCAACCCCAAGGTGGCGCTGTTCTTCCTGGCGTTCCTGCCGCAATTCGTGGCGGCCGATTCGCCGCACAAGACGCTCGCCTTCCTGGTGCTCGGGCTGATCTTCATCACCGGCGGCACGCTCTGGTGCCTTGGTCTTGCGGCCTTCGCGGCGCGGGCTGCCGGCCGCATCAGGCAATCGGCCGGCGTGATCGCCTGGATCAACCGCTCGCTCGGCGCGCTGTTCATCTATCTCGGCGTCCGCGTCGCGACGCTGGAGGCGCGCTAGCTTGCGCCTTGGCGCTCTGGCTGTGCCGCTCTAGCCGTGGATCTTGAGCAGCGCGCTGCCGGCGAGATAGATGCCGAGCAGGATCATCGAGATCAGGAACCAGCGGCGGAACACCTCCGGCTGCATCCGTGTGCGCACCGCCTGGCCGATGAACATGCCGGTGAACGACGCCGCCATCGCGACCGCGCCCGGCAGCGCGGTGGTCGCCGTCAGCAGGCCCGAGGCCGTGAGGTTGAAGGCGAGCGCGACGGTCGCGGTGGTGAAGAACACGCCGAGCGCCTGCACCAGTTCGTCCTTCTCCATTCCGATCGCCTGCATGAACGGCATCGAGGGGATGACCTGAACGCCGGTCGCCGCCGAGATCAGCCCGGTGATGACGCCGACGATGCCGCCGATCCATTTCTCGTCGCGCCGCGCGACCTTGAAGCTGAACCGGCTCAGGCCGACGATTGCGTAGATCACCAGCAGCACGCCCAGCACCACGGTGCCGTAGGCCGCGTAAGGCCCGGTCAGCAGCCCGGCATTGATCCAGATCCCGGCCACGGTGCCGAGCATCAGCGGCCACAGCCGCTTGATGATGTCGCGCAGATAGGGGCCGACGAAGGTCTGCCAGATATTGGTGACGATCGCCGGCACGATCACGATCGCGATCGCCTGGCCCGGCGCCATCGTGGTTGCGAGCAGCCCCATCGCGACTGTCGGCAGGCCGAGGCCGAGCGTGCCCTTGACGAAGCCGGCGAGCAGGAAGGCGAAGGCGATGAAGATCAGGAGATGGTCGACCATGGCGGCACATTGACCGATCGATGCGAACGGCACAATCTGGAGGTTACGGAGTTAGCCTTCGGACGACCCGAAGGTATGGGGCGGGAAACGTCATGCGGTTCGACCTGACCGATTTGCAATTGTTCATCGCGGTTTCCGATGCGCGCAGCATCACCCAGGGCGCGGCGCGCGCGAACCTTGCGCTGGCTTCGGCCAGCGAGCGGATCAAGGGCCTAGAGGAGGCGCTCGGCGTCGCACTGCTCAAGCGCGGCCGCCGCGGCGTCGAACTGACGGCGGCGGGCGAGAGCCTGCTCGGCCACGCCCGCATCGTGATCCACAATGTCGAGGCGCTGCAAAGCGATCTCGCCGCCTATGCCAGCGGCGTGCGCGCCAACGTGCTGCTGCTCGCCAACACCTCGGGCCTGTCGGAGCATCTGCCGCGCGCGCTCGCGGCCTTCCTGCACGAGCATCCCGATATCAGCGTCGACGTCGAGGAGCGCGAGAGCACCGATATCGCGACCGCGATCGCCAGCGGCGCCGCCGATCTCGGCTTCGCCGCGGAACACGCGCTGCCCGACAGCGTCGAGCGCTTTCTGTTCAGCGAGGACCGCCTGATGCTGGTGGCGTCGCGGCGCAGCGATCTCGGCGGCCGCCGCCAGATCGACTTCCAGGAAGTGGTCGGCCGCGATTTCGTCGGGCTCACGGCAACGTCGGCGCTGCAGGTTCATATCTCGCGGCACGCCGCAAAGCTCGGTGCGCGGCTGCGCTTCCGCGCCCGCCTGCGCGGCTTCGACGCGATCTGCCAGATGGTCGCCGCCGATGTCGGCATCGCCGTGATCCCGGAGACCGCGGCGCGGCGCTGCGCGGCGTCGATGCCGATCACGACGATAAGGATCCGCGACGCCTGGGCCAACCGCCGGCTGACGATCTGCGCGCGCAGCTTCAAGGCGCTGCCGCGGGCGGCCAAGCAGCTCGTGGACTATCTGCGCGCCGAAGCGCAGCGCTGACGGCAGGCTCATTTCGTCGTCACCACGCCGGCGTCCTGGATCACCTTCGCCCACTTCCTGATGTCGGCGGCGATGAAGTCGCGGAAATGCTCCGGTGTGTCGCCGGCGAGCGTCAGGCCTTGCTCGGCGAGCTTTTGCTTGACCATCGGATCGGCCATCGCCGCGGTGGTGAGCTGGTTCAGCCTGGCGACGATCGCCGGCGGGGTTCCGGCCGGCGCGACCATGCCGTACCAGTTCTCGATGATCAGGTCGGGCATGCCGGTTTCCGCCGTGGTCGGCACATCGGGCGCGGTCGGCGCGCGTTCGCGCCCGCCGAGCGCGATCGGCCGCAGCGCGCCCGCCTTGATCTGCGGCAGGATCACCGGCAGGTCGAGGAAGGTCATCTGCACCTGCTGGCCCAACAGGTCGTTCACCGCCGGCGCGGCACCGCGATAGGGCACGTGCACGATGTCGACCTTCGCCGTCAGCTTGAACAATTCGCAGGCGAGATGCGGCAGGCTGCCGGGGCCGGAGGAGGCGAAGTTGAGCTTGCCCGGTTGCGCTTTGGCGAGTGCGACCAGTTCGTTCATGTTCTTCGCCGGCACGTTGGCGGCGACCACCAGC
This sequence comes from Bradyrhizobium sp. CCBAU 21365, assembly GCF_015291305.1. NCBI lineage: Bacteria > Pseudomonadati > Pseudomonadota > Alphaproteobacteria > Hyphomicrobiales > Nitrobacteraceae > Bradyrhizobium > Bradyrhizobium sp. CCBAU 21365. Next base: position 1,636,843 of record NZ_CP030036.1, read on the forward strand.
ATCTCCGGCACCGTCGCGACCAGCGTCACCGGCGCGAGGTCCTGCAGCGTGTCGTAGGCGACCTTCTCCATGCTGGGGCTGATCGCCAGCGCGCCCGCGCTCGCGATCGCCACCGTGTAGCCGTCGGGCGCCGCCTTCGCGACTGCGTCGGTGCCGAGCACGCCGCCCTGGCCGGCGCGGTTGTCGACGATGACGGGTTGCCTTGCGAGCTCCGAGATCTTCTGCCCCATCACCCGTGCGATGATGTCGTTCGGCCCGCCGGGCGGGAACGGCACGATCAGCCGGAGCGGCTTGGTCGGGAAATCCTGGGCGAAAGCCGTGACGGGCGCGAGAAGCAGGAGAAGGGCTGCCAGCAGCCTGCCGCACATCGTCATGTCGCCCATCCCTGACTTTTCTGGTTGCGGTCAGGATGGGCGCAGATCAGACGCCCGGCAACTCAAGAATCAGGCCAGGAACTCAGGCGTTCAGCAGCTTCATCGCCGCTTCGTGCACGCGCGGGTCGCCGGCCGCGATGATCCGGCCGCCGCTTTGCGCCGGCTTGCCGTCCCAGGTGGTGACGACGCCGCCGGCGCCGGTGACGATCGGGATCAGGCCGGCAATGTCGTAAGGCTTCAGCTCGGTCTCGACCACGAGGTCGAGATGGCCGGCGGCGAGCATGCAATAGGAGTAGCAGTCGCCGCCATAGCGCGACAGGCGCGCCGCGTTCTCGATGCGGCCGAAGCGGGCGCGGTCATCCGGATTCATCAGCAGCGGGCTCGTGGTGAAGACGGTCGCCTCCTTCAGCGCCGCACAGCGCCGCACCGAGAGCCGCCGTTCGCCCGACGGGCCGGAGTAGTGCGCCGAGCCGTTGTCGCCGGAGAAGCGCTCGCCGATATAGGGCTGGTGCATCATGCCGAATACCGGCGTACCTTTGTGCAGCAGCGCGATCAGCGTGCCCCAGATCGGAAAGCCGGCGATGAAGGATTTCGTGCCGTCGATCGGATCGAGCACCCAGACATAGTCGGCGTCCTCGCGCTCATTGCCGAACTCCTCGCCGACGATGCCGTGCTGGGGGAAGTTCGACTTGATCAGCCGCCGCATCACGGCTTCCGCCGCCCGGTCGGCTTCGGTGACCGGATCGAAATCGTTCGAACTCTTGTTGTCGACCGAGAGCGAGGTGCGGAAGAAGGGCAGGATGGTTTCGCCGGATGCGGTCGCGAGGCGGCCGATGAAAGCGGTAAAGTCGATGACCGTCACGGCATGTCCCTGAACTGCGCAAACGACGCGGTAGAAATCGAATGCGTTCTTGCCTAGCTCAATCCGGCGCGGCGCGCACGATTAACGGAGTGTTATCCAGCCCGATGACGCGGTTCCGGACTTTCGATTTGGCTTCGGATTCGAAAGCGCCCCGGGTCTCGGCCTCGATCACGAAGTTGCGAATTCTGGTATACAAGCTATGCGCGGAGCGCCGACCGCTCGGGGCTTCCCTTGTAAGATATTGATCCTACATACGGAAAGCCGCTCCTGTCGGCCTGTTGCAGTTTCGCCAGACTTTCCAACATTACCCAAGAAATGTTTCGAAAGTTCTTGCGTTTTGTGCAGCGCGGTCGCATATTGTTGCGGTGCGGTAGCGCCTCGCGCTATCGCTGCCCTCCTTGGGCGTTTCCTCCCTAGACTTGGGCCGCTTGTTCATTCAAGCGGCCCTTTTTTCTTGGGCCGTCGTTTCCGCAAGTGAACCGAGAATCCAGTTCGGCGCTTGTCGCGCCGCCGGTGTGAATTCGTGGTTCATGACTTCGTCGGGATCGCAGTGCCCGACGAAGGATTGTTTACTCCGCGGCCGCCTGGAACGGGCCGAGATCGCCGAACGGGATTTTCGCCAGCGCATCCGCCAGGGTGGCGAAGTCGGCGGCCATCTGCGCGAAGCGCGGCCCGCGCTCGCGGCGCCGCTCATCCATATAGACCGCGCGGTTGAGCTCGATCTGCACGGTGTGCAGGCCGCTCGCCGGGTTGCCGTAATGCTCGGTGATGAAGCCGCCGGCATAGGGCTTGTTGCGGCCGATCGAATAGCCGAGCGAGCTCATGATCTCCTCGACGAGGTCGGGCAACAGCGGCGCGCAGCTCGTGCCGTAGCGGTCGCCGATCACGACGTCGGGCCGGCGCGGCTCGTCGCGCGACACGCCGACCGAAGGCATCGAGTGGCAGTCGACCACGATCACCGCGCCGAACGCCTGGTGCGCCTTGTTGATCAGCCGGCGCAGCGCGCGGTGATAGGGCTTGTAGAGCACCTCGATCCGGCGCAGTGCCTCGTCCACGTCGAGCCGCTCGCGATAGATCTCCTGGCCGTCGCCGACCACGCGCGGGATGGTGCCGAGGCCGCCGGCCACCCGCATCGAGCGCGTATTGGCGAAGCTCGGCAGCCGCCCGGTGAACATCCGCGGGTCGAGCTCGTAGGGCTCTCGGTTCACGTCGACATAGGAGCGCGGGAAATTGACCCGTACGATCGGAAAGCCGCGATCGCTGAGGCCCGCGATCAGCTCGTCCATGAAGGAATCTTCGGAGCGGCGCAGCGACACCACATCGATTCGCGACGCCTCGAGGAATTCGGCCGGATAGATCGAGCCCGAATGCGGGGAATTGAAGATGATCGGCGCGCGCCAGGCCTGCGGCTCAACGATCTCGAACGGGGGCGACAACTCGCCAGCAAATTCGGTCATTCCCTTGGCGCCGTCCCTTGCGTCCGCCTCGCCCCGCAACAACTGAGTGTGCCGGAAAAGCGGAGATTTATGGGCACACATTGTCGGTAATCGCGATCATTCTGCCAAGTGAAAAGAGCGTGGTTTCAGCTGGAACGCGTCTTAAAAGCAGTGGAAGCGGCACCTGGTTGATTCGATGTCCGGTTCAGTCCACAAATGGGTGGCGCGCATTTGCCGCTGGCTTGACGCAAATTTCACCCGAAATTTACCGTCTGTCGGGCTAACTGTTCGGACTGCTCCTCAAGCCGGATTCGACGATTCCTGCCATGCCGAAAATACTTCTCGCCGAAGACGACACCGATATGCGCCGCTTCCTGGTCAAGGCGCTCGAAAACGCGGGTTTCAAGGTCTCGCCGCACGACAACGGCATGTCGGCCTACCAGCGGCTGCGCGAGGAGCCGTTCGAAATGCTGCTCACCGACATCGTGATGCCCGAGATGGACGGCATCGAGCTGGCGCGCCGGGCCTCGGAACTCGATCCCGATATCAAGATCATGTTCATCACCGGCTTCGCCGCGGTGGCCCTCAATTCCGATTCGGAGGCGCCGAAAAACGCCAAGGTGCTGGCCAAGCCCGTGCACCTCAGGGAATTGGTTAGCGAAGTGAACAAGTTGCTGGCGGCCTGATTCGCCAAAAAACCTTCACTTTGTATCCTTGCCTGCCCCGCCGCTGTCCGTTATAGGGACCCGATCCAAATTCGCTTTGGGTGCGTAGCTCAGCGGGAGAGCACTACCTTGACATGGTAGGGGTCACAGGTTCGATCCCTGTCGCACCCACCATCCTTCGCTCGCGCAGCGAGAGAAGGATGCCGCGCCGAAGCCCAACGGGCGGAGGCGGGCCTGCGGCCGCGAGCTACGGCTCGGCAAGCCACGCTTCACAACGACGAATTCGTGGTTTCCGTTCAACCTGCCAAACAGCTCTCGATGTCATCACCCGCGACGACACTGAGTGGGTGCCTTGACCGTCGAGTCATACGCCGGCATTCGCGTGACATCGTTCTGTCCGAGCTTTGCCGCCGCTATGGAGGGCGGTCGGACGGAAGCCGGTAGCGCCAGGTTTCGCCGGCGAGAACCGCGCGCTGTCGACGCACAACGGAGGGCCATTCGGAGCGAACCATGCTCAGGACCGCAGCATCGGCGGACGGATCTTCATCGGCTGCGAAATATGCGCGAAGCCTTCCTTCGCAGCGGAAGCCGAGGTCGACGTAGAGATCAAGCATGCGTCTCAGGCGCCAGTCCAGATGCAACTCGGCCCGCTCGACCTCGAGCACCTCGAACGCATACCGCGTCATGAGATGTGCAACGTGACTGACGAGCACGGCCTCGTTCAGTCGTCCGATGGTCCAGATGGGGGCGAACGTAGCCCGCTTCTCGTGCCGGTCGATCGCGCCGAACCCTGAAACGCCGAGAAGGTCTCCCGATCCCGCGGCCTCGATTGCGAACGCGGCCGCGGTGTCGACCTGGTCCCGTGCCGCCGCCAGGCATGCGGTATTCGGCCGGTCAGATGTGCCACGATCGAGCCGCCGCAACATGGCCGCCTCGCGAAGCTGCCGTGCGCGCGAAGACTCCGGGCCGGTGATCCTGGTCAACAGGATAAGGTCGGTGGCGAAGCTTGCATGGTTGCTCGACGGGTGCATGCCCTATTGACGCACCCGATGGGCATGCCGTCAAATGACCGGAACGCCAGTTCATATGCAAATTGGTCATGCCGCTCAATCCAAGACATGTCGACCTGTTTCGAGAGGTCGTGCGCCACAACGGAATCACCAAGGCCGCCTTGAGCCTTCGGGTGGGGCAGCCTTTCATCAGCCGCGCGATCGCACGTCTCGAGCGCGAGATCGGTTTTGCGTTGTTCGAACGCGGGCGAGGCGGCGTCACGCTGACGCCGGAAGGCGAGATATTCCTGCGCGAGGTCGAGAGAAACCAGGCCGGCCTCGAGTATCTGGCGCGCGCCGCGCGGGGCATTCGCGAGCGCGGCAGCGGGACGCTCAGGATCGCATGTCTTCCGGCGTTCACCTATTCGTTGATGCCGCGGATCGTCAGCAGCTTCCTGCGGAAGAATCCCGACATCGTCGTATCCGTGGCTGTCCACAGCCCCGAGCGGGTCTGGAGTCTGGTGGCGTCGGGACAATGCGACGTCGGACTGGCGCGGCCGCAGGCGGGGTTTGCCGCGGTCGACGACGAGCTCCTCATGACAACGGAGGCGGTCTGCGTCCTGCCCCGCCAGCACCGGTTGCGCTCGAAGCGATCGATCGCGGCGCAAGATCTGCGAGGAGAGCCCATGATCGCAGCTTCCCCGAGCGCACCGCATCGATCCCGTTTTGAACGCATCCTCGATGAGGCCAAGGTCGAGATCAAGACGGTCGCGGAGATCCAGTACAGCATGCAGCGTTGTGCCTTGGTTGCACAGGGACTGGGTTTTTCGATCGTCGACCCGATCGTGGCCCGGGACTTTGCAAGCTCCAGAATCGTACTCAAGCCGTTCGTGCCACGGCTGGAGATCGCCACCATGTTGCTGCTTCCTTCGCAGCGGCCGCGAAGCCGCCTTGCACTTCAATTCTGCGATCTGCTGCGCGCCGAAACCGCTGATTACAGGAAGTCCGCACGCGTGCAGGCTTGAGCAACAGCGGAACGGTTTTCTCTCGCGTTGCGCTCGGCATGATCTCGCGGGACGGCGCGAGCCGCCTGGGACGCATCGCTTTGCTCAGCGCGCTGTGCTCGCCGAAAAATTCGACGGGCACTTGTGACTTTCGTCATCTCGACGCTCACATGTGAATGGCGCAGCGTGCGCGCGCATGTACGCCTCGCGCGCGTGTTCGATTCGTACGGATTGCATTCACGTCGCACGCAGTGGATTGCCGCATGATTGGGCAAGAGCGTTCGCAATGCGATCATGCGCGGGATTCTCGATATGTCATCTACCGTGCTTAGGTCGCGCCGTTGCAGCGACATGCGTTTCGTCCAGCCGCGGAGATCGAGAAAATTTTCTGAAGACTCCGCGATGATGCGTTGCCCGATCGCATCGCATGAACGCAATTTTGGATTTCTGCACGCCGCGCGTTGCCGCCCCTCTGGTTCTCGCGCAGATTGTTCTCTAGATCAGTCGAGCCTGCTCGTGACGGAGCATCCGAGCCGGACACGGCAATGACGCGACAATGATGAACGCCATGTGCGAGCACGACTGCCAGAGGAACCTGCGTCAACCCTATCGGGAGCGGCCGGCGTAAGCCGTCGGTGTCCGCATCCCGAAATGCCTCTTTAGCCTCCCCGAAATTCGCCTGTCTGTGAGCGGCCGGCGACGCAACCTTGGGAATGCGCTTCCGTTGAGCCAACGTTCGTCGTTCGCGCCAACGGGGCACGAAAGTACATGCAACCAGACGACAAGACGCCGGCACACGCAGCGCAGCTCCTGGAACACGTTCCCTTGCCGCGCGAGCCGCGAAACATCAGGGATGTAACCGCCGCGCCGCCGCGGCTGTTCTCGACACGATACTATCCGCCCTCGGAGCAGTTCGAGGTCTGGAAAACGCGGATGGCTTCGCTGGTCGACGTTGCGCCACCGGAAGGTCATGGCCCTGCGCGCGGGTTCCTGGTGGAGTACCTGACCTGCAACATGGCCGATGTCGTCTTCACGTCGGGGCGATTCGCCGCGCAATCATTCGCCCGTGTCATCAAGCCGTCGCATGGCACGCCCGTCGATATCTGGTGGCTGTACCGGGTGCGCTCCGGAGAAGCTCGCTTCGAGACCGCAGAGCGGCGGATTCACGCCGGGCCGGGCGCCATGTTCCTGATCTCGCTCGACCAGGATTTCCGCGGCAGCATCACGGACTATGACGGCCTGGTGCTGGGCTTGCCGCGCCAGTCGTTCGCTGATGTGGCCGATCAGCTCGACGGTGTCTGCAATATTCTACTCGAAGGCAATCTGATCGAATTGCTGGCCGATTACCTCGACCGGCTCGAAACGCGCATCACCCTCATGTCCTCGGAGGAGTTGAGGCAGGCGGGGCGGGCGACCGCGCAGATGATCGCCGCGTGCATCCAGCTCTCCTCGGATCGGCTGGAGCAGGCGCGCGGCGCGATCGAGTCGGTGCTGTTCGAGCGTGCGCGTCTTTATATAGAGTCGCATCTCGCCGACTTCGACCTGACGCCGGACCGCATCGCGCAGCAATTGCGGATCTCGCGTTCTGCCCTCTACCGTGCATTCGAGAGCGTCGGCGGCGTTGCCGGCTACATCCTGCGCAAGCGGCTGCGCGCGGCACATGCAGAACTTGTCTCGTCCACCGGCAGGCAGGTGCAGGAGATCGCCTATCGCCACGGCTTCAAGCTGGCGTCCGATTTCACCCGCGCCTTCCGCCGCGAATTCGGCGTCAGCCCGCGCGAGATGCGCGAACGCATGCGCCGTCGATCAACTACCGGTTGAGATGAGCGCAAACAACTCACGGTGAATCGAGCAAATCATTCAACTTGTGAGACGATCTGCGCGTTATTTGGACGGCCTGCTGAGTGACGTTGTCAAATATGTGTCTATCATTTTCGTTTATGACGACTCGGGGCACATTGATGGGGCAGTCGGGCGAGCGCTGGGTGGCAAGATCGCGCTCGTTGAATTCGACACATCGTTGGCCAGGACGGGACGATGATCGTGTGTACGATCATCGTTATTTTTTTGCGCGTGCGGCCGGCGGGCCCGCGCGTCGGCCCGGTCCATGGCGCGTCGCCTCCGGCGTCTTTTCAAGATGTCGCGAAAGGGGCGCACCATGGCTGTCGCACACAACTCAACAAGATCGCTGAAGCATCAGGGCCGCACCGGCTTCGTCCGGAGCTGGGTCGCAACGGGCGATACGGACAGCCGTTCGCTGCGGCGGCGGCTGATGGCGGTGCTGCGGTTGGCGCATCGGGCGCTCGGCGTGAAGCGCGATCGGTTGGGACTTGGGGCTTTGGGAGTTGGCGGGTCAACCGTCGCGACGACGCTTGGTGCGTTGGCAGTCGCGCTGATAACCGCCTCGGCTGCGAGTGCCGGAAGTGTGGCCCTTGGCGGTGGAAGTGCAACCGGCACCGATTCCGTCGCGATCGACACCAATTCGTCGGCCAGCGGCCTGCGCGCCATCGCGATCGGAAGCGGAGCAAATGCGGCCGGCTTGGATGCCGTTGCCCAGGGCACCAGCACGAGCGCAGGCGCCCAGAACGCCATCGCGATCGGATTTCAGTCGATCGCTTCACAGCTAAACTCTCTCTATCTCGGCTCGCGCACGGCTGCCGGAACCGGCGCGCTCGCTACGAGTGCCATCGGCATCGGCACGGACGTAACGGCATCCCAGGTCGACGCGATTGCGGTCGGACGTTCCTCCGTTGCGTCAGCACAATACTCGGTGGCCCTTGGCCTGAACGCGAAGGCCACGGGCACCGGCGGCGCGATGGCGCTGGGCCAGGGCACGGTCTCGAGCGGCGTCAATTCGGTCGCGCTCGGCGTTCAAGCCGTCGCCACCGGCGCCGGCACCAGTGCCTTGGGTACCTTCGCCAATGCCACCGGAGGCAACGCCACCGCGGTCGGCGTCAGCTCCTTGGCCAGCGCTAACTATGCATGGGCCGGAGGCTGGGCATCCGTTGCCTCGGGAGACAGCTCGACTGCGCTTGGCAAGCAGGCGGTCGCGTCGGGGATCAACTCATTCGCCGGAGGCAGCTCCAGCAACGCGGCCGGAGCCTTCGCCGTGGCTTTGGGCAACCAGGCACAGGCGCTGAGTACCGGGGGCTCGGTCGCGATCGGATCGGGCGCGGTCGTCGCCACTGCGGCGACGGGCGGCGTCGCGCTCGGCAACAATGCGAACTCCGGTGGCGTGAATTCGATCGCGACCGGCGTTGGGGCCAGTGCCGCTGGTACAAGCTCGCTGGCGATCGGCACCGCCTCAAGTGCAAGCGCCGCCGCCAGCACTGCGGTTGGCAACACGGCCGTTGCCAGCGGCCAAAACGCCTCCTCATTCGGGTCTGGAGCGAGCGCGGCAGGAGACAACTCTCTCGCTGCCGGCGTCAGTGCCAGCGCACGCGGAATCGCTAGCACCGCACTCGGCATCGGCTCCAAGGCACAGGCCACCAGCGCAACCGCCGTCGGCGCGAGCGCATTCGCAACTGCGACGAACGACGTCGCCCTGGGCTTTAACGCCATAACCGACGGCGGGCTGAACGGAGGGTCGGGGGGCGCGACCGCGCTGGGGAATAATTCCTTTGCGGGCGGCTCCAACGCCATCGCGGTGGGCACAAGCGCGCAAGCGGACTCCGCCGACGCGGTCGCCATCGGTACCAGCGCGACCGCAACCGGCGGCAAGGCTGTCGCCATCGGTGCCGGCAACGTCGCTTACGGCAACGGCGCCGTGGCGATCGGCGATCCCAGCTATGCCAGCGGCACCGGCGCCTTCACCGGCGGCGCGAACAACATTGCCAATAGTGACGGCACGGCCACCGCCACCGCCGCCAACCAGGCCAACGGCGCAGTCGCGATCGGCAACAACAACAAGGCGATCGGGCAGGGCTCCGTGGCGCTCGGCAATGGCTCCACTGCAGGGGCCGCCGGCCTTGCCGGCAATATCGCACTGGGCAACGGCGCCACGGCGGCGGCAAGCTCCGGCGATGTCGCGCTCGGCTCCGGCAGCGTCACCGCTGCCGCCGTCAACACGCCGAACACGGTGATCAACGGCACCACCTACAGCTTCGCGGGGACGACGGCGACCTCGACCGTCAGCGTCGGTGCGCTCGGCGCCGAGCGCACCATCACCAATGTCGCGGCGGGCCGGATCAGCAACTCTTCGACGGATGCGATCAACGGCTCGCAGCTCTGGGCCACCAACCAGGCGGTCGACGGCCTCGCCACCACCGTCAACAACATCAACACCGGCGGCGGCATCAAATATTTCCACGCCAATTCGACGCTGGCGGATTCCTCCGCGGTGGGCACCGATTCGGTTGCGATCGGACCGGTGTCGACCGCGACCGGCAGCGGCTCGGTGTCGATCGGCAACGGCGCCAATGCCGCCAACGCCAACGACATCGCGCTCGGCTCGGGCAGCCAGACCGGCACGGCGGTTCAAACCGCGAGCATCGTCATCGGCGGCAATACCTACAGCTTCGCCGGCACCACCCCGACCTCGACGGTCAGCGTCGGCTCGGTCGGCAATGAGCGCACCATCACCAATGTCGCGGCGGGGCGGGTCAGCAACGGCTCGACCGATGCGATCAACGGCTCGCAGCTGTTTGCCGCGACCTCGGCGATCGACAGCCTGTCGACCGTCGTCAGCAACGGCCTGACGCATTATTATGGCGTCAACGACGGCGGCACCCAGCAGGCCAACTACAACAACAACGGCGCGACTGGCGTCAACTCGATGGCGGCGGGCGTTGCCGCGTCGGCGACGGCGGCGAATGCCACGGCGCTCGGCTTCAACACCCAGGCCTCGGTGGCGGATGGCGTTGCGCTCGGCTCGGGGTCGATTTCCAACCGCGCGCTCGCGCCGGCTTCCGGCACGATCGGCGGCACTATCATCCCCTACAACACCACCGATCTCGCGCTGCTCGGCGCGGTGTCGGTCGGCAATGCGACGAGCTATCGGCAGATCACCAACGTCGCCGACGGCACCCAGGAAAGCGACGCCGTCACCGTGCGCCAGCTGACCGGCGCGCTGACATCGTTCGCGACCACGACGACGAAATACTTCCACGCCAACTCGACGCTCGCCGACTCGCTCGCGGTCGGCAACAATTCGGTCGCGGTTGGCCCTGCGACCGTGGTCAATGGCGACAACGGCATCGGCATGGGCTTCGGCGCAACCGTGGCGCAGACCGCGCCCGGCGGCATCGCGATCGGCCAGAATTCGGTGTCCAACTTTGCCGATTCGATCGCGTTCGGAACCAGCGCACAGGCGAGCGGCGTCCAGTCGGTGTCGATCGGCGCCGGATCCCAGACCACCAACCCGACCAGCGTCGCGCTCGGTCCGAACGCCAAGGCGACGGCGCAGGCCGGCGACGTCGCGCTCGGGGCCAATTCGACCACCTCCACTGTGGTCGCGACTTCGAGCACCTCGATCGGCGGCACCACCTACAACTTCGCCGGCACGACGCCGACCTCGACCGTCAGTGTCGGCAGCGCCGGTGCGGAGCGCACCATCACCAACGTGGCCGCGGGCCAGATCACCCAGACCTCGACCGACGCGATCAACGGCTCGCAGCTCTGGGCCACCAACACCTCGCTTGCCGCTCTCTACACCACGGTGAGCAACATCTCGACCGGTGGTGGCGGCGTGAAGTATTTCCACGCCAATTCGACCGCGGCGGATTCCATCGCGACCGGCGCGGAGAGCGTTGCGATCGGACCGCAGTCGGTCGCGAGCGGCGCCAATGCGATCTCGATGGGCAACGGCTCGGCCGCATCGGCCGACAATTCGGTCGCGATCGGCGCCGGCGCCAAGGCGACGGCGGCCAACTCGCTGGCACTCGGCGCCAACGCCACCACCACGGCCAATCTGAGCGACGCGGCCTATACGCCGGTCGTCGGCAAGACCGTCGCGGGCGTTGCGACCGGCGAAGTGTCGGTCGGCTCGTCCGGCGCCGAACGCCGCGTCACCAACGTCGCCGCCGGCTCGGCTGCGACCGACGCGGTCAATGTCAGCCAGCTCCAGGCGCTCGCCTCGAGCTCGATCCGCTACGACACCGACGGCTCCGGCAACACCACCAACAAGCTGACGCTGAACAGCGGCAACGGCGCGCCGGTGACGATCAGCAACGTCGCGGCCGGCGTTGCCGGCACCGATGCGGTCAACGTCAACCAGCTCAACAGCGCGTTCGAGCAGCTCAACGGCCGGATCGGCGAGGTGCGGCAGGACGCCTGGCGTGCCGCGGCGATCGGCATGGCCGCGGCATCGCTGCGCTATGACGACCGTCCCGGCAAGGTCAGCGCGTCGGCGGGCGGCGGCCTCTGGCGCAGCCAGGGCGCGCTCGCCTTCGGCATCGGCTACACCAGCGAGAACGGCCGGCTGCGAAGCAACGCCGCGGCGACCACCGCGGGTGGCGACTGGGGCGTCAGCGCCGGCGTGAGCCTGACGCTTAATTGACGCCGGCGTCGACGAGGCGGCCGGCGTGTCTGGCTTTGATGATCTGGCTCGGGGCGGCGGCGGGCGCCGCCGCGCAGGGCGCGCCGCCTACCGGCTATGCCGTGAAGCCGTCGGACGTCGCGGTACCGGAGGGCGAGACGCTCGGCGAGTTCAGGCGGATGATCCAGCCGTTCAAGAACTGGACCCTGATCTGCGACGAGAGTCTCAAATCGAAGCGCCGCGTCTGCAACGTCACGCAATCGATCGTCAACGCGCAGGGCGCGGTCGCCTTCAACTGGTCGCTGATCGCGACCGCCGACGGCAAACCGCTGATGGCGATGCGGATTCCTGCAGCCGCCGGGGTCGGCGCGCAGATCGAGCTCGCGATGGGCGACAGTCCGGACCGCATCGTCGCGCAGACCGATCGCTGCGATGCCAGTTTCTGCTTCGCCACGGTCGCGATCGGCAACGTGCTGAGGCGGCACATCCGCGCGGCGACGCCGTGCCGCGTGTCCTATCAGCTGCCGCAAGGGCCGATCGTGCTGGAGGCGCCGCTGGACGGACTGTCCGGCGTGCTGGCGAAACTGAAATGAGACGACAAGCTGCATGCCGATCCGGAATCCGGAGCGCCGCATCGAGGTGCGGGACGAGAGGATGAATACGCCGATGCGACTGAAGACCCCCATCCTGATTTTCACGGCGGTCGTCGTGGCGGCGCTCAGTGCAGCCGGCGTCGTGGGCTATGCCCAGCAGATGCAGCCGGCGCAGTCGCAGCCGATGCCGCTGCAGCCGGCGACGCCCGCGCCGGCCAAAAAGCCCGCCGCCGCCGCGAAGCCGCAGCCGCACAAGCAGCGTCCGCAGGAAACGCCGCCGCCGTCGGCCGCGGCATCCGTTCTGCCGCAGCAGGCGGGCCAGCAGCCGACGGTGTTCGACGAGCACGCGCGGCAGGGCAACATCGTGACCTGCGCCAATCTGTTCGGGACGCTCGGCCGCGGCCTCGCGATGAACTCCAACTACACCGCGCAGTCGCAGTGGGACGCCAAGGCCGGCAATTCGCATTCGGTGCAGTCGCTCGTCGCGCTCGCACCTAACCAGCCCAGCCAAGCCACCCCCGCCGCCAATCAGCAGGCCGCCGGCATCGTGTTTGCCGCGCCGGTTGGATCGTCCTGCGAAGGCAATCTGGTGCGGGTGACGCCGCGGACGGAGAATTGCTCGACGGTTGCCGCCGAGCTCGCGAAGCTCAACGGACAGACCGGCGCGCTCGGTGAGCTCGCGACGATGGCGCTGCCGAACGGCGCGCAGGTGGTGCTGATTCCGTTAGGCAACGCCTGCGTCGCGGTGACCGCGCTGCGGGTCGCCGGGTAACGCTGCCGCTCAACCCGGCTGGCTGCGCGGCGTCGGTCTGGCCGATCTCACCAATGACGCCAGCGATGATGCCAGCGCGGGTAGCCGCCGCGATAATAGGCGTATGCCGGGCGCACCACGTGACGATAGCGGTAGCCGTAATAGGCCGGCCGGTATCCGCTATAATATGTCGTGGTGTAGCCGCCGCCCCAACGGTACGGCGCAGCGTAATAGCCGTCGTCATAGGCATAGCCGCCGTAGCCGTAATAGGCGGGCGAATAGCCATAACCGTAGCCGTAGCCGGGGTAGCCGTAACCATAGGCATAGCCCGGATAGCCGTAGGCTGACGAGGCGAGGCCGCCGACGACTGCGCCGGCAATCAATCCGCCTGCGAGCGCGGGACCCCACCCCCACCCGCCGTGTCCCCACCGTGCTTCGGCGGGCGCCGGGGCTGCGATGGCGCTCACCCCAAGCGCACCGACGGTTGCAAGAACAAGGCCTGTCGTCCTCATGGGATCCTCCTCGATGATGATTGCCCAGCCGGTCAACGGAGCAGGGGGGCATTGGTTGCGAATGGCGGCGCGCCTGCAACGAACCCGGGCCTGCAACAAGCCTGGCGGCGAGTGGGCACAGTGGTGCTGCCGTTGACGGCGAAGCAAATGTTCAAGGCCGAACGGAACCTGTTCCGATCCTCCGCCGGTCGCAGCGGATGATGATCCGCGCGAGCTCGCTGAACATCGACGTGACGGCGAACCCACGCTTCATTTCAAAACGGAAAAGCGCGGCCATCGGTTCCTGAAGGATGATCGCGCGGCAGTTCCCTTGGTGCGAAATGTCGTGTCGGGCCGGCATCTAGGAACGGTGCGGGTGGCGCCGCTGTTTTCTCACAGTTCACCGGTGAGAAGCGCGTACGGCTGTGCCGCATCCTCGCCGGTTTTGTTGGAACGCGGCCGCAGTGCGGAGCGTGCCGGCCATTGGCGTCGGCTTCGCAATCCGGGTAGCCGCCAAGCTCCAGGAGGAATTGGTAATGCAGAGCAAGATCATGAAGAGCAAATTTCTGCTGACGACGGCCGTGCTGTTGGCCGGCGTCAGTCTCGCATCGGCGCAGGGCATGCGCGAGGGCGGCGGCGGGGGCGGCATGGGTGGTGGCAGCGTAGGTGGCGGCGGAAGCGTCGGCGCAGGCGGTGGCGGTGGCGAACACGGCCGTTCCGCAGGCTCGTCGGCCGGCAGCTCCGGCGGCGCAATGCATGGCAGTCCCGGGGCGTCGCGAAGCGAAGGCGTGACGGTCGGTCGCGGCCAAGGTGGCGCACGAGAGAGCGGTCGGGCCGAAGGTCAGATGGGCCGCGGTGCGGCCGAGCGCGGCCAGACCACCGGCCAAGCCCGCGAGAGCGGCCGCGCCGAGCAGGGTCAGCGCAGCCAGAGCAGGCAGGAGCAGACCGTCGGCCAGAGCCGAAACCAGCGCGAGCAGATGGGCCGATCCGAATCACGCGAACGCGGCAGCGCCACGACGCGGCAAAGCCAGCAGCAGGAGAATCGCGCCAACAGCGCGAACCGTAGCCAGGGCACCACGACCGGCCAAGGGACGGCTCAGGACAAGGCTCAAGGCAAGACTCAAGGCAAGGCGGACACGACGACCGGCCAGAGCACGACCACGGGCCAGGCAAAGGGCGCGAACACGACCACCGGCCCGAGCACGACGGCAGCCCCGAATACGCGAGCCGGCCAGACCACGGGCGCGGCCGCTCCGCAGTCCGGCACGACGCAAAACCGGACGAACGCCGGACAGACCACCGGTCAGGCGCAGGGACAAGCCGGGACGTCCGCTCAGACCCAGGCCCCGTCGAACGCCACGGTCCAGACCGAGGCTGGGCGCACCGTGACCGCGCAGCAGCAGAGTACGATCCAGCGCTCGGTGCTGTCGGCGCGTAACGCCCCGCGCGTCAATGTCAGCACGATCAACTTCGCGGTCAATCCGGGCGTGGTGGTGCCGCGGAGGTTCAACGCGGTGTCGGTCGCCGCCTTCCCGGCGCTGATCGATGCGTTCCCGTATTATCGTGACGACAGCTTCTTCGTCGTCGAGGATGAAGTCGTGTTCCTCGATCGCGAGCGCCGTGTCGTCGACGTGGTCCCGGTCGGACCGCGGACGCGCTTCAGCCATCGCGGCGGCGGCGGTGGCGGCGGTAGCGTCGCGATGATGGACCTGAACCCGCAGCAGATCCGCGAGGTGCAGCAGGTGCTGATCGACCGCGGCCTGCTGGTCGGCGAGGCCGACGGCGTATGGGGATCGCGGACTCGCGAGGCGCTGATCACTTTCCAGCGTCAAGAGGGCATCACCACGAGCGGCAGCGTCGACACGCGCACGGTGACCGCACTCGGCCTGTCGGATCGGATCGGTCAGGGCGCGGGCGCGTCGTCGACGGTCGGCCAGAGCCGCACCCAGCAGAACACGACTGGACAGACGACCGGTCAGACCAACGCGCCGCAGAACCAGTCGACCGGCCAGACCGGCGCTCAGCAGCCTGCCCAGCAGAATACGACCGGGCAGACCACGGGTCAGGCGAACTCGCCGCAGAACCAGTCGACAACCGGCCAGAGCGGAAATCAGCCGTCCGCTCAGCAGCAGGCTCCGCAGCAGAATACGACGGGCCAGGCTGCACCGCAGAACCAGTCGACCGTCGGTCAGGGCAGCGGCAACCAGCCAGATGCCGGCCGGGACACGCAGTCCAGCCAGCCCAACCAGAACAACAATCCGCCGTCGTCAGGCTCAGGCCAGAGCCCGCAGACGCCGGCGCAAAATTCCGATCGGAAATAGAATCCGTGGACAGGGGCCCCGCTGCAGAGCGGGGCTCTTTTTCTGCGATCTTGCGATCAGCCTTTCACGTCAGACTTCGGCACTAGGCCGAACCGGCCGTGCAGTCCGCGCCAGAGGCCGGCGCACAGAACGCTCAGAAGCTTGCGCATCGAACTCCCCTCGACACCAACAATCGTGCGATCCTGCTGACGCCGGTGGCGAAAGGACAGAGCCAATTCTGAGCAGGCCTGCGCAATCTTTAAGCAAGGCACCGTCGCGGCGCCGCGATGCGCGCCGAAAAATCTCATGAGATTCAATTGCCGGTCAGCTGGCACGCCTCGTGCATCAATGGCGTTGAGTTGGCCGCTAGGGTTCCGACCTTGCCAAGCAAGGTGCTGGTCCGAGAGCAGCCGCTTGCGGGGGAGACATCCCCGCAGGTGCACGGCGGGATAAAAGCCCGGGAGACCTCGTCAGCCAAGGGATTGGCGGAGCGATGGTCTTTTCGCCAGTCCCTTTTTGTGAAATTTCGCAAGAGGGATCGGCAATGAACAAATTCGTTTTCTTCCTTCGCTCTGTTGTCATCGGCTGCGCGGTCGTGCTTGCGGCTGCGCCTGCGGCCGACGCCGCGCCGAAGAAAAGCTTCAAGGTCGCCTGGTCGATCTATGTCGGGTGGATGCCGTGGGGTTATGCGGCCGACACCGGCATCGTCAAGAAATGGGCCGACAAATACGGCATCGCGATCGAGGTCAAGCAGTTCAACGATTACGTCGAATCGATCAACCAGTACACCGCCGGCGGCTATGACGCCGTCACCATCACCAACATGGACGCGTTGTCGATTCCGGCCGCCGGCGGCGTCGACACCACAGCGGTCGTGATGGGCGATTTCTCCAACGGCAACGACGCGGTGATCCTGAAGAACAAGGCCGATCTCGCTGCGATCAAGGGGCAGACGGTCAACCTGGTCGAGTTCTCGGTGTCGCATTATCTGCTGGCGCGCGCGCTCGAGACCAGCAAGATGAGCGAGAAGGACGTCAAGGTCATCAACACCTCCGACGCCGATATCGCGGCCGCCTACAAGACGCCTGACGTCAGCGCGGTGGTGACCTGGAATCCGATCGTAACCGAAATCCTCGGCTCGCCCGACGCGAAGAAGGTGTTCGATTCCTCGCAGATCCCCGGCGAGATCATGGACCTGATGGTGGTGAACACCGCAGTCGCCAAGGACAATCCGGATTTCGCCAAGGCGCTGGTCGGCATCTGGTACGAGACGCTCTCCAAGATGACGGCGAACGATGCCGCGGCGAAGGCCGCCAAGGAGGCGATGGCCAAGGCCTCCGGCACCGACCTCGCCGGCTTCGACAGCCAGCTCTCGACCACAAAACTGTTCGACAAGGCGACCGACGCCGAAGCCTTCACGCGCAGCCAGACCGTCGGCGTGACCATGGATCGCGTGCGCAAGTTCTTGTTCGAGAAGGACCTGCTCGGCAAGGGGGCGAAGTCGGCCGACGCCGTCGGCATCGAGCTCGCCGACAAGTCGGTGCTGGGCGACAACGCGAACGTCAAGCTGCGCTTCGACCCGACCTACATGGACGAAGCCGCCAAGGGCAAGCTGTGACCATGTAGTGCCGCATCAGGCAGGAGCCGACCATGCGACTTGTGAACATACGGCCGGGACGGCAGACGCGGTTCTATCTGCTCGCGCTGCCGTTCCTGTTGGTCGCAATCGCCTACTTCGCCGGCTCCAGCGCGCGGCTCGCGCAGAACCCCAACGACAAGCTGCTGCCGGCGCTGCCGAGCATGGTGCAGGCCGTCAAGCAGATGGCCTTTGAGGTCGATCCGCGCACCGGCAGCTATCTGATGGCCTCCGACACCGTCGCCAGCCTCGGGCGGCTGGGCTCGGCGCTGGCGATCTCGACGGTGGCGGCGCTGGTGCTCGGCATCGTGATCGGGCTGTTGCCGGGCGCCAACGCGCTGCTCGGGCCGTTCGTGTCCGTCACGTCGATGGTGCCGCCGCTGGCGCTGTTGCCGATCCTGTTCATCGTGATGGGGCTTGGGGAGAATTCCAAGATCGCGCTGATCGTGATCGGCACGCTGCCCTGCATGATCCGCGATCTCGCCATGAAGGTGCAGGAGCTGCCGCGCGAGCAGATCGTCAAGGCGCAGACGCTCGGCGCCTCGACCTGGCAGATCGCGCTGCGGGTCGCGATGCCGCAAACCCTGCCGCGGCTGATCGACGTGCTGCGCCTGCAGCTCGGGCCGGCGTGGCTGTTCCTGATCGCGGCCGAGGCGATCGCCTCCGATTCCGGGCTCGGCTACCGGATCTTCCTGGTCCGGCGCTATCTCGCGATGGACGTCATCATCCCCTACGTCGCCTGGATTACGCTGCTGGCCTTCCTGATCGATGTCGGCCTGCGTGTCATGCAGCGGAAACTGTTTCCCTGGTTTGCCTCGGTGAGGGCGGAATGAGCGCGATCCGTTTCGACGACGTGTGGAAGGAATATGGCGACCACATCGTGGTCGAGCGCATCACGATGGAGGTCGAGCCGCGCGCCTTCATTGCGCTGGTCGGCCCGTCCGGCTGCGGCAAGACCACGCTGCTGCGCATGCTGCTCGGCGAGGAGCAGCCGACCCGCGGGCAGATCCAGGTCGACGGCAAGCCGTTGCCCGGCGAGCCGGACGCCGACCGCGGCGTGGTGTTCCAGCGCTACTCGGTTTTTCCGCATCTCACAGTGCTGCAGAACGTCATGCTCGGCCGCGAACTGCGCGACGCCAAAGTCACCGGCCGGCTGTTCGGTGCCGCGCGGCGCGCCGCCGCCGAGGAAGCGATGAAGCTGCTCGCCGAGGTCGGGCTCGCCGGCCAGGAGGGCAAATATCCGTCCGCTTTGTCGGGCGGCATGCAGCAGCGGCTCGCGCTGGCGCAGGCGATCATGCGCGGCCCGAAGATCCTGCTGCTCGACGAGCCGTTCGGCGCGCTCGATCCGGGTATTCGTGCCGACATTCACCTTCTGATGAAGCGGCTCTGGAACGAGACCCATCTCACCGTCGTGATGGTGACGCATGACCTCAGCGAGGCCTTCGGACTCGCGACGCGCGTGATCGCGCTGGAGCGGCAGCGCAACCGGCCCGAGGAGCGCGACCGCTACGGCGCCACCGTGTCGCGCGACCTCGAGATCTTTCCGCGCCGCAGCGCGGAGCCGCGGTCCATCACTCAACCAGCTCCGACCGGGACGACCCGGTCAGGCAAGGAGCATCAGCCGGGACGGCCCGGCGCTCTCGTCTTGAAGGAGCAACCATGATCCTCTCAGAGGAACAGAAGGCCGAGATCGCGGCGCATACCCGGCGGTATAACGAGTTGAAGGCGGCGGGACAGGAGCACGCGCCGCGAGCACTGCCGGCGCCGACTGCGCGCGACGCCGCGCCGATCGATGACGACGCGGTCATTCACCGTGAAACGATCCCGTCCGGCTGGTACTGGACCACGCGGCTGAATCGCGGCGACACCCTGCGCATCGTCAACACGTCGGGGGCGTCGACCGTCAGCCTGCTCGCCTGGAACAGCGCCGACACCACCGAGCGGCTCAACCACGCCGACACCATCAAGGTGCAGTGGGCGGCGCGGCTGCAGAAGGGACGGGTGCTGCTGTCCGACATGGGGCGCGCGCTGCTCGGCATCACCGAGGACAGCAGCGCCGCGCATGATGCCGTGGTCGGCGGCTCGACCGCGGCGACCAACCTGGCCAAATACGGCGACGGCAATTTCCGCAACACACGCGACAATTTCATTCTCGCCGCGGCCAAGCTTGGCCTTGATCGCCGCGACGTCCATCCCTGTGTCAGCTTCTTCGCGCCGGTCGCGACCGACGCCGACGGCAAGTTCATCTGGTCGGAGCAGCGGCGGCAGCAGGACGATTTCGTCGATCTGCGCGCGGAGATGGAGCTTCTGATCGCGCTGTCGAACTGCCCGCATCCGCTCGATCCCGCCAAAGCCTATCCGCAGGCGGGCGTGGAGATCGTGCGCTATCGCGCGGCCGCGCCCGCGGCCGACGATCTGTGCCGGACCGCGACCGCGGAAGCGGTCCGCGCCTATCAGAACAATGCGCTGTATCTCGGCGAAACCCTGGAAGGAGCCGTGCGATGACCGTTCAATCTGTTCGCACCGGCGGCCGCATCGTTCTCGATGTCGAAATTCCCGCGCGCAAGCCGTGGTCGGCGATCATCCGCAAGGGGCAGACGCTGCGGATCACCGATAGCCATGGCCAGCAGGCGGTCGACACGCTGTTCTATTGCGCCGGTGATTTCGGCGAGCGCTACAGCGGCCAGGACACGCTGCGCGCGCAAGGCTCGGCCTATGTCGGGCTCGGCACCAGGATCATGTCCAACGAAGGCCGCGTGATGCTGCGCGTGACAGCGGACAGTTGCGGCCTGCACGACACCTCGGCGGGCGCGTGCTCCTGCGAGAGCAACACCGTGCGGTTCGGGCACCAGACCCGCTACCAGCACGCCTGCCGCGAGAATTTCGTGATCGAAGCCGCGAAATACGGCATGTCGAAGCGCGACATCGTGCCGAATCTCAACTTCTTCATGAACGTGCCGATCGATCCCGCCGGCAATTTCACCGTGGTCGACGGCGTCTCCAAGCCGGGCGACGCCATCGAGCTGGTGGCCGAGATGGACGTGCTGTGCCTGATCTCGAACTGCCCGCAGATCAACAATCCCTGCAACGGGTTCTTCCCGACGCCGGTTCAGGTCACGATCTTCGAGCCGGAGGCGTGAGGCATGTTCAGCAAGGTCCTGATTGCCAACCGCGGCGAGATCGCCGGGCGGATCGGCAGAACATTGCGCCGCATGGGCATTGGCTCGGTCGCGGTTTATTCCGACGCCGACCGCTTCACCCGGCCGGTGCTCGACGCCGACGAGGCGGTGCGGATCGGTCCTGCGCCCGCCGCGGAGAGCTATCTCAATGTCGATGCGATCATGGCGGCGTGCCTTGCCACCGGCGCGCAGGCGGTGCATCCCGGCTACGGCTTCCTGTCGGAGAACCGCCGCTTCGCCGAGCGGCTCGCCGGGCACGGCATCAAATTCATCGGGCCGCGGCCTGAGCATCTCGACGCTTTCGGCCTCAAGCACCGCGCGCGTGAGATCGCCGAGCGCAGCGGCGTGCCGCTGCTGCCGGGCTCAGGCCTGCTCGAGACCATCGACGAGGCGGTGCAACAGGCGGAAGCGATCGGCTTTCCGGTGATGCTGAAGAGCACGGCGGGCGGCGGCGGCATCGGCATGCAGCTGTGCCACGACATGGCGACGCTGCGCGAGCGCTTCGAATCGGTGCAGCGCACCGCGCGGGCAAGCTTTGGCGACGCCCGGGTCTATCTCGAGCGGTTCGTCGCCCGTGCCCGCCATATCGAGGTGCAGATCTTCGGCAATGGCAAGGGCGACGTGGTCGCGCTCGGCGAACGCGATTGCTCGCTGCAGCGGCGCAACCAGAAGGTCTTTGAGGAGACGCCCGCGCCGGGGCTGTCCGCCGACATCCGCCGGCGACTGCACGCGGCCGCGGTCTCGCTGGGCAAGGCGGTCTCGTACGAGTCCGCCGGCACGGTCGAGTTCATCTACGACGTCGAGCGCGACGATTTCTATTTCCTCGAGGTCAACACCCGTCTGCAGGTCGAGCATCCCGTCACCGAGCAGGTCACCGGCGTCGACCTCGTCGAATGGATGATCCGGCAGGCGGCCGGTGACGACGTGCTCGGCCAGGCGGGCGCGCTCGCGCCAAAGGGAGCTGCGATCGAGGTCCGGCTCTATGCCGAGAATCCGGGCACCGGCTTTCGCCCGAGCGCGGGCCGCCTGACGCAGGTCAGCTTTTCGCCGGATGCGCGGATCGACGGCTGGATCGAGACCGGTACCGAGGTGTCGCCGTTCTACGATCCGATGCTGGCCAAGATCATCGTCTCAGCCGAGACGCGCGAGGCCGCGATCGCGCGGCTTTCACAGGCGCTGGACGATACGGTCGTAGCCGGCATCGAGACCAATCTGGACTATCTGCGCGCGATTGCAGCATCCGACGTGTTCCGCGGCGGCCAGGTGGCAACGAGTGTGCTCGGCGCGTTCGCCTATCGCCCGCGCACCATCGAGGTGGTCGCGCCGGGGGCGCAGAGCGGGGTGCAGGAATTGCCCGGCCGGCTGCATCTCTGGCATGTCGGCGTGCCGCCGAGCGGCCCGATGGACGAACGGTCGTTTCGCCTCGCCAATCGCGTGGTCGGCAATCCGGAAGTAACGACCGCACTGGAACTGACGGTCAACGGACCGACCTTGCGCTTCAACGCCGATGCGATCGTCGCGCTCTCGGGCGCGCGGATGAGGTCATCGCTCGACGGCACGGATGTCGCGTATGACGAACCGCTCGCCGTGCGCGCCGGCCAGACGCTCGCGATCGGCAGCATCAAGGGTCCCGGTCAGCGCAGCTATCTCGCCGTGCGCGGCGGCATCGACGTGCCCGAAATTCTTGGGTCGCGGGCCGTATTTGCGCTCGGCGCCTTCGGCGGCCATGCGACGGGTTCGCTGAAGGCCGGCGACGTCTTGCATATCGGCGCCGAGCCATCGGGCCTTGCGGCGCCGCGGCGCGCCACGGAGGACGAGCGGCCGCAGCTCACATCGGCGTGGCAGATCGGCGTGGTCTACGGCCCGCACGGCGCGCCGGACTTCTTCCTCGACGAGGATATCGAAACGCTGTTCGCGGCAAGCTATGAGGTGCATTTCAACAGCGCGCGCACCGGCGTGCGGCTGATCGGGCCGAAGCCGCGCTGGGCCCGCGCCGATGGCGGCGAGGCCGGGCTGCATCCGTCGAACATCCACGACAACGCCTACGCGGTCGGCTCGATCGACTTCACCGGCGACATGCCGATCATCCTCGGCCCCGACGGACCGAGCCTCGGCGGCTTCGTCTGTCCGGCCGTTGTCGCCCGCGACGAGCTCTGGAAGGTCGGTCAGCTCCGGCCCGGCGATACCGTCCGCTTCGTGCCGGTGAAACGCGACGATCCGGTGGCCGGCCCCACGGTGCTGCGCGCGCCCGAGCTCGGCTCGGCAGTTGTCGGACGTAACGATGACGGCCCGATCCCGGTGGTGTACCGGCGCGCCGGCGACGACAATCTGCTGGTCGAATACGGCCCGATGGAGCTCGACATCGCGCTGCGGCTGCGCGTGCACGTGCTGGCGCAGGCGCTGGAAGAGGCGAAGCTCGCCAGCCTGATTGATCTGACGCCCGGCATCCGCTCGCTGCAGATCCATTATGACGGCACCGCGTTGTCGCGCGGAAAATTGCTCGACGTGCTGCGCCGGATCGAGCGCGAATTGCCGCCGGTTGACGCCATGCGGGTGCCGAGCCGCACCGTGCATCTGCCGCTGTCGTGGCGCGATCCGCAGGCCGAGCTCGCGATGCGCAAATATCAGGAGCTGGTGCGCGCGGACGCGCCATGGTGTCCATCGAATGTCGAGTTCATCCGGCGCATCAACGGGCTTGCGAGCGAGGATGATGTCCGCCGCATCGTGTTCGACGCGGACTATTTCGTACTCGGCCTCGGCGACGTCTATCTCGGCGCGCCAGTGGCGACGCCGCTCGACCCGCGGCATCGGCTGGTGACCACGAAGTACAATCCGGCGCGGACCTGGACGCCGGAGAACGCGGTCGGGATCGGCGGCGCCTATATGTGCATCTACGGCATGGAGGGGCCGGGCGGCTACCAGCTGTTCGGCCGCACCATCCAGGTCTGGAACACCTGGCGCACCACGCGGGTGTTCGAGCCCAATCATCCCTGGTTGCTGCGGTTCTTCGACAAGATCCGCTTCTTCCCGGTCGACGCCGATGAACTGCTCGACGCGCGCGCCGCGTTCCCGCACGGGCAATACGACATCCGGATCGAAGAGGGCGAATTCTCCTACGCCGACTACGCCAAGTCGCTGGCCGAGGCGCGGCCGTCGATCGCCGCGTTCAAGGCGACGCAGCAGTCCGCGTTCGACGCCGAGCGCCAGCGCTGGCGCGAGATGAAGCTCGACGAGACGCCGGTGGAGTCGATCGATGCGGGTGTCACGGCGACGGGAATTCCCGACGGCCAGATCGGCGCCTTCTCCGAAGTGCCCGGCAACATCTGGAAAGTCCTGGTCGAGGAGGGCGCCAAGGTCGCGGCCGGCGACGTGCTGGCCATCATCGAATCCATGAAGATGGAGATTTCGGTGCACGCGCCCGCCGCGGGCCGCATCGCGTCGGTGCCTGTGAAGCCCGGCCAGACACTGCGCGCGGGCGATGTCGTGGCGTTGCTCCGGCCGGGCTAGAGCGGCTACACAGCCGCACTAGTCCTTGGGATCGGCCGGTGGGTCGAGCGGAGGGGCCGTCTCGACCTCCTTCTCCGGCCGCTGCGAGCGTTGATCATCAATTGACGCGTTTTGCCTTAACACCCGATCGATCTTCATCCTTACGCGGCGTGCCGCGAGCAATCCCAGGACCGCCTGAACCGTTCCCGAGAAGTTGCGATCGCGGACGGAAAACGAGTAACGCCAGGTGCCCGCAGCCTCGCCTTCAATGATCGTGTAATGAACTGAACGATGAATGCCGCTATGCTGGGCACGTGTTTCTTCAACCACGACCTAGCTCATATGGCCGTTCGCTTCGGCGCCAATCGCCTGTCCCAGCGAATTTGCATGCTTGACCAAGCCCATGACGAGTTCGCCCCCGCGCGGGCCCAATTGGAAGCCGACTGCCGTCGTTTCAAGGCAGCAATGGAGTGGCCGCGAAGCAATCGGCTAGACGATTTGCGTCCGTTGCGTCTTGCGATCCCGGGTCATTAAATTGCGAGATGGTGTCAGACCGGATGGGCTCATTTGACATAGGTCAAAATCCGATCCCGGAAGCTCCCGACGCTGCGCCACGAACACAGTTCGGTGCCGAATGAAAACCGCCATACGCCTTGCAAGCGCCTTGCCGTCAATACCGAGCTCTGCCGGGGGAATCGCGCGTCTCACATGTGCCCGGCTGCGCGAGGCGCAGGTTGATCCGGCCCCGATCGTGTCAGCTGCGGGCCTGGCAATCGACGACGTCGAGGACCGCAAGCTCCGCATCGATGCGCGAGCGCAGGTCAGGCTGCTCGAACTCGCCGCAAGGGAATTGCAGGACGACTGCTTCGGACTCCATCTGGCTCAAGGCTTCGAGCTGGGCGAGATCGGGCTTCTGTACTACGTCATGGCTTCATCGGAGCATCTCGTTGACGCCTTGCGAATCGGCGGACGCTACTGCGCGATTAACAACGAGGGTGTGCGGTTGCGGAGCTCGCTGGATCGCTGCTTCGCCATCGGGTTCGAATATGTCAACATCGATCGGTCGTCGGATCGTCACCATGCGGAATTCTGGCTGGTTACGCTGATCCGTATTTGCCGCGCACTGACTGACGGCAGGCTGGTCCCGAAGCAAATCAAGTTGAAGCACGCCAGACGAGAAACGCCGTTGGATGTGCGATCCCTTCTCGGATGCGAGATCGAATTTGCAGCGGACAGGGACGAGCTCTTGTTTCCGTCCCGGATCGGCGCATTGCCTGTCGTGGGTGCTGATCTGCATCTCAACAGGATGTTGCTCCAATATGCCGACGAAGCGCTTCGTAACCGGGCATCGAGACGAAGCAGCGTGCGCTCTCGCGTCGAAGGCCATATCGCCCAGCTGCTTCCGCACGGCAAAGCCAATGCCGAGGCGGTCGCGCGTCGTCTTGGCATGAGCCGCAGGACGCTCGCTCGAGCGTTGTCGTCGGAGGGGGCGGACTTTTCAGACGTTCTCAAGGCGTTTCGAATTGCCCTTGCCCGCCATTACCTCGAAGACGAGGAGCTGCCGATTTCCAAAATCGCGTGGCTATTGGGCTACAGCGAGGTCTCTTCCTTCACACATGCGTTCGTCCGTTGGACCGGCCTAACGCCAAGGGCCTATCGCAGTTCGAATGGCGATCGGTGATGGGCTGACACGAGCTCTCAAGTAGCTGGCACAGACTAGCAAGACCTGGCGGAGCGCACTCCGCTAGGGCAGTCCCATGCGGTCGAGACTCTTCTCCCAACTCGCGTGTCGCTGTCGCCGCGCTTCGGCCGCGGTTTTCGGCCTCATGACCAGAGACGACTGGCTATTCCTGGCTTCGATAATCTGCTTCCACAGTCTCTTGGTCGTGCTGGTCTGGGTCGTGTTCGCGAACTGACCGATGGCGCTGCTAGGCCGACGTTCGATTGCTTTGTCGATCCGCCGGTGTCCCGCCTCAAACCTCGAGCCATTCCTCGCGGACGGCGGCATTCGACTTGAGCTGGTCGGGGGTGCCTTCGAACACGACGCGGCCGTGGCCCATGATGTAGACCCGGTTCGAGATCTTCATCGCGATCGACAGCTTCTGCTCGACCAAGAGGATGGCGACGCCGGCCTTGGCGATCCGTGCGATCAATTCGCCGACCTGCTGCACGATCAGCGGCGCCAGGCCTTCGGTCGGCTCGTCGATCATCATCAATTCGGGGTCGCCGAGCAGCGTGCGGCAGGTGGTCAGCATCTGCTTCTCGCCGCCCGACAGCACGCCCGCCGGCGTGTCGGCGCGCGCGGCGAGGTTCGGGAACATGTCGAGCATCTCCTGCAGCCGCCACTTGCCGGGGCGGCGCGGGTCCTTGATGCCGAGGATCAGGTTCTGGCGAACCGTCAGCCCCGGGAAGATGTCGCGATGCTCGGGCACATAGCCGAGCCCCAGGCGGGCGATCTTGTGGCTCGGCAGGCCGGCGATGTCCTGGCCCTTGAAGCGGATGGTGCCCTGCGGCGGCACCTCGCCCATGATCGCCTTGACCGTGGTGGAGCGGCCGACGCCGTTGCGGCCGAGCAGGCTGACCACCTCGCCGGCCGCGATGTCGAGATCGACGCCCTGCAGGATGTGGCTCTTGCCGTAATAGGCGTGAAGATTCCTGACCTCGAGCATCAGTCGATCTCCTCGCCGAGATAGGCTTCCTTGACCTTCGGGTTGCCGCGGATCTCCTCCGGCGTGCCGGAGGCGATGATGTGGCCGTAGACCAGCACCGAGATGCGGTCGGCGAGGCCGAACACCACGCTCATGTCGTGCTCGACGATGACGAGCGTGCGCCCCTCGGTGAGGCGGCGGATCAAGGCGACGGCGCGCTCGGTCTCGGCGTGGCTCATGCCCGCGGTCGGTTCGTCCAGCATGATGACGCTGGCGCCGCCGGCGATCGTGATGCCGATCTCGAGCTCGCGCTGCTCGGCATAGGTCAGAAGGCCCGCCGGCACGTCGCGGCGGTGGCTGAGATGGATGTCGTCGAGGATCTGCGCGGTGCGCTGCTTCACCTCGGGCAGATTGTCGACGTTCTTCCAGAACGCGTAGCGGTGGCCGGTCGCCCACAGCACGGCGCAGCGGACGTTCTCCCACACCGTCATGCGGGCGAACACGTTGGTGACCTGGAACGAGCGCGACAGCCCGCGCCGGTTGATCTCGAAGGGCCGCAAGCCCGAGGTCACCTCGCCGTTGAGGCGGATCTCGCCCGAGGTCGGCTTGATGTGGCCAGAGATCAGGTTGAACGTCGTCGACTTGCCGGCGCCGTTGGGGCCGATGATGGCGTGACGCTCGCCCTTGGCGACGCTGAGATTGAGATCGCGGATGATCTGGACATTGCCAAAGCTCTTCTCGACGGCGTTGACTTGAATGGCAGCGGTCATGCGAGATACCCCCGGTCACGGGCCACCGTCGCGGCGCGGTCCCAGGCTTCCGCGACGCGCCGCCAGGTGATGCGTGCGACCAGGAAGCCGCCGACGAGCAGAACCGCCGCGGTCGCCCAGGTCGTCGGCGCCGTCGCGACGAACGGGATGCCGAGCAGATTGATCGGCTCGCCGCCCGAGAAGCGCGCAACGGTCTCGATGGTCAGGATGACGCCGAGCGCCAGCGCCAGCGTCGGGATCGCCGCGACCAGATAGGACGGGATCACGGTGCTGAGGGTCCCGGCGCGGATCAGCGGACGGTGCTTCATCAGGATGCCGGCGATGCCGCCGGGCGCGAACATCACGATGCCGATGAAGATGATGCCGAAATAGAGCTGCCAGACCGAGGTGACGCTGGTCAGCCCGAGCTGCAGATAGGTCACCAGGATGGCGCCGAGGATCGGACCGAAGAAATAGGCGGTGCCGCCGATGAACGCGGAGAACAGCACGAGCCCCGATTGCGTTGCGCCGAGATAGGCCGAGTTGGCGATCTCGAAGTTGATCGCGGTCAGCCCGCCGGCGATGCCGGCAAAGAAGCCGGCGAACATGTAGGCGAGATAGCGCACCACATGCGGATCGTAGCCGATGAACTCGACGCGCTCCGGATTGTCGCGCACCGCGTTGCAGATCCGCCCGAGCGGCGTGCGGGTCAGTGCATACATCGCGATCGCCGACACCATCACCCAGAACGCGATCAGATAATAGACCTGGATCTGCGGCCCGAAGGTCCAGCCGAACATCGGCATCAGCGAGGTGCGGTCGGTGGTGATGCCGGACTCGCCGCCGAACACGCTGCGCAGGATCAGCGACGACGAGGCGACCAGTTCGCCGATGCCGAGCGAGATCATCGCGAACACGGTGCCGGCGCGCTTGGTCATCACCCAGCCGACGAGGAGGGCGAACGCCATGCCGCCGATGCCGCCGACCAGCGGGATCACCGGCAGCGGGATCGGCCAGTTGTGGCTGGCGACCGCATTCATGACGTGCACGGCGAGGAAGCCGCCAAGGCCGTACTGCACGGCGTGTCCGAACGACAGCAGCCCGGTCTGGCCGAGCAGGATGTTGTAGGACAGCGCAAAGATGATCGCGATGCCGATCAGGCAGAACGAGGTCAGCGAGCCGCCGGCGCCGAACACCAGCGGCAGCACGACGAGCGCTATGGCTGCGAGCAGCCAGACGGCATAGAAGCTCAGGGCGCTGCCGGGCTCCTGCTTGGCCGCAGCGATGGAGGGCGTGGAAGCGTTGGTCATGACTCGCGCGTCCCCAACAGGCCCATGGGGCGGAAGATCAGGACCAGCACCAGCAGCACGTAAGGCAGGATCGGCGCGATCTGCGCGATCGTGACGTTCCAGATGTCGGTGAGCGGCGAGGGACCGAGGCTCGGATCGAGCGGGCCGAATACGCTGGCGAGCGACCCGTTCAGCGCGACTGCAAAGGTCTGGATCAGGCCGATCAGGAGCGATGCGATGAAGGCGCCGGGCAGCGAGCCGAGCCCGCCGAACACGATGACGACGAACAGGATCGGACCGAGCAGCGCGGCCATGTCGGATTGCGTCACCAGCGAGGGACCGGCGATGACGCCGGCGAGGCCCGCGAGCGCGCTGCCGACGCCGAACACCAGCATGAACACGCGTCCGACATTGTGGCCGAGATGGCCGACCATGCTCGGATGGGTCAGCGCGGCCTGCACGATCAGGCCGACGCGCGTCTTCTTCAAGGTGACCAGCAGTGCGATGAAGATCACGACCGAGATCACCAGCATGAAGATCTTGTAGGCCGGGTAGTTGGTGGAGAACACGGTGAAGGCGGGGAAGTCGAGCGCCGCCGGGACGCGGTAGTCGACCGGGCTCTTGCCCCAGATCATCGAGACGATCTCTTCGATCGCGAACGCCAGTCCGAAGGTCAGCAGCAGTTCGGCGACATGGCCGTGCTTGTGGGTGTTGCGCAGGCCGTAGCGCTCGACCGCCATGCCGACCGCGCCGACCAGCAGCGGCGCCAGCACCAGGGCAGGCCAGAATCCGATCCAGCGGGTGAGCTGAAAGCCGAAAAACGCGCCGAGCATGTAGAAGCTGGCATGCGCGAAGTTCAGCACGCCCATCATGCTGAAGATGACGGTGAGCCCGCTGGACAACAGGAACAGCAGCATGCCGAACAGGACGCCGTTGAGCGTCGAGATGACGATCAGCTCAGCCACGGCGCACTCGCTTGAGACTGGAACGGTTCACGTGATCAAAGACCTGTCGAACGAAAGGAACTTACCCGTCATTCCGGGCGATGCGAAGCATCGAACCCGGAATCTCGAAATTCCGGGTTCGCTCGCCAGCGCGAGCGGCCCCGGAATGACCGAAGTGGCCGATCAGGGCCGCTTCATGTTGCAGGTGGTCGGAAGCATCGTCTGCGCGGTGTCGATCTTGGACACGATGCGCCAGCCCCAGCCGGTGTTTTCCTCGTCGAACGGCTCCTTGGTCTTGTCGGCCAGCGAGCCGAACGAGGAGATGTAGATCGGCTGGAAGAACTGGTGGTCGTCCTTGCGGATGAAGCCCTCGCCGCCGTCGAACACTTCGAACTTCATGCCTTCGAGCGCGGCCGCGACCTTCACCGGATCGATCGAATTGGCCTTCTCGGCGGCCGCCTTGAACATCCGCATCTCGTTGACCGCGCGCGGATACCACACGGAAATGCCGGTCTTGGCGCGGAAGTCCTTCTCGAAATCCATCGCCGCCTTGTTGCCGGAGTTCGGGACGCCTTCGCTGATCTGGAACACCTGGCCCTCGAGGCCGGCCTGCTTGATCGCGGTCGGTCCGCCGGCGCCGCCGGCATAGTAGGTGTACCAGTTGACCTTGAGGCCGGCGTCAGCCGCCGCCTTCAGCAGCAGCGCGAAGTCCTGGCCCCAGTTGCCGGTCACGACAGTGTCGGCGCCGGACGCCTTGATCTTGGCGATGTAGGGCGAGAAGTCGGTGACCTTGAGCATCGGGTGCAGTTCGTCGCCGACGACCTGGATATCCGGCCGCTTTTCGCCCAGCATCTTGCGCGCCGTTGATCGCACCGACTGGCCGAACGAATAGTCCATGTTGATCAGATAGACCTTCTTGATGGACGGCTGGCCCTTCATGTAGTTGGTCAGCGCTTCCATCTTGATGTCCGAGTTCGCATCCCAGCGGAAATGCCAGTAGCTGCACTTCTCGTTGGTCATCGCCGGATCGACCGCGGCGTAGTTGAAGTAGAGCACTTCCTTGCCGGGGTTGCGCGAATTGTGCTTGGTGACGAAATCTTCCAGCGCCGCGCCGACCGACGAGCCGTTGCCCTGGGTGATGTAGTGGACGCCGGCGTCGACCGCCTTCTGCGCCTGCACCAGGCTTTCCTGCGGATTGGTCTTGTTGTCGAGCGGGACGATCTCGACCTTGTGGCCGAGGATGCCGCCCTTGGCGTTCAACTCGTCGGCGAGATACTGAAACGTCTTCAGGCCGCCTTCGCCAACGCTGGCGCCGCCGCCGGAGAGCGGATCGATATAGCCGATCTTGATGGATTCCTGCGCGGACGCCGCGCCTCCCAACACCGTCAGCGCTGCCGCGGCGGCAACGATCAGCCTATGCATCCTGCGTTCTCCCTTGCTCGTGTTTCTTGATCTTTAGCGATCGAGGCCGTCTCATAACCCCAATCGCCGAACCTTCGCAACTTTCGCTTTGAATACTGCGTCAAGTTTTAGCAGAAGGTATCATGATGTTATAGGCCATATATCGCCGGAATCGGGCGCTGTTTTGAATTGCAGGTAAACTTTTGGATGAAGCTGCAGTCGCCCTCGCGCCGGTTCACCTTTGGAACTGACGTCGTAACGGGCCTGCCTCAAAATCTCCCCTTGAAAAGGGGAGGTCGCTTCGCTCGTCAGAGCGAAGCGGGTGGGGATCGGCTCTCTCCGCATACATCATAGCCTGCGGCTGACCCCCA
Organism: Bradyrhizobium sp. CCBAU 21365; assembly: GCF_015291305.1. NCBI lineage: Bacteria > Pseudomonadati > Pseudomonadota > Alphaproteobacteria > Hyphomicrobiales > Nitrobacteraceae > Bradyrhizobium > Bradyrhizobium sp. CCBAU 21365. Next base: position 1,668,486 of record NZ_CP030036.1, read on the forward strand.
TCCCGACCTTCCCCCTTTCACGGGAAGGAGAAAGCTGGATCGCTACCGTGGCGGATCTAGCCCGGATGTCGGCGCGGCTTGAGGCCCGCGAGGAAGAGCCGCGCGAAATGATCGGCGATCTCGGCTGGAGACCAGTCACGCCTGGTCTTGAACCAGATCGGATACCAGTGGCCCATTCCGGTGAGAATGCGCTCTGCGAAATAGGTATCGATGCGGCGGAAACGGCCCTCCTCGATCCAGCGCTGATAGCTGTTCTGGTCTTGCCGGATCGTCGCCAGCACGTCTCCGACATAGGCTTTCCGGTCGGCGTCGTTGAGATAGTTGATGTTGTGGTAGGTCGCCTTTGGGCCGCAGGGCGTGTCGTGCAGCATCAACAGCAGGCGGATTCGCTGCACGATATGATCGAATGCCCCAAGGCTGTGCTCTTGCAGATGCTCGCGAATGCTGACCTCGCCGGCGAGCCCGCGTCGCAGGCAGGCCAGCAGCAGGCTCTCCTTTTCACTGAAATGATAGTAGATGCCGGCGCGGGTCATGCCCGCATCCACGGCGATGCTCTCGAGCGACGTGCCCGAGGCGCCGCGTCGGTTGAAGCTGTCCGAGGCAATCGACAGCATCCGGTCGAATTTGGCGGCCCGCTTGTTCAACGCTGCGCGAGCCTCGAGGAACGGGGCGAGGCTGAGCGCCTCGGGCATTTTGGGAAGCGCGATCTCGCGTCGATAGACGCCATGCGTGATGATGTCGTCGATGGCATCGATCGCCTGTTGCCGCGTGTAGTAGTCGCGTTCGGACAGCCAGAACGGAACCCAGTCCAGGATGGAGATCAGCGCCACCGCCGTGAGCTGTGGCTCGTCGCAGGCGATCGAGCCGTCCGCCACGCCCCGATCGAGGATGTCCGCGAGCAGCGCGGCGTTCTGCCAGCGCCTGGCATGGACCTCGCTGCTGTAGGGCGCGGCCAGCGCATCGATATCGCTGAACAGGATCATGCGCTGGCCTTCGGGCCTCAGCCTGCCGCGCACGAAGCGTCTGACGATCTCGAGCCCGTCGATGCCGGGCTCGGCGGCCGCCTCGATTTCGTGGCGGTAGATCGCAAGGCCGCGCAGATAGCAGTGGAAGATGAGATCTTCCTTGTCGCGGAAATAGTGGTACAGCGCGCCCGGCACGGCCTGCACCGATGCTGCGACCTGCTCCATCGTCACGTTGGCATAGGAGTGGCGGGCAAACAGCCGGGAAGCTGAGACGAGGATTTCTTCAGCCCGATCCGTCGGGTCGGCGGCGACTTGCAAGCTCGAAGGCCCTTCCTGATCGCGGAACGAAAATCCGCACGCGAGATAATCCCCTTGGCAGCCGCTTGTCGATCTGCGATAGACGGTGGCATACCATACACCAGACAGTCCTGATCGTCTGGTGATTTGGCGACCGTCGGCCCGTGGGTGCGGGACGGCCAATATCGACCGGGCATCGGTTCGGCAGCAGCTTCGGACAGGATTTTGGAGAGCAAGCCTTTCGTGAGGAGGGCTATTGGAGAGAGCATGGCGCGCAACATTCTGATTTTGGGAGCTTCCTACGGCTCCCTGCTGGGGACCAAGCTGCTGATGGCGGGTCACAACGTCTCCCTGGTGTGCCGGAAGAACACCGCCGACCTGATCAACCGCGAAGGCACCGAGGTGCGGATCAAGCTGCGCGACGAGAAGGAGCACCGCTCGATCTTCTCGCGCGATCTGCCGGGCAAGCTCGACGCCGTCACGCCCGCCGATGTCGACGTCTCGCGCTACGACATGGTCGGCCTTGCGATGCAGGAGCCGCAATACACCAACCACACGGTTCGCGTGCTGATGATCAAGATCGCGGCGGCGAAGTTGCCCTGCCTGTCGATCATGAACATGCCGCCGCTGCCGTATCTGAAACGGATTCCCGCGCTCGCCGGCATGGACCTCGAGGAGGCCTACACCAACGCGCAGGTGTGGGAGCGCTTCGAGCCGGGCCTCGTCACGCTGTGCTCGCCCGATCCGCAGGCCTTCCGTCCCCCGGAGGAGAAGGCCAATGTGCTGCATGTCGGCTTGCCGACCAACTTCAAGGCCTCCGCCTTCGCCGACGACAAGCACAACAAGGTGCTGCGCGAGCTCGAAGCCGACATCGACGCCGTGACGCTCGACGGCCAGGACGTTCCGGTGAAGCTGAAGGTGTTCGATTCGCTGTTCGTACCGCTGGCCAAGTGGTCGATGCTGCTGACCGGCAATTATCGCTGCATCACGCCGACGGAGCCGCAGTCGATCCGCGACGCCGTGCATGGCGACCTCAAGCGCTCGCAGGCGATCTATGATCATGTCGACGCCATCGCGCGCAAGCTCGGCGCCGATCCCGCGGACCAGGTGCCGTTCGCGAAATACGCCAAGGCCGCCGAAAGCCTGCTCAAGCCGTCATCGGCGGCCCGCGCGGTTGCCGCCGGCGCGCCGTTCATCGAGCGCGTCGACCTGCTGGTGAAGCTGATTTCGCACCAGCTCGGCACGCCGAGCACCGAGATCGACCGCACGGTCGAGACCGTCGATCAGAAGCTGAACGAGAAGATCGTGCAGGGCGGCTCCGGCGCGGAGTGACCGAAGGCGTTGATGGCGGGGGCAGGAACGCCCTCGCCATGCACCGGCGATCTGCAATGCGCGCAATCGCGGTGGCCGGACGCATGGCTCGACCTGTCCAGATGAGATAGACTCGCCCGGCTGCGGTTGGGAGCAACGGACATGCCGAGCAAATCGCTTCCTCTCCTTGCAATCTACGGCGACCTCGATCGCGCACGTGACATCCTGCGCGCCTGGCAGCCGCTCGACCATCTCTCTCCTGAAGATGCCGAGATCGTCGTGAAGGCGATCGCCGAAGGCATCGCGCGCGGGCGCCGGCACGGGATCGAGATGGGACAGTGTCATCAGGCGGCGTGAGCTACACGCTCAGCACTCCGATAGCGCATGTGAGGTGAGCACGCCGGTCAGGCACCCTCTCCCCTTGCGGGAGAGGGTGGGGAGAGGGGTGGCTCCGGGCGAGATGATCGAAATGAATTCAGCGCGCAATCTCGGCTACGTGTCGTGTGTGCTCTACTGAATGGAGAGAGCGTGCCGTGTGGCACCCCTCTCCCCAGCCCTCCCCCGCAAGGGGGGAGGGAGCCCTTCCGCCAGTGGCTCCCTTACGAGAAGTTAGTCACCAACGCGAAGCGACCGCTAGCCCTGATGCGTCACGGCCAAAACTGTCACCGAACGCGTCTGCTGGCTCGGCGTCTGAAAATCGATCGTCTGGCCGACCGACAATCCGATCAGCGCGGCACCGACCGGCGTCAGCACCGAGATGCGTCGCAGCGCGATGTCGGCTTCGTGCGGGTAGACGAGCACGACCTCCCTGACGTCGCCGGTTTCGTCGTCGCGGTAGCGGACAAGCGAGCCCATGCGGACCACGTCATGCAGATCGGCATCGTCGGCGACCAGCTGGGCGCGGTCCGTCTCGCGTGCAAGGAACTGGGCGACGCGGGGAAACACCGCCATGCTGGAATCGGCCAGCGCGCTGAGGCGATGCGCCTCGCTCGCGGTGATCACGATCGGCGGCAATGCCGGGGCGGTAAAGCTGCTCTGAATGGTTCGGGTCATGTCGGTTGATCTTTGTGGTTGATCGGAGGCGCACGAGCGCCGGCGCGCGGATATCTCGCGACGCGACGGACTGAAATGATTTGATGGCGTCGAGGAATCCGGACGGCGTGCGATCGCCGGCCGGCTAATTGCCTGCGTGCAAACGTCCGGCGCGCAATTCGCGGCGCGCGATACGGGTGTCGATGCGGAGCGTGTCGATCATGGCACCATCAACATAGCCGCTGGCGACGTCGCATCCATTGCGGCGAAAGCGCGCACTCGGCCGCGTGGAACGATGCGCCATCGCCGTAAACGGCGCGGGCGTCAGGGCTGTCCAATGCCGGACAGGCCGAGCACCGCGCCGGCGGCGAGCGCGACAAGCGGATGGATGCGGGTCGTGGTGGTAGCGATCGCGACCATTGCCGCGATCAGGATCGTGCCCCAGCTCGAGGCCGATGCGTGGGTGATGACGATGGCGCTGGCGGTGACGAGCCCGGCGGTGACCGGAACCAGCCCGGCCTGCACGGTGCGGCGCCAGGGCCGGTCCTTGAAGCGTTCCCAGAGCCGCAGCGCGAAGCCCGTCACCAGCGACGACGGCCCAAACTTGGCGAGCGACGTCACCAGCACGCCGGAGAAGCCCGCGACATGCCAGCCGACCAGCGGCACCACCATCATGTTCGGCCCGGGTGCTGCCTGCGCCAGCGCGAACAGCGCGCCGAATTCCTGCGCCGTCATCCAGTGATGGACGTCGACCACCTGACGCTGCATCTCCGGCAGGATGGTGTTGCCGCCGCCAAAGGCGAGCAGCGAGAGCTCGGCGAAGATCAGCGCGAGCGTGACGAGGGTTGCGCTCATGACGCCTGCCGCGACCTGAGGACAATGCTGAGCGGCGCCAGCGTCAGCAGGGTCGGCAGCAGCGGCAAGCGGAACACGGCGATCGCCAGCACGCAGAGCGCGCCGATGAACAGGCCGAGCACATCGCGCCGCAGCGGCCAGGCGATCTTGATCGCGGTGGAAATCAGCAGCCCGGCTGCCGCGGCGGCGAGACCGCCGAACAGATGGCGGACGACCGGGTCGTCGGCGAAGCGGCCATAGATCACACCTAGGCCGATCACGACCGCGGTCGGCACCGCGATCAGGCCGAGGATCGCCGCGAATGCGCCGGGAATGCCGCGAAACTTCAGCCCGACCGCGACCGACATGTTGATGATGTTGCCGCCGGGCAGGAACTGGCACAGCCCGAGCAGGTCGGTGAACTCCGCGCCGGTGAGCCAGCCGCGCTTCTCCACCATCATGTGGCGCGCCAGCGGCAGCACGCCGCCGAAGCCGGTCAGTCCGAGGATGAAGAAGCCCGTGAACAACTCGCCGACATCAGGTGCGACATGCTTGGTGGTTTGCGCGGCGGGGATGGCGTCCATTGGCGGGGCGGCTCCGGTTCGATTGTTCTTTGAGCCGACTCTAGTTGGCCGCATGCCAAATATCCAATATATGGATGCGGGAATTTGCATATCCATTGCATATGGACTGCCTGCCCATGATCGAACTGCGCCATCTCCGCTATGCCGTCGCGGTCGCCGAGGAAGGCCATATCACTCGCGCCGCCGCGCGACTCGGCATCCAGCAGCCGCCGCTGAGCCAGCAGATCCGCGCGCTGGAAACCGCGATCGGCGCGCCATTGTTTCGCCGGCAGCCGCGCGGGGTCGAGCTGACCGCCGCCGGCCGTGCCTTCGTCGGCAAGGCGCGCGCGATCCTGCGCGACGCCGACCTCGCCGTCGAGGCCGCGCGCCGCGCGAGCCGCGGCCAGGAAGGCCAGCTGGCCATCGGCTTCACCTCTTCGGCCGCCTTCCATCCCTTCGTCACCGGGGTGATGCGCGAAATGCGCGAGCGCGCGCCGGCGATCACGCTGTCGCTCGAGGAGGCCTCGACCGGTGAACTGATCGCAGCCGTCGAGGCCGATCGGCTCGATGCCGCATTCGTGCGTGCGCCAAGCGAGCGGCTGGAGAACCTCACGATCACGCATCTGCTCGACGAGGAGATGGTGGTCGCACTGCCGGACCATCATCCGCGCGCCCGCAAGGACACCCGCCGGCGGATTTCGCTGGCCTCGCTCGCCGACGAGCCGCTGATCCTCTACCGCCGTCCGACCGGGCCCGGCCTCTATGACAGCATCATCGCCGCCTGCCGCGCCGGGGGCTTCAGCCCGAAGGTGGCGCAGGAGGCGACGCGGATGGTGTCGACGCTGAGCCTCGTCGCGGCGGGGCTCGGCATTTCGATCGTGCCGGAATCGATGGCGCGGCTCGAGACCGCCGGCGTGTCGTATCTTCGCCTTGACCGCGCCACGGGCCTCGTTGCGCCGCTCGCGCTGGCGCGCAAGAAGGGCCCCGCCGGCGGCACGCTCGGCCGCCTGCTCGGGATCGTGACGCGGCGGGTGAAGGACCGCGCCGGCGGTTAGTGGAGCCTGCGCGACGTAGCAGAATGTCGCCGCTGCCGCCGATGGCGCGGAATGTGGGGAGTTTGGCGAACGCGCGCGTTCGGGCGCGGCTAGACAGCCTCCATCGAATCCGGTTGCCCGCGCGTGGACCGCAACAGCTGCGTCTGGAGGCTTCGGGTTCAATCAACACCACGAAAGGCATTCCCCGATGGCGCGTTTTCCTGTCCATACGCTCGAGTCTGCCCCCGAAGCCTCGAAGCCTGTCCTGCGCGAGGTCGAGGCGCGCTTTGGCATGATCCCGAACCTTGCGGCGACGATGGCGACGTCGCCCGTGCTGATCCAGAGCTTCATCGGCATCTTCGACAAGGTTCACGGCGGCAGCTTCACCGAGCAGCAGATCCAGACCGTGCTGCTCACCGACGCGGTGACCAATCGCTGCGCCTGGGCGGTCGCGCTGCATTCCGCGCTCGGCTTGCAGGCCGGCCTCGATCCGGCCGATGTCGATGCGATACGTGCCGGCCGCTCGCCCGCCGACAAGACGCTCGGCGCGCTCTCGACGCTGGCGCGGTCGCTGATCGAGAAGCGCGGGCGGCTCGACGATGAGGAGATCGAACGATTCCTGGCGGCCGGGTTCTACAAGGACCTCGTGCTCGAGGTGATCACCATCGTGGCGGCGTCGACCATCACCAACTACACCGGCAGCGTCACCAATCCACCGCTTGAGGCGGCGTTGCAGGAATATGCCTGGAACGGTTGAGGCGATCGCGCTCCAGGGTTTTTACTGCACGCTGGCTGCGGATCGAAGCGCATTCTAGCCCGCAAATCTGGCGCGGTAGTCCTGCGGCGTGGTCGATAGCAGGCGCAGGAAGCTGCGGCGCATCGTCTCCTCGGACCCGAAGCCGCAGCGCTGTGAGATGCGTTTGATCGGCAGGCGCGTTTCCGAGAGCAGATGCCGCGCGCCCTCGACGCGGAGCCGCTCGATCGCGCGCGCCGGCGTCAAGCCGGTCGCTTCAGCGTAATGGCGGCTGAAGCTGCGCTCGCTCATGCCGGCCTGTTTCGCCAGCGTCGACAGCGAGAGGTCGCCGGCCAGATGGTTGCTGATCCAGTCGTGCAGCACGCTGAACCTGTCGTCGGTTGCCTGCAGTGACAGGATTTCGCTGAATTGCGCCTGTCCGCCCGGCCGCTTGAAAAACACCACGAGATAGCGGGCGACGGCAAGCGCCGCGGTGCGGCCGAGATCCTCCTCCACCAGCGCCAGCGCCAGATCGATGCCGGAGGTGACGCCGGCCGACGTCCAGAACGAACCGTCGCGCACGAAGATCGGATCGGGCTCGACGTGGACATCGGGAAAGCGCTCGGCGAGCTCTGCGCAAAATCCCCAATGGGTCGCGGCACGTCGGCCATCGAGCACGCCCGATGCGGCGAGCAGGAACGCGCCGGTGCAGACCGATGCGGTGCGGCGCGCCTGTCCGGCGCGTTCGCGCACCCAGTCCACCAGGACGGCATCGGCCGCCGCGGCGTTGACGCCGTCGCCGCCCGGAATCACCAGCGTGTCGACCGCGGTGTCGATCGCGGGCAGCGGATGCACCGCGAGCCCGACGCCGGCGGATGACTCGACGTTCGGGCCATCCTTTGCAACGACGCGGACGTCATATGGCTCGGCGTTGCCAGCCTTGGTCGCCAGCGCATTGGCGGACGCGAACACCTGCAACGGTCCGGTGACGTCGAGCAGCTGCACCGCCGGATAGGCCAGCACTTCGATTGAGCGGCGGTTTGGCGAAAAACGTGGGCTGGTTGGCGTCATCGCCGAAACCTGCCGCGCTAGATTCGCTTTGTCCATAGTGCAAGGAAAGTTCGAGGAAAGTTCGATGATTGCTCACGATGTTCATCTGCGGATCGGTTCGCTGCTGTTCGAAGGCGTCGATCAAATCGATTTGACCGGGCCGTTCGAGGTGCTGTCGCGGATTCCGAATTCGACCTGCCGCATCTACGGCAAGACCGCCGAGCCGGTCCGCGACATCAAGGGATTGCGGCTGACACCGGACGCGACGCTGGCCGATGCGCCGCCGCTCGATGTGTTGCATGTGCCCGGCGGGTTCGGTCAGGAAGCCCTGATGGAGGACGCGGAGGTGCTCGGCTGGATCAGCCGGCAGGCGGCGGGCGGATGCCGCATCTTCTCGGTCTGTACCGGTGCCCTGCTGTGCGGAGCAGCCGGCCTGTTGAAGGGACGCAGGGCGACGACGCATTGGGCCTCGCTGCATCTGTTGCCGTTCTTCGGCGCTGTTCCCGTGAATGAGCGCGTGGTGATCGACGGCAGCTACATCTTTGCCGCCGGCGTGACCTCAGGCATCGACGGAGCGTTGCGGCTGGCCGCCGAGTTGCGCGGCGACGATGCCGCGCGATCGATCCAGCTCTATATGGCCTATGCACCGGAGCCGCTGTTCGACAGCGGCACGCCGGAGACGGCGCCGCCCGCGATCCTTCAACAGGCCCGGCAAGCCGTGCGCGCGATCACGGCGCAGCGGGAGGAGACCGCGCGTCGCGTGGCGGCGAGGCTGGGCGTCGTCGTGCAGGGAGTCTGAGCAGGGCTAGTTTCCCGGCTCGAAGCTGCAGTCGGCGCCGCCGCCGGCCTTGTCCTTGATCACTTTCGGATCGAGCGTGCAGGATAGTTTCGACAGCGCCTCGTAGATCGTACCGGCGGCGCCGTCGGGCGGCACGCCGGCCAGCGCTTCGGTGGCGAAGATCGCGTTGGCCTCGCGTCCCGTCACGGTACGGGTGTTGCCGCCGAAGGTCAGCGCGCAGGAGCGCGAGGTGATGTCGACATTGCTGGCGCGGCAGACGACCTTGTCGGCGGTGACGGTGATCTTCCTGGTGACGGGGACATTGCTGTCGCCATTGAAGAACGCGGCGACCGCCTTCTTCTCCTTGGCCGGCAACGGCGCGTAGGGCGCCACCACGCCGGCGAGCGCCAGCGCGACCGAACCGGAGGTGGTCGCAGGCCCAGCCCATGCGGCCGACGCGGCCAGCGACAATGAACATGCGAGGATCGTCAATCGGCCAGGCCTCATTCCAAGTCTCATTCCCGTCTCCTGTATCTGCGCTTGTATCTGCGCTTTCCGCGGCGCGGAATCGCTAGCACGTCTCGCGGCCTGAACAGGTGACGCCATTCACACGCGATCCCGCAACTTCGCGTGAGACGCGGATGCGCACAGGGCAGGGCGGCCCCGCGTGGACCCGCTTGCACGATCGCGTCATCGGCGTCACAGTCCGGTCCGTGGCAGCGATGCCGCCAACAACGACGACAAGAAGATCAATCCGGGGAACGCCATGGCGGCCACGCGCATCGACTGCGACATCCATCCCGCGGTGGGGGGAACGCGCACCACGCTGCTGCCCTATCTGAGCGATCACTGGAAGGAACAGGTCGTCAGCCGCGCCATCGACGGGCTCGACCTCAATTCCTATCCGCCGTCGATGCCGCTGTCCGGCCGCGCCGACTGGCGGCCGGCGGACGGCAGCAAGCCCGGCAGCGATCTTGCCATGGTGCAGCGCGGCGCATTCGACCAGCTCGGCGCCAGCCACGCGATCTGCAATGTCGTCTATGGCGCGCAGGCGGTGTTCGATTCCTACATGGCAGCGGACTTCTGCAAGGCGATCAACGACTGGATCGCGGCCGAGTGGCTTGCCAGGGACAAACGGCTGCGCGCCTCGATCGTAGTGCCGATCCAGGCGCCGGATCTCGCGGTCGAGGAGATCGAGCGCAGGGCCGGCGACAATCGCTTCGTCTCGGTGCTGGTGCCCTCGCAGGGCGAGACGCTGCTCGGCCGGCGGCATTACTGGCCGATCTATCAGGCCGCCGAGAAATACAAGCTGCCGGTCGCGATCCACGCCGGCAGTGCCTACCGGGGCGCGCCGAGCTCGATCGGCTGGCCGTCCTACCGCTATGAATATTATCTCGCCGAGGCGCAGGCATTCCAGGCACAGACGTTGAGTCTGATCTATGAGGGCGTGTTCGGGAAGTATCCCGGATTGACCGTCGTGCTGATGGAGTCGGGCGTCAGCTGGCTACCGGCCTTCATGTGGCGCGCCAACAAGACCTGGCGCGGCGTGCGCGTCGAGGTGCCGTGGGTAGAGCGCGAGCCGGCCGCGATCATCCGCGACCATTTCCGCGTCACCATGCAGCCGTTCGACGCGCCGCTGGATGCAACCGGCGTCGCCGACATCATCGACCAGATCGGCTCCGACAAGATGTTCCTGTTCGCATCAGACTATCCGCACTGGCAGTTCGACGGCGACGATCCGGTTCCGCGATATCTGCCTGACAGCATCGTCAAGCGGATGTGCGAGGACAATCCGATTGAAACGTTCCCGCGTCTGAAGCTCGACGCCTGACTGAGGAGGATCGCATGAGTGACGTCATCGACCGCCCGATGCTCGACCAGGAGAAGACCGCGGCGTCGCGGCTCAGAATCATCGATTGCGACATCCATCCGAGCATTCACGCGCACAGCGACCTCAACGAGTTCCTGCCAAAACGCTGGCAGCAGCATCTGAAGGAATATGGCAGCCATCTGCGCACGCCCTATATCGGCACCACGCCGTATCCGCGTTCCTCGCCGCTGATCGCGCGGCGCGATGCCTGGCCGCCGACCGGCGGCGTGCCGGGCTCCGATCTCGATTTCATGCGCAAGCAGCATCTCGATCCGTTCGACGTCGAGTTCGGCATCCTGCAGGTGCTCGACCTCTTCATCTTCTCGCAGCAGAATCTGGAATTCGGCGCCGCGATCCAGCGCGCCATCAACGACTGGCAACTGGCGTTCTGGGCGCATCGCGATCCGCGCCTGAAGGCCTCGATCCTGGTCGGGCAGGACGGCTCCGACCTCGGCCTCGCCGAGATCGAGCGCTGCGCCAAATCAGGCGAATACATCCAGATCAACGTCTCGCCGCGTGCCAACGAGCCGCTCGGCCGCCGCCGCTACTGGCCGATCTATGAACGCGCGCAAGAGCTCGATCTGCCGCTCGGCATCCATGTCGGCGGCTATGGCGGGCATGCGCCGACCGGCGGCGGTTGGCCGTCCTATTATTGCGAGGAGCATCAGTCCAACGCGCACACGGTGGCCTCGAATCTCACCAGCCTGGTGCTGGAGGGTGTTCCCGAGCGCTTCCCGAAACTGAAGATCGTGTTCATCGAGGGTGGCTTCGGCTGGATCCCCGCGACGATGTGGCGGATGGATCAGCACTTTGAGCGCTTCCGCAGCGAGGTGCCGCATTTGAAGCGCAGGCCGAGCGAATATGTGAAGCAGCATTTCTGGTTCACGACCCAGCCGATCGACGAGCCTGATGAAGCCAGGCACCTGCGCCAGCTGATCGAATGGGTCGGCATCGACCGGCTGTTGTTCTCGTCGGACTATCCGCACTGGGACTATGACGACGCGCGCTACGCCTTCAAGACACCGCTGACGGACGCCGAGCGTCGCAAGATCTTCAACAGCAATGCCCGCGCGGTTTACAAGTTCTGATCATGGCCCGTCACATCGTCGCGCGCACCAGTGAGATTCCGGCCGGCGGCAACAAGGTGTTCGGCCTCGAGGGCCGCGACATCGTCGTGTTCCACGTCAATGGCGAGTTCTTCGCGCTGCTCAATCGCTGCCCGCACGAAGGCGCGCCGCTGGAGAAGGCGGCCTGCGTCGCGCGCCTGACCTCGCCGGAGCCCGGCATCTATCAGCGCGACCGCGTCGGCGAGATGCTGCGCTGTCCATGGCACGGCTGGGAATTCGACATCCGCAACGGGCAGTCCTGGTTCGATCCCAAGCGGTTCAGGATCCGCTCCTATCCTATCGCGGTCGAGAGCGGCGCCGAGTTGCAGAAGGGGCCGTATGTCGCCGAGACGTTCCCGGTGCACATCGAGGACAATTACGTGATCGTCGAGATCTGAGGGGCTGCCCCGAATTTCGTCGTCATGCCCGGCCTCGTGCCGGGCATCCACGTCTTGCTTTGCTGCAGAAAAGACGTGGATGGCCAGGACAAGCCCGGCCATGACGTATTTATTGCATCATACGCAATAATGAAGTGCCATCGACGGCAATTATAATAACCGCTGCAATGGGCCACCTTGAGCTGGCGGTCGGGAATGGACCCGTCCACCACATCAGGAACGGCACATGAAGCTCTACCACTTCGCTCTCTCCGGCCACGCGCATCGCGCGCGCCTGTTTTTGTCCCTGCTCGGAATTCCGCACGAGCTGGTCGACGTCGATCTCAAGTCCGCCGCGCAGAAGCGGCCGGAATTTCTCGCGCTCAACCCGTTCGGCCAGGTACCGGTGCTGGACGATGACGGCACCATCATTTCCGACTCCAACGCGATCCTGGTCTATCTCGCGACCAAGCTCGGCCGCACCGACTGGCTGCCGCAGGATGCAAAGGGCGCTGCCGCGGTCCAGCGCTGGCTGTCGGTTGCTGCCGGCGATCTCGCGTTCGGGCCCGCTGCGGCACGCCTCATCACCGTGTTCGGCGCCAAGCACAATCCGGACGACGTGATCGCGCGTGCGCATGTTCTGCTGAAGCGGCTCGAAGCCCATCTCGCCGGTCGCGACTGGCTGGTCGGCGTGGCGCCGACGATCGCAGACGTCGCGCTCTACAGCTATCTGTCGAGCGCGCCCGAAGGCAATGTCGATCTCTCCGCCTATGCGCGCGTCACCGCGTGGCTGCGCCGGATCGAGGCGCTGCCGGGCTTCGTGGCCTTCGCCAGGACTCGCGTCGGTCTGGCGGCTGCGTGACCTGCTGACCGGGCGTGCCGTCAGGCGCGCCCGTCCAACCCCGAAGGGGAGGGCGATACGATGAGCGACAGACGAACCAAGAGCAAGCTCGCGACCTGGCACGCCGGCGAAAAGGCGATCCAGCAGCAGGTCGGCGTCGTCGAGAAGATGGAGGCCGTCGGCCAGCGCGCGGTGCGCGACTTCATGCCCGACCAGCATCGCGATTTCTTCGCGCAGATTCCCTTCATCGTCGTCGGCAGCGTCGACCAAAGCGGTGACGCCTGGGCCTCGCTGCTGGCCGGCAAACCCGGCTTCATCTCCTCGCCGACGCCGCGCAGCCTCGAGATCGATGCGCGGCCCGACCGCAGCGATCCCGTCAGCGAAGGGATGCGCGCGGGCGATGCGATCGGACTCTTGGGGATCGAATTGCACACGCGGCGCCGCAACCGGGCGAACGGGCTGCTGTGTGCAGCATCAGGCAAGGCACTCAGCTTCGAGCTCGATCAGAGCTTTGGCAATTGCGCGCAGTATATCCAGCTCCGCGATTTCGCCTTCGCGCGCGAGCCGGATGAACCTTTTGCGGGAGAGATCGAGGCGAGCACGACGCTCGATCAGGCCGCGCGCGACACGATCAAGGCGGCCGACACGTTCTTCGTGGCGTCCTATGCCGAGCGTGAGGACCGTCGCCAGGTCGACGTCTCGCATCGCGGCGGCAGGGCGGGCTTCGTCCGCGTTGCCGACGACGGCACGCTGACGATCCCCGATTTCGCCGGCAATCTGTTCTTCAACACGCTCGGCAACATCCTCGTCAACGGCAAGGCCGGGCTGGTGTTTGTGGATTTCGAGACCGGCGACCTGCTGCAGCTGAGCGGCGATGCCGAGGTGATGCTGGACTCGCCGGAGATCGCGGCGTTTCAGGGCGCCGAGCGGCTCTGGAGTTTCCGTGCCCGCCGTGTGGTGCGCAGACGCGGCGCGCTGCCGCTGCGCTGGGCGTTCCGGGCCGAAGGCTGGTCGCCGAATTCGCTGATGACCGGTGACTGGACACAGACCGCCGAGCGGATCCGCGCGGCCGGGCGCGCGACGCAGTGGCGGCCGTTCAAGGTCGCCAGGATCGTCGACGAGAGCCGATCGATCCGGTCGTTTCATTTGCAGCCGGACGACGGCGCGGGGCTGCTTCCGCACCAGGCGGGACAGCATTTGCCGATCCGTCTCTCGCTGCCCGGCATCGACAAGCCAGTGATCCGCACCTACACGCTGTCGGTCGCGCCGTCGGACGGCATGTACCGCATCAGCGTGAAGCGCGACGGTGTCGTATCGCAACATCTGCACGACACCATCCATGTCGGCGACATCGTCGAAGCGCGCGCACCGGCCGGCGGCTTCACGATCGATGCGCGCGAGAAGCGGCCCGCGGTGCTGCTCGCCGGCGGTGTCGGCATCACGCCGCTGCTCGCGATGCTGCGCCACGTGGTCTATGAAGGGTTGCGCACCCGCGGCATCCGGCCGACATTCCTGTTTCAGGCCGCGCATGCGAAACAGGACCGCGCGTTCGGCGACGAATTGCAGCAGCTGGTGGATGCCGCCGGTGGCGCCGTGCGGATCATCCGCGTCCTCGGCGATGTCGACGGCGCCGAGCAGGGCACAGACTACGACGCCGCGGGACGGATCGACATGGCGTTGTTGTCGCGCGTCCTGCCGTTCAATGACTACGACTTCTATCTGTGCGGACCGCCGCAGTTCACCCAATTGCTCTATGACGCCCTGCGCGGCTACAACATTGCCGACGGCAGGATTCACGCCGAAGCATTCGGTCCTTCATCGCTGGTCCGGAAGCCCGACCTCGTCACCGCAGCGCCGCCGCGCCGGCCGCCGGCGACGACCCCGATCCCGGTCGCCTTCACCGCATCGCTGAAGGAGGCGCGCTGGACGCCGGAGGCGGGGACGCTGCTCGAATTGGCCGAAGCGCGCGGCCTCAGCCCCGCCTTCAGCTGCCGGGAAGGCAATTGCGGAACCTGCCGAACCCGATTGCTGGCTGGCGCCGTGACCTATGTGAAGCGGCCCGCCGCCGAGGTGGCCGATGACGAGGTGCTGATCTGCTGCGCGGTGCCGGCGAAGCAGGAGGCCGACGGCGAGGATCGGATCCAGCTGGATCTCTGATCAGCCGTTCTCGGACTGCGCAGCTTGGTCGCCCAAGGCATGATGAGATTAGATTGAATGGCAATCGCAAGGTGGTGCGCTTGCGGGCAGGGCAATCGCATATGGGATGAACCGATTCTTCCGCGCCGTCATGGCCGGGCTTGTCCCGGCCATCCACGTCTTTTCTTCGCGTGGAAACGAAGACGTGGATGCCCGGGACAAGCCCGGGCATGACGAGTTTGTGAGAACTCCGATTACCTCAAACGGCCATATGCGATTGCCCTACGCTTGCGGGGGAGGGCTGGGTGGGGGCTCTCTCCGCGAGTCGCGCTGCGGAGAGAGCTCCCACCCACATCGCATCTTCGATGCGATGTGACCTAAGAGCGAGCTTCGCTCGTCTCGACCCCACAAGCGGGAGAGGGGAGGTGTAGTCAGCGCGTCGTGAGATTGATCGAACTAACTTCATCCCGCTTCAGCCCATGCTGCCCGGCATGAAGCGGCGCGGCCTCGGGTGCCCGTCGAGGTAGTACGGCCAGACCATGGTGCGGCCGGCGCGGTTCGGTCCGGCGACGACGGCCTCGTCGGGAACGTCGACCCACTCACCCTCGAGGCGCACACGATAGTGGCCGTCCCTGGTGTCCCAATCGGCATCATCGACACGCTTCGCGTCGCTGCCGTCGCAGCAGGGGCCCTTGACGCTGCGCAGGCTCTCATACCAGGCGTTCAATTCGGGTTGCTGGTGATCATGGGCCTGCGCCGGGCCGATCGCCGGCTTCGCCAGCAGGGCTGTGACTGCAACGAGCGCCGCATGCCAAAACCGTTTGTTCATCTGATCCCCAAAATCCGGAAAGCCCATCACAGCCAGTCCGGAGATGGTCATCGAGATCAGGACATCAATCAGATGATGAACGACATATCATCACATTCGTGCGAGCGCAGCGGAAGGCCGGGAGCTGACAAGCTCAGGCGAGCAGGCTCATCACCTGGTCGATCACGGCCTTCACCTGCTTCGAATCCGGCCTCTGGTGCGCGAGCGCCAGCAGGCCGGCATGCACCACCATGATGGTGTGGGCGGTGACGTCAGGGTCAAAGCCTTTGCTGAACTGGGCGCGATCGGTGCGCAGCCGCGTGCGCAGCAGCTCTTCAAGCCGCCGGTTGTAGCGCTCGATGCTCTTGCGGAGCTCGACCTGGTCAAGCGAACCGTCGGTCGCGGAATTGATCGACAGGCAGCCGCGCTGTCCCTTCTCGCCCGAGCAATAGGGAATGAAGCCGGTGAGCCACTGCCTGATGACGTCCCGCGCGGGCCCCGGCTGCGCCAGCACGCGCTCGGCCCAGCCGAGGATGCCGTCGTGATAGCGGTCCAGCACCTTCAGGAACAAAGCGTTCTTGTCGCCGAAGGCCGCATAGAGGCTGGGTTTCGCGACGCCGCTCGCCGCCGTGATGTCGTCGAGCGAAGTCGCCTGAAAGCCCTTCTGCCAGAACATCTGGCGGGCGATTTCCAGGACATCGTCCGGATCGAAGCTGCGCGGCCTTGCCATATCCGTCTTTTATGTACTCCCGCGTTGGATGTGAAGCCCTCAGCACACTTTGAAGGCCTTCTGGCCCGTTGACGTTCGACTCATTCAACACTATTGAGTACAGAATAAAATCCGGAGAGGTGCCATGAAGGCTGTTCAGGTCGTTGCGTTTGGACGTGCTGCGGAGGTGGTCAAGCTCAACGAGATGCCGGACGTGGGCAGCCCCGGCCCCGACGAGGTCGTGGTCGCGGTGGAGGCCGCGCCGATCAACAATTCGGATTTCATGATCATCGCCGGGCGCTATGGCTATCTGCCGTCGCCGCCGGCCACGCTCGGGATCGAGGGCGTCGGAAGGGTCGTAGCCAGAGGAGCGCAGGTGAGGAACCTGAAGGAGGGCGACCGCACGCTGATTCCGTTCACAGTCCCGACCTGGACCGAGCGGGTCAAATTCACAGCGTCATGGCAGCGCGCGCTACCCGACAATGCCGATGTCCAGCAACTGTCCATGATCGGGGTCAATCCGGCCACCGCCTATCTGCTGCTGACCGATTTCGTGAAAGTCCCGCGCGGCGGCTGGGTGATCCAGAACGGCGCCAACTCGGCGACGGCCCGCGCGGTGATCGCCATCGCCAAGTCGCTCGGACTCAAGACCGTCAACATCGTCCGGCGCGAGGAGGTCGTGGATGAGGTCAAGGCGATCGGCGGCGATGTCGTGCTGCTCGACGGGCCGGATCTCGCCAAGCGCGTCGGCAGGGAAACGGGTCGGGCGCCGATCCAGCTGGCGCTCGACATGGTCGGCGGCTCATCCGCCTTGAACCTGATGAACTGCCTCGCGCCAAAAGGAGTGCTCGTCATCTACAGCGCGATGAGCGGACAGCCGTTCTCCGGCTCGGCCTTGAGCGTGATCTTCAACGAAGTGTCGGTGCGCGGCTTCTGGCTCGGCCATTGGGGCAAGACCGCGACCGATCAGGCATTGGCCGGAATGTACGACCATCTGGTGCCGATGGTCGCATCGGGCGCGATCAGCGCGCCGGTGGTCGGGGCCTATCGCCTGGAGGATTTTTCGCAGGCGATCGCGCAGGCGGCGGCATTCAAGGGCAAGGTGATCTTCACGCCGAACTAGGTCGTACCCCGCGGCATTCGCCGGCGCGACGCGGCACCGCGATGCCCGTTTTCGTCGGCGCATATCCGCACGACGTCACGCCGGGGCAGCTAGACGATGGTCGAGAGCGTGAACGCGTGCCACGCACTCCAGTCAATGCCATCGTGCGCGCGCACATACATCGTTTCAGTGCCGGTGGTGGCGCCGCCACGCATCCAGACATCATCGAGGTCGGCGGCATTGACGTCGATCACGGTGCTGGCTGGCCAATGGGAATTGGCAGAGGTCCAGAAATAGCCGCTGTCGGCGTTGCCGCCGCCATCCCAAAACTGATAGGCGGCCGCGGGATTTGCGTCAGCGTCGGCATAGGACACCAGGTTGCCGACCTGGCTCCACTCGTTGACGTGCAAGGTCTGGTTGCTGATCGAGGCATCGGGGGCGTGGTTTGCCAGACTGGTCACGGTAAAGCTGTCCCAGGTACTCCAGCTCGTTCCGTCGAACGCGCGCACAAACATGGAATCGGTACCGGCCGTGGTGCCACCTCGCACCCATACATTGGCGAGATCCGACGCCGAGACGTCGATGACCGTGCTGGACGCCCAGTGTGAATTGTCGGGCGTCCAGAAATAGGCGCTGGTCGCAGCCCCGCCACCGTCCCACAACTGGTATTGGGTGATCGCATCGCCGTCGGCGTCGGATGCCGTCGTCCAGTTGACGAGCTGCGCCCATTGCGCGGCGTTCAGTGTATGATCGTTGATCGTCGCGGTAGGAGCCGTATTCGTCGACGTCAGGGTAAAGCTGTCCCAATTGCTCCAGGCGGTGCCGTCGAATGCCCTTACCCACATCGTCTCGGAACCGGTTGTCGAGCCGCCCTTGATCCACACATTGGCCAGATCGGATGCTGAAACGTCGATCGTCGTGTTGGCAGCCCAGTGGGAATTGTCGGGTGTCCAGAAATAGGCGCTGGTCGCGCCCGCGCCGGCATCCCAGAACTGATACTTGGTGATCGTGTCACCTTCGGCATCGGTGGCAGTGAGCCAGCCCTGCGGTTTGACCCATTGATTGACGTGGAGCGACTGGTCGTTGATGGTCGCGACCGGCACCGTGTTCGGCGTCGACGTCACGGTGAATGTGTCCCAATTGCTCCACTCCGTTCCGTCGAATCCCCTCACCCACATCGTCTCGGAACCGGTTGTCGAGCCGCCATGGATCCAGACATTGGCGAGGTCGGCAGCCGAAACGTCGATCGTCGTGTTGGCAGCCCAGTGGGAATTGTCGGGTGTCCAGAAATAGGCGCTGGTGGCGGCGGTGCCGCTATCCCAGAACTGGTACTTCGTGATCGCGTCGCCATTGGCATCGGTCTTGGTCAACCAGTTGTCGACGGTGACCCATTGATCGATATGTATGGAATGATCACCGGCAGTCACGACGGGTGGAGTATTGACCGACGTCAGCGTGAAGCTGTCCCAGTTGCTCCAGTCCGTTCCGTCGAACGCTCTGACCCAGAACGTCTCGGCACCGGTTGTCGAGCCGCCCTTGATCCAGACATCGGCCAGGTCGGCGGCCGCCACTTCGATCGTCGTGTTGGCAGCCCAATGGTCATTGGTGGAAGTCCAGAAATAGGCGCTTGTTGCGGAGGTGCCGCTGTCCCAGAACTGGTATTTGGTGGCTGCATCCCCGTTGGCATCGGAGTAGGTCAGCCAATTCTTGGCTTGCGTCCATGTATTGGTGTGCAGCTGCACGTCGGGGACCGTGACGACCGGCACAGTGTTTGGAATCGTCGTGAGCGTGAAAGACGTCCAGTTGCCCCAATCGGTCCCGTCGAAGGCGCGTACCCACAGTGTCTCGGTGCCGCCGACCGCACCGGCACGCACCCACACGTCGGAGAGGTCAGACGCCGCAACTTCGATCGTCGTGTTGGCGGCCCAATGGTCGTTGGTGGAAGTCCAGAAATAGGCGCTGTTCGCAGCTGAGCCGCCGTCCCAGAACTGAAATTTCTGCGCGGGATTGCCGTCGGAGTCGGCATAGGTGAGCCATGGCTGCATCTTTTGCCACTGATTGTACAACAGGCTGTGGTTACCAATCGTGACGACCGGTGCGGAATTGGCCATGGTTTGCGTCCTCGTGGGGTGCGCCGGTCGAGACCGGCTAATTTCCAAGGTGCAAGGCAATTAATTTTGGCCCGTGAGGCGGGCCAGGCTGAGATAGTGTCGTCCGGCTGAGATCAGCGCTAAAGAAATCGTTAATATCAAATTCAGGATCGCAGAATTTGAATGCAGCATCTATGATGGGTGTCACACCCATCGGTCAGGTCGCGTGCGGCAAAATGTCATAGGTGTCCGGTTGCGAACGGCCTCGCGTGCCTCGTGCCGCCTTTGAAACCGCAGCGAGGGATAAGCGGTAGCCGCAGCAGCGAGAAGAATCACTCCGGTCGCGACGTTATACAGACGTTCGTCAAGAACGATGAAACCGCCAACAAGAGCGGTCGGGAGCGACGTAATGAGGAGCAGCCTTAGCTTGGACCAATCAATCAGGCCCCCGCGATGAAAGCGCCAGGTCGAATAGGCGCCCGCGATGATATTGAGTAGCAGCGCCGTCGGACGCATCTCGTTCGAAGGGAACGAGGCGAACGCCATGAGAGCAAGAAATGCTGTCCCGCCAGCCTGACCAACCGTAGCATAGAGCAGCGAGATGCCGGCGAACATCAACGTCAGCATTGCCGTTCTTTCCCAAGCGCGGCGAGGCTAACAGAACGTCAGGACGACCCAAAGGCAAAAAACGTTCCGTCGATACGATAGGCGGCGCGATCGTGACCACGAAATGGTCGCGGTCCGCGCGACAAGCCAGCTGCAATGTCTCGAAATCGATGACTACTTGATCGTCGCGTGCACGGTGATGACCGAGGTGCCGGATGCCTTCGGCCCCTGGCCAGTTGCCTTGATGGCAAACGTGTCGCTGCCCTTGTACTTGGCCTTCGCCCTGTACTCGAAGGTCGATGCGTTGATCTTCTTCAGCTTGCCGTAGGCCGGCTTTTGCGAGATCGACGAGTCCGTCACCGTGCCGCGGATACCGATCGGGATCTGGCAGCTTTGGCCTGACGCGACGTCGATATCGCCGGTCGAATTCTCGCCCCAATCCGCCAACGTCACCGACATCGAGCATTCCGGCACGGGCTGCGCCGAAGACGCTGGCACGACACTTGATGCCGCAAGGATGAACGCCAAAGCGGCTGCCCTCGACAACCGTGTCGTGACGATACTCGTTTTCATGCAAGGCCCACTGCTGAAGGTTCTCGGCGCAGGAATCCTGCAACGTCGGGGCAGGGGTGGCAAGGACTTCGGCTCATGTGCACGGCGGGGCGTTGGATCGGCGATCGGACATCTTGTTGCCTCGGCGAGGCGCCCATAGTCGTCGGCACGACGGCTCGCGTGGCAGACAAGAGGTTCCAATGGCTGAAAGCAGCGACGGTCAGGCAAAAGCTCAACAAGCCGGATTTGCCGGCGTCACCCGCAAGACTCTCGAGCGTCTCGCTTTGCCCGGCGATGATCGCGAGCTTGTCGTTGCCGAGGTGACCTATCCGCCCGGCGGGGTGGCTCCGCTGCACCGGCACCCCGTTGGCGGCGTGGTCTTCATCGTCGAAGGCGTTGCCGAGTCCGCGTATGGCGACGAGGCGCCGCGCCAGTATCGGGCAGGCGAGACCTTGCAGGATCGACCCGGCGTTCCGCACACGCTGTTTCGCAATTGCGATCCGGACCGGCCGCTGCGCTTCCTGACCATCTACGCGCTCGAGCCCGGGCGCGCCTACACGATGGAGCCGTGAGGCGAAGGCGCAACCGGAAATCCTATTCCTTCCTGGCCGTCAGCCCGTCGACCATCGCGCGCGTCAACGTTGCGATCTCGCTGCGCAATGCGCCGATCGGCACCGCGATCAGCTTGTGCTCGAGCCCGAGCGCGACCATGCCATGCACCGCGGAGAACAGGCTGCGCGCGGTGACGCCGAGCTGCGCCGGCGAACGCTGCGGAAACAGCGCGGCGAGCGGCTTGTAGATGTGGCGGAACAATTCCATCTGCTCGGTGATCGCCCATTCCGGCACCGGCTTGCCGGGCTGCATGCGATGCTCGAACAGCGCGCGCCACAGTTCGAGATTGTCGGCGGCGAAGTCGCAATAGGCGACCGCGATCCGCACCAGCATCTCGCGCGGCGCCGCAGCCCCGCCGATCTCGGCCAGCGACAGCGACGCATCGAGCCGCGCCAGCGTGCGCGAGCCGACGCGCAGGATCAGCTCGTCGACATCCTCGACCAGATTATAGACGCCGCCATTGGCGACCCCGATTTCCTGGGCCAGTTCGCGGGTTTTCAGGCCGCCGAGACCCTTTGCCGCAATCGCCCGTTCCGCCGCCTCGATCAGCGCTTCCCGCAGTTTTGCTCGTCGTTCCAATGCCTTGGACATCTTTGATCCTTCGTTAACCATCACCCTGAGCGATGCTCAAATAATTCTTGAGCGTCGCTCATTATGTGGTACAAGAGATTCATGAGCGATGCTCATAACAGGGAGTGACCAAATGTTCAAAACTGTTTTGACGCTTTTCCGCGGCAGCGTGGCAGCAGCGGAGGAGGAACTGCAAGACCGGACAGCGCTGGTCATCCTCGACCAGCAGATGCGCGATGCCGCCGCCGCCGTCGACCGCTCGAAGCGGACCCTGGCGCTGGCGATCGCCGGCGACCAGCAGGAAGGCCGCCGGCTCGACGCCACCAACGCCCGGATCGCCGATCTCGAGGTACGCGCGTCGGCGGCACTCGAGGGCGGCCGGGAAGATCTCGCCCGCGAAGCCGCGCAGGCGATCGCCAATCTCGAAGCCGAGCGCGATGCCGCGATGACCGCACGCGCGCTGTTCGCCTCCGAGATCACCCGGCTGAAGCGCCATGTCGGCAACGCCGAGGCGCGCATCGCCGAGCTCGATCGCGGCCGGCGCCTCGCCCGTGCATCGGAAGCGGTGCGTTCGCTGCGCCGGAGCGGCATCGAGGCAGCCCGCCCCTACGAGTCGACGCTGCCGGAAGCGGAGGCGACGCTGAAGCGGCTGCGCGAGCGGCAGATGGAGATCCAGGCCGCCGACGAGGCGTTGATCGAGATCGACGCCGCCGCGGGACCGCTGGCTACCGCCGAGAAGCTCGCCGAGCAGGGCTTTGGCCCGCGCATGAAATCGACCGCCGACGACGTGCTGGCGCGGCTGAAAGCCAAGCGCCCGCCAGCAGCCTGAAATCCCAAGCCCGAAAATCCCAAGCCTGAAACCTCAAGCCTGAAACCAAGCCAACTTCAAACCAAATATCATCAAGGAGATTACCATGAACCAGACCATCCAACCCCACAGCGGCAGCTGGGTTACCTTCACCTACGCGTCCTTCGCGGCTTCCGCCTTCCTCGTCGCCGTCGGCGTGTTCTTCCTGCCGATCGATCTCTGGATGAAGGGCTATCTCACGATGGGCATCGTGATGCTGGTCCAGACCTGCGTCACGCTGACCAAGACGGTGCGCGACAATTACGAGAGCAGCAAGTTCGTGAACCGCATCGAGGACGCCAAGGCCGAGCGCCTGCTGATGGAGGTCTCCAAGGCGGCGTGAGAGGGACGCGCGAGCCGGAGCCAGGACCAAGCGGCGGGTGCTTTTCACCCGCCGCTTTCGTCGTCCGGACCAACTTCGAGCGGGAACGTCAGCGCGAGAGCCGCGACGGCGAGCATGACTAGCCCCGTCGCAATCAGCGGTGTCCCGGTTCGCGAATGGACGCGTCCCGCTATACCAGGCAAGTCTCCCTGCTGTGCCATGCCATAGACGACGCGCGCGGTCATGGTCATCTGCGCAAGAATGGTGTTGAGCGTGGACACGATCGCGATGACGCTGAAAGTCGTCGGACTTACGCCTGCCACTGTGCTGAACACGAGGCTCAGTGGCGCCGTCGACGTCGCAAGGATGCTCGGCGGAACGGCGCTGACGGAAATTGCTGCGATCAGGACGTAGAGTACGATCGTGATCAATAGTGTGAGCGCCATAGCCCACGGGATATTCCGTTGCGGGCTCTTGGCCTCCTCCACCACGTTGGCAAGGTCCTCGAAGCCGAAAAAAGCGAAGAACGCGAGCAGGCTGGCAAAGGTGATCCCAGAGAGAACGCCGGCGTCGAGCGGGGGTGGTGTAAATAGCGCAGGGCTGAACGAGACCCCGGAATGAGCCGCGGACACGACGATCCAGACCAGTCCGCCCGGCTCGATCAAGTCAGTAATTCAGCGAGCGCCACCGATTCGAGAATGCCCCAGGCCGCGACCATGCCCGAGGCCGCGACGATGGCCACGACAATCAATGGCGCTGTAGCCGGCTCCCCCAAGGGTCACCGCGGCAGCCGAGATGATGCCGATGGCAAGCCTCAATGAGCCGACGGCCCGGGATAGAAATCGGGAGTTGAATGCGGCACGGACGTAGGCGGCTTCCCCCGCGCTAACGGGATAGTGGGTAGCGAGCTCAGCATACGAGGCGGCGGTGAAAGCCATGACAGCGGCCGCTAATGCGAAGGCCCATGAGGAGTACATTCCTGCGTGGCCCGCGACCGCGCCGATCAGGACGTAGATCCCTGCCCCTACAGTGACTCCGGTCAGGACGAGAAGTGGCAGCCCCAGTCGCCGTCGCAAACCTGCCGGTGGCACAATGTGATCCTGCGTCACTGCTTCCATTTGTCGTCATTACGAGCAGCGGAATTCTTTGAATCTGTATATCGGCGAGCCCCACGCACAGCCTCTTGATTTGGGTCAATCGGACGCACGCAAGAGGTGCCAAAAAGGCGAACGTATCAACGGGCGGAGCAATGCCGATGATAATCGCGACCGTGATGGTCTATGTTGACCCTGAGCAGCAGGCAGAAGGTCAGGTTCGCATTACGTGGGAAGTCGCAGACAAGTTCGGGGCATCCCTGGTCGGCGTTTCCGCTTTCGCGGTCGAGCCTCCTTTTGTGGCGGAGGGCGTCATCATTCGGGAAACGACTGCGGATGACCTGAAGCGGATGAAGTCCGCCCGCGCCGACAAGGAGCAATGGTTTCGCAGCGTGGCCGGGCTACCAGAGGGACGGGTCGAGTGGCGTTGTAGCGTAGACTATCCCACTGCATTCCTGACCAATGAAGGCGCGATCGGCCGACTTGGTGGTGATCAGGCGCACGCACGAAAAATGGATCAATTCCATTTCATCGATCCGGCCGAGGCGATGATGCGGATGGGAAGGCCGACGCTACTGGTGCCCGACCATGTTGCGACGCTGAACGCCGACCGCGTCCTGGTAGGATGGAAAGACACCCGCGAAGCAACGATCGCCGTGCGGAACGCCCTGCCGTTCCTCTCGAGGGCTACGCAGGTCACGGTCGTCGAAATCAGCACATCCGATGAACAGGACACAGCGCGCCACCGCGTCCGCGATGTCGCCAAATATCTGCAGGCCCATGCCGTAAAATGCCAGGTCGACGTGCGTGTGCACATGGCCGAACCCGATGTACATCAGCTCGTTCGCCTGGCGAAGGATGAGGGCGCTCATCTGATTGTAACTGGAAGCTATGGCCACAGCCGGCTCGGCGAGTGGATGTTCGGCGGCGTGACTCGCGGTCTGCTGCACGAGTCGCCGGTCTGCGTAATGATGTCGCACTAGGATATCAAGTTAGTTGTACTGCACCTCGGAGACTCCGATGGCCATCAGAGACGTCTTGCTCACCCTGACCAGCTATCCCGATCCAACGCCGGTTTCAGTGATTGATCGCGCTGTGTCGCTGGCCTCAACTCTCGCAGCCCACGTCGCGGCGATCTCATGTGAAGCTCATGTGCAGGTTCCCGGTAGCTTCCTGGGTGGCGCTGGCAATCTCGGGTCAATCGTGACCAGTGAGGTGCAGAAGAGCAGAAGAAATGCGCGGGACCTGCTGGCGACCTTTGAATTGACCGCTCAGAAAGCCGGCGTGCTGCACGAGACCGTTCTCGAGCGTTGCCTGACATCCGAAGTGCCGGACCTTTTGGTGGAATATGCGCGGCTGCGCGATCTCACTATCGTGCCGGTACCGATATCTTACGACCAATGGTATGCGGAGGCCATCATCTTCGGGGCGGGCCGGCCGACTCTGGTGGTCCCGGAAGCTCCGCCGTCCAGGACCTTCGAACTGAACAGGGTGCTCGTCGCATGGGACTTCAGCCGCGCCGCTGCACGCGCGGTCTCCGATGCTATCCCGATCCTGGAGAAGGCGCGCGAAGTGCGCATTCTGACGGTGACGAACGAGAAAGCGATTCCAAGCAAGCGATCGGCATCCGAACTCGCTAAGAACCTGTCGCGGCATGGAATGGATGTGATCGTCGAGGAGGTGGATGCCGCCGGACGGGCCATCGGCGACGTTCTCGCAGCGCAGATCGAGTCCCGCAGAGCAGATCTCCTCGTCATGGGCGCCTATGGCCATTCGCGCTTCCGTGAGTTCATATTGGGAGGCGCGACAAGAAGCATCCTGACGAAGCCGCCGATTCCCGTGCTGTTGTCCCACTGAACAACGGACGACCAAGGCCGACCGCAAGCGCCACTTACTCCGCCCGTACGCCCATGGACGTCAACCCGCTCAGAGAGGATCAGAGAACAGTCCCGGTGTTCCACGCCCGGGGTCTTTCGAAGACCTATCGCATGGGAGAGATCGACGTACATGGCCTTCGCGACGTCGATCTCGACATTTTCGAAGGCGAGTTTGTGGTGCTGCTCGGGCCGTCCGGGTCGGACAAGTCGACCCTGCTGAATATCCTGGGCGGCCCGACTTCGGGCGAGGCCCACTGGCGCGACCATAACCTGTCGGCGCGACGGATGCCGAATTGACCCGCTATCGGCGCGAACACGTCGGCTTTGTCTTTCAGTCCTACAATCTGATCCCCAGCCTTACCGTGCTGGAGAACGTCGTACTGGTGAACGAGCTTGCAGACAAGCCGCTCGGGGTGCTCGCGCTCGTCGGGCTCGAAAACCGGATCGGTTACTTTCCCTCGCAACTGTCGGGTGGCGAGCAGCAGCGCGTCGCCGTCGCCCGTGCCATCGTCAAGTCGCCGGACGTGCTCTTGTGCGACGAGCCGACCGGGGCGCTAGACTACGAGACGGGAAAGGTCGTACTGGCGGCGATCGCGCGAGCCAATGAGCGTCTCGGCACCGCAACGATTATCATCACGCATAATGCCGCGATCGCGGGCATGGCAGACCGCGTGTTGCGCCTCGGTGGTGGGCGGATCGTCGGCGAGGAGCGGAATGCGCGCCGGCTCTCGGCGGACGAGGTGCACTGGTGAGCCTGCTCGATCGAAAACTGCTGCGCGATATCGGCGCCCTGCGGGGCCAGGTGATCACCATCGCCTTGCTGGTGGCCGCCGGGGTTGCCGTGTTCGTCGGCTCAGTCTCGACGTACGATTCGCTTAGCTCGGCCGTGGAGCGCTTCTACGCGACTGCGCGATTCCCGCAAGTGTTCGTGACCCTGAAGCGCGCGCCGCTGTCGATCGTTCCGCGGCTCAACGCAATTCCCGGCGCCGCCACAGTGGAGCCGCGCATCGTTCGCGAGGTCATTGTGGACTGGCCTGCCTCTCCGCAGCCGGTCTCGGCCCGGATGGTGTCGCTGAACCGTGCCGGGCGACGAAACGCTCGCTCGATTGCATCTGCGAGGCGGTGCGGCTCCCGAGCCCGGTTCTGCAAAAGGCGCCGCCGTCAACGAAGCTTTTGCTGAAGCAAACCGGGTCAGTCCTGGTGATGCCATCCGCGTGCTGCTCAACGGGAAGGTGGAAGCCTTCCACGTTTCCGGTGTCGCGCTCTCGCCGGAATATGTCTACGCAGTCAAGCCGGGCCTGCCCATTCCGGACGACCCGCTCTATGCCATTCTCTGGGTCGACCGCAGCGCGGCGGAGGCTGCTTTCGACATGAAGGCGGCCTTCAATGATGCCGTCATTTCTCTGGCGCCGGGCACCGACCCGAAACCGGTGATCGACGAGCTGGATCGCCTGCTCGAGCCGTACGGCTCGGTCGGCGCCGTCGAGCGGCGGGATCAGCCGTCCAACCGATTTCTCGAAGATGAGCTGACCAGCAAAAGGTGATGTCGATCACCATCCCGTTCATTTTTTCGGCGTTGCGGCGTTCCTGCTCAACAGCGCCCTCGGCAGGCTAGTGACCGCTCAGCGCGAGCAGATTGCCGCGCTGAAGCCGCTGGGCTTTCCAAATGCCGCTTTGATCCTGCACTATCTGAAGCTGATCCTCGTTATCGTGCCGGTCGGATCGGTGCTAGGGATTGCAGCCGGTTGGGGCTTTGGAAAAGCGATGACCTCAAGCTATCGAGGATTCTTTCGTCTGCCAGAGCTGCCGTTCGGGCTCACCCCTTGGTCGGCAGCGCTGGGCATTGCGATCAGCCTGACCGCGGCTTCTCTCGGCGTCTTGACCGCATTGCGGCAGGTGGTCCGCCTTGCGCCGTCGGTCGCGATGCGGCCGGCTGCTCCCCTTGGCTTCCGCCGCTCCTGGATCGAAGCGCTTTTGCCACGCACTGCGACCAGATCTCGCCGGTTGATGATCCTGCGGAATACCGCCGGACGTCCATTTCGTTCCCTGCTGACCGTGACCGGAGTGGCCTTTGCCATCCCGATGATGGTGCTGGGAATCTCTTGGCGCGATGCCATCAACGAGATGATCGACCTGCAATTCAGCCTGGTGGAGCGCGGCAACACGACGGTGACGTTTCCACACCCCATGGATCGTTCGATCATTCGCGATCTGGCGCGCGAGCTCTCAAGACCAGGGAATGAGCATGCGCATCACGGGCCGCCATATCGCGATCGCCGCCGGTGTTCTGGCTGCCGCTGCGGTGACGGCTTGGCTGTTGGTCCCGGCGCCGGTGGCGGTCGAGACCGTTGCGGTGACGAAGGGACGGTTCATCGCCACCGTCGATGAGGACGGCAAGACCCGCGTGCGCGATCGATACGTGGTCGCCGCGCCGCTCGCCGGTCGGCTGAGCCGAATTCGCTTCAAGGTTGGCGACCAGGTCCAGGTCGACGATGCTGTCGCGACGATTACCCCGTCACCGTCACCGCTGATGGACCCTCGGACGCGCCGCGAAGTCGAGGAAATGCTGGGAACGGCCGAAGCCAACCTGGAGCGCGCCAAGGCGGTGGTCGAGCGTGCGCGGGCCCAGAGCGAACAGGCCAACACTGATTTGGCGCGGACGCGAACCTTGGCCCAGCAAGGGGCCGCAACAGCGCAGGCCCTCGAGCGTGCAGAACTTGCGATGCGCCTTGCCGACCGGGATCGGCGTGCGGCGGAGTTTCAGGATCACGCCGCCGAGCACGAGATCAGCCAGCAGCGCGCACTGTTGGCGCGATACGGCGGTGACAGCGGCGGGCAGGTGGAAAGCTGGAACGTCGCATCGCCGGTCGCCGGCGTGGTGCTCAAGGTCGCGCAGGAAAGTGAGACAATCGTCCAGCCAGGCGCTCCACTCCTGGACATCGGCGACGCCAGGGATCTGGAAGTCGTGGTCGACGTCTTGAGCACCGATGCCGTGGAGATCCGCTCCGGAGCCGAGGTCGCCATCGATCATTGGGGCGGGGAGGAAAAGATGAAGGGCCAGGTACGCCGGGTCGAGCCGGCAGCCTTTACCAAGATCTCAACGCCCGGCGTTGAGGAGCAAAAGGGTCAATGTTCTCGTCGACATCATGTCGCCACCGGAGCAGTGGGTGCGACTGGGTGATGCCTATCAGGTGGATGTTCAGATCACCGTCTTTGCACGCGACGATGCGACGATCATCCCCTCTGGGGCGCTGTTTCGTCGCGGTGAGGGCTGGAATGTTTATGTCGCGAAGGACGGGCGCGCCCAGTTACGCCAGATTGAACTCCTACGCCGTTCCGGCCGATTTGCGGCCGTTGCTTCCGGCCTTAATCCAGGGGAAGAGGTGATTGTCTATCCTAGCGACCGAGTTGTACCAGGGATACGCGTCGCACAACGATCACGTTGAAGAGAGCGCTCATTCGGGGCGTTGTCCGGGTGAATCTGAGGTGGCGGTCCCTTACTGGCCCAGATTCTCGTTATCGCCCCGCATCCGCCAGTCGCGGCCTGCTTTGCGGTGATCCCAGTCCCTCTGGTCCATCATCCCCTGTAGCCGATGAGTATTCTTTTGCTTCGTCACCTTTGGCTGACCTTCGCCATTCGTCAGAGCTGGCGAGGAACGTCCGGGCTTTGCTATCTCGCCGGCGAAGCTTGCCACGCCAGACGACAGCAGCAAAATCACCGCAAGAACTTGAGCTAGAATGCGCATGATAGCCTCCTCCAAGTATCGGCCCAACGATTGGACAGACGTTGATCCAGGTCATGGCTGGACGGTCCCTGGATAGCGGCATTCCTCGTCTCGGCGGTTGATTCTGCTCAAGCGACGAAGCTGGTTTCGGGAGAGAGTGACGTCCGTGTAGCTGTGGAACGAAGCCATGTCGTTTGAACGAGTGCTGCGATGGGCTCTGGTTGCGATTGCAATTGCGGGATTGGCCGGGGGCATTCTTGCCCGGGCCGCGAGCCGGCCTGATCTGGCTGATCTTGCATGGGAACTCGGCACGGCGCCGGTGATCGCAGCACTGGCGATCTCGATCGTTAGAGACCTGCTGAGCGGCCGCTTGGGAGTGGACGCGATTGCGCTGCTGTCGATGAGCGCTGCGTTGGCGCTTGGCCAGCCGCTCGCCGGGGCCGTGGTCGCGCTGATGTATTCCGGCGGTAACATGCTGGAGGACATCGCGATCGCACGGGCGGAGCGTGACCTGCGCTCCCTGGTCGATCGGGCACCGCGGCAAGCACACCGCAAATGCAGCGAGGGGATCGAGGAGGTTCCGGTTGACGCAGTCTCGGTCGGCGAAGAGCTGCTGGTAAGGGCCGGCGAGATCGTGCCGGTCGACGGTATCGTTGGCTCGGCCTTGGCTACCATCGATGAGTCCGCAGTTACCGGCGAGCCGATCCCGGTCGAGAAGACACGCGGCAGCGCGGTTCTTTCCGGTTCGCTGAATGCGGGAGAGACTTTCGAGTTGACCGTGACCGCGCCGGCCGGCGAGAGCACCTACGCCGGCATCGTGCGCATGGTGACAGCGGCGCAAACGGCGAAGGCTCCCTTTGTGCGGATGGCCGATCGTTTTGCGCTGATCCTTCTACCGGTGACACTCGTCGTTGCCTTCCTGGCATGGCGGATTTCCGGTGATCTGACGCGCAGCCTTGCCGTGCTGGTGGCGGCGACGCCTTGTCCCTTGATCCTGGCCGCACCGGTCGCCTTTATCGCCGGGGTGGCGCGAGCGGCCCGGCGCGGCATCCTCGCCAAGGGTGGACGGGCGCTGGAGGCGTTGGCTCGCGCGCACACGGTGCTGTTTGACAAGACCGGCACCCTG
The DNA here is from genome assembly GCF_015291305.1 of Bradyrhizobium sp. CCBAU 21365. NCBI lineage: Bacteria > Pseudomonadati > Pseudomonadota > Alphaproteobacteria > Hyphomicrobiales > Nitrobacteraceae > Bradyrhizobium > Bradyrhizobium sp. CCBAU 21365. Next base: position 1,699,453 of record NZ_CP030036.1, read on the forward strand.
ACTGTCGGAGGGGCACGGTTGCTTTCGGTCGAGGTCGCTCCCGGGGAGGACCCGGACGAGGTCCTCAGGCTTGGGGCATCGCTCGAGCAGGCCTCGCATCACGTGCTTGCCAAGACCGTCGTGGCAGCGGCCCTCGATCGCGGCCTCAAGCTGAAAGCGCCCGAACAGGTCAAGGAGACCATGGGCACCGGCTTGAGCGGCCAGGTCGACGGGCGCCAAGTCACTGCGGGCTCGCGAGAGCTGCTTCGCTCGCATCCCGAATTGTCGCCCTGGGAGCTGCGGGCGATCCGGCGCGCCTCATGGCGCTCGGCGCTGATCGTCTTCGTCGCCGTGGACGGGCGTCCGATCGGCGCGCTGCTGCTGGCCGACGAGTTGCGGGCTGATACGCCGCGAGCTATCCGGCTGCTGCGCGATGCGGGCATCGCGCGAATGGTGATGGTTACGGGCGATCGCGCCGCGGCGGCGCAGGCCATTGGTGCAGCGCTCGACCTCGACGCCGTGCTGGCCGACCGCGTTCCTTCGGATAAGGTCGAGGCGGTCCGCACCGAACAGCGGCTGCGCCCAACCATCATGGTCGGCGATGGCATCAATGACGCCCCAGCACTGGCCGTGGCCGATATCGGGGTCGCGCTCGGCGCGCGCGGTGCGACCGCGTCGTCCGAGGCGGCCGATGTGGTGATTTTGGCCGACCGGCTCGATCGCGTTGGCGAAGCGATTATTATCGCGCAGCGGGCACGACGTATCGCCTTGCAAAGCATAGTTGTCGGCATGGGGTTGTCATTGGTGGCAATGGTAGCTGCTACCGTTGGTTGGCTTGATCCCGTGCCTGCGGCCATCGTCCAGGAGGTAATCGACGTTGCAGTCATCCTGAACGCACTGCGGGCGCTCACTCCGGCCCTTGCCAGCGGCGGGGCACGTATCACCGTGGAGCAGGGGTTGGCATTGCATCACGATCATCAGGTCCTCGTCCGGGATCTCGACCGCTTGCGCAAGATCGTCGATGCGTTGGACGATGCGACGCCCGATTCCGCCGCAGGGTTGATTGGGGATGCTCAGTGCATCGTTCAGAGCAGTGTAGTTAGGCATGAGCGCGCGGATGAGGACAGCGTCTATCCGAAGCTTGCGGAGGTGCTCGGCGAGCGCCATGGCCTCTCCGCCATGAGCCGTGCCCATCGGGAGATCCTGCACCTTGCCCGGCTGCTCGCTCGGATCGTCGAGGACCTGCCGTCAGAGAAGGTCGACCGCTATCTCATCCGGGATGCTCAGCGGGTAATCGAGGCCATCGAAACGCTTGTTCGCATGCATACAGCCCAGGAGGAGGACATCTACGAAGCCGTGGCAGGACCGGCTTAGCTGTACGATCCGCGCGTACCTTCCGTTGAAGCGTCTTGACGGACTGCTCCACCGGCTTCGCTCTGAACGGCAAGACGTGGCCGAGTTTCGATAACGGCCCTGGAAAGCCGTCGGTACAGATCACGCCGGCGAACAAGCGGCCACCAGTCATACAGAAAGATCTCCAACGGACGCCAGTTCGCTACCCAGCCCAGGATCAAGAGACTCTCCTCCAAAAGCCGCCGCAAGGGGTTGGCGAACAGCGCGCCCACGACAAACTGCGCCACGAGCAGACAGGTGATCAGAATGGCGAGTCCGATGACCAGCGACCAGCGGCCCACCCTGAACAGCTCGTTGATATCTCTTTGGATTGCGTTCGCTCGATCTGCAAAATAGTGGCCAAAGGCTTCGCGGAGCTCCAATGCCTCCTTTGCTTGCACATCAGTATTGGGATGATGAACTCGAATCCGGATCGCTTGCCGGCCTGAAAGTTCCCGCGCCCAGCCGACAATGTATTCTTCCGCCTCTCTGTCTAGGTCACGCTCGCGAAACGGGAAAGGGTCAAGCGTGTGAAACAGCTGGGCGATTGTCGACCCGAAGCTCGATGACCTCTTCGGATGCTTGGGCAATCATCAGCTTTCAATGCTCCGGAGTTTCCGTAACCGTCGCTTGCTTCAGGTCAATACCGGCTATCGAGGATCGCCTATCTTAGGTGCTTGTTTTCGGGCGCAAAAGAGGGGCCGGCCATCGAAAAGCAGGCAACCGCTGAACAGGCTATGCTGCCGGAAAGCCCGCATGCTCTGTCCGTCGCTGAGCTGCTTCGGCAGTTGAGCGTGTCCAGTGTTGAGGGACTTTCCGTTGCCGAGGTCGACGCGCGGCGAAAGCGCTACGGGCCGAACACGATCACCGTTCGGCGCGCCACCAGCGTGGTGCGCCTGCTATTGCACCAGTTCGAGAGTTCGGTCGTCTATCTCCTGAGTTGCGCGGCGGGGCTGGCGTTCTATTTCGGCGAATTGGAGGAAGGCAGCGCCATCATTGCGGTCCTTGCCATCAATGCGCTGATCGGTTTCGTGACCGAGTTTAAGGCGGCGCGATCCATTGAGGCTTTGCGTGCGCTTGGCGCGCGTACTGTGCGCGTCCGACGCGAGGGGCGTGTTCGCGTCATGCCGGCCGAGGAACTCGTTCCGGGCGATGTCGTCGTTTTGGATGCTGGCGACGCCGTGTCGGCCGACCTGCGCCTCATCGAGACTTCCCGTCTCTCCACAGACGAATCGACGCTGACCGGCGAATCGGTCGCCGTCGACAAGCAGACGCGCCCGGTCAGCGCAGACAGCCGTCTCGGTGATCGCGCGTCGATGGCGTTCAAGGGTACCGCCGTCACGCGCGGTACCGGCGTTGGCGTCGTAGTGGCAACCGGCCTCGGCACGGAGCTTGGCCGAGTGACGCAGCTCGTCCTCGAAGCCGACCCAGGCAGTTCGCCTCTGGAACGAAAGCTCGGGCGTCTGTCGGCGCAGCTAGTCTGGGCGACCATCGCTGTCGCTGTCGTAATTGGCGCCATCGGCTTCATGGGCGGTAAAGATCCTCTCCTGATGGTCGAGGCGGCTATCGCGCTTGCCGTGGCGGCGATTCCCGAGGGGCTCCCGATCGTCGCAACGCTTGCACTTGCCCGCGGTATGTGGCGCATGGCGCGGCAGAATGCGTTGATCGAGCGCCTTTCCGCGGTCGAGACGCTTGGGGCTACCACTGTCATCCTCACCGACAAGACCGGCACTCTGACCCAAAACCGGATGACGGTGCGGCGGCTCTGCGCTGCCTCCGGTGAGATCGAACTTGAGACGGAAGCGCCAAAGAGCGGTGAGTATTCACGGCTCGCCGGCGACCGAAGGGCCGTCGGATTGCTGCGCATTGCAGTCCTCTGCAACGATGCCAATCTCGACCGGGCCGACGAAAGCGGCAGCGGCGACCCAATGGAGGTCGCACTCTTGCGTGCCGGGCTTCACGCGGGCTTGAGGCGGACGGTGTTGCTGCGCAGCTACCGCATCATTCGCAAGCACGCATTTGACCCGTCCACCAAGATGATGGCGACGGTTCATGAACATAGGGACGGCATGCTGGTCGCGGTGAAGGGAGCGCCGGAAGCAGTCTTGGCGGCGGCGAACCGCGTAACCGTCGCGCATGGCGAGGTCGCCCTCGATGACGCCATGCGAGCGGAGTGGCTAAGCCGAGCCGATCAATTCGGCCATCACGGCCTGCGGGTACTCGCCTGCGCGATGAAAACGGGCGGGCTGGCCGATGTCGCGCCATACGAGGGGTTGGTACTGGTCGGCCTCATCGGTCTGGAGGACCCTGCACGTGCCGACGTATCGCAGGCGATCCAGGACTGCCGCCAAGCGGGAATTCGCGTCGTCATGGTCACCGGCGACCACTCGGTGACGGCGCGAAGTATCGGTCGGGCCGTCGGCCTCGAGCAGAACATTGCGAATGTTGTGGAGGGCAAGAACATCGCGCAGGTGATCGAGTCCGGGCAGCCTGCGCTCCGCGACGTCGGAATTTTCGCAAGAGTAAATCCCGATGAGAAGCTTGCCCTGGTCAGGGCCTATCAGGCCGCAGGCGAGATCGTCGCCATGACGGGGGACGGGGTCAACGACGCACCCGCCCTGCGGCAGGCCGATATCGGAGTGGCGATGGGACTGCGGGGCACCGACGTTGCGCGCGAAGCGGCCGCCATGATCCTGCTTGACGATGCGTTTCCGACCATCATTGGGGCGATACGCGAAGGTCGCATCATCTTCGCCAACATCCGCCGTTTCGTCGCTTACCTCTTGTCCTGCAATCTGAGCGAGGTGATGGTGGTTGGGTTGGCCGTGTTGTCGGCGCTCCCTTTACCGCTGCTGCCGCTGCAAATTCTGTATCTTAATCTCGTGACGGACGTGTTTCCGGCCTTCGCATTAGCAATGGGCGACGGTGAGGCCGGTATCCTCAAGCATCCGCCGCGCGATCCGAGAGAGCCCATTTTGGGCCGTTGGCAATGGATCACGATAATTCTACATGGCGGTGCGTTGACCGCCGGCACGTTCGGGGCGCTGGCTGCGTCGTCTTGGCTGGGTCTCGACGCGCAAGCAACAGTGACTGTCACGTTTCTCACTCTCGCGTTCGCGCAGCTTTGGCACACGTTCAACATGCGCGATCCGCAATCTCCGCTCATCGTAAACGGTATCACTCGAAATGGCTGGCTTTGGAGCGCGCTTTTGCTTTGCGCAACGCTGCTCGCCGTGCCGCCCTACCTTCCCCGGGCGGCGCATCTTTTACACCTTGTTCCCCCTACCGCTGACATGTGGTCAGTCGTACTTCTCTTTAGCTTCGTACCGATGATCGTTACGCAGGCAATCAGCGCTGTCGTCAGAGCATGGATGGCATAGCCGGCCGCTAGGTGGCACCCGCTCGATCTTGTCATCCGTAGCATAGGCGACACGAAACATTCCAAGAGCGACGTCAAACCTGGTTAGGGGACAACGACGACGGCACAGGGGGCGAGGCTGACGAGCTTGTGAGAGACGCTCCCAAGTAACAAGCCCGCCAAGTGACCGCGACCTCTGCGTCCCACTACGATCATTTTGATTGATCCGCTTGCGGCGATATCGAGCAGGGACTGGGTAACATCACCCCAGCTTGTCCGGGCTTCGACCTGCTGCACGCCCAACTGACGCGCGCGGGCTTCCGCGGCGCTCAGCGTTTGGGCCGTGAGGGCTGCCAGCACGTCGCCGGTGCTGACACTGGAGTGTGGCAGTTGTCGCACTTCTTCTCCCAGGAGACGATCCGCAACAGTCACGATCAGCAGGTTGCATGCCAAGGCTTTGGCAATTTCTGCCGCGGCTTCAACAGCGCGGCTTGCTCCGGCGGATCCGTCCGTAGCCACCATGATGGATGTCACGAGGTTGCCTCTTGCCGCCACTTGGACTCACTCGAAAGCTAGTTTCTAAAATCAGAAGGATATTGATTTTGCTCAAACACATCGGCGATGTGGTCTCGATTCTTGATACATATCATTTTGGAGGATGGTCAATTGGCTAACGAGATGCGGAAAGAGCGAGGAGAAAACGGTTCGCAGTCGGCGAAGACCAACCGCGAGGCGCTTGTTCTCGAGCAGCGGGAGGAGCGCCGATTTCGAGATGCATTGGAGGATGACGAAGCTCGCGAAGCACTGAAGCTGTTGCATGCGCACGATGAAGAGCGCTTGTCGAATAAGCCGGAAGAGCACGGTCCGCAGTCAGCGAATACCTACCGAGGCGTGTCTTCCCAAGGATGAGCCATCCATTTCGGGACGGCTTGGAGGACGACGAAGTTCGCGCCGAAATCTCACACGGGGTGCGAGAAGAAGCGCCTAGCTTGCGAGCACGGTCGGTTTGGCTACAGTTCGTTCGGCCTCATGGACGACCCTCATCGTACGCATCACGCTTGACGGGTTCACGCTGATCGAATCGATACCGAGTTCGGTCAGGAACTTCGCGATTTCCGGATAGTTTGCCGGCGCTTCACCACAAATGCCGACATGGCGCCGGTTGCGCTTCGCTCCCGTCACCGCCATTCTGAGCATCTGCAGCATTCCCGGATCGCGCTCGTCAAAATCAAACGCGACGATATCGGAATCCCTGTCGACACCAAGCGTGAGCTGGGTCAGATCATTGGACCCGATCGAAAATCCATCGAACAATTTGGCAAACTGATCGATCAAAATGACATTGTTCGGAATTTCGCACATCATGAATATTTCGAGGCCGCCGTCGCCGCGGGTAAGACCGTTGCCGGCCATCGCGTCGAGGACGTTGCGGGCCTCCTCGATGCGCCTGCAAAACGGAATCATGATCTTGAGATTAGTCAGACCCATTGCGCTACGCACGCGGCGCAGCGCGGCGCATTCCAAAGCGAAACCTTCGGCATAGGCCGGGTGCGCATAGCGTGCAGCGCCGCGGAACCCGATCATCGGATTTTCTTCCTTTGGTTCGAAGTCCGCGCCCCCCAAGAGATTGGCATATTCATTCGTCTTGAAATCGGAGAGCCTGATGATGACAGGGCGGGGATAGAACGCTGCAGCGATGATGCCGACACCTTCCGACAGGCGCTCCACGAAGAAGTCGGATGGCTTCCGATAGCGCCCGGTGAGACGCTCGATCGAGCGACGGTCGCTCGCGGATCTGACTTTGGCGGGCTGCGCAAGCGCCATCGGATGGATTCCGATGTGCTGGTTGATGATGAACTCCATCCGCGCCAGCCCGACGCCGTCGTTCGGCGCCATTGCCGTCTTGAAGGCGATTTCCGGATTACCGAGGTTGACCATGATCTTGGTAATTGGCCTTTCCAGTTCGTCTGTCGTGATCCGCTCGACCGAAAACGGCAATGTGCCGTCATAGACATGGCCGATGTCGCCATCCGCGCATGACACCGTGACAGTCATGCCATTTTTCACGAGCCGGGTGACGTTTTCGGTGCCGACAACCGCCGGCACTCCAAGCTCGCGGGCGATAATGGCGGCATGACAGGTTCTGCCGCCATGGTCGGTAACGATGGCGGCGGCGGTCTTCATCACCGGTTCCCAATCGGGACTGGTCGCGGAGGCAACCAGCACCTCGCCGGGTTTGAAAGCGCGAAGATCGCGCTCGGTCCTGATCAGCCGAATCCTTCCGGCGGCAATCTTCTCGCCGACGGCGCGGCCGGCTGCAACGACCTTGCCCGTTGATTGAAGGACATAACTTTCAAGCGCTTCAGGTCCGCGGCGGGATGCCACCGTCTCCGGGCGCGCTTGAATGATGTAGAGCCCGCCCGTATTCCCGTCTTTCGCCCATTCCACATCCATGGGGGTCGGCGCGCCAGCTCTTTCGGAGTAGTGTTTCTCCACCACAATGGCACACCGCGCGAGCTCCAGCACGTCCTTGTCATCTATGCAGAACTGCTCGCGAGCCGCCTTCGATGTCGTCACGTTTCGGGTAGTTGAACGTCCTTTGGCATAGACCATCCGGATTTGCTTCGTTCCGATTCTGCGCGACAGGACAGCCCGGAAACCATGGTTGAAAGTCGGCTTGTGCACGTAGAATTCGTCCGGATCCACGGTCCCCTGGACGATGTTTTCGCCGAGGCCAAAGGCGCCGGTCACCAAGAGCACATCGCGATGCCCCGATTCGGTGTCGAGCGTGAAAATCACGCCACTCGCCGCAAGGTCGGAGCGGACCATCTTCATGACCGCAACGGACAGCGCGACCTTGAAGTGATCGAAGCCATTGTCGATGCGGTAGGAAATCGCGCGATCCGTGAACAGCGAGGCAAAGCATCGGCGGCAGGCGAGCATGAGGTCATCCGGAGAGCGAACGTTGAGGAAGCTCTCGTGCTGTCCCGCGAAGCTCGCAGTAGGCAGGTCTTCCGCAGTCGCTGAACTGCGCACGGCGACTGCGACATTGGCGCCATATTCTTCTTCGAGTTTTCGATAGGCGTTCCCGACCTCGCGGCGCAGAGCCTCCTGATCCGTTGCAGCATAGACGATGGCCCGTGCCGCGCGGGCGCGCTTGGCGAGTTCCGCGATGTTCCGCTTGTCCAGACCGTCGAGCAGCTTGCGGAGTTTGTCCCAGGCACCTGCCTGCGCCAGCGCGTCGCGATAAGCCGACGCTGTCAGGGCAAAGCCGTTCGGTACTTTGACCCCCTGCCGCGCAAGCGCCGAGTAGAGCTCGCCCAGCGAGGCGGTCTTGCCTCCCACCAAGGGGACATCCTCAAGGCCGATATCCTTGAACCACCGCGTGTAGCCGGAAGCGTTCATGGGTGCCTTCTCCGTGCGCTGCAGCAAATGCAATCCATTGAAATATATTGACCGACCGCCAACCGGAGCCTTTGCGCAAGATCAAGCATTCGGCGACGAAAGGCCGTTAGTTGTCAAACCCATGTCCGAAGAGCACGAAGATAATCGGCAACGGGAGTGGCGCCGATTTTGGGGAAGCGCGTCAGGTCTCTGGCGGGACTTGTCGGCGTGGCGCATTTGGCTGGTTTGCGCTTCGCTGGTCGGCGTGGTCGCCCTGCAGCTCTATGTTCAGTTTCGCCTGAACTACTGGAATCGCGATTTCTTCAATGCGCTGGAGAGCCGGGACCCGCTGCGTTTGCATGCCCAGGCGATCTTGCTCATTCCTTTGTGCGGCGCGAGCATTGCGCTCGCAGCGATGTCGGTCTGGGGTCGCATGACGGTGCAGCGCAAATGGCGCGAATGGCTGACCAACAATCTGATCGATTACTGGATCGAAAACGACCGGTATGCCGGGCTCGCACGGGTGCAAGGAGATCAGAAGATCATCCCCGAATACCGCATTTCCGAGGATGTGAGGATCGCAACGGACGCACCAATCGATTTTGCGCTCGGAATTGTTTCATCATTGCTGACCGCTGTCATCTTTGTTCAGGTATTGTGGAGCGTCGGCGGCGAGGCAAGCTTCTCAGTATCCGGCTATCAGTTCTGGATACCCGGCTATCTGGTGGGGAGTGTTGCGGTCTATTCGGGCATCGTGACGATCGCAATGGTTTTGGTAGGCTCGCCGCTCACGAGCGTCATTCAGATCAAGAACCAGGCTGAAGCAGAGTTGATTACAGCGGCCCACTTGCTGCGGGATATCGGCGAAGGCGTGATGCCCAAGCTGCAGGAGGCGGAGGCCAGGCGAGGGCTCCAGCAAGCGTTGCGGAATGTGCTCGCTCGTTGGCGGCGCTTGTGTTGGCAGCTCGTTCGCAACACGCTGGTCTCGCAGGGAAACACGTTGCTCGCGCCAGTCGTCGGGCTCGTCTTGTGCTCGCCAAAATTCCTGGCGGGGACGATGACACTCGGCGAGCTCACGCAGGCCGCTGCAGCATTCACACTCGTACAGAGTTCATTCAACTGGCTCGTGGACAACTACGGACGGCTGGCAGATTGGGTCTCTTCGCTCGAAAGGGTAGGTCGTCTGCTGCTTGCGTTGGACGAACTCGATCGGGGAATCGTGCCGACAGCTCGCGAGGAAACGCCGATCCTTGGGGGGTCCATCACGCCGCTTCGATGACGACCTGTTGGGCAAGACGTTTGACGTCTTCGGGCATACAGAGGCCGGTGCCGCGATTGATCAAAGCGGCGGCGCCTGCGGCAACGGCGTACCGAAAGGAGTCTTCCAGACCGGCTCCCGACGCAAATTGCCAGAGCAACGCTCCGAGAAAACTATCGCCGGCGCCAACTGCGCTGATCGGAGTGATCGCAAGCGGCTCTGCCCGCAACACCTGGTCGCGCGTGACCAGCACGGCGCCGAGATGGCCCATGGTCAGCGCAACGGTGGTAACTTTGCCATCGTGGACGAGAGCTTTTGCCGCGGCTTGCCATTCCTTGGCGTCATGTGGCTCGCAGCCGGCGAGCTCTCGCATTTCCTGCAAATTCGGTTTGATCAAATCGACCCCTTCAACGACGGCAGCGGCAAGCGCCGAGCCCGATGCATCAACGACCATCCTGGCGCCGCGCAGTTTCGCGATTCTCGTCAACCTGGCATAGAAATCGTCCGGAACGCCTCCGGGCAGGCTTCCGCTCGCGACTACAAATCGGGGAAACGGTTCAATCCTGGAAAGAAACGCCAGAAATTGCTGCCATTCGGCCTCAGTGAGGGTCGGTCCGGGCAGAATGAAGCGGAACGGCTGACCAGTGCTGATTTCGACGACAAAGAAATCCTCGCGTGTCTCTTCCGCGATGGAGAAAGTGCAGCTTGGCACGCCCTCCTTGTCGAGCAGTCTGCGGAGCATATCCCCCGTCGCGCCGCCCACAGGGTAGACAGCGCGGACACGCCCGCCGAGGCGTTTGACGACGCGCGCCACATTGATTCCGCCGCCCCCCGGATCGCGCTGTTGCGACCTGCCCCGCAGCTTGTAGACTGGAACGATCTTCTCGACAGTTGTCGACAGATCGACCGCCGGATTGAGCGTAATCGTCACAACGTCCGTCATGGCCTGTCGTGGATCGAAGATGTGCCTGAGGCTGCCGCGCTCCGTTCGCAAAACGCCTTGAGTCCGATGAAGCTTCTGTCAGGATCAAGAATGAGACTTGTCGGAATTCTGCGCAGATAGGATTCGTAGCGACCCTTGCATTCGAACTGCATTCTGAACCTGGATGCGACGAAGCGGTCGGCAAAGCGCGGCACGATGCCGCCCGAGATGTAGACGCCGCCACGGGCGCAGAGCGTCAGCGCAAGATCTCCGGCGACCGCGCCGAGCATGGCGCAGAACGTATCGAGCGCGGCAACGCTGATCCGGCAATGCTTCTCTAGCGCCGCTTGAGTGATCGCTGCGGGATCTCGGTCCGGCACTGCCACGCCATCGATGGCAGCGAGCGCCTGATAGAGATTGACAAGACCGGATCCTGACAGAACGCGTTCCACGGAAACATGCCCGAAGCGCTGGCGCAATTGACCGATGATCTGCTCCTCTCTCTCGGAAGTTGCCGGCAACGTCGCATGACCGGCTTCGGTGACCGCCACCATAGCCGCGCTCGGAAAGAAGCAGGCGGCACCAAATCCGGTGCCCGGCCCGATCACCAGCATGGGCGCTGCGGCCGCTGCCCTTTGCGTTCCCATCGCCCGGAGATCGGACGCCTGAAGCGCCGGCAGCGACCACGCGAGAGCTTCGAAATCGTTGAGAAGATGAACTGTCCTGAACCCAAACCTATCTTGAAAATCACGTCCGTCGATCACCCATCCGCTGTTGGTGACGACGCAGCGGTCATTCTCTACAGGTCCCGCAACCCCGAGGACCGCCGCTTGGGGCGCGCAGCCCACATGATGTAACAGGAAAGCTGCGATTGCTTCAATAGCGGTAGAGAAATCGCCGACTCTATAGTGTTCTATCGGACCGATTCTGCCTCCTCCCGAAAGTGCGAAGCGGGCGTTGGTCCCGCCAATGTCGGCGAGAAGGACCGGCTCATCTAATGGTCGACCGTTCTTCATCGCGTTGCCATCGCTGCCTCGGTACAATTGCCGGATATTGGCTGAACCAAGCGTCTCCGATTGGCTGCGATGAGGTTGGCGTACCATCGCGCCGAGGCCTTAGGAATGCGCCGTTGCGTGGCGAAGTCGACATAAGTGAGTCCAAAACGTTGAGAATACCCGGAGGTCCATTCGAAATTGTCTAGCAATGACCACACGAAATAGCCGCGGACATCCACGCCCGCCGCGATGGCTTCTTGCATGGCATCGATATAGGCCCGCAGATAGGCAATTCGCCCGGCATCTTCGATGTGGCCGGCACCGTCGAGCGTGTCGTCTGTCGCGGTTCCATTCTCGAGGATGTAGATGGGTAAGGAGAAGCGACGATGAACATCGAGCAGGGTGTCACGGAAAGCGTCAGGCACAATCGGCCATCCGATTGTGGTTCTCGGCACATTTGGCGGTGGCGCACCAAAGGTCGCGCCGATAACATTGTGGTCCGCCTTGATGTAGTGCGGCGAGTAATGGTTTAGCCCGAACCAGTCGACGGGTTGTGCGATCAGCGCCATGTCGCCGGGCTTCTGGAACGGCTCAACGGCCTCTGCCAGCGCAGCAGGATAACATGCGAAATGCTGTGGATACGGAAAGGCGTCGTTCCAATAGCCGGCGAATCTTACTGCCGCAGCCGCGTCATTGGGACTTGTCCCGGCTGGAAAGCAGGGCTGCCGATTGTGAATGGCGCCGACCGAGGCTTGAGGCACCATCGTCCGCAACGCGCCAATAGCGGCGCCATGGCTTAGATTGACGTGATGGATGGCTTTGTGCAGGGCGTCGGCGTCGGCGATCCCCGGCGCGTTCCAGCCGAGACCATATCCGAACAGCGTGAAGACGCATGGTTCATTGAAAGTGGCAAATCGCTTGACGCGATCGCCATAACGCCGTGCGACGAGCGCCGCGTAGTCGGCAAACCATCCGGCGATATCCCGATTCTGCCAGCCACCGAGTTCATGGAGAGCCTGCGGCAGATCCCAGTGATAGAGGCATATCCAGGGTTCGATTCCTGCTGCGAGCAGAGCGTCGATCAGTCTGTCGTAGAATGCCAGCCCGTGCTCGTTGACCGCACCGCGGCCTCTGGGCAAGAGCCGCGACCATGAAATGGAAAAGCGGTAGGCGTCGATACGGAGATCGCGCATAAGCGCAACGTCCTCACCGTAGCGATGATAGTGATCGCAAGCCGTTTCGCCAGTGTCGCCGTTCTTGACCGTGCCGGGCTTCCGGCAATAGACATCCCAGATGCTGTCGCCGCGGCCGTCAATGTGCGCCGCGCCTTCGATCTGAAAACTCGACGTCGAAACACCCCAGACGAAACTGGATTTCGGTGCTGCCAACAGCCGCGCCTCACTTTGCAAGGCCTCCTTGGTCATTTCCAGCCCTCAAGTGCGCTATTTTAAAATAATGGCGTAGGCTATCGATCGGCCCTTTGATGAAAATCAACGGGTGGAGAGAGCACGACCTGCCTCTTGGCGGAAACTACCGGTTGAACAGCATAAGGACGGGACGACTGGACGTCCCTCGTTTCCGCGTGCGCCGCAAGCAATGGCTGAACGCTCAGCGATGGACATCCGGAGCGTGAGACATTGGAGCGGTGCGGGATGCGCATCTGCGTCAATCCAGCTTGGCCCACTCCTCATCCTCGGGAGAACGCTCAGAGGCGAGCCCGTAGATCCGATCGAACCACCGCAGGTGATCGTGGACCTTCACGACGCCTTCGACATTCTCCGCCGCGACGATTGCGGCCTTGCGACAACGTTCTTCGGCAATCATGCCGCTGAGATGAACGATGCCATCCTTGACGATCACGTTGAGGCCCGACGGGCACCAGTCCTTGTTCTCGATCTCGTCGACGATCCGCATGCGGATATGTTCGTCATCAGTGGTCGGGGCAGGCATTCTGCCAGCCAGGCTGGCAGCGGCCTGCATGAGGTTCGAACGCGACACAAGTCCAGTCAGCTTGCCCTCTTGCACGACTGGGACGCGCTTGATGCGGTTCCGCTCCATGATGTCGACGATCTCCGCCAACGTCGTCTGCTCGTTCACCGTGATCGGAGACGCGGTCATGATCTCCGATACCGTGCGGCCGCGCTCGCGAACGTAGCTTTCGGCCGCCTCGCCTGGCCCGAGAACCCATTCGAGCCAACGAGGACGTCTTCGCTGCGTGCCGATTTCGCTCCTTCGTAGAAAGTCGCTTTCGGACAGGATGCCCACCAGCGCGCCTTGCCGGTCGACGACCGGGAGACCGCTGATATCATGACGTAGCATGAGGCTTCCAGCCTCGGCCAAATCCGCTTCCGGAGCAATCGTAAGGACGTTCCGGGCCATGATCTCATGAGCTCGCATGGGAGCCTCCAGTAGCTGATCATATATCCGATTAGCACTGTGGCGCCGCAGGTGCTTGATCTGAGTCAACCTGTTCGCGTCCTGGCGGGCGGCCGCGGACGAGCAATTGAGCTGGGTCAAGGCACAAAGCTCGCGGAGATGTTGATTGGAGAGTTCAGAAGAAGGAGAAAGGTCATGCTGACCTATTCCAAACTGGACACCGTGACGGCCATCTATAAGCGGCGCGCCGTCAGAAGCTACACGCCCGAGAAGCTTGAGCGAGCCACGATCAAACACTTGCTGGATGCAGCGGTGCAGGCACCGACGGCACTTCATGCCGAGCCATGGGCGTTTGTGGTGATCCAGGACAAGGTACGCTTGCGACGATATTCGGATCGCGCCAAGACCTTGCTGCTCGACCAACAGCAGGCCATATCTCACCTGCAGAGCGCCGAACCGCAGGCACTTGCCATGCTGTCCAATCCGGATTTCAACATCTTCTACGACGCCGGCTCACTTATCGTCGTCTGCTGCAAAGCCAAGGGGCCGTTCGTTGAGGCGGATTGTTGGCTGGCCGCCGAGAATCTCATGCTTGCGGCCACCGCGGAGGGGCTGGGGACCTGCTGCATCGGGTTTGCAGTCGGCATTCTGAACATGCCAGACGTCAAGGCGGAGTTGGGAATTCCGGAAGGCGGTGCAGCCGTTGCGCCGATCATCGTCGGATTCCCGAGAGAAATTTCGTCCAGCGGATCTCGCAAGCCGCCGGTTGTCCTCAGATGGGGGCCGTAGCTGCTCGGGTGATGAACTGATACGAGACGGCTGGCCGGGCGTCCGGTTGCGGCCGTTCCTGCACGCGCATATTGCTTCGTCGCGTTGCGGGTGGGAAATGCTCCGTATGCGGCGTGATCTGCTGCAGTCGAGAGTCTCCCGCGAAACGCGTTTGCGGCGGATCAATTCCGGATCCCGCCGGACTCGCCGGCTTCAATCCTGCGATGATGGGCACACGTGTCGCGCCGTTCGGTCCCTGCTTCGACGCGGTGAAGCAGATCGCTTTCAGTCACGATGCCGATGACCTTGTCGGCATTGTCGACGACTGGAACGGCGCTGATGCGCTTTCAAGCATCATTCTCGCGACATCCCGGTCGGTCGCGCTCTTGGTTACGGGAATCACGGGGGATACCATCACGTCGCGGGCTAGCATGAGCAGTACTCCTGTTTGGATCAATGGACCGGCATTCCGCAGAGAACGCCAAAAAGCGAAATTGATCCGTCTCAAGCGTGGGCTACCGGGTCGTGACTAAGCTGAGGCGAACTCCGACCGGCAACGTGTGACACTGCGATGGTCGGCCGGGATGTGGCTTCCGGTTTGACCTATTGATGTCGATCAATATGTCCGCCGGCTACGTGAATAGCTTCATCCGGGTACCTGCTGGATGGAGGATCTTGGTCGGCGGAACCGATCGCAGCCGCAACGGCCGGCGGCACCATTGCCAATGGCCCGGCGTTCTTGAACAGGGAGCGAAGTTGGAGGTGTCGGTATGGGAGTCTTGACATCGACCCCCGCCCGTTCCGGCGATGAGACCTCGTTTCCATCGCTCCGCAAGGCGATGGTCGAGCGGGATATCGCCGCGCGCGGCGTCCGCGACGAATTCGTCCTTGAAGCAATGCGCAAGGTGCCGCGCGAATTGTTTCTGCCGAAGAACCTTCATGAGTTCGCCTACGAGGATGCGCCCCTGCCTATCGCCGGCGACCAGACCATTTCCCAACCCTATATCGTTGCGTTCATGGTCGAAGCCTTGATGCTCAAGGGCGGTGAGAAGGTCCTCGAGATCGGTGCCGGTTCGGGTTATGCCGCCGCGGTGCTGTCTGAAATCGCGGCTAACGTATACACGGTCGAACGGCTTGGTCCGCTCGCCGAAACGGCCGCCAGGACGTTGGCGGACCTCGGATATGACAATGTTCATGTGCTGCATGGCGACGGCACACGTGGATGGCCGGACCATGCTCCCTACGATGCCATCATCGTCGCCGCCGGCGGCCCGCAGATTCCGGAGTCCCTCAAGGAGCAACTCAAGATCGGTGGCCGGCTTGTGATTCCCGTCGGTTCGGATCAGCGCAGCCAGGAACTGGTCCGGGTAACCCGAGTGTCGGCCAATGAATACCGTAGCGAGGATATCGCCGACGTCCGCTTCGTCCCGTTGATCGGCGAAGAGGGCTGGCCGACCGTCAAGAACGACAGCCGCATGCCAGGCCGCGCACCGCGCCCGATCTCCTCGCAACGAGAGATGCTGGTGCGAAATCTTGCGGACGCGGCTGAACCGTTTGCCTCGATCGAAGCTGCCGATCTCGACCCTCTCATGGAAAGAATTGGTCCGGCTCGTGTCGTGTTGCTCGGCGAGGCGACCCACGGCACTTCCGAATTCTATGGAATGCGAGCGCGCATTACACGCGATCTCATCGTCAAAAAGGGCTTTCGCTTTGTCGCGATCGAGGCCGACTGGCCAGACGCGGCACGCGTCGATCATTACGTGCGGCATTTCCAGTATCCGCCTTCCGAATGGACGGCGTTCGCGCGCTTTCCGACCTGGATGTGGCGCAATGCTGAGATGCGCGATTTCGTCAGCTGGCTACGAAAGCACAACGGCGGAGTCGAACGCAACAAGCGCGCCGCATGTCACGGTCTCGATCTCTACAGTTTATATGACTCGATCCGCTGTGTTCTGAATTATCTCGATCAGGTCGACCCGAAATCGGCAAGAGTAGCTCGCGAGCGCTACGGGTGCCTGACGCCGTGGCAGCGTGATCCGGCGACCTACGGGCATGCTGCACTGACCGGATCATACCCGACATGCGAGTCGCACGTCGTGCGCGCGCTTACCGATCTCTTGGAAAGGCGCCGAACCTACGCCGAGCACGACGGCGATCGTTTCCTCGATGCCGAACAGAACGCGCGGCTGGTGGCGAGCGCGGAGCGTTATTATCGCATCATGTATTACGGTTCGCGGGCGTCGTGGAATCTGCGCGACAATCACATGTTCGAGACCTTGAAGAACCTGCTTGCCTATCATGGGCCGGACAGCAAGGCGGTGGTCTGGGCGCATAATTCCCATGTTGGCAACGCCGGCGCGACCGAGATGGCGGCGCGAGGCGAATACAACCTCGGTCAACTCTGCCGAAGCGAGTTCGGCGACGGTGCCTATATGGTTGGCTTTGGCACGCACAGCGGGACGGTCGCTGCCGCATCCGAATGGGATGGGCCGATGGAGATCAAGGCGGTGCGGCCGTCGCATCCAGAAAGCTATGAAAGACTGTGTCACGCGACCGGCTTGCCGCGCTTCATGCTGGCTCTGCGCGAACGTGGCGATCTTTGCGGGTCGGGCGGCCTCGGCAAGGAGCGGCTCGAGCGAGCGGTCGGCGTGATCTATCGGCCTGATACGGAGCTTGGGAGTCACTACTTCCGAGCCGTTCTCCCGCAACAGTTCGACGAATATGTCTGGTTCGACGACAGCTGTGCAGTGACACCGTTGGAGACTGCTGAGATCAAGGGACTTCCCGATACTTATCCCTTCGGCGTGTAGCACAAAGGGTCTTGAAGCTAATCAAGGCATGCATCGTTGCCGAGATAGACAAGGATCTCACCAAACATCCGCTTCATGAAATTGAAAACGTCTGGCGAAGGAGTCGCGGGCGGCGCGCCAACCGGCGCTCAAACTTACTGTTGTTATTGCCATTGGAGAGAGCATGTCGTATGCATCGCTGCTGGTCTACGTCAATGCGGATCACGTCTCGACGAATCTGGTGGCCGTTGCTGCGGCGGTCGCGGACAAGTTCTTCGCTCGCCTGATCGGATTGTCGGCACTGGCGGTCTTGCCGCCGTTTGTTGCCGAAGGTGTCGTCGTCGTCGACAATGCGACGGAGTTCGACATCGCCAAAATGAAGGCAAAGCTCGAATCGGCCGGCAACAAGTTTCGCTCCGCTGCCGGGAGTGGTCGCGAAGTCGAATGGCGGTCAGCCATCGAATTTCCAACCAAGGCGGTGATCGATGGAGCGCGATGCGCCGATCTGATCGTGATTCAAAAGGGCAAATCGGACGATATATACCGGACGCTGGACCCCGGCGCCGCCATTCTCGGTACAGGCCGGCCGCTGCTCGTGGTGCCGGCGGCCGCGAGGTCGCTTACCGCCGAGCACGTTTTCGTTGCCTGGAAGGATACGCGAGAGGCCAGGCGCGCCGTTCAGGACGCGCTGCCGTTCCTGCGGGAAGCGGGTCGCACGACCGTGATCGAAGTTTGCGAAAATGATCGAATGGATGCGGCACGACACGCCGTGAATGACGTCGCCAGCTATCTGGCACGGCACGGGATCAAGGCTGAAGCCCGGGTCGAGATACGGGCGCACGGATCGGGAGCGGACCAGATCATCGGGCTTGCCGAGGATGAAGGGGGAGATCTGCTGGTGGCGGGAGCCTACGGCCACAATCGGCTCAACGAGTGGGTCTTTGGCGGCATGACCCGCGATCTGCTGACCTCGAGCCCAATCTGCTGCCTGATGTCCCACTGAGACGCCGAAACGAGCGATCGATGCGATATTTGGTAAAGCGTCGCCGATTCGTTGAGGCCGCTCCCTCTCTCGTATCAAACGGCCGGTCTGGTTCGAGGTTGACAAAAAATGATGCTCCTGTGGGGGGACAGGAGCATCCACTCATGGATCGGATGATTGGGTGGGGGGAACCATCCGGTCAAAACAATTAAAGCAATCTTCGAGGGTCTTGTATTTGAGATGGATCAATTGACTCTCCGGGTCGCCGCTCACATTGCCATCTCCGGTTCGACCGTCCTTTCTCGCTTTGCCTCCGGGATTTCGGTCATTGTCGCCTCGGTCAGGAGCAGCACGCTCGCGACCGAAACGGCATTTTCCAATGCGGTGCGGACGACCTTGGTCGGGTCCACGATGCCGGCCTCGACGAGATCGACATATTGCTTGCGAGCGGCATCAAAGCCAAAACTGCCTTGGCTTGCCTCCATGCGCGCCACGACCACGCCGCCGTCGACCGCGGAGTTTTCCGCAATCTGTCGCGCCGGTGCTTCGAGCGCCCGCTTCAGGATTGCAATACCGGTCTTTTCGTCGCCTTCGGCGGCGGCTTCCTCGCGGACAACCGCGTCAACACATCTGAGCAATGCCAGCCCGCCGCCCGGAACGATGCCTTCGGCCACCGCGGCCTTGGTGGAACTGATGGCGTCGTCGAGCGCTTCCTTCCTTGCTTTCATCTCCGCCTCAGTCGGAGCGCCGACGCGGATAACGGCGACGCCACCGGATAGCTTGGCGAGCCGCTCCTCCAACTTCTCGCGATCATAATCGCTGGTCGTTTTCTCGATTTCGCGCCGGATCTGCTGGAGGCGTCCATCGATCCGCCCCCGGTCGCCGCCGCTGCCAATCAAGGTCGTACTTTCCTTGTCGGAGATGATGCGCGCCGCCCGTCCAAGCTCTTGCAGCGTGACCTTCTCAAGTTTCAGTCCTAGCTCTTCGGAAATCACCTGAGCACCGGTCAGGATTGCGATATCCTCGAGCATCGCCTTGCGCCGGTCGCCGAAACCCGGCGCTTTGACGGCGCATGCCTTCAGGACACCTCGAAGCCGATTGACGATCAAGGTCGCAAGCGCCTCGCCTTCGATATCTTCGGCTATGAGCAGCAACGCTCGTCCGGATTTCGCGACCTGTTCCAGAACCGGAACGAGATCGTTCAGAGCTGCGACCTTGTGATCGCAAATCAGCACAAGTGAGTCCTCAAGGACGGCTTCCATGCGCTCGGCGTCGGTGACGAAGTAGGGTGACAGGAATCCGCGGTCGAACTTCATGCCTTCGACGACATCAAGTATGGTTTCCGTCGTTTTCGACTCCTCGACCGAAATCACGCCTTCGCCTCCGACCTTTTCGATCGCGTCCGCGACCAGTGCGCCGACGGTAGGGTCGTTGTGAGCCGAAATGGTCGCGACCTGCGCCTTTTCCGCTTTGGTTTTCACCGGCTTGGACATCGTGCGGAGCGCCTGGATCGCTGCACGGGCGCCGCGATCCAGGCCGCGCTTGATATCGATGGCGCTGGCGCCCGCCACGACGTTGCGCACGCCGTCGGCCAGGATTGCATGGGCAAGGATTGTGGCTGTGCTGGTGCCGTCGCCAACCACCTCGCCGGTCTTCTCGGCGGCCTGGCGGAGCACCTGAGCCCCGAGATTCTCCTCCGGATCCTTCAGGTCAAATTCCTTGGCAATGGTCACCCCGTCGTTGCAAACGATCGGTGCACCCCAGCCTTTTTGGATCAGGACCGATTTCGATTTGGGGCCGAGCGTTACGCGAATTGCGTCGGCGAGCAACGTTGCGCCCCGCAAGACCTTCTCGCGAGCGGCAGAGTGAAACAGGATTTGCTTGTGCGCCACTGGCACTCTCCAGCCAAATAAATTGGAGTCGTGGGATGATGCGACGTGTCCCACCGTCCGGTGCAGGCCGGCGGGATGGCGACGCGCTTACTTCACCGGGATGCTTTTCTGCTTCTGCACCTCGGGCGACTTTGGCAGCGAAACAGTCAGTATGCCGTTCCTGAAGGTCGCTTCGATCTTGTCGGCATCGACGCTGCCGGGGATCTGCAGCGACCGACGAAAAGAACCATAGCGACGCTCGGAGACGTAGCGATCCTTGGCCTTCTCTTCCTTCACGTCCTGCTTCTCGCCCTTGATCGTCAGCACGTCGTCGGAGAGCTGGAGGTCGATATTCTTGGCATCCAGGCCCGGAAGTTCGGCGGTGATTTCGAACGCCTTTTCCTTTTCGACGATATCGATCGCCGGCGTGACGCTAAAGCCGAAGTCGCGGCGCCAGAACGGCTCCATGTCCAACAGTGAACGGTAGGACGGCGCCTGCAGGAAGCCGGACTGGAAATCATGGAACAGCCGGTCGATCTGATTGCGCAGTGTTTCGAACGGTTGCCAGTTCTTAGCCGGCTGAGCAGCCGACGTCGACTCGGTCTTGATGGGCAACTTGATAGCTGCTTCTGCCATGACAATCTCCCTTGTAGTTTTGAACAAAGGCTAGGCCTGATCAACTCCGGCTTCCTTGATGTCCCTCAAACTTCTTCCGCGCCGTTGACGGCCGCAACGCGAAGCTTTTCGAGCTTCTTCCAGAATTCGGACCAGCCGCCAGCAGCAGGTCCGGTGACGATCACAAGCACGAGCACGGCGGAGTCGCGATCTGGAAGAGAACACCGGCTTCCGGAATGGTCAGAAGGGTTGCCATGATCAGGGCGGTCGAAGCGAAAATTTCCCGGAAGACGAAGCGCCCGGCATATGAAGAAAGGACGTCCCAACCTCCGCCGAATTGGCAATGCGGCGCGATTTCAGGCTCCCGGGCTCCCATGTCTCGCACCGCTTCATTCACAACGTCCGTCGTTACCGAAAACTCCTCGAAGAAGAGACCAACGAGGATAGGCGGTCCATTATCCGCAGGCTTTTGGCCGACGAGGAGGCCAAAGAGATCAGGCCAGATCCCAAACGATCCGACGGCAGATCGAACCATATCTAGACCAAGGGCCGTCAATCGCGGTGATGTCGCCGGCATCAAGACGGGCAGCTCTGGGGGGACGATTGGTGCTTGGCGCGCCATTTCGGGCCAGGGCCCCTCATATAGTGAAGCTCCGGACGATAGGGGTGACGGACGTCTGCGATCAGGACGTCTGCGATCAGTTTGCGCCACTTCGCCTTGAAAGCGTTGAGGCTCGGACGAAGCGGTGGCGTTAGGTGGTAGGTCATGGCACGCTCCTTAATGCAGTTTGCCCAGCACGGAAGCAAAGGGCAGGGTTAGTATTTCGTCGCCGAGATCGTCGCTGACGTGCAGCACCCAGCTGCGCCAGTCTTCGGGGCCGGGACGCATGATGATCGAGCGCACCATGAGTTCCGCATATGCGCGTGCATCCGCCAGATCCATGAGGGCGGCCGCGCGCCCATCGACTAGCGATCCCTTGGCATTGGAATAGTGGAAGTAGACCTCGGTCATGGACTTCTCCCGAGCTGGATATTTGTTTAAGATTAGTCTCGGCCCGATTAGTCGAAAATTCCGGTCGGTCACCTAAGGGCATTCACGGAGGATCAACAGGCGCGGGCAGCACCTTCGTCCAGCTAGCGGGAAAGTGGTCGCGCAAAGCGCGAAGGTGCTGACCTCGCTTGGATGCCACATGCTGTTGGTACGGCTCGCGGGCGGCGTCGTGCTTCAGATTGCGCTCAGTACAGCCGGCATTGCGATGCTGATCATCTTTGCGGCCTGGATTGGCAGCGCAGTTCGTCAGCGGCCCTGATTGTGCTGAAGGGCAGATAAGCTGATCCGGCACAAAGGCGGTAGCCAGCGCTTCGGGCGGGGGTTGACTGACACTCTCTCTGGATGACAACCTGGTACTAAACCGATTGTCGAGGAGTTTCGGGCCGACTACCGAGATTGTGCTGCATGAAAGCTCAGGAACCAAATGCTTGGTTGATCTCTGTCTGTGGGTTTACGAGCCATTGATGTACGTCAAATTGAGATGAGCCCACCGCCGCTAGACAAATTTATCCAAAGGCCAGGGCGCGATATGATGACCGGTTGCCTTAAGTCGTTTCTGATTGGCGGTCTGACCGCTATTGTCGCTGCGGCCGTTCATGCCGAGGATGCTGATGTCGGCAAGGCGGAATTTCAAGCTTCGTGCGCCAGCTGCCATGGTGCGGATGGAAAGGGCAAAGGACCCGTCAGCGCGCAGCTGAATGTGCCGCCTACCGATTTGACGACCTTGACGAAGAACAACAACGGGGTCTTTCCCATAAGCGCCGTCTACGAAACTATCGACGGACGGAAGGCAATTTCCGCGCATGGCACTCATGAAATGCCCGCTTGGGGAGAACGGTTCAACCCAGTCAAGAGCTTGCCTCACACCGTCGATCCTCCCTACGATGCGCTCGATCCTTCGCGGGATATGCGCGAAGTCGTCGTGCGCACACGCATCCTCGCCGTTATCGATTACCTGAACCGCATTCAGCAGAAGTAGCGGTCGCGAAGGCATCGGGACGACCGTGCGGCCGCCGCGCTCGGCCGCAGCGACGTGATCTGCCGCAATGAATGGGCGCAGCCTGCGCGCATGAAGGCGAACTGCCCCTAACATTGATCCTCATCAAGGCCGCTGCGAGCAGACTCGCTAGTAATATAGAGTAGCGGAGGATCAACGATGACCAGCATAGTGCTCGATGCCAAGCAGATTCAGAGTGCCCCGGCTCCCGTTCGTCTCTGGCTTGAGCAGCAGATATCGGCGGCTCTCGGTCCGGGATCGGCAGCGGGTACGCAATTGCCGCGCTTGGTCGCCTGCACGGAAACTCAGGCGGCGAACCTTCTTAGTCGAATTAGGCAGGTGCCATCGGCTGTCGAAGTGTTCTTCGGGCTCGCCCATCCCGAGATCTCCTACGGATCGCCGCCAGTCGTGACTTTCCGACTCCTCGACCTTCAGCGTCGTGCCGGTTTGGAGAGCATCACCAAGCTCCTGGAATGTCTCGACCACATCAATCGGGCGTTTGCGGAAATGTGTGACGATCCGGCAGCGCGGCTCTGCGATTTTGACGCCGCGGGGCATTGCTCGACTCTGCCAACCACCCAGAACAGTATTGTTGCATTGTGGAAGGCAATTATTGCGGCGGAACGGCCTGGCGTGCTGCCGATCGCCGCAGCCGAATAGGCGGGGCGGGCGCCAATGGACCCGAGAAGACCCTGCCGCAAATTGGTGTGGACGTGGTCCGGCCGCCGATCGTCATTCATCGCCCTTATGACGTGGATGCTCCTAGTCTGGCTTGGGCCGGTGCAAGCAGGGGAAATCCGGGACGTGCAATCGCTTGCGCCCCTGGTGGGCAAGGTCGTCCAAAGTGTCGTCGGCATAAAGGCCACTACGGAAACGGCGCCGGCTTCCCGCTCGATGGCCTCCGGGCCTGCGTCTCCCGGCGGACCGTCTCTCACGGCGAAAGAGGTGTATGGTGCAGGCGTCATCATCAAGGCGGAGTCCGGATTGATCGTAACAAGCAATCATCTGATTCGCGGCGCCGAGACACTTGCGGTCCGATTGCCGGATGGGCGTCAGCTTGACGCCAAGTTCGTGGTGGCCGACGAGCGGTATGGCCTGGCGATGCTGAGGATTTCGGCGTCCGGCCTGACCGCAGCCCGCATCGGTCGGTCGATCGACGCCGAGCCCGGCGATTTCGTCCTTGCCGTCGGTGGCTCCTCGGGATCCGCTCCGAGCGTCAGCTTCGGCATCGTCAGCGCTCTGCATCGTTCGCGGCCTGGAATCCCCTGCCAGGATCTCATTCAGACCGACGCCTTGCTGGACCGCGGCAGTTCAGGCGGAGCGCTGTTCAATCTGCGGGGCGAAGTGATCGGCATTGTTGCCGCCGGCGCCGATGAAACCGAATCCGGGCGAGCCTTTGGCCTCGCGATTCCCTCGGATGCCATCGATCGCCTCTACGTCAGAATGAATTAGGCGTTCCGCGGGATCGCGGATCGCTTTATGGTACGACCGATCTGACTAGCAGGCTGAATGGTAGCTGCTCAGTGATCGTGCGGGACACTTCGTAAAGGGGATCGCCTCCGGTCAGAGGGGGCCGTCGAGCCGACGAACTGGCACGAACTCGAGGAGTATCGGTTTACAAAGCGGGTTGCGCGGGCCGCGGAGGAGATCGTCCGGAGTGGAAAGGCGACGGCGCTTGTCATCGTCGCTCCGCCGCGCACGCCGGCCGAACTTCGGGCGACGCTGCATCCCGACGTCAAGCGCCATATCATTGCAGAGATTCCCAAGGATCTGACGAAGCTTGCTGTCCGGGAACTCGAAAAGCACGTCGTGGAAGCGCTTGCGTCTCCCATGCGATAGTGCGCCGCGAAGCCAAGGCTGTAATGCGCGGAGGCTTGACGTCCTCGTGACGCGTCTTGGTGGGCTGGCGCCGCTGGCTGCTCGACGGAAGCGAGCGAACCGATTGCCAAGCGAATGAACGGGCTGAGACGTCCATCGATCGTTCGGTCGAATCCAGTCCTGCAGTTGATCGAGCGCAAAGCAATGTTAGGCGGTCGGCGGTTCATTGTGGCTTCCGATCAAACAATGGAGGCCGCCATGACGGCACTGCAATTGCGTCAGGATGTACTGGACGAGCTGGAGTTCGAGCCGAGCGTGGACGCTGCCCATATTGGTGTGATGGCGGAAGGCGGCGTCGTCACGCTCAGCGGCTACGTCAAGACGTATCTTGAGAAGCTCTCGGCGATCTCGGCGGCGCGGCGGGTCAAGGGCGTCAAGGCGATCGCGGACGAAATCGACGTTCGCGCGCCGAGCGACAAGAAGACCGCCGACGATGAAATTGCAAAACGGGCGCTCGACATCCTCGCCTGGGACACGGTCGTGCCGGCGGGCGTCACCGTTCTGGTTCGTGACGGCTGGGTCACGCTGTCGGGAAACGTCGACTGGTATTTCCAGAAGCGGGCGGCGGAGCATGACGTGGGAAAGCTTTCCGGCATTCGCGGCATCAGCAACAATATCCAGGTCGCGCCGCGCATCAAGGCTGAGAACGTCAAGGCCAAGATCGAGGGCGCGTTGAAGCGGCGCGCCGAGACGCAGGCAAGGGCGGTCCGGGTCTCCGTTCGAGACAACGACTGCATTGTTCTCGAGGGCATGGTTGGCAACTGGCAGGAACGGCGTGCGATCGAAAACGCCGCCTGGTCCGCACCTGGCGTTCACTCGGTTGAGGACAGGCTAACGGTTGGCTGAACTCCTGTGGTTGGTGGCAGGATGGCCGGGGGCTGGCCTTCCTGCGACCACGATCGGCAAGGAGAGGTGGACAGTTGGCGCGACCGGAGCGCCGCCGAGCATGCGGCCTGGTCTGTTCCGGGCGTGATGTCGGTCGACGATCTGATCGTCGTTCGCTGACCGCTGGCGCGGACGGAGAGCGTCGAGCTTCAAAGAATCAGTCGAGTTTGACCTCGATCCGACTGGACGCGACGGGCAAATGATTATCTTCGTCGCGTTTCTTACACGGCGCATCGACCGGCACGAATGGCGGCACGGGCGAGGACACCGTCGGGCAGTACGAACTAGCTCGTCAAGGCCAGGTTATGACCGTGCAATCCAACGATCGCCTTGCTTGACATAAGATCGCTTGACCGCCGCCCATGCAGTCCTGTGACCGATCTCCTCTTGCCTCGGATCACCGCGGTGAGCTGCGTAGCTATGATTGAAGGCTTCACGATAGATATCTTGGGCGTGCGGCGGCAGGTGACTGCGTATCGGAAGCGGAAGGTCGTTGTTCGACTGGTAAGGCATATACAGCTCTGCTGGCACCTCGCCCCACGTCCCGCGCATGTCCGGAAAAAATGCCCCGGATGCACGAGCGATTAGGGGCAGTTGGGAGCTTTGGAAGACCCATAGCGGATCGGCTCTATGCGTTTAAAGGTCGACGCTACCTCAAATCGGCAACGGCAACGGGATTGAGATCGTCGGGTGCGAGAGAAAGATGGACTGTGGTTTTGGGACGCAAGCTGTTGATGCCGGAGACGCTACGACCATGTAACCCGCCAATCGTCACTGCGATGCCAGCAACTGCCGCGAGCACGACGATCTTCCTATGGGTCGTGCGGTCTGCCGCGTGGAAAGTATGATTCATGGCCAGCTCCTTCACATAAAGCTTGCCTTGGGATCCCGCGCCTGAAAATTTGGGATCGTTCCCTAAGGGCTCTTGCGGAGGAGCTGACAGCTCGCCAAACTGCCTTGCAGCAACGAAGACTACAAAAGTTGCAGGGTCTGTTGATCCAATTCAGCCTGGCCTGCCGTTCGCGACGATCAAACCGGGCGCGCCATGGCTCGATGCCGTTCACACGTTGCTGGAACCCGGCCAGCGCTGTCTGCGTGTACCTGGATGTGAAACCGCGCCTGGTGAAGTCGCCTCGCAAGGCCGCTTCTTGAATTCACCGCGCCGATCAATGCGACATGAGCGTCGGGAGCGGCATGCTTTGCAGCATCTCGCGCGTGACCCCTCCGAGAAACCTTTCCTGGAAGCGTGAATGGCCGTAGCCGCCCATCACCAGAAGATCCAGTCTCTGGTCCGCCGCGACCGAGAGAAGGGCCGGTTGAATTTCTGAATGCTGTGCGCAAACCTTCACGATTTTCGCTGACAGGGGCGCCCGTGCCAGGTGCTGGACCAGCCGCTCCGGACTAGCCTCATCGGGTATAGTTTCCGAGTCATCAATAGTCGCAATGGTGATGGCTTCTGCATTCTTGAGCAACGGCATTGCATCCCGCAACGCGCGGCTGGCGAGGCGGCTCCCATCCCAACAGATACCGATGCGTCGTGGCGAGAGCGGCCCCCGGAACGTGTGGGGCATGAACAGCACGGGGCCACCCGACTGAAACAGGATTTCCGTCGAGAGATCGTTATCGAACGTAGACCGTTCGAAATCGGGCTGGGATACGATGGTCAGATCGTGGAGTCGTGCGGCGGCGGATGCGAACGCGACGGCCTCCGCGGGAATTGCGCTCATGGTACGGCACGTGTAGGCGAGACCCGTCTTCCCGACCTCGTTTTCAAACACGTTGATCGCGGTCTCTGCGCGCTCCATGGCACGAAGCCGCTCTTCCTCAAAAATGGTCGGGGTCGCAGGAGATACGACTGCCGCGATCGGGATGTTGGCCGGCTCATAGCCTATTGCCAACGCGGCAATGTGTGCGCTGCAAGCGTCGGCAAGGGAAATGGAGCCATCCACGACGGGTCGGACCGGCCGTTCAGACGGGATCAGAACCAGCATATTCCGGAACATAAGGTGCTCCTTCCAGCGTGTGTGACGACTATCTATCTTGAACTCTTAACCAGCAGCCGGGCAGTCGCGTATTGATCCATGTCAGGGCGCGGGCGCCGCTAACTCAAAGGCGGAGTCGACAAGGGTCGCGATTTTCGCAGGTTGCCGCCGGCCATGCAGAACTTCCCGGACTCGCCGATGGCGATCTCGGCAACCGAGATATTCAAGCGGCATTCCGAATGTGTCAGCTCCGAGGCCGCTTCGATGTTTCGTGAGGGGCGGGATCCATTGCATCCAGCAAACCTGCGTCGTCCGCGAGAGCGCCGATTCGGTTGCCATCAACAGGATAACCGGCGGTGCCGTCATCATGGCCGGATCCGGGATGTGCACCGGCGGCAGGACTCGCCATCGTGCGCCTGTTCGGCGAAGACATTGCGGTTCGCAGCACGATTTACACCATCAACGGATTTTCAGCTCATGTGGACCAGCAGGAGCTGCTCGCATGGCGACGCACGATCGAGGGATGCGAGGCAACGTTTCTCGTCCATGGCGAAGAGCCCGCAATGCTGGCGCCCGCTGCGCATCTGGAAGGACAGCGGGTCGAGCTGCCGCGTCCGGGCGACGTGTTTGATCTATAGACGGGCTGCGCAGCCGAACGGGACAATCCGGGCCAAACGGTCATTTTGAGCTGTCTGTCGTTTCAGCCCGCAGCCTTCATGTGCTCGGGAGATTCGACGTAGAATCCGGTATACGTATCCACGAAGCAGAGGTGATCGTGCACCTTCCTGACGCCGACAGCGTTCTCCGCGGCCACGATGGTTGCCTCACGCGCATGGTCGCTGGTGACGATGCCATGCAGATGGACAACGCCGTTGCGGACGGTCACCTCGAACCCGATGGGACGCCAGCTCACGGCGTCGATCTGCTGGAGGATGCGATCGCGGATGTGATCGTCGTCCGCGGTCGGGTCCGGGATCTCATGTGCCAGACTGGCCACGGCCTGGAGCAGGTTTGACCGGGTCACGATGCCGACAACGTCCTTGCCGCGCATCACGGGCAGGCGCTTGATGTTTCTTTTCTCCATCAAGTGCACCAGCTCCTCGAGCGGCGTTTGCTCCTCGACCGTGACCGGATCCGGTGTCATCACGTCCTCGATCTTTCGACCGCGCTCGTGGACGAAGTCCGCGGCTGCGTGCCCGGGTCCAAGCAGGAAGCGAAGAACGGCCGAACGCTTGCGCCCGGTTCCGATCTCGCCGCGGCGCAAGAGGTCGCTTTCCGAGACGATTCCCGTCAACTTGCCGTCGACGACGACCGGCAGGCCGCTGATGTGGTTCCGAAGCATGATGTTGGCGGCCTCCTCGATCGAGGTCCGAGGCGTAACGGTGACGACATTCTTGGTCATGATCTGGTGGGCGCGCATGAATGCCTCCAATGGGTCTGTCGATTCAAAAATGACAGGCCTAATGCTCCTCGCTTTGACTTGGCGCAACAGGCCGCAATGTTGCTCGCCGCGATCTGAATCCGGTCGTCAGGAAGATTCAAGGCCAACCGATATCGTTAGCTGTTATCGATACACCGGCGCGCGAGGGACGGTCCTATCGACGATGTTTGCGGCGTAGCGTCTGCAGCGCGAATGCTCGCAACCGCTTCGTTGCGCTGCGCCCCGACAGGTGGATGGCAGTCGAAAGCGATACGAACAAGAGAATCATCAAGATGGCCTTTGCTGTTTCGCTCGTCATTCCGGCGGCTCCGATTTGCACGGTAGTCCAAAAATGAATGTCATCGCGGCGGAAGTCCTTGCTCTGGATCAACAGAGCGACAAGCGACTAGGAGATTTGTCCGGCCATCGACGTTCCCGAAGCAGATGTTTCCCACCAAAGTCGCTTTCATGGAACCTGCTTCTCCTCCAGTTTCTGACGCAAGCGGCAAAGTGCGCGCGGTTTGATCTGGCGCAAATGTCACGAGCGATCACTGCGTTACAAAGCTCTGGTCCTTGCAGGCCGAACACGCACGTCCTTGAGAGAGGCCAGATCGTGTTGCTGGCTGCGTTGGATGAAGGGGGGCGTTTGCCATTGTATCCCCGTCGGCGGAGCCGCCCTTCTCCTAGACCGTTCCAATATCGAAGACCGAGGGGCGTGTGCAAAAGGACTGCAGCGTCATCGGTACGACAGCGCAGGAGCCGCTGGGCGATCGGGCGGGACACGTGCTCGCCAGCTTCCTCTATTCCTGCTTCGGCGTAGATGGCTTGCTGAAGGGTGCGGTCGTGACGGCGATCAATGCCAGCGAGTGGGACGGCCCGAAGGGAATGCAACTGGCGGCGGTCGGCATTCATCGCGCGCCCGGCGGCGAGGCGGTTGACGAACTGCTGGAAGGGACCGGCGCTGTCGTCATGAGGGAAAGTGACAGTCGCCGAAATCTGCACGTCGGACGAGCAGGACGCCGCGATCCACCGACGTTCGCGTCCACACGGCCGAGCCGGACGCAGGGTACGTACCTTGTCAGACTGGCAAAGAGCGAAGGCGCCGACCTCATCGTCACCGGAGGCTATGGACATAGCCGGCTCGGTGAATGGATGTTCGGCGGCATGACGCGGGGCTTGCTGCAGCAGGCCCCAATCTGCCTGCTGATGTCGCATTAGATCGGCTGTGTCTCCCACGGTCGCGGTGACGGTGGCTCCTGAGGATCTCGGTCTTGCGGTCGCCATTGCCGTTTGGCGCGGTTGCCGACGGGCGCGCGTATGAAGGATGGTTGGTAACGTAGATGGACGCAGGCTTCACTCTGCTTGGGTTGCGGTCGCGCCTCAATCGTCTTGCCGCAGGCGCGGTTTGCAGAATCTCCGATTGCGACTACGAGCGGTTGTTTGGAATCAACAAGGCTGCTGCCGCCAAGGGAGGCGTGCGATGAAGATTGCCGGACTCATGCTAGCCAATTGCCCAAGAACCCGAGGACCGGGCCACGGATCGCAACGCAAGCGATATCGATCAGATCCGCAGGTTCAGTGACCAGACTTCTCCCGAGGAATTTGGCGCTGACGACGAAGCAGAGCAGGGCGGTGACGATCGCCGGACCGCGGCCTCCAGCGAAAGCGAGCGGCCGCTCGGCATGAGCCGTTTGTGCGGCGAAGACAGGCCTATCGTTTCGCTGACGCCGTTCTTTGGGCGCTCTGGAGCGTCGCGTGCCGGCACGTTAGGCCGCTCTCGTCGACATCAATGATCTTTCGTGCAAACAGGTTCAGCTCGATCGTACCCGGCGAACGCGCGGTCTCGATCGCGTACGTCGCGTCATTCGCGCTACGCGCGGTAACGCCCTTGGCCCAGTCCTGCAGAGCCGTGACCTTCTCGGCCACGGAGGCGGTGGAATTGAACATGCGGAACAGCTCCCAGGCTTCGTTCGATTCGACCTGAATCTGCTCGAACCAGTGCCGGTTCGCCTCAAGTCGCATATAGGCGCTACCTGCGCGTTGATATGCGTCAACTCGATAGCTTTGGGCCGCACCGGTTCCGGCGATCAACCTGGCTGCGCTTGGCATTTACGAAGCAACATCTCCGATCATCGGTCGTGGCGCTTTGATTCCCGTCAGGCTTGCGGGAGATCAAAACGAATGAGTCGCGCTTGTGGGAGATTGGCCCAAGCGTTGAACGGAGAGCGGCAATGCGCGCCCATCAAATCATGGCGAGACACGTCATCACTGTCGGAACCGAGACACCCATTCTCGACGCAGTCAAGCTGATGATGGATCATCACATTAGCGGCCTGCCGGTGGTCGATGCGACTGGAAGACTGGTAGGCATCCTGTCGGAGACCGACTTCTTACGGCGAAGCGAGATCGGCACGCAACGCCGCCGTGCCCGCTGGCTTCAGTTCCTTCTCGGCTCGGGCCACGCAGCTGCTGACTTTGTCCACGAGCGCGGGCGGAAGGTGGGAGAGATCATGTCGCGTGATCCCATCACCGTCACGGAAGAGGCGCCTCTGCCCGATCTGGTCGAAGTCATGGAAAAGAGAGGCATCAAGCGGTTGCCGGTGATGCGCGACGGTCATCTTGTCGGCATCGTTACGCGCGCTGACCTGCTGCGGGCGGTTGCGTCTGTTGCCCACGAGGTTCCGGATCCCACGGCGGATGATAAACACATCCACGACCGTATCGTTCGGGCACTCGACGGCGCAAGCTGGTGTCCGCTGGGTCTGCAGGTCTCGGTCCGCAACGGTGTGGTACATCTCCGCGGGATTATTATGGACGAGCGGGCGAGGCTGGCGGCTATCGTTGCCGCTGAAAACACAACCGGTGTCAGGGAGGTGCATGACCACCTGTGTTACGTCGATACCTATTCCGGCTTCTATATCCAATCCGCAGAGGATGAGCGAACGGCCGCCGCAAACGCAGCGAAGGAGACTGCAGGATGATCGTGCGCCGCGCAATCTTGCTTATTCCGTTGATCGTGACCGCGGTGGTCAGCGCGGATGTCGTAGCATTCGCCGCGAGTCCAGCCGATGGTGAGACATCATGAGCGTTGGATCGTACAAAGGAATTGAATACTCAATCATTCAGTCGATCTATCCGAAGGGATGGCGATGGACCATCCACACCAGTACCAAGTCCGGCCAATCCGACACCGCCCCCACGCAGCACGAGGCCAAGGTGGCCGTATTTCGAGCAATCGACCAAGTTGCCGCGTCCCTGTATGACCGAGATTTGGATCCGCGACATTACTTCGTAGCGCGCGTGTAAGTATTTCGATTGTAGGTCGGCAACCGTGCCGACAAGGCGGTGTCTTGCCCCGGCGGACGATTCAATGAGATATCGTAGATTTGGCCGATGTGGGAAAAGGCGGTAGCAACACGCCAAGCCGGTCGGTCATCACCGTGGATGCCGATCTCCGCTCGATATGCACGTGCGCCGGCCAATGTGCCCCTTGACCCGATGATGTTGAGGTAGTGCGGGGCGGCTCGGCTCCATTCGTATTGCTGTACGAAGACGGCGAGTACGCCATCCTGCTGCAGTCCCATCTCAAGGAGAGGGAGTGGGGTGGGTGCTGATGCGGCTTCCTGATCCACTATGCCGGTCGAGAGGCTGAAGATGCTTGTTCGGTCAAGCGTTGGCCGAGAATATCGCGACGGGCGCATGGCTCCGCATTGCGATGTTGTGGCCTGTGATTTGTTGATGCCTTACGGCGATGTCGTGCTGATCTGCTCCAGCGAAGCGGCAATTGAAACGTTCTTCGTGCAGTGATTGTCCTGTCCATCTTCTTTCGCATCAAGGGCACGCTGCATGGTGCCGAGTTCGACAAGATCATCCGGGACGGGCAAGCATGCAAGGCGTCGGCGATGGAGCGTCAGCGCCGCGCCGATTGGCTAGGCGCGAGCCACTTTCGCGCGGAATGGGATCAGCGGGATGCAAGCGCACAACCCTTTGAGGCAGGTCAAACGCACTCGATGCGGCGATGCGAGAATAGCAAAATGTCCGCAATTCGAGGCTGTGATCATGCAAGCCCCAAACGAGCTTCGGGAAGAGCCGTCGATACTGAACCAGTCCGCCTCGCTCGTGCCGTCAGAGCCACATCATCCGCTACTGGCACGGCGGGCAGCGCTCAAGCGGCGCGGCCGGCAGATCGCCGCCGCGCTTCTCGTTGTTCTGGGCGGCGTCGTCGGTACCGGCTACTATGTCTGGAAGAAGGCTCACCCGCCTCTTCCGGTCGGCATCAGCCTTGGCAACGGTCGCATCGAAGCGGACGAGATCGACATCGCGACCAAATTTGCCGGCCGGGTTTCCGAATTGCTGGTCGACATCGGCGACATCGTTGCGCCGGGCCAGGTGCTGGCGCGGATGGACACCCGAGATATCGAGCAATCGCTCTCCAAGGCGGAAGCCCAGACCAGACAGGCGCTGCGCGCCGTCGAGGAAGCGCAGGCCAACCTCGCGCAGCAGCAGACGACGAAGACGCTCGCCGAACAGGAGATGGGGCGCACCAATTCGCTGCTGAAGAACGGTTGGACCACCCAGGAGATCGCGGACCAGCGCAAACAGTCACTCGACGCGGCGATCGCCGGCCTCAACGCGGCACAAGCCAGGGTCCTGGTCGCCCAGCATGCGCGGGAGGCGGCCCAGCATGACGCGGGCTTCTACAGGGTGCAGATTGCCGACAACACGCTGGTTGCGCCAAAGGCCGGGCGGATCCAGTACCGGCTGGCCAATATCGGGGAGGTCCTTCCCGGTGGCGGCAAGGTTTTCACCATGCTCGATCTGTCCTACGTCTACATGGACATCTATCTGCCGACGCTGGAGGCCGGCAAGGTCAAAGTCGGCGCGGATGCGCGCATCGTGCTTGATGCCTATCCAGATCATCCGATCCCGGCCAAAGTCTCCTTTGTCGCAATCCATGCGCAGTTCACGCCAAAGACCGTTGAAACCCAGACGGAGCGTGACAAGCTGATGTTCCGCATCCGCACCCGCATCGACGAGGAGCGCCTGCTCAAGCATGCCGAGTCAGTCAGAAGCGGTTTGCCCGGCATGGCCTACGTCCGCTGGGATGCGAAGCTCGCCTGGCCGAAGAACCTTGAGGGTTCTCCATGACGAGTGATGATGAGGCGGTCGTCATCGTCCGGGGACTTTGTCACCTCTACGGCTCCGCAACCGCGCTCGATGACGTATCCGTCACCTTGCCAGCGGGGCAACTCGTCGGACTGATCGGACCCGACGGCGTGGGCAAGTCCTCGCTGCTCGCGATCCTCGCGGGCGCGCGGAAGATCCAGGAGGGCGAGGTCTTCGTTCTCGGTGCCGACATTTCCAATGCCGCCGCCCGCGCGTCGATATGTCCGCGGATCGCCTACATGCCGCAGGGGCTTGGCAAGAATCTCTATCCCGACCTGAGCGTGAAGGAGAATATCCAATTCTTTGCCCGGTTGTTCGGCCAGTCTCGCGAGGAGGGCGAATGGCGGGTTGGGGAGCTCCTGGAGAGCACGGGACTTGCGTCCTTCGCCGACCGGTCGGCCAGGAACCTGTCGGGCGGCATGCGGCAAAAGCTCGGACTCTGCTGCTCTCTCATTCACGATCCCGATCTGCTGATCCTGGACGAGCCCACCACCGGCGTCGATCCCCTGTCGCGCCGGCAGTTCTGGGATCTCATCGACCGGCTGCGCGGGCGCAGGGTGGGAATGAGCGTGATCGTCGCAACGGCCTACAATGGAGGAGGCCGAACGCTTCGATTGGCTGATCGGCATGAACAACGGCCGTATCCTCGCCGCGGGCACGCCCTCCGATCTGAAGGCAAGGACCTCGGCGCAATCGATCGAGGACGCGTTCGTAGCCTTGCTCCCGCAGCGTCAGCGCAGAGCTGCGGAGATCGTCGATCTACCGCTCGATTCCGATGCCGAGCCCGTGATCGTCGCCCGCGACCTGACTTGCCGCTTCGGCGATTTCACCGCCGTCAACCGCGTGAACTTCACCATCCGCCGCGGCGAGATCTTCGGTTTTGTCGGCTCGAACGGATGCGGCAAGACCACTACCATGAAGATGCTAACCGGGCTACTGCCGCCTTCGGAGGGTGAGGCGCTGATCTTCGGTAGGGCGCTGGAGGCCGGCAACATCCAGGCCCGCCGCCGCGTCGGCTACATGTCGCAATCATTCTCCCTCTACGGCGAACTCACTGTCGGCCAGAACTTGCTGCTGCATGCGCGCCTGTTCCACTTGCACCGCGCGTCCGTTAACGCGCGCATCGCCGAGCTCGTCGAGAAGTGCGACCTCGCCGACTATATTGACGATCTGGCCTCGGCGCTTCCGCTCGGCATCCGGCAGCGGCTGTCCCTTGCAGTCGCGGTGGTACACAGGCCCGAGCTCCTGATCCTGGACGAGCCGACATCCGGCGTCGATCCCGTCGCGCGTGACCAGTTCTGGGAGCTCCTGATCGACCTGTCGCGCAATCAGGGCATCACCATCTTCGTTTCGACGCACTTCATGAATGAGGCGGCACGCTGCGACCGGCTGTCCCTCATGCACGAAGGACGCGTGCTTGCAACCGACACCCCGGCCGGACTGATCCAGGCGAAGGGCGCCACCGACCTCGAAGACGCCTTCATCAGCTTCCTCGAGCAGGAACGGCCGGGCGCGGTGCCGGCGCTCACGATCACCCAGGCGCGGGCCGCGGGACCGGACTTGCAGCAGGAGGCTGCGCGGCGCGGCCGTGCCGTCTTCAGCATTCAGAGGCTCCTCGCCTACACGCTGCGTGAGGGTCTGGAGTTGTCGCGAGATCGAATCCGCCTGGTGTTCGCTCTGTTCGGTACCGCCATGCTGATGATCGTCTTCGGCTTCGGCATCTCCACCGACGTCAACAATCTCACCTTCGCCGCGCTCGACCGGGACCAGACTCCCGAAAGCCGCGCGTACCTGGAGGAGCTGCGCGGCTCGCCGTACTTCGTGGAGAAGCCGCCAATTGCCGACTATGCGGACATCGATCGCCGCCTGAAGAACGGCGACATCAACGCCAGCATCGAAATTCCACCGAACTTCGGCGTGGACCTCAAGCGAGGACGCCCGGTCTGGGTCTCCGCATGGATCGATGGCGCGATGCCGTTCCGCGCGCAGACCATCCGCGGCTACCTCGAAGGCATGCACCAGCTCTATCTGAGCGATCCCTCCGTAAAGACGACGCAGCCGACCTTGCCGCTTCCTGCGGATATCGAGATTCGTTTCAAGTACAATCAGGATTTCGACAGCGTCTTCGCGATGGTGCCCTCGACGCTGGCCATGATGCTGGCGCTGTTTCCTGCCATCCTGATGGCGCTCGCGGTCGTGCGCGAGAAGGAACTCGGCTCGATTACAAACCTCTATGTCACGCCGGTGACTCGCTTCGAGTTCCTGGTCGGCAAGCAGCTTCCCTATGTGGCAGTGGCGCTGGTCAATTTCCTCGTCATGTTCGTCATGGCGATCTTTCTTTTTGACGTGCCGCTGAAGGGCAGCTTTCCCGCGCTCCTGGTCGGCACCGTCATCTACGTCTTCACCACGACCGGCTACGGCATGCTGATCTCGACGTTCTGCAAGTCCCAGATTGCCGCGCTGTTCGGCACCGCCATCCTCACGATCCTGCCGGCCCAGCAGTTTTCAGGAATGATGACCCCGGTCTCCTCGCTGTCGGGCACGGCGCAGATCATCGGCCTCGGTTTCCCGATGAGCTACTATCGCCCGATCAGCGTCGGCACCTTCACCAAAGGCCTGGGATTCGCCGATCTCGGATCGAGTATCCTGCTGCTCACCCTGTTCATCCCTGTGCTGACGATCATCAGCATGCTCTTGCTTCGCGAGCAGGAGCGATAGATGCGTTTACTCTCGAACATCTTCTGGCTCGGCACCAAGGAGTTGCGCAGCTTCTTCTCCGACTGGGTGCTGCTCGGCTTCGTCATCTACTCTTTCTCGCTCGCGGTGATCAGCCAGGCGCAGAGCAACTCCCAGGAGCTCTATCACGCCTCGATCGCCGTCGTCGACGAGGACCATTCGGAGCTGTCGCGGCGCATCACCCATGCGTTTCTCATGCCCTATTTCAAGCCACCGGTGGCGATTCGAGAGGCTGACGTTGAGCGATTGATGAACGCCGGCAAATACACCTTCGTCATGGATATTCCGCCGGACTTCCAGCAGGACCTGCTGGCCGGCCGGCAACCGCGCCTGCAGATTAACGTCGACGCGACCGCCATGGTCCAGGCCGGACTGGGTTCGGGTTACGCCGAACAGATCATCAATACGGAAATCGCCCGCTTCGTGTCGCATGCGGAGCATGTGCCATTGTCGCCGGTAAATCTCGCCGTCAGAATCGCGTTCAACCCTAACGTGGCGACCTCCTGGTTCACCGGCGTGATGGGCATTATCTCGAGCGTCACCATGCTCGCGATCATTCTCGCCGGCGCCGCCCTCGTCCGGGAGCGGGAGCACGGCACGATGGATCATCTGATGGTCATGCCGCTCAGCCCGCTCGAGATTGCGATATCCAAGATCTGGGCCAACGGCTTCGTGATCGCTGTGGCGGTCGGTCTGTCGCTCCACCTCGTGGTGCGCACGCTTCTACAGGTTCCGATCGCCGGCTCGATCCCGCTTTTCATGTTCGGCACCACGCTTTACCTGTTCTTCGCTACAGCCATCGGGCTGTTTCTTGGCACCGTTGTCCGCTCCATGCCGCAGCTCGGCCTGCTCTATATGCTGGTTGCCGTTCCCATGAATATCCTGTCCGGCAACGCAACGCCGCTCGAAAGCATGCCGCACTGGCTCGCTATCGCCATGCAGGCTTCGCCCTCGACCCATTTCGTTTTGTTCGCGCAGGCTATCCTGTACCGCGGTGCCGGCCTGGACGTGGTCTGGCCGCAATTTGTCGCGGTCGCCGCGATCGCCTCGCTATTCCTGATGCTGTCGCTGATCCGCTTCCGGGCCTCGCTCAGCTCTGCCTGACGGCCGCGCAACGCCGGAGATGGCCAGTGACTAGGGGCGCGTGTGACGATGTTAGGCATCGTCTGCGCAAAATGCAGACGGCAAGAATCTCGTCTTGGTCGTTGCGTGCTGACGCCGAAAGCTCGGTCGATGCGCTGAGCACTCCTGAAGTCGCTGATCGAACGCCAAGCTGCGAAGAGCGAGTACGCCGACCACCGGCTGCTGGCGCTGCAGAAAGAGCTGAGCGACGCAGAAGATCGTCTGAAGCGGCTCTACCGCTCCGTCGAAGACGGCATTGCTGAGCTGGACGACATCCGGCAGAAGCACTCGATGGAAGCAAGGATGTCATCGGCGGATTTGGTCCATCGGAACGGCTTGGCATCGGCGTTGTGTCGGTCGATGAACGAAGTGATGTCCGCCCTGAGGGCGACGACGCTGCGATAGACGCCGCGCCTGATCTTCTTATCGGTGAGGAGCGCGAAGAAGCGCTCGACTTGATCGAACCATGACGAACTGGTCGGGGGCAGGTGCACATGCCAACGCAGCCTTCTAGCCAGCCATCGCCGGATCAGCGGGATTGGCTTCACCACCGCGTTGGTGGTCAGAAAGCCGTAGTCCGGAGGCCGGCGAAGGCGAACAGCGGCTAGAATCAGTCGCGTTCGAAAATCTTGGCGCCGGGGTAGACTCTCCGGGCGTACGCGACGACCCGCTCTCGCTGCTGAGTCTCCAGGAACGGAGTTTGGATTCTGCACGACCCGACGATGAGGTGCCACAGGCCATTGAGCTTCTGAATGTTGACGATCATTTGGGTGCTCCTCGTTCCTTAGGCGTCCGGAGGCGTAGTAGGAGCGCGTTGTCGGAGTCCGGACGACCGCTTATGGCATCGCGTCCATACCGGTCCATCTGCGCTTTATTCTAGCGTTTCCCTTCTGCCCGGTTTTCGCCGGGCGCGCTATTCCGGTCGACTACGTTCGGGGAAAGTACGTAGGGTAGATGCATCCGCACTAGCTCACCGCCGATACCGCTCCGCCCGGTTCGCGTGGTTCATTTCCTCGTAGGACCTTCGCCAACCTCTCCGGCCCATGCTTGTCCTTGAACGCCTGCCGCGCCGCCTTGAACTGCGTCTTGGCGTCGTCGAGCGTCGCGGCCGAGCCGAACGATGCGCCGGGGATCGTCACGGTGATCGTCCAAGGCCAGATACCGGGCGAGCGCTCGCGGGCGTAGCGGATGCGGCCGTCCTGCACAGGTGTGGCTGGGTCCGCTGTCAACGGTAGACCGGACATCGGCCGGGCCTGCCGGGACAGTGCTTTTGACCCACAGCCGACAATAGCCAAGCGGTATTCCCGCCGCCCTTCACTAGTCGTACAGTCTCGGGCTTAGGCGCTTCCGTAGTTGCCGTTCCCAAGCGCCGCCCCTTCACGTGCGCATGTACCCGTCGATTTTCGCGATAGGCTTTGACGCTGGCCGACATCTTCAGGCAGATCTCCAGCTCAATATAGCTGGGCGTGCCGTCCATGCTCGTCTCGTGGATGCACGCGGTCATCTCTGCCCTCGAATACACTGCTCACTGCCCGGTCAATTCGCCTCGCGCCCGGAGTTCGTCGCTCATGCACGAATCGAGTGTCTCGCCAGCGCCCGAACCGCCGATCATCTCGACTTTGCAAGTCGAGGCTACGTTGAAGTGCGGAACGGCGTCGACAGCTTTGGCGACCGGAGGAATGAGAGCTACGAAGGCAGACGGAATGAGCGGAGCTTGCGTGAGATCAAATCGATCAGAAGTGTACGCGGCGTCGAAAGGTGAAAACTGGAAACTCGACCGACGCCTTTAGGTCTTCCTGTGGAGGTGATGTACCCGTCATAGTGCGGGGGGAATCTTGCAGGCCCGTGCACTGGTAGGCACCGAGGTGCCATTGACAATTTCAAATCCTTCGAAGATCCGCTTATCGATCAATTACCTCAGGTCAAGTTAGGCGGGGTTCTTCTCAGTACACCAGCATCGGTGTTTCTAGAAGGTGATCGTTGACTAGGACAACGCCGGGAATTGCCTCCGCGGCGACCCGAACCGCCGCGCGCTCGTCGGCGGACGGAGCATAACCCCAGAGATCGACGACGCCGTTTTGCACGGTCACATTCAGGTTGAATGTGTGGGCCCACGGCTGCTGCCGAATCTCGGCAAGAAATTTCTGCCGGATCGCGGAATCTGAGAGTGCGATTTCGAGCTTGGGACGGGCAGTCGCCACGGCCTGGAGCAGGTTGGCCCGGCTGACAATGCCGACAAGCTGGTCGTTTCTGTCAACGATCGGAATGCGCTTGATTCCACGCTTTTCGAGTAGCATCGCGATCTCGTGCAGGGGCGTCTCTGGACCGGTGGTCACGACCTCCCGAGTCATAACGTCATTTACCTTGACCGCGTGCGACCTCACGTAGTCGGACGCCATTTGTGCGTCTCCGGTCAGGAGCCCCAGCCACCAGGAATAGGGACGCTCGGTCCCCGCCTCAGTCCGATGGAGCAGGTCGCTTTCCGTGACCACTCCTATCACCTTGCCGCCGTCATCCACGACCGGAACGGCGCTGATACGGTGCTTGAGCAGTATGGAGGCGACATGCCGGACGGTTGCGCTTGCTCTCACCGTAATGACCGGCGAAACCATCACGTCGCGTGCTTGCATGATCAAACTCCCGGTCAGTCTTCGAGAGAGCATTTCGCAGAATCTACCTCTTCCGTGATTGACCCGGATCAATTCTTCAGCATCGTCGCTGCACTAATATTGTCTACCGCATGATGGGGGAGTTCGATGACGAAAGTTCCACATGATGCCGTCGTGTTTGTCGGCGACGGGCGCAAGGCCCTCTTCCTCCGTAACGAAGGTGACGCGCAATCCCTCAACCTCAAGGCCGAGGCTGTATTCGAGCATCAGAACCCTGCAACGCGCATGCAAGGGACCGACCGACCGGGACGGCTGAGCAAGGGACCGCATTCAGGGCAGCGGAGTGCCGTCGAGTCGCCGAACTGGCACGATATCGAAGAACATCGTTTCACGAAGCAGGTTGCGGCCGCGGCGGAGCAGCTCCTTCGCAGTGGAAGCGCGAAGATGTTCGTCATTGTTGCTCCGCCGCGAACGTTGGCCGAACTGAGGATGGCCCTGCACGCCGACGTCTATCGTCACGTCGTGGCCGAGATTCCGAAGGATCTCACCAAGCTGCCAGTCTGGGAAATCGAGAAACATCTGTTGGAAGTTCCGGCTTAATTCCGGCGCCAGCTTTTGTTCGCCGCCGCCGTAAGGATGAAAAATGCTCAAGTCAGCAACACGGAGCCATGGAGCCTCAGGCCCCCGGAAGGAGCGGCACGCGCCGAGCGACGAAGTAGACGAGGCGCCAAGCCTGATCGATCAGGATCAGACGGATGTGGAGCGCGACCTGCCTCTTGACGGCAATGAACCGGTTGAACGAGGCGCACCTGGGAAGGCCGAACGTCCCTTGTTTGATGAATAGAGGGGTGCCGGTTGAACCAGCGCGACGAAATCCTTGGTCTCGGGCGCTTCATTTGAGTGTTTGAAGGCGGATCGAAGGTAGTCATGAGTGCATTGAAGTTGCGTCAGGATGTAATGGATGAACTCGAGTTTGAACCCCGCGTGAATGCGGCCCATATCGGGGTTGTAGTCACCGGAGGTTACGGACATAGCCGGCTGGGGAATGGATGTTCGGCGGCATGACGCGCGGTTTGCTGCAGCAAGCTGCGATCCGCCTGCTGACGTCACATTAGCTAGTAGCCAGCCAAAGCTAAATCGCGATTTGATGGAGCAACCGGATAGAAGGTGGTGTGGTTCCGGGTTGCAGTCGTCGAACGAAGATAAGCCACGCTTCCCCCTGCGCGAGAGTGTTTTGTGTTGGTCCTGCGCTCGTTTGCAAAGTCCCGGCCGACACCACACGCTTCGCTCGGTTATGCCGCAGTCGGGCGAGGATCGTCGCCCTGTGGCAGAACGCGGTGGATGTAACCGGCCTCCCATTTCCGGGAGAGTCCCCTCAACTCATATGACCCGCGCTCAGCGAAATTTCACGTCAGTACCTGCGACGAGATCGGTAACGACGCAGGATAGGGCGTCATGGCCCCTTACATTTCCTGTCATGCTCTGACGTCGTATGTATCCGGCCAGATCGTGCCGATGCCAGTGAAGACAACAGCCGCGAACATCACGTTCGTCAGGGTCATAGTCTGTACCGGGGCTGGGGTGGTTTCGTTTATGAATCCTGGTGCGGCGTATCTGGGGCCTGTGCTGGGCGTATCTTGCGTAACAAGACGGCTTGAATCTCAGCGATCTCGCCTACGCGAAACAAATGGGCCATCCCCCAATATAGCCCGATCCCGAGCATACAAAGCAGCGTGGCACGACCGATCACCGTCATTGCATTTGCATCCGGCAGCCATTGCAATAGTTGAATACGGGCGAGGAGGCCGAGGCCCGTCGCTACGACCGCGGACATCGCAAGGCGCAGCGCGACCCGCAGCATTCCCTGCGATCCCTCAAGCGTTGTGCCTCTCGCAATTGCCTCGCGCTCGAAGCGGCGGCGTTGTAGCCAGCCAAGCACCATCACATAGATAATGATAGCTGCCGAGCTCGCGACGGCCAGGCCCATAGCGCCACCTCGCAGGCGTAACGCAACGTAGACGGGCGTCATGGCAGCAGCGATCACCGTGCCGATAAGTGTCGGCAGCCATGTGCTGCCCAGTGCATAGAAGCCGCGGCTGATGAGCGTCTGCGCTGCCCAGCCGCTGAGGCCAAGGCAGAGGAAGGTCAGTACGGTGGCGGTTTCCTGCGCATCGGAGAGGCTGAAACGGTGAGCGGAAAGGCCCCAGATCAGGTAGACCGCCTCGAAGCCTGCGATGGTCAGGCACACTTGCGCCGCAAATGTGAGGAGTAGCGTCAGCCGCACGGCTCGGCATAACAGAGCGTAAGCCTTGACGATGGCCCCCGCCGTGACCAGTTCGCTAATGGTCGGATAGGAAGCGACGCCGACCGCCATCCCGAACATCCCGATCGGGACTTTCATCAAGGTCCGGCCATATTGCAGGTAGGCGAGCGTCCCTGGCGCGAGATAGGAAGCCTGGTTCTTCACGATCCACTCGTCCACGATCACAATCGAAAAGCCGATCATGATCGGGAGCGACAGCCAGAGATAGCGTCTCAGGTCTGGATCGTTGAACGAAATCAACGGCAGCCAGCGCATATTGCTCTTGATGCAACCGTAAAGTGGCAAGGCGAAGGGACCCGCGATGGACCCGACCAGCACGCCCCAAGCAAAGCCTTCGGCACCCAGCTGGGGATAGTAAGCACCGATCAGTCCACCGATGATGATACCTGCGGAGTAGACCAGCGGCGCCAGAGCCGGAAGTGCATGGAGATTTTGGGCCTGCAGCGCTGCCGATAGCAGTCCACCCACCACATGAAAGAATTGGGCCGGCAGGATGATGCGCGTTAGACGGACAAGTGCGTCGATGTCCGTCGGATCGGTGATGCCTGGGGCAACCAGTTCGGCCAATGGCCGCCCAAGCGCCATAAGAACCGCGATGCCGACCGTACCAACCAGCAAGATAAAATTCGCGATGACACTGAACGAAATCCAGGCCCGTCTTTCATCACCTCGCTGCAGGTGCGACAGAAAGATCGGAATGAACACGATTGACAGCGCGCCAGCAGCAAGCAGGTAGTTCAGGAAGTCCGGTAACGTAAAGCTCGCGAAGTAGAGATCGGCCTGGCGGCTGGCACCCAAGGTCCGGCCAACGATCTGTTCGCGCACGAGCCCCATCACGCGACTTAGGAAGATGGAGGCCGCCCAGATGACGGAAGCGATGCCAATCATACGCGTTTGGCTGTTTCTTTTTAGTTCGGTCAAAGCCGTCGCCCAGCGGAATGGATCGAAACCGGCCCCCAAATTACGGGCCCTTTGGTATGCCTTCGCCCATCGGCCGGCAAATGGAGTTGATGGAGATCAATGGGTGCCCAACCGCGCAGTTAGAAAGGACTGCCAGCTCTCGTTGGAGTCTCATTGAGAACGATGGGAAGTGTTCATGAAGCCGGTTATCGCTGATCCTCGGAATTGGCGTCGCGCTGGCGGCTACCAGTGCATCCGCACAATCTGTTGACCTGACCGGAACCTATCAGTGCGTTCAAATGTGTCGCGGCGGCAAGCTGGCTTATGTCACGCAGAATGGACCCGAGCTCAATCTCTTGACGGAGGGCGGGGGGCCTTCCGCGCCGAGTCGGACTGGTTCTATCGGGCAAATCGCATCTGGATCGATGCCTTCAACATCAGTGCGGTCCATACACCTAACGGCATGACGATCCAGTTCGACAACAGGAGCATCCGGCGGCGTTTTGTGCCAGCAGCCCCCCGCCGCTCCGCCGTGGACGTGGCTAGGCAAGCTCAAGAACAATTAGAGCGGCACAACT
The DNA here is from genome assembly GCF_015291305.1 of Bradyrhizobium sp. CCBAU 21365. Classification (NCBI taxonomy): domain Bacteria; kingdom Pseudomonadati; phylum Pseudomonadota; class Alphaproteobacteria; order Hyphomicrobiales; family Nitrobacteraceae; genus Bradyrhizobium; species Bradyrhizobium sp. CCBAU 21365. Next base: position 1,743,789 of record NZ_CP030036.1, read on the forward strand.
GGTGATTCAGGCAGGGCCGCGTCCCATTTGGCGAGGAGAATCGCCGCCGTCCCAGAAATGTGTTGAGGCCCGGTTAGCCGCTTCAAGGCCGCGCGCAAGAGCGCCTGTTTCACGGCGGCGCGAGGACCCCTTTGGGTCCGCAAAGGGTCAAAATGCGCGTAAGGGGCAGCTCTTGGCGCAAACCAGACACATCTACGCCTGGGCCACGCACGCAGGCATCATCGACAATCATCGAAGCCCAACGAATAGTTGCTGGCGCGGCCAAGGCGGCAGATGACCAGCGTCAGGTCGGCCTCTGCGAAAATCGCGGCGTGAGCCCCCGAACGCGACGTCTGTCCGGTGAGCCAATTGACGAACGCAACCGGAGCGGCGACCTGCTACTTGCAGCCACGGCAAATCGTAAGCTTGCCCTTCAGTTTGTCATCTTCCGCGGGATCACCCGATCGCTGCCCAGAGACACGATCCGCTTCTTGACCGAGCTTGGACGGCTTCGCCGGGCGCGACCTGACAGGTCGCGTCGTCCGGCTTGACGCGTCATTGTCGTCGACGATGCCGACGCTAAAGCCATCGTAATCGGTGGCCGGCTTGGCCGGCGGCGGCAGCCTGTCGATCACCGGTGCTGGCGAAACGTTGTCGGGCGCCGACTGCGTGTCCTTGACAGTGGCAGATGGTGGAGCGCCCGCGGCGGTCGCCCGTGGTGGCACATCTTTAGCGGCTCGGGGTGATACCGAACCCTTGGCGGTCTCCGCCGGCGGCGGAACGTCATCCGTCGCCGGTGACGACCCAAGACTGCTCTTTGATGATGGCGTGGAACTTTTGGCAGCCGCCCGCGGCGACACGCTGGGTGCCGCCATCGGCGGCCAAACGCTGTTGGTGGCGGCCGGAGGTGCCGCCCCCTGTTCACTCAATGGCGGCGGCGGAGCAAGCGAAAGCGGCGGGGCCAGCGACGTCTGACAGCTGGCGCTGTCTTGTAACCAAACACCAGCGACCAACAAGCCAAGGGCAAACAGCGCAGCGTTTTTCGTTCGCGTTCTGCAAATCACTTTGACTGAAGGAATTGATCGCGTGACTTCCCTGGCCACGTTTCGGCGAAAATATCCACGCCTGACATGGCGATCAAAATTGCCTTCCAATTCTCTCGTCATAGGTCTCCACCTTGAACTTGGGATCACTACGCGTGCGTCAACGGCATGCGCCTAAGGATCGATCAGGACGCCCGGGTTGAGCATGCCGCGGGGATCCAGTTCGCGCTTGGCGGCCCGCAACGCGGCGGCAAAAAGCTGTGGCCGCTGTCGGTCATACCAGGGTCGGTGATCTCGGCCGACGGCATGGTGGTGCGTGATGGTGCCGCCCGCCGCGATCAGCGCGTCGCTCGCCGCGTCCTTGATGGCCTTCCACTGCGCGAGCAGCGCACCGTGACGACCGCGCGCGTGGAAGGAGAAGTAGGGCGCCGGCCCGTCCGGGTAGACGTGGGTGAAGCGACAGGTGACTTCACCCTTCACCCCGGTCGCTTGCAGAATTGCGCGTTCGGTTGCCGCCTTGACCTGATCGTGAAAGCTTTCGAACCGATCCCAGGTGATGGCGGTCTCGAACGTATCGTTGATGACAGCAACGGGCGTCAAGAATTCGCGCGCATAGGGCATGCGAATGAACGCGTTGCGCCAGATGCCTGCCGCGCCTTCGAGATGCGCGTCGCCGGCCTCGGCAGGCTCCGGTGTCCCGCGGTGGTCGGCGCAGCATTCGAGCGCACGCTTGAACCAGGCGTCGAGGGGATGATCGCCCGATTCGAATGCCAGCACCATGATGGCGGAGCTGCCGTCGGACGCGCCGGTGTTGAACGCCTCCTGCGGGTCCAGGATGCGGCAATTGGAGGGATAGAGGCCGGCTTGCGCGACCGCACGCACCGCGCGCGCGGCATCGAAGAAAGTGGGAAAGCGAACCGATGCGCCGGCGCGGAATTTTGGACGCGGCTGCAATCGCATCCATGCGCGCGAGATCACGCCCAAGATTCCTTCCGAGCCGATGAACATGCGGTCGGGGCTCGGCCCCGCACCCGAACCGGGAAGCCGGCGCGTCTCCACGACGCCAACCGGCGTCACGACGCGCAGGCTTTCGACGAAATCGTCGATATGGGTGTAGAGACTGGCGAAGTGGCCGCCCGAACGCGTCGCGATCCAGCCGCCCAGGGTCGAATATTCAAAACTCTGCGGAAAATGCCGCAGCGTGAGGCGGTGCGGCTTGAGCTGGTTTTCCAGCGATGGACCATAGGTGCCGGCGTCGATCAATGCGGCGCGCGAGACCGGATCGACCTCGACGACCCTGGAGAGATTGCGCAGGTCGAGCGTGACGGCCGCCTTGTGCTTGATGCCATCGGCCTGCGGCTCGACGCCGCCGCACACGCTCGATCCGCCCCCGAACGGCGTCAGCGAAGCGCCGACGGACCCCGCCCAGTCCATGACCGCCGATATCTCCGACTCGTTGCGTGGATAGGCCACGACATCGGGCGCGCAATCGTAATCGCCGAGCATGGCCCTGACATAATCCGGATAGGACTTGCCGTAAGTGTGCGCGGCGCGGTCGTAGCGTTCGGTCGTGCAGAACGGCGTGAGCGAAGCTGGCGGCACCACGCGCGGCTCCCGCAAGGACAGCTCTTCAAGGCCGGGAACGGTGACCGTCTCGAATTCGCCGGCGCCAAACTTGGCATGGTAGCGGCCGAGGACAAACGCCCGCTCTTCCGCGCTCATGCCTTCGCCCTCCCGTCCCCAGCCGTAATGTTTCAGCCTAGCGCCGGTCATGAGCGTTCCCCGCGTTCGTTTCGAGAGTTTTCTGAATCGAAGAACAAGATGCTCTGAACGACAGCGCTGCAGAGTGAGCTCGTTCGATCGAAACAATACGCTTTCGAGCGGGAGTATGAAAGACAGCGGCGGCGGGACAGTTCCTTCAGCAAACGGCGCCGCAGCAGCCGCTGCACCCGGCTCAGTCCTACCCGCATGGGGTACGACCAAATGTCAGGCCGCCGTATTCCGCGCGGGTGGACATCATGCGACACGTTGAGAGAGCTTTAGCTTGCTGAATTGCGATAGACTGCACAGACAGCGGAATCCTCCCGTCTGGTTCGGAAGGTGCGCATTTGGTCTCTGAAAGCGACCTCGAGCTCGCTCTTGATTTCGTCCGGGCTCATGCCGCCGGACCGGTCGAGGGCATCTTTGGTCCAAGCTCGATGACCTGGCGGATCGACCGGGAAGCCATCACCTTTTTGGGCGCCGGTCGTGCCTTGCTGCTTCAGCTGGCGCATCCCTGGGTCGCCGCCGCCGTGGCCGAGCACTCGCGGACCTTCGCGGATCCGATCGGTCGCTTCCATCGAACCTTTGGCGTGGTGTTTACGATGGTGTTCGGCTCGCTCGATGCGGCCGTTACCGCTGCCCGGCACCTGCACCGCCGCCATACCATGATCGTCGGCCGCCTGCCCGATGCAATCGGTCCGTTCGAGAGCGGCTCGCTCTACCGCGCCAACGAGGCCGCAGCGTTGCGCTGGGTTCACGCGACCCTCGTCGACACCGCTCTGGCCGTCCACGACCTGATCCTGCCTCCGTTCTCGGTCGAAGAGCGCGAGCGCTATTGGGCCGAAAGCCGGCTGTTTGGGGCATTGTTCGGGCTGACGTCGAGCGACTTGCCGGCGGATTGGGATTCATTCGCGGCCTACACCGCGGAGATGATGCAATCGGATACATTGTCCGTCAGCACGGCCGCGCGCGAGGTGGCCCGACAGATCTTCGCAGGTGGACGACCATGGCTGCGGTCGCCGCGCTGGTATCAAACCCTGAGTGCCGAGCTGCTGCCGGACCGATTGCGCACCGGCTTCGGATTGGCCTTTGACGAACGCGACAGGAAGGCCGCAGAGCGTGCCGTTGCGCGGATACGACGCATCTATCCCAAAATACCGACCCAGCTTCGCTACGTCGGCCCCTACCAGGAGGCTCAAGCGCGACTGCAGGGAACGACGCAGCTGGGCTGGACAACCCGGTGCCTGAACAGAGCCTGGATAGGACGCCCCCAGTTGGATGACCGCTGGAACAGGTGAAGCTGTCCCGGACAGCGGTTTCATCGTCCAGGGAAAGCAAATAACCGGCGCATCTCAAAAATGCACTGTCAAATCGTTGCACGATGACGAGCGGAATGTGCGAGTGATTGCGTCCTGCTCGGACGGTGTCGCGGTTTCAGACCCAGAGTTCGACTTGAAAATCTCCGGAGAGAATAGGATCACACTCAGCTCCAAGGAGCCGGTGCCAGTGTAAATGCCGCATGTTCGCTGCTCGATGTGGAGACCGCGCGGCGTGACGAAAACTGGTTAGATTGACTCTCGTGCGCTGCTGGTGGCCTGTTCGATAGCAGAAAGCAGCAAGTCGGTATCAAGCGGCTTCGTCAGAAAAGCGCTGGCGCCCGCCGCCTCGCAATGTTCGCGTAATCTCGGATTAGCGCCTGCCGTAATGATGATTGCGGGAATTTGAAAACCGTTAGCTCTCAAATGCTGAAGCAGCTCAAGGCCGGTCCTACCCGGCATATGCATGTCAAAAATGACACAGCTTGGCATCCCGGTCACCAGTGCCGGAAGGAATGCCTCCGCAGAGCCAAAGGTCCTGGCGTGCAGAGAGTGTGCGCGCAGGAGGCTGCTTATTGCTTCCCGGAGTGATACGTCGTCGTCGACTACGGCAATCCACCCGGACGCCAGACTCGCTGATACCAACATTGGTGTAGGTTGGCATTTTGAAGCCCCCGCAAGTTTGCGTTAGATCAAAATAGCGGCGACGCAATCGAACCCAGCTGCTAAACAAGGGGCCTAACGAGCCCGTTGGCGAGGAACTGGTCCTTCGGGTATCCGGGGCCCACGTTGGGCCATTTGCGCGCACTGCCCGGCTACGCGGACTTGCGGTGTGGCTTGGATGCCGGCTTCTTGGCGGCCTTCGGGGCCTTGGTGGGAGCCGCTTATCACATGAGCATGCCGTTGAGTTAGCACAGCTACGAGAGTTCCTGTGATCGTTTCATTTTTTCGACAGTCGTCACCACGGAAAAGCTGTGTTACAAGCCGCTCCTCTTGAAAGGAGCAATGATTGTGAAGAAAGCAACCAAGAAAGCCGTGAAGCGGCGCGAGTGGACTAAGAACGACATCAAGGAACTCAAGGCGCATTCAAAGGCACGCACGCCGATCGGAAGAGTTGCGAAGGCGACTAAGCGGACAATCGGTGCGCTGCGCGTCAAAGCATCACAGCTGGGAATTGGACTGGGACATCAGCGGTAGCATTGCGCGCAGCCACCAGTGCCATCGATAGCAATGTCGTAGGCGACCCGAAGGCCGCCCCCTTGAAGCGCCTCTTCGCCAACAAGCCGCCCGCTGTCCGCTTTACGATGAACAAGATCTCGGTCAGGTCATGTAGCGCGTTGTCGGCCCGCGGGTCCGGCAAATCCTCAAAGCACTCGTCAAATCGTTGCATCGGCCGCTCCCTTCAGATCAGGAGCTGCCTTCAGAATCCCTTTCCTTCGATTTGGCAAATACTTGCATGCGCACATATGCGATTCCCTGGGATTGCCTCGGGTGTCGGCTTCAACACGACCTCGCGGCCCTTTCTTTCGAAATAAGCTTCAGCTTCCGGTGATAGGTGTACGTTGCCCATCTGACCCGAGCCGATGACGACCTGGTCGCACCCTTTCTCGAAGAGAAATTTTGCCTCATCTTTTGAAAGCACGTGCGAGGTACCATACAGCTTCTTTGATAGCTTTTTTTCCGCTTCACAACTTCCCCGGAAAGGCGAACGACGACGTCGTGCTGATACGTCCTTCCGTCGATCGTAATCGCGCCAAATATGGTGCTGTCAATCTTCATCGTGACCTCCTAGTCAGACTCCTGCTGCAACAGGCAGCAGTGAGGCGCTTCGGCGCCGGCCATCATCCTCACTCAAGAGCGTTCCAGTTTGCCGATCCGGATCGGGACGTGCCGCTGCTCGTCAGTGTGACGGCCGGCGTACGGGGCAGTTCTAGCATCTTGTAGTCAGGGTGGAAGGCGGTGAGATGTAAGGGCACGTCGGGTCCTAGCCTTGTCATCACCCACTCGCTCAGCTTCTTTACCTCCTCTGAGTTGTCGTTGTGACCCGGGATCAGCAGCGTTGTGATTTCGAACCAGACCCTCGTGTTGTGCTTCAGATCCGCGAGCGTATCCAGGACGGCGCCAGGTTGGCCGGTGCACAGCCGTTTGCAGAACGTCTCGGTGAACGCCTTGAGGTCAACGTTGGCGGCGTCCATGAAGGTGTAGAGTTCCTCCCGCGCCGCCGCGTTAATGTAGCCCGCCGTGACCGCCACGTTCTTGATCCCGCGACGGCGCGCCACCTTTGCAACGTCCACGGCATATTCGAGGAAGATGACCGGGTCGTTATAGGTGTAGGCGATAGAGCGCGAGCCGGTGGCAATCGCGGTCGCGACAATATCTTCCGGCGAGGCTGCGTCCTGGAGCCGGTCGAGCTCTCGCGCTTTGGAGATATCCCAGTTCTGGCAGAATTTGCAGGTCAGGTTGCACCCGGCGGTGCCGAAGGACAATGCGGGAGTTCCGGGCAGATAATGGTTCAGCGGCTTCTTCTCGATTGGATCGACATAGAAGCCGGAGGAGCGGCCGTAGGTCGTGAGCACGATGCGGTCATCCCGCCGGCCACGCACGAAGCACAGGCCACGCTGGCCTTCCATGAGTCTGCAACAGCGTGGACAGACATCGCATTGGATACGCCCGTCTTCGAGCCGGTGCCAGTAGCGGCGAGGAACACCTACCAAAGGCTCGGGTTCGGTCACAGAATTCGTCCTGTGGATCGCTGAGCAAACCTCAGGTCTTCGCCAACGGGCATCCGAGCAGCCACGATGTCTGGCCGGGCACGAACGCTCGCGGACGTCGCATCATTTTATGCCTGATGGGCGGAGATGGTAAGCCGAACAAACGGCGCAGATCGGCGGCGCTATTGACATTGATTTCGGGGAATCGCAGCGACAGGGGCTGCACGGCCCGAACGAGGCCCATCACCCGATCCTGCTCGGCCTTGGACGAGGCTCTGACCAGTTCCGGCCGAACGCCCATATGGCGTGAAAAGCGCGGCGCCCATCATCAGCACGCACGTCACGAGACCGAGTGACGGTATCCATAGCGGCACGCGCACGATTGCAGCATCGGGTTGGACATGTCGTGATCGAATTCGAAGCAGAGACAGGTTGACGAAGGCAAACATCGACAGCGTCGCAAGAGACGTACTTTCCGCCAACGATTTTGTTTCGTTTCCGGAAGGCCTTGTTTACCCTGCGGCCAACAGCGTCAGGTTGCGCTCATGGCTCCTTAACAGGGGCGGGTGCAGAGATCGCGCCCGAGGGACAGAGAATGGCGTCCACGGACAATCCCACGCCGGCTTCGCGCGGCAGCAAGAACCTTGGCAAGCACCTCGGCAAGGCGCGCGCCGCCTTTGACGGCCTGCGCAGCCATGGCGGCTTCTGGCTGAAGGCGCTGTCGCAGCCGACCATCGATCTCAGCTTGCGCACCCAGGCCGGCCAGCGCACCCGCATCGTCGAATCCCCGGGCCTGTCGCTGCCGAGGGACGAGCTCGACGCACTGGTCGAGCAGCTGCGCATCGTCGCCGCCAAGACTTTGCCCGAGGAGAGCCTGACCTATGGCATCTTCTCCGGCGAACCCGAGCGGCTGTCGCGCGCCGTCGTCACGCTGATCTCGGAAGAAGACACCGGGCGGCCGATCGCCTTCAATGCGCTGTCGGTGATGGACGTGCCGCTCGACGGCGAGCCGGCCGAGGTCACCCATCTCGGCCTCGTCATGGTCGATCCCGACGTGCGCGGGCAGGGGCTGTCCTGGGTGCTCTACGGCCTGACCGCGCTGGTGCTGTTCGCCCGCGACGGGCTGCGGCCGAAATGGATCTCCAACGTCACCCAGGTGCCGGCGGTGGTCGGCATGGTCAGCGACACCTTCTCGGACGTATTCCCTTCGCCGCTGCCGGGCGCACGACAGAGCTTTGCGCATCTCCAGTTGGCGCGCGGCATCATGGCAAGGCATCGCGCGGTGTTCGGTGTCGGCGAGGAGGCCGGGTTCGACGAGGCGCGCTCGGTCATCACCAACGCCTATACCGGCGGCTCGGACGCGCTGAAGAAGACCTTCGAGATCGCACCGAAGCACCGCAATGCCGTCTACAACGAGTTTTGCGCGCGCGAGCTGGACTACACGCGCGGCGACGACGTGCTGCAGATCGGCCGCATCGATCTTGCCGGCGCGCGCCGTTACATCATGAGCGAGGTGCCCTCGGGCTCGCTGCCGTCGCTGCTCGCGGCATCCGCGATGCTGGCGCTGCAGCGGCTGGTGCTGCCGGTGGTCTACTGGATGGACGACAGCCGCGCCTTCGGCACGCTGCGTCCGCGCAAGCAGGATAGCGGGGCCGCGCGATGAATTTCGACTACTACTCCTTCACCGGCCGCAATATCGGCTTCATCGACGAGCACGAGCAGCAGCTGCTGCGTCAGGCGCGGGTGTTCGTCTGCGGCGTCGGCGGCATGGGCGGCGCGGCCTTCATGGCGCTGGCGCGCGCCGGCGTCGGCAAATTCGTGATCGCCGACATCGACCGCTTCGAGGTTTCCAACCTCAATCGCCAGGTGTTCGCCTTCGCCGACGAGGTCGGGCGCGAGAAGGCGGCGGTTGCCGCCGAAGCCGCAAGGCGCATCAATCCGACCATCGAGATCGAGGTGCTTGGCGAGAACTGGACCAGCGCGCTGGCCGGGATCGCCGCACAGTGCCCGGTCATCGTCAACGGCATGGACGATATCGCCGCCGGCGTTCATCTGTACCGGACCGCGAAGCGCGCCGATGCAACCGTGATCGACGCCTACATGTCGCCGCTGCCCTCGGTGATCGTGGTGCGCCCGCACGATCCGCGGCCCGAGCAGCGCCTCGGCTTTCCCACGCTCGGCAAGGCCTGGACCGATATCACCGAGGACGACCGCCGCGCCGCCATGCGCGCCGAGATCGAGCACGTGATGCTGCACTCCTCCTCGCGCAACTATGTCGACCTCGCCATCGCCGGCGAAGTCGCCGCCGGCCGCCGCAGCCGGATGTCGTTTGCGCCGATGGTGATCTCGACCGGCATGCTGATGGCCTATGAGGCGGTCGCGCTGATCCTCGGCCGCACCTCCGGCACCGATTGCCGCGGCTGGTTTCTCAACCCGCATCGGCCCGCGATCGAGAAGCCGCGCAATGCGCTCGTCGCCGCCCTGATGCGTCCGCTGGTGCGGCGGGCGATCGACGAACTGACGGGCGGCAAATGACCTCCGGGGTGATCGCCGATTCGATCGTCAATCTGTGCGGCGCCATCGGGCTTGCCGTGGCGATGATGACGTTCTACCGGCGCGATCCGAGGAGCCCGCTGACGCGCCGCCTGCTGCTCGCGCTCGGCGTGATCGCGATCCTGTTTCTCGACCGCGGTCTTGCCTGGTGGACCGGAAGCCGCCTGCTCGACCGCCTCTCGGTGATCCCGGCCTCGCTGGTCCCGCTCGGCGCCCTGATCGTCACCGAAGGCATTTTGCGACGCCACGCGCCGCGCGCGGTCAAGATGGCGGCGCTCGCGGGCGCCATCCTGCTCGGCCTCGGCGGCCTGTTCGGGCTGCAACGGCTGGCGATGCCTTACGCGATCGCGCTGGCGCTGTTCCAGCTCCTGGGCTTCGCCACTTGCGCGCTGCTGCTGGCGACGCGGGATCGCGCCGCGCTGATGGCTGCGGAGAACCGCAGCATCGGCCGCATGGCGGTCGGCGCGCTGGTCGTGATCCCGTTCATCCTGACCGATTTCCGGACGCTGTTTCCCGATATCCCCGTTCGGCTTGGCGCGCTGGGCGCGCTGCTCACCGTGACCGTGATGCTGATCGCCGGCGGCGGCGCCGAGACCCGCCGGCACGGCCTTGCGATGATGGCGCTGCGGTTGATCTCGTCGGGCCTGCTCGGCCTCGCCGCCGCCTTCATGGCGCCCGACGTCGACGCCGCCCAGATGGTCCGTTTCGTCGCGGTTGCGATCGCCGGCGTGCTGACCATCGGATTGATGACGGACGCGCTGCGGGCGCTGTTCGAATCGCAGGAGCCGGGCGTACTCAATTCGGTCGCGGCATCGCCGGCGCAGACCCGCCAGCAGTTGATCGCCGAGCTGGCGCGGCATCCGATCTTCGAAAGCGCGCGGCGCTTCCGCGAGAACGAGCTCGCGCTCTACGATCCGCCGCTGCTGCACGACTTCCTGTCGACGCGGCGCGTGCTGCGGCGGTCCGATGCGCCATGGGGACTGGCGCCGACCGATCCCGCGGCCGAGCGCATGGTCTCGCTGATCTCGGCCAACAACGCCTCCCATGTCATCGTGCTCGGACATGATCCGCTCGACCTGATCGTGCTCGCGGTGCCCGTCACCGCGGCCGATCCCGCCACTGAAACCGCGCTGGCGCTGGTACGCCGGCTCTTGGCGTTGACCCCGGAGGCCAAATGACATCAGAGATCCGCGAGGGCGACCGCCGGGCGGCATTCGACGCCGCGCTCAATGCCTATGGGTCCGACAGCCTCTACGTGCCGCCGCTGTGGAGCGATTTCGACCGGATGTTCGATCCGGCGAAGAACCCGTTCGTCACCGAAGGCCACGGCCGCTATGCGCTATTTTCAGCGCATCGCGATGGGCGACCGGTCGGCCGCATCGCCGCCTCGATCCACGACGCGTCCAACCGCAAGCACGGCACCCGCCATGGTGCATTCGGCTTCTTCGATTGCATCGACGACGTCGAGGTGGCCGATGCGCTGCTGCGCGCCGCCGAGCAATGGCTGTCGGCGCGCGGCATGAGCCGCGTCGCCGGCAATTTCAATCTGACGGCGATGCAGCAGATCGGCGTGATGACCGACGGGTTCGACCATGCGCCGTTCACCGACATGATGTGGTCGCCGCCGCACATCGCACAGCATCTCGAACGCGCCGGCTATGCCGCGACCTTCCCGATGACGACGTTCGAGATCGCGCTCGACGGCGGCAAGCCGGAGCAATTGCTCGGCGACAAGCAGCGCGCGGTGCTCGCTGACCCGGATTTCGTCTGGCAGCCGATCAAGCGCTCCGCCTTCAAGGTGCGGCTGGAGGACGCGCGGCTGATCCTCAATGACGGCTTTGCCGACAATCCGATGTTCGTCCCGCCGACCGCCGCCGAATATCTGTTCCAGGCCGGCGACATGATGTGGATCATCGACAAGCGGATTTCGACCGTGGTCTATCACCGCGGCCGGCCCGCCGGCGCGATCATCGCGATCCCCGACCTCAATCCGCTGATCAAGGCGATCGGCGGCCGGGTCGGGCTGACAGCGCCGTTCAAATTCGTGCAGCACCGCATCATGAACAGGCGCGCCGTGCTGATCTATCAGTCGGTCTGCCGCGACCTGCACAATCGCGGCCTCAACGGCGCGATGCTCTACCGCACCGCGCTGGCGTTGCAGGAGGCCGGCTACCGCACGCTGGGCGGCACCTGGATCGCCGATATCAACGGCCCCTCGCTGCGCCAGGTCGAGAAGGTCGACGCAACGCCGCTGCACCGGCTGCATCTGTTCAGCAAGCGGCTGGCCGCGGCATGAGCGAGCTGACGCCGGATTTGCTGCGCGAGCTGGTCGCGGAGGCGCGGCTGGCGCCGAGCGTCCACAACATCCAGCCGACCCGCTGGCGCCTGCTCGGCGATGGGCGGCTGGCGCTGGTCGACGCGACCGGCGTGCGCGCGCCGGTCGCCGACCCCGCGGGGCACGACGTTCGGGTGTCGCACGGCGCGGCGCTGGAGGGCATGAGCCTCGCGCTCAACCGCCGTGGCTTCGCAATCACGGGCATGACCACGATCGAGCAGCCGCTGTCGCCGCAACTCTCCGTGCTCTGCTCGTTTGCGATCAGGCAAGGAGCCGAGCCCGATCCGCTGGCGGACCTCGTGGCACGCCGCATGTCGTGGCGCGGCAAGTTCGCGGCGTCGGCTGACGATGCGGCAGCGCTGGGTCAGCTGGCTGCCGCGCGCGACGATGTGATCTGCCTTGCCGATCGCCGGGCGATTGCCGATATCGCCGGCTGGGCCGACCGGGCCGAATTCTCTTTTGTTCGCGGCGACGACTACCGGGCTGAGCTGCTCGCATGGATGCGGCTGTCGCCCGGCCATCCGCACTATCTGCTCGATGGGCTCAACCGTGATGCGCTCGCCATGAATGCGGTCGAGGCCGCCGCCGCGCGCTACGTGCTCGGCACCCTGTTCAAGCCGCTCGATCGTCTCGGCCTCGCCGCGTCGTTGCTTGCCGATGGCGCCAAGACCGCGTCGGCATCGGCGATCGTGCTGTTCTGCCGCCCTATCGGTGAGGATCCACTCACGACCGGACGGCATTTCTACCGCGCATGGCTGGAGATCGATCGCGCCGGTTTCGCGGCGTGCCCGATTTCGGCGCTGGCCGATCACCCTGATTTCAACGACCGGCTGCGAAAGCTCGGCAACATTGGCGCCGATCTGCGCCTCGTCAACGTGTTCCGCATCGGCCGGCCATCAAAACCGTTGAAACCGCGGCATTTCCGGTTGCCGGTTGACCGGCTCATTGTCTGAAAATTAAGCTGCAATCCCCGCTGTCAAAACTTCACGCGGTCGTGCTATGACGCCGCCCGCTAACCAACGACCGGTGGAGATGATGTCGAAGCAATCGCTGCGCGAGGAGGCCGAACGCCTCATCCGCGAGACCATGGAAAAGCGGAACCTCGTCATCAAGCAAGGCATGACCCGGATCGAGGCCGTTTGCGGCAAATGCGGTGCGCCGAACCGGGTGCAGGCGGAAAAGGGCCAGTCCCGCGTCAAGTTCACCTGCAAGAACTGCGACCACAAGCAGGAGACGCTGTGAGCGGGGCCGCCCTCCCGTCATCCTGAGAGAATGTGAATGTATTCAGCGTCGTCCTGGCGAAAGCCAGGACCCATTATCCCAACCGCTTGTTGTTGTGCGACGCTGGGGCCGCTATCGCACGCGCAATCGAATTCGGTGGTTATGGGTCCTGGCTTTCGCCAGGACGACGGCGTGCTGAGGCCGCTCGCTACAATTCTCATACCGTCATCCTGAGGAGCGGCCTTTTGGCCGCGTCTCGAAGGATGTACGGCCCCGATGCCTCAACATGCTCGTGGACAAAGCCGGTGGCCGTCGATCCTTCGAGACGCGGCTGACGCCGCTCCTCAGGATGACGGTGATGGTTGCTACGAAGCGGCCTACTTGAACACTTCACAGACCGTCGTGTGATCCGGCGCGATGCGGGCCGTGGTCCGCAGCGAGACGTTGCGCCACCAGGCATCCAGCGCGCGGCGGTCGCTGGTGAGCTTCACGCTCATGCCTCCGGCGAATGTGATCCAGTCGGCAAGCTCGCGCGCGACACCGCGTTCACGACGGGAATATCTGCATCCAGCGCGCGCTCGATCATCAGGGGCTGGACGCTGGTCGTCTTTGCGATATATTGAATGTAATATAACGATGATCCGGAGTGCCGGCATGCAGATCGAAACCCAGGAGCTCACCACCTGCGAAGTCGCGTCCGACGGCTGCGCCATTTCGCTGGGCTTCGTGGACGGCAAGGGCGAGCCCGCAACCATCCGCCTGTCGATCAACCAGGTCGGCGCGCTGGTCATGACCTTGCCCGGGCTGATCAGCAAGGCGCTGCAGACCCGCTTCGGCGACCAGACCTTGCGCTACGCCTATCCGCTGGATTCCTGGGTGATCGAGCAGTCGACCGATCCGGCCCAGGGCATGATGACGCTCAAGACGTCGGACGGCTTCAGCGTCTGCTTCTCGATCCCGCGCGCCCAGCAGAGCGAGCTCGGCGAGGCGCTGGTGGCGCAGCCGGTGACAAGGGTGCAGATGCGCGCGAATTAGCGAGGGATGCGTAGGGTGGATTAGCCGAAGGCGTAACCGACAATTCTCTCGGTTGTGAGCAGAGTGGGTGGTTTTCGCTGCGCCAACCCATCCTACGCACTGTCCGCCATATATTCCGCTGTCATGCCCCGCTTCATGCGGGGCATCCAGTACGCCGCGGCCCCTCGGTTCAAGCACTGAAGTCTCTGGAATACTGGATCGCCCGGTCAAGCCGGGCGATGACAGCACGAATGGAGAAAGTCCGCAGAGTGGGTTAGCCCGCCCTACGAAATCACTTCCCCTTCACGAACGCCGCGAATGCATCGCCGTAATCCGGATGCCAGCGCGACAGCGGCGGGCGGTTCTCGACGATGTCGCCGGCGGCCCACAGGATGCGGCGTTCGTCGAGCACGCGCGGCACGTCGTTGTCGGGGCAGAGGATGTAGAAATCGCCGGCATCGAGGCGTTCGATCATGAAGTCGACGGTCTGCTCCGCCGTCCAGGCACCGGCCGGCTTCTCGGTGCGGCCGCGGGCGGTCAGCCCGGTGAAGACGAAGCCCGGAATCAAGAGATGCGCCGTGATCTTGCAGCCGTCGGTGTTGCGCAGCTCGTGCTGCAGCGCCTCGGTGAATGCCTTCACGCCGGCCTTGGAGACGTTGTAGGCGGGATCGCCCGGCGGCGTGGTGATGCCCTGCTTGGAGCCGGTGTTGATGATCAGCCCCGGCCGGCCGCGTTTGATCATGCCAGGCGCGAACGCCTGGGTGCCGTTGATCACGCCCCACAGATTGACGCCGAGGATGCGCTGCCAATTGTCCGCGGGTCCGAACATCGCACTGCCGGGCTGGATGCCGGCATTGTTCATCAGGATGTCGGTGCCGCCGAACTTTTTCGTAACCGCGGCTACGAGGCTTGCCACCTCGTCGGCGCGGCTGACGTCGACAGCCGCCGTCATGATATCAGCCGCGCCGCCCGGCGCCGCAGATGACAGTTTTGTCGCAGCATCCTTCAGCCGGTCATCGCCGAGGTCTGCGATGCAGACCTTCATGCCGGCCTGCGCGAACCGCAATGCGGCGGCAAGCCCGATTCCGGAGGCGCCGCCAGTGATCACGGCAACATGATTGGCTGATATCACGGGGTGGGGCATCGGTGGTCTCCGGACACATATGTGGCTGAGGGTTAGTTGCTATCGTACCATGCACGCGGGCGCATGGGAGGTTTTCATGCGCGACACCCTCTTCAACGGTCGCGCGGCTTTACGGTTTCGCGCCTGCGCTGTAGAATTGCCGATATAACGCTTCCAAAAGACCTCAGCCGACATTTTACAGGGAGTGCAAACATGGCTGTTTCGCAGGCTATTCCGATCACGCGCCATCCTTATGCCGATGGCTCCTACAAGAAGATGCTGATCGACGGCAAATGGGTCGACGCCGCCTCCGGCAAGAAATTCGAGACGCATAATCCCGCCACCGGTGAGTTGCTCGCGTCGGTCGCCGAGGGCGATGCCGAGGACATCAACCGGGCGGTCGCGGCGGCGCGCCGCGCGTTCGAAGGGCCCTGGAGCAAGGTGAAGCCGTTCGAGCGGCAGAACATGCTGCTCAAGCTCGCCGAGCTCGTCGAAGCCAATTTCGAGGAACTGTCCCAGCTCGACACGCTCGACATGGGCGCGCCGATCAGCCGGACCCGCGGCAACCGCCTGCGCGCGCTCGGCATGCTGCGCTACTATGCCGGCCAGGCGACCGCGATCCACGGCGAGACCATCGAGAACTCGCTGCCCGGCGAGATCTTCTCCTACACGCTGAAGGAGCCGATCGGCGTGGTCGGCGCCATCATCCCCTGGAACGGGCCGCTGACCGCCTCGATCTGGAAGATCGGCCCGGCGATCGCGACCGGCTGCACCGTCGTGCTGAAGCCGGCCGAGGAATCGCCGCTGACCTCGCTGCGCATCGGCGAGCTCTGCATGGAGGCCGGCATTCCGCCCGGCGTCGTCAACGTCGTGCCGGGCCATGGCGAGACCGCGGGCGCCGCGCTCGCCTCGCATCCGGGTGTCGACAAGGTCGCCTTCACCGGCTCGCACATCACCGGCCAGTCGATCATCCGTGCCTCGGCCGGCAACCTCAAGCGCGTCTCGCTCGAGCTCGGCGGCAAGTCGCCGGACATCGTGTTCGCCGACGCCGATCTCGACGCTGCGGTGCCGGGAGCTGCGATGGCGGTGTTCGCCAATTCGGGCCAGATCTGCAGCGCCGGCACGCGGCTGTTCGTCGAGCAGAAGGTCTATGACGAATTCGTCGGCCGCGTCGCCGAGTTCGGCAGGAAGCTGCAGGTCGGCAACGGCCTCGATCCCAACACCCAGATCGGTCCCCTGGTGTCGCAGCAGCAAATGGACCGGGTGTCGGGCTATCTCGACATCGGCCAGAAGGAGGGCGCCAAGGCGCTTGCCGGCGGCGGCCGTCTCACCGAGGGCGCGCTGTCGAAGGGTTACTTCGTGCAGCCGACCGTGTTCGCCAACGTGCAGGACAACATGCGCATCGCGCAGGAGGAAATTTTCGGCCCGGTGATCTCGGCGATCTCGTTCAAGGATCCGGACGAGCTGATCAAGCGCGCCAACGCCACCACCTTCGGCCTCGGCTCCGGTGTCTGGACCACCAATGTCAGCAAGGCGCACCAGGTCGCCAAGGCGCTGCGCGCCGGCTCGGTCTGGGTCAATTGCTACCAGGCGATGGATCCCGCAGTGCCGTTCGGCGGCTACAAGATGAGCGGCTACGGCCGCGAGTCCGGCAAGCAGCACGTCGAGGAATATCTCAACGTCAAGGCGGTCTGGATCAAGACCGGCTAGGGCTGGTCCCGCCGTTTCTCTTCACCTCTCCCCGCTTGCGGCAGGGCAATCGCATATGGCCGTTTGAGGTAATCGGAGTTCCCATAAACTCGTCATGCCCGGGCTTGTCCCGGGCATCCACGTCTTCGTTTCCACGCGAAGAAAAGACGTGGATGGCCGGGACAAGCCCGGCCATGACGGCGCGGAAGAATCGGTTCATTCCATATGCGATAGCCCTGCCGCCTGCGGGGAGAGGTCGGATTGCATCGGTGATGCAATCCGGGTGAGGGGTACAGGTCTCAACGCTCGGCGTGCTCGCAGAAGGGAAGCCCTTCACCCCAAACGCCCACACGATTTCGGAATATTAGAAGAATATCCCTGATTTGCCCGACCAGTCAAGTTGCCTTGTCGAACGCCGGCCGCCGCCGGCTCCTTTGCATGGGGTTGTTTTCGATATTTTCGTAAGCGCCCCTGCGACAGCCGCCGGTTCCTGCGTTTACCGCCCCGCGGCCTTCTTCGGCTTGCCGATGTCGCTGCGCAGCGCCTCGAGATCCTTGCGCACGGCGCTTGCCGCGTCGCGCTCGATCTTGCGGTAGCGTGCCACCAAGGAGAGGCCGAACGGGGTCAGCACCGCGCCGCCGCCGTTCTTGCCGCCGGTCTGCCGTTCCACCGCCGCCTGCCGGCAAATGCGGTTGATCTCGTCGACCAGGTCCCAGGCGCGCTTGTAGCTCATGTCCATGGCGCGGCCGGCGGCGGAGATCGAGCCGCATTCCTTGATCCGCTCCAGCAGCAGGATCTTGCCCGGCCCGATCCGGTCCTCGGCATCGAGGTCGATGCGGACGCTGAGGGAGGGGAGCGATGAGGCGCTCGATTTCGACATGGGAGACCTGTTCTCGTGGCAACAGATTGCCACTACCCGCTTTCATGAACAAGATGAACCCGTTAGATAACGGGCATGATCCGAAAAAGTGGTAACCGGTTTTCTGGGCCGATCTTGCCCACACTACAACGGAAACCACGTAAGAATATTTGGGGCAGGCATGAATCCTCCGTCGCTGTTCTCTCCGCTCAAGATCGGTCCTTACCAGCTCGAACATCGCGTCGTGATGGCGCCGCTGACGCGGATGCGGGCGTCGCGGCCGAGCCTCGCGCCGCGGCCGATGAACGCGGAATATTATGCGCAGCGCGCGACGCCGGGCGGCCTGCTGATCGCGGAGGCCTCGCCGGTGGTCGAGACCGGCTTCGGCAATCCCGGTGTTCCCGGCATCTATAGCGAGGCCCAGATCGCGGGCTGGCGCGAGGTGGTGGATGCCGTGCACGCCAAGGGCGGCTTGATCTTCCTGCAGCTCTGGCACGTCGGCCGCGTCTCGCATTCCTCGTTCCAGCCGGGTGGCGCGCTGCCGGTGGCGCCGTCGGCGGTCGCGATCCCGTCCGAGTTCAAGTGCATGACGGCGGACGGCAAGGTGGTCGACTACGAGACGCCGCGCGCGCTCGAGACCCGTGAGGTCGCCCTGATGGTCGAGGCCTACCGGCAAGGCGCGAAGAACGCGCTCGCCGCCGGCTTCGACGGCGTCGAGATCCACGGCGCCAATGGCTATCTGATCGAGCAGTTCCTGCAGTCGCGCAGCAACCTGCGCACCGACCGGTATGGCGGCTCGATCGAGAACCGCGTCCGCTTCCTGATGGAGGTGACGCAGGCGGTGACCGAGGTCTGGGGCGCGAGCCGCGTCGGTGTGCGGCTCTCGCCCTACGGCATCGCCAATGGCAGCGGCGAGGCCGACCCGATGCCGCTCTACAGCCACGCCATCACGGCGCTGGACAAGCTCGGGCTCGCCTATCTGCATTTCATCGAGCCGCGCGCTTCGGGCACCGGCCGCGCCGAGGTCGACTGGCAGAACGTGCCGTCCGCGATGGTGCTGTACCGTCCGATGTGGAGCGGCGTGCTGATCACCGCCGGCAATTTCGTCGGCGACACCGCACAGAGCGCGGTCGCCGAAGGTCATGCCGATGCGATCGCGTTCGGCCGCTACTTCATCTCCAACCCGGACCTGCCGCGCCGGCTGCAGCGCGGCTATCCCTTGACCAAGTACAACCGCGCCACCTTCTATGCCGGCGAGGAGAAGGGCTACACGGATTATCCGGTGCACGACGAATTGGCGCAGGCGTAACTCTTCGTAGCCCGGATATCGCTTCGCTCGTCCGGGCTACAATGCCTTGATGGGAGACCGCGATGTTTCCGGACGACGAGTTCGAGCCGACCAAAAAACCAAAGCCCGTGGCGCTGGCGAAGCCCGCGGCCGGCCAATGCCTGTGCGGCAAGGTGAGGTTCGAGATCGACGTGCCGGCGCGCTGGGCCTGGCATGATCACACCGCCGCCAGCCGCCGCGCCCATGGTGCGGTTTATGCGACCTATGTCGGCAGCTGGAAGAAGCGCTTCCGCATCACGCAGGGCGACAGCGAGCTGTCGCGTTACGAGGACGCGAAAAGCAAGACCGCGCGCAGCTTCTGCGCCAATTGCGGCACGCCCATCATCTACGAACGCGCGCGCTCGCCGCACATGGTCAACATCCCGCGCGCGCTGTTCTCGGGACGCACCGGCCGGCAACCGCTCTATCACATCGCGATCGAGGAACTGCAGGAATGGGCCTATGCCGGCGAGCCGCTGGTGCCGCTGAAAGGCTATCCCGGCGTGGTCTGGCAGCGCTCGAAAAAGAAGAAGCGCAGCGAGCGCGAGGGGATGTTCTAGCGAGTGTTTCGCCTCAGGCGCGCGCCTGCGGAATGCGGCCATGACCGCTCGCTCGATTGCTCCAGCTGCGCAAGTTTGGTCATCTGCCTCGATCCCCGTCGGTCAACGCGCCGACAGGCCTGGAGGGAACATGAAGAATCGCATTACCGGCCGCTCGGCATTTCTGGCGCTGCTGAAGGATGAGGGCGTCACCCATCTGTTCGGCAATCCCGGCACCACCGAATTGCCGATCATGCACGCGCTGAAGGATCATCCCGATCTCACCTATGTGATGGCGATGCAGGAGAGCCTGGTGGTCGCGATGGCCGACGGCTTCAGCCGCGCCTCCGGCAAGCTCGTCGCCTGCAACGTCCATGTCGCGCCGGGACTCGGCAATGCGATGGGTTCGCTCTACAACGCAAGCTTCACCGGCACGCCGCTGATCCTCACCGCCGGGCAGCAGGAACAGGGCCATGGCCTGACCGAACCGGTGCTCTATGGCCCGCTGGTGCAGATGGCGACGCCGCTGGTGAAATGGGCGGTCGAGGTGACGCGGCTCGAAGACCTCCCGCGCATCGTGCGCCGCGCCGCCAAGATCGCGACCACGCCGCCGACCGGGCCGGTGTTCATCTCGCTGCCCGGCGACATCCTCAATTCCGAGGCCGGCATCGAGCTCGGCCGCTCCACCCGGATCGACACCCGCGTCCGGCCGTCCGAGGAGTCGCTCAAGGCGCTGGCCGCGCGCATCCTCAAAGCGGAGCGACCGGTGATCGTCGTCGGCGACGAGATCGTGAAAAGCGATGCGCTGCGCGAGGCGGCCGATCTCGCCGAGACGCTGGGCTGTCCGGCCTGGCAATCGCCGACGCCCTATGGTTCGCACTTCCTGTCCGAAAGCCCGAGCTTCATGGGCGCGATCGCGCGGCTGCAGAAGGTCGCGCGCGATGTGCTGGCGCCGCATGATCTGTTGATCGCGCTCGGCGGCGATCCGCTGCGGATGTCGGTCTATAGCGAGGTCGATCCGCTGCCGGATGGGCTCTCGATCGTGCAGGTCGGCCTGGTCGACAGCGACCTCGCCAGGAACTACGGCGCCGAGATCGCGCTGAAGGCGGACGTCAAGGAAACGCTGCGCGCGCTGGTCCCGGCGTTGAAGGAGGCCGGCGGCGGCGCGCTGGAGACGCGCGCCAGGCAGGGGCTCGCGGCGCTGTCGACAAAAAACTGGGCGGCGAAGCGGAAGGCGCTGGTCGAGCAGATCTCGAAGGCGAGCCAGACCTCGCCGATCGATCCGGACTGGCTCGCGTTGCAGGTCGTGGAGGCGATGCCCGATAATGCGATCCTGGTCGACGAGGGCCTGACCTCGTCGCGCCAGATCATCGGCTTGCGGCCGCATCGCGACCGCTACGGCTACCACGCGCTGGCCTCCGGCGGCATCGGTTGGGGCCTGCCTGCCGCGGTCGGCGTCAGCCTCGCCAATCCGCGGCGGCCGGTGGTGTGCTATTCCGGCGACGGCTCGTCGATGTACTCGATCCAGTCGCTGTGGACCGCGGCCAATCACAAGCTGCCGCTGACTTTCGTCATCGTCAACAATGGCGGCTACCGCATCATCAAGCAGCGCCTGCTCGCCTTCCATGGCGACGATCATTATGTCGGCATGGACTTCATCGACCCGCCGGTCGATTTCACCGCCCTCGCACGCTCGCTCGGGCTGGAGGCGATCAGGATCACCGACCCGCAGGAGCTCAAGGGCGCGATGAAGTCGGCGTTCAGCCGCCCGGGCGCGAAGCTGGTCGAGGTGGTGGTGAGCAATTCGGTGAATTGACGAAGCCACGCGCCCAATCCGTCACCGTCACCTTGAGGAGCGCCAACGGGTCCGCGCGAAGCGTGGCCCGATGACAGGCTCCGCGTCTCGAAGGGTGCACGGCCCGGCTGCTGGCCGTCGATCCTTCGAGACGCGCGCAAGAGCGCGCTCCTCAGGATGACGGGATGGGCAGACGGGTGTGGCTATGTCGTCGTCTTCTACACCCGGTACCGGCTCGCCGGATGCGTCGTGTCCAGCCTCGCGCGCCCTGCGCCGAACAGCTTCTCGCGCAAGGTGCCCTTCGCATACTCCCGCTTGTAGCGGCCGCGCTTGACGAGCTCCGGCACCAGCATGTCGGCGATGTCCTCGAAATCGCCGGGCGAGATCGCAAACGCGACATTGAGGCCGTCGACGTCGGTGTCCTCGAACCATTGCTCGATCTTGTCGGCGACCTGCTCCGGCGAGCCGACCACCACGGGGCCGGCGCCGCCGATGCCGACATGCTCGGCGACCTCGCGCACGGTCCAGACCCGGTCGGGATCGGCGCGGGTGACGTTGTCCATCGCGGAGCGGCCGGCGTCGTTCTGCACGTGCCGCACCTCCTGGTCGAGCGAATAGGTCGAGAAGTCGACGCCGGTCCAGCCCGACATCAGCGCCAGCGCGCCTTCATGGCTGATATGGCTGCGATACTCGGCGTACTTCGCTTTCGCCTCCGCCTCGGTCGGCGCCACCACGACGCACATCATCGAGAACATCAGGATCTCGGCCGGGTTGCGGCCCTTCGCGGCGGCGAGCTCGCGGATCGCCGACACGCGCGGGCCGATCACCTTCGCCGACGGTCCCGACATGAACACGCATTCGGCGTGCTCGGCGGCGAACTGCCGGCCGCGCGGCGAGGTGCCCGCCTGGTAGAGCACCGGCGTGCGCTGCGGCGACGGCTCCGACAGGTGGATCGCGTTGAGCCGGTAGTTGTTGCCGTCGTGGTGCACCGGATGCACCTTGCTCGGATCGGTGAAGATGCCGCGCGCGACGTCGCGGATCGCGGCGTCGTCCTCCCAGCTGCCTTCCCAGAGCTTGTAGACCAGCTCCATATATTCGTCGGCGAGCTCGTAGCGGTCGTCATGCGCGGTCTGCTTGTCCTTGCCGGCGCCGCGCGCGGCACTATCGAGATAGCCGGTCACCACGTTCCAGCCGACCCGGCCGCCGGTCAGATGGTCGAGCGTCGACATCCGTCGCGCGAACGGGTAGGGCGGCTCGAAGGACAGATTGCTGGTGACGCCGAAGCCGAGATTTTCGGTCACCGCGGCCATCGCCGGGATCAGCATCAACGGTTCGTTGGCCGGGGTCTGCGCCGCGTTGCGCAGCGCCGCATCCGGATTGCCGGCATAGACGTCGTAGACGCCGAGCACGTCGGCGAGGAACAACCCGTCGAACCGGCCGCGCTCGAGCGTCTTCGCCAGATCGATCCAGTAGGACAGCTTGTTGTAGTCCTTGGTGCGGTCGCGCGGATGGGTCCACAGCCCCGGCGACTGATGCGCCACGCAGTTCATGGCAAAGGCGTTGAGCCGGATTTGTTTTGTCATTGTCGAAAACCCTGGTCGAAACCTTGCGCGCCGCTTCGATTGCTGCCCGGTCGATGCCGGGCGTCCCGCATCAACTTGTTGCGACTTCCCACGTTTTGGCAAGGCCCATTCGCATTTCACGCCCTTCCGGTCGCGAGCCGATCCCGATAGGTTGCGCCCCTCCAGAAGCATGATCCGGACGCAAAGCGCGGCGTTCCGGTGCGATCATGCCAAGACGCGACCGGACGAAGGAACAATCATGGCGACACGGGCCGACGCAATCGCAAAGGTGCGAGAGCATTTTCAATCGGGAGAGTTCCTGAAGGAGCTGGACCGCAGGGTCGGCTACCAGACCGAGAGCCTGAATGCCGACAAGGCCGATGCGCTGCGCGCCTATCTGGTGGAGAATCTGCAACCGGCCTTCGCCGAGCTCGATTTCAAGACCCACCTGATCGAGTCGCCGACCGGCCGCGGGCCCTATCTGATTGCCGACTACCAGGAAGATGCTTCGCGGCCGACCGTGCTGACCTACGGCCATGGCGACGTCGTCGACGGCATGGTCGGCGAATGGCGCGACGGGCTCAATCCCTGGCAGATCACGGTCAAGGGCGAGCGCGTCTATGGCCGCGGCACCGCCGACAACAAGGGCCAGCATTCGATCAACATGGCCGCACTGCGCGCGGTGAAGCAGGCGCGCGGCGGCAAGCTCGGCTTCAACGCCAAGTTCGTCATCGAGACCGGCGAGGAGATCGGCTCACCCGATCTGCGCGAGGTCTGCGAGGCGCATCGCGAGGAGCTGAAGGCCGACCTGTTCATTGCCTCCGACGGGCCGCGGCTGTCGGCGGAGCGGCCGACCATCTTCCTCGGCTGCCGCGGCGGCAACCGCATCCATCTCGACGTCAATCTGCGCGAGGGCGGCAATCATTCCGGCAATTGGGGCGGCGTGCTCGCCAATCCAGCCACGATCCTGGCGAGCGCGATCGCGAGCCTGGTCGACGGCAAGGGCCGCATGAAGCTCGAGATCCTGAAACCCCCGCCGATCTCGAACCGCGTCCGCGCCGCGCTCGCCGACGTCGAGGTCAAGCCGACCGCGGACGAACCGGCGCTGGCGGAAGACTGGGGCGAGGAGGGCCTGACCGCGGCGGAGCGGCTCTATGCCTGGAACACGCTCGAAGTGCTGGCGATGTCGTCGGGCAATATCGAAAAGCCCGCCAACGCGATTCCCGGCAAGGCCAATGCGGTGCTGCAGCTCCGCTTCGTCGTCGGCACCAGGCATCTCGAGGTGATCGACGCGGTGCGGGATTATCTGCACAACAACGGTTTCCCGATGGTCGAGGTCTCGGGCACGCAGCGCTTTGCCGCCTCGCGCACCGACATGAACAGCCCGTGGATCGACTGGGCGGCGAATTCGATCCGCGCCACCACCGGCAAGGCGCCGGCAGTGCTGCCGAACTTCGGCGGCTCGCTGCCGAACGACGTGTTCTCCGAAGGCCTCGGCCTGCCGACCATCTGGGTGCCGCATTCCTATCCGGGCTGCTCGCAGCACGCCCCCGACGAGCACATCCTGCTGCCGGTGACCGAGGAGGCGCTGACCATCATGGCCGGCCTGTTCTGGGACCTCGGCGAGGCAAAGCGTTAAGGACGGGCGCGCTTTTTCCCCGTCATCCCCGCGCAAAGGCTTCGCCTTTGTCGCTGGAGGTGCGAGCGGAGAGAGCCTCGAAGGATGCACGGCCCCGCCGGTGGCCGTCGATCCTTCGAGACGCGGCTGACGCCGCTCCTCAGGATGACGGGGAGGATGTGAATGGCCGGGCTTAGGCGAGCAGACGCAACGCCGTTCTTCGAACGTATAAGCCCGGGTGCAACGCGTTGAAAGAGTGCCGACACGGCCAAGGAAATTTGATGACACTATCGACATCGACGCCGATTAACTCCGAAGCCGACGTTACGACCAAGAAAAACATCACCCGCTTGATCGTCGCGACCTCGGTCGGCAATGCGCTCGAATGGTACGACATCTCGGTCTATGCCTATTTCGCGGTGTATCTCTCCAAGGCGTTCTTCCCGGCCAATGATCCGACCACCTCGCTGCTCCTGACCTTCGGCAGCTTCGGCCTGTCGTTTCTGATCCGCCCGATCGGCGGCGTCGTGCTCGGTGCCTATGCCGACCGGCACGGCCGCAAGGCCTCGCTGATGCTGTCGATCGTGCTGATGACGTTCGGCACGCTGGTGCTGGCGCTGATGCCGACCTATCAGACCATCGGCATCCTGGCGCCGATCGCGGTGCTGCTGGCGCGGCTGGTGCAGGGCTTTTCCGCCGGCGGCGAGTTCGGCTCCTCGACCGCGTTCCTGGTCGAGCACATGCCGGAGCGGCGCGGCTTCGTGGCGAGCTGGCAGTTCGCGAGCCAAGGTGTCAGCGGCCTGCTCGGCGCGGGCTTCGGTGCGCTCCTGACCTCGCTGATGAGCCCGGAGGATTTGCAGTCCTGGGGCTGGCGGCTGCCGTTTCTGTTCGGCGTCTTGATCGGCCCGGTCGGCATCTACATCCGCAACCATGTCGACGATGCGACCCCGCCGCCGGCCGCGAAGCAAGAATCGCCGGTCAGGGAAGTGTTCGCGCGGCAGAAGTTCGCCACGACGCTTGCGATCGGCGCGCTCGCGGTGTCGACCGCGGTCAACTATCTGATCGTCTACATGCCGACCTATGTGGTGAAGACGCTCAACCTCGCGCCATCGGTCGGCTTCATCGCCTCGTTCGCCGCGCAGACCGCGGTTGCGTTGCTGGCGCCGATCGCAGGCATGGTCTCCGACAGGATCGGACGCACCACCCACATGATCGTGTTCGCGCTGCTGCTGCTGGTGTCGATCTTCCCGGCCTTCCTCCTGCTCACCGGCAAGCCGACGCCTGCGATCATCCTGATCGGCGTGCTCTGGCTCGGCGTCCTCAAGTCGCTGTATTACGGGCCGCTCGCCGCGCTGATGTCGGAACTGTTTCCGGCGGCGACGCGTGCGACCGGGCTCGGCCTCAGCTACAATATCGGTGTCACATTGTTCGGCGGCATGGGGCCGGCGATCATGACCTGGCTGGGCGGCTTCGCGGCGATCGGCGAACTCGCGCCGGGTTACTATCTCACCGCGGTCTGCATCCTCAGTCTCTGTGCACTGTTCACGATCCGCAGGCTGCGGCTGGCGTAGCGCATGATCCGAAAAAGTGCGAAGCGGTTTTTCGAGAGATCATGCGCAAGCGGCATCAGATTTCGTGATGCGAAATTCAAATATCCTTATTGTTGCACAGCAGCGTAGATAGTCGAAATCAAAGTTTCATCTGACGAAAGTATACGGTGTCCGGCGCGCGTCATCCGTCCTAGGATGATGTCCGCCGGGCGCGTCTCTTCGTCGTGCCCGGTTCAGGATTTGGAATTGACGGCAAGGAAGGCCAGGGCATGAACGCCTCAACGACTGCGACCGCACGGACCAGCCGCAAGAGGCCACCGCCGGAGCCGGGCCAACCCGACAAGTTCAACGCGATCCAGAAGGTCTGCGCCATCCTGCGCGTGCTGGCGCAGCGCTCGCCGCTGCGGCTCACCGACATCGCCGACACCACCTCGCTGAACAAGGCGACTGCGCTGCGCATCCTCAACTCGCTGATCGAGGAAGGCTTCGTCAGCCGCGTCGCCGGCGCCAAGACCTATGAACTCGGGCAGGAGGCGCGGGTGATGGCGGTCGGCGCGCGCCGGTCGGTCGACATCGCCGAGCTGGCGCAGCCGAGCCTGCTCCGGCTGTCGGAGCGCTCGGCCGATACGGCGCTGCTGTCGGTGCGCTCCGGCGTCGAGGCGCTTTATCTGGCGCGCTCGGTCGGCAACCATCCGCTGCAACCGAACTATCTGCAGATCGGCAGCCGCCGTCCGCTCGGCGTCGGCGCCGGCGCGCTGGCGCTGCTGGTCTGGCTGCCGGATGCCGAGATCGAGGCTGTGATCGAGGTGATCGTACCGCGGCTGGCGAAATCGCCGCGCATCACGCCAAAGTTCCTGCGCGAGCGGATCGCCATGGCGCGCAAGGCCGGCCACACCGTGCTGATCGACGCCGCGTTTCCCGGCATGGGCGGCGTCGGCGTGCCGGTCCGCGACGATGCCGGCGAGGTGGTGGCCGCGCTCTCGATCGGCGCCGCGTCCGACCGCATCCGCCGCCGCGAAGGCGAACTCGCCGACATGCTGAAGAAGGAAGCCCAGGTGCTGGCCCGCGCGCTGGCCCAGGCGCCGAAGAACGGACGGGCGGCGAAGATGGGTTGAGGTGGGTTGTTTCCGCGGACTGGCTTCACCTCTCCCGCTTTGCCCCCACCCGGATTGCATCGAAGATGCAATCCGGGTGGGGCTCTTTCCGCGATGTGACTCGTGGAGATACCCCCACCCCAACCCTCCCCCGCAAGCGCAGGGCTATCGCATATGGGAGGAAATGGATTTGTCCGCACCGTCATGGCCGGGCTTGTCCCGGCCATCCACGTCTTTCTTCGCCTGGAAACAAAGACGTGGATGCCCGGGACAAGCCCGGGCATGACGAGTTTGTGGAGCGACCGAGCTCATATGCGATTCCCCTGCCCGCAAGCGGGAGAGGGGGCGCACCACCGACTTGATGCGACTCAACTCGCTCTCGTCGCGCGCTACGCCCCCTCATCCAGCGCCACCAGCTCGCGCTTCTTGCGCAGCGAGGGCAGCAGCGGGCCGACCAGCAGCACCAGCGCGAAGGCGAGGCAGATCGCCGAGATCGGCCGCTCCACGAAGGTCATGAGATCGCCCTGCGAGAGGATCAGCGACTTGCGCAGATTGTTCTCCAGCATCGGCCCGAGCACGAAGGCCAGCACCAGCGGCGCCGGCTCGTAGCCGAGCTTGCGCATGAAATAGCCGATCACGCCGAACGCGATCATCACGTGGACGTCGAACACGTTGTTGCTGGAGCAGTAGACGCCGATGATCGTGAACAGGATGATCAGCACGTTGTAGGGCAGCCGCAGCAGCTGCACCCACATGCCGATCATCGGCAGGTTGAGCACTAGCAGCATCAGGTTGCCGATATACATGCTGGCGACGATGCCCCAGAACAGCGTCGGGTTCTGCGAGATCATCAGCGGTCCCGGCTGCAGGCCGTGGATCACGAAGGCGCCGAGCAGCAGCGCCATCACGACGTTCGGCGGGATGCCGAGCGTCATCAGCGGAATGAAGGCGCCGCCGGCCGCGGAATTATTGGCCGATTCCGGCCCCGCGACGCCCTCGATCGCGCCGTGGCCGAAGCGCTCCGGATGCTTCGAGAGCCGCTTCTCCAGTGCGTAGGAGGCGAACGACGCCACCACGGCGCCGCCGCCGGGCAGGATGCCGAGGAAGAAGCCGAGCACCGTGCCGCGCGCCACCGGCCCGGCGCTGGCCTTCCAGTCCTCCTTGCTCGGCAGCAATTGGTTGATCCTGGTCTTGATGATGTCGCGCTTGATCGCCTGCTCGGTGTTGAGCAGCACCTCGGCGACGCCGAACAGGCCCATCACAACCGGCACCAGGCCGATGCCGTCGATCAGCTCGAGGCGGCCAAAGGTCAGCCGCGGCTGCGCCGTGATGCTGTCGAGCCCGACCAGGCCGAGCACGACGCCGATGCAGGCCATCAACAGCGCCTTGGCCATCGAGCCCTGGGTGAGGAAGGTCAGCACCACGAGGCCGAGCACCATCAGGCTGAAATATTCGGCCGGCCCGAACGCGATCGCGACGCTGGCGAGCGAGGGCGCCACCAGCATCAGGGCGATCAGCGCGAAGGTGCCGGCGATGAACGAGCCGAACGCGGAGATGCCGAGCGCCGGGCCGGCGCGGCCCTGCTTGGCCATCTGGTGGCCGTCGATGCAGGTGACGACGGAAGCCGCTTCGCCGGGGATGTTGACCAGGATCGAGGTGGTCGAGCCGCCATACATCGAGCCGTAATAGATGCCGGCCATCATGATGATGCCGGATTCCGGCGTACCGGACAGCGTCACCGGCAGCAGCAGCGACATCGCCGAGATCGGGCCGATGCCGGGCAGCACGCCGACCAGCGTGCCGATGAACACGCCGATGAAGCAGTAGAGCAGGTTGATCGGCAGCAGCGCGACGCCGAGGCCGTGGGCGACGTTGACGAGAGTATCCATGGGCGCTCAACCGATCTCGAAGATGCCGCTCGGCAGCTGGATCGCGAGCAGGTGCTTCAGCACCCACCACATCCCGAGCGGGGCAAGGATGGACAGCGGGATCGCCAGCGACCAGCGCACCGGATCGATCACGCGGAGCAGCAACAGCATCAGCGGGATCGCCGACAGCAGGAAGCCGAGCGGCTCCAGCGCAAAGGCGAACGCCGTGAGGCAGACGATGACCAGCACCGGCTTGCCCCAGCGCGCATTCTCCCAGCGCGAGGCGAAGGTCGGACCGCCCTCGGTCACCGCCGCGATCATGATCGAGGCCGCGAACACGCACATCAGGATGCCGGTATAGAACAGCACGTAGCCGGAGCCGGGATCGTTGATGGTGCCGAGCTTCAGCTTGAGGCCCGACCAGATCACGAAGGCGCCGAGCCCGAGCCCGATCAGCCCGCCCCAGAGCTCGGAGTTGTTGAGGCGGAATTTGACGTTGGTTTGGTCTGTCATGGGAAATGCTCTCGTCAAGTCGCAAAATGGGGATCGACCTGTCCCCGTCATTGCGAGCGAAGCAATCCATTTCACCGCATGTGCGGAAGGATCGACTGCTTCGTCGCTTCGCTCCTCGCAATGACGGGCGGAGGCTTCGCGGCCAGTCCTTATTTCCTCACTTCTTCGCCAGCCCGAGCGTGTCGATCACCTTACGCTCGGATTCGGTGACCTCGCCCACGAACTTCTTGTAGTCCTCGGTATTCTTGTAGTTCGGCACCATGTCGTATTTGGCGAGGGTCGCGATCACCGCCGGGTCCTCGATCGCCTTCTTGAAGGCGTCGTGCAGCTTGGCGACGATCTTGGGGTCCATGCCCTTGGGGCCGGCGATGCCGAACGGCGAGTCATAGACCATGGGGTAGCCGAG
This sequence comes from Bradyrhizobium sp. CCBAU 21365, assembly GCF_015291305.1. Classification (NCBI taxonomy): domain Bacteria; kingdom Pseudomonadati; phylum Pseudomonadota; class Alphaproteobacteria; order Hyphomicrobiales; family Nitrobacteraceae; genus Bradyrhizobium; species Bradyrhizobium sp. CCBAU 21365. Next base: position 1,773,665 of record NZ_CP030036.1, read on the forward strand.
CTCCTTCAGCGTCGGCGCGTCGGGATAGTTCGGCGAGCGCGCGCCGGTCCACACCATCAACAGGCGGAGCTTGCCGGCATCGACCAGCGGCCGCCAGCCGGTGGAATCCGCCTGCAGCATGGTGTGCTGGCCGAGCACGGCGGCATTGGTCTCGGCGCCGCCCTTGAACGGCACCTGGGTCAGCTTGATCCCGGCCATCAGGGCGATCTGCTCCATGCCGATATGCAGCGAGGTGCCGGTGCCGGGCGTCGCATAGGTCACCTTGCCCGGGTTCTTCTTGGCGAAATCGACCACGTCCTGCCAGGTCTTGAACTGCGACTCAGCGTTGGTGGTGACGCCGAAGGTGTAGCCGGTGAGGTGAATGATGTAGGAGAAATCCTTCGCCGGATCCCAGGACACCTCCTGCATCAGGGGCAGGCGGAACACGGTGATCGGGATCTGGGCGATGGTGTAGCCGTCGGGCTTGGCGCCGGCGGCCATCGTCGCGGGACCCACGGTGCCGCCGCCGCCCGCCTTGTTGTCGACCGCGATCGGCTGGCCCAGCACCTTCGAGGCGCTCTCGGCGATCGCGCGCATCGAGATATCGGTCGAGCCGCCCGCCGGCCATGGCACGATCAGCGTGATCGGCTTGGTCGGATAATCCTGCGCCTGCGCCGCTGTTGACACCAGCATGCCGGCGGCGGCGAGCAGGACCATCAGGCGATTGCGGTGCGACATCTCGATCTCTCCCTTGTGGCCGCGTTCGATCGCGGCCGCGTCTTGTTCGGTGTTGGCAATGATCGTCCCTGTCATTCCGGGACCGAGGCGCATTGGACAGAACGGGGCGGGCAACGGAAGCGCGAATTGCGCTCGAAGCGCCGGCTGCGACAATTGGTCTGCCGCGACCTGCCGAGCGGCGGAATTCAATCGGCATTTGGTCTGACGGTTTGCAGTTTCAGGCAGCGAGCGGGGAGGGCGCGGGGTGTGCGCGCCTGACCGGCAAGCCGGGTTTGGTCAAGCGAATAATGAAGGGAACCCAAGGGCATCGGCGCCTTGCGGGATTGCGCGCTTGCCGTCATCATGGCGCCGCCCGCTGCAGGAACGCCGCCCGACAGATGACGCCATCGCCTGACGCCACCGACGACGCTGTGACGAGGGCGTTTGCCGGCCTTCCCGCATTGCTCGACGAGGCCCCTCGGCTGGTTGCGCGCGGGCGGCTGCTCGATTGCGACTGCCTGATCGGCCCGATGGCGCGGCCGTTTCATGCCGCGATCCGCGCCGGGCGCATCGTCGAGCTCGCGCCGTCGCCGGTCCTGATGCGCTCCTGGCGTTTTTCCTATCGCGCGACGCCGCAGGCCTGGTCCGCCTATTGGCAGGCCGAGCCGAAGCCCGGCTGGCACGATCTGCTGGCGCTGACCAAGCGCGGCGAGGCGGTGCTGGAAGGCGACCTGCATCCCTTCATGGCGCATCTGCAATACTTCAAGGACCTCTTGGCGCTGCCGCGGCAGCATTTCGCGGCGGCCGTGTCATGAGCGGCGCGATCATGAACGGCCATATCGAGCCGATGGTCGGCCGCTACGTTCATGTCGAGATCGGCGGCGAGCTGCACCGCATCTACTTCGAGGAAAACGGCAAGGGCATTCCGCTGGTGTGCCTGCACACCGCGGGATCAGATGCGCGGCAGTGGCGCCATCTGCTCGCGGACGCGCAATTTGCCGAAAATTTCCGCATCATTGCCTTCGATATGCCCTGGCATGGCAAGTCGAATCCGCCGATGAGCTGGACCGGCGATGAATACCAACTCACCACTGCGCGCTACACCGAGACCATCCGCGCTTTCTGCCGTGCGCTGCGGCTGGAGAAGCCTGTCGTGATGGGCTGCTCGATCGGCGGCCGCATCGTGCTTAACCTTGCGATCGAATATGCCGCCGAGTTCCGCGCGCTGATCGGGCTCGAGGCTGCCGATTTCCAGGCGCCGTGGTATGACACCAACTGGCTGAACCGGCCGGACGTTCACGGCGGCGAAGTCTGCGCCGCGCTGGTGTCCGGGCTGATCGCGCCGCAAAGCCCTGAGCCTGCGCGGATGGAAACGCTGTGGGCCTACAAGCAGGGCGGCCCCGGCGTGTTCAAGGGCGATCTGTATTTCTACCGTGTCGACGGCGACCTGCGCGGCCGGGTCGCGTCAATCGAGACTAAAGTATGCAAGCTCTATCTCCTCACGGGCGAGTATGATTTCTCCTGCACGCCCGAGGACACGAGGCGGACCGCAGCGGCAATAGGGGGCGCCAGCGTCACGATCATGGAGAAGCTCGGTCATTTTCCGATGAGCGAGAATCCGGAACAGTTTCGCCGCTACATCGCACCCGTCCTCGCCGATATTCTCACACAGTAAATCGACCGTTTCCACGCAAGGAGTAGACGTATGACACGCAAGTATCTCATCGGCTTCGCGCTCGCCGCCGCGCTCGGCGCGAGCCAGGCGCAAGCCCAGGAGCTGACCGGCACGCTGAAGAACATCAAGGACACCGGGGCGATCACGCTCGGCTACCGCGATTCCTCGATCCCGTTCTCCTATCTCGACGACAACCAGAAGCCGGTCGGCTATGCCATGGACATCTGCTACAAGATCGTCGATGCCGTGAAGAAGGAGCTGAAGCTCGACAAGCTCGAGGTCAAGCTCAACCCGGTGACCTCGGCGACGCGTATCCCGCTGATGGCCAACGGCACCGTCGACCTCGAATGCGGCTCGACCACCAACAATGCCGAGCGCCAGAAGCAGGTCTCCTTCACCAACAGCCACTTCCTGACCGCCAGCCGCTACGTCACCAAGAAGGCGAGCAAGATCAATTCGATCGACGATCTGAAGGGCAAGACGGTGGTCTCGACCGCCGGCACTACCAACATCAAGCAGCTCACCGAGGCCAACCTCGCGCGCGGGCTGAGCGTCAACATCATCCCGGCCAAGGATCACGCCGAGGCCTTCCTGATGGTCGAGACCGACCGCGCGGTCGCCTTCGTGATGGACGATATCCTGCTCGCGAGCCTCGTCGCCGGCTCGAAGTCGCCGGATGACTACGTGATCTCCAAGGACGCGTTCTCCAAGCCCGAGCCCTACGGCATCATGCTGCGCAAGGACGACGCGCCGTTCAAGAAGGTCGTCGACGCCGCAACCGCCGCGCTCTACACCAGCGGCGAGGGCCAGAAGATCTACGACAAGTGGTTCACCCAGAAGATCCCGCCGAAGGGCCTGAACCTCAACGTGCCGCTCGGGCCGGAGATGAAGAAGCAGCTTGCCAAGCCGTCGGATTCACCGGATCCGGATGCGTATCTGGTCAACTGATCGCGTTGCTGCGTATGACCTGCCGCCTCGCGGCGGCGGGTCCTGAAAGTTTGCATGTCCGGCCATTTTTGGAGGAGAATGGCCGGACATTTGCATGGACGCCGCGCGCGATGCCGGCGTAATGCCGTGACCGGCGCGGCCGCGTGGGGGACCTGTGAACTACAATTGGAACTGGCACATCTTCCTTGAGCCGAACCCGATGGGGACCGGCACCTATCTCGACCTGTTGCTGGCGGGGCTGGTGGTCACCATCAAGGTGTCGGTGCTGGCCTGGATCATCGCGCTGGTGTCCGGCTCGGTGATCGGCGTGCTGCGCACGCTGCCGTCGCGGACCGCCTCGTGGATCGGCTTCTGCTGGGTCGAGTTCTTCCGCAACATGCCGCTCTTGGTGCAGCTGTTCCTGTGGTTCTTCGTGCTGCCCGAACTGTTGCCGCGGTCGGCCGGGCTATGGCTGAAGCAGTTGCCGAACGCGCCGTTCTGGACCGCCGCGATCGGCGTCGGCTTCTTCATGTCGGCGCGCGTCGCCGTGCAATTGCAGGCCGGCATCACCTCGCTGCCGCGCGGGCAGAAGCAGGCCTCGACCGCGCTCGGCCTCACCACGGTGCAGACCTATCGCTACGTGCTGCTGCCGATGGCATTCCGCATCATCCTGCCGCCGCTGACCTCCGAATTCCTCAACACCATCAAGAACAGCGCGGTCGCCATCACCATCGGCCTGATCGAACTGACCGGCCAGGCGCGCTCGATGCAGGAGTTCTCGTTCCAGGTGTTCGAGGCGTTCACGGCGGCGACCGTGCTCTACCTGCTCCTCAATTTCGTCGTGGTGACCGCGATGCGCTTCCTCGAGCGCTATGTCGCGATCCCCGGCTACATCACGGGCAAATGACGATGATCGGCAGTTTCGATTTCGACGTCATCCGCCGCTCGCTGCCCTACCTGTTCCTGGAGGGCATGCGCTTCACGCTGACCTTGACCGCGCTCGCCGCGTTCGGCGGCCTGGTGTTCGGCACGCTGATCGCCCTGATGCGGCTGTCGAGCTACAAGGTGCTCGGGCGCATCGCGGGCTTCTATGTCGACTTCATCCGCTCGCTGCCGCTGGTGCTGGTGATCTTCTGGTTCTACTTCCTGGTGCCGTATATCGGGCAGTGGCTGACCGGCGCGTCGCGGCCGATCACGGTCGGCGCCTTCGCCTCGTCGCTGATCACCTTCATCGCGTTCGAGGCTGCGTATTTCTCCGAGATCATGCGCGCCGGCATCCAGTCGATCTCGAAGGGCCAGCCGGCCGCGGCCAGCGCGCTCGGCCTGACCTACGCGCAGTCGATGCGCTACGTCGTGCTGCCGCAGGCGTTCCGCAACATGCTGCCGGTGCTGCTGACGCAGACCATCGTGCTGTTCCAGGACACCTCGCTGGTCTATGTGCTGTCGATCCCGGATTTCCTCGGCGCCGCCAGCAAGGTTGCGCAGCGCGACGGCCGCCTGGTCGAAATGTACCTGTTCGCCGCGCTGGTCTACTTCGTCATTTCCTGTGTCGCGTCCTACGGCGTTCGCCGCCTGCAGGCGCGGATCGCCATCGTTCGCTGAGGCATGACCCGGAAAAGTGGGAGCCGGTTTTCCGACAAGGTCATGCCTAAACAAAAAAGCTGAGCCATCATGATCGAGATCAACCACGTCAATAAATGGTACGGGCCGTCCTTCCAGGTGCTGAAGGACTGCACCACCAGCGTCGCCAAGGGCGAGGTGGTGGTGGTCTGCGGCCCGTCCGGCTCGGGCAAGTCGACCCTGATCAAATGCGTCAACGCGCTGGAACCGATCCAGGGCGGCGACATCACGCTCGACGGCGTAAAGGTCAACGATCCCAAGACCGATTTGCCGAAGCTGCGCTCGCGCGTCGGCATGGTGTTCCAGCACTTCGAGCTGTTTCCGCACTTACGGATCATCGACAATCTCCGCCTCGCGCAGGAGAAGGTGCTCGGCCGCAAGGCTGAGGACGCCACCGCCAAGGGCATGAAGCTTTTGGAGCGCGTCGGGCTGAAGGATCATGCCAAGAAGTTTCCGGCGGAGTTGTCCGGCGGCCAGCAGCAGCGCGTCGCGATCGCGCGGGCGCTGGCGATGGATCCGATCGCGATGCTGTTCGACGAGCCGACCTCGGCGCTCGACCCGGAAATGATCAGCGAGGTGCTCGATGTGATGGTCGACCTCGCCCGCGAGGGCATGACCATGATGGTCGTGACCCACGAAATGGGTTTTGCCAACAAGGTCGCCGATCGCGTCATCTTCATGGACCGCGGCGAGATCGTCGAGGACGCCAAGAAGGCCGACTTCTTCGGCACGCCCCGCAGCGACCGCGCGCAGAAGTTCTTGTCGAAGATCCTGCAGCATTGAGGGGCTGCGCATCTGCCAAACCCGTCATCCCCGCACAAAGGCGGAGCCTTTGCGCGGGGGTGACGGTAGTGGATTTACGCAGTTCACGGGCGCCGTCGGGAGGGTTTTCCCCCGTCAACAATTTGCGTATACGAAGGCCTGAACCCCCCTTCGTCCGCAGGAGAACTCGCGTGGAAAAGATCGCTTACGTCAACGGCTCGTTCGTGCCGCATTCGGAGGCCAAGGTCTCGGTGTTCGACCGCGGATTCCTGTTCGCCGACGGCATCTACGAGGTGGCGGCGGTGCTCGAGGGCAAGCTGATCGACAACGCCTCGCATCTGGCGCGGCTCAAGCGTTCGGTCGGCGAGATCCAGCTCGCGCTGCCGGAGACGCTGGAGCGGATCGAGGAGATCCAGAAGGAGCTGGTTGCGCGCAACGACCTCGTCAACGGCATGGTCTATCTCGAGGTCACCCGCGGCGCCGACAAGGGCCGCGACTTCGCCTTCCCGAAGGCCGACGTCAAGCCGACCCTCGTGATGTTCACCTCGGAAAAGGACATCATCAACGCGCCCTCGGCCAAGACCGGCATCAACGTCATCACGGTGCCCGACATCCGCTGGGAACGGCGCGACATCAAGAGCGTGGCGCTGCTCGCGCAGGTGCTGGCCAAGCAGGCGGCCGCCGCGGCCGGCGCCGGCGAAGCCTGGATGATCGAGGACGGCAAGGTCACCGAGGGCGGCTCGTCCTCGTCCTTCATCGTCACCCACGACGATGTCATCGTGACCCGGCAGAACGGCAACGAGATCCTGCCCGGCTGCACCCGCAAGGCCGTGGTCAAGCTCGCCGAGGAGCGCCAGCTGCGCATCGAGGAGCGCACCTTCACGGTTGAGGAAGCGCTCGCGGCCAAGGAAGCCTTCATCACCAGCGCTTCCGTGTTCGTGCAGGGCGTGGTCGCGATCGACGGCAAGAAGGTCGGAGGCGGCAAGGTCGGCCCGATCACCGACCGCCTGCGCGAGATCTACATCGAGTTCGCCCGCGCGACGGCGGTTTAGGACCGTTGCCGCACTTTACGCTGTCATCGCCCGGCGCGACCGGGCGATCCAGTATTCCAGAGACTGCGGTGCTTGAGTCGAGGCGTCGCGGCGTACTGGATGCCCCGCATGAAGCGGGGCATGACAGCGGAATAGATGGCGGAGAGTATGGTCCTCACGCCGCCGCCTTCGCCTTCACCGGATGCACGGCACGGAAGCCGATCGCGATCCGGTTCCAGGCGTTGATCGCGCCGATCAGCGTGGTCAGGTTGACGAGCTCGCTGTCGGAGAACTGGGCGCGCACGGCTTCATAGTCGGCGTCCGGTGCGTGCGTCTCCGCAACCAGCGTCAACGCTTCGGTCCAGGCCAGCGCCGCGCGCTCACGCTCGCTGTAGAGCGGGGATTCGCGCCAGGCGTTGAGCAGATAAAGCCGCTGCTCGGTCTCGCCATGCTTGCGGGCGTCCTCGGTGTGCATGTTGATGCAGTAGGCGCAGCCGTTGATCTGCGAGGCGCGGGTCTTGACCAGCTCGATCAGCGATTGCTCGAGGCCGCTCGCAGCGATCTGGTTCTCCACCGCGACCAGCGCTTTGATGGTCTCGGGTGCGGCCTGGTAGAAATTCATGCGAGGCTTCATGGTCGTTCTCCGTGGTCGTGGTTTGGGTTAGTGCGCACCGCCGCCAGCGAGCTGGCCCGGCTTCTTCAGGAACAGTGTCGCCGCGAGTGCGATGATCAGCGCGACGCCGAGCAGATAGAAGGTATCACTGAAGGCGAGGATGTAGGCCTGCTTCTGCACGACCTTGCCGATCGCCGCGATTGCGCGGTGGGCGGCCGCGGCCTGGTCGGCGACTCCGTGGTTCATGAAATACTGCGTCAGCTGCTCAATCCGGTTGCGCGTGGCCTGTTCCAGCAGCGAGACCGACTGCATCAGCACGTTGGAATGATATTGCTCGCGCTTGGTCAGCAGCGTCTGCAGCACGGCGATGCCGACGGCGCCGCCGAGGTTGCGCATCATGTTGAACAGCGCGGAGGCCGAGCCCGCGTTCTCCAGCTCGATGCCCGCGGTCGCAACCGCCGACAGCGGCGCCATCACCAGCGCCTGGCCGATCGCACGGACGATGTTGGGCCAGAACAGCTGGTCGGTGGCATAGTCGTTGGTCATGAAGATGTTCATGAAGTTGGAGCCGGCGAACAGCGCGAAGCCGACGCTGATGATGATGCGCGGATCGAAGCGCTGCATCAGCCGCGGCACCAGCGGGATCAGCACCAGCTGCGGCAGCCCGGTCCATGCCAGCACCATGCCGATCTGCTCGGCGTTGTAGCCCTGGATGCGCGACAGGTACTGCGGCAGGATGAACACCGAGCCGTAAAGCGCGATGCCGAGCAGGAAGTTGGCCAGCATGCCGAAGCCGAAATTGCGGCGGGCGAGCAGGCGCAGATTGAGCAGCGGCTTCTCGACGGTGAATTCGACGATCAGGAAGGCGACCAGCGCGACGGCAGCGATCACCGACAGGCGGACGACGAAGGGCGAGCCGAACCAGTCGTCCTTGTTGCCTTCCTCCAGCACGGTCTGCAGCGCGGCGAGGCCGATCGCCATGGTGATGATGCCGAGCCAGTCGCCGTGGCGGATCAGCGACAGCTTCATCGGGCTCGGATCGAGCGAGACGTACAGCATCGCGATCATCACCGCGCCCGGCACCAGGTTGACATAGAAGATGTACTGCCAGCCCCAGTTCTCGGTGAGATAGCCGCCGATGGTCGGGCCGATCGCCGGCGCGAACGTCGCCGACAGCGCGAACAGCGCCAGTCCGATCGGCTGCTTGGCCTTCGGCAGCAGCGTGATGATCAGCGTGAACGCCATCGGGATCAGCACGCCGCCGGTGAAGCCTTGCACGGCGCGCAGCGCAATCATCTGCGGCAGGTCCTGCGCCAGCGCGCACGCCGCCGAGAACACCAGGAACAGGGCGGCGTTGGTGAGCAGATAGATGCGCACCGAGAACACCTGTGCGAGCCAGCCGGAGAGCGGGATCACCACGATCTCGGCGATCAGATAGGAGGTCGAGATCCAGCCGCCGTCGTCGATCCCTGCGCCGATCGCGCCCTGCACATCGGCGAGCGAGGCGTTGACGATCTGGATGTTGAGCACCGCCATGAACGCGCCGAGCGTCGCCCCGATCACCGCGATCCAGGTTTTCGTGGGGATAGCCGGCGCCGACGGCGCTGCGGGGGCGGGGAGCGCGGCGGCGTTCGCTGCGTCGGCTGTGGGCTGAAGTGCGGTCATCGAGGTCGTCCTTGCTGGCCCATGCAAGATGTATTAGGCGCCCGGTTTCGATAATCCGGGAAAGAGCGGAAGGATTGTCCGGCAGTGATTGATAATCGGGCGCTGTTACGACGCGCGACGCAGATACTTCGTCTGCCAGCCGTCAGTTCGTGAGGTGGGCACGCCTGTCAGGCTCCCTCTCCCGCTAGCGGGGGAGGGTGGGGTGGGGGCTCTCTCCGCGAGTCGTGTCGTGGAGAGAGCCCCCACTCGCCGCGCGCTACGCGCACGTCGGCCTCCCCCGCAGGCGGGAGAGGCGAAGAAAGTTCGCACTCTTATCGTTGACCGTTGTCTCTACCCGCCGTGCGGCCGCGTTGCCGACGCCAGCCGCCGCTTCTCTTCGCGCTCGGCCAGCACCGTTGCCTTGGTGTTGACGGTCGGGATCGCCGACATGCCCGGGCGCAGCAGGCCGGTGAGGCTGTGGTCGTCGAGCACGATCTTCACCGGCACGCGCTGCACGATCTTGGTGAAATTGCCGGTGGCGTTGTCGGGCGGCAGCAGCGCGAATTCGAGGCCGCTGGCCGGCGACAGGCTGTCGACATGGCCCTTCAGTGTGGTGCCGCGAAAACTGTCGACGGTGAGCTCGACCGGCTGGCCGTTGCGCACATGGGTCAGCTGCGTCTCCTTGAAATTGGCGACCACATAGACCGCGTCCAGCGGCACCACCGCCATCAGCTGGGTGCCGGCCTGCACATATTGCCCGACGCGCAGCGTGCGGGCGCCGACCGTGCCGTCGACCGGCGCGGTGATCCGCGCGTAGGACAGGTTGAGCTCGGCCTGCTGCTCGACTGCGCGAGCGTGGTCCACCTGCGCTGCGGCCTGGGCGCGCTGCGTGGTCAGCACGTCGACCTTGCGTTGCGCCGCCGACAGCGCCGACTTCGCGTGCTGCAATTGCGCGGTGTTGGCGCGCAGCGCCGCATCGGTCTGTTGCGCGCGCTGAATGGTGCCGGAGCCGGACTTCATCAGCCCGTCGTAGCGGGTCTGCTCTTCCTGGGCGAATTTCAGGTTGGCCTCGGCGGCGGTGACGTCGGCCGTGCTCTGGTCGATGATCGGCTGCTGCAGTTCGATCTGGGCATCGAGGTTGCGCACCGAGGCTGTGGCGGCGTCGACATCGGCCTTGGCCTGGCCGAGCGCGGTGCGGTAATCGCGGTCGTCGATCTCGGCCAGCAGCTGGCCGGCCTTCACCGGCTGGTTGTCGGTGACCAGCACGCGGGCGATGTAGCCCGAGACCTTCGGGGCGACGATCGTGGAGTCCGCCTTCACATAGGCGTCGTCGGTGGTTTCGAGGTAGCGGCCGGTGGTGACGTAGTCGTAGCCAAAGTCGGCTGCCACGGCGGCGCCGATGATTGCGGCGAGCCCGAGCGCCACCTGCTTGACCGTTTTCCGCGACGGGCGGAGACCGATTTTGGCCGATTCTTCAGGGACATAAGTGGTGGTCGACATGACATCCTCCGGGTCGAACATTTGCGTCCTTCCAGAAAGGGCGCCCAGTATGGCCCCTTAGATGCAATGTCCTCCCCGCTGTGATAATCCCGACAAAACTGGAAGCATTATCAAGCCAGCGCTGATAATCCGGACCTTACCGAATGGATCGCCTGACCAGCCTGACCGCCTTCGTCCGGGTCGTGGATTCCGGCGGCTTCTCCGCCGCCGGCCGCAAGCTCAACATGTCCACCACCATGGTGAGCAACCACGTGCAGTCGCTGGAGGACCGGCTCGGCGCCCGGCTGCTCAACCGCACCACGCGCAAGGTCAGCCTCACCGAGGTCGGCCAGGCCTATTACGATCGCTGCGTCCAGATCCTCGCCGACATCGAGCAGGCCGACGACATCGCGGGCGCCCAGCAATCGGTGCCGCGCGGCACGCTGCGCATCTTCACCAACACCCATCTCGTCCAGTTCCTGTCGCCCGCGGTCGCCGAATTTCTGGCGAGCTATCCCGAGGTCAAGGTCGATCTCACGATCGGCGAGCGCAATGCCGATCTGATCGACGAGAATTACGATCTCGCCGTGCGCATGGTGCCGCCGCCGGACTCCAGCCTGATCGTGCGCACCATCGCGACCTGGCGCCACGTGCTGTGCTGCTCGCACGGCTATATCGAGCAGCACGGCAAGCCAACGCTGCTGGCCGACCTCTCCGCGCGCAACTGCATGCGTCACGCCAACTATCCCTATGGCGACGAGTGGCGCTTCGCCGACCGCAAGGGAACGCCGGCCGCGGTGCGCGTCTCCGGAAATCTGATTTCCAACAGCGGCGAGACCCTGAAGCTCGCGGCGCTGGCCGGCGTCGGCGTCTTCCTCGCGGCCGGCTTCCTGGTCCGCGACGAGCTGGAGTCGGGACAACTGGTCCGCCTGCTGCCCGAATACCGGCCGGTCGAGCTCACCATGAACGCGGTCTATCCGCACCGCCATCATCTGTCGGCGAAGGTCCGTACCTTCATCGACCTCCTGGTCCGTCACGCCACCGAGCAGCAGAAGCTGATCAATCCGTATTCGTGAGGTGGTGCGCGATACTTCAAGTCCGTCATCCTGAGGTGCGAGCGGAGCGAGCCTCGAAGGATGAATCGGCCAGAGAACGGGCCGTGCATCCTTCGAGACGCGCTACGCGCTCCTCAGGATGACGGGGACTAATAGCACAGCGCATCTTCTGCGCGTCATGGCGGCCCGGCATCCCTTGCATGGCGTTCGCGTGTATGAAGACGACACCGCCTGCTGCCGGGGCCTGCCATGCCGCTTCGTCTTCTCGCATCACTCCTGTTCGCGCTCGCAGCAAATGTCCTGCTGCACGTGCCGGCGCGCGCCTCCTATCCCGATCACATCGTCAAGATCGTGGTGCCGTTCGCGCCGGGCGGCGGCACCGATGTCGTGGCGCGGACGCTGGCGCAGGAGATGCAGAAGGATCTCGGCGTCACCGTCATCATCGAGAACAAGCCGGGGGCGGGCACCATCATCGGAACACAGAGTGTCGCGACGAGTCCGCCCGACGGCTACACGCTGCTGATGGCGACCTTCGCCAACGCGGTCAATCCGAGCCTTTACAGCAAGCTGCCCTATGACGCGCACAAGGATTTTGCGCCCGTGGCGCTGGTGGCGCGCTCGTTCAACGTCGTCGTGGTCAATCCGGCTTCGCCGATCAAGTCGATTGCCGATCTGATCGCGGCCGCGAAGGCCGATCCGGAAAAGCTGTCCTACGGCACCTATGGCACCGGCACCTCGGCGCATCTCGCCGGCGAACTGTTCAAGCACATGGCCGGTGTCAATCTCACCACCGTTCCCTACAAGGGCGCGGCGCCCGCCATCACCGACCTGATGGGCGGCCAGATCCAGGTGATGTTCACCACGGTGGCAAGCTGCGCCTCGCTGGTCGAGGCCGGGCAGCTGCGCGCGATCGGGGTGACATCGGCTGAGCGCTCGGCCGCGTTCCCGCAATTGCCGACGGTGTCGGAAGCCGGCGCATCCGGCTATGTCGCCGAATCCTGGTACGGCCTCTACGCGCCGGCCAACACGCCGCCGGACATCATCGATCGCCTCAACAGATCGGCGGCCAAGGCGGTGCAGGCGGAGGCCTTCAAGAGGCTCAGCGTCAATGAGGGCCTCGTGATGGTGGCCTCACCGCCGGCCGAGCTCGACCGCTACTTTGCCGGCGAGGAGGCGCGCTGGCGCAAGGTGATAAAGGACGCCGGCATCAAGGCCGAATAGGCGGCATGCGCCAGGTGACGATCACATCTTTTTGCGTCGCATTGCCGTAACCGTGATTCTAGACGCAACGAACCGGTTCCTGGATCGCTGCCAATGATCAGCGGAACCTCCCGCCTTGTGTCTTGCGTCAAAGAGTAGGCCATGTGGATGTTGTTGCTGCTGCCGTTCATCGGCTTGCTGTGGGTGCCGTTCTATAATTTCGTCGAGCCCTCCCTGTTCGGCTTTCCCTTCTTCTACTGGTACCAGCTCGCCTGGGTGCCGATCTCCTCGCTCCTGATCTGGCTGGTCTATCGCAGCCGCCGGCCTGATGCCGACGAGACGCGGTGAGGGGACAGCCATGACCGATCATATTGCCTGGGTGGCGCTCTGCGTCTTCATCTTCTTCTTCGCGCTCGTCACCGTGATGGGCTTCTTCGCGGCGCGCTGGAAATCCGGCCCGGTCAGCGAGCATCTCGATGAATGGGGCCTCGGCGGCCGCCAGTTCGGCACCTGGATCACCTGGTTCCTGGTCGGCGGCGATTTCTACACCGCCTACACCGTGATCGCGGTGCCGGCGCTGGTCTATGCGGTCGGCGCCTATGGCTTCTTCGCGCTGCCCTACACCATCATCGTCTATCCCTTCGTGTTCGCGGTCATGCCGGTGCTGTGGAAGAAGGCGCATGCCAATGGCTACGTCACCGCCGCCGATGTCGTCCACGGCGCCTATGGCTCGCGCGCGCTCGAGCTCGCGGTGGCGCTGACCGGCCTGGTCGCGACCATGCCCTACATCGCGCTGCAGCTGATCGGCATGGAGGTCGTGATCAAGGCGATGGGGCTGTCAGGCGAGCTGCCGATCATCGCCGCCTTCGTCATCCTCGCGCTCTATACCTATAGCTCCGGCCTGCGGGCGCCGGCGCTGATCGCCTTCGTCAAGGACATCATGATCTACATCGTGGTGCTGACCGCCGTGGTCGTGGTGCCGGCAAAGCTCGGCGGCTACGGCGCGGTGTTCGCGGCGGCCAATGACGCCTTCACGGCAAAGGGTGGCGCCACCGGCCTGACGCTGAAGCCTTCGCAATATCTGCCCTATGCGACGCTGGCGCTGGGCTCGGCGCTCGCGGCCTTCATGTATCCGCACACACTGACCGGCATCTTCGCCTCGAAGTCGGCGGATACCATCCGCAAGAACGCGGTCCTGCTGCCGGCCTATACGCTCTTGCTCGGCCTGATCGCGCTGCTCGGCTACATGGCCTATGCCGCCAACATCAAGGTGACGTCGCCGAACGACGTGGTGCCGATGCTGTTCAAGACGCTGTTCCCGGAGTGGTTCGCGGGCTTTGCGTTCTCCGCGATCGCGATCGGCGCCTTGGTGCCGGCGGCGGTGATGAGCATCGGCGCCGCCAATCTGTTCACGCGCAATGTCTGGAAGTCCTATGTCAATCCGGACATCTCGCATGCGGGCGAGGCGTCGGTGGCGAAGATCACCTCGCTGGTGGTCAAGGTCGGCGCGCTCGCCTTCATCCTGTTCCTGCCGACGCAATATGCGCTCGACCTGCAATTGCTCGGCGGCCTCTGGATCGTGCAGACGCTGCCGGCACTGGTGTTCGGGCTGTTCACCGTCTGGTTCCGCGCTGAAGGCCTGCTGCTCGGCTGGGCGGTCGGCATCGGCTGGGGCACGTATACGGCGTGGAGCAACGGGCTGAAGCCGCTCGCCAGCATCTCGCTCGGCGATTCCAGCTACAGCTTCTATGTCGGGCTCGGCGCGCTGCTGCTCAACATCGTCGTGGCGGTGCTCGCGACCGTCGTGGTCGGCCTGATATCACCCGCCAAGCGCCGCGCGGCGGCCTGAGCCGTCGCCTTGCTCTGACGGGGCGGAGGCAAGTCGCGCGGTCAGCCGCGCGACCTCCGCCCTGGTCTTTTCGATCGCGGCGTCCTTTACCGGCCCATAGCCGCGGATCTCCATCGGCGCCTTCGCCAGCGCGACGAGATCGGGCAGCCGTGTCTTGTCGAGCTTGCCAAGCATGGTCTCGATCAGCGCCTCATACCAGGGGATCAGCTCGCGCTCGGCGCGGCGCTCTGCGCTGTAACCGAACACGTCGAACGCCGTACCGCGCAGCCCCTTGAGGCGCGCGAGCAAGCGCAGCGGCGTCTGGATCCATTGGCCGAACGCACGCTTCTTCGGCCATCCCCGTGCGTCGCGTCGCGCCGGGAGGAACGGCGGCGCAAGGTGATATTGCACCGTGAAGTCGCCATCGAACTCCTGGCTGAGCACGTCGAGGAAGCCCGACTGCATATGCAGCCGCGCCACCTCATATTCGTCCTTGTAGGCCATCAGCTTGAACAGCGACCGAGCCACGGCGTCGGTGAGAGGGAGTTTGGCCTCGCCGCGAACTCGGTCCGCCTCTCCCGCTTGCGGGGGAGGCCGTAGCGCATCGACAGATGCGCTACGGGTGGGGGCTCTCTCGGCGATGTGACTCGTGGAGAAACCCCCACCCCGACCCTCCCCCGCAAGCGGGAGAGGGGGCGCACCTTGTTCGCGGCTGCTGCCCAGCGCCGATTCTGCGCGCCGCACGCGGTCGATTGTCGCCCGATAGCGCGCGGCGTAAGCCGCGTCCTGATAGCCGGTGAGGAAATCGGCGCGGCGCGCAATCATCTGCTCGATCGTCTCCGGCACATCGGCCGCACCACCGTCGGCCTTCGGCAAAAACTCCGGATCGGCGAAGGCGAGCCGGCCCCACGCCAACGCCTGCCTGTTGCGCTCGATCGCGACGCCGTTCAATTCGATCGCGCGGGTCAGCGCCTCCAGCGAGACCGGCACCAGGCCCTGCTGCCAGGCAAAGCCGAGCATCATGATGTTGGCAAAGACGCTGTCGCCGAGCAGCCGCTCGGCCAGCGCGTTGGCGTCGATCATGGTGAGGTTGCCCGACCCGATCACCCGCTCGATGGCGCGCAAGCGAACCGGCGAGGCGAGATCGGCATCGCGAAATCGCACCACGTCGCCGGTCGGCATCTCGGCGATATTGACCGCAGCGCGCATCCCCTTGCGATAGGTGCCGGACGCCTTTGCCGACGAGCTCACCACGAGGTCGCAACCGATCAGCGCGTCGGCCGCGCCCTGGTCGATCCGCACCTGATGCAGGGCATCGGGCGCAGCCGCCAGCCGCAGATAGCTCAGCACGGGGCCGAACTTCTGCGCAAAGCCGGTGAAGTCGAGCACCGAGACGCCGCGGCCCTCGAGATGCGCGGCCATCGCGATCAGCGCGCCGACGGTGATGACGCCGGTGCCGCCGACGCCGGTGACAAGGAGATCGTAGGGACGCTGGAGCCCCGCGAGCTCCGGCACCGGCAGCGCCGCCGCTCGCGCGAGCGGATCGATCGCGCTTGCCGTCTTCGCCCGCCGCTTGCCGCCTTCGATCGTCACAAAACTCGGGCAGAAGCCGTTGAGGCAGGAAAAATCCTTGTTGCAGGTCGAGAGATTGATCCGGCGCTTGCGGCCGAACGGCGTCTCCTTCGGCTCGACGCTGAGGCAGTTGGATTCCACCGAGCAGTCGCGGCAGCCTTCGCAGACGAGGTCGTTGATGAAGGCGAAGCGCGCGGGATCCTCGATCGTGCCGCGCTTGCGCCGCCGCCGCTTCTCGGTGGCGCAGGTCTGCTGATAGATCAGCACGGTGACGCCGGAAACCGCGCGCAGCTCGCGCTGCACGGCGTCCATCTCCTCGCGCGGATGGATGGTGACGCCGGCGGGCAGATCCGCCGGCGAGAAATGCGCGGGATCATCCGACACCAGCGCGATCCGCGCGACGCCCTCGGCGCGGACAGAGTGCGCGATCGCCTGCACGCTGACCGGGCCGTCGACCGGCTGGCCGCCCGTCATCGCCACCGCGTCGTTGAACAGGATCTTGTAGGTGATGTTGGCTTTCGCGGCGATCGCCTGCCGGATCGCCATCGAGCCGGAGTGATAATAGGTGCCTTCGCCGAGATTCTGGAACACGTGGCTGTTGCCGGTGAATTTCGACGACGCCGCCCAGTTGACGCCTTCGCCGCCCATCTGGATCAGCGACGAGGTCTCGCGGTCCATCCAACTCGCCATGAAATGGCAGCCGATGCCGGCCAGCGCCTTGGAGCCCTCGGGCACTTTCGTCGAGGTGTTGTGCGGGCAGCCCGAGCAGAAATACGGCGTGCGCGTCGCGCCCGGCACCGCGATCACGCGGTCGCTCTCGGGCACCAGCGCGGCGACGCGACGGGCGAGCTGCAGCTCCGGAAACATCGGGTCGAGCCGGCGCGCCAGCACGTCGGCCAGCATCCGCGGCGACAATTCGCCGGTCCAGGAGATCAGCCGCGCGCCGCTCTCGTCATGCTTGCCGACCATCCGCTCCGGCTTGGCGCCGGGATAGTCGTAGAAATACTCCTTGAACTGGCTCTCGATGATGCCGCGCTTCTCCTCGACTACGAGGATCTCGCGCTTGCCTTTCACGAACTCCATCGCATCGTGCAGCGCCAGCGGCCACACCATGCCGACCTTGTAGATGTCGATGCCGAAGCGGCGGCAGGCCGCCTCGTCGAGCCCGACCAGCCGCAGCGCCTCCATCAAATCCAGATGCGCCTTGCCCGTGGTGACGATGCCGTAGCTCGCATCCTTGATATCGTAGATGTGGCGGTCGATCGGATTGGCTTTCGCGAATGCATAGACCGCGTGCTTCTTCGCCTCCAGCCGTTCCTCGATCTGCGGGCCCGGCAGGTCCGGCCAGCGATAATGCAAGCCGCCGGGCGGCGGCACGAAATCCGGCTGCACGAAACGGCGCGGCGGCCGCAGCTCGACCGAGGCGCCGGATTCCACGATTTCCGAGATCGCCTTGAAGCCGACCCACATGCCGGAGAAGCGGCTCAGCGCGTAGCCATATTCACCGAAGGCGAGATATTCGCCGACATCGGCCGGATGCAAGGTCGGCATGAACCAGCTCATGAAGGCGACGTCGGACTGGTGCGGCATCGACGACGACACGCAGCCATGATCGTCGCCGGCGACGACCAGCACGCCGCCATGCGGCGAGGAACCATAGGCATTGCCGTGCTTCAGCGCATCGCCGGAGCGATCGACGCCGGGGCCCTTGCCGTACCACAGGGCGAACACGCCATCGACCTCGCGATCCCTCTGCGTCTCGACCTGCTGCGAGCCGAGCACCGCGGTCGCGGCGAGGTCCTCGTTGACCGCGGGCAGGAATTCGATGCGGCTGTCCTTGAGCTGCTCGCCGATCTTCCACAGTTCGAGATCGACGCCGCCGAGCGGCGAGCCGCGATAGCCGGAGATGAAGCCCGCGGTGTTGAGCCCGGCGGCGCGGTCGCGCCGCGCCTGGTCGAGCGCGATGCGGACGATCGCCTGCGTGCCGGTGAGGAAGACGCGGCCATGTTCGCGGCTGTAGCGCTCGGACAGCTGGTAGGCGTCGAGCAACGGCATCTGGCCCATGACTGACCCCTCCGGGAATCGCGATGTCTGATCCGACAAGGCTAAGCCTGTGGGCGTGGTAGGTCTTGCCTATCTGTTCATTTGGCGAGCCAAGATCGGCAGAAGATTGCTACGAAGACAGTTATTTGGTAGAATCTACCAAATCGGAGGCCTCGCTATGGTCGAAGAGCAGGACCAGAAAATCCTCGCCGAACTGCAGAAGGATGGCCGCGCCACCAACCAGCAGCTTGCGGAAACCGTCGGGATGTCGACCTCCGCCTGCTGGCGCCGGGTCCGTGCGCTGGAAGAGGCCGGCGTCATCTCGGGCTATTCGGCGCTGGTCGCGCGCGAGCGCGCCGGCTTTGCGACCTCGGCGATCCTGCACGTCTCGCTGGAGCGGCACGACGTGAAGTTCGTCGACGAGTTCGTCGCGCGGGTGATGAAGCGCCGCGAGGTGCTGGAATGCTTCGCGACCACCGGCGACGCCGATTATCATCTGCGCGTCGTGGTGCGCGACATGGACGCCTACAACAAATTCCTCGACGAGTTCATGTTCCGCATTCCCGGCATCCGTCACGTCCGCACCAACGTGATCCTGAAGGAGATCAAGACCGGCGTGGCGTTGCCGTTTTGAGATGTATCGCGATGGCCGCGCCATATATGCGCTGTCGTCCCGGCCTTCGCCGCGACGACGATGTTTGATGCAGCAGCTACGCCTCCACCGACTTCGCTCGCGTCAGCAGCATGAACACCATGACATGGCTGACCAGCAGCAGCGGCACGTAGAGCGCCGGAATGTAGATGCCGGCGCCGAACAGGCCGGGGTCGCCGATCTTCACGCCGTTGTAATAGGCGTTGAGCAGATCCAGCGTGCCCCAGACGTTGAAGAACCAGACGATCGGAATCGCGATCGACCAGCGCCAGGACAGCGCGGCCATGGCAACGAGCGCGAGACCGGCGGCGGTGAGATCGCCCCATCCGACCTCGCTGGCGAAATCCGCGCTCAACTGCGGCGACACGAACCCGGTGACCATGAAGTTCATGCCCAGAAACCTGAACGCATGGAACGCTGCGAGCAGTCTGAGCGCGTTGTCACGTGGCATCGCGCGGAGCGCCGGCCAGACGTAGGTGACGGCCACGACAGCACTTGTCAGGAACGCGCCGGCGACGCTGAGGACGAATGGTAGATTGAAGCCCGGTGGCATCGGCGCATTCCCTTGTGGTTGTCGATCGGTGCGGTTGGCTTGCGTTCAGGATCTTGACGCTCAGGGCCTGGCGACCAGCAGGCGGAGCGGCAGCAGCGGGCCGACCCCGATGTACTCATGATCCATCAGATCGAGCTTGGACAACGGCAGACCCTCCATGATCGCGTGCGCCTCGGCGGCATCCTTGGCATCGAGCAGCAGGACCACGCCGCGCCCGTCGGACCGCGAATACCATTCGCGGATCTTGCCGTTGAGATAGAGCTGCACGGTCTGCCGGATTTCGTCCGGCATCACGGCCATCACCTGATCGCGGGTGACGCCGGGTTTCGCGGTGAGGATGACCATCACGCCGGTGGTGACGGTGGAGGCGACTTGGGCTTGTGCTTGAGCAGGGGAAGGAGCGGTCATGGAAGTGGTGCCTGTCAAAGTGAGGGTGAGGGCCAGGATTGTGTGACGGATTGCTTGCATCGGTCGCATGTCTCCGTTCACGACGGATGTCGTGATCGCGTGGGTCAGCGCGGCGTCGCGCTGCTTCTGGCTCCGATGTAAGGCGGCTTTCCGCGAGCGACTATTCGCGATAATGTTCACAGGCCATGAAGCAGAGCTTCACAGTCCGGCAGGGCGCGCTCGACGGCGTCGAGGCATTCCTGGCCGTCGCCCAGCACCGCAGCTTTCGCCGCGCGGCGGCCGAGCTCGGCGTCACGCCGTCGGCGATCAGCCAGGCGGTGCGTGCGCTCGAGGCGCGCCTCGGCGCCGTGTTGTTCATCCGCACCACCCGCAGCGTCGGGCTGACCGACGCCGGCGAACGATTCCTGGCGCGCGCAAGACCGGCATTCGAGGAGCTGGTCGCGGCGAGCGGGGCGGCGCGCGAGCTCGGGCAGAAGCCGGCGGGGCTGCTGCGTCTCACCGTGCCGCGCTCGGTGGTGCCGATCCTGCTGGAGCCGCTGATCGCCTCGTTCTGCAAGGCCTATCCCGAGATCGAGGTCGAACTCGCCGCCAGCGAGGAACTGGTCGACCTCGCCGCCGGCGGCTTCGATGCCGGCATCCGCATGGGCCAGTTCATCAACCCGGACATGGTCGCGGTTCGCCTGACCAAACCGTTCCCGTTCGCCATCGTCGGCAGCCCGGACTACCTCGCGCGCCGCGGCCGGCCGAAACGCCCGGACGATTTGCGCGAACACGCGTGCCTGCGGCTCCGGCGATCGAACGGCGGGCTCGCGCCATGGTCGCTGAACGACAATGGCCGTTCGATCGAGCTTGCCGTGTCGGGATCCTTCATCGGCCATGATTTCCCGACGCTGGTCGGCGCCGCGGTCGAAGGTGTGGGCCTCGCGCAAGTGCCCGCACCGCTGGTATCAGGCGCCGTGAAGGAGAAGAAGCTCGTCCGTGTGCTGGATGCATTCGCGTCGACGACGCCGGGCGTGTTTCTCTACTATCCCGGCCACCGCCAGATCATGCCGAAGCTGCGGGCGTTCATCGATCATGTGAAGAGCAGGTCGGTGGCGGCGCGGTGAGGGGAGCCCGGATTTGCATTGCCCGTTCAGGTCATCTCGGAATGACGGGAGGGTCTAGGCGCGCTTCTGAGGATGCCAGTCAGGCACCGTCTTGACCATGTGCCAGACCAGCAGGTCGAGGGCGCGGGTCATGCCTTCCCGCGATCTGGTGTTGGTGAACGCCGACCAGCAGAAATCGCCGCTGGTTCGCACCGAGATCGTCGTCGTTCCGTCCAGCAGGCCGTTGTGCCACCAATTGTTGTTCGCGGTGACGAACAGGCCCTTGGCGTAGCGGGGGTTGATGGCGCTGGGGGTGCTCATGACGCGCAGGCTGTCGTCGGTCAGCAACTGCTCAGTGTCCTTGAAGCCGTCGATATGGACGAACAGCGTCGTCAAATCGCCCGGCGTCGCAATCCAGCCGCCGTGCGAATCCATCCGGGCAACGTTCATCCGGTACGGATCGCCGGTCTGGCTGTAGTACTTCACTTCGTTGCTTGCGCGCTCGCTCAGCGTATTGCCGGCAATCTGCATGCCGGTGATGCCGCATCGCTTCAGGACGGCGTCCTTGATGTATTGCTCGTAGCTCTGGCCGCTCAGCTTCTCGATCACGCGGCCGAGGATGCAATAGCCGAAGTTCGAATAGGCATAGGCTTCGCCCGGCGGACTGGTGAGCGGCATATGCTCCAGCGTCCAGCTGATCAGTTCGCGATGCTTCAGGTTCTGGTTCATGAACATCGGATCGCGAGACTGGTTTCCCCAGGTCCCGGTGGTGTGGGTCAAGAGATGCTCGATCGTGATCTGCTCGACATGGGAGCGAGACGCGCCTGACGGCATCAGGCTTTGCAGCGTGGGTGTCGTCGGATAGTCCTTGCCCAGAATGGAGCTTGCGCCGAACACATAGTCGCCGAGCCGCAATCTGCCGGCCTCGATCAAGGTGAAGATCCCGGTCGAGGTCACCGGCTTCGATATGCTCGCGATCCGGAATCGGTGTTGCGGGGTCAGTGCTTCGCCGGTCTCCCGATCCGCAACGCCGAACGCCTCGACATAAGCGGGCTTTCCCTTGATTGCGATCGCGACGGAAAGACCCGGAACGTCGTAGTCCTTCATGAAGCCGGCGGCCAGGTCAGCCATTTGCTTGCGTTGCTCCGATGTCGGAAGCTCCGCGGGCGGCTCGGCAAGGGCGGTCGACGGCCCGCAGACGATCCCTGCGGCCGATAGCAGGGTGCCCTGGAGCAACGTTCGGCGTGAAAGTGGCATGGCTGACTTGTCTGTGTTGGAGGGAGCGGCCCGCACGGTATTGCGGTTCTCTTGCTTCCGTCACGTTACGAAAGCGGTTGTGTGATTACGTCACGATGGCCCGATGGGCAATGTCGCGAGAATGCGGATATGTGACTCGCAGGCCGTGCAACACACTCGCTGTCGTCCCGGCCTAGTGCGCAATTGCGCACGGGGGCCGGGACCCATAACCACCGGGTACAGTTGTTGTGCGACGCTGCAGCCCCGGCGAATTCCATCACGCACGGCGGTGATTATGGGTCCCTGCTTTCGCACTAGGGCATGCACATATCTCTGAGGCTCCATCCTGCTGCGACGGCCAGGAAGTATTCGAGGCCATTTTTGAAGGTGATGGGCCTGGAGGTTTAGACGACGGGTAGCCGTCCCAACCGCCAAGGCGGCCGATGATCCAGGCTGCCCAGGTGAGGCTGTCGGGCGGATGTGGGTTTTTCAGTCGCTTGCTCCTGGCCTCGAGTTGCCGGTTGAGGGCGGCAAGCGCGTTGATCTCGTTGTCGTTGAAGGCAACGCGAATGGGCTGCTGACCGCCATCGCGCGCTTGCAGAAGCTGGATGGTGATGACGGCTGCCTTGGCGGCGATAGTGACCAGTTTGAGGAGACGATCGGCGGTTCCGATCTGGCTGTCTTCGAGCTTGAGGCCTTGCGTCTTCAGGACGCGGAAGAACTGCTCGATGATCCAGCGCTGCTTGTACCATTCGACGATACGCCAGGCGTCGTCGACGGTGGCGATCTCGTGAGAGGTGATCAGACGCCAGTGCAGCGGCTCTGCGCCGGGCCCGGCATTGATCTCGCACACGTCGACCACCGCCAGCGGCAAGCTTTTCGGCAAATGGCGCAGGAACTTGCTCTGCGGGCGGGCAAGCTCGATTGCGCCAAAGCGGAGTTCGAGATGGGCCTGACGTGCCGGTCGCGCCGCGCGCGCAGGCAGTTGGATCGCCCTCCGATCCACCACAGGCATGGCGTCGGTGGCCTCATACAGGCCGGTGCGGTCGGCAAGCTTGCGATCATGCATGCTGCGCGCGATGACATGGAAGTGCTGCTCGGCCGAGCTGGCATAAAGGGCAAAGATATCGCTCTCGCGATCACCGAGGACCGTCACCGTTCCGGCAGCGGTGAGCAGCGGCTTGGCCGCAATGGCGGTGGATATCCAGCGTTGCGATTCCTTGTCAGACAAGTCACGTGCGTCATGCGTCGTGGTGCGACGCCCCTGGCGCGTCCATACCTGCCCACTCAAAAGTCCAAGACAGCTGCCATCGTCGGCATCCACGGCCAGCAGCGGATGCAGCAGCACGCCGTGGTTATTGCCCTTGCCGATTTCGCCGAGCCCGCGCCGGCGTTGCGGCGTGGTGTTGAAGTGGATCTCGCTGGTGTCCTGGATCGCCAGCACATGGCGGCCCTCTACCGCGGCAACCGTGCTGTCGCCCCAGCTTTCGATGATCCGCTCCGCCGTCACCTTGTCGTGGCCGAGAAAGCGGTTGAACCGCACCTCCAGCGCACGATCACCCCTGGAAAGCCGCCGCAGGCAGACCGTCTTGCCCGCAACCATGCGTTCGACGAGCGCCGCCCCCTTTATCGAGACGACGATCCCCGAACCGTCCTAACGTCCAGTCAATTCGTAACAACACCCGACACCCCCGTCCAACCTGGAGCGTCGCAATAGAAATCACACGGATCGCCGATTCTGGAATCCCCTGTCTCCATCCCGAGCCAATCCGCCGCACCAAATACGTGCATGCTCTAGGTGGTGTGGACACTTACCGCAGCCAGAGAATGATGGCTGCGAGGGTGACGACCGCCCGATAATTTCGAGCGGTCTTTTCGAAGCGGGTTGCGACACGGCGGAATTGCTTGAGCTTTGAGAAGCAGCATTCCACGAGATGGCGCTGGGCATAGAGATGCTTGTCGAGCGGATATTTGAGCGCGCGTGACGGGTTGTTGGGGATGACGGCAAGCGCGCCTTTGGCAGCGATGGCTTGGCGCAAGTGATCGGCGTCATAGGCCGTATCGCCCATGACGACCTCGGCAGGCAATCCCTCGATCAACGCGGCGGCTTGCGGTGCATCGCCCTTCTGGCCTGCGGTGAGGGTGAACCGCACGGGGCATCCCAACCCCCGAACGGCCAGATGGATCTTCGTGCTCAGACCACCGCGCGAGCGGCCGAGCGCCTGATCTTCAGACCCCCTTTTTTGGCCCCGGCAGCGTGCTGGTGGGCGCGGACGATGGTGGAATCGACGATCAGATATTCGAAGTCCGGATCATCAGACATCGCCTCAAAAATCCGCCACCAGACGCCTTTGGCACTCCATCGACTGAAGCGCCGGAACACGCTGTTCCAATCTCCGAACGCTTCCGGAAGATCACGCCAGGGAGAGCCCGTACGCACGATCCACAGCACCCCTTCCACGAACATCCGATTGTCGCGGCCGGTCGAACCCTTCTGGTCCGGCCGGCCTATGATCAACGGCGCCATCCGCTCCCACGCCGCGTCGTTCAAAACCAAACGATCCATCACGCCCAAGACTGCCTCCCCAAAAGCAGTCTTGAATCTGATTTGGTCCTAAAAGGGAATCCTTAGAGTCCACACCACCTAGTGCTTTCGCAGGGACGACATTGAGAATGAAGCGCGCGCGTAGGCGCAACCTCACACCTTCTCCTTCACGAACCGGTTCCGCAATATCCCGATCCCCGTGATGTCGATCTCGACCACGTCGCCGTCCTTCAGGTCCGGCGAGGCGCCGTCGGTGCCCATCCAGATCACATCGCCGGGCGACAGCGTGAAGTATTTCGAGAGCTCGACGAGGAACGGCACGATGCCGAAGATCATCTCGTTGGTGCGGAAGCGGCCGGTCTCCTTGCCGTTGACGCGGATCGCGGTCTCCATGCGGTCGAGGTCGACATCGGTCTCG
The DNA here is from genome assembly GCF_015291305.1 of Bradyrhizobium sp. CCBAU 21365. Lineage (NCBI taxonomy): Bacteria > Pseudomonadati > Pseudomonadota > Alphaproteobacteria > Hyphomicrobiales > Nitrobacteraceae > Bradyrhizobium > Bradyrhizobium sp. CCBAU 21365. The sequence goes on from NZ_CP030036.1 coordinate 1,798,707, forward strand.
ATCCAAGGGCCCATCGGCTTGAAGGTGTCGGCGTTCTTGGCGCGCCACAGCCCGCGATCGGCCTTCTGCCAGCTGCGCTCGGAGACGTCGTTGCCGATGGTGTAGCCGAACACGCAGTCCATCGCGTTGGCCTCGGTCAGATGCCTGGCTTTCTTGCCGATCACGACGACGAGCTCGCCCTCGTAATGGATCTTCTCGGTGGCACCAGCCGGAATCACGACGTTCTCGTCATGGGCGATCAGCGCGTTCTGCGCGCGGTAGCCGATCTCGGGACGGTCAGGCACGTTCGGCACGGTGCCGGCCTTGTCGGCGGCTTCCTTGAGGTGCTTCAAATAATTCAGCCCGACGCAGTAGAAGGTGCGCGGGATCAGCGGCAGCTCGATCTTGACGTCCTTCAACGCATGCGTCTTCGACGTCTTGTTCCATTCGCCGAACGGATCGCCATTGACGGTGGTGACGGTGTCGCCCTCGACGAGGCCCCAGGAAGTATCGCCCGCGGCAGTGAATTTCAGCCAGCGCATGATGATGTCCCTCTATTCCGCGGCCTGCGCGCCGGTCTTCCAGGCGCCCGCGGCGGGGCGCTTGAGCCCGAGATTTTCGCGCAGCGTCGTGCCGGCGTAGTCCTTGTGGAACAGCCCGCGCTTCTGCAGCTCGGGTACCACGTGGTCGACGAAGTCGGCATAGGAGCCCGGCACGTAGCTCGCCGCGACGACGAAGCCGTCGCAGCCGCGATTGACAAACATCTCCTCCAGCCGGTCGGCGATCTCCTTCGGGCCGCCGACCAGCGCGTCCTGCACCTGGCCGCGGCCGGAGAAGGTGATGAAGTCGCGGGTCGAGGGATTGCTCTTGCCGGAGGTGCGCAGCACGCCGTCACGGATGCCGAGCATGCCTTGCATGCCCTGCAGCTCCTCTGATGTCAGCGGCTCGTCGATCGGTTTGGCGCCGAAATCGAAGTTGAGGCCTTCGGCGAGCAGCGACAGCGCGTCGATCTCGAGCGGCAGCTTCTGGATCACCGCCATCCGGTCCTCGGCCTCGGCCTTGGTCGCGCCGGTGACCGGCGTGATCAGATTGCAGAGGAACATCTGGTCGGGATCGCGCCCGGCCTTGGCGGCTTCGCCCCGGATCGCGTCATAGCCCTGCTTGGCATTGGCGAGGTTGCGCGCCGCGGTGAAGATCACTTCGCCCCAGCGCCCGGCAAAGCGCTGGCCGCGGCCGGAGGCGCCGGCCTGGATCACGACGGGGTGGCCCTGCGGCGAGCGCGGCACCGTGAACGGGCCGCGCGAGGTGAAGAACGCGCCCTTGTGGTCGAGCCGCTTCACCTTGCTCGGATCGGCGAAGCGGCCGCTCTTCTTGTCGATCAGCAGCGAGCCGTCTTCCCAGGCATCCCAGTGGCCGAGCACCACCTCCATGAACTCGTCGGCGCGGTCATAGCGGTGATCGTGCTCGAGATGCTGCTCGCGGCCCATGTTGAGCGCTTCGCCGTCATTGACCGAGGTCACCACGTTCCAGGCGGCGCGGCCACCCGTCATCAGGTCGAGCGTGGCGAAGCGGCGGGCGACGTCGAACGGCTCGAAATAGGTGGTGGAGGCAGTCGAGGCGAGGCCGAGCTTGGTGGTGACCATGCCCATCGTGGTCAGCACCACGATCGGGTCCATCTTCACGCAGCGGATGCCGTATTCGACGGTGTGGGCGTGATCGTTACCGTAGCGATCGGGCATTGCGAGACGATCGTCGAAGAACGCCATGTGGAACTTGCCGCGCTCCAGGATGCGCGCGATCTCCTGATAGTAATCCGCCGACATCGAATCGTCGCGCGACTCCGGGTGGCGCCAGGAGCCCGGCAGGTTGGTGCAGTTCTGCGCCTGCAAAAAGCCAACCAGCGCCATTTGCCGTGTCATGTCGTTCTCCTGTGTCCGGAACTATCAGCGAAGGTCGAGCTGGTCGGTGAGCTTGTAATCGGCGGCGAGCGCCTTGAGCTTGTCCCAGGTCGCATCCTCGATCTCGATGCCGTCCTTGCGCCGCTGCTGCTCGCGCAGATATTCGATCTCGCCCGGATAGAACACGCCGCGGCTCCCTTCCGACGGCGGCGTCGATTTCAAATAGCGGGCGAAGTCGGCGACTTCCTTCCTGAAGTCCTTGAGCGGACGGAATGCGGCGACGTTGAACACCGCCATGAAGCAGCCGTCGTTGTGCCGGCCGGTCGGCTCGACGCCGAAGCCGAGCCCGGTCAACAGGCCGCACAGCACCTCGACCATCGCGGCAAGGCCCGAGCCCTTGTAGCCTTCGCTGCCGCCGAGCGGCAGCAGCGCACCGCCCTTGCGGTAGTCCTTCGGGTCAGTGGTGTCGCGCCCTTCGGCATCGATGATCCATCCCTTCGGGATGCTCTCGCCGCGCGCCACCGCGAGCTGGATCTTGCCGGCGGCGACCGCCGAGGTCGCCATATCGAGGTAGAACGGCGCCTCGAGGTCGGACGGCACCGCGATCGAAAGCGGGTTGGTGCCGAGCCGCGCTTCGCGGCCGCCGAACGGTGCGACATGTTTCGGCGAACGGCCGGAATCGGCAGCCGCAATCCCGATCATGCCTTCGCGCATCGCCATCATCGGGTAATGCGCGAGCCGTCCGACATGGCTCTGCCGGAACACGGTGCAGGCCGCGACATTGGCGGTCTTCGCCTTGTTGATGGTCATCTCCATCGCCTTGGCGTTGACGTGGAAGCCGAAGCCCCAATGACCGTCGATTACGGTCGTGGTCGGCGTCTCCTGCACGATGGTCCATTTCGCGCCGGGCACGATGTGGCCGGCCTTGATGCGGTCGATATAGGTCGGGATCGCGATCACGCCGTGGGAGTCGTGGCCGGCGAGGTTGGCGTTGACGCAGCCGGAGGCGACGGCGCTCGCTTCCTCCTCCGATGCGCCGGCGCCCTTGAGGAGCGCCGCGCCGATGCGCGTGAGACGGTCGGCCTGGACGATCGGCATGGGATTTTCCTCGCGATCTGCCCGCGTGATGCGCGGGTCGTGCTTGCTGTTGTCGACGTCATGCTCTCAAAGCGCCGAGGGGCGAGCAAGGGCAGAAAATCCGGGCGGCCATACCGCCAGCAGGGTGCTCGCCGCCGCTATTTCACGGAGTGGAACGGGCGCGGTCGCGTTGCGGAATTTAGCTGCTCCGGCGGCGCGAGCAGGACGTCCATCCGCGCCTCGCCGCCCTCCGCCTCAGGCTGGCACATCGGTGTCCGTAATATCCCGGAAAACCGCCGCCGGCGTTCGTCAGCCGTTTACTTTGTCGTGCAACTTGCCGGATACGCTAACCACCACTTAGGCCTCTCGCGGGCAATGTTCCCCGCCAGATTGAAGGGGTTGGCCCCGGGGCCTTCAAGGATCGTGCAGTCGAGCATCGGGCGTACATTCGCGGCGTTGAGTGCCACCAACGAAGCGATCCTGTACGCGAAATCACCAGAAGAATTGTACGGTAAGGTCTGTGAAGCCGCGTTCTCGAGCGGGAGCTTCCTGGCCGCGACCGTGTTTTTGCTGGAGCCGGATACCGGTCTCCTGAAGTTCGCGGCTGGCTACGGCGACGATGTCGCGCGACTACGCAGCATCACCATTTCCGCGATCGCCAACACCCCGGAGGGAGAAGGCGTGGCCGGCCGCGCGTTCCGCGACCAGAAGGCCTGCGTCCGCAACGACTATGTCAACGACGCTGTTTCGGCAGCTTGGCGCAGCGGCGCGGCAGCGGCCGGCGTCGGGGCGGCCGCCGCGGTGCCGCTGGTTTGCAACCGGCGCAGCGTCGGCGTCTTCATGGTGACGCAGCGCGAGATCAATTCGCTCAGCGACGAGGCCGTTTCGCTGCTGGAGCGCATGGCCGCGAACGTGTCCTTCGCGCTCGATAATTTCGACCACGAAGCCTCGCGCAAGAGCGGCGAGCGGGCGATGCGCCGGCTCAACCGCATGTTCGGTGCCATCAGCGCAACCAACGAGGCGATCCTTCGCGCCAAGACCGAGCACGATCTCTATCAGCGGGTCTGCGATGCCGCGGTGTTCAGCGGAAAGTCCTTCGCCACGGTGGTGCTGCTGGCCGAACCCGACACGCACTGGTTCGAGCCTGTCGCCGGCACCGGCGAGGCGCTCGACCTGATCACGCAGACGCGCTTCTCGACCGATCCGGACAACGTCTACGGCAAAGGGATTTGCGGCGAGGCGTTCCGGACCCAGCGGCCCTGCGTCGAGCACGATATCCCGATATCGATGAGCCCGTCGCATATGCCGGTCGGCGGCAGCGGCCTGATGGCCTGCGTCGCGCTGCCGCTGACCCGGTTCGGCAAAAGCGTCGGCGTCCTAATCTTCTTCACCAGCAATTCCTGGGCGCGTGACGAGGAGATCATCGCGCTGCTCGCGGGGATCGCCGAGAATGTCTCGGTCGCGCTCGACAATTTCGGCCGTGCCACCGAGAAGGCCAGGGCCGATGCCGAGCGCGAGCGGCTGTCGCGGATGTTCGCGGCGCTGAGCGCGACCAACGAGGCGATCATGCGCGCGCGGTCGCGGCTCGAGATGTTCGAGCTGGTCTGCGCGGCGGCGGCGCATGGCGGCGGGTTCAACTCCACCAGCATCCTGATCGCCAAGCCCGGCGACGATTTCCTGGAGATGATGGCGGTCGCGGGGCCTACCGCAGCAAATGCGCGCCGCCTCAACGTCTCGCGCAGCGAGGCACGCCCCGAAGGGCGCGGCGTCTGTGGCCGGGCGTTCCGCTCGCGGCGCGCCTGCATCAACAACGATTTTCTGGGCGACGTCGCCAGCAATCCGTTCCGCGACGTCATCGACCGCGAGGATGCGCGATCGGGCGCGGCATTTCCGCTGATCGTCGACGACGAGCCGGTCGGCGTGATGCTGTTCATCTCCGCCAAGCGCAACACCTTCTCGGCCGAATTCGCCGAGCTGCTGCAGCGGCTCGCCGACAACGTCTCCTATGCGCTCGGCAGCTTCGACCGTGCCGACGAGAAGGCGCGGACCGAGGAGCAGAAGGAGCGGCTGCGGCGGATGTTCGCGGCGCTGAGCGCGACCAACGAGGCGATCATGCGGGCGAAATCCCGCGGCGAGCTGTTCGATCTGGTCTGCGATGCCGCGGCGGTCGGCGGCCAGTTCGTCTCGGCCACGATCAGGCTGGTGCGCCCCGGCGAGGTCTTCCTAGACAATGTGGCCGCCTCGGGCCCCGACCGGGTGCGGGCCCGCGAAGTTCAGCTGTCGGCCGACGCGACGCGTCCGGAGGGGCAGACGCTGACCGGCGTTGCGATCCGCACGCGTCGGCCCTGCATCAGCAACGACTATCTCAGCGACTTCGGCCCCGAATCGCACGTTTATCCGGCCGTGCGCGACAGCGGCAGCAAATCAGGCGCAGCCCTGCCGCTGCTCAAGAATGGCGAGGCGATCGGCGCGCTGGTGTTCCTCTCAAGCGAGTTCGGCACCTTCAGCCCGGAGATGATGGCGCTGTTGCAGCGGCTTGCCGAGAACGTGTCGTTTGCGCTGGCCAATTTCGACCGTGCCGACGAGAAGGCGCGGGACGACGAGCAGAAGGAGCGGCTGTCGCGGATGTTCGCGGCGCTGAGCGCAACCAATGAGGCGATCATGCGGGCGAAGTCCCGCGCCGAATTGTATCGACTGGTCTGCGCGGCGGCGGCGACCGGCGGCAAGTTCACCTCGACCACGATCGCGCTGGCGCAGAGCGGAAGCGACTATCTGCGGATCGTCGCGATTGCGGGGCCGGCGGCCGAGGGCGCGCGCCAGGTGACGCTCTCGACCAGCGAGGCGCACCCCGAGGGCCGCGGCGCCTGCGGCCGGGCGTTCCGCTCCGGCAAGGCGTGCATCATCAACGACTATTTTGCCGATGCCGAGACCGCCGCCTTCCATGAGCGCGCCCGGCTCGATGGAACGCAGTCCAGCGCCTCGTTTCCGCTTGTTGTCAGCGGGCGGGTGGTCGGGGTCATGATCTTCGTCGCGCTCGACAAGGACACCTTCACGCCGGAGTTCGCCGAGCTGCTGCAGCGCCTCGCCGACAATCTGGCGTTCGCGCTCGAGAGCTTCGATCGCGCCGATGAGAAGCACAAGGCCGACGAGCGCATCGAATACCTTGCCTCACACGACAGCCTGACCAATCTGCCCAACCGCGAGACGTTCAACGAGATGCTGCATCACGCGATCTCGGCGGCGGATCGCCATCGCCGGCAGCTCGCGGTGCTGTTCATCGATCTCGACCGTTTCAAGGTGATCAACGACTCGCTCGGCCACGACGCCGGCGACATGCTGCTGGTAGCGATCGCCGGGCGGCTGCAAGGATCGTTGCGCGCGAGCGACGTGGTGGCGCGGCTCGGCGGCGACGAGTTCGTGGTCATCCTCGAGGAGACCACCGAACGGGACGACGTCGAGCGCATCGCCGGCGATCTGCTGATCTCGCTCAGCCAGCCGTTGACGATCAGCGGACATGAGTGCCACACCACGGCCTCGGTCGGCATCGCGATGTATCCGGCCGACGGCTCGGACGTGCAGACGCTGACCAAGAATGCCGACATGGCGATGTATCTCGCCAAGGAAGACGGCAAGAACGGCTTCCGCTTCTTCTCCAACGAGATCAGGGCGCAGTCGATCGAGCGCCTGACGATGGAGAGCGCATTGCGCCGCGCGCTGGAGCGCAACCAGTTCTCGCTCGACTATCAGCCCAAGGTCGACATGGCGAGTGGAGCGATCAGCGGCGTCGAGGCGCTGCTGCGCTGGACCCATCCGGAGCTCGGCAAGGTATCGCCGGGGCAGTTCATTCCGCTCGCCGAGGAGATCGGCCTGATCGTGCCGATCGGCCGCTGGGTGCTGAAGGAAGCCTGCGCGCAGAACATGGCGTGGCAGCGCCGCGGCCTCAGGGCCGTGACGATGGCGGTCAACCTTTCTCCGCGGCAGTTCGGCGATCCGAATCTGCTCGACGACATCGACGCGGCGCTGGAGAAGAGCGGCATGTCGCCGGCGCTGCTCCAGCTCGAGGTCACCGAGAGCATGGTGATGCGCAACGTGACGCGCGCGGTGCGCGTGCTCGACGCGATCCAGAATCGCGGCATTCGGCTCGCGATCGACGATTTCGGCACCGGCTATTCGTCGATGTCGCTGATGAAGCAGTTCCCGATCGACACCATCAAGATCGATCGCTCCTTCGTGCGCGACCTGCCCAATGATTCCGAGGACGTCGCGATCGCGCAGGCGATTATCAGCATGGGCAAGGCGCTCGGCATGACCATCGTCGCCGAGGGTGTCGAGACCTCCGAGCAGCAGGAGTTCCTGCGCGCCCATGCCTGCGACGAGATGCAGGGCTTCCTGTTCAGCCGGCCGCTGCCGCCGCGCGATCTCGCCGAATTGTTGAAGCCGTCGCAGGCAGAGGCCTCGCCGCCGCTGCAGCCGTCGCTGGATGGCGAGGCGGCCGGCGAGGCCGGGTCGGATCTAGGGCGGAAACGCGCTGTCGTCTGACGGCTGCACGGGCAGGTCGCGAACGTCGGAATCGGTCGATGCGACCTTGCGCGAGAAATCATAGGGCCACGGCAGGATGTCCTGGCCGGCCAAAGTCTGGCGCAACACAAGGGCAGCCTCCGCAAAGCGCGCACCGTCAGGCAGCCGCAGCCGACGGCTCCAGGCGGCCGGCAGCGGTTCGGCGGCATCTCGCATCTCGAATGCCGGCCCCCACCACCAGGCCGGCGCGGGCGGCCGTTCCGGTTCAGGAATGGCGCGCCAGCGCGCGAACTCGTCGACGATGCGGGCAAATTGCAGCTTGGCGGCGGGATGCATCGAAGGCCTTTCCTTGGGCCGGGATGATAGCATCGCTCCCACCTCGCGCAACGCGGCTATTGGCGGCCGTGCTGCCAATGCGCCGTCACGTCGGAGCCCGATTTGTTGAGGTGGACGTGCTGGTCGACATGGTCGACCCAGGACAGCGGAATGAAGTGATGGTGCTGACCGTCAGGTGAGCTTTGCTTGGTCAGCTTGATCTTGTCGGTGCCTTCCATGTGGTCGACCTTGCCGACCGTCTTCTTGTCCGACGAAATCACATCCATATGTTCCCGAATGTCGGCAGTGTTCGCCATGCGTCATCTCCTGGTCATGCTGATGAGGATGAAACGCCGCGTGGATGCAAAGGTTGCTAGCCGGTTCCGGCTACTTCTGCTCGACCTCGGTCGCGGTGGCCGGGCCTTCGCCCATGATCAGCAGCACGGCGTCCTCGTCCTTGGCGCCGTCCCAGTGCACCTCTTTGCCAAAATGGGTGACGAAGCTGCCGGCCGGCATCGCCACGGTGCCGTGATCGGGATCGAATTTCGGACCCGAGCCGACCCACCAGGTGCCCTTGAGTACCACGATGTAGCGGTCGTTGGGATGGAAGTGCGGACGGCTGAAGTGATTGCCCTTGGTCCATTTGGTGTAGACCATGTAGAAGTCGGGCTTCGAGGGATCGCCGACCACGACCGCGTTCTGCGCACCGCGCGCATCGACCGGGCTCCAGGGAATCTGATCCGGCAGCTTGTAGGTGACGGCGGCCGGATTGAGCTCGGCCGCGGAGCTGACGCTCAGCATGCCGGCGAAGGCCAGCGGCATCATCAGGTATCGCCATGATCGGTTCGACGCCGTCATCGGTATGCTCCCAGATCGGATTTCCCGGGCGACTGCCGCGCCCGTATGCCGCGCAAGCTAGTCGCCCTCGCTTCCGCCGGGCAAGACGCGTCCGTGCATGTCTGATCTCGGGATTGCGACAGCGATCCGTGACACAACGCAGTTGCAATATGAAAAAGCATTTACGCCGCCGCAGACGATGATAGGTTGCGCGCCAACCAAAAGACGGGAGGACAACCTTGAAGAAGCATCTGTCGATACTGGCGGCGGGACTTGTGATCGGTGCGGCCGCGCTGCAATTTTCCACCACCGCCTCGGGGGACGACGGCTGGGTGACGCTGCTCGACAGCTCCAAGAAGGGTGACTGGGACGAGGTCGGCAAGGCCAATTGGGCGATGAAGGACGGCGCGCTGGTCGCCGACAAGCTCGACGGCAAGGATCTCTCCTATCTCGTCAGCAAAAACCAATACAAGGATTTCCAGATCCGGGCCGAGTTCTGGACTGACGAGGATGCCAACAGCGGCATCTTCATCCGCTGCGAAGGCAACAAGGTGATCGACTCCAAGGTCTGCTACGAGGTCAACATCTTCGACAAGCGGCCGGACCCGACCTACGGCACCGGCGCGATTGTCGACGTCGGCAAGGTCGATCCGATGCCGAAGGCGGCCGGCAAGTGGAACGTCTACGAGATCACGGCGCAGGGGCCGCATTTCGTCGTGACGCTGAACGGCCAGAAGACCGTCGACGCCCAGGACTCCAAGCACGCCAACGGCTACATCGCGCTTCAGTATGGTTCGGGCGTGGTCAAGTTCCGCAAGGTGCAGATCAAGCCGCTCTGACGGCGTCGGTTGAGCGGGGCCTCGGTCGCAATGCGATCGGGCCCCTCTTCATCGAGGAGCACTGTCGGTGGTAGAGACCTTCCGATCGTCGCCTTGCGTGCGCAGATGATGGCCGATCACGAGCCCGGTCAGGCACAGCAACAGCCCAAGTGCCGGCGGCGCAAACAGCGCCTCTTCCTGGAAGATGCCGTTCACCAGCACGACCATCGTGCCGAAGGCGGCGAGCCCTTGCATGAGAATTCCCGACGAGGCGTAGAGGCGCCAGGCCTTCAGCGCCATCGCCAGGAAGTAGCCGAGCGGCACCAGCGAGCCGATCCCCATCTGGTAGAGCAACACCCCGACGGCGCTCTCCACCGCGCCGTCCATCGTGCCGGCCGCCTGCGCGGCGTTCCAGTCGATCGAGAAGTAGCCTTCGGAGAGGTTGCCGCCGACGCCAAGTCCGCGGCCGATCGGGTTCTGCCGGAATCCATCCCAGCCGCCCATGAAGCCGATCACGTGGAAGTCGCCGATCTGGAGTCCGATATAGATCGCGGCAATGGCGTACAGCACGAGCCCGACCAGCGCCACGGCAAGGGTGATGGTGGCGCCGAGCAGCCAGGTTGCCGTCCAGGCCAGGGCGACGAAGATGACCAGGATGAGCGCGCCTTTCACGCTACAGCAAATCAGCAGCGGGATTGCGGCCAGCGCCAGCCAGCGATATCCGACCGCGAACAGGAACAGGACGGAGAAGGCGATCCCGTAACCGAAGCTGATCGGGCTCATATTCGGCCCGAAGATACGCAGCAACGACGAGAGGCCGAGGTCCTCGAACAACGGGCTGTTGAGAAAGCTGAAACGGAAGCGGTCGATCAGATCCACCGGCACCCTGCCGGTTGCGCGCATCTCGGCCTCCCAGGATCCGGAACGGGTCGCCTTCAGCTCGTCGAAATGCCAGAACGTGTAGCCGTTGGTGATGGAGAGCCAGAAATCGCGAAACAGCAATTCGACATATCCGCAGACGATCAGCAGCGCGGCAACGGTCACCAGGAAGGGCGTGATGCGGATCTCGAAGGTTGCGGCCGTCAGCAGCGATAGCTGAAACAGAAACAGCGGCAGCGCGATGTTGCGCAGATAGACCAGGGCCGCGTGCGAATCCTGCGTGGCGCCGAGCAGGAAATACGCGGTCACGGTTGCGAGGGTGATCAACCCCCATTTCATGATCCGGTCGATCTCGGCGGAATGTTTCCGCTCGTGCAGCGCATAGAGCGCCAGCGTGACCAGCCACATCACCGCGCAGACCAGGAAATTGTAGCCCTTGACGAAATCCATCTCCTGCTCGGTCGTCATGTAGGACGACAGAATCGAGACGAAGAGATTCTGGAAGAAGATGATGAAGATGGCGATCGACGGCGCGTAGGCCGGCACCGCAAGCACGATGGCGCAGCCGATCAGGCCTTCGACGACGATCGCGAGCCCGGCGTTGGCCGCCTGCATGATCGGTGCGAATGCGATCGATGCCACGGCGATGCCGAGTGCAGGAATCAGGTCGCCGGCCAACAGCGGCCGCGGGGCTATCTCTGCTCGCACAGGCTCTGACCTAACGTGACCGGACGTGTGGGCGTGCCACACCAGCATCGTCGATCTAGCCGCGCATTGTGTAAGAACCGGTTAACCAGATGGGTCAGCGGGTGCCGAGCAGGGCCCGCAGCGCATCGCGGTCGGCCTTGCCGGTGACCGGGTCGGCGAGGCCGAAGCCCTGCGACAGCTCCCAATGGGTCCAGCCCCAGCACTGTTGCCGGGCGTAGGCCGTCACGCCGGCGAGCCAGCGCAGCCGGCTGTCGCGCGGCGCTCCGGCCTTGAGCACACCGAATTCATTGATGATGATCGGCCGCGAATATTGCCGTTGCCAGGCGGTGGCAGGCTCGAGCCATTTGTCGATGCCGCGGTCGGGAATGGCGCGGTCCACCATTGCCAGTGCCTTGCGCTTGTCCAGCGCGGTGAGCTGCTCCCGAAGCTGTTGAACCCCGGGATCGTCGGCGCGGACCGGAAAGGGCAATCCGGTGACGTCGTGCAGCGGCTCATTCGGATCCCAATGGGCCTGATGGGTAAACACCATCGGATCGTAGAAATGGATGGCATAGACGACGTTCGGATCGTCGAGCGGCGTGAAGCCCGGCAGCGAATCCGCGCGCTGCCAGTTGACCGGCCCGGTGACCAGCGTGGTTTGCGGCAGCAGGCCGCGAATGAAGCCGGCCAGCTCCCGGACTTCGCCCTGCCATTGCGCGGCCTCGACATCCGGCTCGTTCAACAGTTCCGCAAACACACGGTCGGACGGATAGCGCTGCATGACCGTTGCGAGCTCGGTCCAGGCGCGCCTCAGTTCGGTCATCGCACTGGTGGGATCGTCCTTGTGCAGCGCGTTGAAGCGCTCGCCGGAATGCAGGTCGATCGACACCGCATAACCGAAGCCGAGCAGGGTCTTGAGCGCCGCATCGACGGTGCGCAGGCGGCTGTCGATCTCCGCTTTCGCAGCGAAGCGCGGCATGACGAAGTCGGCGGGCACCGGCAGCCGGATGTGGGTCATGCCGGCCTTGCGCAGCTCGAGCAGCAGGCCGCGGGGCGGCGCCGACCGGGGATCGGTGATCCAGCCGTCGGCATTGACGCCGCGTGACAGCGCCTTGAGCCGGTCGGCCGGCACGCCTTCGATCAAGGCGGGGCAGGCCCGCGCGGCGATCGACAGCAGAATGGACGCGCTGACCGCGAGGGCAAGCATCGATGGCCGCGTCATGACCGATCGGCGTGCGATGGTTGTCGCGGGATCGTGACGGGTTGCGGGGCGCTCACGAATATACTGCCTGTTGTGTTCGAGCCGGCCGGGGTCGCGGGGCGTCGTCCGAAAGATAGCTCGGCCAAGCAACGATGCGGTAAAGACGTAACACGAAAATTTAACTTATCCGCCTTCGTCGACTGTCCACGAGAAGCGCAAACGAAGCGCTTGGTCGCGACCGCGCCGTGCTGGCGCTGCGTCACTGTCCGAAACTCTCGGCGCGGCTGAACTAGATCCCTCGGACCACGCCCGGCTGGCCCGGTGCGCATTCCAGCGCAGCACGGTCCCAGTTCGCATTGATGGCCGCCGCCTCATAGCTCGATTGCAGGAATTCGAGCAACGCCTTGTCGGGGTCGGCAGCCGTCCGCACGGCATCGTAAGGCAGGATGAATTCGCCGAGCGCCTCGCTGAAGAAGGCGGCGTCGGGCCGCACTGGCGTGCTGCGATAGCCCGCGGGCTCCGGATAGGCGTAGGAATAGAACGCGGGATAATCGATCGCGCCGCCGCCCGGCCAGAAGCCGGCGCTGCTGACCTCGTGCGAATAGGCCTCGTGCGCCACCTCGTCGGGCAAATGGGGGACGCCGCCGGGATGCCGCGGCGCGGTCCTGCCGGAAAACCGCGTCACCGCGAGATCGAAGCTGCCCCAGAAGAAATGCACCGGGCTCGCCTTGCCGAGAAAGCCGGTCCGGAATTGCTTGAACACGCGGTCGCAGTTCACAAGGATCTGGTGAAACCGGCGCACGGCATCGGCGTCGTACGACGCATGCTGCGTATCCTGCGAAAACCGGATCGGATCGGCGACTTCGTTCGGGATCTCGTCAATGGCGACGTCGATGCCGAGGTCCTTCAGATTGGTCATGACCGCCGCGTAGAAGCTCGCGACCGATTGACCGGCCAGCGCGAATTGCCGTTCGGTGCCGTCGCTGGTCGAGATGCGGAGCATGTGATCGATGAAATCGAAGTCGATCTGGAACGTGCGATCGCCGTCGGGGATCGGCGAGGTGGTCAGCCCGCGCGCCGTGACATAGAGCGTGACGTGCCAGGAGTGATTGAGCCAGGGCGACTTCGCCAGCCGGATCTTGCCGGCGATCTGGGTGAAGAGCTGGAGCGTGGCGCAGCTGTCGCGCCACGCCGCGGTCGGCAGTTCCGGCCAGCGGGTCTTCTGTGTGTTGGTCATGACAAACCTCTGGGCTGCGCCGACAAGCTGCCTTGCGGCATACCACGAAAATGGTCCCGATGATTTCGGGAACCGGTGCTTCCAAAAACAGCGGACAGGCCGGCAATCCGTCAGGGAGAGTGCCGCCCTGTCGCGCAAGAGTCCGGCCGGGTGTGAAACCCAGCCGGCTTCACCGTGCGGCTCAGCCGCGCAGCTTCTTCGCGGTCTCCGCGATCGCACGGCCCTGATAGCGGGCGCCGGCGAGTTCGTTCTCGCTCGGCTGGCGGCTGCCGTCGCCGCCGGTGATCGTGGTTGCGCCGTAGGGCGCGCCGCCGGTGACCTCGTCGAGCCTCATCTGTCCGGCAAAGCCATAGTTCAGACCGACCACCGTCATGCCGAAATGCAGGAGGTTGGTGATGATCGAGAACAGGGTGGTCTCCTGGCCGCCATGCTGGGTCGCGCTCGAGGTGAAGGCGCCGCCGACCTTGCCGTTGAGCGCGCCCTTGGCCCAGAGGCCGCCGGCCTGGTCGAGGAAGTTGGCCATCTGCGAGGCCATGCGGCCGAAGCGGGTGCCGGTGCCGACGATGATCGCATCGTAGTTGGCGAGATCGTCGATCTTGGCGACCGGCGCGGCCTGGTCGAGCTTGTAGTGCGAGGCCTTGGCGACTTCGGCCGGCACCAGCTCGGGCACGCGCTTGATGTCGACAGTGACGCCGGCTTCGCGCGCGCCTTCCGCGACGGCATTCGCCATGGCTTCGATGTGACCGTAGGCGGAGTAATAGAGAACGAGAACCTTGGCCATGATGGCCTCCTTTGGGTGGGGGAGAGAAGTTGGGTTAGGGGTTGTCATTGCCGGGCTTGACCCGGCAATCCATCGTTCTCAGAGACTCTTCCGAAGGGGATGGATGCCCGGGTCAAGCCCGGGCATGACGCGTGGGGGTTGGGTTACGCCGCGTCGACCAGCACGAGCTCGGCATCTTCGAGCGCGGTGATCTTCAGCTTGGCTTCATCGCGGATCGCGGCGCCGTCGCGCGCATTGACGCGCACGCCGTTGACCTCGATGCTGCCGGCCGCCGGCACCAGATAGAGGTGACGGGCCTTGTCGGCGGAATATTCCGCGCTCTCGCCGGCCTTCAGCGTGGTGGCGAGCACCCGCGCATTGGCGCGGATCGGCAGCGCGTCGTCGTCGCCCTCGATACCCGAGGCGATGGTGACGAGTTTGCCGGAGCGGTCCGCCTTCGGGAACGGTTTCGAGCCCCAGGTCGGGTGGCCGCCCGTCGTCGTCGGCTCGATCCAGATCTGGAAGATCTTGGTCTTCGCCGGCTCCAGATTGTACTCGGAGTGACGGATGCCGCTGCCGGCGCTCATCACCTGGACGTCGCCGGCTTCGGTGCGTCCCTTGTTGCCGAGCGAATCCTGGTGCGTGATCGCGCCTTCGCGAACATAGGTGATGATCTCCATGTTGGCGTGCGGATGCGCCGGAAAGCCGGAATTGGGCGCGATCTCATCGTCATTCCACACACGCAGTGCGCCGTGGCTGACATTGTCGGGATCGTAGTAGCTCGCGAACGAGAAGTGGTGCTTGGCCTTCAGCCAGCCGTGGTCGGCGCCGCCAAGCTTTGCGAATGGTCTGAGTTCGATCATGGTCATTCCCCTTGATGTCGATGTTGAGGAGCGGGCCGGGCGCTCTGCGCCCGGCGTCTCCAGAAAATTTGCGATCAGGCGCCGAAGCCGCCGTCGACGTTGAGGACGGTGCCGGTCACGAACGAGGCTTCCGGGCTTGCCAGGAACACGACGCCTGCGGCGACCTCCTCGGGGCGGCCGAAGCGCTGCAGCGCGTGCTGCAGGCGTTGCGTCTCGGCAAACTCGCCGCCGTCCTTCGGGTTCATGTCGGTGTCGATCGAGCCGGGCTGCACCACGTTCACCGTGATGCCGCGCGGTCCGAGGTCGCGCGCCGCGCCCTTAGTGTATCCGACGACGGCCGCCTTGGTGGCGACGTAGTCGGCAAGGCCCGGGAACGAGGCGCGGTCCGCCAGCATGGAGCCGACGGTGACGATGCGGCCGCCTTCACCCATCAGCCTGGAGGCGGCGCGGATTGCGGTGATCACGCCGTCGATGTTGATCGCCTCCTGGCGGGCGAGCGTCGCGGTGTCGGCCTTGGGATCGTCGACCGCGCCGCCCGATGCGACACCGGCGTTGTTGACCAGGATGTCGAGCCGGCCAAAATCCTTGGCGACGGTCTTCACCAGCTGATCGACATCCGATGACGAGGCCTGGTCGGCCTTGTAGGCGCGGGCGTTGACGCCCTTGCCCTTCAACTCGGCGACGACGGCCTCGGCCTTCTCGGGAGAGGCAACGTAGCTGATCGCGACGCTCGCACCTTCCGCGGCGAGTGCACGGGCGCTGGCCGCGCCGATGCCGCGCGAACCGCCGGTGACGAGGGCAACCTTGCCTGAGAGCTTCTTGGTCATTGGATTTCTCCATCGGTTGAATTTGTTGGCACTTGGATATGCCTCCGGCTGTGGTATAGAAATAGAAACTATTGAAACTCATTGTTTCCATTTTGAGCAATCAGGACAGCGGCCCATGTCGAAACTGCCGGACTTCGAGGCGCTCGCGATCTTCGCAAAAGTCGTGGAATTACGGTCATTTGCGGCCGCCGCGACCGAGCTCTCGCTGTCCAAGGCGACGGTGTCCAAGGCGGTCAGCCGGCTGGAGGAGCGACTCGGCGCCCGGCTGTTCAACCGCACCTCGCGGCGGCTGGCGCTGACCGATGCCGGCCAGAAATTGTCGGAGCGCGCCGCGCGGCTGCTCGCCGATGGCGAGGCCGCCGAGAACGAGGCGTTGGCGCAATCGACCACGCCGCGTGGCCTGGTGCGGCTCGCGGTGCCGATGAGCTTCGGCATCAAGACGGTGGCGCCGCTGCTGCCGGAATTCATGGAGGCCTATCCGGAGGTTTCGATCGACCTGCATTTGAGCGACGCGACGGTCGATCTGATCGGCGAGGGCTTTGATGCCGGCCTGCGCATCGCGCGGCTGCCGGATTCCTCGCTGATCGCGCGGCGGCTGTGCGGCATGCCGCGCTACACGGTGGCCGCGCCGTCCTATCTGAAGCGCCACGGCCGGCCGACCCATCCGATGCATCTCGCCGAGCACAAATGCTTCGGCTACGCCTATCTCTCGACCCAGGGCGTCTGGCACTACACCAATGCGTCGGGCGAGCAGGCGAGCGTGCGTCCCGCCGGCCAGCTCCGGGTCAACAACGGCGAGGCGGTGATGCCCGCGCTGCTCGCGGGACTCGGCATCGCCGATCTGCCCGACTTCATCGTCGGCGATGCGATCGCGCGCGGCGAGGTCGAGGTGATCCTGAAAGGCTGGAAGCAACCCGAAGGCGCCGTGCATCTCGTCACCCCGCCGGGCGGACCGCGTCCCGCGCGCGTCGAGGTGCTGGCGGATTTCCTGGCCAAGCATTTCGCCAAAGGGCGCGCGCAGCGGAAATAGAAATCCGCACGCGGACCGGCGGAGGCACATCCGGCCCGCGCCGCCACATTCGTGTCATCCCTTTTAAATTGTATAACTTATGTGAACTAACCCATGATCGTGGGCTGCCGCGATCGTCTATTTCTGCGTCCTGAACCGGTGTTGCCGCAAAGCGCATTTTCGGAGGAACCAGATGATTGATCTGACCAAGCATGATTTCACGTCATTGTCGGTGAAGGACCTGCTCGATGCCCGCGAGGCCTATCACGTGCACCTGGCCCATCTGCAATCGGTCTACGCCACGGCGATCGGGCGCTATCTGATCCGGGACAACGATCGCAACGCGACGGAAAGAAAGGCGCACTCCAAGCCGCAGGCGCTCGGTCCGCGCACGCTGTTCAATTCGTCGGTCAAGGACTGGTCGTGGCCCTGCATCCTCGTCTTTGTCCGCGACTGGATGAAGCGCTCCGAGCTGAAGAACCATCCCGAGAAGCAGGACCAGCTGGTGCCTCCGTTCCTCTATCTGCCCGACGGTCGCGTCGTGCCCACCTGCGTCGTCAAGGTCGATCCGAACGAGGGCAGCCCCGGCACCATCGATCCGCCGGTGTTCAAGAGCGATCTGGTCGGCGGCGGCTTTCCGGCGCAGACCATGATCCAGGGCAAGATCCACCGTGGCTCGATCGGCTGTCTCGTCACCAATGGCGAGACCGTGTTCGCGCTCTCCAACCGTCACGTGGTCGGCGCCGCCGGCCGCGAAATCTTCGCCGGCTTCAAGAACACCGACCGCCGCCTCGGCGTCAGCGATGCGCTGCAACTCGGCAAGCGCGCCTTCAGCGAGGTCTATCCCGGCTGGCCCGGCCCGCGCGTCGTCGCCAATCTCGATGCCGGCCTGATCCGCGTCGATGACGTCAAGGGCTGGACCGCACAGGTTTACGGCGTTGGCCAGGTCGGCGACGTCGTCGATCTCAATGTCGGCACCTTCCGTCTCGACATCATCAACCAGCCGCTGATCGCGTTCGGTGCGACCAGCGGATTGATGAAGGGCAAGATCCTCGGCCTGTTCTATCGCTACAAGACCGTCGGCGGCATGGAATATGTCAGCGATTTCGTGATCGGCCCGCGCAACGGCGACACGCCGCTCAACAATTATCCGGGCGACTCCGGCACGGTCTGGTTCGTTGACGATCCGGACGCCAGGAAGAACGCCAGCGGCGCGCGGATCCTCAGTCCCCTGGCGCTCGAATGGGGCGGCCAGGAACTGTTCGGATCGAGCGGCAAGGTCCCGATGCAGGTTGCGCTCGGCATCTGCATGGCGACGCTGTGCCGCGAGCTCGATGTCGAGTTGATCGGCGACTGGAACGCCGGCCACACCGAGTATTGGGGCGAATGGGGCCACGTCAAGATCGGCGCCTACGCGACCGGTCTGATCGATGCGAAGCTGCCCAAGCTCGCCACCATGATGGACGCCAATTCCGACAATATCGGCCTCGACGACAAGCTGCTCGCCGACCTCAAGCCGCATCAGCGAGGCACGTTCTCGCCGCTGGCCGATGTCGCCGACCTGGTCTGGCGCTTCACCCGGCACACCGACGAAAGCAACCATTTCGCCGACATGGACAAGCCGGGCAGGGACGGCAAGACGCTGCTCGACCTTTGCGCGGAGTCGACGCGCAACGTCGATCCGAAGGTCTGGAACGACTATTACGAGGGGATCGGCGAGGACCGGCGCGGCGCGCTGCCGTTCCGGGTCTGGCAGATTTTCGACGAGATGGTCGAGTACGCCGCCGCCAACAAGAAGCTGGAATTTGTCTGCGCCGCGGGCATTGTCGCGCATTACATCGGCGATGCCTGCCAGCCGCTGCACATCTCTCAATTCCACCATGGCCTCGATCCGAACGACAAGGCGCACGCCAAGGTGCACAGCGTGTACGAGACCACGATGATCGGCCGCCACGGCAAGGATCTCATCAAGATGATCCCTGACGCCCGGACCAGCGACGTTGCCGAGATCGTCCCTGGCGGCACGCCGACCGGCCGCGACGCCGCGGTTGCCGTGGTCGCGCTGATGCAGCGGACCGTGAAGCGGCTGCCGCCGATGACCATCGTCAACCTGTTCAATTCGCATATGGGCAGCGGCCAGGTCGAGGCGCTGTGGTCGAAGCTGAAGGACGCCACCGCGGCCTGCATGCAGGACGGTGCCAAGACCCTGGCCCGGGTCTGGGAAGCGGCCTGGCGCGCCGGTGCGGGCGAGGACCGCGGGCAGGGCGGCAAGTTCGATCAGGACAGTTTGAGCGAGCTCTACAACGACCCGAGCTTCCTGCCGGCGTTTCCGCTGCAGCAGCTCACACTGGATGCCGACGACCACCTCGTTCCGATCGGAGGCCGCAGCACGCGGCGCCGCAGCGTGACGACGGCGCGACGCGCGCGTCCGCAAGCAGCGAAGAAGACCGCTAAGAAAGCTGCGAGGGAAACGGCCAGGAAGGCGCCGAAGAAGGCGGTGGCGCGCAAGCGGCCGGCCGCAGCAGCTCCAGTCCGACGCGCGGCCGCCAGCAGGAAGACCGCGACCAAGCGCGGCGCGGCCGGCAAGCGGTCGGTCGGAAAGACCCGCAAGGCGGCGCGCCAGCGTTAGAGCAAGGCGACTTACATCGCATCGCGCAGCGGACTCAGTTTTACCTCGCCCCCCGTGCGGGGAGAGGTATAGGCCGCCTTTGGCGGCCGTTCTCAAGAACGCCGAAGCGGAGCTTCGGCTACGACGCATCGTTAGATGCGTTCCGGGTGAGAGGGAGCCGCCACAAGTCCAACTGTCGCCATTTACGCGGAGGCAGCCCCTCACCCCAACCCTCTCCCCGTAAGAACGGGGAGAGGGAGCACAGCGCCGTCGTTATTCGATCGAATCTCAGCATGTACTCGGCCCGACCCGCCCGGCTCGATCTTCCCCATCGGTCAGTCCGCACCGGATGCGGCAGCGGGACGCTTGAGATGCGCCTCCCGCTCCTGCACGATGCGAGCAAGCCGCGGCTCTGACCGCGGCGTCGCGATCGGCTGCGATCGCCAAAAAAGATGACTCGGGAGAAACTTTCGATGAACCGCCGCGAACTCCTGCGCGCCGCCGCCGCATTGCCGCTTGCGCAGACTGCGCTCGCCAACTCCGCGTTTGCGCAAGGCGCCTATCCCAACCGCAACATCACGATGATCGTGCCGTTTCCGGCCGGCGGCCAGGCCGACCTTGCGGCGCGGCCGGTGGCGCTCGCGCTGGAGCGCATCCTCGGCAAACCCGTGATCGTCGACAATCGCGCCGGCGGAGCAGGTGGATCGATCGGCAATGCACAGGCCGCGCGCGCCGAGCCCGACGGCTACACGCTGCTGATGACGCTGTCCTCGCTCGCGGTGCTGCCGGAGGCCGACCGGCTGTTCGATCGTCCGGTGGCTTATGAGGTGTCGCAGTTCGCGCCGATCGCGCGCGTGCTCGCCGACCCGACGCTGCTGGCGGTGCCGGCCTCGGCGCCGTGGAAGTCGCTGCAGGAATTCGTCGACGACGCGAAGAAGCGCCCGGGACAGATCCCTTACGGCTCGTCCGGTCCGTACGGCACGCTGCATGTCGCGATGGAGATGTTCGCGGCAAGCGCGGGAATAAAGCTGCTGCACGTGCCGTTCCGCGGTGCAGGCCCGGCGCTCACCGCGCTGCTTTCCGGCACGGTGCAGGCATTGGCGTCGGCGCCGGGCACGCTCAAGCAGCAGGTCGAGGACGGCAAGATGCGCGTGCTCGCCAATTGGGGCGCCGAGCGGATCGCGAGCTTCCCCGATCTGCCGACCTTTAAGGAGCTCGGTTACAAGGACGTCGAGTTCTACATCTGGGCGGGATTGTTCGCGCAGTCAGCGCTTCCGGTGCCGATCATGGACCGGCTGCGCGCGGCGATGGCCGATGCCGTGAAGGCGCCAGAGGTGATCAAGACCTTCGAAACCGCGGGCAGTCCGGTCGCCTATATGGACGCGCCGGCGTTCTCAAAATTTGTTGCAGACGACAGCGCGCGGTTGATCGCGGCGGTGAAAAAGATCGGCAAGGTCGAATAGGGATCTCCCCAGCGGGCAGACCCTCTTCACTTTTAGTTGTCCGCGCGAACGATCCTTGGCCGCATTCATTGGGCAGCTTTGGAGCAAATCGCGGCGCGGGAACCTGCGCGCGCGGGCCAGTATCTGGAACAACGGGAGCCCGACATGCGATCGCAGCGGATCGTCCTGAGCCTTGCCATAGCGATCGGCGGAGCTGCCACGGCAACGGCCGCGGTCGCCGAGGAGTATCGGGGAACCTGGGAACAGCAGATGGCGTGCACACCGGACGTGTGGCGGCTCTGCAGCGACCAGGTGCCCGACGTGCAGCGCATCGTGGCTTGCCTGCGGCAGAACACGCCGCAACTTTCCAACAATTGTCGTGCCGTGTTCGAATCGAACGCGCAACAGCAACAGACACAAGGCCGGGCCCAACAGCCGCAAATGCAGGGTCGTGCGCCGCAGCAGCCGCAGATGCAGCAGCGGCCGCGTGCACCGCAGCCGGTGCAGCCGGCGCCATCGCGGCCGCCGTTCGACGATGAGGATTAGTTCTCAGGTCTGACTTCGCAGACGTCGACCCATTCGGCCGCGGTCAGCTCCGCCATCCTGTCGGGCGTGATGCGGACCGCGCTGTGGGTCGAGCCCGCGGCCGGCACCACGACATCGAATGCCTTCAGCGATACGTCGCAATAGACCGGAAGCGGCGTCTTCAGCCCGAACGGACAGACGCCGCCGACCTCGTGACCGGTGATGTCGGCGACCTCGTCGAGGCCGAGCATCTTCGGCTTGCCGCCGAACGCCGCCTTGACCTTCTTGTTGTCCATCCGCGACGTCCCGGCGGCAACGATCAGCACGACGCGGTCGCCGACCCGCAGGCTCAACGTCTTGGCGATCCGCGCCGGCTCGACGCCATAGGCTTCCGCCGCCAGCACGACGGTCGCGGAGCTCGTGGTGGATTCGATCACGGAGATTTCGGGCGCCTTCTCGGCGAAGAAGGCGCGGACGGACTCGAGGCTCATGCTGTTCAGGACCTTGCAGACACCAGGGCAGGAAGTTCGGAGAGACCGTGGATCCGGTGATCGGGCACGACGCCGAGCTCGTCCATCTGGGTACGCAGCGCCTTGAACATCGTCAATGGGGCGACCGTCTCGCTTTCGACGCAGGCCAGCGCCATCGCTTCCGGCGTCACCCGCTCGATCCATGCGACGTTGAGGCCGAACGACTTGGCACCGCAGGCGTCCCACGGATTGGAGGAAATGAACAGCACCTCCGCCGGCGGTACTTTCAGCACTTCCTCGATCAGCGTGTAGGCCTCGGGCGCCGGCTTGAACACCTTGTGGGCATCGACGCTGATGGTCGCATCGAGCACGCGGTCGAGTCCTGAGTTGCGCACCAGCGCGTTCAGCATGTCGGGGCTGCCGTTGGAGAGGATCGCAAGCTTCTTGTCCTTCATCGCCTCGAGCGCGGCGACCGCATCCGGATACAGCGCCAGATGCTGATATTTGTCGATGATGCGGGCGAAGGTCGCCGCGTCATATTGCAGGCCGAGGCAGCGCAGCGTGTAGGCGAGGGAGTCGCGCGTTACGACGGCGAAATCCTGGTAGCGCCGCATCAGCGAGCGCAGCCAGCTATATTCGAGCTGCTTGATGCGCCAGACCTGCGTGATGATGTCGCCGTAGCCGGGGAACGCATCCTCGGTGACGTCGGCCACCGACTGGACGTCGTAGAGCGTGCCGTAGGCGTCGAAGACGATTGCCTTGATGGTCATTGTGATCTCTCTTGCCCGCCGATTGTCGCATACAGGAATTTCCTGAGTGCGTCGATGGATTGATCCCTGGCCACCTCGTTGAATTCGAGGTGATGACCGAGCAGCTTCTGGGGCGCGCGGAATGACGGTACGTCGAAATCATGATAGGCGCCCGGATAGACGATGAGTTCGATCGGATACCCCAGCTCTTTCTGCCGTGAGATGCCGTAGTCATCGCGGCCTTCGGCCAGATTCCGGCACTCCTTGGCCGGGGTCCAGTCGTCGAGCTCGCCGACCATGATCAGCGTCGGCACCGTCATGTCGCCCTTGATGCTGAGGCAGGGCGGATAGAACGCGACGGCCGCACGGAATTTCTCCTTGGCGTTACGCTCGATCGCGCCGCGCTCGACCGAGAACAGGGCAAGCCACGCGCCTTGCGAGAACCCGATCACCGCGACGCGGGCAGGATCAACCGCCGATTGCCGCGCGAGGAAACTCAGCGCACGATAGGCGTCGTGGACGGTCGCAGCCGGCGGCCCGCTCGCGCAGGTGCTGGTGATGCCCCGTGGGCCGAACCGGTCGACCGTGAGGGTGACGTAGCCCCAGGCCGCCAGCCGCTTGCCCCAGCGCTCGTCGAGTTGCTTGAAAAAGCCGCCGCAGCCGTGCAGCAGCACCACGGCGGGCGAAGGGCCCGGTCCGTCCGGCAATCGCAGATAGCCCTGCAGCGGCTGCGCACTTGCAAGCGGGCTCTCGAATTCGACGAAGGCGGGCGGTGGCTCGGCGCCGGCTGCGCAGGCAAGCTCCGCGCTTCCGATCAGAAGGGATGCGGCAAGTCCGGCGAAGTTCGTCATGAACCACCTCCGAAGCTTGCCGCCGACAATACTCCCTTAGATCCCCAAAATCTTCCGCGCGTTGGCCTTCATGACCTTCGGCCGGATCTCCTCGCGGATGTCGAGCTTGGCGAAATCGGCGAGCCAGCGGTCCGGCGTGATCACCGGCCAGTCGGAGCCGAACAGCATCTTGTCCTGCAGGATCGAGTTGATGTAGCGCACCAGGATCGGCGGGAAGTATTTCGGCGACCAGCCGGAGAGGTCGATATAGACGTTCGGCTTGTGGGTCGCGACCGACAGCGCCTCTTCCTGCCACGGGAAGGACGGATGCGCGAGGATGATCTTGAGGTCGGGGAAATCGGCCGCGACGTCGTCCATGTACATCGGGTTGGAATATTTCAGCCGCATCCCCATGCCGCCCGGCATGCCTGAGCCGACGCCGGTCTGGCCGGTGTGGAACAGCGCGATCGCGCCGCCGTCATTGATGGCTTCATAGAGCGGATAGGCCATGCGGTCGTTGGCGTAGAAGCCCTGCATGGTCGGATGGAATTTGAAGCCGCGGACGCCGTATTCCTCGATCAGCTTGCGTGCCTCGCGTACGCCGAGCTTGCCCTTGTGCGGATCGATCGAGACGAACGGGATCAGCACGTCGAGATGGTCGGAGGCGACCTCGAGCATTTCGTAATTGTTGTAGCGGCGGAAGCCGGTCTCGCGCTCGGCGTCGACCGGGAAGATCACCGCGGCGATGTTCTTGGCGCGGTAATAGGCCGCGGTCTCCGGCACGGTCGGCGGATGCTTGTGCGGCGACTTGAAATAGTCGGCCATCTGCGCCTGGAAGTCGTCATAGCCGTCGTCGCCATGCATGCCGCACGGCTCCTCGGCATGGGTGTGGATGTCGATCGCGGTGACCTTTTCGATGTCGGGCAGTTTGAGCTTGGGCATTGCGCTTCCCCGGCGGCGTGTCATTGGTGATGGAAAATAATTATATGATATAACGATTTTCGCAAGTGCCGAGGAGTTGAAGAACTATGGCCGCGCACCGATCAATCCGGCGCGAGGTCCGGTCGGGGCGGGCGCGAGGAGGACGAAAACGCGATTCGGCGGTCGTGACGCCGTCGTCAAAGGGAGACGGCGGGTCGCCTCGATGGCCCGGATAATTGCGGCTGTCGCCGTTTCCGAAGCGATCTCAAGGGCGTGGCACGATGCCCCAAGCGGGTTCCAGGCCAGGCCAGGCCCGAAAATCGGCCCGTCTCGGTTGACATTTAACGGTCCGATGGCTTAGAACGCGGCCGTCCCGGGCGGCAGGCCGCTTGTCGGGATAAATCCCATTTTGCCAAATATTGGCATTGATCAGGTACGGCCTCCAACACGGGCCTTTCGAAGTAACAGGATTGTCCCATGAAGGTCCGTAACTCGCTCAAGTCGCTGCGCGGCCGCCATCGCAACAACCGTCTGGTTCGTCGCAAGGGCCGCGTCTACGTGATCAACAAGGTCCAGCGCCGCTTCAAGGCGCGCCAGGGCTGATCCGCTAACGCTGATCGACAAGGCTGATCCCGCCCGGATCGCCGGCCGATTCCGATCCTTCCTTCACAGGTCTTTGACGCCGCGCTGCTTTGCAGTGCGGCGTTGTGCGTCTAGACTTCGGCCATGGGATTAAAGCTCGGATTCAAGTTCCTGGGGCCCGCCAACCGCCGGCTGGCGATCCTGATCGCCGCGCTTCTGGCCATGCCTGTTGCAGCCGTCGCGCAGGACGATCCGCGGGTGGTCCCGCCGCCCAAGGCCCAGAAAAAACTACCTGAAGCGCCGACCAAGCTGCCGAAGGTGCCGGCCGACCGCAGCCGCGGGCTGGATTTCCTGTTCGGCGCGCTGAAGGCCGCGCCCGACGAGGACAGTGCCCGCCATGTCGAGGCGCGGATCTGGGCGCTGTGGCTGCAAACCCCGAGCGATACCGCGGCGCTGTTGATGGTGCGCGCCAAGGCGGCGATCGACGCCCAGAATGTCGATGTCGCGCTGAAGCTGCTGGACGCGGTGATCAAGCTCCGCCCCGACTATGTCGAGGCCTGGAACCGGCGTGCGACGATCTACTATTTGAAGAACGACTACGTTCGTTCGCTGGGAGACCTGCAGCAGGTGCTGACCCGCGAACCCCGCCATTTCGGCGCGCTGGCGGGCGTCGGCATGATCATGCAGGACATGGGCGACGACAAGCGTGCGCTCGACGCCTTCCGCAAGGCGCTGGCTGTCGATCCCTACCTCGAGAAGGTGCCGCAGATCGTCAAGCAGCTGACCGAAAAGGTCGAAGGCCGCGATATCTGATTGCGTGCGATTGATGGCGATCGTGGGGCTGTGGCCGCGAATGAGCACGTTGCTCGCGAGCCTGATGCCTGCTCGCGATACGGTCCCGGGGCGAGAGGTTAGTGCAAGAACTTGCCGCGGGACGCGGTGTCCTGGGCTACGGCAGCATAGAATTGCTGAAGCTCCGCCTCCAGGTGTTCATTCACCAGCAACAGTGCCTTCAAGGCGCCGCGCAGGTCGCCATTGCAGCTCGCCACGATCTGATCGATGGCCGCATCGCTAGGGTCGGAAATCATGGTACTCCTCCGATTACTTCCCGTTGAACTCGTCATGCGGACGCGGGTTCCTGTGGATACTGTGTACAAGCCAGGAAGCGTTCCAGTAGCGTCCCGGTTTCGATGAAGCCTCGCGTCTGATGGCGAAATTGCCACCGCCAATCTATGAAATTACTAATGACGCAGGTATGAACCCGCTATCCACAGGCTGGGCGCATTGTGGACAACTCCTCCGCGCCGGGGCGCGAGCCGGAAAATCGACAATTGGCTTTTCGAACAAGAGCATGCCCGGACAAGGGGCACATCCGCGCGAAACCTGATTTCGGCTACGTCGTAATTGTCAGGTGCCCAATCAGGTGCCTAAGACCTTTCGGATCCCCTCGATGTTGACTGCGATCATTGCGCTGGCGGCCGCCGGGCTGGCGCTGGCCCTGGCGACACAGCTCGGCGCCCTGCTGATCCAGCGTGCCTTCCCGCCGCAGGGGCGAATGATCGATGTGGCCGGGGCGCGGCTGCATGTGGTCGAACTCGGCCCGCGCGACGCGGTCGGGCCGCCGGTCGTGATGCTGCATGGTGCAAGCTCCAATCTGCGCGCGATGCAGCCGCTCGGCGATCGCATTGCCAAAGCGCGCCGGGTGATCCTGATCGACCGGCCGGGCCACGGCTGGAGCCCGCGCGCGCGCGTCGCGGATTCGACGCCCGCGATCCAGGGCCGGGTGATCGTGGAGGCGTTGACCAGCCTCGGCGTCGAGCGGGCGATCGTGGTGGCGCATTCCTGGGCCGGCGCGCTCGCCTTGCGCATTGCGCTGGATGATCCGGACCGCGTCGCCGGCCTCGTGCTGCTCGCCCCCGTCGCCTATCCGTGGCGCGGCGGCGCCGGACGCTACAATGACGTGATCTCGACACCACTGATCGGGCCGCCGCTTGCGCACACGATCACGCTGCCGCTCGGTCTCCTCGTTGCCAGTTCGGCTGCGCGCGGCGTGTTCGCGCCGCAGCCGATACCGGCTGACTTCGTCCGCGACAGCGAGTCATTGCTGCTGCTGCGTCCACATGAGTTCATCGCCAATGCGCGCGACCTCGTCACGCTGAAGGCCGCCGTCGTCGAACAGGCCCCGCGCTATGCCGAGATCAGGGCGCCGCTGTCGATCATTTCGGGCGACGTCGACAAGACGGTCTCGACCGGCATCCATGCGCGGCCGCTCGCCGCGTCAGTGCCGAGCGCGAAACTGATCGTGCTGCCGGGCGTCGGCCACATGGTGCAGTACGTCGCGCCCGATCTCGTGGCGTCCGAGATCGAGACGATGGCCGGCCTGATGGTGCGGGACGTGGTGACGGCGCAATAGCTGCCGCGCCTTTGCGCCGCGCGAATGTGATCCGGCAAGGCTTGCGCCGCCGTGTGGCGCCGAACATCATGCGGTTCACCGGTTTCGGATTGCAGCAAAGGACACGTCTCATGCGGATCGACAACATTGCCGACCTCATCGCTGAAACCCTTGCCCAGGCCGGCGTCAAGCGCATCTACGGCGTCGTCGGCGACAGCCTCAACGGCCTGACCGAGGCGCTGCGCAAGCGCGGCACGATCGATTGGCTGCATGTGCGTCACGAGGAGGTGGCCGCGTTCGCCGCCGCCGCCGAATCCCAGATCACGGGCGCGCTCGCGGTGTGCGCGGGCTCCTGCGGCCCGGGCAATCTCCACCTCATCAACGGCCTGTTCGACGCGCATCGCAGCCGCACGCCGGTGCTGGCGCTGGCGGCGCAGATCCCGTCGGCCGAGATCGGCGGCGGCTATTTCCAGGAAACCCATCCGCAGGACCTGTTTCGCGAATGCAGCCATTATTGCGAACTGGTGTCGGATCCGGCGCAACTGCCCTACATGCTGGAGAACGCGATCCGCGCCGCGGTCGGCAAGCGCGGCGTTGCCGTGTTGGTGCTGCCCGGCGACGTTGCGATGCGGACGGCGCCGAAGCGCGACATCGCACCGAATGCCGGCCTGCTGCCGCCGGCGCCGGTGGTGCGTCCGGCCGAACCTGAGTTGAATGCGCTGGCGGCGCTGCTCAATGGCGCGCGGCGCGTCACGCTGTTCTGCGGCCGCGGCTGCGCCGGCGCGCATGACGGCTTGATCAAGCTTGCCGAGACGCTGAAGAGCCCGATCGTGCACGCGCTCGGCGGCAAGGAATATGTCGAATACGACAACCCCTACGACGTCGGCATGACCGGCTTCATCGGCTTCTCCTCCGGCTATGCCGCGATGCACGGCTGCGACGTGCTGCTGATGCTGGGCACCGATTTTCCCTACAAGCAGTTCTTCCCGACCGGTATCAACATCGCGCAGGTCGATATCCGCCCCGAAAATCTCGGCCGCCGCTGCAAGCTCGATCTCGGCATCGTCGGCGACGTCGGCGAGACCATCGCCGCGCTGTTGCCGAAGCTCCATGTGAAGACCGACCGCAAACATCTCGATGCCAGCCTCGCGCATTACAAGGACGCCCGCGCCGGGCTCGACGATCTCGCCCGCGGCAAGCCGGGCCAAAAGCCGATCCATCCGCAATATCTGGCGCGGCTGCTCAGCGAGCAGGCCAGCGAGGATGCGGTATTCACCGCCGACGTCGGCACGCCGACGATCTGGGCCGCGCGTTATCTGAAAATGAACGGCCGCCGCCGGCTGGTCGGCTCCTGGGTCCATGGCTCGATGGCCAATGCGATGGCGCATGCGATCGGGGCGCAGGCGGCGCAGCCCGGCCGGCAGGTGGTGTCGATGTCCGGCGACGGCGGCTTTGCCATGCTGATGGGCGATTTGATCACGCTGACCCAGGCCAGGCTGCCGGTGAAGGTCGTGATCTTCAACAACAGCGTGCTCGGCTTCGTCGCGCTGGAGATGAAGGCCGCCGGCTTCATCGAGACCGGGGTCGATCTGAAGAATCCGGATTTCGCGGCGATGGCCCGCGCCATGGGCATTCACGGCGTCAGGGTGGAGGATCCCGGCGAGCTCGAGGGCGCGATCCGCGACGTGCTCGCGCATGACGGCCCGGCGGTGCTCGACGTCGTGACCGCGACGCAGGAGCTGTCGATGCCGCCAACCATCACGCTGGAGCAGGTCAAGGGATTCAGCCTGTGGGTGCTGCGCGCGGTGATGAGCGGCCGCGGCGACGAGGTGGTCGATCTCGCCAAGACCAATCTGTTGCCGCGCTGATCGCGGCGGCCGAGCATGATGCGGAAAAGTGCGTGGCGATTTTCCCTCGCGACAAACGCGGGACGCTTTGCGCGGAGATCATGCTCAAATCAGAGAGCCAGAAGGGGATGGCGTTTCGAAGAAAAGCCATCCCCTTCTGACGTCCGCCCTGGCATTGGTGCCGGGCGGACGGCGACCGATACCGCCGATTACTTCTGCTTGCCGTCCTTGTCGAACGACGAGACGTAGGCCCAGAGGTTGTTGGCCTCGTTCTCGTTCTTGATGCCGGCGAATGCCATCTTGGTGCCGGGGATCTTGGCCTTCGGATCCTTGATGTATTCGAGGAAGGTTTCCCTGTTCCAGGTGATGCCGGAATTCTTGTTGGCATCGGAATAATTGTAGTCCGGCGCGGAGCCGGAATGGCGGCCGTCGAGGCCGTTGAGCTCGGGGCCGACCTTGTTCTTGGCGCCTTCGCCGATTGCGTGGCAGGCGAGGCATTTATTGAACGAGGTCTTGCCGGCGGCGGCATCCTGCGCCAGCGCGGAGGATGCAGAAGCCAGCGATGTGACGACCGCCAGCGCGCTCAAGGTCTTTAGGTTCATGGGGTTCTCTTCGTTTCGTCCCGGGAGGTAGTGATCGTTTGTGGCATGTCCGGCTTGGACAGGACAAGCCACGAAACCTTGACAGGTTTCGAGGCCGCCCGCTTGTCCGAGAGAGAACTCGCCATTGCGGGGTGGGGCAATCCGACCTTCGGCCGGTCCACTGAAACAGGTGCAGACGTGATTGATTTGTCGTAACAAATCGGCGAAGGGCAAAAGCCCAGCCGAGGGAACAACGATGTCCATCATGATGCCGGCGGCCGACCAGGCCATCCTCGCTCGCCGCGCCGAAATCGTGGCCGCCTTGCGCGCAATCGTCCCGGGCGAGGGCGTGATCGACAGTGCCGCCGAGATGCTGGCCTATGAATCCGACGGCCTGACCGCCTATCGGCAGCCGCCGATGGTCGTGGTGCTGCCCGATACCACCGAGCAGGTGTCGAAGGTCCTCAAATATTGCCAGGGCCAGGGCATCAAGGTGGTGCCGCGCGGCTCCGGCACCTCGCTGTCCGGCGGCGCGCTGCCGCTTGCCGACGGCGTGCTGCTCGGACTAGGCAAGTTCAAGCGGATTCGCGAGATCGACTTCGACAACCGCGTCGTTGTCACCGAGCCCGGCGTCACCAATCTCGCGATCAGCCAGGCGGTCGCCCATGCCGGCTTCTACTACGCGCCCGATCCGTCGTCGCAGATCGCCTGCTCGATCGGCGGCAATGTCGCGGAAAATTCCGGCGGCGTGCACTGCCTGAAATACGGCATGACCACCAACAACGTGCTCGGCTGCGAGATCGTGCTGATGAGTGGCGAGATCCTGCGCATCGGCGGCAAGTCGGCCGAGAATGCCGGCTATGACTTGATGGGAATCATCACCGGCTCGGAGGGGCTGCTCGGCGTCATCACCGAGATCACCGTGCGCATCCTGCAGAAGCCGGAGACGGCACGTGCGCTGATGGTCGGCTTCGCCGAAGTCGAGGCGGCCGGCGAATGCGTCGCCCGGATCATCGGCGCCGGCATCATCCCCGGCGGCATGGAGATGATGGACAAGCCCGCGATCCACGCCGCGGAGGCGTTCGTCCATGCCGGTTATCCGCTGGACGTCGAGGCGCTTTTGATCATCGAGCTCGACGGCCCTCAGGTCGAGGTCGACGAGCTGATCAAGCGGGTCGAGGCGATCGCGCAAGGCTGCGGCTCGACCTCCTGCCAGATCTCGACCTCGGAGGCCGAGCGCAATCTGTTCTGGGCCGGCCGGAAGGCGGCGTTCCCCGCGGTCGGGCGCATCTCGCCGGACTATCTCTGCATGGACGGCACCATCCCGCGCGGCGCCTTGCCGAAGGCCCTGGCGCGGATCCGCGAGCTCTCCGAGAAATACGGCCTCGGCGTCGCCAACGTGTTCCACGCCGGCGACGGCAATCTGCACCCCTTGATCCTCTACGATGCCAACAAGCCGGGCGAGATCGAGAAGGCGGAGGCGTTCGGCGCCGACATCCTGCGCTGCTGCGTCGAGCTCGGCGGCGTGCTCACCGGCGAGCATGGGGTCGGCATCGAGAAGCGCGACCTGATGCCGGACATGTTCACCGAGATCGACCTCAACCAGCAGCAGCGGCTGAAATGCGCCTTCGATGCCGAGGGCCTGCTCAACCCCGGCAAGGTGTTTCCGACCCTGCACCGCTGCGCGGAGCTCGGTCGCGTCCATGTCCACGCCGGCAAGCTGGCCTTCCCGGATATCCCGCGGTTCTAGTACCGTCTGAGCAGCCCCGACGCCGCGCCGCTATCGCCATAGGCGGCGCACGCCGCTTCCGGGTCTCTGATCAACGCCGCCCGGACGCGCTTGAAGGTCTTGCCGGCCGCTTCGGACACCTCGGGGCGGAATTTGCGCGGATCGTAGTCGTCGCCGTCGTGAGCCTTGATGGCCGCGTCGAACGCATTGATCATGGCCATCGCGGCGTCGGGGCTGCCGAGAAGTCTGGCGCCCGTTTGAACGCCGCCGGCACCATTGGCCTCATAGCCGGTGCATCGTTGTTCGAGCACCGCGGCTGCGGTTGCGAGCTGGTCGAGGAACGTCGCCTCGGCGTCGCTGAGCATGGCGGCGCGCGCCTGTCCTGGCGCGATCATCGCGAGCAGCGCGATGGCTATCGGTTTGATGTGCATCGTGGTGGTTTCTCCTGGCGGAGCCGCGATCAAATCCACGGTTGCCGAATGACGATGACAAGTCTGCTTCCAGGGCATCAGGAGCCACGTCAGCTGTTGGCCCCGAGGCCAACATGCGTGAGCGTGCGCCCAGGGCCACCAACGCGCGAGGGCCGGTCGATACAATTCGACGGATCGCCCTAGCCAGCTGATAACCTTAACCGATCCTTGCGCGGTGGCCGCCGTCGCGCGTCGCTGCAATTACAGCGCGGACCCATTTACACGGCCTTAGACTGTTGCTCGGTATTTTCCGCAGATGCATGTCTTCGGGAGCACATCGATGCCCAGCCTGGCCGATCAGCTGGCGCTTTCGCGCAATCGGCCCGCGGGCTTCGATTACATGCGGATCGCGCTGGCGGCGTCGATCATTGGCCTGCACAGCACGAACGTGACGCTCGGGCTCGGCCGCGCGCTGGAAATCCAGAGCACGCTGCGCATCGGCGTCGCGATGATCCTTGCGCTGTTCTTTGCCCTGAGCGGCTTCCTGGTGACCGCAAGCCTGCTCCGGTGCAAGAGCCTGATTTCCTTCCTCGGCCTGCGCGTGCTGCGGATCGGGCCGGCGCTCGCGGTCGAAACCACGCTGTCGGCAATCATCATCGGCTCGGTCTTCACCGAGCTGCCGTTGGCGCAATATGTCGCCGATCCGAAATTCCACGCCTATTTCCTCAATATCGTCGGCGACATCCATTACGAGCTGCCGGGCGTATTCCTGCACAATCCGCTGCCGGACCTGGTGAACGCCCAGCTCTGGACCGTGCCGTACGAGCTGTGGTGCTACGTCATCCTGGCGTTGCTCGCCGTGCTCACGATTTGCTTCAACCGGGTGGCGTTCCTGGGGGTCATGGTGATCGCCCAGATCGGGCTCATCGGCTACGACATCTACCGCTGGGACGAGGTGCCGATCCAGCTTCGCCCGCACCTTCTGGTGTTCTGCTTCCTTGCCGGCGTCGGCTTCTACCTCTGGCGCGACAAGGTGCCGTTCAACCGCACCGTGTGCCTGCTGGCGCTGGTGCTGTGCGCCGCCGGCATGGCGACCGGGCGCGGCGACGCGCTGGCTCCCGTGCCCGCCGCCTATGTCGCGTGCTATCTCGGCCTGATGAACCCGCCGCGGAGCTGGATCGTCTCGTCAGGCGATTACTCCTACGGGCTCTATCTCTACGGCTTCGTCATCCAGCAATGCGTCGCCGCCTTCGGCCCGCCGGTCCAGCATTGGTATCTGAACCTCCTGATCAGCCTGCCGCTCGCCTTCGGCGTCGCTGTCGCGTCCTGGCATCTTGTCGAGAAACGCGCGCTCCGGCTCCGAGCCCAGGTCGAGAGCCTCGAGGCCGCGGTGTTGTCGCGGATCTCGATCGTCGGCTTCTGGCGCAAATCGCCCGAACCGGCCGAACGAGAGGCTGTCGTCCAGCCGGGGCCGATCAATCCAGTTCGACCGATTGTCCTTTCCGGCCGGTAACCCCTAACCATTGCTTGCAGCGAATCCGGTGGCGCGTCGCCTAGATTGCGTCCGTTCGCACATGCACGTCTTGCGTTTATATCTTGTTAGTTTGTTGCTGGATAGTTTCCGATGACGTAGTTGTCTCGAAATCGCAATGCAACCTATGTTCAGCCTGGCCGATCAGTTGGCTCTTTCTCGCTATCGGCCCACAGGCTTCGACTATCTGCGGATCGCGCTGGCCGCCACCATCATCTGCCTGCACAGTGCGAACGTCGTCTTTGGGCTCGACCGGGCGATGGAGATCTTGGGCCATATCCGCATCGGGTGCGCGATGGTCCTTGCGCTCTTCTTCGCCTTGAGCGGGTTTCTGGTGACGGCGAGTTTGCTGAGGTGCAAGAGCCTGATTTCATTTCTCGGCCTGCGCGTGCTTCGCATTGTGCCCGCGCTTACGGTCGAGACGACACTCTCGGCCATCATCATCGGCCCGATCTTCACTGCGCTTCCCCTCGCGCAGTATTTCGCGGACCCGAAATTCTATGCCTATTTTCACAACATCGTCGGCGACATCCACTATGAGCTTCCGGGCGTGTTTCTGCACAATCCGGTACCTTTTGCGGTGAATGCGCAGCTTTGGACGGTCCCATATGAGCTGTGGTGCTACGTGATCCTGGCGCTGCTCGCCGTGACCACGATCTGCTTCAGCAGGGTGCTGTACCTAGCGTTTCTGGTGTTCGCCCAGATCGGTTTCGCCTGCCACGATATCTACCATTCGGACCTACAATATCTTCACCTTCGTCCGCCGTTGCTGGTGTTCTGCTTCCTTGCAGGTGTCGGCTTCTTTCTCTGGCGCGACAAGGTGCCGTTCAACCGCACCGCGTTCCTGCTCGCGCTGACGCTTTGCGCGGCCGGGATGGCCACTGGATACACCGATGCGTTTATTGTTGGACCCGCCACGTATGTCGCGTGCTATCTGGGGCTGATGAACCCGCGACGAAGCTGGATCGTGTCATCCGGCGACTACTCGTACGGGATGTATCTCTACGGAGTCGTCGTCCAGCAGTGCGTTGCGACGTTGGGCCCCCCGGTTCAGCATTGGTATCTGAACATCCTGATCAGCCTGCCGATCGCCTTCGGCGTCGCATTCGTGTCCTGGCATCTCGTCGAGAAGCATGCGCTTCGGTTCAGGACGCAGGTCGAACAGATCGAGGCGGCGGTGCTCTCCCGGATTTCGATCGCAGCCTTCCGGCGCAAATCGCCCGAGCGGATCGAGTTGGGACCGGCGCTCGGCAGCCGTGCGTCGGTTTGATATTGCACTGGGGGGAGGGCCTGCATCGCAAGCCCTCCCGTGGCGCCGTCACCTACAGCAGCGCGTATTGCGTCCGTTCGCGCTTGGCCAGTAGCGGCAGCGCCTGCTCCGCGATGTAGGTCTTGAAGTAGGCGCTCTCCGCATGCGCCTTGAACGCCGCTTCGTCCTGGAACAATTCGTAGAACAGGAATTGCGCCGGATTGTCCTTGCCGCGGCCGATCAGGAACAGCTTGGTGCCGGGGTCCTTCTGCGCCTCGGGCAGGAAGCCGTCGAGGATTTCCGCGACCTTGTCGGCCTGTCCCTCCTTGGCTTCCCATTGCGCCACAACCAGAAGGCCAGCGGTGTTGATTGCATCGCTGATGGTTCTCGTGCTCATCGCATAGTGCTTCATTGGCAGTCCTCCGTTGCTGTGCTCCGATCGAGCTTGCGATCCGGCCCAGGGCGATACGCCGGCGATCGCCATGATCGCTGCGAACCAGCCGACGGCCGATCGCCGGGTGAGCATCATCGTCGTGGTCGAGACTTCCGAACGTTTCATGATCGCCTCCAGATGATTCGCGCCAACCGTCCTGCCGGCCGAACCGCAACGCGAGAGATAGTCGATCGTTCGGCGAACCCGGTTCGGTGATGGTCGAATTGTCGATGTCGTGAACATTTCGATCATGATCGAAGCGTTGCGGCGGCATGACGTGCGACAAACAGATGACTTCGATCGATGCGGAGCCGGCCATGCAGACCATCGCACCAGAGCTTGCCGAACTCGCCGGGCTGATCGCCGATCCCGGCCGCGCCAGCATCCTGTCGCGGCTGATGGACGGGCGCCCGCAGACTGCGAGCGAGCTGGCGCTGGTCGCGGGCGTGACGCCCCAGACCGCGAGCTGGCACCTTTCGCGGCTGGTCGAGCGCGCGCTGCTCAAGGTCGAGCGGCGTGGTCCGCGCCGCTTCTACCGGCTGGCCACGCCGCTGGTTGCGCAGATGCTCGAGGGCATGATGACGGTTGCCGCGATCGATCCGCATCCGTCCCGGCCACCGCCGCGCATCGATCCCGAGATGCGCCGGGCCCGGACCTGCTACGACCACCTTGCCGGCGAGCTCGGCGTCGCCGTCACCGATGCGATGCGGGACCGCGGCCACCTCAATCTGGACCAGGAGGCCGGCGAGCTGACTGCTTCCGGCCGAGCATTTCTCGGCGATTTCGGCATCGACCTGCATGCGCCGGCGCGGGGGCGGCGGATCTTGTGCCGGCCCTGTCTCGACTGGAGC
Source organism: Bradyrhizobium sp. CCBAU 21365 (assembly GCF_015291305.1). Lineage (NCBI taxonomy): Bacteria > Pseudomonadati > Pseudomonadota > Alphaproteobacteria > Hyphomicrobiales > Nitrobacteraceae > Bradyrhizobium > Bradyrhizobium sp. CCBAU 21365. Next base: position 1,834,762 of record NZ_CP030036.1, read on the forward strand.
GAGCGGCGTCCGCATCTGGCCGGGCGGGCAGGGGCTGCGGTTGCCGACCTTGCGTTGCAACGGGACTGGATCCGGCGCCGGCCGCAGGGCCGCTCCGTCGAAATCACCGACGCCGGACTCCTCGCATTCAGAAATTTGTTCGGCGCGCGCATTTGATTTCGGAGCCGAATTTGGTTACCGGCTAGTCCGTGGATACGCTCAAGGTCAGAGACGCAAAAGACGTCGAGGAAGTGGTGCGCGCGGCGGTTGCCAGCGAGCAGCCGCTTGAGGTCATTGGACATGGCTCGAAGCGCGCCATCGGCCATCCGATGCCGACCAATGCGCTGCTCGACGTCTCGGCGCTGAATGCGGTCACCTCCTATGAGCCGAACGAACTGATCATCACCGTGCAGGTCGGCGCGCCGCTCGCCGACGTGCAATCCCTGATCGATGCCAAGAACCAGCAATTCGCCTTCGAGCCGATGGACATTTCGGTGCTGCTCGGCACCGCGGGCGCCGGCACGATCGGCGGCATGATCGGCGCCGGACTGGCCGGTCCCCGCCGCATCAAGGCCGGTGGTATCAGGGATCATCTGCTCGGGGCGCACGCGGTGTCGGGGTTCGGCGACAGCTTCAAGACCGGCGGGCGGGTGGTGAAGAACGTCACCGGCTACGACCTCTGCAAGCTGCTGACCGGCTCCTGGGGCACGCTCGCGGTCATGACCGAGGTGACGCTTAAGGTGATGCCGAAGCCGGAAGCCGAGCGGACGCTGGTGCTGCGCGGGCTCGACGACATCACCGCCAACAAGGCGATGACGGCGGCGCTGGGCTCGCCTTTCGACGTCTCCGGCGCGGCGCATCTGCCGGGTTCGGCGTTGCGGTCCGCGGGCGGTGCGCTCGCTGGCCTCGCCTCCGGCCAGCCGGTCACGCTGGTGCGGCTCGAGGGGATTTCGGCGTCGGCGGCACATCGGGCGGCCTCGCTGAGCCAGACGCTCTCGTCTTTTGGAGTGGTCGACAGCCTCGCCGACGATGCGTCGGCCGCAATCTGGAGCGCGCTGCGCGACGTGGTGCCGTTTGCGGCGAACGGCGCGCTCGGGGCCTGGCCGGTGTGGCGCATCGTTTGCCCGCCGGCCTCTGGCGGCGCGCTGGGCCAGGCGTTGTCGCGCGCCACCGGCGGCGACGTGGTCTACGACTGGGGCGGCGGGCTGATCTGGGCCGCGGTGCCGCCGGGCGCCGACGCCCAGGCCATGCTGGTCCGCGGCCAGGTCGAGGCGATCGGCGGACACGCCACTCTGATCCGCGCCACCGAGGATGTGCGCCGGGCGGTCGATGTGTTCCAGCCGCAGGCGGCCGGGCTTGCCGCGCTCGGTGAACGGGTCCGGGCGAGCTTCGATCCGAGGTCCGTCCTCAACCGCGGCCGGATGATGCGAGGCGGGGCTGCATGAAGACCGAGTTTTCCCTGGCGCAGCTCGCCGATCCCGACATCAAGGAAGCCGACAAGATCCTGCGCGCCTGCGTGCATTGCGGCTTCTGCACCGCGACCTGTCCGACCTATGTGCTGCTCGGCGACGAGCTCGATAGCCCGCGCGGGCGCATCTACCTGATCAAGGAGATGCTGGAGAAGGACAAGCCGCCGACGGCCGACGTGGTCAAGCATATCGACCGCTGCCTGTCGTGCCTCGCCTGCATGACCACCTGTCCGTCGGGCGTGAACTACATGCACCTCGTCGACCAGGCCCGGGTCCGGATCGAGCGGGATTACCAGAGACCGCTGACCGAGCGGCTGCTGCGGTCGGTGCTCGCCCTCGTGCTGCCGCGGCCGGGCCTGTTCCGGATCAGCATGATCCTGGCCGGGCTCGTCCGTCCGTTCGCCGCATTGCTGCCGACGCCATCGGTCGGTGCGTCGAGCCCGGGTCTGCTGCGGCGGATCAAGGCGATGCTGGCGCTCGCGCCACGCGGCCTGCCGCAGCCGGGTCCGGCTGCCGGAACCGTGTTTGCGCCGATCGGCCGGCGGCGCGGCCGGGTCGCGCTGCTGCAGGGCTGCGCCCAGCAGGTGCTGGCGCCACGCATCAATCAGGCCGCGATCAATGTCCTGACCCGGCACGGCGTCGAGGTGGTGCTGGTCAAGGACGAGCAATGCTGCGGCGCGTTGACCCATCACATGGGACAGGACGGCGACGCGCTGGCGCGCGCGCGGGCCAACATCACAGTGTGGCAAAGGGAAGCGGACCAGAACGGGCTCGACGCCATCCTGGTGACGACTTCGGGCTGTGGGACAGTTGTCAAGGACTACGGCTACCTGCTGCGCGAGGACAAAACATTCGCGGAGCCGGCCAAGCGAATCTCGGCGCTGGCAAAGGATATCACCGAGTATCTCTCGGCTCTCGAGCTCGCGCCTTCAACGCAGAAAGGCGACATCACCGTCGCCTATCACTCCGCTTGTTCGTTGCAGCATGGACAGAAAATCACTCAACTTCCGAAAGAATTGCTTTCCAAGAATGGATTCGTGGTGAAAGATGTGCCCGAGAGCCATTTGTGTTGCGGTTCGGCGGGGACCTACAACATTCTCCAGCCCGACATTGCGAGCAGATTGCGCGATCGCAAGGTCGCCAATATTGCGCTTGTCAAACCGGACATGATCGCTGCGGGCAATATTGGCTGCATGGTTCAGATTGCCGGCGGTACGTCAGTTCCTGTGGTGCACACGATTGAGCTTCTCGATTGGGCGACAGGAGGTCCCCGGCCAGGATTGAATTGATCGACTGCCACTCGAGCATGATCCGGACCTCAGCCTTGCCCTGACGCAACGTGAAGGACCGGCGCTTCCTTGCCACAGACGCGAAGCGATCGCGCGGCCATCATGCCCGACAAGCGAAGTGGAGAGTGCCTCTCCTCGAGGTGCAGCCAACGTCCGGCAAGCGATCACTTCAATACGCCCGGTGGACTCAGATAGCGGCAACAGGAGGACCACGATGGCGAAGTCGAAGAAGGCGAAGAAAAGCAAGAAGGCCAAAAAGGCCAAGAAGGCCAAGAAGGTGGTAGCGGCGAAGAAGAGGTCCGCGAAGAAGTCGGCCAAGAAGGCTGCGAAGAAATCCGCCAGGAAGACTGCAAAGAAATCGGCGAAGAAGTCGGCCAAGAAAGCTGCAAAGAAAGCTGCAAAGAAAGCTGCAAAGAAAACGGCAAAGAAAGCTGCCAAGAAGGCTGCGCCGAAGAAGGCCGCTGCTCCGAAGAAGGCTGCCGCGCCGAAGCCGGCCGCCCCGGTCGCGGCATCCCCGGCGCCCGAGCCCGAGCCGCAGCCGGCTCCGAGCTGGGCCACACCGAGCCACGAACCGGCGCCGGGCTGGATTGCCGGGTCGGCCGACGGCGGCGAGCACCACTAAGCCGCCGCCGCATTGCCGAGGTTCAACTGACCGAAGCCGCAGCGCGCCACGCTGCGGCTTCTTCCGTAGGTACGGTGACGATCCGTGTTTTTGCGGGCACGGCGATTCGCCCCGATGCTCTCGCGCCGGGCCGATTGTTGCCGTTTCCCCGTCCGGATGACCCGTTCAACCGCTGCGGGAGCAGCAGTTTTGTGGTGCAAATGCAACACCCGCAAGTCAACATGCGGCAAGATGGCTAGAACGCCTAAAAAGGCGGCACATGCATGTCTTTTTGGCTTCACGGTACCGTGCACGAGCCTCAGATTGGCCACACGCGATTTAGTTGCAGTCCGTTATCGCGCGCCCTGGGGGCCACCGGAGCCGGGCTGTCTGGACAGGTAGATGGGGATCGTCATGAAGAAACTGGCTTTGTTAGCAACGGCGCTAGCAATGATTTCGAGCTCGGCAATGGCAGCTGACATGGCGGTGAAGGCCGTCAAGGCGCCGCCGCCGGCTCCGTTCGACCCGTGGGACATCGCCTTTGGTGCTGGCATCATGAGCGATTACATCTTCCGCGGCGTCACCCAGTCCAACCACAATCCGTCGGTCACCGCCTATTTCGAGCCGCGCTACAACGTCAGCAAGGACCTGCAGCTCTACGTCGGTACGTCGACCGAAAGCATCTCCTTCGCCAACCGCGCCGCGGCTGAAGTGGACGTCTACGGCGGTATCCGCCCGACCTTCGGCGCGTTTGCCTTCGACATCGGTGTCTGGGGTTACCTGTATCCGGGTGGAACCTGCTATTACGGCGGCGGTGCCGTGGCCGACTTCGCGGGCAATCCGCTGAGCGCAGAATGCCAGGCGAACACTCTGACCAATTTCAACGTGATGAAGAAGGACGTCTCGTTCTTCGAAGTCTACGGCAAGGCGACCTGGACCATCAACGACAACTGGGCGTTCACCATCAACGAGTACTACTCGCCGAATTTCCTCAACACCGGCGCCTGGGGCAACTACTCCTCGATCATCGGCAAGTACACCGCGCCCAGCACCGTGTTCGGTTCCAGCGGCGTCGGCATGTACGTGTCGGGTGAGTTCGGTCGGCAGTGGCTCGGCACCTCGGACAGCTTCTACGGCGTTCCGGCCTTCCCGAACGGAATCAAGTATGCCGACTACAACACCTGGAACATCGGCATCGGCTTCACCTACAAGGTGTTCACGCTCGATCTGCGCTACTCCGACACCGACATGTCGAAGGGTGATTGCAGCGCCTTCACCAGCGACTTTACCGCGGGCGGCAATACCAACGTGACCCCGATCAATCCGGGCGGCACGGGCTCCAACTGGTGCGGCGCGGCCGGTATCGCCAAGCTCTCGGTCGACCTGACCGCGATGTCCAACCTGAAGTAATCTCTCCTTCCGGGGATCGAGGGGCGGCAGAGCAATCTGCCGCCCCTTTTGTTTTGCGCGGCCTGCGGTGGCCGCGTCGCCGTCGAGCCGCTAAGGCATGAATGAACTTAGCTCGAGCCGCCGGAGTTCACCTCTCCCCGACGGGGGAGAGGTGAACCGAGCGCACGGCCGGACCGCTTCAATCCAAATTCGCGCGCCTACGACGCGGCGACCTTGACCGCGTCGCGCAGGGTGAAGCGGTCACCGTCGCGGACCAGCGTGACATTGCGCTGATGGAAGGCGTCGAGCGTCGAGCGGTGGCCGATCGAAACCACCGTGGTGCCGGGCAGCCTTTCGGCGATCAGCCTGTAGAGCGCGGCTTCCGCCGGCTCATCGAGCGAGGCCGTCGCCTCGTCCAGGAACAGGAATTGCGGCGCATGCAGCAGCGCCCGCGCGATGCCGAGCCGCTGCTGCTCGCCGAGCGACAGCATCCGGTTCCAGTGCGCGTGTTCCTCGAGCCGCGCCGCAAGCTGCGGCAGTCCGACGGCGGTGAGGACGTCGCGGACCCGTCCGGCATCGAATTGCGCGGCCTCGCCGGGATAGACGACGGCGTCATGCAGCGAGCCGATCGGCAGATAGGGGCGTTGTGGCAGCATCATCAGGCTGGAATTGGCCGGGATCTCGACCGCGCCATCGCCGAACGGCCAGATGCCGGCGATTGCGCGGAACAGCGTCGACTTGCCGGCGCCGGAGGGGCCGGTCATCAGCGTGCCCTCGCCCTTGCGGAAGCCGAACCGGTCCGCGTTCAGCAGCGGCGTTCCGTCGGGCAGCCGCAGCACCAGATCCTGCAGGCTGACGGCGCCGTCGCCCGTCGTCGCGGTGACCTGAATTCGGTCGTCGCGCTTGGTGAGGTTTGACGCCGCCGCGATCCCTGCCTCGAATCCGTCGAGCCGGTTCACCACGGCCTGCCATTCGGCCAGTTGACGATAGATGGTGACGAAGTACGAGAACGCGCCCTGGACGTTCGAAAACGCCGATGCGGTCTGCATCATGCCGCCGAGCTGGATCTTTTGCGCAAAGTAGGCCGGCGCCACCAGCACATAGGGGAAGATCACCGAGGCCTGATTATAGCTCGCCGTGAACGCGGTGATCTTCTTGGTCCGGTTCATCAGGGCGATCCAGTTCTCCACCACGCGTCCGAAGCGAACGCGCAGGCGTTCGCGCTCGGCCTGTTCGCCCTGCAGCAGCGCGATCTGCTCGGAGTTCTCCCGCACGCGCACCAGGTTGAAGCGGAAATCGGCTTCATATTGCTGCTGCTTGAAATCGATGCCGACCAGCGGCCAGCCGATCAGATGGGTCAGCACGGTGCCGAGCGCGGAGTAGATCAGCGCGCACCAGACAAGGTAGCCGGGAATTGAATATTCCGTACCGAACAGATGCAGCGGCGCCTCATTGGAAAGGCCCCACAGCAGTGTGAGAAAGGACGCCAGCGTGACGACCGAGCTCAACAGGCCGAGGCCGAGCGTGAGCGTGCGATCGACGAACAGTTTGACGTCGTCGGTCATGCGCTGGTCGGGGTTGTCGGCAGCGTCGCCCTGGAGCTGCATCCGGTAGTGATTGGCCTGGCGGAGCCAGTCCCCCAGATAGTGCGTCGTCATCCATTGCCGCCAGCGGATCTGCAGCCATTGATTGAGGTAGAGCTGGTAGACCGCCAGCAGGATGAAGAAGGCGACCAGGACGGAGAAATAGATGATCTCGCTGACGAAGGAGTCCCAATTGCGTTCCTGCAGCGCGTTGTAGAAGCGGTTGTTCCACTGCGTGAGCAGGACGTTGATGCCGACGATCGCCAGTTCGATCGCGATGACCGCCGCAAGCAGCCCGCGGCCCGCCCATTTGTCCTCGGAGTTGAAATAAGGCGAGGCGATCCGCCACACCGTCGCGAGCGTCGAGCGAATGTTGTTCACAGATTATCGTCTCCGGGGAAGCGGCCGCAACGGCCTGAAGAATCGGGACAATCGCAGTGCACCTCGACTAAAGTCGTAGGTCTGGCATGCAAGCGTTGGCTTGTCCCGGCGATCGAGTCAACCCTAGCATGACGACAACGGCGAGGGGCGGGGGACCTTCGATTTTTCGCGAGGATGTGAGCGATCCTTACCGATCGTTCATTCGCGAGCCGGGGCTGCAGCTTTTCCGACGGACTCCCGCAATCGCACCAGTCGCGCCTGCCCCGCATGCAGGCCGGCGCGCTGCATAAAAATGTGGGAAGGATCCCGAGATGAACACCTGGAATCAAATCTACAACCCGCTGGGCAATGCGGCGCTGTCGACGGTCGCGGCCGCCATTCCCGTGGTCACGCTGCTGGTCCTGATCGCCAGCGGCAAGGTGAAGGCGCACATTGCCGCCATCATCGCCGTGATCGTGACCAACCTGATCACGATCTTCGTCTTCACCATGCCGGCCAACATGTCGATCCGCGCCACCCTGCTCGGCGTGATCACCGGGTTCTTCCCGATCGGCTGGATCGTGCTCAACGTCATCTTCCTCTACCAGGTCACGGTGAGGTGCGGGAAGTTCGAGCTGCTCAAGCGCGCGGTCGGCGGCGTCACCGAGGACCGGCGGTTGCAGCTGCTGTTGATCGCGTTCTCGTTCGGCGCCTTCTTCGAGGGCGCGTCCGGGTTCGGCACGCCGGTCGCGATCACCGGCGCGGTGCTGATCGGGCTCGGCTTCTCGCCGCTCGCCGCGTCCGGCCTGTCGCTGATCGCCAACACGGCACCCGTTGCCTACGGCGCGCTCGGCACGCCGATCCAGGGCCTCGCCTCGGTTACCGGGCTCGACCCCTACATCCTCGGCGCGATGGTCGGCCGGCAGCTGCCGCTGTTCTCGCTGATCGTGCCGTTCTGGGTGGTGTGGGCGTTTGCCGGCTGGCGCGGCATGAAGGAGGTGTGGCCGGCGATCCTGGTCACCGGCGTGTCGTTTGCGGTCCCGCAATTCGTGATCTCGAACTACATCAACCCCTGGATCGTCGACATCGGCGCCTCGCTGATCTCGATGGGCGCGCTGATCCTGTTCCTGAAGGTCTGGCAGCCGCGGCAGCTCTGGCTGTCGCCGGCGCTGCGCGGCCGCGATGAATCGGCGGCGACGATGGCCGCCGCACCGCCGCTCGACAAGACGCCGCTGACCCAGGGCGAAATGTGGAGTGCGCTGCTGCCGTGGATCATCGTCTGCATCCTGATGCTGATCTGGGGCAACGGTGCCTTCAAGGCCTGGGCGAACGCCAACTTCGTCTGGAACTATCCAGTCCCCGAACTCGACAAGCTGATCTTCAAGGTGCCGCCGGTTGCCGCCAAGCCGACGCCGGAAGGCGCCGTGTTCGGCTTCACCTATCTGTCGTTCACCGGCACCGGCATGCTGATCGCCGCGATCATCTCGGGTCTGTTGATGGGCTTCTCGCCGCTCAAGCTGATCGCCGAGTATGGCCGCACCATCCGCCTCTGCGCGATCTCGCTGATCACGATCTCGGCGATGCTGGCGATCGGCACGCTGACCCGGCTGTCCGGCGTCGACGCCACGCTCGGCCTCGCCTTCGCGGCGACCGGCGTGCTCTATCCCTTCTTCGGCACCTTGCTCGGCTGGCTGGGCGTGGCGCTGACCGGATCGGATACCGCATCGAACGTGCTGTTCGGCAATCTGCAGAAGATCACCTCCGAGCAGCTCGGCCTGTCGCCGATCCTGATGGCGGCGGCGAACTCCTCGGGCGGCGTGATGGGCAAGATGATCGACGCGCAATCGATCGTGGTCGCCTCGACCGCGACCAACTGGTACGGCCACGAGGGCTCGATCCTGCGCTATGTGTTCCTGCACTCGATCGTGCTGGCGTGTCTGGTCGGTCTGTTCGTGACCCTGCAGGCCTATGTCTATCCGTTCACGATGCTGGTGCTGAAATAGCGCCACGACGCGTCTGGCGAACCAGGAATCCCCGCGAGCGGACAGCTCGCGGGGATTTGCTTTTCAAGCACATTTTCCGGCGTTGCCAATCTGGCCAATCGCGTTCTGCTCCCATAGAAGGGGCCCGCAGTTACGCGTCGCATTTCGAGGATTGGCATGATTTCGATGAGGCGAGGTTTGAACGGCGGCATCGCTGCGTTGGCGCTGGTTGCCGCGGCTCTCGACGCGGGTCCGGCGCGGGCCCAGGAGGAGTTCCCGTTCGGCTTCGTGATGACGCTCGATGCCGCGCGCATGCCGGGCTCCAAGCGGATTCCCTCGATCGAGGTCGGCGACAATGGCGAGGTGATCCTCGAGCTGTGGTGCGACGGCGGCAAGGGCCAGTTTTCGGTGGCCGGCAACACCATCGTCTTCGTTCCCGGCGCGATGGAGAATCGCACCTGCACGCCGGAGCGGGCGCAGGCGGACAAGGATCTGCTGGCCGCGCTCGGCGACATGACGAGCTGGCGGCGGCACGGTGACGAGGTGACCTTCACCGGCAGCAAGTCGCTGCGTTTCGTGATCAACAGCAACTGACCAAAGCGTTTTCGAGCGAAGTGGACGCCGGTTCGCGTCAAGGAAGCGCGTCAAGACAAGACGCTCAGGGCGTTGCGATCAGTCCGCTTGCGGTGGCGACGATCCAGCGGTTGCCCCAGCGCACGATGGAATCGACCCGTCCAAGGCCGGGGACGACGTCGCCGCGCGCGGCCATCTTGACGCCCTCGGGCCCCTCGAGCACGGCGGTGCCGTCGCGGACTTCGACCACCGACCATCCGGGGATGGTGCTCGGCCGCGTCTCCTGCGCCGCCGCCTGCGGCTGCTTCGGTCCCAATGCGGCGGCCTGTGCATTCAAGGTCGTCGGCGCGGCGCCCAAGGCGAGCGGACGCGGGCTTGCCGGCGCGGTCCTCGGAATGCTGCCGGTGACGACGGGGTCGGCGTTGGACGCGGCCCGGCGCGGGCCCTCGTTCTTTCGGCTCGGCGCCACCTCCGCAATGTGCGGGGCCGGCGTTTCCTTCTGGGCCACCGGCACCGGGGCGGGAGCTGCGAGGTCGTGCCAGTTGGCTCCGCCGGTCCATCCCAGCACGAAGCTTGCGGCCAGTGCCGTCGCCGCCAGCAGCGCGGTGCCGATGCGGTCGGCAAACGGCTCCCGCAGCAGCAGGGCGGCGTCGTGGTTCTCGCCGGTGACATCCCAGAGGTCCGCCGTCTGTGCCGGCGAATGCCCTTCCGGCACATCTGTCGGCCAGATGCTCGCAGCGCTGATCGGCTCGCGGTCTTGCATGGCGTGACCTGTGTTCGATGGCGCGAAGCATGATCCTCGAAACTAAATCGAGCCTTAATTTTCGGTGACCGAACTGCGGCAGCACGAAGTCTTTTGGTCGCAGCCCCCGTAGATGCACGGGTTTCTTCCGCCTGCAGCGGTCGTTTCCGGACGTCGTCTCCGCAAAGCGGGTCGTCGCGGCGTGCGGGCGAGGCTATAGCGGTCGCATGCTCGATTTCGCCGCACAATATGCTGCCTTTCAGCGCCGCGACCCGGCGTGGGACGGCATCGTGTTCGTGGCGGTCAAGACCACCGGCGTGTATTGCCGCCCGGTCTGCCGGGCGCGCACGCCGCTCGCCCGCAACGTGCGGTTCTATGGCAGTGCCGCGTCGGCCGAGCGCGCCGGCTTCCGGCCCTGCCTGCGCTGCCGTCCCGAAGCGGCGCCGTTCTGCCCGGCATGGAAGGGCACCAGGACCACCGTCGAGCGCGCCCTGGCGCTGATCGAGGCGGGCGCGCTCGACCGCGGCAATGTCGAGGCGCTGGCGGGGCGACTCGGCGTCGGCGCGCGGCATCTGTCGCGTCTGTTCGCCGAGCATCTCGATGCCTCGCCGCTCCAGGTCGCGCTGTCGCTGCGCGTGCAGCGCGCCAAGCGCCTGATCGACGGCAGCGAGCTGCTGCTTGCGTTGGTGGCGCAGCGCGCCGGCTTCTCCAGCGCGCGGCGCATGAATGCCGCATTCGCAAAACTCTACGGCCGCTCTGCCGCGTCGTTGCGGCGCAAGCGGCCAGCCGTCACGATGCAACGAACCCCGATGGAGATCGGCAATGGCCAAGAGCTACGGCACCGTCAGTGCGGAACAGAAACTTAAAATGAGCGGCCTCGCATTCGTGCAGGGCCTCGCCAGCGGCGCATTGCCGCTCAACACCATCGCGCGGACACTCGGCTATGACGTCACCGAGGCCGAGCGCGGCCGCGTCGTCGTCACGCTGGTGCCGACCGACGCGCATCTCAATCCGGCGGGCACCGTGCATGGCGGCCTCACCGCGACGCTGCTCGACAGCTGCATGGGGCTTGCGGTGCAGTCGACGCTGGATGCCGGCACCAGCCAGACCACGCTCGAGTTCAAGATCTCGCTGGTGCGTCCGATCACGCCCGACACCGGGCCGATCAGGGCCGAGGGCCAGGTGCTCAATTGCGGCCGCCGCATCGGCACCGCCGAAGGCAGGGTCACCGACGAGCACGGCCGGCTGCTCGCCCACGGCACGACGACGTGCCTGATCTTCCCTTCTTGACGCAAATTGCGGCGGCGATACCGCGCCGGCACTGCATCGGGAGATCCGATGCCGGCGCAGTCACATTGGAATGCCTCCAGCAAGCTTACGGCTTGGAGACCTTCAAGTTCACCGCACCGATCGATTGCGTTACCTGAACGCGCGCATCAAGCGCGTTCAGGTCTTCATACATAATGCATGCGATCGTCGATGGAGCCATGCACTCCGGCCGTACTCAGCGCGGCCCCTCCGGATACCCCGGCATGTTGTTCCAGCCGGCAGGCAGTTCGCCGCCGGGCCGCGACGCGGCGCTGTTGTGTTCGGGCAGGCGGATGAGGCCGAGCTGAAGCATGGCGGTGATCGCATCTTCCTGTCCGAGCTCCTCGGCGATCCGTCCGTCCTGCACGCGCAGCACGGTGGTGCCGGCGAACGTCATCTTGCGGCCGGAGGCCGCCGGCAGCGAGCCGAGCCGGAAGTCGCTGAAGGCAGGTCCGGTGTGCGTGCCGCCGCCTTCCCAGCGGCCGACCACGAGATCGCCCTCCGCGATGAGATCGCCAACGCCCCAGAAATTGAGGTCCGGAAACGCTTCGCGAAACTCAGTCATGAACTTCATGACCGCGGCGCGGCCGCGCTTCGGCTCGTGCATCGGGTAGTGCACGACAATGTCTGCCGTGGCGAGCTCGTTGATGATGCGCGGATTCCAGGGGTTGCCCCAGAACTCCTTGAACCAGCGGCCGACGACGTTCTTGTTTTCCTCTGACATCTCTTCGTCTCCATTTGCGCGTTGCCGGTATCGCTTCCGGCGTTCTGTCGATGCGCGCAGTGAACATTTGGAGGCGTGTGTCGTGCCACCCGATTTCGGATCGGGCGCTCGGTCGGCGTGCGAGCGAGATTCCGCTGTGTCGATATGGCGCTTAGCACCGCTTCTCGATTGTCGTCGCGGAATCGGGAAGCGGGTGGTTCGCGGAACGCGAACGCGAGACCGTCTTCGCGATCACACGGGAGAACATCATGCGCAACTTCGATGCGATCGCCGCGCTGCGCGGCGACGGACTTCGTCCCGAACTGCGGGCGCTGCTCGATCGCGCTGCGGTCGAGCCTCGGTCTGAATTGTTCGTCAGAAGCGACGGGATGCTTCAGTCCGGAACGGACGCCACCCCGAAGACGGTGCACGACAACGTCGTGCCGCTGAAGACGCTGGCGGCCTGAATCAGAAGAGCGGCGGCCTTACCGCCACACCGACTTGTCGGCGTCCCAGCGCTGGCCTTTGAGTTCCTTGAGCAGCGCGTCGATCGCGCCGTTGTCGTCCCTGGTCTCGCTGCCTTCCTCGTCGCTGCTGGAATCATCGGACAGATTGAGCCTGGGGCCGGCGCTGTCGTCCGATGTCGAGACGGTGGGGCTCGAGACCCACAGCATCAGCCGGTCAGAGCTTCCAGGCTTGTCGGGCGAGACCAGGGCAGTGACCTCGTAATTCTGGGTGAGGCCGAGTACCGGGTAAACCGTGCTGGGCCGCTTCAGCACCAGCTTGAGCTTGCCGGTGTTCGCGTTCCACGTCGCCGAGGCCGGCTTTGCGGCGAGCGTCTTCGCCAGCACGCCCGCGATCGCGGTTGCCAGCTTGTCACGGTTGAGCTTGTCGCCGTCGCGCCAGTCGGCGGCAGCAAAACGGATGGTGCGGTCCATCTCGACGACGCCGCTGGTCCAGCCGGCCGCGGTCACGCCGGGCGCCGATTTTGCCTTGGCGAGCAGCGCGCCGGCGTGCTCGGGATCGACGGTGAGGTTGATGGTCTGCTCGCCGGAGCGCATTGCATCGCAGGTCACCGCGAGGCTGGAGGTGCCGACCTCGACGGCCTCGCCCTTCAGGCTCTTGAGGAAATCCGCCGCCGCATCGAGCTTCACCCGCACACCGATCGATTCCGGCGAAACGTCGGTGAAATCCTTCGGCTGCGGCGTGATGCCGTCCTCGGTGGCCTGGTTGTCCTGGAATTCCTTCTCGCTGAGATCGGAATTGTCCGTCGAGGCGACCTCGGTCACGGTCTGGCCGATCGTGATCTGGCCGCGAAACTCAAAACCGTCGCCGGTCTGCTTGCGGTTCAGCTTGACGGTGACCGGCTGCTTGTCGGCGACGCTCTGGGCGGTGCCGGAAAGCGTCTGGCCGCTGACGGTCAGGTTGGCGACGAAGCGGTCCTTGCGGTCGGAGCTCTTGTCGGCGGGATAGCAGACGTCGAGCACGGCCGCGGTCACGGTCTTGCCCTGGCGGGTTTCCTTCAGGACGACGTCGGCATTGCCGTCCATCAGGCCGTCGATCGAGGTGAAATAGCGCGTCTCGGGGCCACTGGCTGGCGCCGCTTTCGATTGCAGCTTCATCTGGGCGAGAGCAGGCGCCGATGTGACGGCAAGACCGAGCAGCAGGAGCGGGAGCGCGCGCATACGATAAGTCCTCGAAGGGCAGAATCGGTTCCGTCGTAACTAGCAAACCTCCATGTCATTGGCCAAAAAAGAAGGCCGCCTAACGGCGGCCTCGCGCCGCGATCGCGGTCATGTGCGTTCGTCAGGTTCCTCGCCGCTCTCCAGCCGGCCGCGCAGCACCGTCACGACGCGGCCCACGGTTTCGAGGTCCTTCATCGAGAGCCCGTCGGCGAGGCCGTTCACCCAGGGCAGCTGCAGGCGCATCGCCGCGTCGAAGCTTTGCCGCCCCTTGGCGGTCAGCACGACGAGCTGGGCGCGGCGGTGATGCGGGTTGGTCTCGAAGGCCACCAGTCCGTCCCGCTCGAGGTCGTTGACGATCCGCTGCACGTTCTGTCTGGCAGCGCCGAGGTCGCGCGCCAGCCACGCGACCGGTTGCGGGCGCTCGGCGGCGACGATGGCGCCGAGGATCTGCCAGCGTGCGCTGGTCAGCCCGAGCCCGGCCACCAGCCGGTCGCCTGATGTGAACAGCAGGCTGTTGAGCCTGAACAGGTCGGGAATCAGGGTGCTCAGCGCTTCGCCCGCCGGCGTTCGTTTTGCATTCGGCATGTGTCACCATATGAACGTATTGACATTATGATGTCAATATATATGTATCCATTATAACGGAATGACATCATAACACCATGTAGAACGGAGCCAACCATGCCGCAGATGCGCCCCCTGGACCCCGCTTTCCCGATCGACCGCCAGCTCGCGGTCGATGCCACGAACGTCGTGCTCGTCAACCTCTTCACGCTCGATGCGGCCGACGAGGACGCGTTTCTCAAGGCCTGGCAGGACGACGCCGCCATCATGAAGCGGCAGCCGGGTTTCATCTCGACCCAGCTGCACCGCGCGATCGGCGAGAGCCCGGCCTATCTGAACTACGCAGTGTGGGACTCGACTGCGGCCTTCCGCGCCGCGTTCATGAACCCTGAGTTCAGGGCCAAGCTTTCGGCCTATCCGGCCTCGGCGGTGGCCTCGCCGCACCTGTTCCAGAAGGTGGCTATCCCGGGCGTGTGCGTCGCGTAACGGACTGTCAGGCCGTCGCGTCAAGGATCGGTCAGCTGTGCACCAGCATGCCAACCCCGAGTGTGGCAGCAGCGGCCAGAAACGATATGTCCAGAAATCGCAGCGGCGCTTTTGGACGATGGCCGGCAGAACCGGAAATGACGTAATAGAGCCCATAGCCCGCGGCGAGGACGACGAACGTCAGCGTTTGCCTGAGCCAGAACGTCAGAACGATCGCAAGATCGTCGATACTGTCCAGGGCATAGGCGCCGACCGCGAGCAACGCGCCGATCGCGTAGAACAGCGCGAGCGTCGACGTCAACGATTTGGCGTCGCGGGACATGGGATGATCGCTACATCTCGAACGTAATCAAACTGCAAAAAGGAAGGCCGCCCGGAGGCGGCCTTCGATCTCGACGCGAATGTGCGGAGGGGCTTAGAAGCCGCCCATGCCGCCCATTCCACCCATGCTGCCACCGCCCGGCATCGCCGGCGCCGCATCCTTCGGCACTTCGGCGACCATCGCCTCGGTGGTCACCAAGAGGCCGGCTACCGACGAGGCGTCCTGCAAGGCGGTGCGCACCACCTTGGCGGGGTCGATGATGCCCTTGTCGACCATGTCGACATAGTCCTCGGTCTGCGCGTCGAAGCCGAAGGTCTCCGACTTGTTCTCGAGGATCTTGCCGACCACGATCGAGCCCTCGACACCGGCATTCTCGGAGATCTGGCGGACCGGAGCTTCGAGCGCCTTGAGCACGATGTTGATGCCGGCCTGGACGTCGGCATTCGGGTTGGTGAGCCGGCCGACCGCCTTCTTGGCGCGCAGCAGTGCGACGCCGCCGCCCGGGACGATACCTTCCTGCACCGCGGCGCGGGTCGCGTTCAGCGCGTCCTCGACACGGTCCTTCTTCTCCTTGACCTCGACCTCGGTCGCGCCGCCGACCTTGATGACGGCAACGCCGCCGGCGAGCTTGGCAAGGCGCTCCTGCAGCTTCTCACGGTCGTAGTCCGAGGTGGTCTCCTCGATCTGCGCCTTGATCTGGCCAACGCGGGCGTCGATGTCCTTCTTCTTGCCGGCGCCCTTCACGATCGTGGTGTTCTCCTTGTCGATCACGATCTTGCCGGCGCGGCCGAGCATGTTGATCGTGACGCTCTCGAGCTTCATGCCGAGGTCGTCGGAGATCAGCTGACCGCCGGTCAGGATCGCGATGTCCTCCAGCATCGCCTTGCGGCGATCGCCGAAGCCCGGCGCCTTGACGGCGGCGACCTTGAGCCCGCCGCGCAGGCGGTTGACGACCAAGGTCGCCAGCGCCTCGCCCTCGACGTCCTCGGCGAGGATCAAGAGCGGACGGCCCGACTGCACCACGGCTTCCAGCACCGGCAGCATGGACTGCAGGCCGGACAGCTTCTTCTCGTGCAGCAGGATGTAGGCATCCTCGAGCTCGGCGGTCATCTTCTCGGCGTTGGTGATGAAGTAGGGGCTGAGGTAGCCACGGTCGAACTTCATGCCCTCGACGATATCGACCTCGGTCTCGAGCGACTTGTTCTCCTCGACGGTGATCACGCCCTCGTTGCCGACCTTCTGCATCGCCTGCGCGATCATCTTGCCGATCGCGGCATCGCCATTGGCCGAGATGGTGCCGACCTGGGCGACTTCGGACGAGGAGGCGACCGGCTTGGCGCGCTTCTCGATGTCCTTGATCACGGCCGCGACCGCGGTGTCGATGCCGCGCTTGAGGTCCATCGGGTTCATGCCGGCGGCGACCGACTTGGCGCCCTCGCGGACGATGGCCTGCGCCAGCACGGTCGCGGTGGTGGTGCCGTCACCGGCGGTGTCGTTGGTCTTGGAAGCGACCTCGCGCAGCATCTGCGCGCCCATGTTCTCGAACTTGTCGTCGAGCTCGATCTCCTTGGCGACGGTGACGCCGTCCTTGGTGATGCGGGGAGCGCCGAAGCTCTTCTCGATGACGACGTTGCGGCCCTTCGGGCCGAGCGTCACCTTCACGGCGTTGGCGAGCACGTCGACACCGCGCAGCATGCGGTCGCGGGCCTCTCCGGCGAATTTTACGTCCTTGGCAGCCATTGATTTGAACTCCTGGAATGTCTGTGGATTGCTTGTCGCTCGTTTTTCTCGTCATTGCCGTGTTTGACCCGGCAATCCATCGCTTCAGAAGATTGATGGATGCCCGGGTCATCTAGCGCGAAGACGCGCTTCTGCCCGGGCATGACAGCAGAGGGCGCGGCGGCCCTCGGAGTCCAAGGCGTTACGCCAGCACGCCCATGATGTCGGACTCCTTCATGATCAGGAGTTCCTGGTTGTCGAGCTTGACCTCGGTGCCCGACCATTTGCCGAACAGCACGCGGTCGCCGACCTTGAGGTCGATCGGGATCAGCTTGCCGGCCTCGTCGCGGCCCCCCGGTCCGACGGCGATGATCTCGCCCTGGGACGGCTTCTCCTTGGCCGAGTCCGGAATGATGATGCCGCCCTTGGACTTCTCCTCGGCATCGATACGCTTGACCACGACGCGGTCGTGCAGGGGGCGGAAGGTGGATTTAGCCATGACGTTCCCTCTTGGAGGCTCGGTTTCAGGTCCGGTTCATCGGGACCGGCGTCGGATGCCGGCCGGTCGGCGCTGGGCAGGACGCCCGGCGCTCTTAGCAATCGTGGTGCGAGAGTGCTAATTGTGGGCCGGGAAATATGGCTTGGCGCAGTTTCTGTCAAGCAAACGGGTTAAGGCCTTGGTGAGGCCAATATAGGATGGTGGACCAGAAACCAAATCGTAGCGATGACGTAATTTTGTCAGACGTCATTGCTCCGCCTTAAGTTTTACGCTTGGCTGCAGGACGGGTGCAGCCGGGACATAGTCGGGGGATGCATATGATCAGGTCATTCAACGCGCGATTGGTCGCACGGTTCGCGGCTGTTTCGGCGCTGACGACACTCTTGGGGGCGTGTGGCAGCATGAGCCTGCCGTCGTTGTCGTCGAACCCTGAGCCGGCGCCGGCCGAGCCGGGCGTAGCCCCCGAAATGCCCGCAAGCATTCGCGCCGATGAGATCGTCGGCCGCTGGGGTCTCGCCTCGTTCCAGAATCCCGCCGACCGTGCCCGCACCGAGGCCGCCGCGCGCGGCCAGTGCAAGCAGCCTTACGTGATCGGCGCCGGCCAGAACGGCGGCGTCATCATGCATCTGGCCGACCAGGCCACCCCGCAGGAACTGCGGCTGAAAGGTTCCCCGAGCGGCAAGAACTATATCGGCCCGCCAGGACCGACGCCCGGCGAGCAAGACCGCGAGATCGTCTCGTTCGACGGCCGCGTCATGATCACCCGCTTCGTCGACAAGGACGCCGGGGTCCGCTACGGCAACATGGTCTACGTCCGCTGCGCCCCGAGGGCGTAACGGCGGGACTTCGAGCGATCTGCCGACATAGCGCCGCACAGTCGGCAACCTCTCCCCCTGCGGGAGAGTCGGATTGCATCGCCAGATGCAATCCGGGTGAGGGGTCTCTCTTCGCGAGTGATCCTCTCGCGATCCGCGTGTGCGGCGACGCCCATTCATCCGGCGCGCCATAGCGGATGCGAAGCATCGACCCACGACAAGACGGCGGCCGCGAGGTCGTCTCCCGTTTAAAAATGGTGACCCGCAAACAACTGTCTTACCGCCGCACGCCAACCCGATTGACGCCGCCATTCAAATTGCCGCCCGCGTTATGACGGACCGCGGCCCGCGCCACCGGACGAGGCCTGAGCACGACGCCCGCCCTCGCCACGCAACCCTGCGGGTAACCGACATACGTGCAGTAAACCACGGCCTTGGCCGGCGCTGGCGTGAGAGCGACAGCTGCAAACCCCAACATGAGGCTGGTCGCAATTCCCGCAGCCGTCACGGACTTGATCGAAACAATGTTCGTCCGATGCATGGTGATCCTCCTCATCGCGGGCGAGACAAAAGATGGTGCGCCGCTTCGGGCGGGGTCCAACATATGAGCGGCAAGGGACGGATCGCGTTGACGTAGATCAACGCCCGCGCGCGGCTGTACGTCTGTGCGAGAAGTGGGCGCAATGGCACCGCACGAGGGCGGCGCCATGTCTGGTGACTCCTACGGAGTGCATATGCTCAAACAAGAACGCCGGCCCGAAGGCCGACGTCTCAATTCCAAAAACCTCAGTTGAACATCGCGTCGATGTCGTCCTGCGAGGCATGGCCGGCGTCGCCGTCGAGCTTCGGGCCGTTGAGCAGGCGGGCATCGCCCTCGCGGGTGTCGACGATCGCCGGGACGTGCGACTTGATAGCGTCGACGCCGCCCCAGATGTTCATCATCTCGTTGATGTGCTGTTCGATGAACTTCATGGTCTGCATCACCTTGCTGATGCGCTGGCCGGTGAGGTCCTGGAAGTTGCAGGCCTCGAAGATCGAGACCACGCGCTCCTGAATATCTTCGCTGAGCCGCTTCTGCTGGTCGGGCGTGACGTTGTTCGCCAGCGCGGTCGCGGCCTGGTCGATCGCCTCCACCGCCTCGAGGATCTGCTGGGTGGCCTGTTCGGTGCCGCCGACCACGGCGCCGAGCTCGCCATTGACCTTGGCCATCTCCTCGCCGTTGAAGCTCTTGCCGTGCAGCACGGCGATCTCGCGCTTGGTGCGGCTGATCGCGTCGTGGATCAGGTCGAGCTCGACCTTGAGCTTCTCGCACTGTTCGACCTGCGCGCGGTAGGTCTCGAGCAGCGCATGGGTCTCGGCGACTTCGCGGGCGACCGCGGCATCGACGCTGTCGCCGGTGCGCTGTGCCGGTGCTGCGGCCATCTGCGCGCGGATCGAGCGAAGCTCGGCCATGATCTCGCGATGCATCGGACCGAGATCGGCGCCGCCGGAAACCTCCGGCTCCGGCATCACAACCTCGCCCATCGCCTGCTCGACACGAAAACGCTTGCGCTTCACTGACATGATTTCATTCCCGCCCCTTCACTGAAGTCCGTTCTAGACAGAGCGGATTTAACGTCAGGTTCACGCCGGAACTGTTTGCGCGGATAGCGCGCAAGCGTGCGATACCGGCGATTAACCATGTCGCCGCGCCGTTCACGCAAAATAAACGCTGTCAGGGAAAACCGCCCTGCATTGCCGACGTGGTGAATCGGAACGGCTGATCCATTTACCAAACCGATGCGGTTTTCATTGCTTATTGACCACGTGCAATGGCGCAAAGTCGGCGCCCTCGCGCATCACGTCGCGACGAAACCAGTACAGAGTACGTCGATGTTCAGGAAAACCACGCTTGCGCTGCTCGCCGGCGCGTCTTCTCTTATTGCCGTTCCCCATCACGCCATGGCGATCGACGCGGCAGCGCCCGCCGGGCCCGCCGTCATCTATGCCAATCAGGGCGCTCCGCAGCCGCCGATGCGCACCGCCTATGTGCAGCCGCAGCGCTCCAACATGGGCGGCGGCTTCATCGAATTCCTGTTCGGCGACGCGCCGTCGTCGCAGGGTTATTCGCCGCAGCCGATGTATCAGCAGCAGCCCGGCTATTACGGCAACCGTCAGCTGCCGCCGATGGATCCGCAGCAGCAGATGCTCCGGCAGCAGGAGGAGGCCGCGGGCGATCCGGCGCAGCGTCCGTTCGATCCGAGATACGAAAAGCAGCTGGTCGACTATAGCGGCAAGGAAGGCGCCGGCACCATCGTCGTCGATACGCCGAACAAGTTTCTCTATCTGGTGCAGGGCGACGGCCGTGCGCTGCGCTACGGCATCGGCGTCGGCCGGCCCGGCTTCACCTGGGCCGGCGTGAAGACGATCTCCGCCAAGAAGGAGTGGCCGGCCTGGACGCCGCCGCCGGAAATGCTGGCGCGCCGTCCCGACCTGCCGCGGCACATGGAAGGCGGCCCGGAAAATCCGCTCGGCGCTCGCGCGATGTATCTCGGCTCCTCGCTCTACCGCATCCACGGCTCCAACGAGCCCTGGACGATCGGCACCAACGTCTCGTCCGGCTGCATCCGGATGCGCAACGAGGACGTCATCGACCTCTACGGCCGCGTCAATGTCGGGGCCAAGGTCGTGGTGATGTGAGCGTGTTTTTGAAGAAGGTGCCCCAAAGATGGGGTCGTCCCGGCGAAAGCCGGGATCCATAACCACAGGCGGTTGTTACTGACAGAAGCTGTAGCCCCAGCCGTGTCAAATCTTGCACGGTTGTGGTGATGGGTCCCGGCGAAAGCCGGGACGACGGAATCAAAACGGCCGCTCGATGGAGCGGCCGTTCGTGTTCAGGCGAAACGCATACGCTTACGCGTAGTTGCTGTCGTCGCCGCCACCATCGAAGCCGTCGTCGTCATTGTCGAAGTCGTCGGCGTCTTGATCATCGTCACTGTCCCGGTCGGCCTGCGCCTGGTCGAACGCGCCGGCGCGCGAGCCGCTGTCGCGGTTGGAGCCGACATCGTTGATCCCGGCGTCACGCGCCAAGTCGCTCGACGACTGGTCGCCGCCCCAAGGACGCGAATCGGAGCGCGACCCGCCGCCGAGGCTGCCGGAATCGGCCAGCGACTGGTGGCTGCCGCCACCCATCATGCCGCGGATGCTGGAGAGCAACAGTCCGCCGCCGACCACGCCGGCCGCCGCCGCAGCAGCAGTCCCGAGGAACGAGCCGCCACCGCCACCCGGCGCGCCGCCGAACGCCGGCGGTCGCGGGCCGCCATAGCCCTGGCCATAGGGTTGCGCCGGCTGGCCATAGCCGCCGCCGGCCTGCTGCATCGCCTGGCCCGAGTTCCAGACCGGGCGGCCGCCCGGATCGCGGCCGCCCATGTCGGGCGCCCGCACTGGCGGCACCGAGCCATGCTGCTGGCCCTGTCCGCCGAAGATCGCGTCGCGCATCGAATCGAGGAAACCGCCGCCCTGCTGCTGGGCTCCCGGCTGCTGGCCGACCGCGGCCTCGAGTTCCTGGATCCGGTCATGGGCGCGCTTCAGCGCCTCGTCCTGCACCAGCGCGGTCTGCACCAGCGCGTAGACCGCATTCGGCGCGCTGCGCAGGCCCTGCATGATCGCGGACATGGCCTCGCCGTCGCGCGGGGCATTCTCCAGCTTGGCGAGCCGGTCGAAGAGATCGTCGATCAGTTGGCGTTCTTGCGGTGTCATGGCGTTCTCCATCGCGTCGATCGAATCGGCGCGTCCGGGATGTAGGACTGGGTTTGTGGCGCAAGGAGTGGGGGCCAGAATTAAATTTATGTATGCGACAATACGACCGGCGGTTTTTCGTGAACCTTAAAGCGTTTTCGAGCGAAGCCTGCCCCGCACTTGATGCGGGGTGGGGACCGGTTCAGGCCAGTGTAACTTTATTCAGGGCCAGCAGCGCGGGGAAATCGTCGCCTGCCAGATAGGCATGCTCGGTCTCGCGCTGCGTCGTCAGCGGATCGAGGCTCTTCAGCGTTTCGTCGACGAAACCGGGATGGCACATCACGAGCCCGTCCTCCGGCAGGCCGTCGAGGAAGCCCTGCATCAGCGCCGCGAAATCATTGCCGCGTGTAAAATCATAGGCGCCGGCGAAGGCCGGATTGAACCGCAGGCCCGCTCGCTGTGCCTTGATCCGGAATTGCGTGCTGAGCACGTTCAGCACCAGCGCCTTCGGCGCAGCCAGCTGGCGCGCCAGCGGGCCTTCGCGTCCGCACTGCCGCACCCAGGCATCGGGCGCGCGCTCCTTCACGGCGCGCAGGAAGCCGTCGCGCACCTGCGGGAACAGCTGCGCGTGCTGATGACCGTCGACGAAGTCGGGTGCGCGGCCAAACAGATCATGGAAGGCGTCGAGCTGCGCCAGCACCTCGGCATGGACCAGTTCGGCATCGAGCCGGTGCATCAGCCCGGCGCGCAGCAGCCGCGGGAAGGGCAGGAACATGTCGCCGTCGAGCGGGCGGAAATGCATCGTCAGCGGCCGGAACGGCGCGGTCAGCGTCACATGCAGCCCGATCGCGCAGCGCGGGCTGTTCGCCACCGACGCCGTGAGCGCGCCGGCCGCATCGCGGCCGATCGCCGGCGTCACCGTCATCACGGACGTCGCATTGAGGCGGCCGCGCTCGATCAGATCGCGGATCGCGCGGTTGACGCCGTCGCTCAAGCCATAGTCGTCAGCACACAGCCAGATCCGGCGCGGCGTATCGGTGTTCATTCCGCGGCGGTCCGCTCGGAGGCGTTTTGCGCCGCGCCGCCGTCGGCGTGCTTCTCGGTGTGCTCGGCGACGAAGTAGATCGGCCGCGCCTTCAGCTCGGAGAGGATCTTGCCGATATATTCGCCGACGATGCCGATCATGATCAGCTGCACGCCGCCGATCGTCATCATGCCGATCATCAGCGACGGATAGCCGGGAACCTGCTTGCCGGTCGTCAGCACTTCCCAGAGAATCGAGAGGCCGAACAGGAACGCCGCGCCGGCGAGCAGCGCGCCGAGCAGGCTGGCAAAGCGCAGCGGCGCCACCGAGAACGAGGTCAGGCCCTCGATCGACAGGCCGATCAGCCGGCCGGCATTGAAGGTGGTGACGCCGTGCGCGCGCGGCGCCGGCTCGTAGTCGACGCGGATCTGCCGGAAGCCGATCCAGCTGGCGAGGCCCTTGAAGAAGCGGTTGCGCTCCGGCAATTGCCGCAGGGCCGCGGCCGCGCGCGGCGACAGCAGGCGGAAGTCGCCGGCATCCTCCGGGATCTGCTGCCGGGCGCCCCAGTTGATCAGCGCGTAGAAGCCGCGCACGGCCAGCCGCCGCGCGGCCGATTCATTGTCGCGATGCGCCTTCGCCGTGTAGACCACGTCGTAGCCGTCATCGATCCAGTGTGCGACCAGTTGCTCCACGAGCGTCGGCGGATGCTGGCCGTCGCCGTCCATGAACAGCACCGCGCCGCGGCGGGCGTGGTCGAGGCCGGCCATCAGCGCCGCCTCCTTGCCGAAATTGCGCGACAGCGACACCACCTGCAGGTCGAGCCCGTCGGCGGGCAGGCCGCGCGCGATCATCAGCGTGTTGTCCGCGCTGCCGTCATCGACATAGATCACTTCGCAGGCGAGGCCGTAGCGGGCGCGCAGCGTCCTGGCGAGGCTGACCAGCCGCTCATGCAGCGCCGCAAGCCCGGCCGCCTCGTTGTAGACGGGCACGACGATCGACAGACCCTGCCCGGCGGCGGTCTTGGCGGTCGTGGTCAGGCTGGAAACGTCAGAGCCCAGCATCATCGGTCAGGTTCCAGAACTAGAGCGTTTTCGAGCGAAGCGGCCTTCCGCCTCGCGCAAGGAAAACGCGTCAAAACGAGAGATCCCTTGAACACAATATGGTACCGCAGGGCAGCTGTCGCCAACATGAACGGCGAGGCCGCCTCATTGTCGCAGGAACGCCTCGAGCCTGGCGAACAGCGGGTTCTCGCGATCGAACACATAGTCCAGCGACACCACCGACACGGTTTCGGCGCCGTGCTCGCGCAGGAAGCTGCCGAGCGCGTAGAGCTTGCCCGGTGGGCAGTGCAGCGTAAGCATGCCCGACGAGGTCGGGCCGCCGAACGGGGCGACCACGCCGAAGCGGTTATGCGCCTCCGAGAGCAGCGTATCGTTGCAGCCGGCGAAACGGGTGCGGACCTCGCGATACTTGCTGGCGCGGGCGCGCGCCGCGATGTGGTCGAGGATCACGCGCGCGGTCTCGCGGGCGCCGGTCGACCAGTCGGCATCCCGCGACGCAACGAGGTTGGCCTGGCTGCGCAGCATCACGCCGTCGTCGAGCACCTTGAGCCCGTTGGCGGTGAGCGTCGCCCCGGTCGTCGTGATGTCGACGATCAGTTCGGCGGTGCCGGCGGCGGGCGCGCCCTCGGTGGCGCCGGCGCTTTCGACGATGCGGTAGTCGCCGACGCCGTGCCTGGCAAAGAAGCCGCGCGTCAGATTGATGTATTTGGTCGCCACCCGCATGCGGTGATTGTGCTGCTCGCGGAAGCCGCTTGCGACGTCGTCGAGATCGGCCATGGTGCGGACGTCGATCCAGGCCTGCGGCACCGCGACCACGACATTGGCATAGCCGAAGCCGAGGCCTTCGATCATCAGCACGCGCTTGTCGGCATCGGGAATGCTCTCGCGCACCAGGTCCTCGCCGGTGACGCCGAGATGCACCGAGCCGCGCGCCAGATTGGCCGCGATCTCGCTCGCCGAGAGATAGGCGATCTCGACATTGTCGACGCCGGCGATGGTGCCGCGATAGTCGCGGGCGCCGCCGGCCTTCGACAAGGTCAGCCCGGCGCGGGCGAAGAAGCTTTCGGCGTTTTCCTGCAGCCGCCCCTTGGAGGGAACGGCGACGACGAAGGGCGTGCTCATTGGGCGCCTCCGAAGGAGGAGGTGGCCTGGCCATGCCGGGTCATCGCCTCGATCCAGACCGAGAAGCCAACCGCGGGGATCGGGCTCGCCGAGCCGAGCTGCGTCATCAGCCCGTCGTAGCGGCCGCCGGCGACCAGCGGCTCGGCGCCGTTGCCCTTGGCGTGCAGCTCGAACTCGAAGCCGGTGTAGTAGTCGAGGCCGCGGCCGAACGCGGTGGAGAACCGGGTCTTTCGGATGTCGATGCCGCGCGCGGCCATGAAGCCGATCCGGCTCTCGAGCTGGTCGATCGCCGCGGCAAGGTTGAGCTTGGCGTCGCCAGCCAGCGCGCGCAATTGCGCGACCGCGTCGTCGGGATCGCCTGCGATCGCCAGGAAGCGCTTGATGGTCGCGACCGCGTCACGCGGCAGCGCGCCGCCCTTCAGCGTCGATTGCTCAAGGAAACGGTCGGCGATCTCCGCCACCGTGCGGCCGCCGACATTGGTGGTGCCGGCGATCGACATCAGATCGGTGACCAGCGCCAGCGCCGCCTTGCGGTCGGAGCCGGCCAGCGCAGCGAGCACGCCCTCATATTCGTTGCGGCCCGGCGCGGTCTTGAGCGTCAGCTGCTCGATGTCGTCGGTCAGCGAGACCTTGCGGTTGAAGTCCTTGATCAGCCGGCGCCGCCACACCGGATAGAGGTCGAGCGCATCGATCAGCGCGTTGAACAGCGCGACGTCGCCGGTGCGGATCTCGACGTCCTTCAACCCGAACGCGGTGGTCGCCTCCAGCGCCAGCGCCAGCATCTCGGCATCGGCCGCGGCACGGTCCTGCCGCCCGAACGATTCGATGCCGGCCTGCAGGAACTGGCTCGGCGCACCGCCGCGATAGCGGAACACCGGACCGAGATAGCTGAAGCCGGCCGGCTGGCCGGCGCGCGGCGAGGCGAGGTAATCGCGCGCCACCGGGATCGTGAGGTCCGGGCGCAGGCAGAGCTCCTCGCCGCCCGGGTCGGTCGTCAGGTAAAGGCTCTTGCGGATGTCCTCGCCGGAGAGATCGAGGAACGGCTCGGCCGGCTGCAGGATCGCGGGCTCGGACCTCTGATAGCCGGCCTGCGCGAACGAGGCCAGCAGCGCATCCGCCCAGACGGCGGATCCGGCGGCGGATCGTGGTGCGGCAGCTTCGGTCATCTCGACGTCCAATTCGCTCCGAAATCGCGTTCCAGAGCGGGTTCCATGGGTGGTGTTTGTGGAGCCCTTAGCACGGTCGGCCCATGCTTTCGACAGGGATCGGCCAAGTGGCTTAATGATTGGGTTCGTTAACGATTTTGCGACGGCTTGGCTAGGGGCCGGGTACGCCGAAATCGCGCGTGATGCGAGCACGCCTCTCAGGCTCCCTCCCCCGCAAGGGGGGAGGGAACCCTTCCGCCGGTGCGTCCATCACTATCTCCCCAATCCCCCAGTGCGGCCTGCACCAGCGCCAGCGCCGCGACGGCGGCGGTGTCGGCGCGCAGGATGCGCGGGCCGAGCGCGAGGCGGAGGATGGCGGGCTGGCGCAGCAGCAGCGTCCGCTCCTCCTCGGCGAAGCCGCCTTCCGGGCCGATCAGGACATCGATCCCGGCGTTCGCAGCCTGTGCGGTTTGCAGCGCCTGGATCGGATTGGCGACCTCGGCGGCCTCGTCGCAGAACACCAGCAGCCGCGCCGGATCGCGCCCCGCCAGGAAGCGTTCGAGGGGGAGGGGATCGGCGACCTCGGCGAGCGAGATGATGCCGCATTGCTCGGCGGCCTCGACCACATTGGCGCGCATCCGCTCGCTATTGACCCGCGACACCTGGGTGAAGCGTGTCAGCACCGGCACGAGCCGTGCGGCGCCCATCTCGACGGCTTTCTGCACCATGTAATCGAGCCGCGCATGCTTCAGCGGCGCGAACACGCAAGCGACATCGGGCAGGCGGTCCTGCGCGCGGGTCTGCGCTGATACCGTCAGCATGTCGGCCCGCTTGCGGCCGGAAATCTCGGCGCGCCATTCGCCGTCGCGGCCGTTGAACACCAGCACGCTGTCGCCGGCGTTAAGCCGCAGCACGTTGCCGAGATAGTTGCTCTGGTCGCGTGCGAGCGGAACGGTTGCGCCGGCATCAAGCGGAGCATCGACAAACAGGCGGGGGCTGCGGAAATCGTGTTCAGGCATATCCGAGGCGGCTTCATTGCGGTGTCGCAAGTTTACCAAGCCATGCGACACCGTAGTCCCGCGGGCTCGTCAGGAACTCGCCGGCCGGGTAGATAAGGAAGCGTCGATATATTGCTTCTGTCACCAAGTCATTTCTTCAGTCCAAGGGGCCGCTTGCACGCAGCCCCTTTGGCTTTTTAGTCGCCCGTGCGCGGCATCGGGCCGTTAATCCAAACCGAGGCCTTGCCGAAAATCGCGTTCAGGCAAATTTGATGGTCCGGTTTTACCGCCGTTCGTAGCCTAAAGGCTTAGAATCGGGGAACAATTTAATGTGGCCGGTGTGGCCCTACGCCGCGCTGTCGCCCAAATCGACGGGTTGTTAAGGCCTCGCAGGAATCGTAAAACGCCCCCAAAATTCGTTGCTTCGTTTTTGTTGCGCTGGGGTTGCCTGGACCTTTTGCCGGAGAAACACCCTCGATGATCCGCCGACTGATCGTGCTGACCGTTGCCGCGACCGCCCTGTCCGTGGGGCAAGCCGCCGCGCAGAGCGCCTTTCCGGCCCCGTTGCCCAATCAGGCCGGTAAGGCCGGCACCGCGTCCGACCCCGCGTTTCCGCCGGTCAATGGTATGCGTCCAAGCCAGGCCGGAACCGCCTCGGATTCCGCATTCCCGCCGGTCAACGGCGCGCCGGCGGCCAGGGTCGGTGCCACGCCGTCGGCATTTCCGAGCAGTGGCGCGGCCCCCATTGCCGGTGGCGGGCTGTCGTCGCCGCCCCCGCCGGGTGCGGGTGGTGGTGCCGCCGACGCCTGCATGAAGAATTTCACGCCGCTGCGTGAGGATGCGGAGAAGCGCGGCAAGGCGATCAAGGCGGCGAGCGATCGCCACGCCAGCCCCCAGGAGGCCTGCAAGCTGATCGGCAATTACAGCCAGGCCGAGATCAAGATGATCAAATATGTCGACACCAACGCGCAGAAGTGCGGAATTCCGCCGCAGATCGCCGACCAGCTCAAGGCCGGACACAAGAATACCGAAGCGCTGCTGAAGAAAGTCTGCAATGTCGCGGAGCAGGCGGCGGCGCAGCCGCGTGGGCCTGCGGGGCCGACGTTGAGCGACGTGCTCGGCTCGTCCGCCTCGCTGCCGGAAGCGACGCCGACCAAGAAGGGCGGCAGCACCTTCGATACGCTGAACGGCAACGTCCTCACCCGTTGATGGATCACCCATGAGCGATGTCTCCACCCGCGTTGCCGACTCCACAGGCAACTGGGTGGATACCCATGCGCCGGTCTGGACGCGGCCCTATCTGCGGCTTGCGCGCTACGACCGGCCGATCGGCTCCTGGCTGCTGTTGATGCCGTGCTGGTGGTCGGCGGCGCTTGCTGCCGGCGTCGCGCATGATGTGCGCTCGCTGCCGCTCGTGGTCCTGCTGTTCTTTATCGGCGCCTTCGTGATGCGCGGCGCCGGCTGCACCTGGAACGACATCACCGATCGCGATCTCGACGCCAAGGTCGAACGCACGCGGTCGCGGCCGATCCCCGCCGGGCAGGTCACGGTGACGCAGGCGGCGGTCTTCATGCTCCTGCAGGCGCTGATCGGGTTGCTCGTGCTGCTGCAGTTCAACCGTTTCGCTGTCATGACCGGCATCGCCTCGCTTCTGATCGTCGCGATCTACCCGTTCATGAAGCGGATCACCTGGTGGCCGCAGGTCGTGCTCGGCCTCGCTTTCTCCTACGGCGCGCTGATGGGATTTGCGGTGACGCTCGCGCGCATCGATCTGACCGCGATTGCGCTCTACGCCGGATCGATCGCCTGGGTGATCGCCTACGATACCATCTACGCCCATCAGGACGCCGAGGATGATGCGCTGATCGGCGTCAAATCCACCGCGCGCCTGTTCGGTGCACGCACCCATCGTGCGCTCGTGATCTTCTATGGTCTCGCCGTGCTCCTGATCGGCGTGGCGTTCGCGCTCGCGGGGGCGCGCTGGCCGGCCTGGATCGGGCTAGCGGCGTTCGCGCTGCATCTCGCCTGGCAGGTCCGGCGGCTCGACATCAGCGATGGCGCGCTCTGCCTGCGCATCTTCAAGTCCAACCGCGACGCCGGCTTCATCCTGTTCGCGAGCCTGGTCGTCGACGCGGTGCTGCGCGCGGCGTGATGACTTCGCAGGATGGGCGGAGCATCATTCTCGCCCGCAGGACAAGAGTTGATGGGTTTCGCTTCGCTCTACCTATCCTGCGCAGCCCGAAATGACGGCGAGAGGTGCGGCAAATCACGCATGCGCGGATGATGACACCGCGCTGTTTGACATGTTGAATTGCGTCCCATCCTCATCGTCGTCCTGGCGAAAGCCAGGACCCATTACCCCAAATCACAATTGTTGCGCGACGCTGGGGCCGCGATCCCGTTCATCACCGAATGCGGTGGTTATGGGTCCTGGCTTTCGCCAGGACGACGGCGATGGAGGGAATGCTGAGTGTGGCAAGCTCAATCCCGCGCGATGATCTCGCGTTCGCCGCGATGTACGCTGGTGCCGTGCAGCCGGAAGCCGGCGCGGCGGCGGACCAGGAATTTCGGCCGCCGCGCGCGGATCGCGTTGCGGCGACGGCGGCGCGGGGAGGGCGTCCGCGGTGCCGGCTCGGTCAGTTGCGGGAGACGGAAGATGTCGCTCCACATCTGCCAGGCGGAGCTGATCTCCTCGGCATCCGAACTGGAGCCGAGCGGAATGCTGAGCGCGGGATCGCGGTGAACCAGCACCAGCATCTGCGCGTCGTCGATCCCGCGCACCGCGACGCCGAGAAAGTCGCTGACGCGAACATTGACCGCCATCCGCATGCCGAGAACAGCACGGCGCAGCACGACGTGTTCGCGATGAAGCTCGACCTGCCGCATGCCGCCATCCGCGCGCGCATCCTGCGCGTGGAAGCTGAGCGGAAGGGAAAGAGGGTCGAGCCGCAATGCGCGGCTCGACCCGGCGGAATTGATTCCGCTTGTTGGTGTTTGACGCCTCAAAGCCTTGTCTCCCCGCCGGGATTATGTTCCCGGTCGATGGGTGAGAGCCTAGCCGAGCGATGTCCGTTCCCCCTTAAAAAGCCTGGTTAACCCCTCCTCACCTCGCGCCATGATTGACAAGAGGTTGGCTCGCATGATTGACGAAGCCTTGCCCCGATCACTCAAATCTTTGTTGCCTGCCGGCGCAAAGTGCTTGAAATCCCTGTGAAACCGGCACATCTGGTGGATCTGTCGACCTCGTTCCGGGCCCCCCTCAATCCGCAGGAATTCGTTCGTGAACTCTTCACCATCTGCATCGCGACACGGCGATACCTCCGATCTGTTCGACCAATCGGGCCTGAGCGACCTCGCGCAGCGCCTGGTCGATGCCGCCAAGCGCGCGGGCGCCGATGCGGCCGATGCCATTGCGGTGCGCGGCGTCTCGCAGGGCGTCGAGGTGCGCGACGGCCGCGTCGAGGAAACCGAACGCTCCGAAGGCGATGACGTCGGCCTGCGGGTATTCGTCGGCCAGCGCCAGGCGGTGGTGTCGACCAATGACGTCAGCGGCGACGGGGTCGCCAAGCTTGCCGAGCGCGCGGTCGCGATGGCGCGCGTGGCGCCGGACGACAAATATGTCGGTCTGGCCGATCCGGCGCTCCACGCACACGATTTCCCCGATCTCGATCTGCTCGATCGCAAGGTTCCGAGCACGGCCGAACTGGAGCAGCGCGCGATCGAAGCGGAGACTGCGGCGCTCGCGGTCAAGGGTGTCACCAAGTCCGGCGGCGCGTCGGCCTCGACCGGGATCGGCGGCATGGTGCTGGTGACGTCGACCGGCTTCCACGGTTCTTATCTGCGCTCCAGCCACGGCATCTCGACGACGGCGATTTCCGGTGAGGGCACCGGCATGGAGCGCGACTACGATTTCACCAGCGCGCCGCATGCCTCCGATCTCGATTCACCTGCTGCCGTTGGTCGCAAGGCCGGAGAGCGCGCGGTGGCGCGGGCCAATCCGCGCAAGGTCGAGACCTGCAAGGTGCCGGTGGTGTTCGATCCCAGGGTGGCCGGCTCGATCGTCGGCCATCTGGTCGGCGCCATCAACGGCGCCTCGATCGCGCGCAAGACCAGCTTCCTGAAGGACAAGCTCGGCGAGCAGCTGTTCTCCAAAGACATCCGCATCATCGACGATCCGTTGCGCGTGCGTGGGCTGCGCTCGCAGACCTTCGATGCCGAGGGCGTCAGGGTGAAGAAGACCGCGCTGATCGATGCGGGCGTGCTCACCACCTGGGTGCTGGATTCGGCGACCGCGCGCGAGCTCGGCCTCGTGACGACCGGGCATGCGCATCGCGGCGTATCGTCCTCGCCCTCGCCCGGAACGTATAATCTGCATCTCGAGCCGGGTGCGGTGACGCCGAGGGAGCTGATCTCCGACATCAAGCAGGGCTTCTATGTCACCGACCTGATCGGTTCCGGCGTCAACGGCGTGACCGGCGATTACAGCCGCGGCGCGTCCGGCTTCTGGATCGAGAACGGCGAGATCACCTATCCGGTCAGCGAAGTGACCATCGCCGGCCATCTGCTGCCGATGTTCAAGTCGCTGGTCGCCGCCAACGACCTGGAATTCCGCTACGGCGTCAACTCGCCGACGCTGCGCATCGAGGGCCTGACGCTTGGCGGACGCTGATACGGACGACTGGACCAAGGCGCGCGATGCCGCCTTGCTGACCAGATCGGTGCAGGAAGCGGGCCGGCTCGCATCGTCGCTGTTCCGCACCGAATTGAAGAACTGGATCAAGGGCGCCTCCTCGCCGGTCTCCGAGGCCGACATCGCCGTCAACGACCTGCTGGAGCAGCAGCTGCGTTCGGCAACGCCCGGCTACGGCTGGCTGTCGGAAGAGAGCGCCGACAACGACTCCCGGCTCGGCAAGCGCTTCACCTGGATCGTCGATCCGATCGACGGCACCCGCGCCTATCTCGCCGGCCGCGAGGACTGGTGCGTCAGTGTGGCGCTGGTTGAAAATGCATCTCCGGTGCTCGCGGCGGTGTATGCGCCGATCAGCGAGGAATTCTTCTTCGCCGCCCGCGGACAGGGCGCCACCCTGAACGACGGCGCGGTGCATGCAACCGCAGGCACCGATTTCAATTTTCCGCGGATGGCGGGACCGAAGCCGCTGGTGCAGCGGCTCAGCCCGACGCCGGACGAGATCACGCTCTATCCGCGGATCGGATCGCTGGCGCTGCGCCTGTGCCGTGTAGCACAAGGTCGACTTGACGCGGCCTTTGCCGGCGGGCAAAGCCGCGACTGGGATCTTGCCGCCGCGAATTTGATCGTGCAGGAAGCGGGTGGTAAGATGACTGCGCTCTCGGGGGACGCGATTGAGTACAATCGCCGGGAGGTGACGCATGGGGTGCTGGTGGCAGCAGGACGCGAACGTCATGTACGCATTGTCGAGCATTTCCGCAGCCGTCCTTTGCCGTGAGGCCCCGCCGATCCGCGCCGCGTTTCCGATTGTGACGACCAGAGCTGCTGCGACAGCCTTGTGACGACCAGCCTTGTGACGACCAGACCTGTGACGACCACGACTTCATTTGTTTGCCGGGCATCTCGTTAGGAAAACTACCATCATGTCAGACAATGCCCAGCCCCAGCTGCTTCATCTCGTGATCGGCGGCGAGTTGACCGATCTCGAGCACAACACCTTCAAGAACCTGGACGAAGTCGAGATCGTCGGCGTCTACCCGAACTATGCGACCGCCTATGCAGCCTGGAAGGCGAAGGCGCAGCAGACCGTGGACAACGCCCAGATGCGCTATTTCGTCGTTCATCTCCACCGGTTGCTCGATCCTGAGCAGGACACAAAGCACTCCCATTGAAACGACTTTTTCGCGATCTGCTGCGCAGCGGCTTCGTGCAGCGCGCGCTGGGTGTGCTTGCGGCCGAGTATCTGCGGCTGGTGTGGTACACCAACCGCTTCAGCTACCAGCCGCATGACGTGTACGGGATCGTCGAGCCCCTGATGCCGGCGATCTTCGTGTTCTGGCACGGCCAGCACTTCATGACGCCGTTCATCAAGACCAAGGAGAGCTACCGCGCCAAGGTGCTGATCTCCCGCCACCGCGACGGTGAATTCAACGCCCTCGCGGTGGAGCGGCTCGGCATCGGCACCATCAGAGGTTCCGGCGATCATTCCGGCGCGTTCCATCGCAAGGGCGGCGTCGGCGCCTTCCTGGAGATGGTTCGGGCGCTGGAAGACGGCTGCAACATGGCGACCACCGCCGACGTGCCGAAGCGGGCGCGGGTGGCGGGCCTCGGGGCCATCATGCTGGCGCGGGAGACCGGCCGGCCGATCGTCCCCTTTGCGATGGTCACCAGCCGATTCATCCGGTTGAAAAACTGGGATTCGACCACCATCAATTTGCCATTCGGGCGCGGCGCAGTGGTAGGTATTGAGCCGGTCTATGTGCCGCCCGACGCCGACGCCGCGACGATGGAAAAGCTTCGGCAGCACGTGGAGGAACTTCTCAACGAAGCGACCCGACGTGCCTATGCAGCGGTCGGGCGGCCGGAGGCAGCGCTTGGCTAGCTCGCTACCGATGACGTTGCGTGTGTATCGCAAGCTGTCGTCCGCGATGGTGCCGCTCGCGCCTGCCCTGATCAAGCGGCGGCTCAAGCTCGGCAAGGAAGATCCCGAACGCGTCGGCGAACGGCGCGGCGTGAGCGCCGATACCAGGCCGCAGGGCCCGCTGGTGTGGATTCACGGCGCCAGCGTCGGCGAGGTGCTGGCGGCGGCCGGGCTGATCGAGCGGCTACGCGCGCTCAATCTGCGCATCCTGCTCACCTCGGGCACGGTGACCTCGGCCGCGATCGTCGCCAAGCGCTTCCCGCCCGACGTGATCCATCAATACGTGCCGTATGACTCGCCGCGTTATGTGACGCGTTTCCTTGATCACTGGCATCCGTCGCTGGCGCTGTTCATCGAATCCGATTTGTGGCCGAACCTGATCCTGTCGAGCGCCGCGCGGCGGCTGCCGATGGTGCTGATCAACGGACGGATGTCGCAGCGCTCGTTCCCGCGCTGGCGCCGGCTCTCCAACACCATCGGCGCGCTGCTCGGCCGGTTCGACATCTGCCTCGCGCAGTCGAACACCGACGCCGAACGCTTTGCCGCGCTCGGCAGCCACAACGTCGTCGTCACCGGCAACCTCAAGCTCGACGTCGCGGCGCCGCCGGCCGATCCGGCCAAGCTGGAGCGGCTGATGTCGGTGACGCGCGGCCGCACCATCGTGGTTGCCGCGTCGACCCATCCCGGCGAGGAGGAGATCCTGATCGAGGCGCACAAGTCGCTCGCCGGATTCTTCCCCGGCCTGCTGACAGTGATCGTGCCGCGGCATGCCGCGCGCGGCGAGGCGGTGGCGCGGCTGGTGACGGAGGCCGGCCTGCGCCCCGGCCTGCGCTCGCATGAGGACCTGCCGGTCGCGACGACGGATATCTATGTCGCCGATACGATGGGCGAGCTCGGCCTGTTCTATCGCCTCGCGCCGATCGTGTTCATGGGCGGCTCGCTGGTCGCGCATGGTGGCCAGAATCCGATCGAGGCGATCAAGCTTGGCGCGGCGATCGTGCACGGCCCGCACGTGTTCAACTTCACCGATGTCTATGAGGCGCTCGATCGCGCCGGCGGCGCGCGCCGCGCCGATGATCGGGAAGCGCTAGTCAAGCAGCTCGGCCAGTTCCTTGCCGATTCCGCGGCCCGCGACACGTCGCTGGCGGCCTCCGAGCGCGTCGTCGAACAGCTCGGTGGTGCGCTGGAGCGCACGGTGACCGCTCTCGAGCCCTATCTGTTGCAGTTGCGGCTCGAGATGGGAGCCGCCAATGCGTGAGCCGGCCTTCTGGCACCGGCCGTCGTCTTGGACATCGCAACTGCTCCAACCGCTTGCCGCGCTTTACGGCGCGGTCGCCGCACGGCGGATGCGGCAATCCGGCGTCGATGCCGGCATTCCCGTGATCTGCGTCGGCAATTACCATGTCGGCGGCGCCGGCAAGACGCCGACGGTGCTGGCGCTGGCAAAATTGCTGCGCGAAATCGACGAGCGGCCGGTGGTGCTGAGCCGCGGCTATGGCGGCAGGCTCGGCGGCCCGGTCAAGGTCGATCGGGGCAGCCACACGGCGGCCGATGTCGGCGACGAGCCGCTGATGATGGCGGCGAGCTTGCCAGTCGTGGTGTCGCGCGACCGCGCCGCAGGCCTGGCGCTGGCGCGTGCGCAGGACGCCAGCGTGATCCTGATGGACGACGGCTTCCAGAATCCGAGCGTGCTCAAGAACACCTGCCTGATCGTGATCGACGGCACGCGCGGCATTGGCAATGGCCGCGTGATTCCGGCCGGACCGTTGCGCGCGCCGCTGGTGCCGCAGCTGGAACGGACCGACGCGCTGATCGTGGTCGGCGAGGGGAGCGCGGCGCAAAGCATCGCGGCCGATCTGGCGTCCCGCGGCAAGCCGGTGCTGTCGGCGCATCTGAAGCCGGACCAGGCTTCGCTGGCGGCGCTGAGCGGAACGCGTGCGCTCGCCTTTGCCGGCATCGGCGATCCCGCGCGCTTCTTCAACACGTTGCGCGCAAGCGGCGTCGACGTCGTGCGCAGCAAGGCTTTCGCCGATCATCATGCCTTCACGAAGGAGGAGATCGAAGCGCTCGTTGCCGACGCGCGTGGCGACGCCCTGACGCCGGTGACGACGGAAAAGGATCTCGCGCGGTTGCGTGGTCCGGACGGGATGCCGGCCTGGGCACAGGCGATCGTGCCGTTCGCGGTAACGCTGCAATTCGATGATGGCGACGCGCTGCGGCGCCTGGTGGCCGATCAGCTGTTCAGGGCGCGGGACAGGAGGCTCTCCAAATGAACCCGGCCTTGAGCCTAGGCCTGCGGCTTGAGGACGCCGGGATGGTGGCGCTGCAGCACGGCGGTCGGGGTGGCGTAGGCTTCCTGCAGATCGACGCTCCAATACTTCAGCTCGTCGAGCGGAATCCGGACGTCGGTGATGGCACAGCGCACAAAGGTGCCGGGCGAGATCACGCGGAAATCGCCGTCGAGATATTGCACCTGCGCTTCGCCATGGCCCGAGGGACCGAACTTGTTCAGCACGATTGAGCTCTCCGCCTTGCCTCCAACGAGGCCATCTGGATGTCGATGAAACCGTCTATCACAGATAGGGTGTCATGTCCGCCCGTTAAACCACCGACTTGTGATGATTTGGCGGCGGAGGCGCATGGTAGCCTTGCGGCCGTGGTCCGCTGTGTTTGCGACGCCATAACGAGCCGGCCGGATTGGATGCGCCTCAAGCCAGTTTTCGTGCTCCTCGCCATGCTTGCCGCACCGGCCGCGGCCGCGGCGCCACTCCCGGCCCCGCATCAGGTCGAGATCCCCGAAGGCAACGTCACGCTGCACGCGCAGCTCTACCGGCCCGATGGCGACGGTCCGTTCCCGACCGTGATCGCGCTGCATGGCTGCGGCGGTCTCGCCGGCCGTTCCGAGCCGGTCCTGCCGCGCTATCGCGACTGGGCCGAGCAATTGCTGACGACCGGCCATGCGGTGCTGCTGCCGGACAGCTACGGCTCGCGCGAGCTCGGTCCGCAGTGCCGCATCAGGGAGCATCAGGTCCAGACCCGCCGCGCGCGGGTCGCCGACATCAACGCGGCGCGGCAGTGGCTGGTGCAGCAGAAATGGGTGGCGAAGCGCCGCATCAGCCTGATCGGCTGGGGCAACGGCGCCGCCGCCCTGCTGTGGGCGGTGCGGCCGCAGTTGTGGTCGCGCAGCGTCGAGCCGGATTTTCGCTCGGCGGTCGCGTTCTATCCGGATTGCCGCGCCTCGTTCGGCCTCGGCTGGAGCGCGCGGGTGCCGACGCTGGTCCTGATCGGCGCGCGCGACGACGTGACATCGTCATCGGCCTGCCACCAGATGGTCGACGGCGCCCGCGGCCGCAGCGCGCTGGCGCGGATCGTGGTGTATCCCGAGGCCTACCACGACTTCGACCGACCCAACCTGCCGCTGCACGCGGTCGCGACCTCCGATGCCGAGATCGCCGAGCGCGGTCACATCGGCACCGATACCGGCGCGCGCAAGGATGCGCAGAAGCAAGTCGCGGAGTGGCTGTCGCGCTAGAGCATGATCCGGAAAAGTGCGCAGCGGTTTTCCGGAGAGATCATGCTCCAGAGAAAATCAGAACAAGCTGCCCTGATCGACCGGCTTGGTGACGCGCTTCGGCGCCGCCGGTTTCGCCTCACGGGGCTGAGGCTTCGGCTGGCTGTCGGGCGCTACCGTTGCCGGGGGCTGATCGGCATTCGCGGTGGCGGCGACGCGGCCATCGGCGAACTCGATCGACAGGCCGGCGTTCGGGCCGACCGCTGCCGCGGAGTGCAGGGCGTGGCCGTGCGCATCGCGCACCAGCGCAAAGCCGCGCGCCAGCACGCCGCGATAGGACAGCGCCGACAGCAGTTGTCCGCTATGGGCGACACGTGCCTCGAGCCGTTGCATCGTCGTCACCAGCGCGCGCCGGGCGCGCTCGGCGAGGCGGTGGGTGCGCTCGATATCGCGGGCGATGGCGTTGCGCTGGGCCTTGGCATTGGCAAGCTTCGAGGCCTTGAGCCGGATCTCGAGCCCGCTGAAGCGCTCGCGGCGGCGATGCAGCAGCGCGCGCGCCGACAGCGTGATGCGCTCGCCGGATGCGGTGAGCCGCTGCCGCGCATGCGCGATCTGGCCGCGCAGCACGCCGATGGTGAGGCGCGAACTGCTGGCGGCAAAGCGGCGGAAATGCGCGTGCGTGTTGGCCTTCAGCCCGCGCGGCAAGCCTGCTGCGAGATGATCGAGCCGCTGCCGCGGGATCGCCAGCAGTTCGTGCGCCGCCGGCAGCGCCCGCGCCGCGGCGCGCAGCTCGGTGCGGCGGGCCTCCTGGGCACGCTGCCAGCACACCATGGTGCGGCGGGCGAGCGCCTGGACCTCGACGAACAGCTCGCTGCGCACCGGCACCGCCATTTCGGCGGCGGCGGTCGGCGTCGGCGCGCGCTTGTCGGCGACGAAGTCGATCAGCGTGATGTCGGTCTCGTGGCCGACCGCCGAGATCAGCGGGATATGGCTCTCGGCCGCGGCGCGGACCACGATCTCCTCGTTGAACGACCAGAGGTCCTCCAGCGAGCCGCCGCCGCGCGCGACGATGAGCAGATCAGGCCGTGGAATCCGGCCGCCCTCCGGCAGCGCGTTGAAGCCGCGGATCGCGGCCGCGACCTGTTCGGCCGAGCCGTCGCCCTGCACCTTGACCGGCCAGACCAGGACGCGGCGGGGGAAGCGGTCCTCCAGCCGTTGCAGGATGTCGCGGATCACGGCGCCGGTGGGCGAGGTGACGACGCCGATCACCTCGGGCAGCCAGGGCAAAAGCTGCTTGCGGGCCTCGTCGAACAGGCCTTCGGCGGCGAGCTTCTTCTTGCGCTCCTCCATCAGCGCCATCAGCGCGCCGACGCCGGCCGGCTCCAGCGAATCGATGACGATCTGGTACTTCGAGGAGTTCGGGTAGGTGGTCAGCTTGCCGGTGGCGATGACCTCGAGCCCTTCCTGCGGCTTGAAGCGCATCCGGGCATGGGCGAACTTCCAGATCACGGCCTCGATCTTGGCGCTCTCGTCCTTCAGCGCGAAATAGCAGTGGCCGGAGGAATGCGGGCCGCGAAAACCGGAAATCTCGCCGCGGACACGGACATGGCCGAAGCGGTCCTCCACCGTCCGCTTCAGGGCGGAGGAGAGTTCCGAGACGGTGAATTCAGGCGCGTTGACGAGATTCGGAGCAGCGGTCATCTGATCTATAGAATCGGGGTTTTCGACCCCGTGTGCAAGGTCCGGGCGCCGCGTTTCAGGCGTCGAATCACATATCCACATCTGATCGAACCGCGTGTTGCTGCGGTTCGGGAGCGTGCTAAACCGGACGAAATGGCGTTACAACCCCTCTGATCGGCGACACAGATGAACATCCTCCTGCTCGGTTCCGGTGGCCGCGAACATGCGCTGGCGTGGAAGATCGCCGCATCCCCGCTGGTGACGAAACTCTGGTGCGCGCCGGGCAATGCCGGGATCGCGCGCGAAGCCGAATGCGTCGCGCTCGATGTCGCCGACCATGCTGCGGTGATCGAATTCTGCCGGGGCCATGCGGTCGATCTGGTGGTGGTCGGACCGGAGACGCCGCTCGCCGCCGGGATCGTCGACGACCTCGCCGCTGAAGGCATCAAGGCGTTCGGGCCGAGCCGGCAGGCCGCCCAGCTCGAGGGCTCCAAGGGTTTCACCAAGGACCTCTGCAGCGAGTTCGACATTCCGACCGGCGCCTATCGCCGCTTCGACAACGCGAAGGACGCGGTGGCCTATGTCCGCGCCCAGGGCGCGCCGATCGTGGTCAAGGCCGACGGGCTTGCCGCCGGCAAGGGCGTCGTGGTGGCACAGACGCTGCCCGAGGCCGAGGCCGCGATCGCGATGATGTTCGAGGGCGCGTTCGGCTCGGCCGGCGCCGAGGTCGTGATCGAGGAATTCCTCTCGGGCCGCGAGATCAGCTTCTTCGCGCTGTGCGACGGCGAGACCGCGATCCCGCTGGCCTCGGCGCAGGACCACAAGCGGGTGTTCGATCACGACAAGGGGCCGAACACCGGCGGCATGGGCGCCTATTCGCCGACGCCGTTCGTGACGGGCGAGGTGCACGACCAGATCATGGCGCGGATCATCCTGCCGACGGTTGCCGGGATGAAGAGCCGCGGCACGCCGTTCAAGGGCGTGCTCTATGCCGGCGTGATGCTGACCGCGCAGGGCCCAAAACTGTTCGAATACAATGTCCGCTTCGGCGATCCCGAGTGCCAGGTGCTGATGCTGCGGATGATGTCGGACATCGTGCCGGCGCTGCTCGCTTCCATCGACGGGCAACTGAAGAACTTCGATCTGCGCTGGTATCCGGACCCGGCGCTGACGGTGGTGATGGCGGCGAAGGGCTATCCCGGCGACTACATCAAGGGCGCGCGGATCGATGGCCTCGATGACGCCGCCAAGGTCGAGGGCGTCGAGATCTTCCACGCCGGCACGGTGGCCAAGGATGGCGCAATCCTCGCCAATGGCGGGCGG
The DNA here is from genome assembly GCF_015291305.1 of Bradyrhizobium sp. CCBAU 21365. Lineage (NCBI taxonomy): Bacteria > Pseudomonadati > Pseudomonadota > Alphaproteobacteria > Hyphomicrobiales > Nitrobacteraceae > Bradyrhizobium > Bradyrhizobium sp. CCBAU 21365. Next base: position 1,875,019 of record NZ_CP030036.1, read on the forward strand.
GTGCTGAACGTCTGCGCGATGGGCAAGACGGTCACCGAGGCGCGCGACCGCGCCTATCAGGCTGTCGAACGGATCAAATGGCCGGACGGATTCTGCCGCCGCGACATCGCCTGGCAGGCGGTGGAGGCGGAGAAGGGTTGATCGATCCGGCCGCAGCGGCGACAATGGCGCGCCCGGGGGCCTTCGAATGACCGATTTCAGACTGCCCGAGACGCACTACGCGCAAAGCGCCGACGCGAGCATCGCCTATCAGGTGATGGGCGACGGTCCTGTCGACATCATCCTTGTCCCCGGCTTGTTCTCGCATATCGAGTTCATGCATGAGATGCCCGGCTACACCGCCGTGCTGCGCCGCCTGTCGCGCTTCGCCCGGGTCGTGACCTTCGACAAACGCGGACAGGGATTGTCGGATCGGATGACCGGCGCGCCCTCGCTCGAGCAGCGCATGGACGACGTCCGGGCCATCATGGACGCCATCGGCTCCACGAAGGCAGTGTTGTTCGGCTTCTCCGAGGGCTGTCCGATGAGTGTGCTGTTTGCAGCGACCTACCCGGACCGCGTTTCGCATCTCGTTCTGCTTGGCAGTTTTGCCCGCTCGAAGGATCGCCTGCCGGACGATTTGTGGCAGCTGCGCTGCGACGAGATCGTGCAGAACTGGGGTTCTGGCGACACGGTCAAGACTGTCGCGCCGAGCCAGGCAGCGAATGCAGAAGTGATCGCGCAGATCGCGAAATTCGAGCGGCTGTCGAGCAGTCCGGGAGCGTTGCGGACGCTGCTGGTTCTCAATCGCGCGATCGACGTCACGACGATCCTGCCGATGCTCCAGACTCCGACGCTGGTCCTGCATCGGACCGGCGATGCCCGCGTTCCCGTGGCGCTCGGCCGTGCCGTCGCGGGCTCGATCCCCGGCGCGAAATACGTGGAATATCCGGGCTGCGATCACTACTATTGGGTCGGCGAGACCGAGGCGATGCTCGGCGATGTCGAGGAATTCGTCACCGGCCATCGCGATGGTGGTGATGCCGAGCTCGACCGTGTGCTTGCGACCGTGCTGTTCACTGACATCGTGGATTCCACTCGCAGTGCCGCGGCGATGGGTGACCATCGTTGGCGACGTCTGCTCGACGATCACGATCAACTCGCGCAGCAGATGGTCGGCCGCCATCGCGGCCATCTGGTGAAGAGCACTGGCGACGGCATTCTGGCGACCTTCGACGGTCCCGGCCGCGCCGTGCGCTGTGCGCTGGCGTTCGGCTCGGCCGCGCGGCAGATCGGCCTGCCGGTGCGAGCAGGCCTGCACACCGGCGAGATCGAGGTGAGGGGGGCGGATATCGGCGGCATAGCGGTACACGCCGCGGCGCGCGTGATGTCGCAATGCGGCTCGAACGAGGTGCTGGTGTCACGCGTGGTGACCGATCTGGTCGCGGGCGCCGGGTTGAAATTCGCCGAGCGCGGCGCGTTCGAGCTGAAGGGACTGCCCGGGACTTGGGAGCTGTTTGCGGCGAGCGGCTAGGTTCGGCCGCTGATCTCCGCTCGTCATGCGCGGGCTTGACCCGCGCATCCATCACCTTCGAGAGAATCTCTTTGCGCGATGGATTGCCGGGTCAAGCCCGGCAATGACCGAGTTGTGGGCGCTGCGCGCTGCCGCCGGTTACAGCAGATCCCCGCCCGCCGCTGACGCCGTGGTGCCGTGCTCGCGGAACGCCTTGATGACGTTCTTGCCGATCTTCCACTTGTGCACCTCGTCGGGGCCGTCGACCAGCCGCTGCGAGCGCACCTGGGTGTACCATTTCGCCAGCGGCGTATCCTGGCTGAAGCCGAGCGCGCCGTGGAGCTGGATCGCGGTGTCGATCACCTTGTGCACCATATGGGCGTGGAAGATCTTGGCGATCGAGTTTTCCTGGCGGATGTCGAGGCCCTTCTCGGCCTTGTAGGCGATGTGCAGCAGCATCAGCCGGCCGATATAGAGCTCGCTCGCGCAGTCGGCGAGCATGAACTGCACCGCCTGGCGGTCGGCCAGCAGCTGGCCGAAGGTCGAACGCTTGGTGACATGGGCTGCCGCCATGTCGAGCGCGCGCTGCGCCTTGGCAACGTTGTGCATGCCGTGGCGCAGCCGGCCATAGGCGAGGCGATGCTGCCCCATGTTGAAGCCGTTGCCTTCGCCGCCGAGCAGATTGTCGGCGGGCACCTTCAGATCCTTGATCTCGATCTCGGAGTGGCCGCCATGGATCACGTCGTCATGCGGTCCCTCGATCGCCATGTTGGCGACGTTGCGCTTGATGCGGTAGCCGGGGTTGGGCAGCTCGACGATGAAGGTCGAATACTGCTTGTGGCGCGGCGCGTTCGGATCGGTCTTCGCCATGACCAGCGCGAGATCGGCGACGCTCGCCGACGAGGAGAACCATTTCTCGCCGTTGAGGATGTAGTTCTCGTTGCCGTCCTTCACCGCCGTGGTCTGCATGCCGGTGGCGTCGGCGCCGGCGGCCTTTTCCGTCATCGAGAAGCAGATGCGTTTGTCGCCGTTCAGCAGGGGCTTGAGGAATTTTTCCTTCTGGTACTCGGTGCCGTGCACCAGGATCGTCATCATCGAGGCGTCGTCCGGTCCCTGCGTGTTCATCGAGAGCGCGCCGAGCATGCTTTCGCCGAGCTCCATCTGCACCAGCGCGTTGGCGAGCGGGCCGAGCCCCATACCGCCATACTCCTTGGGCACGAACGGGCACCACAGACCCTGCGCGCGGGCCTTCTTCCGCAGCGGTCCCAGCACCTCGGCGAGCGGCTTGGTGTCGAGTTCCTTTTCCGCCGGAATGCACTCGTCGTGCACGAATTTGCGAACCTTCTCGCGGATCGCCTTGGCCTCGGCGGGGATTTCGAAGTCGATCGACATGGCACTTCCTCGTTTCATGTTGTTGTTGGCAGGACTTGAGGATGGCATAAACCTCGCCAAAGCCAGCGGCAACGCCGAACAAAGTTTGAAGCAGCGCGGCCGCGACAGGGAAGGAGCTACCGATGCCCGATCTCGCTGATCTTTTTCCCGGCTATGCGTCCGAATGGATCAACACCTCGCAGGGCCGCATCTTCGCCCGCGTCGGCGGCAAGGGCCCGCCCTTGCTGCTGCTGCACGGCTTCTCCTCGACGCACGTGATGTGGCACACGGTCGCGCCGAGGCTCGACGATGCATTCACGCTGATCATCGCCGACCTGCCGGGCTATGGCTGGTCCGATATGCCCGACAGCGACAAGGACCATACCCCCTACACCAAGCGGGCCTGGGCGAAGACCATGGTCGAAATGATGGAGCAGCTTGGGCATGTGCATTTCGCGCTCGCCGGTCACGACCGCGGCGGCCGGGTGTCGTACCGCCTCGCGCTCGATCATCCCGGCCGGCTCTCGAAGCTTGCGGTGCTCGATATCGCGCCGACCTATGATTACTGGCAGAAGCTCAATCGCCTGTCGGCGCTGAAGATCTACCACTGGGCGTTCCTGGCGCAGCCCTATCCGCTGCCGGAGACGCTGATCTCCAACAATGGCGAATTCTTCCTCAAGGAGAAGATGGCGAGCCAGACCAGGAGCAAGACGCTGGAGGCGATCGATCCGCGCGCGCTCGCGCACTACCTTGCGCCATTCCGCGATCCCGCGCGCATCCATGCGATGTGCGAGGACTATCGCGCCGGCGCCTATGCCGACTACGAGATCGACAAGGCCGATGTCGACGCCGGCAGGAAGATCACGGTCCCGATGCTCGCATTGTGGGGCGATGCCGGCGTTGCCAGCGCGGCAACGACACCGCTCGACACCTGGAAGACCTGGGCCACCAATGTCAGCGGCGCGCCGGTGGCGTCGGGGCACTTCCTGCCCGAGGAAGCTCCGGACGCGACCGCGAAGCTGCTGCGGGAGTTTTTCCTGGCGGGGTGATGCGGCGCGCGACCCGTCATCCGAAGAGACCGTGAATGTATGACTCTCGATGACGCAATACACTCGATGTCGTCCCGGCTTTCGCCGGGACGACGAGGGGAGAGATTACGCTGCATCCCCGTCGCCCTGAGGAGCGCGGAACGCGCGACCCGTTGGCTTCATCCGGGCTACGCGATCGTCACCGTCGCTCCCTGAAGAACTCGCGCAGCAGGCGCGCGGACTCGCTCTCGCCGACCGCGCCATAGACTTCCGGCACGTGGTGGCAGGTCGGCTGCGCGAAGAACCTCACGCCTGACTCGACCGCGCCGCCCTTGGGGTCGGCGGCGCCGTAATAGAGCCGGCGGACGCGGGCAAAGGAGATTGCGCCGGCGCACATGGTGCAGGGCTCCAGCGTCACGTAGAGGTCGCAATCGACCAGCCGCTCGGTGCCGATGGCCTCGGCGGCTTGCCGGATCGCGAGGATTTCCGCATGGGCCGTCGGATCGCGGTCGGTCAGGGTGCGGTTGCCGGCGGTGGCGATCACCTCGTAGCCCCGCACGATCACGCATCCGATCGGAACCTCGCCGGCTTTTCCGGCATTTTCCGCGGTTTTTAGCGCCAAATCCATGAAAGAAGGGGCAGACATGCCTCGTATCATCGGAAGAAACCTGCTAGTAGCGTCGCCTTCAGCAGAAGTGGATGCCGGTTTTGCGCCAGTCGCGCCCAGATGGCGCGCGTATCGCCGGTTGCCCTGCGCCCCAATTGAACCTCCAGGCGAGAACATTCATGCCCCGCGACAGCGACAAAAACAACGATTCCCCGCGCGGCCGGCGGGACCGGGGGGCGCCCGGGAAGGGGCGGCCCAGTGGCTCCCGCGGATCGGACAAGCCGTTCGGCAAGCGCAGCTTCGGCGGCAAGCCCGATCGCGGCAAGGGTGATCGCGACAAGCGCTCGTTCGGCGACAAGGGCGAGGGCCGCTCGTTCCGCCGCCGCGAGGACGGCGATGCGCCGCGCCGCGATTACGGCGACCGGCCGCACTTCAAGCGCGACGACCGCGGCGGCGAGGGGGGCGGAAAGCGCCCGTTCAAACCGCGCGGCGAGCGCCGGGACTTTGATGCGGGCGATCGTCCGCAGCGCGGTGGCGCGCGTTCGGAAGGCCGGTCATCCGACCGCAAGTTCGGCGAGAAGCGGTCCTATGGCGATCGCGAAAAGCGTCCCTACACGCCGCGTGGCGAGCGTGACGGGGAGAAGCGGACCTTTGCGCCGCGCGGCGAGCGCGCCGAGCGCAAATTCGACGACCGCAAGTTTTCGCGCGGCGATCGCGACAAGTCCTCGTTCCGCGACAAGGGCGAAGGCCGCCCGTTCCGCCGCCGCGAGGACGGCGATGCGCCGCGCCGCGATTTCGGCGATCGGCCGCGCTTCAAGCGCGACCGCGACTTCGAGGGCCGCGACCGCAGCGACGAGAAGCCCTGGCAAAAACGGGATCGCACGCCCCGCGAGGACTACAAGTCGCGCGACGATCGCAGTGGCGGCGACCGTCCGCGATTTTCCAGGTCCCGCGACGATCGTGAGCAGGGTGATCGTCCGAAGTTCGGTCGGCCGCGCTGGAGTCGCGACGAAGACGCCGGCGATCGCCGCGACAATCGCCGGCGCGAGCGGCCCGAAGGCCGCACCGACTGGCAGGAGCACCCGCGCAGCGAGGGTCGCTTCTCCGACCGGCCGCGCCGCGACAACGAGGACGACAGCAGAATCTTTGCGAAGCGCCCGGCCTTCGGCGGTCGCGGTGCCTATCGCGAACGCGCCTCCGACGACCGCCGCGAACGTCCCGAGCCGAAGCCGAAGAAATCCGGCGAGCGCATTGCGAAGGTATTGGCGCGCGCCGGTCTTGCCTCGCGCCGCGATGCGGAGGAGATCGTCACCCAGGGCCGGGTCACGGTCAACGGACGCGTGATCAACTCGCCGGCGCTCGATATCACCGACAGCGATGTGGTGGCGGTCGACGGCAAGCCGTTGCCGCCGCGCGAGCGGACCCGGCTGTTCATGTATCACAAGCCGCGCGGGCTGATGACGACGCATGCCGATCCCGAGGGGCGGCCGACCGTGTTCGACAATCTGCCCGAGGGCTTGCCGCGGCTGATCTCGATCGGCCGGCTGGATTTCAACACCGAAGGCCTGTTGCTGCTGACCAACGACGGCGGCCTGGCGCGGACACTGGAGCATCCGGACACCGGATGGCTGCGCCGTTACCGCGTGCGCGCGCATGGCGAGGTGACGCAGGGCCAGCTCGACCAGCTCAAGGGTGGCGTCGAGGTCGACGGCGTCAAATACGGGCCGATCGATGCGACGCTGGAACGCGACCAGAGCTCCAACGTGTGGGTGGTGTTCGCGATCCGCGAGGGCAAGAACCGCGAGGTGCGCAACGTGATGGCGCATCTCGGGCTCGAGGTGAACCGGCTGATCCGGATTTCCTACGGCCCGTTCCAGCTCGGCGAGCTCGAGGAGGGCAAGGTCGAGGAGGTCAAGACGCGGGTGCTGCGCGAGCAGCTCGGCGAGAAGATCGCCAAGATCGCGGGTGCCGACTTCACGCGGCCGGAGCAGCGTGACGCAGCCGACGGCGACGATGCGCCCGCCAGGAAGCCGAAGCCCAGCAAGCGCGAAACCATCAACGATCGCAAGGGCCGCCGCGTGCTGGTGCAGCGCACCGGCAGCGAGGAAGCGCGTGCCCGCAATGAGGATGAGGCCAGCGGCTACGGCCCGCCGCGCCGTCCCAAGCGCGGCTATCACGGCAAGCGCGACCTCAAGCCGCGCGACGAGTAACGGTCAATGCGCGTCGTCGGGGGCAGGCTGAAGGGCCGCAATCTCGCTTCGCCTGCGGGCCGCGAGATTCGTCCGACCGCGGACCGGCTGCGCGAGTCCGTGTTCAACATTCTGATCCACGCCTACGACAATCCGATTGAGGACGCGCGCGTGCTCGACCTGTTTGCCGGCACCGGTGCACTTGGCATCGAGGCGGTCTCGCGCGGCGCCAGGTTCACGCTGTTCGTCGACAATGGCGCCGAGGCGCGGGCGCTGCTGCGCAACAATGTCGAGTCGCTCGGCCTCGGCGGAACGACCAAGGTCTATCGGCGCGATGCCACCGATCTTGGACCGGCGCATCCGGTCGAGCCGTTCTCGCTGGTATTTCTCGATCCGCCCTATGGCAAGGGGCTCGCTGAGAAGGCGCTCGCCTCGCTGCGCGACGGCGGCTGGCTCGTGCCGGGCGCGCTGCTCGTGGTGGAAGAGGCAAAGGCCGCGGCGTTCGCGGCGCCCGAGGGCTTCGAGGAGCTCGAGCGGCGGGCCTATGACGACACCGAGTTCGTGTTCTTGCGAGCTGTCACCGCAATCTAATGTGTCGTCCCTGCGAAAGCACTAGGGCATGCACATATCTCTGAGGCTCCATCCTGCTGCGACGGCCAGGAAGTATTCGAGGCCATTTTTGAAGGTGATGGGGCCTGGAGGTTTAGACGACGGGTAGCCGTCCCAACCGCCAAGGCGGCCGATGATCCAGGCTGCCCAGGTGAGGCTGTCGGGCGGATGTGGGTTTTTCAGTCGCTTGCTCCTGGCCTCGAGTTGCCGGTTGAGGGCGGCAAGCGCGTTGATCTCGTTGTCGTTGAAGGCAACGCGAATGGGCTGCTGACCGCCATCGCGCGCTTGCAGAAGCTGGATGGTGATGACGGCTGCCTTGGCGGCGATAGCGACCAGTTTGAGGAGACGATCGGCGGTTCCGATCTGGCTGTCTTCGAGCTTGAGGCCTTGCGTCTTCAGGACGCGGAAGAACTGCTCGATGATCCAGCGCTGCTTGTACCATTCGACGATACGCCAGGCGTCGTCGACGGTGGCGATCTCGTGAGAGGTGATCAGACGCCAGTGCAGCGGCTCTGCGCCGGGCCCGGCATTGATCTCGCACACGTCGACCACCGCCAGCGGCAAGCTTTTCGGCAAATGGCGCAGGAACTTGCTCTGCGGGCGGGCAAGCTCGATTGCGCCAAAGCGGAGTTCGAGATGGGCCTGACGTGCCGGTCGCGCCGCGCGCGCAGGCAGTTGGATCGCCCTCCGATCCACCACAGGCATGGCGTCGGTGGCCTCATACAGGCCGGTGCGGTCGGCAAGCTTGCGATCATGCATGCTGCGCGCGATGACATGGAAGTGCTGCTCGGCCGAGCTGGCATAAAGGGCAAAGATATCGCTCTCGCGATCACCGAGGACCGTCACCGTTCCGGCAGCGGTGAGCAGCGGCTTGGCCGCAATGGCGGTGGATATCCAGCGTTGCGATTCCTTGTCAGACAAGTCACGTGCGTCATGCGTCGTGGTGCGACGCCCCTGGCGCGTCCATACCTGCCCACTCAAAAGTCCAAGACAGCTGCCATCGTCGGCATCCACGGCCAGCAGCGGATGCAGCAGCACGCCGTGGTTATTGCCCTTGCCGATTTCGCCGAGCCCGCGCCGGCGTTGCGGCGTGGTGTTGAAGTGGATCTCGCTGGTGTCCTGGATCGCCAGCACATGGCGGCCCTCTACCGCGGCAACCGTGCTGTCGCCCCAGCTTTCGATGATCCGCTCCGCCGTCACCTTGTCGTGGCCGAGAAAGCGGTTGAACCGCACCTCCAGCGCACGATCACCCCTGGAAAGCCGCCGCAGGCAGACCGTCTTGCCCGCAACCATGCGTTCGACGAGCGCCGCCCCCCTTTATCGAGACGACGATCCCCGAACCGTCCTAACGTCCAGTCAATTCGTAACAACACCCGACACCCCCGTCCAACCTGGAGCGTCGCAATAGAAATCACACGGATCGCCGATTCTGGAATCCCCTGTCTCCATCCCGAGTCAATCCGCCGCACCAAATACGTGCATGCTCTAGGTGGTGTGGACTCTAAGGATTCCCTTTTAGGACCAAATCAGATTCAAGACTGCTTTTGGGGAGGCAGTCTTGGGCGTGATGGATCGTTTGGTTTTGAACGACGCGGCGTGGGAGCGGATGGCGCCGTTGATCATAGGCCGGCCGGACCAGAAGGGTTCGACCGGCCGCGACAATCGGATGTTCGTGGAAGGGGTGCTGTGGATCGTGCGTACGGGCTCTCCCTGGCGTGATCTTCCGGAAGCGTTCGGAGATTGGAACAGCGTGTTCCGGCGCTTCAGTCGATGGAGTGCCAAAGGCGTCTGGTGGCGGATTTTTGAGGCGATGTCTGATGATCCGGACTTCGAATATCTGATCGTCGATTCCACCATCGTCCGCGCCCACCAGCACGCTGCCGGGGCCAAAAAAGGGGGTCTGAAGATCAGGCGCTCGGCCGCTCGCGCGGTGGTCTGAGCACGAAGATCCATCTGGCCGTTCGGGGGTTGGGATGCCCCGTGCGGTTCACCCTCACCGCAGGCCAGAAGGGCGATGCACCGCAAGCCGCCGCGTTGATCGAGGGATTGCCTGCCGAGGTCGTCATGGGCGATACGGCCTATGACGCCGATCACTTGCGCCAAGCCATCGCTGCCAAAGGCGCGCTTGCCGTCATCCCCAACAACCCGTCACGCGCGCTCAAATATCCGCTCGACAAGCATCTCTATGCCCAGCGCCATCTCGTGGAATGCTGCTTCTCAAAGCTCAAGCAATTCCGCCGTGTCGCAACCCGCTTCGAAAAGACCGCTCGAAATTATCGGGCGGTCGTCACCCTCGCAGCCATCATTCTCTGGCTGCGGTAAGTGTCCACACCACCTAGTGCGAAAGCAGGGACCCACAACCACGAATGTGCATTGTGGAAGCGCGCTGGAGCCCCAGCCGTTGTCAACGGATGCATTCGTGGTTATGGGTCCCGGGTCGCGCTTCGCTTGCCCGGGACGACGGCGATAGAGACTACCTCCGCCCGAACAGCTTCTCGATATCGCTCAGCTTCAATTCGACATAGGTCGGGCGGCCGTGATTGCACTGGCCGGAGTTCGGCGTGTCTTCCATCTCGCGGAGCAGCGCGTTCATCTCTTCCGGCTTGAGGCGGCGGCCGGCGCGGACCGAGCCGTGGCAGGCCATGGTGGCGGCGACGTGCATCAGCCGGCGCTCCAGCGGCAGCGCCTCGTCCCACTCGGCCATGTGCTCGGCGAGGTCGCGCAACAGCCCGGCTGCGTTGGCCTTGCCGAGCAGCGAGGGCGTCTCGCGCACCGCGACCGCGCCGGGACCGAAGGATTCGATCGCAAGCCCGAACGACGCCAGCTCCTCGGCGCGGTCGAGCAGCTTCTCGACGGTCGCCTCATCGAGCTCGACGATCTCTGGGATCAAGAGGATCTGCCGCTGCACGCCGTTCTTCGCCAGCGAGGCCTTCAGCTTCTCATAGACGATGCGCTCATGGGCCGCGTGCTGGTCGACCACGATGAGGCCGTCGCGGGTCTGCGAGACGATGTAGGTCTCGTGGATCTGGGTGCGCGCGGCGCCGAGCGGCCGGTCGAGCAGGTCGGGCGCGGCCTCGAAGCGCACATCGGCGGTCGGCGCGCCGACGTCGAAGGCGGCCTGTCCCGGCTCCGCGAAGGCGGGCGCCGCCGCGCCGTCGAACGCGCGCATCGGACCAGTCGGATAGGACGGCGAGCCGCGCCAGTCCCAATTGCCCGGTCGCGGCGGCGTGAAGGCCGGCCGAAAGGCCGAGAGCGCCGTGCCATCGGCGGTGTTGGCCGCGGTGCGCCTGCCTTCGCGCGCAAGGCCTTCCTTCAAGGCGTGCACGATCAGCGCGCGCACCAGGCCGGCATTGCGGAAACGCACCTCGGTCTTGGCCGGATGCACATTGGCATCGACTTCTTGCGGGTCGCAGGTCACGAACAGCGCCACGACAGGATGGCGGTCGCGCGGCAGGTAGTCCGAATAGGCCGCGCGCACCGCGCCGAGGATCAGCTTGTCGCGCACCGGGCGGCCGTTGACGAACAGATATTGCCCGAGCGCATTGGCGCGGGTCAGCGACGGCGCGGCGGCAAAGCCCTCGACCACGACGCCCTCGCGCTCGGCACGCACCTCGATCGCACTGGCGCGAAAATCCGCACCCAGGATATCGCCGAGCCGGGTCAGCCGGCCGGCGGCGCCGGGCAGCGCCGCGGCCCAGGTGACCGGCGCGCGCTCTTCGCCGGCCAGCGTGAAGGCGATGTCCGGGCGCGCCATGCCGAGCCGCCGCACCACCTCGCGGATCGCCTCCGCCTCGGTACGGTCGGTCTTGAGGAATTTCAGCCGCGCCGGCGTGGCGTAGAAGAGGTCGTTGACCTCGACGCGGGTGCCCTGGCCGAGCGCGGCCGGCATGACCTCGGACTTCTCGCCGCCTTCGACCGACAGCGACCAGGCATGCGGCTCGCTGGCATGGCGCGTGGTGATGCCGAGCTTTGCGACCGCGCCGATCGAGGGCAGCGCCTCGCCGCGGAAGCCGAGCGTGCGGATGCGGAGCAGGTCTTCGTCGTCGAGCTTGGAGGTGGCGTGACGGTCGACCGCAAGCGCGAGGTCCGCGCGGGTCATGCCGCCGCCATCGTCGGTGATGCCGATCCGGCGCCGCCCGCCGCCATCGGTGAAAACGTCGATGCGGCTGGCGCCGGCGTCGATCGCGTTCTCGACCAGTTCCTTGACCACGCTCGCGGGGCGTTCCACCACTTCGCCGGCGGCGATGCGGTTGACGAGCTGTTCGGGAAGCTGGCGGACGGGCATGGATTGGACGTTCGGAGAGCGATTCGAGACTGGCCGTTACTATAAGTCGCCGCGCCGGCAAATGCATGGGACCGATATGGCGACCGGATGCGGGTTGGGGATGAGTCCGGCCTATCGCCTTGAAGACGCTTGGCTTCGGCGGCCGGCGCGTTACGCCCTACGTCCCGATTGTGGGGCCGCGCGCACAGGTATATCGTTTAGAAAAATTATAAGTTCTCGCCGGAGGAACGCCATGTGCCATCTTTTCGCGCATCAGCCGCAACGCGACTATGAATCGCAGACCCGATCGTTGCGGATCGACGGCCATTGCACCTCGATCCGGCTGGAAATGTCGTTCTGGGATACGCTGGAGGAGATCGCGGCCAAGGAAGGCATGACGCTGGCCAAGTTCCTCACCACCCTGCACAACGAGGTGCTCGATCATCACGGCGAGGTGAACAATTTCGCGTCGCTGCTGCGCTGCTCCTGCCTGATCTACCGCGCCAAGGCGAATGCGCCGGCGGTCGTTCCCGACTATCGCGCGCCGGCGGCGATCATGGACGCGGCGGAATAGCGTCAGCCGCAATCCATCGCGCAAAGAGAAAAGCGGCCTTGTCCAGTTGGGCAAGGCCGCTTCAGTGAGAGGGGAATTGTATTTTCTTGCTGGATCTCCTCGCTAAATCTCCTTGCGCTGCATCGCGCCGGCGATGTGGTCGGCTTGGCGGATCGCCAGCGACACGATCGTCAGCGTCGGGTTGCAGGCAGCACCGCTCGTGAACTGGCTGCCGTCGGAGACGAACAGGTTCTTGATGTCGTGGGTCTGGCCGAACTTGTTGACCACGCCGTCGCGCGGCTTCTCGCTCATCCGGTTGGTGCCCATGTTGTGGGTCGAGGGATAGGGCGGCGTCGGATAGGTGACGGTGGCGCCGACCGCCTCATAGACCGCGGAGCCCTGCTTGTAGGCGTGATCGCGCATCGCGACGTCGTTCGGATGATCGTCGAAATGCACGCTGGCGACCGGCATGCCGAACTTGTCCTTGATCTTCGGATCCAGCGTGATGCGGTTGGTCTCCTGCGGCATGTCTTCGCCGACCAGCCACATGCCGGCCATCCGCGGATAGCCCTCGATCGCGCTGGTGAAGCTGCGGCCCCAGGCGCCGGGATTGAGGAACGCGGCCATGAACGGCAGGCCGAGCGACAGCGTCTCCATCTCGTAGCCGCCGACGAAGCCGCGCTTCGGATCGTTCTTGGCCTCGTCGCGGATGATGCCGGCCATCGTGGTGCCGCGATACATGTGCACCGATTTCTCGAAGCTCGCATACACGCTGCCGGTCATGTGCCGCATGTAGTTGCGGCCGACCTGGCCGGATGAATTGGCGAGCCCGTCCGGGAACATGCTGGAGGCGCTGTTGAGCAGCAGTCGCGGGCTCTCGATCGAGTTGCCGGCGACCGCGACGACGCGGGCCTTCTGGCGCTGCATCGCGCCGGTCGCATCGGCATAGACCACGCCGGTGACCTTGCCGGACTGGTCGTGCTCGATCTTGATCACCATGCTGCCGGGGCGCACTTCGAGATTACCGGTGGCTTCGCCCTTCGGGATCTCGGTGTAGAGCGTCGACCATTTGGCGCCCGACTTGCAGCCCTGGAAGCAGAAGCCGATCTGCTGGCAGGAGCCGCGGCCGTCGCGCGGCTCGCTGTTGATCGCCATCCGCCCGGTGTGCACTTCCTTGTAGCCGAGTTTCTTCGCGCCGGCTTCCATCACCTTGAAATTGTTGTTGCCGGGCAGTCCGGGGATGCCGTTGGTGCGGGTGACGCCCATCTTGTCCTCGGCCTTGGCGTACCACGGCTCCATCTCGGCGAGCGTGATCGGCCAGTCGATCAGGTTGGCGCCGGGAATGCCGCCATAGGCCGATTTGATCTTGAACTCGTGCTCGTCGAAGCGCAGCGAGGCGCCGGCCCAGTGCGTGGTCGAGCCGCCGACCGCCTTCACGATCCAGGCCGGCAGGCCCGGAAAGTCCTGATGGACGCGCCAGCTGCCCGAGGTCGAGCGCGCGTCGGACCAGGCCAGCTGGGTAAAACTGTCCCATTCATCGTTGATGAAGTCCTGGTTCTCGATGCGCGGGCCGGCTTCCAGGATCACGACCTTGACGCCCTTCTGCGCCAGTTCATTGCCGAGCGTTCCGCCGCCGGCACCGGAGCCGACGATCACCACAACGCCGCTGTCATTCAGATCGAATTTTGCCATTGTTTCCTCCCGACCCGTTCAGACCTTCGGCAGCCAGTCGATATCGGCAAAGCCGCGCTTGATGTAGCCGCCATGCTCGGCGGAGGAGCCCTCATAGCCGAACCGCGGCCACGCCTCCTTGTTGTTGTAGATGGAGACGATGAGGTCGCCGCGGATCTTCTGGAAGAACGCGCTTTGCTCGATCTGTTGCAGCAGCGCGACGCGGTCGTTTTCCCAGGCGACCTGGACATAAGGCATCTTGTGGCGGTCGTTGGCCGCCTGATCGAGCCTCGTGACGCCGTCATTGATCAGCGACTTGACCGCGGGATCCTTCGCGGCCTTCTCATCCCACGGCTTGACCGCTGCGATGTAGTAGCTGTCGCCGAGGAAATCGTGCGGATAGATGTCGCGCGCCATCTTCAGCAGCGTCTTCATCGTGGCCGGCGTCAGCGTCGTGGCGCCTTCAGCCCATGCATCGGTGATGCCGAGCCCCGTCGAGGTCGCAATCGCGACTGCGGGTGCGGTAACGGCCGCGCCTTTGAGAAAGACACGCCGGTCATATTTGCTGCGTCGATCGATTTCTCTCATGGGTTCCTCCGTCAATTTTTATTTGTGCAATTGCCTTGTTGTCTGAGCATGCTCTTTTTGCTTGAGCATGATCCTGTCGGAAAACCGGCCTCCACTTTTCCGGATCATGCTCTAGCCGAAGCGCCCGCCGCGCTGGATCACCTCGATCTTGTAGCCGTCGGGATCGGAGACGAAGAAGAAGCGCGCCAGCGTCTTGCCGTCATGCTTGAAGTCGCGCAGCGGCCCGGGCGACAGTTTCTCCTTTTCGAAGCGCGCGTGCTCGGCATCGACGTCATCGACGATGACGGCGAGATGGCCGTAGCCGTCGCCGAGCGTGTAGGGCTCCTTGCGATCGAAATTGACCGTGAGCTCGACCTCGAAGGGCGAGGAGGGATGGCGCAGATAGATCAGCGCGAAATCGGGAAATCTCAGATTGTCGGCGATCTCGAGGCCGAATGCGCGCCGGTAGAAGTCGAGCGCCTTTGCTTCGTCGAGCACGCGGATCATCGAATGCACGGGTTTCGCCATTCAGTTCAGCTCCTTCAGATAGGCGATGATCATGGCGCGGGTTTCCGGCTTGGCCTGCCGGTAGGCCATCACGGCGCCCGGGATCACCTCCTGCGGATTGCTCAGCCAGGCATCGAGCCTGGCGTCGTCCCAGACGAAATCGGCCTTGCTGAAGCCCGCGGAATATTTGAATCCGTCGGCCTTGCCGGCGTGGCGGCCGACGATCCTGTAGAGCGACGGTCCCTGCCGGACGGCATCCGACATGTTGGTGGTGTGGCAGGTCGCGCATTGCTGCTTGAACAGCGTCGCCCCATCGGGCGGCTTGGCGGCGGGCAAGGGCATCTGCGCGGCGGCCATTTGCACTGCAAGCATTGCGCTGCAAAATCCCAGCCCCAACGTCCACCTTGCGCGCAGCTTTGTCATCTACACCACCGCCTCTGTGCCGTGACTGTAGGAGGCTGAAATCCGCCGTTGGTAGTAGCGGGCTGTTTCACAGCAGAACAAAGCTGGGCGATGATCTGGCGCGGAACCGGTGGTTGCCGCATATGCGGACGACAATTTCGCAAAATGACCGCGAAATCCCTGCACGATCACCACACGACGCAGCTTGCATCTCGCGTGCGCCGTTTGCGGAAAATGCAGTCTCGCGCGATGGGGTTCAGGGTCGGCGCTGCAAACGGCGCATGCCTGCGCCGCTCCTCCATCGTCAATTAAAATCCCAGGAGAAATGGATGACGTTTGCAAAAACCAGCGTGCTCGCCCTTGCCATCTCGGCCGCGATGGCCGGCCCGGTCCTGGCACAGGGGACGACTGCACCGGATACCCAGCTTCGCGGCGGTGCACAGGGCAGAGGTACCATGCAGCAGGGCGGCGGCATGTCCGGCAGCGGCGATGAGGAAATGGCGGCGCAACCAGGCGCGCCGACGCAGAAGAGTGGTGCCACCGCCAAGTCGGGCAGCAAGGGAACGGTCGGCAGCGGACGCACGGCACCGAAGTCGGGCGGTTCCGAGATGGCGCCTGCAACCAAGAAGTACTGAAGTACGAGAGCCTTCGCGGTTCTGATCAGTCAGAACCGAAGCTCAAGCTTCTTGTTCTGACGCGTTCCTTCGCGCGAACCGGCATCCGCTTCGCGCGAAAACGCGTCTGGTTACGCTGACCGGATCCCGGATGCAGCGCCGCGTGCGCTGCGTCCGGCGTTCCCTAAACGTCGACGTTCCCTAGTCGTCGAAACGGCGCGCGCCGCGTCCCGCCTTGATGTCGCTGCGGCGCTTCTTGCCCTCGAGCCGGCGCTGCTTGGAGCCGAGCGTCGGCTTGGTCGGCCGCCGCGGGGTCGGCCGCACCATCGCCTCCTTCAACATCTCGAGCAGCCGCTCGATCGCATCAGCGCGATTGCGTTCCTGGGTGCGAAAGCGGAAAGCGTGGATCACGATCACGCCGTCCTTGGTCATGCGGCTGCCGGCGAGCCGCGCCAGCCGCTGCGCGGCGTCCGCCGGCAACGCAATCTTGTTGGTATCGAAGCGAAGCTGCGCTGCGGTCGAGACCTTGTTGACATTCTGCCCGCCCGGACCGGAGGCGCGGACAAAGACGATCTCAATGTCGTTCTCGTCGATCGTAAGGTCGCGGGACACCCGCAGCATGACATCACCCGTGGAGGGAAGAATCGGCCGGCTGCAGGATAGCGGGTTTGCGCCGGGCGTGCTTCAGCTGCGTAGATGCAGCGTTGGGTACGTCTGAGAGCGCCGCGCGTGGCTTACCCCTCTCCCCACCCTCCCCCGCAAGGGGGGAGGGAGCCCTACCGCCTATACGTCCCTGACGGCCCGAGAATGAGCGGTAGTGTTTGCGGTGACTCGCTGTGAGGTGAGCACGCCTCTCCGGCTCCCTCCCCCCTTGCGGGGCAGGGCAATCGCATATGGAATGAACCGATTCTTCCGCGCCGTCATGGCCGGGACAAGCCCGGGCATGACGAGTTTGTGGGAACTCCGATTACCTCAAACGCCACATGCGATTGCCCTGCCTTGCGGGGGAGGGTGGGGAGAGGGGTGGCCGCAGCGGTGGTGCGTGTCAAGCGGCGGACGCCCGCCGAAACGCGTCAGTTGGCCTTCGGCGGCGCCGACACCGGCTGCGCCGCGGCTTGCGGGGCGCGGCCGACGATTGCGGTGAGCAGGCCGTTGCCCCAGAGCCGCTTGGCGACCCGCTTGGCATCGTCGAGCGTCACCGCGTCGACGATGGCGTTGCGCTTCTCGATGTAATCGATCGGCAGCTTGTCGAGCTGGTATTGCAGCATCGCCTGCGCGAGCTTGGAGGAGGTGTCGAGCGCCAGCATCTGCGAGCCCTTCAGGTAGGACTTCGCCTCGTCGAGCTCCTGCTGCGTCGGACCTTCCTCGGCGATGCGGCGGACTTCCGCTTCGATCGCATCGACGGTCTCGCCGGCGCGGTCGGCGCGGGTGCCGGTGTTGCCGATGAACAGCGCGGAGTGATCCATCCAGACCAGCGCTTCATAGATCGAGTAGGCCAGCCCGCGCTTCTCGCGCACTTCCTTGTAGAGCCGCGACGACAGTCCGCCGCCGCCGAGAATGTGGTTCACCACATAGGCCGCCATGAAGTCGGGATCGTGCCTGGCGATGCCGGGGCCGCCGAAGGTGACGACGGTCTGCGGCACGTCGAGCGGGACGAAGGCGCGCTGCGGCGGCCTGGTCGCCACGACGTCGGGGACGGGCGTCAATTCGGCCTTCGCCGGCAGGTCGCCAAAGGTCTTGTCCAGCAGCTTGCCGAGCGTGTCGGGATCGACGTCACCGACCACGGCAACGCGCAGCGTATCCTTGGCGATGATGCGGCGGGTGTAGTCTTTGAGATCCGGGATCTGGATGGTCGGCACGCTGTCGAGCGTGCCGGTGGCCGTTCTGGCATAGGGATGATCGCCGAATGCGAGCTCGAGGAATTTGCGGCCGGCGAGCGAGGACGGATTGGTCGATTCGCGGCGCAGATTGGCGATCACCTGGGCGCGTATGCGTTCGACGTCCTTCGGCTCGAAGTGCGGCGAGGTCAGCGCCATCCGCAACAGGTCGTAGGCTTCGTCCTTGTTGTCCTTGAGCATGCGCAGTGAGCCGCGGAATTGATCGCGGTTCGACTGGAAGCCGAGCTCGATGGCGCGGCGCTCGAGCCGCTCATGATAGGTCTTGGAATCGAGATCGCCGGAGCCCTCGTCGAGCAGGTCGGCGACCAGATTGCCGACGCCGGGCTTGCCGGGCGGATCCTGGCTGGCGCCGCCGCCGAAGGAATATTCCATTGCGATCAGCGGCACGGTCGCGTCCTGCACGAACCACGCCTCGATGCCGCCGGGCGATACCAGCCGCTGGATCTTGGCCGCGGCCTGCGAGGGCGCCGACGTCAGCGTCAGCAGCGCGGCGCAGGCGCCGCCGATCAGCGCCGCACGGCGGGTGAGGGAATAGATCACGAGCGCTTCTCCTCGCGTTTCGGCGCAGTATCCTTGATCAGATAGCCGGTCACCGACCGCTTCTTGTCGAGCCAGCTGGCGGCGGCAGTGCGCACCTGCTCGGCGGTGACGGCGCGAATGCGATCCGGCCAGCTGCGGATATCCTCGATGCTGAGCCCGGTGGTCAGCGCGCCGCCATACCAGCGTGCCAGTGTCGCCTGGTTGTCCTGGGCGTAGATCGCCTCCGCGATGAGCTGGGTCTTGACCCGTTCGAGATCCTCGGCGCGCGCCGGGTTCTGCGCGAGGTCGGCGATCACCTTGTCGATCGCGTCCTCGATCTGCGCGAACTCGACGCCGGGTTTCGGCGTCACCGAGATCGAGAATTGCGACGGATCGAGCGAGGTGCCCTGGTAGCCGGCACCGGCCGAGATCGCGAGGCCCTTGTCGATCACCAGCGAGCGATAGAGATAGGAGTTGGCGCCGCCGCCCATCAACTGTGCGAGCACATCGAGCGCCTGGCTCTCGCCCGCCGCCGCCGTCGTCGCCGACGGCACCAGGTAATAGCGGCGCAGGCTCGGCTGTTCGACGCGCGGATCCGACAGCGTCACGGTGCGCGGCGCGGCAGGCGTCGGCTCCTGCGGCCGGACCCGCTTCTCGGGGATCGCATGCTGCGCCGGGATCGGGCCGAAATTCTTCTCGACCAGCGGGCGGACATCCTTGACGTCGACGTCGCCGGCGATGACCAGGATCGCGTTGTTCGGCGCGTAGAAGCGACGGTAGAAGGCGAGCGCATCCTCGCGGTCGAGCTTCTCGATCTCCTGGTGCCAGCCGATCACCGGCCGGCCATAGGGATGGTTGAGATAGAGCGCGGCCATGATCTGCTCGGCCAGCCTTGCATCCGGGTTGTTGGCAACCCGCATGTTGAACTCCTCGAGGACGACATCGCGCTCGGGCAGCACGTTCTCGTCCTTGAGGATCAGGCCGGTCATGCGGTCGGCCTCGAACTCCATCATGGTCGGCAGCTGCTCGCGCGGCACGCGCTGGAAGTAGCCGGTGTAGTCGACCGAGGTGAATGCGTTCTCATTGCCGCCGACGCGCAGCACGGTCTGCGAGAACTCGCCCGCCGGATGCTTGGCGGTGCCCTTGAACATCAGATGCTCGAGGAAATGCGCGAGGCCCGATTTGCCGGGCGTCTCGTCGGCCGAGCCGACCTTGTACCAGATCATCTGCGTGACCACCGGCGTGCGGTGGTCGGGGATCACCACGACCTGCAGGCCGTTATCGAGCGTGAAACTGGCGGGGCGTTCCGAGGTGACGGTGGTCTGGGCGCGGAGGCTGGCACCCGGCAGCGGGATGGTGGAAACAAATGCGGCAGCGAACAGGGCGATCGATCGGCGAGAGCGCATCATGGTCCTTATGAAAGCCCGGACACACAGCCGGGGCGCGAAAGCAAGCCATCGTACACGGTCGTTGCCGTGCCCATGGTCACGAAGCGGAGAGACACCCGCCGCCCCGCATTAAGCTTTGCTCATGTCAGCCTTCGCCCGCGGAGGCCAAGCGTCACTGCACCGGTTTTCCGGTCATGACGTCGTACTGGCCTTCCTTCGCCATCGGCGCCTGCGGGCCGGTGCCGTAGGCATAGCCAGCGGACGGCGTCTGGTAGCCCGGAGGCGGCTCGGTCAGGGAATCGCGCGTCGGCTCGCCCTTGAACGGCTTGGACTCGCTGCTGTTTCCCTTGAACATGCCGAGCAGGCCGCCGGTGTAACCGAGCTGGCTCGGCATCAGCGATGGATTGGTGCTCACGCCGGGCTCCAGCGGCTCCTTGCGGCCATCGGTGGCCGTCTGCTGCTTGCGGCCGGCCTCGATCTCGGCCGGCGTCAACGCCACCGCCGACTGCCACGGCTCCTTCTTGACTTCCTTCTTGCGCGCCGCGATCGCAGCCTTGCGCGCGGCGATATCGGGGTCCTTCGGCCAGTTCGGCGCGTTGACCTGGGCGGTCGATGCCGGCGGGGGCAAATCCAGCTTCGGCGGCACCACCAGCGGCGAGCGCTCGCGGTAGTCGATGCCCTTGCTGGCCGCGCTCTTGGCGCCGAGCCCGGTCATCAGATTGTCGACGATCCGCTCTTCGAAGGTCAGGCCGTCGTCGCCGTCATCCTCATCGTCGCCGGCGCGCACTGGGCCGGCCGTCATGACAAGGCCGATCCCGGCTGCGACGAATGCCAGGCGCAGGCCGCGCATCAGCGGCAGCCGGGACGTCTCGATCAGGTAACCGCGGGCTTTGGTGTTGCGCATCGCGCCATTCCCATCTCAAAATTCGCCAAAGCGATCACTGGCTTAGGCACAGTTCCGCTTGACACAGGTGTCGACCGCTGACCGGCTCGTATCGGCCGGGATCAGGGCGCTTTTACGGCGGGGGTCCCCACCACAGAATCATACAATAGGGCTGCCACGCCAGCAACGATGGCTACATCGGCAAGGTTGAAGATGTACCAATTGAAGGTTTTTCCCCCGATCTCGGCATGAAGCAGGGCAAAATCGACCACCGCGCCGTAGGCGAAGCGGTCGATGCCGTTCCCGATGGCACCGCCGATGATCAGGCCGAGCGACACCGTCGCGAGCCAGGTCCGCGACCGCGCCATCCAGATCGCCAGCGCGATCACGGCCGCGGCCTTGATCACCATCAGCAGGATCTGGGCCGCCGGGGTCTCGCTCTGGAACCAGCCGAAACTGATCCCGGGATTCCAGGCGAGCACCAGGTCGAAGAACGGCGTCACGGTCACCGGGGCGTGGTGCGCGATGTCGAGGACGTGGAGCAGCCAGAGCTTGGAGGCCTGGTCGGCGATCAGGGTGATGATCGCCGTGATCACGCCGGTGCGGAGGGGAGGGGTCATCGGCTTGCCGCCAATGGCGTCGTCCCGGCGAAGGCCGGGACCCATACGCCGTGCCGGGTATTGTTTGAATGACTCGGGGTCATCAACCTTCGTCCATTCGAGACAGCAGTGGTTATGGGTCCCGGCTTTCGCCGGGACGACGGACAATTAGGAGATGCCCCCCAGCGCCTTCCATTCGCGCAGCGCTTGCGCATCGCGCGGCGAGACGTCGGGATATTCGCCGTCCTCGCCCACTGTCGGCAGGATCTTCCACGAACGGGCGCATTTGGTGCCGACCGCCTTCTCGACCACGACCGCAACGCCAGGCACGGTATCCAGGCGAAAGGCGTTCGCCGGCGCCTCGCCCTCGCGCACCTCGTAGTTCGAGGTGATGCAGACCTCGGCGAGATCGATGTCGAACAATGTGGCCAGCATCTGCCGGTCGGCGACGTAGATCACCGGCGATGCCTCGAGCGAGGAGCCGATGCGCTTGGCGGCGCGTTCGAGTTCGAGCGCACCGGTGACGACGCGGCGAACGTTGCGGATCGTCTCCCACTTCGCGGCAAGCGCGTCGTCGCGGAACTGCTCGAGACCTTCGGGGAACAACGTGAGATGCACCGAAGGCTCGGCGTTCGGCCGATACATCCGCCAGGCCTCGTCGGTGGTGAAGCTGAGGATCGGCGCCAGCCATTTCAGTATCGCGTCGCAGAGCAGATCGATCGTGGTCAGCGCCGCCTTGCGCGCCACCGAGGACGGCGGATCGCAATACAGCGTGTCCTTGCGGATGTCGAAGTAGAACGCCGACAGCTCGGAGTTCATGAACGCCGCGAGGCTTGCGACCACGGTCTTGTAGTCGAAGTCGGCATAGGCCTTGCGGATGGTCTCGGCGTGGCCGGCGAGCTCGTGCAGCATCAGCCGCTCGAGCTCGGGCATCTCGGCAAAGGCGACTTTCTCGCTCGGCTTGAAATGATGCAGCGTGCCGAGCATCCAGCGGATCGAGTTGCGCAGCTTGCGATAGGTCTCGATAGTGTTCTTGAGGATCTCCGGGCCGATGCGCTGGTCGTCGGCATAGTCGGTGGCGCACACCCAAAGGCGCAGGATATCCGCGCCGGAATCCTTGATCACCTTCTGCGGCTCGACCGTGTTGCCGAGCGACTTCGACATCTTGCGGCCGTTCTCGTCGAGCGTGAAGCCGTGGGTCAGCACGATGTCATACGGCGCGCGTCCGCGCGTGCCGGCGCTTTCCAGCAGCGACGAGTGGAACCAGCCGCGATGCTGGTCGCTGCCTTCGAGATACATCACGGTGTCGTTGCCGCCATCGACCTTGCGGACGATGTTGCCGAGCTGCGGGAAGTTCTGGCGGTCTTCCAGCACGAAGGCGTGCGTGGAGCCGGAATCGAACCAGACGTCGCAGATGTCGTCGACCTTCTTCCAGTTCTCGGACGCGCGTGACCCGAGGAAACGCTCGCGGGCGCCGTCCATGTACCAGGCGTCGGCGCCTTCCTCCATGAACGCCTCGGTGATGCGCTGGTTGACGACCTCGTCCTGCAGGATCTCGGCCGAGCCGTCGTTGTTCTCGCGCACGAACACGGCGATCGGCACGCCCCAGGCGCGCTGCCGCGAGATCACCCAGTCGGGACGGTTGGCGATCATGCCGTTGATGCGGTTCTCGCCGGCCGGCGGCACCCATTGCGTGACCGAGATCGCGTGCAGCGCGCGGGCGCGCAGCGTGTCGCCCTTCTTCGCATGGCCGTTCTCGGCGATGGGCTTGTCCATCGCGATGAACCATTGCGGCGTGTTGCGGAAGATCACCGGCTTCTTGGAGCGCCAGGAGTGCGGATACTGGTGCTTGAGGCGGCCGCGCGCGAGCAGCTTGCCGGCCTCGATCAGCGCCTTGATCACGGCCTCGTTGGCGTCGCCCTTCTCGCCCTTGTCGTTGAGCACGCGTTTGCCGGTGAAGCCCGGCGCCTGCGCCGTGTAGGCGCCGTTCTCGTCGACCGTATAGGGGATCGTCGTCGGGATGCCGCGTGCGTCGAGCTCGCGGGTGTTGGCCGTCCAGACGTCGAAGTCCTCGCGGCCGTGGCTCGGCGCGGTGTGCACGAAGCCGGTGCCGGTGTCGTCGGTGACATGCTCGCCTTCGAGCAGCGGCACGATGAATTCGTAGCCGCCGCCAAAGCCCTTCAACGGATGCGCGCATTCCACGGCGTCCAGCGTGTCGCCGGGAATATCGCGGACCTTCTCATAGGACGTGACTCGGGCCTGCTTGAACACCTCGTCGGCAAGCGCGTCGGCCAGGATCAGGAGATCGCCGGTCTTCGCCCAATTGTCCGCCGGCGCATCCGTCACCTTGTAGAGGCCATAGGCGATCTTCGGCGAGAACGAGATGGCGCGGTTGCCGGGCAGCGTCCACGGCGTGGTGGTCCAGATCACGACCGAGGCATTGGCCAGCGCGCCATGCGCCGGCGAGGTGACCGGGAATTTCACCCACACCATGTCGGAGGTGTGGTCCTCGTATTCGACTTCGGCTTCGGCCAGCGCGGTCTTCTCGACCACGCTCCACATCACCGGCTTCGAGCCGCGATAGAGCGTGCCGTTGGCCGCGAACTTCATCAGCTCGCGGGCGATCTGGGCTTCGGCCGGATAGCTCATTGTCTGGTAGGGATGATCCCAGTCGCCGATGATGCCGAGCCGCTTGAACTCCTCGCGCTGCACGTTGATCCAGTGCGTCGCATAGGCACGGCATTCCCTGCGGAACGCAACCATCGCGGCGGAGTCGCGGAAGTCCGGCTTCTGCTTGCCCTTGGAGCGGTAGTTTTCCTCCTCGATCTTCCATTCGATCGGCAGGCCGTGACAGTCCCAGCCCGGCACGTAGTTGGAGTCGAAGCCGAGCATCTGCTGGCTCTTGGTCACGACGTCCTTGAGGATTTTGTTCAGCGCGTGCCCGATATGGATGTTGCCGTTGGCGTAGGGCGGGCCGTCATGCAGCACGAATTTGGCACGGCCCTCGGCTGCCTGGCGGAGCTTGTCGTAGAGGCCGATCTCGTTCCAGTATTTCAGGATTTCCGGCTCGCGCTGGGGCAGGCCAGCGCGCATCGGGAATTCCGTCTGCGGCAGGTAAAGGGTCTTGGAATAGTCCCTAACGTCAGTCTTTTGGGCGTCGGTCTTTTGCGGCTTGTCGGACATGAAAGCTCTGATTTGGCAGGTGCGGGCGCGGATACGCGATCAATCGCGGGTGAAACGGCGAAGTCCCGGTCTTGCGCCGAGCCTTCAGGCTCAGGCGGAAGCCGGGCAGCTAATCCGTATGATGCGCCGCGAAAACATGGGGTTTCCATAGCAGCCGGACGGGGAAATCGCAAAGCCCCCGGTGGCCCGCGGCCCGCGCATGGCGCGGCTCAGGCCGGCCGTGCCCGGGCCGGATTTCCTGCCACGATCGCGCCGGGGGCGACGTTCCGTGTGACCACGCTGCCGGCCCCGACCAGGGCGCCGTCGCCGATCGTGACGCCGGGCAGGATGATGGCACCCCCGCCGATCCAGACGTCGCTGCCGATCCGGATCGGGCGGCCGAATTCCAGCCCGGCGCGGCGGGTTTCGGCATCGCGCGGGTGGTCGGCGGTATAGATCTGCACCGCGGGTCCGATCTGGGTCCGATCGCCGATCACGACCTCGACGACGTCGAGGATCACGCAATTGAAGTTGAGGAACACGCCGTCGCCGAGGCTGATATTGCTGCCGTAGTCGCAGAAGAACGGAGGGCGGATCACGGCATCCCTGCCGACCTTGCGGAAGCGCTCGCCGAGCAGCGCATGCAACTCGGCCGCGGACGATGCGCCCGAAGCGTTGTAGCGCGCCATCCAGTGTTCCGCCGCGGTATGGTCGGCGGCGAGCTCTGCATCGGGGCGATACAGCTCGCCCGCCAGCATTTTTTGCTTTTCAGTCCTGTTCAACCAATCACTCCGAGCTGCGGGAACGCGTCGGGCGCCGCGGCCAGTAGCGCGCGCGCCTTAGCGCTGTCGTCATCCATCTGGCGTATCAACGCCTCGATGGTGTCGAATTTCAGCTCTTCGCGAATGAAACCGATGAATGCGACATCAAGGACCGCGTCGTACAGATCGCCCTTGAAGTCGAACAGGAACACCTCGAGCAGCGGCGCGCCGTTGTCGAAGGTCGGCCGGCGCCCGTAGCTTGCGATACCGTCGAACCGTTGCGAGCCGTTGCCGACGCGCACCGCGTAGATGCCGTGCTTCAGGCCGCAATGCTTGTCGAGGCGGATATTGGCGGTGGGGTAGCCGAGGTCGCGGCCGCGCTTCTCGCCGTGGATCACCTTGCCGGTGACGAACCACGGTCCGCCCAGCATCGTGGTCGCATCCGCGATCTCACCCTCGGCGAGCGCCATGCGGATGGCGCTGGAGGAAACCGGGCGTTCCTCGATGTCGACATGGGCCTGCACATCGACCTCGATGCCGAGCCGCGGCGCTTCGCTGACCAGGAGGCTCGGCGAGCCGACCCGGCCCTTGCCGAAATGGAAGTCGTAACCGACCGCGATCCCGCTGATGCCGAGCCGGCCGATCAGGTCGTGGTGAATGAAATCCTGTGCCGAGGTGCCGGCGCGCGCCTTGTCGAAGGTCATCACGACGGCACCGGCGAGCCCGGTGGCCGCGAGCAGCCGCAGCTTGTTGGTCTCGTCCGTGAGACGGAATTGCGGGGTGTTGGGGCTGAAGAAGCTGCGCGGATGCGGCTCGAAGGTCACGGCGAGCGCGGGCACGCCGTGTGCTCTGCCCATCGCAAGCGCCGCTCCGATCACGGCGCGGTGACCGAGATGGACGCCATCGAAATTGCCCATCGCGACCACGGCGCCTTTCGGAATGGCGCTTGCGGGGGTATTGTCGCGGATAACGGTAAAGCCGGTGCTCATGAGTGTATTCTTCAAGGATTCTTAAGCATGATTGGTGCGGGCCGGACCGTGACGCGGCGGCGGTGTGGAAGTCAAGGTAGCGAAAATCGCGTCAAATCCGTAACAATCCGGATTCAGCCGGTTAACGCGCTGTTTAACGGCTGCTGTTAGTCGTTGGCGGAAAGCTGCGTTCGTGCAGAAGCCAAGTTGCGTTTGTGTTTTGGGGGGGAAAGATGGCGGTTGATTTGTCCATGCCGGTTCTGGTGGTTGATGATTACAGCACCATGATCCGCATCATCCGGAATCTTCTCAAGCAGCTTGGATTCGAGAATATCGACGATGCCTCCGACGGCTCCGCAGCGCTGAACAAGATGCGCGGCAAGAAGTACGGCCTGGTGATTTCCGACTGGAACATGGAGCCGATGACCGGCTACGACCTGCTCAAGGAAGTCCGCGCCGATCCCAACCTCGCGACCACGCCCTTCATCATGATCACGGCGGAATCCAAGACCGAGAACGTGATCGCGGCCAAGAAGGCCGGCGTGAACAACTACATCGTCAAGCCGTTCAACGCGGCCACGCTGAAGACCAAGATCGAGGCGGTCTTCCCGGACATGGCGACGGCGTAACCGCCCGCCCATCGCGCCAACTGAAATTCACGTCATGCCCGGGCAGAAGCGCGTCCTCGCGCTGGCTAGCTGCGTCCTCATCCTCACCTGTCATCGCCCGGTTCAACCGGGCGATCCAGTACGCCGCGGCCCCTCGGCTCAAGCACGACCGCCTCTGGAATACTGGATCACCCGCATGCGCGGGTGATGACACTGGATGGTGCTCGCGCCATTTCGGAATATTAGAAATATATCCCTGAGTTGCCCGACGTGTCAAGTTGACGGGTAGACGTCGGCTGCCGCGGGCTACTGTGCATGGGGTTGTTTTCGATATTTTGTCCGTGAAGCGCCGCTACCACTTCAGCTCGCGCATCAGCGCGCGTGGCGGATGGCCGAACAATTCCTTGATCGAGGCCGCATCGAGCTGCTCGATGCCCTCGAACTGTTCGGAATGGATGCCGCGGGTGACGAACAGGAGATCGATGCCGAAGCCGTGGGCGCCGGTGAGATCGGTGCGCACGGAATCGCCGATCGCGAGCACGCGGCTGAGCTCGGTCGGACGCCCGCGGCGCTCGGTCGCCAGCGCCATGGCGCGCTCATAGATCGGCCGGTGCGGCTTGCCGTAGAAGATCACCTCGCCGCCGAGCTCGCGATAGAGTTCGGCGACCGCGCCGGCGCAATAGATCAGCCGGTCGCCGCGCTCGACCACGATATCGGGATTGGCGCAGACCAGCGTAAGCTTGCGCTCGAGCGCCTTCAGCAGCGTGTCGCGATAATCTTCGGCCGACTCGGTCTCGTCGTCGAACAGGCCGGTGCAGATGATGTAGTCGGCCTGCTCCAGCGGCACCAAGGTGGCATCGAGGCCGCGGTGGATCGAGCTGTCGCGCTCCGGGCCGATCCAGAAGATCTTCTGGCCGGGATGATCGGCCACGAAGTGGCGCGTCAGGTCGCCCGAAGAGACGATCGCATCATAGGTCTCGTCGGCGACGCCGAGCTTGCGCAGCTGTCGCTGCACGGAATCGGCCGGCCGCGGCGCGTTGGTGATCAGGATGACCGTGCCGCCTTGCTGGCGGAACGTGTGCAGTGCCTCGCAGGCCTCGGGAAAGGACTCGAGCCCGTTGTGCACGACGCCCCAGATGTCCGACAGCACGACGTCGACGCCGCCGACGAGGTCGCGCAGCTGCTCCACGAAACGCAGTGAGGTCATGATGCAAATTGCCGGCTAATTTGGACCGAGGGCGCGGCGCGCCAGCGCGGCGCTGCCGGTTGCGCGCGGCGGAGCTGCGGGGCTGGAGACTGGGGCTGAAGTGCTGGCGCCATTAAGATCCTGGGGGTTGGTCTGCGGAGCCTCGGCGGTAGCAGATGCCCCCTCCGGCCGCAACGGCCGCGGCGGCGCGAACAGGAACCCCTGGCCGAACCGGACATCGTAGTCGAGCAGGTCGACCACCGAGCGTTCGCCCTCGATCCGTTCGGCGATCAGGTCGATGCCGTAGCGGCCGAGCAGGTCGGACAGATCGGAAGGATGGATATCGGTGGTCGCGATCTGCTTGGCGTCGAGCAGCAGCGCCGCCGGCACCTTGATGAAGCGGACGCCGCGATCGGCGAGCTCGCGTGGCTCGAGGCGAAGGTCGCTGACATGGTCGATCGAGAACCGGTAGCCGCGCTGTGCCAGCGCCGCGAGATTCTCGCTTTCGGCCGGGCCGAGATTGCGGAAGGTCGCCTGCTTGAACTCGAGCACAAAGGACGGCGCCAGCGCGCGGTTGGCCTCGAGGAAGTCGAGACACTGGGTGAAATGCGCCGGGCTGGCGAGCGTCGCCGCCGAGACGTTGCAGAACACGCCGACATCCTTGCTGCGGATCATCAGGCGGCGCAGCACCTGGACGCAGCGAAGCATCACCATGTGATCGATGCGGCCGATCAGGCCGCCGGCCTCGGCCGCCTCGATGAAATCCTCGGCGGCCAGCACCTGGTCGCGCTCGTCGCGCAGCCGCGTCACCGCCTCGTAGTAGCGCACCTTGCGCTGTGGCAGCGTCACCATCGGCTGCAGGTAGATGTCGAGGCGGTTCTCGTCGATGGCCTGCTTGATCGCGCCGATCAGCTGGGTCTGGCTGCGCGAGACCTCCGGCGGAGCCGCAGGTGTCGGCGGAGGCGCAACCACGACGACGGTCGGCGTCGGCGCGACCCGTTGCAGCACGTCGTCGCGCGGGGAGGCGACCGGCTGCACCGCCGGAGCCGCCGCCAGCAGGTCCTCATGATGGGCGACGGATGCCGCAAGCTGCCGCACCAGTCCGCCGAGTTCGCTGATCTCGCCGGCCATGCCCTGCATCCGGTCGGCGCCGGTGGAGTTGGCCGAGGCGACGCGGCCTTCGACCGCGGCCAGCCGGCGGCCGAATTCGGCGACCTGGCGGGCAAGGTCGGCGGTGCCGCGCGACAGATCCGCGATCTGGCCGCCGACATCGCTGCGGTCGCGCAGCCGCATCGAGACCGCGTTGTAGAGGATCAGGCAGGTGAGGGCGGTGAGCGCCACGATCGCCGATTCCGATCCGCTGATGCCCGCCACCGAATACAGCACGAAGCCGAGCGACGCTGCGAGCAGCACCATGCAGATGGCGATGAAGATCGTCGAAATGCGAATCATGTCGCGCGCCCGCGCCCTCTGTCCGAACGTCCCCGGACCGCGACCTTAGCACCATTGTTGATTCGACGGGCCAGCGATCTTCGGAACCGGCTGGAACTGCACACGATTTTCGTTTCGCCGGATCGGGCTCCGTAAATCGCCGGAGCCGGCGGCGCCACGCCGGTCAGAGGTCCGCGGCAGCGATCCAGAACACCTCGCCCTCGGAGTCCTCGGTGTCGAGCCAGAGCAGCGGCAGGTTCGGATAGGCGGCCTCCAGATTGTCGCGGCCGCGGCCGATCTCGCAGAGCAGCCCGCCCTGCGGGGTCAGATGTTGCTTCGCCTCATCGAGCAGGCGACGGACGATGTCGAGCCCGTCAGCGCCGCCGTCGAAGGCGATCTTCGGCTCGGCGCGGCACTCGCGCGGCAGCCCCGCCATGCCTTCGGCGTCGACATAGGGCGGGTTCGAGATGATGAGATCGTATCTGCTGTCGCCGAGCGGCTTGAACAGGTCGCCGCGATGGAGCGTCAGGCGATCGTCGAGGCCGTGGTCGGCGACGTTGCGCGCGGCGACCTCGAGCGCGTCCTTTGAAATATCGACGGCGTCGACCGCGGCGTTGGGAAAATGCCGCGCCGCCAAAATCGCAAGGCAGCCGGAGCCGGTGCAGAGATCGAGCACGCGTTCGACCTCTTCGGGATCGCCGATCAGCGAGCTGCCGTCCTCGTCGCCGCCGAAATGCGAATCCAGCAATTCGCCGATGAAGGAGCGCGGAACGATGGTGCGCTCGTCGACATAGAACGGCAGGCCCCGCATATAGACCTTGTTGACGAGATAGGCGGCCGGCTTCCGTGTCGCGATCCGGCGCTCGATCAGGTCGAGGATCTGCTTGCCTTCGGCCACGGTGACGCGTGCGGCCGCAAAGTTCTCGAACTGGTCGGGATGCAGGTGCAGCGTCTCGCAGATCAGGAACGCGGCCTCGGCCACCGGATCGGTGGTGCCGTGCGCGAACACGAGCTTGGCTGCGTTGAAGCGGCTCACGGCATAGCGCAGGAAATCGAACAGGGTGTGCAGCTCGCCGGCGCCGACTTTCGGCGCCTTCTCAGCCGCTTTCCTGGGCGCTCTCGGCACGGTGGAGCCGCGCCTAGCCGGCACTTTGCTGTGCTTGGCCATCAGGATTTGGTCCAGCGCGCGGCGGCCGCGTCGTCGTGGTCCTGCGCCTCGATCCAGCTCGTGCCGCGCGCGCTTTCCTCGCGCTTCCAGAACGGTGCGTTGGTCTTCAGATAGTCCATCAGGAACTCGGCGGCCTCGAACGCGGCCTGCCGGTGCGCCGAGGCGGTCACGACCAGCACGATGTTCTCGCCCGGCGCGATGCGGCCGAAGCGATGGATGATGGTGAGGCCCTGCAACGGCCAGCGCGACAGCGCCTCTTCGGCGTGGCGTCCAATCTCTGCTTCCGCCATTTCAGGATAATGTTCGAGCGTCAGCGCGGCGATCGGCTCGCCCTGTTCGCTGCCCCGGCAGATGCCGCTGAAGCTGACGACCGCGCCGACATCGGTGCGGCCCTTGCTCAGGGCGGCGATCTCCTGCGCGACGTCGAAGTCGGCTTGCTGGATACGGATGGTCGCTGCGACGGTCATGATTACTTCTTTGTTTGACGCGTTTTCTTCACGCGAACCGGGTATCCGCTTCGCTCGAAAACGCTATCTTAGCCGCCGGTCATCGGCGGAAAGAACGCGATCTCGCGGGCGCCGGAGATCGCTGCGTCCGATTTGACATGGGCGTGGTCGATCGCGGCGCGGATCACCGTCGGCTTCTCGAATGCGTAGGCGTAGGCATCGTCGCGCGCGGCAAGCCAGCCGATCAGGTCGCCGACGGTGCGCACGTCGGCCGGCGGCTCGACGATCTCTTCAGCCTTGCCGACGCGTTCACGCACCCAGGCGAAATATTTCAGCTTCATCCCTCATCCTCCTTGATGAGGTGATGGATGCCGGCACGGAAATAATCCCAGCCGGTGTAGATCGTGAAGATCGCCGACATCCACAGCAGCACGATGCCGATCAGGGTGGTGGCCGGGAAGACCTGCTCACCCGCCTCGCCGGCGATCAGGAATCCGATCGCCACCAGCTGGATCGTCGTCTTCCATTTCGCCAGCTTGGTGACGGGAACGCTGACCCGAAGCCCTGCGAGATATTCGCGCAGGCCCGAGACCAGGATCTCGCGGCACAGGATCACGATCGCCGCCCACAGCGTCCAGCCATGGATCGAATTGTCGGCGGCCAGCATCAGAAGGCTGGAGGCGACCAGCAGCTTGTCGGCGATCGGATCGAGCATCCGGCCGAAGGCGGACTGCTGGTCCCACATCCGGGCATAATAGCCGTCGAGATAGTCGGTGATTCCCGCCGCAATGAACACGGCCAGCGCCACCCAGCGCAGCCACAACGGGCCGTCCAGGATCGATTGCCAGTAGACGCAGCCGATCACCACCGGGATCGCGGCGATCCGGGCGTAGGTCAGGATATTCGGGAGGGACATGGTCTTGGTCTGTCCCCGGGTCGTGGCGATGTTCATCCGTTCTACCAATACCGCTGAAGCGAGAAGGTCAACCGTGCGGACGCGTCAAGCGCGACCAGATTGCGCTGGATCGTCATAGCGCCTTAGCTCGTTGTTTAAGCATGATCTTTTCGGATAACTGCCTCACACTTTTCCGCATCATGCCCTAGATGCCCCGTCGCAGGCGACGCCCTGATGACTCGGCTTTGGTTTAACCCGGCTGGGCGTGGAAAAACTCGAAAATCTTGCGGGCGCTCTCGGCGCTGACGCCGGGAACCTTGCCGAGGTCGGCGATCGAGGCCCGCTCGATCTCCTTGAGCGTTCCGAAGTGGTGCAGCAAGGCACGCTTGCGGGACGGGCCGATGCCCGGGATCTCCTGCAGGCCGGCCTCGCGGATGTCCTTCTTGCGCAGCTTGCGGTGCGAGCCGATCACGAAGCGGTGGGCCTCGTCGCGCAGCCGCTGGATGAAATAGAGCACCGGGTCCCGCGGCTCCAGCTTGATGGCCTCGCGGTCGGGCATGAACAGGGTTTCGCGCCCGGCATCGCGCTCCGGACCCTTGGCCACCGCCATCAGCGAGACCTCGGTCAGCCCGAGATTCTGGAAAATCTCCCGGACCGCGTTGAGCTGGCCGCGGCCGCCGTCGATGATGACGAGGTCGGGCCATTGCGGGAATGAATCGTCATCCGCTTTCGTCCTGGCAGCGGCCTCGCCCTCCGGCGGTTTCAGCAATCGCTTGAAGCGGCGTTCCAGCACCTCGCGCATCATTCCGTAATCGTCGCCGGGCGTCAGCCCTTCGGACTTGATGTTGAACTTGCGGTACTGGTTCTTCATGAACCCGTCGGGTCCCGCCACGATCATCGCGCCGACCGCATTGGTGCCCTGGATATGGCTGTTGTCGTAGACCTCGATCCGCTTCGGTGTGTGCGGCAGGCCGAGCGTCGAGACCATGCCCTCCAGCAGCCGGCTTTGCGTCGCGGTATCGGCCAGCTTGCGGCCGAGCGCCTCGCGCGCGTTGGTGAGCGCGTGGCCGATCAGCTCCTTCTTCTCGCCGCGCTTCGGCACGGAGACCTCGACCTTGGATCCGGCCTTGACCGACAGCGCGTCGGCGAGCAACGCGCTTTCCTCGATCTCGTGCGACAGCAGGATCAGCTTCGGCGGCGGCTTGTCGTCGTAGAATTGCGCGAGGAACGAGGACAGCACCTCCTCGGGCGTGAAGCTCTTCTCGGCCTTGGGGAAATAGGCGCGGTTGCCCCAGTTCTGGCCGGTGCGGAAGAAGAACACCTCGACGCAGGAATAGCCGCCCTCCTGGTGGATCGCGAACACATCGGCCTCTTCGACCGTGCGCGGATTGATGCCCTGCTGCGACTGGATCGCCGACAGCGCCGCGAGACGGTCGCGGTACAGCGCCGCGGTTTCGAACTCGAGCTCGCCGGAGGCCTTCTCCATCTCGGCCGCGAGCAGCTCCTTCACGGCGTGGCTGCGGCCGGAGAGGAATTCGGTCGCCTCGCGCACCAGTTCGCTGTAGCCGGGGAAGTCGATCTCGCGCGTGCAGGGGCCGGCGCAGCGCTTGATCTGATAGAGCAGGCAGGGCCGGCTGCGGCTTTCGAAGAAGCCGTCGGTGCAGGAGCGGATCAGGAACGCGCGCTGCAGCGCCGTGATGGTGCGGTTGACCGCGCCGGCGTTGGCGAACGGGCCGAAATAGCGCCCGGGCCGTGACTGCGTGCCGCGATGCTTGAGGATCTGCGGCGCCCAATGGTCGCCGGTGATCAGAATATAGGGAAACGACTTGTCGTCGCGCAGCTGCACATTGAAGCGCGGACGGAGCTGCTTGATCAGATTGGCTTCGAGCAGCAGCGCCTCGGTCTCGGTCATGGTCGAGACGATCTCGACCTGCGTGGTCGCCGCGATCATGCGCAGGATGCGCGCCGGCAGCGGCGCGTTGGCCCGCGCATAGGACGACAGCCGCTTTTTGACGTTCTTCGCCTTGCCGACATAGAGCACGTCGTTGGCGGCGTTGAGCATGCGGTAGACGCCGGGCGAGGTCGGGGCGAGGCGGACCGCGTTCTCGATCGCGGCATGCCCGATCGAGAGCGTGCCCTCGGCGACCGCCTCGGCGGCGTCCTCCGAAGCCTCGGGCAGGCGTGCCTCGTCCTCCTCCTCGGCGGCGGAGGTTTCGGGATCGACGTCGCTGGTATCGAGCGCCAGATCGTCCTGCGGCAGGTCGGACTTTGAACCGCGCCGTGGCTTGGGGGCAGCCTTGGAGTCGGCCTTGGGGGCCGGCGTCGGACGCTCGGGAGAATCGTGAACCATGGGCCGTAAACTAAGTGCTTGGGCGACCGGTCGCCAGCGCTGACGGCACCAACAAAAAGCACCTCGATTGCAGGAGGTTACCGGCCCCGCGGGGACGCCGGGACGGGGTGCGTAACACCTTGTTAAGACTGATGAGCGGGCCGGTAACCGGGCTTAACAGCCCTTTAACTTAAAACTCTCGATAAACCTTAGCGAAAAAAGTGGAATTCCGTAACCACGCCGGCCCTGGCCGGCGGGCTGCGGCTGTTGCGTGGTGGAGAGTACCAATGACCCGGTTTGTCGCGCGTGCGCTGGCACTGATCGTTGCAGGCTGGACGACCTCGGCGGCCTCGGCCGACCTCAACTACGGATCGCCCTATACCGTCTATCAGCCGCTCAATGCCTATAGCTGGGCCGGCCCCTATCTTGGCGGCAATGTCGGCTATGGCTGGGGCTCGGTCGAGAACAACCCGACCAAGCCGTCCGGTTTCGTCGGCGGTGTGCAGGCCGGCTACAACTTCCAGAACGGCTCCCCCTGGGTGTTCGGTATCGAGGCCGATATCCAGGGCACCACGGCCGACGACCGGTTCGCGCCGTGGAAGTTCTCCAACCCGTGGTTCGGTACGGTGCGCGGCCGCGCCGGCTATGCGGTCAACAATGTGCTGTTCTACGCGACCGGCGGTCTCGCCTTCGGCGAACTGCGCGGCGAGACGTTCGGCATCACGGAGAGCCACACCAATGCGGGCTTCACCGTCGGTGCCGGCGCCGAAATGGGCTTTGCCCCGCACTGGAGCGCCAAGATCGAGTATCTCTACGTCGACCTTGCCAACAGCAACTTCACGATCACCGGTGGCGTGTCGAACGGCTACAGCTTCAGCCTGGTTCGCGCCGGCATCAACTATCACTTTTGAGAACAAGAAAACGTCGACCATCAACTCCCGGCCGCGCCTTGCGCGGCCGGGTTTTTCTTTGTGTTGATGATCTCAACGTCGCGCATGGCGGCATGCACGCCACGGCGTCCGCGAATCCAATCGGTGGGCCGCACGTGTGGGATATGCGGCACCGCCAGTCGCGTCCGCATCATTCAGGTGATCATCCAGAGCACGCCAGCCGCGCGCTCGGCGGTCAACTCACACGCAACGCCTCATTCGGCGTTCATCACGAGCCGCGCAGCGCGAGCGCTCATGAGACCACCAGGTTGACCGCCTTCGGGCCCTTGCCCTTCTTGTCGGGCTCAACCTCGAACGTAATGCGTTGTCCTTCAGTCAGGTCCTTCAATCCTGCACGCTCGACAGCAGTGATGTGAACGAACACATCGCGGCCGCCATCATCCGGCTTGATGAAGCCGTAGCCACGCTCTCCGTTGAAGAACTTGACTGTCCCAGTCATGGCCATCGGGAAACTCCTCCCCCGTATTGCTCCACCGCTACGCGCACGCCGCGTAGCGGTTGACCGACATTCGCTTGTCGGAAGCTTGGCCACCTGAACAGGCCGGCGTCACGCCGCCGGTCTGCCTGGATTTTATTTCGGCCTTGTCACTCCGCCGCAACCATTCGCGGAAGCGGAACGTAAAGCCAGTCGTAACAGGATGAGCATAATACGGTTCCGCGCAAATTGCCTATGCTCAAAATTGAACTTTTCAGTAGGAGCTGTCGATCAAGGTTTAGGCGTCTCGAGTCTGAAGCGCCCTGCACCGCCTTGACCGAGCGGCTTCTCGAGTTCGGGCAGGATGATCTTCAACTCATTCGCCAGCGTCCACGGCGGATTCACCAGCAAAAGCCCTGTGGAAACGAGGCCTGCGCCTGCTTCTTGCGGTGCCACACTGAATTCCAGACGCAGGCATTTGCCGGCGGGCCGACTCGCTGCCGTTGCAGCGGCCACGCTGCGCGCTAGCTCATCGGTGGCTCTCCGGGTTTTTACGGGGTACCACAAAAGATACGTGCCGGTCGGCCACTTCGCGAATGCTTCCGTGAAAGCACTGGCCAGCCGCTCGAACTCGTCCTTTGCTTCGAACGGTGGATCGATCAGCACCAGGCCGCGCCGCTCGTTCGGCGGCACGAATGCTGGCAGCGCCATCCAGCCGTCGAGATCGACGACGCGCGCTTGCGCGTCGCGTCGCAAGGCGTCGATCAGTTGTTTGCGCGCCGTCGGTTCGATCTCGCAGGCGGTGAGGCGGTCTTGCGGACGCAGCAGCGCCCGCGCGATCAGCGGCGAACCAGGATAGGCCTTCAGCTCGCCTTTCGGATTGAAGGCTCTGACGATGTCGAGATAGGGCGCGATCAGCGGCAATGCCTTGTCGGAGAGCCGCGCCTGCATCAGCCGCGCGATGCCGGTGAGCCATTCGCCGCCGCGCTGCGCTTCGCTCGACGTCAAATCATAAAGGCCGGCGCCGGCGTGGGTGTCGATGACGCGGAATGGCGCCGGCTTGTCCTGCAGATAGGTGAGCATGCGCACCAGCACGATGTGCTTGATGACGTCGGCAAAGCTGCCGGCATGAAAGGCGTGACGGTAGTTCATGTGATGATCGTGCTGCGCTCCCAAGGGGTGCGCATGTTGTACTCGTCATACCCGGGCTTGTCCCGGCCTTCGCTGAAGCTTCGGCGGGGTCAACATCCGAGCTCGGCGAAGCCTTGGCGTAGCCGGCTCCCGGGCGTCTGCGCCTTATCTGCTTGTTTCGCGATGGCGCAGGTGGCCGGGACGTTCTGCGCGACGACGCGCGGCACGGGCCTGCCGGCCACGACGCAGGGAGTTTCAGCCGCCGCGAACCGGCGGCATCAGCACCTGATCGCGGCGGCAGGCGCGGCGATCGATTTCCTCACAGGAGTGGAATTGCAGATCCTTGCTGAGGCAGATCCGCACCTCGCTGAGCCGCTTGCTGTCGCAGGTCACCGAGATCGCGGAGTTGCTGAGGCCCGGATTGACCTTGATGAACGCTGTCTCCAGCTCGTCGGGCGCGACCGTCTTCGGCTCCGACAATTGCAGGAATTCCTCCGGAATCTTGACCGTGGCGCGGGCCTTGCGGATGGCTTCGAAATAGGCGCGCTCGCCGAGACCGGAGCAGGTGCCGTGCTTGTCCCACTCGTTGTAGATCAGCCCGGGCGCCGGCATCAGGTCGAGCATCGAGCTCATAATGCTGCGGGCGAGTCGCGGCGAGGGCCGCTGGCAATATTCCGGGAAGCCCCGCTCATATTGCGGCCATAGGCCGTGCACCACGAAGGAGTAGGGCCGTCCGCCGCACTGCGCCTGCGTGCCGCGGCCGTTGTTGCCGCGCTCGCTCGCCGCCTCGCAGAACGAGGGCGACCACGACAGCGACAGCACATAGAAATCGAACTCACCGGGCGCATTCTGGCGGCGATCCTGGGCCGAGGCCCCAACCGCACTGCACAGAATAATGCCAACCGAAATCAAGAATCGGGAAATTGTGTCCAACCGAGGCATCAAACGCTCCCCTCACTGACCGCCCAGAGCCTAGCAGGTCGTGAGAACATTTCAAGAACAAAAAGCCGCCGTCCAAATGGCGGCGGCTCCTGCTTTGGCAGTCTGGTCGGAGATCAGGGCCGGGCGGCCTTGCAGGACGGGTTATAGGCCCAGTTGCGGTCGAGCCCCGCGACGCACCATTCGACGCCCTGATTGATGCTGGCAAAGCCGCCGTCCTCGATGATCGAATAGTGCACCTTGCGCACCTTGCCATCGCTCAGCATCGCCTCGCCGGTGCAATAGCGGCGCGGAATATTGTCGGACTGCCAGGGACGGAAGGCGGTTTCGTGAATCCCGTTGAAGCCGGTGATCACGAGCGGCGAATTCCAGAAGGTGGCTTCCTTCTCCTGGAATTGCGTGCTGATGACCGTCAGTGCCTTCTCGCACGGGGCCACATTGCCGTCATAGCGCGGGCCGGACAGCCAGAAGTTCATTTCGAGCGGATTGGCCGCCTCGGCCGTACCCCCGAAAGCCAGCAGGCCGACCGCGAGTGCGGCGCCGAGGCCGAGCTTGCGGCCGAGTTTATTCCGGGAGTTGAACAGGTTGCGCATGGGAATCCACCCGATTATCCGATGCCGCGGACGGTGCCGCGAAGCCCCGGCAAGGTCAAGTGCAGGGCGGCAACACCTGCGGAGAAGTCCACTTTGGGGACCCGGCTCGTTCTTTTCACGGTCGCCGGCGCACTCTATGTTGGCTCGAAGCGAAATGGAGTCTGCGATGCGAAGGAAATTGGCCGCGTGCCTGGTTGCCGTTTGCGGGATGCTGGTCGTTGTGCCGGCGCGGGCCGACTGGATGCAGCCGGTGCCGCCGTTCAAGGGCAATGATACCGGCGGTATCATCGCCTATACGCTGGCGACCCAGGCCGACGCCCGGCAGCTTGCCGTCGATCACTGCGCCTCCTACGGCAAGGTGGTCAAGTTCCTTGCGATGCAGAACTATCCGGGCGGCTACATCTCTTTCGCCTGTCGCTGGGTGCCCTATGGCGCAGCCCAGAGGCCGCTGCGCACGCTCTACTGAGCGCGCACCAGATCTTTCGATCGTTCAGCCGGGAGCCGACCGCATGACCCGACAGCTTGCCTTGCTTGGTTCGGCTGTGTGCCTTGTCCTGTCCGCTGGCGCCGCAAGCGCGGTCGACCTGCCGATCCGCAAGGCCGGTCTGTGGGAGATGAAGATGGTGCGCACCGGCGGGCCGATGCCGGAAATCACCATGCAGCACTGCACCGACGAGACCACCGACAAGGAGATGAGCGCGGCGGCCTCGCCGATGGCCAAGGAAGTCTGCTCCAAGCAGGATATCCAGAAGACCGCGACCGGCTATGTCAGCGACAGCGTCTGCAGCGTCGCCGGCATGACGATGCAGAGCCATGCCGAGATCGTCGGTGATTTCAATTCCGCCTACACGGTGAAGAGCACCTCGCATGCCGAGGGCGGCGCGGCCGGCTCGCGTGACACCACGATGACCATCGAGGCGAAATGGCTCGGCGCCTGCAAGAGCGACCAGAAGGCCGGTGACATCATCATGCCCGGCGGCATGAAGATGAACGTCAAGGACATGGAAAAGCTGAAGGGCCTCCTGCCCAAGCAGAAGTAGCGCGCTGCGCATTCCGCCGCTGCCGCGCGAACGCATCGCCTCTCATGCCGAGAGGCTGCGCCGCTTGCACCACCACTTCGAGTAACTCGCGACAAAATTGCGAAGCAATCTTGCGCTGAGGCGATGTGCAATCCATCCGATCCCTCCCGTCACCCCCAGGGCCATCGCATATGCCCCTTGGCGACCGCGCAAGTGCTTGGCCTCGTGGTTCGAGACGCGCCGCAAGCGGCGCTCCTCACCATGAGGGTCTACTATTGTGCCGCAGAACAAGACCTCATCCTGAGGAGCCCGCCGAAGGCGGGCGTCTCGAAGGATGGCCACGAGCACACCGCCACGAAATGCGATAGCCTTTGCCCGGGGATGACGGTTCACCGCGTTCGTGCGCTCCTTGGCGCGCGATGACGTCGACGGGATGCAACATCATTGAATGATCGCCGCCTGCGTCGTGTTCGAAACTCTCTGCGAGAGATAACGCGCATCGCATTCGTGGTGTCGAAAGCCTGACGCACCAACATGTCGTTTTGAACCGTTCCAGCGTTGCGCAACTTGAATCGTTCCAGTGTTTCGCATCGTGTGCGTTTCAATGGATTCTATTTTGCACGTGTGGAATTTCGTTCATCCCGCCGATAGTAGTCCGCCCCAATCGCTGCCCGCTTGGTGACAAACGCGCGGCTCGATCAAGATCAGTCTGGGCGCGTGGGGATTTGTTCGGTGGGAATGGCTTCGTTGCGGAGCAAGCGCGGCTTGCTCGGATCAACGGCTGCGATCAATGCAGCGCTGCTCGGTTCGGTCGTGCTTGTGCCAATGGGCACGGACGTCGCCTGCGCTCAGGCGCAGGCAAGTCCTCCGCAGAACAATGTCAGCGAGCTTCCCGCAGTGACGGTGGATGAGCCTGGCGCCGCAAAGAAGCGCGGTGCCGTCGTTTCGAGCCAGAACACCAGGGCATCGCGCGCGGCCGCGGCGAACCGGCGCCGCAATGCGACTGCGCCCGCCCGGAGCCAGGCTCCGCGGTCGCAAGGCGCAGGTGGCGCGATCGGTACGACGACGGGTTACGTCGCGACCGCCAGCACTGCCGGTACCAAGACCAGCACAGCGCTGATCGAAACGCCGCAGTCGCTTTCGGTCGTTACGCAAAAGGAGCTCCGGGATCGCAACGTTCAGACGCTCAAGGACGCCGTCAGCTACACGCCCGGCGTGACGACCACGGCGTTCGGCTATGATCCAAGGTTCGACAGTTTCTACATCCGCGGCTTCGATGCGACCTATACGGGGATCTATCGCGACGGCCTGCGTCAGGGCGGCGGCAACTTCGCCATTCCCAAGATCGAACCTTACGGTCTCGACAGCGTGTCGATCCTCCGTGGTCCCGCCTCGGGCCTCTATGGCCTCGGCTCTCCGGGAGGCATCGTGGATGTCACGACCAAGCGGCCGCCGTTGACGGCATTCGGTGAGGTGCAGCTGCAGGGCGGCACCTACGACCGTTACCAGGGCAGTTTCGATGTTGGTGGTCCGGTGCCCGGCAGCGATCAGCTGTACTACCGGCTGACCGGTCTGCTGCGCGACGCAAAGACCTGGTACCCGGGCAACGACGACGATCGCGCCTATATCGCGCCTGCCTTGACCTGGCGGCCGGACGCTGACACGTCCTTCACCATCCTGAGCGAATATCAAAAGAGCCGAACCGCCGCGAGCATCGGCGACTTCCGCACGCCTGACGGACAATTGACCAACATCTATTCGAATGATCCGGCGTTCAGCGCGATGGATCAGAAGCAATACCGCATCGGCTACGCGTTCGAGCATAATGTCGACGATGTGTGGACGGTGCGGCAGAACTTCCGCTTCTATCAGGTGGACGTCGACGCGAAATACACCCAGATCGATTCCATCGACGGCAGCACCAATCTCGCGTCGCGGTCGGCCTGGCGGATCCTGGACAGACGTTCCAGAACGCGGCGACGACGTTGTTCGATGCGGTGATCGACTACGATCTCGGCAAGCTGGACCGGCGCTTCCTCGGCGCCACCATGCGCGTCAACGCGACCAATCTGTTCGACACGCACTACCAGACCTGCCAGTCCGGCTACTGTTATGCCGGCGAACGGCGGCAGGTCATCGGCACCTTGTCCTACCGCTGGTAGGTTACACCGGCACCCGCACGACGGCGCGCAGACCGCCCATCGGGCTTTCGCTGAGCATGATGTCGCCGCCATGCGAGCGGGCGATGTCGCGGGCGATCGCAAGTCCGAGCCCGGTGCCGCCTTCGTCCTGGTTGCGGGCGTCGTCGAGCCGCAGGAACGGCTTGAACACTTCCTCGCGCATGTCGGCGGGGATGCCCGGTCCGTCGTCGTCGACCGTGACGTTGAGGTAGCGATGGTCGCGATGGCCGGTGATCGAGATCGTGTTGGCGTGGCGCGCCGCATTGGAGACGAGGTTGGCGAGACAGCGCTTGAACGAGGCCGGCTTCACCGTGACGACGGGCAGGCCGTGGAACGCGACGGTTGCGGTGTGGCCGTGGCGTTCGGCGTCGCTGCGCAATTCCTCCAGCGCCAACGCCATGTCGGTCGGCTGCGCGACCTCGCCGGAATCGCCGCGCGCGAAGGCGAGATAATCCTCCAGCATCATCGACATCTCGTCGACGTCCTTGCGCATCGCGTCGATCTCGGGGCCTTCGCCGATCAGGGCAAGCTCGAGCTTGAACCGGGTCAGGATGGTGCGCAGATCGTGCGACACGCCGGCGAGCATTGCAGTGCGCTGCTCGATCGAACGTTCGACGCGCGCCTTCATCTCGATGAAGGCCTGCGCCGCGCGCCGCACCTCGCGGGCACCGCGCGGCCGGAAGTTCGGCGCCTCGCGGCCCTTGCCGAAACTTTCGGCGGCGTCGGCGAGCCGCAGGATCGGCTTGATCTGGTTGCGCAGGAACAGCACGGCGACGATCAGGAGGATCGTCGAGGTGCCGAGCATCCAGAAGATGAAGATCTCCGAATTGGAGGCGTAGGCCGCGCTGCGCTGGGCGAAGATCCGCATCACCGAATCGTCGAGCTGCACCCGGATCTCGACCAAATTGGATTTGCCCACGGTGTCGATCCAGAACGGACGGCTGATCTGGCGGCCGAGCTGCACCGAAAGCGTCTGGTCGAGCAGCGAGAAGAACGGCTTCGGCCCCGGCGGCGGCATGTCGCCGGCGGGCAGGAAGTCGACCACCAGCTGCAGTTTCTGGGCGATGCGGCGAAGCTGCGCGCGGTCCTTGTCCTGCGGGTAGCTTTTGTAGACGTCGATCAGCGCGGCGATATCGGACACCACCGCGGCCGACAGGCGCCGCGTCACCGTGTTCCAGTGCCGCTCCATGAACACGAACGCCACCACGGTCTGCAGGATCACCATCGGCACGATCATGATCAGCAGCGCGCGGGCATAGAGGCCGGTCGGCATCCAGCTCTTGAACGCATTGCCCATCCAGCCGTTCGCCTTCGAGACGCGCTGCGAGGCGTTCTTGATTAGGGTCAGGCCGGAGTCGAGCGTGCTCATGCGGATGCTCTACAGCATGATCCGGAAAAGCGCGCAGCGGTTTTCCGGCAAGATCATGCTCAAATGAGGATCTGAAGCGCGATGACGATTCATCCCGGTCTCATCGCGCTTCAGGGCGAGGCCACCAGGCGATAGCCGATGCCGCGCACCGCCTGCAGGAACAGCGGATTGGCGGGATCGTGCTCGATCTTGCGGCGCAGGCGGTTGATCTGCACGTCGACCGCGCGTTCGTTGACGGTGCCGCCAGAGGTCAGCTCGGCGCGCGGCACGGTCTCGCCGGGCGCGCTGGCGAGGATACGCAGCATCTCGCGCTCGCGATCGGTAAGATGGATGATCTCCTCGCCCTGACGCAGTTCGCTGCGCTCGATATGGAAAATGTAGGGGCCGAACGCGATCTGCTCGACGACTGCGACCTGCGGCGGCGCGGTGCGCTTGAGGATATTGCCGATCCGGAGCACCAGCTCGCGCGGCTCGAACGGCTTGGCGACATAATCGTCGGCGCCGATCTGCAGGCCCTCGATGCGGGCTTCCGCCTCGTGACGGGCGGTCAGCATGATGATCGGCACCGTCGAGGAGCTGCGGATGAAGCGGGCGAGGTCGAAGCCGTTCTCGCCGGGCATCATCACGTCGAGGATCAGCAGGTCGAAATGCAGCCCGAGCAGCTTGGCGCGCGCGTCGGTGGCGCTCATCGCCGTCGTGACGCGATAGCCCTCGCCGGAAAGAAAGCGCGACAGCAGGTCGCGAATGCGGCGGTCGTCGTCGACCAGGAGAAGATGCGGCGCGTCGTCGGCCGGCTCGACCGGCGCGCGCATCATGGTTGCAGCCTGCACCGCTTCACTCCCTCGTTTTTCTGCCGCCGCCGAAGATCGCTTCGAGCACCTTGTCGGGATCGTCGCGGTCGATCATCGCGCGGAGGAATTGGCGAACCGTCTCGACGCCGGCCGGATCGATGCCGGCGACCGCGCGGTTGATGCGGTCGGTCTGCAGCCCGGCGAGCTTGGCGACCAGCGCCTCGCCCTTCGGGGTGGCGTAGAGCAGGCGCTGCCGGCGGTCGTTGTTGCCGGTCTTCTGCACGATGTAGCCCTCGTCCAAGAGCTGCTTGAGCACGCGCCCGAGCGACTGCTTGGTGATGCGCAGGACGTCGAGCAGGTCGGCGACCTTCAGCCCTGGATAGCGGGTGACGAAGTGGATGACGCGGTGGTGGGCGCGGCCGAAGCCGAACGCCTCCAGCTCCTGGTCGGCATCGCCGACGAAGTCGCGGTAGGCGAAGAACAACAGCTCGATGATGTCCCAGCGCAGGTCGCGCGCCCCCGCCGCCGGAGCGTTGTCGTCTCCCTGCGAATCGGGCTTGGCAGCCATGCCTGAGAAATTTATGTCAGCCATATTGACGTATCTTGGGTTCAATGTTACAAAACTGCCTGTCATGACGAAACATTAGGTCGTTTTGTCCTCGACAGCGTTTAAGGCGGCCTGAACGAGCCTGTGAGGCGGTTTGGGCCGCAAATTGGACTACCGTGCGATTGTCGAGCGGCATTTCGGCAAACATACTGGACTTCAGCATTCCGCAAAAGCATGTCTAAACGGCATGTTGGCGATGGAAGCCGGCGGCGCGGCCGGCGGTGGTGAAGTTCGGGCCAGCCGAGCCTGATGGCTCCGGGGGAAACAGGCCGGCGCCGGGTATCGCGCCGGTTCCGACAGCGGAAAGCAAGAAAAATGACTTTGAAATTTGACATCCAGCCTTCGCCGAATCCGACGTCCGATAAGGATCGTGCGGCGAAGCTCGTGGACCCCGGCTTCGGCCGGGTCTTTACCGATCACATGGCGATCGTCCGCTACAGCCAGGGCAAGGGCTGGCACAGCGCCCGCGTCGAGGCCCGCGCGAGTTTTCCGCTCGATCCGGCCGGTGCGGTGCTGCACTACGCCCAGGAAATTTTCGAAGGCCTCAAGGCCTACAAGCGCGACGATGGCGGCGTGAACCTGTTTCGCCCCGACGCCAATGCCCGCCGCTTCCATGATTCGGCCGAGCGCATGGCGATGGCGCCGTTGCCCGAGGATCTGTTCATCGATGCGGTCGAGCAGCTGGTGCGGATCGATCGCGCCTGGATTCCGGGCGGCGAGGGCAGTCTCTATCTGCGGCCCTTCATGATCGCGAGCGAGATCTTCCTCGGCGTGAAGCCGTCGGCCGAATACATCTTCTCGGTCATCGCCTCGCCGGTCGGCTCCTATTTCAAGGGCGGCCCGG
Source organism: Bradyrhizobium sp. CCBAU 21365 (assembly GCF_015291305.1). Lineage (NCBI taxonomy): Bacteria > Pseudomonadati > Pseudomonadota > Alphaproteobacteria > Hyphomicrobiales > Nitrobacteraceae > Bradyrhizobium > Bradyrhizobium sp. CCBAU 21365. Next base: position 1,919,972 of record NZ_CP030036.1, read on the forward strand.
CGCCGGTGTCGATCTGGGTGTCGGAGAATTACACGCGCGCCGCCATCGGCGGCACCGGCGCCGTCAAGTGCGGCGGCAATTACGCCGCCAGCCTGCGCGCGCAGGCCGAGGCGATCGAACGGGGCTGCGACCAGGTCGTGTTCCTCGATGCGGTCGAGCGCCGCTACATCGAGGAGCTCGGCGGCATGAACGTGTTCTTCGCGTTCGACGACGGCTCGCTGCTGACGCCGCCGCTCGGCACCATCCTGCCCGGCATCACCCGCGACTCGATCATCGCGCTTGCCAAGGATGCCGGCACGCGTGTGCGCGAGGAGCCCTATACGATCCAGCAATGGCGCGCTGACGCCGCCAGCGGCAAGCTGAAAGAGGCGTTCGCCTGCGGCACCGCGGCCGTCATCTCGCCGATCGGCAAGGTGTGCTCGGCGAGCGGCGATTTCCAGATCAGCGGTGGCGTGGCCGGCCCGGTCGCCATGGGCCTGCGCAAGAAGCTGGTCGACATCCAGTACGGTCGCACCAACGACCCGCATAATTGGATCAGGAACGTCCAGTGACGGACGCAACGTCATTTCGGGGCGAGGCGCAGCATCGAACCCGGAATCTCGAGATTCCGGGTTCGCGTCGTTCGACGCGCCCCGGAATGACAGCGTAGCGGCACCGGTTGCCGCCTTGCGCGCCGGCTGGTAAACGGCCGCTCATGGCCGAGAAACCCAAAAAACCTCAGAAGCTGAAGGCGCGCCTGCCGCGCGGGCTGGAAGATCGTGGCCCGGCCGCGATTAATGCCACGCGGGCGATGGTCGAGAAGATCCGCGCCGTCTACGAGCTCTACGGCTTCGAGCCGGTGGAGACGCCGGCGATGGAATACACCGACGCGCTCGGCAAGTTCCTGCCCGACCAGGACCGGCCCAACGAGGGCGTGTTCTCGTTCCAGGACGATGACGAGCAGTGGATCTCGCTGCGCTACGACCTGACCGCGCCGCTGGCGCGCTATGTCGCGGAAAACTTCGACGCGTTGCCGAAGCCTTATCGGTCCTATCGGTTCGGCCACGTCTTCCGCAACGAGAAGCCCGGTCCCGGTCGCTTCCGCCAGTTCATGCAGTTCGACGCCGACACGGTCGGATCGGCGACGCCGGCGGCCGACGCCGAGATCTGCATGATGGCAGCCGACACGATGGAAGCGCTCGGCATTCCGCGCGGCTCCTATGTCATGAAGGTGAACAACCGCAAGGTGCTCGACGGCGTGCTCGAGAGCATCGGACTGCGTGACGATTTCAGCCGGAAGCTGATTGTGCTGCGGGCGATCGACAAATTTGATCGATTGGGACCCGAAGGTGTCCGCGCCCTGCTTGGAGAGGGGCGCAAAGACGAGAGCGGTGACTTCACTAAAGGCGCGGGTTTGACGGCGGACGCAGCTGAGCGCGTTCTCAACTCAACGTGTCCACAGGAGGGCACGAATGCTGAGGTTATTGCCAATCTTAGGAAGCTGTCGGACACGGCGATAGGTGGCGAGGGGATCTCTGAACTAGAAGCGATCTCAAATCTTGTAACTACATCTGGTTACGAAGGTCGCATCCGCATCGATCCCACCGTTGTTCGCGGCCTCGAATATTACACCGGCCCCGTCTACGAGGTTGAGCTGCTGCTTGACACCAAGGACGAGAAGGGCCGCCCGGTGCGGTTCGGCTCGGTCGGCGGCGGCGGCCGCTATGACGGCTTGGTCTCGCGCTTCCGCGGCGAGCCGGTGCCGGCGACCGGCTTCTCGATCGGCGTATCGCGCCTGCAGGCCGCGCTGACGATGCTCGGCCAGCTCGATACGCAGGCGGAGTTCGGCCCCGTCGTCGTCACCGTGTTCGACCGCGACCGCGTCGCCGACTACCAGAAGATGGTCGCGCAGCTGCGCCAGGCCGGCATCCGCGCCGAGCTCTATCTCGGCAATCCGAAGAACATGGGCAATCAGCTCAAATATGCCGATCGCCGCAACTCGCCCTGCGTGATCATCCAGGGCTCGGACGAGAAGGCGCGCGGCGAGGTGCAGATCAAGGATCTGATCGAGGGCGCCAAGGCCGCCGCCGCGATCGCCTCCAACCAGGAATGGCGCGAAACGCGTCCGGCGCAGTTCTCCTGCGCGGAGGCCGATCTGGTCGCCAGGGTCCGCGAGGTCCTGGCACGGCATGACGTGGCGTGGGGATAGCCATTCGCTTGTGACGTCATGCCCGGCCTTGTGCCGGGCATCCACCTCTTGTTTGATGCGCGGCGACGTGAATGGCCGGGACGAGCCCGGCCATGGCGATAACAAGAGGGAGAGCAACAATGCCTGAGATCACCGTGAGCATGGCCGCCGGCCGCACCGACGAGCAGAAGCTCGGCATGATGCGCGACATCACCCAGGCGCTGGTGAAGAATCTCGGCGTCGATGCCGACGCGGTCGTGATCCAGATCAACGAAGCGCCGCTGCATCACAAGATGAAGGGCGGCAAGTCGTTCGTCGAGCGCGCGGCTGCGGCGAAGAAGTAATTCACCTCTGTCGTCCCTGCCGAGTGCGCAATTGCGCACGGGAGCAGGGACCCACAACCACCGATGCCGGTGATTGGCAAAGGCCGTAGCCACAGCCTTCGACCAATTGATATTCGTGGTTATGGGTCCCGGGTCGCGCTTCGCTTGCCCGGGACGACATCTGTTTTGAGGCCACATGGACGCACGCGACTTCATCAGGATCGGTATGAGCGCCGAGCGCATGCTCGTGGTGCCGCCGGAGCGCACCGTCGGGCATTTCGTGCCCGGCATGCCGATGGTTTACGCGACGCCGATGATGATCCTCGAAATGGAGATGGCGTCGGGCGACGCCATCCGCGCCGCGCTGCGTCCCGGCTGGGTCACGGTCGGGACCGAGGTCGATATCCGTCATCTCGCCGCTGCCCTGGTCGGCGCCACCGTGCGGACCACCGCGAAGGTGGTCGCGGTCGAGCGCCGGGTGATCCGCTTCGAGGTCGAGGCTTTTGAGGGCCCGCGCAAGCTCGGCGAAGGCCGCCACGCTCGCGGTCTGATCAATGTCGAGAGTTTTAACAAGCGGCTTGCCGGGACATCGGGCCAAGCGCAGTAGGCGGCCTGTGTTGTCGCGCGTCAATCCACTTGTTCGAACGTCATCCCGGCGCAAAGGCAAAGCCTTTGCGCGGGGGTGACGGGCATGTCAGTGTGTTACTTCGCCAATTCCTTCGAGCGACGCGTTGCCGCGGCAATGGCGCGGGTCATCAGCGGCTGCATGCCGTCATTCGCCATCAGCACCTCGAGCGCCGCAGCGGTGGTGCCGCCGGGCGAGGTGACGTTCTGCCGCAGGGTCGCGGATGGCAGATCCGAGCGATGCAGCAATTCGCCGGAGCCGGCGACGGTCGCGCGCGCCAGCGTGGTCGCGAGCTGCTCGGGCAGGCCGGCCGCAACGCCGGCACGCGCCAGCTCCTCGGCGAGCAGGAACACATAGGCCGGGCCCGAGCCCGAGACCGCGGTCACCGCGTCCATCAGGCTCTCATCGTCGACCCATTCGACGAGCCCGGTCGCTTTCAGCAGCGCATCGGTCATCGCGCGCTGCGCGGCGGTGACGCGCTTCGACGGTACCGCAACCGTGATGCCGCGGCCGATCGCCGCCGGCGTGTTCGGCATCGCGCGCACCACGGCGCCGCCGACAACCTCTTCCAGCGCTGACATGGTCGTGCCGGCCATGATCGAGACGACGAGCGTCGAGGGGCCGACGAAGGATTTCAGCGCGGCGCCGGCGTCGCGGAACGATTGCGGTTTCACCGCGACGACAAGGGTGTCGACCGTGCCGAGATCCTTCGCTTGCGGATTGAGCCGCACGCCCTTTGCGGCAAGCGCGGAAATCTCCGGTGAGAGATGCGGGTCGATCACCGCGACACGCGCGGGCGCGAGACCCTGCGCGAGCCAGCCGGTCAGCATGGCGCCGCCCATCTTGCCCGCGCCCGCAAGCGCGATGGTGCCGGTCGAATTTTTCAGTGCGCTGCTGGATGTGTTCACGGGTGTCACCGCTTGTCGTCCCGGCGAAGGCCGGGACCCATAACCACAGGTGGTTCTAGTGAAGCGAAGCGGGAGCCACAAGCAGTTTGCGTGAGCCCCGAGGTCTCGGAGTATGGGTCCCGGCTTTCGCCGGGACGACACCGAGCATGAGGACGCGCTTACGCCTCGCCCTCGGTGTCGAACATCGCCGCGGCCATCGCCTCGGCGGTCGACTTGCCGGCCCACACCACGAACTGGAACGCCGGATAGTAGCGCTCGCAGGCGTGGATCGCGTTGACCACCATGGCCTCGCACTGCGCGGTGGAGGCGGTGAGGCCGCCCGGCAGCACCAGCGCCTGACGGTGCATCACCATGCCGGTGTGGGTCCACAGGTCGAAATGGCCGACCCACAATTGTTCGTTGATCGCGGCGACCAGCCGCTGCACCTCGGCGCGGCGCGCCTGCGGCATCTTCATGTCGAAGGCGCAGGCGAGATGCAGCGCCTCGATCTCGCCCATCCAGGTGAACGAGAGCTGATAATCGATCCAGTCTCCCTTGGAGACGATCGTCACCTCGTCTTCGCCGGAACGCTCGAACGCCCAGTTGTTGTCGGTGGCGATATCCTCGACCACCGCAAGCGGGTTGTTCCGGGAATCGATAATGCTTTCGAGGAGGGACATGCCGTCTCGGACCTTGTTCTTATGATCGCTTGATACGCACACGGAAGCCGGCACTTGCGACATACTGCGTCGTGGCCGAGTGCAGTTCCTGATGCGGGCTTCCGGATGCCCCTGGACCTGACGCCGATGAAGTGATGTGATTTGCGGAATCCGCGCAACCGCACGCCGAGTCCGTCCACAGCCAAAGCGCGCATCGTCCACAGCTGATCTCCGCCACATCTGTGATTTTGAGAACAAATCGGAATCTAGGCGTTCGCGTAACGCTTTGTTAACCATTTGCCGGCGCTTCGCCGCGCCTGTGAATCAATCGTCGGGCCCTCACATCAACCTCGCAGAGCCGCAACGCGCTCATGGGGACATGCCGTTTCCCCATGCCAAAGGCCTTGCCCGGCTGTCGCGCTTTGGTCATATTTCGTCTCAGGCACGTCCATCCCGGGCGTGCCGAGTTCTCAGGGCGGGGTGAAAATCCCCACCGGCGGTAAGGGTGATGAGCCCAAGCCCGCGAGCGCCTTCCTTTCGCGAAGCCGGGGGAAGGGTCAGCAGATTCGGTGCAATTCCGAAGCCGACGGTTACAGTCCGGATGAAAGAGAACGGTTGCGGCAGCCAACGCGATTTTCGCGTGGGCTCGTGTCGTTGTCCGTGTGCCCTGATTCTGGTCCTGAAAGAGGAAAGCCATGAATCAGATGTTGCAAGACCAAGACGTTCAAGCTTCTCAAGTCCAAACCCCCCAGGCAGAAAACGCTCCCGATACGCCGGCAAATCCGCCGGCGCCGCAGCATCCGCACTTCGCAAAGCCGCAGCGCGTTGCCTTCGTGCAGTCGTCCTGGCATCGCGAGGTGGTGGAAGAGTGCCGCATCTCGTTCCTGAAGGAGATCGAGGCGCGTCACATCACCAATGTCGACGTGTTCGAGGTGCCGGGCTCGTTCGAGATCCCGCTGCACGCACAGCTGCTGGCAAAGACGCGCCGCTACACCGCGATCGTCGCGGCCGGGCTGGTCGTCGATGGCGGCATCTACCGCCACGAATTCGTCGCCGATACCGTGATCAAGGCGCTGATGGATGTGCAGTTGCGCACCGAGGTGCCGGTGTTCTCGGCGGTGCTGACGCCGCAGCAATTCCACGAGACCGAGGTGCATTACGAGTTCTTCCGCAAGCACTTCGTGATCAAGGGGATTGAGGTCGCGGAAGCCTGTGCCAACACGCTGCTCAGCCTCGAACGTCTGCGCGGCCAGGTCGCGGCGGGAATCCCTGGTTAGCATCGGCGGAAAAGCGATTCCGGCATGCGTGCCGGGATCGCTCTCGCCTGCGGCGCGTTCGGTTATGCTTGCGGCATAAAACTAAAACGCGCGGGAGGCGCCCATGACCGAACAACATTCCTCCGACTGGCTCGGCCTGTCGGGCCGCGTGGCCGTCGTCACCGGTGGAGGCGGCGGCATCGGCCGCGCCACCGCCGTCAGTTTCGCGCGGGCCGGCGCCAGGGTCGCCGCGCTCGATCACGACGAGCGCTCCCTTGCGGAGACCAAGGCAACGCTTCGCGAGTTCGGCGACGGTCATCTCGTCGCGAGCTGCGATACGACCAGCGAGGACAATGTCGCGGCAGCCGCCGATGCCGTCGCGCGCACGCTTGGTTCATGCGACATTCTCGTCAACACCGCGGCGGTGCTGCGCCCGGGCGGGCTCGATACGCTCGCGCTCGCGGAATGGAATGCGGTGCTGGCGGTCAATCTCACCGGCTATTTCATCTGCGCACAGGCGTTCGGCCGCCAGATGCGCAAGGCCGGACGCGGCAGCCTTATCCACGTCGCGTCGATCGCCGCCAGCAATGCGCAAGGGCAGAGCGGCGCCTACAGCGTCAGCAAGGCTGGCGTCGTGATGCTCTCGCAGCAACTCGCCGCGGAATGGGGGCCGCATGGCATCCGCAGCAATGTGGTGAGCCCCGGCCTTGTCGTGACGCCGATGAGCCAGGCCTTCTACGACACACCTGGCGTCACCGAGCGGCGCACCGCCGTGGTGCCGATGCGCCGGATCGGCGCACCGCAGGACATGGCGGACGCGACCCTGTTCCTGGCAAGCGATCGCTCGTCGTACGTCAATGGCGAGGAAATCATCGTCGATGGCGGCTACGCGCGGACCCTGATGAGCCACGTGCCGCGGCCGGGGTTCTAGAGCGTTTTCGAGCGAAGTGGATACCGGTTCGCGTGAAGAAAACGCGTCAAAACAAAAATCTAGAGCCCCGTTCCGATTCCATCGGAACGGGAAAAGCTCCAGCGGGTGGCTGCCGCAAACTCGGTGTCGTCCCGGCCTTGAGCCGGGACCCAACCACCAATGCGAATTGATTTACAACGCTGGAGCCACAGCCTTCGCAACAACAACGGCCTGTGGTTATGGATCCCCGCTTGCGCAGGGACGACGGCAAATATCGATTTAATCGAACAGGCTGGAGACCGACTCTTCCGCCGCGGTGCGGCCGATCGCTTCGGCGATCAGGCCGGCGATCGAGATCTGGCGGATGTTCGGCGCCTTGTTGACGGCCTCGGTCGGCAGGATCGAGTCGGTGATGACCAGTTCCTTCAGCCGCGACGAGGCGATGCGCGCGGCGGCGCCGCCGGACAGCACGCCGTGGGTGATGTAGGCCGAGACCTCCTTGGCGCCGTGCGCGATGAGCGCCTCGGCCGCATTCACCAGCGTGCCGCCGGAATCGACGATGTCGTCGACCAGGATGCAATTGTAGCCGGCGACGTCGCCGATCACGTTCATCACCTCGGACTCACCCGGGCGCTCGCGGCGCTTGTCGACGATGGCGAGCGGGGTGTTGATGCGCTTGGCGAGCCCGCGTGCACGCGCCACGCCGCCGACGTCGGGCGACACCACCATCACCTTGGCGAGGTCGAACTTCTCTCGGATGTCGCGCACCATCAGGGGCGCCGCGAAGAGATTGTCGGTCGGGATGTCGAAGAAGCCCTGGATCTGGCCGGCGTGCAGGTCGAGCGTCATGACGCGGTCGACGCCGGCGCGCGAGATCAGGTTGGCGACGAGCTTGGCCGAGATCGGCGTGCGCGAACCGGATTTCCGGTCCTGGCGGGCATAGCCGAAATAGGGCACCACCGCGGTGATGCGGCGCGCCGAGGCACGGCGCAGCGCGTCGGTGATGATCAGCAGTTCCATCAGATTGTCGTTGGCCGGATACGACGTCGACTGCAGGATGAACATGTCCGAGCCGCGGATGTTCTCCTGGATCTCGACGAAGATCTCCATGTCGGCGAAGCGCCGGACCACGGCCTTGGTCAGTTCGATGCCGAGTCCCTTGGCGATGTCCTGCGCCAGCGCAGGATTGGAGTTGCCGGCGACGAGTTTGATTGATCCGTTCTTTGCCGACATCGATGCTTCCCCCCGCGCCTTGCTGGATACGACGTTCAGCATCTCAAGTCCTTACAGAACCGGCGGGTTTTCGGTGCGCGAGGGAATATCAGGCAGGCGCCTCCGATGGCAACCCATTAGCCGGCTTTGGCCGCCGTTTTCCTGGGCAAAAAACGCATTTCCCCGGGAGATAACGGGGTTTTAGTCGGCGGAATAGCCGAGCGCCACGGTCTCGGGCGCGGCAGGGGCCGGGGCGCTTGCCACCGTGGGACCGCGCAGGTCCGGTGCCGGGCTGTCCGCCGGGCCGCCATTGAGCATGCTGGAGAGGCCGCTGAAGCCTGCCTGGGCGATCTTGCGCAGCACCAGGTCGTCGGCGGCGGCCCAGGCGTCGCGGCCGGCCTTGCCGGCGGGCTCCTCGCCGGAGAGCCGCAGCGCGCGTTGCTGGTTGCTGTCGTAGACGTCCCACACCCACGAGATCATGGTGCGGCCGCGCACCACCTGCGCCGACAAATAGCTGCGCACGCGATAGGCGGCAGCGCCCTGGCGCGACACGATCGACAGGCTGCGCAGCTTGGACTCGCTGTCGAGCACGCCCACCATGCGGTCGAACACCTGGGGCGGCGGGCCGTCGATCGATTCGAACGCAACGGTCGCGCCGCTGCTTGCCGGCGTGGCCATGGCGTAGGAGTCGGCCACGTTGCCGCCGGCCGCGCAGCCGCCAAGCGCGCACGCGATCGCGAGCCACGTGCCTGCGATCGCGGCACGCGCGGCTGTCCCAGTTTGAAACTGGCGGTTCGACGCTTCCCTCATTGCGTCCTGCGATATCGTTAAAACGGCTTAACGTCTAGGGCAGGGCGGCCACAGCACTTAACCGATCCGGGCGGCGCGCCACGAGGTTTCGGATTTCCCTGCTCAGTCAGAGAGATGGTGCCGCATGGCTGCGGTGATCCAGGCCCATTCGCGGTTCGGGCTCGCGTCCGGCGATTGCCCGCGCATGATGGCGACGAGCTCCCAATAGCGCGCGGCCCGGGCGTCGTGCAGCGCATATTTGCCGCGAATCCAGTTGCGGAATTCCAGATCAGGTTTTCGCTTCAGCAATCGCGCCGATGTTTCCAGCCAGTCGCGCGCCAGCGCCTGGCCGGCCTCCGACGTCGGGCCGAGGTCGCGCGCGATAATCTCCCTGGCTCTCGCCAGCACGATTTCGTTGGCCGCTTGCCAGGCGGCGAGATCCAGCACGTGGTGATTCCAGACGTCCTCCGCGTTGGCGCGGATGTTGGCGACGAGGGAAGGGTCGCTGAGCATCTCCGAAAGCTCGATCCAGGCATCGCACTGCTCGGGCGTCGGCTCGTCGGGCAATTCGGGCACGCTGGTCTCGATCATCTGCCGGATCCATTTCCGGTCGATGTTGACGCCGTCGGACACTTTCTCGAAAAAGCGTTCGACGACGTTGCGGCGCTCGGTGCGGGATAGCTGCGTCATGGTCAAAAATCTCCTCAAGTCTGCTTCGGTGAGTTGCGGTGAACGCAACGCAGCCCGCAGGGCCGAGGCGACGCGGCGCTGGGCCGCGATCTCCGCTTCGAGCGTCTCGAGGCGAAGCCGCAGCGCCTCGACCAGCGAGAGCTGCTTGGTCAGGACCTCACGGATGGCGTCGAGACCGAGCCCCGCATCGCGCAGGCAGCGGATCAGGTCGAGGCGTACCAGTTCGCCGTCGGTGAAGACGCGATAGCCGCTCGCGGTGCGGCCGGCCGGCGGCAGCAACCCCTGGTCCGAGTAGAAGCGGAGCTTGCGGACGGAAATTCCGCTGAGCCGCGCCGCCTCGCCGATGCTGTAGGTGCGTTGGGTCATGTGCCGCTTGTCCGGTCTCCAGCAGGTGGAGAGTCAAGACGCTTGTCGCACAAAAATCGCCCGATTTTATTCTGACGCGTTCTCCTCACCGCGAACCGGTATCCACTTCGCGGAAAAACGCCCTGGATGCCCGGCGTCAGCTTTCCAGCGCGATGGCGTGAACGAGCCGGCCGTAATCGGCTTCCTTGCGGTGCACGGAGCGGCGGTAGCTGAAGCAGCGCTCGTCGGAATAGGTGTCGATGCCGAGATCGTCGATCATCAGCACGCCGGCATTTTCCAGCCGCATGCGGATGAAGCCGGCAAGATCGAACATCGCGTGTCCGTCGCGTTCGGCGGGCATGAAGAACATGCCGTTCTCCGCATCGGCCTCGATGAAGCGTTCGACGAATTCGTTGCCGACCTCGTAGGACTCCTTGCGGATCAGCGGGCCGATGGAGGCGACGATGCCGCCGCGCTCGGCGCCGAGCTTCTCCATCGCGTCGATGGTCGATTCCAGCACGCCGGTCAGCGCGCCCTTCCAGCCGGCATGCGCCGCGCCGATCACCCGCGCATTGGGATCGACGAACAGGATCGGGCCGCAGTCCGCCGTCGTGACCGAAATCGCAAGGCCCTCGGTGCGGGTGACGAGCGCGTCCGCCTTCGGGCGCGCGGCGCCATTCCATGGACCGGTCACGGCCACGACGTCAGGCGAGTGAACCTGATGCACGCTGACGAGGTGATCGAGCGGCACGCCGAGTTGCTCCGCCATCCGCCGCCGGTTCTCCGCGACCTTGGCCGGATCGTCGCGCGAGCCGAGGCCGCCATTCAGCGCGGCATAGATGCCCTCCGATACGCCGCCCTCGCGCGAGAAGAAGGCATGGCGCAGGCCCGGAATGGCCGACAGCAGCGGTGATCCCAATGTCATTGTTCGGTCTCGTCAGGCTGATCGCTCAATCCGGCGATCGAGGTGAGGCGCGGGTCGGAGATGGCCATGACCTTGAACATCGAGCCCATCCCGCCGCGCCCGGAATCGGTCAGCCGCTTCAGCGCGCCGGCAATGTCGGCGGAGACTTCGGGGCTTGCTTTCGCCATCAGCCCGGCCGCACGGGCCTCGACGCCGAGGCGCTTGAGGAAGTCGCCCTGCGTCGCCGGTCCGTGGACGCGCGCGCCGACATCCTCGGCGGCCCGCCCCAGGGCCTGGAAATCGACATGCGCGGTCACGTCGGCCTGTCCCGGGTTCTTCAGCGGGTCGGCGAAGCTGTGGCGCGCGATCGCCTGGAAGGTGTCGCCGGCGTCGCTGCGCAGATGGCCGTAATCGATGATCAGCGCGGCGCCGTCCTGGTCGCGCAGCCGCGTCGCCAGCTTCATGATCTCGTTGTCGGGCCGCCATTCGAACACCGCGCCGAGCGGGGCGGCGCGCACCAGCGGCGGCAGCAGCACCTCGAAATGCGGTGTCGGCTCGGGCGCGGGCGCGAAATACAGGTTGCCATTGGCATCCATCCCGACCGTCCGCTCGTGCCAGCCGGTCTCGCGGCGGACCATCTGGTGGATCGGCAGCACGTCGAAATATTCGTTGGCGAGGATCACCGCCGGTCCCTCCGGCACGTCGTCGATGTTGTCGTGCCAGGTGATGTTGCGCACGCCCGCCAGCGTCGCGTACTGCTTCTCGCGCAGCACCGGATTGACCTCGACGAGGTGGATGGTGAGCGACTGGTACAGCGGCGGCAGCACGCGCAGCGCACGCAGCGCGTCGGCCATCATGGTGCCGCGGCCGGGGCCGAGCTCGATCAGGCGGAGCGTCTCCGGCGAGCCGATCGCGCGCCAGATCGAGGCGCTCCACAGCCCGAGCAGTTCGCCGAACATCTGGCTGACCTCGGGCGACGTGGTGAAGTCGCCCTCGCGGCCGAGCGGATCGCGCGACAAATAGTAGCCGTACCGCGGATGCATCAGACACAATTCCATGTAGCGCCAGACCGGCATCGGCCCGGACAGCTTGATCAGCTTCCTGATCTCATCCAGCAGCGGGGAGGGGTCGCTCACGGCCTTCCTTGGATTGCACTTGCTTTGGATTGAACTTGTTCAGGTTGAACTCGGCGCCGGACCGTTCGCCCTGCGGCGGACGGCGGCCGTGATGATGATAACGCCCACGATGATCATTGGCACCGACAGCAGCATGCCCATGGTTAACCCGCCCCACAGGAAGCCGAGCTGCGGGTCGGGCTCCCTGAAGTGCTCGCCGATGATTCGGGCAACGCCGTAGATCGCAATGAAGCTGCCGAGGATCAGGCCGGGACGCTTGAGCGCGCCCATCCGGATCATGACGGCCAGCGCCGCAAACAGCACGATGCCTTCAAGCCCGGCCTCGTAGAGCTGGCTCGGATGCCGCGGCAGTGGCCCGCCATTGGGGAAGATCATGGCCCAGGGCAGGCTCGGATCGGCGTGACGGCCCCACAATTCGCTGTTGATGAAATTGGCGAGCCGGCCGAGGAACAACCCGATCGGCGCGACTGCGGTGGTGATATCGCCGAGCGACAGGATCGGGATGTTATTGCGGCGGGCAAACAGCATCACCGCTGCGACGCAACCGAGGAAGCCGCCGTGGAACGACATGCCGCCCTTCCACAATTCCAGGATTTCGGCCGGATGCGCGATGAAGAAGGGCAAATTGTAGAACAGCACATAGCCGGTGCGGCCGCCGACGATGATGCCGATGGTGACCCAGAGGATGAAATCGTCGAGCTGCGGCAGCGTGATCGGCGCCGGGCCGCCCCACAGCCGTTCCTTCTTGATCAGTGAGCGGGCGTAGATCCAGCCCAGCACGATGCCGACGATGTAGGCCAGCGCATACCAGCGGATCACGATCGGGCCGAGCGAGAGCGCGACGGGATTGAACACCGGAAAGTCGATCAGCAGGAACGGCATCGTGCGTCTTGAGACTCAGCTCACGAGGTTGCGGCGGTAAAGCGCCAGCAGCCGCTCCCAGTGACGTTCGGCGGCGTCGCGGTCATAGACCGGACGCTTGGGGAACGCAAAGCCGTGATGCGTGCCGGGATAGATCTCCACCTCGTTGTTCGATCCCTTCATGCCGGCCTTCACCTGCTCGATGATTTCCTGTGGCGCGTAGATATCGGTCTCGGCGCAGGCGAAATAGAGTTCGGCCTTGGTCTTTTGCGCGGCAAGATGCGGACTGTCGGGCTGGTCGGTCGCCAGATGGGTGCCGTAGACCGAGGCGGCGGCCTTGACGCGATCGCCGAAATGCGTCGCCGCGTTCACCGCATAGCGGCCGCTCATGCAATAGCCGACAGTGCCGATGATGCTGGTGTTCGCGGCCTTCTGCGTCTCGGCATAGGCGAGCAGGCCTTTGGTGTCTTCCATGACCAGCGGAATGTTGAGCGAGTGCATCAGCTCGAACATGCGCTTGCGCTCGGGCGATTCCGGATCGGGATTGATCGGGCCGAGCTCCATCACGCCGGCGCGGTAATACATATTGGGCAGCATCACATAATAGCCCGACGTGCCGAGCCGGCGCGCCATGTCGCGCAGCTCCTCGCGGATCGCCGGCGCGTCCATGTAGAAGATGACGACAGGGAAAGGGCCGCCGCGCTCGGGATGGGTGATGAAGGTGGTGGTCTTGCCGTCCTTGGTCGGGATCTCGACGGTCTCTTCGATCATGGCGTTTCTGCTCGCGTTATGTGTGCGATTTCTGTTGTGAGTTCATACGATTGCAAGGAAACCGGAGCATGACAAGGCAAGCCTCGGGAGGCCTGCCATTCGCGCCGGACTTGAACCGGATGGCTGAGATCGCCATTGTCTTGGGCGCGAGGCCAGTGAACGCGGAGAGTTTTGCGAGATGACCCAGACCAGCAACCGGTTTTTCGATGAGATCGGCCGTCTGATGAACGATGCCGCGGGCGCCGCCCAGGGCGTCAAGCGCGAGGTCGACACGGTCATGCGCAACCAGGCGGAACGGATCCTGCGCGACCTCGACGTGGTCAAGCGCGAGGAGTTCGACGCGGTCAAGGACATGGCCCGCCTGGCGCGCGAGGAGAACGAGGCGCTGAAGGCGAGGGTCGCCGCGCTGGAGGCCAAGCTCGGCGGTTCGGCCGGCTGAAACGGCATGTAGCCCGGATGGAGCAAAGCGAAATCCGGGACCACTGCCTCCGCGGGGCCGGCCCCGGATTGCGCTTCGCTCCATCCGGGCTACGCCCCGTCTTGGGGCATCAAGAAAAATCCCTTCATTTCCTTGTCATTTCGGCCCTTTGGGGCTAAAAGCCCGCCACGTCCGCGGCCCCCGCACCCCTGGAGGCTTGCTGTGGACCTGAGCATGGGCCGCGCTGCGGCCTTTAACTTTTTAAATACAAGGACTTAACGCTATGGCGACCGTCAAGGAATTGAAGGCGACCGCGCGTCCGAAGAGCGGCAAGGGGGCCGCCCGGGCAGAGCGTCGCGCCGGGAGAGTTCCCGGAGTGATCTACGGAGACAACCAGCCCCCGGTGACCATCTCGGTCGACGATCGTGAACTGCGCCAGCGCATCCTGGCGGGCCGGTTCCTGACCACGCTGTTCGACATCGATATCGAGGGCAAGAAGCATCGCGTGATTCCGCGCGACTACCACCTCGATCCGGTGAAGGACTTCCCGCTCCATGTCGACTTCATGCGGCTCGGCGAAGGCGCGACCATCCGCGTCAGCGTGCCGCTTCACATCGTGAACGGTGAAAGTTCGCCGGGCGTCAAGCGTGGCGGCACCGTGAACATCGTCACCCACGCGCTCGATCTCGAGTGCTCGGTCGACAACATTCCGCAATACATCGAGGCCGACGTCGGCGCGCTGGAGATCAGCTACTCGCTGCATCTCTCCGACGTCAAGCTGCCCAAGGGCGTGAAGTCGCTGACCCGCGAGGACGCGACGCTGGTCACCATCGTGCCGCCGTCCGGCTACGCCGAAGAGCAGAAGGCCGCGGCTGCGGCTGCTGCCGGTGGCGCTGCTCCGGCCGCGGGTGCTGCAGCTCCGGCCGCTGCAGCGGCTCCGGCTGCGGGTGCTGCGGCTCCGGCCGCGGGTGCCAAGGCTCCCGCCGGTGGCGACAAGAAGAAGTAATCGATCAGGTCGGCGCGCGATCGTCTGATGGCGCGCCGACGCGGGATGCCGCGCCATGCGCCTTTTTGTCGGTCTCGGTAATCCCGGCGCGAAATACGCCAGCAACCGGCACAATATCGGTTTCCTGGCGGTCGATGAGATTGCACGGCGTCATGGTTTCGCACCATGGCGCCGTCGCTTTCAGGGCGAGACCTCCGAGGGCGTCGTCGATCGTGAGAAGGTCGTGCTGCTGAAGCCGACCACCTACATGAACGAGTCCGGGCGCGCGGTGCAGGAAGCGGCGAACTTCTTCAAGCTCGCGCCCTCCGACATCACCGTGTTCCAGGACGAGCTCGAACTGCCGCCCGCCAAGGTGCGGGTCAAGATCGGCGGCGGGATCGCCGGCCATAACGGGCTGCGCTCGATCTCCGCGCATATTGGCAACGAGTATCGGCGGGTGCGGCTCGGGATCGGTCATCCCGGCGTCAAGGAGCTCGTGCACAGCCACGTGCTGTCGGACTTCGCCAAGAGTGACCGGGCGTGGGTGGAGGCCTTGTGCCAGGCCGTCGCCGACAATGCCGGCCTGCTGGCGACCGGGTACGACGCGTCGTTCGCCAACAAGGTGCATCTGACGATGCAGGCCAAGGGGTTTTTCGACAAGGGTGAGGACGGCGGCGAGAAGCCGTCTTGATTCCCTTGTCGTCATGCCCGGCCTTGTGCCGGGCATCCACGTCTTACTTGCCGCGTGCACGGTAAGATGTGGATGGCCGGGACGAGCCCGGCCATGCCGGATCAGAGAATGTTGAGGAAGACATGGGATTCAAATGCGGGATCGTCGGGCTGCCTAACGTCGGCAAGTCGACGCTGTTCAATGCGCTGACCGAGACGGCGGCCGCCCAGGCGGCGAACTATCCGTTCTGCACCATCGAGCCGAATGTCGGCGAGGTCGCGGTGCCCGATCCGCGGCTGGAGAAGCTTGCGGCGGTCGCGAAGTCGGCGCAGATCATTCCGACCCGGCTGACCTTCGTCGACATCGCGGGCCTCGTCCGCGGCGCGTCGCAGGGCGAAGGTCTCGGCAACCAGTTCCTCGCCAACATCCGCGAGGTCGACGCCATCGCCCATGTGGTGCGCTGCTTCGAGGATTCCGACATCACCCATGTCGAAGGCAAGATCGCGCCGCTCGCCGACATCGAGACCATCGAGACCGAGCTGATGCTGTCCGACCTCGACAGCCTGGAGAAGCGCGTCGACAACCTCTCGAAGAAGGCCAAGGGCAACGACAAGGAAGCCAAGGAGCAGCTCGAGCTCGTCAACCGCGCCTTGGTGCTGCTGCGCGACGGCAAGCCGGCGCGCGCGCTGGAGCGCAAGCCGGAGGAGGAGCGGGCGTTCCGCATGCTCGGGCTCCTGACCTCGAAGCCCGTGCTCTATGTCTGCAACGTCGAGGAAGGCTCGGCCAAGGACGGCAACAACTTCTCCAAGGCGGTGTTCGAGCGCGCCAAGGAGGAGGGCGCGGTCGCGGTCGTGATCTCGGCCAAGATCGAATCCGAAATCGCGACGCTGTCGCGTGAAGAGCGCACCGACTTCCTGGAGACGCTGGGTCTCGAAGAGGCCGGGCTCGATCGGCTGATCCGCGCCGGCTACCGGCTGCTCGATCTCATCACCTATTTCACCGTCGGCCCGAAGGAAGCGCGCGCCTGGACCATCGACCGCGGCACCAAGGCGCCCGCCGCCGCCGGCGTGATCCATACCGATTTCGAGAAGGGCTTCATCCGCGCCGAGACCATCGCCTATGCCGATTACATCGCCGGCAACGGCGAAGCCGGCGCGCGCGATGCCGGCAAGCTGCGGCTTGAAGGCAAGGAGTATGTCGTCGCCGACGGCGACGTCATGCATTTCAGATTCAATACCTGAGCGCGATCTCTCCCCAACGTCGTCCCGGCGAAGGCCGGCAACTGTTATGTTGGTTTGGTCTGCAGGTACGGCTTTCGGTCTCGCATCATGGCATTGAGGACCGTGAGCAGCTTCCTGGCGACGGCGATGAGGGCGAGCTTGGCTGGTTTTCCGGCCTGTCGCAGTCGTGCATAGAAGGCCTTGAACGGATCAGCTCTGCGAACTGCGTTGAGGGCCGCCATATAGAGGGCGTCACGAACGCGCTTTCGGCCGCCCGCAATCTTGCGCTTGCCGCGGAAGGTGCCGCTGTCGACGTTGAAGGGAGCAAGGCCAGCGAGCGCTGCGAGTTGTTTCGGTCCGACCCGCCCGAGTTCCGGCATCTGCGCGATGAGCTGCATGCAGGCCACGGGACCCACGCCGGGCAGCGAACGCATTAACTTCGCATCGTCCGCGATCTGCGCTTCGGCTTTAATCAATGCGCTGATGTCGGCCTCGATCTCGGCGATCTCGCTGTCGAGGACCTCGATGAGGCGGCCGATGCGTTCGGCCATGGCGCGATCGTCGGCCTCGCTGCGCCGGTTCTTCTCCTGGGCGCGCATGAGGACCAGCTGATCCCGCCGTTTTGCAAGCCTCGCCAAGGCGCCCCGTGCAGGATCGGCGACCTGCTCGGGGGCGGGCTGCATGGCCCGCGCAAAGGCCGCCAGCATCCGCGCATCGATCGGATCGGTCTTGGCGAGTAGGCCGCTGGCCCGTGCAAAGTCGCGGGCACGGGCCGGGTTGATCCGTGCGAACTGGATCCCGGCCTGACGCAGCGCCTCGCGAAGCGCGAGGTCATAGATACCCGTCGCCTCGAAGACCACCAGCGCATCGCATTGCCAACGCGCCACCTGCTGTGTGATGGCCTGTGTCGCGTTGGCAATGCGCCTCGGCACGCCGTCAGCCTCATCAAAGATATCGAGGTGTTTCTTGGAGATGTCGATTCCGACGTAACGAAGAGCTATGATCACGGTGCCTGTCCCTGTGATGCGAGGTCTGTTGGTGCAGCCTCGTGCAACTGTTCAGGTTGATAGATGGAACGGGCGGGAGACCGAGCCGGCTCACGGCGTCGAGCGCCAAGGACCCAACGGCTTCCCGCCCACCCTCATCCTGACACACTTCCAAGACACAGGGACCCATAACCACCGGCTGCGGTTATGAAGCACGCCGGGGCCCCAGCTCGCACAAACAACCACTCCCTGTGGTGATGGGTCCCGGCCTTCGCCGGGACGACACCGAATATGGGTCGCCGCTCTCGGCTCCGTCGGAGGCGGCGATGTCAAGCGCCCAATAGCAAGGCTACACCTCACCGATCCGCGCGGCCGATCACGTCCATCAGCTCGACGATCTTGCGCCGCTGGTCGGCCTTGTCGCCGGACGAGATCGCATGCTCGACGCAATGCGCCACATGATCGCGCAGGACCTCTTCCTCGACGCGGCGCAGTGCCGCGCGCGCGGCCGCGATCTGCGTCACCACGTCGATGCAATAGCGGTCGTCCTCGACCATGGCAGCCAACCCGCGGATCTGACCTTCGATCCGTTTGAGCCGTTTTAAGCAGGATGTCTTGACCTCGTCTCTCATAGGCCTCATATACCCCCCTAGGGTATACAAATCAAGAGGCCGGGTTAGCGGCCGGGAAGAGTTTCGTGGCACACGCAAAGCACGACCATTCGCACGCGAATCATCACCACAACGGCGCGGCCGCGCATTCCTGCTGCGGCGGCAAGCATGATCACGACACGACGCCGGCCGAGGCGGCGTTCGCGATCGATCCGGTCTGCGGCATGAAGGTCAACCCGACGACCGCCAAGCATCGCTTCAGCTACAAGGGCGAGGAGTACCTGTTCTGCAGCGGCCGCTGCCGCGAGCGCTTCGAGGCCGAGCCGGAGAAATTCCTCAAGCCGCGTGAACCCGAACCGCCGGCGCCCGC
Source organism: Bradyrhizobium sp. CCBAU 21365 (assembly GCF_015291305.1). Taxonomy (NCBI): domain Bacteria; kingdom Pseudomonadati; phylum Pseudomonadota; class Alphaproteobacteria; order Hyphomicrobiales; family Nitrobacteraceae; genus Bradyrhizobium; species Bradyrhizobium sp. CCBAU 21365. The sequence continues at coordinate 1,938,767 of NZ_CP030036.1, forward strand.
GGGCACCATCTACACCTGCCCGATGCATCCCGAGGTGCGTCAGGTCGGCCCCGGCAGCTGCCCGATCTGCGGCATGGCGCTGGAGCCCGAGCAGGTCTCGCTCGACGACGGACCGGATCCTGAACTGATCGACATGACGCGGCGATTCTGGATCGGCCTCGCGCTGACCTTGCCGGTGTTCGTGCTCGAGATGGGCAGCCATCTCGGGCTGATGCATCTGGTGCCACAGGGCTGGTCGAACTGGATCTCACTCGTGCTGGCGACGCCGGTCGTGCTGTGGGCCGGTGCGCCGTTCTTCGTGCGCGGCTGGCAGTCGCTGGTCACCCGCAATCTCAACATGTTCACGCTGATCGCGATGGGCACCGGCGTCGCCTATGTCTACAGCGTGGTCGCGACGCTGGCGCCGCAGCTGTTCCCGCCCGCGTTCCGCGACATGCACGGCGCGGTCGCGGTGTATTTCGAGGCGGCGGCCGTGATCACGGTGCTGGTGCTGCTCGGCCAGGTGCTGGAATTGCGCGCCCGCGCGCAGACCTCGGGCGCGATTCGCGCGCTGCTCGGCCTCGCGCCCAAGACCGCGCGGCGTGTCACCGAACATGGCGACGAGGACATCGACATCGACGCGATCAAGGTCGGCGACCGCCTGCGCGTGCGGCCGGGCGAGAAGGTTCCGGTCGACGGCGTCGTCGTCGAGGGCAGTGCGGTCATTGACGAGTCCATGGTCACAGGCGAGTCGATGCCGGTCGCGAAGGCCGAAGGCGAGAGGGTGATCGGCGGCACGGTCAACCAGAGCGGCGGCCTCGTGATGCGCGCCGAGAAGATCGGCCGCGACACCATGCTGTCGCGGATCGTCGACATGGTGGCGAAGGCGCAGCGCTCACGCGCGCCGATCCAGCGGCTGGCCGATCGTGTCGCCGGCTGGTTCGTGCCGGCGGTGATCGCCGCCGCCGTGCTCGCCTTCATCGCCTGGACGGTGTTCGGCCCCGAGCCGCGCCTGACCTTCGCGCTGGTCGCCGCCGTCACGGTGCTGATCATCGCCTGCCCGTGCGCGCTGGGATTGGCGACGCCGATGTCGATCATGGTCGGTGTCGGCCGTGGCGCGCATTCCGGCATCCTGATCCGCGACGCGCAGGCGCTGGAGCGGTTGGAGGCGATCGATACGCTCGTCATCGACAAGACCGGCACGCTCACCGAGGGCAAGCCGAAGGTCGTGCGCGTCATTGCCGCCGCAGGGTTCGACGAGAGCGATCTGCTGCGCATTGCCGCCAGTGTCGAGCAGGGCAGCGAGCATCCGCTGGCGCACGCGATCATCGCCGCTGCCAGGGAGCGCAAGCTTGCATCCGCCGTCGTCAGCAATTTTGCCTCGCCCTCCGGCAAGGGCGCGACCGGCACGGTCGAAGGCAGGCAGGTTGCGCTCGGCAACGCGGTGCTGATGGCCGAACTGAAGATCGCGACGGCAGCGCTCGACGAGGCGGCCGAGGCCGCGCGGCGGGACGGCGCGACGGCGATCTATGTCGCGGTCGATGGCCGCATCGCCGGGGTGATCGCGATTGCCGATCCGGTCAAGCCGTCCGCGACGAGCGCGCTGCAGGCGCTGCGTGCCGAGGGCCTGCGCATCGTGATGTTGACCGGCGACAATGAGACCACCGCGCGGGCGGTGGCAAAGACGCTCGGCATCGACGAGGTCGAGGCCGGCGTTCTGCCGGAGCGCAAGAGCGAGGTCGTGCAGCGGCTGCGCGGCGAGGGGCGCACCGTCGCAATGGCAGGCGACGGCGTCAATGACGCGCCGGCGCTCGCCGCTGCCGATGTCGGCATCGCGATGGGCGGCGGCACCGACGTCGCGATCGAGAGCGCCGGCATCACGCTTCTGACCGGCGACCTGATGGGCCTCGTGCGCGCGCGGCGGCTGTCGGTCGCGACCATGCGCAACATCCGCCAGAACCTGGCGTTCGCGTTCGTCTACAATGCCGCCGGCGTGCCGATCGCGGCCGGCGTGCTGTATCCGCTGTTCGGCATCCTGCTGTCGCCGATGGTCGGCGCCGCCGCGATGGCGCTGTCCTCGGTCAGCGTGATCGGTAATGCGCTCAGGCTCTCGCGGGTGAAGCTGGATTGAGCTTTCTTACCTCGCCCCGCTTGCGGGGAGAGGCATAGGCCGCCTCCGGCGGCCGTGGCTAAGGACGCCGAAGCAGAGCTTCGGCTATGTCCCATCCAAGATGCGATCCGGGTGAGGGGGACTCTCCACGAGTCTATCTCTCGCCGTTTGCGCGGAAGCAGCCCCTCACCCCAACCCTCTCCCCGCAAGACCGGGGCGAGGGAGCAGAGTATGGCCGGGGCATTCACGCCGGCAGCAGCAACTGCGCGCGGCGTTCCATCTCGGCGTCGAGCCAGGTTGCGAGATCTTCGCTCACCGCGACCATCGGCAGCCGCACCTCGGGGCTGTCGATCAACCCCTGCCGCCACAGCCAGTGCTTGGCCGGCGCAGGGCTCGGTTCGGCGAACAATAGCCGCGTCAGGCCGACGACGCTCTGCCAGGCGGCCAGCGCCGCGTCGCGCTGGCCCTGCTGCAGCAGCGCGCGGATCGCAGCGAAGGTGTTTGTTTCCAGATGTGCGGACAGCAGGATCGCGCCGTCGGCGCCGTCCGAGAGCGCATCGAAGGTCTGTGCATCCTCGCCGGTCAGCACGCGGAAGCCGGCCGGCCGGCGGTTGAGGAAGTCGATCGACTGCGCGCGGTCGGCGCAGCAATCCTTCATGCCGACGATGTTCGGATGGTCCGCGAGCGCCAGCAGCGTTTCGTTGGTCAGGCTCACCGCCGTGCGATAGGGAATGTTGTAAAGCACGATCGGCCACGACGCGTGATCGGCGAGCGCGTTGAAGTGCTGCACGAGCCCGCGCTGCGAGGGCCTGATATAATAGGGGCTGGCGATCAAATAGCCGTTGATCGGCCAGTCGGCCGTGTCGTCCAGCGCTTCCTTCATCCGGGCGGTCGAGGCGCCGGAGAGCCCCAGACAGACCGGCAAATGGCGGGAGCTGGCACTGAGCTCGTCGAGCACGACGCTCACCAGCCCCTCCAGCTCGTCCATGCTGAGCGCCATGCCCTCGCCGGAGGTTGCGCCGAGAATGAACCCGTCGACGGGGCCATTGGCGTAGTGCCGTACGAGACGCCGCAGCGACGTGACGTCGAGCTCGCCGTTACGGAATGGCGTGATCAGGGGCAGCCAGAGGCCCTGCAATTGCTGGTGTAGATCGGTCATGTTCCATCTCCTCAAGAAGGCAAGGCCGGAGACGGGACCAACAAAAAACCCCGTCCAGGCGGCGGGGTTTCGGGATCGGTTGAATGCGAAGGTGATCTTATCGCGCGCGATCTCGTGTCCCCGGGAGGGGAGCTTTTTTCGACGACAGAACGGCGCACGAAGTCGTGATCATAGGACAATGATGCTGCGCTGCGAGGTTGTTGTCAATGCGCATGCTGATCGGCGCGTGCGGCGCGTTTTGCGCACGACACGGAGGTGAAGAGGCACAGCGATGAAAAAAAGCCGGGCTCGAGTGAGCCCGGCTTAAGGTATTGGCCACGTGAGGCCGACACAATCACCTTCCAAGAGGGATTACTGAACTTCCGCGCCACTGGAGGAGGGGGACATATGCGCGACGCGAACGCTCAGCGTGCAAGCACTATGATCCCCATCTGTGCCATGCAGCAACTATCCAGGTCGCATGTCAGTCATGCGGAGACCGGGGGCAGCACCGATAGCCCTATAAACCAGTCCTATAAGGCGGGCTTAATCAGGACGGCCAGCGCTGCGCTTTGCTGACCACGAAGTCGCGAAACACTTGCACTCGGGCCACCGTCTTCAGCTCTTCCGGATAGACGAAGTAGGTGTCGAGCGCGATCGAGTCGGACTCGCCGAACAGCTGCACGAGGTTGTTCTGTTCGACCAGATAGTCCGGCAGCGCGGCGATGCCGAGGCCCTGCTGGCAGGCGCGCACGAGGCCAAGGATGTTGTTGACCTTGAAGTAGGGCTCGCGCGGACCGGAGCCGTTGCGGCCGGCATCGATCAGCCAGCTGCGGTTCTGCAGATGTGCCGGCACCTGCGAGTCGCCGAGCATGATAATGCGATGCGAGTCGAGATCATCGAGCGTGCGCGGCGTGCCGAAGCGCTTGATGTATTCCGGCGAGCAATAGGCATGGAAGCCGATCGAGAACAGCTTGCGCTGGATCAGGTCCGGCTGGGTCGGCTTGCGGGTGCGGATCGCGACGTCGGCCTCGCGCATCGAGAGGTCGAGATCCTCGTCAGTGACGATCAGCGAGATCCGGATGTCGGGATAGAGCGCGGTGAACTCGTCGAGCCGCGGGATCAGCCAGTTGATGCCGAGCGCCGGCGGCGTCGTGATCTTGAGGTCGCCGCTCGGCCGCTCGCGGCTGTCGGTGAGCTTTGCGCGGGCCGCCTGCAGCTGCATGAACACGTCATGCGCGGTGCGGAACAGGAGGTCGCCCTGTTCGGTAAGGATCAGGCCGCGGGCGTGGCGGTGAAACAGCGACACCGAGAGCTCCTGCTCCAGCGCGCTGACCTGGCGGGAGACCGCCGATTGCGACAGGCCAAGCTGTTCGCCGGCATGTGTGAAGCTGCCTGCCTCCGCCGCTGCGTGAAAGACCTTCAGCTTGTCCCAATCCATATCCGTAAATCCGTCGCGAGATCGTGCCATGATTATTCCGCCGCTGCGCGATCGCTCGCGCGAAGAGCCAGGAAGCGTTCCGCCTCGAGCGCAGCCATGCAGCCGAGGCCGGCGGCGGTGACCGCCTGCCGGAAGGTTTCATCCGCCACGTCGCCCGCGGCGAACAGGCCGGGCATCGAGGTCGCGGTGGAGTTCGGCGCCACCTCGACATAGCCCGACGGTTTCAGCTTGATCTGGCCTTTGACGAGCTCCGTCGCCGGCGCATGGCCGATCGCGATGAAGACGCCGTCGGTTTTGAGGTTCGTGAGCGCGCCGGTCTTGACGTTCCTCAGCCGCACATGGGTGACCTTGTTCGGGTTCTCCGATCCGGAGATCTCGTCGATCGCCGAATCCCACACCACCTTGATCTTGGGATTCTTGAACAGCCGCTCCTGCAGGATGCGCTCGGCGCGAAAATGATCGCGGCGATGCACGATGGTGACCTGGGAGGCGTGATTGGTCAGGTACAGCGCTTCCTCGACGGCGGTGTTGCCGCCGCCGACCACAACAACGTCCTTGCCGCGGTAGAAAAAGCCGTCGCAGGTCGCGCAGGCCGACACGCCGCCGCCCTGGAACTTTGCTTCCGAGGGCAGCCCGAGCCAGCGCGCCTGGGCACCGGTGGCGAGGATCACGGTCTCGGCGAGATAGACGTCGCCGGAATCGCAGGTCAGGCGAAACGGGCGCTGGCCGAGTTCCAGCTTGTTGACGAGATCGGTGACGATCTTGGTGCCGACATGGGCCGCCTGCTTCTCCATCTGCTCCATCAGCCAGGGGCCCTGGATCACATCGGCGAAGCCGGGATAGTTCTCGACGTCGGTGGTGATGGTGAGTTGCCCGCCCGGCTGGATGCCCTGGATCAGCACCGGCTCGAGCATAGCGCGTGCCGCGTAGATCGCTGCGGTGTAGCCGGCGGGGCCGGACCCGATGATGACGACCTTGGCGTGGACAGGCGCGGGCATTAGCTGATCCCTCTCTTCTGGGGACTTTGACGGGGACTTGTGTGGGAAGCACCCCGGAGGCAGGTCACGGCGGTGCTAAAAGTGTCAAATCCAAGTCTAGGATATCTGGCAAGCTATGCAAGATTTGCAATCCATGGCAGCGATTTTTCCCCGGAACTGAAGGTCACATTCGCGAAATCGTGCGCTGCACGCGCAATAAAATTGCGCAGTGCCGGCTTGCTGCGCTATGAGAGTTGCCGGCGGACCTGCCAAGCCATCCAAACCCCTAGGGAACTGTAGTCGCGTGTCGAAGAACCTTGACGAGATCGACCTCAAAATCCTCGCCGAGATCCAGGCCGATGGCCGAATCACCAATGTGGAACTGGCCAAACGCGTCGGTATCTCGCCGCCGCCCTGCCTGCGCAGGGTCCGGGCGCTGGAGGAGGAAGGCTACATCCAGGGATACCGCGGCCTGCTCGATCCGCGCCGCCTCGGCTACGACGTCACGGTGTTCGCCTCGGTGCATCTGTCGAGCCAGGCCGACGCCGACCTCCGCGCCTTCGAGAATTTCGTGCGCGCCGAGCCGCTGGTGCGGGAATGCTGGATGCTGTCGGGTGAAGTCGATTTCATCCTCAAATGCGTCGCGCCCGACATGGCGACGTTCCAGGATTTCGTCACCCACCTGACGGCCGCGCCGCATGTGCGCAACGTCAGGACGTCGCTGGTGCTGCACAATTCGAAATACGAGGCCGCGGTGCCGCTGGGATTGAAGGCGGCGGGCTGAGTCACCCCGCGGATCGTTGTCATTGCGAACAGCTCGCGACGAAATTGCAAAGCAACTTCGTGCTGAAGCGGCGAAGCAATCCAACGCCATTGCGCAGGAAATGGATTGCTCCGCTCACAACCACCGAGCGTGGACTCAACTCTTCTTTCTGATCAACGCGTCGAGGCTGATCGGACCGCCGCCTGACGTGACCAGATAGAGGCAGGCGAAGCAAAACAGAATCGCCGCAGTGCCGTTGTTGATGACCGGAAAGAAATTCCGCGGAAAGTGCTCGATGAAATAGGCGAAAGCCATTTCACCTGACAGAATGAATGCAACCGGCCGCGTAAACAGGCCGAGTATAAGCAGCCCGCCCAGGATCAACTCAAGGCTGCCGGCAGCTCCGAACAACGACATCAGTTCGACCTTCGCGAACGGCGAATTCGGCGGAAACTTGAGAAGCTTGGCAACGCCGTACTGAAACAGCAGCAGCCCTGTGATGAATCGAAAGAGGCTGAGCGCCAGCGGCTGAAGCTTGGAAAGTGTCTGGTCCATTGTCATTTATCCCTGATAGTCGCGCTGGAACCTTGCACCAAGCGGAAATGCACGGTGTTCGCCACCAGCGCGTGATGTAAACGTCTTGCGCCCGGAATCATTCCCCGCCCGATGGCAGTTGCGAGAGAACGCGGCAGCGGCACGGTGACGCGCAGCGATGCGTGTTGCGACGCCATCGTCAGCCGGAACTCCTTCTCCCGACATGATTATGCTGCATAAACATGTCACGGCCTCACTGGCATGGCGTGCAGCGGCTCTCCATTCACATTGCTGTCAGACCGGGGAGAAACGCGGGGCATCAAAAAAAAGCCGCGTGCGGGACGCGGCTTTTTTGCACCAGTCACGTGAAGGTAACTACCGCCACTCGACCTTGGTGATCTCGTAGGCCTTGGCTCCGCCCGGCGCCATCACCTCGACGGTGGTCCCCTTCTTCTTGCCGATCAGCGCGCGCGCAAGCGGCGAGGTGATGGAGATGCGGCCTTTCTTGGCGTCGGCCTCGACTTCGCCGACGATCTGCCACACCGCCTTCTTCTCGGTGTCCTCATCGATCAGCGTCACGGTCGCGCCGAACTTGATGGTGTCGCCTGACAGTTTCGAAATGTCGATGATGTCGGCGCGCGCGAGCTTGTCCTCGAGCTCGGCGATGCGGCCCTCGTTGTGCGACTGCTCTTCCTTGGCGGCGTGATACTCGGCGTTCTCCGAGAGGTCGCCGTGCGAGCGCGCTTCCGCGATGTGTTCGATGATGCGCGGACGATCCACCGATTGGCGATGCTTCAACTCGTCCGTCAGCGCGGCGTATCCGCCCGCGGTCATCGGAACCTTATCCATCATCTTCGTCCTTCATCGCGCGCGCCCGGCGGCCGTGCACGAATATCCAGTTCAGCTAACGCAGGAATCAGGGCGCCAACGCGCCCGGAAGCCCAGTGATTTTCGGCCCCGCTAAGGGCCGTGACAACATCCAATCGCGCGGTGAGTTCCAGCCATTCGGCTAATTGACCGCTTCGGGCCTTCAGCCCAGGTAGCGGTCAGCTTTCGGAAAAGTAACTCTGAAGCGTGCGGACCTCAAGGTCCCCGGCCCGATAGGCCCGGATTCCCCGTGCGGCCGCCACCGCGCCCGAAAGAGTGGTGTAATATGGCACTTTATGCAAGAGGGCAGCCCGCCGCAGCGAGCGGCTGTCGGCCAGCGCCTGCGGACCTTCGGTGGTATTGAAGACCAGCTGGACGTCGCCATTGGTGATGGCGTCGACGATGTGCGGACGGCCTTCGAGCACCTTGTTCACCTTTTCAGTCGGCACGCCGTTGTCGCTGAGGTACCGCTGCGTGCCCGAGGTTGCCATCACCTTGAAGCCAAGCGAGTGCAACAGCCGCACCGCATCCGCGATGCGCATCTTGTCGTCGCCGCGCACCGAGACGAACACCGTACCCTGTCGCGGCACGCGCGTGCCGCCGCCGAGCTGGCTCTTCGCGAACGCGACCTCGAAGGAGCGGTCGATGCCCATCACTTCGCCGGTCGAACGCATCTCCGGTCCGAGCACGGTATCGACGCCGGGGAAGCGCGCAAACGGGAACACCGATTCCTTCACGCCGACATGGCCGAGCTTCTTCTTCTTCAGCTTGAAGTCGGCGAGCTTCTCGCCGGCCATGATCCGCGCCGCGATCTTGGCGACCGGCGTGCCGATCACCTTGGCGACGAACGGCACGGTGCGGGATGCGCGCGGGTTGACCTCGAGCACGTAGATCTCGCCGTCCTTGATGGCGTATTGCACGTTCATCAGGCCGACCACGTCGAGCCCGAGCGCGAGTTCGCGGGTCTGCCGCTCCAGCTCCTCGATGGTCTTGGCGTCGAGCGAATGCGGCGGCAGCGAGCAGGCGGAGTCGCCGGAATGGATGCCGGCTTCCTCGATGTGCTCCATGATGCCGACGATGAAGGTGTCCTTGCCGTCGCAGAGGCAGTCGACATCGACTTCGGTGGCGTCGGACAGATAGCGGTCGAACAGCAGCGGGTTCTTGCCGAGCACGGTGTTGATCTGCCCGGTCTTGTCGTTCGGGTAGCGCGCCTTGATGTCGGCGGGCACCAGCTCAGGCAGCGTTCCCAGCAGGTAGTCGTTGAGCTGGTTCTCCTCGCGGATGATCTGCATCGCGCGGCCGCCGAGCACGTAGGACGGACGCACCACCAGCGGCAGGTCGAGATCGGCGGCGACCAGGCGGGCCTGCTCGACCGAATAGGCGATGCCGTTCTTCGGCTGCTTGAGACGCAGCTTGTCGAGCACGCGCTTGAAGCGGTCGCGGTCCTCGGCGAGGTCGATCGCGTCGGGCGAGGTGCCGAGGATCGGCACTTCGGCGGCTTCGAGCGCGCGGGCAAGCTTCAGCGGGGTCTGGCCGCCGAACTGCACGATCACGCCGTGCAGCGTGCCGTTCTTGCGCTCGGTCGCGATGATCTCCAGCACGTCTTCGGCGGTGAGCGGCTCGAAATACAGCCGGTCGGCGGTGTCGTAGTCGGTCGATACCGTTTCCGGGTTGCAGTTGACCATGATGGTCTCGTAGCCGGCGTCCTCGAGCGCGAAGCAGGCGTGGCAGCAGCAATAGTCGAATTCGATACCCTGGCCGATGCGGTTCGGGCCGCCGCCGAGGATGATCACCTTCTTGCGGTCCGACGGCGCGCTTTCGTCGGCGAGTTCGCCGGCGAACGGCCGCTCATAGGTCGAATACATGTAGGCGGTCGGCGACGCGAACTCCGCCGCGCAGGTGTCGATGCGCTTGAACACCGGGCGCACCCCGAGCGCGTGGCGCTTGCCGGTGACGTCGGCCTCGGAGGTCTCTGTGAGCACGGCGAGCCGCGCGTCCGAGAAGCCCATCGCCTTCAGCATCCGCATCGCGAACGCGTTGGTCGGCAGGCCGCTGCTGCGGACCTTGCCTTCCATCTCGACGATGGCGCGCAGCTCGGCGAGGAACCAGGGATCGATCTTGCAGGAATTGAAGATATCCTCGTTCGACCAGCCGAGCCGCATCGCCTGCGCGACCTGCAGCAGGCGGTTCGGCGTCGGCGTGCCGAGCGCCGCGCGGATCGCGTTCTTGTCGTCGCTGCGGCCGAGGCCCTCGATGTCGATCTCGTCGAGGCCGGTCAGCCCGGTCTCGAGCCCCCGCAGGGCCTTCTGCAGGCTCTCCTGGAAGGTGCGGCCGATCGCCATCACCTCGCCGACCGACTTCATCGAGGTGGTCAGCGTGGAGGAGGCGCCGGGGAATTTCTCGAACGCAAAGCGCGGGATCTTGGTGACGACGTAGTCGATCGTCGGCTCGAACGAGGCCGGCGTCGCGCCGCCGGTGATGTCGTTGGCGATCTCGTCGAGCGTGTAGCCGATCGCAAGCTTGGCAGCGACCTTGGCGATCGGGAAGCCGGTGGCCTTGGAGGCCAGCGCCGACGAGCGCGACACGCGGGGATTCATCTCGATCACGACCATGCGGCCGTCGTCCGGATTGATGCCGAACTGCACGTTGGAGCCGCCGGTCTCGACCCCGATCTCGCGCAGCACCGCAATCGATGCGTCGCGCATGATCTGGTATTCCTTGTCGGTGAGCGTCAGCGCCGGCGCCACCGTGATCGAATCGCCGGTGTGCACGCCCATCGGATCGACGTTCTCGATCGAGCAGATGATGATGCAGTTGTCCTTCTTGTCGCGCACCACCTCCATCTCGAACTCTTTCCAGCCGAGAACGGATTCCTCGATCAGCACCTCGTTGGTCGGCGAGGCGTCGAGGCCGCGCTCGATGATGTCGAGATATTCTTCCTTGTTGTAGGCGATGCCGCCGCCGGTGCCGCCGAGCGTGAAGGAGGGGCGGATGATCGCGGGCAGGCCGATGTCGGACAGCGCCATCAGCGCTTCGGCGAGGGCCTGCTGCTGGTAGCGCTTGCGCCGCTCGTTCTCGCCGCCTTCCCACTGCCGTTCGAAGGCTTCGAGCTCAGGGCCGGACAACTTGGCCTGATCGGCGAGGTACTTGTCGCGGTCGGACTTCTTCAGCGCCGACGCATTGGCAAGCCGCGACCTCGGCGTCTGCAGCCCGATCTTCTCCATGGCGTCGCGGAACAACTGGCGGTCTTCCGCCTTGTCGATGGCGTCGGCGGTGGCGCCGATCATCTCGACGTCGAACTTCTCCAGCGTGCCCTGCTTGCGCAGCGACAGCGCGCAGTTCAGCGCGGTCTGGCCGCCCATGGTCGGCAGCAGCGCGAAGCCGCCGGGCACGACGTGGCGTTCCTTTTCGATGATCTTTGCGACGATTTCGGGCGTGATCGGCTCGATATAGGTCGCGTCCGCCAGCTCCGGGTCGGTCATGATCGTGGCCGGGTTGGAATTGACCAGGACGATCCGATAGCCCTCTTCCTTGAGCGTCTTGCAGGCCTGCGTGCCGGAATAGTCGAACTCGCAGGCCTGGCCGATCACGATGGGACCGGCGCCGATGATCAGGATGGTGGAGATGTCGGTTCTTTTGGGCATCAGCTCTCGCGGACTGGAATTTGGGCACAAAAAAAGGGCGCGCTTCCCGCGCGTCCCTCGAGCCATGCGCTACATCTTGTAGCGCCGGAAGCGCGATCCTTCGCGCGCGGGTGGTCTTTAGACCAGTTTCCGCACCCGCGAAACCCCCAAAAGCGCCCAATCAACCGTGATTCTGGGGGAAATTCCGCATTCGGCGTATGGCCGGGTGGGGTGCTCGGGATGTGGGAGGGGGCTACCGGCCCGGCTTCGCCCTGCGAGCTACGCCGCGGCAGTCTTCGCCACGAGAAGGCTTGCCGAGCCGAAGCTGCGTCAGCAGCGAAGGCTGGAGGCCCGGCCTGGATTTGAACCAGGATAAACAGTGTTGCACCACTGCCGCGTCGACGCTTCCGCCACCGGGCCGAGTGGATCATTGCTGATTATTTCAGCGGCCGCCACGTTTACTGGTGGGTAACGTTAATAGCTGGCGCAACCCAGGATCAGTGGTGCGCCACGAACGTCATCCGCCACGGATTGTGCCCGATGTTGCGCGGCGCGCGCCGGGCGCTGAACCCCGCGGCGCCGAGCTTCGTGATCATCTCGTCCTCGCGATAGCGCTGCAGTCCGATCCTGGTGCGCAGCTGGCGGTAGTCGGACAGTGCGGTTGAAGCCAGCCCGACCAGCGCATCGCGCAGGAAGCCGTGGGTCGCCGCAAAGCGCAGCAGCGCCACGACGTCCCTCGCCATGCCGACTTCGGGCCGCAGGATATCGCCGAGCACGAACCGGCCCGAGGGCTTCAGCAGGCGGTGGATCACGTCGAACGCGGAATCGAGCTCCTGCGGCGTCATGTACTGCGCCACCGAGTTCATCACCACGAGGTCGATCGAGTCCGCGTCCATGTGCTTCAGGTCATCGAGCGAGCGGACACGGATGCGGGTGTCGGGCGCAAAGCGCGCGACCAGTCGGCCGCGTACGCCGGGCGCCGGCTCCGCCAGATAGAGCTGGGCGCAGGCATTGGCGACCTTCGCCGCCGACAGCGCCTCGCCGCAGGCATAATCGAGCACCACGGCATCCGGCGAAGCGATGTAGCCGATGATGTCGTTCGCGATGATCTGGAAATGCAGGTCACGGTGCAGTCGGCTCGCATAGATCGTATGCGTGGAATCGTAATAATCGATCCATTCATCCATCGCGTTTGGTATCCGGCAGAACGGGTTCCTGGCCTCAGGAACGGGTGGGCTGATGTTGCGTTAGCTGTCCGGCGGCCAATGTTCAATGCGCCGAAATACGGGTTCCTAACAGGAAGGTCCAACGTGAGCAAAGCCAAGACTGACAAGGTCTCGCCCGATCTCGACACGCCGAGCGACCTGCCGCAGGCTGCGGTGGACACGATCTCGGCCTCGCTCAACACGCTTCTGGCTGACGCCTTCGCGCTCTACCTGAAGACCAAGAATTTCCATTGGCACGTCAGCGGCCGGCATTTCCATGATTACCATTTGTTGCTGGACGAGCAGTCGGAGGCGATCTTCGCGACCACCGACCAGCTCGCCGAGCGGGTGCGCAAGCTTGGCGGCGCGACGCTGAAGTCGATCGGCGATATCGCCAAGCATCAGACCATCAAGGACAATGACGACGATTATGTGCCGCCGCGCGAAATGCTGCGCGAATTAATGGAAGACAACAAGCACATGGCGGCTGCGATGCGCAAGGCGCACAAGCTGGCTGACGACCAGGAGGACTCCGGCACCGCAGGCCTGCTCGAAACCTTCATCGACGAAACCGAGCGCCGCACCTGGTTCCTGTTCGAGGCCAGCCGCCAGGAAGGCAGCAACGCGGCCTAACGGCGTCGCTGCCGCGGCGCCTGCCGTGTCCTGCGAGGCTGCGGTCGGCGGTGGCGGCCCTCGTCAGCGCCTCCTAACCGGCTTTCGCGGGCGCTCCGGCTGAAGAGCGCAACGCGATGTAGATCGCCGGGATGACGAGCACCGTGAGCAGGGTCGATGATGCCAAGCCAAACAGCAGCGAGATCGCGAGCCCCTGGAAGATGGGGTCGAGCAGGATCGTTGCGGCTCCGATCATGGCGGCAAGCGCCGTGAGCAGGATCGGCTTGAAGCGAACCGCACCGGCCTCGAGCACCACCTCGCGCAGCGACGCGCCATGGCCGCCGCTATGGCGAATGAAGTCGACGAGGAGGATCGAGTTGCGCACGATGATCCCTGCCAGCGCGATGAAGCCGATCATCGACGTCGCCGTGAACGGCGCGCCCAGCAGCCAATGCCCGATCAGGATGCCGATCAGCGTGAGCGGGATCGGCGTCAGGATGACGAGCGGCAGCCGGAAGCTCCCGAACTGCGCGACGACCAGCACATAGATGCCGAGAATGGCCGCACCGAAGGCGGCGCCCATGTCGCGGAAAGTCACGTAGGTGATTTCCCATTCGCCATCCCACAGCAAGGTGGGGCGCGATTCGTCCGTCGGCTGCCCGTGCAGGCTGATCGCGGGCTTCGGCAGGTCACCCCAATCATGGGCGGCGACGCGGCTTGCCACTTCCATCATGCCGTAGAGCGGCGCCTCGAAGCGGCCGGCGAGTTCGGCCATCACCATGTCGGCGAAACGGCCATCCCTGCGGAAGATCACCGGCGTCCCCTGTTCGACCGTCGCCTTCACCACCTGTCCAAGCTCGACGACCGTCTTGCTGCCAGGCAGCGTGTTGGCCGGCACCGGTGTCGATGCCAGGGCCTCGTCCCAGGCGAGACCGCGTTTGGGCAACCGCACCGCGATCTCGATCGGGTTGCGGCCTTCGCCGCGGTGCGAATAGCCGATCGAGATGCCGCCGAACAGCGCCTGGATCGTGTCGTAGACGTCGCGCTGCTCCACGGCGAAGAATTCCAGCCGATCCTGGTCGATCGACAGCCGCAACCGGGGCCGCTTCTCGCCGATCGAATCGTCGATGTCGACGATGAATGGCACATCGGCGAAGATCTTCTTCAACTCGGCCGTGACTGCGCGGCGCGTCGCGGCATCCGGACCGTAGATCTCGGCGAGCAGCGTGGCCAGCACCGGCGGCCCCGGCGGGACTTCGACCACCTTGACGCTGGTGCCGTTGGGGACATCGAGCGCCTTGAGCCGCTGCCGCAGTTCGAGCGCGATATCGTGGCTCGCGCGCTTGCGATCGCCGCGCGCGGTCAGGTTGACCTGAAGCTCACCCAGCTCGGGCTTTTCGCGCAGATAATAATGTCGCACCAAACCGTTGAAATTGAACGGTGCCGCGGTGCCGGCGTAGGATTGCAACGAGGTCGTTTCCGGCAACTGCCTTGCAATCTCGGACGCGGCGAACAGCGTCCGCTCCGTGGCCTCCAGGCTTGCGCCCTCGGGCAGATCGACCATCACCGCGATCTCCGACTTGTTGTCGAAGGGCAGCAGCTTGACGGTCACCGACTTGGTCGCGAACAGCGCCATCGACAGCAGCGTCGCTACTCCGACGCCGAGCAGGAAGATCCAGGCCGCACGCTTGCTCCGAACCACCGGCGTCGCGAAGCGCCGGTACAGGCGGCCGAGCGGGCCTTCGCGATGCAGGACATGCTCGCCCGCCGCATCGTCCCTGGGCGCGAGCTTCAGCATCAACCAGGGTGCGATCACCACCGCGACGAAGAACGAGAACAGCATGGCCGCCGACGCGTTGGCCGGAATCGGCGCCATGTAGGGCCCCATCAGGCCGGACACGAACAGCATCGGCAACAGGGCGGCGACGACGGTGAGGGTCGCGATGATGGTGGGATTTCCGACCTCGGCAACCGCCTCGACCGTGGCCTGCAATCGCGAGCGCCCATCGTGCATCGCCCAGTGGCGGGCGATGTTCTCGACGATCACGATCGCATCATCGACCAGAATGCCGATCGAGAAGATCAGCGCGAACAGGCTGACGCGATTGATGGTGTAGCCCATCAAATTGGCTGCGAACAACGTCAGCAGGATCGTCGTTGGTATGACGACGAGAGTCACGACGGCTTCGCGCCAGCCGATCGCGATCGCGATGAGCACGACGATCGAGACGGTGGCGAGGGCGAGGTGGAACAGCAGCTCGTTGGCCTTTTCGTTGGCGGTCTCGCCGTAGTCCCGCGTCACCGTGATCTGAATGTCGTCGGGCACGAGGTGCGCCTTCAGCTCGTCGAGCCGGCGGGCGATGTCGGCCGACACCACCACGGCATTGGCGCCGGCGCGCTTGGCGAGTGCGAGGCTGACCGCGGGTGCGCGCCGCCATTGCCCGGCGGCATCGCGCGCGTCGTTCCAGACGCGGTGCTCGACCGTGTTCGGACCGATCGCCACGGACGCGACATCCTTGACGTAGATCGGCCGGCCGTCCCGGGTCGCGATCAGGAGTAATCCGATGTCGGGAATCCCCGTGAGCGTCTGTCCGGCGGCCACGTTGCGCACGAGGCCGGCATCGCGGACCTGGCCTGCGACAAACGAGCGATTGGCTTCCTTGACCTTGGCGACCAGTTGCTGAAGCGTGACGCCGAACAGCGACAGCTTCTCCGGATCGGGCTCCACGCGGATTTGCTGTGCGGAGCCGCCGGAGACATAGGTCAGTCCGACATTGTCGACCTTGATGAGCTCGGAGCGCAGCTTGTCGGCAAGTTCGAACAGATCCTTGTCGCTCCAACGCTCGGCCGCCTCCGGCTTCGGCGATAGCGTCAGCACCGTCACCGCCACGTCGTTGATGCCCCGGCCGACGATCAGCGGCTCGGGAATGCCGACGGGGATATGGTCGAGATTTGCACGCACCTTCTCGTGCACGCGGAGAATCGCGTCCTCGAACTTGGTGCCGACCAGAAATCGCGCGGTGACCATCACGCGGTCATCCTCGGTCTGGCTGTAGACATGCTCGACACCGTCGATGGCCTTGACGATGGCCTCCAGCGGCTTGCTGACGAGTTCAACCGCGTCGGGCCCGCGCAGGCCGTCCGCGTTGACGCGGATGTCGACCATCGGCACGCTGATCTGCGATTCCTCCTCGCGCGGGATCACCATGACGGCGATCAGGCCGACGGCGAGCGATGCAAGCAGGAATAATGAGGTCAGCGGCGACGTCAGGGTCACCCTGGTCAGCCGGCCGGAGAGCCCGAGCTTCATGGCTGCACCAGTTGATCGCCGTCGCGCAGGCCTGACAGGATTTCGAGTCCGTCCGGAAGGGCGGGCGTCGGTACGTTACGGCCGCGCTGCACCGGGATTTCGACGGTCCGGTCGGCCTGACGAAGCTGAATGTAGTCGATCCCGAACCTGGTCCTGACATAGCTTGCCGGGATCACAAAGGCCGGCCGCGTGCCGGCGGAGATCCACACCCTCAGGCGGTCGCCGACGAAATATTCGCCGAGACCTTCGACGGTGGCGTCTGCAATCACGCGGCCTTCCTCGATCTGCGGGTAGACGAGATCGATGACGCCGGTCCTCGGGGCTTCCTCGCCGAGTTCTGCGGCATCGACACGGATCTTGTCGCCCGGCTTCAGGAACCGGGCGTGCCGTTCCGGCACGCGCAGCCGCAGCTTGAAGTGCTGTTGCGCAACAGTGACGATGGCATCGCCGGGCAGCACGACCGAACCCACGGTCACGAGCTTCTTCAACACGCGGCCGTCGGAGGGGGCCAGCACACGACCTTCGCTGAGCTGCTGGCTGATCACGGCCCGCTCCGCCGTCCTTGCCCGCAGGCCATTGTCGGCAACGTTCAATGCGGTCCGCGCCTCGTCAAGCTTGACGCGCGGCAACGTGCCGCGCTCGACCAGTCCCTCGATACGCGTGAAATCGATCTGCGCCTGGTTGGCCTGCGCCTGCAGCGCCTCGATCTGTGCGTCGAGCGACTTCATCTGCAACACGAGCTTTTCGTCGCCGACCGTCGCGATGACCTGGCCGGCCGCGACGCGATCGCCCTCCCGGACATTGAGTTGGGCCACCGTGCCGCTGATGCGTCCGCGGGCGGGAGCCACGCTGATGCTCTCCACCGTTGCGAAGACGGCCTTCTCGTCGGCCACCTGATGCTGCGCAACCGTAAGCATCTCTGCGCGGGCTGGCGCAAGGGAGAGAACGAAGGCGGCGAGGGCCGCCGGCAGGATCGAAAGTCGCATCGAGCTTATCCGTCTCGTTTTGAAAATCGTGACGTCGCGCGCGGTTCGTCTCTTATCTTTCGCTGCCGGCGCGGCGGTGTTGATCTTGCTCAACGGATGACCGTTGCAGGGATCATAAAATTTATTTTCGTTTGACGTCCTTCGGAGCGCAGTAGACTTCATAGAGTGCCTCCAGGACTTTCCGCGCGGGATCGCTGGCGATCGAATAGAAGATCGACTGCCCGTCGCGGCGAGCGGACACCAGGCCATCCTTGCGAAGGAGGGCAAGATGCTGAGAGACCGTGGAGTCCCGCAGATCGAGAAATTCGGCGAGCTCGCCGACCGATCGCTCGCCGTCGACCAGCTGGCAGATGATCAGCAGCCTGTGGCGGTTGGAGAGGGCCTTCAGGAGATCGCTCGCCCGGTCGGCCGCGCTTTGCATGATGTCGATATTTATATTCATACTTGCGTATATACGAATTTAAAAATATATAGTCAATCATCATCAACGGCCGGGACCACCGGCGGACGTTCAACCAACGGAGGTGCGCATGGCGGAAGTTGTCGTGATCGGGGCCGGTCTGAGCGGCACGCTGATGGCCTACGAACTGTTGCCGCAGCTCGGTCGCATTCGAAAAATGCTTTCTCCGCAAGATGCGCGCGGCGAGAGCGAGCCGTTCTATGAGCGGTTCATGCCCGACAAGCTCAACATCGCCAAGATCAGGGAAGTCCGTACCGGAACATGAGCGAGACGTGTCAGATCGTATGTGGACATTGCGGGCGGACCAACCGCCTGCCGCCCGGGCGTGCCCCGGATGGCGCGCGTTGCGGTTCCTGCCATCAGCAGATGTTCACCGGCCATCCGATCGAGGTCGACGAGGAAGGATTCGCGCGTCAGCTGGCGAACAGCGACGTTCCTCTGCTGGTCGATGTCTGGGCTCCGTGGTGCGGACCGTGTCGCGCCATGGCGCCGATGTTCGAGCGTGCGGCTCAACAGCTCGAACCGAGGGTCCGGCCGCTCAAGCTCAACTCCGATCGTGCGGCCGCCACGTCGTCCCGGCTCAACATCACCGGAATTCCGACGCTGTTGTTGATGCGTCGCGGGCGCGAGATCGCCCGTCATTCCGGGGTGATGGATGCGCGCAGCATCGTTGCCTGGACCGAGGCTGGCCTTACCCATTCCTGATGTCACTTAAAGTGAGGAGTCTGCCATGAATATCGACAAGGCCGTTGTTGCCTTCGCGGGGAGCGTCGTCTTGCTCGGCCTCGCGCTCGGCACCTACATCAACGCCTACTGGTACCTGTTGACGGCCTTTGCCGGGCTGAACATGGTCCAGGCATCGTTTACCGGATTCTGCCCTGCGGCGATGGTGTTCAAGAGGCTCGGACTGCGCGGCGGATGCGCGTTCAGCTAGCCCTTGCAGTTATTGGCTTCGCAGCGCGAACGCCTGCGCCACTCCGGAGAGACTTATGACATATCATTTCTCGAAAACGGTCGACATGCCGTTCGACGCGGCCGTCAGTGCCACGACGGCGGCGCTGAAGAGCCACGGCTTCGGTGTGCTCACGCAGATCGACGTCAAGGACATCCTCAACAAGAAGATCGGAGCTAAATTCCGCCCGTATCTGATCCTCGGGGCGTGCAACCCGAAACTCGCCTACGAGGCGCTCATGCTGGAGGACAAGATCGGCACCATGCTGCCCTGCAATGTGGTGGTGCAGCAGCACGAAGGCGACAGAGTGGAGATTTCGGCGGTCGATCCCGTTGCTTCGATGAGTGCGATCGAGAACCAGAAGCTCGGCGCCGTCGCCGGCAAGGTTCGCGACCTGCTCCGGCAGGTTGTCGCCGAGATCGCCTGAGACGGCGCAGCGGATCGCCAAGCAGCGATGTATCTCACCGTCGGTGACAAGATATGGAGGTCGCTTGCTGCCGGACTGTGCGGCAACGCCGCGCATTCCGGTGTGATGTATCTCAAGCGGTGGATGGGCTGGCTTCCGACCTTCCATCCCTACCGCGACCTGCAGCACGGCCTGAGCGAATGGCTCGGTGGAGCGGTTCATCCGTCGGTGCCGTGGGCGATGTCTTTTGTCAACGGCACGCTGATTCTCGGGATATTGTTTCGGGTCAGCTACCATTTATTGCCGGGCCACAGCGGGATCGCCAAGGGCTTCGTGTTCGGCATTCTGGGCTGGATCGCCATGGGGCTGCTCTACTTTCCGGTGCTCGGCCGTGGCCTGTTTGCGTCCCAGCTCGGCCTCGGCAGCCTTCCAGCGGGATTTTCGCTCGTCATGGTGCTTGCGTACAGCGTGTTCCTCGGCGCCGCCTATTCGGCGTTGCATGTGAGCGACCTGCGTTGATCCGTGGGGGTCAGGTGCGCCTCCACAGCCGCATCAGCGGCCCATCCGTGCCCATCACCGGATCGCTGGCGGGGATAGCGACCAGCGGGATCGTCTTCAGCGCCCTGGCGTGGTTCTCCGGTGTCGGCCGCTGCAGATCCATCGGCGGGCCCGGCGGATAGGCGCCGATGACGCAGAACTCGTCGCTCGCCGACAGGCATTGATGCCCGGTGCCGGCCGGCAGGATCGCAACGTCGCCTGCCGCGATCTCCAGCGCCCGCCCCTGGTCGCCGCCGAACTGCACGCGCGCGCGGCCGCGCGCGACGCCCAGCACCTCGTGCACGGTGGCGTGGTAATGCGCGAAGTCGTAGACGCCGTTGCGCCACATCGCGCCCCAGCCGTTCATGCCGAACAGCCGCTCGATGGTGGCCTCAGGATTCTTGCTGACGTCGACCGCGGCCTTGTAGACCAGGAACGGCATCGGGTTGTTCGGCACCAGGCCGTCGTCCTGGAAGACGATGGTCAGGGGTTCGGTATCGGTACGGACGACCGACATGGTGGCTCTCCAGCGTCGCGAGGTGCCGTGGTCTCAGGACAAACAAACCGTCGGTCCGCAAACCGTTCCAGCTAGATTTTGAACTTCAACACGTCTTCCTTGAATTTGAGCCCGTGCCCGGGCCGCTCCGGCGCGGTGATCATGCCGTTGGCGATCTCGGGCGGGTCGACCCAGAGATCGTCGATCAGCGCCATGTTCTCGCACCAGATGCCGTTCGGGATCGAAGCCAGCAGGTGCACATTGAGTTCGGGAAACAGATGCGGCGCGATGGTGATGCCGAACGTGTCCGCAAGCGCCGCGATCTTGCGCAGGTCGGTCATGCCGCCGCGCATCGGGTCGGGTTGCAGGATCGGCAGGCAGGGATTGAGAAAGAACGGCCGCAGATCGTAGCGCGTGAAATGCGTCTCGCCGCCGACGACACGCATGTCCAGCGCCGCCGCGATGCGCTGGTAGCCGGCGAAGTCATCGGCCGGCACCGGCTCCTCGAGCCAGTAGATATCGTACTTCTCGAACTTGCGTCCCATCTCGATGGCGACATCGGCGCTCCAGCCCATGTTGACGTCGATCATGATGTCGATGTCGGGCCCGAGCGCCTCGCGCATGCGGCGCACATTGTCGAGGTCCTGCGCGGGCGTGTGAACATGCGCGACCTGCATCTTGATCGCCTTGTAGCCCTGCTTCACGAAATGCAGCGCCTTCTCGATCATCCCGTCACCGCCGGCGCCGCGGAAGCAGCCGGAACCATAGATCGGGATTTCCGAGCGATAGTGCCCCCACAGCCGGTGCAGCGGCAGGCCGGCGCGTTTCCCCACCGCGTCCCACAGCGCGATGTCGAGCGCCGACATCGCCATCGCGGCGATGCCGCCGCGGCCATAGGTCATGGTCGCCGTCCACAGATCGCGCCAGATCGCCTCGATCGCGGTGGCGTCCTTGCCGATGACGCGCGGGATGATGCACTCGTCGAGACAGGCCGCGATCGACTTCGTCGCCGGCTTGAACACGAACAGATAGCCCATGCCGGTGACGCCGCCGGACGTTTCGACGTCGCAGATCAGAATGTCGCGCGTCGCGCCGAGCGCCGCGCCTTTCAGCCAGGGATCGTCGGCCCAAGGCAGCCGCAGCATCGTCACGCGGATGTCGCGGATGGTCATGTCTGAATGGGCTGAAATCATCGGCGTTCCCTTTCCAGGCCGGATCATGTTTGCCTGATCTCGGACAGGGAAACTCAATCACAGAGCGCCGGCCGCGATCCAGCGCGCTTCGTCATGGCTCCAATGCGCCAAGATCTGACGCCAGGATCTAGCGCCAAGACGCGATTGCCTTCAGGTCGTCTTGGGCAGCTCGAACACCAGGCAGGTCGTGGTGGCATGCGCGAGCAGCTTGCCCTTGTCGTCGGTGATGCGTGCTTCCGCGGTCGCAACCCGGCGCCCGGCGTTGAGCACGTGGCCCTCGGTGCGGATTTTGCCGGTGTCCTGGCTCATGCCGCGGACGAAGGAGATCTTGAACTCCAGCGTGGTGTAGCCAAAGCCCTG
Organism: Bradyrhizobium sp. CCBAU 21365; assembly: GCF_015291305.1. Classification (NCBI taxonomy): domain Bacteria; kingdom Pseudomonadati; phylum Pseudomonadota; class Alphaproteobacteria; order Hyphomicrobiales; family Nitrobacteraceae; genus Bradyrhizobium; species Bradyrhizobium sp. CCBAU 21365. The sequence goes on from NZ_CP030036.1 coordinate 1,960,716, forward strand.
CGGCAGCGTGGTCTGCACCGCAAGTCCCATCGCGGAATCCAACAGGATCGCGGCGTAGCCGCCATGCACCGAGCCGATCGGATTGTAGTGGCGCAGGCCCGGAACGCTGTGGATCACCACATGGCCGGTCTCGGCGGTGCAGTCGAACGGCTCGACATTCTCCATGATCGGCGGCTCCGGCAGGGTTCGGGCGAAGATGCCGCGCACGAAGTCGAGCCCCGGCATCGACGCCATCACCGCCATCGAGGAGACGCCGTAGACGGGCTTCGGGGTGGCGGGGGCGGTCATGTCGGGCAATCCTGCTGCGTGATGATCGTCGTCATATGACGAGTAGCTTGGCAGCGTTCGCTGATGCAAGGCGTGACAAAAGATCATGCCCGGATCAGGTGATCCGGGCATGCGGTATTCCGTGACGGGCTGCGCTACGCCGCGGTCTACGCGGCCTGCTTCTTCTTCCGCATCAGGTCGGCGAAGCGCTGGAACAGATAGTGCGAGTCGCGCGGGCCGGGCGAGGCTTCCGGGTGGTACTGCACCGAGAAAACCGGCTTGCCCTCGAGCGCGATGCCGCAATTGGAGCCGTCGAACAGCGAGATATGGGTCTGGGTCGCGCCTTTCGGCAGCGTCGCCTGATCCACCGCAAAGCCGTGATTCATCGAGGTGATCTCGACCTTGCCGGTGGTCTCGTCCTTGACCGGATGATTGGCGCCGTGATGGCCCTGATGCATCTTCATGGTCTTGGCCCCGACGGCAAGGCCAAGCATCTGGTGGCCGAGGCAGATGCCGAAGGTCGGCGTCCCCGAAGCGATCACCTTCTGGATGACGGGCACGGCATATTTGCCGGTCGCGGCGGGATCGCCGGGGCCGTTCGACAGGAACACGCCGTCCGGCTTCATCGCCAGGATGTCCTCGGCCGCGGTCGTCGCCGGCACCACGGTCACCTTGGCGCCGACGCCGGCGAGCAGGCGCAGGATGTTGCGCTTGATGCCGTAGTCGATCGCGACCACGTTGAATTCCGGCGCGGTCTGCTGGCCGAAACCCTTGCCCCACACCCAGGGCGTCTCATCCCAGGTGAAGCGCTGGCCGGAGGTGACCATCGGCACCAGGTCCATGCCCTCGAGGCCGGGCCATTCGCGGGCTTCTTCCTTCAGGCCGTGCAGGTCGAACTCGCCGTTTCTGGCGTGCGCGATCACCGCATTGGGCATGCCCTTGGAGCGGATCAGCGCGGTCAGCGCGCGGGTGTCGATGCCGGAAAGGCCGATGATGCCGCGCGCCTTCAACCACTGGTCGAGGTGGCGGCTGGCGCGGTAATTCGAGGGATCCGTGATCGCCGAGCGCAGGATCACGCCGCGCGCGCCGGGCGTCGCGGCCATGTTCACCGTCTCGATGTCTTCCTCGTTGGTACCGACATTGCCGATATGCGGGAAGGTGAAGGTGATGATCTGGCCGGCATAGGACGGATCGGTGAGGATCTCCTCATAGCCGGTCATCGCGGTGTTGAAGCAGACCTCGCCGACGGCGTGGCCTTCCGCGCCGAGACCGAAGCCTTCCAGCACGGTACCATCGGCGAGCACAAGGAGCGCGGTCGGTTTATGGTCCGGCCAGGCGGGGGCGTTTTCGGATGTTGTCATGAGCCCTTTAAATAGACGCCGCACCCTGCGGCGTCAAAGCGAAAGGGTACGGATTCACACGGCAATACCGACCGATTTGACAGGCCCGAACGGCCTTTTAATCTAAAGTTCCCTGAAGCGGCCGTTTGCTTGCCGAAAATGACCCGTCCGGAGCTCCCGCATGGATAATACGATGCCGATCCTGCTCGTCCCGGGCCTCATCTGCTCGCCGCGGATTTTCGCCCCCGTCATCCCGGCGCTGTGGCGATGCGGGCCGGTGACGATCGCCAACCATGTCAGGGACGACAATATGGGGGCGATCGCCCGCCGGATCCTGGCCGAGGCGCCGCCGCGCTTTGCGCTCGCCGGGCACTCGATGGGCGGCTACATCGCCTTCGAGATCATGCGGCAGGCGCCGGAGCGCGTTGCGAAGCTGGCGCTGATGAGCACCCAGGCGCGGGCCGACACGCCGGAAGCGACCGCACGCCGCCGTGGCATGATCGAGCGTGCCAGAAGCGGCCAATATCGCAGCGTGGTCGACGAGCTGTTTCCGGGCTTCGTGCACCCGTCGCGGCAGGGCGATGCAAACCTGCGCCAGATCGTCGACGACATGAGCGAGGACGTCGGCGCCGAGGCCTTCGTCCGCCAGCAGAACGCGGTGCTCAGCCGGCCGGATTCGCGGCCGAGCATGGCCTGGATCAAGTGCCCGACCTTGGTGCTCACGTCGGATACCGACAACACCGTTCCGAATTCGCTGTCGGACGAGATGGCCAACGGCATTCCCGGCGCCAGGCTCGTGGTGCTCGCCAATTGCGGTCACCTGCCGCAGCTGGAACAGCCGCAGGCCTGCGCCGCTGCGCTGGTCGAATGGCTGAGGAACTAGGTTGTTCTGCCGGTGCAAACTGCCTAGATGAGAGGATTGCTGGTTCAAGGACAACGAAATGCTGCGCGACGACATCAATACTGCGGTCAAGGAAGCGATGAAGGCGAAGGACGAGCGCAAGCTCTCCACGCTGCGCATGGTCAATTCGACCATCAAGAACGCCGACATCGACGCGCGCGGGCAGGGCAAGCCGCCGCTCTCCGATGCCGACCTGCTCGGCCTGCTGCAGAAGATGATCAAGCAGCGCCAGGAGTCGGTCGAGCTCTACGACAAAGGCGGCCGCGCCGAGCTCGCCGCCCAGGAGCGCGAGGAGATCGCGGTGATCTCCGCCTATCTGCCGAAGCAGATGTCCGACGACGACGTGAAGGCCGCGATCTCGGCCGTCATCGCCGAGACGGGTGCCGCCGGCATCAAGGACATGGGCAAGGTGATCGGCGCACTGAAGGCGAAATACGCCGGCCAGATGGATTTCGGCAAGGCCAGCGGCCTCGTCAAGGCGGCGCTGACGGGCTAGCCGTTCGTGCCGGGTGGCTTGCGGCGCAAAGTGCCGCGGGCCGAATTGCGGGAACCTTTCTGCTGACGGAGCATCTGACGGGCATGACCTCGCGATGACGCCGCAAAGGAAAGGCCCCGATGAACCCGATTGTGCATACGCTGGATCGTGCAAGAGCTGCTCAAACCGAATCCGACAAGCCGACCCGGGCCGAGGTCGAAGCCGCGGTCCGCACCATCATCCGCTGGACCGGCGACGATCCCGAGCGGGATGGTCTGCTTGAAACTCCGGCGCGTGTGACGCGTTCGTTCGAGGAATTCTTTGCGGGGTACGACCAGCGTCCCGCGGAGATCTTGGAAAAGACCTTCGAGGAGATCGAAGGCTACGACGAAATGATTGCCCTGCGGGGCATCCGTTTCGAGAGCCATTGCGAGCATCATATGGCGCCGATCATCGGTCAGGCGTGCTACATCCCGAACGGACGCGTGGTCGGCATCAGCAAGCTCGCACGGGTGGTCGATATCTATGCCAGGCGTTTGCAGATTCAGGAGAAGATGACGGCGCAGGTCGCCAACACCATCAACGACGTCTTGAAGCCTCAGGGCGTGGGCGTCATCATCAAGGCGTCGCATCACTGCATGATGACCCGTGGCGTGCACAAGCCGGACACCGATCTCGTGACCAGCCGGATGCTGGGTTGCTTTCGCGACAATGCGCTAACCCGCCAGGAATTCCTCGGGATAGCGGTCTAGAGCGTCACAGGGCAATGGAGGAACGATATGGCCGATCAGCAGGCTCCTTCCGGTCCGGATCTGACACAGGGCGTGGCACTCTCCGACTTCTCGGGCGCGATGCTGCTCGGCCATGTCGGCGACGAGGACGTGCTGCTGGTGCGTTCGGGCGCGGATATCTTCGCCATCGACGCGCATTGCAGCCATTACCACGGCCCGCTCGCCGAAGGCCTTCTTGAGGGCGAGACCGTTCATTGCCCCTGGCATCACGCCTGTTTCGATATTCGCACCGGTGAAGCGACCGCCGCGCCCGCCTTCAGCGCGCTCGCGGTCTGGAAGGTCGAGCGCGAGGGCGATCGCATCATCGTGCGCGAGAAGCGCGCGCAACCGAAATTCCGCGTCAAGGGCCCGGTCGATGCGCCCGGCAGCATCGTGATTGTCGGCGGCGGCGGGGCCGGGTTTGCCGCCGCCGAGATGCTGCGGCGGCAGGACTATCGCGGCAGCATCGTCATGCTGAGCGGCGAGGCCACGCCGCCGGTGGATCGGCCGAACCTGTCGAAGGATTTCCTCGCCGGCAGTGCGCCGGAAGACTGGCTGCCGCTGAAGCCGGACGATTTCTATCGTGACGCGACGATCGATCTGAGACTCAGGACCGAGGTCAAGTCGATCGATACCGGCCGCCGCAATGTCATGCTCGCCGGCGGCGAAACGATTCCGTATGACCGGCTGCTGCTGGCGACCGGCGCGGAGCCGGTGCGGCTGCCGATCCCGGGCGCGGACCTGCCCCACGTTCATGTGTTGCGCACCGTCGACGATTGCCGGGCGATCATCGCCGCGGCCAGCGGAGCGCGCCGCGCGGTGGTGATCGGTGCAAGCTTCATCGGGCTCGAGGTGGCGGCCTCGCTGCGCGTGCGCCAGATCGAGGTGCACGTGGTCGGGCTGGAACAGCGGCCGATGGAACGCGTGCTCGGGCCCGAGATGGGCGATTTCGTCCGCGCGCTGCACGAAGAGCATGGCGTCGTCTTCCACCTCGGTGACACGGTGACCGCGATCGAGGGCAAGCGCGCGCACCTGAAGAGTGGGCCCGTGCTCGATGCCGATCTCGTCGTGGTCGGTGTCGGCGTGAAGCCGCGGCTGGCGCTGGCGGAAGCGGCCGGGCTCGCGATCGATCGCGGCGTGACAGTCGACGCCTATCTCGAGACCAGCGCTCCCGGTATCTACGCGGCCGGCGATATCGCGCGCTGGCCCGATCCGCACAGCGGCGAGAACGTCCGGGTCGAGCATTGGGTGGTGGCGGAGCGCCAGGGCCAGACCGCCGCGCGGAATATGCTTGGGCAGCGCGAGGTGTTCGACGCGGTGCCGTTCTTCTGGAGCCAGCATTACGACGTGCCGATCAACTATGTCGGCCATGCCGAGCAGTGGGACGAGATCGCCGTGGATGGCAGCATTGCCGGCAGGGATTGCGTGCTGCGCTACAAGCGCGGCGGGCGCGTACTCGCGATCGCATCGATCTATCGCGACCTCGATAGCCTCAAGGCCGAGGTCGCAATGGAGCGGGCGGCCGCCTGACGGCTTTCTCCTCAATGAGGGTTTGTGGTCTGACGGCTCCAGAGCGTTTCGAGCGAAGCGGATACCGGTTGGCGTGAAGAAAACCCGTCAAAACGAGAATCTGGCGCCCGTGCCGATTCCATCGGAACGGAAAAGGCTCTAATCTGCCGCCATGCTTCAGGAAGCCAAAACCTACGACGAGCTCTATCGCAACTTCCGCTGGGACGTTCCCGCGCGCTTCAACATGGCGACCGCGTGCTGCGACCGCCATGCCGACGGTACCGGGCGGCTCGCGCTGGTCTATGTCGACGAGGATGGCGGCACCACGCGCACCTCGTTTGACGAGGTGGCGGACGCCTCGCGCCGCTTCGCCAATGTGCTGACAGCCGACGGGCTGGTGCGCGGCGACCGTGTCGCGGTGTTCCTGTCGCAATCGCTCGAACTGCCGGTCGCGCATCTCGCGGCGTTTCGCGCCGCGATGATCTCGATCCCGCTGTTCGCGCTGTTCGGCGAGGACGCGCTCGAATTCCGGTTATCGAATTCTGCGGCCAAGGCCGTGATCACCGATGAAGCAGGCTGGGAGAAGATCGCGAAAATCCGCGATCGCCTGCCCGAGTTGAAGAGCGTCTATATCGTCGGCGAAAAGACGCCGGCGGGGACGAAGCCGTTCTGGAGCGCGATTAAGTCGGCGTCGCCTGAGTTCGCGACCGTCGACACCTCGGCCGACGATCCCGCGCTGATCATCTACACGTCGGGCACCACGGGCAATCCGAAGGGCGCGCTGCATGCGCATCGTGTCGTGCTCGGCCATCTGCCCAATGTCGAGATGTGCCACAACTTCCTGCCACGGCCCGGCGACCTGATGTGGACGCCGGCCGACTGGGCCTGGATCGGCGGCCTGATCAACGGCCTGTTCGCGTTCTGGTACCACGGCATTCCGATGGTCGGGCACCGCGCCCGCAAGTTCGAGCCGCAGGCGGCGATGCAAATGATGGCCGAGCTCGGCATCCGCAACGTGTTCCTGCCGCCGACCGCGCTGAAGCTGATGCGGCAGGCCAATGTGAAAAATTCCGGCGTCAGGCTGCGCAGCATCTTCACCGGCGGCGAGTCGCTCGGCGGCGAATTGCTCGACTGGGTGCGCGACACCTTCGGCATCGACGCCCATGAGGTGTTCGGCCAGACCGAATGCAATCTCGTGATCGGCAGCAATTCCAACCTGTTTCCGATCCGTCCGGGCTCGATGGGCCGCGCCACGCCCGGCTTTGACGTCCGCATTGTCAACGAGAAGGGCGAGGAGCTGCCGCGGGGCCAGCGCGGCATCATCGGCGTGCGCCAGCCGTGCCCCTGCACCATGATCGAGTACTGGCGCAATCCGGAAGCGACCGCGAAGAAATATGCCGGCGAATTCCTGCTGACCGGCGATCTCGGCGTGCAGGATGAGGACGGCTATTTCTGGTACGTCAGCCGCGAGGACGACGTCATCACCACGGCCGGCTATCGCGTCGGCCCGTCCGAGATCGAGCACACGCTGATGAAGCATCCGGCGGTTGCGATGTCGGCGGTGGTCGGCATCCCCGATCCGATCCGCACCGAATCGATCAAGGCCTGGATCGTGCTGCGGCCGGGCTACGCACCGGGCGATGCCCTGGCGCGCGAGATCCAGGAGTTCGTCAAGGTCCAGCTCGCCGCCCACGAATATCCCCGCTTCGTGCAGTTCGCCGACAGCCTGCCGATGACGGCGACGGGCAAGGTGCTGCGGCGGGAGCTGAGGGCGCTGGGGTAGTTTTCTCCGCCGTCGTCCCGACGAAAGCCGGGACCCACAACCACAAATGCTTGTGTTTTGCGACGCTGTGGTCCCAGCGAACTCCAACCGCCTGGAGCGGTGGTAATAGGTCCCGGCTTTCGCCGGAACGATGGCGGAGTATGGGGTGGCTGTATCGCCATCCTCACGACGGCATAACAATGCCCAATTGCTTCAGCGCGGCCATCATGCGCGCTGGCGGCTGCATCGGGATCACCATGGCCTTGCCGGTCTCCACGAGGCTCTTCAGGCTGGAGAGGATCGCCGGCCAGCCGGTGCGGCCGCCCGACAGGATGTCGTCGCTGATCGGACGGTCATGCGATTGCAGCAGCGTCAGCTTCACGCCGTCGCCGGCCGGCTCGATCTCGTAAGTGACGAGCGTCGGCCCGAGCTTTTCGACCAGCTGCGGCCAGTTGACGTTGAAGGTGACGGTCAGCCGCTTCAGGGGATCGCACTCGATCACCTCGCCGGAGATGTGCAGCGCGCCGTCCGGCGTCCGCACGATGTAGGCGCCGCCGATCCGCAGATCGACCTCGACCGCGTTGCCGGAGAAGTACTGCCGGCTGAGTTCGGCAGTCGTCAAAGCCTGCCACACCTTCTCGGGCGCGGCGGCGATGTAGATCGCATAGACGATCGCCGGTTTGAATTTCTCGATGTTCATGTCCGTTCGTACCCGTCGATAGATTTTCATTGTCATTCGAAGCCGTCGATCCCGAGCGCGGCCGGCGGGATGGTGACCGCCTTGCCAGTCTCGAGCAGGCTCTTGAGCCCCGACAGGATCGCCGGCCAGCCCTTGGAAATGCCGTCGAGCAGCTTGCTGCCCGCGCCGAAGCCCTCATGGGTCACGGTCAGCTTCACGATCTTGCCATGGGCTTCGAGCGTGAAGACCACCTTGGTTGCCGGCTCCTTGCGCATGTCCTCGTCGAGCACGTGCTTGAAGGTGTAGGCGAGGCGCCGCGGCCTATCGGCCTCGAGGATCTCGCCGGTGTCGGTGGTCTTGCCGCCCATCACCAGCGCGAGCGGCGAGCCGACCTTCCAGTCCGATTGCAGCTCGGTGTCGAACCAGTATTGCCGCGTGAACGTGCTCCTGGTCAGTGCGTCCCACAGCTTCTCCGGCGTGGTCTCGATGTAGGTGACGTAGGCGAACTCGGGCTTAGGCATGGTAGGCCTCCCTGGCGGAGCTCGTGAGCAGGTCGGCCGGCAATTCGTGTCCCGTTTCCAGGAAGCTCTTCAGGCTTGCAATCACCATCGGCCAGCCGCCGGAGATGTCGCGCAGCGTCTTCGGACCGAGGTTGTCGTGCGTCACGATCAGCTTGACGACCCCGCCGTGCGGTTCGATGTCGAAGGTCACGCGCGAGACCCCCTCGCGCTCTACGCCTTCCTTCACCACGTCCCAGCTATAGGCGAGCCGGTTCGGCGGATCGGCGATCAGCACCTCGCCCTGCACGGCGCGGCGGCCGTCCTTGGCGAGATGGTAAGGCGAGCCGACCTTCCAGTCGGAGCTGGCGCGATAGCCGAACCAGAACCGTTCGGTGAATTCGCTCGACGTCAGCGCGTGCCACAGCTTGTCGGCCGTGGTCTCGATATAGGTGACGTAGACGTAGTCCGGTTTACTCATCACGCTTCTCCAATTGTCTTTTCAACTCGCTCAGCGCGGCGAGTTTCCCGCGCTCGAACTTCCTGATCCACCGCTCGCCGATCTGATGGATCGGAACCGGGTTGAGATAGTGCAGCTTCTCGCGGCCGTGCTTGATCGTGGTGACGAGGTTGGCCTCCTCGAGAATCACAAGGTGCTTGGTGACGGCCTGACGCGTCATCTCGAGACCGTCGCAGAGCTCACCGAGCGTCTGCCCGTTCTGATCGTGAAGCCGGTCAAGCAGCGTTCGCCGTGAGGCATCCGCGAGGGCTTTGAAGACTTCATCCATGGGTTGGATAATAGGCAACCAAATGGTTGCATGTCAAGAGCGTGTGTTTGGAGGCCGGCAGCGCCGTGCTAGCCTTACCGGCAGCCAACGCAGATTGGTGTGGAACATTGGGTGGTGCGCATGGGCGGTCGTGTTACGGCAGTTTGCTGCACGTTGGTTCTTGTCCTGCTCGCGAATGGTGCGAGCGCCCAGCAGAAGATCGGCGACCCGCCCGAAGCCTCCAACATGAGGCTGGTTGGAACCAACGATTTGCAGGCGCGCAGCGCCTATCAGCCGACCATCCATCATCAGGGCGACAAATGGATCGCCTATATCGGCCATCACGGCGGCACCGACGACATTCCCGATCCCGTCAACCCGATGACCGGCAAGGCCGAGCCGAACGGCACCTCGATCGTCGACGTCACCGATCCCGCGCATCCGAAATATCTGCGGCACATTCCCGGACAGGAAGGCAGGTATGAATCCGGCGGCGCCCAGATGGTGCGGATCTGCGACGGCAAGGATCTGCCGAAGGGCGACCGCAACGCGGTCTACATGCTGCGCACCTTCGGCAGCGAGGCGCATGAGGTCTGGAACGTCGCCGATCCCGCCAATCCGGCGCTCGTCACCCGGATCGGCGGCCTGAAGGACACGCACAAGAGTTTTTGGGAATGCGGCTCCGGCATCGCCTTCCTGGTGTCGGGCGCGCCGGACTGGCGCACGCGGCGCATGACGCAGGTCTATGATCTCTCCGATCCCGCGCATCCCGTGAAGATCAGGGACTTCGGCCTGCCCGGTCAGGAGCCGGGCGCGACCGGCGCGGTGCCGACCGAACTGCACGGGCCGATCTCGACCGGGCCGCAGGGCAACCGCGTCTATTTCGGCTACGGCACCAACAAGGGCGGCTTCTTGCAGATCGTCGATCGCGACAAGCTGTTGAACGGACCGAAGCAGCCGACGACGGACAATCTGAAATTCCCGGAGGTCGCGCGGATGCCGCTGTCCGCCATGAACGGCGCGCACACGGTGTTTCCGATGCCCGCCATGCCGATCGCGGAATTCGCCCATGACAAGGACGGCAAGACCAGGGACATCGTGATGATCGTCGACGAAGCGATCCAGAACGAATGCGGCGAGGCGCGGCAGATGGTGTGGTTCGCCGACGTCACCACCGAGGCGCGGCCGATGCTGATCTCGAGCTACACGGTGCCCGAGGCCTCCGGCGCGTTCTGCGAGCGCGGCGGCCGGTTCGGCTCGCATTCGTCGAACGAGAGCATGGCGCCGGTCTACTACAAGAAGCTGGCCTTCATCGCCTTCTTCAACGCCGGCGTCCGCGCGCTCGACATCCGCGATCCCTATCATCCGAAGGAAGTGGGGTACTTCATTCCCTCCATCACGGCTGTGACCGACAAGCGCTGTGTCACCATCGACGGCAAGGACCGCTGCAAGGTCGCGATCCAGACCAACAATGTCGAGACCGACGAGCGCGGCTACATCTATGCGGTCGATCGCGCCAACACCGGACTGCATATTCTCGAACTGACCGGCGCGGCGCGCGCCATTGCCGGTCTGCCGTGAGTACGCGATGATGCGCTCATGGCCGGTCATCGCGGCGATGGTCCTCGTGCTCGGCGGGCTCTCCGTCGTTGCCGGCTACGAGATGGCGCCGCCGGGCGCGGCTGCGTGGCGTGAAATCGCCTGGCCGTTCCCGCGCGACGGCTGGCCTGCCGGCCGCGCCTTCCGCTGCGGCTCGGCGGAGTGCGGCGGCGACGTCGAGGTTTATCTCCGGCCGAAACTCGGCTTCTGCAACTGCGACAGCGGCGTCGCCGATGACGACGAGGTCGACCGCGTTGCCGATGTCGACATGATCAGCCCGCGCTTCGTGCCGCTGAACACGGGCGATATCGTTGCTGTCGCCGACATGCCGGGGCGGATCAGGGCCTATGATCTCGAGATGCCCAAGGGGAGGCGCATCGCGATCGGGATCGCGGTGTCGCATCGCTGCGACCTGATGGCGGTCGCGGCGCAGGGCAGGGGCGATGTTGGGCGCGTGCAAGGCGCGACGTTGAAATTTCTGGAGGGGCGCGAAGTCAGCGCATGGATGATCGCGGCAATGGAAGGCCGTTGAGCGTGATCTCTCTTCACCTCGCCCCGCTTGCGGGGAGAGGTCGGATCGCATCGCTAGATGCGATCCGGGTGAGGGGGTACAGGTCTAACGACTCGCACCGCCTGGCGGACAGAGCCCCTCACCCCAACCCTCTCCCCGCAAGAGCGGGGCGAGGGAGCGGACGCGCTTCCATGTCTGCCACTCTCGTGCATAATGACGATAAGAAACAAACGAGCTCCCCATGTCCCTGCAAGCCTATTTCGCCTTCGTCGCCGCCTGCATCGCGCTGGCGCTGCTGCCCGGTCCGATCGTCACGATGGTGATCGCCAACGGGCTGCGCTACGGCACGCGCGCGGCGCTCACCAACGTGCTGGGCGCGCAGGTCGGACTTGCGATCGTGATCGGCACGGTCGCGGTCGGGCTGACCTCGCTGATGGCGACGATGGGCTACTGGTTCGACTGGGTGCGCTTTGCCGGCGCCGCCTATCTGGTCTGGCTCGGCTTCAAGCTGATCCGCTCGCCGGTCGAGGGCGTCAGCACCGACGACACGCCGCCGCCGCCGCGCGGCGGCTTCTTCCTGCAGGGCTTTCTGGTGCTGCTTTCGAACCCGAAGGTGCTGGTGTTCTTCGGCGCCTTCATCCCGCAGTTCATGGATATGGACAAGCCGCACGTTCCGCAGGTGGCGCTGCTCGGCCTCACCTTCATGGCGACCGCCGTGCTGACCGACGCCGCCTACGCCTTAGCGGCCGGCCGCGCCCGCAAGTTCTTCTCCAGGGAGCGGACCCGGCTGATGTCGCGCATCTCAGGCGGCTTCATGATCGGCGGCGGCATCTGGCTGGCGCTGACCCGGGCGCGCTGAAGCCGCCGGGCGATAGGCTCAAAATCGCCGCCGACAAGGCCACGATTCCCGGCGTCGGCAAACTTCGCAGACGTTTGCTCTAGCCCGGAGGCCGTCGGCCATGCTTTGATCCGCGACGAACGCTAACCCATCGTCTGGGGGCAGGCCTTGACTACCGTGGATCGGCGTCTGGCAGCGGTTCTGGCGGCGGATGTCGCCGGCTACAGCCGGCTGATGGGAATCGACGAGGAAGGCACCCTGGCCAGGCTGAAGTCGGTCAGGCGGATGCTGCTCGATCCGACGCTGGCTGCGCATCGCGGCCGCGTCGTCAAAACGAGCGGCGACGGAATACTCGTTGAATTCGCCAGCGCCGTCGATGCGGTGCGCAGCGCCGTAGAAGTTCAGCGTCGAATGGCCGATCAGAATGCTGCCGTACCAACGGAGCAGCGGCTCGAATTCCGAATCGGAGTCCACATCGGCGACATCATTTTTGATGACAACGATATCTTTGGCGATGGCGTCAACATCGCAGCGCGCCTGGAGGGGATTGCCGAACCGGGCGGGGTCTGCATCTCCGATGACGCGCAACGGCAAGTTCGCGGCAAGGTCGATGCGACCTTCGAGGACTTGGGGCCGCAACTCCTGAAGAATATTGCGGAGCCAGTTCGTGCTTGGAGGCTTCTCATCGGCGGCGCCTCGCCAGCGGCAGCGGCCGCGACTACGGTCGTGAACCATACCTTCACCGTTCCGGCTTCCCCACCAGCGCTTGCCGAGAAGGCTTCCATCGCGGTGCTGCCGTTCCAGAATATGAGCGGCGATCCGGAGCAGGAATACTTTGCCGACGGCGTCGTCGAGGACATCATCACGGCGCTATCGCGCTTCAGATCGCTGTTCGTAATCGCGCGCAATTCAAGCTTCACCTACAAGGGAAAGCCCGTCGACATCAAGCAGGTCGGGCGCGAACTCGGTGTGCGATACGTGCTCGAAGGTTCGGTGCGCAAGTCGAGCGGCCGCGTTCGGATCACCGCGCAACTGATCGAGGCCGGCAGCGGTACGCATCTCTGGGCGGACAGGTTCGACGGTGAGCTGAAGGACGTGTTCGACCTGCAGGACCAGGTCACCGCAAATGTTGTCAGCGTGATAGCGCCAAAAATCCAGCAGAGCGAGATCGAACGAACCCGAAGCAAGCCGACCGATCGTCTCGACAGCTACGATCTCTTCCTGAGAGGCATTGCGGCATATGCAGACCGCTCCAAGTGGGGCGCCACCGAACTCGGCGAGTGGTTCAACAAGGCCTGCGCGCTTGATCCCAATTATGCGGCCGCTCAGATCATGCTGGCCTATTCGTCACTGCTGAAGCAGACCACGCGCGGCACGCCCCCCGGCGCGGAGGAGTTGGCAGAGGCGCTGCGGATCGCTGAACTCGCCTGCGCGCTGGCGAGCGACGATCCGTTCGTGCTGGCGCGCGCGGCTCACATGTTTGCCTATCTCGGCCACGACTACGATCGCGCTGAGACCATGATCGAAGAGGCGATCTCGCTCAATTCGAACGATGCTGCGGCATGGGGATATCGCGGCTGGATTTCGCTCATGTGCGTCCAGCCGGCACGCGCGATCGAAAGTTTCGAGCGTAGGCTGCAGCTCAGCCCGATCGATCCCGGGCGGGCGTCGATGTGGAATGGAATCAGCTTCGCGCATTTCATGCTCGGTCAGTATGAGCAGGGCCGTGCGGCCGCCGCCAAGGCGCTGGTGATCGGCGAAGATGCGCACACGCTCAGCGCATTGATCATGAATGAAGTCGGCTCGGGGCGTCTCGACGAGGCGCGCGCTATCGCCGGCCGCCTGCTCAAGCTGCGGCCTGATCTCCGCGCTTCCTACGCGCGGCAGAATTTTCCGACCAGGACCGCCGAATGGGGCGACCGCATGGTCGCCGTGCTGTGCGAAGCCGGCATTCCGGCGTAGGAATTCCTGGATCTATGCATTCCTGACGCGACGTTGCCTCGAGGCCGCGAATGGGCGCTTGATCCTACGCCACGATCCGCTCGATGACGTCGCGCACGAGGCCCGTCAGCAGCTCGAGCTTGTATCCCGTCATCGGCAGCGGCCTGGCTCCCGAGGTCGCCAGTTCGGCGGCCTGCGCGATGGTCGCCGCGCTAATCTGCTTGTCCTGCAGCGCCGCCGCGGATGCGGCAAGCCGCAGCGGGACCGGGGCGATGCCGCCGGCGGCGATGTGGACCTGCTGGAACGCGCCGCCGGAGATCACCGCCCGCACGCAGATCTCGACCAGCGGCCATTCCGCATGCGTCCGGCTGATGGCGCGCTTGTACAGCGCGCGCTCACCGGCCAGCGGAACGGGGAGCTCGATCCGCTCGATCCGTTCACCTGACGCAAGCAGATTGTCCGCCGCGCCGTTGCTGCCGTCGCCGAGCAGGTCGGAGATCGACAAGCCGCTGCGCCGGTCGGTGGCGACCTTCGCATCATAGGCGAGCAGCGCCATCGCCATCGTCGATGGATGCGGCGCGACGCATGGGCCGAGATCGAACGTGACGTGATAGAGATGGTTGCCGGATCGCGCCGGACAGTCGGCGCCGCCCTTCTTGAGGCAGGCGATCTGCGGATTGCGGAAATACCAGCAGCGCGAGCGCTGCGCGAGGTTGCCGCCGAGCGTCGCCATGTGCCGGATCTGCGGCGTGGCGAGGCCCTGCGCGGCGGCGGCGATGCCGGGGTAAGCCTCGGCGAGCCGCGGATCGGATGCGATCGCAGCGATCGTGGTCAGGGCCCCGATGCGGGCCGAGCCGTCCGCATTCCACACCACACCGATCGTGTCGGGACCGAGATCGATGATCGCGCCGCACGACAGGCCGCTGCGGCGGCGCTCCGACAGGTCGGTGCCGGCGGCGCGGAATTCGGGCGCGGATATGACGTCAGCAGTCGCGACACTCATGCGGCATTCCTCCCTTTCAGCGCGGCGACGATGCGGTCGGGCCGGATCGGAATCTCGGTGAAGCGGACGCCGATCGCGTTGTGGATCGCGTTGGCGACGGCGGCCGAAGTCGGCACCGTCGACGCCTCGCCGATGCCGACGCTGTTGCCGAGCACATGGTCGAAGCCGGCTTCGTCGAAATGGACATCGATCTCGGGCGTGTCGGCGATCCCGGGGATGCGGTAATCCTCCATTCCCGCGGTCAGGACGTCGCCGCTGGTCGGATCAAGCTCGCGCGCCTCGTAGAGTGCGTAGCCGAGGCCCTGGATCACCGCGCCGCAGGCCTGGCTGCGCGCCAGCGCGGGGGAGGCGATCCTGCCGACCGCGATGCCGGTATGCACGTTGAGTACGCGGACATGGCCGAGCCAGGTGTCGACCTCCACCTCGATCACCTGCACCGAGCTCGGCACGCCGGCGCCGACCGCGATGTTCGAGAAGCGGCGCATCATCCAGCCGAACACCATGCCCATCAAACCGACTTCGCGCAGCGGCGAGCGGATGCCGGGCGCGGTGTTCTTGCCGTCCTCGCCGCGCGTCTCTACCACCGCGATGTCGGGCGAGCGAGCGATCAGCTCGCGCCAGGGCGCGTTCGAGCCGGGCGCCGGCTTTCGCGTGGCCTGTTCGAGCATCGCGGCCTTCAGCTTCCGCACCGCCTGCAGCGTCGGCGGCATCACCGAGGCGGTGACGCGGCTGCCGCCGGAGCCGGGGCCTTCGGGCAGCGAGGAATCGCCGATCCGCACATCGATCTCGCCGGGTTCGAGATCGAACTCGCGCGCGATCGTGTCGGCAAGCACGCTGCGGGTGCCGGTGCCGATGTCCTGCGTCGCCGTGCTGGCGACGATGCGGCCGCCCTTGACCGCGACCTCGACCTTCACCTTGGGTTGCCAGAGATAGAGCCAGTAGCCCGTCGCGACCCCGATGCCGCGGCGATAGCGTCCGTCCTGCGCCGGTTTGCGATTGCTCCAGATCTCGAGCCCGGATGCCCAATCGTAGAGTCGCTGACGGTTGGGATCGGGATCCCACTTCTTGCGCAAGGCGATCGGATCGACGTTGAGCCGCAGCGCGGCCTCGTCGATCGCCTGCTCCACGGCGAATGCCATCGGCGGACCGCCGGGGCCACGGAAGGCAGCGCCGGGCGGCAGATTGCTGATGACGTCGAAATCCGAAAGATCCTTCGCCTCGGCCGGATAGATCAGCCGCGCCAAGCCCGCGATCGTCGAGTTGGTCGCGGCCCCGGTATCGGCGTGCGCGGTGACGGAGAGCGCTTTCAGGCCGCCCTGGTCGGAGGGCAGCAGCGCGACCTTCAACTCCGCAGCCGGCCGGTAGCCGGCGACGGAGAGTTCTTCCTGGCGGTCGTAGGCAACTCTCACAGGCGCCTTCGCCGCGCGCGCGAGCTCGATCGCGGCGATCGTCTCGGTGCCGAGGCTCGCCTTCGATCCGAAGCCGCCGCCGACGTGGTCGGCGATCACGCGGACCTTGTCGTGATCGAGCTTGTAGCGCTTGGCGATCTGCTCCTTGAGGTGAAACACCTGCTGGGTCGAGGCATGCAGGGTCAGCCGGTCGCCGTCGAAGCGTGCCACCGCGGCGTGCGGCTCGAGACAGGCATGCTGCTGCGTGGCGGTGCGGAAGGTCGCTTCGACGAGCAGCTTGCTGTTGGCCTGCCGCGCCTCATCCACCCAGTTGCGGGCCTTTTTCGCGCGGGTCGAGAACAACGCGGTCGGCCCGCGGATATTCTGCTTCCAGGGCGCCGGCCCGCCGGCCGCTTCCGAGACGTTGCCGGCCCGCTTGCGGCTCGCCTTGTCGAACACGACCGGCGCGTCGTCCTTGCGTCCGGCGTCGAGCCCGACCACGGCGGGCAGGCGCTCGCTGGTCAGCTTGATCGCGGCCAGCGCGGCAAGCGCGCTCTTGCGGTCCTTTGCGGCGACCGCCGCAATCGGCTCGCCGACATAGCGCACGATCCGGTCGTCGCCGAGCAGCGACACCGCAGCAACGCCGGGGAGCGCGCGCGCCGGCGCGAGATCGAGCGTGGTGATGCGCGCATGCGCCTCGCGCGAGCGAAGGATCAGGCCTTCGAGCTGGCCGTCATGATGGATATCGACGGTGTATTTCGCCGCGCCCGTCACCTTGTCGCGCGCCTCGATGCGGGGCGCCGTGACATGATCCCCGTCGAAGCGGCCAGCGCAGGCATCCGCCACCGCGCGAAAAATCCCGTCATAGGCGCCGCAGCGGCAGAGATGGCCGGACAGCGCCGCGCCGATCTCCTCGCGCGACGGCACCGCCGTTCCCCTGGTCGCGCGCCAATTGTCGCAGAACGCGGTCGCTTCCACGATGAAGCCGGGCGTGCAAAAGCCGCATTGCAAGGCGTCATGCGCCATGAATGCCTTCTGCACCGGATGCAGCCCGGACGCGCCGATGGCTTCCACCGTCGTCACCGATTTGCCGGCGGCGGCGTGCGCCGGCATCAGGCAGCTTGCGACCGGCGCGCCGTCGACCAGCACGGTGCAGGCGCCGCAAACGCCGGCGCCGCACACGAGCTTGGTGCCGGTGAGCTCGAGCCGGTCGCGCACGATGTCGATCAAGAGCGCATCGGGATCGTCGGGCAGGGATTCGACGCGGCCATTGACGGTCGTCGTGCTCATGGATGTCCTCCGCTTGTCCTGCGTGTCGGCCTTTTGGGGATTGCCGCCTTCTTGACGGGCGGTTTCTGCGATTTCGGATTGGATTTCGGTGTGGCGCCGGCGCAGAGCGTCCGCACCATGATCGCCATGTCCTTCAGGAACGCATCCGCCGGCTGCATTGCCGGATATTGCGACTTCGCTGCGTACATCGCCATCTCGACCAGCCGCGCGAATTCAGCCGGCGACAGGTCCTGCGGCAGCGCGAGCTGTTGCTTGCGCACGACCCGCGTGATCGTCGCGACCATGCGCTCCGCATAGCGCGCGGCGTAGGTCTGGTAGAGGTCGCGCGCGTGCACGAGGTGCTCGGAATACAATTCCTCGAGATGCGGCGAGCCGTCCAGCGAGCCGATCATGGTCGACATCCGCGCGGTCATGCCGGCGGCGAGGATGTTGCCGAGATCGTCGCCCGCGGTCTCGGCCGCGGCAACGGCGGTCTCCTCGGCCGCGATCGCGGATTCATGCACGCGCTCAATCACGGCGCGGAACAGCGCTTCCTTGGATTCGAAATGGTGATAGAGCGCCTGCCGCGTCAGGCCGGCCGCCTCGGCGACCTGCTCGATCGAGGAGCGGCGAAAGCCGTGCCGGCGGAACACCAGCATGGTGGCATCGAGAATGCGGGTTTTCGGTCCCATTTGACGATTTTGACAAATATAGAAAAACTGTCAAATCGCGATTTGGTGAGGAGGCGATGCTGGAGCTTGATCACCATTTCGCGAGGCCGCCGCGCCGCCGGCGCCGGTGTGAACCGCCTTCCGGATGGTCGCGTCCAAGAAACGTAGAGCTCCAAAGGCGAGCCTTCTCGTCCGGAGCTTGCGAGGATACGCACATGACCCAGGTCTTCTTCCATTGCTCGACCACGCACGGGGTACTGATGGATCGCCGCGGCACCTCGGTGACCAGCCTCTCGGAGGCCTGCGAGGCGGCGACGTGCATGATGCGATCGCTGGTCGCAACGGTCAGCCTGGAAGACTGGCGCGACTGGGTCGTGCATGTCAGCGACGAGTCCGGCGAGGAGATCGTGATTCTGTCCTTCGCATCCGTTCTCGGCAAGCCGCACTGAGAGGGTGCCATGCTGTCACCGCACGCATCATTGCTCCCTCTGCGCGACGGCTGGAACGCGATCACGACAGGCTTGCAGAATCTGATCGCGCGAATTCGCGATCCCTACCGGCCCGAGCTGCACTACATGCGCGGACCGGGCCCCAAATGGCATGCCAAGCATGCCGTGCAAGCCGCGGCGGCCGGTTGAACGTGGCGCTGTTCAGCTCTCGCTTTTCGCAGGGCGATGCATCTCGCGCCGCCACGCCGCCGGGCTGACGCCGACCACGGCGGAAAACACCCGCGTGAAATGGCTTTGATTGGCGAAGCCGGCCGAAATCGCGATTTCGGACAGCGACAGGTCGCGCGCCGCCATCAGCTGCTTGGCCACCTTCAGGCGCTGCTGAAGCAGCCATTGGTGCGGCGGCAGGCCGGTGGAGATGCGGAAGGCGCGCGAAAAATGGCCGACCGATAGATCGAGCTCGGCCGCGATCTGCTTCAGCGAAATCTTCCCGCTGAGGTCGCACTCGAGCTTTTCGCAGGCGCGGTTGATCTGCCAGGCGGCGAGGCCGCCACGGGTCGGTCTGGTCGGGTGTTGTAGTCCGCCATAGGTCCGGGTGACGTGCGCGGTCAACGCCAGCATCATGTGATCGATGAACAGCTGGTTGGTCTCCTCCGGCCGGCGCAATCCCTCGCGCAGCAGCGCCCCGACATGGCGAATGACGCCGTCGTCGTGACCGTTGCCGATTTCGCAGGCCAGTTCGCCGATGTGCGGCGAACCGGTCTGTTCGGCGAAATCGGTGAGCGCCGAGCGCGGCAGATAGAAGAACAGCGAGTGGAACGGCTTGTCGATCACGTAGCGCGGATCGCGCTTGAGATCGTAGAGATACGTCGCGCCCGCCGGGATATCCCGCTTCATGAGGCACTTGCCGCCCTCCCACAATTCGCAGTCCGGATAATCGTGCAGCTTCAGGCTGACGAGAAAGGCATCCTCGGCGGTGAGCGATCCGGACAGGCCGGGCACCGGGTTGTCGTCCCGGGTTTCGGTGACCGCGAGTTCGGCGCTGCGCAGCGTGCGCGTGATCAGCGCCGGCGGCGTGTCCTTCAGGCGGAGGAATTGCCCGAGCCGCTGCCCGTAGGCGCCCGCCTGTGTCATGCGCGTTGAGTCCATCATTGATGTGCAACCGGGCAGGGACCTGTCAGTCATCCTGCGAAGCCGTCACTCATTATCCGGGATGGCTGCGGCGCAGTCCAGTTCGCTCACGCAATCATGAACGACCTGCCGGCCAATCGCGGCCAAGCGATTCCAGAGCGATTTCAATTGCCTTGGTTCGATCGGCCGTGCCCGACACAGAAATGTCGCAGCGCTGCGCTTGGCGCAGAATTGGGCAAAGCATGGCCGTTTCAGGAAAGACATTCGAACTGCACGGCGCTTAGGTCCGGCGGGCAGTTCCGCGCCTCACCGGTCCCACAGACCGGCCCGCAAGGAGGGAGCGCATGAGCCTTCAAACGCGAGCACAGGTGATGAGTAAGCCGATCCTGCACGATCCTTTGCGGGATTCGTCCGCCGCATCTGATCCGCGGCAGGCCGAGGCGCCGGCCCGTCCGCGCTGCCCGGCCGGCCAGGAGATGGCCCGCGTGCTCAAGACGCAGCCGCTTCGCTTGGCGGCCGACCCGTCGAGCGGCGCGATCGCCTATTGGAAGCATGACGCCCTGCACGACGTGGTCAGGCCGATGGTCGACCATGTCGTCATGAGCTATCCCGCCGGCTCGCAGCGGCTGGAGCGGCGCACCGGCAGGGTGGCTTCGATCGGAACGGCGCGGTCCGGGGTCGTGACGATCATTCCGGCCGGCTCGACCTCGCGCTGGGATATTCACCAGTCCTTGCATGTCGTTCAGCTCTATCTTCCGCATGCGACGCTGGCGCGCGTCGCCGGCGAAGCCGACACCGCGGCTCCCGGCGATCTGCTGGAGCGCACCGGGCACCCCGATCCGATTACGTCGCGGTTGCTGCTGAGCGCCGCTGATGCGCTCGAGGGCAGCGCCGCGCTGGATGCGCTGTTCCGGCAGCAACTGACGGATCTCTTGGCCACGCGCCTGCTGTCGGCGCATGCCGGCGTGCCTGCCACGGTTCAGGCGACCGTGGGCGGTCTGGCGCCGACGGCGCTGCGCCGCGTCATCGAGCGGCTGCGCTCGGACAGCGATGCGGACGTCTCGCTCGGGGCGCTGGCGGCGGAGGCCGGCCTGTCGCGCTTTCACTTCTGCCGGGCCTTCAAGGAAAGCACCGGGCTCTCGCCGCACGCCTGGCTGCGCCAGCACCGGCTCGAGCAGGCCATGAACATGCTGCGCGACACCGACGCATCCGTGGTCTCGATCGCGGCGGCGCTCGGCTACAGTTCGCAGACCGCGTTCGCGGCCGCGTTCAGGAAGCTGACCGGCGAAACCCCGAGCGATTGGCGACGCCGCCTCAGGTAGAGCGTTTTCGAGCGAAGTGGACACCGGTTCGCGTGAAGAAAACGCGTCAAAACAAGAATCCAGAGCGTCGGTTCTGATTCAATCAGAACCGAAAATGCTCTAGCCGCAATCGCTCTTCAGGTCGGGCAATCGCTCTGGGGCACTCATACGGCCAATTCGCTAGATCACCGCGGCGCCCATGCCAACAACGGAGACAAGCGATGGCCTGGAAGGATTTCGGTAGCTCCCTTGCGGTCACGCGGCGACGCCGGGTTCTCGCGACTGCCCTGATGTATGGACTTACGCTTACCGTCCGCTTCACGTCGGCAACCGGCGAGGATGCCGATGCGCCGGCGCAGGCGGTTCAGGGCGCCGACGCCATGACGTCGGTGATGATCAGCGACGCCGCCCAGGTGCGCTACCGGGACTGGCTCCCGGGGGCCGCGCTGCCGATCGGCCTTCAGCATGGATCGCTGTCGGGCGCGAGAGCCTGCCGCGCAGCGTGCATGCCCGGGGCGCGCACGCCGTTCCTGTCGAACTGCGCCCGGCAATAGGCGCTCGCCTTTTCACCTCTTCGCGTCGCCGGTCGCGACAGGCTTCGCCGCACGCGGCGGCAACGCGCGGACATCAGAGACTGTCAACCCAGAGGAGATACCCATGCGAATTGTCATCATTGGCGCCGGCTTTGCCGGCATGTACGCCGCGCTCTCCGCAGCCCGCCTGCGCGACATCAAGGGCGTCTCGCCCGAGGAGCTCGAGATCGCGCTGGTCGCGCCGGAGCCGACCCTGGTGGTGCGACCGCGGCTCTACGAGCCGAAGCCGGAAACGCTGACCGCGCCGCTGCTCGACGTCTTCAACGCGATCGACGTCGTCTATGTGCAGGGCAGCGCCGAGGCCGTCGACACCAAGGCCCGCACCGTGCAGATCGTCACCGCCAAGGACGCGCGCAAGACGCTGCCTTACGATCGCCTTGTGGTGGCGACCGGCAGCCGGCTGTTCCGTCCGAACGTGCCCGGCCTCGCCGAGCATGGCTTCAGCGTCGACAATCTTGCGGACGCGATCGCGCTCGACCGCCATCTCCATGGCCTCGCCAAACAGCCGGCTTCGGTGACCCGCGACACCGTGGTCGTTGCCGGCGGCGGCTTCACCGGCATCGAGGCCGCGACCGAGATGCCGGCGCGGCTGCGCGAGATCCTCGGCAAGGACGCCACGCCGCGCGTGGTCATCGTCGATCGCAATGCCGCGATCGCGCCCGACATGGGCGAGGGCCCGCGCCCGATCATCGAGGACGCGATGCGCAAGCTCGGCGTCGAGGGCCGCTTCGGCGCCGGCGTCGCCGAGGTCAGCAAGTCCGGCGTCACGCTGTCTAACGGCGAGCATATCGAGGCTGCGACCGTGGTCTGGGCAGCGGGCATTCGCGCCGCGCCGCTGACCACGCAGATCCCGGCGGAACGCGACAATTTCGGCCGGCTGCTGGTCGACCGCGATCTGCGCGTGCCGTCGGTCGCGGGCGTGTTCGCCACCGGCGATGCGGCGCGCGCCGCATGCGACGATGTCGGCAATTACGCGCTGATGTCGTGCCAGCACGCGACGCGGATGGGCGCGTTTGCCGGCAACAACGCCGCGGCCGAGTTGCTTGGTGTCCCGACCAAGCCGTATCACCAGAAGGCCTATGTCACCTGCCTCGACCTCGGCGAAGCCGGTGCGTTGTTCACCCGCGGCTGGGAGCGCAAGGTCGAGATGGTCGGCGACGTCGCCAAGAAGACCAAGCGGGA
This sequence comes from Bradyrhizobium sp. CCBAU 21365, assembly GCF_015291305.1. NCBI lineage: Bacteria > Pseudomonadati > Pseudomonadota > Alphaproteobacteria > Hyphomicrobiales > Nitrobacteraceae > Bradyrhizobium > Bradyrhizobium sp. CCBAU 21365. The sequence continues at coordinate 1,983,559 of NZ_CP030036.1, forward strand.
GATCAACACCGTCTGGATCTATCCGCCGCGCGCCGAGCGTGCCGCGGCGCTCGCATCCGCCGACCCGGAGCACGTCACCGAAGTCTGAAGCTGAGCTCGGCGAAAGCACCGCGACTGCGATCATCGCTTCCGCGCACGGCGTCGTTCGATCGCTGTGCGCGGAACTGACTCGAAGTATCGCGGAGCGAAACGCAGTTTAGAATCGTCCTTAGAAGCGCTCGAAAAATCTGAGGCGCATTGACGCAGTTTCGCTGCGTTCACGTTGCGAGCTCGCAACACCATCAGCGATAAGCCCAACACTGGACGTGTTCTAATCACCGATCGGCTGCGTACGTCTTTCATCGTGTTAGTGACGGCGAGGATGAAGGCGATGTGAGTTGATGGGGGTCGGATGTTTCGTCGCACTGCGCTGGCGGCCGGGTACATGGCCGGCAGCGGTTTGTTCGTGCTGAGTGTGGTGATGCCGCGTGAAAGCGTTGCGCAATCGGCGCTGCCGCCGGTGACGGTCGAGGCGCCGAAACAACAGCAGGCGCGGCGAACGCAGCCGGCGCGACGCGCGGCGCGTCCTGCGCGCACGACGCCGCGAACGATCGCGAACCGGGCGCCCGCGCAAGCGCAGAGCGTTCCATCATCGGGGGCGGGTGGCGGCGGCGAGCGCGGCAACGGGCCGGTCACCGGCTATCTCGCCAGCCAGAGCGTCACCGCGACCAAGACCGACACCCCGGTGCTGACGACGCCGCAGTCGATCTCGATCGTCACCCAGGATCAGATCCAGGCGCAGGGCGCGCAGAACATCACCGAAGCGCTGCGTTACACGCCCGGCGTGACGATCGAAAGTTTTGGCGCCAACGCGTTCTTCGACGAGTTCAAGCTGCGGGGCTTCACCGCGCCGCGCTATCTCGACGGGCTGCGGCTGCCGACCGACACCACGACCTTCGCGGTGCCGCGCATCGAGACCTATGGTCTCGAGCGCATCGAGGTCCTGAAGGGGCCGTCATCCGGCCTCTATGGACAATCCGATCCGGGCGGCCTGTTGAACCTGGTCAGCAAGCGGCCCACCGAGACGCCGCATTACGAGATCGAGGGGTCGTTCGGCTCGTTCGATCGCTTCCAAGGCGCCTTCGATATCGGTGGTCCCGCCGACAAGGACGGCCGGTTTCTTTACCGCATCATCGGCCTTGGCCGCGACAGCAACAGCCAGACTGACTTCGTTCAGGACAACAAGCTGTTCATCGCGCCGAGCTTTACCTGGCGCCCGACCTACGACACCAGCTTCACCGTGCTCTCGCAGTACCAGAAGGTCGACAACAAGGGTTACCAGCAATACGTCCCGGGACAGGTGTCCTTCCTGCCCAACCCCAACGGACATATTCCCTACAGTCGCTACCTCGGCGAGCCCGGGCTCGACGGCTATCATCTCGAGCAGTTCGCGGTCGGCTACGCGTTCGAGCATCGCTTCGACAACATCTTCCAGTTCCGGCAAAACCTCCGTTACACCCAGGTCAGCAACGACCTCGCTTCGGTGCGAACCGAAGGCATGGTGACGGATCGTCTGGTCGCGCGCACCTACAACTACGTCAAGGCCAATGCCGCCAATGTCGCGCTCGACAACCAGCTGCAGGCGGATTTCGCGACCGGGCCGCTGGTCCACAAGGTGCTGGCCGGTGTCGACTACTTCGATCTGTGGGCGAATACCGACTATCGCACGACGCCGATTGCGCCGATCGATGCCTATAGTCCGGTCTACGGCACCGCCGTTCCGTCGGCCAGCTCGCTGGCGCCGTTCATTCTGCGCGACGACAGGCAGTCGCAGCTCGGCGCCTATCTGCAGGATCAGATCAAGCTCGATCGCTGGACGCTGACCATGAGCGGCCGCCAGGACTGGGTCAGCTCCGGCTTCACCAGCATGGCGTTCTATCCGCCGGCCGGCCATTATTCGCGCGATGACTCGGCGCAAACCGGGCGGATCGGCCTGAGCTACCTGTTCGATATCGGCCTGGCGCCCTATGCCAGCTACGCGACCTCGTTCACGCCGAACCTCGGCGCCGACAGCGCCGGCCGGTCGTTCAGGCCGACGACGGGCGAGGGCGCGGAAGTCGGCGTCAAGTTCAAGCCGAATGGCTCGAACTTCATGGTGACGGCGGCGGCGTTCGATATCCGTCAGCAGGACGTGCTGACCGCCGATCCGTTGAACCCGCTCTTCAACGTGCAGACCGATGCCGTGCGCGTCCGCGGCCTCGAGCTCGAGCTGAAGGGCAATCTGACGCGCGAGTTCGAGATCACGGCGGGATATACCCATCTCGATCCGCGGGTGACGACGAGCATCGCCGGCTATGCCGGCAAGTACATGATGAACACGGCGCAGGATCAGGGCGCGGTCTGGGGCAAGTATACCTGGTATGACGGCGCGCTTGCGGGCCTTGGGCTCGGCCTCGGCGTGCGCTATGTCGGCGAGACCTACGGCGACAACTTCAATACCTTTGTCATTCCCTCCTATGCCTTGCTCGATGCGTCGGTCAGCTACGACTTCGCCTATCTGCGGCCGGACCTGAAGGGATGGAAGGCACAGGTCAACGTGACCAACCTGACCGACCACTTCTACGTTGCATCCTGCCTGACCGGGCTTCCCTATTGCGGCCTCGGCAATGGCCGCACGGTGCTGGGCACGATGAAATACACCTGGAACTAGGTAACGAAATTGACTGCGACGACCAGATCCTTGCGGCGATGGGGCGCTATCCATAAATGGACCAGCCTCATCTGCACGTTGTTCATGCTGCTGCTCTGCGTCACCGGTCTGCCGCTGATCTTCCACGAGCAGATCGACGATCTCCTGCACAGTCAGGTCAAGCCGGCCGACGTGCCGCCGGGCACGCCGCCGGCCAATCTGGACCGTCTGCTCGGCAACGCGCTGGCGCAGGCGCCCGGAAAGGTGCCTCACTTCCTGATCTGGGATCGCGACGATCCGAGCGCGATGTTCGTCAGCGTCGGTCCGACCATCGATGCCGATCCGACCAACAATCTGCTGATCCGGATGGACACCCATAGCGGCGCCTATCTCGATGCGCCCGATGTGACCGGCCGCTTCACCTACATCATGCTGAAGCTGCACACCGACATGTTCGCAGGACTGCCCGGCAAGCTGTTTCTCGGATTGATGGGGATCCTGTTCTGCGTCGCGATCATCTCCGGAATCGTCGTCTACGCGCCGTCGATGCGGAAGCTGCGCTTCGGCGCCTATCGCGCGCGGCGGACCCGCGTCGTGCGCTGGCTCGACGTCCATAATCTCGCGGGCATCCTGCTGGTCGCCTGGACGCTGGTGGTCGGCTTCACCGGGGTCATCAACACCTGGGCCGATCTCGTGCTCAAGATGTGGCAGTTCGGCCAGCTCGCCGAAATGACCGCGCAGTACAAGGACCGGCCGGTGCCGTCGAAGCTGACCTCGCTGAATGCGGCGGTCGAAGTGGCCACCCATGCGGTGCCCGGCATGACGCCGAGCTTCGTCGCCTTCCCGGGAACCCTGTTCAGCAGCAAGAGCCACTACGCCGTGTTCCTGCATGGCGATACGCCGCTGACCTCACGGCTGCTGAAGCCAGCGCTGATCGACGCGGAAACCGGCAAGCTGACCGACACGAGGGACATGCCCTGGTATGTGACGACCTTGTTCGTCTCGCAGCCGCTGCATTTCGGCGACTATGGCGGCATGCCGCTCAAGATCGTCTGGGCGCTGCTCGACATCCTGACCATCTTCATCCTGGTGACCGGCGTGTATCTGTGGATGCGCCGCCGCAAGGCCGGCGTGAGCCAGGAACGCGCGATCGCCAACGCCGCCTCCATCGACAACCCCGCATTATCGTCGTGACGTCAGCATGGTCTCGCATCGTTCATTGACCCAGATCTTTGCCGCCCCGCTCGTCATCGCGATCGTGAGCACGGTCGGATTGATCAGCGCGCTGGTCGGCGACGGCTGGTGGGATGCGGTCTCGTGGGCCGGGCTCGGCCTGCCGGTGCTGCTCTATCTGGTGTTCATCTGGCGGCGCCAGCCGAATTGATCGGGTTCGCCTGATCGCGCCTCGACCGGTCGCGCAATCAGCAAAGCCGATCCGATCGGAATATGCCGATCCCTGCGGTATCTCATCCGCGGAGATGCGCAAGAAGCCGAACCGGCAATCAACAAGCAGTCGCGGCCGCGCAGGTGCCTGGCGTGTGGCGTCGCGACGGCATTGTAAGATGACGGGTCCTCACTCCGGGAGCCCCGCCATGCGTAGCGGGTTGACCAATGCGTCCAGGTCGCCTTGTCGGCGATACGGCAGCAGCCTGGCCCAGCGGGCCAGGCTGAAATTGGGGTGGCCCGCCAGCAAGTCGGTTGAGATCATGCGCGCGTCATCTTGCCGGCCGAGATTCCAGAGCGCCGCTATGAGTGTCGACTGCGCGGTCAGCCAGAGCGGCCGCTGCCTCAGCACGCGGGCGGCTATATCGTGCGCCGCCGCGAAATCTCCGAGATGAAATCTTGCGCGCGCTTCGTCCACCATGGATTCGTTGCGCTCAATCGGACTGAGCCGCTGGGCGTGTTCCTCGTAGAGGACGGCTTTTCGGAAATTGCCGGCGTAGCCGTGGTACATGCCCGCCATGTGATGGGCGTCGGAGCTGCTGGGAGCGAGGCTGATCGCCGTTTCTCCTGCCGCCACAGCCTCATCATGACGACGTTGATAGGTACGAACATAGCCGATCACCAGGTATGCTTCCCCGAAGCTCGGGTCGGCGGCGAGAGCCCGATCAGCGCAGCCCAGTGCGGCTTGATACGCTTCGTTTTCCTCCTTGATCCAACCGAAGCGCGCCTGGTCTGTCAGGGTAAGACCCAACAAGTAGAGCGCCGGCATAAACGAGGCATTGATCTCCAGCGCTTGTTCAAAAAGCTTCCGGGCCTGTGCGTGGGTTTGCCTTGCGAAATTAACGTACAGGGCGCGTCCCTTTAAGACATACTCATAAGCCAGCGGACTGCCCGAGCGTTTTCTCCACACCCTTGCGCGCTCGCCGACCGTCAACTGCACTTCAAGCGCTTCGACGATCTCTTGCGTAATTCGGTCCTGGAGATCGAACACGTCGTCCAGGTCTCCGTCAAAGCGATCCGCCCAGAGATGGCCGCCGTCTCGACCATCAATCAACTGCGCCGTCAACCTGATGCGATTGCCGATCTTTCGAACGCTCCCCTCCAGCAGATAACGAGCGCCCAGGATCTGCCCGATTTCGCGAATGTCCCTGTTCTGCCCCTTGAACGCGAAGCTCGAATTGCGAGCGATCACCATCAATTCCTGAATCTTTGACAGGGTCGTAAGGACGTCTTCCGCGATCCCGTCCGCGAAATACTCCTGCTCGTTGTCGCCGCTCATGTTCTGAAACGGCAGCACCGCGATGGAAGGCTTTCCCGAAAACGGGCGCACGTGGTGCGATTCGGCGGGAGTTGGATGGCGCTCAGGCGAAGGTCTGGCGCCAATCTTCATTCGCCAGGCGCGGATCGGTTCCGTGATGTTTTTCAGATTCTGTTGGCCCATATCTTCGAAGGCTGCATCGACCTTGCTCCGGATCTGCCGGTAGGCGTCGTCAGACAGGCATATGCCGCCCGGGTCCGCGATGTTCTCCAGCCGCGCGGCGATGTTGACGCCGTCGCCGAAGATGTCGTCGTTGTCGATGATGATGTCGCCGACGTGAATGCCGATGCGAAATTCGATCCGCTGCTGCTGCGGTGCGGATGCGTTGAGCTCCGCCATCCTGCTCTGAACCTCTACGGAGCTGCGCACGGCATCGACGGCGCTGCCGAATTCGACAAGCATGCCGTCGCCGGTAGTTTTGACGATGCGGCCGCGATGAGCGGCGATCGTTGGATCAATGAGATTCTTTCTGGCCGCCTTGAGCCGCGCGAGCGTGCCTTCCTCGTCGGTTCCCATCAGGCGACTGTAGCCGGCGACATCTGCCGCCAGCACTGCTGCCAGTCGCCTTTCCACTCGCTCGGGCGCCACGGACTACCCTAACTTGGAAGTTCAACCCAGCCAATTAAAGCACGTCGAGCTGGCTTCGGGCTAGAGGCCACGCCCTGGCTGACCGTTAGTCGCTAGATCAGCGCTTCCGCGCGCAGCGTGGCGTCGATCTCGCCGAGGATGCGCGCCAGCCGTTCGGCCCATGCGGTCTCGCCGGCCTGGTCGGAGATCAGGTCCTGGCGGATCTCGATGCCCGAGTTCATCAGGCCGCGCGTCTCGCCATGCACCGGGATCGTGTAGTCGGTCTCGTCGCTGACCGCATAGGGCTCGTTGTCGCCGACCACGAGATCGCCCTCGGCGCGCAGACGTTTCAGCAGCAGCGGCGGCAGCACCGTGTCGCGATGATAGAGCGTGCCGATGTGCCAGGGGCGTGCGATGCCGGCGTAGACCGGCGTGAAGCTGTGCAGCGACACCAGCACCGTCGGCAGGCCCTGGCGCGTACGCGCGTCGATGATCTCGTCGATGCGTTTGTGATAGGGATCGAAGATCTGCGCGCGGCGCATCTCGGCGGCCTCGCGCGACAGGCCTTCATTGCCCGGCACCGTGGTGGCCTCGCTGATCAGCGGGATCGAGCTTGCGACATGCGGCGGACGGTTGCAGTCGATCACGAGCCGCGAATAGCGCTGTGCGATCAAGTGCGCGTCGAGCCGCTCCGAGAGCCGGTTTGCGACGCCGGCGATGCCGATGTCCCAGGCGATGTGCCGCACCAGCTCATCCTCGGGCAGGCCGAGGTCGCAGAGCGGAGAGGGAATCAGCCTGCCGTAGTGGTCGCAGGTGAACAGGAACGGTGAGCGGCCGCCGGCATTGTGTTCAAGAACCGGTGAAGCGTCGGTGCTCGCGAGCAGGAACGATGGACCGCCTCCGTAATTCAAGGGCTTTTTTCCTCAACTTTGCCTATTCAGGCGGCATGCTGATCTGGAATCGGGCAGCTTTCTCTATAGATTATGCGGTCCGAAATCACGATGATTGTTTGAAGATGCCGCTGCTGACCATTCATCACAAGACCGTTTATCGCTACGCGCGCCCGGTGGCGTTCGGCGAACATCGCATCATGCTGCGCCCCCGTGACGGCCATGATCTGCGCGTGCTCGACAGCGCACTTGTGATCGATCCACAGCCGATGTCGCTGCGCTGGATTCACGACGTGTTCGGCAACAGCATGGCGATCGCCGCCTTCGACGAGCGCGCCGACACGCTGTCCTTTGTCTCGACCGCGACGGTGGAGCACAATCCGGCCGATACGTTCGCGCTGACGCCGGACGATCCCGCCTATTTCTATCCGTTCCTCTACGACGACGAGGAATTCCCCGATCTGCAGCAGTTCATCACGCCGCAATATGGCGACCCGAACGGCGAGCTGTCGGCCTGGGCGCGGCGCTTTCTCGATGTCGAGGCGCCGACGCCGACGTTCAAGATCCTGAGCGGCATGACGCATGGCATCCGCGAGGCGTTCAGCTATCGCAAGCGCTATGAGCAGGGCACCCAGCATCCGCTCGATACGCTGCGCACGCAGTCCGGCACCTGCCGCGACTATGCGCTGTTCATGATCGAGGCGCTGCGCCGGCTCGGCATCGCCGCGCGCTTCGTCTCCGGCTATCTCGCCATGCCGCCCGGCAGCGCGCACGGCTATGTCGGCGGCGGCTCGACCCATGCCTGGGTGCAGGTCTATCTGCCGAGCGCGGGCTGGATCGAGTTCGATCCGACCAACGGCATCGTCGGCACGCGCGATCTGATCCGCGTCGCGGTGGCGCGCGACCCGCGTCAGGCGATCCCGCTGCACGGCGTCTATCTCGGCGCGGCGGACGCCTTTCTCGGCATGGATGTCGACATCAAGGTGGTCTCGGTCGGCGAGAATGCGGAGCAGGAGACGGCCTGACGATGCAGATCAAGGTCGGCTTCGAGATCACCTACACGGCGGCGCAGCCGACCCCGATGGTGATCATGCTGTCGATCCATCCGTCGCGCTACGCCGACATCGTCGGCACCGAGCGCCTTTCGACCGAACCGGACGTGCCGATCGGCCTCTATCGCGACGGCTTCGGCAATGTCTGCGGGCGGCTCGTTGCCCCCAGCGGTGGCGTCACCTTCCGCGGCAGCGCGCTGGTGCGCGATTCCGGATTGCCTGATGTGGTCAACCCGGCGGCGCAACAGATTCCGATCGAGCAGCTGCCCGACGACATGCTGCTCTACCTGATGCCGAGCCGCTATTGCGAGACCGACAAGCTGACCGATGTCGCCTGGTCGCTGTTCGGCAGCACACCGCAGGGCTGGGCGCGGGTGCAGGCGATCACCGATTTCGTGCACAACCACGTGACGTTCGGCTATCAGCACGCCCATCACATGAAGTCGGCGCACGACGTCTATGAAAGCCGCGCCGGCGTCTGCCGCGACTTCGCGCATCTGGCGCTCACCTTCTGCCGCTGCATGGGCATTCCGGCGCGTTACTGCACCGGCTATCTCGGCGACATCGGCGTGCCGCCGGATCCTGCGCCGATGGATTTCTCCGGCTGGTTCGAGGTCTATCTGTCGGGCCAGTGGTACACTTTCGACGCCCGGCATAACGCGCCGCGGATCGGCCGCATCCTGATGGCAACCGGCCGCGACGCCGCCGACGTCGCCCTCACCACGAGCTTCGGCCGCATGACGCTGACGAAGTTCGTCGTCGTGACCGATGAGGTGGCGGCGGCTTGATGTAGAGCCGTCACCCTGAGGAGCGCGAAGCGCGTCTCGAAGGGGCGACCGCCACCAGCCGGGCTGTGCATCCTTCGAGACGCGCGTTCCGCGCTCCTCAGGATGACGGGAGATCGCCAGCGAGCAATCCATCTTTGCGGTGCCATGGATTGCTTCGCTTCGCTCGCAATGACATAGAGGGTCATGACCTCCGACCTTCTCTTCGTCTACGGCACGCTGATGCGCGGCTTCGACCATCCGATGGCGAAGCTGCTCGCGGGCAACGCCGAATTCCTCGGGCCGGCGCAGTGCCGCGGCCGGCTCTATCTGGTGAAACATTATCCGGGCCTCGTCGTGTCGGACGATCCGGCCGACATCGTGCATGGCGAACTGTTCCGCCTGCGTGAGCGCGAGGCCATGCTGCGTGAATTCGACATGTACGAAGCCTGCGGCGAAGGCTTTCCGCCGCCGACCGAATATGTCCGCGAGCTGCTCGAGGTCACGCTCGCCGACGGCAGCGTGCGCGAGGCGTGGACCTATCTCTACAACTGGCCGGTCACCGAGCGGCCGCGGATTGCGTCAGGAAAGTTCCTGGAGCAGTAGCTGCGTCAGATTTCCCGCTCGACGCGGATATCGACCTCGCGCTCGACAAAGGTCCATTCCTCGGTCGCGCGCAGCATGCCGACCAGTTCGTCGAACAGGGTGACGTGGTCGGGTGCGAACTCGAACCAGGTCAGGAAGTCGAAGGGCATGCCGAGGTCGCGCGAATGAAACAGCTGGCGGGCGATCGCGGGGAGGAATTTCAGGGTGCCTTCGATGTGGTGCGACTTGTCCTCGAAGATCTGGCGGCGCTCCTCCTGGGTGAGCTCCCACCACGCCGCGGATTTCCTGATCGGGATCAGCGCCGCGTGGCTTGCCTCGCTGCGGCCGAGCCCGGCCTGCACGGCCAAGAGCTTCTCGCGCTCCTCCTTCTCGGTGTAGCGCAGATGGCTGGCGACGCCGGCGAGCCGCCATGCGTTCTGCGACGGCAGCAGCGGCAGCGCGATCGACTCGCTCGCAACGATCGACAGCGCCGCGACCTTCGGCAGCGTTTCGCCCTTCACCCGCGTGATGGAGGTGACCTGCCAGCCGCCGCTCTGCCCGCCTCTGAATGTCGTGAACATGGCCTATCCAATCCCGGAAGCGGGGAGGGGGCAAGCTTGCCGCACGGGCTCTCCACCGTGGATTTGGGGGTAGCCCGCTCGATGGAGCCGTGACGGGCCAGACCTGTGAATAGCCCGGAAAAGCCCCACATTGTTCGGCATGGCGGGTCGTGCCGCTATATGGCTAACCGGTTGTCCGCGATTCGCCGCTCGAGCCCAAAATCCTGACTGATGCGTTTCACGCCCGAATTCCTCGATGAGCTGCGCGCCCGGCTTCCGGTCTCGGAAGTCGTGGGCAGGCGCGTCAAGCTCAAGAAGGCCGGGCGGGAGTGGAAGGGGCTGTCGCCGTTCCAGCAGGAGAAGACGCCGTCCTTCTTCGTCAATGACCAGAAGCAGGCCTGGTTCGACTTCTCGTCCGGGCTGAATGGCAACATCTTCGACTTCCTGATGAAGACCGAGGGCGTGACCTTCCCCGAGGCGGTGGAACGCCTCGCCGCGATGGCGGGTGTTCCGCTGCCGGCCGTGACGCCCGATGCCGCGCGGCACGAGCAGCACCGTCGCACGCTGCACGACGTGATGGAACTGGCGACCAAGTTCTTTGCCGACACGCTGGCTTCGCGGGGCGGCGCCAAGGCGCGCGGCTATCTTGCCGACCGCGCCATCTCGCCGGCGACCCAGCTCCAGTTCCGGATGGGCTATGCGCCGCCGGATCGCTTCGCGCTGAAGGAGCACCTCGGCGGGCAGGGCATCTCTACCGACGACATGGTGGAGGCGGGGCTTCTGATCGGCGGCGAAGATATCCCGGTGCCGTATGATCGCTTCCGCGACCGCGTGATGTTTCCGATCACGGATGCCCGCGGCCGCGTCATCGCGTTCGGCGGCCGTGCGCTGGAGAAGGACGTTCCGGCAAAGTACCTGAACTCGCCGGAAACCACGCTGTTTCACAAGGGCGACAATCTATACAATCTGTTCACCGCGCGGCAGGCCGCGCATGACGGCGCGCAGCTGATCGTCGTCGAGGGCTATGTCGACGTCATCGCCATGGTCACGTCGGGCTTTCCCGGCGCCGTCGCGCCGCTCGGCACTGCGCTGACCGAAAACCAGCTCGGCCTGCTCTGGAAGATGGTCGACGAGCCGATCCTTTGTTTTGACGGCGACCGCGCCGGACAGAAGGCGGCGTACCGCGCGGCCGACATCGCCTTGCCGCAGCTCAAGCCCGGCAAGAGCCTGCGGATTGCGCTGCTGCCGGAAGGGCAGGACCCCGACGATCTCGCCCGCTCCGGCGGCCGCGGCGCGATCGAGGACGTGATCTCGGCCGCGCGTCCGCTCGCCGACATGATCTGGTCGCGCGAGATCGAGGGCGGCAATTTCGCTACGCCCGAGCGCCGGGCCGCGCTGGAGGCGCGGATCGGCGAGCTCACCAATGGCATCCGCGACGAGGTGGTGCGCCGCTATTACCGGCAGGACCTGCAGGAGCGGCTGCAGCGCAATTTTGCGCCCGAGGGCGGCCGCGGCGGTTATGGCCGCGGCGGCTACGGACGGGGCAATTTCGGCGGCGGCCGCAGCGGCGAATCACCCCGCCAGTTTGCCCCCCGGGGACCTGCGCAGAACGGCCGACAAGGAGGCCTGCAAGGCGGCCGGTTCGGTGCCAAGGCCGGCGCCACCCCCGGGATTTCACGGGGTCCCTACCAGGCCGCCAGCCCCCAATTGGCCAACAGCCCGATCATGCGCGGCCAGCGCAGCGCGATCTCCCGCCGCGAGGCCCTGATCCTGCAATCCCTGATCAACCACCCCTGGCTGCTGCACGACCATCTCGAGGAGGTGGCGGCGCTGGAGCTCGCCCATCCCGAGGCCCACAAGCTCAGGGCCGCCATCATCGCCGCCTTTGCCCACGACCATCACCATTCCCCTGACGCCGAGGAGCAGGCCGAGAAGATGCGGGCCGACCTCGAAGCGGGCGGATTATCACAGATTCTTCAAAGGGTTGAGCGGGCGATCACAACTCAGGCGGTGTGGGGCGCGCAGATCGGCGCGGCGCGCGAGGATGTTTTATCAACCTGGCGTCAACTCGTTGCCTTGCATCAGAAAACCCACGCCTTACTTAGGGAAAGAAAAGATGCGGAAGCGGCTTTGGCTGAAGACTCCAGCGAGGCCAATCTGGCATGGTTGCAGGATATCCAGGCCCGGATGGCAGAAGCCGACGGGACCGAAGCCCTGATTGAAGGGTTCGGCGAATTATCGGGCCGGTTCCAGCGTAATGTCTGATAACAAAAATGCTGCGGATGGCGCTGGCCGCACCCGCAAAAAGACTCGCCAAATCCATGGTTTGGCTGCAAAAACAGGGTTAAGCGAAACTTAATAGCCTCGCGGCTATTGCAGATTGGAAACCGTCGAGACGGATGACAGGGGTGGCGAGATATTGCGCCGCCCTTTGTGCGTCGAGAGAGTAAATCTAGATTTCGTGCGGATGCGCGTGCGTGGCGCCATTTTGCATGACCGCGTTTCGGGAGCTTAGTGAATGGCCACCAAGGCAAAGACGCTGCAGGTTAAGGACAAGGAAAAGGACGACAAGGCAGCGGATGCTCCTGAGAAGGATGCCGCTGACGCGCCGTCGCCGTTGCTCGACCTGTCGGATGCCGCGGTGAAGAAGATGATCAAGCAGGCCAAGAAGCGCGGCTTCGTGACCTTCGATCAGCTCAACGAAGTGCTGCCTTCCGACACGACCTCGCCCGAACAGATCGAAGACATCATGTCGATGCTGTCTGACATGGGCATCAACGTCACCGAGGCCGACGATAGCGAAGGCGAGGACGAGAAGGACGACGGCGACGACGAGACCGACAACGAGCTCGTCGAGGTCACGCAGAAGGCCGTCACCGAGGTCAAGAAGTCGGAGCCCGGCGAGCGCACCGACGATCCCGTGCGCATGTATCTGCGCGAGATGGGCACCGTTGAGCTGCTGTCGCGCGAGGGCGAAATCGCGATTGCCAAGCGCATCGAGGCCGGCCGCGAGGCGATGATCGCGGGCCTCTGCGAAAGCCCGCTGACCTTCCAGGCCATCATCATCTGGCGCGATGAGCTCAACGAAGGAAAGATCTTCCTCCGCGACATCATCGATCTCGAAGCCACCTATGCCGGACCGGAATCGAAGGGCGGCATCAATCCGAACCTGATCGGCAACAACGGCGCGGAGGGCGCCGCCGCTGAAGGCAATGGCGGCGATGCGCAAGGCAGCGCGCCGGCCCATGTCGCGCCGCCGGCCGCGCCGCCATCGCCGACCCCGTTCCGCGCCGCGCCCGCCGGTGGCGAAGCCGCCACCGAGGAGAAGGATCCCGCCGAGGCCGCCGCCGAAGGCGACATGGACGACGACGAGTTCGAGAACCAGATGTCGCTCGCCGCCATCGAGGCCGAGCTGAAGCCGAAGGTGGTCGAGACCTTCGACAAGATCGCATCCGAGTACAAGAAGCTGCGCCGCCTGCAGGAGCAGGACATCGCCAACCAGCTGCAGAGCGAGTCGCTGTCGCCCTCGCAGGAGCGCAAGTACAAGAAGCTGAAGGACGAGATCATCGTCGAGGTGAAGTCGCTGCGCCTCAACCAGGCCCGCATCGATTCGCTGGTCGAGCAGCTCTACGACATCAACAAGAAGCTGGTCTCGTTCGAGGGCCGCCTGCTGCGCCTCGGCGACAGCCACGGCGTTGCGCGCGAGGACTTCCTGCGCAACTACCAGGGGTCGGAGCTCGACCCCCGCTGGCTCAACCGCGTCTCCAAGCTGTCGGCCAAGGGCTGGAAGAACTTCGTCCATCACGAGAAGGACCGCATCAAGGACCTGCGCCACGAGATCCAGTCGCTGGCGGCGCTCACCGGGCTCGAGATCGGCGAATTCCGCAAGATCGTGCACGGCGTGCAGAAGGGCGAGCGCGAGGCCCGTCAGGCCAAGAAGGAGATGGTGGAAGCCAACCTCCGTCTCGTGATCTCGATCGCCAAGAAATACACCAACCGCGGCCTGCAGTTCCTCGACCTGATCCAGGAAGGCAATATCGGCCTGATGAAGGCGGTCGATAAGTTCGAATATCGCCGCGGCTACAAGTTCTCGACCTACGCCACCTGGTGGATCCGGCAGGCGATCACCCGCTCGATCGCCGACCAGGCCCGCACCATCCGCATCCCCGTGCACATGATCGAGACGATCAACAAGATCGTCCGCACCTCGCGCCAGATGCTGAACGAGATCGGCCGCGAGCCGACCCCGGAAGAGCTCGCCGAGAAGCTCGGCATGCCGCTCGAGAAGGTGCGCAAGGTCCTCAAGATCGCCAAGGAGCCGCTGTCGCTCGAAACGCCCGTGGGCGATGAAGAGGATTCGCATCTCGGCGATTTCATCGAGGACAAGAACGCGATCCTGCCGATCGACGCCGCGATCCAGTCCAACCTGCGCGAGACCACCACGCGCGTCCTGGCCTCGCTCACCCCGCGCGAGGAGCGCGTGCTGCGCATGCGCTTCGGCATCGGCATGAACACCGACCACACGCTGGAAGAAGTCGGCCAGCAGTTCTCGGTCACCCGCGAGCGCATCCGCCAGATCGAAGCCAAGGCGCTGCGCAAGCTGAAGCACCCGTCGCGGTCGCGGAAGCTGCGGTCGTTCCTCGACAACTAAATCGATCGGTATTCATCGAAACAAGAATGGCGGGCTGAGGCCCGCCGTTTTTGTTTGGCTCGTCCGCTTCATACTTCAGGCATCAGTGCCCGCGGCCACCCCTCTCCCCACCCTCCCCCGCAAGGGGGGAGGGAGCCTGAAGAGCGTGCTCATGTTACGTCGCATGATGCTTCGTGTCTTGCGAAGGGTGCGGATTGATCGCGAGTGAGGGAGGCACCGGCGGAAGCGCTCCCTCCCCCCTTGCGGGGGAGGGGCGGGGAGAGGGGGCCGCTTGCTCCGATGTTGATGAGGTGCGAGAGCTTCGCTCGCCGCTACTTCTTCTTCGCGCCGACGCGCTCGATGGACTTGATCTCGAGCGGCGGGCGGCCGCCCTTTTCGGCGATCTCGCGGTCCTGCTCGCGCAGGAAGGCACGCACCGGCTCGTCGCCGTCGAGCCCGCCAATGAGCTCCGACGGCACGCGGCGGTTGGAGCGCTGCGAGCCGTCTTCATAGAAGACGTTGAAGAAGGCGAATTCGCCTTTGGGATTGGTCCCGGGTTTTTTCGGCATGCGCGGCTTGTCCTCGATCGGGGCGCCGCTGTCAAAGCAAATCGCCCGCGCCCGTGCGCCGGTCTGCCCTGCGCGATGGGGTTGCGTGCGGCCCTTGCGCAATGTCGCGGGCAGTACGGCCCGGCATGCGCTTGCGGCGCCCGTTCGGTCACATCAACGACATATACGCCTCAGCCCTCGAACAGCACGAACGCCGCCCACACGCTCGCATCGGCCGCGCCCGCGACCTTGCCGTCGCGCGCATCGCGCCTGGTCCGGCGCAGCGCATCGGAATAGGTCAGGCCCTCCGCCAGGTGCTCGTAGAACCGCACGGTGAAGTTCGCGGTACCCTCGTCGGCGACCGGCCACAGCGTCAGCAGCGCGCGCCGCGCGCCGGCGATGCCGAGCGCGGTCTGCAGGCCGCGCAGGCCGCTGACGAAGCTCTCGTCGCCGCGGCCGGTCTCGCAGGCCGACAGCACCAGAAGATCGAGCCCGGACAGGTCCCAGTCCATCAATTCGAAGGCATAGAGATAGCCGTCGTTCTCGTCGCGCAGCGGAAATCGGCTGTCGCCGGCGTCCGACAGCACGATGCCGCTCTGCCACAGCGTGTCGAGGCCGGATGCCGTGCCGTCGCGATAGAAGCCGTGCGTCGCCAGATGCGCGATGCGCGCCTTGCCGATCGCCGCGCGCAGCGTGCCCTCGCTGACGCCGCGCCCGGTCAGCATCTCGACCGGCGCGCCGCGGGTGCGGGCGAGCTTTGCGATCGCCTCGATCTCGGTCCGGGTCGCGGGCAGCGGCATCGGCCCCGGCTCGCCATATTCGATGCCGCCGGCGAGCAGCATCGAACCCCGCTGATCGAGCGTCTCGCGCGCATGGATCGCGATCAGCGCATCGGGGCTGGTCAGCATCCGGATCGTGAACCTGTCCTCCAGCAGGCCGCCGCCACTGCCGGGCAGCAGCGCGAACGGCACGGCAAACAGGAAGCCGTCGGGCACGACATAGAGCGTGGTCTTGTCCTTCAGCAGCGGCTCCAGCGGCGCGAACAGCCGCGCCCGAAGATTCTGGAAGCGGCCCTTGACGTCGGGCGCGTGCGCGTCGGGATAGGCATGGTGGCCCGCGTCGCGCGCAGCCGCGCGATCTCGGTGCGCACGCCGGTGTCGACCATCCGGCCGGGATCGCCGAGATCGACCACGTGCGGCTCGCGCGTTGCGGTCTCGACGATGGCGTAGAGCACGGTTGCCGCCAGCGGGTCCTTCGCCTGGCGATCCGCCTTCCATTGCCGGGTGATGAAATAGTTGACGACGGCTTCCTGCGACGCGAGCAGCTGCGAGGGGCGGATCGGGTCTTGCGGCAGCTTCGCGCCGATTGCATCGAGCCGCTTCTGCAGCGCCTTCTCGGCGGCGTCCTGCCGCCCCCACACCGACCTCGCCCAGTCGTCGACATTGCCCGACGAGAACAGCTCCTGTTTCTCGCCGTTGAGCCGGAGCGCGGTGCGCAGCAGCGTCGCGGTCTCCTCGTCCTTGCCGGCGACCTCCGTCTCGAGCTGGCGCAGCGCCGTGGCGTCGGCACCGCCGAGCGTCTTCCAGCGCAGCACGGCGGCGGCAAAGGCCGGCTGCGCCACGGCGGAGCCGGCGCCGGTGGCGAAGCGGCCGAACGCGAACAAGAGATGATCGGCATGGGCGCGGATCGCTTCGGCGACGGCGCGATCGCCCGATGTGCCGACCTCGCGCTTCATCCAGTCGAACATCTCGCGGTCGAGCGCGGCGAAGGCCTGCACCGCACGGGTCGGATCATCAGCGATCAGCGCGGTCGCGATGCCGAGCTTGATCTCGAAGCTGGCTTTGCATGAACAAGACAGCGCGGCCGGCCGCGTGGCGGAAGCGGCTTGCACAGCCCGCGCTTCTTGGTCGCGGCCGGCGGCTTCGGCGTTCATGCGTCGCGTCCGCAAATGCTGGCCTGTAGTGCGTCGCTCGCCGCCGCCGACCGCCGCTTGCAGGCGCCACCGACAGCCAAGCCATCGGATGATGTTACCGCCTGCAGGCCGGCCGCCTGCCGTTCGCGCCGAGGCGGGGGAATCGCTGGCGGCGGAGCCGCGCACGGCGGCGCACTTTCCCGGCAGCCGTCTTTCGCATCGGCGCGCAAACGAACGACGGCCGAAAGCCGAGCTTTTTCTGACCATCGTCACTTGCGCCACCCCGTCCGATTCGCGTATGAGGCGCATCCTTCTCTTTCTACAACCTTTCCTTCGAGAACCGATCGCCGATGTCCAACGCCACAATCGACGCCAACAAGGCGCTCGTGCTCGCGCATTACGACGCCGTGACCAACCGCCACGATCCCGAGGCGATCCGCGCGCAGCTGGCGCCCGACTTCTTCGACCATGCGGCGGGCAAGCGGCTGAGCGCGGAGGACGTGATCGCGCATTCGGCCGCGATGCACGAGACCTTCGCCGACCTGTCGGCGGTGGCGGAATGCCTGGTGGCCGAGCGCGACATCGTCGCCGGCCGCTTCGTCTGGCGCGGCCGGCACCGCAGCCCGTGGCGCGGCATTCAGCCAACCGGCCGCCACGTCGAATTCCGCGGCATGACGTTCTGGCGGATTCAGGACGGCAGGATTTCCGAGCGCTGGGCCGAGATCGATTTTGTCGACCTGGAGCGGCAGCTCAGGGATTGATCGTCAGCTACACCTTCGTCAGTTGATCAACGCAGGGAGATTTGGCCGCGCGGCTGATGAAGGCGTAACTGCCCGCCGAGGATGGAGTGTGGTGCCGACACTTTGACTGCCTCGTTTGCTCCATGGCATGATCGGCCATTCGAAGCGGGGGGATTTTTGCATGCTCAGGTGTCGTTTGGCGGTTGTGTTCGGCGCCTTGCTGCTTGCCACCCCCTCATATGCCGCGCGCTGCGGCGGCAGTTTTCCGGCCTTCGTCCAGTCGTTCTCGCAGGAGGCGGCGGCGGCCGGCGTCCAGCAGGACGTGATCTCGGCGGCGCTCGGCGGCGTGCAGCAGGATGGCGGGGTGCTCGCCTTCGACCGGCGGCAGCGCTACACCTTCAACAAGACCTTCGAGCAGTATGTCGCAACCCGGGTCGGGCCCGGGCGCATCAATGGCGGCCGCGCGATGCTGCAGCGGCACGCCGTGCTGCTCTCGAAGATCGAGCAGCAATACGGCGTGCCGCGCCAGATCCTGGTCGCGATCTGGGGGCTCGAGACGGATTTCGGCAAGGGCGACATGGGCAAGCTGCCGGTGTTCCGCGTGCTCGCGACGCTGGCGCATGATTGTCGCCGCACCGACCTGTTCCAGGGCGAACTGCTCGCCGCGCTCAAGATCGTGCAGCGCGGCGATCTCCGTCTGAATGACATGATCGGCGCCTATGCTGGCGAGATCGGCCAGACCCAGTTCCTGCCGTCGTCCTACATCAAGTACGGCGTCGATTTCGACGGCGACGGCCATGTCGATCTGCGCCACTCGGTGGCCGATGTGCTGGCCTCGACCGCGAACCTCCTGCACACCAGCGGCTTCAAGATGGGCGCGCCCTATGGCGAGGGCACCGCGAATTTCGAGGCGATGCGCGAGTGGAACAGGGCGGTGATCTATCGCAAGACCATCGGGTATTTCGCCGATCAGCTTGTGGGGCGGTGAGGAACATCCCGCCGGGTCATTCCGGGGCTCGCAAAGCGAGAACCCGGAATCTCGAGATTCCGGGTTCAGCCCTGCGGGCTGCCCCGGAATGACGAGTTGAGAGTGCGGGGCGTCCCATGGAAACCATCGGCAGCCAAAAGATCTGGTCGTTCTTCGACCGCCGCGGATGCCAGGTCGCGAAGAACGCGGCGGTGCGGGAGGGACCGGGCCATCGCGTCGGCTCTTATCTCGAGCTCGCCACCAAGATCGCCGAGCTGCAATTCCTCAACCGCGATCATGTGCTGCTGTTTCGCGGCCAGGGCGCCGACTACAGGAACATCAAGCGCAACTCGTCGCTGAAGCCGACGCTGTTTCGCGGCGGCCGCGGCAATCCCGATCAAGCGACGCTGGCCGGGCGGTTCGATGCGCTGCAACGCGCCGAGCGGATCCTGATCGCCGAATACGCCAGGGAAAAGCTGCTCGGGCTGGAGCGGTTGAAGCGGCATCGCATCCTGCGCTGGTCGATCCTGCAGCATTACGAGGTCTGCACCACGCCGCTGCTCGACGTCACCCATTCGATCCGGATCGCCGCCTCCTTTGCCTCGCTGGCGGAGACCGGCACCGCCTTCCTCTATGTGCTCGGCGTGCCGAATCTGAGCGGGGCGATCACCGCGAGCGCCGAGGCCGGCCTGCAGATCGTGCGGCTCGCCAGCGTCTGCCCGCCGTCGGCGGTGCGCCCGCATATCCAGGAGGGCTATCTGCTCGGCGAGTATCCGGAGATGTCCGGCACCGAGCAGAAGGAGAACTATTTTCCCTACGAGATGGATTTCGGCCGGCGCCTGGTCGCAAAATTCTCGTTCGCGCCGGCGACGTTCTGGAAGAACGACAATTTTCCGCAGGTGGCGAAGAGCGCGCTCTATCCGTCGGAGAAAAGCGATCCGCTGTTCCGGCTGGCGCTCGGGGTGAAGAGGCAGCTGGGCGGCTAATCGCGTGTCGCGATGACGCGCAGGTGTAACGCGCAGGCATATGTATGACCCGCGGGCCGCGCAGCATCCTCAGTGTCGTCCCGGGCTTGACCCGGGACCCATAACCACAAATGTCCGTGTTGCACGACGCTTTGGTCCCGGCGCGCTCAACAACCCAATCCTGTGGTTATGGGTCCCTGTGTCTTGGAAGTGTGTCAGGATGAGGGTGGGCGGGAAGCCGTTGGGTCCTTGGCGCTTGACGCCGTGAGCCGGCTCGGTCTCCCGCCCGTTCCATCTATCAACCTGAACAGTTGCACGAGGCTGCACCAACAGACCTCGCATCACAGGGACAGGCACCGTGATCATAGCTCTTCGTTACGTCGGAATCGACATCTCCAAGAAACACCTCGATATCTTTGATGAGGCTGACGGCGTGCCGAGGCGCATTGCCAACGCGACACAGGCCATCACACAGCAGGTGGCGCGTTGGCAATGCGATGCGCTGGTGGTCTTCGAGGCGACGGGTATCTATGACCTCGCGCTTCGCGAGGCGCTGCGTCAGGCCGGGATCCAGTTCGCACGGATCAACCCGGCCCGTGCCCGCGACTTTGCACGGGCCAGCGGCCTACTCGCCAAGACCGATCCGATCGATGCGCGGATGCTGGCGGCCTTTGCGCGGGCCATGCAGCCCGCCCCCGAGCAGGTCGCCGATCCTGCACGGGGCGCCTTGGCGAGGCTTGCAAAACGGCGGGATCAGCTGGTCCTCATGCGCGCCCAGGAGAAGAACCGGCGCAGCGAGGCCGACGATCGCGCCATGGCCGAACGCATCGGCCGCCTCATCGAGGTCCTCGACAGCGAGATCGCCGAGATCGAGGCCGACATCAGCGCATTGATTAAAGCCGAAGCGCAGATCGCGGACGATGCGAAGTTAATGCGTTCGCTGCCCGGCGTGGGTCCCGTGGCCTGCATGCAGCTCATCGCGCAGATGCCGGAACTCGGGCGGGTCGGACCGAAACAACTCGCAGCGCTCGCTGGCCTTGCTCCCTTCAACGTCGACAGCGGCACCTTCCGCGGCAAGCGCAAGATTGCGGGCGGCCGAAAGCGCGTTCGTGACGCCCTTTATATGGCGGCCCTCAACGCAGTTCGCAGAGCTGATCCGTTCAAGGCCTTCTATGCACGACTGCGACAGGCCGGAAAACCAGCCAAACTCGCCCTCATCGCCGTCGCCAGGAAGCTGCTCACGGTCCTCAATGCCATGATGCGAGACCGAAAGCCGTACCTGCAGACCAAACCAACATAACAGTTGCCGGCTTTCGCCGAGACGACGCCGGTCGAGGTGCGCGGGTTGCGCCGCGCCATTGAGCTACTGGCTCGCCCTCGCGGCATCGCGCGCGATCCGCCGCGCCGCCGTCTTCTCCATCATCCGTTGCATCGTCTTCCAGTATCTCGCCGGACGGAAGCGTTGCAGCAGGTCCATGAAGTATGCGTCCTTGCCGATCAGGATGCGCGGCTGGTTCTTCTCGATGCCGGCGATGATGCGCTGCGCGGCCGCGGTCGGCGTGGTCCTGGCCAGCGCGTCGAAGCGCTCGATCGATTCGGCGCGGCGGGCATTGTCGGTGACGCCGGTGCCGGCGCGCGAGTTGCGCGCGATGCTGGTGGCGACGCCGCCGGGATGCACGACGGACAGGCGCACCGGGCTGTTCGCCACCGCAAGCTCGTGGCGCAGGCTTTCCGAGAAGCCGCGCACCGCGAACTTGGCCGCGCAATAGGCGCTCTGGCCGGGCGGGGCGATGATGCCGAAGATCGAGGAGATGTTGACGATATGCGCCTCGCGCTGCCGCGAAAGCTGCGGCAGGAAGGCGCGGGTGCCGTGCACCACACCCCAGAAATTGATGTTGAACAGCCACTCCATCTGCGCCTGATCGATCTCGCCGAACTCGCCGAGCAGCGCGACGCCGGCATTGTTGACGACGATGTTGAGCGAGGGATGCGCTGTAACGGCGGCCTCCGCGAACGCCGTGATCTGGTCCGGCTCGCTGACGTCGAGGCGGTGCACGGTGACCTTGCGCGGGCTCGCTTTCGCGATCTCCGCGGCGGCGGCCTGCAGGCCGGCCTCGTCGCGGTCGGCGATCGCCAGATCGCAGCCGCGCAGCGCCAGTTCATGCGCGAGCGCGCGGCCGATGCCGCTGGCGGCTCCGGTCACGGCGGCGGCGGATCCAGGGATCGCGGTCATGTCGGGTGAGCTCCATCTCAACGGGGGTGGTGGTTGCCAAGCGAGGAACACGGCATTTCCACGCTTTTCTCAAATTGGAACTGAACCATCCAGTGATTTTGAGCATTTAATCTATGTTACGCGCTCGAACCGAAGCATTCAAACCGAGGGAGCCACACCCATGGGACAGTCAAAGCCCTATCGTGCGAAGGCCCTGGTGGTTGAGGACGATCCGATGCAGCGCGAGATGATCGGGCTGCTGCTGGAGGAAAGCGAGTTCGACGTCATCGCCTGCGAGAGCGCCGAAGCCGCCGAACTGGTGTTGCAGGGCAACGGCGACAACGTCGTGCTGATGATGACCGACGTCGAATTGGCCGGACACATGACCGGCGTCGAGCTCGCTTATGCCGCGAAGAAGTACAGACCCGATCTCGACGTGATCGTCACCTCGGGCAAACCGCTGCGGCAGCGCCTGCCCGACGGCGCCTTGTTCTGGGCCAAGCCCTGGGCGCCGCTCGACGTGATCCGGGTCGCCGAGATGAAGGCGTCGGAGCTTTCGCATCGCGGATGGCGCAGGTCGTCATAACGGGGTGTCGGCGCGGGCGCCGGGGCCTCCGTCCAGCAGCCGCTTCCGCCGTCCCCGTCGCCGTGATATTGGCGGATGATGTCCCGCCCGCCGAGGGCTTGAAGTGACGGATTTGAAGTGACCTGGTCCTTTCTGCTGACGTCGCTGATCGTGGTGGCCTCGCCCGGCACCGGTGTGCTCTATACGCTGGCGGTGGCGCTGACCCGGGGGGCGCGGGCGAGCGTCGCGGCGGCGTTCGGCTGCACGCTCGGGATCGTGCCGCAGATGATCGCGGCGATGCTCGGGCTCGCCGCCATTCTGCACACCAGCGCCGTGGCGTTCGCGGCGCTGAAATGGGGTGGCGTCGTCTATCTGCTCTACATGGCCTGGCAGGCGTTGCGCGAGCGCGGCGCGCTCGCCGTCGACACCGCGATCAAGCCGGGCTCGCGCCGGCGGGTGATCGTGACCGCCATCCTGATCAACATCCTCAATCCAAAGCTGTCGATCTTCTTCCTGGCTTTCCTGCCGCAGTTCATCGCGGTCGACGAGCCGCACCCGCTGGCGCGGATGGCCGAGCTCAGCTGTGTGTTCATGGCGATGACCTTCGCGGTGTTCGCGGTTTACGGGCTGTTCGCCGCCTCGGTGCGCGACCGCGTCATCACCCGGCCGAAGGTGATGGCCTGGCTGCGGCGGAGCTTTGCCGCGGGCTTTGCCCTGCTCGGCGCCAGGCTCGCCTTCGCGGAGCGCTGACGTCGCGGCCGCTACGCCCTGACGCAGGCAATAAAAAAGCAGGCGTTGCGCCTGCTGCCTTGCGCCCCGTCCGTCGGGGCCGATCGATGTAGGGCCGGTGAATTCGAGGTTGACGTCGCTGCGACCGGTTATCCTGGTCCGGGTGCCCGGGCAGGGCAAGCGCCGCTACCCGGGCTGGAATTCGTTACTTCTTGGCGGCCTTCTTCTTGGTGGCCTTTTTCGCCTTCGCCTTCTTCGCCTTCTTCGCTTTCTTAGCCATAGTATCCTCTCAGGGTTTCATGGATTGAACGCGACTCCGAGGCATGCTTGGCGGAGGGCCAGCCTCGCAACATCCTCGATATCAAACTCAGCAGATTCGGAGGCTGCTGCCGCGTGCTGTCACGGCGCCGTCATCGTGTTATCCACAGCTGTTACGTGTTTTCGCCAGTTTTTCGCAAAGCGCGGGCATGTCGCGCGTCGCGGCGTCGTCGCATCCGTCATGCTTAACGATGCGCAAACGGCGGATGCGCAGATCTTCATCAATTCAAAACCACAGCACGGATTGCCACGTTGCGGGTGACGCTCCGTTAAGCGGCGCAGCGGCATGCTCGTCCGCAAGACAACGGGGGTTGTCATTGGAGGAAACGCCCGGGGGGGCGGACGGTCATTCCAGGAGAGGCGAGACCGATACGGGTCTCGAACAGGGGCGATGTTGAGCGTTCCGACGCTTTGGACGGTATTCATTATCAATTTTCTCGCGCTCGGGCTGATCTGGGCCTATGTCGCGCGCAGCTATCCTGCTTTCGGCGCGGCGCGGTTCTGGACCGCATCCGCCTTGGTCGCCTCCGCCGGCGCCAGCTGCGCGATGCTTCGCGTGATGCTGACGGACTCGCTGCTGCCGCTGCTTGCGGCGGGGACCTTGATGGTGTTCGCCGCCGGCCTTGCCGCGATGGGCATCGAGCGGTTCTACGACAAGCCCGCGACCTGGCGCACCACCCTGCTGACCACGGCGCTGGCCTTCGCCGGTCTCGGCACCTTCATCTTCGCCTATGACAGCATGCCGATGCGCATCCTGGTCTACACCGTTGCCCAGGTCACGCCGTTCGCGCTGACGCTGAAGCTGTTGCTGTCGTCCGAGAACGGCCGCGTCAGCCCCGGTGCCCGGCTCGCCGGCATCGTCGCCTCCGTGCTGATCGGCATCTACGCGCTACGTGCTGTCGGCGCGCTGCTGCAGCCCGGCGAGTTCTCCTTCGTCCGCTTCTCTGCGGGCCAGTCGCTGGTGATCCTGCTGATGGTGTTCCTGTCGATGGCGCTCAATTTCGGCTTCCTGCTGATGGCGATCGACCGGCTGCGCAACGAGGTCGCCGACCTCGCGCTGCTCGACGATCTCACCGGCGTCGGCAACCGCCGCCATCTCCTGCAGCGGCTGACCGAGGAATGCGCGCGCTCCGACCGCAACGGCGAGGCGTTCGCGCTGCTGGTGATCGACCTCGACGGCTTCAAGGGCATCAACGACACCCATGGCCACGCCGCCGGCGACGCCTGCCTGCAGCATTTCACGCTGATGGCGCAGACGCGGCTGCGGCCTGGCGACATGCTGGCCCGCACCGGCGGTGACGAGTTCTGCATCGTGCTGCCGTCCTCGACGCTGCGCGAGGGCGCGATGATCGCGCGCCGCGTGCTCGAGGTCTGCCGCGCCGACGCCGAGCAGTGCACCGGCAAGGACATCCCGATCGTGGTCTCGATCGGCGTCGCGCAATGGACCCGCGAGATCGGCCTGCATCCCGATCGCCTGGTCGCCGCCGCCGACCACGCGCTCTACGACGCCAAGAAGGGCGGCAAGAACGGCTATGCGACCTGCGAGCCGAAGGCGCCGGAGATGGCCGATCCGCTGGAGGCGACCCTGCGCAAGCGCGCCTGAGCGTGCTAACGAGGGACCGAACGACGCCGGGACTTCCGCAATGACGCCTCGCCTGCTCGCCGCGCTCCTTGCGCTGGTGCTGTCCTCCGCCGTATCAGCCGAAACGCCCGATCTCGCGGCCATCGCGCGATCGCAAGGCACGCCCGAGATTCCCGGCTTGAAGATGGTCTGGCTGACGCCCTGGGGCGACGTCGCCAAATCGCATCCGTGGCGCAACATCATCGTGCACCAGACCGAGGGGCCGCAGGGCTCGGCGCGATACGGCGCCGAGGCGCAGCACAAGAACCCGACCCGGCGCGGCGTCATGGTCTGGGTCGAAACCGACGGCACGGTCTATTGGGCGGTCGCCGACAACCTCGTTCCGACCCACACCGATGGCGCCGATCGCAACGACAACAAATACATCGACAACAGCAAGACCTATCACCTGGTGAACAAGGACACGTCGATCGGCGTCGAGTTCGCCGGCAATTACCCGGACGTCACGACCGGCCCGACCGACGCGCAGATCGCGGCCTGGCGGGTGCTGGTGAAGCTGCTGCGCGCGCGTTACGGCATTCCGCCGGAGCGCGTCTACGCGCACAACTGGATCGACTTCAAGGACGCCCGCTACTGCGAAGGCTGCGCGCTCGCGACCATGGCGCGGCAGTGGGCCGAGTAGGGCGGGTACTCATCATGCTTGGACGAGGACGCTCGGCCCAGCAAGCAGCTGTCATCGCCCGGCTTCGACCGGGCGATCCAGTAGAGACGCCAGTGCTTGAGCCGAGAGGCCGCGGCTTCTCCCGGCGTCGTCCCTGCGAAAGCAGGGACCCATACTCCGAGCAATCTGCCGTGAACGGGACTCGTCATTCCAGCATTGCGCAACAATGAACTTCGGTGGTTATGGGTCCCTGCTTTCGCAGGGACGACGATGAGGATGGTTCTCGCACGATACCACGCGCCGTCATTGCGTACGTCGTCTCGGTGTCATCGTCCGGCTTGACGCTGCGGCGTACCGGATTCCCCGCTTTCGCTGAGCCTTTTCAGAACAAGCGCTCGCGTTAACGACGCTTGGCGATTTCCAGCCTGAGCGAAATCGTTTCGAGGCTTGTTAAAATTTGCCGGGTACCCCTTCCGGGCATAGCGAGCAGGGGAGAGGTATGGGCAAGCGGGCCAAACGCGGAAAGATCGAAACGCTCACCCTGCCGGTCGCCGGAAGAGTTGTAGTTGGCGTCGTGGCCGCTGCCGCATTGGGGTACGGCTTGCTGTGGCGGCCGGCGAGCGTTCAACCGATACGGAAGCAAGCCGCGCACCAGGTGCCAGCGCCATCTAGTCCGACGCCGTCGACTCCCATTCACGTCGCGGCGCCGGTTCAGGCTCCAGCGCCAGCTCCGGTTCCAATCCCGGTCCCCGCACCGCGGATCGAAACACCAAAAGCAGCTGACGCTCCCGGAAGATTTGTTCGGCAGGTGGTTGACTACGTCAGTCACCAGCCGCCGGGCACCGTCGTCATCGATACCAGAAACACATTTCTCTATCTCGTTCTGAACGGCGGGCAAGCGATGCGCTACGGCATCGGTGTCGGCCGCGAAGGTTTCACATGGTCCGGTGAACAGGTCGTTGCCCGCAAGACGGAGTGGCCGGATTGGCGTCCGCCTGCAGAGATGCTTACGCGCCAGCCTTATCTGCCGCGGTTCATGGCAGGCGGTCCCGGCAATCCGCTCGGCGCCCGGGCGATGTATCTGGGCGAAACCGAATACAGAATTCACGGCACCAACAAGCCCGATACGATCGGGAAGCGGGTTTCGTCCGGCTGTATCCGGCTGACCAATGACGACGTCACGGACCTTTATGAGCGGGTGAAAGTCGGAGCGAAAGTGATCGTGCTTCCGGCACAAGCTGCCCCTCTGTTGGCCGAAAAATGATAGCTGGGACGATACGGTCACTTTTTCAAAGTACGGGTCGTCAAAGCAATACAAGGTGTCCCTGCGCGGTGGGATGATGGGTATCGCTGCGCTCCACCCATCCCACAGTTCTGATACCCTCACTTCGCTACTGGCTCGGCAGCAAGAATGGGTGCAGTATTCCGTTCCGGCAACTTCTTGGCTTGAAACTCGGGGGTGCGTGTGGACAGTCAATCGAAAGCGAGCGCTCATCACGCTCTGAATCGGCGCGACGTTTTACTTGCGACGACCGCATTGGCGGCAGCGTCCACAATCGCGGCGACATCAAATGATCCTGCTCGCGCTCAAATGGGACCTGCGCCGAGTGGCCCTCCAAATATTGTGTACTTTCTGGTCGACAATCTCGGCTATGGCGAGCTCGGATGCTATGGCGGCGGCATCCTGCGCGGCGCGGATACTCGTCGCATCGATGCATTCGCCGGCGAGGGCATGAAGCTGCTCAACTTCGCCCCCGAAGCGCAGTGCACCCCATCGCGATCTGCCCTATTGACCGGTCGGTATGCCGTCCGCTCGGGCAACCACACCGTTGCCCTTCCCGGTGACGATGGTGGCCTGGTCGCCTGGGAACGAACGATCGGAGACGTTTTGTCCGCGAAGGGCTACGCAACTGCCTGCTTCGGCAAATGGCACGTCGGCGCAGCAGCCGGCCGCTGGCCCACCGATCACGGCTTCGACGAATGGTACGGGCCCCCGCGCACGTGGGACGAATCTTACTGGCCCGATGATCCCTGGTATGACCCCAAGCGCGACGGCGTCAGCAGCATGATGGAAGCGCAGCGCGGCCAGACGCCACGGGACGTCAAGCAGCTCACGCTCGACGTTCGGCGCGACGTCGACGCCGAGTTTCTCGACCGCGCCAAGGGCTTCATGCGCCGCAGCGTCCAGGCCGGCAAGCCGTTCTTCCTGTACTTCAACCACTCGCTGATGCACATGCCGACGATCCCGCGAGCCTCGTTCAAGGGCAAGTCGGGCCAAGGCGACTGGGCGGATTGCCTGCTCGAGCTCGACTCCGACTTCGGCGAAGTCCTCGACACGCTGAAGGAACTGAAGATTGACGACAACACCATCGTGGTATTCTCCGGCGATAACGGCCCGGAGGAGCTCGAACCGTGGCGCGGGCATTCCGGCTTCTTCGACGGCTCCTACTTCACCGGCATGGAAGGATCGCTGCGAACGCCTTGTCTGGTGCGCTATCCCGGTCGGGTACCGGCCGGCAGGCAGAGCAA
Source organism: Bradyrhizobium sp. CCBAU 21365 (assembly GCF_015291305.1). NCBI lineage: Bacteria > Pseudomonadati > Pseudomonadota > Alphaproteobacteria > Hyphomicrobiales > Nitrobacteraceae > Bradyrhizobium > Bradyrhizobium sp. CCBAU 21365. Next base: position 2,011,764 of record NZ_CP030036.1, read on the forward strand.
CGACGTCGTCCACATCACCGACATGTTCACGACGCTGTTGCGGTGGGCCGGGGCCGAGCCGCCGCCGGACCGCGTCATCGATGGCGTCGACCAGCGCGCATTCCTCGAAGGAAAGCAGGACGGCTCGGCCCGTGACGGTTTTCCATACTGGATGGGAAGCACGCTCTACGGCGTCAAGTGGCGCAATTTCAAGATGGTCATGTACCTGCAACGGACCAGCCTGGAGCCGTCGCAGAAACTGGCCAGCCCGCACATCGTCAACCTGACCGTCGATCCCAAGGAGCGCAAGGCGATCGATCTGCCGTACATGCACACCTGGACGGCAGTACACTTCGGACAGATCCTGAAGGATTTTGAGCAAAGCGTCCGGCGCGAGCCGCTGATCCCGTCCGGCGCGCCGCTGGATCATGTCCCCGTTCGGAGGACTTAATCGGGACCTCTCTCGGCATGGAGTCAAACCGATGCGAAGAACATCGACCCTTTGTCTGGCGATTGTCGCGCTGACCGCATCGGCGAACCTCACGCCGACCCTCGCCGATGAGGGTGGCGTCAGCTTCTGGCTTCCCGGCAATTTCGGCAGCCTGGCTGCCGTGCCCGGAACGCCGGGGTGGTCATGGGCGACGATCTACTACCATGGCGAAGCGGCGGCAGCAGCCAACGCCCCATTCCCCCGTGGCGGACGTACCGACGTCGGCATCAGCGGCCGCGGCGATCTCGCTTTCTTCGGGCCGACCTACACATTCGCCACCCCGGTGCTCGGCGGCCAAGCCGCCATCAGCATCCTCGGCGCTGCCGGCCGCAACGAGGCCTCTGCAGCGTTGTCGCTGACCGGACCGCTCGGCAACACCATCGCGCTCGCTCGCACGCAGGAACTCACCTCCTTTGGTGACGTGATCCCGAGCGCTACCCTGAAGTGGAATTTCGGGACCAACAACCTGATGGTCTACGGCATGGGCGACATCCCGATCGGTGACTACGATCCTGCCCGCCTGGCTAATCTCGGCATTGGTCACGCCGCCGTCGATTTCGGCGGCGGCTACACCTACTTCGACCCGAAGTCCGGCAACGAGTTCTCCTGGGTCGCCGGACTCACCTACAACTTCAAGAACCCCGACACGCAGTATCGAAACGGGGCGGACTTCCACATCGATTGGGGTGCCTCCCATTTCTTCGACAGCAAGCTCCAGCTCGGCTTGGTTGGCTACTACTTCCAGCAGGTCGCCGACGACGTCGGCGCGCCGGCGTCGCTTGGCGGCTTCCGCTCCCGCGTCGCCGGGGTCGGTCCGCAGGCCGGCTACATCTTTCCGATGGGCGACAAGCTGCAGGGATACGTGAACCTGAAAGGCTACTGGGAATTCGCCGCCCAGAACCGCGCGGTGGGCTGGAACACTTGGCTGACCTTCGCGATCTCGCCTGCCGCGCCGGAGCCGACATCCGCCAAACCGGTCATGCGGAGATATTGAGAACCGGTCACGTTCAGGTCGCGCAACGGCGAGACGCCTGCTTCTGGCCACCTACGGATGTCGCGGCGGCGCAGAGCGATGTCGCCTTTTTGGCCCTCAGCCTACGTGGCAAGAGCGCCTCCGCTCCCGAGGCTGATGCGGACATTCGTCGGCAGGCGGATTGATGGGCATACGTCCTGGATCGAGGTACATGCCGAAGCATCAGGCCAAAAACCAGCCGCTTAGGATGGGTGGAGCGAAGCGATACCCATCGACCTTGTGGTGCGCGCGCTACGCCTTCTGACCGAAGCGGTCCTGCACGCGGATGGCGCGCCGTCGCGTGCGCCATCCGCTCCTGCAATCGATCTCTTGCGAAGAAAAAGAGCCTCAGGCCTTCAGGTCCGTGATCCGCATGATCGCGACCACATTCCCGTCGTTGTACGCCTGCTCTTTTGTTTCCTTGTTGCAGGTCCAGACAAAATTCTTCTTGCCCGTAAAGGTCTTTCCGTCCTGCTCAAGCCGAAGCTCCCCTTCGGTGATATGGCAGATCATGGCATTCATCATCGGGGGACCCATGGTCTTCGATCCCGGCTGCATAATGACATCGCGCATCGAGACCGTCTTGAATCCTGGGATCAGGGATGGTGTCTCGCCTTCATATTCGCGCAACACGACGCCTGGCCAAGGTGCACTATCCTTGTAGCCCGTGGCTTGAGCCTCGGCGGGCTTGATCATGGCAGTCGAAACCGCTGCCAACGCGATTCCCAGTGCGGACCTTCGATCGACCTTCCTCATCGCTTTTCTCCCGACGTTACCGAACGAGCCGCCGCAAATGCAGCGCGCAAAGTTCGTGGTGAACGGTGGTGCGAAACCGAAAAAAGAACGGCCTCTAAGAGAGCGTGCCTGCCGATAGCACCAGTGCTGCTCGTTTTGCCCGGACGGTGATTTCGGCACGTCCCGTTTCAAGGGCCGTGACATTCTACGTCACCTGACGCATCCGGGGAACAGGTGGCGTTGCACGAAGACACTGCGGCCTGTCAGGAATGTCCGAAATTGGCCCCTTGGCCGACATGAACCAAGTTTGCCTCGCTTGTTCGCGTCCGAGGCTGATGCGGACATTCGTCGGCAGGCGGATCTATCGGCATACGTCCAGTGCTTCCCGGAATGCTGCCCCCGAAGGCAGTCCCGGTTTGATCTAGATCAAGATCGCCTTAATCGAGTGAGTGTCACCTGTATCAACTTCAGGGCGGCCATGCGGCACCGCGGCATTCGAGCGAAGCTCAAGCGCACGCGCGATATCGCCATTTGCGATGGTCCGTCAGATATATCGAAAAAATGATCTGCATACCCGGCGGGACGTTCCGCATGGGATCGGACAAGCATTATCCGAAGGAGGCGCCGGCACACCTTCGATGCATCAGTCGAGGAGTTTCCTAACGCATCATAAACAGGAGAGCGTAGCCATGTTGAGTTCTGTATTGCCCGACGAGCCGTCGCCCCCTACTGGAACGCCGCCCCGCAAGACATCTGGCTGGCTCAAGGGGGCCTGCGCCTCGTTGCTCAGCACGACGATGCTGATGGCCTTGTCCGGTCCGGTCAGCACACCGGCGTTGGCGCAAAACCAGCAAAAGCCAAACATTCTCTTCATCATGGGTGACGACATCGGCTGGATGCAGCCGAGCATCTACCACCGCGGATTGATGGTCGGGGAGACGCCGAATATCGATCGCATCGGCAACGAAGGCGCGATGTTCACGCACTACTACGCTGAGCAGAGCTGCACGGCCGGGCGTACGGCCTTCTTAACCGGCATGCAGCCCGTTCGCGTCGGCATGGTCTTGCCGGAAATTCCCGGTAGCCCATCCTATCTGCGGACGGGGACGCCGACGCTTGCCAAGTTCCTGCTCGATCTCGGCTATACCACCGGCGAGTTCGGCAAGAACCATCTCGGCGACCACACCGAGTCGCTGCCGGCTGCGCAAGGCTTCCAGGAATACTGGGGCTATCTCTATCACCTCGACGCCATGCAAGGGGTGAGCTTCCCCGACCTCAACAAAACCGCGACCCAGCAGACCCTTGCGCCGCCATGCAAGAACACGCCGATCCCCGGCGTGGCTGAGGTCCCCGGCGCTGTAGATCCCAGGACCACGGTTTGCCTGACGCCGCCGCGTCCGATGCTCGCCTGCAAGTCCTCGGACGGCACCGCAAAGAACATGACCTGCAAGGATGAGGGTCCGCTGACTCTCGAGCGATCCAAGACCGTGGACGAAGAAATCTCGGCCAAGGTCGTCGACTTCCTCGATCGCAACGACCCGAAGAAGACCAGCAAGCCGTTCTTCGTCTGGTACAACCCGGCACGCATGCACATCACGACCGTGCTGCCGGACAAGTATCTGACCATGGTGGGCGAGCCTGGCGGCAAGGATTGGGGCGTCAACGAAGCCGGCATGAAGCAGATGGATGACAACATCGGCGTGGTACTGAAGAAGCTCGAAGACATGGGCCAACTCGACAACACGATCGTCGTCTTCACCACCGACAACGGCGCCGAGACCATCACCTTCCCGGACGGCGGCGTCACACCGTTCAAGGGCGGCAAGCTGAGCACCTGGGAGGGCGGCATGCGCGCTCCGATGGTGATTCGCTGGCCCGGCGTCATCAAGCCCGGCACGGTCAAGAACGAAATGTTTTCCGCCCTCGACTGGCTCCCGACCCTCGTCGAGATCGCCGGCGGGCCCAAGGGCGACGCACTGAAGCAACAGGTCGAGGCCGGCTATCCTAATATGGTCAAGACCACCCTCGACGGTGTTAATCAGATCGATTATCTGAGCGGCAAGTCCGACAAGTCGGCCCGCGACCACTTCTTGTATTACTCCGGCAAGGAGCCGTCGGCGGTCCGCTACAAGAACTGGAAGATGTACTTCGCGATGGTGTCGGACTCACCAGCTGGCTTCATTGCCGGTGTGCAGCCCTACTCCTGGACCCAGGTCGTCAACATCAAGCGCGATCCTTTCGAAACCTCCGTTGGTACACAGCTGAAGACGTTGTTCGGCATGGCCGGGGCTATTGCTTCTCCGTCTACTGCCTACGTCTATGATTGGAACATGCTGCCGATCGGCCAGCAGCTGTGGCTGAGGCACCTAGAGACCTTCATCAAATTCCCGCCGCTGCAGGACCCGGCCAGCTACAACCTGGAGCAGGTCATGCAGCGAGTGAAGGACATGAAGACGGCCGGCCGCAGCGACTAATGGCAACATCTGGCCGCGATTGAGAACAACAGAGGCGGCCGGCGCGAAAGCGCCGGCCGCCTGTCCCCGGGCATCCAGAAACTCCACGAGAAGCGCAAGATGAGGCTTTCAACGAAGAAGGATTGGAAGCGGATTATCTTTGCATTCGAATAGGTGAGATGGAGCGCTCCCGAAGCGTGCCCAAAGAACTAGCGATGTCAGCTTGTGGCCCCGAAACCGACATGACCAAGTGCGCCTCGCGTGTCCGCTCCCGAGGCTGATGCGGACATTTGTCGGCAGGCGGACTGATCGAGGCGCGTGCCGAGCCCCACTTTGCAAACAACAAAAAAGCCGGCGTTGCCGCCGGCTTTCGTGTCTCTTGGTTCGTCGCAGCGCGATCAGTGCGCGGCTTCGAGCGCGGCTTCCTGCCGGGCAATCGTGCCCTTGACGGCCGACTGCACCTTCTCGAACGCGCGGACCTCGATCTGCCGCACGCGCTCGCGCGACACGCCGAACTCGGCGGCGAGGTCTTCCAGCGTCATCGGCTCGTCCGCCAGACGCCGCGCCTCGAAGATGCGGCGTTCGCGCGGGTTGAGCACGCCGATCGCACCGTTCAGGGCCTGGCGGCGATGATCGAACTCCTCGCTCTCGGCCATCAGGGCTTCGGCGTTGGGCGAGTTGTCGACCAGCCAATCCTGCCATTCGCCGGCTTCGCCGTCGTCGCGGATCGGGGCGTTGAGCGACGCGTCACCGCCGAGGCGGCGGTTCATGTCGATCACGTCCTGATCGGTCACGCCGAGGCGCTTGGCAATCAGCTTCACCTGGTCGGGGTGGAGATCACCCTCTTCCAGGGCGGAGATCTTGCTCTTCGCCTTGCGCAGGTTGAAGAAGAGCTTCTTCTGGTTCGCGGTGGTGCCCATCTTCACGAGCGACCAGGAACGCAAAATGTACTCTTGTATTGACGCCTTGATCCACCACATGGCGTAAGTGGCGAGACGGAAGCCCTTCTCGGGCTCGAATCGCTTCACCGCCTGCATCAGGCCGACATTGCCTTCCGAGACGACCTCGGAGATCGGCAAGCCGTAGCCGCGATAGCCCATGGCGATCTTGGCCACGAGCCTGAGATGGCTGGTGACGAGCTTATGCGCCGCGTCGCGATCGTCATGCTCGCGCCAACGCTTGGCGAGCATGTACTCCTGCTGGGGTTCCAGCATCGGGAACTTGCGGATCTCGGCGAGGTATCGAGAGAGGCCGGATTCTCCATTGAGGACCGGCAACGTAGCTGTACGGGCCATTTGAGCGCCCTCCAGTGGTTCAGGCCCCCGATAGCGGCGGGCCCGGCAGGTGGCCGCTGGGTTAAAGCCGGCCATGCTGCGATGTTCCGCGCTGGATATTCAGCGCAGGTGCAACATACACCAAACTGTCCGTGATAGGGAAGGATTGCTGACGTCACGTCCCCGTGTGGCAGGTATAACCTGTTGTCATAACGCGGCTTTTCCGGAAGGGGTGCGTCATACCGCCGCTTCCAGCGCCCGTTGCAGAAGAAGCAAATCCTCCGGCAAAGGCGCCTCCCAGTGCAAAAGTTCTCCGGTCCGGGGGTGCTCCAATGCCAGCAGATAGGCGTGCAGGGCCTGCCGGCCGAGGGCGGTGAGTGCGTCCTTACCTTCCGCGCCGAGTTGCCCGGCCTTGGTCTTGAAGTGGGCGCCGTAAACGCTGTCGCCGAGCAGGGGATGGCCGAGATGGGCGAGGTGCACCCGGATCTGATGGGTTCGCCCGGTCTCGAGCCGGCACGCCAGCAGCGATGCGACCGGCTTGCCGTCGCGGCCGGCAAAGCTCGCGAGCACCTCGAAATGGGTGATCGCCTCGCGGCCGCCCTGGCGCACCGCCATCTTCTCGCGGGCGTGCGGGTGGCGGTCGATCGGCGCGTCGATCGTGCCGTGGGGCCGGTTCGGCACGCCCCAGACGAACGCCATGTAGCCGCGCTCCATCGGGCCGGTGCGGCCATGGTCGGCGAACTGCGCGGTCAGCGACTGGTGGGCGTGGTCGTTCTTGGCGACCACCATCAGCCCCGTGGTGTCCTTGTCGAGGCGGTGCACGATGCCCGGCCGCTTGACCCCGCCGATGCCGGACAGGCTCGCGCCGCAATGCGCGATCAGCGCGTTGACCAGCGTGCCGCTGGCGTGGCCGGCGGCGGGATGCACGACGAGGCCCCTCGGCTTGTCGATGACGATGATGTCGTCGTCCTCGAACACGATATCGAGCGCGATGTCCTCGCCCTGCGGCTCGGCGGGCGCGGCCTCCGGCACGTCGATTATGATCGTATCGCCCTTGGCGACATGATAAGCGGGGTCGCGGACGACGGCGTCCTTGACGGTCACGGAACCGGCGAGGATCAGCGCCTTCAGCCGGGACCGCGACAGCTCGGGACTGCGCTGCGCGAGCACGCGGTCGAGCCGGGCCGAGCCCTCGTCGCCGGCGACGACGACCTCCAGCTTCCGACCGCCATTCGAAGAGACTTGTTGCGAAGACACTTGCAAAGATAGAGCCTTGTGATGACCGACACCGCTGCGACCGAACCGACCCCCGACCAGGCCGCGCTGATCGCGCGGGTGCGGCGCATGATGCTGATCGCGGGCCTGACCTCGGCACTGGCCGTGGCCGTCGTCTTGATTGCCATCGGCTACCGCCTTTATCGCAGCGAGGGAAGCCCCGTTTCCGTTTCCGACGTCACTGCTGCGCTGCCGAAGGGCGCCCGCATCGTCGCCACCGGCGTCGCCGGCGAGCGATTGATCCTCACGCTTGATGTGGGCGGTGCAACAGAGATTCGCACATTTGATGCAAAGACGCTGAAACCTGTCGGCAGGCTGAGCTTCGTCAACGAACCCTGATCGCAGCAATCGCGAAGCCGCGCCGTCGATCAACCGAAAGCTGCAGCGTATTTTTTGCGCATGCGTTCGCGCATCGAGAAGGTGTGTCGCCATCTTTTCGGCCGAGTTGCACGTTCAGCTTGCGCCATGTCGCGATCCAACTCCAACGCTTCCATCGAACAGTCCGGTGAATCCGATGCGGCAGGGTCGTGCGCCGACCCGACGCGCCGCGCGGTGTTGACCGCGCTCGCGAGCTGCGCCTGCCTCGCCGCGATCGAGCCTGCGGCCGCCGACGATGACGAACAGCCCGGCGCCAATGAGCGGCCGCAAAAAGCCGATCGGCTCGTGCGCGCCGAGGGCGACAAGGCGGGCCAGGTCATCAAGTCGGAAGATCTGACCTTGGGCGGCCCGCCCATTCGCGCCTGGCCGCAGGACCCGAACACCTCGGTCGTCCGCAAGGGCTCGCGGCTGAACGAGGTCGTGCTCGTCAAGCTCGATCCGAACGAGCTCGACGATGCCACGCGCGCCCGCGCCCCTGACGGCATCGTCTGCTACTCGGTCGTCTGCACGCATGCCGGATGTCCGATCACCGCCTGGTTGAAGGAGGAGCAGGGCGACAAGAACGTTCTGAAATGCCTCTGTCACAACTCCGAATACGATCCGCGGCAGAATGCGCAGGTCGTGTTCGGGCCGGCGCCACGTCGCCTCGCGGCATTGCCGCTGACGGTTGCCGACGGCGCGATCACGGTCGCAGCGCCATTCGTCGGAAAGGTGGGTGCTCAGCAGGGAGGATGAGGCCACATCGGGATTTCTGCATGACCTAAATTGAAAAAATCAAAACAGAGCAGGGAGGTAGCATCTCATGACAAGCAAGCAGTGGTTACTGTCGAGTTGTGTCGCATTCACGTGCCTCATTTCGACCTATGCCGTCGCGGGGCCGATCGAAAACTACAGTTCGGTGACCTCGGCGCGTCTCGAAAATCCCGAACCCGGCAACTGGATGCTGTATCGCCGGACCTATGACGGACAGGGGTATAGTCCGCTCAACCAGATCAACACCTCCAACGTCAAGGACCTCAAGCCGGTCTGGACCTTCTCGACCGGCGTCATCGAGGGCCATGAGGCGCCGCCGATCGTCAACAACGGCGTGATGTTCGCCGCGACCCCGATGGGACAGGTGATCGCGCTCAACGCCAAGACCGGCGAGGAGTATTGGCGCTACAAGCGGCAGCTTCCCGACGATCTGTTCCAGCTGCATCCGACCAGCCGCGGCGTCGGCCTGTGGCAGGACAAGGTCTACTTCGCCACCACCGACGACCATGTCGTCGCGCTCGACGCCAAGACCGGCAAGGTGGTCTGGGACACCAAGGTCCAGGACTACAAGAAGGGTCAATACCTGACGCTGATGCCGCTGGTGATCGACGGCAAGGTGATCGTCGGCGGCTCCGGCGGCGAGTTCGGCGTGCGCGGCTATGTCGTCGCCTACGATGCCGAGAGCGGCAAGGAGCTCTGGCGCACCTTCACCATCCCCGGCGAAGGCGAGCCCGGGCACGAGACCTGGAGCGGCGACGACTGGAAGTCGGGCGGTGGATCGGCCTGGATGACCGGCACCTACGACAAGGACAACAAGACGATCCTCTGGGGCGTCGGCAACGCTGCGCCCTGGCCGGGCTCGGCACACGCCGGCGACAACCTCTACACCAGCTCGGTGATCGGTCTCGATCCCGAGACGGGCAAGATCAAGAAGCACTTCCAGTATCACCAGAACGATTCCTGGGACTGGGACGAGGTCGACGCGCCGATGCTGGTCGACCTGCAGCGTGACGGACGGTCGTTCAAGAGCCTGATCCACCCGGGACGCGACGCGATCTTCTGGATACTCGAGAACAAGCCCGACAAGATCAACTACGTGTCCGGCTGGCCGTTCGTGAAGACCAATGTCTGGAAGGGCATCGAGGCCGAGACCGGCCGGCCGATCGTCGATCCCGAGCACAAGCCGGTGCTCGGCAAGCGGGTCGAGTTCTGCCCGTCGCTATGGGGCGGCAAGGATTGGCCGTCGGCGGCGTACAGCCAGAGCACCAAGCTCGTCTACGTTCCCGCCAACGAGAACTTCTGCGGCGGCTTCACGGGCGAGAAGCAGCCGCTGGTGCCCGGCCAGCTCTGGCTCGGCACCAAGCCGGAGGACATCGGGCTGACGCCGGCACCGAACGCCGATCATTTCGGCGAGTTGCAGGCGTGGGATCCGGCCACCGGCAAGAAGGTCTGGCAGCACGACTTCAAGACCTCGCAGCTGTTCGGATCGGTGACGGCGACCGCGGGCGACCTGGTTCTCGCCGGCGGCACCAATGACCGGATGTTCCGCATCTTCAACGCCAAGACCGGCGAGCTGTTGTGGGAGCAGAAGACCAACTCCGGCATCATGGCGATGCCGATGTCCTATGAGGTCGACGGAACGCAATACATCGCGGTCCAGTCGGGCTGGGGCGTCGACGCGCAGCGCATCCAGGACGCTCTGGCCGGCAAGGTCAAGGGCTTCGAGAACAACGTCCCGCAAGGCGGCGTGATCTGGGTGTTCGCGCTCGACAAGAAGTAAGCGCGCGATCTGGAGCGTGATCTGATTGAATCGGATCATGCTCCCAAGCCTTTGTTGGACTCAGCGACAGGGGGCGATGCGATCGGGAAGCGGCGGATGGGGAGACCGCCGCTTCCCGGTCTGCGCTTGCGTTACTTGCCCTTGGTATCGACCTTCCGCTTCTCGTCGTCGTTCATCTGCTTGATCGTGGGATCGCGGCTCGCTTCCCCGGTGGTCTGGCCGGTGGTCGACGGCGGGCCGCTGCTCGGAACCGACGTCTGGTCGGGCAGCACCTTGGCCGGGCGCGTTGCGGTCGCTTTCGGCGGCGAGTCCGACTGTGCGAGCGCAGCCTGCGTCGCAAAAAGAAAGACGCCCGCGGACAGGGCTGCCGCGAGCGTCCCGAATGTTTGAGGTGAGGTTCTCATCGATCTGCTCCAGTGGACCGATGAGAACGACCTATCTCGCCTGACGTTCCAGCTTCACGTCTCCAGCTGCTTGCCGATCGGCAGGGCGCGGATGCGCTTTCCGGTCGCGGCAAAGATCGCGTTGATCAGAGCCGGCGCGAACGGCGGCACACCGGGCTCGCCGACGCCGCTCGGCGGGGTGTCGGCGCCGGGCGGCACGATGTGGACGTTGGTGATCACAGGCGACTCGTCCATCCGGATCACCGGGAAGTCGTCGAAATTGCCCTGCTGCACCTTGCCGTCCTTGAAGCTGATCTCGCCGTATTTGGCCAGACTCAGCCCCATGATCGCAGCGCCTTCGATCTGCGAGTGGATCCGTTCCGGATTGACATAGGTGCCGCAATCGATCGCGGTGTCGACCCGCGGCACCGAGAACTTGCCCTTGTCGTCGACCGCCACCTCGACGATGGTCGCGATGTAGCTGACGAAGGAGCGGTGCACCGCGATGCCGAGGCCGTGGCCCTTCGGCACCTTGCGGCCCCACTCGCCCTTGTCGGCGACCAGCTCGACCACCTTGCGTAAGCGCGCGGTGTCGATCGGGTAGCTGTCATAGGGCTCGCCGTAGTTCCAGGGATCCTTCACCGAGGACAGGTTGACGATCCGCGGGCTTCCGATCAGCTCCAGCAGCATCTCCTTCTGGTCGCGGCCTGTCGCATGCGCGATTTCCCCGACCATGGATTGCACCGCGAAGGCGCGCGGGATGTTGGAGACCGAGCGGAACCAGCCGATCCGCGTGAACGCGGCCGCTTCCGGGTTCTCGCACTGCAGGTTGGCGATCTCGAACGGGTTGTCGATCAGGCCCATGCCGAGCTCGAACGGCGCCTCGTGATTGGCGCCGGCGGCGAAGGTCGAGGCGATGGTCGGCGCCACGCTGCGGTGCCGCCACGCGATCACCTTGCCGCTCTTGTCTAGACCGGCCTCGATCCGTTCCACCGAGACCGTGTGCAGGAAGTCGTGATGGACGTCGTCCTCACGCGTCCACTGCACCTTGACCGGCGCGCCGAGCTCCTTCGACAGCAATGCCGCCTCGAGCGCGAAGTCGCATTTCGACTTGCGGCCGAAGCCGCCGCCGAGCAGCGTCACGTTGACGGTGACATTGTCCTCGGGGATGCCGAGCGTCTTGGCGACATCCTCGCGGGTGCCGCCGGGGCTCTGCACCGGCGCCCAGATCGTGGCCTTGTCGCCCTTGACGTCGGCGACCGCGACCGGCGGCTCCATGCTGACATGGGCGAGATGCGGCAAATAGTATTCGCCGGTTATCACCTTGTCGGCGCTCTTCAGCGCCGCATCGGCATCGCCTTCCTTGCGCACCACGAGGCCGGGCTTGCGCGCGGCTTCCTCGAGCGAGGCACGATAGGTGACGGAGTCGTATTTGGCGTTGGCGCCGTCGTCCCAGACGATCTTCAGCGCGTCGCGGCCCTTGATCGCAGCCCCGGTGTTGCGCGCGATCACGGCCACGCCGCCGAGCGGCTGGAACTTGGACGGCCAGGGCCAGCCCTTGACCTCCATCACCTTCTCGACGCCCGGCACCTTCTTGGCCGCGCTGTCGTCGAACGATTTGAGCTTGCCGCCGGTGACCGGCGGACGGGCGATCACGGCGTATTTCAGGCCGGGCAGGCGGACATCGGCGCCGTAAGGCGCCTTGCCGGTGGTGATGTCGTGCAGGTCGACGATCGAGACCTGGCCCTTGCCGAGATAGCGGAAGTCCTTGGGGTCCTTCAGCTTGAGGCCCTCGACGCTCGGCACCGACTCCTTCGCGGCGTCGGCCGCGAGCTCGCCGAAGCCTGCCTTGCGACCGCTCGCGCTGTGCACCACCTCGTGGTTCTGCGCCTTCACCTCGGTGACCGGCACGCCCCATTTCTTGGCGGCGGCGGCTTCCAGCATCGAGCGCGCCGAGGCGCCGATCTGGCGCATCGGAATCAGGTAATGCCGCGTGCTGCGCGAGCCGTCGGTGTCCTGGTTGCCGAACTTGACCTCGTCGCCATGCGCCTGCTGGACATGGACGCGCGACCAGTCGGCCTCCATTTCCTCGGCGACGATCAAGGGGAGGCTGGTGCGCACGCCGGTGCCCATCTCGGAGCGGTGCGCCAGGATGGTGACGATGCCGTCGGGGGCGATCGCGACGAACACGCGCGGATCGACCACGACGCCGTGCGGCATCTTGCCGGCGCCGGTCTCATAGGCGAACGCCTGGCGCGTCATCACGGGCGCGGCGAGCACGAAAGAGCCGGCGATGCCGAGCCCCTTGAGGATGCTGCGGCGCGAAACGTTCTCGACCTTCACGTGCTTCTCGAAGCCGCGAAGCTTGCCAGAATCTGTTGGGATATTGGTGCGGATATTCATGTCACACCCCCGTCGATGCGAGATGGACGGCATTCTCGATCCGCTGGTAGCAGCCGCAGCGGCAGATATTGCCCGCCATGGCTTCGCGGATCTGGTCGTGGCTGGGCTTCGGGTTCTGGTCCAGCAGCGCCGCGGCCTGCATGATCTGGCCGGCCTGGCAGTAGCCGCACTGCGGCACGTTGACTTGGCGCCAGGCCTTCTGCACCGGATGGTCGCCGGTCGGATGCAGCCCCTCGATGGTGGTGACCTCGCGGCCGACGACGTCGGACACCGAGGTGATGCAGGCGCGGACCGCCTCCTTGTCAATGATCACGGTGCAGGCACCGCACAGCGCCTGGCCGCAGCCGAACTTGGTGCCCGTGAGGCCTGCTTCGTCACGGAGATACCAGAGCAGCGAAAGATCCGGGTCGCCGTCCCAATTCTGTTCCTGGCCGTTGATTTTTAGTTTGATCATGGTCTGTCCTCGCTCTGCCTAAGCTATTGACCTGTGCGGCGCGAGGTGTGGAACGTCTTCCATCACCTGCGACCGCGCTGATGTTTGTTGTGCCAAGATATTCGTGAGCCAAATCTGCCGTGCGCCAAGGCCGTCAAGCGCTTGCGCTTTGTTCCAAGCACTCCTCTTGCTTGTCCGGCGCCGTGCGGGGCGCAGCATGGTGAAGGGCTGCGATGTTAGCAGAGACGGACGCCGGGTGACTTCACAGCCAAGTGTTTTGCATTGCCATTTGGCGAAAGCAGGGCCGTGCACGACGACGGCATGACATCTCAGGGTGGCCATCATGCAATCGCGAGGGCGGTGCCACTGTAGCGTGCAGGTGCGACGCGCTCGGGCAAGGCACGCGCGGCATTGCGCCCGGCACCGTCTTCCCCGGTGCGCGATTGCACACCTGAGGGCATCGCGCGGCGATGAACCCGGAAATCCAGCGGTATGGCGCCGGATGCCCCCCGGGGCGTTCGTAAAGCATGGCCGACAAAATCCCCGCCGCAATGCACAAGGCATCTTGCGGCGGCCGGATTTCGAGGCTATTGCCTTGCCTCTCAACGCTCCCTTCGTCTAGCGGTTAGGACGCGGCCCTCTCAAGGCTGAAACAGGGGTTCGATTCCCCTAGGGAGCGCCAATCATTTCAATGCCTTAGAGCTTTCATCGAAAACTCGTCGAATATCCGTTGAATAAGCGCCGACGAACGTTGGCGAACTCCGCCACACTAATTCAGTGATGCGATCGCCTAGCTCTCTGCCATAGTTGGTACCAACGTGACGCACAAAGCGGATCGCGGTCAGCGCCAGCCAGAGTTGGCGCTGCGACTATTCGTTGCTCGCGGTGAACATGTCCGAATTCAATCCATCGCCTAACGATGCGCCGATCAAGCAACCCGCCGAAGACAGGTTCGGTATCGATCCTTTTGCGCAGGCGCTTGCATCATCCATTCGCAAGATCAAAGCGCCGGAAGGCACGGTGATCGCGCTTAATGGTCCTTGGGGATCGGGCAAAAGCAGTGCCGTAAATCTTATCCTGCATCATTTGAAAGACGCCGTTGCCGCGGACGAAATCGCCATCGTGAACTTCGCCTGCTGGTGGTTTCGTGGCGAGGAGGCCTTGGCGCTGGCTTTCTTTCGCGAGCTTTACGCGGGCCTCGGCCCATCGCTCGGCGACCGCTTCAAGAAAGCTCTGCCAAAGATCGGGGCTCAGTTGCTGCGAACCGGCGCCCTTGTCGGTGCTGCTGCTGATCTTGCGGGATACAAGGGAGCCGGCAAGGCCGCCGAAGCGGGCCTTGCGTGGCTCGCCGATCTGATTCATACCGAGGACACGGTTGAAAAACTTCATGCCGAGTTGACTGCCGCGCTGGGGGCCCAGAAGAAGCGCTTCCTCATCGTAATCGACGACATCGACCGCCTGTCACCGGACGAGGCTCTTCTGATCTTTCGTCTCGTGAAGTCAGTGGGCCGTTTACCAAACGTCATCTACCTGCTTGTCTTCGATCGCGAGCTTGCCGAGGGGATCGTTTCGGAGCGGTTTCCTTCAGAGGGGCCGCATTATCTCGAAAAGATCATTCAGGCGGGCTTTGATCTACCGCTGCCTCAAGCCGCCGATCTCAATCAGGAACTGCTGCGCCAGATTGGCACCCTATGCGGCTCTCCCCCTGAGGAGCAGCTCAAGCGCTTTATGAATGTGTTCTACGAAGTCATCGCGCCGGAAATCCGCACGCCGCGCGATCTCATTCGTCTGATGAATGCGCTGGCCGTCACTTGGGCTGCCGTCGGCAGCGAGGTCGATCTTGCGGACTTTGTCGCCCTCGAAACGCTGCGGCTTCTTCGGGGCGAAGTCTACCGTGTCATTCGCGCAAACAAAGGCGAACTCTGCGGTTTGGCGCCGCGAGGCACGGGAGACGGACGGGGTAGAGCAAGTGAGATCGATAGCCTGCTGCTCGGCTCGGTAAAGGAGATCGACCGCCCGCGCTTGCGACGAGTGCTGATGCGGCTTTTTCCGCGTCTCGAAAGCGTGTGGAATAACCTTCACTACGGTGAGGGTTCGGACAGCGAATGGGTGCGCGAGCGCCGCGTATGCACGAAGGAGCATTTCGGTTCTTATTTCCGCTTCTCCGTGGGAGACGACGTTCTTCCTCGGGAGGAGATAAAAAGTATCATCGCCAGGGCATCCGATGCTGCTTTCGTGCAAGCTACCCTTCGAGCGGCTTTGTCCGTCGCGCGCAAAGATGGGACCACGAAGGCCCAGCTCCTGCTGGACGAAATGACTATCCATGCTGGCGATGTCGCCGACAAGGATGTCGGTCCACTTTTAACGGCGGTGTTCGAGCTTGGGGACGAAGTCGATGTTCCGGGAGACCGGGCGAAGGCCTTTTCGGTCGCCGACAATGTGCTCCGCATTCACTGGCTGCTGCGTCGGTTGACCTTGGAGCGCTTCGATCTAGCAACGCGTTCCGCCATTTTTGTCGAGGCTTGTTCTAAAGCCGGGTTGGCTTGGCTCGCCGATTTTTCCAGCTCCGCCTATCGCGATTACTATCCGGTCAACGGCAGGGCGCCCGAACCTGAATCAAATTGTCTCACGACGGAGGCAGACGCCGTTGCGCTGGAAGCCTTGACGCTCAACCGCATACGGGCTGCAAGCCAATCCGGCGAATTGCTGAAGGCCAGGCGATTGGCGCGGTTGCTATTCGACTGGCGCGACCTGGCAAAGGATGACGGCGCAGAGGTCAAAGCATGGACCGCGGAGCAATTCAAAAATGATGCTGCAATCGTCACCTTCGCGCGGGCGTTCACGACCTATTCGTGGAGCCAGGGTATGGGCATGTCCGGTCTTGGTGACATTGTAGCCAAGCGTCATACGCGGGCGGGTGTCGATTCCCTCGATAAAGTTCTTGATCTGGCGGCTTTCAGATCCCGCGTTGAGGAGCTGGATGCGCGCAACGCAACGGACGATGACGGCGCAGCGATCCACGAGTTTCTTGAAGCCTGGCGCCGTCGAGACAAGAATCCGCGCGACTAAGCCAATCGTCGCGCAAGCTCAGATGCTTCTCTATTCCGGGGGCGACGGTCCACTGCGATCTGTCCCCGTGCCGCCAGCTCTCAAAGAGTTACGGTCGGCCCTGTTTGAGGCCATCGGTTATATGTTCGGGAATTTCGATCTCGAACAGTGCCGTGGCTGGCGTTACGAAGGCGATATCAGTCGCGCCATCATAGCTGCAAGACGCAACGCCAAATACATTTCCAGCCGCGTTGAATAAGGCGCTAACAGTGGATCGCTATGCGCAGGTCTCACGCCAGCCGCTCCACTGGGGCGGGCGGTCGCTGCTCTGACCTGTCCGCGTATAGATGACAGCCCGGTCGTTCACGACAGGCCATAAGAGTTCGATGCGCTTTTCGTAGGAGCCGTTGTTGAAGATCAATCCGCGCGGTCGATGCAATCCCCACGCGGTCGGATTGTCGGGCCGTCCCAGCAAAAGGTTAAAGTGGACGCCCGCGACGCGAAGCTTGATGCCCTTGATTTCGCCTGTCGGGGCGTTTAGCGCCTCATAGTAGAACTCCGTTGCGAGCGTCAGAGGGGCGGCCGGAAAGGGGACGTACAGTCCCCATCCTTCGGGCCACCGCTCGCCAGTCAACAGACGCAGCAATGTGTCCGGAATAGCCGTGTCGCTGCTTTTGGCGGCCGCGAGGCCGCAGTAGAGCTTCAAAAACCATCGTTCGATCAGATTGCCGTCGACCTGTGTCAGAGGATGTGTGGCTTCCGGACGCTTATCTACGCCGTCGATCGCGCGAAACAATCTGCCGGCCGCCTTGTCCAGTTGGCTCAGTCCGGCGTTGTGCTTTTCGCACAAGACCTTTGCGACAAGCGCGTTGATCCCGATGCTCTGAAACGTATCCGGCGGCTGCCACAGAAGTCCTCCAACATGAACGGCACCGCCGCCGCCGATCGCGTCAAGAACGGTGCGCGAGATATAGTGCTCGCTGGAAATCTTGCCTTCGCAAGCGCCATGGCCGTGCAGGAAGCATCGTTTCATGGTTCGCCCGCCGTCTACGCCGCCAATCGTCTCCAGTCCTCTGCCGGAAACATCGCCGCGTAGTTTCGAAGCATGAACCACGCATAGGGCGGATCGTATCTTCGCCGGACGGTTTCGCCAGGTGTCCGTCCAAGCGCCTCGCAGCAAAGATCGATTCCTTTTCGGGCCGAGTTCTCGATCGCAACCCATTCCGTGGCGTCGCGGTCGGGGATGCAGTCAAGGAACGACAGATCGCGGGTTTCGAGCAGGTAGCCACCTAAAAGAACATGCACGCGATTATGATGTTTGGGACAAAGCCACTGATAATCATGGATGGCATCGTCGACGCCGCATTCGAACTGAAGCGCGAGCGGAAACGAATGATGCGCGTGAGTAACTTCCGGATCCGCATATCACACATGGCTGCGGCCGTTCGCGTATGAAGTCCCGGAATTCAGCTCGGGCCGTCTGAAGCCAGGCCTTTCGTCGGGCATTGAATTAGGCCCGCCCTTCAGGACTGCCGGCGGGCATCAAGGTTTCGACAACCGCGTTGCGCTCCGCGGAGTTGGGCTCACCGCACCGCTGGTAGTTGGCCTTGACATAGTGCGGCATCGGGTCTTCGCGCCGCAGCGGCACCAGCCAAGGCTTGACCCCGAGCGTCCGACAGGCGGCATAGCGAGCCCGCCCGTCCCAAATCATCCCTTCATAAAGAACGATTGGAAGCCGCTGGCCACGCGCGCTCATGTCTTGTCTCAGGACGCCATAGAGAGCGCCGCTCATTGTGGGCAAAGAACGCACGATCGGATGTACTTGGAGTGTTGGCATGAGTGCGGCTCCGAGCAACGATGCCCCTCCGAATCAAGAGGGGGTATGAATTATAGCACAATCTCGTCGTGTCCGTTGGCCGCAATCGGCGCGCGCGTCGTAAGAAAGATCTAGCCCACGAACTGGCGCTTGATCGACGAACGTCCCGCCGCACCGGTGATGCCGCTACGAGCGCGGCTTCGGCGGGATTGAGAACATAGGAAAGAAGCTTCTCTGGGTTTTGATACGAATAACATCGCTGGCGATGATCGTATTCGCCTTTCGGCGCTCGCCGCCGGCCTCGGTGATGACTTCGAGGTCCGGGTTATCGATGATTGCCGAATGGATGTCGTCGGTATGGGCAGGCGTGGCGTTGTAGATGCTCTCATAAAACGTGCCGACCTCTATCGCGTCGCCGAATTCCGATACAAGACGCGGAATGTCTGCCGTGAGCTGATCTTTGGCGGAGGCTCGTCCAGACATATCGAAAAGGTAGAGAGCACCGCTGTCGTGAGTGGGATCGTAAGAAAGCATATCCAGGCCTGACCGTCCGTAATGCGCCTGAAAGCTGCTATTTGCATGGAGTATGTCATTGTACCATTGCCGTGCCCTGTACGAGTTCGCGAAATGGATCAGCCAATATCGCCAGCCATCCGGGTTGTTGATCGAGAACGGGCTGACGAAGGGGGCACAGCTCCAGAATGCGCCGAAGACCAACTTCTCGGCAACGCCAAGCCAGGTCTTCTTGTTCATGCCGCCTTCGAGGTTCTTTAAGTCGGCTTCGCTCAGGTCGATGGCGGCGAGTTGCGACGCCAGTGCCGTCGGCTCTTTTGCCCGCAAAAACGCGAGCAGAGACTCGATTGCAAAAGTGTAAAAGATTTCGGCCGACGGATAGGAGCGCATGATGTCAATCAGCGTCGAGCGATTGACGCGACTGTGTCCGCATTGGTCGAGATTGAATACGACGTTGCGAAATCGGCCCTGTTGCAGCGACTGCTTGATGCCGGGATAAGCCGTCTCGAATTCGTCGCTTCTGTATTCGACGCTGATGTGCAGCTTGGGATGATGTTGCCTCACTTCGGCAAGAAGCGGGGCGACATGGGTCTTCAGAATCTCGATCGCTTGCAGACTGGCGTCGTTGAGAATGAGCAAGCACTCGATTTCAAGGGGTTTCAGACCGTTGGCGGATCTGTAGATGTTGAACCGCTCCACCGCGGCCTTCAGCTCCTCGAGGAAGATCAACGGCGAGCCGGGGGCGCCGCAGCTATATTTTCCGGCGCCGGCGAATCCTTCGACGATGGCCAGCCGGAATTTCTCCTGTTGAGGCAGTTGGCAGCGAACGGTCAGGTAGCGAGAGAAATATTCTCTAAGTATTTTGTGTTTGCGCTTTGAATGCTCTTCAAGCTTTGCACCGTCAGGCCACTGATAAGGCTTTTCAACCATTCTCCCCCACTAGCCGGCGCCCATGGCGTGTTCTGGCATCTGATCCCAAAATTGACCGCGATATTCGCGTCCATTCGCCTTTTTTGAGCGGCGCTTGTTGTCTTTGCCCCATGTTCCCCACTGCTTGAAGAAGAAGGCCGTTCGTTGCCGCACGCACTGCGCATAGATTTCGTCGATCCACTCTTCCCTGATCGGCCTTGCCGCACTGCCGCTTTCTCCGCCGACGATGGCCCAATCGATGTCCTTTAAATCAATCGGGCCGACCGGTCCGATCAGGGGTTCGAATGAAATGAAGCGGATTGCGGCCGGTACGGCGCGAAGATCGTCGGCACGATCGCGCACTTCCGCGTTCTCAATACTGGTCCCAAGCCAGACGTTCGGGAGAATCGTGTCCACCCGATCGGCGACAAGTTGAGCCATGCGCCGCGGGCGCTTGGTGAGAATCTGATAGTTGTGCTGCGGGGTCGCCCGCATAACCTTCCAAACATCCAAAATGAACTGATCCGTGACCTGCTCGTGGAACAGATCGCTCATTGAGTTGACGAATATCTTCTTCGGCTTCTTCCACCCGTAAGGTATGTCGAGCGCCGCTCGATCCTCCCTGACCACGCCGTTCCAGACGGTCCGCTTGCCGCTGCGCCGCGTTAGACCCTCGTACTTCTCGACGCCCATGGCTTCGAGACGCTTGGCCATCTGCATTGCATAGCAATTCGTGCAACCGGCCGTGACGATGGAGCAGCCCGCGACGGGATTCCACGTTGCATCGGTCCATTCAATATGCGTCTCGGCCATGCGACTACTCGAAGTTACTAGAGTGAGAAGTATATCAAACTAAAGAGAAGTCCTCACCAACTCAATAATGCCTTCAGCAGGATCGAAAAAACAAAGCAATTCTTATCAGTAGCTCGCTTCGTGTGAACCTCTCGCTGCCTACAATGCGCTGAGATCGTCCGGTACGTCGCCGAACTTCCTGATGATCTTTGCATCGCCGAAGTCGCCGGTGGCGGGATCACCTGTACGGCTGAAGGCGACAGCTCCGACATGTCCCGGTTTGCGCGACAAAGCTTCCGCGCGCATGACGACCGCCGTCGAGTTGAAGCATTCGGTTGGCTCGCCGGCCACGATGCCGTCGTCGGCAGCGACGAAGGGCAATGCCACGAAGTAGGTCACTTGCGTCATGGTATGCTCCTAGCCGGAATATGTGCGAAATCGCCCGCGGATGAAGGCGTGCGAGACCGCCTTGTTCAATGCCTCGTTCTCGGATTCCAAATAGCTGTTCGCAACGATGAGCGCGCGAATGGTCGCGCGCAGATCGCTGCCGCATGTGTCGATCGCCTCGTCGACGGCAGCCTCGAGATCATCCGCGCCTTGTGCGTTCGGCTGAGATTCCGAGGACATGGCGCCGTCCCTGATTGACCGGGCTGGCCCTATGTTCTTATTTTGTTCTCATGAAGTCAAGCTGCCGTTTCACCCCGCCCTGGAGCCTGATCCGGGAAAATTCCGAGTATTATGTTATCCGGACGAAGGCCTTGTCCGACGTTTCGGCGCTCTTGTTCGACCGCCGCGGTGTTGCGCGCAGCGTCAAGCGCGCCGATGCGACGGGTGAGGGCCTTGATCTCGGCTGCGTCGTTGAATTTCAGCCGCGGCCAACCGTCAATTGCTTTTGCCAGGCGTCGCAGCCGGTGAGGGCGGTGAAATCCGAGCCCGGGAATTCGATAATGCGCAAAATACTTCGCGCCGGCAGCGGCTCTATGGCGCAGTCGGTGTGCAGAACAGGTTCACTCGTCTGCAAACCGTTCCAGATCAGGAATTGCCGCGCCACTTTCATGTCCAAAAATGACGGCCCTCGGAGACTTGAGATCGGCACCTCGGCCTCAACCAGGCAAGGCGTGCCGATGCCGGCAAGGAGCGGGCCACGAACGGCATGCGTATCGTGCGAATTATAAAGAGACTCGCCACCCCAGTAACTCAGAAGATCCGAAAGCCCGGTCTCGCTGTCCAGGTTCGGCGGGAAGAAGCAGAACCAGATGCGGCCGGCCCGGTTCTTCTCGGCGGCCTCATTGTCGGCTATCAGCTCGGCCGCGTTCGCGGCATCCAGCAGGCCGCCGTCGCGCAAACTCTCGATGCGTTGGTGAAGCATCGCCTCGTTCGGCAACTGCATGCCTGACGATCGTATCCGTGCGATTTCTGGTCGGATCAGCCGGGTGCAATGATAGCCGTGGAGGGTGTAGTTGTTGAGGACCTTGCGCAGCTCGCCCAGCGCGCGATCATAGTCGGGGCCGGACACCGACTCGCCGCCTTGCGCACCGATCTTTTGAAGCTCCCAGGCGCGAAAAACGGCCTGATGCCGCCGGAGATGATCGAGCAGCTCGTCAGGCCAAGTGTCTTGTTTGTTCATGTCCATGGCTGAAGATCGCAGCCTGCGCTGACTTTCGCAAGGCGATTGCGCGCGCATCGGCTGATGCTGTCGTTCTCGCTTGGGACCGAGTCGCTCGCTATATTTGAAACTGGCCGAAGCTCGGAGGCGTTTGGCGGTGGATATCGACGAGTTCAGAAATTCCCAGATGCGGCTGTACGGGCTCACTAAGGCCGATGAGAGCTATACGTTCTATCACGACGAGACCAACAATATCATCAAGCTGCATGTCGGCGTCCAAGGCTTGAACGTCGCCGAACTGAAGGTCTTCGTTCTGGGCGGTGTCGTGCACGAAGGGGCGCCTCGTGCCATCGACATCGAGCCCTTGCGTGCGGCCATGCGCGTTCAAAAGTCGGCGCCCGAAATCAAGCTTAAGCACGTTGCGAAGGGCGACTTTCTTGCGGTGTTGCGCTCTGCCAAGCTGACGACGGTTTTGCGCTGGATTGCCGACAACGGTTTGATGATCCACTATCATGACCTCGACCCGCTCTATTGGTCGATCGTCGATATCATCGATTCTATTTTGTCCGAACTCCGCGATCCTGTGCTGATCCAATATCATGCGCTGCTGAAGAGCGACCTGGCCGCGGTCCTGAGAAGCTATCTCGCGGCAACGATCAATCTGTTCTATCGCTATAATTATCCCGACCTGGTCCCGGAACATCGCAAGCCGTTCCTGAATGAACTCGTCGATCTGCTGAACCATAGCGTTGACGTGCTGTCACCGGTCAATGCACGCATGTTAAAGAACGTGCTCAAGGCCGGCCGGAGCCTGGAGAGTCTTGATTTCATCGAAGGCTATCCGCCCCATCTGCTCATCGATGACTTCAGTACCTTCTACATGGGCAGGATTGCCATATTCAAAAATTCCGCACACGTCCTCGACATGGAGGAGTCGATCCGCGACCGTTTTGAACGCACGCCGCTCACCAGCGGTGGCAAGCCGGTCACTCACTATCGCTTCGCGGATTCCAAGGCCGAACCCGGCATCCAGCTCTCCGATATCGTCGTGGGCGTGCTAGGCAAGATGCACACCTATTTCACGGAAACGGCTGCGGAGGAGATTGCGGCGGATCGCGCCGGTCTAGCCGGCACCAGCTTGCAGAATGCCGAGCTGCTGCGCGATCTGATTTCTGCTTCGCACGTGGCCAACATAGCCTTTCTGAATCATGTCTCGAGCCTGCACGATCTCGACAAATTGGACCTATTCCTGCGCTTCTACGACGGGGCCCACGCCGCATGATAACCGTCAACGCGCAGCGGCGAGCAGTCGGGATAACGTGAAAAACATACCTGTCGAGAAGTAGCTGCGAAGGCGCCAGACTCTACCATCTAAGCGCGTCCGCGATCTCGCGGCTGGCTTGATGCGATGGTTGCCCGTTGTGCCGCTGTAGTGGTGAACGTGCGCGGCCAATCGTAATTCTTGCGGTGGACTGGAGTACGCGGAAACAGCGTATCAGTTGACCAGTAGCGCAATTTATGCATAAGTCGATATTGCCGGCGCGATATCGCAACAGGCCGGGGCGAGGTCCAAACTCGCTCCGGTCCGCGCTGGATTTTAGTAGGTGCCGGAGGCGAATGAGCCAAGATACGTTCTTGAAGGAAGACCTTGCCAACCTCCGTAAGGAGATGAGGCTTACGCAGCAACAGATGGCCGACGCCCTCGGCATGGCGCTGCGCGCTTATCAAAGCATCGAGTCGGGAGAGTCTGAGTATCGGTTTATTCATCGACTGGCGGCTGAGCGAGTCGCGCTCATGATCGCGGCGGACCGAAAGGAGCCCATGCTGGCACCGTCATCCGTTCGCGATGATGCGATTGAACTGGTTCGCGTCGGCCGCCTGACCGGTGCCCCGGTGTTCCAGAAAGCGCGCACTGACGACGGTAATGACAAGGCGGCGTCCGCTGAATATCAGGCCGCGGGATTCCGCGCAGCCTATGGCACCGTCGGCGAAGTGGTCTTGCTCGCAAGCGCGATCGACAGCCAGCTCAATCACGTACTTATACAACTGCTCCATCTTGTCGAGTCGCCCATGCTCGAGGCCGTGATCGCTACGCTGGATACGGTGCGCAAGATCGAGATGCTGAAGGAGCGGTCGACGTTTATCGCGCAAACACGCTGGCAAAAGCCGGTGCGGATGTATGTCGAGAAGGTCGAGCGCGTATACAAGTGGAGGAACATCGCCTGCCACACGCCGATGATTCCGGACGAGAAGCACGGCGCGGTGTTCGTGCCGACTGCGGCGGCCAAATTGCTGAAGGGCTTGCAGTTGAACGAGCCGGTCGCAAAGCGCGTGCCTTACTCGGAGCTGGAAGCCGCGATCAAGATCGGCGAGTCCGCTCTGGCGGAGGGCATGAGCCTCATAGAGAACTTTCAGAAGGTAAATATCGAGCGGAAAAAGCGCTTCGGTTGAATGGGGGAGCATGGCCGGGTTTGAGGAGTTCGAGCGTTGCATGGCGTGGCTGACGCAAACGGAACGAATGTCGGGTTGCTGACATGAACGAGACGCTTCGTAATCTATTCGTCAAGCGGCTGATCGAAAACATCGAGGTCATCGCGCCGGGGCCGCGCTTCGAGCGGTTCGGCAACGCTTATGTCGACTTCTATTTGGGGGTTCCCTTGGGCCATCGCGGGCTCAATGCGCTCGGCAATCCGGTCGGACACACGGTCGATACCGTATCCGATCAGGGGCATGTGGCTGCCGAATATACGATCGACAAGAAATACTTCGATGGCGATATGGACAAGGCGCGGAACGATTTCGAGCATGCGCGCAAAAAGCATCCGAACGCGAAGGACGTTTTCCTCTTATGCACCGAGACTGCGGGGCCAAAGCGATACAGCGAAATGGTCGAAGAGGCCGCCAAGTACAGGGCGAAACATGGCGTAAGCATTCACCTTCATGATGGAAGGCGCATTGCAGAGACGATCGTCGACCGGCTGCTGGGAAACGACGCTGTCGTCGAGCGGCTCGGCGAATATTTGCCCGCGTTGGGGCAGATTCGCGACGAATACGAAGCCAGCAACCTCGTGCCCGATCCGGGTAACGGCTATCTGGCGCGTCCCGCGGTGGAGAAAGCTGTCGCGGATGCGCTTGCCGCCTCGTCTTGCGTCAAGGTCGCTGGGATGGGTGGCAGCGGTAAATCGCAATGTGCAGCCGCGGTCGCGGCGGCTCAACGGCAGCAATACGATCTGATCATTTGGTGCGACGCAAGCCAGCTCAGGCATTTGGAGCAACTCGCAAGCCTACCTGTGGCGCGGTCGGGTGTCAGCCGGAACGTCGTCGCCTTGCTCCGAACGATGCGATGCCTGCTCGTTCTCGACGATGCTCGGGTCGTGTTCGACCGGGCGCGCGTCGTCGGCATGTGCGGAACTGGTTCGAAGGTCCTCATTACAACGCGGCAGGCGGATGCCGATGCCTATTTGATCCCGCCGCTCGAACCGGAAGACGCGCGCGAAATGCTGGGCAGTGGCATTGATGGCGGCTGTCCCGCAGAGGTATTCGACGCGGTATGGTCGACGATCGGCGGTCATCCACTGACCTTGCGGTTGATGAATGCCGCAGTCTCAGATCGAACCGCGAGCTGGCAGGAACTGGTTGCCGACTGCCAGGCCGTGGCGGAATTTGTTGACGACCGCCAGGAGCGCATCGCCGATCGGATCCTTCGCCGGTTGATGCCGGCGCTCAATCGCGAACTTTCGCTATTTGCCTGGGCGGGACAGCCGACGTGCGATCGCGGATTTGCCAGGCATGCCATCCAGCCCGTTGGACTGCGCAAGCTGCAAACCTATTGCCTGACGACGCCCGACGCTGGCGCCAGCGTGCGGATACACGACATCGTCTATTCGTGCCTTGGCTCGACGCCGGAACTGCTCACTGACGCGCGCCAACGCGAGCTCGGCGACGCATTCGAGGCCTATATCCGCTCGGTCTACAGTCTCGACTTGGAGCTTGTGGCTGTCTGCTACGGAATGAAAGCCGTACTCGAACGCCTCGTTCGCGCGGGCGATCGCCGTCCTGCTTTTCTTTATTGCCTGCTAATGGGCTGGGACCCTGCCGAGGTGGACCCTGCCTTGATGGGCGACATCCATGCCTATGCGAAAAGCCTGGGCGGCGTGCAATCGCCCGAGCCTATCGCTATTAGCGTCGCGCTTGAAGCTATCGAGGCTCGTTACCGCCACGAGCGGCCGTCGTCGTATGATACCGCCAAAGCCAATTTGCTTTCCGCTCTGCCGATTTTCGACGAACTGGCCGCATTGACCGGATTGACGGATCGTTCGCAGGCCGAAATTCAGCATCACCGCGGCAAGGCGCTGAAACTCGTTGGCGAGACCACCGAAGCGATAAAGGTGTTCGAGGCCGTATTGGCCGGACCGGTTCCGCTTCAGGCCGCGCGTCTGCAACTGGTCCGCATGTATGCGAGAGAGCGAAAGCACGCGGATCGTGCGCAGCAGCTCGTGTCGGAGATATTGAAGACCGCGCAACAGAAGCCGCAGGAGGTTGCGAGTTCGATCGTGCTCGGCAGCATTGAGTCGCTGTCCGGCGCAGTGCCGCCCGATCGCCAAAGGCTAATTTACGCCGACCATGGCGACATGATCGAGGAGCGGATACTGACATCAGCGATGGTAGGAGCGGATCAAGCCTATCAGGCATTTGCGGTCATCGGCCGCTACTGGGCATGGAACGAGCCGCAGCGATTCAAAAGCGTATTCAACTCGCTGCCGCGCCGCTCTGTGGCCGACGTGACGCGGGACTATGACCGCTCCGCTTATGGAGAAATCCTGCTCGAAATCGGTGGCGATACAGATATCCCTCAGCAAGAGCGTCAGATCATGCTGGAGGACTCGCTTGGATTCTTCGAGGCGATCGAGAAGCCTTCACCATTCCAACTGCGCAAAATGGGCGAAGTGCTCGTCAAGCTGTCAAAATGGGCCGATGCCGAAGCGGTGCTGCTGCCGCTGGAGGCCAAGCAGGAGCCTTGGCGCAGCTATTGGCTCGCGAAGGCAAGACTCGGAGCCGGAAAGGCTCAGGATGCGCTGCAGGCCGTGGACGCCGGGCTCCAGAAGCTCGATTCGTCCAGTCAGTATTTGAGCACATTCAAAGCACTTCGATATGATATCCGCGTGGACCTCGGTGACTCAGGGGCGATTGACGACCTTCGCGAAGCGGCCGCAAGCTGCACCAATGATCGGTACAAAGCCGTCTTGATGCAGCGTCTTGCTGCGGCTGAATGTGCAAAGCCGGCATGATTTGCCGAAGCCAGCCGGTCTATCCGGCAGCCGAAGCCCCCGGTCAATAGGCTCGACCTCACTGGATCAGCGTTTGGAGGATTTCACGCCCGCGCGGCGCGCTGTGCCTGCTTTTCGTTTCAACTTTCGGGCCTTCGCAGGCGGCTTTACTTCTGGACTCACATCGACGCCGAATTCGAGGATGGTCTCGCGACCGCCGTGCTTTGACAGGACGCGCTTTCCGTTGGAAATCGTGCGGCCGTCAAACACCAATAGGTAGCCTAGGTTCGTGTCCCGGTTTTTCATGTACTGCGTGATCTGCAGTTCGCCTGACGCCGCGCGAGAATGTCATCGGCAGGATGCGGCGCGGATCCGCTCCACTTACAATCAGATGCGCCAAACGGTGTGCGAGGGTGTTCGTCTTGCCGGATCCCGCTCCTGCTGTCACGAACAGCGGTGCTCCGACGTGAATGCTATCCGGGACGCCGTGTTCGACAGCTCGACGCTGGATGCTGCAGCCGAAGCGAGCATGAATCAGTTTCCCCGCTGAAATTCAACGCTCGATGATTTCCGCTGGAACCGCAACACGGTCGACCATCCTGCCACTGCCCTTTGGAGCGAATGGCAAATTCGGCCTTCGTCCCCTGCGCGACGGCACACGGTCGTCGAGCCGAGGCTACACCGTCGCCTTGTCCTCCTTGTCGGCGCCGCGCATGACGATCTTCAGCGCGTCGTCAGCCAGAGGGCGCTGCAGCGCCTTTGCCTCGTCCCAGGAGGAGCGCATCCAGACCTCGCGCTCCTCCTCCGTGGTCAGTATCACGGGCATCGCCTTCGGATGAATCGGCTCGACCACCGCATTCGGCGATGTGGTCAGGAATCCGTACACCAGGTGAGGACCGGGGATTGGTTTGGACTTTGTGCCGCGATCGCCCTTGAATTCAGTCCAGATGCCGGCGAAACAAAAAAGCGGGCGGTCGTTGCTCAGCGCAAACCACACGACGTCTTTCTTCTTTGTCTCGGGACTCGGCTCGCGAGCATACTCGGCAAAGCTGTTTGCGGGCACGACGCAGCGGTTCTCCGGCTTCAACCAGCCGCGCCAATGCGGTGACGACGTATTGCGGATGTTGGTGACAGGTGGGCCCCCGTCCTGGGTGGGGGTGGCATGCCCCAGCGCATCATCACCATCTCTCCGGCATCGCCGGCATTCCGGATTACCGGGGCTGGATAAATCCGAAAATACGCCAGGCATCGGCGCCAGATTGCCGACATAACGATTCATGCGGCTGAACAAAGCGGCGATCGCCGCTTGATTAGTGGTGATGCTGTAGAGGTTGCACAAACTGGTGAGCCTTCGCGTTCTTCCCTAGTCTAAAGTTGTTGTGCGGGACGCTGCCGTCGGCGCCGAATGTCGTATTTGATGGCCTTGGCGGCAAACGCAACCCGCCCCTTGAGCCGCTGCAAGCGTCGCCAGATTGGATGCGATCGAAAGCGGCGCTTACCGTTGCGCGGTACGGGCGGCAGCCACGCCGCCGCTGGCCCAACATGAACATTGATACCGTAGGCAAATTGTTGCTGATTGTAGGGCGCGCCACGATACAAGATCGCAGCACAGGTTTCTGCCAACTTCCGGTACAAAGCGTTATCGGTCGCGCATCCGGACAGAAGTGCGATCGTCATGCGCTCATCGCCGGCGGTAGCTACGACAGTTACGTACAGCGCCTTTTCGTCTGGCTCTCCAATTTCAACACTCCAGCCGGAATCGCGCAGCGGTCGAACCAGTTCGTTGATGCAGTCATCCGCTAGAAGCGCTCTTCGCAAAAGACCGCCGTCATCCGTGGGCATCACCGGCACCAGACGTCCATGTTTTTGGAAACGCCGCTGCTCGCGCCGCTTTAGTCCCATCTGCCCAAACCCGCGCGCCAAGGCTTGCTGCCAAAGCAGCTTGCTGTCCTCATCCATCACGGGGAAAATCAGCGACACATTGTGCGTATCGTCATGCCAGGATTCGATCAGCGCCAAGGTCGCCAAGACAACGACCAGGCGCTCGAAATTGGATGATTGTTGCCAAAGCGAATGTGTGCCGTGCGCGAACATGTGGCGGTTCAACCATGTGCCGCCGTCATACTCGTCGGTCTTCCTGAAGAAGGAATTGTGCAGCCAGCGGCGGAACGTCTCAAACGCAAAGACGCGCTCGTCCTGACCAAACAAATAGTCTTTGCTGAGATAATCAGCTGGCACCCACATTTTCTCAAAGTGACGCTTTGCGGCCGTTGCGATGGCGCGATCGACCACACGGTCAACTTTCGTCGGGATCGAAACATCCTGTTCTGAAGGTGACGCGATCCGGCTCAGGCTGCCTTCGATCGCGGGTATGAGTGCTGCAATGCTCGACGCACGATAGCCATTATAAAAGGCGAGGTACGCTTCCCGCGCCAGGGGACATAACTCACTGAGACTGCGGGCTTGGGGCAAAATTTGCGCGATGCAAATTGCCTGAAACGAAAGCGTGTACAAAGTGGAGGTGTGATACTGAAACCACTGCAGAGCTTGCTGCCGCGAACTGTGTCTTGCCGTGGCAAGAATTTTGGCGACGTCGCGCTTGGGAACCCACAGCGGCGAGAACCACTCCATCTTCTCCCACAGCGCGGCCTCGGCGTCCGCTAGCGCGCGCCGGGACGACCAACTCGGGTCGTCCTCCGTTGGACTCTTCGGAAAACATGCTTTTGCGTCGCCGACGCTCAGTATGATTGCCGGGATCGTGGCAAAAGCTCCGACTTCGCGTTCCTCGACGCCGGTTACATTAAGTCCGCGCTCCCGAGCCCAGCTCTCGATCAATTCAGGAGTCAGGGCAGCGAGCGATGGCGCGTTCAGCGCGCGACGCCAAATGCCCTGAAAGTGTTCACTAATATCGGATGTCATACTGGCGCCCTGCCTTGCGAATTTCGGACCTTGCCTCTGGCGGCTGGCCTCGGTCCAGATTGACCCGACCAGCTTGTTGTTCTTATTTTGTTCTAACGGAGGCAGCCCGCCGTTTCAAGCCGCCCTGGACTGTGGTCCGGGAAAATTCCGAGTGCTACGTGGTCAGGGAACCAATGGCGTGACCCTCGGCTGGGTCTATTGCGGTGACGACAAGCAGCGGTACAGCTTCGGTGTCAGCAAGCTGTCGTCAGATGAAGCGCGCCGCGTCGGCAGGGCGTTCGCGCACATCCCGGAATTCATGATGCCGCGCCAGGGCTTTTATCCGCGCGGTGGCGGGCCGCGCTGGCGGGCCGACCGGCCGTACCATGTCGCGCTGGAGGATCGCTATATCCGGGAGCACTGGGACGAGATCGACGCCCTTTGCAAGCTCAACAGCCTGCCTTTCAACGCAACCGGTGAAGTCATCGAGAATGGTGGCGTCTGGAGAGTCCACGAGTTTACTTGGCAGATGGATGCCATCCTGTTCTGGGCACGCTTCGAGGGACGCTGGCTGCGCGGAACGGAGTTTCATTTTCCCGAGTTGCCCGAGAATCTACCGTCGCTCAAGCCGCTCACAAACTGGCCCAAGTTCAATCCGCGAAATCTGCGCTGACTGCTGGTGTCCCCTCATGATCGAACGCCTCGGATTGCTCTTGCTGCTTGTTTTGCTGTCAGGCGGCGCCGTGGCCGACAATTTCGTTGGTCAGGCCAGCGTCGTCGATGGCGACACACTGGAAATTTACGGCACGCGCATTCGGCTGTGGGGCGTCGATGCGCCGGAAAGCAGTCAGCTCTGCCGCGGCGAGGACAGCTTGCAATTCGTTGCGGCGCGGAGGCGGCGAATGATCTCGACAGCTACATCGGCCGGCGTCCGGTCAACTATGTTCCTCTCAACCTGGATCAATATGGACGCACTGTTGCCACGTGTTCGATCGGCGGCATTGATCTCGGCGAATGGCTCGTGCGCAACGGTCTAGCATTGGACTGGCCGCAATACTCCGGGGGACGATATGACGCGGCCCAGCGTGACGCCGAGCGCGCCGGCCGCGGACTCTGGAAGGGCAGTTACGTCGAGCCCTGGCGCTATCGCGCCTGCACTCGCGCCAACGGAAGGCCATCCGCCTGCTCAGATGACGCCAACGCGCATCCCTGAAACCTGCTACGAGGCGGCACTCAATTATCCGCACCTTGCGAGCCGCCGATCGAACGTCATCGCGAGGGCGAATGACGCGATCTCATTCCGGTTTCGGGAGCAGGTCCAGATAACCGCCATCACCCAACGCCGCCATATAGCTGATCGTCTCCGCAGCCAGCGAACGCCCCCTGCCGGAGCCGCTCGCGATCCCGTTTGCCAGGATGAGACGAACCTCCGCCTGCTGGGTCATATAGACCCATCGATCAAAGCGAGGGCTTTTGGCGAGAGCCGCGAGGACCTCGACGGCGTGTATCCGATGCTCCGCGGAGAGCTTCGCTAGATGCCGCAGCACGCTATAGGGCTCCGAGGGCGCAAACCCGATTGCCGCCATCGCCAACACCTGGTTCATCAGCCAAGGGCCGTCGATCTTGCCATTGAGGAAGAACTGCCCGATCGTCCCGATCTCCTCGCGAAAGTAGTCGGGGTTCGACGACGCCTTGGCGGCCGCGAGCCTTCGGTCCCAGTAAGAATACGCGCGCGCCCGGAATGGCTCGGGAAATTGATCCGGCGGCTGTCCAAGCTGCGTCCCGAGAAACCACATCGCGCTTTTTCGTGCGCTGGCCGGTGCAGTGTCCCAGAACAATTGGAACACCTCGTCTGGCAGCGCTGACCAAATGTAAAGAACGACGAGGTAATGCGCTAAACGTTCTTCGACATGGGTGCGATCGTCCGGGCCGTCATCGGCGCTGAGGCGGTTGATTTCGGCGACGTAACAATCGCGCATATCCGCGGCCAGATCCTTAATAGGGCCGCTATCGTTGGCGAGATGCGAGATCCAGCCCGCATCACGCAGCGACAAATCACTCGCAGGCAATATTTCAGTGATGTGTCGGCGGAACCAGGCCTCGTCAAAAAAGAACAGCCAGTTGAGATAGCGTCCGACCACAGCGCGGGGAATGCGGCCAGTCGGCGTGTCGTCGGCCAATTCGGCTTCCAGGATCGTTCGCAATGCCGGAAGTCTTTCGAGCGCTGCTCGCGGCGCTTGTCCGATCGGGCTGCTATCGTCCTTGCTGAGCCAGAACAGCACGAGGACGACAAGCTCGACCGTCATGCCGCGCGCTGTGCCTTGCGCTGCGAAAAACGGCGAACTCCGATAGCTCTCCTCGAATGACGTGCTCTCCGACAGCCGCGGCGCCTGGCGATAAAACGCGGATACCAGCCGTGTGACCAGCTCCGCATGCTTGAATGGGATGCCCCGCGCGCCCTGCCGCAATCCCGATGCGAGGAGAGCGGCTCCGGCTTTCAGGCACCACGAGGTATCCGCATCGTCGCCTTCAATGCCGCTTGGCACGTGCTCCGTTGATTGAATGACGCTTGCGACCAGCGACACTGCGCCGTCCCAGTCCAACGACTTCCGGTTATTGGATGCGTTCTCTAACCCTTCCAATACTCTGCGAACATAAAGCAATGGAAGCCCGGCAAAGCGCGGCGCGTTTGCCGAATACAGCTCCGGATTTTCGCCAGCAGCCAGCCGCAGTCCCTGCGCCAGCGCGGTCATGGTCTGACGCTTCTCTTCTGGTGACGGACGCCATGCCTGCAGAAAGGCGATGATCTTATCGATGGGCGCTGCCTGAAAATCGGGAGCCTCGGGCGGTGGCGCCTCCGGCTCGTCAAATCCCCGCCGCCACGCGTCGGGATCGCCAAGCTCCTTGACGGCCGCCGTCACTTGCGCTTGCCGGTCCTCGGGCAGCACCGAGCGCCAGCCCCACAGAATGTCACGCACCGCCGAAAGCCGAAACAACCGCTCGTCTTTGGCCGTGACCGGCCTCTTGCTGTGGGCCTCAAATCGCTGCTTCCATCCTCCGATGTACTTATCCGGAACGCTGTCCACACATGCCAGCACACGCTGCTGCATCGCCGGCGGCAGCGAAGGAAACCACGCTTGTGCCAGCGCGGCATATTCCGTGCTGCACCAGCTTGCTTCGATCAAATCGGTTTTGGTGAGATACCCTTCGGCCAGTTCGGGCGCGTGACCGGGATAAAACGACAGCACGTGAAGCGCCAGCCGCACGAATATCTTCGCGGGATGGCTGGTGATTTCGAGCATGACCTGCTGCGTGCACGAAGGGGCGGTCTTGATCGCAAGCTTCGCCGCCTGGATAATTCCGCCGACCAGGGCGTCAATGACGTCATGCTTGACGCCGTGCTCGGAGATCTGTCCCGACAGGTAGTAGGTGTAGTCAGACGGCGGGTCTTCGCTGAACTTGCCGCTAATTCGCACCGCTCGGTCTAGAAGGCTGCACAACAGACCAACGGCTTCAACGCCGCACGCCGGAGCCAATGCCTTCACCGTGTCCGGCAGGAAGTGCTCGTACATGTGCTGGCTGAACAACGTGGCAAGGCGCCCGCCGTTGTCGAAGACCTGAAACAGCACGCGCGCCACGCGCAGCGCCGCAGCTCCGTGGCCAGCTTGCGCCAGCCGTCGTAACAGGTCATGTGGCGCTTGCGCCATAACGAACCGGGCATTGCGCGTCAGCCACGTCTCGGCGAGGTCGACCAATGGCGCCGCATCATCGGCAGGGAGTGCCGCCAACACTTCAATGCCCAGCTGTTGCACATCGACGTGCTGTGAAGTGCCGACACCACGCAGCGCCTGAACGACCTGGCTGCGGACCTCCGGGTCCTCCGAGCCCGCCATGCGCACTAGATAGCGGCCCGCAGGCCACTGGCGCAGCAGCAGCCCATCACCCGCGTCGTCGTCGGCGGGCAAGGTCGGCCCCACCAAGAGATTCTCGGCCGCCAAATGAGGGAGCCAGTCCGCGGTCTGGAGTTGATTGAAGAAATGCCACAGCAGCGGTAACGCACCAGGTATTTCTTTGACGAAAATCTTCACCGCCGCCGCGCGATCCGCCATCGCGACGAGCTGGTCAACGCGTTGCATGAAGGCGGCATACTTTCCTTGAAGCGCGATCATCAGCCCGCGGACGACCGTGTCGAACGGTTGCTGCCATTCGAGCCGAAACTCTTCATCGACGACTAGAGACCGATAAAAATCGCGGCGGTGGGCCTCGCCATGGGCCTGAGCAATCGAGATCCATGCCCTGGCGATATCGCCGTCAGCGCCAAGCCCGAGACGCGTCACGATCGCCTGAATCTCCTCCTTATGGCTGCGGCGCGGCCGCAATTTTTCGACGGCGCGGTTGACGGCGTCATCCTTGAAGCCGAGCGCGCGCAGTTGCTTCCTGGCCGCCTTGAGTCGCGCTTTATCCTCGGTCGTCGCCTCAAGAGCGACACCTATTGGCCCTGCCAGCGTCTGCCGCAGGACTGAATCGAGCTCCCGTATGGCATGGCCAGCTACCGGAACGGATACGCGAAGCGGGATCGCGCCCGAAGCCACGCGGCAAAAGTCGACGTAGCGATCGGCAATACTCTTGCCGAGCATTTGCCGCATCAGCGTCGCCGTATTTTGCTGCTCTGGTGAGAGGTCGCCTCTCTTGGTGGGCTCGTTCATCTAACGCTGTCGGTTAACGCCCCGCGTCTTGGCGCGGCGGGAAATGAATTCCCTCATCAAGGGCAGAAAAAAAGCCTTGCTGAAATGGCCAAGCAGCGGCTCCGGTTCAAGGTAGAACGACTGGCCGATGATATCCTGATTGTACTCGTCAAGAATGATCCAGAGCCGCAGCGTGGCATCAAGCCCTGCGCGTCGCTTTTCCATTTCTGGAATTTCGGCGGCAAAACGATCGGAAGAGGGCGGCTGGCTGGTGATTGGAAACAGCACCAGGATATCCTCGCCCTTGGGCCGTGCAATCCGCACACCCACAGCGACCGGACGGTGCTTGCGACCTTCGGTCTCCCCTCGCTCGGCCTCACGTACCCACAGATAAGGAAAGCGGATGACACATCCGGTGCGAAGCTCGTGCTGGCTCACGGATCGTCACCGTCCCGCTCATAGGCATCGACCGCATTCTTAACGTCCTCAAACAGCTCGTCCGGCATCGTCTCAAGCCGGCCGGCCATCCTGGTGTCGGCTCTGGCCTTAAGCCTGCGATAGTCTTCGATGCTGAGCAGCACCAGGCGCGGCTTATTCCGCTGGGTAATGGTGACGGGCCGGCGCAGCGCCTCAGCAATGATGTCTCCCGATTTTCGGGACAGATCACTCGTCGAATATTCGGTCACACATCGATCTCCAACATTGCTGTAATATACAACATTGCTGTAATTTACGCAAGTGCTTAAATACCGGAATAGTCGATCCGCACCGGCCGTCTAGCGCTCGATCTTGCGCGGCTTCTGCAAGTCAGCCGGAGCTTTGATCACTCGATGCGCAGCATCGTCCTTTCGCTTTTCGGCGGCTGCTTTCCTCCGCTCTCGCCAGCCCGACAGCAGGAACACAAGCAGGCCGGGAATTCCGATGATGGAGGCAATGACCTGTAAGTCGCTCGTCACGTTCCGGCTGAAAGCCATGAACACAGGCCGATCCAGGACGACGAGGTTGATGATGCGCGCGTCCTCGGCATCGGGTTTTCTCGGAAATAGCTCGCCGGCCTTGGAGGATGGCAACGGCTTTTCGCGCACGGTCGGCGCATCCGTGATCCAGAACTGATCGACGATCCTTACGCTCTTATTCCCTACGGCCGAGGCAGTCACCAGGAAGGTCGTCGAACTACCGTCCTTGAGCGTCAAATCGATGCCGTCGGCCGGGACTATCTTTAAAGAGGGCCCATCAATCGCGATGTGCACCCGAGCGTTTGGATCGTGCTGATAGGTGCTCGCTACGTCCGAGAGCGAAACCGATATCGGTAGATCGTCGCCAAGATACAGCTGCGCGGGATGATTGACAGTGAGCTTATAGGCTTTCTCGGGGCTCCCGCCGTGTCCGCTTAGCGGCCCTAACGTCGCGTCCCAGATCTGAATGCCATCGGTCAGGTATGCGCTACGCGTCACCGTCAGGGCCGCAGTTAGCGCCAAGGACAGGCCTATGCCGGCGACACCGCAAGCCAGGAATGCGAACCTCCAATTTCTGATCCGTGCCCAGACAACAGCATTCTCGCGAGGGTCCGAGGGTAACGCTTCATCCGAATTCGTCATGAGAACGCCCGCGTCCATTCGTTGCGCAATCGAACCGTCATCGTTACCGCGAGAGCCACAATAAGCTGTCCACCCCGACTTTGAATATCGATTTCGGCGACCATGTCGGAAGGGCCGGTGTAGAACCAGCCATATCGCCCGTCATCGATTCGTAACACAAACCTCCGGACTCAAACTGCAATGGCAAGGAAACTAAGCATTCCGAGGCGGCTGTTCAAATACCGCGTGTTCAACAATCTCACGCTGGATATCATCATTGCCGATAATCTGTTCTATGCCGATCCAAGCACGTTCAACGATCCGCTCGATACACGGCCCTCGCTCAACACGGATCTTCCCACCCCAGACCTTGAACGTGCGTTGCGCAAGTTCGTCGAGCGCCGCGTCGGCGCGGAGATGAAAGCCGCCGCCAAAACCATTAGATAGTCGACCGTTAAGAAGCCGGATTGAGCTGAGCTGGAGAGTTGAGCGTGCGCCAGAGCGAGACCAACAATAGGCGCAAAAGTTCTCTGAACCAGGCGAGGATGCGACGGAGGTTGTGTCCGACGGCGGAGAGGACGACGTTTGCCGCATCGCCGGCGCGGCCCTTGAGGTAGCACCGGCCGAGGTGTCCTTCGGCTTTGAGGTGTCCGATGATGGGCTCAATGGCGGAGCGGCGGCGCAGCTCACGCTTGATGGCGCCGAAGACACCGCGCTTCTGGCCGGAGATGAAGACGCGACGGGGATTTTGCGCGTCGTGGCCGCGGTAGCCCTTGTCGACATAGGCCCGCTCGATCGCACAGCCGGTAAGTGTCTCGGTGCGGTCCATAACGTCCCGCAACGTGTGACCGTCGTAAGGGTTGTCGGGCAGCGACCTGGCATGCAGCACGAACAGGCCACCGGGGGCGCGGCGATTGTTGGTAACGATGGAGGCCTTCACGCCGAACTCGTAAGGCGCGGCGGCCTTGCCCTTGCCGATGCACTCCACCTCCGGGGCATGGAAAGAATAAAGCTTGAAGCCGCGCTGGCGCTGCTGCTGCGAGCGGATCTGCGTGGCCCGGCCAAGCGGGAGGGCGAACGCCTCCTCCAGCGTCGCCTGGCCTTCGATCTTGCGGCGGATGTCGCGGATGATCCTCCCCAGCCGGCTGCGCAGGATACGCAGCTGCCGCTGATGCCGGTTGAACTGTTTGGCATGAGCGTAACGGCCCGCCATCATCGCCGCGCTTTTGGCCACGCGACAATAGGATTGCCGCAGCCTGACCCCGTGTTTCCTCGCCAGGCGGTTCAGCCCCCGGATCGCTGCATGCAGCAGTTTGGCATCGGTCGGGAAGCTGATGGCCTTCGGTTGCACTGTGGTGTCGACCGTGACCCGCTTGAGGTCCTGGCTGCGTAACGCACCGGTCTCGTGCGCCACCCGAAGGCTCTCGGCCAACAACCGCTCCAGCTTGTCACCGAGCCGCTTGCGCCAATGGCTCAGGTCCGAGCGCTCGTGCGGGAAAACGTGCTGGAAAAATTCTTCGCCGGTGAAGAACTGGAAGTACGGATCGTGCACCCAGCGCTCGCACACCCCCTCATCGGACAGCCCGTAAATGTGCTTGAGCAACAGCAGCCCGATCATGAAGCGGGTCTCGATCCCCGGCCTGCCATTCTCGCTGTAGAGCGGGGCGATCTCGCTGTCGATCCAGTCCCAGTCGATCTTGCCGGCAAGCAGAACCAGCTCGTGCTTCATGTTGATGATCTGGTCCAGCCGTGCCCGGAACAGATCGTTCGATCCTGTCGTCTTGTGCTTCTTCGGCCGCATCGTCCCTCCGGTGCACCACAGAAGCACGGTTCACAGTGGACAGGAATCCACAAAACGAATTTGCAGGGTTTGCGGCCATCAAGCCTCAAATCCCTGCAATCTCAAACGCCATCAAATCCCAAAAACAGACTCCTGCTCAACCGCTTACAGGCTTGTTCACAGCCGACTAGATACAAAGGTCCGAAAACCCTGGATCACATCAGCCGGTTGAGCCGGTTGCAGGCTGATCAGGTCATTTCAGAGGTCAACTATAACGCCGGCGATCCAAGTTACGAGATGGCGGATCCTCATCAATATCTCCTTGGTCGCCAGCTCGAAAAAGAACTGCTGCTGCAATATGACAAGGGCATTGTATCTCTGGCTCAGCGCGTGACCTGCCCGCTGATGTGGAGCCACTATGGCGACCAGCATCGGGGTGTTTGCATTGGCTATTCGGTACCGCCCAATGCGCAACATGATCTCCATAAGGTCAAGTACGGCGGCAAGCGGCTTGTTGACGCCAGCAAGGTCCTGGCAATGCTCGATGGCGACAAGGATGCTGGTCTTCAGGTCGACGAGGCAGTTTTGTTGCGAAAAGCGGCGAGTTGGCGGTACGAGCAGGAATGGCGTTTGATCGGAGAGCGAGGTCTGCAGAATTCCCCGCTCGAGCTCGAAGAGATCATCTTCGGGATGCGTTGCACCGAGGCAGTGAAATATGCCGTCATCGCCGCCTTGGATGGCCGGAGCCGATCCGTGCGCTTCTATGAAATGTCCGAGCTCCACGGGACCTTCAATCTGAAAAAGTACCCATTGGACGAGGGAGAGATGAGGGCCTTTCTACCGAGGCGGTCTCGCGACACGGACGAAGCATTCGAGTCCGCCGCCTTTCCCGTCGCAGAGAAGTAGCCGCTGTGACGGTCGTCAGGGCGGCACCGGCCCGCGGCCGGTCACGCTCTACTCACAGGCACACGCCTGCGAGCGGAACCGCAAGAGCGTCTCCGCCCTTCGGGTGACGATCGTTGCCGCAAACATCTGCATAAGGGCAAGCGCAATGTGTCGCTCGCCGGAGGCACTCGCCCTCGGGCCCGCCGTCATCGCATGCCGGCGTCGCTATCACTGCCCTTCGGGTCGGGTGCCTTCTTAACCGGTCTCGCGACTGCACTCGGTCTCGGGTCCCGCCGCTGCGCGTCGGCGCTATGCTGACCCTCCTGCGGGTGCCTCTTTGATTCTCCCACTCTTGCGAACTGTCTTCACCTCTTCGGTGCTTCCTGCATGCTCACGGTCGAAATCTAAGGAGCACCGCCCCTCACAGGGGTAATCCGGGCGCTCATGGTCATCATGTCCACGGACGGCGCGCGGATCTCGGCATCTTTCAGTCGCACGGTTCTGGTCGTCCTGGATATTGTGCTGCGGTCGTCATGACGGTGCGGCCGGATCTTCCTTGACGCCGCGGGCGACGATCCGGAGGCTTCCGTCCGGAAGCGGCCGCTGTAGCTTCAGGGCCTCGTCTAAAGGAGCCGTCATCCAGGTCTCGACCTCGTCCGGCGTCGTCAGGATCACGGGCATCGCCTTCGGATGGATCGCGCCTACTTCGGCGTTCGGCTCCGTCGTCAGGAACGCGAAGATGTCGTTGGTCGTCTCGCCTTCCTTGACCTTCCTGACGGACGTCCAATTGGTCCAGATGCCGGCGAAGCAGGAGAGTGGGCGGGTCTCGTCGAGCGCGAACCAGATATCACCGCCCTCGGCCTTGTTGAACTCGCTGAAGGAGTTAAAGGGCACCACGCAGCGGCTTTCGGTCCCGAGCCATCGCGTCCAGTGCTTGCTTTTCACGTTGCGGATGTTGGTCGTGCCGCCGTCCGGCTCCATTCTGAGCAATTCCTTGAAATCCACCGTCTTGCCCTTGGCTTGCAGCTTCTCGGCTCGCTTCTTGGTGGCGTCCATCAGTGCCTTTGACGACGACGGCATCCCCCAGCGCGCCGTCGCGAGTTCGCGGCCCTCCGCCCCATTGCGCACGATCGGTGCCTGGTAGTCTGGAAAAACTCCCGGCATCGGCGCCAGGTTGCCAACGTATCGGTTCACGACACGAAACAGCGCGCTGATAGCCGCTTGGTTGGTCGTGATGGAATAGAGATTGCACATTGGTCAGGGTTCGGTTCGAGGGTGGCGCGGCTGCCACGTCAACTGTAACAGAGTCGCGGATGGACGCCGGCCGGCCTTGGCGCATTTGCGGCAGCGCAGCCGGCTGGCGAGATCGTGCACGAAGGTGGTCGGCGGGTGCTTCATCGCCGCGAGGTCCACGTCGCTTGGCGTCTTGCAGCGCGCGCACCTGATCTCCAGCCAGGGG
This sequence comes from Bradyrhizobium sp. CCBAU 21365, assembly GCF_015291305.1. Lineage (NCBI taxonomy): Bacteria > Pseudomonadati > Pseudomonadota > Alphaproteobacteria > Hyphomicrobiales > Nitrobacteraceae > Bradyrhizobium > Bradyrhizobium sp. CCBAU 21365. The sequence goes on from NZ_CP030036.1 coordinate 2,052,347, forward strand.
AAGCCACCGTTCACGGCCTGATCGATGGTCGGCGACGGATCGATCGGTTCGCCGTCACTCCACATGCGCTCGTTCCAGCTTTCGCAAAGCAGCCTATCGGCTTGCTGGATCATCGCCTCGCCTTTGGCCCGCATCTCTGCCGATTGGGTAGCCAGGATGTTAGCCATCGCGCGTGCCTTGCCGAGCTCTTTCGCCAGAGCCTTGCGATCGCCGCCCGACAGGGGCGTAGGGTGATACTTCGGGGCCATCCGGACATCCAGGCGCAAAGAGATCGGATCGGCAAATGCTGAGCGACTACGGCGTCTCGAACGCTGGCCAGCACCCGTCTTCTTCATGCCTGCCGGTACGCTGCTGGCAGGTGTTGTCGAGCAATCGCTGCGCCACGTCCTTCCAAACTGCGTTGCGGCCATACAATCGGACAGCATCGGCCGTCTGGATTTCTAAGGTACGTTCGCAGCGGCGGCAGGAGACGCGGAGCACGTGGCGCTGAATTTCGGAAAGACACCGCTGCCGCATTTGAGCCCCGGTCGTGCCGGCGCGAGGGTCTCTGAGGACCGATTCCCAGTATTCGGCTGGAAGCGGCGCCTCTGGAGCCGCAGTGGAAGGGCTCGGCCTACGGGCGGCTTCGGCGGCCAGCTTTTCCATCTGCTTCGGGGTCGGCATGCGCCAGCTCGCGGGTCGGTCGGTCATGCCTGAATTAGAACATAACAAGAACAAATGTCGAGTCCGACCAGGGCAGCTGCTGAGAAAAATCCTCCTATCGAGCGGGCAGCGATGTCGGAACCAAGCCGGTTGGTTCGTCTTGAATCCGGCATCAGTAATGGAGTTCCCGCGATGGCCCCCCGCGCCAACTGGAAAGGCTTCTTGCGTCTCTCCCTCGTCACCTGTCCGGTCGCGCTCTATCCGGCCACCTCGGAATCCGAAAAAGTCTCCTTCAACCAGCTGAACCGAAAGACCGGCCATCGGATCAAGTACGCCAAGGTCGACGCCGACACCGGCGAGGAGGTCGACAACGAAGACATCGTCAAGGGCTACAAGGTCGATACTGACACCTTCATCGAGGTGACCAAGGAGGAGCTTGAGAACGTCGCGTTGGAATCGACGCGAACGATCGAGATCGACGAGTTCGTCGACCGCAGCGAGATTGATCCGCGATATCTCATTCGTCCTTACTACCTGCGTCCCGACGGTAAAGTCGGGCATGATGCGTTCGCCGTCATTCGGGAAACCATCCGCGAGATGAACAAGGTCGCAATCGGCCGTGTGGTGCTGACCAATCGCGAACATATCATCGCGCTCGAGCCGCTCGATAAGGGGCTGATGGGCACGCTGCTGCGCTATCCCTACGAAGTCCGTTCCGCGGACGAGTATTTCGATGGCATTCAGGATGTCAAAGTTACCAAGGACATGCTTGATCTCGCCAAGCACATCGTCAATCAGAAGGCGGGCCACTTCGAGCCGAACAAGTTCGAAGACCAGTACGAAACCGCCCTCATCGATCTCATCAATCAGAAGCGCGCGGGCAAGCCCATCACCGCGAAAGCGCGTCCTCGAGGTGAGAACGTCGTGGACCTGATGGACGCGTTGCGCAAGAGCATCGGACGAGAGGCGACGGCCCCGACTGAGGCGCCGAAGAAGCCGGCCAAGAAGCCGCGCAAGGCGGCCGCTGCGCAGAGGGAAATGCTGATGCCGATCACCGGCAAGAAAGCGGCCAAGGAGGGTGCGGCGAAAAAGCCCGCCGCGAAGCCGCAGCGAAAGTCGGCCTAGCCTATCGTGAAGCACCGGTCACGCCAGACGGTCACTCCTTCGTCATCCGCGCAGGCTCTGGCAGACCGTAAATCCCATCTCGACGAGGTCGCGTGAGACTATCGCGCTGACCGGCAGATAGGTGACAGCCGCGAGGCCGAACCAACGGCGCATAGAGCCGTCAACCTCGCGATTCGCAATGAGAGGGGACACTTTGCGCGCTGCAGGCCGCGCCACTGCGGAAGTTTATCAAGTTGCGTGATTTGCCCTGGGGGGAGTGTTTGGGCAGCGTAGTCTTTCAGCCTAATCAGTTTGGTTTTGGGAGAGAGGCGATCCATTGGGGGCGAGACGCAGCTATGGGTGCAGTGCACCGTCCGCAAAGTTTAACATGCTTGAATCCCCAAGCGGGCGAAACCGCGCTAGGATTAGATTTTCCCTTGGGGGGCTGCTATGTTCGACACGGCAACCACCGCGCTTTTGCGCGCGATTCTCGATGAAGTCTGTGAAAGCGTCTCGCACCGCGAGATCGGGGCACGTACCCACGTCGCGTCGAAAATCCTAGAGGCTGCGACGAGAGGCGAGATTTCTCCCGAAGGTCTCAAACAGGTTGGTCGCGACGCCCTCTCGCACGCGCCGACGATGTGGCGCTGATCGCGGGGCGGGCGTGAACTTTCAAGTCACCGTCCTGAAGATTTGGTAGCTTATCCGGACGGCTTTGCCGTGATGGAGGACCTCAAGAGGGATATGGCCATCCTGGCAACGAGTGGCCGCGACTGGGCGGACCGGACCAGGCGCCCTCGCGGCGAGAGTGCCCGATCTCGACATCTTCTCACAAGGATTGGTCAAACGGATAAGCGGAGGATGGAAGATCACGTCCAAAGGACGGGCGTTGCTCGAATTGATGGAAGCGCGGCCAACGGCCTTGGAAAGGGCCGAGGCGCCCCCAGTTTTGGAGACGAGTGCGACCTCGCCGGCGCCTGTTCCTCCGCTGCGGCAGCCCGCCGGATCGTGCCAAGCGACGGCGCGAAAGACGTCAACGTCGGCGCGAGGCGCGCGAACGGGCAAGAGCAAACGCCTCTTGAGGTAACGACTGAGGGAAGAAAAATCCGCCAAATGGGAGCAGCGGTTTGATAGTCCCGGACTGTCGATTTGCCTCCCCAGCCCCAAGCGTACCGCCGTTACCTTGTTTGCGGCCATGCCGGCCCCGATCTACTCGGGACGGCGACTGAGCACGGGTCCTTCTACCGAGCCGGCGAGCGACAATATGGCGAGGAAATGGAGGCCGAACCCGCGCGGAAGAGCTGGCCGGGTTCCTTTTGAAAGGGCGTTGCGCGGTCGGTGAGGCGAGCTACTTCAGACAATCGCCATAAAGTTCACTGACATGCTCCCCAACAGTCAATCTTCACGAAGGCCATAATGTCCCAGTACTCACTCGATGTATTGCGTCAGCGCTATGTCGTTGAGAAAAGACCGCTCGAGGCCAGCGTCGAGCAGATCTTGCGGGCCGACACCCGCGCCGGAGCGCGGGCCATTCTGGCTTCAATCGACAAACGCCGCTTCGAAAATAGGTCGGAAGGGCAGCGCCTCCGCAAGATGCTCCGCTTCGAGACCTCTCTGTGGGAAACAGGCCATCATGCCGTGGCAGGCGTGGATGAGGCCGGAATGAGCCCTCTCGCCGGGCCGGTCTCCGCTGGCGCCGTGATCCTGAAACCGGGCACGCGGATAGTCGGAATCGACGACTCGAAAAAACTCGACGCCGCGGCTCGCGAAGAACTCGCGAAGGAGATCAAGGAAAAGGCGGAGTGTTGGTCTGTGGCGTTCGTCGAGGTCGAGGAGATCGACGCGATCAACATCTATTGGGCGGGCATCCAGGCCATGCAGCGTGCGGTCCGGGGGCTAGGCTTGACGCCGCAGCACTTGCTGATCGATGCGAAGCGGTTGAAGGAAATCGATATTCCTCAGCAGGCCATCATCAAAGGCGACGCCAGGTCCGCCAGCATCGCGGCCGCCTCCATCCTCGCGAAAGTCGAGCGCGACGCCGTCATGCGGGCGCTGGACCTGCGACACCCCGGCTACGGCTTCGCGGATCACAAGGGCTACCCGGTGCCGGCTCATTATGAAGCGCTCGCCAGACTCGGCGCATGCGCCGCTCACCGGCGGTCGTTCGGACCGGTACGTAAGGCTCTCGGGTTGCCGCCCTTGCCGCCATGGCCTTCGGCATCTGAGCGCGACGCCGGCTGAACAGGTCTACGCTTCGTCTCGGCGGCGCTATTTTCGCGACCGCTTCTTTTCGCGTACGACGTTCTTCGCGTTTTTGTCCGACCGCAGCCCGAGATAGACCGGCTGGCGCAGCTCGCCGTTGCTGGTCCACTCCGCGAACTTCACTTCTGCGACCAACGCAGGACGCACCCAGGTCGTGACCTGCTCATCCTTCACCTTGGCAGGGAACGGTGACTTGGCGGTTTTGAGCTTCATGAGCCTGCCGTGAAGCTCTTCGAGAACTTGGTGGCTGAAGCCGGTGCCAACGTGGCCTATGTACCGCCATGCATCCCCTTCGCGTACCGCGAGGACGAGGGCGCCGAAGAAAGGCCGGGTTCGCCTCGGCGCCGTGAAGCCGGCGATCACGACCTCTTGTCGCTGCGCGGTCTTCACCTTCAGCCAGTCGGCGGTCCGGCGTCCGGACGCGTACGGGCTATCGGCGCGCTTGGCCATGATGCCTTCGAGATGTCTCCGCTCCGCATCTGCGAAGAACTTCGTTCCCTTGCCTTTGCGGTGGTTGCTGAACGCGACGAGCTTGTGGCGCGGAAGGATGGCCTTGAGCCGCTTCTTGCGCTCGAGGAGCGGCAGCGCACGCAGGTCCTCACCGTCTGCGAACATGAGGTCGAAGGCGCAATACAGGAGCTTCGCCTCATGGCGCAGCGCGTTTTGAAGCAACTGGAAATGCGAGACGCCGTCCTTTCCGATCGCGACGAGCTCCCCGTCGATCACGGCATCGCCCTTCACGCCCTCCAGCGCTTTGGCGACCTCGATATAGCTGCGGCTGATGATCTTGCCATTGCGGCTGTAGAGCGCAACCTTGCCTCGCCGGATTTTCGCGATCATCCGGAAGCCGTCATACTTGTCCTCGAAAACCCAGCCGGGATCGTCGAACGGCGCGTCGGTGAGCGTAGCGAGCATCGGCTGCAGGCGCTTGGGCAGGGTCGACGTCCGGCTCATTCGAGGCCAATCCTTAAGAGCACGTTGCGAAATGCGTGGACGTCCTTCAAGGATTAGGGAACGCTTCGGGGCCGCGTCGTGTTCCGCAGGCTCCGTGGCATGCGACGTTGACGCTCGATTGAGGAGGGCGGATCAGACCGATGGCGAGAAAACTGAAGACCTTTCAGACTTCGCTGGGCTTCTTCGATCTGGCGATCGCCGCTCCTTCCATGAAAGCGGCCCTCGAAGCCTGGGGCGCCAACAGCAATCTCTTCCACCAGGGCGCGGCGAAGGAAAGCGACGATCCGGACGTCATCGCTGCGGCCATGAAGAAGCCGGGCGTCGTTCTCAGGCGCCCGGTCGGATCCAGCCGATCCTTCAGCGAGCAAGCCGAACTGCCCTCCGATCTCGGCGGGGACAGAAGATCGACGAACGCCCCGCACAGATCGAGGGGCCAAATTGTGAAGAAGCCTTCCTCACGTCCCGTCGACAAGACGGCCGAGCGGAAGGCTGCGCTTGCCTACGAACGGGAGGAGAGGCGCCGGGAGAGTGAACGGGCGAGGGAGAAGGCCGCCAGGCAGAGAGAACGTGAGCGCCGTCAGCAGGCGGTCGACAAGGCGCAGGCTGCGCTGGACAAGGCGGAGCAGGAGCACGCGAAGCGGGCTGCCGCCATCCAGGCCGAGGTTGAGGCTCTCGCGAAGAGATCGCAAACCGAAGACGATCGTTGGAATAAGGAGAGGGAGCGATTGGAAGCTGCGCTGCAGCGTGCGCGGAGTTAGTTTCTTGGCAGTTCTTGCTCGGCGGCACCGAGGGAAGCCAAAGGGTTGCCGTCAAGCGATCATCGTTCGGGGGCTGTTGCGCGCGCTGCGGCTCGGTTCACCGTGGTGCGGTCCGCTCGGTCCTCGGGAGCGAGCTCCATGACCGCTTGATGCAGCTCGGCCGGAATCGTCAGCGGACTTTCGGGGGGCTTGTTCGCCCACTGCCAGAAGCGATCGAACGCATCCATCACAGGTCCTCCCGCAGGCCCCGGAAAAATGGGTGGCGAACCTTTCCCTCGGCCGACTTCGCGCGATACTCGATCTCGGCCAGAAGCTTGGGTTCGACCCAGATGCCCTTGTGACCGATGCGCTTGGTGTAAGGCTGGGTCTTTCGGATGAGGGGTCTAAGCCGTCTCTGCAGATCGGCGGCCGAGACCTTGTCGAAGCCGTGGTCGACCTTGCCAGCGTAGACCAGATCATCACCCTTGCGCCGGCCAACGTAGATGCCGTCCCACTTCGTCCCATCGAGTGCGAAGCCGGCAATGGTCAACGTCTCACGCTGTTCGCAGGTCTTTTTGACCCAATCATTCGTGCGTCCCGTTGGATAGGCCGCTGCCCCGGACCTTCGAGACGACGCCTTCGAGGCCGAGCTTGCAGGCGTGCGCGAACATCTCGCGGCCGTCTATCTCGAAGCTTTCGCTGAACTGGATGTCGGTGCCGCTTAGGATCTTCCTGAGTTCGGCTTTGCGCTGAAGGAGCGGTAGCTTCCGGATATCTCGGCCGTTCAGGTAGAGCAGATCGAACGCGACGAGCACGATGCTCTTCGATTTACCCTTGAGCTCGTTCTGCAGGACCGAGAAATCGGTCGTACCGTCGGCAGCCGGTACCACGATCTCGCCGTCCACCACCGCCGAGCTCGCCTTGATCCGCCAGGCATCGTGAGCGACCTTCTTGAAGCGATGCGTCCAATCGTGGCCGCGCCGGGTGAAGATCTTCGCCGTCTCGTTGGCCAGATGGACCTGAACACGGTAGCCGTCGAACTTGATTTCGTGAATCCAGCGCTCTCCGGATGGCACCTTCTCGATCGAGGTGGCCAGGGCCGGCTCGATGAAGCCGGGCAAAGGCGCCTTGACGCCAATATTCGCCGGTTTTTGACGCTGAAACGCCACTGAAGAACTCCACGCTACAGCCGATTCAAATTGGCACAGTTCGAATCGTTCCGGAACCGCGGAATCCTTGTTGCGTTGCCTCGACGCCACGAACAGGAGGTATCCATGGCGGCAGCAAAGAAGTCGAAGACGGCGCGCGGGCGAAAGCAGGACCGGGCTCGGGTGGCCGGCGGGCAGGACTACGAAGTGCAGTACGAGGCGAAGAAGACACGAAAGTCGGCGCCGGCGGTGAAGAAGGCTGTCAAAAAGGTCGGCAACGCGCGCAAGCGCGTGGAGAAACGGCTCGGCCGCTGAGGTCGGAGACGGGCTGGCGTCGAAGCTTAGCGCCAGTCCTCCTCGTCAGAGGGGCATTCTGGGCAGGTATCACCAATCGAGTCCAGCACGTCGCGAACCGCGGCCTCCGCTGCCTGAGGGGAGACGTCTGCTGGCGGGTGAAGACGCGCGATATCGAAGGCGCGCTCTCGTGCATGCGGATCGGCGCGGTCCTGCATCCAACCGTGCTCCTCGCACTCGCGGATGGCGCCCGCTTCCTGGAGCACGTCGATAGCCCATCCCCGCAGCGTCCGTATCGCCGGCCTTCGCTCAATGGTCATCAGCATTGAAGTAGACTCCGAATAAGACGAATCCTGTAACCGCTCGTTTGTTCCGGCTGCTAGCACAAGGCTGGGATTCCCAGTCAGCAGAGGGACAACGTTTTCCCCGTTCTGAGACCACTGTGAAAAATGCCAGGCGGTTCTCGCAGGGTTGCCTGCATCACGTGCACTCAGGTCTTTCAGTGTCTGCGCGTGCGGCCGGAGCCGCACCGGGCTCTCGTGAACCGAGCCGCGCAGCGTCTCGGCCGTGCGGCTTCGATCCCTCGCGCCAGAGCTTCGGTGCTCCTCGCCGGGGGCACGCGGGAAAGGGGCCCGCCGTCATGAAGTATGCCGGCGTCGCTATCACTGCCCCGTTCCCGGGTGCCCTTTTAACCGGTCTCGTCGCTGCACTCGGTCCCGCGTGCCGCCTTCGGCGTCGCTATGCTCACGCTCCTGCGGGTGCCATTTCTCTTTAAGGCGATGCGCCCTGGCGCACGCCTGGTCGGGCCTGCGGCCCTATGACCGAGCTCTAAGAGCGAGTCTCGTCGCGCATCGAGATCAAGTTCACAAAGAGATAGAAGGTAATCCCGTCCTGCCGCGCGGCGAACAGGATGGAAGTGGAGCGTCGACCATGATGAGAGGGCTACGCCGGGCTCGTGACGCAGGGAGGGCGTAGCCCGACCGGAGTTACGAGCCCGGCGTCGGCGCGATCCACAGCGGACCGCGCCGACTGGTGATCGCGGCCGGCTGGTTATGCAAGTGGTTCTTCCGCCAAGAGGAATCACTCGCGTGCCAGGCCGACACATTACCGATCACCAAATGAGGCTCTACATGAAGTACCGTCAGACCGATAGCCCGCCCGTGGCCGCCGCCAAGGCGTCGTTCAGCACCTCGACCGCTTACCGGATCGAGCAGGATCGACGCCTTCCGTCGCAGAAGAAGGCTCCTCGCGGCCGTCGCCGGCCAGATCCCTTGGCCCGCGTATTTGAGACAGAGATCGTGCCGATGCTGAAGGCCGCCCCCGGTGTGCGGCCGGTCACGATCTTCGAGGAGTTGCTCCGACGCCATCCTGAGCTCGGCGCCGGCATCCGTCGCACGCTGGAGCGCCGGATCCGGGCCTGGCGGGCGATCCACGGCGAGGAGCAGGAGGTCATCTTCCGGCAGACCCACGAACCCGGTCAGCGCGGCCTGTCCGACTTCACCGACATGGGCGAATTGGGTGTCACGATCGCGGGCGTGCCGCTCGACCATCGTCTCTATCACTTCCGGCTGGCCTATTCCGGGTTTGAGCACGCCCATGTCGTGCTCGGCGGTGAGAGCTTCATCGCTCTGGCCGAAGGCCTGCAGAATGCCTTGTGGTCACTCGGTGGAGCGCCACGGGAGCATCGCACCGACAGCCTGTCGGCCGCCTTTTGCAATCTCGACCGCGACGCCAAAGACGATCTGACGCGGCGATACGAAGACCTCTGTGCCCATTACGGCATGCGCCCCTCCCGCAACAATCGTGGCATCGCCCACGAGAACGGGGCGATCGAGAGTTCGCATGGCCATCTCAAGCGGGCGGTCGGCGACGCGCTGTTGCTGCGTGGCACCGCCGACTTCGACGATCTCGCTGCCTATCGTGGCTTCATCGATGAGATCGTCAGCCGCCGCAATGCCCGCAACGCCAAGCGGATCGACAGCGAACGTACCGCACTTCAGGATCTGCCGGACCGCCGCACGTCGGACTATGAAGAGGTGATCGTCCACGTGACATCGTCCGGCGGCTTCACCTTGCGCAAGGTGTTCTACACGGTGCCGTCGCGCTTGATCGGCCATCGGCTGCGGGTGCGCCTGTATGACGATCACCTCGACGTGTTTGTCGGCGGCACGCATCTCCTCACCTTGCCGCGCGGGCGGCCGCATCCCAATGGCAAGCACGATCAGGTCGTCGATTATCGGCACGTGATCCATTCCTTGCGGCGCAAGCCGATGGCGCTCCTCAACCTGGTCTACCGCGACCAGCTGTTCCCCCGGGAAGCTTACCGCCGAGCCTTCGACGTCTTGCGCAAACGCTTACCGGACAAGAAGGCCTGCCGGATCATGGTCGATCTCCTCGCACTCGCCCATGAGCGCGGTTGCGAGGCCGAACTCGCCGATCAGCTCACGGCCGACCTGAACGACGGCCGGCTGCCCGACCTCAACCGGCTACGTACTCACTTCGCCCCGGATCCCGCCCAGATGCCGAACGTCGTGGTGCGCCTCGCACCGCTCGCCACCTATGAATGCCTCATCGGTACTGCCGAGATCGGAGGTGCCGCATGAGCACAACCAACGTAGTCGACACCGCGCGCCTCAATCTGTTGCTCAACGAGCTGCGGCTGCCCGCCATCAAGGTGCTGTGGCCGCAATTTGCCGAGCAGTCCGATAAGGAAGGCTGGCCGGCGGCGCGCTTCCTCGCCACCATTGCAGAGCACGAGATCGCTGAACGCAGCCGTCGCCGCATCGAGCGCCATCTCGTCGAGGCGCGGCTGCCCACCGGAAAGACCTTTGACAGCTTCGACTTCGAAGCCGTACCGATGATCTCCAAGGCGCAAATGACCGCGCTCGCCGCCGGCGACGGCTGGTTGAACAAGGGCGCCAATCTGCTGCTGTTTGGTCCGCCCGGTGGCGGCAAGAGTCACTTGGCAGCAGCAATCGGCTTGGCTCTCATCGAGAACGGATGGCGCGTCCTCTTCACCCGCACCACCGATCTCGTGCAGAAGCTCCAGGTGGCGCGCCGCGAACTCAACCTCGAGGGTGCCATCAACCGCCTCGATCGCTTCGATCTCGTTATCCTTGACGATCTTGCCTATGTCACCAAGGACCAGGCCGAGACCAGTGTGCTGTTCGAGCTCATCAGCGCACGCTACGAGCGACGCTCTTTGCTGATCACCGCCAATCAGCCCTTTGGAGAATGGAACAAGGTCTTTCCGGACCCAGCTATGACCCTCGCGGCGATCGATCGCCTTGTTCACCACGCCACCATCGTCGAGATGAACGTCGAGAGCTATCGCAGGCGGACTGCCCTCGAGCGAAAGCGTGGTCCAGGGCGGCCACCGGAGCACGCGACACAAAAAACGCTCGCTTGATTGACGCTCCGCGACAATCAAAGCAAACAAAACTCTTGCGCGCGACAATCATCGCGGCGATCATCATCGCGCCGCGACACTGACTCGCCATCCTGATCGCCGCGCTCTTCCGACCCAGATCGTCGCGCTATACCGTCCGATGGTAAGAGCCAATATGCGATGCGGCGAAGTTTGTTGCCTTGAGCGGAAATCAACGTGCAAGTAACCGGCTATTGTTCACTTGGGAAACAGCTTGTCCCGAATGTAGCGGGACGTCGGCGTTAGCCTGATCCGTCGCGGCTTGCGCCAGACCGCCTTGTCGATCTCCTTTGTGTCACCAATCTTCAATTGGCCGGACGCTTTCTTAGCCACGAAAACAGCATCGCTCATCTTGCGCCCAGATCGGCGGTTCGTGCCCTTCACTTCCTTCCAGAGCTTCAACGGTCCGAGTTTGATTTTCGGAAGTTCTTCCGCAACCTCTCGACGAAGGCACGCCCTGTCACTCTCACCGGCACGCTTGCGGCCGCCCGGAAACATCCAGAGCCCGTCGCGACGGCGTCTGACAAGAAGCGCACGACCGTTCTTCGCAACGACAAGCTTTGAGGATTTCGCCATAACCCCTCAAATCGGTTTCACAATCCGAGATCTGTTTAGGCCGCTTGGGCCGCTAAGAGCAGTGACGCGGACCGCGTTCCTTCTCTTCACAAAAGGAACTATCACGATGTGGGGCCGAGCTTGCATGATCCTGAGCGATCTATCGCGCAAACGTTCGTATGTCTTGGAGAAAGATCTTTGAGCAGTTAAGTTTTGAACTGCTTCAAGGAAGAGCAAGCTGGCATCGGCGAGGCGTTCTCGGTTGGGCAAGCCGCTCGCCTCTCATTCGGCGATGGCGATAGATTTTCTCTATCTCTCGTATCGGACATGGTCTTCAGGTACTCTCGATGAGCAATTTGATCCGACTCCGCTACAACACAATGGCAGACGAAAGCCCGGGCGGGGAGTGGAAATGGCGCGTGATCTTGGAGAGAGATGGTGGATACGAGGAAGTTCTCGTAAAGAAGCTCTCGATTAACGTGCCTTCATTCTCTCAAGCAGACGAGATGCCTATTGTGGGACGCAAGTATCACATTGCTTGCTACGGCGAATTAACGATAAAAGACGGACACGGAACCATATGCAAACCCAGGTAAGGTCGCCTTGGTTCGGGCTGCTCTCCTTATCACTTATGTTTTCCGGTTTGGCTCCGGTACAGCGAAGGTCGCCGCGGTTACGCGGATCTGCTTACCGCACAGCCGCGCGGCGATGCTGTTCATGGTGGTCATCACGGCATATATCGGATTTGTGAAAACGTCTCATTTCGAGCCCCAGCCGGTGCCGTAATGGGCCCTGCTCCGAACAAGGTCTGATGACGGTAACTGTCCCTCATGGACGATGAGACAAAGACACGACTTTGAGTCGAACACATGGACTTCGATGCTCAAGGGACTTTCTGGCTAAGATGCAGGTCGGTCCAACAATGCGGAGATCACCCGCAATTAAACTGAATGACTGCCCAGGAACACCTTCACTCAAGCAAATTCAACTGCACACAGGTTCAGGCTGGCACGTATGACGTCGTCGGATAGACTGAGGACGATAAGGATCGTTCAATTATTTGTGCAATCCGTATGCTCTAAATAGAACGGCCCGCGGACACCCGCGCTGAACGTCTCGGCGGCGCCCAAAGCTTCAAGGAGGCGTGCTTTGGGGTCATTCCAGTCGCGTGTTGATCTCAGCGAGCCGAGCGCTATCGCATTACCGCATCCGCACGCATCGAACCCATGGACCGATTCTCCAACCTGGTAATCGTCCGAGATATGGAACAGCCGGGCGGCGTAGCCGACAAGGAACGTCCCGCCGTATTCAGCAGAATCCCTCGTCCTAGCAAAGCCGCCATACTTCATTCGAGCTCTCACGGCGTCGATGAAGTCGGTGACCATGTAAGTCATCACATCGACACCCACGCGCGGCCTGTTAGGATGGAAGCCAAACGCCAAAAGCTGTCCCATCCGGAATGAGCTGGTAAAGCCCATGACGAAATCACCGCTCCGGAATACCTTCCTGTCGTTGCGGACGACGAGAGAGTAGTTCGAGTCCAAACCGGCGCTATCGCCACCGATGTAAACAGTGCCTTTATTAACCAGTCCAACAATACACGTCATTGCGCCCCAATCTCCTCAGCTACGCTCCGGAAGCAAACTACGGTTCATCGTGAGAACGAATCAGGTCCCTTCTGACGCACTAAAGAACGACCTGATTTCATTTCAGTGGCTGGTCGACCACCGCGCCACGCCTTTGCATGTTCTACCTCATCATTCTAGATCAGAATCAGACGTGAAGTTTAATGAGGTCGTGCGCGTGAAATGACGGGGTCAATGGCGTTATCGTGTACAACGATGGACTTACCAGAAGTCACGACGGCCTTTGCAACGGCTCCCCTCGACTGGCAGTTCAGCATCGCCACCTTTGCGCTGCAGTCTGCTATTTAGACCGACACCCCGGTCTACATCGGTTCCATAGTTTCGCCGCACGGCGATCTCCGGGCTGACTTTGCATTTGCAGCGACGCAGGTCCGCTCAGAAGATAATCGTGGATGATGAGGTCCTGAACAAAGCAAGCAACGTACCAATCTGAATACGCATGTTTAAAGAAATTCGTAGAAGTTCGTCGCGTCAAAATCAAAAATAGCTCGCGATGTCGCCTCATCGCCCATCACCGACATGCCCTGGTCGCCCGGCGATGACTGGTTTTAGTGGTAAAGCGAACACGGCGAATTATGAGTAGGCGCCCTAGCGCCGATACAGATCCGGCTTGAATTCTTGCGGCGAGGGCGGGACAAAGCCGTGATCGTCGGGTTTGCAACAGACCGGACGCGGCATCCTGACAGTGCGAAGCGCATGCAGGCGTGTGGTCTTTGTATGGCTGAGCCGGATTCACCTCCCGGAGCCAGCGGGTATCATTGCAGAAGCTGCAGCGCGGTGAGGTAATGATGGATCCTCCCCGACACCATGAAAGAGCTGAATGTCGCCCCTTACCTTCGGCAGTTGACAAGATTACTCGATTTCGACGAACAGCTTCGGCGCAACCTAGATCGCCTCATGCTCGATGCGTTTGGTGTGGGCCTGGGTCTTGCGGATCAGCGGCGTCAGTAGTTTGTGGAGATCGGTGGCCGAGGCCTTGTCGAAGCCGTGGTCGACCTTGCCGGCGTAGAACATCTCGTCACCCGTACGCTGGCCAACATAAATGTCGCCACATTCATTGCCGTCCAGCGCAAAGCTCTCAATGATGCGTGAGCATATCGCCTGCACGCGGACTCTCTGAGTCAATTCTGTGCATGTCGGCTTTTACAACCCGATCGTGTGGGCGGATTAGGTCCTTCGAGATGAGATTTGCATCCCGCCTCGAGCAAAACGAGTGGCGCAGTCGATCGCTTCCGAGCCGACCTAAGGATGATGAGAAAGCCCAAGAAGAAGCTTGAGTGGCACGAGGCCGCGTACAAGACGGGACCGTCGCCCGACCCGCCTGGGGGAATACTGTGGAAGTTTGAGTCGGACCGAGAACAAACCTTGGTATAGGCTTTGTAGCCCATGCGATATCACCCGCTTACCTTTGTAGAGTTGAGCATCTGCCAGGTTGTCCATACTTTCGATTTCAAAGCTGAATCATTCGATCGAACGGGTCGAAGCCTTGAACTGACGCGATTCACCTAGACGGTTTTGCGCTCCATTCAGACTTGAGCACGAGTAAATGGAAGCACGTGAGCCCACCTCCACATCCTGAGGCGGACCTCAGGCTGATTACGCGCAAAAAGGACTTGGGTCTTATCTTGCGAAGGCGCTCCCTATTCGAGATCGCACTCAGCCAAGCGGGGTCGGCGTTCATCATAAGCAGCGAGAATGGAAGAAGCGGAAGGCTGAGCCTCTGCTTGGGAACATACGAGTCTTTAGAGCGGCCACTTCAGTTTCGCTTATAGCAGGGGCCTGGCCGCAGTTGCCGCTTTAATAACGATGGCTGTCGCGCGACTCGCTAGCGAGTTTGCGTCACCCTCTTTGAATGCGAGTCGAGATGACATTTACAGAGCTTTTCATCAAGCGTCCGGTTTTATCTATCGTCGTCAGTCTACTGATCTTGCTGATCGGCCTTCGCGCGGCCGCTGTTCTGCCAATCCGGCAGTATCCCAAACTGTCTAACACGGTCGTCAATATCACGACCTCCTATCCTGGCGCCTCCGCCGACATGATCCAGGGGTTCATCACCACTCCTCTGGAGCAGGCGGTCGCTTCCGCAGAGGGCGTCGACTATGTCACTTCCTCATCTGTGCTCGGTGCGTCGACGATCCAAGTCTACATCAAGCTCAATTTCGATCCCAACGAGGCACTCACCGAGGTGCTGTCTAAGGTCAATTCAGTCAAATCGTTAATCCCGAAAGAATCGAACGATCCGATCGTCACTAAGTCAAGCGGTCAGGCTACCGCTGTCATGTACATCGCCTTCTCCAGCGAGGAACTGACGGCCAGCGCGATCTCGGACTATCTCTCGCGCGTCGTGCAACCGGTTTTGTCGACCGTCGACGGCGTTGCGGCGGCTGACATCCTGGGCAGCCAAAGTTTTGCGATGCGGCTATGGCTCGATGCTGCGAAAATGGCGGGGCACGGCGTGTCGCCGGCAGATGTTTCGGCTGCAATCGCTGCCAACAACTTCCAGGCCGCGTCCGGTCAGACCAAGGGCTATTTCACTATCTCCGACGTCACGACAAACACCGACCTGCGGAGTGTCGATGACTTCAAGCGCATGGTCGTCAAAGCGAATGACGGCGGCTTTGTACGCATGGAGGACATTGCGGCAGTCGAGCTTGCCGCGCAGACCACAGACGTCAGCGTCTCCATGAACGGCGAGCACGCGGTCTTCATCGGTGTCCAGGCGAGCCCGCAGGGCAATCCGCTAAACATAGTGCGAGGTGTTCGGGCGCTGTTTCCAGAAATGGAACGCAACCTGCCGCCGGCACTGAAGATGAAAGTGGCCTACGATTCCACCAAATTCATTCAATCGTCGATCGATGAAGTGGAGAAGACGCTCATTGAGGCCGTCGTGATAGTGGTGGTGGTCATCTTTCTATTCCTGGCCTCGCTGCGGTCGGTCATCATTCCCGTCGTTACCATTCCGTTGTCGCTCATCGGTGTCTGCAGCATGATGCTGGCGCTGGGATTCTCATTCAATCTCCTTACCCTCCTTGCGATGGTACTCGCGATCGGTCTCGTGGTCGACGACGCGATCGTCGTGGTGGAGAACGTTCATCGCCATCTGGAAGAAGGTGCGCCGCCCCTCCAGGCTGCTGCGAGAGGCGCGCGCGAGATCGTGGGCCCCGTCGTCTCCATGACGATTACGTTGGCCGCCGTATACGCGCCCATCGGTTTTCTCGGGGGCGTCACCGGCGCGCTGTTCCGCGAGTTCGCGTTTACGCTGGCGGGGGCGGTGATCGTGTCGGGCGTGATCGCTTTGACGCTGTCGCCGATGATGTGCTCGGTCTGCCTGAAGAGCGCTGAGGAGGGGCGGTTTGCAAGAGTTGTGAACCGCGTGTTTGGCGCCACGACACGCTGGTACGGACGCAAGCTCGACCGCTCGCTCGACTATCGTCCGATTACCGGGCTGTTCGCCCTGACCATGCTGGGTCTCGTCGGTTTTCTCTATATGCACACTTCCAAGGAACTCGCGCCGGAGGAAGATCAAGGGATTGTATTCGCGCTAACCAAAGCGCCGAAATACGCCAACATCGACTACCTCAACTATTACGGCGCCAAGCTCGAAAAGGCGTTTCAGAAGTTTCCCGAGACCGATTTGAGCTTCGTGCTCAACGGCACTAGCGGCTCGCGGGGAGGGATGGCCGGCATGTTGCTCAAGCCTTGGGATGAGCGCAAGCGGTCATCGATCGCGCTAAAGTCCCTTGTCCAGGTCGAGCTGTCCAAAATCGAAGGTATTAACGCATTTGCGTTTAGCCTGCCTTCGCTTCCGGGAGGCACGGACGGGCTACCAGTGCAGATGGTGATCAATTCGACGCTAGGTTTCCAATCCGTCTATGAGCAGATGTCGAACCTGAAGGATGCCGCGCGCAAAAGCGGTCTGTTCATGGTCAGCGATTCTGACCTCGAGTTCAATCAGCCCGTGGTACGAATCAAGGTCGATCGATCGAAGGCCAACGATCTTGGCATCACCATGCAGAATATTGGTAATGCGCTCGCCACCCTACTTGGCGGAAACTACGTCAATCACTTCAATCTGCAAGGCCGTTCGTACCAAGTGATTCCGCAGGTGCCCCGCGAGCAACGCCTGGCCCCGGAAGCGATCGGAAACTATTATGTGAAGACCGCGAAAGGTTCGATGCTTCCGCTGTCTACCGTAGTCTCGGTGGAGACTGCGACTGATCCGAACGCACTCACGCACTACAACCAGCTCAACTGCGCGACCTTTCAAGCCGTGCCGATGCCCGGCGTTACGATCGGTCAGGCCGTGGACTTCCTGGAAGCGCAGGCAAAGAAACTGCCCGCAGGCTTCAGCCACGACTTCCTTGCCGACGCCCGGCAATATGTGCACGAGGGTAACCAACTGGCCATTACCTTCGCGTTTGCCCTTATCGTCATATTCTTGGTGCTTGCGGCGCAGTTCGAAAGTCTGCGCGATCCCCTCGTTATTATGATCAGCGTGCCGATGGCAATCGTCGGCGCCCTGATACCGCTATTTTTGGGCTGGGCGACGATCAACATCTACACCCAGGTCGGACTGCTAACGCTGGTCGGGTTGATTTCCAAGCATGGCATCTTGATGGTTGAGTTCGCCAATGAACTGCAGCTCAAGGAGCGACTTGACCGTCGCTCGGCTATAGAGATGGCGGCGCGCGTCCGGTTGCGTCCAATCTTGATGACGACGGCGGCGATGGTCACGGGCCTCATACCCTTGTTGACCGCAACGGGAGCTGGCGCCGCGAGTCGCTTTTCGATCGGGCTGGTGCTCGTCGCTGGCATGTCTATCGGCACGCTCTTCACTCTCTTCGTGCTGCCGGCGGTCTATGTCGCAATCGCGTCCGATCACCGAGCCGACGCGAGCGCCGGTCACGGGAAGAACGGCACAGAGGTTGAACTCACCGGCGCTGCTGATGTCCAGCTGGCCAAATAGTAACGACTAATCAATCCGCGTTCGCTCGATTGCTGCTCCGGATAGGGCGTTGTTCGCCGACCGCGGTGATTTTATCGACTCGAAATTCACGAGGGTACAAGGATGATGTCCAACTGCTGCGCCTGTTTTGACCCATCGTTTGCCCGAGGAGAAGGGCTGCACACTGCCAAAAATGCGGCCGCTTCATGATGCCGGTGTGGTCAGCGATAGAGCCTGGGACGGCCTCATGCTTTTCGCGTAACGAGATCGTCGCCACATGCTGCCCAGCTTGGCGAGCGTCAGGCGGCCGGCGAAGAACTTGTCAACGCTGAAAAGGTGATGTTGCTATTATCCCAACGTCTCTGGAGCGAATTGCTTTACTCCCGTCTGAGCGCCTCGCATTGCTAGTTGAAAACGACGACCTCTGGGTTGCAACGACCTTAGGGTTTAGTTGCCGACAGTTCAAGTCCACTGGGGACCGTTCGGAACTGGTCGTCAGGAGCCCCTCGCATCTACGACCGCCGCAGTCATGGCTTCGATACGAAAACCAGCGATCGACAAGCCGAAAAATAGACTGACACGTATTAGCTGAGTGATCGCGGTCGGGTAGGGGAAGTACAACGCAGCTTCATACAACCGAAGTCGATAATAAGAGAAACTAGCGCGCTTGGCCACGGCCAAAAACCAATGTGAAGGTCGCCGGAGCTGCGAAGCGAGGGCGGAATCTGCCGCAATCCTGATGACCAATGTCCACGTCTGATTCGCTGACGTGTGATCGGACGCGCTCCGGACTAGGAAGGTTAAGTAAATGCCTGAGTTTGATGGTGCTATGCTATTTTTGGCCGCAACAACTTGTTTTGCGGCCTTTGTAAATGGAGCCATTGGCTACGGTTTTTCGTCGCTCACTGTACCCCTTGCGCTGGTTTTCTACCCCAATCGCATTCTCAACCCGGCCATTGTTATCATCGAAGTCTTCGTCAACGTTTACGTCCTCTTCATCAATCTGAAGGGTGTGCCGGCGGTTTGGAGACGAGTGTTTCCCATCTTGCTTGGGCTCTTGCCAGGCATTGCGCTCGGGGGCTATGCGTTGGCCTCACTGCAGCCGGGCTGGATCAAATTCGCCACGTACACGATCATTTTGCCCCTGATCTTGTTGCAAGCCGCGGGCTGGCGCCGCCCTATCGAAGCGAGCTGGCTGATCGGTCTGCCATTCGGGTCGATGCTGGGCATCCTCTATTCGGTGACGACTATCTCCGGCCCGCCTTTGGCCATGCTGTTTAACAACCAGGGCCTCGTCAAAAACGAATTTCGCGCCGGTCTTGCCCTGGTTCGCGTAGTGGAATCGAGCGCAACTGCCTTTGTCTACTACAAGCTCGGCCTTTTCATTTCCGAAAGCGGCAGCCTGCTTTATGCCTTTATACCCAGTGTTTTGCTCGGCATCCCGCTGGGATCCTACGTCATTCGGCGGCTTGATCCGGAGATGTTTCGACGCATTTGCATGAGCTTTGATGCTTGGATCGTGGGATTCGGTCTGTCACGGGTGTTGATCGAGCTCGATCTCGTGCAGAACGGCTGGGCTTACAGCGTGATGACGGCGACAATACTGATCGATTTTTGCTTGCTATACTCATTCGTTACCACGCACAGTCCGACCTGGTCAGAACGACAGTCGCGGCGCTCCGCGGATATAAGCGCTTGAGGGATGCCGGCGACCAGCTCGCTATCGAACGCGCGCTTCCTGGACCTAACCAGATAGCAAAGGTAATTGATGACTGCACGCGATGCCGATGCTGCCCTTCTGGCGCCAACATAAATGGCAGGGAGGATTTGGTTGATTGCTCCATCACAACCCAGCGCTCCGACACCGGGAATTTGGAATCGCAGCTCTGATTTTCCGTCACGTTCGGATGATCTGCCGCGATCCGATGCCCCGGTATAGCGTAGAAGTTCCCCGCGGTCAGCTCCGGTCCTCCATGAATGTTCGTTGTATTGAGCTCAGGCGTAGCGCAGCGCCTTTGCGTTTTGTGAGAGCTTCCAGATTGACAGCAAATGCTGCCGGGGAGCTGACGGCCGTGTTCACGCGAGCTGTGGTGTTCTTCTCGAAGTAAACGCAAGGTCCGGGTGCCGTCGGCTTTGTGCGCTTTGCGACAAAGGCAACTCGAGCTGTTGCGCCTCTAACCGTCGGAACAAGCAAAGACTAGTGTCCTTCGTACGGCTAGCTATCCGAGAAAGATAGGCCAAACCGGTGTCCGGGCTTGACGATCATTCCGCGTTGACGCTTGCCACTCCGGGAGTGGCTCGAGCTTTTGCGATGGCATCGCATTTGCAGGGATGAAAAATGCCAACGTGAGGCCATCATCGGACCGCTTGCAGGCGGCGCACACAGGATGAGGGGCGCCGCGCTCACCAGCCCGTTCTCTCAGGAGTGCCTGTGATACCATCTGCCAATTGGGCAGCCGGCCTGCTTGGGACGCGGCTTGCGTTTTTTGTTGCCGGATTTGGCCTCGCGGCGTGGGCGCCTTTGGTGCCGCTCGCCAAGGAGCGGCTCGCGGTAGATGACCGCATGCTCGGTCTTCTGCTGCTCTGTCTCGGAATGGGATCCGTTCTCGCTATGCTTTTGACCAGCGTGTCGAATGCGCGGTACGGCAGCAAGCCCATTATCTTCGTCGGTGGACTCGGCCTCGCGCTTATCCTGCCGTGGCTTGCTATCGCCGGAACACCTCTTGCGCTCGGTGCCACGCTGTTTGCGTTCGGCGTTTCACTGGGGGCGATCGATGTAGCCATGAACATCTATGCGATTGAACTGGAGCGCGCCACCGGCCGTCCATTGATGTCCGGCTTCCATGCCCATTACAGCATCGGCGAATTCACCGGCTCTGCTGCCGTGACTTTGTTCCTTTCGCTTCAGCTTGGTCCGCTTTTTTCAACGTTAGTCTGTTCGATGTTTATGATGATCGCGATTGTGTCGGCCTGGCCGCGGTTGACCGCGACGAGTGTAAGGCAGCAGGGGCCAGTGTTTGTCTTGCCCCATCGCAGTGTGGTGCTAATAGCTGCGCTCGCGGCTATTACGTTTCTTGTCGAAGGTGCAATGCTTGATTGGAGCGCTTTGCTTCTCGTTGGGCAAGATCTTCTCGCTGAGGCGCATGGAGGTCTTGGCTGTATGCTCTTCGCCATCGCGATGACTGCGGGACGTCTCGGCGGAGATGCCGTAGTGGAGCGAATCGGCGACCGTGCCACATTGATGCTCGGAACTCTACCAATCATGATAGGCTTCCTGGCTGTGGTCGCCGCGCCGGTTGCGGTGATTGCCATGGCGGGGTTCCTGCTTATTGGATTGGGTATTTCAAATGTTGTACCTGTGCTGTGTCGCCGCGCCGGCAAACAGAAGGTGATGCCGGTGGGCGTTGCAATCGCGGTCATCACGACAGCTGGCTACGCCGGTATACTGATGGGTCCCGCCAGCATCGGGCTCGTCGCACACATGACCGGCTTGCCTTTTGCGTTCGGCATGTTAGGCGCGCTCATGTGCATCGTCACGCTGTCGGCGCGGATGGTTATGGCCGAACCTCGCTAGGCCGCCGATCGAGAGGAAAAGGACACCGGCACGTTTCGAGCCAATGATCGGCTGCGGCGCCGGCGTTCAAGGCTGAGAGTCGATCAGATCTCAACCTGATAGCAGTAAAACGGCACTCTCGATCACAACCATTCCTCTGTTCCTGCGAGTTGGCTCGCTGAACCGTAGCTGGGATGTGCGTGTCACTTGGATGAATCGAACGTCCAACCGAGCGCTGCTGACGAAGAGCGTTGGGCAACGCGCGGCAAAGTTAATCGTTACGCGAGCGACGGGGCCAGCTAGGTGATACCCGTGTACGGATCCTCGGATGGGCCTGCTTACGCCACTTGTCGGGGACAAGCAGTGCCGTCCATTTGCTGTCGGCGAGATATGCCCGATACGCTAGCTGAATGCCATCTTCCAGCGCGGTCTGGGCATGCCAGCCGAGCCTGGCCAGACGACTGATGTCGAGCAGCTTGCGCGGCGTGCCGTCCGGGCGCGACGTGTCGAAGCTGATCTCACCGCGAAAACCGACGGCGGCCGCGACCATGAGTGCGAACTCGGCGATGGTGATGTCCTCGCCGGTGCCGATATTGACCAGTTCGGGCGATGAATAGGTCTTCATCAGATGGATGCAGGCGTCGGCGAGATCGTCGACATAGAGGAATTCGCGGCGCGGCGTGCCGGTGCCCCACACCGCGACGTTGCCGGCGCCCGAAACCTTGGCCTCGTGGAAGCGGCGGATCAGCGCGGCGACGACGTGGCTGTATTCGGGGTGATAATTGTCGCCGGGGCCGTAGAGATTGGTCGGCATCACGCTGATGAAATCGGCGCCGTACTGGCTGCGATAGGCCTCGGCCATCTTGATGCCGGCGATCTTGGCGATGGCATAGGGCTCGTTGGTCGGCTCCAGCGGGCCGGTCAGCATCGAATCCTCGCGCAGCGGCTGCGGCGCCAGGCGCGGATAGATGCAGGACGAGCCGAAGAACATCAGCTTCTCGCAGCCATTGGCGTGCGCCGCCTGGATCACGTTGCTCGAGATCGCCAGATTGTCGTAGAGAAATTCAGCCCGCAGCGTGTTGTTGGCGACGATGCCGCCGACCTTGGCGGCAGCGAGGAACACGGCCTGCGGCCGCTTGGCGGCAAACCAGGCGTTGACCGCGGCTTGGTCGCGCAAATCGACCTCGCTGCGCGACACCGTCAGGAGATCGGCCTCCTCGCGCGCCAGCCGGCGCATCAGCGCCGAGCCGACCATGCCGCGATGGCCGGCAACGAAGACCGTCTTGCCCTTCAGCTCAAACGCCGTGCTTGCCATTGGCCGCGTCCTGCCTGGCCTCGACGAGATCGCTGGCGACCATTTCCTTCACCAGCTGCGCGAACGGCGTCTTCGGCGTCCAGCCGAGCTTGGCGCGCGCCTTGCTGGCGTCGCCGATCAGAAGATCGACCTCGGTCGGGCGGAAATAGGTCGGATCGATCTGCACCAGGGTGTTGCCGGACGCCTTGTCGACACCGACCTCCTCGACGCCCTTGCCGCGCCATTCGATGCTGCGGCCGACCTCGGCAAACGCCAGCTCGACGAACTCGCGGACCGACCGCGTCTCGCCGGTCGCGAGCACGAAGTCGCCGGGCTCGTCGACTTGCAGGATCCTGTGCATGCCCTCGACATAGTCGCGGGCGTGGCCCCAGTCGCGCTTGGCGTCGAGATTGCCGAGATAGAGCTTGTTCTCGAGGCCGACCTCGATTCGGGCAACGGCGCGGGTGATCTTGCGCGTCACGAAGGTCTCGCCGCGGATCGGGCTCTCATGGTTGAACAGGATGCCGTTGCTGGCGAACATGCCATAGGCCTCACGGTAGTTCACCGTGATCCAGTAGCCGTAGAGCTTGGCGACGCCATAGGGCGAGCGCGGATAGAACGGCGTGGTCTCCTTTTGCGGCACCTCCTGCACGAGCCCGTAAAGCTCCGAGGTCGAAGCCTGGTAGAACCGCGTTTCCTTTTCCATGCCGAGGATGCGAATCGCCTCCAAGAGCCGCAGCACGCCGATCGCGTCGGCGTTGGCGGTGTATTCCGGGCTCTCGAAACTGACCTGGACGTGGCTCTGGGCGGCGAGGTTGTAGATCTCGGTCGGCCGGATCTGCTGCACCAGGCGGATCAGATTGGTCGAATCCGTCATGTCGCCATAGTGCATCAGGAACGGCACGTTGCCGGCATGCGGATCCTGGTAGAGATGGTCGACGCGCGCGGTGTTGAACGAGGACGACCGCCGCTTGATCCCGTGCACGGTGTAGCCGAGACCGAGCAGATATTCGGCGAGATACGCGCCGTCCTGCCCGGTCACGCCGGTGATCAGCGCAACGCGCCGCTTTGAGTCCTGAGCCGCCATTGTTTCTCTTAGTTCCGCCGGAACGAGGGCGCCCTTTCGAAACGCGATTTGCGGGGCCCTTTCACGATCTAGATGCGCAAGCGCGCACCACCCGCAATAAAAGGAAAGCGATCGTTACTCTAGTCATACACCTCACATAGAAATGCGCACTATATACATTGATTTATTCTCGACCGTACCATTCAGAGTCAAAAAGGAACGTCAGCTAACACGCGCGACCCACTTGACACCCGCGCAAACGAGCTGGACGAAACGCCGTACACGCAGACCCAGCTAGACGCGCTGATCCAGCGATGTTTCCTATGAGATGGATGCCGACGGTCTGTGTTCCTTATCCGTCTCCAGGTACATGCTGTATCCATTTGCGTGGGTCGGCCACGGCCGAATAGAGCGATGTGCTGAGGTGCGGTTGTCGACGCATTTATGGGGAATGACGGCGTGCAAGCCGGCACACAGTGAAGCTGCACACCAATATCGTATTCTACAAAGCGGCCCCACCTCCGAATAGAGCACGCGATCTGGGCGCTAGGGGCATCTACCTCTGCGCTTCTGCCAATAGTGCAGCTCGCGTAGGAAGTGGACGGTAGACGCAAGACAAAATGAGGAAGAGTAGCAAACGTCGGTATAGTTCTTCGAACGTTTCGATATCGAAAGCTTACGTCCGTACAATAGAGTGTTCGATGCCAATCGTATAGCTTACATCCGAGTATGATGAGCGTCTTAAGCCGTCCTAGAGCGGCTGCGTAAACACGCCGACACCCGGCCATGTGGAGAGTGCCGTGAGGCTGCATCCTTCTGTCCAATGGAGCGCGGCCGGTGCAAGCCTCTCGTGGATACCCTCGGTGAGGTGCGGGGACTCAGTGCCCCCACACCAGCTGCTAACCGGATCGGCCGCGTCGCCGCGCGTTCATCGGGAGTTTGAGCTGAAGAGCCGTGAATGGCTCATTAGCGACGATGAGCCAAATAAGACATGACGTTTTACTGTGAGACAACGGGTCTGTCGATCTGGTTCAAATGTCCTCAATCTATGAAGCCTGACGCCCTGCGCGATATATCCTCGCATTGGGGTTGTTGCGACGCCGGTTGTTATCGTCGCCATCGAGCAACGGATCTGTTTGTGCCGGGGTTAGATGCCGCACCAAGCCGCGCAAGCGCGCCTGCATATAGAGCCCACCTCGAAGCAGTCACGCCATTCGCGGCCGCATCGCAGTTTGTACTTGATAGCGGACAACCAGAGGCGGAGCGTGGCTGGGCGAGGCGATGATGGTTGAAAGACATAGAACTCACGCCTGTGAATGCGACGGTGACAGGCAACTGCATCAAATTCAGAACTTGATACCCATTCCCAACCGGGCGCGCGAAATTCGTGAAAATGCTCCTTTAGGGGACATTTGGCTTCTTGAACGTGGGCTGCATTGATCGATATGTGTGGAATAGTCGGCATCTTGGGACGTGGTCCGGTCGCTGGGCAATTGGTCGCTTCGCTCAGACGATTGGAATATCGTGGCTATGACTCCGCGGGCGTCGCGACGCTCGAAGGTCTCCGTATCGAGCGCCGGCGCGCTGAAGGTAAGCTGAGAAACCTTGAGGAGCGGCTGCGCGATTATCCGCCGTCGGGTCATAGCGGTATTGGTCACACTCGCTGGGCGACGCATGGAAAACCGACCGAGAGCAATGCTCACCCGCACGCAACGGAAAATGTCGCGGTCGTTCATAACGGGATCATTGAGAATTTCCGCGAACTGCGGGCCGAACTGGAGCGGAATGGAGCTCATTTCAGCTCAGAGACCGACACCGAGGTGGTGGCGCATCTCGTCGAATCGTATCTCAAGAATGGTTACTCGCCGCGGGATGCGGTACAAGCCTCGCTGCCACGACTGCGCGGAGCTTTCGCTCTGGCATTCCTGTTCAAAGGCCATGAGGATCTTTTGATCGGGGCGCGCAAGGGGTCGCCCCTTGCGATCGGACATGGTACCGGCGAAGTTTATCTGGGATCGGACGCGATCGCACTCGCGCCCTTGACTGATGCCATCACCTATCTTGAAGACGGCGACTGGGCCGTGCTTACCCGTACGATCTGCATGATCTATGGCGAAGACGGGGCTGTCGTGCATCGGGAAACATCAAAGTCTGGCGTGTCGTCACTCCTGGTGGACAAGGCGAACTATCGCCACTTCATGGCCAAGGAAATCCACGAGCAGCCGACAGCAGTCGGGCAGACATTGGCGCATTATCTCGATATGGCAGCCGAGCGCATAGCCCTGCCGCTCACACTACCGTTCGACTTTAATTTCATTCAGCGCATCTCAATTACGGCGTGCGGCACGGCAAGTTATGCCGGTTATATCGCCAAATACTGGTTCGAGCGGCTGGCGCGCCTGCCTGTCGAAATCGATGTTGCGTCCGAGTTCCGCTACAGGGAGGCGCCTCTGCGCCACGGTGATCTCGCGATCGTTATCTCGCAGTCGGGGGAAACCGCCGACACGCTGGCTGCGTTGCGCTATGCCAAGAGCCAGGGCCTGCACACGATATCCGTGGTCAACGTCCCGACGTCAACGATCGCACGCGAGAGCGAATCCGTGCTGCCGACACTGGCTGGTCCAGAAATCGGCGTCGCCTCCACCAAGGCATTCGTCTGCCAGCTGGCGGTGATGGCGGCGCTTGCCGTCGCAGCAGGCAAGGAGCGCGGCATGCTGTCCGAGATCGATGAATCGAAGCTCGTACGCGAGCTTATCGAAGTGCCGCGGCTGATTGCTGCGGCGCTGTTGGTCGAACCACAGATCGAGAAGCTCGCGCGTGATATCGCAAAGTCGAGCGACGTGCTCTATCTCGGCCGAGGCACATCGGCGCCCCTGGCGTTAGAAGGCGCGCTCAAGTTGAAGGAAATCTCCTATATCCACTCGGAAGGTTATGCCGCCGGCGAGCTCAAGCACGGACCAATCGCATTAATCGATGAGACTATGCCCGTGGTGGTGATCGCGCCTTACGACGACGTCTTCGAGAAAACGGTCTCGAACATGCAAGAAGTCGCCGCTCGAGGCGGCAACATTATTTTGATCACCGATGCGAAGGGCGCTTCGGACGCGACGGTGGATACGCTCATGACCATTGTGTTGCCAAACATGGCTGTAAGCTTTACGCCCATGGTTTATGCCATCGCGGTGCAACTGCTAGCCTATCATACGGCCGTGGTTATGGGGACGGACGTGGATCAGCCGCGTAATCTTGCAAAATCGGTCACTGTCGAATAGACGTCGCAGCAACGTCGACGTGCTCTCCCGCGGAAGTTCTGCGGATACAAGAACATGACAGATAATAGTCTGGCTCGCCGCCGCGTTCTGCCGGAGATTATGGAGACTGCGATCTGGGTATGGCTCCGGTCCGGCGCCAGGCTGATCGCGTCATGTGTCTCCGCCGCCGCCGTTCTCCTCCAGTGCGGCATCGAGATACTCGATCAGCGTATGTCCGGCGAAGGGCTTGGCCAAAAAGCCAGCCGCTCCTGCGCTCAGGGCTGAGGCGCGCACGCGGTCGTTGGGGAAGGCAGTAATGAAAATGAATGGCACACCGTAGCCACGGGTCCGCATTTCCGCGAGCAAGTCCAAGCCGCTCATAACCGGCATCTGCACATCCGTGATTACACAAGAGGTTTCGTTCAACCGCGGCGACCTCAAGAACTCCTCGGCGGACACAAACGTTTGAACGACGTAGCCACGCGATTTCAAAAGGTTCTCTGTCGCCGCACGGACCGATGCGTCGTCATCAACGACAGAAATCAAAGGCGTGGACAAGACAGGCCCTCCTGGCGCGGGACTAGCGACTGCCGAGGCATTAGCCATCCCTGGGCGAAAAGTGGGCTTGCGCGGTTAAATTGTAAAATCATACTTAGGTTTGTTCGGGACGGTTAGCACGGAGTCCCAGCGTCTCAGTCATCCTGATCAAATCCGCCAGCGACCGGGCCCGCATCTTTTTCATCACGTGTCCCCGATAGATCTTGACCGTAATCTCGGCGAGCCCCAGCTCGGCAGCTATCTGCTTGTTCATCAAGCCGGTAGCGACTAGTTTCATAACCGCCTGCTCGCGCGGGCTGAGGGTCTCAAATAGGGACTTGAGATTCACGACGGTCTGCTCGGCTGCCCGTCTTTTGCGATCGCGTTCGGTCGCCGCGATCACAGCGTCCAGTAGTTCCTGATCGCGAAACGGTTTTGTGAGAAAATCGACCGCTCCACCCTTCATGGCCCTGACGCTCATGGGAATGTCGCCATGGCCTGTAATGAAGATGATGGGAATATGAATGTTCGACTTGGCTAGCTCAGTCTGGAACTCAAGGCCGCTCAAGCCGGGCAGCCGGACATCAAGAACCAGGCAGCTAACGACGTCCGGAAGTTTGCTCTGCAGCATTTCTCGGGCCGATCCGAATGCAACGACGTCCAGGCCGACGGATTGAAAAAGGTTTGTAAGCGACCGACGCATCGAGACATCATCTTCGACAATGAAGACAATCGCATTTGCCGATGCCTCGGCTCTGCTGCCTTCGCGCTGGGAGTTTGAGCGTTCGTTCACGACACCACCTCCTTGTGCAACGGCAGGTCAAACCGAAAGCTCGCTCCGGGTCCCTGCCTGTGGACGATTGAAAGACGCCCTCCGTGAGCTTCCACAATCGAGCGGCAGATCGAAAGGCCCATGCCAAGGCCGCTCGATTTTGTCGTGAAGAAGGGGTCTAACACCCGATCGGCGTCATTCTCCGAGATGCCGACGCCATTATCAGTCACCGCAAGCCGCACGTGTTCCATATCGTCCCTAGATGACTGGATCACCAGTTCGCGCGTCCTGTCCGTAACTGCGTCCATAGCTTCGATCCCGTTCATCACCAGATTGATCATCACCTGCTGCAGCTGAATCCGGTCGCCCAGAACCGCCGGCAGCGCTGCCGTCAGCTCGGTTTTCAGTGTCACTTGGTGGCTAACCAGCTCACGATTCACCAGCGCAATGACATCCTTAACGACGTCATTGATGTCGAGCGGAAGCATTTCGATCTCGCCCTTCTTCGCAAGCGCGCGAACGCGACGGATCACCTCGCTTGCCCGGATTGCGTCTTCGATTATCCATTCAACGGATGAGCGCGCAGCGGAAAGATCAGGAGTTTTGCGGCCCATCCAACCTAGGCACGCGTCGGCGTTGCTGATAATCGCGGCGAGTGGCTGGTTGATTTCGTGGGCGATGGAGGTGGTCAGCTCTCCTAACGTCGTCACGCGCGTCACATGCGCGAGCTCCGCCTGTGCCTTCCGCAGCTCTTGTTCAGCCTGGTCTGCGCGGATAATAGCGGTGATGTCGGTGCTGACGCCACGGTAGCCAAGAAAATTGCCGCTTACGTCAAAAAATGGCTTACCGCTCGTCCGGACGTAGATCGGACATCCCATCCGGTTGACAGTGCGATAGACCAAATCACGAAATGGCAGATGTGCCTCTAGCCTTGCACGATGTTGCCGCCATTTCTCAGGTTCGTCTTCCAAGTCGCAAGCAATGTCCCAACGCGGCAGACCCAGGAGGCCTGTGGCAAGGATTCCCGCAGCGCTGGTATGTTCCGATAAGTGAGTGACTTTATGGTCTGGCCCGGTCTCCCAGAGCCAGTCGGAAGCTGTTTCAGCGTAGTCGCGAAAGCGCTGCTCGCTTTCGCGCAGCGCAGCAAGTGTGCTTTCCAGGCGTTCTCTGGCCGCGTATTGCTCAGTGACATCCATATGTGTCCCAATGAGCTCGCCGATATTGCCGTCGCTGCCAACCACGACATGGGCCACAGAATGTATGTGCCTCATCGAGCCATCCGGGAGCAAAATTCGAAAATCATATTCGAAGCGGTTTTGCTTGCCGTCTCTCGCAAGTCGCTGCACGTCCTGAAGCCGCGGCAGGTCGTCCGGATGTATCCGCGAACGAATAGTCTCTATGGACACGGTCTCTTGCGGGTCGAAGCCGAAGAGACGATTCACTTCGGCGGAGCGATACACAAAATCGACTCCGTGGACGTCCCATGACCAACTGCCAGTATGACTGAGATGCTGGGCTTCGGCCAGATAGGCCTCGCTGCGGCGTAGCTGCTGCTCTACTTGCTTTGTAACTGTGATATCCGTCGCTGCCCCGACAAACTCGATTTCGCCAGAGGCGGTTGTCGTCGCTCGCGCCCGCGCGCGGATGTGCTTCACCGAGCCGTCCGGTAGCAGCAATCGGTATTCATGCTCGAACTCCTGCGGGTCTTGCATCGCTCGATCGATCGTCTGTTGGACGGAAGCTCGATCTTCCGGGTGCGTGCGCTCGACGACGAGTTGCGGGCTCGGTATCGTCTTCGGATCCAACTGGAAAATTCGAAAAAGCTCTTTTGACCAAAAAACCTCGCCAGTGGCGAAGTTCCAGCCGAAGCTGCCTGTGTGGCTCAACTCCTGCGCTTGAGCCAAATGGGCTTCGCTGCGCTGTAGGGCAAGCTCCGTCTGCCGTTTTTCGGTGATATCTTCGCAGGATATCAGGACAACCGGCTTGTCATCGGCCCAAAGCATGGCTTTGGCATTTTCTCGCACCCACAGGACCACGCCGTCTTTTCTGACTTTTTGGGCGTCCCAGGTTTGCGATTGACCGATATCTTCAAGGCATCTGCGAATGCATGTGCGTGCGAACTCGCGATCCTCCTCCAGAAAGAGCCTCAGAACGGATTGACCGATGAGTTCGGAGCGCGCATAGCCGAGGTGTGTCGCGCCGAACGTATTGACGTTGAGGATGGTACCGGCTTCGTCGACCATGACGTACATGGCCGGATTGTGCTCAAAGATTGCGCGCCACCGCTTTTCACGGTCCTTCAAATCGGCCGTGCTGCGCCGGAGTTCGGCCGCAGTCTCATGCGCAGCCTCTCTTTCCTGGCGGATTTTTCCAATCAGGTGTGTTCCGACAATCGAGACGGTAAAGAATGCGACAACCACCAGAAGAACTTGAGGGTCATCGATCCGCAGACTAAACGCCGGCGGTGCAAAGTAATACGCCAAAGCAGCGATAGCTAAGACCGAAAGCGCGGATGAGGCGATAAAGCTGCCGATCAATGAAAACAGCAATATAACCAGCAAATAGCCGAACGCCGTCGCAGCGAAATGTGTTTGAAGGTACAAGGAAGCTAGCGTCACCACCGCCAGCGTTATGCTGCCGAAAGTAAACTGCGTGGCAGAACGTTTGAAGTTATTGATCTGGTTATACATTCTTGGACCGTCCGGCCTTTCTCCGGCGGGAGAGTTATAACATTTTAGGCAAAAATGGGGCAATTCTTTCCGCTCCACGCTCAAGAGCGGTTCCGGGTAAATTGCTTACAGCTGAACTCAGCACGTGCCGAAGAAACGCGCATTACAAACGTAGGTATAGTTGTTCTAAACCTTTCCAAATGGCGCGCCGACGTGCGTACAATCGAGGCTCAGATGTCTGTTTTCTTTCACTGCGATAGCCCTTTGGCAGGCGCGCGCGGCTGTGGAGGCCGCGGCCGAGCACAACTGTATGCGGCCAAGGCACGTCCAGCGGCGGGGTAGCTGCGAGCCGCGGGTCTGCCAGGACGTGACGCTGAACAATGAGACGCCCGTCGTTGAATATCTAAAGAGCGCCGACAAGCAGTGGAGCACCGTGAGTTTGCTCAATGCGATCCATCTCGACCTGGTGAAGGTGCCGATCTGGTTCACGAGTCATCACTGCCGCAGCATCGGTGGACGAGGCCAGTTCGCTGGCCACGCGCCAAGCCGTTTCATGGATAGATCCAGTAACTTTGCCCGTCAGGCCCGGCCAGGTTCGGTCGGAATCGTATAGTCTGTCCCGGCCGACCTTACGCCGTCATCTGGATCGCTTTGGGGCACGACACCGAGTCGTGGTACGACCCGCAGATTCCGCGAGAAGAACTCCGGCTCGCAGTTCATTCGGCTGTGCCGATTTGAACTGCGAAAAATTCGGAGTTGGCTACGCTCAGTTCGAGCGTGCCTTGAAATCACGGACAGGACCTGGAGCCTATATCCTTGAGCTTCGTGTATCGGCACCGGCGGTGGGCTGCTCGAGCCGGGCATGTAGGGTCGCGTCGTCGAGCTCGCCTTCCCACCAGGACACGAACACAGCGGCGATGCCATTGCCAGTGATGTTGGTAAGGGCTCGCACCTCGCTCATGAACTTGTCGATCGAAAATACGATCGCCATGCCCGGCACCAATGCCGGGTTGACCACCGACAATGTCGCGGCGAGTGTAATGAAGCCTGCGCCGGTGACGCCGCTTGCTCCCTTCGAGGTCAGCATTGCCACGAGCAAGATCGTGAGCTGCTGGCCAAAGGTCAGATCGACCCCGAGTGCCTGGGCAATGAACAATGTCGCAAGCGTCATATAAATGTTGGTGCCGTCGAGGTTGAAGGAGTAGCCGGTTGGCACCACGAGGCCGACCACGGGCTTTGAGCAGCCCAGCCGCTCGAGCTTCTCCATCAATTGCGGCAGCGCGCTTTCCGAGGACGAGGTGCCAAGCACGATCAGAAGCTCGTCCTTAATATAGATAATGAACTTGAAGATCGAAAAGCCGACGATCCGCGCGATCAGGCCGAGCACGACGACCACAAATATCGCGGCCGTCGCATAGAACAGTACGATCAGTCCGATCAGATTACCGAGCGCCGCCGGCCCGAACTTGCCGATTGTGAAGGCCATCGCGCCGAACGCGCCGATCGGGGCGGCTTTCATGATGATGGCAATCACGCCGAACACTGCGTGCGCGACGTCGTCAATCATGCCGCGCAGTCGTTCTCCACGCTCGCCCAGCGCCATCAGCGAAAAGCCAAACAGAATCGCGAACAGGAGCACTTGCAGAACATCGCCGCGGGCGAGGGCGCCGACCACCGTATCGGGAATGATATTGAGAAAAAAATCGACGGTCTTCGAGGCTTCCGCCTGCTTGACATAGTTGGCGACCGCCGCAGCGTCCGGTTTGACCGCAAGACCATGGCCGATTTGGACCAGATTGCCCATGACAAGGCCCAACACCAAGGCAAAGCTCGATACGATCTCGAAATAGACCAGCGCTTTAACGCCGACGCGCCCGACTTTCTTTGCATCCTGGATATGTGCGATCCCGGATGCGACGGTGCAGAAGATGATCGGTGCGATCACCATCTTGATCAGCTTGATGAAGCCATCACCAAGCGCCTTGACCCAGTCGTTGGTCGCGACCGACGGCCATAGCCAGCCGACGATGGCGCCAATCACGATCGCGATCAACACCTGAACGTAGAGAATTTTATACCAAGTCTGCGACGCGCGCGCGGGCGCCGCAGTTGCCATGGTGGTCATGACGCTTCCTTCCCGAATACACTCGAATGCGAGCCGCTGCGTCGTTCAGAGGCGACGGCATCATTCGAGGCTGTCATTTTAGCCGTGTCCGATTGAAGACGATTCCGGGAGCCGGCGCGTCATTCCAAAGGCAGGCGTTCAGTTACGTTATCGTTTTTCGTCAAGCAAGATCCGCACCAGAGCCAACCTGCAGTCGATCGAGTCGCCATCGGATAAGCACCTGTCTTCTGACGGGTCTTTGAATCTTCGAACGGCATTTGTGAGGTCGATCGAGAAGGCGTTGCTCAGCGTCATGCCGCCTTTTGCTGGCAAGTGTCCCGAGGCACCTCTTGGCATAGAAATCCTAGAGTGATCAGTACCCTTCAAGTGCGCGACTTGATGCAACAGTACGTTACATTGGTAAAATTGATTGTTTGGATCGTAGGCATCCAGGCGATGGAAGCGTGCGACATCTAGAGGGCCGGTCGATGTGAGGTCGTATCGGCATCGGCGCTCGCCGAGCCGATAGCGTTACGATGGGGTTCTCGACTCGATCATTCTGCTCTGAACTCTTTGCCAGGCAGCACGAGACCAACTTATTCTTGCTGCAGATATACGGGCGAGCTCGAATCGAGTTACGACAATCGGATGGCGGTGAATGTGCTCCAGTATGGTCCGGTAAGACCGATGGTTCGGCAGAATTTCTGCGCATCATCCGCATTGTGAAGGTCGCCCGATCAGCTTGCCATGTCCATGATTGTCCAAGGTCGTAGGCTGGACGGTCGCTAGATAATGGACGAGCGCTAGATAGGAGTGAGCTTTGCCACCACGAATAGCGCTTTCTACTTGGGGTGCCGAAAGTCGCTTCATCGATATTCGGTATCCCTCCAGGGAGCGCGCTTCTCCATGATGATGGCGCGATAGTGCCGCCGTTCGCGGCCGGCCTCTCACCTGGAGCTCTCAAATGCCCTATTTGATGTCAGATCCATCCACCCGGTTCCTGCGTACGCCGGAGGCTGCGCGTTATCTTAGCCTATCCGGCCGCACGCTCGAAAAGCACCGCACGTATGGCACGGGGCCAGCGTATCGAAAGATCGGCGGTCGCGTCATCTACGCACTGGATGATTTGAGAGCATGGGCCGATCTCGGCACCAAGACGTCGACGTCTGATCCCGGCAAGGGAACTGTGCTGCCGGCCAAGAAGCCCCAATCCGGCGTCCCTTCGCAGGCCAGGAATCTCGCCGATAGCCGAGGCTGCGACAGTGCAGGGACTAGATGCAGCGGGTGTGCACGATGGCGAGCTTGGATTCATCCGCTAGCAGTTTTGGTGCGTCGCAAAAAATCTTCACCGAAGCGGAGCCCGACCGAGCCGCTTGGGACCATTACTGTATACAGAAATTCCATTGTAAGCCCGCATATTCGTCACTTTTTTGGCCCCTTTCAAATTTATGTATACAGTCGGTGTCCCTAAGCGAGGAATCGGCACATGAGCCATTGCTTTCCGACGAATGTCTGGTACGCGGCCGCTTGGGATGCAGAGGTGAAGCAGGCGCTGTTGCCGCGCACGATCTGCGGCAAGCACGTTGTGATGTATCGGCGCGCCAACGGGGAGGTGGCGGCACTGGAGGACGCCTGTTGGCATCGATTGGTGCCGCTCTCAAAAGGGCGTCTTGAGGGCGACAGCGTTGTCTGCGGCTATCATGGGCTGAAATTCAACGCGCAGGGCCGCTGCACCTTCATGCCCTCGCAAGAGACGATCAACCCCTCCGCCTGTGTGCGTGCCTATCCTGTGGTCGAGCGCGATCGCTTCGTCTGGCTGTGGATGGGTGATCCGGCGCTGGCCAACCCGCGCTTGGTGCCGGATATGCACTGGAACGATGATTCCGCTTGGGCCGGTGACGGTGACACCATTCACCTGAAATGCGATTATCGTCTGGTTGTCGACAACCTCATGGACCTGACGCATGAAACGTTTGTGCACGGTGCCAGCATCGGCAATAACGCCATCGCGGAAGCGCCGTTTGACGTCACCCATGGTGAGAAGACCGCTACCGTAACGCGCTGGATGAAGGGGATTAGCGCCCCGCCGTTCTGGGCCAAGCAATTGCAAAAACCTGGTCCGGTGGACCGCTGGCAAATCATTCGTTTCGAGGCGCCGTGCACCATCAATATCGACGTCGGAGTGGCGCCCGCCGGAACAGGCGCGCCGGAAGGCAACCGATCGGCCGGCGTCAATGGTATTGTCCTCAACACCATTACGCCCGAAACGGAAACGAGCTGCCATTATTTCTGGGCCTTCGTGCGCAATTATCGCCTGAACGAGCAGCGCCTGACCACCGAACTCCGTCAAGGCGTTTCTGGCATCTTCCGCGAGGACGAGGTCATTCTCGAGGCGCAGCAGCGCGCAATCGACGAAAATCCAGACCGGGTCTTCTATAATCTCAACATCGATGCTGGCGCGATGTGGGCTCGCCGCTTGATAGATCGCATGATCGAGGCCGAGAATCCCTCGCAAGGTCAGCAGGCCGCGGAGTAGAGCATGGTCGAGCGCGACAGCGATCGTTCAGTCTCGCAAACAGTACGCGCCCAGCTCAGCTTGCGCGACCTGATCCTTTCGGGTGACTTGCGGCCAGGCGAGCGGATCTCCGAGTTGCAGGCTGTGGAGACGACCGGCGCATCGCGCACCCCGGTGCGAATGGCATTGGTTCGGCTGGAGGAGGAAGGACTTCTGGAAGCGATCCCTTCTGGCGGTTTCATGGTGAAGGCATTCTCCGAGCGAGATGTCCTGGATTCAATCGAACTGCGTGGTACGGTGGAGGGGCTGGCCGCGCGCTTTGCCGCCGAGCGCGGCGTTCCGTCGCGCGATCTTGAGCCTCTAAAAGGATGTCTTGACGAGATCGACGGCTTGGTGCGGCAGGATCCAATCTCCGTCGAGGCATTTTCCTCCTACGTCGCGCTCAATGCGCGTTTTCACGCGCTATTGACCGAATTGTCGCGCAGTCCTCCCTTGATCCGGCAGGTCGATCGCGCGTCGGCGCTCCCATTCGCCTCGCCCAGCGGCTTTGTGATGACTCAATCGACACTGCCGGATGCGCGCCACACACTCTTGATTGCACAAGATCAACATCGCGTCGTGATCGATGCAATCGAAAATCGCGAAGGCGCACGGGCCGAGGCAATCATGCGCGAGCACGCCCGAGTGGCGGCGCGCAATCTGCGCCTGGTGCTCAGGAACAAGACGCATTCTGACCTGCTGCCAGGACTGGCGCTCATCAGGATGGCAGGCGATTAAAGGAAATCTCCATGCGGTTCATTGAAAGCTGGACACCCGCAACGCTCGTCGCGACGCGCGATCTGACACCTTCGATCCGCGAGTTCCTGATCAAACCGGAAAACTTTGATGGCGCGGCTTATCCGGTCGGCAGCCATATCAATATCGCCGTCACTATCGATGGGCGCCCGGATACGCGATCCTATTCCTTGGTCGGCGAACCCGAGCGAACCGGCTATCGTATCGCCGTGCGGCGCGCGGAGGACTCCCGCGGCGGCTCGCAGTACATGTGGTCGCTCGCGCCGGGCGCCCGACTGACCATTACATTGCCGGCCTCTTTGCTGCCGATTGACTGGGCGCGCCGGCACTACTGCCTAAAGCGGGATGGGTTTAGGTTGAATCGATTTGGGATTCCCAAATCAGTGTGTTTCTGATTCACCATGCTGGCTGGATAGGAGGCCGGCATGGATGGGCAAGCCTTATTCCCTGGATCTCCGTAACCGTGTCGTAGCCGCGATTGAGGGCGGGATGTCCCGCAATCGGGCCGCCAAGCAGTTTGGGGTGGCGATCAGCACTGCCATCGGCTGGATGCAGCGTGTCGATGAGACCGGCAGCGTTGAGCCTGGCCAGATGGGCGGTCACAAGCCGAAGGCGGTTTCGGGAGACCACGCAGTCTGGCTGTCGCAGCGGATCAGGGACGGCGATTTCACCATACGTGGTCTCGTTGCCGAGCTCGCCCGTCGCGGCCTGAAGGTCGATTACCACTCGGTGTGGGACTTCGTCCATGCCGAGAAGCTCAGCTTCAAAAAAAAGCGTGGCGGCTGGCGAACGCGATCGACCCGAGGTCGCGAGGCGACGAGCCCAGTGGACAAAGTATCAAGATCGCGTCGAAGCTGAGCGGCTGGTCTTCATCGACGAGACCTGGACCAGGACCGATATGGCGCCCTTGCGGGGATGGGCGCCGCGCGGACACAGACTTCACGCCAAGGTTCCTCACGGCCGCTGGAAGACCATGACCTTCCTGGCGGCCTTGCGCCATGACCGGATCGATGCGCCATGGTTCATCGAAGGGCCGATCGATGGCGTGAGCTTTCGCACCTATGTCGAGAAGGTTCTGCTGCCCGTCCTTCGACCCGGCGATATCGTCATCTTGGACAACCTCGGCAGCCACAGGAGCAAGGTAGTTCGCCAGCTCATCCGCTCGGTCGGCGCCAAGCTCTTCTTCCTGCCAAAATACTCGCCCGATCTGAACCCGATTGAACAGGTCTTTGCCAAGCTCAAACACCTGCTTCGCAACGCCGCCGCGCGAACCGTCGACGCAGTCTGCGCCGCTATCGGCCACGCGCTCGACGCCTTCACCTCCGAGGAATGTGCCAACTACCTCAAAAATTCAGGCTATCGAACTTAATGCCATCACGCTTTAATCGCGGGCGGCATCGGCATTACGCCACTGATCGGGGCAGCTTTGGCGTTGGCGCGCCGCGATGCCGACTTCACTCTGCATTATGCCGTTACTTCTCGTGAGCAAGCCATCTATTTGGATGTTCTCGCTCCCCTGCTGAACAAGCGGCTTATTGTCCATGCGGGCAACGAAGGGCGCAGGCTCAATTTGGATGACTTGTTCGCTTCGCTGCCGCGCGACGCCTTGACCCTCTTGTGCGGTCCGATCCGGATGCTCGATGCCGCGCGCCGGGCCTGGACTGGTGCAGGACGCGCACTATCCGACCTACGTTACGAGACCTTCGGTTCGAGCGGCTCACTGCCGACCGAGGGGTTTCGGGTGCGCCTTGCAGATCAGGCCATTGAGATCGAGATTCCGCGCGATCGCTCGTTGCTGGACGTGCTCAATGGGGCCGGTTACGAGGTGATTTCGGATTGCCGGCGCGGCGAGTGCGGCGTCTGCGCCATCGATCTCGTCAAAATCGACGGTGAGCTTGACCACCGCGACGTTTTCTTCAGCGAGCAGCAAAAGCACGCGAACGAAAAGATCTGTGCATGTGTTTCTCGCGCCCGCGGCATGATCACCGTCGATATACTGCACCGACCGGACGCGCTATAGGTTCACTGCGACTCCTTGTTTTAGGTAGCAGATCGTTGCCTCAGAACTCGGCAACTAACGTATGCTTATGGTTTGTTACGTTCACAGAACAGTGGCGCATGATTGCCGGATGGCGGTCCGCGGCCCGTCTTTCTCCTCGACAAGGCGAAAGTTGAGCACGGAATGAACTCCGAGAGCCGGTCTCGTCCATTCTCGCAATGGGGCTGTGACGGGAGTTCTGCGCTTATACACGCCGGCCCTTGAGCGACACCAACAAACAACCAACATGTCGAAGCAGCATCCACGTCAGGATTTGCATCGAGACATTGCGGATGCGCATCTCGGGCGGCCGCTCTGCCGTCTCATTCTGCCGTCGCTGTCTGCTTGAGAACAAAGATGCCGGAAACTTGACAGCGCGTTAGGTTCACCCCGCAGTATCTCTGGCAGTTATGCGCGTTTTTCTCACGCTGGACACAGAGCCCACCACATTTCGCAAGCGGCACGGGGATTGCTGGATGGCGAGCTGAGAAGCGGCCGCCGTCAGGCCGGTCGAAGCTGCCCTGTCACAGGAGTTTCCGATGAGCCTTGCGATTCTGCATTTGCTCGCAGAAACGACGCGATCGCTGCGCCGGTATGGCGACGTGCTCTCGCCGGTGGGCTGACGCACATGGATGCCCTTTCGCCAGAAATCTGGCAATCCGTTGCGCTCACGGTCGAGCTCGCCAGCGTGACGACAATGATCCTGCTGGTGATTGGCGCGCCGCTCGCGTGGTGGTTGGCACGGTCAAAAACGGTTTTGAGCGAGGCGGTGGCGACAATGGTCGCGCTGCCGCTTGTGCTGCCACCCACGGCGCTCGGTTTCTGCGTACTCGTCCTGCTCGGCCCGAACGGACCAGGTGGGCTTCTCGCCTCTTTCTGGGGCGAGCACACGCTCGCCTTTACCTTTGCGGGAATCGTGGTCGGATCGGTCCTCTCGGCGCTCCCTTTGGTGGTGCAGCCTATCCGTAGCGCCTTTGTTGCGATGGGTAACCACCCGCAGGAAGTTGTGGCGAGTCAGCGCGTTTCTGCGTTGTTCGCCTTCATTACCGTCGGCCTGCCGCTGGCACGGCTGGAGTTCCTCAAGGCTGGTTTGGTTGGCTTTGCTCATACGATCGGCACATTCGGTGTCGTGATGATGATCGGAGGCAACATTCCCGGGCGCACCAAAGTGTTGTCAGCTTATGTCATTGACTACGTCCAAGCATCGCGCTGGCGCGAGGCAGGTTGGGTTGCCGGCGGTATGGTAATGTTCGCCTTTGCGGTCATGTTCACTTTGACTCTCATCGACAAACGATGTGCCAGGAGAGGCACGTGAGGGGCAGGCGCACTAAGCCGGATCGAAGCATCTTCGGCGTACTGGCCAAGCTGGCCGGTCATAACCGAGCAGCAGTATTGCAAGTCAGATCCGTCCATTCTTAACGAGGACACAATGAATAAGCTCGTTGCAGCCGCGGCGGCCGCTGGTATCAGCT
This sequence comes from Bradyrhizobium sp. CCBAU 21365, assembly GCF_015291305.1. Lineage (NCBI taxonomy): Bacteria > Pseudomonadati > Pseudomonadota > Alphaproteobacteria > Hyphomicrobiales > Nitrobacteraceae > Bradyrhizobium > Bradyrhizobium sp. CCBAU 21365. The sequence continues at coordinate 2,092,127 of NZ_CP030036.1, forward strand.
TCAATTCAGCACACTCCGCGCCTTTGCCCGAGGCGAGGGCCGATGACGTCGGAGTTTCCAAGCAGCGCCTTGCCAAACTGGACGAGTTCTTTGCTAGCGAGATCGCAGCCAAGCGCGTGCCGGGCGCAGTGGTTGCAATCGCCAGAGACGGCAAGCTCATTCACTACAAGGCGTACGGGCAACTCGATCCTGAAAAAGGAACCTCGATGAGGCTCGATGCGATGTTCGCGCTCGCGTCTATGACCAAACCGATGGTGGCGGTTGCTGGGCTTACCCTCATGGAACAAGGTCGCCTGCCTCTGAGGGCCAGACTTACGGATTACTATCCCGAATTTGCAAACATGAAAGTGGGAGTATCGCAGCCTGACGGTTCGTTAAAATTCGAAGCGCAGAGTTCCCCGATCTACGTCCACGACCTTTATCGCCACACATCAGGTCTCACCTATGGCGCGCCGCCGGACAGCTCAGACCAAGTGGCGCGTCTCTATCCGGATTTCGCAGCGCCACCGGTCAAGGGCGATAAGAAGGCTTTCATCGAAGGCATTACCAAGCTGCCGTTGGCGCACCAACCGGGAACGGAATTCGAATACGGCTTCTCGACCGACGTGCTTGGCGCTGTCGTGGAACAGGTTAGCGAGCAGCCACTAGGCGAGTATCTTTCCAGCAACCTGTGGAAGCCGATCGGAATGCTGGATGCCACTTTCCATTTGTCGGGATCGCAACGCGAGCGGCTCGCGCGTCCATTTAAAGACGACCCACTGACGGGAAAGCCACAGGGCATCGAGCTCCTCGAAAGTCCGACGAAGTTTGACTGCGGGGGAGCCTGTGCATTCGCGACAGTTGGTGATTATGTTCGCTTTGGGCAAATGCTGCTAAACGGCGGGGAACTCGATGGCCAGCGCATTCTCGGTCCCAGGACGGTGCATCACATGATCTCCAACCACCTTGGGCCAGAGATCAAAAACAAGGTCGCTAATGTGGAGCCGCACCGTGCCGGCTTTGGGTTCGGGCTCGGAGTGGCTGTACGCATAAGCGAGGGTCTCTCGGCCGTTCCAGGCAATCCAGGTGAGTTCACCTGGACCGGCGCTTACGGAACACAATTTTTCTGTGATCCAAAGGAGCGCCTGGTCGTGGTGGTTGGAACGGCTGCGCCCGGAGAGATCCGCAAGTACTACCGCGAGCAAGTCCAGAATATCGTCTATGCCGGCATAGTTCGCTAGCTCGCTTGCCGCCGGCAAAGCGCGATGAACAGATTGGATGATCAGCAAGTGATGTTTGCTGCTGCGGATCGACGTCAAACTAAAAATACCACACCGTCGTCTGCTATCCGCGTTGCGCGAATCGGACCCAGTACATGGAAACGGCGAGATCGCCTCTGCCATCGCTGCGAAGCTCACCGGAGAAAGGTGTGGTTTCGTGATGCGCCAAGCCATCGCCTCGCTAACGCTTGGCTCGCGCGATGAACGATGAACGTTTCTGGATGAAAGCTCTCAAACGCGCCCAGCCTTGCGCCCGCAATCCCGGCGGGCTTGGTACCGCGCGTCATTGACCCAAGGCAGATTGGATCGATCCGCCCTGAAAGGTGAAGGCGGTGTACTGCGGCGCGGAGGGCTCGCTATCGCGCCGTTCTTGGTCGCCGGTTCGGGTTGTTGGTGACTGCCACTTTGGTGTCGTTGCGCAGTTGCGACGATCGCGGCCTCCATTGCATCTGAGAATGGCGAACAAGTCCCATTGAAATCGGTGAGCAGTGCGGTGCCGCGTGAACTGCGGCAATTGCCGTGTCGGCCGGTGTCGGGACCGTGCTTAAAGAGCGAGTATAACGCATTGGCCGCGAGGGACGAGCCATTGTGCTGCATTGTTGGAGTTCTGACATCGACGGTCAAAACCGGACACCATTGGCACGGTGAGCGCGCTCAGTTGCGCAGCTTGCGCTTAGCTCGCCGATCCCACTGCAAATCACGGAGTGGCGGCTTGGTAACCGTCAGATGTTTGCCGGGCGGTGGCCCATTTTTTGCTGCTGAATGTGAGCAATTCGTCAGGGCCGACGAGAAACTTGGAAGGGGTTCATGAGTGGGGCAACGGAAACCTTCTACAGCGTGATCAGACGCCAAGGTATCACGCGTCGCAGTTTCCACAAGTTTTGCAGTTTGACGGCCTCGAGCTTCGGACTCGGCCCGCTCGCCGCAAGCAGGATTGCCAATGCCCTAGAGACCAAACCGCGTATGCCCGTCATCTGGCTGCACGGGCTCGAGTGTACCTGCTGCTCGGAAAGCTTTATCCGCTCGGCCCATCCGCTAATTAAAGACGTCCTGTTGTCGATGATTTCGCTCGACTACGACGATATGATCATGGCCGCGGCAGGTCACCAGGCTGAAGCCATCCTCGAGGAAGCCCGTCTCAGGTACAAAGGCAGATATGTGCTTGCCGTCGAAGGCAACCCGCCGCTGAATGAGGGGGGCATGTTCTGCATTGACGGCGGCAAGCCGTTCGTCGAGAGGCTCAGGTGGATGGCGGAATCATCCATGGCGGTCATTGCCTGGGGGACCTGCGCATCCTGGGGCTGCGTGCAAGCGGCCAAGCCCAATCCGACCGGCGCTGTACCGATCGATAAGGTGATCACCGACAAGCCGATCGTCAAGGTTCCCGGGTGTCCCCCCATCGCAGAGGTCATGACCGGCCTAGTGACCTTCATCACCACGTTCGGAAGGCTTCCTGAGCTCGATCGCCAAGGACGCCCAAAGATGTTTTATTCCGAGCGCATCCACGACAAGTGCTATCGACGTTCGCATTTCGACGCCGGCCAATTTGTCGAGGCGTGGGACGATGAGTGCGCCCGCAAGGGCTACTGCCTGTACAAGATGGGATGCAAAGGGCCGACCACCTACAATGCCTGTTCTGCCCTTCGCTGGAACGGCGGCGTTTCATTCCCCATTCAATCAGGCCACGGCTGCTTCGGCTGCTCCGAAGACGGCTTTTGGGACAAAGGTTCGTTTTACGATCGGCTCACGACCATCCAGCAGTTCGGCATCGAGAAGAACGCCGATCAGATCGGCATGGCCGCTGCCGGCGCGGTTGGGCTGACCGTCGCCGCACATGCGGCGATCACGGCCGTGAAGCGATTGACCCACAAGCCGGATCGCGCAGTTCGCAAAGATAAGCCGACTTAAAGGGGGCGACGGTGGTGGTCCAGACTCCGAATGGGTTCAACCTCGATCGTTCCGGCAAGCGAATTGTGATCGATCCGCTGACCAGGATCGAGGGCCACCTGCGCGTCGAAGCCAACCTCGATGCGGACAACGTGGTCCGCAATGCGGTCTCGAGCGGGACGATGTGGCGTGGAATCGAAGTCATTCTGCGCGGGCGGGATCCGCGCGACGCCTGGGCGTTCACCGAGCGGATTTGCGGTGTCTGCACCGGCACCCATGCGCTCACCTCGGTGCGTGCCGTTGAAAACGCGCTAGGGATCACCATTCCGGAAAATGCGAACTCGATCCGCAACATCATGCAGCTTTGCCTGCTTGTGCATGATCATCTCGTGCATTTTTATCATCTGCACGCGCTGGATTGGGTCGACGTCATCTCTGCGCTCAAGGCCGATCCCAAGTCCACTTCGGCGCTGGCGCAGTCTATCTCGCCCTGGCCGCTTTCGTCCCCTGGTTATTTCAAGGACCTGCAGATCAGGCTCACCAAATTCTTCGGATCAGGGCAGCCCGGTCCGTTCAAGAACGGCTATTGGGGTCATCCGGCATACAAGCTGCCACCTGAGGTGAACTTGATCACCGTGGCGCATTATTTGGAGGCGCTCGACTTCCAGAAGGAGATCGTCAAGATCCAAGCAGTCTATGGCGGCAAGAACCCGCATCCGAACTGGCTGGTCGGCGGCGTGGCCTGCGCGATCAATATCGATGGAACTGGTGCGGCCGGTGCGATCAATATGGAGCGGCTTAACCTGGTGTCCTCGGTCATCGACCGTTCAATCGAGTTTGTCGAGCAGGTCTACCTGCCCGACATTGCGGCGATCGGCTCGTTCTATAAAGACTGGCTGCATGGCGGCGGACTTTCCAGCAAAAGCGTGATGTCCTACGGCGACATCCCTGAAAACGCTAACGACTGTTCCGCGAAAAGTCTCAAGCTGCCGCGCGGTGTCATTCTTGGCGGCAATCTTGAGGAGATTTTGCCGATCGACCATGGCGATCCCGAGCAGATCCAGGAATTCGTCGCGCATTCATGGTATAAATACCCGAGCGAGTTCAGCGGACTGCATCCCTGGGAGGGCATCACCGAGCCGAACTTTGAGCTGGGGGCAAAGGTCAAAGGCAGCAGAACAGATATCAAGGAGCTCGACGAAGGCGGCAAGTATTCCTGGATCAAAGCGCCGCGCTGGCGCGGCCACGCCGTCGAGGTCGGACCATTGGCGCGATACATCATCGGTTATGCGCAAGGCAAAGCCGAATTCAAGGAGCCGACCAACAGACTGCTCAAGGGGCTCAATCTTCCCCTGAGCGCGCTGTTTTCGACATTTGGCCGTACTGCGACGCGGGCACTCGAATGCCAGTGGGCGGCACATCAGATGCGTTATTTTCAGGACAAGCTGGTCGTCCACATCAAGGCCGGCAATAGCGCGACCGCCAACGTCAGCAAGTGGAAGCCGGAAAGCTGGCCTAACGAGGCCAAGGGCTACGGTTTCACTGAGGCGCCGCGCGGCGCGCTCGGGCACTGGATCAAGATCAAGGACACCAAGATCGACAATTACCAATGTGTCGTGCCGACCACGTGGAACGGGTCTCCTCGCGATTCCAAGGGCAATATTGGCGCCTTTGAAGCTTCGCTGATCGGTACCCCGATCGCGGACCCGCAGCGGCCCCTGGAGATCTTGCGTACGATCCATTCCTTTGATCCGTGCTTGGCCTGCTCAACCCATGTGATCAGTCCTGACGGCCAAGAAATGGCTTCAGTCAATGTTCGGTAGGGACATGGCCGACAAGGCTCCGCAAAACCCTACCGCCGTCGATGCGCCGCCAACTGTTAGCGGCGGCGGCGGTGGCGCCGCTTACGTCTATGAAGCGCCGGTGCGACTGTGGCATTGGGTCAATGCGGCGGCCATTCTGGTGCTGGGCGTAACCGGCTATCTCATTGGAACCGGGACACCGGCGACGCCGGGAGAGGCTAGCGGCAATTTCTTGTTCGGCTATATCCGCTTTGCGCATTTCTCTGCGGGATATGTGCTTGGCGTCGGCTTCCTGCTGCGCATCTACTGGGCCCTGATGGGAAACCCGCATGCCATGCAAATATTTCGCGTGCCGCTCTGGCGCAGCTGCATTTGGCGCGAAGTGTACGATGAGATGCGCTGGTACGCGTTTCTCGCAGTTGAGCCCGACAGGCGCGTCGGGCACAATCGGCTGGCTCAACTTGCGATGTTCTTTATGTTCACGCAGACGATCACGTTCATGATCGTCACAGGCTTTGCACTTTATGGACAGGGTGCGGGCCGTGACAGCTGGCAGTACAAGCTGTTCGGCTGGGTATTTGCAATCTGGCCTAACAGTCAGGACGTCCATACGTGGCATCATCTCGGGCTGTGGATCGTCGTGACCTTTGCGCTGGTTCACATCTACGCGGTGATCCGGGAAGACATCATGTCGGGGCGGAGCATCTCCTCGATGATTTCGGGTCAGCGTCAGTTCCGCGATTGACTGGGAAGCGGATGCTGACTCCGGAGAGCAAGAAAAGGATCCTGGTGCTCGGCATCGGCAATATCCTATGGGCCGACGAGGGATTCGGCGTGCGAGTGGTAGAGGAGTTTCATCGTCGCTACACCATCGATGACAACGTCTCCATCCTCGATGGTGGCACGCAGGGGCTCTACCTTGTCAGCTTCCTTGAGCAGGCCGATTGCCTGATCGTGTTCGATGCCATCGACTATGGACTTTCGCCCGGGAAGTTGATGCTTGTGCGGAATGACGAGGTGCCGAAATTTACCGCTGCCAAGAAGCTGAGTCTGCATCAGACCGGCTTTCAAGAGGTCTTGAGTGCAGCCGACCTGCTTGACCGCTGCCCGCGAGAGCTCGCTCTGATCGGCTGTCAGCCGCTGGACCTGGAGCGTTGGGGCGGTCCGCTGACTGCACCGGTGCGCTTTCAGATCGCGCCCGCGATTGAACTGGCTTGCAAACTGCTGGCCCAGTGGGGCTCGCCGGCGAAACTGCGGGCTTCGCCGCTGCCTGTATCAGAACGGCTGTTGGGGAACAATATCGACCATGTCAATTATGAAAGGGAGCGGCCGATCTAGCGGCCCGCGGCTATTCATGTGCCTTGGCTTACCAATGACGATTGTTGAGACCGACGGCATCACGGCGCTATGCGAGTATGGCGATGAACAGCGGCGTGTCTCAGTCATGCTGCTCTCCGGCGCGTCGGTCGGCGCCAAGGTCCTCGTCCATATCGACACAGCGGTGCGGCTCTTGGAGGAGGACGAAGCAAGGCGGATCTCGGAAGCACTCGACGGGCTCGAGGCCGGCCTCAGTGGCGAGGACTGCGATCGCTTCTTTGCGGATTTGATCGGTCGTGAGCCGCAATTGCCCGACCACCTGCGGTAGCGGCGCCGCGCACAGACATCGCGCTACCGCGCCTTGCTCGCAAATCGAATCTGCATCGTAGGCAACCTATGCACAGCAGATGTCAAGCGCTTACACCTGCTGATCCGGGCGCGCACGCGATTGCAGCGAGACGATGGATTGGCATGTGCCTTGCTAATAGCTCGCCGAGCAGAACCAAAGATTATCGGAAAGGCGTCTGATGAAATTCCAGCCGGCGCAGCATGATTTGGCGCGGCCCGCTCTGTCCGAGGTAGCGAGAGCGAACGCCGGTGCACATCTGACCGCGCAGGATCCCGGGAGTTGGGGCGTGGAGCTGCTGTCGGCAGCGGGTCCCGTAAATTCGCTGTGGGCCAACCACGTCGCAAACGCGCTTTCTGAACAGATCAAGGCGCACCGGCGGCCCATGCAAGGGGGCGCAACCGCGCGCGGCGCCGGTAGCGAGCTGGGTGGGCGGCTCGGCCTGCGTGGCCCGCCGACGCAGATCGAGTGCCATCAGCGCGGCACACTGCGCCGGGTCGGCAAGAGCCAGATCCGTTTGGTCAAGGTCGACCGCATCTCGGCACCGATCGTCGGACCACACGCCGGCGGCGACTGCACCGCCGATAGCATTGCCTCTCGGCGAGCCCCACGGAACTTCGCATCATGAAAACGGCGGCGCGTATTCGATACGAAGCCGCCGCTGCGGCGGTGGGCGGGTTTCCCGTGAATGCGGATAGTCGCGACATCGTCCATAGCGAGCCAACGGCTGTGGCGACGCTGGCCAGGCGCGCTTGGCGCGATGCCGACGAGCTTGCAAAAAACTGTCCGAATGCCATCACGCTGCTATCGAACACAGCTGCCGCCGCTCGTGGCCAGAAGAGTAGCGCACGCACGCAACTGTACAGGCTTTCGAATCTCAGTGATCTCGAGCGCAACCTGATTGCCGAAGTGCTTGGGGAAGGCGAGGTCGCCGGCGTCGTTGCGCTGCCAGATGGCTCTCAGGCGGGAATCCAGGAGTCCGTACTTGCGGGAATCTGGCGCGTGCGCATCGGGACGGATCCGGCACACGAATATGTTGAAGTCGGGGCGATCCCGCAGATCGTGCAGCGCGCCGCAACGGACCTGGCGTCGACCGATCTGGCGATCGGCACCGCGCCGGATGGGGCGATGAACGTGCTGCCGGTGCTCGCCGAAACACGCGAGCGGGCCCGCGCCTGGCGGCCTGGCATGCGCACGCATGTCATCAATCTCACGCTTTTGCCGATGAACGACATCGACCTGGCGTTTCTCCAGCAGAGCGTGGGCAATGGTCCGGTCCAGCTCATCTTTCGCGGCTACGGCGCATGCCGAGTGCAGGCGACTGCGATACGGAATGTGTGGTCGGTGCAGTTCTTCAATTCTATCGACAACATCATCCTGGATACGCTTGAGATCGGCGGCGTGCCGATTGTTGCGTTGGCTGCCGACGAGGATTTCGAGGATTCCGCCGAACGCCTGCAGGAAATCATGAAGGCTTACGTCACGTGAAGAACTTGGAGAATATCTGGCATTCGGCTGGCTCTCACGGATGGCGCCCGCGTCCAACGTGGCATTGGCTGGATCGTGTACAACTGACAAGAGAGCGATGGCGACACAGACTTCTGCGCGAGTGCGTTGCGTTCCAAAAACTGAAAGCGTCTTCGGCTTTCGCACGTCGATGTCCGGCTTCGGGTCGGTTGAAAATGATGCTTGAGCGCGAACAGGACCTTCGCAGGAGCAAGAACCCCGATGTGTCGGCACCTGAGGAGATGCTCGTAGCAGCCGACTGCGATATCGCCGGTCGAGCCGTGCGCACGCGACCGACCTTGAACGATCCGTGTTCAGGGTCCAAGCGATCGGGGTTTCGCACGTGCAGAGGGCAGGGCCCGTTAGCATGATGGGCGCGCCTTGGGCCATGAAGTTGGTCGCCTTCTTGCGCAAGAGCAACCGCCAACGGCATGCTGGACCGAAATCGAACCTGCGCTTGCGAGTTCGATTCCGCAACATTGAGCTTGGTGGCAGCGAAATCGCATCATTGGGCTCGATTGCCTGTTGCTCCCTGCTTTCGGCGATCTCACGCAACGACATGGGTGGCGCCCGCGCCGAAGCAGCGGTCCTTGCCACGATGTGGCCGCCCAACCGCCGAGCGCTAAATCATACCGAAGCGCCACGTCTCTGTCCGATCGACCGCCGGCATTTCTTGCGCGAGATGATGACGGAGCGGTGCGCATGAGCCTCGTCGCTCGCAACAAAATCGATGTCACCATATCGCTTGCTGCCGACGTCATCGCCGCGGTCGAGATCCTGCCGCGAGCCCGGCCGCCACTGGCACGGCTGTTCGCCGGCAAACCGGCCTCGGCGTTGCTCAAGGCGCTGCCGCATCTCTTCCCAGTATGTGCCGCTGCGCAACAAACCGCATTGCTGTCCGCGATCGAGGCGGCACGTGACGAAAAGATCATCCTCGCGACGACACAGCGTCGTATGCTCTTGGTCGTTGCCGAGCGCATCTCAGAATTGCTGCGGGGCCTCTTGGTCGGGTTTCCTACGCCGAATGTCAGTGCGGCGGCGATCCGGTCCCTCATACGAGGACTGTCAATGCTTGTGGGCGGCGCACGGCCAGCACGCGGCTCTATTCGGCGTGAGGCTATAGCGCAGATTGTGGCTTCGCTCGCGGCACTCGGCATGCCGGATGAAGATGGCGCGCCGAGGCCCGGTAGCCCGTTCGCGCTTTGCATTGCAGCGCTTGACGAAGTCGACCTGAGGTCCATCTCGATCGCGCACTCGTTCCTGTCCGTTGCCGACGACCGCAACATCACTGAACGGCTGCTCGGCGATGACCCGACATTTTGCCATTGTCCCGATCTTGGTGGGCATGCGCCCGAGACGGGTCCATGGGCGCGCCAAATGACGCGTGATCGGCTCTGGCTGGGTCGGTCGGGTGCGGTCGCGCGGCTGAAGGCCAGAATTGCAGAAATCCGGCAGCTATGCGATTGGCTCAAGTCCGGTGCTCATATCGAATCGGCCGAGCCTGGGATCATCGAAAGCTACAGGTTAGGTCCTGGACGAGGAGCGGCCGCGATCGAATGCGCCAGGGGCCGGCTCTATCACGCGGTCGAGCTTGATCCTCAGGGCCAGATATCCCGCTTCGAATGTCTTGCGCCGACGGAATGGAATTTCCATTGGCGCGGACCACTTGTCCGGAATCTGCAGGGCGCGGGGCTGACGACGAGACGACATCAGAAAGCGGTTCGTGCGGTGATTGAATCGCTTGATCCCTGCGTCGGATTCACACTCAAGTTTCGCAAAGTTGACGATGCATGAAATGGCGCTTTGTCAAAGCATCGTCGAAATCGTCGAGGAGGAGGCGCATCGCCGATCGTTTTCCCAGGTGCGGAGCGTCTGTCTGGAGATCGGGGCGTTGAGCCATGTTGCGCCTGAAGCGATCAGGTTCTGCTTTGCTGTCGTTGCAACGCGGACCATTGCCGAGGGCGCGGCTGTTAGAATCATCGAATGTCCCGGCGTGGCCTGGTGCATGACCTGTTCGAAGAGCATCGAGATTGCACGGCGCGATGAGTGCTGTCCATGCTGCGGCAGCTATCAGTTGCAGGTAACAGCAGGCGAGGAGATGCGAGTGAAAGAGCTGGAGATCGATTGATGTGTAGCGTATGCGGCTGCAGCGGACAGGCGTCTTCAACTGAACGCGCCGAAGTGCATGATGCGCAAGGTCGCGTTCGCGGCCGTCCCGATGTGCAGGACAATTGCGATCGCCATGAGGTGCATCTGCATGGCGACCAGGGCCTGCAGCATTCACACCATGCCGGCCATGGCCATGATCACCCTCATCATCTTGGCCATCATCAGGCGCATGATGGGCAGGCGTTTGTGAGCCGCGGCGCCGACCCGGCTGCATTGAAGGTCGCGGGTAAGAGCTGCGAGCATATCATTCAGGTCGGGCGCGACATCCTTGGCAAGAATAACAGGATCGCGGCGGAAAACCGCGCCCTCTTCATGGCCCACGAACTGCTCGTATTTAATCTTATGTCCAGTCCTGGTGCAGGCAAGACCTCGCTGTTGGTCCGCGCCGTGTCCGAGCTCAAGCGCAGCTGGACGATCGGGGTCATCGAGGGCGATCAGCAGACCTCGAACGATGCCGAACGCATTCGCTCGGCCGGCGTGCCAGCTATTCAAGTCAATACCGGCAAGTGTTGTCATCTCGATGCTGCCATGATTGGTGAGGCCTATCGCCGCTTGCCGCCGCTCACGCGCGGTATTCTCTTCATCGAGAACGTCGGCAATCTGGTCTGTCCCGCTGCCTTCGATCTAGGCGAGGCCTGCAAGATCGTGGTGTTGTCGACCACCGAAGGCGAAGACAAGCCGCTCAAATATCCGGATATGTTTGCCGCTTCTTCGCTCATGCTGATCAACAAGATTGATCTGGCATCGCTGCTTGAGTTCGATTTGGGCAGGACCGTCGAATACGCAAGACGCGTCAATCCCAAGATCGAAGTGCTCACGGTCTCGGCGCGGACCGGCGAGGGTTTTGGCTCACTCTACGGTTGGATCGATGAGCAGGTAGCGCATCAAAGGCGCGCCTTGGAGGACACCAGGCGATGAGCGCCGCCGCCATCTGCGACCGAACACGGCTGCGCGTGCGCGTGAGCGGGGCCGTGCAAGGAGTCGGCTTTCGCCCCTACGTCTATGGCCTTGCCAGGCGATACGGATTGGCGGGATTCGTCGTCAATGGCCCCGAGGGCGTCACAATCGAAGTCGAGGGTAACCGGGCGTCCGAGTTTGTCGCTGCTTTGCCGCTCGAGCCGCCTCCACTTGCACGTATCGACCACATCTGCGTTCAGCGGACCGGGGCGCTCGCGGCACAAGATTTTTCGATTCACACGAGCGAAGGCGGCAGGTTGTCAACTCGGATCGTTGCCGATGCCGCGACCTGCCGGCAATGCCTGGGCGAGCTATTCGATCCAGAAAATCGCCATTACCTTTATCCCTTCGTCAGCTGCTCCCATTGCGGCCCGCGCTACACGATCGCCGAACAGCTTCCGTATGATCGCCGCAACACGGTCATGAAGGCTTTCAGGCTGTGTGCCGCCTGCGCGGCCGAATATGCCGATCCAGCGAGCCGCAGGTTTCGCGCGGAGGCGATCGCGTGTCCGATATGCGGTCCTCGGCTTAGCCATGGGGTCAACGCCATTGCTGCGGCGATTGCCGGCGGCCAAATCGTGGCAATAAAGGGGCTCGGCGGGTATCAGCTGCTTTGCGATGCGCGCAACCAGGACGCCGTGCAGCGTTTGCGCAGCAGAAAGCAGCGCCCCCAGAAGCCGTTCGCGGTCATGGTCGGTTCCATAGAGCGTGTCAACGAAATCGCGGAAGCGAACGCGGCAGAGCTTGCGCTGCTCGAATCCGTAGCACGTCCCATCGTGCTTTTAACTTCGCGCAATGATTTGGCGCCCGCGACGGCTCCTGGCTTATCGCGCGTAGGTGTCATGTTGCCGGTAGCGCCACTGCATCACCTCATCTTTCATGCGCTTCACTCGACAGGAACATGGCTTGCGGGGGCAGCCCCGGTCATCGTCGCAACCAGCGCCAATTCTTGCGGCGAACCGCTCGTGATCGACAACGCGCAGGCGCTGCGGCGGCTCAAGGGGATTGCCGACCTTGTCGTGACCCATGATCGAGATATCCTGACGCGCGCCGATGACACCGTGCTGTCGGTGGTGGCCAGCCGGCCTCAGTTCGTTCGCCGGGCACGTGGCTATGTTCCCGAACCGATCCGGCTTGCGAGGTCTGTGCCGGTCGTGCTCGCCGTCGGCGGCGCCCTGAAGTCAACCGTCACCATCACGCGGGGCAACGAAGCCTTCGTCTCCCAGCATATTGGCGATCTTGATACGGCCGAAGGGATCTGTGTGTTCGAGCAGACGATCCACCACCTCACATCGACCCTTGATGTGGAGCCTGTCGTCATTGCCCATGATATGCATCCCGATATGGCGTCGACCCGGTTTGCGCAAGCAAGCGGCCGGGCGCTTGTCGCCGTCCAGCATCACCACGCCCACGCTGCCGCTGTCATCGCTGAGCACGGGCACGCCGGACCTGCGCTTGCCTTGGTGCTCGACGGCCATGGCTTCGGTTCCGACGGCGGTAACTGGGGTGGCGAGCTATTATTGTGCGAAGGAACGAGGTTTCGACGCATCGGGCATCTCGCGCCCCTGCAAATGCCTGGCGGCGATCGCGCAGCCCGCGAGCCGTGGCGTATGGCAAGCGCAGTATTGCAGGCGCTCGGCCGGGGTCATGAAATCGCGCCTCGCTTTGCTGCGCAGCGGCAGGCTGGGCGTGTGTCAGCATTGCTCGATCAAGCGGGCGGAGCCACGACGACCAGCGCGGGCCGGTTATTCGATGCCGCGGCGGCGCTGCTGGGGGTTGCAAGTTTGCAGAGTTATGAGGGCGAGGCCGCGATGAAGCTCGAGGCGTTGGTACGGCGGACTGCAATTCTCGAAGCGGGCTGGACCATCGACCGCGACGTGCTGTCGCTTCGCCCGCTGTTTTCGCGGTTGATTGCAGACAACATCGACACCGCGGACGGAGCCGGGCTGTTTCATGGCACCTTTGCCGTCGCCTGCATCGACTGGGTCAGGCGCGCTGCGCGGAGAACCGGCGTCAATACCATCGTTCTAAGCGGCGGCTGTTTTCTGAACGCGGTGCTGGCGGATGAAATTGAGCGCGGTTGCTGCAGCGCAGGCCTCAACCCGCTGGTGCCACGGAAACTGCCGCCCAACGATGGTGGTTTGAGCCTTGGTCAGGCCTGGGTTGCCGCTCTGCAGACTGCCGAACAGTCGTCAGCCCTGGAAGGAGCAACCTGATATGTGTCTTTCGGTCCCGGCAAAGATTTCGAAAATTCTTCCCGACGATATGGCGATCGTGTCCATCGATGGGGTTAGCTTGGAAATATCGATCGCTCTCGTCGAGGAGCTCGATGTCGGCGACAACGTTCTTGTCCATGTCGGCTACGCGCTATCCAAGATCGACCCGACAGAAGCCAAGCGCACGTTGGAGCTCCTGCAGGAACTAGGCAGTGCAGGGCGGGAACCCCGATCATGAAATATGCCGATGAATTTCGTGACAAGACCATCGCACAGGGGCTCGCGCGGGCGATTGGCGCCGAAGCCGGTCCGCGACGGGCTTACCGGTTCATGGAATTCTGCGGCGGGCACACTCATGCGATCTCCCGCTACGGCCTCGAGGATTTGTTGCCTGCGAATGTTCGCATGATCCACGGGCCCGGTTGTCCAGTCTGCGTTCTGCCCGCGAGCCGGATCGACATGGCGGTCCGGCTCGCCGAGCGTCCGGAGGTCACTCTGTGCGTGTATGGCGACCTGATGCGCGCGCCCGGGTCGCAGGGGCAGTCCCTGATGCGCGCCAAAGCGCTCGGCGCAGACATTCGGATGGTCTATTCGACGCTCGACGCTATCCGGCTCGCCGAACAGGTGCCAACCAGGGAGGTGGTCTTCTTTGCCATCGGATTTGAGACCACGACGCCCCCGACGGCGGTGATGGTCCGGATTGCCGAAAAGAAGCGGCTGAGGGGCCTCAGCGTGTTCTGCAACCACGTGCTTACGCCCTCTGCGATGCACAGCATTCTCGAGAACCCGAAGATGCGCAACATCGGTGGGGTCGCAATCGATGGCTTCGTCGGTCCTGCACATGTCAGTACGATCATCGGTACGCAGCCTTACGAGCCCCTAGTGGAACAATTCGGTAAGCCGATCGTCATCGCGGGATTTGAACCGCTCGACGTGATGCAGGCAATCCTGATGCTGGTGCGGCAGGTGAACGAAGGCCGCTACGAGGTGGAGAACCAATACAGCCGTGCGGTGACGCGCCAAGGCAATCGTCGCGCCAAGGACGAGGTCTCGCAGGTATTCGAACTGCGTGAACAGTTCGAGTGGCGAGGGCTTGGGCTCGTCCCCAACAGCGGACTGAAGCTGAAGCGGGCTTATGCCGGATTTGATGCCGAGGCGCGCTTTGCGATGCACGAACTGCGTGTCGCCGACAATCCGGCATGCGAGTGCTGCGCGATCCTGCGCGGCGCCAAGCGGCCGGTTGACTGCAAGCTGTTTGGAACCGTCTGCACGCCGGAAACACCCGTTGGGTCCTGCATGGTTTCCTCGGAAGGCGCCTGTGCTGCGTATTGGACCTACGGCCGAGTTCGCGATGATCAGGTGAGGCGGTTGTCATGAGCGTCAAGGATTATCATGGCAAGCTCGACGTCGAGAACGGACGTGTTGATCTTTCCCACGGATCTGGGGGGCGCGCCATGGCACAATTGATCTCCGGCCTTTTTCACCAAGCCTTCGGTAATGAATGGCTCGCCCGCTGCAATGATCAGTCGGCGTTTGAGGTTGCGGCAGGCAGGATGGTGATGACGACCGACGGCTATGTGGTCTCGCCACTGTTTTTTCCTGGCGGCAATATCGGGTCATTGGCTGTGCACGGCACGATCAATGATGTCGTGATGGCCGGCGCGCGTCCGCTCTATCTGTCAGCTAGCTTCATCATCGAGGAGGGTTTTCGGTTTTCGGATCTAAGGACGATTGCGCAGTCGATGGGCGCGGCGGCGCGCGGTGCCGGCGTTTACATCATCACTGGGGATACCAAGGTCGTCGAGCGCGGCAAGGCGGATGGGTTGTTCATCTCTACGACCGGGATCGGGGTTCTGGCCGATGGGCTCGATCTGTCCGCCGACAAAGCAAGGATCGGGGACCGTGTGCTGGTGTCGGGCAGCCTTGGCGATCATGGGGTGGCGATCATGTCAACGCGCCAGAACGCCGCTCTTCAAGTTGAGATCGTCTCGGATTCCGCATCGCTGCATGACTTGGTGGCCGTCATGGTGGCGGCTGGCGGGCGCGGCATCCACGTGATGCGTGACCCCACGCGCGGCGGTCTTGCCGCCACCCTCAACGAGATTGCGCATCAATCTGGCCTCGGGTTCCGTCTGCAGGAAGCGGCCATTCCGGTAAAGCCCGCTGTTGCGGCAACCTGCGAACTCCTTGGGCTTGATCCGATCCATGTCGCTAATGAGGGCAAGCTCGTTGCGATCGTCGCGCCTGGTGTAGCTGATGCCGTGCTTGCGGCCATGAAGGGGCATCCGCTCGGATGCGATGCAGCCGATATTGGCGAGGCCGTAGCTGACGATCACAAATTTGTGCAAGTGGCGACCAGTTTTGGCGGCGGAAGAATTGTCGATTGGTTGTCAGGCGAACAATTGCCTCGGATCTGTTGAACACGCCACGCGCATTTGCGGGGAGCATGAGGGAACGATGATTAGCTCAGCGAGCATGCTCGTCTCAATACGCTTCGCATCTGCTTGTTTGAAATCCTGCGTAGCTAGTCCAAGATCGCTGAATTCCTGCGCCATTTAGGCGCCAGCCTCGCAATATCGTTGCGCTCTTGCGATTAAAAAACCCCTCTAGGCAGGGAGTTTTCAAATGAAGGTCGGAGTCCCCAAGGAAATCAAGGCGCACGAATATCGCGTGGGCCTTACCCCTGGAGCCGTCCGCGAATATGTGGCAGCGGGCCACCGCGTGATGATCGAGGCCAATGCCGGCGCCGGCATTGGTGCAACCGATGACGATTATCGCGCCGCCGGCGCAACGATTCTCGATTCCGCAGGCGAGGTATTTGCATCGAGCGAGATGATCGTAAAGGTTAAGGAGCCTCAACCGTCCGAATGGAGCCAGCTGCGGGAGAGCCAGATCCTCTTCACTTACCTGCATCTGGCGCCGGACCCGGAGCAGGCCAAGGGGCTCCTGAAATCTGGGTGCACCGCGATCGCTTATGAGACCGTAACTGATGCCCATGGTGGTCTTCCACTGCTGGCGCCGATGAGCGAGGTCGCGGGTAGGCTTGCGATCGAAGCTGCGGGTAGTGCGCTGAAGCGCAGTGCAGGCGGACGAGGGCTGTTGATCGGTGGAGTGCCCGGTGTTCAGCCGGCTCGGATCGTGGTGATCGGAGGCGGCGTCGTCGGCACGCACGCCGCACGCATGGCGGTCGGTTTGGGCGCGGAGGTCACCATCATCGACCGTTCGATACCCCGGCTCCGCGAGTTGGACGAGCTATTCGAAGGGCGCGTTCGTACCAGATTTTCCACCATCGAATCCTTGGAGGAGGAGGTATTTGCGGCCGATGTGGTCATTGGTGCGGTGCTCGTTCCAGGAGCGAGCGCGCCGAAGCTGGTCCGCCGGAGCATGCTGAGCTCAATGCGCAAAAGGGCGGTCATCGTCGATGTCGCTATCGATCAAGGCGGCTGCTTTGAGACATCGCACCCAACCACTCACGCTGATCCAACTTACGAAGTGGATGGCATCATTCACTACTGCGTCGCGAATATGCCCGGCGCTGTGCCGCTAACCTCGAGCCAGGCACTGAACAACGCCACGCTGCCGTTTGGTTTGGCTCTGGCCAACAAGGGCTTTTCCGCCGTGCTCGATAATCCGCACCTGCGCGCGGGCCTCAATGTCCATCGGGGCCGGCTGACTTACAAGGCGGTTGCCGAGAGTCTCGGGCTCCCCTTCTCTCCGATCGAACAGGCTGCGGCCTGATTCCCAGAGGCCCACACGGGCGTTTCCTCCCTGACTTGGGCCACCCTTCGGGGTGGCTTTTTTTCGGCAATTTCGATCTGCCGAGCCCCGCTGGCGTCTCTTCGGAGTACGGACCGAAGCCGAGGGGGCATCAGACGATCGCGCTTGGCTTTCGGTCGTCCCCGTGATGCCAGCCGAAGTAGTTCCGTCCTCTACAGGGAAAGCAGATTTTCCGGTAATCCGCGGGGATTAACATTGCCTGCCGCGGCTCGCCCAGAAGGACCGCGATCATCGAAGCGACCTTTATCTGCGCGATCGGGCACGACGTTTTTTGGCTGTGCTGTGGAGAGGCGAGCCGGGCTGACGAACGTGGCCTGATCGGCCGACCGCCGCCGGATCGACCCTGCGCTCCAACTATGCGTCGCGATCAAGCTGCCGTGAGGCCGATTGTAGCATTTGCGACAATCGTTGAGGCGGCGACATGCCTTGGAAAATAGCCGAGACAAATCAAGCCCAAGCTCTTTGGCATAAGACTTGAAAGCAAGAAGCGGTCCGCACTTTGCTTATGGAATCGCAGTAATGGCCTACAAGATAATCGCGTCCCAGTGCACCGTCTGTGGCGCGTGTGAGTTCGAATGTCCCAACGCGGCGATCAGCCTGAAGAACGATATATATGTGATCAATCCAGCCAAGTGCACTCAATGTGAGGGTCATTTTGACGCGCCGCAATGCGCTGTCGTTTGCCCAGTGCCCGACACCTGCGTGCCGGCATAAGAGGTCGCCGATGAGGGGAACTCCGGCGCAAAGCAGGATGAAGACTCTAGCGACGGCTCTCTGGGTTGGGGACCTGATTCTCTCACCCGCTGATCCCGCGTTGGCCATGACTTGCACGATCAGCTTGGAGGGTCGCGCTGGGCAATCGTCGTCGGCTAGAGTTTTCCGTGTGGGAGCGGAGTAGACAATGGTAGCTGTACAAGAGACGGTCGAGCGCGTCCGGCGCATCGACGTCGACCAGTATCGATATGGGTTTGAGACGCTGATCGAGTCCGACAAGGCCCCGAAGGGGCTGTCGGAAGACACCGTCCGCTTCATCTCCGCAAAGAAGAATGAACCGGCCTGGATGCTGGAATGGCGCCTGGAGGCGTATCGCCGCTGGCTGACCATGACCGAGCCGACCTGGGCGCGCGTCGACTATCCGAAGATCGACTACCAGGACATCTACTACTACGCGGCGCCGAAGCCGAAGAAGACGCTGTCCTCGATCGACGAGATCGATCCGGAAATCCTCAAGACCTACGAGAAGCTCGGCATCCCCCTGCGCGAGGTCGCGATCCTCGAGGGCGTCGAGCCGCCGCCTGGTGGTGAGCAGACGCCGAACCGCAAGATCGCGGTCGACGCCGTGTTCGATTCGGTCTCGGTTGCGACCACCTTCCAGAAGGAGCTGAAGGCGGCCGGCGTGATCTTCATGCCGATCTCGGAGGCGATCCGCGAGCATCCCGAGCTGGTGCAGAAATATCTCGGCACCGTGGTGCCGACCTCGGACAATTACTTCGCGACATTGAATTCGGCTGTGTTCTCCGACGGCTCGTTCGTCTACGTGCCGCCGGGCGTGCGCTGCCCGATGGAGTTGTCGACCTATTTCCGCATCAACGAGCGCAACACCGGCCAGTTCGAGCGCACGCTGATCATCGCCGACAAGGGCTCCTACGTCTCCTATCTCGAGGGCTGCACCGCGCCGCAGCGCGACGAGAACCAGCTGCACGCCGCCGTGGTCGAGCTCGTCACGCTCGACGATGCCGAGATCAAGTATTCGACGGTGCAGAACTGGTACCCGGGCAATTCGGAAGGCAAGGGCGGCATCTACAATTTCGTCACCAAGCGTGGCGACTGCCGTGGTCGCAATTCGAAGATCTCCTGGACCCAGGTCGAGACCGGTTCGGCGATCACCTGGAAATATCCGAGCTGCATCCTGCGCGGCGACAATTCGAGCGGCGAGTTCTACTCGATCGCGATCTCGAACGGTTTCCAGCAGGTCGACAGCGGCACCAAGATGATCCACCTCGGCAAGAACACGTCGAGCCGGATCATCTCCAAGGGCATCGCCGCCGGGAAGTCGCAGAACACTTATCGCGGCCTGGTCAGCGCCCATCGCAAGGCAACCGGCGCGCGCAACTACACCGCCTGCGACTCGCTTCTGATCGGCGACGAATGCGGCGCGCACACCGTGCCCTATGTCGAGGCCAAGAATTCCTCGGCGACGTTCGAGCATGAAGCGACGACGTCGAAGATTTCCGAGGACGTGCTGTTCTACTGCGTGCAGAGAGGCTTGAGCGAGCAACAGGCCACTGGCCTCGTCGTCAACGGTTTCGCGAAAGACGTGCTGCAAAAGTTGCCGATGGAATTTGCGGTGGAGGCGCAGAAGTTGATCTCTATCTCGCTCGAGGGATCCGTCGGGTAACTAAACGTTTCCGCGAGCCCTTGCGATTGCGGCTTGCGTTCTGGATGACGCATTTCAGGGGCAGGTTAAATGGCGCTACTCGAAGTCCGAGATTTGCATGTTGGTATCGAGGGCTGCGAAATTCTTCGCGGCCTCGATCTTGCGGTCAATGCGGGTGAGGTGCATGCAATCATGGGGCCGAACGGCTCCGGAAAGTCCACACTCAGTCACGTTATCTCCGGCAAGCCCGGCTATCAAGTTAGCGCTGGCCAAATCCTATTCAACGGTGAGGACCTGCTCGCGATGGAGGCAAGCGAGCGCGCGACTAGGGGCGTATTTCTTGCCTTCCAATATCCGGTGGAAATTCCCGGGGCGACCACCATGAACTTCCTGCGCGCGGCGCTGAACGCCCAGCGCAAGGCGCGAGCACAAACGGAATTCTCCACCCCCGATTTTATAAAACGCGTTCGCGAGGTTGCTAATTCGCTCAATATACCGCAAGGCATGCTCAAGCGCGGCCTCAATGTCGGATTTTCCGGCGGCGAGAAGAAACGCAACGAGATTCTGCAGATGGCGCTGCTCGAACCGAGCCTGTGCATCCTGGACGAGATAGATTCCGGTCTCGACATTGACGCGCTGCGGATTGTCGCGGGTGGCATCAACGCTCTGCGTTCGTCGGAGCGCGCGATGATTGTAATCAGCCACTATCGGCGGCTTCTCGACTACATCGTGCCGGACGTTATCCACGTGATGTCGAAAGGGCAGATAAGAAAGAGCGGCGGAAAAGAACTCGCGCTGGAGCTTGAGGCTTGTGGCTACGCACAATTCGAAGACGCGGCGTGACCGCGCACGAGATTTCCCGATGAAGCAGGTTGTGACCAAAACCGCCGCCGGGCGCGCAACGGACAATGTCTTTGCCGCGGCGCATGGACGGTTGCCTGGCTCCGGGCTCGTCGCTCATATCCGTGCGAGGGCGTTCGAAGCCTACGAGCGTGCCGGCCTCCCGCAACGCATCGAGGCCTGGAAATACACCGATCTGCGCGCGCTGATGGGCGCGGTCCTGCCGCTCGCTCCGCGACCCGATGCGGCTGCGCTGGTGCGCGCAGCGGCGTCGGTTAAGCAAACAGCAGTCGATCGGGCGGTCAAACTCGTCTTGGTGGATGGTGTATTCGTACCGGAGCTTTCTGATGTGGACAGTCTGGAAGACGGGGTCGCTGTGCGGTCGCTCCGAGAGGTCCTGGAAGATACGACCGACAGTGCGATGGCCGGCCTGGTGCTGTCGACGACGACTGATGCGGTGATCTCGCTCAATGCGGCAATGGCGACCGATGGCTTCGTGATTACGATCGCTGACGGCGAAGCGGTGAAGCGTCCGATTCAGATCGTTCACGTCACGACCGGATCGTTGGTGTCCAACTTCACGCGTTCCTATCTGCAACTTGGCCAAGGCGCGCATGCGGCCTTAGTGGAGAGTTTCGTCTCGGCTGAAGGCGCGAGCGGCTATCAGACCAACGATGCGACAATTGCCCTGGTTGGTGACGAGGCGAACCTGTCGCATATCCGACTGGCGGCCGACGCCGCTGACGCCGTGCATATCTCATCAAGCATCATCGCGGTCGGCGCAAAAGCGAAGCTCGATTTCTTCAGCATGACTTGTAGCGGCTCCGTCAGTCGCTACCAGGGATTCGTCACGCTGACTGGCGAGGGATCCAAGCTCTCGGCGAACGCCGTCAATCTCATCAGGCACAAGCAGCATGTCGACACGACAATGGTCGTCGATCACGCCGTGCCACATTGCACCAGTCGGGAGAAGTTCCGTGCGGTGATCGACGAATGCGGCCGTTCGGTGCTCCAAGGCCGGATTGTCGTTCGTCCTGGCGCGCAGAAGACGGACGCCACGCTGACGACGCGGGCGCTGCTTCTGTCCGACGAGGCCCGGGCCGACAACAAGCCCGAACTCGAAATCTTGGCCGACGACGTGACTTGCGGCCACGGATCGACGTCAGGTGCGCTGGACGGTGCACTCGTATTTTATCTGCGTGCTCGCGGTCTATCCGAAAAGGACGCGCAGGCGTTGCTGATTGGAGCATTCCTGGGCGAGGCGATTGAGGAAATCGTCCCCGAGAGCCTGCGCGATTTTGTGACCGCGCAAACTGAACACTGGATGCAGGCGCGGAGATGAGCGTGCATCCCGCGATGAGCAATGGCAGGTACGAGGTCAACCGTCTGCGTGCGGACTTTCCTGCGCTGAGCATGACGGTTTATGGCAGGCCGCTGGTCTATCTCGACAATGCCGCCTCGGCTCAGAAGCCGAAGGCGGTACTTGACCGCATGATGCAGGTCTACTCAAGCGAATATGCCAACGTTCATCGCGGTTTGCACTACCTCGCTAACGCTGCGACCGAGGCGTATGAAGGCGCGCGTGCCAAGCTGGCGCAATTTGTGAACGCCCGTCTAAACGAAGAGATCATCTTCACCCGCAGCGCCACCGAGGCAATCAATCTGGTCGCCCAGACCTTCGGCCGTGAACGCGTCACCCCGGGGGATGAGATCGTTCTCTCGATGATGGAACATCATTCCAACATCGTGCCGTGGCATTTTCTCAGAGAGCGCCACGGCGCGGTGATCAAATGGGCACCAGTGGATGATGACGGCAACTTCCTGCTGGATGCCTTTGAGCAGCTCCTGACCCGGCGCACCAAGATGGTTGCGATCACACAAATGTCGAATGCTCTGGGGACCGTCTTACCGGTAAAGGAGGTGGTGAGGATCGCTCATGCTCGCGGTATCCCCGTGCTGATCGATGGTTCGCAAGGATGCGTCCATCTGAACGCCGACGTCTGCGACATCGATTGCGATTTCTACGTGATGACGGGCCACAAACTCTATGGTCCGACCGGCATCGGCGTGCTCTACGGCAAATCTGAGCATCTGGCGTTGATGCCACCCTTCAATGGCGGGGGCGAAATGATCCGTGAGGTCTCACGTACCGGCGTCATCTATGGTGATCCGCCGCACCGCTTCGAGGCGGGTACGCCACCGATCGTCGAGGCGGTCGGTCTGGGGGCGGCTGTGGACTACATCAATTCAATAGGCAAGAAGCAGATCCGCGAGCACGAAAGCGCACTGCTTGCTTACGCTCAGCAGCAGCTGGCGGACATCAACTCCGTGCGCTTGATCGGCACACCAGCCGAGAAGGGGCCGATCATCTCCTTTGATATGAAGGGTGCGCATGCGCATGATATTGCCACCGTCATCGACCGCGCAGGTGTGGCGGTGCGGGCAGGGGCCCATTGCGCGATGCCGCTGCTCAAGCGCTTCGGTGTTCTGGCGACATGCCGTGCGTCCTTCGGCCTCTACAACACACGTGAAGAGATTGATACGCTCGTCGGTGCGCTCATCAAGGCGCGGCAGCTGTTCTCGTGAGACGGCGAGTGGGCCACGTCTAAGTGGCTAGGGAGCTTGCATCGAACTCGGCGGGCGATGACGTCATGCACAAGACCATCATCGTCTTCGCTGAAGGTAAGCATCCGTCGTGCCCGGCAGCATAGATGGTATTGGCAAGCCGGAGCCGCGAGCCACCCACTCGTCCATGTTAGCGGCCGTCCCGCCGCGCGCGATCGCAAAATCTTGCAATCGGCGGCAACTGCGCGTCTTCGAGAACTGCGCGGCGCAACTTGGCGCATAGCCGGCACTTGTTCCATTTCGAACAGGGTCAACGAAGAAGTCTCCGCGCAAAGCGCGATGTCGCGTTCGCAACAACAACCAGCCTCATCGGACGGGCCGCGCTAACTGTGTCTATTTGTTCTGGTTTTTGCGCTCCCGACGGACTGGCATGCTCGTTGCAAAAGTCTTGGTCAGCAAGAAGCACTTCCAACCGCTAACCCTTGAAGGACATCAGCATGAGTCTCGCCACGACCCAGAGCATTGCAGAAATCAGGGCTCGTAACAAACAGCTGATCGACGAGGTGCTGAAGGTCTATCCAGAGAAGACCGCGAAGCGGCGTGCCAAGCATCTCAACGTTCACCAGTCCGGGAAGTCCGATTGCGGAGTCAAGTCCAACATAAAATCCATACCTGGTGTGATGACAATCAGAGGCTGCGCCTATGCAGGATCCAAGGGGGTGGTCTGGGGGCCGATCAAGGACATGGTCCATATCAGCCACGGCCCGGTTGGCTGCGGCCAGTATTCGTGGGGCTCGCGTCGTAACTATTACGTTGGCACAACGGGCATCGATAGTTTTGTAACCCTGCAATTCACCTCCGATTTCCAGGAGAAGGACATCGTATTCGGTGGCGACAAGAAGCTGGTCAAAGTCCTTGACGAAATCCAGGAGCTTTTCCCGCTCAACCACGGCATCACCATCCAATCGGAATGCCCGATCGGATTGATCGGGGACGACATCGAGGCCGTGTCAAGGTCGAAATCCAAGGAATATGGTGGCAAGACCATCGTGCCTGTCCGCTGTGAGGGCTTTCGCGGCGTGTCGCAGTCGCTTGGCCACCACATCGCCAACGACGCGGTGCGCGATTGGATTTTCGACAAGCTCGACCCCGACGGCAAACCAAAGTTCGAGCCGACGCCCTACGATGTTGCGATCATTGGTGACTACAATATCGGCGGCGACGCCTGGTCATCGCGAATTCTGCTGGAGGAAATGGGCCTGCGGGTGATTGCACAGTGGTCCGGCGACGGTTCACTCGCCGAGCTCGAAGCAACGCCGAAGGCGAAGCTCAACATTCTGCATTGCTACCGTTCGATGAACTACATCTCGCGTCATATGGAGGAGAAGTTCGGTATCCCCTGGTGCGAGTACAACTTCTTCGGACCTTCAAAGATCGCAGAATCGCTGCGCAAGATTGCCGGCTATTTCGACGACAAGATCAAGGAGGGTGCCGAGCGGGTGATCGAAAAGTACCAGCCGCTGGTGAACGCCGTGATCGCAAAATATCGCCCGCGCCTGCAGGGCAAGACGGTGATGCTGTACGTCGGCGGGCTTCGTCCGCGTCATGTGATTGGCGCCTACGAGGACCTCGGCATGGAAGTCGTGGGAACCGGATACGAGTTCGGTCATAACGACGACTATCAGCGCACCGCACAGCATTATGTAAAGGACAGCACGCTCATCTACGACGATGTCAACGGCTATGAGTTCGAGCGCTTCGTGGAAAAGCTCCAGCCTGATCTGGTCGGCTCGGGCATCAAGGAAAAGTACGTTTTCCAAAAGATGGGTGTGCCGTTCCGGCAGATGCATTCCTGGGACTATTCGGGCCCATATCACGGCTATGACGGCTTTGCGATCTTTGCGCGCGACATGGACATGGCTGTCAACTCGCCGATCTGGAAGAAGATGAAGGCACCTTGGAAGGAAGCCTCGAAAGCCAAGCTCTTGGCTGCAGAGTAACAAGCACTTGGTTTCACAATAGAGCAACCGATCCCGCTCTCTGCGGAGAGTTGGGCGATATCAATTTCGATAGTGAAGGATCCTAACATGGCGCAGAGTGCAGAACATGTGCTCGATCATCTCGAACTGTTCCGCGGTCCAGAATACCAACAAATGCTGGCCGACAAGAAGTTGTTCGAAAATCCCCGCGATCCTGCCGAGGTCGAACGTATCAAGGAATGGACGAAAACCCCCGAATATCGCGAAAAGAATTTCGCGCGGGAGGCGCTTGCGGTAAATCCGGCCAAAGCCTGCCAGCCGCTTGGCGCCGTTTTCGTCTCAGTCGGTTTTGAGGGCACGCTGCCCTTCGTCCATGGCTCGCAAGGCTGCGTGGCCTATTACCGCAGCCATCTGTCGCGGCACTTTAAGGAGCCGAGCTCCTGCGTGTCTTCGTCGATGACGGAAGACGCCGCTGTGTTCGGGGGGCTGAACAATATGATCGACGGCCTCGCCAACAGCTATAACATGTACAAACCCAAGATGATTGCGGTCTCGACGACCTGCATGGCTGAGGTAATCGGCGATGACCTCAACGCCTTCATCAAGACGTCGAAGGAAAAAGGCTCGGTTCCGGCAGAGTTCGACGTGCCGTTCGCACATACGCCGGCGTTCGTCGGCAGCCACGTCACGGGCTACGACAACGCACTCAAGGGCATTCTCGAGCATTTTTGGGACGGCAAGGCCGGAACGGCGCCGAAGCTGGAGCGCAAGCCAAATGAGGCAATCAACATCATCGGCGGCTTTGATGGCAATACCGTTGGAAATCTTCGCGAGATCAAGCGAATCTTGGCATTGATGGGCATCGAACATACGATTCTCGCCGATAACTCTGAAGTCTTCGATACCCCGACCGACGGCGAGTTCCGGATGTATGACGGCGGCACCACGCTGGAAGACGCGGCGAACGCGATTCACGCCAAGGCGACAATCTCCATGCAGCAATGGTGTACGGAAAAAACGCTGCCGTTCGTGTCCGAGCATGGCCAGGACGTCGTGTCTTTCAATTACCCGGTCGGTGTGTCCGCAACAGATGATTTTCTCGTGGCGTTATCACGCATCAGCGGCAAGGAGATTCCGGAGGAGCTCGCGCGAGAGCGTGGCCGCTTGGTTGATGCCATCGCGGACTCCAGCGCGCATATCCATGGCAAGAAGTTCGCGATCTATGGCGATCCTGATCTCTGCTATGGGTTGGCTGCCTTTCTGCTCGAACTCGGCGCCGAACCGACCCATGTGCTGTCCACCAATGGCAACAAGGCGTGGCAGGAAAAAATGCAGGCGCTGTTTGCAAGCTCGCCATTTGGTCAGGCCTGCCAAGCCTATCCGGGGCGGGACCTCTGGCACATGCGCTCGCTCTTGTTCACGGAGCCGGTTGACTTTCTGATTGGCAATACACACGGCAAGTACCTGGAACGGGACACGGGAACGCCACTAATCCGCATCGGGTTTCCAATTTTTGATCGGCATCACCATCACCGCTCCCCCGTGTGGGGCTATCAGGGCGGCCTGAATGTACTGGTGAAGATCCTCGACAAGATCTTCGACGAAATCGACAAGAAGACCAATGTTCTTGGCAAGACTGACTATAGCTTCGACATCATTCGTTGATGGCGGAGAGTGCGCGTGCCATCGCCGGAACACTCGCCGATGGCGCGCGTGCAAGATGGTCGGCAGAGAGTTGCTTTCGCAGAGAGGAAAAAGCTGATGAGTTCGCTAGCGGCCACGGTCCAGGATATCTTCAGCGAGCCGGGCTGCGCCAAGAATGGCAATAAGTCGGAGGCTGAGCGCAAGAAGGGTTGCACCAAGCAACTGCAGCCGGGCGGCGCTGCGGGCGGGTGTGCCTTCGACGGCGCCAAGATTGCGCTGCAGCCCTTTACCGACGTCGCTCACCTCGTGCATGGTCCGATCGCATGCGAAGGCAATTCTTGGGACAATCGCGGCGCGGCGTCCTCCGGCTCTAGTCTGTGGCGCACGGCATTCACAACCGATATGAGCGAAACCGATATCGTATTTGGGGGCGAGAAGCGGCTCTGCAAAGCGATCAAAGAGATCATCGACAAGCGCGACCCGCCCGCAATCTTCGTCTATCAGACCTGCATCCCGGCCATGATCGGCGACGATATCAACGCGGTCTGCAAGGCGGCGTCTCAAAGGTTCGGCAAGCCGGTGATTCCGATCAATTCCCCGGGGTTCGTTGGTTCCAAGAACCTCGGTAACAAGCTCGCCGGCGAGGCCTTGCTCGACTATGTAATCGGAACGCAGGAGCCGGACTACGCCACGCCGTACGATGTAAACCTGATCGGAGAATTTAATCTCTCGGGAGAGCTCTGGCAGGTAAAGCCGTTGTTCGAAGAGCTTGGCATCCGGATTCTGTCTTGCATCTCGGGCGATGGCAAATATCGCGAAGTCGCTTCATCCCATCGCGCACGGGCAGCGATGCTGGTGTGCTCGAAGGCCATGGTCAACGTCGCACGCAAGATGGAGGAACGCTACGGGATCCCGTTCTTCGAAGGGTCATTCTACGGTATTCAGGATTCGAGCTATTCGCTGCGCCAGATTGCCCGCTTATTGGTTGAACGTGGCGCGCCGCAAGAGCTGCTCGGGCGCACCGAAGCGGTGATCGCACGCGAGGAGGCGAGAGCGTGGGCTGCGATCGAGCCGTACAAGCCACGATTCAAAGGCAAGAAGGCTTTATTGATTACCGGCGGCGTCAAGTCATGGTCGGTCGTTGCGGCGCTACAGGAAGCCGGCCTTGAAATGGTCGGAACCAGTGTGAAGAAGTCGACGAGGGAGGACAAGGAACGCATCAAGCTGCTCATGGGGCAAGATGCCCACATGATCGAGGATATGACGCCGCGCGAAATGTACAGAATGCTGAAGAACGCCAAGGCGGACATCATGCTCTCGGGCGGCAAATCGCAGTTCGTTGCATTGAAGGCGGCGATGCCTTGGCTCGATGTCAACCAGGAGCGTTGCCACGCCTATATGGGTTATGTCGGAATGGTCAAGCTGGTGGAGGAGATCGCTAAGTCGCTCTCTAACCCGATGTGGGACCAGCTACGTCGACCGGCGCCATGGGAGGCTTTGGCCAACGCGATGTTGCAGATGCAATCGCCGGTGGCGGCGATCGCGCGCGATCCGGCGCTCGCCGAAGCGGCGCGGCGAGCGAGAAAGATCTGCTCCTGTAACACGGTCGATCTCGGCACGATCGAAGATGCGATCTACGCGCATGGCCTGAGGAGCGTCGAGGCAGTCAGAAATCACACCAATGCCGTCGGTGGCTGCTGCAAGCGACGCATCGAGGACGTCCTGGCGTCCGCGCCGCCCGCCGGGCTGCAGGCCGCCGAATAGGAAGGTGTCATGGCCATCGCGACGTTGCCGACAAAAGCATGCGCGGTTAACCCGTTGAAGATGAGCCAGCCGATCGGCGGCGCATTTGCGTTCATGGGGCTAAGCGGGGCGATGCCGCTTTTGCACGGCTCACAAGGTTGCACCTCCTTCGGGCTCACCCTCTTTGTGCGGCATTTCAAGGAGGCTGTACCGCTGCAGACCACTGCGATGAGCGAGGTCGCGACCGTGCTCGGCGGCTATGAGAATCTCGAGCAGGCGATACTCAATATCTACAATCGTACCAAGCCAAAGATCATCGGAATCTGCTCGACCGGTGTCACCGAGACCAATGGAGACGATGTCGATGCCTACCTCAAGCTGATCCGGGACAAGCATCCGCAGCTTGCGAAATTACCGCTGGTTTATGTCTCGACGCCTGATTTCAAGGGGGCGTTCCAGGACGGCTGGGAGAAGGCCGTGGCGAGCATTGTGGAGTTGCTGGTGGAAGGGCCAAACGTCAATGGCCTGCGCGATCCATCGAGGGTGAATGTTCTTCCAGGATGCCACCTCACGCCGGGTGATCTTGATGAACTTCGTGCCATCCTGGAGGATTTTGGGTTGCGGCCGTCCTTCCTGCCTGATCTGGCGGGGTCGCTCGACGGGCATATCCCTGATGACTTTACCCCAACGACCATCGGCGGCATCGGCGTGGACGAAATCGCGAGCATGGGCCGCGCAGGGTGGACTATCGCGATAGGCGGGCAGATGCGGCGAGCAGCAGAGGTCATGCAGGCCAGGACCGGCGTGCCATTTCGCCTGTTCGAACGGTTATGCGGTCTCGGTCCGAACGACGAATTCGTGACTTTTCTGAGCGAGATCAGCGGCCGCCCCGTGCCATCGAAATATCGGCGCCAGCGCGGCCAGCTCACTGACGCAATGCTGGACGCGCACTTCCATATTGGTGGTCGCAAACTTGCAATCGCGGCCGAGCCAGACCTGCTGTTCGACCTGTCCAGTATGCTGCACGAGATGGGCGCGCAGGTGAGCGCGGCGGTGACGACCACGCAGTCGGCGGTGATCGAGCGGATCAAGACCAAGGAGGTGCTGATCGGCGATCTTGAGGATCTGGAAGAGCTAGCCAGAACAAAGCATTGCGACCTGCTGATCACGCATTCGCATGGCAGGCAAGCGGCGGCTCGGCTGAAAATCCCGTTCTATCGAGCCGGTTTTCCGATGTTCGATCGGCTTGGTGCAGGGCACCAGCTATCCGTCGGTTATCGTGGTACGCGCGCTCTGATCTTTGATATCGCCAATCTTGTGATCGCGGACCGCGAGGAGAATCATCAGCCGACGCCCGATAGATGGAGGCCTTTGGCGGCACTGCCGCTAACGTCGGGCCACCGCAGCGCAGCTGAGAGGTCGACTGCATGAAGGTCGCATTCGCCACGCAAGACCTAAGACGCGTCGATGCCCATTTTGGGTGGGCAAAGAATATCGCTATCTACGATGTCGCGCCAAACGGGCACGTGTTTCTCAAAGCGGTTGAGTTCGAAGGAGATCTCAAGGAAGACGGCAACGACGACAAGCTGGCGCCGAAGATCGAGGCGATCAAAGATTGCGCGATCCTGTACGTTGCCGCCATCGGCGGTGCCGGTGCTGCGCGGGTCGTGGCCAACAACATCCATCCTATCAAGGTGAACAAGCCAGAAAACATCCTAGCGCTGCTCGAAAAGCTCGAGCGCGTATTGAACGGCACGCCGCCGCCGTGGCTACGCAAGGCCTTGGCGAAGGACCAACGGCGCACATTCGAGTTCGACGAATGAGGTGAGATGACCGAGGCCACAGAAATGGCGCAGCAGGGCGACGCCCTCGATTCCCCGTTCCTCAAGGAACTGGTCAAGATATGGCGCGCTCAGGATACCTACGAAGCCTGGGAGGCCAAGAGCGATTTCGAGCTGCTTGAACCCTATATCTTGGACAAGGAGAAGCGACGGGCACTGCCGATTGTCGGCGATCCTGATCCCGACACGCTGTGGCGGCTGGAGCTGTTCTTCAATGCAGTCGCACTCTCGATCGAGAGGGCTACCGGCGTGATGATCCAGCCGATGCTGAAGATGCATCATGAAGGTTTTGGCCGCATGGTGCTGATCGGGGGGCGGCTGATCGCCGTGAACAGGCAGCTGCGCGATATGCATCGCTTCGGCTTCGATAACCTCGCAAAGCTCGCGCAGGAGGGTGACAAATATGTCAGGGGCGGAATCGACTTGATTCGGAAATTTCCGGACGTGGCAAACTATTGAGGGCATTCATGAGCGATCGTGAACTACTGAAGGCGGAGCTAAAGAAACTTTCGGCCAAAGCGCTCCAGGCCAAAATGGATCTGCACGACCTCTCGGAAGAACTTCCCATCAACTGGACATCGATCATGGTGGTGGCGCAGAAGGCGCATGATGCCTATGCCGAACTCGAACGCAAGAGCCATGATTTGAAGGCGCTGGAAGTTAACTAGAGGAGGCCGATTCATGTCATTTGCAACGCGTGATGGCCGCGACTGGACGCCGGACTACTTGATCTCGATAGATGCCAACAAGTGCATCGGCTGTGGCCGGTGTTTCAAGGTGTGCGGTCGAGATGTCATGACGTTGAGGGGGATCAACGAAAGTGGCGAACTTGTCGACCTCGACAATGACGATGACGATGACGACGAAATTGAAAAGAAGATCATGGTTTTGAATGATCAGGGCGCCTGCATCGGCTGCGGAGCCTGCGCCAGAGTTTGCCCGGCCAGTTGTCAGACCCACGGATCAGCCGCAACCGAAGCTGCGTAAGCCGAAGGCCGGGTCTGTCCCTACGGCAGGCGTGCGGCATGTAGCGGGCGAGAGCCATTGCTGGTCGCGTGCAACACGGGCGTGAAGATCAGGCCGGCCTGCGCTGATAGTCTCGATGGTCTAGACGACCTGCCGCGGCCCGACGATGCCGCTGCACCGAACGGCGGGGACAGCGCAACAGCGCGTCACGAAATGGTCGATATCGGCAGCACACGACTAAAACGCACAGAACTGGAAAACGAGAGCGTAAGG
Source organism: Bradyrhizobium sp. CCBAU 21365 (assembly GCF_015291305.1). Taxonomy (NCBI): domain Bacteria; kingdom Pseudomonadati; phylum Pseudomonadota; class Alphaproteobacteria; order Hyphomicrobiales; family Nitrobacteraceae; genus Bradyrhizobium; species Bradyrhizobium sp. CCBAU 21365. The sequence goes on from NZ_CP030036.1 coordinate 2,123,591, forward strand.
GCGGGCCGGTCCTCGATAGACGTGTGCATTTGTTCAAGTATCTGATCAAACCCCCAGCCTGCAAGTGCTCTAATGAAAGGCGATCGCGCGTGTGGCGATGAGTGGCCAGTCCTTGAGGGATGGACCATCGTCATATGACGTAATGTGCACTCACCGAATGCAATTCGATGAGTTGCGCGTGCGGCGAATGCGCGCGGAGCGCCTGGTCGTAGCGTGCGAGGCGGACAGAGGCTTTGCGCTATCTGGGTCAGCTTGCGGTAAGCTAGGCTGTGTATTCTAGTCGGCAGAGCTTGCGCGGCACGAGCTCAACAGCGTGGAAATTTGCCGATAGGAGAGCGATCTGATGTATGGCAGAATCGTTGGCTCATCGAGCCCGTCCACAGGCGCCAGCCAAGCTGATGAAGCGGGAGAGGCGGGGGACAGCTCGCATTTTACGGAAATGGTTGCAGGCGTCGGTTCAAGTGGGGCGTCGCCGGCGCGATACTCTCTGGAATCCAATCCGCCCATTTCCGAGATCGATCGCTCTTCCTTCAATGACGGACTGTGGAGATTTCTGGGTTCTGATATCCAGAGCATCGCAAGTAGCCGGGAAGAGTACTCGGATTTCGTATCCAAGAAAGCTGAGCGCGCAGCAACGGTCGCTGGAAGCTATCTCCACACCTACGATGATCTGTCCAGGCCAGCGAAATTTTTCAGCTATAAATTGGGTGACGAAACGGTCGGCCTCTTAAGAGTGGGAGGTCCGGTTCGGATCAAAGGAGACGCCTTCCGGAACCAGTTTGGCCGCAACGATCTGACGTCTGTGGTAGACCTTCGGGTGACACATCCCCTGGTCGAGAATGCGGGCGATATTCTGCTGGAACATCAACTGAGAATTGATGCGCGCAACGGCGCTGAGCCGCTGATCTTGTCAAAACCAGCCTTAGGCGGGATGGAACCCCGCCTGGCGGAAATGGGTTTTGTTCACGTGGGGCGAAACCACTGGGTGCTTGATCCTCACCAGCATCCGGAAGTGTGGACCAAGAATGAGAACGATGAGTGGCAGCGAGTAGGCAAGCCTACAAAGTACCTCGCCAAGGCAGGGGATGGTGATAGCGCGACCCAAGCGCCTCGCCAGTTTGACTCTTCTGACGAAGATGATTCGACAGAATACTACTACTTGGAGCGCGCCCTTGCGGGGCTGCACACAGAGTAGAGCAGCTGTAAGTCGCGGGAGCCGGCAGGAAATGGCTGGCGTTTCGTGGATTGCGCGCGCCAGCGAAGGCTATGGCCTGATGAGGCGCACGCTCCCGGTGTGCGCCCAAGGATGATTTTGGCGGTGACCGCGGTTACCGCCAACAGCGGGCACGCCGACTTTAAGGCGTGCCTCGCTGCCAGCTATTAGATCGACTGCAGCAACGACGCGTGCGGCGTTGTTAGCTGGCGGTCAATGCGGCGTCTGCGGAGCATTCAGCAGTCCCTGCATTTTCGACGGTCTTGGTTGAAATGCATCATTCTCATCAGTCAAGCTGCGCGGGCCCGCAAACGCGAGCACATCTATGCACATGCGAAGATCGAGAATACAAAGAGACGGTGTGCTTCGTCACATGCCGTAGACAGCCGCACCATTCCGCAGTGCGATGCGACTCGCCTGACTGTGGACGAAAGCGGAACCTTCGAAAGGCTAGAAGATCAATGCTTGCGCGGGATTCGTCTCATCATGCACCAACGCGAGTGAGTTGTTGTACAGGCGAGCTTGTACGTCTCGAGTGCTACAATGCGGAGCCAATCTGGCGCGCTCCTACGGTTGTCGCATTGTTGATACAGGTGATATGAAGCGTGTCGTCGTAATCGACGAGCAATGAACGCAGTCAGACGCCATTTACGCGATTTGCGGTCTTAGCGACATTCCAAGCCGCCGGGCCATGGGATTCCGTCTTATGATCGTCGATCACGACGGCAATCAGCGGCCGTGGTCTATCGTTGTGGTGCGCTGGGGCAAGACGGTGCTCGGTTATCTCAATAGATGCCCGCACAACGGCGTTAATTTGGACTGGGAGCGGAACGAGTTCCTCGATCCATACGGCGTCCGGCTGATGTGCGGTAAACACGGATCGACCTTCGAACTTGGCACTGGCCGGTGCGTCGAAGGTCCGTGCAAGGGCAGAGCGCTCACGCCGATCGCCTTGACAGTTCTGGATGGTGATATCTGTGTCGTCGGCGTGCGTCTTGTCGAAGACGATACGCCTTTTGATGAATGAAGCCAGCGCTCAGACCGGCCGATTTTCGTTTCGATTCTTCACGGGTTCCATCCTCTTCAGCCCATCTTCGTACGAGATCTCATCACAGGACAGATCCAGATTCTTTGCCGCATCGAGCAGGTAATCCAGCTTGCCACCTGAATCGAGCTTCTTGATGTCGTCCTTGTTGATTCCGACCAGGTCCATCATCTCCTTCCAAACTGTGGACTCGTCGCACGGAAGGACGTGGAAAGTGGCATCGCCAAGCCTGACTCGGTATTTCGCCAGCAGATCTATGTTGTTGCAGAACATGAAGTAGCTGCCGTCGGGGCTTAACGCGCCGTCCAGCACGCCTGCAACGTCGGCAAGATAGGCGAAGGAATGCAGATAGCCGGCTAGCACCGGAATGGTTCGCTCTCCATCATGGGCGATGGTCAAAACTTGTTCGATCGAATAGTCCGGCGGCCGCTTCTCGTCCGCGACCTGGGTTTGGAATTTCAGTGCGACGTCACCGCGAAAGCCGAACCGCCCAGGCTTAATGGTCCCGCCTTTGAATACGGCATTGAGCAGGCGACCCTCCTTCTCAAGTCTGCCGAGTGCGGTGTTCTCGATTGCAGTCATTAGAACGTTCCTCGATCTAAGCGTTTCACCAACGCTTCGGCGTCGGTGCGAGATGCAATGCAAATTGCTTGCCGCCCATGTGCAGCGGTCTGCGGCATAGCCGGGAAGGAAAAGGCGTGAAATGGGCACCGACAGCCTGAAGCAGCCTTGTCCGAAATTCGACACGAGTACCAAAGTCAACAGGCGTGGCCCGAAAAGGCAAGCATCATCAAATGTCTGCACGCTGGCACATGACTTGCCAAGAGCACGCAGTCCTAAGCAGATGAAGGATAAGCCATGATCAACCTGACGGATAGCGCGGTGAATGCGGTCAAGAGTGCGATTTCATCATCGACACAGCCAGCTGGCGGCCTGCGCATTATGGTCGAGGCAGGCGGCTGCAACGGGTTCAAATACACGATGGGTCTGGTTGAGGAACCGAAGCCCGACGACAAAGTGATTGAGTGCGGTGACCTGAAGGTGTTTGTCGACGACAAGAGCCATCAACATCTGGTCGGAACAACCATCGACTTCGTGATGGCGCTGGAGAGCTCAGGCTTCACCTTTCACAACCCGAACGCCACCTCGAGCTGCTCCTGCGGAAAATCGTTCAGCTGATATGAAAGAGACATCAAGCATGCTGGCCGAATCAGAGCAACTCAGGCAATTGCAGGCCGCCGTGAACGGCCGAAAACCGCGCATTCGCGCCGTACTCGAGGAGATCCGACCCATTCTGCAACGGGGTGACGGCAGTCGAGTGATCCGGATCGGTGGCAGCAGGAACGTGGTCAGCGTTGGTGGCAGCGCGTTTTGCGAGCTTTTGAGCGGATCGTTGGAAGGCATGCAGGCGCGGCTTGTCGAGAGACTCGGCGAATTCGTCCGTTTCATCCCGGTTGCTGCAGCAGCCAAGGCGTGAGATTGAGTGGGGGATCAGGTGCCGATTTATCTCGATAACAACGCGACGACGCGGACTGATCCGTCCGTCGTGCAAGCCATGTTGCCTTACTTCACCGAGCGATTCGGCAATGCCTCATCCAGCCACGCCTTTGGCGGCGAGGCCGCAACCGCGCTGAAGCAGGCGCGCCGTAGCTTGCAGGATCTGTTGGGGAATGCCGACGATCATGAGATCATTTTTACCTCAGGTGGGACCGAGGCAAATAATGCTGCCATCCTCTCGGCGCTTGCGAGCCAGGAAGGCCGTGACGAGATCGTTACCACCTCGGTTGAGCACTCCGCCATCCTTTCGCTGGTCGAGCAATTGGCGCCGAAAGGCGTCAAGACACATATCATACCGGTAGATTCCCGCGGCCGGCTCGACATCGAGGCGTTTCGCTGCGCGCTCGGGCCCCGCACGGCGATCGTCTCGACCATGTGGGCCAATAACGAGACCGGTACGATTTTTCCCGTGGAGTTTCTGGCCGGGTTGACCCGTGAGGCAGGCGCGCTGTTTCACACCGATGCGGTCCAGGCCGTCGGTAAGGAACGCGTCGACCTGAAGGACAGTGCGATCGACATGCTGTCGCTTTCGGCGCACAAGCTGCATGGCCCAAAAGGGATTGGCGCGCTCTATCTGCGCAAAGGGACAAAATTCCGGCCGCTGATCTGGGGTGGATCGCAGGAACGTCGGCGCCGCGGCGGTACTGAGAATATCCCCGGCATCGTTGGTCTTGGAAAAGCTGCGGAGCTGGCGGTGGAGCGGCTCGAGCCGGAGCGTGTTCGCATTGGTGCGTTGCGCGACCGCCTGGAGCAGGGGATTTTGCGCAGCGGCGAGTGCGCGGTGCTCGGCGATGCTAGCAATCGGCTAACCAACACGGCCAATATCGCGTTCGATGATCTTGAAAGCGAAGCAATCGTCCATCATCTCAATCGTGCGGGCATTGCAGTGTCGCTGGGAGCAGCCTGCAAGTCCGGCTCAATGGAGCCATCGCATGTTCTGCGCGCCATGCGGGTGCCGGAGCGGAGTATGCGCGGCGCGGTGCGCTTTTCTCTGTCGCGTGAAACCTCTGTTGCGGAGGTCGATGAGGTCGTGTGCGTACTATCCGACATCGTGGCTCGCCTGCGCGCCAATTTGCGGGGATCGGCCAGTCTGCCCAGCTATGCGCGGCAGTCGAGGGAGTTGAGCTCGTGAAGATCATGATTCGCCGCGCTCCGGACTCGGGCCTGTCGATCTACGTGCCGAAAAAGGATCTCGAAGAGTCGATCGTGGAATCCGAGCACGAGACGCTATGGGGCGGCTGGATCAAAATAGCCAATGGCTGGGTGCTCGATTTACCGCAGATGGCTAGCGATACGCGCTTGCCGGTGACGATCAACGCCAAGAAACGAGGTGAAAACGGTGACGATCCGTGAATGCGCCCGTGCAAATCGATTTTGTCAACGCAACCGATGCTAAGGCCATTCTCGCGGACGTTGCTGCCGGGCTGAGGGCCGCGAGCATTGTTCCCTATATCGGTCCTGGCCTTGCCGAACTGTCCAGACCCGATGTGCCGACGACGCCTGAGGCGTTATCTGCTTTCTTCGCCAGCAAGGTCGCGTTGCCGCGACGGGCCAAGAGCAATGCATGGGCCGCGGCGCAGCACATCGAAATCAACAAACATCGCTCCACCGTGACGGCATTGATGGCGCAGGCCTTTGCTCGGCCGGTCGAGCCGACCGCCTTGCACGATCATCTTGCGTCTCTGTCGCTGCCCGTCATAGTCGATACATGGTATGATGGCGCGATGCGCGGGGCGTTGGATAAGCGCGATGGATGGGGCGAAGTGCAGGGTATCACCCGCGCCAGCATTGGCGAGAATCGCTGGTATCGCTTTTATGACTCGATTGGCCAAGAGGTCGACGGTGTCGTGGCGGATGGCTGGGCGACGGTGCTGTACAAGCCGCATGGCGGTGTGCAGCCGGCAAAGAACTTCCTGATCTCCGACGCGGACTATGTCGAGGTGCTGACCGAAGTCGACATCCAGACACCGATTCCGGACATCATCAAGGAAAGGCGGATCGGACAGAGCTTTCTCTTCATCGGCTGTCGGTTCAACGACCAGCTGTTGCGTAGCTATGCCCGGCAAATCATCAAGCGTACAGCCAAAACCCACTATGCGATCGTTGATCTGGATGCGCTCTCACGCAATGAGCTCCGCTTTCTGCGCGAGCAGGGCCTGACGCCGCTTGCGATTGGATTGCCTCGCGCAGTCGAGATACTGCTCACCCATTAGCGCGTTGCGAAGCCGGACCGCCAGCTCGCATCGGCCTATTGTCAGATGCCGTATCGCATCAAGGTCAACGGGGAAGGAGCCGGGATCGCGCATGCTTGGCGTTTGAATGAATGCACCCGCCGTGGAGCTCGGCGGCAGGAATACGACGTGCTTGTTGGCTTTCAAACACGCGCATGGTTGCTGTTCTTGCATTCGGTTGCGTTGCTGTTCCAGCTAACTGTTTGGCGTATGGCTACAATCGCATCGACTCTACCATGGCATATGAGTTGCTACTGCTCTTGCTGAGGCTCTCGGGGCTGGTCCTGAGAAGCCGAAGATTGCCTGCAGGGAGACATGGAAAATGAACGCGGTCGTCGGGCGCGGAAAATGTGCCAAAGCTGCGGTAGGTGCCAGCAAGATGGTGCAGGCCGCCGAGCATAAGGGCTGCCGCACCTCGTCCAACTCCGGGCAGGCGAGTTGCGGCTCGCGGGCAGGGCAAGGCGATCTGCCGACCGAGATCTGGGAAAAAGTGAAGAGCCATCCCTGCTACAGCGAAGAGGCGCATCATCATTACGCGCGCATGCACGTCGCAGTAGCGCCAGCCTGCAACATCCAGTGCAACTACTGCAACCGCAAATACGACTGCGCCAACGAATCACGTCCGGGCGTGGTGAGCGAGAAGCTCACGCCGGAGCAGGCGGTAAAGAAAGCGCTTGCGGTCGCGGCCACTATTCCCCAGATGACCGTGCTTGGCATCGCCGGTCCCGGCGATCCGCTGGCCAATCCAGAAAAGACGTTCAAGACGTTCGAACTCGTCGCCAAAGCGGCTCCGGACATCAAGCTGTGTCTATCAACCAATGGGCTGAGCCTGCCAGATTATGTTGACGTCATCGCCAAGTCCAAGGTTGACCATGTCACGATCACCATCAACATGATCGACCCCGAAATCGGCGCCAAGATCTATCCTTGGATCTTCTTCAACCACAGGCGCTACACCGGCCTCGACGCGGCAAGGGTACTTGCCGATCGCCAGCTGCTAGGCTTGGAGATGCTTAGCGAACGGGGGATCCTGTGTAAGGTCAACTCTGTGATGATCCCGCATATCAACGACGGTCACTTGGTCGAAGTGAACAAGGCGGTGAAGTCGCGCGGCGCCTTCCTCCACAATATCATGCCGCTGATCTCCGCACCCGAGTACGGCACGGTGTTTGGCCTCAACGGTCAACGCGGGCCGACAGCGCAGGAATTGAAGGCGCTGCAAAATGCTTGCGAAGGGGAGATGAACATGATGCGTCACTGCCGTCAGTGCCGTGCCGATGCTGTGGGTCTACTCGGAGAAGATCGCAGCGCAGAGTTTACGACCGACCGAGTCATGAAGATGGACGTCAAATACGATCTCGAGATGCGCAAGGCTTACCAAGACCGGGTAGAGGATGAGCGTGCTGCCAAGGCCGCGGCCAGCAAAGAAGAGCTCGGGGAATTGGCCGGAGCGGCGAGCGAGATCTCGCTTCTGGTGGCAGTCGCAACCAAAGGCTCCGGCCTGATCAACGAGCACTTTGGACATGCGAGGGAATTCCAAGTCTACGAACTTTCCACATCCGGCACTAAATTCGTCGGCCACCGCCGCGTAGACGTCTACTGCCAAGGCGGTGATGGGGAGAAGGATAGGCTTTCGACTATCATTCGCGGCATCAATGACTGCCACGCGGTGTTCGTGGCCAAAATCGGCGGCAGCCCGAAAAGCAACCTGATCAAGGCCGGAATCGAGCCGGTTGATCAATACGCGCATGAGTTGTTTGAGAAGTCGGCGATCTCCTGGTTCCGATCTTATCTCGACCGGGTGAAAAGCGGTGAGATCCAGCACGTGAAGCGCGGCGACGCGTCGATTCGGCAGAAAGCCGTGATCTCTGCGGCGTAGGGGGGGATGTGCCATTCAAGATCATTGCTTCGCAGTGTACGAGCTGCTCAGCCTGCGAACCCTTGTGCCCGAACGTTGCAATCTCTGAGAAGGCGGGGAGCTTCGTCATTGAACCGGCAAAATGTACCGAATGCATTGGCTATTTCGACGAGCCGCAATGCGTCGCCGCCTGTCCAGTCGACAATACCTGCGTTGTTGACACATCCTTGGCGCGATACCAGGCGCCAGCCTAAAGGTGAGCCCAGTGAACGGATTGCCGCCGCTTGATGATGCGAACCGTGCCCAGGAATGAGCCCATGCGCCTGCTCCTGCGAAGCGAGCCCCATCGCAGCCTCGCCGTCTGGCCCGGATCTTCGCTTGATGTGCGAGGAATGGCGCCGATGCTGGCCGGCCAGCACAATGAAGTTGATCGCGCCGTTGCGCGCCGCATCGCTGCAGCTGTTCTACCGATTGATGAGTCATGCGGAGGTCGAGTGCCGCCACTCTCTGGCATGGGTTGTCCGCGATGAGTGGCCGTTAGCCATGGCGAACGACCCGAACGCCTCCGTGCGATTCGAGAATATGCAGGGACTGTTGCCGAGGGTGCGAACTGCACCGCAGCACGGTCCTGACCGGTATCTCCGCCTTGAAATGGCGTGCGGCATTGCCGCTGGTGAATCGCGGGATGTCTTCGAGAATGAGGACAAATCGATGCAGGCCTCGCTTGCGCTGGTATGGCGGCGGCCCTGCGTGTCCATGAGGAGCGCTGCATGAATAAAATCGTTCGCGATAGCGACGTCGTCGAGCTCAGCGGGCCGCCTGTCTTCAGCTTTAGCGAAAAGGTACGGGCCAATCGCACCATCCGTAATGATGGCACCTTTCGCGGCAAAGAGATTGGCGAGGTGTTGGTCAAAAAGGGAGAGGTGGGTTACGTCGTTTCGATCGGAACGTTCCTGCAGCAATTCTACATCTACGGCGTCGAGTTTCTCGAACGTGGCTACCGCGTTGGCATGAAGCGCAAGGAGCTTGAGTCGGTGGACGCGTGCGAGGAGATCGATGATTTGCCATTGCCGGAAGAGGCTGTGTCATGACTGAGGACCGCTTTCCGAAATATCGGCGGGGCCAACGCGTTAAAGCGGCGGTCGACCTCATCAACGATGGCTCTTTTCCCAATACGGAACCCGACGGGATCGTGCTCGGCGCCGGAGCAACCGGCGAGATCGTCAGAGTCGCTATCCATACCGAAGCCGACGTGCCGATCTATACTGTCGATTTTGGTGTGCAACGGCTCATTGGCTGTTTTGAAGAAGAAATCACGGTGCTCTGAAGGGGGGCTTTCGCGATGACTGCCGCGCTGATGAGGAAGGTAAAAACCGGGTTGGTTCCTCACCCAAACGAGCTCGATCGCATGCGGATCGAGCGCGGCTTGAGCTCGCGCAAGCGCTATCTGTATGTCTCGCCGAACGTGACGCCAGTGAGGGGTGGTTATCTGATCGAGAGTCCCTGTTGCTCGCGCAATATCGACCAGGATGGTGGTCTCATTGATGTCGCGCTGATTCTTTACGACACCGTCAGTGGGATCTGGAAGCTGTTTTGCAAGAACCACGCGCAAGGGATCTGGGAATTTTACAGCCTTTACCACCACTTGACTTCAGCAATCGATGAGTTGAACGCGGATCCGGAGCGCCTGTTCTGGCAATGACGACGACCACCTTAGGGAGTCCTAGAGGAGCCACGATGGCGCTTACTGCGGAGGAATTGATTGAAATCGAAGGGCTGCTTGCTGTCGACGGCGCGGACATGGGCCCCCTTGTCGAGCTGCGGCGCCGCTTTCCGCAGCTTGCATGCGTTCGCTGCGATGCGTCGGATGTGACGGATCAGCCGTTCCGGCGGTTCCCTCGTTTCGATCTGCATTTGCTCGACGGGTCGGATCACTGCGTGCAGATTACGGCCGATCCGAAGCGGGCGACCGGCATCGTGTTGGCAAGAAGGAATGTTGCGCGGTGAGCGGGATTGAACTGGCAGCGCATCGGCTTGATGGTGCGGACAGGATGGAGGCAAATACGTCCTTCATTCCATTGTCCGATCCCGATATCACCTTCGCCGAGCTCTCCGCCGTGGAAACGATTCTGTGCTCGCCGCAGATCTCCAATGGGTCGGTCACTGAGGCGTTCGAGCACGCTTTTGCAGCCTATCTTGGCCGCAAATATGCCGTTGCGGTCTCGAGCGGCACCATTGGGCTCGTGCTTGCGCTCAAGGCGGTCGGCATCGGGCCAGGGCAGGAAGTCATCGCTTCGCCCTATTCACTCCGCGAGACCGTCCATGCGATCGGTCTTGCAGGCGCGCGGGCGGTATTTGCCGACATCGACTATTGGTCGGGAACATTGGTCCCAGATAAAGCCGAAGAGCGCATCACGGCCCACACGCGGGCGATTGTCGCCGGCAATCCCAACGGCCATCCCGCGCCGTGGTCGGAATTGCGGGCGATCGCGCAGCGCCACCATCTGGCGCTTCTAGAGGATTCCACCGAAGCAATCGGATCGCGCTACAAGGGCGAACTCGTCGGCCGGTTTGGCGACCTGGCGGTCTTCGACTTTGCCCAGCCCTTGGCCCTAAGTTGTGGCGAAGGCGCAATGGTGGTAACGGACGATATCGACATCGCGGTTGGCTTGCGTCGCTATCGCGCCCACCGCCTGGACGAACGCTCCTCCGTGATCGTCGGTGCCGCAGCACCATACCAAGCCGGCATGAGCGATCTCACGGCAGCCTTGGGTCTGGCGCAGCTCAAGCGTCTCGATGAAATCCTGGAGCGTCGTCGGCTGGTGGAGCAGCTCTACAACGCGCATATGCAATCATTTGAGGGCATCAAGCCGCCTTACGTTGGTCCCCATGTGACCGAGGTGAATTGGTTGCTCTATCTCGTCCATCTTGGAACACGCTTCACGCGATCCGGTCGCGATGCCATCGTCGATGATCTGCGAGTCGCCCAAATTGAAGCCGTCGCTTATAGCCATCCGCTGCACTTGCAACGCCACTACTTCGAACTCGGCTATCGACGTGGCGATTTCCTTGTTGCCGAAAAGATCGCCGATCGCGCCCTGGCGCTGCCGTTTCACACCCATCTCACGAACGACAGGATCGAGTTCATTGTCGAAGCCGTAAAGGATGCCTCGATCAACGTGGGCGCAGGGGCAGCGATCTACTGAGATGCGCGTCATCCACCACATCGAAGGACCACGATTGAATGCGATGATCCCACTTGCAACGTCGCGCGAGATGAGCGGGGCGACCGAGGGGGGCCGTGGGCACGAAGAAGACCTGCTCGAAAGTAGCGAGGCGCGGTCTCCAAGCCGCGGCTGGAGGCCACGCAAGCTGCCGGAAACGGAGCACGTCGCAACAGAGATCGTCAGTTTCGGCTCGGGTCTTTAAAGTCGGCCAAATAGGGGTTGCCATGACTTCTCAACAGGTCATCATTCACGTCCGCTTCGCTCCAAACGGGAGAGTGATCCAAATCAGCGAGCGCCCGGCGAAGCTCACGCCGAACCAATGGTTTGATGTCCTCAATACCCGTGCCGGCTCGACCTATCGGCCGCTCGCTCGTGGCCGCGGCGTTTTTCGGCTGGCCCGGGCTGCAGTCGAAGCTTTCAAGCAGGAAACTGCGAGGCCTGGATAAGCAAAGGGATGATCGGCCCGATGTGTGATCAGATCGAGGTGTTCGCCGTCTGTCCGGTCGATGCCATCGAGCGGTGTGGCGCCAAGGCCTTTAGCTTGTCGCAGGTAGACGACAGCGGCGAGAGCCGGCCGTTTCCAATTGTTGTGGTTCGCACTTTTGACGATGACTATCTAGGCTACGTCAATCGTTGTCCGCATGACAGCTTATGGCTCAACATCGGCTCCGGCGAGTTCTTCTCCTCCGATCGCTCCTTTCTCAGATGCGCACGGCACGGTGCGAAATTTGAGATCGACACCGGGCTGTGCATCGATGGTCCCTGCACTGGACAAACACTTGAGCCGATCGCACTCGCCGTCATCGAAGGTGACGTCTGCCTGTGTGGCATCAAGCTACTTGAGGATGATCGGTTTTCCGAGCCGTTCGAGGACAGCGACGAAACCATGGATATAACGATCCATCCCGATTAGCAGGCGTCACTTGGCTGTTGCTCAACACGTCTCCGGGGCGTTGTCGCCGAATAATGCCATCGTACCAGCGAGTGCTGGGCGCGGACGCGCGTCAATGCTTTGGCGTTGAGAGGCGAACAGCCGAACCTCGTGCGACCGCGACCTTCGCGGCACCTAGGAGGTGCTTTGGCGCTAGCGCACCAAATCGAGCCAGCAGGCCATTGCCGCCGCTGGATACGATGTCTTTGAGAAGGAAATGCCCTCGGCGGTTACGCCGAGGGCACCGTCTGGGCTGGTTGAAATGGGGGGACCCAGACTGACAGGACCGTTTGGTCTGGAGGAATGACGATCCTGTGTCACAATTCTTGGACGACCGCCGAAGCGGGCGTAGCAATTGCAATGCCAAGCTTTCGCTCATGCGATGCCCTTAGCGAGTGCCGCACCATAGTCAGCCGGTGGCGGCCGCCAAGGTCGAATGCACGAACGGGCGCGTTGGCGTGGTCCGGCTATTGTGCGTGCGAACGGTGCGCAACGCGAAATGCTGAAGCGGGAGCGTATCAAACGCGATGTGCCATATGTCACGCATGGAACAAGGGAGGGCGACAATGTTGCAACCTCGGCATAATTGTCAGTCGCGCCGGATAATCGTCAATCGCGCCGGAGCATCGAATGAGATCGCTGAAGAAATGATCGCTACGCATCTGGTGCGGAACTTGCTTGGAAAAGTTGGATGGTTGCGTAAGTAATGCGGAGGGAGACACCGCGAGGTTGAAGCTGATCAAGGAGGATATTCTAGATGTCGAGTATCGCTGATCGTCAGCGATCATCATCGGCATGTCGCCCGCTTTCGCAAGCTGGAGTGGGAATTAGTAGGATCAATTGGTCGATGCGGCGTTCGACTGAGGAGCAGGTTGTTCGGGCGGATGCGCTCGGATCTTGTCTCTTTTCAGATGATGGAGGCCGTTGATTTCAGGATAGGCGCATGAACGCAGAAACCGAATTCGAGCTTCCTCAACTTTATAGGCATCACGTCTTTGCCTGCAACACGCAGCGTCCGCCGAATCATCCGCACGGCAGTTGCGGCGCTTCTGGGGCGCAGGCCCTCTGGGATCGGATGGGCAAGGCGATCGAAGCGCAAGACCTCACTGATGTCGGTTTCACGGTGACGGGCTGCCTTGGCTTTTGTAACTCCGGTCCTTTGATGGTCGTCTATCCAGACGGAATCTGGTATCGCGCCACCACGCCTGAGGACGTTGATGAAATCGTAGACTCTCATCTCAAGCAGGGCAAACGTGTCGATCGCCTCGTGATGGTGCTGAGGCGAAGCTAAAGGCGTCGCTTGAGCGCCGCTCGCCCTTTGTATCGAACATCGCAGGCCTATCCGCCCAGTAGCTAGCATCTTGGAACGTTCGACAATGATCGGGTGCCCTAACGCTTCCAGTACGTGCCCAACACGGGACTGCTTACTTGTCGCTATGGCGTTGGTTTCAAGAACATGCGCTACAAGCTAAGCCTTGATCGGATTCTACTCATGATCGGGGCCGAAGAGCCCTGAGCTCATGTCCTTGCAAGTGCGGTCGTTCTCTCGCAGGGGGCGACCGCCTTGAATTCTCGGCGCCGATAGGCAGGCGGCCGCTTCTGCTAATGCCGGGAAGCACGAGCAGGAGCCTATCACTAGTGGCTCGATTTGATTGTTTTCCACCACTTACCGACACATCCGTGACGCACAGCGCGAGCAATGCTGGGAGTGGCTCCTGGTCACCGGCGAGACGACGCGTCTTTACGCATCATCTCGCTGGCGTTTGTACTGTATTATAACGGAGAGACGCGTCCGGCGACCCGGCGCGTCCGGGAAGTTCACTGAAGCGTGTTTCCAGCCTCAGAACTTGTAGGTGATGCCACCGCTGACGAGCCATGGGTCGATATTGGCGCGACCAGTGACGGCAATCGCATTGTTCACGGTCGCCGAATAATCCGGCCGCAACCACAACTTCTTCACGTCGAAGTTGAGGCCCCAATGGCGGTCAAGCATATAATCGAAGCCGAATTGGACCGCGGCGCCGAACTGGTTGGCGATGTGCAAATCCGTCACGGCAAGGCCGGCGAGCGACGTATTGGCAGCCGATTGGTTGAAGAATACGGTGTAGTTGATGCCCGCGCCGATGTAAGGCTTGAGCGGGCCGAAATCGGTGAAGTGATATTGCAGAGTCAGCGTTGGCGGCAACAGCCAAGCCTTGCCGATATCTAGTCCATTTAGCTTACCTGTGCCGCTGATGTGATGGCGGCTCACACCGAGAATGAGTTCGGCGGCAACGTTTCTTGTGAAGAAATAGGTGATATCGAGCTCCGGTACCGCTTGGTCGCTGATCGATAGCCCGGAGGCTGGCGAGGATAGCGGCGACGCCCCGGCGACATTGACGGAGCTGCCTGCGGTATCCGGTAAAACGCCGAGAACGCGCAGGCGGATCATCCACGGATTGAAGGGTTCGATTGGGGGGGCTTTGTAGTAGATAGGGGCCTGCGCCAGATCGGCGGCCTGAACCGACATGCTGGCCAACGAGCTCGCGAGCGCGAGCAGCGATGTCGTCGTCAGAATTGCTTTGATCCTCATCGAATTCTCCATTCCAAAGTTCGCGCGAAGAGTCGCGCGAGACCTCTGTCACACATGGGAGACGGCGATTGATTTGATGCTGATCAAAATGGCGGCGCACGTAGCGCAATTATGCAGCCACGTTGCATAAGGATCACGACCACGAAGCTCCGTGGTTCTGTCCGTATCGTTTATTCAGTTTAACATTCCGTCTGAGCCGAATCTATTCAATAACCGTGTCTCGGCTCAAAGCTCTGATCAAATCCGGGCTGCAGGAATCTTGTGCGCGATAGAACTGCGGTGGTTTCCCACACCGCAGGCGACGACATGTCTTATTCAAACCGAGCAATCTGAGCGCCGCTGGTTACGAAGAGCCACGCACGTCGGCCGTCTCGCCGAACATGCCGTCGGCCATCCTGACCAAGCGATAAGGCAGGATCGTTGTTCGCATTGGTTGGCGGCGCAGTCGTATGATCGATCGTATCCTCACATCTGCGGGCAGTGCGTGCCCTGTTGTTCGTGGGAGCATCCCTCAAGGTCACCTTGCGCGTCCCGGCCAAGCAACGACAGCACGGCTTCATGATCGAATCCGGCGCATCTTGTACCATCGACGTCGATCAGCGGACGTCTGATCAGGAGCGGATCTGCCAGCATTAACGTCAGTGCGCTCGCTGCGTCGATTGCGTCAGGATTAACTTCGCCTGACCTGATACGAGGCGCGGCTCGGTTGAACCAGGATGCAATCGGCGTCCTGCCGAAGAAGTGTCGCAATTCCTCCGCAGCCCACGGCTCCTTCAATATATCCTTGGCTATCACGTCATGGCCAGCGGCCTTCAGCGCCAGCATCTGACGTGCATTGGTGACGCAGCCGGGTTTTTGATAAAAGACGATTGTCGCCATGGTCTGCCTATGTGGGTTCGCTGAGCTGAACGATCGGCGACGGGTTCCGCTATGTCGGAGAGCGCATTTGACGCTCGTGCGAATGATCACACATAAGCGGCTTGAGCACCGTACCGTGCTTGCGCCCCTTCTTAATGTCTTCGTTGGACGATTAACTCATCAACGAGAATTGGCCTTTCATGTCTCGCAAACGAAGCGCGGAGCAGAACCGCAGCTAGTTTCGATCCGAGGCACCCTTGTAAGTGCCTTCAGGCTCAGGCGCGTCGTTCTGATCAGTTGGATCAATTGGTCGGTGAGCCGCACAATTTACCTCGCATCATCGACCACGAACCCCATCGCCGGTCACATGCCTTAGAGATGCCAACCTCGACTGCATCTCGCTCTGCCCAAATTGCCGACCACTGGCTTGCAAGAAGAGGAGCAAGTCCCGTTCCATTTGAGAGCATTGGATCTGGTCATGCCAAGCTGCCGTTTTCCAGCCTGATTGGTTGGCCGGTGTTCGTTTTCTGACAGCCGAGCGGATCCTGTCCGGTGCAAAACACTCCGGGGTTGTTCAACGGCTCGTTGGCTTTTTAGAATGCAATCAGAAGCTTAATGAGCGCGGACAGTGTTGGCACGACGGTTGCTATTAAGCGGCAGCAACACTGAGTGAGGGCTGAGTGCACGCCGACGCGTAAGGCGAGCGATGCGCTCCTTCCCTTGAACCCGTGTGCCCCGTTTCTGAGAGAGAAACAAGCTCGCGTGTAGGAAGCGCGCAACTTTTGGCAAATCGGTTGATGGAGAACAACATGTCTTCACTGAGACAAATCGCGTTCTACGGAAAAGGCGGCATCGGCAAGTCGACCACTTCCCAGAATACGTTGGCGGCACTGGCCGAGATGGGTCAGAAAATCCTGATCGTGGGATGCGATCCTAAGGCGGACTCGACCCGCCTGATCCTGCATGCCAAGGCGCAGGACACGATTTTGAGCCTTGCAGCGAGCGCCGGCAGCGTGGAGGACCTCGAACTCGAGGACGTGATGAAGGTCGGCTACAAGGACATCCGCTGCGTGGAGTCCGGCGGTCCTGAGCCGGGTGTCGGCTGCGCCGGCCGCGGCGTCATCACCTCGATCAATTTCCTGGAGGAAAACGGCGCTTATGAGGACATTGACTATGTGTCCTACGACGTGCTCGGTGACGTGGTTTGTGGTGGCTTTGCGATGCCGATCCGGGAAAACAAGGCGCAGGAGATCTATATCGTCATGTCCGGAGAAATGATGGCAATGTATGCCGCAAACAATATCTCCAAAGGCATCCTGAAATACGCCAACTCTGGCGGCGTGCGGCTGGGCGGCCTGATCTGCAACGAGCGGCAGACCGACAAAGAGCTGGAACTGGCGGAGGCGCTGGCCAAGAAGTTGGGCACCCAGCTGATCTACTTTGTGCCGCGCGACAATGTGGTGCAACATGCCGAGTTGCGCCGCATGACGGTGCTGGAGTATGCGCCCGAGTCGAAGCAGGCCGATCACTATCGCAATCTTGCGACCAAGGTTCACAACAATGGCGGCAAGGGCATCATTCCGACCCCGATCTCCATGGACGAGCTCGAGGACATGCTGATGGAGCATGGCATAATGAAGCCCGTCGACGAATCCATCGTCGGCAAGACCGCCGCCGAGCTCGCGGCCTCGTAAGGTCGCGGGTCGCGGCCTTGTGAAGGCGCGCGACGGATGCCGGTCTCCCTCACCCCCCATCCGGGGAGACCGGCATTCTGACGATCACCCGGCCAGCTAGAATGGGACGGGGCAAACGTGACGCTGTAAAAGATTCATGCCCAAAGCGAACTTCCATCCGTTTGCAGCTGTTTGCGCCGACGCGGGCAGCGAGGTGCAAAGAGGAATTGCGACCTATCGAGCGCTCACTGGTGTGCCTCCCGAAGAGGCCGACATTACGACCGACAGCAATTTCGATTGCCATGTCCTGGCGTCAATTCTGGCGGCCGCCTCGATGGATGGTGGCCCGCTTCCCGAGAAGGCCGGCCTGTCCGGCCACGAGCTGGCGGCCCTGCTGGACCACCATTTTCCATCGATCGGGGTCAAGGTGTCGGAGCAGCTCCTGGCTTTCAAGTGCGATGAGAACGACGAAATCGCAATGGTGCGCGATCTCTTGCTCAAGCAACGCTCAACGGAAGGACGTATCGGGGGTTGGCTGGCCGCGATGATCGCACGCCGCGCCATAGAGCCAAACCACTTGTGGGAAGATCTCGGATTACGCAATCGTGGCGAACTCTCTCGGCTGCTAAGTCGCCACTTCGCGCCGCTCGCCGCGCGCAATAACAACAATATGCGCTGGAAGCGCTTCTTCTACCGCTCGCTGTGCGAGGATGAAGGCCTCGTCATGTGTACAACGCCCGTTTGCACGCAATGTAGCGATTTCAATCTCTGCTTCGGCGAAGAAAGCGGCGAGAGCCGGATGGCAGAACGTCGGCGTGACGTTCTGTTGCAGACGGCTCGCCCGGTCATCGGCGTCGACTGGCCCATTTAAGCCGTTGCAAGGCTCGATCGCTCAAGTCAGCTAGAACCCGCGCGCGCTTTGGCGAGTTCAGCAGGAACTGGAGGGCGCGGCCTAACGCCGTTTCGATGCGCGCGCGACCATGGGTCTAAGGCGGGCGGGCCACAAATACTCCGCGACATTCGTGCCTACCGGCGTGTCGCAATCGCGTTAACATTCGAGCTCGGTGTTGCGAGAGGCAGGATGAGCCGTCCGCTTCATAAGCCTGTCGCGTTTGCGACAATCAATTAGCGAAGGCAAGCTAGCCGCTGAAGTAAGCATATTGTTTTCAACGGGTTAAAAAGCGTGGCGGGCTGGCATGGGGGTTGCTGAAGCGCCTGTGGGTCAAAAGCAATAAGGAGCCCTTTCGTGATGGCCGCTACCAAGACCGCCAAGCCGGCTTGGCCCGAGCAGGCGAGCGCCAAGCCGACCGTGCTCAACGACACGACATTACGCGACGGCGAGCAGGCGCCTGGCGTTGCGTTCACCACAGAGGAAAAGCTGGCGATCGCGCAGGCGCTGGCGCGGGCCGGCGTGACGGAGATCGAGGCGGGAACGCCCGCGATGGGCAACGAGGAGATCACCGCCATCCACGCAATCGTCGAAGCAGAGCTTCCGCTGACCACCATAGGCTGGTGCCGGATGCGCGAAGCCGACATCGACGCGGCGATCGAAGCGAAGGTGTCCATGGTCAATGTGTCGATCCCGAGTTCCGATATCCAGATCGCGGCCAAGCTTGGCGGTCGTCGCGACCTGGCGCTGGAACAAGTGAAGCGAGTCGTAGGTTATGCACGTGAGCGGGGACTTGAGGTTGCCGTCGGCGGCGAGGACTCCTCCCGCGCCGACATCGACTTTCTCATCAGACTGATAGCCGCGGCAAAATCGGCGGGAGCGCGTCGCTTTCGTATTGCCGATACGCTCAGTGTGCTCGACCCGGACACAACCTCCGCTCTGGTCGGAAATTTGCGGGCGACCACCGATCTCGAACTTGAGTTTCATGGTCACGACGATCTCGGCCTCGCAACCGCCAACACGCTCTCCGCCATCAAGGCCGGCGCGAGCCACGCCTCGGTAACCGTTATCGGCCTCGGCGAACGGGCTGGAAATGCACCGCTCGAGGAAGTCGCGGTCGCGCTCAAGCAGCTCTACAGGCGCGAGACCGGCATCATACTTCCGGAACTCGAGAAGGTCGCCGCAGTGGTTGCAGCGGCAGCCGCACGTGCGATTCCTCTGAACAAAGCCATCGTCGGAGAGCATATTTTTACGCATGAATCGGGCATTCACGTGGATGGCCTTTTAAAAGATCAACGTACCTACCAGTCGCTTGATCCGGTTCTGCTTGGGCGCCGCAACAGTTTTGTGATCGGTAAGCATTCCGGGCTGTCGGCGATCACCGCGTTGCTCAATGAATTACAGCTCGTCGCCAGCGCCGACCAAGCCAGACAGATCCTGACGCAAGTCCGCAAGCATGCCATAAAGCACAAGGTGCCGGTCGAGCGCGAAACAGTAGCAGCGATCTGGCGCGATGTGTGCGGATACTTGTCGCCCCACCCGGCCTGAAGAGGCGTACCCAGCAAGATCTGGACAGGCTATTCGAAAACCAAGCGCCGCGAGGACGGTATCGGGCATCGTTAATCGACGGCCACGACGGCCTGCCTCAGCATGGTCGCGCGAGGTTGGCTGCAGCAGGATCACCAGGCGGTGCCGCGCTGTCGCCGATCGTCCACGTGCCAATTCAAAGGGAGTTTTCGATGAGTAACTCGCACCCATCAGCCGGTATCCTGGATCGGCTCAACAAAGCCTCGTCCGCGGAAGAGTTTTTTTCACTGCTAGGCGTCGAATACGACCCCGGAATCGTCAATGTCGCGCGCCTTCACATCCTAAAGCGCATGGGACAATATCTTGCCAAGGAGCAATTCGCTGGTGCCGCAGAACCGGACATCAGAGCTCGTTGCAAAGCGATGCTGGAACAGGCCTATGCCGACTTCGTGGCATCGTCGCCAATCGACCAGCGGGTGTTCAAGGTTTTGAAGGATGCTGTTGCAGACCATGACAAGCCGATGGCCTTTGTCCCATTGAGCGAGCTGAAGTGATCTCGCGCTTTCAAGGTTTGTCACCAAGTGTGGCGTGGTGATGATCCCTCGTGCAACCTTCGTCTTCTTCCGGATCGACTCTCCGCAGCCATGGCTCGCGCGGCGCTGTCGTATTCCCGACCCATGTTCGGAGTGGTCGTGTCCTGGGGATTAGCAGCCCTTCCAAGTGTCCCCTAAGTCATTGCGTTCGCCTAATCTTCCCCGAGTTTTGCAACTGGTACGACACTTGCTGTTGTCGGGTCGATCCGGTCATCGATGCAGACAAATGGTAGCCGTTCGAGATGAGATTTGAAGGAAGACCTTTCACGCTACGTCTACTGCCGGCCGAGTTGTGCGGCATCATCTCGTGGTTCACGCTCGCGCAGTGGCACCCCAAATGGCTTTTGACGCAATTGAAACTGCCATCGAGCCCGCGATGGGAGGCAATGGGTAACTCGCCCGTCAGCGCCACACCTCGGAAACGTATGCATATCATCGTCCAAATCAGGCGGGTGCCCACTTGCGCGCAGATCCACAGCTACCTCAGAGCCGATAGCAACATGCGCCAGGAAAAGAGCCAAACCTCCCCTGCGAGTCGGCGGCGCTGGCGGCCGAGCACTCATCGCATGAAAGTGCGGTGGCATCGACCGAGTCGTCACGGCCGATGCGGAGCGCTAGGCCGAAAGCAAGGTGCAGCTATTGCGCAGCAAGCGGACCGGCGTAATCAGCCATGGAGAGAGTCAATTAGAGTGACCGCAGTGGCCAGGCCGCCTTGCTGGCGCTTGTCGAATAGAGCGCGCAATGAACCTGTCTTGGGGCCATCTCGGAACTTGGCCAGCCAGGTACGTTCACCCCGTGCGACGCCTCTCGTTGCGCGGTCGGGCCGCGCCGAGCAAGCGGAAACAACGAGCAGCAAGCCATCTGCTGATCAAAAGTGATCTCCAGCCAGCCGAAGTAGAAACCAATCCTGTGGCGCGGGCGCGCGCATTTTGAGGGGAATTTAAAGCATGAGCAATGTCACCAAAACGGCCGCGCCGGCGGCCGGCCGCGCGGCGGCCAAAAAGGAACTTCCGGAGCACTTCAAGGCCTACAAGCATGTCTGGGTTTTTGTCGAGCAGGAGCGTGGCCAGGTGCATCCGGTTTCCTGGGAGCTCATGGGAGCGGGGCGCAGGCTTGCCGACAGGCTGAAGGTGAATCTCGCCGCGGTCGTTATCGGTCCGGAGGGGCAGCCGACGCGCAACGCCGCGCTGGAGTCATTTTGCTATGGCGCCGATCTGGCCTATCTCGTGAGCGACAATGTATTGTCGGATTACCGCAACGAATCATACACTAAAGCGCTAACCGAACTCGTCAACACCTACAAGCCTGAGATCCTGTTGTTAGGCGCGACGACACTCGGTCGCGATCTTGCAGGTTCGGTGGCGACCACCTTGTCGACGGGACTCACAGCCGACTGTACTGCGCTCGACGTCGACGCCGACGGTTCGCTTGCGGCGACGCGTCCGACCTTTGGCGGCTCGCTGCTGTGCACGATTTATACCTTGAACTATCGTCCACAGATGGCAACCGTCCGCCCGCGCGTCATGCCGATGCCGGAGCGCGTCGTACGCGATGCCGCTCGTATCATCATCCATCCGCTTGGCCTTGTTGAAGACGATATCGTCACGAAGGTGCTGACGTTCATTCCCGACCGGGATTCCGAAACGTCAAATCTAGCCTATGCCGATGTTGTCGTCGCCGGCGGCCTAGGACTGGGATCGCTCGAGAATTTTCGGCTGGTGCGCGAGCTAGCAACTCTGCTTGGCGCCGAGTATGGCTGCTCGCGTCCTCTGGTGCAGAAGGGATGGGTGACGTCTGACCGGCAGATCGGCCAGACCGGCAAGACCATTCGGCCAAAGCTCTATATTGCGGCCGGCATTTCCGGCGCGATCCAGCACAGGGTCGGCGTGGAGGGGGCGGACCTGATCGTCGCCATCAATACCGACAAAAACGCGCCGATCTTCGACTTCGCCCATGTCGCGATCATCAGCGACGCCATGCAGTTGCTCCCGTCGCTGACGGCCGCATTTCGCGCCAGGCTTTTGCCGGATTCGCGCGCCCGGCTCGCGGTCTAGAGGAGATGCCGTGATGATCGAAGAGAGGTTTGATGCGATCGTGGTCGGAGCCGGTATGGCTGGAAACGCAGCGGCGTTGACCATGGCCAAGCGCGGCATGAAGGTGCTGCAGCTCGAGCGAGGCGAATATCCGGGATCGAAGAATGTGCAGGGCGCAATTCTCTATGCCGACATGATGGAAAAGCTGATCCCCGAGTTTCGCGGGGAGGCGCCGCTCGAGCGCCATCTGGTCGAACAGCGGTTCTGGATGATGGACGATCGCTCGCATGTTGGCATGCACTACCGCTCGGATGACTTCAACGAGGAGCGGCCGAACAGATACACGATCATACGCGCGCAGTTTGACAAATGGTTCTCCTCGAAGGTGCGGGAGGCCGGCGCGACCGTGCTGTGCGAGACGACAGTCACCGAGCTCGTACGGGACGACCGCGAGAGGATCGTCGGGGTTCGTACTGATCGCCGCGACGGCGAAATACACGCCGACGTCGTCGTGCTGGCCGAGGGTGTCAATGGCCTGCTCGGGACGCGCGCGGGCCTGCGGTCGCGGCCGAAACCCGATAATGTGGCACTCGCGGTGAAGGAAATGCACTTTTTGCCTCGCGAGACTATCGAGGCCCGTTTCAATCTCAAGGGCGACGAAGGCGTTGTGATCGAGGCGGCCGGTACCATTTCTCGCGGCATGACCGGAATGGGTTTCATCTATGCCAACAAGGAGTGCATTTCGCTCGGCATCGGCTGTCTCGTCGCTGATTTCCAGCGCACCGCCCAGACGCCCTACGGCATGCTCGATCATTTCAAGCAGCATCCGTCCGTGGCGCCGCTCATCGCAGGTTCCGAAGTCAAGGAATACGCGGCGCATCTCATTCCTGAAGGCGGCTACAAGGCAATCCCGCAGCTCTACGGCGAGGGCTGGGTGGTGGTCGGGGACGCGGCGCAGCTCAACAATGCCATTCATCGCGAAGGTTCCAATCTTGCGATGACTTCAGGCCGCATCGCGGCCGAAGCGATCGCCCAGGTAAAATCGCGCCGCGAGCCGATGACCGCGACAAATCTGTCGCTCTACAAGAAGATGCTCGACGAGTCCTTTGTCATCAAAGATCTAAAGAAGTACAAGGATATGCCGATGCTGATGCACACCCATTCGCAAAACTTCTTCCTTACCTATCCGCAGCTTATTTCCAAGGCGCTGCAGAACTTTGTACGTGTCGATGGCACGCCGAAGGTTGAGAAGGAGAAGGCGACCTTGAAATCCTTCGTCAAGGCGCGGTCATGGACAGGTCTGTTCGGCGATGCGTGTCGTTTTACCCGGGCCTGGCGCTGACCGGCAACAGTGTGAAGTCCAGCAATGGAAGATCAAAGCATGAATGTCGAGCCTACAGTACGCGTCGAAGACAAGCTGTACTACAACCGCTATCTTGTCGACGTCGGTCGCCCTCACGTCACGGTGCGCGCGCACACGACGCCGTCGCCACAGCTACTTGCGCTTTTGAGCGCCTGTCCCGCGCGATGCTACGAACTCAACGACAACGGCCAAGTTGAGATAACCGTCGACGGCTGCATTGAGTGCGGCACCTGCCGTGTGATCGCCGAACCCACCGGTGACATCAAGTGGAGTTATCCGCGCGGCGGTTACGGCGTGCTGTTCAAGTTTGGGTGAAGTGCAACAAAGGGCCGCGATGTGATCGCCATGAGACGGGGGATTTCACCGCCTTTGCGGGCATTCTGGCTCATCTGCACTGCAGGTGGATTCGAACGAGGCGCGCAGCCGTGGGGGACG
Source organism: Bradyrhizobium sp. CCBAU 21365 (assembly GCF_015291305.1). Lineage (NCBI taxonomy): Bacteria > Pseudomonadati > Pseudomonadota > Alphaproteobacteria > Hyphomicrobiales > Nitrobacteraceae > Bradyrhizobium > Bradyrhizobium sp. CCBAU 21365. The sequence continues at coordinate 2,147,596 of NZ_CP030036.1, forward strand.
CCCGGCGAGGCACAGCTTGAGGATATTACACCCGCTCTGGACCGGCGAAGGACTGGTTGTGGCACCATTGAGTGGTGCCACAAACGGAGTCGATTCGACGGCGCAAAGGATATTCAGCCCATCGCCGTGGAAGGAGCCGGGCCGGCGGCCTCGATCGCAACCGCCACTGATTGCACAATCGCAGCAAAGCGCACGGCAGTCTGGATCACTCCGGAACTGACGCCCTCAGCCCGCAGCGTCTTCTCGTGAGCGTCGACACAGGCACCGCAGCCGTTTATGGCCGAGACTGCTAGCGACCACAGCTCGAAATCGGACTTATCCACGCCGGGATTGCCGATCACGTTCATGCGCAGCCGTGGCGGCATGGTCTTGTATTCCGGATTGGATACGAGATGAACGAATCGGTAGTAGACGTTGTTCATCGCCATCACAGAGGCTGCAGATTTCGCTGCGGCGATCGCCGCAGGCGTCATCACGGCGGTGGCTGCCGCTTCAATCGCGGTAATCAGGGCTGCATTGCGAGTGGCAATGGCGCTCGCCAGCAGCAGGCCGTATTGTCGCTGCGGCGACAGCGTATCATCGGCCAGCAATGACGCAAGGTTAAGCCTGACGTCCTTGGCGAAATTGGGAATCGTCTCATTCAACTGCTCAATCGACGACATGCCGCCTCACGCAACCTTCAGTGTTTCGCCGCCGACTTCGCGGTTACAGGGACAAAGTTCGTCGGTTTGTAGCGCGTCCAGAACGCGGAGCGTGTCCTTGGGGCTACGCCCGACATTGAGATTGGTCGCATAGATGTGTTGGATTGTGTTCTCGGGATCGACGATAAAGGTGTAGCGATAGGCGACGCCCTCGGGCGAACGCACGCCAAGGCCATCGACTAAGGTCCCTTTTGTGTCGGCAAACTGCCAAATCGGTAAATTGTGCAGGTCTGCATGCGAGCGCCGCCAGGCAAGCTTGCAGAACTCATTGTCAGTCGAACCACCCATTACGACAGCATCGCGATCGGCGAATTCCTTGGATAGCCGGCCGAACTCGGCGATCTCGGTCGGACAGACGAACGTGAAATCTTTGGGATAGAAAAAGATGATCTTCCATTTTTCGGGGAAGCTCGTTTCGGTCAGCGTCTCGAACGCGCTGTGTCCTTCTTCTTCATGCGCCTGAAAGCCGGGCTTCACGCCAGTGATTTCGAACGGCGGCAACTGACTTCCAATTCCGAGCATGCTGACCTCACAAGTTTGCTTTGCGTTTGTGCCATCACTGGTGAAGCAAGCTATATGCCATCCGTTCTCAAGATCGGATTGTCGCAACGAAGCTAACCAGCGGCCCGGGCGCAGGCATCTGATCGTGAGGTCCGATGGCTCTCACATCCGCCTCCATTGCGCCGCGTGGAAACGCGATGCTCGATCGCTTGGAACCGTCGGTGAGCGCGTGCGTATATCACGAGTGGGGTACCGCAGTTAAAAAGTCGCAGCCAGATTCCTCGACCAGCGATTGAACCGCTGGTCGAAACGGCTACTTGCCTACCGAGAATGGACCTCGGCGCTGGCGGCACAGCATCCGGATATCTCACGGTGTGAAACGGCTGCGAAGCTAGGGTTGTTTTTGTAAGCCGTGAAGGAGCGCAACCGGCGATTCCGGAGCCGATCTTGGCATTATTCTCGCAACCGTCATCAAGCTGTCCGGTATCATAGTCCCCAAATAGCTCCAGCTGGGATTGAAAGCGCGGCGTCGCGCCGGGCGCGTGGCGACGTCGCGCCACCATTCCTCTACGGCTTGACGATCGCAAGGGAGCAGCATGCCAACATCACCCGTAAAAGCGCTCCAATCGACAAGGGAATTTCTTGGAACAGCTGTCAGGAGCGGCACACCCCGAGTGATCGCGTCAACAAATTCAGCTCGCAGGCCGCGGCCAACCGCTTCTTGTTTGGCGAATTTGCTGATCACGAGGAGATCGACTTTGTCGCGAAGCGCTTGGGAAACGACAACTGCGGCCTCAGCTAGTCCGTTTGTATCGAGCGTACAGGACGCTGCCCCGCTGCCGAGTAGCTGGGAAATCGAGATCTCTCGCCCTGTCGCAACGTCGACGGCGAGCATAACGTGCGTGCCGTTTGTATTTATAAAGTGTCGCTGGACGATGCCGCCGACGCGTACGTCATGCCGCGCGAGATCCTGGACGAAATCGGCAATCAGCCTATCGGCATCGTCCTTTGGCTGGTAGAGAATCGCCGCCAAAGCTGTCGGATCGACGTTGTCAAAATTGTCGATCATGGCCGTGATCCGAGTTCTGTTCGTTTCGGGTGTCGGCGCGCCGCTGTAGAGCATCTCCGAGTGGTATCGCAGGCGTTATGAGCAACCGCTCGGGGGTTGAGACCGGCAAGGCTCGCGCGACCTCGGCGAATACGTCCATTCCGTTGCTGAGCCCTAGCGTATCATAGGAGCGGCGTGTGATGCGGGACAAAAGCGGCACGCCCGAACGGCCAGTTTCGAGCGATAGAACCAACGTGATCTCCGATTCGTCGAACGGAAGGGAGGCTTTGATGCGTGCCGGAAAGACATTCAGGAAGGAGCTTGCGCGTGGAGCCTCGCGCACGATGCTGACATCGGCGGCTGCAATGCGCAGCCGTAGCTGCGCGCCAGGTCTGAGCGGCGGCCCAGGTATTAGCAGACGCGCGCCTCTGAGGCGGACGATGATGAGTCCATAGCGCCCGTCGTAGCCGCCGACCACGGTATCAACGCAAACCGCCGCTTCGCCACGCGCGGCAAGCGCTGGATGACTCTGAACGACTTGAAGCGGTCCGGCCGCAGTCACGATGCCATCTTTCATCATGACGAGATGATCGGCAAAGCGCTCGATGTCAGCCATGTCATGGCAGACATAGATCATCGGCAACCTGAGCTCTTCACGCATGCGCTCGATAAATGGCAGAATCTCGCGCTTGGCGGGACGGTCGAGCACAATGAGCGGGTCATCCAGCAAAAGTAGCCGCGGTTGGGCTAGTAGCGCGCTGCCTAGGGCAACTCGCTGTCGCTCGGCGCCAGAAAGATGTGACGGAGAACAGTCAAGCAGTGACGCTAAGTCGAGCAACTTGACCACACCTTCAAAGTCGATCAGTGTCACCCTCGATTTCGATGCATTGTACAGAAGGGTGCGCTTGACAGACAAATGAGAAAAAAGAATGGGTCGCTGAAATACATATGCGACAGGGCGCAGATGAGGCGGTCGAAACGTCGTCTCGTTCTGCCAAATTTCACCATCAACGCCGCAGAATCCACTCGGTAGAGGCTGGATGCCGGCGATGCAACGCGCGAGTGTGGTCTTGCCGCACCCCGGAGGACCGAAAATCGCCGTGACACCTTTGGCCGGTACGATGAATTGCGCATCCAGCGGGATGCCTGCGGGAGCACCGTTGAAGGCGACTTCGATATAACCCGGCCTTGCTTCTCTCACCTGCCCGCGCCTATGCTGTATCTTTCCATCAAATCACGAGGAGAATGGCCGCAAAGGCGATGATCACCATGCCGCCGACAATCCATTCTGCTTGGCTCCAGCGCGGCGTCGCCGCCCCGAGGAAGCCAAAAGGCGCGGGGGCAGCATTGCAGATCGACGGTGTTACGACAGCCGGCATCTTGAGCGTCTCCGCGCCATTGAGGATCGTGGCAATCGAACGCTGCCGGGCGCGCATACCAATCACACACGCAAGGCGGGAATCCAATACCGCGGAATCCTCAGGCGGCTTGGCTGGACGCCGATTGTCCGCTGGCTGAACTGGCAAGGCTTGCGTCGTTTGGCTGTAGAGGTGTCGGCTACCGCCAGAGCTTGATGCCGCCTCGGGGCCAGCAATCGGCTTGAAAGTCGCCAGAGCTTTGGTGACCAATATGAAGTGTGCGCCGGTGCCCTCATTCATGGCTTCCGCAACGTCAGGCGCAAGCAGCATCAAAGCCAGATCGAATAGGATCAACCGGATAAACCTTATTGGGGCCCTGAAGATGGATCGCCACGACTGCTTTCGTCGCGGTAGCTCCTTGCTGCTCACCCAGCAATCTGCGTGCCGGTTCGAAAAAATGGCGCACGGCCCGCTTGGCTCATGTGAAACTCTTATATGTCCCACCCAGCGTGTGGAATGGCCTCATCGTCTCGTCCGGTTTCGGACGTTTGCGTCGCCAATCGGCCACGCAGGACGCATGAGATAGATACCTGAAGATGATGCCGTCGGCTCTTGCATCGAGAACGATGTTGGAGGCGTCGCTACAATCTGTCGTCCGTCGGATCTGCGTCGACAAAAGGGGCGCTCTTCGGCTGCATTGGACCATTTAGCAAGATCTCTTGGAGGACATTCGAAAATCCGCCTTACCCTGAGCTTATCAGCATCACGATCTAGCTCTCGTCCACCCCCTAGCGCGATCTCCCTTGCGACCCTCAGGACGACGCCTCACGCGCGAACTCACGAATAATCTCCTGATCTCATCACCAGCACGCAGGTGGTTTCGCCTGCGAACAATCGCGTGCGCCCGCTGCCTGGACCGCTCTCGCGTCCTGCTGCGGACGCATAGGAGAACGAAAGAAGCCATGACTATCGCCCGACTTCGCATTCGCGCTCCGCAGTCACCGTATCGAGTGTGCGACATCGCAGTCCTGGAGGCGGACCCGACGACACCCATTAGGGTCATCTGTACTGATGCCGCCACTGAGTTGATCGTTGGAAGCCCGTCAATTGCGGCGGGCCGCCGCGATAGTCAACGAAGTGTCAGCGGAGGTGAAATGATCCATCTGATCGGCGACACCTACCGCCTGGTCTCGATAGCCGTTGAGATGGGAGCACGCGATCTGGCGAGGCAGAGCCGCTCGGATATCTAATGAATTACGGCCACACCGGCGCTTGTGGAGGAAGCGGCGAGCGTCGCGTTGTTAGGTCGTACGGCACATTCATTTTGACATGCGGTACTCGCTGGCGGACTGGCCGCGCGAGCAGCGGCACGGTTAGAGGCGTTCAGAAAAGTCCTCACGCTTGACGCCGATAAGCGCCCGATTTGCTTCGGGCTGTTCCAAGTGCGCGCGTTAGTTCGTCAGAATTCGCCTCGAAAGCCTGCAATATATACTACGATATCACCACATGCCAGAAGCTCTCAGCGCGTTCATTTCGTTGGCGACCGGCGGCCAAGGTGTCGAGGATGATCTGCGATGGATTGCCGCGAATGTCTCCACGGCTCATCGCGTGAGTTTTCGTCGCATTGACCCCGCGTCGATCTATAGCCCGGTGCGGTCCGTGTTGCCCGAAGTCCCAGGGGCTACTTATTCGAGTGGTTGCCGAGGCGGGACAAATAGCTCCCCACAAAATGGCGTTCCTTGGAGTCATTCGCCACAGGTGACCACGCGCAGCATGCGTGTTTTGTTTGGCCTCAAACGCCCACCTCGTTTCGGCATAATCGGCAAACTTGTGCGCAGAGGAAGCCGCAGCGATATACATCAGTTGGCATAGATTCTGCTCAGCATAAGGAGCACGGAAGTAATGCGACAATGTCGGCGCTGCAGCGCTCGTTGCAAAATGGCGCGCGGCGTTTGCTCATGTTGCTGTGTGAGGATTGTTGGCGGCACTTGCGGCTGCTGGCGAGCCGCCGAGCCGAATGTTCGTCAGGTACGAATCCACCCGAGGCTGAGCCGAAGGGGCATGTCGCCTAAAGTAGCAAGAAGGCCAGCCGCACCGAAGAGCCGCGCATCAATCGCGAAGTGACCTCGCATCGGGGTCCGCGCACTAAGAGGGGACGCGAATCATAATGTACAGATTGGTTGCCTTAATGCTTGCGCTGTTGGCTTGCAAAGCAGCGCAGGCGCACGCGGCGGAGGATGTCGTGAATGCGCCCCTCGCGCGGTCGGATTACGAGCGTGCACTGACGACCGCAGACCGATATGGCCGGCTTACCGTCAATGTCCCCGACGTGCCGTTTTGGCTCGGCGAGCGCGAGGCGTTCATCTATCGGCGGACGACCCATGGCAAGCACCAGTTTATCCTGGTTGATGCCGAAAAAGGCGTAAAGGAGCCCGCTTTTGATCAAGCCGGACTCGCGGCTGCTCTGAACAGAGCGAGCCACAAGAACTATCAGCCCGAGAATCTTCCCTTCGACCATTTCGAGCTGACCGACAAGGGTGGCAGGATGAGCTTCGACCTCGAGCATACGCATTGGAGCTGCGAGCTTGCAAGCTATGCCTGCACCGGCAATGCAATGCACTCGGGCGCCAATCAGCAGAGCCCCTACGACGACACGCCACCGGCAGAGAACGATCCAAACAAGACAAGCGCATCACCTGATGGCAAATGGCTGGCCTATATTCGAAACTACAATCTCTTCCTGCGCAGCCAAGACGGTTTGCAGGACATCCAGTCGACCTGGGACGGAGCTGAGAGTGACTATTATGCTCTCTCGACACTAAGATGGTCTCCAGCCTCAACTCACCTGGCCGTCTACCGAATCCGTCCAGCCCAACAACGGGAAGTCCATTACCTCGAATCGTCGCCGGCGCACCAGCGTCAACCCAGACATCTGACCATGGTGTATCCAAAACCCGGTGATGCCTTGGCATTGCTCCAACCCGTGCTGTTTGATGTCAGCAGCCGACGCGCGGTCACAATCGATAATGCCGCGTTTCAGAATCCTTACGGTCTTTCGGCGATCCGATGGTGGAAGGACGGACGGGGCTTTACCTTCGAATACAATCAGCGTGGCCATCAGCTCTATCGCCTGGTGGAGGTCGACGCCGCCACGGGCAAAGCGCGCGCGTTGATTGATGAGGCAAGCAAGACCTTCGTCGACTACCAGGCACTGGTGATGAAGCAGCTGAATAGTGGAAAAACGTTTCGCTATGACGTCGATGATGGAAAGGAGATCATCTGGGCCTCGGAGCGCGATGGTTACGAGCACCTCTATTTGTTCGACGGCCGAACAGGCGAGCTCAAGAACCAGATCACCAAAGGAGATTGGGTGGTCCGTGCGGTGTATTGTGTCGATCCAGTGAAGCGTGAGATTTGGTTTGGCGCCAGCGGAATGAACCCTGATGAGGATCCCTATTTCGTCCATGCCTATCGCATTGGCTTTGATGGAAAAGGACTCACGCCGCTGACGCCCGAGCCAGCCAATCATCACATCGAGTTCTCGCCTAGCGGTCGCTACTATGTCGACCTGTGGTCACGCATCGGCGTTCCGCCTCGCATGGTGCTGTATCGCGCCAGTGATAATGCCGAACTGATGCAGGTTGAGAGCGCGGAGATCTCCGAGCTCATAGCCGCTGGCTGGCAGCCGCCGCTCAGCTTCAACGCCAAGGGACGCGACGGCAAGACGGACATATGGGGCGTTATTCACTTGCCGACCAATTTCGATCAGCGCAAGAGATATCCGGTGGTGGAGCACATCTATGCAGGCCCCACCGGTTCCTTCGTTCCCAAGTCCTTCTCAGCTTCAATCGAGCCGCTCACACAACTCGGCTTTATCGTTGTTCAGATTGATGGAATGGGTACCAACCATCGCTCGCGCGCGTTCCACGACGTTGCCTGGAAAAATCTGAAGGACGCTGGCTTTGCGGACCGGATCCTATGGCACAAGGCGGCGAGTGCGAAGTATTCCTGGTATGATATATCCAACGTCGGCATTTTTGGCGCTTCCGCCGGTGGGCAAAACGCGGTGAGCGCGTTACTTTTCCATCCCGATTTCTATAAGGTCGCGGTCGCGAACAGTGGCTGCTACGACAACCGGCTGGACAAGATCTGGTGGAACGAACAGTGGATGGGGTGGCCCGTCGGCATCGAATATTCGCAATCCTCCGCCATCGACAATGCCGCCAAACTGCAAGGTAGATTGCTTCTCATAGTCGGCGAAATGGACCGCAACGTCGATCCTTCCGCCACGTTCCAGCTTGCCGATCGGCTTATCAAGGCGGGAAAATACTTCGACATGCTGTATGTGCCAGGCGCAGACCACGGAACGCCGGGCAGTTATGCCCAGCTCAAACTCCTGGAGTTCTTGGTCCGTAACATTCTCGAGCAAACAGCGCCAAACTGGAACACGGGCTCGATTGAACTGCCGAAGAGCAAATCAGGCCATGATGGCTGACCATCCATCGAGGATCCAGGCCTCGATGCGTGGGGCGCCACGATCGCGTTCTCGAAATTGAGAAACGCTCGTTGCGATCTACTACGAGGTCTCTCGCACATGCTGTCATGCGTACCTCCATCCTGATCGGCGCACGCAGCTGCTGATGCCTACAACGGCCTCATCAATTCGCCGCAAATCAGGGCGCGAACGCTGCGCGCGGCGGTCGGCTGCGAACCCCGCGACGTCGCGCCCGGTCCTCGCTCCAAATGAGAGTCGAGAAGCCGGGGGCGCTCAGGCAAGCCGGAAGAACTCAGCGCCGAATTCGTTTGATTGTGAGCTCCGGCTCGACACGGTGCTCTTTGACGTCGCTGCGGGAAGCTTGGGTGCCCGCACCTTCCTCCCTTGGCAAGTTTGACGAGCCTGGCTCTGTAAGCCGACAGCCTATTTGCCCTATTGTTCCATAGAGGGCTTTGGCGTTGTGTCGGTGCGCGCGGGTAATATCGGATAATCGATCTTAGGCAACTGCCCGGTAAGTGAATTTAGAAACGCGACGATGTCGTCTGTTTCTCTATCGTTGAGCTTCGCGCCGAGTTGTATTTCACTCATCACGCCAACAGCTTGCTTGAGGCTCCAAACTTGGCCCGAATGGAAGTAGGGAGGACGCAATGCGACATTGCGCAACGGCGCGGAGCGAAAAACATACTCGTCGCTGGGGACCTTGGTGACGGCGAAACGGCCCTTGTCGTCCCTCGGCAGCAGGCTTGCGGTTGGCCGTTCCGTCACGCCGAACGGGAAGTAGTCCTGGCCGCCGACGTTGATACCATTGTGGCATGACGAGCATCCCTTTTCTATGAACAGCTTTAATCCTGCTTTCTGCTGAGTACTGAGAGCATACGCATCGCCCTCGAGGTATTGATCGAAGGGAGCGGCGGGCGTGATCAAGGTCGCCTCGAATGCCTCGATGGCCTTGGCGAAATTGTCAAAGGTAATGGGCGTCGCGTCGTTCGGGAACGCCTTGCTGAACATGACAATATAATCAGTCATTGAATTCAACGTATTAAGAAGGCGAGCAGGCGTTGCATTCATTTCCGCACTGGCCTGGACAGGGCCTACGGCTTGTGCCTTGAGGTCAGCCGCGCGTCCGTCCCAGAACTGTGCCACATTGAAGACCGCGTTATAGACCGTTGGCGCTCGACGTGAACCTAGCTGCCAGCGATGACCAAGCGACCTCGGGCCGGCATCTGCTCCGCCGGTCCCAAGATTGTGACATGTATTGCAGCTGATGACCCCGCTCGCCGATAGCCTCGGATCGAAGAACAGGATCTTGCCGAGTGCAACCTTTTCGTGGGTAATAGGGTTGTTCTTGACCGCAGGAACAATAGAGGGGATCGGCTTGAAAATCTGCCTCGCCGCACTCATCAAATCATCATCGGCGCCTGCCGTTGACGATGCCAGAATCCCAGCGGCCAGAACGCACAGCTTGGCTGCGATGTAAAGCGTTCGTGCCGCTGATTTCCTCATCCCAAGCCTGCCTTTGTCGTAATTCGTGGAAGTCGCGAGCAGGGTGCGGGTCGCAGCTAGCCTGCCTATCATCGAAATGACTCCCAGCGATCAAAGACGAGCGACATCCATTGGGGTACTCATCCAAGTCTGATCCGCTGTTGCTGCGTAGTAGCAACCGCCGTGCCAATGGAGGTCAAGGGGGGCCGTTGATTTGGTCTTGAACAATTGCAGGAATGCCAGCAGTCGGCTCGAACCTTTGGGATCAACCGGCGTTCCACACGCGACGATGGCCATGCTGACGAAGTATATTTCGGCCTACTATCTCAACCGATAGGCAAGCCATAAAGCTGTCGGTTGCGCGATTTTAGACGCGTAGGCTTACAACTAGCAGGCTGTTGAAGAACTCAGCCGCGTTCGCAAACGAAGGCTGAATCGTCGCCGTTGTGGATGTAGAAGTGGCCGACGAGCCTGTCTGCAGTGCCGACCATAGCCCATCCGCGACCGCAGGACGGATCGTTCTCATCGTGCCCTTCCCATGAGAACTCCGCGCACGCCGATCCGTCGCGGGTGCCGTAGCGCACGTCCAGGAACCCCTTGAGAGCCCCAAAGGCGATTTCGCCATCGGACTTGCCCTGGAAGGTGAGATGCGCCTCCTCGACAAGATCGAGGAAGTCGCTATCCCAGACGTCCATCTCGACGATGCGCCAGCGGCCTGCAAAGGCCTTGGCGAGACCGGGCACCTTGGCCATCAGCCGGTCTCCGCGATCAGCTTGGGCAGCCGCACCAGATTGTAGGCGGTGGCAGCGAAGGTAAAGGCCCATGCGACCCGATCACGGCCACGGAAGCGGGTCTTCTCTTGCCCCGCGATCGTCTTGATCCAGCCGAATGCCTCCTCGATCCGCTTGCGGATGCGCTGGCTGACCGCATAGCCGCCGTGCCGGGTTGTTCGCCCGTCAATCGTAGAGCGGCGGCCGCTGGTGTTCTGTGTCACATGCGGCGTCACGTTCATCGAGCGCAGTTCGTTGACGAAGTCTTCCACGTCGTAGGCTTTGTCGGCGCCAAGCGTGATCGCTGTCGGCCGGTCAGCACGAGGCTCGATCATGTGCAGCGCGGCCACCCGCTCGGCATGCCCATCGGCCTGCGTCAGGCAGGCATCGACCAGCAGACCGTGGCGGTTCTCCATCAGCCCGTGCCCGATGAAGCACAGCTTCGTCTCCTTGCCTTTGCCCTTGCGATACAGCCTGGCGTCTGGATCGGTGGTCGAAGCATGGGTGTCATTCGAGCGTTTCTGGCCGTGGAAGTCCGCATCAGCATTGCGGCCGCCTTGCGCCGGCGGCTCGCCGGAGCCGTCCTTCGGCTTGACACTCTTCATCGAGGCCCAGGCCTCGATCAGCGTGCCATCGACCGAGAAGTGATCACTCGACAGCAGCTTCTTCACCCTGGGCTGCGCCAGCACCGCCGCCAGGAACTTCGCCGCGATGTCGCCTTCCAGCAGCCGGTCGCGGTTCTTCGAGAACACCGAATGGTCCCAGGCTGCGTCATCGACGCCGATGCCGACGAACCAGCGGAACAGCAGGTCGTATTCCAGCCGCTCCATCAGAAGCCGCTCCGAGCGGATCGAATAAAACGCCTGCAACAGCATCGCCCGCAGCAGCTTCTCCGGCGGGATCGACGGCCTCCCAATCGGCGAATAGAGCGCGGCAAACTCGCGCTCCAGCTCTGACAGCGCCTCGTTCACAATCCTCCGGATCGCTCGCAGCGGATGATCACGCCGTACCCGTGCCTCCAGGTCGACGTAGCTGAACAACTCGCCCGTTCGATTATCGCCACCGCGCACGCCCCGTCTCCGAATCTCGTCGGAGCCAATGAATCACGCTCGCCGGTTGGCGGCGAGTACCTTTTTCAACAGCCTGCTAGATCGGACGCTGAGCAAAAACGCGGAGCATCGACGCAATTCGTCGCGTCATTTGACGCGACGAAATCGTGTGACCTTGCGAATCCATCAACTATGCGTTGCGTTCCAGCGTGGCCGAGCAGTTATCGGCCGTCGTTGGATAAGGCTTCGTATACGCTGCGTCCAGTGAAGCGTGCAATTGCCGAGGAACTCTCCTTGCGAGCTCCCGCCAAGATATGGATGTGCTGTTTTGCTGCGTATTGACACTTGTTCGACGATCAAAGTGCTTGAATCGACCGTAGCGTCAGGTTGTAGGCAGTGCCAAGCAGGATCTGCCGCCTTTGCAGAAATGTCATGTTGGGGACTACGTCGCGAATGTCACAAGCTTAAACACAATACCTAAATTGGGCTCCGTCCGCTGCAAATGCAGCCAGCCTGCGTTGCGTTTTGATCGTGGCAGCAAGGCCTGACACCCGATGCAACGATGAGTCGGAAGTCCCGCAAATGACGCCGGCCGCTCGTGTCGATGCGGGCGACCTACTTTCCTAAACAGACAATACTTGCGAGGCAAAGAACAATACTGAAGGTTATGCAGCTTAAGAGAGTTCTGTTGAGCCAAAAGCGACGAACGGGTTGGGCTTACCGCGCGCCTCGCCATGCCACCGCCCTTGTTGCGATCGCAGCCACGTGGGTCACGGGATACGCTAGCGCGCGAGAACGAAGATTGGAAGAGATCTTGACGTCTTGCAGACCAGACGTGATGCGATTCTGTGACCGTTTTACGGGGCGTAGCGATATGGACGCGGCCATGTTTTGTCTTAGGGACAATTTCAAAGGCTTGCGTGTCGAATGTCGCCGCGTGATGCCAACCGCGGCGGAGAGAAACGTTGGGCCGAAAAAACGAGGCGTCAACAACGTTCCGATCCTGCATCGAGAGTGAGGCATCGGAGCGGGGGTGTTTCTCCAAAATGCTCGCATTAACTGCCGATCGAGATCCGGAAGGAATCGGTTGATGCCGTTGCGGCGTTCTCAACGAGCGTTTCAGTGGATTCACTTGAACTGATGGGACTGCTTTTGGTTGAGTTCACTGAAGGGCTCAAGACCAGAGGAAATGCGGTCGTCAAGAGCCGTTCAAAGGCGGAAAGCTGCTCAAGCAGACGCTTCTCAACGGCAGCACTCTCCTCGCGAGGCAGTTCCGTCTTAAGCAATCTACGACAGCGCCAGATCTCGTTTCGTACCCATCTGATTTCACTTAATCTATCATCAATCGAAGTCATCACAGATGCAGTTCCACTTGGGCATTGAAGGTACAACGCGTACGCGTCAGCACTGCGTAGTCGCTCCGTCGGCATTCATGCCGACGGAGTTGTACCTGTGCGATTCGTCGCCATTGCTTGGCGGATGTGGCGAGCGGTTCGATGTATTCAAGACTGTTATCAACCGATATCACCTTACGCTGGGGGCGTGACCGGAATTTGCTGCGGATTGCTGCGGGTTTTCGGCGCTACGATCGTCCGGGTTGAGGAATTCCTGCGTTCCAGGGGCGATCGATGTTGCCCCCCAGCGGCGTGTGCAGCGTCATTGCACTCTCGCGGTTTCCTTGACTGGTCAGTGTCGTTGGCCGTCGCACCATTACAAGCGTTTCCCAACGAGCATGTCTATGGGTAAGGTGCGCGCGCTCACCAACATCCCGGAAAGGGCATGGCGGCAATGTTTTCTTCCATAGATAAAACGAGCGTTACCGCGATATCCGGGGCGCGCCCCGATAGAACGAAGCGCGGGAGCGAGCGCAGGACCTCACTGGGTGAATGTCACTCGAAATCGTGTCGAACTGAATGGACGCCCCATTGCTAGCCGCTGCGATAGTCGGCTGGGCAACGCCACGCTTCGATACCAATTTAGTAGCTTGAACCCCACGCTGCGTCAGGTTGTAGTCTCGCAAAGACAAACGCAGGCAGGACGGGCGTCGAATGGTTCAGCATGATCGGACAGGGATGGCTTCCTAATTGCCGACATTGTCGCTTGCGGGCCATGGGCAGGACCTTGGGTCCATCGGCGGGGAGGGGGCTGCTGTGCTGGCCGTTGTCAATCGCGCTGCAACAACCGGAGCCGTGATATGTCATGAGGTGATGGAGTGATGCGCGCAGCAGGATGTCTCTGACAACTGCTTTAATCACGTTTCCTCGCTGTGCAGTGAGGGCCCGCCGAGTGAACAGCCGGCCCTCGCAAGAGATGCTTCAACTGCGTAGGCGGTAAACATTCAGCCATAAGCGGTGACTAGTCGCATTGAGCTTGTGGCTGGACAAGGCGCCGCGGTGAAAGCTCGGAAGATCCCATGTCTACTCAAGCCAATCTGACGACGGCGCTAAGCGAGATCGATTGTGCTCGCGACATCGTTGAATTCTCAACTGTGGTGGTTGCGCGCGACAAGCAGCTGCGCAAGGCGGACCATCCGGTCTTTCTGCAAAAGGCTGCGCTTGAGTTTCAGTCTAGATTCCTGCCGAATTTCGAGGAAAGCATCCGTGCCGGGAGATCGTGGGGATATGCCACGACATGCAATGCGGTGAGCCGGAAGGCCGGAGGTCAGGTCGGCCGGGACGTTTGCGAAAGAATAGCTTCTCGCGTGTCGCTGCTTGACCATGCGCTGATTGGAAAAATCGGGATAAGAGCCCTTTCCATATTCGCCGCATCATTCGGTCGGCATTCCAACAGAGCAGAATGTCGCAAAGGGGCGATCAGAATAGCGAAGTTTTGTCGCGAGGAAAGCAGGCCGCTTCAAGAGTTGAACAATCTGAGCCTGGCGGCGCTGATAAACGGCTTCAGCAAATGGCCGGAAGAAGCAGACTTTCGCCAGGCGGCGGTTGCAATTGCGGGCGATGTCATTCGGCGCGCAGGCCGCCATCACCAACTCTCCGACTTTACACAGCAAGGATTGGTGAGCCTGGTCAACGGATTCAGCAAGTGGCCGGATGAGGCGGCTTCGCGCCAAGCAGCAGCCACGCTTGCACTCGAAATTCTGCATCGTTCCGGCAGGCTCTGCGAGTTTCCTCAGCAGGGATTGGCCATCCTGGTGAACGGTTTCAGCAAGTGGCCGGAAGAGCTGGCGTGTGGTCAAGTCACGATTGCGATCGCAGGCGAAGTTCTTCGTCGGGTCGCCCGGTTTCATGAGTTTGGCGAGCAGGATCTGGCAAATTTGGTGAATGGCTTTAGTAAATGGCCGGATGAGGCAGTCTCTCGTCAAGCCACAATCGCGATCGCAAGTGAGCTCCTGCACCGTGCTGACCAACTTCCTCACTATAGCCAACAAGGACTGGCAAACTTGGTGAACGGGTTTTGCAAATGGCCTGAAGATGCGACCTGTCGTAAAGCTGCAATTGCGATCGCTGGTGAGGTACTTTGGCGTGCTGTCCAGCTCCCCGATCTTACCCAACAGGGCCTGGCGAACCTGGTGAACGGCTTCAGCAAGTGGCCGGAAGAGCCGGCGTTTCGCCGAGCAGCCGTCGCACTCGCTCGTGAGGTTCTGCGCCGCGCCACTCAGCTCTACGATTTTTCACAGCAGGGGCTCGCGAACCTAGTGAACGGCTTCAGCAATTGGCCGGAGGAGCTGCCGTGTGGTCAAGTGACCGTTGTGCTCGCGGACGAGGTCCTTCGCCGTGCCGGCCGCAGGACGGGACTCTCAGACTTCACTGCCCAGGATCTCAGGGGCCTGGTGATCGGTTTCAATAGATGGCCGCTGCAGAGCGCCGCTCGCCAAGCCACGATCGCGATCGTCAATGAGGTCCTAGGCCGCGGTATCCGGTTCTTTGACTTTACCAAACCGGAATCGGAGAGTCTGATGGATGGCTTCAATAGGTGGCCGCAAGGCGAAGCAGGGCATGAGGCGATAGCGAAGATCATCGAGGAGCTGCAACTGATACAAAGTGAAGCCACTCAGCTCCGGTCAGGGGAGAAGTGGTCCCACCAAACAAGGCAATCGGCCAAAGAAGCCTCTTCCTAGCGGTGTTCATGCGTAGTATGCGGCGAGGTCACAACACGACAATCCCACGCAGCGACCCTCTTGGGATGCAGTCGGAGGCGTGCACAGCCACAGAATTGAGTAAACAATCGGAAGGACGTAGTTGTTGATCCAGGCTGAGAAGGATGTCGTCGAGCAGATGCTCTCATCATTGGCGATCAGCTTGTTGCAGAATCGTGTTGCGCCCTCCTACGAACAGGTGATGCATCATTTCGGATTAGCCTGCGAAAGAGCGGGGCTGATCGCGACGGAAGAGGTGGCAGTTCGGATATTGAAGCGCGTTTCAAGCGAAATCAACGAGGCGCAGTCGGTGCTCGAGTTTATCGGACGCGGGGCGGATCTAATGCATTGATCTCGAAGTTAAGAAACTTCCATCGAATCAGTGTCAGATGCAGCCGGGCGCGCGTTGTTCGACTGAGAAAGCGCCCCGGCAAGGGCCGAGTCGTCCGCTTTTGCTGGCCGAAACCTGCGGCAGTCTGAACCGATCTGGCAAGATCGATCCTTGCCGCCGATGTCAGAATAGGTGGGGACTCGCCATCTAGGAGGTTATCAGCCAGCCTTTGCCGATTGCGCCGGGGCGTACCGCCTCGCAGTGAAGCGTGAGCGGTGCTACATGGGATCGCGGGCTTTCAAGCTAGCGTCCCAACGTGGCCATCTGAATGAGCAGGGGGCGGTTTGTTGCCTCGGGAGTAGGAGCCGCAACTCGCCGGCTATCAGCGCCGCGCCGCCGAGGCGCCGTAAACAGCGAGCATTTTGCCAAGCTTAAAACTCGGTTGATCCTCGTCTGCTTTTCGTCGGTCCGCTATCTACGCCTAAGCTTCGGGAGAGGCTGATGGCCAGCCGTCCGCCCATTGTTCGTCGCTCTGAAGCCCGTCAGCTTATCGACAGCTACGTCTCGTAGCAGGAACATCTTTACTGGCTGGTCCGGCTTGACGTTCTCAGATCTGGCAAGAGAATTGGATGGTATCCATCAAGGGATTTACCGCCGAGGCTTTGGCTGTGCTGCGGTGAGCTGCAGTTGCTCGCCTGCAGGCCGGCAGGTGTGCGCGCCAGCCGTGGGCGGTGATTGCGCCGTATGACCGCCAGCTTTGTCATCAGCCGATCAGCGCGCCAACCCTGGTGAGGCTGACGGCTTAAAGGTGCGGCTGCGGACGCGCTTGGTTTGGATACGGAGAGACGGCGATGAATACAGAGCAGCTTGGCTCAGGCACTCCTTCGGGAACTTCCGATTCGGAAACCTCCGAGCCGGCATCTCCGGCTGCCACGCAGTGGGGCGAAGCCCTGACGGATGCGCTGGCGTCCGCTGGCGAGGCGTCCAGCTCGCAGCTCGAGGTCTTGTCGACCTGGGCCGCCGAAGGCGGGCAGGGGCAACACGAGGACCGTCGAGAAGCGGTAAGTCGTACGAGGGCTTGGCAGGACAGAGGCGATGTTAATGAGGCCCTAGATTTGTCGTCCCTGTCCCTGACCGGCTTGCCTGCGTCGACCCTGGCCGGGCTGCGTCGCCTGAATGTCGACGACAATCAGCTGAACAGCCTTCCTGGGAACCTTCCGGTCAGTCTCCAGTGGCTCTCTGCCAGCAATAATCGGCTGACCGGCCTGCCCGAGCTTCCAAATGGCCTGCTGCAGCTCGATGTCATCAGCAACGGGCTCACCAACCTGCCCGCACAGCTACCGCCCGGGTTGCTGCGGCTGAGGGTCGATAACAATCAGCTAACCAGTCTGCCTGATCGCCTTCCGGCGACGCTTGAGGAACTGGACGCCAGCGGCAACCGCTTGACCAATCTGCCCGACCTTCCATCCCGGCTCCAGCGCCTCAACGTCGACCACAATCAGCTGACGGACTTGCCCGAGCCTCTTCCGGGCGGGCTCCAATGGCTCAGCGCTAGCCACAACGAACTGACCAGTCTGCCCGAAACGGCGCTTCCCGACCTAATTTGGCTCGGCGCCAGCAACAACCAGCTGACCAGCGTACCCGAGACCCTGCTGACACAGCTAAGCGGTTATTCTAGCGTTAATCTGGAGAATAATCCGCTCCCCGATTTGGTGCAGGCTGGCCTGACGGCAACGATACATGCAGCGGGCTATGCAGGCCCGCAGGTCTTTTTATCGACGGCCGAAGGCGCGCTGGAAGTCCAGCCGCGCTCGCTGCAAGAGGTTGTGGCGCACTGGCTCGAGGCCGAGCCGTCGGTAATGGCCACTTGGCAGCGCTTCGCCCAAGAACCGGGTGCGCAAGACTATGCACGCTTCCTCGACCGGCTCGGGGGTACCGTGAACTATGGCAACGAAGCGTTCCGGCAGGCGGTCGTCGAGGATCTGCGGCAAGCAGCCGTCAGGCCGCGTTTGCGTGAACAGTTTTTCCAACTGGCCTCGGGAGCGAGCGAGCGCTGCGAAGATCGGGTTACCTTGACCTGGAACGGCATGCAGAGCGCACGGCTGAACGCTGACGTTGAAGACGGCGTCTATGACGGCCGGTTAACCGAGCTGCTCCAGCAGGGCCGGGTCCTGTTTCGTCTGGAGGCGCTGGACAGGATCGCACGCGAGACGGTCAATTCCCTTCGTCGTGCCGATCCTGACGCCGACGTCGACGAGATCGAGGTCTACCTTGCCTACCAGACCCAGCTGCGCAACCCGCTGCAGCTGCTGCACATCGCTCCGGATATGCGCTTCTTGAATGTCTCTAACGTGACCGAGGACGATATTGTCAGAGCCGAGGCGTCGGTGCGCAATCAGGAGGCAGCGGAATTTCCGGACTACCTGGCAACGCGCTGGCACCCATGGGAAAGCGTGTTGAGGCGCATCGCACCCGAAGACCATGTTGCAATGGAGAGGCGGCTCGTCGACGCGATGGGCGATGAATTCCAAGCCCGCTTGGATCGGCGACTGGCCGAGAATGGTCTGACGGGCGATGCCGATGCAGAGCGAGTGCTTGGCGCCCAGATTCGCAAAGAGATCGCCCTCGAGATCAAAGGCCCGGTCATGCATCAGGTCCTCGAGAGATTCGGACTTGAGCTTTGAAGCGCCCTCGAGCGGGAGCCGTCGATCCGGCCAGCTGCGCGCAATCTCAGGCGGCTATCGATCCTTATCGAGGAACGAATGGAGAAGTTTCGTCGAGCGAATGAGTTGCCGGCAGGTCTCGGTCGCTAGGTTGTGCGGACGATCAAGAGAAATCGTTCTATCGACTACTCGACCAGGCGAGCACTCTGTCGAATATCACTCGTTCATCTCTGATAGCGAAATGGATAGTGAACCGGTCCCACAGTCGCCCTTGTGCCTCGTAGGCTCTCGATATTCGTTGCGCGAGATCGATAGGACCCTCGCTGCATCACGCTCGACTCCAAATCACGAAGCATGGTGTAGTTTCGCCGGATCCACTGATGCAGTTCGGTGGTCCAGTCCTTTTCGTCGCGCAGATACCCGGTGAAGGAAAAACTCAGCCGATCGATATATCTCTTTAGAAACAACGGGAGCGCGGAAATCCGGAGCACTCGCTCACAATCCATCGCGTCAGGTAGTCCTTCGCGCAGCACGAATTCATTGTGGACGGTGACCAGCGCCGCCGGTGGAATCTGCCGCCGCAGCATTTGATAACCACGGAAGGAATGGCGGTCAGCGCCCGCGACGAAGAGGATGACAGGCGCGACACAGCAGCGTGCTGTTTCCTTGATGAAGCCGATCTCCTCGCACATCTTGAAGAACTCGTCGAAGGCGTGGAAGCCGAGGTCGATCACCTTGGCTACCCGATCGTGTATGATCAGTGGGTCCATCAGTTGCATCTTACCGTAAGTGTCAATTACATCTGCGGTCTCCGTGATGTTGGGGAGATAATCGAGCAATGACGGTTCCTTGAGATTTACATCGAAGGAGAGCGCCGTACCATTTTTCAGCAGCAAGTACTCGCTCACGAGGCGAGCGACGAGAGTTTTGCCGACCTGCGGGCTAGGAGAGCAGATGATGTAGATAGGAGTCGCTAACATAGCCAGCAGATCAATCTCACTTCGTCCCTGGGCTCAACCCGTCGCTCGCCGATAATGCGACTACTTATCGTCGCTCCGAGTCGCTGACTTGGCGCCGGCCAATTCCGTCAAGTTGATGCGATCAAACTCGCTCCAGACATTTGCCAGCCAGTGCCGTACATAGCCGCGCAGAACGAAGGAATTGTTCGCCGGCTCATCGTTCCGGCCCTTGTTTGCGACAAAATCGACGAATGGGACAGAAGCGACTTCGACCTGCTCGTAGGCCATCTCGTTGAGCTTCGGGATGGTCAACTCGGTCGCATGCTTGATGCGGTGAAAATAAGAATTATAGGTCGACTGGTCCCACTGGAAGAATTGAGTATCGTTGATGAAGTTCTTCACCAGATAGTACTTTGCGCCGGCCATGTAGGTCGCGGTCTCGGCGATCTCGTCCAGCGAAGCGATGGATGATCCCAGAATATGGAATACGGCAAAAGTGATCTGGCCGGATCGCGCCGAATCCAAAAAGCCGATGTCGCGCAAGGAGGCCAGTGCTGTGGATAGTAAGCCGGCGCGAGCATCGATAACGGTGACGGATAGCCCTGAGTTCAGGGTATCGAAGATCTTCATCTGGTCCGCCGTCGTCGCCATATCGACGATCTCGGTGATTGCGGGATAGAATCGCTTCAACGTTCCCCGCGGCGACTCCGTGTCGAATGCGCGTGTTTGCACGTTATTGACGTTGAAGTAGTCCAGAAGCGTTCGTGATACGGTCGTCTTGCCGACGCCTCCTTTGTCCGCGCCCACCACAATCACAACCGGCTTCACCATGGAATTCTCCTGAGACACTCGCTATTGCCGCGCGCGACGTGCGCAATCGGCGTGTCTTTGCTTTGGATGCGAACATGGCAGAAAGAAGGGGCTATTGAATCTTCGACGCGGGTGCGGCCCGATTGATGAGGTTTTCCAGTGCCGAGCCATCGGAGCTCTTTGATTGCGACGACGATGCAATTCGATGACAATAACTAATCTCTCGTGATCGCGTTTCACGTGAGGTTTGTGGTGAGCTGAAAGGACAAATTATTCGAGCAGTCGACCATGCGCGCTGATGATCGCGATCACCATCATGCTAATTCAATTTGATCGTTGATCAGCGCAAACAATTCGAGAGTCTCACGTACGTCAGGAAAGTTGGGCTTTGGCGTGGGCATGACCGGGGTGTTCCGCCCCGGTGCTTAAGACGCTTTCGGCGCGTTGGGTCGCACGGCCGTGCTGATCCGGTTGATCGTCAGACATCTAACTCGACAATCATGGCGGCCGTCTCATCCGGCAGGCAACGTGACGAGCGAACACAACAAGAAAACTATCGAGCAGCGGCCTGTTTAAAGCCTCGTTGCACATTCGAATGTCAGAGTATAGCGCGACAATCTGGGTGGGAAGCGCACGACAATCAGGATGGCGAGTCGGTGTCGCGGCGAGGTGATGATTGCCGCGTTGATTGTCGCGCGCAAGAGTTTTTTGAACTCTGATTGTCGCGGAGCGTCAATCAGAGACGGTTTTGGGTGTCGCGTGTGACGGCGGGCGTCCAGGTCCGCGTTTTCGTTCGAGCGCGGTCCGCCTGCGATAGCTTTCGACGTTCATCTCGACGATGGTAGCGTGGTGGACAAGCCGATCGATGGCGGCGAGGGTCATAGCGGGGTCCGGGAAGACCCTGTTCCATTCGCCGAATGGCTGATTGGCTGTGATCAGCATCGAGCGTCGCTCGTAGCGTGCGCTGATGAGTTCGAACAGCACGCTGGTCTCGGCCTGGTCCTTGGTGACGTAGGCCAGGTCATCGAGGATCAGGAGATCGAAGCGATCAAGGCGGTTGATGGCGGCCTCGAGGTTGAGCTCGCGCCGCGCCACCTGGAGCTTTTGCACGAGATCGGTGGTTCTGGTGAAGAGAACGCGCCATCCGTTCTCGATCAGAGCGAGGCCGAGAGCACTTGCGAGATGGCTCTTTCCGCCACCGGGCGGGCCAAACAGCAGCAAATTGGCGCCCTTGCCCAGCCAGCCGTCGCCGGCGGCGAGCGCGGTGACCTGCGCCTTGGAGATCATCGGCACGGCCTCGAAGTCGAAGTTGTCGAAGGTCTTTCCGGCTGGCAGCCGTGCGTCGACGAGGTGCCGCTCGATGCGACGGCGGCCGCGTTCGGCGATCTCGTGCTCGGCAATGGTGGCGAGGAAGCGGGCCGCCGGCCAGCCTTCCTTGTCGGACTGCTCAGCAAATTGCGGCCACAGCACCTTGATGGCGGGCAGCCGCAGCTCGTTGAGCAACAGATTGAGGCGCGCGGTGTCGACGGTGTTGGCCGTGTTCATGCGGCACCTCCGATCTCGGCGGTGCCGATAAGGCACTCATAGGCGGCCAGTGGCGCGAGATGCACCACGACCTGCGGCACACGGGCAGGATCGGGCGCGAAGTGCGTGCGCAGCTGTCCGAGATCGGGCAGTTGGCCGGCGTCCAGGTCGGCGGCGAGCTGACCGGCGAGTTCGGCCTCGCAGCCGCGCTCGTGCGCCAGCGCAAGCAGATCGACCATGAGCCGGCAGGCTTTCTTGTCCGGCAGCCGTTCGCGCAAACGATCGAAGGTCTTCCGATAGGCATCGCGCGGGAACAGCCGATCACGGTAGACGAGATTGAGCAGCGCCATTGGCTTGCGCCGCAAGGAATGGATCACGTGCCGATAATCGACGACCTGGTCGTGCTTGCCGTTGGGATGCGGCCGCCCACGCGGCAGGGTGACGAGATGGGTGCCGCCGACGAACGTGTCGAGACGATCATCGTAAAGGCGCACCCGCAGCTGGTGGCCGATCAGGCGTGACGGCACGGTGTAGAACACCTTGCGCAAGGTGAAGCCGCCGCTTGACGTCACGCGGACAATCACCTCCTCGTAGTCCGAGGTGCGGCGATCTGGCAATGCCTGCAGGGTGGCGCGCTCGTGGTCGATGCGCTTGGCGTTGCGGGCATTGCGGCGGCTGACGATCTCGTCGATGAAGCCGCGGTAGGCCGCGAGATCATCGAAGTCGGCAGTGCCGCGCAATAGCAGCGCATCGGCGATCGTCCGCTTGAGATGGCCATGCGAGCTCTCGATCGCCCCATTCTCATGGGCGATGCCGCGATTGTTGCGGGAAGGCCGCATGCCGTAATGGGCGCAGAGGTCCTCGTACCGCCGGGTCAGATCGTCCTGAGCATTCCGGTCCAGATTGCAGAAGGCGGCCGACAGACTGTCGGTCCGATGCTCCCGCGGCGCGCCGCCGAGCGACCACAGAGCATTCTGCAGTCCTTCCGCCAAGGCGACGAAGCTCTCGCCACCGAGCACGACATGGGCGTGCTCAAAGCCGGAATAGGCCAGCCGGAAGTGATAGAGGCGATGATCGAGCGGCACGCCCGCGATGGTGACCCCGAGCTCGCCCATGTCGGTGAAGTCGGACAGGCCGACCTGACCCACTTCGTGGGTCTGACGGAAGATGACTTCCTGCTCCTCGCCGTGGATTGCCCGCCAGGCGCGGATCCGGCGCTCCAGCGTGCGGCGGATTCCAGCCCCGAGCTCAGGGTGGCGGCGTAACATCTCCTCGAAGATCGCGACAGCCCGCACGCCGGGGGCCGCCTTCAACATCGGCACGACCTCGGTCTCAAAAACACTGGCCAACGGGTCCGGTCGGCGCCGGCCGCGGGCTCCCTTCTTCTGCAATGGGAGCCTTCGATCCTTCTCAAAGCGATACGCGGTCGAGGTACTGAACGACGCCTTGGCGGCGGCCACTGGCGGGGTATCGGTCTGACGGTACTTCATGTAGAGCCTCATCTGGTGATCGGTAACGTGTCGGCCTGGCAAGCGAGTGATTCCTCTTGGCGGAAGAACCACTTGCACAACCAGCCGGCCGCGATCACCAGTCGGCGCGGTCCCCTGTGGATCGCGCCGACGCCGGGCTCGTAACTCCGGTCGGGCTACGCCCTCCCTGCGTCACGAGCCCGGCGAAGCTCTCTCATCCTGATTGACGCTCCACTGTCACCCTGATTGCCGCGCGGCAGTCAGAGCGCCGAGCTGAGAGCTCGGCCCGGGACCTCGGCTCTGTGGACCTGTTCGACGGCGGGAAGCGGTATCCGACGGGCCCTTCTGCAGTTGCTTGATCGGCGAGCCTGATGACCATCTCAATTAGGGATCTTCACTTTGGGCATGAGCGTCACCGACCATCCCCCATACTTGCATCTAGCGACACGGAGGTTGGTCGCTCGGAGAGTCGCCCGTTCCGCGACATGTCGAAAGCGATAATTTTCTCGTGCATATAATCAGGTCCGCCACAATGCGGCCGATCAGGTGGCATCCCAGGCGGCGCCGTCGAGGGAACCCGCCGTTATTGTGGGGCTGCCGCTGCCACGATGGGCCGCTGCTGATCATCGTCACAGGTATTCAGGATCGGGCCGCGTGACACCACAGAACATAACGCCAGTTCGCCAGGGTCGCAGTAACTGAGCACACCTGTAAAGCGCAAGGCAGCTAAAAGCACATATTTGCTAGCAAATCGGGTAAGGAGCGGAAACAAGAAGCGTCGACTTCATAGCTCCTGCTTCTCTGCCCCGGAGTCCGCCGACAGGAGCAAACTCTAGCTCTGCGAAGGCCCCAGGGCCAAGAATTCCGCTTGGGCCAGCAGTGAGAGATTAGCAACGATCGGCAAGCGGTTAATGTGTGATTACGCCGCTAGTGCGAGAATTTGAGCGCAATTTTTTTGCTCCGCCGCAGCAAACTGCCGGTTCTTTACCGGAGGACGTGGAGAGCGAGTCTCGTGCCTGCGGCGCTGAGGTTGCCTGAGAGTTAATTGGGTTTCCTCGGTAAAGCGGGTGATGGTGTGGCGCCTAGCTGCTCGGCGTGTGACGGGGTCGTCGTGGCGGAGGGAACAGGTGCCGACTCGGCCGCGACCGGTGGGGAGCGGCCGACGATAACGGTGAGCAGACCCTGGCCCCACAGCCGCTGCGCGACCTTCCTGGCGTCTTCCAACGTCACCGCATCGACGATGGTATTGTAGTTTTCGATATAGTCGATAGGTAGCTTGTCAAGCTGATGCTGCAGCAGCGTTCGCGCTAGCTTTGATGAAGAATTGAGAGCCAGCATCTTCGAGCCCTTCAGGTAAGATTTTGCATCGTCGAGTTCTTGTCGGGTCGGGCCCTCGTCGGCGATACGGCGGACCTGCTTCTCAATCTCTTCAAGCGTCTCGCCGGCACGATTGGCGCGGGTGCCGCTGTTGCCTACGAACACGGCGGAATGATTCATCCAGACCAGCTGCTGACGGACGGAATAGGCCAGCCCGCGCTTTTCGCGAACTTCGCGAAACAGCCGTGACGACAGACCGTCGCCGCCGAGAACGTGGTTGACGATATTGGCGGCCATGAAATCGGGCTTACTGCGGCGGACGCCGGGACCACCGAAAGTCACAGCCGTCTGGGCCACATCGAGCGGAATGAAGACGCGCTGCGGCGGCTTTGCTGCGACGACGTCGCGAATCGGCACCGAGTCCGCCTTGGCCGGCAGGCCGCCAAACGCCTTGTCGAGCAGTCCGCAGAGGACGTCTGGCTGAATGTCACCGACCACAGCGATCTTGAGGGTGTCTTTTGCGATCACGCGCCGGACATAGCCCTTGAGATCGGTGACGCCAATCTTCGGGACGCTCTCGAGCGTGCCTCCGGCTGGCCGAGCATAGGGATGATCGTTAAAGGCGACTTCGAGGAACTTGCGATTGGCGAGCGATGAAGGATTGTTTGAATCATTCCTAAGATTCGCGAGCAGGCTGGCACGGATCCGTTCGACATCGGCCGCGTCGAAACGGGGTAAGGTTAGTGCCATCCGTAAAAGGTCGAAGGCCTCATCCGCGTTTTCCTCGAGCGTGCGTAAGGCACCGCGGAACTGATCGCGCGTCGATCCAAAACTCAGCTCAATGGCGCGACGGTCGAGCCGCTCGTGAAAGCTCTTGGAGTCGAGATCGCCGGAGCCTTCATCGAGCAAGTCAGCGACCATGTGGCCGACGCCGGCTTTGTCGGCGGGGTCCTGTGTCGCGCCGCCGTTGAAAGCGAATTCCATCGCAATAAACGGGACAGTTGCGTCTTTGACGAACCAGGCTTCTACCCCACAGGGCGAGACCAGGCGCTGGATCTTGGCCGCGGCAACGCTCTTGGCGGCGCCGAGCGAATCTGGCGAAACAAGCATTCCAATTGACAATGAAGCTCCGCCGATGAGGACGGAACGCCGTGTAAAGGAACAGGTCATGATCGTTTCTCCGTGTGCTTTGACGTCGCTTTGGTGAGATAGCCGGTCACCGAGCGCTTCTTGTCGAGCCATTTGCGCGAGGCCTCGAGTACCTGCTCCGCCCGTACGGCGCGGATGCTGTCCGACCAGCCTCGGACGTCGTCGATGCTCAATCCGGTCGTCAGTCCGCCGCCATACCAGGTCGCGAGCTCTTCCAAGTTGTCGTGGGCATAGATTGCTTGCGCGATCAGCTGTGTCTTGACCCGCTCGAAATCCTCTGCCTGCGGGGAATTGTGCGCAATATCGGCGACCGTCTCGTCAATGGCGCAGTCGAGCTGCCCGAGCTCGACGCCCGGTTTCGGCGTGGCAGAAATCTCGAATTGCGAGAGATCGATCGCAGTAGCGCTGTAGCGCGTCCAGGCGCTGATCGCGAGCCGCCTGTCGATTACCAGCGCGCGATAGAGATATGAGTTGATGCCACCACCCATCAATTTGCAGAGCACCTCAAGCGCTGGACTCTCCCCGGCGGTCGCGGTGCGAGCCGAGGGTACGAGATAGAGACGGCGCAAGGCTGGCTGCTCGACGCGGGGATCTGCCAACGTCACGGTGCGCGGCGCGGCCGGCGTTGGCTCCTGCGGTCGCAGGCGTTCCGCAGGAATCGATGGCTGCGGGGGAATGCCGCCAAAATTCCTTTCCACCATCGGGCGGACCTCGCTGACCTTGACGTCACCCGCGATGATCAGGATGGCGTTGTTCGGCGCGTAGAAACGCTTGTAGAAAGCGAGCGCGTCTTCGCGGTCGAGATTTTCGATCTCCTGCCGCCAGCCGATCACAGGGTGACCGTAGGGATGGTTGAGGTAGAGCGCCGCCATCATCTGCTCGACAAGCCGCGCATCCGGCCTGTTGGCGACGCGCATATTATATTCCTCCAGCACGACGTCGCGCTCTGACAATACGTCCCGGTCCTTGAGAATAAGACCGGTCATGCGGTCGGCTTCAAATTCCATCATCTTGCCGAGCTGTTCGCGCGGCACGTGCTGGAAATAACTGGTATAGTCCCTTCCCGTGAAGGCGTTCTGATTGCCGCCGACGCGCAGCACGGTCTGGGAGAATTCGTCCGCCTGATGTTTGGTTGTGCCCTTGAACATCAGGTGTTCAAGGAAATGCGCTAGCCCCGATTTGCCCGCCGGCTCATCGGCGGAGCCAACCTTATACCAGATCATCTGAGTCACAACGGGTGCGCGATGATCCGGAATCATCACCACTTGCAGGCCGTTTGGAAGCATGAGGGTAGCCGGTCGATCCGATCTGGCCTTGTCCTCAGCAAAGATGCTCTCCTCCGCAGAAGAGTATAGGTTACGATTGGTGCTATCAGCCGTCCTGTGCTCGACCGCCGGGGAGGTGGGTGTCACTGAATCGATAGCGCCAGTAGCGATGCTCGACGCCATGGCGTTGACGGTACTCCGGTTCTTCATGGCCTTGCCTTCGCTCCATAGAGATCCATGTTTTGTGGCAGATAGACCGACAAAACAGGAGGCTGTACACGGTTTGGCAAGGAGCAAAGGTCGGGCCAAATGCCCGATGTGCGGCACGGGCCGCACGGCGCGCCAACCGGACGCAAGACCGATCCGGCGCGCGTGTTCTGGTCAAAGGTCAACGGCCGGCAGGTCGTGAACACGACATTGCGCAAGAAAGCACACGACAATCTGGCGCAAACCGTAGAATGGCAGCGGGGATAGACAAATTGAACCGCGATATGACTCCGGATCAAATCCCTGTCGCCTGTTGCTGTCTCGTTCTACGCCGGGAGTGGCTTGACGATGTTTCTCATGGTGGCGAGGCGAGAGTTGGCGAGAAGCTCCTTGGAGTACGCTGTGCCGAAGTAGTCGAGGACGAAGGTGCCAGAATAGCGTAGATTATCGCACGCGCGGATGAGGCTATCGAGTATTGCGCCGACTTGCCCAATGCGGTCGCGATAGCGCGCGCGAATGACATTAACAGCGTTCATCGAATGAACCGCCTCGTCGGCAATTATCTCTCGCAGCCAATGATGAAACGTGTTGTTCCCAAGAGCGTCGTAAAACGGCTTTTCTGCCGCGTAGGCGCGGCAAGTGCACATTTCGTCAAACGCAATCATAACTAACAAGGAGAATTCGTCCTTCAGGTAATCGGTAATCGGACCAAAATCATGCGATCGAGCGCCCAACCTCTCGCGAAGATGCTTTTCGGATCCGTTCGCGACAAGTTCAATGATCCGGATGAAGCCATTGGTGTGGCGCTCTTCATCAATCACCCAGGCGCTGAGAAATGCTGCAGCTTCATCGGTCGCGATGAGATTTCTGGCGGCAAGTTCTTGTTTCAAATGCCGGGCGTCATATTCCGTGTATAAATCAGGCCACAATTTATCCCAACGTGCGCGTATGGCTGATGGTTCGGCGCTGAACATCGCAGGTGTAAGAGCGCTGAACAATTCGCTTGGATTCCAGTCCCGTCGAACCGGCGTGATCATCCCTGTCCCCTAGCCGCGAGCGCTTAAGCGAACGTTTTTGTCTTTCCGAACCCTGGCAAATATTAGCTGCATACGAAACGGCCGTCGCCTCTCAGTTTTGGTGGGGCAAGTCCGGGTCGTACTGTTCTCGGCCCATCCAAGGTTGCGGTCAATGGCCAGCGAAAGTTCATCGCGGTGAGAAGCAAGCCAAGAAGAAGTGGAATACGCGCGTTTACCAGCCGACTGGTTTCGTCGTACTGATCGACACGCATAGCATCGTCAGTCTACCATCGGCCGGTTGCTCGGACTGCACGACGCCTTTGCCGTCACTATATGCTGGCGCGGAGTTCGAGCGATGGGACATGCACCAAGCAACGGTCTGTGCGAGAATGCGCGCTGAGCAGGCTCGGAGCATTGAAGCGTTGGCAATGCTCCCCGATCCACCTTCGTCGCTGTTTAGTACGAACTGCCATTGCCCTTATTCCTGTCGCACTCTGCCCTGTCCGGTGTGATACTTATTATGTCCAGAGTCCGACGCTGCGGATCAGGGCTGCGGGAGCGCTGTATCAAGTACATGTTTTTCCTGTTCGTGGACGGCAAGCCCTCACGATCGTTTGTGGCACGTCGCTTGCTCGGTCGAGAAGTGACAATAGTGGCCTCACAATCATGAGATGGTGTGTGGGCGCGTCAATTAGTGATCATGGGAGACATGCGGGAGCGCTGCTCAGGCGTCGTCTCGTCCATATACAACCATACAGGAGATGGCGATGACGAAAGAAACCGGGATCAACGATGACATCGGCATTGCAGCCGGCGCATTTCAGGACTTCACGAAGCGAGCCATCGGAGCGCAAAGCGAGTTTGTGAAAAAGTACTCAGAGGCCTATTGGCACTGGCAGGAGCGCATTCAAATCGAAGCGACGCAGTTGACAGAGTTCTTCAAGCATGTCTCCTCGACGTCTTCAGCGCCCGACCAGATCGGCATTCTTCAGGGGTGGATGAAAGGCGCCAAGCAGCGGTTCACGGAGGATGTTGTCTATTCTATCGAAGCCGCGAAAGCTCTCACGAATGTCGGACTGCAGGCTTAATTTGGTCTCTGCCGGCGCAAGGTGGCGGTGTCATATGCAAGGTAAGTAACGGATGAATTGCAATGTTACTACACGTGGCGATACAATTATCGATCGCATCTCTAATTACTTTTGAGGTTTTGCGGCGGCGTATAGTGCGGCCGATTAAGGGGAGCCTAGTTATCGGCAAGCCGGCCACTCAAGCGTCAAGCTTTTGCACGCTATTGTTCGCTGCGCGCCAAGGCGTCATCCATCCGCGGTTGTGACCCGGCATCCTCGGTCTCCGTCTTACTTTCTAGCGCAAGCGACAGTTTGAGATTGTTGTGCAACATCGCATTTGAGGGTTCTCTTTCGAGAGCTTTGCGGTATAGCCCTTGCGCCTCTTGATGGCGGCCCTTCTGATCGAGGACAACGCCCTTGGCGTTCAGTGTGCGCAGATCGCCGGGAGCCGCCAAGAGGACATTATCGAGAACCTCAAGGGCTTGATCGGGCGATTTGCGGGCCAGCAGGACCCGCGCAAGAGAGATCGCCGCATCGACATTGTTTGGTTGTTGCTTCAACGTATCGCGCAGAGTTTGCTCATCAGCATCCCGACCGAGGCTGTATGGAATTCGTTCGCGCACGCCAGGATCGATCGCCTTGGCGTCAGCTAGGTCTGACGAGGGCGTCTGCCGCGATGAAAGGGCCGACCTATCCGGGTTAGCGCAGCCTGCGAGCAGAACGATAGCGAGCGAGCTTGAGCACAAGGCTGAGCGAAGGAAGCATGCGCGTCGCCAGAGGCTTATCTCATAGGAATTCATAGGCTATCTCACGACGAGCTGCTGTGCTCTGTTAACTTGCGGCTGGAAGCAGCCCGCCACGCTCCGAGGAAGGAACCCTTTCCTTGGTAGCCGGAAGTTTCACGGACCCAATCGGCTGGACTGTGAACTCCGAGGCGAGATCCTGATAAGACAGAACGGGCAGATCGAGCCCGTTGCGGGTGAGAAAGCCGCGTACGAAGCGCCGGATATCCATCGAGCCGAGAATGACGGGCTGGCTTTGGCTTTGTGCGATGGTCGAATGGATCTGACGGAATTGTGAAAGCAGCTTCTCGCTCTGCCAATCGTCCAGAACGAGATATGGTCCGACAGCGGTTTCGCGCACCGAAACGCGCACTATCTCTTCAGTCTCACGCTCGATGATAAAGGCGGCCACAACGCGGTGGGCATTGGCATAGCGAAAGCAGATCTGCCGCTTCAGGGCGGCACGAACATATTCAGTGAGCAGGACGGCGTTCTGCTCGCGTTCACTCCATTCTGCAAGGGCCTCCAGGAGGAGGCGAGTGTTGCGAATGGGTATCCCCTCGTCGAGCAGACGGCGCAGGACCTCTGCGATCCGAGGAATGGTCGCCGTACGAAGCACTTCCTTCACCAGATCGGCGTACTCCTGCTCCATTCGGGCAAGCAGTTGACGTGTCTCTTGAATGCCTACCAGGCGCTGTGCGTAGCGTGTCAATGTGGAATGGAGACGTAAAGCAAGAATTTCGACCGGACGGTGGTGTCCGATCCCGGCGGCTTTGAGCGCAGCTGCATGGCGTTCTTCGATCCATACGCGAGCCGTCTCCGGATCTTGCCGAAATGGGATGCCGCTTAGTTCAATGTTCGCAATATCATCGTTGAGAACGAGTTGCGTCGGATCGATCACATCCCGTTCAACCGGCACGCTATCGACATCTATCCTGAACTGCGACTTGGACAGGTTCTGGTCAATCCGGGCCGGGATACGCGGAACCGTGATTCCAAGGTCTGCCGATACCGACGTGGAAACGCGCGCGATGCTTTGTTCCAACTCGTCTTTGTCGATTGAATGTGTCAGGTTCGGCGCAAGGAATAACGCAATCGGAAGTGCTTCCGCATGAGCGGCTTGCTTCTGTGCCTGTGCCTGTGCTGGAGCCGGTGCCGAAGCAGTGACGTTTGCGCCTGTCTTCGCGGCAGGCTCGTCGCCTTTCGCGCCGACCTTGACATAGCTTGCGGCAGCGAAGAGCACGGCCAAGATGACGAACGGGGGCAAGGGGAAGCCAGGAACGAATCCCATTAACAATAAGACGCAGGCCGCCAGCCGAAGCGCTTGTGTGCTCGCCGTAAGTTGGCTGACAATATCGGCCCCAAGCTTGAGCTTGGAAGGCCCGTTGACCCGTGTGACGATGGTCGCGGCCGTAATCGACAGCAACAGTGCGGGAATCTGTGAAATGAGCGCATCACCTATCGTCAGCAGCGTATAGTGATGCATCGCGGCATCGAGCGACATATCCTTGGAGAGCAGGCCGATGCTGATTCCGCCCAGCATATTGATGCAGATGACGATCAACCCGGCGATCGCGTCGCCTTTCACGAATTTCATGGCGCCATCCATTGCACCATGAAGTTGGCTTTCTTGCTCAAGTGCCGCGCGCCGGCGACGTGCTTCGTGTTGATCGATATGGTTGTTGCGCAGCTCCGCATCGATCGCCATCTGCTTGCCCGGAAGTGCATCGAGCGTGAATCGCGCTGACACCTCTGCGACGCGCTCGGCGCCTTTGGCAAGGACCATGAACTGCACCATGGTCACGATCAGGAATATGACGATTCCGACAGCGATATTCCCCGAAATGACGAAGTCGCCAAAGGTGTGGATGATGCTGCCGGCGTCGCCCTCCGCAAGAATCAGGCGTGTTGTTGCGATGGTCAGCGCCAGACGAAAAACCGTCGAAATCAGAATGACGCCCGGCAGCGACGAAAAATCAAGCGGCGTGCTGAGATAGAGGGCAACCATCAGCAGCAATATGGCAAAGCCGAGGTTGAAGCCGATAAGCATGTCAATCACGATGATCGGGATCGGCATGATCATCATGCCGATCGCCAGAAGCAGCATCAGTGCGACCATGATATCCGGATGGGCCGGTGCGCGGGCGACGAGATTTCGTAGGTGACTGGCCATGCAAAGCCTTATTGTTTGACCGGAGCCGGGTTGCCCCGCAAGGAAACATAGCGCTTGAAGGTGGCCTGCGCCTCGGCCATGCGGCCAGCCTGACGCAGAGCATGGCTGCGCAGCAGCAGCAATGGCAGACGCGACGATGGCTGATCATCAAGCATGTCCAGCCTGTCCAATACCGATAGCGCTTCCTCGCCGAGGCGCTCCGAGATGAGGGCATAGGCGAGGATGCGAAGCAGCTCGACGTCTTGAGAATGTTCGTGAACGACGAGCCGCAAGAGCGCCAGACTGTGTGCGCTCTGCCCGCACGCAAGGTGGACATAGGAAAGCGTGCAGAGCAAATCGCGCTCGGGCCCAGAGATCGGAACTGCCCGATCGGCTTTGGAAACATTCGACGACCGGGTAGGTGTGAAGTGCTGCACTTCGTGCGGATCTGGCATTGCTAGCCTTGGATCAAGCTGTTGTGATTCTGCCGGAGCAGGATTAAACGCCGCAGCTCCAGCCGCAGAAGCGCAGCCCCTTCGCCTGCCACCGAGCCCTCTGGCGCGGCTGACAGCGCATCGGCCAGACGCTCGAGGAGAAGGCCGTGTTGCTCCGGACGTACTACATGCGAATGACGCAGGCGGGGCGTGACGAAGGAGAGCAGGCTATGCGCGAGATTGGGGCCCTTCAGGCAGGCAAGTTCCGAACTCGTTTCGATCTTACCTGCGTGCTCGGTGGCATCGGTGGGATTGATCCGCGAGATTGGATCGATTGACTTGAGTTCGAGCGCGTTATCGATCGTGCTGGCAGCCAACCGCTCCTGCGCTTCGCGCTGTTGGACAACTGACGTGTGACCCTTGCCGTTTCCATGGACCTTGTCGATGCCGACGCTGCTGGCCTGAGGTGTGGCCGGGGCGATAACAGGTGCATGATGCTCGTTGTTAATTCCCTGAAAGGCGATGCCAGGCTCTACGGACCGCTGCGGCAGCCTAGTCATGAAACGTTCCTTCGTTGGCCGCGGGCTAAAACTCTAATAAGACAAAGCAGCAAGCTGGCCATTGCGTGTCAGCAGCACACGTCCGTCCTCGATCTCCTTTACGGTCCATCCATTGCTCAGGAGTGCACCCGCGAAGTACTTTTGACCAGCAATGACCAGATAAGGGGCGCTTCCGCGCCAAACTGCCTGGACGGCAATTGCGGGGGGCGCCTTCTCCTCCTTGATGGCGACCGCACTGACGAGCGTATAAGCACCATTGCTTTGGACATCGAACCGCTGCTGGACTTCCCGCCATTTAGCGAGCGAGGCAGGCGTAATAGTGCCATCGGCGGTCACAACGCCCGGCCCGGAACTGACTTTGATGCCGAGCAGGCCCGCCGCGTCAACTTCCCCTTGCAGCCGTTGAGCCGCTGCGTCGGTGGCCGGAACATCAGGGGTCGCGAGCGCGATTTTGGGGGCAATGTCCGTGGCGGAGGACGAGGTGCTCAGCGCTGCGGCGCTGTCGAACTGGACAAATCTCGTTGAAAGGGTGCCAACTGCGGCAGAGCTGATGAGGACCAAGGCAAGCGGGATAATCGGTACATGCCAGCGCCCGGTAGAGCCGGCTTGCTGAGTGCCTTCGGTCGAGCAGCGAATGGACATCGCGCCCATATGGATGACGGCAGGAAGAGGGACAACAACGGTCTCATTTGGCGAAATAGGGCCGCGACCCTCGATCGCGACGTCCGCGGCAAGGGCCTCGATCTCGATCGAGCTGATATGCCAGCTGACGCGAAGATGGTGCGGTTCGAGGCCTTGCTCGATGAAGACCAAATCAGCATCGAGGCTGCTGCCAATCAAGCAGGAGCCGCTCCCCGCTTTGCCGGTCAACCCGGAATAACACCCCGACAACACTTCGAATAGCGGGGAAGCTGGTTCATTCACGATCGTCTCCTGAATGAAGAACGAGACCGTACGGCAAAGCCGTACGGTCTGTTGCGACTTCACAGATCATGCGGCCGGCAAAAGCGGGAGGATATAATTTCGTCCCGCTTCATCCGTTACTGCACCCGCTCGTCGGCCACTTTCTTGACGGTCGAGAGTTCTGTCGAGACGACGCGAAGTTCTACATCCCTTTCAGCAGCCTTCGTGCTGCTGGCAGTCAGGGCGGCGAGCTGCCTGTTGAATGCCGCTTCTCCCGCAGCTTCAGCTGCGGCGGAACCCGCGGCTGCAGTAGCAGTACCAGCTGCGCCACCCGCCGTCGAGGAATGAGAAGCACCAACCTTATCAGCCATATTGTCTCTCCTGTTTATTTGAAGATTGCCGCGCCTTGCGGCTCCGATTTTCCTGACGCCGCAACATGCGAGGTCAGGAATCCTCCTCTGTCTCGGCCATGGCGTCGTCGAAACGACCCATTGCACTACTTACAAACTGCATAGCGACGGCGCCGAGAGCGACGTTGAACGCTTGCTGCATAGCAGCGGCTTGCGAGTCAGCGTCTGGACCAGACGCGCCGCCATTTAAGGGAGCGCCTGCACCATGCGATTGGCCATGATCATCGTGCTCGCCAGGCGCCCGAGATCCTTTTTTGCCGCCGCCAGTCGCGTGGAGGTCGGAATCAAGGTGCCCAGCGGCGCTAGAGCTGGAAATGCGCATCGGGTTCTCCTACTTCAAAACTTCGTTCGTGCGGAGGGAGCGGTCGCCGTCACGGCTACTATGGAAGCATTAGCTTTCGACAAGCTGACGAGCCTCAGAAATTCTGTGAGCCGATCTCTTTGATGTTGCCTCTGGACAGGCCGCCTCATATTTCGGCAGTGTGTCGGCGTAAGCTGCAGATCACAGGGTTGGTACAAGACCTCGCCTATGTGGCACTTGATCAGGCAAGCCGTTGTTCATCAAAGCGCAGCGTTGACAAGCGGAATGTAAGCGCCGGACGGATAAAACGGGCTTAAGCTTTGACGTGGCCCATCTCGGGACTCGCCCGGCTTTGGACCCCTCGCAGCTCGTTCGGCAGTTTAGGTACCTCGAACCACGCAGCGATTTGTCTAGATCCTGTCCCGGGCTGCTGCGCCAGGATAAAGTTGCTCATGCGAGTCAGCGATGAAGAGCGATCTTCCATTCCCGCTCGGAGCAGGCCCATAAAAATGGATCACTTTCGTGGACAGCGATCAGGAGGCGCTGGAGACAAGGACCTTGAGCGTCACCTCCATTAATGTGCTCTCGATCCGACGACGTAAACCGGTCAGGCACGCCACTCCACCGGTTCCGTCGCGGCGTGAAGGCATCAACAAGTTTACCGTCCGCGATGGGTGGCGCAATCGGCCCGACGAAATCTTCGCGGTGGCGCACGCGATGTGAGAACGCCCGTCGGGTGCTCGAGTGCAGCCGACAAATGCGCCGGTTTAGCTAGCGACAAGCACGCTCGTCGGTGTAAGCATCGAATATGCTTGCGCGACCTGCGCGGCGGGGACGACCCTACCGCGCAGGCCGCGCAAGCTGGCCTTTCGTTAGCGCCGCTACGACTAGGCGTAGGCACCTGCAGCTTGCGTGCGCTCGGATTCAATCCGTGCCTTGAGGTTATTCAGATAGTCCTCCGCGTAGGACTGGGCCATCGACACCGGCAGATTGATGCCGGCCGTCGCCGCTTCTTGAATTGCCTGCTTCACCAAGCCTTCTCGAATCGCTATCTTGACCTCGGGGCCGGCGATGCAGCCCACGGCCTGCGCCGCAAGACTCAGCCCGGCTTCCTCCAGCGCCTTCTTCATGTTGCCGCCGCTGATCGCGGTGTGCAGAAGATTTGCAGCTTGCGCTTCGGCCTCGATCACCATTGAAGCAAGATCGGCCAGTTCGCCCAGCCCTGGAATGAAGCCGAGTACACCAACGGCCGTCGCTGTCCAGTCGAGTACCTTCGAGCCTACCTTGAGCACGTCATTAATTGCGTGCATGAGGGCGCCACCGTTCTTCTTGGGAGACTTGATGTCGGGCTGATCTGCCGCGCCAATCATCATGTCTGCGGTAGCCTCCTGTTCGGCCGGCGTTTGAGCGGCATGCGTTTTCAATTGCGGAGCGGCGCGGTTCGCACCAGACATGTTGTTGAAGAACTGGTTGAAATCGTTTCTGCTGATGTTTCCGGAATCGACCGTATGGCCGCCGCCGAAGTCGAAAAACTTGTGGTGGGTTTTGTAACCAGTAATCGCGTTGTTCATCAATCCGAACAGCACAGGATCCGAGAGCAGCTGGGAAGCCGCGCTTCGCACCTCAGGGGAAAGGCTCTTGTCGTCCACCATACTCACGAGCTTTTCCCGGGTCAGATCGCCATTTCCAAAGAAAGCGTCCTGGTTCTTGTTGATCGTGTTTAGTGTGCTCAGCTCGGGTCGAGTGAGACTCATCGATGACGAAGCGACCTGCAGGAAGTCCTCCTTGTGGACCTTATCTATCGAGCCGCCGTACAACTGCTTCCATTGATCCGGGTGGTCGAGAAAATATTGAGCCGCGGCGAGGACCTGTGGGGGGCATTTGCCAATGTCGGCGTTGCCGTCCACGATGCGCCTGAAATCCGCAAGGCTCAAGTTCTTGGGCAGGTTATCGGAATAGCGGTAGAGTTCGCGCAAGGCATCGGTCAGTGTCATGACCGATGGCTCACCGTTCCCGGTACCGTCGGATGGCATGTAGTTCTGCTCGTAGATCCGCGCCCGCTGCTCCTGGAACGCGGCAACTTGAGGGTGATGGTCGGAAAAGCCGCTGAGATCGCCCGCTTTGATCTTGCCGCCACAGCGGCCGTCGCCTTGCGAACCGATCGCATAGAAGAGCTCCGGGTCCTGTTGCAGTGCCTCGATCGCCGCCTTTAGATCCGGCGGTGTCGAGGGATCGTTGGCCAAATCTCCCAGAGACTTCCAATCAAGCGGGCATTTGTCCTTGTGGCGGTTCAGCACAGAGACAATCTGCAGTTCCGCATTAGTCAGCGTGCCACCGTTCCAGGTGATCCTTGAGCTTTGTACGGGCGCTTCCGCAATGATTGGGCTGCCGGCAGCACAGGACGGCTGTGGGTCATCCTGATATGCATCCAATGCTGCCCTTATCTCTGGTGGCAGGATACTCCGCGCCTCCTGCGTGAGTTCCTCAGTCAGTTGCTTGGTTGATTCTGTGGAGGCCGTCACTTGCGATGCTGAATGATCGTTGGTCGTGTCTTTCGAGGAGAGGCTGGCCAGCATCGCCTGAAAGCTGGAAAAGTCCTGCGCCGACGAGGGAGGGGCGGGCATTCCGGAGAAAGCCACAGTTGAGTTGGCGGTTGGCGATAGGTCGACTGACATTACACGTCCTCCGATGTAAGTGTGCACCACAAGACGGTCACCGGCGCGGCCCGAGATCGCGACGAACAGGGAGTGTTGATCGGCAGAGTTCAACAGGTCCTACCACTTGCATCCTGTTGCTCAGTGCGCCTTCAGCGCTCAGTTTCGCGACTATCCATGGGAACGCCGCCGTCTAAATATTCGCCCGTATGGTAAAACGGACAACCTTTCGAGAAGCTGACGGCGCTCAGACGATTTCAGGGTGATTGATGAAGTAGTCTTGCCCGCAAGGGACCTGGACGTATTTCAATGCCGGTGCCAGCTTCGCTTAGTTGCGTTCGCCTGGCCTGGTGCCATGTCAGCGAGTTAAAGCTTTACGTCTGCCTATCGGGAGCATTCGTTGATTTGGTCCAACAATCTCGCAAGAGCTCCGGAACACCTTAAGGTGGGCGCTGATTTCGCAGTAGCCACCCCCGCGCCTGCGCCAGAAAAAGTGCTCGCTCTTCTGAGCTGCTGGCTCTTCTGAGCTGCGCATCCAGCATGGTCGGCTCAGATACCGGTCGTCGACCAAGTCCTCGAAAAACTCCATCGTCAGACGCGTTGAGCGGACCCAACTTGCACTGACAAACATCAAAGCTCGGACGCCCGGCCTAAGTCCTTTTGTTCGTCCTTGGCCGCTGCGCTCTTCGACCCTGCATCGAATCCACGTCGCGGGCTCAATACGAGATAACAGTTGGGTCACGCGGTTACGAAGGGCGGACGCAAACTAGCCGCAAGAGCAGGTTTAACGACTTGGGAGACGAATAAGTTTTCTCCTCGCGGTTCGGCCATGTGCGGCACACCCGCGATGGCGAAAGTTGTTGTCCGCGGGTGCCTGCCTGACATCACATTGCAGTTTCTCAGCATGTCGATCTAAGGAATGTGGCGGCTTGGCGAGTGAGGACCAGTGGTGGCGGCACGTCCGCCGTCGAATGATGGCTCGGCGCGTGACGGCGCGGCTCCAAGCTTCGGCCAAATCCGATGCTAGTTAGTTAGATTCGTCCGCTTCATGCGGTCCCGTCAGTTTCTGCTCAAAGCTCCTTGGATTGACCGCGCATGTCTGCTTATTGCCGGTTGAGGCCCGTGTTACTCCTCACAGCGGGAACGTCTCTCATCCTTAAACGTCGAATTTCATCCGTATGACGAGTCTTTTAGAGCAGTTCAAAGGTTCGCATCAAAAAAAATCGCAAGCTGCGATGTAGGATGCCGCTACCTCCTAGCTCGGACAGCTGTTGCTCGAAGCCTGTGGCGTCGTTGCGATACGCGACGGCTTTGCCGTCTCTGAATGCATCAAAGCTGATCGGATTCAAGATCAGTAGTCGGCTTTGCGCCTTGTGCGCGTCGGATACGTAAAGCACCCGCCCATCGTAGTACCATTGAAAATTATAGAGCTTGATCAAGCGGTCGAGAAATTCTCGCGGTGGGAGTTCCGGTAGCCGCCCGCGAATCCGCCCCTTCACCCCAGTACTTACATTGACCCGGATATTCCGATTGTGACCGAATTCCTGTAGTGCGGTCGCGAGGTCCTGATCCAGAACATGTAACTGTAAGGCGTCGATGGCAGCGTCAGCGGCGCGCCGAGCGTCCTGGCGACGTCAGGCAGGTGAAAACAGGAACACATAGCACTTTCTTCAAGATGCAGCCTCCGAGATCGGATGAGTATACCTGCTATTTTCACGACAGGATCGACACCAAAATTCGTCCCAAGTTGGAGGCCGATGCTTCTTCCTAAATGGAAACCTGCCGCGGTCATCGGGTAACGAACGCTCGTCAGCTTTCGGTCAGCTCGCTTCTCTAAGGTGCTGGCCGATTCGCGCTCACGAATGCTGCCAATCTTATCACGCGACAGAAACGGTTCTTCTCATGTTGCCTGCCGTTGCCTCGACCCGCTCTCAACTCGGCCGAATGTATCTCCAGCGGCTGTTCATCGGTGCGGGACCAGTTTCATGAAAATCTTACGCAGGCGGATGCTCTTGTCCGCTTGCCGCTTCTGCTGTCGCATCGGCGGGTGTAAGACCGACCTGTATACCAAAGTGCGGGCGAGTACGAAGGCACTGTCGTCGACTCGCTTGCAAATGAGATGGGAGGAACTGTGTTGCGGATGGATTTTTCGCGTATTAATCGGTCTAAAGCTATATTCCATAATATTTATGCTTCTGATGATCCGAGGGCATATTTCTCGATCCTCGGAGACCTAGATTATATGATTCCGGACGTGGCTGAGCCGGTTGTGCGCCAAATCCTGGCAGCGAAAGCTTCGGCAACCGGCCTTAAGCCCGTCGTGCTCGACGTTGGATGTTCATACGGCATCAACGCAGCAGTGCATCGCTTTCCGCTGACCTTCGGGGGCTTGCGTCACCGCTACGCCCGGCGTGAGATGAGGGCGATCAGTTCTGAAACACTGGTGAGTCTCGATCGCAATTTTTATGCAGCCTGGCCTGATGTCGGGTTGGCGCGCTTTATCGGCCTCGACGTGTCGGTACAGGCGATCAGCTATGCAAAGAGTGTTGGCCTCTTGGAGCAGGGCATCGTCGCTGACCTTGAAAAGGAGGCGCTATCGACGGATAGCGCGCGCATTCTCCGCTCCGTGGATGTTATCATGTCAACCGGATGCATCGGCTACGTTACCGAGAAGACGTTCAGCGAGATTCTCGATGCGACAGAGAAGCAACCATGGATCATCTCCTTTGTGCTACGAATGTTCCCATTTGAATCGTTGGCCGAAGCGTTTGCAAAGCGTGGTCTTGTGACAGAACGTCTTACCGGCGCGACGTTTATCCAGCGTCGCTTTCGCGATGCTGAAGAGTTTGAAAGTTGTTTGGCCAGCTTGGCGGCCCTTGGCGTGGATGCGACCGGCCTCGAATCAGAAGGGCTGTTGCATGCGGATCTGATCTTGTCTCGCCCAGAGGCGGATGCGCGGGCCACGCCTCTGGAAGACGTTGTCACCGTCGCCAGCGGCAGGGGACGGCCGATTGGACCCCGTTACGTTCATGTTGAAAGCAACGAGGGCTTGCACGTTGCGCTGGAGCCCTGACAGTTAAGGACCACTGTGCAGCGCGCGAGTCTCTTCGGCGCTGGATCAAGACGTCGAAAAACAAGGCCATTCTGGTCGAAGGCGCGCCAGGGCCAATGTTGTTCGCCGACGATGGATAACGATTCGTCCAGATGCCATTTGTCGCGGCGAGCGCTGCGATTCAGATCGGAGAGCGCCTTGCCGAATTCCCTCTCTGCTGACGCGCGGTTTCATAGATCGCATCAATGCGACACGTGGGTCAGAATTTCCTCGACTATGCGCAAGCTTAACGGAAACTGAAAGGCAGCCCAAGGCATCTCTGCAGCAAGAAGTGACAGCGGCGATAGAGTGGTCCGGGCGGTCGGTATGTTTTTGCCTTCTAAATCTTGATCTCTCCAATTGACGAATCCCGGCGCGTAGACCTATCTATAGTCAGTCACGGTCTTCCGTTCCCCACATCTTGTAGGGTGGAAGCTAAGAGGGAACCCGGTGCGCCAAAACGGCAACTCCGGGGCTGCCCCCGCAACTGTAAGCGGCGAGCGGTTGTCATCATGGTCACTGGCGCGACACAGCGCCGGGAAGGCCGATGGCCGCAGTGACCCGCGAGCCAGGAGACCTGCCGCGACCGAATGAAAGTCCTCGGGCGGGGTGTCCCGGTGGGTCGCTTGCAGCCGGGGACATTTGCCCGGATTCCTCGCAAGTCGTCCGCGCCGGCCCGCGCCCAACATCGCGGGGTTGCCGATGTCGCCGTCTTACAATTTCGATCAGCAGGGTCATCTCATTGAGCCGCCGCATGTGCAGCCGCGCCCAGCGCAGGCAAGGCCTACCCCGCCTGAGTCGGGTCTTGTCTTGCCATCGCCGGCTCCGCTGCCGCGCCCCCTTGCTCCATCGCCAAGGCGGGCCGATCTCAAGCTCGATCGGACGCGCGACGACCTGTTGACGCCGTTCGGCAAGCTGACGGTGACCGACCGTTACCTGCTCGCCGGCGAATTGCTCCAGGACATGTTCGCGCGGGTGTCTTGCGCCTTCGCGGATGATGTTGCGCATGCCCAACGTCTCTATGATGCGATGTCTCGGCTGTGGTTCATGCCGGCCACACCGGTGCTGTCCAACGGCGGCACCACGCGCGGTCTGCCGATCTCATGCTTCCTTAACTCGGTGTCGGACTCGCTCGAAGGCATCGTCGGCACCTGGAACGAGAATGTCTGGCTTGCCTCTAACGGCGGCGGCATCGGCACCTACTGGGGCAACGTTCGCTCGATCGGCGAGAAGGTGAAGGGCGGCGTTACCTCGGGTATCATCCCGTTCATCCACGTCATGGACGGCCTGACATTGGCGATCAGCCAGGGCTCGTTGCGGCGCGGCTCTGCGGCGGTCTATCTCGATATCCACCATCCCGAGATCGAGGAGTTCCTCGAGATTCGCAAGGCGTCCGGCGACTTCAACCGCAAGAGTCTCAACCTGCACCACGGGATCAACGTTACCGACGCGTTCATGCGTGCCGTGGGCGCCGGCACCGCGTTCGCTCTGCGCAGCCCGAGGACCAACGATGTCATCCGCGAGATCGACGCCCGCCAACTGTGGCAACGCATCCTGGAGAACCGGCTGCAGACCGGCGAGCCTTACTTGTTGTTTATTGACACCGTGAACCGGTCGCTCCCCAAGCACCAGCGCGAGCTCGGCCTCAAGGTCTCTACCTCCAACCTGTGCAGCGAAATTACCCTGCCGACCGGCATCGATCATCGCGGCGAGGAGCGCACCGCGGTGTGCTGCCTGTCGTCGCTCAACCTCGAGACCTGGGATCAGTGGAATGAGAAGCCAGGCTTCATCGAGGACGTCATGCGCTTCCTCGACAACGTGCTGACCCACTTCATCACGGTGGCGCCGGACGGCATGAAGCGTGCCCGCTACGCCGCCTTGCGTGAGCGCTCCGTCGGCCTCGGCGTCATGGGCTTCCATTCGTTCCTGCAGGCCAAGGGCATTCCGATGGAAAGTGTCGTGGCCAAGTCGTTCAATCTGAACATGTTCCGGAAAATCCGTCGCGATGCCGACGCGGCATCCGTGACGCTCGCGCGCGAGCGTGGGCCGTGCCCGGATGCACTGGAACGCGGTGTGATGGCG
Source organism: Bradyrhizobium sp. CCBAU 21365 (assembly GCF_015291305.1). Classification (NCBI taxonomy): domain Bacteria; kingdom Pseudomonadati; phylum Pseudomonadota; class Alphaproteobacteria; order Hyphomicrobiales; family Nitrobacteraceae; genus Bradyrhizobium; species Bradyrhizobium sp. CCBAU 21365. Next base: position 2,190,239 of record NZ_CP030036.1, read on the forward strand.
CGCTTCAGCCATAAGATCGCGATCGCGCCAACCGCCTCGATCAGCATCATCTGCGGCGGGACTAGCGCTTGCGTCGAGCCGATCCCGGCCAACATCTACACCCATAAGACCTTGTCCGGTGCCATCTCGGTGCGTAATCCGCATCTCGCCAAGCTGCTGGCCGCCAAGGGCGCAGATACTTCGGCGACCTGGCAGTCGATCATCGCGCACGAGGGTTCAGTCGCCCATCTCGACACCCTGTCGGAACACGAAAAAGCGGTCTTTCGCACCGCCTTCGAAATCGACCAGCGCTGGATCGTCGAGCTTGCCGCCGACCGCGCCGCGTTCATTTGCCAGAGCCAGTCGATTAACCTCTATCTGCCGGCCGACGTCGATAAGTGGGACCTTCACATGCTGCATTGGACGGCATGGAAGCGCGGGGTGAAGAGCCTCTACTACTGCCGTTCAAAATCGATCTCGCGCGCGGCGTTCGCCGGCAACATCGCTGACGGCGACAACGCGGCGCCGCCGCAGCCGCAGCGGCACACTGACTATGAGGAGTGCCTCGCATGTCAGTGATCGATCTCTCATCCGTCGATCCGCGCACACTGATCGGCAAACGGTGCGTCGGCCTCCTCGACTCGACCGGCAGCTATGACGTCGATCGCTACGCCTGGGCTTACGAGTTCTGGAAGCGCCAGCAGCAGACCCATTGGATGGGCGAGGAGGTGCCGCTTGGTGCCGACCTCAAGGATTGGGCATCGGACCGCGTTACCGACAGTGAGCGCGCGCTGCTCACTCAGATCTTCCGTTTCTTCACCCAATCGGACATCGAAGTCGGCGATAACTATCTTAAGCGCTACATCCCGATCTTCCAGCCGCTCACCGTCCAGATGATGATGGCGGCCTTCACTAATATGGAGACGGTCCACATCGACGCCTATGCGCTGCTGCTCAAAACGCTCGGCATGCCCAAGACCGAGTTCGAGGCATTTCGCGGCTATTCCGAGATGCGTGCCAAGGCGGACTACATGCACGAGTTCGGCGTCGACACAGTAGCCGATGTCGCCAGGACCTTGGCGATGTTCGGCGCCTTCACCGAAGGCATGGCGTTGTTCGCGAGCTTCGCGATGCTGCTCAATTTCCCCCGCCACAACAAGATGAACGGCATGGGACAGATCGTAAGCTGGTCGGTTCGCGACGAGAGCCTGCATTGTGAGGGCATTATCAAGCTGTTTCACGAATGGAACCGAGAAACCGGCGCGGTGACGCGCTCCGTCCGTGACGATATCGTCGACGTCGCCAAAACCATGGTGAAGCTGGAGGAGAATTTCGTCGACCTCGCCTTCGGCCTCGGCAAGATCGAGGGCATGAGGCCTGAGCAGATCCACACTTACGTCCGCTATGTCGCCGACTGGCGACTGACCCAGTTGCGGATTGCCCCGGTCTTCGGCTTCTTCGAAGCCAAGGAGGGCGGGTTCACCCAGCTCAAGGCGCATCCGCTGCCTTGGCTCGTCGAGATTCTCAATGGCGTCGAGCACGCTAATTTCTTCGAGCAGCGCGCCACCGAGTACTCCAAGGCGGCGAGCCGCGGCAGCTGGGACGGCGAAGACGGGGTGTGGGCAGCTTTCGGCCGGACGTAGCCAGACGGAACGGCGCTTTGGAGCGCCCCCGCATTTTCGGACGTTTGCGAAAGTCGGCTCTGCCGCTGCTTGCGGGGCCGCAGCGGACCTTGATCTATGCCGCTCGAAATCATGGTCGCGGGCCTTTGGGATGGACGTGCCAAAGTGGAGGTGTTGAGCACACCTAAGGTGTCCGCCAGTATCGGAGTTCATCAAAAACGCTCCGGCTGGGATGAGCAGAGGCAGCGCGGTATCGGGCAACCGATCGAAGAAAACTGCGCCCGTTGATGTGCCGATGCGCAAATGAACTCAATCCCGGTTTCACGAGGCGCGCGACGTAACCGATGTCCACGCGGTTTGCGCTAAGGCCGCCTGCAATGCGGCTTAAGAAGAATTGGTTGCACGCTAGCCGTCCTTTTGGGAAGGGCGGACGGAAACTGTTTTACGCACCTTAGCCAAAGGGACGCGGAAAAACCTGACTTGAATGCTGCGGGCCGGCGGCTGTGTACGTGACAATCACGCGTGATGGTCAAGGTGGCCGACTCCGCGGCGTCGGTTCATATAAAGTGCAGGGCGGAGAAGGCAAAAGTGAGAAGAGGGCGCACTGGTGATCGTTTGTCTCTCGCCGTGCATCTATCTTGACGTGACCAGGTCTCTGCACTGATCGATTGGGCCTTAAAGTGGGAGCTTGGCAATTTTTCGCCGGCCGGGGGCCGTCACCGACTGCCGTTGCCGTCCGCAATTTCAATCTGTCGGCGCCAGAGACATGGCCCTGCCGAGGCGCGAGCCATGGTTGCTAGTGGGGAGGCCGATCTTCCCCAGAGTCCGCAGGCCGATCTTCAGCCGGCTTCGGGCCAAGGGATCGAGTCCAGCGATGGCGTGAGACGAATGAAGCCCTCTGCTCTGCGTTCGGCTGTGTGGGCACCCCGAGAAGAGTGAAAACCTTTGTGGCGGTCCTTGCTCGGTCTCACTCCGCTGCACTCCAGCATATCGATCTGAGCGCCTGTGGCTGTTTGGCCAATGAAAACCCAGTAATCCTTGGCGAGACGTCCGTCCAACATATGGAACTCGGACAGTTCTGGTGGTGCGGCTTCGGAAGGACCTGGCTGAGACGGTCCGGCTGCAAGGGTCGAGCGTGGGGTCCGGCCTGCAATGGCCCTGCAAGCGATAGCCCGGCATGCGACGGCTAGGCATGCCACGGTCCAGCGAAGGGCCGGCATCCTCATCCTGGCATATCAGATCCTGATCGACACCAGGATGAGCCTCGACCGCCTGCTGGAGAGATACTGCAGGGGACGCGCCGCGTCAGGACAGCATCGTGCGCAAGTCTGCGCCAAGCAGAGATGAATTGAAAATGCGAAGCAGCTTGTGGCGAAGGTCAATGCCTTCTCCATTGGCTCATTGCGAATCCTCTTGACGCTCGTCAGCTTCTCGAAAGCTAACTCTCTTAGCATGAGAGAGCGGATGTCTAGAGGGCGATGCCGCCTATCCATCTTAATGGAGATGCACATCGAACACCCGATGCTCTGCCGGCGGCTCGGAGGGTGCACTCCACACGAGCCTTCGAAACAGTTCTCTGGAGGTCGCAATGCAAATGGCCTTCGTCGAACTATGGCTCGAGCCAAACTTTCAAAGGAGGAGCAGGATGGATTTCAACTCAATCAGCCCAACGAACACAAGCCCGCAGCCCGATTCACCATCAGCGCCCGCGGGTCCAGCGGGCTTTGAGCACCAGCTGCGCGAGGTCGAAGATAGTGCTCTGCCACCTGCTGCGGGATCTCCCGTGCAGCAGGGCAAAGCCTACTCGCCATATCTGGACGCCCGGCATCCCTATTCGCAATATTTGGAGTCGGGGCATCCCTATTCATCACTGTTGGATCGGGAGGATGATCTATATGCGCCGGCTGCGCCCTCCCCCGGGCCATTGGTGGCCGCCAGAGAAAGCTCTCCACAGCCAGGCTCGCAGCAGCCGATCGCTCAAGCCATCGCGGAACTCCCAGAGTTTGATCCTGATCTAATTTGGCAGAATGTGGAAGCCGGGTCATCGCAGGCTGGACCGTCTCAGGCCGGACCTTCGCAAGCCGGGCCATCCTCGTCCGCCGGGGCTGCGCTGTCGGAGCTCACAAATTTCATTCCCGAGGACGAGCGTTTCATAGCCGACCACTGGGTCTTCTGTCCCCATACGGCCTCGGATGCCCAGATCAACATACTAAGGAGGGCCGGCCTCTTGCCTAGCAATAACTCCCGGACCACAAGTTTCACCATGCTGGGTATGCCCCACACAGCCGAATTTCGACAAGAGGGGTTCGTTCGTATCAAACCGTCGATGGACGCGGGCCTCTGATCTGGACAATTACACGGCGAGCGCCCACTGGGTAAGCATTCCATAGCAGCCCGCGGAGCGCGGACATAGTCCGCCGCCAGCAGACCTTCGCGACGTCGCCAACGGCAGGAGCACCTGGCAACGTCCTATCTGGCAGGCTGTCGACTATCTTGGCCATCTTGGCCTCCCGCCAAGATGAATATACTAAATCATTAGTTACGCGTCCTTTCAGAAAATTGGTCAGGCATTGGCGGCTCAGCGAAATACCAAGAGTCCACACGGCCTGGCATGCGCGCCACTGAGCCGCTGCTGAAAGCCGATCGCGTCCGTAGGCGGTTCTGGTGAGTCGGGCTCTCGGCTCGTATTCATGCCTGCGGCTCCGACGCAGTTGGTTCGGAAGCTCGTGTCGACCTTTAAGCCCTCGAGCCCCCGTCAAAACTGGCGCTTACCAACTTCCGCTCGCGCCTAGCGTGGCTGGTTGCCCACGTCCGTTGCGGTCGGGAGCAGGCGCCGCCGTCCAGACATCCGCACGCTCATGCTGGGCGCATTAGCGTTCGAAAAGCTGACGATCGGACGGATTTGAGCCAATACAGATCGGATCGACTTCGGCTGAAGGTGTTTTCGCATCGGTTAGTCACTTCTGGCCCGTGCCAGCCTCCCGCACGGTGCCGTCCTGATGCGGCGCGTCGGGCGAATAATGCCCTTCCGGGCGTCCGTCCCGAATAACCACGCTCGAGGAGCCGCGAAACAACATCAAAACCGAATCCCGCGGCGGCCCTTCGGCGGCGGCAGGATTGCGCCGCGCCTGCGCCTCCGCCACAAGGCCCTTCAACGTCTGGTCCACCAGCGCGATGAAGCGTGGCGGGCCCGAAGCCAGGACGAGGCCATCGCCGGGGGCCGGTTTCACGATATAGCGTTCATCGGAGATGTTGAGCGCATCGAGCGCGGTCTTGAACGCATCGAAGCTGATCGGGCTCAACACCATCAGTCGGCTTTGCGCCTCGTGGGCCGCGGATATGTAAAGAACGAGGCCGTCGTAATACCATTGAAGATTGTAAAGGTTGGTCAAACGCTCGAGGAATTCGCGCGGTGGCAGGTCCGGCATTCGTCCGCGAATCCGGCCCTTCACTTCAGTGCTGACATTGACCCTGATATTGAGATTGTTGCCAAACTCCTGCAGCGCGGCAGAAAGGTCCTGGTCCAAAACCGTGTAGCTATAAGGGGCCGACGGCAGCGAGAGGGGGGCGCCAAGCGCGCTGACCATTCCAAGACAGATGAAACCTCCGGCGTAAAGAATTCTCTTCAATACCATCGTGGATCGGACAAACATTCCTGAAGGCCTTCTGAGAATTAAACTTGGAATTTCGGTCCAGCCTGGACGCCAAACGTGATCTTTAGATGACGCAAGGCGGCGCATCCTCGTCAGGTTTTCGTCAGCTCACCGTACTACGATCTTGATCCGTTCAGTGTCAGACAACGCCTGGTTTCATCAACGAGCGCAATGACTCCTTATATGATGTTAGGCGCAACGCCGATCTCACCCAATTCAGCCGACTGTCTTGCCAATGCCTGCTCGCCGGCAGCCGCCGGCGAGCAGGCGCACTTTGAGCAGTCTCTTGCGCAAGCGGCCTCCGACCAGAGTGCCACCTCATCGGTCGCAGATAGAGCCGCAGTCGTTCCGCCGGTATCGGAAGTGCAGCGCACGAACACGCTAGCGAATCCGCCGGGCGATCGCATCCTTCAAGCGCTTTCTACCATGTACCACAGTCATGTCGGTGCTCCGGCGGTCGGTAGTGTGTCGTCTGCGCCGAGCGTCATCCAGCCCGGACCTGCCGCGCAGCCGCTATTGCAGCCGCTCGACATCGGCGCGCATGAGACAGTTAAACCGGTAGCGGCAGATTTCGATTCGATGGTGGTGAATCTGCGGGATGTCTACCGGGACGTCGTTCAGGTTTCCCTTGTCTCTAAGAGCACCAGCGCCGTGAGTTCGTCGCTGAACAAGCTGCTTTCGGCGGGCTGAATGAAGCTGATGCGTGGTGTGATGTGCAGTGCGGGCAACGGCAGCCGTCAATCGTGGCGACGGCTTCGCGTTTGCCTTGCTCTGCCCCTTCTTGTTCCGTTGCTCGGCTGCAAAGCTGATCTCTACAGTAAGATTCAGGAGCGTGAAGCCAATGAGATGCTTGCGCTTCTCCTTGGCAAGGGTGTCGATGCAGCTCGTGTTGTCGCCAAAGATGGGACCAGCACGATCCAGGTCGAGGAAAGGCAGCTCGCCTATTCGATTGACTTGCTGAATGTTGAGGGGCTGCCGCGCCAATCTTTCAAGAATCTTGGCGAGGTATTCAAGGGATCGGGCCTCGTTGCGTCGCCGATCGAGGAGCGGGCCCGTTACGTTTATGCCCTCAGCGAGGAATTGTCGCGCACCATTAGCGATATCGATGGCGTCCTTTCCGCCCGGGTCCATGTGGTCCTTCCTAAAAACGATCTGTTGCGGCAAGATGCGACCCCGTCCTCAGCGTCGGTTTTCATCCGACATGGCTCCAACGCAAAGCTCTCGGCGCTGTTGCCTCAGATCAAGATGCTCGTAGCCAACAGCATCGAAGGGCTGTCCTACGACAAGGTGGCTGTGGTCTTCGTGCCGGTTGAGCGAACTCCGCTTGAGCAGCCAGCGTCGCCGACAGCCGCTTCAGCTCAAAGCGCAAAATCTGCTTCAACGCCGTGGCTTGCGCTTGGGGTTGGAGGCGCCGGCGCCATATTCGTCATTGCATCTTATGTGTTGCTCGGTGCGCGTCTTCGTCAGTTCGGGCAATCATCGCGCAACCTGATCATGTTCAACAGGCGTTCGAATGTGCCCGCCGTTCAGGCTGCTGGTAAAAAGATCATGTCTGATTCGACATAGCCAGGACGCTCATGTCGGTATCAATGTCTTCCACCGAACCCAATCGTTCGTTCACGCTGGCTTCCGATCGATTGCGCGAGCTTGTTGTCTCGATCCACCCAAGCCGTTTTGCTGCCTGTCTTGATCCGCTGCTGTCGCCTGCCACGTTGCTCCGACTACAGCAGAGTTTTAGGCTGCAGCCAAGACTGGCCGCACTGTTGGTCGGCCACGAAGTCGATGTAAGCGGAGCGGGCTGGAACGAGGATCCTTTGCTCGGGCATGATCCGCGGCGGGCTGCCCTGTTCGCCGGCAGTATCTGGCATGCACGCTCCGTCCTGAAGCTGGTTTCAAAGCACGATCTGTCAATTTTGGTCGAAATGATCGGTGCTGAAGCGCATGCTTTCGCCATCCGGCATTTATCCAGTGCGGTCGCAACAACGCCTATTGCCGATCCCGAACGCCTGTCGCGACAGATTGAACACGACGGGCATGCCTGTCTTGGCGCCTGGCTCGACAAGGCTCCAGCGCTCGACCGTATCCGCGTGCTTCTACGCCTGCCCGTTGGGACCGCCGTGGACAATCCGGCGGCTGAGCACCGTTGTGCCGCGGGCCCGCTGCTCTCCTTGGTTATGACCCATTTGCGGGCGGAGGCCACCACGGTATGACAGTCGACGTCCCAGCATTGCCTGTGACCCCGCAGTTCCGCCCGCTTGGACCCCTGATCCCGGCAGCCGAGCTCAAGATCTGGCATGAAGCCGTGGACGCGCGGGCCGCTGCCGAACGGCACCTGCAGCGTGTTCGCAGCTGGGGACGCAAAGCTTATGAGCGGGAACGGTGGCGCGGTCATGCCGAGGGCGTCAAGGCGGGCGCAGAGGAAATGACGCGACTGATTGCGCAGACTGCGTGTGAACTCGCGCAGCGAAAAGCCGTTCTGGAGCAGCAGTTGCCCGAATTGGTCATTGAGATCGTGCGCGATTTGCTTGGCGCCTTTGATCCGGGAGAGATGCTGGTGCGCAGTATTCGTCACGCGATCGAGCAAAAGTACAAGAACACGGAAGTTTGCCTTCACGTATCGCCCTTAAAGGCCGATCTGCTTGCCAGCGAATTCGCAGTTTACAATGGACAGGAGGGCCGGCCCAAGGTCAGGATCGAGCTGGATCCGGCGCTCGCGGCGGACCAATGCGTTTTGTGGAGCGAGTTTGGCAATGTCGACCTCGGACTTGCCGCGCAGCTCCGCGCGCTTCGTTTGGGGTTTGGCTTGCCTTCGCACGAAGGTGAGCCATGACCACGCAACGACCGACCCATAATGCTGCGGCTGAAGAAGGGGCAGTCCACTCCGCACTGTCATCCTTGAGATCTTCCGCTAAGCATATCGACACGCGTGCCGTCCGCGGTCGGATCACGCGGGCGATCGGTACACTGCTCCATGCCGTCCTGCCGGAGGCCCGGGTTGGGGAACTATGCCTCTTGCAGGATCCCCGCAGCGGATGGTCGCTCGAGGCCGAAGTGATCGGTTTGTTGCCGGACGGGGTGTTACTCACGCCGATCGGTGACATGGTCGGCTTGTCCAACCGTGCGGAAGTCGTCACGACCGGGCGAATGCAGGTAGTGTCGGTCGGCCCCGATTTGCTCGGCCGCGTGATCGACAGTTTCGGTCGTCCGCTCGATGGTAAGGGCCCCATAAAGGCTGGCGAAGTGCGCCCGCTGCGTGGTAAGGCGCCTAACCCCATGAAACGACGCGGTATCGAACAGTCTTTTCCGCTCGGCGTTCGTGTCCTGGATGGGCTCCTGACATGTGGAGAAGGCCAGCGGATCGGAATCTATGGAGACGCCGGTTGTGGCAAGTCGACACTGATGTCGCAGATCGTCAAGGGTGCAGCCGCCGACGTCACGATTGTCGCGTTGATCGGCGAACGCGGCCGAGAGGTGCGTGAATTCATCGAGCGCCATCTTGGCGAAGCGCTCCGCCGCTCGGTCGTCGTTGTTGAGACCTCCGACCGTTCGGCCATGGAGCGGGCTCAGTGCGCCCATATGGCGACGGCGCTGGCCGAATATTTTCGTGATCAGGGGCTGCGCGTCGTTCTTATGATGGATTCCTTAACGCGCTTTAGCCGCGCGATGCGCGAAATCGGCCTTGCCGCAGGAGAGCCTCCGACCCGGCGCGGATTTCCGCCGTCCGTCTTTGCACTGCTGCCGGGCCTGTTGGAGCGCGCCGGCATGGGCGAGCATGGCTCCATCACGGCCTTCTATACCGTGCTTGTCGAAGGTGACGGCACGGGCGACCCAATCGCCGAAGAATCTCGCGGCATTCTTGACGGGCACATCATTCTCTCGCGCGCGTTAGCCTCGCGAGAGCATTTTCCGGCAATCGATGTGCTGTCGAGCCGAAGCCGCGTCATGGATGCCATCGTGTCTGTTCAGCATCGCAAGGCCGCTTCCTTGTTCCGTGATCTGCTTTCGCGCTACGCCGAGGCCGAGTTCTTGATCAAGGTCGGCGAATACAAGCAAGGCTCCGATCCGCTGACCGACCGGGCGATCGCCTCGATCGAGGAGTTGCGCACGTTCCTGCGTCAGGGCCAGGACGAAGCATGCAATTTTGGGGAGACGGTGGCATGGATGTCGCGTCTGACCGCATGAACTGTGTTCATGCGTCGAAATTGCGGCTGGTGAAGGACATGAGGGAGCGGAGTGCCCTTCGTGAGCTGTCCAACATGGAAGCCAAGCGCCGCGTCGCAGATGAAGCTGTCGCACAGGCTTGCGAGCGGCTTGCAAATGCCGAAAGACACCGCGCAAGGGTCGAAGCCGAACTCTATCGGCAGATGTTATCGGAGAACGCGATATCCGTCAGCGAACTCGAGCGCCGCCACCATCTTATCATCGGCCGACTCGCAGAGGACATCGCGGCAGCCCAGCGGGTTCTTGACGAGGCGCGCTCCGCTCAAGATCAGGCCGAGACTGCAGTCCGTGAGGCGCGGACGCTTTGGGCCAAACGTTCGGCGGCGTCCCACAAATGGCAAGAGATCGAGCGTGACGTTGAGCGAAGCACCAATGCTCATGTTGAAGCCGCGACGGAAATCGAAGCCGATGATGAGGTGTTGCTTCGCTACCGCAGAGGCGCGTCCGCCCAAAGGGGAGACGAGCCGAGCTGATGGTCGATACTTCTACCTTAACGCCAGCATGCCGTGAGGAGCAGGCGTCGCCTGCGACCCAGAGGCCGGACGGATCGGTGCCATTCAGAGCGCAGCCGATCCTCTCGCATGCTGTGGTCTCGTGGCTCAATGAGATCGCGGTTTTCCGCGGACCTCTGCAAAGCCGTCTCGGCGACAAGCCGCTATCGCTGCGTATAAATCGGCTTGTCTGGCAGGTCGAGCCGACTGAGACATCGATGCTTGATTGTGTCTTTGACGCAGGCGGCGAAATGCTCGTCCTGTCCTTGCCCGTCCCGCTTGCTGAAGCGCTGGTTGCAACCGTACAGAACGGCCTGAGCTTACCTTCCGAGCCGACGCGTTCGCTGGTCCTTGAACTGGCGCTAGAGCCGTTGCTCGCTCCACTGGAGCGACTGATGCAGCGGAATTTGCAGCTTCTGCGCACCGATGAAGCGGCGAAATCAGGTCCATACCTGGAATTCGACGTCGCCTATGGTCAGCTCGCGAGTAAGGTTCGCCTGCTTTTATTCTCGTCTCTTGACGCTCTGGTTCCGCCAGCGTTCAGCGTCCTGGGCGAACTGCTTGGCCGATTGCCGCGACAGACGCCCAAGCTTCATTCTGAACTGCCTGTCATTGTCGCAGGCCAGGTTGGTTCGCTCCGCATCACGATCGGCCTTGTTCGTCAGGCACAGCGAGGCGATGCGCTGCTGCCGGACGCTATTCCGCTTGCTCGAGGCCAGGTCATCCTCACTGCGAGCGCATTGTGGGCTCCTGCCAAGATCGCCGGCGAAAGGCTGGTTCTGCGGGGGCCATTCCGCTCGCAATCCCACCCCCTGAAAAGTGGACACATGACGACACAACCCCAAGCACAACAGCTCCCCTCCGAGGCCGATATCGACAGTCTCGAGATCACGCTCGTATTCGAATGTGGCCGCTGGCCGATGTCGATTGGAACCTTGCGGAGCATCAACGAAGGCCATGTGTTCGAACTCGGCCGTTCGCTTGACGGCCCCGTCGATATTCTTGCCAACGGGCAGCGTATCGGCCGCGGCGATATCGTGCGGATCGGCGAGGAACTTGCCGTCAGGTTACGCGGCAGGCTGACGGTCAATGACTGAGATTCAACCCAGCATCCTGGCGCTTCTTGCGATCACGGTCGGCCTCGGCCTGCTCGCCTTCGCAGTCGTTACAACGACCGCTTTCATAAAGGTCTCCGTTGTGCTTTTCCTGGTGCGCAACGCGCTCGGAACCCAATCGATACCGCCCAACATTGTCCTGTATGGGGCGGCACTGATCCTAACGGTCTTCATCAGCGCGCCGGTGTTTGAGCAGACCTACAACCGCCTGACGGATCCGCAACTCCGCTACCAAACGTTCGATGACTGGGTGACGGCCGCCAAGGAGGGGCAGGAGCCGCTGCGCGCCCATCTGAAGAAGTTCACCAATGAAGAGCAGCGCCGGTTCTTCCTATCGTCGGCCGAACATGTCTGGTCGGAGGAGATGCGCGGCAGTGCCACGGCTGATGATTTTGTGATTCTTGTGCCGTCGTTCCTGATCTCGGAGCTCAAGCGCGGCTTCGAAATCGGCTTTCTTCTCTATCTTCCCTTTATCACCATCGATCTGATCGTCACGACGATTTTAATGGCCATGGGGATGTCGATGGTATCACCGACAGTAATATCTGTTCCATTCAAGCTCTTTCTATTCGTCACCATCGACGGCTGGTCACGTCTCATGCACGGGCTGGTGCTAAGCTACACGACGCCCGGAGGTTGACAATGAACGAAGCCAGCATCCTCATGCACCTGAGCCAATCGCTCGTGCTTTTCATGATCTGGGTTCTGCCGCCGCTCCTCGCAGCCCTGATTTCGGGATTGATCATTGGCCTCATCCAGGCGGCAACCCAGCTCCAGGATCAAACCTTGCCCCTGACGGTGAAGCTTCTGGTCGTCGTCGCCGTGCTCGCCGGCTTCTCTCCTGTGCTCAGTGCTCCGCTCATCGAACAGGCCGAGCGCATTTTCAGCGAGTTTCCTGCACTCACCGCAAGATACTAGCGGGACCTGGATGGCTGGCCTTTCACCCACCGATGCGCACGCTCTCGTCCAGGGCGGCATCGAACTTGCCGCGGCAACCGGCCTAAGCGCGGCCCGCGCCTTAGGCATCATGCTTGTGCTTCCCGTTTTTACGCGGCCGCGTATCAGCGGCCTGATTCGGGGCAGTCTGACGATTGCGATCGGACTACCGTGCCTCCCGCAGATCAAGCTCGGCCTGGAGGCGCTCGACCCGAACACGCGTCTGGTCAGCGTCGCCATGCTCGGCTTGAAGGAGGTCTTCGTCGGCCTTCTGCTCGGCATCCTGCTCAGTATTCCCCTATGGAGCATCCAGGCGGTCGGCGACATCATCGATACCCAGCGAGGAATCTCGAGCCAGGTTGCGGCAGAAGATCCTGCAACGCACAGCCAGGCGTCGGGAACCGGGCTTTTTCTCGGTGTCACTGCGGTCACGATCTTCGTTCTGGTCGGCGGCCTTCAGACCATGGTGAGCAGCCTTTATGGCAGCTATCTGATCTGGCCCGTGTATCGGTTCCTGCCTGCGGTCACGGCACAAGGGGCAATGGAATGCCTCGCCCTTCTCGATCATATCATGCTGACGACGCTATTGGTCGCCGGGCCCGTGCTGGCCCTGCTGCTGCTGATCGACGTGTCGGTCATGATGCTCGGCCGCTTTGCATCCCAGCTAAAGCTGAACGATCTTTCGCCTACGATCAAGAATGTCGCCTTCGGCGTCATCATGGTCAGCTACACCGTCTATCTCCTCGAATATGCGGGAGCTGAAATCCTGACGTCGAACAACGTACTCGAGCATTTCAAGAAGCTCTTGAAATGAGCGGCACGAGCGAGGAGAAAAAGCTTCCTCCGACACCCAAGAAGCTGCGCGATACACGCAAGAAGGGGCAGAGCGCGCGCAGTGCGGATTTGGTGAGCGGGGTCAGCGCCTGCGCCGGTCTTTCCTGTCTGTGGTGGAGAGCGGGAGCGATCGAAGACAAGTGGCATGAAACGGTCCGGCTGATCGACAAACTGCAGGAGCAGCCTTTCACGAGCGCCGTTCCGCAGGCGCTCAGCGGCTTACTGGAACTTTCGATCGCAACGGTCGGGCCTTTACTCGCGGCGGCCGTGGCAGCTGCCCTTCTGGCTAATGTTCTGGCCAATGGCGGCTTCATGATTGCTTTGGAGCCACTCAAACCGAAACTTGAGAAACTGGATCCCATCAAGGGCTTGACGCGGATCGCATCGAAACGATCGGCCATCGAGCTTGGCAAGACTCTGGTTAAGGTGGTGCTCCTCGGGACGTGCTTTTTCTTCACCGTGACCGCTAGCTGGAAAGCGTTGGTGTATTTGCCGGTCTGTGGCATGGGCTGTTTCGGATTGGTCTTCACCGAGGTCAAGCTGCTGGCCGGGATTGCGGGCGGGGCGTTTCTCGTCGGCGGATTGACTGATCTTCTGATCCAGCGCTGGTTGTTCCTGCAGGAGATGCGCATGACCGAAACCGAGGCCAAGCGCGAGAACAAGGAACAGCAAGGCAATCCGCAAGTGAAACGCGAACATCGGCGTCTGCGCCAGGAGTCCGCGAACGAGGCTCCCCTTGGCGTTCATCGCGCCAACCTGATCCTAACGGGATCCACAACCCTGGTTGGGCTGCGCTATGTTCGCGGCGAAACCGGCGTGCCGATCCTGGTCTGCCGTGGCGAGAGCGAAACTGCTTCCAAACTGCTTGGCGAGGCGCGCGCGCTGGGCCTCAAGGTTGTGGATGACGACGTCCTGGCGCGACAGCTGCTCGGCACAGCAAAGCTCGGCAACCCGGTTCCTTCGCAATATTTCGAGGCGGTCGCAAAAGCGCTTTACGCTGGCGGCCTGGTCTAGAGTGCTTCCGGGCGAAGCGGGTCCCGGTTCGCGTGAAGAAACGCGCCAGAGCGAAAATCTATAGAGACCCGTTCTAATTCAATCGGAACGAAAAAACCCTGGATCATCTTGACGGTGGCGCCAGCCCCTCATCGAGGGGGCTGTACGTCCCTCGTCGTCGCCGCGGGGGCTTCCGGTGTTGCCCTGTTGCTCCCTCCATCTTCCTCTTTGCTCTTGTTGGGCGGGGCAAAGGTGCCGTAGCTGGCAAGAGGACTAGCGGCGCGATCGCCACTACTTGTCATGACAGATCGATTGTCCAGCAAGTCGATCGGATCGTTGACCATGACTGCCAGATTGTTTCTGGTCGAGCAGCCAAGGGTCGGATCGAATGAATTGTCGTTTACCGCAGGTCCGACGATGGAAAGAGATGGACAAACGGGAGGATGGGCCTCAAAGGTGATGGCCTCGATCCGCACCCCGAAGCGGGCGGGCAGATCGATCGGGGAGGCGGCCAGGCGGATGTTATAGGGGGCGATGCCCATGGCACGGGCCTCGTGGGCCACTTGTGCAATGAGCCGGGGTGAGCCGGTGACATCAATATGGAGTGCATCCCGGCGACCGCCACTGGCATGCGCAATGAAATTCCGCAGCCGATGCCTTTCAGAGCCACGAAGGCTCTGCAAGAACAAGACGCTGCTCTTCTGTTCCACCTGGATCGCCTGCTCAGCCGGCTCGGAACGGACCGAAGCACTATTTGCGCATCCACCCAACGTTGCCGCCATAACGATCAAATGGCACAGATGTCGCAGAGTCATTTGACGATCCTCATTCGATGATAAAGCCGGCGCTGCCGGTCAATCCTGGTGCGCTGGTGCGGGGCGCATCGCGGTCTTTTGGCGGTCGCGCCAGCGTATTCGTCAAAATGCGGCCCGCGTCCGACGGCGGTGCGATGCGATCGCTCGGCGCACTCATCCGGCTCGGGTTCGATCCGGGCCGCACGATGTAAGGCGTGACGATAATGACAAGTTCGGTTTCTCGCTTTTGAAACGATGAGGAGCGAAACAGCGCGCCGAGGATCGGCACGTCGCCGAGCCAGGGAAATTCACCGATGTCGTTGTTGAAGTTGCGCCTAATCAGTCCGCCGATTGCAAAGCTCTGACCGCTGGCGAGCTCGACCACGGTGCTGGCCCGCCGCGTCGAGAGGGCAGGGACTTCCATGCCATTGATCTTGACTTGGCCTTCGCTCGACAGTTCGCTGACTTCGGGCTTCACACGGACATTGATCTGATTATTGTTGAGAACCGTCGGAACGAATTCGAGGCTCACGCCGAACTGGCGGAATTGAACCGAAACCTGGCGATTATCCTGCATCACAGGAATGGGGAATTCGCCGCCGGCCAGGAAGCTTGCGGACTCGCCGGACATCGCCGTCAGATTCGGCTCAGCCAGGATCGAGGCGAGGTGTTCGCTGGCGAGCGCGTCGAGAACAGCGCTGAGATTGGTATTGCCGGCGCTGAACCCGATACCGATCGTGCCGCCGCCGCCGGCGGCGCCAGACCCGCCATCTTTGCCGCTGATCAGAAAAGCGCCGTTCGGGCTGGATGCGGTGAAATGGATATTGAGATCCTTGACGGCGCTGCGGGAGACTTCTGCGACCCGTACGCTGAGATTCACCTGCAACGACCCGGCGACCTGGATCTTGTTGACGACCAGTGACCCGGCCCCAAGAAACTGCTCGGTAACTTTCTTGGCGGTCTCGACGACTTCGGCATTGGGCGCCGTACCGCTTAGGATAGCGCCGCGTGGGGTATAGCTCACGTGGATCGGATAGTCGCCAACCTCGGCTCGAAGCGTTGCTCGCAGGTCCTCGATCGGCTGTGTAACGACCACGCGCAGCTCGGCGAGAGCCTCGCCGTTTTCGTTCAGGGCAAAGAGGCTGGTCCGTCCGGATTTCTTGCCAAACACGAAGATCGTCGTGTTCGACGGTGCCTGATAATCCGCAATCGTCGGGTCAGCAACAAAGATGCTGGTCGCCGCAGCGGTCAGATGAACTGTCTTGCCCTGTGAAGAAGTCAGGTTCAGCGTGCCGGAGGTGCCGCCCGGCGCCGCGCGTGGCGGTTCTCCTTTGCCATCCCGCTTGATCTCGGCTGCCGCAGCAGATGAAAACAGCATAGCAAATCCGCACAGGACGTAGCAGAGGCGAGATAAACCGGCAGAGCGCGACGCGCTGGCGACCATCGACGGCTCATCGGTGCCGGCAGCATTGTAAATGACCTTCAAGGGATTGTTGCTTTCGAGTTCGATTTAATCAGGCAGCCGAGGCTGCCTCAATGAGTTCAAGGGTGTAACCGACGCCGCGCGCGGTCTTGATCCTGAGCGTCGCACCCGACTGGCTCAAATGCGTGCGCAGGCGATAGATCCCGACTTCCAGCGCATTGGTCGAGACCTCATCGTCGAACGCGTACAGGCTGTCCTCCAGTGATGCGCGCGGCACGGTGCGGCCGGCACGGTTGAGCAAATGTTCAAGAATGCACACTTCGCGGCGGGCAATCTTCAGTATCCGACCACCGACCGCGACTTGCCTCGCAATGGGGTCGAAGTGCAGATTGCCGAATGTCACGAGCGGCGCCGTCATTTGCGTCGACCGCCGCAGAATGGCCCGCATGCGTGCGATGAGTTCCTCGGTCGATACGGGTTTGGGGAGGAAATCGTCCGCGCCCGCATTGAAGATCGCAATCCGCCGGCCGAGATCGTTGAGACTGCTCATCATAATGGCCGGCATCGAGCGTCCCTCGCGCCGCAGCTGCTTCAGCCAATCCAAGCCGTCTCCATCGGGCAGAACCAATTCGAGCAAAAGAATGTGATAGTTGGCGCAATCCAGCGCGGCCGCCGCCTCATCCAGCGTGCGTGTCACGTCAACTGCGAACCCGCAATAGGGGAGCGCTTCCTTCACAGCACGGGCAAAGTCCGCATGATGATCAACCAGGAGAATTCGCATTTCATCGCCTCTCGTCCATACACGCCAAGACCTTAAGCGCGTCACGGTTGACCAAGAGGTTCGACGAAACTGACAGACGTCCGCCTTGGCGTGAGCGCCAAAGTGCGGCAGCGACGAAGCGGAGCGTGGTGGCGGGCGATCAATCCCGGTGACATACTTATCATGAGATTGAAAAATGCGATGACCCGACGGTGACTGCATACGTCGCCGGCGATGCCGAGCGGGCCCTTTATGCCGGGAAGAGATGCAAAATCATTCACGAGGCCGCAAGCGGTTGCAGCAGATTGGCGGATCTGAGCATTGATCGCAGAGATGTCTGCACGCACTGAGTAGCCGTCTTCGATCGTGATGGCGTTAGAGCGCGCAATCGAAGCCAATACCCAGGAGCGAGCCGATGGATTTGTGGCTGAACAGCCTGGCGAAACCGACATTGTTGGAACTCCCCACCACTTCCACCTTGCCCCGGCCCCGCGGTCAATCTTGCTATGCTGTCGAGCCTGTGGCGTCGCCAAGTCCCGATGAGGCAAGGTGTTCCGCGTGAATGACAATTTCAGGCCACGCATCTGGACGATGCCTCCGGCGCAGCGATGTACGACGAACAGATCGATGTGCCTTCCGACTACTGAGAAAACCGCTCCCTAGCCGGTGATAGACATGCAGGGCGCCAACGATCCCGATGTTTTGCCGCGTCCAATGCTGCGCCCCATCGACAAGTCGTGAATGAGGGGCAGATAGGGGCGCTGCTTGTCGGGGTTAGGACGCCTCTGATCGAGGTCATTGCGCCAGCTGCATCTCATCTTGGATGAGCGGCGGCGGAATGATCGAAGCTCGAGTTTTTGGTTGCGTGGTGCACGGACAGTGCGAGGTAAACAGAGCCTGCTTTCGGCCCGAATGCTAGATCCTGATCCGGCTGCAACAGGGGTCGCACTGATTCCTTCGCGCTGCACGTAAGCGGTGTTGAGAACACGCCGTCGACAGGAGTGATCGATCCGTGTGACCGAGCGAAGTGGTGTGGCGTTGAGTTTGAGAGACGTTCGCAATTCTTGCTACCTGTCGGGAAGTGTTCGCGCGAGCGCGGTTGTGTGTCGCGAGGTTGTCGGAAATCCTACAATCTGACGTTGGGTGAGATTCAAGTGTCTTTAACAATTGGTTACAACGTACCCTCAAACTTGTGCGCGTCTTGAGGCGACAGCGAGGCAGTCTGGACACGGTCACAGCTTTGAGGATCTCTGTCGGTCTTACTTTCTCCAACGTCGTGAGCATCTCGTCTCTCCAAATTCTATGACGCGCAGTCTGACCTGCAACGATGGCATGAGGCAGCCATACTTGCTGCGCGTTAAGGGCGAAGCCGTTGCGCGCGTAAGCGTGCGATTGCCGGATCGCCTCACACGTGGCGATTGGCAGGCTGACTTTGGCTGGCCGCAAGAAGCGTTGATCTGGCGCGTGATCTTCTGGATGCAGACGCGCGATTGCCGAAGTGGAATTGACCGGCAAGGGATTGGACAGAGAATCGATTGTCACACCACATTCCTGAATGCTGCCTCCAAAGATCGCAACCGACTATGGGGGCTTCATGCAGGATCGGCAAAATCAATTGTTTTGATGGAACGCATTCAAAAGGCGGATAGGCGTAGAGCGGCTGCGCGGCTTGCCGTGTTTGATGCGGCGTTTACTGCGCTTGACGGTCTTCAAAACGCGCGTCCCGTATTTCGCCGAAGGCGTTCTCCGGCTCACGACACGGGTTCGGTCTCGGGCACGAACGCGGCGACCGGATCGATGTCAGGCAATAGCCGAAGCCCGCCCGAATGAGTGACGTCAAAGATCAATTTGGAAGGGCAGGTCGAAATGGGCACCACGCGTCGGACCTCAAGTCATCTAGCTGCTGCTCAAAGCTTGCTTGATGCTAGGACCTGTGTGCCGGCGCGTCGGTGTGTGCGCTCAGCTCGTCTGGCTGCCGGTCCACGCGGTGAGGCTGCTTCAGGACGCCGTGAGCCTCAAAGGGAGTATCTGCGGGATTCCGTGGATCAACATTCATTCTTCTTCCATCTCCCCTCGAGTGCCGGCCGTTGGCATGGAGTTTTGCAGGTGCAGCTTTCGAGAAGCTGACGGACCAGGAAGGAAGCCAGTATCCGTTTGAGGGGTGCCGGATGAATTCAGTTCAGTGAGGTGAGCGGTCAGCCAGACAGAAGCCACGCAAAGCGATATATTTGAAGTCGACACTGCTTTGTGCCATCTGGCGTTCCTGTTTTCGACGAGGGCGAGATCGGGTGTCTTGACTGAGCTTGTTCGCCCAGCCACCCATTGTCGGCCATCCCCGCGGGCAGAGAGTCCTACCAGGTCTCAACGTGGACAAGCTGGCAGATGCGGTTGGTCGAAGTCTTCTTTCGGAAATCGCCCGCTTAGGCGCATTTGGGGCCGCTCGGTCATATCGGCCTCCGTTGGATTGGCGCGACCGGTTGCCGTTTGTAGTTCTAGGCGGCCGGCGGTCGATCGAATCGTTCCAGCGATGTCGTACGAGCTCAGGCCACTTTAGTAAACCTGACCTACGAGGTTGTGACGTCGGAATGGCCGTCACAACCACTTGTGCTTGGTCGCGACAGGTTGTTTTTGTCGCAGGGCGCGGCGTGCTTGATGTCTGGAATCCGCCAAACGGCTTGCGAGGACGACGTCTTGCAGCGTGCGATCTTTGGTACTTATCGAGGGAGATGAGCATATGAAGTGTACTGGCAAAGGGCTGACGATCCTGTTGTCCCTGCTTTCGGCCGCAAGCATGAGCACGATGGCGAGAGCCGACGAGCCTTCGCCAAAATACACGGAGGTGCTCAATGCCCTGCAGACCGGAAAGAACGTGAAGCTCATCCTGGACATGAGCCGCTGTGCCAACGCGGAGGGTAGCAAGCCTGCGTCGGCGACGCAGGCCGGTCTGGTCATCAATGCCTTCAGGGTGACGCCCCAGAACGGCATCAGCTTCGCCAATGCGCACCAAACGGTGGACAGCGCGGGACATGCCGTCACCGAGTACATCCGCCATAGCCTCAGCCGCGAAGGCAAGCTCACGGTGCGGGCCTCGAAGCTTGTCGTCGGGACCACCGAACTTGTGCACCAGGGCGAATTCATCTGCGACCTGCCTGATGGCGCGAAGTTCATCTGGTAAGAAGAGCACGGCGCAGGACCCCACTTCGAAGCTGTTTCCTTAACCGCGTGGATGCTTCACCGAGCATGGCACGATAATATAGATCGTGAAGACGGCCGGATTGTCTCTGACCGTCTTTCGTCTGGGCGTCCGAGTTGCACGAAGGTGCGCCAGTTCGCTCAAAGGCGCCATATGAGGGCTGACGATCCTCATCGGATCTTTGTGATCGGAGGATCGCCAGTGCCGGCTATGCTGGTATGATCAGGAGCCAAGGGCCCTCATCAAACCAAAAACCGGGTCGCCAAAGTACGTTCGCATCCTTGTCCGCGACCCTAGTGAGACATTCTTTCCAATCCGAATGGTCCACCGGCCGGTGATGATTCACGTTTGATCGTCGGCCAAGCCATGGTCTTGTAGCGCGTTCGCATCTTGTATCCCGATGGTTCTCGGGTCTGCTCGGCTGAAAGTGCCGTCGCTGCCGAATGCGACGACAACGTGATAGATACATCGCCGACGAGCCCCTTGTTTAGCCAAATAGCGGCCGATGGAAGAGAAGAACGCGGCCTCCAGGTAGGCTTTCGGCTGTGTACGGTTTGGCGCCAGCGCCGAAGGGGCGTCCTCGCGCCATTCGAAAGGTGCGGGTGCATCAAACCCTGGCGCAGGACCGACGTCGATACCCGGGGAAGCCCTCCCCACCGCACGCGTCGCTTCGCCCAGCAAAGCGGGCCGAGGGTGGTGAATGAGTTGAACGTCGTTGGGTCCTCCCGGTCCCAACATGGCCGTGTAGCGTTCGCCGCCGATCTCGTAGTTCATGACCGGATATTCCGCAACAGGCAAGAAGTCCCACTTGCCCAACGTGGATAGCATCATGTCAGGAGCCAGCTGGGTGCGATGCGAGAAGTCCTTGGGAACGGCAAACGACACATCGAACGTATCGCCGACAGCGGGAGACCGCAGATGGATGAGCTGAACATCATTGGGCCCTCGCGGTCCCAACACGCCCGTATAGCCTTCACCGCGAATATCGTAGGTCTTTACCCACTGTGCTGCATCGGGCAACAGACCCCATCGACCCAGCTTGGAGCGCATCATATCCGGCGCAGGCTGGGTGCCGTGGGAGAAGTCCTCGGGAACGGCCAAAGAAGCATCAAAGCTGTCGCTGGCTGGAAAGGACGTCCGCTCAAGTGGTCTGGGCCGCAGCGCCTTGGTCCATCATCCGTCCAAAATAGTTTTCAGGGACGAAATTCGGCCGCGGGCTGGGTCGCCAGGTCACGGCATCGAAAAGCTCCTCCTGGAGGAAACTTTGCACGGGCGATGAAGTCGCCGAGTGCATTCGTTGCCAACCGGTCACGGCATCGAAAAGTTCTTCCTGAGTGAAACTTGGCGCGGGCGATGAAGTCGCTGAACGCATTTGCTGCGAAAGCAATGGTGCATCGAAGCCAGGAGCTGAAAGCTCGCTGCTCTGCTCCGCGGTATCGAAAAGCTCATCCTGGGCCACACTATGTATCGGAGAATGAGGGGCTAAACTTGGCTCGTGCCAAACCTGCAGAGTATTGAAACCATCAGCCGGTAGTGAGGCGTCGCGATCCGCAGCGCTCCCCAAGCGCTGTTCATCGACCGGCCGCATGGGCAAAGGAGAGGGCGGTTGAATGACCTGCCGCGAACTGCCTCCTTCTGCGCCCAAATTACCCCGCCCGACGATCGCGCGATAGTCGCGGAGAGCGTTCAAGGCGGCGATGAGCGTCTTGTCATTTCGAAACAAACGGACTGCGTGGCCGAGCAGTTTGTCATCGCTGAGCTTGGCAATGGACGACGGGCGGAGCGCTACCGCCAACTTCCGCAGCCCGCTCGCATAGCCCCCGGCCTTTTTCTCGCCGATCTGTCGACCAAAACGTGCCTCGGCAGCCTCCCTGATGAGACGCTCATCTTCCCTGGAAGGACGATAATGTGTTCTGAGGGGGAGAGCGTCTGCGTCAGGCTCGCGGTACCGACTGACCATTGACAATGCGGGGCGATCACCTTGTCGTTCGGCAGCAGCTTTCTAGCGTGTCCGAGCAACGCATTGTCATCGAGGCCAGAAATTGATTTGCCATCCTGCTTCAGCGCTTCAGCCAATTTGCGAAGCCGACGATCATAAATACTGACGGTGGTAGGCCTCGGCGGTAAATCTCGCTTGAGAGCAGCGCCGGATGCCGCCTGGATGAGGCGATCGTCCTCCTCGGTGACATCATAAAGCTCTCTATGGGAATATATGGGGTCGGCCCCTGGCGCGTCCAGCAGGTGCTGCTCGAACTCCGCTTGCGGCTGTTGCGGTTGTTCCGCGGCCGCATTGGATGCAGCCGAATCATGATCAGCTTGGTTGATAGTGCTCAATCGGTCCATGATCTCGTCCGCCAGCATAGCTCTGTGGTTCCTCGCTACTGATGTTAACTTTCCAAAACCTGACGTGACTTCCCGTCAGGTAGAGTGAACGAGGTCCGGAAAGTGTCTGCTCCGAGGCGCTGCAGCGCGGATCGCAGACACAAAGAGGGGATTGTGATAAAAGTGGGCGCGGGTTGAGGAGTTGAGCTGCAACAAGGGTATGCCGCTCCATTGATGATCGCCTCCTTATCTCGATTCAGGCGATCGGCGCTATGATGGCGAAGGCCGGTATGGCGTCGGCGAGTTTTCGATCGTCGGAGGCAAGCGCAGGGTGAAATATCGCTTTTTCTTAAATCAGCTAGATAGCCATTGGGGCGGCATCAAATCGTGAATTGTGCGAAATCTTGTCTATTCCTGACGAGCTCTCGTCGAAGTTTCCAGGTCGCAACTTCTGATTTCCGGTCAACCTGCCGTGAGAATAGCTGCGAGAATAGCCGCAACACGAAGCCATTCGTACGCCAACTTGGTCATACGTGTTCGGAGTCCGACACCGCCGGAGACAATCGTCGGGGCGGCAGAACATCAGAGCTGCCGGCAGTCGTTCTCCAAGGAAAATCAGAAGCCGAGCGCTTTGAATTCCGATGGCACGGCCGTTGCTTATTGAGAGGCAATGACAGTCGGCGAAGGCGCAAAGCGCATTCAGACACGTTGGGACAAACCTGCCCGAAACTCTTTAAACCGGTAGGCCCTGTACAGTGCAACAGCAGGCGCACTTGCTCAATAGGGCGTTCCATCGATTGGATGGCAGGACGATGAGGCAAAGCGCGCGCCAGGGAACTGGAGATTTGAATGACTGCCCCCAAAGCCATATCGGCGCGGCGCCAAACGACCGATGTAGACGCTATGATCGCGGATCTGCGGTCATGCGAACACCCGCACGACGTGGAAGTGTGCGGTATGCTCTTGCACATTCTCCCCGGCGTTCTGTCGCCACGCCTAAGTCACGCTCCCGACGCCTTGATATCGAAGTGGCACATCCAATCTGGAGCAACAGTATGGGATTTGGGATGCGGATCAGGCGTCCTGGGGCTGGCGGCACTTCGCGCTGGGGCAGAACACCTGGTG
The DNA here is from genome assembly GCF_015291305.1 of Bradyrhizobium sp. CCBAU 21365. Classification (NCBI taxonomy): domain Bacteria; kingdom Pseudomonadati; phylum Pseudomonadota; class Alphaproteobacteria; order Hyphomicrobiales; family Nitrobacteraceae; genus Bradyrhizobium; species Bradyrhizobium sp. CCBAU 21365. The sequence continues at coordinate 2,213,700 of NZ_CP030036.1, forward strand.
GCTCTCGATATCAATCCGCAAGCCGTTCTCACCACAAAGTTAAACATCGAGCGGTTAGGTCATTCCAAGCAGGCAGAAGCGCGCCTCAGTGACATCTATTCTGCGCTGCAGCCTGAAGAAAAGTTCGACCGTATTTTGTTTGCCGCCCCGTACTGGAACCGAAAAGCAAGGGACGATTTGGAGCGCTCCTGCTTTGACGAAGATCACAGCGCCATGGCCTCAGCTCTCGGCGGAGCGCATAATTGGCTCAACGCCAACGGCCTGATGTATGTCGTCTTTTCTGATCAGGGAGATATTGGGCGCGTCTTGAACTTGATCGATAATAGTAACCTGCGTGTTAGAAATATGCATATTTTCCGACCATCGATTCATGGCGGGCATATCCGGATCATCTGGGAGCTCACGATTCGATGAAGCCTCTTCGGCTCCTGGATCCGCCAAGCGCTGCTGCTGGTCAAACTGCTAAAGTACCGGTTCACGACTCGTTCGGATCGGTAGTTCGATAGCGAAGACCGCCGGCCGAGTTTGATGCGTTGCAGAACGAGTTCGTCGGATGCAAGGCAATCGCAAGTCGCACGGCTTATGGGAGCTCACGGCGCCGGCGCCGCCGTATACCGGTCCTCTCGTGGGTGATTTGCAAGCCGATGTCGTTGTGATTGGCGGTGGATATACTGGACTCTCTGCGGCTATCCGCCTCGCGGAGGGCGGCGTGCGCGTCATTCTGCTGGAGGCATCCGAAATTGGATTCGGTGGTTCCGGGCGCAACGTCGGGCTCGTCAATGCGGGTATGTGGGTCATGCCCGACACGCTCTCAGACACGCTCGGCTCCCCGTTTGGAGAGCGGCTCATCGAATTACTGGGTGGAGGACCGCAGGAGGTTTTTGCACTGATCGAGAGATATGGGATCGACTGTGAAGTTGAGCGCGCGGGGACCCTGCATTGCGCGGTCGGCCGCAGGGGCTTGGAGGAAATCCAGATTCGTGCCGAACAGTGGCAGAAACGCGGCGCTCCGGTCGCGGTGCTTGATGCGAAGGAGACGCGCAGAAAGATTGGCGGTGGCAACTATACCGGCGCGCTGCTCGATACGCGCGCCGGTACAATACAGCCACTGGCCTATGCGCGCGGCTTGGCGCGCGTTGCGCTTGCGGCGGGCGCGAGGATATTCGCGCAGACTGAAGTCCTCACAGTCCACGAAATGGGGTTGCGCTGGAGGGTCGGCACGGCAATGGGATCTGTGTGTGCTGAGTGGGTAATCGTCGCTACCGACGCCTACGGCAAAAGACCTTGGTTGCGGATTCAGCGAGAGCAGATCCGTCTACCTTACTTCAATTTGGCAACGCGGCCCTTACCAGATCGTCTCAGGACCTCAATCTTGCCCGAACGACAAGGGGCATGGGACACCCACGAGGTCCTTTCCTCGTTTCGCTTCGATCAGTCCGGCCGTCTGGTGTTCGGCAGCGTTGGCGCTCTAGAGGGTATCGGCACCTTGGTTCACCGAGCCTGGGCGGTCAGGTCGCTACGTAGGCTGTTTCCGCAGCTCGGCGACGTCGAGTTCGAAGCCGGCTGGTTCGGGATGATCGGGATGACTTCCGACCACCTGCCGCGCTTTCACAAGCTCGACCGTAACCTCGTGTCCTTCGGCGGTTACAACGGGCGCGGGATTGCACCTGGGACCGTCCTCGGCCGGGTGTTGGCGTCCTACGTTCTCGGCCGCCTTGCGGAAGAGGACCTACCACTTCCAGCTGCGCCGGTTGAATATCGGCGGTTTCGTGCCGCCCGTGAGGCCCTCTACAGCGCAGGCTCTCAACTGGTTCACCTCACTGAGGCGCGGCTCTGATCCGCCTCGTGTCAATCGCATATCCGATCCGGCGGTTTCCATCGGTTTGGCCGTTCCCGGCACGTGGCGAGCGAATTGGCATCGGTCGCGTTCTTCAGAGAGAATCTTGACATCCACACTCGTGCAGGCCGGCCGTCACGTCTGTTGGTCGGCATCCATATAACATCCCGACGTCTGCGGGTGAGCAAACTCGCACATCCTGCAGAGCAGAAAGCCATCCATTCCGTTCATGCGATCGGCGATTTCGTGAAAAATTGGGCTTTCGAAGAGATATGCGTATTCGTCGCGCAAAAGATTGCCCAGGACATGACGCCGCTCAAAATCCATCCCGCACAGAGTAACGTCGCCGTTTGGTAGAAGGACATTCCGATGTTGTTGTTTGCCAATACACGTCAAGGGTCCGACGACGGGCTGTCGCGGTTTGATGATATTCGACTCTAGACGTCCTCGGCTGTTACTCAGCGGACGCAAGCGCTGCAGCGCTTTTGCGGGAATGGTGTCGGCGAGGTCCGGATGGACTTTGCCCAGGACAACGAATCGAATCGAGGGAATGTTCGCCTCGACGAGTCGGCGCATGACATTGAGATAGGACTTTCCGACGAGCCGGCTGTTCATATAAGTGCCGTCATCAGGAACGTGGACGATGAAAGCCCTGAACTGCAGCATTTGCAAGCGCCGAATGTCACTCCCGTTCATTCCGACGAGGGTCGTGAAAATTCGGATCTGATGCCCACGTGCGTAAGCATGCTCAACCATCCTGGTGCATTTCGGATGGAGCCAAGGCTCCGAGTAGCCGGCAAAACTGATCTCGGTAGTCCTCGGCACGCGTGCAAGACACCGCTCGAAATCCTGAAGACCTAGGTACTTCGCTTGAGACACGGGTCTTTGCCGATCAGCGAACTTGTCTTGGTGGCAATAAGTACACCGGACGATGCATCCTGCGGTCGTCGTTATCTCCAATACCCGGCGACCAGGATTGGCAGCGCGTAAGTTTTGTAACACCATGGGATATGCCGTCATTCTGTCTGGTCCTTTCAGGCGCCGGAGCAAGAAATTGCGAGAGGGAGCGCAGCGTTCGATGAGCAGCCGCTTGCTTTGCTCCTCACGGATTGCAAATACAGGATATGCAGGTTGGCGAAATGACCTAGACCAAGCTCCTATCTCGTCGCTAACAATGCTCCGAGCTCGGCCACGCCTACCGAAGCCTGGATAGGCCTGGCGTGCCAACTCGGCTCTCTATGCGTTGGCCGTCGCGTAGCACCGCTGGCTGTTACTTACATCTTCGTTCCGAGTCAGCGCCACGCCAGATGCTGGGCTCGGTGTTCTCGCTAGAATGGTCTGCGGAGATGCTTCCGCAGCCGTAGCGATGCGGAACCGGCGCCGGATCCGCCCAAGCGGCACATCCTAAGGCTTTCCGATGGCAGCGCAGGTTCTGAAACATCTTTCTATTTGTCGCGCAAGCGATTGCGCTCGCGAACTGTTTGGGCGCCATCAATGCGATGGACAAGCGGTCGAGCATCGCAAGCTCTTGGCGGCGATAGTTCCTATTCCCGTTAGATGGCAAGTTGCTGGTCAGGATGATGAATGAAGCACGCTTGTTGCCATGTTGAGAACCAAATTGGCCTTTCTCGGCGGAGCGGTGCTAACTGATTTCGTCGACGACGATCAGCGTGGGTCGTGGTCACCGCACGATCCCGCGGCCAATATGCGGCCGCGGGGAGCCGAAAACGTCGTATCTGGCACCTAGTGGCTCACATTGCGCTGTTCGGTGGCGCGAGCAGCGATCTAGCTGGCATTGGGCGACGCCTGTGTAGCGAGGATTGTTCTCATCAATCCACTGGGGCAAATCGAGTTAGAAAGTCAACGCCATCCTTACCTGCCGGAACTGGTAGGGGTGACTGCCCGCGCTTTAGGATACTCTGTTGGGGCGACGATCCGCTCGCAACAAAACGTCACGGCAGCTCGAAACGATGGATCGCGACCTGTGGATCCGCAAGCTCTCAAGAGAGCAAAATCTGCGGAGGCGATCGTGATAACGCAATTGGTAGACTACAGAACCGACGGCGCGTTTAAGATCCCGCTGAGCAATCTGGACGTAAGCGAAGCCAAGCGCTTTCAAGATGATAGCATATGGGGTTATTTCGAGCGGCTGCGAAGGGAAGATCCCGTTCACTACTGCCAGGATAGCCCCTATGGTCCATATTGGTCCATAACGAAATACCGCGATATCGTAGAGGTAGATACTAATCACAAGATATTCTCGTCGGAGCAAGGCGTCACTATTGTCGACGTGCCTGACAGGCACTGGACGCAGAGTTTCATCAAGATGGGTCCGCCTAAGCATCGCGAGCAGCGTGATACTGTAAGTCCGATAGTCGCGCCGGAAAACTTGACGAAACTCGAGAGCTTGATCCGTCGTCGCGTCAGGACGATTCTGGACGGCTTGCCGCGCAACAATGACTTCAATTGGGTGGATAGGGTCTCCATCGAATTGACGACGCAGATGCTTGCCACGCTATTCGACTTTCCATTTGAGGATCGGCGTCTGCTGACCTATTGGTCGGACGTAGCTGTTGCAATGCCCAGAACTGGCCAGCCGATCGATAGCTGGGACAAGCGAAGTGCGATCTTGTCCGAGTGCCTGGATTATTTCACAGGCCTTTGGAACGAGCGCATCAATGCCGAGCCACGGATGGACCTGATTTCCATGATGGCGCACTCGCCTGCAACTCGACACGTGGAGCCGAGTGAGTTTCTTGGAAATCTGATTCTGCTGATCGTCGGTGGGAATGACACCACGCGCAATTCGATTACCGGCGGCCTCCTGTTCATGAACCAGCACCCCTCCGAGCTGCGAAAGCTACGCGATAATCCGAAACTTGTCTCGAGCGCCGTGTCCGAGATTATTCGTTATCAAACGCCCATCGCACATATGCGCCGCAACGCCGCGGCCGATAGCATCGTCGGTGGGAAACAAGTCAGGAAGGGCGACAAGGTCGTCATGTGGTACATCTCAGGAAACCGCGACGATGAAGTCATCGAGAACGCCGAGCGCTTCGTCATCGACCGCAGGAACGTGCGGCAACATCTTTCGTTCGGATTTGGGATCCATCGCTGCGTTGGTCGACATCTTGCGGAGCTGCAGCTGAAAATCCTCTGGGAGGAGATTTTGAAGGCACGACTGGAAGTCGAGGTTGTCGGCGAACCCGAGCGAATTGCGTCGAACTTTGTGCACGGTTATTCCGCTCTTCCTGTGCGGATTGCAGCCTAGGCTTCGATCCCTCGAATCTGGCGACCGGCCCCGGGGTGCGGCTTGGTCGGCGCGAAACAATCGCTGCATGTTGAGATCCGGTCTGCAATTGGGCAGGCTTTGAGACGCCTGCGAGCAGCGATAAGTAGCGACGCATAATCCACTGGCACCTCCAAGAGGCAAGATCACCGATACCTCCGAGTGTTCATCTGCGGCGCTGACTTGGATAGTTGGAATCAAGGGCCGATGAGCTTGACAGTGAAGATTGTAGCAGTGGCCGCGATTTTCGTTGGAGAAGCGCTTTCGATAATCGCGGAGTTGATTGCCTCAAGGCAGTTTGGCAAGGCCGGCGGGGATGTCACAATGCTCCTGCCGATGTTTGTGCTGATATCCGTCGGTGGCGTCCTGCTCGTCTTCGGATACGCGCTGGGCTACATGCATCTCAAGAATATCTGGATCATTGTCGCGATTTCAGTCGGAGCTATTCTGGTCGTGGAGCCAGTTCTCGCCTTTATACTTTTTCGTGATGTGCCGACGGCCGGTTCGCTGGTCGGGTTGACGCTCGGTGCGCTTGGCACGGTCGTTGCCATTTTTTTATGAGCGTTGCTCAACGGGCTCGGATGGGCGGGAGCTGCGAAGGAGTCCCTCAATATGGGTTCTGCTCGATCCGAAGGTGAATACAGATAATGCGATTTTGATCGAAGATTTAGACCTATTTAAATTGTGTGCGACCGTGGGTGTGCAGGTTCTTGGATTTAAGACTCGTATCTCCTCCTCGATGATGGGACGTACGGCGGCCGAAGGTCTCTCCCCCTCGACAAAGTCGGGGGATGCACCTCGCCGCAATGATCAAGCCGTTTCAAGATGCTGGCATTCTCGTGGCGGCTCTCCGCTATTCGAGATAGCCCGCCAAGTCCGTGCAGACGAACGCGACGCTGGATAGTGTCTTGCCCCGTCGCATCTGCCGCGGCTTGTCAGTATGGATTTTGGCGGGATCACGCCGAAGCAACGTTACGGTGCGGTCATGCACTGCAGCGGATGATCCCCGATTTGATGCGCTCATCCGCTGCATCGCTGCCTGTTGCAGCACTGGCAGCCTCGATGAACCGGAGCCCACGGTGATCCGGCCATTTTCTGTGTAGCCCGGAAAGAGCTGTTCGTCAGCTGCCCGTCAGCCAAGCTGTCTAATCAGACAGGCTGCGCATTCTCGATTCGATCGGAGATTGGATATGACGGGCATTGGCCGAGCTGGCAAATCGCACGTTGAGCCTGCAGAAGCTGATAGCATGTGGGGATCGGGCGGGGAGCCTGGACCGGTCTCCGGAGAAGCCAGGCAATCGTTCGATTCCGTCGTGGAGCGGATGCACTCCAGGTCTCAAGATGGAATGGCGCCGCTCGTCGGCGAGCCGCCGGCTTCGGATGTGGCTGTCCCGACGAGAGACGAGGTCAGAGCAGCGCAGAAAAAAATGCGCGGCCTACTTGTGGCCTTTGTTGGTGCTTCTAAAACGGCGGCCGGCCAAGCGCGGAACCGGTCGGAGGCGCAGGACCTGATTGATCAAGTCGTCAAGGCGGGCTCGGAAGTTCTGGACTATTATGCGAGCTTCCCTCCCGACGTGGCACGCAGCCTTCTTTCCGACGATCAGGCTTGCGGAGTCAGAGTCGAGACTCTTGCTGCGGGGGACCAATGCAACGCCGTGGCTACCTCGATTGTCTACGACCTGGAGGCCGGTAGAGAGAAAGCCGCAGCCGTGCTCGAGCAGCTGCGCAAAGCCAACGCTGCGCCCGCCCAGCTAAGCCGAGCGGTGTCGACCGTGGCGAAGCACTACATGGCCTGCATGGAGTGGTGGGGAAAGAAGGCATTGCGCTCGGAACGGATGCAGTCCGTCTGCGTGGCCACCGCCAGCTTGCCGGGGTCCACGCCCGAGATGCTACGCCTGCATACCGGCTGGGCACTTTTTACGAAGTGCACGTATCTGCAATCGCGGATCGCTCTCGCGCGGCTCCTGATCGAATCGCGGGCGAGCACGCTCGAACCAGCGCTGAGTAACGCCCTCATCGGTGAGGACGGGCGGATGCGTCTGCTCGGGACCTTCATCAACGATGTTGTTCCGGCATTCGCGTCGACGGGCGAAGCCGTTCTGTACAACCGCGGAGCGGCGCTCGACGCGGAGCACAGCACCGTTTTGGAAGGGGTCATGGAACGGCTTTCTGAATTTGCGTCGGGGGTGCACGGCATCGTCGCTGGGCTGAGGGATGCTGGAATGGGGGCGGACACTCCATTGGACCTGTTGGACCAGATCGAGGAAGCTGCCTGGGTCACCGCAAACGACGTCACGCGGTTTTTGGCGGTGCAGCCAAAGACACCCGCCGTGATCGAGCCGCCCGCCAACTGGATACCGGAAAATACCGGCGCAGTGTCTGAGGGCCAGGCTGCGCGCAAGAAGGGAAAAAGCAAGCGCACACCGGCGGCAGGTGAGGGGAGTTCGGCGGCCGGTCTACGCGAGGCGCAGGTCGCCAGGCCCGACGCTGCTTCGGCTCCGACAGGTAAGGTCATCGTTCTCTCGGATCTGGGCACCAAGAAGCTTGCGACCCCGGAAGAGGCGGCACGCGCAAAGGAATCATCGTCAACGGCCGGCCAGGAAATGTGGCGTGCTCCGCCCTCCAGGAAAGCGCTGAACGGATTGCTCAATAGATTGGACGAGCTGCTGCAGTTCGATCTTCCAGCGCAGCAAAGCGCCGTCTCGCAAACGCGCCAAATGAAGCCCGAGGATGCCGGCCACATCGTGGATCTCGTCGTTAAGCGCCTTCAGACGCAAGCCGCCGAGATCGAGGCCTGTGTAGCGGCGCTAGAGGAACCTCGCCGACGTGGCCTGCTTACGCCTGCGCAGGTGCCTGAAGTGCACGAAAAAATAGTCCGGCTCAAGGCGATGTGGTCCGAGGTGCAGGGACAGGCAAATTCTTTGAACGCGCGGAAGGCTGCGATCACGATGGATTGCATGAAGACGTACGCCTTTCCGTCGCAGAAGTACCTTGAATACCTGCGGGCGGCCGATGAGTTGACGTCTGCCGATCCGCCGCGTGCGTTGAAGGGGGAGCCAGGCACGCTGTTCGAGATCAAGCTGCAGCCCAGGGCACTGAGCAATGGTGCGATGCCGGATCCGGTGTGGGTGCACATCCATACGAAGAGGCCGGTATATGTCTCGCAATTGGCGACGCTGGATGGCGCCGAGTTCGCTGCTTGCCACGTGAAGTCCAATGAACAGCGCGGCTACAATCGGCTCTGGCAGAATGCTCGAGCTGCAATGGGACACGAAGACGTGTTGATCCACCGCGGCAGGCTTGCGCCGGCGTTCTGCAAGTCCTTGTTCAGCAGAGGTGGCGGCCAGCCATGGTATCCCCGTCTTGAGGCGGAGTTCGGCTCGATGCAACTCGCTCGACACGGGATGTAGTGCGCGTATCTGGCGAGGAAGTGCCGCTTGGGCTGCGCTGAGTAGTGGTTCGGCTGGCTGAAGCCGGTGAATCTCAAGCGATTTCCGAGTGATCGGCGTTCCGCGAGAACGCACACCGTGGGCCGGTTTGACGAATCGAATTGACGATGCACAATAAGGTGGGCCTGTCCGTTTGCTACCCCCGGATGTGGCCACGACGGTCCCAGCATCGGCCTCCATGGCCCCCAGAAGGTGCTGGGACCTGTTCGTTCTGCACTCTCGATCGGGTGAATAGTTCGTTTCTCGCTTGCCGGATTCTCACGTAGGCCGCGCTCTCGTTTGTTCTTTGTCGCGCTGGCCGGGCTATCCCGCTCATTCTGGTTGGTAACCCGTCGAAGTTGAGGCAGAAACGACGGATCGCGCGCAGAGATTGACATGCAGATCTGCGCTGCAAGATCTGTACTCGGCGTCTGCCGCATCGCCTGGACCCGCTCCTCAAAGATTTTCCCACGGTTCGCAAATCGCACCTGATTCAATGGTCGAACGGCTGTTCCATCGTGGTCTCCTGCCGGATTCGGACCAGCCGACGATGACCTGTGAATCCAAGGTCACCGCTACACGGCCGGTTTCGATGGTTCCAATTGCGTTCGTCTTGTTCATAACCCTGCGGAGGACCAAGTGGGGTTGGGGCAGGCCGGGCGAGACTTCGGAGCCTTATTCACGGAGAACCGGCGCTTCGGAACGCCGCTACCACGCCAATGGGCGACACCTGCTCTCATGGATAAGTTGCGCGAAGAAGGTTTCATGCCGACCGCAAACACCCCCAAAACAATCCAGCTTAACGGAAGAACCTACCAAGCCGAGTTGGCCGAAGGAGGGTTCGTTAAGCTTACGCGGGTATGAGACGCAACCCGACTGTGACCGATCGCGCGCTGGGCTAGAACCCTGCGATCGCTTCGGTTGTTGTTGCCGACATAGGCAATTCATCGCTCTGCAGCGAGTTGCTCGCGCCGCCAGTGGGTACGCATCGTCGGACCCCTGGCAGGCAGCGAGACGCCGATCGAGGCGATTGCGGTAAGCTGCGTCGTTGCGCAAGGCCGGCGTCGAGCATCCCTCGACAATGCTTCAACATTGCTCTCAGCTGACGGCAAGACAGTCGCAACCGCGTCGCTCCCTAGGCGATGTGCGAATGACCAGCGCTATCGCCGAGCGAGCGGAATGCAGCACCAGTCTTGCCGATGCGCTCGATCAAGCTCATTTAGCTGGCGGGTGCTGCGGCCGAGCCGGTCCAGCCTCGTCACCAGCACCACGTCGCCGGGGTGGAGGCGCTACCATCAACGTGGTGAGTTGTGGCCGATCGGCGCGGCACCGCTGATCATCTCGCGGTAGATCGCGGTCGCCGGCTGCCTTTAGGAGTTGAACTAGCGGATGAGATGTCGATCCTGGATGCTAACGCGGCATATCCGAGAATGGTCATTTGGTGCTTCTACGTCTGCAGAAGCTATCGCCTCGGTGATAATTCGTTTGGGCCATGATTCTTCTCGTTGGCAGTGAGTACCGTGTGGATTTTGTAAGGGCAGCCGCGATCGGGACCTTCGAGCAAGTCTGAGGTGATGGTTGCAGTCAGTGCCGCCGTCGCTGCGCGACGAAGTCGGCCGCGCGCTCAGCAACAATATCGCCCTCGGTGGCAAGTTCTGGTCAGGAATGCAGTCTCGCTGAATTAGCAGTATGCCGCCGTACTTGAACGGGCCGAAGCCATGCGGTGTAGCCTCTAGCGCAGCCGAACAAACGAATGGAATTTCAGCGATCGCGCAGTCGTCGCATCCGTCATAATGAGTTCGCTTGTGCACTCATCAGGAATGTGACTCACCGCCTCGGGCAGCACGCGTCCAGCCTCCAAGCCGTGCAAGTCATTGGGCCGAGACGATGCAGTTACCGCGTTGTCCGATTGCTCAGATCAATGCGGACCGCTTAGAGGCCGGCGAGAAGCCGACCATAAACGGCTTCTCCGAGCAACTCATAACCGAGCCCGCAAAGATGTCCGAACTCATCCATCCCGTAGATAGGCCTGATCAAGAAAATCAATTTTACCACTTGTGGCAACGTCATATATCCATGAGGACGGCTTGGGGCCGATCTTAAGGGAGCGACTCTGGAATGAAAAAATTGCTGTTTGTGACTGCGAGCGCCGCCGCGCTTGCAACGGCGGCAGTGCCGGCCTGTGTTGCTGAAGCCGCCGCTCAACCCGTCGCTGCCAAGGTGCAGGTCGCCGACACGTCATATCCTCAATGCGCGGACGACCCGTTGAATGGTATCTGCGATCTGTTTTTTTGTTTGACCGATCCGGCGTGCGTACAGCACTAACCACCGGATACAAACCAAGCAGAAAATGAGGATCGAGGCCTCGCGGCGCGGCCGCTCGTGGGAACAGCGGCCGCGTCCTCTTGCGTAAAGAAATTTGCGCGCCGCCTCTGAAGCCGTTCCGGTTCCGCCGCTGGAGCATGATCGCAAGGAACGGATGAGGATGTTCCAGCACAGAGTGGCCATCAATGATCATGCAAAAGCACTCCGCGGAGCTGCACGTTATCATCCGAGCGCGGGACGAGAATCTAAAACGATAGCAATCGTTGATTAAATTGAGATCTCGGCTCTCGATATGGAAAGGCCTAGCGACCGCGCGGGGTATCGCAGCTCCGTCAACCGTTAGTAGTCATAGGTCCGACGAAAGCCATTCCAATGCGTTCACCAGGAGAGTTCTTCTGGTGATCTAACGGTAAGTGCAGGCCGAAGAGCCCTGTCCATATCCTTATGGCTTGCCGGGATGCGTGACAGAGTGCGCGCCAGACGGCGCCTCCCTTCGCGAGCGACCCGCCTCCAAAAGACGAATCTATCTAACGGAAAAAGGGCTAAACGGCATGCAACGACAGGGGTAAACGATAACGTCCAGTGTCGCGTTCTCTGCCGATAGCCCCGCGATACACGCCGACACAGTCTAGCTCCATCGTGCCGATGGGCGAGAACGTCCAATTCTCAACCTTTCTTTGATGTAGCAGGTGTTCTAACCGGTGGTTGTTGATGGTGAAGCTCTCAACATAGTTGCCGAACGAAGCGTTCCGCCCACAGGAAGCGAACCAAGGCGCTGGTTGCAGCAACTTGCGTTGTTAATACCCTATTCAAGAGCGCCATAACGGACTCTCGCGAAACCAAGCCGAAGTCGGCCAGGGCGCAAGAGGAAAGCTGCGATGAAATCGTGTCTGCACGAGCCGCAATCGCCTTTGGTAACACAAGCGCGAAAGTCTCCTTTGCATAACCGTGCGGAAACACATCGCAGCGCAGCCGATTACGCAGGTAGGAACGGAATATTTCCTTGCCCGCGCGAAGTGCAAGCGGAAGCTTCGCTGCAGTATTAATCAATCTCGGATCGCCTAGCGGGCGAACGGGCCAAAGTCCTCGCCTTGCGAGTGGACGAGCATGACAAAGGCTTGCGAGCAGAAATGTGGATACGGTCGCGCTAAGCGGCGCGCTGAAAAGGAAGGATGAATGAGCGGCGTCGAGCGCGCGATTTGTCAACAGGCCGTCTGCAAGTTCAACGGCGATCTCCAGGTGACGTGAAGACGAAGATCTTGAGCCGCCCTCCTCGGCGGTGGAGCAAGCGCAAAGCTTGTCGCCGCCTATGCCGGACCAGACGATTTCGTAGCCGTCCGCGCGAAAGCTGTCGCAGAGCGCCTCAAATGCCTCCAGGCAATACTCTGAAGTGAGTGGCAGGCGTCGTTCTGGGGCAAGATCCAGATCAATCGCCGGCATGTGGGTATGCATTTCAAGGGGGTGATCGCGGCAATTCAGTGCGCTCAGAATGCGCGCTCGCCGATCAGACTGCCTGGGGCTGCTCCCGTCGCCCAACAGGATGCCGCCACACCTTACGGTTTTCACGCTTTTGCCAACAGCAATCGCGACCGAAGCCGAATCCATACTTCCGCTCAGCTCCACAGCGCTTGCACAAATGCCCGTTGGCCGCGAGAGCACAACGTCCTGCAAAGTATCCGCAAACTCAAGGAGACCATTGCTCTGCTCCGGCCCAGAGAGCTCGTTAGGGCGTGCACTCATAACGCGCAGCCAGCCATAGGCGGATAGAGGCGAGTTGGACGAAGGCAAGGTAGTTTCCCGCAAGCCTGTCGTAACGCGTCGCCACACGACGACATTGGTTGATCCTGTTGAAGAGCCGTTCGACCTAGTCGCGAGCGCGGTAGAGATAGGAGCTGAAGCAGATCGGATCGCTGCGATTGCGTTTCGGCGGGATGTTGGCCCACGACCCCTTTTTCATGGCAAGCTCTCTTATCCAGTCGGCGTCATAGCCACGGTCGGCAAGCAACATTGACCCGAACTTCAGATGAGAGAGCAGTTGTCCTGCAAGTCGAACGTCGTGGGCCTCGCCGGGGCTCAACGTCAACCGTACCGGCAAACCATTGCTATCGACCACCGCGTGGATTTTGCTCGTCAAGCCGCCGCGCGACCTTCCCATCGATAGGCGCTCGTTCCTTGTGATGCAGGCCCCATGTTGATGCCGCGGACAATCGAGTTGTCGATCATTTGGACAGCGGCATCATGGGCAGCCGCAAGTGCGTCCATGATGCGGCTCCAGACGTCAGCTCGCCGCCACCTAACGAAGCGGTTGTAGCAAGTGGTGTAAGGACCGAACGCCGCCGGCAAATCGCGCCAAGGTGCTCCGGAACGCAAGACCCAGAAGATGCCATTGAGGACACGACGGTCGTTAACCCGAGGAACGCCGCGCGGCTTGTTCGGCAGCATCGGCTTGATGGCAATCCATTCATGATCGGCGAGTTCGTAGCGCATGATTCCAGCCCCCAGTTTGGGAGTTTGAATCACAGGGGGTCTGGCCTGACGCGACGCTTCCGGGCAGGCCCCGGTTGGACGCTTACGTATAGCGCGACGATCTGGGTCGGAAGAGCGCGGCGATCAGGATGGCGAGTCAGTGTCGCGGCGCGATGATGATCGCCGCGATGATTGTCGCGCGCAAGAGTTTTGTTTGCTTTGATTGTCGCGGAGCGTCAATCAAGCGAGCGTTTTTTGTGTCGCGTGCTCCGGTGGCCGCCCTGGACCACGCTTTCGCTCGAGGGCAGTCCGCCTGCGATAGCTCTCGACGTTCATCTCGACGATGGTGGCGTGGTGAACAAGGCGATCGATCGCCGCGAGGGTCATAGCTGGGTCCGGAAAGACCTTGTTCCATTCTCCAAAGGGCTGATTGGCGGTGATCAGCAAAGAGCGTCGCTCGTAGCGTGCGCTGATGAGCTCGAACAGCACACTGGTCTCGGCCTGGTCCTTGGTGACATAGGCAAGATCGTCAAGGATAACGAGATCGAAGCGATCGAGGCGGTTGATGGCACCCTCGAGGTTGAGTTCGCGGCGCGCCACCTGGAGCTTCTGCACGAGATCGGTGGTGCGGGTGAAGAGGACGCGCCATCCGTTCTCGATGAGAGCCAAGCCGATTGCTGCTGCCAAGTGACTCTTGCCGCCACCGGGCGGACCAAACAGCAGCAGATTGGCGCCCTTGTTCAACCAGCCGTCGCCGGCGGCGAGCGCGGTCATTTGCGCCTTGGAGATCATCGGTACGGCTTCGAAGTCGAAGCTGTCAAAGGTCTTTCCGGTGGGCAGCCGCGCCTCGACGAGATGGCGCTCGATGCGGCGACGGCTGCGTTCAGCGATCTCGTGCTCTGCAATGGTGGCGAGGAAGCGCGCCGCCGGCCAGCCTTCCTTATCGGACTGCTCGGCAAATTGCGGCCACAGCACCTTGATGGCGGGCAGCCGCAGCTCGTTGAGCAACAGATTGAGGCGCGCGGTGTCGACTACGTTGGTTGTGCTCATGCGGCACCTCCGATCTCGGCAGTACCGATGAGGCATTCATAGGTGGCGAGCGGTGCGAGGCGCACCACGACGTTCGGCATCTGGGCGGGATCCGGGGCGAAGTGAGTACGTAGCCGGTTGAGGTCGGGCAGCCGGCCGTCGTTCAGGTCGGCCGTGAGCTGATCGGCGAGTTCGGCCTCGCAACCGCGCTCATGGGCGAGTGCGAGGAGATCGACCATGATCCGGCAGGCCTTCTTGTCCGGTAAGCGTTTGCGCAAGACGTCGAAGGCTCGGCGGTAAGCTTCCCGGGGGAACAGCTGGTCGCGGTAGACCAGGTTGAGGAGCGCCATCGGCTTGCGCCGCAAGGAATGGATCACGTGCCGATAATCGACGACCTGATCGTGCTTGCCATTGGGATGCGGCCGCCCGCGCGGCAAGGTGAGGAGATGCGTGCCGCCGACAAACACGTCGAGGTGATCGTCATACAGGCGCACCCGCAGCCGATGGCCGATCAAGCGCGACGGCACCGTGTAGAACACCTTGCGCAAGGTGAAGCCGCCGGACGATGTCACGTGGACGATCACCTCTTCATAGTCCGACGTGCGGCGGTCCGGCAGATCCTGAAGTGCGGTACGTTCGCTGTCGATCCGCTTGGCGTTGCGGGCATTGCGGCGGCTGACGATCTCATCGATGAAGCCACGATAGGCAGCGAGATCGTCGAAGTCGGCGGTGCCACGCAGCAACAGCGCGTCGCCGACCGCCCGCTTGAGATGGCCATGCGAACTCTCGATCGCCCCGTTCTCGTGGGCGATGCCACGATTGTTGCGGGAGGGGCGCATGCCGTAATGGGCACAGAGGTCTTCGTATCGCCGCGTCAGATCGTCTTTGGCGTCGCGGTCGAGATTGCAAAAGGCGGCCGACAGGCTGTCGGTGCGATGCTCCCGTGGCGCTCCACCGAGTGACCACAAGGCATTCTGCAGGCCTTCGGCCAGAGCGATGAAGCTCTCACCGCCGAGCACGACATGGGCGTGCTCAAACCCGGAATAGGCCAGCCGGAAGTGATAGAGACGATGGTCGAGCGGCACGCCCGCGATCGTGACACCCAATTCGCCCATGTCGGTGAAGTCGGACAGGCCGCGCTGACCGGGTTCGTGGGTCTGCCGGAAGATGACCTCCTGCTCCTCGCCGTGGATCGCCCGCCAGGCCCGGATCCGGCGCTCCAGCGTGCGACGGATGCCGGCGCCGAGCTCAGGATGGCGTCGGAGCAACTCCTCGAAGATCGTGACCGGCCGCACACCGGGGGCGGCCTTCAGCATCGGCACGATCTCTGTCTCAAATACGCGGGCCAAGGGATCTGGCCGGCGACGGCCGCGAGGAGCCTTCTTCTGCGACGGAAGGCGTCGATCCTGCTCGATCCGGTAAGCGGTCGAGGTGCTGAACGACGCCTTGGCGGCGGCCACGGGCGGGCTATCGGTCTGACGGTACTTCATGTAGAGCCTCATTTGGTGATCGGTAATGTGTCGGCCTGGCACGCGAGTGATTCCTCTTGGCGGAAGAACCACTTGCATAACCAGCCGGCCGCGATCACCAGTCGGCGCGGTCCGCTGTGGATCGCGCCGACGCCGGGCTCGTAACTCCGGTCGGGCTACGCCCTCCCTGCGTCACGAGCCCGGCGTAGCCCTCTCATCATGGTCGACGCTCCACTTCCATCCTGTTCGCCGCGCGGCACGCTTACGGGGAAGCGGACGTCAGCCAGCCGACTATCTCCGCAGAAACCGTCGAAAATGACCCATTGCAGAAGTCGCTGAACCAATCATTGCTCGCAACCGTCCATCGGCACTTCACGCGCATGTGTCCCCAGCAGGTCGCCACCCCGATTGAATTACGATTGTAATTTAATATTATGACCGTAATGGCATTGAGCTGGACCACCGTTAGGTGGCGGCCGGGTGCCGCCAAACAGCTCCTGGCGAGGATTTCGTGGACGACAAGACAACTGCCTCATCGCGACAAACCGCAGATGTCAGCTCGTTTGGGCTCGCAACCGCTGCAGCAGCGGTTCGCAACGGCGACATCACCTCCGAGGCCTACACGGCGGCTCTTTTACAGCGCGCCCGAGCGCTTGCCGAACTGAACGCCTTCATCACCATCGATGAGGCGGAGGTGCTGGCGGCCGCGAGGGCCGCAGACAAGTTGCGTGCGGCCGGATCGGCGGCCCCGCTCCTTGGCATGCCGCTTGGGGTGAAGGACAGTTATTTGACGAAAGGGCTACCCACCAGTCTGGGAATCGAAGGTCTGGCTCATTTTGTGCCGCGCGAAGATGCCGACGCTGTCCGGGCAATTAAGAAGGCGGGCGCGTTGATTTTCGGCAAGAACAACCTTGTCGAGATGTCTTACGGCTTGACCGGTCACAACGCACGTTATGGTCAGGTGAAGAATCCGCACGCGCGGGATCACATGTCAGGCGGCTCCTCAAGCGGCTCCGCCGCATCCGTGGCTGCTGGACTGGTTCCCGCGTCCTTGGGCGGTGACACCGTTGGGTCCATCCGGGTACCCGCATCGTTCTGTGGAGTCGTGGGCTTCAAGCCAACCACCGGGCGTTGGCCGCGCAACGGCGTTGCTCCGATCTCCCATACACTCGACACGACGGGCGTGTTTGCCCGAAGCGTTGAGGACTGCATTCTGGTTGACCACGTCGTGACTGGCGAACAGGCTGCGGAGTCCTCCGACGGCGACTACGGCTTAAAGGGAGCCCGGCTCGCCTTCGCCCCGCGACAGTTCCTGGATCTGGTTGACCCCGAAGTCGAGTCCCGATTCCGTGCGGTGGTGCGGCAACTGCAGGACGCCGGCGCCGAGGTCGTGGAAATGGACCTTGGCCGCGACTTCAATTCCCTCGTCCAAACGGCAACATGGGGCATCTTCGCTCATGAGACGATGGGCGCGATTTCGGAGTTTCTTCGGCGCCACGCGATTCCGACCGCGTTTGAGGCCATTTACGAAAGCCTTAAGCCTCAGCTTCGGCAGGCGTGGGAGCACATCGTATTGCCAGGTGGTGCAGGTGCTACCTCGGCAGAGGCCTATCAGATGGCGCTCAACGTGAGCCGGCCGGAAATCCAGCGTCGCCTCAACACGGCGTTCGTCGCTCATGGGGCGTGGGTCATTCTGCAACCGACCACGCCCTGCACGGCGCCTTCGATCGGGGAGCAGGCGACCGTCCACATCGCGGGGCAGGACGTCAGCTACCTCGCTCTGGCGAACCACACGGTGTCGGCAAGCAGCGTGGGACTGCCCGGTATCAGCCTTCCTGTCGGCCTGTCTCGCGCGGGGTTGCCGATCGGGCTCGAACTGGATGGCCCTCTAGGAAGTGATCAGCGGCTTCTAAACCTTGCCCGCGGTATCGAAGGCATCTTGGGTGCCAAGTCCGGTTCAACCTAGTGTCGTGGTTGCTTCGCGTCGCGAAGGGGGCCTGCAGACAGCGACAAAAGATTAGAGGATCACCAGATGTCCAATGCACTGCACTCAACGCGTGCCATTCCGGTCGAGTACGTTACCATCCGCTCAACACAGCCCTTCGAGGACGTTCGAGCCAAGCTCGCGACCTTGGCGCGGCGCATCGATGACGGGATATTCACTCTCCTGCGATACGGCGAAAGTGAGCGCGCCCTTCGAGAGTTGGAGGCATCTTCGCCGCTCACCATTTTCGGGCAGGGTGACCACGGCGCGCTCCTAGCTGTTGCTCAGCTGACACGACGATCCATCCAGTTTGATATCGGAAATCCGCTCACCGCGTCCAAGATGACCCGCCATCGATTGTCGGCGGGGCTGTACGCACCCATCCGCGTCCTTCTGCGCGAGGATGAAGATGGCGGTGTCGCGTGTGGATATGATCGGCCGGCATCCCTGTTCAGTCAGTTTGGCAGCGAACATGTGAATGCAGTTGCCCAGCAACGTGATCGCGACCTCCAGGCCCTATTGGAAGCGGCCGCAGCTTAACGGATATCGAAGGAGTGGAGATGCGTTTCGAGAAAGGACACAAGGCCGCGACGCGACGACACATCATCGATGTAGCCTCGAAGTGCATACGCCAAGACGGTATCTCCGCCGCCGGGATCGCCGGGATCATGGGCGAGGCCGGTCTGACTAAGGGCGCATTCTCTCCGCACTTCGGGTCCAAAAACGCACTCGTTCGCGAGGCGCTGGCGAGCGCGCTTAGCGACCAACAACATCGCCTCGATGAGGAACAGCGGCCGGGCCTGTCCCTCGAGGGGGCGATCCGGAGATACCTCAACCGCGCTCACCTCGAAGACCCGGCGGACGGGTGCCCTTCGGCGGCGTTGCTCCCGGAAATCGCACGCCAGCCCCTGTCCACTCGGCAGGACTACGAGAAAGCGCTGCGAAGCTACGTTTCGTCGCTGGCTGCACTACTTCCGGGTGCCGACTCTGCAGCGAGCCGCCGCCGTGCGACCGCCATCTTCGGTCTCATGGTGGGCACTCTCCAGTTCGCGCGGGCCGTCCCCGACACCATCCAGGCAGAGCAGATCCTGGAAGGCGGCGTTGAGGCCGCGCTCCAGTTGGCGAGAGTTTGATCTTGCTAAGTTAGGAACAATGGAGCGGTGCGGGAAGATTTGTCACACAGCCGGAACGAGCCAACACTCCGGACGCCCACTAGTCTGACCGCCGGCAATGTCTCCTTCTGGCCATCGCGACATATTGTGCTGCCGCACGAACTTGGTCGCTATTGGAGCAAAGCGGACGTAGTCACCAGTCACATGAGCCGCCAAGTTTTATAGGTACACGGCCTAGTGAACGGATCTAATGAGCCGTACTCAAAAGAAGTTTCCGACCTGTCGACGTACAAGGTTGCGCCGGCAGTCGGTAAGTTAATCCCCGCGCAGGGCTGCCGCGCAGAGTAAAACGTTCTCATCGACAGGTGATGAGCTATGATCTCTGCATCAATCGCTCGCGATGTACCCAAAAAATCGACGAAATCCCAGGATAGTGTAACCGTACGGGTGCGTTCCTCCACGTGGAAGTAGATCGGCAGGCTGCCGATATGGCCAGCTCGTACCTGCAGGCGCGGACCTCGGCGGGCGGCCTCGATCACGACAAAATCGAGCGGCCAGTGCATGCATTGTTGGTAGCTCTGACGAAGCTGATCCGCAGAAGCGTTAGCTGTGGCGATGGGGTTGGTGCCGAACTCGTCTGCTACTCGTTGACGCTCCCGTATGACGAAGAACCATTGGTCGGAGTTCTTTAGCAACAAGCTCTCAAGGCTCTTATGCTGGAATGGCCGGATGTAGCTTTCACCAATTGCTATTGAGCAGTCTCTGACGGCAGGATCGAAGGTTTTCAGATCACCTATTCTCAGAGTAGCCTTGAGCATTGTTCTTGATACAAACTCGAGCCGCCCCTCGCGTGAGGGGCGGCAACAGAGCGTGAAGAATGATGCAATCAATCTTAAAGCCAGCCCTCCGTGGCACTATCGTTAGGTAGAGGTTCCTTTGGTGTCTTAAATAGTAGGGGGCGGCAGAACCGGTAGAGGAAGTTCAGTTGCATCGGACGCGGGCCGTTTGCGTGTGTCTGCAGTTGCACACTTCATGTCGTGTTCCTTACGGAGCGGGTTCTTGTCGTCTCGGCATCCTATGCTTCAGTAAGAAGCCGGGTAGTGTGGCGCGTCAGTTGTCGGCCACAACACGACGTATTTCATGTGAGACGCCGGGCGACAACCTACCAAGACTGGCGGGGTTGCATGACAGCGCTGGACAGAGCTCATTTGAAGTCCACTGGCGGTTAGCGATAGCAAATTTCGGTGAGCCAGCCATCGAGCATCTTTACGCGAGTTCGTTTGAAATCTAGACCGTGCGACAAGGCCATGCCGCTCTCTGCGCAAAGCAAAGCGCGCCGTTCCCTCGATGTGTCGCAGATATGTCAAAGTACACAGCGTTGTCGCCGATTTCCGAAATCTTGCATGCGTACTGGCGGTCCGATCGGTGCCTGCTTCTCGTCGTTGCCACGGTGGTGCTGATCTCAAGCGCGAGCAGCGTCGTAGCCCCCTATGTATTTTCGTCTCTGATTGATCGTCTGCCGCGCAGTGAAGGCGCGTCGGTGCTCGCCTGGGGACTCGCTGGCTATGCGGTCCTGCTTGGCATTGCTTCCGCATTTCAGCGTATGCTGCAGTATCTTTCCTTTATGACAGCAGAAAACCTAGGCTTCATCGCTGCAACTCGCTTTTTCGATCGAATCCTGAGAAAAACCGCAGCCTTTTTCCTTGAGCACAATCCCGTGGAAATACAGAGTGCGGCCGCGCGCGGCCGCAGCGCGTTGATCACGATGGTCCAGCTTGGAACTACGATCTTCTTCCCTGCTGCAACGCAGCTTTTGCTTACGATCGCTACTCTAGGTGCGCTCGTCAATATTCAGATCGCCGCAATCGTCGTCGCCTATGGGGCTGCCGCGATTACATTGACCTGGAGTTCGACGCGTCGGGCGCGCGTATTTCTGGACCGGGCCGTCGACGCCGGACAAGAGAATGCGCGTTTCGTCGGCAACGTCATGAATGCCATGGACACGTTGCGCCATTTTGGCAGTCATGCCTGGATGAGCCAGCGCTTTACGGTGAAAGCGCGGGAGGTGCGGGATAACTGTCGAGCCTACGTGCTTCAACGACTGCCCTACATCGCCGTGCTCGGCTTAGCCGTCGCGTTACAATTTGCCGTCACTCTTCTCCTTCTGGTTCCCGACTACCAGGCTGGCATGGTCACGATCGGCGACATTGTGCTGTTCAACACGCTTATACTCCAACTCAGTATGCCCTTCGAGATGGTCGCGCGCGCGATCTCGGACGCATCGAGGTCGCGCGCCGACCTCATTCCTCTCACCAGACTGTGGGGCGCACCAGAAGAGCGGCGAACGTCCCATACTCATGATTTCACGCCCTCCGCCGGCCAACTATCTTTCGAGGACGTTGGTTATGCCTACGAAAACGGTCGTGGCGTTACGAACGTCTCGTTTTTGGCTGGACGCGGCGGGATTACTTTTTTGGTCGGCGAAACGGGATCGGGGAAGTCGACAATCTTTAGGCTCGTCCTGAAATCAATCGAGCCGGACTGCGGCCGTATTCTGGTCGATGGAACCGATATAACGGGTATCGATCGCACGGATTGGTATGCTGCAGTTGCTGTCGTGCCGCAGGACGTGACGTTGCTCAATGTGTCGCTGGCCGACAACATTCTGCTAGGTCGGCCCCGCGATGAGGGACGCCTTCGCACCGCGTCGGAAAAAGCCGCTATTCTCCCGTTCATCGAGGCGCAGCCGGAAGGATTTGAAACAACCGTTGGAGAACGCGGTTTGAAGCTTTCAGGCGGGGAGCGCCAGCGTATTGCTATTGCCCGTGCGCTCTATGGCGAGCCGGCGATCCTTCTTCTCGACGAGGCCAGCTCCGCCCTTGACGAGCGAACCGAGCGGGACATCATGGACCATATTCGCAGCCTA
This sequence comes from Bradyrhizobium sp. CCBAU 21365, assembly GCF_015291305.1. NCBI lineage: Bacteria > Pseudomonadati > Pseudomonadota > Alphaproteobacteria > Hyphomicrobiales > Nitrobacteraceae > Bradyrhizobium > Bradyrhizobium sp. CCBAU 21365. The sequence goes on from NZ_CP030036.1 coordinate 2,235,565, forward strand.
GCGGAAGATGTGACCGTGCTGGCGATTACGCATCGCAGAGGCGTCATCTCTACAACCGACGTCGTGGTCGATCTGACCCCCTGCGCTTGTCAGACATAGGCAAGGCGGATGCTCAGCCCGCGCGTCTGCCGGTCTAAGAATGCCGGTTGCGGAATGTCTGCAAGTGAGACGAACCAAGCCATTGCCAACCCGGCCAGCGAATCTGGTGGCCAAAGCTGGACAGAACGGGACGTTCGAGCCGTCACGTCGTCTCGGGAATTCCCTGCCAAGGCTCATGTCAGCCGACCTGCGATTCAAACGCCGCGACACCCGGCCTGGAATAGGCAACAGCCGAACAGCCGGTCCAGTCGAGCTCAATTCGATCTGAGTCAGCCGAGTGATGCATCTGACCCAATATTACCCCACGCTCGTTTGAAAGTAATCGGCATGAGCCCCCCACCTGGGCATCGCGCGAATGAGCTGCGATACAGCCTGGTATGACCTGTTTTTTTGGAGGTGGGCTATGGCAGATGCCATGCATGAAGCCATGCTTGATGCCAGGCAGGAAGGCGGCTCCTATCGTCGGATCGAGGTGATCACGGGGCAGCGTCGGCGACGGCACTGGACGGCGGAAGAGAAGGCCCAGATCGTGGCGGAGAGCTTCGAGGAAGGGGCCAATATTTCCGAGGTCGCTCGGCGCCATGGCGTTGTCCGTGGGCTGCTGACGGTGTGGCGGCGCAAGTTCGCGACGGCAGCGAGCTTTCAGGCGCCAGGCTTCGTGCCGGTCCGGATCGCTTCCGAGAGCGGTCCGGCGACGGCAGACGAACCGGACCGGTTCGCGTCCGCGCATAAGGTGCTGCCGCAGATGGCATCGCCCCCAGGCAAGCTTGGCGGGATGATTGAGATCGAGGTGGGCGGGGCACGCATCCGGGTCGAGCCCGGAGTGGAGCTGGCGACGCTTTCGACAGTGCTATCGGCGCTTCGGGGCATCCGTTGATTGCATTACGGTCTGACCTCAAGGTGGTGCTGGCGGCACAGCCGGTCGACTTTCGCAAGTCGGTGCACACGCTGTCGGCGCTGGTTAGCGAAGCGCTGCGTGCGAACCCGTATTGCGGCGACGTCTTTGTGTTCCGCAGCAAGCGCGTGGACCGAGTGAAGCTTCTGGCGTGGGACGGCAGCGGCATGGTGCTGGTGACGAAGTGGCTGCACCAGGGGCGCTTCACCTGGCCGCCGATCCGCGATGGCGTGGTGCATCTCAGTGCGACGCAGCTCGCGATGCTGCTCGATTACGCATGTTGATGCCCCTCCTCGTGAGGCTCAGTGATTCTGAGATCGAGATGATTGAGCTCATGATTGCGTAGTTTTCGAACAGCCTCAATCACGCGCGACGTGTTGGAGAACAGATGTGCGCCGGAAGGATGACGATCGATCAAAAGGCGCCCTTGCCTGATCTGAACGTAGAGCCAATTCACGGGAATGTTCAATACGCCGGCAAGTTGCTGTGCGCTGAGCAAGTCGGTTGAATGGCGCCATCGTGTACGTTGCTCGGTAAGCCCCTTGAGGCCGGCGTGCAAGCGAATGCGCTGGACGGTGATAGGCAGCACCTTGTCGGGGCAACTTGGTGACCGTTGTCCTTCGCTCGTCAATATGGCAGCGATCTCGTCGTCGTGCATCTTGGCGCGGGCGAGCTCAAGCACGCGTTCTCGCATCTCCGCGCCTTGGGCGAGATCCGCTACTGAGTTGACGCGCATCTTTACCTCGATGTCGGTGACGGCTCCGCCGCGCCAAGACGATCCTCATCCTGACGGCGTCGTGCTCGCCGCGGTCGAGGATCACCTTGTCAATGAGACAGCGCAGCAGCGCCTTGCGTTTCCCGTCGGTCGTGCTCGGGGCCGTCCAGATCTCAGGCAGACGGCCGGAGAGGCGGACGACTTTGTCGTTCAGCGCCTTGTTGCCGACGGTGATCTGAGCGATAGCCTGGGGAGACTTCAAACGGGCCAGGGCCTCCTCTGCCGCTCGAGCATCCTTCAGAGCCGCCTCCCAACGGCGCTCGAGCTCGGCGGCGACGAGCCGGTTGTCGGGATCGACGCGGTTGAACTGACGTTCGGCGAGTGCTGCTTCGTAGCGTCGCCGCTCGAGCTGCTGCTCGGCATTGCTTCGTATTGCTTTGTACGTCTGTTGCTGAGCGCGACGAGCGCACGACAACGCGTCGATCTCGGCCGGCGCCAGCGCTGTAAGGAAGGCTTGCGCCACGGCGGCGTCGACGCGGGGAGCACGGATGTATTGGCACGTCGGCAACCCCTGATGTGAACGCAGGTGATTGCAGACGTACTCGGCGCGTCTCTTGTAGCGCGCGTACATCTTGTGACCGCATCTTCCGCACCTTGCGATGCCTTGCAGCAGTAGTTCGCCCTCACGTGGAGCCCCCCTGGTCTTGTTGCGCATGTATTCTGCTCGGTTGTCGATGACGATGCCCCTGATCTTCTCGTAGCTTTGCCAAGCAATATAGGGAGGATAGCGGTCCTTGACGATGATCCGCCACTGCTCGATCGGCTTCGGCACCTTCGTCGGTAATCTTCCGTCCGACGGTTTGCGCAGTCGTGTCCGTCCGTAAACGAAGGCGCCCGCATAGGCAGGATTCTTCAGAATCGCCGCGACCGCGGATGTCGTCGCCCGCGCCCAATGCAGATCCCCGTGGCGATTGCGGCGCGGCAGCTCCAGACCACGGTGGTTGAACTCACGCATGACCTTGGCAACGGTGCGCAGTTTCAGGAAGGTCTCGAACAGCAGCTCGAGCCGTTCCTGCACCTCCAGGTTCGGGTCCTTGACGACGACGCCAGAGGGATCGCGGACAAGGCCGATCGGTAAGGTGAGCGCAAGCTCACCGCGCTCCGCCTTGGCAAGAAGACCAGCCGTCAATCGACTACGTATCGTATGGAGCTCGAGCTCCGATATCGTCCCCTTTAGGCCGAGCAGCAGTCGGCCATTGGCGCTGCCAGGGTCATAGACGCCATCACGGTCGGCGATGAGGCAGCCGTGCAGCCCGCAGATATCGAGCAGCGGATACCAATCCGAGCAGTTGCGGGCGAGACGCGTCACGTCGATCGACAGGATCAGACCAACCTCGTTAAGACCAACACGTCCGACCAACTCCTTGAAGCCGCTGCGCTGAGCCGCCGACGCCCCACTGATGCCAAGATCAGCGTCGATGACGTCGATGCCAGCTTCGTGCCAGCCGAGCTCGATGGCGCGTTGGCGAAGCGCGTATTGCAATCGTAGGCTCTCTTGGTTGGTCACAACCTGGTGGGTCGTCGACTGCCGGATGTACACGACCGCGCGTCGCGCCAGGTGTATCGGCTTGACCAGCTCGGATTTCATGACTTGCCTCCGCCAGCACTGCGGCGACCTCGTTGACGATTTGGCGCTGCAGTGCCGTTGACAGCGTGGCCCAAAGGTCTTTCGGATCGATCGGCATCGTGTTCGAGCTGCTCAACCAGAGAGATCAGATCGTGTAGTGCCTCGACGCTCAGCTTCGTTCGATTCTCCATCGACATCTGTGGTTCGGTCGCCACGACCGGAATCAAAAGGCTGGCACCGTCTCGATATTCGACCTCGTACGAAAGCGGGAAGCCCCCGCCACGATGAACCGAGCGGCGAATGACGCGGAACGTGCGGCCGAACAGCGGATGCGTCGGTTCGCACACTGTAACTTCGATGGCAGGTGATTCGTCAGACTCCCCAGAGGGGATATTTCGATGTGCCCTCGCTCGACGGGCTGGAGTGGACGCGTGTCTCACCCAAGCCTGTGAAGCAGCCGGCCGTTGTCGGCTGAGAGGCGAAGATTTTGCTGGAGCCTGTGATGCGCGGATATATCGTTCGATCATGGCGATTCGCCCCGAAGCTCTTCCGACCGACGCAGCGGCTCTGACCGAGATGGTGCTCGCGCTTGACGCCGAGAACGAGAAGCTGCGTGTGGCGATGCAGACGCTGAAGGAGATGATCTTCGGCAAGCGCTCGGAGCGGCTGGTGGCGATCGTGGCCGAGCAGCTCGCGCTCGAACTGGACGATCTCGCGACCGGCGTCACACCACCTGCGTCAGCCAACGACGATCTACCTGCGACGAAGCCGGCTGGGAAGCCGCGCAAGAAGGCGAGGCGCAACATCGGTGCGTTGCCCAAGCATTTGCCGCGCTGCGAGCAGGTGCTCGAGCCGGACACGACAGCGTGCCCGTGCTGTCAGGGCGCTCTGCACAGGATCGGCGAGGATGTGAGCGAGGTGCTGGACGTGATCCCGGCGATCCTGCGGGTACTACGCACGGTTCGTCCCAAATACGCCTGCCGCGGTTGCACCGACGGCGTGGTCCAGGCGAAGGTGCTGCCGCGTTTGGTTGAAGGCGGAATGGCATCGACGGCACTCGTGGCTCACGTGGTGGTCTCGAAGTTCGCCTGGTATCTGCCGCTGTACCGCCAAGTGCAGATCCTGGCTGGCCAGGGCATTCATCTCGACCGCGCAACGCTCGCCGGCTGGGTGAAGCGTGCGGCATGGTGGCTCAAGAGCCTTTATGAGCTTCAGCTGCGGACGATCCAGGCTTCGCCGCGGCTGTTCTGCGACGAGACGCCGATGCCGGTGCTCGATCCCGGACGACATCGCACTCGTATCTGCCAGTTCTGGGCGCATGCGATGGATGATCGCCCATGGGGCGGCCCATCGCCGCCGGCGGTCGCCTATGTGTTTGCCGATGGCCGCGGCACCGAGGAGATCGCCGGGCAATTGACCGGCTTCTCCGGCATTCTGCAGGTGGATGGCTATGCCGCCTACAAAGCGCTTGCCCGCGGTCATGGCGGCGCGATCCAGCTCGCTTTTTGTCTCGCCCATGCCCGACGCAAATTCGTCGAAGTGTACAAGACGATGCAGTCGCCGTTCGCTCACGAAGTGATCGAGCGCCTGCAAGCGGTCTACGCCATCGAGGCCGAGATCCGCGGCTCGAGCGCCGAACAGCGGCTTGCCGCCCGCCGCACCAGGGCCGCACCGCTGATGGAGGTGCTGAAGGCGCGACTGAGCTCGATGCTCGACCAGCTGTTCTCCCAGTCGAAGCTGGCGGAGGCTATCAACTATACGCTCAATCACTGGGATGGGCTGACGCTGTTTCTCCGCGACGGCCGCGTTGAGGTCGACAGCAACACTGTCGAGCGTTCAATGCGCCCGATTGCGATGGGAAGGCGGAACTCATTATTCAGCGGCAGCGAGAGCGGTGCTGAGAGCTGGGCAATCCTCGCATCGCTGGTCAATACGGCAAAGCTCCATGAACTCGATCCGCAGGTCTATCTGGCCGATGTGCTGGAGCGCATCATCTCCGGCCAGACCAAGAGCCACCAGTTGCGCGAACTTCTCGCCTGGAACTGGAAGGCCCGCGAGCTCAGCGCACGGGAGGCTGCATGAGCCGGCGCCGCCATTCATCATCATCTTCATCATCGATGGCGGCAGCCGCGATGCCGCTCGACGAACTTGAGCCTTGGCTGCAGGCTCGCGCCGCGCAGCATCCCATCGCCACGAGTCTTCCTATGCTCGACGGCTATGTCGCCGCGATCGTGGCCGGGCCGGTGTCGATAAGTCCGCCCGACTGGATCTGTCCGTTACTCGCCATCGACGCCGATGCGTTCAACCATGGCGGCACGCCTGAGTTCGCTGCGATTTCGGCCGTCGCGCTGCGCCACAACGACATTAGTAACGTTCTTTCCACCGCGCCACATCGGTTCGCGCCCACCCATGCCCGCAAGCCGAATGGCGACGTTGATGCGCGGCCGTGGTGCCAGGGATTCCATGCCGCCATGCGGCTGAGACTATCGGCATGGACCCCGCTGCTCGACATCCGCAACATAAACCACGGCTTGCTCCTGCCCATCCTGCTGCATTGCGTCGACGATCAGGGGCGTCCACTGCTTGGACCACCAAGGAAAGGCCGCGAGACCGAGGAATTCCTGCGCAACGCCCATACCGACATTCCGGACGTCGTCGAGGCCATGCGCCAGTACTGGATGCCGACCCGCTACGCTCGCGCGCGCTGATCACTGCAGACGTGGGAGTTCATGCCGGTTACGTTTGAAAAGCCGCTCAAGAGGGGAAAATGAGGGATTAGTACAAGTGGAAAGAGATCGACTTCAATGGACTGCGGATGCTGTTAGGCCGCCCAGCTTCCGGAAGAGGAAATCCCATTCCAGTTCGCGGCACGGTGGTCGTCCCTACTGGATCTAGTGGGTTTGTAGTTGCCCGGCATGAGCTACTGGTAAGGCCGTTTTGACGGCATGTCTCGCGTACCAAGGTGCGCGCCGGACCAGGAAAACCCGATGCAGCTGATCGCACTGTACCGTACTTCTCTTGCACTGATCCTGTTTGCCTGCGGGGTAATTGGGAGCGCGCAAGCCGACGATCCACAGCGGCCCGCCCAGGTCACGATGCGGTCCGGCCAAAAGAGTGGCGCTGGCCAAACGAGTATGCCGTCTGCTGCTGAGCCGCATCGCCTGCCGCCGGACTCCAGCACCGGACACACGCTTGAGCTCCCTGGACGGACGCTTGCCTTCGTCGCGACCGCCGGCTCCATCCGGTTGTTCGACGACAAGGGCGAGCCGCAGGCTGACATCGTCTATACCTCCTATCAGCTCGACGGCACCGATCGCGGCATGCGCCCGGTAACATTCTTTTTCAACGGCGGACCGGGCTCATCATCGGCCTGGCTGCAGCTCGGCAATGCGGGACCGTGGCGGCTGCCGATCAATGCTGACGAGGTCACGCCATCGACATTTCCGGAGGCGAGGCCAAACGCGGAAACGTGGCTCGATTTCACCGATCTGGTGTTTCTCGACCCGGTCGGCACCGGCTACAGCCGTTTCGTGGGGACCAGCGATGACGCGCGCAAGCGGTTCTTCTCCGTTGAGGGCGACGTCAACTCGCTCGCGCTGGTGGTCCGCCGTTGGCTCGAAAAGCATGACCGGCTGTTGTCGCCGAAATACATCGTAGGTGAAAGCTATGGGGGCATTCGCGGGCCAAAGGTTGTGCACCAGTTGCAGATGCGGCAGGGCATAGGTGTCAAGGGGCTGATCATGGTCTCGCCAAGATTCGACTCCAGCCAGTTTGCCCACACGAGCCTGCTGCAGTACGTCGCAAGACTGCCGAGCTATGTCGCTACCCTGCGTGAAGCAGAAGGTCCGGTAAAGCGAGCCGATCTCGCCGACGTGGAAGCTTATGCACGCGGGGAGTATCTGGTCGACCTCATCAAGGGCCAGGCGGACAAGGAAGCAACCATGCGTCTGGCCGATAAGGCTGCGGCGCTGACCGGCATCGACCAAGCGGTGAGTCGCCGGCTCGCGGGCCGCCTCGACCTAGCCGAATTCCGCCGTGAATTCGATCGTAAGAACGGCAAGCTCATCGGCAATTATGACGCCTCGGTGCATGGCATAGATCCATATCCGGAGTCGGATCTTCACCTTTCCGGGGATCCCTCGAGCGATACACTACTGGCGCCTCTGACCAGCGCCACTGTCGATCTCCTGACGCGCAAGCTTAACTGGCGGCCCGACGGCTCCTATGAGCTATTGAACGGCACCGTCGTCCAATCTTGGGACTTCGGCCGCACCCCACCCGAGTCGCTCTCGGAGCTACGCCAAATCCTGGCAACGGATCGGAGCATGAAATTGCTGGTCGGGCACGGCCTGTTTGACCTCGTCACGCCGTATTTCGAATCACAAATCCTGCTCGATCAATTGCCGCCATTTGCCTCGGCTCCGCGCGTCAAACTTGTCGTTTTTCCCGGCGGCCACATGTTCTATTCGCGGGACAGTTCGCGTCAAGCGTTTCGTACAGAGGTCGAAGCGATGATGAAGTAGTGCCGGCGACGAACTTGATCACAAGCAAGCTCGTGTTCCGGCGCGCGCAGTCACATTCTCTCAGCGAGTGCAGAAGAAGTCCTAGCGCCCGCTTCGAGGCGCGAGACGCCGGCTACGATTCGTCGTGTGCGCCGTCACTTACGATGGGGCAAACACAACGAGACGAGACGGTATTTCGGACAACAGGCTCTGGACAGGAGATTGCACTTTGGGCTTCTATCGCCAGCATTCTCGCAGCCGCAATCGGTTTTTCCTGGAATGCAAATCCGCTCGCGCAAGCGTTCGCGGCGATCTTCATCGCCTGCGCGCTGATCCGCCGCTCTTGCCTATGGTCCGCGCCGAGCCTCAATCCTGTTTGCATCGTGCAGCTCGATTGCGCTCACGATGGAAAGCCTTGGCATCGCTACGGGCTTTCCCTTCGGCAGCTATCATTTCGAGCTGGGCGCGGATTTCCCCCATATCGGCCTCGTTCCACTCATCATCGGACCGTTCTGGTTCGGGCTGGCTATTTTTCGTGGACAGTGACGCCGATCCTACTTGATGGCGCCGATCGTCAGCTCGATCGGCCTTTCAACTGATCGCTCTGGCCAGTCGTCGCTGGGTTCGTCGTGAGCCAATTGGACAAATTGACCATCGCGCTCGCGGAAAAGTTCGGGCCCGGGGTTTTGTTTTGGCGCCGTCAAGCGACGGGATGGCTAACGGGATCCCCCCGGGGCCGGGACTCGGGCGGACACGGCCTGCGAGCTTGTTCCAAGCAGGATTGGACATGAGGCGCACTTCTGTCCCTGCAGGTTTTTGGAAGACACCCAGATCGATATTCTCGGCAAATGCCTTCCTTGAAGAAAATGCGGCTGCTGTGCGAGCAATGCGAAATGGCCCAGTTCAGGCGGCGGCCCTATTGGCTTGTCGGATGCGGTGCAAGCTGGCTTCAACGCTTCCGCGTCGCGAGGATTCGAGCCATGAAGAAAATTCTCGATCTGGCGTCCATTCACCCAGCATCGCTCCAGAGCGAGATGAGAACCGTCTTGCACAGCACTTTCTTACATCACGGCGGCTCCGTGTCGTAAATGACACCTACTAGGCGTCGCCATTGATATCAGGTCAGCTTGAGTCGCGCGGTTCGCAGGATGCGGCCAATGCGGATTTTACGACTCCTCCCTGCCTTCAGGCGTCCTGGCGAATCCTGCTGTGTGCGAATACGAACTCGTCCGTGCATCGAGCGAGCGTCGTAAGCATTGCGGCGATAGCGGCTGTGAAGATCCTGTCTCTTCGGGCTGGGTGCAGAGCTAGATGTTTGTGCCAGTCAGTTTTCTTCTTCATTGGCTGGCCGGGCCTCCAGGTCCTTCGCGGGAGAGTCTTCAGCAGGCCGCGCTTTCTTGTGCCGCTTTTTGGCGCTCGGGGATTTTGGCGGCTCGCTGGATCCGGACACATCTTCTTTTGCTTGCACTGCGTGGCGTCGCTCGGGACCTCGGCGCCGGACTATGCCGATGAGGCCGACAAGCACCAGCGCGAGGCCGGCAGCGATCACGAGAACCGGGACTGCGTTTGCCCAATCGAGGCTCAAGGATTTGACCCTTACTGGATTGCGGGCGCCAACCGAGCACCATGGACGAAGGACTAAGTTTGGTCGTTGCCCTGAGTATTCGTCAGGCTCTCTTTTATGTGTTCAGCCTGTTCCCTTGTCAGTTTCTCGGCCAGGTGGCTGTCCTTTATCAGCGCTGGTCCCTTGCGTTCTCGATCATAAACCATCCAGCCAGAGGTCCCCATTCGAACGATAAATCTGGCCTGCGCAGGCGTTCCAAAATTCACTGGTTCTCTCTGTAAGCCTTGCAACCCATCAATTAGGCTCGCCATCGGCATGCAAGTCAATTGTACTATGTGAATCTGCGCATTCGGATTGAGCGAGCAGTCTCCAGACGTTCGTTGCATCCGTCATTCCTTGAAATTCCGCGCCGGCTTGGAACGTCCTGCCGATCGATCCAATGAACGAGAATGGTCAAAGGACTTAGATTGCACGTGGCGTTCGCGGTCGATGCGGCAAGAGCCGCGCGGGTTACCCATGAATTCACCAGCCATAGTGCCATAGTGACGAAGAGGCCAAGAAGCGGGCCGAGGGGTATTTAGATGCCCACGATGTCCTCGAGACTAGGATCGACCATAGGTTGGTCGGCAGCCTGAAGTGTGGCTAGGTGGCCGGTCAATCGCCCTGCTACCGTCACGCCTTACCCCGTCTGGACTTGAAAAGCGGCCGCCCTCGCGAATTCCCTCGAGCTCCTTTTGCTGGAAGCTGTTGGAAGGCCATGCAAGCCGAGTATGAGGTGAGCTGGAAACCGAGTTTCTGGCTAGCTGCCGTGGCTAAGCTGCGGGCCGGAACTTCTGATGACACGATCCTGTCAATGAACCAGGCACAGGGCAGGCGTCGCGACATGTAACCGGAGCTCCTTGGTGAAATCGACCTTGCCAGGACCGTCTTTGAGCACGCTGAGAACCGCGGCGCGAACCTAGGCTTGGTGCTTCGGACAAGCCGGGCGTCCTCGCTTCTCAGCTCCGGGCGCTTCGTCGATCGCGTCGTGTTCAGCGCTGCGAGCGCCCGACAGTCTGATGAAGCCGGTGACCATCGACGCGATCCCGGGCGCTGTCGGAGCCATCCGTTCTGTCGGTGCTGTCGATGGCCGCGCGAACGACCACGTCGAACGCGGGGCCCTACATTCTTGCTGACCGGCGCGAGCGCGATATCAGGCGGCAGAGAGCCGCGACCAAATTGTCCAGTGCTAGGACGGACGTTACCTGAGCGCAGCGCTCCGAATCTTGAGCGGCGCAGTCTCAGGAATCAAGAGCATGGCACAGAGCCCGGCCGCGCTCGCGACAAGCATGTACCAGGCCGGCGCCAGCGCGCTCCCGGTCAGGTGGATCAGCCAGGTGACGATGGGTTGGGCTGTACCTCCGAAGATCGCAATGGCGAAGGCGTAGGTCGTCGCGAAGGCGCCGCCACGAATGTTCTTGGGCAAACCTTCGGCCATGCTCACATAGAAGGCGCTATACGGAATCGTTCCGATCATGGTGAGCGCGCCGAGGCCTCCGAGAAGTGCGAGAGCACTGCGGCTCTCCGAGATCCAGAAGAACACTGGATAGGTCATCAGCAACGCCGCGATCTGCGGCCAAATCATGATGTGCCGGCGGCCCGCGCGGTCTGCGAGCCAGCCGCCCAGCAGTGCGGCGGCAATTCCTACCGTATTGCAGATGAGTGTGGCGCCAAAGGCGAGAGGCGCGGAAACCTGCAAGGTGTTCAGCGCATAGGTGGTCATATATCCCGTGACGTAAGTGATGATCGTGCAGCTGGCCAAAATGACAAATCCCAGACTCATGATGCGGCGAGCGGCAGGCTGCCTGCTTACAGGCTGAACGCCGGGAGCCGGCGTGTCGGGGCGATGCAACGTTTCGGGCAGGGCGCTCCGCAACCAGAGTCCGAACGGCAGCGTAGCGGCGCCGAGCAAAAGCGCGATCCGCCATCCGTAAGCACTGAGCGCCTCGCTTGTCATGGTCAGGGAGAGTATTTCTCCCACAAGCGCTCCGGCCGTCGCGGCAATCTGTTGGCTGGCAGGCTGGAACGAAACAGCAAGACCGCGCCGTTCGGCCGGGGCCGTTTCCATCAAATAGGCAGTCGTCGGACCAACTTCACCGCCCAGTGCGAAGCCCTGCACCAAACGTGCGAAAATCACCAGTAGCGGCGCGGCAATTCCTATTGTCTCGTACGAAGGCGTCACCGCCAACAAAAGGACTGCGGCGCTCATCATTGCAAAGCTCGCGGTCATGGCGGGTCGGCGGCCGGCTCGATCCGAGTACGAGCCGAGCACGATGGCCCCGATCGGTCTGGTCACAAAACCAGCGCCGAAGGTTGCGAGCGACAGCATGAGGCTGGCGAACGGGTCGCTTGCCGGGAAGAACGTCTGACCGATCTGGATAGCGAAAAAGCTATAGGTCCCAAAGTCGTAGAATTCGAGAATATTGCCGATGGTTGCGCCCAACACGGCGCGGCCGGTCAAGCGTTCGTCTGCCGGAACAAGGACCGCCTCCGGCTTCTTTCGAGTCATTTGTCCGGCCAATCTCGGTCCGTCTGAAGCGCGATGGCTGGCCTGAGCATTTCGATCGGTGAGGTCGCGCCACATTGCACTTCACCTACTCTATACGCCGTCTGGTTGAGGTGGTCGGCTCCGCGTCTTGGTGCTCTGCATGTGCCTGACGCATGCCGGACCGAAGCTCACGACGGTGAGTGCAATAAAAATGCCCGCCCCTCGCAACCCCATTCAAAACTTGAACTGATCGCGGCAATCGCAGCAAGCATGAATGAACGAACATTCCAACTGCCGGGGGGCGCTCCAGTGCAGTGGCGAGTTTGCGACAACAATGGCCGTCGCCGAACATTGCAGTGCCTGTTTTTCACGCGAAGGGCCGTCGTGCATGTTGCTGCGTTCAACTGGTTGCGCACGGCGGACGCATCAGGCGATTTGGCCCAACTTTTGCTCCGCTGCTTGTTGGTTGCGCGCAGCCGCCGCCTCGTCGGATTGGGTCTGCTGCAGAATGCAGGACCTTCGTGCGATCAAAAGGCAATAGGAGTTCGCATTGCTAACGGCACCATGAAATCGATCGACATAGGCGCGGCACCGCAGGCGGGCGGTCATATTCGGTCTGACGAGCAGCGCTCGGCGGGTCGCAAATGGCAAGCGTGATGTGCCAGAGTCTGAGCTCCAGGAATTTGAAATCAAAGTCACCAGCAATGGGGACACACCTCCTTGAGCGGACTTGGTTTCAATCAAAGCCGATCCAGGGAAATGGCTTTCCTTTCGTATTGAAGTGCTGCCGTCAGGTATCGCGCGCGAACTACGCACGCCGATGTCTGACCAATGACGGCCGCGCTTCGCTCGCCCATCTGCGTGCACCCGCGCTCGAGTTAGATGGCAAAACACACCTGTAATCAATGCATCGAAGAGAATGTGTAGTGTAGTATGAAGACGAAGACGAAGACGAAGACAGTTACGGCCATCGTACTTGCGGCTAGTGCGTCGCTGGGTTCGCCCAGTAGGGCCCTTGAAACTTTCGATGTCACGGATACGAACGGCGTGACCTTCATGCGAGCGCAGATATTCGGACCCGGCGATGGTCCTTATTGGGAAGGTGACGGGGTTTCAACGAGGAATTTGCCGAAATCGGACATAGATCATTCATTGGCGGCGATTCGGTATTGGGCGGAAATCATCAAGCTTATGCCGGGTCACGCGCCGGCCATTGTCAACTTCGGGGGAAATAGCGAGAAAAACGCATCTGCCTATAGTGGTATGTCCCCCGGTGGCGGCACCAAGGTGCAGGCGTCGCTCATGGGCCAGGATCCAGGCGAGCTGCACTACGGTGCGCATGGCATGGTTACAATTGGCCTGATGGGGTTTTCGTCCGAAGCATACATCCCTTCGCAATTGCCGACGACTCCAGAGATTGGTCTTACGCCCGTAGTGATCCATGAGCTCGGCCATGCACACGGTATGCTCAGCACTATCAACTATGAACCATCTCCGTATTTCCCTGGGCCGATATCAACGTATTTCCCGGAAAAGATAAATGCGTGGACCGAGCATTTGCGCGACGACAATGGCAAACAAGCCAAGCCTGGGCAGACGATCTATTGCTCCGTCTGCACGAACCTACCAGCTGACGACGTTTTCGATCTGCGCCGCGATCGGGGCTATTTCGCCGGGAAGCATGTGAGTGAAGTGCTGGCCGGTGCCATGCCTGGTATTCCGGTGCGCGTAATGGACGAGCATGGTCGACGGGATGCGCCCTTCGCCTCGCATAGCGAGCTTAAGAACAGCCTGATGAGCCACCAGGGATACCGGAACTACACCGCCCTGATGGAGGCGGAGATCGCCGCGTTTCAGGATATGGGCTACAGCATCGATCGGCGCAACCACTTCGGTTACTCCATCTACGCCAATGGCCAGACTCTGGTAAACGACAATCCCTTCTTCGCTCGTAATGCTGACGGCACCGCCTATCTGCCGAATACGTACAATACGGCTACGCTCGGACTTGGGCTGCACGTCTATGGCAGCGGCAATATTGTGGTCCAACGTGCCGACCTGCTTTCGAAGGGAGCAGGGGGCGCCGGCATCCGCGTCGACGGCGAAAACAACCAGATCATAATCCCGCCCGGAACCCGCGTGTACGCCGATGGCGCCTATGGGCGCGGCGTCATGTTCGCCTATGGCAAGGATCACACGTTTACTCAGCGCGGGGACGTGCAGGCTCTCGGCGAGCATGGCATCGCAGCAAGTTTCGACTTTGGCAACAATGCGATGGGCAACGACCTTGAATATCGTGGCTCGTATATTCGCACGATCGGCAATGACGCGGCCCCGATGCTGAACGAAATCGACGGCCCCCTCGTCAGCAAGTTCGATCTGACCGGGCGCCTGGCTGGCGGTCATGCAGCGATGTACATGTCGAACAATGGCTACGTCAGCGAGATCAATGTGATGCGTGGCGCAATGCTGTCAGGGGACATACTGTCCGATTACGCCCAGCTTGACGAAAACGGTGCTCCGCGCCTGACCAAGTTAACGTTCGGAATGACGCCTGATGCGAACGGTCACTCAACGCAGGAGCCCGACGGAAGCTTTGCGACCCGCTATGACGGGAATATCGTTGGACGCAACCTGTCGCTGCAGCTGTGGGGTGGCGTCACGTTGTTGACCGGCAATCACGAAGTGTATGACGCAACTGTTGCGCAAGGCGCAACGTTGTCCGGCAATGGCAGTTATCTGCTCAGTACTGACGGCCGCTTCACCAATAGCGGTGCTGTCGCGCCGCTTATCGGTCGCCTTGATAACAGCATAACGGTGAATGGCGACTATCTGCAGACCTCGACCGGTCGCTTGCAGGTCGCGGTGAATGATAGCGGTGCGTTCAGTCGTCTGGTGGTGAACGGCAATGCGACGCTCGACGGCACGCTCACGATCACCCCACAGCGCGGCTGGTATGGCAGCGGGTTCAGCTTTTTCTCCAATCGGTGGCTGAATGCAACAAATCTCTCGGGCTCGTTTACGAACGTGACGACATCGCTGCAATCACCGACCTTGCTGGCGAGTGCTACAGCCGAGGGCGGCAACACCTATGCGTTGACGCTTTCCCGCCCATCCGATGCTTACTCGCGATATGGGACCGATGCCAACAGCCGCGAGGTGGGCGCGGCGCTCGATCAAGTCGCCGGCAACGCTGCGTCGGGGCTGCACCCGCTCGTCGCGGCACTCGACTTCTCCTCGCCTGACGGCACGGCGGTGACATCTGCGCTGCGACAGCTCTCGCCCTCCATCTATGCGTCCGAACAGGGCACACGTATCAATGACAGCTTCTATGCGCGATCGGCGGTCTACGACCGCCTGGAACAGGCGTTTGGCGGGGCGCCATCATCAGCGATGGCGGCAATCGGTTATGGTCCTGAGCAGAAAAGGCCGGGTAGCGAGTCTGCCTCTGCCATCGGTGCGATCTCCGCGGCGTCTTCTGATCCGCCATCCTATGACCTGCAGGGCTACGCCGCGTGGGCTTCTGCCTTTGGCGGATGGACGACCCAATCAGGTGACGGCAATGCCGCAAGCACCAGATCCAGCATCAGCGGCTTCATGACCGGGATCGACAGGCCGGTATTTGAGGACTGGCGCTTCGGTGTTCTTGCGGGCTATAGCCGCTCCACTTTCAAGGCTGGCGCTGCTTCGTCGTCAGGTCGCAGTGACAGTTACACGTTCGGGACCTATGCAGGCACCGAGTGGATCCTGCCGGAAGGAGCTCTCGCCTTCCGCTCAGGCATTGCCTATACGTGGCACGATCTTGAGATGAGCCGCAACGTTCGGTTCCCCGGGTTCAACGACAACTTGATCTCGGATCACGGTGCAGGCACTTCCCAGATCTTTGCAGAACTGGGTTACAAAGTCCATCTCGGCAGGTCTTCTGTGATCGAACCCTATGCCAATCTCGCCCATGTTCGCGTCGCGACGGATGCTTTCTACGAGAGGGGATTGAACGGGGCGGCGCTTGGTATTCGCGCTGACACGATGGATACGACGCTCTCCACGCTCGGCGTCTACGCGACCACCCGATTTCAACTTGGCCACATTGCCACGACGGCGCGCGCTGATGTTGGCTGGCGTCATGCCCTAGGTGACATTATTCCGCTGTCGACAGCCAGCTTTGCTGCAGGTTCGAGCGCTTTTGCAGCTTCAGGCGTATCCATCGGCAAGGATGTGGCACTCGTGGAATCCGGTCTGGACTTCCAACTTTCGAGCAACAGCACCCTTGGCATCGCCTATCAAGGCCAATTCGGTTCTGGCCTCACACAGAACGGACTGAATGCCACCTTCAACGTGAAGTTTTGATACGCATGCTCAATCCAACGTGGCCCGGCGCGCGGCGCGCAATGGACACGTTGGCTTCGATCTGGATCCCGTGGCCAGAAACCTGGCCGGCGAGGATGGCCTGCTTGAACGCCGCGCTGGTGAGCGCGATGTCTTTGCCGGCGCATTCGCCATCGCTCCCGATCTTCAACTGATTGACTTGATGTCGGGTCCCGTTCAGATCGGCCTTAGCGAGCCTCCAAAGGGCATAGCCCAAGGTCACCAGCTCATTGGTCGCAAGAGCGTGCTTGCTTGGCCTGCCATAGCGATGGCACAGGGTTTCTGTCGCCCTGTTCAAGCCAACGCAATCCGAACCGGTCGGCGACGGCCTCCAGGTAGCTGTTGAGCTCGTCCTTTTCGGCCGGATCTTGGGTGAGAACATTCTGCGTTTGGGAAAGCTAGTCAGGCACTCCGGGGTCTCCATTGTCAATTGTGGTCCTGCCGGGGCCCCGGTCGCCCCCGGGAATGTCCTCCGCTTGAACACATAGGTGAACTTGATCTTCAGGGCTGTGGAGTGGGCCCGACTGGACCTCGTCGGCGAAAGCGGGAGAGCAGGAGCGCCAGACGTGAACGGGGCGCACCGGAGGGGTTCGGACGCCTCCAGCCGGCATTCCCGCCGACGGAGTGCCTAGTTTCAGGGCCAGTTACCGGGAGGCGCGGTGGGCCGGACAGGTGCCGCGTCGGTCCAAAGCAGCGTGCACTTCATCGAGCTTGATGGAGGCCCGCTTCGCGACGAGCTGCTTAGGAACTCCTCATGATCGTCGATCTGTGACTGGACGCCGAACTTGCGCGGCGCGACGGCACCAGTCTTCCGGCAGTCCTCGGCCCACGGATGGCCTAGCGGTAGGGTAGGTCCATAGCAGGGTGGATAACGTCAGGAAGGCGAGTGCCCGTCTTACGTTTTGCGGATCTGCCGGGGCCTGGTTTGTTTCCCGCCGGGACAGGGGAAGCAATCGTGGACGCCGAGGGCGCAGTGCCAGGAGCCAAGGGGGACTGACTGGACGGCCGAGCAGGTCGCCATCGTGGTCGCCAATTATTTCCTGATGCTCGAGCGGGAGCGGGCCGGCGAGAAAATCAGGCTATTCGGATTACGGTGTGGAGCACGTCCAATTCTTCGTTTAATCCGCAGCCGATGCATCCGGATGCCTGTTAGCTGGTTGCAGTCCAGGGATCGATTATCGTCAGACCGGCAGCATTGAACGCACTCGTGTCGCGCGATGCCACCGCGAAGCCGTGGGCGGCGGCGATCGCGGCGATGTAGCCATCGGGCGTGGGGAAGCCTTTTCCGGCCGCGCGCGCCTTAACGGCGAGTTCGGCATAGCGCCGCGCCGCGGCGGTATCGAAGGGCAGGATGCGGGCCGTGAAAAGGTCCAGCACGCCGTCGAGCGCAACTGCCAGCCTGTCCTTGCGCCTGCCGCGCGGCAGCGCGCCGATACCGAACAAAAGTTCGGCGACGGTAACGCTGGAAAGAAACACCGTCTCGGCCGCTTGGGCGTCGAGCCAGTGGCGGACCGATGGATGCGGTTCGGGCTTCATCGCCTCGGAGACCACATTGGTATCAAGCAGGATCACTCGAGGTGCATCGGCTCAGCGGGACGCACGTCGCGCCCATGTTCAAGTGCCTCGACATCGGCATTGGTGAGGCCAATCTTGCGGCTCATCTCCGAAAGGGCGGTGCCTAGCCGCAGCCGGCCCTGGGGACGCACGGCGGCCTCCAGAATGGCGCGCATTTCCGCTTCCGCGCTGCGATTGTGCTGCGCCGCACGGACTTTCAGGGCGCGATGCGCCTCCTCAGAGAGGTTGCGGATGGTGACAGCGGCCATGATAGCGTCCTCCGGAGATTGATTGCGATGATATCAAAGTAGAGCTCTTGATGGCATTTTTCAAGGGTGATCGCGGTGCTCACGCGCCGGGCCCCGGGAAACCTAAGGATGAGCGCGGCTGGCGCGGCGCCTCCATTCCTCCCTCTGCGGATAATCCGATTTTTTCCAACATCCCCACACCGTAATCCGGATAGCCGAAAATCAACATGGCCGATCTGTACCGGCGGCTATCGCCGGAGGTGGGGCGATCCGAAAAGGCGATCGAAATGGAAGCTCGGCAACGTGTCGGCCGTCCTGGAGGAGCCCGGGATCGCCCGGATCCCCGGGGCTGCTCCGGCCAACTACCAGGATTCCCTGGTGGAGGCCGTTGAGGCCCAGTTAGGGCAGCATCCGAAGTGATCGACTGTGTCGGTGAAGCCGCCTTTCACGTCGGCTGGAGGGCCGGTTCTGGTCCCGCCACCGGCGTTTTCCGAATTCGGACGCGCAGGATGACCGGCCGGCGCTGCAGCGCCTAGTTGGCAAGTACGATCCGGCAGCCAGAGACGAACACAACCGCTCCCTGAGGCGCGCTGGCGAGGAGATGGTGTTCAAGTTCGAGTACGACCGGCTGTGTCAAGCCGGCCGGCGCGACCTGGCCAAGAAGATGGATTGGCCCGCGGATCGCGGCGAGGACCATCGGGGTTACGACATCAGATCCTTTGCGCCAGACAACGGCGAGGAGCGGCTGTTCGAAATCAAGACCACCAACAGGCACGCTCGCACGCGCGTCTGGCTGTCCCGTAACCAGGTTGAGACGGCTGCGCATAACCCAGCGGCCTACCGCGTCCGGAGAATCTTCGACTTCAGTAACGGAGCGGAGATGTTCGACATCAAACCGCCGCTTGATGTCTGCTTGTGTTCGACGCCGGACAAGTACGTGGCCGTGCCGAGGTGAGGCTCCAAGCAATTCCGAATACATCATCGGCGGCTCTGTCATTAAGACGTCCAATGGTCGACTGATCTCCACGACAGCTCGGTGGAAATATGGTTAGCCTTCCCTTGGCGCTCGGCCTGGCTTTGACGAGCGTTCTTCGCAAGGAGCTGCGGGCCAATCGAGACCCCGAGGCCAAACTAGCCGAGGTGATGGAGCCCATCAGTGCCCTTTCGGAGACCTCCGATGTGGTCTTCGCAGCGTTGCAGATTTCCTTTCTTCAGGAAGGTTGCCCCATCGAGGTGCAGGCGGCGTTGGCAAAATATTTCGTCGGCTTGCAGAATGTATCCGATGATCTTTATCCGGCGTTCGAGGCGATGGCGAAGCGATCTCCAGAGCCATTCTTGAGGGCGACGCACGACGCCGCGTTTTCTCTGGTTATGCTGCCAAACTCCAGATGGCTCATAGTAGCGCTGCTTTCGGCATCGGCAGATCCAAAGCATGCCGCGGAGATAGCCCGCCAGGCGCTGGAGTGGCTAGCCCGCCATTCTCTAGCGCCCGAGGTAGGCACGTTCCGTCATTCGAGTGGCGATCCGGCAAAGGACGCCGCGGAATCGGAACGGCTGAAGCAGGAGCTCGAGACTCGCCGCTCGGCCTTGTCGGAGGCTGAACGCGAATTTATCGGCAAGCAACTGAAGGAAGACTCCCGAAAAGGTCTGCCGCAGCTCCATTCGTATGCCCTCGAGCTCATGGCGGGAAAGCCACTAGCGCCCGCCATCCCCGCGCTTATGGGATGGGCCGTCGCCAGCGCCTTGAATCCGGACTTCGACCGACCGGATAAGCATTTCCGACATCTCATGCGTTTCAATGCCGTTGATTGGTTGCCGATGCGGGATGCCGTCCGAACCGCTTGCGAGCCGTTTCTGGCGACGGAGGCGTCGAATACGGGCAAGCGCGCGGCGGCCACCATGTTGAGTGCGACCGGAGATCCGGACGATGCGGCGCAAGCGCATGCCATTTTCGGGACTATCACCCCCGACCGACCGCGCTTTTCCTTGAATGACCCGCTCTACAGTGCGGTCGATCCTTGCGATCCGACCGCAACACAAGCGCCGGAGAATATCGGTGCAATCGTTACGGCCAGCAGGAACGCCAACGTTGCGGAGCTGAGCACAGGCCTTGGCATGACCCCTCAGGATCACCAGGTCACCAGGTCCATGCCCGCTCTTGCCCGCTTCGAGCCAGCCACGGCCGTCGAACTTCGCCATAAGTTCGCCCGGCAGGCGCTCGATCGGGCGAACGTGCTGTCGTTGAGGCAGGCCATGATGGCGCTATTGAAGGACAGTGCGATCCTGGAGCCGGAAATCGTAACCCGACTGGTTTCGATCGGCTCTTCGCCGCCGGCGTCCGAATTCTTGACGGACAAGGGCGGGGTTCGAGACGAATGGCTCGTGCAGCAGTATGCCCTTCGCGCAGCCTTTCCGCACCGGAGCGGCGATGAGCAGCTCCGGGCGCTGGAGGCCGGAGGAGGCAACGAGGCATTGCTAGATCTGCTGGAGGCTACGTCACCCGCCAGCGAGACGGAGATTGACGCTGCTCTGGATCGCGCACTCACATCCCGCGACAACAACAGATTGGCGATGGTCGTAAACTTCGCTCAGTTCAGCAAAAGCTCCCTGTCGAATGCGGCGAAATCCCGACTCATTCCCTTGCTCTCGTCCCCCGATGGTGGAATGAGAATGAGAGCATTGGCGCTCGCCGCGCGGTCTCGAGACCCAGTTCTGTTGAAGCAGTTTCTGGCGACGGGCTGGGACGCCGCGAATTGCGACGCGAAGAACGGCCATCGTGAGATCTGGTATGGCTCGCGGTGCCTGCTGGTAGCCGCCGAGTTGGGCTTGATCGGCGCCGCCGAGGCCGTTGGTCGCATGGGGCCGAACTTCTATGGCTTCGCGGCGCAGTTGAGCGATGAGGGCGCCAAATCGGTCGCCGATAGGGTCGATGTCGCATTCCACCGTGCGATCGGTGTGAACGACATCCCTGAATTTCCCCTGGTGCAGCAGCCAGTCACCGCGATCGAGGGGCAGGAGCCGCCGCTTCTGTCCTTGGTGGATCAGCCGGCCCGCGACATGCAGCAGGCATTCGAGAGACTGGGAGAAGATGATGACGCGTTTCAGCAACGGCAGAAGCGCTCTTGGAAGGCCTTCGACCGCTTCGTCGATCACGTTACTCTCGCCGACGCCCGGATCATCCTGGACGATTTCTCCTGGGGAGGATTCGATGCGATTGTAGCCCGGATGCCTTCTCTCGCGGAGAGTTGGAAGCAAGCGTTGCTGGTCGCCGGCGAGGGAGTGTTCCGCGCCATGCATGCATTCGCAACGGGGCTCGCGAGGGCAATCGCGCCAAGCGATCCCGCGGGTGCTGCAGAGCTGTTCGCTCGAACGGCCTCGCTTCGACCTTTCGTAAACCGTGTCATCGGCGTATCGAGCATTCCCGCGGAGGCCGTTGCGGCCTGGTCCCGTGCTTCGATCACGGAGGTGCGTAAATTGTGCTTCGCCCGACTCGACGCGGCCGCGAACGACTCCTTGATAGCTTCGGAGGTTCTCGCCGCGCATGAGGCCGGAGCGCAAGCGTTCATTCAGCAATACGTCGACGAAAGGTTGGCGATCCAGGAGCCGGCAAAGACGGCGCGGGCTCTTCTTGTCTGTGGATTTTCAGACCTGAATGAACATGCCACCCGTACGCTGCAGCGGTTCGAGGCTTGCGAAGGATTTGTCGGGCAAGCCTACGGGGCGGCAACTTATGCCTATCATAGGAACGCATGGGCACGGCATTGGTACGGGATGATGAAGTCTGCCACGAGCCCTGAGGAATTCTGGAGCTGCGCCGTCCTATTCGCGAAGATCGTCGACGGTCGCTTCGATTTGTGGCACGCGGAGTGCGGATCGCCGGGTGAAGTCTTCGCGCGCTTCATGACCACCATCGATGATAGCGTCAATTCACGCATCAAGAAGTGGCAGTCCGAGCGGCAATCCAAGCTCTTTGGCGGAGACATTCCCGATCCGATCTTCACGTTCGGGCAAAGCGGGTCCTAGTTGCCGGGAGCCTTCGCGCCACGGCACTATCCCTTCTCATCAATCGCTTCGGAAGGGCTGTCGAATGGCAAGCGGATGTGTCGCCGATGTTCGTACAGCGGGATCATACAAAGTTGGAAGATCAGCCAGCACGCATACAGCGAGTCGTCCGAGTATGGCTCTCCGTCGTGTAGCAGTCCATGGGCTATCGAGTGACGGATATAGGGCCCCGGCTTCTTGAGGAAGACGTTCTCGATGTCGGTCGTGATGGGGCTGCCGAAGATCGAATCCAGCTCCGGTCGCATCTGCTCGAACAGTGCGGATATCGTTCGGTCCTCCTGAATCTTCGTGGCATCGTCCAATTTTGTGACGTCGTGGCTGTGCGCTCTGAGTACGTGCCGAAGCGAAGCTTCCAGCAAAGGCGTCAGGATGTAGAGAGCGCTAATGAAGTCGCCGCGGAAGAAGCATGTAAAACCGTGGCTGTAGGTCATGACGAGCCCCCGCGGTACGAAGGGGCTGAATTCCAATAGCGCTGCGAAGATCTCCTCGGACAAGTAGTGGTTCGAAACGATGGATTGCCTAGCTACTTCGATCTCGGCAGAAGCCGTAATATGGCGGCGTAGCCCCTCATCGCGCGCGATTTGTTGACGCAGCGTCGAGTCATCCTGCGTTTCGCCAAAGTTGCCCCCTTCGCTGCGATAGATGACCTTGCCATCGCGGTCGTGGTGACTGCCGCCAAATAGGGACGAGAACGGATGCTCTCGGATGGCCTTCTCCGCCTCGGCTATAAGTTGATCCGGATCCGGAGAATGACTGAGGCCCGCGAACGTGAAGAGTTTGTCGAGCAAAGTAGGTTTTTGCATCCTCTTCTCGACCTCTTTGGCGATATCTTCGAGGTCCATCGGAATTGCAAAAGGCGACATTTCGTCGGCGATGCCCGCCTGAATATCCACCAGGAGATGCCGCAACTCCTTCCGGCGATCCTTGCTGCCTGGCAAGCCGTGCAGCTCTTGGATGGCTTCCGTAAGCGTATGAGCAGCCAACATGGCCGAAGGCTGGCGCTTGGCCATCGCGACCAGCAGCTCGCCTGCCGTTGACCGGCAACGGTTCGCGTCGTCGTCGTGTTTGGCCTTATGGTAAGCTCGGGCGGAAAGGCGCCAAAGCTCCACTAAGGTGTGGTCGTCAGCGCCGGCGGGGAGGCCGGCGATCAAGTTTTCGACCTCCTTGCCGACTTCGGCTGCATCCGAGATCCCGAAGTGAAGGTCGAGACGCCCGAACATCAGGGTGGGACTAGTCAGTCGCTTCGCGATCGCTCGCTTCCGCAACGCCACGACGAGCTTCTGCGCGTCCGAAGGGCCATTCTTGTCCATTTTGGTGGCGCGACCGATGAAAAGGGCCCGCTTGAGCAGATCGCGCGCCTCGTGCCGTAGGGCGCCGGTCTCGTTCTCGTCGAAACGCAATTTGAGGATGCCGGCATCGACCTTGGAGACAACTTCGACGTAGGCGGTCGCGGCACATACTCCGATCCGTCGTCGTTTAAGATCGAGCAGCCAGCACAGGTCCGCGAGCCGGGCTCGCAACACAGGGTGCTGTGCCCGCTCGGCCATCGCGGCCAGGGAATCAATCGCGCCACGAAAATCGGCCGGTGTCGCCGAGCGCCGACCGTCTGCCCAGACGATCATTGCAGCGAAAGGGTCGTTTGGCTCGTTGGCCTTGAAATGCATTCCCATGGCCCCAGCGAGCATGGAGTAAACACGGAACGTTGGGGTCTCGGGTTCGGGCTGCGTGTCGGGGAGAGCGCGTCGGTATAGGTCTCCCAGCTCGGCCGCATCGGCGCTGTCCAATGACCGAACCAGCTCTTCGAAGTCGACCTGCGTGACGTCATTCAAGGTCGCCCTGGCCCACGGAGGGGGCGGTGGCGCGGTGTTCTCGGGGCTATCGTCGATCGTAGGGCTCTCGTCGCTCAAGTCGTCTCCTGGACGTTTATGCAATGAGGGTTTGCCGCTCCGTGCAATTGCGCCCGGCGGCAGCACTAAAGGTTGTTCCCCATATGCTCACTCGTCGAGCGATTTCAATGTGGCGGGAGCTTTGTCACGGATGCCTTCCCGACTATTTTGCCTTGGGGCGCCGCGGTGTCGAATTCCGGACTTCATCGGCCGCGCGAGAAAGGACAAACGCACGCTGCAGAAAGTTTTCTATGATGTCGACGATGTGTCCGAGTCGCTCGGCAGTGGGTGTGTATCCTCGGTGAGCAGACGCGTTGCCTGCGTCTGCAACGGCCTCGAGAGTTGTCTTTTCGCGAGGGCTGATGAATCCGCGATCGACCAAGCCGGATAGCTTGCCCTCGAAGCCGCCTTTAGGATCCTGCTCCAGCAGCAGATGGCCGGCCCTGTCCAATAGCGTACGTGCGCCGACGGACGCTAAGACCTCATCCCGGCATTCAGCGGCAGATAGAGTTCATCCATAACGTTTCTCAGCACTTCATCGCTGATCATGTCCGACCAGGCGGGCTT
This sequence comes from Bradyrhizobium sp. CCBAU 21365, assembly GCF_015291305.1. NCBI lineage: Bacteria > Pseudomonadati > Pseudomonadota > Alphaproteobacteria > Hyphomicrobiales > Nitrobacteraceae > Bradyrhizobium > Bradyrhizobium sp. CCBAU 21365. The sequence continues at coordinate 2,260,176 of NZ_CP030036.1, forward strand.
CGGACGAAGGGATGGCGCACCGCGGGTGGGTGACCCAGATCCCGTCGACCATGTCGAAATGCTCGACGTTTCGCGGGCGCGCCTGCGAGACGATCACGGCGATATCGGCGCCGCTGAGCGACCGAAGGCGCCGGCCTGCCCGATATGATCCGTAGGCAAGCGACCATGATACAGAGAAAGGCCGACTTGCACGTGAAGGAGCTGCAGTTCGAGCGGCGGCAAAAGCTTTCGGATCTGGCGACAACCCTGGAAGAGCAGCAAGGCGCCCGACATCGCCATGAGCGGAATGGCAGATCTTCTCAAATTTCAAAATCCGTTGCCGGAACGCTTCGACGCCTACCTTTCGACTACCGTGCGAAGCTTGCCGCAGCTTCGCGAGATCGGTAGCCCTCATCGTAGGCACTCCTGCTACCCAAGATTCTAAGATCGCATGCTGCAAGACGCGAGGGAGCAAGGCCCCGTTGCAAAGATCACGTTGCTCATCATCACAACCATGCCTATGCGGCTTTTGTCCACAACATGCCATCGCACCATACGTGGTCAACTCGTCCCCATTCACAAGCTCCCGCAGCATCCGGAAAGAACCCACGTCCATTGAGATTGGCACTCGTATTGCAAAGCAGCGGGATGCCGGTAAGTTCTTCGTAGACCACGAGGAGTTCGGCGATCTTGTGTTCAGAGGTTCTAGAAACAGTCTGCAATCGCGCAGATCCATCAAGATGTACAACAGCTGGTACTCTATCGAGCCATTCCGCTCGCGTCTGATGATCGAACAGCATGTAAGGATCCGGGGTTCCGGGGAAGAAGATTTCTGGCGCACGATCTTCAATGCATATGGGCGCCACTGGCCGAAAGCATTCACGACGTTTGATCTGATTGAGATGATCCTTCATCCCCGCTGATGTGGCAGCCGCTAGGATGCTTCGTCCGCCTAATGCTCGCGGTCCGAGCTCAGCGCTGCCGGCGAGAAAGACGACGGGCTTGTTACTCGCAAGGATCTTAGCAAGCTCGCGCATATTGCACGGTGCGGCTTCCCATCCTGGTGGCGCCTCGTTCCGCAGAAGTCGCGGACCACCGTAGACCGACCATTCGAGTGGCACGAAGCCCTTCCGCTCTGCTAATGCGGCACAAGCCGCACCTATAGCCGCGCCGCTGTCATTCGGAAAGGGGGGCACCCAAACAGCATCGAACAGTCCGGCGGACCGCATTGCGCTATTCCACTTTATGTTAAGACCACAGCCGCCCGCTATGCACAGATTGTGTCGCCCTGGGAGCCGTGAATGACGTTGTACAGCAGCTGCCAATCGCTCAACCAGGAGATGCTCGAGAAAAGAGTGAAATGATGCGAGTATATCTTCATCTCGCTTGTGATCCAATCGCGAGGCGCTGGCTGCAAAGAAAGCGTGCATGGCAGGAAACCAATCCCCGCTCTCGATCTCCGTACGGTAGCCACGAGCACGCTGCGTGTCGCCGGCAAAGCATTCCTCGTAGAGCTCCCGAAAGACACTCACGATCGCATCATCGACACAACCCAGCGCGATATAGGCCATTAGCTTGCCAGCGACACCTAAATCCCAGGGTTTGCGGTCCAGATCTTTGAAGGCCCAAAGTGATCGCCGGCCACAGCATAGGCATGACCAACAATTGGAAACAGACATTCAACGAATCGGGCGCCCTGACGTTCAACGTGGTAGAGACGTGGAAGGATGGAGCCGTCCCACACAAGACAGAAAGCCGATTGTCCGGACTGAGCAAACGGGCTTGTGCAGTACGCGGAAGCCACATGGCCCGAGACGTGTGAATAACTTTTATAGGGAAATGCTCTGCCTTCTAGAATCAAGCCAGAGCCGTTGTACGAAGTGAGAAGCCCTTCCGCATGGGGCTCTACGTACGGTCCCCATTTGAGAGTGACAGAGTCAGTACCACTGAGCACTTGGGATTGACCGTCCCCCCCGCCGTCGATCACAAACTGATCAACATCGCACGAATCCAGTCCGTGCTCGGCCAAGGCGGCGACGACATCGTCAAGGTTTTCGATGGCTTGATAGCGGAGATTGTTGTCCCGCTTCTCTTGCTCAACACAAAAAGCCAGTCTTCCGTTCTCGATGAGCGCGATCGCTCCATCATGCCTCAATTTGATGCCGCAGATGCGCATAGCTTCTCCATGTCTAACGTCGGACATCTAGTGTCCGCCGTATCACGATGCAGAAAGCGGGCCAACCAGCGGCAGTGCTTGACGTTTTAGATCCGGAATGTCGTTCCGCCAGCAGTTTAAGCTGCATACTCGGCGTGTGTTCGATCTGGTGCAACTGTATGCGCGCCATGTGCGCACCGGATCATTGGTACCCGGCGGTCGGCGCGTTCCCGTGTCACATTGAGCGGCGTGAAATGGTATTGAAAGCAAGCGCGCGAAAATGGCGTCGAGGCGTCAGCGGATTGTTGCAGGCGCGGCTTCATTGACGGTTCATATATTGTCCGCCGCCTAATTGTTCCGGTTGGGACACGATCCGATCGTTTGTGCATCGTGAAAGCTCCGCAAGGATTCGAATCCACGAACGAATTCCCTTTTGAAAAGTGTAGAGATCGTACTTTTCGTTTGGGCTGTGGTGACGATTATCAGCTCGCGCGAAACCGATGGGTAGGGACTGCAGCCCTAGCCGGCGCTTAACAGTGTTCACGATGGGGATCGACCCTCCGCTTCCTATCAGCACCGAATCGCAACCCCACTCCTGTTTCAGAGCGGCGCGCGCGCAGTCCAGATACGGGCTCCTTGGCTGGATAAAAGATGCGGGGTGGCCTGTGAGCCCGGCAAACTGCACTTTGCAGTCGCGCGGTGTTCGAGCGCGAATGTGATTGCGAAACGTCGATCGTATCCTTTCGGGATCTTGACCATCTACCAACCTGAAAGAGACCTTGGCGACGGCACTGGACGGAATGATCGTTTTCAGGCCAACTCCGCAATGCCCGCCTGCTATTCCATTGATTTCGCACGAAGGGCGAGTCCAGAGTTGCTCCATTACCGAGTAAGAAACGTCCCCAGCCGACTGAGAGAGGCCAACAGCTCCAAGGAATTGCTCGGTGTCGAAATTCAGCTTCAGCAACTCGTCTCTGACAGTGCTGTCCAACTCCGATATGTTGTCGTAGAAGCCCTCAATCGCGACTTCTCCGTTCCTGCCTCTCAGGCTGGCGATGAGTTCAGCGAGAACCTGGATTGGATTGCGTGCAGCATTCCCATAAGCACCCGAATGCAGGTCCCGGTCGGCGCACGTTACTCGGACCTCCTCTTCTAATAGGCCGCGAAACATAACGGTAATCGCGGGTACCGCGTCGTTCCACAATGAGGTGTCGCAAAGCAACATGACATCAGCAAGCAATTCATGTTCGAATTCGTCCAAGAATGCCTCCATGCTTGGACTGCCGCTTTCTTCCTCTCCCTCGAACAACATAGATACGCCAACTGGCAGACTTCCTGTTGTCGCGTTCCAGGCACGGCACGCCTCAATGAAAGTCAAGAGCTGGCCTTTGTCGTCAGATGCGCCTCGGGCAACAATGTGGGTCTCCCCGTTAGGCTGGACCCTAAGCGTCGGCTCGAAGGGTTGAGACTCCCATTCCTGCAGAGGCTCTACGGGTTGGACATCGTAATGGCCATAGAATAGGACGTGTGGACCGGTGGCTTGCTTGCTGTGTCCGACCACTACAGGGTTTCCAATCGTAGCTCTGACGGATGCATCGAAGCCAATGTCAGATAGCTCATGGGCGAGCCAGGAAGCGGCCTCGCGGCATTGCCGTGCATAATGCGGTTCGCACGAGATGGACGGAATTCGCAGCAGTTGGAAGAGCCGGTCAAGGCTAGCATTCAGGTTCGTGTCCGCATGCTGCAGGGCCCTTTCAATGGTTTGCTTGGGCATGTGATGGCTATCTTCACAGGATATTTTCGAAGACATGCCTCTTTGTCCTTTCTTCGGAAGCCGTTGTTTGAATGGTCTGGCTCGCCTCCGACAGTAATTTCTCCAGCAAATAAGCAATGTGCGCTCTATTAGCTCCTCGGTGGACGATCTTTACATTTTCTATGGCTGTCAGGGCAATGTCCGAATTCGTCTCAATGGCGCCGATCCCCTTTGTCGCTCTGCACACACACATAACGTCCGCCGGCGTGTCTCATTCGTGACACAGGCAATGTGTCGACAACTATAAATATCGCAATCTCCATCAGGTCTCTGAAGACCACTTTTCCTGTCGAGTTGGCATACCCTTTGCTGTTCGCACGGCTCATTACCTAATGTTGCAACCGGCGCCATACGTTGTCACAACAGAGGAGCGCGAATTGTTTTGGCTACCACGCGAGCATGTCCTCTTGAATGAGTGGTTGCGGAACGGAAGTGCTGTTGCAGTCAAAGAAGCGCGAAAGGCAGGGTCGTCATACTATGAACTTTGTATCGAGGCTCGATATGCCGTTTGCAGGACCGCTTGGGCAACGGAGGCCCCTTGGGGTAGTGGGCGGAATGGGAAGCTTCGCAACTGCCAAATTCTTGGAATCTCTCGCGCGAAAACGCCGAGCGGAGAAAGATCAGGATCACATTCCGTATGTTGCTTTATCGCTTCCCGATATCACTGATCGATCACAAGCAATCTCAGAGGGGAGTGACGCGCCATTGCAGCAGATATTGGAGCGGGCTCATTGGTTAGAGCAAGCGGGATGTGGAGCGATAGCCATCCCCTGCAACACCGCGCACTTCTGGGTTGGTGAGATCAAGCAGGCGCTGTCGGTGGCTTTGATTGACGTAACCGAGATCACAGCCAAGGTGATTTGCGGCAGGAGGGACGCCGCAGCTCGCGAACTTCGTTTGATCCTGCTGGGAACGAATGCGACTATGCAGCACTCTCTATACCCGCAAACGAATGAGAAGTGTTTCGGCGAGAAATTCGCATGTTGTCGTGCAGAGTTTCAACGAGAAGCCGTTCAGATCATCGCGGATGTCAAGTCTGGAAATGCCGTGGAAGCACGACCAAAGCTGAAGCAGCTTGTTGATCAGATCAGACCCTTCGCGCCTGACGCAATTATTCTTGGTTGCAGTGAATTGTCGGCCATTTCCGACGGTCTGGTAGACGACGATGACATCGTTGATCCAATCAGCATTCTTGCTGACTCCTGTATTGCCTGGTGGGAAAAGGAAAACGAGCTCGTAAACCAGGCGCGCGACGGGGGAGAATGATGAGCCGGGTCATACTCGCGAACACTGGCTCCGCTGCAATGACGCCCTCGGCTCATACGCTATCAGATGAATTCCTGAGAGCAAATGCAGCCTCGGCCAAGAGGCTGCTCTGGCTTGCTAGGGACGACGATATGCTTATTACCCCAACTCCGGTCACGAAGGAGTTCTTGAACTACGTCAATTCCCTAAAAGGTGGAGGTAACATCAAATTGCTGTCGACCTCATCGACATCCACCAAGCGTCCCCTGCCGATCTCGGAACAGGACATCGCGCCCGGTAGCGCCTTTTCTAGATCGCTACGTCTGATGACTATGGGTGCTCAATTTTCATGTCTGGAGCCGTATATCGCTGACGAGGTATCAATTTCCATCGCGAGAGCTTTGGGGAATCTTCCTGTAAGGTTTTCAGATGAGAACGTTGGAGCAAGCCCGGTCGCAACGCGACTTCTTAACGACAAGGAGAAATTCCGCCAGTTTGCCTCCGATCTTGGCGTGCCGATCGCTAATGGCAGCAATTGTGCAAGCATGCAACAATTGGTCGAAGCCGTATGTGCAGTCCTGTCAGAGTCTGAGAGTGCCATTCTGAAGATGGCGCGTCATGCAGGTGGTGACGGCAATATCGTCATTTCGAAAAGCGCGGCGGGATCGTCGCAAGGCGCGACGCGGGCCGTGGCGACACCAAAAATTGATGCGGCTACCTTGCGCGAGGCCGTTCATGAACTTGGGCTGTCTCCGACAGTAAAAGAGCCCGTGATTGTCGAGGTATATAGTGAAAATGAGTCTTCGATGGGCGTCCATTTTGATGTCAGGAGAGACAGGGTTGAGCTTGTAGGTGTAGCTTCGATCCTCTTCAATCCAGGATACGGCGGGGCATATTGGAGTAGCGCTCTGCTCGATCATTTGCCCAACGATGTTCTCTCGTGGTGCAAAAGTCTTGGCAACTACGCCCAACAAATCGGGTATTTCGGACCACTTAGTGTCGACATCGTTAGAGCCAAAGAGGTTGGGTTCTTTGCATGTGAGGTAAACGGGCGCCACGGAGGCTTCTCTTCAATCAGGGCCGTATCAAGCGCGCTAGGATTGGAATGCGCTATCAAAAATGGAGCGCGTGTTGCTCTTTCCCGAAATTGCGTCTCCATTGCGCTTCGATTTCCCGACCTCATTGATCTGCTGCGGCGAAAGCAGCTTCACTATAGGCCTGCCGATAGACGGGGCGCAATTGTGATGGTGGAGGGCCATCAAGATGCCGGACCCTACGACTTTGTAATTTTCGGAAGAGATCTGGAAGAGCTTCAAGGTATCGAGCGTGAACTCGCTCAACTGTCGCATGCGAAAAACTGACGACGACGGCAGCATCACTGTGGGCAGGGGCGGTCATGGATAATCGATGCGAAAGCTTTGACGAAGAAGTGGGAGAGCTGCTGTACTTGGAGGAGCAACGCCAATTAAGCCAGCTGAGCTTAGTCGCTTCTGAAAACTATTCCTCTCCCAGAGTCAGGGAGTTCGAAGGCAGCATATTTGCCGACAAGAATGCGGAGGGGTATCCGGGAAGCCGTTGTGTGTCAGGCTGCGAGTATGCTGACAAACTAGAGCGGCTGGCAATCGAGAGAGCAAAATCCGCGTTCGCATGCGAACACGCGAATGTGCAAGCGATGAGCGCTACCATCGCAAATTTCGCAGTAATGAACGGCCTTTTTCAGCCTCAAGACAGGCTGATGGCGATGCGGCTTCAAGATGGCGGCCATTTGAGTCACGGTGCTTCATTCCATGCGAGCGGTCAAAACTTTCGGTGGTGCTTCTATGGAGTGTCAAAGAGCGACGAGCAACTGAACTATGATGCGGTGCGTTCGATCGCGCTCGAGAATCGACCCGTAGCAATCATCTGTGGCGGTTCTTCATATCCACGCTTGTTTGATTATGGGAAGATGCATGAGATCGCACGTGAGATTGACGCGCTTCTTTGGGTGGATCTAGCGCATACCGCGGGTCTCGTTGCTGGCCGCGCCGTTCCGTCTCCCTTCCCTCACGCCGACATTGTAACAACTTCGACACATAAGACACTCCGAGGCCCGCGGGGCGGCGGACTTATTTTGTGCAAAAAGCGTTTAGGCAAGGCGATCGACCGTGCCATATTTCCCGGACTGCAAGGGGCGCCTAAAATGGACCTGATTGCGGCAAGAGCCGCATTGTTAGCTGAGGTGCAAACGTCCTCTTTTCAGAGGTATGCCGGAAAGGTGTTGAGAAACGCCAAGGCGTTGGAGGCTGGCTTGCTTGAGACGGGCGCTACACTCGTTTCCGGAGGTACTTCGTCGCACTTATTGCTTCTCAGTCTGATGAGTTGGGATATGAGCGGTCGTCAACTTGAAGCGGCGTTATCGGCAGCCCAGGTCATCGCCAATAGGAATCCGATTCCCTTCGACAACCGTCCGCCATCAGAAGCAAGTGGACTGAGAATCGGTAGCGCCGCTCTCACGACGAGAGGCTTTGATGAAGCGCAGTTCGTTCGGCTCGGGAAGTTGATTGGAAATGTGATTACTTCGACCAATAAGCATAACGGTATTGCTAACTTGAGCGCTTTCGTTAAGGAAAACACAAAGGGGCTGCCTTTGTTCAATGAGAAGTGGTTGGCGTAGATAGACTCAATTCACGTTGAAGTGTCTATCTTGCCGGTGTCTTCCGCGACAGCGACTTTCAACCTGATCAGAGGTCAGTGTCATTTCCGTATCACTCTTTCTGCCAGACAGGCCGAAGACCCGACCAGGATAAGTCCGGTACCAAGCCACATCATAGGAGTTGGAGTGATGCCAAAGCAGACCAGATCGACCAGTAAACTTGCTGGCAGACGGACGAAGTCGAGTGGAGCGGCGCGCGCGAGGCGGACGAGAGCATAACCGCGCCCCAGCGCGATCTGTAACAGTGCGGCCAACCCCGCAATAAGCAACAGTAACGGCCAATCAGCGGGTGCCGGCCAAACCCACACAGGGATTGCAAAAGGCAGGCCGATCACAGAGCTCCAAAGCATAAAGTATAGGGCCATCTGTTCGGGAGCATCGACGCTGGCTATGCGCCGTATCATCATGACAGCGAGACTGTCGAGGGCTGCGCCAATCAAGCCAATGACAATCCATGTGTCTGCGCTGCTGATGGTCGGTTGAACTATGGCAAGCATGCCGAAGAGCCCGAGAATCAGTCCAAAGGCCGTCGCGATGTTCTGCCGCTCCTTCAGTACCAGCGCCGACAAGAGCAAGGACCAGATGGGTGACGTGTAGAGTATTGAGGCAGCTACCGTTAGGGGAAGCTTCGATGCACAAGCGACGAATGCCAGAAATCCCGTATAGCCAAATACAGATCTGAAAAAATGTTCTTTCGAAAAAAGGAGGCGGGAGTCGAAGCGGACGTGTTTAGGGAGAATAAGGAAGATGATTGGGATCGACAGGACGCTACGCAGAACAGTCACCTGCAAGGGGGAAATCGTCTGCGTTACAACCTTGATAGCCGAAGACATAGTAACGAAGATCAGGCTGGCGAAAGCAACATGGGCCATGCCGCTTAGTTCGGCATCGCGGTTCATCCGCGCTCTCCTTAGGGATCTGGAAGGTGAACACCTGATGGGTCTTATGGCAGGGCTCTCTGACCCAGGCAGGAATCTGTAGGTCGCGGTCGCTCATAGAGAGGGGGGCAGGACGAGATTGTCCGAAGACACTTCGTGCAGTCACCGATGGTCAATTTGTATGCGTCAAATGGCGGCCCGCGCCTTGAACCGGTCCGCGCGAGAAGCGGATGCTGGATTATATCAGCTAAGTGTGCCGTCCGGCACGACTGTGCATGATAGCGAGCAGCAACATGCGAGCGGTGCGTGCCAAGGATCGGGCCTGAGTCGGATTGGCAAAGATGCGCCAAGCGGATCTGTCGTTTCAGGGGGAGTGGTGCCGTGATCGTGCATGAAGGTCGGCGCACTGCAACTATTATCCCGTTTGAGCTCTGGCCTGGCATCTACCTTGCCAGATGCCCTCCATCTCGATCAACCACTAGGCATGCTAGTTGACGATGGCGCTGCGGCACAGTCCGTAACGGCGATGGATCAGGCTTGTGGACGCTCGAAGATCTTGCCGCCACGACTTGCCGAAGGAGAAATCCATTCTCTTTCTCCCGGCCAGAAGGAGCGGAGCCGAGGGATCCGTCTCCTCAAGTATCCTCAAGGGTTTCGTCCTCGCTATCCGTCTGAAGGATGGTTTGCGACAGGAGCTCGGCGGCTCTTTGAAGTGGAGGAATGAAGCGCTCAAGCTCTGCAAAGCTGACTCGGGCCGCGGGCACGGACACGCCGAGACAGGCGATCAGCTCTCGGTCCGGAGAAACGATAGGAACCGCACAGCCGACGACGCCCTTCACGTATTCCTCATTGGTCTTTGCCCACCCTCGATGGCGCGTCTCCTCGAGAAGCTTCAGGAGGGTCTCGCAATCCACGATGGTCTTATCAGTGTATTGCGTCAAAGCGAGTGAGCGGCATAGCTTTTCACGCGCTCTTTCGGGTAATCGGCTCATGTAGATCTTTCCGGTCGAGGTGCAGTGAAGCGGAGCTGCCTCGCCGGGATTGAATTGAAGCCCCTGTGGTTGGGACACGCGTACGCTGTCGACGTAAGTGACGAGATTGTCGCGCACGACACCGATCTCGCACTGTTCGCCGATCTCGCCGGCAACCGCGCGCAGCACCGCGTGCCGCCGCGCCGTGCGAAAAGCCGCGCCGATGACCTTGGCGGACAGCATAACCAACTGATTGCCTACCACGTAGCGCTTCGATCCAAGCGCTTTCTGAAGGAGGCCGCGTTCTTCCAGATTTCCGACAAGCCGATGCGCGGTTGGAACGGGTAACGAAAGGGCGTTCGCGATCTCTGCGACCGAGACGGCCTTTGTCTGATTAGCGACATGGCCAACTATGGCGAGCGCCCGGTCGAGGGGTCCTGCAGTGTTTTTCTGTTCCGCCATTGTGACCTCCATCTAAGAGAATTATCAGATTTCGGAATTATTGCTACTGAAATATGAAAAAACGGCTTGGACCCTACGCGGGTTTGCTCATAACGTTGGCGTTGTCGGTCGTTGATCGGTTTTTGTGCATTGCACGAGCCCGGTTTGGATGACGACCAAGCCCGGGAATCGGCGGTGCGGGCGGCTATTTTGAAAGGGAGATTGGGAATGTCTCGTCATTACGACGTGGAAGCTGTGCGCAAGGAGTTTCCTGCAGCCGAAAGGATGGTCTACCTCGACTCCGGTTTTCAGGCGCCGCTCGCGCGTCCCGTAATGGCCGCCATCGAAACCTTTCTTCGTGAAGGCTTGGAGACCGCCGGACCGAAAGGTGTGTGGCTCGATCGGGTTGAGCAAACGCGTGCCAAAGTAGCCCGTTTCCTTGGGGTGTCGGCCGACGAAATTGCCTTTACGAAGAATACCTCGGAAAGCATGAACATCGCGGCGAACGCGTTGCCTCTGCGAGCCGGCGATAGCGTTTTGATGATCCATGGGGATCATCCAAACAACACCTATGCCTTTCTCAACTTGAAGAAGAAAGGGGTCGAGATCGACTTCCTTCCGATGACGGACGTCGTAAACGCCGACACGTTCCTTCCGCGCATCGACGAAAAGACCCGTGCGATCTCGCTGTCGCACGTCACCTTCCACGCCGGGCATCGCTTCGATATCAAGAGCATCGGCGCGCTTTGCGCGGACAAGAAGCTCTACTTCGTCGTCGACGTCATGCAAGCAATCGGAATCGTTCCAATCGATGCGAAGGCCACCCAGGCAACCTTCGTCGGCTCCGGGAGTCACAAGGGATTGCTCGTCCCCCAAGGTCTCGGGTTGCTTTATTGGAATAAGGCGTTGAAGGAACTGGAGCCTGCCTATCTTGCCGCTGCCAGTTTGGCGGAGATTCCTCACGACCTTATCGCTCGTCCCGACTGCCTGACGCCATCTCCCAGCGCGCGACGCTTCGAGCTGGGAAACTTCAATCTTCCCGCAGTTCACGCGCTCGGGGCTTCGCTTGACTTGATCGAGCAGATCGGCGTTGAGAACATTCAGAACCATTGCTTCGATCTGGGTGATCATCTCATCGCTCAACTGGACGAACTCGACGTTAGTCTCGTGGGTCCGCGTCAGCGGGAACATCGCTCGCCTCATATCTACGTCGTTGGTCTTCCCGCGGCAGAATGGCTCAGCTACTTCGAAGAGAACGGCGTGCGTGTTTCCCCCGAGCGCGACGGCATTCGCGTATCGTTCGGCATGTTCAACACCGCCGCCGATGTGGATCGTCTGGTGCATCTCATCCGCGGACGCCAGCTAAAAAAGTCATTCAGGGCCGCTTAGGATTTGGCATAGTTGGAGAAAACGCACGCGAAGCGGACGGCGGTCTTATCCCGTCCAAGGGTGAGTATTACGCCTTTCCGCTTACTGGCGTGCTGAAGGAGAAGGCCGCGTAATCAAGTGACGCGGTCGACTGGCACCGGCGCAACGCGCACGACGACCAGCCATGCGGAGCATGGTCGTTATGCGCACCTGCAATCGTGAGGCTCGCGATGTTCGGAGTTCTTCTTGAAAGGACCATGGATGGCCAGCGTTACATCGACTGGCTTCTTTCCGGTCTTGGTTGGACGTTGGCGCTTGCCTTCTTCGGCTGGTGGATTGCGTTCGCAATCGGAATCGCCGTCGGCATAGGGCGAACTGTACATAACCCCTTCTTCCGGGCTTTAGCACGATTGTACGTGGAGGTCTTTCGAAACATCCCCGTTCTCGTACAGATGTTTCTCTGGTACTTCGTCCTGCCCGAGCTTCTTCCAACTACCATGGGAGACTGGATAAAGCAGATACCGCCGCCTTGGGGATCTTTCTTTCCGGCCCTGTGGTGCCTCGGCCTCTACACCGCCGCGCGCATCGCAGAACAGGTTCGCGCTGGCATCGAAGCCTTGCCAAACGGGCAACACGAAGCGGCTGCCGCACTCGGCCTAAGCGGATATCTGATGTATCGTCATATCATCTTGCCGCAGGCACTTCGGCTCATTGTGCCAAGTCTGACAAGTGAGGTGATGGGCGTCTACAAAAATACGTCCGTTGCTCTAACATCGGCTTGATGGAGCTGACCGCTCAGGCGCGCCAAATCAGCGATGCTACGTTCCAAACCTTCACGGCATTCGGCGCCGCCACTCTCATCTATCTTGCTTTGGCTCTGATCGCCTACCAGACGATGATGCTCATCGACAAAGCCGTGCGCATTCCCGGTACCGCACCGGGCAGGGAAGCCGTCGGATCAGATTTTGACGACATGAAGCTGGAGAGCCCCCTGCCTGGCAATATGGAGGTCGTGAAATGAACAGCCTCGATTTTTCGATTGTCGTGCAGGCGTGGCCCTATCTATGGTCAGGATTGTTGTTCTCGCTTTCCTTGACGGCGGCCGCCTTCCTGGTCGGGATGTTTCTTGGAACGCTCTTCGCCCTCGTGCAGCACTTTGAGCTCCGCATTCTGAGCCAGCTCGTGCGTAGCTATGTCGCCCTGATGCGATCGATTCCGCTCATTCTTGTCCTGTTTTGGTTCTTCTTCCTGGTACCCATCGTTCTGGGGTACCTCTCAGGCGGTGGCCGTCCGATTCCAGTCGGTGCCACCTATACGGCGTTCATCACGTTTGGCTTGTTCGAAGCCGCCTACTATTCGGAAATCATCCGCGTCGGGTTGCGTGCTGTGAACAAAGGACAATTCGAGGCTTGCCAGGCTCTCGCCCTGTCGACATTCGATACGTATCGTCATGTCGTCCTTCCGCAGGTGTTTCGGGTCGCCAGCCCGATCATACTGAGCCAGACTATTATTCTGTTTCAGGATACGTCCCTCGTTTACGTACTATCGCTCACTGATCTTCTTGGTGCGGCTTCGAAGCTGGCACAGCTCAATGGCCGCCTCGTCGAGATGTACCTCGCAGTGGCCGTTGTTTATCTCATCATAAGCTCCGCCGCGTCCCAATTTGTCGCCTGGCTCCGCAAGAACTCCGCAATTGCGGGCGCCCACCGATAGTCAATCGATTATCTGATGACCCGTTGTTCCTAGGGACTACAACCTGGAGATCAGTATGCAACAAGAGCGCACAGTTAGCCTGGGCGACCAGGCGTCGATGGTTGTCGTCGAGCACCTCGTCAAGCGGTTCGGCAGCTTCAATGCCCTGAGCGACATCAACCTCAACGTCGCCAAAGGAGAAAAGATCGTACTCTGCGGGCCATCGGGTTCGGGGAAGTCAACTCTCATCCGTTGCATCAATCATATCGAAAAGCCCGACGCCGGCCGTATAGTGGTCGATGGGATAGAGCTGACGGACCGAATTCGCGATATCAACAACGTTCGCTGTGAAGTCGGCATGGTCTTTCAGAGCTTCAACCTGTTTCCGCATCTCTCGGTGATCGAAAATTGCATGCTCGCTCCGATGAAGGTCAGGGGCCTTACTCAGGCTGAGGCGAATGACCGGGCGATGATGCTGCTGGGAAAAGTCCGGATCCACGATCAGGCCAAGAAATATCCCGCGCAATTGTCGGGCGGCCAGCAGCAACGTGTCGCTATAGCCCGTGCCTTGTGCATGCAGCCCAAGATCATGCTCTTCGACGAGCCGACTTCTGCCCTCGATCCGGAAATGGTCAAAGAGGTGCTCGAAACCATGGTTGAGCTCGCGCAGGACGGGATGACAATGGTCTGCGTCACGCACGAAATGGGTTTTGCGCGCGAAGTTGCGGATCGTGTGGTCTTCATGGATCGCGGTTCAATTGTGGAAGAGGGCGATCCGAGCACCTTCTTTCGCGCGCCGAACACGGAACGCGCGAAGGCCTTCCTCAATCAGATCATCCACTGAGGTCGCGGCCCGCACGGTCTTCCCCGAAAAGCCATGACAGAAATGAGAGTTTGATATGACTGGCGCATCGCCAACAGAGCGCATTGAAAGCGATTCCCTTGGGCCGGTGACGATCCCCCTCAAAGCTTACTATGGGCCGCAGACCGCGCGCGCGATCGAAAATTTCCCGATCTCTGGCATTCCGATCAACCACTTTCCCATATTCCTAAAGGCCTTGGCATTCGTGAAGATGGCCGCAGCCAGGGCAAATGCGAGCCTCGGAGATCTTGAGCAGAATAAGGCCGATGTAATCTGCGAGGTTTGCGGCGAAATAGCACGGGGAGTGCTGTGGAGAGAATTTCCGCTCGACGTCTTCCAGGGAGGAGCGGGAACGTCGACCAACATGAACATGAACGAGGTGATAGCAAACCGTGCCCTGGAAATCATGGGACTTCCGCGGGGACGATACGACGTCGTCCACCCCAACAATGACGTCAACCTGTCGCAGTCCACGAATGACATCTATCCGACCGCAATCCGGCTTGCGATATTGCTGTCCCACGGGCAGCTCCAGGCTGCACTTGAGCGCCTCGCGATTGCCTTTGAGGAGAAGGCAACTTGCTTCAGCGAAGTGATAAAGCTCGGCCGAACGCAATTGCAGGATGCCGTCCCAATGACTTTGGGGCAGGAATTCCAAGCCTTCGCGACGACCCTTCGCGAGGATGTCTCTCGACTCGGAGAGATCGCCTCATTCTTCCAGGAGATCAATCTTGGAGGCACAGCGATCGGTACCGGCATCAATAGCAATCCCGACTATCAGGCACTTGCCATTTCGGAACTTTGCGAGATATCGGGTCTCCCGCTCGTTGCGGCCGGCAACCTGATCGAAGCTTGTTGGGATACCGGAGCCTTCGTTTTGTTTTCCGGTATGCTCAAACGAACGGCGACTAAGCTGTCGAAGATCTGCAACGACCTAAGGCTACTTTCTAGTGGACCACGCGGAGGGCTAAACGAAATTAATCTGCCGCCGCTTCAGCCCGGCTCGTCCATCATGCCTGGCAAGGTCAATCCGGTGGTGCCGGAAGTCGTCAATCAGGTCGCATTCCAAATCATCGGCTACGATCTAACTATCACACTTGCTGCGGAAGCCGGGCAGCTCCAATTGAACGTCATGGAGCCTGTGATTGCGTACAATGTTCTCCATTCTCTCGAGCTGCTGATCAATGCGATCGAGGTGCTACGCACGAAGTGCGTCACCGGGATCACGCCAAACGAGCAAGTATGTCTTAGACACCTCGAGGCCAGCGCTGCGGTTGCGACAGCCCTCAGCCCAGCGATCGGTTATGAGCGTGCGGCCGAGCTGGCGAAGAAGGTGCTGATCTCGGGCAAGACAATCCGCGAAGTACTTGACGAGGAGCCGGGTCTTTCCCCGGATTTGATTGCCCAAACGACCGATCCGCGTCGACTTACCAGGCCGACGCGAGCGCGATTGGCATCATAGATCCCGAGCATGGATCAAAAGGAAGTACGAGTTAACGAATGCAGATCGTCGTCTTCCGAAGTCGGTCAAAAGAGCCGAGCCGCAGTCGGTTCGATCCATGGAATCGATCGAACTCGGATGTCCTCGCCAGATCATTCTGATCGGGAGCCGGAAGGAATGCTTAACGCCGCGCGTACCGGCGGCGTTTTCCGCCGAAACGTAGCCAAGATGAAAATTGGTGGCGGGCAATTCAAGGACCTCGGAGACGTACGAGGGGATTTTCGATACAGCCTGCCGCCTGACACGTGTCGTGGGCTGCCCGTCAAGCTCGGTGATCAGCGTGTCAGCTTCCACTTCTCCCTGACTTGGCCACCGCGCCGGCGGTGGCCGCTCTTTTCTTGAGCCGTGTAGACTTGGAGCTTGCGTAAGGAATTGACTTGCGAAAGCGGCTGTATCGCCAGCACACCTCGAGGTGAGACGTCGTGTGATCAGTCGGGTCCCGAAGCGCCGACGACACCAACGAAGGCATCGCCAGCTTCACCCCCGGTTCGACCAGGACTTGCGTCCCATTTGGCTCGGTCTCGACCATCCCAGCCTTGGTCGGCGCCGCGGTGCTCTAAACGTGCACCCTTTGTGCTGCGGGAAAGACGCTCGAAGTGAGTGCCGCCCGCGCGAAGGGGCCGACTGTGAACGATGAAAAGCACGGATTCCCAAAGTTTAGAAAATGCACATTGCATGGATTTCGTGTTTCCCGATTGAGCATGATCGCCGACGGGCGGAAGCATCTCACGAGTGGTGGTTAGGGCGGACCTGTCGAATTTGTGACGTCGCCCGTAATTAAATTATCATATTTCGGAATTAAAAAACTCGCAAACTGAAATTTATATGGTGCCAAACGGATCGTGAGGCCTATCATTTAGCCACGGCTGAGTGCTGCCCGGTTTATGTGCGGTGCGGAAATGAGCGGATGTTTTGCTTCCAGGTTCGGGCACTAGGCGTCTGCCGGCTGTTGGAAGGGGCAATCCTAGCGAGGCCTGATCGCGCGTGGGTCGCGTGGCAACGCACGCGTTGCCCAAGGCCAAAGACGCAAAAGCGCGGCTCATATGAATCAGAGGAATTCCATGGCTAAAATGTTTGCACTGCTTTCAGCGACTGTGATCACCGGAATAGCGATCTCCACGGCCCAGGCGGGGCCAACGCTTGACAACATCAAATCGAAAAGGGTGATCAGCATTGGTTACCGCGAGGCTTCGATACCTTTTTCCTATCTCGGCGCCGATCAGAAGCCTGTTGGTTTTTCGCTCGACCTTTGCGCGCACGTCGTCGACCGTCTGAAAGTTGATCTTGGCACTCCGGACATTCAGACGAAGCTCACGCCCGTCAACTCGTCAAACCGGATCCCACTTATCCAGAATGGCACGATCGACATCGAGTGCGGTGGCACTGCCAGCAGTAAGCAGCGTCTGGAACAGGTGTCATTCAGCGTTGCAACCTTCGCCAGTCAAACGGCTTGGCTCGCAAAGGCGTCAAGCGGGCTCAAGACACCGAAAGACCTGAAGGGAAAGACCGTTGTCGTAACTCAGGGTTCCGATGCTCTCGGCATTGCCAAAGGCATTTCGCAGGGAGACGACCTCAATCTTACTATCGCGCAAGCCAAAGATCATGCGGAATCATTACTGCTGCTTACGACCGGCCGTGTGGCGGCGTGGGTGGAAGCTGACATTCTCTTGGCCGGCATGAAGGCGGATTATTCGAAACCAGCTGACCTCATCTTTCTAAAAGCTAACTACGGTACCGTTTATTACTATGGTCTGATGTTCTCGAAGGACGATCCCGACTTCAAAAGGATAGTTGACGACGTTCTCTCCAAACTCATGGCCTCCGGCGAGTTCATCAAAATCTACGACAAATGGTTCGTAGCTGCGATCCCGCCGAAAAACATCAATCTGAATTTCCCAATGACCGATGCGCTTAAAGAGCGCGTTGCCCACCCTAGTGATGTCGTCAATTACTGAGCTTGCCCGCGACGACGCGAAGCCGTCACGGCGGTACGACGTCAACACCGGACCGACAGAATGGTCCAATGCTCGGTGCGATCGTGAATGCAGACGCAAGCAACTGTCGTCACCAAAAAGGAGCGCGAAATGAGAGGCGGAGCGGTTGGTTGGGAGTCGATGACAGACGCGGATCGACAAATCGCGCAATGGGTCGAGGAGACGCCATTTGTGGATACCCACGAACATCTGATCGAGGAAAGTCAGCGCCTTTCCGGAGCAATCCATCCACGAACCTTGCCATGCAACGACTGGGCCTATCTATTCAGATCCTATGCTGCCGAGGATCTCGCGGTTGCAGGCCTGCCAGCTTCCGACCTACGAGCGTTTCTCGGGCCGGACCTTACGAGCCAGGAAAAATATCGGCTGATCGCCCCCTATTGGGAACGCATCCGCCACACCGGCTATGCCCAGGCGCTGCGCCATACGTTTCGTGGCGTTTACGGTGAAGAGGACCTGACCGCCGAAAGCCTGCCCCGCATCGCCGAGAAATACCGTGAAACCGTTCAGCCGGGTTTTTACGCACGCATTTTGAGCCTCGCAAACATCAAAGGCTGCCACGTCAATTCGCTACAGCGCATCTTTATGGAGACCGAGCAGCCGGACTTGCTCGACCACGACATAAGCATCCTTCAATTGTGCCGGTGTAGTGCTGCTGACTTTGCGTGGGTAGAAGCCGAGACGGGCAGGCGCCCGACGACGCTCGATGAATGGCTCGAGGTTGTCGACTTTTATTTCACGACATACGGCAGCAAAGCCGTGGCTGTAAAATCGCAAATTGCCTATTCGCGCGCCCTCGATTTCGAGCCCGTCACCAAGGCGCATGCCGCAAGACTATTCCCCCACCATGCCGACAGAGTAGGCGCATTGCACGCCCTCGGCCCTGGGGACCTCAAGGCGTTGCAAGACTATCTATTTCGCTATTGCGTCGGCAAGGCTGGCGAGTACGGCTTGCCGGTCAAACTGCACACCGGCGTTTTGGCTGGCTACGGCGTGATGCAACTCGCCCGCACTCGCAGCAATGCCGCAGACGTTTGCCGTCTGCTGCAGGATTTTTCCGAAACCCGATTCGTACTAATGCACATCGGCTACCCATACGAGCACGAGTTTATCGCGCTGGCCAAACATTATCCTAACGCTGCGATCGACATGTGCTGGGCATGGATCATTAATCCGGTGGCGGGCGTTCGCTTTTTGAAGGAGTTCTTGATGGCGGTTCCGTCCAACAAGATCTTCACCTTTGGCGGTGACTATGTCGCTGTCGAGCCCATTTATGGCCATGCGTGTGTAGCGCGCCGTGGAATCGCACGGGCTCTCTCGCAATTGGTCGCCGAAGGCTGGATCGCGCTTGAGGACACCCGTGACCTGATTGACCGGATCATGCGCGGCAACGCACGTCAGTTCTTTCGGAAAGCGCATTGGCAGGATACGACGCGGCCGTGAACGGCGGACAACCGCTTGAAGTTTTGCCGACGTCCATGACCGTCAAAGATACAAAGGTGTTTGGTGCGCTCAGGGCATCGAGCATGCTTAAGCGGCCGCTGCCGCTTTCCCGTGATTGGCGCTCGGATGCACGAAAGAGTCAGGCGAGTAAAGAAGACCGGAGCCGACACCTAGTGAATCTTCTATGTCTTCATGCCGTTGGACAATTCTCTTCGCCGCGCCTGGATCTGGCGGTGAGCGTCGCCTCAGGGTTGGAGCTATTATGCAATGCGATACGATCGGATAGACGCTCGCATCCTCGAAATGTTGCAGAAGAACAACCGTCTGACTTCCGAGGTGATCGGCGAAATAGCGGGGCTTTCTGCGACCGCGTGTCAACGCCGGTTGAAGAGAATGCGCTCGGAAGGCATCATCGAGGCCGATATCTCGATCGTTTCGCCGAAGGCCGTTGGAAGACCCATCCAGATGCTTGTACTGGTGACTATGGAGCGGGAGCGTTGTGATATCATTGATAGGTTTAAGAAGGCCATCAAATCGTCAGCTGAAGTCGTCAACGGCTTCTACGTCACCGGTGATGCTGACTTTATTCTATATGTGACCGCGCGTACCATGGAGGACTACGAGCAATTCACCAGAAGCTTCTTTTACAAGAATTCGGACATCAAATGCTTCAAGACGCTGGTCGTTATGGATCGGGTAAAGGCTGGCTTTGCTGTTCCCGTTGAGGTGCCTGCCTGTGATAGACCAACCAATCGTTGATTGGGTGTTTCGATCCAGCAGATCCACTAACAATTGCGCACAGCCGGCGTCTCACTCAGAGGAGGTCCGAGCCATCTTTGCTATCTCCGAATTCCATGCGTTTCCAGTCAGTGTAACTATAGGCTCCTGACCAATGATGGACGGGCTTCCCGCAACGCATGCAGACAAAAAGGCCCGAGCTCTTCAAAGGAGCGGATGCCGGCTCCTGAACCGCAGAATAACTGGTGCCGCAGCCCTGGCATGAAAAATAGACGATCATCGGTCTTCCTGGGTGGATCCACGCGCCCTAGGCTGCGTGGTCGGCATGATGCCAGAGCTCGATGCTCTTGAGGCTCAGATCACCATAGAACCGCTTCGATGCCCGACGGAAGCAGTTCCTAGCGGCCTCCAGATCAGTTGCACCCCGCCGCTATATGGTGGGACGGGTAGCGCCACTGACGGCATAGGTCCAGAACGCCGGACTGCGCTCAGTCGCCAACCTGATCCGGCGGCCCTCCGGTCTTCGTGGATCACCACGAACTCATTTTCGATCGGGCGCCGGCCATTCGGTGAGAGGGAGCAAAGCACATACGATCGATGATCGCGGCAGTGGCACGCGGAGAGAAGCTGTAGAGATGGGTCTAGGTTATCAAGTGGACTGCCATGAACGAGTCAATTCGCCAAACGCTATCCTGGCCGGCCTTGGTGGCGTCGGTGGTTTTGCCGAACTCACCACCGTTTCGCGCGACGGCGTCACTCAGCGCATCATCGATCGCTGGCCTGAGGACGAAATCGGCGGACCGCCGCATCCTGTCCCGATCGACTGGACCGCTTGGCGTCGGCTGAATCCTGCGCCTAGATAGAGTCGATTGAAACGCAAAGTAGCTGAGCGCAGGGCGCATAAGGTGGCGCTTTCATTCTGACGTCAGCTCTCTGATTGCGTCTTGGCCTTAATCGCGCTACGTTTTGCGAATGACGAAAGAAGCCGTCGAACTAGCGCTGAATCAGTCGTGGTCGACGTTGCTCTTGGTCGCTTGTGGCTACGTCGCATACTATATTGCGAACGTTGGAATTAGAGATCACCACAAGCTGGCCGACGTCACCTTTTCGATCTTAGTTTTTGCTTTCGTCTCGGCTTTTGCATTCTATTTTGGCCGGTGGGTTCTCAATCTTTCCCTGGTAGTCTCATCAGGCATCACGTTCCTTTTTGCGATGGCTGCTGGCGCCTCGTGGAGAGTGCTCGGGCGGCCTCGCTTTGAACGCATGCTGCGAGCAACGCGCATCAGTCATTCGGACGATCTACCAAGCGCTTGGATGGCACTTCATGGAGAACGATGTGTGGCGACTCAATTAGTCGTTCAGTTGAAGGATGGGACTTGGCTGATGTGCGACAACCTTTCGAGATTTCAGGCGAGCCCGAATGGTCCCTGCGTATTGGGCGCGAAAGGCGATATCTTAATGTATGTCACCGACAAACTTACCGACAAACAAAGCAAACGCGGCGTAGGGTTCGTTCCAGTAGCAGATCCCATCGACGCAAGTTGGGGGCACGAGATTACGTATATTCCCGCCGATCAAATCGCGAGAGTAGATCTCCGTCGCCGGATCTAAATCGAATTACTTCTTTGGCTTTGGCGGTGGTGAACTAGGAATCGTATCGGTCGTCGGAATATAATTTCCGTCTACCCCATGACCCGGATGCTGCTGGTTTGGCAGCGTTGCGGGTCTGTAATTTTTGATGACTTCGGGGGTATAATTTTGATTGACGTGCTGCGAATCGTCTTTTTCGTCGGACATGGTAATGGCTCCATTCAATACACGTTACTTTATGAGCTGTCTCTCGAGGTTGCAAGCCGATCTTAGCTAGCGCTATGCGATAGTCCCTATGGCCCTGAGGCGGAACGGTTGCTCCAATAGCTGAGTCACACATTCTGTCTTTGATCCGAATTAAAGCTCGATGCTCCGTAGTCGACAATGATCCATTTGTTCATCGTTACGGTCCGTCCCATCTCCCTTTCGGTGGCGGCGCGAGTTGCTTCCAATGCTGCTTTCGCCGCCTCGATATTCGCGAAGGTGCCTTCAAGAGTGGTGTTCGGTAGGCGATACCAGATGTTGTTGGTGGCGAGTATCCAAAGTTTCCAATTGTGGGCCGCGGCTTGCTTGAGAAACGTGGAATGTGGATCTGGGCTAGTTTCTTTTATATCGTAAGATGCCAGGTATGTTGGCACGCAATGCCCCCTTAGTTAGCTAGCGGTCCGTGTCTAAAATGAAAATTCGTTATCATCGGTGGATGTGCACTGATAGATTAGCAGGTGGCGGAATGGCGGAATCCGCGCCCACGGCTTCGCCCCAATAGCATTTGGAACAGGAGCGCAGCTCTATATCAACTCACATGTTCCGTGCCGCGATTCAATTCACGATTGATGCGATCCTTGACCCGACGAACCGCAAGAAGCTCCAACCTCGTTCGGGTTCGGCCACTGATCGTCTTGCCATCGACTTCAAAACTGTAGCGCCACTCGCCCGGCAATACTTCTCGAATGCTGAATTGCACACCTCTATGCTGCATAAATAGTTTCAATCCCGATACACCATGGCCCCCCAGCGCCGTCGTCGTCGAGCTCCAGATTGATCTATGATTCCGTCAATGCTGAAAGCGTTGACCCGATACCGAAGTGAGCCGCCGATCCATAGGACCGGCGGCCAAGTCAAGGGAGGAAACGCCCGTTAGGGCAGCGGTAGTGAGAGTATACCGCTTAGGCACCGCCAATCTCTTGGCGGATCTCGCAAAACAGATTTGCAATTTGGCTGAAAGATGATCCCGATTCACCGAATGAAGGTGATGCGAAGAGGTCTACGCGTGCTGGCTTCAAGTAATTCAATTCAGCCTGTAGCAAAAGCAAAAGTTGCGTACGCGGCGTACTAACTGAGCTCTTTCCGCTTTTCGGTTGCACCTTCAACAGGTCGAAGCTGTTTCGTCGTTTTACAGGGCTAGATTCGAAAGGCGCGCAGCCTGCCATTCGTAACCGGTATGAGCTCCCACGTCGGCGGTGATTAGCGTGCGTAGCGGATCGGCATCCAGTATTGGCGCATGGCCTCGACGGCTGCGGGAATATCGAGGTGGGCGTTGCGCAGAGAGTCTCGGGTCTCGCGGCCGGTCCGTGGCGGTCCGAGCAGCGGACCGGCCTGATCGTCGCGACAGTGAAGCAGAATAGGCAGCAGCAGGCGGTGATTGACGTTGCTGGCGTCCAGCAATGGCGCCCACGCCGACAGCCTGAGCCGCATCGCGGCGTAGAATCCCTGGCACCATGGTCGCGGATCGACGACGCCGTTGGGTTGACGCCGGTGCATCGGGGCGAACTGGTTAGGCGTGGTGGAAAGGATCTGGCTGATCTCGTTATGACGCAGCGCGACGGCGGAGATCGCAGCGAACTCCGGGGTGCCGCCGTGGTTGAAGGCATCGGCATCGATGGCAAGCAGTGGGCATATCCAATCGAGCGGGCTCATCGACACCGGTCCGGCCACGATCGCGGCGACGTAGCCGTCGAGCATGGGGAGACCGGTGGCGGCAGGATGCTGATCGACGCGAGCCTGGAGCCATTGCTCGAGCTCCGCAAGCGGCATGGCGGCGGCCGCCATCGACGATGAAGCTTTAGGGCGACGTGGGCTCATGCTGCAGCCTGTGCGATGCGCTCACGGGCCGCCTTCCAGTTCCAGACGAGCAGCTCGTGGAGCTGGTGGCTCTTGGTTCGCCCGGAGACAATCCGCTCCAGCACGTCCGTCAGATAGATCTGAGGATCGAGTTCATGGAGTTTTGCCGTTTATGCCGACCGCCGAACTATGCCGAATGGTTTTGGGAAGAGCCCGTCGTTCGCGCGGATTT
Organism: Bradyrhizobium sp. CCBAU 21365; assembly: GCF_015291305.1. Classification (NCBI taxonomy): domain Bacteria; kingdom Pseudomonadati; phylum Pseudomonadota; class Alphaproteobacteria; order Hyphomicrobiales; family Nitrobacteraceae; genus Bradyrhizobium; species Bradyrhizobium sp. CCBAU 21365. Next base: position 2,283,831 of record NZ_CP030036.1, read on the forward strand.
GCCGCTGGTCGAGCGATCGTCGTCCTGCTTCCATTCGGCATAGTCTGGCATCTTACAGCGCCTCAAGGAAGGCGAGCAGGCGGTCGCTCGGCTGGAAGCGGGTTCGCTTGCGGTGTGCGTACGGCTTGAGCTTAGCGAGGGCCGCTTCTTTGAGTGCGAGATGGGCATGCAGGTAGGTCTGCGTTGTTTCGATCGACTCATGACCGAGCCACAGCGCAATTACCGAGCAATCGACGCCCGCTTCCAGCAGCTCCATCGCAGCGCTGTGCCTGAGCACGTGCGGCGATACCCGCTTGGACGCCAGTGACGGACAGCTCTCGCTGGCGACACGCACATGCTTGGCCAGGAGCGATTGGACGCTGTCGGCGCTGAGCCGACCACCGTGCATGTTGGGGAACAGCGCGTTTGCGCCGTGGCGCGCCGGTTCCTTGAGCCATGCCTGGAGGGCGCCGCGCGCGTGCGCGGTTAGTGGCGTGCATCGCTCCTTTCGACCCTTTCCGACGCATCGCACATGCGCGCCGGTGCCGAGGTGGACGGCACCCCTGTCGAGGCTGATCAGCTCGGACGGGCGCAAGCCGGTCTGGGCCGCAAGCAGCAGCAAGGTATAATCGCGACGTCCGAGCCAAGTCGTGCGATTAGGAGCGGCAAGAATCGCCTTGATCTCGGACCGTGCCAGGAAATGCACCTGGCGCTTGTCGTGACGCTTGCTTGGAATCGCCAAGATGCGCTGGATCAGGGCGCTGTGAGCCGGCTCCTCGAAAGACACGAACCGGAAAAAGGAGCGAATCGCTGTCAGACGCAGGTTGCGCGTCCTGACGCTGGCGTCCCGCTTCGTCTCGAGATCAGCGAGAAACGCGCTGATAAAGGGCATGTTTAGATCGTCGAGGGCCAAGGCCGACGGCGGCTTGCGGAGCTGCGCCTGTGCGAACGTGAACAGCAGCCGGAACGTGTCTCGATAGGATGCGATCGTGTTGGCGCTGACATTGCGCTCGTGCATGAGCCGCACGGTGAAGTAACGCTCGATGAGCGCGGCGAGGTTGCTGCTTGGCTTCATGGCTTGACCTCCCAGCGCCGGTCGAGACGGCGGGCGGCCCCTTCCATCAGCTCCGGACAGGCCGAAAGATACCAATAGGTGTCGCGCACGCAGGTGTGGCCGAGATAGGTGGAAAGCGCCGGAAGCTGCTGCTCGACATCGGTCTCCTCGCGATACCAGCCGAGAAGTGTGCGGACGGCGAAGCGATGCCGGAAATCGTGTATGCGTGGCCCGCTATGGTCGCCCGGGCGCCGTAGGCCGATCTCGCGGGACAAGCACAAGAAAACACGGTGAACATACTGGTGCCGCAATCGGCCACCGCGCTCGGCCACGAAGAAGTGCGTACCGCAGCACGACCCGAGGTGAGCATCTCGCCGTTTGGCGTAGCTGCGGAGAGCTGCACGGGTCGTCGGATGCAAGGGCACGAGGCGTGATTTGCCGAACTTGCTCTCTCGAACTGTGAGCAAGCCTTCCTTGAGATCGACATCGGCACGCTCAAGCCCGATCGCCTCGGACAGACGTATGCCGGTCACTGCGATCAGCCCGAACAGGTAATGATAAGTCCAGCGCCGCAGTCCGTTTGCGGGAGGCAGGGCACGTGCCGCCTTCAATAACGCCTCGATCTCCGCATCGCTGTAGACGTAGGGCTTGGCACGCTTCAGGGGTGGCAAGATCCCGGCGCGTGGCACCTCCGTCCCGGGATCGATGTTCGCGACATGGCGCGCGAAACCGCGTACATCGGTCAATCGCAAGACCCAGGATGCGTGACGATCGGGTGGCAGAGTCGCCCAGGCGACGGCGAGCTTCGTGGTGATGGTCACGGCCTTGCGCTCCTCCATGAAGGAGACGAAATTGGCGAGCCGCCGGGCCTGCTGCTGATACTTGTATCCAAGCCCTTGGCGCATGCTCACATATTGCTCGAGTGCGGATCGCAGAGTGGTCATTGCGCGCCTCCCGGCCACGGCAGGCTCAATGTGCGGAGTCTCTGGATATCCACCTTCGCATAGATGCGCGTGGTGTCATGGCTCTCGTGTCGCAGCAACTGGCCGATCTCTGACAAGGTGGCGCCGGATCGGAGAAGCTCGGTAGCAAGGCTGTGTCGGAAGATGTGGGCGCCGTGGTGGGCGTAGCCACGGACGCCGGCGCGCTCCAGGGCGGTCTTGGCGATCACCGTAATCGCGCAACCGGATGCAAAGCCGACGTGAGGCGCCGGCGTGCGCAGAAACAGCCGGCGACACGACGACGTCGAACGGCGATCCCGCAGGTAGGCAACGATGGCCGCACCGACGTCTGGAGGCATCGGCATTCGCGCTCGCTGCCGACCCTTGGCGCGAATCAGCATCTCGCCGGATCGCCAGTCGATATCATCCAGGGTGAGGGTCGCGACCTCGCCAGCCCGTAAACCGAGCTTCGCCAGCAGCATCAGGATGGCATAATCCCGCCGTCCCATCGTGGTGGCCCGATCGCAACCATCGAGGACCTTCTGGACCTGCGCGGCGGACAGATAGGTCGGCAGGCTTGCGAGCTTCCATTGCCTGACCGACGGTACGCAATCCGCCAGTGCAAGCCGAGTCACCCCCTTATGATGGAGGTATCGGAGAAATGCGCGCAGCGACCAGCACATCCGCTTCCCGGATTCCGCGCTCCCATCCCGGGCGTGGCGCTCGATGTAGCGGGTGACGCCCTCCCGGCTGATGTTGCCGAGATCGCGGGCACCAGCAGGGCATACCTCACGCAGGAAGCGGCGAATGGATGGCAGGTGGCAGATGATGGACCTCGGCGCCAGCCCGCGTTCCTGTCGCAGATAATCACTAAACCCCTCGAATATCTGGTGCTCCGGGGTGGTCGGCGGCAGTGGCGCAGGTGCAATCATGCCCGCCTCGCGCAACACCGATAGCAACCGCTTCAGCGCCGCCCGGTCGCCCGCCTGGATGCACAGCTTCCGCGCTCGGTACTTAAGGTACCGTTCGGTCACACGCTCATCGAGATCAGTCAGCTTCAGACCTGACCGGCAGCGCCGTGTTGGGCGCAACGATCGGCAATATACTCGAATTCTACGACTCGGGACTTATAGCTTTTTCGCTATCCAGATCGGTCCACTCGCCGCACGTCCATCTTGATGCGGCCGGTCTGCGCGCCGGTTTTTCACATTGACATGAAGCATGCACGATGAGCCTCATGACAACGTGTGCAATAGAAATGCCCGCCTCTTGCAGCCCCATTCAGGCATTGAACTGATCGCGGCAATCGTCAGCGAAAGATAGAGAAAGACGCCCAATGCGGCAGCGGGGGCGGACGGTCGTTGCACCTTCGCGTGCAATGTCGCGCTTGTGGCAACATCGGCGGGGGCGGAACAGGTTGCGCCTTCTTTCACACAGAAGTGCCGCCGCGCGGGCGGCTTTGTTTTTTATTCGACCTTATCGCGTCTCGGGCTTTCTGCGCCGTGACCATGTTAGCGAACGCCTGTTAATTGGCCACGCTGGCGTCTGGCTTCTGACAACTGCTGTTGGTCAAGGCTTCGCAATCTGCATGCGATTTGTCGTCAGGAGCACTATCAAATGAAGGTATTGTAGATCGCCTTTCTGAAAGCCGCGATGATGCGAGTGTTCGGACACTGGGTTAGGCGAAGCCCTTCAACTCGCCTGATAGTCGTTTCGCCCTGCATTCCTTGATCGCAGTGGCGAACGCATCTGCTGGCGCTTGCAGTGGGTTGGCTTATGCGGGGATGGCTTGTCGATCGGGTTCCGGCCCGGGTCTCACTGCGACAGGCGGCGGCGCGGCCGCGACGTTGCTGGCCCATCTGTAGAGCAGCACAGTGGGCCGGTGATAACGGGGCAGAATTCTCTTGGATCAAGATGTCCACGAAGCTATCGGGGAAGACAAGCTATCTGCCTGCGAACCAGTTTCGCGAAGCGCTCCGCACGGAGACAGCGTACCGTGATGCATATAGATTGCACCCGAAGCCAACTTCGCGACGACGCCCGGCGTCTTTATGTTGTCCCGCTGATCGCTTGCCCCGCAGGATGCTGTCGAACTCCCACATCAGCGATCAATGATCCCGCGCTCAGCGGCCATCCGGCGAGCGCCAGCTTCCAGATACAGACGCGCGGCGCGAATGCGCTTGGTCCTGTCCGGATCACTCTTGCTGAGCAGTCGCTCTAGCCGCACTCTCCGCCACGCTTCGACGCGGCGCAGTCGAAGCACCGTTGATGGCGGCTCAATGTGCCGGCCTACTGTCCTTGCGGCAACGTCTCACTCCCTCATTGGTTGTAAGGCTAGCCAAATTCATGCGCTCCGCCTAGCCGGTCACGATACGGTCTACGTCTCGCGACTGCCACTTCCAGACGTCCGCTTTTCAAGCACGGCCGCGAGAATGGTTTCTGCCCCCTGAAGGCGCGTTCAGGGTGGCCCAGGAACCCTCAAGCCACGGCGTGACGTCCGAGGTCGGTGGTCTCCAGCACGTTGTAGTCGGTCTTTCCCTCACGTCATATCTGAACGGACATGCTGTAGAAGCGCTGCGGAATTCCTTCCGGAGCCGCAAGCGACATGTCGGCAATGGCGCGCGCGATACGTTATTGCCGTCTTCACAGGGATCGATCGTCACGAACCACAGACGCGCGATTGCGGCCTTGATGAGCGGATCGATTTTCCCTTCGGTGTTGTACCAATCGAGAAAGGCAGTTATGTCGGTGTCGATCTTTTCAGCGATCGATGCTTCGTAGTGACGAGTTCTCGCCCGTGGTCGCCGTAGACGACCTGCATCGGTCCTGCTGAGGCATCGCGCGCACACCGCCGAAGGTCGTGAATGTGCTCTCGAGACCGGCAAACCAATGCTCCTGCCTCACGGCCCGGAACGCACGCACATGAAGCCGTCGCGAGTGGCCGAGCGCCACGAACACGAATGCCTTGACTTTCGCTCCTCCGAGCTCGACCAGGCGCTCCCCGAAGTCAATCTGCAGCTGTCGGCCCGGCGGCGTCTCAAACCGCGTCGTCGCCAGCGCCTCCGCCTTCAGCGCCTGGCGATAGGGCTGCACGGCACGTTGCAGCGTCCGCCGACTGACTGTCACGCCTTTCTCGGCCAAGAGGTCCTGGCGCACCACGTCGCCATTGCCGCGATGCCGAATGAGCCTCTCGCGCAGCCAACCCTCAAGGCCGTGGAGACGCTTCGGCCGCTCAGGCGACTTGAACGGCTTCACCCCGCCCGCCGCCACGTAATCCTTCGCCGTGTGATGGCTGCAGCCAAGCTGCCGCGCAATCCGCTTCAGATCCCACCCGCACGCTCTCAGGCGCAACATCTCCGCCACGTCATCCGGCGTCTTCATCGCTTGCCCCCGTGGATCACTCCACGGCAAGTCTTCAGTGATTTGTTCCTGCTTCATTCACTCTCTCCTCAGCTATCCGAGGAGGGGCAATTCCTCGTGACGCTGAGGGGGCAATTTTCCATGGCGCGCGACAACGATGGCGCTGCGGCGCAGTCCGTAGTGCTGATGGATCAGGGCTTGTGGACGCTGGAAGATCTTGCCGCCACGACTTGCCGAAGGAGAGAAATCCATTGCCTTTCTTCTGGCCGGGAGGAGCAAAGCCGAGAGATCCTTTTCCTCAAGTATCATCAAGCGTTTCGTACTTGATCAATTGCCGCCACTTACCTCCGTACCGCGCTTCATACTTGTAGTCTTTCCGGACGAGTCAACGACTCCCGCCGTAACGCGAGCGGGAAACGGTATCTGAACCGGATCACGATTCGGGAGCCGAGCGGCGTGTTGTCCTGCGACGATGGCAGCGATATTCTTCGCTGCGCCCATGGTAGCGACCGAATCGATTGGACGAATGAGAGGGGATGAGGATAGACGTGAGCAAGCCTCGTTGGCGTCCGGCCAGCACGACCGACATTGCTGCGATCATCGCGATCGCAGAGCGCATCCATCCCGATCTTTTTGAGCGGCCTGACGTGTTTGCGGAGAAGATGCGGCTTTGTCCCGACGGCTGCCGCGTGCTCGTCGGGGATGAAGGGATAGTCGGCTACGGCCTTGCCCACCCCTGGAAGCAGTATCAGATTCCGCCGCTCGATTGCTTCCTAGCAAGCTTGCCCGACGATGCGGACTGCCTCTACGTGCACGACGTGGCCGTGTTGCCCTTCGCCCGCGGTGGTGTAGCGGCGGCCTATATCCGGACGCTCGAGCAACTCGCACGCTCGTCGGGTGCAGTTCTAGCGTTGGTCTCGGTCTATGCCACGCGGCCGCTATGGGAACAGTTCGGCTTTCGGTCAGTCACGACGAATGCGGAATTGCGCGCAAAGTTAGCGTGCTACGGCGAAGCTGCGACCTATATGCTCTGGGATCTTGCTGCAGCGCAGTCTTCTCGCCCTCCCACGCCATCGCCATCAGAATCAGCTGATCAGGCACAGACCTAATCGTGTCGCGAGCAATCTCTTCGCGGACGGATTGTTCGAGTCTTCGAGGGTGGAAGATTTGTTCCTGTATTATGGCAGATAATCTTACGTTGTAAGCGTGCTGAGAAAGCCGCAACGCGTATGTGGGCCCACAAGGTAGAGTTGAATAACTTCGACCGCTGGCTCCAGGAAATCGACAGGATCACCGATAAGCAACGCGTTCTCTACGTTCACACGAAGTAGATAATATCCGACCCGCTGGGCCTGAACCTGGTCATCAGTGTACTGGCTCGGCAAAATTTTTCCGATGCGTCTGCCATCACCAAGGATTTAAGCATTATGGTGATCCAGGCAACGATACCTTGGCGGGCAGTGACCGCGGCGATTTGTGAGATTGTTTTGGCCCTACGCATTTCGTGAGTCCCTGTCGTTCAAGGACAATCAAGCAGCCGCCGCGGCCCTTCTTCGCAAATACCTGATCGAAGGCCGAAGCCAACGAAGCTACCGGGATTGGGGATCCCCGCGGCCGGGAATTCGTGGCAGACCCACTCGGTCGCGGAGGCGTGCATCCATCTTCGAGCCGTCCATCAGGATGAACTGGGTAAACTGGCCACGGCCGGCCAGCTCCAGAACGTCTCTACAGCCGCCATTAGGTTCGCGACGACGTCCAGCGCCTGCTCGCCGTCTTTGTCGTCGGCGACTCCGAAGGTCCACCTCCATTATCCTGTTGAGCGTCAGCAAGGCGTCGGCTTCGTCGCGGTCAGGGCCGCTTGTCCGCCAAGTAAACGATTTGCATGTGCCCTTCGTCCCACCATGCCGGCGGGGATGCTGCGATGCGAACGGGTGGACGCCCGGCCGGGAGCTGAGGCGAAAATGGGAGAAATACCGCTCGTTGTCTGATGGCGATGTCCAATCGCGAATTGCGCCCAGTGCGGCGCGTGCGCATCAAGTTCGATATGCGGGTTAACTGGCATCCCTGATCCCAAGACGGCAGAGATTGAGCCGCGCAGCCGACAGAAGCATCCACGGCAATATCAACTCTGACTTTCTGCACGGCGATGCAGCTCGCGATTAATGCTATCGTTGACCCGACGGACTGCACGAAGCTGCAATCTCGTTCGGGCTTTGCCGCTGGACGTCTTGCCGCCCATCTCAAACTGTAGCGCCATTCGCCTGCCGACGCTTCGTGCTGAATTGCAACGCCTCTGTGTTGCATAATTTCTTTCGACCTCACCACCGGCGTTTGCGCCGGTTCAGCACCGCGTCGGCCGAGTGCAGATTGAGGCTGATTCCTGAGGCAGCTGATCCAGCCCGCCAAGGAATGCGGCCTTCGGGGCGCGCGTGACCAAGTAGCAATCTCAGCTGCCAGGATTGTGTCACCGAGGAATCGAGAATTTGGAATATTTCATCGCATTATTGAATGATGGGCTCGGCTTCACCTCATTGGCTGGCCTTAACTTTCAAACGCGGCAGAAGCGGTTGATCAAAACTGTCGCGCCAAATGTCTTATGTGTCGTCGAACGCATCGATTTATTAGCTGCGAGCCGGGCGGTTGCCGCTTGAGGTCGCGGTAATCATGCATTGACGTTTCGGTGAACATGACCAGAGAGCAGTCTGGTTTAGCGATGGGAAGATCGACATCGAATAGAAGAGGATGCCAACCGAGGATGTAAGATTGAAATACTCAACTATTGCGTTTGGCTGCTCTCGACCTCTAGAGATCGAATAGCTTGAGCTCGCTCGGTCGGTCCAAGCGTTACGATCGCGAATGGGCGCGTCGACAGCACCTTCCTGAGAACGAAGCGAGCCTTTAGATGAATAGTGGAGAGCCGGTGTGAGTGCACTCGTGTGGAATCAAATCGGGAATGCAAACGAGCTGCACATAGTTGGGCGTCATTTGGCAACTATCGTGGTCGTAGGTCTTCTGGGGCGCGCCGGCTCGGAGAACATCGCAGGGCCTAGCCAAGGCCTCTTTGGTGATACCCGCCTGGCATCAATCGGCGCCCTATTATCAGCGCTCTCAAATAGGTTGCTCGGGGGCATTCAGGGCGGCCCTGCGCGAAAGGGCTGGGTGGCCGCCGAAATCGCAGGCGGAGATCGGCTTGTTTACAAAACCCTGCGAGCGGCTCAGAGGCCGTCGCATTCGGAGGTGTGATGTCTTCGGTCAACTCCATGCTTCACCTGGGTTTGAATCTTCATGGCGCTGGTGGGCACTCTGCCGCGTGGCGCTGGCCGGGCACAGATCCAGGCGCCTTTTTCGATATCGAGCACTACGTCCGGGCCGCGAAGCTTGCGGAGCACGGTCTGCTGGATGCCGTATTCCTCGCCGACACGCCCGCGATAAGTTCCGACATTACGCACGAGCCGCCGCTGAACGGGCTCGAGCCTACGTTGGTTCTCTCTGTGATTGCCCGCGAAACGGAGCGGATTGGGCTGATCGCGACCGCGTCGACAACCTACAATGAGCCATACAATCTCGCCCGGCGTTTTCAATCTCTCGATGTCATCAGCGGCGGCCGCGTCGCCTGGAACGCCGTCACGACCTCGAACTCGGCGACGGCTGCGAACTTTGGCGGTCATGAGATCGCACGAGCGGATCGGTACAGACGCGCCGAGGACTTCGTTGAAACCGTCCGTGCTCTCTGGCTGAGCTGGGGCGACGAGATGATCATCGCCGATCAGGCTGCGGGAGTTTACGCAGATCAAAGGCAATTCCGGCTACTCGACCCGGCTACGAATAGCTTCGGTATCCGAGGTCCACTTACGCATCCCGCTTCGTCGCAAGGTCATCCCGTCATCGTTCAGGCAGGCGGTTCGGAGCCCGGATTACGGCTTGGTGCCCGCAGTGCAGATGTCGTGTTTGCGGCAGCCGGGGACTTGGCAACGGCGCTGCAGGAGGCCGCGCGCCTGCGCGCGCTCTCTCGGCAATTCGGACGCTCCGCGGCTCCGCTCATCCTGCCAGGCCTGGTCACCTGCATCGGCGGAACCGAGGAAGAGGCGGCTCGTCGCAAAGAGCAGCTGGACGAGTTGCTCGATCTAGAGCGCGCCGTGGCCGCTCTTGCACGAAGCATGGGCGTGGCAGTCGAGAAGCTTAGCCTCGAAAGGACCATCCCGCAGGAGATTTTGCCCGATGCAGATAAGGTTCCGTTTTCTGTCGGCCACCATCGCACGATTGAAGTCCTCGCACGTCAAGGCCGGACGGTTCGCGAGATCATCAGTGCCGTTCAAGCGTTTGGGCATCGCCTGATCGTGGGCGCACCCGAGCAGATCGCGGATTCGATTGAGGCATGGTTCCGCGCCGGTGCGGTCGATGGTTTCAATATCATTCCGGACGTGCTGACGGATGGCACTCCGGCCTTTGTCGACAATGTGGTGCCCATCCTGCAGAAGCGCGGACTGTTTCGCAGAGAATATCGGGGGCAGACACTGCGAGAGCATTTCGGGATTTCGATTCCTTTCGAGCCGGCAAGAGCCACAGCTGGCTCACCGCTGTGACATTTCCTCAACACCAATGCTCCGGAGCCTGGATATGCTTTTACCGACTGCGCGACCCACGAGGCGCTTCACTGGCCAGTCGAGCCATCTAGCAAGAAAGATGGCGGTTACCCTTGCCGTGCTCTCAGGCCTGTCTCAATGGGCACCCAGCGTTCGTGCTCAAGAAGGGGTAGCCGTGAAGCGGGGAGGCGTTATCCGTTATGGGCATTTTCAAGAGCCTGCCTGCCTGTTCGGCGGGTGGGTGCAGCAATGGTACCTGCAACGCCAATACAGCGACAATCTGGTTGCTCGCAGCGACGACGGCAAGATTGCGCCATGGTTGGCCGAGTCCTGGACCATCTCCGACGACAAAAAGGTGTACACATTCGAGATAAAGCCGAATGTGAAGTTCACGGACGGGACTGCTCTCGATGCGCAGGCCATCGCTGACAATATCAACGGGTGGCTCAGCAATGACCCCGATCTTCGCAATCCCACTGCTGCTCCCTATCTTAGCGACAGCTTCGAATCGGCAAAGGCAATCGCTCCTCAGAGGCTGCAGGTAACCTTGAAGACGCCGTTCCAGCCCTTGCTCAATGTGTTCGCCCAATCCTCACAAGGCATTCTGTCGCCATCCGCGCTCAAACGTGGACTTGCGGTGAATTGCGAGAATCCGGTCGGCTCGGGTCCTTTCATCGTCGACAAGTGGCGCCATGGGCGGGAAGTCACCTTCCGCCGCAATCCTGACTACAATTCGGCGCCGGCCACCGCGAAACACCAGGGCCCGGCTTACGTTGACGGAATAAGCTGGAAGTTTCTGCCAGATCAGACTGTCCGATACGGCTCGCTGATCACAGGCGAGACCGATGCCATATACGATATCCCGGCCATTGCATGGAAAGACGCTAATTCCCGCTTTGGAATATTGCGGCATATTACCGGCGGCACTCCTCTACGCCTTGCGTTGTATGCGGCCAGGCCTCCTTTTGACGACGTGCTCGTCCGCAAGGCTTTCGCTTATTCTACTGATCGAAAGGCCGCGGTTGACACATCCTTTCTTGGCTCTTTGCCATTTGAAGGCAACGGTGCGCTAAGTCAAAGCTCGCCGGAATACCTGCACGAGCTCGGGCGGGCGTATACGTACGATATTCGGCAAGCCAATCAGCTGCTTGATCGGGCGGGTTGGACTGAGCGCAACCGTAACGGCATCCGTGTCAAGAACGGCAATTCACTGACGGTGCGCATTTCCTATTCGAACGCTTTTCTGAAGCCCGATGGCGAGCAAGCCTTGCAAGTAATCCAGCAGCAGGCAAGGGTGGCCGGTTTTGACGTACGTCTTCAACCCACTAATCCCGCTGATTTCTTTGCCGGACGAAATCTCGGCCCCGACGATTATGAAATCGTGCTGCTCTATTGGGTTGCACCCGGCGCCGAGATCTTCCGGATTTCATGGAAGCCGGACCAGAATGGTGAACCCAATCGATTCAATCCGTCGCGCTTCCAGGATTCGGCGCTTTGGGGGGTGATCCAAAGGGCGGAGCAGAATTTTAGCAGCGCTGAACGTGCCGGTCTTTATCAGCAGGCGGAACGGAAGATCGTGGATGAGGCTCCTGTGATTGGCTTCACGGTGCTGGACGTGACTTTGGCCACCAGCCCCAATCTGAAAGACGTATGGCTGGACCACGGGTCGGTGGGCGAGCCCGTCTTCTATGACGCTCATTTTGATGAAAGGAAATGAGGCCGTGAAGCTCGTAGCCCAAAATCCGCTTGTTTGGTTCGCGCGCCGCATACTCTCCGGCGTGGTTGTCGTGTGGGCTGCAGCAACGTTTGCGTTCCTCACGCAGTGTTTGCTGCCAGGCGATCGCGCGCAGATCATCATCAATGTACGGAGTGGTAACGTTGGGCCGGCGCCTCCGGCAGAGCTCGCAGCTGTCAATGCGCAATATGGATTTGATCAACCGCTCGTGGTTCAGTATGCGAATTACATATGGCGAATCCTGCACGGAGATCTTGGTGAATCATACCAGCAGCATCGACCCGTCGTAGGAATCATCGCAGAGCAGATTGGTCCGACTATTGTTCTGGCGATCGCCGCGCTGCTGACGGCATGGGCTATTGCCGTCTTGGCCACCCTGTTGATCGCCGGCAGAGACAACATATGGTCGAAGCTGCTCAGCGGCGCGCAAATCTTCCTGGCAACCGTACCGCCTTACTGGCTAGCTACAATTCTGCTCGTCGTCTTTGCGGTGAACTTGCGGATCTTTCCCGTTGTTGGGGAAAGTACTGCCATGGGACTCGTTCTCCCAACCCTTGCGCTGGCTCTCGAACTGTCGGGCTTTTTCGGACAAGTCGTTCTGAACGAGTTCACGCGCGTGCTCGAGCAGCCCTTCGTTACGTCCGCGCGAGCTCGAGGTATGAGTGATTTCGGCGTCAGACTTCACCATGTCCTGCGTCATGCCGCATTGCCCGGCATTACGTTGTCAGGTTGGGCTCTTGGCAAGCTTCTGTCGGGGGCGATCTTGATAGAGATCGTTTTCGCCCGCCAAGGCCTGGGTGGAGTTCTCGTCGCAGCGACGTCCTCGCGGGACGTTCCGATTGTCTCGGGAGCTGTTTTGATCTCGGCGGGCCTATTCGTTCTTCTTAGTGTGATTGTCGATCTAGCTTACCGGATGCTCGATCCGAGGATGAAGCTGACATGAGCAGGTTCGCGGAAGTCACGGTGTCTCAGCCGCTCAGAGAAGTCTTGGAATTCATCTGCAATGTTCCCTTCCGGGTTGCTGCCTCGCTTGCCATCATTGGCTTCTTTGTCCTCGCGGCCATCGCGCCAAAGGTGCTGCAGACGCACGACCCACTCGCTATCGATTTGAGCTCGTCATTGCAGTCGCCTTCGACCGTCCATTGGTTGGGTACAGATCAATTGGGCCGGGATCTCTACTCCCGTGTGCTGGAGGGGGCTGGCCAATCGCTTGCCATCGGACTTGGTGCGACCGCGCTGAGCATATCCGTTGCACTCATTCTCGGCGTCGCAGCCGCACTTTTCGCTGGCGTGGTCGACAGCATTCTCACCCGGATTTTCGACGTGCTCTTCGCAATTCCCACGCTCTTGCTCGCCCTGGTGTTCGTCACGGTCTTTGGGCCGTCGGTGCTGACTGAGGTCATAGCCGTCGGAATCGCCACGGCGCCAGGCTATGCGCGCATGATCAGGGGCCAGATGCTTTCTATCAAGGGTACCGGGTACGTGGAGGCAGCCAAGGCGCTCGGACATCCGTTTCCCCGTATCGCCTGGAGGCATATTCTTCCGAACACGATGAACCCCCTGACAGCTATGATGACAATCGGCGTCGGTCAGGCGATTATCTGGGCGTCGGGGCTAGCCTTTCTAGGTCTTGGCGTTGCTCCCCCGGCCCCTGAATGGGGCGCGCTGCTCAATGCCGGGCGCAACTATGTGATCTATTCCTGGTGGCTTGAGGTCATACCCGGACTGGCCGTGACGATCTTTGCCCTTAGCCTCACCATTGTCGGAGGCCACCTGCAGGACCGTCTGGAAGGAAAGGCTTGAATGTTGCAGGCTCCTCCCAGGCCGGTCTCGCAGCAGGCAGACCTCCTCACGGTCGATTCGCTGCGTGTCTCCTTCGGGCGCGACATCGCCACGAAAGTGGTCGTGCGCAATGTATCTTTCTCCTTACAACCGGGGCGGTGCCTCGCGATCGTCGGTGAGTCCGGCTCAGGAAAGAGCGTGACCGCGCGGGCTCTCATAGGCCTAGCCGGTCGCCACGCCAGGGTCCATGCACGCCAACTGAGCTTCGATGGGACGGACCTGATCGGCCTTAACGATCGTGGCTGGCGGCGCATTCGCGGCAGCGGGATTGGCTTCGTACTACAGGATGCACTCGTTTCGTTGGACCCGCTTCGCCGGATCGGCAAAGAGATTGGCGAGGGCTTACGCCTGCATGGTGCCGTATCATCACGCCAGGAACTCGCACAGCGCGTGATTGCTCTCCTCAAGCTCGTCGGCATCCCTGAGCCCGAGATCAAGGTTCAGCAACTGCCGCATCAATTGTCCGGCGGTCAGCGCCAACGGGCTCTCATCGCTGGAGCACTTGCGCTCGAGCCACGCGTCCTCATCGCCGATGAGCCGACCACCGCTCTAGACGTGACAGCGCAAGCTCAGGTGCTGGCACTGCTTGAGGAAACCAAAACCCGGGGTAAAGCTCTGATCCTGATCAGTCATGATCTGGCGGTGGTCTCCCGCGTGGCGGATGAGGTCCTCGTTATGCGTCAAGGCGAGGTCGTCGAACGCGGTACCGCCGCTCAGATATTTGCAGATCCACGACATTCCTATACTCGTCAGCTGCTGGATGCCGTGCCATCAGGCCGGCCGCGCGGCTCACGCCTCTCACCATCGACCATTGGCGGACGAACGCACCCACCCGTGCAATTGCTGCCGAGATCTCGTCCCATCGTGCTCGAAGCCACAAGCCTCGTGAAGCGGTTCAGCGGCCCGGATGGCGCTTTACGGGCGGCCGTCGACGGTGTCTCCTTCGAATTGCGATCCGGCGAGACATTGGGCATCGTGGGTGAGTCCGGGTCGGGAAAGTCCACGATGGCGCGCATGGTCCTGGCCCTCGAGGAACCCGACGAGGGCGCCGTTCAGTTTGAAGGAAAGGCTTGGACCAAGCTTGCCGAACGTGAACGGCGGGCTCGCCGACGGTCGATATCGATCATTTATCAGGATCCGCTTGGCTCGTTTGATCCACGTTGGACGGTCGGCGGCATCTTATCCGACAGCCTTTCGAGCAACGTCGAGACGTCGACCAAGCGTCAGGAGCGCGTCATCGAGCTGCTCGATCTAGTCGGATTATCCCAGAGCCTGCTCGACCGGCGACCGATCGAGCTCTCGGGCGGTCAGCGCCAGCGCGTCGCGATCGCCCGCGCGATTGCACCAAATCCTGCCGTGATCGTCTGCGATGAGCCGGTTTCGGCGCTAGACGTCTCGATCCAGGCCCAAGTCCTGGACTTGCTCGGCGATCTGAAGGCTCACCTCGGCATAAGTTATCTCTTCATCTCCCATGATCTCGGCGTTGTTCGTCATATCAGCGATCGCGTCATCGTGATGCGCCAGGGGAGAATTGTCGACTGTGGCGATACTGAAGAGATATTTCTCAATCCACTATCTGAATATACTAGGAGCCTTATCGCCGCCATGCCCCGTCTTGTGCGCGGTCCTGAGATAAGTCGTTCGTCAACGATTCTCGAAAGAGGCATCGCGTGAATGCTGCCGAATTCGACTTTCTGGATCATAAATAGCCGATCTTCGATCGCCGAAGTATTACCATTTTGCGCGCCAGTTTGATCACGATTGCGGGCTCGTTCATCGCTCCGCCGGCACAGTGTGTGGTACGCGGTGGGTCGGCCGGCGCACGGAGCTGGCCAGTCGCGCTCGTACACTCCCTGTTCGCGAATCGACGGTTGGAACGTGCCGAATCCCTTGACTATGTGCCCCTTCTCGGCCATCGCGCGTCTCGCGAGCGAGCTCGGAACTTGGTTTTTCGATATCCTTGCGAACCTGGTGCGATCCCCGACAAGAGACGGCTTTTGTCGGGTTCAAAACACTTGGCGTCGATCCGATGATCTCGATTTCATCGCATTTATTCAGCCCCTTATTACAGCTGATCGGGTGGCACGGTCATTGCTCAGGTAATTCCGAGTACGGCGCTACATAAGCGATCACTTTCGGCCCCAAGCCGTGGCTTCATTTTGAGAAAGAAGCAAGAACGAGAACTTCGCGCATTCGGTTGACGGATGCATTTGCCGGGAGAGAGCCGTATCAAGCCAAATCGCGTCTTTGGGCATATTTGCATAGTCGTTGAGCTTGCGTCGTTGACGTTGGCGGGCCCGGTGGATCATCGCAACAAGCAGTGGTGGAGGGGCCATGGTACATTCTGTCGACGCGCGCACCACCGCGGCTGCGAAGGCCCGCCGCACAATTGCTGCGTCATCGACCCATCGATTCGCGGTTTGGCAGACCCCCGGTGTGACAATCGCTTAAGCTTACCCGCACTTGCCGAGTGACAAGAGCTTCACAACGAGAAGCCGACTCGCAATCCGGGCAATATGGAATCGTCGACATGTCGCAAACGATCGACGCTAACATCGAGTGCAGCGCAAATGAAGAATCAGAGAACTGGGCCGGGCCGATAAAAAACGTTTCATCCGATGGAGAATTTGTTCGATACTGGAGCCGAGCTTCTGATCGGCCGCGCGCAGTGGCGGCCGTTGCGAGGCGAACTGAGGAGGCTATCAGAAGAACGGGGATTGGCCTGCAGCTATCCTCCGAGAACTTCAGTGGTCTCGACCTATCCGATTTCCCGTTGCGGCGCTGCACCCTCAATCGCGCGCAACTCTACGGAGCAACGTTAGATCGGGCAGACCTTTCAGGGGCGAACCTTATCTGTCCCGGGCTAGAGAGAGCAAGCTTCCGTGGCGCCAAGCTCGATTGTGCGTATATGCACGCGATTGCAGCACAAGTCTGCAACTTCGATGATGCCAGTCTGCGCAATGTAGTTGATGCGACCGGCAGTCTGTTTCACGGTTGCAGCATGAAAAGAACGCGTTTTGATAACGCGATGCTCAGTGGACTTCTCGCCTATCAATGCGACGCGAGTTACGCTGTATTCGATGGGGCGGAACTGCAAGGCTCGACTATTAATGAGTGCTTCCTTTCTTCCGCTTCTTTTCGCTTTGCCAAATTGAGCCAGGTCACGATCACGAAGACGTATCTTGCGGCTTGCTCTTTTTTTCAGTCAAAGGGTGACTGCTTATCGATCGTGCGTCCCACGTCGGTCGACGGCCTTGTCCTGGAAGGCGCTCATCTTCCGTATCTGAGACTCTCAAAGGTGAGCGGCCGGATTACGGCGAGAGCACTGAGCGCCCCATTTGCTGATCTGCATCTGTCAAATCTTTCCAGGATGGAGCTTGAACAGGCAGAATTGACCGATGCACGGCTCCTGTCCGTAAACTTGTCCGACGCGAACCTCGTCGGTGCCGTGTTGAACGGTGCATCTATTCGTTCCTGCCAGCTCGATGGAGCGGACCTGTCCCGGGCATCAGGCGAAAGCATTTCGATAATAGAAAGCACCATGCGAGCCGCCAAGTTTGTGGGCTTTCGTGGCCGCTGTGCGTTTATGCGCGACTGCGATCTTGAGAATGCAGACCTATCTCAGGCTTACCTCTACAGGTCGATACTTACCGGTGACCCCCCGCAATCAATGGCATTGGATCGCGCAAATCTCGAAGGATCCAATCTAGTGCAGGCATATCTCGCTGCGGGAATGACCGGCAGTAACCTCGAGGCTGCGCGCCTGGCATACATTCGCATGAATCAATCTTCCTTGCGCGACGCGAACTTGAGTGGAATATCCCCCTTTCAGGCAAGCTTCGTAAAGGTCGATTTTGCGGGCGCAACGATAACCACATTCGAGCCGCCGTTCTTTGCAGATAGATGTCCGGGACTACAGACCGCTCTGAAGGATGGTCCGCCGCGCGAGCCGGAAACCTATCTGGCTGAGTTGTCGTCGTTGATGAGACGTGGTCGAGCTGGATCGACCTGATTGTTTCAGAGGGCGCGAAATGAAGACCTGGGAAATACAATGTCAGGCAGACTGGGTCGATTGGGACCGAGCCCTTTTGTGAGGTGAGACATGAAACTCTCGTCGATGTTAGCTGACCGTGCGCGGTCGATGCGGCGCTCAGGCCAAGTCTTCCGTAGTCTGAGCGATGGGACAAGGCCGTCCTTGTGTTCAGAAGAACTGGATCAAGTCACATGCATCTAGATTCCCTTTCAGCAGGCAGGGCCTTCCTCCGGGAGGTCGCGAGAACAGGCCAGACGATTGGCACGGTGCACACTTTGGGCGCTCTGCACCGCGGCCATGCAGAACTCATCAGAAGGGCGGCAATTGAGAATGACGTTGCAATCGTCACGGTCTACCCGAACAAGAGCCAATTTGAACCCGGTGTTAGCTACGAGTTCAATCTGGACGACGACATTGGGCTTGCGCTACGCGCGGGAGCAACCGCCGTGCTTTCGTCCAGCGATGCCGAGATGTTTCCGGCGGGCTATCGAACGTTTCTAACGCAAGACGACTATGATCTGCGTCTGGACGGGCCCGAGGAACACTTGAAGGAAGCTGTTACCGGTTCCATCCGCTGGATCTGCTATGCACGCCCCACTCGCAGCTATTTTGGCTTGAAAGATATCGGTCAGGCGATCTTGGTAAAGCGCGCCGTCGCAGACCTGCTTCTTGACTGCGAAATACGATTTGTGCCGACGGTGAGATATAGGAACGGAGTCCCGATTTCGTCGCGGCTACGACGCTTTAGCCGCTCTGAGCTCGATGAGCTTTCGTGCCTCTTCATGGCACTGAACCATTTGAGGAAAGAGATCGCTAAAGGGACGTCCTGCATCAAGGATCTGATAGCATCAGCCGCACCTCTGATCACATTCCGACAGTTTAAACTCGATTTCGTTCGGATCGTAGACGCTGATAGCTTCGAAGATCTGGAGCAGGTCAAGCTCCCTTTCATAATCATTGGTGCGGCAATGGCTCATGGCCTCAGGGTCTTTGATAGCATCTACGTTCCCGATCAGGATACGCTCCTGGAAGGTCCCGCGGATATTTGGATTGATTTGCCTGAGGAGCCGTAGCCGAACCATCCTGCGTGGAAGCAGCATGCGTCGCCATCGGCGCGTTGCAAATCGACTCAATCGAGGTGATCGAGCCGAATCCGTTCGCTCTCTCCTCTCGGATCCTGGTCATGAACGCGCCGCGACCCACTCGAGCCATGCTGGAGCGCAGGGGGCTGTGTTATGAGTGCGCATCCTGGCTTCGCCGGCGAATTGGCGCCACCAGATGGTGAAAGACGCGCGCTTGAAGCACCACTCGGGTGGAGTAAACGCCTCGTTCTTGGCATTCTAATCGAGTCCGGGTTTCCTTGTATTCGGCCTCGAACACGTCGGATGGCTTGTGAGGGCCTATTGCGGCGAGGTCCCCGAAAAGGTCTCCAGGTTCTTGTATTCACCAGCTAGCCGCACGGCCGTCGGCAGATGCTCATCCAGCTTCAACGCCGCGTAAACCGCCGGCACGATGCCGGCGACCAGCGCCGTGGTGGCCGTGAGGTATTCGTACTTGTTGTCGCCTTTTAAGATTTCCCAACTTGCAAGCGCGCCAAAGATGATCGGCATTACAAGGAACACAATGCGCGTAGCGCCAGCGCGCGCTAGACCATGAGGGTGTTTGACGTATAGGCACCCTATTCCTAGTATTTGCTGCACGCCCCACTTCGCGGCGAAGCGCTCAAGTGCCGCCGGATGAAGGACAGCCTAGCTCTGCACTTGACGGAACCCTTCCGTCCACTTGACTTGCCCCCGCAAGCGACCGGGTTCGCACTCGTCGTGCTACGGACCAAGCGGATCCGGATCCAGCGTCAGGAATCTATCGTCGACCTCGATGCCGAAGCCGTCGGGCGTCTTGCCGTCGGTAAAGTTCTCGGCCGCATGCGCCATCCAACCCAACGAGATGTCAAAGAGGCGGGCTTCGTTTTCCGGATAGCTACCGCTGACATCGGAGTGGTTTCCGGCGAACCACACCTGCTGCAGCCAATCCGGATGCTTGAAATGTCGCGCAAGGGCTGCCCCGCACATTCAGTGCGAGAGCGGGCCTTTGTCGGCACTTGCTGCGCCGATTGTCGGTATTGAGACTCAACGCCAGAAACCTGACACTACGCGCCGCTACGGAGTGCCTGCTGGGCCTGCGAATTCACTTCGGCACGCGATTTGCTCTGTTCACGCATCATCACCAATCGCAGTGCGATGGTCTTCGGGACGGACACGGCGCTGGCGCTGGTCAAGCTGGAGCTCAAGGCGGTGTTCGGTTCGATCTTCCAGCGCTTTTCCGCGCTCCGTCTGACCGTGGCGCCTGAAGAACTGAAGTTGCGCAAGGAGATCATCCTGGCGGATTCGAGGAGTTGCCGGTGCTCTGGTGATGTGGTGGACGCCCCCGGGAATCGCGATCTTCTCCGCAATTTGCCGGCGCGCATGGCGCGCGCCGATCAGCCAGCCAACAGGTAACCAGGATGGACGTGCAAGAAACCACGGCAACATGCGGGGACGCATTCGCTGAACTAGCGTCGCCAGCGTGCATGCACGACCCGTATCCGTTCATGCGCTGGTTGCGCGAGCACGATCCGGTGCATCGCGCGGCGTCGGGCCTCTTTCTGTTGAGCCGCCACGCCGACATCTATTGGGCGCTCAAGGCCACGGGCGATGCGTTTCGGGCTCCGGCGCCGGACGAACTGGCGCGCTATTTCCCGCGTGCGGCGACCAGCCTGTCGCTCAATCTGCTGGCGTCCTCGCTGGCGATGAAGGACCCACCGACGCATACGCGTCTGCGCCGGCTGATCTCGCGCGATTTCACCATGGGCCAGATCGACAACCTGCGGCCAGGCATCGCGCGCATCGTCGCCGCGCGCCTGGACGGCATGGCGCCCGCGCTGGAGCGCGGGGAGGCGGTGGACCTGCATCGGGAATTCGCACTGGCGTTGCCCATGCTGGTCTTCGCCGAACTGTTTGGCATGCCCCATGACGACATGTTCGGGCTCGCCGCCGGCATCGGCGCCATTCTGGAAGGCCTGCGCCCGCATGCCAGCGATCCCCAGCTCACCGCGGCGGACGCGGCCAGCGCCAGGGTGCAGACCTACTTCGGCTGCCTCATACAGCGTAAGCGCACCGACCCGCGCCACGACATCGTGTCGATGCTGGTCGGCGCACATGACGATGATGCCGACATGCTGTCGGATGCGGAGTTGATCAGCATGCTGTGGGGCATGCTGCTGGGCAGCTTCGCCACCACTGCTGCGACCATCGACCATGCGGTCCTGGCGATGCTCGCGTATCCCGAACAGCGGCACTGGCTACACAAAGACGCCGTGGGGGTGAAGGCATTCGTCGAAGAAGTCCTGCGCTGCGACGCGCCCGTCATGTTCAGCTCCATTCCGCGTATCGCCCAGCGCGACATCGAACTGGGCGGCATGGTGATCCCGAAGAGCGCGGACGTGCGCATGCTGATCGCGGCCGGCAATCGCGACCCCGACGCCTTCGCCGATCCCGACCGCTTCGATCCCGCGCGGTTCTACGGTACCAGTCCTGGCATGTCGACCGACGGGAAGATCATGCTGAGCTTCGGCCACGGCATTCACTTCTGCCTCGGTGCGCAACTGGTCCGGGTGCAGTTAGCCGAGAGCCTGCCGCGAATCCAGGCGCGCTTCCCCACGCTGGCCTTGGCCGAGCAGCCGACCCGGGAGCCCTCCGCGTTCCTTCGGACGTTCCGCGCGCTGCCGGTGCGGCTGCATGCGCGGGGGAGCTGAGATGCGCGTCGTGGTCGACCAGGACCTGTGCGGAACCAGCGGGCAGTGCGTGCTGACGCTGCCGGGCACCTTTCGCCAGCGCGAACCAGACGGCGTGGCCGAAGTGTGCGTGGCGACGGTCCCGCAGGCGCTGCACGCCGCCGTGAGGCTCGCGGCGAGCCAGTGCCCGGTCGCCGCCATTCGGGTCATCGAAAGCGACGCTGGCGATGGCGAGCGCGCCGGTGCCGACCCTGCGCCTTCTCCAGCGGAGGGCCGAGCGCCATGCCGCGAGAGACCAATGCCATCCAGGAGGACACGATGGGACGGTTTGCAGACAAGGTGGCCGTGGTGACCGGCGCAGGCATCGGCAAGGCATGCGCCGTCGCTATCGCGCGCGAGGGAGGCAGAGTGGTGGTCGCCGACATTGATGGCTCGGCGGCCATCGCCTGCACTGCGCAAATTGCATCCGAAGCGGACCGCGCGCTGGCCTCGGCCACAGACATCGCCGATGCGCACGCGGTGGCAGCGCTGTTCGAAACGGCGGAGCGCCACTTCGGTGGGGTCGACCTGCTGGTGCATCTGACTCCGCGCGACCGCGGGATCCTCGACCTGGACCTGGCGGTCTGGGATCAGACAATGGCGACCAATCTGCGCGGCACGTTGCTCTGCTGCCGGCAGGCCATCCCACGGATGATCGGCCGCGGTGGTGGCGCGATCGTCAACACGTCGTCGTGCCAGGGGCTCAGCGGTGACACCGCGCAGACGTCCTACGCCGCGTCGAAGGCGGCGATGAACATGCTGTCCGCCTCGCTCGCCACCCAGTACGGTCATGCGCAGATCCGCTGCAACGCGGTTGCACCGGGTCTCATCATGACCGATCGTCTCCTCGCCAAGTTGGACGAGTGCACGCAACGGCATCTGCGGCGGCACCACCTCCTGCCGCGCGTCGGCCGCCCCGACGATGTGGCTGCGCTGGTGGCGTTCCTGCTCTCCGACGATGCTGCGTTCATCACCGGCCAGGTCGTGTGCATCGACGGCGGCATGCTGGCGCATGTGCCGACGTACGCCGACGGTGGCAACAGCCGCGCCGCGCGGCCTTCCGGCGAGACCGCCGAAGCGGACACGTCGCCGCGCTGCTGATGGACATGATGCTCAACCCGCTGAACCGTCGGCATCGGCTACGGCACGACATCCCGGTCGTGCCCGGCGCTTTCCCCTTGGTCGGTCATCTTCCCGCCGTCGTCTGCGACCTGCCGCGCCTGCTGCGGCGCGCGGAACGGAGGCTGGGCAGCCACTTCTGGCTGGATTTCGGCCCTGCCGGACACCTGATGACCAGTCTGGATCCGGATGCTCTCGCACTGCTCCGGCACAAGGACGTATCCTCGGCGCTGATCGAAGACATCGCGCCCGAATTGTTTGGCGGAACGTTGGTTACCCAGGACGGCATCGCGCACCGGCAGGCGCGCGATGCGATCCAGGCGGCGCTTCTGCCCAAGGGGCTGACCCAGGCCGGCATCGGCGAGCTGTTCGCGCCCGTCATCCGGGCGCGCGTGCAGAGGTGGCGCGACCGCGGCGACGTAACCATCTTGCGCGAAACCGGCGATCTGATGCTTAAGCTGATCTTCAGTCTCATGGGAATCCCCGCGCAGGACCTGCCGGGATGGCGTCGCAAGTACCAGCAACTGCTGCAGTTGATCGTCGCGCCCCCGGTCGACCTGCCCGGACTGCCCTTGCGGCGCGGCCGCGCCGCCCGTGACTGGATCGATGCGCGGTTGCGCGAGTTCGTCCGCGCCGCGCGCGAACATGCCTCGCGCACCGGGTTGATCAACGACATGGTGAGCGCCTTCGATCGCAGCGACGATGCGCTTTCCGATGACGTCCTGGTCGCCAATATCCGCTTGCTGCTGCTTGGTGGTCACGACACCACCGCCTCGACGATGGCCTGGATGGTGATCGAGCTGGCGCGGCAGCCTGGGCTGTGGGACACCCTGGTCGAGGAGGCGCAACGCGTGGGCACGGTGCCGACCCGGCACGCGGACCTGGCGCAGTGTCCGGTCGCCGAGGCGATGTTCCGCGAGACGCTGCGCGTGTATCCGGCGACGCCGCTCCTAGTGCGTCGCGCACTGCGTGAATTGAGACTCGGCCAACGGCGCATTCCCGCGGGCACCGATCTGTGCATCCCACTGCTGCATTTCTCCACCTCGGCGCTGCTGCACGAGGCGCCTGATCAGTTTCGGCTGGCGCGGTGGCTGCAACGCACCGAGCCGATCCGGCCGGTGGACATGCTGCAGTTCGGTACCGGCCCACACGTCTGCATGGGCTACCACCTGGCATGGCTGGAACTGGTGCAGTTCTGTATCGCCTTGGCGCTGACCATGCACGAGGCCGGGGTGCGGCCGCGGTTGCTAAGCGGCGTCGAAAAAGGCCGGCGCTATTACCCGACCGCACATCCGTCCATGACGATCCGCATCGGATTCTCATGAGCTGGCATCGCATGCCCCTGTGGCGAGCCAACGGCGCCGGCGACGCGCAGCATTGCTGCACTCGGTGCGACGCCGACAACACCCTGGCGGCGGGGCTCGCCGTGGCGGTCTCCTGTCAAGGACAAAAACAACATGCAGACCGGTTCCAGGCCACAGGACGACAGAACTGATGATTCCGCGCCCGGCGGATCGGGCACGCAGGCGCGCGGCGCATCCGGCTTGCTGCTCCCCGAGATCTGGATGCAGGACGGCGCAAAGCGGGTCGAACTGGAGCTGGCGCGTCTTCTCTGCGCCGAACATGACGGTGAGACCGAGCTGATGGCGGCGATGCGCTACGCCACCTTGCATGGCGGGAAACGTACCCGCGCCTTGCTCTGTCTGGCTGCCGGCGCATTGGCCGACACACCGGCGCACATGCTCGAAAACGTCGCCGCCGCCATCGAGATGATGCACGCCTGTACCCTGGTTCACGACGATCTGCCCGCGATGGACGACGACGTGCTTCGCCGCGGCCGTCCGACCGTGCACGTCAAGTTCGGCGAAGCGACTGCGATCCTGGTCGGCGATGCGCTGCAGGCGCACGCCTTCCTGACCCTGGCGAGCCTGGATGCGCCGGGCGACAACCGTATCGCGCTCGTGCGCGAATTGGCGCAGGCGGTGTCCGCCGAGGGTGCCGCAGGCGGGCAGGCCATGGATCTGTCGCTGGTTGGAAAGCACGTCGAGCTGGACAGGATCGTGGCGATGCACCGGATGAAGAGCGGAGCGCTAGTGCGCGCGTCCGTTCGCATGGGCGCGCTATGCGCAGTCGCGGATGATGCCGCGCACGCTGCGCTGTACTGTGCGCTCGATCATTACAGCGCTTGTTTCGGCCTGGCGCTGCAGGTGATCGACGACATTCTCGACGTGACAGCGGATACCGCGGCGCTGGGCAAGACCCCCGGCAAGGACGAGGCGGCGCAGAAGCCGACCTGCGCGTCGTTCATGGGGCTGCAGGCAGCACGCCAGTTCGCGCTGGATCTGTTGCGCGATAGCGGGGAGGCTATCGCGCCGCTGGGGCCGCGTACGGAGCGGTTGGCGCAAATCCTACAGCGGACCAACGCGTATCTGTTCAAGCATGCGCCATCCGCATGAGCGCGCCCGTCCGCATGGAGGCGCCCCCGTGGCGTTGCGATCGGCCGGCGGCAGCGGTGCATGCTGCACTGTGTCCCGAGTTCGCGCCGCTGATCGCAGCGGTTGGCCAGCATTGCCGCGGCGCACGTGGCGCGCGGCGCGCAAGCCTATGCGGCCGTCCGGCGCTGCTGAGGCGCCGGACCGCGACGGGCCTGCGGCGACGTGCGCGGCGTCTGCCCGATTCTGGTTCCCGTCAATCGTTTGCAGAAGGAACATCCCGCGTGAATGCGCTGTCCGAACAGATTCTTTCCGAATTGCGCCGCCTGCTGAGCGAGATGAGCGATGGTGGCCGCGTCGGTCCGTCCGTCTACGATACGGCGCGAGCGCTGTGGTTCCACGGCAACGTCACCGGTCGGCAGGACGCATACGCGTGGCTCCTCGCGCAGCAACAGGCCGACGGCGGTTGGGGAAGCGCGGACTTCTCGCGGTTCCGCCATGCGCCCACGTGGGCGGCGTTGCTGGCATTGCAGCGCGCCGATTCTCTTCCCGGCGTTGCAGACGCAGTCCAGGCTGCAACCCAGTTCCTCCAGCGCCAGCCCGATCCCTACGCGCATGCGGTGCCGGAAGATGCGCCCATCGGCGCGGAGCTGATCCTGCCGCAGCTTTGCGGCGAGGCCGCATCCTTGCTGGGCGACGTGGCGTTTCCGCGCCACCCGGCGCTGTTGCCGTTGCGGCAAGCGTGCATGGTCAAGCTGGGGACTGTGGCAACGTTGCCGAGCGGCCATCCATTGCTGCACTCCTGGGAAGCCTGGGGGACGTCGCCGACCACCGCATTCCCGGATGACGACGGCAGCATCGGCATCAGTCCGGCGGCCACCGCCGCGTGGCGTGCGTACGCCGTGACACAGGCGAGCACGCCGCAGCTCGGGCGCGCCGATGAGTATTTGCAGATGGCATCGCGGGCGACGCGCAGCGGCATCGAAGGTGTCATTCCCAATGTCTGGCCGATCAATGTGTTCGAGCCATGCTGGTCGCTGTACACCCTGCATCTGGCCGGGCTGTTCGCGCATCCCGCGCTCGCCGAGGCGGTGCGCGTGATCGTCGCGCAGCTCGACGCCCGCCTGGGCGTGCGCGGTCTGGGCCCGGCCTTGCACTTTGCGGCCGATGCGGACGACACCGCCGTTGCGTTGTGCGTCCTGCGCCTTGCAGGCCGCGACCCGGCGGTCGATGCGTTGCGCCAATTCGAAATCGGCGAGCTGTTCGTCACCTTCCCCGGCGAGCGCAATGCCTCCGTGTCGACCAACATCCATGCCCTGCATGCGTTGCGACTGTTGGGAAAGCCCGCCGTCGGCACCAGCGCCTACGTCGAGGCCAATCGCAACCCGAACGGTCTGTGGGACAACGAAAAATGGCACGTTTCGTGGCTGTATCCCACCGCGCATGCGGTCGCTGCGCTGGCCCAAGGCAAGCGCCAGTGGCGCGATGAGCGCGCGCTGGCGGCGCTGCTGCTGGCGCAGCGCGACGATGGCGGCTGGGGCGCGGGTCGCGCGTCCACGTTCGAGGAAACCGCCTATGCGCTGTTCACGTTGCACGTGATGGACGGGAGCGAAGAGCCGACAGGGCGCCGGCGCATCGCGCAGGCGGTGGCGCGTGCGCGGGAGTGGATGCTCGCCCGCCATGCGGCGCATGCATTGCCGCAGACGCCGCTGTGGATCGGCAAGGAATTGTATTGCCCCACACGGGTCGTGCGCGTCGCCGAACTCGCCGGGTTGTGGCTGGCGCTTCGTTGGGGGCGGCGCGTCCCGGCCGAGGGAGCGGAAGCGACGCCATGATCCAGACCGAACGCGCGCTGCAGCAGGTGCTGGAGTGGGGGCGTTCCCTGACCGGATTCGCCGACGAGCATGCCGTGGAAGCGGTCAGGGGTGGCCAGTACATCCTGCAGAGCATCCACCTGAGCCTGCGCGACACCAGCGCCCGCACCGGCCGCGATCCGCAGGACGAAACGCTGATCGTGGCATTCTATCGCGAACTGGCGCTGCTGTTCTGGCTCGACGATTGCAACGATCTTGGCTTGATCGCGCCGGAGCAGCTCGCCGCGGTAGAGCAGGCGCTGGGGCAGGGCGTGCCGTGCGCGCTTCCCGGATTCGAGGGCTGCGCTGTGCTGCGCGCTTCGCTGGCCGCGCTCGCCTACGATCGTCGCGACTATGCTCAGCTTCTCGACGATACCCGGTGCTACTGCGCAGCGCTGCGCGCCGGGCACGCGCAAGCGGCGGGGGCGGAACGCTGGTCTTACACCGAGTACTTGCACAACGGCATCGATTCGATCGCCTACGCGAACGTGCTCTGTTGCCTGTCGTTGCTGTGGGGGCTGGACATGGCGACCTTGCGCGCGCGTCCGGCGTTTCGCCAGGTCCTGCGGCTCATCTCCGCGATAGGGCGCCTGCAGAACGACCTGCATGGACGCGACAAGGACAGGTCGGCCGGCGAGGCCTACAACGCGGCGATTCTCCTGCTGCAGCGCTATCCGGCTATGCCTGTGGTGGAGTTCCTCAACGACGAGCTGGCCGGCCTTACGCGCATGCTGGACCGGGTGATGGCGAAAGAACGCTTTCCCGCGCCCTGGGGAGCGTTGATCGAGGCCATGGCGGCCATCCGCGCGCAGTACTACCAGACCTCGACCAGCCGCTACCGCAGCGACGCTGCGGGGGGAGGCTAGCGTGCGCCGGCTTCGTCAACGGCGAGATCAAGCGGCGGACCGAAGTGGTCGGCATCTTTCCCAATGAGGACGCCATCACCCGTCTGGTCGGCGCAATCCTGTTCGAGCAGAATGACGGGCGGGGCGTCGAGCGTCGACGCTACATGACACTGGGAACCATCGCCCTGTTGGGCGATGATCCCGCCGTGAGCCTTCCGGCTATCGCCACTGACCGATCCAGGCCCATGCCGGCACCCGCACTCAGCTACACCACGCTGCGGGGCACGATCATACAAGAAGGCTCAAGAACGCCCACAGAACCGTTCTTCGGGAGGTTCCTTATCGATTTCCGGCCATGGGGGCAGTCTGCGTGTCCGCTGCAGGAAGTCGGCGGCTCCGCGTCAGGTTCTCGACAGATATCGCACATAGAGCAGGGTTTCCAGAGGCGATCATAGCTGGCGATCGCTGCAAGAATACTGGAGCGCCCGGTCGGAGTGCTTCGACGCGGCATTTTGGGCGTTCACGATAGTTTTCTGCTGGGTTCGATGCTGCCGAGTCGATTCCGTGGCAAATCACAACCGACCTCAGGCTTCAAATTGGCCTATAGTCCGAAAGTGAGAACGAATGAAGTTCGAATCCACCAACTGGGTGCGTCAACAATCGGGCACTGCGGGCCCGCAAGAGAGCTCACCGGCTCCGTCCACAGATGCGGCGGCCTTTGAGCAGCAGCTGAGCGAGATCGCTGTCCCGTCTGCTCCCGTGCTCATGCAGGTCCGCGCCCATCAAGCGGAGGCATCGCGATCTGAGGCGAATGCCGGAACGGATGAGGCGGTGCTGGGCGCCGCAGCGCTCCAGACCGCTCAGTCAAATTGGGTCTTGGTAGGTCGCAGCAAGGAGCCGCTTTATGCTAAGGATGCGCGCCTTGTTTCCGGCCTTAGGCAGGCGCTCCTGGGAGCTGCCGAGAGCACCGCCACGAGCTACGTCGGTTATCTGCTCAGCTTGAGCCGCTGGCTCTTTGCAAAGGACAAGCCGGGCATTGCTGATCGGCTTCATGACGAGTCGATGGACAAGGATGTCGAGGAGTTCATAACCAAAGGTGGGACGGCGAACGTCCGTTGGGCACTAGCTCGTCTGCGGACCTCTCAATTGACGGGGGGAGTCGTACCGATCGCAGGCCGCCCTGACCTCACTCCTTATCCCAGGGATGGACTTCTCATCAAAGAATACAGACAGCAAGCGGTGGCGGCCGGAACTTCAAGTACCGCCAAAACCTATGCATCCATTCTCACGGATTTCAGCCACTACCTTCGTGCAAACAACAAGCCTGGCATTGCTGCTCGGCTTCAGGACGAGAAATGGAACGAGGACGAACCGCTCAATGAAGAGATCAAGCGCTACAAGGACGCCGGGGGTAACAAAAGTATCGGCGCGGCACTTGATCATCTGCGTAATGGAGCGAGAAAACTCAACGGTCCGCCTTTTCATCCCGAAGACGCGCCCTTGATTTCCGGACTTCAAGAAGCACTCGTTAAGGCTGGGTACGAGGAGATCACCGTTAAGACGAATTATGTTCGTCCTCTTCGCAGATTCAGCCAGTGGCTCTTTGCAAAAAACGAGCCGGGAGTGGCTGCTCGGCTTAACGACGAATCGCTCAGCAGCGACGCTGCGATCTTCGATCAAGGTCGCAGGCACCTCGTTCTTACCGCACTAGATCGTCTCCGCGCCTCTCAGTCGCCGGGCGGAGTCGCGTCAATCATTGCCCGGGCAGGGGGCATTGAGGCCGCGGCTAAGCAGGGCGCGTCGCAGCCCGCCTTCAGTTGGCCAGCGGCACTCGCTGAGGGGGATGATCGAGATTTATTCTATGGGACGGTCGACGAGGCCGGTGCATCGTCGTGTCTTCAGCCACCGCGGCATGGCCCGGCATTGAATCCTACAGAGTCCCCTCATCCCGTGAACTGGCGCCATCAGGACGACGAGCTAACGGATGAGCGTTACCGCAACATCCTCATGCCAGGCGAGCAGATTCCCATCATGCGGTCGAGCGGGCACCCATCTACGCCGCCTCCGCACAGTCAAGGCGGTGGAACGATGCTGAATGCCTCGGCGCTACCGCCCGGCCATGCAAAATTGGTTTTCGCAGGTAGCAGCCTAGATCCTGTTTATTGCGAAGATGCCTCTCTTATTGAGGGGCTGAGGCCGGCACTCATCAAAGCTGGGGCCTCCGAGAGCACGGTCGGTCGCAATCTACGTGGTCTTTTCAGCTTGGGGCATTGGCTCGTGAAGAACGACAAGCCGGGCATTGCTTCCCGGCTTTACGACAAGTCGCTGGACAAGGATGCCCAGGAGTTCGCCGAGAAGGAGGAGCAGGCCATCGCTGCCCCACTGGATTATCTTCGAGCCTCCCAATCGCCGGGCGGCATCACGCCGTTTGCAAGCCGGGTTGAGCGGAATCCCTATCCCCAGGATGCGGATCTCATCAAAAGGTACAAGGAAGAAGCACCCCCAAGCACCGCCAACACCGCCAGGAGCTATGCAACTCTTCTTATCGATTTCAGTGATTACCTCCGTGAAAACGATAAGCCCGGCATTGCTGCTCGGCTTGGCCACGGCTCGCTGGATAAAGATGTCAATCGGTATAAGGAGGTGGACCCCCATGGCCGCAGTAAAGCCGGAGCCGCACTGGCTCATCTCCTGAAGTCGCCGGCGGGTGCTACAGCGATCGAACTCCTGCGTCATATTCGCCCCCTGCCTGATCTCGAAGACGCGGTTCGCGCCGAGATGAAGCCGACCCTCTCCGCGGCTGCGCAGCACAGCGGGTCGAACGGAGCTGTCAGCTGGCCGAAGATTCTGCCTGCGAACCAGCAGGATCTGCCTTTAGAGACGATGGACGGACCCAGCCCCTCGCCGCCTCCGCAGGGCGACGCGGTTGAGCGGCCGCTGATGCAGATCCCATCCCATCAACTGGCGACGTCACCAGCGCAGAGACAAGCTCCGGCGTCGTCGCCGGACGAGCTGATCGGCGAGCAGCTTCCGGCCGAAGACGCGGAACTCTTGACGAGGTTTCGCGTGCACGCCGAGAGGCGCAAGCTTACCCCAGGGGCCATCAACAACAATGTTTCCGGACTTGGGACTTTTGTCCGCTGGGTTAACGCAAGTCATCGGGGCCCTGTAGCTTCTCGGCTGCGAGACGGTTCATCGCTCGATGAGGAAATAGCGAAGTACAGGAGCTTGGGCCGTGACCCCCAGAACCGCATTAGGTCGGCTGTGGACGTTCTCCGGCGGCTGCTGCGTGGGGGGGAAGAAGTCGAAGCACCCGAACCCCGCGTCCTCGGTGCCCCCCGTCGCCTAGTTCCTCATCCAGAAGATGCGCCCCTCATCGAGGGCGCGCTGAGCCAAGCTCTGAAAGATCTTAAAACTCCGACTGCGAAGCTGAGGCAGTCCGCGCAACAGCGGGCGAGGCGTCTTCGTGCGCTGAGTGCGTGGCTGAGAGGAAATGGCAAAGGGAGCATCATCGGGCGGCTAAACGGCTCCAGCAGGCAGCAGGTATCCCTCGACAATGACGTAGTAGCATTCCAATGGACTGGAGGCAGAGTACACGGTCCCGATCTGTCGCATCTTCGCAGCTACTTGAAACTCGTCGAGGCGAACCGAGAGCTGGGGCTGCCAGGCCCTGAGCAGCCGAGCTCGCCGGCCGCGCAGGGCGATCGGTTTTCCGGCTCTTCGCGGGATCTTCCCTCAACGCCGGCCAGCCTAAGCGCTGGAGCTTGGGTTTGGTTGAGTGAACAGCTGCAAGAACCAGGATCACCATCCAGGCCCGCGTCAAATGCTAAGGGCAGGCTTGAGCCATTTGTTGATCTGAATGCGCCACCGCCGTCCGAGTTGCGCGAGGATGCTCAGTTTGCGCCAGCCGATCCTTCCAGGGTTCGCTCAGACACCTACGCTGGTCTTGAGCCATTTGTTGATCTGAATGCGCCAACGCCCTCCGAGTTGCGCGAGGATGCTCAGTTTGCGCCAGCCGATCCTTCCAGGGTTCGCTCAGACACCTACGCTGGTCTTGAGCCATTTGTTGATCTGAATGCGCCAACGCCCTCCGACTTGCGGGACGATGCTCAGTTTGCGCCAGCCGATCCTTCCAGGGTTTGCTCAGACACCTACGCTGGTCTTGAGCCATTTGTTGATCTGAATGCGCCAACGCCGTCCGAGTTGCGGGACGATGCTCACTTTGCGCCAGCTGATCCTGCCAGGGTTCGCTCAGACACCTACGCTGGTTCTGTATCATTTGTTGGTCGGGATGCGCCCAGACCGCAGGTGATTGATCTAAATCCGCCCACGCTGCCGGAGCTGCGTGATGATGCTCGTTCTGCGCCTTTCCCGCGCACATCCGCCGATGCTCAAATCGGGGCTATGGATCCGACAGCCTCCTCCTACGGCCGCAGTAGACTAGAGCTCGGTGCCAAGGAATGGCTGGGCGACAAGCATATCAACAGGGATTACGAGCTCCTAGCGGAGGAGTTGCGGCGGAGCCGTCCGGAACTCGCCGCCCTGACGCAGTTCGTGGACCCCCTGATAGCTCACTATCGACTGCGCTTCGGCGCCGAGCCCGACATGCTCCGCGCGTTGAAGCGCATCGGCTACGATCCAAATGGTAATGGTCCCGACTTCCTGTTCCTGCCAGTGAACGACGCTATGGATCCTAATCGCCCCGGCACGCATTGGTCGCTGCTGCTCCTTGATTGCCACACGCAAGGAGAGCCGGTTGCCTATCACTACGACTCTGTCCGGGGACACAACCACGAGGCGGCAGCGCAGCTCGCACGACGGCTGCGTGCCCGCCTGGAGTCACCCAGCATGGCCCAGCAGCGGAACAGCTATGATTGCGGCGTCTTTGTGGTGGACGGCACGCGGGCGCTGGTTCGACGATTGGCCCAAGGAGAGCGGCCAGCGCACGAGCCGCTGCACCTTGACAACCTCGTCGCCAATCGGCGGTCCCTCCAGATTCGACTGGCTCATCCCGGCTTGGGCTAATGGAGCTGGCTGGAGTGGCTCTCCCGGACACTACACCGGGGGGCTCGCCCAAGCGAGCCGCCTGTTTGGCCGCGGAAGCCGAAGCCCAGGGGGCCTTGCTGATCGAGAAGCTCAAACTCACGATCAAGAAGCTCCGCCACGAGCAGTTCGGACAGTCCTCCGAGCGACGCGCATTGCTGGAGCAGCTCGAGCTAAAGCTCGCCAAGGTGGAGGAGACCGCGGCGCAAGCTAGAGCATTCGCCGATCATGTTGCAGCGTATCCTGCGGCGATGAAGTAGTTGCGGCATTCGGTTGCTGTGAAGCGATCAATGATGCCACCTTCGCGGTCCAGAGGCCTTCGACGGTTCGTTTTGCGGCCTGACGCAAGAGCGCTTTGAGCTTGGCGAAGGCATTCTCGATCGGATTGAAGTCAGACGTACGCATCCGGCGACGGCCCTGGTCAGGTCGCTTTGGGCGGATCGCCGATTGCGATTAGGCGGCGTGAGCGATGCGCGGAGGGCGCCAGTTCCAAGGCAGGAGTTCGTGGATATGCCTGGAGGGATGATCTGGCAGGCGGGCCAGTAGGGAATCGAACCTTTGACGGCGGTCTGAGGCCTCTATCAAGGTCCATCTCCCCGTGCGGAACTCACAGCCGCCTTGATCGCGCTTGCGACACGCGCCACATCGGTGCGCTTCAAGCCGGCGACGTTGATGCGGCCAGATGTCGGCATGTAGATGCCGTGCTTTTCCCTTAGTTTCAGCACCTCGGTCTGTGAGAGGGGCAGAATGGAAAACATGCCCTCTTGCGAGCCGATGGCGACGGCATTCGACCATCTTCCTCCCAATGCGTCGACGAAAGATTTTCGCAACGCGAGGAGGCGATGACGCATCGATTCCAACTCTTCACGCCAGTCCCGGCATAGTTCGGGGGAGCTGAGGATGGTCTTCACGATTGCGGCGCCGTGATCGGGCGGCATTGAGTAGCTGGCGCGGGCGATAGCAACAAGATTGGACCGAGCAGTCTCTGAAGCTGATTGCAAAGACGCGACCGCAAACACCGCACCCGTACGCTCGCGATATAGTCCAAATGATTTCGAGCAGGACACCGCGACAAGCGCCTCTGGAACGGCAGAAATTGTCGAACGAAGCGCGGCGACGTCTCCGTCGAGCCCGGCACCGAAACCCTGATAGGCAAGATCAATCAACGGCGTAAGTCCGCGCGCAGCGATCATCGCGGTGATCCGACGCCAGTCGTCCGCCGTCAGCACAGCGCCGCTCGGGTTGTGACAACAAGCATGGAGCAAAACTGCGTCGCCGGGCTCGGCCTGGTGTAGTGCATTCATCATGCTGTCAACTAGAATGGTCTGCGAGGCAACATCAAAGAATGGATAAGTCTCGACCGAGAGACCGGCACCCGAGAAAATTCCTGCATGATTTGGCCAACTCGGTTGACCTAGCCAGATCTTACCCTGTCCGGTCCCGCGAATCAGATCGGCAGCGAGCCGCAAAGCACCCGAGCCACCGGGTGTCTGCACACCAGAGGCGTGGATGGTTGCCGTATGCCCGCCAACCAACGACCACAGCAAATCAAGGAATGTTTGATCACCCTCCGGCGCCACGTACGCCTTAGTGTTCTGGGTCTCGCAAATCAGGTGCTCCGCAGCCTTTACGGCACGAAAGATCGGCGAATGACCGGCCTCGTCGCGATAGACGCCGACCCCAAGGTCGATCTTGTCTGGTCGGGGATCTGCGTCAAAGAGCCCAATCAGCGCAAGCAGGGGATCGTTGGGTTTACGGCTTAATGTTTCAAACATTGTCGGCTTTCTTGATCGAGCGGAAACCGGCCGCATTTGACCGGATGGTTGGCTGCGTTCAGAAGTCAGAGAGTCGCGGCGCAAAGTCACGCGTCATAGTCGCGCGTACTCCTTGGCGCGACGTCCGTTTTGCAGGACGAAGTTTTCGAGTTCTGGCCGCCCAGCGCCCGCGCACGACAACGGTCCCGGCTTGCGACGGGCTGGGTCGCGATGGCCCACCACGCATCAGTTCGGGTTCAAGGTGTTGCCAAATCGAATCGCTGCCGAAATCGGAAGCTTCCGCAGCTCGGGATGGCTCTGCCCGCGATGGCGCGGGTGCGATCTCCT
Source organism: Bradyrhizobium sp. CCBAU 21365 (assembly GCF_015291305.1). Taxonomy (NCBI): domain Bacteria; kingdom Pseudomonadati; phylum Pseudomonadota; class Alphaproteobacteria; order Hyphomicrobiales; family Nitrobacteraceae; genus Bradyrhizobium; species Bradyrhizobium sp. CCBAU 21365. The sequence goes on from NZ_CP030036.1 coordinate 2,318,560, forward strand.
GCCAAATCCGATCCTGGTCGTAATCGGGGGCTTCGGCCAGCGCCTGCAATGCGCTCGGCTCATGCTCAAAGCCCGCTGAATCGGAGGACCGTGGTGCGTCGGGCCGTGGGCTCGTGTTCGCTGGGTCTGTTGGGTTGAAATCCATGCTGTCTATCCTCTCAAATGACTGAGCCGCGCGAGCCCTCGTTCGACGAAGGTCGTTCGCGTTGCGACCTGCGGAAAACTATTTCAAAGGCTCGCGTTGAGCGCCGGCCTCCGAGTTACGGCCAAATGGTGCCAAGCACGCTTCCGGTCGAGCATCGAGTACCCCGAAAGGTGCACGTCCACTGCGTTCACTGGACGGCATCGCCGTCTAGGCATCCGCGCTTTCATGGTGTGGCGCTCAGCTTTCCAGAAGCTGACGGGCAGATGGATTTAGGCCGATAGGACAAGACTGATTTTCGTCGTAAACTGCGCAGTGCCACGGTGAGTAGGCCGGGGAACTCTTGCCACCGGCACCGGGTCACCGGAGGCGGTCGTCCCGCCCCCGGTTTCCAGAACGTGGCGTATGGATTTACCGTACCGACGCTCTTCGACAGTTGGGTCACAGCACTGCAAGCGCCTGCAGCTCCCCACAAGGGAGGCGTAGCCTTCCGCCACTGGCATGCACGGCGCCGATATCGGTATGTTGCACTCGATCGATTGTAAGAATCGATTTGTTGCACACTTCAATCCCTGATCGCCGCGTAACTAGCCTCGGCATCCTAGAAGAGGTGCCGTTCGCGTTTTAGATTTCATTTCGCGGAGGTTGCGCCTCCTCGTAATCACCGATCTTGCGTAGCCCAGAGTGCCTTCCAAAAGCAAAGCCGGAGTGTCAAACGCCATCCGGAACTGCTCCCTCATATTGCCTTAGATGAGAATGTTACCGAAGCGCACCCTGGTGTCTTCTGGATCGCGTGACGCGAGTCGGAGCAAGCCGCTCGCGAAGCGCGCCCTCCAGATCGCCCGGAGCGAGCGGCTTGCGGTGATTCGGCGAAAGAACCTGTCGGCATTAGATAGTAAGAGACGAAGCTTGGACCGATAGTTTGATCTCTGTGCTGCTGATGAGCTGTCGAGCGGAATTTGATCGCCAGTTCTTCACCAATCGCTGCACCGTACGCCGCTGATGGCGGCCGAACCGACCGGGCGCATGCGCTTGCAGGCGGGTGAGAAGATCGACCGCGGACAAGTGCGGAGCCGCGGTGAGCCATTCCTCAATGATGGGAATGTAGGGGTCGAGCATCGATGGCCGACGTGGCACAGGTTTGCGCCGCACGTAGCGGCGCCGATGAATACCCCGCTGCTCACCCTGTTTCCAACATCGCCGAGCTCGCGGGCAAAGCCCGCCAAGTCGCTTTGCACCGGCGCGACAGCCATCGTTAGCTTTCCAGCCCGCTGATCAACGCGCTTGCGCGGCTCATTTTGAGCATCCCGCGTCTGTGCCAGCAATGCCACCGGATCAGGCGTGCGGTAAATTTCCCGCAGCCGACGTTTGAGTGCCTCATCGAGCCGCGGGTGGACCAATGCTCCCTATGGGAGTCGAATCGGTTGATGTTGGATGACGTCGCCTCTTCAAGACCTCTTACAAATAGAATATCAAAGGCCTTCTCGAATTGCTCTTCTTGCCCGGTGGCTTGCTCGTCATACTGAATGTGAGGTGCGGGTACTTCTTTCATCTTCGCATCATCCGCTTGAAAAGATCGGCCGCGAGACGTCGGAAGATGCTAGATATGCACGAAATACCTCGCGCGAACACGACTTGTATGATGGCTATCAGATCCTGCAGTATCATCTCAAGCAAATGCGGTACAGATCGTACGTAGATCCATCTGGCTCAACGGGACCGAGTCTTCTCTGAGAAGCTCCAACGATACGCCTGCGCTATCAAGATCGACCTTTGAGCTGTCGATTCCGTGTATATTTATTTCTTGCAGGCTAAGTGGACTTCGCAGTGCCATTGCCCTCGGCGCTGCTGCCTTGGCGGCGGCCCTGTCGTGCTCTCTACACAGCAGGCCGCTCGCCTACTCGACGCCGATGCTGAAGGGGCAGATTGGCGGGAAGTTGCGCGCGTTGTTCGCCGCGAGCCTCACAGCGGTGCGCAGCGCCCGCAGGACCGTCGCCACGCACCACTTCGGCCACGTCGTCCGGTTCGCGCTGGCGAAATTCTTCGCGATCACCACGCCACCCAATTCGATGTCGCGCTGGCGATACGCGGAATGGAGCTGAACATCGCGGGCGCGTCGCACGGCTTTTTTGCCGCTGTCGCGCCTGGACGGACTCAAAGAAAACGGCCCCGGCGGGGCGGGCCAGGGCCGTCAACTTGGAAGGTGCGTCAGCCAAGTGGGGTCAAGGAAGACGCGAAAACAGTTGTAGCGATCAACCGACCTCATGTTCAACTGTATCAAGGTTTAGAGCTGGTGTAGAGCCGTAAGCCTCCTGTGCCGGCCGGCCTGCCGTCCTTCCTCAGGCGGCGTGATGGAGAGCCCTGTCGACGTGCTTCTTGACTTGCCCGCGCATGTCTGTCGTAACCCTCTGGCCGAGCTCCCACAATTCCTTGTTCTGGTCGAAGGCCTTGCGGGCTCGCTCGGTGGACAAGGTCAAGACCTCGGACGCCGATCCGCTGCCAAGCAGATGGGCGAACAAATCGAACGCGAAGGCGGTATTGGCGTGAGAGATTTCGAGCACCTTGAGCCCGTAATCGGTCGCGACGCCCGCGTTGCGCGAGTACGTTTCGCTCAACGCCTCGGTCATCTGTTCAGAGGCTGTGCGCGCTCGAGCAAAGCTCTCCACAGCTAGATCGCCGACCACTCCGGGCAATGCGATCTTCGGGAAACCCAACAACGGCATTCCGAAGATGTTCGTGCCGTTCACCGTGACTTTCATTTCACCTTCACTCAAGGCGCAGTCCCCTTCTCGCGCGAAAGCATTCCTCGCAACGCTTGCATGCGTCACGACAGCGCTGACGCTCCGTGTTCGATTCTGAGTTTCGGGTGAGCTTCGATCCCGCCCCGACACTACTCTGCGGGACGAAGGCGCCACTGTCGGTTCGGTTTGCGACTCTCGCGGACAATTTTTTGAAATTGTCAAATCAAGCCAACGTATATTTATGGAGAGTGTTGTGCATAACGTGCGTGCTGTGAGCAGCGGAAGGCTCCTGTATCGGCGTGAGGTTGTGCGAAGCATCATCGGCATTGGCTGCGCGACGCAGAGGACCTCGGGCAGTTTGCGCGCAAACAAAAACCCTGGCATCGCTGCCGGGGTTTTGCATTTCTTGGATCGCTTGAGCGCGAACTTTAGAAGTCCATGCCGCCCATGCCGCCGCCCGGAGGCATCGCGGGGCCGCCGGCGTTCTTCTTCGGCAGCTCGGCAACCATCGCTTCCGTGGTGATCAGGAGCGCGGCCACGGAGGCGGCGTTCTGGATCGCGGTGCGCACGACCTTGGTCGGATCGATGATGCCCTTGCTGACGAGATTGACGTACTCGCCGGTCTGACTGTCGAAGCCGAACGCGTACTGATCCTTCTCCAAGATCTTGCCGACGATGACGGAACCATCCTCGCCCGCGTTGATCGCGATCTGGCGGGCCGGAGCCGACAGCGCCTTGCGCACGATCTCGACGCCGGTCTTCTGGTCGTCGTTCTTGGTGCGGATGCCCTTGAGGTGCTCGGAGGCCCGGAGCAGCGCGACGCCGCCGCCCGGGAGAATGCCTTCCTCGACAGCCGCGCGGGTCGCGTGCATCGCGTCATCAACGCGATCCTTGCGCTCCTTCACCTCGACCTCGGTCGCGCCGCCGACGCGGATCACCGCGACGCCGCCTGCGAGCTTGGCAAGACGCTCATGCAGCTTCTCACGGTCGTAGTCCGAGGTGGTCTCCTCGATCTGCGCCTTGATCTGGGCAACGCGGGCGTCGATGTCGGCCTTCTTGCCGGCGCCGTTGACGATCGTGGTGTTCTCCTTGTCGATCATCACCTTCTTGGCGCGACCGAGCATCTGCAGCGTGACGTTCTCGAGCTTGATGCCGAGGTCTTCCGAGATGGCCTGGCCGCCGGTCAGGATCGCGATGTCCTGCAGCATGGCCTTGCGGCGATCGCCGAAGCCCGGAGCCTTGACGGCCGCGACCTTCAGGCCGCCACGCAGGCGGTTGACGACGAGGGTGGCGAGGGCTTCGCCTTCGACGTCTTCGGCGACGATGACCAGCGGCTTGCCGGTCTGCACCACGGCCTCGAGCAGCGGCAGCAGCTCGTTCAGCGACGAGAGCTTCTTCTCGTTGATGAGGATGTAGGCGTCGTCCATCTCAACGCGCATCTTGTCGGCGTTGGTCACGAAGTAGGGCGAGATGTAGCCGCGGTCGAACTGCATGCCCTCGACGACGTCGAGTTCGGTCTCGAGCGACTTGGCTTCCTCGACCGTGATCACGCCCTCATTGCCGACCTTCTTCATGGCGTCGGCGAGGAACTTGCCGATCTCGGCATCGCCGTTGGCGGAAATGGTCCCGACCTGGGCGATTTCCTCGTTCGAGGTCGCCTTCTTGGAGTTTTTTTCTAGATCCGAGACAACGGCCTCGACTGCGAGATCGATACCGCGCTTCAGGTCCATCGGGTTCATGCCGGCGGCGACCGACTTGGCGCCTTCACGGACGATCGCCGCAGCCAGCACGGTCGCGGTGGTGGTGCCGTCGCCGGCAGCATCCGCCGCCTTCGACGCCACCTCCCGCACCATCTGGGCGCCCATGTTCTCGAACTTGTCCTCGAGCTCGATCTCCTTGGCGACCGCAACGCCGTCCTTGGTGATGCGGGGCGCGCCGAACGACTTCTCGAGCACCACGTTGCGGCCCTTCGGACCGAGGGTGACCTTCACCGCATTGGCAAGGATGTCTACGCCACGCAGCATGCGATCGCGGGCATCGACGCCCAGTTTGACCTCTTTAGCTGACATATTTTCCTCCTTGAGTTGAGATTCGTCTCTCACCTGCGAGGCAGGGATGAGCGTTTGTGGCGGTCAGCGTTAGGCCGCCTTCTTGGAGCCGGCGACCCCGGTGAGAACGCCCATGATGTCGCTCTCCTTCATGATCAGAAGCTCCTGGCCTCGATCTTGACCTCGGTGCCCGACCACTTGCCGAACAGGACCCGGTCGCCGACCTTGACGTCGATGGGGATCAGCTTGGCGGCTTCATCGCGGCCGCCCGGGCCAACGGCGATGACTTCGCCCTGCGAGGGCTTTTCCTTGGCACTGTCCGGAATGATGATGCCGCCACGCAGTCTTCTCTTCGGCGTCGATACGCTTGACCACGACGCGGTCGTGAAGCGGACGGAGATCCTCCTTGACTTTTGTGAGTATTGTTGGATTGGCAGTCGCAATAAGCGAGTGCTCACCGCTTCTCACATAAGTCTGTGACACTCCGGCGCAAGAGCTTGGACCATGTCGCCTGTTCGCCCTTGGTGTCTGAACCGTGCCCCTCACTTTGCCGGGGCTGTTTTGGGCAGGATCGGACGTGGCTGCGGGCATACTAAATCGACGCACCAACGCGGAAGTAGGTCCTAGCCCAGCACAGGCCCAATATGCTTTGGTGCGCCGGTTGGGACTGAGACGCATGGGTGGCTGATGTACATCTTCATTCGAAAGTACACCAAGGTTCGTTCGGTTGCGGATGCTGCTCGCCGCGCCAAAAGCGGCATCGGTCAGATCCTAAGGGAATCGCACGGATTCAGATCTTATTACGTATTGGATGGGGGCGATGGCGTCGGTGTCGCTGTGATGATATTCGAGGACCGCGAAAGCGCCAATGCTGCGAACGATAAAGTGCTGGATTTCGTTCAAGCAAGCCTGCATGACCTTAATCTTGGAGACCCCGAAATCATCGCCGGGGAAGTTTTGGTGAAGGTAGATGCGTAAGTCTTTCGCGTGTCGGTTGTCGCGGGAGGACCAAAAGGGTCGCCGCTACGTCGGCGGCTGTCCCGGACTGCTTCACCTGTTCCAGCGCTCTTCCAACCTAGGGCGTCCTATCCATGCCCTGTTCAGGCACCGGGTTGTCCAGCCCAGCTGCGGCGTTCCCTGCAGTCGCGCTTGAGCTTCCTGGTAGGGGCCGACGTAGCGAAGCTGGGTCGGTATTTTGGATGCGACGTATTCGTGCAAGGGCACGTTCTGCGGCCTTCCTATCGCACTCGTCAAAGGCAAATCCGAAGCCGGTGCGCAATCGGTCCGGCAGCAGCTCGGCACTCAGGGTTTGATACCAGCGCGGCGGCCGCAACCATGGTCGCCCGCCGGCGAAGATCTGTCGGGCCACCTCGCGCGCGGCCGTGCTGACGGACAATGTATCCGATTGCATCACCGCCGCGGTGTAGGCGGCGAACGCGTCCCAATCCGCCGGCAAGTCGCTCGACGTCAGCCCGAACAATGCCCCAAACAGCCGGCTCTCGGCCCAATAGCGCTCGCGCTCTTCGACCGTGAACGGAGGCAGGATCAGGTCGTGGACGGCCAGAGCAGTGTCGACGAGGGTCGCGTGGACCCGGCGCAACGCTGCGACCTCGTTGGCGCGGTAGGGCGAGCCGCTCTCGAACGGACCGATTGCTTCGGGCAGGCGGCCGACGATCATGGTATGGCGGTGGTGCAGGTGCCGGGCAGCGGTAAGGGCCGCATCGAGCGAGCCGAACACCATCGTAAACACTACGTCAAAGGTTCGATGGAAGCGACCGATCGGATCCGCGAAGGTTCGCGAGTGCTCGGCCACGGCGGCGGCGACCCAGGGATGCGCCAGCTGAAGCAGCAAGGCACGACCGGCGCCCAAAAAGGTGATGGCTTCTCGGTCGATCCGCCAGGTCATCGACCCGGGACCAAAAATGCCCTCGACCGGTCCGGCGGCCCGAGCCCGGACGAAATCAAGAGCGAGCTCAAGGTCGCTTTCGGAGACCAAATGCGCACCTTCCGAAGCAGACGGGGGCATTCCACTGGTCCGTGCAGTCTATCGCAATTCAGCAAGCCATAGCTCTCTCAACCTTGTCGCATGATGTCCACCCGCGCGGAATACGGCGGCCTGACATTTGGTCGAATCCCGTGCGGGTAAGACTGAGCCGGATGCGGCGGCTGCTACGGCACCGTTTGCTGAAGAAACTGCCCCGCCGCCGCCGTCTTTCATACTTCCTCTCGAAAGCTTATTGTTTCGGTCGAACGAGCTCACTTGGCAGCGCTGTCGTTCAGAGTATCTTATTCTGCGATTCAAGAACTCCCGAAACGAAACGCGAGGAACGCTCATGACCGTTGCTGGTTAAAACATTACCGCGCGCTCGAGAGCGTTTTTGATCTGCTCGACGCGATTGGCGGTCAGGCCGTATAGCAGGTTGATTGCTGCGAGTGTCGCGGGAAGCTGCCGCAGGTAAGTGGCCGGCGCGCCAACTTGGCTTGCAAGCTGGCCGAAGCTCCAGTGGGTCGGGACGAGCGGCGTGTCCGAGCCGGGCAGCATCAAGGCCAGGGGCTCAGGATCAGTACCGCTCGCCTCGACATGGATGAGCGCGCTGTCGACCACGCGCGTCCGGCTGCGGTCCGGGCAATCGCGCATCGTGCAGGCCAATTCGTTGAGTGACAGATAACTCATCCGCCGGACGACAGAACCACTCCGAGGACACCCGACCAACGCGCTCGCCGCGGCTCACATCCACCCTGTAACCGAAACTGGGGGGCGGCTGGCATCAACAATCTGCGTATTCATGGGAGCAATCTCCATGACGGGCGCCGGAAGACTCTTCTCCGACCCTCAACCCGTCACGGCCAAGGCCGCTCCCCTCTGCCTCCCTGTATCGTCGGTCGGCAACGCCAACGCCCAAAACGTGCGACCAAGACGCGCGACCAAGGCCTTCGAGCAAGACCCGCGACGGCGACTCACGATATCCGCCGCGCCGGAGTTTCCGTCAGGAATGGAAGCCGAAGGGTGAAAACCCGGCGCAAGCCGGGATTTCAGCGCCAGCCGACAGCCCGGTCCTGCAGGGAGACGGCAATAAAATCAGCCAACGCTTGACAAGACATTTAACCGGCATCGTAGAAGGCGGCTTGATAAAGCTCCTCGACTTCGTGACTTCGTCTGGCGTCAACTGGGAGAATTCGTTGCCGCGGGCGCGCTTTGACAGTCGCCCTTTATTCTGTTGCGAGAATCCAAGCAGTCTGGTGAGGGGCCGCTGCGCCATGCGATCATGTTTTCGACGCCCGAGCGGAATGAATTGAAGCTCTGCAAGAACCGGGCTTTACTCGGAAGATCCTGGTCGATGGAAGCGGCATGGCGGAGGACGAGGGGCTCTCGTTTCGAATCTGAACTGACAGCTAGCTTATATTCCGGAGCGATACGGCGGGCCGCTGATGAAGCCCGCGAATTCTTGCTGAAGTATGGCCGCGAGTATTTAGCGCTAGATGTTAACTATCGAGCCGCAAAATTCTGTGAGCGCAAAAATTGTTGGCCGTAGCTTTTCCGAAGAGACCTACTTCCGGATTCTAGGCTGCCCGGTGTCGGCCGAAATGGCTCCATCATTAGCGTAACGCATGGTTTGAATCTCAAAATGGTCTCGCCTCTCGCGCGAATTTCCTCTGTTCCTAGGCTCTTCGCCGCCGCCTTCGGGGAGACAGGCGGTCTTGACCCGCCCGATCACTGGTTTGTTGGCGTGGCAAGCGCTTGCTGAGGATCGAGCGTGAATCGGCGTGCTCGCAATGCCGGCGACCATAGGATCGACCTCCTCGCTCCGCTTGCTAGCGAGACATTAGACATACTGCTCCAATTTGAGGTAATCGTCTGTGAGGACAGGTGAGCGGATGGAAGAAGCTGCGTCTTGAAGAAAGGCATTCAGAGTCCGACTGGCGCGAATGCGGCCTTCGAAACATGGGCGCGCCGGCGCGCGAGAGCGAAGAGCTGCGAATTCCGAACTGATCAGGTCAGGGGCGGCTGCGGCACAATCTGAGGCGGAGGAGCAACCAGCAGATATGACGGCTTGTGCCAGTCCTAGTGTGGCGAGCCAGCCCGCATAGATTAGCACCGCACCGTCTGTCTCGCTGAGCCCAGAGAGTTCCTTAATTGCAGCAGCATGGACTGGCGCCGCACCAAGAGACAGAAAAAGATCGGCTATTTCGTCACGTGTGGCTCTAGAGAGAAGGCAGCGGCCGAGATGTGATAGGAGCGTCTCGGTCGGACCTTCGAAGATACGGAGAATGCGGGCATCTCGATAGATTTTAGCGACAGGCGTTCCCTCATCGTATCCACGGCCACCCAGCAGTTGGACACATTGATCAGCGACGAGGCCGCACCACTCCGACGATAAAACCTTCGTTGCCGATGCAAGGTGGACGTTAGGCGCGCCCTGCGCTGAGACCAGTCGGCAGGAAGCATACAGCATTGCCTTCACTACTTCGCGCCGGAGTACCATCTGCCCAAATAACTGCTCGATATAGCTATTCTCAATCATGCGCAGCTTACCTAGTCGACGATGGCTCGCATAAGAGGCTGCAACCTGGATAGCGCGCTCAAGGGCTCCAAGACCCATTGCCGCCACACCGATACGCCCGCGGTTCATGCTAGATGATGCTGCTCCCCAGCCGTCTTGATCGCGAGAGAGCACGTAAGCGCTCGGCACCTCGACATCTTGGAACTCCAGAGTATTTTGGATAATGCCACGCAAACCCAGTGTGCGATGCTCGTGGGTGACCTTTAGACCCGGAGCCTGCCTATCAACTAATACACCAACGAGCCGACCTTTCGCATCTGGACCAGAGGCTCGGGCAAAGCAAACGATCCAGCGAGCCCAGTCAGCGAGGCCAATCCAGATTTTGCGGCCAGTGATGCGAACTCTATCTCCGTGTATAAAAGCCGATGCCTCTATATGCCGCGGGGCAGAGCCAGCTCCAGGCTCCGTCAAAGCGAAAGCGCAAAGGTCGCCGCGTGTTGCACCCCACATGACCTGCCTTTGTTCAGGGACGTGCGGCGCCGCTTCGATGCAGGGCAAGGCCAGGAAGTTATGGATGACGAGGGTAGAGGCAGCCGAGATATCAAAGGATGCGGTGGCGGAGATGAGGTCGATTGCCTCTTGCAAGGGAAGAGCTAATCCGCCGTGCTCTACTTGTGTAGTGAGGCCGAACAGTCCATGCCTTGCAAATATGCTGTGTAGGGTGGGAGGAAATGCCCGACGGTCATCCGCATCTGCGAAATTCAACTGACTCAGGTCATCGATTAAACTGGAATATAGGTTAGGTGCAGCACCTTCAGCTGTACGTTCCTGCGATTCCCCGAATAGCGGGTAAAATTGAGTGTACATAGCCATTAAGCCATAATGAGTGAATGCGCTCTTCGTGCCAATCATCCCCGTGGCTAGCTCGATTACACGTTGGTATATTGCGATGCGGGCTATATAAACGCATGCCTCAGATCGGGATTTTTCGCGAGCGCTACGCTGACATCACGTCGAGCTATCGTGGGGGCATGACGCCTCCACTTCCGTGTCCAAAGAGAACAGTTCAACCGGGAAACGTCGACAATCAACTCACCGAAATCTTGCGCAATGGGCGCTTGCTCTGTTGGCCTTGGCGGTCGAGGCCGAGGTTGCGGACTTTCTCGGCAAGCATGCCGATTGTCCCGCGCTGCCGCCGACGCGCTACAATTCCTGCTCCTGATCACCCGCAGCAGCGTCGCCTGGAATGAGCCGGAGATCTCTCCGATTTCATCTAGAAACAGCGTCCCCCCTTGCCGGAGAGCAAACCATCCGACTACCTAACTCATCCCAGTACCACGAACTGACCATTCCGCCCTTCGAGCAGCGAGGTTGGGTTAGACTTGCCTCAGTGGCTTGTATCGCAGGGGCACACGTTAGACTGGTCCCAGTGCTCGAAGGGCAGGTACGCCGCAGATCAGCGAGCCGCCGAGCAAGGCGGTCTAGGCGTCTGGGTAGGTTCGTTCGCGGCACCGTGGCTCTATCGCGACTGCGTCCGGGCAGGTGGTAAGCAGTGAACCTCCTTCGAATTGATGGACACCTGTAGTAGGCTCGAAGAGCCAGGAGGTGTCGGATGGAAGGACGTCAACGTCGGTCGTTTACGGACGACTACAAGCGGCAAGCGGTTGACCTCGTAGCGTCGAGCGGGCGCTCGATCGGATCTGTGGCCAAGGAGCTTGGCCTGCGCGATTCCGTGCTACGGCGGTGGGTGGAGCAGCGAGAGGCCCGGCTGGAGCCGACGGCAGCGACGCGGCGCCCCACAACGCAGGCGTCGCTGCCGTCGGCGGACCACGCGGCAGAGATCGCGCGTTTGCAGCGAGAGAACGAGCGGCTGCGCATGGAGCGCGACATTTTAAAAAACTGTCCAGCACAGTGGCGCGCCTGTGCGGCGTAGAAACAGCCTTGTGCTACCCTCGGCGGCTGGGAGGGTAGCGGCCGTTCGATTATTGGAGGCACAATCCCCGTTAAAAAACATGGTCCATGGGTGCATGCGAACTTGAGAGTGGTGACGTCGCCCTGGCGACGATCCCGATTAGGAAGATGACGATTGGCATAGCTCAAACCCTCCTGCTCATTATTGAATGGAGGATTGCCATGCTCAAGAAGAGGACGGCCGGCGACCGCCCAGAACCTAGGCCAGTCAACGTCGCGGCCGCCGCCGTCGACATCGGATCAAAGATGCACATGGCTGCGGTGAACCCCGCTTGCACTGACGTGCCTGTGCGCTCTTTCGGCACATTCACGCGAGACCTGCATGAGCTGGCGGACTGGTTCAAAACGTGCGGCGTGACGAGTGTCGCAATGGAATCCACCGCGTCTTCACCTGCACATAGAAGCAGTCGGCCGCCCGATGCAGTCTACGTCCTCGTCTCCTTCGACGACGATTTTGTCGACGCCAACCGAACCCGCGCCCAGCAGGCAATTCGTCAGATAGAGGTGCTGATACAGGAAGCCACGATGCACGGCCTCGATGCGCACCAACTGGCGTGGATCGAGTACGTTTGGTTTCTTCTCCTCGTACTTCTGGGTCAAGGAGCGCCATCCTCCCAGCGGACGGCCCGCAAAAACTCATCGCGTGTCAGGGCACAGAGGGCGAATTCGCCGCGCTTCAGGGGCACCCAGACGGGAAGCCACGCCGGGGCCGGCAAGGTAAAAGATATAGGCGCCGGCGTTGAAGAAGACGTGGGCTGATGCACGCTTCCATTTTTCGATGAACGGCTTGCTGGGTCCCATCCATCGCATGATTGCGAACTCCTTGCCGTCGAGATTGACGACGCGGGATTTGAAATCGAGCGACACCCTCGTAGCCCTGATAGGCGGCGAGCACCTCCCCGCGCGCCGCCTGCATCCGACCTCGCCGCGGTTCGTGCTTGGCCGCGGCGATCTCATCGAAAACGTCCGTCGTATCGACGGCGAGCAGCGGGATAGAGCGCATCGCCGCTCTTGCATCGGTCGCCGTAAGGGCCCTGTGTTTTTGCCATGGGCTTGTTCCCGCTAGACCAGCCCCAAGGCCTTCAGCCAGGCCTGCACCTGTCCGAAAGCGTCCTGTTGCCATTGATCGGGGGTACGGTCTCCGAGGAGATTCGTTTCCTCGACGAACTTCCGCACCGACGTTGGGCCGTAGGCATCTTCCTTGACAAACTTTCCGGCGATGTGGGCGTAGCCTTGTTTGCCTTCCGCCAACTCGAGCAGCGGCTTGCAATCCGCGGCGAGCGCCTGCAGCCCGCCGGGGTAATTGCGGATGCAGTAATAGATATCGTAGGCGTCCTTCTGCTTATGCCGGTTTTGGATGGCATAGCCCTTCATGGCCAGAAGAGCCGAGATCGAGGCGATCGCGATCTCGACGCGGTTCTTGCCGCCCGAGGGCATCGAGCCGTCGATCGCCACCATCTGATAAAACTGGAGCGCAAGATCGGCGCCGTCTGCGCGCTGAACGGCAAAATTCTCAATGAGGGCCGGCTTGTTCTTGGTGAGCTCGACATGGCGCGGCATCAGGAAATCGACGATCACGTCGATGGGCGGGCTGCCGTCGTTGGGGACGACCTATCGCACGAGCTGAAACTTCTTGAGCTCGGTGCGCTGGTCGTAGCCGTTCTCCATTAGGCTTTCGATGAGCGCCTTGTATTCGGCGTCGTCCTTGAGGGCTGCGGCATCGAGCGCGATGTCGATATCGAGCGTGCCGACATGGGCCATGTCCTCGTTCTCAAGCAGGAGCCAGGGCACAGCGCCGCCGATGACCGCGAACTTGCCCTTGAAGCTGCCGAGGATCTGGCCCATTTCGACCAGCACGGATTTCACGGCCGCCGTGGTGCGCTCGTCGTAGTCGGCAGCGGACTGCGGCTCGGGCTTCACTTCTTTTGCCATTGGAGCTTTTCCTCGCGGAGATGCTCGGCGGCTTCCCTTCCGCGCTCTCCGGCTACGTAGAGGTCAAGGTAGGTCTGGACGGGGCTCGTGCACCGGACATACGGCGCGGGCTCGATGGAATCCCGAAAGAGTCCCTCGTCCTCGACTTGCAGGACGCTAACATTCTCACCGCGTGCCGGGGAGGACAAATCAAGGCGCTCTTTGAGTACCGAGAGGCCCTTCTCATCGGCGTAAAAATAGTTGGTACTTATACGGGCGTATGGCGCGAGCCACTGCGCCGCCGAGAAGGAGGCCAGCATGGCCTCACCCTTGCGGCTGGCCTCTTCGAGGACGTTCGGCAGGCGCTGTTGCAAGGCGCTGCCGTGTGAGGTGGTGTAAAAGAGAAGCTGCTGGCCTGGTGGCTTTTCATAGACCGCCCGCCAGCTATCGAGCAGCGCGTCGGGACGAATAAGGCTAAGCCCTTCGCGGTCGGTGCTTGCCCATTCGCGGTCAATCAAGGCATGGCGGACATTGCTGACATGGCCGAGGCTCACATTAGCTTGTTCGGCAAGCTCGGCGACCTTCCAGGCACGTTTGGGATCGCGTAGCAGCAGACGGAGAATCTGGGCGGACTTTGGTGCAAAGATCGATTTGATTTCGCGGCGCTCGGTCGCGGGCTTGAGAGGAACCGCGCGTTCGATGAACACGCCCCCGAAGACCAGACGGCAATTGCCTTCAAAGTCTAGGAAGCCAATATTCTCTTCACGGCAGAGGCCCTGCGCGGCGGGCGACAGGTAGGGCGCGATGACGACGCCGTACGCGCCCTTGTCGAGGCTCTTTACGTAGTGCCGGAGCTGGTCAATCGCGGCCCGCACGATGCGCGGCTGGCCATTGCTCTTGAACTCGCAAACGATCTTCTGGGGGCGTCCATTCGACTTGACTTCAACGAGCAGGTCGAGCTCCCAGCGATGATCAGGGTCAATGACGTTCTGCTTGACGGCCACCACGGAGAGGAACGGGACTTCGGCCAAAACGGCTTGCAGCCGGTGGGCGGCTTCCTTCTCGAATTTCACTGTGGGGTATGGTTTCAGCATTTGCTGAAAATAGCCATACCAGTGAAAATAGTCAAGCAATTTTCACTGAAAAGATCGTCTTCAGCATTCGCTGAAATGGCTATTTCGAGTGAAAACTAGTAGTAACCAATTGACTCTGCTCGATTCCATATGCACTCAGACCTCCCCCCGTAGCCCAAAGGTTCGAGACGACGGCTCGCGAGAGCCCGGTCCCGCTGGCGGGACGCGCCCGAAGGCTGGGAACCCACAGAACCGGCGGAAACGGTTTCCCTTCGGCCCTTCGGGTGCCGGATCGGCAAATCCATCCCGCGCGGCCGCCGCTGCCGGCTTCGCTTCCCTTAGCTGCCTCCCGATAAGGTCGAGGTAGATGTCCGCCAATCAGCGTGCCGTTATCGAGCGAATGCTTGCGAGCGGCGAAAGCTGCAATCAAGCCTCGTCCGGACCCGCTTTTCTTTCGCTAAGCGAAGGCGAATTCGGACACCACCTGAGGGCAATTGATAACAATCTCGGAGAGCAGACGGCCATCGTTGCCGACGCATTTTCCAAGTACCTGAAGATGGGCGAAGTCCCGGCGCCGTACTATCCCTGGCGCATTGCCATCATTCTACGGCGCGAAAAGAGATTTGATTTAGAGAAGCTGTTCCTTGCCGCGTGGTGCGGGCATTTCTCCGACGGAAACGGTGTCCGGTACGCTCAACTAGCCGATCGACTCCGAAAACTGACATAATCGCATCTGCGATTAGCAGTGTGGCTCCGGAGCACCAGCTGCTGCAGTGCTATCCTAGCTTTCGCTCCAGTTCGCTGTCATTTTCCAGCAATGGCACCTCCAAACTCGGAATCTCCGGCATGGCTTTTCCAGCGATGGCCTGAAGGTCGCCGATCATTCCCACCGTGGAATCGATGACGGCCAGTATCTGGGTCTCCCGCTTGGCCCACTGGCGTCCCATAAATTTGCGTTCCTTGTCGAGATCTTCGCGCATGTCGTTGAACTTCTCGACTACGGCGTCGACACGCTGCCGAAATTTCGTTCCCGTCAGGTAGTGGTAGACCTGCTCCATTTTGGTCTGTTGACCTTGTTGGACGAGGCGCGAGGTGCTCACGTCGATCAGCGCTTGGCGGAGCGCAACCGCTACGGGCAATGCGCAACGCGGATGAGCCACCCAGATGCCGTCGACCAGGTCGAACTGCTCGATATGTTTAGGCAAGACATGGGAGATGATCAAGGCGACGTCGGCGCCGGAGCGGCGCTGGTCGTCCCGCAACTTCGCAAGCCAGCCGTCGCTCCACGCCTTGGTACGCTTCGTCTCCCAGAGAATAATGCCAGCAGGCTGGCCAATCGACCCGTTGACCTGCTGGATCACGTCGGCGCCAAGCTCGCCTTTTCCGACCGGCTCAATCGTGTCGGTCGGAAACCGGCCGCGAAGTAATTCCTCCAGCTCAAGCTCCAGCACCTCGCCCTGGGACTGCTGCGATCCTTGTTCAGCCTTGCGTTTCAGCTCCTCGATGGTGCGCGTCATTGATTCAATGGTCTGGTCCTTTTCGGCGACGCGCAGCCGTGCCGCCTCGTCGGCCTCCTGCCTGGCCTTGATCTGGATCGGGTCAATCTGCGCCTGAACGCGTTTCTCAATGGTCAGATCAAGCTCGCGCTTCTCTTCATCGAGTGCGCGTTGCTTGCGGATGAGTTCGGCCTGCGCCTGCTGCGCCTCCGCCAATTTGGCGTTGTTCGCGTCGAGCATTTGGCGAAGCTCGGCCGCCTCGTTCGTCCGGGCCTGGACTTCGGCCGCGGCTGTCTCGCGCGCCTTTTTCGCTTCTGCGGCGACGAGTTGGCTTCGCTCCGCCGCCAGTCGGCTGGCGACCTGGTCCTCGACCTGTTCACGATCCTTTTGAAGCTTCTCGCGCTCCTGTTGGATTGCTTCGGTCTTTCGTGCGACCTCGGCGTCCTTGCTGGCGAGTTGTTCCTGGAAACGCTGCCGGGTCTCCGCGAGGAGGGGAGCGGCGAGCGATTCGGTGAGCCGAATCTCGTGGTTGCAATTGGGACAGTGAAGGGTAGGTTCATGCGCGGCCCCAGCCGCGGTCGCTTTGAATGTCATGACCCCTCCCGTTCAGCAGTGGTACTAGGCCGGAATGAATGTGATCCGGCCGACCTCGCCACGCTTCCGATGTGGCTTTACCGTTATTTCGACATCCTGATCGAACGCTGTCAGCATCCGCAGCAGCTTTTCCACCGAAACCAGCTTGAAATGCCCCCGAAG
Organism: Bradyrhizobium sp. CCBAU 21365; assembly: GCF_015291305.1. Taxonomy (NCBI): domain Bacteria; kingdom Pseudomonadati; phylum Pseudomonadota; class Alphaproteobacteria; order Hyphomicrobiales; family Nitrobacteraceae; genus Bradyrhizobium; species Bradyrhizobium sp. CCBAU 21365. Next base: position 2,335,200 of record NZ_CP030036.1, read on the forward strand.
CAGTTTGGACAGGTCCGGCTGCTTCATCTCGACGAGTTTGGCGGCTTCGGTCTGGGTAATCTCCCGCTCCGCCATCAACCGCTTCAGCTGGACAACGAGAGCAGCCTTGAGCTGGTGCTCCTCGGCGTTCGGCAGGCCGAGATCAGCGAAAATGTTGCCGGAGCCCCGGCTATGGGCGGGCAGCTTCTTCTTCGTGCTCATTATCGGTCTCCCTTTGTTGCCCTGTGAATGGCCTCGGCGTCGCGTAGGCGCTGCCGGACCAGGTCAATGTGTCTTTGCGGTGTGGCAATGCCGCTGGTGGACTTTTTCTGGAATGCGTGCAGGACGTACAGGACGCCCTCTAAACGCGTTGTGTAGACGGTGCGGTAGGTATCACCGTCGAAATTGTCGCGAATCTCCAAAACCCCGCCAAAGCCCTTTAGAGGCTTCGCGTTGCGCGGGTGTTCGCCAAGCTGCGCTTCGAAAAGGGACTGGCCGATCTCGCTTCGGACGGCCGCGGGAAATGCCCGCAGGTCTTTCTTGCTCGAACCCACGAATACGGTGGGTTTGATCGTGCGCAGTAGATCATTCACACAATTATAGTAATATACCTATAGTCGCTTGTCAACATCCGCCTACGAAAGGAGCCATCAGGGGGCGTGCAATTGCCGTCGCCACTATCGGCACAGCCGGCGTAGCCCAGCCAAGTGGCTGGCATCGACGATCTCCATCATGTTGATCAGCGCTGCTGCAGCTGCCCTGCGCTCTTCCAGCCTCATGGACGAAAACCCGATGAGGTCGTTATGCTAAGGACCATTCAGATGGATATCGATGAGCTGAGAGATGCAGGAATACGGCTACATGGGCTAACCAAAGCCGACAGCGCTTATACATTCTATCACGATGAAAACCGAATATATCCGCAGATTGCATATCGTCGATGATGGTCGCCTGAATGTTGCGGAGCTGAAGGTATTTGTCTTGGGCGGTGCTGTGCAGGAGGGCGAGCCGTGTCCCATCGAGATCCAGTCTCTTCGCGAAGCAATGCGCATTCAGAAATCGGCGCCAGAAATCAAGCTGGAGCAGGTGGCCAGCCGAAACGTCGGCCGGAGCAATTGAGGTCTACGGCAAACCGTGCCTTTGAACCATGCATTCTCACTCTGGACAGGGGTATCCCACGCAAGATCGGTGAACCTAGCGATTTCGTTAAGCAAAAGGCACTAGAGCGCGTCGATCTCGACAATCCCTTCCAGTGTGACAGGCCCAAGCAGGTCTTCGATCGGAACACGCGCGACATCGCGGCGTCACGCAGATCACGCGGCAGTCTCCTGGAGGAAGGAAGAAGTTCCCTTAAGCGGGTCTCGAGCAGCAACAGATCAGCAAAGCGACCGACGTCATGGGGAAGGGATGAAAGGTCGATGTCCGCACGCCACACCGCATCGAGCGCCTGATGAACGGCGCGGGGCATCCCCGGCAGGCTCGGGACGTTACCGAGGTCCTGGGAACTTCCGCCGGCCAATGCCGCCCGAATCGCAGGATGGAGATCTCCAGTCGTTACTGGGGGTATAAAACCGCCGACGAGACGTGGGGCGACAAGTGGAAGGGTAAGGGTTTCACGTCCGATGTTTCCCTGGCGCGCCGCCGCAAGACGCTGCATTCGTGTCGCCAATGGCCCGTATATCACGAGGGTAGATCGGACGATCATCGAGCCAGATCCTGTAACAAGTCGTCGGTCAGGCTCTCTTCGGCGATCGCAAGACCGTGGGTTCGCATCGATGCTGTCAAAGCATCGTCCCATAAGGCGTGGACCTCGAGGCCGGCTAATGCAAAGCCGGGACGCGGCGCTCGTGCCACTGCCGCCACATATTCCTCGGCGTCGAACCGCCAGGGTACGGCCCCAAACTCACGGATGACGTGATTGGCGATGCGCAAGCCTGGCCAATCAAAATCTCCATGATAGTGCAGGCGGGCGCCCGCGATTGCGAGTTGCTGCAATATGGCGCGTTGGGCGGCGGCAGGCATTCCCTCAGTGCACACCATGGGCGCACAGTTCACGCCAAGTTCGTCGGCTGCGATCGCGAGAACATTCGGGTTTTCACAAACGTAGATGTCTTGTCCTTTGACCATCCAGAGGGGATCGGACCGCAACAAAAAGCGCAGTGAGGCGTAAGTTGGCTCGCCTGACGGCAGCGGCAACAAGCGGCCGCTGCTGATCTGGAGGTTCAAAAACAGGGCAGGCCGTGCGAGTTCATTGACCAGAATTCCTGCCTTGGCCCAAATGTCACGAATCCGCTCCTCGCCATTGTCGCGAACCCTGGCGCTCTCAAGCGCTGGCGCGTCGTCGCAAATGTCCCGGTCGAGATTCACCTTGCGCCAAATCGCGAGTACCAACGTCGCTACGGCTTGTCCCGTGTCGAGCGCGTGCGCGTCGCCAAGGCTTTTCGCCGCCAGCTGTGCCCGGGTCATACCCTTGGCTGGTAGAAGCTTGAGCACAATATCTGCCTGCGAGCAAAGTCGGGTGGCGACGTCTGTGTCACCATTCGAGAGCCGCTTCACCAGGCCCATCCCGAAGGGCGTTTGGAGAAAGCTCGAAAGATCCTGATGGGTTGCGCCAGACAGCGCCTTCGACCATCCTGCTCTCAACTCGGCCCGAGCCGTCTCTGCGTGAATGATCGGACCGTCTATTGATTCCAGCGCGTCGCGCAGTGACGGTGCGACACCTGCTCGGCTCAAGGCGGCGTCGATCATTTGCACATCGACCTGCATGGAACTTGAGAAACGAGTCGGTCGACCCATCAGCCCGGCAAGTGCCGCATGCTCGGCGCTGCTGAGATTCGAAAGCCGAAACCCCTGTATCTTTCCATCCACGGGGCCTCGCTCGAAGCGCTGTCGAAGACGCTTTCTAAGCGGAGCCCGCGCATCGCCGCCGAGCAGACGCTGGAGACGGCCGTCCCCTTCAATCATGCGCCTGCAAACCTTCGATTTGGATCATTTTCACGCTGCTTGGCGCGGCCATCCCAGGTCCAACGGGAGACGTGTACTGCATCGATATTCTCAATTCTCTGAAGGTGGCAGATCGAGACGCCGGGTAGTTCAGCATAGCACCCCCACTCGCGTTCGCTTGTTACGACGAAGTCGAGGTCGAACTCACGAATCAATGCCATGCAGTGGGCCCGCGCAGAATCGTCAATGCCGGCAAAAACCTCGTCGAGCAACACGAGGCGCGGAGAGTGGGGCGAGCCGCTCTGGCTATAAAAGCTGGCGACCGCCGCGAACAACGGGACCGTCAGGCCAAGCGCGCGTTCGCCGCTCGATGCAGGCCCGGACAGCTTGCGCCACTGCTTGTCCTGCCAACGTTGGACGGTGAACCGGTGCCAATGACGATAGTCGAGAGCTCGGCTCAATTGATCGAGAAGGCTACCGCCCGTCGTCGAATCCGCATTCGCCCGCTCGATATCGATTCGATCCTGCAACATGGCTCCGACCACGCTGCGGTCCTCGGGACTCCAAAGATCCGTGCTTGTGTTCAACAGCCGCTTTCGGGCAGCATCCAATCCAACGGGCGCCCCCTCGGCCCCCTCGGCCAGCGGAAGCCACTGCAGCCTGAAGCGGACTCCGGTCGACGTTGGTCGCTTGTACAGCTCCTCGTTGATGGCATCGACTTTCCGAGCTGCATCCTGCATCAATCGCTGGATCGCCGCGGCAATCTCGGCCTGGAGGTGATTTTCCAGTATCTCTCGCTCGCGTGCCGTCAGCAGCTCCCGACGCTGAGCAATTTCATGCTTGAGCCGTTCCGTAAGCCGATCCGGCCTTTCCGGCCGATTTTGATAGACGACAGTGACCACCAGTCCATAGTCGGCCGTTTGGTCCATTTGGGCCTGGTGACCGAGCGCGCTAAGGGCGCGGCTGAGTTCGGTGTAATCCACAGAGAGATGACTTTGGATCCGCTTCCACGCCTCATCATCATGCGGAACGTCTGATAGGGCCTGTTCGGCTCGGCGCGCGAGCGTCAGCGCCGGCTCAATCGTCCATGCTGCTCGAGAGTCAGGTAGGTCAATTTCAGGAAGGGCGATCGGCAGAAGGTCGGTTGCAGCAAATCCCTGCAATCGAGCAACGGCTTGTTGACGCCCTGCAATCCGCTCCTGCAATAGCTCGTCGGCTGAGGTCACTTTTTGCTCCGCCCGCGCCCGTTCCTCACTCGCGCTTCGGGCAATTGCTCCCTTTCTCTTCAAATCAGCTTCGCTGAGCTCGAGCGCGGTTCGGGCGGTCTCAAGCTTGGCTTGTAATTCGGCAACCTTCGCGCCTACGGTTTCTTGCAGCGTCTCCAGCCGTATCCTCGCCTCGCTGGCATTGCGCCCCTGCTCGATTGCGTGCGCAATATTTGCGTCCGCTTCTTGTTTGGCATCTCGTTCACGGTTCTGTTGTTTCAGCAATTCCGATTGAGCCTGGCGCAACTCGCGAGCCGCATGAGCGAGCGCAAATACCTTTTCCGTCAGCTGCGCAAGCGTGGTGTCGACGGCGTTCAATTGAGCGTAGTCGTCGGGAAGATGCAGGTCCTGAGCGTCCTTATGCAGGATCGAGCGCGCACTGCTTCGGCGCTCGACAGATTCCGCCAGTCTTTGCGCGGCTTGCTCGAGCCGACCGGAAGCCGAGGTAAATTCACGGGCAGCCGATGTTACTTCGGCGTGGCAGGCTCGCAATGAATCGTCTCCAGGGGCACCACGCCACTCCTCCGCGGCACGCTCTTGGTCGCGCGCTTGCTCCGAAAAGCGATCTTCGAGAGCAGCTCGTGCTTGAGCGAGCTCGTCAAGCCTGACCGAGATAGCCTCAAGCCGGCGCGCGCGAGCCGCAGCGCGGGCGGCATAACCTATATAGATTGCAATGGGTTTGGACCAGGCGCCGGAGAGCGCGCCAATTCGGAAGCATCCGGTCGGCGATAGCCAGGTCTCCGCCTCGCCGCTATCTTGCTCCGTGCAGCTCATGCCAAGTAGCAGGCTTGTGACAATGTCCGCCGAGACTTGATCTCCCGCAGGCTGCAGCCAGTGCGCCAACGTTTCCACCTGACACGGACGTCCAACGAGTTCCGTATCATGGAGCCGTCGCGGCCCACTCGGAATGTGCACAGTTCCGTCAGGCTCGACCCATGCATCGAGAAGTCCCGATGCCTCAAGTGCGGCTTCGAGGCCGGCGCGCTCCGAGGTATCAAGACGCTCGTGGAAATCAACCAGCTGCCACAGAGGCGCGCCACTGCGGTCAACTCGAACCCCCGCCGCGCGAAATGGCGGAATGGACGGTACAGCGTCCACGCCTTTTTCAAGGCGCTCACGCTCGGCCGTTAGATCCGCCTCTTCGTTCTCGATTGCCCGTCGTTCAGCGATGAGCGCCGAACGGCGCGTGGCAAGGCGCTCGCTGGCGACCTGCTGAGCTTCTTGCAACGAACCGCGCGCCGGGTTCTCCCCCTCCAGGGTAACAACCCACGTCGCGAGCAAATTCAGCGATCCTTGTGCGTCTCGCAACGTCAATTGCTGCAGCGTACCAAAGTGCGTCGCCCAGGCATCAAGATGTGCACGTCCCTCACTTTCCACGGCCTGATCCGCTGCATCACGTCGGGCCTGGGCTGCCTTCGCTTCCTCCTGCCGCTCCTGATGTGACCGATCCTTCGCGTCATGATCCCGCTCGGCCTCGTCGACGGCTCCCCGTAGACTCCTCACATGCGCAACCTGTCCACGACGTCGCTCAATGATTTGCTGCAGATCGCTTTTTGCAGCTTCGCAAGCCAGCTCGTTCAATTCAGCGAGCTCGGCGATATCCGACCCGGTCAGAGGTCCCTGGTTCCACTGTTGGTCGGTGCCACTGAGCTGAGCGAGCGGCAAGGCGGCTTCTCTAACCTCAAGTACCTGGCCGCCTATGCTGGCGACGCGTTCGCCCCGTTCAAATGTAGCGCTTTGTTCGCTGACAAAGCGGCTCTTCGATGCCGCTGACCTTGCGTTGGCCTGTTCGGCCTCACGTTTGCGATCGCTCGCTTCTCTTGCGGCAGAATCCAGTCGATTTGCGTCCTTGTTCGCCGGGTCAGATAGCAGCACTTCCCAGCGCGTTCGGTTTGTGGCCACGATCTCTTCTGCAGCGCCATGGGCGCCATTAGCCTCTTCCTCCGCCGCTTCTAGAGCTGCGAGCTCAGAGCGAGCCTCATTAGCCGCACGACTGGCATTGTCGAAGCCTGTTTGCGCGCTACGCAGACCTCGCGCCTGTCGTCGTGTTTGCGTCCTAGCGTAAGTCCGATACCGATCCGTAAACTGACCGACGCAACGAGCGAGCGCTTGGTAGTCCTGCAGCTGGCGACGGTCTTCCTCAAGTTGGTTGAACGCATCGGCCACGTCGGTCAAAAGATCGGTGGACAGGGGAGGGAGTGCTTCCGTCAACGCGGCCGACAAACTACCTTCATCCGGCTTCTTCGATAGCTGCGGTTGCCGAAGCTGGATCAGTGTGTCCATCAACGCCGAATAGCGCGCATGACCCAATTGGAAGAGATGTTCGTCTACCGCACGGCGATAGCTGGCCGCCGTGTCGTAGACTTGCCCATGATCGGCCAGGGTCTCTCGAAGCTTCTCCTTGGTCAGCACAACGCGATGCGGGCTCGTGAGCCACACGTCTTCACCAATGCGCTGACCGTCAAGAATGAAGAACCAGCTATCGACGTTCGGCCGTGCCGCGACCGCCAACAGACCACTGCCCAGAGTGAGGTACCGTGGCTGTCCGTCCTCTGACAAGCGCCCGAATTCAATCCAGGTGTAACCCATCCGGCGCTCGTGCTTCCCGAGCAGCAGATTCCAGGCCATCTTCTTCGTCGTGTCGCCGTCCGGTTCGACTCTGGACGATTTCAGCTGGGCATCAAACAGAAATGGAAGCGACAAGGAGAGCACCTTGGACTTTCCGGTCCCGTTGTTCCCACGAAGCAGCAGGTGTCCATCGCGAAACCAGAACTCCTCGCTGTCGTAGTGAAAGAGATCGACCAATCCGAGGCGAAGCGGCTGCCACCGCTCGCGGGCGGGAGCGGGCAGGTCCGGCTGGGCTCCGTTATTGCGCATCGTGATCTTGCTGGCCGGCTGATTTGCGCGCCGTGCCGGCTTCCCGAATCTCCGCCTGTCCGACGGCGAAGCGACTTATTGCAGGCAACGGACGGACACCGTTCGCCGACATTGAGATCAAACGAAGCTTGCGCAACCGCTCCAATGCGATACGTGCCAGTTCACGTTGCATGCCTGGTTCCCGTGCAGATTTTCGCCAATAACGGCCATAGCGTTCTCGCACCCTCTCTATGAAATTCGTGATGTCGACTTCAGTTGAGATCTGATGTTCAGGCTCGCCTCCATCGCGGAGCGTACCCGCAAGATGCTCAGCTACCAGGAGCGTGACGTGCGCCTCGGTGCCTTCCGCCGGCATGGAAAGATCGGTAAGCGTTCCGGTTTCGTCAGCAAGCGCCAATCCCTCCGCGCGCTGTTCGGGAACGAGACCAGCAGCTTCCGCAAGGCGAGCTCCCATCGGGCCACGCTGATTTAAGAAGTACGCGCGCGTCACTGGATCGAGTGAGTCGGTGTACACGACCGGATCGTCGAGGAGGCGTCGCGACAGGTCACGCCGTGTAGCGGTCCTGCGGCCGTCGTCGCTGTCCGGCACATGTTCAGCGGTAAGCGATTGCAACCGCTGTTCTACATCCTGCGGCGCTTCTTCTGCGGCCCATGTTGAAGGACCGCGTACTGCGGCAAGAATCCCGGCGAGGACGCGACGCTGGATGTCATAGAGCGCATCATGCAGATGTTCGGAAGTCTCGGAAACGTGATGCACGAAGCCCTCTTCCTCACCCGCGACGCGAACGAGAACACCAATGTCTAAAAGATGGCGACAGACGGCCACAAGTTCGCGTCGTTCGTGGTGCGTCTGCAGCGTGAAACTGAAGCCAAAGGCATTCAGTGAAGGCTCCGCGGCGAATGCAAGCAGCCGATCGCCAAGAACGCGGAGCGTGATCTGCGGATCGGCGCGCTCAAGGACGGCGCACGCCAAGCAGAACAGGATATAGCGGCGTCTATCGTAATCCGGGAAGCCACGCGTGGAATCGAGAAGATCAGCAGGACGCTTGAAGAGACGAGCGCAGTCGCGCTCGACATTCAGTATCCATCCCGTTTCGCGCGCGAACCATTCTCTGAGGGTTTCGCAATGTCGACGTACAGCCGTGAAATCAGGATGCGCTGACGTCATCAGCGGTGTCATTAAGAGAGCGCGAAGCGCGGTTGAAATCTCCTCTCGCACGTAGCGTGCTTGATGCAGTCCAATGTGCTGGCTCTGGACGCGGGTCGCCTTGCCATCCGGGTGTCCGGCGTCGCCACGCCGGATTTGACCGTCCTGCTGTTCCGTCACGCTACTCATGTCGCGCTTCCATCGACGTCACGGTGAGAAGGTGGTCGCGACCGGTGAACAGCCCTGTTTCGGTTGCGATCTCTGCAGTCGAGTCTGCGTCGAGCGGCTCCAGGCGGACCCGCAACAGGCCGTCGCCAGTTTGTCGTTCGACAACCTCGTCGGGGTGTGTCTGCGCTGGAAGCGTTTCACCTAGCAGGGTGAGAAACAGGTGGAACCCGTGACGATCGAGCTCGCCGAGCTCGGACAGACGCGTGGGCTCGCCGCTCGCGAGCCGCGAGCGCGCCTCCTGGATTTCACGATCTTCTTCCGTCAATTGCGCCTGGAGTCGTTCTCGCTCGGCTTGACGATCCTGCACGCGCGGGAGCGGGCCACGCGGAGCCATCTCGCCATATTCGCGCAAGCGCGGGTGTATGCGCACGGGCGGAGCATCATTCCAAGGCGTCGTAGCCGGCAGATCGCTTGTTTCCGCGCCGATCAGGAAGTGCCGGGCCGGATTGAGTGCGAACGCAGCGCGGGCAAGCCGATGTGCCTCGTCCTCGCTGGCGCAATCCGCAAACCAATGGGCAAGGACACGAAAGTCCGCGGATCGATCGCTGCGACCGCTGCGGCGTTCGTTCAATGCAGCGATGACCGCGAGCAGATGCGGGATAGCAGATCGAGCCCTCGATCTTAACACTTCGCCTTGCGGCGGATCATTTCCCGCGCTGACAAACCATCCTCGCAGTCCCTTCCATCGCTCTGTCCAAGCATCAAGCGACTGCGTTGAAGGCTTTTCCTGTTCGTTTTCTTGTACAGGAGCCGCGTCTCGCGATTCGCGTTGTGACGCCTGCTGCAGAAGGGGGCTAATGACTGGGTCAAGCGCGACAAGATGCTGCGCAATACCACCCGAGCGGCTGACAAGGTCACCGATGAATCGATCAAGATAGTCAATCAATCTCTTCTTGTAGGCGATAATTGCGTTTGTATCCGAATGTTGAAGCTCGATGCTGCGTCCGATGCTAACCATGAACGCTTGGGCGTTTTCGGCGAGACCTTCGAAGACTCGAACCAAATCACGCAGCGTCTCATGAATTTTCGCGGCGTCGAACACCGGTTCTTGCGCGAGGTTTCGTAGAACCTGCAGCTGCTTTGCGATGTCTTCGAGCGCAACGCTCTGCAGCTCGGCTCGCCGCCTTAGTGCTTGGCTGAATACAGCAAGGGCTGACTCGACCGCCTCCCCGCCTTCAGAAAGACGATAGAGGAAACGCGCACGATAGAAATCGCTGATGCTAGCGACACGGGCCGTGTCAGGCTGCGACTCGAGATTGCCCCATTCGGTTAGTTGCGCCAATGCGCCCTGAAGATCTTCGATCCTGGGAGGTGCGGCATTCCACTGCGCTTCACCAAGAACTTCGTCGGGTCTGAGATGGAGACGGAACTGTCGCTTGGCCGCGGCGAACGCATCCATGATCTTCCGATAGAGTTCGGACTTTTCGGCGGTGACATGTTTGAATAGCTCACGTGCATCAACTCTCATGGAATGCCGCTGCAAACAGAGGGGGGACTTAGTGGTGATTTAATCAGCGCGGAACAATAAGTGAACGGCTGTGTAGGTCAACCGGGAGAGACGGAGGGTTGAATAAGTCTAGCACCGCAATTTTTTGTGCGGTGCGGCAAAAGCCGACGACATCGCTGTTTTTGAGACCTGCTCAGTCGGAACCGGGTTTAGATAGCCGTCTTGAATTTAGACCCGCCCCGAAACGGAGTATCGGTTCATGGCGCCCCGTGCCAACTGGAAAGGCTTTCTGCGTCCGTCTCCCGTCAAGTGTCCCGCCGCGCTTTAGGCATGGCTAGGAAGCTGAAGACTTACCAAACCCCGCTCGGCTTCTTCGACTTGGCGATCGCGGCTCCGTCGATGAAGGCTGGCTCTGAAAGCCTGGGGCTCGGACAGCAATCTTTTCCATCAGGGCGCGGCAAAGGAAAGTGAGGATCCAGACGTCATCGCAGGAACCACGGCGGCACCGGGCGTCGTTCTGAAGCGTCCCGTGGGCTCAAGCGGGAAGTTCAAGGAAAACGCACGAACTGCCTGCTGGTCTCGCCATAGACGACAGTTGGAAGAAGGCATACCGCAAGTCGCCGAGCCGCAAGGCGCAGAAGCATCTGAAGAGAACCGCCGACCGGAAGGCCGCACTCGCTTTCGAGAACGAACGAGAGTATCGCGATCGCGAACGCGCCAAGGAAGAGGCTATATCAACTCACATGTTCCGTGCGCGATTCAATTCACGATTGATGCGATCTTTGACCCGACGAACCGCAAGAAGCTCCAACCTCGTTCGGGTTCGGCCACTGATCGTCTTGCCATCGAGTTCAAAACTGTAGCGCCACTCGCCCGACAATACTTCTCGAATGCTGAATTGCACACCTCTATGCTGCATAAATAGTTTCAATCCCGATACACAATGGCCCCCAGCGCCGTCGTCGTCGAGCTCCAGATTGATCTATGATTCCCTCAATCCTGAAAGCGTTGACCCGATACCGAAGTGAGCCGCCGATCCATAGGACCGGCGGCCAAGTCAAGGGAGGAAACGCCCGTTAGGGCAGCGGTAGGAGAGTATACCGCTTAGGCACCGCCAATCTCCTGGCGGATCTCGCAAAACAAATTTGCAATTTGGCTAGAAGATGATCCCGATTCACCGAATGAAGGTGATGCGAGGTCTACGCGTGCTGGCTTCAAGTAATTCAATTCAGCCTGTAGCAAAAGCAAAAGTTGCGTACGCGGCGTACAAACCGAGCTCTTCTTTTCGGTTACACCTTCAACAGGTCGAAGCTGTTTCGTCGTTTTACAGGGCTAGATTCGAAAGGCACGCAGCCTGCCATTCGATCTTGCGGAGTAGGCGCCACTTGCGCGATAAACTCTCCGGCTTCACGCTCGGAAACTCTCCGCTAAGCGCAAGAAATTCATAAGCAGCGCGTCACCTTGATCGGTAAGTACTGACTCCGGGTGGAACTGCAGGCCGTGGGTTGGGTGATGCCGATGGGACAAAGCCATAATTTCACCTTCATTTGAACGGGCTGTCACCGCGAGAGGCGACGCGTCCGCCTCACCGAGTTCAATCGCCAGAGAATGGTAGCGTCCAACAGAAAGTGGAGACGGGAGCTCTTTGAATAATCCTCGGCCATCGTGAGCTATGTCGGAAGCCCGGCCGTGCATCGGACAACGGGCGCGCACAACCCGGCCGCCGAAAACGCTCCCAATACACTGGTGCCCAAGACAGATGCCGAGAATTGGGATGTGGCCCGAAAGTTCGCGGACAACCGCTGTGGATATCCCGGCCTCCATTGGTGTGCAGGGGCCGGGAGAGATGACGATCGCCCGTGGCTTGAACGCAACAAGATCGGCGCAGCGGATCGCGTCATTCCGGACAACTTTGGTTTCTGCACCAAGCTTGCGGAAGTAGCGCGCAATATTGAAAACGAAGGAGTCGTAATTGTCGATGATGAAGATCAAAATACACCGGACGGATCGGCATTAAAGGCATCGAACAGTCGCTGGGCCTTGGCAAGCGTCTCTTCATATTCGGCTTCCGGATCCGACATCGCCGTTATTCCGCCCCCTGCATGAAACACAGCCTGGTCGTCGTCAATCATTACGGTGCGGATCGCAATGTTGGTATCCATCTGTCCATTGAATCCGATGAAGCCAATCGCCCCGCAATAGACCTCTCGCGCCACTTGCTCAATGTCCGCAATGATTTCCATTGCTCGCACCTTCGGAGCTCCGGTCACGGAGCCGCCTGGAAAGCAGGCGCGAAGCAGACCGACGGCGTCTTGATTTGCAGCAAGTGCGCCCCTGACAACCGAGACGAGGTGGTGCACTGAAGCGTAGGATTCGAGGTTGCATAATGCCGTAACCTCGACCGAATTGTCCGTACAAACGCGAGACAGATCGTTGCGCAGCAGGTCGACGATCATGATATTCTCGGCGCGGTCCTTTTCGGATGCAAGGAGGATTTCGGCGCGGCGCCGATCTTCCTTCGGATCCACGGCGCGCGCGATTGTTCCCTTGATGGGGCGAGTTTCGACCTGTCGTCCGTCGAGCTTCAGAAACCGCTCAGGAGAGCTCGATGCAATCGTCATCTTGTCGTAGCGCAAGAGGGCAGCGAATGGTGCCGGGTTCGATAACCGCAGCTGGCAATAGAAGGTGAGGGGATCGAACAGGGGCGATATCTTGGCACTAAAGCGTTGTGCGATGTTCGCTTGGAATATATCCCCGGCCAGAATCAACTCGACGACGCGCTGGACCGCCGCGATGAAGCCTTCTCGGCCAAAGTTCGAATGCCATGCGCCCGCAGTGCTGGGAATGGTGAGCGGCGGCAACCTTGGCCTGACTAGCAGCGCCGCAAACTCGTCGGCGCGACGGCGCGCACGCTCGGTTCGCCGAGCGGAGTCCTGCTCCGGCCATCCGGTCGAGACGATCCAGCACTTGCGGTCCCGGTGATCGAAACTGACCACCACGTCATAGAAATTTAGTACCGCTTGAGGCAATTGCAGACCGACAATCGACGGCCGCGGCAGCCGCTCCAGCGTTCGGTTCAGATCGTAACCAAGGAAGCCGGCAGCGCCGCCCTGGAACGGCGGGAGATCGGGGCGATGCGCCTCTCGATATCTGGCTAGAAGGTTGCGGAGGACGGCCCATGGATCACCAGCAACGATCTTCCCGTTCCAACTAGCCTGTCCATCCGACACAAAATATGTGCTGAACGGCTCGCAGGCCAGATAGGAGTAGCGCCCAAGCACCTCATGCTCTGCCGCACTATCGAGAAAGGTAAGGTGCGGCCGCTGCGCAAAGCATCGCAACGCCTTGACTGGATCAATCCACGGCATCTCCAGGACGTGCATGAGGTTATCTGTTACCGAAGGGCAGCACGTTGTGAAGCCCGCACTAAAGGTGATGCCGTCCTGAAAATGAGCAGTTTTCGTCCCGTCGGCGGCGCGCTTAGACTACTCATCGGGTTATCCGCGGCCAGGTGGTCGCCTGGGCCGTGCTATCTGGGCTAACCCTGACATCCCGGCGAAATGCACATCTGTTGATGGCTCGTAGTCAGCGGCAAGCCGCAGCTCCCGGAGTGGTCGTACGCGCCGGATCGCTTCTCGATACAAATCGTGCGATTTGTATGCAGCCAGATCGCTCTCGCTGTCGAACTCACCATACACAACGACGTCGATATCGTTGCCGAGTTGATCGCTCTTGCGGTTGAGCGCAATCTCGAGCCGGCGCGCATAAGGTATTGAGGTGAGTATCGACAGACCTTCGACGATCTGGTCGATACCGGCCTCATCCTTGGCTGTGAAGAAGACAATGTGACGAATCATGATGATCGATAAGCGTGACGCAGTAGCCTCGGGGCGTTCCTATAGCGAGATCAAGCCCCACGCAATGCTGTGAAGGCGACAGAAAGTTTGCTTTGGCCTCGCGCGCCGTATTCTTTTGGGCGCAGGCGGGTAGCTCTTTGCGGGGACCTCCGCGGCAGCTGATTCGAGGAACCAGCGAGCCGGCTTGGCCTCTTCATAGGACAGTGCGTCGCGCAGAAGCTGAGAACGAGCAACAAATCCCTTCGTTGAGCCATTGCGAACTTGTGAATGTCAGGGCCATGCAGCACGTCTTCGCTATTAGAGCAGGCGAACTCAGCCATTTTCGCGCGGGACTTATGTCCGAAGCGTACCGTTCTGCATCTGTAAGGACACATCCTGCCTGACGTGGATGTCTTCGTACGATCGGGACAATATTTGTAGGCCGATAGCAATCTTAACCTGACACAACACAGCAAGTTCAACTCTGGGAAGAGGCGGTCTACGCGCGACAAATTTCGAAGCTCAATCTCTGTCATACGGGGAGGCCCCTTTTGGCCCAGTGCGATGGCCCTAACTCCGCGCCGCTGTGCAAATCAGTGAGGCGAGGTGAAAGGGCGACTGAGCCACCTGTGCTCCATTGGGACCGGATCACCGTACCGCGATTGTAGGCTGCCGGATCGTCACAAACGACAGGCGGCCTTCTCGATTGGCCATATTTTTGAGTTTCACCGACGCTGAATGTCATGGGGAGGAGACGTGAGGACCATACTGAATATTTTGGACGAAGGGACAAGAGGTCAGGCTCGATGAGCCCGCAGCGGATTGTGGTGGCGGGTACGGGCGCCGGGATTGGAAAGACGGTTTTCTGCGCAGGGCTCGTTAATCTCCTCGGTGCGAAGTTTTGGAAACCGATTGAGGCTCGCCTGGAAGGAGAGACCGATACTGAGTGCGTCGCTCGGCTCGGTGGTCTTTCAGCCGAACGAATCTTGCCAGAGCGTTATCGCCTGCATGCGGTCGGCTCGTCCGACGGTTTCTCAGAGGTCGACGAGGTTCGTATCGACACGGATTCGCTCGACGTGCCGGCCTCCGGTGAGCAGCCGCTGGTGATCGAGGGGACCGGCGGACTGATGGAGCCGCTGAACTGCGGTACCCTTTACATTGACGTCTTCGAGCGTTGGCGGCTCCCTGTTGTGCTCTGCGCTAGCACGGCGCTCGGGACGACCAATTCCGCGCTCTTATCCATAGAGGCTCTCCGAAGACGTCAGATCGATGTGCTCGGAATTGCCTTTGTTGGGGAAAAGAATCCGGATGCTCTGAGAGCAATTTGCGAGGTTGGCCGGGTGCGTTGGTTAGGGAGACTGCCCTGGATTTCTCCTCTGTCGGCCGAGACGCTGCAAGCTGCGTTCGCGGCTTCCTTCCGCCGCGATGATTTCATGCCACATGTCCGCAGCGCCACCTACTAGGCCTCTCGGCCGGGTTTGCAGCTTCGCCGCATGCTCTCGCCGTTGAGATCGATCCGGTGGGCCTTGTGGACCAGGCGGCCGAGGACGGTGTCGGCGTAGGTGGGATCGCCGATCAGTGCGTGCCATTGATCGACGGGAAGCTCGCCGGTCACGATGGTGGAGCGGCGGCGGTAGCGATCCTCGAGGATCTCCAGGAGGTCGTGGCGGGCTGCCGCTTGTCTCGTCGCTGCGGAAGACCCATCCAAATGCTTGTACTGGCGACGATGGAGCGGGAACGTTCTGATATCATTGATAGGTTTAAGAAGGCATCAAATGCTGCGCGCTGAATTACGCCGGTCAATCTCCAGGTCACTGACTTACTTGAGTGAAGCCAGAGCCCGACGCGGCGCATCTGTTCTTCCAGCTGGTCGGCCGTCGCCACGAAATCGGCGCCATGCTAGCGTTGCCGAAGGAGGCACCGTGTTCGCTGATCCGAGGTTGCCGTCGACTCTGGACCGGCTCTTGCACCACAGCTACAGGATCATTATCCGCTGCAACAGCTGCTCGCTCTGCGCCAAGCGAAAGAGGGGCCTCATCGGGGCGCCCGCCGCTGAGGCCGTCCGCTCGGCTCTGCCTCCCTTCGTCGAGTCAGCGGCGTAGGCATTTCCAGAACCAAACAATTCGGAGAACGTCTTGCCAATTGTGGCAGAAGAGGAAGAACAGCGCCTGCTACAAATGATCCGCGAAGCTGAACTCGCGCAGCGCGAGATCGCTCAGAAACTTGGCCGCACCGCTAGCGCTGTTGGCTCGTGTTTTGTTGGCACGTCAGCGAATGCTCAGAAATCCACTTTGTCGCGTCATGCTCCGTGACAAACCCCTTGATGACTTCAGTTTCGCCGTCGGCCCACAGAATATCGATCCTCCAGCCGGAGCCGGGGTTTTTACAAGCCATGAAAGCTGGTCGTTGCTCGATCATTGCGTGACTATGCGCCGAGGGGCGCCAGCTTCAATCAGTAATCCTGCCTTACTTTGCTCTTTTTTGGCTTTCCCGGGCCTGTCCGCGCCGCTTTCCTGCTCGGCTGCTCTTCAAACAGTCAGCGGATCCGATTGATCCCCTTCATCACCGGCAGTCAAGAAGCGCTGAGCGAGGGGGCGCGCCTCTAAAGCGCGATGTGATTAGGTTGAATCGTCATCGCGCTTTAGCTCTTTGTTTGAGCGTGATCTTTTCGGAAAACCGCTTCGCACTTTTCCGGATCATGCTTTAGCGGTCCGATCGCAGGCTTTTCGTACGCATGCACTACGCGGCTTTTTGGACCGCACTCGACCGGCCTCGGGTCGTCATCCCTCCATAATTGGGTGGCCGAGGAACGCATTGCAGGCACGTTCGGCTTCAGCAAATGCTCCGAAGGGCGATCCGGGCACCTGAGCCGCGGGCTTATTCAGAAAGTCTGGCCGATATGACGCAACAAAGCCGGGTTCTCCACGCAAGCCAGGTCCGCTTCGGCTCTCGTCGCTGATAACGAATGAATAGTCGTCACTGCTTGCGATCCATAGCTTCAGATCGCCGGTGTCGACGCGGCTGAAGTGCAGGGCCATACTACCCTCCACATTTGCTCGGCTAAGCTACAGATCAACTCAATGGGTTCATTTGTGATGCATCTCGGATCATGCGGCACCCTAACCGCCTTGCTCTCTATAGGCGGGCATGCGCGCCCCAATTTTTACGTCGTGTGTTCTCGAGGGCATGAATTTAGATGTCATTGAAAAACAAGCCGAGCAACTGCTCAGGACACTGGCTCGGCTCTAACCCGGAGGACGCTGATCAAAATCACCAAATCTAAGTCCAACGCCAGGCAGACCCCCGGTAGCCCTTCTGCTACTTGGTGGCGCGGGAGCCCGTTACTTCTTCTGCGGCTGGCGCAGCTCTTCAATCTTCGCACCGTGGCCGGCTGCATCAGTTGCGTGCGGCGCAACTGCCTCAGGCCTACATCGAGTTGCGGGCGGATTGCCGCATATGCGGCCTATCTCAGCCCATCCGACGCATTTGCCATTCGGGCCACGATAACCGGGGCCGCCCCGTTCTCCGCATTCGGCGGCTGCCGGGCCCGCAACACAAAGCAATAGGGAAATGGCGGAGATGAGCGGGATGGTCATGGCGCGGCGTTCAACTCGGCGGGTGCTCCGCGTGGGGTGTCGAAAAAACGGACTGCGTTAGGTTGTTCCCGGCGGCGGCTTATTCTGAAACTGGATATTGCACTTCTTAGCGATCGAGGCTTGTTCGATTGCGACCATCTGATCCTTCATCTGACCGAGCTCGGCTGCGGTCTGCTTGTCACGGCCAACTAGGAACGCTGCGGGCCAGAAAACGATGACTGCGGCTGTCGTCGCTATTGTATCCTTTGTGCGCTGACTGTCCTGAGCACCCGAGAGGGCAGCTGCGCGCGCAGATACGCCCTGCGCCTCCAGGGCGAGCTGTTGGCGGGTGTAGGACTGATACATCACAGGTGAAACGTAGTTCGGCGTGATATCGGCAGCCGACGACGCACAACCATCTAAGGTGGCGGCGAGCGCCACTATTCCCAAATTCCTCATTAAAGAGCCTCCCCAGCCCGTCCGTTACTAAGCGCAACTACTGGTGGAGAGCACGTCCGTGGGTCTCCGGATAGCCAAAAGTAGTGTGCACGTCGACGAGACGTCTTTGCCTGTGGCATGACTCGCGCGGCAGCGCCCGGAACGCTTGTGCGTGGAGCGGCCATCAGGGCAATAGGACGACCTCGGCGAGCTTGGCAGCGACGTCCGCCATAGGTGCTTCTGCGGTGTCTAGGCCGGTTCTCGAAGCGAGCAGAGGGCTAACCTCGCGGAGAGCTTCATACGTCGTCTGGTGCACGACGGGAACGAGACGCTCACCAGCGAGGAGCGCCGAAAGTTCTTTGTCGGCGATGCCTTCTTTTGGGAGGCGGAGCAGCAGCGCGGGGGTGACCAGCACGATCCCAATCCGCGAATTCGCCAAGCCCTTGTCGATGGCGCGGAGCAACGGCACGCCGAGGTCTACGTCCTTCTCGCTGAACCAGACCTTGACACCGCGCGCTTCGAGCAAATCGTGCAGTTCCTTGGCAGCACCCTGCCGGTCGTCCCACGCATGGCAGAGAAAGACGTCCCGACGGTCAAGGGACGCTTGTTTCTCGACGTTCTCGCGGATGGGCGTGAGTGCCCGCACTTCGGCGGGCGTGTACAACACGGACGAACCGGGGCGCGACCATCTCGCTCGTACGCGGCTGCCGGACCCGCCGCCGCCGCTGCTGCTTCGGCCGCTGCCGCTGCCTCCCGGCGAGGGGTAGGACGGGGTGTAAGTCGGAGTGGAGGGCGGGGAATACGACGGGTAACTGAAGCCGCGATAGCGGCCACTACATGCAGGGCACTCTGCTGCCGCGCTTGCTGTGCGATGACCTCGTACCGGTGCTGTGCATCTAGCCATGGGCCGATTTCCTTAGAGAGAAGTTCAAGGCTCGCGAATCAACGCAAGCAGGTTGCCTTGAAATATTCGCACCCACGGCTTCGCACCTCGTCAATGGCATTTGGGACAGGAGAGCGCCCCTATATCAACTCATATGTTCCGTGCTGCGATTCAATTCACGTTTGATGCGATCCTTGACCGGACGGACCGCGAGAGGTTGAGGCTTGGTTCGGCTCTTGCCACTGATCATCTTGCCATCGACTTCAAAACTGTAGCGCCACTGGCCCGGCAACACTTCTCGAATGCTGAAATGCACGCCTCTATGTCGCATAAATAGTTGTCAACCCACGATGCACAATTTCCCCTCCGTCGTCGTCGAGTTGCAGATTGATCTATGATTCCTCAGTCATGAAAGCGTTGATCCGATACCGAAGAGAGCAGCCGATCCATGGGACCGGCGGCAAGGGAGGAAACGCCCGTTAGGGCAGCGGTAGTGAGAGCATAGCGGTTAAAGCACCGCCAATCTCTTGGCGGCTCTCGCTAAACATATTTGCGATTTGGATAAAAGATGATCCCGATTCACGAAATGAGGGTGATGCGAAGAGGTCTACGCGTGCTGGCTTCAAGTAGTTCAATTCAGCCTGCAGCTAAAGAAAAAGTTGCGTACGCAGCGTACCAACTCAGCTCTTTCCGCTTTTCGATTGCGTCTTCAACATGTCGGAGCCGTTTCATCGCTGTACAGAGCGACCTTCAAAAGACGCGCAGCCTGCCATTCGCTCTTGTGGAGAAGGGGTGCACTTGCGCGATAAACTCGCCGACTTCACGCTCGGAACCTGCCACAACGGACTGCTTTTGCCGCGCCACTGTCGAGGGATGCAGCAAGGTATCGAGTGCCGCCTTCACAAACGCCGCTCTGAAGCGGTGGGAAGTTAGGCAAGTGCAAGGGCGGACATAATGGGTTCGAAAAGCAAGAAACGGCTGTCGCCGAGCGTCCGTGATGCAGTTCCCCGACAAGCGCTTGCGACCATCAACGAATCCGCGAGTAGCCATTCGATCCTAGGCGCACTGATTGTTTCAACATCCGCTTTGTGCGCAACGCGCGGTGCTGTGTCGGGCACGCAACAGGGGTTGCACCAAATCGTGAAGGTTTACTTTTGCGAGTTGCACTCTCAGGTCGAATGGCGTTCGATAACAACCAATTTTGGTCAGGTTGACCGGAGGGACCCTCGCTCCTCTAGAAACCTGCGCAGCTAATTTTTGAACCCGGGGATTTGGCATGTTGAGGCCGGGAATCAATTTGATCGCACTTGTCGCTGGTTGTGCGCTTGCAGGATGTGGGTTGCGCGTCCCAGAAATTCGCGATTTTCCTAATGGTGGATCATACGCCTCCAACAATGCTTTGGTGCAGGCAATCGTTCGAAGCGTTCATTGCGAACTTGAGGATGCAGTTACCAGAGTTATCAATGCAAGAGCCGGTTCGTCCGATGCTCTATTCTTGCGTAAGTGGGGAGCTCAAGTGGCCCTCACTATCCAGCTTGAAGAGAAGTCCACGGCTAATCCGACGGCTGTTTGGTTTCCTCCCTCGCCACCTTCGTCAATCTTCACGTTGAGCGGATCATTCAATGGATCAGCAGACGCAACTCGCGTGGATAAGGTAAATTTCTATTACAAAGTAAGCGAGCTCTATCTTGGGCCAAACGGAAGGTGTGAGCGTGACACCGCGGCGCCGACCGACTCATTACTGATTCAGAGCGACTTGAAACTGGCGGAATGGCTCGACGCTATGGTCAACGGCGTCGCGACAGGGCAAATCACAAGCGTCGCGAAGCAAAATGTGCTTTCGCATCAAGTAACTTTCGAAATCGATACTAGCGGAAGCATTACTCCTGCATGGAAGCTCGTGAGAGCAACATTCAATCAAAGTGGCAACTTGCTGTCCGCCTTGCGCAATCGCAAGCATGACCTCGTGGTTACCTTCGCGCCGCTCGACAAAACGCAGAGCGGAAACTTCCTCATCCCAATCGGCGAAAGTACGCATATTGCTTCGCAGCTGACCAGCGGCATTACGACCGGCTTCAAGAGCGCCCTGGGGCAATAGATTCTCTAAAGGTTGTTTGAGTGGAGGACAATGATGACCAAGAAGACGAAAAGGCGCCCTGCGAAGGGCGGAACGAAGGCTGGCGCGAATGTTCTGTTCGCAACTCTGTCGGATGATCCAGCGACGAACGCTATCGCTGACCGAGTTGCGCGTTGTAATAAGCCGCCGCTCAAATGGCTAAGGCAGGCTGATGGGTCGTGGCTGGAATGCTCCCTTCGTTCAGATTGCACGTACGGTAACTGCCATGAGGTAAGTGCCAATGAGGTGCCAGCTGAAATCCGCAATGCCTGAACCACACGGCGCGATCGGATTTTGAGAGGCGCGATCAGTTCGCAAACCGAGCGAGCTCACGGCCCGGTGATGTTCGTGATCTCAAGGGCCGCTTGGGAAGCCATCGATCAGACTTTAGCGAAGAGATCCTCCCATTTTAGTCCCGAGCGGATGCTGGCCGTCGCTCCTGAAACCAACTCCTCCTTGGAGCATAACGTCACCTGACTTCTAGCCCATGCAGAATGCCTTTATTGAGAGCTTCAAAGGCCGGCTGCGGGATGAACTGTTGAAGAGACGCTATTTACCTCGCTGGCCCAGGCCCGCGTCGCGCTCAGATGCTGGCGCGCCGATTACAACGATGCACGGCCACACTCGCGGATCGGATGGCAGACGCCATCCGAGTTCGCTATCACCTGCCATCCCGCGCCGGGATCTGGCGCTGCGCTGTGTCGAGGGCCCCGCGCCAGCTCCGTCGCTACCACCGCCCAACCGGGCAAATCCAACAGCCGGGACGAACTCAGGACTGGATAAAACTTGGGGGCAAGGTCACCTCGACCGGCTCTTGCACCACAACTACGTGCTGACCATCCGCAGCGGCAGCTACCGGCTCCGCACCAACCAAAAGAGCGGCCTCATCGAGGTGCCCGCTGCTGACGCAGTCTGTTCGGCTCCGCCACTCTCTATCACGTTCGCGGCGGAGCAAATCTGCAACCAACATCATGAGCCCGAGAATGCGGGTGGTTCTCCATGACGGGGGCAGTTCCGGATGGCGTTTGACAAAGCGGGTGTCATCGCCATCTGTCGCTACGCTGTACGTTAGCACATGTGTCGGCGAGTGGCGCGATCCGATGCAAAATTGTGATCGAGGTGATTTCGTGCGCGTTGACGGCGAGTTTTCTGGCGCTCGAGTGGCGGACTGATATTATGTGGCGCGGTGACTTGGTCCGTAGACGTGTCGTTGCTGCTGCTGCAGGCGGAGGCGTACAGGGTGTACGGGATGATTTGCTATGGTCGCCTTCGACAGTCATGCGGTAGAAAGGCGCGGCGACATGCGCCGCCGCGCAGAATCATCTACCTACCGATCCTTTGGCTCGGCATTGATCCATAGTCTGTGCTGCGTGGAAAATTCGCGACTTAGCCGAGCTTCTTGCAATCATCGCAACGCGGCCTATTACCTTGACCGGCTTTGCGGTGCCATTGCTTGATCTGTTTTCCGGCCGGGCAGTTGTCGTGGTCGTGATAGACGTTGCGATGAGATGGCGGATATTCGAGCGAATCCGTGTGGTAGGCAGCAACCCTTGACATAATTTCCTCATTTGTCGGTGGTTGAGTGTAATTGTATCAATCAAAAGTTGATATTCGCAATTGGTATTCTGTAATTGGTATGCGGGCAGACGCAGTCGTAGTCCCGTGAGGCGCGCGAGCGAACGCAAGGGATCGCCGCCGCCAGCGATGCCGCGGCAGCGCTCGAAATTGACCAATGCAAACGTGCGGCGCGCGGCGATCAACACAGATCCCATTGCTCCCGGAAAGAGTTGCGAGGGTTACCGACACGGTAGGCGGCGTGGATCGCCAGGAGCGGGCGCCGAAGCGAGTGAAGTGCAAGCTACAGCTGCGCGCCGCCAGCAGTCACGCGGCATCACCTGAAAACTGATCTGCTGTTTGACGTCAGGTCTGCGTGCATTGTTGCAACCAGCCTCGATCCGCCAAGTGTGGCGCGCTGGCACAAGACGCCCCGCCAGCCGTGTTCCCCGTATACCGCGCTCGTCGCCGCAAACTGCGTCGCCCGGTCCCGATGATGGCTTCCAAATGTCTTCCAAGGTACGCGCCAGCTTCATCGATTTAAGATGGCCTCTACCTCGCACAACGACGCTGGTGAAATTCGTCGAAAAACGCGCTCGACCGAGGAATTTGAGCGTTAACGTGACGATCCCGTGCGCTCTGTCGATGGCATGTGTTGCTTGAGTTCAGCCACCCTGCGAAACACCATTTCGGTTTGAGTGACCGCAGCCAATTTCGCTGCCGCCATTGTTTCGGCGTGAGGCCATTCAAAAGCTTGAAAGCCAAGCAGAACAGCGCGAACCCTGACGATTGGGGTCAACGATTCTTGGATGCATATAGTTGGACTCGAATTGACCTCAATTAATGCTCTTGTTGTTGATGGGCAATTGCTCTTGTGGATGTCAGGGCTCCGTTGGATTCGGCATTACACCCCGGCCGGTGGATTCCCGACGTCCGCTCTCGGGGGTGTAAGGATCACATATGAAGACCGCGGCTATCGTTCTGCCCACTATCAATGCGCCTCACAGCAAACAGCTGGACGCGCAGGCGATCGTTTCTTGTCTTTCCGGCTGCCGCTAAGACTGTGCCCGGACACATGGCAGCTTTCTTCGGCGGAAAGTTGAGCCGTCCATGCGGAAAAGAGTTCGCACATCAGTTCGGCATCAGCGATGCGGAGCTTGCTGCTTCTGCAAAAAGCCTTTTCCTGCTATTCCGGTGAGCATTATCCGTTGGCAGCATGATATCTTCGATATCGCTGCCGCAAGCGATGGTCATTCCGCTGCCCTGATCCGCGCATGTCGACCGAACGTGATCGAAACCGTCGTTCAGATCGATAAGCCAAATCCCGAATTTGTGCGCGACGCAATAGAAAGTCTAATTATAAGGGATAGCTATCAAGGAGTTGCCGCAGAAGCTCTCGACCGCGCGAAAGAGATACTTCGGGCCGTGTGATCGTCGCCGGTATCTACAAGATTATTTCCTTTAGGCTGCGGCTGGTTTCTTACAGATTCTTAATTGTGACGGTTGAGTGGTCGTGCTCGATATAATCTTTCGGCATCAGCCGCTTCGTGGCTTGCACCCGGATCAGAGACGATCTTCAGGGGGAATTGACCGGCCGGCCTTGCGAATTCCATCGCAACGTTCCCGCCGGCTTTCGCGACCAACGTCCTCAGTCGATCGAACTCGCCGCACCAGATCGTTTCCATGTCGCGGTCACGATTCTCATCGTGAACTTCGGCCGAACTGCCGATACCGACGACTCGGACCTGGAGGAGATCAGATCTCGATCCGCCCAACAGTTCTACCCCGTAGCCAGCATTGGCCGCCTTACGCAGGACGATCTGGCCGTTCTGGACCCAGGCGGTCGCCATTCCCTCCGATACCTCGTATCCCAGGCTGGCAAGACCTTCGAGCACCGCACGCCTGCGTTCCTCGGCGGCCATCGCCTTGAATTCTTCCTCGATGAGAAAGTCTGCGCGCTTGACGAGTTCTTGCCCGTTGCTGCTAGCTGGCGAGGTGAGGGTCTGGTCGATTTCGCTCAGCAGCGAGGCCGCCTGCGGTGACTTCATCACAGAAAGTTCGGCGCGTCGCGCACGAAGCTCGTCTGCTAGTTTCGCACGGGCGCGGCCATCCTTCACGGCCGCTGCCAGGTCCAGCAAAAGGCTATCCGCGACAAGCGGTCTTCTCGTCGGCGGCTCTGCTTCCAGGAGCGCGACACGGTCTGCGAACGGGGAAGAATCGATGCCAAGGCCGCGCAACTCGCCCAGGACCGCATCGACGCGCGCCAAAGCGGGATCCTCCATCTCCTCAGGTTGTCGAGAAATCCATTCTCGCAACGTATCACGACGTTCGCCGGCGCCAAGCTGACTGGCAAGCTCGCGTTGGCGGTCTGTCGCGGTATCCGGCGCCGCCTGAGAAGGCAGCAGCAACAACGCTCTTGCCATAGCCGCTTCCAGGCGCTCGGAAGATGCACTCGAACCACTGAGCTCGCTTCGAATGTCGGCGGGAATCTCGACTTTCAGAGCCTGCAGCCTCTGCAGCAGCGCCTCGGCTGCCGCTCTCGAGCGTCTCAAATCACGCTTCGAGCGCGCCGCTATTTCAGCAGCTCTTTCGACGCGGCGCTCGGAGTCCACCTGAAGGAAGCCGATCTCAGCTGCGACCTGCTTCTGTAGTTCGACGAAACGATCGGCGTCGAGTAGGCGGCGAAGCTCGTCTCGCCGGGCTATGACCTTTTCGATATCGTTCTGCTCAATCGTCCCGTTGCGTCTACCCGCGGAGGTCCAGCTTTCGACCGCGGCGTCGAGCCGCGCCAGGTTGCGACGACAGATGGCGATGATCTCGGCTCGGGTAACGATCCTGAATGCTTTGGGCCCGCTCATTGTAATCCTCCCCCACGGAGCGCGTATTCTACAGCGTTCTTGAGCCGCAGGCGTTCGGCGTCTCCCGCATGAGTCCAAGCATATGACGAAACTCTGTGAACGTATGGGACGGCCCTCCCTAATACCTTCGGACGCCAGATCTCACGAGCACGCGCTCTCTGAAGCAATCGATGTCGCGGCGCGTCGCATTCGACGCCGATCGCGTAGAGGCCGGTCCGCGGATCGGTTACGGCGAAATCAAGGCTGAATGCGCCGCCATCGCGAGCCCGGCTGGCCTTGTAGCCATTCGCCTCCAGGAAGGCTTCGACGGACCTGGTGAAGCCGTCGTCCTCGTGATGTCCGGCTTCGTTGTGGGGACGCTGTTGGGTGACCATCCGCTCCAACAGAGTCTTGCCGGAGTCTGCAAGGCCGTCGGAGACGGTCCTGGCATATTCAAGGTAGCCTTGCAGATAGTCGCGCGGCACCCTGGGACCGCTCCGTCTCGTCAGCAGGTCCGATATCTCAACCGTCGGCATCGATGTGGCGATGACCACCTTTTCTCTTGCGCGCGTCACCGCGACGTTCAGGCGGCGCTCGCCGCCTGCGTGTCCGAGCGCGCCGAAGCTCTTGCGGAAGACGCCGTGCTCGTTGCGGCCGAAGGTCGTAGAGAAAACGATGATGTCACGCTCATCGCCTTGTACGTTCTCCACGTTCTTAACGAAAAAGCCCATATCCTCGCCATGCTCCATACGTTCGCGCTCGCGCATCAGTGCCTCACGGAATGCTGCATCGTTTTCGGCGCGGTCTTCCAGAGCATCTTCTATGGCGTCGGCCTGCTTGCGGTTGAACGTGACGACACCGACCGACGGCGGCGATGAATCCTCCCAAAGCTCGGATAGGTATGCCACGACATCGCTGGCTTCCTTTTGGTTCGTCTGGGCCTTGTAAGTGCCGTCCGAGCGCACCACTTCGATTGGTTTGAGTCTACGGATTGTTTCTTCGGGATGGCGAACGGGGACGCTAAGACCGTTGCTGTAGAATGAGGCGTTCGAGAATGAAATCAGTTCCCGATACTTCGAACGATAGTGCACCTGCAAAGTACGGGTGCGGAGTGCGGAGCGGGCGAGTTGGAGGAGGTCGGGACAATCCTTGATCTCTCGGCGGTTCCATGTCTCTGCGAAGGCCTCGCGCTCCTCCTCGCTCGCTCCTTCTTCTGGTTCTTCACCGTCGAATATCGCCGCTTCGTCGTTCTCGACCTTGCTCGCAAAGAATGAGGTCGGCGGCATCTGCTTTTCGTCGCCGCTGACGACAACAAGCCTGCTTCGGAATAAAGAGGGCAAGGCATATTCAACGGGCATCTGCGAAGCCTCGTCAAAGATGACGGTATCGAACAATCCGGCGCGAGGTTGCAGCACGCGGCTGGCGACATCGGGTGTCATGAGCCAGACGGGGCGGAGCGCGAACAGACCGAGCGGAGCGGCGCGATCGATGAATTCGCGCAATCTTAGTGCTCGCGGGCCGCGCAGCTTGGTGATCGCATCCCACTCGACCGTCGCACGCACTTTGCTGGCGTCGATACCTTGGACGAGAAGGTCCCTGTTGTATTGCCGGATCTGCGCGTCGGCTTCCGCAAGCGATTTGACCTTGGCTTCGACCTCATCGCCATCGAACAACACGTCAGGACTCGCACCCTCCATACCGGCCTTCCATGCCAAATGCGCCTCGCGGCGTATGGTGGCGCGAACGCAGCCGTCGAGATCTTCGGAAGCCAGTTTCGACAGCTCGGACTCCGTGGACCTGAGTGTTGCGAAGATGGCACGCTCCTTGTCACCAAGCCGCGAAGATCGAAGTCGATATTCCTGGTAACTGCTTAGCATCGGCAGAGCCTGCACGATCTGGTCAATGGCATTCGTATTGGAGCGACCATTCTCGATCGCCGAGCGTCTCGATCCGAGCCACAGTTCGTCGAAATATGTCCTAAGCCGGTCCAAAGCGGCGCGGCTCTGCTCTCTTATGTCATGCCTTTTGAGCGCGAGATCAGCCCGCTCAAAGAACGATCCGAGCTCTTCGGTGTTTCCGGCCGAGAGCGCCTTATCGAGCTCAAGCCGGCTCGGGCACCGATCGATGAGCGAATTGTGGCCCCCCAGACCCTCGAGGAACGAGCCAAGGCGCTCGGCGAAATCGGCGAGCTTACCAGGCGACAGATCCAGATTGGGGGCTCGCCCGAACAGGGTCGTGAAATAGTGCTCGAGTTCGCGCCTCGGCTGGCGCATGGCCAATTCGAGCTCGACCGCATAATACAGTGAGCTGATAGCGTCGTTATCCTGCGGGAGTTGCAGCGACGCAAGAAACTGGCGTACACGACGCGTTCGCAGCCAATGTAGCGGGTTGATCCATTGTAGGGCACTTGCCGGCAGGCGAACCTGGCCCGCGAGCTCTCCAGCGGAGCGCAGCTCATCCTCATTCAAGGCGATCAGCTTGGAGCAAAAGTTCGGCTTGTAGGCTGGGCCATTGAGCGATGAGAAGATTTCCTTAATCGCCGATAGGCCCTCGAGAATACGCGCAGCTTCCGATGCCCCATCCTCGACCTTGCGAAACAGCGGCCGCAATCGAGCGAGATTTGCGCACACCGAATCGCTGATCGAACGGAGCTCGCCCGCTTCGACAAGCCAGGACCTAAATTCCGCCGCATCCGATATTGTCAGGCAGTTCGACGTCTCAGCATCGGCCTGTTCGCGCCGGGCGTCCGCTTGCAAAAATGCTTGCAGAAGCGAGGCGAGTGCAGCCGCGGTTCCTCGGTCGGGATTGAACGGCTTGAGGGCGGACAGGGGATTGTCTTCGAATTTCGATGACAGCCAGAACTTCGCGAGCGGACCGCAATTCTCCTCGATCGTTGCCACGTCTGCGGGATGTAGATCCGACAGCAAAGGCCGGAGTTCAGGAGCCTCGATCGGCTTCGCTCTGCCTTCTTCGATCGCGAGCAGTTCGCCGAGCAGCGCTCGATAGGACAATCCGGTCCGATCATCGATGGAATGGAGCGCGATTTGGCGGCGGTCCAGCTCCATCTCGAGTGTCTCGATGCGCGCCGCGAGGCGCTCGCGCTCTCGCTTCCAGGCCGCAGACACTCCGGGAAGCAGATTGTGCAACGCCTGGACCTGCGAACGGACTGCACCCACGATCGCCTCCCGGTCGCGATTGGCGTCGGTGATCATGACGAAGCGATCGCTCAGGCGCTCCTTGTCCAAACGCTTGCGCACGACTTCGAGAGCGGCTTGCTTCTGACAGATCACAAGGAGTGATTTTCCCGTGCCTATAGCGTCTGCGACCATATTGACGATGGTTTGGCTCTTGCCAGTTCCGGGAGGTCCTTCGATGACAAGTCCCGGGGCCTGACGCGCTTCCAAGACGGCGGCCTCCTGCGAAGGATCGCTGTCGGCCGTGAAGTATCGGTCGACCTCCTTCACTTGCGGCGATGCAAGAGGCGCCTCCTGCTGTTCGTTCAAACGGAGCGCAGCCTCGAGCGCTGTCGCTGTCGGAGGTAGGCCCCGGAGCGTCTCGAGATCCTTCATGACGGCCTGGCCCATGAAAGCCAGATGGAAGAGCACGGCTGCAGGTACCAGTTGACGTTCCTGCGCTGCGACCTCGACGTCCTTGCCCGGAAGCGCCGTCAATTCGTTGCCGACTGGCTGGGCCAATCGGCTGAAGGCGTCCATCACCGCCTGGACGGACAAGCTTGCATGGGTAAGAAACTCGTTGGCCGCTTCTTGCCAACGTCTCGCCTCCGGGATGCCAACCATTCCTTCGAGAGCCGGATTGACGAGAACGTGCTCGATCTCCGTGTCTGGGTTTCTCTCACGTCCGTATCCCAACGTGACATGACCGCGATTTCCGACCTCGGGACTGACGTGCACCGGCCACAGCAGCACCGGCGCAATCCGCGGTCTCGCGTTCGGCCGATGATCGCGCATGATCAGGAATGGAAATCCCAGATACAGGCCATCGATGCCGGTATCGCGCTTGTAGAGCAGCGCGTGGGAGTGCAACGAGCGCAATCGTCGCTCAAGGCCGTCATCATCGGCAAAAGCCGCTGGATCGAGGTTCACGGTCCGGTTCGTGCGGCCAAGCAGCTGATCGAGAATCTCGCTCGCCGGCACCCTGGACGTATTGAGTTCGGTGAGGTCGATCCTGGCCGATTTGCCAATCAGCATGCGCGTCAGCGGCCCGCGCAATACTCCGCCCGAAATCCGCTTGGCGAAAAAGTCCAAGATCGTCGAGACGTAGCCTTGCTTTGGAAGCGGCTTCCACATCTCGGAGGGCACACAGAGAAGGGCGAGCGCGCGCCCAAGAGGCATCCGTCTGTCCAGGCGGAACTGGTCCGCCCACTCGTCGACTTCCTTGATGCCGCATCTGGCAAAGTTCTGTATGCGCTCGTCGATCGCCTGATAGATCTCGCGACGTGGCCGGCCAAGGAGGGTCGTCGTTTCCTCGGCGGAAAAGTCGCTAAGACCGGCCGCCGACGCTTCCTTTTCGGCTTCTTCGATGACCTCGGCAACCGAGCGGAACTGGTTCGAGGTCGCGCTGAGCAGGATGAGGAGATCTTCTTCCGCCGAAATGCGGCGCTCAGTGAGCGCGGCCACGCCGGCGTGATCGGTGTCGGGGAAAAGCTTTCGCCGTTCTTCCCACAGCGCGGCCAGGCGGGCCATAGAGGTCGACAGAAGGTGGACGCGCAGAGCATCTTCGTCGACCGCGATTTCCAGCTGGTCCAACCGCTTTCGAACCATGTCGGAGCGGACCTTCAGGCGCCAGAGCCAATCGTCCGGATCAATCTTCCGGAGCAGATCGGGTGCCGGGCCGGTGATGAGACTGTAGCCGTCGCCCGGGTGATCGAGCAGCCAACCCGGCGTGACGATATTACCTCTGACGATCAGAGGCATCGACGGGTTGAGCGTCTTAAGAGAGATGGAAAGCTTCAAATCCTCCTGAAGATCTTCGGTGCGCAGGATTTGCCGAAGGCCCGCCGCTATCGCCGCTTCGAAGCCGGCTTCGGCAGCCCAACTTGCAACCGCGCCTCTGAGGACGAGGGCCTTGGCTTGGTCCCAGTTCGCAGCTTCAGCCGCTGCCAATGCGAACGTGTTTGCAGATCGATATTGCTTGCCACCCAGCGAAATCGAGGCGTGGCCTTCTGTGTCGCCCGCTCGGTCGGCCGCTGGAGCTGAGATGGTCTCTCCGCGCAGCCACGCCTGAATTTCCTTCCACTGCCAGCGCTGGCGCCTGTCACGGGCCAACAAGCCGCGAAGCAAGGTGTTGATCCGCTCATCCAGACTTTCGGGCAGGTGTACGCCGTTGGTCAAAACGTGGATCAGAAAGGCCTGCTCGTTGATACCTTCGAAACACGCGCCTTGGGTGATCTTTTCCAGCAAGATCATCCCCATGCTCCACCAGTCAGAAGCCGGCGCGACGCCGCCGGCTATCGCCTCGGGCGCCATATAGCGGGTGGTTTCGAGCGGAGACACGATATCGAGGTCGAATTCGGAGAGCCGTGCCGATCCGAAGCCACTGATGACGAGGTCAAGCGGGTCCCTTGAACGCACGAAGATGACGGAAGGGCGGAGATCCCTGTGTCGCAATCCAGCTTCAGTGAGGGCGTGAACGGCCTGCGCTAGCTCGCCGACCAGCTTCGCTACGGCAGCCGGATCCGCGGGATCGACGGCGAGATCCGTCAGCGTGCCGCCCCTAAATTCCTCCGCGACCTCATAGGCGCGCTCTTGCCAGCGACCGGTGGCGAAGAATTCCGGGACGTGATCTCGAGGGAGCTTTAAGAGCAAATCATAGATCGCTTGATCCGGCTCCGCGCCTATAGCGTAAAGCGTGAGTATTCCCCGTTGACCGTCCGAGTCGCGCGTGGCGACGAAGCGTTCGCGGACTGCGCTGGATGAGGCGATCCGATCCTGCAGGCGCCAGCCGTCCACGATCGTTTCGCCCTCGGGCGCGAGTTCCGGCCCTGGCATGGGTTCCGCCGGTGAGGGCGCTTCTTGCCTTTCGATGATCGGCTCGCCGCAGACGCTGCAGATCAGGTCGCCGGGAGAGCCCTGATGACCGTTTCGGCAGATCGGAATGCTCGCAGAGGGATTTACAGGTGGATTCGGCTTCGGTCTCGTCGCACTACGCGGCGTGATATCGACCGTCGAGAGGTCCCAGCCGCAGGTTTGGCCATTCAACGTGCCTTCGCAGAAGATCTCGGTGACGGGACGTTCGGTGGTGCAGTTCGGACAAAGTCTGATCATCATTAAATTCTAAAGAGAGGGGAAACGGGTATCTTCCGAAATTCCAAGCGTCGATCCGCTGCCTTCGAGAATATGTTGCAGGCGCCGGAAGTCGCCGCGCGCGGGAATGCCCGCAAGCCAGACGTCTCCGTTATCGTCGAACATCACGTCGAGCGCGCGATCTTTTTCGCCGATGGGGCGGTCGAAGCTCTCGAGCCGAGCGCGGCCCAAGGGCGTCAATAGATGGAGTTCCTGATTGTCGCTGCCACGAAGCGCCATGGTCTGCGCCTCTTCGATATTGAACGGTCCGGAAACGATCGCGTCGATGAGCGATGGTGAAGCCGCGAGCGCATCGCAGATCGTGGCCCAAGAATACCCGGTAAAGACCAGGATATCGGCGTCCGTTCGAGTTCGCAGGCCCGCCAAGAGATCGAACAAGGCCTCGCGCTGGTCGAAAGGCTCTCCACCCGAAATCGTGATGCCGTCGGCCATCGAAAGCCATGGGGAAACCGCCTCGACGACCTCATCTACGGCCGTCGTTCCGCGTCCGTGCACCCAAGTGTCCATGGAGATGCACCCTGGGCAGCGGATCGAACAGCCTTGAAACCAGATCCCGATCCGTTGGCCGGGCCCCAAGGTCGTGACCGGGAAATGGATGCGCGACAGATTGACCATTCTTTTCATGGGGACGGCTCGCTTACGAGCTCGATCGTCGTCGATGGACCAGGGCGGACGCTTTCGATCCTGTATCTGCGTCCGGCTCCTGCTCCGTTATCGAATAGAGCCCGCGAGAGCGGGTTGATGAGGTGAGATTCCACCTGGTTGCGGATGCCTCGGCCGCCGTTCGAAAGATCAGCCAGGCACAGGCCGCGAAGAGGCTCACGGGCAGCGCCACTCAAAGTCACGTCATAGCCCAGCGAATTGACGTCCTTAAGCAAATTGTCGACCATCTGATCGAATATCTCGTTTGCGACCTCGGGACGGATGAAGTCGAAAACAATGACGTTCTCTCCGATGCGGTTCAATATCTCGGGCCGGTTGAGGACCTGTTTGAAGTGCCTTTCAATCTCGCCTCGGACCTTGCTGCGCACGGCATCGAAAGTCTCTTCGGGCGTGACGTTGGCAATTCTCTCGCCGGACGGTCCCGGTACGTAGATGCCTAGATTGGACGTGAAGACAATGAAGGCTTCTGAGAAATAGACGCGATCGCCTCGTGCGGAGGTGAGGACGCCGTCATCGAGGACCTGAAGGAATTTGTCGAGAATCCTCGGATGAGCCTTCTCGATCTCGTCGAACAGGACGACGCTGAAGGGCTTTTCACGGATCGCGTTCGTGAGCTCGCCTCCGACGTCATATCCGATATAGCCGGGCGGTGCGCCGATCAGCCGCTGATCGGAGTGCTCGGCGCTAAACTCCGACATATCGAAGCGGATATATGCAGATTCATCGCCGAACAGCAGGCTCGTGATCGTTTTCGCCAGTTCCGTCTTGCCGACGCCGGTGGGCCCAGCAAGGAAGACTACGCCTCTTGGTCGGCCGCCCCGCGGCGATTGGCCGATCCCGGTCACCGCGCGCTTGACGATATCAAGCATATGCGTGACTGCGTGAGACTGTCCCTTGACGCGTCGCCCGACGAATTCTTCGCCCGAGCTGATCTTATCGCGGCTGATCTTGCGCCATGGATCCTCGGTCACGCCCACTTTGAAGCGCCGGACGGCATCGCCGATCCAATCGAACTGGACGCCTTCGCTGCGGGCGAGCTGCGCGACCGCGCTCACGTCCAGTAACAGAAGGCCTTCCGTCTCGTCCACGAATGCTTGAGTGCACTTCTCTAATTCCGATTGTTCCGCGTCCTGCGCACCCGGAAGACCGCGGACAAGAGAGCGGATCATGCTTTTTCTCGCAAGATGATCCGGTCGTCCGATAGGGATGTGTCTGATCTTTGGGTTTCCGATCAGGAACCAGTCGGGCAGATCGCCCTCCTTGTCGACGATCCAGACCACCGTATTGAAGAAGGGCAGGCGCTTGTCGCCCGCCGGACGCGCGCGCGCCGCATGAGAGAGGATCAGCGCCCGGGAGAAAAGCTGGTGCTCGGCCGGTGATAAGGCGTCGTTTCGGGCGACCAGTCTGGAGGCAAAGTCGACGATCAGGGCCGAGGGTTGTCCTTCAGCGGTGACGTGCCGCTCAAGCGTCGTCGACAGAAGGTCGATCCCGCCTGCCGCAGCGCCACCCGTCGGCATCAGACCCAATCGCGTGAGGCAGCTTCCGTCCCCCGGCTCGATATCCCTAAACCCGTTCAGAACATCGAACCATGCGATCTGGGCGTAACCAGCTGCCTTCAAGACGTCCGGCAAGACCCGAGATAGGGGCGCTGCGGTCACCTCGCCCGGAACGATTTCGTGCATCTGAAGGTCGCGGGTATTGCCCGAGAGCACGAATTGGCTGCGCAGAGGCAGAAAGCGCCGCAAATCGCGGAGCCATCTGGCTCTTTCCATCGAATTGTCGTGCACCGGAAAAGCCCCCTTTACGCGTATCGCGCGACTATACGGCATCTCACTCGCCGATTTCGAGAGTAATTCCCAAGAGTCCATAGGGAATTGGGATAAGCCGGTAAGAGGAAATAGGCAGAGCGGCCGAGATCCCGCGGCTCGTAAATCGGGAGCATCGAAGCGGAGCATTCGTCAGATGCCGGCGACTTGGCCAAGTGATTTAAACATCTATACTCGGCAAAACGCGATTTGAATGTCGCTGCTGCCGACCTCGAAGATCATTCAAGGAGATCTGGCTCCATTCGATGCGCGCTGACTGCTGTGAGGCAGCATCGTTGGCGACGGCGAGCGACCGATCGGTAGGAGCTGAGGACACAGATTTCGGCCCAAGATGCAGGTTTCGCAGGCATCGGCTCGATCGCGAACTGATCGCACCTGTCGATCATCTTGAAGTCACCTAGCGCGCGCAAATGACCGAACCGGCTATGGCTCAGCGGCGGAAAGAATTCGCGACGGCAGGCAGCACATCGTTACCCTCAGAAGAGATGAGGGACGCGCTGCGGTACGGCTGAGGAGATGCGCCCGACGGTCCAGCGCGTCCAAGTTCGTTTCGACCTGACCTTGAAATACGCTTAAGGGATCTTCAGGCGTTCATGAACAGCAAAAAGAAGCGTGCTCCGGCACGCAAGAGGTGTGGCTACTTTGGCATGTGACTACTTTGGCATTCTTCCATCGAACGGAACGTATTCGCGGCGGCTCGAACCAAACCTCCGACACTGTCTCACAGATTAAGAACGAAAGAAATGTAGGTCGGCTTTCGATCGAACCTGATTGATACGGCTTCACGCAAGAGCGCGAGCTGCAAATCGCTCGGCGCTCCAGGTGACAGCAGAAAATGTTTCTGGGACGGCCTTGATCGCCTCTTTCAAAGCCTCGTTGATTGCTGTGATCGGTTCGAGATCGTGTGCTTCCGACAAGCTATGAACGTTACGGCGGCAGAGGTTCGGGTTCGAATGCCCAAAGTCTTGCAGTCTGGAAAGCAATTCATCTCGCTTTTGCGCGGTTCGGATGTCGCTTCCCTTTACATTATTCCATTTCCGATAGGTGAACTCGTCCGCAACACTTCGTGGACGGCAGGCGAGCATCGACGCCTTTCGATGCTCCTATAGTTTGAGCCACTGCGACTTCAACGCGGACAGCAAGGACAGTCAGGGCGTAACGACGGCGGCGGGCATGCTGGCTGCCATCAAGGGGACCTCAAGCACACGTCCTCAGGTCAGCCGCGGCTGCTGTTTCATGTCGTCGAGACGACCGCCAAGGCGCTGCCCGACGTATTGGATGGCTCGTCCACGCAGGACATGTATTCGTCGACTTTGCGCAGAGCGTATGAAGTTGGACAGCAACGGCATCTGATCCAAGTGGTGTTAGTCTATCCTCGCCGCTGCCTGGTTTTGTAGCTCGTCGTCTGTCGCACGCGCTGCTTCGTCGAGGTTGTAGGTGAGTGACACATCTAGCCAGCGTCCGGTCCGTACGGAAATAATTTCGAGCTGAGTAATATCGGACCTGCGATGCCGCTCCAACAATTCGCCGCGGTGTGCTACAACTTAAAGGTATATTTTGAAGGATTACTGGCGGCTCCAAGTGTTGTCAATAACGTCGCGTGTGACAATGTCCCGCGCCGAATTTTTCCGACCTAAGGAGACTGTCCTTGCTTAGCCTTTCGAGACCAGGTCCGCACAGAGTCTGAGCAATGCTGCGGCTGAGCTTGAAGGAATTCGCCTGGATAGGAAGGGGTCTCATTGACGCGCCGGCAGAAGTTCAAAGTCAATAGAGCGGCCTGCCGAGCGGAGGAGACGGATTTGAGCGTTTCAACTCGTCTGCGGGAATTCTCGCAGCTGTTTGTTCTTCCAGTGATATTGATCCCCGCTTGGCTTGCGTTTGTTGCGGGTTTTTCCTTCGTCGGATTGTTGCCGTTGGGGGTATTGATCGTCTCGGCTATCTCCGTGTTTGCGATCCGCTCGGTCTGCCGAAGGCACAGCGGCAACGCGATTCTCGCCGAGGTCGGTTCGAAACTCACCACTTACTGCGTGGTCACCGGCGCCGTTTCGACATGTTTCCTGTTGCTGCAGATCGGATTCTACCTTTTCCTGACGGAGTTCTCACCGCGGCTGAGCACCGTTCTTGCTTGGTACAATAGCCTCGAGGCTGGACACATCATTGAACGCGTTGAATCCTTCGCTCTGAAGGCGCGCCTTGCGATCATACTCGTTCTTGGTTTCAACCTGCTCTTCTTCCCGCTTCTCTCCTCAAGGGTGGCTCGACTTTCGAAGATGGCATCGAAGGGCATAGACGTCGTCGGCGCCTTCTTCGTCGCGGTCCTGCTGTTCTCCTTCTACGGTTCTGCGCCTAGCGGCTTGAACGCCCTGCGGGTCGAACTTCGGTCGGCTCACGATGCTATCGACAATTCATACAAACGAGCCGTTTTCCGCGTGTCCATACAGTTCGCGAAGGTCATGCTGGATAGGGCGACCCAGCAGGACGACCATCTTTTCCGGACTTCGCCGCCGCCCGGGGATTGGGGTGGGCCGCGACCTGCAGGCGCTCCCGCGGGACCACGCCCGCCGGCCCCGCCTGCCGGTTCGGGTATCTGGGACGCCGAACTCAAGGCCGGGGTCCTGAATTCCGATGAGCGGCTGAACGAGCGCATAGCGGTAAGAACGGCCGCGAACGCAGCCAAGTTCGAGGGACACCTTCAGTCGGGCGACATGCTGAACGTGCCGCCGGCGGCAAGTTCGTCCAAGTTGGCCGAGCTCGGATCCGCTCTTGAGGCACCTCGGGGGGCGCCAACGCGCGGAATGGCCCCTCCAGAGGACGACCTCAAACGACCACGCGACGGCTCATCGCGGCAGCGTGCGATCCGAGAGTTGCTCTCGACTGCACTCGACGCCGCGAAGGTCCCCGAGGTCATCGAACCAGCAATATCGGAGCTAGTGAAGGAAACTGTCTCCGGCAAGGTGATCGACGAAATATTGAAGGCGATGAGCGACGATTTCCTGACTGACGGCATAAGAGCGGCCGCGGTCGAATTCGTCGACGACTTCCTCAAGGGGGTGGTGTCGTCGTCGGACGCCAGGTCCGAGCTCGTAAGAAGATCGTCGGCTTTGCTCGATACGAAATTGGGTGCGTCTTTGAAAAGTTCCCTGAGTCGGATCCAAGGATACGGATCGATGCTGTCTGACCGTTTCCAAAGTCTACGCGGAGGAAGGAGCGATCCGGTGATTTCCCCGCTGGAGGATGGCATGATCGCGGAGGCCAAGTCGAAGGCGTCCAGCCTTTCCGATGCCGGCGGAAGGAGCAGGATTGGCTCCGATCTCATCGAAAGGTCGAGGTTCGAAACCTCGAAGATCATCGATATTCTTTCGGTGCAAGCGAGGACCGACGATTTAGCCGCGAGGTCGCTGCTAAATGTCGGATCGAACATTTCGGATGTGGAATCCAAAGCCAGGCAGTTGGGCGAACTCGTAAGACTAGCGCAACACCATGGCTACAGGACGGAGGCCGGAGTTTGCATCGTGACAATCAGGGGCGTCGTCGTAGCAACGTTCATCTCAACTCGACAGGAGTGCGAGGGTGCGAGACGATAAACTCGCGCGAGACGTTCGCTCCCCTGGCGGCGTAGCTTCGACCGCACTGCCGACGGCCTCGCCAAGGCCCCTTCCGCTTTCGCCTTGGTGGGCGGCTGGCCGATAGAACGGCGGTCAGACCGCAGAGTAGGTTGATTGTGGCTTCTGTCACAACCAAGGGTGCCTTAACTGCAGAAGGGCTGCCTGCCCACGCGACGAAAGCCCTCTCTATTCACTGTTCCATTCGTAAGGGTTGAAGTCCCATCGTTAATCAATTCGCTTTCCATTCAGGATTGCCTTCGAGAGACTTTGACCTCTCAGCTCCTAAAATAGAAAATAAGAGAAGTTTCAGGGGCTTGATTGGATTGATCTTAAGCATTTCTATTCGCATATCTATTCAAGCGCTGCTTTAGCGCTCGTCCGCCCTTCGAAAATGGCCCTTAGGCCCAACTCCAATCAATTCAGCATTGTATTCAGGCCATGACCCTAAACGAGACAGATAAGGCCATCCTTGATGCCATCGAAACCGGAGCAAACACTGCCTCCGGAATTCTCGCTGCCCTGGAGCGGAACGGAATATCGATAAGCCAGCCAACCCTCTCCAGGCGCCTATCTGCCCTTCAGGCAGATCGATATGTTCTGGTCGAGGGGAAGGGGCGAAATACCCGATACAAGGCGGACAACTACAATCAATATTTCAGCATTCCGCCGGAGCGCCGAAAGGCCGTCAGCTACGACCGGTCCATCCTTGAGAACTATGTCCCAAATCAAACGCGCTGGTTGGACCCTGAAGTCTCGCAGCAACTCTTGGCCGCTGGCGGGGGAGTGAGAGCTGATGCGAGTACCTATTCGCGCGCTATCGTGCAAAAACTCCTTGTCGATCTGTCCTACGCTTCGTCCAGCCTGGAAGGAAACACCTACTCATACTTGGATACGCAGGTGCTCATCGAGTACGGCCAAGCCGCTGAAGGAAAGGCCGCCGATGAAACTCAGATGATCCTTGATCACAAGGAGGCGATTACCTATCTCGTCGACAACATCGGTGACATTGAATTGGATGTTCGTGAAATAAGAAACGTCCATTCTTTGCTTTCTCGTGGCCTTATCGATCCGGCGGCGCGCGGAACGGTGAGAAGGCGAATCGTTGGACTGGGCAACTCCGCTTACATGCCCTTGGCGATTCCGCAAATCCTCGAGGATCAACTCACCCTCATCGTGCAGAAGCAGGCTCTCATTGACGATCCCTTTGAGCGAAGCCTCTTTCTGATGGTGATGATTAGCTACCTCCAGTACTTCGAGGATGTGAACAAGCGCACCGGACGTGTCATCTGCAACGTACCGCTGCTCAAAGCAGGCTTGGCGCCCTTGTCATTTATGAATGTCGACAAAACCAAATACACTAAAGGCCTGCTCGCATTTTATGAACTGGGCCGCCACGACCTGATCGCTGAAGCGTATGCGGAGGGTTATGCCGCATCCGCGAGCCGTTACGATGCTTATGTCGGAAGAGACCGTGAAGAAGCGGAGTTGGAATTCAAGCGACGTGCCGAAATCTACGAAGCCGTAAAACAGTACGTCCTGAAATCGATCGAGCAAGGAGCCAGGCTAGACGCTCAAGAGTTTCTTTCCGCCCAGTTCGAAAAGGACGTAGGCAAGACAAAGCAGACCCTAATGCGCCGGACAAAAGACATCGTCGAAAGTCTAAACGAGGGAAATCACGTCGCCTACGGCATCGGTCGGAAGACATTCGACACCTACGATAAATTAGGTGCAGCCCGGAAATCCACGCCTTAAATCCCAGGATGACCTCTTGCAGGGCGCAAGCCGGATGTCTGAACTCCTCGATATCTTGGAATGTCATGGAGCGCGCGTTTATCCTCACGCCGGCGGTCGCTGAAATCCGCAGGACCACCCCGCGATGTCCGAAGAGACCGTGACGACAATCACGCGCCGGCACCAAGTCTCGTTCGGCGAGCATCGAAACCTCGTCCGCGGCAATGGAATCGGCGTCCGGGCCATGCCAATGGAACGCTGCAAATATCTATGTGAATTTCCGGGACTGACGCGTGGCGTTCCCGGAACGCTCTGCTATTGATGAATTACGAGGTCTCCCCTCGCATACGCGCTGTCGTAACTGCGGCGTAAGAGCGAAAGTCTGATCAAGGATCGTGCGCGCCACGTTGCTGCCTGAATACTTGGCGTGATTGGAAGGGAGACCTCGTGCCTGGCCCCGCGTCGTTCTTCGTCACTCCGATCCAGGTCACAGTTCCGAACGAGCTTACCAGCGAAGCCGAACTATTGAAGTTCCTTGCCGTATCGGCAGCCGAACTCAGGAAGATCTGGTGGTTTCGTAGCCGGATGTATCAGAAATTCGAGATTTCGAAAGGCAAAGGAAAGAAGCGCATCATAAGCGCGCCGGACTATCGGCTGAAGATGCTGCAGACCAAGATCGCGTCCTCGCTCGCGCCGATATACAGACCGAGGAATCCCGTTCACGGCTTTGTGGACAATCGTTCGGTCAAGACGAACGCTACGGCGCATCTCCGGAGCAAGTTCATAATGAACTTGGATATCGAAGGCTTCTTTTCGGCAATTACGGAAGGACGTGTTTCCGGATTGATGAGCGCGCTCAGCATCGACGGTCGAGTCGCTGAGATATTGGCGCGGATCTGCTGCAACGAGGGTGTTCTGCCGCAAGGCGCACCTAGCAGTCCCATAATCTCCAACATGATCTGTTTCCGGATGGACAAGCAATTGCAGAGGATCGCCAAGGAGAGCCGCTGCATCTACACCCGGTATGCCGACGACGTCACGTTTTCCAGCTACCAGCCGTTGACCTTGTTGTTCGAAGGGCCTCCGCCGCCGGCCGGAAATTTCTCGCCCGATCTGCTCAAGGATGGGCTTCGCGGAGCATTCCGGTCCAACGGTTTCGCGATCAATCCACAGAAGGTCCACTACGCCGACAAGCATTCGCGGCGAACGGTGACCGGCTTGAAGATCAATGAAATCGTCAATGTCGACCGAAAATTCGTTCGAAACATCCGGGCAGCATTATTCGTGGTCGAAAAGCAGGGCGCTGCGGTCGCTCAGAAGACCCTCAAGGACAAGTATGGTCGCGAAGCGGCCCTCGCGTCGCATCTTCGCGGCCGGATATCCTGGGTAGGGCACATCAAGGGACCTTCGGATCCGATTTTCCGCAGTCTGGCCTCGCGTTACAACAAGCTCTTCCCATCCGAGAAACTCGAAATTCTGCCCACGATTTTCGAGATCAGGGAGCGTGCGGTGTGGGTGGTCGAGCATTGGGGCGATGACGCAACGGAAGGCAGCGTGCAGGGCACGGCCTTCTTCCTGAAGTCGGTGGGTCTCGTTACGGCATGGCACTGCGTTGACGGCGCGACCGATATCGCGGTCTATCACCCCAGCAAGCCTTCGAATAAATTCAAGGTGACGGTTGCCAAAAATGACGCGCATCGCGATCTTGCCGTTCTCGCGCACGAAATACCTGCCACCGAGTACTACGAGTTCGATATATCGAAGCGCACATTCAAAGCTGGCGACAACACGACGGCGCTCGGATTTCCCGGCTTTGGCCCCGGCGACAAGATCAACGTGCGATCCGGATTGATAACGTCGTTGCCCATCAAGAGCGCCGTTCCGATGATCGAGGTCGCGCAAA
Organism: Bradyrhizobium sp. CCBAU 21365; assembly: GCF_015291305.1. Lineage (NCBI taxonomy): Bacteria > Pseudomonadati > Pseudomonadota > Alphaproteobacteria > Hyphomicrobiales > Nitrobacteraceae > Bradyrhizobium > Bradyrhizobium sp. CCBAU 21365. Next base: position 2,376,376 of record NZ_CP030036.1, read on the forward strand.
AGCTCTCGCAGGGCATGTCCGGCGGTCCGCTGCTCGATGAGGACGGCGCGGTCGCCGGAATCAACTACAAAGGCGGACCGAGCGAGGCCAGAGATTTCGCCGTGCACGTCAAAGCGCTGACCGACTGGCTGAGCGTAGCGTAGCTAAGCCCCTGTGGTCTGTTGCGGACCTCTGCAGCCGGTCGAAGGCGTTACGTATCGCGAACGATAGGTTGACATCGACGAGTATCACCGCGTGTCGACGGCCGCTCATGTATTCGTCTTCCGGCAAGCACATCCTTTGCCGCGCGCGCGGGGCGATGCCGAAAACCGTCGCGTCGCCTTCCATAGGGATGGGGACGATCTGTGCCGCCGCCCAACGTCGGACTATGCGATAAAGGCATATGCGGGGAGGCCTTGTCCGAAGCCGGTGAGTTCCTCATCGCCATGCCGTGAAGCTGTCGTTAAACGTTACGTGCAGGCTACCGAATGGAGCATGAGGCGCTTCCTTTGCAGATCCATCGCTTTGCGAAATCGGTGGAGGAGCCGGCCGTGCAGATATCGGACGTGGTCGCTGATTTGCTCGGAAAGTTCTTCGCGACAATTCTTGCGGATGACGCGGACGAGCTGCGTGACATCCGGAAATCTCTTTATGAGCCGTAACTACGCGGCCTCGCTTGCCTGAAGGGGTTGCTCGATCGCTCGAGGGCGACGCGGCCTTTGTTCATTGCGTACTGAGATTGGATGATCAGCGGAAGTTCTGACTGGTGTCTTGAGCGCTAGATCCGGGCCGGCGGTGTACGTCGACGTGCCCGGTGATACGGGCTTGCGATGTCCCGCTTTCAGGGCCTGAATCCGCTATACGGAAGCGCTGGGCGGTTTGGAACGATTTGAGCCACCTGGCGACGAGGGGTAATCTGGTGTGGGTATTGACTGGTGGCGCGCAACGTCTCGACTTGGGTTATTTGCCGTGGTCAGAAATGCCATCCAAGATCAGCTAGCACAAGGAATGGCTCGAGCCGCTGACGATCCCTGCCGTCTTAAATCCTCCGGTTCGGGCACCCGAGGGGCGCGATCATGTCGGAGCCGAAGGAGTTGCCGGCCCCCGACGGCGGCAAGCTCGGCGAACTCTGTAAGCACAGGAATTGGCGGTGACGCGCGGGACGCATTAATTCCACGTATACGAGCCATCGATTGTGCGTATCGTACCAACCTTGTTTTTAGCCGTAGTCCAACAAATCGCTTTACGCAACTATCAGTTGTTACTATTTTGTCTTGGGCCGATTGAACGGGGATGGGTCGCGTGTCTTCGGGGGGACGAAGAAGGCCATCATTGTTTTTGCGGACGCGGCATACTCGCATGTCGTGGCACATACTTCCTGACTTTTGAAAACTCCTTTTCACGAGCCGTCGCGTCCTGAGCGATGGCGGAGCTATACGAACGTAAAAGACGCATGCCGATCGATGCAGAACGCAGCGCGCACGTTTATGAGGCGTGCAAGCTCACAGACAACCTTTTCGTACTCAATCCGTTTCTTCCGCAGCAGAACTTCTATTCCCAACAGCTACGAGCGCTTGCTCTGGCAGCGGAGATTTCCGATCGGCATCTCGCGCCGGGGCATCGAAGCGTGTGCATAGTCGGGGCTGGTGTGGCCGGGAGGACCATCGCTGCTGCCTTTCGCAGCCTGGGGGCCGGCGTCACTATCGTGGACAAGGAAAAGGTGGATTTCACCTCTTACCGTAATGCGATCCATCGGGAGCTCCATCCGAACATCATCTTCTGGCCGTTCCAGGAGCCGACACCCGCGACCGAACTGCCTTTCCTGAATTGGGCTCAAGCGCCGGTCACCGAAGTCGTCGACGCGATGATGAAGGAATGGGAGGAGAGCTTCGCAAAGCACGTCGCGTTCATCCACGCCGAAGTGGATGAGATCGAGCGCGCCGCGACGCCACTTACGATCAAGCTTGCCGACGCCCAGAAAACCGAGCTGAAGGCCGATGTCTGCGTGATCGCCACGGGCTTTGGGGCCGAAAGGCAGTTCGGCAATCTGCAGACCCCTGCCTACTGGTCTCCGTCATCGATCATCGAATCCGGCGACGAGGTCATGGTCAGCGGATCGGGCGACGGCGGCCTGATCGACGCGCTTTCTCCGATCCTCGGGAAGGACGTGACGAAAGCGGCGCACATTTTGGCGGCGCGATTGTCGAAGAAGCCGATGAAGACGGATGTAAAGGCGATCGAGGAAGAACGGCGCGCACGGGTCACGGCCGGGAAAAAAGACAGCGAGGATCCTTGCCCATTCTATTCCACCGTACATCTTGAAGACGAAGATACGGAGGAGATCGAGCCTTTCATCAAAAGAGATCCGGTGCCGTCCGTCACGCTGCTGCACGAGAGCAAGAGTGCCTATTCCTTTTCGGCCGCGCCCATCAACAAGCTCCTCCTTTCCCATTTCAGCAATGGTCCGGCGCGGTGCGTGACGCATGTGAAAGGTAGCCTTAAGACCGTGGACAATCAGGCGACGATGGTCCCGGAGAACGGCGCGCCCGAATGTATCGAGCCTCCGACGACGCGGTTCGCGAAAGTTATGGTGCGTCATGGCGCCCCACCGGCCGCGAAAGAGATCCTTGATGAGCCGGACCTGGTTCGTCTTGGGGAACTTTCCTTCGAGCATCTCGATGCGGCCATACTGCCCGGATACGACTCCTCGAAATATGCGTGGACCCGTAAGGGAGTAGGGAATGCCGCCATCAGCATGAAAGTGCTGGCGGATTCCCTCGAGCGTTCACTCAATCTGATATCCAGGGCCTACGATCTGGACTTCTCGAATATCCGCATGCTCCGAACCAACATCGAGGGCGAGCCGATCAAAGTAAATTTACCTACGGCTGATACCAGACGAGCCGAAAGGTTCGATCTATTCCCGTTGATGGTCGGACCTGTTCTGGTGGAGCTGGGCGAGCCCGACACTACGAGAGACATCGACTATGAAGACTGAGCTGAAAGGTCTCCGCGAACCGTCGAGTGTCAGCTCCAATGCCTTGCGGATAGGCACCCTGGTCAGGGTCAAGATCGACGGCAAGAAGGGCGCGAAGATGATGCTGTCGGCCCTGGTCCGAAAGGGGCCTGCCGTCTTTGCGCTGATGACGCCGCATTCCCGGGTGGGCAAGGTGGATTCTGGCCTTTGCGAACTGGTTCGCGGTCCCGGGCGGTCGAATGTCCGGGTCGGCCACTTCGTTCCGGTTGCCGACGTCCTGGGCGCCAAGTCGCCCCACGTCGGCTTCCAGGCGGTCCAGCTCGAGGCATCCCCGCTTTTCAACGATCCGGTCCAGTCGTCCGAAAAGATGGTTACCGTACGGGACTTCCGAAGCAACCTCTGGGATCGACCGAACTTCCGGGTTCGACGCGTCAACGCGGAAGAGGTTTCTCCAGCGTCCTCAGGCTCGCGTCGCAATCAGCAGTCCAGGGCCAAGAACAACAAGCTTGGTCGCTTGACCGGCGAATTGTTCAAGGTGCGGATCAAGGACGGCAAGGAAGTGGACCTTTGCCTGCCGTATTGCGGCCTAGCCACGTCGCGTGGTCGTCCATTCGCGAACAAGCAAAGCGTCGGCGCTCCGGTCATATCGAAATCTGGAGCTTTGTCCGGATTCATAGTCGGACGAAACAGCCGCGAGAATCTAATCCTTCCCGTCGAGGAATTGACGAAAGAGCAGTCGCTTTCGTTCGTCACCTTCGGAGAAGACTGGCCCATGGTGCGCATCGCGGCCGAGAAGAACCGCACGAAGTGATGCGGCCGCCGGGCGCCGCGCCTTAGTAGTCGAACAGCTCCGTCCGGCTGGCCTTCGGGTCTTTGGCCGCACGTCCGGGACCAAGCTATCGCCGGCCAGGCGCCCGAGGCACCAAAGATAAACTCCCGAGTCCGGCTTCCGGCCCGAGTCACGTTTGCGGGTGCACCACGAGACGGAGCCTTTGCCGTTGCGATGGAGCGGAACGGAGTTCTAGTCTTGACGCGTTGTTTAAGCGAACCAGTAGGTGCCCGGTGCCCGTAAGCCTTGAGGCATACATCGATTGATGATGATCCACGGTTAGAATCGAATATGGAGGAGAGTGGCGACGCTGCCGATTTCTTGCGTTCTGAACGAGTGAGTGAAGAAAAAGCGCGCAAGTTGGTGAATCCCAGGTGCGAAACATCGACACCATTGATTTAGTCATCTGTGTCGAAAATCTCTTGACCGTCCAGCAGATTGAATCGATAAATCGCTCCACTACTGCAGGTTAAGTTATCAATTCTCGACGCGCGTTACGATAATTTGTCAGTCGTCATTATTGCAGGCCGCCCCTAATCTCCGGCGTCATGTTTTCGATGAGAACCGGTACGAGTGTCTTTGGAATTTAGGTCGATTTTGCTCGCTCGGGCTATCCCGTTAGGCAGTGTTCGGAGGTGGCGCGATGACTGTGCGCGAGCAGCTTTTTACATTGTTGCGCAATCTTCGGTGGATTGTTGTTCTGTCGGTGGCCATTTCAGTTTTGCTTTACCTGCCGGATCAGATTCAGGAGCTCTACCGGATCGCCGCTGACGACATTGGGTGGGTTACGGTCGAGGAGCTTATCGCCCTTGGCGTGATCGCGATAACGGTTTGGGCGTCCGCGTTTCAGCTTACCACCGCGACCCTTCCTCTGATCCCGCGCGCTACGGGCCGGCTGGCTCTCTATATAAAACTTGCGCCTGTTGTGCTTGGAGCGTTGCCGATCGTCGCTGCGGCCGCAGGTCAACTCGCCTCGCGCCCGGCTGAAAAGATCGGTGAGGTCGAGGAGGTCGGGAGTATCTTCCGCATTCAGGACCAGGCGCTCGCCTTCGAGCGGAACATGCTGCTTATCCTCGCCTTCGCCATGTTGGTCCTGCTCGCCTGCTTTGTCATGTTCGCCTGGCGGATGGGATCAAGAGATCGCTCGACTGAACTCGCCAGCCGGGCCAACAACGCCTATTTCATCCGCTACAGATTTCTCGCGCTCACGATCGGCGCCATCGCCCTGTTGACGGCGGGGTTCGTATTGCTTCCCGATCGCCTTGCGCAATTCGTCGGATCATTCGGCGTGATCGCTCTCTTTACGATGTGCGTGGTGGCTCTCACCACGCACTTTGCGCTACTGACGATCAGGTTCAATTTCCCATTCATACCGGTTGTCTTTGGCGGCTTGTTCCTGGTTGCCTCCTTGTTCGGAAGTGACGACCATGGGCTGCGCACCGTAGCCCAAGCAGCTGGCAGGTCGGAAGAGAAGGCGCGCATTTCTGCAGTCGAAGCATTTCGCGAGTGGCTTCTGCAAAAGTCGCGGGTGGCCGAGGCCAACAGGCTTGGGGAATATCCCGTATTCATTGTGGCTGCCCAGGGTGGCGGCATCTACGCAGCCAACAATGCGGCGCGCTTTCTTGCCAGAATGCAGGATCTCTGTCCGGCATTTCGGCAGCATCTGTTTGCGATAAGCGGCGTCTCCGGCGGAAGCGTCGGTTCGGCAATTTTCGCGGCTGCGCTTCATGCCGACAATGCGCCACTTGATGCGATCACTCCCGACGCAAAGACCTGCCCGAAAATCGCGGACTTTCTCGCAGGCGTCGGCCGCGCCGAGGATATCGATGCATCTGGACCGGTGGAACAACGCGTTGCAAGCGTCCTGGATACGGACTTTCTCTCGCCATTGGTTGCGGGCTTTCTATTTACCGATTTCACCCAGTTGTTTTCGCCGGTCGCGATTCCAAGTTTCGATCGCGCACGGTTTCTGGAATACGCGCTGGAGAATGCGACAGACAGAATGCTCAAGACCCTCGGGGGCATCGGCGATCAATCCAATCTGCTAAAAGCCGAGTTTCAGTCGCATTGGACGCCAGGCAACAATATGCCGGCGCTATTGTTGAATACGACAGATGCCGGTAGCGGCAAGCGGGTTGTGATCTCGCCCTTCGATATCGATCCGTTACACTCCAAAGACAGAGACCTCTGTATTCTCGCGACGCTTGATCGGGCCGGAAGCGGGGTCGGTCAAACCGTCGCGAGCCATTCCCTGCCGATTCGGCTGAGCACAGCGGCGTTTACGAGCGCTCGATTTCCGTGGGTGACACCGGCAGCGACGGTTCCCTTAAGGAATGACTGCATTACCGCCAATCCGCAGGCACGCTTGGTGGACGGCGGATATGTCGAGAATTCCGGAATCGAGACCGCGCTTGATCTAATTGAGCGGCTCAACAGCATCAAGGGGACTTCTGATGCGCCAAAGTTCCGGATTTATCTCCTATCGCTGGTGAGCGGTCAGTTCGGAGATCACGGTTCCTTCATGTTCGGTGAACTGATGGAGCCAGTGCGCGCGCTTCTGAGCACGCGCACCTCTCGAACCTATGTGGCGCTCAATCACGCGACCAATATCGATCGCCGGCCGGAGAACGATGTAACGACCAGCGTGCAACGCTTTCCAACGTTTGGCCGCACGGACATAACAGGCTTGTTCTACAGCCTGCCGCTTGGCTGGACGCTATCTCAGAAAACCGCAGATATCATCTCGCTGAGCAGCGGCCGCTTCTGGGACTGCGTGCCGAAGGATGATTTCGATCAATCCCGCGAGAGACAAAGCAATGCCGATTGCTTGCAAGTGAAATTGTTTCATCTCTTGAACGGGTCTGTCGCCTCCGCATTTGAAACGCTCAAGGATGCAAAACTTGCCCAGGCGGCCTACGCCGACGAACTGGACAAGGAATATCGACCGACGCCAAAGATCAAACCGCAGCCGCTGCTTGCTTGTTATGAGAGCAAGTGGCTGCAAGAGCATGGCTATCAGAGATACCAGGACAAAGTTGCTGCGTACGAGTACCAGCTGGCCGTGTCACTCAAGAACGATTTGCCGGCTCCGCCATCCATGCCGCCATATCGAAAGAGCTATATGGCGTATTTTCAGGCCGAGCAGGTCAAAGCCTTGTTGCAGGAATGGGACCGCGTAGAGGAGACCGACCCGCGCATCCTGGCCTACATCCTCGGGTCAATCTCCTACGACAGCGCTGATTTTACGCGCAGCAGCGAAAACTTCTCTTATAGCGCGGTCTCGCAACTCCCACGCAAATGGCGCGAGCGAATAGCTAAGAACAACGCTGACCTGGCGGCCGCGAGCAAGCCGCCGGTCGCCATGGACGCATTGCTTAACCATCCCAAGGAACTCGCGAACTTTGTTCTCGGCTACGAGGGTAACCCGTTCGCAAACCAGCCCGGGACGGATGACGGTTGGCTGTTTCGTCCGCGAGGAATGTACCAACTGGTCGGACGCGAGCAATATCAGGAAGCCCAGAACCACATGCTCCAGGTTGGAGACTTGGCGGGACTTGATCTCCTCACACTTCCCGACGCACTTCGAGATGCCAAGATCTCAGCCAAAGTTGCCTTCGCTCATTTCCGTCTCCATCCCTACCAAGACCGAACATTGTTCGAGTTGCTTAAGGATCCTTCGAAGGACTGGATCGCCGTGCGCTCGCTGCAAACGGACATGGATCATGGCCCGGCTGACGGCGAGCGTGTCAAAGCTCGAAGCGAGATGTTCCTTGGCTGCATTGAAGAGGCGTTACATCCGACTCAGCTCAAGACCTTGCAAGGCAAACTTTACGGTAGCGATTGAGAAGGCTGATCCACTGCTAGGGGGCCCTATGCGACGGAGCGAAGCTAGAAAGCTGCGCTTTCTTCATCTGACATTGGAAACGTTGAGTTTTAGAGGAGAATTGCCGAAGATGGCAAAAGGTGAAAGATGCCGGTCGAAGCTTCGTCGACTGTTTGAAGGGCTGTCTGTCGCCGGGCTGATGTTTGCCGTTGCTTCGGGAGCCGCAGCAGGCCAGGCTCAGACGGCATCGAAGCCGCTTTCAGCCAACGACGTATCTATCCTGTTTCCTGCACCCAGATCGCCGGCTGACCTTGTCAATCTGATTGCGGTATCCGATCTCACTGGTCCAACGACGGCTCCGCAGCGGCTTTTTTCCGACGAGGATTTCGCGCGCTTTGTCGCAAACGCTGAAAATCCCGAACGCCCCAGCGTGCCGGATTCCGGCACGCGCCGCATTGCGCTGCCAGCTGTCGTGAAGAAGATCGATGCCTGGTTTGTCGCCGGCATCCGGATCGATCCGGGAGCACCGGGATTATCGGCTGATGTGATCGCCCAGTTTGGCCGGCAGCCGCAAATTCGCCTGATCATTCAGCCGGTGACCAATGGACCCGACGGATTCAAGGTCCATGACACGGCCGGCCACCTGATCTTCAGCTTCAGCCTTGATCCCGATCCGCCTCTCGATGGTTGTGCGCCATTCCCGCGATTTAAGCCCGACGACGAAGCCTTCAAGGCAATCGTCCGCGACGTTGCGTCCTTGCGTGACCAACTTGCGGCGGGAAAATTCGGCAATGTCAAAGTCTCGACTGCAGGTAGCATGAACGTGCATCCGGGCCTTGTCGGGGCGTCCGCGAAGCCGTTTCGAGATGCAGTTAAAGCCCTGCTGGAAAAGCATCTTTCCTCGCAGCGTCTCAACACCATGGCTATCATGGGCATTTCACCGCCCGAACCCTGGGTGTTCGTCTCGATGCTCAGGGTCCCGCAGGCCGGGTTGATAGCGGTGCCTGGTCCGACGCTCGATGGCCTGCATGCCGCACAGATGTTCAGCATCCTCAGTGGCACACACGTCGTCCCGCGGCCTGTCACGAACAACCAAAATCCAATGACATGTCGCCATGCAGCGCTGCAGACTCCGCCTTTGCCGCCCGCCAATCGTAAGGGCGTTTCGACGGCCGATTTTATCGATGCCAACGTCCCCAATAGCCGCGTACTCGAGATCGTCAATATCATCGCGGATCCGAAGACGAGCCATTTCTTCAATACCGACTGCGTGAGCTGTCACACCGAGACGGCGCAGCCACTCGCCAGGAAAGTGCAGAACTTCGCTGTGCCGGGCGTGAACCCAGCGGTTCTGCCGAAGGAAAATTGGAATGTTCGCAATTTCGGGTGGTTTCCGTCGTTCTTGCATGGTGGCCCGGCAGCCGCGACCATAACCCGGCGTGCCGCAGCAGAGACGGCTGACGTGGTCGCCTTCATCAATAGCCAGTTGCTGAACAAGTAGTCAGCGCCATTTCCCGGCGTGCTCGCGCGGCAGACGGGGCTACTTGAGATAGAGATATGGAGGGTACTATGGGGGCGCGTTCGTCCCGCTCTTGGGTCGGTGGGCTGGTGAGGCGGTGGCCTCATGTCATCGCTCTATTAGTTATGATCGTGTTGCTCGCGGTGGCGGCAGTAGGCATGGCATATTTCGTGCCGGAAAAGCTCCGCGATGCGGCTCTCAAGGTCAAGAACGGCGCAAATCTGGTTGCCCAGTTGCTGCCTGCTACACTGCCCGCGCCGTCAAAAATCGAAAGCGCGTACTGGCTGCCGCAGAATTGGACTTCACGGCAGCGCTACTGGTTTCACCATACATCGCAGGGCACGGCGACCATTCCCGTCCCGTATCGATGGTTCCTCGCCCTGGAACGTCCCGAGTTGTCGATCCATTACACGAGCCTAACGGACGACGACTATCTGCGACGCCTTGGTTTCATCCCAAGTCCGAGCTCAAAGGACTTTGCCCGGAAGGCACCGGCCTACGGCTATCACGATGATACGTCGAAGGACGGGAGCTCAACTTGGACAGCAGGCGCGCCGGACAATCCGGAGGGTTTGCCTGTTGGCTTTGCAATCCTGAAGGGGGGCATCGACCCGACGACGGGGGCCATCTATGAAGATCAGATCGGACTGACCTGCGCCGCCTGTCACACCGGTCATCTCGAGTATAAGAATGTCAGTATCCGCTACGATGGTGGACCGGCGATGGTCAATCTCGGGGAGGTTGAACGGGTCATCGGGCTGTCGATCGGCTACACGCTAATCTTGCCGTGGCGATTCGAACGCTTCGCCAGTCGCCTTGAAAGCATTGAAGGTCGAAGCATCGACCGCAAGAAGCTTCGAAGTGACCTGGAACTCGCACTTCAAAAGATCAAGAAGCAAAAGACCGCAAGCGATAGCCTTTTGACGGGGCAGGGCGTTACCAATCTCGACGAGGGTTTTGGCCGGCTGGATGCGTTGAACCGGATCGGCAACCAGGTCTTCTATACCAATTTCCTCGATCCCGTGACCGGAGAACTCCCCGATCCCCTCCTCAAAGGCAACTTCGCGCGCAATGACGCCCCGGTGAGCTTTCCGCCCATCTGGGACACGCCGTACTTCCTTTGGGCGCAGTATGACGCCTCTGTTCTTAACGAGCTTGTTCGCAATTCCGGCGAGGCGCTCGGCGTCAGCGCGAAGATCAATATGAGAGCGTCGGCTCCCGGACGGCCGCATTTTACATCATCCGTCCACCTTTTGGATATCGCGCGCTTCGAGGAGCTTTTGCGTGGCACCGATCCCTTTTCGTCAGCCGAGGCAAGCGGCAGAAAATTCAACGGGCTTGTCGCGCCACGATGGAAGGACGCGCAAGAACAATTCCGAGGCGACCCGGCCTGGGCCATCGACGAAACACTCGTTGAGAAAGGTCGCGATCTTTACCGCTCGCATTGCTTTGAGTGCCACCGGGGACCAGTCAATGATCCCGCTTTCGACGCGAAGTGGCCGGAAGATTCGTTTTGGAAGCCCGAGAACCCAGACCGCTCCGCGAAGGGCGAGAAGAATTGGATCGAGATCGGTGGACGTCACTATTTCAATGTCGTTCAGCTGCCAGTGAACGCAATCGGCACCGATCGTCAGCAATCCAATGTCTTAACGACGCGGCGCGTTCACTTGCCCCAGTCGCTCGGTCTCAATCCAGTCGACGATCTGAACAAGGCCTGGGGCTGCGGTCTTCCAGCCGACCGGTCGGCAGATCCGCTATTTGTGCTCGCGCTGATGGACGTCGTGGGCAAGACGATCGATCAATGGAACCTGGCGAACGACTCTTCTGAAAAAACCAAGCAGCAGATGTGGGGGCCAAGGAAAAACTGTCAAAACCCGCGCGTATATGTTGGTGCTCGGGCGAACCGTAACGGCAAGGACGACAATGTCCTTGCTCTTGAACCCCAGTACCGGGCTCGCCCGCTGGACGGTGTTTGGGCAACGGCTCCGTATCTGCACAACGGGTCCGTGCCGACGCTCAAGGACATGTTATTGCCGCAGGGCCAACGGCCGACGTCTTTCTGCGTTGGCAGCCGCAAATTCGATCCCGTGAACGTTGGGCTTGTTGGGAAAGTGCGAGCGAAGGACGCCTGTGCGGCTGGCCTGACGGATTTCAACGTATCGCTGCTTGGGAACAGCAATCGCGGGCATTCTTTTGAGGGCAAGCAAGCCGATATAACGAAGCTGCCGCCCGGGATCATCGGTCCGGAATTGACCGACGCCGAACGGCGGGCGCTGCTTGAGTATTTGAAGACGCTGTAGGGAGTCCTTGGTCTGGAAACTAAGGCGTGTAATCAGGATGCAGAGCAGGCCGAAGTTTGGGAGGAATACTCTCCGACGTAGACTCATGCATGTATTGAGGATCTCACTCAGTGTCCTGCAAGGGAACTGCTGAACTTTATTCTGCGGATCAGATGACGGCGCTGGCTCCGATTGGATTGCCGGGAAAGTCCGGAACTGGCTTGGCTTGACTGTTCAATCAAGGAAGGCTGGGCTGTGGCCGCCGGGCGTCGAGCCTTGGTGCTTCTTCCGTGCTGCGAACGCGGCAAGTGCTTCAGCGGAACGCAGAATGCGCTGACATCTAACGTGAACTGGTCGCGCACGCCGAGCATTTGCGCATGGAGAAAGCTTTAGGGGCTCACGACGTAGAATAGCTCGACGATAACGTGCCGCGAGCGGACATCTTAGATCGCGAAGACCTGCTTGGTCAGGAGACCATGTTAGCCTGTCGAACAATTTCTCCGAAATGCCGGCAATCCTGCTAGAGACATCAGCGGGTGATGACACGCGGCGTTGTCCGCGGTATGGTCGCACAACCTTAAGTGAGATGGAAAGCCATCTCTTTCGCGGTTCACATCGCCGGCTGACATTGTTCGTGTCGGGAAAGCCGCGCTTGCAGTGTAGTCATTGCGCCGCTCCAGTGAAGGAGGTCGTGTATGCTCGACTCCGAAACAACTGCCTGTCTCCGTCGGGTTCTGGATGAGGTTTGCAAAGGGCTGTCTCCTCACGAGACCGGCACTCGAACGCACGTCGCTTCCAAAATTCTGGAAGCCGCCGCTCGAGGCGAGACGTCCGTCGAAGTTCTCCGGCAGGTCGGGCAGAACGCGCTGATCAGCGCCCCGTCAATGTGGGTTCAGCAAGGTTCTCCCCGGCGTTCGGCCGAAAGTGGCGGCGCCGCCGAACCTGCCGGCTCCACCAAGCAGGATTAAGCACGTCGATCCGGATCCATCGGCAACATGCCTTGCGAAACTGGAAGCATTCAGCGAGCGCGCCGTTATGGACGCGGATGCGCGTTCCAGCCGATCGTGATCACCGATTCCAGGCCATCGTGATCACCCATTCCAGAGCATCGTGATCACCATTTCCAGTCGATCGTGATCGCTATTTCCAGCGATCGCGATCGGGGGCAACCAGGAGGCGCGCACCGCTGACAGTCTGCAACCCGGGTAGCTTGGTCTTTTGCCTAACCGCAGAGAATCGAGATGCCGACCGAGAGGCTGTCCATGCGCCACATTCGTGAAGTTCTACGCCTGCACTACAGCGTCGGCATGTCGCAACGCGCCGTTGCCCGCAGCCTGGGCCTGGCCCAGGGCACGGTCTGCAAGTACCTCAATCGAACTCGCCGCGCCGGCCTGACCTGGCCGTTGCCGCCGGAGTTGGATGACGACGTCCGGCTCGAGAACCGCCTGTTTCCGCCGCCTTCCGATCGGCCCAGCGACGAGCGTCCGCATCCGGACTGGGCGCTCGTGCATCGCGAACTGCGGCGCCCGAACGTCACGCTGATGCTGTTGTGGGAGGAGTATTGCGACGCAAACTCCGACAGCTTCAGCTATGCGTGGTTCTGCGTATAGCGCGACGATCTGGGTCGGAAGAGCGCGGCGATCAGGATGGCGAGTCAGTGTCGCGGCGCGATGATGATCGCCGCGATGATTGTCGCGCGCAAGAGTTTTGTTTGCTTTGATTGTCGCGGAGCGTCAATCAAGCGAGCGTTTTTTGTGTCGCGTGCTCCGGTGGCCGCCCTGGACCACGCTTTCGCTCGAGGGCAGTCCGCCTGCGATAGCTCTCGACGTTCATCTCGACGATGGTGGCGTGGTGAACAAGGCGATCGATCGCCGCGAGGGTCATAGCTGGGTCCGGAAAGACCTTGTTCCATTCTCCAAAGGGCTGATTGGCGGTGATCAGCAAAGAGCGTCGCTCGTAGCGTGCGCTGATGAGCTCGAACAGCACACTGGTCTCGGCCTGGTCCTTGGTGACATAGGCAAGATCGTCAAGGATAACGAGATCGAAGCGATCGAGGCGGTTGATGGCACCCTCGAGGTTGAGTTCGCGGCGCGCCACCTGGAGCTTCTGCACGAGATCGGTGGTGCGGGTGAAGAGGACGCGCCATCCGTTCTCGATGAGAGCCAAGCCGATTGCTGCTGCCAAGTGACTCTTGCCGCCACCGGGCGGACCAAACAGCAGCAGATTGGCGCCCTTGTTCAACCAGCCGTCGCCGGCGGCGAGCGCGGTCATTTGCGCCTTGGAGATCATCGGTACGGCTTCGAAGTCGAAGCTGTCAAAGGTCTTTCCGGTGGGCAGCCGCGCCTCGACGAGATGGCGCTCGATGCGGCGACGGCTGCGTTCAGCGATCTCGTGCTCTGCAATGGTGGCGAGGAAGCGCGCCGCCGGCCAGCCTTCCTTATCGGACTGCTCGGCAAATTGCGGCCACAGCACCTTGATGGCGGGCAGCCGCAGCTCGTTGAGCAACAGATTGAGGCGCGCGGTGTCGACTACGTTGGTTGTGCTCATGCGGCACCTCCGATCTCGGCAGTACCGATGAGGCATTCATAGGTGGCGAGCGGTGCGAGGCGCACCACGACGTTCGGCATCTGGGCGGGATCCGGGGCGAAGTGAGTACGTAGCCGGTTGAGGTCGGGCAGCCGGCCGTCGTTCAGGTCGGCCGTGAGCTGATCGGCGAGTTCGGCCTCGCAACCGCGCTCATGGGCGAGTGCGAGGAGATCGACCATGATCCGGCAGGCCTTCTTGTCCGGTAAGCGTTTGCGCAAGACGTCGAAGGCTCGGCGGTAAGCTTCCCGGGGGAACAGCTGGTCGCGGTAGACCAGGTTGAGGAGCGCCATCGGCTTGCGCCGCAAGGAATGGATCACGTGCCGATAATCGACGACCTGATCGTGCTTGCCATTGGGATGCGGCCGCCCGCGCGGCAAGGTGAGGAGATGCGTGCCGCCGACAAACACGTCGAGGTGATCGTCATACAGGCGCACCCGCAGCCGATGGCCGATCAAGCGCGACGGCACCGTGTAGAACACCTTGCGCAAGGTGAAGCCGCCGGACGATGTCACGTGGACGATCACCTCTTCATAGTCCGACGTGCGGCGGTCCGGCAGATCCTGAAGTGCGGTACGTTCGCTGTCGATCCGCTTGGCGTTGCGGGCATTGCGGCGGCTGACGATCTCATCGATGAAGCCACGATAGGCAGCGAGATCGTCGAAGTCGGCGGTGCCACGCAGCAACAGCGCGTCGCCGACCGCCCGCTTGAGATGGCCATGCGAACTCTCGATCGCCCCGTTCTCGTGGGCGATGCCACGATTGTTGCGGGAGGGGCGCATGCCGTAATGGGCACAGAGGTCTTCGTATCGCCGCGTCAGATCGTCTTTGGCGTCGCGGTCGAGATTGCAAAAGGCGGCCGACAGGCTGTCGGTGCGATGCTCCCGTGGCGCCCCACCGAGTGACCACAAGGCATTCTGCAGGCCTTCGGCCAGAGCGATGAAGCTCTCACCGCCGAGCACGACATGGGCGTGCTCAAACCCGGAATAGGCCAGCCGGAAGTGATAGAGACGATGGTCGAGCGGCACGCCCGCGATCGTGACACCCAATTCGCCCATGTCGGTGAAGTCGGACAGGCCGCGCTGACCGGGTTCGTGGGTCTGCCGGAAGATGACCTCCTGCTCCTCGCCGTGGATCGCCCGCCAGGCCCGGATCCGGCGCTCCAGCGTGCGACGGATGCCGGCGCCGAGCTCAGGATGGCGTCGGAGCAACTCCTCGAAGATCGTGACCGGCCGCACACCGGGGGCGGCCTTCAGCATCGGCACGATCTCTGTCTCAAATACGCGGGCCAAGGGATCTGGCCGGCGACGGCCGCGAGGAGCCTTCTTCTGCGACGGAAGGCGTCGATCCTGCTCGATCCGGTAAGCGGTCGAGGTGCTGAACGACGCCTTGGCGGCGGCCACGGGCGGGCTATCGGTCTGACGGTACTTCATGTAGAGCCTCATTTGGTGATCGGTAATGTGTCGGCCTGGCACGCGAGTGATTCCTCTTGGCGGAAGAACCACTTGCATAACCAGCCGGCCGCGATCACCAGTCGGCGCGGTCCGCTGTGGATCGCGCCGACGCCGGGCTCGTAACTCCGGTCGGGCTACGCCCTCCCTGCGTCACGAGCCCGGCGTAGCCCTCTCATCATGGTCGACGCTCCACTTCCATCCTGTTCGCCGCGCGGCAGTTCTGCGAACGCTACAAGGAGTGGGCCGGCCGCCTCAAGCCGACCCTGCGCCAGGTCCATGTCGCCGGCGAGAAGCTGTTCGTCGACTATTCCGGTCACACCATGGAGGTGGTTGACGGGCTCAGCGGCGAGGTGCGCAGCACGCAGATCTTCGTCGCCGTGCTCGGCGCCTCGAACTACACCTACGCCGAAGCCAGCCTCACCCAGAGCCTGCCGGACTGGATCGCCTCGCACGTTCGGGCCTTTGCCTATTTCGGCGGCACGACGCGGCAGACGGTGAGCGATAATCTGAAGGCTGGCATCATCGACAGCGTCACGTGCTTGCGCTTGAGGTCGCGCTGCACCGCCGCCCGCTCCGGCTCGAGCTGCCGCCGATGGCCCTGCCGGGTGCCCGGACCGGCTCCGGCGCTGGCGAACAGCCGGGCCTCCAGTAGGCCGGAGGAGAGAGCGCTGCGAGCCGACCTTTTTGGCAAGAGAATTGAGATCGTCGCCGAGAGGCCTCCGGGCCAGGATTGATGCTGAACCGCCTTGATCGGTTGCGGCCAGTTGTCAGGGCTCATTTCCGGTCGGCGTCGATGACTTCCTGCAAGCCAGCGTGGATAAGTGTGCGAACACTCGATCGATCATGCGGATCGGGGATAGAGATTCGCTACGCAATCCGGGAAGAAGTTCCTTTACAGGTGCTTCCGAAGAGATTCTGACTTCTGAAGGGGGCGCTTCACTCGCCACCAGAGTGGGCGCGATACACTATGCTGGATTGGTAGCGAAGCGCGCGGGTCTGGACCTCGGGTCGCAGCGCGGAATGCGTCCGTCTGCGGGTCTTAGTTGCGGAAACCGTACAGGGCTGCAGGAGTCTCGTTAAGGATCCGTCCTCTCGCGTGCTCATCTGGAATGAGCTCCTCAAGCCAGTCCAACGTCTGCGCATAGCATGGCGCGTAGGCGTGGGCGGCTGTCACGTTTGGCCACTCCGATCCCCAGAGCAGCTGTTTCGGCCCGAGCCCTTCCAGCAGCCGTCCCGCCGCTGCCCCGGCCCAGGCATCCGGGACGCGTCCGAGTCCCGACAGCTTCACCCATACCTCGGCGCCTTCGGCGAGCGCCAAAAGCCGCTCCAGTCGCGGATCCCAGGCGGGATCGCGGGTGCTGTCCGCGAGCCCGAATTCCCGTAACACCAGACGATGGCCGTCGGCCAGGAGCAGCTCTGCGAGGCGCTCTCGTCCTTCGAGCCCGCCGGACACCTCCAGGTGGAAGCCCAGTTGGAGGGCAGCCTCAAAGCATTCTGACAGTTCGTCAGGATCGTCCAGGGTTAGCGCCAAGCCCGCCGCACCCGATCGGCCCCACGCCTCCAGGACCTCAGTCGCCGGCGGTTTCAGTATGGGCGGAATGATCCTCACGGGCATTCGGGTCTGGCTCGCCTGAACGAAGAGTTCTGTCGGATCGTCGTGCAGAAAAGCGGGTTGGACCAGAACCAGCCCTGTGATCGCGCAGCCGCGCGCCGCGCTTTCCAGTCGTTCCACGGAGCCGTCGATGACGGGTGCTACCAAACGGCTCTCCTGGCGGAAGGCGTGAACCTCGCAGTCGATCCTCATTGTGCACGCCCGCCGCAGGCCGCAATCGCCAGAGCGCCAGCCAGACCGTCATACGCTCGAAACCTCAGCTCGTCGACAGTTGCCGGGCGTGCGTAGAGACACGCAAACTTCTGCTTGGGCGCGTTACGCATGACGTCCTGCCTCGTGTCCGGATCGTGGCGCCTCGATCATCCATGATTTCGCCGATAGAGCCGCGTTTCCGTGGCGGAATGCTCGCGGCCATTACAGTACGGGCTCGCCGTAGATGCTGCCTTGGTTATGAGCGCAGGATTTTCCATCGCGAGCTTGTGCTCCTTAGCGCGAACTGAAAATGGGGACAATGGCGAGGGCGGAGGCAGATCAAATCGTTCAGTACGTTTCGGACAAAGCGGCGCGCGAGTTCTGCATGTCGCGGCTGGTTCACGCCTGGAATGAGACGAGTTTGAGCGCTTGACGATGTCCAACAACATTCCGCCAACCGATGTCGCATCTGGCGCCAGCATTTCCGGGCGGCTCCCTCAAGCCTGACCCCATTGGGCAGAGAGCTTCGGAGAGTTTGTTCTACGTGAGCTTTCCCTGCGTCCGTCCCTGGTAAACTTGCGACCTGCAATCAGTGCAGTTGCGGGTGCGTTGCCACAAGGTGACCCTTATCCCGGGGGCCGCTTCGTCTTACGGGATGGACGCTTCGGCTTGCGGCCTTTAGGCAAGGTCCTGGGCGGCCTCGCACCCTCCGGAGGCTCAACAAAGAATTCAGAGATATGGACGCCGAGCGTTTTTGCCATTCGTTCAAGAAGATCAATTGTCGGGTTCTTCTTCTGCAGCTCGATTCCGTTCATATAGGAACGGTCAACGTCGGCGTCGTAAGCCAGCTGGTCTTGCGGAACACCACGTTCTTCGCGGATCCGAAGCACATTCCAAGCCACCAGCGCACGAGCATTCATGCGCTCAGGCAGCCATTTGATTGTCTATCAAACCACTGGCTATAACCCTCGTATTACGTTAGCTTCGTCCAGCACGAGTTGAGCCGTCTCTGCGCATAAGCTTCAACGAGAAAGCCGGCTAGCCGGATGTCGCCGGCGGCGGGCCAGATGAGGCGGTCCGGACGAGTTATGGCAAGCGCATTTGATGATCTCCTGGCGACTTCCTGATGTGAAAGCCGACCGCGCCGACTGCAGGAAAGTTGCGCGGATCGTCCGGCACGTTGTTCCAGATTGCCGGCCAGCGCGAGCTCGCGCGGCGCTCTATAATCATCTGGCCGTGCAAAATGGATCATCGACGGTTGCCGCGTGCTCGCCGTCGGCAACCAATAGCAGGGGTCACCGGAGTTCGTCATTGAAAAGAAAACTTCCCCGCCCGACTGGACGGCGCAGCCGGAACACCGACCGGCAATCAGCACGTGCTTGCTTGCCCAGGCGGTACAGGGCGATCTTTTTGTTGGCAACGGGCAGCGAAGCTGACGAGCGCTGCGCGGGAAGTCCGATTTCGCTTTTGAGCAACCCGGACCAGCAATCAAATGCACACCGAGGAGTGAGCGAAATGGAGGCAAACGGGACGAGACGCCTCGTCAGGGGGCTCCGCTGCCGGCTGACATCCGGCAGGAAGAATATTTCTGTCGACTGCGACGATCGGTTCCCTACGAAGCGGCTCTGAATACCGCTACAGTCGCCCGGATCAAGGCTTTCGCATTTTTCAGGATTTTCAGCCCGTGTCGTCCGATCCCAAGGTCGCAGATCTGGCACCAAGCGAGCCCGGGCTCACGGGCTACGATGAGCAACACGCTGTCACTTATATGCGTATCCTCGACGCCGAAGCCGACAACGCCGACTGGCGCGAGGTTGCACGCATTGTGCTTTGTATTGATCCAGCCCTTGAGCCTGATCGCGCCCGTCGCGCTTTCGACAGTCATCTGGCTCGTGCCAGATGGGTAGCGCGCCACGGCTACCGTCATCTCCTGCGTCGCGATCGGCCGACGAGTGAATAATCCATCAATTTCAAATGGACGCGAGGTGTTCTCCCGGTCCAGTCTCGAAGTCCAGTCTCAAAAGCAGGCCGTCCCGTCAAGTGATTGGATCGATCTGGAATCTGGCGTAGCCAGAAATGGTTCCGCCTTTCACGCCTTGCGCGAACGCGCGCGAGCACGTTCACCAGACTGCTTGCCAGACAGGATATGTGATGTGAAGGCTTTGCCGCCACGGGTCTGAATGACCGGTGTGTCGGGGCGCGGCTCCAGCCCCCCGGGTCCAGGCGGGCGGGATGATTGCTATTGGACCGAAACCAGCAAACGTCGTCCAGACGGGCGAGATTGTCGTTCCCGGCCAACGGGGCGGTGCCTGTCGCCGCAGCCTCGAGCCATCGCGCGAGCAGTGCTACCTCTTCCTGCGATGACGGCGGACCGGCTTGCGTCCCTTGCGCAAGGTCGCGGGAGCCGTCGCGCCTTTTGGTGGCTGAACGAACAACTCGGACAGATGAACATCCAGTGTTTCCGCGATACGATCGAGAAGATCGATTGTCGGGTTCGCCGATTGCCGCTCGAGACCGCTCATATAGGAACGATCGACCCCGGCATCGTACGCCAGTTGCTCCTGCGGGATACCGCGATCTACGCGGATCCGGCGGACATTCCAGGCCACGAGCGCACGAGCTTTCATGCGCCAAGGCAGCCATTCGGATGGCCATCAAACCACGGGCTATAACCGAACTAATAAAACGAGCACCGACAATGCTGATGGGCAGGGGCCGTACCCAAACAATACGATGTCCCACTGGCTCCGGATGTCGCCACATCATGCCCGCCGGGCGGCGCTCACGGCATGATCAACGGTATCCGATGACGCAACTACGTCTTCTTGCCTGGAGAAACCTGCTATAAGAAGCCGGCAGCTGGCTTGCACACTCCTCTTCAACGACGGGGAGCTTTACGCGCTAAACTATCGCGCCTGAATTTGGTCCTTCAACCGGGCTTCCCGTTCTCCAAACAACTAGCAGCTCGCCTCTGCAATCGCGGCCTTTTTACAGAGCCGGGCAACCCATCGGCAAAAGGCACGGGCGATTTCGGGATTGTCACTGCGGTCGACTGCATAGGCGCGATATTGCATGCCACTGGGCGTACGCGATCCCGGGATCACATGCAGCGCCCCTTCGCGCACGAGATCGCTGACGATGATTTCTGGCGCGACCAGCAGGCATTTTCCTGTCAGGACAGCCGGCAGGGCAAGGTAATTGTGGTCGTACCGCGCCCCCGACGTCATGTCGCTTGCGGTCAGGTTCATTGCCCTCAGCCATGTCGGCAGGATGTCGGGCCGGGAGGTCACGTTCAGAATTGGCATTGAACGGACGATCGAGAGCGTCTTTCCCATAACATGGTTTGGGGAGCCCACGCATACGAGCGTCTCATTGTGGATCTCCCAGTCGTCGGCTGGCTCGATGACGGTCAGATCGCGGGTAATCAGGATGTCGAAATTGTCGGATGAATTCGGCGGCGACAATGAACTGATCACGTCCACGATGACACCGTCCATCTCGGCGGAAAATGCCTGGAGATTTGGAATCAGAAACGAGTAGGCAAAGGTCGAAAGCGATGTGCGGACCACAATGCGGTTCGTATCCGACCGGTTGCGCCGTCGCATTCTCTTCGTGGTGAAACACACTGTATCAAGCGGTTCGGCAACGGTGTTGGCAAAAAGCCTTCCGAACTCCGTCAACTGGCTTCCCCGGCCTCGCCGTTCCACGAGGTCTGTACCGAGATAGTCCTGCAACACGGCCAGATAACGGCTGACGGAGCTCTGGGTTGCGCCCAATGCGCTGGCCGCGCGCGTGACGCTTCCTTCCCGCGCGATGGTCACAAATACCCGGATTGCATTGAGGGGCACTTCATCCTGCTCGACGGCCATCTTCTGCTCCGGTAGCATCTGCAATGGACTGGTTGCCATGGATGGCCTTCGCGAAAACGAATACTCCATCACATTATTCGATGGGTATGGTCGCAGTCCTGCTTTTCAATGCTGTCGCGCGCGGAAAAGCGGCTTCTTTGTACGATCCGTGCAGTTTGGCTCGATATCACAATCGCGGAGGCCGTTTTTTCGATGCGTATGCTGGCGCGCTGGAAAGTGTGATCCCGGTCACCGCTGTTCCAGGAACGGGCAGCGCAACCAGTTTCAAAAGAACAAACGGCTTACGAGCATCTCCCCGCTGGCGCGGAGTGTAGCGACCCGAGGGAAGCCTGGAGCCTGTACTGTTTCAGGACCTTGCTGCCCGGCGATGATTTGGGGCCAATGCTCAACGAAGGAAGCGGGCTTCAGCTGCCTTGATCCCTTCGGTCCGCTGAAGTCTGAAAATCTCCTCCACAGGCAGAATATCCTTGTGCACGTTCTGGACGCCGCCATCGGCGATGATCCGGCGGAACGTCTCCTGCATGCAGGTTGCCGCGGCGCGGATGCCGTAGTTGCCGTAGATCATCATGCGGATATTGCCCAGCGCCCTAACCCGTCTTGCATCCAGATCCGGGTAGGCATTCGGTACGACCACCAGCGGCACCGCTCCGGTCCAGGCACGCGAGAAGCTCTCGATTTCGGAGGCATCCTGCTTTTTCGAATGGATCAGAATCATGTCGGCGCCGGCTTTCGTATAGGCCAGTGCCCGGCGCAGGGCTTCCGTCTCGCCCAGACCTGCAATCAATGCCTCGGTGCGGGCAATGACGAGAAAATCCGGGTTCCGTCTTGTTGCGACCGCAGCCTCGAGCTTGCCCTGGAATTCTTCGATCCGCAGCAGCTCCTGTCGACCACCCGCAACAAGGCTTGTGACCTTCGGAAAGGTCTTGTCCTCGATGACAACCGCGCTGGCGCCGGCCCGCTCGTATTCACCAATTGCATGGATGACGTTGATCGCATTGCCGTATCCCGTATCGATGTCGGCAACAATCGGCAGCGTCGTACGTCCGGCAATCGACCGCAGCATATCGAGATGCTGCGCCATCGAGATCAGACTCATGTCCGCGAGCCCGTAAAGCGCTGCAAGTTCGAAGCCGGAGGCCCACAGGCCATCGAATCCGGCTTCTTCGGCTAAAATCGCGGAAAGAGGGCTGTGGGCGGCCATGATGTGGACAAGGCCGGTCTCGGCCATGCGGGCGCGGAGGCGTCTGGCTGACATGATGAAATCTTTCATAGCTGGGAGACGGAGACGGTGATGCTGCGCTCGCAGGCGGGGTGAGCGTCCGGACGAAGAGGCGCGAGCAAGCCGGATACGGGGTGAAGCCGCGAATCCTGCGATCCAGGACCGCGGTGCCGGTTTCCATCGCCCTGCCGCGCGAGGCGAGGGCTTTTCGATGATGCCTGTGCAGTGAGCGGAATGCCGCAAAACCTGATCCGGCACACGGCACGAAAGCTGCCCGCCCGGATTCAGCCGGGCGGGCGCGACACCACGGCATTGCCGCGATGCGATCGTAAGAAGGGGCATGAAAACATAAGGTTCATTGCGGGCTGCCTCGATCGCAACCCCGTCCGGGCGGGGGCACGGTGTTGATGTCACCACCTCCTCGGACCGATCGAGGCTGGCGACGAATTCATTCAGGACGACCTGTCCGGCGTCACGGCTGGCTGCGATCCGGTGGTTGCTCCAACCGCGTGCAAGGTCGTTGGCACTCTTGATCGCCACGGGCAGCAACGTCGTCCTGACGGAGGATCTGCCGCGCTCATGCCGGATAGTCCGCATGCCTGCCTCACAGGCGAAGGTGCCGGTCCCGAAACCGGCGGTCCCATGACTGAAGGCGAGCGGACCGGTTCTTCGGGCGCGCAGCAACTCCGTCCATGCTCCGGCATCAGGGGGCCGGACGGCATCGAGCTGTGCTGCAGCGGGCGACAAGACAGGATTCCCGAAAGAAGACATGATGATTGTTCATTGTCTCTATCCGCTCCCGGACGCGGAGACCAATCGGGCTATCGCATTTTTTGGATCAACCAATCGAAAGTTGCGGTAACTGAGGATCGGATCTCCGGTCGGCCCTCGCGCTGACCGGCGCAGCAGTCGAGGCAGGTGAGTACGACGAGCGGCTGCCTGCCATCTCGCGGCATTATCGCGTGTGATGCCGCAAGCCTTGCGCGCCCGGCAGCCCCGGGGGAGGCCGGCATACGCATGAGCGGATGACAGCGTCGGCGCGATGGGCAGTGATTTGATGATATCCGGCACGCCGCAGTCATCATGGATGGAATGCAATGACCGAACAGAAAGCACAGGCAAGATGACGCCCAAGGTGCCTTGTCCGCTTCGCGGCTGTCACGCTGGTATGGTGGCGGAATGGCCAACGAAAATGCAGTTGTTGTCTGGACCGGCCATTCGAATCGGTCTGCCGCGTTCAGATGTCCGGAGCAGCGCCGGATGCGGCTGATCGAAAACGGGAGCAGTTCGCCTCCATCACGAGGTCCGCGCGCGAGAGCGCATAACCATCGAAACGGGCTCGTCTTCCGGCGACATCGGCTGACCGGGGTGCCTGTCATCGCATGACTGCAGGTTCCGATTGAGTTATTCGATGGGTGTCATCCAGCCTTAGCAATGGAGGTCTTTGAAGTCGTCACCGGCTGGCGAACACGTCAGCTTTCACGATGGTCTGGAAGTGAAGTTATGGCATCCGTGCAGATTGACGGCATCCGGAAGAACTATGGCCCGACGGCGGTCCTGCGCGGTGTGTCGCTGTCGATTGCGGACGGCGAGTTTCTGACCCTGTTGGGACCATCGGGATGCGGAAAGTCGACGCTGCTGCGGATCCTGGCAGGCCTCGATGTACAGGACGCAGGCTCGATTTCGATCAGCGAGCGGGCAGTGGATGGGCTGCGGCCAAAGCTGCGTGATGTCGCGATGGTGTTTCAGTCCTACGCGCTCTATCCCCATATGACGGTCGCCTCCAACATGGCGCTGCCGCTGCGGATGCGGCGCCTCTCGGCCATGCAGCGGTTGCCTGTTCTCGGCCGCCTGATGCCAGGAGGAGCGCGGATCTCTGCCGAAATCGACGCCGAAGTGACCCGGACAGCCGGCTTGCTCGGGATAGGTCACCTCTTGGAACGCAAACCTGGACAGCTCTCCGGAGGCCAGCGGCAACGCGTCGCGGTTGGCCGCGCCATGGTGCGCCATCCCGCCGTATTCCTGATGGATGAGCCGCTGTCCAACCTCGACGCCAAATTGCGGGTGCAGATGCGCGCCGGGATCAAGGAACTGCACCAGAGGATCGGCGCTACCTTCGTCTATGTCACGCATGATCAGGCCGAGGCCATGACGCTGTCGGACCGGGTCGCGGTGATGCTCGACGGCGAGTTGCTGCAGGTCGCGCCGCCGCAGGACATCTATGCCGACCCCGATGACAGACGTGTTGCCGAATTCATCGGCTCGCCCAGGATCAACATCCTCGACGGTGTGGTGCGCGAGCGTGGCCTGATCGATGTAGCCGGATCGACGCTCGGGATCGAGGCCGATGCGCTTTCGGGCGTGCCTCTCACCCTCGGCGTTCGTCCGGAGGCTTTTCAACTCGCCGAACATCGCGGTCCGGACACATTGACCGGTTCTGTGCGCCTGATCGAGCATATGGGATCCGATCTCTTCGTGCATCTCGACCTGCCGGGCATCGATCATCCCCTGATCGCAAGGCTGCTCGCCGAACGGGCGCCCCGGATCGCGCCGGGACAGACCTTGCATCTCGGCGTCCGGGCGGATCGTGTGCTGCTCTTTACCCGTGACGGACGTCGTTTGCGCCGCGAGGCCGGGCAGGGACCGGGATCGGTCGCCCCGTTCCGGGAGATTGCCTGATGGGCAAAGCCGTTGCGCTTTCCGGTGCTGCCGACGGGGCGTGCCCGGCCGGTGGCGAGCCGACGTCGTCCCTTGCGGCGCGCAGACGGGCTGTTGCAGAAGTGCTGGCGGGCTGGACGCTGGTCGGGCCTGCCGCATTCCTTCTGATTATCCTGTTCTTTCTGCCGGCGACGGGCGTCTTCGTCATCGCGCTCACGGACTGGCAGTTCGGGGCGCGTTCGCTTTCCTTCGTCGGCCTTACCAACTTCCGCGAGGTCTTCGCCGACGCCGGTTTCAGGACCTCGCTCCTCAATACGGTCTTCTACGTTTTGATGGTCGTGCCGGGCACTGTTGTGCTCGGCCTTCTGGTTGCGCTTCTTGTCGAAAGCGGCAGATCCTGCCGGTCCTTTTACCGCGCCGTTCACTTTCTGCCCTTCATGGCGACGATCACCGCCACGGCAATCGCCTGGGACGCGCTGCTGCATCCGGCGATCGGCCTCGTCAACCAGATACTCGCGGCCCTCGGCCTGCCCGTTGCCAACTGGCTGCGCGACGAGAATACCGCGCTGACGGTGCTCGCCGTCATCGGGGTCTGGCAGAACCTCGGCTACGCCATGGTGCTCTTCCTCGCCGGCCTCAAGAGCATTCCTCAGGACCTTTATGATGCGGCCGATATAGACGGTGCGGATCGTGCGCTCGACCGGCTGCGTACCGTGACACTTCCCATGCTCGGTCCGGTCTCGATGTTCGTCGTCATCGTCGTGGCACTGAGGGCGTTCGAGACTTTCGACACCGTGAAAGTGCTGACACAGGGCGGGCCCGGCCACGCCTCGGAAGTCCTGCTCTATACGCTGTACCGGGAGAGCTTCGAATATCTGCACACCGGATATGGTGCCGCCGTTGCCGTCGTCTTTCTCGCCATCGTCGTGACGCTCACGCTCGTTCAGGCCCGCGCCATGGACAGGACGGTGCACTACCAATGAGCGCTATCACGTCTGCCAGCCGGCTCTCGCCGGTTGCCGCCATTTTTCGCGATGTCGTGCTGCCCATCACCGCGGCGGGTGGCTTCGTCGATCTGCGTCAATGGTATCCCCGCCCGCCGGGCCAGCCTGCGAAATCTTCTCCTTGCCCGACGACATTGCGTCGGGGGAGGGGGCGGAGCTGTCAGACAACACGCCAACGGAGGCAATCGATGTTTCCTTCACGCAGGACCTTCCTGTCGATGGCAACCGCTGCGGCCGCAACGCTGGTCCTGAGGGCCCGTGCGCATCAGCAGACGACGATCCGGATCTGCTATGCTCCGGCCTCTCTGAGGGGACTCTATGAGGCGCTTGCGCGACGTTTCATGGAGACCCGTCCCGATATCAGGGTCGTTCTTGACAGCCCCGCCGTCGACTATGACGGCCTCGTCCAGCAGACCTTGCGGCAGAACATAACGAAGCAACTGCCCGACATTTCCCACCAGGGCCTGAACCAGATCCGCCCTCTGGCTGATCGCGGGATAGCGGTGCCGCTTGATCGCTTCATCGCAGGCGATCCGGCGTGGAAGACGATCGGCGTTCCGCAAGAAGTGACGTCGTTTGCGTCATACGGCGGCAAAACCTGCGCCCTGCCGTTCGCAATTTCCGTTCCCGTGCTCTTCTACAACATGGATCTCGTGAAGAAGGCCGGCGGTGATCCTGACAACCTGCCTGACGACTGGAATGGCGTGATCGCGCTTGGCAGGAAGATCGGTGCCTTGGGCGAGGGGACCGGCGGCCTCTATGTCGAATACACCAATAACGGCTGGTCGTTCCAGACGCTGGTGGGCGCCTTCGGCGGCCGGATGATGAGCGAGGACGAAACAAGGATCACCTTCGACGGCCCGGCCGGCCTTCAGGCGCTGCAGCTGTTGCAACGTCTCGGAAAGGAAGGCCAGCCCGGCTTTGAACGGGACCAGGCGCGGCAGGCATTCCGAGCGGGAAAGCTCGGTATCCTGTTCGGCGCAAGCAGTGCGCTCAACGGCTATCAGCAGTCGGCCGCCGGCAATTTCCGGCTGAAGGTCGGATCATTGCCGGTCTCATCGGCAAGCGACAGGCTTCCGGCCGCAGGCAACGGCATTGTCATGCTGACTGATGATCCCGACAGGCAGAAGGCGTGCTGGGACTACATCAAATTCGCAGTCGGAACGGCCGGCCAGACCATCATGGTCGAGGCCACCGGCTACGTGCCGGTAAATCTTGCCGCGATCAGCAATCCCGCTGGGCTCGGCAAGTTCTTCGACGCCCACCCGGAGCATCGCATCGCCAGTCAGCGCATTGCGATGATGACAGGCTGGTTCGCCTTTCCGGGCGAGAACAATTCCAGGATCATCAAGGCCATCGAGGATCACTGCTATCTCGTGGTCTCGCAGAAGCAGGATCCGGCCGCGGCGCTCTCAAGCCTCGTGAAGGACGTCGATGCGCTGCTGCCACACTGAGGACGGCCGGCACGGGAGCGCCGGCGAGCTATCGTCCATGGTTGCCGATATCGCGAGATCTTTCGCGCGCCGGCAATCCTGATGTCCTGTCCGGAAATGAACGGCAGGCGATTGAGGTCTGAAGAGGTGCCAACGATCCGCGGGTTGCAGCGAGACCGGGCTCGCGCGGGATCTGCCTGATCCGTCGAGGGGCTCGTGTCGCGGCCAGCCATTCGGGGGGCCTCGCAAAGATACATTTACCAGGAGATGCCAAAGATGCAGCTGATCGATCTGAGCCGGGAACTTCACCATCGCGCCCCGGCGCCCCAGGTGCATCCACCGATCATCATGGGCGTCTGGAACGATCACAGCGAAATCAAACAAGCCGGCGCGACGCGCTTCAGCTCGAAATCCTGGGCGCTGTCGCTCAGCGACCACTCGGGAACCCATGTGGACGCGCCCTGTCATTTCAATCCCGAACCTGATGCTCCCTCGATCGACCAGATTCCACTGGAGGATTTTTATACCGGGGCGATCTGCCTCGATCTGTCGCATGTACCCTTGCGACACGAGATCACGGCCTCCGAGATGGAAGAGGCGCTCATACGATCAGGCCAGCAGATCAGGCCGCGTGACACGGTGCTCATCGACATGGGCGTCAACAGGCGTCTTTGGGGTACGCCCGGCTATCTGCATGACTTCCCAGGGCTGCATGTCGATGCCGTGCACTGGCTCGCCGACCGCAAGATCCTGATGTTCGGCGTCGAGGCCATCAGCCCGGCACCGGAAGGCGAGGCCAACTACAAGGCGCACCTTGCCTGCGCGGCCCGCGGCATCACCCACATCGAGTGCATGTGGAATCTCGACAGGCTCGTCGGCAAGGGCCGGTTCCGCTTCATCGGATTTCCGCTCAGGATCCGCGGCGGTACTGCAAGCCCGATCCGTGCGGTCGCTGTCCTGGACGAATAAGGTCCGGTCCCTTGCTGCTCTTCTTGCACAGATACGATCGCACTTCGCAGGTCATGGCGGCCCTGCAGAACTCCCGTGCTCACGGCCGTATGCGAGCGCAGCGTTGCTTCCGAGGCCGTCCTGTCGCCGGTCTCTTACGCCAGGATTATGCACCGCGCCCGGCGCATTGCAGTCTGTCCCGGCCGAAGGCGGAGGAAGTTGCGCCAGGCTATGCGCATGAACGCATCGAAGAATTCCGCGCTGGTTGCGCAAGCATCATCGCGACAGGCGTCGCCTGATTGTGGACGGCTACCCGCCATGGACGGTGTGAGCGCATTGGCATGCTGAAGAAGGAAACAATAGCGGATCTGGCGAATGAGTTGCACGGCTTGCCGCTGGATGACGGGCGGGCGGCGGCCCTGGCCGATCATGTTGCCCGGCTGAATTCGCTTGTCCGGGCGAGCGCATCGCAGCTCGCGAGAGGTGATGAGCCGGCGCAGTTCGCCCGGATGCTGGCTCTGTTGAAGCGTCCGGCGGGAACATGATGCAGGATATCACGTCCCTGAGTCTGTGCGAGCTCGCTGATGCGATCAGGCAAGGCCGCATATCCTCCTGCCAGGCGGTCACGGCATGTCTCGAGCGGATCGATGCCTGGCAGCCGCGGATAAACGCATTCGTTACGATCGATCGGGAAGGAGCACTGGCATCGGCCCGGCGCGCCGACCACAGCCTTGCCGAAGGTCGCATCCTTGGGCCCTTGCATGGTGTGCCGCTTGCGCACAAGGACATGTTCGCAAGAGCCGGACGGACCGCAAGCTGCGGCTCCCGGATTTTTTCGGGCGAGGTCGCGAAAGAGACAGCGACCGTGCTGGAGCGGCTGGACGGCGCGGGCGCCGTCGAGATCGGCACTCTCAACATGACCGAGCTGGCGGGCTCCGATACGCCGGGCGAAGAGCCGCTCGGGCCCTGCCATAACCCCTGGAATACGCAACGTTTCAATCCCGGCTCATCATATGGTCCGGCTGCTGCGCTTGCCGCCCGCCTGATCTACGGCTCCCTTGGATCCTGCACCGGTGGATCGATCCGGATTCCCGCTGCCGTATGTGGTGTCACCGGACTGAAGCCGACCTGCGGCCGGATCAGTCGGCACGGCGCGCTGAGCCGCTCCTGGTCGCTCGATACGATCGGGCCGATGGCGCGAACGGCCCGTGACGTGGCCAGATTGCTGGGCTGCATCTGCGGCTTTGATGCGCGCGATCCAGCCTCCAGCGATGAGCCGGTCCCCGACTATGAGCGAGGTCTCTCCATAAGGCTCGCCGACATCCGGATTGCCGTGCAGCGGCGGTTCTGGTCCGTGGTCGATCCCGATGTGGCCGATGCGCTGGCCTGCTTTCAGGAGATCCTGGCGCGCCAAGGCGCCACGATCAGGCCGGCAGATCTTCCCGACGGGCACCTGCTCTGGGACCTCGCCTCGGTGCTCAGCGATTGTGAAACCGCAACCGTGTTCGGCCGCGATCTGCGCGAGCGCGGCGCCGACATCACGGAAGCCAACCGCAACCAGCTGCAGCGCGGCAACTTTATCCCGGCGCCGCGTTACCTTGAGGCGCTGGCGCTGCGCGGCCGCTACCTGCGTGAATTCTGCGAGGGGGTGTTCGCAGATGCGGATGTCCTGCTGACGCCGGCCCTGCCTCTTCCGCCGCCGGCAATCGAGAAGATGCGCGACGAACGCTTCGCCGACGAGTTCAATCGCAGCCGCGTCATCAACATCTACACGAGGCCGTTCAACTATCTGGGGCTGCCCGCGCTGAGCGTACCTTGCGGTTTCACGGCGGACGGCATGCCGGTCGCCTGCCAGCTCGTCGGCCGGCCGTTCGACGAGGCGACCCTGCTGGCCGTTGCCCATGCCTATCAGGACCTCACCGACTGGCACCACCGCTCGCCACAGATTTAACCGAACATGCTTGAAAACAGGGAAGACAGTTTCATGAGAAGACCGCAAACCGGGATGTTGTTTGCCGGGGAAGAGCGTGTGGAATGCTCCGGTGTGCGGGGCCTGAGGTACTTCAGACCTGGGAAGAGTGATTGCCCGCTTGTCGTATTCCTGCCGGGCGGAGTCCATCTGGCGCGCATCAGTTACGGCGATCCGTTTTCCGAGCGTGCCGATTTCCTGGACCACTGGCTGGAGCAAAAGGGTATCGGGCTGCTTGCCCTGTCGTACCCAACCGATCATCCGTGTATTGGCGCGATCGTGCCTGATCTGACCATTGCAGGCTGGGCGGACTGGATCGCCTCCGTTACCTCAGATGTATTGCGCGAAACGCCGGATCGTTCTGTCGCGGTCGCCATGTGGAGCATGGCCGGTCGCTCGGTTGCCGCCGTCAACACGGCCCTGAAGGCCCGCGGTATCGATGCAGTCTGCTTTCTGTCGCTGGCCGCCTCGCCACCGATTGCCGGGCTCAATCTTGTGCGACAAGGTGGCGATCCATTGACACCGGACGGCCTTTGGACAGGAGGCGTATATATCGACGGCTTTCTGCCGAGTCTTTCACACCAGAACCAGATCAACGGACGCAGGATTCTCGACGAACAGCTTTATCTGGAACACTATCTGTGCAACACGCCTGTCATGCTTCGAGGCACGTCCCAGCGCTTCTCGGATCAGGGCACATTCTGGAATTTCGAGGAGGCTCATGACGATATGAGGGCCTCTTCTTTTTCCGAGTTTCCGTTGGCCGCAACGATCAGTCCCACAGACAGGTCCGACGACGGGCACGCACTGGCTGACCCAATCAACTGGAATTTCTTCAACATACAGATGATCCGCGCACAGGCCCGGGCGCTCGATTTCGATGCCGGGCGATGGAAGGAGTTACGTGCCCTGACCCGGACGCTTCCCTCGCGTTTATCCCGAGATGTCGCCGGCGGGCATTTCTTTTTTGTAGGCGCACGCGGGGCTGAGCAAACAGCTCACCACATCACGGAACTATATTCCGAAGTGCGCAGCCTTCGCGCCGAAATCAGGGCGCTACTGGAGTGAAAGTCGCCGCATACCGGAAGTTCTGAACAAAAGGGCCTGCGGGGAGCCTTCGCGAGATCGCCCCGATGCCGGAGTCTCCATTGCCGTCAATCCGGAATGTCGCGCGAGAGACCATCCGTTTGGTCGGCAGAGCGCAGTGCCATTTAGGTTTGAGACGAACCGCGCCCCGTCGGATTGCAGATCCTGGCCAACCACTACGATCTGCGGTGCCTTCGTCTGTTGAACAAGTGGTGCGGACGGCCGGACTCAAACCGGGACGGGCAATGCCCAACGGATTTTTGTACCAGCTACGGCTTTGCCGCGGCCAAGGTGGCGTTTGATCCGTCTGTGCTGTCATCCTGTCGCTCCAGGTTATCGTCTGCGCCCTTTGCGCATATGCGCCCGCCAAGCTTAGCTTTGGCGGCCGCGACCTGTTGTTCGGAATAGTGATGATTCGTCTGCTCCTGCCGCAACAGGTGCTGTAACTGCGTCTCAACCCATTCCAGATTGAAGCGCTGCACGGGGGGCAAGGTTGGACGGCGATGGGAGCAAGAAGCCCCGGTACGCCCAAGGCTTCATTGGTTGCCCGCGCTATTTTCGCGAAGATCAATCAACCGCACATTGGGCAATCCATCACCATCGAGGCATTCCGTGATCGACGCACCGAAAGTCTGGTGATGCTCTTCGATCAGGCCTGCGGCACGTTCCCCGCGTGTCTTCATTTTTTCCGAGAGAGGACGGTCAATGACCACGTACTCAATGCTGCAATCAGGCGGAACGCTCGTTGCGATGCGTTTGCGGTCCGTCGTCTTGATATTTGTAGCGTCGAGGATGACATCCTCGCCTGACTTGAGCACCATCGCCATCCTCTGACGCGCCATTCGGAATACATGGCCTTGATTGCGCGGAGTATCGTTGGTGCCAAATATCTCTTCACGAATACTGTCCGACGAGACAACCCTTGCCGCCTGCCGGTTAGCCCATGCGCTCTTCCCGGCTCCGGACGGCCCAACCGTCATACGCAAGGTCTGACCCGTTCGTGGCCAGTCCCAGCCGTTCACGGGGGCCGCCATTAGATCGAGGACGTGCTCCTCCCACACCTCGCACAGGTTCTTGATGTTGTCCTTGTCAATTGTCTTGCCGTGAGACAGCGAGTCGCGAACCCACTTGAGGTCCTTCATGATCCGGAGGTGTGAAAGGGGCACCGCGCCGTCAAGGAGCGTGATCATCTCGAACCACTCAAAGCTCCACGGATCGGTGATCTTTATCGTTCGGTCATACACCTTCTTGGTGTAGGGAGAGGATGGGCTCGCGTGCTTCGACAGTTCGTCGAGGTAGGCGCGGATGATGCCCCTGCGGGCGCTGTCGATCATCGGCAGCAGGACCTTGGATTGAGCGACCCAAATCCGGCGTTCGATGTCGCTCCAGAGCCCGTGAGCGACAGCGGCGAGAGCATGAGGAGTGGGGATGTCGTCCCACGCGTCCACGAGGCCGTTTTCCCAGCATGGATAGGGCCATGCCCTCCGCGCGGAGAGGAGTTCGAGCGATCCCGTCGGCGATATCTGATCGTCCAGATTGAACCTCGTCATCTGATCGAGAAGACTCGGCGACCATGCGGCGACCTCGATCGAGGTCGCCAACGCCAGCCGCTCGTCGATGCCCGATCCGACCCGTATGCCGTTGGCTGCGATCCATCCGAACGAGTCCACTGACGACATATATCCGCGCCAGAACCTGCTGCCTATCTGGCCGAGAAGCCGCTTCTCAGCGTCCGCCTTCCATCCGGTCGGCAGAAGCAGAAGGAGGTAGGGACCAGCAGCCGGAGGACTCTCGGCCCGCTCGGACATGACGGCACGCAGCAAATAGCTCCACGTCTGGATATGGTCCGCGGAAATGCCCTCGACGATGAACGCCACGTCTGCCAGATCGGGATTTTCGAGGAAGTCCGCCACGGTGCCGATCGAGGCTCCTGAAACCCGGCGCAACGTCGCCATCTCGTGCAGGGGCGATTGCGTCGCCTTCAGGTTCGAAGCGTCAAAGACCACGGTATCGACGACGTATTCGTCGGCAAGCTTCTTACGGATCGCATCGTGCAATCCCTCCGGCAGTGGCCGCGGACATTTCGCGGCGGCGACGCCTTTAGTGATCAAGTCCCTGGCAAGAGCCGTCGTGAAGCCGTTCGGCCCTGGAAGGGTCCACCAATCCTGCGGCGTCACTTGCTCTCTCCCGAAAGAAGGACACGGCGGACGAAGTCATCCATCACGATGATCTGCTGGTCGGCCGGAGCTGACGGGTTGCTCAGCGACGCCACGCCGATGGTCGCGGCGAACCTGACGATATAGTCGGGATCGATCCCGTCGGGTTTTCCTTCCACGACGAGAGCGTCCTTACCGTAGGATGCCTTGATACCGGTTTCGCCGCACCATTGCGCCAGCGTGACGAACGCAGGGGCAAGCCGTTCACCGATCCCGATCGCCTCTGCACCGTCCTTGACCGCCGCGGCCAGCGCATGGTCCATGGCGACATTGACCCTCATGCCGCGTTGAAGGTTGGCAAGAACAGCCTGCGTTGGCTCGCTCCAGCCTTCCGTTCCGCGGAGAACGTCTTCGATCGAGCCGATCAGGTGCAGCGCGTCGAGCCGTGTGGCCAGGAACGAGCGCGCCCAAGGTCGCAGGGTTTCGACCTTGATACGGGAGAGCGACGGACTCTTCCGGAAGGCCTCGACCCATGCTTCGGCATGGCTCGGCGCGCCGACGAAAATCGGCCTGACGTCCTGACGCAGAACGCTGGGTAGGCGCGAAACCGCCGTCACCCAGTCGTGCCGCCACGCGGTTTGCGGCGGAACGACGACAATCCGCTTCTTCGCGACGGGATTCCGCCGAATATCAGAGACGAAGCCGTCGCGGTCGCTCCAGCCACGAATGTCGAGCGTGGCGCTCCGCTGCTCGCCACCAGGGTACGTTCCGGACGCCTCGATCGCGGACACCACGTCGCCGATGCCAGACGCCGCCGATCCAAAGATCACCATGACTTTCGCATCATCCTGTCCTGGTGCGAAAATTTGCGACAACTGACCGTCGGTCAAAGGCGACGTCTTGCTGGCGGACTGTTTCCCCCTCGACATGACCTCGATGGTCCGGCGAGCGTTCTTCGGATCGAACTGCTGCTCGATCTTCTTGCCGCCAAAGCTCAGAAGGCGTTCGGTCAAATCCTCCTCGCTCGAAACAAGAAGGTCGAGAAGCATGCGGGAGCGCAACGTCCACTTTTTCGACGTAGTGCGCCGGAGAATCCCGAACCCTTCCATCTCGTCCAGAAGGTATTCGATTTCCGACGGATCGCTTCCCTTCGGGAATGCCTGCGGCCAGTACCGGATCGCACTCTCGGTGACCTCGATCGCGCTCAAACCGTCCGCCTCCAGGCCCTGTCCGGACGAGAAGTAGGCGTCGTAGGCGATGATGTAAGTCAGAAGTCCGTAACGTTGCTCGATGCCCGTGATCGTCTTGTCGAACGCGTCGTAGAGCACCTTCCTGATCTGCGGGTTTCTCAGCGCGTCGTCGACCATGGCGCCGTCGATCACCTTGACTTCCCGGCCATCACGGATCTGGTCCTCGAGAATATCCAACAGACCTCTGCAGAACACCTGGATGAGAACCGGGTAATAATTGGTGAAACTGAGAATGCGCCAGACGTCCTCGCGGTTCTCGAACTCGAAGCCGAGAGCAGACATCGGGCCGCGCATCAGGATTTCCGCGTCTCCGACGTCCTCCTGCAGCAAGGGCCCGATCCGGATCGGATCGTTGGAGATTTGCGCCAGCGGCGAGTTTTCCGACTTGATGATGCGGGAAACGTTGTGCAACCCGGCTAGCACAAACTTGAAGCGATGATCGGTCTCCGCCATCAGGTTCAGGAGCTTCACGACATTGCGATAGTCCCGCGACGCCTCGTGCTTGATGAAGTTGTCCGCTTCGTCGAGCAACAGCAGAATCCTGCGGCGATTGTCGGCCTGCAGATATTCCTTCACTCCGGCGACGAAGTCCTCGGGAGCGCTGACCGGTTTGGCGAACACTTCCTTCAACGCTCCCGAAGAATATTGCCAGAAGAGGTCGAGCGGGAAACTGTTCAGATCGAGGAACTTGAACAGCGCGTGTTCCGGGGCATTTCTTGATATGTGGCGCAAAAGAGCGGTCTTGCCGAGCCGTCGCCCGCCATAGACGATATAGGAACCGTACGATTCCAGAATCTTGGCTTTTTCCCGTGCGCGCCCCTTGAACATTTCGTTCGGGACCGGCGAGCGAACGTAGTCCTGGTATGGTGTCGCGGTTGTGTAGGCCTGCGCGATCTCGAACATCCGCAACGGCGTGGCATCCGGCGTCGCCAGATAATCCAGCAGAAGAGCCTCGTCAATCACGAGCACCTTGCGCCTGTTCTTTACACAGTCGCGCTTCAGCTGCTTGCGTTTGTCGGCCGACATCAAGCCGAACATCAGCACCAGGGTCCCGCGCGGTTCGGCTCCTTCCGCCAGCGCCATGATTTCGGCGGACGTCGTCGTGGGACCGACGGCCGCGACCCGCCAGCCACCCTTCGTGAGGCTGCCGAACTCCGGAAGCATCAAGGACGTAGGGGCCGACGGCAGGTTCATCTGCGCGTCAACCACGAAGATTTGTCTGCCCACGTTGCTGCGATCCCCATTCACGTCGACGAATTCCGTCCCGTAGGCGATGGAGGTCAGCAAAACCGCAATGTGCGACATACCCTGCGAAAGCATGACCTGCGAGTTCTTCATCCTCCTCTTGAACTCAATCCAGTCCTCGAGCGTCTTGGCGGCCTCCTGGCGCCGCGCCTCGTCAAGCCGGGAGAAATCGAACAAGCCGTAGGCCACGTTGCCTTCGATGCAACGTTTGGCCTCGGAAAGATCGATCTGGGAAGTCTCTTTCAGTACATGGTTGAACTGGTCCAACGGCTCGTTCATCACCTTTCCGGTCAGCGTCGGACGCCTCTCGCCGGAGTTGAAAGTCTGGATCCAGTCGGTGACGGTGGCGAGATCGTCACTATCGAGAAGCTTGAGAAGCCGGATCTTCTCTTCGCCCGTGATCCGCGACGTCTCGCCCAGACGGTCAATCTCCGAAGCCAGCGCAGCCTTCGCGTCGTCCAGAAGACGGCGCGCGGAGCCTTCGACATCGTTCAGGCGCGACAACGCGGCATTGACATCGAGAACGCGGAACCCGTCGATTTCCTCTGGCATGAAATCGGGAATGTCTTGTGAGGGAACGTCCACCTTGATCTCGTCGAGGTCGTCATTGAGACGGGTCGATTCCTCCAGCCCGCCGAGCGCCATGCGGCGCACCTTGGCAATCAGCCTCGAGACATCGGCGTGCCGGGCCTTGACCTGCGCCTTTCGGGTGACCTCGTTGGTCTCAATCACCGCGCGGAGGTGTTCCTCGCGAACCGCATCGATTCCGAAATGAGGCGCGAAGGTCAGGAGCATCTTGGCCGGAACGAACGCATCCTCACTCCGCCTCGCTTCAATGGCGGCTTCGGCGGCCTCGGCGAGGTTGCCCGAGACGCGGGGACCGTCGAATTCACGGATCGCCGAGATCAACCGGACAGCATCCTTTGGACTTGGCGTCCAGGCTCCGCTCCACGCCATGCCTGGAAGCCACAGAAGGGGTGCGTGCAGTTCGAGATTGACGATCTTGCGATCGACTTCCGGCATCGCTTCGCCGCGGATCACCGCCGCGAGGCTTTTGAACACGCTGCGTGCATGGGCGTAGGCCGCATCAAGCAACGCACTTCCCGTCGGCGCAGCCGTCGCAACCTCGAAGTTCTGGATGCCGACCTTCATGTTGTCCGCCAGATCGCGTACCTGATCCAACCGCTTGCCGACAACCGGAATCTCGTTGGCCGGTCCCGCCGCTTCTGCGAAAGCTCCGCAGCCGGCGGCGAGGTCGATGATGTAGGCGACCAGGCGCTCGCGCGCCCCGCCGTCGATAGTCTGCACGGCTCCCATGCGCCGGACCTCGCTGTCCAGCAGGTTCGTGACCTCGTTACGGTCAGAATATTTCCTGGAGAATTCCCGGACGGCGTTGATCTCGTGCTGGTTGACCGCGCTCTCCATCACACTGACGATTCCGCTCTTTGCGGTGATGGATCGCAGGACCTTCTGTCCGAGGACGAACCTGAACTGTGCATTCCTGATTGACTTGATCTGATCCAGGACCGCGTTGCGCCGTTCGTTGGCAATCGATTTGTCGGCGTTGGCGCTGGAAGCTGCGCGCAGGCTTGCTGCCGTCACTGGAGATCCGAGGCTGCGGTTCTCCTTCACGAGACCTACGAGATAGAAGAAGCTCGAGCACCTTTCGTGCGTCTTTATGGCGTCTATGATATTGAACGCATTACCGGCCTCGGTTACCTGAAGCAGGGCGGTGGGAAGAACGGAGGCCATCAACAAGATCCGCCGCGCATCGGCTCTCTCGTCGATGCCGAGGTTGGCAGCAATCGCCACACAGGCCTCGATCGCCTGGTGATAGCCGTCGGGCGCAATGCGGGAGACGCCCGGGATTCTTGCTCCAAGCGCGTAGAGGCGCATTTCCTCGGCACTGTAGGGGAGGGCCGAAGCATCACCGAGAACGGTACTCGCAGCGTTGACGAGGTGATAACCGAGACCAAATTCGCCGCGAATGAAGAGTTCGTCCGCCTTCTTCTCGATGTCCTCAAGAAGGTGGTCCGGCTCTTCGTCGGCATCGTTTAGGGCCGGAGCCAGCGCCTCGTGAACGGGCTCGATTTTCCGCTTTTCGTCGATTTCGACAAAGTCATCCTCGTCGATGGTGATTTCGACCGGAGGGCGGGAGCCACTCCCTTGCACTCCTGTCGTTCGTTCGACGGCCGGGGAGGGCGGCGCGGCGCCAGGATCAGCGCTTCCTGCGGCGACAGGATCCACCTCTACCGTTGAGGGACTTGCGGGAGAGATGCGGGTGACGGAAGTTGGCATCTTGATGGCGCTGATGGCCTTCGAAACGTTCTCCAGACCGGAATTCACGATGGTCTCGAGCCTGTTCATCGCCTCCTGGCCGAGGGTGACCAGCTCGAACATGGGAAGCTTCTTCTGCTGAAGCTCATCCGCGTCTTTACGGGCCTCTTGCGCCCTGGCGAGCTCGGCGTCAGCCCGTTCGGCCAACGCGTCCGCTTCCCGCAGGCTTTCCTCCGAGGCGAGCTGCGGCGCTGACGCGGAAATCGCCTCGATCTCCGTCAGCCTCGTGGAGACGTCCCTGATGTACCCCTCGGAAACGTCGGAAAACGCTTTTGCGATCTTCGCCAGGCGGGAGATGACGGCTTCGCTGGCGGCACCGTCTGGCTTGAGCCGCTCAAATTCCTCGATATGTTCCCGCAAGTGGCTCGCGATAGCCGCGATCTCCTGCTGCGTCGCTGCGTTGGGGCCGACATTCAGGGCTTTCCTGGCCGTATCAATGAGATCGAGAAGGTCATTCTCCCACCGGATCACGAGGTCGTCGATGGAAGCGGTCGGAAGCGGAGGCTCGATCCCGGCTTCTTGAGACCGCTGGATCTCAGGCTCCGTTTCAATAGTTTCGCTCGCCAGCCGGAGTTTCGGGTTTTGCCCTCTCTCACGCTTCTCGCCGCTCAGTTCGCCAATGCGCGCCTCGTATCCGGCTGGATCGCATTCCATCAAATCGTGCAGGTAGTCTGAAATCTCGGGGACCAAAGATGCGAGGCGCTGTCCACTCGTTCCGAACGCCATGCTGGCGGACCAGTCCAGGATAACGATTGCGGTCGCCAGATCATGCGACGCGCCCGCGACCACCATCTCGACCAGCGCGTCCGGGCCGGACTCGGCATTTTCGACTTCCGGGACGTTCTTGAAACGCGCTTTTTCGGCCCAATACTGCTGCATGACCGGCTTGATCAGGTAATCGTCCCGGATCAGGCGCATCGTCTTGAAGAAGCACCGGAAGAACAGCGGATAGCGAGCCGCTTCCGGCAGAAATTCAAAGAATTGATCAAGGTTCGGGCGCTCTTCCGGCCATGGAAAGCCGGTTACCATCCTGAGTAGATCGCCGTGCGTGTCGTGGAGCTCCCGCAAGTCACGCCGCGTAATGTTCATGCGGGATCTGAACCATTCGGGGGTCGTCACTTTTGGGACGCGCAAGCGTGGTTTGATGAGTTCGTGGAGATCGCTCACCAGGCTGACGGCTTCCAACGGAAAGTCCCCCGACGGGGAGGCCGTCGATGCCCGTGCAATAATTGAAGTCGAGCCAACACTGGTTGATGCGAGGTTGACGTTATCCATGAAACTGAAATCCTTTGTGCCGACCGTAAGTACCGAATTGAAATTGCCTGCGCGAAACTGGTCGCGAACTTCTCCGAACGTCGGCAGTCTTGCCGCCGGAGTCTGAACGTCGCCGACAGCCTCCGGGGCAAGAGGCCCATCGTCGCTCGCGGCGGCGTCGGAAGCCGTCGTCGCCTTGTCCTCGACGTCTTCGTCCTCCTCGAGACCGTGCCGCGACATGTAGTCTTCAAACTTTGATCGAAACGACAGCGGAGCGGGCAACGTCGTGTCCATTGCGGTATGGGCGTATCCCGACCGCAACGACGCAACGAGCGCGGCGATGGAATCCGGCTGTGCTCCGGCCGCCGTGCGCACGACCGTGATGCTGACCGACTCCGGAACCACCGCGTCATTCGTTTCCGGCGTATGCACGATCCGCCTGTACAGCGTCGT
This sequence comes from Bradyrhizobium sp. CCBAU 21365, assembly GCF_015291305.1. Classification (NCBI taxonomy): domain Bacteria; kingdom Pseudomonadati; phylum Pseudomonadota; class Alphaproteobacteria; order Hyphomicrobiales; family Nitrobacteraceae; genus Bradyrhizobium; species Bradyrhizobium sp. CCBAU 21365. The sequence goes on from NZ_CP030036.1 coordinate 2,416,504, forward strand.
TCCGTCGTCCGCCTTTTCCGAACGACGGAACCCCAGCAACGAGCGATACGCGCTCGTGCCGCGAACGACCTTTTGCGTCCGCTGCCATTTCCGCGCCGTGACGTAGTCGCCGCGATCTTCTCCCGTTACGACGCGAACGGTCACGTTCGACGTGCTGGCGTGGCAATCCCTGATGATCTCCTCCCCATTAACGGACGCGTTTTCCTGATACATGAGGCGGAGAAGCCGAGGCGTGGATTTCGTCCTCACCCTGACGACGGACAGGTCCTCCCAAACGGCCTTGTCCGGTACCTGTTCGCGACCGAAGGCGGGAAGTCCGGTTAACTTCCTGTTGCTGAGCCATGGCCACAGTCCCTGCGCGCTGGTGGCGTCGAACAGGACGAGCGGCCGGCGGCCATCAGAGACCACTTCCTTGACAACGCTGGAAACGAAGCTCTGGAAGAGCGTCGCTTCATTCGCGCTTCCGTCGCCGATGCCGGTCGCCCCGAGGGAGGCGGCATGAACCAGGGCGTCTCCGAATTCCATCCACGCCGAATTCCCGGACGTGGTCGCGATTTTCGCGCACACCGCTCCGCTTTCGGCGTCCAGCAACGATGCCGTGATCAGGGCAACAGACACCCCGCCACGACGTTGCCTCGTCTTTCGGATCACCGAGAAGCCGAGGATCGAATCCGGACGCATCCCGCCATCAGGGAACGCACGGTTTATCGCGGGACCGATCGCCGGGGCCATCCCGGAATGTCCGAACAAGAGATCATAGAGGGCAGCCTGAAGCCGGATCAGGTACGCGGATGCCTCTCCAGTTTTCATCGGAAGCAGGTACTGGACATTGGCGCCGGCGTACCGGGCCAACGCATAGCGTCCCGCAGGCTTGTTGACGGCGTCCTCCTCGCGCTTCCGCATTGCGCCGTCCTCTCCGTACTCCTTGTCGACCTGAACGATGATCCGTGCGCGCGGATGAGATCGGGCGATCGTCTCGGCCAGTGCTTTCCACGCGCTGACGCGGTCCTCGAATTTCTCTTTGAAACGCTTGCGGTCCTTGTCCGCTTCGAGAACGCCGTGGACGTTCGGAGGAAGGCTGTACCGCTCGACATCGACGGTCGAGAACATGGATCGGGTCGCGGCTGTGAAAAGATCGGCCTCCGCAGATGTTCTCGAAATGAAAATGACCTTTACGCGCTCGCTGAACATGCGGGAAAGCCGCTCGTCGTTGGCGCTCCTGACCGTCGCGATCAGACTTCCCGTCGCCATGACCTCATCGGACCTGATTTTCCTGCCGGGCTTCTCGCCGATCACCTCCTCGAAAAGCGCGGTGACGCGGTCGTCGGAAATGTCGTTTAGCCGAAGATCGCGTGCCGCATGATGCAGCAGCATCTCGGATTTAAGAGCCTTGTGGTACTCCTCATGATCGCCGATACCGGAAACGGGCTCGAACGGCAGTCTCGAAAAGCCGAACCTTTCCGTCAGGCTCGCGACCCGGGCGACCAGATCTACATGATCCTGCGCGGTGGCGCCGCGCGGCACTCTGGTCCGCCCAAACGTCGTGCTGTAGGGAACTGCCAGGAATGCATTGCCGTCCGCACTCATGCGACCCGCAACCTCCGGGATGCCACTCCCGAGATCGACACCGTTCTGGAGGACCGCCGCCAGCAACGCCGGATCCTCGATGCCGTCACTGTCCGGAATTCCGGCCTTGAGGCCCATCTCGTACGCGATCGAGAGCCTGCGGTCGCCTCGCACCATCATGCGGGTCGTGACGCGCTTCCTTCCGAATAGCTCGCCCGGCCGCGGGAAACGATCCATCCAGATGCGCTTTCCCGCGTTGACGATGACGTAGGGTTCGACCGACCACGGCAGCGTCTCCACGGTGATCGTGCACGTCATTGAGAACGAGCCGTTGCGGGCCGCGACAGGCCAGGTCTCGAACTCGACGGCATTGCCGTTCATACCGGACGCGATCACGCGGTGCACCGGGCCGAGACCCTCGAACAGTTCCTGGCCCTCGAGTGCAGCGATCAGGAGCGAAATCACAGCGTCCCGGACATCCGCGAAGTTCTCGTGTGCGTTCACCGTTCCGGGAGGGATCGACAGAAGGTTTGCCTCCGAAGGTTCGACGATCCGCCCTTCAAGACTGAGTGTGCGGATTCGATCGATCCTTTCGGTACCTATGTCCAGCCTGTCAGCCCACCCGAACAGGACGTCACTGGTCCATTGGGCAACGGCACCCGACACGCTGCGCACGACGTCGGAGCCGTCTTCCTTTTGACCGAATGCCCGCAAGAAGGGCCGGGGTTCAACATCCGTCCACGGTTTTCCGAGGTCGGACCGCACCGCCGAAATCCCAGGAACGCGGGCCTCGATGACCGAGCGCAGGGATGCATAGGGCAGGTTCTTTCCGTTGTCCTTCCCGCTTCCGATGCCGTCCTGCAGCACGCCCGACAATAGCCCGCTTGCGGACTTGGTCCATTTCAGCGAGATCGAACGGGCTTCGTCGCCTTCGTGGCCGCGCCAGGAAAGGCCTGTAATGAACGTTTCCTGTCTGACGCGTCGGCGGCGCCAGTTAGTGTCGTTGATATTTTCTGACGTCATTTCTTCGTTTTTTCGGTCGGGAAAATCAGGTTGGTGCAACGAGAAAGCGGCTGCAAAAATGGTTCGTAAAGCAGTCGGTAAGTTTCTCTTCGAACCGGGTCGGCATCGTCAAAGCATTTCCGCAGGACATCCTGCATGCACACGAGCATGCTGCTGTAACGATTGTCCGGCTTACCCTTCGCCGACATCGGAGCCCAGGCTTCATCAACGAAGATCACCCGCGTCCGGCAGCCGTTGCGCATGGCTCGGCCGATGGTCTGCAGAACATCCACCATGATGTCCGCGGTAAATGGATTGATCAGAAACTTTCCAAGTCTTCCGACCTGAACGGGGTAGCGCAGCAATCGCCTCATGAGGTCGAGCGAATTGCTTCTGCTTGCGCGCCACGCCCCGATGACGTCATCTATCCCGCCCTGTCGGTCGATGGTCGCCATGTCGAAATCCAGCGCATTGCGCCCGGCAAGGCCCGCGGTAAATCCGAGGCTGTCGATCGACGGGTGAGGGCGCATCAGGAAGACGACGGTTCCGATGACCGCGTCGCGTTTTCGCGGGCCGTCGGGGTAGACGATGTTCACCCCTCGACCGATAGCCCTCATCGGAAAGACCACGGCGTCCCAATCGTCCCGCGCCCCCAACGCCTCGACTTGGGATGCGGTCACCCATTCCCCGAGTTCAGATCCGGGAATGTCTTCAGCCTGGTCCATGACCCCGATGAGGCGACGGGCGAAGGGACCATGGTTCTTGCGAACATGCTCCTTGATCATCCGCACCTGGTCATAGGAATTGACCACCAGGGCGACCCTGCGCCCCGGATCGAAATCCTCGCGCATACGGGACACCAACGGCGTGTCCCCGGAAAAGTAATGATCAATGATGGCTTTGATGCCGCGATCACGATCCTCGAAGGCACCGCTCAGGCGGATGTTCTTGCGCGGGTCGAGCGGGTCGGGCACCGGCGAAAAGATGTATTCGCTCCGGTTCCAAGCGCCCATTTCGTTTTCGCGGCGAAGGACGAAATGCGGACCGACCGGAATGTGGTAACTCGGACTGTCATGAAGAAAGCTCGTTGCCGACGCCAACAGCACGGCCGGGCCTTTACCGCCTTCATCCTCGAGCAGCGTCGCAAGTCGGTAAAGCAAAAGGCGGGGCGCAGAGGCGAACGACACGTATTTCAGTTTAAGGGTCCAGCCCTTAGACCCCTGCTGGAAGTACACCTTGATGCCCGATAGACGTCCGACCAACGCCTCCGGCACGAACTTGGCAAGATCGTTCGAGACCCCGGACCCGAATATCCGACGCGAGTGCACGCCTTCGGCGATCATCGCCTGTTGCATCGGAATGAGAGTTAGGAATTGGAATACGACGGCCGTGACCTCGAGCAGGAACCCGAAATACGCCCGCGCGGTTTCGGGATCGAGCGTCTCCACGGGCGGAAAGAGCTGGAAGAAGGCCTTGTTCACCCGTTCGGCCGCTTCTTCCCGCATGAGGACGGCCGTAGCCCCAAACCATCGGTTCATGCCCGACATGATTTCGTGAAGAAGGCGGTCGACGTCGGCTTCCGGCTTTCCTGCCGAACGCGCGATCGCTGCGACGTTTATTCCGTCAAGCTCGACGATTTCGTTCTCGTCGTCATCCTCAGCGGTCGCGTTGTAGCCGCCGCGCTCCGCCATGACGCGCCGCACGAGACCGTCCCAAAGCGGGCGGATGGTCTCAAAGGGAGATTGCGCGTCATCGTTCTCCGGTTCGTAGAGCGCCGCCAGAACGGTGTTGCCCGTAACGAATGTGTCCTGGAATTTGTGGAGATGCTGCGGACCGCGGCGATCCTCCAGCAAATGACTGACCACGGCCCGGTTGAGCTTGGTGAATTCTTGGCTCGCATAGGCGTAGTTCTGCACCGACGAATTGCCACCCTGGTTTCGTCCGGTGGCCACCGGAACCATAAGGTCACGCAGCAGCGCGGCTTCGTAAGATTCTGCGCTTCCGGTGAGGTCCAGTTCCGCCAGCGCGTGACCGTCGAGTGCGGCCTGCGCCCCGTCCGCCTCGTCCACGATCACGAGATCGGCGGAACGCGCGATGGCCTCGAAGTACCGAATCTGTTCGTTGGCGAAATGAGGGGACGTCTGCACGTCGGTTGAAATCACGTGCCCGATCCAGACGTTGTGATCGGGGTCGGAAAGATCACGGGCGGATTTTTGGCGGCCGCAAACCGATGCGAGAGCGCAGAGTTTGCTGCTGTCGCCATGGGCTTCGCTGCCGTCCTTCTTCAGGCGTCGTTGCCTCAGATCACGGCACGGCGGTCTCATGTGGGGAAACTGAACGTGCGGATCGGGATCAGAGAGAAAACCCGCGAGCGCGCAATTCACCGACAGAAGCTCTGCTCCTGGAGCGGTCCGACCCATACCCCCAGTATCGTCTCCCGCAGCGATGCGTTCGGCGAGCTTTCTGGCATGTCGCTGGCGCGAGTCCGCCGACTGACCGACGACGAGCGCCGGTTCGATGCCGTATCGCTCGAGTTCGGCAACATAGTTGAGCGACGCCTCGATCGATGGCAGCAGGAGGACGATGCGCAATCCGCGCCGCGCCAGCGCGACGACCATGAGCAGGATCAGCGTCGATTTTCCCGCTCCAGGAAGACCGATCATGTGCTTCACGCCTGACAGTTCCACCTGGTCCGTTGCGGACAACGAGCCGCCGTTCGGCGAAAGGAGCGTGAAGATGGGATTCCCGGCGTCGTCGCGAAGGCGCGCCCGGAAATTCCCGGGAATTCGCTCTGGGGATGCCGTATCGATGTCATCCAGTTCTTCGGCGATGCGCTCGATCTCGACGAACGAGATCGCGATCCCGCCGTCGCGGTCGCGCACGAAATCACGGCGCGGCGTGTCAGGAAGCTTACCATCGAGGTCGGTGGCATCGACGACAAGGGGTTCGCCGAGTCCTGAGATGTCCATCGGCACCCGGAAAGGACGCGAAACGTCGACCTGGGGGATGTTCCACAACTTGTCGGGCAGAGGCCTCGTCAGGGCCTTCACCATCGCGACGTATCCCGGATCGTCAGTCCGCACGCGCAGATGAAACGACATTCGTGCGTCGAGATCGATCTTGAACGGCGGCTCGACGTAGTCGCCCTTTCCGCGATTCTCGACCTCCCAGTTCGACCAGTCCGTGATCGCGTCGCGCAACGCTGCGTCCGAAACGAGGCTCACGCCCATTTGCCGCAATTGGAATGCGGCCTGCGCGATCCGAGCGACCGCTGGATGCCTCAGGACGGATCGGTACCCCGATAACAGCGCGGGCGCCCCGGCCAGTTCATGCTTCCCGAGAAAGGCATGTAGCGCTGCGCAAACCCACTGGACGCGAAGCGCGTGATCGAAATCGTCGGGCGGCTTCCTCATGCGGAAAGCGCCTTGAGCGTCTCGGAGATCGTACGGAATTCGACGTCCTGCTCTCCCCGGTAATGGGTGCGAAGGTCCGAAAGGTATCCTGCGTGACGCCTGACCTTCGCATCGGGAACTGCAACGATGCGGCGGTCGAACTGGGCCAAGCCACCGATCGAGCGGGTCAGCCGCTCACCGAGCGTGACCGGACACGAATAGGATTTGACGTCGATCCCGAGTTCATATGGGATGCCGACGTCAACGGCGTCCTGGCCCGGATAAAGCCGAACAGGAATTCCGCTCCCCTTGAGTTCGTCATGCAGCCGGATCTCCGGCAGGCCGGGACCGACCCAACTCGCGAGGATGTCTCCTGCCGCGACCCGCCATTCCTGCGGATCGTCGATGACCATGCCTTCGAGAGGCGTCGGCCGGACTTCCGTGCAGGCGCGAATCCTGCACCGTCCGACGGGAAACCTCCGGGTGTCCCGCGTCGGATAAAGAAGTGAACCGCATCCCGCGCAAGTCCTGGTCTTTCCATCCGGAAACCGCGATGAGAGGGGAATCGGCCGCATCCATCCGCGGAAGACGTCGGCCATCTTCGCGAGCCCACTATCGAGAAGGAACGCCATCAAGTGCTTCTGATTATCGACCGGATTTCGCACGAGGCGCTCGCGGACCAACGTGTAGACCTCGTCGGCTCGCTTGCCGTGGGACCGGACGGCTTCGCGCAACTGGCGGTGATGGATATCCTCATAGGCGTCCTCAGCAGTCGAGATGGAGCCTATCTCGAAGCAATCGCTGCTCGGGATACCGAGGTCACGGTCGATGAGGACTGCTCGAACATAGGGGAAATCCCCCGAAAGGCATGGTATGCCCCATTCGCCGATCGGGATTGTGGCCAGGTCCATCAAGACGTGGACATTCGCGCCATGGTCGGCAATGCCTTCCACAAGGCAGTGCCGTGATAGACGCTCAAGCCCGGATCGCAGCGAGTTCGGCATATCGTCTTGCCGAACGATGGCACCATCGTTGATCCGCCGAGCTATCTCGACGATCCCCTTAGCCAAGAGCCGGATGGTGACGACTGCGTCTTCTTGTTGCCCAGTGCCCATAAAATCTTATAGTAGTCATTCAATACTACATCAACTATTACGCGAATACCGCAATGCCGAAAACGTTGATTTTTCCACAATCCACAGTGAGCACGTCAATACTTTGTTCGACGTCAAAGTAGACCAGAGCCCCGATGAGGCAGGCCGACACGATTGTTCGTCCAATGACGCCATCGAGCGGCGCAGATTCCAATAGATCAGTGCGGCACAGGTAGCCATCCCGACCTTCGTCGTGGACTTGAATGCGGACGGCATCGAATTTCTGTTCGATACCGTCGCCGCAATGAGAAGCCAAATTACTCCAGTCGCGGTGGCGCCAGAGCTACGGCGCGCGACCGACCTCGTGCCGGCGAGTTTTCTCACTTCACGATTTGAACTGTGCGCTCGACACGCGCATTCCAATTATGCGGGAGCAAGTCGCGGAAGATACGTCCATCTCGCAAAGACCACATCGTGTTCGTTACTTTACCCCGGATACGATTCTCTCGATGTGCGATCTTATGGGGCACAGCAATCCATTTGCCGCAGCCATTCGGCGTTTTGTGGTCCTGACGGGAGATCCTACCATAATCCGAGCGTTCTCTGTCGCCAAGACGAATGCCTGATCTGTGCATCTGAATCCATTGCTGAAAGTCGAGGGTCAGCCCGCGAAGCATCGCATTTGCGCGACGATTGATCGACTTATTCGATGTCAGTCATCCGCCTGTAGCAATTCAGGTGTGTGTGCTCACGCACAACGGCGACGCGCTCAACGGAAGAGGGAACGCAAGACCGTGCTCTGCAAGCGCTTGACGATCGGGTAATGGCGATGGCCACACATGTATCGAGGGTATCAGAACGGGCTACGGCTGCCGTTGTCCTTCCTGCCCGGCTCGTGACGCTCGCCATGGGCAAGGCCAGCGCCATGGACGGCGCGGTATCCTGTCAATGAGCGGCGTCACATCCACCAGCCACCTGTCGCCGGGTGCCGCGGCTCTTCGACATGCCGTGCTGCTTGTCACCGGAGCGGTGATGATCGCTCCTTTTGTCTGGATGGTATCGCTGTCGATCAAGCCGCCGGGCGAAATCTTCCGCGCATCGTTCTGGCCGGCGCAATTCTATGGCGTCGAGAATTACACGAGGGCGCTCACCGAGGCGCCGCTGCCGCGCTACATGGGCAACGGCCTGATCGTCTGCGCCTTCATCCTGTCGCTCCAGATTATCGTATGCGCCCCTTGCGCATATGCGCTCGCCAAGCTTCGCTTTCCCGGCCGCGATCTGCTGTTCGGCATGGTGATGATCGGCCTGCTCCTGCCGCAACAGGTGCTCTCGCTGCCGCTTTTCGTCCTCGCCTACCAGCTCGGCATCCTCAACACCTACGCGGCGCTCGTCTTCCCATACATGGTCTCGCCCTTCGGCATCTTCCTGCTCCGGCAGTTCTTCAGGACCGTTCCTGATGACGTGGTCCACGCCGCGCGGCTCGATGGTCTTTCTGAACTTGCCATCGTCTGGAGGATCATGGTGCCGATGGCGCTGCCGGCAATCATCGCCTTCTCGATCTTTTCGGTGGTCGGTCACTGGAACGATCTTTTCTGGCCGCTGATCGCAGTGCGCGACCAGTCGCTGATGCCGCCGCCGCTCGGCATTGTGGCCTTCCGGAACGGGGAGGCCGGCAATGACTACGGTCCTCTCATGGCCGCATCCACTCTCGTCGTGTTGCCCCTCGTCATCGCCTTTCTTGCCGCGCAGCGCTGGTTCGTCGAGGGGCTGACCGGCGGGGCCGTCAAACAATAGGCCAACGGAGACGATCGATGCTTCTTTCACGCAGGACGTTCCTGTCGACGGCAAGCGCTGCGGCCGCAACGCCGATCCTTGGCGCCGCCGCGCTTCCGCAGACGACGATCCGCCTTTCCTATGCGTCCGCCCCCGCCAGGGGTCTGTATCAGTCGCTTGCGCAGCGTTTCATGGAGACCCGTCCCGATATCAGGGTCGTTCTCGACAGCCCAGCCGTCGACTATGACGGCCTCGTCCAGCAGACCTTGCGGCAGAACATAACGAAGCAGCTGCCCGACATTTCCCACCAGGGCCTGAACCAGATCCGGCCCTTGGCTGATCGCGGGATAGCGGTGCCGCTTGATCGCTTCATCGCAGGCGATCCGGCGTGGAACACGATCGGCGTTCCGCAAGAAGTGACATCGTTTGCGTCATACGGCGGCAAAACCTGCGCCCTGCCGTTCGCAATTTCCGTTCCCGTGCTCTTCTACAACATGGATCTCGTGAAGCAGGCCGGCGGGGATCCTGACAACCTGCCTGACGACTGGGATGGCGTGATCGCGCTCGGCAGGAAAATCAACGCCCTCGGCGAGGGGACCGGCGGCCTCTATGTCGAATACACCAACAACGGCTGGTCGTTCCAGACGCTGGTGGGCGCCTTCGGCGGCCGCATGATGAGCGAGGACGAAACTAGGATCACCTTCGACGGCCCGGCCGGCCTTCAGGCGCTGCAGCTGTTGCAACGTCTGGGAAAGGAGGGCCAGCCGGCGCTCAATACAGAGCAGGCCCGGCAGGCGTTCCGGGCGGGAAAGCTCGGTATCCTGTTCACCGCAAGCAGTTTGTTGACCGGCTTCCAGCAGTCAGCCGCCGGCAATTTCCGGCTGAAGGTTGGATCATTGCCGGTCTCTTCGACGGCAGACAGACTTCCGGCCGGCGGCAACGGCATTGTCATGCTGACTGACGATCCCGACAGGCAGAAGGCGTGCTGGGACTACATCAAATTCGCAGTCGGACCGGCCGGTCAGACCATCATGGTCGAGGCGACCGGCTACGTGCCGGTGAATCTCGCCGCGATCAGCGATCCTGCCGGACTCGGCAGGTTCTTCGACGCCCACCCGGAGCATCGCATCGCCAGTCAGCGTATTGCGATGATGACAGGCTGGTTCTCGTTCCCGGGCGAGAACAATTCCAGGATCATCAAGGCCATCGAGGATCACTGCTATCTCGTGGTCTCGCAGAAGCAGGATCCGGCCGCGGCGCTCTCAAGCCTCGGGAAGGACGTCGATGCGCTGCTGCCACACTGAGAATGGCCGGTGCGGTTGTCCGCGACTCTACCGTTCATGCGTGCCCCAATGCGACGGCCTCTTTTGCCGGCAATCGATCCTGGCGAAATGAAGCCTGTTCAGCCTGACCTTGAGATTTCCGCAACGGGCGCTCGCCGCTTTATTCCGGTCGATCTGGGCCCGCATGCGAATGCTGGACCGCAACAGGCCGCGGACGGCCGGTGGCGCTGGAGCGAGAGGGGACCCGCGGTGCGGCAATGGCCGTCCGGTGGCGGCGCCGACCTCGAAGGCTTCCTGGCGGGCCATCAGTACTTTTATGGCATTCCGTTTGACCTCGTCGATCCCGCGCTCAACGGCGGGTGCCGCTGGCTTGCATTGACTGACCAGGCTGGCCTCCTCGCGCAGCAGGCGACAATCCACTTGCACCGGCCGCAGCGCGCTGCCGGCATTCTGGTTGCTCATTTTACTGACCTCGAGCGGTCGGATGCAAAGACCGGAGAACTGCTGGCGACCTATACGATCCAGTTCGCCGATGGCGGACGCGCGCAAATTCCCGTGCGACGAGGATTTGAAATCGCGGGGCGGCAGGGGACACTCGGCACGCAAGCTTATGCCGCACTGCCTCATACCGCCTACCAGCCGGTGCACCGGGGCACGGAGCGTCAGGACGGACCGCTCGACAGCCGCGCCCGCTTCACCGGCATCACGACCGGGCCAGCAGACAGCCGCCAGACCTGCTGGTTGATGGCGCTCGAAAACCCTTCGCCGATGAAAGAGATCGTTGCGATCGGCTTGACGGCCCGACATGCCGATGTGGTTTTCGTTGCAGGCATCACACTCTCGATCGATTCAGCCAATCCGCTGCGCCGCGGGCCGCGGGAAGGCGTGATCATCGACCTTGCCGCCCTGCCTGGTACGAAGCTCAGCGAGGCTTGTGCGGATGACTGCACGCCGGGTCTTCGGTTTGTCCCGGTCGATGGTTTTGCCCCGCAAGAGCTGGCTCTGGCCGTTGATCTGGGGACGATTACCCGATGCTCGGCCTTGCCGCCGCAATCGCTCGACGAGTGGCTGGCGGCTCCGGTCAAGGGCTGGGGAGCCCCGGTGACGAAGCAGCCTGCCTCGCTGGTCCATGCCGAAATTACAGCAGCGCAGCAGGCTCGCCTGCTCCTGCGCAGGGGGAGTTCGCTGCTCAGCTTTCGCTGGCAGGATATTCTCAAGAACAACTCACCCGTCAGGCTGGCCGCTCACGACCGGGTACGGCTCAAGGTGCGGGTCGTCGACGCCAGCGACGGCCAGGAGCTGCCCTCACGCGTTCACTTCCGCGGCGCCCATGGCGAGTATTTGCCACCGCTCGCTCATACCGCGTTTGTCGACGATGCCTGGGGCCAGCACGTCGGTGGCGATCTCGAACTGGGCAGCATGAGTTACGCCTACGTTCCGGGCCGTTTCGAAATCGTGCTGCCCGTTGGAAAGGTCGCCGCAGAAATCGTTCACGGCTTTGAATACAAGGTCATACGCACAGCTCTCGAGATCCGGCAAGGCCAAACCGAACTGCTCTTCGAGCTCGAGCGGTGGAGCGATATCCGCCGGCGGGGCTGGTATTGCGGCGATGTCCATGTCCACTTTCTTGACCCGGTCACGGCGACGCTGGAGAGCGCGGCGGAAGACGTCAACGTCACCAACCTTCTGGCCGCTCAATGGGGGCGCGCTTTCACAGGTGTCGGGCACGGCATCGCGCGCGAATACAACAGCGGCTTGTCCGATCGAATCGTGCGCATCGACAGCGAAAATCGCCATCACATGATGGGCGACGTTTTCTTGCTGAACCTGAAGGAACCTATCCTGCCGCTGTCGAGCGGCGGGGCGGAGCGGGATGATATCGGCGGTTGGGAAGACGTCAGCCTTGTCGACTGGTGTGCGGCCTGCAAGATGCAGGGCGGCCTCGTGTTCAACCAGCTGATCCCTACGCCGCATGCGGAGGCGACCGCGGCCATTGCGCTCGGGTTGATCGACGCTGTGGAAGTCAGATGGTTCAACTTCGACTTCACCGCCCATCTCCACATCGACGGCCATTGGGGAGAGACGCCGTTTGACTGTCCCGGCGTCCGGCAATGGTACGCCTACCTCAATGCGGGCTACCGCCTGCCAGCCGTCGGAGGTACCGACAAGATGTCCAGTGGTACCGCGCTGGGCGCGCTGCGCACCTATGCTTTTCTTGGCGATAGGGCGCAATTCGATTACGCAAGATGGTGTAGCGCCATTGCCCATGGACATACCTTTGTCTCCACCGGCCCGATGCTGGAACTGGACGTCGACGGCAGGATGCCGGGCGAAGAGATTCAGTTGGCCGAGGGGGGCGGACAGGTACGTATCACGGCGCAGGCCCGTTCGGCCCAGCCATTTGAAGTCATCGACCTCGTACAGAACGGCGAGGTCGTCGCCAGCGCGAAAGCAGGTGCTGACGGACTTTCGGCTAGCCTTGATGCAACAGTTACCATCGACCGCAGCTCATGGATTGCGGCGCGTTGCTTCGGTCGCGGCAGGTTGCATACGCAACATCCCATCGACATCGGTGCCCATACTTCACCTGTCTACGTCCGCGTCGGTAACCGGCGTCAGACTTCGACAAAAGATGCGAGCTATCTGCTCACCCTGCTCGAAGGAGGCGCAGCCTACCTGGAGAAGCTCGCCGTCTGGCGCAGCGAGCGCCAGCGCCGGTGTCATCTGGCGCGCCTCGATGAAGGTCGGCAGGCGATCCTGCGCGATCATCCACTGGCCCGCCCGCACTGGATCGCTCTGACCGGCGAGAGCTCCGATGACTGATGCCTGCGCGAGCGATCGCAACATCGCCGGCAAGGCCGGGCTGGCGTCAGAGCATGCGACTGCATCCCGGGAGGACCTTTCATGACCTTGTCTGGGCTCGAACGAAGGGCAGGGGAGCGATCGCCGCCCTTCGACCGGGAACAGCTCGTTGCGAACGCAGCAGGCGAGTTCCTGGTGCATGCCCGCCTCGAACCCGGCGGGCCCGTCGTGCTGTTCCTGCCAGGAGGAGCGCACCTGGCGCGCGTGGCCTATGGTCATCCCGGAGCGCGGCGAGAGGATTTTCTGGACCACCATCTCGAAGCCTGTGGACTGGCGCTGCTCGCCATTTCCTATCCGACCAGCCACCCGGTGTTTTCAAGGCCGGATCCCTTGATGACGCTATCGCGATGGGCGGCAGGTGTCGCGGAAATCACGGCGAATATGGTTGGCCGGCGCCCGGTGCTGCTCGCCGGCTGGAGCATGGCTGGCAAGGGCGTGCTGCGTCTCAACGGTGCCCTGATGGAGCGCGGTGTCCCCGTGACCGGCTTTGTGTCGCTTTGCGCGCGCCCGCCATGGCCCGGCCTTTCGCCCCGTCTGGCGCAGGGCGAGCCGGTCCGGGCAGACGGTCTGTGGGATTCCAGCCTGTACCACGACAGCACGATCGCCGGCCTTGAAGAGGTCAACCGGCTGGCCGGCCGCACGATCATCAGCGCGGAAACGCACAGCATCCACTATCACGGCGAGGGCCCGCTCATGCTTCGCGGCGAGGTCGATCGCCTCGGTGTGGATGGACGGTTCACGAGCGTTGAAGCGGCCCTCGCAGACTCGCAGGCCTTCGCCTTCGAGCAGGCGCCGCTATGCGCAACGATCTCGCCGACGGCTTCGAGCGATGCGGAGCACGCTTTGGCGGACGCTGCGATATGGAGCGCCATTGGTCTGATGGGCCTGTTGCGCAACCATCTGGCAGGAGCTGACCTGAACCGGTTGCCGTGCGAGAGCTGGACCAGGCTGCGCGCGCTGGCCGGGGAGTGGCCGAAGGGCATGAACCGTACCGTCGACGGAGGGCACTTTTTCTTTGTCGGTGAGATGGGCGCCGGCGCCACGGCCAGGGCACTGGCCGATCTCAACCGGCAACTGGCAGCCCTGAAGGACGCACTGCAGGCTATCAGGGACGGCGTACCGCCGCGACCGGCGGAGGGTTCGCATCGCTGAATCTCGACTGAAACAGCCGGGGTGAGACCGCTCCGGCAGATACCTGATGCCGCCATCGTTCCGGTCGCAACCGAGGCGCGGGAAACATGAACATGATTGATCTTAGGCGTATTACCTCTCCCAGCGTAGCGGGGGCGGACGAGTACCTGCGAAGGACATTACTGTCGCTGGCAAAAAGTTGGGACGGTGCAGACGAGATGCGTCATCATCGGCGGCTCGGCAGCCGCGACGATCTGCTTGCGGCGCAAAGATACCTTGCCAGGGGCAATAGGGGCCTGATCCCGACCGACAGGTTATTCCTGGCGAACGGCACCTGGAACGTGTTGCTGATCCTTCTCGAGACGCTGGTCGGGCGGGGCAACTCGATTGCGGTTGAAGCGTCTACCTACTCCCAGGTACGCGACGCGGCGAACATCCTTGGAATTCGCCTCGTGCCGGTTTCACTCGACGCCGACGGGCTGATTCCTGAAGCGTTTGACGCGGCGTGTCATGTTCACCGGCCCAAACTCCTCTACTGTGTGCCGAATGCGCAAAATCCGACCGCATGCACAATTCCATCGGGCAGGCGGGCGCAGATCGCGGAAATCGCGCGCCGCCATGAGGTGGTGATCCTCGAGGACGACCCGCAGGGCCTCGTTCGCGAAGATTTCCCGCCGGGCTTTTCCGACATTGCTCCGGATATTTCATGGACCGTGATGGGATTGTCGAAGTGCTTTTTCGTCGGTGCGCGGATCGCATATGTCGTCGCACCTGACAGGGCCGCAATCGAGCAGGTCATGTCGCGATTTGGCGCGATGGCAATGTGGTACGCGTCCGTTCCTTCCGCCGCCATGGCCACCCGTGCCATTCTGGAGGGCGCAGCTGACGATCTGCTTCAGGCAATACGCCTCGAAGCAGGACGACGACGCGAACTTGTGGTGAAGCTGATGCCCGGGATCTCCACTTCCTGCATTGGCGCATTGCATGTCTGGTTGAAGAGCGATGTCCTTTCAGGTGATGAACTTGTCGACCAGGCCCGAATGGAGGGCGTGCTGATACGAAGCGGCTCTGAATTCGCAGTCGAAAATGCGAATGGTCTGGACGGAATTCGGGTTTCTCTTGCCGACGTTTCGCCCGGATCCCTGGAGGAAGGCCTTGCCCGCCTTGCACGAATAATCGGCCCGGGCCGGTGTGGTGCTGCGATGCAGACCGTGAAGCCATAAATCTGCCGGTCGGATGGCCGGCCAGACAGCCGGCGAATCCTCCAGTCAGGAATCGGGAACTTGTTTCCGGTACAGGCCTGCCTTCTCTTTCGGATGCCCGGACAACCCCACGATTGCCGACCCTGAATGGTACGCCATCAGGGCACTCCTGCCGTACAGCTTATGCCGACACACTTAAACCGGGGCGATCACGGCTTAAGAGTGGGGCGGTAGGTGCATGGCTCTTTCTGCTACCGGGCGTTGGCGCCCGAAGAGATTTATTTTCTTTTGATGCCCCTGAAGGCAACCAATTCCATAGAATTGTTCTCTCGCTGGTCGAGCACCTGATCGAGCGGCGCCGAACGCTGGCGGAGATGCTTCAGTACAAGTTGCCTGGAGTTCGACATTCTTCCTGATCCAGGGGACTAAGGCTTCGGTCGGGGGGCCCGTCCATTAGTCGCGTGATCCAAAAGCCCATGAGCTCGAAGCTCGCGCGGCACTCCGGCTTCGTTATGCCGCCTCCGAAAGAACGAGTCGGAGGCGCAATAAGAATGAGTCGATTAGGCTTAGGTGCGCCTACAACCTCTGATCGGTTTGCGAACAGAAGCATGATGTCGAGTTAGCCTATTTCGGGACGCTCGAGAGAATGCTGCACTTTACGACTTGGGCTGCGCGCGAGCGACAACTGCTCTGGTTGGGCGCTATTTCCGTTGGACTCATTCCCTCCACGACGAAGTGTCGACTTCTATAGTCGTATCAACGAGATCGAAGTCCTCCGGCGCCGTCGCAGGCGCTGAGGTCGTGCATTCGAAGGGAAAGCTTTCCTTGAAATCCACCGGGTCATGTTTGCCGCCGGCCATTCGCGTAACGCTGATTGATCCGGTGAAGCGGCACCGGATCCTATCCGCCTCCACACTCAATATCTCAGGATCGTCGATCAGGACGCCTCCAATCTCGTACCTACCCGAGATTTCGTCGAGTTCACCGATCGTTTGATTGATGCGCTGGTCGCGGCGCCGCTCAGCGCCCGCGATAAGGCGGTGGCGACACGATCTTTCATCTCGTCGATCGTCTCGAACAAATCGTCAAGCGCGACCAACGCGTTCTCCGCGAATTCATCGATTTCTTCCTCTGTCTTTAATTCAGTCTCTGGTCGGACGTGGGTCCGCTTGTTTAGGTCCTGGAAGGCGGGGCCCAGGCCAGAGTGAAGCGTTTCGGGTTTGATGCCGAGCTTGCCTTTGAGGAATGCATCAGTCAGCCCTCCACGGCAAGTGTACAGCGCCCGCTGTCTGCACGTAGGACCTTCAACGTTCTTATCCTGCTTGAATCACTGGCAACGCATCACGTCGGCATCGGGTGCCATCAGTTCGAGCACGTGTGCCGTCAATTCGCGAAACGAACTTGCGGATTGGTTGGCCCGCGCGGGATTGTTCTCCTGAGTGAGCACCGCCAGCGCTCCGTCAAGCTGGCGTCTGGAAAATCGTCAGGAAGGCGGCTTCTGACCTTGTCGACCAGTCTTGGCTTGGCAACGCTTCGCTCCATCGTGCTGGAGCTTCACTTATTCACGCGAACATCGATTCGTAGCAATCGAGGTCAACCCCGCCAGGGCTTTACGCTTTCTTCGGCCTTTGCTGCACTGCCGCATGCCCTCGCAGGGGCTGTAACCTCCACGCTGGCATGATGACTCTGGAACATTTATATCGAATGTGAGGGTGGCGTGTTTCCCCGTGCCGCACCAGAGAGCCTGAGGGTCTTGTAACGACATGCTTATGCTGCACATTTCGGACATCCACTTCAAACACGGAGAGATAGGGGAGCCGGACGACCCAAACCGCGGGTTGCGGGACGATCTTATACAGGATGTAAAGTACATGCGGGGCCGCCTCGGGCCTCCCGGTATCATCCTCCTGTCTGGCGACATCGCGTATGCGGGGCGGAAGGAAGAATACGATTTCGCCTACACTTGGTTGGAAAAGGAGCTGTGTCCGGCCGCGCAATGCGCGATCGAAAATGTGCTCTCCATCCCGGGGAACCACGATGTCGATCTCAAAGCGGAGGCCGGCCCCGGTTTTAAGGCGGCGCGACGGGATCTCCGTGCGACGAAAGCGGGGGCAATCGACGATGAGCTCAGGACGTGGTTGCATGACCCGTCGTCCTCTCAGATCCTCTTTAGCCCGCTGGAGAATTACAATCGGCACTTCGCGGCGAAACTGCTGTGCGCGGTCGGCCCCTACAACATCAGAGGTCGTGACGGCAAGGTCATCCCCAACGTCTCGAAGCCTTTCGTGACGCGCGATGTCGAACTGAACGACGGGTCGCTTCTCCGGCTCTGGGGCTTCAATTCGGTCCTCGTTTCTGATCTGAGCGATGCGGAGAACACGATGCTCGTCGATCCTGCCGCCGCGCAGATTACGCGCGCCGACAACGTGGCCCATCTCGTCATGTGCCACCATCCATTCAATTGGATCAAGAATAGGGGGCCGTTCGAAGATCGGATGAACGGCGTGGTCCAGTTGCAGCTGTTCGGACACGAACACACGGAACGTGTCGAGGAGAACAAGTATTTCGTCCGAATTCGTGCTGGCGCGCTGCAGCCCGAACGCGATGCACCTGGATGGAAGCCCGGCTACAATTGGATCGACGCATCCACTTCCGACGTCAACGGACAGCGCAAACTGGTGGTCAAGGTCTGGGTAAGAGGCCACGAAGTCGATCATTTCATAGCGATACCCGATCGTCACCAGAACGAAGTGCGGGAAAACTTCTTCGACCTGCCAGCATGGCAGCGCCCCAAACAACCGGCGAAGGTCGAAAAGAACGAGGATATAGTCGTGGAAGCCATACCCCAGGCCCTGGAGTTGCCGATGGTCGAGCCCGCAAAGCCCGTGACCGTCAGAACGGTGGCGACCAAGATCTTTCGGCTGAAGGAGCCGGAGCAGCGGCGTCTGATCGCCAAAATGAAGCTCGACGAAACCGGCGACAACGAACTCAAGGACTACGAAGTCGCGGTCGCAGCGGTCCGTCGCGCCGCTCAGCGCGGACAGTTGGCCGAACTGGACCGTGAGATCGATGCTATATTGGCCGACGGGGGACGGTAATGGCGGAATTCAACTTCATCGAGTCCTACAAACTTCTACAGCCTGCGACCGATCGTGCCGTCGTGGATTTGAGGAAAGCTGGCTTCGATCAGATCGTAAAGAGCATCACGTGGGGCCAGATCGTCGATCTGGGCAGACTGGCATTTAATCTTCCGTACGACGCGGCCGTCTATGCCGAATGGTTTCAGAAGCCCTTGCACGATGCGGATCCTCACTTTTTCGTCGCCCAGGACGCTGCGGAGGCAGGTCGCATCGCGGTGCTGGTGCTACGGCACTTCGTGGCGCAAGGGCAAACGGCTACCACTACCGCGCTGATTGCTCTCGCTTCGTCTTATGCAGGGAAGCGACCAGCGCTCGACAATGGCGAACTCGTGACGCGGTCCCGGGATGTCATCGCCGCGTCATCCAAGAAGGCGGCGATGACCGCACCGTCAGCGAAGATAGGCATTCCGAAGGCGGCCGACCATTCGGCGAAGAAGACCGAGATGACGAACGGCTTCGACGCGCCTCGAACGGCGGCGTTGGCCGAAGCTTTGGTACAGGATCTGCGCACCGGCTCCGAGGCGGCGGTCACCGCTCTCAGCGACGCCTACCTCGCGTTGAGGCAGGACAACCTGCGCTTAGCAGAGGAAATCGACATGCTTTGGTGGCATGTGGGAGACTGGAGCAACGCTCTCGACATTCCGAGGACCAGCATCTCGAAGAAAAGCGTAGGCCTTGTCTCCGGCGTAGATCTGGGGGCCATGGTCAAGTTCTCGCCAGGACCTTATGGGGCGTACGGTATCCTCAAACACTCGCTCGGCAAGGAAGGCGAAGAGACTACGTCGTTGGTGGAAGCCGTGGCCGGCCTCGACGCCTCTCAACTCGCTCGACTTAAGTTGGATAGTGCTCCCGACGTGTTTCCAGTGCTTACCGCGCTGCGACTTGCTTCCGCCGACAGAGATTGGGTCAACCAGTTTACAAAAATGGCTCCGGACGCTGCCGGTGAGAAGCTGACCCATCTCGAACTGGCCACACAGGCATTCCGCGAACGGGTATCCATGACGAACGCCGGATCGATCTGATGAACGCCGCGCCGGTTCTGTGTCAACGCCCAGGTTGCAAGGTCGCAGAAACCGGGGCCTGCGATCTCAAGCACGATCCGGTCGAACTGTGCCCCCATTTTGGGAAATCGGCCCAGCCCTCTCAAGTCGCTTCCGAGGCTCCACGGCCGAAGCCTCAACGCGCTGTTCCCGCCGTTGGCATCTCGTCCGGCGAAACGATGGAGATGGAAGATCTGGAGGCCTTCTCCCGCGGACATCGCATCCGAACGGTGAGCGTCATCGGAGAGCCACGCAGCGGCAAGACTACGTTGATCGCCGCCATTTACGCTTCTCTTTGTAAAGGGCCGATCGGTGATCGCGACTTCGTAGGCAGTCGAACGCTGGTAGGGTTCGCGAGACGCCATCATCTGGCACTGCTAAATTCCGAACGCAAATCCCCGAAGACGCCCCGGACCAGCAGGGACGATCCGACAGCCTTCTTTCACTTGGCGCTTCGGCCCAACACCGGGCGAGCGGTGTCTCATCTCATCATCTCCGATAGATCGGGAGAGGCATACCAAGCCGCGAGGCAGGACACCGCACTCGTCAAGGAACTCGCTGAGCTGCGTTTGGCAGATCGGGCGTGCTTCGTGCTCAATGCGGCAAAGCTGACCAATCCGGAGCGGCATGCTGGCTATAGCCGCCAATTCAAACAGATGATCTACGCGCTTCGGGATAACGGTGCGTTCCGCGACGACGTCGCGATCGAAGTGCTGGCGACCAAGATCGACGCGACCAACCGGCCCGAACGGGCGGCGGAGAGCGCGGCGATCCTCGCCGACTACGAAGCTCGCCTCGTTGAGGAGTTCAAATCCGCCGGCATCGAATTCGGCTTCCATCGCGTATGCGCGCTGCCAAAATCCCATCTCGAAACCGGATATCTGGGTTTAGGTGAGACCTTGGAGCGATGGACGGCTCCGCCATCACTTCCGAGCGTAGTGCAACCGGCAGTCCACGATGCGTCGAGGCAGATTGACCGTCTGCTGGCGAAATGGTGACGGCATGAACGAGCGAGATTCCAAGAACTACTTGGTTTTCGGATTGTCCGAGGCAGGGAAATCGACTTTTGCGGCTGCCCTTTGGCATTTGGTCGACAGCCGCGAGGTCCCAACGGTACTGGCCAAAGGACTTCACTCTGGCAATTTCGCATACTTGGAGAAGATCGCGCAGCGCTGGAGCGATGGCTGGCGGCTAGAGCGGACGAAATCCGAGGAGGTGGAGGATGTCAGAATAAATCTTCGCCATGAGGAGAGCGGCGCCGAATTTTCCCTGGAATTCAGGGATATCGCGGGCGAGAGCCTTCAGACGGCGTTCGCGACGCGGTATTGCGATCCGGACTTTGTCGAGCTTGTCAAAAAAGCCGATGGCATGCTCCTTTTTGTAAGCGCGAACTATGAAATGGACGATGTCACCATCTTGGACGTGAAGGCCAAGCTGGGCGACGACGATGACGAGGAACTCGATGAAGACGATGATGACGGAGAAGGGGACGAGGATGAGAATGGAACGCAAGCCGCGGTAGGCGATGCTAAGACGGTTCCGGAAAGGCAGCAGCCTCTGAAGGCGGAAGACCCCCCATTTGAGCCCGCGAAGGCCCCAGTGCAGGTGCGCCTGGTCGATCTGCTCCAATCGCTCCGCTTAGATCCTTTCTCGAGAAGGCCGTTCCGGATCGCCGTCATCGTCTCGGCTTGGGATCTAGCCAAACACAGGTCTGCTGAAGAATGGTTGGCGAAATGCATGCCGCTGTTGGACCAGTTTTTGCGGGGCGGTGAGATCGCTGATGCGGTGCGGATGTACGGCGTCTCGGCGCAAGGCGGCATGTATCCCAAAAAGGGAGAGAGGGACGACGAGGAGCGCAAGCGAATTATGGCCATTCGTCCGGCGAGCAAACGAATCCGTGTCGTCGGTCACGGTGCGGCCGAACATGACCTGACCCATCCGGTGAGATGGTTGAGCGGTTTGGAAAGCAACGATTGACGACAGGAATACCCAGAAAGATCGACCACGCGCTCTTCGGTTACGCTGAAGGCCATAGACAGCTTGCGTCTACGGTCCGCTTGCCGTCACAGGACATGTATCATCTGGGCGCGGCGAGCGACCTGGCCAGCGATGTGAAGCTTGACCCGGCAATGAGCTATGTAACTGGTTTGCCTCTCGTCGAGTCGCGGCATTATGCGCTTATTCGAACTTGGGCCGCCCCGGAGATGCCGCGACCGGGTTGCGTTTGGAGCCATGTTCTCTTGTTGGACGAGTCGATTTTGGCCACACAAGCGGACATGTCGGGTTTATTTTCATTCTTCCAGGACCCGCGGCACGTCAGCCGGAGTTTCTATTCGCAACCGCTGACGCCGGATTGGAGGATCGAGGCAACTTCCTCGTCGCAGCGTAGATCCCGCGCGGAGCTGGTCTCGGAGATCATCGGACAGTACTACTCGCACTCGCCCACGTTTCTGACCGCCAGCGCCGGAGCAGAGGCGCTCGAAGCGGCGATCGCCGCCGTATGGTCGCAGCAATGGCCCCGCTTGCGGATGGAGTTTTCGTTCCGAACCGCGCAGTTCGGCGCTCGCCCGCGACGCAGTGCAAGGTACGATGTCCAAGTGGCATTTCCTGAAACTGGCGAGAGGGTTGCTAGATCCGAATGGGTCGACACTGCCACCGACGATGCGAGCGGCGGTGAGGTTACTCCTCTCCGGCGATTCCTGTGGCGCTACGGGCGCGATATGAAGAATCCGCGGGATCGCTTTCGGCTGCTCGTCGAGACCTTCCTGGTTTCGGAGAGGGCGCAGGCGCTTCCGATGGCGGCGGCAGTCAAGGTCTTCGATGAAGTGCCCGAAGAGGACGATGGAGCGATATTGAAGAACGACATCTTGGGGTTCGACACGAACTCCCTGTCGATCTGTCCGCCGCTATCATTCCTAGACGTGCTTCGCCTACTCGATATGAAAGGTGCGGATTCCGCGGTCGACGTCTCCGAAATGGCGCAACGCTTCGGACGGCTTTCGGCTGCCGAAGTGGTGGAGGTCGTCAACTTCGCCGCGGCGGATGGCAATCGGCTCGATCGATTGCGCGATCCGATCGTCGAGTGGACCATTTCCCGCGCCGACGATGAGATCGTCAATTCCGTCGCCACAGCGCCTCTTCGGATGAGAATCCTGACCGCGCGTCCAGATCTGGTAACGGCGCGTGCCGTCGCCGATCTTGCTGGGCCAGACCTCTCTCACTTGTTCGCTGTCAGTGAAACCTCCGAAGTGATGGCAACGATTATTGAGGTCGCCGTGCGCCGCGACCTCGGCGAGGGAGCCGTCGAGATGCTGAAGGTGGCTCCGGCGTTGACTGTACAATTTGTGATCGACGCTGCTCGCAAGGGCGAACTCCATCAGTCGTGGCGTCGACCAGTCGCGAATTCCCGGGACGTGCTTTTAGATCTCGACCTGCTCAAAGACGCAACAGGCCTTGCCGACGTGCTGACAATTGTACGATTGATCAATCTCGAGCGGAGCATCTTCGCGCTTGGAAGATCATCGAAAAACTGGGCGACGCGATGGAATTCGCTGCGGCGGGACGTCTCGGAACAGGATGTTCTCGACATCGAATCCGACCTCCTCGTCCACGCGCTAGAGGAGGCGAGCCAGGCGAGCTGGGATCTAGTTGGTTTGATACTTCCCGAACTGCGCGCGACGATTAACGCTAGGCCACTCGGTGGCAACGCGCGACAGACCCTCGACAGGTCACTGCCGAGCATCGGCTACGACAACTGGGATCTCAATAGACGGATATTGCTTGCTCTCCACGCGCTTCAAAAGCGGACCATTGTCGACAGGCCGACGTTGTCGCGCGCGGGCCTCGCCGATATCGAAATAGATTTCGTCTTCGTAGGACCGGGGGAACCGAAACGCCGAATAGGCTTCTTCTGGTGGCTCGACTGATGGGAGCTGCCGTTAGTTCGTTACGAAGTTCGCTGTCCGATCCAAGAAATCGTGAACATGCCGAATGAACGCGAAGCCGCGGATCGCCGGTGCCGATCACGTGAATATCGACAATAGACGCTCCTCGCTTAGAACGGGACATCGCTTCACTGTTTGAGGACGAGTCGCCCTGCAGCGTCGCGCTGATATCCGAGATCCGCGACAAATGGCCAAGATGGTGTACCCGACCTGGACCCTGTCCTTCTTGAAGGCCCGCCAAAAGGCGTGCACGCTTATGGAGGGATCGGCTTCGATCGCCGAACGGATGTAGTCCTCATGGCCCTCGAGCTTGCCGGCATGCTATACGTCCCCATACTCGTCGAAGTGCGCGACCCATTCGGTAACGGCTTTCGCGCTGACGCCGAGACGTCTGGAAACGAAGTACGGACTCAGCCCCGTCTTGACCTGCTCGACGGCCTTCCACTTCACGTCCGTTGACACCCGCTTTGACGTCTTCTCCTGAAGGTCGATCTCCTTGAGCGCGGGAGGCATCGAGGGGAGAACACGCTCAAAGCTGGCCCTATCATAGATTGGGAAGACGCTTTTGCTCCATTCGGAGATCGGCTCGATGCCCACCGACCTTAGCCAGCGGCTCACTTCATGCGCGACATTGAAGGGCGAGCGCTCGAGCATTTCCGGAAGGAAGATGTACTTTCGAACCGTGGTTGCCACATCGGAACGGCCTTCACGCTTGCTCGCCAGGGACCCCGCCCGAGCAACCTTCCAGACCGAACTTTCGGTAATATTGAGCATCTCAGCCGCCTGGCTTCTGGTCATCCAGGCACTTGGCACGGCAGGACGCTTGGCCTGCTCCAGCCGAACAACGGTCACGAAATCTCCGACGTCAACAGGCGCGACCCACTTCCGCCGTTCGTTTCCCTCATCCCGAAGGAGTTCGACCCTAATGTCTCCAGACAAGATCAGCTCGATAATGGCCGGCCACGGCACTGGCGGACAGAGTCTGCGTGCCGCGTTCCACAAATGGTCCGCGATCGACCGTGACGGATCGGCTGATAGGGCGCGCTCCTTGATAGCCATGATGATCGCCTTGACGGACGAGGCCCTATAGACCGTCTTGCTGTCCAACATGGACTTCACTGGCTCCTCGATCCTCTCGATGAGCCGATGGTCAGCGAGTTCGTGGGGTTCCGCGATCGACACCCGAAGGACTGCCTTGGCTCTGTTCTCATTCATTCGCGTCCTTGTAGAGCCTCGCAAACGACGTTGACGGCTATGTGCCGACTGGCGAGTCGGCTCGCCAGGACCTACTGGATCAGGTGTCAGCCGGGATCGACGGCAAACGTCCTGCCTTGCTTGGCTCCGAACTCTACGGCCTCGCTTGTCGAGTTGAAGGGCTTCCGTCACGCTTGATCCGCGAAAAGTAACGAAAGTCATGGTCCCGATTGACCTAAGCCGCAACACTTCCACTCGCGGAAATCAGCAAATCCGCCGGAATATGGAAACGTTCGCGCAGACGCTTCACCATCGTCATGCTCAATTCGCGCTTGCCGGACATGACCTCACTGACGCGACTCGCAGTGCCCAGAAGCGGCACAAGATCAGCGCGCGTCAAACCATGTTGCTCCACCAGATAGGTCAGCAAATCCGGCAACGGCGGTGCTTTGCGCGGCCAGCGCGCGCGTTCATACGCCTCGATAAGGCGAGCTTGCGCTACCATGCGCGCTCGATCGGCAGCCTCGTTCGATTGCATCAGCTTGCCGACAAGCGCCTTGGCCGCCTCATGATCGGCCTGGTTCTGGATAATTATCAATGTTGCCTTCATCACACCGTCTCCGCGTCCACCTTGTCATAGTCTTCATGACTGCCGAAAAAGCGGATCATCAATACACCATCACGATACTGAACCACGGCGATCAGGCGGTAGTCATTGGCCTTGATGTTGAACACCACACGTCCGCCTTTCAGGATGCTCGCCTTGGGATGCGATCGCTTCACCTGCTGCGGCGTCCGCCAGTCCGAAGCCTCCGCAATCGCCAGCCATGCCCTGTATTGAGCGCGCGCCGCGTCGATGCCCCGATGACCAGAGCGCTCGGAAAAATAGCGCTCAACCATGTCCGTGCCGATTACCAGCATGGAAGGATACTATCATGATTTTCCCAAAAATGGAAGAGGAGAGTTCCATTTTTGGGAAAATCACGTCACCCGCTCGATACTGATGACTGAACGAGGGTCTTAACGCAGTTCGAGGAACTGATCGAAGCCGTCAAGAACACCAGACCATCGGGGTACAAGGTCGTCGACAAGCATATCATCTTGGACCACTATCGTGCCGCAGCTCGTCGCGGCCTGAGCTCCCCGACTTCATTCCGGCGTAGCTACGGGTCCTTCGAGTTCCCGCACTGACCACAACGGCCCGGCAGCACATTGCCGAAGCGGGCGCTGCCGCTCGATCGCCTCCTGATCGGCAGCGCCCGTTCGACAAGTACCCGCCTAGAAGAAGATGTTCGTTGACACGGAGAAATTCAGGGCATGTCCGATCTGCGGGGTGTACGTGATGCTGGTTGGATTGTTGATGTAGGTCAGTCCTACGCTTGTATAGACTCCCGGTGCGAGATGGGCGGTGTAAGTGGCCGCGATTGCCTGACTGTCCCGATGAACGAGCTTTCCTTTCGCCAGCGCGGCGTCGACCGCCAGCTTGCTCCACACCGTGTCAGTCGCGACGATGGAAATCTGGTCGGTCGGCCGCCAGTCGAAAGGTCCGTTCACATAAAAGCGTAGCTCATAGTACTGGCTGACCGTATTCAGATCAGGAGGAGCTCCCATGACCGAGAATCCGCCGTAGATGCCACGAGATGCCGAGTCCTGAACATTCGTCTGCAGGAACTGCCTGTCCGCGGCGATGTAATAGAAGGTGTTCGGATCGGTTCTCTGTTGATTTGGAAGCGCCAGACTTTTGTAGCTGCTGGTGTTGTAACCTGCCCCCGCCCTCAGCCAGGTCTGCGGCGAGCCTGGAGCAGCCTTGTTCAGATAGCCGGTTTCATCAAGGTAGAGAACGCCGGCATGCGTCGTGCTCCAGTTCAGGCCCGTGGGGTTCTCGGTGATCTGGGTAAAGAGCCCGTCCGGACTGTCGGCACGCTGGAAGGACACCTTGGTGTACAGGTGATCATCGAAATTGTACTTCAGGTTGAGAGCCGGGGTCGGTGCCGGGGCGGCGCTCAGGCCTCCCTGGAAAAGTATGCTCGACGAGGGACCGAAAACATTTGATCCCGCATTTCCGCCAACCACCGTGCCGGCGAATTCATGTGAATTCCTGAGATAGCCGACCTTGAGTTCGAGCTTCCTGTCCCAGAAAGTCTGATAGTACGAAAT
Source organism: Bradyrhizobium sp. CCBAU 21365 (assembly GCF_015291305.1). Taxonomy (NCBI): domain Bacteria; kingdom Pseudomonadati; phylum Pseudomonadota; class Alphaproteobacteria; order Hyphomicrobiales; family Nitrobacteraceae; genus Bradyrhizobium; species Bradyrhizobium sp. CCBAU 21365. The sequence continues at coordinate 2,443,284 of NZ_CP030036.1, forward strand.
CGTGTTGATGCCCAGTCGATCCGGCCCGCCAGGTTGCCATGTCCAGGATTGCTCCTCGGCCCCCACGACGATCTGGCCGTCTGGAATACCATATCGACTGAGATCATAGGTCACCCACATGTAGTTTACGGTGTTGAACGTCGGATTTTGCCCGTTGTAGAGCTGGTTCGCGATGGTGCTTCTGGCCGAATTCGGCAGAAGATTGTTTGTATAGGTGACCTGCGACCACAACAGATAGCCGATGCCGACTTCGGCCAGCGCAGATCTCACGCCACCGGCATCCTGAACCACTGTATCGGCTGGCCCGGGTATGCTGACGACCAGTCCCTTTTCGCGGAGGTTCTGGAATTTTGCGAACGGATCGGGCTTCTTTTCAATCGTGTAACTGTCCGCAACTTCATTCGCCTTGCGCCGTTGAACGCCGGTCTGCAATCGCGAGGTCGACGCGGCGCCTGCTTTCTTCCGGTGATGATCTGTTCCCCGGGCCGACCCTGTTTTCGCGGACGCTTGCTTGCCGGCCTCATCCCGCGGATCGCTTTTCTGGTCCTGAACGCTGGCTGCCTGTGCCGGCAGCGGGTTGCAGACGAGCCACGCTGCTGTCGACAGCGCGATGGCGAGGCCGCCCTGTTTTGTGACTGGTCGAAACCGGACTTTGTCTGCAGCCACGTACAGCGGCTCACTGTGATACACGTGCCGAACGTTTGCGTCCGTAGCACGGTCTTTGATGTTGACTCGCATAATACCCCCGAACAGATAGGACCCTTGGCGCGTGATCCATCGCATCCGGAGCGCTACAAATGGATGACTATAATCAACTAATTCGATGCGAACTCAGGAAGATGCGATGGTTCGGGGAGCCTGCAACAAGCGACCTCAAGCGGAGGGGAAAGACCCTGTCCCGACGCAAGCAGATCTGTTCCTGCGTTTTCTCCATGTAATCCGAACTATGCAGATCGTGACCGTGAGCTTCGGTCACGCCCGGTCTGACGGGTGAAGTTGAGTCCGGCGTGCAGGACAGGCGTGAGACGCGCCACTTGATCTTCGTTGAGTCTGCCTGTGTGCGTTTGGTGTCTCACGGAGCCGGCGTCAGTTCATCAGCGCTTGCCCGGATCGGCGCTCTTGGTCTCCTGCAACCGGCCGGATGGAAGTGCAGCTCACAGCTGCATGTGGGCCCAGCGGCGGGCGCGAGCGTCAGAAAGCCTTGCGCCTGAGAGGAGCCGGCGAGGAGCGGAACGAGCAACGCGTCACAGGTCCTGTTTGCCAGCTACGCACGCCGTAGCTCAGCCTCGTTAACGAGGTCTAGAACCTTCGCTACTTCTTCTTCTGTAAGGTGATCTGAATGCACACTCAGTCGTGTGACGGCCGCCAATTGCGCTAATGCTGAATCGGCTTAGATCGAGAGAGCGAAAGAAATCGTTCTTGACCGCGATGCTATGTTCCGAAGCAAGACCTTGCTCGATATAGAACTGGTCAAATTCTCGGGAAAGATTCTTTTCGATGCTACGCCCGAGAGCGTCCATAGACTCGACGCTTTGCTTCTTGGACGTCATGGACGCACCCTCGCCAGTTAGTTCAAATGACCGTACTTAACCAACATATGGTGGGTCAATATGATCCCAAGGTGTACAACAAAAGATGAACAGAAATTTCAATGGTTTAGGTGATTTGCCTTGAGTTATTTTTATCATTGTCGCCTAGAATCGCATTCATAGCCTTCTCGAAGCTCTCCCCACTTTCGTCCATCCCGAGTTCCCGCGCGGTCCCCGTGAACCGCTCGGATTGCTCTTTGTCAGTCAGCATAGGCTGCTGCGATGGGGGCGCAGGCTCCAATGCCGCCTAAATTCTGCCGACAGGTGGACGGCCGCTCGCCAGGCCAGCATGATCCACGTTGTTCGTGAACGCGCGCAATCGGCGAAGACCGCTTCGGCCGCCAGTACTGATTTGTGATGCCTGAACGGTAGCAGATCGAAAGATCGAAAACGGGCTTTGGCCAACCTCGCCCATCGCTGTTCGTAATCGACCTTCCCGATGTGCGCAATCCGCCACGCGGTTTTGCAGCAGCGGCATCGGCCTCCTGCGTCAAGCGATTCTGACAGCCTGCACCTGGCCTGCATACTGCATCGCTCCAGATCCGGAATGCGACAACGCAAACGCAACGAGCGTCAGTAGCGGCCGGCGTAACGCGTATGTCGATTGGGGGCAGTCCAGTGATCTGTAGCAGTCGCGACCGCTTCGATCCTTGAACCCGGGGCGGGGCGCAACAACAGGACGGAGGCACGATGCGCATCTGCGGTATCAAATTGACACATGATGGGGCAATCGCCCTCGTCGAGGACGGGCGCCTTGTGTTCTGTATCGAGCAGGAAAAGCGGGGTAACAATCCGCGCTACCTGCACATTGGCAATCTGGATGACATTGTCGTCGCCTTGGCCGCGCAGGGTCTTGGTCCGAAGGACATCGATGCGTACGTCATCGACGGTTGGCCCGGTGACCCGCAGACGCGGTTCGGTGTCGTCAGCGGTAACCAGCCTGTCACTCTCACGGCGGCGCCCTATCTTGAGCCATACGCCAGTGGTCTGCTGGCTGCGTGCGAAGGCTCGGGCCTGATGCTCGGTCGCGAAGTCCTGCCTTACAGGAGCTACCCGCATGTGACAGGGCATCTTGCGTCGGCGTACTGCACCAGCCCGTTTGCGCAGACAGGAGAACCCGCTGTCTGTCTTGTGTGGGATGGCGGCATACCTCCGCGTCTTTATCATGTAGAGCGCCACGAGGCCCGCTTTGTTGAATCGCTGTTTCCGGTGATCGGACATGCCTATGTACTGGCTGGCCACAAGTTCGGCCCCTACAAAAGATCGAACCGCTCCGGAGGCGGGGACCGCAGCATTGCCGGCAAGGTGATGGCCTATATCGCGCTCGGGTCTTTTGATGAAGCGGTCGTGGCGGTATTTCAGGAGCTCTACGAGGAGCGTGTTGCGGCGGACGACAGGCTCGGTCGCAATTACCGCGGAGAGGTCGGAAGCATAGATTACGCGCTTGCAGCGTGGCACGACCTCCTCGAGGTCAGCATCGCAAGACTGGGGGATCACTCGCCTGAAAATGTGCTTGCGTCATTTCATTGTCTTCTCGAGCGTATGCTCGTCCGGGAAATGACGGCTGCCTTGCAGCGCCATTCGTACCTGCCAGGGATCCGAAATCTTTGTATTGCCGGCGGTTGCGGTCTCAACATCAAATGGAATACGACGCTGCGTGCGTCAGGCCTGTTCGATGCTGTCTGGGTGCCGCCGTTTCCCAACGACAGCGGCTCGGCAATCGGTGCCGCCTGCTCCGCGCTGGCGGCAGACAGGGGTTTCATGCCGCTGGAGTGGTCCGTCTATAGCGGTCCGGCCCTGCAGCGCGCCGATGTACCAAGCGAATGGGAGGCGTCGCCCTGCAGCATGCAGGAACTTGCCACTATCCTGGCAGACAACCACCCTGTGGTCTTCCTTGACGGTCGAGCGGAGCTCGGACCGAGAGCTCTGGGGGGCAGGAGCATTCTTGCTGCCGCCACCTCTGCTGCGATGAAGAACCATCTCAACGGCATCAAATGCCGGGAGCATTTCCGACCCGTGGCGCCGATTTGCCTTGAGGATCGGGCACCGGAATTTTTCAGCCCCGGAACGCCGGACCGCTACATGCTTTTCGAGCACCAGACGCTGGCTGAACTGCGAAACAGGATTCCTGCCGTGGTGCACCTCGACGGGTCCGCGCGATTGCAGACAGTCCCCCGCGAATCCCGGCACACGGTCGCCAGACTTCTCGTCGAGTATGAAAGGCTTACGGGGCTTCCGCTGCTCTGCAATACGAGCGCCAATCACCATGGATGCGGCTTCTTTCCCGACGTTGCGGCTGCCTGCCGGTGGGGACGTGTCGGACACATATGGAGCGAGGGCCTGCTCTGGACCAGAGCTCGGGTGAGCGAAACGCGCCATTCCGGATAGGGCGATTGCGTATTCCTCGCCCGGCGGGCTCAATCAGAACGCGTCATGAATGACTGTGATCTCGATCGATCGCCCTGATGCTGTCTGGCCAGCGCAACAATCGCTGTTTTCGAACCTGCATGGAAAGTTGCCGACGGAGCTCCGTCGGCACGTCTGCAGGACGTACACCGGAAATCAGCCAGCGCTCGCTCAGAGGCTTTTGCTTCGGGATCGGTATCCGATCAAGGTCGTGATGTGACCGCGGTCCATGAAAGAGCCCGACGGCGAGTGCGACAGCAAAAGCTGACGGATGCGCGTCAAAAACCCTTCGCGACGGGGGCCCAAAGTGCCTGGTGCGCCCATTGCGGTCGAGGACAGCCAGCCAAGAAGGTCATCAATGATCCAGTGATACTGGTAGTCGTGACGAAGTTCCGTGATTTCGTTGAAATCGGAAGCGCCAAGGACTTCCCGATGCGATCCTGTCAGCCTTGGCCGTACACCTCCGGGACCGGCGGGCAGGCTGCCGCCCCAGAAGTCGGTAATGTCGTTCACCATTGCATTGTACCATTCTCCAGGTTCGGAATGCTCCCGCACGCGATCGATGATCGCGACGCATCCATCAGGTTTCACGATTTGTGACAGCTTTGCCAGTGTCGCGGCCCGATCCATCCAGTGGAAGGAGAGGGCAATGGTTGCGAGGTCAAATGATGAGGCGGGCAATTGCAGGTTCTCGGACGTCGACACGAGGAAGTCCAGATTGTTGACTCCACGCGTGCTTGCCATTCGCCTCCCTTCCTCGACCATTTCGCTGCTTGGATCGACGGAAATCACGTTCCCTACGGATTGCGCCAGGGGAAGGCCGACCTGTCCCGTGCCGGCACCAAGATCGAGTACACGAGTACTCGTGGTGAGACGGCAAAGCCGGATCAACGATCTGAAGACATCCTCCGGATAAGGTACGGCGTGCCGCGCGTAGTAGGGCGCAGCACCACTGAATATCTCACTCGCTTCAAACATGACTGCCTCCGGACATCTGCTCTGGTCCCCGTATACTCCGCCGCCCTCCGGGCAATCGGGCAGCAACCCGCCGGCCATGGATCGAAATGTTCAGTGTTGCAATTTGCCATTATCGCAATCAGTCGCCGGAAGCGCTGCTGTCCGGGAAGAAGGCTCCTGTTGGTCCGGGGCCCCGACTGGCCTGGCAGGCGCCGGATCGTTTCTCCCGGGAGCCCCCTGCGACCTTGACGCTGCGGGCTGAAGTGGCTCCGCTCGCCGGCTCCTTCTGCAGCTTGCATCCGGCGGATCGCATGTGTGAACTGACGGTGGTCAAGGCGGTGCGGAGCTTGTGTTTCTGGTCCTAGCTTCCTTTCGACCGATGCCACGTTTCGCCGGCTGCATCAATTGCTCAACACGGTAGTTGACTGCAGCGCAATCCTCGTCGCTTCGGCAGACGCGACATTCGTTCGCAATCGCCAGGCGGTTTCGTCAACTGCCTGCAATGGTGCAATCTCCGGCTACGCTTTCCGCTGGGCAACACGCGATCAGCTTGTCAGGTGAACAAGTCTGCGCCTGCGAATCCCGCTGAGCGGTGTGGCCGGAACGCATCTGCAGGCCTACCAGTGTTCAGCGGTGACGATTTCAAGGTTTGTCTTTCAACTGGAGTAATCAGACCGGCAGTGGTTCGACATTTCGATGTACTTGATCGAGGACATATCCCTCCAGCATTTCTGCACGCCTTGTCAGGGGAGCGGCTCGGGGACCAAAGTGAATCTGGACGACCTGAGCCTGCCGGCCGGCGCGGGCCCCTGGCTCGAATGAACAGCTGACGGGCACCGCGCCGGCGAATTTTCTTCGAACTGGAGACAGGCATGCCAAAAAGGGGCGACATGAAGCTGGGGCTGTTTCTCAACCAGGCGGGATATCACGAAGGCGCATGGCGGGATCCGGAGGTACCCGCAAATGGCGGAATCGATATCGATCATTATGCATCTCTGGCACGGCTCGCCGAAGATGCCGCATTTCACTTCATTTTCCTGGCCGATACGCCAAGCGTAATGGAACCAGATAAGGCGGCAATAGCCCGTGCGGGCCGGAACGACGGCTTCGAGCCAATCACACTCCTGTCGTCGCTCTCGTCAAGAACCACAAGCATCGGCCTTGTCGCGACCGCGACAACGACTTACCAGCAGCCTTATCATCTCGCACGCATGCTCGCCTCGCTCGACCACATGTCAGGCGGCCGCGCGGCATGGAACGTTGTTACCTCGGGTCATAAGTTCGAGGCCGGCAATTTCGGCCAGGAGGAGCTGCCGGATCACGACGCCCGCTATGCGCGCGCGAGAGAGTTCGTCCAGGTCGTCAGGGGACTTTGGGATACATGGGAAGATGATGCTTTCATTCGCAACAAGAAGACGGGCATTTTCGTTGATACGACCAAGCTGCACCCGTTGAATTACCGCGGGCAATTTCTGTCAGTCAGAGGTCCATTGAACGTCGCAAGGCCGCCGCAGGGGCATCCCGTGCTGGTCCAGGCCGGCGCATCGGAAGCTGGAATGTCGTTCGCTGCAGAATTCGCCGAGGTCGTATTTACCGCCCAGCCGTTTCTGGAGGGTGGCAAGAGGTTCTACGCAACGATCAGAAAGAAAGCGCACGCCCTCGGGCGGGAAGAGGACGAGGTGCTGATCATGCCGGGCCTTGTCCCGATCGTCGGGAGAACGAGGCAGGAGGCCTCCGGGATCCTCCGAAGACTGCAAGATTATACGCACATCGATGCCCGGATTGGATTGGCAGATCGCGTGCTGGGCTCCGTTGCGGATCTGCGCGCGATCGATCTTGACGCCAGGGTCCCCGCGGCCCTGCCGCAGACAAATCTCGTCCAGAGTCGACAGAAACTGCTCCTCGAGGTGGCGGCAAGGCAGAACATGACCTGGCGACAGCTGATCGACTTAATATCGGACAGCAAAGGCCACCTGATGATCGTGGGGACACCGGACGAAATCGCAGATGTCATGATAGAGTTCCTTGATCAGGGTGCAGCCGATGGCTTCAACGTAATGCCGGCGACCGTTCCCGGCGGACTCAAGGACTTTATCGGGCTTGTGGTCCCCGAATTGCGCAGACGGGGACGATTCAGATCCGCGTACTGCGGACAAACCCTGAGAGAGAACATCGGTTTGAAGCGGCCGCCCAACGGGTTCTTGCGCGCAGGCGGAAGCGGACGTCCATGAAGAGGCGACTGCTATTCCAGGGCGTGGGAAGCGCGAAGGCATAAGCGCGACAGGCGGGCGTACGGGCCTGCGACGATCAGGGTCTGTATCCGAGCAATGTCGTGATGTAGCCCTGTTCTACAAAGGAGCCGGAGGGTGAACAGGACAGCAGCAGGCGGCGCATGCGCCTCGCAAACTCGTCACGACGAGGACCCAGAGTACCCGGAGCACCTGCAGACGTGGAATAAAGGTAACCCAGAAGATCATCGATGTTCCATTTGTGCTCGTAGTAGTGACGTAGTTCTGTTACTTCATTGAAGGCGGAAGCCTGGAGCATCTCAAGGTGCGACACGGTCATTTGCCGGACGGTCCCAGGACCCGCCGGAAAGCTCCCTCCCCAGAAATCTCTCATTTCGTTCCACATCGCTGTGGTCCATCCGTCGGGCTGCGAACCGCGCCGCTCGCGATCGATGATCGCAACGCATCCGTCCGGCTCCAGCATCCGGCACAGCTTTGAAAGTACCCTGTCTCGCTCCATCCAGTGAAATGAGCTCGCAATCGTCGCAATGTGAAACAAGGGCGCAGGTTCGGGAAGATCTTCAGATCGCGATACCACAAACCGGATGTTCGCAAGTCCTTTTTCCTTCGCCCTTCGCCTGCCTTCCTCGATCATTTCATCATTGGGATCGACGGACAGCACATCCGCAATCGAATGGGCAAGGGGAATGCTGATCTGTCCGGTCCCCGCACCGAGGTCGATCGCGCGGCTCCTGTCTGCGAGCCGGCAGACGCGAAGTAATGATCGGAACAGATCTTCGGGATAGCCGAGCCTGTGTCGTGTGTAGTAGCGCGCCGCTCCGCGAAACAGTTCGCTTGCTTCCGTCATGCGGCCTTCTCCTCGTCCTCATCCTGCAACAGCTGCCGTGAAGTGAGCCTGCCGGGGTGGTAATCTCCGCCCGACGGGCGCCTGTCAGTCGCGATCTCGCAAACTGTTATGGCCGGACCGCCGCACAGCGATCAATGACCGGAGGTAGCCGCAGTATCCGGCCAGGCGTTCCGGGCCGAAATGATCTTTGCCAAGATCGCCAGACCGCGTCGCAGATCGTCCTCGTTACGTGTTTCGCAATATGACACCCGAAGTCCCTGCATCGCTCCGGTCGGTACCGGTTCAGCTGCAAACTGAAAACCTGGGCGCACAAGTACACCTGCCGCCAGAGCCTCGCTCGCCAGGCTCCTGGCGTCCGGTCGGGTCGGGACCCAGACGTGAAGTCCCAGCGGCCCGCCGGCAAGATCAGGCCTTTGCAGGACCTCTGCGGCAATCCGGCGCCGTGAGGCGGCGATCTTGCGGATGCTTGTTGTTGCCTCATGTGCGGTCCTGTTCGCAACGAAGGCCTGGGCAAGTTCGGCGTGCAGTGCCGCCACAAACCACATCGACATCTTGCCGAATTTTTCCATCAATGCGGCGGCATCCCCTGCTCGCGGAGCCATCAGGAACGCCACCCGCATTCCCATCACGACTGTCTTGGCCAGCCCCATCACATACCAGGTAAGCTCCGGAGCGAGCGTTGCAATCGGAGCTCCCGCGTCCTCGACCATCAGTGCCTGCGCGTCATCCTCGATGATCAGAACGTTGTATCTTCGCGCTATCGTGGCTATCTCGACGCGTCTTCCGGATGACATCACGGCCGCCGTGGGGTTCTGCACAGTAGGAATCGTGTAAAGAACCTTGGACGTGTCGATCTTGCGGCAAACATCCTCGAACGCGTCAGGTTTCAACCCTTCACGATCCATCGGTATTCCCCTGATATTGAAGCCAAGGATGCCGGACAGCGCCTGCATGTTGGGATACGTCATCTCTTCGGTGAGCAATGTGCCGCTTCTGCCCACGAGGTGGTTCAGCAGCAGGAACAGGACATTCAGGGTGCCATTGGTGACAATCATGCGGTCGATGTCCGGCGTGAATCCGAGGCGCTGGGAGATCCATTCCGCCCCGGTTCTTCGATCCTCCTCTGTTCCGCGCGGCCGGTTTGTTCTCAGAAGCCCTCCGGCGTCAGGACGGTAAACTCGTGCCTCGATGCTCTTTGCGAGCGCGGCCTCCAGGGCCGGAACGACCGGTGGTACCGCTCGTGACAAGTCGATAACGTCCTTGCGCATTGGTGCCTCCTGGCGCATGAGGGGATCCGGCTAGGCAAAAAACAGCGCACGGATCGACAGAGCGGCTGAAGCCGCGACGCTGAACAGAACAATTGCGATGTACATCGATCGGGTCGGGGCCGGAACCCGAATGGATGAAACGTGCAACGCGGCGAGTGTGGCAAAGGTGCCGGGAAGCAGCCATGAGAACAATGGCTGTTGCACAAAGGGCTCTGCCAGCACGAGGAGTGCAAGGATCGGAACGTCATAGGATAACGGCAGACCCGTAAAGCAACGATCCGTCGACAGGCCAGTGATTCCAAAGTAGCTCAGACGGAGGGCACCTGCGACGAGCAGCGTGGTGCCCACAGCGGCAGACAGCAGGGTGACGCCGTGCAACTGCAGCAACGCGATCGAGGGAAATACCGCGCCGTAAATGAGATCAGAGAAGCCGTCGAGACTCTTGCCCATCGTTGCGGCTGCTTCTGAACGGTTCCGGATCCGGCGTGCGACAATCCCGTCGAGATGGTCTGCAAGCATTGCCCAGAGTGCGACTGCAACGGCAAGTTCGATGCGGCCGTCCGTCACGAGAGACAAGGCGACCCCGGACAATATCATGCCCGATGCTGTGATCGCGTTAGCCGGATCGAGCAGATACCGGAGCATGGCACTCACTTGTCGCAATCAATCATTTCGGGGGCCGGCCTGCCGCCGTGTTATGCTCTCGTCGGCGAACAGGCTGCTTGCGATGCGAAGATCGTCGGCCGTGTCGATCTCCCACCAGCGCAGATGATCGCATCGCGCTGCCGCGAGCCGTAGGCCGCGCCGTTCGATCAGAAACGCCAGCAGTTCTTCGGTATAAGCTTGATTAGCTCCTGAACCGATAATGTCCTTGAGCGCAGGCACAATCGTCGTCCGCAGGGTCGATTCCGAGAGTCGAAACAGATTGAGTGTCTTGAAAAGCATCGGCCCGCCAGCCGGCAGGTCGGCGCCGGACTGTTTCATGCGAAAGCTCGAGATGAACCCGCACTCGGAGAGCAGGACTGCAGATCCTTGCATTGTTGCCAGAAATGGCGCGACGGCTGCTGCGTCAGGAGATGTGCCGCGGGCAAGACAGTGCAGCGCGTCCTCCTCGAAAAAGACGTCACCCTCGAGGAGGTAGATGTCGCCGCGCAGGAGCGCGTCGCGCGCCAGCCAAAGCGAGTATGCGCTGCCCGTGCGATCGAAAACCGAAGACTCGACGTAGTCGATTTTCAGCTTGCCGAAGCGCTTGCCGCACGCATATTGAATTGCGTCCTTTCGGTAACCGATGACGATCGTCACTTCCTGCACGCCGACCGCCTCTAGACGTCGCAGGGCGTTGTGGAGTATCGGCGTTCCATTGACCTCGACCAATGGCTTTGGCCGCAGATCGGTCAGGGGTCGCAAGCGGGAACCGGCGCCGGCGGCAAGAACGACGGCATGTCTGGGAGCGGTGCTTGCCATTCGGTTCTCTTTCGTTGTCCCGGGCCACGGATCAATTCGAGTCGCAGACTTCGATGAGAGAGCCGGGCGTTGCGCCAGGCGTCTGACGCCTCGTTCAGCGCGTTGGCTGTGTTTGTTGCTGTGGCGCGAAGCGCAGCTAATCACCATTCCACTCGGGAAGGCCGTTCATCCTGGAGAGCAGCCGCTCCGGATGGACGGCGAGCCCTTCAAACGGTGAAGCGATTGAGAGAATTAGGGATGCCGGTAAGGCACGGCGGTACGACGAGACAGGCTGTCTGTCGTTCGACGTCATGCCGGTCGAAAAGAACCTTGAGTCGTTTGCTCCGGACCGGACGCCAGACGACTTCATGACAGCAATCCTTCAAAATCATTGCTGCTTTGTTCATGGCGCTCCGGGCGTCGTCTCTGGGACAGATATCGCGCTTCCGCATCAGCGAGTTCGTCGTACCTGAACAGTTCGAAGATCTCATCGAGCGTCGCAATTGCAGGCTCAATACCGGCAGTACTCTCCTCGGCGACAATGCGACTGCAGACCTGCCGCATTGCCGCTGTTGCAGCGCGCATGGAATGATTGGCCCAGATCACCGTGGAAATGCCGGCACTGCGATAAGCCGAAACCGGCGTTCGATAGTACTTCGTTGGAACAATTACGACTGGCAGCTTGTTCTGCCAGGCCTTGGTGAATGCGAAGATCTCGTCCGCGGCGGTCCTTCGCGAGTGAATGAGGATCGCATCAGATCCTGCCTCGGCATAAGCGTGGGCGCGGGAGATTGCTTCGTCGATTTCGTGGCCGGCGATCAACGATTCGATCCGGGCCACGAGGATCAGATCGTCCGCGACCGTGTCCTTTACGGCGCGCAGGCGGCCTGAGAACTCATCGACGTCGGCAAGGGGATGCCGGTCGCCAAGGAGCGAGTTCGTCTTCGGAAAGCAGCTGTCTTCCAGTGCGACGCCGGCAGCACCACACTGGCGGAGTTTGCGGGCCAGCAAACGGGCGTTGTTGAAGTTCCCGAAGCCGCCGTCCCCGTCGACCAGAACCGGCAGCTGGCCCGAGTCCACGATTCGCTCGACGACCCCGGCGAGCTGGCTCCAGGATGTTTCGCTGGCGTCGCGATATCCGAGCGAGGAGGCAATCGACAGGCCCGATGCCCAAAGACCCTTGAAACCTGCGCGTCCGGCGATCGCGGCGGAGAGCCCATCATGCGCTTCCATGAGGAACGAAATTTCGCTACTGCAGCAAACCTGCGCGCGCAGCATCTCGGCAAATGACCGGGTGGTGGACCGGATGCGGCCGTTGGCGAGGACAGTAGGTGATAGAGCCCGCATGCCAATCCTTGTGCGCTTAACTGGCGGATGTTCGTCAGTGAAGGTGACATGTGGCTGTCATCTGGATCAATGATCAGCGTTGGTAGTTGACCGCCTGCTGAATTGCCGGCCACCGCTCGAGATCCAAGAGTTCTGGCGTGTGGTCTTTAGCTGCACGCGCGAGCCGTCAGTTCACTCGCAGCCCGCGCTCGTCGGGCTGTGTCGCGCAGGCGGGGCTAACCGGGCTTGTGGAGGCGCACAGCGCCGGAGCCGGGCGGGAGGGCTCCCCTTGATCGGCCTCGAGTCCAGGCAACGACAGCGTGGTCGTCAGCGGCCGGCTTCCGCTGCTCGTTCCGCAAGTCTTCAGCCGCAATCCCTGTAGATGCGGGCAGCGGCGGTCGACTGGCTCCTTCAGTTCGTCCCGGCGCTAGCCGGGAACGAGCCGACCGAAGCCGATGCTTCAGCCGTGATTGCCGCATATGATGCGCTTGATAGTTTCGCTGGCGAACTCGGCGCCAAGCTCAACCGGCAGGTCACTCTGGATGTCCTGTTCCGATCGCTGCAATCGTACTACGAACGGGCAACTAGCGCTGTAGCCGCGGCGGCCGAACATGCGGCCGAGGCGATGCAAGCCGGGCCGGGCCGCGACCGCATTGGTGGAACGCGCGTCTCGGGCTGAAGCTGCTCAACCAGCAGCATGGAATATAGCGCTACACGTGCGGGTACTGGTATTTCACTGCCTGAATGGACCGCCTGATATATGTCGCGGCAAGCTGCGGTCTTCCCGCACCTCGAAGCCCGTGCGGCTTCGGACAGTCCGGATACGTTGCACGTATGGAGGCAGCAGTAACCGACTGCGCCCAAATGGTATAAAGCGTTAATGGCCGACTCTACTGCCGGCAGGGCATCCCCTGTGCAGAAGAATCCAGACGATCTATCGCGCCAAACCCCCGGCTTGCGATCTCTGGTCGAACAACGCATCCAGCTCGCGCGCCATTGCCGGCCAGGCACGGCATCGCGGTGCGTTCCCGGCCGAAGCGCCGGCGCCCGGCGCGCCCGCTGCGCCAGTGCCGTTTCCTGGAGCGTTGCTTCCCCGAGCGCGCCGGTGCGTGGTTGGACCCGCTTTTTGCTCTTTGCCGTGCCGGGCTTCGTCGTTACGGGGTTCGTCTTGCAAGTCGTGGCCGGCGCCGGATCTGCCCGGTGGCGGGTCCATCACAGGTTCGGCTTCGTCCTGGAACGGCAAACTTGTACAGGATCCTCGAACACCATTTCCGGAATCGAGCGGGCAGGATTCCGCAACGCGGGTTGGTGGTGTTCAAAATGATCGAAGACCGTCCTGTTCCGGTCTGCGCTCTCATGCGCTCCGGTGTTTCGCTGTCCGTCTCGCCCTATGCCTGACATGCAACATGGCGCGACAAAAAATGCACCGACGTTGTCATTCCGGGTAGCCAGCCGACGGTGCGGGAGCAGTCCCTGGAAACGTGATCAGCGATCATGTGCGCAATCAGAGTGAATATCCTCGCCGGCCCGTCAGAAAAAAGACCGCATGCGGTCGGCGACATCGCCTGATCTGCGCTGCACGGACGACTAGGACCCACAATCGTAATCAAATCCGGAGAAGCCGGCTACGTCGGCCGCCGAATTGCCCCCGCCGCCAGGAGGCGCGGAAGCTGCACATGATCCTTTCGGTGTGTCAGGCCGGGGATGGTGCGCCGGACCCGTCCTGACGTCCCGCGCCGGCCTGCAACAAAAGTGAGGTGTGACGGTATCTGAAGCGGAAGCCGGAGCCTTCAGATCGCAAAAGTTGATCATTCCATCGCAAAAGTGCGTGGAACGTTGAATGATTATACGACTGCAACCATAAATCGTCACAGGCCTGCAGTTTCCTTGCGCGTGCATTCACAAGATGCGGGGAAATAGTGCAAATGTCAGGTGCGGACTGGAGATCAGAGCGCGCATATCACGATATCAGGAAAGCCGAGGCGGACGACATAGCCTGGGAGTGGCTACGCCGCGATCGTGAGTATCAAGCAGACTTCAAGGCCCTCGGGAGCAAACAATCCAGCGCGACGGATCACTTCCGACGGAAGTGGGGGCTGACGTTTCGCGGCTGATCCGGAACAGGCGTTCGACCAACAAGCTGTTTTCTGGTCGCCCGAGGCATTGTCGACCGTGCTGACGATCCGCACGGCGATCTGCCCGACTGCGTCCAGGCCGTACGAACTCGATTTCGCCGACCTGGCGGGCTGCGAGCTTCGTGAGGCGCCGGATGGATGGCACGCCATCGTGCCCCTCGGAGGCGCGAGGCATCGGCTTTGGCTGAAAGAACTTCCCGGGCGCGGATCAATGGTTGCCGTTGACTTGCCGCTCGACCGCGACTTCGATCTCCGCTTGCAGGCCGCGCACCGGTTCTGGCTGGCGCTCGAACAGCGTCCTCTTGGGCGGGCCCCTCTCGCTCAATCGACCGGGACCCGGCATCGGCATATCCTCGCTTTGCGTGCAATGGACGGGTGGCTGGAAGGCAACAGCTATCGCAAGATCGCGCAAGGCCTGTTTGGTCATCCCCGCATTCCCGATCGAGGCTGGAAAACGCACGATCTGCGCAGCCGGACCATTCGCCTTGTCCAGACGGGATTGCGTCTCATGCGGGGCGGCTATCGTGACTTGCTCCGTCGCAAGCGCCGGGACAAGGACGACACCTCCTGAGCACGCTGACAGGCTGGCTGCTCTGCCCGGCAGCGATGGCGTGGTCGGTCTTCGACCAGCGTCTGCATGGCGTGATCATTTGGCGAGCGATTATGGACGCCGATTTGACACGGTATCGTGGTTGCTGTGGAAAGCCGTCCCCTGTTTCAGGCAAAGCGGTTTTCGCAGGGCATCAAGGTGCTGACCATAGCTCAATGAACGGCGGGCGAAGCCGGAATGAGACATCATCGGCCGTCCGCAATGTCACGGCGCAGACCAGCCAGGCCTGTCGGACAGTTGAACACCTCCGCGTGCCTACTGTGCGAAGAGCTATGTCAAGCGAAAACCAAGGCACGTTTCGAGACCTTGCAGCCATGCTATGCTCTCGTCCCATTGAACGGTTCGCGTGTATCCGAATTCTTGCCAACTCCTTGCGCGCTGGCTCCGGTTCAATCAGCTTCAGACCGGGATGCGGCAGGCCGTCTGGTGCAACCAACCTGGAGCGCGCGCTCGGGATCGATGGATCAATCGGCCGTCTGGCGAGGTGAAATTCGGGCTGATCATTCTGAGCCGACAGGTGCGCGGAAGCAGGACTGTTCATCCGTCGCGCAGACCACCTTGTCGTTTGAAGCAGGATACAATCTGAGAGGAAGGGTCGTAGGCCGTGGCAGTTGATCGTCGAACCTTCGCTCTGGGCGGGTTTTCTGCGCTTGTGGGCGGATATGCGCTGGTTCAACAGGGACGGACCGCGCCGGCCCGGAGCGCCGTCATCGCAGGCTATGTCGCCCCGTGGAAGGCCCGGGCAGGCGGTCCAGGCATCAGGACGATTCCGGTTCGCGAGCTGACCCACTTGATGTATGCGTTCGGTACCGTTTCGACGGAGGGACTGGCCGAACTTGCGGATCGTTGCCTTGACGCGGGAGCCTGCGATGGAATCTCGCTCTCGAGTCCGCTCGGCGGTAACTTCGCCCAACTCGCCGAATTGAAGCGGGACAATCCGCAGCTTCGGATTCTGATCTCGCTGGGCGGTTGGAATGGATCGAAGTATTTCTCGGCCGCCGCTGCCATGCCGCTCTCTCGCGAGCGGTTCGCACGATCCGTGATCGATGCGTTCTTTCGGCCCTATCCTGGCCTGTTCGATGGTGTGGACATTGATTGGGAGTTTCCCGTCTCGGGAGGACGTGCGGACAACCTGGTGCACCCTGAGGATCGTCCGAATTTCACACTCTTGATAGCGGAATTGCGCCGACAGCTTGACGAGTTTTCTGCATCGGAGCACAGGGAGTTGGAGCTTACCGTCGCTGTGTCGGCCGTTCCCGACAAGATTGTCAATCTGGAGGCGGCCGCCCTGGCCCGGCTGGTCGACCGGCTTCATCTGATGGCCTATGACTATCGCGCCGGCTCGGCCTTTGCCGGCTTCAACGCTCCGCTGTTCGCCTGCGCCGGCGATCCAGATCCTGATCTCAATGTCGATGCAAGTGTGAATGCCTTGATCCGGGCCGGCGTACCGCCTGCCAAGGTAGCGCTCGGGGTAGCTTTCTATGGCCGGGCTGTTGCGGACGTTCCGCAGGAGAACGGGGGGCTGTTCCAGAAGGGCGCGGCGGCGAGCGAGGAGTGGGGAGGGAGCGACGGCATCGATTATCGGGATATCGTTGCCAGGCGACCGGAAGAGTTGGGCTTTCGCAGGTATTGGAGCGATGAGGCCCAGGTGCCTTGGCTCTATGACGCCGAACGGCGCATATGGATCAGCTACGACGATCCGCTCTCCATCGCACGAAAGACGATGTACGCGGCGGGCCGTGGACTCGCCGGGATCATGATCTGGGACCTGTTCGCTGATGACGGTTCGCTGCTCGCGGCACTCCGCGTCCTTCCCGGAGGAACGCCCGAATAGCATTGTGGTCATCGCGTCACGCTGAAGCACGTTATCGAACGAAGTCAGCCGCGGAATAAAGGGCTGTGAGATCAGGGCCACGCCGGTTGAAACCAGCAATGTCGGAATCCGGCAACAGGCGGCATCGTTTCGAGAGGCACGCTGGCGGCAATGCGCGTCGTCTTCTGCCGGGATGCGACATAGGCACAGAATTGCGGACCGGTGTGGCCCTGGGCGGCGAAGTTGTAGATCCCGGCGGGCTGCGTCAGGCGGATCAGATGACGGTACCAGTGCATTTGGCAGCTTGCTTCTCTCCCCCGAAAATCAGGAGTGCGCGGAGGCGCACTTCGCCGGCGACAGATTGGAATGAGGACTGCGAGACCGGAAAAAGACAGCTTGAATCTCACGTGGCGTGAGCCTGTAGGCTTTGAGGCTATGAGAGAAAACGACACGCGGCGCAATGAATCATCTGAAAATAACGAGCTTCACGCTTCTCTTTTTCGACGCACCACGCGTGAGGACATCGTCGCGGTGCGTCGCTCGAGTTCTCTTTGAGAGGCTGCGCCCGTCGCTCAAGCGCGTCGGAAGTCCGAGGCGTTTGTGTTTGCGGGCAACACGTTTCTGTCTTCCACTTGCTGAACTGCTCGCATGCGGCGTCCCAGGCCGGCGCACGCGCGAGTTCGAGTTGTGCCTGCATGACGAGGGGCGGAGAGTTTTCGAATGCGCGACTGCGAAGGGGGATCGGTGACTTCTTACAATTTTCTCTTCGCCTCGTGGGGCACGTTGGGAAATCTCAGTCCGCTGCTTACGGCGGCTCGCCGATTGCGCCGTCATGGTCATCATGTCCGGGTGATCGCCGATCCGGCGATGCGGACAGAAGTCGAGGCCGCTGATTTCGAATTCGTGACATGGCGTCGCGCCCCGAAGGGGCGGGCCGCGGATCCAACGGATGTCTCGGACCTGCGAGATCGCATGCGCAGGGTCGTCTTCGAGCCTTGCTCTGCATACGCGGCCGATATTCGCGACGAGGTTGGCCGCGTGCCAACAGATGCGGTCCTCGGTCTCGACCTCCTATTTGGCGCGGCGGTCGGGGCGCAGGCATGTGGCGTGCCTTTCGCGTTTCTTTCGCCTCACGTCAGCATCCGGATTCTTCCGGGAATGCCGCCTGCGACTTCCGGATTGGGGCAACCGAAAACGCCCGCAGAGCGCGCCAAAGTCCGAGCAGCCTCCGCCGCGCTCGCTGCGGCGATGAATGCGTCCCTTCCTATCCTCAATAGAGCTCGCGTCGATTTCGGCCTTCCTGTTCTTTCGGACGCTATGGACTTGTTCGACCAGGCTGATCGAGTTCTGCTGGCAATCAGCCAGGCCTTCGACTTCGAGGCAGACGCCCTTCCGGGCAGTTTCCGTTATATCGGTCCCTTGCTCGATGTACCGAGCTGGTCAAGGTCGTGGCAGGCTCCCTGGTCTACGCGACCCGATTGTCCCCGCGCGGTGATCACCGCGGACGTGGAACCGGTAGATTAAATGCTTTCAAGTGTTTCGTTGCAATTTCGTACAAAAGTACATATTTTTCATCAACTTACGGCAATTCAAGATTCATGACTCAGGGTAGATAATGTAATCAAGACAACCTTCCATTGACGCGGGGCGGCCAATTACGGTGTACTGTCCTCAGTCCCAGGACAGAGGACGGCTGGATGGACGGGATGAAGAGTCAGGATTTGGTCGTTCTTTTGAAGCTCGTCAGCCTTCAGGAAGGGGAAAACGAGCCCACGCCGAGACAGCCTCAGCCGCGCTTTCAGGGCGATGATCCGTATTCAGTTCGCAACTTGGAAGCGCTTCTGGGAATCAGCAAGACGGAAATAAACGCCTCAATCAAACGAAGCCTCTCATCGGGACTTGCGATCAAGGACCGGAATACGGGGCGGGCAAATCCCAATCGCCGCGATCTGAATAATTTTATCATCCATGGCATGAAATTCGTTTTTCCGGCAAAGCCCGGCGCCATGACGCGCGGCATACCGACGGCCTTTGCAGCACCTATGCTTAAAAGCCTCTTGGTCAGCGGAGGAGAATACATCTACGTGTGGCCGTTCGCGGACGGACACAACATCGGGCAATCGGTTACGCCATTGTTTAAGAGCGTGCCGGAAGCTGTTCAAAAAGATGATCGGCTGTACGAATATCTGTCACTCATCGATGCGATCCGGCTCGGCAATCAGAGAGAGGCAGGCCTGGCCGGGGAACGTCTTTCCGAAAGCCTTCTGAAAAAATGACTACCGTCAAAGGTCAATTGCTTCAAATGATCCAAACGGTCGCTACGGCGCTGGGCAGCGCACTTCGCGAACGGTTGGTGTTTGTGGGGGGATCCACGACTGCTCTCTTTATCACCGACGACATCACCCTTGAGGGTGTCAGAGCGACGGACGATGTCGACCTCATCGTCGATCTCGTAGGGTTTGCAGAATGGACGAAATTGCAGGACGAGTTGCGACAGAAGGGATTTGCGGAGTCGCAGGACGATACGGTCATCTGCCGGATGCGCCTTGGGGATCTCAAAGTCGATTTCATGCCCGACGACGAGGATATTCTCGGATTCAGCAACCGCTGGTATGCGAAAGGGATAGAGACGGCGGTTACGGTGCCCCTTACCGATGAGCTGAATATCAAGCGTCTCAGCCCGGAATTGTTTGTAGCCACAAAGCTGGAAGCCTATCTCGGGCGTGGTCAGAGTGATTTGCTCGCGAGCCGCGACCTCGAAGACATCCTTCTCGTCATCGACGGCCGGAAGGAGGTGGTGGCGGAAATCCAGCAAGCCGATGCCGACATACGCCAGTTCATTGCCGAGCAATTCGCGCCGCTACTCGAGCATCCCGACTTTGATCATTTTCTTGCGCGGCCCGGAAGGGCGTATCGACATCGTCCGTGAGCGCTTCGTAATCGTAAGCGAATGCGCTGGTGACTGAGATGGGAATCGACGTCAGTTGGCTCAGCCAAGCCGGTACCAGGACCAAGTACAATCGAGATTGTGGAGGGGTCGGCATACGTGCTGAGGAGGCTTTATGCGTGGTCATGGATGGTTCAACAAGCGGTCACAATAGCGGAGAGTTCGCCCAGCAGATTACGCAGGAGCTGATAAATTGGTATATCGCCGCCGATGGGAAGTTGACGGCGGAAACGCTTACTGCGCGCTTGCGACAGATTCATGAGATCGTGGCCGAAGCATACCCTCAAGCTTCTGCCAGCTATATGATCGTGAATATCCGGCCCGACGCGACGCTTGCTCTGTACGCCGGCGACTGTTTGCTGGGACGGCGTAACGCGAAAAGGGGCATTGAGTGGCTGAGCCGGCCACACACGCTTGCCAGCGTAACCGGCGAAACATCCATTGCGTCAATAGCCGACCGTCCCGCGCGTCATCTCCTGACACGTAGTTTTCGCGCCAGGGAATTTTGCTTCCCGAGGCCATGATGCCCAAAGGCGAAGGCGAGTTGCTGATAGCTACCGACGGATTCTGGGCAGACCTAGGTCCCGGCGAACAAATCCGCTTCATGGATGAGCAAGACGTTCCCGTGGCAGCCGAAGGTGACGACCGAAGTCTCCTCCAATTCCGCCTCACAGGCAGCCCGCGAGATAGTGATATTCGCGGTCACCATGACAATTTTTACGTGAGAAGTACCTAAGCAGAGCATCTGACTTGCTGATTCGTGCGGAAGTTCAGGCATGACAAACAAAATAGTGCGCCGAAATCTAAAGAGCGGGCTGTTTGCTTTTATTGACCTCCTTGGCTTTTCGGCTCGCGTGGAAGCAATAATCAACGAGGAGCAGCTGCGCGCCCTCGATGACGAAGTTGTACACGTTCAAAACGAGTTCGAGCATAAATCTACTGACAGATTCATCCGGGAAGAACACAAGATCGTCGGCAAGACGGTTCTCGCGTTTTCCGATTGCCTTGTTATTTCTGTCCCTCTGCACTCCAAGGTCGCCGATTCTGAAGGGACTTTCGACCTACTAATGAGCGAGCTGACTAGCTACGCCTGGGCCCAAGGCACTTGCGTGCTTCGCGGCATCTTCCTTCGTGGAGGCGTTGACCTGGGGTTTTGGTACCGGCGAAAGGACACCCTCATCAGCCCGGCGCTGGTTCGTGCCTACCGGCTTGAGCATGCCGCGTGCGTTCCCATGATTGCCATCACGCCCGATCTCCAGACTTATCTCTCCGATCACCCGCATCGCAAATAGTACAGCGATGATGTCGATCCGACCCCGAAAACGCTGATGCAGTACAGCAACCTTCCGAATGGCCAGACCCAATGGTTCATCAACTACCTTCGAATCTGCTTGGACACGATTGAGCCTACGATCAGCGGTGAGGACCGAGATCGATATCAGGCGGAAGACCAAGACGGTCGGGATCGTATGCGCACCGAAGCTTGGCAGAACGCGTGTCGAGACTGGGCGAGGCAGCACCGCAATGCAATTTTGAGCGCCTATGCGTCTGCAGGGAATGACGAATCCGTGCGCGCCAAATATGCTTGGCTTTTTCGCTACCATAATGAAGAAATTGGACGCTTCTTTGGAGAAGAGGCGCAGGCGCTCTCAATAAGCCAAGATGAGTAAGCTGGATTGTGAGCCTGCCCCTGAATTAAAGTCATCGAAGGCTAACATGACATAAGCATAGCAATGCTCGGCATTCTGGCCGGTCCACGCTACCAGCTCTGCTGGTTTAGGATGTGACGATTCAAGCGGAATGGCAGCCCGTTCTGACACCTTAGAGGATATTCGATTTTCGCTCGAGATAGTCGCCGAGCGCGAACTTCTGCATCTTGGCGCTAATCAAACACCAGTCGATCTTCGTTTTCTTTCGCGAAGCCCATTTCGTAGCGACGTCGGGAATATCGTTGGCGATATTCTTGATTGCTCCGAGCACATGCTCCTAGAAGACCGTGGCGCTTGCCCTGTCGTTCACAACGGGGGAAGGCCCTAACGAGGCACTAAGGCGTTGCTCGCCAGCTTCTGTGTTGGTGATGATGCCGAAGTTGATGCCGGCCCAGTCGAGCGCCAATAGTGCATCGGCAACCACAATTGTATGGGGAAGCTTGACGATGCCGCGACGCGCGCCATCGGGGGCAATCGCATCTCGAAGGCGTCCGGCCGCATTATGATCGACGATAAGCCGGTCTGCTTCTGGCCGTGTAAGTGAGTCGTACGAGACCTGATGGACGTAGACAATGTGCCGATGTCCAGCCGCCTCGGGCACGCCAAGGAGCTCGATGAAACCTTGTAGGATCTGCGTGAAAATGGTGCCAGCGTCTATTCGGCGACGCGCGATCGCAAGTTTCGCTACGATAGTAGGGAAGATGCGCCGCCGGTTCTCCTATCTAGGACTACGACGTGATCGCGGCGGATGAGGCGTCCGCACCTCGGATTGGCCTTCACCGCCTTGACGAGTGCACGCAAGTCGTTGAACGACAGCCACTTGGCTCGGCGTTTTTCAGCTTCCCGAAAGCTAGCTCTGCCACCCTGGCGTCGTGGGGATATCACTCGGAGCTGATCTGCGACTGAATCAAACGCAAACATCGTCAAACGGAGTTTTGAGATGGTTCGAATTCATGATGCGCTCGACACGGCAACCTTGGCTTACGGCAGTACATCAGGCGCTGCGAAGCAAGATGAAACCATAAACCAGCACGCCTTTAACCAGCAGCTGCACGAGATACCGCCGGAGCTGGATGAACGAGCCGGTGCAGGTCCCGCCCATTCTATTGCCTCGGACGAGGTGGCGGATGTTGTCAACCAGCGACCCGACATGAAGCTTGTCATTATTTCGAACCGCGGCGCCGAGTTCAAGCCCGATAAACCCCACGCCGCCGGTGTCTGCTTGGCAACCAATGTCGGCAACCGGACATGGTCCTGCAGCCTTGAGCGGCTGAAACTTGCGGCTCTTTAGCCGGCACGCAGCTTGCAGTGAATCGGTCCGCAAGATAGCGCAAGCTGCGCTGTGTCATGCGTGCTTTCCGCTGCTTCTGCTCGAGGGGCGCTAGGTGTGCGAGCGTGGCCCATCGGCCTCATCGGGAGAAAGTTTTTGAACACATCACGCCTCTCTGCCGCGCTGCCTTCGATTGCCCGAGCCACGTCCACGGCGATTTCACAGGAGCGAACGACTATGACGACGAATGATCCATCGCTTTGGCTCGAGGACATCGAAGGACAAGACGCGTTGGCATGGGCTCGCGCCGAGAACGAGAAGACACTTGGGGTGCTCCAGTCAGATCCGCGGTATCGGCGATTCTACGAACAGGCGCTCTCTATCCTGCAGGCCAAGGATCGGATTGCATACGTTTCGTTGGGACGGCGCGGCTTAGAGAATTTTTGGCAAGACGAGAATCATGTGCGTGGCATATGGCGGCGCACCACTATGGAGAGCTATTGTAGCGAGGATCCACAGTGGGAGTCCATCCTGGACGTGGACGCGTTGGCCGTCGCCGAGAACAGGAACTGGGTCTTTCAAGGTGGCAGCTCTCTTCGGCCTGAAGAGCGCCTCTGCCTGATTCATCTTTCCGACGGCGGCAAGGATGCCGCGTCCATACGCGAGTTCGACCGCGAGGCCAACTCCTTCGTTGCGGGCGGCTTTTATCTTCCAGAGGGCAAGCAGAACGTCAGCTGGGTCGATGGTGACACACTCCTTGTTGCACGGGACTGGGGCGAGGGGTCATTGACGCAGGCCGGCTATCCCTTTGTAGTGAAGGAGCTCAAACGCGCTCAGCCGCTCAGTAGGGCTCGCGAGATCTTTCGCGGCGAGCCTACCGACGTTCAGACGGTGCCCCTGGTACTTCGAGACAGCGAAGGTCAAGTCCATGCGACCGGCGCCATCCGTTTCATCAGCTCTGTCGAGCGTGATTATGTGGTGTTCCGCCCCGATGGGCCCATCAGGCTCAATCTCCCGAAGAAGGCCGCAATAGTCGGGCTCGCGAGCGGCCGCCTGCTTGTGGAACTTGACGAAGAATGGGAGCCCGGTGACGTCAGGTTTGGGACCGGCTCGCTGATTTCGTATGATCTGGCCGAATGGAAACAGGATCCGCTACGCGCCAAAGCCTCGCTTGTCTTCCAGCCTGGGCCCCGCCAGGCCCTGAGCGGGGTCAGTCGCACAAAGAATTTGTTGATCCTGACCATCCTTGAAAACGTTCAGAGCAAAGCGTTCGTTTACAAGTACGATCAGGGAGCCTGGTCGGTGACGCCGATCCAGCTGCCGCAACATGCAAATGTCAGCGTGTCTGCCACGTCCGAGCAAGCGGACCAGGCGATGTTCGCCATCTCGAACTATCTCAGGCCAACGTCAATCTGGTATTTTGATGCCGAAACAGAAAAACTTGAGGAATTGAAGACGACACCTACTGCCTTTGATGCGTCCAATCACGTCGTAGACCAGTTCGAAGCGACTTCGCGT
The DNA here is from genome assembly GCF_015291305.1 of Bradyrhizobium sp. CCBAU 21365. Lineage (NCBI taxonomy): Bacteria > Pseudomonadati > Pseudomonadota > Alphaproteobacteria > Hyphomicrobiales > Nitrobacteraceae > Bradyrhizobium > Bradyrhizobium sp. CCBAU 21365. The sequence continues at coordinate 2,467,371 of NZ_CP030036.1, forward strand.
GATGGCACGTCAATTCCCTATTTTCTGGTGCGGCCGAAGAACGCGAGGTTTGACGGCGCGATCCCGACACTTCTTTATGGCTATGGCGGATTCCAGGCTTCGCTTCTGCCATCCTATCTCGGAGCCGTGGGGCGGCTCTGGCTCGAGCAGGGCAATGCCTATGTCGTTGCGAATCTGCGCGGTGGCGGCGAGTTTGGTCCACAATGGCATCAAGCAGCCCAGGGAGCAACGAAGCAGACGACATGGGATGATTTCATTGCCGTTGCCGAGGACCTGATTCGTCGCAAGATCACGAGCCCGCGACGGCTGGGCGTAATCGGCGGCAGCCAGGGCGGCCTACTCGTTGGCGCCGCAATCACCCAACGTCCCGAGCTCTTCAACGCGGCGATCATCCAGGTGCCGCTGTTTGACATGCTTCGATACACCAGCCTCGGCGCAGGCGCCTCCTGGATTGCCGAGTACGGTGATCCTGCCATCGCCGAGCAGCGTGCGTGGATCGAAGCCTACTCGCCCTATCAGAAGCTGGTACCGGGCAAGACCTACCCCGCTCCTTTCATTCTCACCTCCACCAAGGACGACCGCGTCCATCCGGCGCACGGCCGGAAGGCTGCTGCGAGACTAGCTGCGCTCGGTCAGCCCTACTTCTACTACGAGAACATCGACGGAGGACACAGCGCCGCGGCCAATCTGGTCGAACATGCGCGTCGACTAGCGCTTGAATATACCTATGCATCGAAGCGGCTTTGTTCTGATTAAATTCGGCGCAAGCTTCGAATCGAAGCAGGTAAATCCAGGTCATTGCATATCTCGATGTCACCACGTTCCTTGGCTGAATTGATCGAGGCGGACGGGAGGCGATAGCAGAGAGCCATCCAATCAGCGGCTAAGGTACAATGCCGGATTTTGAGAGTGATTGGAGCAGTTCCATGGGCGCGAGAGGCGTGCGAGCGCAATCCCAACTAGCAGCTCGTTTGCCAGTGTGGCGAGCCCGGCGGTATCTCCGACGGGCAAAGTATTGCATAGCCTGATTGACCCAGGACTTGTTGTTCCAAGTCGAAAGCTCGTTCCATCTTTTCGGGGAGAAAGCGCAGCAATGTCACGCCGCCAAACGGGATCCGTCATATAAGCGCGCCAGGAGCCACCAGATCCGAAGCTCCGTAAGCCTCGATCGAGACCAGATCGAAACTGAGGCAGGGGCTTGGTCGGTGAACTCGCGTTGATCGGCCATGTCGAAGAGGTGTCAGTGGCCAAGCGCGTCCGGCCAGTCATCAATAGCGTCGTTGGTGCCTAAGATAAATCGGGCGCATCATAGGCCACTAACAACGACTCATCGCAGTCTGCGACGCCATGAAGTAAGTCAGATGCGCAAGCTTCCTATTCTGAAAAGCCTCCATCTGTTTGAGGCGGTCAGCGAGTTTCCAAGCTTCTCAAGGGCCGCCGAGCGGTTAAACATGACGACCGGCGCGGTAAGCTACCAGATGCGGCTTCTTGAGGATTGGTTCGGCAGAAGGTTATTCGTTCGCCATAGCTCGGGCGTGCGGCTGACATCCGACGGCGAGCAGCTCAAGCGCAGCTGTGCGAGCGCGTTCACAATGCTGGAGAAAGGATGCTACGAGCTACGAAGGAGCGATGGAGGACGTTCAGTGGTGGTGGGCTGTTCAACCACATTTTTGTCGCACGGCCTGTTGCCCCGGATCGGTCGGTTCCGCCAACTGTATCAGGATATCGATTTTGTCTTTGAAACTGACGCCGATCTGGACGCGCTGGCTGTTGGGGCCGTGGACGTATTGTTCGTTTCCGGCCTGTTGAAGCGACCGCTTCCCGTCCGTGAAGTGCACGTATCGAACGAGCTGATCGGTCCTGTTTGCGCGCCTGCTATGCTCGAGACGATCAAAAGCCCGGCAGACATTCTATCGATTCCTCTCCTTCACGAGGCCGCCAGGATGGACGGCTGGAACGAATGGGCAAGCGCAGCTGCAATATGCTTGCAGGGGTCGCGCCTCGTCGTGTTCGATACATTTTCCTTGGCTGTCGAGGCAGCAAAAAGTGGGCTTGGCGCCGCAATATCTTCGCAAGTTCTGGTTCGAAGCAACCTTGAGAAGGGAGAACTTGTGGCTCCGTTTGGCTTTGCGCCGGTCAATCGCTCAATCTACATGTTTGTCAATGGGCACGCGCGAAATATGGCGGCTGTTAAAGAGTTTGAACGATGGGTCCTGTCAGAAATATTCAGTCAGGATCCGCTATCGTCTTTGCAGGTTGCAACTCGAGAGATCGAGCGGGCCACTCTCAATTAGACTTAGGCCAATGCGGGCGTCAAAGCGTTGATGACCATCATGGGCAAAGCGTCACTCTTCCCGGATAAGGGGCCGGGAACCCGTGGCGCAGAGCTAAAAGATGAAGAATTGCAAATGAATCGTCGACATAGGCGAGCCCGTTCGCGTACTTCGCATTCTCCGGTGCGATGCTACTCTTCTCGAAGATGAGAACGGGGGCGGACTGATGATCCTGGCCAAGCCTCTCGATGAGTGCGGTTCGTGGCTTGGCCCAGGCAATCCGACGAACGTCCAGCCTCGCAGCGCGGCTTGGAAATGCGGACAATATCCCGTCCAACAGCAAGCATTGCCAGCAATAGAATTCTCGTCCCGGCAAGGCCGGATCTGAAAAGGGGCGCTCTAAAAGAAATAGCTGATCCCATGGCATCGTATGCATCCCTGATCTAGCGAGCGACAGGACCTCAAGCGTGAGAATGTCTTGATCTGATTATGGCAAGGCTCGCGACGGCGAAAGCAACAAATGCACTCGCCGCGCATAGCAACACGATCATGCCGAAGGGGAGCCGATCACTCAAAAGCGACAGAGCAATGCCATTTCCCGCGACGCCGCCATAGGTACAACATTGAAATAACCCGGAAAGGCGGCCGGCTCGATCCGGAGCCACTGAAGAGACCATGTGGCTGTGAGCGGCAGCGGCAAATATTTGGCCAAAGCCGAGCATTGCGCTGCTTGATGCGATGACTACGGGCAGGCCAGCATCGAGCGACATGATGGCAAGGCATGCCGCAAGCAGCACTGCGGCCCCGGCGATGGTTGGCAAGGCGCCGAGCAGGTTGTAAATCGGCTTGACGGCGAGCGCTCCCAGCAAGGCCAAAACTCCATTGGTCATGACGATCGTCAATAGAACGCTTTTATCGAGAACCCCGTCAGCCGTTGCACGTATAGCAGGATAGACATTGATGATGCCGGCGCCGAGGTTGAGCAAAAATACAGCCAAGAATGCGGGATAAAGAGGTGCTAGGTCTAGGATGGTTCCGGAGGGCTGTGCCTCAAGGACTGTTGGTGTCCTTTTGAACTGCTGCTTAATACCAAGGAGCACGATCAAGGACAGGATGATCGCCGATAAGTTGAACGCCAAAACGCCAGGCAAATGCAATCGGTCGGAGAGCATGGCACCCGCAAACATTCCGAGCAGATAGGTGAGCCAGTCAATGTTGGCAATGTTGCGCAACACCGAGATCATGTCGTCTTCCGATGTGATACGACGGAAGAAAGAAACTTCTGCAGACAAGTAGACGGGCTGCACCAGGCTCAGGACGCCGATTGAGGCATAGCTCAGAAAGGAATCGGCGCCGTCGGTGCCGAAGATGGCGAGCAGCGCGAAGATGCGAATAGCATTGACGATCATCATGACGGAGATCGGATTACGTCTGTCGACCAATGGCGACAAGAAGAGGCTCCCAAGCATGATAGGCGCAAAACTGACGGCAACGCCGAGACCCGCGGCGCTCATGCCGGATTGAAGAAGGCCGATCAGGATGCCAATTCGAAACGCCCAGCCGCCGATCTGAATGATCAAATGCGACAGATAAACGAACTGCCGTGTGCTTGCACCAGTCATCTATAACCTAGCTCATCGAACACGCCATCGTGTGGATATCGCTTGATGCAGAAGCGAAGATGACGCTGGTCTCGTGCCGTGACATCGATGGGATGACAAAGAAGGGGCATAACCAACGCTCTCGCCAACCGCGCGACTGGTCAAAAGGCACCATATCTGCCTCCCTGTCTGTGGCAGGCGGTGTTTCGGGACCAAATGCTGGCCAACGCGGTTCCCCCTGCTTGGTCAGATCCTATGAATTTGCATCACTTGTCGCGCAACAGGATCCGCCAGACTCTGCCCTAAGCTTTCAGGTGCCTGCTACCATTAACCTGGAGATCCTGCCGCACGTCGTCGGCTTCGACGGCAATCAATGCTATGAGCCGCAAGCTCATGACTGTTCGGCGGAAGGCGCAGAAGCTCGGTTGCGCCGCGAAGCCAGGTCAGCTTGCAGACTTGCCTGGATGTGCTCACGAGTGAGGAGGTAGTCTGGATCTCCCCCAATCTCGACTGCGACCGTGGCGTGGTTCAGTGACATATCTGGCCGACCCTCGTTGAAGTACTCGATGGCGAGATTGTTGTGCGTGAGCGCATGCCGAGGATTGAGTTCAAGGGCTCGAAGATAGTGCGCGATGCTCTCGCTCGCCTTGCCAAGCTCGGAATAGGCAAGGCCGAGGTTGCTCTGTAAATCGGGATTCTTGGGATCGATATCGGCTGCCGCTAGATAAGACTTCAGAGCAGCTTCCGGCCTATCTTGCCGCATCAAAATATTGCCCTTCTGGAAGTGAGCTCGCCATTCGTTTGGCTTGATGACAAGCGTTCTGTCGAGATCGGCCAGGGCGCCTGCGGCATATCCCATTCTGTTGCGAAGTGCGGCCCTGTTCAGATGGGCTTCGTAATAGGGGGGACACAGCTCAATGGCGCGCGCATATGCCTGTAGAGCCTCAGCTTCCCTTCCGGCTACTTTCGAAAGCAGGTTCCCCAGGTCATTGTGGTACTCGCCGTAATAGGGATCGTGGGCAATCGCCTCACGCAGCTGCTTTTCTGCTCGAGGAAGATCGTCGATGAGTTCATAGACCTGACTGGTGTTGTAGATCAGAATCGACTGGTGAAGCTTGAAACGCTCCCCGCCATAGGCCTGAAGCATCTTGCCATGGCCTTCCGCGCAAAGGGTGAGGGCTTCGTCATACTTCTCTTGCTTGGCCTTAATATAGGCATATGCGTTCTCTGCAAACACCTTGATATAGTCGTACTTGTCGTGATCCTTGAAATCTCGTTCGATGGTCTCCAGATTTCGCAACGCGTATTCTTCGGCCACGGTGAGATTGACCGGCTGCTGATAGCGTCCATACGTCATTGATTGGGCATAGAGAACCGTTGGCGTGTATCGGCTCTTCGGGAATGCCTTGTAGAATTCATCCAGATAGGGAACCGACACCCGGCCGCAGCCGAGCGAATACAGCACAAAAGCCGCGTTGATGAAGGCAGCGTTTGCCGGAGCGTCTCCCGGGCCGAAGGTGCGGAGCGCAGGATCGGCGAAAATTTCACCGAAATAGCCAAACCAGAGATCGTACAAACCGATGCTTTGGAGGATCTGACTCGGTTCTGCAAGCAGTTCCAGACGCTTGTATTTGTCCCGTATCGATAGTGCATGAAGCATGACGAGCGGCGCCTCGTCCGCCAGATAGCGGTCCAGGCAAGCGCGGTGCAACTGCTCATGCAGATGATCTGCGGTCGTCTGCTCGAAAATTGCATAGTTTCGTTGCGCGATGAGATCAGGCGTCGTGCAGTCGGATTCAATGTACGATTTGAGCAGGCTGTGCCGTTCCCCGGTGTTGAGGCTGGCGAGATAAAGGTCCACGATCGCGACGGGGTCGAGGTAGCCGATGACCGGCAATCCGGCCGCTACGCATGTGCTTAAAGCCTCCGCAATCAGTGGATTTCCGCCGCTTGCCTCATGAATCTGCCGCTGTTTCTCCGCAGCGACTTCCCGATCCAGGATCGGCCCCAGTTCCTGCAAGCTATATCTGCCGAAATGAACTTCGCTGGCGTCCTGGAAATAGAGGCGTTGTTCGTAATCGATTAGGACAAAGCGAAACAGGCGCGCATCGTGGTCCAGCCTGACGAGCAGCTTGATCAGGTTCTTGGCCGGGGCGGACAGGGCGGCCGCCCGGTCGATGACGATGATGTGACGCTCGTTGCGCTCTTGGGCGCACCGGATCAGGAATTCGGCTAACCCGACCAGGAGCTTGTTTTGATATTCATGATGATAGAAGCGTGTACGCTCCTCTTTACTTGAGGTATTGGTGAGATCCTTCGGCACGGTAAAGGCATCGCTGACCAAGAGAGGAAACAGCCGCTTCAAGGATTGCTGGGCCGTCTCAACCAGTTTTGGCCTATTCTCATCGGCCCACCGCAGTTCGGCGTCGATCAGCTCTTGCAGGCCGGCAAGATAGCCGCCGATCCGCCAGTCGCCGTCAACGACGGAAAGGTCGGAACTAGCCCGTCTTATTCACGATGAGCTTTGAAGTGGCTGGCGGGTGTGGCGTAAGCCGCTGATGGGGCGTAGGATTCGGTTGCTGACACCAATTCTGCGCTGACATTGAGGCCGCCACACCCGCCATGGTCGACGATACAATTCTGCCCTTCATATTTCCAGCGGTCGGACGCAAGAAGATCACAGCCGCTTTCGATGGCGGGCGACTGACGTCGGATGCAGGCGTCATGCTGCTGTCGCTGGCCGACGGTCATGCCAAGGTCTCGGAGAAACTGGCGCGCGTTTTTCCCGAGCGGCGCGATCCGGCCCGCATCGCACATCGCCTTGTCGATCTGATCCGCGCCCGGATCTTCGCCATCGCGTGCGGCTACGAGGACGGCAATGATCTCGACCAGCTGCGCAGCGATCCGGCCTTCAAGCTGGCCTGCGGCCGTCTACCGGACAGCGGTTTGAACCTCTGCTCGCAGCCGACCCTGTCGCGGCTGGAGAATGCCCCTGACCTGCGCGAGACGATCCGACTGAGCTATGCGCTTGTCGACCTGTGGATGGACAGCTACTCACGCGCGCCGGGCGCTGTGACGCTTGATATCGACGACACCGTCGACGTGGTGCATGGGCGTCAGCAGCTATCATTGTTCAACGCCCATTACGACGAGCACTGCTTTCTGCCGATCCATGTCTACGATACCCAGCGCAGCCGGCCGGTTGCGGTCGTTCTGCGCCCGGGCAAGGTGCCGGGCGGCCTCGAAGTTCGTGCCCATCTGCGCCGCCTCGTCCGTCACATTCGAAAGCGCTGGCCCACGACGCGCATCACCTTCCGCGGCGACAGTCATTACGCCCGCCCCGAGGCCATGGAGTTCTGCGAGCAAAACGGCATCGATTACGTCTTCGCCGTGGCCGGGACCAAGCCGCTCGCCGTGAAGGTCGAGCAGATCGCAGACGCGGTCCGCGTCGAACGGGCGATCGAAGGCAAGGCGGTAGTGCGGGACTACACCGAGGTCCGCCACGCCGCCGGCTCCTGGCACCACGAGCGCCGCATCGTCGCCCGCATCGAGGCGAGCGAGCACGGGCTCGATATCCGTTATGTCGTCACCAGCCTGGGCATCGGCTCGGCTCAATGGATCTACGACAGCCTCTATTGCCAACGTGGACAGGCCGAGAACCTGATCAAGCTGCACAAGAGCCAGCTCGCTTCCGATCGGACCAGCTGCCGCTCGGCGCTCGCCAATCAGGTCCGCCTCGTGCTCCACACCGCCGCTTATTGGCTCGTGCTCGTCGTGCGCGACAGGATCCCGAAACTGCGCGACCTCGCCACCGCCGAGTTCGCAACGATCAGGCTCAGACTTCTCAAGATCGCCGCTCGCATCGTCGAGACCACAAGCCGGATCCGCATCGCCTTCGCCGCAGCCTGTCCCGAGGCCGACCTGTTCCGCGGCCTTGTCAACGCATTCTTCCCTCAACCGCCGTGACCAACGGGGCGGCTGATGCCCCGTTCATCCCCATCGCTCCTCAAACGCGTTCCCCACATTCGACGCAAACCGCGGAAAACTCCGCAACCCTCACTCGCGACCCCACCCCGGGGAACGCAAATGTGGCCTTCTTCACGCGGGCACATCGTGAATAAGACGGGCTAGAGCTCGCGAGTGCCGATTTGATCGTCGGCACCGGTGCCATGCCAGGCTCCGTCTTCAAGATCGTGATCGGATTGATCTCGACGGATGACAATATGGACGGAGCGATGCGCTGCTGGATCAAATCAACCATCTTACTCTCCCGAAACGTCTCACAAAGGAGGGTGGTCGCAAGGACCACCCTCCGATGCCGCTATGCTCTCATCAGGTGGATGCATTCAAGGCACCCGTCGAACCAACCCTAAAGCGTACCCGTGTACGGAGTGGTGGTGCGGATGGTGGTCTTGATCTCAGCGATCTTCTTTGTCATCACGTTTCCTTTCCTTCTCTGGCACGCCAGGCCAAGCGAAGGCGCGGCCAGTCGTGCAGGAAAAGAATAATGAGTTGCTGCACCAATCCGCAGCGAGATTCCTTGACCGTCGCTGTCAAAGAAATTGAAAGCGCGGCTCAGACTGGCGCTACCAAACGACCCGATCTGGCGCTTGGACCCGCTGTAACTGGAGCTGGGCTTTGTCGCGCGTCGCCAATGCAGTTCCTTGCTCTGCGCTGATCTGGACTTGCATCGGGCACTTTCGGCGCCCAACGCAGCCAGCAAATTGGCTGGCAACGACTCGTCATTTTGTGATGGCGCTCCGGGAGCAAGCACGGGTTCAGCAAGTATTGCGGCGCCCGGTCAAGGGACGTCCCTTGCGCCAGAGCCGGTCGAGCGGAATATTCGAATCCGATCCCCCTACCAGAAGGCAGAGTTTCAGCGTTAGCGGGCTTGCCAATAAGGTGCTGCGGTCGCTCTGATTTTGATTTGAGCTACCGAAGGAACCTGGCTGGTCGCATGGCAGGCTCGCGCAATGCGATCGGTCCTCATGGCCGCTATCGCGTTCCTTCTCCAGCAGACTGCCCTTGCGCCATCGATCGCCAGGATTTGTACCCAACGCGCAAATGACGAGCGACACCGATGGTTAAGCAGATACCCGCGCTGACCGGAATCCGGTTTGTCGCGGCAGCAGCAGTGGCATTGTCTCACGGTGGAAGCCTGTTCCTGGAGGGTACCAGTCTTGCACTCGATATCAGCATCGGGACGCTGGGCCTGTTCGGAATGTCCGTCTTCTTCACGTTGAGTGGCTTTGTCATTCAATATAACTATGGCAGCTCGATTGCCGGCAGCCCGCGCAAAGCGATCCCTGAATTTCTCGTGGCGCGCATAGCCCGAATCTATCCTCTGTTTGTTATTCTCTTTCTCGTTGAGCTCTTGACCGGACCGATGGTCTGGCCATGGCTTCTCGGAACTAAGGCGGCAACCGAGGGATTTTCGTGGCACATTGTCCCGTTTCAACTCGGGATGATTCAAACCTGGTTCTTCGCAAATGTAGCCGGTGCTGCCCCCGTCTGGCAGTACGAAGAGATCGGCATCGTCTCCTGGTCAGTCAGCACCGAATGGTTCTTCTATCTCTTTTTTCCGCTCGTTTGCCCGGTACTTGCGCGGATCAGAACTGCTCCGGCGGCGATCTTATGTGCGATTGGCGCAGGCACAATCGAGCTTGGCATCGACCTTGCGGTGTACATGCTTCAGGGCCGCATCAATCTGTTTGCGCTTCATGCCTATGGGACGGGTGCGGCTCTGCCGAACTGGAAGAACACGCTTCTCCTCTGGATCGTCTACTTTTCGCCCTTTTGCAGGGTATGGGAATTCGTCCTCGGCTGTTGCTTGGCGAAGCTCCATGAAGCGTGGCTGGCCCAGGATTTCAGACCATCTCGAGCTTTGCTCGATATCGCCGCAATCGTTGGTGTCGGCGCGATAGGCTGGGTGTTCTGGTTTACCGCCCACAAGCCGCCATTTGGGGCGGCCATGAGCCTGTTCGATATTGGGCGCAACAATATCGCTCTGGCGGCACCGATTGCGCTCATCCTTGTCGCGGCGGCTCAGCCCGTCAGCAGTGCAGGACGGCTGTTGTCGGCAAGGTGGCTCGTCTTCCTCGGAGAGGCCAGCTTTGCGCTTTATCTTGTACACATCATTATCTACCGGCGTTTTCCGGTGGTACGTTGGGAAACCGCAAGCCAACTGCTGGGCCATCTCGGCGCGCTCGCGCTTGCTTTCACTCTGGCCACCTGCGTCGCGATCCTGCTGCATTTTGGCTTGGAGGTACCGGCCCGAAGGCGAATTCGCAGCTGCTATCAGGCGGCCTCGCTAGAACAGCGCAGGCGCCTGGTACGATTGGGAAGCATTGGCCTTGCCGCTCTCGTCGGCGCGGCCGCAACGTATGCGCTGCGTGATGCGGCCGGGGATGCCGTCACCCAATCAGGTATTTCGGTCGTTTCTGCCACGTATGGCGGCAATTGCCGCTGGATCTCGGCGCGTGGCAACGCCACGGGTGCGGTTGCAGCAGCCTGTAACGGCAAGGACGCATGCACTTTCAGTGCAGGCACGGCGCGGATCGGTGATCCTGCTCCGGGCTGTGCGAAGGAGTTTACGGCCGCCTGGTTCTGCAAGGGCGACCGCACCATTCGCTCCAGCTCGGCTGCGGATGAGCGTGCCATGATCTCCGCTCTGCAACTCTCCTGTAACGCGGTCACGCGCGAAGAATGAGTCGAAGGTTCAGACGTCATTCGGATTCCGAGGCCCTGAGGCGAACTGGCTTCAGCATTAGGTCTTGCTGCCGGCTGCGCAGAGCGTTCGGGCCGCGTAGGTTATACGACAAAGAGGTCGCGGACGTGACGGGTGCAGCGAACCGGCGTCTCTTTGTCCACCTTGATGGCTGCGAGACTCTTCGCTAGATCACAACGGTTCACTTATGGAGATGCCGCCGTGGCAATGGGTATTGTGAAGTGGTTCAATTCGACCAAAGGTTATGGCTTTATTCGGCCGGAGGACGGAAGTGCCGATGTCTTCGTGCACATCAGCGCCGTCGAAAAGGCCGGTTACACCACCCTCGAAGAGGGGGCACGGGTAAGTTACCAGCTCAAGGCAGGCCGTTCGGGCAAAATGTCGGCCGAGGATCTAAGGGTTGGCTGATCCAGTTCGCCTCCGGAAAGCGTCTGCCTGCTAGGCGGATTCTCGTACCAGCGTCTGGCGCCGGTGCACCGGACGCTTGCCGTACGACCGTCGTTTCCAACCAAGGCTATGCCGCAATACTGCTTAAAGGCTTGATTCAAGCCGTCGATCTCCAATGCCGGGGCAGTTCCAGCTTTTTTCTTTCCTCGTGCAGGTTGGGCGTGGCGGGAAATCGTCGGTAGCAATGAACGGTCCGAACCGTACGCTCGTGCCCGACAGGTCGAGAGGTGCATGTATCGCCTGAAGTCACGATGCGCCGACCGGCGCTCACGATCTAAGAGCGATGCTGTAGCGTGTGGAGGAGCTCCCATAGTGGAGTTCGTCCGTTATGGACAATGGGCGCGCGGCGCTCCGGCTGCGGGTCTGTCCTGCTACGCTGACGTACCGGCCCTCGATGAAGAGTCGTGCATTAGCTTGAGCGAGGGCGAGGTCAAATCCCAGGAGCTGGCCCCGCGGGATTAGCCAATATAGTTGAGGTTAACGGCGTCGTGCTGTTGACGATCCGCCCCTGACATTGATCCATTGCAGGGAAACTGCACACACACAGCCATCGGAGACACGGCAAGTGTCCTTCCAGCTGACCGTCCTGAAAGTGTTGGCCGGCCAGCCTGGCGGGCGGGCTTCCGTTGCCGAAGTCCGACGCGCCGTGGAGATCCTGATGAACAGCGGCCGCGACTGGACCGATCGCATGAAGCGGTTGGCCGAACACGCGCCGGACCTGAATATCTTTTCGGCGAAGTATGTCTTTCGCGATGCGTTCGGCTGGGAAATTACCGAAGACGGCCGGCAATTCCTCTCTGCGCTCGAAAGGGCCGTCGCCGATCAAAGAGAGTCACCTCGATCAACGATCGACTCCTCGCGCAGCGAAGTCGCTGCGCAAGCGGTCACAGATGCGGCAAAATCACTTACTCCCCGCAGTCTTCGTCAGAGGCCGCGGCGACGCCGCAGGAAAGGTGGATTCAATCGACGTACAGCATGAAGCGGGAGCCCGACCAGGTGCGAGGCGCGCACAGCAGCTGACCTTGGCAGAAGTGCTATCGATCTCGCGCGGCATCGATCAAAACTGCGGAAAAATATCTTGCAGTGTAACCTGGGTCATATGCAGCCCCACTTCTTCACGGGCATTATCCGGAAGGCAGTTTCGGTGGGGTACTATGGACGACGAGTTTTGTAGAGAGAGGGCGCGAACCGTCCGGGAACTTGCTGAGCAAGCTGACCCGTTCATCAAAAAGCGCTTGTTGCAGTTGGCCGCCAATTACGAACGGCGCGTTGGTCAGCCAGAAAGAGCAGACCCAGATCGCGCTGACCTGCTGGTATGTAGGGCGCCCATCCACCCGTCGTGATTTCAGAGATGGCGCTTACCATTACAATCATCGGGCGGCGATGCGGGGCGTCATCGCTGCCAGCCTTTGCCGTTACGCCACTGGTGAAGGGGAATGCATCGGACCTTCACATCACGTTGCCGGATATTCTTAGCCCGGAAGAGAGCGTCGAAGTGGGGTATTTCGGGATCGGGCTGAAATCGGGTCGTAAGCAAGCCTACGCGCAAATCGCGATCGAGGATTATGTCGAGGAACTCAAGGCCGGACAAATCCCCGAGATAACCGATATGGACGAGCTCCGCGCGAGCCACGAAATCCGCGTCATTGCTGATGGCGGAGGGGAAGAAGCAGAAGCGCAAGCTGTATGACTGCTTCGTCTACGAACTGACGTATACGCTGCCAGCAATGGCGCCTTCGAATTCGTCGTTGCCGACGCCGGGCGAGCGGTGCTTGCAAGCCTGCGGGAAAATTCGGAGTTTGCCGGCCTTGAAGACTCCGGCGCAGCATTGCGGGTCGCTGCATCCCACGGCGCGTCGCGGCTCGACCGCCGCACGGGCCGCGGCTACGGGATCGGTAAGTTGTTTCGCGCCCTGGCTCACGATGCCGCCGAGCTAGTTTCGCAGCGTCCCACGAACCATCACGTCGCTTCCCACATCCAGAGCGGCTTAACGCACAACTGCTGAAACGCCTTCGAGCCTAACGAATGAAGTTCGTACGTGGCCGGAGCAGCAAAGGCGGTCGGTGCACTGGGACGAGTCATAGGGTCAGGTGCTGGCCAGCTCAGGCATTTCGAACTGCTTCGCCATGGCGGACGTCTCAGCCAGGCGTGGCCGGGGATACGTTTTACAAGCTTCGTAAAGACCGTAACGAACGCGGCGCGCTCGGCTTCGGCATCAAAATCCTCGGCGTCGTCCGCGGCAAGTAGCGGGCGCACGTCGGCCAAAAACGATGGATCTTCCAGCTTCGCCCACATGCGCTCCTCGGCCTCGGCGCGGGAAATGGCTTGGCCGGAAGCACCTAGATATTTGCCCAACAGCTCCACGATGCGTGCGGCGTCTAGTCCGTCGAGCAACGCAACAGCTTTGGCAAGGTCGACGAGGTCCCGGCCCTTGTCACGTTGGAGAAGCGCGCGGAGCTTCGTTGCCAGGATTTCCTCCCGGCTGAATGATGCAATGTCCGCCTTGTCATTGAACCAGGGATTCTTGACCTGGAACGGAAACGACTTTGCCCCGTCATAAGCAATGCGCTCTCGCGTGGCGATCTCGACTTTGACGCGGATCGGCTGAGAGGCGTTTTCATCTTCGGGCTTGATAGTGAAAGTAAGCCGAGGCCCTATCTCTCCGAGGTCGTAATGCGCCCGCCCCATCCATGGCTCCAGGACAGCCCGGAGATGGTCCAGAATTGGGCCCACGGGGCCTTCCGTCGTGCGCGTGAGATCTATGTCTTCCGAGTACCGATAGGCGCTTGGGAAGTGCAGCTTGTTTAGAGCGGTGCCTCCGCGGAACCGCAGCTCTTTCTTCAGATAATCATCCTTGAAGATTTCAACGAGTGCCCTGGATATGATGAGGTCTTGCTCGACCTGTCGATCTTCGGGCCATGGAGCTTTTTGACTCCATGCAACGATGTTCATGGCTGGAATCATTGATCGAGCTCCGGACGGCGATGGACCAGCACGTTCCAGCGTGTGTCACGTTCCGGCGGCTTGCGGGTCTTGCTACTACGCTTGGAAGGATCGAGTTCGACCCAGGGCAGCAGTTTTTCGTTTTGCAGGTAGGCGTGAAGTGACTCGGCTGCCTGGCTGTGTTTGACGTAGTCGAGCAGGTATCCGAGGCGCTGGATAACGGACCGCTCAAAGGCGGGTGCCAATTTCTGGAGTTCGTGCGCCTTCATTTTAGCCCCGAGATCAGAAAGGACAGTGGCAATGCTGTCTATCGTTCCGGTCACATGCATATAGCGCAAAAGGTCGAGCCCAGTGAGTTCGGGCGACGATAGCTTGAAGCGGCCAGTATCGGTCTTGTGGTCAACGATCGCTCCCGAAAGAGCGCCTATTTCCTTTCGATAGAAGAAGGAAAGGATCGAGCGGCCGGCGCGGATTTTGGGCATCCGTTTGTCGGTTACGATTTGGAATTGCATGACCGCCTGGTGGGACGCGCCGTGTATCTCAGCCGCCTTGAGCAATCCGACATAATATGGGTGCCCCTCGTGTTCCATGAGATCGTCGATATACCACTGCGGCGGTGGAGCACCGCGCACCAGGTACTGTGGAGGGACGACGACGTAAAAGCCGTGCCGCGGATTAAGAAGCTGCCCTTTCTTCTGCAGGCGTTTGGCGGCGGCCAGGAAGCCCCGCGAAGTTACCTCCAGTTCGGCGATCGCTTCGTCCCGCGTAAACGAGATCCGTCCACCGGCGAGCAGATCCGTTAGATAGGAAGCGAGAGTTCGGCGGCTTCGAAGCATCATGTATAAATATACCCAGAACCTAGGTATTTTTCAACACAAAGCTATGTTATAAAATCCGTAGAAAGTGGTGTTTTTCATACATGGGACTGTACCGATTCCGGTGCCTTACAGTCGTTCCTTCGCAGGACCAAGCCTGTCCCGGCCCAACAAAAATCTCCCGGAAGGCCTGTTATCCGCGTGCCCCGAGTTGGCAGCCACCGGGAGACCGCAATGAGAATTATAACTGGTGACTTCGTTACAGTGCGCGCTTAGATTGAGAAGGAAAATATTCGTAGTTTCGGAAACGATTTGGAATGCCGCTTTCGCTAAAGCCGTCCAGTGCTACCGAATGCAATTTTTCTGGATGGTCGATTAACAAGAAAAGCCGTGCCAAGCTGTTGAAGTTATCGCCTACCCGTATTTGCGACAGGAAGAAAACGCTCAGCGCGTGATCAATGCCTTGTAGCCGCGCCGACGGGCTTCAAAAGGCAAGCGCGGACGTTCTTGAGAGAGCCTCAGAAATCTGCTTCTCGAAGTTCCGACATGGTCCGGCATCGGCATGTTGAACTCCAGCGCGGGCAATCAAGCGCTAAGCGTCCCGCAGGACAGTTACGCTCATTCTGATTCCTCGTCAGCTTCTCGAAAGCCAAGCCTTGTAGCGAGAACGTGTTTATCCAGCTCCGGCATTAGCTAATCGTATCTGTCAAAGGAGATGGGATGGATCCGTTCAACAAGCTCAACCCATTCGAGGCCCCAGATGTCGATCGGGCGTACTATCATGGGCTGGAAGAGCAGCAGGCGGACGAAGCGGGGTTTCCGCAGCACCTGAACGAGTTGCATCCGCACGAGCGCCCGCCCTCCAGTTCAAATAGGCTCGGCGACGCGGACGTTGTGTCGAACAGAGATGCGGATCCTTTGGGAATGCCGCATGAGGGTCGCGTCGGACAGGGCACCTCGCGGTTGCCATCGGATCCGCCAGCCTTCTCTGGACAAGGGATCAATCAATATGTGCTTTTTACGGCCGCGGATCGCGGTGGCCAGTTGCCAGCCGGCAGTTTCAGTCTGCCGGATTATTGGCACGGCATGGATGCGGCTGCCGATTGGCCGACGCATAGTGTCGGTCAGGAGGAGCATTCGTGGGCGGAGGCCAGTGACGTGGCGCCGGAGTGGGCAACGACCCCAGCAAATCCTTGGCAGCAAAATCTCGGGGCAGCAATTCTCGGCCGACGGCCCCTGCGAGGTGATGGCAATACCTCAACAGGAGGCGGCCGGCTCACCCCGGCCGCAGCGCAGTGGACCGAAGCATTGCATGACACACGGGCCTCTGGCCCTGCAGGCGGTGCGGCGGACTTCGAAGGCTCCGTCCTCAGGGAATCGCGGCTCGACCAGATCTTGGACAAATGGGCCTGCGATGAGCGGCAGGCGGAAGGCGAGGATCGGCAAGAGGCGGTAAGACGAATAATAGCCTGGGGCGAAACTGGCGACGTCTATGCAGGGCTGGAGCTGCAATACTTAGGCCTGACGACATTGCCCGACACCCTTCCGCCCGGGCTCCAATCGCTCAACGTGAGCGACAACGAGCTTGTGCACTTGCCTGACACTCTCCCGTCTGGACTTCGGACGCTCGGCGCCAGCAACAACCGATTGACTCGCCTGCCCGACGCCCTCCCGACGGGACTCCAGTCACTCGTCATCGGCAGCAACCAACTGACCGGGCTGCCCGACACCCTCCCCGAGGGGCTTTCGACACTCGCCGTCAGCAGCAACCGGCTGACCAGCCTGCCCGACACCCTGCCGGTCGGGCTCCAGGACCTCGATGTCCGCGGCAACCTGCTGACCAGCCTGCCCGACGCCCTCCCGAGCGGACTTCAGTTGCTTGCCGTCGGCGGCAACCGGCTGACCAGCCTGCCTGATACCCTCCCGCCCGACCTCCAAGAGCTCGAAGCCGATGGCAACAGGCTGGCGAGCCTGCCCGATGCTCTCCCCGCCGAGCTCCAGTTGCTCTTTGCCCGCGATAACCACCTGAATAGTCTGCCCGAGACACTCCCGCCCGAGCTCCAGAGACTCCACGTCAGCGGCAACAGGCTGACGAGCCTGCCCGCGACCCTCCCGGCCGAGCTCCAGGTGCTCGAGGCACGCGACAACCGGTTGATCGGCTTGCCGGAGACCCTGCTAACCCAGCTAGGTTCTGGGTGCATGGTTTATGTGGATGACAATCCGCTGCCCGAGCAGGTGCGGACGAATTTGGCGGGAGCTCTGAATGCCCCGAACTATGCTGGCCCGCGGGTCTTCTTCTCGATGGGCGGGGGAACGGCGGTGGATCAGGAACGGCCACTAGCCGAGGCGGTAGCGGACTGGTTGAAGGGCGAGCCGGAGGCGATCGCCGCCTGGCAGAACTTCGCCGACGAGGCGGGTGCCCCGGCATACGCGCTCTTCCTCGACAAGCTGCAGAAGACTGTGAATTATGATAATCCCGAGTTCAGACAGGCGGTGGCCGAGGACCTGCGGCAGGCAGCGACCAGGCCGCCATTGCGCCAGCAGTTTTTTCAGCTGGCTTTCGGGGCGAGCGAGACCTGCCAGGATCGCATCACCCTGACCTGGAACGGCATGCAGACCGCACGTCTGAAGGCTGATGTCGAGGATGGGGCCTATGACGATCGGCTCGGTGAACTCATCCAGCAGGCGCGGGTCCTGTTCCGCCTGAACGCGCTCGATCCGATCGCCCGTCAGAAGGTCAACTCGCTCCGGTTCGTCGACGAGATCGAGGTCTATCTCGCCTATCAGGTCAAGCTACGTGATCGGCTGGACCTGCAGCTCATCGCGCCGGACATGCGGTTCTATGAAGTCTCCTACGTCACTGAGCACGATCTCACCGCAGCCGAGACGCAGGTGCGCAATCAAGAGGAGGCGGGGTTCGCCGACTATCTGGCAACTCACTGGCAACCTTGGGGGACGGTGGTGAGCCGGATCGCCCCCGAAGCCCATGCACAGATGCAGGTCCGGCTCAGGGAGGCGATGGACGAGGAGTTTCCGAGCCGCCTTGAGCAACGGCTCGCAGATCATCACCTAACCGGAGACAGCGAGGCCGAGGTGCAGTTCGGAGCCCAGATCCGCGAGGAGATCGCCCGCGAAATTAAGGGCGCGCTGATGCGCCAGGTGCTTGGGGACCGCGGGCTTGAACTGTGAGCGGCCATCTGATTGCGAGGGGCGTCGATCTTGTTTCCACCCGCCTCTCGCTACGTCATGTTGTTTTCGGATGCCGTCGCACCGACGGCGCGGCTCCCGAGAGAGACCAGTGTGGTTTCACACACCTTAAGGACGAGTGGAAGAAGATCACGGGGCCATTGGAGCGCAACAAGGAAAAGCCGCTGCGCTTCCTGCACTATTTCATCATGGCGAATTACAAGCTGAAGAACGAGCGCCGGGACGGTGTGGTGCGCGAAGACGAGATTTACGACTGGCTGATCGACAAAGACAATGCCGAGCTGTGCGGCTACCGCAGCGATTCGTTCGGCCTCGTCCGTAAGATCATTCGCAGCGTCGAGCGCTACATTGGCGTCACCGAAGGCCGTGGTAATGACGGCGCGTCCAGCACCGCCATGGACACGCTTCAGCAGCTTTGCGGCGCGGCATTCAGCTTGCACTATGTGCTGCTGCTGGCAGCCGCGAACTTTCCCAAAGCGCTGTTCGATCACTTCGTGCGGCAGCTTGAAAGTTTCCTATTCTATTACATCTTCACCAAGACTCCGACAAAGGATCTGGAGCGCAATTTCTCGATATGAGCGGACGAACTGCGCGAGATCACGGAAATTGCCGATGCGAAAGCGCAAAAAGCCAAGCTCAAAGAGTTCGTGGCAGAACGGCTACAAAAGAACATGGTCGGCAAGGATGCCGAGCTGGGCGAATACGCTCAAACGATACACACTTGGTTCGATGCAGCAGTACCGCACGAGCTATTTGCTGGCCAAGCTGGCGCAGCATGTTGAAATTGCCTTCAAGGGCATGAGGGGGCCCGGCGGCCTTGGCGAATTCACCGCGCTCGAAATCGAGCACATTCTGCCCGACACGCCGGAGGCCGATCTCCGCCAGTCCTTCACCGCCAATCCCGGTAAGCGCTACGATGACTACAAAGTAAAGCTTGGGAACGTGACGCTCCTGGAAAAGCCGATCAACATCGTGGCGAGCAACGGATTCTTCGAGAAGAAGAAGCCCGAATACGCGAAGTCGGGTCATTATCTCACGCGCAGCATCGTGGCCTTGAGCCCGGTCGGGAGGAATTCGTCGATCACGCGCATCAACGAAAAGTTGCAAGCCTTTGAGAACTGGTCGGCGAACGATATCGAACAACGGCAGGACATGCTGATCGCGCTTGGCAAAGACGTATGGCGCACGTCGCCGATCGACGTCAGCTAAAAAGCGTCAGGGGCGGCTGCGAGCCGCCTAGACGCCGAGCGCTTTCTTCAGTGCGGCCGTCAGCACCGCGCGTTTTTCTTTGGGCAGCTTGTCGAGATTGAGCTGGCGCCATTTGACGGCCGGAAGATCGGGCACCCCGGGCAGCCCCAGCAGATCCCACTCCGGCGCGCCTTGTTCGAAGCTGACCAGAAATTTCCGGTGCGCGTCCGGCATGTCGGCCACGATCGCCTTGATCATCTCCTCACGCGTTGCTTCCAGTTCGGTAAGCGGGACGGGCTCTTCTGTCATCCCGACGAAACCGTGTTCATAATCCTCCTTCATAGCTCGGCGCGGCGGATCGAGGACTTCCGCCATCGGCCTGTGGTGGCTGAGCATGTACACGACGAAGGCCTTTCGCAGATCGTCGGTGATGCCCTCGTTGGCGAGCAAATCACGCACGTCGAAAAAGTCGCGCGGATGCTGGCGGTCCAGCGCGGCGACCAGCTTTCCAGCATAGAGGTCCGCGTGCGAGACAACCTGGATCTCGGCGAAGCCGAATTCGTCCTCGACGGTATCGGTCACGGATTGCTTTTTGGCGGGATAGACGCAGCCGCGAAGGACCGGCGTCACCTCGATTTTGACGGTTGCGGCGCCGAGCTGGACGAATAGCTTGTTGACGCGCCCTTCGGTCAATCCCTCTGTGACTTGGCACCCGCCGATTTGTGCCTTGATGCGGCCGGCGATGCGCGTGAGCGCGGTCTCGATCTCCTTGAGCGATTGGTCGCGCGGCTGCACCGGCAGATAGGTGAGGTCGATATCGACCGACAGGCGGGGCAGGTCGCGAACGAAGAGATTGATCGCGGTCCCGCCCTTGAGCGCAAAGCAGTCTTCCTGCGCGACCAGGGGGACGACGCGGATCAGCAGGGTAACCTGTCTGCGGTATTGGTCGCTAAACGGCATCGAGCCCTTTCGGCACGGTGATTTGATAGGTACGGTCGAGCACGCCGCCTTTGACCAGCATGCGCTTGCCGCTTCCGAGATCGACGTGATCCTTGTTTATCTTGTTTTTCCAGGCATGCGAATGGCGATCGGCAAAGAAGAAGAGCAGCCGCTTGGCTTTCACGCTTTGGCAGGCTTGTAGCAATGTCTGCATGCGCCTGGGGCTTAGGGTCGAAAGGCTCTCGACCAGTTTGTCCGCGGTCTCGAAGCTCTCGTGATCGGGAAGCTCGTCGAGTACTTCGAGCAGCGCCCGCTCCGGCGATGAAACCACCAGCGGCCAGCGCCATTGCCCCCATGACTGGATGACGAAGCCCTTTTCGGCCGCTTCCTTCTCGGCCGCGGCGTTGGCGCGGTCGAGATCGCCTTTGGGCGGCAGGCCCGCTTCCGGCGAGAAGAGCGCAGCGCTGTTGTGGAAGACGAAACGGATGGAGAGGGGAAGCTTCGAGAGCCAACCGGGCGGCGCGGAAGGTCCGTAGAGATGAACTTGCTGCGTGGCGCGAGGCAGGTAATGCTCGTAGCCTTGAAGCGCGAGCGCTGTTCGGCCGCCGACGGCCAGCGGCGTGCGGTAAAGAAGCGTCTGAAGGGATATGACGGCCTGCTCCCAGCTTAGGGCGCCGCGCGGCTTTCGGTACACGCGGCCGGCCGGTCGTTCGAGGTAGCCGGCCGCGACATACTTGCTGACGAGGCTGGTGGCGTAGCCGTGCTTGCTCAGCCAGGCAGCGTCAACGAGCAGCCCCTCCGGAAGATCCCGGCGGAGCTGGTTTAGTTTTCCTGGCAATTGCGTCGTCATGCTACGCAAAATAGCATACCTTCAAACCAAGCGCTAGTTTAAGTTTTGCTCGATTTAAGTAGCAGTAGTACGTAAAATTGACATCTTGTAAACCGATCGTCGGCCCGCCCGCTGGAGACAGAAAATTAGGCTACGGTCTAAGGCCGCGCGCCTTCGCCACACAGGGCGGCGACCTTCGAGCGCACACAGCGCTTCGCCGCAGAACTTCAGGCCCGCCTGGGACCGCAAGCGCGGCATCGCGAACACGAGACCGAGCTGCACGTTGTAGCGGTTCCATTGCTGGCCGCCGGGATGCAAGATGCCGTCTAGAATACGCGCGTCATCGATGCGTCCGGCCGCCGCGAGATATTCGAGCGCGCGCACCGCATTCGGCCCGAACGGCACAAGCCAAGCCTTGGGCAGCACGGCGAGTTCATCCGCTAGGGTCTCCTCGATCACGCGGCTGGCTCCGGCATAGTTACCGAACCTCTTCAGGACCGGATAGCGCAGGACGGACGTGTAATGCGCGCGGTGCGCGGCGGATCCGAAGAGATCAAGCGTGGACGTAAGTCCGAAAAGCCGATGCAAGCCGAAGTGGTCCATCAACCACGCGTCGAGGCGCATGCCCCCCTTGAACGAGGCCGCATTCTTGGCGCGCTGCGCCGCCTCATCGAGCGAGGCGCGCCGGTAAGCGCCATGCGGAAGCTGAGTAGGGCTTCCAGAGCCTGCTGCTTGCCGGGCGTGACGCCGATGATGACGATGTCGGCCTTGTCGTTGAGCCCATGGAGTCCATGCGCACGCGGTAGTTCGCCCCGCGCTGGTCGAGATTGCCTTAGGCATTGGGGAACCGCCCCTGGCCAGTAAGATACGTTCGCGGATCATTTTATTAGCCAATGATACCTAAACGGATCTATGGGCCTTGGCAGAAGCGATAAGCAATGATATGTTCACGCATCATTTAGAAGAAAAAGATACGTAAACGGATCATGGAGCGGAACTCAGAAGCAACCCAACAGCTAGGACGCCTCCTCCGGGATGCAAGAAAGCAAGCGGGCCTGACTCAAGAGCAGGTGGCCGAACGCGCGGGCATTTCCCGGCCGCGTTACCGCGATATCGAGCAGGGCAACGCCGCCGCGCGGGCGACAACGCTGATTAACGTCGCGCGCGCTCTCGGCATGGAGCTAATGCTGATCCCACAGGCCATGGTAGCCGGCGTCAACGCACTCCTTCGGCCCTCCGAAGGCGAGGATCGACCAGCGTTCACCACCGATATGGATGATGATGAGCACCCGGGTCCGCGCCCCTAATACCGTTCAGTCGCTGGAGGTGTTCCTTCAAGACCTCAGGGTCGGAACGCTCGTGCGTACGCCAGGCGATTTCAACGCCTTCAGCCTTGATCCGGCCTATCGCGCCATGTCGCGGCCCCCGATATTGAGCCTCTCGTTCCGCTCCGCCGATGGTGGGCTTCGCAAGGATCCGAAGCCCGCGGCACACGTGCTGCCCGCGTTCTTCGCGAATCTGTTGCCCGAGGACAAGCTTCGCGAGGCGATGGAAAAGCACCACGCCGGAGCAGTGAGGCAAGGAAACGATTTCGACCTCCTGGCGGCGCTTGGCGAAGATCTGCCAGGTGCAGTGCGCGTGGTGCCGAGCGGCGGCAGTACCACGATAGCCATTCAAGATAATCCTCGTGACATCAAAGCGCGGTTTTCCTTGGCGGGAGTTCAGATGAAGCTCTCCGTGATGAAAAATACGGGAAAGGGTGTCGGACTGACTTTGCCCATCGGCGACGAGCAAGGTCAGTACATCGCAAAATTCCCCTCGGCCAATCTTGTCGGATTGTCGGAAAACGAGTTCGCCGTTCTGGCGCTGTCCGAAATCCTGGGAATGGATGTGCCGGAACGCGAGCTTGTCGAAAAATCCGATTTCGAAGGAATTCCCGAAGAATTCAACACATTGTCGACCGGCAAGGTCTTGCTAGTGAAGCGTTTCGACCGTGGACCCAAAGGTACCCGAATTCACATCGAAGATTTCGCTCAGATCTTTGGCCGCCAGCCATCCAAAAAGTACGATGACGCATCATACCACGACATAGCCTCCGCGCTGAACGTGGCGGTTTCGACCGACGCCGCACTCGAATTCGTTCGTCGACTGGCACTTGCCGCGCTCGTCGGCAACGGCGACATGCACTTGAAGAATTGGTCGACAATATACCCCGGTGAGGGGGGCACTCCGGCCATCGCGCCCGTGTACGACGTCCTATCGACCACCGCTTATTTTCCGAAGGACGATATGGCCCTCTCTTTGGGGGGACAGAAATCCTTCAAAGCGCTTACTCCGGACCGCTGGCGAAAGTTCGCCAATCGCGCGCGGCTACCCGAGCCTGCAGTCATCTCGGCCGTCGAGCAGGTCGTATCGTCGGTGAACGACCATTGGTGGAAACTCCCCGAACGGGATGTCGTGCCGGCCGCTGTTCTCAGTAAGATCGATGCCAAGATCGAGGAGATGAGCCCGGTTCTGGATCCCGGGCACGTTCCGAAGTCGTCCCTGGCTACCCCCTGAGCTTTTGCCGCGGTGATCGGAGGTCCACTCCTGCCAGAACTTCATGAGCTGGAGATTACGATGTGGATGTCATCGAGGTGGTCGGTCACACCGACGAGCAGCCGCTCGGTCCGCGCCAGTCCAATCTCGATTGGAATCTGGCTTCCGTCCTAAGGAGTTCAACAAATGTGGCTAGCCTCGTTCCAGCAGTAATGCCGGGTTGGGATTGGCTCGTGCGGTGTCAGTTGTGAGCGTGCTGAGGCAAAGTCCGCTTGTACAAGCTAATTCTTCACGGCCTGCCTAAATCGGTCATGATCCTCCTGTGTTTGGACGTTTCCCGTTCGGGACCCGGGCGAACCCGCACCACTTATCCGATTGGCCTACCACAGCGTCTCCTATCTGTTTTGAGAACAAAGTCTCCTGCATACCCGCCGCGAAGTAGCCTAGCTTCTGGCCGATTCAGTCGCAGGCGGCATCGAGACCAGGAGGCTAGGCTCGAATGCTAGGGCGGTTGGCTTTCGAGAAGCTGACGAGCTCGAGGGGAAAAGTGCCCCGTCGGGGCAGTTGCGCCGGCACGCGAACAACGGTTGCGGGACAAGCATGTTCCACGAATGTTGAAGCGATTGCGATTTCGTCACCGATTGCCAACGCGCAAAAGGCCTTCTTGACCGCTAGCCCAGCTCATTCCATTTCAAACGCATTTAATCGTTGCGGTCTCCGGCCATAATCGGCATCAGGAGCCGCATCTTCAGACAATCGCCAAAAAGCTTTTCGATCCGCTTGAATCGTTCGTCGGCCAATTTCTTTGTCTCTTCCAAACTCGCTTCGGCTTTGCTCGGATAAATTACGTCTACTGGGCCGGGGCATCCGAAATGCTCGCATGAGGATCGGCACAGAGGTTAGCTATCGCGGGCGTATTTGTTGTGGAACAGAATGTATTTTTTTCGGAGCTCTTGAAGATTGCTGATTTTTCTTTTGCAACGCGACTGAAATCAGCTTTGATCGCGCCGCTACCCCGCTCCTGGTCGGTCAATTTCTCCGCGACAATCAAATGAACTTCTCGGAGATGGCCGCAAATGTAAACGTCTGCATTCTCCGCGCTTAGCTGAAAATCCAGTGCATGATGTATCGCTGTCATCTTTGCGTCGAAAGTTCTGAAAGCCATTCGGTTGACCAAACCGGGGCTTTAAAGCGCGGACTGCGAGGGTTTCGCGTATACGTTCATTGGAACCTCTTGCTAGCGGACAGAGCTCGGCCATCTCAGCTCGGGTGCTGGCGCGCCACGTTTCCGCTTTTCAGGCCGCCATGAACATCCTCTTAGGTCGCTGATGTGTTCAGACTTCGTCAATCAATGAATAGCTCGTGCTACGCCCGCCGGGCGCGTCTTTCACCAAAACGCCCCTGGCAACGAGATCATCGATGTCCCGCAGGGCTGTATCCTGCGATGATTTGGTAAGCTGTGCCCATTTCGAAGATGTGAGCTTGCCTTCAAAGCCCTCGAACAAACGCTCAATCATCGCCCGCTGTCGGTCGTTAAATTTCTGGTTCGCTTGCTTCTTCCAGAAGTGGGCTTTCCGTAGAACCGAGGCGAGGATGGTGTCGGCGCGATCAAAGGCCCGGTCAAGACAGTCCAGAAACCACTCCAGCCATACCGTGATGTCGAGATCGCCTTTCTGCGTGGCTTCGAGGAGATCGTAATAGGCGTTCCGCTCCTGCCGGATCTGCGCTGACATGCTGTAGAAGCGCTGTGAACTGTTCTCTGATCGCGCCAGCGCCATGTCGGAAATCGCGCGGGCGATACGACCATTGCCATCTTCGAGCGGATGGATGGTAACGAACCACAGATGCGCCACGGCAGCCTTGATAACTGGATCGATGTCCTGCGTACCGTTGAACCAGCCGATGAAGGCTTTCATCTCGTCAGGAAGCAAACCAGCTTTGGGAGCTTCATAGTGAACGCGCTCGCGTCCGATTGGCCCCGAGACAACCTGCATCGGCCCCGTATCCTCCGTGCGCCAGTTCCCGACGGCGATCTTCGTCATGCCGCTGCGGCCCGTCGGAAACAAGGCGGCATGCCAGCCAAAGAGACGGTCAGAGGTGAGGGGAGCCTCATATCTGCCGGTGGCGTCCAGCATCATCTCAACGATGCCCTCGACATTGCGCTCGACGGGCGTAAAGGCGCCGATATCGACACCCAGGCGGCGCGCAAGCGATGATCGCACCTGATCGCGGCTCAGAACCTCGCCCTCGATCTCGCTCGACTTGGTGACTTCCTCGGTAAGGGCCTCAAGATTGGCTTCGGTTCGCAGCCGAAAGCCGAGCTCTTCCATGCGACCGGTGAGACGACCCTGCCGGTTACGGACAGCTCCCAGCTTCTGGGCCAGCTTTGAGCTGTTCCAGGTAAATTTCGGCCAGTCTTTCAGTTCGTGGATATAAGTCGCCATTCACCGCACTCATGCGGAGAATATGCACCTTGTTCCTGACAACGCAATAACATTCTACGCATAAAATGCGGAGAATAAGGGTAATATTCTCCGCAATATCAATAAAATCAAAGACTTGCGCGTGAACCTAAAAGATGATCCTTGGCAAGTCATTGCTCCACAAACACTGAAATGGAACGATTTTATTCCACATTAGTGGATGGAGGTCTTATCAGGCAGTCTTAGGTTGAGTTGGGTCATTCCCGAGGCGCCGCAATAAATCCACGGGATTTTCATGAACGATGATACCTCGCGAGCGGGCTCGGGCTGTCCTGGACAAGCGTAATACCACCAAGCTTCGGCGTGGTCCAAGAGACTTTCCCTTCTCAGGGCTTATAATTGCGGACACTGCGGCTGTGTCTTCGTCGGTGAGCCCCAAAAGGGCGCTACATCTATTATCACTGCACCGGCTACAAAGGTAAATGCAGCGAGTCCTATGTTCGCACGGAGGTCAATCGCCGCGAGATTCCCCGAACTGATGGGCCGGCTGCATTTTTCGGAGAAGGTCCATCAGTGGATCGTTGCGGGGCTTCATCAGCAGTCCGGCCTTGTCTTGAAGGGTAGGGGTGGGCCAAGCGTATGCGCTTTCTTAACTAAGCTCTCGCTCAATTGACGTTGCCTGAGGGCTGGGCGGGTATCGGAGAGTCTTGGGCATCAAAGTATTCTTCGATCTCACTAACCGCTCTCTGCTCCCATTCGTCGGCCTGCGTCAGCAATGAGACTCGCTGGAGTGGGCGGAATGCTGCGGCTTGACGGCACAGCGAAGCTATTGCGCGGTAGCGACGCACGTTTTCCAGAATTGCCGATCCTGTCATGTTTGATTTGCCCATTCAGCTTACAGCGCGAACATGAGGCGGATCGATTTTCGATTGGTTAGCGGCCGGCCCTGAAAGCATCCATGGTTGGCAAATCCTTGCGATTTCTGACCCCTCAACGCAGGACGTCTGATTTCCTAGCCGTTCAAGACAGTCCACGTGAGATAAAAGCGCGGTCTTCCTTGGCGGGAGTTCAGATGAAGCTCTCCGTGATGAAAAATACGGGCAGGGGTGGCGGACTGAGTTTGCCCATCGGCGACGAGCAAGGTCAGTACATCGCAAAATTCCCTTCGCCCAATCTTGTCGGATTGTCGGAAAACGAGTTCGCCGTTCTGGCGCTGTCCGAAATCCTCGGAATGGACGTGCCGGAACGCGAGCTTGTCGAAAATCCGATTTCGAAGGAATTCCCGAAGAATTCAACACATTGTCGACCAGCAAGTCTTGCTGGTGAAGCGTTTCGACCGTGGACCCAAAGGTACCCGAATTCACATCGAAGATTTCGCTCAGGATCTTTGGACGGCAGCCACTGGCCGCGACAATTACGACCCTGAGCTTAGCTCAGGTGTTTCCGCATGACTGACGCGGAAGCCGAGACGGCTTTCAAGGCTATCCGCGGGCCGATATCGTGGGCGGCGAAGGTAAGGTTGCTGAGGTGGACGGCGGCGGCTGAATACTTCTCAGCCTGATTGTGCAAGCGCTGTCGAGGCTGTACGCCTCCTGATGATTGATCCGGCGCATGTCGGAGCGTTCATGCAGGCCAACCAAGAGGCGGCTCGCTATTTCGGCAACGTGAAGCCCGCCAACCTCAAGAGGATCGCGTTGACCGCCGCGTTACCCGCAACCAGAACGGCAAGGGCAAGATCGCCATCCGCGAGCGCGGCGGCAATTCGGTCCCGCCCGTTCGGTTCCGAGAGGCAGGCCGCCGCTTTCATCAAGGCCGGGATCGCCAAAGGCACGGTCGTCAACGCCGACGAAGGGCGCCAGGCTGAGATCAATAGGCGTCGCGATGGTCCTCGATAGAGCGGAAGCTCACGTCCGGCTTCCGGCAAAAATCGCAATCAACCTCTTAAAATGTCTCGCTCCATGCGCAGCCGTTCGTTCTCCTTGCGCAGCAGAGCGCCATTTCTGCCGTCACTTTCGCAATGAAAGCAGGTGGTCGGGGATGTTGGTCGTGGAGACGATTGCGCCGAGAGGGAGTGCCGCGAGCAGCCGGAATGCCCGCCGAGGGCAGTCGCAGACCTCATCGTGACTGCGTGACCAGCTCGAGCTGGAGCGCGGCCAGAACGCTGATGTCGTGGCGGTGTTCGACGGCCTCGCCCGCAGCCTGCGCGGCCTGTACTAGGGCGGCCTCTTTGCGTTCGGTCATCAGTTTGTCGGCTTCGATTTGGGCCAGCTGCTTTTCACGCTCATCCGCGGGGAGCGCGGCGGTATCGTCACTGTTCGTCTCGATCAGTTCGTTCACCTTTTCGGTCAGAGTGTCACGAAGGGCCCAACAAAGCAGCCCAATCACATCGGGAACCTGCCCAGATGCAGTGCCCACAACCCGCGTGTTCGCATCGGGGACGACAGCAATCAGATTGTGTTTCTGGAGGGTGTAAGGCCATGCGATCTCGCTCGCGTTGTCATCAATCATGGCCGATATAGATGGCGCCCCACGTTCCGCCAGTCGTGCGATCAGCGCCGCGGCGTCTCGCTTCTTCGCCTCACTGGGAAATGGCGCACTGCGGATCTGGTGGGCGTGGGCTTCGAGCTCGCGGATGCGCAGGCGCAGACGCTCGAGTGCGTCAATGGTCCGCTCGCCTCGCTCTAGAATCTCCGACAGCGCGATTGGAGAGACGGAGGCAAGGCGCGCGGGCGACGGCAGGCCACCGGGAGCCAGAAAGGCCCGGCAGCGGGATGCCAGGATCCCGCAGTTCCGCATGCGGGCAGCAGCGGTCGCCTCTCGAGCGATGAGGCGACGCAACTTTTCGGTCAGCTCGCTGGCTTGCTTGTCGAGGTCACGGCCTTGCTTGTCCTCCTTGTCCGCGCCGGGACGATGGGCGCTGCGAGTCAATATCAGCTGTTGGCGGTGGCTCTCGACGCGATGAAGCTCGGCACGAGTTGCGCGCATCTGCTCCTCAACCGGCAACCACGTTGAACGCGCATCCGCTGCACGATCCACGATCGCCTCAAAACGATGCCGAGCGCCCTCATCGGGCAGCAGGTCGGCGGCGTCGTTATGCAAGGAACTCTGGAAACCTATGTGATCATTCACTTGTCGTCTCTCGCCGTTCCGTATCAGATGTCCCATTTTCGGGGCAATGACTCGCCGTGCATATTTCTATCCCGCTTTCTTCCTCCCGATTGTCATCGGTGTGACGTCGATTTACAGATCGAACCAACGTCAAGGAATTTGCGCTCGTTGAACACGATGACGTAATTGCGGTCGACTCTCGGGGGGAGGGTGCTCTCGCTATTGTCAAGCTCTGTCAATCAAACGACGCCAATTGACCGCCGCCGACGACGAAACGTGCTGCTGCCCGGCTTGGCAAGAAACACCTTGCGCTGGGGCCTGAAGCGAGTTGATCTCTGATGGATGTACAATCGGCTTGATCTCGACGAGGGCCCGATCTGGCGGCGGGCTCGGCGACTGTGGGTCCATGTTGCTATGGCCTAGGTGGAGGAGGCAGCCCCGGTTAGGAATCGGTTGGTCGTCACCTCCCGATGGCATCATTCCACACCAGTCGTTCAGCAAGCTCTTTGACCGACGAGGATAAGCGCGGCCTCGGGCTTGGCTGTCCTGCGGAGGTAACGGGATTAAGTCCAGGGGCAGCTTCATCGCGAATTCCTCACCGATGTAGTTTGAACAATGCAAGGCAAGCCAGCCACGGCTCGGTGACCAAGTTCTGGCCGCTGCTCAATGTGATGCATAGGCAATGACAGCCTGCGCCTAGTGCAGAGGTGGCCGGCTTCACCAGCGGGCACCATATACCTTCGTATCATTCCATGCCCCCTTTAGATGCCCGGCGTTTCCCTACGTTCAATTGAGCCGCCGATACGATGGTCTTATTTTCAGGATGCGCGGTAGCACCCCGCTATCGCTGCCCTCCTTGGGCGTTCCTCCCTAGACTTGGGTCGCTTGCGGCAACGTGGGCGACCCTTCTTTTGTAAGCGGTGAGAAGACGCCACCAGGCAGCGTGGTTCCAGCGCATGAGCGCGTCCCGCTGCCCTGCGAGCCATAAGCGATACGCTGAAGCGTTACAGCTAACCAAGCGATGGATCGACATTCTGCATCTTCGTTGTCCGCAGCAGTGTTGCGGGCTCGCCCAGGCTCGTCGCCGCCGAAGTCTATGTCGGACCTTTGTTTGGCTACGGCATTGAAGTTTGGCCCCAATGTCGTGCCGCTGGTGCTGCTCTTGGTGCAGCTGTTGGGGCAGAAGCTCGTTGACCGATGTGGCAACTGTGCCAGAGTCTGTTCCGTTCTGGCATCTCTGGTGGATGTGTCACTGGAGTCGGACCTTTCAAAAGTAAGCGGCAAGCTGAGCCCGTCAGTCGGCGCGGCTCAATGGCATGACTGCAGGCCAGCTCACAGCTCGTGGGCATTCACTTCGAGGTCACCGCCCAGTTGTTGAAATTGAAGTTCATTCCTCCTGGGGACGAGGTAATCTCGACACCATATTGGACGCTACCAACCTTTATGTCGCCAAAGTAGCCCTTCGACTTGATCCACTCCAGGGCACTCTTGATGTCCACCGTGCCGTTGTTGGTCTTCGAGGTGGGTAGCAGTGAGATGACCTTGTGACCGTTGAAGCCTTCAAACACGTTCCAGGTCGCTCCACCTATTTTGACATTGCTGTAGACCGGGATCGCGGCCCCCGAAGGGGCGTAATGATACGAGATTGGCTTGACGTTGCCGCCACCGTCGGGATTTCCGGTGTAGTTTGTCCAGAGCATGATCTCGTGCTCGTTTGAGGCGTCCCAAATATCATAGGCGGTGTCCCAAGCGCCGCCGCCAGGCACTTGCTGGTTGAAGCTCGAGGTCAAACTCTTGATGGAGCTGAGCGGCTTTCCGACGTTGAAAGTCTCGTGCGGATAGCTCTTGATGCCAGGAGTGTTCGGCTGGTTCGACCACACGTCCCACTGATTGGCGGCGCTCACTGAAATCGTCTGAGGCCCAGCGCCCGCCCCCCATACGTCGTTGTTCCAAGAGTGGATGCCGAGTGAAAAGCTCCCATATGGAGCGCTCGACTTCCAAATCGGAGCTTTCGCCGACCCTGGCGCGGCAGCAGATGGCCTGGCTTCATTCAAGATCTGCGTAAATCGGTCATGATCCGCCTGTGTTTGGATCTTTCCCGTTGGGGTCCCTGGCGACCCCGCAGCACTTATCCGATTGGTCTCCACAGCGTCTCCTATCTGTTTTGAGAACAAAGTCTCCCGCCATTGGCTGAACACGTACCCTAGGTTCTGGCCGGTTCAGTCGCAGGCGGCATCGATATCAAGAGGATAGGCTCGAATGCTAGGAGGGTTGGCTTTCGAGAAGCTGACGAGCCTGAGACGAAAAAGTTAACTTCGTCCCGGTTTTTCGTCTCGGATGCCAGCCGCCGGACTGAGACAGAGAGAACGCTCCATTCGAGTGACCAGCCTCGTCCGAACATACTTGGAGCGAACGTCAAACAAGGAGTGGCAGCACGCATTTCATTTGCCGGAGCTTGCAAATTTGGTGGCTGCTTCCAATTTAAATAACCGGTCGACATCCTTATGGTTCTCAGTCTTCATTCGACCGAAAGGGATAATCGAGGCGGGGTAGCTACCGGCGCAAATGTAGCGGTAAGCCGAAGGTGGAAAGAGCGCGGCGCAGAAGCAACTTTCGCATCGGAATGCGATGCGAAGTCGTCGGGCTGCATGGGGAAAGTCTTGAGTTAGCCGCGCCTTTTCGGCAATCAGCCGAACTCGTTCGGAGAAAAGAGCAAGGAACGGGTAACCCGCGGCAATGCCTCCCCAGAAGCGCAATCTATCCGTTCCACTCTCGTAGTCGAGCTGGCTAATCATGATTGGCTCGCCGCCGGCGATCAGGCTGAGATAGCCGCTCGCGGCGAACGAAATGAACCCGCGGGGGGCAAACAGATTGAACATATCGTCTTTAGAAGCGAGTGTTCGGCCGTGAACCCACGATACGTGACGCCGCAATTTTGGTGGGGCCAGGATCACACATCCGCTAAAAGCAGAAGCCCTGGCTCCGTTCATGCGCTCGATGATCTGGCGAAAATCTGGTGCCTCAAACAGATTATCGGTGTCGCTCCGGCGAAGGCCGCCTTGCAGGCTGTGATGGAGGGTGAAGACATTAGGCGTATGCTGTGCCGCGCGCTACTGTTGAAGGGCTTTGCATTGCCACAGTCGCTCTCGTCCGGTGCCAATGCGTTCGTGATCGACATTCACAGTAAGGTGCGGAGCGGGCAGTCCAGATCAAGCCCGCTGGCGTGCCACTCGCGCGGTTCTGCCATGACGCAAGCTCTGAGCAGTCGGCTTGTACGATTCGCCCTTAGTGTTCTCGACACTGCGCAATTCCGCGAGGCCTGAACGGGATAGCGATCATGTGCAACAACGAAAGAGATCCAGCCCTGCGTAGCGGCTTTGCTGAGCGGCAGACGTTGCCCGCCGGCGAGCGCCACCTTGGGTCAAACCGTTCGCATGGCCACGAGATGTCGCTTGGTTCCAGCGCCACTGCATTGATCCGGTGCCGGAACGCTATCGGCGCACTCGATAGGGTCTACTGTCTACATGCTACTCTGCGGATTCGTGGCGATCAGCCCGGATCGCCGTATTTCTGCTCATTGGGAAATGTTTGACCGTCTGGCCGAGGGCGACGGCGGTCGCCGCCGGCGGGATGGTGTGCCAACGCGATCGCCGTGCCTGTGCGCCATGTTCGGCCGACAAGGACAGCCGCGAGGATCAGGTGGGCTGATCGGTGATATGCGTGATTGAGAAATAATTGTCCGGGTGATGCAGAACATCGTCGGCATTCACATGTGAGAGCGTGATCGAATTGCCCTCTCCGAGATCAACGACCGTGGTATCAGGGCCAGCCGCCTTGATGTGACTGGCAAGATCGGCAAGCGTATGAATGCCGGTGTGATTGATCCCGTCCTCAATATTCAGTTTATCTCCCACCGTGAAGTCCATCACGAAATCCTTGCCGTTCCCACTCGTGAACATGAAGTTGTCGTTGCCCTGATTGCCGAACAGAACATCGTTGCCCTGACCGCCGTACAGAAAATCGTCGCCTGCACCACCATGGATTGTGTCGGCTCCCTGATTTCCTTCCAGCTCATCATCGCCCCCACCGCCGGAGATCAAATCGTTCCCGCCTAGACCCTGAATAAAGTCGCTATCAGCAGTCCCAACGATGTGATCGTTGGTGTTCGTACCACGGAATGCCATGTCATATTCCTTCGTCGTGTTTGCCAGGGGAGCCGTCGCGGAAGTGATCAGGCTCGCGCTGATGGACATACACATCGGATCTGACGAAAACCTGACTTGGCCATGCCGTTGCAACACGTCATGCAATGGCGAGCCGTTGTGCAAGTGGTTTCGATAGCCTAGCGGCTCACACTTCTAATGCCGCATGAACAGATTAATACGCGAAATAGCGAGGTCGGTCCAGGCAGGTGTACAGGACAACACCGGTCCTATCCGGGTAAGCGGCGAAGGCTTGATCACGTAGACCGGCACTATTGGCAAACAGGCAAGTTCATGCTTGGGCGCTGTTCTCTCCACGTGGCAGACTGGACTTTTGCGAGGATGGTTTCTGTTGGCGGTCCAGCGCACCAAATCATTCTAGCGGCAGCACCGGAAGTGCCGCAATTCCAGACCATCAAAGATCGAGAAGTTCTGGTGCTTTGATTGTCCGTTTTTGTAATGCCGTTCGCCATGCGGCGCACGCTTCCATGAGTCGCACCTAGCAGTGAGGGGGCGCGTCAGCTTCTCGACAGCTAAATCGGCTAGACGGGAAACGTGGAAGTATTTTGTCCCTGCAAAGCGACGTCAAACTGACGGATTGGGATGGTCCGACCTGAAGACAAAACCGTTGGATGGTCCAGACGTCTCGCGGACGCACTACGCTATGCACCCGGGAGCATTCGAGCTTCGAGCAGCGCCTGATAGATTGCAACCGCACGTGGCGAGAATGCCGCGCCGTCAGACCGCAGACACGCCTTGCTCGATCGCGCGCGGCCATGATTATGAAAGTAGCCTCCGAGAACGAATTCCAGGTGCGTCCGCTCGGCATTATATCTCGGCGGCTGCATTTACGAGAGCGCGCACCTTCCCGGAAACAGCACGTTTGCTGCTACCCTAACTCCGCCCGGCCAGCGGGAGTGGGTTTAACTTTCGACCATACCGATGCAAACCGGCCGAAACTCCACAGCGCGATGGTGCAGCTGAAGAGAATTGGCAGAAAGAGAACACAAGCATTCGTAACTTGCCGCGATGTTCTCTGCTCAATCGCGTCCTGCGCGATCAGATCTGAGCACCAGCCGGGTGTTCCCGCAATTATAGCGTAGGGACAGTTTGCGTATTTGGCGGTAAGGCTGTCAAGGGAGAATGAAATGGATCCATCTAACAATATCAACCCATCCGCCGCTCGCACGTGCTTCGTCGAGCCGCAGCACGAAGAGGCAGGGCAAGCAGACTTTCAGCAGCAACTTGGACAGATTGAGCCAATTCACCAAACAGCAGCTCCACTGGAGGCTGGATCATCCGGGATTGTGACGGACGGCAATAAGCGAGCGCGGGCTATCCAAGGTAGCGAAAGGTGCGCGGCCGAATCCTTTGTCAGAACGCGCGCTCAACTAGCCGCAACGCTGACCTGTGCAAACGTCGGGGCGCTCGGACGGGAGATCGAACTGGCTGCGCAACAAGCGGCGAAGTGGCCAACTACGACTGGGCCGTCAGCCGGCAGTGTCGATCGCAGCCGCATTTTCGATGACAGGGTGGCATCGTCGTATGCGCAGCTGCAACGTTTTCAAGACGACGCCGCCCATTGCAAGCCGCATGCGTTGGAGCATCAGAGCGCGACGGACCATTTGCGTTTCATGGCGTCTTTGCGTTACGAGCACGCCCCTTGGAACATTTGGGGAGGGCAACGACTTGATCTGGGTCGCACGGCGGCAGGGCACATGAGGGGAGACACAAATTTTTCGCCCTTTGTGTCACTGTCCGAGGACGCTTCGCGACTGCTGCTTTCGCCGGACGATGCCAACGAGTATGGCGCGAAAGCGATCGCGGAAAATGCGAACGAGTTGCACACCTACACGGTGCCGAGGGCCGCTACCTGGACGTCCGAACAGATCGTCGAGATACTTGAGGACGGGACTGAGAATGATGAACCCGATCTGGCATGGGTGAGCGATACGCCAATCGAGGAGCGCGAGGTACTGTTCCTGGGCGGCAATCTGGATGACTATCGGACCGCTAGCGAACCGAATCCATACAAGAAGCCGGAGACGGAAGGATGAGTGGGGAGGATCCGGCAGGAACATTTGTCCTGCCGATCTCGAAAGAGATGATGTCGGCCTGGTCCTTGGCGCGCGGGGGGGCGCGTCTGCACGATGTAATAGTCGGCCTGGCCCGGAGCTCGTGGTGAACGACTTCTCGGCGTGACGCGATAGTCGTCGCCGTCGCGCGAGGCTTTCGACACATTGTACCATCAGTGCCCGCCGGTGGCGTGTTCGCTGGTGGAGTTAGTCCCGAGTAGGCCGCCATTGCTCTCGGCGGATAGCGGTTCGGCGATCGGGCTCGGCCCCGGCATCACATCTACACCTGTGGGCCATCCAGTTCGAGGCAAGAGACACAGAACACGTACCCTCTTGTTATGGGCTCCGATCGGCCGGATGCACTAGTTCCAGCCCGAAGTTGGTGGGAAATTCGCGACTACACCTAAGGCTGCCAACAGTAGTTTGGACGCGCCGGCGGCCTGCTGTATCCGCTCGTGACGATCGATCAACGTTTCTGTCCTTCGCCCACGCACCGAGGCCCGGCGGGCGATAAGCTTCCGCGTCAAGCCAATCGAATAATGAGCCGTCGATCATCTCGTTGATGCGCGATGTTGTCGCCGCTGTTCCTTTCTCCGGCGCAGCGCTCTCGGAGCGAAAGGGCTAAAGCTTCCACGAGTAACGGTCTCAACTGGACGAAGGGTTCTCGCTCATCGCCCCGGCGTTCGACGTTCCCGGCCAGGCCATCGTTGATGGCGAAGTAGCGGTCGTCCATGAGGGGCGGACTAATTGCAGCGATTTGCAGGCCGTAGCTCGCCCGGGGCAGCCAAGATCGTTTACTCTACTCCGACTTCGGCCTCCTGTGGCTGCACGCCTAGGACTTGCGGAAGACGCGCAGATCGAGCGCAAGGCCATGTTGCAGGGGCTCTTCGACACCTGCCAGCTCGAACCGCCGGTTTCTTTTCAGTGAGATGTCGAGGGGTGATGGACAGAAGCTGTTCGAACACGCGGCGAAGTTCAATACGCGGGCATTATCTCGAAGAAGATGGACGCGCCGTACCGCTCCGACCGCAAGGAAGCCTGGCTGACGGCGAAGGCCGTCCGGCGAGGCGAGTTTCCGGTTATCGGGTTTATCAAAGGCCCCACGAGTGTCGTCGCGCCAAATCTCGGAAAACAGGAGGGCAATGAACTGGTCCACATGGGCAAAGTCGCGCCCGGTTGAAATCAGACGACGTCAAGCAAGATTCGCAAGGCGCTGGACAGTGTAATTAGTTCAAAAAGTAAATTGAGTAAGCCGCTCAAGAAACCCAAAGCGACCTGGGTTGAGCTTGTTGTTACAGGCGGAATCGAATGCCGCGGACATGACCTCCGAAGTCTTCTTCGCGCGAGTTCGCTCAAAGGATTATCGCGGTCGTAACCTAGGTTGTGGAAACGATCATCATAACTTCATACGCTCATCGCACAGGTGAGCCTTCAACGCTCCCGAGAAAATACGGAGCACCTTATGAAGAAAACCAGAAATAGAGCGAAGCAAACCACATCGCTGCAGGACCGGCTCAATGCGTTTGCCGACGATATCTTCCACAAGGCAGCGCGGCTTCCGCCAGGCGTCGAGCGCGACCAGCTGCTGAAGCGTGCGCGGAGGGCGGAGATCGCAGCTGACATCGATCAATGGGTATCGTCTTCAGGTTTGCAGTCGCCAACATAGGGCTTGGAGTCTTCTCCTCCTCCAAGTTCTGTAAGGGCCCTCGTATCCGGCGGGGGCCCTTCGTTTGGGAACGATCCGCGGTGTCTTAGGACCATGAGTGCACACGTCCTTGTAGAAAATGCTGGCGGTTGGGCACTTCGCACTGGCCGGCGTCGACATCTGTCTGCCTCCATGTGTATCAGATGGCAGATCTGAAAATCGACCCGATCGACCGGAGGATCAACAAAAGCGCAGATGCTCTGCTGGATAAGCTCCATGCGAAGCTGAGCGGTGGCCTTGTCAGCGAACCAGGTTGAGCGGGTGGCATATCGCGCGTGACGCGCTCACGTATATCTAGAGTGGGCTCTGCCTCGAAAGAACGGGTTACTCTGCCTGAAGATGCTGGGGTATCTGCGGCATCCTCCGGCAGAGCGAACCGGGAGAAAGCATGCTCCCTGACGCAACACGTGGCCTTGGTCGCATGTCCCCCGAAGTGAAGCCGAGATCTGACGGCCCACTCGTCGCAACGACGCCGATTCAAACGGCGTCGATGACACGGCACGAAGCCTAGCCTTCATCCGGTCTGAATTTGCTGAAAAAGCGCTTGCGCAATCGATGATCTCTCGGCGGCACATGAAGTTGCCACGAATAGTCCATGAGTGGAAAGAAACAAGACGGGCCCGAGTCGCAAAGCGAACAAAGCGGACCCAACGAATACGAATCGCGGACTGTTACCGTGGCACGAAGAATGCAGGCCCCCGAAATGCACAGGGCGCCCTCTCGTGGGCACGGCCACGATCGCAAGTTGAGGCGATGGCTGGCTACTGAAGTTGGTGATCCCTGGAACTTAGGCGGGAGAGGGAGCCTGCTGGTGTAGCTCCCGGCGGGCCCGTATCACGCCGCCGAAGAGCCAATAGCGGGGCGCGCTAGGAAGGACATGAAGGGCCTCGGCAAATGAACGCAGAGAATAACTTCGCGGCGCGGCTCATTGACGCCGGACGCCTCGCAGCAATAGCACGTACATGCGGCCTGAAAGCTGACGTCTCATATTACGTCAACGAGGCGCTCAAGGAGCTTTGGCGAACCAGGTCTTCTGAAGAGGCAAAAAAGATTGCAGCGCGGTGGGTCTTGTGGGACGCAGATGGAAGGCCATGGCCGCGCATGCCCCCGCTGGAAAACGTGGTCTCGTTCCACCGCACCGCTGCGGCACCGGTCGTGAATTCGCCGGCGACGCCATTACAGCTAATCCGGGATTGGTTCGAAAAGCAGGATGAAGAGATGCGACGCGAAATCGCTGGCATGGCGATGCTTTTGGTCTTGGAATTTCGCGGTCCTCCCGAAAATGGCAGCCGAGAGCGGTGTGGGTATCTCCGGCGGTGGCTGAGCCAAGCGGGACTACCAAACCATACGGTCATTGGCCGCGCTTTGACGTTCCGCACGTGTTTCGAGTATTTCGCGGAGAGTAGGTTCACCGAGTCGGGTTGGACGCGGTCCGAAAGGGCCGCTTTTAAGATTCTTGAAGATGCCAAGCGAGACCCGAACTCCGAAACTGCGCACCTGGCTCCGATTGCCAAAAAAATGCTTGATGCCTTGCCCGCTCGAAAAAGCCGCTGGATCGAGGTGCGGAAGTCCTGGAAACAACTTGCCGGTACCAGCCTCACACCGCGAGCCCTCAGGATTTGGAGCGCCTTGCACATGGAGAGGGGGAGGAGGGACTCCAGTCGGGAAGTGTAGCGGTACAGCCGAACGATTTTAGCGAGGCACCAAGGGCGGTCCGTGGGTAGGCGGAAGTTTATCAATCGAGAAGTACGATTTCGGTATTACTCCTGCGGTCAATCTCGCGCATGGCGCGTTCCGGTCGGATTTACCCAAGATGAATCGGGCGTATCTCATTGGTTGGACGCGGCGCTAAGGAATCGGCTACACGCTAGACACGTGGAGACGCGTCGCACAACCAATGCTTCACGACTTGATAAACGTAAGGCAATAGGGTGCAGAAATGTCCTGTGAAGGTCTGCCCGGCGGTAAGACACCTAACCGAAATCACGGTCAGCAGTGGTGCGCCACGGACGACCGCGTACGTCAAATCGCCGCGCAGGCCGCCGCCAGCTGCACCGGCGAAGTTTGCTGATCACTGAAAGATCGATCTGGTCGGAAGCGCTCGGGAAACGAAAAGAGAAGGCTACGCTGCTGAGTTGCCCGGGAATCGAGATTTCTTTCCCTGTCGGAACGTCAATCATACCTATATCTTCAATCTCAATCACTCCGCGCAGGGCGGCATTCGCCGGAGCGATAATCGTGTTCGCTCATCTCTAGAGGGAAAATCGGGCACGCAAATAGGCGCTCGCAGGTCTTGGCGGCCGGTTTTAGACGTGGCGCGAGATCCCTCCACTCGCAGCGAAGGTGATCTAGGACTTCCTGGCCGCCCGCGCTTAGCCTCTCGAGTTCCGCGATCAGACGCAAGCGGACTGTCGCCGCAAAAGGATTCTCCGTCTGAATCTCAGCAAACGTCTCGGGGTTGCCGCACAACATGCGCCCGACTCCCGCCAGGAGAAGGTGATAGGGAGGCGGACCGACCTCTAACGGAAATTCAGTGTTCTCGTCGCGAAGGATGCTTGCAAGCGACAGGAGCAGCGCATGCGCAGCCAGCTGACGCTGCGCAAGAAGTCGGTCGTGAGCTTCAGCATCGAGCGCGACAAGGCTTGCATTCGTGCGTCGTAAAAGCTGCAGAAAGACTTCGAGCCGCGGCCCTGATCGATACGCGATCACCGCAACCGGACGATTTGCCCAACCGAGCTCCGGGCTAAACAGGGGATTGAGGCCAAGATATTCCACCTCGCGAGGTAAGTTGGCCGCCCAGGAGGCCGGTCTCGTCTTGACCGAAAGCGTCTCGATCAACAATGCGCCGCCTTTGAGCCGCCGACAGGCGGATCCGAACGCGGCTCCTGCTACCGTGAACGGCAAAGAAAGAACGACAATATCGGACTCCGCAATAGCGGATTCGGCCTCCAGCGTCAGGTGGATCGCATCGCTCACGATCAGGTTCTGATCTATTCCAGCCACCGGCCTGTGATCCACGAAGCGTACTCGTCCGCCAGACGCTGTGAGAAGTTCGGCTAGCTTTAACCCGACGCGTCCGGCGCCAATGATCGTTGCTTGTGAACCTTGTGTCATCTGTCCCCGCCTAATCGTTATTAGAGTGGTTGCGTTGCGTCACCGGTCTCGCGCGCTCAGCCATCAATTTTGGACCACGCGCTCACTCGCAAGATCAATCACAATGCATGCCACATCTGAATTGCAGCCCAGGCGGACAGCCACCGCCTTGAGGGAACAGAAAGCAATAAATCCGGAATTGGCGTGGATTAAGATAATCAGAGCCGCTCACCATCTCTACGCCGTTGGTGTGCAGGCCGTGTAAAGGTGGTGGGCCGCCTCACCGAGTGTCGCACGCCAATTGAAGACGCGCCCTCGCACCTGCCGCTCAAGTGCATGTGGTCACAAGGTGTGATCTCTTGCGGAACGCTCATTCTTCATCGCGTGAACTCGCAAGGCCTAGGCCTTTTTTGCGTCTTATAAATGTCATCTTGCGTTGGCCTGTGAGGTGAGCTGCGGCTGGTTGGTCAGCGCTCAGCTCAGGACAACGAAGCGGCGATGATGCTCGCGGCAAAGAGACGAGGCTAATGACAAAGCATTTTCGCGAATGGACGCTGATGTCCATCGTTGCCACCATGGTTGTCTGCCCCAGCGCAAAAGCGCAAGATCGCCGCATTGTCGCAGAGCCCGTTGCACCTCATACGGTCTGCGACCGCCCGGTGCCGTCTGGCAGCAACGATACGGCTCGGCTACAGGATGCCATCGACCATTGCCCCGCCGGTGCTGCGGTCTATCTCGGACGTGGCGAGTTCCAGTCGCATCCACTCGAGATGAAATCAGGTGTAACCTTATGGATTGGACGCGGTGCAACGCTTTTGGCTATCCCGGAACCAGTTGCGTACGACAAGGGCCGCGGACAATGCGGCCGCATCGCAGGTAAGGGCGACGGTTGCCGGCCGTTCATCAGCTTCTCCAAAACGCGCGGCGGCGGCATTTATGGCGACGGCATCATCGATGGCCAGGGCGGTGCGCCGATGGTCGGCAGCGCCGAGACCTGGTGGCAGCTGGCCCGCCGCGCGCAAGCCGAGGGCGGTAGTCAGAACGCTCCGCGTTTGATTCAGATCGATCATGCGCAGGACATCACGCTTTCTGGTGTCACCTTGCGCAATGCACCCAATTTCCATGTCGCGATGAACCGGGTCGAAGGTGCCACTGTCTGGGGTCTGACGATCGATACACCGGCCGATGCCCGCAATACCGACGGCATCGACCCAGGCGCCAGCCAGGATGTGACCATCATCCACAGCTTCATCCGCACTGGAGATGATAACGTAGCGATCAAAGCCGGCGATAATGGTTCAACTCGCCATATCTCCATCACCGATAATTATTTCGGGTGGGGACATGGGATGTCGATCGGCAGCGAGGTGAACTCCGGCGCCAGCGACATACTCGTGAGCAACCTGACCTTGGACGGCACGACGTCTGGCCTGCGCATCAAGAGCGATGTCAGCCGAGGCGGCCTGGTCGAACGCGTGACTTATGAGAATGTTTGTCTGCGTGGCAACCGATGGCCGGTCGCGTTCGATACAAAGTACGATCCCCATGCCCAAGGCAGTAGGATTCCAGTCTATCGCCAGATCGTTCTGCGCCATGTGCGCGGCGACAATGGTGCGCTGCTGATGCGCGGGGTTGACGAGGGCCATG
The DNA here is from genome assembly GCF_015291305.1 of Bradyrhizobium sp. CCBAU 21365. Classification (NCBI taxonomy): domain Bacteria; kingdom Pseudomonadati; phylum Pseudomonadota; class Alphaproteobacteria; order Hyphomicrobiales; family Nitrobacteraceae; genus Bradyrhizobium; species Bradyrhizobium sp. CCBAU 21365. The sequence continues at coordinate 2,509,131 of NZ_CP030036.1, forward strand.
CGCTTGACGTGACGCTAGAGGATGTTCGATTTGCCGATTCCGCGACTTGGCAGCTCGAACATGCGAATGTGACAGCCGATCATTCTGACGTGTCTCCGCCGCTACCCGGGCAAGTGAGGAAACCGGTGCCGCGCGATTGGGAGGGGTGCGCCAGGGCATTCCGCGACGGTAACCAGTAAGCACAACAACTCGGTGCCGAACCTTCAGACCGGTCGCGTCTGCCTGATACGGTTTTGATTCGCTGGCCTTGCGAATGGGGACAGGCGTTACCGCGATCGGACGTTCGCCTATGGGCGCGTAAGTTCCGGTTCGGTAGGAAACGTTGTTTGACACTAGGCTGCCAGGTCGCGGGGGCACATTCCACCGATTGCATCAAGCGTGCAGCGAACCCGATAACAGGTGAGATCACATGCGGATTTTCGCGCTATTCGCTGCGGTTCTGGCCGGATGTTTCGGCATCTCGGCAGCCCGTGCTCAACCCCTTTTGGTCTCGCATGCCGAGAGGGCAGCTTATCACTCCCTGCAGGCCGCCATCGACGCATTACCGGCCCAAGGTGGGGATATTCAGATCGCGCCGGGCATCTATCGCGAGAAGGTCAAAGTCTTCAAATCCGGTGTTCATATCAAAGGCTCCGGCAGGATGCCGGGTGATACGGTCATTGTGTACGGCGACGGCGCGATCAACGTCGGAGGAACCATCCGTTCTGCTACGCTGGACGCCTCAGGCGATGACTTCCGGCTCGACAACCTGACGATCCAAAACGATTACGCGCTCAATTCGGCAAATCCAGCTTCGCAGGCCGTCGCACTGTCCGTTACCGGAGACAGAGACATTATCAGCCGCGTCCGCCTGCTCGGCGCCCAGGACACATTGTTCGCCGGTAAGGGGCAGAACGGCCGAATGTCGCGACAATACTTCTCGGATTGCTATATCGAGGGACACGTCGATTTCATATTCGGCAATGCCAAGGCCTATTTCCGACACTGTGAGTTGCACGGTATCGCCAATCAGGCGGTCGTCTATACCGCGCAGAGCAAGGCAGCGCCGGACGAGGACAGTGCCTATGTGTTCGAGCATTGCATACTGACTGCCGACTCCGCCGCGCGGGATGTTGCGCTTGGCCGGCCTTGGCGCCCCTATGCAACGGTGGTGTTCCTATCGACGAAGTTGGATGCACCGGTGGTCGCGGAGGGCTGGCGCGAATGGGCTCCGGGCAAGACCAATTCGCTGAGGACGGCCTACTATGCTGAATACAAATCCACCGGTGTCGGGGCCAATCCCGCAGGTCGCGAGCCTTATTCGCACCAATTGACCGACGGCGAAGCCGCGAAATGGTCGCTGAAAGCGTTCTTCGCAGGTGCCACAGATTGGCTATCCGCCGGACCTTCCAGATCGGAATAGAGGAACGCTTACGGGCTGTCTTCTCATTTTTAAGCGGCTCTCGGGCCAATAGTGCGCACGAGAGCGTGCTTGCGCTGGGGCGTCCCGTCGGCAGCAACTGAAATTGGGGCAGGGCACGGCCGTCGCACCTCGCCGGCTCCTTGCTGCCCCTTCAGAAGAGATCAACGCCAACGGCATTGCCCGTTGTGAATTCTTGTTCTCGTCAGCTTTTCGAAAGCTAGGTCCCATAAAAATCCAGAACCTGCCTTCGCTTCACGGCTGCCACTTAGCGGCCGTGCAAGCGTGCGGATTGCGCAGGGCCTACACCATCACGAGGAGAGCAGGATGGATCCAGTCGACCCATTCTTCGATTCAGGAGCTTGGATGGAGGCGTACGCCGCCCGACAGGGGCGAGCGGGGCAGCCAGGGGGCAACGCAAGCCAGCAAGGCGATTTTGAGCGGCGGATGGAGGATTTGCAGCTCGATTCGTCTGATGAGAGTTCCGCAAAGTCGAGTTCGCCGGACCAGGCTCCCACAGGGGCCGGGCGAGCAGTTCGACGGGACGAGCTCGGCGGTTCGATGCGGGTGCCGCCACGCTCGGATTTTAGGGACAGCGCACGGGGCGATGCGCGGCGGAGCTTAGACATTCCCCGCTTTCAGCTTGATGCTCCGGCCCAAGTGCCGCAGTCCAGTTTGCGCGATGATCTATTCAGCAGCGCGCGCTACAGCTTGCCGGACGCGGAGCCTGGGGTTCAGGCCAGGAGCGGTAAAAGCCGCGGACTGTGGTCGCGCTTCAAGTCGGGGGTCGGCAAGGCCTTTGGAGGGAGTAGCAAGTCCTCGCGGGAGACCGCGCAGTCGGATGCTTCCTCGACGAGTTTTCGCGTCGATTACGCCAGACAGCCGGGCCGGACGCGCGGGGTCGATCCGGAAGACGAGGCGCTCATCAAAGAGTTTAGACAAAGAGCAGTCCGCAACCGCACCGACGGCACCGCAGCCGGCAACCTCACCGACGGCACCATCAGAAATGCGGCAGCCGACCTGCGCATTTTGAGCGCGCGCCTGAATGACAACGATAGGCCCTCAATTGCGGATCGCATTCGCCTCGAGATGGAAAATGCGCAACTGGAAGATCCGGAGGTGGAAAACCACCAGCTCGAAGCTGAGCTCGACCAAGATGTCGACACCTATGCAGCGGACCGCGCAAGGCGTATCAAAGCTGCCTTGAAAAAGCTCCGTGAGGTCGGCGCCGGAAACACCTTGTCAGCCGATCTCCGTCGCCTGGCTCCCCATTCCGCGGACGCGACCCTCATCGGCATGTGGGCCGCGGCGGAAAAGGCGACACGCAGGGTTGAGCCGAAGACGATCGACAGGCAGGCTCGCCGAATGTCGAGGCTGAGTGAATGGCTGCAAAAGCACGATAAGCAGGCCATCGCCGGCCGGCTCTTCACCTCCGGGCTCGACCAGGATGTCGCGGAGTATAGGCAAGAAACCGAAGACGGCAAAATCAAAGCTGATTTGCTCAGGCTTGGCCGCTACCAGCAAATCCTTGAGGCGAACAGGGCCCTCGGCTTGCACCCTGCCGAGGATGCGGGGCAGCCCGTCGCCGAAGGCGCCCGACAGGCGCACTCGCCGCAGGAGGTCCCGGCAACGCCAGCCACGCCGAGTGCGGGAGCGTGGGATTGGCTTGGTGAGCAGATCCACGGACCCACCTCATCACTGGCAGTGCCGCACCACGGTTGGCAGGCCAGCTCGTCGCAGCAGCTTCCCGCAACATCGGCCAGCCCGAGCGCCGGGGCTTGGGATCGGTCCAGCGAGCAGATTCTCCAACCCGCCGCACCTGTGCAAGCGCCCTATTGGCTCCCGCAACCCAATCTGCCGCACGGGCTTCCTGCGACTCCAGCCAGCCTAAGCCAAGGGGCCTGGGATTGGCTCGGGCAACAGATGCAGGAACCCGCCTCACCATCGTCGGTGAGGCCTCGGTCATCAAACATCTACAGCGGTCTGGATCCCTTGGTTGATTTGGATCCGTCCACACCGCACGACTTGCACGACGATGCACGCTCTGCGCCCGCACCTGAATTTCGCAGAGCGCCGTCATTCGCTGGACCGTCCGGGGGCGCCCAGGAACTGCGGGATATTGGGGCCGTCGTTGGCTCGGATTGGCGTCACGGCTCCCAAGCGGCCTCGGACGTGTTGGTTGACGTCCTCGGCAACATCAATCTGCTGCCAAACCAGTTCGGGCCAAGTCAGTTTATGATCAACGGTGAGCGCTACTCGGCCACATTCGGACCAGGAGGGCGCACGGATGTCCGCCTGATCCATCATCCGCGCCCGAGCTACCTTGATGAAGCTGGGCCATCCCAGCCGCTTCATCATCCACCGCAGATCGTCCAAGCCGAGCAACCCCGTGAGGGCCTACGGGACCTTGGGTATCTGATCCGCGGCGGATGGGAGCACCGCGAGCGGTTCCTTCCGCCTTACCTTGTCCGCGTCCTGCAGGGGGAACGCATCATGCCGCAGGCTGGGCGTCCAACCTATTTCCAGATCCGCGGTGTGCCCTACAGGGGCGAGTTGGATGAAAGCGAGGGGCGCCAGCGCGTTCGCATCTATCCTGAACGTGGCTGAAGAGCGCAGGCGGACGGCAATCTCAGGCGCTCGGCGGGGCAGCTCGCGCGAGGCGTTCTACAGCCCGGCCCTTGACAGCCGATGTATCCATTCGAAGTACTGAGATGGGCACCGCCTGAGCGGTCTAGCCTCCTGTTTGTTGGCGCAGCTTGAACGCGGCCTTCTCTATCCCTCAGGCTTTCACAAATCTTCCGCCGATCATCTTGCCTTAGAAGCCGTTGCTCAGTAAGCGCAACTGTTCGAACCATTTCGACCGCCCACAGCCCGGAGTGCGGACGACGCGAGCGTCTGGTGGATGTAGGAACGCTCGCCAACAAACGTCGGTTTGCTGACGCTGGCTAATCGTGATGGCAAGGTCGAATACTTTCGGAAGGAGGCCCTGCTGCGCAACCTACATATATTTAGGCCTTCATGCTCGAGTTGGGTATTGCCGCTGTTCAAAATTCTCGTAGTGCGTTGCAAACACTTTTTCCGGACGGGACACCCAGCAAGGTGACTGCTCGGTCTGGCAGCCGATCGAAGTGAGGTAGCACCACTTTAAATCGGTAAACCGTCGTATAGCTCGTTCCCGCTTTCTTTATAACGATCGCCCACATCCATATAATTGAACATTGGCGCGCAGCCAGCTATCGGAGCGTAGAGTTGCGATGGCAATTGCCTCCACGATCATCGGTCGGATCGATTTCCATGGAGCAAAAGCTGCAGCAGTTGCTTTTCATACTAAGTGGTTGGCCGCCGGATCCCGATGTTCGGCTGCTCAGCCTATCTCTTTCTTGGACCAGGCATCCCGTGCTCCGGTATAACGCGGCATCTCATGAAACTTGGCTTTAAGAACAGTCGTCATGATGTGGTGTCTTCTCGGGCGCCGCCAGGCCACGGCCGACCTTCGCACGCCTGGTTCACCAGCACCCGATATTCCAGCTGACCTGAACGGCTAGCTTCAAAGCAGCGTTCCGGAGAGTGGCCCTGTGACATCCGGCAGGGATGTCTTTGATGTCGGCTCGGAACTCCAAATTGATGCGCATGATGGACCGACGTATAGCGCGACAATCTGGCTGGGAAGCACTTCCATCCTGATTGCCGCGCGGCACCGACGACCTGATGATGCAGCTTCCGGCCAGTACTTGGTCGCGGCAGCTACCCAACGTCAGACGGATCTCCAGCTCGTTGGATTAAGGGATGTCGAGATGATGCGAAATGTAACTGGGTCGACTTTGCCTGGTACGCCAGAGGAAAACGATCGCGATCTAGCTTTGGATTTCGACAAAGCAGTGCTCATCATTTTGGTGATCGTCGGTCACTTGATCCAATATCTCCTCTACCGAGATGAAGGATTCTGGGATTCGCCATTCTTCAAATGGATCTACATGTTCGACATGCCTCTCTTCATGGCGATAAGCGGATATCTTTCTTGCCGAGCGCTGTTGCGAAAGTCGTTGATGCAAGCCGTCGGTGATCGGGCGATGCAGCTCTTGGTGTCCATGCTGTTTTGGTGCGCTCTCCTGGAGACAGCAAAGTTAGCCGTGCTTCCCCGCGCCCCTGACGCATCAGGCAACATTTTACAGCTTCTAAACGATGTCGCCGGCACATACTGGTTCATCTGGGCCGCGCTCGTTTGTTTTCTTTTCGTCAAAATTCTTTCGATCTTCAATCGTTGGTCGCCCTGGATCCTATTCTTATCGGTCATCCAGGTCGCACTTGCACCTCTGACATTCTCCATATTTCCTCTCATAAAGTACACTTACCCGTTCTTCTGCTTGGGATTCTCATTTGCGCAGTCAAGAGACTGGTGGACGAGCATAACGGGCGCTTACAAGCCGCTCTTGATCATGTCTGCCTCAATAGCCGCACTGGTGTGCTTTCTGGCCTGGCGCAAAGACTCCTACGTCTACAACAATCTCGCCCTGGTCAAAGATATGCAGTCGGCAAAAGACGTGCTTCTGATGCTTTTTGGCTCAGCAGCGGCCTCAGCGATCATGAGTGAGCTCTTCCGGCAATGCTGGAGAGTTGGCCGCTCCAATCGAGTGGTCCGCTTTATCGCCGTGGAAATAGGACAGAGCACGCTGGTGCTGTACCTGATTCAGGGCATGGCATTTCGTCTCATGGATTCGATACCGTACGCAGAGCCGTTGGATCTCACATCCAAGTTGGCTGTGGCGGGAATTCTAGGGGCTGCGATTGTCCTCGTCGCGCTAATGGTGCGCCGAACCGTGCATGACATTCCCTATCTGTCTCAGCTCATTCTTGGAACTTCACCCCCGCGCCCTATGTCGAGCGGGGCAGCCTGCGGATAAGTAGCTGTAGCCGAAATCCGGCCAGGAGGCTCTTAGATCATGAGATAGCAGGCCCCCTGGTTCGTCTCCTCTCACAGCGTCTCGCCGGCGCGCTGGCAGAACTTTGCGCGCAATTGTTTCGAACCGAGAGTTTGGTAGCAGAATTGGTGGCATCCTCACTGATCTAGAAAAATATCAGCGTAGACACCAACAGATTGAGGGCGTGCTCTGTTTGAGGCGTGTGGATGACGCTTATCGGGTTGTGAATGTAGGACAGTCCGAGGCTTGCATATATCCCCGGAGCGAGATGCGCGGTATAGGTCCCCGTGATGGCTGTGGTATCGTGATGCGCAAGCTGCCCTTTGGCCAAGGCAGCATCCACTGCAAACCTGCTCCAGGTCGTGTTGTTGGCAACCAGAGCAATCAAATCACTGGGCCGGCTGTCAAACAGTCCCTTTGCATAAAGACGAAGCTCGTAATACTGGCCGATCCTGTTTAGGTCAGGTGAAGCTCCCATGATGGAGAATCCGCCATAGATGCCGCGAGATGGCGTCCCCTCAACGTCACTCTGCCAGAGCTGCCTGTCAGCAGCTATGTAATGAAAGTTATTCCCGCTCTCCCTTTGTTGATCCGGATCTGCCAAATTCCTGTAGCGGCTGCTGTTCAAAGCAATGCCGGCCCGCAGCCACGTGTCGGGAACGCCAGGAGCGGCCTTGCTCTTGTAGCCAAGTTCATCAATGAACAGAATGCCGGCATTGGCTGTGCTCCAGTTTAAACCCGAAGGATTTTCGGTTATCTGCGCATAGGGACCATCTGGACTGATTGACCGCTGCACGGAAACTTTGTTGTACAAGTGATCATCAAAATTGTACTTCAGGTTGGCGGCGGGCGTTGGCGCGGCGTTGGTGCTCATCCCTGCTTGGAAAAGGGCAAACATGTTTGATCCTGAAATTCCTCCGAATAATGTGCCGGTGAACTCATTCGCATTTCTGAGATAGCCAAGCTTGAGTTCGAATTTTCTGTCGAAGAACGTTTGATAGTAGGCGAATGTATTCAATCCTACTCGATCCGGTCCCGGTCGTTTCCATGTCCAGTATTGCTGCTCGGCTCCAACGACAATCTGTCCATCGGGAATACCAAACCGGCTGAGATCATAAGTGACGATCACGAAGTTCGTCGTAGCAAACGTCGGATTCTGCCCCATATAGAGTTGGTTGGCGATGCTGCTTCTGGTCGCATTCGGCAGCTGGTTGTTTGCAAAGGTGTTGTGCGTCCAGCCGATATAGCCAATGCCGACGTCTGCCAGTACGGATCTAACGCCATGCTTGTCCTGATCAATTGTATCAGCAGGGCCGGGTATGTTGAGCCAAATCCCTTTTTCTCGGAAAGCATCAAAGCGTGCGAAGGGGGCGATCGTCTTTCGCGTTTGCGTCTGAGCAACCCGACCGGCGCTGCCGGGCTTTATGAGAGGTAGGTTGGGGGCTGACGCCGACGCCGAGGCATGAAGTCGAATCGGCTGATTGACCACGCCGATCCGGAGCTTTGTAGCCATATCCGGGGGCGTTAACGTTCTTCTCTTGGTGGCTTGGTCCGCAGCGTTGCTCCTGGGGACAGGCTCGTCGGCAGTTTGTGCCGAAACGGGGGCGCCGACCAAACAAGCCGCGAGCGAAAGCGCAACGGCAAGTCGCCGTTGCGGCTCGCTTGATCGCAAACTGCAGGCAAATGCTGCGATAGCCGAAGATGTCCGAGGCGTCGTCGCCGCAACAAAGCAATCACGCACAGTCTACTTCGCATCCTTGTTTTGCGAGCCATGAATGGATTGAAAGTCGGCCTCTCTAGTCCAGAACGGACCTCCCGAGCCGTGGCGTCTGGGGACAAGAGGACGACGCCTCATGGGCAGGACGTCTATCCCAGCGAGATTCACTAGACCTGGCGACTTGGTCACCCGTAAGCGCGAGCATGATCTGGTCTGCACCTTGCGTGTGCGTCAGGCCGGATTTGCCGAGAGTGAGCAACGCTTGCTGGCTGAGCGAGAACCGTTGGCCGCGAGCGCGCGGAGCCGCAGCTGTCCAAGCCGCCAAGACATTTCGAACCTCGACCTTGCTCCACTATGAGGTAGAGGATTGCGGCCGTGCCGAGCATCTTGCTCGAAGTGCCTTTCTCGACGAAGTGGCAGCCACGGGGATGCAATGCCTGCCAAAGCGGAGCCGTGGCTTCGTGAAGCTGTCCTGGTATCGTGGTCCGCCAAGGACGAAGCGATCGTCGACGACCGCGATTTCCACAGAGCCTTGGAATTTGTTCGCGCAGCGATCGCGTCACAACGTCCACGATGGTGGCCCAGAACAGCGGGGGAAGCAGGTTTCGAGCTGCTTTAAGGGCTGTGGGCGAGAAGTTGCTAATTCCGTCCGCTGCATTGGCACGGACAAATCTGCGGTGCATTTCGAGTGCCTAGCTATGATCCCGTAACGTTCGTGGGCCACGCTTGCCATGCGTCCGTCGTCTCGATCAACCTGCCAGGATTGGTAGTTGGCCATGCTCAACACTTGCCGCTCCAATGGCATGGTGGCTCGAGCGCCAGCTGTGGCGCCTTTTTCGTAGCGCCTGGCCGCGAAGTTGCCAGCCTCGGCAGCACGGAAACCGAGAGTCCGACTTTGAAGGAAATAGCGGCCGGCTCGCATCAGGCGTCGGCAGGGTGCAGAATCTGCAACGTTATCCTGAATGATGCGAAAATGCTGCACCATGGCCGAGGAAGATGAGAACTAGTGCTACCGCCAGCCCTATAATGCAGGAGTTCCCCGTAGGGTGTTCGCTTTGCCTTGGTCAAGACGGGCCGCTTCATTGGAGCCAAGGGAGCAAATGGTCGGCGAGTTGAAGAATGTTTTTGGGGCGGCCGCGGCTCGCTGGGATGCGTGAGCATCGCGAGCTCTCGCGTCAACCAAGAAGTCTATCGAAACGGGGAAGTCGGGCAAGGAACGATGGAGATGGTTGACCAGGCGGCCGCCTCAGACTTGCGGCCGCTCTTATACGGCTCGTCAGGGCGAATTCGCTGCGGTTTGGTGTTTCTCGTCCTCGTCGGCTTGTGTGCGGCAGCAGCCCATTTTGGCGGCAGCCTCGCGGGGTTTGTCGAGACGTCGGCAGCCGGGCACGCAGATGCGGCGGTGGGCCTGTCGGCGCAGGACAGAATATCCCTAACCGAGATACGTTGGGCGCAGGAGAAGGTGAGCGAGGATATCGCAGAGCTTAACCGGTACATCGATGCGCAGCGGAAGGACCTCAAGGGGATCTTAGATCAGATCACGGTGCTGGCTTCGCGGATTGATTCCTTGCAGAATCCAGCAGCTGTCACTTCTGCTCCCTCCGCCATTTCTTCGTCGCCCCCACAAGCTGCTTCGAGCCCGACCAAGAAGCGCGCCGAGAAGCGCGTAGAGCGGTCCAACCCACAAGGCCCCGTTTCCGTCGGAGGTGCGCCAGTGATCACAGGACAGAAGAGGGGCAGGCCTTGATATGTTAAGGCTGTTACAGGCGTGGCCGAGGCCTTTAGCCGCACTCACTGAGGTCAGCCGTACGTTTCGCAAAGTGGCTTGTTGCGATAGATAGCCGAAGCCTACGAACGCAACGTCGTCACCAAGGTCACGCTCGCCGAGGTGATCCGAATCAAGGCAGCCGACAGCATTCCGGCCGCTTGTTTGTCGTCCGTGAAGAATGCAGATCGGCCTGAGAGATAGGCAGAAGTTGTCTCGATAAAGTATTCGATTTGCAGGAAAGCGGGGTGTTGGGCCGCGGTTTCTTGCATTTTTGGATTTTGCTTTCGAGCGATTCGTGATTCCCTGACGGCTGGTCATCGGCATTGGGGACGGCGATGAGCAAACCGCGAGATGATCGCCAAAAAGACCTGTTGCTTCCGGCGCTCGATCAAATCATCGACATGGGCCACCCGCTGGTGCGGTTGGCCCGGCGCTGATCGACTGGAAGTTTCTGGATGACCGCTTTGGTTCGGTGTGCCAAACCGGCCCAGGGCAGCCTGGCCTGCCGACGCGGCTTGTCGCCGGCCTGTTCATCCTGAAGCACATGCACAATCTCTCGGATGAGGTGCTGTGCGGCCGCTGGATCGAGAACCCCTATTATCAATACTTCTGCGGCGAGTTGAGCTTCTGCCACCGGCTGCCGTTCGATCGATCGTCGATGACGCGCTGGCGCCAGCGGCTCGGCGAGGAGCAGCTCGTCGCGCTGATCCAGGAAAGTCTGTCGGTGGCACACAAGACTGGCGCCATCGGTCCCCAGGATCTGGAGCGGGTGGTGGTCGGTACCACGGTGCAGCCCAAGGCCGTTGCGCATCCGACCGACGCGCGGCTGATGCATCGGGCCATCACCAAGCTCGTCGGGCTTGCCAAGCGCAACCGTGTGCCGCTGCGCCAGAGCTATCTGCGCCTGGCGAAGCGCGCCGCCATCATGGTCGGCCGCTATACCCACGCGCATCAGTTCAAGCGCGCCCGGCGCCAACTCAGGTTCCTGCGGACGCGGCTTGGCCGGATCATCCGCGATATCCGCCGCAAGATTGATGGCGATGCGGCGCTGGAAGCGCGCTTCGGCCCGCTGCTCGATCTGGCGCAGCGGGTGCGCAGCCAGGATCAGCATCAGCGCGGCCCCAAGGTCTATGCGTTGCATGCGCCGGAGGTCGAGTGCATCGGCAAGGGCAAAGCCCGCGCGCCTTACGAGTTCGGCTGCAAGGTCAGTATCGCCACCCCCGTGACGTCCCCGAAGGGTGGACAGTTCGTGCTCCATGCCAAGGCGCTGCACGGCAATCCCTTCGACGGCCACACGCTCGGCCCCGTGGTCGCCGACATGGAGAAGTTCACCGGCGTGGAGGCTCGCCGCATCCATGTCGACAAAGGGTACCGCGGCCACAACCACCCGCACCGGCTCAGGGTCTGGATCTCAGGTCAGGTTCGCCGCGTCACGGCTTCCATCCGGCGCGAGATGAAGCGTCGTGCGGCTGTCGAGCCCGTCATCGGTCACGTCAAGGCCGAGCACCGCATGGACCGCAACTATCTCAAAGGCCGCGTCGGCGACCGTATCAACGCCGTCCTCGCAGCGGCCGGCTACAACTTCGGCCTGCTCCTGCGATGGCTCGCAGAACTCTTGCGGGCCATCATCCGGGCCTTCGCCGAAACTGTCCCGGCTCAAAACATCGCTTAAATCAGCGCTCGTCGGCGTTCTTCACGGCGGACTTGTTTCGATCATTCGTCCGCAAGCAGCGTTGATGCATCGAAACCGTGCTCGGATCCGTGGCTTAGTAGGGTGTGCGGTCGAGATGAGCGTCGAATGCCGCAGCGACAGCGCGCACGACAAAACGGTGCTCGTGCTTGACGCGGATGAAGCCGTCCTGGATCTCCACTATGCCGTCCTCGGAGAGCATTTCCAAGCGGTCGGCTGAATCGAGAAACCCAATCGGATCAACTCCATGGGCAGCACAGAGTGCCGGCACGTCGGCCTCCAGATCGCACATCAGGCGCTCGATAATCGCAGCCCGCAGCCGATCTTCCTCAGTGAGACAGCAGCCCTTCGATGTTGCCAGACGGCCAGCTCTGATATGCCGGCTATAAGTAGCGGTTTCGGCCGCGTTCTGGACGTACCCGTCACCGAGACGGCCGATGGCTGACGGACCAAGGCCGATCACGGTCTTGCAGGTATCTGCCGAATAACCCAGCGAGTTGCGGCGTAGCCGTCCAGCTTCTTGTGCCAGCGTGAGTTCGTCGTCCGGCAAGGCGAAATGGTCGAGCCCGATTTGGCGGTAGCCGGCAGACACCAGCGTGTTCGCCATGGCCGCAGCTTGCTCGACGCGGGCAACATTGTCCGGCAGTGCCGTCTCATCGATCTGGCGCTGACGTTTCATATAGGAGGGCACATGGGCATAACCGAAGACCGCAAGCCGGTCGGGTCGCATGGCCGCGGCCGTCCTTGCCGAGTTCACACAGGACTGCACCGTCTGGTGCGGCAGTCCAAAAAGCAGGTCAAAGTTGATGCGGCTTATTCCCTGCTGGCGAAGACTTTCGACAGCAGAAGCCGTCTGCGTTTCGCTCTGAATGCGGTTGACCGCCCTTTGAACCTTGGTGTCGAAGCTTTGCACACCAATGCTCGCGCGGCTGACCCCGGCTGCCCCTAAGCTTTGCGCCATCTCGGTCGTGAGCGCGCGCGGGTCGATCTCGATGGCGACGCTAGCGGACGTGCTGAAGGCAAAATAGCGGCGTAATAGCTCCATCAGAGCTAGGAAATCGACCGCCGCAATGCTGGTTGGCGTTCCGCCGCCGAAATGCACGTCGTTGACGGGCAAGGCGCGCGGCAGTCGCTCCGCAACCAAACGAATCTCTTCCCGCAGCGACGTCAAGTAATTGCGAATCGGCCGTTCGCTGCGCGTGAGGCTTGTAGGAAACCCGCAGTACCAGCAGATCGACCGGCAGAACGGAACGTGGATATAGAGCGATACGGGTTCGTCGGGCGGCAGCCGGTTCAACCAAGTCTGACAGGTCCTGGCGCCGATTGTCGTGGAGAAATCCGGTACAGTTGGGTAGATGGTGTACCAAGGCAGGCGAGCATCGCAATATTTGTTCAGGAGTGCGGTCTGCAAGGCTTGGCTTCCCATGCTTATACAGCCGCGAAGCTGGCCGATGCGCCCTCCTGTGTCTTTGAGTTATGTCAACTGGTCCGAACTAAGTCGAAATCGGAATTCCGTTCTCGATATCACGGCCTAGGGACTGACGTGGCGAGAGGTATCCAGGGCCGAAGGCTGCGCTGCGAGCGTGGATGTGATCCACCATCTCGACCCATCACCGCGAGGCAAGCGACATCCCGCGCAGGTCCGGGTGGAGCGGCTTCTCATCGCTCACCTTCCTTCGCTATAGGCGGCAGCTCTCGGATAGATGCCATGAGCAGGACGTGTCCGTTGGAGATACCATGGATAAGAAGTTGCTCATTAGATGAGGCGCGACAAGCGCGAGATCATACAACCTGACGCTACGTGAGATTCAAGGCTCTTGGAGCCACGCAGAAAGCATTTTAGACGCCACGCCCAAAAAAATGGACAGGCCTCATTTCCGCCACGCTGCTTGTCTCATTGCCGCAAGCATCGTCACGGATGTACTGATGATGTTGGGGCGGACCCGGCGCACTTCCAACCCCGGCAAAGTGCGTCGGGGCGCCTTGGCTCGGCGACGTCCCATCGCCAATACAGGCAGCTCACCAATTCACAACCAAGTGTCAGGTTTTGCTAATCCCGGATCCGAGTCCGACCAACTTCTCACGCGATCGCTATCTGACGATGCGTTTCTGTCCGCCTAGCGCTTTATGTCGCTTGCTTTTGCGCTTGCTTTTACAGTTATCAATCTTCGTAAGATTATCCAGTTCAGGTCTTCATTGGTCGCGCTTCAGCTGCGCGATCATGCGCAAACCAATTGGATACCGGCAACGAATAGAACCGCCACGAGAATGAACCTGGCAGTTGTCTGGCTCATCCATTTCAGGCCGATCATCGTGCCTGCGACGGCACCCCCCAGCGCGGCGACTGCGTAAAGCCAGAAATACGAAGACGGAAATTGACCAGCGAGAAGAGCTCCAACGAAGCCGATTGTGGAATTAGCCAGAATAAATGGGGGCGACAGCGCGGCGCTCTGCTTCGGCGACGCCCAATTCAGGGCGATGAGCGTCGGGGCGAGGAACACCCCGCCGCCGACGCCGGTCAGGCCGGAAACCAGGCCAATCGCCGCTCCAATGCCCACCGTTCCCCAGATCGGATTTTCGCAAATGCGATCGGCGGCGCCTCCACGCCGCACGATCATCACGGCTCCTGCCAGTAGAATGACGACCCCGGTCAGCGTCTTATAAATGTCTTCTCCGAGCACCATAAGGCCACCGGCAAACGCCGCCGGCATCGATGAGAGCAGAAGCGGACGCAGCATTATCCAGTCGACGACTTTGTTGCGGTTGAAGACCCATGTAGCGTAAGTCGCGACAACAATGTTGAGACCAAGCGCCGTCGGGCGCATCTCTGTCGATGGCAGAGCAGCAAAAGCCATTAGCGCCAGAAATGCAGTACCACCCGCCTGGCCAACGGTCGTATAGAGCAGTGAGATGATCGCCAGGACCAGAGAAAACATACTTCACCGGTTTTGGCGACGCGCTTCGCCTTGGTTGCGAACCGCATCAAGGATGCCCTCCCGAGGCGAGGTGCAATTGTCTTTCCCGCGGGGTTGTTGCTTTGAATTCCGAGTTTAGTCAGAATGCGCTGCCGGACCGATCCTCAACCCAAATTGCATGACGATTGCCATGTGTCGATCGTCTCCATCAATTGTCAAGTTGGGTAGTTGACTGGACTGCCCAAGACTCTTGCAGGTGGATGGACAACGCATGTCGGGTAGGCAGTACTCCCGACCTCGCCTGACGTCCACGGGCATTCCGAGCCGTTACACATGCAAGGTCGGTTGCCGGTGATCGGACCCGTGTTTGTCGTCGATCTCTGATCGGCCAGCCTCCGTGCTTTCAGGCCAGAAGTTCGCTGCGCTTGGGATATCGACGCGTTGGAGGGGCTGCCGTCGCGAAAACGGCATTCTTTTTTTGATCTGGATCAATTGGTGCCGCGGCTCGCGCAAATGGTGCTGTCGCGTTTCCTTCCGATGTCACGATTGCTTCAATACGCCATGTACTGGAACCGCCCGTTTGCCAAGCCCTTGCTTCCACGAATGATTGTGCAAACACAAAAACTGGTATGACACTTGCTGGTCCGATCCCAAGTCCTCTCCCTTCTGGAGATGCACATGCAACGTGTCCTCTGCGTCAAGGAGCTCTCGCGACATCGCGTGTCTCTCGTTGCATCGTTGGCGCCACTTCTATTCGCCCCTTCGATTTATTCGCGCCGGACCTGCACGCCCCTCAGAGACCACGCATTAATGCTAGGTCGTTACCTCTTGGGGTTTCTGCTGCATGTTGCTTATCGATCGCGTCCTCGACGCGGCGGAGGGGCCCAGGATCGGCCAAGGGCTGGCGATGCGAATTCGCAAGAGGGGGAGGAAAAATGACGCCACTATCACCTTCGCCGGCAAGCAGAGCATCGACGGTGACACCACGCAGTGGGGAGCCGGCGCCCGCCAGCGGGTCGGCGTACCCTAGCTCACCTCGTTCGGGAAGCTCAGTGCCTATAGTCTGCTCGTGCTCGACCTTGACATGCAGCGAAGCTTCATTCGCACCGGACCTGGGTTTCGCACGAGCCAATCTGACCTATGCTGACGCCGCAACCGGTCGTGCTGTTTGGTTCGTATCGCCGGCTGAACCGTTAGGACAGTCGGATTTCCTCAAATCCGCGCGCTCCGCATGTGCGTCAGAGATCGAGAGCGCGGACCAATCAAGGTGGCCGGCCCAGCGGCGATTCCTAGATTACCAGCGCGTCACAGGGGAGCCGGTTAGATCACATTGGATGGGCATCGGCGCTACGGTTGCGTCGCGTTGTTCGGCTTAAGACACAGGATAGCAGCGGCGCCTCGGTTGTTTGACGAAGACGATCACGCCGCCGCAGTGGCCGGCAGAGCCCCGAATTCGGAAATGGCGTCTGGCAGCATGCGGGCGCTCCAGACTTCTCGTAGAGCAAACCCGGGAGGTTCAGGCCGTGGAATCCAACTTGGCTCCGCCTGAAACAAGCGCAATCGAACGCAGCGACACCGACCATGATCGGCGTCCTCAGCCGCCGATCATGGATCGTTTTAGCTTCACTGAATGCGCAAAACAGACGCATTCGCTCAGAGCGCTGTTCGAGCTCCTCGTAAACTGCGCCACCGAAGAGGGGTTCGGTGAGGTTGCTTATGGCGCCCTCAACTTCGTTGAGCCACTTCGCCTGGCGGAATATCCACCCCCAACCGTGGCCGTGAAGTGGCCACCAGATTGGTGCGAGCGATACTTCAAACACAAGTATCACACCATCGATCCGGTGGTTCGGCGGACGCCGATGCTGTTGCGGCCGTTTTTGTGGGATCAACTCGCGAACCACTATGAACTTCAGCCAGACGAGAGACGCGTACTGGACGAGGCCAGGGAGGCCGGCTTGAAGCATGGTATGAGCGTGCCGTTGTTTGGGCCGCTGGGCCGTGTATCGGTGGTGTCGTTTGCATCTCCATCCGACGATGTTGATCCTCAGGACCGCATCGGCCATCTCAACGCATTGGCTTCGCTCTTTCATACCGCCCATGGCGAGATCGCACGTCCTTGCAATAATGGCGGAGAGAAGAAAGTGACCCTGTCGCAGCGGGAGATCACTTGCATGCGGTGGGTGGCGGAGGGAAAATCGTCATGGGAAATTGGGGTGATCTTGGAAATCAGCTTGAATACCGTCAATTTTCATATCAAAAACGCGATGCGAAAGTTGGGTGCGACCACCCGGATCCAGGCAGTCGCTATTGCGATTCGCCTCAATGTTTTTTGAATTGCTCACTCGAATTGGAGCTGGCGCCAACGGTTAATTGTTGCTCGCGCTTCCGTTGAGGCAAGCGATTGCAACCCCTCGTCGCGTCGGATCGGAGCTCCTCAACGAGTGTTGGAGCACGGCGATGCGTTTTATCCAGCCTATGAGCCAGCTGGGACGACTGGTGTTTGGAAAAGGCCGGCAGGGGGTGCTTGTTGGTCAAAGGAACTTGAAGAAAGAACCCCGACCGACGGTCGGGGATCTCGATTCGACGCCGCTGGCGTGGATATCACTATCTGCCAAACGCCGGGCTGAACTTGTAATTGAGCCGTGCCGAGATGAGATCGACGTCCTGGTGGACGCGATCGCCGCCGGATGTTGGGAAGAGCACGCTGCTGCCCTGCATGAACAAATGGTCATACTCAACGCCAGCCGACCAACTCGGCGTGAGGCTGACTTCGACCCCTGCGCCCAGCGCACCACCCCAACGCACATCGTCGTTCCTGGAAATCCCGGCTCCGGTAGTCACTGAATTGATGTGATAGGTGTTGCTGGTCACCGCAGCACCGCCCTTAGCGTACAACAGAACGGCATTGAACGCGTAACCGATGTGACCGGTTAGCAAGCCGAACGCATCCGTCTTGGTGCCAATGACGTCTGCCGGGAAGGCGGTGCTGACATTGGAGCCGTTGAAATCGGCCCAGTTGCCCTGACCTTCGATGCCATAGACTGTATTGAAGATCTGCCAACGATAGCCAATCTGACCACCGACGGTGGCTCCAGCCGAATTATGGCAGCCCTCGGGAGTGACGCCATTGAAATCCCAGCAATTATGGCTCGATCCCCAGCCCCCATTGATACCGATATAGTAGCCGGTCCAGTCGGTAACTGGGGGGGCAACCGGCAGCGGAGGCGCTTTGACGTTGAGGGGCTGCCCGGCGAAGTCCGCGCCAAATGCGGGAGCGGCCGCACCGAGTGCGCCGATGCATGCAGTCAGAATCAGCAAATTCTTCATTCGAGTGTTGTTCCTTTCGATGCCCCCCGGCGCTGTGCGTCTTAACAACATCGCCGCGAATTGCTGTAACTGCAGCACAACATTGTTTTGCAAGAAACGGGTCGAATCGAACGCTGCGTCAGATTGTTGGGCGCGCATTCATCGCCATGCACAGCCCGACCAAGATGCTCTTAGCCGATAGGCACGCACCATGAGCGAAGGTCAATACCGCCGATAGTAACTCTTGCACGCTTCTCAACGGTCTCTGTGCGCCCGCGGAGGAGCCAAAAAGGTCGATGCGGCTTGCCTGCTTCTAGTAGCTAATTTGCTTCGCGCTTGCGGATGCGGCAGCGCCTAACGAGGCATTACGCTGAAGTTGTCCAAGCGCGTCCCGAGTTTAGGGCATGAGTAGAATCTTCGTATGCACAGTGTCACGTTAAGGGGTAACGAGCTTATCCTGCCTCGTCGTCGCTTACTCTGACCCTTAGCTGACTTGCCCAGCGCTTGGCGCTTTGTACCCGCTGCATTAGTTCAGAAGCGGTTCGGGCAAAATAGTGGTGGAAAAATAATGCGACAACCATGTATCGAGAATGCTAATCTGCGACTTAAGATTGCGGAGAGCAGTGACATAGCTGATCGTTATTGCCGCGGAAGTGTGAGTAATCTTGCTGCCTTGGTCGAGGCTGTCAATTCTGCGCGTAATTTTCGTATCGCCTCGTTCGCCAGATGCAAGGTATTCCGTTCGCCGTTCCTTATCGAAGATTCCAGGGAAGCTCGCAATCGGCTATGAAGTACTGTCTTGTGATTATGTGCCAGCAGCGGATCCTTCTCGACAAAGCGCCACGCCTTGTCAAACGCGGCGCTCACGAGAATTTCGGGCGCCTGCATCTGCTCGGATGAGATCTGATCCATCTCAAACTCCAATCGATATCTTGAATACGAAGAGGTCGCGTTGTCGAAGCATCGAGTGCCGGTGGCCTATCAAGCAAGCAAGAGATCGGGTCCGTAGGCGCGCTCACGCATCGAGCCACTGTCGACGCTACGATCAGATTTATACAGACGCTTATTGAAGCGCGGATGACCGAACGTCGTAGTATCAAATTCAGTTCAATGATTCTGTATCACTCGAAGGCGGGCGTGCGTTATCGCGCGCTTTCATGCCGAATTGCCCAAATTGCTTGCGGTCGGTGGTGGTGGCTAATCCAAGAAACTAGAAGAGCGGGCCAGATTGGGTCGGCGCGACGGTGCTAGCGGACGAGCTGACCTTTCACCACATTCGTAACCTCGAAATACGAAGCGTTTGAACCCCAGTATTGACCGTTTTGTACGATTCACCGCCTAAGCGCGTGACGCAGTCTGGACAGTGTTTGTCGGCGTTCTAACATGATCGACGGCGCGCCCGTCTTTCTGTTGTTTGACCCGTTCGCATGGCCGCGTGGTGTGACGTTTTGCGTCAAGTGGGAGTGCAGTAGAGAAGGCGGTGACGAGATGCGGGGTAATTGCGATGATCTGGTTGGTGTTGTCCTGCAAGGAGCCGTGGAATGTAGTGCGTTGCGGGATGTAAGAGGTGCTGCCGCAACACAAGCGCCGAACCATTGAGGAAAACGTACCGAACGAGACAACCATGCCTCTGCGTCGCCACATACGTTGCTTCGCATTCATTCGCTTAGCTGCGGAATATAAGTCATTATAGATACGATGTACTTGATACAAGAAAGTCCAGCTGAGATGAGAGTCGATGATGACCTCCCCGGCGCGATGGCGTCCTTTCAAACCCCGCTGTGATGCCGGAGGTTGCAATATGACAGGGCAACGGAAGCGGCTCGCTCGCGAGACATAAGCCCATTGAATCTTGAGCCTTGCTGCGGTGCTGGGCGCGCAAAACCGCAGCGCGGCGTAAGCCCAGCTATGAATGGCGTTTCATCGCGTCCTCAACGGCCGGAGTACACCGAATCGAACGTCACTCCGCTGCACGCGACAGAATCAGTTTGGCGATCTTAATTCGGTTGGCAGGCGTACGCAGAGCCTCAGGTAAAGCTGCCACTGTTTGATCGAAAAGCCGGCCCAAGGCCTGAAGGTCTTCTGGATGATAGATGCCGCGGTCCGCCGACATTCGCGCTGTTTGCCCGTCGCTAGTGTAGCCGTTGGTCCTCGCATCGCCGAGCTGACCGAGCGCAAGCTCCGCATTTATCATTTCGTTTGTGAGTGCGTTAAGCAGCCGGACCGCTTCGAGTTCGTTGCCTTCTTCACCGATGAGGGCGGCAACGATGCCCAGTTGCAGGTCGATGCGGTGCTTCAGGTCCTGTATACGCGAATTGGAAGGATCGAGTTCCACGGTGTTTCTCCAGAGTAATTAAGAGCAGGCCTAGGCTAAGTAAAGAGGTGCGTCGTTTGTCGCGTTCGCGGGGCTGCAGGCGCGTGACGAGAACGAATTGCCGCTGCAGAAGGCTGTGCACACGCGCAGTCAGTCGCGAACAGCGCATAGAATGAGATGACCGCGGTGCAAGTTTGCAGAAAGCAGGTGAAGGCGGCCAGCGCCGAGTAGCGCTGAGGGTGTGAGCGAGTGAGAATCGCCGACCACGATGATGTGGGGGTCCGGTTCGCCTTGGCCGAGGGCCCAGTTCGCTTGTCAGAGGCCTAGCCGGCGCACGCATGGACCCCAGCCGATAAGAGTGCGTGAGAGCCAATCTCCTGGAACGCCTTTAGCATGACGACAATTAGGTCGGCGACTACGCGGTAGATGGCGCGTGGGACGTTGCGATGCGCCATCCGACTATGGGTGCGCAGCACGTGCCGCGATTTGCAGGATGGGGTAGTCTCATTGGTGATGCAGGCACGCGCGGCTGGAGATGCCCGGCGACGACGCTCAAAGCAAACTGGGTTCATTGTCACACGTGGTTCGTGAAGGGCTGCTTTCCGAAAATCGGCGATTGACTATGGGGTATTTGGTTAAGAACGGTAAAATCGAAAGTTTTGATGGGATGCATCCAGCTCGCGGATAGCGCGCGCGATCGGGGGATCCGCTCTGGAAGACGCATGAGGCCAGCAGCATATGAACAACGTTGGCTTGACATGCCGCCGCTCTCCAAATCAGTTCACGTCACCGCCGACGACGTCGGCCGAGAGGCCTGCACGATGGTCATCGGGGCGAGTCAGTCCTCATCGGTCTTTGGACCTCCTGCTGAATAAGGCAGGAGGTCCTAGATAAGCGACTTCGGGACATCCAATCATAGATGGAGGTCGCGACGCGCTGCCTCTCTGAGGTGCCAAAATCGGATAGTCATTGTCTGGCGATGATCTCGGATCTGATTGTGGTTGCGGTGTATAGAGAAGTTTCCAGCGGGAGGTTCCCGAATGCAAGCTGGCAAAGTAGGTAGTTGGCGCCCGCTTCCTCCATCTGGTTAAGAAGGAGCTGTCGGGCGGAAGCTGGTGTTCCGACGACGCACAATTCGTTCTCGAGCGCTGCATCGAAGGTCAGCGGCAGGGTAGGTGGTGTCGGAATGGCGTTCAGCTCGTATACGAATCTAAAGCTCTCGAGCCATCGCTGATAAGCGGTTTCCGCTGCTGCATGGGCGTCTCGGTCAGACTGCGCAATCACGACCATGCGGAGCAGACCAAGAAACGGCTCCCGATCGTCCGCGTCCGTCATGCCCGCCCGATGCGAGCGGAACGCATTCGTAATGTTTCGGACAGCTGAGGAGCGGCCTTGGCACGCCAGATTGGCGCCATTTTCAGCGGCCCATTCCGCCGACTCGGTCCGGCTGCTCGTGATCCAGGTCGGCGGACATGGATGCTGATGAGGCTTCATGGTCAAAGGTATCTCGCTCAGCTCAAAAAATCGTCCGTGATAGGATAGCGTATGCCCCTTAAGCGCGGCATTTAGGATTTCGCTGGCTTCCTCATAACGCTCTGGCGCCGCGTCCGCGCTGACGCCGAAATAGCCCCATTCGGTCGGCAGGGAGCCACGTCCGATACCGAGCTCGAGCCTGCCGCCGCTCAATTGGTCAAGCATGCAGATCTCTTCGAACGCGCGCAAAGGATGATAGAGGTTGAGCAACAGGACCAGCGGACCAACGCGCAGTCTCTGGGTACGCTGCGCGACGCTCGATAAAAACAGATTCGGCGACGGCCCTCTGCCATGTGGTGTGCAGTGATGCTCGGCTAGGTGATAAGCGTAAAATCCCAGAGAATCACACACTTCCGCCAACTTGAGGCGATCTTCGTATTGTCGCGCGACATCGCGACCGTCGTCGTCCAAATGGTCGAAAATGCCGCACGTTAGTCTTGGAGGAGGGCTGTTTTTCACTTGATCATCTCCGTTTGTGGAACAGAAGTCCCGGTTGCCTGATGTCGTCTGTCTCAAAGACGGCTCGTTCGCTATTTGACCGCTTTTGACTTCTCTCGTTGGGTGCAGGCACCGAGCTTGCACGATGCGATTGGGTCATGAGAATCTGCAAATGGCGGTCTGATCACTACTTTGACAGGAGCTCGCGAAGGGCCGTCACACCGAGCATGTGCTCCACCAGAAGCATCTTTAGCTTCACGTTCTCCTCTTCCAGGGCCCTCAATCGCTTGGCCGCAGGAACGTCCATGCCGCCAAACTTGGCTTTCCAATTGTAGATTGCCGCCTCAGAGATCCTGTGCCTACGAGCTAGATCGGCCGCTTTCGCGCCGGCCTCATGCTCCCTCAATATCGCGATAATGTGCTCTTCCGTGAATCTCGGTCGCTTCATCTGTCCGCCCTTCTTGGGGGAGGACTTGCACTCCGGCCAGAGCAAATTGCCAATAGGAGGTCAGCTGCCGCGCGCCAGCACGACGCTTGGGTCGGAGGGTACTCCAGAAGGGTCAAGTTCAGCGAAGTCGGCTGCAACTTCCTGCCTTTCAGGCCCGACAGGCCGAAGGTTGTTCGCGAAGGCATAACGGCGCCCAAAGATGCGCACGCCGATGGCATGGCCGATCACATTGATGTCGAGAATGTTCTGGCTCGTGTGTAGCCAGCCCATTGGCATGTCGCGGCGGCCGGCCTGACGGCGGTTCGCTCCAAGGTGGAGCTTTTCCTCGCATGTCGGCATTGCCGTGCCAGGACGGTAACGAGCCTTCCAGTAAGGCGGCGGACAGCGGGAATGGGGGCCCATTGATGGCAACGCAAGTCACGAGGAGAGCTGTTCGGTCGGAACGCCAATTGGCCGTCTTGCCGTGTGCTGTTCGCAGGACCTCGCACGGGGCGCGCCTGCTCATAGAGTGCAGCGCGCATGTGCATCTGTCGGTATGCCGGCTCGATGACGCAAATTGCTGATGCAAATTGAGTTCCATGGCTACGTTGTGGGAAGAAACCACCGGCACTTCGTGATGTCGCCGAGCCGTTGCAGACGGCATAGAGGCCTACTTGAGGAGGAGCCGGTGAACCAAAAAGAGCGACCATCGGTCTGATCAAGACATGCCTGCCAAGGTGGTCGTGCGATACTGAGGGTTTGCACAAGCACTACTTGTTTATCATCGGACGCAACTCATCCCCCAGTGGATCGACGTCAGGCAGCTCTGCCAGCGCTGCAGCGAACGCCAAAAATGCTCCGAAAACCGCGAGTATAAGAGTGCACGCCAGTAGGGCCGCACCAAGGTCGTGAGGGCGTTTCATTCTCTGTATCACTGGCTGAATTGTGGGAGGTTGCTCGTCGTCCCCGATCAGTTCTGCTTGACGGCTTCAACATGCCCGTCACGCCAGCGGTAAACGAGAAATCCAGGAGCCGCGTTGTCTCCTTTAAAATCAAACAGTATTGGGCCTATCACGGTATCGATCGGCCACGAACGAAGTGCGCTGGCCACTCGTCGAGCATCGAAAGAGCTGGCCCGCTTTACCGCCTCTGCCCATGCTTGGACTGCTGCATAGGCGTAAAGCGTGTATCCTTCGGCAGACAGATTGGCAGCGCTGAGTCTGGCCACGATGCCGGCCGCTTTGGCATTCTTGACGGGGTCGGCCATGAAGGTGAACAATGTGCCATTTCCTGCACTGCTGGTAATGGCCCAGAATTCAGAGGTCATCAGTGGATCGTTTGCCATGACGATGAGGCCGGCACCTGCTTCTGACGCCTGGCGTACGATCAGTCCAATTTCGGTATGATAGCCGCCGATATAGGCGACCCGCACGCCGTCCTTCTTCATTCTTGAGACCAGTGCTGCGTAATCCTTTTCACCGGCTATGTAGCTTTTTCGAATGACGTGCTCGCCGGATTTCTGCAGCTGTGCCGCAACCACGTCGGCAATGCCCTTACCCGCCGTGCTCTTGTCGTCGAGCACTGCGATCGTCTCGTTATGGTGATTTGCGTGAATGTACTCAGCTGCAACGAGACCCTGTTGGTCGTCACGGCCGCAAATCCGAAACACCGTCTTAAGGCCACGTTCTGTCAGTTGAGGACTTGTCGAGCCAGGTGACATTTGAATGATGCCTGCTTCATCGTAGACGTCAGAGGCCGGAACCGACGAAGAAGAACAAAAGTGACCAACGACTAGCCGGACGCGCTCGGTTGTGAGTTTATTCGCAACTGCGACGGCTTGCTTGGGGTCGCAAGCGTCATCGACGACGGTCAATATCAGCTTGGTATCGGGAAGTATGCCCGACGCGTTCAAAGCCTCGACGGCGGCCGCCGCTCCATTGCGCATTTGTGCGCCAAACGCCGCGCTGCTTCCGCTCATAGGACCAGCTACGGCAATATTGACGTCGGAGGCGCGCGTAGTCGAGCCGACGGCGCAGAAGAGCAGTGCTGCACTGGCAGCTAAAACGTAACGCCGACCCAACATTGTAGGGCTCCAATGCTCACCTGAAGTGAACCGCCAGCGCCGGCGGCTCGATTTGCTTCCAAGCCTGATGTGGTCGCTTCTGCCAAGCGAAGTCGTGCGCGTCAGCTTGGCTACGCCGCGACCATGATAGAGCCTACAATTTGACGTTACGTGCGGTTCAAGTCCCTTTGTGAGAAACTAATAAACCGTGGTCTCGGCGGAATGATCAGCGAGATCCTGCGCATCCCTGCGCCCAGGCCGTCAGTACGGCTGATCCTCCAGCCCCGCAAGGGCGAGGTCGAGATACTGCATAAGAGTAGGATCCCAACCGGCCAGACTGCGAGGGGCACTCAACCGCGCAAGGACCTTCAGGATCGTTGAAACGCGCGAATCGGCTCCGGCGATTTCGCTGATCAGCAGCCGCGCTGCAACCGCCACAGCTTTCGCTCGCTCACCGCAAGGGTGTTCGCCCCGATCCATGCAATCACGCAGTTCGTCGCGGATTCGCCTCCACCGCTCCTCGCGCTCTATAGCCAATTTGCACGTACATCGGGACGTCTGACTACGCGTCTGGACCTTAGACATCGCATCCAAGGTTGCAGGCAGCTCATCTACACTTACCTGGATCTCACTGCCTGTCGTCATGTCGCGTAAACGATCTCGCAACAGGGTCGCTCGAGCGACTTGAAGTTCGATCCGCTCCAAATGTTTGCGCAGCAGGTCAATGAGTGAGGTAGTGCCCTCCATTGCCTTACGTATCTCGTGAAGGGAGAAGCCAAGCTCACGTAACGCGCGAATCTGATGAACTCGTTGGACGCTTTCACGATCGTACATCCGGTGACCGCCGTCTGTGCGCTCCGATGCGGCCAAGAGCCCGGTATGTTCATAATGATGCAGCGTGCGTACCGTCACTCCGGTCGCCTCTGCAAGTTCGCCAATGCGCCATCGACGCCTTCGTGGTGTAGCTTTGCTCATGTTGTTCAATTTCAAAGCCTACAACCTGACGTCACGTATGATTCAAGCTATTTCAAAGCTCTAGCTGGATCGTCTTCCATTCCAGCGTAAGAGATGGTGACTATCCTCAGAATGGTTGGCGATCAACCCTTAGGTGAAATGATGATCAACAAGTTCATCAGGCATGCCAGCCTGGACGCGCCGCTCTCTGTACTATCCAAGATGAGTTTGGCGACTGCGGTCCGATTTTCAGGCGTTCGCATCGACGGCGGTAACGCATTGATTGCGCCATCAAACAGGCTTCCTAAGACAGATAGTTCTTCCGGATCGAATACGCCGCTGTACTGTTCCAACGGTCGGCTCCTTGTTTGTCATTGCGCCAAGGCGGCGCACGTCGTCAAGACGTTTGGCCGCGATAGGGCCAAAAGAAGTCAGATCAGCGGCGCGGAGCGAGGAAGATGCATGGCGCCTTAAGGTGATGCGACAAGGCAACACAGGCGCGCGGTGTCTTGCAAAATAGCACGAGCGATTCCCGTCATCTGTACAATCGCTCGGCGGGCTGGCCGCGCGTCATGTGCGGCTCGGCGGAGGAATCGACTCCGCGCATTCGGAGCACGACTGGTTCTGAGCGCGGATGGCGCGAGCCCCGAGTTGATCTTGCTCATGCCGCTACGTGAGGCCGCGCTCAAGGGCGGGGCCTGGCCCGCGCGATGTATCGAGCGCTTGGTGCGGCGCTTCTGACGTGTGGCCCCTCTGAAACAACTCAATAGGTGACTTGAACTGCCACCTGACGTCGGGCGGCATGCCAATTTGCAAATCCCGCGGCAACGTCATGATAGCCGTCGGCAGCGAAGACGCTGGACGTGAGTTAGAGCAGGAGAAGTCTAAAGTGTGGCTGTAGAGACATGCAGCGGGATATAGGAGGCGTGCACGTCCTTGAGAGGAGTCACGATAGTCGCGAGGCAACGCTCGTCAGGCGTCCTTCAGTGTCCGCTTGCTCCGAAGCGTAGCTCATGGAGCAATCATCACTCGTAGAGGTCATGCGAGCCGCCTCCTGCAACAATATCTCTCGCATCCAGATGCTTTCCGGATCGCTGTTCTGAAGGACAGGCCATTGGACCGCTTCGGTAAATGTTGGGAACGGCCGCGGAAGCTCGGCGATCCGAAGGGGCATCGTTGTTTCGAAATGCTTAACGAGCCTTAAAGGCATGGTTCCTATCCGGCTCGTGCCCATCAGCATGGGCGGGATCATGCCGTAGCTGTGCACGAGGATGTCGATGCGTCGGTTCAGGCCGCGATCAAGTAGAAACGACTCCTCGATGGGAGGCATGCGCGCAACTCCGAGCTTAACCGCAACATGGCCCATCGTCATGTATCGATCAAATGTAAGCCGTCGCCGTAGCTCGCCGTTCGTGCCGCAGCCTACACACACGAGCCTTTCCTCGAACAGGGCTATCCGCGGGTGCGCGCTGGACATGAATGGTTCCGGGAGGATAATGAAATCAAGCTCGCCGCGCCGGAGAAGTTCATCGTGCTCATCGGCGAGCGCTACCAGTTCGAAGCTGACGGCAGGAGCTTCGCGCGCGACACGCTCGGCGACATGTCGGAAGAATACGATCGTTATAAAATCGCAAAGGCCGATCCTGAACCGCCGATTCGATTGCGCCGGGTCGAATGCGTCGCGCGCGATAATGGAGAGCTCGATGTGCATCAGAGCCTCACGAACGGGTGCCGCCAGCCCCTCCGCGCGTGACGTCGGGACAAGTTTCCGGCCTCTCATCGCAAACAGCTCATCACGGAAATAGGAACGCAGCCGGGCAACGGCTGCGCTCATGGCCGGCTGACTGAGGTTAATCTTGCGTGCAGCTGCGGTAAGGCTGCGCTCAGTCATTAGGGCGTCAAGGGCGACGAGAAGATTCAGATCAAGGCCGTTGAAACGCATATCTCATTATCCGACGCGCTCGTCTTTTACAGTGCATACCATGAGCGACAACGGCTGCATCTGAAGCGGTGTCATTGGCTCGCGCGAATCAACTCAGTTCCTCTCGTGCGATTGCGAAGAAGCTCGCGGAGCATCGCAGAATGGCACGCAGTGCGCTCGGGGACGACGACCTGCGGCTCGAGCCGTCGGGAGCGCCAACCTGATCGATCTCGTCGATTCCCGGCACTCTCGCAACTCGACTTAGTCGAGCCGCCATTGGCAAACCAGCCTTAGTGCCTATCCTGCCATAGCCAGGAGTTCACGCGATGTGACCCGTTGACGTCCGCCTGCGCAGCATTGGTCAGGAGGCAAATTACAACCTGACGCAGTGTCAGGTTCAAGCGATTTAATTCGCTTCGCCAAATACCATCGTACTCGAAAGCTCGCGTCCTTCCGCGATGGCGTCGGACCTCGCGTGCAGTACAGGCGCACTACACGGTTTGCGGGATCGTTAGGCGCACGGGCCGGCAATCGTTCACAATCCCGGGCCGGCTCGCGCGTGCGTTTTGCAGCATGGCCGTCCGGGAAGCTAAAATGACAAGGCAGACACGTCGAATGATGAGTGGGATATTTGCATCTGCCGGAGCAGCTTGTGGTGGACCTAGCAGCGCCTGCGCGTTGGTAGTTTCCGATCTGCAGATCCCATGTTGGACGCCTCCTCCAACAATATCCGCCGCATCCAAATGCTCGCCGGATCGGTATTGTGGAACGCAGGCCACTGCACGGCCTCGGTAAAAGTGGGCAGTGGGAGTGGTGGCTCGACGATCCGCAGGGGCATCCACTTTTCGAAGTGTCTGGCTAGACGTAAGGGCATTGTTCCTATGCGGCCCGTGTCGAACAATATGGGCGGAATCAGGCTAAAGCCCTGCACAACGACCTCGATGCGCCTTTTCAAGCCGTGCTCGAGCAAGAACCACTCCTCGAGGTTGGGCCTCAGCGCCCGTCCGAACTTGGCGGTGACGTGCCCCATTGAATTGTATTTCTCGAATGTAAGTGGTCGCAATAGCTGCTTGTTCGTGCGGCATCCCACGCATACGAGGGTCTCATCGAATAGCGTCGCCTTAGGATGCGCGCTCGACATGAACAATTCCGGCAAAATGAGAAAATCCACTTCGCCGCGGCGAAGCAGCTCACCGGGTTCATCGGAAAATGGCAGCAATTCGAAGCGCACCGCAGGCGCCTCCTGTGCGATACGATCAACAATTCTCCGAAAAAACACGATTGTCATGAAATCGGAGAGAATGACCCTGAAGCGTCGGCTCGACAGGGTCGGGTCGAACGCATCCCGAGAAATGATCGAGAGTTGGATGTGCAGCAGGGCCTCGCGAACCGGACCCGCAAGCGCCTCCGCGCCGGGTGTCGGGACGAGCTCGCGACCTCTCATCGTAAACAATTCATCGCGAAAGTAGCTGCGCAGCCGCGCGATCGCAGCGCTCATGGCGGGCTGGCTCAGGTTAATTTGGCGCGCCGCCGCTGTGAGGTTGCGCTCCGTCATTAGAGCATCGAGCGCAACGAGAAGGTTTAGATCAAGTCCCTTGAACCGCATGTCGTGAGTCTATCCATCGTGTGGATGTGTTCTATCGAAACAATCGATTTTACCAAACTGCGGATTGTTGGATAGCAAACATCAGTTTGGAAAATGAATTAGGTATGCCACGATGGCTATTGGTCGTACGCGGGCTCCGAGAAGAAATCCTGGACGTGCGAGGATCTGCCGAATCCGTGTGCGAAGTGGCTATCTCTGCCGCACGCGCGTTGCGCCTGTTATAGGTGCGACTCTCACGCGATGCGACGCTAGGCAGGCCTCGATAAACCTTCGTATGCGCGTTCCATCCCTTTCCATATCGGCGGTTTACCCGCGTACACTTGAGGGCGTGCTCAGCCTCACCTTAGTGTCGCGACCAAGCAGCGTGCGCAGATCGCAGATGCCGAATACTTCCGGCGACTGGCCAAATGGCGCGCCTGTCCATCGCAATACAAGGCGAGTCGAAGATGCATAAGACCGAAGTTGATCTAGTGCCCGCCGCGTGTGTCCTCGATGAGCTTTCACACACCGATGGGCAGCCCTCAGAGAGGGTAATGCCGATCGCGATCTTGGGCGCGACGGAGCTCTCCCAGGATGCAGATGGAGTCTGCACAACCCGATCGCCTCATTGGGATGTCCGGGCATATGTCGACCATGGCATTGCTGGAACGACACGTGCGAGCTGCGCCATCGTCTCGCCGCCAACGATGGCGCCACTCCGATTCAGTCAACTCTCGGGCGACCTGGCGAGAATAGTCGAGCGCGGATGCCGCATGCCAACACATTCCAGATTGATCAGCGGTTCGGCGAATAGCGAGTGTCTTACGTGACTATATCCGCTCTCATCCCTACTGGCGCAGGGAAGTCCGCCATGAATATTGCCGTGTCGCCGTCTGCGGAAGAGCCTTCCGCGCGCACTCAGGTCCAGTGGAGCCTTCGCTGGGAAAGCGAGCTGCAGCTCGCCGATCATGCCGAGCTCGCCGATTTCTTTCGTAAGAGCTATGGGCCGACTGGTGCATTCAATGCACAGCCATTCGAGGGTATTCGAAGTTGGGCCGGCGCAAGACCTGAAATGCGCGTAATCGGTTACGACGCGCACGGCGTCGCTGCTCATATTGGCTTACTGCGCCGCTTCATCAAGATTGGCGGCGTTGATCTTCTCGTGGCCGAACTGGGATTGTATGCCGTCCGTCCAGATCTTGAGGGGCTTGGAATTAGCCACTCAATGCGCGTGATGTATCCTGCGCTGCAGGAGCTTGGGGTGCCGTTCGGCTTTGGTACGGTCCGGCCCGCACTTGAGAAGCATCTGACCAGACTGGTCGGAAGGCGAGGGTTGGCAACCCTCATGCCAGGCATTCGCGTCCGCTCCACCCAGGCAGATGTCTACCCCAATTTGTCGCCGATCCGCATCGAAGACGTGCTCGTGGTGGTGTTCCCAGTTGGACGCTCAATGGGCGAGTGGCCGGCGGGAACAATTATCGATCGGAACGGGCCCGAGCTGTGAATGAACTCATCCCCCTATCTGCGGTGCGGTGCAACTACGGCGACGTTAGCGGAAGTCGTTCGGTCTACTTGACCTTCGATGATGGGCCCAATCCATTTTGCACGCCGCTCGTCCTCGATGTCCTGACGCAACATCGGGTCCCCGCGACTTTCTTCGTTATCGGCACGTACGCGGCCGACCAACCTGAACTCATTCGACGAATGATCGCCGAGGGGCACGAGGTTGCGAACCACACGATGACGCATCCCGATCTGTCCAGATGCGAAGCAGCGGAGATACATGATGAGGTGCTAACGGCGAGCAGGGCAATCCGATTGGCATGCCCACAAGCGTTGCCCCGGCACATGCGGGCACCCTACGGCATATGGACCGAAGACGTGCTTGCTACGTCGGCCAAGGCTGGCCTCGCTGCTGTGCACTGGTCGGTCGATCCGAGAGATTGGTCGCGTCCTGGGGTTGATAGCATCGTGAAGTCAGTGCTGGCGGCTGTTCGCCCGGGAGCAATTGTGCTCCTGCACGACGGATATCCGCCCGGCGAGGAGGCGTCGTGCATCGACAGTACCTCGCGTGAACAGACGGTGAGGGCGCTGGCATATCTGATTCCGGCACTGCAACTGCGCGGGTTCGAAATCCATCCGCTTCCTCAACTTCACTGAACAAAACTGGCACCCCATGGATCTGCTCGCTACAACCAGCGCTGTCGCCGTTTCGTCTTATGCGCTGCTCTCGACCATCTACAAGAGCGCGCAGGCGCTTTACGCTCAGCCGACCAATCCCTCATCGCTGCAGAACGATCTCGAGCAAGCCGGGGTGGTTCTGCCCAGCGTGGATGTAATCGTGCCCTGTTTCAATGAGGACCCAAACACACTCTCCGAATGCCTCGCGTCGATTGCAAGTCAAGACTACGCCGGAAAACTGAGAGTCATTGTGGTCGACGATGGATCCGCAAATCGCGATCTGTTGGGACCCGTACACAAAATCTATGCGAGCGATCCGAGGTTTCGCATCATCTTGATGGCCAAGAACGTCGGAAAGCGCAAGGCGCAGATTGCTGCGATACGCAGCTCTTCCGGCGATCTGGTCCTGAACGTCGACTCGGATACGATCCTTGCCGTCGACGTGGTCACGAAGCTTGTATCGAAGATGCAGGACCCCGACGTCGGCGCGGCCATGGGGCAGTTGGTAGCGAGCAATCGCAACGAGACCTGGCTGACCAAGCTGATCGATATGGAATACTGGTTGGCTTGCAACGAAGAGCGCGCGGCGCAGGCACGCTTCGGCGCCGTGATGTGCTGCTGCGGGCCGTGTGCCATGTATCGTCGCTCTGCGCTCGCCTTGCTGCTTGATCAATACGAAACGCAATTTTTTCGTGGAAAGCCAAGTGATTTCGGCGAAGATCGTCATCTAACGATCCTTATGCTCAAGGCGGGGTTTCGAACCGAGTATGTCCCCGACGCGATCGCAGCAACAGTGGTGCCGGACAGCCTTGGACCATATCTGCGACAGCAACTACGCTGGGCGCGCAGTACCTTTCGAGACACATTTCTTGCGTTGCGCTTGCTGCCCGAGTTGGATCGCTATCTGACGCTCGACGTTGTCGGACAAAATCTCGGCCCCTTGCTTCTCGCCCTCTCATCACTGGCTGCGCTCGCGCAGTTCGTCATCGGCGGGTCAGTGGCCTGGTGGACGGTGCTGACGATTGCGGCCATGACGATGGTCCGGTGCAGTGTGGCAGCGTTCCGTGCTCGCGATATGCGGTTTCTCGGCTTCTCGCTTCACACACCCATCAATATCTTTCTCTTGCTGCCGATGAAAGCCTACGCGCTTTGTACATTGAGCAATAGCGATTGGCTGTCGCGTAAAGTCATGGTGGCAAGCGACGGAGAGAATAAAGCTGTCATTCCGCATGCGGCCACCGGAATAAGCTCCGCGAGAAGTGGTGTGAGCTCTGCCGCAATTTGTAAGCCCGGGCTTTCGCACCGTGCATCGAGCGTGGCGGCGACCGAGAGTGTTTGCGGTCCCGAGCGATCGAGCGCCTACAAATAGGTTGGATGCCCCCGTGACATCGGACAAGAACTATCAGCTATTGGAGCGCGAATTGGCTGTCGATGATCCATGGCGGCTCGACAGCAATTCGTTCGAGCAGGAGCGATACGCGCAGATGCTGCGGATGTCGCGTTGCAACGGTGACGTTGTGCATGCCCTCGAGGTCGGATGTGCAGCCGGTGCGTTCACCGAAATGCTGGCGCCGCACTGCCAAAGGCTCACCGTGGTCGATGTCATGCCTCAGGCGATCGAGCGTGCGCGCCAGCGGACCAAGAGGTGGTCACATATCACATGGATAACATGCGACATTCAGCAGTTCTCGACGGCTGAGCAGTTCGATCTGATCGTCGTGGCCGAGGTTCTTTACTACCTCAAGGACATCGCCGAGATGCACACAGCCATCCTCAATCTGGTCGGTATGCTTGCACCAAATGGCGCTCTGGTGTTCGGGTCCGCGCGTGATGCTCCGTGTCGACGCTGTGGGCACGCTGCCGGTGCGGAAACAGTGATTTCTCTCTTCAATGAGAACCTATCCGAGATCGAGCGTCTTCATTGCCATACTGAGTCGGTCAATGAAGACTGTTTGCTCGTGCTGTTCCGGAAGCCGATTAACTCGTCAGAACAACCAAATTACGGTCATTAGGGCCAGGGGGTCGTATGCGCATCTGTGGCATCAAGTTAACACATGATGGGGCAATCGCTGTCGTCGAGGACGGACAGCTTGTCTTTTGCACCGAACAAGAGAAGCGCGGCAACAATCCACGGTATCAATCTGTCGATAACCTCGATGCAGTCGTGCTCGCGTTGGCTGAGCATGGCCTGGATCCACGAGATATTGATCAGTTCGTCATCGACGGCTGGGATGGAGAGATCGAGTCGCAGTTCCAGGTTCTCAGTGGGGCGGTTCCAATCGCGTTGAAGGGGGCGCCATATGTCGAGCGCCATGCCGAGGGCCTTCTAGATTCAGTCGATGGCTATGGCCTGATCCTTGGCGGCAAGGTGTTTCCCTATAAGAGTTACCCGCACGTCACCGGCCACGTCGCCTCGGCATACAGCACCAGCCCGTTTGCCAGCGCCGGAAAGCCCGCGTTCTGTCTGGTATGGGATGGCTGCATCTTTCCACGTCTCTACTATGTCGAACCTCGAGGCGCCCGACTCATTGCCAGTCTGTTTCCAATGATCGGTCATTCCTATGCTGCCGCGGGCCTTCATTTTGGCCCTTACAGGCAGCCGAATCGCACCAATTGGGACTTGGGCATCGCCGGCAAGCTGATGGCTTATATTGCGCTTGGCTCTTTCGACGAAACCATCGTGGCTGTGTTTCAGGAGCTTTACGAAAAGCGCTTCGCTGCGGATACGGAGCAGGCCCGTCGCTACCGCGCCGACATCAACAATGCTGAGGCATCGCTTGCCGCTGTACACGACTTTTTTGAGGCGAGCGCGCTGCGCTTGACGGCCAAGCGAGCCGAAGACGTCCTTGCGTCGTTTCATGTGTTCCTGGAACGTCTTCTTGTCCGGGAAATTGCGATGGTTTTGCTGCGACACTCGTCGCTTCCGGGCGCGAGAAACCTATGTGTAGCCGGGGGGTGCGGGCTCAATATCAAGTGGAACAGTGCGCTTCGGGCGACGGGACTGTTCGATGAGGTCTGGGTGCCGCCGTTTCCAAATGACAGCGGCTCGGCAATTGGCGCCGCTTGCAGCGCGATGGCGGCACAAAAGGGGTTCGGGCCACTAGAATGGTCAGTCTATAGCGGTCCGGCGCTGCAGGCCAGCGAAAGTCCGTCAGAATGGGAGCCTGCACCATGCACTCTCCGCGAGCTTGCGGCCATTCTTGCTGACAACAAACCCGTAATCTTCCTATCGGGACGCGCCGAGCTTGGGCCACGGGCGTTGGGTGGCAGAAGCATTCTTGCAGCAGCGACCTTGCCGGCAATGAAAGATCACCTCAACGACATCAAGCGCCGCGAGCATTTCCGGCCAGTAGCGCCGATTTGCCTGGAGGATCGGGCGCCGGAGATCTTCAGTCCCGGGACGCCAGATCCTTATATGCTGTTCGATCACCAGACCCGGGAGGAGTGGCGCGATAAGGTCCCCGCTATCGTCCATCTGGATGGCTCCGCGCGGTTGCAGACAGTCGCCCGCAACTCTCCACACAAAATCGCCGAGCTGCTCGTCGAGTTCGAACAGCTCACCGGCATTCCGCTGCTCTGCAATACGAGTGCCAACCTCCATGGACGAGGATTCTTCCCGGACGTGGCCGCCGCCTGCCAGTGGGGGCGCGTAGAGCATGTGTGGTGCGACGGCCTGCTCTGGACCAAAACCGTCGTAAGCAAGCCAACTTCGGCTGAACGCCTTTTGTCAGCCTAAGATGAACATGTCCACCGCAGCAATCGACCTTGCCGGCGTCAGAAAATCATTTGGCGACAAAATCATCGTCGATGAGCTGTCGTTCTCGGTTGCGCGCGGAGAATGCTTTGGTCTGCTCGGGCCAAATGGAGCCGGCAAGAGCACGATTGCGCGTATGCTGCTCGGGATGATCTCGCCGGATGCGGGCAAGATTACAATCCTCAACGAGCCTGTGCCTGCGCGCGCGCGTGTAGCACGTATGCGCGTTGGCGTTGTGCCGCAGTTCGATAACCTCGAGCTCGAATTCACCGTACGCGAAAACCTGCTGGTATTTGGCCGTTATTTCGGCTTGAGTGCTCGCAAGGTTGAGACGATCGTACCCTCGTTGCTCGAGTTTGCACGGCTGGAAAGCAAGGCGAACGTCCGCGTCGCGCATCTGTCGGGCGGCATGAAGCGTCGGCTGACACTGGCGCGGGCCCTGATCAATGATCCGCATCTGCTGGTGATGGACGAGCCCACGACCGGCCTCGATCCGCACGCGCGGCACCTGATATGGGAGCGTCTGCGCGTTCTGCTTGCGCGTGGCAAGACAATCCTGCTCACCACCCACTTCATGGAAGAAGCCGAACGCCTATGCGATCGGCTTTGCGTGCTCAAGAGTGGACGCAAGATAGCCGAAGGAAAGCCGAACGCCTTGATCGACGAGCATATCGGATGCGACGTGATCGAGATCTATGGCGGTGATCCACATGAGCTCGGTGAATGGCTCAAGCCTTATACTCGGAATATCGAAGTGAGTGGAGAGACGCTGTTTTGCTATGCGCCGTATCCGGAGCAAGTACGTGTTCAACTGCGCGGCCGAGCGGGCCTTCGCATTCTGCAGCGGCCGCCGAATCTCGAAGACGTGTTCTTGCGGCTGACCGGACGCGAGATGGAGAAGTGAGGGATGGGTGAAAGCTATGCGGCGCTAATGCCCGCTAATGCGTACAACTGGATTGCAGTATGGCGTCGAAACTTCCTGGCATGGAGGAAAGTCGCGCTTGCATCGGTTCTCGGCAACCTCGCAGATCCCATAACCAACCTGTTTGGCCTTGGCTTTGGGCTCGGGCTAATCGTGGGTCGTGTTGAAGGGACCTCCTACATCTCGTTCCTGGCAGCAGGCATGGTCGCGACCAGCGCCATGACGTCCGCGACCTTTGAAACCATGTATGCAACCTTTGCTCGGATGGATGCCAAGCGTACCTGGGAAGCAATCCTGTCCACACAACTCACGCTTGGCGACGTCGTTCTGGGCGAATTGGTGTGGGCAGCCAGTAAGTCCGTTCTGGCCGGAACCGCAATCGGAATTGTCGCTGCGACGCTGGGTTATGCGTCCTGGGCGTCCATTTTGTATGCGATGCCGACGGTGGCCTTGACCGGCCTTGTCTTTGCAAGTTTGGCGATGGTCGTCATATCTCTTGCGCCGAGCTACGACTACTTCGTGTTTTACCAGACGCTAATCCTGACACCCATGGTGTTTCTGTGTGGCGCAGTCTTTCCGATGAGCCAACTGCCGAGCTCCTTTCAGCACATCGCCGGCTTGTTGCCGCTGGCGCATTCGGTCGATCTCATCCGCCCGGCGATGCTGGACCGTGCGGCCAGCGGCGGGGCTGCCTTCCATGTCGGTGCGCTCTGCATGTACGCGGTATTACCTTTCTTTGTGTCGACGGTATTGTTTCGGCGCCGTCTGCTGCGTTGACGGAATTCGCGATGCGCTGTCTTGGTTGAGGTAGCGTGAGCTGCGACAGGGGCAGTCGCAATGGCTTTATAACAAGCCGGGCGCACGGCGCCGGATCGGTCGGACGGTGCGGGAACGCCCAGCACCCAAATAGGCTGAGCCGGCTCGGCGCCGGGCCGGACTTCGCAAAGCATTGGTTGTGCTTCCTGGCCCGCGTGGCCGAGGGAGCGTGACAGTACAGACGAACTAGTTGGGGAGGGCGGTTCGCCTTCCTGTCATGACCAAATGGAGAGCGAGATGTTGTGTCTCGGAGTGAGTGGCGGTCTGGACAGAATCTATCAAAACTCGGCCGAGCTGCCCAATACATTTCTGCACGATGGCGCTGCAGTGCTCGTGCGGGATGGCCGCGTGCTTGCTGCTGTCGAAGAAGAGCGCCTCAATCGAGTCAAGCACTCCAACAAGTTGCCAAGCAACTCGATCCGATACTGCCTTTCAGCTGCAGGAGTGGAGCTTGGCGAGATCGACCGCATCGCGTTCTACGCGACTGAATCCTACTGCAATACCATGCTGGAGCGGCTATTTCTTTCTCAGGCCGTGCCGTTAGACGCCAAACTGTTGCTACGTCAGCTGCTGGCGCGGGAGTTCCGCACCGAAGTCGATGCGTCGCGCGTGTTCTTCGTAAATCACCATGAAGCGCATGCCGC
The DNA here is from genome assembly GCF_015291305.1 of Bradyrhizobium sp. CCBAU 21365. Lineage (NCBI taxonomy): Bacteria > Pseudomonadati > Pseudomonadota > Alphaproteobacteria > Hyphomicrobiales > Nitrobacteraceae > Bradyrhizobium > Bradyrhizobium sp. CCBAU 21365. Next base: position 2,546,396 of record NZ_CP030036.1, read on the forward strand.
GAGCGCATTTGCCATGTCTGGATTCGAGCAAAGCCTGATCTTTACGGTCGACGGTGGCGGAGACTTTCTCTCAGGTCTGCTGGCAGTAGGGTCTGGCACCGAAATTTCGCAACTCGCAAGCTTTCCAGAACATAACTCTCTGGGGCTGTTCTATCTCGAGGCGATCCGTTATCTCGGCTACGGGTTGTTCGACGAGTACAAAGTGATGGGGCTTGCCCCCTATGGGGACCCTGCGCCCTATCGCGAGCTCTTCGCGCAGTTCTATGAATTGTTGGACAATGGCGGTTATCGGGTCCATCTGGATCGAATCGGCCCGGCCTTGATCCGCAGCATCCAGGTCCGGCGAAAGGGAATGGCATTCACACAGCAGCATCGAGACGTCAGCGCTTCGCTGCAGGAAGCGCTGGAGCGGATCATCTTTCATATCCTGCGGCATCATCGCGAAGCGACGGGCATGAAGCGCTTGTGCCTGGCGGGAGGCGTAGCCCACAATTGCACGATGAACGGTAAGCTGCTCTATTCCGGCCTTTTCGACGACATCTTCGTCCAGCCCGCGGCGCATGACGCCGGTTGCGCACTCGGCGCCGCATTGATGATGTCAAACGAGCTGGGCCGGCCCGCGCCGCGCGAGCGATTGTCGGACGTCTATTGGGGACCCGATCTCGGGACCGAGCAAGCCATAGAACACGAGCTCAATGCATGGTCCAGCCACCTCGATTTTCAACGTAGTGATGACATCGCAGCGAGTGCAGCGGACTGGATGGCAAATGGCGCTGTCATCGGCTGGGTTCAGGGCCGTTCTGAGTTCGGGCCACGTGCGCTTGGCAACCGCAGCATTCTCGCCGACCCGCGGCCAGCGGAAAACAAGAACCGGATAAACGCGATGGTCAAAAAGCGCGAGGGCTATCGTCCGTTTGCGCCGTCAGTGCTGGAGGAGGATGCAAGCGAGTTCTTTGAGCTCCCAGGCGGCAAGCGGGAGTTTCCCTTCATGAACTTCGTGGTTCGTGTGCGGGCGGCCCACCATAGCGTGCTTGGTGCGGTCACGCACGTTGATGGAACTGCTCGGCTGCAAACGGTCTCGCGCAACACAAATCCTGCCTATTGGGATGTCATTAATGCATTCAAGAAGCGAACCGGCATCCCGGTTCTTCTAAACACGTCCTTTAACAACAATGCCGAGCCGATCGTCGATTCCGTTTCAGACGCCATCGTCACCTTCTTGACGACCGACCTGGACGGACTTGTAGTTAAGCCATTCCTCGTCGAGAAGCGGCCGGCAACACTGCCGGATTGGTGTACACTGGGCGTTTCATTGCCTCCGTATGCATCCCTTCATCGTATTCGCTCTTACACAGCGGAAGATCGTCAGGAAACGGTTTCCGAGATCCGTATGGGACATTCGGGGCGCGAGAGCATGCGTATCTCGCATGAGCTCTTCGACCTGCTGATGCGGATCGAGGGGGAGGCCTCGCTCGGCTGGCTTCTCGACACAACTATGTTGGACCAGCCCCGGCGCGAAGATCTCGTCAAGGAACTTCGGCTCTTGTGGGAACAGCGGGGCGTTCGGCTGCATCCGCCACGCGCCGCTTGCGTCCGCATTAAAGCGCTGGGCGAAGCATAACCGGCGATCATATGTAAGACCAAGACTGCGCCTCCATGTACAGGAGGCTAGGCCGAGGTGGAATAGGGCACCAATAGGCATCCAGTTGAAATCGGGTATATCGGCGCAACAACTCTAGTGGAAGAAAAGAGGGAGGCGTTGAGAGAACCCACTACGAGGATAGCGCTGCTATGAAGTTCTACCGACGCAACGCGCGAGCAGCACAAGCGCCGACCATAACATCGGCCAAGACCATATGTGAGGTGTCTCCAATGACGTCTCTTGTTCAACCAGGAGTCCGGAAGGAGGCAATGCAGATGCCTGGCGGTTCGAAAAATGATCAGTTCGTTGTTTCCCGACGACGTACGGGCTTGGGCGACTGCCTGTGGTCGCTGGCTGCAGCGTGGCGTTTTGCCGAGCGGACCGGACGGAAGCTGGTCATCGATTGGCGGGGGTCCTGTTATCTCGATCAACCATTCACCAACGCCTTTCCCGTCTTCTTCGAACCGGTTCAAGATATTGCCGGCGTACAGGTGATCTGCGACGACCGGATCAACCAGCACTCATTTCCTGGACCATTTTTCCCGGCATGGTGGAATAGGCCAGCTATTGATTGCGCCTATCGCCCGGATGAGCAGATTTTCCGGGAACGCGATGAACTCGATCAGCTGTTCCAAAGCGGGCAAGATAGCGATGCAAATACAGTTGTGTGTGACGCCTGCCTGATGTGGCGCTGCGATGAGGAGGCTGAACGAGAGATCTTTCGGAGCATCAAGCCGCGATCCGAAGTGCAGGCACGGATTGATGCCATCTTCCGTGAGCACCTTGCGTCGTTCAGCGTGATCGGCATTCATGTTCGGCACGGCAACGGAGAGGATGTTATGGGGCATGCGCCCTACTGGGCTGATCCCGAGCGGGCTTTGCAACAGGTCTGTAACGCCATCGACAAGGCCAAGGCGTTACCGCATGCAAAACCGGTCAGGGCGTTCCTGTGCACAGACAGCGCGCACGTCCTTGAGAGGGTGTCAGCTATGTTTCCTGACGTTTTCACCATCCCAAAGCGCTTCCAGGCAGCTCAGGCCGGGCCGTTGCACAGCGCGGCGCTCGGAGCTGAGGGCGGCTTTTCCGCTCTCATCGAGATGTATCTTCTTGCGCGATGCGATACCGTGATCCGTTTCCCCCCGACGAGCGCTTTCACGCGCTATGCGCGCCTCTTTGCGCCGCGCGTTATAGAATTCGATTTGAACGATCCGAGCCGATTGATCTTGATTGAAGAAGCATCAAAAGAACTCGTGGCTTCATGAAAGTCGTAACCCGTCTCATCGATCTGATCGCCGCTTTTTGCATCGAGCAGCACTGCCACTACGTTTCCGGACGACAATTGATCGCCCAAACCGACGTTCCAACGGACCCTTGCCCTGGAGAACAGCAAGATGCGGCGGCCGAATGCCGTCCGCTGAAGCTCGATCTTGACAAGAGCGGCGTTACCGTACCGCCACCACGCTGACCAGATGGACATCGTCCTCGGCCTTGCCTCGCGACGACCCGCAAGTGAAAGCTTCTCGGCGGTTCGTCGCGGATCAAGTTTTCGAAGGAGGTTACGTTGGGCCGGTGAGTTCCGTTGCCGCGGCCGCCACTCGCTCGCGCGGACGGACCCTTCGGGTTCGAGCATTGAGTTGGACATTCAGTGCGCCCGCTCGTGATCGCGCAACCAATCAGCGCGGCGATGTGCTGCGATGAGCTCGGTATCAGTTGCGAGAAAACCTAACGTATGGAGTTGGTGCGTCAGGTTCTGTTTCGTACCGACACGGTTACTGGGTGTCTCCACCATCGTGACCGATCGTTGCCTCGACGAGGAGCGTTCCTTATCCGCTCGCTGCTTCGGATCTCGATCACGAGAGCGCAGTGTGGTGTCTGGTCCTAGCAGTGACCGAGTGTGCTCCAGGCATTGTGTGGGTGATGCACCATCGATGTTGCAAAGCACACGCACCATGTCGCGAATCCGCCAAGCTTTTGGCGTGCGCGACATTAGGACGCAAAACCGGAGCGTCTTTGCGTGCATCGGAGTGGCCCAAATCCTGCTACGTGTTCGCCAGCGGCGCTACAGGAGAGGAGGCGGGCGTGGGTCTCGATCTGCCAAATGACGATCTGATCGCAGGTCCGCTGCCCGAGACACATTTGGGCTGTCCCTTTCGCGCCGATGAAGCCCGCCTCCATCAGGGAGAGCAGAAGGCGATGTTGCTGACTGGGGCATCGCGCGGAATTGGGCATGCCACTGCCAAGCTGTTTTCGGAGGCAGGTTGGCGCATCATTTCTTGCGCGCGCCAGCCATTCGATGGCGCGCGGTGCCCGTGGGACTCCGGGCGCGAGGATCATGTCCAGGTCGACCTTAGCGATTATCAAATGCTGCCGCGCTTGATCGCGCAGGTCAAGGAACGCTTGGCGGGCGCACCCTTGCACGCATTAGTGAACAACGCCGGCATCTCGCCGAAGACGTCTGATGGTGACCGGCTGACCTCGTTGACGACGTCAACTGAAACCTGGATGAGAGTGTTCCATCTGAATCTCGTGGCCCCGATCCTGCTGGCGAGGGGTTTATTTGACGAGCTAAGGGCCGCGTCAGGATCGATTGTCAACGTGACGTCGATCGCTGGTTCGCGGGTGCACCCGTTTGCCGGCAGCGCCTACGCGACGTCGAAGGCCGCGCTTGCGAGTCTCACACGCGAAATGGCCCACGATTATGCGCCCTATGGCGTTCGTGTGAACGCGATCGCGCCAGGCGAGATCAGAACGGACATGTTGTCGCCCGACACGGAAGCGCGTCTCGTGCCAAACATCCCGTTGCGCAGAGTGGGAACACCCGACGAAGTGGCCAAGGTCATCTTCTTCCTATGCTCGGATGCCGCAAGCTATGTTACGGGGGCCGAGGTGCCGATCAATGGTGGGCAACATCTGTGAATCGACCAAGCCTGGCAACGCGGCTGACTTAAGCCTCAGCGTTGAAGTTCGTGTTCTACGCTGACGTCGCGCACCTATTCCGAAAAAAGATGAAATCAAACCACTGTAAGGTTACCGTCGTGCCATGAAAAGGTGTTACGCTTCTATGTCATCTCGTTAATTCGTAACGCTAGATCGAGCATGACATGCAAAACGAAGCTCGCAAATCCGAACAAGGTGCTAGGGAGGATGATCAAAATAACGGAGACCGCCTCATGCTGCATATCGCTTCCGCACGCGAGATACCTGCCTCTCATCCAGAGACGGAGCGCGAGCTCTCGGGCGAGCCGCTGCGCGAGAGCGCGCTGACCGGTATCTTCGAAATATCGAAAATACTCACCGCTCCCTGCCGGCTCGAGGTCACGCTGGCCAACGTCGTAGGCCTTCTGCAATCGTTTGTGCAGATGCGACACGGTATCGTCTCACTGTTCGACGATGACGGGATGCCGGACATTACCGTGGGTGCTGGCTGGAGCGAAGGCAGCGACGACCGCTTCCGGATGCGCCTGCCACGGAAGGCAATCGACCAGATCGTTGCGACCGACAGGCCTCTTGTCGCCGAGAACGTGGCAGCGGAGCCGGCGTTCAGCGCAGCTGACCTTGAGGTGCTCGGTGCCTCGGATAACATGCCGGTGTCGTTCATCGGAGTTCCGATCCGCATCGATCCGAAAGTCGTGGGTACACTGACGCTCGACCGTGTCTGTGACGAAAGGTCGAGTCTCCGGCTCGATTATGATGCGCGGCTGCTCACCATGATCGCCAACCTGGTGGGACAGACAGTAAGGCTTCATCGCTTGTTCGCCTGCGATCGCGAGCGGCTGATGGTGGAGAAGGACCGTCTGCAAAAGCAATTATTCGAGTTTAGGCAGCCTGTACGGGAGCGTAAGAAGGTACCTGTTCATGGGATCATCGGCGACAGTCCGGCGCTGCGCGGCTTGCTCGAAAAGATCGCGGTCGTGGCCAAATCGAACAGCACGGTTCTGCTGCGCGGCGAATCCGGTACCGGAAAGGAACTTGTAGCCAAGGCTATTCACGAATCATCGTCCCGCGCCAAGCGGCCCTTCATTAAGCTGAATTGCGCGGCACTACCTGAGACAGTGCTGGAATCCGAATTGTTCGGTCATGAGAAAGGTGCCTTTACTGGCGCCTTCAGCTCGCGCAAGGGGCGCTTCGAGCTTGCTGACAAAGGCACACTGTTCCTTGACGAGATCGGCGAGATTTCGGCCCCGTTCCAGGCGAAGTTGCTGCGTGTCCTGCAGGAGCAGGAGTTCGAGCGGGTCGGCAGCAACCAGACCATAAAGGTCGATGTTCGAGTCATAGCCGCAACCAACAAGAACCTTGAAGAGGCTGTGGCAAGGAGCGAGTTTCGCGCAGACCTCTACTATCGCATCAGCGTTGTTCCCTTGCTGCTGCCGCCGCTGCGCGAAAGACGCAGCGATATTCCGCTGCTTGCCGGTGAGTTCCTGAGGAATTTCAATAGCGTGAACGGCCGTACGCTGACCTTGGAAGCGAGCGCGATCGATGTGCTGATGAACTGCGGCTTTCCGGGAAATGTCCGCGAGCTCGAAAACTGCATCGAGCGCACAGCGACCCTGTCGGCCGGGCCATCGATCGTGAGAAATGATTTTGCATGTTGCCACGGCCAGTGCCTTTCCGCGATGCTGTGGAAAAGTACGTCCGAGGAGGCGACAGTCCAAACGGCACCGGTCGTCCCAGTGCCCGCCAAGCCGATCAGTTTGCCGTCTGAAGCGACCGCGCCGGCCCCACTTGTCGGCAGCGAACTGGCCTCACTGGCACCCCCTGGCACAGTCCTCGTAAGTGGCGCGAAGATGGCCGATCGCGAGCGGGTCATTGCAGCCATGGAAAAATCTGGTTGGGTACAGGCAAAAGCTGCACGCTTGCTCGGACTAACGCCGCGCCAGATTGGCTACGCGCTGAGGAAGTACGGAATCGAGATCAAGCGGTTCTGAACGTGCGCGGACCATGAGAGGACTGGGTTTTTGCGGGCGCATCCAATGCCACCAAAATCTGAAAAAGGGCGGCCCGCCTCGGCGGCAGGTTGACCACGCATGCGAGGAACCGCCCGTCTGCCGCCCTGGCAAGGCGACTTCGCTTGGAGCGCAGCGAGAACTGGGCTGAGCGGCGCGGTGGTGAACCCGCCGGCATGTTACGGGTTGAAACCATTTTGCCGCCCCTGACGGACGCCGTGCGTCGCCGACCAGCGGTAGACAACAGCTCCGACCTCGAACAAGTTCACCGCTCTTCCCGTCAGTTTGTCGCTGGATCATGGCGCCTAAGCCACCTTCTCTTTCCCAGAAGACTAATTGAATGGACAAACTAGCCTAGGGTGGATGAATGGAGGAGCGAACATAAGGTGGGCGGCGCAAAAGGCGGTGCGTCTGGGACGGCCGCCGACGGACTTGGCCGCCGAAGTGGACCTGCGGATCTCGACCGCGGCATGCGAGTTGTTCCTGGCTCGTGAACTCGCCGGCGTCAGCGTCGAGGAGATCGCATGCCGTACTAGCAAGGCAACGGTCTATACCCGTTTCCCGACCAAAGAGGCGCTGTTTGCCGCGATCTTCCATAGCAAGCCGCGCGGCTTCGCCTTTCGCACGTAGGACGGCGCTCCTCACCATGAGGGAGATGTCAATGGCGGAGTTGGCGAGCTCGAAGATCAGATTGTCGCTCGATCCGTCAACCAGAATCGTGTCGACATCGGGGATGCGGTGCCGTGATCGAGGAGAGTAGCCCTGAGATTACCGGCTGAAAGTGAGGCGTGTACAAGTCAATCGACCGCTCTCGCCGCGGGAGTGGGTCCTGAGACGAGGTCGCGTCCATGTGCCGCGATCTGACGTCGAGTACCGGTCAATCCTCGTCGGCGGCGATCGACTCCATCAGCGACACCAGCTGACGCTGGACGGTCTGATCCTTGATCTTACTGTAGGCGCGCAGCAACCGTAGACTGAAGGCGCTGTCCAGGAACAGGAGGCTCTCAACCTCGCGCGCCTTGTTGTCACCGCCGTAAAAGAAGGTGACGGGGACGTCGAGCGTAGTGGCGATCTGCTGAAGACGGGCAGCGCCGACACGGTTGACGCCCTTCTCGTACTTCTGGACCTGCTGGAAGCTGACGCCGAGCTTATCGCCGAGTTCGGCCTGCGAAATCTTCTGCTCCACACGCCGCAGGCGGATCCGCTTGCCCAACTCAATGTCAGGCTTGCCGGCACTGCGCTGCTGCATCTTCTTTGCTGCTGATCTATTCATTCTGGCGACCCGTCCTTACGATCGAGAGGTCCCCTGCCTTCTAGGTCAGGGATCCGTCACTCCGACAGTTACGCTTGGCAGAATATCGACCGAACCACAACTAGCGCGAGTTCAATTGTCATGGATTTTGTGAGCATGCTTACCGCCGGCGCAGCTTCATTCCCGTATTTCTACCGGAGCTCCAACATGATTGCGTACCGTGTTCATCGCGCAAGGGCGCCCAAATTCTCGATAAATTTGCAGCTCACAAGGTTGTTCTTGCGAAAGGCAACGACGATTGCCTCTTCCTCAATCGAGCGGACGGTCTTGCAACCCGTCGGTGCATCGTGCACGACGCCGCCTTACGCTGCTTGGTGATGGTCTTCTGATTAGGACCGTGCTGGCTAATTCTTTAATTCTTTGAGCGAGCTTTCGATCGCTGTATCGCCGCTCGTGGCGCGCGTGGCCGTGCGCTGTCATAGAGTGTTTGGCCACAGGTCCTCCCGCATGATGGATCAGACGTCGTTCGCCCTGTTTTCCCTCGCTTCGAGGCATCTGAGAGCCCGTTGGTATTCGAACTCGCACCACGCAAGCTCGAATGGTTCCATCAGTATCTCTATCCACGTCTCGGCAAATGCTGTCATTCCGACGAAAAATAGAATTCGCGACCTCCCGATTCGCTATCAGTTGACGAAGCCGGCGAAGACGAATGAGATGTCGCTGTGGCCAGCCGCGCATGCAGCTAAGAGGATCGTGATCAGCGGCTCAATTGAACCTTGGTAAAAATTGGGCACCTCAAGGGGGTCACTTAACGATACGAAAGTTTATGGCGGTCGTTCGCCTGGCTCGCACACTTCATCCAACGGCTGCCCGAGCAGCAAAATAATCCCCTGCGCCATCTTCCGCAGCTAGTAGCACGCATCCATTGCAAAAAACCGCGTCCGCGACGCTACGCCAGTACACCAGCGCACGTCGTCGAGTTAGCGGTGGCAGAAAGCTGACCGAGTTGCCGTGGGCGATGCAGTCAATGAGGATGTCGGCTAGACGCTCCAAACGCTTATCCACTTCGTCGGGCGCCGATGCGCCGTACCTGAATATCGTCCGTCATCTGATTTCGGACAGAGCGAGCCGATTGCCCCGGGCTGGCTCGGACGGTGGGTTAATTGCCAACACCACGGAAATAGCGAGTTTCCATCGGAGCGACATGCTCTTGAATTGCCATAAGGTGGTCACGTGCCGTGTCGCCTAACCCAACCGAAGCTGGCAAATCACCATAGAAGATTGCTCCGCCAAGGCTGCAATGCTTAGCTGCCCGCTCGAAGCGCCCGGACAAGGCACGCTCCGTATTACGAACCGAATTTTGCGCATAGCTCCGCAGCACGAAACAAATTTAACGCGGAGATGAGATTCTTGTCGCGTGGGAACAGCCTCCGAGCGGACTTGATCCGCGAGTCGTGGTCCAGTCCAGATATCGTCTGGCTCTCAAGAATAAGTGCCTCGGAGAATCTGCGAAGAGCAGGGTGATACTGGTCAAGGGCGGCCTCGCTGCGTCTATCGGCACGAGTCATCATTTTAAAGAAACTTTCGTCGTCCTCTGAGGGGGGCTGGGCGGAATCGCACTGCGAGTAGCTGGCTCGCAGCAAACGCGAAGATTGCTCAACGGCGCCTCATCGTTCGATTAGTAGAATTCGTTGACGTGAGCGATAGGATTGCTGATTTGCTTAGATCAAACGCTTGACGCCGAAAGCGGAGAACATGCCCGTAATCGGCGAAGTTCGGTGGTACTGCTTTAATGTGCACCTTTGATTCCGAGCCATAGCATTACCAGTCGCGTCATCAATGCGGCGCTGGTCTTCTTCAGACTGATGAGGACAGGTACCGGTACTGGCTGGGAGCGCCGTCGCCAAGGACGGCTCAAACGTCTATTGCCTCGCCGGCCCCTCTTGCTGCTCTTCCGAAGTGGCATGCTGCAGCTGCGACCAAACTGTTACATTGGATGGGGTCACGATTGTGCGGGTCCACCCAGCCTCACGTCCAAGATCACCTGAGCAGACATCCTACCAGAGCAAGCTTTCGAGAAGCTGACGAAGCCGCAGCGTAGCTGCTCGCGCTCGGGCGGGGCGAAGTTGGCTCCGATCTCTTCCGTCACGCTTACGTCATCGGCTTCCCTCGGGCATGGTGTCGGGCCGAGAGCGCCGAAGTGACTTTGGATCGTCGACATTCAGAAGGTGAGCCGCGCGCCGCCCTATCGGATGGTCAGCAGTGGCAGCCTTCCGGCCCGGTAGCTCTGCGGCGAGCGCCCTGGTTTATCGTCGCCATTACTTCCTACCGGAAATGATCGGATATAGCGTTTGGTTGTATTTCCGGTTTCCCTTGAGCTTGCGCATTGTCGACGAATGCAGGGGGCGCTGGGCGTCGAGTGAGCTATGAAATCTTGCGCCGATGGGAACGGAGATTCGGCAAGGCGTTCTGCGCTGCCACCAGCGCGCTCCGCTCGCGGTCACAAACGGGATCCGGATGGAGTCTGATCCGGTGGCGGAGAGCGACATCGGCTACGACGCGAGCGAATCATGAAGCGGCATTGGCCGCGCTGTCGAAGTATCCTGCGCGTGATCAAGTTCAACCCAGGCTATGCCAGTCGTGACCTGACACAGCCTTGCACGGACGAACGTGGTCTGTTCGTCGTAATCCAGGCGAGCAATGACCTTGAACTCTGGCATCGCTTGCTAGTTTAGAATCGCGGGTTTCCCAGGTACGGCCGGCGAGCGAACAACACGCCGAGGTGGTCGGAGGTGGTCATCAGACGGCAACTGCATCATCCATGCGACCTGAACAATCGCTCGTCCCGTAACGACCAAACGAGACTGCAGGATCGGAGCGGCTATCGCATCGATCAGAGCTCGAGGCCCTGCTCCCGGAGAACCTTATGCATCAGCTCGCCCTTGATCTCGCAGGCGATTTCGCTGAGGATCTGGGCTCCGACCACCCGCCGGGCATCGACATCATCCGTCAGGCCAGGCTCCGCGAGTCGTTCGTTCAAGCGCGTCGGAAACTCATCTTCCATTGCATCGGCAAGCCGGTCCCGCATCGCGGCATGATCATCGGGGGCGATCCGCTTCACCACCGTATCCCAAGGCTCCCAGCGCGTTGCCAGAAAATCCGCGAAACCCGCCGCTTCCTGTTCCCGCACCGACGTCTCAGCCCGGGCAACGTCGTCCGCCGTGACGTCAGAGAGATTCAAGAAGCGCATATCAGGGGCGATGTGGCGCAATTCCAGCCGATCCCGTAGCTGGGTCTGATAGGCAAGATAGACCTCGATCTCGTCGATATTGGCGTCCGGGTCGGCACGACGGAGCGAGCGGACCGTCTCGCGTGCGATATCGTCAAGCGCCTCCAAACGAAACATGACACGGCCGTGTTGGAGCAGTTGGTCGAGCTGACTGTCATAAAGCCCATCCTTGACATCAGCGTTCAGGCGTGCGGTCTGCATACCGTTCCAAGTCAAAGTGACGCGGTCCTCGCAGGACGCAGTCGCTCCACTGGCCAGCTCGAAATACTGCTCGCGCAGCCGCGGCCTCATCGCGGCCTGTAGCAGATTCTCGGCCACCTGGTCGCGGAACGCCTGATGACCATAGTTCACGGTGCCCGCGAGCCTTTCGAGAAAGAGTGCGAAGTCCTGCGCACCCGGCTCTTCGGCGAAGCCCTGCCAGGCGGCCACTGCGCCGGGCTCGTCCGCGAGCCAATCCGCAACAACCTCGTGCAGGAGTGGCGGCTGATGTTCCACCGGTTGTAGGGGCATCGACAGCAAGACCTGCGGGCCGGCATAATCCGGGCCGCGCGTGGCTGACGCCAAATCGGCCAGCACTGGGCCCGGTATCGGATTAGATCGCACATCGATGCTGGACGCGCTGCCGAGCTGCGTCAGCACGGTCGCGGGCAGGCCGGTGAGCTGATTGTTGCTGGCGCCGAGCATTTCAAGGCCGACCGGGAGTGTCTCTGGCAGATTGGTCAGCTGATTTTCGCTGACGTCCAGGTATCGAAGTCTGGCCGGAACGCCAGGCAAGCTTGTCAGCTGGTTGTCGCCTGCGTCCAGGTACCGCAGCCTTGCTGGAAGATCGGGCAGACTGGTCAGCTGATTTTCGCTGACGTCCAGGCGGCGGAGCCTGGCTGGAAGATCGGGCAGGCTGGTCAGCTGGTTATTGCTGGCAGACAACTCCTCGATCGTTGCCGGAAGGGCGGGCAGATCGGTCAGCTGGTTGCTATCGACAGTCAAGCTGCGGAGCCTAAATGGCAGCTCTGCCGGCAGGCTGGAAAGCTCGTTGGCCATGAGGTGGAGGTGCCGGAGCCTGCTCGGAAGGGCGGGCAGACTGGTCAGCCGGTTGTCAGAGGCGTAGAGGTCCCGGAGTCCGCCCGGAAGCCGGGCCGGCAGGCTGCTCAACTGGTTGCCGATGACATTGAGGGTCCGGAGCCTGGGCAAGAGTGAGGCTGGCAAGGCGGTCAGGGACAATGACGACAAATTCAGCTCGTCTCCGACATCACCTTCGTCCCGCCATGCCCTCGTCCGGTTGACCCCCTCTTGCCGATTCTCGTCTTCGCCCTGCCCCTCTTCCGCTGCCCAGGTCGCCAGGACGCGGTCCTGCGACGAGACGAGGTCGGCGGCGGCCGCTCCTGTCGCCCACCGCGTCAGGGCTGACGCCCACTGGGTCAGGCACGAAGGGGACTGCCCGGCGGCCCTAGACGTTGGCTCGGTGCTTTCGGATTCGAAAGGTATGCCGGCGCGAGGCTGGGCCCGTTCTGTATTCATCGAACTCCATGGCATGTCTTGTCTCAGCCGACTAGGCGGCTCAAGCTTTTTGCGCCACCTGAACAGCTAGCTCACATGAAGGCCGGCCATGCGAGCCACCTCGGAAACAGTCGCTCCCGGCTCGAGCGATGCTGCAACTAGCTTTCCTTCTCATCTCGCGACCACCGAGGCTCGACCGATGTGATCACCTCTGCCCGCGAAATCGTCATAGCCCTTCTCCCAGGATGCCCCCTAGGACCTGCAGCGCTTGCCTCCGTCAAACAAGGCGGCCGTCAACGGAGGCGTACGCTAGGAAGCTCAGCTGTCGATAAGCTGACGAGCGTCAGGTTATCCGCCATGTTCAAAGACTAGCGCGCGCCAATCGGGAGCAACTTCAAATACGGTCTGAGCAGTGGGCAAGGGGCAGGTTGCGGCGGATCGACCCGGGCCCCCAACACAATTTGTCGACCCAGAGTCGTGGGACTCAAAGCTGGGTGCGAGATTTGCCGACGCCGTTTTGGCATGAAGGGGATCAAGCAGGTCTGCCTCCCCCCGATAGCTGGAATATGGCGAATTCTCCCCGCGACCAACCTATCCGCCAGTGGAAAGCCATCCACTATCATTTGTGGAAAGCCTCGGGGATATCGATCTTCGGTGCATCACAGTATATAGCGCGACGATCTGGGTCGGAAGAGCGCGGCGATCAGGATGGCGAGTCAGTGTCGCGGCGCGATGATGATCGCCGCGATGATTGTCGCGCGCAAGAGTTTTGTTTGCTTTGATTGTCGCGGAGCGTCAATCAAGCGAGCGTTTTTTGTGTCGCGTGCTCCGGTGGCCGCCCTGGACCACGCTTTCGCTCGAGGGCAGTCCGCCTGCGATAGCTCTCGACGTTCATCTCGACGATGGTGGCGTGGTGAACAAGGCGATCGATCGCCGCGAGGGTCATAGCTGGGTCCGGAAAGACCTTGTTCCATTCTCCAAAGGGCTGATTGGCGGTGATCAGCAAAGAGCGTCGCTCGTAGCGTGCGCTGATGAGCTCGAACAGCACACTGGTCTCGGCCTGGTCCTTGGTGACATAGGCAAGATCGTCAAGGATAACGAGATCGAAGCGATCGAGGCGGTTGATGGCACCCTCGAGGTTGAGTTCGCGGCGCGCCACCTGGAGCTTCTGCACGAGATCGGTGGTGCGGGTGAAGAGGACGCGCCATCCGTTCTCGATGAGAGCCAAGCCGATTGCTGCTGCCAAGTGACTCTTGCCGCCACCGGGCGGACCAAACAGCAGCAGATTGGCGCCCTTGTTCAACCAGCCGTCGCCGGCGGCGAGCGCGGTCATTTGCGCCTTGGAGATCATCGGTACGGCTTCGAAGTCGAAGCTGTCAAAGGTCTTTCCGGTGGGCAGCCGCGCCTCGACGAGATGGCGCTCGATGCGGCGACGGCTGCGTTCAGCGATCTCGTGCTCTGCAATGGTGGCGAGGAAGCGCGCCGCCGGCCAGCCTTCCTTATCGGACTGCTCGGCAAATTGCGGCCACAGCACCTTGATGGCGGGCAGCCGCAGCTCGTTGAGCAACAGATTGAGGCGCGCGGTGTCGACTACGTTGGTTGTGCTCATGCGGCACCTCCGATCTCGGCAGTACCGATGAGGCATTCATAGGTGGCGAGCGGTGCGAGGCGCACCACGACGTTCGGCATCTGGGCGGGATCCGGGGCGAAGTGAGTACGTAGCCGGTTGAGGTCGGGCAGCCGGCCGTCGTTCAGGTCGGCCGTGAGCTGATCGGCGAGTTCGGCCTCGCAACCGCGCTCATGGGCGAGTGCGAGGAGATCGACCATGATCCGGCAGGCCTTCTTGTCCGGTAAGCGTTTGCGCAAGACGTCGAAGGCTCGGCGGTAAGCTTCCCGGGGGAACAGCTGGTCGCGGTAGACCAGGTTGAGGAGCGCCATCGGCTTGCGCCGCAAGGAATGGATCACGTGCCGATAATCGACGACCTGATCGTGCTTGCCATTGGGATGCGGCCGCCCGCGCGGCAAGGTGAGGAGATGCGTGCCGCCGACAAACACGTCGAGGTGATCGTCATACAGGCGCACCCGCAGCCGATGGCCGATCAAGCGCGACGGCACCGTGTAGAACACCTTGCGCAAGGTGAAGCCGCCGGACGATGTCACGTGGACGATCACCTCTTCATAGTCCGACGTGCGGCGGTCCGGCAGATCCTGAAGTGCGGTACGTTCGCTGTCGATCCGCTTGGCGTTGCGGGCATTGCGGCGGCTGACGATCTCATCGATGAAGCCACGATAGGCAGCGAGATCGTCGAAGTCGGCGGTGCCACGCAGCAACAGCGCGTCGCCGACCGCCCGCTTGAGATGGCCATGCGAACTCTCGATCGCCCCGTTCTCGTGGGCGATGCCACGATTGTTGCGGGAGGGGCGCATGCCGTAATGGGCACAGAGGTCTTCGTATCGCCGCGTCAGATCGTCTTTGGCGTCGCGGTCGAGATTGCAAAAGGCGGCCGACAGGCTGTCGGTGCGATGCTCCCGTGGCGCTCCACCGAGTGACCACAAGGCATTCTGCAGGCCTTCGGCCAGAGCGATGAAGCTCTCACCGCCGAGCACGACATGGGCGTGCTCAAACCCGGAATAGGCCAGCCGGAAGTGATAGAGACGATGGTCGAGCGGCACGCCCGCGATCGTGACACCCAATTCGCCCATGTCGGTGAAGTCGGACAGGCCGCGCTGACCGGGTTCGTGGGTCTGCCGGAAGATGACCTCCTGCTCCTCGCCGTGGATCGCCCGCCAGGCCCGGATCCGGCGCTCCAGCGTGCGACGGATGCCGGCGCCGAGCTCAGGATGGCGTCGGAGCAACTCCTCGAAGATCGTGACCGGCCGCACACCGGGGGCGGCCTTCAGCATCGGCACGATCTCTGTCTCAAATACGCGGGCCAAGGGATCTGGCCGGCGACGGCCGCGAGGAGCCTTCTTCTGCGACGGAAGGCGTCGATCCTGCTCGATCCGGTAAGCGGTCGAGGTGCTGAACGACGCCTTGGCGGCGGCCACGGGCGGGCTATCGGTCTGACGGTACTTCATGTAGAGCCTCATTTGGTGATCGGTAATGTGTCGGCCTGGCACGCGAGTGATTCCTCTTGGCGGAAGAACCACTTGCATAACCAGCCGGCCGCGATCACCAGTCGGCGCGGTCCGCTGTGGATCGCGCCGACGCCGGGCTCGTAACTCCGGTCGGGCTACGCCCTCCCTGCGTCACGAGCCCGGCGTAGCCCTCTCATCATGGTCGACGCTCCACTTCCATCCTGTTCGCCGCGCGGCAACAGTACATGCGCAAGTGGTCACCGCGTCGGCGTTGTCTGCCGTATCCATCGCCTTACTCCTTTCTTGCGCGGCCTTCCGTTGGTCCGCAGTCGCCGTCCATATGCATTCACTATGCTTCCATCTGCGATTCCACTCGATCGTGCCGCGGACTAGAACCGCTCAAACAGTTAATCGTGGGCGACGGCATGCTGGAAAGCAGAGCTTCATCCGAATGCTTATGACGGGCTCAGCGGTATCTGGCCGTGGCAAACGAGTGACCCCAAGGTTCTGCAGCGACACCCGTCAGCTGATCGGCCTGTAGGCCTGCTAACGGCAGAACGCTTCCCCGGGAACGGTCCTGGGTGCTCCCGCTCGAACAGGCTTTTGGCGCTGGAGAACACGGACGGGCGTCACCCTTGCCCAAACATCTCGAGCCGAACTGATCGAGCAAGGACGCAGCTTCGTGGAAATATCGTGCCTCCTCGATGCCGCCAGCGAGGAGACTCTCCGGCTTTACCAGATCGGTGTTGACGATACCGCGGCCGAAGAAGCCTTTGAGGACGCCATGAATCAGCTGCGAATGGTTACAATCGCGCCACGACCATCGAGGGGATGCGGGCGACGGCCTCAGCGGTCCTCCATTTCGAATGGGACGCAAACGTCGAGTTCACTGAAGAGGCCATCGAAGGAGCGGCCTTCGGCGTGCTTGTCGCCGGCCTGCTCGACAGCCCGCTTCCGGATCGTCTGCCCGACTGGGCCGCGGCCAGGATCTGAATCAACGAAAATTGGCCCGCCGGCCCTGAACTGGCATCGGCGGTCCGACCTCGGCATCAACTGCCCGTGAAATGTGAGGCGGTTCACACTCGATCATCGCGAGTTGGCCTAATGCACGAGCGGGTGGCAGCTCGGTGTCGGAGAATCGTGATGCCGTTTTTCAGCAGCCAAAGCTTGGCGTCGGCAGCCGCCGCTTCAGTACTCAGTATTCTCATCGTGGGAGCGGTTGCCTTTTCGGCTGTTGGTTATGTGGAGTGGTCATCGGGCGTTAATCTGACCCATTTCATGGGCCGGACTGCCGCGGATGCCTCAACGCCAGTTCTACTGCTCAAGGGGCGAACAGGTTGCGAGCAGGGCAATAGGCCGCTGCCGGCGCTTTCTCTACCGCTCGAATGACGCCGACCTAAAGCGACCGCGCCCAATCCTCCCAAGCCCCGTAGGGCCTCATCGCCTGGTGGCGACGTGCAACGGCGAATTTGTGCCCGGCTCGGGCGCTCCCGTGGTTGCCCATACCGCAATGCCGATGGCCAGCGCGAGCAGCACGGTCTTTACAGCAATCTTGTCGTCAGACATCTCGAGACGCCTCTCGCGCGTCAGCGCGGTAAATCTCAAAAATTACGCCGCCGGGCCCGAAATGGTTTGTCCCGGCGGCGCCCTGTCATTCCCAGCGCTAGGGCCCTGAAATTCCCAACGTCATTTCTTTAGCAGGTACGCCGAGGGACGACTGTTGCCTAACTCACACAAGGTCCAAAAGAGGAGCCGACGCTCAGGGTCGGCGCGCCAGCTCCTCCGAAACGTGACCGTGCTGTCTCCCCAACGGTCCCGTCCCTTAGGCCTCGAAAGGCTGCTTGGCAGGCTTGGCACCGACGACCTCGGGCGGGCGGCTGATTCCATGGCGCTGCAGGCGACGGTGCAAGGATGACCGCGTCAGATGGGGGATAACCGTAGCCACCAGTGCTCACCGAACGACCGCTGAATGCTGGTCAAACCCAGGGCATCCAGATCGAAAGCGGCTTTCTCGACGTCCTTTGGATCGACTTGCGGTAGGAGCTTGCACAGATCGTTAATGGTAAGGCTTCGCCCTGCCATGCCATCGCCACTCGCGCGTGCGAGAGCCACGGCCAAATCGAAGCGAGGACCGACCAGCGTTGTAGTTGGCGCCAGCATTTGCGCATGTCGGTCCGGCCGTTCGGAATGCTCGTTGGTGCGTTCTGAGATTGCACCTTCCCAATGAGGGCGGGCTTTCTGAGCCTGGCTAGGGATCAATTCGCCAGCCAGTTTGACCACCACGTCGCCAAGTGGGACTTCGCCGGCCACGGCCTAAAGCTTCGCACATTGTCGTCCTGATGGTTTTTCTCCTGATCGGCTTGCGATCCTCTTGATCGTAGTTCATGGCTCAATCACATGAAGTTGGTCGACGCTAGCAAAACCGCCTCAGATAGACTGAGCCAAGAGATTTCGTCACCTACCCACCGTTTGCCTCCGTCCCTCCACAACCTCACGTTGCTGGCGGATCAAAGCGCGGTATTTAGAGCATAAAGTAATATATTATGAGGCGAGGAGGCGTGCCTATGGCCACGAGTTATACCGTCGGCAAACACTACGAGAGCTTTATCAAGGATCTCGTCGATAGCGGACGCTATGCAGCCGCTAGCGAGGTAATGCGGGAGGGACTGCGCCTTGTTGAAGAACGCGAGGAGCGTCGCAAGGCGAAGCTTGAGGCATTGCGTACCGCTATCCAGGAAGGCTTGGAAAGCGGTCCGGCAGAACCGTTTGAGCCCGGCGAACTGGTTGAACAAATTAAGGCCCGCGGACGCGAACGGCTGAAAGCCGGGAAGCATGGCGGGTAATCTCACCAGGCGGCCCCAGGCCGAGACCGACCTGGAGGAGATCTGGCTCTTGATCGCATCGGACAACACTGCGGCTGCGGATCGCTTGCTCGATCGTATCGGCAATGCCTTTCAGATGCTTGCCAAGAATCCACGGCGGGCCGCCAGCGGCCCGAGCTGGGGATGAAAATTCGGAGCTTTACTGTCGGCAACTGCGTACTGTTCTACGAAGCATTTTCCAACGGTGTCGAGATCGGGTGCTGCATGGTGCTCGCGATATCACGCCGGAGGATTTCGACCGAGGACTTTGCTTTGTCAGCCATCCACAATCGCATTTACGATTTTACGATGGAATCTCGGCAGGCACTCAAGAGCGACTGAGGGCTGATCCAAGCTTGGGCTGATGGTCTTTCCCGGGAGCGGCTCCCGCCAACATCAAAGGCTGTGGGGGCGCCTGAATCAGCAGATCGAGGCTCATGGGGAGCAGTTAGGCAGGTGGCTCCCGTTGGCGCGATCGGGATCTGCATAAGCAACCTCATCGTTCGTTTGGCTGTGCTCGGTCCTTAGGATCTCCTGTGCTGCCTTGAACCCCTCAAGAGCTGCAGGAATGCCGCAATATGCCGTCGCGCGAAGCAGGCCGCCTTGATCTCGTCGATACTGGCGCCGTTCCGGAGCGCGACCGGACCTGCAGCTTGAATTGCGCAGGAGTCGCGATGTGGGCCTTGCAAGCTCACGGCTCCGCGCCGTGGTCGGACGGAACGGAATGGCGCTGTCGCAGTTGCGACGGGTGTCGATATTCGTTCGTCCAGAACACCGGGCCGGAGGGGCGATCTACCCATCTAAACCTCTGTGGCAGCTAACAGATTCCAAAATCGGGCGCTGTGGTACAACACTTGCTGTTCTCTTCGCAGCTACCGCAACCTTTGGAGCAACTCAGTGCACATTGTCGTCTGCATTAAACAGGTTCCGGACTCTGCGCAGATCCGCGTGCACCCCGTGACCAATACGATCATGCGTCAGGGTGTGCCGACGATCATTAACCCATATGACCTCTTCGCGCTCGAGGCCGCTCTCGAGCTGCGCGAGCGGTTCGGCGGCGAAATAACCGTGCTGACGATGGGGCCGCAATCGGCGGAAGATTCCTTGCGGAAAGCGCTGACCTTCGGCGCCGATCGCGCCGTACTGCTCACCGATCGCTGCTTTGCCGGCTCCGACACCTTGGCCACAACGTATGCACTGGCAACCGCCATCCGAAAAATTGGCAAGGAATATGGTCCGCCAGACCTCATCTTTACCGGCAAGCAGACCATCGACGGCGATACCGCGCAGGTTGGTCCCGGCGTCGCAAAACGGCTGGGTGTGCTGCAGCTGACCTACGTCGCCAAGGTCAAAACCCTCGACCTCGCTGCCCGTACAATTGAAGCGGAGCGACGCTCCGAAGGTGGTGTCCAGGTGCTGCACACGAGGCTGCCTTGTCTCATCACCATGCTGGAGGGGACCTGCCAGATTCGGCGCGGCGCGATGGCCGATGCCTTGCGTGCTGCGCGTGCACCAATCGTGAAATGGAGCGCGCACGATGCCGGCGTCGAGGACGTCTCCAAATGCGGCCTTAAGGGCTCGCCGACCGTCGTCAAGCGAGTCTTCGCTCCCTCTGCACGGGCTGAGAAAGCGGCGCTGGTTGAGGCTGCCGAGCAACCAGCGCAGGCGCTGATTGATGCTATTTTTAAGCATCAACCGAAGCTCGAAACTGATCTTGCGGCGCTAGCCCGCGATGCTTGACCTGGGAGTCTTGGCGACGATAAGCGTTACGGTCCTGAACGCGTCAAGGTTTGCCTCTCATCCGGTCACATCGACATTGCACGGAGACGTGTAGAGCCTGGCGCCGACCGATCAGCGGAGCTGAAGCACAATCCTCCCGTCGGCGATCACCTCTATCTGGGCCGCCGACGACTTGGTGAAAACTGTTGCCACGTGGGTCGGGCATGTCTGCCGTCAAGCTCTGTTGTCAATCAGCTAAATGATGCTTACCTGTCCGTTACGGACGGCCCGTCGCGATGCTTGAGGTGTCGCTTTCGTGCATTGTAACTAACCAGCCAGATCACCCCGACTGCGACCGGCACGCACGCCGCGGTTAGATAAGAGGGTTCTACATGGAGACCAACATCGTGCGCTCCCTTGGCAAGGTAGCCAAACAAACTGACCACGTAATATCCTATCGCCGCGACCGACAATCCCTCCACCGTGCACTGCAGCCGAAGCTGTTGTCCGGTGCGTTCATTGATAGCGTGCAATAGGTCGCGGTTCTGCTGTTCGATTTCAACGTCGACACGGGTTCGCAACAGATCGGCGGCGCGCGCCAACTTGACCGACAGAGTTACCTCACGATCCTTGGTCGTCTCGCAAGTTCGCATCGCAGGCGCCATCCGGCGCGCCAGGAACGACGACCATGTGGGATAGTCCGTGATCTCACTGCCTTCGATGATGGACAGTCGGGATTGAACTAGCTCGTAATAAGCTCTGCTGGCGCCGAAGCGAAACAGGCTTCCGGTCGCGCCTCGCTCGAAAGAGGCGGCCAACGCGGTCAGTTCGGCAAGGAGATGGTTGTTGAGCTTCAATCCCTCCGCGCCTTGCATTTCTTCGAGCACCTCGCCGAGACGTCTGTCAATGCGATCGACAAATGGACCAAGCTCAAGAGCGGCCGACAGACCAAGCAGCGCCAACGGACGATAGGTCTCAACTTCAAGCAGCCGCTGCACCAGTGCACCAAGATTGTGCGGCGTCAGCCCGAGGTCGCAGACAAGAATTTTGGTGAAACCGTTTTCGTCGACTCGAAAATCCGAGGCCATAACACTTGCTCCGCCCTTTATGCGGGCCATGGCGAGGCTGCTCTTGTCAAAAAGTTGTTCGGCGCGCCTCAATGGGGCGGCGTGCTGCTCGACATCCAGCTTGATTGCGACCAGCAATTGCCCTTCCTGCCGCAAGTTGCGCATCAAGGAGTGAACCGCACTTTGGGAGTCGCCGCTCTGTCGAGCGAACGGGCCATTCGCTATCCAGGTAAAGATTGCGAATTCGGCATGCTGCTCCCAGCGAAGCACAACGGGCCCGATGTCGATTTGGTGATGTTTCGCTGAGAGCTGCGGAGCTGGAAGGTCACGCTCTCGACAAAACGTGACGAAGGCGCGGCGATCGCTTGCGGCCGCATCGCCCTGCGAAAGAAATGCGAAGTGTGTCACCTTAAATGGAGGAATAAGCTGCATAAACGGGCGCGCATGCACTTCATTGAGCACGGCATCGCGTTGCGAATGTAGCTTGAAACTTCGAAGATCCAGTTTGTCGGGCACGTCTAAGCACCTCGTGTCAGAATTGGCGCGCATTCATCTGTCAGCACGCGAGTGGCATTGGTTTCGACTCTAAGGGTCTGTTCGCGCGATAGAGTGGTGGCGCGGGTTGATCCGAAGCCGCTCAAAGCTGCGAAACCAGCGCCAAACGTGTTGGTTGCCACCGGACGCGCACGAACATCGCTCGACATCGATGTGCTGGCGCACATAAACGCGTGATGCGCAGGCCAGAACGAAATCAAGAGCGGCGGGGCCAACGCACGCAAGAGCTACACGCTTTCGTCTCCACGAGGTTGCTAATCGTCGTCGCCGGCTCTACACCGGCTGCTGTATCGTCGATTGACGGCAAAGGCGCAAACGTAACTCTCATCTTCGGTGCTCTCTTGTCTCACATTTGCACGCGATGCAGGATATGGGCCAGCACGGAAGTAGCGGAAAGGTTGTGTTTCTCGCGTAATGTGATTGTCGAAACTGCCAGCGGAGGATCTCCGGCAAGGAAAGCGCTTGCATTCGGACAGCCATCCTCACAAGGGACTTTGGAACTGTATGGCCATCAGATGGAATCCCGGTCTCATTGCGACCGGGTAGCTTGCGCTCTTTGAGCCCGGCCTTCGTAACAACCGCGACATCAGAAGATGCTGATTTCGGAATGCTGACATGGCTGTCGTACTTGATTGAGCAGCGTCATCGAAGACTGCCGATTAGCGGTTGCGGCCTTCGGTACAGAGATATTCCCCTGCGGTGACGACTATCGCATATGGCGGAGCAGAAGCGGGATCCGACACAGGGCGGTCCTGCAGGCCGGTCAACTCCAGCCTAGAGAATTGATGGCGGTGAACGTCGCGCGTTCCATGCGTCCGATTACAAGACGCATTGCCTTGTTCAGCGGCAGCAAAGGCGGTCGAGAACTGAGCGGCCCGACGTCGCTCCTGGACATGGCAAAATCCGTGAGTCGACCTGCAGTCCGCTGACCGATGTGCGGGAGCGCATCGTGTCCGAGCAAACCACGAGGCTGCGGCGGCGCAAACTGCCCCGCCTGAATAGTGCAAGATGGTGCACCATCGGACCGCACAGGTCGCCGGATAGTACGGCGTCATAAGGCTGCATCTCGATGACGTCAGCGGCGATGCCGCTTGAAGACCATCAAGCGATCGCGTCAGGCTCGCGTCAATCGGCATCCCGCCGCCATAAGCGCTCCCATGCTCACCGGCTATTCTGCCGCGTTACCAGCGCGCGCGTGCGCCGCAACGACATCAGTAACACCCTCGAGGGGGCGCCCGATCGGTCCGGGCCGACGACGGCGCGACGTCGAGGACGATATCGATCCGAGCACACGGTGCCGGGGTTCTATACCACGATACAGCTCGGACTGTCGCGCGGGCACGGATTCCGGACGGCGACAACGTCCATCACGGCCTGCTGCTGCTACCCAACCTGCTGCACATCCGCGATGATGGAACCGTCCGCTGTCCACAAGGCGGTCTCCAGACCTGGACTTTCCAACGTTCACAGCCGACATCCAGCGCCCGCCGAGGCCTGGTGTCAATGTTGGATGGTGATTTGCCGTGTACGCGGATCACCGAGGACGTGGCACTCTAACAGCTTACTTTTAAAGTGTCAGATATGCAGTCATCGCTCGTGTCTGGCTTCCGACAATGTCGGACATGCGATACGGCTCCTAGCCCCGCGTCGATACGCTGAGCGAACTCTGGCTCTGCGCATCGATCGAGGCCGTATGACACGTCAGTGGTTAGGATCACGTGCTAGCGAGATGCTGTTTGCACGCCCAAAGCGCTCTCGGGCGATTTCCGAAGCGAAGGCTTCTCAGCTCTCGATGGCTTGGGGGTTCCCCTATAGATGGTGAGTACCGCGATGATACCGAGAGCAGCTGCAAACATCAGCCAGAATCCGGGTGAAGCCTTGTCATTAGTTCGCTCAATGAGCCAAGTAGAGGCGAGTGGCGTAAACGTACCAAACAGGGCCGCCGCGAAAGCGAAGGCCAGGGAGAAGCAGGTTGTGCGCACATGCGCAGGCACGATCTCGACGAGAGCACCCAGCATAGTCCCGCTGTAGGTGCCAAAGTAGAACGAGAACATCATCGCCACCGCAAGCAGCTTGCCGAAACTGGGGGCGCTTACCAACCAACTCAAAGCCGGATAGGCGGTCATCAACGCAAGGCCGGCAATGGCCAGCAGGACTGGCTTGCGGCCGATACGGTCGGAAACGGTACCGCCAATTGGATTCCAGATGAAGTTGGTCACCGCGACCAGGAGGGTCACCAAGAGCGCATCCTGGGTGGACAGCTTCAAGACGGTCTTGCCGAACGTCGGTGCGTAGACGGTGACGAAATAGAAAGTCGTCGTGGTCAGGATCGCCATCATCATCCCGAGAACGACCGTGTGCCAATGGACGAGCGCCGAGGCAAAGACCTCGCGCGCCGTGGGATGCTTCTTCATCGCCAAAAATTCTGGGGTCTCCTCCAGCGTCCGACGAAGGAAAAAGATAAGAGGAATGATAAGGCAACCGAGAAAAAACGGAATGCGCCAACCCCAGGAGGCGACGGCTTCGAGCGGCATCGATTCATTCAGTAGGTAGCCCACGATCGCTGCGACAAAAATCGCGACCTGCTGGCTGGACGATTGAAAAGAGGTATAGAAACCGCGATTGCCTGGGGTCGCGATCTCCGCCAAATAGACCGAAACGCCGCCAACCTCGACGCCGGCGGAGAATCCCTGCAACAGTCGTCCTGCTAGAACAATGATGGGGGCGGCAATGCCGATTGTCGCATAACTGGGACAGAAGGCGATAATCACGGTGCCGACCGCCATGATCGATAACGTGATGATCAGGCCTTGGCGACGGCCGATCCTGTCGATATAGGCTCCCAGTACGATCGCCCCCACGGGACGCATTAAGGCACCCAACCAGAACACGCCAAAGGTGTTGAGCAATGAGGCGGTTTCGTTGTCCGAGGGGAAGAAAGCTTTCCCAATGGCGCTGGCGTAAAAGCCAAATAAGAAAAAGTCGAACTGCTCGAGAAAATTGCCGCTGGTTGCACGAAGAATGGCGTTGATCCGCGATTTGACTGTCGCTTGCTGAACGAGCGTTTGTGACACAGCGAGTTTCCTTCCCGTCTGAAATGGCCGGTTGCGGAAAACCTCACGCCAGCCCAATTGCAATCAGGCCGTGATTTTCTCTTAGAGAGATTACCGACCAACCGGAAGGCGCCTGATCTTTTCGGCTTATTTTCGGCGACGCTCCATTGGTGCACAAATTTTGAATTCGTTCCTGGAGACGCAAGCGCTCCCGACATCAATCGCCAGAAGTCCCGCCTGCTCGAGACGAAATCAAGGCATGAGGTTCCGCTCGGTCACCTACGAGGTAGCTGTGCGCGCAATCTTTGGCGTTTCACTAGCTCTGTGTCCACCGCGGATGGTATCGGCTGATTCGGTAACGCGCCTTCACTGTTCGGCTTCTAACTGCGCGTAAATTCCCGCCAGATTCAAAACACTACCATTGAGTTACCGGTTCGTACTCAGACATTGACCCGCGTAGTGCAAGGTTGGCATAGCAATTGCTACAAGCGTGCAGGAACACAGGATATTGGACGAGTGCACGCAGAACGGGCGAATGGCAGCGGCGGTCCCTTTGCCTTGAGACAATCGTTCTCGGCCGGCAGCCGCAATGTCACGTAGATTGTAGCTGCAGGCCTCGAAGAGCCCGCTGGATGTGGTTCGTCTCGGCAATGCCAAATCAAGTCCGCAGGGGATGCGATGAGCAGGCAGTGAATAGCAACCGTGGATGCTTGATCCGTCCACGACAGGTCGCAGGTGAAAGCGTCGAGCTGGCCGGATGTGCCGCCTGCGCATGTCAGGCGAGGCTTCCTTGGCCTGGCGGACGCCGATATTCAGCATGAGTCAGCAAATGATGGATGGCGCGTTTGGTCATTCGCGGGATTGGATTGCTCGTGGAGGGAAATCCAACGCGAGAGGGTGGTGGCTTCAATCTACCGACATGTTCCTATCGACGCGCTCATGTACAGGACTGATCCCTGATGGCCCTGCCTGGGACCGCAAAGATGGTTGGGAGCAGTTCGCCTGTATGACGAACGCGACCGCAAACCCGTCGGACCAAGTTGGTGGCCTTCGAAAGTGCTCCTCAAACATCATTCTCTCCACGGTTAGGATTCAAATGAGGCCTTCTCAAGCGTCGCAAGTTCAACTGGATCGACCTTCGCAGATAGTCTGCGAGTACTTGACTGAGCAAGCGCGAAATCTGTTTGGCCTGCATCCGTTCGCTGCGGAGATGTCTAAACGCCAAGTTGCGAGCTTGCTGCCGGAATACTTGGCGATGTCACAGGCGTTCCCTTACCTGCAGGCAGGCTCGCAAAAGGATCTCATATTTGATGCGATGCGTCGCAACCGAGACCTTCCTAGGGATGTTGAACTAACCAGCGTGGTCGCAAATTTCATCTGTTGGGATGAGACGGGCGGTTATGGCCGGGTTCTGCGAGGCGGCAAGACGGCGCTACCCGATATTCTGGCGACTGAAGATTTCCACTCAAACCTGCTGAGAAAGGATGCATCGCGACTACTCGGTAGAACGATACAGCCGAATTATAGCGCCACAACGAAGCGGTACCTGCATTCCCTCTATGCCGGATTGTCAGCGAAAGATCCGGTCGTGCGCTGCGCCTACATGGTCGCTTTTGAGCTGCATGCTGCGGAAATGATCCAGTCACTGTGGACCACTCTGGTCAAAACCTTTGATGCGCAGTCTGACGATCTGGAGTACTTCCGCACTCATGTCGGCGGCGTGGATCCCGCCGAGAAGTATCACGGAGAAATGACAACCCGGCTCATTCGCGAAGTTGTGCCTGCTGACGGCAATCGTCGTTTTTTGGATGAATTCGATCGAGCCTATCGGCTCAGCTTACAGTGGTGCCGCGATCTGCTGCAAACTGTCTCAATTGAGGAAGATGGTCTTGCGGAGATCGAACATCACGGCGGTTGTCATTGTGGTGCCGTCAAGTTCTACGTCCGAGCGCCGCGAGAGCTCTCCGCAGTTCGATGCAACTGCTCCATCTGCCAAATGTCCGGGTTTCTGCACCTGCTTGTATCCGGCGATAAGCTCAGAATTGAGTGTGGCGAAGAGTTTCTCAATACATATCAATTTAACAAGAATATCGCTCGTCACACGTTTTGCCGGATTTGCGGCGTAAAGCCATTCTATCGACCGCGATCGAACCCCACGGGTTTCAGCGTAAACATTCGGTGCTTGGATAAGAGAACGATCGAAAACATAACAATAGAAGAGTTCGATGGCGAGCATTGGGAGGAAGCGTTCCGCCCGACGCGCGAGGATTGGGAAGCCACCAGTTAAGATCAAACTTGGAGTGAAGTCGCATGGCGCGCGCAATGAACGATAGATCTCGTCTGCTTTCAGAAGAGGCTCTCACCAAATACCGTATAGAGCTATTGGTGAAGGGTACGGTCGTAATCGCCCCTCAGACATTGTTCACCCAAGATGATTTGGCGAGGATCGATCAGCTCCAGATGGAGATTCCCGAAGAAGAGGTGCGGGTGGGAGATGCCGGCGACTCGCACAATGTCTTCGTGAAGCGGGTGAGGGTAGATCCGCCGGGCCGCCCTCCGACCAATGTGCATGGCAAAGCTCCGGGGCAGATCATCGAATTGCTTGAGAGGAAAGACCGCAGCTTTGCGCTGAAGAAGATCTTGGGGGCATCGTCAGATTACGTGATTCGCCGATGCCAAATGCATCGATTGCCTCCCGGTTCGTTCGTTGGCATCCACTTAGACGCTGAGAGCGACCCTGACTTCGAGTACTCCGTGATTGTGCAACTCGCGAGGGATTTTGAGGGGGGTGAGTTCGTGGTCTATCCGAACGCGTACGAACAGCAGGTATTTCGACCGCCGTTTGGGGCCGTGGTTGTCACCACATGTAGGATCCGACATGAGGTGAAGCCTGTGCACGCTGGCGAGCGCCGATCGCTGGTGTACTTCTGTTCAAAACGCGGCGGCGCGAATCGCCGGATCATCGAAAACACTGCTGACGGCCTGTGAGGACCGTTAGCGGAAACGGCTTTCGAACGGGTTGAGGACGCGGGCCAGCTTCTGGCAGACGCTGCCTAATTCGGAAGTTCACGGTTGGTCTACTTCGAGCGAAAAAGGCAACCACTCCCCTGACGTTCCCAGCAGCGGGTGTCAAGCACAGGTTTCGGATACGGGGGGGCTTCGAACGAATGGAGGAGTTTAAGAGGTCTGTGATTTCAGTTGGCCATTGCCAATAACCGGTGCTGCAGATCGCGGGCAGTTGACCTATCGCGCGCGATCACCAGGCACTCCACGGTGCCTGCCTCTTGATCGACGGCAAGCGGGATCACGCCCTCCTTGCGTGTGCCATCGAATAGAAATCCATACCTGACGAAGCGATCAAGCGCGGCCTGGAGAGAACATAATGGAACGTTTCTTACGGAAGAAATGACGTGGCGACTGGAATAATCGATGCCCAGCAGCCGGACGGCAATACTATGTAACACTGACCCTCCGCCCCACCGGCCGTTCGCTTCGTTAAAGAAAAGCCGGCCGTCGCTCGCGAAAATGCCATCAATGTTGATCATTCCGCGATACCCCAAGGTTCGCGCCAGCTCGACAAATCGGTAGGCGTGCGCCTGTGCAGCCAACCATTGCTCATTCGTCAGGTCGCTTGGAAGCTCGAGCCCTGTCCAGATGAGCGCTCGTTCGGATCGGTCTTCGCTGCGACGTAGACGGATGCTTCCACTGTTGATGAAAACGATGGAACCATCCTCCTCTATCTCATACTCAAGATAGAACGGAGCGCGAGCCAAGTGGTACGATTCAATGACCAATGTCTTGCAGGATGCTGTGATCATCTCAGACCAAAGTGCTTGAGGATCAAACGATGGCCAAGCAACCGTTCGGGTATCTCTCGCCCCAGGAAGTGCTCCACTTTCGTTGCCGGTCAGGATAACATTGCCGACTCCGCCCGCTCCATTATCCAACTTGACGATCACGTTGCCGGTCTCTGACCTTAAGGAGGTGACCGCCCTGAATAGTTCGTTTGGGTTTGTGGTCGCGCATCCACTGGGCAGTGGGAGCGCGACACTTGTCGCCAATTGACGGAAGTGGCTCTTGCGGTTCAAGAGATCCGGCCCTCGCTGCAAAGCGAATTCGTCCCCGCTCTGCGGGATGCCAAGCAGCTCCGCCAAGCGCGCTACGCCTTCACTAGAGTAGCAGGCAGATATTCTCCAAGTTGATTTCTGGCGAATATGGCTGTTGAGTCGCTCGACGAAAGCATTGGATAGCAGGGTGCAATCGTTGAGAATCAGCGATTCACGGGCGTCGTCAGGCACAAGCGTCGAGAGACTCGAGGCATCGAAATTGAGCGTCGCGCCGATGAAGGATAGCAGGTCTGCCGGGATTGCTACCGGAGAGACTATTAGGTCACCCTCCTGTGCAAACCAGGCAGACCGGCATGCGGAGTTGGCGGAAAGGGACAGTTGAGTTGCTGTTAGATCGCCACCGGACATTTGAGCTGTCCCGGCATTCATGATTAAGATCCGAGGCAACGACAATCTCCCAGACGCCTGGCGTGATTAAGCATAGACCACCATGCCAGCGACGATGAGTTCGCCGCGACGCATCGTATGGAGGTACCGACCGGAAGGCGGTGTTGCGCTGCCTCGATATCTCCTGTGGTGTAGTCGGGAACTACGGCCAACCAATCCGCGGTTCTCAATCGCTGTCTCCTTCCGGGCTTGACTGCGTATCGAGCTCCTTCAGCATGAAATGCTGGACCTTGCCCAACGCCGTTTTTGGCAGTTCGTGCGTAAATATGATTTCGCGCGGTACCTTAAAACGGGCGAGCTGCGATTGAACATGCGTCAGCAGCGCTTCGGCTGCGATCCGGGACCCGGGTCGCCTGACCACATAGGCGATCGGGACTTCATCCCAGCGTGGGTCCCGTCGACCGACGACGGCGCATTCGGCGACATCCGGATGGCCCATGAGCACACGTTCCACTTCCGCCGGATAGATATTCTCTCCGCCGGAGATAATCAGGTTCTTCTTGCGGTCACGGACCCAAAAATATCCGTCGGCATCGCAGCGGCCGATGTCACCAGTGCGATACCAACCATCACTAAAGGCCTCACGCGTTGCCTGTTGATCGCCCCAATATCCGCAGAAGACGTTGGGTCCACGTATTACGATCTCGCCTGGGGTCCCGGGCGGCAACTTGGTGCCCACATCATCGATGATGGCTGCTTCGCAGCAAAGGCCAGGCAGGCCGCTTGCGCCGTCAGGTGCGAGATCTGCGCCGAGCTTGGTATAGACCGCGATGGGAGAGGTCTCGGTCGCACCATAAACCTGTAAGACTGGCACTCCGCGCCTCGCAAAGCGCTCGACAAGGCGCTGAGGTACCATCGTCGATCCGGTACAGATTGCTTTGAGCGCGGATAAATCCGCGCTTGCCCATCGCGGATGGTCCGTGAGCGCTTGCATCATGGCAGGGACCAGGGCTGCAAGTGTGGGTCGGTCATGCTCGAATGCATCAAACGTTGCCTCTGGCGAAAAGCGGCTTTGGATAGTTACCGTCGCGCCATGATGCAAACCGGGCGTCGTTTGGATATTGAGGCCGCCGACGTGGAAGAGCGGCAAAACAGTCAGGGCGTGATCAGTCGAGGTTAGGTCATGCATGTGCTGACTCATAACCCCGTTCCACAGCAACGCGTCCTGACGCAGCACAGCGCCTTTAGGTCGCCCTGTCGTGCCAGAAGTATAGACGATCAGAACCGGGCAGGACAGATCCGCATCTGGAGTGGGTTCGTCACCACAGCATTCGTCCAGAACGTCGTCCAACTTGCTTCCGCCGGGCGGCGCGAAGTCCAGGCCGACGAGGCAGGTATCGGGAAGTTGCCGCGTCAGAGCCGGCAAGACGGCGTTAAATGCCTGTTCAAGCACGAGCACTTTTGCTCCGGAGTCGGAAAGAATGAAAAGCTGCTCTGCGGCCGCAAGGCGCCAATTCAATGGAACGAGGATTGCGCCGAGCCGCGCGCAGGCATAGAGCAATGTCAGATAATCAGGCCGGTTGAGGCTGAGGATCGCGATCCGGTCACCCCTCTTGATGCCGAGTTGGCGCTTGAGGGCGTAAGAGACACGCCCGATCCGTCGATTGAAGCCCGAGTAGCTCAGAGCGTGTCCCTCGAAACGGAGCGCGGCTTTGTCGGGGGCATACGCAGCGTTGCGCTCAATCAATGTGCAGAGATCCAAACTCATCCTCCGTGAGCTTCGCAAGAGACGCTGGTTCCGATGTAGTTCAGCCGGAGTTCGGATCTACTTCGCCAGACCTCGATTGAGTGCTTCGGGTACCCATTACCCAGGTTACGATCCCGCGGCCCGAGCAGGACGGAGCGGTTCTTGATGGCTGTCATGGGGAGCGAACGATCGACACTGTTCGAGGTATCAGGCACTTGATCCACTTGCTCTGTTTTGCTCGGAAGCAGTCGTGTGCATCTGCCCGTAGTGATAGGTGCACCATGACGACTGTTTCTTGCCTGGTCTTTGACATACAGGCTCGCCGCACATATATGCCGACCTTGGATCTCCATCTTTGAAGCCGACAATGGCTCGGCATTGGCCTTCAATGTGGTCGATCAGCAGGACCTTCCTGACGCCGTCCGGCTCTTTCAACTTGCTGCTCCGCGATATCGCGCCATCTCTTCCGATGCCGCGCCAGTCACGCCGAGCGACACTTGCAGCTCAAGTTTCTTGAAAAGATACGCAGTCGCATGGGCCGTCGCACACTTGCGCGAGGATAAGCTTCCACCAGCATCGGGAAAGTGGTGTGAATCGAACCAAATGCTGGCTCTCCGAGGTGAGTTCGGTGCGGTCGTCTTGCCGTTCGGTTGCAAATGCGGGAAGCGGCGGCGCCCTGCGAGGGCTCGGGATCGAGGTGTACGCCGATCCCTTCCGGCATCACCGTCTCGCTGGCGCCTCGCTTTGGGGCAGCCGCACAGTATTGGTTCTGGAATGCCGGGGCGTTCACAACTACCTGCGAGCCGCGGTACTGCGATCAAGACTCGCTGCATAGCATCTCGACCGATTTGCTGGCGGGAATGAGGATCATGACCAACACTCAGCGTATGTTCTGACGAGGTGAGACATTCGTAATCCTTCACGATTCTGACGGCAGACGAGACACGCGGCGATTTAGGGATCGTACAACTTAACGTTACGTGCGATTCAAGCTCTTTTGGGCAACCCGCGGAGCATGCCAAAGCTCTCAGGTTTGCCGGTAAGGCGCTGCCAAGCGGTGTCGTGTCGACCGCAATTCTGCGCCAGGGTCTGCGTCAGAAAGTCGCTTGAGACGAGGTTCGCAAGCGACGAGGCTGTTGTCGAAAAGCCCGCGCGTTCGCGATCGGGCATCCGTCGTCTTCGCAGCCATAGCGGATGTAACGTCCGCTGTGCCTTATTGAATGCTTCACTGCGCATCTGTCGGGCGCTGACGCGGCAAGCCCAGGGCGAGATCCGACGATTGTGTTCGACAAGCCGGCCTGATGGTAGCTGACCCCTTTGCGCCGTTCGAGCGAGCCGCGCGATTGTGCGAGCGTGCCGTCATCTGGTGCACGTCGCGGTCGTCGGCTCCACTGGAGCGAAGATCATTGCAGCGTCTGATAGAGGCGATAGAGGAGCCGGGCGCGCGGCTCGATCGACGAAATGTAGAGTTGCTCATAATGCGTATGGGCGCCCTTGCCGTCGACGCCGAGACCGTCGAGGGTTGCGGTATGCGGCGCGGTGAAATTGCCGTCAGAGCCGCCACCGCTGAATACATCGAGCAGCTTGAAGCCGAGCTCGGCAGCAAGGCTTCTGGCGTGTTCGTAAAGTGCGGCGCCGGCGTTGCGCTTTTCGTACGGTGGCCGGTTCAATCCGCCGATAACCTTCACGGTGACACCATGGGTACGTGAGGTGACGCCGAGGATCTTCGGAACCAACTCGTCGGCGTCAGCCATGGTCGGCACCCGCATATCGACTTCCGCATAGGCTTCCTCGGCGATCACGTTGGACTTGCTGCCGCCACGGACGACGCCGACATTGACGGTGACGCCACGCTTAAAATCGTTCATCGCCTCCAGTGTCTGGATCACATTGCCAAGTTCCCGGATCGCGCTGCAGCCATCTTCGGGGCGCGCACCGGCGTGGGCCGGCGTGCCCTTGACGAAGACCTCAAAGCGCGCAACGCCTTTGCGTCCGGTGACGATCTTGCCGCCCTCGCGCGCGGGTTCGGTCACCAGCACATACTTGGCCTTGCGGCCCTCGGCCTCGATCAATGCCCGCGAGGTCGGGCTACCGATTTCTTCGTCCGATACGTAAAGTTGGGTGACGCCGAGCGGAGGGCGGACATCATCGGCGCAAACCTGCCGGAACGCGTGATACGCGAGATAGGCACCACCCTTCATGTCATAAATGCCGGGGCCGAATGCCCTGTTGCCCTCGACTTTGAACGGCAGGCGCTCGATGAACCCCATCGGATGAACTGTGTCGAGATGGCTCAGCACGAGAATGCCCGGTACGCCTTGGCCCCAGGACGAGCGTGTGACCAAATGATCGCCGCAGCCGTCGCGTCCCGCAACGCGGTCGACGCTGACTGACTAGTCACGATAGCCCGACGCGACGAGATCAGCCAGTTTATTGACCTGGTCCGGCCGTTCCGTTGGTGACTCGATCTCGACCCAGCGGCGGATGCCGTCGAGAATCACCGCGGCTTCGAATGGGTTGCTGGACATAGATCTGACGCCCTTTGAGTTCGACCTTCATCGTTCGCAGAAAATCGTGATAGGATCCATTTGATCGCATCATGATCTAACGCGAAGACCTTCAGAGTCGCCAACGTTGTGGGTCAGCTGGGCCTCTGAAGTCTAAGTCTTGCCGCAGGCAATGATGCTACGCGGGTTGAAATAAACAGCTACCAAACTTGGTAGGCTCCAACATGCAAGCTCGAGAGCCGTTGCTGTCTCGTGAACTGTAGCTGTTCTGATCAATTCCTCCGATAGCTGCGCAGCTTGCATTCCCAATACTCTTCCGCGAGGATGTCTGCGCGCACTGGCCTTGAACACGTCGATGCCAAGGCCGGCGACAAGATCAGTGGCGTCTTCCGGCGCGCATGCCGACGCAAAATAGCGGCTCGGTTCGCCATCGAGCAATCTCGTGAGTTCGTGCTCGAGGTGGAACCCGGCGTCGAGCGTTTTTATACTCACTTCGCAAGATGAGTATAATCCCGGTTAACCTCGGCTTGGGGGGCGAATCAGCGCGCCCGATTCCGACCTCTTGTGCCAAGCCTGCCTCGGGCGCGTTGTTCGCATCAATAGGTCGTCCAGCTTGAGCGGGTAGCTCACCTTTTGTGCTGGCGCGGGGATCGCGGCTCGCGGGAAAATACGATAGGTGCCTTCGTGACGCAGATCATGAAAATGCAGGTCATCGATTTTTAACACGTGCAGGCGCGCGTGAACGCCGCAAAGGGAAATCGCACTCAATCAAGCAGCAGGGTTCGAAGCGCGCCCCGGAAGTTGATCAATGGATTGCCGTGGCCGACCCGGGTCGCGACAATTCGTCCGATAAAGATGGTATGTGTGCCAATCACCTTGTGGTCGTACAGGACGCATTCGAGCGCACAAAACGCGTTTGGCAATAGCGGTACATCGAAGATGCCCTGTTTCCAGGGCGCGGTATCGAAGCGATGAACACCTTTCGCACCCTCCTGACCGCCAAAACGTAGCGCAAGGTCCTCCTGGTTGCTGCGCAGAAGACTGACTCCAAATCTGCGACTGGCGAGTATCCCGTCATGCGTCTCGGAGCCGACTTTTATGCCAACGAGTAGGCACGGGGGCTCCATGCAAATGGAGGTCACCGAACTAACCGTCAGTCCACGTCGTTCGGCGGCCTTTCCGGTCGCCACGATGGCGACACCGCTCGCCAGATTTCGCATGGCCTGACGGAACTCGGTCGCTTGGACAGATGGAATATCACGAATCCTAGGAGGGGACGGGTAGCTCATGACCTGCCTCTGGAGTTTTACTCCAATTCTGGTGTCTCCGTTACGCGCGGATGACCTTGATTCCTTTGCGCCTGCTATCGGGCGCACGGTGTCGCATTGCGCAACCAATGGCTGCCCCTCTCACCGAGCATCTCAGCGCGAGGAAGTTTCCTGCTTGGGAGTGCCCTGTTGATGGACGTGTCAGCGGCGATCCTGCCCGCTGCGTCGATCGCGACGGGGAACAGTCCGGCCGGAGTTTTTTTCGCATGTAGCAGCATAGGCACGCTAATTTACTCTCAACAGAGCACGCTTTTTCGCATCGAGAAGATGCCCATCGAGCGTCGCGTGCAGCGCACCTCGTAGCTCCGGCGGAATCGAGCCGTCTGTGTCGATCAATTCCCGAAACTTTCGAATGATGTGTTCTATCGTTGCAATAGATCCGAGTGTTTCCATATCCTGTGAGGACATTTCCCGATGATCTCCTTTTGCGCAGCGCACGAGCGCTTCGTCGCGGTCCCCGACTTCAACTGTGTGCCGCAACAGGCTCTTGCCGATAAAGAAGGGGACTCTCGCGCCGTGTGGTTAAGGCGAATTGTTTGATCAGTACGCGGATAGATGGCAACAACGTCTTCGAAAGCTCGCAGAAGCAGCGCGCGTTTGCGCCTGCTGTCCCTTCGCACTTGTGAGCATTGGTCTTGATCAGAATGTTGGAACATCGACCAACTCGGCTGTCACGCATTGGAAACCGTGATCAGTCGCTTCAGTCGGGCGGCCGCGGCGCCGCGATGAAGCGAATCTCTCCCAAGTGCAACGCCTTCCTGCAGCGTCGAGGCCCGGCCGGCTACAATAAAAGCCGCCGCCGCATTCAAAAGCGCGGCGTCGCGAAATCGACTTGGTGCACCATCGAGCATGCCCTGGAGCGCGTCGGCATCGCCGCCGTCCAGCGCCTCTTTGCGGCAGCGGCGGAGACCGGCTTCTTCCGGCGTCACTTCGAAGGTGCGGATTGTACCCGCCTCTAGGGCTGCAACAAAGGTTTGGCCGGTAAGGGTAATTTCGTCGAGTCCGTCCGAGCCATGAACCACCCATACCGATTCCGCACCAAGATTCTTCAATACATACGCCAAAGGCTGGACCCATTCGCGAGAGAATACTCCGATCATCTGCCGCTTGACTCTGGCCGGATTGGACAGAGGTCCGATTAGATTGAAAATCGTGTGGGTCCCAAGTGCGGTCCGAATCTGGCCAACGCGCTGCATCGCCGGATAATGGGGCGCCGCAAACATGAAGCCGATGCCAGCTTCGTGCACGCAACGCGCAACCGCCTCAGGCTCAAGGTCGATCTTCACGCCGAGGCGCGCCAACACGTCTGCGGCACACGAACCTGAGGACACATCGCGGTTGGCGGTCTTGACAACAGGAACGCCGGCCCCGGCAACAATAAAGGAGGCGCATGTCGACACGTTAACCGACCACATGGGGCCTTCGCTCGTGCCAGTGATATCGATGGGATCGCATGCCGCCTCGACCCGCGGCATTCTATCCCGAATCGCCGAGGCTGCACCGGTAACTTCTTCGACCGTTTCGCCGCGAACCCGCATTCCCATCAACAAGCCGCCGATCTGCGATGGGGTCGCGTGTCCCGACATCATGCTGTCGAAGGCTAACGCGGTTTCCTCACGCGTCAGAGTGGCGCCGCTGGCAACTTTGCCAATGATCGATTTGAGCGCTTCCATCGAACTTTCCACGATCCCTGTCCAAAGCTGAGGCTCGTCCGTTCAACGGGGGGGGCGTTGAAGAGACGTGACATTGGTGCATCGAAGCAGCTGCCTGCCTCCTGGGCGGCTGATACTTCATTGGCCCGTGCGTATCGGTTGGTTGGGCGCGGGCCCCTGGGTGAGGCTACAACCTGACGCTACGTGAGGGTCAAGCTCTCCATCTTATGGTGCTGTCAGGACAGCTCATCGGCCGATCAGAATAGTGCAGGCGCGTGGACGCCAGCGCCAACGTAAATGTCTCGCGCCGGTGGTTGCCGCGGCTGTCTCTTGATCACGGTGTTCCGATCCGGTCCACGGAAGCGTTCGGCCTGCGCGCGCCGCGTCGTCGAGCGTTGAAGCCGGCTTCCATTACCTGTTTGGGGTCGAAGCCCGATCTTATGGCTACCAGAAGGTAGCCGGCCAGATTGCAGGTGAAGGTGCACAGAACGTCACGTACACCATGCTCTACTGCTTTCACGGATTGGCTGTCATCGAACTCTACCTGCTGACGGTTGCGCAAGGTGGTTTATCTCAAGCTGCATCTCGTGTTCGGTCCTGCGTTACAGCCGGAACACGCCATACTGCGGCGCATCGATCGGCGCATTGAGCGAAGCGCTCAATGCAATTGCGAGGGCGGTTCTGGTGTCGACAGGATCCAGGATGCCGTCGTCCCAGATTTCGGAGGTCGCATAATAGGCGCTCGATCGTTCGTGATATTCTTCAAGAATTGGCTCTCGAATGGCTGCCAGTTCCTGCTCGGAGAGGCGTCCGCCCGCGCGAGCCAACTGTCGTGCCTTGACGTGGGTGAGAACGCCTGCGGCCTGCTCAGCGCCCATCGCGGATATCTGAGAATTAGGCCAGCTGAACACAAATCGAGGATCAAACGCGCGTCCCGACATAGCGTAAGTGCCCGCGCCGTGCGAGCTATTGCAAACAATCGTAAACTTTGGAACGGACGCTCCGGACACAGCCATGATCAGCTTAGCGCCGTCCTTGGTGATCCCACGCCGCTCATATTCGCGGCCAACCATGAAGCCCGTGACATTCTGCAGGAAGAGCAGGGGCGTCCGATTCTTGTCGCATAATTGGATGAAATGAGCACCCTTCAGCGAGCTATCGCTGAACAGCACGCCATTGTTGGCAAGGATCCCGACTTGATATCCATGAAGCCGCGCAAAGCCACACACAAGTGACGTGCCATAACGCGGCTGATACTCATGAAATCGGCTGCCATCGACCAGACGAGCGATGATCTCTCGCATGTCGAACTGCGCTCGGGCATCCTTTGGAATGATACCGTAGAGTTCGCAAGCACTGTAAGCGG
Source organism: Bradyrhizobium sp. CCBAU 21365 (assembly GCF_015291305.1). Taxonomy (NCBI): domain Bacteria; kingdom Pseudomonadati; phylum Pseudomonadota; class Alphaproteobacteria; order Hyphomicrobiales; family Nitrobacteraceae; genus Bradyrhizobium; species Bradyrhizobium sp. CCBAU 21365. The sequence goes on from NZ_CP030036.1 coordinate 2,584,403, forward strand.
GCGGCTCAGGAGCCACTCGATCGATCCAAGTTTTCGCCGGTTGGCGGAACCGAGCGACGACGTCGCGGGCAATCGCAATTGCATGCATCTCAGAGCTTGCGACGTAATCACTGGTGCCCGACACGTTGGTATGCATGAGGGCGCCGCCCAAATCTTCGGCCGACACGTGTTCCCCGGTGGCAGCCTTTACGACCGGGGGGCCGCCGAGAAAAATCGCCCCCGTACCTTCGACCATAATGTTGTATTCACTAAGCGCGGGGACGTAGGCCCCTGCCGCGGTGCAGTGGCCCATGACGATGGCGACCTGCGGCACTCCCATCTTCGAGAGAATGGATTGATTCCGGAGTATTCGACCAGCGTGGTAGCGATCCGCAAAGAATTCTGCCTGCAAAGGCAGGAACCCGCCCGCGCAGTCGCACAGATGAACCACCGGCAGACGGTTTTCGATGGCGATATCCAGGGCCCGCACAATCTTCTTGACTGAGAGCGGATACCATGCACCGCTTTTCACGCTGGCATCGTCGGCATGAACAATCACCTCCCGACCCGCTACAATGCCGATGCCGACGACCTGCGCGGCGCTGGGCACCTCGCCATCATACGCCTTGTTGGCGGCCAGCGTGGAAAGCTCTAGGAACGGAGTTTCCGGGTCGAGCAAGGCTGCGAGCCGTTCGCGAACAAACAGTTTGTTCTGTCGACGCAGTCGCTCGAAATCCCGTTCTGGCCGATGGAAGCGGGCAGCGCGTTGCCGTTCCTTCAATTCGGCCGCAAGCTGTCTGTTGTGGCAATCGTTGCGGCGAAACGCTTGCGAGTTAACGTCCGCTACGGAACCGATCCGCTGCATTTCAGCGCCCTTCTTCGGAGAGCGTGACCAGCTCAGCGTCATGCTCGAAGCTTTCGCCTTCCTTGACGTGAATTCGATCGACGATGCCGTCCTGCGGTGAGCGTATGATCGTCTGCAGCTTCATGCTCTCAATCATCATCAGTGCCATTCCCGCCGAGACTGATTGGCCAGGCGAAACGGTAGTCGCAACAACTACGCCAGGCATCGGCGCACGGGCGATTAGCAGGCGTGTTTCGTCATTCGCGGAAGTGAGCGCTCGCAATGGGTCATTGTAGCGCACAATGCGGCTTCTGCCGCGTATATGCAGATGAATCAGGTCGCCATCGATAGCAAACCTGACCGGTTCGCTTTCCCCGGCAATGGTCAGGATGCCACTACTCTCACCGTGATGCGTGAACGCGACGGGGGCAATCACTTGGTCGCGCAAATGAAGCCGGTAACCCTGCTGGCTGGTTGAAAGCCATAGCCTATGGTCTACGCGGTCGACCTCGAATGAGTGATACACGTCAATTTCTCCAGCTGCCAAATGCTGCGTGAAGCTCGGGCACGGCGTCAGCGGAAGCACGCACCGGTCTCGTCAGGAGAGCGGCGGATGCCAGGAACGCAGACAATCCGGTAGCAAAATTGTCGGTTGCAAGATGCGGGTTTTCTTCAAGGTATCCCGTATGGAACTGACCGCCGAGAAATGCCTCGTCAGCTAGGATCCGGGCGAGCAAGCTGGCATTGGTCTCACACCCAAGTAGAACAAGTTCTCGAACCGCACGATGGGCTTTCATAGCAGCCTCTATGCGGCTTGGGGCATGCACGATAATCTTTGCAAGCATCGGATCGAACGCCGCCGTGATGTGCTGACCTCGCATGATGCCGCTGTCGATCCGTACGCCGTCCGGATACTCGAGAAGAAGTACTTTGCCAGTGGTTGGAACGTATCCGCGTTCGGGGGCCTCCGCGTACAGCCTGAGCTCGATCGCATGCCCGTTCGAAGCAATATCGGATTGCGCAAGCGCAAGTTCGCGGCCGGCTGCGGCATAAACCTGTTCGGCGATCAGGTCGACACCAGTGACCATCTCGGTCACTGGATGCTCGACTTGAAGGCGGGTATTCATTTCGAGAAAGTAGAAGTCGCCTTCGCTGAGGATGAACTCGACCGTTCCAGCATTTTGATATTGCGCCGCACGGGCGATGCCGACCGCGGCTTCGCAAATCCGTGTCCGCAATTGTGGTGATAACGCGGGCGAGGGCGTCTCTTCTATGATCTTCTGGAAGCGGCGCTGCACTGAACACTCGCGCTCGAAGAGATGGACTAGGTTACCGAAGGCGTCACCCAACACCTGTACTTCGATGTGCCGCGGGATTTCGAGATATCGTTCGACATAAAGTCGGCCATTTCCAAAGTAGCAACGCGCTTCACTGCGCGCCTGCTCGATGGCTGCTTCCAATGCATTTGGGTCGCGGACAATTCGCATGCCCTTGCCCCCACCGCCCCCCGTCGGCTTAACCAGCAAAGGAAATCCAACAGCTTGCGCTCTCGAAACGAATGTCGTCGGATCATCTTCTTCGATGGCGCAGGGAAGGACTGGAAAGCCGTTGCGCTGAACGAAGTTGCGGGCCCGGATCTTGTCCCCCATGAGTTCGATGGCTTCCGGAGCAGGCCCGATGAAGGTAATGCCTGCCTTGATCACCTCCCTGGCGAACTCCGCACTCTCGGAAAGCAATCCATATCCTGGATGCAGCGCCCCGGCGTTCGCCTTGCGAGCGGCAGCTATGATCTGCGCAATGTCCAAATAGCTCGCCACCGGCGTGCGGCCACTGATCGGAATTGCCAAGTCGGCCATGGAGACGGCCGGGGTCAGGGCGTCTACCTCGTGGTAGGCAATTGCAGAACGGAGTCCAAGCTTCCGCAGCGTTTTGATGATTCGTGCAGCTATCTCGCCCCTATTGGCGATTAGAACCGTATCGAAGTGTAATTTGTGCATTCGCCTATCCGGACAAGCACTGTGGGCCAGAGCTTCTGTCAGTTGTGACCGATTGGTACCACTCTCGACGGCCCGCGCTTGATCGCTTGCCTTGGTGGAAGAACAGGCTTGATCCATTTTTGAATGTGAACTGGCACGCTCACGGCCGGCGATCCCTCACTTTGAGTCACTGTTCTTCTTGCCAGTATCTCGAACGGAGATCACGTAGCGACACTGCTGGCTGAGGCTCGCTTGCTTTGATCGGAGACAAGACATAATGGCGGCACGATCAGGTATGTGGCTGCTGCACAGGCGGAACACGTCCTCCATGCAAGCCTCCTTCTCCTCCGCGGTCGGCGCTTGGTCGCGCGCATTCACCTGTCCGGGGATTGCGGCTGTCATTGCGACAGCAAGAGCGATAGCGCGGTAGTTGGCATTGAGAAGCGAAGCCAAACGGAGTCGTTGGTTTTGACTCATGATATCCTTTCAAGCCGGTGGTGCAGTGGTTGTTATTTGGCGCCAAACGCAAGATGACCTGACGACCGGAAAATGGGCCCGGGCGCGCAGTTCGCATTATCTGTCAGGAAGCGTCGAGATTGTCGAAGGTGGCCCTCACTTGTCTAGGATCGTACAATCTGACGCAACGAGCGATTCAAGCCCCTTTGTGGGCCCAATCGCCTGTAGATGTTTGGAATGTGCATATTCCGTCTTAGCGACGCCTGCGCGAGGGAGTTCGGATGGACCAGTGCACACAGTATTGCTGTGCGGCGGCTGCGAATGGTACCGTGGCGTAGCTAACGAGATGAGCCTCGCTGTTACGTAATTGTACGTAGCGCGGTTGTCGCATTTCTTTGATCTGAGAATTGCATGCTCACCGCCATGAATCCAAAAAGTAAACTCTACGAGCCCAATCACTGGCGAGGCCGTGCGGAAGCAACGCGAAAGAAGGCGGAAGCACTCGCTTACGGCAAATTAAGAGATAGGCTTCTTAAGATTGCCATCGAATACGACAAGCTGGCTCTGCGTGCCCAAGATTGGCAGGCGAGCCAAAACGAGAACGATGCGTTGTCCGACTATGAGTTGTGAGGGCTGGCCGCGCTTCGGCAAAGCGCGCGCGCACATTCCGGCTCGCAGTTTCTTTTGTGGAGCAAAGGTCGCTCAGTGCGCTCGGCGCGGCCAAGTCTATTGCAAGTCTGTATACGGGGTGAGCCGCGCCGTTCGGCGGGGCGATGGATCTCGGGGGAGAGGGACGAGGTGGCCGCGCGCAATATGGTGGTATGACGGCCTGCTCCTGTTGCGATGGGGTCGGGGCGCTGGCGAGGCTGGCGACGCGATCCCTGTCGCCATCCTTGCGCAAGCGTCACAAAGCACGTTTCCGGCCTTAGTTGCGCATCTGGGCGCGGGTAGTAGTCGATGTCAGTCGGCATGTTGGCGGGTCATGTCAGTCCGCCGATTCGCGGCGTTGTCCTGTTATCCCCGCCTGTTTCGTTTGCGTCGCGAGAGAGCCGCATGTCGTGTCTAGGTAGTCCGCCAGTTGTTGACTTGAACCAAGTCAAAGAAAGAGATCGCCACTGCCAGACTGGCGGTGGTGCGCCTGCTTCATCCTCAGCACGATTCGATCGGAACAGTCGCGGCATACGAGTGGTCGAGAAGCGCTCGTGTGCCGCACTATTTGTCAAGACATCGCCGTCGATTCTGTATCGCTCATAGGAGCGATGCGACGATCCAGCAAATGCCGGCCCAGAGCAGCGCGTTTAGGAACAACCCAAGCAGTGGCCACAGGTTCCATTTCGTTTGCGTCGGCCAAGATCCGCAATCAGCGCCGTAATGCTTGATCATGGGGTGCTTTGGTGTGCGCCAGTGCATCATTCATCCCACGATGCGCTGGCCCACGGAAGCGGGCGCGCGTTTGGGTGTCTCGTATCACTCATGAGTTTCGCGGTCTTCCTTCAAGGCTTGAGTGTCAGAATTCCGTTCGTATCGTCGCTCAGCCGAAAGCCCTGCGAATTGCCGGCCTGCTTAGCGCTGCAGCGTTCCGGGCAGCCGAAACGGCCATCGTGGATTATGGCGCGTCCTGTTCGCTTCGTTTTCTTGACCGCTGCAATCAGCATGCCACGAACGGAGATGTACCGGCGCCGCTTTGACAAAGGAAAAATGCGATTTGTCGAGTTCAGCGCCGTGGTCTAGCTGCCCTTAGTCGAATTCGCGACACCGATGTCTGAAAGCCAACGCCAGTAGGTGCGTCGTCAGCGACACAGGCGACAAGCGGTCCGAAAGATCGCCGTTGATCGCGATTGAGTCTGAGGCAGTAAGCCAAGCTAGCCTCCTTCCCTGACCGCTAGCTGACGAAGAGCTGCTGAGATGGAAGAAGAATGATGAGATGTTGGCAGCTCACTCAATGACATGTTGGCTCAGCTGCGGCTCCGATGCGAGCTAGTTCGAGTTTACGCTCTTACAGCCTGATCATGGTCACATAGATGACGCATTGGCACTGTTTCAAACCACGAGAAGCGAGTGCTGCGAGCTATCGAAGACCCACATGACGGCGCGGACCGAGGCGCCGTCCCTTTCGAATCATAGTGGCGGCAGCGCTCGCGGTTTTCGCGCCATAATGGAATCTACAAGCAGGTATCACATGCGATCAAATGGAGCCGCCGGGATGACGATCGGTCCATCGTCGATGAGTTGATGGGCCATGATCGGGCTCGACCCATTTCATATGGTCAAGCACATCACCAGCTGATCTGCACGGGCAGGGCAATGAATACTTGTTTGGACGTGCTAAGGCTCAAGAGCTGATCTGCCTGCAGGTCGGCGCTGTTCGGCGATGAGAGTCCAAGCCTGCCAGCATAGATGAGCAAGATGGCCCACGCGAGGATCGACGTGGTGACGAAGTCGTCCACCGGGTCCGCCCGTCGGGTCAACCATGGGTGTGTAACTGGCCGATTCGTATCGAGCGGATCGTGCGCGCCTTGCGATCAAGGGGGCGATGAGCGTGTCCGTCGTGTCCTCAAACACGATGTGAGCGTTCGAAAACCAAGAATTAGGAGAGCAAGTGATGATGGACATCAGCGTATTTCTCAGCAGATGGTTCGCTGAAGAGTGGTTTTGGAATGCCGGGGTGAGGACCGAGCTGGCGCCGATTGATCAGTTGCCCGACAACGTCATCTACGTCGACTTCAAAGCGATCCGCGAGGCAAAGGAGGGGACGTGCGAGCGCAGATCATAGAGAAGCTTGAGGCTGGCCGGGTAAAATACGGCCAGTTCGCCAGCGTTCCTGGATCAGGCCCTTGCGGCCTGTTTCTTGTGCAGGGTCCCTGCGGGTGTGAACTCAAGATCAGTGGATTAGTTCGTCCTAGCTGGGAGCACGTCGCTGTCTCGACGGCGCGGCGTTGTCCAAACTGGGAAGAGATGTGCTTCGTAAAAGACCTGTTTTGGGATGAAGAGGAATGCGTGATGCAATTGCATCCGCCTCTTTCGCAATATGTGAATAACAGCCGGTATTGCCTGCATCTATGGAGACCCACTGATCGAGACATCCCGACGCCACCGCCGAGCTTCGTGGGCATTGTTGGGCTAAGACCGTCCGACGCGGCAATGTTGTTTGCACGGATGAGTGCGACAGCATGACGAGTTGCATCAACAATGTCCGCGCAGAAGCGGGCGCTTGGTTAGCGCAGAAACGTCGTTCTGCGCCGCCGGAAGGCAGCGCGATTGCCGAACATGTCGGGCTTTTCTGCCAGTTGCAACGTGCCGGGGGGCAGCCGGAAATCCTGCTGCCGCACAGGTGGTCATTAAAGTGTACTGAATCGGCAAGATTTGCCTCATATGCATCACCGCAGCTACTTTCATCGTGGGCGTGTTGGGATTCGAATTAGTTTTTGGGGGTGTTCAAGCCAGTGCTTGTGGAAAGGCGCGTTGAACCTAGGGGTACGAGCAACAGCGGAAGTCGTATCGAGGGCGGGCACCACTTCAAGCGGAACCACGTGCTCTGCAGTCCCAGCCACCCGCCCGGAACAGAGCTGGCGATCAAAACGGTGTGCCTCCAATAGGGGACATGAACGATAACGATTCCAAGCTTGTCGGCTCGACAGCTCGCCGTCAGCTTGCGGCAATATCCTTCAGAGGCAGAGCATGAGCATCCCGCACTCGCTCTGAGGAAACGTGCGCTTAAGAGGCAGGTGAGCCATCATGTATAATCGAGTGAGCGGACAATCCATAGCTTCCAATCGGGCTGATCAATCGGGGCAGTCGATGGACAGTGGCAGCTTTGCGCAAGCACTTACGGAATGCGCGCAACAGGAGAGCCTGTCAGATGGTGAGTCGTTCGACCAAATGGGGGGCTGCTGCAGCAGGCCAGACGCAAACGGTTACAGTCCAGAGCCCTCCGACTCCAGCACATCCTCTCTGTCCTCCGATTCCAATCCATCCTCTCCAGCAAGGCCGATCCGTGCCCTGTTCGATTACAGGACTGCTGAATTGCCTGAGGCCAATGTTAACGGTATCTGCCTTGGGTTGGCCGCGGAGTGGCTGCTCGATCTCAATAGTAGCCCCTCATCCCGAATGAGTGCGCTGCAGCCGGGTGCTCAAAACCATGCCTCGGCGGCCGTGCGGCAGAAGCAGTATGAAGATGCCAAGACTGAGTTACGAAACGCTGGGGCAGGAGGTTCTCATGACTTTCAGGCAAGAGGCAAAATGTTGAGTGATGCGGGTTTGCATCCATCCAACGAACAGACACGATATAGGTTTGGCTCATCTTCGCGCATTAACAAGATAGTGAACGAAATCACGGCCGATCCATCGGTGTACGTGCTCAGCTTGCGTTTCGCAGCAGGTGGCAGACACTCAATCGCGACGTCGACATCGAATGGAATGACGACCCTCTTTGATCCTAATTATGGGGAGTTTACTGTTCGCTCAGATCAGATGGGTGAGGTGTTCAAAAGTCTTGCCGAGCGCTACAGGAACCCGAACCAACGTGATATATCGACCGTTGTCACGCAAAGGGTCGCCTGAGCGTTCGGGGCTTTCACCAACTCTGCCGAGATCTCCGTCTTTCCCGGCGCGGAAACGATGGAGACCTGAGAATCAGGACGTCGCGATTAGGGGTAACCGGATGTGGGCTCCGAGTCTGCCGCTTCAGCATACGGCAACGTGCTGAGATGAAGCCACGCTGACGGTGTGGAGATGTTAGAGGTTCGCTTGATGAGGGGCCGATCTCGTCGAGCGAGAACTTGTGCATTCTTTGCGTGCGGGCGTTGATAGCGGCAATGCGGGCGGAATGTGAGGAGCTTTGCGACAGCGTCATATGCTGGCGCGGGTGCGGTTGACCCGCGATCTGGATTGTCCATCAGCGCTGCATGCCAGCATTTGTCTGAGCGTGTTGAGCACCAGATTGCGAACGAACCCCGCCCTAGATCATCTGCAGTTTCATTACGTCCATGTGAAGGGGCTGGCGAGCGTCATCATCGAGAATTCGTGCTCCGGCACGCCGTGAAGCATTCGGATAGTTTTACGACCTGGAGCCGCGGACGTCTTCGGCAGCAACCGTCAGGTCGCCGTGGCCTCTGGTGTGAAGGCGCATTCCGTTTTGAGAAACCATAGATGGCCTGGCACTCCGCCTCGTGTGTCAGGTGCCGATCGACGAAAGTCAGAGACTTCTCTAACCCGTGCCGGATGCAGCTGGCACTGTCTTGCTTGCTTATCCATAGCGGCCATTTGCCAAGCGTGACCAATCTGCCTCTGTTCGCAGGCGCAGCAACCAGTGGCTGTCCCAGCCCCTTGGCGGGGCGCATCGAGGTCGGACTCTATCGTCCATCACTCGGTTTAGCGCTCGGCGGTCGACCGGCAGGAGGCTTCCCTAAACGGCTAAGTGCTGCCGGGAGAAGGCGCGCGACCTGCAGCGGCCGGCCGAAAAGGCTGACGCGCGGAACATTCAGAAGAGTCGATTTGCCAGAACGATGTCGCGGAGGATAGCGGCAAATCGAGCGGCGGTCGCTTTGCCCCGCAGTCCAATAGACAGACTGAGCGTCAGATCGGCGTCCCAGCCTCGTCAGAAGCCAAGTGTACCGTCGAGGGAAAATCGATCTGCTTCAAGCTCGGCTGATTGGTCCAGATATATCGTCGCCAAAGCTCCGTTCCGAGCATTCTCGGCGACGGGGTGGACAACATCTCAGGGTCAGTAGCGGCTAGCGGCGCTGCGCTTGTTCGGAAAGGGAGGCCTCGCGAGATGCCGCTCAGAACCGGCTTGCTGCGCCCTGGGCGTTTCGCGATGATGGCAACCCAGGCACGCATCAACATCTTTCGACGGGCCTTCTCAATCGTACAACGCCGGCTAAGCGGTGTATCCAGTGATCCTTTACAGACCAGCGCCTGGCACTCGTTCCGTTCGGAAGGTGTGGGCTGTGGCTCGTTTGCACTAGGCGCGGATCTGTAGGAACGTTAGAGATCTTCGTCAGCGAGGCGCGATGGGTGGCGTTGGATATCAGGTTTATTCGAAAAGCGGCAACGGTGCTATCCGGGTCGTCGTTTCCTCCGCAAAGCAAGCTCTCGCCAAGGCAAATGAACTCGCCGAATCTGGAAACGAGATCTTGATCAAGGACCTTGCCGGCAGGGTCCTCGACACGGCGACGATCGTTGAACTCGCCGCGTGCGAATAGATTGCTTGTCCCGGCATCGGTGGTTCGGCGGCTATGAGACAAAGCTGTTCGTTCCACCAATTCGTGGGAACGCCTGTGGACCGGAAGGATCGGAACCTCTTCGCCAACGCTTCAATCTCGGGCCGATTGGTCAATGACGGCAGCTCGGTCTGGAAATCGAGAACCGCTCAATCCGCCAGCCGGGTGGAACCAGACTGTTGACAACAGAAGCTTGCTCCGCCGTATCTCGCGAGCCGTCCGAAATTGGCGACGCCCGGGCGCACGGATTGAAGAGGTTCTTGAGCGATCGGCCTTGAGCCATCGTTCACGACGACGAGACGACCGTTTGACGGGCCCCAGCCTTCCTGTCGTCGTGCGGCGACTCAGAACGTCCAATCACGACATGGCTTTCCTGTGCAGCGGCAGAGTGAATTGAAGCGTCGCAGCCGGCTCCGACTTGCGGGCAAATGACAGACGCCCTCCGTGAGCCTCCATGATTGAACGGCAGATCCAAAGTCCCATTCCAGACCGCTTGATTTAGTGGTGAAGAAGGGATCCAAGACACGGTCCGTATCATCCTCAGCGATTCCGACGCCACAATCAGCCACACTAAGCTGCACGTATTCTGTACTGTGGCTGAATGAGCGAATGACGGGATAGATCAGATCGCGAAACGGAAGATGTGCAGCTAACGTTGCTCGATGCTGCTGCCATTTCTGGGGTTCTGCCTCGACATCGCACGCAACGTCCCAACGAGCCAGGCCAATGAGCTCGGCCGCCCAGAGGCCTGCAGCGCTCGCGTGTTCCGAAAGACGGGTGCACAGGTGATCCGGCCCGGTATCCCGAGCCAGTCCGAGGCCGTTTCGGCGTAGTAGCGAACTCGCTGCTCGCTTTCCTGCAGTGCTGCAAGAGTGTTTTCCAACCGCTGCCTGGCCGCGTATTGTTCGGTGACATCCACATCCGTTCCAATGATCTCGCTGACCTCTCGGTCGCTACCAACCACGGCATATGCAACAGAATGTATGCGCCTCAGCGCTATCGATCCCGGATCAAGGCCCCCGCCTAAACCAGGGATTGCGCGGAATGTTTAGGATGGCACCTCGGCCCGTTGTGCAGGCGTACCCCAGGTTAATTTAATGGTGAGCGATTAGCTGTGACGCGTTGATCCGCGGAAACAAGCTATGTCCGGACTGGTCGCCACCCCAAGTCGTCGGCATCACCAGCTGGCTGCAATGGTCGCAAAAAATGAAACTTATCTGCCTACGACCGCTCTCATCCGGCTTTACCGGCCCACTTGTGAGATTCGTGACCAATGTCGGAAAGTTGACGAACGGGAGGCTCTGACAAGCCCAAGAAGCACGCATTTTCAGTTGGCGCGCCGTTTGCTTCGTTCACGGCGTCAGAACTGATCGCATCCAAGCAGCGGTTGGTCAGGAGGTTACCTATGTTGCGAGCTGAGGTAGAGCGATACGTCGAGTATCCCGCGAAACAGCGTCGTCTGCTCTAAAATCTCAAACAGTACGCTGCAGGTCTTCGACGTATGGAGCCCAGTTTGAAATACGCAGCCGGACTGCGTCCATAACCCCTAAGCCGCATGCGTTTTCGCGCCCTAGCGGCGATGTCTGGCACCTGTTTGGATGTTTCCAGAAATGTGTTCATAGAAGTCACTGTGCAGCTATGAAAAAAAGTCCAACGATCTCGCGGATAAATGTAGCGAATACGCATCCCGTTGATGTGTATATATCTCCCGTCAACTTGACCGCCAATGGCAGAGCACATCTGGGGCATGCCGCTGGGCCATATCTCAGAATGGATGTTGTACAGAAGCACCTGAAGAGGGCGGGGCATCATGTCCGTTCTGGACTGACGACTGACGGTTTCGAGAACCATGTCCTGGTCCGAGCGGCTCTTGAGAACATTGACCCGTCAGCCTTGGCACATGGCTTCCATATCAGAATTGTTGAAGATCTCGCCTCCGTCGGTGTCGTTTTCGATCATTTCGATGACCCAGCGTATGGCGGCAATCTGCAGCGCTTTTCGAAGGTCGGCAACGCGCTGATGGGCGCCTTATCTGCAGCGGGCTCGCTTCGTTTCCTCGCAGGTCGCTTACCAGTGGACGATGCAGGTTCTACTGCCACGCCAGAAGAGCGTTTCTGCATTGGAGGCTGGTTTGGTGCAACCTGTCCGGTTTGCCTGGCATCTGCGGGGAGCTTCTTCTGCGAACAGTGTGGACATCATTTTGAGCCCGAGGAAGCGCTGAATCCAGTATCCAGGCGCGGGCGGATTGTCGAATGGTTGGAAAACGTTTCAGCATTCCTTTCAATTTCGGGAAAGGACCGACTTCTACGGGAGTGGGACGATACGGCCATCGAATCCAGCTTTCTGGAGATAGGGAAACGGTACGTCGCACGTAAAGGGCAGCAAATGAGGCTGACCGTACCGGGACTACACGGGCTGGCTTGGAATTCACGACATTTCAACAGCCAGCAGATATTGTTTAGCTACTCCTCCTTACTCTACGCTCATTCTCTCTATTGCGGTTACAAGGACACGGAGGGCACCCACAAGCCCAATCCTTTTGCGCGCGAGTCCAATGCGTTCCTCATTGGCGGTACCGGTATCGATAACACAATCCCGATGCTTGTCGGAGTTACGGGATGCGCTTTGGGTCAGAACTCGTTCCGCCCATTTGATCGAATTTTTTTCAATCACTTCATTCGGCTGAGCGGTTCGAAGTTCTCTACGAGTCGCGGCCACGTGATCTGGGCAGGCGAAATCGCTCGAATTCCAAATATATCGGTCGACGTCCTCAGAGTGTACCTGTCGGAAATCTGCCCGGAAGAAACCGAGACCGACTTGGTACCAGAGCGCTTGGTCGATCGCTATAACGCGGTTCTCGACAAGATATCTGCGGCAATCGATCGCTGCACGGAGTCCCTAAACTCGATGCCTTCTCTCGCTGGATGTCACGTTGATGGTGCGATGATGGTTACGTTGGATCGACTCTACGAAAAGCAGTGCGCCGCGCTTTCGCTCGACCGTCTACGGGTATCGCAATCGTCGCGGCCGCTTATCGAATGGGTTGATCATCTTGATGGCTCGCCGAACCATAAGACCGCCTACGCCTGGCTTATGGGGCTCTGCATACTGGCTTGGCCGCTGATGCCCAAGATAACAGAAGCTTTATGGCGTTGGCTCGGTCATAGCGGCCATCCCGTTGCCGCACGCGCTTCGACGCCTTCACCTCACCGAAATGGAGCGGCACCGAAGATCGATGGGCGCAGGTTGGCGGTTTCAGATATTGAACGATGCCTTCCCGGAAGGATTGCAGCGTGACAGTCGCGAACATCGTTCCTGCCGAGAAGCTGCCCAGTGCAATGCCGTTAGAAGTCTCCATTCCTTTCATGCTTGGTAGTATTAGCTTGGCCGCATCCTATGGCTCGAGCTTCTTTCTCGTGGACGCCCTGCGGTCCATTCAGCAAAGCGCCACGACCGCCGGAGCCGTTATCTCGACCGGTACGATCGCAACGATACTGTGTTCGCTAATGGTCGGCCGGATCGCAGATTCACTTGGCTTAATGCGAACTATCACCGTGGCCGCAGTGATGATGGCGGCCGCGATGATATCTTTCGCATTAGCGTCAACTTTAACGCTCTTCGCGTACGTCGGAGGACTTCTTCTCGGCATTGGGTGGTCTGGCTTCTATATGCTGGCGCCGCTTCAAGTCCTGGGTCACGTGCGGGCTGAAGCCCGTATCAAGTATTTGACCTTGCTTTCCGGGTCTCAAATGCTGGGTATCGGGCTTGCTTCTCCTCTCGCGCGCACCGTCGCGGTGACTGCGGGATCCTACATTGCGGTGTACGCCCTATTTGCGGCTGCATGTCTCGTTGGCGCGACGTTCTTGGAGTTCGCCGGTAGGGGGCTGGCGCACGCTCCTCAGACCAAACTGCCAACTGTACGTCTCAACGTGGAAGGCGTGCTAAAAGCCCTCAAATCGAACACGCGATATCCGATCATCATGATCGGCCTTGGGGCATGCGTCTTCGCCGGTCTTTTCACATTCCAAACGCTCTATGCTGCATCGCGATCGCAGTCTGCCGACACATTCTTTCTTGTTTTCACGCTGACAGCCGTCTTCATGCGGTTCGCTGTGGCGCCGATAATTGGAAAGTTTCGCCTTGAGCGCGTAGCCGCGGTTCTCAGCATATGCACTATCGGAGGGCTATTCATCCTCTTCGTGAATGTAGGCAGTACGGCGAACTACATCATCGGAACAATGATGTTCGCGCTGGGATACGGTCTCAGCTATTCGACCCTGAACAGTATGGTCGTGTACATTGCTGACACGGAAGGCACGTCGTTGGCTATTGCCTCTCAAGTCTTCACGCTCTCCTACTTCATTGGCCTATTCGGATTTCCATGCATCGCAGGGCAAATCGTGAAGGCCGGCGGCTTCGATAATCTGCTTATAACCATGATGGTGCTTATCGTCGCGAATGCAGTCCTTCTTGCAACTCAAGTTTTCTCGGGCAGCCGAGAACATTGACTGGCTCCTTGTAGGGATCATGGGATGCTGAAGCACGCCGACAGCTATAACGTCATCGCGATCGGTGCGGGGCCGGCTAATCTGAGTCTGGCAGCGCTTGCGGCTCCGATTCTGGACATTTCGTTGAACGTCCTTGAGAGCTCAGAGAAGGTAAAGTGGCATCCCGGTCTGCTTTTGGCAGGTGCCGTCATGCAAACCAGCCCGCTAAAGGACTTGGTCACACCGGCTGATCCGACGAGTGCATACAGTTTCCTCGCCTACTTGCATGATAAGAAGCGACTTTATCAAGCTATTGTTCGGGGGCTGGCGTCTGTTACTCGTAGTGAATTTGAGGACTATTTGCGCTGGGCAGCGGCGAAGCTGGCGAACATCCAATTCGGCGAGCACGTGAGCGCAGTCGAACTGCGCGGCGAGGCCTTTAATATCATAACGAATTGCCGCAAGTACCAAACCGGTACGATTGTGCTTGGCGTGGGCAGGGTACCGTCTGTTCCTGAGTGGGGCAGGAATGCGCCGCCAAACGAGGTGTTTCACGGGAGTACCCTTCTCCTGCGGCGACGTGAGCTTTCCGGCAAGCGTGTCGTGGTCGTAGGCGGCGGCCAAAGCGGGGCTGAGATATTCCTTCATCTCCTCAGTGGTGCATGCGGTCCATTGGGAACCCTGACCTGGGTGACGCGCCGCGCAAGCATATTTGCGCTCGAAGACAGTCCTTTCGTCAATGAATGGTTCTTTCCGCAACATGGTGACTGGTTCTTTGACCAGAGTGAAGCCGCCCGGAAGCAAACTCTTGAGCGACAATCGTTGGCGAGCGATGGCGTGAACTGCTCGACGCTGCGCGCTATCTACAATACGCTGTACGACCGCGAGGTTCATAGACAGTCCTACCCCGCGCACGTAAAGGTATACGTGGACACCACGGCCGAAGACTTGCGGGGCATGTCTCCCTTTCGCTTGGATTTGCGTCAGCGGAAGACAGGCACTTCTTCACAACATGTCGCAGACATTGTCGTCTTAGCCACAGGCTACCGCACCGAAATCCCATCGTTTCTTGAGCCGATCGCAGGTCGGCTCAAGGTCTTGAATGCTCCGGGTGGCTCTCAAGAAATCGTAGTCGACAAGGAGTTCTCGGCTCGTTTTGACGGTCCCGAAAAGTGCCGTTTGTACGTCCAGAATGGCGCACGCCTTCAACGTGGCATTGCCGATACAAATCTAAGCCTGGTTCCTTGGCGCGCTTCGCAAATCCTCAATTCAATCATCGGCCGCGTCGCCTACGATTGCGCGCCGGGAACCGGCGTCATCGAGTGGAGTAGCGTTGGCTTCGAGAGGGCCTGCTGACCGGCGAACAAGTCTGCCACGACAACTGGATCTTTCGGAGTTTGCCATGAAGAATGCACGGTTGATGGCCCTGGGCGACATGACGATCTATAGCCCCGGTGTCGTCTTGCAGCACGTTGAAGAAATCGGCGAATCCCGGACCCCTTGTCCCGTCGAGCTCATCGAATTTCGGCTAGATCCGTTCGCTGTGTCGACGCCTCATTCCCATTCTTCCTGCGAGATCTGGCGCATCACGAGCGGCCAAGGTCGTGTGATAACTGACGATGGAGAATTGGCCATCAAGGCCGGCGATCTGGTGTTTCTGCAGCCCCATCGAACCCATTATTTGGAGAATCGCGGCAGCGAAATTCTGGGCGCTTTGTCTATCGCCTGGGAGGGAGCTCGATGACCGACAGCATTTACGACCTGGCGGTCATGGGCGCGGGCGTCATGGGCCTGAGTGCCGCCTTCATTGCAGCGAATAGCCGGCCCCGGGATAGAATCGTGATCTTCGATCGAGAGACCGTTGGGTCTGGTGCCAGTGGGTTTGCCCCGGGAATCCAAATCAACATCGGTCGTAATGAAAAGGAAAGAAGCCTCCTCAATCGTGGTTCAAAGATTTGGCGAGAGATCTATCCCCATGGGTGGCCCAGCGGTCGAGACTGCGACGTATTGTGGTTGACGCGCGATCCGGAAGAACTCACGCGAATGAGCTGTGTGGTCGGCACCGCCCCATCGACTTCTTTTGCGCTGAGGGAGAGGCTTTTATCGCTGCCGCAATTTTTGATTCCCGGCGATATGGTCGTGGCGCTGGATCGGGGGTCTTACTGCCCAGTCAATTCCATTGTTCGGGATCTGGCCCAACGGCTCAAGGCTGTCGGAACTTCGATACGGGAGCGCACATCGATTGCACGGATACGGCAAAGACCGAGCCATATTAGTCTTCAGACATCTGATGATAGCGAACTCTCGGCGAGGCGGGCCGTTCTGGCAATCGGTCCATGGCTGCCAGAGTCACCGTTGCGCGCGCATTTAGCGGAGGGGCCGCGATTGCGAGTTAAAAAGGTCGTCGCGCTTCACTTGGCGGCGCGCCCTACAACGAACTGTCCAATGGTCGGCTTGTTCGATGACTATGCGTTCCTGATCCCTATGATCGAAGAGGGGTATTGGTTGTTCAGTTTCACCTCGCACGAATGGGATGTGAGACCTGACACCGGCGGGCTGCACGTCAGTTCGGATGATCTCGCACGCGCCAACGCAATCCTGACAAAATGGTTTTCTCCTGACATTCCCGCGATCGCATCAGCGCGTGTGTTTTGCGACTGCTATTCTGACGATGGTGTCCCGTTCTCTCGCCCAGCTCAAGATGTCGCCGGCCTGTATGTCGTTGGCGGCGGTGGAGGTAACGGGTTTCGTTTTGGGCCCGCGTGCGCGGAAGAGGCAATTCGATCACTGTATTCTCACCATTGATTGTCGTCGGCGTGGCGTGATGAGATGACATATGCCGATTGGTCTCGAAGCCTATCCCTATCATAAACCTGTAGAGTCCGTTCGCGAGACGTCGAGATCGACCATGATTGTTGATCTCAGCGCCATTGAAGCCAACTATCGGAAGTGCCAGGGGCTTGCGCCTCGCAGCGCTTGCGGCGCCGTCCTCAAGGCTGATGCCTACGGTCTTGGCGCGACACGTATAGCGCCCTTCCTGGCTTCCCTCGGCTGCGCGCATTTTTTCGTCGCTGATGTGGAGGAGGGCGTCGCCCTGCGCGATGTGCTGCCATCATCGGCAAGGATCTATATGCTCTACGGCGCTTTGCCGGGCATGGAGCTGGCGGCCGAGCAGCACAATTTGCTGCCGATCCTCAACAGCAGGGAACAATTGGAGGCCTGGCTTCGGCATTGCCGACTTCGCAATCGCGCGCTGCCCGCAGGAATTCATGTCGACACTGGCCTGTCTCGATTGGGGTTTTCCATTGATGAGTTGCGCGCAATCGCCGAAAATAGAAGCGGATTATCTGAATTGCCTGTCGTGCTGTTCATGAGTCAGCTCGCCTGTGCAGAGTGGCGAGACGAGATTTGTCTCCAACAACTGAATCGGTTTCGCAGACTTTCCCACTTATTCCCGAATGCGCATCTTTCCCTATCGAATTCGGCCGGATTGTTCGCCGGACGTGAGTTTCATTTTGACCTCGTAAGATCGGGTGGAGGAATTTTCGGCTTCTCGACGTCCGAGGATCCCGATTTCAAGCCAATGCAAGTTGTTCATCTGCGAACGCAAATTATTCAATGCCGTAAAGTCGAGCATGGGGAAGCGATCGGATACTTCAGGTCCTACACAGTAAAGAAGCGGATGCGGGTCGCGACCGCCGCGATTGGTTATGCAGATGGATTTCCGCGTACTCTGGGTAATCGAGGGCATGTCTTCATATATGGTCGTCGTGCGCCTATCGTCGGCTTCGTTTCGATGGACCTTATTACCATTGACGTAACCGACCTGCCCGAGAGTTGGACGCCGCCCGGTACAGTGGTGGACCTCATCTGCCCCGAGCAGACGGTCGGGGATATGGCATCAGCCGCGAAAATGCTGAGCGACGAATTGACTACGGCGATGGGACGACGATGCCGTAGGCTTTACGTCTCATCCGCAAGAGATGATATGAGGCACCGGTGAACTCCTCCGCGCTCCGATCCCAGCAAGTCAATCGAGCGATCTACCTAGGCGATGAAGGCGTACGTCTCATGCGTCCGAGCTACTTCACTGCCGAGGTGCGGCAATTTCATCGTCGTGAGAGACTATTTTACCTCGATCTCCTGTGCAAGACCCACTACAAGCTGATCATAGAAGTAGGTTGTAGTGGCTACCGCCTTATCGGCATTAAGAACGATGACAATGATTATCTTGGCATTGAAATAAATCCACCTCGTATGCGTCGGTTAAAAAATCGGAGAGGAGCGGTTATCCGCTGCGAAGCCAGAAAATTCTTCGAAAGAACGCGGTTAATCGACGAGATAATGCGCCGATATGATGGAAAGGTGCTCTGCATACTGCCATTTAATTTCATTGGCACGATGGATGCGCCGATGGAATTTCTGTCGCTGGTCTGTAAAGCGCCTTTTGATCTAGCTTTGTCGCTCTTTTCGACGAGCGAGACGGCAACGGTGGCTCGCCATGAATACTATGACCTTTGTGGCATCACCGTTAAGGGGGTGGCGCGCACGGATGACTATGTTCGATTAGATTGTTCCAACGGGTTCAAGGCGTTCGCTTTCGATCCGGTCTTTCTGGTGAACCACATATCGTCGTATGGCTTCCGCTTGAATGACGTAGAATGTTATGATGTCTGTAACTTCCTTCATTTCAAAAAGGGGTCTCCCGAAATGAGGGGCAGGATAATGCCAACTGAGCCCAGAAACAGATATTAGGTTATAGACGCCAGCCGGATCACTAGAAAGCAAGCAGCACGGAAAGCCACGGCTAGTTGCATAGGTCGGCACCATTAGGAACGACGAGCTTAAAACAACCCAAGCCGAGGCCTCCGACTCCCGCCGATCGAGACGGTGCCTAGTCTGAAGTGTTTTTCAGCTTCGTCCCTGTTGCCTAGATGAAGCAGAATTCGTCCCTGCCAGCCTAGGCGTTCCGAGAGCAAAGCACCCTGTTCGGCTTTCTTGAGACTGTGTCGTCCAAGTCACCAAAGGTCTGGGGCTTCGGCTTATGTTGACCTGGAGCGAGGACTTCAATGTACGATGTCTACTTGAACGAACGGAACGATCTTCTTGTCGTTCCTCGAGGCAATTCCATTCCGATCGATCTCAACAGGAACTGGCGGAAGAAACGTATCGTGCGCTCGGTCAGCGAGCAGATCCGCGAAGATGTTCGGATCTACGGCTACCATCGGCGAAAGTTGCCGTTAAGTCGTTCGATGAACAAGTTAGCTTGATCTACAAACAACGAGCGATCGGCAAGTAAAATGCGAACGGTCGTAAATTCTAGGCGTTTGATTTTCGGACCGATTGGCGCGCCGAGAGCACTGAACCTCTTTATGGGCCGGAACGCGACCGCCTACCACACGCGGGACTTGACTTCATTCCGAGCGGCTTCTGCGCCCAGTGGTTCGCACGGTATCTCCGTGTTTGGAACGTAAGCGGCAAGCTGAGGCCGTCAGGCGGCGTGGTTCCATGGCATAAGCGCGTCGAGTTCGCTGCTCGGCCAACCGTTGGCGATACGCTGAAGCGTTACGGCGAGCCAGGCGAACGGATCGATGTTGTTCATCTTCGCCGTCTGCAGCAGTGTTGCGATAGTCGCCCAGGTTTGTCCGCCGCCGTCGCTGCCAGCGAAGAGACTATTCTTTCTCGTAATTGTTTGTGGCCTGATGGCGCGTTCGACGATGTTGGAGTCGAGCTCGATGCGGCCGTCGGCCAGGAAGCGCTCGAAGATGGCGCGGCGCGAGACGGCATAGCGGATCGCCTCAGCCAGTTTTGATTTGCCGGAGATCCGCCGCAAGGTCTGCTGCCAGAGGTCGAAGAGATCTGCGACGATCGCCGCGGAGGCTTGCTGGCGCGCGGCGACGCGTGCGTCGGGGCTTTGACCGCGCACGGTCTTCTCGACCTGCCAAAGCTTCGCCATCCGCTCGACCGTCGCCGTTGCCACTTCTGAGCTCCCTGCAACATGTAACTCGTAGAACTTGCGCCGGCAGTGTGACCAGCAGCCAGCCAATGTGATGCCATCATTGCCGCGATCGGATCGCGCGAGCTTGTTATAGGCGGCATAGCCATCCACCTGCAGGATGCCGCGATAACCATTGAGGTGCCGGACCGCGCATTCGCCGGAGCGGCTGTCTTCGAAGCGATAAGCCACCATCGGGGGACCGTCGCGGCCAAACGTTCGGTCATCCCTGGCATAGGCCCACAAATAGGCCGTTTTCGTCGATCCGGAGCCCGGAGCGAGCGTCGGCAAAGTGGTTTCGTCGGCAAAGACCCGTTCGGCCTTCTTGACCTCGCTGAAGATGTAGTCGGCCAGGATCTCCAGCTCGAAGCCGAGCTTGCCCATCCATTGCGCCATCAACTGGCGGTCTAGCTCGACCTTGTCGCGGGCGTAGATCGCCTCCTGCCGGTAGAGCGGCAGGCCGTCGGCATATTTGGCGACGGCGATCTGGGCCAAAAGCGCTTCCGTCGGAATGCTGTCAACGGGCGGCGAACTTTCCGTGAGAATGGGCTTCCAAATTTCCCTAGGTGACGGCGACGACTTTGGTTTCGGGGATCAGCCGGCATCGGGATCGTCATTGGCCTTTCCAGGCGGGCGGCCGCGGCGCTTGGGCTGCGGCGGGTTTGCGAGTGGGCGCGAGCGGACGTTTTCCGGCACCAGAGCGGCGTGCTGCCGGAGCCGATAACTCGATCCCTCGATTTGGATGACAACGGCGTGGTGAAGCAGGCGATCAAGCAATGCCGTGGCAACGACAGGATCGCCAAAAACTTCGCCCCATTCGGCGAATCCGCGGTTCGAAGTCAAGATCATCGCGCCTTTCTCATAGCGCGCATTGACCAACTGGAAGAACAGGTTGCCGCCGCCGGGCACGACTGGAAGGTAACCAATTTCGTCGACGACAAGGAGGGAGGCGCGGGCAAGGAACCGTAGGCGCTCACGCAAAGAGCCTTCGCGCTCGGCTTTTGCAAGGGTGGTGACGATATCGGCGAGCGTGGCGAACGCGACGCTCTTTCCAGCCTTCACGGCCTCGACCGCGAGCGCGGTCGCGAGATGGCTCTTGCCGGTGCCGGGTGGCCCAAGCAGATGGACCACCTCTGCGCGGTCGATGAACTTCAATTCGGCAAGAGCCAGGATACGATTGCGATCGAGGGACGGCTGGAATGCGAAGTCGAAGCCGGCGAGCGTTTTGACGGTGGTCAGGCGCGACATTCTCAGCGCGGTGCTGACACGGCGATTGTCGCGCAGCGTTAGCTCCTCGATCAGCAGCTGATCAAGCGCTTCGATCCATGTGACCTCACCCTGCTCGACGCGGCGGAGCGTCGTGTCCAGTATTTCCAGGGCGCGCGGCATCTTGAGTGCGACCAGGCTTTTCTTGACGCTGTCGATCGCTGCCGGCTGCGTGTGGATGGTCATGGCCGGCCTCCCGATTGGGCGAGCCGTTTGCCGACAGTTTGGTAAAACTCCAACGACCGTCGTGGGATGTGATCGCCGGTCCGACCGACGAGGGCTTCGGAGGCGCCAGGTCGCGACCTGGACCGATTGACCACCTGGCGATGCTCGGGTGCGACACGGGTTCGTCGGCGGCCTTCCAAAACAGGATGGACGGCGACGATTTGGCCTTGATCGAGAATGCGGATTACATCGGGCAATTGCTGCACCTCGACAATGCGGCGGGTACGGTCGGGGACGCTGTAATAGTTGCCGCCGATCGACACGAGCCCGTCGTGGCTGACACGCCGTTCGAGCTTGAGCAACGCGTCGAACGGCCCTGCCGGCAACATCTGCAGCTCGGGCCTCTCGGCGGCAAACGCCTCAGCGACGACTTTCTGCGTGGTGCCGTGCACGCGCGCGTTGGCGACAGTCGCGAGCCAGTCGTCGAGTTGAGCGTTGAGATCGTCGAGATTGCGGAAGCTGCGCGCAAGGAAGAAGTCCTGCCGGATGTAGCTGAACGGACGCTCGACCTTGCCCTTGGTCTTCGCGCGATACGGTCGGCAGGCCCTCGGATGGAAGCCGTAATGTTGTGCAAGCGCCAGGAGCGACCGATTATAGACGATGTGACCATCGCGATCCTCGCCTGTGACGGCCGTCTTCATACGATCGTAAAGGATCTCGATCGGGACGCCGCCGATCGCCGCAAAAGCCTGCATGTGGCAGCGCAGCAGCGTTTGTAGGTCCTGATGCATGACGAAGCGGGCGAAGATAAAGCGCGAATGGCCGAGCACCATCGAGAACAGCCAAATGATCCGCGTCACGCCGGGCTCGTCGGTAAAGATGCTCACGAAGCGAGCAAAATCCACCTGCGCCTGCTTCCCGGCAGGCGTCTCAAATCGCACTTCAAAGGGTTTAGGTACGTGGTCAGGACGGATCGCAGCCGCGAAGCGTTTCACGGCCGTATAGGCGCCAGTGTAGCCGTGCTCCCGAAGCTCGCGTGTTAAGCGGACGGCACTCAAGTCCGGGAACGCGGCGATACGTTCACGCAGATAATCGAGATAGGGCGCCAGCTTGCTCGGCCGGCCAGCCTGCCGCGGGCCATAGGCGGGTGGCTCGAGGCCACGCGCAATGTATTTGCGGATCGTTTTCGGGTCGCGTCCCGTGCGCCGGGCGATCGCGCTGATCGACAAGCCCTGACGATGAAGGTCCAAAATCACAATGAGATCTCCAAGCTGGATCATCCGTTCCGCCCCCGAATCGCTTCGGCGACAGGATCGGATGCGGAAAGCCTGAAAGGGCCGCAGCGCTCCGGTATGTGGGGCCTGCGCGCCGCGGCCCCTTCAGGCTGGGATGCCAGCTAGGGAATTTTCGATGCCCACATTTGGGGAGTATTCACCGCCCAGTGACAAATGCCTCCTTCGATGATATGGGCCGGGGCCGGCGCCTGGATCACGCCGTCCGCGTTCTTGAACGCATACTTGGGACGGCGCGTGACGATCACACGGAACTTTACCGGCACCACATCCAGACGCTCCGACACGTCCTCGCCGATCAGCACTTTCTGCTTGCCGGCATGCTCAGCCAGCTCTTCCGGCTCAATGACAGTTTCGATCCGTTCCAGATGGGGCGCAAAGCCCTTGCGCCGACGCGGTGCACGCTTGCTATCCGCTTGCGCACGGCCCTTGCTGACCTGGGCCTTGATCGCAGCGATGCCGGTCTCGATCTCCTCGAAGACAAAGGCTTGCTGTTCGACGTCGCCATTCGCAGAGCCGAGCTTTTCCGATCGTCGGCCGAACCGGGCGCGGTCGAAGGCCTTCAGGATCTGTGTCAGTCGCTCGATGCGCGCATCGGCATCGGCGTTGCAGGCCTTGAGATCGGCGACCTCACTCTCCAGAGCATCGGCGCGGGCCGCTTTCTCGGCCATGGCAAGCACCATGGCCTTTAGCATCTCCACGTCATTTGGGAGGTTGAGATCGGGCGGCATCATTGGGCCTACCAGAGCACATTTTGCCCCTGTTCTCTTGCCCTTTCAGCTCACTGATTCACTTCGCCGCAGTGCTTTTACCCAACAATCTCCGGCGGCTTGACCGCCGCGGTCCGGACCCGCTTCCAGTCCATCCCATCGACCAGGGCCATCAACTGCGCAGCATTCAGCTGCACCCGATGATGTCCGATCCGCGGCCAGCAGAACCTCGCCTTCTCAAGCCGTTTTAAATAAAGGCACACGCCAGAGCCATCCCACCATACGATCTTTATTCGGTCGGCTCTTTTGGCGCGGAACACATAAAGCGAACCATCGAACGGATCTGAGCCGGCATCGCGTACCAGCGCAACAAGGCCATCGATACCCTTGCGGAAGTCGACTGGATGGCTAGCCAGGAACACCTTCACGCCGGAGGGGATCATGCCGAACGCACCGCCCGGATCACCCGCTGCAACTGCGCCTCGTCGACGTCCACGCCGGCGCGCACGATCACCTCGCCAATGGCAATTTCGATCACTGCGCCTGCCGCAGACACCACCACACCCTCGCAACTCGAGTGCCGCGCGGGACAATGTCGCTCTGCCCGAGCATCACGGCGCCAGGCGAACAGCTGCGACGGGTGAATGCCAATCCGGCGGGCGATCGCCGAGACACTCGCGCCAGGCTCCAGCGCCTCTGTCACAACTTGCGCCTTAAACTCGTCCGACCAGCGTCGGCGAAGCTGCCGCGGCGCTCCCTCAAGACGCTCGGCAACCGCTTCGATCATATGGAAGGTTCTAGTTCCAGAACTAGGCGCAGACATAGAAGCTCACATCGGCTCACAAACTCAGCAGCCGATAGCCGATCGCTTACCCACTCCGCCAGACGGGGTCTCTTTGCCGCTTACTTTGGAACCATGCCGCGAAGGGAGCCAATTTGGGAACAGCGGTTGCGGATTCCGGTTCAGCAGCCCCGGAAATCCATGTGGGAGCCCGATTCATTTTCAAGCCGAGCGGCGCCGGGAGAAAAGTCAGACTAGCCATCTTGGGCTGGGTCGGAGCGTCGCTGATATAAACGGCTGGATGGCTTCGGCCGTTGTGCTTCTCGGGGCCAACTGCCGATCCAACTCAGCCTGACAATGGCGGTGTGGTTGCAAGTTTGCCCGAAGTTGAAAACCCTGGCATTGCTGCCAGGGTTCTGCCTGTCGATCCTTTTGAGAGGAGGGATCAGAAGTCCATGCCGCCCATGCCTCCGCCCGGAGGCATCGCGGGACCGGGCGCGATCTTCTTCGGCAGCTCGGCAACCATCGCTTCCGTCGTGATCAGCAACGCCGCCACCGAGGAGGCGTTCTGGACCGCGATGCGCACGACCTTGGTCGGGTCAATGATGCCCTTGGAGACAAGGTTGCTGTACTCGCCAGTCTGCGCGTCGAAGCCGTAAGGGTATTGATCCTTCTCCAGGACTTTACCGACCACGACCGAGCCATCTTCACCGGCGTTGATCGCGATCTGCCGGGCCGGCCAGGACAGCGCCTTGCGCACGATCTCGACGCCGGTCTTCTGGTCGTCGTTCGTGGTGCGCAGGCCCTTGAGCTGCTCGGAGGCCCGGAGCAGGGCGACGCCGCCGCCCGGGAGAATGCCTTCCTCGACAGCCGCGCGGGTCGCGTGCATCGCGTCATCAACGCGATCCTTGCGCTCCTTCACCTCGACCTCGGTCGCGCCGCCGACGCGGATCACCGCGACGCCGCCTGCGAGCTTGGCGAGGCGCTCCTGCAGCTTCTCACGGTCGTAGTCCGAGGTGGTCTCCTCGATCTGCGCCTTGATCTGGGCTATGCGGGCGTCGATGTCGGCCTTCTTGCCACTTCCGTTGACGATCGTGGTGTTCTCCTTGTCGATCATCACCTTCTTGGCGCGACCGAGCATCTGCAGCGTGACGTTCTCGAGCTTGATGCCGAGGTCTTCCGAGATGGCCTGGCCGCCGGTCAGGATCGCGATGTCCTGCAGCATGGCCTTGCGGCGATCGCCGAAGCCCGGAGCCTTGACGGCCGCGACCTTCAGGCCGCCACGCAGGCGGTTCACGACGAGCGTGGCCAAGGCCTCGCCTTCGACGTCCTCGGCGACGATGACCAGCGGCTTGCCGGTCTGCACCACGGCCTCGAGCAGCGGCAGCAGCTCGTTCAGCGAGGAGAGCTTCTTCTCGTTGATCAGGATGTAGGCGTCCTCCATCTCAACGCGCATCTTGTCGGCGTTGGTGACGAAGTAGGGCGAGATGTAGCCGCGGTCGAACTGCATGCCCTCGACGACGTCGAGCTCGGTCTCGAGCGACTTGGCTTCCTCGACCGTGATGACGCCCTCGTTGCCGACCTTCTTCATGGCGTCGGCGAGGAACTTGCCGATCTCGGCGTCGCCGTTGGCGGAGATGGTGCCGACCTGGGCGATCTCCTCGTTCGAGGTGACCTTCTTCGAGTTCTTCTGGAGGTCCGCAACGACGGCTTCGACCGCGAGGTCGATACCGCGCTTCAGATCCATCGGGTTCATGCCGGCGGCGACCGACTTGGCGCCCTCGCGCACGATGGCAGCCGCAAGCACGGTCGCGGTGGTGGTGCCGTCACCGGCGGCGTCCGCTGCCTTGGCCGCGACCTCGCGCACCATCTGGGCACCCATGTTCTCGAACTTCTCCTCGAGCTCCACCTCCTTGGCGACGGCGACGCCGTCCTTGGTGATGCGGGGAGCGCCAAACGACTTCTCGAGCACCACGTTGCGGCCCTTCGGACCGAGGGTGACCTGCACGGCGTTGGCGAGAATGTCGACACCGCGCAACATGCGGTCTCGCGCTTCTACGCCGAACTTGACTTCCTTGGCTGACATAATCGAATTTCCTCAGTTCAGTTTCTCATCCTTCGACGCGCCCGGGCAAGGCGTTTGTCAAGGGCGGAGTGGATGTGGAGGGCTGGGACTAGGCGGCTTTTTTCTTGGAAAACACATCGGTGAGAACGCCCATAATGTCGCTCTCCTTCATGATCAACAGCTCCTGACCGTCGACCTTCACCTCGGTCCCTGACCACTTTCCGAACAGCACGCGATCGCCGACCTCTACGTCGATCGGAATCAACTTGCCGGTCTCGTCACGGCCGCCTGGGCCAACCGCGACGACTTCGCCCTGCGAGGGCTTTTCCTTGGCTGTGTCGGGAATGATGATGCCGCCAGCTGTCTTCTCTTCAGCGTCGATGCGCTTGACCACGACGCGGTCGTGAAGCGGACGGAAATTCATGTAGGCCTCCTGAGCATTTGAACGAGTTGACAATGGGCGCCTTTTGAGCAGCCTCATTGTTGCAAGAGCCAGGCCAAAGATGAGCCGAGCGATCTGCCTGCAATCGTGCTGAATCTCTCGCTTGGCCCGCTCGTGCATTCGTCGGGAAGCAAACGTTTTTGTGTACACAGCTCGCCAAGCTGTTGCCAACCTGACATTGCTTCTCGTCAAAATATGAGTTTACCGTCACGCGCATGGATCAAGGTCGTGCACGCTCGGCGCAACAAGATCAGGCCGATCACGGCCCACGAATGGGATAGCAATCAAGCGCCGACAGTCTCCTTCCCTATCTTTTTCACGGCTCTTCCTTGTCGGCCCTGCGAGCAAAGCTGCTCGTACGAACTGGCTAAAGGAAAACTATACGGCCGGGCTGTTTTGCGTCGACGGCGCTGCATAGCGCTGATGGATCAAGGCGATTGGGACCGGCATATGGATTATATACGTTGATATACGTTGTGCCGAAGCGTCTGGCGTGTGATTGCGAAGTTGATGGCGAATCCAACCGATCTCCGCGCCAATAGGAAAACAACCTGTGTCGTCTGTAGAAGTACATCAGCATATCGTTTCACTTCTTCAGAAGCCCGATCCGGTCATCTTGGATATCGGCTGCAATGACGGAACCGATACGCAACAGTTTCTTACCCTGTGCCCACAAGCTCAGCTTTACTGCTTCGAGCCGGACCCTCGGGCGATCGCGCGCTTCAAGAAGAAGTTGGGCCTTTCCCTCGATAAGGTGCAGCTGCTTGAAATCGCGATCAGTGATAGAAACGGGACGATCGATTTCCATCCAAGCAATGCAGATGGAGAAGCAAAAGAATGGGATCTCTCCGGCTCGATACGCCGACCGAAAAACCATCTTACCGAGTATGATTGGGTTCGGTTCGATCGCCCGTTCTCGGTTGAAACCCGGCGGCTGGACGATTGGTGCAGCGAGGCTAAGCTGAACACGGTTGACTTCATTTGGATGGATGTCCAAGGCGCGGAGGCCGACGTCATTGCAGGCGGCATGCAGACCTTGAGCAATACGCGCTTCGTGTACACGGAGTATAGCGACCGAGAGCTCTACGAAGGTCAGCTGTCGCTGCAGGCTATTCTTGATCTATTGCCGTCATTCGAAGTGGCGGCTCATTATCCCCGCGCTGTGGAAGGTGATGTATTGCTTAAGAATACACGCTTCTAGCGCCTATCACATCCGGCCCTGGTCGTCATTCCCCGGAAGACCTGCCTCGGATTCTCTGCGGCGCAGCGCCGCAGGACGGCCGATCACCGCGCGAATGGATGCTGCAAGCCTCACGTTCCCGTCTCGGTCGCTATGCAGGCCTTGGCGATAGCGCACTTAGGTACCTTCGATAAATACTATTATCGTTTGACGATCATTTGTTTGGCGGGGCGGCACGGCTCGCGACTCCGGGGCGAGCAGCTCGAGCTTTCTCAGATGCCTGAACCAATACTGCCAGCCGACGCTCAAAGCGCTTAATCGTCCGAACTGCTGCTGTATGCTCTGGCCCCCTCGGAAGGCGGTTCACTGCTTCGAACAAATGCCAAAGCAGCTGCATCAGTTCTCGTAGATCCTTAAGATGCGCCACTTCAATTACGCGCTTTCCACCGCTATTGTTCCGTCATGCCGAAACATTCGTCTCCAGCCCAAGTCAATCGCCAGTGGGGCGTTGGATAGCGAGTTCGTCGCCGCTCATCGGCTGCAGCTTGTATTCCGTGATACGTCGCTGGCACAAAGCATCGTCGATGAGCCTCTGCGCCTTCATGCACGAATATGCCTGCATCAGCGCATGATCCCGTAAAATCAACGCCTGCCGTGTGGGGGCGAATCCATTCATTGAACGAAGACTTGCAATGACCGTGCCATCGCTAGCTCAATGCAAGAAAGGCATGGATGTGAGGATGCTAACTCGCAATTGATCGCAATATCTGGCTGGTGGTAGACCCGAAATCCTGGTCGGCACTACGCACGTTGCTGTCCGGAGCAAGAATTGTGTCGACTTGGCCTCTGGCGAGGATCATCTTGATCGCTCGCAAAGCCACGCGCGAGAAAGTCGCCCGAACCAAAAGATAGAGCAGATAGGGCCTATGCTTGCGCCCGCCTCGGAGCAGATGGCGCTCTCGGCTCCTTAATTTAGCTCCCTTCCGGTCACCCGAATGATCGTGATCGTAACGCGAGCGGTTCTTGGTCAAGAACGCTAACCTCTCGGCCATCCTGTCAGTCGATTGAGAGCCGCGGTAGCGGACGGGCGCCGCTGATCAGATGGGCCTGCGCGGCCACCTCAGCAAGATAGTTGTCCATCGCACTTCGCGCGGTGGCTGTACCAGGGTGGCGGAAGTTCACGGAAATTCCGTCCTGCCAGCGACTGATCCATAGGTATGTCTCGCACGCATCGGAGCTACGGCTAATCAGAAATCGCGTCCGCCAATGGGGCCAGCGGTCCGATCCGGGCACCGTCCGATTGTCCATATAGGATACCATGAAACGGTCGCGCAGTGTGGTGCCGAGCAGCTCCATGGCCTTTGAAAATGGCACCTGAGCCGTTTTCTTGGCGCGTTTGAGTTCGAACCGGGCGGCGTTCAGGATTTCCGGCAACGTATCGGCCACCCGGAAGCTCACCGGGCTCATCCCGACATACCATCCAACCGAACGCATCGATCGCAGATCGTACCTGGTGTGAAAGGGTGCAACGGCGTGGAATTGTCGTTGGTTCGCCAGTGTCTTTCCTGCCAGCGCCAGACAGGCGAAAATTCCCGTCGCCGCGTTTCCGCCCTGGGACCTGCAGCCGCGATCGAATTCGCATGCGCCAGCCGCATCGAGCAGCCACATTTTTCCGCTCCGCTGCAAGGATTTCTCCGGCGTATCGAATGATAGCGGAAAGTCCGGCAATTGACCGCCGTTCGCCGCGATCAGCTCGCGCCAATGGCAGATAGCAGGATGGTCATCGGTTAGATCGGTCAATCGCTCTCGTTCGGCCTCGGCGTGATCCAGATAGCTGTGCACCGCCGCCAGCTGGGGTTCCACTCGACGGATCGCGGCTGTGTACAGTTCGTGGATCTCATACGGTACCAAGGCCATCGAGTAGGCATCGCTAACAGAGTGGTCGGAGGCGAGCAGGAGGCTCGTGGATGTCGGCCGGCTGATCGTCACGAAGACGTACGCCGGCCAGCGCAGCGGGTTGGTCTCCGCGTCAAACAGTTTTTCGAGCAGCTGAGCAGTTTCGCCGCTATCGGCGCAGTCACTCACCACGGTTTGCTCAAGCGCTGCAGCGCCTGGATCAATCGTGGCGCGACGCATTGCCGATCCATCCTTGGCCAATCGGCTGCGTAATACCTCGTGCCGATCGACCCAGCCAAGGATCGCTTTGGTCAGCGCAGCGGCATTGAGCTCGCCTGGCAACTCGAATGCTGCGCCGAGCCAGCCCGGTCGGCCATCGTCCGCAGAGCGAAGATGTTCCTCTTGCACATAGGACGGGCGGCGCGGGTCAGCCCGCCAGCTGATCGGCTCGGTGACGTTGATCCGCCAAACCATTAGCCGCCCAGGCTGCCGATCAAGATCGCCAAATTCTTTGATGTCCATGAGCCAGTCCGTCGCGGTCATAGACGCAAGCTGCGCGCCTGGCGCAGCGGCCAAATCCACACTATGGAGGCCATGCCAAGCACGCTGCTCGCGAGCAACGTGGTGCGCAGGCTCGTCGCAGCAGCGACCGCGCCGCCGGCGAGCGCCCCCAATGAGGCCAGTCCCCACACCACGCTGCGGATACTCGCATTGATCCGGCCCTGTAAGTGCGGCGGGGCCAACGCATATCGAATGGGAACCTGCTGCACGTTGTAGATCCCTTGGCCGATCCACAGCATGAATTGAGAGAGGGTCACGCATGCCACTGCGGCCCACCAGGGCTGGGTGAGCAGGGCCGCCAAGCTCATTCCGCCGGCGCTCACCGCCAAACCGATCATTAAAGTTGGGCCGAGGCCGATCGCCCGGCCCACCCGCGGTGAGCTAGCCGCACCGACCACACCGCCAAGCGCACCGATGCCGAGCGCCATGCCGACGAGCCGGCTGTCAAACCCGAGATCCTTGGTCAAATGCAGCAGAAACGCCGCAGAATACGCGTTGTGCCAAAAGATGAATGTGCCGCTCGCCAACGTGACTGCCCGCAAAACCGGATTGCCGAACAGGCTTACCAAACCCTCGGCGACTTGGCCGAGCACTGCTCTCGGCGCGGCCTCCGAGCACCCAGCGTTACGCAGGGGCACCAGAGACAGCAACGCGGCGGCAAGCAAAAATGAAATCGAGTCCGCCAGTATTGCGGTCGGGGCAGAGAATTCGTTGACGAGCCAACCGGCCAGGAACGGACCTGCTGCCATCGCGCCCGCTTGGCTGAGCTCCAATGAACTCTGTGCCCGAACCAGCTGTGAGCGATCTAGCAGGGTGGGTATGCACGCCAGATAAGCCACGTCAGCGATCACTGCGGCAACCCCAACCAGCATGCTCGTCGTGTACAACTGAACCAGTCCAAGATGTCCAAGGTTGGCGAACAAGGGAATTGTGGCCAGCGTCGCCGCCATCACCAGATTGGCGGTCAAAAGGATCCGCCGATGCGGGAGGCGGTCCACGACGACCCCGGCGAACAGACTCACCACCAGGTACGGCGCTCGACCGCAGGCCAACAGCAGCCCCGTTTGCGCCGGTCCCGCGTCCAGCAACGTGATTGCGGTTAGCGGCAGCGCCAGCAAGGTTACATTAGAGCCCAGCAGCGAAATGGTCTGGCCGACGAGCAGCGCAAGATAGCTTCGTGGCAGTCCACGAGGCGCGGCGGAACAGCGCGGGCGGCTCACGCGTCGCCAGACAGGCGGGGAGCCGACAGATACCCAAGTCGGCTCAGCTCACTTTCGGCGATCTGCTCGAATTCCTCGATCTGGGCTCGCGTCAGATCTTGGACGTAACGACCGATCCTGCCTCGGTGCAGCGGCTTCCCCGCAGCCTCGGCGGCCGGATGGCCGTGCGGTTGTTCGAACAATACGTGCTCGTATTCAGCGTAACCGGCATGAGGCCCCCACCTAGCCCACCCTGGGCTTACGCGCGATAGAGCCTGGCATGAGTTGCTCGGAGGAGGTGGATCGATGGTAAATGCCATGCTTGATGCCAGGCAGGAAGGTGACTCCTATCGTCGTGTCGAGGTGATCACCGGGGAGCGCCGGCGGCGACGATGGACGGGCGAGGAGAAGGCCCGGATCGTGGCGGAGAGTTTTGAGGAAGGCACGAACATCTCCGAGGTAGCGCGGCGCAACGGCGTTTCCCGCGGGCTGCTCACGGTGTGGCGACGCCAGATTACGGCAATGGCCGGCAAGGCGCCGAGCTTCGTGCCGATCCAGATTGGCGCCGAGAGCGGCCAGCTCGCAGCGTCGGCGCAAGCGAGGCCCTTGAAGGTGACCGCGCCGCCGACCATGGCCTGTGGGGTGGTCGAGATCGAGGTGAGTGGGGCGCGCATTCGCGTCGAGGGAGAAGTGGACACTGCGACGCTTTGCACGGTGCTGTCGGTGCTCAGAGGCGATCGATGATAGCGCTGCGGCCCGACCTCAAGGTGATGCTGGCATCCCAGCCGGTCGACTTTCGCAAGTCGGTGCACACGCTGTCGGCGCTGGTGAGCGAAGCGTTACACACGAGTCCTTATGACGGCACCGTCTTCGTTTTCCGTTCCAAACGTTCCGACAGAGTGAAGCTGCTGGCGTGGGACGGCAACGGCATGGTGCTTGTAACGAAGTGGTTGCACGAAGGGCATTTCACCTGGCCGCCGATCCGCGACGGCGCGGTGCGTTTGAGTGCGACGCAGCTCGCGATGCTGGTCGACGGGCTCGAGTGGACGCGTGTCTCACCCAAGCCTGTGAAGCAGCCGGCCGTTGTCGGCTGAGAGGCGAGGATTTCGCTGGAGCGTGTCGCGCGCGGATGTATCGTCTGGTCATGGCGATTCGCCCCGACGCTCTCCCGACCGATCCGTCAGCTCTGACCGAGATGGTGCTCGCGCTTGACGCCGAGAACGAGAAGCTGCGCGTGGCGATGCAGACGCTCAAGGAGATGATCTTCGGGAAGCGCTCGGAGCGACTTGCGGTGCTCGTGGACGAGCAACTCGCGCTTGAGCTGGGCGATCTCGAGACCGACGCCACGCCACCTGCCGCTGCCAACGACGATGCGGCAGCGGCGAAGCCGCTTGGCAAGCCGCCGCGGAAGAAGGCGCGCCGCAACATCGGCGCACTCCCAAAGCACCTGCCGCGCTGCGAGCAGGTGCTGGAGCCGGAGGCGACGGCTTGCCCGTGCTGCCAGGGTCAGCTCCACAAGATCGGCGAGGACGTCAGCGAGGTGCTGGACATCATCCCGGCGATCCTGCGGGTGCTGCGCACGATCCGTCCCAAATTTGGCTGCCGCAGCTGCACCGATGGTGTGGTCCAAGCGAAGGTGCTGCCGCGCCTGATCGAGAGCGGCATGGCCTCGACCGCACTCGTGAGCCACGTGGTGGTCTCGAAGTTCGCCTGGTATCTGCCGCTGTACCGGCAGGTGCAGATCTTGGCCGGCCAGGGCATCCAGCTCGACCGCGCGACGCTCGCCGGCTGGGTGAGGCGTGCCGCCTGGTGGCTCAAAAGCCTCTATGAGCTTCAGCTGAGGACGATCCAGAGCGCGGCGCGCGTGTTCTGCGACGAGACGCCGATGCCGGTGCTCGACCCCGGACGACATCGCACCCGCATCTGCCAGTTCTGGGCGCATGCCATGGATGACCGACCATGGGGCGGGCCCTCGCCGCCGGCGGTTGCCTACGTGTTCGCTGCCGGCCGCGGCACGGAGCAGATCGCCGGACAATTGACGGACTTTTCCGGCATTCTGCAGGTGGACGGCTATGCCGCCTACAAGGCGCTCGCCCGCGATCATGGCGGCGAGATCCAGCTCGCCTTTTGTCTCGCCCATGCCCGCCGTAAGTTCGTCGAGGTGTTCAAGACGACGCAGTCGCCGTTCGCGCGCGAGGTGATCGAACGCCTGCAGGCGGTCTATGCGATCGAAGCCGAGATCCGCGGCTCGAGCGCCGAGCAGCGGCTCGCCGTCCGTCGCGCCAGGACCGCTCCGTTGATGGAGGCGATCAAGGCACGATTGACCACAATGGTTGGCCAGCTCTTCTCGCAGTCGAAGCTGGCGGAGGCGATCAACTATGTACTCAATCACTGGGACGGGTTGACGCTGTTTCTTCGCGACGGCCGCGTCGAGGTCGATTCGAACACGGTAGAGCGTTCCATGCGCCCGATTGCCATGGGAAGACGCAACTCATTGTTCAGCGGCAGCGAAGGCGGCGCCGAGAGCTGGGCGATCCTGTCGTCGATCGTGAACACGGCAAAACTCCATGAACTCGATCCTCAGATCTATCTGACGGACGTGCTGGAGCGGATTGTCTCCGGGCGAACCAAGAGCCACCAGCTCCACGAGCTGCTCGTCTGGAACTGGAAGGCGGCCCGTGAGCGCATCGCACAGGCTGCAGCATGAGCCCACGTCGCCCTAAAGCTTCATCGTCGATGGCGGCCGCCGCCATGCCGCTTGCGGAGCTCGAGCAATGGCTCCAGGCCCGCGTCGATCAGCATCCCGCCGCCACCGGTCTCCCCATGCTCGACGGCTACGTCGCCGCGATCGTGGCCGGACCGGTGTCGATGAGCCCGCTCGATTGGATATGCCCACTGCTTGCCATCGATGCCGATGCCTTCAACCACGGCGGCACCCCGGAGTTCGCTGCGATCTCCGCCGTCGCGCTGCGTCATAACGAGATCAGCCAGATCCTTTCCACCACGCCTAACCAGTTCGCCCCGATGCACCGGCGTCAACCCAACGGCGTCGTCGATCCGCGACCATGGTGCCAGGGATTCTACGCCGCGATGCGGCTCAGGCTGTCGGCGTGGGCGCCATTGCTGGACGCCAGCAACGTCAATCACCGCCTGCTTCTGCCCATCCTGCTTCACTGTCGCGACGATCAGGCCGGTCCGCTGCTCGGACCGCCACGGACCGGCCGCGAGACCCGAGACTCTCTGCGCAACGCCCACCTCGATATTCCCGCAGCCGTCGAGGCCATGCGCCAATACTGGATGCCGATCCGCTACGCACGCGCACGCTGATCACCGCCGACGTGGGAGCTCATACCGGTTACGGTTAAGCGTCACAAAGGCCATGCGGGCAGCATTTCGAAGGCCACCAGGACTGTTGTCTCCTAAACTTCTAGCAATCATCAGACGGGGGTTAGCTGGAACAGCAAAGCTGCGCATTTATCGGAAAAAAGCCCGGCCTCATTCGAGGGCCGGGCGGAAGTCAGTCTGGGCGAACGAGGCTGCTAAGCGTCGCGCCAGCTCGCGTCGACAGAGGGAGGGCTGCCGACGGTTATTTGCGGTGATGCATTCACCGCAAATTTCTAATCACAAAAGGATTGATGTCGGTCTGGCGTTGTTTCCTTTTTTACCAAGGCGATACTCACCAATGCGCCGACAGCCCGGGATCATCTATCCTCGACGCCACTCATCTTATCGATATGTTCTTGACGATCCTCGTAAAGCAAAGTCGACCGCTTAGGTGTCGTTGTCGCGCCTCTGGCGGAGGAGCCCCGCTGGCTTGTCCGAGGCCCCTCGCGTCCTGCTTTGAGATGCTACAACGTGACGCTAGGTACGAATCAAGTTGTTTGAGCTGCGGCGCGCGCCATTAAAATCTGAACTCCGATTTCTAACAGGCAGCTAATCAATCCGCGAGCTGCCGCAACAGTGCATGCCATATTCTGCTTATGTGCCTGTGCTTGTACCACGTGAGCGCTTGGAGATTTTACCAGCGCGGTTTGTGGAGTCTCCGCACAGATCACTGCAGCGACGAAGCTTTGCGACCGCAGGTTAGGTCGCGCACGCTGTAATCACGCTCAAGTGGTTCCAGAAAGCACAGCCGAGCGAACGCGGCTGCAGGTCGAATAGCGTCGGTACGGATCGGAACTGGCGTGCGCTTGTTGATTTGCTTGTACGAAGAATACGAAGCGGCGGCCAAAGAAATTCAGCGCAGGAAGCATGAGCGCGGAATTCCCCCAGTAATTCGAACTGATCTCGCAGAAAATCAACAGCATGACCGTTCCATTCAATGAGCTCCCTACGCCTAAGCTCCGGGATCGTCCGATTCGCTTGCGCAGTCGAGAGGCCGCATGCATCGGCGACGTCTTGCTGCATGACGGGGACATGAAGACGACCATTGTCCAGCAGCCCACGAGCTCAAGCCGCGCAGATAAGAAAGGGAGGCGGCGCTTCTGCTCGATCGTGTTGGCCGTCATGCCCGCCAAGATTCTGTACGGAATGCTCGGATCTGTGACCGCAATGGCACACTGAGCCGAGGTAGCGAGATCGTCCGACCGCAGCGTACCGTGTTTAACGGCGTAAAAATACGGGACTCCAGTACAATCCAAGCGAAGGATGTGCTTGAGCCGTCGCTCGTGATCACCTACTCGAAATGAGGTCCAGCATGAGCCATGCGGCCGGGGACCGCTCCGAAGTGTCGATAGTGACAGAAAAAGAACGAGAGTTGGCGCGGTGCAGGCAGGAAATAGCGCGTCTCAAGAATCTGGTAGTGCAGCTTTCTCAGCTCGTCTTGCGGCACGTCGCGGAAAGTAGCGAGGACCGGAAGCCGCAATCCAGGTGAATCGCTTGGGCGTGTGATCATATGTGACAGAGGACGGCAACTAGACGATTTCCGCTGTGATCCGCAGCGCGGCGGCCCCAGGGGGAGGGGGAGCGGCCCCGCCTTGTTTCCCCGAGGCGGGGCCGCTCAATTTCCGGTCGAACTTTTTCGTGGAACGAAGCGCCCGAGCTAATGCGCGTCGCGTGGCCTGATAGCCGAAACTCTCCATAAGCCGAAACCGGTGACTACAGTCCGGCGAAGGGACGCCTTATTCGTGCCGCCGCTAAACGTCTGCGTTGGGCCAAGTCATCAGCTTCAATTGAGTCCGGCCCGTGAGGCGTCGAACCGGTGCAGGTTGTGCATCGATCGGAAACTAGATCCAAACTGCGCATATGCGCGGCGCTCGCTTTAGACCGATGGCGGTTTGCGGACACCGAGCTGCTCGATGACGCGCTTTGATATGTCTGCTGGATCGCCAACCCCGCTTGTGCCAATCTCGATGACCTTCTTTGCGACGATTTCGGCGATAGGGTCGTCTCGATCAACCAAGCGGAGCGAGCGCATTGTCCGAGCATACGCTGACCGCAGACATTCAATTTGTTCCGGCGGCAGCTTGCTGCCTTGGAGCAATCGATCGATCGAGATTGATCCCCGTCCTACCTCCATGGGGACGCTAACTTTGATATCTTGCACTAAGATACGTCAGAACGCGGTCGGGTTAGTCTCGCTATAGCCACCTTTGTCGTCCCACCTATAAACGACGTAGTCGAGCTGCTTGATGTCGCCCTTGGCGTCGTATTGCAGTGTGCCGATCACAGTGTCCCAAGAGCCCGCTTTAATCGTGTCCATCACCTGTTTCGGATCTACGGTGCCAACTTTCGTTGCGGCTTGCGTCCAGACCTGCACCGCAGCGTAGGTATATAGCGTGTAGCCCTCGGGGTCGATATTCTTGGCTCTGAACTTATCGACGATCGCAGCCGCCGTCGTCTTCTTGCGTGGGTCGGGCCCGAAAGTGAAGAGCGTACCTGCTCCAGCTGCGCCGGTAATCGAAGCATATTCCTTATCAGCCAACGCGTCACCCGACATCAGGACGGTCTTGAGGCCCTGATCGCGCATCTGGCGCAAGATAAGGCCCGCTTCTTGGTGATAGCCGCCGACATAGACGAGGTCGATATTGTCACGCTTCAGTCGCGAGACAATCGCATTGAAATCCTTGTCGCCCTTATTGTAGGACTCGTACATCTTTTCAATGACACCGGCCTTATTGAGTGCCTTCTTCGTCTCGTCGGCAAGTCCCTTTCCATACGTTGTCTTGTCATTCAGAATCGCGATGTTCTTGCCGTTGAATTGCTTCGCGATATACTGGGCGGCAACCTGGCCCTGCTGGTCGTCACGGCCGCAGACGCGCGCCACGTTCCATAGCTTGCGTTCGGTGAATAGCGGGTTGGTCGAAGCCGGCGTGATCTGCAGCACACCGCCATCCGCATAGGCTTCCGAGGCCGGGATCGATGACGAAGAGCAAAAGTGCCCAGCAACGAACGGGATCCTGGCGGCAGCGACCTTTTCCGCTACCGATCGCGCCT
Source organism: Bradyrhizobium sp. CCBAU 21365 (assembly GCF_015291305.1). Taxonomy (NCBI): domain Bacteria; kingdom Pseudomonadati; phylum Pseudomonadota; class Alphaproteobacteria; order Hyphomicrobiales; family Nitrobacteraceae; genus Bradyrhizobium; species Bradyrhizobium sp. CCBAU 21365. Next base: position 2,622,353 of record NZ_CP030036.1, read on the forward strand.
GCTTGGGATCGCAGGCATCGTCCTCGATGTCGAGGGCTAGCTTCTTGCCGAGTACGCCGCCGGAAGCGTTGATCTGCTCCACCGCCATCTCGGCGCCGTTCTTCATTTGCCGACCGAAGGCGGACTCGCCCCCGGTTATCGGTCCAGCGACGGCGATGGTGATTTCCTCAGCCAATGCCGCGGTGAATAGCACAATCGATGCTCCAAGTGCAAAGCCGATTAGCTTAAGTGATTTCATGGGGAGTCCTCACAGGGGTGAACGCGGCGGCGAGCAAGCTTGAGCAGAGCAAGGCGACCGCGCGGCGGTCAGTGGCAGGAAGCAGCCCGAGATAAAGTGACGGTCGCGCATCGAACCGTTCGATTGCGCCGCTATGTGAGAGCAGGAGTCTACCTTGACTTGATGAGACAACGGTTCGTACTGCAGGAATATACAACGGTTCGGGAGCTATCGGCAGACAGCCCATCGCTGCGCGTCCAATCTCATACCGCCCGCTAGCTCAACGAACAGGGCTATCTTAGTTGGAGACTAGCTGAATCGGGTGTTTATGAAAGAGATAGATCGGTCCGTAACGTACAGGCTCGTCGCGTCAGAAGCGTCGTCGCTTGAGCCACGCGGTCGATCGAGCCGAAACGAGAGACGGTCGTTCAGCTCGTGCGCGATCATCGTCTTTCGAGACGCAGAAACACTTGATGCTCGACGGCGTGATCGCCTTGATAACACGCGCAAGGCAACCAGCGCGGTTTCAAATGAAGGCAAAGACGAGCAGGCTCGAGCAGAGTAGTGCGAAGCTGGTCGCGGTCAGCACAAGGAGGCTACCGGAGACAAGATCATGATTGCCCATGAAGCGCACCCTCGATTGCAGCTAAGGAGAGACGCGCAGCAGCAGCTCGTCTCTTTGAGCTTCGACAGCAAATTATGCGATTCTGGTTGCGCTATTTCCGCGTCGTCCGGGTGAATGCTGCATTTTTGCGGCATTATTCAGCGGTATTCTGTTGAAGTTCGGCGTAAGAAGTGGGGCGGATGGAGGCTCGAAACGTCAGAAATAGACAGCTCTTATGCGGCGAGCGTCGAATGGTGATTTGGCGCCCGGGGCGAAGCTGAGGGCCCACCATCCAAGGAAGCGCCGCCGACGGCAGGCGAGCACAACGTATTGCTAGACTAGCTTGGTGACGCGACCATCGGGAGATGTACGGCTGGCCAACAGCAAAGCCACCGTACGCGAGTAGGCGCGTCGAACAAGAGCTTACAAAGCCCGAGCGTTTCATTGCGCTTGACGGAAATCGTCGCGCGATTATCGCTTAGTCGGCCTGACGCCTTCGTCGATTTTCGCGAGGGCAAGGCAAGGAGCGTCCAGCTAGGCGCCTTTCGTGTGATGAAGTGTTGATTGCTGCGTTCCGGCCCCTGCCAGCAGGCTGGGTCACTTGATTGGGCGGAGTGGCCGGCTACGTAATGCCTTCGTCGGGGTTGCGATCTCCCCTCGCATTTCGCCAGCTGCGTACTCGGTCGCATCGTCGTTCGAGTGTACCGAGCCGAACGGCCTTTCCAGCATACGACGGACCCGTATCGGCGCGGGGCCGACGTGGAAATGAATTGCCCGCTGCTCTAGTATACGTTCCGACCGCGTCGAGCGGTTCCGCCAACGCAAGTAGTCGAGCCAGGTCGGGCAATGATAGCGCTCGGTCCACATTTCCGGATCGGCAATGTCGCGCGCGATCGACCAGCCGTAGGCGCCGTTGCGCTGGCGAGACAATTGCACATCTTGCATAACACTATGAAACGCTCTGGCATTCTCCTGTGCAACGCGGTATTCGATCTCCACGACGAGCGGGCCGCTGCGTCCGGTCAAGGCGAGCCGTACCTCGGGGTCGGCGAGCGGCTCAGGCTCCTCACCCCGCGCTCCGATGCGGGGCATGGGCAGCCAGCGGCCGATGAGTGGTGAGGCAAGCATTAGGGCGGCCGATACCAGCAGCGCCGTTTCGACGCCGGCCGCGTCGGTCAGACGGCCCCAACCCCAGCTGCCGACGGCAATCCCGCCTGAGCTCGCCGCCTGATAGGCTGCAAGCGAGCGTCCGGCCACCCAGCGCGGCGCCGACAGCTGCACCCCAATGTTGAATACCGCCCACACCATCATCCATACGGCTCCCGCCAGGACGAGCGCCGCCGCGGTCAATACGGGCTCGTGACTGAGCGCAACCGCGGCCATCGCCGCGCCCATGGACAGCGCACAGGCGCGGATCGCGGCCTCGCCGCTCAATCGCTTGCGCAGCTCGGTGATATTCAGTGCACCGACCACCGCACCCAGGCCAAAAGCGCCAAGCATGATGCCGTAGGTCTGCGCGTCGCCATGCAAGAGATCGCGCGCCACCAGCGGCATCAGAGCGGTGATCGCACCGCCAATGATGCCGGTTACCAGGCTACGGATCAGCACAATCTTGATCGACGGCGAATTGCTGATATAGCGTACGCCAGAAACCATCGCGCGGCTCAATCTTTCAGGCGGCAGGCGTGAGGGTGCGCTGATGCGTTTCCAAAGCAACAAAGCGATAATCAGCGGCACATACAGCAACGTGTTGAGCGCGAAAGCGGCCACTGCACCCGCGGTTGCCACCACGACTCCGCCGATTGCCGGACCTATGCTCCGCGCGATATTGTAGCTGATGCCGTTCAGAGCGATCGCCGCAGGCAGCTGTGCTTCCAGGGGAACTTGTTCGCTAACCGACGATTGCCAGGCCGGTCCCATCAACGCCATGCCACTGCCGACAACGAGGCATAGCATGAGCAAGAGGTTTGGGGTGGCCAAGCCAAGCCAGGCAATCACCGTCAACCCGGTCGCTCCGGCGAGCGCCAATCCAATGGAGACCAGCGCCACGATGCGGCGGTCATACATATCCGCGATCGCCCCGGCTGGCATCGAAATCAGCATCACTGGCAGTAACAGCGCGGTCTGCACCAACGCGACTTTGTCGGCCGACGACGTCATCTGCGTCATGGCCCAGGCTGCGCCAACACCTTGAATCAGGATACCGACATTGGACAGGAGGCTCGCGAGCCAGATGCGCCTGAAGGTCGCGTGCCGCAGCGGCGCCGTGATGCCGTCGGCGCTACGTGTCTGGGCTTGAGGTGAATCGGTCATATCAGCTCGTGATAATCTACCATGATTTGATCTTGCTAGGGATCACAAGGGTGTTCCTGGCGCGATATCGCGTCAGATCCTGGCATGGTCGTGAAATGAGATGCTTCGATCGCGTTTGGTTGACAGTGATCTACTGCTTCTGTCGCCTTGCGCCTGATAGCAAAGGCAGCGGCGCAGAAAACAGGAACAGTCACCATCGCCGGTGCTGCAATCTCCTATCGCAGTAGGATCGCTTTCTAATCGTGATCGGATGACTTAAAGCCTGCCTCATACCTATTCGCTCCAGCACGCTGGTTGTATGCTCTTGTTGAGAGGTTGTGCTCGCTGGCAGATGCCCAGTTTTGTACGAGGCGGACAATGCGCGAGACCTCTAAGCGGGACACGGTCTGCATTGCGAGAAGCTGAACTAGCTCCCAGGAACCGCATCTCCATCTCGCGGGATTCTTTTGGGGCGGCGCATCAGTCAGCCTCTAAGAGAGGTCCGCCCGGATGATTTAGACGCGAAATGCCGAGTTCATTGCTGCAGCTGCATCCGCTTTTCGCGAGGGGCTGATGACCGCATTGCTGCGCTAGTGTGCCACGGCGGCATTTAGACCAGGCGCGGGATCTTAGGCTGGGTCATGATGTCAAAACCTGCTCGGGATGGTCAATTCTCGGGTGAAGGTGCACGTGAGACGCTCGGGGGATAGGAAACGAGCTGGTTCGTCCCTTGCGTACTGAGTTCGTTCGAGCGCAGCCGAAGGGAATCGAGGTATTCATTGCCGGCATGGCAGACGGACATGGCAGAGCCGCTCTAGATCATCGGGGACGACAGATGAGCAGTGGAAGAGCGATGCGCAAGCAGGAGACTGTGCGCCTCAAAGCGCATGTCGTGAAGATTTAAGATAACGTCACGTGACATAGCAATAAGGGCTGGGAGTGACCGGAATTGCTACAGCAGAATTCCAGGCCCGGAGGGCGCCAGAAATGACATTGTCATGAGATCATTCGCTTTTCAGCGGTTTTGGCCGAACAAGACTGGGGCGACCTCCATCGAGTACGGTCTGATCGCGGTGGCGGTCTCCGTTGCACTTATCCTTGCGCTCAACGGTCTTCGTGCAAACTATAACGCTGATTGCAGTGCTGTGCCTGCGCGCAGCGTTTCGACCGGCGAGTTCGACAAGATGGATCTCGCACGCGAACCCGGCACAGGCAAGCAACAGAACTTCGAAAAGGCCTCCGCTGGATCCTTGGGCCGATGATGTGAAGTCGATGGAATAAGAAACGCGACCGGTGTTATGAGCTCGATAGAAATCTCGTCCCATGCCATTGGAAGAGGCCCCTTCGCCGCCGACCCTCCAGCTCCTCGTAAGTGGCTAGTTCACAGCCTGCGCGGCCCCGCGCAACCATTCTGCAAGCCGGAGCAGTGATGTCCCGATTCGAAAAGCTTGCCATCTTTATCGACGGTCCCAACCTCCACGCTACCTGCAAGGCGCTTGGTTTCGAGATCGACTACAAGCGCCTGCTTGAGGAGTATCGGAGGGCGGGCCGGTTGCTGCGGGCATTCTACTACACGGCGACTGCCGAGGATCAGGAGTATTCGTCGATCCGTCCGCTCATCGATTGGCTCGACTATAATGGCTACACCGTCGTCACGAAGGCAACCAAGGAATTCCTTGACGCCAGCGGTCGGCGTAAAGTGAAGGGTAACATGAACATCGAGCTTGCGGTCGATGCCATGGAACTCGCGGGGCATATCGACCAGATGATCCTGTTCTCTGGTGACGGCGACCTCCGTTCCTTGGTCGAGGCCGTGCAGCGCCGCGGCGTCAGTGTCACCGTCATCTCCACCAATACGATCCAGCCGCCGATGATCGAAGACGAGCTTCGGCGGCAGGCAGACGACTTTATTGAACTAGCACAGTTGAAGCCGAAATTGGGCCGCGATCCGACCGAACGGCTCGGGCCCGCGACGGGGGCTGGCAAGCGAGAGTCAGCCAGCGCGGAATAGCGCATATGGTGATGCGGGGACGACAAGTGGCCATGATACCCGGCAGTCCCGCCGGCGCCATCCGACAGCACGACCATCACATGATGGCTTGCTCCTGCCAGGGGCGTCTCGCGCCTGTTATGGTGTTCTAGACGCCGATGCCATCCTCTCTCGCAACGGTCGGCTCCAACAGCGCTTGTTGCTTGTAACGCGGTGCGCTCTCGGCAGCGCGACGTCCGGCGTCCTCAGGTGGGTCTGACGATAGCTTCGGCCGCATCTCGCACCGGCTGACACGGTGCGCTGGACCGGTGGTTGGATTGTCGTAGTTCGCTCCCAAGCCGCATCAGGCTGCACCGCAGCCACAGCCCTTCCTGCTTCTCGTGCGTGCTACGCCGAAACAATGTTTCAGCATATGCCCGCATGCGGAATCGGTAAAGCAGTCGGTAGAAATGACTGGCCATATCCTGCTCTTGGTCCATTTCGCCAACGAGAAGCTTTTCATGCCATCATTGTCTTCAGTTAGCGCGATGTTTGAATGCAATTTTGGCCCAGCTCACGCATGAAACCGGCCTTGAAGTGCCTCTCTTGATGAATTTTCATCGCCCGGATCGTGGTTCACGAGATAAAGCCGCAGTGAGCAAATTTGATCTCCGCCATTCAAACTTGGCTATGAGTGAGTCTTGACGACGAAGATCAAGTCGATGTCGTGCAGCACTTAGCGTCATCTACGATCAAATCGCCGTGCTAGGATGCCGCGAGAATTCGTGCAAGCCGCCATAAAAGCATCTAGCAGGATGTGAAGACTTTCAACGTCTGCTAACAACCTATCCGATTCTTCGCGCTCTGTTGTGCCGAGCGCATAAGATGCGCAAAGTCGCCTGGCGTGGTTGACCCTTTCGCGGCCGTTTGCGGCTCGCTTTTCGGCAAACTCAAGCTGCGTGGGATCATGACGGAGCTTGTCCAACTCGCCGAGCAGCAACTTCGTGACCGTTTGTCGCTCATAGTTGGTGATATCCGCGCTGTAGAGCACGCTGAGATAGCGATCGATGTTGGCGCGTGCGACGTACCGGTACATGTCGCCGGTCCCCTGTGTCCGGGGCGGTCCCTAGGTAAGAGCCCATTGTACCGTCCAACGGCATCGAGCACTAGCAATTGTCACTGCTTGCGCCCGCCATTGCGGCACGGCTCGACCGTTGCGTTCGATTATCATGGCGCGGATGGTTCAGAACGTGCCCTTGTGGTGCGCGTCGACGATGATAGCGCGCACGCCCGTTTCGCACGAAACCCGTGCCGGTTTTGAGGTCGATGCACTCCCGGCACCGGCGCGCTTTCTAGCCGTGATCGGCAACCGGGAAGCGGGGCAAAAACAAACACCGCCAGACATCAGGTATCGAATTGCGCCGCTCCGTTGGGTGGCGCAGACTCTTGGCGTCGACCGTCGGGTTAACATCCGCACGTAGGCCATGCGCGGCGGCCAAGCTGGCTCATTCCTTCTTCCGCGGCTAAGCGCGTATCTGTGCGCACATCGTAGTCGGCCGCAAATCGTTTCTCCCGGAGTGGTCGTACCAGCCTGATCGCCTCCTAGCATAGGCCATGCGCTTTACGAGCTCCGACTTCCGTCTCGTTGTCGAATTCGGCATAGACCACGACGTCGATATCGTTGTCGAACTGGTCGATCTTGCGATTGCGAGCGATCTCGAGCCGACGTGCATGTGGGATTGTTGTGAAAACCGGCAGGAGCATGATGGTCCGAAGCTTGTTTGCAAGTCGGTTAGACAATTATCGTTAGGTTGTCACGCCGCAGCGCGTCATGAAGGTCCATGGTTTGAAGCGCTGGAATTGACAATGGTGTCGCGAGTGCTCCGGTACGGAACGTGCGCTCCTGATACGATCAGATCATGCTCCCTGAGCAAACGCGCTCCGATTGTCCGTTTTGTACAAAGTTTGCGCGCGCATGAGGAAGCACAATCTGCCACATAGCTAGATGAGGGCGGAATGGCCCGCACCGCCACTGGTTCACTCTCTCGGCGGACGTTGGGTGAGGGAGCCTGCTTGCAAGTCAAAGATGTACGATTAGTCGCGCCGCTGAGCGATCTTGGTGCGTTTGGTCGCGACGGCCAAAAGCGGGATTCGGCCGAGCAGGAGGCTTGTTCGCCGGAGGGCAGTCCATTACCGATGGACTTTAGGTGCCGTGCTTCTCGGCCAGCGGCGCTTCGATTTGCTTGCAAATTGTCGTGCGTCGATGACATGACTCAAGCTGAGATCCGTGCCACGAAGACTCGGTCGGTAGCGCGCTGCCGCGGGCGGTAGGAAATTCGATCAATGAATACGCCGCTTGATGGCTATGTCTCGGCCCTAAAAGCCTTGAATGAAGACGATCGGCTCCGTGGCCTGAAGCCGCGCAAAGGGACCGATTTTGCTTCAAACGACTATCTGGCGCTGGCGAGTGCGCCCCGTATGAAGAAGGCGTTGTTCACCGCGCTCGATGCCGGAACGCCGATCGGAGCCGGTGGGTCACGGCTCCTGCGCGGAAATTGTGAGGAGCACGAAGCTCTCGAAGCGGATGCGGCGCGGTTCTTCCGAACGGAGACAGCACTGTTCTTCGGCGGCGGTTACATCGCAAATTTTGCCGTTCTGACAACGCTGCCGCAGGAAGGCGATTTGCTTGTTCTCGACGCGCTCGTGCATGCTAGCATTCATGAAGGCGCACGAGCGAGCCGAGCCGAGTTCCGGATAAGCGCCCATAATGACCCCCAGTCGATCGAAGACACGATTGGCGACTGGCGCGCCAGGGGCGGAAAGGGACGCGTCTGGATCGTGGTAGAAAGCCTCTACAGTATGGACGGAGACTTCGCACCGCTTACAGATCTGGTCGCAATCGCCGAGCGCCATGAAGCGTTTCTGGTCGTGGATGAGGCACATGCCACAGGTGTTTACGGCGAGCAGGGACGGGGCCTTACTGCGCCCTATGAAGGGCGCGAAAATCTCTTAGTGATCCACACCTGCGGCAAGGCGCTGGGCGCGGCGGGTGCCCTTGTCACGGCTTCCGGCGTATTGCGCGACTTCATGGTCAATCGGTGCCGTCCATTCATTTTCGCTACCGCTCCGTCACCCCTAATGGCCGTCGCGGTGCGAGAGGCAATCTTAATCCTGCAGGAGGAACCCGACCGGCAACGGCATCTGATCGATTTGATCGACTTTGCACATCGGCAGTTCGCTGTGTGCGGTCGCGCGAGCTCTTCGAATTCACAAATCGTTCCTTATGTTGTGGGCGACAACGCCCGTGCGATGCGGCTCGCTTCTGCGCTACAGGCGCGCGGCTTTGATATCCGCGGGATACGGCCGCCAACGGTGCCTGTGGGAACGGCACGGTTGCGGATCTCGCTGACACTTAACGTCGGGCAAGATGATGTATCCGACATGATCGATGCGTTGGTCGAGGAGACCTGGGGCGACGTGCAGTGAGGCCGCGCAGGATGACCAGGCTGATGTCGGGATCGGCAAAACGGTCTTCACAGGTGCTTGCCGACGCACCCGCTTCGGAATTCAAATTGGCAAGGCGCACCCGCGCAGAGCTACTACAGCTCGTTGGACAAGTTCTCAGGACGTCCATCAATCCTTGAGTGCCAGGCTCGACGGATGTAGGCGACGCGCAGAAGAATATTCTGCGTTCCAGCCCGTGATCGCAACTGTCGCGCGCGCGAAAATTGCCGGTTTATTGCGGATCCAAAGTATGGTCTTACAGTTTCAGCGATGCTGCGTTTCCGAGATTGGCGGTCGCTTCGTTGGCTGATGCAGGAGAGACCGTCAGATGCCGTCGCGAGCAACAGTGTTCCTCACATCAGCAGGCTGGACCGCCGTCGTGATCCTAATTCTGCTGTATGTGATCTTCAGCCCGATCTGAGTCGGGGGGCTTAACGGAACGATCTCTATCGGTTCCAAAACGGATGATCGGGCGAGGATATGAAATTTGTCCGGTGTCGCCGAGCCCCGCTTCGATCCCGACATCCATCGCAGCGTATTTCTGCGGCTTCAGCCAACTGTGTTGACCAGTGCATTGACGGAAGGCATTGACCCTGTTCGGTCGCGGCATGAATTGTGTGGGTGCTGGCCGCGCGTTGCCAACACAAGTACGTAGAGTAAGAGGAGGATAAAGAGCCCGCGCATACAAAGTGGTGTCCTGTCCCGAAGCTGTATGTCAATTGTGCAGCGGATCACATCCGGTGCATCTACCGATGGACGGGTGAGTTTTGCGGAACGCAACCGAAGCCGTGCTGGGCGGTTCAAACGACTGCGAAAGTGCAGGTCAGTTCAGTAGATCGACCCTGCCGGTGTCGAGCCGGTACAGACCCCCGACGACCTCTAGTCTGTTCTGCTCAACTGCCGCGTTCAGAACCGGGCCCGCCGATTTAAGTTTCTCGACGTTATCGATTACGTTTTGCCGGGTGGCATTGGCGAACGCATCACCGGGTTGCTGGCGCGATTTCCGAACGGCAGGCGCAAGCGCAGTGACGAGGGATGGAATATGCCCCGGCGCCGGCTTGTCGTCGTTGAGCGACTTGATCGTGGCGTCTATCGCGCCACAATGATCGTGACCGAGTACTAAAATCAACGGTGTATTTAGCACAGCGACCGCGTATTCCATGCTCGCGATCGTGACATCGTTGGCAAAATTGCCGGCGAGGCGGCAGACAAACAGGTCACCAAGTCCGCTGTCAAAAGCAAGTTCAGGCGCTATGCGAGAATCGGCGCAGCTCAGAACCGCCGCATATGGATTTTGTCCATCGACTAAAACCTGACGCGCGCGCTTGAAATCGTCGCCTCGTGATGCGCCCTGGACAAATCGGTCATTACCTTCGATCAGCCGCCTGAGCGCAGCATCCGGCGAGAGCAGATTGTCCGGCTTGGGCAGCTGTTTTGCTTCCTTCGCATTAACGATGTTGTCGCCGAGCCGCATGCCAACCGCCGAAAACGCGAACAGCGACAGCAATAGCGACCGGCGCGACGGCTTGATCATCGGCGAGCAAGACATATTAGGGGAACGGTCTGCGTGCATGTGTCGCCTCATCGCGCCGCTTTACGCCATCCATTGGCTTCAGCCTCCGCTTCGCTGCAGAACCATCGATCACCCAGCTTCTTCGTCATATCGATTTGTCCGTAACCAAGTTGCCCGGGCATGTGATAAATGCGCTCGCCCCCGCGGCCCAGCGTGCCCTTTATCAGACATTCGGGTGAGGGCGGGTCGGATAGCAAAGCGGATCCGAGCAGGAGTTCCTGAGTGTCGATCGGTATCGAGCTCGCGCCGACAACGATCGTCCCCTTGTTGCGGCGACGCCAGTCCCAAGGAGCGATGAACGCCCCCGACCATAGGCCCGCATAGGCATTGCTCGCTACAACCTCATAGATAATGTAGGTGTGAGGATCGGATGATAGTGCCCAGCCCGAGCTTATCATCCATGCGTTCACGTCCTCGCCCGCGATAAAGCAGCTGCCGAGTGACCGGCCGTACTTATCCACCCCTGTGGTATGACAATCCCACGTTCGTCCATTCGAATGCCTGATAAGCTCATCGCGAGCAGCTATGCCGCAAGCCCATTTCTGGCCGTGGGCGTCGAGGCAGATCTGATCCGTCTCTGGCGCCTCGATACCCGAAAGCCGAATTTTGGTTTGCTCGATCTCAATGGTATTGCCATCGACGATGCGCGGAGGGCCGCTGAGTTTCGCTGCGCAAGCCGGAGACGTGATGATGGCGAGCAATGCGGTTATCATCGCGCGACGTTTCATCCCGACAGCCTTTCGCTCTTGGTCCGTGCGCTCAGAAACACGTGCAATCCGGCGTCGCCGCATTCGACTGCTTGATCGCACCATGTCGGTTACTTGGCCTGTGCTGCATCATTCGATGTTTGGTTGGTGGAAGCTCGATTGTGATTGCCAACCTACGGCCTGACGTAACGTGAGATTCAAGCGATTTCTTGTGTGAGTTGCGATGGGCTTCCGGCCTCGATCGTCTCTCTCAGTTGGCGCACACCGCACCGTGCTTAAGATCATCGGGCACAGCGTCGAACTCGGTGCATAAAAAAGCAACTGAGTGCTCCCGGAAAGAGAAAGCAATCAAAGTAAATGAACATGGCTTGCAACGCGTTCGCGAGCGCCATCGTACGGCGCACGATCGTTCGATGTAGATTCGTCGATGTGCCAGACATCGGGCGCGACCGTTAGAGCATGCTGTCTTTACACAGAGCGTAGCCCGAAGTTTTGAGGTAGTTGGTGCACTCTTCCTCGGAAGAGATTGAGGAGTTCACCAACCTTTCGCCAGGCGGCCTCGACATCACGAGGCGCAGCTCGCATGAGGTGTTTGAGTTTGGTGAAGACCTGCTCGATCGGATTGAGGTCAGGGCTATAGGGCGGCAGGAAGATGCGGTGGGCGCCTCTGGCGCCGATAGCTTGGCAAGTCGCTTTTCCTTTGTGGCTGCCATAGTTGTCGAGAACAAAGATCTAGCCAGGTGCGAGGGTAGGGGCCAACACGTTCTCGACGTACAGCGTGAAGAGCTCACCATTGATGGGGCCAGCGCGCTGATCCGATCGTGACGCAGCGTCGCGATGAAGGTCATGGTCTTCCAATGGCCGAAACGTGCAGATGCTTGGAGGCGCTGCCCACAAGGCCTCCAGCCGCGTAGCGGCGCCATATTGGTCTTGATCCACGTCTTGTCGATGAAAACCAGCCGCGCGACATTGATCCTGCCTTGGTGCGCTTTCCAGCAGGTCCGCTTACGGGCGACGTCTGGGCGATCCTGCTCGGCTGGCAGAAGCGTTTTTTTGAAGCTGAGCTCCTCGGCGAGAACAACAGTCCACACCGCCCGCACGCCTGTTTTGATCCCCGTGCAGTCAGCTCCCAGCTTGCGCAAGGTGAATGGCCCCGAGCGAATGCGTTCGCGCAGCCAGTAGGCGTTGGTATCCGACAGAACCCGCTTCTTATGACGGCCGATCTAACCGGGGCCAGGCCCCCGATATCCCGTCTCAGATTCTTCCAATTCGTCACGCAGGGACGGGCTGATCTGTAGCGCCTCCGCAATCGAACGAACCGTCTCGCCCGCGTCAGCCCGCGCCATGGCTCATTCGCGGATGTCTTCCGAATGGGGGCGCGTCATCCATGCTGGCCTCCGCCTCCAGCATGGAGGTCGAATCAGAAATCCCACCCGAGGGGAATCCCGATTCCAGAAAACAACAAGCTCCTAGTCAGCTTACGGTCAGTTTCGCCTGGCTACTTTGGCGCGGCCCAAAGCGCCTCAAATCAATAAGAAACCCTCTTGCCTTAGGAGTACGGATCCTCATGTACGGTCGAATTGGTGGGTATTATGAAGCAGTTACGTGGGCATCCCACGACGAACACGCGGATGACAGAGATTTCGAGGGCAGGTTCGCTAACATGCACCTGTCCGCAGCGGAGCCGACCTCCTCTTCTGCAGCGCCAACGTATTCCCTCGTGACCAAGCCTCCGATAGAGCCGATCGACAAGGATACGTTTCGCAGAGAAGCAAAGATCTTCCAAAATGATCATGAAATAATGCGCATCGCCGAGAATCCGCGGGAGTACTCGCGTTTCGTATCGACACGAGCCAAGAACGTCAGAGAGGCTGCGGAGGACTACGGCTCGACCAGAGATTCGGAGGAAGCGCGATACTACAGCTATAATCTTGGAAACAAAACTGTCGCACTGCTGCGGACGGAAGGCGGATACAGCATGAACGAATTCCACGACGACAGGTGGCGAGAACTGTTTCCCGGGCGAGAACACATCACCTCCGTCGTCGATCTTCAGCTTGCCCATCCCTTGGTGGAGAACGCAGGCGATATTCTACTCGAATATCAGCTTCGGCGAGATGCGCGAGAAGGCGAGCAACCGTTGCTTAAATGGTATCCACTTAACGAAGAATCGAAAGCTCGCGCGGCGAAGTTAGGTTTCGTAGAGGTCGACGATTGCAATATGGTACTTGATCCTACTCAGCATCCTGACAAATGGACAACGAATAGCGCAGGTGAATGGCAGCGCGCCAACAAACCTGAACGATATCTCGCTAAAGTAGACGACGGCGAGCGTCGTAATACCCATGTAGCAAGCTCCGGATACGCGTACGAGGATGACTTTATGTGACTTTAACCGTGAGCGTCACGAGAGGAGCACTGGTGCCCGGGCTTGACTTGCGCGGAATGCTCTGGATAGCCCGGTCGGGATGATTGACGCTGCCGGCGCGCGGTGATGGGGTGATCCCGGTTTGGAGCGGGTAACGGGGATCAGAATGACCAGCGAGTCGCAGCTGCGCGAGAAGCTTCGGAAGATCGAGGCGTTGTTCGCGGGTGCAGGAACTGCTGGTGAGCGCTTGGCAGCGGAAGCCGCGCTGCAGCGGGTGCGTGCCCGGGTCGAGGAGCTCGCTCGCCACGATCCACCGATCGAGCAACAATTATCACTTCCTGACCAATGGTCGCGGCAGCTGTTTCTGGCACTTTGCCGCCGATACGGGCTGCGGCCGTTTCGTTACCGCCGCCAGCGACGCAACACGGTGATGATCCGCGCGTCACGGGGCTTCGTTGACAAGGTTCTGCTGCCGGAGTTCACCGAGCTGGAGAGGGCGCTGCAAGTCTATCTGCACGAGGTGACGCTGCGCGTGATCCGCGAAGAGATTTATGACGACACCAGCGACGCGCAGGAAGTTCCCGACGCCCTCCCGTCAAATTGATCAGGCAGCGAGCTTTGTCTCCAGAGCATCGCGCTCGGCCTTCCATGTCCACGGCAGCAATGTGTGCAGCTGATTGATCTTGGTGCGTCCGGAGACGATGCGCTCGAGAACGTCGGTCAGATAATGCCGTGGGTCGATATCTTGCAGCTTTGCCGAGTTGATGAGCGACGCGAGAATGGCCCATGTCTCGGCGCCGCCTTCGCTGCCCGCGAACAAATGGTTCTTCTTTCCAAGCCCTATCGGCTTGATGGTGCGCTCGACCGTATTGTTGTCTATTTCAATGCGTCCGTCATCGATGAAGCGCGTCAGGCCTTCCCAATGGTTTAGGGTGTAGCGGATGGCCTTGCCAAGGCCAGACTTCTTCGAGACTTCCAGCAGCCGCGCCTCGAGCCAGGGCTTGAAGTCCTCGATCAGCGGTCTGGTGTCAGTTTGCCGAACCGCAGCCCGCTGCGCCGCCGGCAGACCACGGATGCGGTCTTCGACGGCATAGAACATCGCAATCCGTTGCAGCGCTTCCGCGGCAATCGGCGACTTCGTCGCGACGTGAACGTCCCAGAACTTCCGCCGCGCATGCGCAAAGCAGAATGCCAGTTGCACCAGATGGCCGCCGTTCTTGATCAGACCCTTGTAGGCGGCATAGCCGTCAACCTGCAGAATGCCCCGGTAGTCTCCGAACAGCTGTTTGGCGCGGATCGCCTTGCGATCCTCGGCGAACACGTAGACCACCGCCGGCGGTGCCGGGCCGCCCCACGGCCGGTCATCGGTGGCGATCGCCCAGAACTGGCAGATCCTGGTCCTGCCACGGCCGGGATCAAGAACCGGCAGCGGTGTCTCATCGGCAAACAGCCGCGGGAAGGAGATCACCGTGTCGCGCAACAGCGCGTGAAGCGGCCTCAGCCACCAGGCGACGCGGCCCATCCACGAAGCCAGCGTCTGACGGTCGAGCGCGATGCCCTGCGCGGCAAACATCTGTTCCTGGCGATATAACGGCAGCTGGTAACCGTATTTCATCACCGCGATGTGAGCCAGCAAGGCTTCCGTCACCATCCCGCCCTCGACCGCCTGGGCCGGCGCGGCCGCCTGCAGCACACCCTGGCGGCACCCCCGGCAGCCATAGCGTGGGCGCATGATGCGCTTGACCCGGTACTGCATCGGAACGACATCGAAGGCTTCCTTGACGGTCTCCCCGATCCTGTGCAGCCGTTCGCCACAACAAGGACAGATGTCAGTCTCGACGTCGATCACGACATCAATGCGCGGCAGATGCTCCGGAAGCCTCCCCCGGTTGCGTCGCGCCGGTTGCTTTCCACGAGCCTCGGATCTGTCGGGCAGCTTGGCCCCGGGCGCATCATCATTGCCGGCCGCAGAAGCCGCCTGCGCCGCAATGGTGAAGAGAGACTGCTGTCCGGAATCCAGTGTCTCGGAGCGGGGACCGAAGATCGTGCGCTTGTACTGCGACAGGATCACCAGGAGCTTGTCGTTCTCCTGGATCGCAGCATCGCGCTGGGCGATCGCCGCATCACGTTCGGTCGCCAGCGTGCTACATTCCGCCGACAACACCGCAAGCCGTGACGACAACGCCATCACGGTTTGCTGGAGCAATGCTGGATCAGAAGGCAAATCAATCATGCAGCGTGTTTCTACTACAGCTCTGCATGAATGACGAACTACTCTTGACGATGATCAACCAGCTCGTGTTGGTTGATCCACAACCCGCATCGGCACACGCTTCCAATCCGAACCGTCAAGCAGTACCGAGAGCTGAGCATGAGATAGCGGCATGACGCCTTCCTTGATCGGCGGCCAGGTGAACTGCCCCTCGATTCTCTTGTAGTAAAGGACAAGGCCGCTTCCGTCCCAGGTCAGAATCTTCACGCGATCTCGGCGCTTGGAGCGAAACACCCACAGCCCGCCGTCGAACGGATCGGCTCCAAACGCCTCGCTCACCAGCAGCGCCAGCGAGTCCATGCCGCGACGGAAATCGACCGGCTGCGTCGCGATCCAGATCGACAACCCAGGTCGGAGCCCGATCATCGGCCAACCGTCCCGACTGCCGCCAGCACCTCGCAGAGTGCCCGCCGGTCGACCGTTCCCACGACACGGATGCGAACCGCGCCGACCTCGATCTCAATCGCCCCCTGCTCCTCGCATACCGGCAATTTGCCGCCGCAGCCAGTAATCGTGACCGGCACAAAGCCTGGTGCCACGCCTCCATCCCTGCGCGCCGCGACCTTTGCCCGCGTTGCCTGACGACGCCAAAGAAATAACAGGCCCGGGCTGATGTCGTACCGCCGCGCCACCCCGGAAGCGCTTGCACCCGGCGCGAAACTCTCCGCAACAATCGCCGCTTTCGCATCCGTCGACCAGCGCCGTCGGCGGCCAGTCCCCGTGATGATCTCGATGCGCTGCAACGTGTTAGAGCCGTCCTCAAGGATAGCCGTATGCCTATCCTTAGCGCCATCCTTACAACTATCCTTTGACATGGTGACCTCGTGAAAAACCAATCCACGAGGTCTTCCTAGCCGACCAGATCAGCCCTCAGGGCGTGGTCACCGGATGACGCTCACCTTTAACCGGTGAGGACACGTTGACACACTTCGTCTATCTTCCCTGATTCTCGCGAACGATGGTCGTAGACTGCAGTGCGCGCCTGGGGTGCGCCTGCCTCATTTGCCGCATCCCGTGGGCTCAATCCAGCTTGAAGTGCGCTCTGGCCACACGACGAGGGCCAGAGCATGAAGCGCAATTGTTTTACGGAAGAGAAGGGGTATTCGGTGCCTACGGATTGCGCCACCGGAATTCCGCCTTCGGACTTGAGACAAGCCAGTGAAGTGCATTTCCGTGCGGCCCGCCGCGCTCATTCCGACTGAACACGAGCCAGGTTTCAACTTGCCCGGTTCCGGGGGGGGGCCATTTCCGCATCAAAGGTTTGATGCGAGATCGGTATTTGTGCGCCCTCCAATGCGCTATCTTTCAGAATACGACATGGTCGATGCGCCGGAATTGGTACGTGGTGAATCGGTGAACTTGTAGAACGCTGCCCATCCCGCCAGTTGACGGTTGGCCGGCGATCATGTCGACCGTGCTGACACTTTGATTGCCGGAAAGGCTACTGTGAGCCCGCGAACAAACACCTTCGCCTTTTCCTGGGTATCGTTGTGACGACGGACAAGCGCCCGTGCGCCCCTCGCTTGCGAATGAGGTTCCCGCGTGGCGTCAGCATGAACGTGTCCGTCGGACCGCAATGAACACATCACTCAACGCAGCGAAGCCAGGCGTCCCGCGCACCTCCACGCGGGCGCCCTGGAACTCAACCGTCACGACGGCTGCATCCCCTGATCTGGAAGGCCACGCGGCGGCCGGTAGCGCCGACTCCGACACTACCGGCACGAACGATCTGCGTGCGATCCAGCCGTCGCGGATCGGAGTTTTCCGAAAGCCGCTCGTCGGCCGCTGGCATCAGCGCCGCGAATTTGGGGCAGGGCAGGGACCTCGGGGTAATCGTGCAGACGTTGCCAGCGGTCTATCCTTTATAGACCAGCTCGAGATCGGTTCGCGGAAAGTCGTCACCCTTGTGCAGCAGTGGCGCGCGATAGGTCTTGGCGCAGGCAGAGGCGAAACAGTCGCCAAGATTGAGCTGAGCCGGATGTCGCGCGTTTCCGAACCGATCGAATGCCATGGCGGCGGTCGATATCATGCCGTCGGCAATCGCGCACACGCGGATGGATCCGGCGTCGAGAACTTTCGCACTGCCGCCTCCGCTTCCGGCGCACCCCATGCGTTGACGCGCATGAGAGCACAGATCGTTCGTATACCGCGATGGTGAGGTAAACGGCGCTTTGGCGTCCGCAATTGCCATGACGACCTCAGCCGCGTCTGGCTCGCGTAGCAAGATTACGACCAGGGCTGAGGCATCGATCATCATCAGGCATCACCGGACAGATCGTCGAAAAAATGCCTTATCGGCGGTCAGGCCGGTTTTGGGAGCGCGGGTGCGATGCGGTCGAGCAGCGGTTGCACCTCCCAGAGCGGCGTCTTTAGGCGTTCACGCTGAATTTCATGTTCGCAAGCCTCGCGAATGCAATCGAGGATCGGCTTGCCTTTGAGGGTGGCAAGTTCACGAATGATCCGGTCAGTGTCGCGGTCTTTAATGTTGTAGGCCATGGGTACCTCTGCTCAGGTATATAGGTGTCCATACTTAGGTACCTTAGCAAGGGCGCGTTTCCACGCTCTAATTGATATTACAATTATATTTGTCGCAAAATGGGTCGCGAGAGAGACGAGCCACCAATTTGCAGGTCCGGTTTCATGCAGCAACGACGAGCTCTGCGGTCGGGCCTAAATCGGGATCTGGCACCGAAGGACTGCAGGCCGTGTTCGGTCCGATCTATGCGGTCAGCCCGGTCTTCAAAAGTCTTGATGCATAGGGACCAGGCGGCGCCTCCGCACGATAGCGAGTGGCTCAGCTGCGCGAACTTTGTGGTCAGACGATCGGGTACGCCGGCGAAAGGCAGAGCGATCCAGGCTTAGCGAATTTGACAACATCGAGCGCTCCGTCGGCGCGGAGAAGGCGTCCGACCTTCGGAAGGCCATCGCGATCCAGGGGCGCAGTGGGCAGCCGTGAACTGCCGAGCTCTTGTTACAGGCTTGAAGCGGACGGCCGACTCAAAGCCGAATTTGTAACGAGAGACGGCGCCCGGCGGGTGGGGAAGAGCGAAAGAAGCATGCTTCAGATCAGGATTTACGACGCGCAAACGATCCGCGTGAGGAAATCTAGATCTTCCGTCCCAATTCTGCAGTCGATCCGACGCAGCATGGCTGCAGAACTCCTCGCCGGGGGTACTCGGGAAAGGGCCCGCCGCCATGAGGTATGCCGGCGTCGCTATCACTGCCCCGTTCCCGGGTACCCTTTTAACCGGTCTCGTCGCTGCACTCGCTCCCGCGTGCCGCCTTCGGCGTCACGCTCCTGCGGGTGCCATTGTCCGTTGAAGCGATGCGCTGCGCGCACGCCTGGTCAGAGCAGGGGCCGCAAGCATCGCTAGGCCAACTCCCCCGAAGAATGGATCTAGAGCTGGCCGCGTCGCAGATTGGCGTCCGCTCGCTGCATGTGAGCGGGGAGGGCTAACCGGCTCTCGTAAGCTGGCACGTGCGCGCCTGGTCAAGGCATCGCTTGCTTCGCGGAATGGGCCGAGAGCAACGGTACTGCCCTATGACGAGCTGCGAGAGGCTGGCGGTTTGTCGCAAAAACGTTACAGGACAAGTCAGCGCTTCCGAACGCGTGTGCTTTGCTGCTACTCCGAGGCGCTCAGCGTCAAGGAGCTGCGCCGCGATCTTGCTTTGTGTGACCATTGGCCGAGGCCTTTCGCGCCCTCTCTATTGCTTCCCGTTCACTTGGCTCTATCCGATCGAACCAGGAGCCTGGAGGATAGGCCGCGATACGCTTAGCGAAGGAAGATTGCGGCTCCCAATCTTGTCCCTCGCTCTTCTCGAAAGTGATGACGCCGTTGTGGGTAAAATAATGGGGGCCTGGGATGTTACAGTTCACCAAAAGCAGAACGCGCCACAGATCGCCCTTCTCGGTCGGCTTGGCATTGGGTTTCGACACGTAATCCACTACAACGGGTTCAATGATATGGCAGCGGCCGTGCCGCAGAAGATTGCCGAGCTTGCCTTGCGCAGTCGTCACGAAGTTGAAGTTGGCCGGATCATGCAGAAAGTGAAGATTCGCGTCCCTTTCGCCATCTGTAACCTCACTGGCGATCAACGAGAGCGCCAAGGCGCGCCAGCCCAATTCAATCGGCTTTGCATATGTCGATGCAAGTTTAATCGTCCCGTCAGTCGCGATCTTCCAAGTGATAGCGTACTGTTCGTCTGATCTGTTGTCCGGGTGCCTGGTCCATGAAAAATAAACGTACTCTGTTCGGTCAATTCCTTCAGCGACTCCCCACGATCGAGGCACAAAGTGAGCCACCTTCGAGACCTTGGAAATGATTTGTTCTATAGTCTCACCATCTTGCGCTCGCCACGTTGACTTGACCCTTTCGACAAGCGTGTGGTCGTTGGCGCGAACATTGTTGCTCGTCGCCGCCAGCCCGGCCAGGCAGATCAGCGACCGAGCGATACAGAACCAAAGCACGCGCTTTCCAGACTTTTTCTTCATTGCTTCCGGCTCATCTGGTTATCATCCACACGTCAATCCAAAGCGGCACGTCTTCCTCAGCGTGCTTTGCGCAGATCGCAAGAAGTTAGCGGCAACGTGACGCAGGCGCCTGCCGATGTCCCGCGCGAGCAGGCGCCGTCCCTCGATGTCACGCGCCGCTAACTTCAGTGGTCAGCCAAAGCCTCAATTTGCAATGCTGGACCTGCCCAGGAGGAGAAGCCTGGACATGATGAGGACTTGCATTGTTCGTGCCAGGCAATAACCGGCAGTTCGCGGCAGATTTGTGCTGTCTTTGTCGACTTACCGACCTACGCACGTTCTAATGTTACCATTCAGCCTATTCGCCACGACTTCCGTGAATGATTCTTGTCACGCACTGAATCTTCGACAGCGGGCGAATGCCTCGCTGCCAGAGTCTTGACGACAATTGGGAGCAGGTATGCCGCCATCGATCCGTGTGATCCGGGGGCGTTGCCGCTACTACGAATGTCGAGGGCGCCCCAGCCTGTTGTGCTTGGCACTTTGCGGCCTACACCAACGCGGAGCCGCCCTTCAGCGGCGGGCGATTTGGAATCGATGTTAAGGAACTTCACGGATCAAGCAGGGGACGAGACGTGGCATTCTCCGCTCGCGCAACGTTAGGGGCCGTCGTCTACCTGCTCGTCATTGCAGTCAACATTCAAGGAGCTGCGCTTCCACGCAGCCGTGTCGACCGGCAAGAGGGAAGCCTCAGGTCTTGCTAGCTTCGGCTCGAACTACTCAACACTTCCGAGAGCATCTGTCTGACGGGGCGGCTCATAAAAGGCCTTGCCATCCAGCCGAACAGACCGACAGTAAAGACGGCAGCAGCAAAGACGCCGAGGGCGCTCCAAACAGCCATTTTCATTGCGAGGGTCTCTTTTGGTTGTGGTGATTCAATATGCTTGCTTTGGCCAGTATCACCAAAACGTCGGCGTGACGCCTACCAGGATTGGCTGGTCGCACATCGACACGTCCGCTGAGCACGCTGCTGGATTAAGCGAATACCTCTTGCGCGTATTCGCCACTGATCCATGGTTATTAATGGAGAAGGGAGGGCGCATCGAAGCGTGCTCGATGAATCGTTCAAAAGCCGGGCCGCATGACAAGCGTCTTGCGCGGCGCCGTGAGCTTCTTCGTGCTGGGCGCATTCGTCTCGTGCACAGATCTGACCCGCCGCCCGACGCCAATGCGTCTCCGAGATGGTCATTCCGATATCCTATGACTGGAGATGGCTTCTACGTCGCGATCAAGCGTGGCCTCGGAGGAGCATTCGCGTAAGAGAGGTCGCAGCACCAATTTGAGAGGTTGACGGCCGAGTTCTCTTGCCGATAATCCAAGTCGTCGAGGTTCTCCGGTTTCCGTTTGATCCGGAGCTAAGAGGGAAGCCGGTGCCAATGCCGGCGCTGCCCCCGCAACTGTGAGCGGTGAGCCACTGTCCAACAAAGTCACTGAAGCCCGCGCGGCTTCGGGAAGGCCGGACGGCGGCAATGACCCGCGAGCCAGGAGACCTGCCCCGACAAAATATTCATCCACGGGCGGGGTGTCCCGGTGGTGCGCCAAGCAGCCGTCGCTCGGGCGACTTCTCCTGCCTGCGTCCGCCATGGCCTTTGCCCCCAACATGGGGTTAGCGCTATGTCTCTTCTCTCCCTTCCGGTTGCCACGCTCGGAACGCCGCGCATCGGTCCAAGACGCGAGCTCAAAGTCGCACTCGAAGGCTATTGGGCCGGAAGAATTAGTGAACAGCAGTTGCTTGAGGACGCAGCCGGCCTACGTGCCGCGAACTGGGCGCGCCAGAAGTCCCTCGGTGTCACCGTGATTCCGTCGAACGACTTCTCGTTGTACGATCAGGTGCTCGACACCAGTGTCATGGTCGGCGCCATCCCGGAAGTCTACGCCTCGAAAGCCGAGCCCGTTTCCCTCAAGACGTATTTCGCCATGGCACGCGGTTCACAATACGACGGCCGGGGTGCGAGTTGCGGCCACGGATCTCGCGGCGATGGCGCACCCGCGCAGGAGATGACCAAGTGGTTCGACACCAACTACCATTACATGGTCCCGGAATTTCATCGCGGACAGACTTTCAGGCTGTCCTCTCGCAAGCCTATCGACGAGTATGAGGAAGCCAAGGCCCTTGGCTTTCAGACTCGCCCTGTCCTGATCGGCCCGGTCACATTCCTAAAGCTAGGCAAGAGTGCTGATCCTGCGTTCCAGCCACTGTCACTCCTGGATGACCTGATACAGGTCTATATCGAGGTTCTGCAGGAATTGGCCAAACGCGGGGCAAATTGGGTTCAGTTCGACGAGCCCTGCTTGGTTCTTGATCTGGATGAGGAATCAAGACAATCCTTGCTACATGCCTATGACCGGCTCGCCAAGGAAGGGCCGGCCATCAAGATCATGGTCGCCAGCTATTTCGGTGGCCTCGGCGACAATCTTCCCACCGCCTTGCGCCTACCTGTCGCCGGGCTGCACGTCGACCTGGTTCGGGCGCCAGCGTTATTGGACCAGATCATTACCGCCAAGCGAAGTGATCTCGTCGTGTCACTCGGCGCGATAGACGGCCGCAATGTGTGGCGGACGAATTTGTCGGCACTGCGCCAACGGCTCGATCCCGCTATCGCGAAGCTGGGCAAAGATCGCATACAAATCGCTCCATCCTGTTCGCTGCTTCACGTGCCGGTCGATGTTGAACTCGAGACGGAGCTCGCTTCAGACATCAAGGGTTGGCTAGCATTCTCCGTTCAGAAGATTCGCGAGCTTGCGACCTTGGCGCGCGCTCTTGCAGGCGATCAGGATGTTGCTGGCGCTCTTGCGCAGTCGGAGCGCGTCACCACCGATCGTGGGACTTCGCCAAAGATCCGAGATGCCGATGTCGCCATCCGGATGAGAGCGATCAACCAGGCCACGCGCCGGCGCGCCAGTCCATTTGCCAGCCGTGCCGAGATCCAGCGCAAGCGCTTCAAACTACCGGCGTTTCCGACAACGACGATCGGATCGTTTCCGCAGACTGCAGAGGTTCGTAATGCCCGCGCAGCGCACGCGCGAGGCACGATGAACGACGGACAATACGACGAGTTCCTCAAGGAAGAGACTGCGCGTGCCGTACGTTGGCAGGAGGACATTGGCCTCGACGTGCTTGTGCACGGCGAGTTTGAGCGCAATGACATGGTGCAGTACTTCGGCGAACAACTCGCCGGCTTCGCATTTACCAAAAATGGCTGGGTACAATCCTATGGCTCGCGCTGTGTCCGGCCGCCGATCTTGTTTGGCGATGTCTCACGGCCGAAGCCGATCACCGTGGGGTGGTGGCGGTACGCGCAATCGCTAACCAAGAAGCCGATGAAGGCGATGTTGACCGGACCAGTGACGATCTTGAACTGGTCGTTTGTTCGCGATGATATTCCCCGAGCCGAGGTCTGTCGTCAAATTGCGCTCGCGATCCGAGACGAAGTCGGCGATCTCGAAAATGCTGGTGCAGCCATGATCCAGATCGACGAGGCTGCGCTGCGCGAAGGATTGCCGCCGCGCCGATCGGAGTGGACGGCTTATCTCGAGTGGGCCGGGGATTGCTTCCGCATCTGCTCATCGGGCGTCGCCGATCAAACCCAGATCCATACCCACATGTGCTACTCGGAATTCAACGACATCATCGATGCGATTGCTGCAATGGACGCGGATGTCATCTCGATCGAGACTTCGCGGTCGAAAATGGAGCTGCTCGACGCGTTTCGGAACTACAAATATCCAAATCAAATCGGGCCGGGTGTGTACGATATCCATTCTCCGCGCGTGCCCGAGTCGAGCGAGATGAAAGAGCTCGTGGCTTTGGCTCGAAAGCGGCTGCAGGATTCGCAACTTTGGATCAATCCGGATTGCGGTCTGAAGACGCGCAAATGGGAGGAGGTTCGCCCGGCGCTGGTGAACATGGTCTCCGCCGCCCGCGAACTACGCGCTGCATCCACTCCAGCCGACCGTTGACCTGGTCTGGTCTTTCGTCGAGAAGGCCGGTCGCCTGTCAACGATTTGCGGGCTCGATAATTGTGGGAGGCATTGGTGAGCAGAAAAAGGCCCGGCCGCCTTTAGCGGCCGGGCGGAAGTGTGTCCGGGAGGAGCGACGCTGCTAGGCAACGTGCTGACTTCCATCGGCGGAAGGAGGGCGCCGATGGTTCGATTACGGCGGGGACATCCGCCGAAATCTGACCCCAGTTAAGGCGCAAGCTCAGCGTAGCTCAATCATGCCCTGGTATGCGGCCGATATAGCCTAGATTTGAAATCTACACCAAGGTTTGTCACTTATGAGTAGTTTCGCAACGCTCTGCAGGGCCGAGAAATGTGGGGCGGTCGTGCCGGGCGATCATGGACGGGCACCAAGCGCACGTTGGTACGCTTTTCTGCCGGAAACGATGGGCTCGATCAACGGGACCATACGATAACGCGCACAGCAAGGATCTTATCGTGGTGACCAATGCAATCTGCGGCTTGCTATTGATCCCGCTTCAGCTAGTCATTGGTCTAGTCAAGTTTTTATACCAACCTCTGTTGGAAATCTTGTGCGGCTCGACGAAGAGCCGGCGAACGGGATGCCGATCAGCGTGCTCTTGATCGCCGCGACTGCTCGCGATCCAGAGCATAAACCGGTTTGGTGATGTCGAACTCGGATCTGAAACGGCTCGGTTCGGCTTCGTCTGGTTTAGACCGCCAGACTATGTGTAGCCCCGCTCCGAGTAAGGTGAGCGTCGAAGATCGATGCGACGCTCCGGGCCAGGAACTCTGCGCCACCGGCTATCGAAAGCCGGCTATCATCCATCACCACGACGCCATCGGCGATAAGGCCGTCGAGGCGAGAACGATCAACGACGGCCAAGCTTGGATCCCGGCCGTAACGACGGGATGTCTCGGAAAGATCGACTGTCAAATCGCACATGATTCGTTCGATAATCTCGGCGTGGAAGCGATCGTCGTCAGTCAGTAAATAGCCCTTTGCGATGGCCAGCCGATCCTCGCTGATGCGAGCGAGGTAGTCCTTCGTCGGGACGGCGTTCGCGACAAAGCCCTGTTGCATACGGCCGATGGCGCTGGCGCCCAGACCAATCAAGGTGTCCGCGCTATCGTCAGTGTAGCCCTGGAAATTGCGCCTCAACCTGCCTTCCTGGCTCGCCAGGGCGAGATTGTCGTCCGGTAGGGCGAAGTGATCGATTCCGACGCGGACATATCCCGCATCAACCAAAGCTTCCGTGATCGTTTCGGATTGGACGTGGCGCGCAATGCTGTCGGGCAGGGTGGACGCATCGATCAGACGTTGATGCTTCTTGAAGGAAGGAATATGCGCGTAGCCAAAGGCCGAAAACCGGTCCGGATGAAGCTCGAGGCATCTGGCGACGGTATCCAGGCACGAAGCGACCGTCTGCCGGGGCAGGCCATAGAGCAGGTCGAAATTGATACGTTCGACGCCGGCACGGCGCAACCGATCGACCGAGGTCGCGGTCTGTCCGAAGCTCTGCAGACGGTTGATGCCCTGCTGAACAACTGGATCGAAGCTCTGGACACCAAGGCTCGCCCGGTTGACCCCGCAATAGCCAAGAGCCTCGGCCATCGGCTCGCTCAACATGCGTGGATCGATCTCTACGGCGATCTCGGCATCAGGCAGGACCGCGAATGAATGGCGCAACGAACCGACCAGATCAGCGAACGTTTCAGGTGTCATGATCGTCGGGGTGCCGCCCCCGAAGTGGATATGAGTGATCGGTTGCCGTCGGCCAAGGGTTTCTGCAACGAGGTAAGCTTCGGTCCGCAGTCCCGCTGCATAGAACGAGATCGGCTCCTGGCGCTTCGTGACAGAAGTGTGGCAGCCACAATACCAGCACGTGCGTCGACAAAACGGCACGTGCACGTAGATCGATGCGGATTGCTGCGCGCCCAACGACTTGAGCCACATTTGATAGTCGGATTCGCAAATCGAAGCTGAGAAATGGGGGGCCGTCGGATAGCTGGTGTAGCGCGGCAGCCGTTGCTGCCCGTAGGCTTGTGCCAAGTCCGGTCGCATTCAGAGTGCCTTTCTTCCCTGGCCAACCGATTACCGGACACGCGGCGGATAGGCTTTGCGCTGGCTCAAAATATCCGCGTTGTTGATGGCGATAGCGGCCCTAAAGCCAAGATTGGTAGGGCATGCCGGCAACGTACGCATCGCACTTTGGATCGCGATGAAGGTCCTGCCCTCTTCCGGGCAAGAAGAGGTCCAGCAGTGCCGCAACGATCGATCGCGGTCGGTCGGTGGACGTAAGGGGCACTCATATTACGTAATATCACTGGGGCGCTGGTCGAGCGGTATTGCCAATTGCCCGCGCGACGTTCACGTCACGGGACCAGCCGGACCCCGGCCGTGCTGTTTGCGAAGGGACCGGCTGCAAGTGATCATCGGGCGCGGATGTCGCGCTGGCCGCGCGCGGCGTACGCGCCAGAAGGACTGTCACCTTCATTTCAATGAGATGAGCATGACCTGCACGGCCCGGCGTGCAGAGTCAGTGATCAATTACGGTCCATCGGCTTTGGCGCCATCTGGCGGCTTGCCGGCCATTGCGGACGAAAACGCCACCGAACTCCGTTCGGCTTCAGCTTCTTGCTCTAATTGTAGAATATGCGCTCTTAGTGCATCGGAAGTCGCTTCCGCCGTCTCGCTGAACAGCAGATCCCCATGATCAGTGCGGGCGGAAGCGATTTCCGTCCAATCCTCAGCCGATAGAGCCTTGACGGCGGCGGGGAAGAAATCTCGCTCTTCCCACATCATGTGGTGCCGCTCCCGCAATATAAAGTCGCGTACGATGTTACCGACGTCTTGTCGAAGGATTTCACGATCCGCGAGGATAGCATCGATAGCTTGAGCAAAATGGTGCAGGCGGTCGATGACTTCCTGGTGTTCATGCGCGAGATCGCCGACGATTGCAGCCGCATCCGGATCGCGAGTTCTAAGCTTGGAGAAAATCAAATCTTCCTGAGGATGATGGTACACCTCCGGGTAAACCTCGAAGTAGCTGATAATCGCGCGAATGACCTCATAGTCAGGACGGGCCCCATGCTCAAAGATCTCCAATTCACGTTGGAGGGCGACCAGAAGTAGGTCAATATTGCGATGCTCTCGAAGCAAAAAATCGATGATCATTGCGGTGCTCCAGGGCGGAACAATGTAAGCGAGCGATCCTGCCATCTGTGCGCGATCGCCCAAGCCGATGTTCGGGTGTCGTTCACGTGCTGCGATCCGTCGGCGCTGATCGGTGCAAGGAAGTCCGCGCATTTCACAGCGCTTCTTGAGCTTAGCCCAAGTTCTGTGCAACGTGGCTCGGCAGTTTGTCGTTACGTAACTCGATTCGGCGCAAGGTCGGCAAGGCAATCACGCCATTCTGCTCGAGTTGAGTGAGGGTGCGCGAGACCGTTTCGATCGTCAAGCCAAGATAGTCGGCAACATCCTGCCGTGACATCGGCAGCTCGATCGCAGCGTTCTTCGTAGTACGACGAGACATATCGAGCAGAAATGCCACGACCCGCTGTTCAGCGCTGCTGATCAAAAGCATCAGATGCTCCTGAAAGCGGCGGAGCTCAAGCGCCATCGCGTCCCAGAGCTGCCTTGTGAGCTCGCAATCTTGGCTGGCGCGAACGATGAGGGCGCTGCGCTTCACCATCAAAAGGTGCGTCTCACAGACCGTCTCCGCCGAAGCGATATGGCTGTCTCCGGCCTCAAAGCCGAAGATGTCACCGGGCAGATAAAACGCACCAATCTGACGACGCCCATCTTCCATAATCTTGTAGGTTCGTACAGCACCCGATACCACCTGGTATAGGTGTTCGGCTGCTTCGTCCTCGCCGTAGATCTCGCTATTGCGAGCGAACCGCATCGGGGTCGCAACCATACCAAACGGTCCATAGGTACGAGATTGCCTGCACAAGACGCTGCTCGGATGATGGCTGATCTCGTGAATACTTGTGGCCTGAGCGTACATGGCGGACTCGATCTTCGAAACGTCAATGGAGCGGAGATTGGCCGCTTCTGATGAACTGGAAAATTTCGATGTTTCCCCTAAGTAGAACCCACTAAGTATTTATACGTATGCCGTGAGAAGAATTCTCGATGGGGGCGACGCAGCCTTTCGGTATCTCGAATGCGGCTCAAAGCCGACCAGCCGCGTTTGAATGAGGAAGCTGCATTCTGACTTGGCCGTTCGGCTTGAAGTTGAGCTCGGGCATCCTCGGGTGGGCGGTGACCAGATTGTCCCGCTCCTCTAGACCGGCAGCCTACGTGCAACGTTCGAAAACCGCGGCGCATGTTCAGCGGTTTCGCCCCGCCTCGTCGATGGAGCGACGGCGGGCCCGCGAAAGCCGGGACAAACGGCGCTCCTGTTCTCCAGATCGGCGGGCGGCTGGTGCCTTGCCCCGCGCCCATCGACTGGGTCCGGGGCGCATCTGGCGGCATATCGCATCTATATTTCTTGCCTTCAGTGCGACATCAAAACCGGAATGACGTTTGCACGAAGCAGATTTCCCGAAATGCCACCGAGCAGCCTTTCCTGCAGCCGAGAGCGGACGTATCCGCCCATCACCAGCAGGTCGAGGCTTTCGTCCGCCACAAGCGACAGGAGGGCGCGGTGTACCGACTGGGGTGCTGGGAGCGACACGATCTTTGCAGGAAGGCCCGACCTTTCAAGATACCGTCCCAAATGGTCGGCGGAGCTCTCCGCCGGGACCTTGTGCGCATCAGTCATCGCGATGATGGTCAGCGCGTCCGCTTCGCGCAGCAGCGGCATCGCGTCGTGCAACGCGCGGGCCGCAAGGCGGCTGCCGTCCCAGCAAATCCCAATTCGTCTGGCCGAAAAAGAGCCGTGGATGACGCTTGGCAGATACAGAACTGGCTTGCCGGCCTGGAGCAGGACGTCCTTGGGAATAACGTTGTCATAGCTCTCGTAGCCGCTCTGGGGCTGCGTGACGATAGTCATGTCGTGCACTCGCGCGCTGGCGCAGATGCTTCGACGCGCCTCCGCTGGAACCGCACTGAGCGCGCGGCTCGCATAGGATATGCCGGAGCTCCTTGCCCGCAGATCAAAGACACGGAGTGCCGCTTCGGCTCTCTCCAACGCACGCGCCTGCTCGATTTCAAAGACCGAAGTGACGGCCACCCCGCTGAGTGCGGCGAGCGGAATAATGGTCCTCTCATAACCGATGGCCACAACGTCAAGATGCGCGCCCGTGCTCAGTGCGAAGGAAATCGAACCGTTCACCGCGGCCCGCACCGGGAGCTCCGTGGGAAGATGGACCAATATGTTCCCGAACATTGCCGTTCTCCGGGCGTGAAAGGATTGCTGCCGATCGGAGCACAAATCTGGGCCGGACAATTGATCTGCTTCATACGCTCGCCGATTTAGTTAGGCAGGATCAAACCGGCCACGGACAGTTCGCGCAGAGTCCGATGCCAAGTAGAAGCAGCATGGCATGTGTTGCATCGCTCATGTCAACTGCGAATCCTGCACGATTCGTGCACAGCGATTTTTGCTGCACAGATTAGGGGGCGGCCCGAGATCGCGGATGCCGTCGATTCTCCCCGTTGCCTGCTCGACATTCACCCTCATCGACAACAGGTACACTGAGAGGATCGCCAGTACGGAAGATGATGTGCGGCTGGTTAGTCCGCGGTCAAGCCGAATACGCCAATGCTCAAGCCTCTCCAACGGCTGCCGGGGGATCAATCAGCAACATGAGAGGACATTGTCGCAGACGGAGAGCGGGCGCAGCGCGACGTGCGGGTGCATCGTTCGCTGGGCTCGTCTTGATTTTCTCCATTGCCGGTCTGTGGCCTATGCTCAAGGCTCCGCTGGACAATGCGTTTTTAAGGCGCGCCATGCTCGCGATTGAGGATCATTCCTGGACGAATTCTCCAAGATCTTTCGAGCCCTTGTTCGTCGCCTGGACCGTGCCGCTCGCGCCCCTGCTAGAATCCTGCGGCGATGGCAATCCGCATCAACTCAGACATGCTGCGTACATTGGTCTTGGCCATCAGGTTGGCGCGATAAACCTCGACCGTCCGGGGGCTGATGCCAAGATCATGGGCGATTACCTTGTTGATCTTGCCGGCTAATAGTCCCTGCAGGACGTCACGTTCGCGCGACGAGAGGTCGGCAAGGCGCCCTTCTGCCTGCAGTTTCGCTGCGTCATCGTCTGGCTTCGTTGGCCGCGCTTCCAAAGCAGCGTTGATGGCACGCAACAGCACCTCATCCTCGAACGGCTTCTCGATGAAATCGACCGCACCCGCTTTCATCGCTTCAACTGCGAGTGATACATCACCATGACCGGTTATCAGGACGACCGGACAGTCGAGGCGATCGGCCTTCAGCTTGCGGACCAGTTCGAGGCCGCTCATTCCTGGCATGCGGATGTCTGATACAACGCAGTCGATCGGACCGCTTGCAATGTCATTGAGAAACTCGGTCGCGGTCTCGTAGGTTGCTACCCAGAAACCACTAATATCAAGCAGAAACGCCAGCGAATCCCGCATCGCGGCTTCATCGTCGATCACAAGAATGCGCCGCCCGGTCATGCTTCTTCACCGACGTCCGCAAATGGCAGCGTGAACTGAAAGATCGTGCCGCCACCCGGATTTGCTTCCGCCACGATGTGGCCGCCATGGGATTCCACGATTGTCCGGCAGATTGATAGTCCAACACCCATGCCGTGTTCCTTCGTCGTGACAAAGGGTTGGAACAGGCGGTCGGCGACATCAGGGCTGATACCGGAACCCGTATCAGCAACGGTAAACCTGGCGAGACCATCGACCTTGCTGACTCCGACGGTCAATTCGCGGCGCGGACAGGAAGCCATCGCCTCGATCGCGTTGCGTATCAGGTTCAGAGCGACTTGCTGGATCTGGATCTTATCTACGATCATTGACGGCAGATCGCGGTCGCTGCGCATTGTCACCCGCACGCCTTGCTCCTTGGCGCCGAGCAGGGCCAGCGCTACAGCCTCTTCAAGTAGCGTGAGCGGATTTTCCACAGAATGCTGCGTCTCGCCTTTGGCAACGAACTCCCGCAAGCGCTTGATGATATCGCCGGCGCGCAGAGCCTGTTGGACGGCGTGTTCGAGTGCATCACCAATGCGATTGGCGTTCGGCTTGTCTGACGCCAGCAGAGCCTTTGCGCCGCGCATATAGTTTGTGATGGCGGAGAGCGGCTGGTTGATTTCATGGGCAATAGACGATGCCATCTCACCCATGGCTGTTAGCCGCGACACATGGACGAGTTCGGACTGCAGCTCCTGCAGCCGCCGTTCCTGCGCCCGCCGTTCGGTTAAGTCTCGGATAAAGCCGGTGAAGAAGCGTTCGCCGCGCACTTTGGCCTCGCCGACGGCAAGCTCCATCGGAAAGGTCGAGCCGTCGCTCCGCTCGCCCACCACGATGCGACCGATGCCAATGATGCGCCGCTCGCCGGTGGTCAGATAACGTTCAATGTAGCGGTCATGCTCGGCCCGGTAGGGCTGCGGCATCAACTTGGATACAGTCTTTCCAACCACTTCGTCCGGCAACCAGCCAAATAAACGCACTGCCGCGGCGCTGAACGAGCGAATGATACCCTTCTCGTCAATGACGATCATGGCTTCCGGTACGGTGTCCAGGATCGACTGCAGATGAGCTTGCCGATACCGCGCCTGCTCCGATTCCTGCCGCAGCCGGTCGCCCATGAAGCCAAGCATGGGACCTAGTACCGCAAATGCGGCAATATCGATCATGTTTGCGGAAACGGTGATGAGGCTTTTCCCAAGAAATGCCGCGCTGATGACGAGGCAGAGCAGGGTCGCGAAGCTCGCTGGTCCGCGGCCGCCGGCGAAAGCGGCAAAAACGATCGCCGGAAGGTAGATGATCGTAAATGAGCGGTCATCGAGATACGGATTGAGCGCCGCGCGGAGCACGAGGGCGAGCGCGGCGGCTGCCGCGGCAGTACCATAGCGATACCAGATGTGGTCGGACATATTTGCCGGCAGACCCTCTTATGAGATCGATCCTACATCGTTTGGCCGCGGGAGGGCCACCGGAGGCAGATGCGCGTCAATTCGCGCCGTTATATTGTTGCAGGATAGCCATCGCTATTTGAACCAAATGCGCCAGTGCGTGGGCTGCACAGCGACGTGTTCTCCGGTCTTCGCCTTGATCCAGCCGCCAAAGATGCGGCGGCAAGGGAAGACCAGCCGATGAATGGTATTACCCTCGATCACGCCAATCTCAAGGTCGCGATCGAAGGGCGCCGTCTCGATCCGCTCCCACGTCACGTTGCCATTAGATCCTGGACGGTGTTCATCGCCGCCGACTGACAAATTCAAGTAACCTTTCAGACAGTACGAACCACATCGCTTGTCCGCCCCGCGACCTGGTTCAGCCCAATATTGCGCAGGCGGCGCGCGGTTCGATCGCAGCAGTCGCCGCCTCGGGTCTGTCGGCGGAGGCATCGTCGAACCCATCGTGCTGGGTCATGGCCCTCTTGCCGATCCAAATATCGGGATTGATGCTACGAAGCACCTTGCCACCTTCGGTCGAACTGATTCGAACCTGCTCAAGCCTTCCCCGGTTGGTCATGATCGGGTGTTTGCAGAAACTGGACTGGACCGCGGCCCACAATTGAGCCCCTCGCCGAGCGAGTTTCGCCGTGGCCTGTCATATCGAACATCCTTTGTTGGTGGGACATCTCCTTGCTACGGCGTCGGTCGTGGGACGGATCGGCTAGCTGCGCTCGGCCCCGCGCGTCGGGCCGGTCCGCGGGTCGATGACGTGGACACCATCGCAGGCGATGCAGGTTACCGGGTGCAGGTCGTTGGCGCTTGGCTCGACTGCGTCGTTCGGCAGCAGTGCTTGAACACGGTCGCCCGTATTTGAGCACGAAAAGATGATGGGGCGCCAAGTCTTTCTGTGAGCCATATGTCTGACCTTGACTGGAGATCGTTTCTATCGCTCGGCCGCCGCTGAAGTATTGATCCAGGTCAAAAAAAGCGATGCGCGTCTAGAACGACCGACGGCGTATGGCTGCCGCGAGCAGGACAGGGGCCAAACATGTTCCCGTTCAGATGATTTGCTCGCCTCGCGCCTTGATCCCGACAAGCCCTGGAACGGCCGGATTGATGGAAATCAAAATAGAGGCGATGCAATCATGCGAATGTTGAAGCGCACTGGACGCGCATCGGACCATGACACACGTGTCATCAATGATGCGAGAGGCGCAAAGGAGACCCTTAGTGATTGCTCGCCTCGCATTGTCGGTGGTCTTGCCGGCGCTGATCGCAGCCATAGGCTTTGGCGCGGAAGCCCTGAACCTTGGCCTTATCGAAACCTTGGCTGCGGCGAGCTTGGTCATCGGCTTTGCCATTGCGGCGGCAGGGTGGGTCGTCAGGCGCGAGATAGGGGCGGTTCGCCCCATTTGCTCACGATCACGGGGACGCAGGTCTGGCTAACGACATGCCGGGCCGCCAGCACGCGTCAGAACAGTCTCTGTCACGGTAAGTGACCGATTACTTTGGATGCTGCTTGAGACAAATCAAATACTCTCCGCGCGCTAATGGCAGAATAGGCACGGATAAGCAAACCCACCGCAAGAGGGTAGTCATGCCTTCATTTAACGTTCGCTTCATTAAGACCGTCTGTGACGATACCGGCCACGAGCATCGTGCCTGTCAGGCAGCGTTCAAGGTCGATGCCGCATCGCTGAGTGCTGCTGCACAGCAAGCGGAGAGCGACTTTTGCAAGCAAAAAGGTGTCCGCGATTGGACCATTTTCGCGGATGCGATGGAGCTTCGAACCCCGCCTGCGTTGCCCCCGGCATGGGGCGGCTAGCCTGAGTTCGGCTAGCGCAGGTCCTTGCGAATTTCATGGCGATGGTCAATCCGCGAGTTCAAGCGCGATCTTTTAAAACATCGCGCCGAGTCGATTCGAAGGAGCTCGCGATGCTGTCGCTAATGCGGCAGGCGGGCTGTTGCCCGCAACACGAAATGGGCCTCGGCGCAGTCTCGCAGGCGCCCCGGGGTAGAGCGATCCGGATCGAACGATTTGCTCTTACATTTGATGCAGGTCAAAAACAAACCTGCCTCCAGCAGCTATGGCTGCTTCGAGGGACATGACACAT
Source organism: Bradyrhizobium sp. CCBAU 21365 (assembly GCF_015291305.1). Taxonomy (NCBI): domain Bacteria; kingdom Pseudomonadati; phylum Pseudomonadota; class Alphaproteobacteria; order Hyphomicrobiales; family Nitrobacteraceae; genus Bradyrhizobium; species Bradyrhizobium sp. CCBAU 21365. Next base: position 2,656,513 of record NZ_CP030036.1, read on the forward strand.
GGTCAGCCAACCTGCACATATCGGTAGTCCTTGGCGGTTTAGGAATTTGCTCAGCCGATTGCGAGCGAGCCTGTCTCGGACGTCCGAGCTGGCTTGCTTGAGCCCGCAGGACATCGATGCGATCGCGCGCGAGCTTAATCTGTCTACATCCGCTTTTCGAACCCTGGCACAAAGTCCGGGCTCTCCCGAACTCTTGAGCAAGCGCCTCGCACTTGCCGGTTTTTCCGAGCATGCGCTTGCCGCCCGCCATGGCGACGTACTGCGCGATCTGCAGCGAGTATGCGGCCTATGTCAGGCCAAAGCCCGTTGCGTCGCCAACCTCCAAACAGGGAACTATCGAAATCCGCTGAAAGACTGCCCCAACGAACAAACCCTGCGCGCGCTCGGTCGTGAGGTCGACGACGGCCTCCCGCAGCGCTTTTGCGATTGATGAACCCAATCGCTTAGCTCGCCGGAAATAATTCCCCAAGCATCCCGCTTTCAAAGAAGGCCAAGCCATGACAAGCCCATCCTTTGCCTCGAAATCCACGACGATGGGTGAAGCAGGCCTGATGTCGGTATTTGCAGTTTCTGCCTACGTCTTCTTTTTCGCCGGAGCGATGGGGCACGATTCTGCGTTTACCTTCCACGCATTGCTGGCTTCCGCCGCCAGTCTGACCGCAACGGGCGTCATCCTCAATCGCTACTACGAACGGCCGGCGCAATTACCGCCGGCGCAGATCAATGGCCGACCGAACTACAATCTCGGTCCGATCAAATTCGCCTCGGTGCTGGCGATGTTCTGGGGCATTGCAGGCTTTTCCATCGGTCTGCTGATCGCCTCGCAACTTGCCTGGCCTGCACTGAATTTTGATTTGCCCTGGGCGAGCTTCGGTCGGCTCCGGCCCTTGCACACATCGGCTGTGATCTTTGCGTTCGGCGGAAACGTGCTCATCGCGACCTCGTTCTACGTCGTGCAAAAGACCTGCCGCACCCGCTTGGCTGGCGATCTGGCGCCATGGTTTGTGGTCGTTGGCTATAATTTCTTCATTCTGATCGCAGGCACTGGCTATCTGTTCGGTGTCACCCAGTCGAAGGAATATGCCGAGCCGGAGTGGTACGCCGATCTCTGGCTCACCATTGTCTGGATCACTTATCTCATTGTGTTCGTGGCGACACTGTTGAAGCGGAAGGAGCCGCATATCTTCGTCGCCAACTGGTTCTATCTCGCCTTTATCGTCACCATTGCGGTGCTCCACCTTGGCAACAATCCCGCATTGCCGGTATCGGTGTTCGGTTCGAAATCCTACATTGCCTGGGGCGGCGTGCAGGATGCCATGTTTCAGTGGTGGTACGGCCATAACGCGGTCGGCTTCTTCCTGACCGCCGGCTTCCTGGCGATCATGTACTACTTCATTCCGAAAAGAGCCGAACGGCCGGTCTATTCTTACCGTCTCTCAATCATCCATTTCTGGGCGCTAATCTTCCTCTACATCTGGGCCGGACCGCACCATCTGCACTACACCGCCCTGCCGGACTGGACGCAGACGCTGGGCATGACGTTCTCGATCATGCTGTGGATGCCCTCATGGGGCGGCATGATCAACGGCATGATGACGCTCTCGGGCGCCTGGGACAAGCTCCGCACCGACCCGGTACTTCGTATGCTCGTGGTCTCGGTTGCCTTTTACGGCATGGCGACATTTGAAGGTCCCACCATGGCAATCAAGGTCGTCAACTCGCTTAGCCATTACACGGACTGGACGGTCGGCCATGTGCATTCGGGCGCACTGGGCTGGGTTGGCTTCGTATCATTCGGCGCGCTGTATTGTCTGATTCCCTGGCTTTGGAATCGACAGCTGTATAGCCTCAAGCTCGTCAACTGGCACTTCTGGATCGCCACGATCGGGATCGTGCTCTACATCTCCGCGATGTGGGTGTCCGGCATCCTGCAGGGGCTGATGTGGCGCGCCTATACTTCGCTCGGTTTCCTCGAGTACTCGTTCATCGAGTCGGTCGAGGCCATGCATCCCTTCTACATCATCCGTGCCGCGGGTGGCGCACTGTTCCTGATCGGCGCGCTGATCATGGCCGCCAATCTCTGGATGACGGTGAATGCGCGGGAAGCTGATCAAATCCAGGACGCTCGAGCGCTCCAGGTCGCGGAATAGGTCATCGCATGTCGCTCTGGAACCGACACAAGATCTTTGAGAAGAACTCGATCATCTTAATCGCTGGCATCCTTGCCGTGATAGCGATCGGTGGCCTGGTCGAGATCACGCCGTTGTTCTACCTCAAGAGCACGATCGAGGCGGTGGACGGCGTGCGGCCGTATACGCCGCTCGAGCTTGCCGGCCGCAACATCTACGTACGCGAGGGATGCTATGTCTGTCACTCGCAGATGATCAGGCCGTTACGCGACGAGGTCGAGCGCTACGGGCATTACTCGCTGGCCGCTGAGAGCATGTATGACCATCCGTTTCAATGGGGCTCGAAGCGGACTGGCCCGGACCTCGCACGTATTGGCGGGAAATATTCCGATGAATGGCACGTCACGCATTTGACCAATCCGCGCGCGATCGTGCCGCAATCGGTGATGCCGGGCTATCCGTCGCTGGCGAACACCGAGGTCGACCTGACCGACATGGTCGCACATCTGCGCACCAATCGGGCGATCGGCGTCCCCTATAGCGAGGACCAGATCAAGAACGCTGTCGCCGACATGAAGACGCAACTCGATCCTGACAGCGCGAACGTCGAATCGTTCCAGGAGCGTTACCCGAAGGCCGCTGTGCGCAATTTCGACGGCAGGGCCGGCAATCCGACTGAACTCGATGCGCTCGTCGCCTACCTGCAGATGCTCGGCACGTTGATCGATTTCAAGCTCTACGACGAAAAAGCCAATCTGCGCTGAAGGATCCTCTGATGAAAGCGGTTATTTCCATCGAGAATCTGGCATCGAGCTTCGTTGTGACGCTCTGGACGCCGCTGTTCGTCGGCATCTTCATAGCCATCGTCGTTTACGCGCTGTGGCCTCGCAACAAGAGGCGTTTTGATTCTGCGGCGCGCATGCCGCTGCGCCGGGACTGACAGATCATGACCGAGCACAACGACATCGATCACATCTCCGGCCGCTCCACGACGGGGCACGAATGGGATGGTATAAAGGAACTCAACACGCCGCTGCCACGCTGGTGGATTCTGAGCTTCTACGCCACAATCCTTTGGGCGATAGGCTACTGGGTCGTTTATCCGGCATGGCCGCTCCTCTCAAGCTACACGACAGGCGTGTTTGATTATTCGACCCGCGCCAGCGTCGTCAACGACCTCGCAAGTCTTGAGGAGCTGCGCGGCGAGAAGATGGCCGTGCTGGGCAAAGCGTCTCTTACCGAGATCGAGAAGGATCCGGCCCTGCTGGGATTGGCTCGCGCGCGCGGCAAGACGGTGTTCGCGGACAATTGCGCGCCATGCCACGGGAGCGGTGGCGCGGGTGCCAAGGGGTATCCGAATCTCAATGACGATGACTGGTTGTGGGGCGGATCGCTCGACCAGATCCTGCAGACCATCCAGTTCGGCGCACGTTCCGGGCATGCCCAGGCGCATGAGGGACAAATGCTGGCCTTTGGCCGCGACGGCATTCTCACGAAAACCGAGATTGTCACCGTAGCAAACTACGTGCGATCGCTGTCAGGCCTGACCACGGCAGCCAAGTTCGATGCTGCGGCCGGCACCAAGATCTTTGCCGAGAATTGCGCGGTCTGTCATGGCGAGAACGCCAAAGGCAATCAGGCGCTCGGCGCACCGAATCTGACTGACCGGATTTGGCTGTACGGCTCGGACGAGGACACGCTGGTCGAGACCATCAGCTATGGCCGCGCCGGCATCATGCCGGCTTGGAGCGGGCGGCTCGATCCCATCACAGTCAGGGCACTTGCCGTCTATGTCCATTCGCTCGGCGGCGGACAATAGGCGAGATGCGCCGCAAAACCTGCGCGCCGGTGACCCAGGATCAACGCGAGCCATCCGCGCCCGATGTCAGGTCGGTCATGAAGCCCACCGTAAACAAGACCGTTTCGCTCGATGAGCCAGTGAGTGACGAGGATGGACCCCTCTATACAGCCCATAGGAAGGTCTATCCGCAGAGCGTCCGCGGTACTTTCCGCACGATCAAATGGCGGCTGATGGTCGTGTGTCTGGGGATCTACTATCTGCTGCCCTTCGTGCGTTGGCATCGCGGCCTCGGCGCTCCCGACCAGGCGGTGTTGCTCGATTTTCCAAACCGGCGGTTCTACTTCTTCTTCATCGAACTGTGGCCCCAAGAGCTCTATTACTTCACCGGTTTGCTCGTGCTTGCTGCCATCGTGCTGTTCCTGATGAACGCACTGGGCGGGCGGATTTGGTGCGGTTATCTGTGCCCGCAGACGGTCTGGACCGACCTGTTCTATGCGGTCGAGCGCTGGGTCGAGGGCGACCGTCGCGAGCGGCTGAAGGCCGCCGCGCGCCCGATGACAGCAGGGCGCGCGGCAAAGCGCGTGCTGAAGCACGCAATCTGGTTGATGATTGCCTGGTGGACCGGCGGCGCCTGGGTGCTCTACTTCGCCGACGCGCCGACCTTGGTGCACGATCTGGCAACGTTCCAAGCGCCCGCAACCGCCTATATCTGGATTGGGATCCTGACCGCTTTGACATATCTGCTGGCTGGCTACATGCGCGAGCAGGTTTGCGTTTATATGTGCCCGTGGCCGCGCATCCAGGCCGCGCTCACCGACGAATGGGCCCTCAATGTCGCCTACAAATACGACCGCGGCGAGCAGCGCTGCTCATTGAAGAAATCATTCGATCTGCGCGCACGCGGCGAAAGGGTCGGAGACTGCATCGATTGTAATCAATGCGCGGCGGTCTGTCCGACCGGGATCGATATACGAAATGGCGCCCAGCTGGGCTGCATCCAGTGCGGGCTGTGCATCGATGCCTGCGATGCCGTCATGAAGAAGATCGGGCGCAAAAGCGGCCTGATCGGTTACGACAACGACATCAATATCCGCCGGCGGATGGACGGCAAGCCGGAGCTGTTCAAGCCGGTGCGCCCGCGCACGCTCGTTTATGCCTTTTTGATCACGATCATCTGCGCGGTGATGGTTTATGAGTTGTTGTCGAGAACGATGCTCGATCTCAGCGTTCTGCATGATCGTAATCCCATGGCTGTCAGACTCAGCGATGGATCGGTTCGCAACGCCTATACCGTGCGTTTGCTCAACAGGCGCGACTTCGATCGGGTAATCGCGATCGACATCGATGGGCCGCCCAAGACGTCCGTCCACGTCGTCGGCGCCGATTCGGTGACCGTGGATCGGCCGATGATCGTCCTGGCTCGCGATACGACGACAGAACTGCGTGTGCTGTTGACGGCGCCGGTTGACGGCATGGCGGAACGCTCGATGCCGGTGAGGTTTCGGGTCACCGACCTTGGCCTCGGCGAGGTCGCCTCCGCATCGGATCATTTTGTTCTCCCCTGACGATCACTGACGGGATGTGACCATGACCGCATCAAATCAAGTCACGTGGCCCATTACCGGGCGCTTCGTCCTGATCGCGATCCTTGCGTTCTTTTCGGTCGTGATCGGCGCCAATCTGGTCATGATGCGCTTTGCCATCGTTACGCTGCCGGGGACGGAGGTTGACAGCGCCTATCGTGCGAGCCTCGCCTATCAGCGCGAGATCATCGCGGCACGGCAGCAGAACGAGCGAAACTGGCAGGTGCAGGTATACATCCACCGGCAGTCGGATGGTGAAGCTGAGCTTGCGATCGAGGCGCGCGACCGCCTAGGTGCGCCTCTCGCCGGAATGAATTTCGTGGCCCGCCTCGAGCGCCCGGTCGACCGCCGGGCCGATCGGGCGATTGATGTCTCGCAGGCCAATGCTGGGATCTACCGCGGCAGCGCCTCGGGCGTCGCTGTCGGACAGTGGGATCTCGTGATCGAGGGCGACGATGACGACCGCCGCATGTTTCTGTCGAAGAACCGCATCGTCCTGAATTGAGAGCGTGTGCACATGCAGTCCGACATCGACTTTTCTCACTTTCTGAAGAGGACAGGCGCGGGCCGTCTCCAGCTTGACCTTGCGGTGGAGGGGATCAGTTGCGTGGGCTGCATGGGCAAGATCGAGCGCAATCTGTCGAGCATTCCGGATGTGACCTCGGCACGCGTGAACCTCACCGATAATCGGCTGGCGCTCGAATGGAAGGCCGGAGCCCTCGATCCAGCTCTATTTGTCAAGCGGCTCGCCGAATTAGGCTATAGGGCATATCCGTTCCAGCGGGACAATGCGGAGACGCTGGAGGCGGAGAGAGCGCAGGAATTGCTGCGGCGGCTGGGCGTCGCCGCCTTTGCCGCGATGAACGTGATGATGCTGTCGATCCCGGTATGGTCCGGAAATGTCTCGGATATGCTGCCGGAACAGCGCGACTTCTTTCATTGGCTCTCCGCGCTGATCGTCCTGCCGGCCGCGGCTTATTGTGCGCAACCATTCTTCTCTTCCGCTTTTGCCGTGCTGCGGGCGCGCGGAACCAATATGGACGTTCCGATCAGCATCGGCATTCTGCTCGCCCTGGCGACATCGCTGATCGAGACCATCGCTCATGCCGAGCACGCCTATTTCGATGCGGCGATCATGTTGATCGCCTTTCTGCTCGCAGGTCGCTATCTTGACCAGAACATGAGGCGACGCACCCGCGCCTTCGCCAGCAACCTTGCAGCACTCAAGGCGGAGACTGCGGCGAAGTTCATTAGCCCGACCGAGATCAGAACCGTTCCGGTGGCGGCGATCAAGCCGGGGGACATCGTGCTGGTGCGCCCCGGCGAATGCTGTACAGTCGACGGCAACGTGATCGAGGGAAGCTCCGAGATCGATCAAAGCCTTATTACCGGCGAGACTTTGCCGGCGATCGCGACGCCCGGCAGCGCGGTGTTCGCCGGCACATTGGTACGGTCCGGCACCCTGCGCGTCCGTGCAGCGGCGACCTCGGACGGCACACTGCTTGCTGAGATTTCCAGGCTGCTCGATCATGCCCTGCAAGCGCGCTCGCGCTATCTGCGCCTCGCCGAACGCGCGTCGCGACTCTATGCGCCGATCGTTCACATCACGGCCTTCCTGACCATGCTGGGTTGGCTTGCCTCTGGCGCCACCTTTCATAATTCGGTGGTCACGGCGATCGCAGTCTTGATCATCACCTGCCCCTGCGCGCTGGGTCTGGCTATCCCCGCGGTGCAGACGGTGGCCGCCGGCGCACTGTTCCGTTCCGGCGTGCTGCTCAATGCCGGGGATGCAATCGAGCGTATCGCCGAGGTGGATCGGGTGATCTTCGACAAAACCGGGACGCTGACGCTGCCTGAACTCGATGTCGCCAATCTCGCTGGCATTCCCGAGGATGTCGTCAAATTGGCGGGCCGGCTGGCGCTGTCGAGCCGCCATCCGGTCGCCGCCGCCCTGGCGCGTGCTGCCGGCGCAAACGAGCCGTTGGCCGATATCGAAGAGGAGCCGGGACGGGGCGTCCGCGGTTACTATGAGGGCGCGCCGATCCGGCTGGGCCGCCCCTTGTTCTGCGGCGCTGACAGCCTCGCTGACGAGATCCTGTGCCATGATCCCGAGGCCTCCGTCGTCGCGTTCAGCCACGGCGAGGCGAGGCATGTCTTTGCCATCAGGCAAAGGATGCGGCCGGACGCGGTCGAGGTCGTCACAAGCCTCGCACGCCTTGGCATCATGGTGGAGATCGTTTCCGGGGATCGCGAGCCGGCTGTTCGGCGGGCGGCCGAGACGCTTGGCATTCACAAGTGGCGGGCCAACGTCTCGCCGACGGACAAGGTCGCCCGGGTCGAAGATCTGACGAGCAGGGGATACAAGGTGTTGATGGTCGGCGATGGCTTGAACGACGCGCCCGCGCTCGCAGCAGCCCATGCCTCGATGTCGCCTGTCACCGCTACCCATATGAGCCAGGCGGTCGCTGATGCGATCTTCCTCGGTGCGCATCTTGGGCCCGTGATAAAGGCGGTCATTGCCTCGCGCGGGGCGCTGCGGCTGATGCGGCAGAATCTCTGTCTTGCTGTCGTCTACAACGTCCTGGCTGTGCCCGTTGCGATCGCCGGCTTGGTGACGCCGCTGATTGCCGCCGCGGCAATGTCATGCTCGTCGGTGCTGGTCATGCTTAACGCGCTGCGGGCGCGAAGAGGCGAGGCCCTCTGATGGAAGTGCTGATCTATCTGGTTCCGCTCGCCCTTTCACTCGGCTTCCTCGGTCTGCTTGGCTTTCTGTGGTCGCTGAAGAGCGGCCAATATGACGATCTCGACGGCGCGGCCTGGCGCGCCATCGCCGATGAGGAGCCCGATCAGCCTCCAGTGCCGGTCCAAATAGTGCCAACGGACCAGCGCATTTGTGGAAGCGGGCGTCGACGCGAGTACTAACTCGCCCGTCCAGGCGGTCCACCGCCGCAACTGTGGGACAGGCGAAGGTCGGACGGTTAGCAGCCTGTTGATGGCGGCAGGGCGCCGTGATCAGCAGCGGCTGCTCAGTGGCCCACTCGCTATCGATGACCATAGTATGAGAGCGCGATGGTGTCTGCCGGATTCAATGCCTGATCCCCTCTGAGCTGGATACAAATCTCGACCCTACCTGAAGTTCTCTGGCTAATCGCAATTCCCTTTCTCATGGTGTTTCAAAGACTTGTAACAACCTGCTAGGTTCCAACAACGATGTGTCAATTAGGAGACTGGATACGCCAATTCATGGCCAAATTTCTCGATACGAAAACCTCCACGAAACTAACAACTGGGAAGGCGCTGTAGCTATTGCTTCTGAACACATGACAGAGCCTTGCACCTTTGCGCGAGGTCTATGCTTGCCTCCTTTTTACGGTCGTCGCTGTGAAAAAACTATGTTAGAAGCCGCTCCTCTCAAAAGGAGCATTCATTGTGAAAAAAGCAACCAAGAAACGCGTTAAGCGGCGCGAGTGGACTAAGGCAGATATCAAAGAACTCAAGGTCCATTCAAAGGCTCGGACCCCGGTCACGAAAATATCAAAAATGACCAAACGCTCTGTCGGTGCGCTACGCCAGAAGGCCTTACATCTCGGAATCGGACTGGGACATCAGCGGTAGCTAATTGGGCTGCGCTGTTGATTGCTACAGTAGGGCGGCTCCCGGGCCGCCCTTATTGGCTGTTGGATTGTGTCGCAACAGCTGGTTCCGCCCAACCGTTGATCAACCAGCTTCGAGCCCGGGTAATTTCCTATCGATTTCAGCGCCGCGATTGTTGCTGCTGTCCGAGAACGTAGCATTGTCGGAGCTTTATAAAGTGAGGTGATCGAATCCAGCGAACTCAGTGAGTACAGTCTGCATTCCTGCTACGACGAACGTCTGGTCTGCTTCTCGGCGTGTACCTGCCAGAGGACTGGCCGCTTGGTTCTGCAGCCGATCAGCTTTGACGAGGTCCCGGAGTCCTCAGCTGGCTGATGAGAGGAGAGCTTCTCACCTACGACGTTAGGGGCGGTTACCTCAACAAGGAGCTTCTCCAACACAGGGCAGGGCGTGTGTGTCCACGATCGGCGGCGCGTCAAAGATCTTCGTGGCTTCGACCGACGATCGATTTGCAGATGAAGATGGGCTTTTCACACCACGTGCTGGGCGGAGCCTGGCGATGGCGGAGCGGCCTCGAGCGTCCGGCATCTTCGATGAGATTTTTGGAAAGCGCTTTGTGGCAATATCTCGGCAAAAAGCTGGTGACACGCTAAGTCACATGAGCCCGCAGATCTAAGCCAGCTCTGCGCGATTTGCTTAAGCGCGAGATTCAGCTCCCGCCACATCGAGGTCTGTACAGACGACGCGCCCGAAACCGCTCAAGAATGTTCAGCTTTCATCAGGGGTCGGCTCGTAGCTACCTCGTTGTTACTGCGACGGTCCCCTTTGGCTGACCACAGTTGAGAAGGTCGTCGTTATGGCCTAAGAGTGGATTCTGCAAAAATTGGGACGCGGCGCAGTCATGGGCCCACGGGTTAGCCGATAGAAACAACCTTGCGAGTGGGGCGTTCCTCGAAGATCATTTGGGCGCAAGAGTGCCCCGCCCAGCCTGCTGGTGAGCTCGAGCTTCGGAACGATACGGCGCGCTCAGCAGCAATAAAAACAGCGCTCGGTTGGCTTGATATCTGGCGGCCGAGCGGCTGCGCCCTGAGCCCGTCATCATCTGCTTGCCCTCGTCGGTATGCACGGACCACAACCACCTTCGTCGGCGCTGCTTCAAGGAAAACTCGAAGACTGGAAGCGTTGACATGGCTACGTGGCATCATTTCTGACGGACGTGCGTTTGGTCTTCGGAAGGCCAGAACCGCTCTCGCGGTAGACCTTCTCCAGACGACGCCTGACTGCAGCCAGCTTGGCAATGAACTCGCTTGATCCGTTAACCCCGAATTCATCAGAAGCGAGCTCATCCAGTGCTTCCTGCCCTGCCAAAGATGCCAGACGTTTACGAGTTTTGGCTGTCAGCGTCATCTGCACGACCCGAGCGTCGCTTGCGCAGTGCTTGCGCCGCAGGAATCCATTTTTCTCGAGCAGCTTTGAATGGGTCGTGACGAAGGAAGGATCGACGTGCATCAACTTTGAAACCATGTTGACGGGGACACCATTCTCTTTCCCCAAATAGGCCACGGCCATCAGGATCATCCACTGTGGCCCGGTGATGCCAAGGACATCGGCTCGGGATCTCGCAAGCTCTTCGAGCCACGCACTGATCGATCTGATCTCCCACATGAACGGCCGGATCGTCTCCAGTTCGTCAGTAGAGGTACTGCCAAGCGCGTTTGCTGGGCCAGGCAAATCCGGCGGCATCGAAGCTCTGGTTCCATCTTTTACCAGCTTGCCTTAGCGCGAATGAGAAGTGGCGACAACGCCGTAAGAGCAGGCAAATCAAATGCTTGGTACGGTACGGACGAAAGGGGAGTGTGCCAATCATGAACTGGCCGGAGCAGTTGCGGCAACAGAGCGCTCATTGTCTTGACGAACCGGCGGCATCCACTTGTCGGGTCGATCCCACACGCCGGTAAGATTGATGCCCCTACCAACGAGACGTCCATGGTCTGCTTCATTGGTTACTCGCCGGCTTGCTCACTCCTTTGCCGGATCATCGAGCGGTCAAAGTCTCGAGCGAGGAACGTTAGAACATCTGCGCCGCGTGTCGCGAAATCTCGACGCGCCATCTTTCCCTCTGATTAAAGGATACGACTTGCTCTTCCCACGCGGTCGGACTGCAATGTCCAGCACCGCGAGCCGTTGGGCGCAGACCATCAGCCTCGATGAGATCGGGCCGATTATGCAGAAAGCGATCGATAAGCGACAAGGCAAGTTCAACGACGAGGTCCGCCGGTGGGCTATCATCGAAGCCAATGCAAATTGCTTCCGAAGCCGAGACGATACGTCTTGACGCTCGGTTGCCTGGGGCTAGTGTCGTCGCTTCACGCCTTCGCCAACAGTGTTGTGTGGTGGTTGCCCGATAAACCGCAGTATAGTCTTCTCATCCGATTCCATATCGGCGGCTTGCCTTCGTATAGTTGAGCGGGCTTTTGGTCACAACTAGCCTTGCGAGTAGGCGGCAGGCTGCCGATTGCAATTGCCAAAAACGCTTGCGCGATTCATCAATTCGACGGATTCAGACCATGAATTGCAGGCGCCTCCCTCCTCGTATGGCAAAGTGTCGCGAGCGATCGGCCGATGGGAAATTGCGCGGCCGCCGTCGTCCTCGAGCGAACAAGTGTGTGGTCCGGGGGGCGCTTTCCTCGAGCGCATCAGGAGCGGTATTTTGAGCCAGGATGCAAACCGCGGGGCCACGGTCTGCTTTCTGCTCGGCCTTCCACGGTCCGGAACGACGCTGTTGGCGCATTTGCTCCAACAGCATCCGGAAATTACAGCTCCACCAGAGCCTTGGCTCATGCTGGCTCTTGAGGCGTTTGGCAGGGTGGACCATCGTCACCCGGCCGGAACATCTCTGATCGAAACGGCAACTTCCGAGTTCTTGGGCAGGATCGATCGCGCTGCCGTCAGCCGTGCCTTTGCGGATGCGGCGTACGGTGCGTATCTGTCCTCGGCGGGCAAGCGCATCATCGTGGACAAGACACCACGCTACTGGATGGTGCTCGACTATTTGGATCTTCTTTATCCTGAGGCGCCGCATATTCTTCTGATGCGCAATCCCTACGCCATTGCCGCATCCCTGAAGTCGACTTGGGGAGTCCCCCTTCAGGCGAAAAGCTCCCGTTCGGTCAGCTTGTCCTCGCTTGCTGATCTCATGCTCCGCCTGCCTGACGTTATTGCCTCTTCGCTTGCTGATCTGGTTCTCGGCCTGCCCAAACTCGCTGCGCACCGCGATCGCCGGCAGACGATGGTGGTGCAGTACGAACGCCTGGCGGCGTGTCCGGAGGAGGAAATCCAGCGTCTCATCGCTGGCCTTGGCTGTGATCCAAAAGACACCGCAGCTACGTCGACGGCTCGGGCCGATTATCTTCACTCCAGCAGCTTTGGAGATCGGAAAATCCTTGAAAGAAGGACCGTCGATGAGAAGTCTGTCGACGCGTGGCAGGTCCAATTGAGCGTCGAAGAGATGCAAACGATAACCGATCTGATCGGCGTCGAGCTGATGATACAGCTCGGATATGAAGCGGAATTGCGGTGGTTGATAAAGGGCGCGAGGTCACCGAGCTATATCGTCAGATATTTCGAATGTGGTGGGATCTGCGCCTCAGCAAGGAACGGGCATGGTCGAGCATTTCAGCCAACCCCGGTAAGCTGACCCCTGGCATTCGGCGGCCAATCGAGAACTCATGCTCCACACCAAATGCGTCCACAGGGCACGATGCGCAGCATCTATCCGGAACCGACTTCGACCAAAATCAGGAGCTGACGAGTTCGATGGAGGCGCAGTTGCGCATGGCACTCTTGGCTTCGGAATCGGATCGAGGTGCACTGCAAGAGGCCGTTCGGCATCGCGACGCCGTTATCGAGGCGCTGCGGGGCGAGATTGTGCGGCTCAAGGAGGGGAGCAACAATCACGAGCGATGATCCTCCCAGGACTATGGTCAAAATGTGCTGCCTGCCTTATCGAGCTCGTTGTCTAGCTGGCAAGCGGAAGTAAGTCCGCCGGCTCGCGTGTCCAGCCGCGCTTCGATTGGTTGCTGGCAGACGCCGAACGAAGGATGGACGCTATCCGCTGTTTGACCCGGTGGACGCCGATGCGCTATGGCAGGCAGCCGATCGCTGCAACGCCTATCGGGCCTATCGCAAGGCAAACGCGGTACTGAACGAACTAAAGATCCCGCATCGTAGAAGACACATGCTGCCGAAACATCTGCGCCGTCTCGAAGCTGAATCGATCGAAATCATGCGTGACGTGGTCGCCGAGTTCAAAAAGCCGGTCATGCTCTACTCGATCGGAAAAGACTCGAGCGTGATGCTGCATATTGCGATCAAGGCCTTCTATCCCGCAAAGCTCCCGTTTCCCCTGCTTCACGTCGACACGACCTGGAAGTTTCGTGAGATGATCAGCTTCCGGGACGCGACAGCCAAGCGCCTCGGCCTCGACCTGATCGTCCATGTAAACGAGGAGGGCATCGCGCGCGGGATCAATCCGATCGACTCCGGCTCCGCGCTTCATACCCGGGTGATGAAGACCGACGCCCTGAAGCAGGCGCTCGACCTCCACGAATTCGATGCCGCCTTTGGCGGCGCCCGGCGTGATGAGGAGAAGAGCCGCGCAAAAGAACGGATACTCTCCTTCCGTTCGTCCGGGCACGTCTGGGACCCCCGCAATCAGCGGCCGGAGCTCTGGAACCTGTTCAATACGCGGATTCGCCAGGGCGAAACCATGCGCGTTTTTGCGATGTCAAACTGGACTGAGCTCGACGTGTGGGAATACATTATGTGCGAGAAGATCCCGGTCGTCCCGCTCTACTTCGCCAAGCAAAGACCGATCGTGCGTCGAAATGGCGCGACGATCATGATCGACGACAAGCGATTGCCGCTTCGGTCTGGCGAGACGCCACAAATGCGGATGATCCGTTTCCGCACGCTGGGCTGCTATCCGTTGAGCGGGGCTATTGAATCCGACGCGACGAACGATCGAAGACATCGTCGCAGAGATGCAGACGCCCGGCCACGAGCAGTATACTCGCAACATGGCAACGGGCGCCTCAAACGCCCAGCTCGCTATCATCCTCATCGATGCCCGCAAGGGCGTGCTGGTTCAAACCAAGCGCCACTCGTTCATCTGTTCGCTCCTTGGTATCCGCCATCTCGTCCTGGCAGTGAACAAGATCGACCTCGTCCACTACAGCAAAGAGAGCTTTGATCGGATCGTCGCCGACTATGTGGCCTTTGCCAGCGATCTTGGCTTCGAATCGATCGTTCCGATCCCGATCTCTGCCAGGTACGGCGACAATGTCGTCGACCGCTCCGGCAACACTCACTGGTACGATGGTCCCTGCCTGCTCGGCCAGTTGGAGAGTATTGATATCCGGTGCGACAGCTCCGGGCAGGCCTTCCGCTTTCCAGTACAGTGGGTGAACCGGCCGGACCTGGATTTCCGCGGCTACGCCGGGTCCGTGGCTTCGGGAAGCATCTCGGTGGGCGACGACATCGTCGTCGCAGCGTACCTGCGCCGAGGCCGGCGATGCAATCACGATCACCATTGAAGACGAAATCGATATCGGCCGTGGCGATCTCCTGGCACGTCCGACCGAGCGGCCGGAGCTCGCCGACCAATTCGCCGCTCATCTGATCTGGATGGATGAGGACCAGCTCGTTGTCGGGCGCAATTACATTCTGCGCATTGGATCGCAGACCATAGCCGGCAGCATTACCGCGATCAATCATCGGATCGACGTCAATACACGGGAGCACCTGTCAGCCGGGACGCTTGGCCTTAACGAGATCGGCTTTTGCAATATATCAACCACCCGGCCTGCGGCGTTCGATCCTTACGAGGCCAATCGCAAGACCGGATCATTTATCGTCATCGACCGGTATACAAACCGTACGGTCGCGGCCGGGATGATCGCATGTCCACTGCGGCGGGCGACCAACGTCGCTTGGCAACCCGTTGCAGTGGGACGGAAGGAGCGGGCCGACCTCAAGAACCAGAAGCCCTGCATCATTTGGTTCACCGGCCTGTCCGGCGCAGGAAAATCGACGATTGCCAACATCGTCGATCAAAAGCTGTTCGCAATGTCCCGGCATGCCATGCTGCTGGATGGGGACAACCTGCGGCACGGATTAAATGCGGACCTCGGCTTCTCCGAGGTCGACCGCATGGAAAACATTCGGCGCGCCGGGGAGGCTGCCAAGCTGATGGCGGACAGTGGCTTGATCGTAATTTGTTCGTTCATCTCGCCCCACAGGAGCGAACGAGACATGGTGCGCAGTCTGGTCAGCAAGGAGGAGTTTGTCGAAGTCTTTGTCGATACGCCGATCGAAGAATGCGCGCGTCGCGATCCCAAAGGTCTTTATTCAAAGGCGAAGTCCGGTAAGATCAAGAACTTCACCGGCATCGATGCGTCCTATGAAGCGCCGATAAGACCCGAAATTCATCTCAGGACCATGGAGCAGACACCTGAGCAAATGGCCCAGGCCGTGATCGATGTGTTGATGGCTCGCGCAATTCTTGGCCGTTAGTGTTCGTCAAACCTGTCACCTCGCATCGCACCATCGATAGCAGGAGATGCCCCCCACTAACCTGCTGGCCCGGCCACGGCGACTCAGGTTAAGCAAAGGCATCAATCAGACTCAGGCTCCAAAGGAACAAAATGGTTGCGTCCACACGTCGATTGCCCGCTTCTGGTTATGTGCTCGAAATCGACGGTCAATTGAAAACCGAATTCGCAACCAGGGATGGGGCCTTCGCAGGAGCCCAGGAGCTCAAGAAGCGCCGTCCCATGCTCCAGGTCAGAATCTATGACGCCAGGACAAAGGCCAGAGAGGAAGTCCGACTTCCAGTAGCTTGAAGTTTCGCTTGATGCCGTTTCCCGCGCGTCCGACTAGCGTCATGCCTAGGCTCTCGTAACCGAGCTGCCGGCGTCTCGGACATCCAGCTTCGATCTCTCGCGCACGATGAAGAAGGGCAACTCGTTCCTCCGGGTCTAGCCGCATCCGGCGCAATTGTTTGCCAGTACATTGACTTGGGAAGCAGGAGCAGCCTGTCCCGACGCTCGGGCGCTAGGCCTACCCTCCGGCGCGCTGTCTTCAGTTTGGGCCGTATCCCTCACCTGCGCGCGAGCTTCAAAGGGCCGTCTGCGGGGCTGGCTGTGAACATGTCTGCACGAGGCGGGCCGGCAGGGGACAATGCGAAAGCCGCGGGACAGGCTCGCGACGCGGGTCGCCCCCCACACTCAATTCATGCCGGACCGCTCACCTCCTCAATGAGCCTGCAGCTTGCTGGCGTCAGTTCTCGTGGGGAAAAACTCGACCCAAGGCCGCTAACGGCCCCAGCGAGGGGGTAGACGCTAAGGGCGAGGCTATCGCTGGCTCGATTTCCGGCATTTTCGACGCTCTGTCTTGAGCTTGAGCGACACCGGCCTCGAGCCGGACGCCGGATCGAGAGTGCGCTCGACATTTGGCAGATCTAGCAGAGGAGCCAACCGAGCAGAACGGCTCGAAGGAGCTAGCCGTCGAGGTCAAACGCCTCATGACTGCGGGCAGGCTCATCGGTCCGCAAGCCGTTGAGCTGCTCCGCGATCGAGTTGAGCATTCGAGCTCCACGACGGCGCACTCCCCGCGGCGACACTCTGGATCAGCCGTCAACCACGACACGCCCACCGCCGTGATGATGGACTGCGGGACGATCCTGACGTCGAACTATGAAAACTCCGAGCTCGCTTGCCGCAAATCACATCGTTCAGCCGCTCGAGTTGGCTTATCGCTCCTTTTGGAGGTGCACGTCAGAAAAAATTCACACGAGAAGAGTTCGGGAGAGGGTTGAAACGCACCTAACGTCAAGTTGTACGATCTGAAAATGGACGGCAAAGGTCGTCAACGTCCCGAATTCTCCAACGAGTGACAGTATGCGAATGTCCCAAGTCTCAGGCTCACGCAGGATCAGGCTCATCAGCAACGGAACGCATCATGTCCGTCAGGCGCGGATCGATATCCGCACGCGATGGACCCGATGTGCACGTTCGTCCGAACCTCAACGTTCGCCTGAATGCACGGTTTGGCGTAAACCGATCGACGCCTAGCTAGCAATGCGATGGCGCTCAAATCCTTGCATGCATGATGTGGTGGGCTGCTGGCGATGCTTGCCCGCGCCTATGGTGTTTCTCCCAGCAGCAGATGAATCGAGAAAGCCTGCGCCCAAGGGGGTGAGGTCGCATCATCGCGCTTCAGATCCATCGACGAATACGGTTTAAGGGGAATTGGTGTGACTAGACAACGCTCTCTGCTGACGCCTGGTCCATTGTCGCTGTCGCTGGCGGTCAGGAGCCAGATGCTGCTCGACCTCGCATCGCGCGATGGTGAGTTCAAGGAAGTGACCGCCCGCATGAGGCGGCTGATGCTCAATCTGCTGGGAGGTGCCAAGGACTATTCGGTGGTCCCCATTCAGGGGGGCGGGTCCTTTGCAATGGAAGCCGCGCTCTCTTCATTCGTGTCCAGGAACGACAAGCCGCTCGTTTGCATAAACGGCATCTATGGCGAGCGCATTTTCAAGATTCTGCGGCTGTGGGGCGTCGAAGCGCTGAAGCTTGTCAAGCGAGCGACCGAGCCCCTGGACCCCCAGGAAGTTGCCGAGCAGCTGAGCCGAAATCCCGGCGTTACTCACCTATGTCTTGTGCATTGCGAGACAACAACCGGAATCGTCAATCCGCTTGACGCGATCATAGAGGAGGCGAGGCGGCGTGGTGTGAAGACGATCGTCGACGGCATGAGCTCTTTTGGCGCGATTGACATCGACCTAAGCCGTGGTGGACCGGATGTCCTGGTCACATCGAGCAATAAGTGCATCGAAGGGCCGCCAGGAGTAGCTTTTGTCATCGCGTCTCGCGAGCTGCTGGAAAAAGCGGTTCAAGAACCAAGGTCATTTGTGCTCGACGTGAGAGACCAATGGCTCTCGCTCGAGCGTACCGGAGAGTGGCGATCGACCCCACCCACCCACATCGTTCAGGCAACAACGAAGGCTTTGGAGATTCTGGAGGGGGAGGGCATTGATGCCAGGCGCCGCAGGTATGAGAAGGTCAGAGACGATCTCGTCCAAGAACTCGAAGGGGTAGTGTCTCCGCTGCTATCCGCCGAATTGCAGTCTCCGGTCTGCGTCGCGTTCAGCGCGCCGTCCGGAATCGCGGATCAGGCAGGCTTCGATGGGCTATATCGTCACTTGGCGGCCCACAATCTTTATATCTACTCGAAGCTGCATCTTGCGACGCGGAGTTTTCGGGTCGGCTGCATTGGCGAGATCCAGCCCAGTTGGATCGAGCAGTTGGGGTGCGCCTTTCGTACATATTTTCGGTCCGGCCCGGCTTCATCCATGGGGACGCCGTCAACCCGCCAGGCCTGCGAGCGTGGGGTCGAGATGTCATCGTCCTTCGCAAAGGACTCGCAGCTGCCGTTCTCTGCCGAAACTGCTGTTCTGCACGCCGGCTACCGACGCGATCCGGTGACGAAAGCTGTCGCAGTGCCGATCTATCAGAACACGGCTTACGAACTTGATGGCGATCTGAATCACATTGCGGACGTCTATAACGTCAAGGCTGATGGATTCACCTATACGAGGATCATCAACCCGACGACCCGCGCGCTGGAAAAAAGGTATGCCGCGGTCGACATGGGAAGCGACTCGCTCGCCGTCGCATCAGGTCAAGCGGCAACCTTCCTTGCCATCGTCAACCTGTCAAGCGGCGAGGTGGGGGACAATATCGTCGCCTCACCGTATCTCTATGGCAACACGTGGAATCTGCTCCATAACACGCTGAAGCGTCTTGGTATCAGCGTCAGAACGGCAGACCCCCGAAGGCCCGAGACCTTCGAACGTGCCATCGATGATCGCACGATCTGCCTGTTCGGAGAGGTGATTTCAAATCCTTGCCTGATTCCGCTTCCGGTCAAACAGCTGGCTGAGATCGGCCGAAAGCACGGCGTTCCGTTGGTGGTGGATAATACGACGACCCCGCTGGTATGTCGGCCGTCAGATCTCGGTGCTGCGATTACGACCTACTCCGCTACGAAATACATATGCGGCCATGGCACAACGCTGGGCGGTCTGATCGTTGACAACGGCAAGTTCAGCTACCGCGGCGCCTCTCGCTTTCCCTTGTTCAACAGTCCTGACGAGGCGCATGGCGGGATCATCTGGCGCAACGCGCTGCAAGATGTCGACGATCTCGGAAAAAGCGAGGTTCTCTTGAAGGCTCGCATGACCTGGTTGCGCGATACTGGCGCGGCCATTGCCCCCTTTGCGAGCTTTCAGCTGATCCAAGGCCTTGAAACGCTGCCCCTTCGCATGAAGCAGCACTGCGCAAACGCCAGGATCGTGGCCGACGTTCTTAAGGAGCATCCAAAAGTGCGCCGCGTCTTCTACCCGGGGCTGTTCGAGGGAGCCGATCGGGAAACTGTCGACCAGACACTCAATCCCGCATACGGACACGGCGCGATGGTCATGTTCGAAGTTGAGGACGAGCAGGCCGGGCGGAAATTCATCCAGAATGTCGACCTGATGTATCACGTCTCGAATGTCGGGGACGCCCGTACGCTCGTAACGCATCCTGTTTCGACCACCCACACCACTGTTCCGCGGGAGAAGCGCGAAGCCGCCGGCATATTTGGCGGCTCGATCCGACTTTGCGTGGGCATCGAAGATGTCGACGACATCGTGCGCGATCTGGACAGGGCGCTTTCCGCAATCTGACAACTTGTAAGGCGATCAGGAGGAGGTTCTCATGAATCAGGCAGACGCTTGGAAACTGAGGTCGTCTCGTTATGAGGCTGTTCAGTTCAGCCGGGAGATCAATAAGCAATTGTCCGAGCTGAGGCCGGACAATGTGATGGGAGCGATCTACATCGCCAAGGATTACGCTGTAATTGCCGCTTGCACGCTCGCGACGCTCTGCGTCTCCTGGTGGCTGTACCCGCTCGCCGTTCTTCTGATCGGTGCCTACCAGCGCGGCCTGACGACGATCGCTCATGATGCGGCTCACCGTACGCTCGCGAAGAACACGACCTGGAACTACGTCCTCGGCATTCTGTTCGCGGCCTATCCCCTGTTCCAGCGCCACTGGGCCTACCGGATCTCGCACGTCTATCTGCATCATCCGTATCTCGGCGACCCGGAGAAGGATCCCGACCTGAAGTTCTTCATGGCCAATGGTGTTTACGACGTCCAGCCTCCCAAGCGGTACGCCTTCAATATCATCTGGAAGCCGATATTTGGTGGCGCGACACTGGCCTACCTGAAGTATCTCTGGACCAACCGGTTTTCGATCACAGATTCCGAGGACCAGAGCCGGTCAAGCATACTTGTCGACAAGTATGGCTTTTACCTCTTCTGGATCGGCATCCTGGCCGGATCATACGCTCTTGGGCTGCTCCACATCGTGATCCTGTTTTGGATCGTCCCCTATCTCACAACGTTTCAGGTTCTTGGCTGGTTTGTCGAGCTCGCCGAGCACTCGCCGATGTGCGAGAGCGAAACGAAGAACGTCTATCTAACCAGGAATCGGAAAGGCAATTTCCTGGAGCGGGCGATCCTTGGACAAAACCTGGACGAGTATCACCTCGAGCATCACCTCTCGCCGGGTATCCCATTCTGGCTGTTGCACAAGGCCCAGAAGATCCGGATGCAGGATCCGGGTTACGCAAAGGTTGCCGCGAGCTGGGGAGGGCTCTTCGTCAAGGGGCCGCAAGGTCAACCCAGTGTCATAACTCAGTTGAAGGAGCGAAATCGACGCTTGTATGAGCAATCGCTTGCTGATGCCCATGCGAAGGGGCACGTGGCGTGACATTGCAACGCTCAGACAACGCTCGCGCCGTGGTCGGCGTCACCTCGAACCGTCTTTTGGTCGATGGTGTGCATCGCGACTGGCTACGGCAAAAATACCTCAAGGCCCTCCTTCATCATGCGGGCGTGGCATGCGTCATATTGCCGACGATCGACGCGGAAGATGTGAGGCTAGAGGTCGGCCTGGCGATCATGGGCGCGCTCGACGGTCTGGTTTTGACAGGGGATGAATCGAATATTGACCCTGCCGTCTTGAAGGCACCTGCATCACTTCCGCCGGCTGACCAACAGGACGTTGATGGTGGAATTCGTGACCGCCCGCGGGATAGGCTCTCTGCGGTAGCCATTGGGAGCGCCATCGCGCTCGGAATGCCGATCTTGGGCATCTGCCGCGGGCTTCAGGAGCTCAACGTCTATTTTGGCGGCACTCTCCATCCATCGCTTGCTGAGTGGAGACTGGGAAGTGGCCTGATGCATGCCGAGAAACCAGATCGTCCAAGAGACCGTCAGTACGATGCCGCGCACAGCGTGAGGATATCTCCTGATGGTGCGCTCTTTCCGATCGTGCGCGCCATCGAAGCGCAAGTGAACTCCCTGCATAATCAAGGCATCGAGCTGCTTGCCGCCGCACTGAGGCGCGAGGCATGGGCGCCTGACGGACTGGTCGAAGCGGCTTCGGTCATCGGCGCGCCGACGTTGCAAATCGGTGTGCAATGGCACCCCGAATGGCACGCCTCAACTGATCTCCTGAGCCAGCGACTGTTCACGGCTTTTGGAGAGGCGTGTGTTGCGTACTACCAAACAAAGAAACATTAGAGGCGGATTGTGACGTTTCAAACCAAGCGCGGTCCGCCCAGGTCGAAAGGTGAGTCTTCCGGAACTGGTGGACAAGCGTGGTCCGGGGGGCGGGCCGCGCCGCCCCGCCCGCAGAGGACGGGTGGGCGATTGACAAGACGCTTCGCTCTGGGAGTTCTCTTTGTAGCGCTCTATGTCGTCCTGAGCGCGGCAGGCGAAGTTTATGCGGCATCGTATTTTCAGCGGGCGGATGCGTTCGTCGCTCTCCTCGTGTCCTTTGCCGCGGTCTGTCTGACATTTAATCTGCTGGCAGGTCACGAGAGAGAAACGGCACGGGTTGCGAAGTCGGCGCTCCTGGTGTTCGTGTCGCTCAATGTCGTGACCGCGATCAGTTGGATCGGGTTGTTTATCGGCCTGAAATACACCGAACCGGCGATCGTCGTCGCGTTCATGGTGGCGCTAGGACCCGCTGCGACGGTGTGGTTAAACGCGCTGATCAGGCGCCAGGGCGTTCCTCCAGCATCCGATATCGTCGTGAGCGTGACGATCGCGGCAGTTGGAAGTTACATGATATGGATCTCGGCAACCGGCAACGCTGGCGTGGAGTGGGGAGCTCGATCGTCCTTCGGCATCGTCTTGGCAATCGTGGCCGGCCTATCGCTCGCTCTTACAAATATACTCGTCAAGCTGCTATTCGACCGCGGATTTTCGGGTCGACAGGTGTTGGCGCATCGTTTTTACGGAACGATCCTTTTGCTGCTGGGACTGGTCGACCATTCCTCCATCGTGCTCGAGATCTCGCAACATTGGCTTGCGATCGCAACGATTGGGCTATCCACGATCATCGTTCCATTGCTCTTGTTCCAGGAGGGTATTCGCCGCGTCGAGCCCTTCACGGTCAACATGGTCCTGTCCACCGCTCCTGTCATCACGTTTCTGTTCCAGTACTTCGATTCTCGTATCGTGCCTTCGCCGCATACGTTCGTTGGAAATGTTCTCATCACGGCTGTTGCCGTCGGCAACGTCTGTTTGCAGTACCGGAGGTCCGCATGAACGAGCGAAACTGTGTAATCGTCGACGCATATTCGACCGGCCGCTTCTTGCCGGAAGAGTTCAAGCGGTATGGAATTTCAACAGTGCATGTGATGTCGGCTGCACAGATTCCGTCGATCTTTCAATCGCATTTCAATGCTAATCTGTATGATGAAGTCATTCGCCCGCCCGAGCGCATGGGGTACGACGAGATCGTTGAATATCATCTTCGGGCTCTCCAGGGCAGGGAGCTGGAGTTCGTCATAGCGGGGTGCGAGACAGGAGTTGAGCTGGCCGATTCGATCTCGGAGCGGCTGGGCTTGCCTTCAAATGGCACCGCCCTTTCGGCCGCCCGACGGGACAAATCGCGCCTGTCTGAAGCGTTGGCCTCAGCAGGCGTGCGATCGATCAGACAAGTGGTGTCCGACAATGCTGAAGTGATCGCAAGATGGAAGCGTCAAGAGACCTTCGATGAGCTTGTGATCAAGCCGCTGAACAGCACAGGCACGGAGGACGTGTTCTTTTGCTCGACGGATGCCGATATTCAGCGCGCTGTAACCGCGATCGTCGGTAAGACGAACCGTGTCGGAACGCTCAATCAATTGGCGCTTGGACAGGAGAAAATCAACGGCCAGCAATATACCGTAAATGCCGTCTCGATCGACGGCGAGACCTTCGTCACGGAGGCCTGGACCTATGACACTGTTCCTATTGAGGGCGCGTCTTCGGTCTGCTCACTCGAGCGGTTATTGGGAGGTAAGGAGCCAATCGTTCTTGAACTATCCGACTACCTTGAACGTGCGCTGCGGGCGCTTCGGATCACCGACGGACCTGCTCATGCCGAGATCATCGTCGATGATCGGGGACCGGTTCTGGTCGACTTCGGAGCGAGGCTGCAAGGAACCATGTCGGCAAAAGCCAGGACGATGGCGTTGGGCCATAACCATTTGACGCTCACCGCGTGGCGTTACGCAGATCCCAAAGGCTTTGCTGGGTATATGAGGCGACGCGGGGTTTACAAGCGGCAGGCTCATGCACTGTGCGTCTCGCTGATCTCCGACATGGGCGGTGTTGTTGCCGGCTATCCCGGACTCGATGCGATCGGCAAGCTGCCGAGCTTCGCGGATGCCATTGCGTTCGTTCCGATAGGGCAAAACCTGGTTCCGACGATCGACTTGGCGTCGACGCCAGGCATTGTGTATCTCGTGAACAACGACCTGATACAGCTTGAGGAAGATTATCGCCAACTGCGTGCGATGCGGATGGACCAGGTGTTCGATTTGGTGCCGCAGGAAGCGAACCAATGACCGGCATCTGCGACAGTTGCACGAATTCAGCCGCTGCGGCGATGATCGGTGTGAGCGACTTCGATGGCATCCTTCGAGGCAAACACGTCCTGGGTGAAGATCTTTCCGTCGGGAATAAGGTCATCAAGTTCTCTGAAGCGGTGCTCGCGTGGGATTGTTCGGACCGCGTCATTCCGGCGGGCTTCACGCAAGAGCCGCAGTCAGTATTTGGGGACGCCGATCTGCGCGTTCTGTCCGGCACCGGCCGTTCGGTGTCTTATGCCGGCGATCAATATCTCTATCTGGCTGAGTTTGCGGGCGCACATGAGAGCGTCTGCCCGCGCGGTATTCTGCGTAAAGTCCTGCAAAGGGTTGCCGACCGCGGATACAGCTGCAGCGCCGGGTTCGAGTTTGAGTTTATGCTGTTCAAGGAGAACGCCGACATAATTGAAGACAAGCCGTTCGGCCAATGGGCTCCTTTGACGCGGGGCCCATTCGGCTACTCGATTGCGCGGTCTGTCGCGCACAGGGAGCTGTTCGGTGAGATCCTGGCGCTTTGTGAGAAGTCCAGAATCCCTCTCAGCGGGCTGCACTTTGAAACGGGACCAGGCGTGATTGAAGCGTCACTTCGTCATTGTGATGCCCTGGAAGCCGCCGATCGAGCAATCATATTCAAGTCGATGATAAAGGCCTGGGCGCAGACGCGCGGCATGATGGCTACATTCATGGCCAAGGTTTCAGAGAATTGGCCGGGCCAGTCCGGCCATATTCACGTCTCGATGTCCGCAGATGGTCAGAATGTGTTTTACGATAGTGAGGCGTTTCGCAACGTCTCGAAGCTCATGAGGCAATTCATCGGCGGACAATTGAAATACATGAATGATTTCTGTGTGCTCGCTGTGCCGAATTTCAATAGCTACAAGAGATTGGTACCTGGTTGTTGGGCACCAATCTATCCGAGCTGGGGAATCGACAACCGATCCTGCGCGGTACGCGTCATTCCGGGAGACCCGTCTGCACATCGTCTCGAATACAGGCTGCCCGGTGCAGACCTGAACCCATATCTTGCCCTCGCATGTGCCATCGGTTCCGGCATATTGGGTATCGAGACAAACGCGGCGCTCCCGGCTTCGATCGTCGGTGATGCAAGCGCGGAGGCCTGCCTTCCGTCTGGGAGGCTGCCTCAAAGCTTGGCAGAGGCAACATATCGGTTTGCACAGTCTCCGGCAGCCAATGATGTCTTCGGTGAAAGGTTTGTTGAAGCGTTTTCTTGCTCCCGCCGTTGGGAATGGGAGGCCGTTCAACATCGGGTCACAGACTTTGAACGCCGGCGGTATTTCGAGATCATTTAGCCAGCTTGAGCTGTACAGACCGGCGCCTTCCAAGCATCAACTGATCGGCCGGTTTCAATAAGTCATCCATGCTCTCATTTAGCAGCAGGCGGACGAGCGCTCCAATTGGTGAGTTGCTCCTCCTCCTTGGAGGGAAGGCTCCCGCGTCTTGCGGCCGATGAAGGCGTCCGGCCTGGCACTCTAAGTAATTCCGCAGCCCGCGAGATCAGCTCACAAACGCGCCCTACGTAATCTTGGAAAGCCTCATGGTGCACGCGCGAAGCGCGATCGGTGTCGGCCATGGCCGCGCTTATTGCTTCGGCAGCGGGCGCGCGCTCGGTCTCCCAGCCGACAGCGTGACGCAGACAATGCGCCGATGCATCCTATGTTGTTAAGGGAACTAAGGCTTTGTTGCTCTTATCGTCCGCTCGACCTCATCGGTCAGTGTCCGATGATGAGCTGCCAGCTTGGCGAATAGCTCTTTCTTAGTCGGACTGGTCGCCAGCTTGCTGATTAGCTCACACTCTTCCGCCTCGATCCGAAGTTTTTCCAAGCGCGCCTGCATGTTCTTCATGGAAGGCCTCCCCGCAAGAGGCGGGGATCATCTCATGGGGAACCTGACGGGAACAAGCTATGACAACAGACGGCGACCGATGGAAAAGATGGGCTGAGCACATCCCGTTCGTCTAATCCGAACTAGGACACGCCAAGAATCAAATCAGGACACGGGGCCTGGATACGGATAGCGCTCTACTCGTGCTCGTTGTGGCAAGGACACGCCCTGCGACAGATTAGAGCCCGGTGAAAAACCGGACAGACAGGCTAGCCAATATCTGCGATCCTCTCCGACATTTCAGGACGGAACAATTTTGGGGAGTTTCCAATGCCCGCGTGGTCCGCAGCGGACGAACAGCGACTACTGCAATTGGTTCGAGAAACAGGCCTCACGCAGCGCGAGATCGCTCAGAAGCTCGGGCGGACTGAGGCAGCGGTGAGCGGGCGATTGATCCTTATTAGGAAGCGCGCCGCGGAGAGGGCGGATTAACCCCAAGTGCGGAGCCAATTTTTGTAAGGATTCAACGCAACGCCGCCCGCTTAAAATACATGCGAGCGGCGCTTGCTCTAGCCCCAGGAAGGTTGTTGGCAAAATCCTGATACGTACACTTTGGCACAAAATGCAAATCGCGCGCATACCTAAGAATGGTTAACGCGTCCGTAAGAATACGGGAAAAAGTGGCAAAGCTCGGTTCCCTTGCTCGGCCCGCCTCTTGTGCGCCAATTAGCATACGCTCACAGAGAGCCAGCTCATCCTGCGAACACGGTCAGGCTCGACCATATCGACCAGGTGGCGTGAGGCTTTCTCAGCTTCGCTGCAAATCGTTCGTCGTTCCCCGTCGTCGGCCTTCTTCTCATCCAATAAGGCGATCCTTTGGCTTAACGTCGACTCGGCCTCGGCGGGTAATCCCCTTGCTGGGTACGCCGCAGGCTCGTGGATCATTTGCCGCGCGGCGAACAGGATGGAAGTGGAGCGTCGACCATGATGAGAGGGCTACGCCGGGCTCGTGACGCAGGGAGGGCGTAGCCCGACCGGAGTTACGAGCCCGGCGTCGGCGCGATCCACAGCGGACCGCGCCGACTGGTGATCGCGGCCGGCTGGTTATGCAAGTGGTTCTTCCGCCAAGAGGAATCACTCGCGTGCCAGGCCGACACATTACCGATCACCAAATGAGGCTCTACATGAAGTACCGTCAGACCGATAGCCCGCCCGTGGCCGCCGCCAAGGCGTCGTTCAGCACCTCGACCGCTTACCGGATCGAGCAGGATCGACGCCTTCCGTCGCAGAAGAAGGCTCCCCGCGGCCGTCGCCGGCCAGATCCCTTGGCCCGCGTGTTCGAGACAGAGATCGTGCCGATGCTGAAGGCCGCCCCCGGTGTGCGGCCGGTCACGATCTTCGAGGAGTTGCTCCGACGCCATCCTGAGCTCGGCGCCGGCATCCGTCGCACGCTGGAGCGCCGGATCCGGGCCTGGCGGGCGATCCACGGCGAGGAGCAGGAGGTCATCTTCCGGCAGACCCACGAACCCGGTCAGCGCGGCCTGTCCGACTTCACCGACATGGGCGAATTGGGTGTCACGATCGCGGGCGTGCCGCTCGACCATCGTCTCTATCACTTCCGGCTGGCCTATTCCGGGTTTGAGCACGCCCACGTCGTGCTCGGCGGTGAGAGCTTCATCGCTCTGGCCGGAGGCCTGCAGAATGCCTTGTGGTCACTCGGTGGAGCGCCACGGGAGCATCGCACCGACAGCCTGTCGGCCGCCTTTTGCAATCTCGACCGCGACGCCAAAGACGATCTGACGCGGCGATACGAAGACCTCTGTGCCCATTACGGCATGCGCCCCTCCCGCAACAATCGTGGCATCGCCCACGAGAACGGGGCGATCGAGAGTTCGCATGGCCATCTCAAGCGGGCGGTCGGCGACGCGCTGTTGCTGCGTGGCACCGCCGACTTCGACGATCTCGCTGCCTATCGTGGCTTCATCGATGAGATCGTCAGCCGCCGCAATGCCCGCAACGCCAAGCGGATCGACAGCGAACGTACCGCACTTCAGGATCTGCCGGACCGCCGCACGTCGGACTATGAAGAGGTGATCGTCCACGTGACATCGTCCGGCGGCTTCACCTTGCGCAAGGTGTTCTACACGGTGCCGTCGCGCTTGATCGGCCATCGGCTGCGGGTGCGCCTGTATGACGATCACCTCGACGTGTTTGTCGGCGGCACGCATCTCCTCACCTTGCCGCGCGGGCGGCCGCATCCCAATGGCAAGCACGATCAGGTCGTCGATTATCGGCACGTGATCCATTCCTTGCGGCGCAAGCCGATGGCGCTCCTCAACCTGGTCTACCGCGACCAGCTGTTCCCCCGGGAAGCTTACCGCCGAGCCTTCGACGTCTTGCGCAAACGCTTACCGGACAAGAAGGCCTGCCGGATCATGGTCGATCTCCTCGCACTCGCCCATGAGCGCGGTTGCGAGGCCGAACTCGCCGATCAGCTCACGGCCGACCTGAACGACGGCCGGCTGCCCGACCTCAACCGGCTACGTACTCACTTCGCCCCGGATCCCGCCCAGATGCCGAACGTCGTGGTGCGCCTCGCACCGCTCGCCACCTATGAATGCCTCATCGGTACTGCCGAGATCGGAGGTGCCGCATGAGCACAACCAACGTAGTCGACACCGCGCGCCTCAATCTGTTGCTCAACGAGCTGCGGCTGCCCGCCATCAAGGTGCTGTGGCCGCAATTTGCCGAGCAGTCCGATAAGGAAGGCTGGCCGGCGGCGCGCTTCCTCGCCACCATTGCAGAGCACGAGATCGCTGAACGCAGCCGTCGCCGCATCGAGCGCCATCTCGTCGAGGCGCGGCTGCCCACCGGAAAGACCTTTGACAGCTTCGACTTCGAAGCCGTACCGATGATCTCCAAGGCGCAAATGACCGCGCTCGCCGCCGGCGACGGCTGGTTGAACAAGGGCGCCAATCTGCTGCTGTTTGGCCCGCCCGGTGGCGGCAAGAGTCACCTGGCAGCAGCAATCGGCTTGGCCCTCATCGAGAACGGATGGCGCGTCCTCTTCACCCGCACCACCGATCTCGTGCAGAAGCTCCAGGTGGCGCGCCGCGAACTCAACCTCGAGGGTGCCATCAACCGCCTCGATCGCTTCGATCTCGTTATCCTTGACGATCTTGCCTATGTCACCAAGGACCAGGCCGAGACCAGTGTGCTGTTCGAGCTCATCAGCGCACGCTACGAGCGACGCTCCTTGCTGATCACCGCCAATCAGCCCTTTGGAGAATGGAACAAGGTCTTTCCGGACCCAGCTATGACCCTCGCGGCGATCGATCGCCTTGTTCACCACGCCACCATCGTCGAGATGAACGTCGAGAGCTATCGCAGGCGGACTGCCCTCGAGCGAAAGCGTGGTCCAGGGCGGCCACCGGAGCACGCGACACAAAAAACGCTCGCTTGATTGACGCTCCGCGACAATCAAAGCAAACAAAACTCTTGCGCGCGACAATCATCGCGGCGATCATCATCGCGCCGCGACACTGACTCGCCATCCTGATCGCCGCGCTCTTCCGACCCAGATCGTCGCGCTATAATCATTCCCGTTGCGAGCGCGTGAGCAGCTTGGGGTTTTCCTTGTAACCCGACGAACTCCAGGTTTTCGATGCCAAAGTCGGTGAACGCCTGAACGCCATCTTCGCCGACGCCATAGACCCAGATCAAGCCGTCCTCGATCTGCATTTCGATGGCAATGTCGCTAACCCAGTCTTCGTCTTCACCAAGAGGCCTTCGCCGGTGAGATATACTTCGTCAAACGATAGGCAGCTTCACCGGCACCCACAATACAGTTTCACACCCATTCGTGAGGACCGGCACACGGCTCATCAAGCTGCTTGAGGCCAAAAGAAGAGGCCGTCAAGCGGCCTGCGTTGGTTCTACATGAATAGGGCAATAGCCATGATTGCGATGGGGCTCAGCCCGAGCGCCACGATGAGCGCACTAAAAGGTATATCACTGCCCATGACACAACCCTCGCGATTAAGGTTGAAATCCTATGCCCGGATGCTGGGTGGCCGCTAGTGCAATTTGTGCCACGGCAATTTCAAGACACGAAGCTTCTCCGGAGCGATAAGTGCTCGATGCAGCCGTGAGGCGCCGGAACTAAGTCGAAGTCTCGACTTGCGTCAGCGCCGAACCCCCTGGAGAGCGGCCAGCCTTTACCTTCGATATCGGGATTGAGCGAAATCCCTCGCCGGGATCAAAACGCCCGTCAGTGCCCCAAGGATCGCTCGGCGGATAGCAGTTGCCGATCCGCCTTGGCTAGATCCCTTGCTCCGATTGGCGAAAACGAACGCAAAAGGGCGGTACCGGTCGGAAGCAGATTGAGCGTCGGCTCGGAGCAGCAATGAAGAGGTCGCTAGGAATGATGCTCGCGCGTTGAGCGTTGGTCGTCGCTCATAAGAAGAGCGGCATCGGCGGATGAACGTGCCCCGGCTCTTGCTCCCAAAAGGGCTGGGGCGCATTCTGGCTCGTTGACAAGCGCTTTTCCATTACGTGGGCTAGAGCGCCCTGTTGATCTATCGAAAGATGGGTTAAAGGGTTTGTGAAGCTTTCGTCCTCGATGCTGCGGGCGTTTTTCGGGCTACTATGGGTTCACTAGCCAAGGTGATGACGAGGCAAAAAGGCGGGCTAATATCTGAATGTCCACGAGTTCATCGAGCGTTGGACTGACCATCGGCCAGTCGTTCGTATGAAACGCGGGTCCGAGTGAGCTAGCCAGCCGGAGGCCTGATTGGACTGGCCTTCCGTCCTTGGCGACGGCAATCCCATTTCCTGAGTTCACTTTCATGCGTAGCCGTTCGCTCGAACTCGTGCGCGCGCTGGATACTCGGCAACCATTTTCATCGGATGGCTCCGCAAACACCAAGTCCAGCGGGTGCTGTCTCTTACCTGTCGCCCTGGCTCTGCAAGATTTGCTTCATGAACTCAGCGCGCTCCTTTGTAAGTTTCTCAGCTCGATCATCATTCTGTAGCAGTGCTGGACCCTTGCGTTCTCGATCGTAGACCATCCAGCCCGTCCTTCCCATTCGAACAAGGAATCTGGATTGCGTAGGGTGTTCGGCGTAATTCACTGGCGCCCCCAATAGGCAGGTGCAATCCCACAATTGGGCTTTCCGCCAGCTAAGCGGTCATTGAACTATGTGAATTTTGGCAATCGACTTTAGACGAATAGGTTTACCAGGCACATTTCCATTAGGACCGTTGCTGTGGACGGGAAGAGCAGCAATTTTTCCGCCAAGGTTAGACTGAGAAACTTGGCTCCGAGCCGTACCGCGGCTTCGCTGCGGTTCATCTCAGCGGCACGGTCGACAGCGTAGCGGCCGATGATCTTTTGCAGAGCGCCGTAGCCCTCGACAAGAATGGCCCACGCAAAGCCAGCCCAAAGTACAAATGCCGTTTGCGCTAGCCCTAAACCGACACGGAATCTAGGCGGCTTCGAACGCTGGCGCGAGGGTATCTCGCTCAACCTATCACCCTACAACGGCTGCAACAACACCGCGAGCTGCTGGTTCGTGGCGAGCGGCTCTCCTCGAACGGCCCGCTCACATTGGGCTTCTCCACGCCTTGGTCAATATCGTCGGAACGGTTGCACACCTCGTTGCTGCACTACACTGCAAGTCGCGCGGGTCTCGTCAGATGCGAATGGTTTTCACGGAGCCAGCCCAGCCGCCGCAGAACGGACAATTGGAGTTGATCATGCCGCAAGCAGACGCTTGTAGCGGCGATAAGCGTCGATCGCATTGTTCGCAAGCATGAGCTGCCGATGCTCTCCAGCCCGCACCATGTCATCGATATTTCTGAGAAGAAAGCGGCTCACATCGCCAGGATCTGTGATCTCGCCGGAGCGTTCGAGCAAGTCCCAGGCGATCTGGATCGACCTCTCCACGAGGACTGGCAACGATTCACTCATACGAGACAAAACAGACGTCGATATCGATGGTTCCTGTTGTAAATGCCGGCGGATCGCGGCTCCAGCCGGACAACATAGCTTACCGTCGGGCAAGACGCCGCGAGGGGCGCCTCAGGACTATTGGCCCGCCGATGTCTGGACTGCCTATTCCCGCCTCTGCTGAACGTGCAATATTGGATCATGAAAGCACGAAATCGAAGTCTGCTCATCTTTCTTGTTGCCGTCGTGGGTATTGGTTGGCTAATTGGCGCAACCAACTTGCCTGGTGCATGGTATGCCGCACTGCAGAAGCCGACATTCAATCCTCCGAATTGGGTGTTCGCGCCAACTTGGACAATTCTGTATGTGATGATCGCAATCGCGGGCTGGCGCACCTACCTGCAGGAGGTCAATGGCCTGGCCTTGCAGGTTTGGCTCGGACAGATGGCGCTTAATTTTCTTTGGTCTCCTATTGTTTTCCGCTTGCACAACTTGGCCATGGGGCTCTCGGTCATCATTCTGCTGCTGGGCCTGATTCTGTTATTTATAGGCCTGCAATGGCGGGCCAATCGGCTTGCTGCGCTCTTATTTATCCCGTATGCGGGCTGGGTAGCGTTTGCATCGCTTTTAAACTTTGCTTTGTACCGCCTTAATTGAATTCCTGATGGACCTGCTAAACGCGAGTTAAGAGCCGCCGGCGGGCGGGCTCGGCGCTTTGAGCGATCCAGCCCGGCACCCGGCACGCCCGGTTGGGGGCGACGGCTTCGAAATTTTTCGGGTCCCTCTTGAAACCAAAATCCGCTTTGCTTTTTTGTCGCCTTCAAAGGATGGCGTCGAGGCTTGGTCAGGTGAGACGGGCACCGGTCCTGCCCGCTGCCGCTCGTAACCATCGTGCTCTTTGGAGGATTTGGCTTGCGCAGTCACAACTTTTCGTCTCTCCGGCGCTCGACCATCGGTTTCGATCTTGACCTCGCGGAAATGGCCAGCGGGCGGGCGAGGACAATTACCCGCCTTACAACATCGAGCGGATGACGACCGTTACCAGATTTCGCTGGCCGTGGCGGGCTTCGCGCCTGAGAACATCTCGATCACGCCGATCAGTCACCATCGAGGGCAGTAAGCCTGAAAAAGGCGAGCGCCAGTTCCTCCATCGCAGCATTTCAACCCGCAATTTCAAGCGCCAATTCAGCCTTGCGGACTATGTGCAGAAGCTCGAAGCCAAGGCGGCTTCTCGCATGTTGAGAGTCGGATGCATCAGCGATTGAATTCCCCAACTTCGGGTAGGCGTTCGTGATCAGCTTTCGATGACGACCACGACTTCCACCTCGCAGCCTTGCGCCATCGGCGCCCTGGTCATGCCTCCCTGCATCTGGGCCACCATCAGATTGATCAGGCGGGTTCCCAAACCGCTCTTCGCCTCGGTGGGGCATCCGATTCCATCGTCCCTCACCGTGATCACGACCTTTTCGTTTCTCTTCCGGACGTCGACTTCCACGACGCCCGGGCGCCCCTCCGGAAACGCGTACTTGAACGCGTTTGTCACCAGCTCGTTGACGATCAAACCGACGGATGCGGCCTGCGAGCTCTTGACGGCGATTTCGTCGCAGGACACCCGTATCGCGATCGGGCGCACTCCCCGGTGCAGATCCGAAAGGCTCCCGCACAACGCCTCAAGATAAGCGGGGAGGTCGACCGAGCTGTTGACCGGCGTGTCGCGCAGGCGATCATGAACCTTCGCGACAACCTCAATCCGCGCCAGCGCGGAGGTGATCGCTGCCTGCACGGCGGGATTAGGGTCCGATCGCGCCTGCAGACGGAGGATCGACATGATCGTCGCGAGGTCGTTCCTGGTCCGGTGCGCCAACTCCATCATGAGAACGTCCGCGTAGGCCTTTGCCTCCGAGTGCTTCTGGAGTGCCGTGCGCAGGGCTTCCGTTACCCCTGCAAGACATAGCCCGCTAGCGAGAAAGATCAGGAGGGGCGCGATAGCGGCGCTCGGAGGCGGAGGGATAAAGTATCGCGCCGCCAGCGCCGCGCTCGCGCCGGTGGCGAGAAAGCCTGAGCCGCGATCGAAGATGACTGAGGCCAGGAAAATGGCCGGGATGAACAGCATCAGCGGATCGGGTCTCAACTGATCGTCCAGCAGGAGCTTGGCGACAAATGCCAACCCGACAAGCCCGAGGCTCAAGAGGTACCGCACCCACAGGGGATATCTGGGCGTGACGGACATGAAGCGAAGCAGGAGCCGGTCCATGGAAAGCAACGAACCGGCTTGTCGGCGTGTTCCTGTCGCTTGCCTCAAGCGCTTCGGCCGGCGCGCGGACTGCTGAGCCTAAACCAAAGTGGGGTGCTCTGGGCCTGTCTCTCTTCTGGTCCTGAGGAACGATTCAACAAAGCGTGAGTTCGTCCCGAAAGAACCGAACAAAAATCCAAGAGGGTAATTCCATGACGCGATCAGTGGAGGAGCTGAGGGGGGAGTGCGAGCGAAGCCGTGCCGAGTTCGCGGCGACGGTCGATAGGTTGAGGGAGCGGATATCGGATACCGCTGACGACCTCCGTCACAAGGTCTCGCCCCAACACATCAAGTCGGAAGTCTCCGATTACATCAGCAACAAGACCCAGAGTTGGGTCGAGGCGCTGAAGCAACAAGCCATGGACAATCCGATGCAGGCGGTCGCTGCGGGCACCGCGGTCGCAATCCCGCTGCTGCGCCTGGCGCGCGGTTTTCCACTACCACTTCTGATGATCGGGGCTGGCCTTGCCCTGACCTCGAAGACGGTGCGCGAGCAGGCCGCGGAAGCGGCCGCACCGGTGATGGAGAAGGCGGGAGAGATGCTGGATCAGCCCGCCGACCGAGTGGACGCGCCGAGCAGCGACATGAGAGATCGGCTGAATTTGGCTCAGAGTCAGGCCAGCGACATGGCCAGCGATGCGCAAGATGCCGCTGCGGGCCTGGCCGACGATCTTGGCAAGCGGGCGGCGCAGGCCGCCGGCACTGTCGGCGATACGCTCAAGAGCGGCATGGATGCCGTCAAGGGGAGAGCTGGCGCGGTCAAGGACGCGGCGGCCACGGCGCCTGCAAAGGCCCGGCAGGTCATCGGCGACAATGCCGCCTTGATCGCCGGCCTTGGGATCGCGATCGGCGCCATCCTTGCCGCGGCTCTTCCCGAAACAACCGCCGAAGCCAAGGCGATGGGCCCGGCGAGCGACAGCATGAAACGGGCGGCGGGGGAGGCTGCACAATCCGGTTTCGAAGCAGCCAAGGATGCGACGATGTCGGCGGCCGACGCGGCGGCAAGAAGCGTCGGCGAGGCCGATCTCGGTGGGCATGCCAGCCGCATGACCGAAAACGTGGCGGACAGACTCAAAGAGGCTGCCGACGACGTCGTCAGGGCGGCCTTCAGTCCTTCCCCAAACCCAAACACTTGAAAGAACGATCATGAGCGATGTGGACCTGACTAAAGAGACGAATTCCACGCAGAACCAGAATACCGGCCCTTCGCAGACCCTGAAGGAGCAGATGGCCGATGCCGGCGCAGAGGTGAAGCAGCGCGCCGGCGACGCCCTCCGAGCGTCGACCGATGTCGCCAGCGACAAGTTCAAGGAAGCGGCTGACGCCGCCAAAGACGTGGCTTCCGGGACAGTGGACCAGATCGAGGACCAGGCGCGCGACAAGCAGCGGTCGGGCGCGGACTTCATGGCGCGCCTTGCCGATAACATTCGTGAAGCGGCCCGCGCCTTCGAGAGCGATGCGCCGTTTGCTGCTCGTGGCATGACTTCTGCCGCCGAATATGTCGATGACGCGGCCGATAAAGTCCGCCACGGAAGTTTTCGCGACCTGGTCGACGGCGCCACCGATTTTGCGAAGCGGCAGCCGGCCGCGTTTCTAGGGATTTCGGTCCTTGCCGGGTTCGCGGCAGTCCGTTTTCTGAGGGCGTCGGGCGGGCGTTCCTCACCTT
Source organism: Bradyrhizobium sp. CCBAU 21365 (assembly GCF_015291305.1). Lineage (NCBI taxonomy): Bacteria > Pseudomonadati > Pseudomonadota > Alphaproteobacteria > Hyphomicrobiales > Nitrobacteraceae > Bradyrhizobium > Bradyrhizobium sp. CCBAU 21365. The sequence continues at coordinate 2,692,407 of NZ_CP030036.1, forward strand.
CGAAACACCGCGAACAATCGTCATCCTCGCAGCAAAGCAACGTGTCATGAGCATCCAAAACGATATCAGGACAAGTCAGAACGATCTTAGAACCATCTCGACGCTGCTCGGCGACGCGTTGTCGCAGTTCGCCAAGCTGTTCCAGAACGAGGTGGATCTCGCCAAAGCCGAGTTAGGCGAAAAGGTTCAGAAGGTCGGCAGCGCGCTGGTCTTCATCGCCGGCGGTGCCCTCCTGGTGATCCCAGCCTTGGTGATGGCGCTGTTCGCCCTATCGGCGGCGATGATCGGCGCAGGATGGTCACAGCCGCTCTCCTATTTGACGTCGGCGATCGTGGCCGCGGTGATCGCGGGTATACTGTTCGCGATCGGCATCAACCGGCTAGATGCCCGCGGTCTGGTGCCGCGGGAAACCATGCGGCAGCTCGATAACGACAAGGATACCGTGAAAGGGATGGTGCAATGAGCAGCACGCAGACGAGTTTCTTCGATAGTCTCGTAACGGCGGTGCGGGAAAACCCGCTCGCCGCAGCACTGATCGGAGGCGGTGTGTTCTGGCTGTTGGCAGGCGACGAGAAGCTCAAGAGCGCGACGCGATCGGCGACAGCGGCGGCTTCGCCGATCGTTGATCTCGGCGCGCGCAATGTTCGCGCGGCCGCGTCCGGACTCCAAAGGACCGCGGCGCCGCCGACCGCGCCAGAAATGGATCATGATGACGCCACGGAAACCACACGCGAGGCCGGTAGCGCGGCTTCGGACGCCATGTCGGAAGCGGCGGACAAGATCAAGGACCGGTTTGACGAAGGCCTCGCCTATGCGCGCGAGAACCTCAGCATGCCCGGAAAGGAGGCTTTCACGAAAGCGCAGTCATCGTTGGCCGGCATGTTTGACCGGCAGCCGCTCGTCCTCGGCGCCGTGGGCTTGACAATCGGAGCGGCAATCGCGGGTGCGTTCCGGGCTTCCGATCTCGAGAACGAATGGGTGGGCGAGCTCAGCGACGATGTCAAAGCCGACTTGAACACGCGCGCCGGCGCGGTATCGCAAAGCCTGCGCGAAGCCACCGATACGCTGAGCGCCGAAGTCGGCGACGTCGGCGCCGAAACCATCGATCGGGTGAAGCAGGCTGGCATCGATGCGGCGGATGCGGCACGGAAAAAGGTGAGGTCGCCATAAGCCTGAACCGAACCGGACAAGCTGCAATGTGGCGGACGGTCGGGAAAGAGGCGGCGACCAGTTGGTCGAGCCACAAGGATGCGCGGCAGAGCGCCGACCTTGCACACTACTCGGTGTTCTCCTTGGGTCCTATTATCGTGATGGCGATTGCGAGCGCGGGGCTGTTCTTCGGCTACGACGCCGTCACCTCACAAGTCACCTCCTCCTTGAAGGACATGCTCGGGGACACCGGAGCCAACGCAATCGATGCGATGCTGGCGGGAGCCAGCCGCCCCGCCGAGGGCATTCTGGCGACGGTTCTCGGCGTCGGCGCGCTGTTGTTCGCCGCGATCGAGTTTTACCTGCATGGCAGCGCTGTCGCGGTTCTGCGAATTCTGGATCAGGAAAACCATAAGGAAGGTGACAGGAAGTTCTCGTCGGATTGACACGTTCGACGACCTCGCCTCGCGACCGGCCGGATTAAGTGCCGGTGTGGTTCCTTCGCTCAGGGCGCGCTCTTGGAACGCCGTGCTTGCTCGCCTCTCTGACGCGCAGGCTGCGAGAGCGCTCGCACGTTCGTGCGATTGCTTTGCTCTCGACGATCGAGGCAGCCGCACCGTATGGATCGCCTGCTAGAACGCCTGTCGGAGCGGCGTCGGCCAGACTAAGAGGTCGCGCTTGACATCAGTCAGGCGTCTTCCTCTTCTTTCTCGGCTTCAACGTTGACAACCGACTTGGCGATGCCCGTCAGAGTCTTGTCAGTGTTCTTTTCTTCGGTCAGGGTCTCTTCAAGCAGCTGGACCGCTTCATCATAGCCGAGCTCTTCAGCCCATGTGGACAGCGTGCCATAGCGCGAAATCTCATAGTGCTCGACGGCCTGGGCGGCTGCGAGAAGACCCGCATCGAGCGCGGGCATTCCCTTGAAGTCCTTCATGATCTCGGAGCCTTCTTCGGCGATGCCGTTGATGGCCGCGCAGGTTTTGCCGCGCGCGGGCTTGCCGATGATCCTGAATACGCGGTCGAGTCGCTTAACCTGGGCCCTCGTCTCGCGCTCATGCTGCGTGAACGCCGCCTTGAGGTCGGGCGACTGCGCCGCCTTGGCCATCTTCGGGAGGGTTTTGAGGATCTTGTTTTCAGCGAAATAGATGTCCTTTAACGTCTCGTGGAAAAGGTCTTCCAGCTTCTTCGGCTTCCTAGCCATGCGCTGCTCCTCTTAAGTGGCGCACAACAACAATTGGCGGGAAACCCGGTTCCAATTAGGACAATGGCGGACCCTCGGCTGAGCGCGCGTCATGCGTTAGGGAGTCAGGAGCAAGAAGCTCTGGAAGGGGCTTCTCAGCATTCGGCGGCACTGACTGTGGCTGACTTGGTTGTCCGGCTGCACGAACAACGATTTCGAGGTCGGGTTTTTACCCGGGCGCCATTCACAAACGTGAGGCGGAAATTGTGGGTTTCGGAAAAGGGGCGCTTCTCTGGTTCATCGCATACCGCTTCCGATCATCATTATTCCTGCAATGCACCACTGAGGTGCGAATGTCTGGCCTAACTCAGAAGTTCTAGCCGGACCGCGTAGGATAAACATGCGTGACCCGGACGTACGGCATTGTCCGGTCAAGCATTGCAGGCAAGTCCAGAAGAGTTGCGGAAAGCGATAGAAGGAAAGCGATAGAAAAGGTCGGCAATTCAGCTGCCGCTGTTGGTAAGGAATTGTCGGCGTAGCCGAAGGCGCGCGGTATTCCGGCGATCTCAGGAGCGGGGCCCACGCGCTTTTTTTGGGTGCGATGCTTCTCCAGTGCAAGAACTACGTCTTCCGCGCGCTTATCTTCTCGCATCCCAAGATATAGACGAATTGCACATTTCGCGGGAGCCCGTCGATTCGGTGAACGTCGTCATGCCCACCCGGATCGGTTGCCTTGCTGGCGTCCTCAAGTATGGTCGCGACCGCTCCGATAGCCCGGACCACGTCGATATCTTTGCTAAGATCTGTCACGCAACGTCCACTTGCTACCGGGCCCGGCGAGTCGCTGGCTACAACCCTCGAGCACGCAGGAACTAACCGGGTCTCGCTCCGTTGGGGCTCGCTTTCCGGGATTTTGAGACAATGGCGAAGGACGATGAAGTTTGGTACGGGCCGCCCGGTGAGAGCGCGGTTCATATCTGCGTTGATATGCAGTAATGTTCGCTGAAGCCACCGACTGGAAGATGCCCTGGCTCCCGCGCGTCCTCCCGAATATCCTCGCCGCAACAGCTGCTCGTCCCGAGAAAACCTTGTTCACTCGCTTTATTCCTGCCCGCAAGCCGGGCCAGGGCGCGTGTACGTGGCGGCACTACTACGAACGCTGGGGATCGATGACAATCGACATCATCGGGCCAGATGGTGGAATTGGTACCCGACCTCGCGAAGTTCGCTCCCGCGGCCCGCAACTTCGACAAACATGTTTGTTCGCCGTGGACAGGCTGCGATCTTCACCAGCAGCTATGCAGCGATGGCATCGATACGGTCATCATCACTGGCAGAGAGACGGATGTGTGCGTGCTGGCGACCATGCTTGGCGCTATCGAGGGTGTCCAACGGGACCAGCGCATAACGCAACTCCACGCAAAACCAAGAGCCAAGTTTGGCTTGGGTACGTCAAGTCGAGTTGCTACAGCTTGCCGGCCCACCGTCACATAACCAATCCGCAGCGAGGCCCGTTGTGGGGTCCTACGGGGCCTCGCCTTGCACGGTAGGGGTTCTCAGCCTGGAGAGAGCTGAGACTCCAAGTGAAACTGTCTTCGGCAATCCCGTGAAGGGGCAGGAAAAAGCGGCACTTTCGCTCTCCAGAGTTCACATGGGTTATTCCGGAACCGGCGTCGTTTGCATTATCCGAGCAATAGAGCAGGCAATTTTTTATTCCGTATTCTTTCAGCCCTAAAACGACGACCGCTGCCTCCTCTCGGTGGACAGCGGTTCGGGCTGTCAAACGCCATCCGGAACTGCCCCCTTTGCGTCATGAAGAACTGCCCCCACCCTCGGGTTCATGATGTCGGTTCAGGGTTGGCTCCGCCGCTGACGGGACGGAGGGAGGCGGAGCCGACCGGAGGGCCGTCAGCGGCGGGCGGCTTGATGAGGCCGCTCTTTCGCTTGGCGCGGAGCCGGTAGCTGTCGCCGCGGATGGTCAGCACGTGGCTGTGGTGCAAGAGCCGGTCGAGGATCGCAGTGGCGACCACCGGATCGGCGAACACGGTGCCCCATTCGGCAACGCTGCGGTTCGACGTGATCAGCATGGCGCCGGTTTCGTAGCGGCGGCTGACCAACTGGAAGAACAGATGCGCCGCGTCGGGCTCCAGCGGCAGGTAGCCCAGTTCATCGATGATCAGCAGCTTTGGCTTCGCCAGCGCGAGCAGTTTCTCGTCCAGGCGTCGCTCGCCATGCGCCTTGGCCAGGCCAGCGACCAGGGTCGTCGCCGTGGTGAACTGCACCGTGTAACCGGCCAGGATCGCCTCTCGCCCGAGCGCGATCGATAAGTGCGTCTTACCGACGCCCGGCGGGCCGAGCAGCAGCACGTTCTCGCCGTTGGCGATCCAACGTGACGCGGCCAGGTCGCGGATCTGCTTCGGATCGATCGATGGCTGCGCCTCGAAGTCGAAGCCCGCAAGCTCCTTCACGGTCGGGAAGTGTGCGAGTTTCAGCCCCATCTCGATGCGGCGATGATCCTTGCGCGCGATCTCGCGCTCGCACAGCAGGATCAGCGTCTCACGCGCCGACAGGTTCGCGCGCGCCGCCTCGTCGAGCAGGTTGTCGAGCTGGTCGCGGATGCCGGAGAGCTGCAATCGCGCCAGCATGGCCTCGAGCCGATCGATTGGTGCTTCGGTAGCCTTCTTTGTGCGCGCCATCAGAAGCTCCCTCCGATCGCTGCTTCGTATTCGGCAAGAGGACGCAACAACGAGGGCAGTGGAGACGACCCCGGCACTGTCGGTTCGTTTGCCGGTCGGCAGACCGCGCCATCGCGACCGGCAACCCCGTCGAGGTGGGCGGAATCGACGATCCGCAGCCGGCGACCCTCCGATTGCTTGTGGACCGCAACCTCGCGCATGCCATGGCGGATGCGCACCTCGCCCGCCGCAACTGTCACCGCCACGCGCTCGCCGATCAGCCGCCACGGCACCGAGTAGCTGTTCGTGTCGATCTCGACGGCGCAATCGTTGCCGACGACACGGGCCAGTTCGCGCAACGATCCGAACGACGGCTGCCCGCCGAGCGGCTTCAACCGGTGTGCCTCGTCACGCGCAAAGCGAGCGATCGGCGCCTCGCCGGTCGTGCCGTGGATACGCACGTTCGCCACCTCACGCTCCCACTCGGCGAGATGCGCCTCGAATGCGTCCCAGCTCGCGAAGGAATGCCCCGCGATCGCGTTCTTCTTCACGTAGCCGACGCCATTCTCCGTCTTGCCCTTCGTGCGCGCCCGATACGGTGCGCAGGCGCGAGGACGGAAGCCCCAATGCTTCGCGAACGCGATGAGCTTGTCGTTAAACTGAACCGACCGGCTCACCGCGTCGTGGCGCACCACGAGCGCGCGTGGATTGTCCATCAGCACTTCCTCCGGCACGCCGCCGAAGGTCGTAAATGCGCTCTCGAGCCCGGCGAACCAGTGCTCTTGCTTCTCGGCCCGGAACGCACGCACATGCAGCCGCCGCGAATGCCCAAGCGTCGCCACGAACACGAATGCTTTGATCTTCACCCCGCCGATCTCGACCAGACGCTCCCCGAAGTCGATCTGCAGCTGTCGGCCGGGCGGCGTCTCGAACCGCGTCGTCGCCAGCGCCTCCGCCTTCAGCGCCTGGCGATAGGGCTGCACGGCGCGTTGCAGCGTCCGCCGGCTGACTGCCACGCCTTGCTCGGCCAACAGGTCCTGGCGCACTACATCCGCATTGCCGCGATGCCGAATGAACCTCTCGCGCAGCCAACCCTCGAGGCCATGGAGTCGTTTCGCCCGCTCAAGCGACTTGAACGGCTTCACCCCGCCCGCCGCCACGTAGTCCCTCACCGTGTGATGGCTGCACCCCAGCTGCCGCGCAATCCGCTTCAGACCCCACCCACACGCCCTCAGGCGCAACATCTCCGCCACGTCATCCGGCGTCTTCATCACCTGCCCCCGTGGATCAATCCACGACGAGCCTTCCGTGATTCGTTCCTCGTTCATTCGCTCTCTCCTCGGCTATCCAAGGAGGGGGCAATTCCTCGTGGCGCCGAGGGGGCAGTTTTCCATGGCGCGCGACAGGGCGATCCGGCCTGGCCCCAGCATGATCCGGATGCTGGGGCCTTTTTGTGAATAGGAACGAAGCGCATGCCGCGGCATTGGCCGCCTGTTCGGTGCCGCACCGCTACCGGCACTGAGACGCCCAGCCTCACACTGGCCCCAGCTTCGCAGTTGGGGCTCTTTCTTGTCGGCCAATAGGTCTTTGCCGACTTTGATGCTGTCTTGGGTACTGTTTTGATTCGCTTGGCGTCGGATCGGCCTCAGCTACCTTCTCGCTGGGGCCGTTTCTTTCCGGGAACAAGCAGTAGCGCGCGAAGTTATCTCTCCACGATGGAGTGGGACTACTTAACGGCTTCGGTGCTCCCCAGTGCGCCGGGGCCGTTCGTTTCTAAGGTGGGACCATGTCGGAAGAAGGCCGCGATTGGACCCTCATTATCGTTTTTCTCAGCATTGCCGGCGCAGTGCTGTTGCTTGACCTCATCTTCTAGCCCTCTGTTGTCCATTCGAGGACTAGCCAATACGTCTTTGCCGGCTTCGTGGACTTATAGTAGGTGCCGCTTACGCGCTTCTGAGCCGGTCATGATCGATCCCGGCCTTCCATTCAGCGGGTGCGCCGCTCGATAAAGGGGCGACCCGCTCGCCAGGTCGCGAACCAGGCGGGGCCCGCTTTAGTTGGAAGCAGTGCGCCTGTGAAGCCGGGCTTCATTAAACCCGCTCGCGCGCCTGCGGAGCAAGGCTCACTTGGGGAACCACCTGCACGAGATCAATACGATGGCTAGCGTATCCAGCTCCATATTAACGGCGGGCGCCGGAAAGCTTTTCTCGACTGGAGGAAGCGCAGAAGTCAAGCCGCTCGTTTCATTGCTCACAAGACGCCGAAACTGCAGCCGATGCTGATGGGCCAAAGGTTTGATCACCATTGTGGATTGCAAGAGTTTAGAGGGCTTCGTCATACAGCTGCTATAAAATCATCATGCGTGAGACGAGCAGCTTTTGGTCACTTGAGCTTGAGAACATGGCCGCGGGCCTGACCCGGACCACAAGCGCGGCTACGCGGAGAAGACCGCCGCAATTTTCGACCGTTAGGTAAAGGATATTGTTGGACCAGGTATTCCGCCGCACCAAGGCGTACTGAATATGCGGTCTGGACCGCGCGGCAAACAAGCTCCCTGAAGGAGACGCTGGGAAAGAGCGATGTTGACCTGCCGATCAAGGAGCTGCCGAAGGAAAGCCTCCGGTGGTCTGACGTCGCTCTCCCTCCCGAATAGGCGCCGCCGTTCTAGGCTTGCCAGATCGTCTTCGCGTCACGTCAGCATGGATCTCACCCTCTTTGGTCAACGGGTTACTTGAACTCGGCCCGGACGGTTCTAATTCAATGTATGGCCGAACCGAAGCTTCGGCTAATTGGAGCATAATAAGAGGCAAGCGCGTAAGCGCTTAAGAAGTTGAGGAAAGGGACATGAGAAAGCTTGCTTTTGCAGTCGTCGCGGCGGCAACGCTCCTCATTGGAACGGTTGCGCCGGCTTCGGCCCATTGGCGTCACCATGGTTGGGGCGGTCCGGGTATTGGCCCCGGGCTTGCTCTCGGGCTGTTCGCTGGAACATTAGCGGCCGCCACCGCACCCCCGGTCTATTATGGACCGGTCTACGGCCCGCCACCCTACTACTACGGCCGCCCGTATCGGGTCGTCCGCTACTATCGGCCGGTTTATCCCTACTGGTACGGCTGGTGACGAGGAGAAGGCGCGGCTCCGGCCGGGCCTTCTGTCAATTCCCGCGATACGTCGCTCGCTGCGCGAGAGGAAACTCTCGCGCGCGAATTCATTTGCTCCCGCAAAAAGCGTGCTTCGCGCGCTCGGGGAGTATGTCGAGGGCGACGGCATGTGCTGGGTCGGTATCCCGTCGCTGGCGGCGGATTGCGACCTATCGCAGGATACGGTCGCGGTTTGCCCTGGCTCGAGGAGATCGGCGCGATTGACCGCACTTAACGAGAACGGCCGCCGCAATGGCGATGGCCGCGGCAAGCGCACCACGGATCCGATCCAGCTGCCGGTCGATGCCGATATCGCGACGATCGAGGCGCGTGCTGCCGGTCGTGACGTCGACGAAAGCCAAGTAAACTCGATTGGCCCTAGCTGCTAGCAAGGGCTAAATTCCAGTCCCGAAACGATTAGGACTCCGCTAGCCCTCGGCCAACGCTCGCAGCTGTGCGACCACCTAATCTCTGAACCTGAACCGGAAGATCCACATAAATCCCATCGGGGCGATTTCCGGAGATCACAAAACGATCGAAGAAGGCGAGACGGTCGAGTTCGCAGCGGCATTCGAGAGCTATGTCGACCATCAGGTCATGCGGCGACTTTTGCAGCGAGGTAGAAAATGTTTCTGACCTGGTTCAGCGCCGGATATAAACGCGACTGTCGGGACGACGTTGCGGACCTTTTCGCTCGCCAGTTGTCCGACCGGCGTTAGGATGCAAACTCTGGTGAACATCATTGCGGGGAATCCCACGCAAAACACCTTTTAATGAACGCACGAAACCGGCCTTACCGACAGCGCACCTAGCTATTCTGTCGGCGGGAACGGTTTGGAAGCATCAACCACCACTTCCGGCAACGCAAATGATCTGCGCATTTGGATTGATACATCAGCGCAGATTGCCGCGCGATCATCCAATGCGAGCACGTCTTACCGCTGCTTTACCCGCGGATGGTTCGATCCGTTGGAGGGATAAAGCTGATGGGATTTGTAGAGCGAAACAGCGATGGTATCATCGTTGGATGGTTTGTCTGTGAGCAGCTGGCGCCGATGGTGACCGAGCAGATCGCCGACGACGACCCGGCGGTGATTGGATTTCTTAATCCGCCGGCGCCGGTGCCGTCCTCCTGCACCGAACTCGGCTTGAAACGGGCCTTTGACGAGCTCGGCACATGGGCCGCGGCTCAAGGTAGTGATCGCGGCGAATGCGAACGTCCAGGACGAGTCGGATCTCGCGACCGAAATCCGCCGCGCAGATCCTCTGGTCCAGCACATGATCGCGGTCGTCGGCCTCTCCGACGCACAAGTGGACCAGCTGCTATTAGTTCGGGCAAACGCCCTGTCTGACTGGGTCGCAGAACGAAAGCTAAAATGACTAATTTGAAGGTACAAGCTCGATTTACTCTCCGCGTCGATGTGATTGACTACCTAGTTCAGAAGCGCGAAGCTCGCTGTCAGGGCGCTCGCGGGATTGTTTTCAATCATGAAGATGCTTACGGAATACTTGGAACGCGCCGTTGAGTTCGAGAAGTTAGCGGTCACTGAGCAGAATGGAGCGTTCAAGGCAGAGCTGTTAAAGCAAGCCTCGGCATACCGACATCTGGCAGAGATGCGTGCGGCGAAATATGGTTTGCCGAAACCAAGCCCTCCAGAAATCAAGTGAGACTACCTACGCTGGAGCACATTAGAAAGGCTGGAAACGATGAAGCCGCCGACCATGCTGCGCTCGCCATAAAGGCGCTTCGCAAGGCAGCGACCGGACAGCCCGCCGTGCAGCTTGCGCGCCAGCTTTTACGCGGCCTGCCTCGTAACGCCGCTAGACTTCGCCAGCGCCTTCAGGACCCCGGCTCTTGCCCCCGAAGACCCGGGGCATATTCTCGATCAGTTTGGAGCGGTCCCGGCTGGCACCTCGCTGGGGCCGTTTCGCTTCGGGGAACAAGCAGCAGTCCAACGACGTTGAGTAACCACGTGGGACTACTTGCCGGCCTCAGCACTCTCCCCGGGAGCTGGGGTCTTTTTTGTCGCGAGTCGTAAACAGCTTCGCCAAAGTCTCAGCCTGCTCTTTTGTCAGCTTCTCGGCGAACGCGCCGTTCTTTTCTATCTGCGCCGGTCCTTTGAGTTCGCTATCGTAGACCATCCATCCGTTGCCACCCTGCCGAACGAGGAAACGTCCCCGCATCGGGCGTCCAGTAAATTCCATCTGCATCCACCATCTGCGAAATACGAGCGCGTCGATTAGTTCGAAGGATGGAGCGCGCGGCATTGAACTATGTGAATCGTGACGATCAACTTTGGACAAGCACCACTCGGCTTTCGCGGCGAACTGAAAACGGCCCCCACCGGGGGCCGCTAACCCGAACGATACGGGTTTTCCTCTGGCAGTCGGGGGCACCTTGGCTGACCAGAAGCGCCAATTAGACGCTGATCTCCTCGCGATGGTTCCTAGCCTGACGCGTGGCAATTGGACAGGAGCGTACTAAAACTAGCTTCGTCGGATCGCGCGGGAAAAACTAGCAACTTCTGACAGCCGTGTTAGCTTCCACGCCTCGGGTCACGTCCCGATTCATCACGGTGACAGGCCTCAGCACCGGCCTCTAGGCCCCCAAAGCTGAGTCACCCTCGCTGACGTGCTTATCTGCGGGAATGGCGCTGCCGGCGATCCATGTCCAGCTTCGATCGCATAGATTGGTGTTGAATAGGGCTTTTCTCAGCTTCGCTGGAATGTCGTTTGTGGCGCTCATCGTCAGCGTAAGTTGGCTGCTGATCGGCTGAGCGTCCTACCTCTCGTGATGACATGACGACTTGGCCTCAGCGCAGCCCGATTGAGCCAACGACGACGTCGCTATAGAGGATGTTCCATTTCTGCCCGGCTGCGGCTCTGTCGCGCCGACGCGTGAGCTCGGTCACGTCGCATCTCCGGTCGGGCAGCGCCGCCACAGCTGCAGCAGCTCCGCGGCCGGCCGCTTGCCCGCCGTACTGCACTTCACGCAGCGCAGGCGACCGGCGAGATCGCGCACGTTGGTGGTCGGAACGTGGCGCAGCGCGGCTAGGCGCGACCGCGAGCGGTGTCTTGCACCGCGAGCAATTGATTTCGAGCCACGGATAGCCGGCTTGATGGCCTGGTCGATCGACGGCGATGCGTCGACCGGGCCCGCCGTCGGCGCAGATCTTTTTGTTCCAGCTCTGGCAGAGCAGATCGTCGGCCTCGCGGATGAGCGCCTCGCCGGCGGCGCAATCCATTTAAACTTAGCCGTGCCGCACCGCTACCCGACTTCGATAGGTATACGTCTCGGCCAAGGTTCGGAATGTCCCAAGTCTACGAGGTGTTTGAACCCTTGACGGACTGAGCACTCGGAAGCCGCCTGAGGCGTCGGGCTCCTCCTCCGCCTCATCGGGCAGCGGCAGTATGGCTTCCGACGAATTGGCTAGCTGATACGAGGAACAACCTGTTGGTTTCGTAGTTCTTTTGGCGCCGCCGGCCCGAGTGTCGCTGGGCGCCTCATGGCCCAGCTAAGCCAGGCGACACGGCGGCTCGTACCATTTTGCTCCGTGGAGGATTTGGATATGAAAACGACCCGTATTGTCGCTTGGCAGCCGATCAGCCTTACTCGCCTCGGCGGGGTCTCGCAGCTGCATCTTCCGTCTGGCCGCTCGTTAGAACTCAAGAGCGGCGACGGCTTATGAAGGAGGGCAAGTCATGTCAATCAAGTCAGCCCTCACCGCTATCCATTCGGAAGCCGGGTTGTCCCGGTACCTGCACGAGATCCGTAGCTTCCCGCTGCTAGATGCCTCCGAAGAAGTGATGTATGCAAGGCGTCTTCGGGATGCCGGGGATAGCGAAGCTGCCTACCGTCTGGTGACGAGCCATCTACGACTGGCTGCCAAGATCGCGCTGAAATATCGGCGCTATGGATTGCCCATCGCCGACCTCATCTCGGAAGCCAACGTCGGATTGATGCTGGCCGTCAGGCGGTTCGACCCTGAGAAGGGATTTCGCCTGGCGACTTATGCCGCTTGGTGGATCAAGGCGTCCGTACAGGAATTCGTCCTGCGATCATGGTCGCTCGTCAAGCTCGGCACAACCGCGGCGCAAAAAAAGCTGTTCTTTAACCTTCAAAAGTTGAAGAGACGCCTTGGAACGCCGGACGATGGCGAGCTTTCGCCGGAGCAGGTGAAGCAGATCTCTGACCATCTTCAGGTCAAGCAAACCGACGTCGTCGAGATGAACGGGCGGATCCGTGGCGACATGACGCTGAATGTTCAACTCAGTGACGAGGAAGGCGAACAGTGGCAGGACAGGGTCGCAGATTCATCTCCTGATCCTGAAACCCTGCTCGTGGAGGCCGGAGACCGAGAACGGCAGAAGGCCGCACTCTCGGAGGCGCTGTGTGCGCTTTCTCCGCGAGAACGCACCATTGTCGAAGCCCGTTACATGGCAGATGAGCAAAGAACGCTTGACGATCTTGCCAATACCTTCGGTATTTCGCGTGAGCGTATCCGCCAGATCGAGCAGCGTGCGTTGCAGCGTATCAAGTCGACGCTGTGCGCACGCCTTCCGGAGCTTGCGGCTGCTTCAGCGAGCGCATAGTAGAAGCAGAACATAGAAACTGCTGGCCGGCTGCTGATCGATGAATCAGCAGCCGGTGCAGATATCAAGCACGATGGCTCCCGCCGAGAAATCACGGTCCTTGCGGCCGCCGGACTTTGTTCTTGCCCGGGGGCTGGCCGCTTTGATCACTGACAAGCTGCTTAACGGTGGCCTCGGAGCTTCGCACTGCTCGCGACGAATCCGCTTCTTTCGCCTGCAGCGAGATCACCATCCCGATTGGAGCAGCAAGTACCATTAAGCTCCACATCTCTGGTTACCCTCCTTTCGACGATGCTCCAATTTGCCGCGCAGAGTTGTTCTGAAGCCGAGACAACGTCTCGGTTTGACGGTTTCAATTCTCAAGGTGCGCTGAGCGTTTCCGGACGCAGGAGAATGCTCTCCGGTTACGAGCCGCGAGCAATATCGACGATCCGGCTTTCGCCGCAAAAATTTTCTTCCAACCTCTTGAAAGTAGAACCCTCGCTCCTAGGTGGATTTTTGCCCGGGGGCCGTTATGGACCCGGTTTTGGACATCGCTGAACCTACCCAAGGAGGATGTGCATGCATTTCCGTCCCTTGCACGATCGCGTGCTCGTGCGACGTCTCGACGCCGAAGAGAAAACCGCCGGCGGTATCATCATTCCAGACACAGCAAAGGAGAAGCCGCAGCAGGGCGAGATTGTCGCCACTGGCCCCGGCGCACGCAACGAACAGGGCCAGCTCATTCAACTCGACGTCAAGCCCGGTGACCGTGTCCTGTTCGGCAAGTGGTCTGGTACCGAGGTCAAGATCGACGGCGAGAAATTCCTGATCATGAAGGAAAGCGACCTTCTGGGTGTTGTCGACAAGACAGCGACCGTCAAGAAGGCAGCTTAGCGCGCTGACAGTCATAGAGGAAAGGAGAGATCAAAATGGCTGCCAAGGACGTGAAGTTCGCAACCGAGGCCCGAGAGCGCATGCTGCGGGGCGTCGACACACTGGCAAACGCGGTGAAGGTCACACTCGGTCCGAAGGGGCGTAACGTCGTGATCGAGAAATCGTTCGGTGCGCCGCGCATCACCAAAGATGGCGTAACCGTCGCCAAAGAGGTCGAACTGGAGGACAAGTTCGAGAACATGGGCGCGCAGATGGTGCGCGAGGTCGCCTCGAAGACCAACGATCTGGCGGGCGACGGCACCACGACCGCGACCGTGCTCGCTCAGGCCATCTTCAAGGAGGGCAGCAAATCCGTCGCCGCCGGCATGAACCCAATGGATCTGAAGCGGGGGATTGACCTGGCTGTCGACGCCGTCGTTTCCGACCTCAAATCACACGCCAGGAAAATCACCTCCAATGACGAGATCGCCCAGGTCGGCACAATCTCCGCCAATGGTGATACCGAGATCGGCCGCTTCCTGGCCGACGCCATGAACAAGGTCGGTAATGAAGGCGTGATCACCGTCGAGGAGGCCAAGAGCCTGCACACCGAGCTCGAAGTGGTCGAGGGCATGCAGTTCGACCGCGGCTACATCTCGCCCTACTTCGTCACGAACCCCGAGAAGATGCGTGTCGAACTCGAGGATCCCTACGTTCTGATTCACGAGAAGAAGCTGTCCGGCTTGCAGACCATGCTGCCGCTGTTGGAGCAGGTCGTTCAGTCCGGTAAGCCGCTCCTGATCATCGCGGAGGACATCGAAGGTGAAGCGCTTGCGACATTGGTCGTCAATAGACTGCGCGGCGGATTGAAGGTCGCGGCCGTCAAGGCACCTGGCTTCGGCGATCGTCGCAAGGCCATGCTGGAGGACATCGCGATCCTGACCGGCGGCAATGTCATCAGCGAGGACCTCGGCATCAAGCTGGAAAACGTCACAGTGAAGATGCTCGGGCGCGCCAAGAAGGTCGTCATTGACAAGGACAACACCACCATTGTTGAGGGCGCGGGCGCCAAGAAGGATATCGAGGCGCGCGCCCAGCAAATCAGGCTCCAGATCGAGGAGACGACCTCCGACTATGATCGCGAAAAGCTGCAAGAGCGCCTCGCCAAGCTTGCCGGAGGCGTCGCAGTGATCCGTGTGGGTGGTGCGACGGAGGTCGAAGTCAAGGAACGCAAAGACCGTGTCGACGACGCGATGCATGCGACTCGAGCGGCGGTGGAGGAGGGGATTCTCCCCGGAGGCGGGGTTGCCCTCCTGCGTGCCCTCGAAGCGCTCGACGGCATCAAGACCGCGAACGCCGACCAGAAGGCCGGCATCGACATCGTTCGTCGCGCCATCCGGATGCCGGCTCGGCAGATCGTGCAGAACGCCGGCGAAGACGGCTCACTGGTTGTCGGCAAGCTTCTGGAGCACCAGAGTTACAACTGGGGCTTCAACGCGGCAACTGGCGAGTACGAGGATCTTGTGAAAGCCGGTGTGATCGATCCCGCCAAGGTCGTGCGCACCGCCTTGCAGGACGCTGCGTCGGTGGCCTCGCTGCTGATCACCACCGAGGCACTCGTGGCCGAAAAGCCGAAGAAGGCTGAATCCGCTTCGGCAGCTCCCGCCATGGACTTCTGAACAACCGAGCCCGGCCGATCAAGGCCGGGCTCCACCGATGAGAGGAGAGAAGACCGCTTCCAAAGATGGAGTGTCCCATGAACAAGCCTAATCGTCGTCGGCTCAGGATGAGGCAGGACACGATCCATTGGTTCATGTTCTCCCTGAGTTTTGTCACCATTGCCTGGATCTGTTTTCGAACGATGGGAGGAGTATAGATGCTGAGTTATCACCATACGTTGTCCGACCGGACGGAGACCAACCGCAATCTGCGGCGAAGCCTGCTTGCTTTAGTAGTAGCCGGCGCAATGTCTCTGGCGGCCTTCGGTGCTTACGGCGTGGAAAGCCCGCGGGGAGCCGAGGCCACACAGGGTACCTTCACTGGACTGCCACTGCCGCCAATCCCGTATCTCGACACGATGCCGTGGCTGAAATGGCAGCCCGCGGCGGCAACGATGAAGATCGACATCTTGCTGCCGCCGACCTCCGCGCCGACCGGCATCTGGCCGCAACCGTCGCCCCATCCCGCGGGACTGGCGGCAACAAGCTGAACCTCAGAGAGCGGCCCGCGAAGGCCGCTCCCTACCTTACGCAATCTCGTCAAGAGCGAGCGGCACTCATGTCCGGGCTGAGTTCGGCGAGGCATTCCGTGCGCGGGAACTCTGATGCAACCTCAAGCAACAGTTGAGCTTGCCGTCCGCGACTTCCTCATCCGAGGTTGTCTGAAGGTGATCGGTCACTACGAGCGCCTGCTCTCAACTGCCAGGAGCGAGCAAGGCGGCAGCTCTATCAAGCCCGGATTGAGCGAGAGCAGCGAGTGATGGATGTCCTACGCCAGGGTGCTTACCCGGATCGCTTGGCCGCGTAGTCGCTGACCCGCCAGGCGAGGTTCGGTCAGAAAAAAGCGCACGGCCTCTTGAATTCACGAGTGTCAGTTCTAATTCGTTTCTCGACCGCGACTGCGGTATGTCGAGCGCCAGGCCGGGCTCGACGAGGCTGGACCGGGGGTGTTCGACGATAATCGAAACTCCGATCCTGCCTTGCTTCGTATCCATATTGCTCTTTGGAGGACTTGGCTATGAGGACACTTGATTTTACGCCACTGTGGCGCACCAGCGTCGGCTTCGATCACTTGGCTGGCCTCATCGACGGCATGTCGCGCCGGCCGAATGAGGATAGCTATCCGCCATACAATATCGAGCGGTCCGGTGAGGATCACTATCGAATCACGCTGGCCGTAGCAGGTTTCGGCGCTAGTGACATCTCCGTGACGGCGGAGCAAAATGCGCTCACGATCGAAGGCAAGACGTCCGACGGGGATGCGCGGCGGTATCTCTACCAAGGTATTCCGGCGCGACCGTTCCGGAGAGTCTTCAGTCTGGCCGAGTACGTCCGGGTCAAGCAGGCATCCTTCCGGGACGGTCTCTTGACCATTGATCTCGTTCGAGAGATTCCGGAGACGATGAAGCCGCGCAAGATCCAGATCGGTGCAACGGCTGCTTCGTCGCAAATTGAGCGGAAGAAGGCAGCTTAGGTAGCTTCGATCCGTGGACCGGCGATGTCATCGGACGTTCCTGACCGATCTCATCTCAACGTGGGTGGCGCATCGACTACGCCGCCACCCAAATCACGAGCACCATCCCCTGGAAAGGAGTGAACAGGGAGGCGAGCCATGACTAACGTAAAAATCGACGGCGGCGATCTGCACCCATTCTTCCACCCCGCCGCTCGCTACATTTCTCCGGCGGAAGTCCTGAATGACATTGAGCTCTCGACGCCTGAGAAGCGAATCATCCTGTCCTCGTGGGCGTCGGATATGTACGCCGTGGAATCCTGTCCCGGCATGCGGGAGGTCCCCGGAATGGGCCACGCTGTGAAGTTGGCCGACATACTGGCAGCGTTGCGGCAACTCGACAGAGACGACGATGATGATCCGCCCAGTGGCGGTGGCGTCCCCATGCGGCTGCGGCGGCCCTGGGCCGCCGCACAGCGGAGGGCGCTGTGATGGTCACGGAAGCCGTTCTAGCGATCGTGCTGCTTGGCCATGCCGCAGCAGCCTGGGCAATTCCGCTCCTAGCATTGGAAGGAACGCGTCTGCCTCAGATTGACGATCCCACAAGCACGCAAGGGTGATCGGAATGTTGGGTCAGCGAACAATATTGGCATGGCTTCTGGTTGTGGCGCTATTCGGGGCTTCACCGGCTATATCCCAAGTGCCGGACCTGAAGACGGGTGGTTCTGTGCCAACATTGGCGCCGGTAGTTCGACAGGTGACACCCGCGGTTGTTAATATTTCCGTGCACGGCCGTGTCCGTGAGGACAATCCGCTTTACCGCGACCCGTTCTTTCGTGAGTTTTTCGACATTCCCAAGCAGGTCGAGAAGGAAATCAATTCGACCGGTTCGGGAGTCATCGTCGATGCCAGGCGCGGCTATGTGTTGACCAACAATCATGTTGTCGAAGGCGCCTCGGTCGTTCGGATCACGACCAAGGACGGCCGGCAGTTAACTGCGAAGGTAATCGGGCGCGATGCGCCAACTGACGTTGCAGTGCTGCAGATCCAAGACCCTGCCGGCCTTCAGGCGCTTCCTTTCGGCGACAGTGATGCGCTTGAGGTCGGAGATTTCGTGCTCGCGATCGGCAATCCCTTTGGACTCGGCCAGACCGTCACGTCCGGCCTGGTCAGTGCGCTGGGTCGCACTGGCTTGAGCAAGGAAGGCTTTGAGGACTTCATCCAGACCGACGCTGCGATCAATCCGGGAAATTCCGGCGGCGCATTGGTGAATCTCCGCGGCGAATTGGTCGGCATCAACTCCGCGATCATTTCGCCGGGCGGAGGGAATGTCGGGATCGGTTTTGCAATTCCCGCGAATATGGCCCGGATCGTTATGGAGCAGATTGTAGATAAGGGACACGTTGAGCGAGGCCGCATTGGCGTTTCACTGCGCGAACTCCAACCGTCGACCAAACAAGGGCGCAACGAAGGCGCGGTGATCGCAGAGGTCGCGGCAGACTCTCCGGCTGCAAGGGCCGGCTTGCGGAAGGACGATATTGTTGTCATGGCAGACGACCGTCGGATCCGCAGCGCGTCGCAACTTCGTAACAAGATCGGCCTGGCGCGTGTCGGTCAAGATGTGAAGCTCACCATCGTGCGGGGCGGTCAAACCAGTTCCGCCGTCGTGAAAGTTGCTCCGCCTGTCCAGGCAAGCAGCACATCCACTCGCCTGCTGCATTGATGCAAAAGGTTCAAGACAATCTGGCCGGTCGACTGCCAAATTCATGCTCTGGCAGACGTATTGGCTCAAAAGCCCAGCCCCTCTGCTTTTAGGGCAGCCATCTTACTTGCTCAACTTTGTAACTCTTGTCACCGCCTGGCGTCTGGACGGCTACGACTGACCCTTTGGACCTGCCTATCAACGCCCGTGCGAGCGGGGAACTGAACGAGATCTTGCCTTTTGCCGGGTCGGCTTCCGGCTCGCCAACGATTTGGCAAATTCGCTCCTCGCCCGTATCCTGGTCCGTCAGTGTGACCGTCGCGCCGAATTTGATGGTCTCGCCGGAGAGCTTTGACACTTCGATGATTTCTGCACGTGCAAGCTTGCTTTCTAACTCGGCTATGCGAGCTTCGTTGAGCCTTTGCTCGCCCAACGCAGCCTGATATTCCGAATTCTCAATAAGGTTGGGCTCGTCGGCAATCGCTTGCTGAATGCGCTCGGCAAGATGAGGCCGCTTGATTCTAGTGCGGTCGGCCAGTTCGTCGTTAAGGGCGGCATGACCGGCCGCAGTCATGGGGAGGGTTGGCATCAATTCGGACCGCCTTGTGAGAGCACCGCGAGCGGCCGCGGTCGCCTGCCGGGCCTACCTATCTCGGTACTATGGGCTGGCAACTATGCTGGCCTTTACCTGTTCCAAGGACCGCCCGGTCCAAGGAGCCCGACAAGGGAACGGAACTTGGGTTGTCGCAGGTCTACGGGTTTGCCGTGCGAATATCGACCAGTGCAGTTGTATGAGCCAATTGGGCACTCCTTGCATGGGCGCACGGGAGTACATCCTTGCTGTGGACGACGACGCGAGCGTCCGCGAAACGTCACGGAACATGCTTGACGATCTCGGATACCAGGCGATTGCGGCTGATAATCTGGATGCCGCGCTGTCGACCCTTTCTCATCAAGCAATCGATGTGGCGATTATTGATCTGGCGATGCCCGACGTTTCTGGACTCAACGTCGGACTTGAGCTTCAACGGCAGCAGCCGGGCTTGCCGATCGTGTACTGCAGTGGCTATCCAGATCTCATCGAAAAGCCTAGCAAACACATGAACGACAGTCTGCTCCTCAGCAAGCCGTTTTTCTCCCAGGAACTCTCAGCCAAGCTGGAAGCGATGCTACGCACCAGCCGTCTGCTTGACTCGGACGCAGCGCCAAATCCGCGCGGACTCAATCAATACCGGTCCGCACCATAGCGCGCGCCAGCTCGAGTTCGCTGATAGCCTGGCGCAGCGAACGGCGGGCCGCGCTCTTATCTCCATTCGCACAGGCGACTTTCAGTTCCTCGATGTGTTGAGCCGCGATCTTTGCATGCGCAACAACATCCGCAGCGCCTGCAAAACTGGATTTCCGCTTTGTGTCCATGGTCGGGCACACCCCCGCCCGCTCTTATTGGAAATAGGACGGGAGCGGAGACCGCTCCCATCGATTTGTGTCATTTCGAGTTGATCGCAATACGCTTCACCTTGGATTCTGCTTGCGGCAGCTTTGGCATGGTGACAGTCAGAACTCCGTTCTTGAACGCAGCAGAGATCTTGTCCTGGTCCACGTCTTCGATCGGGATGCGCCGTTCAAACCTGCCGTAGTACCGCTCGCTGAACCTGCGATCCTTGTCTTCCGTCTCAGTCTTCTTCTCTCCCTTGATCGAGAGAACGCCATTGGCGAGCTCGATCTGGACGTCTTTCTCGTCGAGACCTGGCAACTCCGCCGTGACTTTCACGTCCTGGTTACTCTCGTTGACCTCGATGCTCGGCCAATTCATCGACTGCTCGAGAAAGCTGCCGCCAAATGGCGCGACATCGAAGCCGCGGAAGGCGTCATCGAATAGCCGGTTCATCTCCCGGTGCAGGGTTAGAACCGGATTGTAGTTTTCGGAGCGACGGGTGGTCAGATCACGACCGCGGCCCCAGGGGGGCAGATCGGTGATAGCCATGGATTTTCTCCTTCTTTGTTCCAAAATTCGCGACGCGATAAAGCCTCGCCGCAAAATTCAATTGTGAGCAGGCGGTGTTACGCCGCATGCTTGTTCTCATCTTTCTGGTGATCAGCACCTGTGTTGATCGCAATCTGGCGCGGTTTCATCGCCTCGGGAACCTCCCGAACCAGATCGATCTTGAGCATGCCATTCTCGAACCAGGCGCCCTTCACTTGCACGTACTCGGCCAGATTGAAGATCTGTCGGAACGGGCGCGCAGAGATGCCTTGATAGAGATATTGATGGCCGCTTTTGTCGGCCTTGCGACCCTCAACGGTCAGTGTGTTCTGCCCGGCCGTGATGGAGACCGTGTCAGGCGGGAAGCCGGCAAGAGCCAGCGTGATTTGGTAGTGGTCCTCACCGACACGTTCGATGTCGTAGGGCGGGTAATTGTCCGCGCCGGTCCATCGGCCGGAGTCCGCGAGAAGGTCGAACAGACGATCGAATCCAACCGTCGATCGCCACAGGGGAGCGAGATCAAGCGTGGTCATAGCCATATCCTCCTTTTGAGCAACATGGATAAGAGCACCCAGGACGCTTGCCGGGTGCCTGCACGCGCCCCGTAGCAGGCGCCCGATTGTGCCGTGCAATTACTGCGTGGCTACCCATAAAATTAGAAGGGGGGCGTATCGTTTCAAGGCCTTCCAGGCACTTGCGAAAGCGGCAGTGCCGCACCCATGTTTTTGTCGGATCCGGCTGAGGCGAATGTGGAAGGACTTCCTGCCGTCCTGCTGCGTCTCAGCCGGTTCCTCCAAAGGTACTCGCCAACGAAAGTGACCATGGCAGCAGTCCAAAACGACGTGATCGACACGGCGCTTCTGGAATCATTTTTCGGGAGTGACCCGCCGTGCTTCGCCGCGCTCGGCGTCACCATCGGATCTCCTGGCCGGTTTGGTATGTCGCGCGCGCAGCTCCTGGAGATGAAACTCCCACCTTCGGTCGCGGCTGAGCGGAAGACCGCGACAAATAGCCCTGGTGTCGGACAGTCACGAGAGCCGCGCATCGTGAGATCTCGGAACGAAGGCTCCTGCCGGGGGGCATAGCGCTGCGCCGGCGGAGCCATGTCGGTCGAGCCGGCAGAAATCTAAGAGTAATAGGCGATCATCAACCGGTTCTGTCATCGCGCCGTTCGGTTTGACAGCAACTTAAAAGGCTAGCGATCACCGATGCCGGAAAGGCGACAATCAATAATGCGCCAAGCATGATGCCGACGTTCGGCGCAACATCGAGAGCATCGTGCGCGCCGATCG
The DNA here is from genome assembly GCF_015291305.1 of Bradyrhizobium sp. CCBAU 21365. Taxonomy (NCBI): domain Bacteria; kingdom Pseudomonadati; phylum Pseudomonadota; class Alphaproteobacteria; order Hyphomicrobiales; family Nitrobacteraceae; genus Bradyrhizobium; species Bradyrhizobium sp. CCBAU 21365. The sequence goes on from NZ_CP030036.1 coordinate 2,714,145, forward strand.
CTAATGCTGCTGCTGCGCCCACGGTATTGAATACTTAAGATGCATCGGACGTCCACTCCGTTCTCCATCACAACGCGTTTCCGTGAGCAACTGTGAGTGGCTGGTCTATGAGCGGCTTGCTTTAGCGATTCTAAAGCTCTCCACGGATCATGCCGATAATCTCCACAGCGTTTCGCCGGGCCCGATCTCGGCAGACCCGCGGCGAATGGAAAGTCGCGCGAGCGGCTTGGGGGACCACCCGCGCTAGTCTGGGTGGAAGCTTGGCCATCTCTGGGGGGCGCGATACATGAGGGCCAAGCCGTATTCCTCCGAGCAACTCGCGTGCCAGACGGGCGCGCGCAGCCTCCTCACGGGGCAAACATAAGCTCATGAAGCGCGGCGCCAGGTCGAAGCCATGAAAAACGTGCGGGCGGCGGGAGATCCGCCCGCACGAGTTGCGCTACGAAGCGGCTTGGGCCTCAGGAGGTCGTGATTGAGCAACCAAGCCGTGCATCACTCAGCAACCGGCGTGCCAGACCGTGAAGAACCGACGAGAGACCAAAAAGTTGTGCTTTTTCACGCCGCGCCAGCCAACTCCTCGGGCGGCTTCCGAACATGAATGTCGGTAACCTGACGCGGTCGTACGAGATCGGAGGGCAGTACCCAATGCTATCGTGCACAACGATCGCATCGGGTCACCGTTCAGCCTTTGCAACTGCTCCTCTTCGATCGGGCAGTTGAGCATTGCGGCCGTTGCGCTGCTATTGATCAGGGTTAGTTTCATGGCTTCCGTCGGGCGGCCACGGCAAACGCGCGAGTTAAATGGCTGAACCTTCGTCCTTGTCGTATTCCTTGAAGATCGACGACCGTCACAGTTCATCTTGGTGCGGCTGAACCTCCGGCCAGCGGGTGCGAGTGGAGGGTTACCCGGACACGGCCTCGCGTCAGTCGCTTCCCACCCACCGGTGTGCTGCTGGTTGCGGATCAATCAGTCTCCTTGTCCGGTGCGTTGCCGCCGGCTGCACTCTTCGCGCCCTTGGTCGATTTCCTGCCCACTTTCCCGCCCGCGGTCCTGAGTTTGGGCAAAGAATCGTCATCATCACTCATGCCGCTCTGTACGCTCCTGTCTTGCATGCCTTTGCGAGCCCTGGCGTCGGTGGCGAGGCTTTGCACAATGACGGAGTATGCGAGGAAAGCGGAAATGCCGCATGCGATTACAGAGGTCTTCGCTAATTTCATCCATGTCTCCTGGATCGAATTGCTTGCGAGGGAGCGATTTTGGCTTAATGCGGCTGCGCCGTTCGCTTCGCGTTGAGGGGTACGAACGGCGCAATACTCACGATGACGCCGAACCAGCTCTGTCATTTGGTTGTGTGACGTCCCGATCCGATGCTTCGCGTCATCAGGATCTGCCGACGGTTTCCAGGCTACGCCCTGACGTGGCGTGAGGTTCAAGCGATTTCTGCAGTTTGACTATCAGTCCGCCGTTCCCGGGGCCGTTTTTTATGTGGTATCAGGCTGCTCTTCCGGGATCGTGCAGGTCTGGGCCTGTCGCTCAAGCGGCTTGACGAAAGCGTCTTTCAGCGCGCTGGCTAATAGGCCTAATTTCTCTGGCAACGTGGATTTTCGTTGGTCTGGGCAATGGCGAGCTGCTCATGCTCGGAATTCGAAACCGTCCAACGGAAGATGGCCATCGAGAGGCAGATGTTTTGCCTGCCCCAGATCGCAATGCTTGCCGGGCTGCCTTCGCTTGCCTCGGCGCGTTTCGTGTTGGCGGCAGGACGCGGACGCGCTTGACTGTGCTTGCTTGCGGTGAGCCGTCCGTTCGAGCCGGCTAGACTTGGCGGAGCCGTCTCAACCATTCTCACGGCCGCCACACGCGAGGGATGATCATTCGTCTCCTTCCTCGTCGAACAAGTTCGGGTAGATCGGTTCGTTGAATGCGGGGTCAAGATGACGAGAACGAGAAGCAAATCCGCCTCTTCGGTGCGCTTCGACCAGGCTGCAGCAATCTCGGCCTAGCCCACTCGTCGCGGTGGCGGATTGCGCGCTCTCGATGTTCGTTCACGGACGATACCGCCCTTTGCAGCAGATCGTTTCTATTTCTTCGCTGAATCGTTCCAACATCTTGTGCAGCTGAACCGAAATTGGCCAATCTTCTCCTTGAAATTGCGCTTCAGCACGCGGACGCACGTGGCCTCTTTGATGGCTTGATCTGGCCGAAGACCGGCTTCGCCTCGATCGTCTGAGCCGCAACGCCGTTGATGCGACTTTCTTCCCCTGGGCTTCGCCCATTCCTCGCGAGACAAGAAAGTCGCCTCAACGCCGTCCTCCGCTGCGCTCCGGCCCGAACGGGTGCGTCGCCGATCGTCCTCGGCCTTTAGATCGCCATCGAGGCCGCGGTGGTCGCGGGCTCGAAACACAACAGGAGAAGTGACATGGCTAACATCGGTTCTTTCAAGAAGCTGGGCAACGATTTCCAGGGCGAGATTGTCACCCTGAGCCTGCAGGCAAAGGGCGTCCGCATCGTCGCCGAGACCAACCGCTCCAACGACAACGCTCCGAGCCACCGAATCTATGTAGGCCGGGCCGAGATCGGCGCAGCCTGGTCGAAGCGCTCCGAAGAGGGCCGCGATTACCTCTCGCTCAAGCTCGACGACCCCTCGTTCAACGCACCGATCTACGCGAACCTGTTCGACGACGAAGGCGGCGAGGGCTACACGCTGCTGTGGTCGCGCCCGCGCAAGAACGGCGAGTGAGCCTCGATCCTTCAGAGCCCCGCTCAGACTATTGGGCGGGGTTCGTTTTTCTGCGCGAGCCAGCGAGAATATCTCGCTGTTGGATAGGTTGCACGGATCGATCTGGGCCGGCTCCTCCGGCGCCGGCGCCCCGCCCAGGTTTTGCGCGCGTCTTAGCGGCCTCAAACACGGGGGCGTTCGTCGCCGCCTGTGCGCGCATAAGCGCGGCCTTCTGCGAGGCGGAGCGAGTCGGCGAAGGCGGGCCTGGCTTTGGGCAAGAACCTTCTCGTCCTCGAATTGCAAAAGCGCAAACAGCCGGCCGCTCGCGCTCGACTGTGAGAAGATGGCGCATCTACACGCCGCGTCATGCGCCTGCCGCGACCCTTGAGAGAAATCTGACTTTTGCGCTCAAGAACGAAGCAATAGAGCTCGCCATCCTGAAGCGGCTTTTCCTCGCCGTGCGGGAGGAGATTGCGGAGCTTGTGAAGCAGACGCCGATCGGGCTCTACACGCGTCGCATCTGGTTTCTCTATAAATGGCTGTTGGGACCCGAACTCAATCTGCCCACGGCGGACAAAATCTCCTATGTCGATGCCGTCGATACCGAACTCCAGTTCGCGAACTCCGGGCAGAATTCGATACGGCATCGCGTCCGCAACAATCTGCCAGGGACGTCAGACTTTTGGCCACTCGTGTTCAAAATGTCTTGTCAAGCGTTGGCTGAGTTATTGCCGCCTCCCTGCGGGACCGGGCTGTCGGCTGGCGCTGAAACCCCGGCTTGCGCCGGGTTTTCACCCTTCGGGCTTCCATCCCTGACGGAAGCTGCGACGCGGCGGATGCCGCCGTCGCGGGTCTTGGTCAAGGGTCTTGGTCAAGGGTCTTGGTAGAAGGCCTTGGTCGCGCGTCTTGGACGTTGCCGTTGGCGACCGATGATACAGGAGAGGCAGAGGGGAGCGGCCTTGGCCATGACGGGTTGAGGGTCGGAGGAGAGTCTTCCGGCGCCCGTCATGGAGATTGCTCCCATGAATACGCAGATTGTTGATGCCAGCCGCAACGCCAGTTTCGGTTACAGAGTGGATGTGAGCCGCGGCGAGCGCATTGGTCGGGTGTCCTCGGAGTGGTTCTGTCGTCCGGCGGATGAGCGCTATCTGTCGCTCAACGAACTGGCCTGCACGGTGCGCGATCGCGCGGACCGCAGCCGGACGCGCGTGGTCGAAAGCGCGCTCATCCATGTCGAGGCAAACCGTGCCGATCCTGAGCGCCTGGCCTTGATGCTGCCCGGCTTGGACACGCCGCTCGCCCCGACCCACTGGAGCTTCGGCCAGCTTGCAAGCCAGGTTGGCGCTCCGGCCACCTACCTGCGGCAGCTCCCCGCGGCACTCGCAGCAATCAACCTGCAATATGGCCTGACCGACAATCGGGTCGAGCAGATCAAAACGCTCGAGACCGAGGGTAGCCGCATCGAGCTTCGCGCTGTCACCGGTCCCGACTATGGCCGGATCTACGACCACGAGCTGGTTGAGGCCGTACAACGCATCGCTGGCAATGGCACAGGCGATACACGGTGGAAGGTGCCTGGTGCGCTCGACTGGTCAAGTGGCATCTACAATCCCCGCGTCGACATTTCCAAGGACACGACGACCCTCTACGCGTCGGACAGGGACGTTTTCCTGTTTCTGGTCGATGATCTGAATCCCATCGAGGCCGGTCGTCTCCGGGACGGCTCGCCCGACCTCTATTTCCGAGGCTTCTATTGCTGGAACTCGGAAGTTGGCGCGAAGACGCTCGGCATGGCGAGCTTCTATCTTCGTGCGGTTTGTCAGAATCGCAATCTGTGGGGCGTGGAAGATTTCGAGGAGATGACCATCCGCCATTCCAAATACGCAGCCTCCCGCTTTGCTCACGAGGCAGCCCCGGCACTGTTGAACTTCGCCGACTCCTCACCCATGCCCTTTGTCAACGGCATCAAGGCCGCCCGCGAGCGGATCGTGGCACGCAGCGACGAGGATCGCACCGAGTTTCTGCGCCGCCGCGGCTTCTCCAAGGCCGAGACAGGCAAGGTGATTGAGGCGGTGCTGGCGGAGGAAGGCCGCCCGCCTGAAAGCATCTTCGATTTCGTGCAGGGCATCACCGCCGTCGCGCGCGACAGGCCGCATCAGGATGTCCGCCTGGACATGGAGGCCAAGGCCAAGAAGTTGCTCGACCGCGTGGCGTAATTGCGGCCAAGCCGGGGATTCCGTTCTCCGGCTTGGCTTGTCTGCGCTCTTCCGGCTCACCAGTTCGGGGATGGCGCTGCCTCTCGGGGAGACGTTGATGTCCGTCGCGGGCCGGCAATTCCGCGGCGGCTCGGAGACCGTAGCGCCGTCGCCAAAACCGGCGCGGCACCGAAAGATGCACGCCAAGTGTCGCGATACTCGCTTGCAGCTTCGACCCACGTGACCTCGACTTCTGAAACGAGAGGTGAACTGGATCGCATCCGAGCTCGGGCAACTCAGTTTTCCGATAGCGCGGCAGCCGCCAACCACCGCCATTGCGCCAGCAAGAAAGCGAGAGCGAGAGAGGGGCAGGCATGTTCGTGAACGGGTTGGAGGCCGAGAGAGAGGCTCCCGGCCGCCCGTTTCGGAGAAACTGACATGGCAAAGGCCGTTCAGAAGATCAAGCTGTCGTCGTCGCGCGACATTCCCTTCAGCAAACTCATCTTGAGCCAGAATAATGTGCGGCGCCTCAAAGCCGGCATCTCGATCGAGGATCTTGCCGAGGACATCGCCCGGCGCTCCCTGCTGCAAAGTCTCAACGTCCGGCCTGTCCTCGACGACGAAGGCCGGGAAACCGGCATGTTCGAGGTGCCGGCCGGAGGTCGCCGCTATCGCGCACTTGAGCTCCTGGTCAAGCAGAAGCGTCTGGCGAAGACCGCGCCGGTCCCATGCATCGTCAGTGACATGGCTGACGTGATCACCGCGGAAGAAGACTCGCTCGCCGAGAACGTGCACCGCATCGCGCTTCATCCCCTGGACCAGTTTCGCGCATTCCAGACCCTGCGCGAGCAAGGGCGGTCCGAAGAAGATGTCGCGGCCATCTTCTTTGTATCCGTCAACGTGGTGAAGCAGCGGCTGCGGCTTGCGGCGGTGTCCCCGAAGCTGCTCGAGGTTTACGCCGACGACGGCATGTCGCTCGAACAGTTGATGGCGTTCTCGGTTACCGCCGATCACGGCCGGCAGGAACAGGTCTGGGAGACCGTCAACAAGTCGGGTTATGAAGAGCCGTATCAGATCAGGCGCCTCCTGACCGAGCGTGCGGTGCGGGTCTCCGACAGGCGCGCCCGATTTGTCGGCCTCGCCGCTTATGAAGCGGCCGGCGGCGGCGTGCTGCGCGATCTCTTCGAAGAAGATGGCGGCGGCTGGCTCGAGGACGTTGCGCTGCTGGAGCGTCTCGTGGCTGAGAAGTTGCGGGCAGAAGCTGAGGCGATCGCCGCCGAAGGCTGGAAGTGGATAGAGGTGACCGCCGCCAGCTTTCCCTACGGCCATGACCACGGGCTCCGCCGGCTCGAGGCAGATCCGGCGGCTCTCACCGCCGAAGAGCAGGCGCGCTTCGATACTCTCCAGGTTGAATACGACGCGCTTGAGGCAAGATTTGAAGGCGCTGACGAACTGCCCGGTGAGGTGGACGCGCGGCTCGGCGAACTCGAGCAGGCGCTCGAAGCGTTCAACAACCGGCCGGACATCTTCGAGCCGGACCAGATGGCCAGAGCCGGCGTCTTCGTCAGCATCGATTGCGAAGGACGGCTTTCTGTCAATCGGGGTTATGTCCGACCGGAGGACGAGGAGCCTGCGGCCGGTGTCGAAGGCGAGCGAGGCACCGATGTAGCGGTGACTGAAGGGCAGGAGCCCGGTGCTTCGGTCCAGCGCACGGCGATTTCGCTCGCCGGTGCATCGACCGAGCCGGAGGAGCATGATGAGGATGCGGCAAGGCCGTTGCCGGATCGACTCATCACCGAAAGGCGCATCGTACGTTGGCATTACGGGACGCGCTGGCAGAACATCCGGCAATCGCGTTCCAGGCGGTGCTGCACAATTTCGTGCTGACGGCCTTTTACCGGTACGGATCGTCCAACACATGTCTGGAGATCGGACTTCGTACGCCGACCTTTCCCGCTCAAGCCCCCGGGCTCAGGGAAAGCGCATCTGCCAAGGCAGTTGAGGCCCGGCACGAGTCCTGGAAGGCCCGGCTGCCCAAGAGCGAGAACGATCTCTGGGATGCGCTCACGGCCCTTGACGGTGCCGCACAGGCATCCCTGTTCGCTCACTGTGCGTCATTTGCGGTCAACGCCGTCCATGAGCCGGCCAACCGTTACAATCAGGGCCGTGTCTATGCTCACGGCGTCTGCTCTCGGTTCGATCAGGCCGATGTGCTGGCGCGTGCTGTCGGCCTCGACATGGTTCAGTCCGGCTGGCGACCGACTGTTGACAATTATCTCGGCCGCGTCACCAAGCCGCGTATCCTGGAGGCGGTGCGGGAGGCGCGAGGTGAATCGTCCGCGCAATTGATCGATCACCTGAAGAAGTCCGAGATGGCCAGCGAGGCCGAGCGTCTTCTCGAGGGTTCGGGCTGGTTGCCGGAGCTGCTGCGCCCGGTCGACGCCACCGCCTCGCCAGTCGAACAGGAAGGGGAGGCTGGCTCGCTCCCCGAATTCCTCGCCAACGAAGGGCAGGAGGAGGGTGGCGACGAGGCTGAACCACAGCTCGATGCCGCCGAATGACGCCTCATCGCGGGACGGCTCCGGCCGTCCCGTACGCCTTCCTTCGCACGTCTCGTCCCGCGCCCGTCCACGCCGTGTCCGGCAGTGATTTCGTCTTGTCGCCCGGCCGAATGTGGTGGCGCGGCGTGAGGGCGCGCGGCTGCCTCCTGAGAGGCAGAGAGCGGCCGAGACGGGTTTGAGCCGGCACGGTCCAGAGAGAGCGCCAGCCGGCTCGACCCGTTCCCGCTCTCCGAAAGACATCCTGCCATGACCGAATCTCTCACCGGCGGCGCTGCCGCCGCGCCGCTCTCGATGCGTGCCGCTGCAAGTCTAACCTCTGCGGCTCTCCGCGCTGCACAGCAGCTCTTGATTGAGCTCGAACGCGGTCGTCGCATCGATGCCGCTGTCCTGCGTAGCGCCATGGAGGCTGCCTTCGCCGGCTCGGACGCGGCCGGTGCCTGGAATTGGAAGACCGCCTATGACGCCTGCGAGGCGGCGACCGTTCTATTCCTTCGCAAGTTCGGCCCGACCATGCGCGCCAAGGCGGGTTCGACGGCTGCCATGCTGCCGATGCTCGCAAGGATCGCAAGCTGTCTGCCGACCCATACGCGGCGTTCCGAGGATGGCCAGGCACTTCAACAATTCTCGACGCCGATTCCGCTCGGCCTTGTTGCATCTGTGGCGGCGGGCGTTACGCCTGCCGATCGCGTTCTCGAGCCCTCGGCAGGGACAGGCTTGCTTGCGATCTTTGCCGAGCTTTCGGGCGGCGCCCTGGTGTTGAACGAGTTGGCCGAGCCGCGCGCGACATTGCTCGATCAGCTGTTCACCAACGTTAAGGTCACCCGCTTTGACGCCGCCCAGATCGATGATCACCTTGAGGCGAGGGTTGCCCCGAGCGTCGTCTTGATGAACCCGCCGTTCTCGGCTGTGGCGAATGTCGAACGACCGATGCCGGACGCAGCTCTCCGGCACATCACCTCAGCCTTGGCGCGCCTTTGCGACGGCGGCCGTCTTGTCGTCATCGTCGGCAAGAGCCTTGCGCCGGATAATCCGGCATGGACGGAAGCCTTTGTTCGTCTCCAGGAACGCGGGCGGGTTGCGTTTTCTGCCGCCATTGACGGCGCCGTCTACGCCAAGCACGGGACACAAACGGACACAAGGCTGCTTGTGATCGACAAGCTGCCTGCGCCTGATCCGAAAATCTTTCCCGCTTCACCGGGCATGGCGAGCGATGTCGCCACCTTATTTGGCTGGGTGGCCCGGCATGTGCCGTCGAGGCTACCCGTCGTCACTACGCCGGTTGGGCGCGACCTTATTCGTTGTGGTCCAGCGAAGGCGAGATCGACCGCCGCCGCTGTACCGTGTCTACCGTCCACGTCGGGACGTGTGGCGCCAAGAGGCGTAGAGCTCAACTACGAGACAGTCGATTGGTCTCCGCCGGAAAGCGCCCGACTGACCGATGCGCTTTATGAGGAGTACGAATTGCAGTCGATCCGGATTTCCGGATCGCATCCACATCCGACCAAACTCGTGCAGTCCGCGGCAATGGCATCCGTCGCGCCACCGAAGCCGACCTACCGTCCGCATCTGCCGCCACGTGTGGTGACAGATGGACTTCTGTCGGACGCTCAGCTCGAGAGCGTCATTTATGCCGGCGGAGCACATTCCGAATTCCTGGCAGGCTCCTGGACCGTCGATCCGACCTTTGATGTTGTGGCCGCCGCGTGCGAGGACGCTCAGAATGCCATCCGCTTTCGCCGTGGCTGGTTCTTGGGCGATGGCACCGGCGCGGGCAAGGGACGTCAGGTCGGTGGAATCCTGCTCGACAATTGGCTCAAGGGCCGCCGCCGTGCGGTCTGGATCAGCAAATCCGACAAGCTGATCGAAGATGCCCAGCGCGACTGGTCGGCGCTCGGCATGGAGCGCCTGCTGGTGACGCCGCTGTCCCGGTTTCGCCAGGGGACGGCGATCCGGCTTTCGGAAGGCATCCTATTTACAACCTATGCCACGCTACGCACCGACGAGCGCGGCGAGAAGCTTTCGCGTGTCAGCCAGATCGTTGAATGGTTGGGCTCCGACTTCGAAGGAGTGATCATCTTCGACGAGAGCCACGCCATGCAGAATGCGGTCGGGGGCAAGGGCGAGCGCGGCGACCGGGCGGCCTCTCAGCAGGGGCGCGCGGGCCTGAGGCTCCAGCACGCCTTGCCGAATGCTCGGGTGGTCTATGTGTCGGCGACGGGCGCCACCACAGTGCACAACCTCGCTTATGCGCAACGCCTCGGGCTCTGGGGCGGCGCGGACTTCCCGTTCGCCACGCGCGCCGAGTTCGTCGAGGCGATCGAGGAGGGTGGGGTGGCGGCCATGGAGGTCCTGGCTCGTGACCTAAAGGCGCTCGGTCTCTATGCCGCCCGCTCGCTGTCTTATGAGGGCGTCGAGTACGAGCTCGTCGAGCACCAGCTTACGTCCGAGCAGGTTCGCATCTACGACGCCTATGCTGACGCGTTCAGCATCATCCATAACAATCTCGACGCCGCGATGCGGGCCGCCAACATCACCGGCGAAACCGGAACGCTGAACGGACAGGCCAGATCGGCGGCGCGATCCGCCTTCGAAAGCGCCAAGCAGCGCTTCTTCGGGCATCTGTTGACCTCGATGAAGACGCCTTCGCTGATCCGATCGATCGAGCGTGATCTCGACGCCGGCCATGCCGCGGTGATTCAGATCGTCTCAACGGGCGAGGCGCTGATGGAGCGTCGGCTGGCCGAAATTCCGACCGAAGACTGGGGCGACGTCCAGGTCGACATTACGCCCCGCGAGTATGTCCTCGACTATCTCGCTTTTTCCTTCCCGGTGCAGCTCTACGAGCCCTTCACTGATTCAGAGGGTAATCCTTGCTCGCGGCCTGTCTATCGCGACGGCCAACCGGTCGAGAGCCGGGAGGCTGTCTTGCGCCGCGATCGCTTGATCGAAAAGCTCGCCTCGCTGCCGCCTGTTCCTGGGGCGTTGGACCAGGTCATCCAGCGTTTCGGCACCGACATGGTCGCCGAAGTGACCGGCCGTTCGCGCCGCATCGTTCGCAAGCATGGCCGATTGGTGGTCGAGAGCCGAGCGGGCTCGGCGAACCTCGCGGAAACCTCGGCCTTCATGGATGACGTCAAGCGCGTCCTCGTGTTCTCCGACGCGGGCGGCACGGGACGGAGCTACCATGCCGAACTGTCGGCCCGAAATCGCCGGTTGCGGGTCCATTACCTGCTCGAGCCCGGCTGGAAGGCCGATGCCGCGATCCAGGGGCTTGGCCGGACCAACCGGACCAATCAGGCGCAGCCGCCGCTGTTTCGTCCCATCGCGACGGATGTGAAGGCCGAAAAACGCTTTCTCAGCACCATTGCGCGGCGGCTCGACACGCTGGGCGCGATCACACGCGGTCAGCGCCAGACTGGAGGGCAGGGCCTGTTTCGGCCGGAGGACAATCTCGAAAGCCGGTACGGGCGTGATGCCTTGCGTCAACTCTACACATTGCTCGTTCGCGGCAGGATCGACGGCTGCTCGCTCGAGAGGTTCGAGGATGCGACCGGCCTGCAACTGACCGATGCCAATGGGCTGAGGGATGAGCTGCCGCCGATCACGACCTTCCTCAATCGTTTGCTGGCGCTCACCATCGACTTACAGAACGTCCTGTTCACCGTCTTCGAACAGCTCTTGATGGCTCGGATCGAGGGCGCGGTTGCTTCCGGCACCTATGACATTGGGCTGGAAACGCTCCGCGCCGAGAGCTTTGTCGTCTGCGACCGGCGGACGGTCTACACCCATCCGGGCACGGGGGCGCAGACCCGCCTGCTTACGCTGACCCAGCGCTGGCGCAATCATCCCTTAAGTCTCGATGAGGCTCTGGCTCGGCTTTCCGATCATCGCGCGATTCCGTTGTTCAATGAACGCTCGGCCCGTGCGGCCGTGCAGCTCCCGGCGCCAAGTTTCATGCTCGACGACGGCGAGATCGAGCGGCGCATCCGCTTGATACGGCCGATGGAGCAGCACAGCGTCTCCCTCAACATGATGGCGGAAAGCCATTGGGCCGAATCGGATCGCGAACGCTTTGCCGCCGCCTGGCTGGCGGAACTCGCAGAGCTACCCGAGTTCTCGGAGAGTACGATCCACGTCGTGGCCGGCTTGCTGTTACCCATCTGGAAGCGGCTGCCGAACGAATCAAGCCGAGTTTATCGGCTCCAGACCGACGCGGGCGAACGCATCATCGGCCGCAAGGTCTCCGCCGCCTGGGTCGCGAACGTCCTTGCCGCGGATGCGCCCACGTTGACGCCGGACGCTGCCTTTGCCGCGCTGATGGAGGGACAGATCGTCCTCGATCTTGCCGAAGACCTCCAGCTTCGCCGTGTCCGATTGATGGGCGCAACCCGCATCGAACTGTCGGGACTCAACGACACGATGCGCGATCGCCTGCGGGCTTATGGTCTGTTCGGGGAGATCATCTCCTGGAAGCTCCGCATGTTCGTGCCCACGGACGCAAGCGGTGTGGAGGTCCTGGCGAAGGTGCTCGACAGCTATCCGGTCGCGCGCGTCGGTGGACGGGAGGCCGCGTGATGCCCCGCGACGCCTCCGAATTGGCACGCCGCCTCGCGCGCGAGGCCGAGGCGGTATGCAGGCACTATCTCTCCAATGGTAAGCGGGCCGGACGGTACTGGGTGGTCGGCGACGTCCGCAACACGCCGGGCCGTTCGTTGTTCGTACGGCTCCAGGAATCGCCGAAGGGACCCGCCGGCAAATGGACCGATGCCGCGACCGGAGAACATGGTGACCTCCTCGACGTCATCCGCGAAAGTCTGGCCTTGCGAGACTTTCGCGAGGTGGCCGAGGAGGCGAGACGCTTTCTGAAGCTACCTCGTTCCGAGCGGCAACCTACCCCGGAACGGGTGGGTCCAGCCGTGCTGGCCGGATCGCAGCAAGCCGCCCGTCGCCTTTTTGCCATGTCCAGCCCAATCGACGGGACTGTGGTCGAAGCTTATTTGCAACGTCGCGGAATAGCCCGCATCCACCATGGTGGCAGCTTGCGCTTCCACCCACGTTGCTACTATCGACCGGACGATCATTTGCCGACCGAAACATGGCCAGCGATGATCGCCTGCGTCACGAACCTCGCCGGGCGGATCTCCGGCGTGCATCGCACCTGGCTCGATCCTGACGGATTTGATCGCGTCCGGCTCGGCAAGGCCCCTGTCGACACGCCACGACGGGCCATGGGTGACCTGCTCGGCAATGCCGTTCGTTTCGGCCTGGCGGACGACGTGCTCGCTGCCGGCGAGGGTATCGAGACCATGCTGTCGCTGCGTTACCTCCTGCCGAGCCTGCCGATGACAGCGGCGCTGTCGGCCAATCACCTCTCGGCCATGTTGCTGCCGTCTGGGCTACGTCGGCTCTATATCGCCCGCGACGCCGATGCCGCCGGAGATGCCGTACAAGCTAACCTTACCCAGCGCGCGGAAGATGCCGGCGTTGAAGCGATCGCGTTGTCGCCTCGGCTGGGCGACTTCAATGAAGATCTGCACATCTTAGGCCCTGAAGCGCTCCGAGCAGCGTTGCGGCTTCAACTCGTACCAGAAGATGTCGTTCGCTTCTTGCATTCGCTCCCGCCGGCCGCGGAAAAAGCCGACATCGTTCGATCGATCGCGATGGATCGGTGGTAGATTGGGCCAATGCCGGAAGGGCACGCGACCACGGCCTTCTAGAGGGCGATCGGACGCCAAGCGGTTCGGGCCGGCAATGGCTGCGTCCGGCTATTTTCCGCCGCGCGCAGGCGATGAGAAGGCACGCCAGCGATCCGACCGGCGCGCTTTGCATCGCGAAGCAAAATAGCCGGCCTTCGCCATCCTCCGCTGCCGCTTCGGCCCTCCGCTTCCGCCTGCGCCCTAGCGGGCTTCGGCGGACAAGCCGCTCCGGGTTCTGGCCCGTTCCGCCCGCCGTCTGAGTGATCGCCACGAAGGCCGCGATGGGCGCGGCCAATCCGGCAAAGGACCTCTTCCCATGACCGACCACGACGACATCGAACCGGCGCAGGCGGCGTCTCCAACCGACCACGTCCTGAGCGAATTGCAGCTCTTCGGCTATCGTCCCTTCGACGACCAGCCAGATCCAAGACCCCTTCCCGAGGCGAAAACGATCGCCGGTGCCATCGTCGATATGTTCGACGCCCTGGTCGCCACGCTGAGCGATACGCGGCTAGAGCCGGACCTCGACGAACTCCTTTGGTCGACGGTCAACCTGTTCCATCGTGCCGTCGACCGCATTGAACGTCAGCTCGACGACAATGAACAAGCTCAGCACAAGAGCCAACGGGAGCAGAACGGGTCGGAGGTGCGATCGGTCGAGCTTGAGCGCCTGATGGCCGAGGGCATCACGCTGATCGAGCGCCGAAATTGCTTGGAAATCTTTCGCGATCAGGCGATCGAACGATTTGAGGTCCACACCGGCTCGTCGTGGCGTCCTCGGTCGGGCTCGCTGGTCAACCACCGCACGCTCACCGCAGCGATGATCGACTCCCGCGACTTTATCGCCGCCAAGCGTCGTACCGAGAGCGAGGACATGTTGCCGCCGGGAGTGAAGATCGCACTCACCGGCGGGCTGGACTTCAACGACCACCGCCTCATCTGGGATCGCCTCGACAAGGTTCGCGCCAAGCATCCCGACATGGTCCTGCTCCATGGCGGCTCGCCCAAAGGCGCCGAATTGATCGCCTCCAAATGGGCGACCACCCGCAAGGTACCCCAGATCGTCTTCAAGCCCGACTGGACAAAGCATGCCAAGGCGGCTCCCTTCAAGCGCAATGACGCCATGCTCGAACTGCTGCCGATCGGCGTCATGCACTTTCCGGGTACAGGGATCCAGGACAACCTCGCCGACAAGGCGAGGCGTTTCGGCATCCCCGTTTGGAGATTCGGCGGCGCGTGAGCGCCGTCGTCTCGCCTCCAAACCATCAAAGCGGAGTTGTACGCGCCGCAACTCCGCCTCGTTCAGACCTTATATCCGAAGTCGCGCCGTGGTGGTGGTGGAAGGCGCGACTTGCAAATCCATGCAATTGGAGCCGCCACCATGCCCGCCCTTGGGCTTGTTCTCAACGCACTCGGCATCGGTTTGTTCTGCTGGGCGGTTTTCGCGCTGGCAGTGTATGCCTTGCCGTTTTTCGTCGCACTTAATTTCGGGATGATAGCGTTCCATGGTGGCGCCAGCGTCATCGGCGCGCTGCTCGTCGCAATTGCCGCTGGCGTGCTGACATTTGCCGTCGGTGAGATCACCTTCGCTGGTAGCCGATCCGTGGCCCGGCGCGTCATGATCGCGACCATATTCGCTGTCCCAGCTGCCATCGCCGGCTACAATGTGGTGCTCGCGCTGTCGCAGATCGCAGTGCCGTCGCTGGCCTGGCGTGAGGCCTTCGCTTACCTCGGCGCGCTTTGCGTAGGCGGCACGACGTGGACGCGCTTGACTGTGCTTGCTCGCGGTGACCCTTCACTTCGAGCCGGCTAGAGCATGATGTATTTACACGGAAGCATAGCCTGGGTTTTTGAAGTAGTTGGTGCACTCCTCCTGGGAGAAGATCGAGGAGTTCACCAACCTTCCGCCAGGTTGCCTCCACGTCACGAGGCTCTGCGGCTCGCACGAGATGTTTGAGTTTGGCGAAGACGTGCTCGATCGGGTTGCGGTCAGGGCTGTAGGGCGGCAAGAAGATACGGTGGTCTGGCGCGTACGAGGGGCTCTGTAGCGCCTCTGCGATCGACCGAACCATCTCGCCCGCGTCAGCGCGAGCCAAGGCGCGTTCACGGATGTCTTTCGAATAGGGGCGCATCATCCGTGCTGGCCTCCGCACTCCAGCATGGAGCTTGAATCAGAAATCGCCCGCTCCGGGAACCCCGATTCCAGTCAAAAACAACATGCTCTCTAAGTCCAAACGGCACTCCAGAGACGATCACAGCCAAGTCGGAATTCTAAGCGCGTCAGCTTGTCGACAGCTGATCCCAATAAAGGGAGAACCAGAGAGTGAACCTGCTTAGGATTGCGAACCGACTCAAACGGAGGGGATATGGACCCATTTAACAGCATCAACCCGTTCGACCGGGATTTCGCTGCTTACAACGCTGCGGTGACACAACCGCAACAGCAGCAAGCGGAGTTTGAGCCGTACCTGGATGAAGTGCCGCAGCTTGATACCACTGCCGTCGCAGGGGTTCCTGTTTCTCCAGATCGCTACTATCCTCATCTGCCTGGCGAAGACCGTAGACTCACCGAGGCGTTGGAACTTGGGGCCGGCGGTCCTCATCCCGAAGACGCAGTCACCAGAAGCGTCGGGCACGTCGCTGCGCAGCACAGCGCGCGGGGAGCTTCGAGTTGGCCGAGCGGGCTGACTGCGGAAGGTCACGATCAGGATTCGCCGCGAGGGATGATCGGCGAAGCCGTCCTAGCATCGTCTCTCAAGCCAACCGCGCACGATCACCAAACACCGGATCCCGGACTAGCCGTTCGTCACTTCAATTGGAGCGACGGATACCAGCCGGCTCCGAACGAGCTGACCGGGAGCGCCCCCCCTTCAAGTCACGCGGCCCTCATGGGTGAGGATTACAGCGGGCACCTGAGGCCTGCGAAGAGGCAGAGGACGCTAAGCCATGCGGAACTGGATGCCATTGAGCGCCAGCTGAGCGAGCCGGGCACTTCAATGGCTCGTGTGCTGATGGAAAGCGCCGGAGCACCGTCGCCTCTCGGGCCAGCGGTCGGCTCGCCATTGGTCCTTCCTGAGGAAGGTTACGATCAGGATCAGCTGTGGGCGATGGTGGAAGACGCCGGCCCATCATCGTCTCTCGAGCCAACCGCGCGCCATCAGCAGACCCCGAATTTAGGAGCGGTCGTTCGTCGCTTCAACTTCCGGCACGGCGACCAGCACGCGTCGGCGGCGCTTGACGGTAGCAGCATCCCGCCGAGCCAGGACAGCCGACCCAACAGCTTTATCGTTCACAATGACCGCTACACGGCGCTATTCGTGCCCGCGGCGGCGATGAGGCGAAGCACCCCACTCAATGCGCCAGGCGCTGCCATTCCTCTCGGATCTCGACCGGAACACGTTCCGCAGCCCAGCGCGCAGCCTGCGAATCGAGCCTCACTAGCGCTGCTTGGACGTTCGATGGAGCATGCCGCTCCGGCGTCCTCCAGGGCTGAGAGGACGCCCCCCGCGGCCCGCGAGATTTATGCTGCATCATTCGCCGTTCCCGAGAATTTTTCGCACGGCACCCAACCCGCGCCGGACACGATGCTCTCGAAGCTCGGCCGCTGGGGCCTCTTGCCGGACGAGACGCAGCCGGTAAAAGAATACGACCTTCGAGGCGAGCGTTACACCGCCCGCTTGGGGCCTGGAGGCCCCAATGACGTTTGGCTCATTCATCACCCGGGAATGTAGATGCCGAGAGACAATCGCACGCTAGGAGCCCGTCCACACAGCTCCGGTATTGGACTTGTTAATGGACCATAGCTTGCTCCAGCGACTCTTGCGAGCTTGGCGCGGCTCCGGGCGGTGCAGGTGAGCGCTACCGGCCCGATTAACTTGCGCGCGTCGTCGCCATGCGGCTCCTCGTTGAGCCGCACGGCCACCGCCCTTTGATCGTTCCGAAGAGCCGGCGGCCAAAGCTGCGAAGAACACCTACGGTGTTATTGCCGTTGCGTTTTACAGCACTGCCATTAATCGGGGCCTCCTCAAGCCCCGAGACAGGGGAAGCATCCTGGGAGTAAAGAGGCTGCTTCCGGCGCCCCATTGAACACGCGTCGGCTGAGCTTAGAGAGCATGTTGTTTTTGACTGGAATCGGCGGCGGGGCGCGTCGCGGCTGGCGAGAGGCGGCGTACGAAGCCGCGGCGCCTTTCGAGCCGATCTCCCGGTTCGATCCCAATGCTCAGCAAATTGTCCGAGCATGGCGACGCTTGCTGAGACATCGCCGCGGTTTGATGGCGCCGTCGTAACGGGCGCATAAACTCGCTCGCTCGGCCAGATCCTCCTGTCATTTGTAATCGTGGCGTTTCCGACGCAGATTTAAAGTCACATATTGCCCTTACGTCGAAATCGCCATCAAGCGTCAAATTCGGCGTTGCATATGACCAGCCGTTAAGCAAACGGCCATCATCGCAAGGCTTCGATCACCAGCGGTGCCAACGGTTGAGCGAACGGGTCGCCCCGACGGCAATACTCGTCAGCTGATCGACAGGTAGGCCTGCAAAGGACGGAACGCTCCCACGTTAGGGGTCCTGCACTCGATCTATTGGCCGCTGTGGGATTCGCGTGACGCTGTACCACCTCGACCAGGAGTGGGCGCTGCAGCGCACGTGGCACTCGCCCGAATAATTATTGCGTTGGCGCGCAGCGACCTCCTTCGGAGCCTGACGAAGTGGCAGGCGTACTCTTTAGTTTCTAAAGGCGGAGAAATGCCGCGCGGCAATCAGGGTGACAGTGGAGCGTCAATCAGGATGAGAGAGCTTCGCCGGGCTCGTGACGCAGGGAGGGCGTAGCCCGACCGGAGTTACGAGCCCGGCGTCGGCGCGATCCACAGGGGACCGCGCCGACTGGTGATCGCGGCCGGCTGGTTGTGCAAGTGGTTCTTCCGCCAAGAGGAATCACTCGCTTGCCAGGCCGACACGTTACCGATCACCAGATGAGGCTCTACATGAAGTACCGTCAGACCGATACCCCGCCAGTGGCCGCCGCCAAGGCGTCGTTCAGTACCTCGACCGCGTATCGCTTTGAGAAGGATCGAAGGCTCCCATTGCAGAAGAAGGGAGCCCGCGGCCGGCGCCGACCGGACCCGTTGGCCAGTGTTTTTGAGACCGAGGTCGTGCCGATGTTGAAGGCGGCCCCCGGCGTGCGGGCTGTCGCGATCTTCGAGGAGATGTTACGCCGCCACCCTGAGCTCGGGGCTGGAATCCGCCGCACGCTGGAGCGCCGGATCCGCGCCTGGCGGGCAATCCACGGCGAGGAGCAGGAAGTCATCTTCCGTCAGACCCACGAAGTGGGTCAGGTCGGCCTGTCCGACTTCACCGACATGGGCGAGCTCGGGGTCACCATCGCGGGCGTGCCGCTCGATCATCGCCTCTATCACTTCCGGCTGGCCTATTCCGGCTTTGAGCACGCCCATGTCGTGCTCGGTGGCGAGAGCTTCGTCGCCTTGGCGGAAGGACTGCAGAATGCTCTGTGGTCGCTCGGCGGCGCGCCGCGGGAGCATCGGACCGACAGTCTGTCGGCCGCCTTCTGCAATCTGGACCGGAATGCTCAGGACGATCTGACCCGGCGGTACGAGGACCTCTGCGCCCATTACGGCATGCGGCCTTCCCGCAACAATCGCGGCATCGCCCATGAGAATGGGGCGATCGAGAGCTCGCATGGCCATCTCAAGCGGACGATCGCCGATGCGCTGCTATTGCGCGGCACTGCCGACTTCGATGATCTCGCGGCCTACCGCGGCTTCATCGACGAGATCGTCAGCCGCCGCAATGCCCGCAACGCCAAGCGCATCGACCACGAGCGCGCCACCCTGCAGGCATTGCCAGATCGCCGCACCTCGGACTACGAGGAGGTGATTGTCCGCGTGACGTCAAGCGGCGGCTTCACCTTGCGCAAGGTGTTCTACACCGTGCCGTCACGCCTGATCGGCCACCAGCTGCGGGTGCGCCTTTACGATGATCGTCTCGACACGTTCGTCGGCGGCACCCATCTCGTCACCCTGCCGCGTGGGCGGCCGCATCCCAACGGCAAGCACGACCAGGTCGTCGATTATCGGCACGTGATCCATTCCTTGCGGCGCAAGCCAATGGCGCTGCTCAATCTCGTCTACCGTGATCGGCTGTTCCCGCGCGATGCCTATCGGAAGACCTTCGATCGTTTGCGCGAACGGCTGCCGGACAAGAAAGCCTGCCGGCTCATGGTCGATCTGCTTGCGCTGGCGCACGAGCGCGGCTGCGAGGCCGAACTCGCCGGTCAGCTCGCCGCCGACCTGGACGCCGGCCAACTGCCCGATCTCGGACAGCTGCGCACGCACTTCGCGCCCGATCCTGCCCGTGTGCCGCAGGTCGTGGTGCATCTCGCGCCACTGGCCGCCTATGAGTGCCTTATCGGCACCGCCGAGATCGGAGGTGCCGCATGAACACGGCCAACACCGTCGACACCGCGCGCCTCAATCTGTTGCTCAACGAGCTGCGGCTGCCCGCCATCAAGGTGCTGTGGCCGCAATTTGCTGAGCAGTCCGACAAGGAAGGCTGGCCGGCGGCCCGCTTCCTCGCCACCATTGCCGAGCACGAGATCGCCGAACGCGGCCGCCGTCGCATCGAGCGGCACCTCGTCGACGCACGGCTGCCAGCCGGAAAGACCTTCGACAACTTCGACTTCGAGGCCGTGCCGATGATCTCCAAGGCGCAGGTCACCGCGCTCGCCGCCGGCGACGGCTGGCTGGGCAAGGGCGCCAATTTGCTGCTGTTTGGCCCGCCCGGTGGCGGAAAGAGCCATCTCGCAAGTGCTCTCGGCCTCGCTCTGATCGAGAACGGATGGCGCGTTCTCTTCACCAGAACCACCGATCTCGTGCAAAAGCTCCAGGTGGCGCGGCGCGAGCTCAACCTCGAGGCCGCCATCAACCGCCTTGATCGCTTCGATCTCCTGATCCTCGATGACCTGGCCTACGTCACCAAGGACCAGGCCGAGACCAGCGTGCTGTTCGAACTCATCAGCGCACGCTACGAGCGACGCTCGATGCTGATCACAGCCAATCAGCCATTCGGCGAATGGAACAGGGTCTTCCCGGACCCCGCTATGACCCTCGCCGCCATCGATCGGCTTGTCCACCACGCTACCATCGTCGAGATGAACGTCGAAAGCTATCGCAGGCGGACCGCGCTCGAACGAAAACGCGGACCTGGACGCCCGCCGTCACACGCGACACCCAAAACCGTCTCTGATTGACGCTCCGCGACAATCAGAGTTCAAAAAACTCTTGCGCGCGACAATCAACGCGGCAATCATCACCTCGCCGCGACACCGACTCGCCATCCTGATTGTCGTGCGCTTCCCACCCAGATTGTCGCGCTATAGAGAAAGTTGATGGATACAGGACAGACACAGCGGAGCACACGTTCAGATCCGGACACTTTTGAAGAAGAGGAGCAGGAAAGCTACCTCGCCGGCTTCAACCGTGCCGTGGCAAATTTGTTCGAAGTCTTGACGGGGTATCGGACCCCCGCCTCCGTGCGCGCGGGGATCCTGGACAACTGGGTTGCCGAAGAGGGGCAGGGCGATGCCGAGAACCGACGACAGGGGCGCATGCGAATTAGGGCTTCGGACAACACGAGCTCGCATTCGCTAGATTTGTCGTCTCTGTCCCTGACCGCCTTGCCCACTGCCCTGCCGCCAAGGTTGCAGGAACTGTACGCCAGGCACAACGAGCTAAGCAGCCTGCCCGCTATGCTCCCACCCGGTCTCCAGCATCTTCTCATTAGCCATAACCGGTTGACGGGTTTGCCGGACGCTCTTCCGGCAACCCTCTCCTGGCTAGAGGTGGCCGATAACAGCTTGACCAGTCTGCCCGCCAACCTTCCGGCTGGGCTCGAGATGCTGAATGCAAACGACAACCGACTCAGTAGCCTGCCCGACGCTCTCCCGAGCCGTCTCACCTCGCTCGCGGTTAGTGGAAATCAGCTGACCGAGCTCCCCGAATCTCTCCCATGGGGTCTCATTGAACTCGATGTCAGCCGCAATCAATTGGCGAACCTGCCGGCGACCCTTCCCAGCACGCTTCAATCGCTCAATCTTAGCGGTAACCAGCTGACCAGCCTGCCTGAGGGTCTCGTCGAGAGTGCACCGCATCTTGGTCTCAATTACCCGCATTTGGAGACCCTCGAGTTGGAGGATAACCCACTGCCGGACGATGTCCTCGCTAATCTGGCGGCGGTCGGAACGCCACCGCAGCTTGCTCAGCAGTCTTTGTATGAGGCTGCCGCGCACTGGCTCGCCGAGGACCCGGCGACGCTGGCCGAATGGCAGCACTTTGCGGATGAGGCAGGCGCCCAGGACTACGCACGGTTCCTGGGGAGGCTGCGAGGGAACGTGAACTACGGCAATGACGAGTTTCGGCAGGCAGTGGCTGATGATCTGCGGCAGGCGGCGGCCAATCCGAGATTGCGCGAGCAGTTTTTTGCACAGGCTTCCGAGGCCAACGAGACTTGCGACGATCGTGTTACCTTGCACTGGAACGGCATGCAGACTGCGCGCCTCAACGCTGACGTCGAGGAGGGAGTATATGACGATCGGCTTGGCGAACTGATTCAGCGCGGCCGTATTGCGTTCCGCTTGGAGGCGCTGGACGAGATCGCGCGCGATAGGGTCAACCTGCTCGCCGGCGACCATCCGAATGTGGACGACGTCGAAGTCTACCTGGCCTACCAACATCTGCTGCGCGAGCCGCTGGAGCTCAGTCACGTCGCGCCCGACATGAGCTTCCTGGCGGTCTCTGACGTAAGCCAGGACGATGCGGCGCGGGCGCTAGACCTGGTCCGGGAGCAGGAAGCGGACCAGCTCAACGACTACATGGCAGCCCGCTGGCAACCCTGGGAGACGGTGCTGAGGCGCATCGCTCCGGACCGATATGAAGCGATGCAAGACCGGTTGATCGAAGCCATGGGCGAGGAGTTTGAGAGCCGGCTCGATCAGCGATTGGCCGAGCATGGTCTGCTAGGCGATGCGGATGCCGAGCGCGTGCTCGGCGCCCAGGTTCGAAACGAGGTCGCCGGCGAGATCAAACGCGAGGTCATGCACAATGTGCTCGCAGAACGTGGCCTTGAACTGTGAGACTTGCGAAACCGCCGCAACATCTTGCGTTCCCTCCGCCAGCGATCGCGCTGCTCACTTCCTTTTCGCATTGTCTTCCGATGCCGGCTCCGGCTCGTTGTCGCGGAGCCAGATCTTGGGGATCGCCAGGCCGATGACGAAAATCGCTGTTCTCGACGGCCGCCGCCGGAGATATCGCCGCTGCCGAATTTCCAGCTGGGGGCAACACGGTCCTGTCTGTCTCAACGCCGCGCTGGCCTTCACGAGTGAGCTGCGCAAGTTGCCAGACGACACCGTCAAGCTCCTTGGCGAGATCCTTCCTGTAGGCCGACGCATATTAGACGGTCCGGTCAACGTTCCAATGCTCCCGTTCCGGCTCAACTAGCTTGAAGTGGTCCGATGCAAAACTGCTTCGGGCCATACCGGCGCCTCGGAACTCGTTGCCGATTTGCTTGATCGTCATCCGGCTGCGGTCTTGGACCCAGACCTTGATCGACTCAAGCTGTTCCTTCGCCCGCCGGATGTCGAGGAATTCTTTCTGGTTGAATTCGACGCTGATCTGCTTCTTGGTCGAGACGCCGGATAGCTATGCGATGTCGCGATATGCGATCTGCTCGCAGACATTTCGAGGCTGATTGTGCATCTCGTCGCAAGCTTCTGCGGTCCGAGCGCGAGAACCAATACGTCTTCCGTGAGGGTATCGAAAATGACCCCGTCATCTTCGGCATCCCCATAATCACTGCTGCTCCGCGATTGTGGCCGTCGATGCGCGGCGAACCTAGCTCGCGCTCCAGACGATCACGGAGCTTTTCAGATGTCCGACCTGAACACGGATAAACCGCCGCGGTACCTTCGCACGTCCGAAGCCGCGCGCTTTCTGAGTTTGTCCGGCCGCACGTTGGAAAAACATCGAACGTACGGAACCGGTCCCGAATACCACAAGATCGGCGGGCGTGTGGTCTACTCAGTAGCCGACCTGACAGCCTGGGCCAAACTGGGCAGAAAGAAATCGACCTCCGATCCCGGTGCCGGCACCGTACTGCCCGCAAAGCGGCATGCGCCAATTCCCTATGCGGGTAAAGAGCGGCGCTAAGCCATGCCCGTCAGCAAATCCCCAGCGCACTACGGCCGCTCCGAGCGTGAGCCGCGCGACCTGTTTCGCACGCTTCCTGGCGATCTTGCGCCGCGCCGGATGGCCAGTTCTGCTCTCCTTCGGACGCGCTTCACCCAGCCGAAAGCATACGATCCTCGGTTCGAGATTCAAGGAGCGGCGGCATGAGCGATCTCACCGAAGTGGAAGTGCTGTGGCTCGAAAAGCGTATTGAAAACCGCGTTCGTTTCGGTCGCATTGTCAAGGAACGGAAGCTTGATCGCCACCGGCGCATCCTGTCATTCGCAGCCGGCGGCATCTTTGCCTTCGTCCGTTGGACTTCCAACGACTTTGGCACGGTCATTTCGCGGATCGACATCTTGCGCGCGGTCGCAGCAGGACAGCGCTGCTCGACAGTGCCCTATGTAAAGCCCGGCGGAGAGATTTTGCTGCGGCTCTCCGGCTGGCCTAAAGTCGAACGGGCGCTGCAGATGATCGACGCGATCGATGCGCTGAGCATCGATCCGGCTGATGTAGCGCCCGATCATTGGCATCACGTTCACAATCGCCTGTCCGTCAACGAAAACCCGCGTCCCTACACGAAGGGCCGCCACCAGGCTTGGCTACATCGTCAAAGGGTGATGCGATGACGGACCGTCTATGGACGCTGACCACGACGTTTGCCGTAGCTTCCGCTGTCGTCGCGACGATCGCCCTGGAGCCGCTGCCGATCTACATTTGGAATGCATCGGCAAGCGTGCCGATCGGTCTCTATGGCTTGCGACCAGCGAAGCGCTTCCTTGTCACGGAGCTGGTCGCCGTTCAGCCGCCGGAACCGCTTGCGACCTTTCTCGACTTCAACGGCTATCTGCCGCTCGGCGTCCCTATGCTTAAGCGAGTCTTGGCTCTGCCCGGGCAGACGGTCTGCAGAAGCGGACCCGCAATTTCGGTCGACGACATTGCAGTGGGCGAGGCGCGGGATCGCGACGGACGCGGCCGGCCGCTGCCGAAATGGCAGGGTTGCCGCGTCGTCAGAGACGGCGAGCTGTTTGTCATGAATTGGCAGTCGGTCGACTCCCTCGACGGTCGATATTTTGGGCTTCTTCCGGCCTCGGCCGTGATCGGCCGTGCCATCCCGGTGTGGACATGGGAGGACTGATCTTGCGGGGTTCACGGCGCCACGCCATTCCTCTGATCGATCGATTGGCGGACCATTCCTCCCTGCCGGTCAATCTCCGCAAAGCCGATGGGTGCGGGAGTCAAGGGCGGTCCAACGGCCGCCGCGAAGCAGCTTTACACTGGACGGAAGCGAACATGGCATCTTTGATTCGACTGGGGATGCGCGTTTGGGCTGTCGTGCCACTGCTGCTCATTTTGACTGCGTCGCATAGTGTTGGTCAGACCGAGAATGGATCGACTGCGGTTCGAGCGGTCTCTCGGACGAGCAACCCGTTTGCAGCTTTCGTCTACGAAGCGTCAAAACGCTTTGCAGTTCCGGAGAACTTGATCAGTTCAGTCATTAGCATCGAAAGCGCTGGTGACGTACACGCGAAGTCCCCAAAGGGCGCAATCGGCCTGATGCAGATTATGCCGGCGACCTGGGCGGAACTTCGCGAACGCTATCATCTCGGAAGCGATCCCTACGATCCGCGCAACAACATTCTGGCCGGCACGGCGTATCTCGGCGAACTGCTTGACCGCTATGGTTCGCCCGGGGCGTTCGCCGCGTACAACGCGGGCCCAACTTGCTACGACGGGCATCTCGCGGGCGGTCCTTTGTCAGACGAAACGCGAGTATACGTGGCCAAGCTTGCAAATCTGCTCGGCATCGAACTGCCAGCGACTTGGGCCGCGAGCCAGCAGCCGTCAGCAGCTGCGACGCTGTTCGTCGGGCGAATTGACCCAGTCAAGGCGGGCGATCGGAAGCCGGCGTTCCTGTCCTCGACCGGCGCAACGACTGCAATCTCGTCGCGAGATGTTTTGCAGATGGTCCCCACGGCCACTGACGTGTTTGTCGCCCGGTCGAACTCGGGAACAGCGCGATGATCAGCTGTGCAGCATGGGAGGCGATCGCGTGGTTCAGCGAGGAAAACAGTCTGAGAGCAGGGACTGGTTGCAACACGACGGTATGCGTCCAGGGGCCGCACATGACGTCGGGTCTTGACGTGCCTAACGGCCTTACGTGGCAACGCTCCGAGCCAGAGAACTCCTACTCTGTGCGGGACGCAGCCATGGCAGCTTCCGCCTTCGCGATCACTGCTTCAGCCCGATCTGTTGCGGCACGGAGTTCCTCGCTCTTCCAAATATCAACCGAATGGCCGTCGTCAAACGACTCGTCCGTCGCGTCTTGCGTGCGTGAAAGCAACTCACGAAGCGCCGCAATGGCCTCGCAGAGCAGCTTGATATCTTCCCCGTTTCGGGAAGACTGGGTCATCTCTATAACGCCATCATACCCCAGCGCCATCGCTCTCGCCGAAGAGATTGTTCTTGCCTCCGAACGCCACCGGTCAAATCGCGCGGTCGACGGGCTTCGTGTCAAGTTCGATGCAGTACTCATGGAGGAAGCGGGTCAATCCATCCCAGTGCGACAGTGCATAACCGATCGCTTCTCCGAGATTGCTGCGGCCGGGCAGTTGAGGAAGCTGCACCTCCAGCTAGAAGCGAAGGCTGTCAATGACCGGCTTGGCGAATGCGCGCCGCATCGCCAGCCGATGCGCCGGCGATTGACCACGCAGCTGCGCTTCGAGGGCATAGAGGCTAGCGATGCGCCGCAGGGCCTCGTGCGAGACGGGCATGTCCTCGGACTGCGCAACTTCGTAGAACTTGTGCCCGGTGTGCGCCCAACACGCGGCGAGGATGACGTTTCCGGCGTCAGTCAGCCGACCGAATCCCGCGTATCCGTCGATGTGCAGAAGGCCCTTGAAGTGCGCCAGATGCGTAGCCGGGCGCTCCGCCTTGCGGTCGGACGCGAACACATAAACTGCAGCCGGCGGCTCAGGTCCAGCCAAGCTCCGTTGATCGTGGGCATACATCCACAGCCGTCCAGGCTTGGTGCGCCCTCCGCTCGGGGACGAGAGCGTCGGACTGCTTGGATAGCCCTGTTTACCAACCTGATGGAGAGCATGCGACGGTCCAAGTGCTGAACGCGAAGGAACGCATGGACCTCGCCCGGTGAATGGGATCGCAAGCGCGGTGTAGTGACGTCTGTCCGTTGTCGATGCAGGGAGCCCTGTCATGGCTGAAGTGCGAAGAGTCGGAGAAAAGCGTAGGAATGAGTTGACTTTGAACGCCCGATTAGGAAGGCGAGATAAAAGGGGCTCGCCGGTCGAACCGCAAGCCATTGACATGGCTTGGGTTCTAGCGTGCCGGTCGGTCGCGGCGCGTGCCGCGCCTTGCATCTTTAACAATGCAATCAAGGACAATCTCGGCACTGTAGGCGCTTTCGCCCACCTGGAGGACCGCCTGTGACCGCAGCCGATAGCGACCTGCGTATTCGGCCTGGGCGCATTCGCAGCACGCGCGCGCCGAAGCCGAAGAGTTTCATCAACCAGGTGCTGCGGGCGGCGAAGAAAGCAGGGCACACCCCAGCGCAGGCTATGGCCGGCAGGCGTTCGGCGGCCTATGGGCGCTCGACGTTTGGCCGCGGGCGCCTCGCCTTCAGCCGCGCCAGATTGTTCAGCCCGACGCGGCGCGCTGTGGTGAAGGCACGCGTGGTTCGGCATAAAGGGCGCGCCTTCCGTTCAGCACCACTGACCGCCCACCTCTCATATCTGAAGCGCGACGGCGTGACTCGGGGTGGTGAGCGCGCCGAGATGTTCGATGCGGGCACCGACCGCGCCGATAGCGCGGCTTTCGCAGAGCGGTGCAAGGACGACCGGCATCATTTCAGATTCATCGTCTCACCGGAGGATGCCGGCGACATGAACGACCTGCGCGCCTTTACCCGCGATCTCGCCACGCAGATGGAGACCGATCTAGGCACGCGGCTCGATTGGGTGGCTGTCGATCATTGGAATACCGATAACCCTCACGTTCATATTCTCGTTCGGGGAGTAGATGAGGAAGGGGCGGATCTAGTGATCTCCCGCGACTACATCAGCAGGGGACTGCGTTCACGCGCCGAGGAACTGGTCGCCATCGAACTGGGGCCAAAACCGGAGCATGAGATCCGCAATTCGCTGGAGAGGGAAGTCACGGCGGAACGATGGACGCGGCTCGATCGGGAGATCCGGCTGACTGCAGACGAGACCGGCACTATCGATCTTCGCCCAGAGAAGCCCGGCAAGTCCGACCCCGAGATCCGGCGCCTGATGGTCGCTCGCCTTCAACACCTGGAGAAGATGGGCCTGGCCGCATCCGCCGCACCTGCGGAATGGATGGTAGGGCTCGAGGCCGAGCGTAGCTTGCGCGACCTCGGCCTGCGCGGCGATATCATCAAGACCATGCACCGTGCCTTTACCGAGCGCGGGGAAGCGCGCGGCGTTGCCGACTTCGTCATCGACGGTGGACAGCCGACATCCCAGATTATCGGACGACTGGTCGATCGTGGATTGCACGACGAACTGACCGGCGAGGCCTACGCCACGATCGATGGAACAGACGGACGCGCTCACCACGTGCGCTTTCGAGGGCTCGAGGCCTTCGAACATGCGCCACCGGTCGGCGGCATCGTCGAAGTCCGACGCTTCGGTCAAGCCGGCGATCCGCGTCCCACCCTGGTGCTCGCGCCCCGTTCCGATATCGATCTTGGGGCGCAGGTCACCGCCAAGGGCGCGACCTGGCTCGACCACCGGCTCGTCGAACGCGAGCCCATGCCGCTCGCCATGGGCGGATTCGGCCGCGAGACCCGTGACGCCATGGAAGCCCGAACCGAGCATCTGATCCAGGAGGGCCTGGCGCGGCGGCAGGGCCAACGCATCATTCTGCAGCGCGATCTCCTTAATACGTTGCGCCGGCGCGAGTTGGAGGACGTGGCCGCACGGGTCTCGGCCGACACCGGCTTGCCTCATGTGAACGCCGCTTCCGGGGAGCATGTGGCCGGCACGTATCGCCAGCGGCTGACACTTACCTCGGGACGATTCGCCATGATCGATAATGGGCTCGGCTTCGCGCTCGTGCCCTGGTCACGTGAACTCGAAAAGCGGCTCGGCCAGCACGTCACCGGCGTCGTGAAGGACGGCGGCGGCATCGAATGGGGCCTTGGCCGCAAGCGCGACCTCGGCCTCTAGCAATCTCTCCAATTCAGTTGCGGAAGGGCGTTCGGGATGTCCGGAACCAAAATCCTCTGGGGACAGGTAATCGTTGTCGGTCTGATCGTTTTGTTGGCCATCTGGGGAGCCACCGAGTGGACAGCCTGGCGGCTCGCTTGGCAACCGGAGCTTGGGCGACCCTGGTTCGAACTATTAGGCTTCAAGATCTATTACCCGCCGGTCTTCTTCTGGTGGTGGTTCGTCTACGACGCCTACGCGCCTCAAATCTTTGTCGAGGGAGCCTTCATCGCGGCGTCAGGAACCTTCGTTTCGATCGCGGTGGCGATCGGCATGTCGGTGTGGCGCGCGCGTGAAGCCAAGAACGTCGAAACCTATGGTTCGGCGCGCTGGGCTAATGGCGACGAGGTTCGAGCGGCCGGTCTTCTCGGTCCGGATGGCGTTGTGCTTGGCAAACTCGACCGCGACTACCTCCGCCATGACGGACCGGAGCACGTACTGTGTTTTGCACCGACCCGGTCGGGCAAAGGTGTCGGCCTCGTCGTTCCCTCATTGCTGGCATGGGCGGGCTCGGCTATCGTCCACGACATCAAGGGCGAGAACTGGCAACTGACCGCGGGCTTTCGCTCGCGGCATGGCCGCGTCCTGTTGTTCGATCCCACCAATCCAAGGTCCTCGACCTACAACCCGCTCCTCGAAGTCCGGCGCGGGGAATGGGAGGTTCGCGACGTCCAGAACGTCGCGGACGTCCTGGTCGACCCCGAAGGCTCGCTCGACAAGCGGAACCATTGGGAGAAGACCAGTCATTCGCTTCTGGTCGGCGCCATACTCCATGTCCTCTATGCCGAGGCAGACAAGACCTTGGCCGGCGTCGCAGCTTTTCTTTCCGACCCGAAGCGGCCGATCGAAGCCACTCTAAAGGCGATGATGACTGCTCGGCACCTCGGCGAGCAGGGCGCTCATCCCGTGGTCGCATCGACCGCGCGCGAACTCCTCAATAAGTCGGAAAATGAACGTTCTGGTGTCCTATCCACGGCGATGTCGTTCCTCGGGCTGTACCGTGATCCAGTGGTGGCCCAGGTGACCTGCCGTTGCGATTGGCGGATCGCCGATCTGATCGCGGATAGCCACCCTACAACGTTGTATCTCGTAGTGCCGCCATCCGATATCTCACGGACCAAGCCGTTGATTCGTCTGGTGCTGAACCAGATTGGTCGTCGCCTAACCGAGGACCTGCACGCCTGCGACCGCCGGCATCGAGTCCTGATGATGCTCGACGAGTTCCCAGCGCTGGGGCGGCTCGATTTTTTCGAGTCCGCGCTCGCCTTCATGGCGGGGTACGGCATCAAGAGCTTCTTGATCGCGCAGTCGCAGATCGAGAAGGCCTATGGGCCTAACAACGCCATCCTAGACAACTGCCACGTCCGCGTCAGCTTCGCGACCAACGACGAGCGGACGGCCAAACGTGTGTCCGACGCCTTGGGTACGGCGACCGAGATGCGGGCCATGAAGAACTACGCCGGGCACAGGTTGAATCCTTGGCTCGGTCACCTCATGGTCTCGCGCCAGGAAACGGCAAGGCCGCTTTTGACCCCGGGCGAAGTCATGCAGCTTCCGTCGATGGACGAGATCGTCATGGTGGCGGGCACGCCGCCGATCCGGGCCAAGAAGGTCCGCTACTACGAGGATCGGCGATTCGCCGAGAGGGTTCTACTGCCGCCTGATCCGGCGAGGGCCAGCCGATCATCGCGAACGGACGGGTGGTCAGCGCTCCGAACGCTAAAGCCGGCGGGAGGTCCAACTGACAAGGCCGCGGAGACCGAGAAAGACACGGCGAACAGCGGGCTCCGTCGTGAGCCGGAACTCCCCGATCACGTCGCGATCGTCAAGGAAACGACCGAACTGACGCCGGCAGAGGAATTTGCTGCCGTTCTTGACGACGACGAGGATGCAGTCCGCCAGTCTCGACTTATGCAGATGCTTGGCGTCGCGCGTCAAGTCGCTATGGACCCGAATGACGGTATGGAGCTCTGAGGCGATATGCGCGACCGGATGAACGTCTATTTCCCGCCCGAGCTTCTGAAACAGATTTCTGATCTTGCCGATCGCAAAAAGCTTTCGCGGTCTGCAATCGTGGAAGCGGCCGTCGCTTCGTTTCTGTCACCGGATGGAGCGGACAGGCGGGAAGCAGCATTTACCCGCCGTTTGGATCGGCTTTCCCGTCAGATGCAGAGGCTGGAACGTGACGTTGGTCTGACGGCCGAGACCTTGGCCCTCTTCATTCGTTTTTGGCTGACGATCACGCCACCGTTGCCCAACGATGCGCAAGCGGCCGCTCAAGCAAAGGGAAGGGAGCGCTTTGAAGGATTTGTCGAGGCGCTCGGGCGTCGTATGCAAAAGGGGCAAAGCTTTCTGCGCGAGATTCCAGAAGATATCCGCCGTCAGGAATCGGCCTAAGAGCCTGATTGAACCTATGTCGATAGACCATTTCGCCGCTCCTTCTTTTTCTACGCCAGCCTACTACCACCGCGAGTTAGCCGAACTGACAAAAGCTGGACGCGCTATCGGCTCGGGTGAGCTGAGAGCAAAGGGGCCAGCATGCAAATTTCAACAGCATGGCGTCGAATCGCGCGCGTTTTTCTCCCTTTTGCAGCTGGGTACTACCTCTCGTATCTGTTTCGAACGATCAACGCCGTGATCGCCAGCCATCTCAGCTCGGACACCGGGCTTGGGACTGCCGACCTCGGGTTGCTTACGTCAATCTATTTTCTTGTTCTGGCGGCGGCCCAGATCCCCGTCGGTATATTGTTGGACCACTTTGGTCCGCGTCGCGTCCAGAGCGTTCTGCTCTTGCTCGCAGCCGTCGGCGGCGGACTGTTTGCGGTATCGACCGGCTTCCTGTCGCTTTTGATCGCGCGCGCAATGATCGGGCTTGGCGTGGCGGCGGCACTGACCGCAGGACTGAAGTCGATCATCCTTTGGTTCCCTAGGGAACAAGTTGCCTTACTGAACGGCTATATGATCATGCTGGGCTCGCTAGGAGCGGTGACCGCGACGGCTCCCGTCGAACACCTGCTGACGTCGATGGGCTGGCGGCAGCTCTTTGAGATTCTGGCAGTCGCGACCGGTACGACGGCCATTCTCATCTATCTTGTGGTGCCTGAACGAAGCGTAGCCCCATCAACAGCTTCCGCCACCCTGAGCTCCGTTTTCAGCGATCGGCGCTTTTGGCGAATGGCCCCGTTGTCGGCGACTTGCATTGGATCGGCTTGGTCTCTGCAGGGATTGTGGGCATCGCCATGGCTGACCGACGTAGAGGGGTTTGATCGCGCAAGTCTCATCAGACAGCTCTTCATTATGTCGATCGTACTTAGCGCTGGTGCCTGGTTGTTCGGTATGACAGTCCATTGCGTCAAACGAAGGGGAATCGGGGCGGAGACAATATTGGCGATAGCTGCGGTACTATTTATCGCAGCCGAGTGTGCCTTGATCCTGCGAGCGTCTCTGCCATCTATCTTGCTCTGGTCTGTTGTCGCAATTGTAGGAACGGCAACTGTGGTCAGCTTCGCCGTGGTGGCGGATTACTTTCCGCCAGAGCTTGCCGGTCGTGCCAACGGTGCCTTGAACGTCTTGCACTTTGGTTGGGCGTTTCTAGCACAATACGCAACAGGTCTTATCCTGGAGCAATGGTCTGCGAATGATGGCCATAGGCCCGTCCAAGCCTATCAAGCAGCGTTCGGTTTCAACGTAGCGCTGCAGATCGCGACGTTTCTCTGGTTCGCGCTGCCTTGGTTTCGGTCCTTTGCGTCATGGGTGGGTTCAATCTGTCTCGAGATGTCGGCTAGCACCTTCGAACCTGCCGAGTCAGTTGGCTTGTACCAGAATTCGGCCATCCTCCTGCCCCCGGATGACGATGCGGAGTGGTGAGCACAAACTCGCAGCGAACCGATACGATTGAGTAGGTGTCAAAAAAATCGCCTCTCAATCTTTCTTTTTCTACGCCAGTCTTCGATCACCGAAAGCGCTTGTTGCGCTAAGTCCGTTGGTGCCTTTTCTAATCGTCCCCATCTGGGCGCCCCTCTGTGGACGCCCTCATTCGGGGAGGGCAACGGTGGCAATCCATTCCTTTCAATCGGAGGCGAATTCGCGCGGTGCGCGAATGCTGCGTAGTGCTCTTGGCCCAGCGATCGCCGGATACCTCGAGGATCAATCGATCATCGAGGTAATGCTCAACCCAGATGGGCGGCTGTGGATCGACCGTTTGTCGCATGGCCTGACCGATACAGGCGAAACTCTGTCCGCAGCGGATGGCGAGCGCATTGTTCGTCTGGTTGCGCACCATGTAGGCGCCGAAGTGCATGCCGGCGCGCCACGGGTCTCGGCCGAATTGCCTGAGACCGGCGAACGCTTCGAAGGGCTCGTGCCCCCAGTCGTTGCAGCACCGGCCTTTGCTATCCGCAAGCCCGCCGTCGCCGTGTTTACGCTGGATGACTACGTCGTCAAAGAGATCATGACATCGGAACAGGCCAACATCCTGAAAAGCGCAGTCGCCTCACGCAAGAACATCCTCGTCGCCGGCGGGACATCGACCGGCAAGACAACATTGACGAATGCGCTCTTAGCCGAGGTGGCAAAGACTTCTGATCGGGTCGTGCTGATCGAAGATACCCGCGAACTTCAGTGCAAAGCGCCCAATCTCGTCGCTTTGCGTACCAAAGATGGCGTGGCCACGTTATCGGACCTCGTTCGCTCCTCGCTGCGACTGCGTCCTGACCGGATTCCAGTCGGCGAAGTTCGCGGTGCTGAAGCACTCGATCTGCTCAAGGCCTGGGGCACCGGCCACCCCGGCGGCATCGGCACTATTCATGCGGGCACTGCGCTCGGTGCCCTGCGGCGGCTCGAGCAACTCATCCAGGAAGCCGTCATCACGGTTCCGCGCGCCCTGATCGCTGAGACCATCAACCTCGTTGCTGTGCTTGCGGGGCGCGGCGCTGACCGTCGCCTCGCTGAGCTTGCTCTCGTCACCGGGCTAGGGCCCGCCGGCGACTACGACCTTTCATCAACAGGAGACTGACATGCGTCCGCAATTTCGCTTTCCTCGAGATGCCGCTTCACTGGCCATGTCCGGGATGCTTCTTTTGGCGTCGGCACCGGCCTGGGCTGCCGGATCGAACATGCCGTGGGAGCAGCCACTCAATCAGATCCTGCAGTCGGTCGAGGGGCCAGTCGCCAAGATCATTGCCGTCATCATCATCGTCGTAACCGGGCTCACGCTCGCGTTCGGAGACTCGTCGGGTGGTTTCCGCAGGCTGATCCAGATCGTGTTCGGTCTGTCGATCGCGTTTGCCGCCTCGAGTTTCTTCCTTTCGTTCTTCTCCTTCGGCGGCGGCGTGGTGATCTGATGGATGAACCAGTCACAGGCTTTGTCGTGCTCGTTCATCGCGCGCTCACTGAGCCAATCCTGATGGGCGGCGCGCCACGGTCGGTCGCGATCGTCAACGGTACGCTTGCTGCAGCCTTGGGGCTCGGGCTTCGGCTCTGGATCGCGGGCCTTGTCCTGTGGTTCATCGGCCACATGGCCGCCGTCTGGGCAGCCAAGCGCGATCCTGCGTTTGTCGACGTCGTGCGCCGACATCTTCGCATTCCCGGCCACCTCAACGCCTGAGCTCTCTACCATGATGAACCTTGCCGAATACCGCCATTCCAACGCGCGTCTTGCGGACTTCTTGCCGTGGGCCGCCATAGTCGACGAGGGAATCATCCTGAACAAGGACGGTTCGTTTCAACGGACGGCGAAATTCCGTGGCCCCGACCTCGACAGCGCGGTCCCGGCTGAGCTTGTCGCCGTCGCCGGTCGTCTGAACAACGCCCTGCGCCGCCTCGGATCAGGTTGGGCCGTATTCGTCGAGGCACAGCGCCATTTTGCCGGGGCCTATCCTCCGAGTACATTTCCGGATGTCGCATCCGCACTGGTCGACGCCGAGCGCAGAGCTCAGTTCGAAGAGGCGGGCGCCCACTATGAGTCCAGTTATTTCCTCACCTTTCTCTATCTGCCCCCCGAGGAAGGAGCCGCCAAGGCAGAACGACTGCTTTACGAGGGGCGTGATCGCACTGTTGGAGCCGACGCGCGCGAGGTGCTGCGCGGGTTTGTCGATCAAACCAACCGCGTGCTGCAACTCGTCGAAGGGTTCATGCCGGAGTGCACCTGGCTCGATGACCAGGATACTCTGACCTATCTGCACTCGACGATCTCGACCAAACGTCATCGGGTTCGAGTGCCCGAAATTCCCATGTACATCGATGCGCTCTTGGCCGACCAGCCGTTGACCGGCGGGCTAGAGCCGATGTTGGGCTCAGCCAATCTTCGGGTCCTAACAATTGTCGGCTTTCCGGGCGCCACGACGCCGGGAATCCTAGACGACCTGAATCGCCTGCCATTCTCTTATCGTTGGTCGACCCGGGCGATCATGCTCGACAAGACAGACGCCACCAAGCTGCTGACCAAGATTCGGCGGCAGTGGTTCGCCAAGCGAAAGTCGATTGGCGCCATTCTCAAGGAGGTCATGACCAACGAGGCGTCGACGCTGCTCGATACCGACGCCCACAACAAGGCGCTCGATGCTGACGCAGCGTTGCAGGAACTGGGGTCCGATCAGATCGGACAAGCCTTTGTCACCGCGACCATCACTGTCTGGGACCGCGATCCCAATGCCGCCGATGAAAAGCTGCGGCTGGTCGAGAAGGTAATCCAGGGGCGTGATTTCACCTGCATGATCGAGACGGTGAACGCCGTCGAAGCCTGGCTCGGCAGTCTGCCGGGGCATGTCTATGCGAACGTGCGTCAGCCGCCGGTTTCGACCCTCAACCTCGCCCATATGATTCCGATTTCCGCCATATGGGCCGGCGAGGCGAGGGATCTGCACTTCAAGGGGCCGCCCCTCCTGTTCGGCAAGACCGAGGGATCGACCCCGTTCCGATTTTCCCTCCACGTCGGCGACGTCGGCCATACCCTTGTGGTCGGACCGACGGGGGCCGGCAAGTCGGTACTGCTCGCTCTGATGGCACTGCAATTCCGCCGCTACCCGAACTCCCAGATCTTTGCGTTCGATTTCGGTGGTTCGATCAGGGCGGCCGCGCTCGGCATGGGCGGCGACTGGCATGATTTGGGCGGTGCTTTGTCTGACGGAAGTGATCGGCCCGTCGCGCTGCAGCCGCTGGCTTGGATCGATGATCCCTCAGAGCGCGGATGGGCCACCGAATGGATCTGCGCGATCCTGGCACGGGAAAAAATCGAGATCACCCCGGAGGTCAAGGATCATCTGTGGTCGGCGCTGACGTCTCTCGCCTCGGCGCCGATGCAGGAACGCACCCTGACCGGCCTGTCAGTCCTCCTCCAATCCAACTCCCTGAAACGTGCGCTGCAACCCTATTGCGTGGGTGGTCCCTCGGGGCGCCTGCTCGATGCCGAATTCGAGCGCCTTGGCGAAGCGTCGGTCCAGGCATTTGAGACCGAAGGCTTGATCGGAACGAGTGCTGCGCCGGCCGTGCTGGCTTACCTCTTCCATCGTATTGGGGACCGTCTCGATGGTCGGCCGACGCTCCTTATGGTCGATGAGGGTTGGCTTGCCCTCGATGATGAGGATTTCGCGGGGCAGCTCCGGGAGTGGCTGAAAACGCTTCGGAAAAAGAATGCCTCCGTCATCTTCGCTACCCAGTCGCTCTCGGATGTCGACGGCTCAGCGATCGCGCCGGCGATCATCGAAAGCTGCCCAACTCGCTTATTGCTGCCGAACGAACGGGCGATCGAACCGCAAATCACCGCCATCTACCGCCGCTTCGGCCTCAATGACCGCCAGATCGAGTTATTGAGTCGGGCAACGCCAAAACGCGACTATTACTGCCAGTCCCGTCGCGGCAACCGGATGTTCGAACTCGGGCTTGGTGAGGTTGCGCTCGCATTCACCGCGGCCTCTTCCAAGACAGACCAAGCTGCCATCGCGCAGCTCTTCGCCGAACATGGACCTGACGGCTTCGTGCCGGCCTGGCTCCAGCACCGTGGCGTCGCCTGGGCCATAGATCTAATTCCCAATCTCGTCAATCTGGAGAAATCGCCATGAGGCGTCTTGCCCTATTGGCCGCAGCCGGCGTCACTGCGCTGGCG
Organism: Bradyrhizobium sp. CCBAU 21365; assembly: GCF_015291305.1. Taxonomy (NCBI): domain Bacteria; kingdom Pseudomonadati; phylum Pseudomonadota; class Alphaproteobacteria; order Hyphomicrobiales; family Nitrobacteraceae; genus Bradyrhizobium; species Bradyrhizobium sp. CCBAU 21365. Next base: position 2,750,898 of record NZ_CP030036.1, read on the forward strand.
CTTGGCGTTGCGATCCCCGCACGGGCGCTGATCGTTTTCGATCCCAACAACTACGTTCAGAATGTCCTGACCGCTGCGCGCGAGCTTCAGCAGATCAACAACCAGATCACCTCGTTGCAGAACGAGGCGCAGATGCTGATCAATCAGGCGAAGAATCTGGCGAACCTTCCGTATTCGTCGCTGCAGCAATTTCTATCCTCGATTCAGCGGACCCAACAGTTGCTGGCGCAGGCTCAGCGCATCGCCTACGACGTCCAGGAAATCGATCGCGCCTTCTCGACCAGCTACGCGCCAGCCACCAGCAACCAGTCGAACCAGCTGCTGGTCGCCAACGCTCAAGCGCGATGGCAAAATTCCTATGCCGCGACGCAAGACGCGCTTCGCGTCCAAGCCGGCATCGTTGGTAACCTCGACACCAATCGCATCCAGACATCCGCGCTCGTGACGTCAAGCCAGGGGGCCGCCGGCGCGCTGCAGGCAACGCAGGCTGGCAATCAGATCCTCGCGCTTCAAGCGCAACAACTTGCCGATCTCACGGCGGCCACGGCGGCGCAGGGCAGGGCGCAGAGCCTCGAAGCGGCGCAGCGCGCCGCGGCCCAGGATCAGGGTCGAGAGCAGCTCAAGCGCTTCCTAACACCAGGACAGGGCTATCAATCCTCCAATGTACAGATGTTCCACTGATGACCGACGTAAAGGCATTCAAGGCGCTTTCGCTGCTTACGACAATCGGCCTAGTGGCCGTCGCCGCCTGCACGATTCAGCTGCGCGGACTGGACGCGTCTCGGTCGGCACCGAAGGCGGAGCAAGGGACCGATGCAGCCAGCTCCGAGCTCGCACGCTGCCGCGGTGTCACTCCAGAGGACACAGTGGGTTATCGGCATTGCAAGCAGATTTGGGACGAAAACCGGCGTCGCTTCTTTGGCAAAAGAATCGGCCCAGCAGACCCTGGCCAGAATGATTCCTTCGCAGGGCTGGCGCCCGCCCCAAAGGATCAGAGCCGGATCCCGCAAGCATATCCGCAACCGGCGACACCCGAGGCGAGCAAGCCATGACGGGTACCGGGATCATCGACCAGTTCTTGGAAACGTTTACGCGTTATATCGATAACGGATTCGGGTTGCTGGGCAGTGACGTTGGATATCTCGCGACGACACTCGCCGCGATCGACATCACTCTCGCTGCGTTGTTCTGGAGTTGGGGAACTGACGAGGACATCATCGCGCGGCTCGTCAAGAAGACCCTCTTCGTGGGCGTCTTTGCCTACCTCATCGGCAACTGGAACAACCTGGCGCGCATCGTTTTCGAGAGCTTTGCCGGACTTGGGCTGAAAGCGTCGGGTGCAAGCCTATCCGCATCCGATTTCCTGAGGCCGGGAAAGATCGCCCAAGTCGGACTCGATGCCGGCCGACCACTGCTCGATTCGATCTCGAACCTGATGGGTTACATCAGCTTTTTCGAGAATTTCGTTCAGATCGTCGTTCTCTTATTCGCATGGGTCGTGGTGCTGCTCGCCTTCTTCATTTTGGCGATCCAACTTTTCGTCACTCTGATCGAGTTCAAGCTTACGACGCTGGCCGGCTTCGTGCTCATTCCATTTGGTCTGTTTGGCAAGACCGCCTTTGCCGCTGAGCGGGTCCTGGGCAATGTAATATCTTCGGGGATAAAGGTTCTGGTCCTAGCTGTCATCGTGGGCATCGGTTCGACCCTGTTCTCGCAGTTCACCTCTGGTTTCCGAGGTGCTCAGCCGACCATTGAAGACGCAATGACGCTAGTGCTCGCGGCGCTCTCCCTGCTGGGCCTCGGCATCTTCGGTCCGGGTATTGCAAACGGCCTGGTATCTGGCGGACCGCAGCTCGGCGCCGGTGCGGCGATTGGATCGGGTTTGGCTGCTGGCGGGCTTGTTGCGGCAGGTGCTGGTGTAGCGGCCGGTGCTGGTCTCGCTAGTGGCGCGATTGCAGGCGCCGCGCGCGGTGGCGGCGCTGTCCTAAGCGGAGCGTCAGCCGCCTATCGAAACGGCGGCCTTGCCGGCGTCGCGGAGGCTGGCGCTTCGGCTGCCATGAGTCCTTTGCGTCGCGCAGCGGCTGCCGTCGGAGGTGAGCAAGCGGGCGAACGGGCGGCGAGCACCTCGGCCGAGGGGCGGCCTGATTGGGCGCGCCGGATGAAGCGTGCCGAGACTATTCGGCATGGTGCTTCGGCTGCCGGCCACGCGGTCCGCTCGGGCGATCACGGTGGCAGCGGCTCCTCCGTCGATTTGTCCGAAGGAGAGCGCTGAGACGCACCACTGTACCTACGCCGCACAGCAGCACCTCAACCCTTCCATCGCCCGACTTGAAACCGATCACTCGATACCAGGGGCAACCATCGATGTTCAAACGAACTTCCGTTCATTACGGGCGCATGCCCGCACCGGTCACGCCGTATCAGAAAGCAGCTCAAGTTTGGGACGAACGCATTGGATCAGCGCGCGTGCAAGCCAAGAACTGGCGCCTGATGGCATTCGGCTGCTTGATGTTGTCAGCCGGTCTCGCAGGTAGCCTTGTCCGGCAGTCGAATCAAGGCTCGATCACGCCCTGGGTGGTCGAAGTCGACCATCTTGGCCAGGCCCAAAGGGTCGCGCCGGCCAACATCGACTATCAACCCACTGATGCACAGATCGCCTACCATCTGGCGCGCTTTATCGAGGATGTCAGGGGCCTTCCGGCCGACGGCATCGTTCTGCGCCAAAACTGGCTCCGGGCATACGATTTTGCAACCGATCGCGGCGCCGCTGCGCTCAACGACTACGCGCGCAACAATGACCCTTTTGCCAAACTGGGTAAGGCGCAAATCTCCGTCGACGTGTCGAGCGTCATTCGCGCGTCTTCAGAAAGCTTTCGGGTCGCATGGATCCAGCGCACCTACGATAATGGCTCGCTGAGTTCGACCGAGCGTTGGACCGCAATTCTCACCGTCGTGATCGAGATGCCGCGCGATGCCGAACGCCTGCGCAAGAATCCCCTTGGCGTCTATGTCCGCGCCATCAACTGGTCAAAGGAGTTGAGTCAGTGACCAAGACCCCGTCTTACGTTTATTCGAAGCGTCCTATCGTGTACAGTAGGTGCAATTCGACTTGGTCCGAGCTCGTGACATCGAAGCGAGCATTTCTATCCGCTCTTCTGGTTTGTTCGTCGGCGCTCGGTGGGTGCGCGACCTACATCCCGCCACAGATCAGCTATGACGCGGAAATCCCGCCGCCGCCGGCGCCGCCAGCGCCTCTGGATGACAAGTCGCGACCGCTTCACGTTCCACCGCTCTGGAAACCGGCTCTCGGCGGCAAGTCAGGAGGGAAGGAAGAGCCCGACCCTGTGAGCCGGGTTGAGACGGCAAACAGCGCAGCCCGGGTCGAACCGCGGAAGCGGGGATATTTCAACGCAGCGCAGATCTACGCCTACAGTCCCGGGGCGCTCTATCAGATCTATGCCGCGCCGGGGCAGATCACGGACGTCGCGCTCGAGGAGGGAGAGCAACTGACGGGATCAGGGCCCATCGCGGCCGGAGATACCGTACGCTGGGTCGTAGGCGATACTGAGAGCGGGAGCGGCGATACGCGACGCGTCCATATCCTGGTCAAGCCGACCCGCGCATCGATCGAGACTAACCTCGTTGTCAATACCGACCGGCGCACCTACCTCATTGAGCTCCGCTCCCGCGAGCGGCCATATATGCCGTCTGTTGCCTGGTACTATCCTGAAACAGCGCGCGAACGATCCCGTTCAGTCGCTCTGAGACCCCCTCTTCCGGATCCAGGGCAGCGTATCTCCCGCTATGCCATTGAAGGGGACAGTCCACCCTGGCGGCCGCTCGCCGCATACGACGATGGCCGCAAGGTCTACGTCGAATTCCCTAAAGGTATCGTCCAGGGAGAGATGCCACCGCTCTTTGTCATCGGCCCTGACGGGAAGACCGAGCTCGTCAACTATCGCGCCTACGGTAACGTGTTAATCGTCGATCGGCTGTTTGGAGCAGCTGAACTGAGGCTCGGCAGTGAGCGCCAGCAAAAGGTCAGGATTGTCAGGACCGACGGGAGGCCGTCGTCATGATCAGCCAGAGTGGAAACGATCACGAGCAAGCAGATCCGCCGGAGACACAAGAGGAGCAGTCCAAAAGCTTCCGACTGAGAGCGGAGCATCCGCGCGTGACACGGTTGTCGCGAAAAGTCCTGGCCGGAGGGAGTGCGCTTGCCCTCTTTGTCATTGGTGGAGCAGTCCTGTGGTCGCTGCAGAACAATCGTCCCCGAAACCAGGCGGCCGATGAACTCTACAGCACTGACCATCACAATGTTGCCGATGGCCTTACGACGCTGCCGAAGGATTATGCTGGCGTTCCGCGCCAGCCAATACCGCAGCTTGGTCCGCCACTCCCTGGCGACCTCGGTCGGCCAATCCTTGCTGCCCAAGGCCACTCGCCGGCGATCGGGGCTGATGCGGAACAGCAGCGCCGAGACCAGGAGACGGAGGCAGCCCGCATTAGCCATTTGTTCGCTCCGACCAAGGGAGGAGAAGGACGTCCGCCTGCCGCTGCGGCTGTTGAAGGCGACCGCGTCGCGTCGCCGAACTTATCGAGCACTGGCGACGACGGATTGGCGCAGAACGGTCAAGACCGAAAGCTTGCCTTCGTGAATGCTTCTGTGGACCGTCGCACGGTCAGCCCCGACCGCATCACCAAGCCGGCTTCACCATATGTCGTGCAGGCTGGGACGGTCATTCCGGCAGCCCTGATTACCGGGATCCGATCGGACCTGCCGGGCCAAATTACCGCGCAGGTCACCGAGAATGTTTTTGACACGCCGACCGGCCGCTTTCTGCTTGTGCCTCAGGGAGCGCGTCTGATCGGCACATACGATAGTCAGGTTACTTTCGGCCAGTCCCGTGTCCTACTGGTCTGGACGCGGCTGATTATGCCGAATGGACATTCTATCGTTCTCGAGCGGCAGCCTGGCGCTGATAGCGCTGGGTATGCGGGTCTGGAAGACCAAGTCGACAATCACTGGGCAGAGCTATTCAAGGCTGCGGCACTATCGACGTTTCTGGCGGTCGGGACCGAACTAGGGGCTGGTTCGGACACCAATAGCAACGACAGCGCCATCATCCAGGCGTTGCGACACGGCGCCTCCGACTCACTAAACCAAACCGGACAGCAGGTGGTTCGACGCAGTCTCAATATCCAGCCCACTTTGACCGTGCGGCCTGGTTTCCCGGTTCGTGTTCTTGTCAATCGTGACCTCATAGTTACGCCGTATAGAGGGTGACAACATGCCAAAACTCAAAATAGGAGAGCTTCCAGACGACAAGCCGGTCAAAGTGAGTACGGAGCTGCCGGCGGCCGTGCATCGTGATCTCATTGCATATGCAGAGGCCCTTTCGCTTCAAGGTGGTCAAGTCGTCGAACCGACTAAGCTTATCGCCCCCATGTTAGCGCGCTTTATGGCCACCGATCGAGGGTTTTCTAAACTGAAACGTCGAGGCGACGCACCGGTCGCCGGCGCAGGACAGTGATGCCTAAGGTTTCTCAAAGCTGTCGCGCGACGCTTAATGCGATGCATAAACCTAGGCGCCGCCGAGTTTGGGCCGCTATTCCGTTACCTTCAGGCGCGTTACACTGCTCCGGCCATCTACGCTGATGGGCACGTCACCATCGATCGTGGCCCGACGTACGACGCGATGCTGGTCACCGTAATCGTTGACTGCGTAATGCTGTGTTGCGCGATTGTCCCATATCGCGATATCGCCCTCTAGCCAGTTCCAGCGCACAGTGTTTTCGGGCGCGGTGACGTGAGACTGGAACAGATCGAACAGCTTTTGTCCGTCGTACTTAGGGACCCCAATAAAGTGCTTCACCAAGGCGCCGAGCACCAGCGCCCGCTCGCCTGTTTCGGGGTGGACGCGCACGACGGGATGCTCGGTCTCAAAAACCGTTCTGGTGAACACCTCGTCAAAGTGTCTCTTGTCGACCTCGCGGACGCGCGCGATTCCGGCGTAATCGAAAACGTTGCTGTGAACGGCCCATAGTTCCTCTGCAAGCCGCTGTAGCGGTGCCGGTAGATCAAGATAAGCAGCCGCTGTGTTCGACCACACGGTGTCGCCTCCGAACGTTGGCATTACAACGGCTCGTAGGACCAAAGTTTTGGGATAGGCTTCGGCGAAGGTCCCATCCGCATGCCAAACATCGGCGCGACCGCCGCCGCGACTGGAGTCCAGTTCGAGGAGCGACGCCATCCCCTTGGTAGGACCGAGCATCGGATGGGGAACTAGCTTTCCAAGGCGAGCGGCAAAGCGCTCATGCTCGGCGTCATTGAGATGTCCTTGATTGCGGAAGAAGATCACCTTGTGCTCGAGCAACAAGCTGTTAATAGCGTCGATCGTGTGGTCCGGTAGATCGCCCGATAGCTTGATATTTTTGACTTCGGCACCGATGCGCGCTGCACGCTTCACAACATCGGTGCCTGAAATGACGTCACCGATCACAGCCGTTCTGCTCATGTTGTTTTTCCAAGCCCCTCGCAGTGTCTTCCTCGCCTCTCGGTAGCGAATGATTCCAGCAAGCATCGTGCCATGTGACGGACTCAGACCGACCGCGTAGACTCACATGGGCGCCGAACGGATCGCGATATTTGGCGCAAGCTTTCGGACTGAACTGACTGATAGTTCGCCCGTGTGACGAAAGAACTTGATCGCCGACCACTCTCGTCGAATGGTGTGAAGACCAAGCGGACAGCAATAGCGCGCCAACCGGCAGCTTCTTCTGTTATGCTCTTGTGGTGACTCATCCGATCGGAAGAATGCAATGCTTCTGCAAAATGGGTAATAATTCGTGATGGTCATGAATCATGTAATCAGGCCCCGCGGCGCGCAAGCGTGCTTCGGAAACGAATCCCCCCATTATTGATACGTTGATAAGACCGAGATTGCGGGCAATCTCCGTCTCAACTGGCATGTCACCCACGATGACGGTTCTTTGTGGAGGTATATCATTGGCCTGCATATACAAGCGCAGACGTTCTTCCTTGTTCACGCTCTTAAACTGGGTTGCGCGGTTCTCAAATGCCAAAATGTCCGTGACGTGAGTCTTGATTCCAAGTCTTCGCACTTGTGCGCGAATTGGTTCAACAATGTGATTGCTGACAATAATGGTGTGAACGGCTCTGTGATCAGCGGCGAGCAAAACATTTCGTGCCCCTTTGCGTAAGGCAGCGTTGCGCGCCAAGAATTCGTAAGTGTCATGAAAAATGGCGCTGTCATTTCTCTCCACGACGTCGATTTCATCTTTCGACATGTCTAGGTTGCGGAAGAGAACCGAAAGAGGGAGTTCGAATTCCTCTCGAAGCCTGCGCATATCTACGGTTGCGCGACCGAATCGGCTCAAAATTGCATTGATGGTTTGAAGCACCGCATTGGCATCATCGAGCAGCGTGCCATTCCAGTCGAACACAATCGCGGATTTCATGGGCGAATGAACCTAAGGCAAGTACCGCGGCGGTAAATGCATTTGCGATCGGACAATTGCGGGTCCGTATGTCTAGTATTGCGCCCGGTCAAGTAAACGCGCGGATCGCTGTTCTGTGTAGGACGCGCGAACTAGGGAAGAAGAGCATGACCGTTTTCCTCTGTATCTTTGAAGCTGATCTTTGCTGGAGCAATGGTCGTGCCAACGCCGCAAGCGCGCAGTAAGCGGCAAACTGTGCTTTGAAAAATCTGAACCCGACGCGCAGTGTGGCGATCCTGACATGACCTTACGTCGCTGTCAGAAACGGACCAAGATTTTTACGGTGGACCAGCCACAGCATAGAGCTGGCGACGCCGACGTATCTTGTTTTCGTCATTCGGCGGTCGGATCCCTCCCGCGCCAGCAATGAAATGCATGAGTAGTGAAAAGACTTGGCTTACTGTTTTAGCTGGCTACCCAGACAAGCCCGAGGGTGGCGCTTTGGAGCAGTCGTGGAGTAACTCGTCACCGACGCAGTCAAGGAAGTTGGCGAGCGGCAGGTCCGGTCGATGGCCGGGTGCAATCGGTGCCGATCGTGGGCGCCGCCAGATCACTTTTTCCGAAGACGTCATCAGAGTCGGTCTTCTGAAAGAACTGAGCTTGTTACGTAAAAACCAGTGTTCATGCGGCAGAGTTTAGGGGCGCTCGGAAATCGCTAGGATTGCTTCTCCTTGCGATCAGATGCTGATTTTGAACTTAGTCAGGTCACATTGCAGCTCGCCGGCTCGACATCTCAGCGAGCGCCGTTCTCGTCAGGAAATGCCGCAACGAAATCGCAATGAATTGGGTGAAACGACCGTGAACAAAACGGGACGGGAGTGGCCACCACACAAGAAAAATCAATAAGTTAGAAGATGCTCACTGCGTTCGGGACGCAGGGGTCGCAGGTTCGAATCCTGCCACTCCGACCATTCTTTCAAGCACTTATAGTTTCTGTGTTTTTCGTGCGCAACGACATGCGCGTCGATTTGAAGCGCGGCTGCCATGTCGGTCGATTTCGGGGCGCCGGTCCCTGATATCGGTGAGTCGGGACCATTGGAGCGCGCGAGGGGAACAGCCCCTGACGTGATGTTGCGTAGCACGTCACCAAGCACCACACGGTCTCCCTTCGGACCTTTCGGCTGGTCCTGTCCGCATCAAAGCACGAATAGCCCGCCGCGAGTAGTGCTCAGCTTGAGGTGCAAATACCCGTCAGGGGTTGCCGATTTCAAAGGCCAGCAGAACGTTGCCGGGCAGGCCGCTCCATTGCGCGTAGCCGGAATTGACGTACAGCATGCCGTCGACGACGACCGGGCCGGGTCCGTCCATGGCGCCGCCATGGGCCGCAACGCCGTTGACCGTGGTGTAGTCGCGGGCGGTGTCGATTTCCCAAAGCAGCCGTGCGTCATCGGTCGCGTAGGCGCGCAGGAAGCCGCTCACGCCGCCGGAGAAGACGACGCCGGGAATGACGGTGACCGCCGCGGAGAGCGCGGGGCTGCATTGCGGGCGGTCGCCACAGGCCACCGGCGCCACCTGCATCGTGATCTTCCCGGTCGCAAGATCGAGTCCGAACAGGCCGCCGCCTTCGCTTGAATTCAGACGTCGCGTGCCGTCCCTTAGAAATCGCACGTCCGAATTGGCGACATAGATTCGGTCCTGGTCGGCGGCGGAACCCCACTCGGTCCCGCCCAACGGGCCTCCCTTGCCGATCCGCGTCTGCCACAGGATGTTGCCCTCATGGTCGGGATCGAGCGCGTGGACCACGCCGGATTTTTGGCCGATCACCAGCACGCGCTGTCCGTTGCGCAGGCTCACCAGGATCGGCGATTGGCCGAAGTCATGGTCGGGGCCGCGGTCTTCCGGACAATTGCTCTGATCGGTGCCGAAACACGCAACGACGAAGCTGTCTTTCGGCGTGGCCTGCCGATGCCACAGCATTCGGCCGGTCGCGAGATCGAGCGCGAGGATGGCATCGCTGGTGTCGGTTGCCGGGTCGGCATAGCTGTTCGAGGTCGCGACATAGAGCGCCTGGCGCTGCATATCGATCGTCGGCGCGGACCACACCGACGCGCCGGCCGGACCGAACAGCTGGGTCCCGAGGGCGTTCGCCCGTGTCGGATGCGGCGCCTCGGGGATCGTGTAGGTCTTCCAGATCTGTGCGCCGGTCTCGGCCTTCAGCGCAACGACGCTGCCGCGAAACGTGCAGCACTGGTAGGTGGGGCGAGACCCGATGGCCTCCTCGATCGATGAAACGCCGACATAGACGACGCCGGCATAGAACACCGGCGCACCGGTAATCCGCGCGGCGACATGATCGTCGACCTTGCTCTTCCAGATCAGCTTGCCGGTCGCGGCATTCAGGGCGTAGACGTTGGCACGCACGTCACCAAAGAAGATGGCAGGCTGGCCGTTGTCCAGCGGGGCAAAGCTGATGGCCGTCCGCACCGGCGCCTCGGTCGGAAACTCCCAGCGGGTGCATCCGCTCTTGGCGTCGAGGGCGTGGACCTTGCGGTCGCCGCCACCAACGAACAACAAGCCGCCAACCACGCTCGGCTGCGCGTTGGCATTCGACGTGTCAGAAAATCCGAACGCCCATTTCAGGCGCAGCCGGGAGACCTGGTCTTGCGCGAGGCCGGCCATTGCCGCCGGCTGAAACCGGCTGTTGTTGATGTCGGTGCCCCAGCCGTTCCACCGAGGTCCGTCGATCGGCTGCGGAAAGCCGGTCTCGTTCTGCGCGCATTGGCCTGCGTTCTCGGCCGCTGCATGCGAAGCGACCTTTCCGGTGATGAGTGAGGCGATCGCGGCGCGCTCGTCATTGCTCAGTCCCTGCGCGAAGGACGCCATCGGGCCAGTGGTGATCGCACCAAGCACCTCGTCGAACGATCTGGATTGCAGCGCGGTGCGGCTCGGCGCGCGAACACCCGCATTGCTGCTGTCGTGACATTGCGCGCAGCGTTGCGCGTAGAGGTCGGCACCGCCTTGCTGCGCAGTTGCAGGCAGGCAAGAGGAGATCAGGGCGACGGCGATCGCAGCACTCAGTTTCATCGTGATTCACCGGCGTTGGCTTTGATGATGAGAGCGATTGCAGTGTAGCACAACCTTCCGGCTGCATCGTGCCTGGCGAGGCCGGCGGCATGTAGGGCGGTGCAAGATCCGATCGCCGCCGCCCCCGATTCGAGCGTCGGGGACGGCTATTTGCTGATCCGCCGCAGCCTGGCTCGAGAAACCGCCTGCCTAGCTGCAGAATCCTCGCGCGCGCCGGACCGTATCGGACGGATACAGGCCGAAGGCCGTGCGGTACACCGCAGCGAAACGGCCCATATGCGTAAAGCCCCACTTCAGGGCAACTTCGCTGACCGGAAGCACGTTCTCCGGTCGCGACAATTCGTCGTGGATGGCCTCCAGCCGAATTTGCCGCAAATAGGCGATCGGCGTCGTGCCGTGAATTTTGCGGAAGCCCAATTGCAGCAACCGGCTGCTGACCCCAACTGTTGCGGCAATATCCGATATCGTCAGCGGCAGATGCGGATTGGCCCGCATATACTCGACCGCACGCCGAATGTAGCGCGGCGGCGCATCCAGCGGGTGGCGGCTCAACCGGTCCGTCAACCGATGAGGAACGTTCTCAAGGATGAGCTGTATCGCTGCTTCCGATAGCAGCGCACTGGCTTTCGGAGAGCGTACCAGGATCCCGTCATACAAACCGGTGGTGCTCGTGCGGACAAGCTGAAGAAGTGTCTGTCCAATGCCGGTCGACAAGTCGACGATCGGCGTCAGATTGAGATCTTCCAGCGCCGTGCTCCCGAACGTCGCAGACAGCACCTTGGTAACCACGCCCGTATGCAAGGTGAGCGTGACGCTTGAGTATCGTCCATCGACCGCTTCAACCCGCTGCGCTTGCATCGTCGGAAGCGGCACGATGGCGATCTCGGAAGGAGTCCGCTGGATGCTCTTTCCTGCAATGAGCATTTCGGCCTGGCCGGCATTCAGCAGGCTTATTGCAAGCTCCCCGGCGGAATTCTCGTATGAATAGCGCCAATCCCAACCGGCCGACAGATCGGCCCGTACGACGTCAATTTCCGCGCCAATGGCGATATCCGCATGCCAGTGAAACGATTCGTCAGGCCGCGGCGAGGAATGCGCCTTGATCCCGTGGGGGTGGAGCATTTCAAGAAGTTCTTGAAACGAAGATCCCGATCGCGTGGGAGGTGCAGCGAGTACGTCTTCGACCATCAAATCCAGCCATCGGATGTTTGCTGTTCGCGGATTGCCGGATCCATCGGACCGGTTTTCCACTGTTGCGCCACACGCATAGACCGCATCACCACACTAGCACAGCTTGGTGATTTCGGGTCGCGTGCCCTTTCTCACAATTCCTTCAATATCCGAATACCGAACAGAATATCCGGATCGCGCAATCGAGCCGTGAAAGCTGACATTCGATCTAATCCGCTCGCCTGCATCGCGCGAACGTTCCGATTCAATCCGTCGCGGCGACGCTCGAGAGCACCAGCGGATGCACAGCATCCGCGATCGCTTGTCCTAGCCACAATCCGAACGCCTCCATCCGGAATGCGACGTCGTCCATGGACTCGTAGCCCATTTGGCCTAAATCGTCACAACCAACTCAAACGGGTTATGAAAGCATGCTTACAAGGATTACTTGCGTACTCGCGCTTACGGTTCTTTCGTCCATGCCTGCGCTGGCCGATGGTTGCGCAGATCACGTCCAGAGCACCGGCGTTCCCATGGTGACGGGCATGACGCACAAGACCTGGATGACCTTCCCGTCGGTCAATCCCGGTGCTGCCCTCGACAAGGTGTCCCGCGCCGTTCTGGCGGAGGGTTTTGTCGGTGTGAACGTCGACAAGAAACTCGGTACGGTGACCACCCAGCAGGAGACCACCGGATCCGGCCGGCCACAGACGCTGCAGGTCGTCGTCCGCAAGGACGGCAAGGGCAGCCGCGTCGATGCGACCTTCATCTTGCCGCCAGGACAGTTGGCTCCAGGTGTCGGCGACAACCTCTGCCGCGTCGTGAACGCAGCGGGCCAATGAACTCCGCCCATCCGTGAAGCAGGCTGACGCGCGAATTGTAACCGGCCGCGCGTGTCCGGGTGTCGTCCGGTCCGGGACCGGGCGAGCCCATCCATGTCGAGGGAATCGGGACGCAGGTGCCGGCCTGCGCCCACAGCAATGAAGCAGGAGATATGATGCGTAGGGCTCGCGTTGTGAAAGTTGTTTTGATGGCCGCCACCGGTGCGATGGTGTTTTCGGCCCCCGCCATTTCGGCTCCGCTGCAGCACAGTGCCGGCGTCGCCGCTGCCGCGCCGTCGTTGACCGAGAAGGTCTGGTGCCGTTACGGGCAGTGCTATGACAATGGTGGCGGCGCTGCGGTCGGCGGACTGGTCGGTGGCCTCATCGGCGGCGTCATCGCGGCCGGCGCGGCCAACGCCGCCGCGCAGCAGGAAGCTGCCGCGGCCCAGCAGCACGCGGCGTCCTGCGCCCAGCGCTATCGCTCGTACGACGCGGCGTCGAATACGTTCCAGGCAAAGGACGGCCGGCGGTATCTCTGCCAGTGAAACTGCAGCAGGCTTGCGGCACAGGAACGGGGAAGCGAAACCGCCGCTCCAGACAATCACCCTCGGCGCCGCGCTGAGCACGAATGGAGCTCCGGCCAGTGAGCCGGAGCAGGTTTTCGAGCGCCCCGGGAGCCGCAAACGCGGCTTCTGCCGGCGAATTGGCCAGGACCTTTGACTGAACGGGTTCCCGCTCCGCGCCTGGATGCGCGGATCGCGGGGCTTCATCGGGAATCGCAGAGCGGGCGGCCAGGGCGGCTTCTGACCCGATCGTTTTCTATGCTATCACGCGATCCGTCGAAACTGCGCTCGTGGCAGGATCTGCCCGAACCTTACGAATCCGGATCTCGATGATGTTGTCGCTTCCCAAGACCAAAATACGCGTGCTGCTGCTGGAGGGCGTGAACGAATCCGCGGCCCGGATGTTCGAGGCGAACGGCTATACCGAGCTGCAACGTCTGCCCAAGGCGCTGGGGCCCAAAGAGCTCAGGCAGGCGCTGTCGGGCATCCATATGCTGGGAATTCGCTCGCGGACCCAGTTGACCGCGGACATCCTGGAGGCCGCCGACCGATTGCTCGTTGTCGGCTGCTTTTCGGTCGGCACCAACCAGGTGGATCTCGACGCCGCGCGGAAGCTGGGAATCCCCGTATTCAACGCGCCATACTCCAACACCCGCAGCGTCGCGGAGCTGACCATCGCCGAGATCGTGATGCTGTTCCGCCGGATCTTTCCGCGTTCGGTCTCCGCACATGCCGGCGGCTGGGACAAGTCCGCCGAAGGCAGCCGCGAGGTGCGCGGCAAGACGCTCGGCATCGTCGGCTACGGCAACATCGGCTCGCAGCTGTCGAACCTCGCCGAAGCGATGGGCATGCGCGTGATCTATTTTGATCAGACCGACAAGCTCCGCCATGGCAATACCGAGCCCGCCGAATCGCTCGACGCGTTGCTCGCGGCCAGCGACGTCGTATCGCTGCATGTGCCGGAAACGCCGGCCACCGCCAACATGATCGGCGCGGCCCAGCTCCAGCTGATGAAGCCTGAGGCCTATCTGATCAACAACTCGCGCGGCACCGTGGTCGATCTCGATGCGCTGGCACGCGCACTGCGTGAGGGCCGGCTGGCAGGTGCCGCGGTCGACGTGTTTCCGGTCGAGCCGGTGTCGAACGAGGCGCGCTTTGTCTCGCCGCTGCAAGGTCTCCCCAACGTCATCCTCACGCCGCATGTCGGCGGTTCGACGGAAGAAGCGCAGGATCGCATCGGCGGCGAAGTTGCGCGCAAGTTGATCGACTATTCCGATGTCGGGTCGACCTTCGGCGCGGTCAATTTTCCGCAAGTGCAGTTGCCGGCGCGACCGACCGGCACCCGTTTCATCCATGTTCATCGCAACGTTCCCGGCGTCATGCGCCAGGTCAACGACGCGGTCTCCCGGCACGGCATCAACATCCTGGCGCAATATCTGCAGACCGATCCGGAAGTCGGCTATGTCGTGCTCGAGACCGACGTGGTCGGCGGCGAGGGCGAGGGACTGCTGGCCGATTTGAAAGCCATTGACGGCACGATCCGCGTGCGGGTGCTGTACGACCAGAACCGGCCGCAGGGGTGATCGACTTCGTCAATCAGCCGAGAACCCGAACGGAACGCTCGAGGTCCTGAAATCGTCGGGAAGGATCTCGCGGCCGATCGGCGGCGCCGACCGTGCCGCGCATCTTGGCCGATGGCAGACCCGGCATGCGACGCCGATCGGCGTCGGCTCGTCGGCGTTCGGCCCCTGTCCGTCGCGCGTGTAGATCAACTGGCCCGCATGTTCGGCGGCGCAGCCGATCGCGATCGCCCGCTCGACGCGGATGGCGCCGAACGCGCCGCCGCCGGCGGTCACGGTGCGGGCGATCGAAAAGAACCGCTGCCCGTCGGGCAATTCCAGCCATTGCGTGACGATCTGGCGCGGCGTCTTGAAGATATCGTGCACCGACCACAGCGGACATGCGCCGCCGTGCTTTGCAAACGGGAAGCCGGCGCCGTCGAGCAGCTTGGAAATGTTGCCGGCCGGATCGACCCGGATCAGGAAGAACGGGACCTTCTCGAGACCCGGCCGTTGCAAGGTCGTGACGCGGTGCGCGATCTGCTCGAAGCTGGTGCCGAATTGACGCGCCAGCGCCTCCAGATCGTAGCGGCGCGCCTCGACCGCTTTCGCGAACACGGAATACGGCATGATGAGCGCGGCGGCGGCGTAGGCCGCAAGCGCACGGCGGGCCAGCAGCTCGGCGCTCTTGGTCGTGAACTTGCCGGCTTCGACGGCGGCGCCGATCTCGTTTTCCAGTTCCAGATAGGCAAGCTGCTTGGCCAGCTGAAAATTGAGGCCCGCGGTATCGAGCGAGTCCTCCAGCAGCAATTGTCTGCGATGCAGATCCAGTCGCCTGATCGAGCCCAGCATGACGTTCGGCGGCAGATAGCGGACCTGGAGTTTGTGCCGCTCCCGAAGCCGCTCGATGAATCCGGCGGGCCCGGCCGGTTCGTGGACGAGCCGCTCGGCGGCATCGTCGAGGCTGGCAAAATTGTTGCGGCGCGCGGCGAGGAAGCGCCGGACTTCCGCGACGGGATCGTTGGCGTCAAAGTTCTCCTGGCCCGGTGACGCGATCGCCAGGTCCGGAGCTCGTCGCTCCGCAAGCGCCAGCTGCTCCTCGCGGTAGGCGGTGTAGAGGCGCAGGAACGCCTCGGTCATCCCGGGATAACTGACCGCGAGGTCGCTGACCTCGAGCGCGGGGATGTCGATGTCGGCAAACATCGGTTCCTTCAAGATCGATTGCATGCGGGCGGTATGATCGGCGCCGCCATCGCCGGCGAGGTCGGCCAGATCGATCTTGTAGGTGCGGGCGAGCCGCAGCAGCATGTCGGCCGTCACCGGACGCTGATTGCGTTCCAGCAGCGCCACATAGGGGGCCGAGATTTCGAGATCGGCGGCCATGTCGGCCTGGGTCAGCCCGAGGTCGCGCCGCAGCCGGCGGAGGCGCGGGCCCATAAAAACGGAACGGGCGCTTGAGGTTACCATCGCCTTATTCCAATTCTTGTAAGATTCTTACAATAATACATCGGTTTCTTGTAAGTTATGACAAGTTTTCCGCGCCAGGTCTAGCTCCCGATGACGCCGCGCGTCACAAACGGTGCAGTTATTTCGTCACCGAAGGGATCACGGACATGAACTTCCAACCGCGCGGGATCAGCGACCGGGCCATCCAGGGACCGGCTTCGTATCAGAGCGAGATCGAGGCGGCCGAAGCGCTGCTCAAGACCAAGGACACCTGGAACGGCGTCACCGCCG
The DNA here is from genome assembly GCF_015291305.1 of Bradyrhizobium sp. CCBAU 21365. Classification (NCBI taxonomy): domain Bacteria; kingdom Pseudomonadati; phylum Pseudomonadota; class Alphaproteobacteria; order Hyphomicrobiales; family Nitrobacteraceae; genus Bradyrhizobium; species Bradyrhizobium sp. CCBAU 21365. The sequence goes on from NZ_CP030036.1 coordinate 2,767,293, forward strand.
AAGCCGTGGCGCGGATGCGCCTGCAGAACCGCTTCAAGACCGGTCTGGATGTCGCCCGCTACACGGCCGCGCTGATGCGCGCCGACATGGCGGCCTATGACGCCGACAGCACCAAGTACACCCAGTCGCTCGGCTGCTGGCACGGCTTCATCGCCCAGCAGAAGCTGATCTCGGTCAAGAAGCACTTCGGCAATACCGACCGCCGCTATCTGTATCTGTCCGGCTGGATGATCGCGGCGCTGCGCTCCGAATTCGGCCCGCTGCCCGACCAGTCGATGCACGAGAAGACCTCGGTGCCGGCTCTGATCGAAGAACTTTACACCTTCCTGCGTCAGGCGGATTCGCGTGAACTGAACGACATCTTCCGCGCGCTCGATGCGGCTCGCAAGGAAGGCGACAAGGCCAGGGAAAAGGCGCTGATCGAGAAGATCGACAACTTCCAGACCCACGTCGTGCCGGTCATCGCCGACATCGACGCCGGCTTCGGCAATGCCGAGGCGACCTATCTGCTCGCCAAGAAGATGATCGAGGCGGGCGCCTGCGCCCTGCAGATCGAGAACCAGGTCTCCGACGAGAAGCAGTGCGGCCACCAGGACGGCAAGGTCACCGTGCCGCACGAGGTGTTCATCGCGAAGATCCGCGCCTGCCGCCATGCGTTCCTCGAGCTCGGCGTCGAGGACGGCATCATCGTGACCCGCACCGACTCGCTCGGCGCCGGCCTGACCCAGCAGATCGCCGTGAGCCACAAGCCCGGCGACATCGGCGACCAGTACAACAGCTTCCTTGATTGCGAGGAAGTGACGTCCGCCAACGCGCGCAACGGCGACGTCATCATCAACCAGAACGGCAAGATGATGCGTCCGAAGCGTCTGCCCAGCAACCTCTACCAGTTCCGTCCCGGCACCGGTGCGGATCGTTGCGTGCTCGACTGCATCACCTCGCTGCAGAACGGCGCCGACCTCTTGTGGATCGAGACCGAGAAGCCGCATATCGAGCAGATCGCCAGCATGGTCGATCGCATCCGCAAGGTCATTCCGAACGCGAAGCTGGCCTACAACAACTCGCCGTCGTTCAACTGGACCCTCAACTTCCGTTGGCAGGTCTACGACGCGATGAAGGAAGCCGGCCAGGATGTCAGCAAGTACAACCGCGCCGAGCTGATGAAGGCGGAGTACGACGACACGCCGCTGGCGAAGGAAGCCGACGAGCGCATCCGTACCTTCCAGGCGGATTCGGCCAAGCGCGCCGGCATCTTCCACCATCTGATCACGCTGCCGACCTATCACACGGCTGCGCTGTCGACCGACAATCTCGCGAGGGAGTATTTCGGCGAGCAGGGCATGCTTGGATACGTCAAGAACGTGCAGCGCGCGGAAATCCGTCAGGGCATCGCCTGCGTCAAGCATCAGAACATGGCGGGCTCCGACATCGGCGACGATCACAAGGAGTACTTCGCCGGTGAGGCTGCCCTCAAGGCGGGCGGCGCCCACAACACGATGAACCAGTTCGGCTGATCGATCGAACGGATCATTCGACTATCGGCTGGACGGTCCGGCGCGCGAGCAGCCTGGCCTGTCCGCCGGCGGCGGGGCGATTTTCGACCACGGTGACGCGGTCGAGATCGCCCCGTGACGTTTTTGGGCTCGCTTCCCCTCAAGCCCGCCATTTGCAGAGGTTCGCGCGTTCCACGCGCGTGTGGTAACGCGTCGCTGCGATCTCGAGGGCATGCCACCTGATGAGTGTCGGGCACTACGCATCCGCCGTCACCGGCTCCGCCGTGATGGAACTGCTGAAGCCGTTCGATCCCCGCATCGTCGGAACGCTGCCGCTCGGCCTAGCCGTGCCGGGCAGCGACATCGATATCGTCTGCCATGCGTCCGACCCGAACGCATTCGCGGACATCGTTTGGGTTCACTATCAAGCGTGCGATGATTTCGTCCTCTTCCGATGGACCTCGGGGACGCGGCCGGTGATTGCCCGCTTTGTGTGCGACGGCTGGCCGTTCGAACTGTTCGGTGATCAACGTCCGGTGGAGCAGCAACGAGGCTGGATCCACTTCGAGGTCGAACGGCGGCTGCTTGCGCTTGATCATGGACGGCTGCGGCGAGCCGTCAGCGAGTTGAGGGCAGGCGGCCTCAAGACCGAGCCTGCGTTCGCTACCGTGCTCGGGATATCGGGCGATCCCTATCGCGGATTGCTTGAGCTCGCGGCCGAAACGGACGCCGAGTTACGTGCCCGGCTCGCGGCGTGCGATTTCTGATCGCAAGATTCATTCGCCCGGAACGAGGTGGCCGACCGGCTGCCGCGCCAGCCGCCGGTGCCTGCGACGGGACAGATAAAGCAGCAGGCCGGTCACGGCGAACAGCGGCATCATGGCGGCGGCCAGCATGAAGGCGAGCTTGCCGGGCCATCCCAGGATGGCGCCGCGGTGGATGTCGAGCACGCTGGCGAGGACGCGTTCGCCAAACGTCTTGTCGGCGTAGCGATCCGATGAGATGACGCGGCCGGTGAGGGCATCGATGCGGAATTCGTCACGCACGCTCTCGAGCGTCGAATCCCGCGGCCATGACCGCACGCGCACGGCCGTGCCCGCGCCGGCCGGCAGCGTCATGAGAGCCCTTCCGTAACTGTTGTTCTCCTGCTGCAGGAACGCCGACCAGACGTGATCGAACGCAAGCGGCTTTGCCTCGCCCTTCGTTTCAGTCTTGGTTTCACCCTTGCTCTCGGCCGTCGCGCCGCCGCGCGGCGGCTTGGACTGCATCGCCGCGGCCGCGGCCTGAGGCCGCGCGAACAGCCAGTTGGCGCCGGCCTTGTACCATTCGAACGAATACCACAAGCCGGTCAGCGTCATCACCAGATAGACCGGCAGCACCCAGGTGCCGATCACGGCGTGCAGCGAGCGATGCAGGCCGCGGCCGCGCAGTCCCAGATTCGGCTTCAGCCATGTCTTCACGCTGCGCGCACGACGCGGCCAGCGCAGCACGAGGCCGGTGATCAGCATCACGATCAGGCAGATTGCAGCAGTGCCGGTGATCTTGCGCCCGATGCCGTTGCCGTCGCCCGGCAACAGCAGCCAGCGATGCAGCCTGCGGACGGTTGCGAAGAACTCCTCGCCGCGCGGCGAGCCGAGCACGTGCCCATCATAGGGGTCGACATAGACCGAGGACGGCCGCGTGCCGCTTTCGCTGCGAGCGAAACGGATGCGGGTCGCGGCCGATGGATCGCCGACCATCGTCACGGCCGAGATCTTGCCGAAATCGCCCGCCGCCGCCAGCCGCGCGATCAACTCGTCCGGCGTGAGCCGCCGGGCCGCACTGGCCTCGACGCGCATCATCTGACTGTTCAGGCTGGCCTCGATCTCGTCCTCAAAGGCCATCGTCGCGCCGGTGAGGCCGACCACGGCCCACAGCAGCGCCAGCACAAGACCGACCAGGGAATGGACCTGCAGCAGTGCAGCCTTGATCGGGCGCCAAACGTCACTCATCAGAATTTCACCGTCGCCGAGAGCGAGAAGCGCCGCGCGTCGCCCATCGCGACCGTCAGGATGCTGTTGGCTGAAGGGTAGTAGACCGTGTCGAACAGGTTCTTGACGTTGAACTGGTAGATGACCGGGAACGACTGGACCTTGGTCTCGTAGGTCGCAAACAGGTCCGCGACCGTGTAGGCCGGCAGCACGAAGCTGTTCGCGGCATCGCCCGGCCGGTCGCCGACATAGCGCGCGCCGCCGCCGAGGCGAAGCCGGCCGGGCAGGGTGGTGCCGAAATCATAGACGAGGTAGAGCGAGGCGGTGTTCAGCGCGACGTTCTGCAATTGCTTGCCGGCGAGCGTCGGATCCTCGGTGACCCGCGCATCGGTATAGCCATAGCTGCCGATCATGCTCCAGTTATCAGTCAGACTGCCGGTAACGTCGAGTTCGACGCCGCGCGAGCGAACCTTGCCTGCGGTACGGTACTCGACGATGCCAGTCGTGGGGTCGAGCTGCGAAACCAGCACGTTCTTCTTGTCGATGTCGTAGAGCGCAAGCGTGCCGGAGATCCGCTTGTTGAAGTCGAACTTGACGCCGGTCTCCCACTGGGTGCCCTCTTCGGGCGCGATGTTGGAGCCGATCACGACGCCGCCGGTAAGCGGCGCGATGCTCGAGGTCGGTTTCAGCGATTGCGTGTAGCTCGCATAGAGCGAGACCTGGTTGGTGAGCTTGAAGATGGCGCCGCCGAGCGGCAGCACCTTGTCGGCCGAGACATTGGTATTGGTGATGAACGGGCGGCCCTTGCCGGCGAGCTGGTCGTAATCCATGTAGCGCACGCCGCCGACCAGCGCGAAGCGCTCGGTCAGATGCAGCGTGTCCTGGAAGAACAGCGACCACTGGCCGAGCTTGTCGGTCTGGGCGCTGTCGGCGGCGGACACCGTCGTCCCCGGCGTGATCAGCCCATAGACCGGATTGTAGAAGTTGAAGCTCGGGGTCGCCTGCCGGATCAGGTTGTCGCGATAGATCGTGCGGTACTGGCCGTCGCCGCCGAACAGCACTTCGTTGCGCATATCGCCGAGCCAGACATTGCCCTGCAAATAGGAGGTGCCGTAGCTGGCATTGCTGAGCGAGCCCCACGTGCCGTCATTGCTGCGGGTCTCGACGCCGGTCTTGGCGCTGACGCCGGTGATGCGGAGCTGGTTGGCGCTGAAGGTTTCGGTGTTGTAGCTGTAGGCCGCGAACAGCTTCCAGTCCTGGTTCAACCGGTGCTCGACCGACGCCTGCATCAGGTCGGAGGTGCCCCACATGTTGTTGAAGGGCTCGTCGAGCCGCCGCGTCGCCGGGATCGCCAGCGGCGCCTTGGTTGCGGGATCGAACGCAGTGCCGCGGTCGAACGGCGTGATGAATTCGCGGTGCTCATAGTTGAGCTGGATTGTGGTGTTCTCGCCGTACCAGGCCAGCGACGGTGCGACCAGCATTTCGCGATGGCGCCCGAAATTGCGCCAATAGTCCTCGCTCACGCCATAACCGATGAAGCGATAGGCAAGGCCGCGATCGCCGATCGGGCCGGTGATGTCGATGGTGCCGTCGGCTCCGGTCCTGGAGCTGGCGTAGGTCGAGCCGAGCAGGGTCACCGAGCCGTGCTGATAGAGCTCGGGGCGCTTGCTGATCGTGTTGACGATGCCGCCGGGATCCATGATGCCATAGAGCAGCGACGCCGGGCCCTTCAGCACCTCGACGCTTTCGACCGCTGCATCGAGGCTGCGGCCCTGCACCAGCGGCATGCCGTTGCGCATGATCGAGCCGTCGCGGTTGTCGCCGAAGCCACGGCGCATCACCGCATCCTGGGTGCCGGCCAGCGTATTGGCCTGGGTGACGCCGCTGACATTGGCCAGCGCGTCGTCGAGGTTGCGCGGCAGCTGATCCTTCAGCACCTGCTCGGGCACGACGTTGACCGTCTGCGAGGTGTCGAGCGGCGAGGCGCCGCTGCGCAGCGTGGTCGAGCTTGGCATCGCGCGATAGTGGAGCTTGGCTTCGTTCAGCACCGCGGCGCTGGCTGCCGCGCGCTCCGACGGTGTCGGCGGCGCCGGTTGGGCGTTCCGGCTGCGCTGCCGTGCCGCGGCGGCTGCCTGCGTTCGCTGCGCCGGCTTTGCCGCGGCGGCCGCCGGCTTGCGCTTCTGCGTCGGCTGGTCAACCGAAACAGGCGGCAACGGGACGCTCGATTGGGCGTTTGCCGGCGTTGCCGCGGAGGCGACATCGGTGAGCAGGAATACTGCGCCGATCAGCAGATGGGTGCGGCCCTTGTCGGCGGCATTTCGACGGTCGCCGACAAGGCGGCCATCAGCATTCACAGGCACTCTTGGACTTCCGATTCACGCGCACTTGGTCACGCCGCGCCTCTAGCAGTCGGCGCGCGCGAAAAGAACCGGAGCAAACTTGAATCTCTCTAACCGGGATGGATTTGAATCATTCTAAGACGCGACAGGGCCCGCGCGTGTGCGCGAGCCCTGAACCCCGTAACTTGCTTGTCGCGTCCGCGCGTCAAACGGCCGTTGGACCGTTGCCTGAAGCTGCAGCCGTCGTCCTGTCACATCTCAGGTGTATGGTTCGCCGTACGCCGCGCGATGCGTCTCACGACATCGCCAGGCTGACCGGTGCCGAGCCGACCATTCCCGTGCTGACGCCGTCGCGGGCCATCGATTCGATCGTGCCCCAGTTCTCGCGAAAAATCCGCGCCGCCTCGTTGGCGCTTTCTGCGTGGATCGTCAGACTGCACGCGCGTCTCGTGCCGTTGCTGGCGAGCTGGAAGTAGAGAACATATCCAGACGATTCCGCACTCCGTGCGGCCAGCGGTGCCTGCTGCATGTAGGTTTTCCCCAAAGTGTTTTTGTTGCGCCACCCGCAGACAGGATTTGACAGGGATGCGGCACCTTCGTGGTTCACAACGCCGCAATCAGCACGATTGCGCATTTTGTTCGGCGGTGTTGCCGGGACTCAACAGGCGATGGAACCGATGACGCCCAATGGCTGCAACTCAGCCGCGATCACGATATGGCTTCAACCGTTGTTTGATGACGGGTTGCCCTTCCTTGAGGGGGAAGCCGCGGCGCGAACCCTCGCGGCGGTCACAATCGCGATGCCGCGCTGAGATCGAACGGCCCCTGCGGCGCATGATCTGCGCTCCGCTCAAGGTAGCGTTCGCGACGACGCGGAAATCGATGCAGCGTCGGATCGCAGATCGCGGGCGCAACGAAGCCGTCGCGCAAGGCTGACCCGTGGCGCCGCCGACCACCGGGAATTGCATCTGTCCGCGCCGGGCCGGGGGCGGTGATCGTAAAGCCGCTTGCTGGCCTGTCCCGGGTGTGCTATTCGTCGAACGACCGTTCGGATTATTATTGACCGTCGACGAAAACGTCGGCGGCAGGCGATCGGTGAGGGAGACGGAACGATGAACATGATGACCGGCGCCTCGCCATGGGAGCGGTTGATCCGGCCCGACCGGGTGCACGGATCGCTCTATACCGATCCCGAGATCTTCGAGGCCGAGCTCAAGAACATCTGGTACCGGACCTGGGTCTATGTCGGGCACGAGAGCGAGGTGCCGAACGCCAACGACTACGTCGTCAAGTCGATCGGCCCGCAATCCGTGATCATGACGCGCGACGAGCAGGGCAAGGTCAATCTGCTGCTCAACCGCTGCTCGCATCGCGGCAACCAGGTCTGCTCCTATGAGCGCGGCAATGCCCGCTCGTTCACCTGTCCGTTCCATTCCTGGACCTTCGCCAATGACGGCCGCCTGGTCGGCTATGCCTTCCCGGACGGATATGAAGGGCAGGACAAGTCGCAGCTCGCGCTCGGTCGGGTGACGCGCGTCGCCTCCTATCGCGGCTTCGTGTTCGGCTCGTTCGCAGCCGACGGCCCGACGCTGAAGGAGCATCTCGGCGGCGCCGCGGAGACCATCGATCGCCTGGTGCGCACCTCGCCGGAGGGCGAGGTGGAGATCACGGCGGGCTTTCTCAAGCATCGCGTCAAGGCGAACTGGAAGTTCATCCTGGAGAACGAGTGCGACGGCTATCATCCGGCCTTCGTGCACACCTCGATCTTCGGCGTCGCCGACAGCATGATCGGCAAGCTCTATGGCGGCGCCTCGACCGCGCTGACGCGCGACTACGGCAACGGCCATACCGAGATCGATCTGCGGCCCGAGTTCCGCAAGCGCGATGCGCCGATGAGCTGGTTCGGCACCAGCGAGGACCGGCTGCCGGACTACACGGCGCGCATGAAGGCCGCCCATGGCGACACCGCAGCGCGGGAGATCATGATCGACGGCACGCCGCATGTGATGATCTTCCCGAACCTGTTCATCGCCGAGATCCAGATGTTCGTGATCCAGCCGCTCGGCGTCGACGACAGCGTGCAGCACGTCACCGCGTTGCAGTTCAAGGGCGCGCCCGATCTGAACCGAAGGCTGCGCCAGCAGACCATGGGCTCGGTCGGCCCGGCCGGCTTCCTGCTGGCGGATGATTCCGAAATGTACGAGCGCTGCCATCGCGGCGTGCTGGCGCGCAACCCGGAATGGATCTTCCTCGGCCGCGGCGAGAAGCGCGAGCGGCGGGACGAACTCGGCTTCACGGTCGGTCACGTCACCGACGAGGTGCCGTCGCGCGGCATCTGGACGCATTATCGCAAGCTGATGGAGCCAAACTGATGCTGTCGCGCGAGAGCAGCGCCGCGTCGATGAGCGCCATCACCGCCTTCCTCTATCGCGAGGCGCGGTTGCAGGACGAGCATCAATACGAGGCCTGGGAAAAGCTCTGGACCGACGATGGCGTCTATTGGGTGCCGGCCAACGGCGCCGACATCGACCCGGAACGGCAGATGTCGATCATCTACGACAACCGCTCGCGGATCGCGCTGCGGGTCCGGCAGCTGATGACCGGCAAGCACTTCACCCAGACGCCGCAGTCGAACCTGCGCCGGCTGATCTCCAACATCGAATTGATGGACGAGCAGCCTGACGACGGCGACATCGCGGTCGCCAGCAACAGCCTCATTTTCGAGTCGAGCCTGCGCGACGACACGCTGTGGGCGGCGCGCAATGAATACCGGCTGCGCCATGTCGATGGCGAATTGCGGATGGCCACCAAGAAGGTCATCCTCGTCAACAACGACAAGGCGATCTACACGCTGTCATTCCTGGTCTAGGAGAGGTCTCGCCATGATCGACAAGGGCCCCGTTCTGCTCGACGTCACCGACGGCATCGCGCGGCTGCGGCTCAACCGCCCCGATGCGGCCAACGGCATGAGTGTCGAGCTGCTCCGCGCGCTGTGCGACGCCATCATGGTCTGTCATGGTCATTCCGATCTGCGCGTCGTGCTGCTGAGCGGCGAGGGTACCAATTTCTGCGCCGGTGGCGACGTCCGCGCCTTCGCCTCCAAGGGCGAGAAGCTGCCGGACTATATCCGCCAGGCCACCGCCTATCTGCAGAATGCGGTGACCGGATTGCTGCGGCTGGAGGCCCCGGTCATATCATCGGTGCAGGGCTTTGCGGCGGGCGGCGGCGGCTTCGGTCTGGTCTGCGCTTCCGACATCGTAATCGCGGCGGAATCGGCAAAATTCCTCGCCGGCGCGACGCGGGTGGCGATGGCGCCGGATGCCGGCGTCTCCGTTACGCTGTCGCGGCTGGTCGGCCTGCGGCGCGCGATGTCGATCCTCCTGACCAATCCGGTGATCCCGGCGGCGGAAGCGTTGCAGATGGGCATCGTCACCAGGGTCGTGCCCGATGCCGAGCTCGCCGAGGCATCGCTCGCGCTGGCCCGCGAGCTTGCGGCCGGCGCGCCGAAGGCGCTGGCGGCGACCAAGCGGCTGGTCTGGGCAGGCACCGGCACCAGCATCGAGCAGTGCCTGTCGGAAGAGGCGCGCACCGTCGCGGAACTCTCGGGGATGGCCGATGCACGCGAAGGGCTCGCCGCGGTGATCGAGCGGCGCCAGCCTGTATTCACGGGGCGCTGAGGTGGCGAGCTTGCCATTCGGACGTCTCGATGGCCGCCGTGCCTTCGTCTCCGGCGGCGCGCGGGGCATCGGTGCTGCGATCGCGCGCAGCTTTGCCGGCGCGGGCGCCAGGGTCGTGATCGGCGATCTCGACGTCGCCGCGGCCTCGGAGCTGGCGCGCGACACCGGCGCTGACGTTGCAGGACTAGACGTCAGCGACGCCATGGCCGTGCAGGCTGTGATGGCGCAGGACGGCCCATTCGACATTGTCGTCAACAATGCCGGCGTCGATCAGCACGCTTTCTTCACCGATACCACGGCGGAGGATTGGGCGCGGCTGATCGCGGTCAATCTCACCTCGGTGCTGGCCTGCACCCACGCCGCGCTGCCGGCGATGCAGGCGGCGCGCTTTGGCCGCATCATCAACGTCACCTCGGAAGCGGCGCGGCTCGGCTCAAAAGGCGGTGCGGTCTACTCCGCGGCCAAGGGCGGCGTGATCTCGTTCACCCGGAGCATCGCGCGGGAAAATGCACGCTATGGCATTACCGCGAACGCGATCGCGCCGGGACCGATCCGCACGCCGATGCTGGAGCAGGCCGTGGCAAAGGGCGGCGACAGGATCCTGCAGGCGATGACCGGCGCAACGCTGCTCGGCCGCCTCGGCGAGCCGGAGGAGGTCGCGGCTGCCGCGCTGTTCCTGGCTTCCGACCAGGCCGCCTATATCACCGGCGAGACGCTCGGCGTTTCCGGCGGCATGGGCATCGGCGGCTGAGATGGCCAGCACAGGCGACGATATCGCAATCACGCCGGTCGATCGCGCGATCGAGCGTTTGCGCGCGATCTATCGTGGCTGGACCCGCGATACATCGGTGGCGCAGATGCGCAGCGATTGGGACTTGGCTTTTGCCGGCTGCTCGGTGCCGGTGAGGCGCGGGCCGGTTTCCGCCGGCGGGGTCGACGGCGAATGGCTCGTGCCGTCGGATGCTCCGCGCGACAAAGCGGTCCTCTATTTTCACGGCGGCGGCTTCCGCATCGGCTCGATCGCCTCGCATCGCGACCTGGCCGCGCGGATCGCGGATGCATCCGGCTGCCAAGTGCTTTCGATCAACTATCGCCTGGCGCCGGAGCACCGGTTTCCGGCGGCGCTCGAGGATGCGCTGATTGCCTATCAATATCTGCGCGATCAGGGGCTGCATCCGGCGGATATCGCCTTCGCCGGGGATTCGGCCGGCGGCAATCTCGTGCTGTGCACGATGCTGGCGGCGCGCGATCGCGGCCTGCCGCTGCCCGCTGCCGGCGCGCTGATGTCACCCTGGACCGACCTCACCGCGAGCGGCGCGAGCTATCAGAGCAGGGCCGAGGTCGATCCGATCCACCAGCGCGCGATGATCCTGGCGCTCGCGAAGAACTACCTTGGCAAGGACGGCGATGTCAGCAATCCGCTGGCCTCGCCGCTATATGCCGATCTCTCCGCGCTGCCGCCGCTGCTGGTGCAGGTCGGCGACCGCGAGACCGTGCGCGACGATGCGACGGAACTGGCCGCACGGGCGAAGGCTGCCGGTGTCGACGTCGAGCTGCAGGTCTGGGACGGCATGATCCACGTCTTCCAGATGTTCCCGGAGATTCCGCAGGCGCGAGAGGCGGTCGCATCGCTGGCAGCTTTTTTGCGCAACCATCTTCACATCGGCCATCAGAGGGCGCCACAATGAACGTCATGACGTCGGATCCGCGCCAGCTCACTGAGACCGAATTCCACTTTTCGGAGCAGCCCAATCTGCCCGAGGAGCTGCGCATGCTGCGCGAGCAGGTGCGCCGCTTCGTCGAGAAGGAAGTGGTGCCGCATGCCGAGGCTTGGGAGCGCGACGGCAAGATCCCGCGCGAGATCTATCGCCGCATGGGCGCGCTCGGCTTCCTCGGCATGCGCCATGCGGCCGAGTATGGCGGCACCGACATGGGGCCGCTGGCCTCGATGGTGTTCGCCGAAGAGCTGGGGCGCTCCAGCTTCGGCGGCTTCACCTCGTCGATCCTCGTGCATACCGACATGTCGGCGGTGCACATCTCCTTGCGCGGCACGCCGGAACAGAAGCAGAAATACTTGCCGGCGATCATCCGCGGCGAGACGGTCTGCTCGATCGCGGTGACCGAGCCCGACGCGGGCTCCGACGTCGCAGGCCTCAAGACACGGGCGCGGCGCGACGGCGATGTCTGGGTGATCAACGGCGCAAAGATGTTCATCACCAACGCGGTCTATGGCGACCTCCTGATCGTCGCCGCGCGCACCGACCCGCATGCCAAGGGCAGCCGCGGCATTTCGCTGTTCATCGTCGAGCGCAACACGCCGGGCATCACGGCGACCAAGCTCGACAAGCATGGCTGGCTCTGCTCGGACACCGCCGAACTCGCGTTCCAGGACGTGCGCGTGCCGGCGGAGAACCTGCTCGGCGAGGAGAACAAGGGCTTCTACGGCATCATGGAGACCTTCCAGAACGAGCGCATCTGCATCGGCGGCATCTGCGCGGGCGAATCCGCCAAGGCGATCGAGCTGACGGCGAATTACGTGAAGACGCGACAGGCGTTCGGCGGCCCGCTCTGGAAGCAGCAGGGCGTGCGGCTGAAGCTCGCCCAGCTTGCCGCGAAGGCGGCGGCGGCGCGGGCGCTGGCCTATCAGGCCGCCGAGCTCGCGGCGGCCGGGCAGGATTGCTTGTGTGAGGTCTCGATGGTGAAGGCGCTGTCGCCCGAAGTGCTGCATGAGGTCGTGCACGGCTGCCTGCAACTGCATGGCGGCTCAGGCTTCATGCGCGGCACGCCGATCGAGCGCATGGTGCGCGACGCCCGCGTGCTGACGATCGGCGGCGGTGCCACCGAGGTGATGCTGGAAGAGGTCGCCAAGCGGATGTGAGGGGGCGGCTCTTCCCTCGCTCCGTTTGCGGCAGGGCGATCGCATATGCGTCTTCGCCGGCCGCGCAGGAGCTTGGCCTCGTGGTTCGAGTCGCGCCGCAAGCGGCGCTCCTCACCATGAGGGTCTACCCCGACGGGGAGAGGTCGGATTGCGCCTGGCGATGCGACGCATCGTCCAGTGCAATCCGGGTGAGGGCTCTTGCTCTCTCGATGGACCGTAACCCCTCACCCGAGGAGCCGCAGACCGGCTACTTCGGAATAATAGAATAGTACCGTTGATTTGCCCGACGTGTCAAGTTGCCCTGCCGGACGCCGAAACCTCCTTTGCATGGGGTTGTTTTCGATATTTTGGCCGCGCGCACCTGTGGTGATCGCAAGCGGGAGAGGTGAAGTGGGTTTGCGGAAGCAGTCACTCCACCGGCTTGAAGCTGAGCGTCGCGGCATCGGCCTGCATGATCTGCAGCTTCTGGTTGGAGAAGCGCACGCCGGGACCGAAGCTGATCGGCGCCATCACGCCGGTCTCGACATTCTTGGTCTTCTCCAGCTCCGAGATGGTGCAGGCCCAGGTCGGCTGCTTGCCGCAGCGCTCGATTGCCGCGATCAAGACCTTCGCGGCGGCATAGCCGGTCATGGTGTAGCGGTTGATGCCCTTGAACTCGGCCTCCGACACCAGCGGCTTGGCCTTCTCGAGGAACGCCTTGCCGGCGGTGCCCGCGAACGGCTCGACATAGTCGACCGCGTAGATGCGGTCGCCGGCCGGACCCATCAGCTTCAGCACCGGCTCGATACGGCCGGGCCAGAAGATGCCGGTCACCGGCTTGATGTTCAATTTCTCGAGCTCCTTTGTCATCGCGATGTTCTCGGCGATGATGCCGCCGGCCAGGAACACCTCGGCGCCGGAATCCTTCAGCTGCAGCATGTCGGACGAGAAGTCCTGCTGGCCCTTCTTGTAGTTGCCGCTGTAGACGACGTTCAGCTTCTTGGCCTTGACCACGGAATCGAAGCCGTCGCGCACGGTGATGCCGTAATCGTCGTCCTGGGTGATCAGGCCCCATTTCTTGCCGGGGTTCCTGTCGGCCAGGAAGTTGACGAGGTGGATGATGCCTTCCTCGTAGGATTGGCCGACCACGAACACGTTCTTGCGCGGCGGCTCCCACAGGAATTTGACCGGCGCGACGTCGATCACTGTCGGGATACCGGATTTCTCCAGCACCGGCATCACCGCGATCGACTGGCCCGAGCCGGAGATGCCGAGCATCGCGAAGACCTTGTCGACGTCGATCACCTTCTTGACGCCCTGGATGGTGCGCGCGGTGACGTAGCCGTCGTCCTCCAGCACATATTTTATCTTGCGGCCGTTGATGCCGCCGGCGGCGTTGGCTTCGGCGATCGCGATCTTGTGGCCGATCGAGGCCGCGACGCCGAGCAGCGCCGGCGGGCCGGTCAGCGGCTCCACGTCGCCGATCAGGATCTCGCTGTCGGTGATCCCGGGATCGGCGGCAGCAGCGGGGCCGATCGCAAGACAGGCCGCGGAAAGCAGCAGCGAGGCCGCTGCCAGGTGTTTGATCATTGTCTCCTCCTCATGGTGTTGCGTTTTTTTGTTAGTAGCGCAGCGGCCAGTGCACCCAGGTCCGCCTGATGTCGTGCCAGGCGCCGACCAGCCCCCTCGGCTGGAAGCGCAGGAACAGGATGATGACGAGGCCGTAGAGCATGCTCTTGAGCTCCTGCGCGCCGGTCGTGAAGGTCGCGTCCATCTGTGCGCTGAACAGGCTGAAGACGATCCGTGTCGCCTCCGGCAGCAGCACGATCAGGATGGTGCCGAGCACCGCGCCGAGCGCCGAGCCGAGCCCGCCGACGATCAGGATCGCCAGCGCCTCGATCGAGAGCAGGAACGGAAAGCCCTCGACGCTGACGAAGGACAGATAGATGCCGTAGAGCGCGCCGGCGATGCCGGTGATGAACGCCGAGGTGATGAAGGCGAACAGCTTGTAGGCATGCAGGTTGATGCCCATGACGCGGGCCGCGGTGTCGTTGTCCCTGATCGCGACAAAGGCGCGGCCGATCCGGCTGCGGCGGATGTTGAGGGTGGCGAACAGCGTCAGCCCCGCGATGCCGAGGCAGAGATAGGTGAAGGCGGCATCGCCGTCGAAGCTGATGCCGAAGATCTCCGGCCTTTGCACCTGGATGCCGCGCGCGCCATTGGTGAGCCAGCGCATCTCCAGGATCACGGTGTTGATGATGAAGGAGAAGGCGAGCGTGGTGATGGCGAGGTAAAGTCCCTTGAGCCGCAGCGACGGTGCGCCGACGACCAGGCTCGCCAGCGCCGGCACTACGCCGGCGCCGAGGAAACCGATCAGCGGCGGCATGTGATATTTCGACACCAGCACCGCATAGGCATAGGCGCCGGTGACGAGGAAGCCGACATGGCCGAGCGAGATCAGGCCGGTGTAGCCGGTCAAGATGTTGAGTCCGAGCGCGCCGGTCACCGTGATCAGGATGATCATCAGGAACGACAGCGCGTAGGAATTCAACAGGTGAGGTGCCGCGATCAGCGCCAGCAGCAGCACCGCCGACCATAGCCACACCGGCGGGGAATCGATCAGCGTGACCAGTTCGCCATAGCTCTGCTTGTAATCGCCGGTCCGCATCACACCCTCTCGATGTCGCGTTCGCCGAAGATGCCGAACGGGCGGATCATCAGCACGATGATGATCATGGCAAAGCCCGCGACCTCCTTCATGCCGGAGCCGATATAGCCGCCGGCCAGGTTTTCGGTGATACCGATCAGGAGGCCGCCGACGCCGGAGCCGAGCACGGCGTCGAGGCCGCCCAGTATGGTGGCCGGAAACGCCTTCAGCCCGAGCTGGAACATCGCCGGCGATAGATCATAGGACAGCGCGAAGAACACCCCGCCGATGCCGGCGATCACCGAAGACGCGGCCCAGGCCAGCGCATGAACTCTTGTTGCGCTGATGCCCATCAACAGCGCGGTGCGATCATCGGCCGCGACCGCGCGCATCGCAACGCCGACCTTGCTGTAGCGGAAGAACGCCCAGATCGCGGCGAGCAGCAGAAGCAGTGTCACGATCACCGCAATCTGCCCGGCGCGCACGCCGATGCCGCCGAGATGCACGATGCCGCGGCCCATGCCGATATCGAGGCCGTGCGGATAGGCGTCCCAGATGAAGTTGATGGCGGAGCGCAGGATCACGGCGAGCCCGATCGTGACCATCACGGTCGCGAATACCGGCTCGCCCAGCATCGGCCGCATCACGAGCCGCTCGATGATGAGCCCGAGCAGAACAGCGGCGAGAATCGCGCCCACCGCGACGACGAACACATTGCCGCTGACCGTGGTCGAGATCGTCCAGGCGATATAGGCGGTGATCATGGTCATCTCGCCCTGGGCGAAATTGACCAACCCGGTCGACTTGTAGATCACAGCGAAGCCCATCGCGATCAGGCCGTAGATCGCGCCGATCGCGAGCCCCGAGATCAGCAGCTGGATCAGATACTGCATTCAGCCCTCCGCCCGGTAGATGATCGCGAGCTCGCGGGCGAACTTCTTCTCGATCATGGCGCGACGTACCTTCTGCGTGGCGGTCAGCTCGCCGTCGTCATGGTCGAGCTCCTTTTCCAGGATGGCGAACCGCCTGATGTTCTCGACCCGCGCGAACCGCTTGTTGGTCTCGTTGACGACGCGCTCGACCAGCTCATTCACTTCGGGAAGCTGCGACAGCGATTTGTAGTTGGTGTAAGCGAGCGCCCGGTCGCGTGCCCAACGGCCGACATTGTCGTAATCGACCTGGATGATGGCGCCGAGATACTTCTTGGCCTCGCCGACCACGATCGCTTCCTTGATGAACTCGGAATCCTTCAGCGCGTTCTCGATCTCGGACGGCGCGATGTTCTTGCCGCCGGCGGTGATGATGATCGCCTTCTTGCGGTCGACCACGGCGATCTCGCCATTGTCCAATATCTCGATGATGTCGCCGGTGCGCAGCCAGCCGCCGTGTTCCAGCGAGGCGGTCGAGGCCTTCTCGTCGAGGAAGTAGCCCTTGAAGACGCCCGGGTTGCGCAGCAGGATCTCGCCGTCGGTGTCACACTTCCATTCGGTCTGCGGCAGCGGTACGCCGCAGCCGCCGATCCGATGATGGCTTTCAGTCTGGATGAAGGCGACGCCGCCGCTCTCGGTGAGCCCATAGCCTTGCGACACCGGGCGGCCGATGATGTCGAAGAAGCGCAGCGTCTCCGGCGAGATCGAGGCGCCGGCGCAGAGCCGGTGCCGGCTGTAGGCGAAGCCGAGATGGCGCTGCAAATTGCGGAACATCAGGAGATAGAGCAGCCCGTAGGCGGCGCGATCGAGCCAATTGTCGTTGCCGGTCTGTCGACGGTCGGACAGCGTGCGGCCCCAGGCGAGACAGGCCCTGGTGAAGCTCTGGCGCAGGCGACCGCTCTCGCCGAGGCGGAACAGAAAGCCCTGCTGCAGCTTCTCGTAGATGCGGGGCACGCCGACGAAGAAGGTCGGTGCGATCTCGCGGATGTTGATTGCGACCGTGTCGATCGATTCGGCGAACGAGACGGTGCCGCCGAGTACGAGATGCGTCACGGTGCCGTAGCAGCGCTCCGCGACGTGGCACAGCGGCAGATAGCTCACCGCCTCGAACGGCTTGTCGGCAATGCCGACGGTCCTGGCGTAGGCATAGGCGGCGTAGACGAGATTGCGATGGGTCAGCATCGCGCCCTTGGGCGGACCTGTCGTGCCCGAGGTGTAGACGAGGATGCAGACGTCGTCGGGCGCGCCCTGGCTGATCAGGCGGTCGAGCGTGGCGTCGGCCTCCGGGTTCTGCTGCGCGTAGGCCCTGCCGCGCTCGCACAATGCGGCGAACGACATCAGCTCCGATTGCCGGTAATGCCGCAGGCCCTTCATGTCGATGCAGACGATGGCCTCGAGGTCCGGCAGGCCGCCATTGCCCGCCATCGCGTCGAGCACCTTGTCGGTCTGCTCCTGGTCGCCGGTGACGACGATGCGGGCGCCCGAATGCTTGACGATGTATTGCAGCTCGACCCAGGGATTGGTCGGATAGATGCCGACCGCGACCGCGCCGATCATCTGCGCACCAAGATCGGCGTAAAACCATTCCGGCGTGTTCTCGCCGGCGATGGCGATCCGGTCGCCCGGCTTGATGCCGAGCGAGAGCAGGCCGAGCGCCACCGCGCGCGCGGTGTCGTAATAGTGCCGCCAGGAATAGGGATTCCAGATGCCGTAGTCCTTCTCGCGCAGCGCCATCGCCTCGCCGTGCATGGTGGCGCGCTGCCGCAGCAATTGCGGGATGGTGATGGCGGCATCCGCAAGCGCAGCCTGCAACGCGTCGGCGCCGGTCGCCGGCGGGTTGCGCGGCGCGCTCGCTTGCAGCGGCGGATGAGCGGTGCGCAGGCTGTCCAGCGTCGACATCAAGCGCCCGCCTTCGCCATCGCGTCAGTGCGCTGGCTGCCGAGATAGGCCTCCGCGACCGCCGGATCGCGCCTGATCTCGCCGGGCGTGCCTTCGGCGATCTTGCGGCCGAAGTTCAGCACATGGACGCGGTCGGAGATGTCCATCACGATGCGCATCTCGTGCTCGATCATCACGACGGTGATGCCGAGCTCGTCGCGGATGTCGAGCACGAAGCGCGCGATGTCCTCGGTCTCCTCCTGGTTCATGCCGGAGACCATCTCGTCGAGCAGCAATAGCTTCGGCTCGCAGGCGAGCGCGCGGGCGAGCTCGACGCGCTTTTGCTGGCCGTAGGACAGCGTGCCGACCACGGCGTCCCTGATATGCTCGATCTCGAGGAATTCGATGATGTGTTCGACACGCTGCCGTGCCGCGATCTCCTCCTTGCGGGTACGCCCGTAAAACCACACCGCATCGAGCACGGTCGAGCGCAGATGGGTGTGGCGGCCGGTCAGGATGTTCTCGACCACGGTGCCGTGCTTGAACAGCGCGAGATTCTGGAAGGTGCGGCCGATGCCGACCGCGGCGAATTTCCACGGCGAGATCGTCGAGAGGTCAATGCCGTCGAAGCTGATGCGGCCGCCGCTTGGCCGAAGCACGCCCGAGATCATGTTGAACAGCGTGGTCTTGCCGGCGCCGTTCGGACCGATCACGCTGCAGATCTCGCCGGGCGCGACGCGCAGGCTGACATCGGCGACCGCCTGCAGGCCGCCGAAGCGCTTTGACAGATTTTCGACCGTGAGCAGCGCGGTCACGACAGCCACCGCTTGCGGCGCTTGTAGTGCTTGACGTCGCGCAGGCTCTTGCGACCCGTGGAGGAGACGCCGAGATAGAATTCCTGGACGTCCTCGTTGGCGGTGAGCCTCGCTGCTGTGCCGTCGAGCACGACGCGGCCGGTCTCCAGGATGTAGC
Organism: Bradyrhizobium sp. CCBAU 21365; assembly: GCF_015291305.1. Taxonomy (NCBI): domain Bacteria; kingdom Pseudomonadati; phylum Pseudomonadota; class Alphaproteobacteria; order Hyphomicrobiales; family Nitrobacteraceae; genus Bradyrhizobium; species Bradyrhizobium sp. CCBAU 21365. Next base: position 2,786,055 of record NZ_CP030036.1, read on the forward strand.
CGTAGTCGGCGATATCGAGTGCGCGCTGCGCGTTCTGCTCGACCAGCAGCACCGTCATCTTCAGTTCGTCGCGCAGCCGGACGATCACGTCATAGATGCGGTCGATGATCAGCGGCGCGAGGCCGAGCGATGGTTCGTCGAGCGCCAGCAGCACGGGATCGGTCATCAACGCGCGGCCGATCGCGAGCATCTGCTGCTCGCCGCCGGACATGTAGCCGGCGATCTGGTCGCGCCGCTCATATAGCCGCGGAAACAGCGCAAACACCTTGTCGCGGCGCTCGCGCGCCTCGGCGCTGGTCCTCGTGTAGCCGCCCATTTGCAGGTTCTCGTCGATGGTGAGTGCCGCGAACACGCGGCGGCCCTCCGGCACCTGCACGATGCCGCGGCGGACCAGTTCGTCCGGCGCAAGGCGATGCACCTCGTCATTGCGGAAGCGGATGCTGCCGTTCTCGATCACGCCTTCCTCGGTATAGAGGATGCCGGACATCGCCTTCAGCAGCGTCGATTTGCCGGCGCCGTTGGAGCCGAGCAGGGCGACGATGCGACCCTCGGGCACCGCGATCGAGACGTCGCGGATCGCCTCGATCGCATTGTCGTAGACGATCCGGATGTTGCGGAATTCGAGCAGGCCCTGCCGCTGTGGCACGGCGACTGGCGCTCGTTGCGGTGTCGGATGCGGGATGGTCGTCGGCATCGTGCTCAGATCCGGCTGGCCGATAAGCGCGGACGCGCGGCGAGGATCGCATCGGTGACGAGCTTCGCGGTCTCGGCGCAGGCCTGGGTGCCGCCATTGCCATATTGCTTCACCGCGTCGCCGACGCACCACAGGCCCTCGATGCCGGTCTCGCGCGGCAGATCGTAGCCGGCGCAGCTGCGTTGCGCCGGCCAGTCGTCGCGCATCACCCGGATCGACAGGATCCTGGCCTGGTCGAAATTCGCGAACTGCTCGCGAAGATCCTCGAGCGCGAGCGCGACCTCCGCATCGGAGTCGAAATCGCCGAGCGCCGGCACCGGAACCGCGTAGGCGACATAGAGATGCCAACCTGATGGAGCGAGCTCCGGACAGGTGGCGCTGAGGTTAGCCATGTTGCAGAGCCGGCGCGTCTTGCCGAAGGTGACGATGCCGGGATGATTGATCAGCGGCTCGCGGCTCGCGACATTGATGACGATGTTGGCGGCCGGGCGAAGGTCGTTCTTCACCTTGGCGATGTAGTCCGCCGGGAACGCCTCGCTGCCGGCAAGCGCGACCGTGGCCTTTGGTCCGGCATTGCTGATGACAAGATCGGTGTCGATCCGCACCCGCTCGCCGTTCCTGAGCACGGTGACGCCTTCAACCTTGCCGTTGGCAGTGTGGATCGTCGTCGCCGGCGTTCCGAGCCAGATGTCGCCATTGCGCCTGACAGCGTTGCCGAGACTGTTCCAGACGCCGATCGTGCCCTGCGGGCAGAAGCCGAACTTCTTGAAGGCGCCCTTGCTGGTGAAATAAGTGAGGAAGGCGCGGGCTGGCAGCTCGGCGGCGTTGCAGGCGAAGATCGCCGCGCAGAGATTGCGGAACAGCGCGTGCACCGTGGCATTGCTAGTGTAGCCCTTCAGCCAGTCTTCGGTCGATTGCCGCCCGTCAGGCAGATTGCCGGAGCGGGCGTCGGCGAATTTCTCCAGGATGCGCGAGGCTTGCTTGGTCAGTTGGCCGAGCAGCAGCGACCAGCCGCCGCGGCCGACATCGATCACCTTGCCGTCGATGAAGAACGAGCTCGCGGGCTCCGGCGCGCGGATGTCGAGCGGAGCGCCGACGGTGTGGAAGGTTTCCTCGAACACGCCACCGAACTCGATCGCGATCGCCCCGATATTGACCTTGAAGCCGTCGATCTCCTCGGTCGAGGCGCGCCCGCCGAGCCGGTCCTTGTCGTCGACGACGAGCGTGTGCAGCCCGCCATGGGCAAGGCGCGCCGCGGCGCACAGCCCGCCGGCACCGGCTCCGATCACGACAGCATCGATCCTCTGAGAATCCACGCGCAACCTCCCGCGATGCCGCCGGGTTGGTCCCGGCGTGCGCAATCCGCTTGCTTGATGGATGGCAGTCTAATATAATCCGACCGGTCGTTCAAATTATTTTTTGACGCAGGTCGTGTCATCGTGGGCGATCGAAGAGTTCTGGTGGATGGTGCCCGCAAAGGGGAGGAGAGCGTGGGGCGGCGGTAGTATAGAGAGACGGCAGTCGCCCGATTCCGGCGGCGCCGACGGTGCACGAGAGAGACGGCAATGGCGCGGACGCGCTCAGAGAATTACGACGAGATTCAGCAGGGCATTCTCACCACGGCCTGCGGCCTGTTCGCGCGGCAGGGCTATATGCGTGCCTCGATCGCCGACCTTGCGGATGCCTGCAAGCTGTCGCGCGGCGCGCTGTACCATTATTTCGATTCCAAGGAAGCGATCCTGTTCGCGATCCTCGACGCCCATATCCGCGAGATGATCGCCGACGTCGAGGCGGCGATGGCCGAAAAGGCGACGACGCTGGAGCAGTTCCGCGCCGCGATCCAGGCCATCGTTGCGCTGAATGCGCGTTCGAGCGACGAGCAGCGCGTGATCCTCAACGACCTCTCGTTCCTCGGCGAGACCGAGCAGGATGCGATCAAGGCGCTGGAGCGCCAGCTCGTCGACACGGTCTCGGACCTTCTGGTCAAACTCGACAAGGAAGGCAAGATCGTCAAGCGGACCAAGAAGATCTACAGCATGATGCTGTTCGGCATCCTGAACTTCAGCCACACCTGGTACGACCCAAAGGGCGGGATCGATCCAGGGGAGTTCGCCGACATGGTGGTGGACCTGTTCCTGTACGGCTTCACCATGCCGGTGCCGGCAAAGGACGCCGCGCGGCCGCTGCGCCAGCGCGCCTGAGGCCGGCGCGGCGCGCTCTGCGGCTTCGCCGAAGACATCTCTCGCAGCGATTATTCCTCATCTCATCCGCACATCATCGTGAAGGCGAGACGTTGTCCCGCGCGTAACGCGCGCGGCGCGCGCTGCGTAGTCCTGCCACGAACGCCGTAACGACGGCCGATGGTGGCATCGCAGCGAGGGAAGAAACATCAGCATGAATCTGTCGTTCAACATCGCCGAACAGGGCGAGGGGCCTTATCGTCCGCTCGCGATCCTGCGCTGGGTCATGGTCGTGATCTTCGTGTCGTTCGGCATGCAGAAATTCACGCTGCAATCGGCGCAAGGCATCGCGCAGTTCATCAGCAACAGTCCTTTCGTCTCGTGGCTGTCGATGTTCGGCCTCCGGGGCGAGGCCTATGTGCTCGGGGTCACCGAGTTCGGCATCGCGGTGCTGCTCGCCGCCGGCGCGTTCAGCCCGCTTCTCTCAGCGATCGGCTCGCTGATGGGTGTCATCACTTTCGCGGTGACGTGGTCGTTCTTCTTCACGACTCCCGGGGTGGTCAAATGGAGCCTGTCGACCGATCCGATGGCCTGGAACCTGGCCGGCGAGTTCCTGTTCAAGGACATCGTGCTGCTCTGCGTCTGTCTCGTGCTGCTATTGGCGTCGTTGCCGCGGTCGATCGTCCGCTCGCGCGCGCCACATAGGTCTCGCGCCGCGCATCGATGGTTAACCGATGCTTAAGCAGCCATCGCGCGTATCCGGCATCTGGAACAGGACAAAACGTCGCGGACGACCGTGTCTTGAAAATCGAATCCAATCGGCCTATGCAACCTTCGATTGACGAATTGTTGCTAGAAAGAAACGTCCCCGGTTGGGAGCGGAATGTGACGAAGTCAGAAATATCCTTGGCCCGATCGGCAAGCGCCGATCTCGCCGTTTCGTCGAAGCCCACTCCCGTCATTTTCAAACGTCCCGCATTTGTTTGTTCGATTGCAGTTCCCGCACCGTGGCTGGAGTGGGAGGGCGGTCGCGATCGCGGCTTCCGGAAGTGACCACCGGAACAGCGATCGGGCCGCCCCTTCCCGGCCGGGATGGTAACGGCGCAAGACGCGTAATCGTGAATTCGAACGCATTGGTTCCACCGCTAGGATCGTGATGTTGCCATCTCGCGATGGTGAACAGACCCGCCCGCGGGTCACATCGCAACACCGATTTCATTCTCCATGAAACAATGGCTCACCGTCCGGATCGCGGCCGTCCTGCTCGTCGTCGCTGTTGGCGCGCTTGGCATCGCGCGTGCGGATTCCGACATGGATGCGCAGATCGGGGATATCGTCACGACGGAACTCGCGCCGACCGCGACTGCGGCCGACCCGGGCGGCCTCGCCGCGGCGGTCTATGCCGGCGGCCGGGTCGCCTTCTTCAACTACGGTTTCGCTGACGCAGCGGCGAAGCGACCGGTCACCCGGGACACGCTGTTCAACCTCGCCTCGTTGCGTAAGCTGTTCGAGGCGACGCTGGTCGCGCTCGGCACGGAGCGTGGTGAATTGCGGCTGGACGATCCCGTCACGAAATATCTGCCCGAGTTGCATGGCGACTACGTCAGCCGCATCACCATCGGCGAGCTCGTCAATCATACGTCAGGCCTGCTGCTGCCGACCGACCATCCGCCATGGCCGGTCGGCACCTTCAGCCGCGATCAGTTCATCGCGATGCTCAATGTATGGACTCCACCGGCGGGCGAACAGCCGGGCAAGCAGCGCATCTACAGCCATGCCGGCTATGTGCTGCTGCAACTGGTGCTGGAGCGGCGCTATGACATGCCAATCGCGACGTTGATCGGGAGCCGAATCCTCAAGCCGCTCGGCATGACGTCGACCTTCGTTCCGGACCGCAGCGAGGACGACCGTGCGACGATGGCGCCCGAGATGATGCGGCGTGTGGTTCAGGGCTACTCCCACGACGGCACGGCGATCGGTCAGCCCGGCAATCAGCAGCGCTATTATGATTTTCCGGGCACCGGCCAGATGTTCTCATCGGCGCGCGATCTCGGCATATTGCTGGGCGCCTGCCTCGACGGCGCGGTGATCGATCCCGAATTGCGCGCGGCCTTGCAGATGACCGAACATGAGAGCTTTCGCGTCGACGAAAAGTTCGGCCAGGCGATGGCGTGGGAGCATGTGCGGCTGGACGGCGTCACCGTGATCGACAAGCCGGGCGGTCTCAATAACGCCTCAGCCTATGTCGGGCTGGTGCCGGCGCGCAGGCTCGGCATCGTGCTGCTCGCCAATCGCGGCGACTATCCGCACGAGATCGCGCGCTACAGAATTTTGCCGGCGCTCGCGCGACTTTAGTCGGCGGACATGCCGGTCCAATGACATGGCCTGCGCAGCAGGGCAGGGGATGCATGCAAAAATCGCGATGGCGCGGAACCATGATCGGCTGTATAAGCCGGTAGCTTCTTCTCCATTTTGAAGAGGCTGATATGACCGATCTGTATCCTGATTTGCACAATTGGCTTTCGCAACAGCCCCACGGGTTGCGAACCTTCAGGACCTTCCAGCAAAAACTCGAGATCCTCAGCAGGGACGACCCGGAGCAGCGCGGCGTTTGCCGGTTGCTGAGCGGTCTCGTCGGCAATTACGTCGAAACTTTCGACGAGGAGCCGCTGCCCGTCGCAGTCGCCGACCGCGCCTATGGCCGGCTGCTCGATCTCGTCGCAAGCCTTGATCTCAAGGGAAATCCCGACCGGCGCCTGGCGGACATCAACCGCGTCGCGTCCTGCGATCTGCTGAATTGATCGCGGCGGCTTAGCGCCGCGTCGTCGCGAGCTCGCGATAGAGCGCGGCGTAGCGGCCGGCGCGATTGTGCCAGGAGACATCGGTGGCCATGCCGGCCTGTTGCAGCCGGCGCCAGGTCACCTTGTCGTTGAACAGCAGGTTCGCCTTGCGCAAGCCGTGGGCGAGCGCATCGGAAGTCACGGGTGCGAACTTGACGCCGGTCGGCGCATCGCCGGTGATCGCGACTTCGTCGAAGTCGAGCACGGTGTCGGCAAGGCCGCCGACATTGGCGACAACAGGAACCGCGCCGTAGCGCAGCGCGCACAGCTGGGTGAGGCCGCACGGCTCGAAGCGCGACGGCACCGCGAGCGCGTCGGCGCCGGCCTGGATCAGATGCGCCAGCGCCTCGTCGTAGCCGATCACGACCGCGATCCGTCCGGGATTTTCGTGCGCCAGCGCGGCGTAGCGATCCTGCAGGTCGCGGTCGCCGCTGCCGAGCAGCGCGAGCTGAATGCCTTCGCCGAGCAGCGTCGGGATGTTCTCCAGCAGCAGGTCGAGGCCCTTCTGCCATGACAGCCGGCTGATGACGCCGAGCAGCATCGCATCCGGCGCGGGATCAAGCCCGAAGCGCCGCTGCAGCGCCGCCTTGTTCACCGCGCGCTCCGCCGGCTGCGCGGCGCTGAAGCGCGCCGCGATGTCGGGATCGGTGGCCGGATTCCACACTGATATGTCGATGCCGTTGAGGATGCCGCTCAGCACGTCGGCGCGTTCGCGCAACAGGCCGCCGAGCCCCATGCCGCCCTCGTCGCTTTGAATCTCCCGCGCATAGGTCGGCGACACCGTGGTGATGCGGTCGGCGAATTGCAGGCCGGCCTTCAACAGGCTGATGGTGCCGTAATATTCGACGCCTTGCAGCGCGTAGGATTCGCCCGGCAGGCCGAACGCGGCAAGCATGTCCGGCGAGAACTGTCCTTGATAGGCGAGGTTGTGCACGGTCATCACCGTGCCCGGCCGCGGTTGCCCGGCGTAATGCAGGAGGGCCGGTGCGAGGCCCGCCTGCCAGTCATGCGCATGTACGATGTCGGGGACGAAGGAAGTGATCGCGCCCTGGCCGATCTCCGCTGCCATCCGCGACAGCGCGGCAAAGCGGATGCCGTTGTCCGGCCAGTCGCGTCCGTCGGGACCGACATAGGGATTGCCGGGGCGCGCATAGAGATGCGGCGCGTCGAGCGCGAACAGATCGAGGCCGTCACGCGCGCCGCCGAGCACGCGGATCGGCCCGCCGTAGAATTCCGGCCAGTGCAGCAGCGTCTCCGCCGAAGCCAGCGCCTTGAGCACGTCGGGATAGCCGGGCACCAGCGTTCGCGTCGTGACGCCATGCTGCTGCAGCGCCGCCGGCAGCGCGCCGACCACGTCGGCGAGGCCGCCGGTCTTGACGATCGGGTAGACTTCCGAAGCGACCGCGAGGACGCGCAGTTGCGTCATGTCTCGAGCCTGTCGATCATCGCCTGCGTGATCAGCGTAATCCCGTTCTCGGTGGTGCGGAAGCGCTTGCCGTCGAATGCGGGATCCTCGCCGACGACGAGCCCTTCCGGAATCCGCACGCCGCGATCGATCACGACGTTTCTGAGCCGCGCGCCGCGGCCGACATTCACATAGGGCATGATCACCGCACTCTCGACATTGGCGTAGGAATTGACGTGGACGCCGGTGAACAGCAGCGAGCGTCGCAGCGACGCGCCCGAGATGATGCAGGCGCCCGAGACCAGCGAGGTGACCGCCTGGCCGCGGCGGCCTTCCTCATCGTGGACGAACTTGGCTGGCGGTGTGATCTCGGCATAGGTCCAGATCGGCCACGAGCGATCGTAGAGGTCGAGCTCGGGCACCACGTCGGTGAGATCGATGTTGGCGCCCCAATAGGCGTCGACGGTGCCGGCATCGCGCCAGTAGGCGCGCGGATCGTCGCCGGAGCGGACGCAGGAATCGTTGAACTGATGCGCGATCGCGCGGCCGTGCTTGACGATATAGGGGATGATGTCCTTGCCGAAATCGTGCGCCGAGTTCGGGTCGGCGGCATCGCGGCGCAATTCGTCGAACAGGAATTCCGAATTGAAGACATAGATACCCATGCTGGCCAGCGACTTGTCGGGCTTGCCGGGCATCGGCGGCGGATCGGCCGGCTTCTCCAGGAACGACTGGATCAGGCCGGTCTCGTCGATATGCATGATGCCGAAGCCAGAGGATTCCGCGCGCGGCATCTCGAGGCAGCCGACCGTGACGTCGGCGCCGCTTTCGACATGCTGCTTCAGCATGATCTCGTAGTCCATCTTGTAGACATGGTCGCCGGCCAGCACCAGAATGTACTTGGTGCCGTGCGCCTCGATGATGTCGATGTTCTGATACACCGCATCCGCCGTGCCGACATACCACATCGTCTCGGAGACGCGCTGGCTTGCGGGCAGGATATCGAAACTCTCGTTCCGCTCAGGGCGGAAGAAGTTCCAGCCGCCCTGCAGATGCCGGATCAGGCTGTGCGCCTTGTACTGGGTCGCCACCGCGATGCGACGGATGCCGGAGTTCACCGCATTGGAGAGCGCGAAATCGATGATGCGGGACTTGCCGCCGAAATACACCGCCGGCTTGGCGCGCCTGTCGGTGAGCTCCTGAAGTCTGCTGCCGCGTCCGCCGGCCAGCACGAAAGCGAGGGCGTGACGCGACAATGGTTCATTTCCGACTGATCTCATGGTCATCCTCCCAGAACTTCAGGCTGGCCCCGCTGCCTTCTCTTGTCCGGAAGGCCTGATCGGGCGCCAACGGAGCCGATGGAACGTAGCAAGCGCGCCCCGGTTGGGCAAAGCGGGATGACAGACTTTCGTTCCCGCAACCCCTTCCCGTGAAGATCGGGGTTGCGGGCGGGTTAAGGCTATTGACGGCGCGCGATTTCGGCCTAGAGCAGGCTGCGCATGTCCCGCCCAAGGCCAGCATAAAGGCCAGCATCTCATGACAGTTTCTTCCATCACGCCCCAGAACATCCGTGCAACGCTTCTGCTGCGCCAGGAGATCGCGCTGCTTGACGTCAGGCACGAGGCGGAATTCGCCACCGGCCATCCGCTGTTTGCCGCCAACATGGCGGCGGACCGGATCGCGTTCGAAGCCGAACTGCGCTTGCCGCGCAAGGACGTGCCGATCGTGCTCTATGACAATGGCGAGGGCCTGGTCGCTGCCGCGGCTGCCGAGTTGCGCACCCTGGGCTACAGCAACGTCGCGGCGCTTGCCGGCGGCTTGCAGGGCTGGAAGGCGGCCGGTTACGAGGTGTTCGAGGACGTCAATTCCTACGCCAAGGCCTTTGGCGAGCTGGTCGAGTCGCGCAGGCACACGCCGTCACTCAGCGCCGATGAGGTCGCCGCGCTGATCTCGGACAAGGCCAACATTGCGATCCTCGACGTCCGCCGCTTCGACGAATATGCCACCATGAACATCCCGGGCTCGGTCAGCGTGCCCGGCGCCGAGCTGGTGCTGCGCGCCGGCGGCGCGGCGCCGGATCCCGACACCACCATCATCGTCAACTGCGCCGGCCGCACCCGCTCGATCATCGGCACGCAGTCGCTGATCAATGCCGGACTGCCCAACAAGGTGCGGGCGCTGCGCAACGGCACGATCGGCTGGACGCTGGCGAAGCACGATCTCGAGCACGGCGCCGGCAAGCGCGGCGGCATCGGTCCGTTCGAGGGCGCAGGCGACAATGCGCGCGACGTCGCCTATCGCGCCGGCGTCCGTCACATCGGGATCGATGAACTCGTCGCGCTGGACGAGGACGCGCACCGTACGCTGTATCGCTTCGACGTGCGCGATGCGGAGGAATACACGGCCGGTCATCTTGCCGGCTTCCGCCACTATGCCGGCGGCCAGCTGGTGCAGGAAATCGACATGGCCGCGCCCGTGCGCGGCGCGCGCATCGTGCTGACCGACGACAAGAACATCCGCGCCGACATGACGGCGTCCTGGCTCGCGCAGATGGGCTGGGAGGTCTGCGTGCTCGACGGCGGCTATGGCGGCCCGCTCGAAGTCGGGCCGCCGCGCGTCGTGCCGCGGCCCGATCCCGCGCACCGCTACCGGCGGCCCTATGAAGGCACGGGTGTCGCGGAAAAGGCCATGCAGGCCTATCTCGATTGGGAGTACGGCCTCGTCGACCAGCTTCGCCGCGACGGCACGCACGGGTTTTACGTGATCTAGCGCATGAAGGGGCGTGGCGCAGGAGGTTTCCGCATCCGTCATGCCCGGGCTTGGCCCGGGCATCCACGTCTTGGCTTCTGCAAAAGAAGACATGGATGGCCGGGACGAGCCCGGCCATGACGAGTCACGCGTTTACTTCGGCAGCGCGATCGGCGTCAGCTTGAACGGGCCGGGGTCTTTGCCCTTGTTGTCGCCGATCACATAGGACAGCTTGCCTTCGGCGACCCAGCCGACATCGCCGACCTGCGTCACCGAGACCGGTTCGGCGAGGCCATCCTTGATGGTGTCGATGGTGGCCTCGCTGCCCTTCACCGTGATCTTGTCGAGCTTGCCGTTGCCCTCAATCAGCAGAAAGCCGCCGCCATGGGCCCGCAGCGCGTCGGCGTGGTCGAGCGGCCGCGACGGCTTCAGCTCGGTCACGGCGCCGGCCTTGCCGTCCTTCATCTCGATCCTGAACAGCTTGGCCGGAATGAAGGTCGTGACGTAGAGATTGCCGTCGGCGCCGATCGCGATGCCGTCGAGCCCGACGCCGTCCTTGGCGGGCGCGAGCTGCGGATCGGTCGCGAACGTCGCCAGCGCCGTGCCGCCCGGCTTCAGGCTGTAGACGAACGGCGCAAAGGAATCGCTCACATAGGCGGTGCCGTCGGCACCGACCACGATGTCGTTGCAGAACGATTTCGGATCGCTCAAGGCAAAGCTGCCCTTCGGCGCGCCGCTCTTGAGATCGAAGGTTTTCAGCCAGGCGCCCTTGGTGTCGCTCGGCCCGGCCACGCCCATCGCGCTGATGTCGTTGGAACAGACATAGAGCGTGCCGCTCTTCTCGTCGGCGAGCACGCCGAGCGTCGAGCGGCTGTCGGCGGCGCCCGGCTTGACCAGTTGCTCGGCCTTGCCGCCCGAGATCTTGGTCACGCCGCCATGGTTGAAGCTGCCGACATAAAGCGTCCCGTCGGAGGTCGAGGTCACGCTCTCCGGAAAACTCTTGTCGGGAACGCCGACCGGAGCCGTTTCGGCGCGCGCCGCGCCGGCTATGCCAAGCGCAAGGACGATGGCCGAGGCGCTGGGTAGCGATGCGCGGCGGATCTTGAGCAGTTCTCCCGTTGCGCGCGGACGTCCCGCGTCGCCATTGTTCTTTATCATGATCGCGTTTCCTCAATGAACCTGGTTGGACCAGGCAGGATTTTCTTGGCGATCGTCTCCGGTCGATCTTTGTTGTCTGCAGGGTTCCCGACCGGATTGTTCACCCGCCTGCCTTGTCGTCTCGATATATACGATAGTATATAGCGTGAGGGAAGCAGCAGGAGGGAAGCTGCGACGGCTGGAGAGCGCGTCATGGAACGGGAATTGGCGTCACGCCACCAATGCGTGTGCTGCGGTGGCATGATCGAGGGGATCGTCGACGATGATGCGATCGGCCTCGATGTACGGATCGGCCTGTTTACGGATGAGTGCGGGTTCGTCTGCAACGAATGCACCGCAAGCCTGATCGCGGCCGCAGCACGGCGCAGGCAGGAAACGGGTCGCGGCAATAGACGAGGGTGACGGAACTCAGTCCGGGCTGAACGCGTCGTAGACCAGCTTGCGGAACGCGGGCGTGATGCGCTGGCGCTCGTTCTGGGTCTGCTCGAGCATGATGTAGATCATGTCGAGCTTCGGATCGACGCCGAAATAGGTGCCGCTGCCGCTGTCCCACTTCAACTCGCCGATCGAGCCCGGCGGCGGCGGTTTGGCGATGCCGGGATCGGTGCGCACGGCAATGCCATAGCCATAACCAAAGCCGTCGCCGGGGAAGTACCAGTAGTCGCGGCCGACGCCGGAGCCCGGCCCGATATGATCCGTCGTCATGGTCTTGAACGCGGCGGGGCTCAGATAGCGCTTGCCGTCGGGCTCGCCGCCATTGAGCAGCATCTGCGCGAAGCGTGCATAGTCGAGGATGGTCGAGACCAGGCCGCCGCCGCCGGATTCCCACTCCGGATGCGCGCGCCGGTCGTTCTCTCCTTCGATCAGGATCGTGTCCGAGGGCAGCGGCTCCGCCAGCCGTGTCCGTTCGGTCTCGGCGTCGAGCACGTATCTGGTGTCGTTCATCCCCAGGGGATCGAAGATGCGTTGCTTCTCGAACTGATAGAGCGTCTTGCCCGAGACGATCTCGATCACCCGGCCGAGCACGTCGGTGGAATGACCGTAACGCCACAGCGTGCCGGGCTGCCGCGACAGCGGCAGCTTGGCCAGCCGCGCCACGAATTCCTTGTTGTCGAATTTTCCGTCGAACAGGTGGCCTGCGCGGTAGATCTTCTGGATCCAGTCGGCGCCGATATATTCGTAGGTGATGCCCGAAGTGTGCCGCATGATATCTTCAATGGTCACTGGCCGGATCGGCGGCACCAGCTCAACCTTGGTCGGATCGTTTCCGCCGTCCGGTTCGATCGCGACCTTCATGTCGGCGAAGGCCGGGATGTATTTCGACAGCGGATCCTGCGGCGACAATTTGCCCTCGTCGACCAGCATCATCGCGGCGGTGTTGGTGATCGGCTTGGTCATCGAATGCAGCGCGAACATCGTGTCCGGCCGCATCGGCGATTTGGTCGTGACGTCGCGATATCCGAAGGTCTTCAGATAGACCGGCTTGCCGTGCTGCTGGATCAGGATGACCGCGCCCGGAATTTTTCCTGTCGCAACCTCGTTGTCAAAAAATGAGGTGATGCGTTCGAGTTTTTCCGGCACCGGGGCAGGGGCATCGGAGGCGCGCGCCGCGCCTGATATGACAACTGCAAGACAACCGATCGCGGTCACTGCCCCGCGAAGCGTCAGCACAGCACGGTGGACTGCCCGATCATATCCGCATGACATTGAAAAGCCTGCCCCTGCCTGATGCCCTGAGCGCAGAGTTTTAACGGCGTGCGCCCCCGCGCACCATAATCATTTTGGAGCGAGTTTATTCCCGGCGATCGCCGGAATTATACGATTTGGGTGGCGCCGACCGGCGTGCGCACCGCATTCGACAGCACCTGCAGCGCCTGGCTCAGTTCGGCGCGGTTGCGCGCGGCGCCCAGCGACACGCGCAGGCCGCGCGGCGCGGCTTCGCCCGCCGCAAAGGCGTCTTCGCCGACCACGGCGAGGCCGTTGCGCATCAGATGCGACAACAGGTCGGTGCCGTCGAAATGCTTCGGCAGCGGCATCCAGAGATGGTGGCTGGCCGGCCGCGCCGCGTAAGTGACGCCCTTGAGGAAGCGGGTCGCAAGCTGCTGGCGCGCCGCTGCCTCGTTGCGAATGGCGCGGATGATGTCGGCGGCGACGCCGGAACGCAGCCATTGCGTGACCAGCGCGACCATCAGCGATGGCGGCATCTGCATGGTGGCCTGCATGCCGGCGCGCATGCGCTGCTCGGCGCTCGCATCGGGCGCCAGGAGATAGGCGACGCGAAGGGCCGGCGCGATGCATTTTGCGATGCTCGCGGCGTAGTAGGTGCGCTCCGGAATCAGGGTTGCGATCGGCGCCATTTGCGGTTCGAGCGGCCCGTAGACGTCGTCCTCGATCAGGACGCAGCCGCGCTTGCTGATGATATCGGCGATCGCCTTGCGTCTGATCGCGCTCATCGTCGCCGTGGTCGGGTTTTGCTGTGTCGGCACCAGATAGACCGCCTTCGGCTTGTGCTTGCGGCAGACCTCATCGAGCGCTTCGGGCCGCGCGCCCTCGACGTCCATGGCGACGCCGACCAGGCGGACATCGAGCCGCGCCGCCGCGGCCTTGATGCCGGGAAACGTCAACGCCTCCGTCACCACGACATCGCCGGGCGATGTCAGCGCCAGCAGCGCGTTGAAGATGATCGCCTGCGAACCCGGATAGATCACGATGCGGTCGGCCGAGGCTTGCGGCACGCGCGGCGCGAGCCACGCAGCGCCGGCCTCGCGCTCCTCAGTGGTACCGCCGGGACGCGCATAGCCGAGATAGGCGGAGAACCCGGCCTCGGAGCGGATGGTCGCAAGTCCCTGCGCGATGCGCAGATCGAGGTTGGCTTCGACCGGCTGCGGCGGCAGGTTCATCGACAGGTCGATGTTGACGGGCGCAGGCAGGTCGGAGGCGGCGCGCGCGGTGGTCTCCGAGACGAACGTACCCTGGCCGACACGGGCGTCGAGCAGTCCGCGCCGCCGCGCCTCGCCATAGGCCCGCGTCACCGTGGTCAGATCGATATCGAGCGCCGAGGCCAGCGCGCGATGAGTCGGCAGCCGCTGGCCGCGCACCAGCCGGCCGCTCGCGATGTCGGCGGCCAGCGCATCGACGATGCGCAGGAACATCGGGCCGTGCCATTCCGAAACTGTAGGGATCCAATCCATGCAATCTGGCAATTTGTCTTTGATTGTAGGTGTTACACTTGCATATTGTATGGATGATCAGATCAGGTCAAGGACAACGGCCGAAGGAAAACGACGATGACCGAGACGGTTTCCCTGCCAAAGGCGATGTGGCGCGGCTTCACCATGAAGTGCCCGAACTGTGGGCGCGGCCATCTGTTCGGCCGCTTCCTCAAGGTCGCCGATCACTGTGAAGCGTGCGGTGAGGACTTCACCCCGCAGCGTGCGGACGATTTCCCGGCCTATCTCGTGATCGTCGTGGTCGGCCACGTCGTGGTGCCGGCGCTGCTCTGGCTCGAGATGAACTACGCGCCGCCGGCCTGGCTGCAACTCGCGATCTGGCTGCCGGTGACGTTGTTCAGCGCGCTCGCGCTGCTGCAGCCGACCAAGGGCGCGATCGTCGGCCTGCAGTGGCAGCTCGGGATGGAGGGATTTGCGGCGACGCGGCGTGCAGTGGCGCAGGCGCGGGTCGGACGGACACGCGAAGCCTGACGCAATCTCAGAATCGTAGCCCGGATGAGCGAAGCGACATCCGGGAACAGTTAGCCCCGCATATCGCTCCGCTCATGCGGGCTACACGCTGGGTCACGTCAGGATCGTAGCCCGGATCGAGCGAAGCGTAATCCGGGACCCTGTCGCCCGCATAACGAACCCCGGATTACGCTTCGCTTCATCCGGGCTACGAAGATCAAATCGGATGGTGATGGGGCCGGAACATCCGGCCTTTCTCGGTCACCAGCACCACGGCGAGCGCGGCCAACGTGCAGAGGAAGAAGCCGGTCGCGAACGGCAGCAGGGTGCCGTCGTAATCCTGGCCGATCGTGGTGCCGACGCCGATCCCGAGCAGGGTGGTGATGGTGCCGTAGAGCGAGGAGGCGGTGCCGGCGATCTTGCCCTGCGGCTCCATCGCGAGCGCGGTGAAATTCGCCATCATCAGCCCGAACGCGAACATCATCAGGCCCGACAGCACCATGAACAGCGGCAGCGACAGCGTGTCGGTCTTCACCGCTATGAACAGCGCGCCGGCGACCACGGCAAAGCCGGTCAGCGCGGCGTGCGAGATCACCCGCATGCCGATGCGGCCGACGATGCGCGAATTGAGGAATCCGGCGATCGCGACGCCGACCGCGCAGGCCGCGAAGGCAACCGGGAAGTAATGCCCGAGCTTGAAGATCTCGGTGAAGATCTGCTGCGACGAGAACACGAAGGCAAACAGCGAGCCCTGCACGCCGCCGGCGGCGAGCGCATAGCCGAGCGTCTGGCGATTGGTGATGGTCTGGCGGAACGCGGACAAGACCTCCGGGATCGCCAGCGACTTGCGCAGCTCCCTGGGCAGCGTCTCCGGCATCCGCATCGCACTCCAGGCCAGCGCGATCACGCCATAAATCATCAGCAGCGCGAAGATGCCGCGCCAATGCGTCAGCAGCATCACCGCCTGGCCGAATGACGGCGCGATCACCGGCACCGCGATGAACACCATCATCGCAAGCGACATCACGCTCGCCATCCGCCGTCCGGCGTAGCAGTCGCGCACGATCGAGGTCGCGATCACGCGGGTCGCCGCGGTGCCGAGCCCTTGCAGCGCGCGCGCCAGCAGCAGCGTCTCGAACGAGGGCGCCATGATCGCGAGCAGGCCGGCGATGGTGTAGACGGTCATGCCGCCGAGCAGCACCGGGCGGCGGCCGAAGCGGTCCGACAGCGGGCCCATCACGAACTGGCCGACCCCGAAGCCGACCAGGAAGATCGACAGCACCATCTGCGGGCGGTTGGCGTCGGCGATCTGGAACGCGGAGCGGATGTTCGGCAGCGCCGGCAGCATCATGTCCATCGCCAGCGGGTTCAGCGCCATGATCGAGGCGATGACGACGACGAATTCCGGAAAGCCCATCGGGCGGTGGCCTGAGGAAACCCAGGCATCAGCATTAATATCAGACACTTAGCAACCTCTTGGGAATCCTCACATCGTAGCGATCTTGTTGCGATGCACAATCGGCGTTTCGGGATGGCTGCCCGCCGATCGCGGTCGAGGTAGCGGGGTCGGGAACCGGGGCCCAAGGCACAATCCGTCGAGTATCGTTGCGACTGCAACTATTTTGCTCGTGCGGCGCGGAAAGCTCTGCTATCCCGGCTCCAGCATCCGTGCGGGCAGGCGCATTGCCGCCGACCGCGCCCGCGCGGCCAAGAACAGATTCAAGAACGGGTTTTGGGGAGGCGACATGTCCATCGAAATGTCCGCGCGCTCGCGCGGCGCTGAACTGTCGGATGAGGAGCGCAAGGTCCTCACCGCGACGCTCGTCGGCACCACCATCGAGTGGTACGACTTCTTCGTCTACGCCCAGGCGGCGGGCCTGGTGTTCGGCGCGCTGTTCTTCGCACCGATGAACGCGAACAATCCGCTGCTGGCGCAGATCGTGTCGTTCGCGACGCTCGGCCTGTCATTCCTGTTCCGCCCGTTAGGAGCCATCGTCTGCGGCCATCTCGGCGACCGCTTCGGGCGCAAGAACATGCTCGTCGTCACGCTGCTGTTGATGGGGGCGGCGACCGCGCTGGTCGGCCTGCTGCCGACCTACGCGCAGATCGGCGCCTGGGCGCCGGCGCTCCTCATTCTCCTGCGCATCCTGCAAGGCTTCTCGGCCGGCGGCGAGTGGGGCGGTGCGGCGCTGATGTCGGTGGAATCGGCGCCCGTCGACAAGCGCAGCTTCTTCGGCTCGTTCCCGCAGATCGGCACGCCGCTCGGCATGATCCTGGCGACCGGCGTGCTGTGGGTGCTGACCGCGACGCTCGGCAAGCAGGCGATGATCGAGTGGGGCTGGCGGATTCCGTTCCTGCTGTCGATCGTGCTGATCGTCGTCGGCATCGTGATCCGCCGCACCGTCGAGGAATCGCCGGTGTTCCAGGCGATGCAGCGGCGGCACAAGGAATCCTCCGCGCCGCTCCGCGACCTGATGCGCAACCACAGCAAGGAGATTTTGCGCACCGCGCTGATCTTCATGGCCAACAATGCGGCCGGCTACATCCTGATCGCGTTCATCATCAGCTACGGCGCCAACACGCTGAAGATGCCGTCGGAGCAGCTGCTGCTGATCGGCACGCTCGCGGCCGTGAGCTGGTTCATCTTCACGCTGCTCGGCGGCATCCTCGGCGACAAAATAGGCCGCGTGCGCTGCTTCCAGATCGGCTACTCCCTGATGGTGCTGTGGGCGGTGCCGATGTGGTTTTTGATCGACAGCAAGAACCTCTTGCTGTTCTTCGTCAGCGCCGTCGGGCTCACCATTGCGCTCGGCCTGTCCTACGGCCCGCAGGCGGCGCTCTATGCCGAGCTGTTTCCGGCCAAGGTGCGCTATTCCGGCGTCTCGATCGGCTATGCGCTCGGCGCCATTTTCGGCGGCGCCTTCGCGCCGATGATCGCGCAGTGGATCATCGGCACCTACGGCCAGTCCTGGCGCGTCGGCGTCTACATCGCGGTGCTGTCGCTGATCTCGCTGATCACGGTGTCGACGATCAGGGACCCGCAAGGCGTCGATCTGAACGTGCACGACGCAGGAGCGTAGGCGCGGCACGGCGGATGAGCCGCAAGGCGTCATCCGCCGCGGTTCCTGTGTCGCGGTGGATTACGCTTCCGCTGGCAGCACCGCAGTGTCGGGCCCGGTCATTCAGATGCGGGCGCCGCGGTTGTAGCTGTCGACGAGTTGATTGTAGTCGCGCATCAACCGTGCCGGCGATCCTTCCACCATCCAGCCGGCTCCGGCGTTGCTCAGCATCATCTTCTCGCCGGAGCTGTAAGGCACCTTGTCGCGAACGCGGCGCATGAGCTGCTTCGCCGTGGTGAGGAATGATTTGGCGCTGCCGATGAACATTGAGCCGAGCTTGGCGTCGCCGTCCTTGCCCGAGGCCTCGTCCATTGCCTTCACCGCGGCCTCATACTCGTTGAGCGCCTGGGTTATCGCGTTGAGGTCGGGCTTGTCGGCCTGCTGCGCGCGAAGCACGCGTTTGGCCTGGATCATCAGGGCCTCGACATAGTAGTGCGACTTACGGCCTTCGCTGGCCTCGATCGCGGCCAGCTGCTCGGCGGCGCGCTTGTCATTGATGGCCTCGACGCCGGCGCGCAGCGCCTTGTCGGCGCCGGCAAACGCATCCCAGGCCGCGACCAGGCGCGGATGCAGCGCCTTGCCCTTGGCCATCTTGTCGTCCTTGTAATTTTCCTGGGTGTAGTAGTCGTCCGCCTCCTTCAACAGCGGCTCAAGCGTGGTGACGGCCGCAACATACGCGTTCGCGGCCGCCTCAAGCTCGGCGTCGTGCGGGTCCGCTGCATTGGCAGCCGCGACGCTCGTCTTGCAGTCGGACGTGTCGTAGATCGTGTAGGTTCCGTAGATGATCCGCTCCTTGCCGGTGGGACCATTCTTGGCGGCCCAGGAAAAGTAGCGTTCGCGGGATTCGTACGAGCGCGCCGAGAGACGGTTGATGCACCCGACATAGGCGTTCAGCTTGTGCGTCAGTTGCGCGGAGGAGGCGCTCGCCGACGACGTAGGCGGGGCCTGTTGGGCGGCTGCAGGTGCGAGGAAAGCAACGATGGCGGCCATCGCAAGGAAAGGGGTATTTCGCATCAGCAGTTGCCCTCGTCTCGGCCGGAAGTTGGCCGCCTCAGCCTGGAAAGCTTATGTGACGTCAGAAGGTGGCGTCACACGAGCTCCGCCGAGGCCGCGCGGCACATTATCGATAGACTAATTTGTCGGCTACGGGCCAAAAGCCACTACCGCCGAACCCGGCGATCATGGACGCGCCTAGCTGATCCCCAGCATCGCCTTCAGCTTCTTGACCGCGCTGTCGGGTGTCGTCAGCACCTCGCGGCCAGTGACTTCGGCGACGCGCTCGGCGGCCGGGGCCATGCTGTACTGCGCGAGCGCGATCAGGTCGCAGTCGCGCAAGTCCCTGGCTGCCTCGACCACGATGCGGTCATGCTCGGCGCGGTCGCCGCGGTCGAGCGCCGCCAGCGCGCCCTCGGCAAGCTTCGGCACCACCGTGACCTGCGACGGGAATTCCGGCGGCATCGAGACCAGGGTCGGCGGGAAGGTCGAGAGCAGGCCGATCCGCTGGCCCTTCGCCACCGCCTGTTCGATCATCGCCTCGTTCGGCTTCAGCACCGGCATCGGCGCGTGCTCGCGCGCCACCGCCTCGATGCACGGCCCGAACGCCGAGCAGGTGAATAGAATGCCGTTGGCGCCGGTGCTTGCCGCATAGCGGCCCATGGTGAGGAAGCGCTCGGTCATGCGGTCGGTCAGCTTGCCGTCGCGCGCGAGATCGGCCGACAGGCTGTCGTCGAGCAGGTTCATCAGCCGCGCCTCCGGCCAATGTCGTGCGAACGATGCTTCAATCGGCACGATCGAGTGCTTCAAGGCGTGAATCAGGGAGATGCGCATGGATGTTTCGTGCTCTCCCTCTCCCCGCTCTTCGCGGGGAGAGGGTCGGGGTGAGGGGCTCTATTGTCATAACAGGTGAGAGGAGGGTACGCGGAGGCTCCCCCTCACCCGGAACGCATCTTGCGATGCGTTCCGGCCTCTCCCCGCAGGCGGGGAGAGGCGAAGAGCACTTACTTGAACGGAATCGCGTACATCAACCCGCCCTTGCTCCAGGTGGCGTTGAGGCCGCGCTCGAGCTTCAGCGGGCTTGCCTTGCCGACATTACGCTCGAAGATCTCGCCGTAATTGCCGCCGGCCTTGATCGCGCCGACCAGCCATTTGTTGTCGAGGCCGAGGCGCGAACCGAGATCGCCCGACGCACCGAGCAGGCGCTGGATCGCCGGGACCTGCGACTTCGCCATCTCGTCGGTATTGGCCTGGGTGACGCCGAGCTCTTCGGCCTCGATCAGCCCGTAATGCAGCCAGGTGATGATATCGCTCCAGACCTCGTCGCCGTTGCGGGTGAACGGGCCGAGCGGCTCCTTGCTGATGGTCTGCGGCAGCACGACATAATCATCGGCCTTCGGGGCTGCGGTCGCGACCGCGCCCGCGAGCGCGGAGGCGTCCTGGGTCATGGCATCGCAGCGGCCGCCGAAGAAGGTCTGGTACATGGTGTCGACGCGGTCGAACACCAGCGGCTTCCAGTCGATGCCGTTGGCGCGGCCGTAGTCGCCGAGCGTCACTTCATGCGTGGTGCCCTGGGCGACGCACACGGTGGCGCCCTTGAGGTCCTTCAGCTCCTTCACGCCGAGGTCCTTCTTCACGACAAAGCCCTGACCGTCGTAGAAATTGACCGGTCCCTGCCGCAGCCCGAGCGTGGTGCCGCGCAGAAAGGTCTGCGTCGAGTTGCGGTAGAGCACGTCGATCTCGCCCGACTGCAGCGCGGTGAAGCGGTTCTGCGCGGTCAGCGCGACGTAACGCACCTTGGCGGGATCGCCGAGCACGCCGGCGGCAAGCGCACGGCAATAGTCGACGTCGAGACCCTTGAAGTTGCCTTGCGAGTCCGGCGCCGAGAAGCCGGCAAAGCCGGTCGAGACGCCGCACACCAGCGTGCCACGCTGCTTGACGGTGTCGAGCGTCGCCGCGCTTGCGCCCGCGATGCCCGCAGCGAGAACGGTTAGAGTGATGATACCCCTCAGCATGTTTTCTTCCTCCTCCTCCTCATGTTTGCGCATGATCCCTGCGCAAAACGCTTCGCGTCTGTCGCGGGAAACCGGTGCCTACTTTTCCGGATCATGCTCCGTGACCAACATCCTTCAGCGCGCTGTCGACCGCAGCGCCCAGTCTTTCGACGATCATGTCGATGTCGCCCGATGTCGCGATATAGGGCGGGGCGAGCAGCACGTGATCGCCGCGCTGGCCGTCGGCGGTGCCTCCCGACGGATAGCAGCCGAGCCCGCCGGCGAAGGCCGCGGACTTGATCCGCTGATGCAGCTTCAGCCTGGGATCGAACGGCTGCCGCGTGGCACGGTCGGCGACCAGCTCGATACCCCAAAACAGGCCGCGGCCCCTGATGTCGCCGACATGGCGGTGATTGCCGAACCGTTCGGTCAGCCGCTGCTCGAGCTGACGGCCGCGCTCCTTGACCTGGTCGAGCAGCTTCTCCTCGCTGATCACCTTCTGCACCTCGAGCGCGGCAGCGCAGGCGAGCGGATGCGCGAGATAGGTGTGGCCGTGCTGGAACGCGCCGGAGCCATTGCGCACCGTGTCGACGATCGTGCCGCTGGCCAGCATCGCGCCGATCGGCTGATAGCCGCCGCCGAGGCCCTTGGCGACCGCCTGGATGTCGGGCGAGATGCCTTCCTGCTCCCAGGCGTGCAGCGTGCCGGTGCGGCCCATGCCGCACATCACCTCGTCGAGGATCAGGAGCGCGCCGTGGCTGTTGCAGATCTCGCGCACCGCCTTGAAGTAACCCTCCGGCGCAGGCACGCAGCCGGCGGTGGCGCCGACCACGGGCTCGGCGATGAACGCCGCGACCGTATCGGGGCCGAGCCGCTGGAATTCGGCCTCGAGTTCGGCGGCAAGGCGCGCCACGAACGCCGCCTCCGATTCATCGTCGCGCTTCTCGTGATAGGCGAAGGCTGGCGTGACATGGCTGAACGAGGGCGACAGGAGCGGCGCGTAGGGCGCGCGGCGCCAGGCATTGCCGCCGGCCGACAGCGCGCCGAGCGTGTTGCCGTGATAGCTCTGGCGGCGTGCGATGAAGCGCGCGCGCTTCGGCTCGCCGCGCTCGATGAAATATTGTCGCGCCAGCTTGATCGACGCCTCGATCGCCTCCGACCCGCCGCTGACGAAATAGACATAGCCGAGGCCGCCGGGCTCGTGGCCGACCAGCCGCTCGGCGAGCTCTTCCGCAGGCTCGGAGGAGAAGAAGCCGGTATGCGCATAGGCAATCTTCGAGGCCTGCTTGCCGATCGCGGCAAGGATCCGCGGATGCTGATGGCCGAGGCACGACACCGCGGCGCCGCCGGAGGAATCCAGAATGCGGCGGCCATCCTCCGCGATCAGCCAGACGCCGTCACCGCCGACCGCCTTCGGCGGGGTTTCGCGCAGGCTGCGGTGCATCACGCGGCTCTTGTTGGCTGCCATGACACTCATCCTTTCTCGACAAAATATTGCGACATCTCGGCAAGCCGGCCCTCGGTCTCCTCCAGCTTGCGCTTTGCCCCGGCGCCGCCCAGCGTGAAGGCGACGGCGGCAAGCGACTGCGCCACCGCGATCGCGCCGGTGAGGCTCGGGAAGAAGCCGGGGGAAGAGGCGGCCTCGAACAGCAGCAGATGATCGGCGCCCTCGGCCATCGGCGCGCTGATGGTGTCGGCGATCGCGATCAGCGCAGCACGCGCCTGATGCGCGGCGCGCGCCGTCTCGACGCTGACCAGAGTGTAGGGCGCAAAGCCGATCACGACCACGGCGTCGCCCGAGCGGAAGGCGCCGTGGTCGAGATCGAACGGGCCGGAGCCGCCGACCAATTGCACGGCATCGGGGCGGAACAGGCGAAGCTGATAGGTCAAGAGTTCCGCGACGCTGCGGCAGCTGCGAAACCCCGATATCCAGATCCGGTCAGCCGAGTGCAGCGCACGCGCGGCTTCCGCGATCGCGCTCGCTGAAATCCGCGCAAGGCCCGCGGCCTCGGCCTCCAATTTGTCGTGCACCAGTTTGACATCGGTATTCGGCCCGGCGCGGCGGCTCCTGGCGCGGCCGGAGAACGGCGAGCCCTGTGCCGGCCGGCGCGCCTCGGTGAGCGCGGCGCGCAATTCGTCCCAGCCGGAATAGCCGAGTGCCTTGGCAAGACGGGTGAATGAGGCAGGATCGGCGCCGGCGACGGAGGCGAGCTCGCGCATCGAGCGGGTGGTGGCGTCATAGTCATTGGCGGCGACGAACCGGCCGACCTCCTGCAAGCGCATCGGCAGCGACGGTAGTGCGCTGCACAATTCGTTGAGGGGCGATGGTTTCGGCTGGGCCTGGGCC
Source organism: Bradyrhizobium sp. CCBAU 21365 (assembly GCF_015291305.1). NCBI lineage: Bacteria > Pseudomonadati > Pseudomonadota > Alphaproteobacteria > Hyphomicrobiales > Nitrobacteraceae > Bradyrhizobium > Bradyrhizobium sp. CCBAU 21365. The sequence continues at coordinate 2,809,213 of NZ_CP030036.1, forward strand.
ATGAAACATATGTTGCACAAATATTAATTTGGTGCAACATATGACGCGCGCAGGATTTGAGGCTGACGCGTTTTCTTCACGCGAACCGGTGTCGGCTTCGCTCGAAAACGCTCTTGCGCATGGCAGAAGATCGCTTCTCACTGGGGTCCTTGTGCTGTGACGACATCGACGCCGAAACGCCCTCCCGCCCGGCCCTGGCGGCTTTCGCTCAGCGATCCCCGCGTCGCGGGCCTGTTCTGGCAGATCCTGGTGGTCGCCATCGCGGTCGCCGTCGTCGCCTGGCTGTGGTCGAACGCGGTCCATAACCTCTCGGTGCGGCGCATCTCGACCGGCTTTGCCTTCCTCGGCCGTGAAGCCGGCATGCCGATCGCCGACAGCTGGATCGACTACACGCCGAAGAACACTTATCTCCGCGCCTTCATCGTCGGCGTCGTCAACACGCTGCGCGTCGCGGTCATCGGCATCGTGCTGGCGACCGTGATCGGTACGCTGGTCGGCATCGCGCGGCTGTCGTCGAACTGGCTGCTGGCGCGGCTCGCCGCCGTCTATGTCGAGGTGCTGCGCGACCTGCCGCTGCTGCTGCAGCTGTTGTTCTGGTACGTGCTGATGCAGGGCCTGCCGGCGGCGCGCCAGGCCTGGAAGCCGGTCGACGGAGTCTATCTGTCCAACCGCGGCCTGGTGCTGCCGTCGGTGCCGCTGCATGAGGCCAATGCCTGGACGCTCGTTGCGCTGGTCGCCGGCGTGATCGTCTTCATCATCGTCAGGCGCCGCCTGATCGCGCAGCAGATGCTCGACGGCAAGGCGCGGCCGGCCTGGCCCTATGCGCTCGGCCTCATCATCGCGCTGCCGGCGCTGGTGTCGTGGCTTCTGGGTGCGAGCTGGAGCGTCATGCTGCCCGAGCTGCGCGGCTTCAACTTCGTCGGCGGCCTGACCCTGGCGCCGGAATATTTCGCGCTGCTGATCGCGCTCGTCACGTATACGTCGGCGTTCATCGCCGAGATCGTGCGCAGCGGCATCCAGGCGGTGCCGCGCGGCCAGTCGGACGCTGCCAAGGCGCTCGGACTGAAGCGCAGCTTCGTGCTGCAGCACATCGTGCTGCCGCAGGCGCTGCGCGTCATCATCCCGCCGATGACCAGCCAGTATCTGAACCTGACCAAGAATTCCTCGCTCGCGGTCGCGGTCGGCTACCAGGACATCGTCTCGATCGCCAACACCACGCTGAACCAGACCGGGCAGGCGATCGAGTCGATCGCGCTGATCATGATGGTGTTCCTCACCATCAGCCTCGGCATCAGCCTGTTCATGAACTGGTACAATGCGCGGATCGCGCTGGTGGAGCGCTGACATGAGCTCGGTCGCACATCTCCCGCAGGATCCGCTGCCGATCGGCCGGCGCCGCGCGCAGCGCACGCTCGGCGGCCAGATCGTGGCCTGGCTGCGCGCCAACCTGTTCGCGTCCGTGACGTCGAGCATCATGACGCTGCTGCTGCTGTTCGTGCTCGCCAAGGCCTGCATCGGCCTCTGGCAATGGGGCATCGCCAACGCGATTTGGATCGTCTCAGGCAACGACACCAGCGCCTGCCGCGCGCTGCGCGGCGTCGGCGCCTGCTGGGCGGTGATCCCCGAGAAGTACCGCTTCATCCTGTTCGGCACCTATCCGTTCAGCGAACAGTGGCGGCCGGCGCTCGCGGTCGTGATCTTTATCGCGCTGTTCGTGGTGTCGAGCCGCCGCAGCTTCTGGCGCAAGGAGCTGTTCCTGCTGTGGGCCGCTTCCTTGATCGCGATCGGATGCCTGATGTGGGGCGGCTTTCTCGGCATGTCCTTTGTCACGCAGGACCGCTGGGGCGGGCTGCCGGTGACGCTGATCCTCGCGACCTTCGGATTGGCGTTTGGCTTCCCGCTCGGAATCCTGGTCGCGCTTGGCCGCCGCTCGAAATTGCCGGCGATCCGCTCGCTCTGCGTGCTCTATGTCGAGCTGATCCGCGGCGTGCCGCTGATCAGCCTGTTGTTCATGGCGAGCGTCATGTTCCCGCTGTTCATGCCGGACGGCGTCAACATCGACAAATTGCTGCGCGCCCAGATCGCCTTCATCCTCTATGCCGGCGCCTATCTTGCGGAAGTGGTGCGCGGCGGTCTGCAGGCGGTGCCGCGCGGACAATATGAGGCCGCCGACGCGCTCGGGCTGTCCTACTGGGAGAAGAACGCGCTGATCGTGCTGCCGCAGGCGATCCGCCACGTCATCCCGCCGCTGGTCAACACCTTCATCGCCTTCTTCAAGGACACCAGCCTGGTGCTGATCATCGGCATCTTCGATCTCTTGACCACCGCCAAGACCGCGATCGTCGATCCGGCCTGGCAGGCCTTCAGCGTCGAGGTCTATGTGTTCGTCGGCGTGATCTACTTCGTGTTCTGCTTTGCGATGTCGCGCTACAGCCGCGGCCTCGAGGCGCAGCGCGCGCACGGCTGAGCGATCCGGATTCTCCGTCGCTTGCCTCCTCACATGCTGCTCTTCGGTGGCGGCCTGTTCTGGCCTTAACGATGCGGCAACCAAGACTTGGCCGATGGTTGGCGCAAGAGCGCGGCTGGCACGGATTGCACTAGGCGATGTTCCGCCTGTAACTTATCTTGAGCGCCATTGGATTCGCGAGCGCGCGCGATAACGGAAATCATTGTTCGCGCGGGGATCGTTCGATCTGGACTGAACGCAAATGCTGCCGTTGATTTGTTGATCTGGTGCGTGCCTGACAGGGCTTTACTTTTGATTTTTGCCGTACGCCAATGGCCGAAGACAACGCCGTCGATCCGGAAAGCACCCGAAGCCAGGTCCACGATGCCCTGCAAGGGTTTTCGACCGATGAGCTTCGCCAACTCCTGGCTGAGATCGAGCAGCTCCTGAGTGTTGAAGCCAAGCCTCGCCGACCGAGACTGCGACTGGCCGGAGGCACATACGTGAACGAGTATACCGCGCGCGCAAACATCGACCACTACCTGGATCTGCTGAAGCGCCCGGACGTTCCAACCAACACGAGATCGATGCTCAACAAGCGGCTGCTCGAGGAAGAAGACAAGCTCGGCCGGCGACGCGAGCAACTGGAGTTTGCCGAGAGCAGGGCCGCAACGTGCCGGGATCGTGTAGATCGTCAACGGCGTTTGTCGGATTCGTTTGCACCCGGTTCGGCTGACCGGGAGCAGGCCGAAAGGCTGCTGGTCAATTTCGAGGCGCTTGCTCAGTTCGTCGAAGGGTTTTGTCGCCAGATGCGCCACACCGTGAACCATAGTCCGCTTTAAGCGAGACGCCGCCTCGGCTCCGCAGACTCCTCTCATCACCATCTCCCCGCATCCGGTCGGCCCTTTGACCGCGTAGGCGCTTCGCCCCCCGGTCGCATGGCGGGTTCGGCATCGCGAGGTCCGGAGAAGGGCCGCTTCAACCGGCTTGCAAAGTGATCGCGATCCTATTTATGATCATAAAATGGATAAATCGGCTCTCCCGTCCCTCGACCCTTCGCGCCGCGCCTCGATCAAGCGCAAGCGCTCGGACGCCGTCGCCGACCTGATCCGCAGCCACATCTTCCAGGCCGGCTTGCAGCCGAGCGACCGGCTGCCGCAGGAGGGGGAGCTGATCGAGATGTTCGGCTGCAGCCGCTCCACCATCCGCGAGGCGCTCAAATCGCTGGAAGTGCAGGGGCTGGTGCAGAACACCACCGGCCCCGGCGGCGGCGCGCGGGTGGCGCCGGTGTCGATCAACCGGATCGTCGGCCTGCTCAGCAACTATTTCTATTTCCAGTCGACCAGCACCGCGCAGATCTACCAGATCCGCCGGCTGATCGAGCCGGAGCTCGCCTTCAGCGTGGTCGGCCACCTCACGGCAGCGCATTTCGCCGCACTGGAAAAGGCGATCGCGGTCCAGGAGCATCATCCCGACGGCGATGTCGATTGGGAACATCATCGCCACGCCGAGATCGATTTCCACGACATCCTGATCGAGGCCTGTCCCAACCCGCTGCTCGGCCTGATGTGCCGGTTCGTCAACGAGGCGATCCGTCATCTGATCGGCAAGCTCGGCGTCCAGGAATTCGCATCCACCTTCACCTGCGAGAACATCGAGTTTCACAAGCGTCTGCTGGCCGCGTTCCGCACCGGCAATGCCGCGCGCGCCCGGCGTGTGATGCTCGAGCATGTGCTGAGCGCCGAGGCGGTGGTCGTTCCCGCGGAAGACCGGCGCATCGATCTGCCCGTGTTTCACCAGCCGTTGCGGCTCGACTGAACCGCATCGGCCGACTGCTGCATCACGCCCTGGAGAAAACGACAATGGACACGCGGCGCGAGAATGAGTTGTGGAGCTGGTCGGCCGTCGATCTGGCGCGTGCGATCGCGACGCGCGCGATTTCCAGCCGGGAAGCCGTGCAATCCAGTCTCGATCGCATCGCCGAGGTCAATCCGGCATTGAACGCCATTGTCGCTGTGCTCGCCGACGAGGCGCTGGCCGCCGCGGACGCGGCGGACGTCGCGGTGAAGTCAGGCGCGGAGCTCGGCGTCCTGCACGGCGTGCCGGTGACGATCAAGGTCAATGTCGACCAGCGCGGCTGCGCCACCACCAACGGCGTCGTTGCCTTTCGCGACGTGATCGCCACCGAGGACAGCCCGGTGGTCGCGAATCTTCGCAAGGCGGGCGCCGTCATTGTCGGGCGCACCAACACGCCGGCCTTCTCGCACCGCTGGTTCACCAACAACGATCTGCACGGCGCGACCTACAATCCGTGGAGCCGTCGGCTGACGCCGGGCGGCTCCAGCGGTGGCGCCGCATCGGCCGTTGCCTCCGGCATGGGTGCGATCGCACACGGCAATGATTTCGGCGGCTCGATCCGCTATCCGGCTTACGCCTGCGGCGTCGCCGGCCTCCGTCCGACGCCGGGACGGATCCCCGCGTTCAATCCGTCGGCAACCAGCGATCGCCCGATCACCGCGCAGATGATGTCGGTGCAGGGGCCGCTTGCCCGCTCGGTCGCCGACTTGCGCATCGGCCTCGCCGCCATGGCCCAGGCGGACGCGCGCGACGGCACCTGGCTGCCGGTGCCCCTGCAAGGTCCAGAGCTCAAGCGTCCGATTGGCGTTGCGATTGCAGCAGCTCCGTTCGGCGACGAGGCGCCGGAGGCGAGCGCAGCGGTGCGTGCCGCCGGGCGCCGGCTCGCGGAGGCCGGCTTTGCCGTGGAGGAGACCGTGCCGCCGCGGCTCGCGGAGGCCGCCGATCTCTGGCATCGCCTCGTCATCAATGAGGAGCGGCGCGTGCTGGCGCCGATGATCCGCAAGTTCGGCGACGATCGGAGCCGCTACAACCTCGAGTGCCATATCGCCTACGCGCCCGAACTCGACGGCGATCAGGTGCTCGCCTGTTTCGAGCAGCGGCTGGCGATCGTGCGGGCCTGGCAGCTGTTCCAGGAGCGCTGTCCCGTCATCATCCTGCCGGTCTCGGCGCAACTGCCGTTCCGGTTCGATCAGGATCAGGAAGACGCGAACGTCGTGCGCGCGCTGCTCGATGCGCAGCGGCCGCTGCTCGCGGTGCCCGCGCTCGGCTTTCCGTCGGTCGTCGTGCCGACCGGGACCGCCGGCGGCGCGCCGGTCGGCGTGCAGGTGATCGCCGGCCGCTTCCGGGAAGACGTCTGTCTCGCAGTGGCCGAGCTGATCGAGGCGCGTGCATCAAGGCTGACGCCGATCGACCCGCGAGATTGAACCAACAACAAAGCACTGAACATCATGGGAGAACATCACGTGACGAACGCACCGATCTGGCAATGGTCCGCCGTCGACACGGCGGCGGCGATCCGAAACAACCAAGTGACTTCGGAAGAGGTGGTCCGCGCCCATCTCGACCGCATGCAGGAAGCCAACCCGGCGCTCAACGCCGTCGTGGTCGATCTCGGCGCGTCAGCGATGCAGGCCGCCAAGGCCGCGGACGGGGCGCTGGCTGCGAGCAAGCGCGGGGGCGGCGCCGTCGGGCCGCTGCACGGCGTGCCGGTCACGATCAAGATCAACATCGACGTCGAGGGCCAGGCCAATTCGAACGGCGTGGTGGCATTCAAGGACAACATCGCGCCGGGCGACTCGCCGGTGACGGCCAATCTCAAGAAGGCCGGCGCAATCATCATCGGCCTCACCAACACGCCGGAATTCTCGCTGCGCGGCTTCACCGACAACCCGCTGCACGGCCTGACGCGCAATCCCTGGAATGCCGACGTGACCTGCGGCGGATCCTCGGGCGGCGCCGGCGCGTCGATCGCCGCCGGCATCGGCACCATCGCACACGGCAACGACATCGGCGGCTCGCTGCGTTGGCCGGCGCATTGCAACGGCATTGCCACCATCAAGCCGACCCAGGGCCGCATTCCCGCGTTCAATCCCAGCGCCACGGCGGAGCGGCCGCTGATGGCGCAGTTCATGTCGTCGCAAGGGCCGCTGGCGCGACACGTCGCCGACGTGCGCCTCGGCCTCGAGGTGATGGCGCAGCGCGATCCGCGCGATCCCTGGTATGTGCCGGCGCCGCTGACGGGGCCGAAGCCGGCCGGGCCGATCAAGGTCGCGCTCGCAAAGATCCCCGAGGACATGGCGACCGATCGCGGCGTTATCGCGCTCCAGCGCAAGGCGGCGGATCATCTCGCCGATGCCGGCTATGCGGTCAGCGAGGTCGAGGTCCCCGACCTCAACAAGGTCTGGCAGCTCTGGTGCGACCTGATCATGACCGAGGTTCGCGTGCTGCAGCAGGACCAGATGCTGGCGACCACCAGCGCCGACTTCCAGAAGACGTTCCGCGGCTTCATCGCGCTGGCCAATCAGCTCGATCAGGCCGGCTACATGAAGGCGATCGCCGAGCGCTCGCGCCACATCAGGAACTGGATGACCTTCCTCGAGCAGTATCCACTGGTCGTGATGCCGACCACGGTGCGCAAGACGCCGGAGGTCAATGCCGATCTCGGCGGCGATCAGCGCGTCAAGGATTTGTTCTGGAACGACCTGCGCTTCATTTCGTCGATGAACGTGCTTGGGCTGCCGGCGGCCGTGGTGCCGGTCGGCCTCGATGAGGGATTGCCGGTCGGCGTCCAGATCGTCGGCTCGCGCTATCGCGAGGACATGTGTCTTGACGCCGCCGAGGCGATCGAGCGCAAGGCCGGCATTCTGGTGCGGCAATTGTGGCAGCGGCGCTGAGTCGATCTCCACGCCACAGCGCATGATCCATTGGTATGATTCAGTGCACGCCGCGGCGAAATTTCGTCGCGGCGTTCGCATGATCGGCCTCGCGTGTGTCGACGCAATGGCTGTGTTCCTCCTCCCGGAATTTCTCAACGGAATCGCAGGGCGCCATGCCGGCGACGGGGTTGTCGGCGATCCCTGATTGCTTCAGGAGATCGTCCGAAACGTCGAAACACCCGGGAACGAAATGTCCATCACGAAACGCTCGTATCTCCTGATCGCAATGGCCGCCATGTGTCTCTCATTTGCGGCCGGCGCTGCCCGAGCGGAGGATGGCGTGCTGCGGGTCGGCATCATCACCGACATGAGCGGGCAATATTCCGACGGCAATGGCCCGGGATCGGTGATCGCGGCACAAATGGCGGCGGAGGAAATCGGCGGCACGGTCGCCGGACGCAAGATCGAGATCATTTCGGCCGATCACCAGAACAAGCCTGACGTGGCGACCGGCATCGTGCGCAACTGGATCGACAACAAGGGTGTCGACGTGGTCGCCGAAGGCGTCAATTCCGCGGTGGCGCTCGCGATCCAGACGGTGACGCGCGAACGCAAGAAGCTGTTCCTGATCTCGGGCTCCGGCTCGTCCGACCTCACCGGCAAGCAATGCTCGCCGACCAGCGTGCAGTGGACCTATGACACCTATGCCTCCTCGAACGCGACGGCGAAGGCCGTGGTGGCCCGCGGCGGCACGCCCTGGTTTTTCCTCACGGCGGATTATGCGTTCGGCCAGGCGCTGGAGCGCGATGCGAGCAAGGCCGTGACATCGGCCGGCGGCAAGGTGCTCGGCGCGGTTCGCCACCCCTTCGACACCGCCGATTTCTCGTCCTTCCTGCTGCAGGCCCAGTCCTCCGGCGCCAAGATCCTGGCGCTCGCCAATGCCGGTTCCGACTTCCGCAACGCGGTGTCGCAGGCCGACGAGTTCAACATCCGCGCCAGCATGCAACTCGTCGCGCTGCAGGTGACGCTCACCGACGTGCCTGCGCTTGGCCTCGCGCATGCGCACGATCTGCTGTTCACCGATTCCTTCTATTGGGATCGCACGCCGGAGACACGCGTCTTCGCCCAGGAGTTCTTCAAGCGTCATGGCGCGATGCCGACCGCCTACCAGGCCGGCGTCAACTCGGCGCTCCGGCACTATTTCAAGGCGGTCGCCGCCACCAACTCGGTCGATTCGGAAACCGTGATCGGGCAGATGCGCAAGACCCCGGTCAATGATTTCTTTGCCCAGAATGGCCTCGTGCGCGAGGACGGCCGGATGGTGCATGACATGTATCTGATGCGCATCAAGAAGCCGGAGGAGTCCAAGAGCAAATGGGACCTCTACGAGTATCTCGCGACGGTGCCGGGCGATCAGGCCTTCCGCCCGCTTGATGAAGGCGGCTGCCCTTACGTCGCCAAATCGCACTAGCCTCGTCAAAATTTGCATCGAGCCTTCGCGTGAGTTTTTCTCCTATCATGCGCGAGTTTTGATCGATTGTCCGGCGCTGATCCTGACGATACGTTCGGATTGAGATCGGTCTCAGTCGGCAGATCATGCTCCTGCGCGGTTCCGAGCGCACTGCGTGCGGCGCGTTGACCTCGCTGGGCGATCTGGACAGGAGACGCAGCAACATGACGGGCGACACGGGTGTTCGGGCTGGCCAGTGCCATTGCGGCGCAGTGCGTTTCGAGGTGACGCTCAGCGACGACTTCAATTCAATCCGCCGCTGCACCTGCTCTTACTGCCGGATGCGGGGCGCCGTCGTTGCCATGGCTGAAATGGGCGGGATCAAGGTCCTGCATGGCGAGGATACGTTGACAAGCTACCGCTTCCATACCGGATCGGTGCAGCACTTCTTCTGTTCGCGCTGCGGAATCTACACCCATCATCAACGGCGATCGAACCAGAACCTGTATGCCGTCAACGTGGCTTGCCTCGACGGCGTAAGCCCGTTCGATTTCCCCGAGGTGCCTGTGATGGACGGCGTCAATCATACGAACGACACCGGCAAGCCGACGCGCCGGGCAGGCACACTCCGCTTCATCCCGGCCGACTGACGATCGCTGTCGGCCGACGACCGCCCGGCTAGTCGCGGGACGACCGTGAGAGGTGAGAGGGAGGTGAACCCTTCCGCCGGTGATCGTGCAACAAGTTCAGTGTCGTCCCTGCGAAAGCAGGGACCCATAACCACCGATGGCCATTGTTGAGCAGTGCTGCAACCGCAAGTCCCCTCCACAACAACCGCCGCGGAGTATGGGTCCCTGCTTTCGCAGGGACGACAGCTGTGGTGAAATCAAGCAGGACGTCATCGCGACGGCCACATCACCGTGTTCACGAGGCACCATGACCAACACCATCGAGGCTTCCGACGGCGGCTACCGCTTCATGCCCGGCGTCAGTCAGTATTCCTGCGGCATCGGTGCGCTGCCCGGCTTTGCCATCGAGCGCGTCAGCTTCTCTGAACCGGTGCCCTTGCGCGCCGGTTTTACAAGGATTGCCGACATCATCAAAGCGGTGGGGCGTCCGCTGACGGCGTTCGGCGCCTGCGAGCTGCGTTCCCCGGCGCCGTTCACCGAGGACGGCTTCAGGGCCTTCAACGAAATCTACATCAAGACGCTGGTGGCCTGGGGCGTGATGCGGGACGGCGTCAATCCGGTGGCGCGCAGCAATGTCTGTCCGAAGCTCGATCCACCCGGCGAGCCGAGCTTCCACGCCTTCTGCTACACGGTGCCGGCCGCCAAGGACGCACCAACCAGCTTTGTCGTCGCCGGCAGCGGCGAGTCGGTCGAGGGCAAGGCCAATTATCGGGATCACACCGTCGCCCTCGGCGACACCAGCCCGGCCGGCCTCCTGGCGAAGGCGAAATTCGTGGCTGACGAGATGGAACGCCGGATGAGCGCGTTCGGCGGCCGTTGGCAGGACACCACCGCGGTGCAGCTCTACACGGTGCACGACGCCTATCCGGTGCTGGAAAGCGAGCTCGGCCGCCGCGGCGTGCTTCGCAACGGCTTGACCTGGCATTTCGACCGGCCGCCGGTGGTTGGGCTCGACTTCGAAATGGATTGCCGGCGCGTGCATCGCGAACGCGTGGTGTGATGTGTCGGTCGCGTGATGCATCAAAAGCGCGTGTGGGTGCATGTGGAAGCGTGCGCCCTTTCTTGACACGGATCGCGTCAACCGTTTCCCTTCGCCATCGACGTCAGCGGCTGGGTGAGCGCGGGTGCAGAACGAATCTGTAATCAGGCGGCGAGATCTGCTGGCGCTGATCGGCACCATTGCCGGCAGTTCGGCGATGTATCACGCGATGACGAGCCTCGGCTTCGCGTCGGAATCCGCCTACAAGGGGCCGCTGAAGCTCGCAGGCGACGTGAAGGGCGCCTCGGTGCTGATTCTCGGCGCAGGGCTTGCCGGAATGACCGCAGCGCTGGAGCTGCGCAAGGCCGGCTACAAGGTCCAGATCCTCGAATTCAACAGCCGCGCGGGCGGCCGCAACTGGTCGATCCGCGGCGGCGACAGTTTTGTCGAGCTCGGCGGCTTCAGGCAGACCAGCCAGTTCGAGCAGGGGCTCTATCTCAATCCCGGCCCGTGGCGGATTCCCTATCATCACCGTGCGCTGCTCGATTACTGCCGCCGGCTCAATGTGACGCTGGAACCCTTCATCCAGCTCAACCACAACGCCTATCTGCACGCGACGCGTGCATTCGGCGGCAAGCCGCAGCGCTTTCGCAGCATCAAGGCGGATTTCCAGGGCGGGGTTTCGGAGCTGCTCGCAAAGATCACCCAGCAGGGCCGGCTCGACGAGACCGTCGGCAAGGAAGATCAGGAGATCCTGCTGCAGTCGCTGCGCGACTGGGGCGCGCTGGATCGCGACTACAAGTACAACGCCAACCTCGTGTCGGCCGAGTTCCGCGGTTATGCGCGCGATCCCGGCGGCGGCTTGATGGGCGATCCGCTGCCCAGCGACCCGATCCCGCTGCAGGAGCTGCTGCGGTCGCGGATGTGGCGCTATCTGCAGACCTTCGCGCGCTACGATTTCCAGACCACCATGTTCCAGCCGGTCGGCGGCATGGACATGATCGGCAAGGCGTTCGCGCGCGAGGTCGGCGATCTCATCCGCTATGGCGCCAAGGTGACGCAGATCCAGCAGAACGGCTCCGGCGTCACCGTCAGCTATGTCGACACCGCCAGTCCATCCACGGTGCAGCAGGCGACCGCCGACTGGTGCATCTGCACCATCCCGTTGCCGATCCTGAGCCAGTTGCCGGTCGATGTCAGCGCGCCGATGAAGAGTGCGATCGACTCCGTGCCCTATGCCGCCTCGGTGAAGATCGGCCTGCAGTTCAAGCGGCGGTTCTGGGAGGAGGATGACGCGATCTATGGCGGCATCAGCTACACCGACCTGCCGATCCGGCAGATCGCCTATCCGAACTATGGCTTCAACCGCGGCGGCCGCGGCATCCTGCTCGGCGCCTACATGTATGGCGGTGCCAATTCCTTCGAGTTCACCGCGATGACGCCGGCCGAGCGGGTCGCCAGCGCGGTCGAGTTCGGCGCCGCAATCCATCCGCAGTACAGAAGCGAATTCGAGAACGGCGTCGCGGTGGCCTGGCATCGCGTGCCGTTCACGCTCGGCTGCGCCGGCGAATGGACCGAAGCAGCCCGCGCGCAGCATTACCGCAATCTCTGCCAGATTGACGGCCGTATCGTGCTGGCAGGCGAGCACGCCTCGCAACTGCCGGCCTGGCAGGAGGGCGCGATCCTGTCCGCGCTCGACGTCATCTCCCGGCTGCACGAACGCGTGGTGAAGACGTGATGATGCGGACCGCAACATCCGTCGCCGCTGCACTGGCGCTGCTGTCGGCGACGGCAGCCCTTGGGCAGGACAGCGGCGCGGGCAAGCGCACCTTCTCTTCGGGGTATCGCTTCGTCGAGATGACCGGCGAGGAGCTGTTCGCCAATGTGTGCCAAGGCTGCCACATGCCGGATGCGACGGGCGCGACCGGGGCGGGCACGTACCCGTCGCTGGCCGGCAACAAGAATCTCGAGGCCGGCAGCTATCCGGTCTTCCTGGTCATCAATGGCCGCCGCGGCATGCCGGCGTTCGGCGACATGATGACCGATGGTCAGATCGCCGCCGTTGTGAATTATCTGCGGACGCACTTCAGCAATAACTATGAGGACGCGGTGACGACCAAGGATGTCCAGGACGCCCGCCGCTGACAAAAACACTCGGGGAGAGTTTGATGAAATTCATCGGTATCGCACTGGGCGCCGCGTTGTCGGCGATGGCGACCGCTGCCTCGGCTGACGTGGTCAGGCATCCGATTCCCAACTCGACATTCCCGATCGCGCAGGCCGTGACCGTCACCGGCAACACGACGACCGTCTATGTCAGCGGCCAGGTGCCCCCGGCGATCAACAAGGACGCCGATCCGTCGAGCCCGCAGGCCTATGGCGATACCAAGACGCAGACCGTCGGCGTGCTCAACCGCATCAAGACCATTCTGGAAGGCCAGGGCCTTGGCATGGGCGACGTCGTCAAGATGCAGGTATTCCTGGTGCACAACGCGTCCGCGCCGATGGACTTCAAGGCCTTCATGGAGGGCTACACCCAGTTCTTCGGCGGCAGCCAGCCGAACCTGCCGGCGCGCTCGGTAGTCGGCGTCGCCGCCCTCGCCAATCCCGGATTCCTGGTCGAGATTGAGGTGATCGCGGCCAAGGATTCGAAATAAGGACTGCAAATAGCGTGCGCGAAACTGCGGAGCATGCGCGCGGAAATTGAAGGGCTCGCCGTCTTGCCAAAGCGCGTGTCGCCTGTCTGAATTCGTCTCCAATCAGGTGGCTGAATTCCGGGAGAGCATGATGTCGCACAAGGCTAGAGACACGGTTCGATCGCTGCGGTTCGCGGCGGCGCTCGGTCCGGTGCTGCTGGCAGCCGGCGCCGCGGCGCAGGGGCTGACCGAGCAGCAGCAGTTCGCCCGCGGCATCTACCAGGAGCTGGTCGAGATCAACACGACCACCGCGACCGGCGATACCCAGAAGGCGGCGGAGGCGATGGGCGCGCGGCTCCGCGCGGCGGGCTTCCCCGAGGCCGACGTGCACGTGTTCTCGCCGGCGCCGCACAAGGGCAATCTGGTGGCGCGGCTGCACGGCTCCGGCGCGCGCAAGCCGATCCTCCTGGTCGCCCATATCGACGTCGTCCCTGCGCTTCGCGAGGACTGGACGGTCGATCCGTTCAAGCTCACCGAGCAGGACGGCTATTTCTACGGCCGCGGCTCCGGCGACGACAAATACATGGCGTCCGCCTTCATCACCAATCTGATCCGCTACAGGAAGGAGGGCTACAAGCCCGACCGCGACATCATCGTGGCGCTCGAGACCGACGAGGAGATCCTCGATGCCAACGGTCTCGGCATGCAGTGGCTGATCAAGAACCACCGCGACCTGATCGACGCCGAGTTCGCGCTCAATGAAGGCGGCGGCGTCGGTCTCAAGAGCGGCAAGGCGATCCGCAACAGCGTGCAGACCAACGAGAAGGTCTCGATCGGCTACCAGCTCACGGTGAAGGATCGCGGCGGCCACTCGTCGCTGCCGCGCAAGGACAATGCGATCTATCACCTCGCCGGAGGCCTGGTGCGGCTCTCCAATTACAGCTTCCCGATGAACCTCAACGAGACCACCCGGATCTATTTCACCAAGACCGCCGAGGTCGACACGTCGCATGCCGACGACATCAAAGCGATCCTGGCGCCGCGGCCCGACCCGGCGGCGCTGGCGCGATTGTCGGAGAATCCGGGCTACAATGCGCAGCTCCGCACCACCTGCGTCGCGACCATGCTGGAGGGCGGCCACGCCATCAACGCGCTGCCGCAGCTGGCGACCGCCAAGGTGAACTGCCGGATCCTGCCCGGCGAGCCGGTCGAGGGCGTGCAGGCGACGATCGAGCGCGTGCTCGCCGACAAGGAGATCGCGGTGGCTCCGACCGGCAAGGCCGTGCTGAGCCCGCCGTCGCCCCTCAACGAGGAGATCATGGGTTCGATCGAGAGGCTGTCGAAGGAGTTCTGGCCGGATGCGTCGATCGTTCCGGTCATGAGCACCGGCGCGACCGACGGCAGCTATCTGCGTAACGCGGGGATTCCGACCTATGGTCATTCCGGGCTGGCCGCCGATGTCGACGACAACCGTATCCATGGCAAGGACGAGCGCGTGCTCGTCAAGTCGTTCTACGAGGGCGAGGAGTATCTCTATCGCCTGGTCAAGATGCTCGCCGGCGGGAAATGATGGCTGACAGCAAGGCAAAGACACGGGTTGCGGTCGCCGGCCTCGGCGCGATCGGCACCGACGTCGCCAAGGCGCTCGATCGGGGCATCGAGGGCCTGACGCTGGTCGCGGTGTCGGCGAACAGCCCGGACAAGCACCGCGGCTGGGTGGCGGAGCTCAAGTCGGCGCCGAAGCTGGTGCCAATCGAGCAGCTGGCGGAGGTCGCCGACATCGTGGTCGAGTGCGCGCCGAGCAAGCTGGTCCGTTCGATCGTGGCGCCGGTGGTCGAGCGCGGCAAGACCGCGGTCGTGCTCAGCGTCGGCGCGCTGCTGCAGAACGAGGACCTCGTCGATCTCGCGAGAGCCCATGGCGGCCAGATCATCGTGCCGACCGGCGCGCTGATCGGGCTCGATGCGGTGACCGCGGCGGCCGTCGGGACCATTCATTCGGCCAAGCTCGTGACGCGCAAGCCGGTCGCGGGCCTGGTCGGTGCGCCGCATCTGGCCGAGAACAACATCCGGATCGAAGGCATCACCGAGCCGCTGCGCATCTTCGAGGGCAGTGCGCGCGACGCCGCCAAGGGCTTTCCGGCCAACCTCAACGTCGCGGTGGCGCTGTCGCTGGCCGGCATCGGCCCCGACCGCACAAGGGTCGAGATCTGGGCGGATCCGACCGTGACCCGCAACACCCACCGGATCGAGGTCGATTCCGATTCCGCCCGGTTCTCGATGATGATCGAGAACATCCCCTCGGAGAACCCGAAGACCGGCCGCATCACCGCGCTGTCGGTGATCGCCTGCCTGCGCAAGCTGCGCGCGTCATTGCGGATCGGCACCTGATGAGGATTGCGCCCGACGATCTGTTGCTGGTCATCGACGTGCAGAACGATTTCTGCCCCGGCGGTGCGCTGGCGGTCGCGGACGGCGATGCCGTCGTGCCGGTCGTCAACCGGCTCGCCGCGCGGTTCGACCATGTCGTGCTGACCCAGGACTGGCACCCGGCCGGCCACAGCTCGTTTGCGACCTCGCATCCGGGCGCGGCGCCGTTCTCCGAGATCGCCATGCCGTATGGGCCGCAGACGCTGTGGCCGGATCATTGCATCCAGGGCAGCGCGGGCGCGGCGTTTCATCCCGACCTTGCGATCGACCGGGCCGAGCTCGTGATCCGCAAGGGCTTCCGCGTCGCGATCGATTCCTACTCGGCATTCTTCGAGAACGACCGCAAGACGCCGACCGGGCTCGCCGGCTATCTGCGCGAGCGCGGCCTCAGGCGCGTCGTGATGGCCGGGCTGGCGACGGATTTCTGCGTGCAGTATTCGGCGCTCGATGCGCGGCGGCTCGGTTTCGAGACCATTGTCGTGCTGGCGGGCTGCCGCGCCATCGATCTCGGCGGTTCGCTTGCCGTCGCCACCGCGGCGATGCGCGCGGCCGGGGTGCAGCTTGTCGAGGAGCTCGTCTGAGCGTGGCCAAAGAGGGGCAAAAACCGTTGTTTTGACTGGCCTTTTGTTCTAATCCCCAGCCGTTGATGATCACGCGCAGCGGAGCTTTCGTGTCGGGACAGGTTTTGCGGATTGGGACGCGCAAGAGCGCGATGGCGCTCGCGCAGACGGATGAGGTCGCGCGGCTGCTGCGCGCTTCGGCGCCGGACCTTGCCGTCGACATCGTCAAGTTCGAGACCCGCGGCGACCAGGACCAGACCAGCAAGCTGTTGCGCCATGGCGGCAAGGGCGGCGCCTTCGTCGCCGAGATCCGCGAAGCCATGCGTGCCGGCACCTTGCAGGCGGCGATGCATTCGCTGAAGGACGTGCCGGGCAATGAGGAGACGCCGGGTCTCGTCCTCGCGGCGATGCTGGCGCGCGATGCCGCCAATGACAGCCTCGTGCTGCGTCCCGGCCTGTCGCTCGACACCCTCCGCGCCGCGCGCGGCAAGGGCTTCATGATCGGCACCAACGCCGTGCGCCGCGCCGCCTATCTGCGCCGGCTGTTTCCGGAAGCGACCGTGATCCATTATCGCGGCGCCGCCGACACGCGAGTTGCAAAACTCGATCGGGGCGACAAGCAGCGGCTGCCCGGCGGCGGCGAGGTCGGGCCGGCGGATGCGCTGGTGATGGCGCGCTCGGGCCTGGAGCGCATCGGCATGACCGCGCGCATCGCGCATGATTTCTCGGTCGGCGAGATGCTGCCGGCGGTCGGCCAGGGCATTGTCGCGGTGGAATGCGTCGAGACCGACTGGGCGACGCGCGCGCGGCTTGCCGGGATCGACAACGTGCAGTCGCGGCTCGCCGCCGAGGCCGAGCGCGAGGTGCTGTGGGTGCTCAACGGCCATTGCAATTCGCCGATCGCCGGCCACGCCACGCTCGCGGGCAGCGAGATGACGCTGCGCGCCTCCGTGCTCGACGAGGCCGGCGCCGGCTTCATCGAGGTGACGCGGCGCGGGCCCGCGGACCGGCCGCGCGAACTCGGCCGCGCCGTCGGCATGGAACTGCTGGAGAAGGGCGCCGCCGAGATCATCGACCGAACCCGGGTGGACGAGTAGCACCGCCGCTGCAATCGGTTTCTCAGGCGATGTCGGCGAAATCGCCGTGCCGGCCTTTGCCCGCCGCGAAGCGGCGTGCGCCGGCCTCGGTCTCGCCGCTCGCAACCGTCGCAAGCCCGAGGCGAAACTCGTTCAGCGTAGCCTGCTCCCAGCCGAGCCCCCACTGCTCGATCGCGGAGAGCCGATCGCTGCGCAACGCCGCCTGCGGCAGGCGGCACAGATCATGGGCGAGGCTGCGCGCTTCGGCCAGCGCCGTGCCGGGGACGACCACGCGGTTGGCGAGCCCGATCCGTCCGGCCTCTTCGCCGGAGACGCCGCGTCCGGTGAGAATCATGTCCATCGCGCGGCTGTGCCCGATCAGCCGCGGCAGGCGCACGGTGCCGAGATCCATCAACGGTACGCCGAAGCGCCGGCAATAAATGCCGAAGGTGGCGTCACGCGCGACGACCCTAAGATCGCACCAGATCGCAAGCTCGAGGCCGCCCGCCACGGCGGGGCCCTCGACGGCGGCGATCACCGGCTTCGACAGCTTCATCCGCGTCGGGCCCATCGGGCCATCGCCGTTCTCGACGCGGTGGCCGCGATGGCCGGCCGCAGTGCGCTTGAGGTCGAAGCCGGCGCAGAACGCGCCGCCCGCGCCGGTCAGGATCGCGACCGACAGCGACGGATCGCGATCGAAGGCGCGGAACGCCTGCGCCAGCCCCTGCGCGGTCTCCGGATTGACCGCATTGCGCGCCTCGTCATAGCGATCGATGGTCACGATCGCGACGGCCTGCTCGGTTCGGTATTTGACGGTCGGGTGGTCCAGCATGCTCGGTCCTCAGCAGTGCGGTCGGATCAACGTGCGCCAGTACGGCTCTCGATGATCGCGGCCAGGTTCTGGTGAAAATGCCTGATCGCGCCTTCGAACAGGCCGAAGGTGAATTGGGCATTTGCCCGGGTTGCGAGCCCGCGCTGCGCCGCGCAGGCCATCTCACGGTCCTCGCCCGCGCCCGCGGTGACGAAATCGCGTCCTTGGGCGACCGCGGTGCGGCCATCTTCCGCGGCGATCTGGTTCGACAGCGTGTAGGTGACGAGCCGGGTGCGGTCCACCGCCAGCGGCTCGAGCACGGCCATTAGCCGATTGGTCGGGAAGGTCGAGAGCATCACGTTCGGAAACAAATGATAGACATGCGTCAGCATGCCGGCCGTCCTGCGCTCGCCCGGCGGTACGTTGCGCAGCTTCTCGATGCGCCGATAGGGGAAGCTGATCCGGCTGTTGCGGCCGAACGGCTCGATCACATTAAGATTGTCGTACTGCAGCGGATAGAACGTGTCCTGATGCGTCGATCGGATATGATAGCCTTCGAGGAACCCTTCAGCGACGATCTTCCAGTTGGCCTCGACCTCCTGCGCGGTGGTCGCGTACAGCTTCCAGTCGTCACCGAACAGCGTCGGCATGCCGCCGGCCTCTGATGTCGCGGCGGGATCGTCCTGCGAGACGAACACCAGGCCGTTGCGCTCGATGCAGGTGACCGGCACGAGCCCATGCGTGTCTTTGTCGAGGCCGGGAAAGCCGTAATCGTCGGGGATGCGGCGCAGCCGGCCGTCGAGACCGTAGGTCCAGCCGTGATAGCGGCAGGTGAGCGCCTTCTTGCAGCCGGCCCCGTCGACGAGTTGCACGCCGCGGTGCCGGCACGCATTACGGAAGGCGCGCGCGACGCCGTCCGCGCCACGGATCGCGACAACAGGCGTCAGCGCCGCGTCCCGCGCGACATAGGCGCCGATCTCGGCGAGCGCGGCCGACGGACAGAACGGCGTCAGCGTGCGGCGGAATACGTGTTCGATCTCGGCCGCGAAGCGATCCTGCGCCAGATAATGCGCGACGGGTTCGTGCCAGATGCCGTCGCTGAGATCGGTCGATTTGGCATCGATATGCCTGAGGATGCGGTCGACGATGGATGCTTCGTCCGCGAGCTGTGCCGTCATCGCCGTCCTCCCGCTCTGCTGGCCGGGCTTGCCGCCGGTCCGTTTCGAGGGGCAGATTCGCCCATTGCCCTGCAGGCGACAAGCGAAACGAGCCGGGTTCGGATGAATGAAATTCATGCGAACAATTTTTCCGCGCGACATCGACGGGGCCCGGCCGCTAGGATCGGCTGATGAGCAGGAACAACCCAAGGCCGGGGCGCCGGTCGCTGTCGCAAGGGAGGGAAGACCTCGCTGCTGCAAGCCTCCGGCCGGCGCATCTGCTGGCATTGCAGGCGTTCGATGTCGCAGTCAGGCTCGGCAGCTTCAAGGAGGCCGCGGGCGTGCTGAATGTCAGCGCCTCGGCGATCAGCCATCGCATTCGCAATCTCGAAATCCATCTTGGCGCCGCGCTGTTTCACCGCGCCCATCGCGCGGTCCGGCCGACCCATGCCGGCGAGAAGCTGGCGGCTGCGACCGGTCGCGCGTTTGCACTGCTGGCGCAGGCGGAATCGGCGGTCGAGGCGGCCGGCCAGCGCCGGCTACGGCTCAAGGTGCTGCCGCAGTTCGCGTCGGCTTGGCTAATCCCGCGGCTATCCTCGTTCCTCACCCGGCATTCCGAGCTCGATCTTGCGATCGAGACCTCGAACCGCAATGTCGATTTCGACGCCGAGACATTCGATGTCGGCATCAGCTTCGGGCCCGACAAGCCCGAAGGCGTCGTCGCGCATCGCTTGATGGAGGTGAGGACCGTTCCGGTCGGCGCGCCGGCGCTGGCCCGGCGGTTGAAGCTGCGCACCGCTGCCGATCTCGGCCGTGGCGTCCTGATCCATGTGACGACATTCCCCGCGGCCTGGCCGCTCTGGTTCAAGCATGCCGGCGAGCCCGTGCCGCCCGCAACGCGCGCGATCTCGGTCGACAGCTTTGTGGCCGCACTGCAGGCCGCCGAACGAGGCGCGGGCGTTGCGCTCGCGCTCGAACCCTTTATCGGGGAAAGCGAGCGGCGCGGCGCGATTCGCCGGCTCCTGCCGGTCGGCCACGTCACCGGCAGCTATTGGCTGGTTCATCCGCCGGGCGCGCAGCGCAGTCGCGCGCTGCAGACATTCAAGAAGTGGCTGCTGGCCGAGCTCGCGAAGCCAAATTAGCTCGCCCGCAGTTGCCAGCTGCCGATGATGCGGAAGCGGGATGCGCTGTCGGCCTGCTTGAGCAGCGCGATGCGGTCGATGGCCAGCGTCGCAAGCTCGATCGCCGCGAACCGCTCGCGCAGCTGGGCCACGATCGGGCCGCGCCGTTCGTCGCTCAGCCGTCCGGTCAGCGTCATGTGGAAGCGGAATTCCTCCATGGCGTAGGGATAGCCCCAACGGTCGAGATAGTCGCGTTGCCGCGCGGTGAGCTTCTCGGGCTTGCGCCGCGCGCGATCCGCGGCCGTCAGCGGGGCACGGAACGCGTCGAATTCCGCGACGCAATCGGCGGCAAGCTGTTGCAGCTCGTCCGAGCGGCCGGCCGGAATCACCGCGATGAAGCCGCTGATCGCATCGACCACCGGTTCGATCACCGGAATGCGCCGCGCGCGGCCGGCGAAGGCGGCACAGGCATCGAGAAGCTCGGCCTCGCTCCGACCGGCGGCGAGCGCGGTGGGCGCCTTCAGCGTGGCGTGGAATCCATACTTGCGCGGATCTTCGGTGACCTCGCGCCAGTCGGGCGTGACGCCATCGGGAAACGGCAGGTCGTCGCCCGACACGGCATCGTAGCCGAGCAGCGTCGAACCGAAGCGGTGCAGGGCGCTGTCGGGTGACGGCGCATAATAGATCGCGTAGCGCGGAGTGCTGGCCATGGGACCGGACTATGCCGCCGCAACCGTCTTGCGCGGTGCGAGCGAATGAACGAGGCAGCTCGCGTCCGCCAGGTGCACCAGCCGTCCGGCCGCTATCACGGCGACGATGCGCGGCCGCAGCGGCACCTTGTCGTCGACGACGATGATGTCGGCACGGCGGCCCGCGGCGAGCTCGCCGCGGTCGGCGAGCCCTGCCGCGCGCGCCGGTGCCGACGAGATCAGGTCCCAGGCCCTGGCGAGCGGCAGGATGCCATCGGCGACGAGGCGGAACGCCGCGAGCAGCTGCGCCGGATAGTAGTAGTCCGACGCCAGCACCGAGCAGAGGCCCTGTGCGATCATGTCGGATGCCTTGGTCCAGCCGGTGTGACTGCCGCCACGCACCACATTGGGCGCGCCGAACACGATGAAGTCGCCCGCATCAGCGGCGTCGCGCGCGGTCTCCTCGTTGACAGGGAATTCGGCGATCACGGCGCCGAGCGCACGAAACTCCTGGCGCATCGCCGGGCTGTTGTCGTCATGCGACAGCATGCGGATGTCGGCCGCGCGCGCAGCCGCTGCCAGTCGCGCGATCGAGGCGGGCACTTCGGGGCGGCGCGCCACGACCCGGTCGAGCATGTCGTTGACGGCCTCGACGGAGAGCCCGGTGCGCTCGGCCAGTTGGTTGCGCTTCTTCGGCTTGACGTTGCTGTGGTCGTTGAAGGCGAACAGGTCGATGCGGCCTTCGGCGAGCCATTGAATGATCTCGGCCTCGGCCTCGAGATTGTGGGTCTCGTGACGCAGGTGGAAGCGCGTGTCGGCGGCGAGCTGCGGCCGTAGCGCCTCGATCGCATCGAGCAGTTTCCGCGCATTCTCCGCGCTGCGCAGGCCGGGCTCCCACGACCAGGTCGTGCCATGGAACACGGTGGTGATGCCGTTGGCGATCGCCTGCCGGTCGCTGTCGATCAACGCCACGTCAGTCGGGAAGTCGACACTGGGGCGCGGCATCATCTGCCGCTCGAACGCATCGCCATGCAGGTCGATGATGCCGGGCAGCACCAGCAGGCCACTGGCATCGATGTGAAGCGCGGCGCGACCCTGCTCGGCGTCGAGCGCGCCGATGTCGCGGCCCGCGGTCCGCAGCGAGGTCTCGACCAGGACGCCGTCAACCAGCGTGCGCCCGCCCTCGATGAAAATGTCCGTCACGATGCGGCGCTCCGTTGTTTGGCTTGCGATTGGGATACGGCCTCGGCCTCATGCTTGTCGAGGAATTCCTCGACCGCGAGCTTGCGAAAGTCGGGCAGGACACGCCGAAGTGTTTCGTGATCCCAGTCCCACCATGCGAGCGCGGCAAGGCGGTCGGCGATCGTCTCGGAGAAGCGCCGCTTGACCGGCCGCGCCGGATTACCGGCAACGATGGTGTATGCGGGAACGTCCTTGGTCACGATCGCGCCGGCGGCGACGACAGCGCCGGTTCCGATGTTCCGTCCCGGTAACAGGATCGCACCATGCCCGATCCAGACGTCATGGCCGATATGCACGTGATGCGCACGTCGCCAGTTGAAGAAGTCGGCGTCGTCGCTCTCTCCGGGGAAATACGCGCTGGCGCGGTAGGTGAAATGCGCCTGACTAGCGCGATGCATCGGGTGGTTGCCGGGGTTGATGCGGGCCATCGCCGCGATCGAGCAGAACTTGCCGATCGAGGTGTAGGTGATCTGGCTGTCGTTCACGACGTAGGAATAGTCGCCCATGCTGACTTCAAGCAGGATCGTGCGCGCGCCGACCTCGGTATATTTGCCGAGCTTGCTCTCACGGACCGACGCAGTCGGGTCGACGGTCGGCACAACCGAGAGTGTCTTTCCGGCCATCAGAGCCTCCGCAAATGTTCAAGAATCTTGGGCTTCCGGGGATGCGTGCTCGTCATCGGGACGCTTGATGACAACATCATGACGTTGCGATGACGGCAAGGAAGCAACAAGAGAGCGGGTGTGGACGATCGCCGCACCGCAACGTTACGTCACATAACTGTAAAACGCCGGGGATAGCGATGGCCCAAACGCGGTTGGAGCATTGCATGCTGGTGGTGGAAGGTCTGACGTGCCGGTTCGGCACAATAGCCGCAGTCGACAACGCATCATTTTCGATCGCGCCGGGCAGCTTCGTCGGCGTGATCGGTCGTTCCGGCGCCGGCAAGTCGACCCTGCTGCGGATGATCAACCGTCTCGCCGATCCGACCTCGGGCCGTATCCTGTTCGAAGGCACCGACGTCACCGCCCTGCGCGGCAGGGCGCTGCGGCGATGGCGGGCGCGCTCGGCGATGATCTTTCAGCAGTTCAATCTGGTCGGCCGCCTTGACGTGCTGACCAATGTGCTGATGGGCCGGCTGGCCCAGATTCCGTCCTGGCGCTCGCTGGCGCAGGCCTGGCCGGAGCAGGACAGGGCGCTGGCGATGTCCGCGCTCGATCAGTTCGATATCGCCCCGCTCGCGGCGCAGCGCGCCGACCAGCTCTCCGGTGGCCAGCAGCAGCGCGTTGCGATCGCCCGCGCGCTGGTGCAGGAGCCCGACATCATTCTTGCCGACGAGCCGATCGCCTCGCTCGATCCGCGCAACACCAAGATCGTGATGGATGCACTGCTGCGCATCAACAAGCATTTCGGCATCACGGTGCTCTGCAACCTGCACTCGCTCGACCTGGCACGGACCTATTGCGATCGCCTGGTCGGCATGGCGGCGGGGCGGGTGGTATTCGACGGCGCCCCGGCGGCGCTGACCGACCATATCGCCCGCGAGCTTTACGATCTCGAGGCCAATGACGTCATCGGCGCAGCACCGCTGCCTGCGCCCGACGGCGCAACGGCTCCGGCGCTCGGCACCGCAGCCGCGGCCTGAGCGTCGCGCATTTTTCAATCTGCGAGGCTGGGCGTTTTGCCCGGCCAACAGGTGTAACCACAAAAGAGGGGTAGTCATGATCACTCGTCGCATCGTTCTGGCCGGCGCCGCCGTGCTGGCGTTCACCGGTTCGGCATTCGCGCAGGACTGGAAAGCAAAATATCCGGAGCTCACCTTCGCGGTGGTGCCGGCCGAGAACGCCTCCGGCGTCACCGAGCGCTGGACGCCGTTCGTGGCGTACCTGTCGAAGGAACTCGGCGTGAAGGTCACGCTGCGCATCGCCAACGACTACGCGGCCGTTATCGAAGGTCAGCGCGCCGGCAACATCCAGATCGCCAGCTACGGCTCGGCCTCGTTCGCGCGCGCCCGCCTGACCGGCGTCAAGACCGACGCCTTCGCCAACGACATCAACGCGGACGGTTCGACCGGCTATTACTCGGTATTCTTCGTCAAGGCGTCGAGCCCCTCCAAGAGCGTCGATGACCTGAAGGGCAAGAATCTCGGCCTGGTCGATCCGAACTCGACGTCGGGCAACAACGTGCCGCGCTTCGAGCTCGACAAGATGGGCATCCACGATGCGGATACCTATTTCGGCAAGGTCGTGTTCACCGGCAGCCACGAGAACGCCGTCTTGGCGCTGGCGCAGGGCACCGTCGATATGGCGGCCAATCAGTGGACCAGCGACGACGACTCCACGCTGGCCCAGATGCTGCACAAGGGCATGCTGAAGAACGCCGACGGCTCGGCGATGAAGAAGGACGATTTTCGCATCATCCACAAGTCGGCGCCGATCATCAACGGTCCCTATGCCTACAACGCCGATCTGCCGGAAGATCTGAAGGCCGCGATCGCGAAGGCCTTCTTCGACGCCCCGACCAAGGACAAGGCCGCTTTCGACCGTCTCTCCGACGGCCAGAAGAAGGGCTTCCATCCCGCCACCACCAAGGATTGGGACGGCACCATCGAGCTGATCAAGTTCGTCGACAATCTGCGCAAGAAGAAGGCGAGCTGATCGCCTGAATCACGAGGGCCGGGCTCGACAGCCCGGCCTTTTCTTCTCAACTCGAACCGGACTGGCACGCGTCGATGGCGACCGCCGTATCCATTCTTCCGGCGCAGCAACTGGCCACGCTGGAAGACGCTTACCGCAGGTCCGTCGCGCGCAAGCGGCTCAGGGCTGCGCTGGCGGTGGCCGTGTTCTGTGCGGTGCTGGTGATCGCCGCGTTCGGCGCGGAGGTGAACCTGCGCACGCTGTTCACCCATTTCGGCAACTTCGTCAGCTATTTCGACCGCATCCTGACGCTTGATTCGGGCGCGCGGGTCTGGACCGATCTTCCTGAATGGTTTTGGGGCTGGAAGAAGTGGCTGAAGATGCTCGGCGAGACTCTGCTGATCAGCTATGTCGGCACGCTGACCGGCGCGGTGTTCGCCTTTGCGCTGAATTTCTTCGCGGCCCAGAACACCTCGCCGGGACCGTGGCTGCGCTTTGTGGTGCGCCGCCTGCTGGAATTCGCCCGCACGGTGCCCGGCATCGTGTTTGCGCTGATCTTCGTGATCGCGTTCGGCCTCGGGCCGATGGCCGGCGTGCTGGCGATCGCGATTCACTCGACCGGCGCGCTCGGCAAGCTGTTCGCCGAGATCGTCGAGAATGCCGACATGAAGCCGGTCGAGGGCATCCGCTCCACCGGCGCGAGCTGGCTGTCCTGCATGCGCTTTGCCGTGCTGCCGCAGGTTTCGGCCGGCTATGCAAGCTACGCGCTGCTGCGCTTCGAGATCAATGTCCGCGAAGCCTCGGTGATGGGTTTTGTCGGCGCCGGCGGCATCGGCCAGGAACTCGTGGTCGCGATCCGCAAGTTCTATTATTCCGACGTCAGCGCCATCCTCGTCACCATCATCATCACGGTCTTCATCATCGATATCTCGACCGGCTGGCTGCGCGGCCGGCTATTCGGTAAGGAGACCCGGCGATGAGCCAGCTGCCGAAGCCGGATACGCCCGAGCTGCGCGCGAAATATCCCGACGCCTTCGACCGGCCCGCCTCGGCGCGGCTGGCGCTGCCGGCGATGATCGTGGCGGCGTTTGCGATCTTCGTGTTCGGCCTGGTCGATCTCGACTTCTCGCCGTCCAGGCTGATCGCGGGCCTCAGCCAGCTCGGTTGGATCACCATGCTGATGATCCCGCCGAATCCCGGCTCGTCGTTCCCGCTCTACATGCAGGCGCTCGGCGAGACGCTGTCGATCGCGCTGCTCGGCACCACGCTTGCCGCGCTGCTGGCGCTGCCGGTCAGCCTGCTGGCGGCGCGCAATATCATCCCCTCCAACCTGATCCGCTTTCCGGTGCGCCGCTTCCTCGATTCGATCCGCGGCGTCGACACGCTGATCTGGGCGCTGGTCTGGATCAACGTCGTCGGCCTCGGCCCGTTCGCCGGCGTGCTCGCGATCATGGTGTCCGACTTCGGCGCGTTCGGAAAGCTGTTCTCGGAGGCGATCGAGGCGGCGGATCGCAAGCAGGTCGAGGGCATCCGCGCCTCCGGCGGCAACCCGCTGCACGAGATCCGCTTCGGCCTGCTGCCGCAGGTGCTGCCCGTGATCGCCGGGCAGGTGCTCTACTTCATCGAGTCCAACACCCGTTCGGCGACCATCATCGGCATCGTCGGCGCCGGCGGCATCGGCTTGCAACTCGCCGAGCAGATCCGCGTGCTGGAATGGCAGAAGGTGTCGTTCCTGATCCTGATGATCCTGATCGCGGTTGCCGCGATCGATTTCATCTCCAGCAAGCTGCGCTTTGCGATCATCGGGCAAAGGGCGGTGGTGTAGCTTCTTCTTCGCCTCTCCCCCGCGTGCGGGCAGAGGTCGGAATTTTCGCGCAGCGCAAATTCCGGGTGAGGGGGACTCTCCGCACACTCAAAGCTTTCGAAGTCGCGGAGACAGCCCCTCACCTCAACCCTCTCCCCGCAAGAGCGGGGCGAGGGAGCAGAAGCACGTCAGCCGTTCTCGACCAGAAACTCGACGCGCTCGGCGGCGAAGCGCGAGCGCTTGGTCACCAGCGGCTGGTCCAGCATGTCGACATCGGTGGCGTCGACCACCAGCACGGGTCGTCCCAGCGGCAGGTCGAGCCGCGCGGCGTCGGTCGCATCGACGATCGCCGCGGTGATCCGGGTCGAGGCGCGGTGGTAGTCCTTGACGCCGTAATGTCCGAGCAACTTGGTCATCGAGCGAACGTTGGCGAATACGCTGCCGGCATCGGGAAACCGCTCGGCCGACAGCCAGGTGGTGGAAACGCAGATCGGCGTCCGGTCGGCGAGCCGCACCGCTTCGATCCGGATCAGTGGCGCACCGATCTTCAGGCCCAGTTCGCGTGCGATCTCGCGATTGGCAACGTCGTCGCCTGCCTCGATCAACTGGCCGCGCGGCTCGTGACCGCCGGCGCCGACGATCTCGGAAAATCGCGTGCGTGAGCGCAGGGGATAGGCGAGGCGCTGGGCTTCGACATAGGTGCCGCTGCCGCGCTCGGCGCGCACCAGGCCGCGCTCGGCCAATGCGGCGAGCGCCCGCCGCACGGTGTGCCGGTTGACCCGGTACGTCTCGGCGATCTCCATCTCGCCGGGCAGCTTTTCGCCGGCGGCAAAGCGGCCGTCAGCGATGCCGCGCTCGATGCCGTCGGCGACCTGCCGCCACAAGGCGACGCCGGAACTTTCCTGCATGCTCATGGCGCGGTGATACCAGAAATCTTTGGTTTGTCACGAAACAGTCATGGCGCTCCGCTATCAAGTTGTCTAGTATCATAGACAACTTGATCCAAGCAAGGTTGCCCAAAGGTTTGCCCATGAGTTCGACCGGACCAAACAGCAAACAGGCCCAGCGCAAGGCCGCGATGACGGTGCTGGCGCACGCCGCCGCTGCGGATATCGCCGGCAGGCTGGCGGCGATCGCGGTGCCCGCGCATGAGAACCTGCGCGAGCCGGAAAACGGCCTTGTGATGCTGCGCGGGCGGATCGGCGGCGACGGTGCGCCGTTCAATCTCGGCGAGGCGACGGTGTCGCGCGCGGCGGTGCGGCTTGCGACCGGCGAGGTCGGCTTCGGCTACACGCTCGGCCGCGACGCGCGGAAGGCGCAGATGATCGCGCTGTGCGACGCCATGGTGCAGTCGGCGGAGCTGTCCGGCGAGGTGGAGGCCAAGGTGATCGCGCCGCTGCGCGTCGCCATGAACGCTGAACGAGGCCGCAAGGCAGCGGAAACCGCGGCGACGCGGGTCGATTTCTACACGATGGTGCGCGGTGAGGGATGATGCAATGACGACGATTGCCGAAATGCCCGCGGGCTTTGCCGACAAGGTGCTGTCGGCGCAGTCGACTTTCCGTTCCGTGATGGATGCGATGGCGCGCCCGGGCAGCGTGCAGCGCGTCGCCGCGAGCGTGGGAACACCGGCCGGCATGATGCGCGGCGCGGCCGCCATCGCGCTGACGCTATTCGATCACGACACGCCGATCTGGCTTGATGCTGCGATGTCGGCGACACCGGACGTCGCCCGCTGGCTGAAGTTTCACGCCAGCGCGCCGGTGGTCACCGATTCCTCGATCGCGAGCTTCGCTTTGATCGGCGATGCCGCGAGCCTGCCGGCGCTGGAGCATTTTGCGTTCGGCAGCAGCGAATATCCTGACCGGTCGACCACGCTGATCCTGCAGGTCGACAGCCTGTCGCAGGGTCCGGCCTTCGAGCTGAAAGGGCCCGGCATCGACGGCAGCGCCGTGTTGCAGGCGATGATCAAGCCACGCGACCTGTTCCAGCGGCTTGCGATCAACGAAGCTCTGTTCCCGCGCGGCATCGATGTCGTGCTGGTCCATGACGATGCCATTGTGGCGATCCCGCGCACCACGCGGCTGATCGCAAGCGGAGGGTGAGCGATGTATGTAGCCGTCAAGGGAGGCGAGCGCGCCATCGAGAATGCTCATCGGCTGCTCGCGCATGAGCGGCGCGGCGACCGCGACGTGCCCGAGGTGACGCTGGCACAGATCTCCGAGCAGCTCGCGCTTGGTGTCGATCGTGTGATGACCGAAGGTTCGCTCTACGACCGCGAGCTCGCGGCGCTCGCGATCAAGCAGGCGCGCGGCGACATGATCGAGGCGATCTTCCTGGTCCGCGCCTTCCGCGCCACGCTGCCGCGCTTTGGCGCCACCGAGCCGGTCAACACCGGCGAGATGCAGGTGCGGCGGCGGATCTCTTCGACGTTCAAGGACGTTCCGGGCGGTCAGATCCTGGGGCCGACCTTCGACTACACCCATCGCCTGCTCGATCCGCAGCTCGCGGAAGGCTTTGTGCCGGAGCAGCCGGCGACCGCGGAAGCCTCGCAGGCCGCCACGCCGCGGGTCACCGACATTCTCGGCCGTGATGGTCTGATCGAACCCTCGCCGCAGGCAGATAGTAACACGCCGGTCGGCGACCTCACGCGCGAGCCGCTGAGCTTTCCAGCTGATCGCGATCTGCGGCTGCAGAATCTAGCGCGCGGCGACGAGGGCTTCCTGCTCGCGCTCGGCTACTCGACGCAACGCGGCTACGGCCGCAATCACCCCTTCGCCGGCGAGATCCGCTTCGGCGAGGTCGAGGTCGAGTTCTTCGCCGAGGACGCGGGCTTTGCCGTGCCGCTCGGCTCGATCGAATTGACCGAGTGCCAGATGGTCAACCAGTTCAAGGGCTCGACGACCGAGGCGCCGTGCTTTACCCGCGGCTATGGCCTCGCCTTCGGGCAGAGCGAACGCAAGACCATGTCGATGGCGCTGGTCGATCGCGCGCTGCGTGCGCGCGAGCTCGGCGAGGAGGCGGCGGCGCCGGCGCAGGACGAGGAGTTCGTGATGTCGCACTCCGACAATGTCCAGTCGACCGGCTTCGTCGAGCATCTCAAGCTGCCTCACTATGTCGACTTCCAGTCCGAGCTCGGCCTGTTGCGCAAGCTGCGGCAGGAGTTTGCGGAAGCCAACGCGGTCGTGGAAATGCAGGAGGCCGCGGAATGAGCGCGCCGACGTACAATTTCGCCTATCTCGACGAGCAGACCAAGCGCATGATCCGCCGCGCGATCCTGAAGGCGATCGCGATCCCTGGCTATCAGGTGCCGTTTGCGAGCCGCGAGATGCCGATGCCCTATGGCTGGGGCACCGGCGGCGTGCAGGTGACGGCCGCGATCCTCGGTCCCGACGACGTGCTGAAGGTGATCGACCAGGGCTCGGACGACACCACCAACGCGATCTCGATCCGCAAATTCTTCGGCAAGACCGCTGGCGTCGCGACCACGACCTCGACCACGGACGCGACCGTGATCCAGACCCGGCATCGCATTCCCGAGGCGTCGCTGCATGCCGGACAGGTGCTGGTCTATCAGGTGCCGATCCCCGAGCCGTTGCGCTTCCTCGAGCCGCGCGAGACCGAGACGCGGCGCATGCACGCGCTCGCCGAATACGGGCTGATGCATGTCAAGCTCTACGAGGACATCGCGCGCTTCGGCCATATCGCCACCGCCTACGCCTATCCGGTGAAGGTGAACGCGCGCTACGTGATGGACCCGTCGCCGACGCCGAAGTTCGACAATCCGAAGATGGACAATTGCGCGGCGCTGCAGCTGTTCGGCGCCGGCCGCGAGAAGCGCATCTACGCGATCCCGCCCTATACCACCGTGGTGTCGCTGGACTTCGAGGATCACCCGTTCACGCGCTACCGCTTCAACGCGCCCTGCGCGCTGTGCGGCGCCGACAATTCCTATCTCGACGAGATCGTCACCGACGACAAGGGCGGGCGGATGTTCGTCTGCTCCGACACGGACTTCTGCGAGCAGCGCCAGGCGGCCGGCCATCACGGCACCGAGAGCGCGGCGCCGCACAAGGAGAAGGCGCATGTCTGAGCTCTCGAGCCTCGACAACGATGAGCCGCTGCTGGTGGCCGAGGGACTTGCCAAGAATTACGGCCGGCTTGCCGCCTGCCGCGACGTCTCGTTCGCGCTCTATCCCGGCGAGGTGCTGGCGATCGTCGGCGAGTCCGGCTCCGGCAAGTCGACGCTGCTGCAGCTGCTCTCGGCGCAGCTCGCGCCGAGCGCGGGCCGGGTGTCCTACCGGATGCGCGACGGCGTGCTGCGTGATCTCGGCGAATTGGGCGAGGCCGAGCGGCGCTTTCTGTTTCGCACCGACTGGGGCTTCGTGCACCAGGACCCGGCGCAGGGCCTGCGCATGGGCGTGTCGGCCGGCGCCAATGTCGGCGAGCGGCTGATGGCGGTCGGCTGGAATCATTACGGCCGCATCCGCGACACTGCGTCGACCTGGCTGGAGCGGGTCGAGATCGATACCGGCCGCATCGACGACGCGCCGAAGACCTATTCCGGCGGCATGCGGCAGCGGCTGCAGATCGCCCGCAACCTCGTCACCGAGCCGCGGCTGGTGTTCATGGACGAGCCGACCGGCGGCCTCGACGTCTCGGTGCAGGCGCGTTTGCTCGACCTGATGCGCAACCTCGTCAGCGAGCTCGGGCTCGCCGCGATCGTCGTGACCCACGATCTCGCGGTGGCGCGCCTGCTCTCGCATCGCGTGATGGTGATGAAGGGCGGCCGCGTCGTCGAGACCGGCCTGACCGACCAGGTGCTCGACGATCCGCGTGAGCCTTACACGCAGCTGCTCGTTTCCTCGATTCTTCCGCCATGAGCGTGCCAATGACCGCGATGATCGAACTTGCCGACGCCGAGAAGACCTTCACCATGCACCTGCAGGGCGGCGTCGAACTGCCCGTGGTGCGCGGCGTCTCGTTCCACGTCGATCCGGGTGAGTGCGTGGTGCTGTCGGGCCCGTCGGGCGCCGGCAAATCCTCCATCCTGAAGATGATCTTCGGCAACTACCGCTGCGACAGCGGCCGGATCGGCATCCGCCATCACGGCAAGGTTGTCGACCTTGCCACCGCCGAGCCGCGCCAGGTGCTGAGCATCCGCCGCTCGACCATCGGCTATGTCAGCCAGTTCCTGCGCGCCGTGCCGCGGGTGGCGACGATCGACGTCGTTGCCGAGCCCTTGATCGTCACCGGCGTGGCGCGCGAGGAGGCCCGCGCGCGCGCCGGCCAGCTGCTGCGCCGGCTCAACATTCCGGAGCGGCTGTGGACCTTGCCGCCCTCGACCTTTTCCGGCGGCGAGCAGCAGCGCGTCAACATCGCGCGCGGCTTCATCTCGGACCTGCCGATCCTGCTGCTGGACGAGCCGACCGCTTCGCTCGATGCGGCGAATCGCGCCGTGGTGGTCGAGCTGATCGCCGAGAAGAAAACCAAGGGCGTCGCGATGGTCGCGATTGTCCATGACGACGAAATCCGTCATCTGATTGCTGACCGCCTCGTCGACGTGACCTCGTTCGCGGCTGCTGCCTGAAGGACCGTTTGAAATGACCGCCAAGCAAGACACCATCATCGGCAACGCCCGGCTGGTCCTCGCCGATCGCGTGATCGAGCAGGGCTGGGTCGCGATATCAGGCGGCAAGATCGCCGAGTTCGGCGAGGGCAGGGCGCCCGAGGCCGCCGAGGATGCCGGCGGCGACCTCCTGATGCCCGGGCTGATCGAGCTGCACACCGACCATCTCGAGATGCACTATGTGCCGCGGCCGAAGGTGTTCTGGAATCCGGTCGCGGCCGTGATCTCCTATGACGGGCAGCTCGCGACCTCAGGCATCACCACGGTGCTGGATTCGCTGCGGGTCTGGCGCGAGGACGGCGCCGAGGATGTCGACGGCCGCGCCGGCGTGCTGGCGGCGGCGATCGCGGCGGCGCGCGAGGAGAATCTGCTGCGCGCCGATCACTTCCTGCATCTGCGCTGCGAGGTCCCGATGCCGGACGTGGTTGCCGAGGCCAAGGAACTGATCGACCGGCCGGACGTGCGGCTGATGTCGCTGATGGACCACACGCCGGGTCAGCGCCAGTTCCGCGACGAGGTCAAGCTGCGCGACTATTATCGCGGCAAGGGCGGCGGCATGACCGACACCCAGCTCGACGTGCTGTTCGCACGGCGCTTCGCCTATCAGAAGGAATATGCTGTTGCGAACACCCGCGCGATCGTCGCGCTGGCGCATGAATACCGGATCCCGCTGGCGAGCCATGACGACACCACCGACGAGAACGTGGTCGACGCCGTCAACGACAGGGTCGCGGTGGCGGAGTTCCCGACCACGATGGAAGCTGCGCGGGGCTTGCACGCCGCCGGCATCGACATCCTGATGGGCGCGCCGAATGTGGTGCGCGGCGGCTCGCACTCCGGCAATATCGCGGCGGTCGATCTCGCCAATGAGGGCATGCTCGATATCCTGTCGTCGGACTACATTCCGTCCAGCCTGTTGATGGCGGCGCTGCAACTGCCGCGGCATGTGCCGGCGATCGATCTCGCTTCCGCCGTGCGCACC
Organism: Bradyrhizobium sp. CCBAU 21365; assembly: GCF_015291305.1. Lineage (NCBI taxonomy): Bacteria > Pseudomonadati > Pseudomonadota > Alphaproteobacteria > Hyphomicrobiales > Nitrobacteraceae > Bradyrhizobium > Bradyrhizobium sp. CCBAU 21365. The sequence goes on from NZ_CP030036.1 coordinate 2,842,280, forward strand.
GTGACCAAGACACCGGCCGAAGCGGTCGGGCTCAACGACCGCGGCGAGATCGCGGTCGGCCGGCGCGCCGACCTGATCCGCGTGCACGTCGCGCGCGATCTGCCCGTCGTGCGCAGCGTCTGGCGCGAAGGGGGGAGGGTCGCATGACCGATGCATCGGTCGTCGCCGATCGGCGCGCCGGAATCGGTCCCGGCCGGCTGATCCTGGTGGTCGGCCCGAGCGGCGCCGGCAAGGATACGCTGCTGGGGTTCGCCAAAGCGGCCTGTGGCGATGATCGCGATGTCGTGTTTCCCCGTCGGCTGATTACGCGCCAGGCCTCGGCGTCGGAGGACAATGAGGAGGTCAGCGCGGAGAGCTTCCCGCGCGCGGTAGCCGCCGGTGACTACGCCATGCACTGGGAAGCGCACGGCCATCGCTATGCGCTGTCGCGGTCGATCAACGACGATATCGGTGCAGGACGCACCGTGATCGCGAACGTCTCGCGCACCGTGATCGCCGCGGCGCGCCGCAACTATGCCAATGCTGTCGTGGTGCTGGTCACGGCGCCGCCGGATGTGCTGGCCGCGCGGCTCGCGATGCGGGCGCGCAGCAGTGACGGCCTTCTCGAGCAGCGGCTGGCCCGCACCGTCGACGAGAGCACGTCGACGCCCGATTTCACCATCGTCAATTCCGGCACCGCCGACTATCATGCGCGACAGCTTGTCCGCATCATCAAGGGCGAACGCTGGGACGAATAGAGCGTTTTCGAGCGAAGTGGATACCGGTTCGCGTGAAGAAAATGCGTCAAAAAAGAAGCAGAGGAGAACGGCACGAATGTCGGTGATCGAAACCGTCGAGCAGCTTGAGGCGATCTACGGCTTCCCGAACGACGCGTCGACCGTGAAGGTCGCCGATCACGTGACGCCGCTCTATCGTGTGCTCATCGAGAAGTCGCCGTTCGTGTCGCTTGCGACCGCAGGCCCCGAAGGGCTCGATTGCTCGCCGCGCGGCGACCTGCCGGGCTTCGTGCGCATCCATGATGCGAAGACGCTGATGATGCCGGATCGCCGCGGCAACAATCGCTGTGATTCGCTGCGCAACATCGTCCGCGATCCCCGCGTCGGGCTGCTGTTCCTGATTCCGGGCTCGGGCAGCACGCTGCGCGTCAACGGCCGCGCCTACGTCACGGCCGAGCCGGAGCTGCTCGCCTCCTTCACCATGGAAGGCAAGGCACCGCGCTCGGTGATCGTAATGAATGTGGAGGAAATCTATTTCCAGTGCGCCCGCGCGATCGTGCGCTCCGATCTCTGGAATCCGGACAAGCGGGTCGATCCGAAGGCGTTGCCGACGCCGGGCCAGATCCTTGCCGAGATGAGCGAGCACACGGTCGGAGGCGAAAAATACGATCGCGAATGGCCGGAGCGCGCGCGGCAGACGATGTGGTGATCCGCCCGGAAGGCTGGGATTAGACCTAGCTAGGCGTCAGCCCGGTCTTCCCAGTCCTCCCAAATCACGTCGTCGTTGATCTCGAGGTAGCGCGCAACGGCGGCGCCGATGGTCGGGAAGAAGTTGTTCTCGCCGAGCTGCGCCAACAGGCCGAATTTCTTCAGCTTGTCCTTGACGGGGTCCTTGAGCTCGGCAAAGCACAGCTCGATCTTCTGTGCGTGCAATGCCTCGTCCAGCTCGGCGAGAATATCGCCGGCGGTCACGTCCACGCTGGTGACCGGCTCGGCCGTGACCACCAGCCAGCGTACCGGAGTCGGAGATTTCGCCACCGCATCCAGCGCGCGTTCCTTGAAGAACTCGGCATTGGCAAAGAACAGCGGCGCATCCCACCGGAACAGCACCAGCCCGGGGATCTGGCGCGCATCCGGGTATCGCGTGATGTCGTGATAGCCCTTCACGCCGGAGGCGCGGCCCAGCACGGCGGAATGCGGCCGCCAGCCGTCCCACAGGAACTCGACGATGGCGAGCACGATGGCGAGGCCTATTCCCGGAATCACGCCCAGCACGGCCACGCCGACGAAGCAGACCATCGATAACCAGAACTCCCACTGCTGAATGCGGTAGATTCGCCTGAGGTCGCCGACCTCGAACAGGCCGAGCGCGGCGGCGATGACGACGGCGGCCAACGCGGCGTTGGGCAGGTGCTGAAGCAGGTTCGGCGCTATCAGCAGCAGAAAGGCGATGGCCAGCGCGCCGATGACGCTGGTCAATTGCGTGCGCGCTCCGGCAGCTTCCGCAACAGGCGTGCGCGATCCGCTGCTGCTGATCGGAAAACCCTGAAAAAAGCCGGCCGCCAGATTGGCCGCGCCGAGCCCCACCATCTCCTGGTTGGGATCAACGCGATCGCCCAATCGTCCCGCATAGGCGCGCGAAAGCACGCTGGTGTCGGCGAACGACACCAGCGCGACGGCGCAGCCGCCGATCAGCACCTGCACGATGTCGCCATAGCCGATCCGGGGAATCGCAAATCCCGGCAGGCCCTGGGGAAGCGAACCCAAGACCGTCACGCCGAAGCGTGCCCCGAGATCGAGAACCCCGGTGACAACCGTCGCCGCGACGACGGCAATCAGAATGCCCGGCAGCCGCTTGTTCCGCGCGAGCAGCAGGATCACCGCCAGCGTCGCAACGCCGATCCCGAGGGTCGCCCAATGCGTCTTTCCGTCGACGATTGCTCCGACGACCGCCCAGAGGCTGCGCAGAGGTCCATCGCCTTCAATGGAAAAGCCGAACAGCTTTGGCAGCTGGCTGATCAGCACGGTCAGGGCTATTCCGTTCATGTAGCCGTAGCGGATCGGCTTGGAGAGAAGCTCGGTCAGGAATCCCAGCCGCGCGATGCCCGCGACGATGCATATCGAGCCGGAGACGACGGCCATCATGGCGGCCAAGGTTGCCGCGCGCAGGGGATCGCCGCCCGACAGCGGAACGACGACGCCGAGGATGATGGCCGCAAGCGCCGAGTCCGGTCCAAGGACAAGGATGCGGCTCGGCCCGAACAGCGCGTAGACAAGCAGCGGGACGATCGTCGCATAGAGCCCGTAGATGCCGGGCAAGCCGGACGCTTCCGCATAGGCGATGCCGACCGGGACCAGCATGGTCGCGAGCACAAGCCCGGCAACGATGTCGTGTGGAAGCCACGCCGCTTGATATCGACGCAGCGTGTCGAGACCCGGCAGCCAGCCGGTCCAATGCTTCATCCCCGGTCACTCCCAACTTCGTTGGGGCTCGCAGGCGCTTGATGTGAACCGCTCTACCCCTTCGCCTGCTCATCAAACGCCTTCAGCGACACCGCTGCAATCTCGCGCAGCGCGTTGCGGTCGGCGCCCGAGGAGGCCATCACGCACATGCCTGATGTCACCGCGGAGAGATAACGGGCAAGGGTGGCCGGATCGGCGCCTTCGCCCAGGTCGCGTTCGGCCTTCGCGCGGACAAAACGTTCGTACAACTGGTCCTCGGTTCGGGTGCGGCGCGCTGCCAGTTCAAATGGAACATTCTCCGAGCCGGTGCCGCAGGCAAGGCCGCCCTGGACCAGCAGACAGCCGGGCGGATTGGCGGGATCGGTTTGGGCGTCCGCGTGCTCCATCAGAAATCGTTCGGCCACCTCTCGGGCGGTGGGGGCATCCAAGACCTTTTCCATCCAGGCGTCGCGTTTCTCGGTGTAGCGGTCGAGCGCGGCCTTCAGCAGACCCTCTTTGCTGCCAAAGGCGGCATAGAGACTGGGCGGATTGATATTCATCGCCTCGGTAAGCTGCGCGATCGTCGCGCCCTCGTAACCGTGGCGCCAGAACACATCCATGGCCTGTTCCAAAGCGGCGTCCGCGTCGAAAGCGCGGGGGCGTCCCATTCCCATTTTTCGTTGCTCCGTAAGCCGGGTGCCGTTTCTATGACGGATTGTCCCTGGCTTATCCTCTTGTTGCACGTGATGTTTTTCCGCGACTTCCCATTTCCCCATGAATGAGATAAGAAATTCATAGTGCTCGATACATAAGTATCTTGCGAACCGGCGTCCAGCTCCACATCTGTAGCGAACACTACAGATATCTGGAGCGCGTGAATGCCTTCGTCAACCCAAAATCCCCGTTCCGGCCGCTTCCGACGTGTCGTCGGCGGTATCGTAATCCTTGGCGCCGTCGCGGTGGCCGGTTCGATCGCGACTGGCCACTATTTTCATGCCGCACAGGCGACCGCGACTGCCGCGGCCCCCGAGCTGGCGGTCCCGGTCACCGTTGCCGTGATCCAGCCGCGGCCGACCACGCTGTTCGATGACTTCTCGGGCCGGCTCGAAGCCGTCGACCGGGTTCAGCTCCGGCCGCGGGTGGCGGGCGCGATCCTTTCGACCAACTTCACCGAGGGCGCGCTGGTGAAGTCCGGCGATATCCTGTTCAAGATCGACCCTGCGCCCTACGCCGCCGAGGTCGATCGCGCCCAGGCGCAGCTCGAGGCCGCCAAGGCCCGCGTCGTGTTCACCACGAGCGAAGTCGAGCGCGGCGCGCAGCTGGTTGGCAACAACATCGTCACCAAGCGCGATTTCGACCAGCGCGACAACGCCAATCGCGAGGCGGTCGCCAACGTCAAGGCCGCCGAGGCCGCCCTGCAGACGGCCAAACTCAATCTCGACTACACCGAGGTGCGGGCGCCGGTCGACGGCCGGGTCGGCAGGATCGAGGTCACCGTCGGCAATCTCGTCGCGGCAGGTACGTCTTCGCCGGTCCTGACCTCGCTGGTCTCGGTCAATCCGATCTATGCGAGCTTCGATGCCGACGAGGAAGTCGTGCTGCGCGCGCTGAACTCGATCGCGGACGCCTCCGGCAAGCGCGGCAATCTCGACCAGATCCCGGTCGACATGGTGACGTCGGGCGGCCTCGGCGCCAAGGGCCACATCCAGCTGATCGACAACCAGGTCAACGGGCAGAGCGGCACCATCCGCGTCCGCGCCGTGTTCAAGAACGATGACGGCCGATTGATACCCGGGCAGTTCGCCCGCGTGCGCATGGGCCAGCCCAAGCAGCAGACGCTGGTGCTGATCGACGAGCGCGCCGTCGGCACCGACCAGGACAAGAAGTTCGTGATGCTGGTCGGCGACGACAGCCGCGCGGTCTATCGCTCCGTCACGCTTGGCGGCGCGGTCGATGGCCTGCGGATCGTCACCGCCGGCCTGAAATCCGGTGACCGCATCGTCGTCAATGGCCTGCAGCGCGTGCGTCCGGGCGCACTTCTGAAGATGGAAGTCGCCGAGATGGGCGCGCGCGGCATGCAACAGGCATCCACTGAAACCAACCAGCACGTCGTGCAGCGCTAGGCGCTGCACGCGGGGGCGGAGCCATGAATCTCTCAAAATTCTTCATCGACCGGCCGATCTTCGCCGGCGTGCTTTCGATCCTGATCTTCCTGGCCGGCCTGATCTCGCTGCTGGCGATGCCGATCTCGGAATATCCCGACGTGGTGCCGCCGTCGGTCGTGGTGCGCGCGACCTATCCCGGCGCCAATCCGAAGGTGATCGCCGAGACGGTGGCCACGCCGATCGAGGAGCAGATCAACGGCGTCGAAGGCATGCTCTACATGTCGAGCCAGGCGACCACCGACGGCGCGATGACGCTGACGGTGACGTTCCGGCTCGGCACCGACCCCGACAAGGCGACCCAGCTGGTGCAGAACCGCGTGCAGCAGGCCGAGCCGCGCCTGCCGGCCGTGGTGCGCCAGCTCGGCATCATCACCAAGAAGAGCTCGCCCGACCTCACCATGGTCGTGCATCTGCTGTCGCCGAACAACCGCTATGACATGACGTATCTGCGCAACTACGCGGTGCTCAACGTCAAGGACCGGCTGGCGCGGATCGATGGCGTCGGCGACGTCCAGCTCTATGGCGCCGGCGACTATTCGATGCGGCTCTGGGTCGATCCGCAGAAGGCCGCCGAGCATTCGCTGACCGCGAGCGACGTGGTGCGCGCGATCCAGGCGCAGAACGTCGAGGCCGCCGCCGGCGTGGTCGGCTCCTCGCCCAGCGTCAAGGGCATCGACCTCCAGCTCTCCGTCAACGCCGAGGGGCGGCTGTCGACCGAGGAACAGTTCGGCGACATCGTGGTCAAGACCGGTTCGGCCGGCGAGGTGGTGCGGCTGCGCGACGTCGCGCGGGTCGAGCTTGGCGCCTCCGAATACGGCCTGCGCTCGCTGCTCGACAACAAGCAGGCGGTCGCGATCCCGATCTTCCAGGCGCCCGGTTCGAACGCGCTGGAGATCTCCGACCGTGTTCGCGCCACGATGGCCGAGATCAAGAAGAACATGCCGGAAGGCGTGTCCTACCAGATCGTCTACGATCCGACGCAATTCGTGCGCTCGTCGATCGAGGCCGTCATCCACACGCTGCTCGAGGCGGTCGCGCTCGTCGTGCTGGTCGTGATCCTGTTCCTGCAGACCTGGCGCGCCTCGATCATTCCATTGATCGCGGTCCCGGTGTCGATCGTCGGCACCTTCGCGGTGATGCATGTGTTCGGCTTCTCGATCAACGCGCTCAGCCTGTTCGGCCTGGTGCTGGCGATCGGCATCGTGGTTGACGACGCCATCGTTGTGGTCGAGAACGTCGAGCGCAACATCGAGTCCGGCCTGTCGCCGCGCGACGCCACCAACCAGGCGATGCGCGAAGTGTCCGGCCCGATCATCGCGATCGCGCTGGTCTTGATCGCAGTGTTCGTGCCGCTCGCCTTCATCTCAGGCCTCACCGGACAATTCTACAAGCAGTTCGCGCTGACCATCGCGATCTCGACCGTGATATCAGCCGTCAACTCGCTGACGCTGTCGCCGGCGCTGTCTGCGCTACTGCTGAAGGGGCATCATGAGCCGAAGGACTGGCTGACCCGGATCATGGAAAGGTCGCTCGGCTGGTTCTTCCGCGGCTTCAACAAGGTCTTTACGAAGTCTTCCGAGAACTACGGCCGCACCGTCACCAAGGTGATCTACGGCAAGGCCGTGGTGATCGGCCTCTATGTGCTGCTGATCGGCCTCACGGGCGTGCTGTTCAAGCAGGTGCCGAGTGGCTTCGTGCCGGGCCAGGACAAGCAGTATCTGGTCGGCTTTGCGCGGCTGCCCGACGGCGCGACGCTCGACCGCACCGAGGAAGTGATCCGCAAGATGAGCGACATCGCGCTGACCCAGCCCGGCGTCGAAAGCTCGGTGGCGTTCCCCGGCCTGTCGATCTCCGGCTTCACCAACTCCTCAAACGCGGGCATCGTGTTCTCGACCTTGAAGCCGTTCGACGAGCGCAAGGATCCCTCGCTCAGCGGTCCGGCGATCGCGGCGGCGCTCAACAAGAAATATGCCGGCATCCAGGATGCCTTCATCGCCATGTTCCCGCCGCCGCCAGTCAACGGCCTCGGCACCATCGGCGGCTTCAAGCTGCAGATCGAGGACCGCGCCGGCCTCGGCTATGAGGCGCTGAACGAAGCGACCAAGGCGTTCATGGCGGCGATGCAGAAGGCGCCGGAGATCGCCGGCGTGTTCTCGAGCTTCCAGGTCAACGTGCCGCAGCTGTTCGCCGATATCGACCGCACCAAGGCGTTGCAGCTCGGTGTGCCCGTCACGGAGGTCTTCAACACGCTGCAGATCTATCTCGGCTCCTACTACGTCAACGACTTCAACAAATTCGGCCGCACCTATTCGGTCTATGTGCAGGCGGACGCGCCGTTCCGCGCGCGTGCCGACGACATCAGGCAGCTCAAGGTGCGCTCGTCGTCGGGTGACATGGTGCCGCTGTCGGCGCTGCTGAAGGTCCGCCAGAGCGCGGGGCCGGAGCGTGCGATCCGCTACAACGGCTTCCTGTCGTCGGACATCAACGCCGCCGCCGCACCGGGCTATTCCTCCGGCCAGGCCCAGGAGGCGGCGACGCGGATCGCGGCCGAAACGCTGCCGCCCGGATTCGCTTTCGAATGGACCGACCTGACCTATCAGGAGTTCATCGCCGGCAATTCCGGAATCTGGGTGTTTCCGCTGGCGATCCTCTTGGTGTTCCTGGTGCTCGCCGCGCTCTATGAAAGCCTGGCGCTGCCGCTCTCGATCATCATGATCGTGCCGATGGGGCTCTTGGCCGCGATGTTCGGGGTCTGGCTGTCGAAGGGCGACAACAACGTCTTCACCCAGATCGGCCTGATCGTGCTGGTCGGATTGTCGGCCAAGAACGCCATCCTGATCGTCGAATTCGCCCGCGAGCTCGAATTCGCCGGGCGCTCACCGATCCGTGCCGCGATCGAGGCGAGCCGGCTGCGGTTGCGGCCGATCCTGATGACCTCGATGGCGTTCATCATGGGCGTGCTGCCGCTGGTGCTGTCGACCGGTGCGGGCTCGGAGATGCGGCGGGCAATGGGTGTCGCGGTGTTCTCCGGCATGATCGGCGTCACGGTGTTCGGCCTGTTCCTGACGCCGGTGTTCTATGTGCTGCTGCGCAGCCTCACCGGGATGAAGCCGCTGACGCAGCACGGCGAGACGACCATCCCCGGAAAAGCACACGCGGCATGATGCCGCGTGTGTAAGCTTGATGTCAGCTTCGAAGGATCAGGCTGCGATATCGAGCAGCAGCAGTGACGAACCGCGGACCAGCACCTTGCGGCCCGCGGGCGTCAGCTCAAACGAGTCTCCTCGCACCGCAACATAGCCGAGCGTGACCAGGCTTTCGACGGCAAACCGGTTCAGCCGTGAAGGGTTTGCTGCGGGAGCCCGCAACGCTTTCAGCGCATCCCACTGATCGGGTCTGAGTTCGAATTCTTCGCTCATCGGTCCAGGCACTCCAGGAGTTCTTGGCGTGCGAGATACAGAGCGCAGATGAATTTCGTGCGACCACAACGAGTCAGGATTTCGATTTATGTGGACGCGTCGTCACATCGCCGTGTCATTGGAATACTTCAATTTTTTCGAATCATTGCGGCGCATTGACGCGTGATGTCGTCACAGTGATTAACCGCACATCGTCACAGAGGTTAATCAACTCGATTAACCGGGTTAATCGCTTCGATTAGCCGGGTTGATCACCTGGATTAATCGGGTTAGTCGTCGCGGTTAACCGCGACGCACACTTGCGCCGCCATCGACCGGCAACGTCACACCTGTGATGAAATTGGCCTCATCGGAGGCGAGAAACAGCGCGGCATTGGCGACGTCCCAGCCGGTGCCCATCTTGTGACGCAGCGGCACCTTGCTATCGCGCTCGGCCTCGACTTCGGCGCGGCTCTTCTTGAATTCGCGGGCGCGCGTGTCCACCGCCATCGGCGTGTTCATCAATCCCGGCAGGATCACGTTTGCGCGAATGCCATATTGCGCATTCTGGTAGGCGAGCTGTTCGGTGAAGGCGATCATCGCCGACTTGGTCGCCTTGTAGGCGACGTAGGGATAGGTCGTGATCGCGGCCATCGACGAGATGTTGATGATCGAGCCGCGCTGCTGCGTGCGCATGATCGGGATCACATGCTTGGCGGCGAGGATGCAGCTCTTCAGATTGATCGCCACGCAGCGGTCGAACGCCTCCTCGGTGATATCAAGCAATTCGGCATCGCCGCCGGAGAGGCTGACGCCGACATTGTTGTGCAGGATATCGACGCTGCCCCAGCGGCCATGTGCGTCCGCCACCATCGCCTTGATGTCGGCGTTCCTGGTGACGTCGGCTTTGAAGGCGACTGAGGTGCCGCCCTTGGCTGCGATCAGGTCGACGGTTTCCTGCGCCGATGCCAGATTGTGATCGACGCACAGCACCCTGGCGCCTTCGCGCGCGAAGGTCAGCGCGGCGGCGCGGCCGTTGCCGATGCCCTCGCCGGGGCTTTGGCCGGCACCTACGACGATGGCGACGCGGTCTTGCAGGCGCATCTCACTTCACTCCCTGTAGCGGGTACTGCTGCAGTACCTCCTTGTAGTAAGGCTCATTGTCGATCTGCATGGTGGCGAGCACCCGCACCACGGCGCAGTAGAACGCGATCGTCAGCACGAGGTCAGTCATGTGCTCGTCGGAGAGATGTTGCCTGATCTCGGCGAAGGTCGCATCCGACATCGCGAGCTCGCGCACCATCTCACGGGCGCCCTTCAGGATCGCCTTCGCCAGCGGCTCGAGCTCCGAGGGTCTACCATCAGTCTCCGCGATCAAGCCCCGGATGTCCTCGTCGGTGACGCCGAACTCCTTGCCGATCTTCACATGGTGGGTGAACTCGTATTCCGACTGCTCGAGCCAGCCGACCTGCAGGATCGCGAGTTCGCGTAAGCGCGGATCGAGCTTGCTCTTGAAGCGGATGTAGCCGCCGACGCCGTTGAAGGCGCACGCCATGTCCGGCGAGTTCACCAGCAGCTTGTGCAGATTGGTGTTGCGCTTGAGCATGTCGCGATATTCGGGAGCGACCTGATCTGCTTCGAGATAGGGCAGGCGGGCCATTGTTGTTGTCCTTTTTTTCGGCGGCTTGCGGATGAGGCGGCAGTTGTTTCAGCCGTAGAGGGCTTTGTGCTCGCTGGCGTAGTTGGCGTAGGAGTCCTTCATGCTGGCGCCGTTGAGCAGCATGGTCGCAACCACGGCGTTGTCGGCATCGAACACGGTCGAGCGCACCCACATGCTCTCGGTGCGCTTGCTGCCCGAGAGCGCCACGACCTCGCGCTCGACCCAATAGGTCTCCCCGGGGAATAGCGGCCCGCGCAAAAGACGGATCTCCTGGTCGGCGAACAGCCCGACCGCGGGGCCGCGGACCGGCAGGCGATCTTCGCGCGCGCGGTACTGGAACAGCACGCTCAGCATCTCCATCGGGATGATGGCGCGGCCCCAGGGATTGTGCTCCAGCGAATAATAGTCCGAAGGCTCGGTGATCACCTTGAGCTTGTCGGCCAGCGAGAACGGATAGAGGTCGCCCATGTGCTGGTCGAAATCCATCTTGATCGCCTGCCGCGGCGTCTTCATGCCGACCTTGATGTCGGCGAGGATCACGGGATCGGTCAGCGGCTTCAATTCGCCGAGCCGGTGGCTGAGCGCCGTCTCGCTGCCGTCGCCGTCGATCGAGGCGGTGCCGCGCAGGATCTCGGTGCCGTCGCGCTTGACCATCCCGATCGTGCAAACGGTCTGGCCCGGCTTCGGCTTCTCGATCTGGGCCTGCACCTCCTCGCCCTCGAACACCGGGTTGCGGTAATGCGCCGAGAGGCACCCGGTCATGAACCAGGCGCGGCCCCAGATCCGCTCGCACAGCGGCGCGAACTGGCTGAAATGGGTTGGTCCCTCGATCGTGCCGCCGCGGAAGCCGAGCTTCTGTGCGGTTGCATCGTCGTGAATCGAGGCGTGGGAATCGTAGGTCTGGGCCTGCAGCATCTGCTTCGGGCTGCGCCAGGGACCCACCAGCAGATCGCCGTTCTCCACGATTTCCGTCGTGAACGCGGATTCGACTGTAATCATCCTTGGTCTCCCTTTGCGCGCCACCGTTTCAAAGATGCCGGGGTTCGGCAAGCCTTGCAGCAGCAACAAGGCCTCGCATGCGCAACATGAGATATGTGCTGCGGCCATGGAACGGGGCTGTTCATGCATAACAAAATCAGTGCATGCTGATGCATGATCATTTCGGAAGATAATCAGACCGGTCCGGACCGGCGCGGCTGACTGACGGGGAAACTGATGGCGTTGATGGAAGTTGGACTGGACGACAAGTACCGGTTGGATACGAAACGAATCTTCCTCTCCGGTACCCAGGCGCTGGTCCGATTGCCCATGTTGCAGCGCGAACGCGACCGCGCGCACGGGCTGAACACCGCCGGTTTCATCTCCGGTTACCGCGGCTCGCCGCTCGGCATGTACGACCACGCGCTGTGGCGGGCGAAATCCTTCCTGAAGGAGCATGACATCGCCTTCGTTCCCGGCCTCAACGAGGATCTGGCGGCGACCGCGGTCTGGGGCAGCCAGCAAGTCGGCATGTTTCCCGGCGCCAAGGTCGATGGCGTGTTCGGCATCTGGTACGGCAAGGGCCCCGGCGTCGACCGCTCGCTCGACGCGCTCAAGCACGCCAATTCCGCCGGCACCTCGCCGAACGGCGGCGTGATTGCGCTGGCCGGTGACGACCATGGCTGCCAATCCTCCACCCTGGCGCATCAGAGCGAGCAGGTATTTGCCTCGGCGCTGATGCCGGTGGTCAATCCGGCGACGCTGCAGGACTATCTCGACCTCGGCATCCTCGGCTTCGCGCTGTCGCGCTATTCCGGCTGCTGGGTCGGCTTCAAGGCGATCTCGGAGACGGTGGAAAGCTCGGCCTCGATCGTCAGCGATCCCGATCGCATCAAGATCATCATGCCCGACGATTTCGAGATGCCACTGGGCGGGCTCTCGATCCGCTGGCCGGATCCGCCGCTGGAGGCGGAGCGCCGGCTGCACGGGCCCAAGATGGAGGCCGTCGCGGCCTTCGCCCGCGTCAACCGCTTCGACCGCATCGTGCTGGATTCCAAGCCGGCGCGGCTCGGCATCATGGCGACCGGCAAGGCCTATCTCGATTTGCGCCAGGCGCTCGCCGATCTCGGCATCACCGATGCCGATGCGCAGGCGCTCGGCCTGCGCATCTACAAGGTGGCGCTGACCTGGCCGCTCGAAGCGCGCGGCGCGCGCGCCTTCGCCGAGGGCCTGCAGGATGTGCTTGTCGTCGAGGAGAAGCGCGGCTTCATCGAGGACCAGCTGGTCCGAATCCTCTACAACATGGACGCCGCGAAGCGTCCGTCGGTGGTCGGCAAGCGCGACGAGAGCGGCGCGCCGCTGCTGCCGAGCGAGGGCGAGCTGACGCCGACCATGGTCGCCGCCGCCGTGGTGGCGCGGCTGCGCCGGCTCGGTCACCGCAGCCCGCTGCTGGAGCAGCGTTTGGCAAAACTCGAGGCGTTCGATCGCCCGGCCGAGGGCGTGGGCACCGCGAAGCTGCAACGCACGCCGTATTTCTGCTCGGGCTGCCCGCACAACTCGTCGACCAAAATCCCCGAGGGCAGCCGCGCCATGGCCGGCATCGGCTGCCACGGCATGGCGCTGTCGGTACCGAACCGCAACACCCAGACCATCTCGCATATGGGTGCGGAGGGCGTGAGCTGGATCGGGCAGGCGCCGTTCACCAGCGAACAGCACGTGTTCCAGAATCTCGGGGACGGCACCTACACCCATTCCGGCTTGCTGGCGCTGCGCGCGGCGGCCGCGGCCGGCGTCAACATCACCTACAAGATCCTCTACAACGATGCCGTGGCGATGACCGGCGGGCAGCCGGCCGAGGGCGGCTTTACGGTGTCGCAGATCGCGCATCAGGTCGCCGCCGAAGGCACCAGGAAGCTTGCGATCGTCTCCGACGATCCCGACAAATATCCCGCCAATTATTTCCCGCCCGGCGCGACCATTCATCATCGCCGCGAGCTCGACGCCGTGCAGCGCACCCTGCGCGAGATCGAGGGCCTCACCGTCCTGATCTACGACCAGACCTGCGCCGCCGAGAAGCGCCGCCGCCGCAAGCGCGGGCTGTTCCCCGATCCGGCCAAGCGCGTCTTCATCAACGAGCGCGTCTGCGAGGGTTGCGGCGACTGCTCGGTGGCGTCGAACTGCGTCTCGGTGCAGCCGCTGGAGACCGAGCTCGGCCGCAAGCGCCGCATCGACCAGTCGAATTGCAACAAGGATTTCTCCTGCATCGAGGGCTTCTGCCCGAGCTTCGTGATGGTGCAGGATCCCAAGCTGCGCAAGGCCGACCGCACCGCCGCCGATCCCAAGGCGTTGTTCGCCGATTTGCCGACGCCGCCTGCGAGCGCGCTGACGAACCCCTACAACATCCTGATCACCGGCATCGGCGGCACCGGCGTCATCACCATCGGCGCCCTGCTCGGCATGGCCGCGCATGTCGAGGGGCTCGCCTGCTCGACGCTCGACTTCACCGGCCTGTCGCAGAAGAACGGCGCGGTCATGAGCCATGTCCGGCTCGCGCCCGCCTCCGACATGCTGACCACGGTGCGCATCGCGCCGGGCAACGCCAATCTGATCCTTGGCTGCGACCTCGTCGTCGCCACCAGCGTGCCGGCGTTGAGCCGCGCCGAGCGCGGCGTCACCCGCGCCGTCGTCAACGCCGATCTCTTGCCAACCGCGAGCTTCGTGATCGATCCCGATATCGACTTTGAAGCCAGCTCGATGCGCGATGCGCTGAACGGCGCGGTAAGACCTGATGATCTCGACATCCTCGATGCGACGGGGCTTGCCACCGCGCTGATGGGCGACAGCATCGCCACCAACGCCTTCATGCTCGGCTTTGCCTTTCAGCGCGGCGCGATCCCGCTGTCGCTGGAAGCGATCCTGAAGGCGATCGAGCTCAACGGCGCCGCGATCGAGATGAACAAGACCGCGTTCTCGTGGGGCCGGCTCGCCGCGCACGATCTGCAGCGCGTGGTCAGCGCCGCGCGCTTCAAGAGCGCCGGTGCTGCGCCGGCCAAGAAGACGCTCGATGAGGCGATCGCCTTCCGCGCCAAACTCCTCACCGACTATCAGGACGCGGCTTACGCCAAGCGTTATCTCGACGACGTCGCGCGCGTCCGCACCGCCGAGACAGCGGCGGCGCCCGGCTCGCAGGACCTGACCGAAGCCTTCGCAAAGGGCCTGTTCAAGCTGATGGCCTACAAGGACGAATACGAGGTCGCGCGACTGTATTCCGACGGCGAGTTCAGCAAGGCCTTGAGGGAGCAGTTCGAGGGCAACTCCGGTCTGAAGGTCTTGCTGGCGCCGCCGCTGCTGGCGCAGCGCGATCCCGTCACCGGGCGGCTGCAGAAGCGTGAATTCGGTCCGTGGATTTTCACCGCGTTCGGCGTGCTCGCGAAGCTGAAGGGCCTGCGCGGCACCGCCTTCGACGTCTTCGGCTACACCGCGGAGCGCAAGATGGAGCGCGCATTGCCGGTCGAGTATTCGGCGATGATTCTGCGTCACCTCGACGGCAGGAAGCCGCTCGACTTGCCGCGCCTCGTGGCGCTGGCCAAGGCCGCGGACCTCGTGCGCGGCTATGGCCACATCAAGGAGGGCAACGTCGCCCGCTACCGCACCGAATGTGCGCGGCTGGAGCGCGCGATCGGCCAGCCGCTGGCGCAGGCGGCCGAGTAGGCAACCGGGGGAACTTTCCACAGCTGCCTTGGTTGACCGGTAACCCTGCCCGCAACCAGCGGCTGGATTCGCGCGGCCGGGGCTCCTAGATGATGGGTGTTCTGTTCGAGTGATTTCAGGAGGCCGTTTGATGGTCCTGAAAAACGCTTTTGTTGCAATCGTTTGCGCCGCGTGCCTGACCTGGGGTGGCGTGGCGTTTGCCGACGAGTACGGCCCCAGCGAGTTCTTCAGCCTCGATCTCTCCAAGGCGGTGCTGTCGCCGAAGCGGCTTGGCCCGCCGGCGCAGTTCGAGCCGGTTCCGGTCGAGGCGAAGGCCGACCACGGTCCCGATCAGCATGCGAATGTCGAGCCGCAGGTCGAGGAGACGAAAGTCGCGCCAAAGAAAGCCGTGCGGACCACCAGGGTAACCGCGCCGCACGAGCGGAAGCGCGCGGCCGCGCAAATTCCCGCCCGCGCCAAGCTCGCGCGCCGCCACTCGAACCCGCTCGATGCGGAGGCCCGCGACACACGGATCCAGACCTGGCCGTGCCGCACCGGCGGCATCTGCAACTGGCATCGGTGAGAGCGTCCGCCGCGCGTCTGCTTTCTCACTCGCGCGTCAATCCTTAACCCGTCATCCTGAGGTGCGAGCGGAGCGAGCCTCGAAGGATGAATCGGCCGCAGGCGGGGCCGTGCATCCTGCGAGACGGCCGCTTCGCGGCCTCCTCGGGATGACGGGCTTGGCGTTGAGCGCTCCACGCCTAACGATACCCTTCCGATCTCCATCTCCCCCGAGTCATCCCGCCGTCGCAAAACCGTCGGCAGAGAGTCAAGAAACCGTAAGGCTGGAGTCAAGGAGCGCAGGCAAAACCTTCGTTGCGATTCGACGAAGGTTATTCGATGCCGACAGCGAACTCCGCGAGGCGGCGAGGCCTCACCCGGCGTCAGCTTCTGGTGCGCTCGGCGTCGACCGCCGCGCTGGCGGGATTCGGCGCGCTGGCAAGACCATATCTGAGCCGCGCCGCGGATCGGCCCGCGATCGCGGGCATCCAGTCCGGCGACGTCGCAAGCGATTCCGCTGTCATCTGGGCCCGCACCGATCGCGCGGCGCGGATGCGCATCGAATGCGCGGCGGTCGAAAGCTTCGCCACCATCCTGCGCGCCGCGTCCGCAGACGCGCTGCCTGAACGCGACTTAACCGCCAAGCTGCTGCTCGACGGCCTGCCGCCGGGCCAGGACCTGTTCTATCGCGTCAGCTTCGAGGACCGTGACGGCACAACGGGCGAAAGCCGGGTCGGCCATTTCAGCACCGCGCCGGCCGACCGGCGTCCGGTCTCGTTCATCTGGTCGGGCGACGTCGTCGGGCAGGGCTGGGGCATCGACCCCGCGCGCGGCGGCTTGCGCAGCTATCGCACCATGCTGGACGAGCGCCCGGACTTCTTCATCCATTCCGGCGATCACATCTATGCCGATTGCACGGTGCCGTCGGAGCAGAAACTCCCCAACGGTGAGGTCTGGCGCAACATCGTCACCGAGGAGAAATCCGCCGTCGCGCAGAGCCTCGACCAGTTTCGCGGCAACTACAGATACAACTGGCTCGACGAGAATTTCCGCGCCTTCCTCGCCGAGGTGCCGATGTTCGCGCAATGGGACGACCACGAGGTGGCCGACGACTGGTCGCCGCTCGGCACCGCCGATGCGACCGGTTACGACGCGGAGGGCAGCTCGCGTCTGGTGGCGCGGGCGCGGCGTGCCTTCCACGAATTCATGCCGATGCGGCTGATGCCGGAGCGCGATGGCCGCGTCTACCGCAAGATTCCCTACGGGCCGCTGCTCGACGTCTTCATCATCGACATGCGCTCGTACCGCGATTCCAGCTGGAACAAGCAGGGCGATCCGGAGCAGGCCTGCATCCTCGGCCAGAGCCAGCTTGCCTGGCTGAAGCGGGAGCTGGTGGCGTCGGATGCTGTGTGGAAGGTGATCGCGGCGGACCTGCCGATCGGCCTCGTCAGCCTGGATGCGGTCGCGCTCGGCGACGGCCCGCCCGCGCGGCGCGAACACGAGATCGCCGATCTGTTGTCCTTCATGAAGCGCGCCGGGGTCCGCAATACGGTGTGGCTCACCGCCGACATGCACTACACCGCCGCGCATCATTATGATCCGAACCGCGCGGTGTTCCAGGAGTTCGAGCCGTTCTGGGAGTTCGTCTCCGGCCCGCTGCATGCCGGCACTTGGTCGCCGGGCGAGCTCGACAACACCTTCGGCCCGAAGGCGATGTACCAGAAGGGCTGCTCGGTCGAGCAGGGCGACAATCTCGCGCCGTGCTTCGGGCTGCAATTCTTCGGCCGCGTCGACATCGACGGCAAGACCGGCGTGATGACGGTGACGCTGAAGGACGTCGACAACCACGAGCTCTGGTCGGTCGATATCGAGCCGCGGCCGGACGCGCGGCCCGGCCAGATCATGGCGCAACACATCTAGCGCCGTCTCTAATCCCGTCGCGACATCTTGATTGCCGGCGTCTTGCCCGAAGGGCGGGTTTGCGGGCAGACTGCATGTCGCAGTCCTGCCAATTTCATTCCCACGAAACGATTTGCTGGCGTGACGTCGTCGATGGCATCGGCGTCCCACGCGTCAGGAGCTATCCATGGAAAATCTGCAGACACAGGGCATCAGCCTGCCGCAGCTCGGGCTCGGCACCTTCCGCATGCAGGGCGATACCTGCCGCGCGGCGGTCGAGAGCGCGCTTGGGCTCGGCTATCGGCATATCGACACCGCCGAGATGTACGGCAATGAAGAGGCGATCGGGGCGGCGATCGCTGCCTCGAATGTCGCGCGCAAGGACCTGCACGTGACCACCAAGGTCTGGCACGAGAACCTGGCGCCGGATGCGATCCGGACGCGTTCGACGCCAGCCTGAAGAAGCTGCGGCTCGATCACGTCGATCTCTATCTGGTGCACTGGCCGTCGCGGAGTATGAAGCTGCCCGCCGTTTTCGAGGCGCTGATGAGGCTGAAGGAGGAAGGCCGCACCCGCGCGATCGGCGTCGCCAATTTCACCACCGCGTTGCTCAAGGCCGTGGTCGAGGACATCAAGGCACCGATCGCCTGCAACCAGATCGAATATCACGCGATGCTGGACCAGACGCCGGTGCGCAAATATCTCGCCGCGAAGTCGATCCCGCTGGTGGCCTATTGTCCGCTCGCCCAGGGCCGCTTCGCCACCGACGAGACGCTGGCGAAAATCGGCAGCAAGCATGATGCGACCGCAGCACAGGTGGCGCTGAAATGGCTGCTCGATCAGGATGGCGTGGCGGCTATTCCGAAAGCCTCGCGCGCCGAAAGCCAAAAGGCCAATCTCGACGCACTGAAGGTCAGGCTCGACGACGAAGACCGCAAGGCGATTGCGGCTCTGCGCAAGGACATGCGCTGCGTCAATCCGGGGTTTGCGCCGGCGTGGGATTGAGGCTGCTGGCCCTGAGGAAGCAGAAAAGAAAATGGCTCCGTGAGGAGCCATTTTCCGTTGTGTCGGTTTTTAGTAGTGATGACGTTTGATGATCACCGTCCGGTCATGGCCGTGATGCCAGCCATGATGCCAACCGCGATGCCAGCCACGGTCATGGCGCATTTCAGCGCGTGCGCCCCAGCCGCGGTCCCAGTGATGATGACCGCCATGTCCGATCACGACCGTCTCGGCGCTCGCGATCGACGGAACGGCCACCGCAAGCGCACCAACCGCCGCAAGAACAAAGCCAATCTTTTTCATCTCATCCTCCTCAAATAAGTGAAGAGAAAACCGTGCGAACATTGAAACGTTCCGCAGGAACCAGAGGAGTTTTCTGAACGCTTGTTCAGAAATAACAGCCGTCTCGGCGCTCGCCGAGAGTCGGCTGCACAACCGACAGCGAGCGCCGCCGCCCCCTCTCGGCGGCCTTGCCTAACCTCGGCGTCCGACGCATCATCGCGTCATAAAAGTCAATGTTCGGGGGGACGTTGCCGTGAGCGAATTTTCACGCCGGGATTTTTTCAAAGCGACGGGATCGGCCGCTGCCGCAGCCATCGCCGGGCCGGCCACTGCGGCGATGGGGCCGGACGACGAGTTCGACCTCGTGATCAAGAACGGCGACGTCATCGATCCCAGCCAGTCGCTGCGCGGCAAGCGCGACGTCGGCATCCGCTGGGGCATCATCGAGGCGATCGAAGACGAGATTCCGGCTGCTCGCGCCACCAGGTCCATCGACGCCTCGGGCAAGCTCGTGATGCCGGGCCTGGTCGATCTGCACTGCCACGTCTACCCGTACGGATCGGCGATCGGCATTCCCGCCGACGAACTGGTGCAATTCCAGGGCACCACGACGGTGGTCTCGGCGGGCGACGCCGGCGTCAACAATCTTGCGGCGCTGCGGCGCTTCATCGTCGCGCAATCGCGGGCGCGGATCTACGCCTTCGTCCACATCGCCAACAACGGCCTGTCCGCATTCCCGGTGGCCGAGCTCTACAACATCGACAACGCCCAGGTCGAAGCCTGCGCGATGGCGCTGGCCGAGAACGCCGACTTCCTGATCGGGGTCAAGGTGCGGATGTCGGAAAACGTCATCTTCAAGCATGGTCTCGAGCCGCTAAAGCGCGGCATCCAGGCCTGCGAGATGTGCGGCTGGCCGGCGCGGATGATGGTGCATATCGGCGGCGTCGAGACCAGGGAGCTGATGTCCGACATCCTCAATCTGCTGCGGCCGGGCGATATCCTGACCCATGCCTATTCCGGCGCGCCGAACATGTCGGGCGCTTTCACCAATATCGTGCAGGAGGGCAGGCTGTTGCCGGCGGCGCTCGCGGCCAAGCAGCGCGGCGTGCTGTTCGACGTCGGCCATGGCGGCGGCAGCTTCGATTTCACGGTGGCCGAGATCGCGATCCCCGCCGGCTGCACCCCCGATACGATCTCCTCCGACATCCACGTCTTCTCGGGCAACTCGCCCGGCATCCCGTTCCTGCCGAACGTGATGAGCAAGTTCCTGGCGATGGGCTCGTCGCTGGATCAGGTGGTGGCGATGGCGACCTCGGTGCCGGCGCGGATCATCAATCGGACCCCGAAGATCGGCACGCTGCAGCGTGGCGCGCCCGGCGACGTCGTGATCATGGATCTCGTCGAAGGCCCGGTCTCCTTCGTCGACACCCGCAACAACAAGCGCGACGGCAATCTGCTGCTGAAGCCGGTGCAGACCGTGGTCAACGGCGTGCCGTTCGGCCGGCCCTATCAGGCGCCATTCTCGGTGAGGTGAGGGCAGGTGGAAACATGGATTGCTTCGTCGCTTCAGCGCAAAATTGCTTTGCAATTTTGTCGCGAGCTCCTCGCAATGACGTCGAGACGGGTTACCCCGTCATTGCGAGCAAAGCGAAGCAATCCATCTTCCGGCGAGCGAAACAGCTAGCCGCGCTTCTCCACATTGCTGCTGCGCGCCGGAACGCCGAACTCCTTGCGGCACACCTCGGCCAGCACGGCAACGCCCTCGCGGATCTGCTCGTGCGAGGGGCTGGCGAAGCAGAGGCGGAGCCGGCTGCCGGAATGGGCCTTGCTGGTCGACCATTCCGGTCCCGGATTGATCGAGACGCCGGCGGCAAGCGCCGCCTGATAAAGCTTCAGCGTGTCGACATTGTCGGGCAGCTTGACCCAGAGGAAGATGCCGCCCTTCGGCGCCTCGAACTCGGCCGAGGTGCCGAACTGCTCGTTCAGCGCCTCCATCAGCGTATCGAGCTTGGCGCGCAGGCCCTTGGTCAGGCGCGGCACGTGGGTCGAGAAATGCGGCGCGCAATATTCCGCGAGCACCATCTGCTCCAGTGCGCCGGAGCCGGCGTCGGTCTTCAGCGGCAGCATTCGCGACATGATCTCCCAGGGCGCGACGATGAAGCCGACCCGCAGCGCAGGCGCGATCGACTTCGAGAACGAGCCGATATGGATCACGCCGCCGTGCTTGCTCATGGCGTAGATCGCGGGCGGCCGTTCGCCGCTCCAGATCAAATCGGCATAGCAATCGTCCTCGAAGATCGGCACGCCGTATTCCCTTGAGAGCTTCAGCATCTCGGCGCGGCGGCTCTCGGGAAGGATCGAGCCGGTCGGGTTCTGCACCGTCGGGATGGTGTAGATGTATTTCGGCGTGATGCCGCGCCGCTTGTGATCGGCGAGTGCCGCAGCCAGCGCATCGATCCTGATGCCCTCGCCATCGAGGGGAATGCCGACCGCATTGACGCCGAGCCGTGTCAGCCGGTTCAGTGAGCCCTGATAGGTTTCCTGCTCGATCAGCACGGTATCGCCCTTGGCGAGCAAGGTGTGATTGACCAGATCGAGCGCCTGCAGCGAGCCGGAGACGATCATGATCTCGTCCGGCGTGCAGGCAATCCCGGCGTCGCGCTTCAGCTTCTCGGTCAGGAACTGGCGCAGCGGCAGATAGCCCTGCGGCCCGTGCGCGAGATTGTAGGTTGCCAGATTCCTGCCCTCGCGCTTCAACACGGCGTTGACCGCCTCCAGCAGCCCGTCGACCGGGACCTGGTCGGGATCGTTGTTGCCGCCGACGAAGCTGTATTTCGCGAGCCCGGTCCAGCGTGCGGCCGGGGCAGGCCGGCCGGCCGGGAGTAGCGGTGCAAAGTCGAACTGGGCTGAGGTGGACATGGACGTTTCGCTCCGTGTTGTTATCGTTGAGAAGGCCGCGGCGAGCGGCCTTCCATGAGGTTAGTTCTTGTCGACCAGCCGGATCGGCCGGCCCTGGCTGATGAAGGCGTAGTGGCCTGCGCCGACACTGCCGACCATCAGGGCCTCGACCGCCGGTTCCGCGATCTCGCCGGCGGCCGCCCAATCGACCACGAAATTTGCGCCGGTGCCGCCGCGGGTATCGGTCGTGGCGATCGCGACCTCGACGGTCGCAAACGGTTTTAGCGCGACCGGCGATTTGAGGTAGCTCTCCACCATCTTGCCTGATGTGTCGAAATAGGCGATCCGCTTCAGCACCAGCGGCTTCGTCTCGGAGGCGTTGTGCACGCTGAGCGTCACCGAAAAATCGGCCCTGAGCTTGCCGTGGCTCATCGACACGCTGGAATACACCGGCACGTAGAATGCACCGGAGGCGGTGAGGCCCTCCGACGGCACCGTCGTCAACGAGTTCGCGAAATTTTGTTCAATACTTGCCGAGGATTGTGCTAGCGCCTCTGACATGCGCACGGTGAGCAGGCAGAGCAAAACTGCGAGAAAAATGCCGCCTGCGCGGATGTGACACATTGCTCGGTTGATCCTCACGCCCGGCCCTCTAGGTTGCGGCAACAGGAAGTCTTTGACGCATGCATGAACTGATTCCCGATATCACGCTCTGTATCCTGTTTGCCTGGGGGCTAGGGCTGCTGGCCCATTTCTCCCGGCAACCTCTGATACTGGCCTACCTTATCGCCGGCTTTTTCATTGGTCCATTCGGCATGGGCTGGGTCAAGTCCCAGGAATCGATCAGCGTCATCTCCGAGCTCGGCCTGATCTTCATGCTGTTCATGATCGGGCTGGAAATCGACCTCAAGAAGATCATCCGCGCCGGCAAGGTCATCCTGTTCGCGGGAGCCGGCGAGCTGATCGGCGGCTGCCTGATCGGCGTGGCGTTCTTTGCCGCTATCGGGCTTGCGGTCGGCGGCGGCAAGTTCGACGCGATCTATCTCTGCGTCGCCTGCGCGCTGTCCTCGACCGTGATCATCGTCAAGGTGCTCTACGAGAAGCGCGAGCTGGATACGCTGCCGGGGCGCATCACACTCGGCGTGCTGGTGCTGCAGGACATCTTCGCGATCCTGTTCCTGGCGGTGCAGCCGAGCCTGGACAATCTGCAGATCAGCGTCGTGCTGCTGTCGATTGCCCGCGTCGCGGTGCTGGTCGCGACCGCGCTGGTGCTGAGCCGCTACGTGCTGCCGCGGCTGTTCCACCAGATCGCGCGGCGGCCCGAGCTCGTGCTGCTCGGCGCGCTCGCCTGGTGCTTCCTGATCGGCGAAATCGCCGAGCGGCTGCATCTGTCGCGCGAGATGGGTTCGCTGGTCGCCGGCGTTTCGATCTCGACCTTTCCCTATGCGCTCGACGTCACCGCCAAGGTCACGACGCTGCGGGATTTCTTCATCACGCTGTTCTTTGTCGCGCTCGGCATGACGATCCCGATTCCGGGCCTCTCGGTGATCTGGCTTGCGCTCGTCATCGCGGCCTTCACGGTGGCGAGCCGCCTGATCACGACATTCACGCCGCTCTATCTGATGAAGCAGGGGCTGCGCGCCAGCCTGCTGCCGGCGATCAACCTGGCGCAGATCTCCGAATTCTCGCTGGTGGTGATCCAGACCGGTGTCGCCGCCAACCACATCGGAACCGAAACCGCGAGTGCGGCCTCGTTCGCTTTCGTCGTGCTGGCGGTGCTCTCGACCTTCGCGATGGCGCGCAGCGACCAGATCGTGCGCGGCCTCATCGGTCCGTTGAAGCGGATCGGGCTGCGCGACCTCGACCAGGAAGGCCAGGGCCGCGGCGAGGCCGGGCACGAGGGCGGACATGGCGAGATCCGGCGCATCGTGATCCTCGGCTTTTTCCGCGCGGCGAGTGCGCTGATCAGCCAGATCGAGCGGCAGAACCAGTCGCTGCTCGAGCAGATCAGCGTCATCGATTTCAACCCGCTGGTGTTCCGCACGCTGTCCGACCGCGGCATGCATGTGATCTATGGCGACATCAGCAATGTCGACACCCTGGTTCATGCCGGCATCGGCAAGGCCGAAATCATCATTCTGAGCGTGCCGGATTTCCTATTGGTCGGCGCCGACAATGAGAAGCTGGTGCGCCACGTCCGCGCCCTCAATCCGACCGCGCGGATCGTTGCCACCGCGGACCTCCTGACCGGCGTCGACGACCTCTACAGCGCCGGCGCCGACTACGTGACGGTGACCCGGCTCAGCGACGCCGGCGAGCTCTATTCCGTGATCGAGGCGGCCGACGCCGGCCTGCTCGACGACAAGCGCGCCGAGCTGGACGTCCAGCTCAGCGACCGGCGCGAGGTGTTGCCGTAAGAAGCCGGTCTTGTAGCCCGGATGGAGCCAACGGGTCGCGCGAACGCGCGCCCCGTTGGCTCCATCCGGGCTACGGAAACCGTCACCGCCCTGGTATGCCTGCCGGATGCATGGCGGGTTGCATAATGATACTGGCGCTGACATCGGAACCCGGCTAATCCACTGCCTGCACATAGCGAGATGTCAGGACAATGGCCGATACGATCCAGGAAGTGCTGCAAGCCTTTGCGAAGGGTGAACTCGTTGTCGTCACCGACGATGACGATCGGGAAGGCGAGGGCGATCTGATCGTCGCGGCGTCGTTCTGCACGGCGGAGAAGATGGCCTTCATCATCCGCCACACCTCCGGCATCGTCTGCGCGCCGATCACCACCGAGGACGCCCGCCGTTTGCGGCTCGACCCGATGGTGGCGCACAACGAGTCCAATCACACCACCGCCTTCACGGTCTCGATCGACTACAAGCCCGATGGCGGCACTGGCATCTCGGCCGAGGAACGCGCCTCCTGCTGCCGCGCGCTCGCCAATCCCAACGCCGGCGCCACTGATTTTGCGCGCCCCGGCCACATCTTCCCGCTGATCGCGCGCGACGGCGGCGTGCTGCTGCGCTCCGGGCACACCGAGGCGGCGGTCGATCTGTGCCGGCTGTCCGGCCTGCCGCCGGTCGGCGTCATCAGCGAGCTGATGAACGACGATGGAACCGTGATGAAGGGCGAGCAGGTCGCGAAATTCGCTGCCGCCCACAAGCTCAAGCATGTCACGATCGCGGACATGATCGCCTATCGCCAGGCGCGCGAGAAGCTGATCGAGCGGGTCGCGACCTTCACCACCGAAAGCCCGATCGGTCCGCTGCAGGGCTACGCCTATCGCTCGCCGTTCGACGAGATCATGCATGCCGCCTTCGTCTATAACGGCATCGGCGACGGCCGGGACGTGCTGACGCGGCTGCACAAGCCCAATATCGTGAAAGACCTGTTCACCGGGCCGGCGCGAATGGAAGCCGTGCTACGGCACTTCAAGGACGCCGGCCGCGGCGTGCTGGTATATCTGCGCGACGGTGCCGCCGGCGTTCCGGTCGAACCGGTGGGAGAGCAGAAGACGGCGGAGGCCGATCGCCACCGGCAGTGGCGCGAGGTCGGCGTCGGGGCACAGATCCTGCGCGATCTCGGCGTCACCTCGATCCGGCATCTGACCTCGTCGGTGCACGACTACAAGGGATTGTCCGGATTCGGCATCGAGATCGTGTCGAACGAGAAGCTGGAAACCTAGTGTCAGTCATTCCGGGGCGATGCACAGCATCGAACCCTCAGGTGCGCGATTGCGCACCGAGAATCTCGAGATTCCGGGTTCGCGCTAGCGCGCGCCCCGGAATGACAGTGATCCCAATTCAATTGCGCTTCGCAGCATAGCGCTTTAATTTATCCGCCAATTTCCGATAGACGACGCGAAAGGATGTTTCATGAGCGTGCGCCCCCAGGCCAAGGACAAGCCGGCTGCCGCCAGCTTCCAGTGGGATGATCCGTTCCTGCTCGACGACCAGCTCACCGAAGACGAGCGCCTGATCCGCGACACTGCGCGGGCCTATGCGCAGGACAAGCTGCTGCCGCGGGTCACCAAGGCCTATCTGGAAGAGAAAACCGACCGCGAGATCTTCAACGAAATGGGCGAGCTCGGCCTGATCGGCGTGACGCTGCCCGAGGAGTATGGCTGCGCCAATGCGAGCTACGTGGCCTATGGCCTCGTGGCGCGCGAGATCGAGCGCGTCGATAGCGGCTATCGCTCGATGAACTCGGTGCAGTCGTCGCTGGTGATGTATCCGATCTATGCCTATGGCGACGAAAACCAGCGCAAGAAATATCTGCCCAAGCTCGCGACCGGGGAATGGGTCGGCTGCTTCGGCCTGACCGAGCCGGACGCCGGTTCCGATCCCGGCGGCATGAAGACCCGCGCCGAGAAGGTGGCCGATGGCTACAGGCTCAACGGCGCCAAGATGTGGATCTCGAACGCGCCGATCGCCGACGTGTTCGTGGTGTGGGCCAAGTCGGCTGCGCACGACAACCAGATCCGCGGCTTCATCCTCGAGAAGGGCATGAAGGGCCTGTCGGCGCCGAAGGTCGGCGGCAAGCTCTCGCTGCGCGCCTCGATCACCGGCGAGATCGTGCTCGACAATGTGGTGGTGCCGGAAAGCGCGCTGCTGCCCAACGTCTCCGGGCTCAAGGGCCCGTTCGGCTGTCTCAACCGCGCCCGCTACGGCATCTCCTGGGGCGCGCTCGGCGCCGCCGAGGACTGCATGCACCGCGCGCGGCAATACACGCTCGACCGCAAGCAGTTCAATCGGCCGCTCGCCGCCACCCAGCTGGTGCAGAAGAAGCTCGCCGACATGGAGACCGAGATCGCACTCGGCCTGCAGGCCTCGTTGCGCGTCGGCCGCCTGATGGACGAGGGCAAGATGGCCCCCGAGATGATCTCGATCGTCAAGCGCAACAATTGCGGCAAGTCGCTCGACATTGCCCGCATGGCGCGCGACATGCACGGCGGCAACGGCATCCAGATCGAGTATCACGTGATGCGTCACGCCGCGAACCTCGAGACGGTGAACACCTATGAGGGCACGCACGACGTCCATGCGCTGATCCTCGGCCGTGCGATCACCGGCATCCAGGCGTTCTCGTAAGGAGCGTTCGCCCAAACGCCGTCATGGCCGGGCTTGTCCCGGCCATCCACGTCTTGCGGCTCGCAAAGGAAGGCGTGGATGCCCGGGACAAGCCCGGGCATGACGAGGTCAAAGAGAATCCGGACATCACGGACAGAAGCCATGGCCGACAACGACGACATCCCGTTCAACCGCGATTTTCCGCTGAAACCCGGCGTGGTCGAACAGGTCCGCCCCGGCGTTCGCCGTGTCCTCTGCAACAATCCGAGCCCGTTCACCTTCACGGGCACGGTCAGCTACATCGTCGGCGAGGGGAAGGTTGCGATCATCGATCCCGGTCCCGACGACGAGGCGCATGCCAAGGCGCTGCTCGATGCGGTCAAGGGCGAGACCGTGACGCATATCCTGGTCACCCATACCCATCGCGACCATTCGCCGAACACGCCGCGGATCAAGGCCGCGACCGGCGCGCCTGTTTATGCCGAGGGATCGCACCGCGCCTCGCGCCCGCGCTTCGAGAGCGAGAAGCACAATCCGGAATCCGGCGCCGACCGCGATTTCCGGCCCGACGTGCAGCTCAAGCACGGCGACGTCATCGAGGGCGCGGGTTTTGCGCTGGAAGCGCTCGCCACCCCCGGCCACACCGCCAATCACCTGGCGTTCGCCTGGGCCGAGCGCAGCATCAATTTCGTCGGCGACCATGTGATGGGCTGGTCGACCTCGATCGTGGCGCCGCCCGACGGTTCGATGATCGATTACATGGCCTCGCTGGAGCGGCTCGAGCAGCGGCCCGAGCAGCTCTATTTCTCCGGCCACGGCCCGGAGATTCCGGAAGGCCCGCGCTACGTCCGTTTCCTGGCGCGGCATCGCAGGGCGCGCGAGGCATCGATCCTGCATCGCCTCGGCAAGGGCGAGGCCGACATCCCGACCATGGTGCGGGCGATCTATATCGGGCTCGATCCGCGCCTTGCCAATGCCGCCGGCTATTCGGTGCTGGCGCATCTGGAGGACCTCGTCGCGCGCGGTGTCGTGGCGACCGACGGCGATCCCGTGATCGGCGGGACGTACCGGATAGCGTAGGGCGCTACTTCTTCACGGTCTTCGCCGGCGGCGCCTTTGGCGCGACAGGAGCGGCCTTCTTCGCCGGCTTGGCATTGTCGTTCTCGGCGGCGCTGTTGAGATCCTCGATCAGCTTCTTGACGCGGGCGGCGTTGCTGCCGAGATCGGCGTCGAAATAGCGCGATGCCGAGCGGATATCGACGCGGGAGTCCTCGTCGTCAGGCGTGACCCGGATCGAGACGTCCTCGCGGAAACCCATGATCGGCGTGCGCGCCACCGCCTCGATGCGGCCGATGCGGCGCGGCGGCTGCGGCGCGCGCGCGTCGATGACGAGCCATTTGCGGCGGTTCACCAGCCGCAGCGTCAGCTCATAGGCGCGGTCGACCGGGGTTTCGAGCTCGACGGTTTCGATATCGGGATAGGCCGCGCGCTGCCGCTCGGCCGAATAGAGGCCGGCATAGGCGGCAGGATTGGTGCCTTCCCCGGTGCGCAGCCGCGCCAGCGCCTCGAACCTCGGCGGGTCGATCGCGTCGGTGGTGACGTCGTAGATCCGCGGCAGCTTGCGGTACTGATAGATGAGGTAGGCCGGGTAGGCGAGGATCGCCGCGTCGATCAGCAGCGCGAGCAGGATCCGGCCCATGCCGCGGGTGCCGTTCTGCCAGATCGCGGCAAAGGCGGCCAGCCCAAGCAGGATCGACAGGCCGGCCAGGCCCAGCGCGCCGAAGAAGGTCGCCAGCGCCGGTTTGACCTCCAGGAACCCGAAGCGGACGATCAGGATCGAGACCACCACCGCGACGACGGAGAAGATGGCGAGGTTGCGCGACCAGGTGGCGAGACCGGACACCGGCTCCTGCTGGTAGGGAGCGGAAAACCTGCGCGCCATCGTCGAAAAATCTGCCGGTTGAGATGTCCTCAGGCGACCTCGGCCGCCGCGATCAGTCGTGTGAGACCACGGACCTGCGGCGAATTCAAGGGATTTGGGCTGATTACCCTCCCCTGGAGGGGGAGGGTCGACGCGCATGAAATGAGCGGCGGGGTGGGGTGATCCCTCAGCACGGGCACCTGTCTCAAGAGGGACTGTCACCCCACCTCGGTTCGCATTTCGCTGCGCTTCATGCGAACCGATCCTCCCCCTCCAGGGGAGGATGACAGCTCGCTCACGCCGCGGCGGTCGGGAACGTGTAGTCCTTGAACTGGTCGCGCAGCGCCGTCTTCAGGATCTTGCCGGTCGCGGTGTGGGGGATGCCGTCGACGAAGGCGACGTCGTCGGGCATCCACCATTTGGCGATCTTGCCGTCCATGAACTTCAGGATGTCCTCGCGCGTGGCGCTCTGGCCCTGCTTGAGCTGCACGATCAGCAGCGGCCGCTCATCCCATTTGGGGTGATGGACGCCGATCACCGCGGCTTCCGCGACCGCCGGATGGCCGACCGCGAGGTTCTCGAGATCGATCGAGGAGATCCATTCGCCGCCGGACTTGATCACGTCCTTGGAGCGGTCGGTGATCCGCATGTAGCCGTGCTCGTCCATCGTCGAGACGTCGCCGGTGTCGAAATAGCCGGCATCGTCGAGGATGTTGCTGTCGACCCGGAAATAGGCCCTGGCGATCGCCGGGCCCGAGACCTTGAGACGGCCGAAGGTCTTGCCGTCCCACGGCAGGTCCTTGCCGGCATCGTCGGTGATCTTCATTTCGACGCCGAACGGCGGATAGCCTTGGGTCTGCAGGATGTCGAGCCGCTCCTCGCCGGTGCGCTCGGTGAACGGCGGCTTCAGTGTCGCCAGCGTGCCGAGCGGGCTCATCTCGGTCATGCCCCAGGCGTGGCGCACCTGGCTGCCCATGTCGAGGAACGCCTTGATCATCGAGCGCGGCATCGCCGACCCGCCGCAGATCACCATCTGCAGATCCGGCAGCTTGACGTTGTTGGCGGCCATGTATTGCAGCAACATCAGCCACACCGTCGGCACGCCGGCGGTGTGCGTGACCTTCTCGGTCGAGAGCAACTCGTACACCGAGGCGCCGTCGAGCTTCGGGCCCGGCATCACGAGCTTCGTGCCCATCGACGGCGCGGAGAAGGCGATGCCCCAGCTATTGGCATGGAACAAGGGGACCACCGGAAGCATTGTGTCCGACGCGGAGGTGCCGAGCGCGTCCTTCGAGTTGGCCATCAGCGCGTGCAACACGTTGGAGCGGTGCGAATAAAGTACACCCTTGGGATCGCCCGTCGTGCCGGAGGTGTAGCACATCGCCGCCGCGGTGTTCTCGTCGAAGGTCTTCCACTCGAACTTGCCGTCGGATGCCGCGATCCAGTCCTCATAGGCGACCGCGTTCTTCAGCGTGGTCTGCGGCATATGCGCCTTGTCGGTCAGCACCACGTAGTGCTCGACGCTCGGCAGCTGGCCTGCGATCTTCTCCAGCACCGGAACAAAGGTGAGGTCGGTGATGACGATGCGGTCCTGGGCGTGGTTGACGATCCAGGCGATCTGCTCCGGAAACAGGCGCGGATTGACCGTATGGCAGATCGCGCCGATCCCCATGATGCCGTACCAGACCTCGAGGTGGCGCCAGGTGTTCCAGGCGATGGTGGCGACGCGGTCGCCGAGGTTGATGCCGTCGCGTTCCAGGCTCTGCGAGAC
Source organism: Bradyrhizobium sp. CCBAU 21365 (assembly GCF_015291305.1). Lineage (NCBI taxonomy): Bacteria > Pseudomonadati > Pseudomonadota > Alphaproteobacteria > Hyphomicrobiales > Nitrobacteraceae > Bradyrhizobium > Bradyrhizobium sp. CCBAU 21365. Next base: position 2,872,732 of record NZ_CP030036.1, read on the forward strand.
CTTCAATGCGCGGGCATGGATCTGGGCGTAGGTGGTGCGATGAATGGGGCCTTCGACCGACCGCGTCACGACTTCCTGCGTGCCGTGATATTTGGCGGCGTGCTCAATAATCTTGTGACACAGCAAAGGCCAATCTTGCATCAAACCAAGCATACGCAAATCCCTCCTCGATCCTCACGCATGATCCGCCGGCATCTTGGACGGCCGGCAGTAAAATCATGGAACTGACATGAACTTTAGCGCGGAGAAAGCAAGCCGAAAATGGCCTGTTGGCGCGTTTCGTCGCGGGGGCGCGGCAATGGTTACCGCCGCCGTGCTGCTTTGCCTTGGCATGCAAGGCGGCCCCGCCGAGGCCGCCCGCCGCGCGCCCAGCTTTCCGTGGGACGATCTGTTCGGCACCCGGCCACAAAGGCCGCACAAGGCCGTCCGCCGCTCAGCGGTGCCGCTGCCGAAGCCGCGCCCGGCGCAGGCGCCGGCGGCAACTCACGCACCGGCGGCAGCTCACGCGCCGGCGGCAACCGAGCCCGAGCCGCCCGCGGCCGAGACGCAGTCTCCGGCCGCACCTGCCGATGCGGCCAAGCCCGCCGAGCCGCAGCTGTCGGCCTGCCGGCAGGCCCTCACCGATGAGATCGCGATCGCACCGAGCATTCCGGATATCCACGGCGCCGGGGGCTGCGGCGGCGAGGATCTGGTGCGGCTCGAGGCGATCGTGCTGGCGGACAAACGCAAGGTCGCGGTCAAGCCCGCGGCTATCCTCCGCTGCAAGATGGCCGCTGCGGTCGCCGACTGGGTCCGCACCGATATCGCGCCGCTCGCGCAGAGCCTCGGGGGCGGGATCAGCAATCTCGACAATTTCGACTCGTTCGAATGCCGCGGCCGCAATCGGGTCGCCGGAGCGCAGCTCTCTGAGCACGGCCGCGCCAATGCGCTCGACGTGCGCGCCCTCGGCCTCGCCAACGGCAAGTCGATCTCGCTGACCGACCGCAGCGTGCCGCGGGCCTTGCGCGAGACCGTGCTGCACTCGGTCTGCGCCCGCTTCTCCACTGTGCTCGGGCCGGGCTCGGACTGGTACCACGAGGACCACATCCATCTCGACCTGATCGACCGTCGCAACAACTACCGGATCTGCCAGTGGAACGTGTACGACCCGCTGCCAGAGGTCGCGCCGCTGTTGCCGGCCGAGCGCCCCGAACAGGCGCCGCCGCGCGAGGTCGCCGCCAAATCCGACGCGTCGAAGACGGACGCATCCAGAGCTGACCAAGGCAACGCTGATCACGGCAGGGCCAGCGACGGCAAGCCGGATGCCGCAAGATCACATGATGCGGCCGCGCCCGACCGCAGCGCCGAGACCAAGCCGCAGCCAACAAAAAAGCGCCGGCAAAGCCGGCGCTTTTGATCGCGATTGCGATGGGATCAGTAGGTCGTGCCGCCGCCGCCCTGCAGCGCCATCTGCGGCTTGTAGGGCGAGTCGCCGTGCTTCGGCTCCAGCACCACGACGATGGTGCCGAGCTTGACGCGGTTGTAGAGGTCGATGACGTCCTCGTTGGTCATGCGGATGCAGCCTGACGAGATCGACGCGCCGATATATTCCGGCTGGTTGGTGCCGTGGATGCGGAACAGCGTGTCCTTGCCGCCCGAATAGAGATACATCGCGCGCGAGCCCATCGGATTGTCCGGGCCCGGGGCCACGAAAGTCGGGACGCCGAGGCGCGAGATTTCGCCGGGGGTCGGGTGCCAGGCCGGCCATTCGGTCATGCTGCCGACCTTGGCGATGCCGGACCAGGCCATGGCTTCCTCGCCGACCGTGATGCCGTAGCGGATCGCCTTGCCGTCGTTCAGCACGTAATAGAGGTAATGGTTGTCGGAATCGACCACGATCGAGCCGGGGGCTTCCTTGCGGTGATACTCGACGATGGCGCGGCGGAACGGTTCCGCCACCGGCGTCTTGACGTAGGTGGTCTTGGCCAGGAGTTCCTTGTCACGCGGCTTGAAGTTCGCAGTGTTGGTTGCCTCATAGGTTGTGGCCTGCATGCAGCCCGACAACATCAGGCCCGCGGCCAGAATCCCGAAGGTAACTTTGAGCGACGACATGATTACATTCCAATCGAAAATCCGCGCCCGAAAGCGCCACTATTACGCCCCAAACGCCACGATTCCATGAGGGCAGTATTGCTGAAACGCGCCATTATTCCCAGACTTTAGATGTCTTTCCCGCATCGCGGGACGTCGTCTGTGGCTTTTTTGCCGCAACTGTTCTGGCGCCGGGTTGGTTTTTGTGCAAACAGGCAACGGTCGACGAGTCGGCGCCACGTCACTGCCGTCTGGCCGCCACAAGTATGGATGCCCGGTTAATGCCCCGGTCATGAAGCGCCCCCCAGAATCGCGCTAAGTCGGCGGGTCCTGCCAGCCCTGTTTCGTGGAGTTCGTGATGCTGTCGGTGTTCGTTCCGTCCGAGTTTTCGCTCAAGAAGGCCACCGCGACCGACCTCGGCGCGCTGCCTGAGGGAGCGGTCTGGGTCGATCTGGTGAATCCGACGGTGGAGGAGGACCGGGCGGTCGAGAAGCTCGCGGGGATCGCGGTGCCGACCCGGGAAGACATGCAGGAGATCGAGATCTCCAGCCGCCTCTATATCGAGAACAGCGCGCGCTACATGACCGCGACGCTGATGTGCCAATCCGACACCGACATGCCGCGCACCACGGCGGTCACCTTCATCCTGACCAGCCATCGCCTGGTCACGGTACGCTACGACCTGCCGAAACCGTTCGCGCTGGTCGAGAACAAGCTGGCGCGCGCCTGTGCTCCCGGCATCACCGGCGAGCAGGTGCTGATGGAACTGCTGGACGCTGTGATCGACCGTTGCGCCGATCTCCTGGAGCGCTGCGGGGCCGATATCGACCAGGTGTCCCACGACATCTTCGAGCCGGAGAGCGAGCGCCACGGCCACGCCAAGCAATATTCGCAGATCCTGATCGCGATCGGCCGCAAGGGCGACCTGACCTCCAAGGTTCGCGAAAGCCTGGTCTCGATCGGCCGCCTCGTCACCTTCCTCTCCGCGGTGGTCGAGGGCGTGAAATGGTCCAAAGACATGCGCGAGCAGCTCAAGACCATGCAGCGTGACGTGGCCTCACTGACCGATCACGCCTCCTATCTCTCCAACAAGATCACCTTCGTGCTCGACGCCATGCTCGGCGTGGTCAATCTGGAACAGAACAACATCATCAAGCTGTTCTCGGTGATGGCGGTGGTCTTGATGCCGCCGACGCTGATCGCCTCGATCTACGGCATGAATTTCAAGATCATGCCGGAACTCGAATGGGTGCACGGCTATCCGATGGCGCTGGTGATGATGCTGATTGCGGCCGTTGTGCCGTACTGGATCTTCAAGTGGAAGAAGTGGCTGTAAGCCGGTTCCACACGTCGCGTTTTGGGACGCGTTTTCTGCCTTATTTCCTCTCCTAAAATTTGAGCGTTGCGCTGAACGTTTGGGCGAAACTTGTCTGCGATAACGCCCGCCTCGAAGCCGGAGGACAGCAATGGTTGAGAAGATCATAACGCCACGGCGTAACGTCATCGACTTTGCGCGCTATCAACAGGACCGCGCAGCAGGCAAGGTGCAGGCGATCTCGCCGAGACTTTGCCGTTACTGTGGCGCTGCGTTGCTGGATGGCGAGGACGAAGACGAATGCTCCAGCGCGCTGAACGACGTCGCGCTGCGGCAGCCCGAGAAGAAGTCGCGTCGGTTCTACGCAGACTAGAGGCCGAAGCCTCGGAGGCAGAAGCCTCGTTTGCGTTTGTTACGCCTGCAAGTGAAGCAATCCCAATGACGGCCGCGGCGGCGGCCGGGATCGCCTCAAAACTTCCTTCCCCGAAATACGGCTCTTCCCAAGCTCAGACGTGCTGACCACCGTTGATGTGGATCTCCGCACCGTTCACGTAAGAGCTGGTCTCCGTGCAGAGAACGTAGATGATCTTGGCGACTTCGTCCGGCGTGCCGAGGCGGTGCATCGGGATCTGCTGGTCGACGATCTTCTCGGTGCCCGGCGACAGGATCGAGGTATCGATCTCGCCCGGCGCGATCGCGTTGACGCGGACGCCGACGCGGCCGAAGTCCGATGCCATCTCGCGCGTCAGCGCCGCGAGCGCGGCCTTCGACGTCGCATAGGCCGCGCCGGCAAACGGATGCACGCGCGAGCCCGCGATCGAGGTGACGTTCACCACCGCGCCCTTGGCGTGTTTCAACTCCTCGATCAGCCCGCGCGCGATCATGATCGGCGCGAAGAAGTTGACGTGGAAAACGTGGGTCCAGGTCTCGATGTCGGTGTCCATGGTGCCGAGCCGGCCGCCGCCGGCAGCCTTCGGCGAGATCGCGGCGTTGTTGACCAGCGCGTGCAGTTCATCGTTCTCAAGCCGCCTGCGGATCTCGGAGATCGCGCGCACGGTGTCGTCATGGCTGCCGAGATCAACCTCGATGTGGTCTTCCGGCCCGGCGCCCCACGGGCAGACCTCGGGAAACGCATGCCGCGACAGGGTGATGACGCGCCAGCCGGCGGACGAGAAGCGGATCGCGGTGGCATGGCCGATGCCGCGGCTTGCGCCGGTCAGGAGCAGCGTGCGCCGCGGTGCATTGGATGGGTGGGGCATCGACGGTTTCTTTCGTTTTCGTCATGCGCGGCGGCGTGCCGGGCATCCACGCCTTCGAACGACTTGGGATGACTTGGGATCAAGACGTCGATGGCCGGGGTCATCTTACACGAAGACACGCTTCGCGCTTTCGCCCGGCCATGACGGTCGCAGTTTTCAGGGATAGAGCCGCACCTTCGACCAGGCGCTGCCGGCGCCGTCGCGGCGGAATTCGATGCGGTCGTGCAGGCGATACGGGCGGTCGTGCCAGAACTCGAAGCGCTGCGGCGTGATCCGCCAGCCGCTCCAGCCCGGCGGCCGCGGCACCTCGCCGATGACGTATTTCGCGCCGGTCTTGGCGATCGCCTGCTCGAAGGCGAAGCGGCTCTCCAGCGGCTGCGACTGCTTGCTGGCCCAGGCGCCGATCTGCGCCTGCTTCGGCCTCGTGGCGAAATAGGCGTCGGCCTCGGCATCGGTCACCGGAGTGACCGGTCCGCGGATGCGCACCTGGCGGCGCAGCGATTTCCAGTGAAAGAGTAAAGCGGCTTTAGGATTTGCGGCCAATTCGCGGCCCTTGGCGCTCGCAATGTGGCTGTAGAACACGAAGCCGTCGGCATCGAAGCCCTTCATCAACACCATCCGCACGTCGGGCAGGCCGTCGGGATCGACGGTCGCAAGCGCCATCGCGTTCGGATCGTTCGGCTCGGACTTGACCGCCTCCGCAAACCATTCGGCGAACAGGGCGAACGGCTCCTCCGCCGCGGTGAAATCACCCGATGTTAACGGTGTCGGGTGTTTGATGGAGGTCGTGTCGGTCATGTCAGGAGTCCCGATTTGCATCCGCCCGCGTCTGAAAGCGCGTTACTAGCCCTATATAGGGCATGGGGGCGCGTTGGCCTATCGGCGATCCACCCCGCAGGCGCGGTGGTGACATTGATCCTGATCGGCGTCGGCGCAAGCGGCTGCAGCCTGTCGCGCAGCGACGCCTTCGCCAAGCTGGACGACAAGGATGTGACGGGCTCGATCAGCCCGACCCAGGTCAATGCGGTGATGCCGACCGACAGCGATCTCGCCTTCGCCCGCAATGCGGCCTCCGACGTGCTGACCAAGGGCGACAAGGATTCCAGCCAGCCCTGGGAAAATCCTGAAACCGGCGCGCGCGGCTCGGTGACGCCGCTGGCCCAGGCCTATTCGGGCGAGGACGGCAAGACGTGCCGGGATTTCCTTGCCAGCTACGTCAATGGAGCCACCGAGAGCTGGCTGCAGGGCGCCGCCTGCAAGGCTGGACAAGGGCGGTGGGAAATCCATAGCCTGAAGCCCTGGAGAAAATCCTGAGAATTCCGGCGAAGCCGGACTAGTTGCAAAAATGCCACTGAGCCCCCACATGAAGGCAAAGTGGGCCCGGACGGGTTCCCGGCCAGGACTGATTTTTCCCGTGAAGGAGACGTGACGGATGCGCGACCCCTATGAGGTCTTGGGGGTGCAGCGGAGCGCCAGCGCTGCGACGATCAAGAGCGCCTATCGCAAGCTCGCCAAGAAGCATCACCCCGATAACAACAAGAACGACCCGAAGGCGGCGGCCCGCTTTGCGGAGATCAACACGGCCAACGAGATCGTCGGCGACGAGGACAAGCGCAAGCAGTTCGACCGCGGCGAGATCGATGCCGAAGGCAAGCCGCGCTTCCAGGGCTTCCCTGGTGGAGGCGGTGCCGGCGGCCGTGCCGGTCCGGGCGGCTTCGAGTACAGTTTCCGCTCTGGGCCCGGCGGCGGCATGGGCGGCGGCAGCTTCGAGGACATCCTCAACAGTATGTTCGGCAATGCCGCTCGCGGCGGCAGCGGCCGTGCCGGCCGGGCCAGTCCGTTCGAGTTTGACGGCGGCGGGGTCGGCGTCGACCTCGATCTTTCGGTCGCCATGACGGTGTCGCTGGAGGAATCGGTCAGGGGCGGCGACAAGCGCGTCCGCCTGCCGACCGGCCGCGAGCTCAACGTCAAGATTCCGCCCGGGGTCGCTGCGGGCCAGCAGATCCGGCTGAAGGGGCAGGGGGAGACCGCGCAAGGCCATCCGCCCGGCGATCTCCTGATCACGATCTCGATCGCGCCGCACCCGTTCTTCAAGGTCGACGGCAACGATCTCCGGATCGACCTGCCCATCACCCTCTACGAGGCGGTGCTGGGCGGCAAGGTCCGCGTGCCGACGCTCGGCAGCGCGGTCGAACTGTCGATCCCGAAGAACACCTCCAGCGGCCGTACCTTCCGCCTCAAGGGCAAGGGGCTGTCGAAGGCGGGGGCGACCGGCGACCTCTATGTCACGACCCGCATCATCCTTCCGGACGGGAACGATGCCGAGCTTGAGGCATTGATGCAGACGTGGCGGGAGCGAAATCCCTACAATCCGCGCAGCGATCTCGGCTGACCGCCGAGAGCGCGCCCCAAAGACGCGAAGACGCGAAACTGCAACTACCCCGGAGTCTATCGGGGTAGACGCGGGCATTGCGAGCGCGTCACAAAGGATAACGGGCCGTCCGAGGTCTGCGGCGTGCAGATCGGATGACGGAAAAGGAGTGCGGCCTCGAGAGGGGGACCAGCGCGGTACACAAAACCCCAATCGAGGCCGCGTGCGCCGATCGGCGGATCGAGCGCAGATCATCTTCGCGTGAGCATCCGGTACGACAATGAGACGCGTCCATGACGCGAATCGAAATTTTCAATGTCGGAATTGGGACACTGAGTGAGGCTGGATTCACTTACTCGAAACGGCACAATTTCGCCGAGGTAATCTCCCGTAAAATTACGGAAGATCACCCGCCGCTCTTCTCCATCTGATCATAGACGGCCTGCGCGACCTGGGTCAGCCGCGTGCGATCGGTGCCGCCGCTGACGACATAGGCCACGCCTCGATCGGCCCAGAACAGCGCGCCGTCGCTGCCCTGCACGGCGTAACGCATCTGGGTCGCCTCGGTCTTCACCTTGGCGGTGTAGACCGTGAAACGCTCACCCGACGTGCTCTCATACATCAGGAACGATGCCGGGCCGCTCGGTCCAGGCAGCAGGCGGCCGCCGACCAGCTTCAGCCCGGTGAGCTCCGGTGCGCGGACGTCCCAGCCGCAGCGCTTGGTCAGCCATTGCTGCAGGTGGTCGCGCTCGCTGCCGGGCACCTCGACCGGATGGCGGACCTCGACCACGTAAAGCCGATGCGCATCGAGTGCATCGACCGTGAAGCTCTGGAAGGTCGACGGCGTCGCCGAGACGCCGCGCGCGATCCAGCCGGCGCCGCCGCCGGCGACGAAGGCCACGACCGTCGCTGCCACCGCGCCATAGACCCAGCGGCGCGGCTGACGCACCAGCCGCTCGAGCTCGAGCCGTTTCGGCACCGCTTCGTCCAGCACGGTGTCGTAGCGTGCATGCAGCGTCTCGGCCATCGCACGCCATGACTGCACCCGTGCCGCGTCGTCGGGATGCGTGGCGAGCCACGCCTCGACATCGCCGCGGCGTTCGGCCGGCAGCTCGTTGTCGACGTAAGCGTGCAGCTCGTCTTCGGTGACGGGAATGTTCGGGTCGGTCATATCAGTCGTCTCTGCCAAATCTTGTTCGAAAATGGTTGATGCATAACGCCGGCCATCGCGCACATTATCATTTCACCCGCCGAAGCGCCGGACGCTGGCCCTCGATCGAGGCCCGGACATGGGCGCGGGCGCGGGCGAGGCGGGACATCACCGTGCCGATCGGCACGCCCTGGATGTCGGCGACCTCGCGGTAGCTCATGCCCTCCAGCATGACGAGCAGCAGCACCGAGCGTTGCTCCTCGACCAGCGTCGACAGCGCGCGCTCGATGTCGCGTCCCTCGGCCTCGGTGCCGCTGGCGTCGGCATTGTTGTCGAGCAGCGGCACGAACGCCGGCCGCCGCGCCAGCGAACGCCGGCGGTTCTTGTTCAGATTGGTCAGGATCGTGTAGAGCCAGCTCCTGACGTCGCCGCCGAGAAACAGCCGCTCCGAGCGCAGCGCCCGCACCAGCGTGTCCTGCACCAGATCGTCGGCGATATCCGTGTCACGCGCCAGCGCGCGCGCATAGCGACGCAGCGCCGGTATCATGGCTTCGACACTTTGACGAAACGCGGTCATGCATCCCAGTCTTCGATGGTCTCGGCGATAGCCGCCTTGTCCAACATAACACCCTGGCGGCGTGGCTATTCCGCCTGCGCCGATCCGCGCGCATACCGCCCAAGCTGCGGCCGATTTGGGCTTGTCGCCAGCCGAAGTGCTGGTGTACCTCCGGGCCGAAAAAAATCGAAGCGTGGAAGCCTTGAGACGGCCGACATCTCGCTCAGCAGGGACCAGCCGTTACGGGAATGCCGGTGCCGACGATCTATTACATCCGCCACGGCGAGACCGCGTGGAACGCCGAAGGGCGGCTCCAGGGCGTGCAGGACATCGCCCTCAATGAGCGCGGCCGCGCCCAGGCCGCGCATGCCGGGCGCATCCTCGCCGATCTCCTGACGCGCGACGGCCGTGACAAGACGACGCTGCCGTTCGTCGCGAGCCCCCTGATCCGGGCGCGCGCCACCATGGAGCTGGTGCGCGCCGAGCTCGGCCTGCCGTCCGGCAACTACGCCCTCGACGCGCGGCTGCGCGAGATCGGCTACGGGACGTGGGAGGGCTCGACCTTGGCGCAGGCTCAGGCTGCGGACCCCGTGCTGTATGCCCGCCGCTTGGCCGAGAAGTGGACGGTGGCGCCGGCCGGTGGCGAGAGCTATGTCGACGTCCAGGTGCGGATGACCGACTGGTATCGCTCGGTGACGGCGGACATGGTCGCGGTTGCCCATGGTGGCACGGCGCGGGCGCTGATGGTGGCGCTCGGCTTCGAGACCCCGGCCTCGGCCGCCGAGCTCTATATCGAGCAGGGGGCGGTCTATGTGTTCGGCGCGGCGGGGTTGCAGAAGTATAGTTAAGGGAGCCCGGCCACCCGCGTCTTTGGAGCCATGAAACTCGTTTGACGCTGCCGACCCTGCGCGTTACGACACGCCATGTCCTTCAATACTTTCGGCCATATGTTCCGCGTCACGACCTTCGGCGAGAGCCATGGGGTCGCGATCGGCTGCGTCGTCGACGGCTGCCCGCCGCTGATCCCCCTGACCGTGGAGGAGATCCAGCACGACCTCGACCGCCGCCGTCCCGGTCAGTCCCGCTTCACCACCCAGCGCCAGGAGCCGGATGCGGTGAAGATCCTGTCCGGCGTCATGGCGCATCCGGAGAGTGGGGTGCAGGTGACGACCGGTACGCCGATCGCGCTTTTGATCGAGAACACCGATCAGCGTTCGAAGGATTATTCCGAGATCAAGGACAAGTTCCGCCCCGGCCACGCCGACTTCACCTATGAAGCGAAATACGGCCTGCGCGACTATCGCGGCGGCGGACGCTCCTCCGCGCGCGAGACCGCGACCCGCGTCGCGGCCGGTGCGATCGCGCGCAAGGTCCTGCCCGAGGTGAAGGTGCGCGGCGCGCTGGTGCAGATGGGGCCGCACAAGATCGACCGCGAGAAGTGGGACTGGGACGAGATCGCCAACAACCCGTTCTTCTGTCCCGACAAGGACAAGGCGGCGTTCTTCGAAAGTTATCTCGACGGCATCAGGAAAAGCGGCTCCTCGATCGGCGCCGTCATCGAGGTCACAGCCGAGGGCGTGCCGGCCGGGCTCGGCGCGCCGATCTACGCCAAACTCGACAGCGATCTGGCGGCGGCGATGATGAGCATCAACGCGGTCAAGGGCGTCGAGATCGGCGCCGGGTTCGGCGCCGCCGAATTGTCGGGCGAGGAGAACGCCGATGAGATGCGGACCGGCAACAACGGAACGCGTTTCCTGTCCAACCATGCCGGCGGCGTGCTCGGCGGCATCTCGACCGGGCAGCCGGTGGTGGTGCGCTTTGCGGTCAAGCCGACGTCCTCGATCCTGACCACGCGCCGGACCGTGGACCGCAAGGGTGCCGATACCGACATCCTCACCAAGGGCCGCCACGACCCCTGCGTCGGCATCCGGGCGGTGCCGGTCGGCGAGGCCATGATGGCCTGCGTGCTGGCCGATCATTTTCTGCGCGACCGCGGGCAGACCGGGCGCTGATCCCTTATATAGTGGCGGTCGCCAGACCGCCCTGGGGGAATGCCATGAACGCGTCGGAGCTTCGGGACATCATCGAGTGGATGATCGGCGGCGCGCGGTCGGCGCCGACCCCGCCGCAGATGATGGCGGAATGCTGCGAACGGCTGGTGCGGGCCGGATTGCCGCTGTGGCGCATCGGCGTCTTCGTGCGCACGCTGCATCCGGAGATCTATGGCCGCCATTTCTTCTGGAAGCCCGGCGCCGAGGTCGAAACCGGCACCGTCGATCACAACATCCTGGACTCCCCGGAATTTGCCGTCAGCCCGCTGTCGACCGTCTTCAGGCAGGGCGTTGAAGTCCGCGCGCGGCTCGACGATCCCGCAAGCGCCCGGTTTCCGATCGTCGTGGACCTGCAGGCCGAGGGCGTCACCGACTACATCGCGGTGCCGCTGGTCTATACCGACGGCTTCGTCAATGCCTCGAGCTGGACCACCAGGCAGCCGGGCGGCTTCACCGACGAGCAGCTCGACGCGATCCGGTCGATCGCCGTGCCATTGGCGCGCTATATCGAGATCATCACCCTGCGCCGTACCGCCTCGCTCTTGCTCGACACCTATGTCGGCAACCGGGCCGGCGAGCGCATCATGGGCGGCCAGATCCGGCGCGGCCATGCCGATACGATGGATGCCGCGATCTGGCTGTCGGACCTGCGCGGCTTCACCGCGCTGTCGGACCGCTTGCCGGCCGAGACGGTGGTGGAGATCCTCAACCTCTACTTCGATTGCCAGGTCACCGCGATCCGCGACCATGGCGGCGAAGTGCTCAAATTCATGGGCGACGGCCTGCTCGCGGTGTTCCCGGTCGACGAATATCTGGGCGACGAGGTGCAGGTCTGTTCACGTGTGCTGGAAGCCGCGCGCGCGTCCCGCGCCGGCGTCGAGGCGCTGCAATTCGCCAATGGCGATGCGGTCGAACGCTTCCGTTTCGGCCTCGCGCTGCATCTCGGGCGCGTGCTCTACGGCAATATCGGCGGCGGCAACCGGCTCGACTTCACCTGCATCGGTCCGGCGGTCAATCTCGCCGCGCGGCTGGAGAAGATCGCCGGCCGCCTCGGCCGCACCGTGGTGGCCTCGGAGCGCTTCGCCGGCATCAGCGACGGCGGCTGGAGCGATCTCGGCGAGTTTCCGATCGCGGGATTTGCCAAGGCCGAACGGGTCTACGGCCTGTACGATGAGGCGCCGGTCGCGGCTGCGAGCTAGCCGTCGCGGGCGTAAGACTGCTTCAGGCCGAAGGTCAGGATCGACAGCGTGATCCACAGCCGCAGCATGGCGAAGCTGAAGATGAAGACGACGTAGATCAGGTTCTTGAGCGGCTGGCCCACCATCGAGATTTGCCAGAAGTGCCAGATCGCGGTGCGAACCAGGCCCTGCCCGTAGCCGAGCGCAACGTTGATCACACCTAGCAGGAGTACAGCGGCGCCAAGCCAGAGCGCGTGCCGCCCAAGGTCCTTGACCGCGGCAAACAGCGCGACCCGGCCGCCATTGCTTTCCGCGTTGACGATGATCAGCAGCACCAGTGCCGCGATCGCGGCACTCCAAAATCGCCCGAGATCGGCGCCCTGATCGAACGCCATGCCATCGAGACCCCACAGCAGGTGCGGTGCAAACGACGAGAAACCGATCGCGGCAGTGGCGAGCGTCGCGATGATTATCACGAGCACGATCCGCCACAGGATCGACAGTGACAGCTTGATTTGCTCGCCCAGCGTCAATTCGCCGAGCGATGATTGGCCTCCGGCAGCCTGGATCGAGTCCCGCGCCGTGGCGAAGAAGGCGAGCAGCACGCAGACGTCGGCCAGCACCAGGGCAGGCACGATCAGGCCGGGCTTGCCGAAGCCGACGATCCGTATCGCCGTTGCCATGACGAGCCAAGGCAAAGCGGGCAGAGGGCGAAACGGCCCGAACGAGGTTTCCGGGCGGGTCTTCCGGAGTGAAAGCTGTTGGCGCAGTGCGACGGTCATGCCGCGTTCGTGCCACGCGAACCTTAAGCGGGGGTCGCCGCGATCGCTAAAATTCGCGGCATGGCCTGCGGCAATCTGGCGCTGGCGCGCTATTCTTCGGGCTCGGTGGTGAACAGCAGCGGATAGCCCTTTGCGCGGCCGGCGTCGGTGGCGCGCGTCGCCTTGGTCTCGGCGACGTCCCTGGTGAAGACAGCGACGACGCAGACGCCGCGTAGGTGCGCGGTCAGCATCACCTTGTAGGCCTGGTCGTCGGTCATGCGGAATTCACCCTTCAGCACGGTGACGACGAATTCGCGCGGCGTGTAGTCGTCGTTGACCAGGATCACCTTGTGCAGGCGTGGCCGCTCGACCTTGGTCTTCGTCCTGGTTTTCGGCTTGACGACGGTATCTGGCATCGCACTCCCTCGCGATTGCCCCGTAAGAATACCGTCTTCCGGCGCGCCTTGGAACCGTTCGATTTGCACGGCGTCGTTGCGGCAACGGCACGGCGCGTGTCGCCGCATTCGAGACAAGCGAAGTCTGACTTGAGTGTGGACGTCTAACCTGAATGTGAAGGACAGCTGATATCTGCGCTTTTCGCCGCCTGAATTGCGTGTCACCATGACACTCATACGACGGGAGGGCCGCAATGCGCTGGTATGTCTCGATCGGAGCGGTGCTTGTCGCGGGCATGCTGGCCAGCGGCGATGTGGCCGGTGTTGCCGCGCCCGGCCCGGGAACCCAGCCCGGCCATCGCCTGGCTGAAAAGGAATCCACGCCGAGCGTCGACATCGAGTTGATCATCGCGGTCGACGTCTCCTATTCGATGGACATGGACGAGCTCGCGATCCAGCGCGAGGGCTATGCGCAGGCCATCGTTTCCAAGGATTTCCTGCAGGCGCTGAAGGCAGGTCCGAACGGCAAGATCTCGATCACCTATTTCGAATGGGCCGCCTCCAACGATCAGAAGATCATCATCCCCTGGCGGGTGATCGACGGCCCTGAATCCGCCGATGCGGTCGCCGCCGAGATCATGAAGACGCCGGTGCGCCGCGCCTCGCGCACCTCGATCTCCGGCGCGATCTATTTCGCGATCCCGATGTTCGACGAGAATCCGCATCGCGGCCTGCGCCGCGTGATCGATATTTCCGGCGACGGGCCCAACAACAACGGCACGCCGATCACGCCCGCGCGCGATGCGGCGCTGGACAAGGGCATCGTCATCAACGGCCTGCCGATCATGGTGAAGGAGCCGTCCTACTCGACGATGGATATCGAAAATCTCGACTGGTACTACGAGGACTGCGTGATCGGCGGACCGGGCTCCTTCGTGGTGACGATCAAGGATCGTGAGAAGTTCAAGGAGGCGATCCGGACCAAGCTGCTGCTCGAAGTCGCCGGCCGCACCCCGGAGCGCCCGATCATGCGGACCGCCGATAAGGAGCCGCGGGTCAATTGCCTGATCGGCGAGAAGATCTGGCAGGATCGCTGGGGGCGGTAGCGATCATGTCGATCTCGTAGACGGTTCTAACTCACCCTACAGATCTTCTGGAGGTCACTCTCCAGCACGCGCAGCATCTGCAACGCGGCGGCGTGCTCGGCCGCGCCGATCTGCCGCCAGACCTCCGCGGCGCGGCCAGCGAGGCTGCGGACGGTCACCGGAAAATTCGCGGCCTGCGCCAGCGTGCCCTTTTCGTTGATCAGATACGCTCCGTTCAGCGCAAACAGCACCTGCGCGATGCAGGCCAACGCGCGATAGGCGCAGCCGGCGATATGCGTGCTGTCGCCGCGCGGCACGGCGAGCTCGGCATTCTCGATGCTGAACAGCACTTCCCATTGAAAGCGCCGCACCAACGCATCGCGCAGGGCCGGCGGGTAAGGCGCGGTCCTCGCCTTCAGCGCCGCGACGAGGCCGTCGGGATCGTGCAGCGCACGGCACAGCGCGACCTCGCCCATCCAGATCGCCGAGCAGAAGCCGTGCGGATGGCCCGGCTGGTAGTGCATGCTGATCTCGCCGTTCCGGCAGGCATCGATGACAGCGGAGACCTGATCGGTGCTGCGGTAGAGCAGGTCGACCTTGCGGCCGCCGATCGTGAGTCAGGCACCGCCGACGATCCACGGTCCCCATTCGCCGACCGGCGTGACATGCACAGCAGCTGGATCGTCGACCAGGCCCGTTACAGCTTCGCGCAGCCGTTCGATATCCGGCGCGGCGCCATCCCGATAGTAGAGGCCGATATCGGTGTCGGAGGCATCATGCGCCGTGCCGCGCGCCCGCGAGCCGCCGAGCACGATGGCGGCGACGCCCGGTACGGCGGCGAGAACGGGAATGATGCGCGCGAGCAGCGGATCGTCGGACATGGAGCGCGGACTATAGCGGGACTGCCCGCGCTCAGCGATAGTCGCAGCGTCCCGTCAGCGCGCGAACCGCGCCACCAGCTCGGCATGCGCCGTGTGGCGGAACTGGTCGACCGGCGTGACGGCTGCGATCTTGTAGCCGCCGTCGATCAGGATCTTCGCGTCGCGCGCAAACGTTGCGGCGTTGCAGGACACCGCGACGATCACCGGCACCTTGCTCGCCGCCAGCTGGGTGACCTGCGCCTGCGCGCCCTGCCGCGGCGGATCGAACACGACGGCGTCATAGTCGCGCAACTCCTGCGGCATCAGGGGGCGGCGGAACAGGTCGCGCGCCTCGGCCTTGAGTGGCTTCAGCCCCGGCGTCGTTTGCGCGGCCTTCTGCAGCGCCGTGATGGCGCCGGCATCGCTGTCGAAGGCCGCGATCCGCGCCTTCTCCGCGAGGCGCAGCGCGAATGGACCGACGCCGCAAAACAGGTCGGCGATATGCTTGGCGCGTCCGCAATGCTCGCGAACCAGCGCTGCCAGCGTCTCCTCGCCCTTGACGGTCGCCTGCAGGAACGAGCCGGGCGGCAGCACGACCATCGCCTTTCCGATCGCAATCTCCGGGGAGCCGCGCTGCAGCACCAGTTCGCCATGGCGTGTCAGCCGCGCCAGCCGGTGCTTTTCCGCGACGCGCGACAAAGTGGTGATCAGGCTGGTGGGCAGCGCGCCGGAGCCGCGCACGTCGATGTCGAGGCCGTTGACGGTTGCGGTCACCTGGATGTCGAGCGGCTTGCCGATCACGATCAGTGGCTCGGCTGTGGCCCAGGCTGCCTCGAGCGCACCGTCGAGCGCAGGATCGAGGATCGGGCAGCGATCGACCGGGATGATGTCGTGAGAACCTGCCGCGGCGTAGCCGACCTTGAGGACCTCATGAGTGCCCATGCGCCCGTGCAGCGTGATGCGGCGACGGCCCGCGCCATGGGCATCGATCAGCGGTGTGACGTCCGCCGCAATCTTCGCCTGCGCCAGCGTCTCGACCACGATGTTGCGCTTCCAGGCATGGTAGCCTTCGTCCTTCCAGTGCTGGATCGCGCAGCCGCCGCAGACGCCGAAGTGCGGACAGAACGGCGCGATGCGCTCGGGGCTTTGGCGCGTGACCCGCAGCAGTCGCCGCCGGTCGGGATGGTTGCCCGGGACGTCGTCGACCTCGACCGTTTCGCCGGCCAGCGCATAAGGCACGAAGATCGGTTGCGATCCCTCGATCGCGACGCCGTCGCCACGGTGGCCGACATGGTCGATGGTCAGAAGTTCAGCCACGGCGCGCGCCGAGGAAGAATTCGATATTGCCGTCGCCGCCCGGGATCGAGGACGGGAACACCTGAATGTCGGTGCAGCCCTGCGAGGCGGCAAAGGCGGCGATATCGTCGCAGATTTCCTGGTGCACCATCGCGTTGCGGATGACGCCGCGCTTGGAGTGTTTGCGCGCCGCCTCGAATTGCGGCTTGATCAGCGCCAAAAGATGCATCGGGGCAGCCGCCAGCGACAGCGCCACCGGCAGCACGAGCTTCAGCGAGATGAAGCTGACGTCGATCACCACAATGTCGGGCCGCGCCGGCAGGCGCTTGCCCTCGAAACTCCTGATGTCGGTCGCCTCCATGGAGACGATCTTCGGATGTCCCTGTAGCGAGGGATGCAGCTGGCCGTGGCCGACATCGATGGCGAACACGAGGCTTGCGCCGTTGGCGAGCAGCACTTCGGTGAAGCCGCCGGTCGAGGCGCCGACATCGAGGCAGACATGGCCCTCGACATCGATCGGATAGTGCTCGAGCGCGCCGGCGAGCTTGACGCCGCCGCGCGAGACATAGGGATGCGCCGGCTCGGCCGAGAGGGCCGCGCCCGGTGCGACGATCTCGGACGCCTTCACGATCTGCTTGCCGTCGGCGGTGACGAGGCCGGCGTCGATGGCGGCGCGCGCCCGCGCCCGGCTTTCGAACAGGCCGCGTTCCACCAGCAGCACGTCGATGCGCTTGCCGGCGGATGCGTTGTTGTCGTTGTCGCCCGCTCTGGTCACTTCGCCGCCTGCCGGCGCTGCGCGGCAGCGAGCCGCACGCAGGCCTCGAAGGAGGTGAGGTCGTGCCAGAGGTCGGCCGACGGCTCGCGCGGGGTCACCAGCGGGCTGCCGTGCAGGTCGAGCGCGTGCATCATCATCAGATTGTCCGGTAATCCAAACTCTTCCACCGTCAGCCCCTCCGCATCGATCAGGCGTCCGTCGGATGCCGGCACGACCTGACTGAGCCGCGTCACGCGATTGGCGTAGGACGTGGGATCGTTGGAATAGGCGAGGCACAGTTTGCCGCGTCCCGCCATGTAGCCGAGTTCGTAAACCGTGCCTGCGTCGGCACTGGGGCCGCGAAACGGCGTCAAGTTGGCGATGATGGCGTCGGCGGACTCCATCATCGCCTCGTTGCTCTTGAAGATGGCGAGCGAGGCGCCGGCGACGGTGGGATCGATGCTGCTGTCGAGCGGATACAGCCCGGTCAGCCCGTGATAGGCGCAAACCTCCGCCTTACGGCGGCCGATCTCCACGGCATCCGGCAGGAACACGTCAGGACCTGCCAGATAGATCTTCATGGACGTGCCGGGGCTAGTGCGTTTTCGAGCGAGAACCCGGAGCTTCGGTTCTGATCCAATCAGAACCGAAAATGCGCCAGTGAGCGCCGCCCGTAGCGATTAGGCGAGCTTGACGGTCTCGGTCTTGTAGTCCTTGCCGAGGGTCTCGAACACCTTGGCAACGATGCTCTTGGCGTCGAGACCGGCGCGGGCATACATCGCCGCCGGCGTGTCGTGGTCGAGGAACACGTCGGGCAGGATCATCGAGCGGAACTTGAGCATGCCGCTGTCGAGCATGGCGTTGTCCGACAGGAACTGCATGACATGCGAGCCGAAGCCGCCGATCGAGCCTTCCTCGATCGTGATCAGGATCTCGTGGTCGCGGGCGAGCTTCATGATCATCTCTTCGTCGAGCGGCTTCATGAAGCGCGCGTCGGCGATCGTGGCGGAGAGGCCGTGGGCGGCGAGCTCGTCGGCCGCCTTCTCGCACTCGGCGAGACGGGTGCCGAACGAAAGCAGCGCGACCTTCTTGCCCTCGCGGATGATGCGGCCCTTGCCGACTTCCAGGGCAACGCCGACTTCAGGCATCTCGATGCCGCGGCCTTCGCCGCGCGGATAGCGCAGCGCGCTCGGACGATCGTTGATCGCAACCTGCGTCGCCACCATGTGGACCAGTTCCGCCTCGTCGGCGGCGGCCATGATCACCATGTTCGGCAGACAGCCGAGATAAGCATTGTCGAACGAACCCGCGTGCGTCGCGCCGTCGGCGCCCACCAGGCCGGCACGGTCGATCGCGAAGCGGACCGGAAGGCTCTGGATCGCGACGTCATGGACCACTTGGTCATAGCCGCGCTGCAGGAAGGTCGAGTAGATCGCGCAGAACGGCTTGTAGCCTTCGGTGGCGAGGCCGGCGGCGAAGGTGACCGCGTGCTGTTCGGCAATGCCGACGTCGAAGGTGCGGTCCGGGAACGCCTTGTTGAAGATGTCGACGCCGGTGCCCGACGGCATTGCCGCGGTGATGGCGACGATCCTATCGTCCTTCTCGGCTTCCTTGACGAGGCTCTGGCCGAACACATTCTGGTAGGCCGGCGCATTCGGCTTGGCCTTGGCCTGGGTGCCGGTCGCGACGTCGAACTTGACCACGGCGTGGTACTTGTCGGCGGAGGCTTCGGCGGGACCGTAGCCCTTGCCCTTCTGGGTCACGACGTGAACCAGGATCGGGCCGGTCTCCATGTCGCGGACGTTCTTCAGCACCGGCAGCAGATGGTCGAGATTGTGACCGTCGATCGGGCCGACATAGTAGAAGCCGAGCTCTTCGAACAGCGTGCCGCCGTCCATCATGAAGCCGCGCGAATATTCCTCGACGCGGTTGGCGCGGTTGGCGAGGATCTTGGGCAGGCGCTTGTTGATCTGCTTGGCGGCCTCGCGCAGCGAGCGGTAGGTCTTGCCGGAGTAGAGGCGCGACAGATAGGCGCTCATCGCGCCGACCGGCGGGGCGATCGACATGTCGTTGTCGTTGAGGATCACGATCAGGCGCGAGTTCATCGCGCCGGCGTTGTTCATCGCCTCATAGGCCATGCCCGCTGACATCGCGCCGTCACCGATCACGGCGATAACGTTGTTCTTGCCGCCGGAGAGATCGCGCGCCACGGCCATGCCGAGGCCGGCCGAAATCGAGGTCGAGGAGTGCGCGGCGCCGAACGGATCGTAGTCGCTCTCGGTGCGCTTGGTGAAGCCGGAGAGGCCGCCGCCGGTGCGCAGCGTGCGGATGCGGTCGCGGCGTCCGGTCAGGATCTTGTGCGGATAGGCCTGGTGGCCGACGTCCCAGATCAGGCGGTCGCGCGGGGTGTCGAAGATGTAGTGGATGGCGGTCGTCAGTTCGACCACGCCGAGGCCGGCGCCGAAATGGCCGCCGGTCACCGACACCGCGTCGATGGTTTCCTGGCGAAGCTCGTCGGCAACCTGCCGCACCTGCTCGACCTTCAGCTTGCGCAGGTCATCCGGCGTGTGAATAGTGTCAAGAAGCGGCGTCTTACTAAATGTGGTCACAGCGAATTTCCAATTTTTGCCTGTCGGAACGAACCGCCCGACGCGAGATGGGATGGCGCGCACACCGCGCAGCGAATGCCAGACACTGGGTGCCGCCCCGGCAGGCCGGTGCCTGGTTGTAAGCCTAGATTCACTCCGGATTGGACCACGTGATATGCATCACCTTGGTCGCTCTTCACCCGTCCCGGTTCAGTTTTGTCGAACCATTTGAGATGCTTGCCGCCCGAAAAATTCGGGCCGCCCGCCACCTTCAAATGCCCATAGAACTGGAAGCATTACACCAAAGCTGTAGCCAAAGCCAACCCGATAGGGGGTGCAGGGTTCCTATGCGCTGTCTTGAAAAACCTAGACTTTTCAATGCCTGGGCCGGAGCCGGGTTCCAATAACGCCCATTTTAGCGGCAGCCGGCCGGTACGGAGCGGGCTGATTCGCGCGCCGCGCCGATCGCCGCGGTCACTCCGCGGCGTGATGGATTGCTGGAAATAAACAGCAACAATTGCCCGCCGGGGCGGGCATTCAGTCGCATGACCGTAGGGGCTGGCGCCCGGAGCCTACTCCGTTTCGATGGAATCGGAGCGGGGCTCTACTGCACGTCGAGCGGCTCGGTCCCGGTCGGCTGGCCCGAGGCGTCGGTGGTGATCTTGTCGACGCGGGCTTCGGCCTGGCGCAGCAATTCCTCGCAGCGCCGCTTCAGCGCCTCGCCGCGCTCGTAGATCGCGACCGATTCCTCAAGCGGGACCTTGCCGTCCTCGAGCCGCTTGACGATCGTTTCGAGTTCCTCGATCGCGCGTTCAAAGGAGAGCTTCTTCACGTCGGCTTGGGTGTTGTCGGCCATTCTTTGCGTTCCCGATTGCGTGGATCAGATCGCAACCTGATCTTGTCGTCCAAACATGACCTGTCGCAGGCCATGCTCGCCCCGGCGCAGAATCAATCGAATTTTTGCGGGCGTATTGTGGCGGGGATTTACCCGCCCATCAATGCGGTGACGTGAGATGCCACCGACTCTTTCAGGCCCTGCAGGTCGTAGCCGCCTTCCAGGACGGAGACGACGCGGCCGCCGGCGCTCCTGTCGGCGAGATCCATCAGCTTGCGCGTGACCCAGCCGAAATCCTCGCCCGTCAGGTTGATCGAGGCCAAGGGATCGCGGTGATGCGCGTCGAACCCCGCCGAGATGACGACGAGTTCGGGAGAGAACTTCTCGAGCTGCGGCAGGATCAGATTCTCGAAAGCCGAGCGGAACTTGGCGCCGCCGTCGCCGGGCGCCAGCGGCGCGTTGACGACGGTGTCATGCTCGCCGCGCTCGCCGGCGGCCCCGGTGCCGGGGAACAGCGGCATCTGGTGCGTCGAGCAATACATCACGGTCGGGTCGGCCCAGAAGATATCCTGCGTGCCGTTGCCGTGATGGACGTCGAAATCGATGATCGCGGCGCGCTTGATGCCGTATTTGCGCTGCGCGTGGCGTGCGGCGATCGCGGCATTGTCGAAGAAGCAGAAGCCCATCGGCGTCGACTTCTCGGCGTGGTGCCCGGGCGGGCGCACCGCGACGAAGGCGCTTTGATGCTTGCCCTCCATCACCGCGTCGGTGGCGGCCACCGCGCCGCCGACGCCGCGCATCACGGCTTCCCAGGTGCCCGGCGACATCGAGGTGTCGCCATCGATATAGATCATGCCCGAGGTCGGCGCGATGTGGCGGAGTTCGCTGACATAGTGCTCGCCGTGACAGAGCAGCACGGTATCGAGGTCGCCTTCCGGCGCGGAATCGCGCACCAGCGCCTTGAAGCGATCCTCGCCGAGCACCTCGGCGACCGCCCGCAGCCGGTCGGGGCGTTCGGGATGTCCGGGAGGGGTCAGGTGGTCGAGACAGGCGGAATGCGTCAGAAGCAGTGTCATGCAAATTCCCGGCGCAATCGATGCGCGTGCGAGGACGCATGATCCGGAAAAGTGCGCAGCGGTTTTCCGAACAAGATCATGCAAGAGCAGGCCCTAATCTAGGCCGTTAGCGGCGTTCCGGAAAGGGCCGCGTGCCATGACGAAGACGAGTTTGCGGCTCAATTGATCCGCTCGATCCGCTTGCCTGCCGTCGGGCCCACCGGGCTGTTGGCCTTGAAGTAGGCGTAGAGTGCATCGACGTCGTAGATGCCGAACTGCTGCGCGGTTCCTTGCTTGAACACCGTGAAGCCGTCGCCGCCCTCGGCGAGATAATTGTTCACCGTGACGCGGTAGCTCGCGGCCGGGTCGATCGGTTTGCCGTCCAGCGACATCCGTGCGGCGATGATGCGCGCGCCGTCGCCCTTGCTCGCATCCCACGCATAGGAGAACCCCTTCGAGACCTGGAGGGCGCGCGGCCGCTTCGGATCGGCCCATTGCTGCTCCAGCGCGTCCTTGAGCTGCTTGCCGGTCAGCGTCATCGTCACGAGCTGGTTGCGGAACGGCTGGCTGGCGAAGATATCCGCGTAGGTCACCGCGCCGTCCTCGCGCTTGACGATGTCGGTGCGCACGCCGCCGGGATTGGTGAAGGCGATCACCGCGCCGCCATTCGGCTCAGCGCTGGTTGCAAGCAGCTGTGCATCGGCGACGATGTCGCCAAGCGGGCTCTCGCCTGTCTCGCTCGGTGTGCGCGACAATGTTTCGGTGACCGAGCCTGCCGCGCGGCTCGCGATCGGTGCGGCCAGCCGGTCGTAGGATTCCAGCAGCGCGCTCTGCTCGGGGTCCTTGGCGGTGCCGGCGATCCGCACGATGGTGTTGGCGGCCCTGGCGCTGATCACGTCATGGCTGTTCGGATCGAGCTGAAGATCGATCGCGGTGACCAGGGTGCCGTATTTGTCGCCGGAGGTGACGAGCCGCCCGTCGATCTCGCAGACATAGGCCTGGTGGGTGTGGCCGGAGACCACGACGTCGACCGCGCGATCGAACTTCTTGACGATGTCGACGATCGGCCCGGAGATCCCTGGACATTCATTATAGTCGCCGGTCGGAAAGCCGCCTTCGTGGATCAGCACCACGATCGCCTCGACGCCCTTCGCCTTCAGCTCGGGGACCAGCGCATTGACGGTCTCGGCCTCGTCGCGGAAATCGAGGCTCGCGACGCCGGCCGGCGACACCAGGTTCGGGGTGTTCTTCAGCGTCAGCCCGATGAAGGCCACTGGAATCCCGTCGAACTGCTTGATCTCGTAGGGCGGAAACACCGGCTTGCCGGTCGCCTTGTCGATCGTAGAGGCGGCGAGATAGCGGAATTTGGCCCCGGTGAACGGGTGCGGCCCCTGGCATTTGTCGACCGGATGGCAGCCGCCATTCTGCATCCGCAGCAACTCGTCCTTGCCCTCGTCGAATTCGTGATTGCCGACCGAGGAGATCGCAAGCCCCATCAGCGAGAGCGACTCGATGGTCGGCTCGTCGTGAAACATCGCCGACAGGAACGGGCTCGCGCCGATCAGGTCGCCGGCCGCAACGAAGATGTTGTTCTTGTTGCCCTCGCGCAGCTGCTTGACGACGGTGGCCATCCGTTCGGCGCCGCCGGCGGGCTCCATGATCTTTTTGGTCGCGTCTGTGGGATCGGTGATGCGGATGCCGCCCGGCGGCGGCCGCAGATAGCCGTGGAAATCGTTGATCGCGAGAATGCGCAAGTCGACCGGCTCCGCGGCCTGCGCCAGGCAGGGGCTTGCTGCGGCCAGTCCGAACGCGCAGGCCGCGGCGAGAGGGGAAAGGCGGGGCTGTCTCATGACCTGTCCATGGAGCACGGGATCATGGCGCCGCGCCACTACAATTTTGCGACGCTTCGTTTCAATCCTTCGGGCGAGCCATGAATGCCTTGAACGCCTCGACTGCTTCCGTGGAGCGCATCCGTTCGCTGAACAGATGGTTCTCCTGCTCGATGCGGCGGGTGACGTCCTCCGGCGGCAGCCGGATCAGGCGCCGCGAGATCGCCACCGCCTCGGCCGGCAGCGCGCAGATCTCGCGCGCCACCTTGTGCGCCTCCACCTCGGCATGCCCCGGCGCCACCACGGTGTTGACGAAGCCGGCGACGCGGGCGTCGTCGGCCGACATGGTGCGGCCCATCACCAGCATCGCGAAAGCACGCTGGTGGCCCATCATGCGCGGCATCAACAGGCTTGAGGCGCCTTCCGGCACCAGGCCGAAATTGGAGAACGGCGTCGAGAACAGCGCGGTCTTGCTGGCGAGCACATAGTCGCAGTGAAACAACATGGTGGTGCCGATGCCCATCGCGACGCCGTCGACGGCGGCGATGATCGGCTTCACATTGTGGGCCAGCGAATACAGGAACTTGACGAGGTCGGAGGCCGGCGGCGTCTCGCCGGTCGAGGTGCCCTGCGCGAGCAGGTCCTCGATGTCGTTGCCCGCAGTGAACACGCCGGAGCCGCCGGTGATGATCAGGCAGCGGATCTTCGGATTGTTCTGCGCCTTGTCGATCGCGTCGCTGATCGCGCGAAACATCTCCTGGGTGATCGCGTTCTTCTTCTCGGGCCTGCGCAGCCGGATCACGCGCGTGGCGGCTTCGTCGGTTACTATGACATGCGCGGTCATCGAGCGGTCCCAGGGTCGGCCGGCATCGTCGCCGGTGGAGGTCGTACCGCCATCCTACATGATTGGGTGCAAGCCCCAAGAGCTCCAGCGTGTTCCGGGCCGCTTTTCCCTGTGGGCGAGCATGAAAACGGCGCAATGCAGCTAACCGGAATTTCGCGATTCCGGGCAGGGGACGTTGGTCGTAGGCCGGACCTGTACGACGATGCTGCCGCGCAGGCCGGCCGCGCCTGATGGCGCTGCTGCCTCCCAGGAGCGGTTCAGGAGCGGCCGCGGCGCTCGCGACGAGTTTAGCTTCCCCGCGAGAAACATTCCGCCGTTCGCGGCATTCCCCCCTTTGCTGACAGGCCGAGCAGACCTCGACACGTCGTTGTCGTTGGTTCCGCGTCCGGCTGACTTGAGGAGAGCGGCGGCATGCAGATCTCCGGACGTTTGGAACTATCGCGGCGCCATCTGTTGATTGTTGGAGCTGCCTCGCTTGCGGCGTCGTCGATCGCGACGCCTCCGCCTGCGGCCGCCCAAGCTGCCCCGACCGGAGCGCCCGTGATGACGAGAGTATCCTTCGACGTGAACGGCGAAACCCACCAGCTCGAGCTCGACACCAGGACCACGCTGCTCGATGCCCTGCGCGAGCACCTGCATCTGACCGGCACGAAGAAGGGCTGCGATCATGGCCAATGCGGCGCCTGCACCGTGCTCGTCGACGGGCGGCGGATCAATTCCTGCCTGACGCTCGCCGTGATGCATCAGGGCGACGAGATCACGACGATCGAGGGGCTCGGTACGCCGGACGGCCTGCATCCGCTGCAGGCGGCGTTCGTCGAGCATGACGGCTATCAATGCGGTTATTGCACGCCGGGCCAGATCTGCTCGGCGGTCGCCGTGCTTGCCGAGGTCAAGGCCGGGATCCCGAGCCATGTCACGGCGGATCTGAATGCGCCGCTGCGACTGACCAATGCCGAGCTCCGCGAGCGCATGAGCGGCAATATCTGCCGCTGCGGCGCCTATTCCAACATCGCCGAGGCGATCAGCGAGGTCGCCGGGAGGAGCGCATGAGATCATTCAGCTATGAGCGCGCCGCCTCGCCGGGCGCGGCGGCCGCAGCGGCCGCCGGCACCGCGAACGCCAAGTTCATCGCCGGCGGCACCAATCTGCTCGACCTGATGAAGCTCGAGATCGAGACGCCGGCGCATCTGATCGACGTCAACGACCTGGCGCTCGACCGCATCGAGGAGACCGCGGACGGCGGCCTGCGGATCGGCGCGCTGGTGCGCAACACCGATCTCGCCGCCGATATACGCGTGCGGCGCGACTATGGCGTGCTGTCGCGCGCGCTGCTCGCCGGTGCTTCCGGCCAGTTGCGCAACAAGGCGACGACCGCGGGCAATCTGCTGCAGCGGACGCGCTGTCCTTATTTCTACGACACCAATCTGCCCTGCAACAAGCGCAAGCCCGGCAGCGGCTGCGCCGCGATCGGTGGCTTCAGCCGCCAGCATGCGGTGGTCGGGGTGAGCGATGCCTGTATCGCGACCCATCCGAGCGACATGGCGGTGGCGATGCGCGCGCTCGACGCGACCGTGGAGACGGTGCGGCCCGACGGCACCACGCGCAGCATCCTGATCGCCGAGCTGCATCGTCTGCCTGGCGACAGCCCCGAGATCGAAACCAGCCTGGAGCGGGGCGAACTGATCACCGCGGTGGTGCTGCCGAAACCGGTCGGCGGCGCGCAGGCCTATCGCAAGGTGCGCGACCGCGCCTCTTATGCGTTTGCGCTGGTCTCGGTTGCCGCGATCGTGCAGCGCGACGGCACCGGCCGTGTCGCGCTCGGCGGCGTGGCGCACAAGCCGTGGCGCGTCGAGGCGGCGGAGGCGGAATTGCCTGCTGGCGCCAAGGCCGTCACCGCGCGCCTCTTTGCCGATGCGAAGCCGACCAAGGACAATGCGTACAAGCTGCCGCTCGCCGAGCGAACGCTGGCGGCGGTGCTGCGCGAGGCCAGGGCTTGAAACGAAGGCTTAAGATGAGGGCCTGACATCATGCGTTTTGAACATCCCGCCACCTTCAATCCGATCGACCAGCTCAAGGTGATCGGCCACCCGACCAGCCGGATCGAGGGGCCGCTCAAGACCACCGGCACCGCGCCTTACGCCTATGAGCGCCACGACGTTGCGACCAACCAGGCTTATGGCTACGTGGTCGGATCGGCGATCGGCAAAGGGCGGATCGGTTCGATCGATCTTGAGGCGGCAAAGGCTGCGCCCGGCGTGCTCGCCGTCGTCACAGCGGACAATGCCGGCAAGCTCGGCAAGGGCGAGCGCAATGCGGCGCCGCTGCTCGGCGGGCCCGAGATCGCGCATTATCACCAGGCTGTCGCGATCGTCGTCGCCGGGACCTTCGAGCAGGCGCGGGCCGCGGCGCAACTGGTCCGGATCGACTACGTCAAGGGCGACGGCAAGTTCGATCTCGCCGCGGAGCGGGACAAGGGCATCACGCCGCACCCGTCATTCGGCGGCCCGGCTGACACCGCCGTCGGCGATTTCGCCTCCGCCTTCGCTGCTGCGCCGGTGCAGGTCGACTCCACCTACACGACGCCCGATCAGGGTCACGCGATGATGGAGCCACATGCTTCGATCGCGGCCTGGGACGGCGACAGGCTCACGGTCTGGACCTCCAACCAGATGATCGCCTGGGGCGCCGAGGACATGGCGAAGACGCTTGGCATCCCCAAGGAGAACGTCCGTCTGGTGTCGCCCTATATCGGCGGCGGCTTCGGCGGCAAGCTGTTCCTGCGCGCCGAGGTGCTGCTCGCCGCGCTCGGCGCCCGCGCGGCCGGCCGTCCGGTCAAGGTCGCGCTGCAACGTCCGCTGATGTTCAACAACACGACGCACCGTCCGGCGACGATCCAGCGCATCCGCATCGGCGCCGAGCGCGACGGCAAGATCACCGCGATCGGCCACGAAAGCTGGTCCGGCAACGTCAAGGACGGCGAGCCCGAGATGGCGGTGAGCCAGACGCGGCTGCTCTATGCCGGCGCCAGCCGGATGACGGCGACGCGGCTTGCGGCGCTCGATCTGCCGGAGGGCAATGCGATGCGCGCGCCCGGAGAAGCCTCCGGCATGATGGCGCTCGAGATCGCGATCGACGAGCTCGCCGACAAGCTCGGCATCGACCCGGTGGCGCTGCGCATCAGCAACGACACCCAGGTCGACCCCGAGCATCCGGAGCGGCACTTCTCGCAGCGGCAATTGGTGCAGTGCTTGAGCGATGGCGCGGCGCGGTTTGGCTGGGACAAGCGCAACCCGAAACCCGGCGAGGTCCGCGACGGACGCTGGCTGGTCGGGATGGGCGTCGCCGCGGCGTTCCGCAACAATCTCGTGACCAAATCGGCGGCCCGCGTTCGTCTCGACCAGAACGGCATCGTGACCGTCGAGACCGACATGACCGACATCGGCACCGGCTCCTACACCATCATCGCGCAGACCGCCGCCGAGATGATGGGCGTGCCGCTCGAGAAGGTCACGGTGCGGCTCGGCGATTCCGACTTTCCGGTGTCCTGCGGCTCGGGCGGGCAGTGGGGCGGCAACAATTCGACCGCCGGCGTCTATGCCGCCTGCACCAAGCTGCGCGAGACCATTGCGCAGAAGCTCGGCTTCAACTCCGAGGAGTCGGTGTTTGCCGACGGCGTGGTCCGCTCCGGCAATCGCAGCGTGCCGCTGGCGCAGGCCGCCGGCGGCGGCGACCTCGTGGCGGAGGATGCCATCGAATATGGCGATCTCGCGAAAACCTACCAGCAGTCGACCTTCGGCGCGCATTTCGTCGAGGTCGGCGTCGATGCCGACACGGCGGAGATCCGGGTGCGGCGGATGCTGGCGGTCTGCGCGGCGGGCCGCATCCTCAATCCGAAGGCGGCGCGCAGCCAGGTGATCGGCGCGATGACCATGGGCGTCGGCGCTGCGCTGATGGAGGACCTCGTGGTCGACAAGCGTCACGGCCTGTTCATCAATCACGACCTTGCGGCCTATGAGGTGCCGGTCCATGCCGACATCCCGCATCAGGAGATGATCTTCCTCGACGAGACCGACCCGATGTCGTCGCCGATGAAGGCCAAGGGCGTCGCTGAGCTCGGCATCTGCGGGGTCGCCGCCGCGATCGCCAATGCGGTCCACAACGCGACCGGCGTTCGCGTGCGCGACTATCCGATCACACTCGACAAGCTGCTCGCGGAGATGCCGGTCTAAAGCGCGACGAGATTAGGTCGAATCGTCATCGCGCTCAGAAAACCGCTTCGCACTTTCCGGATCGCGCTCTAGCCGCGCCCGACGAACGAGCCGATGCCCCGGCCGATCGCAGCGCCGTGCTGAAACAGCGCGCCGAGGTGATCGCCGGGCACCGACATCGCGTCGAGGCCGTTCTCTGCGGCGAAGCGCTGCATCGGCGCATGCGGTCCGTCGTCCTGCCCGTTCCACAGCAGCACCGGCACGCGCGAGGACAGTACGGCGTCCTTGGCGCCATCGACCTGGCCGAGCGCATTGAAGCAGGCGCGCACGCCGCCTTCGAGATCCGGCGTCACCCATTCGGCAAGCTCCGGCACGGTGCGACGGGCAAAGGTGATGAAGGCGCCGTAGGTCAGCGGGCCGGCATTGCCGCGCGGCAGTCCAGTGAGAAAGTCCCAGCCGCCGATCGCCAACGACGCCAGCCGTGCCGGGAAAAACCGGGCGACGCCGACCGCGACCCACCCGCCCATCGAGTGTCCCACCACATGGGCGCGCTCGCCGCCGAGATCGTCGATCACGGCGACGATGTCGCCGGCGCGCTGCGCCTGATTATAGAGTGCCGGATCGGCGGGCTTGTCGCTCAGGCCATGTCCGAGCGAATCGACGCAGGCGACACGAAAGCGATCGGCAAGCGCGTCGACCACGCCGCATTGCTTCCAGCTCGCGGCGTCAAGCAACAGGCCGTGCTGCAGCACGATCAGCGGCCCGGATCCCTCGACGGTGTAATGGATGCGCTGGCCCCGGTGATTGGCGAATGGCATTGATAGAGTTCCCCATGTTTCACCGACAGGTGAGCGTGGCAGCGCCCGGATTCAAGCCCTCGTTCCGGAACGGGAACCGTCCCGCACCGCCCGATCGCGGGCGGAACCTCGCCTTCAGCCGCCCCACACGGTGGCTTCGCTCCAGCCGAGATCCCTGAACTCCGCCGCCCGGAGCGGCGCTTCGCCGGCGGCGAAGAACTCGTCGAGCTGCGGCGGCTTCACTGTGGTCTCCGAGAGCATCGCGTGGGCCTGGCCGCGATGATGGATCTGGTGCTGAAACAGATGCATCAAGAGGCGGTCGCGTCGCTCGGTCTGCACCGAGGTGTCGCGGTTGACCTTCACGATGTCCTCGAGCCGCTCAGGCGTCAGCGCATCGCAGTGCACGATCAGCCGCTGATCGATCGCGCGCTGGGCGTCTTTCAGCTGCGCCACCGACGGGTAGGGCACCTCGTTCGCCCAGGCCTTCGGGCCGAGCCAGCCGCCTTCGAGCGCGTCGATATAAAACAGGTCGATGACATGAATGTGGTTCAGCGTCGCCTGCAGGCTCGGGAAGAACCCGGTCCGCGCGGCGGCGAACTCCGCCTGGCTGAGACCGGCGCAGGCCGTGAGCAGGCGATGATTGGCCCAGGCATTGTTGTACGCAAAGGCGCGAAAAGTCTGAACGAGGCCTGCTTGCATATCGGTCCTCACTGGATTGACTGTTTCAGCCGGGCTCGGCGGCCAGCCGGCCGATCCACGACAGCGATCGTGGTGCTTGCGTTGCTGACTTGATCCTCGCATAGCTAATCCATCGTGGTGCACTTCATCCGAGGACGGCAGCAGATGCAACTGGCAAAGAACGTGATCGACGTCGGCCTTTCCTCCAACGATCTCGAGCCGATGCTGCGGTTCTGGCAGCAGGATGCCGGACTTCGCTTCGATCACGTGCAGCCGATCCGCCGCGGGCAGAAGCAGTACCGGCACGACGCGCAAGGTTCGGTCATCAAGCTCAACCATCATGTCGAGCCGCTGCCGGATGCGGCGCCGAGCGGCTATCGCGAACTGGTCATTGCGCGCGCGGGAGTCGAAACGCCGCAACACATGCACGATCCCGACGGCAACCGGGTTTGCCTGGTTGCGCCCGGACATGACGGCATCACCCAGATCGCCGTCGCGATGGCGGTGCGCGACCTCGCCGCGCATCGCAGGTTCTACGGCGACATCCTCGGCTTCACCGAGCAATCATGGTCGGGCGGTCCGGCGTTCCGCCTCGGCGACAGCCTGATCCTGCTCGAGGAAGATGCTGCCGCGACGGTCGATCCGATCCGGCAGGCGCGCGGCTGGCGCTACATCACGCTGCAGGTCGCCGATATCGACGCCGTGCATGATGGGCTGCGCGCCAAGGGCGTGCGGGAAGGCCTTGCGCCGGTGACGCTCGGCGAGGTCGCACGGATCTCCATGATCCTCGATCCCGATGGCAACTGGATCGAACTGTCTCGTCGCGCATCGATCGTTGGGAGCCTGTCCAACCGCTAGGCAGCAAATTTTCTGCCCGCCCGCGCGGCGCCGATGATATGATTCCGCGAATGCATCCAATTTGATGATCGCTTTATGCAGTCGATTTTCAGGCCGCGGCGGGTTCATCGATCGATTTTGCCAGCGGCTGTCGGCTCGGCTTGCCTGCTGCTGTTCGTCCCCGTCGCAAGCGCCCAACCTCTCGGCAATCCAGCGGTGACGCCCTCCGCGCAGCGCGCAGAGCCGGCGCAGACAGAAACATCGCAAACGGAAACGTCTCGTCCGGATAGCAACGCCGGAGTGAGCAACGCTGAGGCCGATCGGTCGGCGTCCGATCAGCAATCGTCATCCGCTCCATCGCCGGCGCCAACACCTTTGCGTCCTAAGCCCGATGGGCCGCCGCAATACTGCAAAGCGTTGGAGCAGGCTGCATTGGAGAACGGCCTGCCGCCGGATTTCTTCGTCCGGCTGATCTGGCAGGAAAGCAATTTCGATCCCAATTCCGTCAGTTCGGCCGGTGCCCAGGGGATCGCCCAGTTCATGCCCGGTACGGCGCGGTGGCGCGGTCTGGTCGACCCGTTCGAGCCATTGCCTGCCTTGCAGGAATCGGCGCGCTGGCTCCGCGAGCTGCGCGCGCAATTCGGCAATCTCGGCCTTGCAGCGGCCGCCTATAATGGTGGTCCACGGCGGGTTCAGGATTGGTTGGCGGGACGCGGAAACCTGCCGGGCGAAACACGCGCCTATGTCAGGATCATCACGGGCAAGTCTGCCGAAGAATGGGCGCAGGGTTCGCTCGAGGACCGAGTCCACACCGACGCGGCCATGGCTTGCGGTGACATCGTGCGCGGCATGCTCGTTCGGGCGCTTCCCGCGAGCCCAAGAGAGTCCGTGACAATCGCACAGCAAGCTGCGTGGGGACCCTGGGGACTGCAATTGGCCGGCGGCCGGTCGCAATCGCGGGTCCTCGCCGACTACCAGCAACTTCAGAAACGATTTGCATCCGTGCTCGATCGCACACCGCTCGTTCTGAGATCGCGCATGGCCGGACCAGGCTCGGCCACCTGGTATCTGCTCCGGGTCGCCGAGACGACCCGTGAGCGGGCTAACCAGTTGTGCGCCCGATTGGAGGCAGTCGGCGGGCGCTGCCTGGTGTTTCGGAATTAGGTGGCGCGACGTTGCAGGTCGCCGCGATCGACGGCGTGATCAGGCTAATTGGCGACAGAGCCCTCGACCGCAAATGTGTGGTACCTGGCGTATTTCTCGCCGACGGCCCGAACTTGCACGTAGGCTGGATCGTGTCGCCAGGCCCAAAGCGCGTCCATGCTCGGATACATATAGATGACGACGCGCTTGGGTGGATTTCCATCGACGGCAACGACCTGCGAACCGGTTGCCGCAGCGCCTGCAGCCGCAATCAGCTTTCCGCCATGTGCCTTGATGATCTCCTTCGCCTGCGGGAGATAGTCCCTCGCATAACCATCGGGATCGGTGACCTCGATTTGGCCGATCAGATAGGCGGGCGGCCTGGCTTCGCCGTGCAGTGCTTCGCTGCCAAGCGCGCCGATCGCGGTACAACCCAACACGACCAGAGCCATCCTGCCTCCAGAATTCATGGGAGCCTCCTCCACTGTCGCAAGCCGCAGCCGGACGGGACTTTCCGCGAGGCTTCCAAATACGTCCAATACATATATTTTCTCAGATCTTATGCTCGAATGGTATAAGCGGGCATGAACCTTCAACAGGCCCTCACGTTTTTGACGGTGGCCGAACTCGGCACGGTCTCAAAGGCCGCATTGCGGTTGCGTGTCGCCCAACCCGCTCTGTCCAGGCAAATCATCGGTCTCGAACGGGAGCTCGGCTTGCAGCTCTTCGACCGTGTCGGGCGCCGGCTTCTGTTGACTGGCGAAGGCGAGCAGTTGATTGCGGGCTGCCGTCTGCTGCTCAACAGCGTCAATTCGCTGAAAGAGCAGGCTCAGCTGCTCCGTCAAGGAGATACCGGGGTCCTGAGGATCGCTGGCTCGCCGCAACACATCGAGAGCGTGCTGTCAGAATTTCTCCACCGGTACGCGGAGCGATACCCTAGGGTCGAGGTCAGGATCAGGGAGGGGACAGGCAGCGAGATATTGGCGATGCTCGAACGCGGGGAAGTTCATCTCGGGCAAAATCTGCTGCATGCCGTCAGACTGAACGAACAGCACTTCGGCAGCCTTCCGCTTGGATCCGTGCAGTTACTGGCTGCTTGCCATCCGTCGATGCCGCTTGGTCCTCGTCGCACGATCGAGATCGCTGACCTCGCCGAACTTCCGTTGCTGCTGCTGGACAGCGGGTTCGGATTTCGGCGTGCTTTCGATGCAACAAGTCGTATGGCGGGGCTGAAACCGAAGATCATGTTCGAGAGTCGCAGTCCGCACACCTTGCTGGCACTCGCCGAGGCGGGGCACGGCGTCGCGATCGTTCCCTCCCAGCTTCAGTGCTGGCGCTACGAACTAAGAATTGTCGGTCTCACGCACAGGCGCCGTGTGTTGCAGGAGCCCCTGACCATCTCATGGGACAAGCGGCGTCCGTTGCCTCGTTTCGCGACCGACTACTGTGCAATGCTGGGAGCGCATATGCGGAAGACGTTTCCGATCACGCGCCCGACTGAGCCGGCAGCGGCAAAAGCAAGTGTTCGGACGCGCGCCAGGCGAGTTCCACGCAAGGCGAAAAGTCCGGGCGGTTGAATGTTGCGATTTGCGCCCGCGCCATCACACTGAGTTCCCCGACGGCGCAAAGCCCTTACGCGAAACATGGTTCGGTTTATCGGAACGGCAGCTCGGTGCAACTCCGCTCACCCGATCGCCGGCGCTTCCGAGCTTGTCCTAGCGGATTAAGTGTGTATGCTTGCAGCGTTCGATTTGCCGTTGTGCCTTGTTGAATGGTCAAAGCGGCCCTTTTCCAAAGAACATCGTCGGTTGAAGGATGATGCGGAACCAAGCGCGAATTCACGTGCGTCCGCTTTGGAGAAGACAAATGCCTACAGGTACTGTGAAGTGGTTCAACGGCCAGAAGGGCTTCGGTTTCATTCAGCCCGATGATGGCACGAATGACGTGTTCGTTCACATCAGCGCTGTCGAGCGGGCCGGACTTGGCGGTCTCGCCGAGGGCCAGAAGCTGTCGTTCGAACTCAAGATAGACAAGATGCGTGGCAAGACCAGCGCCGAAGATCTTCGGCTGGCTTGAATCGATCTGTCATTCCACGGATGTACTGGGATGACAGCCGCGGCCCGCTCGATCCTCTGATGGGTTGAGTGGGTCTCGCTGCTTTTCAAAGGGCTCATTCGCTCATGGCCAAGAAGCCGGAAGAACTTTCTGCCGAGCGCCTGGCCAAGGCCCAGCGCCAGCGGCTTGCCGCCGAGGCCGGCGCGCAGGCAATCGCTGAGGTCGAGCGCGACGCGATCGCCGTGCGCAAGAACATGGTGCGTCTGCGGGCTCTCCGTGAAGCGCGTGACGCCGAGGCGGCCGCGCAGGCTGGCCCTGCACCCGCTGGCGCGGCATCTGTGGCTGCCAAAAGAACCAAACGGGTCAAGCGCATTGTGCGCTAAGCCGCGCAATCACGCACGTCTCCGAGTCCGTCGCTGATGCGTTGCTGAAGCGGACCTGTGGCTTCGCGGCCTCGGCCGCCACGTTCAGGCCGCGAAGCCAGGCAGTGGCCCGAACTATTTGGGACGATCGGCTTCCTTCCTGTTCGCCGCCTTCAGTCTGATCCTGATGTAGTCAGTGATATCGCCGGCCGCATCACGCAGATCCTGTTCCGTCAGGCCTTGCTGTCCCGCCATCTCGATGCACCGGCGCGCCAACTCGGCAACGTCCTGCGAGGCACCCGGCGTTCCATACTGCTCAGCAGCGTGGACGCTGTTTTCAATCCAGAAATCAAGGAACTCTCTCGCTTTTGCGGTCATGACTCACCCGGACGGCTCGCGTGCCTCTGTCCTCATCGGCCACATTCCGCGGTTTTCGCAGGAACAATCGAGAGCCGGGGTAAATTACCATGCCGATGACGCGCTATTATTTCGATCTTCGTGACGGCCGCGGCCTGGCGATCGACGAAGAGGGTATGGAGATGTCCAGCTTCGGTGCGGTTCAGGAGGAGGCTGCGCGCGCCTTGGCCGACGTCATTCGGGATTCCTTTCGCGGTCACAATTTCCATCAGATTGCCATCGAGGTCCGGGACGGCAACGGGCCCGTGCTTGAGGTGGCTATCGCTTGGCGCAGTTGCCGGCTGGATTCTTGAGTTTGGCTGCGCAGCGCGGCAGCTAGCACCTTGTGATGCCCAGACTGAGACTGACCTGAAACAGCGGCCCTTCGTCCGTCCGGACCTCAAACGCCAGCAGCCTGTGTTTGTCCAAAGGCAGGTTCTCCTTGGCTATGCTGAGCAATGACTGCATCGCTTCGTGCGCGGCAGTTTCCTCGTCGCGTAGCTCGATGCCCTGTTTGTCGGCATAGAGTTGCTCGCCGTTGCGGATATCGAAATAGAAGCGGGTTGCCATCTTCGGCTCCCTTTTGTGGCGGGAGCTGCCCAGGCTCTCAGGTGCCGGCGCTCAATAGTCATCCGGCAGCGCCGTACTCTGCGCCTGTTGGAGCGAATTTGCTACGCGGCAACGATGGAGATTTTTGGGGAACCGCTTTTCGCGTTCGCGGTCAAGCCGCCGTCGCCGTTCAGCCATGATCTCGCCGTGGCTGAACCGTCGGATATAATTCTCACGATCTGCGATCGCGTCTTGCATAGCTGAGATAAGTGCATAGGTGTGGTGGATCGACTGGCCTTGAGCCTTGTAGATCGGTCCCGCAGGACCTTTTTCCAAAGACATCGTCGGATGAAAGCGAGGACGCGTGCTGGTAGCACCGCGGCTGAAGCTTCCGCGACGTTGTCGGTCGGCTGCCGTTCCACGGATGTACTGGAATGGCAGTGCGGCCCGCTCTGTCACTGATAGAGCGGGCTCTTGTTCATTCAATGTGCGTTGTACCGCGAGAGAGGTAATCCGTTGCAAGTTCTTGTCAGGGACAACAACATCGACCAGGCGCTTCGAGTTCTAAAGAAGAGGTTGCAGCGCGAAGGCGTCTTTAGAGAGATGAAGCGCCGCAGATCGTTCGAAAAGCCATCGGAAAAAAGGGCTCGAGAGAAATCCGAGGCCGTGCGGCGAGCCCGCAAGCTTGCCCGCAAGCAAGCGATACGGGATGGATTGATCGCGGCGCCTCCGCGGAAACCCAAATTCCCGGCGTCCAAACCTTCGGCGCCAAGGCAATCACCACAATCGCCACAGCAAGCAGGCGGCACACGGGAGACCTAGCCCGTACCGATCCTGCTGGAAGGATCGTGCAAGATGACGCGGCGAACTTATCGAGGCAACGGATGCCTCCAGGAACGCATCTCCGATGAGATCTGTCGTCGGCGAGCCGTGGATCGGGATGTTCGTTCGCGGCACGACGACCGACGGCGACGTGCGCAAAACCTGGCCGGAACGACCATTAACGCAATGGCGGATCATGCCGCCAGCCAGTTCGATCAGGCCGCTCGCAAGCGTGACTTGCTCGACGGCCCCGAGGAGTTTCGCGCGTTTCGCGCGGACCGCTGACAGACGTATGATTCGGCGGTAGACGCAAAATTCGATGTCGTCCCGGGCAAGCGAAGCGCGACCCGGGACCCATAACCACAAATGCCGATTGGTTTGCAAAGCTGGAGCCACAGCTCGTTTTAAAACGGAACGCTGTGGTTGTGGGTCCCTGCTTTCGCAGGGACGACAGTTGTGATGAGGCACGTCGTGTGCATCAAACGTGCGAGAAGGACCCTTGGCGAGCACAGCGCTTTGGGCCCTCTCACTTCGCAATGACGGTGGAAAGTATCTTACCCCGCCAGCACCGCATCCGCGCCGGTCACCGCCTCGGCGCTTTCGGTCACGGTCTTTTCCAGCGACGGCGCCTGCACGGCGATGTTCTCGGCGAAGAAGCGCGCCAGTGCGACGTAGCGCTGCGGCTCGGCTTCGCCGTTCGCCTTGGCGGCCAGCGCTTCGCCGGCAAGCATGCAGCCGCCGAGCGTTGCGGCGAACAGCCGCAGATAGGGCGTTGCGCCGGCGAGTGCCTCGTTCGGCGCTGAGGCGAGGCGCTCGAGCAGCCATCTGCTGGTGCGCTCCAGCGCGGCGAGCGCGTCGCGCAGCTTGGTGCCCGTGGTGCCGAACGCCGGATCGTTGGAGGTCTCGACCTGCTTGATGACGGCAGCGAGCTCGTCGAGCAGCGCCCACACCGAGGCGCCGCCATTGGCGCCGAGCTTGCGGGTGACGAGGTCGATCGACTGGATGCCGTTGGTCCCCTCGTAGATCGAGGTGATGCGGGCATCGCGGTAATGCTGCGCGGCGCCGGTCTCCTCGATGAAGCCCATGCCGCCATGGACCTGCACGCCGAGATAGGCGACCTCGTTGCCGATGTCGGTGGAGAAGGCCTTGGCGATCGGGGTCAGCAGCGCGCCGCGGGCCGCGGCCTCGGCGCGCACCTTGGCGTCCTTGGCGCGCACCGAAACGTCGAGCGCGACCGCGGTGGCGTAGCAGATCGTGCGCGCCGCCGCCGTCATGCTGCGCATCTGCATCAGCATGCGCTTGACGTCGGGATGCACGATGATCGGATCCATCCCGTCGCTCTTGTGGCCGATAGCTTTCCCTTGCCGACGCTCCTGCGCATAGGCCAGCGCCTGCTGATAGGCGCGGTCGGCAATGCCGACGCCTTCGAGGCCGACGCCGAGGCGGGCCTGGTTCATCATCGTGAACATGCAGCGCATGCCCTGGTTTTCCTCGCCGATCAGATAACCGATCGCG
This sequence comes from Bradyrhizobium sp. CCBAU 21365, assembly GCF_015291305.1. Classification (NCBI taxonomy): domain Bacteria; kingdom Pseudomonadati; phylum Pseudomonadota; class Alphaproteobacteria; order Hyphomicrobiales; family Nitrobacteraceae; genus Bradyrhizobium; species Bradyrhizobium sp. CCBAU 21365. Next base: position 2,910,349 of record NZ_CP030036.1, read on the forward strand.
CCACCCTTATCGCCCATCGTCATGGTGCAGGTCGGCGAGGCGTGCATGCCGAGCTTGTGCTCGACGCCAGAGGCATGGATGTCGTTGCGCTCGCCGAGCGAGCCGTCGACGTTGACCAGGAATTTCGGAACCAGAAACAGCGAGATTCCCTTGGTGCCCGAGGGCGCATCGGGCAATCGCGCAAGCACGAAATGCACGATGTTGTCGGTCATGTCGTGCTCGCCATAGGTGATGAAGATCTTGGTGCCCTTGAGGCGGTAGGTGCCGTCATCCGCGCGTTCGGCGCGGGTGCGCAGCGCGCCGACGTCGGAGCCGGCATTGGGCTCGGTGAGCTGCATCGTGCCGGTCCACTCGCCGGTGACCAGCTTCTCGAGATAGGTCTTCTTCAGCTCGGCGCTGCCATGGGCATCGAGCGCCTCGATCGCCGACAGCGTCAGCAGCGGGCAGAGGCCGAACGCGACATTCGACGCGCTCCAGATCTCGGTGCAGGCGGCGTTGACCGCGAGCGGCAGGCCCTGGCCGCCGAACGCTTCCGGCCCCGACACCGCGTTCCAGCCCGCGGCGGTCCAGCGCTGGTAGGCGTCGGGCCAGCCCGGCGCGGTCGTCACCTTGCCGTTGTCGAGCTTGATGCCGTGCTCGTCGCCGACACGATTCAGCGGCGCCAGCACATCGGAGGCGAACTTGCCGGCTTCTTCCAGCACCGCAGCGGTGATGTCGCCGTCGAAATCGCCGTAGTGGCCGGCCTCCACGGCGGCAGCGAGCCCCGCACCGTGATTGAGGGACAGCAGGATATCGTTGATCGGCGCGCGGTAGGTCATGGCGTTACTCCCGACGAGGCGTTTGCGAATTGTCATCCCACGAAACAAGCGGCCCCTCAACTGGCCGAGCGGACATCGTGCGGTCTGTTTCGGCCACCGCGGCGTCGCCCTATAATGAGAGTACCGTCATCATCCTGCGGCTTTCGCGCCTTTTCGACCGCCGCCCTGTTGAAATGGCGGGACTCACCCTATAGACCGACGTGGCCTTCGATCGGCGCGTTGGGGCGTAGCCAAGCGGTAAGGCAGCGGATTTTGATTCCGCCATTCGGAGGTTCGATCCCTCCCGCCCCAGCCATCCTATCGCTTTGATTTATCAGGCGGTTTTTGACGGTTCTTGTTCTGTATTCTGAACGCCGTCCGCCGTCGCATTCTGAACATCTGTTGCCATTTGGTTCGCCAGCATGTGCGCGTGGCGCTTCCGCGTCGCCGACAGCATGCGGGCCTCCGTCCGCTTGGCATACCCGGCATAGCTCTCCCGGGTGCGGTGGGCCGACAGCGCACGGCCCTGTCCCTCGGTCAGTTCCGCCTCCTCGAGCTCGGTCATACCGCCGTGCCGGCAGGCGTCCAGGGTGAACTCCTTCGGCAGGCCGATGTCCTTCCTCATGCGCTGGACGATCTTCTGCATGCCGGAGAACGAGTAGGGCTTTGAAGCGGTCTTGTCGTCCTCCTCCGGGCTGCGGCGCTTGGGGACGATCTCCCGCAAGATCATTGGCACGCCGCGCCGCGCCAGCTTGGCCAGCACGAGTTCGGCGTCCTCATAGAATTTCACGACCTCGCCGGACGGAAGACGCTCTTCTAGCGGGTGATCGATCACGGCACCGGTCTTGTGGTGCTCGATCCTGATCGTCGGTTTTGGTCCGGCTCGGTAGCCCGTCCATTTGATATGACCGGCGATCACGTTCTCCGGGCGCTGCAGCCACTCGAAGCAGATTACGGCGGCGGCGCCGCACTCCGGTTCTCCGCGCTCCACGCAGCCATGAGCGAACTTGTAGACCTGCTCTCGCGTGACGGCGTGCTTCACCAGCTTGACCCTGGTTGCCATCGTGACGCCCAGCCAAGGATTCGGGATGTCGGACGGAAACTCGGCGGGGTGGATCCGGTGGACGACGCGCCATGCCTTGCGGCAGAGCACGACGAGCTTTTCAGCGGTCCGCAGCCGGTTGCCTTTCCCGCCTTTCACGAACGCATCGTACAGCTTGTCCGCACCCAGCGGCGTCACCGACTTGATCGGCCGGCCGCCGACGCGATCGGCGCGCTTCGTCAGCGTGTCGCAGATCTCGCGCATATTCCATTCGTAGTTCCGGCGCGACCGCGGCTTGACCTTTTCGAGGTAGGCGCGGCTCTGTCTGTATTCTCGGAAAAGCCAATCGATCGTGCCGATGCGCGGTGCGGCGTCGCTCGAGACTGGTAGTCCCTTGCGGGCATCCATCCATTCGTCGAAGAGGCCGTTCAGCGTCGCGGCTCGACCATCCTCGCCGCACGCCTTGGCGTAGTCGGTGCCCAGCGGCTCGCTCGGCACCGGGCAGCCCATCTTCCGATAGCGCGTGGGGACGTTGTAGTAGAAGGCCGTCTTTCCGGACGCCAATTTCTTCGGGATGACGTGGCGAGGGAGCTCCACGTTCACAAATCCGCGGCGATGTCGGTTACCGGGAGCACTTCCGACGGCAGAATTGCCGCGTCCAGATCGTCCCTCAGCCATAGCTGCCTGCGTCCATCCTTCACCCTGGGCAAAGGATACTCCTTGCCGACGCGCTTAAGGAAGGCCTCGGCCGTCGGTTCCCCGCAATACCCAGCCGCCAAGTCCACCGGCATGCGCCGGGGCCAGGATCCGGCCGGTATCGCTGCGGGGCGCCGGCTCATTGCAACAACCCGACCAAAATCACTGGCACCACGATCGAGACGATCGTAGCGAACAAGATCAGGCGTCGGGTCGCGCGCCAGTGCGTGAAGCTCTCTTCCCGCGCCTCCGTGAGAGAATGAACCAGCAGATCCAGCTTCAGGTTCACTGGATCCTGAGGTGCAGGAGACGGACGCGGCATCGCCTGGGGAAGGGCCGCCGCGTCCGCCGTGCCGACGTCAGTGGTGGGGCGTGCTGACATCGGGTTATTCATGAGTGCGAACTCGCAAGCCGCCTCGCGAGACGTCTGCTGATTGCTGCGAGCTGATAGGGATTGATGGCGCAGGCGCACGCTAATTTCGATGCCTGATCTATCCGTGCCATGAAGAGAATAAAGCTGGCGGCCTCGTTGCAATCGCGGCGAGAATCAAGTCGGACAGTGCAGCATGCCTCGAACATCAATTTGTCGAATGCCCATCTGCGGGCTTCGACTTCTATACGTAGATCATAGAGACCGGAATGGCGCTGATCTTCGATCAAAGCTTCAGTCAGTTCCTTGAGAGACTTCAGCTGCTGGATCTTTCGCTCCTTCAAATAAAGGATATCGATCCAGCCGCGATCTCGGGCGTCCTTGATCAGCCTATCGTAGAACCGGACAATCTCGCTGGGAAAGCTGGTCTCTGCGCCTGCGCTCAAGCGAACGGTCGGGTAATCGAGTTGCCGGTTCTGAGGTAGTTCCTTTTCCTTGTTCCGAAGTTGCTTCTTGGCGGTCACCAAGTCGCGAAATGCGCGTCTTACGTCTCGAAACAGAATGGGCGCAGAACGATCTCCGTTCCTCGCTTTCCTAATCGATCGAATGAATGCCACTGCGCGTTTGCGCGTGTCGCCGTAGAGGATGTCGCTGAACGAGCTCTGATTTTTGAGAGCGTGAGAAGGCTCAGGGAATTTCTTCGGCCGTGCGGCTGCACCATTTGGCGCTTTCGCTGTGGTGCAAGTACTTAAGAAGACCGGCGGCACGAACACGGGGGTCGGTGCGGAGGCATTTTGCTCGAGCATAGCGAAACCTCCGTCAGGTGCTGGCGATTGACAGGTGCGATGTCTTTTCGATCATCGCAGCGCGCTGAAAGCGGATGACGTCCTTCGCGAGTGAGAGCAGGAGATTGGTATGCAACTCGTCGAGTTGGATCCCACCGGGAAAGTCCGTCCAGTCGTCTACGACGGCTTCGACAAGTCCGGCCTTCGCGCGAAGTCCATCCAATGTGGACGGATTCATATCAAGGACTGCACAAAGTGCCCGATCGGCGCGCGATCGGCAGATATCGTCGCAGAAGGCGGCAAACTCGGAATCGGTTGGATCAATCTTGTACGGCGCCTTTCCGGCGGCCATCTGCATCGCGCATTCTATGCAGCTCTCGATGAGATCCGCATCGGGATGATCCGGCCGCTTCTTAACGCTGCGCCGCGGAGGCCGTGATTTGCCGATTTGGCCGAAGTCGATAATCGCGGCTTGGCTGGATTCTGCAGTGGTGGTAGCTCCGGTCATTGTCATAGCCCCGTTGTGATGGTCTCGATGAGCGTCGGACATCCGCAGGCGGTCGAGATATCCGCAGGCGGTTGAGAAATCTGCAGGTGGTCGAGCGAACTCACGGGAGCGCCTTCCTCACGAAGCGAAAGGGGCGGACCTTGCGGTATTGGAGCGGGATGGTTGGATCCGGGATCGACGGGCGGTCACCGGTCGCGATGAAAGGGTCGCCGTTGAACATCACCACTTCGGGATAGGCGCCACCGACCTCGACCACGACGTGGCCGGTCTCGGTGAAACGGTCGTCGACGCCGATGAGCTTGATCGCTTGGGAGCGGATCATTGCGCCCTCCAGCCGTAGAAGTCGGCCCAGAGCGGTTCGGTCTGCTCATAGAAGTGCTGGAGCAGCGAATCGGCGCGATCGTAGGCAGCGTCGAGATGCTTGAGCTGCCAGCCAAGATCGAACTTGGTGCTGCCGCCGACGATGGCGAGTTCGACGGCGAGCGCGCCGATCTTGCGTTGCTGCTCCGGCGTCAGGCGGTCCCAGGCTGACGTTGCCTCGGCTGTGTCGAAGGCGGTGACCTCTCCAAACGTCGGCAGGCGATCGTCAGGAGGGACCGCTGCCCGCAGGGAGGGGGTTTGTGCCGTGTCTGTCGGCTCAAGCCTTGAAGGGGGGTGAAGCAAGGTAGGCTCCCGTCTTGGGTGACGGAAGCCACAATGAATTAATGCACGATATTCGTCAAGTGGATGGTGAAATAATTCACCTAACAGATTGGAGAAAATTGATCACGGCGGCCATGTTATCCTTTATGACGTATTGGACTTCACCAACCACCCGATATTCGTCGTTTCCCAAATAGTGGTCCAGGAGAACGCGAGCTATTAGCGGTCGCTTGGTTTTAGGTGTGTTCGTTTCGTAGTCCTTGTCGTGAGCGCTCAATAGTTCCCAGCCGGGCACGCCATCACGCCGGCGTCGGATTAGCCGCACGGTCGTTTCGATCTTGAAAGCGTTCTTAGAGCGGCGTTCCACTATCACCGCGCCGCCAGAAAGATCCTCAAAGCCAGGAGCTTTCAAGAACGTATTGGCCATGGCGTCGTTAGGCTTTGTGCAGAAAAGCAGATCGCCTTCGTCGGCGACTATATTTGCGCTCGCGTCTCTCGCTACGAAAGCGAAACATTCATTTGGCTCGTGTATGGTGCTCGTAATATGCAGCGACCCGTAATCAAAGTAATTGACCGGTCCTGCATCCCGCCAAACGCCGACGGCGACATCTCCAATTATCAGTGTAACCTTAAATGCGTGAGTCCTTGATCGCTCTTTTGGATTACCGGGCTTGTAGAGGGTCGAGCTATGGGCGGTGATAAGGCTCAATTCGGCTGTGTCTTTAGCCTCTAGGAAAGGGGCCAGATTAATTTTGCTGAAGTCTGCAATTTTCTCCAGAGTAGACATCGAAAGTTTGAATTTGTGCTTCGGATCGTTCAGCGCACGGGTCAGCGTCGAAGCGGAAATGCCGGCTTTCTTGGCGAGTGCTCCGGGTTTGAGGTTTTTGTCCTCAAGAACGTAGCGGACGTAGGCTAGGGCTGCGGCGTCAAAGTTCATGGCCTACCATATTGCAAAGTTCATGCACGAAAATGTGCATGAATGCATTTTCTTGTTGTGGCGTCAGCCCATATCGTGCATAAATTCACTTTATGGGTATTTCGAGCCAAATCACGGCGATGGAACTGCGCCTAGCGGCGGCCCGCGTAACGCTTTCACAAGTGTTTGCCGCGGCAGATATTGATCGCTCCACATGGAGCCGCTGGCGCGCCGACAAGTCCAGTCCGACCTTAAGGAACTGGCAGGCTGTTAATCGGGCGATCGACTGCCTTGTAGGCGCTAATGCACTGAAAATCCCAAGCGCCGATAGTAGAGCGGACCGTGCTTCTCGATCAGATCAGCGTCCCACGCCCGATACCGCGCGATCGCTAGAGCCAGGTGAAGCTGGCGCGATGGGGGCGACGGCTCCCGTCGGTGTCGATGCCGAACCTTCATCACAGGATCCTTTTCAACAGGCGCCGGTCGGCGCTGAACAATCGTGATCGGACGTCGCCAAAGTTTCCTAGGCCGCGGCGACAGCCGGCTGAGTGTGAGTAGCGTCAGGCGTAACCGCCATCCGTGCTCTCTCCACAAGGAGAAGCACGGATGGCATCGGAAAAATCCGACAAGGCATCGGAGATGAGCCGAACAACGACATTGGATGAGGCTGCGGGCCTGCTGCGCCAGATCGCTGGCGATGGTGAGGCTGGCGAGTCCGTCAAGGGTGTGTTTCGGCGCCTGCAGCGCAAGCTAACGGGGTGGTCGCCGGGCCGAATCCGGGACGTTTGGTATCGAGACCGGCGCGTGCGTATCCGCGCGGAAGAAGTCGAACAGTTGCGCGCGTTGGCGAAGTCGAGAAGCGAAAGCGGATCTCGGGATGAACTCACTGAACTCCGGAACAGAATTGCGCGCCTTGAGCGCTTACTGGAAGCGGCGAGCGCGCCGGTCCACGGCTAAGGCCTTGTTACGCCTGAGCGTGGCCGGCTCGAAGTGGATCGAGCGATTGGCGCTCTGGATCGATCCGACGTTGGAAACGGAGGCGCAGCCGTGAGCGCAGATGTCACGCATTTAGAGACCAGGGTCGAACGTCATCTGCGCGAGTACAGCGAGCACCGCGAACGATTCGAGGTGAGCCGCGACATCAAGGATGCCTTGGCTGCGGGCCGCGCCTGGTCGCGGTTTCTCGCTGAGTTCGTTCCTGACGGGAAAACCAAAGAGGCCGTTCACGGGGATGCACTTCGGCGCCGCTGATGACATTACCAGCACTGACCCAGAACGAGCAAAACGCCGTAGACATTGAGCGAGCTTTCATTGGCTGCTGCCTATTGTCCTCGACAGCATATGCAGCCGCGGCGACCGCGGTGAACACCGATCAGTTTATCGAGCGATGGAACTCAACGATCTGGCAAGCGATGGGGGAGCTTGCGGCAGCCGGCAGCCCGTCAAACAATGTGACGTTGATCGGTCTGCTCGGTAATCCCGAGGTCGCGCCGAGCCTTACCTTATCGGGGTATCTCGCAAGCCTGATCACAGACCAGTGGTGCCCGCCCGGTTATGTCCTGGACTTCGCGCGGCAGATCCGGGAGGCATGGGCTAAGCGCTGCGTTGCCGGTCTGTGCGATGCACTCAAGGTTGATGCCCAGCAACCTGGTTCGATGCCGAAAACCATCATCGGCGACGCGATGCAGGCGCTCAACGACACGCTGGCGCGGATGGACCCGCGGCGATCCGGCTTCAAGACGATGGACCAGATCAGCACGCGCGTGGTCGACAAGATGGCGCGCGCGTATGCCGGCCAGAAGCCTGAAGGCTTGATGGCAACGGGGCTAAGGGACCTTGACCATGTACTCGATGGCGGCTTCATGCCTGGCGATCTGGTCGTCATGGCCGGGCGACCAGGGATGGGCAAGACGCTGGTCGCCAGCAGCATGTCTAGGCAGGCGGCGCGTGCGGATATGGCCGGCGGCTTCTACTCCATGGAGATGCCGGACGAGCAGGCGATGGCGCGGCTTCTGGCCGATGCCAGCTTTGGCCGATCGTCTCTTCAGCGAATCCCGTCGGGGCACATCCTGAAAGGAAAGCTGTCCGAATCGGACGTCAACATGGTGATCGACTCGGCGCGCAGGTTAAGCGATTTGCCCCTCTACATCGACGATACATCGTCCCTGTCGGTCGGAGAGGTGAGCGCGCGGACCAGAAGCTTGGTGGAACGCGCGCAGCGGGAAGGGCGGCGGCTGGGCTTCATCGTCATCGACTATCTGAAGTACCTGAAAGCGTCATCCCAATATCGCGGCCAGCGTCACTACGAGATCGGCGAGATCTGCGGTGGTCTGAAGTCGCTGGCCAAGGACCTGAACATCGTTGTCATCCTGCTCGCGCAGCTCAACCGAGAAGTTGAAAAGCGGGATGATAAGCGGCCGCAGCTTTCCGATCTGCGAGAGAGCGGCGACATTGAGGCCGACGCGGACACGGTGCTGTTCCTCTTCAGGGAGGAATACTACCTGTCCAAGCTCGAGCCGAAGCCGGGCACACCCGAGCACATGGAGTGGCAGACCAAGATTGAAAGTTGCCACAACCGCCTTGAGATCATCGTTGCGAAGCAGCGAAGCGGGCCCACAGACATCGTCAGGGTATTCTGTGACCCCGCAGCGTCGGCTATTCGAGACCTTGATGGACCGTATGGAGGGCTACGCTGATGGCCCGCATTCGGACAATCAAACCTGAGTTTCCCCAATCGGAGAGCATCGGCCAGCTGAGCCGCGATGCTCGTCTCCTTTTCCTTCAGCTCTTCACGGTCGTTGACGACTTTGGACGGGCTCGCGCGTCCTCGCGAATGCTCGCGAGCGTTCTCTACCCCTACGATGACGACGCGAAGGACCTCATAGACTCCTGGCTCGACGAATTGGAGGAGAAGGGGCACATCCGCCGTTACCGTGTGGATGGCACGCTCTACCTCGATATTCCTAACTGGTTGAAACACCAGAAGATTGATCATCCATCGAAGAAGGGACTTCCGGAGTTCACCGAGGATGCTCGCGAAGGCTCGCGAGGGCTCGCGCCTGATCTAGGACCAGTACCAGTATCTAGGACCAATATACGGTCGGTCGCTAAAGCGACGCGACCACGCCGCGGCGAAGAATTTGAAAAATTCAAAGCTGAATACCCCAAGCGCGACGGATCGAACCCCTGGACGCCAGCTGAAAAGCTTTTCGACCAAGCGATAGCTGCGGGAATGGATCCGACTGACCTGATCGCGGCTGCGCGCAGATACCGCGCGGAATGCGATCGCAAGGGACTTACCGGAACCGACAAGGTTGCTCAGGCCCAAACGTGGCTTCGGCAGAAACGCTGGACCGATTACGCGGATACGCCGCCAACGCTCCAGCTACCTGCAGCCGAAGATCAATCGTTCTGGGACCACGTCGAGCAAACCTACCGCAGCGCAGGGATCTGGTCGCGGCATGCTGGGCCCAAGCCCGGCTTCCCGGACTGCCGGGCTCCCACCGATGTGGTTCGTCGTATCCTCGAGATCGATGAGGCCAAACGTCTCTCGGGCGATGGAATGCAATTTGGCAGTGAGGGAAACGAGAGCGATGAACGACCACGTCAAGCTGCTGGGTGATGCTATCGCCAGTCGGCCCGCGCCTCCCCACATTGCCGGGCTGCACCCGGTAATTGGATCGTGGCATCGGGAGGGTCCTTGGATCCGAGGAAGCCGGCGGGGTACCTTTCAGGCCTGCTACAGCCGGTCTGTTGCGGAGTCGACGGAACGACGGCATCCCGTCGTTGACGCTGCCGTCATCCGCGACGAAAGCGCTGTCAGCTGGGTGCTTGAGCGCGCGCGCCCCGCATTTGCGCGCAGTACACGCGCGGCCGAGAGCTCGCGATCGCTGGCAACAGGAACCGCGGAGCCTGTCGGACCATGACGCCAAAACAGCAGCATTCTGCCCTCAAGGTAGCGATCAAGCGTGGGATCGTGGTGCTCGACGCGCTCGGCGACGCCGAGCTCAAATTCCAGAGCGTGTCGCAGGTCTGGAATCGGGCGACGGCCGATGCTGCGTTGGCCTACGGCTACAACGAAACCCGTGTTCGGATCGTGCCGACAGCTCGAGAGATTGCCCAGGCAGAGACCGTGGCCGATTGGCTGGCGTGGCTCGGGCATCACTATGGTGGTGTGCCGCGGCTGGTGGCCTGGGCGCATGATGATCCGATCTGGCGCATTGCTGAGCGTGAACATTGCAGCGAACGGACAATCCACAATCGGATTGACCGGTCGGTCGCGCTGATCCTGGAGCATTTCGGCGACGCCGAGGTTGATCTGCCCGTGATCGACGAGAGGCCGCAGCCGGCGCATTTGCCGAACTTCGTGGTTGAGCGTCCCTTGGCCGGGGTTAGTCCGGTCGTTAACCCGCATGGCAAGGTCTGGATCGGCGGCGTCGGCTGGATGAAGGATGGGAGGCCGTGGCGCGATGGCCGCGACAAGGCGGCTCGATATGAGGGACGACGATGAGTGAGATGGTTGAGCGCGTCGCCGCGGCGATGGAGAAGCGGCGAGCGGAACTGATCAATCAGCCCCTCGCTCGGATTTGGCCTGAACTTGCTGTTGCCGCCATCGAGGCGATGCGAGAGCCGACCGATGTCATGATTTCTGCTGCCCTTGCAGCGGATGGCACGAATATGCCTTTGGCCCTCGGCTACGACGACGCATACCGCGCGATGATCGATGCTGTACTTGGTGGAGCGAAGCATGCCGATTGACCTTGCCGACTATGCCAAGCCCATCCGTGACCAGCTCCGGAAGGGCGAGTTCGCCGCGGTGTACGTTGTGACGTCCGGGGCCGGAATCCCGAGCACGGAAATGAGCCGGGTAGGCTATGCGCTCGACCTGGTCGCGACGATCACGCGGCTTCAGGCGTCGGCGCCGGCCAAGCTGGGCATGCACGCGGCGCTCTGGGTTCCGAACCGGGCGATCGCGACGAACATCTCCAAGGCCGTGCAGTGCGACATGATGCCGACGCGGCGGGACGGCGGCTGGTTCGCGGCATCTGGTGCAACGATGCAGCGGGCCGTAGAACTCGCTGCATTCCGAATTCATCCAGGTGCGGTTATGCTGTGGCATGCTGAGCTGGTGACACAGCTGGAAGAGAGAACAAGGCGCGGGGGTAGCAGTGGCAAAGCTTGATCAAGAGCGCGTAGACAGGATTTACGAGAAACTGACCGGGCAACCCGCGGTGCGCGGCTCCTGGAACGTTCGAAAACGCGATCTGGCGCAGAATATCGTATACATTGATGAGGCCTGCCGGTCGGTCTTGGATGCGATTGCAGCCATCGAGCATGCTGCGCCGGGAGCGGACATGCCAGCGCTGGAGCAGGCGCTGCGCACCGAATTCCGATTTCTTAACACGCTCCAGGATCGTTCTTAGTCGCACCGCTAGTCTTTGGTGAACCCGGCGATCACCCATCCCAACAGCCACATACTTAGGAATGCAGCGACGCCTAGCCCGGCTACACCGGCACTGATCATGCTGATTTCCTGGAGACGTGACTTTTCGGGGATCAGATCCGAGGACGGATTGTCTTTGTCGAACCGATCGAAATAGTTTGGCTTCTTGTCTGATTGGTATTGCTCCCAGGGGCCGCGCTCCGTTGCTGAGCTAGGCTTCTGCGTTGGAAATTCCTTCCATTCATTGTTTGCTCTTTGGTAGTCCTGATAGATGCCTATTGAGAGAAATCCCGCGGCGAAGACAAAAAAGGGTATCGACAGCGCGATCCCCAGGCGCCTAAAGCCTCGGACAATCCGTTGAGCAGTATTCATAGCCTCGCGCATTCGTCGGCCAAAATCCAAGGGTTGTGGTTTTTAATACCATCAACCAAACAGTTATCCAAGGAGCGCTAGTGCGTCCATTGACTTTTGCAGCCGCGTAGCCAATATTGGCGTGCAAATCAGCTTGAGTGAATAGATGCGCCCGCCCGGCACCGCCGCGGCGGGTTTTGTATTTTGGAGCCAGGGAACGGCGATCAAAAGCCGAGCCGAGATGTCAGAACAGGAAGTGAAGACCGGACGCCCGAGCGTCTACACGGCGGAGATCGCTGGAATCATTCTCCAGCGCCTGACCGACGGCCAAACGTTGCGCGCGGTCTGCCGGGACGAAAGCCTGCCGTCCGAATCGACGGTGCGGACCTGGGCGATGGATAATCGCGAAGGGTTTGGTGATCGGTATAAGGCTGCTCGCGAAATTGGCTATCACGCGATGGCGGATGAAGTGCTCGAGCTCGCCGATGACGGCCGGAACGACTGGATCGAGCAGCAAGGCGAAGGCGACCAGAAGTTCTACAAGCTGAACGGTGAGCATGTTCAGCGCTCGCGGCTTCGATTCGATGCGCGCCGGTGGCTCCTGTCCAAGGCGCTCCCGAAGATCTACGGCGACAAGCTCGAGTTGGCTGGGGACAAAGATGCGCCTCTGACGGTGGTGATCCGCAAGTTCTCCGATGGCGGAAATCCTCCTACCGAATAGGTGGGAGCCGCGGGACTACCAGCGGCCACTCTGGAATGCTCTTGAGGCAGGGTGCCGGCGCGCGATCGGGATTTGGCATCGTCGGGCCGGTAAGGACGATGTTTGCCTGCATTGGGCGGCCGTGTCGGCCTTCGAGCGGCCGGCCACCTACTGGCACATGCTGCCGGAGTACGCTCAAGGGCGCAAAGCCATCTGGAATGCGGTCAATCCGCACACAGGCATCAGGAGGATTGACGAGGCGTTTCCGCGGGAGCTGCGGGCGACCACGAATGAGCAGGAGATGTTCATTCGGTTCAAGAACGGCGCGACATGGCAAGTCGTCGGGTCGGACAGCTACAACTCGACGGTGGGTTCTCCTCCGGCGGGCGTGACGTTCTCCGAATGGGCGCTGGCGAACCCCGCAGCGTATGCGTATCTCGCGCCGATCCTGGTGGAGAACAACGGTTGGGCGCTGTTCATCACGACGTCGCGCGGGCGCAATCACGCGAAGTCTATGCTGGATATGGCGCGAGGCAGCTCCGACTGGTTTGCCCAAGTCCTGACGGTCGACAACACTGGCGCGATCTCGCACGATGCTGTCGAGATTCAGCGCAAGGAGTATCACGGCATCTACGGCGACGAGGCCGGCGATGCCCTGATCGAGCAGGAGTATTACTGCTCCTTTGAGGCTGCCGTTCTCGGCTCCTACTGGGGCAAGCAGCTCAGGGAAGCGGAGCAGGGCGGAAGGATACTCGATGTCCCGGTCAACCGTGACCTGCCCGTCAACACGGCATGGGATATCGGCGTCGATGACGCGATGGCGATCTGGTGCTTCCAGGTCTATCCGGACCGTCTCGATGTCGTCGACTATTACGAGAACCACGGCCTCGGCTTCGACCACTATTGCCAGTGGCTCGATGAGCGGAAATATCACGGCACCGACTGGGTGCCGCACGACGCCAAGGTTCGTGAGGCCGGTGCGCCCGGTGCGCGTACACGAATCGAGACCCTGATTTCGCTCGGCCGGAAGCCTGAGCTGAGCCCAAACCAAAAGCTGATGGACGGCATTAACGCTGGTCGTCGGACGATCCCGTTCGCGCGGTTTGACAAGATCAGGACGGCGCGAGGACTGGATTGCCTCCGCGAATACAAGGCTGAATGGGATCAAGACAATCGCGTCTTCAAGAAGACGCCGGATCACAACTGGGCATCGCATGGAGCTGATGCCTGGCGATGTCTTGCGAATGCATGGCGCGCGCCGATGCGAGAGCCGGAGAAGAAGCCGGAAGCACCGTTGGTCACGCCGATGCAGGAAATGACCATTGATGCATGGATCAACGCAGAGCCGAGCGACAGCTTCGCGAGGGAAACACTGTGAGTGAACAGCTTGGCTGACGATACTCCGGACGATAGCGGCAAAGACAGTGACGTCGCTCACTGGCTGACCGAGATCGAACGCGCCCAGAATACGACGGCGATGAAGCGCTGGGAGGAACGCTGCCGGAAGATCCGCGACAAATATCGCTATGAGGCGTCCGCGACCGTCAAGAAGCGCGGCTATCAGATGCTGTGGTCGAACATGGAGACCATGAAGCCGGCCGTGATGTCGAAGCCTCCGAAGGGAGCGGTCCAGCAGCGATGGAAGGACCGGGACCCGGTCGCGAGCAAGGCGACCGAGATGCTGCAGCGCGCGATCAACTTCACCTTCGAGGCGAACGACTACATGTCGAAGTTCTTGCAGGTGCGCGACGATTACCTGCTCTATGCGCGCGGTATCGCGCGAGTGAAATACTCGCCGGTGTTCGACACGGTGACGCAGGAGGCCGGTCAGCCTGATGATGCGGCGATCGATCCCGCGAACGATCTGGCCGAGCAGGCGAAGGAAGCCTATGCGAGCCCGCAAACGATCCTGAAGTCCGAGAATGTTGTGCTGGAGTATTACCAGCGCGGTGATTTTGTCCATTCGATCTCACGGACATGGGATGAAGTCGAGTGGGAGGCGTTCCGCGGCTATCTCGGCCGCGATCAGCTCATCAATCGGTTCGGCAAGGAAATCGGCGGGGCAATCCCGCTCGATGCGACATCGGACGAATCCGACAAGGGCAAGAACAATCCAAGTCTGCCGACGTCGAAGGCGACGATCTGGGAGATCTGGGACAAGGTCAGGAATGAGGTGCTTTGGGTCGCCAAGGGCTATCCCAAGGTGCTCGAGCGCGGTCCGCCCTACCTCAAGTTTGACGGCTTCTTCCCGAATCCGAAGCCTGCCTATGGCACGCTGACGAACGACAGCCTTGAGCCGGTGCCGGATTTCATTTTCTACAAGGATCAGGCCGACGAGGTTGACATGCTGACGGCGCGGATTGCGTCGTTGCAGCAATCTCTGAAGTTCGTTGGCTTCTACCCAGCCGGACCTGAGGGTGAGGGCCAGCCTGCGGTCGAGCGCGCGATGCAGCCCGGGTTTGAAAACAAGCTGATCGCGGTGAAGTCGTGGGCGGCCTTCGTCGATGGTGGCAAGAACGGCGCGCCGATCACCTATTTGCCGATCGACCAGGTCGCCAACATCCTTAAGGGGTGCGTCGACCTCCGGAAGCAGTTGATTGAGGACATCTACCAGATCTACGGCCTGTCCGACATCATGCGCGGTGACGGCGATGCCAGCGAGACGGCCACGGCCCAATCGATCAAGGCGCAGTATGGCTCGGTGCGCATCAAAACGCGCCAGGATGAGATGGCGCGGTTTGCTCGGGACGTTACAGGGCTGGTCGGAGAGGTGATTTCGACATGCTTCGCGCCGGAGACCATCATGCAGATGGCGAACATGCCGCTGCCGAGCCAAGCGGAACTCGATGCGGCAGCGTTGGAGCAGCAGCGTCAGGCGCTGATCGCTCGTGCGTTGGCTCCTCAGCCACCGCAGATTGCCGGCCCGGGAGCCCCAGCCATGCTGCCGCCACCGGCGCCTCAATCGATGGGAGCAGTAACGTGAGAACCTGCGGCGATTGCCGGTCCTACGACCGAGAGTTCGAGCATGAAGGTAAGAAGTACGGCTTTTGCTTCCGATTCCCCCCAACTGCGCTGGCCGAGAACAAAAGCACCGCGCCATTGGTGCAGCGGGAACTGCGAGAGTGCGGCGAATTCAAGCCCAAGCCAAAGGTGCGTACCAAGGCCAAGGCAAGGGTGCGCAAGTGATCCCTGTTCAGCCGCCGATGCAGGGGCAGCCGTTGCCGCAGCCGCAACCCCCGGCACCCGCGCAGCAACCGGTGACCATCGACGCGGTGATGGCGCTTCTGCGCGACGGCATGACTCGGCGCTTCAGGATCGATATCGAGACGGACTCGACTATCACCGGTGACGAAAGCCAGGAGCGGAACGACCGGACCCAGTTCATCGAGACCACGACCAAATTTGTGCAGGCGTGGGGGCCGATAGTTCAAGCCAACCCGGATCTGGCGCCGCTCGCTGGTGGTCTTCTGAAGTTCGGCTTGCAGGCTTTCCGCACAGCGCGTCCGCTCGAGGAGCTGTTCGATGAGACGGTCGACAAGCTCGAGGCGAAGGCCGCGCAGCCCAAGCCGCCTCCGCAGCCGTCGCCCGATGAGGTGATCAAGTCGGAGACGGCCCAAGCGAAGGGGCAGGCGGAAATCATGAAGGCCCGGACCGACGCCGCAGCATCGATGCAGGACGCGGCGGCGAAGGAGCGCGCCGCGCAGATCGACATGGCCGGCAAGGTGATGGATCACCAGCATAAGGCGGCTGAGCACCAGATGGCGATGGAGCGCGCCGCGGTGCAGGCGGTCAACCCGCCGCAGGACCCGGTTTGATGCAGCGTCTTTGTAGGGCTTGTGGCGAGTTTCACGACCTGGACCAGCCGTGGCCGGCGAGGTGCCATGCGCACTTCCGTGCTAGCGGCCCGCGGTCGTCGCTCGCGTTCCCCATGGTTGTCTCCGACACCATGGCGCCGATCCGGAGCATGGCTGACGGCCAGTTCTATGACTCAAAAGCCGCGCTTCGGGAGCATTACCGCGATCGCGGTGTGATCGAGATCGGCAACGAAATTCCGGCAGCCATGCAGCTGGCGGAGGATAGCAGGCCCAAGCGGCCGAAGATCACCAAGGCGGACATTCACGGCGCCGTTCAGAAGGTCAGACAGGGCTACAAGCCGCGCCCGATGACGGTTTCCGAGTTCAAGGCCGCGGACTAACCCAGAGAGATCAAAATCTATGGCTGACGACGTTACCGACGTGCTCCCGGGCACGAGCGAACAAACTTCCACGCCCAGCGTTCGTGAATCGATCGAGGCTGCCGTCGCGCAGCAGCGCGAGACGCCAGAAACCGGCAGCGGCGAGCAGCACCAGCAGGCCGCCGAGCCTCCGGCGACCGAGAAGCCGGCAGCCGAGGGGCGGGATGAAAAGGGACGGTTCGTTGCCAAGCCGGCTGCGTTAGCAGCGCCTGCGCAGGCCGAGCAGGGCAACGCCGCCGCGCAGCAGGATCCCGCGGCGGCTGCCGATCAGCAAGCGCCCAAGACGGCCGCGCCGCCGACGTCTTGGTCTCCGACCGCGAAAGCCGCATTCAACGACTTGCCGCAGCCAGTGAAGGACGCGATCGCCAAGCGCGAGGATGAGGTCAACAACGGTTTTGCAAAGCTGCAGGAGTACAAGCCGCTCGATCGGTGGATCGAGGAGGCAAAGAAGGGCGGGACAGACCTCGCCACGGCGGTAGCGACCTATCGCACCATTGAGCTCGAGCTGCAGCGCGATTTTGTTAGCGGGATTGCCGGTCTGGCGCAGCGCCAGAATGTGCATCCGTTGCAGCTTGCTCAAGCAATTGTCGCCCGGTTCGGCGATCCGTCTCAAAGCGGAATCCCGGGCACGCAGCAGCCACATCAACAGGGCGCCGCGTTCGATCTGAAGCCGATCACTACTCGACTGGACGGACTGGAGAGGACTTTCCAGGCCCAACAGCAAGCCAGCGTGAACGCTGAAATCGAGCGCTTCGCATCAGACCCGAAGCACCCGTATTTCCACAACGTCCGCGAAACGATGGGTCATCTCATGAACTCGGGTCAAGCCGCGTCCATGGAAGATGCCTACGAGAAGGCTTGCTGGGCCAATCCGGAAATCCGCGCGCTGCTCATCAGGCAGCAGGCAGCGCCAGCACCGGCCGCGAAGGCTGACGACGCCGTTTCAAGGGCGCGCGCGGCCGCAAAAGCAACCGGGGGCACGCCTCCCGCTGGTCTCGCGGCGCCAACCGGCCTGCAGGTCCCGGCCGGCGCCTCTGTTCGTGACACCGTCGTCGCTGCCGTGAACGCGCAGCGCGGCCTATAAAGGAACATCCTTCAAATGGCATCTCCTCTCGTTACCACGGTAGACTGGGGTGACGTCACCACCACCACGCTCGAAAGCCGTTCGCGCGTGCTGGCCGACAACATCTCAAACAACAACGCTCTGCTCGCGGTGCTGAAGCAGAAGGGCAAGCAGAAGCCCTTCACCGGCGGCCGCGAGATCTTCCAGGAACTGCGCTATGCGCAGAACCAAACGTTCATGTGGTATTCGGGAACTGAGTTCCTGAACATCTCGCTGAACGAAACGATGACCGGCGCGCGCTTCCCGATCAAGCAGGCGTCGATCGCTGTTGTGCTGTCCGGCCTGGAGCAGATCCAGAATGCCGGCGACGAGCAGATGATCGACCTGATCGAGGCTCGCGTCGACACCGCGGAAGATACCTTCTGGAACCAGATGTCGGCGGCGGTCTACTCCGACGGCACCGGCTTTGGCGGCAAGCAGCTCAACGGGATCTCGCTGTTGATCTCCAAGGCGCCGACCTCCGGCATTGTCGGCGGCATCGATCGGTCGCAGCAGGTGTGGTGGCGGAATGCGGCGATCAACGCCAATACCGATACCCGCGGCGTGGTCACGGCGACCAATATCCAGTCGTACATGAACTCCATGACGATCAGCCTGAAGCGTAACAGCGACGGCATCGACATGATCGTGTTCGATAACAACTACTACCAGGCCTATCTGACGTCGCTGCAGACCATCCAGCGCATCACGACGTCGCCTTCTTCGAAGGCGGGCGCCGGCTTCACCTCGCTGAAATATTATGGCGCGGGCAAGGAAGTTGACGTCTATCTCGACGGCGGCAAGAACGGCCAGATCCCGGTGAACACCGGCTACTTCATCAACTCCGATTACCTGTTCTACCGCCCGTCTGCGAAGCGCAACTTCGTGGTGATCGGTGGTGATCGGACGCCGACGAACCAGGACGCCATCGTTCGGCTGATGGCATGGGCAGGCAACCTGACGGCGAACAATCTGTCGCTGCAGGGCGTGCTTTGGCAGTAAGGAGACGGACCAATGACTATCGCATATCTTCAGTATGAAGGTGTGGGTGCCCGGACCTACGTTCCGGAAGGCCCGATCGATACGACCGGTAAGACTGGTCCGCTGCCGAACTTCCGCCCTGGTGAGGTGGTTGCCGGCGATGCAGAAGCAGAGTTCGTCTACGTTCTGCTGACGACCGGCTCGACCAACGTCACGATCAACCAGGGCGACGTCTACTACTGGGACAACACCTTTGCGGCCACGGCGCTTGCGACCGCGGCCTCTCCGCGTGGTGTTTCGGTTGGCACCGTGTACCTTGGCGGTCGCTATGGCGATCCGGCATCGGCTCCGTTCTCGGTCGTGCTTCCGACCGCGGGCACCTATGGTGTGTGGATGCAGCGGGCCGGCGTCTCCCTGACCAAGGCCGCGTCCACCGCCGCGACCGGCAACCTTGCCGAAACGACTGCGACGGCCGGCCAGGTCAATGCCCCGGCATCGGCGACTGTTGGCACCAAGTTGATCGTTGGGATGTACTTCCCCGCGAACTACACGGCGCCGACCTTCACGGCCAACACCACCACCGGTTCGCCGACCTTGACGAACATCTCGACCCTGACCGGCATCTACCCGAACCAGGCGATTTCTGGCACGGGCATTCCGGGCTCGACGACGATCGCTTCGATCAACGGCAATCCGGGCAACTACACGATCACGATGTCTGCCAACGCCTCGGCAACCGGCACTGGCGTGACCGTGACGGCCAACGGGTACGTCGAGACGTATCTGAAGTGGCCCTACGTCGATAAGACGAACTAACCACCCTGGGGCGGCCTTCGGGCCGCCCTTTCTCTTTCTCTCATCCGATCAAAAGGACCAGAATTATGCTCGACGACATTGGCAGCGCGTTCGGAACTGAATTTGCGACCATCGGCATGGGCGGAAACGCCGAGTTTGCCGACCAGAACAAGGGCGTGACGCCCGTGTTCTTTGTGCTGCCCGTGCAGGATGAGGCGGCCACCGAGAAAGCCGGCGCGCTCCGTATGCAGGAGCAGGAGATGGTTCGCATCCACGTTGCTGGCGATACGCTCAACGTCGCAACCTCTCCGGTGACCGAGGAAATCAAGCAGCGGTTCCCGGAACAGTACCGGAAGTGGAAGGAAACCCGCCAGGAGCGCCATATCGTCGGCACGCCGCTAAAGGCATGGCCGCTCATCCCGGCGATCCGGATTTTTGAGTTCGAGGCGCTCGGCATCTTTTCGGTCGAGAACCTGGCCGAAGTGGCCGACGCCAACATCCACCGGCTGGCGGACGGCCGCGCGTGGCGCGAGAAGGCCAAGGCGTGGCTCGAGGCGGCCAAGAAGGGCGGCGCGGCCGCGAAATATGCAGCCGAAAATGAACGCCTGCGTGAGCAGGTCGCCAGCCTCGAAAAGCGTCTTGAGGAACTGGCCGCCCAGGTCAAGGCGTCGACCAAGGAAGCCGCCTGATGTCGATCCTGAGCGTGTTGCAGACGGCCATGCCGCTGTGTGGTCTGCCTGCGCCTGCTCAGGCCGTATCGTCGGTTGATCCGAACGTTCAGAAGTTCGTTGCGATGGCGCAGGACATCGGCGACGAGCTCCGTGAGCGCTTCTTTTGGCGTAACCTGAACATCGCCGGCCAAATCACTGGCGATGGGTCGACGACTTTGTTCGATCTCCCGTCAGATTGGGCACTGCTGTCGCCGGGCCAGCAGATCTATTCGTCGGTGAACACGCTGTCGCCGCGGTATGGGCCGATCACGAACGAGCAGCTTGCCGCTCTCAAGTCATCCCAGGTCGCACCAGTGCGTCCGGTCTGGCGTCTCATTGGCTCGGCTCTCGAGTTTTTCCCCGCGATCGGGGCGGGAGAGATCATCACCTTCAATTACTATAGCACCAACTGGGTGTCGAACACGGACGGATCGCTGCGCCAGCCCACATTCCTGCTCGACAGCGATTTCTCAATGATCGACGAGCTCGTGATCCGGCGCGGCCTCATCTATCGCTGGAAGGAGTCGAAGGGCCTTGAATGCTCGGCCGATCAAGGTCGATATGAGCGGGCACTCGATCGAGCTGCCGGGCGTGAGGATGGCGAGCGCATCACGTCGACCGCTGCCCCCGTGCTCGACGTCGATGGATGGTGGCCCGGAACGGTCACGTTCGTGGGGCCGGTATGACGAAGCGGCGTCCGCCTCCGTCGCAGACCGCCTTCCTGCCGGCGCCGACTGCGGGGTGGTATGTCGGTGACAACCTGTCGACCGCGCCGCCAGGCACGGCGTACATTCTCGACAACGCCTTTCCGCAGCAGGACTA
Source organism: Bradyrhizobium sp. CCBAU 21365 (assembly GCF_015291305.1). Lineage (NCBI taxonomy): Bacteria > Pseudomonadati > Pseudomonadota > Alphaproteobacteria > Hyphomicrobiales > Nitrobacteraceae > Bradyrhizobium > Bradyrhizobium sp. CCBAU 21365. The sequence continues at coordinate 2,931,243 of NZ_CP030036.1, forward strand.
TGTCCGGATGCGCGCCGGTTCGCTGGCGTATGCGACCGGGATGGTATCCGCAGCCGTCACCTCCCTGATCCCTTACGTCAACGGGACGAGCAGCAAATTCTTTGCATCCTGTTCCGGCAACATCTATGACATTACGAGCGGCGGCGTCGTCGGCGCGCCGGTACAGGTCGGGCTCAACACGACAGCGCTTGTGGAATATATCCAGTTCACGAACGCCGGGGCGACGTGGCTGATCTGCGTTAACGGCGTCGATCCTGCCTTTATGTTCAACGGCACGTCCTGGCAGACCTCGCCGGCCATCACTGGACTGACCGGCGGAAATCTCGCGTTTGTCTGGCCGTTCAAGAGTGCGCTTTATGGGGTGCAGGCCGCGTCGCTTGCAGCATGGTACCTCGCTACAAATGCGATAGGCGGAGCCGCAACCAAGTTCGACCTATCCGGCATCTTCAAGTATGGCGGCTATCTGCTGTGCGGGACGTCCTGGTCGATCTCATCTAACAGCGGTCTGTATGAGACAAACGTCTTCATCACCTCGGAAGGCGAGGTGGCGATGTACGATGGTCTCAATCCGGCCGACACGGCATGGACGCTGAAGGGCCTCTACAAGATCGCGAAGCCGCTTGGGCGTCGCTGCATCATGAAGGCCGGCGGCGATATCGCGATCATGACGGAAGACGGCATCGTCCCAATGTCTCAGGTCATGACGCTGGATCAGATCGCGCTTCAGAACGTCGCGGTGACCAAACCGATCGCGCCTGCATGGAAGAATGCGGTGATCGCACGACAGGGATTATCCGGCTGGCAGATCACGACATGGCCGCTGCAGAGCATGGGGATCATCAACCTTCCGAAGGCGACCGCCGGAGATGCCACCCAGTTCATTGCCAATGTCCGGTCCGGCGCGTGGGGACGGTATCTCGGCTGGGATGCCAACTGTTTCGCCGTCTACAACAACAATCTGTACTACGGCACGTCTGATGGTCGGGTCATGCAGGCGGAGGTGGGAGGACAGGACGACGGGAAGAACTACACGATGACGATCTTCCCGTCGTATACGGATCTCAAATCGCCGGCCAACACCAAGCACGTCAAGATGGTGCGGCCGCGGCTGCAGGCATCCTATGGCGTCACTCCGAAGGTCACGGTGAAGGTCGATTTCGACACAGTTGCACCATTGGCGCCGACGGCGAGTGTGCCTGCATCGACCGGCGCGCTGTGGGACGTGGCACTCTGGGACGTCGCGGTATGGCCTCCGACGCTGGTTGATCTGTCGGCGTGGACAGACGCTCAGGGATTCGGCGCGGTCGTCTCTCCTGTGCTTCAATTGACGCTGTCGACCTCGATCACGCCGGACGTCCGGTTGAATTCGACCGAGCTGCTTTATGAGGTCGGCGCACCCATGGGGTGATCGTGGTGTTTCAGGATACCGCGCGAGCGAGGCGCATCGCCGAGCCGGCCCTGAATTGCACGTTTTCTGAGCCGATGATCGGGCTGGTGATCGAGCGGGACGGCGTCGATGTCGGCGCGGTGATCCTCAACGGCTACACGCCGGGCTGCAACATCGATCTGACCGGAGTTGGCCGCGGAGCCTGGACGCTATTCGTAGTGAGGGATATCGCGCGCTACTGCTTTGCGCGAGTGAAAAGGGTCACGGCTCGCACGAGCGTGAAGAATGAAGCGGCGATCAAAAGCCTGTCGAAACTCGGTTTCAAACAGGAGGGCATCATGCGGGAGTTTTTCCCGGATGGTGATGCCGTCTGCATGTCGCTCCTCAGGAGCGAGCAAAAATTGATCAGGCTGTAAAATGGACTCTCCCAAGGCTCCGGATCCATACCAGACGGCTGCAGCCCAGACGCAGTCGAACGTTCAGACTGCGAAGACGCAGCAAGAACTGAATATGGTCAATCAGTCGAACCCTTACGGGTCGCTGACCTATTCGGTGAGTGGCACGAATGCCGACGGCACGCCCCAATACACGGCGACCACGTCGCTGACGCCGACCGGACAGTCCTTGTTCGACAACGCGAATGCCCTTGCAGGCAAGCAGCAGTCGATCGCAAACACGCTCCTGAGTGGCGGGCAGGGCGCATTTTCAGGGCAGCCGCTCGATCTTTCGTACAACGGGACCGCAGCGGCGCTCGACGCGCTCAACAAGTCGCGGCTTGATCCGCAGTGGAAACAAAACCAGGATCAGCTCGAGGCCCAATTGGCGGCCCAGGGCTTGCAGCCCGGCATGGCCGGCTACGACGCCGCTTTCCGCAATTTCAGCACTGCGAAGAACGACGCATACAACAGCGCGAATCTGGCCGATTACCAGACGGCGGTGAACAATGCGATTACGCAGTATCAGATGCCGCTGCAGACCTACTCAACGCTAGTCAACGGCACGTCGCCGCAGATGCCTAACTCTGCGGCCGTGTCGACGCCGACGACGAACGTGGCGGGGACGGATATCGCCGGGCTCGTGCAGAAGAATTATGAAGATCAGCTGAACCAGAGCAACGCCACGATGGGTGGTCTGTTTGGGCTCGGCGGAACGCTTGGCGGCAGTCTGCTGCAGGGCATCGGCAAAGCTGGCGGCATGGCGTCGTTCTTCTCGGATCGGCGCCTCAAGAGCGACATCGTCCGGATCGGCACGCTCGAAAACGGCCTTCCCTTCTACGAATACACGATCTTCGGCGGCCGCCAGCGCGGCGTGATGGCTGACGAAGTCGAGGAGGTCATGCCTGATGCCGTGTTCACACATCCGAGCGGCTTCAAGATGGTCAATTATGCAGCGCTGGGGCTCGCCTGATGGCTATCGGTGATTACTCGATCGATACGACCGGCACGCAAGGCGATGTCAACCGGCGCCGGGCATATGCGGATGCGCTGATGCGCGCGGGCGGCGATAGCACGCCGATCAGGAGCCCGTGGCAGGGCCTCAATCGGCTCGCTCAGGGTCTTCTCGGCGGCTACCAGGCCGGGCAGATGGACCGGGAAGAGGACGCCGGACGCAAAGCCGCGAGCGACCAGCTCGCCAGCCTGTTGATCAACGCGTCCGGAGGGGCCCCAGCGCAGGCAACCTCCTCAGCTGCCATGCCGGCCATTGCGACGGCAGCACCCGGTCCGACGGTCTCGAATGATGCCAATGCGACCCCCGGGACGGTTGGCATGGATCAGCGTCTTGCGGACCGCACCCAGGATTTCATCCAGGATAACCCGGGTACTTTCCTCTCCAGCGGCGTCCGTAGCCGGGACGACCAGGCGCGGCTCTATGCCGATCGGGCGAATAACCCCAACCCGGTGGCCGCGCCGGGCACCTCCTTACACGAGCGCGGCATGGCGGCGGATATCGGCGGGATGTCGCCTGGACAGCGCGCGATGCTGCCTCAGTATGGGCTCGCCCAGCCTGTCGCCAACGATCCGGTGCATGTGCAATTGGCGGACGCCTCCGACGATGCAAAGCTGCCGGCGGCGGCTCAGCCGACGCAAGGTATGCTCCCGACCGCGGAAGCCGTTGCCGGCGCCCGGCCGGTGCGGATGCCCCAGAACCGAACCACGGCGGCCGCGCTGCAGATCCTCCAGAACCCCTATGCGACGCCCGCGCAGAAGCAGGTAGCAAGCGCGATGCTTAGCGCCGCCCTTAAGCCGCGCGAGCAGCACACGCAGATGACCGACGCCGCCGGCAACGTCTGGGACGTCAACCAGACCACGGGGCAACGCACTGTCGCGCTGAAGAAAGACCCGTCGTTCAGCGCTCCGTACAAGGACGACGACGGCAACCTGGTGCAAAAGGACGCGACTGGGAAGATCTCGGTCCTTTCGGCCGCGGACAAGACGCCGAACAGCGTCAGCGAATACAAATACTATACGGACAACTTCAAGCCGACGCCTGAGAACCCCAAGCCGATGGATTATGCGACCTTCTCGACGGCGAAAGCCCGGGCGGGGGCGACGAACATCAGCAACAGCGTCGATCTCAACAGCGGCCAGACCTACGACAAGCAGCTGGCCGAAGGGCTCGGCAAGTCGCATGCCGGGCTTGCCAACGGCGTCGAAGATGCTCAGGCGCGGGCGCGGGATATTGCCGCGATGCAGGGCGCGATCGACGCAATCCAGCGCAACGGGGGCACTACCGGCGGCCTGGCGCCGCAAGCACGGCTCGAGCTCCAGAAGTCGATCAACGCTGGCCTCAATGCCGTCGGCATCACCAAGCCGTTCAGCGAGGACGATCTGTCGGATAAGGAGTTCCTGACCAAGTTCAACCGCTCGATGGCCGGCGCGCAGGCGAAGAACGCGGTCGGCAGCCGCGTCACGAACTTCGAGATGTCGAACTTCTTGAAGGCGAACCCGGGTCTCGACATGACCGTGACGGGCAACCAGCGCCTGCTCGGCATCCAGGCGCAGATCGAACAGCGGAATATCGCGGTCGGCAATGCCATCCGCGATGCGACGGCCGAAGCTATCTCGCAGGGCAAGAAGGTCGATCCGCGCACGGTTGAGGGGATCATCCGGAAATACGATGAGGACCACCACATCACCGATCCTGCCACCGGTCAGGATCTGACGCAGAGCTACGTGCTGCCTGAGTTCCAGAAGGCCGACCAGGGTACGAACGCAGGCCTTGCCGGCCGTCATGAGCAGAACATGCGCAAGGTTCGCCGGTACGATCCTGAAACGGGGACGCTGAAGTAAATGGCTGACGCGATCCAGATCCAGGCGCCGGACGGCTCTCTGATCGAGTTTCCTGCAGGCACTTCCGATGCCACGATCACGTCTGTGATGGCGCGCGAGTTCGGTGGACCGAAGGCGCCGAAAGCTGCGGCGACGCCGGAAGCGTCAAATCCGAGTAATCCTCAGATGACGGTCGACGGCCTCGGGAATCCGATAGCGCTTGACCTCAGCAAGCCGGACGCCGCGCCGAACCTGTCGGCCGGCGAAAAGACCATGCGCGCGATCGGCGCCGTCGACAGCGGCGTCAGGGCGGTCGCTAACGGTATCCCATTTATGGACCGGTTCGCGGCGGGCATGGGGGCTTTGACCGGCATCGGTGGCGAGCGCGGAGACTACGCCGGGAACCTCGCGAAGCAGCGCGCGGAGGATCAGCGCTTGGCGGAAGCGGCGCCGATCGCGAACACGGCCGCACACCTGGTCGGCGGCGCAATGTTGCCGCTGGGGGCCATCGGAGCGGCGGCGAAGGGGGGCGGCCTCTTGGCAAAGACCCTTCTAGGTGCAGGGACCGGGGGCGCGTTTGGCGCCGCGCAAGGTGTTTCGGATGCTCCAGATCTTACAAATGCTTCGGATGCTGCGCTGCATGCGGGTAAAGGGGCCGTCGTGGGTTCGGTCATCGGAGGCGTTCTGCCCGCGACGGGAAAGGCAATCGGTGCTGGTTATAATGCCATTGCGGATGCGCTGATCGGCGCCGAAGGCATGTCGCGTCCGGCAGCTCGGCATCTGACGAACGCACTCGCCGCCGATACACCGGCCGCGGTGCGGTCTCGGCTCGACGAGCTCGGCCCCGATGCCATGCTGGCTGATGCCGGCCCGGCCTTCCTTGGAAAGACGCAGGGCGCGGTGCTCAACAGCGATGAGGCGCGGTCGATCGGTGTCGGTGCGCTCAATGCCCGCAACGATGCCACGAACCGCCGGATCATGGGGGACGTCGACCGGGCCCTGGGACCGGCTGAAGACCCGCAGACAGTCACGAACACGATCCGCGCGCACCGATCCGCAGTCGACAATGCGAACTATCCGGCGGCGTTGAACGCTGCGCCGGACGTCCAGACGGCGCCGATCCTGGCACAACTCGACTACATGATCCCGCGCGCTGTCGGCATGGAGCGACGGGCCCTGACCAGCCTGCGCGGCATGATGATGACGACCGAACGCCGCCCGCTGGTCGATGCCGCGGGTCATCCTCAATACGACAATCTGGGCCGTCCTCGGTTCGAGGAGATTCCGGTCAACCAGCAGGACGCCGAAGTCCTGCACAAGGTGAAGCAGGAGCTCGACAACGTCATCCAGTACGACGCGCCTGGCCTTGGTATCCCGGCGGGGGCCGTCTCGCGGCAGCAGGGCGCTCTCCGAATGATGCGCGGCCAGCTGAACGAAGCGCTCGAGCAGCAGGTTCCTGGTTATGCGAACGCGAACCGGCAATCGGCGGCTCTAGCGCGCCGCGGTGATGCTGTTGAAGCCGGGACGCAATATCTAGGCTCGGGAAAGACGACGCCATCACCGGAGCGTTTTGCTGGCGAGTTTGGCCAGCTCGAGCCCGGCGAGCAGATCGCCTTCGCAAAGGGCTCGCGGGGTAACATCGATCGCCTGCTCGGGACCAAGGCGAACGACCTGCAGGCCTTGAAGGGCGAGCTTCAGGGTGAGGGCGGCTGGAATACAGCGAAGATTGCAACGGTTCACGGCCAGGACGCTGCCGATGATCTGATGGCATCCGTCGAACGGAACGCGAAATTCCGGGATACCCATAACAAGGTCGTCGAGAACTCTCAGACTGCACAGCGGCGCGCAGCGGCCGAGAACATGAAGCCGGAAGTGCCGGGCGAGATGCAGCTGATCACGCCGCAGACGACCGGGATCGGGTTGCTGTCGGCCGGCGCAAAGAAGGCCGCGAACTGGCTGATCAACGGCATGCGGGCTGACCCGACGGCGCAGTACGGGGAAATGGCGCGCATTCTGACCTCTCAGGGATCCGCGCGCGATCGTCACCTGGATGCGCTGGCGACGTCGCTCCTCAGCCGGGATACGAACCGCGCTGCAGCGCCGGCTATTGGGAATCGCGCCGCGCTGGCGGCAGCACTTCTTGAGAATGAGTATTTGCGCGATCGTACAGGTACGCACCGATGATCACGGGAATGAGGATTGCAGCGCCGATCAGCGCGCCCCAGCCCAAGCCCATGTTGTCGATAGACGTGTTCAGCAGCCACTTCAGGGCAGCGATGACCGCGAGAAGAACGGCTGAACAGATGACGATACGAAGCATCCCGGGAAAATAGCTCAACCGGGCTCAAAGTCAAAATCCGTACCAATCCGGCCCCGTTTTCGGGGCCTTTTTCGTGGGAAATCCATGCCAAGGCAAAGTAACGGCACCTATCAGCAGCCGGCGAACACGGCCGCCATACCGACCACGCCCATCAGCTCGACCGCCTACAACGCGCTGATCACGGACATCGGCACTGAGCTGACCAACAGCCTGGACCGCGGCGGTCGATCGGCGATGACGGCGCCTCTTCCGATGGGTGGTCAGAAGATCACAGGAATGGCTGATCCATCTGTTTCGACTGACGGTGCGACGAAGAACTATGTCGATACGACCACAGCAGCGTTCTTCTCGACGGGGGACGTCAAATTAACGTTGAAGGTCTTCGCTGACCCTGGTTGGGTTTTGGTCGTAAACACTGGCGACGGTTCGGGTCTGGCTGGGACGATCGGAAGCGCTTCATCTGGGTCGACCATCAGAGCGAATGCGGACTGCCAGCCTTTATTCAACTTGCTCTTCGCGAACGCTAACGACGCAAATGCGCCCCTTTATACAGCCTCCGGCGTTCTGACCACGCGAGCGGCGCAGACGAATGCAGCGACGGCATGGGCAGCCAACTGTCGTGTTCATCTCGGATTTTGGGCCGGGCGCGCGATAGGCGTTACAGGAAATGGTGGATCTGGCTTCACGGCGCGGGTGCCTTTGGCATTTGCCGGTGAAGAAACTCACGTTCTCTCCGCCAGTGAGCTTCCTTCGATCTCATCTGGTGGTAGCTATTCCGGATCAGCTACTGTCAACAGTGTTAACTGGGTTGCCAGCAATCCAAATGACTCCACAGCGATTTCCGTTGTTGGCGGTGGTGTTGGATTGGCTGTTCCCGCAGCGAATGGCGGCACAGTTTCAAAGATACAATCCATAGGCTCTTCGTCAGGCTCTGTCGCATTAGCCTCTACAAACACTGGCGGTGCCGCGCACAACAACATGCAGCCTAGCATTTTTGTCAACGCAATGGTGAAGCTATGACCAGCATCATCGTCAGCACACCTCCGCCAGTCCAGGCGCCTCCGACGCCAACGTCAGGAGACACTCAGGTTCTGGGACCTCTCACATATGTGCCTGCGATCCCAACGCTGTCCCAGACGTGGACTCGCGCTCAAACGTTCCTGCCAAACACGCTCCTGCTAGCCGGATCGATCAGCGGCGCGCTGATCCTCAATGGGCCGCCCGCCGCAAGTGGCGTGATCACCTGGCCCGCAGGAACGACGGACTTTTCGAGCACTGGCGGGACGTCTCAGGTCGTTATGCAGGCCGTCCAAGGGGGACCTTTTACAGTAAGGCAGCTTGGGATATCCGATCTGGGCGGATTGGGAGCAAACGTCGCGGCGTTCCTGGCGACTCCGTCGAGCGCAAATCTCCGGTCTGCTATCACAGACGAAACCGGAAACGGTGCACTGGTATTTCAAAATGGTGCACTTGGCGCGCCGTCCTCGGCGACACTGACGAACGCAACTGGACTTCCTATTTCAACTGGCCTCGCCGGCTATCCGAATAACGCCGCGCTATATTTGGACGGTACTGGCAATTTCACCAGTCCGCCCGGTAGCGGCGTGCCATTGTTTGATAGTGCAGCTTCCGCCGCCGCAGCATCATCAACGACGCCGCACATCATGGTGGTCGATGAGAGTGCCCAAGCGGCGTACGCTTATGATCCGAGCACGACCAGCGCAGCGACCATCACGAATGCGGTCGGCCGCAAGTATCGGAATATCGAGAAGGTGTTGACTCCTAAAATGTTCGGCGCGGTGGGTAACGGCATTGCCGACGATACTGCCTCGCTAGCCGCCTTAGCTGCTGAAATTCAGTGGCGCGGCACCGGCCGAGTAGAGTTCGAAGACAACAAGAATTACCTCGTCTGGACTAGTGTTCCATCGGCCGGTTCTTCGATCATGAGTTTCAACGCGGTTAAGAAGCTCGCGATGAACTTCAACGGCAGCAAGATCAGCATTCCAATTAATTTCGCGTCTAACGCTATCGTTGTCTACGGGATTATCGGGACTGACTGCGAGAACATCAGCATCTATAATCCTCAGATCGTACAGACCGCCTATACGACTCTCGACAGCGCTAAAGGCACGCAAGGGATTTACCTCGTTAATGCCTGCCGTGGCATTGAAGTCCATGATTTCTTAATGCCAAGCGGGGGCGTCTCCGGATTCAGTGCCGTTCGTAACAACGCGAATAAAGGCCGGGACATGTTCATGTCCGGCGAATTCACAAACGTCTACTATCCGGCGAGTTTCCAGCGAAGCGGCGATCAGGCAGAGTTGCGGTACAAGGCTATCAATTCTGGCCGTTCGTACTTTCCTTACAACGTTCGCCAACACCAGGTCACGTTGTACAGCCAAAATGGTGGCACGTTCGATGACTGCCTCCTGAAGGTGTACGCGAACAATGCCGAGAGCAACGAGAACAATACGCTTTCTGATATTGACCTACATTATATCAACCCGGGCCGAACCGTCGTAGCAGGTACGGGCAGCATTGTTCGCCTGGCTTTCGACCAGTGGTCTGCAACACCGGCCGCTGGCTTCATCCGCAACATCAAGATCAGGTTCGATGTTGATACCGGCAGTCAGTTCCATCCGCCGCTCATTGCGACCGGGAAGTACCTGAGCAACAGTTCTTTTGATACTGGCGTTGCTCGTGGCCATATCATGAGCAATATCGAGTTCTCAGGCTTCGTCAATCTCGGCACTCAGAACACGACCGGTATGGAGCTTTTCACTACTGCGACAGGCTACAGCGGCGGTGACTTCTCTCTAGAGACCGTAGAGAATATTACCTTCCGAAACTTCTCCCAGTACGGTGCATCGGCAACGATGAATATGCTTGCCAATTGCGTTACTCGTAACCTCCGTTATGAAAATGCTTTCATGGCGGGTACGACAACCTACGGCACTATTCCGGCTAAGAGGATTGATTTCGGAAACAACGTCAGTATCGGCGCTGTCAAAAGTTTCGGCGAAACCGGGACCCCCGGGTCGGCTGGCTATCAGGCGTATCGTCGCCAGGCGGACGGTGGCATTCACTGCTGGGGTCTTGTCACCGCAACAGGAGCAGCGAATACGTCGGTGACGTTTCCGATTGCTTTCAGCGCTATTCCAACTGTTGTTTGCAGCAGTACCGCTGGCGGTACAACCAGCCCTGTTAATGCTGTTTCAGCCACTACATCAGGCTTTCAGGTGAATAACCCGGGAACGTCTGTTGTAGTTGCATGGTCCGCCACGGGTTACCTCTAGTCGGGCGCAGCCGAAGCTTCCGCCCGGGCAGGCCTTTCGGCGAGCGCTCGCGGCAGGTCGAGCACATCGGCAAGCGCGCGCCGTGTGTCGGGCTCGAGGTTGCGGCGGATGTGTCCGCCGTCACGGTAAAGGAACTCGCCGTTTAGCCACGTTGTGCAACCCTTGTCGTCGCACAGCGCCTCGCGCGGGACCACGACACTGACATGAGGGTGACGTGCCGCGACGTCCCGAAGCATCTTGTCAGTGTCGATCGAGAACGTCTGCATATGGTGGACAAGCTGCTGATCCGGGCCGCACTGACGCCGCAAAAGGCCGTTTAGTCCCAGCGTGGCGCAAGGGATAGGATCGCGCAAGAATTGCGGCATCATGCCGATGAGAACGAACCGGCGGCCGGGGATTGAAGTCTGTTGAATGAGGTCGTCGAGGCCAGCGGCATCGAGTTCGATACCGCTCTTGTTGCCGAGCGTGCCGTCCTGTTCCGTGATGGCAGGCAGGTATGCCCAGGACGACGCCAAGATGACGAGATTGATGGACGGATCATCGTGAAGGAGGTTGATCGCGCGCTGTCTCTGGTCGGCGCATTGTTCGGGGTAGTTCGGCAAGTCAGCAATCTTGCGATAGATATGCTTGTTGAACATTGCGGGACAGGAGGCAAAGAGCAGCGTGCCGTAATCCGGAATGGCAGTTTGCACCAGCGGCGCGAAGTGCTGCGCGTGGCTGTCACCCCATAGCAGCGCCTTCGATTTTGCGGTGTCCCAAGGCTGCCCGAAGGTGCAATAAGTGTTGTTAAGCTGAGACTGGAACTTGAACGCCGGGCACGGCCACTCCCACATCGCGTCGAGGCTGCGCATCGCATAGACGGCCGGCGGAATACGCTCCGGAAGCCCATCAGCACTGTGCACATACATGCCGAAGCAGAAGACAGCCGCGCCGGTCGCGAGGCCGGTTTGCACGGTGCGCGTCGGCGACCAGCGGCGTTGTCGGAAAGGCTTCTCAACGAAGCGGAACGACAGTACTGCCAAGGCGATCGAGATGCCGGCGAGCACGACTGCCTCAAGGCGGCTGGGCTCTGCGTTGTTGATGTAGTGGCGGAACAACACCCACACCGGCCAGTGCCAGAGATACAGGCTGTAGGAAATCAACCCGATCGGACGCAACTTGCCGAGCCAATGGCTAAGCCTTGGTTCGTCCCGGCGCGGCCAGATTACGAGCGCGGCGCCGACGCATGGGTAGATCGCGGCCGTGCCTGGGAAAGCGCTCGCGCTGACAAGGATGAAGCCGGCGCCGATCAACGCGAGACCGGTCGCGATTGCCACGGCACCGAGGCGCTGCGAAAGAGGAGGCAGGAACACGAGCAGCGCGCCGAGTGCGAGCTCCCACGCGCGCGGCAGCACCAGATAGAATGCGCCCTTGGGATCGGCGTCGAGCCAGAGCAGGCTCGCGCCGAAGCCGATCACAACTGCGGTGCAGACGATGGCGACGAGGTCGATTCGCTTCCGACCGGCCGCGATGAGCGCCAAAAGGAGCGGCCAGACGAGATAGAATTGCTCCTCGACACCAAGCGACCAGGTGTGCAGGAGCGGCATCAAATCGGAACTTTGGTCGAAATAGCCAGTGTTCGACAGGAAGAAGAAGTTCGAAGCGCCGAATGCTGCGTATGCCGCGCTCGCTGCCATCGATTTGTAGTCGCCAGGCAAGAGCAAGAACTTGCCCAGCCACAGAGTCGTCAGCAGTACGACGGCAAGCGCAGGCACAATGCGTCGAATGCGACGGTCGTAGAAGTTGAGGATAGAAAAGGTGCCGCTTGCGATCTCGCCAGCGAGTTGTTGCGTTATCAGAAACCCGCTGATCACGAAAAACACGTCAACGCCGGTAAAGCCGCCCGGCAGAGCTGCATTGTAATGGAAGGCCAACACAGACAGCACGGCGATGGCCCGCAAGCCATCGATGTCAGCGCGGTATTTCAAGATTAGTGCCCGCCCGTTCTTAACTGGGTCCGGAAACTTACTCGGCGCAACCGCTCCGAGCAAGCGCAGAGCGTGACTACTAAGACACACCTAGCCGCCTTTATGACCGCGCGGTTCCACGGCGGGCACTAACTCGCATGACTGAGGAGTCCTATGTGGACTGCCAAGCAAGCCAAGTCAGATATGTCGCGCCGACGGGCGGGAAGATCATGGCAGAGCTTTTCAATAGGACGCCGGTGCAGACTACTCCGCTGCTGCAGGTTTCCCAATTCGACGACAAGAAATGACCTGCAGCGAACAAGCCAACTCCGAATGAAACGGCAGCGCGATTGTCTGTCCCCATGGTGGCATTTGAAATGGCTTCCAGGATGTCCTGGACGCTGTATTCAAGCAGGCCCCAAACTGGCCAGAAGACCAAACATACGGCTTGCCGTATTCCGAGTTGCAGTCTGTGCCTGCGGTAGAAATGTCCGGCTGTGATCAGGAAACCTAAAACATATAGCCATACAAACGGCATCAGCGACTTAAGTGAGTCCATTGCCCCGCCCCCAATGATGCTTGTGTTGAACTAGAGCCAGTAAATGATCGCAGCAATGATCGCCGCGATTGCCAAAACGCCACCAACTAGAATGAGAAGAGCGTAGGTCGGGGCGTAAATCGACATCGCCCGCAAGTGCTTCGACTTGTCCACTTTTGATTCCAAACTTCCAATACCGCTTTAAAAACGCGCGCTTATAGCACCTGCAACCTTACCGGGCAACGCCGGCCGATAATACCTTCGAACAACCCCTGATCGAGCAACCAGCCGCCGCAAGGCGGCTTTTTCATTGGAGAAATCATGGAGTCAGCGTCAATCCGGTACAAAAACCCCGGAGCAATGTGGGGTAGTGCGCTTGCCATCAAGTGGGGGGCGGCAAAGAAGGCCGTCACGCTCAATGACGGCAAGGGGCAGGGAAACAACATCGCCGTGTTTCCTACTTTCGTCCAAGGCATCTGTGCCCAGTTGGACCTATGGCGGACCTCCAAGAACTACCGCAACAAGCGATTCGCCGATGCGATCGCGATCTGGTCCGGCCACAACTCGGTGCAGTCCTACATCAACTTCTGCAAGGCCCGCGTCCCCGGCCTGACGGAAAGCACCATCATGGATGATGCTTTCTGGAAGAGCTCAAAGGGGATCGCGTTCCTCAAGGCTCAGGCGTGGCACGAGGCGGGAAAACAATATCCGGCGCCTGATGCTGATTGGATCGAGGCGCAGAAACGCGTCTTCTCCGGTGTTCCGACAGCGAACACGGTGAAGAAGGCGGCGGTGTCCGCGGCCTCGATAGCGCCGACCGTGGCGGCGGCCCACCAGTCAGGCATCTCTCTGCCTGTCGCTCTCGCGATCGGCGCTTGCATCGCACTAGTCGGCTTCCTCGTGTGGAAATTCAAGCCGCACGAAGCCGTTCCTGAAACGCCTCACCCTGATCTTGTCACGCCCGCTGTGGAGCAGCCCAAATGAATTGGCTTTGGTTTCTTTTGATCATTCCCGGATTGCTCTGCGGCTACGTTCTACTGCTTCGGCCAATCCTTCACGCCATCCCGGCCCTGAAGGGCTTTTACGATGAAGCCGACACAGTGTGGGGCAAAGTCTGGGCCGTCATGGGCAAATCCGTGACGGTGCTGTGGGGACTGTTCCTGAGCGCTGCGGCGACGGCGTTCTCCTGGCTCGACCCCTTGGCATCGGCGCTTGGCGATCCTGATCTCAAGGCGCAGATCATGAACGTGCTGAAGGACAATCCGCAGTACCTGGCTTACGTGTTGATGGGGATCTCAGCCATTACTATCGCGGCTCGGCTTCGGTCGGTTGGGAAGGCCTGACCGATGTGGATGGCTATTCTTTCCTTTCTCGGCGGCCCGGTCATCAAGGGCTTGATCGATGCGTATCAGGCCAAGCTGAAGGCCGGTAACGTTGATAGCAAGATCGCAGCGGACCTCGCCGCTGGCGAAATCGCGGCGCAGACCGCTGAGATGCAGGCTCAGACCCAATACCGCATTGCGGAGCTTGGTCACTGGTACGAGCCAGACAAGATCATGGGCTACTGCGTCGCAGTGTATGTGGCGAAGCTCCTCATTTGGGACAAAGTGATAGGTCTCGGCACGACCGATGGCCTGTGCAAGATCGGGGACAATTGCTGGGCCGGATGGGTCGCCAATACCATTGTCATTTTCTACTTCGGTAAGCGTGGCTTCGAAAACATCGCACGGATCATCAAACGCTAGTGCCGGGGACAATGAGAAGTGCAGGAATTTGGAATTTACCTGACTGCCGGGACGATCATTGCCGGCATCATCGCGATTGTCGGAATTTCTCGCAAATTCTCAACCGTCGAATCTAGCGCCACAGAATCAAAAAAGGATGTTGAGTTGCTGGAAGCTCGCATCGAAAACCTCACGCGCGACCTGCAAAAATCTGATCGCGATGGCGTCCTTCGGCTCGACGTTCTACGCCAGGAGACCGGCGAGATGGGAGCTGCGCTGCGCCAGAAGATCCACGAGGTCGAGATGAACTCCCGCGATCGCATCGACGAGGTCGCAGCGGGCATCCGCGAATCGATCGAAAAGCTTGGAGATCGCCTTGAAGGCAAGATCGATCGAGCTTTGCAGCGGCGCGACAGCTAGCCGCTCAACCAATCCGCCGGCATGTCTGACCCGGCGGTGCTCGGCCTGAGTCTTCAGGCTGTTTTCTCCCTAGACTTAGCCCGGCGCCCTAACCGGCGTCGGGCTCTTTGTGCGCCGCCACGGCTTCATTGACCTTCTGTCGGTCAAGCCGATCCTCGGGTGAGAGTTTGGAGACTGGACGCCAGATCTCGACCGGTATCGTCAAGTGGCTCTCTACCGGCTTCCGGGCCCATTCCCACCATTGATCGAAAGCGTCTTTGGTCATCGCATCAGCTCGAATAACTCGAGGACATCCGCAAGCCGCAGCTTAGCACCTTTGGGCATGTGCTGGAGGAGCAGGTGCCTGGTGTTAGCGGCGATCTCGTCCCGCTTGAGCGGGCTGTACTCGGCGTGGAACGCTTGCATCTTGGCGGCGAACTGGCGGGCCACCTCGGGCGGGATTTCCAGCGGCTTTCGGGTTATCGGCATACTCGGAAGATAGGTATCCAAAGCCGGATTACGAATCGGCAGCGGAGGCCCCGGTGTGGGGTTTCTCCGGGGCCTCGCCTTGCAACGTAGGGGTTCTCGGCCTGGAGAGAGCCGAGACCTGAAGTCAAACTCTCTTCAGCAATATCGTCAAGAGGAGGGAAAAAGCGGCAATTTGTCTCGCTAGGATTCACACGGGTTATTTCCGGAACCAGCCTCGGTTTGAATAGTCTGAGCAACAGGGCAGTTAATTTTCATTTCGTATTTTTTCAGCCCTCGAACGACGACCGCTGCTTCCTGGCGGACAGCGGCTCGGCGATCCAGCTTGGCCCCAGCATGATCCGGATGCTGGGGCCTTTTTTTATCGATAGGAACGAAGCGCATGCACTGACATTGGTTGCCCTGTTCGGTGCCGCACCGCTACGGGCACTGAGACGCCCAGCCACAAACTTGGCCCCAGCTTGTCCCCTCGCTGGGGCTGTTTCTTTTCCGGAACAAGTAGCAATTTTCAGCGTTGCGATCTCGGTCGGGTTGAGGAGTGGGACGACCATCGGCCTCAGTGCTCTCCCCGGGGCGCTGGGGCCGTTCCTTTTCTAGGCGGACCGATGACGGAAGAACGCCGAGGTGATTGGATTCTCATCATCGTAGTTCTGAGCGTCGTCGGCGTCGGTGCTGGTGCTTGATTTTGTCTTCTAAGCTCTGGTGGTTTGATGAGGCCCGTATGGAGCTGGCGGAAGGGATCGTCGCAATCGTCGGAGTGCTCAGTGCGGCCGCCGCGGTTGGGACCGGATATTGGTACATCGTGTCAGAGCGGCAGCGGCGATAGGCTCAACTGGAAAGGCCTGCGGCCCTCGGTCAGGCGAACAGGTCTTTGCCCGGCTGGAGCATCCTCACGAACGTCCCGCTCTCGTGGTATTCGAGCCAGCCCTGATCTTTGGCGTACTGCAAGCCGGCCCAGTATTCGGCCGGCGTCGCCTTATCCAGGTAGATCATCGGGTAGTTGATCTTCTCGATGTAGATCCGGCCATCCTGGATCGGCTCGAAGGCGCGGGCATGCTCCATGAGCCTGCGGGCAGCTTTCTCGGGGTCGGAGTAAGGGCGGTCGCCAACGTATTTCATCGCTCAATCTACGGAATTGGCGAGAGCCCCGGCAACTTTTGGGGGCCAGGAGGCAGTCGCCGGGGCCCTCTATGCGGCTAGTCCAACGCCAGCCGACTCGCGAATGAAACCGTGTCAGCTTTGCACGAGCAGAGCAATTGCGACGATTGCGAAAGGGCAAAGCCCCAAGAGGACGATGCCTACGCGGACGAATGTTTCGGCCATGGCACACCCCGACTGTGCAACATTTGTCATGTAGCTTAACCCCGGGGCGCCTCTCGCTGAAAGTGCAGTTTACACTGGATGCACGTAGCCCGAATAGGCTATAAAACCGGGCGCCGAAGCGTCTTCTTGAGATCCTTAGCGCGCTCCCATCCTCGCCTGCGGGAAGTGCGGCCGTACATCGGCACCGCGCCTGCCGCAAGCCATACAGGTGAAGTGGGGTTCTAGGTCGGAGAGGCGGACGCGATCAGGCCACTGATCGACCTTGTCTGGCGGCAGCTCAACGTTATGGCTACAGCGATGGTCCGAGCAGAAGACCAGGAGGCCGCGGGCGCCGGAGGCCCGCATCTCGCCGAGGGTGATCTTCCGGTCGGGCATCCCGTAGGCTTTCCTGAGGAATAAATTCGTTTAACCAGCCCAGAACTTAAGGCCTTGAAAGGGATAGTTAGGGCTCACTCATGGTTGAAATAACCCCTTTTTCTCGATCAAAGCGAACGTTAGGATGCCGTATGCCTCGCCCCGACTCAAATGTAGTGGTCTCGGCCTTTACGGAAGACCAAGTGGTGCGCCTGACTGGCATCAGCATCAGTCAATTGCGCTACTGGGATCGCACTGACTTTTTCCGGCCAAGCCTCGCTTACGAAGACCGTCGCGCTGTTCATAGTCGCATTTACTCATTCCGCGACATCGTATGCCTTAAGGTTGTTAATTCAATCCGCAATGAGTCGAGCGTTCCGCTTCCGCGCCTTCGTGCCGCGAAAGAGAAACTGCGTCACCTTGGCGACGATCTATGGGCGAAAACTACGCTGTACGTTCTCAATCGACGGATAGTTTTTTTCAATCCGGAAACTGATCGAAAAGAAGATGTAGAGACCGGGCAAGCCATTCTAGAAATTCCTCTGAAGGTCGTGTCGGGCGATATGGCAACAGCCGTGCGCGCCCTGAGCAATAGACCCAATACGGAAATTGGCCAGATTGAACGTCATCGTAACGTGATGAGCAATCAAGAAGTCATTGCAGGAACGCGCATCCCCGTGCGCAGCGTCAAGGCGTTCGCGGACGCCGGATATTCGGTAAATGCCATCCAGAAGGAATATCCAACTCTCACCGAACAGGACATTAGAGCGGCAATCAAGCACGCCGCGGCTTGATCCTGATCGGCCCGTCCTCCGTGTCTTTTTCGACGCGGGCGTTCCCGATTCCGTGGGGGATATGTTTAGGAGTCGCGGGCATTTCGTTATTTTGTACCGTGAAGCGCTGCCTGAGCGTATTGATGATGACGTTGTTTGCTCTACTGCGCTTGCTAATGAAGCGATTTTGCTTGCCATCGATCCGGACATGAAGCGCTTTCCCAAGCGCTATGGAATAAGTCATGGAAGTGCCAGGTACGCTAAGCTGAGCTTGATCTGGGTTGGCTGCAATGAGGTGCTTGCGGCCAAGAGGATTCAGCAAGCCATGAGCCTGATCGAACACGAATGGAAGAATAGCGACGAAAAGGCATCACGGCGACTTTGGATCGAAATCGGCCCCCACAGCATAAAGTCCAACAGATAGAAGAAGACCCTGCTGAGCCGAGACTTTCCTGGCTGAAAGCTAGAGCACCAGGCAGCCAAAGCCGCCCGGTGCCATGGGTGGTGTCGACGCGTTAGATGCGTTCCCACAAGCTTTCGGACACGGTCTCGCCCCGTAGCATTGTGCCGTCTAGGTAGGCCGGAGCGTCGAGGGACAATGCTACATCGATCCGACTACCGGTGAATTACGGGCATTCAGGGGAAAGGCCAATCAACGCTCTGGCGCTTTGGAGGCCCAGCGCGCAGCTTCCGCGCACTCCCGTCGCTCCAGATCAAAGTGTTCGTCATGCCTGTTTGTCGAAGGTGCGAACTCACTCTGCAGGTAAGCGACTTTCACCCCAGCTCACGCGGCCGACTGTCCGCAATTTGCAAGAGTTGCTTCAGGGACATCGTGGGTGGGCAGGTGTTCACCATGAATCCGGCAGAAGCAGCCACGTTCATGGCCCGGCTCGAAGCTGGAGAATCGCTCCGCAGCATAACCGGCGGGACTGGCCAAACACCGATATGCTCCTCCAGGGCTTTCAAGGTGCATTGTCAGCTTCACCCGGAATGGGGAAGCAAGGCGCAGGCTTTGGCTAAGGCCAATAGCAAATCGCGGATCTTAGCCGGGGTGAAGAAACAGGTCGATCGACGTACCCACTGCAAAAGCGGTCATGAGCTCACACCCGAGAACACCAAGCTCAGGATCACTAATCGCGGCTGGCGGCACCTCGAATGTCAACTCTGCCGTAGAGGATGGAATACGCGGGCACATCCTACCGCCGCACAGGTAACGGCCGCGATCGCCGTCGTAGAAGAGGGGGGCACACTCGCTGATGCGACCGCGAGAAAAAGTGACGGCGGCGTAATCAGATTTAACGGTCTTGTCGCGGCGTTTCGTCTGCAGCCCAAACTAGAAGGGCGCCTCAAGCGACTTTCTGCGCGGAATGCCGCAAGAAAGCGAAAGAAGCTCTGGAGCAAAAGAAAGCGCGCGGCAAAAGAGTCCGCGCGAGACGCTGCGCGGCTGCGGATGACCGAGCGCATTCAATATCCGGAGTTTCCGCCGGACGTAGTCCTGCGCTTGCTCGAAGAGGGTTGCACGCTCCGCATGATCTTTTACGGAGCACGCCCCGGTCAAGGAAACAAAAAGGTCTGCGCTGGCATCAGTTCGAAGAAGGCCTTCAATAAATATTGCGCCGCTCATCCAGAATGGGCTGAACGCGCAACGGCTCTCGCCGAGCAAAATGCGCAAGCAGCTAACAAACGGAAAGGAGCCTCGCAACGAGAAAGAACACATTGCATATATGGTCACTCGCTTCACGACGCCCGAGTTCACACACGCTGGAGCACGGGCTACACGACGCGCCAGTGTCGAACTTGCGAAAGGATCAGGGTCAAGGGGGCGAGGCCGATGGAGCCTGACAAGCTCCTCTTGGTCTGCCAGGCTCTTCAACAAAAGAAGTCGCTCGCCGAGATTACCGGCCGGCCGCTGCGCGGAAAGAAGCGCCCCATGATCAGCAACACGGAGCGCTTGTATTGTCACCGCCGATTTGATCCCGAATTCGATCGGTTCGTTCGCGAGATGATCGCAGGTTCTCTTTCGCGATCGCAAATCCTGCGCTGGTCGATGGAGAGAGCGCGAAAGCTGACAGACCAGAGGCGTGAGGAAGCAAACGATTTTGAAACTATCCGAGCGATGCTTCCGACTTACTTGCCAGGACGGGATGACATCGCTCAGAACATCTTCGTGGCTCTGCTTGAGGGGTCTTTGCGCCAAGATCAGATCAAGGAGCGCGTCAGAGAGTTTGTTGCTGCTTATGACCGCGAAGCTAGGAAAAACGGAACTGTGAAGTTTGGGCTCAGATCACTTGATGCGCCGCTTTTTAGCGACGGTAGCGCCACCTTGCTCGATGGTCTCTCCAGCGAGAATTATGCCGGGTGGGATCTAAGTATGCTGGCGTCCACAGGGCGTCGGATTGGGCCACGACGGCAGCGGAATTGAAGCGCTATCGAAGCAGGACGATCGCCAGCGCCGCCATCAGGCACACGCCCATGCATATGGCTGTGAAGCGGCCGCGGCGATGAAGCCGGCCGGTCATTGTTCTACAGTCTGGCCCAATGTTGCCTCGAGCACGGAACGAAGTCGCTCCTCTGCCTTAGGATCGTACTTCGGCCGCGGCAGTGGAGTGTGAAGCGTCGGGTTTGAAACCCAATTGCATAGGTCGACGCCGGACGCGACGATGGCCTTGGCGAATGCCGGGACCTGGGCGAGTTCGGTCACGACCTTGTTGAAATTGGCCCCGTACATCTCCCGGCCCTCGACCATCACGAAGAGACAGTCGGCCAAGGTCGCTCTTCCATCTGCGGGGCCGAAGCTGTTCCAAGCGCATTGCTCGGTACTGGAAACTTCTGCTCGGACCCGTTCCCATAACTCGCGCTGCCCGCAGGCGACGACGAACCGATCGCCGGCATCGGTGGTTTCGGTTTCACCGTTCGAGCGCGGCTTGGTGCCCCCAGCGGCCCAGTACCATTTGGGCCGATCATCAAATCTCGTCATCATCCCTCCCGCCATTCTGAATTGACTTGTAACCTATTGATCTGATTGAAAGCGAAGACTGCGCGAAATTCAGAATTGTCGTTGATATCTCTGGGTATCCCGCCTGATTTTGATTCCGCCATTCGGAGGTTCGATCCCTCCCGCCCCAGCCATCCATAGTCGATTTTGGAGAATTTTATTCTCTTTGAGGAAAAGCCCTGCAAAATTCGGGTTTTTTCTGCTCGCGAATAGTCTCTGGAGACCGACGATCGAATTTTTTGGTCCAGAAATCCTCAAAAGTCTCCATGAAAATACTAGAAAATTCCCGTTTTCTGGAGACTGGCGCCAGAGACCGGAGAATAAAACCACTGCGTGCTGGGGGTGGCATGAGCTTGCACTGATCTGCGGCCGTAGGATTGGCGGCTGCAGCCCGCCGGTCCCCGCTTCGGGCATGTCGCCTGCTATTCAATTACCTAGCCCAGTGCTCGATAACCGGCACGTCGTTTCGTGGCCATCCGCGCACGAGGGCGCTCCTTCGGAATGGGTTGCGGGCTAAACGCTTTGGTCGCGAATTCTGGCGCGACCATCCTGGTCGCAGCGGAGGGAAGAGAGATAGTGGACTGCGATCTCGTCTTAGGAAACCGCTCAGTGCCGATCGAGAAGCTAGGTCAACCTCCGCTTCCAGCGGCAGCGTATACAAAGGCGGAGAATCCAGCTTGCGATGCGCGGCGATCTTGCATTTTCAGTGGCAGAAGAGGACCGAGGCGGTAGGCACAAGAGTTTAAATTAGCGTGCGGCTTAAGGTCGTGCTGATGTGGCGACAGCGTCGGGGGGAACAGCAAAAACGGGTACTTGTTGATCGTAGCCCTTGATCGCGATGGTCCCAAGGGCCATTAGCGAGATGTGTCCATCGACCGCTGAAGCAACAGCCTGATCGACGAGTATCTGGCCATCGATTGCGGCAGCGCACAGTCGAGCCGCCAGGTTGACGGCGTTTCCGATTGCCGTGTAGGCAAACTGACCTTCGTATCCAATACGCCCGACGGTCGCCGGGCCCATGGCGAGTCCAATTCCCAGGCCAATCCCGTAGCTGCGTTCGCGCCAGCCGGCCGCGAGGCTCTGCGCCGCCGATCGCATGTCGATCGTGAGGTTGAGCGCCGCAAGCGCGGGATTCGGGCAACTCACCGGAGCGTTAATCAGCAGCATCAGGCCGTCGCCGGCAAAATTGGTCAATGTCGCCCCGTATCGGACGATGATGGTTCCGACGGCTGCGTGATATTCGTCGAGGACGCTCATCACGACCTCGGGCTCGTTGCGATTCGAAAACGATGTGAAATCACGCAGGTCGACGAAAACGGCGACCACCTCCCGCCGCTGCCCCTCGAGCACGGCGTCGTCGCCGGCACTCTCGACCAGCTCGGCAATCTGTGGGGCGAGGAAGCGCTTCAACCGATTGATGCGATCCGATTTCTCCTTCGAGAGACCGAGCTCCTTTGCCATCTCGTTGAAGCGAGTTGCCAACCGCTCGAGCTCATCGCCCGTCGAGATCGCCACTCGGTGATCGAATTGACCTGCACCGACCCGCTGCGCGCCATCTTCGAGCACCCGAATAGGGCCCGACATTCGTCCTGCGAGCCAATAGGCCAGGACCACGGCAAGCAAGGTGCCGATCGCTACCAGCAGCAGCGAGCGCCACAGCGAGGCGCGGATAGAAGCAAATGCTTCCGCGGCCGGTTGCTGGACGACCACGGTCCACTTGAGGCTCGGGATTTCCGCCGCCAGGGCAACGACGGGGCGACCCGCGATATCTTCCGTTTCGGTGGCCGAGTCGCTGGATTTGGCAATATCGCGCCGGAGACGATTGAACGCGTCTGCCGTCGCGTCACCGCGCAGGACAAGGCTTATGTCGGGGTGAGCTACCAGCCGGCCGATGTCATCAATGACGAACGCTTCTCCGGTCTCGCCGATCTTGATGGCCGTGACCACCTCCCAGATCAGCTTCAGGTTGACATCCGCAATTGCGAACCCGGTCGCGTCCCGGTTTCCGCTCACTGCGATCGTCATGTGCGGCTCCGAGCCGCGCTGATATCTGACGGGGCCATACCATACCTTGGAGGCGCCTTCGCGCAGTTCGGCCACGGCCGGGTCGGCCGGAGCGTTCGTGTCTTCACCAGCGCGGTTTATTGCCAGCCGGGATACCATCGCGTGCTGGACGCCTGCTCCATCGAACAGCGAAACCGAGGAGATGGCCGGCACCTGCCGCAGCAGGCGCCGCGCATCGACCTTGTGCTGCTCGTCCTGGCCAACCGTCCAGGGAAACTGCACGAGCCATCCGAGCTGGTCGCGAATGCCGTCGGTAAAGGTATGGATCCGATCGGCAGCCGATCGGGATTCGGACCTGAGGAGTTCGGTGAGATGAACGCGTTGCTCGCGATAGCCAAACCAGGTTTCCCCCATCGCTCCCAATGCCAAGGGCATAACCACGGCAATGAATAGCGTGAAGAAATATTTGAAAAAAAGCGTACGGTGCGGCTTCGGCACGTGGAGTACCTTTTGAAAGCGCCACTTTCGCCCGATACTATCATGCCATCGAGGCCAGGGCAGGTTCACGCAATACAGCGGGCGCCTCTGGCCCTAGGTCGGGTGAACCCTTTTAGGGCGCACCGAGACAGATTGGTATCGCCCGTCCGTTTGGGGGGAGGCGTGACATGCATCGACGCGCATTCCTTGCTTCGACACTCGCCGCGGCGCTCGTGCCGCACTCGCTGGCAGCGCAATCCACCGAGAAGGTCCGTCGCATCGGCTGGGTGACCGCGCAAACGGCGGCGAGTCTTGCGCCCTATATCGAGGCGTTCCGCAAGGGTCTTACCGAGCATGGCTATAGCGAAGGCCGAAACCTTGCGATCGAATACCGTTACGGCGAGGGGATCGACGGCCGTGTTCCGGACCTCGTCCGCGAGCTGGTGCAGCTGCCGGTCGACCTGATCGTGGCTCAGGGGGCGGCGGCCTTCGAGCTTCCTCCGCTCGATCTCCCCGTTGTCTTCGTGATCAGCGCGGATCCCGTTTCTTCCGGCTTTGCGGATAGTCTCGCGAAGCCTCGCGGCAACAAATCCGGCCTCACTCTGATGGCAGTCGAACTCAACGGGAAACGCCTCGACCTGCTCCGGGACATCATCCCGAAGCTCCGCCGCGTCGCGGTTATTGGCAACCCCGAGCATCCCGGCGCTCATCTCGAGCGCGGCTTTTCCGAGGCGACAGGACGTCAGCTCGGACTCAGGTGCCGCGCGGCGAACAGGATGGAAGTGGAGCGTCGACCATGATGAGAGGGCTACGCCGGGCTCGTGACGCAGGGAGGGCGTAGCCCGACCGGAGTTACGAGCCCGGCGTCGGCGCGATCCACAGCGGACCGCGCCGACTGGTGATCGCGGCCGGCTGGTTATGCAAGTGGTTCTTCCGCCAAGAGGAATCACTCGCGTGCCAGGCCGACACATTACCGATCACCAAATGAGGCTCTACATGAAGTACCGTCAGACCGATAGCCCGCCCGTGGCCGCCGCCAAGGCGTCGTTCAGCACCTCGACCGCTTACCGGATCGAGCAGGATCGACGCCTTCCGTCGCAGAAGAAGGCTCCTCGCGGCCGTCGCCGGCCAGATCCCTTGGCCCGCGTATTTGAGACAGAGATCGTGCCGATGCTGAAGGCCGCCCCCGGTGTGCGGCCGGTCACGATCTTCGAGGAGTTGCTCCGACGCCATCCTGAGCTCGGCGCCGGCATCCGTCGCACGCTGGAGCGCCGGATCCGGGCCTGGCGGGCGATCCACGGCGAGGAGCAGGAGGTCATCTTCCGGCAGACCCACGAACCCGGTCAGCGCGGCCTGTCCGACTTCACCGACATGGGCGAATTGGGTGTCACGATCGCGGGCGTGCCGCTCGACCATCGTCTCTATCACTTCCGGCTGGCCTATTCCGGGTTTGAGCACGCCCATGTCGTGCTCGGCGGTGAGAGCTTCATCGCTCTGGCCGAAGGCCTGCAGAATGCCTTGTGGTCACTCGGTGGAGCGCCACGGGAGCATCGCACCGACAGCCTGTCGGCCGCCTTTTGCAATCTCGACCGCGACGCCAAAGACGATCTGACGCGGCGATACGAAGACCTCTGTGCCCATTACGGCATGCGCCCCTCCCGCAACAATCGTGGCATCGCCCACGAGAACGGGGCGATCGAGAGTTCGCATGGCCATCTCAAGCGGGCGGTCGGCGACGCGCTGTTGCTGCGTGGCACCGCCGACTTCGACGATCTCGCTGCCTATCGTGGCTTCATCGATGAGATCGTCAGCCGCCGCAATGCCCGCAACGCCAAGCGGATCGACAGCGAACGTACCGCACTTCAGGATCTGCCGGACCGCCGCACGTCGGACTATGAAGAGGTGATCGTCCACGTGACATCGTCCGGCGGCTTCACCTTGCGCAAGGTGTTCTACACGGTGCCGTCGCGCTTGATCGGCCATCGGCTGCGGGTGCGCCTGTATGACGATCACCTCGACGTGTTTGTCGGCGGCACGCATCTCCTCACCTTGCCGCGCGGGCGGCCGCATCCCAATGGCAAGCACGATCAGGTCGTCGATTATCGGCACGTGATCCATTCCTTGCGGCGCAAGCCGATGGCGCTCCTCAACCTGGTCTACCGCGACCAGCTGTTCCCCCGGGAAGCTTACCGCCGAGCCTTCGACGTCTTGCGCAAACGCTTACCGGACAAGAAGGCCTGCCGGATCATGGTCGATCTCCTCGCACTCGCCCATGAGCGCGGTTGCGAGGCCGAACTCGCCGATCAGCTCACGGCCGACCTGAACGACGGCCGGCTGCCCGACCTCAACCGGCTACGTACTCACTTCGCCCCGGATCCCGCCCAGATGCCGAACGTCGTGGTGCGCCTCGCACCGCTCGCCACCTATGAATGCCTCATCGGTACTGCCGAGATCGGAGGTGCCGCATGAGCACAACCAACGTAGTCGACACCGCGCGCCTCAATCTGTTGCTCAACGAGCTGCGGCTGCCCGCCATCAAGGTGCTGTGGCCGCAATTTGCCGAGCAGTCCGATAAGGAAGGCTGGCCGGCGGCGCGCTTCCTCGCCACCATTGCAGAGCACGAGATCGCTGAACGCAGCCGTCGCCGCATCGAGCGCCATCTCGTCGAGGCGCGGCTGCCCACCGGAAAGACCTTTGACAGCTTCGACTTCGAAGCCGTACCGATGATCTCCAAGGCGCAAATGACCGCGCTCGCCGCCGGCGACGGCTGGTTGAACAAGGGCGCCAATCTGCTGCTGTTTGGTCCGCCCGGTGGCGGCAAGAGTCACTTGGCAGCAGCAATCGGCTTGGCTCTCATCGAGAACGGATGGCGCGTCCTCTTCACCCGCACCACCGATCTCGTGCAGAAGCTCCAGGTGGCGCGCCGCGAACTCAACCTCGAGGGTGCCATCAACCGCCTCGATCGCTTCGATCTCGTTATCCTTGACGATCTTGCCTATGTCACCAAGGACCAGGCCGAGACCAGTGTGCTGTTCGAGCTCATCAGCGCACGCTACGAGCGACGCTCTTTGCTGATCACCGCCAATCAGCCCTTTGGAGAATGGAACAAGGTCTTTCCGGACCCAGCTATGACCCTCGCGGCGATCGATCGCCTTGTTCACCACGCCACCATCGTCGAGATGAACGTCGAGAGCTATCGCAGGCGGACTGCCCTCGAGCGAAAGCGTGGTCCAGGGCGGCCACCGGAGCACGCGACACAAAAAACGCTCGCTTGATTGACGCTCCGCGACAATCAAAGCAAACAAAACTCTTGCGCGCGACAATCATCGCGGCGATCATCATCGCGCCGCGACACTGACTCGCCATCCTGATCGCCGCGCTCTTCCGACCCAGATCGTCGCGCTATACTCAGGATCGACTACTTCCCCACTGAAACGGGAGACAGGCTCACGGCCGCGCTGGCGGCGATGGCCGACGATCCTCCGCAGGCGGTCTCCATTCTCGCCGATGGCTTTGCGATTCAAAACCGGCAGACGATCATTGATTTCGCGATGAGTGAGCATATCCCAGCTATATCGGGATGGCCGATTTTCGCTCAGAGTGGCGCGCTTTTTACCTATGGACCGAAGGTCGCCGATTCCTACCGGCGTCTTGCCTATTTTGCCGATCGTGTTTTCAAGGGCGCGCGACCGGCCGATCTGCCGATCGAACAGCCAACAACCTTCGAATTCGTCATCAACATGCGCACGGCGAAGGCCTTGGACATCACGATCTCGCCGTTCCTCTTGGCGAGTGCCGATCGTGTTATTGAGTAGGAAGATCCGGCCCTTGGCTCTGCCGAAGCCTTGGTAGTGCGTCGCCTGCCGGGCCTTCGGGAACACGCCGCCATACTCGACTCACTCGCCTGCGATATTCCCACTTGAAAGGGTTCGAGCGGGAATGCCCGAGTTCGATCCTCTCGTCTGCAGCCATTCAGTTACTCAACCTAAGATAGTTTGCGCGATTTGCGCGAATATGCTGCAAATGTAGGGTATTTCGTATCCTCTTGTTCAGTCTGCAGACTCCAGAAAGCGACAACCTTGGCGAGAATCTCTTGAAAGTCTCCGGCCACACTCCCGGACATTCCCGCTTTCGGGAGACCTTTGGCGGAGACGAATCTCGATTTGCACTGGTTGATGGGACGGCAGAGTGTTCTCATGCAGTTCGCGGCCGGGCTCGCGGAAGTTCCCATTTTGACGTGCTCGTAGGCAGAGGCCGGTTCGAGCAGGAATGCGTGATTTCGATCCCTTCGTCTCCAGCCATCCATAGTCGAATTTGGAGGATTTTCTTCTCTTTGAGGAAAAGCCCCTCAAAATGCGGGGTTTTTTGCTCGCAAATAGTCTCTGGAGACCGATGATCGAATTTTTTTGGTCCAGAAATCCTCAAAAGTCTCCATGAAAATACTAGAAATTCCCGTTTTCTGGAGACTGGCGCCAGAGTCTGGAGAATAAAACCACTGCACGCTGGGGTGGCATGAGCTTGCCCTGATCTGCGGCCGTAGATCTGGCGGCTGCAGCCCCGCCGGCCCCGCTTCGGGCATGTCGCCTACAATTCAATCACGTAGCCCAGTGCTCAATACCCGCACGCGTAGTTCGACGCGGAGCTGAACGTGCTCAGGCCGGCAACCGAGCTCCGCCGCGACCGCTGGGCACTTCTCCGGCGCCGTTCCAGCCCAAGCGGCTCGACTTCAAGCCTGATTTGCCGCCGATCCCGGGGCCGCAGCCGGTGAAGCTGGAAAAGCCGAAGGTGAAGACGTCTCGGCCGGGATGGTTGGGCGAATGGATGTAGTCGCTCATTCCGCCGCCTCCAGCTCGCGATCTTCGGCCGGCGTCAGGGCTTCGGCCAGCAGCGCGTCGAGCAGGCAGCGGCGCGTGTCGGCGGTGGAGGTGAGGCTCGCTTCCAGCCGGTCGCACAGCGCCATCAGCGCATCGACCTTGGCGACGATGCGGTGTTGTTCAGCCAAAGGTGGAACGGGAAAGGAGATTTTCCTGATCTTCCCAACGCTCAAGCTAAACAAGCCTGCCGAGGTTATGGCGAGGCGCTTCATCTCGGCCATGCCGTCGGGGGAGTTCATGTACAGCGCCGCATATGGGGTTAGCTGCAATTCCTTTGGTCGGCATCGAATGAGATGGTTCTGGTGAACACAATTCTCAATCTCGCCGTGCCAAACGGCGCAGCGACCAATCTCGGTCGCGCTTCCGTTTCCTTCGACGACGAGGATGTCTTCCGGTTCAAGGCGAAATCTTTCGAGTTCGCCTTCTGCGAGTTCAAATTTCTTGACCTTCGCAAGTTCCAAGCGGCCTCGGTAGACGTTGCCAACGCCTAGATATGGGAATGCATTTGCCTTTGGGGCTCTGGCAGGCGTTTTTTGCATTCCCCCAGAAACGGTAAAGCAATCCTCAATCAATGCCCATTCCCATCCGCTCGCAGTGCGATAAGCCGCCTCACGATCTGCGCTCGTTGAACCCGCCCCAATTCGCTTGAGCAACTCAGACGCCGGTTCATCGTTCGGGTCCTGCGGTACGAGTTTGCCGTGCACCGCGAGGTTGAGGATGGTGTGGCGGAGGGTATTGATCTGATCGGGCCGCGTGGTGAGGGCCGGCAGCGCGTCGAACACGAAACGGGCGTCCGCCTGGAAGGTTTCGGGATCGGGCGCGTTGAGGCGGGCGAGGCTCGCCGCCGCCAGCCGGTCGCGCAATGCCTCGCGGTTTCCCCGCGCCGCCTCCAGCCGGTCGCACAAACCCATAAACTCATCGACCTTGCGTTGGACGGATGGCGAAACAAGTGGCACAGGGACGTCTGAAATTTTGCCAACGCTCAGGGTTACGTTTGCCGTCCCGATCATCTTGGACACAAGCAATTCATCCTTGAAAGCAGTCAGATACTCGAAAAGGAAACGCGCCGAGATAAGTTCAGGCGCGTGTGGGAAAATCGCAGCCAAGATACTACCGAGCGCGAACCTGCCTTCCTGATAGTGGAGCCTCTGCAAGCTCGCCTTGCCATGTCCGGCCGATGAAACAAGAGGGACGATTGCTGCCGCACCATCAAAATCGAAATGATCGCAGCTCGCGCGGTCTTCAGCCGTAACCACGAGAGGATAGGGGCCGGCCTCGGCCTTCATAATACCGGTAAGCCCTTTTTCTATCCGAGCAATACTGCCCACACGGACGAAATTCGCCGGGTTGCTGAAACCTTGAGGCAGATCTTCGTGAGACAAGGCCGCCAATGCGGGGGACTTCCGAAGGACACCTTGCTGAATGAGGAGAACCTTCTTTGCTTCAATCTGTTTGAACAAGCTCACGGGGTCGATCGCCGCTTCGTCTGGCGCAACCAATTTGCCTGACGCAGCAAAGCCAACGACGAGCTTTCGAAATTGCTGAACCGTCTCCGGCTCATCACCAAGGCGATTGAAAGCCTCTAACAGGCGCTCGGCGTTCATCGGGCGAGCGCCTCGGTGAGGGTCGCCTTCAATTGGTCGCGCAATGCACGCGTCGCGGCTTCGGCGGCGGCAAGGTCGGCCAACAGCGTGTCCGGATCGCCGTGATCGTCCGCCACGGCGTGCGGGTTTTTGATGTCGAGATTGTAGCCGCGCGCCTTAACCTCCTCGGCGGAGACGTGCCACGCCTGCGGGGTTTCCTTGCGGCCCTTCCGGTCCCTGCCGCCCCACCAGTCGATGCAGCCCTGGAAATGCTCAAGTCGGATCGGCTTGGTCATGGAATAGGCCTTCTGACCTTCCGGCACGCGGTGCTCGTAGAACCATATATCCTTCGTGGGGGTGCCCTTCTCGAAAAACATCAGGTTTGTGCCGATCGAGGCATAAGGCTTGAACACCGAATTGGGCAAGCGGACGATGGTGTGGAGGTTGCATTCCTCCATCAAATGTTCCTTCAGCCGAGTTTTGATGCCCTCTCCGAACAGCGTGCCGTCAGGCAGCACTACGGCGGCACGGCCGTCCGCTTTTAGTAGGCGCACGATCAGCGCGAGAAAGAGGTCAGCAGTTTCCTTGGTGCGGAACGTCGGAAAGTTGTCCTCAATGCCATCTTCCTCGCGTCCACCGAACGGTGGATTAGTCAGTACGATGTCGACACGCTCGTCCTTCGACCAGCTGATGAGCGGGCGGGCGAGTGTGTTGTCGTGCCGCACGAAGCTTGGGTCTTCAACGCCGTGCAGCAGCATATTGGTGACGCATAGCATATG
Organism: Bradyrhizobium sp. CCBAU 21365; assembly: GCF_015291305.1. Classification (NCBI taxonomy): domain Bacteria; kingdom Pseudomonadati; phylum Pseudomonadota; class Alphaproteobacteria; order Hyphomicrobiales; family Nitrobacteraceae; genus Bradyrhizobium; species Bradyrhizobium sp. CCBAU 21365. The sequence goes on from NZ_CP030036.1 coordinate 2,961,770, forward strand.
AGGAAGCTGCTTCTTCTCTACCGCACGCAAGGCGCCGTGCATCTTTTCGCGCTGCTTGGGCGTTTTGACGTAGTTCTTCTCCATGTGGCGGATGGCACAAGTGAGAAAGCCACCCGTGCCGCAGGCGGGATCGAAAAGGATTTCGCCTGGGTGCGGGTCGATGCGGTCCGCCATGAAGGCGGTGACGGCTCGCGGCGTGTAGTATTCGCCAGCATTGCCGGCCGATTGTAGATCATTGAGCAGTTGTTCGTAGAATTCGCCGAAATGCCGTCGCTCGTCGAGATCATTGAAGTCGATCTGATTGATCTTATTGACCACCTGCCGGATGAGATGCCCGGATTTCATGTAGTTGTAGGCGTCCTCAAACACATCGCGCACAACGCGCCGCCGGTCGCCAGGTTTGCCGGTGAGCTTGAGCTCTTTCAATGCTGGGAACAGCTCGTCATTAAGGAAATTCACCAGCGGCTCGCCCGTGATGCCCTCGGGGTCCGCCGCCCAGCTGCGCCACTGATATTGCTTCGGGATCGGCGAGCGGTACTCGTCCCTGGTCAGCTCGAGTTCCTGATCCTGATCGTCGATGATCTTGAGGAAGAACATCCAGGTGAGTTGGCTGATGCGCTGCGCGTCGCCATCGACGCCGACGTCCTGGCGCATGATGTCCTGAATTGATTTGACGGTAGTCCGAACGATCATTGTTTTTTCCCATACTCGCGACGAGAAGGCCAAGATTCTAGCTCGGCCGCTGTCACAATCTCGACTGGATGCAGCCCCTCGACCAACTGCAAAATTTCTTCACCCACTCCATCATTTGTCCGGCGATCAGCGAAATCCGAGATTTGCGCAGCCGACACGGTTTCGACGAATACGCGAAGACCCCAGTAAAGAGAAAAGTCAGTCCCGTAACGCGAGAAATTCTCGGTGGAAATCGTCACTTGCCCGCTATTTCCCCACACACGCCTAAACGTCTCAACGGTAGAAAAATGCACAAACCTAGAAGTCGCGTGATAGATAAAGTTGTACTCCTTCTCGCGGCCAATCTTCCTTGCTAAAAAGGCCAGTGATGGAGACATCTGACCATCGCGCCAGCCTAGCTTGCGCCCAAGTGCGCGGAGCCGTACGTCAGACTCTCGGGTTGCTGCCAGTCTTCGCTTCACGAACGACTGTGTAAATCCGACGTTGAGCATTCCTTTTGCGCCAATGAATTGATTTTGCGTATCGAGGTTGGCGGCGATTTCGTGCGCGCCAAGTAATCGAACTAGCTCACTCGCAATCGCCTTGTGAGCAGTCAGGTACTCGACCCAAACCAACTCTTCATACGCGGGCCGCAAGAACGTAACTCCAAACGCTCCTTGGTCAGCCTTTGCCATTATCAAGGCCGCGCGCAGGGCCTGCATTTGCCTCACTACAATGCTTCGGCGAAGAAATTCCCAGTATTGTTCGCCGTCAGGACCTTCCCATGTAAAGCTCTTTATCGGTTCTACTATAGGCTCAAATCGACTAATGAGCGCGTCAACCCTGCGTAAAATTGATCCGTCTTTGTCGCCGCTCGCCATCAAGCCGTTTCCTGGTAAAGTGCAGTCTGCAGCTCGTGAACGGCCTTCTCAAAGCCCTCCTTGCCGCCGAACGCCTTGATAAGTTGGACGACGCTCCCCATCGCGGTGAAGGGCGTCACCTTCAGCACGTTGGCGTCGTCGAGATTGAGCACGCCTTCGTCGTGATACTTGTCGAGCAGCGCATCGAGCACGGCGCGGGCCTGCGGGCCATATTTGGTGAACACGTCCCGCTTCCGCACATTCTCGGCCCGCTCGCGCCGTGTCAGCGGCTTCTTGTCGAACGCGACGTGGCAAATCAGATCGAAGGGGTCTAGGTCCTTGCCAAGTTCCTCGGCGATGGGATCGAGCGGCAGGCCCTCTGCCTCCAGTTCCTCGATGATCGCCTGCTTGCGCTCGGCCGACTTCCAGCGCTTGAGGAAATCGTCGAGGCTGGCGAAGCGCTTCTTCAGCGCTGTCTTGGTAAAATCGCGTAGGGATTCGGTGACGAGCTTGCCGTTCTCGTCGAGATATTCGATGCGCTCGGTGAGGATGCGGGCGCCGACGCCATCGACGTAAATCTTGCGGATCGGGTCACCGGGCGGTAACGGCAGGCCCGGCTGATCGACGATGGTTTCGTCCTCGCCCGGCGTCGGCGGGATCGCATCGTAGCCCTCGGCTGTGGCCGGCTCATCGTCGGGCGGCGCAATCGGATCCTCTCCGTTCGGCGCGTAAATCTGCACAGGATCGCCGTCGAATTCAGGGTCGGCAAAATGGCTGGTCGCTCCACGAAAGTCTATCAACGTGAAGTAAAATTTCTTCGTGTCCTCATGAACGCGCGTGCCGCGTCCAACGATTTGCTTGAACTCCGTCATCGAACCAACTGCACGATCGAGAACGATCAGGCGACAGGTCTGCGCATCCACACCAGTGGACAAGAGTCGCGACGTGGTAACCAGCACCGGATATTTTGATTCCGGGTCGATGAAATTGCCGAGCTGATCCTGACCTTCCTTGTCGCCACCGGTGATACGCATGACGTAACGTGGGTTCTCAGCGACCAGATCGGCGTTCTCGTTGATCAGGGCCTGTCGCATTCGCGCCGCGTGTTCTTCGTCGACGCAGAACACGATAGTTTTTTGGTAATGGTCGCCGCTTTCCTTGAGAAACTCGGTAATCTTTTTTGCCGTCAGCTTTGTGCGGTCATCGAGCACGATGCTGCGGTCAAAATCCTTGCTGTTGTAGATTCGGTCCTCGATCTCGTTGCCGTCGCGATCGAGCTGCCCGATTTCTGGTCGATAGCCTTCCACGTCGCGGTCGATGTGAACCTTGACGACTTTGTAAGGGGCGAGAAAGCCGTCGCTAATCCCCTGTTTTAGTGAATAAGTGAAAACCGGCTCACCAAAATATTCTGTGTTGGAAACGTACTCCGTTTCCTTCGGTGTGGCGGTGAGGCCAATCTGCGTCGCGTCGGAGAAATGGTCGAGAATTTCCCGCCACGCCGAATCTGCGACCGCGCTGCCACGATGGCACTCGTCGATTACGATTAAATCGAAGAAATTCGACGAGAACTCGCGATAGAGCTTCTGCCGGTCTTCTGGCCCGGTGATCGCCTGATAGAGCCCGAGATAGATCTCGAACGCGGTATCGATGCGTCGTTTCTTGTCGAGCGCCAGCGTCAAATCGACAGTAGAGCCATCCTGCCGTTCGATAGTCTTAGCGCTCGTCGAAAGCTTCGCCATTGCAGGGCCAAACGGGCGGAAATCGTTCACCATCGTCTGGTCGATTAGCACGTTGCGGTCGGCGAGGAACAGAATGCGTTTCTTGCGGCCCGCCTTCCAGAGGCGCCAGATGATTTGAAACGCTGTGTAAGTCTTACCCGTGCCAGTTGCCATCACGAGCAGCACGCGGTCACGGCCTTTTGCGATTGCTTCAATCGCGGCGTTGACCGCGTTTACCTGATAGTAGCGGGGGGTCTTGCCACTGCCGTCATCGAAATAGTCTTGGAGCACGATCTGTTCGGCGTCGGCATCGAGGCCCTTCCAGGCGCGATATCGCGCCCACAAATCGGTGGGCGACGGAAAGGCGTCAAGGCCAAGATTCGCTTCGACCGGAACGCTCTGGCCGGTGCGGTCGTGGAACACAAAGCCATCACCGTTGGAGGAAAACACGAAGGGAATATCCAGCGTCGCAGCATAATCTAGGCCCTGCTGGATGCCCTGGCCGACACTGTGATTGTTGTCCTTGGCTTCGATCAGCGCGATCGGGATGTTCGGCTTGTAGTAGAGAACGAAGTCGGCCTTCTTCGCCTTGCCCCGCGTGACCAGCTTGCCGCGAACAATGATGCGGCCCTTGGTAAAATAGACCTCTTCGCACACCTGCAACATCTCATCCCAGCCAGCACGCTTGATGGCTGGCAGGATGAACTTGGTGCAAATGTCGCGTTCGGTGAGACTTCTCTTGTCCATTGCCCCCGCGCGAAGCCCCCATCTTCTACAATCGGAGCGATTATAGCCGTCAGCTGTGGCTTAGGTAACCCGTATGCTTTGAGGACGTGGAAAAATCAAGCAGGGGTGGCCGTGGATCTACGGGAGAACATCGCGACGCAATGTCCGTGATTTTACCGAGAACGCACGACGTTAGGCGAACAGGTAGACCGGATTGAGTGAAGCACCGCGTCCGACGGTCTCTCCGTGTTTGCGCCAGCCGAAGATCAGCCGCGTCTATTTGCTGCGCGAGTTAGGGCAGCGGATCCAGCTCCTCAGAGCAGTCGAGGCTCTGAGAGAGTTTGGTCCCCGTTATCGCTCAGAGTCGCGGTCTTGCCAGATTCCATTGCCTTCGACACGCCGGTGAGGGACGCTATGCTACCGTCGACGATCTTCCGCGCGCAGTCCATGCAGTACCTGTCCCAACCTCGCCCGGCCCGGACATTGAGCCGTTGGTCGCCCTGCTTGATCTCGTGACGAGAGTTAGCTTGGCACCTGTGGCTGCGCTTGGCTGCGTCGAGTTCGACTCTGATGAGGAGCGACCGGAGCTTACCCACCGAACACCTCCGCGACCGCGCGGGCGACAACGCCATCGAAATCAGCCTCGATCCGATCCAATTCGTCGCGCGAGAATTCGTGTCGCTGGCCTGACCCGCGACCAACGAGCGCATTTGCCTGCCGGTCGATGGCCGACTTTAGAACAACATAGTTGCTAAGGCCTCGGCGGGAGCGGTCAAGCGTCCGGCCTTCGGGATTGACTCCTCTCTCGGCCAGGACCCGTCCCGTTGCGGTCGTGATCCGAGCGTCAAGCCCACCACGAGCGGCCTGCCGCTGCCGCTGCCGCGTCACCGGAACGGGCTGAAGCTCCTGCATAGCATCCCGGACCTGATCCGGAGAGTAGCCGCGGCCCTGAAGCAGTCGCAGTGCTTCCAACGCGGCTTGGTCCTCCAGGAGCGGGATCTCTTCGATATGGACGCCGGTCTGCCCGCGGACCTCCATTCCTTCCCGGATGTCGCGTGGCAATGGTTCGACTTCGATCTCGTCACCAACGCTGAAGTCCAACCCTTCGATGGGCAGCAGTTGGTCGAAGAACTCTTGGTCGGCATGGGAGTAACGTTGGAAGTCTTCCCATCGGCGGGCCACGTTTGCGCCTGCGTGGAATACGACCACCCCGCGATTGCGCAGACTGTCTGGAGCATTCTGGTCAACTACGCGCATGATGCGGCCGACGAATTGCACAAATGGTGACAGATTGCCGAAAACGCTGAATACGGCTGCGACAGCGAGCTTTTGGTGATCGAAACCCTCGCCGAGCTTTCTGACCTGGACGATGACATCAAGCTGATCGTTCTCAAGCCGCTGCATGACGCGCAGGTTTGCTGCGCCGTCCTCACGTGAGTGGACGTAGTCGGCGCGCCGGGCACGCGCCCTATAGGCCTCGACAATCTGATGGCAATGGGCAAAATTGAGCGCGGACGCGATAATCTTGAGGGTGCGGTCACCGCTTTCCGCACGAAGCCGGTCTAGCTCGCGGATAGAAGCATCGACGATTGTGTTCAGCGTCTCGGCGGAAGTGACGATACTTCGGCGGAAGTCAGCATCCTCCTCACCTAACCGACGGACCTCGTCGAGGCTGACCTCAATCTCCTGCCCATCCTCATTGCGCACGTAGCGGAGCGTGCGCGGGTTGAGCACCACCGCCTTCAGGCGTTTCACGTAGCCGGCCTGGATAGCAGATGAGATCGGGTACGAGTAAAGAATGCGCCCGGCCATCAGTTCGCCATCAGCCCGTAAGGGCGTCGCAGAGAAGTTGACGATCTTCGCGGCGGGAAACTTCTCCTTAAGTGCTGTCCATGTCGCTGCGACGTTATGGTGCCCTTCATCAAATAGGATAAGGTCGAAGAAATCCGCGGGGAGGTCTTGGAGCCAGCGGTTGTCGGCTCCCTGCAGCTGCTGAATGTTCGTGACGACGATTTCGGAATCGTCCAAGTCAGATCGGTTCACTGTCGTGCCGCGGATCTCGACGGGCTCCGGATAGGGAGAGCCGGCGAGGATCCGTCTCGCCGAGTAGAAATGATTGCTTGCGGAAGGGTCGACATCTCGTAGCAGTTGTTTTGCAATAGCGACGTTCGGTGCCACCACGAGCGTCCGAGCAGAGCGGAAAGCGAAGGGTGTGATGGCAATGGTCCCCGACTTGCCGCAGCCAACCGGCAGAACGATGCCGACCTCGCGCTCGTTCGTGATCTCTTGGGCGAAGTCGGCAAGGTGCCGATACGCCTGTCGCTGTGGCTCGCGCAGTTCTTGGTTGCCATCGACGTTCGGCGTGCGGTTCTGAAATGTGGAAGGCATTATGCTCTCTGGCTAAAATAGCCCTATGCGGGGGATTCAGTGGCGAACAGAGCAGTTATGCTTATTCTCTGCCGAGTCGCATAGGGCACCTCCGAAAGAAATTCGGTCCGATCACTAGCTACAGTTGTGGCTTAGCGAGGGCGGCAATGACTGGCATGCCAGGCGCGAACAACCCGGCAACGTCGGTGGTTTTCGTGGTGTAAGTATTTTCTAGCGCGCGATAACACGCGTTGAAATCATTAGGCTTTTCCAAACGCGCCTACACCACGATTTTCGCTGCTTGTTTCAGCTAAGCCATTTAAATCATTGGCGCGCTCGGAGAGATTCGAACTCCCGACCCTCGGAATCGAAATCCGATGCTGGCTGGCAGACGTTCGCGGAGTTCAATAATGTAATGACCGATGGGCGAATTCTGCGCCGACGACGGCCCGTGCTCTCGGGCAATTCAATTCGCATGCCGCCGCGGGTGGCTGGCGGTCGTAACGAGGTCGCGGACATGAAAGGGGTCACAGATTGCTGCGGCCTCTCTTTTTTCGATCAGGACGTCACCACCAGTGGCGGTGATGATGGCGCCAACCGTAGTGATGGCCCCGGTACCAGCCATAATGATGGCCGCGTCCCCAACCGTAGCGATGGCCGCGACCGCCATGATGACCCCAACCGTGTCCATGCCCGTGTCCGTGGCCGCCTCTGACCTGAATGACTTCACCCGCGGTGCTACCCATTGCATGTGGCGTTGCCATCGGCATGGCAGATGCCGACAGCATTGGCGTGAGAGAAAAAGCACAACCGATAACTGCGATTGCCAAGAGCCTTTTCATTAAGATGGTCCTCCCGTTTTGAGCGCTAACCCAGCAGACTATCAGTCGCGCATTGCAATGCTCGCTGAACGGTGCATTCACCTACGGTTCATCGATGCCGCGCTTCGGCGCTGCCTAGACCCCTCTGGGGTCTATTGGAATCTGATGAGCCATGTTCATGGAACGTCGTTCGGATCGCGCGGTTGGTTGCCGAGGCCCACTCTGGAGGACAAATGAAGCGCACAATTATCGCACTTTCTCCCGCCTGCCTTATGGCTTCGAGCACCGCCTTGTTCGCGCAAGGCGTTTCGAGCAAATCTCCCGGCCACGAGATGCAGGACAGGGGCTCCAAGAAGGGTAGCCCCGGCGCCTCAGGTGCGCCCGGACAGGAAATGCAGGCAAAGGGCTCGAAGTCTGGCAGCCCCGGCGCATCGGGATATGCTCCTGGTCAGACGACAGGGTCCAGCACCGGAATCAAATCGGGTGGCTCGACCAGGTCCAAGTAGCCGGCGTGTTGGTCGTCCCAGCGTTCGGCCGGGACGAACCCGCGTTATCCCGCCGCTCGCGGACCGGGCTCACTCCCATTCAGGGATTTTTTCGGTGATCAGAGAATTCCGTTCTCACGGGTGAAATAACCTGGCCGTTGGTATGAAATAAAGAGGCGCCATTCCAATTAATTGGAGGGAAATTCGAAGCAAACTGAGACCGTTCAGATTGTCCAAAACACCCGTTTATTTTCTGCGCCCAGCACGGTTAGCGGTGTGCAGTTGTGTGGCTTTTCGTGCGACTGCGGAACTCCGCGACACAACTGTTGCGGCTGAGCCGAAGCGGACGCTATCGTGCGCCCGCGGTAGATCTAAAGTTGAATTGCGCCCCGGCTGTCCTCATAACGTACACGTAAGCGCGTTGATGAGAGGTGCGCATCTTATCCTGCGCTATGGGCACTTTGGGGGCGGGCGTTGTCTTACATTTCCACGAATATCGCGAACGTGGTCGATCGGATCAATCGATCCTACTTTCTGCCTGCAATTCAAAGGCCCTTTGTTTGGCAGCCGGATCAGATCGTCGCCCTATTCGACTCCTTGTTGAAGGGATATCCGATCAGTTCCTTTCTCCTGTGGGAGATTAAGCCGGAACGTCGAAACGACTGGGAGATCTACAAGTTCATTGAAAACTTCCGGTTTGGGGACACGCACAATGAACTTGCAGAGCCCGATGGCCGGGACGTCGTTCTTGTTCTCGACGGACAACAGCGGCTGACGTCATTGCTGATCGGTTTGCGCGGCAGCTTCACGACCCGTACAAAATACGCACGCCGAAACAATCCGGATGCCTGGAGCAGACAGCGTCTTTACATTGACCTGCTTAAAGATCCAGCAACAGAGAACGGCGACGAGGACGATCGTGAGGACCTAGGCGTGACCTATGGCCTCCGCTTCTTTGAAACTGATCCGAAGAGTTCGCCGGAAAAGCTCTGGCTAAAGATTGGTGCGATCTTGGATTGTACGAGCGACGACGCGTTCGACGGCCTAAAGGATAGCATCATCGATGCTTTGCCGGACACGGCGACAAGAGGCGAGCAGCGGATCGTCGAGAAGAACTTGGACCGGCTTTACCGAACGATCTGGAAGGACGGTGTTATCTCTTACTACACCGAAAAGGACCAATCGTACGACAGGGTTCTCGATATATTCATCCGGGCAAACGATGGCGGCACGAAGCTCAGCAAGTCCGACCTCCTGCTGTCTATGATAACGTCGAAATGGGCGGGTATCAGTGCGCGCCAGGAGATATTTGACTTCGTCGATCTTCTGAATGATGGCCTAGATGGCAGGAACGATCTGGATAAGGACTTCGTAATGAAGTCCTGTTTAGTCCTTTCCGATCTTGATCAGCGTTACAAGGTCGGCAATTTCACGAACGCCAATCTTCGGATTATCGAGGCGAACTGGAAGGGCATAAAGCAAAGCCTTGAAGCCACGCTGCGCCTGGTCAATCGCTTTGGAATCGATCGCGAGACGTTGACGTCGACCAATGCGTTGCTCCCTATCGCGTATTATGTCTACAAAACAAGATGTGGGAGTTTGGATGGATCAACCCAGTTTGAGTCCTCGAACGCGATGGCGATCCGTCGATGGCTCGCCGGAAGCATGCTCAACGGCGTGTTCGGCGGCAGTTCAGACCAAACCATTGGAGCGTCGAGAAGCATCATCCAGCAATCGCTCGTCCATAGCCGCGATTTCCCGTACCGCGGTCTCGTGGAAGGGTTGGCGCGACGCGGTCGCCTAGTTAACTTCGACGACAACAATGTCGATGGATTGCTCGACGTCAACTATGGACAGCGCGGATGTTTTCTCGCGTTGTCGCTCCTCTACGACACCAACAATTGGGGAGCGGTAAAATACCACATCGATCATATCATCCCTAGGTCACTGGCTGATCGGAAGGCGTTGATGGCGAAGAATCTGCCGGAAGCGTTGATCGAGAAAATCTTGGAGAGCGTAAATCGCCTGGGAAATTTGCAACTGCTGTTGAGCCGCGAGAATCTAGAGAAAAGCAACATTCCTTTTTCTGAGTGGATCCAGACCCGTGATCGAGACTTTCTCCATCGGCATCTGATTCCAGATGAGCCAGTCCTTTGGGAGGTCGAGGCGCTGCCTGATTTCGTGAGAGCCCGAGAGCGGCTGATACGGCAGCAGCTCCGGCGCCTGAGCTTAGATACTGCCGTTTTCGACGCTACCGGACAAAGCACCCGCGAAGCGGAGGGCGCCCTGGGAAACTGATTACCGGCAGCGGCGTACGTGGCGCAAACCCAGATGCCGCTGCCGGCCGCCACGAAACGTCCGTCCACGACCAAGCGGCTAATGGCGATTGCTCGACGAAGTCTGGAGAGCTGTTTCCGCGATTTGAGCGAATCGGTCAGGACGGGGAACGCTACGTTGCCCACCGATTCAACGATGGGCGGTATCGAATGGCCAACCCTGCGCTAGGACGTAGAAAGCACCATTCGGCAAACCAGCTCTCCGTCGAGCTCACTGAGATCGTTGGGTATCTAGAGCTCGGATATCTTCTCCGCATGCGCGGCGAGACGACGAAGCAAGTCAATCTGATCGCGGCATCAGAGATCAGAATCATCCGCGATGAGTAGATGGCCACCAAATAACTGAGGGTTCGCAGATCGCCGTTGGCGACGATGTCTCAAGGCTCAGGCGGGCCTCGGTTCATGATCGGCCCTTGGCCGACTTCCATAACATCTCATTTGCGAATCTCGCCCCTTGGCTCGATCTCCGTAGCACGAATAAGGGGCAACCGGTCCAGCGGCGTCGATTAGTCCGCCGCGATCAATGCGGAGTTGCGGTCGCCCACTACTGTTCCCTTGATTTCAATCTGACATCCACGCGAACTAGTGCATCGGCCAATAGTCTGTTCTCTTGTCTCTGTAGACGCCTGCCCGAGCAGAACTCCGACAGGGTTGGTATCCTGTTGGTTCTGCAGCAGGGCAGCGGTATTGTTGTCGATGAGCACAATTAGACCACTGACAGCGACCTTCTTGCCGTGAAGGGAGCACGCGTCGATCTTTAAGTCTCGGATTGAGATTGGCTTGTAGCCGGCGCTAGTCAGCGATGCAACGTGTTGCGCTTCCCTCTCATTCTTCAGCTTCGAATCCTCGGCTACGTATGGGCAGCGAGCTGGAACCAGAGTGGTGTCGGTACACTGCAAGTCCTTACCGTTGACGCATCGGCGTTTGACGGCGGTTCAATCCGGGGTTCGCAGATCGTCGATGGCTCTGGATCAAACACGAGACCTGCTGAAAAAACCGAGGAGCAAAAAGCGGAGGAAAGTCGTCTCGTTGCCGAGAAGGCTGCGGCAGACAAAGCTGCGGCCGACAAGAAAGCGGCCGACCTCGTCGCCGCTGAAAAAGCCGCCGCCGAAAAGGCGGCAGCGGAACAAGCCGCAGCTGCGCAAGCAGCGGCTGATAAAGCAGCGCAGCAGGCTGAGGCAGAACTCGCTCGGCGAAATGAAATTCGTCGAAGGGGCAGCGACTATGCAATTTTGTCTGAGACAATCTGGAACATCACCCGAACGCCGAACGAGATGACCGACAAGGTCGACATCATCGTTAAGTCGATTCAGAAAAACAATCAGGGGCTGGTGGTAGAGGTCGAAGGTACTTGCAAGAATGGGGAGGTGAGATTCTCAGGTCTGGTCGTTGGCGACGACGGCAAGCCAAATGTGAATCTAGTCGGTCGCACCGCGATTGGCGACGGATCAATTGGATTCGGCGTTCCAGCGCTTTATCGCGTGAATGACAGGCAACCGTCGAATGTCATCATTCCGGAGCTTGAGTTCATCAACAAGCTTCAGCTGGTTGTATTTGCAAATCCAAGCAGAAAGTCAGAGACATTTGAGGATAGCGTCAGACTGATGGGAGCTCTATTGGGTGCGAACGTCTTTGCAAGGACATCAGAGACTTGGCGGATCATGACCGAACTCAAAACGGATCGAGGAAATGTCATTGTAAAGATCCCGATCTTCGATGCGAATATTCAAGCACTATTTCAATCTTGCAGCTAAGCGACGATTTCAGCTCGGAAGACGCGAATTCGCAAGCGCATGGTCTCCAACGGACAGCTCAGGCTGCCGTCCTGGCTTTGACTTGGTGCGTCGGTCGCCCTCGACCTGGTCCAGATGTCCAGCGAACGCCGGGAGAGGGCGGTCGAAACTGCTGTCGTTCCGTAGAACCGGTATCGGTGGACCGAGCTCAGCTAATGTGCCGTTGCCAGCCCACGGCGCGCTGTCTGAAAAGGCCCTGATCGCTTTGTGCGGTCAGCGGCCTTAGCAATCTCAGGGATGAGCATTCGTGTCGTCTGAGCAGACTCCCGGTGATCCGCCGAGCCTGATGCAGATGCGATAACGCCACGGCTCGACATAGCTGCCCTCCCACATGCCGCGCTGGGCGTGCTCGGCTTCACGCTGGGCAGCGCTGTACTTGCGTTTAGAATACTGCGGCCAATCGAGCGCGAGTCCTCTTCGGACCAGCCATTCCCCGAGATCGGCACCGTCGACCGAACAAGTCGCCACGATCCGCCCATACTGATCCAGGGACACCGGGATGCACGTGACAGGTCGTCGGGCGATGAAGGCGTCGAGATTGTTGGCGGCTTTCGTGCCGCAGCGATATTGCAGGCTGTCGTCGCCTCGGCAGAGCTGGGTGCTCTCGGGCGCGTCGATGCCCCAAAGGCGGACGCGTGTGCCGTGAATTTCGAGGGTGTCGCCGTCGACGACGCTGACGCGACCGACGATATCTTCGGCGACCGCTGGTGTAGCGGTGATCGCCGCCGCCGCGGCGATGAGCGAGCGAAAAGCAACATCGAGCAGCCAGCGCTGGGGCATCAATCCGGTCGTTTGATACCGGTTTTGACGTCAGCGGGTATGGGGTTTCGTGCCATCGCTTCCACCACCTCGACCACGTCCAGTCGCACCGTTCGGTCCTTGATAGAGCGAAATGCGCGTAGCAGTCGGAATATTTCCGCCGCGTCCTTGGCTAACCCTTCCTTCGACAAGATCGCCCCTCAACCAAATGGACTTGGCGGACCCAAGGCTCGGAAAATGATCCTAACGGTCACCGGTCCTGCTTCAATACCGGAGAATTGCGGATTCGATCCGCACCGTGCAGCTTGGCAGGACCCGTTTGGTTCCTGCGGCGGAGCGCCTGCAAATGCTCTGAATAAGCAGAAGGCCCCGACGCGGGGCTGGGTGCGTCGAGGCCTTCTCCGGATGACAGTGCGGCTCAACAACGCGCGCTACTTCAGTTGGTTCCGGCCAAGATCCTCACAAAAGAACCAACCGAGATTGTGAACTGGTTCACACTTGTGCGGCGCGATGTCTGGTAGGTGACCCGGGCTGGGGGATTTCAGGGGCCCAGTTTCAGGCGCCGCCGGGACACGATATTTCGAGCCCGACGGCGTAATTTTTCGGCAGCGGGCGCGCAAGACGCCGCCAAACGCAACCCCGAATCAGAGTTATGCCTTTCCCGAGGAAATGATGAATTTGGCCCCCTGACTGGAGTCATCTCCTTCTAGATTTTGGTCTCGGCCGCTCGACGCTCGCCGACCGGCTCGGCCAAGCGATGCTCGCGCCACCGCAAGGGGAGCGACTTCGGAATTTGCTTTAATTTGATGGCGCGATCGCCGTCCAAGATGGCTGACGTTGAGGCAGGCGAAAGAAATGCGAGCCTTAAGCCCTGCCGAACGACTTTGGGATGCACCTTATTGGCTGCGGCAAGATCCTCGATTGTGGCGTACCGCCCGTCACGAAGATCGTTCAACCAGACTCGTGCGCGAATCATCGCCTGCAGAAGTTTTGGATCGGTCTTGCCTTCCGATAAAACCGGCTGAGTTTCGGGGTTGCTTAAGGTTTTTGGAACCCATGGAATCTCAATCGAGCTCTTCCCGTCATCGCCGGAGCCGAGTGCGATTCGGAGTGTTCGCTCGGTCACGACGATGCGTTCGACGCGATTGAGCGTCTCCTCCCTTGGGACGTCCGGATCATTGATCCGTGCCTGGATCGCGGTTTCGACGAGGCCTTCGATCTCAGGTGCCGAGACCCGCGCGACGGTGCCCGCCTTGTGTTTCCGTCCGCGCAGGGCCCTGCTGACATAAAACCGATATCGGACGCCATTCTTGCTGGAAAAGCTCGGACCCATGCGGTTGCCGCGATCGTCGAACAGTTTGCCCTGGAGCAGGCTACCACTCTTGAAGGAGCTCGCCTTGCGATCAATCACGTTGGCCTTGAGGAGCGATTGGACCTCGTCGAACATCTTCTGATCGAGGATTGCGTCGTGCTCGCCTTTGAACCACTTGCCGCCATGATGGATTTGCCCAAGGTAGATCCGGTTTCTCAGGAGATGGGAAAGCGGGCCATAGGTAAAAGGAATGCCGCCCCGGTATTTGGGGACCTTGGTGTCTCGCCGCTTGGTGACGATCTTGCGCCGATCAAGTTCTGCCACCAACTTGCCGAACGACCTTAACTCGAGGTAGAGCCGGAAGATGGTGCGGACGGTTTCGGCCTCGGCCTTGTCGATGACAAGCTTCCGGTTCTTGGCTTCATAACCGAGTGGCACCGTCCCGCCGGTCCATTTTCCCTTTTTGCGGGAAGCCGCGACTTTGTCGCGGACGCGTTCCGAAGCTAGCTCGCGTTCGAACTGAGCAAACGACAGCAGCACGTTCAGGGTCAGCCGGCCCATCGAGGTGGTCGTGTTGAACTGCTGGGTGACCGCCACAAAGGAGATCGACCTCGCATCGAAGGTCTCGACCAGTTTGGCAAAATCGGCGAGCGAGCGGGTGAGGCGGTCGATCTTGTAGACCACCACGACGTCGACTCTGTCAGCCTCGATATCGGCCAGCAGTTGCTTCAGGGCGGGGCGGTCGAGATTGCCGCCGGAGTAGGCGGGATCATCATAGTGCTGAGGCAAGGCTTTCCAGCCCTGCGAAGCCTGGCTCTTGATATAGGCCTCACAGGCCTCGCGCTGCGCGTCGAGCGAGTTGAACTCCTGATCCAGGCCGTGTTCGGTGGATTTGCGGGTGTAGACGGCGCAGCGCAGCGCATTTCGAGCTTCAGCTGCCATCGACCACCTTCGCGGCATCGGCCTGGGCGGCGGACGGCCGCAGCCCGAAGAATCGCGGCCCGCTCCACTTCGTGCCTGTGATCGCGGTGGCGATTTCGGAGAGGCTGGCGAAGGTTCTGCCTTCGTAGGCGAACCCGTCCTCCATGACCATCACGCGGTACGTGCAACGATTCCAGGTCCGCACCAGTTCGGAGCCCGGCTTGATCCGCCGGGGGACTGCGATCCGGCCGTTGGGTTTGGTTCGGGCAGCTTTTACCAGCTGATTCAGCATGCGTTGGTGCTCCCGCGACAGACCGCCATATGTTTGCTCCTGGATCTGGTGTGCGATGCTGCGCCGAAGCAGGTCCGGACCGAACGCCTTCGGCGGCTCGGTCCGAAACAGCCCACGGTAGCGGGCACGAAGCTGGACGATCGGCATCGCGGGCAGTCGGTCTAGTTCGGCCTCGACCTTTGGATCAACAGCCCGCTCCGTTGCGTCGGAAGCGGTGCTCATGTTCATGATGCGAGCCCCTGCGCCGCGATCCGGTAGACGCGCTCTTTGCCAGTTTTCTCGGAGCCAAGCTTTAGCCGGAGCTTCTTTCTGACAACGCCGGCAAAGAAGCCACGCACGGAATGCGGCTGCCAGCCCGTCGCTTTCATGATTGCGGCGACCGTCGTCCCCTTCGGCTGGCGTAGGAGCCTAAGTACAGCCTCCTGTTTGGACGAGCTGCCTGATCCGACGACAGTCTTGCTCTGTGTGGCTGCCTTGCGCTTGGCGGCTTTTCCGACGGTCTTGGTGCCCGGGTGAGGTCTGGAAGATTTCTTTGACCGCGGTCCGGACTTGCGAGTCGTCATTTTGCGCTCCTGTGTCAACTACAGCATCATGCGCTGCCACTGACACAAGCCCCGCATCCGGGGCAAAAGATGCTAAGAAGGCCGGGCGTTAGCTTCGGGTGAGCCGATGCATCATCGTGACGGCGTCGTGCAGCCGTCCACTGTCGTAGAGGAGTTGCTCGATCTCCATCGACACCTCGATCCCCTCGGCCACGCTGCCTGCCAAAACGCAGGCTTCCGCCGCGCGTGCTATGCGGACGGCTTCGTTGAGCTTCATGGTGATTTCGCCCAAAAAGAGCTTGATAGCTTCGTTGACGGCTGTCGTATCCATATGCACGGCCCGTTGTTGACGACGACACTACCGCTCCGATCGGTTGTGAAGTCGAGCGGATTCGTGAGCAATCTTGTGGCTCTTTTCTTGGAATCTCGATCACAAGATGCTCGACGAATCTCGGGCGCGATACCGCGGGTACGCCAGATCCGCTGTTGAGCTATTTGGCGCCTCTGACTGGCGCTTTCGCCGGCGATCTTCCGCTCACAAAATCGCGAAACAGTTTGACCGGGTCGTCGCCGATAGCGCGGACGACCGCAACGAATTCGATGACATCGAGCCGCCGCTCACCGCCTTCGTATTTGGCGACGAACGACTGAGGCTTCTTGAGGCGGCGAGCCAAGGCATGCTGGGTAAGCCCTGCAGCTTTGCGCGCCGCAACCATAACGGCACGAAAGGCCGCCTGGTCCGGCGAATGGATGGTTTTGCCGATGCCGCGGGCGGTAGGGGTCATTGCCTGGACAGGCTGATCCCAGCATCGGATTATCCCAAAACAGGATAAAATTAACTCTGATCTGCTCTTGTGGTTACCCGTTGGCGCTTTGCACTGGATGTGAGGCGTCAGTCGAGCGAAGCCTATGGCGGGGTCGAGAGGTCAGCTTAGGCAGCAATACGACCTACCCTGGGCAAGGAGCTGATATGCCGGTCGGTCAGAGAATATGGCGGATTGGGCAGCCGCCTCAACGGCTGCGCGAGAGCACGCTCGCTTCGGAGAAGTCGCTGGAAGAAATGATCGTTGCCGCACCGGAGATCGTCTCCGATGAATGGATGGTCATAGGCCAGCAAGAGGACACGGGCTTCGGCGGTCGCATCGATCTTCTCGCAATCGCACCCGATAGCTCGCTCATCCTCATCGAGATCAAGCGCGGTCGCTCTCCCCGCGAGGTCGTGGCGCAAGCTATCGATTATGCAACCTGGGTGGAAGCACTCGATGCGGAAACGGTATTCCGGATCTATTCGCGATTTAGCAAGGGTGGGGATCTTGGACGGGATTTCGAAGCGCGATTTGGAACGGCGATCGATACCGAAGAGTTTCCAAATCACCATCAAATCGTGATTGTCGCGGCGTCTCTCGATGCGAGCTCGGAACGGATCGTTTCCTACCTCAGCAAGCGTTCGGTGGCGATCAACGTCCTCTGCTTTGAGGTTTTCGAGAACGGCAGCGACAAGTTCATCAGCCGGGCTTGGCTGCAAGACCCCGCAGAATCCCAGCTCGCGACCAGCGCAATCGAATCCAATTCACCTCACGCTGCTTGGAACGGCGAATTCTACATGTCCTTCGGGACCAAGGGCCGCTCTTGGGACGAAGCCGTGAAGCATGGTTTTGTCAGTGCCGGGGGCGGGAGCTGGTATTCCAACACGCTGAAGCTGCTCAAACCCGGCGATCGGATATGGGTAAAAGCTCCCGGCTACGGTTTTGTGGGCGTCGGGCGGGTCAAAGGTTTTTCCACGCCTGCGGGCGAGTTTCGGGTGCGGACCAATGGAACGCAGAAGCCGGCCTCGGAGGTCTTGGTGGCTGACAACTACAAGAACCCGAGAGACGGTGAGAAAGGCGAATTTTTCGTTGCGGTGGAATGGGCGCAAACTGTTCCTCTCGAAAATGCCGTCAGTGAACCCGGCCTTTTCGGCAACCGCAACACCGTGTGCGCACCTAGGGTACCGAAGTGGCGCGCCACGGTTGAACGACTCAAGACAGCGTTTCCTCGCTATGACGCGGTCTGAGCAAGGTCCAGCGGCAACTCAGGCTTTGCCAAATGGGCACCGCGAACACGCTGCTGCTGTCCATACAGAAGAGGTGCTCGCCGCGGCCCTGTCTGGCGATTATCAGGTTCATCGGGGCGCCAGCCTCCTTTACCGGATTGAGATCGACAGCTCGGGCAAAGCCAGCCATGACGGACAAGATGCGCCGCGGCGAGGCCAGTACGCGTTTCAGACGGATATCTTGGTCACGCGCGCCAAAACGCCCCTTGTGGTCGTGGAGCTAAAGGCGGGATTCTTCTCGTCCCATGACGTCATCACCTACTCCTGGAAGGCGCAACGTCACAAGCAGGTCTATCCCTATCTGCGATATGGTTTTGCAGTGGTCGGGCTTGAAGCGCTTGGCCGGCGCTTCATGACCCACAACGAGGCGTTCGACTTTGCCGCGGCAATACCCGATCATGGTCGAATCGAGACCGATCTGGTACCTATTGTTCTACGCCAGATCCGTAGTGCTGAGCGTATCATTGACTTAACCCGGCATGGCCGAATCAAGCTGCGGCGCTACGAACAAAACGTCGAGATCGATGGCTAACTATTAGCCCATGACCCATTGCAAGGTGGCGTCATAACCAAAAGCCTTGAAGGCAAGAGCCTGAGTTATGCTATCGACTTGATCATCGTGCTTGCCTTGCGGAAAAGTGAGCAGCTCCGTCTCCAGGTCTGGCAAAAAGAGCGCGTTCTTGGGAAAGTAGACCCGGCCAGCTTCGAACTTTGCCGCTTGCACGTAAAGGCGCGTGGCCTTGTCGCGGTCGACCGGCACTGAACGGACGCGAAACCGTCCCATATCCCTTAAGTCCTGGCCGAGCGCGATTCCAGTGGACGCCTCTTCGATCACAATGGCGGCGGGATTGTATTTCTCGGCAAGCGCGAGCGCAGTTTGGCGTAGGCGAGGGTATTCGTAGCGTCCGCGCGTGACATCCAGCAGGTAGTAGTCGTTCCTGTCGACAATCAGCCAAGTTGTGCAGACCGACCAGCTATTCTGCGCTCCCTCTTTTGCTGCACAGTCCCAGCTTTGAATTATCTTGGTCCGGTATGTCTGCGCCGGCTGTGTGTCGTAATAGCGGAGCCACGAACGGCGGATCATGGCGCCACCCGGAGGGACCGGATTTTGCTGGTATTGAGCCGCAAAGACCTCCGAACCAACCTCCTTGCGGACTGTTTCCCAATCGGCCAAAGAATCTCGCTCGGGATGCAAGGCGTGGCCCGTTTCTCGGCGATGAGTTTGTCCGTCGCCGGTCGGAATGTCTTCGTCTTCTTCGGCAATTGCTGCCAGATTGAGTACGGTCCAGCCGGCGGAGTTCTCCGTCAGATATCCGGTCAAGTCGTTGAGCTGAACGCGCTGCATCACGACAATGATGGCCCCTGATTGCTTGTTGTCGAGACGTGACATCAATGTGTTGGAGAACCATGCATTGAGGCTATCGCGCAACGGCTGCGATTGCGCATCGACCGGCTTCTGCGGGTCGTCGATGATAAACAGATTGCCACCTAACCCCGTGAGCGCCCCACCGACCGAGGTAGTCCTGCGGTAGCCGCGCTTGGTTGTGAATACGTCGGAGTCGGCAGTACGCGCGATCTTGAGTTTCGGAAATGCTCCTCGATACCAAGAAGACAGTACGATGGCGCGAAAGTCGGCCGCGTGCTTGGTCGAAAGGTCGGCGCCGTAGCTCAAACAGATGACGCGATAAGACGGATCGTGACCCAGCAGCAAGGCCGGGAATGCGACCGAGCAAATGATTGATTTGAGATATCGTGGTGGCATATTAATGATAAGCCGGTTGATCTTTCCACTCCGGATTTGCTCTAACCGGTAGAGGATTGCCGCAATATGCCAATTGCGCAGGAATGGCGTTCCGGGATTTAGCGTCAAGAAACAGCGATGCAAGAAAGCATAGGAATCGCTGCGGAGAATGGCATTAAAAGCATCTTGTTCAAGTCTATCCACGCTTGGCATCCTTTTCCGTCTTGGACAGATACTCGTTCAGGTAAGCCTTCAGCACCGCCTGATCGTCGTCCATGAGCTCGGTTTGCTGAGGCTGATCCGAGGAAATTGAGCTGAGCCGATTGAACAGAAATCCCGCGGCCTTGATGTTGCCTTTCAAGGCATCTTCGGCAAGACGGCGAAAGATTGCTTCAAGGACCGTCATGCGTAAGTCGCGGCCACCTTGCCGGACCGGGATCCGTTGAAACAGCAACTCATCCAGCATCGTGGCTTCGTTCTTTTTGCCCTTCGGCCTGCCCTTTGGGTTGCCGCTCTGTCCGGGTTTGAACTGATGAGCGCGAGGAGGCCTGCCGTAGCCAACTGGATCGCTCACGCTCTCTTCCCTAGAAGACAGCCGAAGTCGCTTGATTTTCGGCTTTGGCTTGGTCCCATTCCTTTGCTTGTCCTTGCTCATCTGGATCGCCCGCCTTTGCGCTCATTATCCCGCCCCTCGTCCGCCACCTCGTCGAAGGTCTGACCTGTGGCCTTAAGGGTGGCATCGCGACCGGTGAATGATTGCCAGCGTCGCACCGCGACATCGACGTACAGCGGATCAATTTCCAGGCCGTATCCGCGGCGGCCGATCCGCTCGGCTGCTAAGATCGTGGTGCCGCTACCCATGAATGGATCCAGCACGATCTCACCGCGACGTGAGCAATCGCGCATCGCATCCGCGACGAGGGCGATCGGCTTGACCGTAGGATGAGACGCCAATTCGTCCAAGCGCCCGGCTCTGAAGGTATTGATACCAGGATAGCTCCACACGTTGCTTCGATTGCGGCCATGCTTTCCTAGCTCCACATTGTTCTGATGCGGTGCGTTACCGTGCTTGAACACGATTATGAACTCGTGTTGGGCGCGGTAAAGAGAGCCCTGGCCGGCGTTTGTCTTGACCCAGACGACTATGTTCTTCAGTTCGCTGTAGATGTCTCGTCCGGCAGCGAGCATCTCGCCGACATGCCGCCAATCAATGCAGGAAAAATGTATTGATCCAGGCCTAGAGTAACGCGTTGCTAGCGACATCCATCGTCTTAAAAAGTCGGTGAACTGCGCGGGAGACATTTCGCCAGAAGCGAATGCGAACTCTCGATGCTTGACCCTGCCGCGGCCAACCATGTTCGCTATTCGTACGTTATAGGGGCCGTCAGCGAACAGCATTGAAGCTCTGTCGGAGCCCATCAGCTTCTGCAGGGCGCTTTCTTCACATGCATCGCCACAAAGTAGGCGATGCTCCCCCAGCATCCACACGTCGTCAGCCTGAGTGACGGGCTTGCTGTCATCAATGGGCGGCGCCTCATCGAGGGGGTCTCGCTCGCTGTCCGCCAAATCGACCGCAAGAGCGTCAATCTCAGCCGGTTCGAAGCCTAGTATTGAAATATCAAGATCGATCTCCGGCAGCAGGGTAGCGAGCTCACCTAGCTCCGCCGACAATACGGACCTGTCCCAGCCTGCGTTCGCGGCGATCTTATTGTCAGCGATCGCGAGGGCACGTTTTTGCGCTTGATTTAACCCGCTCACCGTCATTACTGGAACTTCTTGGAGGCCGAGCTGCAATGCAGCCTGATAGCGGCCGTTGCCCGCGATAATATCTCCCCCTTCATCGACAAGGATTGGATACGTCCATCCGACAGCCTGAATCGAACTTGCGATTTGCCTAATCTGCTTCTTTGAATGCGTTCGCGTGTTACGTTGCGAAGGTGTCACTGACAGCAAAGGAACAAGCTTGACTTGCAGGTGCCGGGCAGCGCGCTGCGAAGGCGCTCGATTTGTAACCTCGATGTGGGTTTCAAATATGCGCGTATGCTTACTGTTCTGCATTGGTGGTTTTCCTTTAACTCCTCCCGCGCGATCGGGGCAGGGTGTGGGAGAGTTCTCGCGTCAGCTGATGGGCACGAGTGGCGAGCTCAAAGAGGCTCCATGAATGGGCCTGATTTTGCTTAACGAACTTGGAAACCTCTTCTATGCCTCGGCAAATCGTAGTCGTGGTCAAATCATCTTTCCCGTCGGCGAACGAGGCCTTGCGTGTGGCGATCGTCAGGAACACCGGATCAGTGTTATCGACACCCAAATCGCCCGGGCGAGCGTTTTCTTTGATTATCTTCGCATCGAAAAGCTCAGCAGGATCCTGTCTTAGTATTCGCGCATGATGCTTCTCGAAATCTCTTCTCACATGCCGCAGTGCGCGGACAACGAAGCCTTGGGGCCAGCCATGGCTCGAGAGCCGCAATCCGGTATCCAAGGCGAAAGCCTCATAATCTGAAAAGAACACTTCCGTTCCCTTGCCAGGTGAATCGATGCTGTAAAAAGCGTGGTTCACTATCTTGGAGCCGGTCGCCCGAGCCTCTTGCGTCGCTGCACGATCGGTATCGAGCAGTCGTTTCAGCTGAGTTCGCAGCCCTTGACTGGGCGCTGCAGTACTCTCTCCATTTAATCGGGAGATTGCCTCTTCGACCTGGTTTCTCTTGTAACCATTCATTGTAGCTTGCATAAAGGTTTCAATTGCGCGGGTCAAGGGGCGGGTGTAAGAGGATTTCGCACCGAGCTGGTTTGGCATGTTCGTCAAATAACTGTCCTTCACCCCGAGCGGCACGCCCAGTAGCAGAGCCGCCGATCCGGCCGCACGTGCTCTGTCCGCGTCCCTCGCGGCCGCCAATACGGCGGCCTCATCGATGGTGATGAAGGCGTTAAGCTCGGCAAGTGTTCAGCGCTGCAGAAGCGCCGCAGTGTAGGCTTCCGACGTGATATCGCCGTTGCGAACCGCTGCTGCAGCGGCTGCGAGCCCCATGGAGAGATTCGTGATTTCTCGCGATGCGATGTGGCGCGAAATGGCGGTGGTGTCGTTCACGAAATCCTCGCAAAGAGCTGTGTGACGCGGCATCCTCCGCAGTTGCATGCCGTTACGAATATAACATTACGTTCGTAATTCAATAGCCTTTCTCGCGGCGCGGCGGCGTCGCCGGACACATAAGCGTGAGGTGCCGATGACGATTGATCGAGCCGGCAATCAACCGTTTCGACCAAGTCCGCTATGCCACCGAAAGCGGAAGTAAATTCAGAGCATTAGCAGCACGGCCGCAGATGTTGTCGATTGATGGCGCGGCCCTAGCCGTGATTCAAGCTCCGAAACCGGAGGCAAATCATGCGCTACGAACTCAGCGATTACGAATGGACAGTTGAATCCGCCGCGCAAAACGGACATTCAACCAAACTGGCAATGCCGGTGGGGCTAATGGAAGGCATCACGGCCGGGCACTTCGAGCGCACTTGCTTGGCGATCTGCCCCGCTGCTAACTCGGTTCACTGCTGGCCCGAATTCAGACGGCCACGTTTTTTCGTTCCTCCTCACGCTGGCGGCACCTTGGCAAGGCCGGATCCTTGTTTTCCCGTGCATTCCGCGACCATGAACCTGGCAAGAGAATCTTCGGGGAATTCCTTCAGCAGGTCACGATAGGCGTGCTCTGCGGCCGGTAAATCTCCGGCCTCGAACTCTTGCGAGGCTTGCTGGGTCATCGCGCTCAACTGCTCATCCCGATGGCGAATCCTTAGCTCCGGATCGTCACTCATGCGAAGGGCGAGCAATTCATAGATCATGAACTTTGTCTTGCGGCCTTTGACCTGAACTCGCTTGATCGGCCGCGCGAGTATTTCGTTCTTCGTCTGGTCGTAAACGCTGTCGCTGATGCAGATCGTGGTGCCAAACAGCTTGTTGATGCCTTCAAGACGGGCGGCAACGTTCACGCCGTCCCCCAAGGCCGTGTAGCTCAGCCGGTTCGAAGAACCGACATTGCCGACAAGGACCTTGGCGCAATTGAGCCCGATCCTCAGGTGAATTCGCGGCCGTCCTTCCGCCTCCCAGACATCGTTGACGCGTTCCATGCGGCGCGCCGCCCGCAATGCGGCAGTGCAGGCGCGTAGGACGTGGTCAGAGCGTTCAGCCGGTGCATTCCAGAACGCCATAACGCCATCGCCGATGAACTTGTCGACGGTGCCGCCTTCCTCCGCGATCGCAGACGAGACTTCCTCTAGGTAGGTCGAGATCTGGATCAAGAGATCATCAGGCGCGAGCGTCTCTGAGTGGGTAGAGAAATTCTCCAGATCGGAAAAGAACACGGTGAGGAATCGCGGCTCGACACCGAGGGTCAGCGGGATGCCGGACTTGATCAGTTGGCGGACCACATCGAGCGGGACGAACGACGAAAAGGATTTTAGCGAGGTTCGCAGCAGCGAAGCCGCCGATTCCAGCTTCGCGATCTCGTGGATGTTCGATGGTGGACGCGCGGGCGTATCAAAGTTGAGGCTTTCGATGGACTGCAATTGCCGGGACACGTTTTCGACCGGGCGCGATAGCCGACTGGAAGCGAAGTAAATGAAGAACAACTCGACCGTGGTGAGCGCAATGATCACGACCATCATCAATCGATTGGTCCTCTTCAACGTCCCCACGAAATCGTCGATCGGAGTCAACGTGATTACCTGCCAGGCTTGACCGAAGCCGCCCGGAAAATTGGCGAACGCTGCTATCAAATCTTCTCCGTTGATCGGCGATCGGAAGACAAATCTGTCGGCGCCCGTGCGAGCATGCTCGCGATGAGCCTCGCGCACCACGGGATCGTCGATGTCAGCCAGGGTCGCGATCTTGAGCACTCCGTTCTCAATACGAACGCCTTTTTGTTTGTCCGGAAAGGCAATGATCTTCCCGTTGTTGCGGTCTGCGACGAATGTGGTGCTCCCTGCGCTGGCGCGATGCCTGTCGAGAAAGCGTGACAGGACGTCCATGGTTATGTTGGCCGATGCGCAACCAATGAATTCAACGCCGCGGAAGATCGGAATGCGCAACGAGATGATGGGAAAGCCGGTATCGGGATTGATAGAAGGTTCAGTCACGGCAAGCGTGCGCGTCGTCTTGGCGGACTGATAACCGGGCAAGGTGCGAATGTCGATCTCGGTGGCGACATCATATTTGCCGACCTGATTGGGCCAAATGTCGAAAAATGTCCGATGGCGTACGCGGAGCAGGGAATTAGTGATTGCATCGACGTAGCTGGAGTGCCAATTCGCGATCGCGGGAATCCGGGGATCGGCGCGGCGGCGGTCCTCGTCGATACGGGTGACGACCCGATGATAACCATCCTCGAAACTGACGTAGGCGGCGTCGATATGGGCGGCCGAGGTCAGCGCGCGATACATCAGATCGCGGCTTTGCTCGATACGGAAATAGCCGGGATCGCTGGCGGCCACTTCGGCGAGAAAGCGCAGCGGGCTTTCCGTGTTCTCGATCAGATCCTGGGTGCGTTCAACGCCGGCCTGGCTGGTCTGCGCGACTGCGTCGTTCAGGATCGACACGATGCCGGCCGAATTCTTGTTGTAATTGTAGATCATGATGAAAATTAGGACAGGAATGCTGAGGCCGATGAAGAGCAGCGACATGATCAGGCTCAGTCTTGGCCGCCCCATCGTGGCAAACGGCGGAAGCGCGCCCAACCGTGCGATTGCGACGCGCAAGCTGCGACGATTTCGATACGCGACCAGAGCCGCAATCGCCAATCCGACCGGCACGAGCACAAGAGAAATCAGCCAACGCTGCAGGCTGTCGTCATTTCCATCCCAGATCAGTGCCGCGGGTAACGTATCGTCGGTCAGCAGCCCAAGTTGCCGATAGACCGCGGCGATGCCTCGCCAGCGTGCGGGATCCTGTTCGCCGATCCGGTCGATGTCCCGCCCGACCAACGTCGCCGTCTGCTCCGCCTCAAACAGTAGGGCCTCCCGGCTCTTTTTCGCCGAGTACTTCCGCAGGATCAGATCGACCGTCGCTTCTTTATGAGCGAGAGCATAGGCCCAGCCTTTCACGCTCGCCGCCCGGAATGATGCGACTCGGTCGGGACGGGCTTTCACTTCCGCTTCGGAGGCGCACAAATTGTCGCCGTAAAAATCGATGCCGGATGCTGCGGGCGCGAAGGTGCGGTAAGCCGCGCCCAGCCGTTCAAGGACGAACGGCTCGTTGGTGCTGTAGGCGACCATCGCGTCGGCCCGGCCGGCCAAGAGGTCGCGCGGGTTTCCCTCGTGCGGGACGCGCAGCATCGACTGGTAGTCGATCCCTTCGCGCTTGAGCATCGCGGCGATCTCGTCGCTTCCCGGCGTGTCCATGAGCGTACGGCCGCGCAGATCTGCCACGCTGCTGATATCTGCCCGACGCGCGACCAGGATGACGGCCGCCGAACGCTGGAATATGGCGGCCAGCACGACCAGCCGGCGGCCCGCCCCCCAGTCACGCAGGATGCCGGCGCTGCAGACCCCGAAATCCGCCTTGCCGCGGGCTACGGCCTCGGAGACATCGATATCAGGGCCGCCTTCTCTGATGGTAACGTCGAGACCTGCGTCGCGGTAGAAGCCCTGCTCAAGCGCCTGATAGTAGCCCGCAAACTGAAATTGATGCTTCCATTTGAGCTGCATCGATACGGCATCGAGTGCCGTGGCAGGATGCGATGCCGCCAGCGCCAGCGAAGCGACCATGGTCAGCCATCTCAGCAGGGTCAGTTTAAAGCTGATTGGTGGTGGCTCTACCTCTTTGATCATGCGCGCCTTCCAAGTAGGCGAAGCCTTTTGAGCGAACTGTAATCCCCTGAAGGCCGAGTTAGAAGGCTCAACTCTCTCTTAGCTATGCCAATCCGGCTCGAGGGAACGGACTGTAGAGCGGGTTTCGCACAGCCAAGACCCAAATCGGACAAGGATCAGCTTTCTTGAGGCTCCAAGAACTACCGGGTAGCTGGCTTTGGCGGGGTATAGGGGTCAGGAGTACCGAGTTTGATCAGCGGGTACGTCTTAAAGCTCGCTTCCAACTCGCCGATGATCCTCACCGCGGGATCGGCGACCCAGGAGTTGTACGCGGCGACATCGTGCTCTTCCTTTCGGTCGGTGAGCAGATTGATGATCTTCGGCAAGGGCAACTTCTGCGGCGAAGCGTACATGCTTTCCTGCCAGATCAAATGCACTTTCCAGTTTCGCCATTTGACGGCTGAGAGACGATCGGCAACGTAGGCCGGGAATCCCTCGCGGTTGGAGGCTTCCTGTTTGCCGAGAAAGAAATCTAGCTGATCCACGCCGTCAATCGCACGATCCTTAGGGACTTCCGCCTCGCCAACACGCGCGAGGGTCGTGAAGAGATCAACGATGTGAACAATCTCGTTGCTGACGCGGCCTGAGGGCACCTTGCCTGGCCAACGGATGATAAATGGTGCACGCAGCGAGCCTTCCATCGCCGTGAAGTAAGTTCCCCGCCAAGGTCCATTGTCACCCTCCCAGGGATGGGTCGCCTCGGGGCCATTGTCGCTGGCGAATACTACAAGCGTATCGCTCTCGATGCCCACTTGCTTAATGGCGTCAAGGATTTGTCCGGTGCGGTAATCCATTTCGGCCAGGCAATCGGCCCAATCGCCGTTGCCCGTTCTGCCCGCAAACTCCAGATTTGGAAGCGTCGGCATGTGAACTTGCGCGAATGGAACATAGGCGTAGAACGGCTTGCCTGCGCTCGCGTTGCGCTTGATGAACTCCACCGCACGGCTTGTGATTTCCGCATCCATGGTGCGGCGGCGATCCACATCCAGCACTGCGACCTGTCGGGGTTTTTCGCCCTTGCGGGCTTCGTAAATATGCTGGGGGTGCACGACCTTCGCATTCCAACCCTGCTTGGTTCCGACCGACGGCCACATGCTTTTCGTCTCGTCCAGCGACGGCCACATGGCCTCGTCGTAAGTACGCGGGATGCCATACCACTCATCGAACCCCTGATTTGTCGGCATCCGGTCTTCGGCGCTGCCAAGATGCCATTTGCCCCAAATGCCGGTAGCGTAACCCTGCGCAGACAACAGCTCGGCGGTGGTGATCTCCCACTGGGTCAGTCCATCCGGTTCTCCCCCGATAGGAACTGCATAGGTGCCGGAGCGGATGGCGAAGCGGCCGGTCAGGAGAGCCGACCGGGATGGTGTGCATTCCGCTTCGACATTGAAGTTGAGCAGGCGCATGCCCTCAGCTGCGAGCGAGTCAATGCGCGGGGTGGGCGCACCGCGAAGGATGCCGCCGCCATAGACGCCCAACTCGCCATAGCCCAGATTGTCCGCGAGGATAACGACAATGTTGGGCTTCTTCGGCTGCTGCGCGGCGGTGGGCACACCCGCGACCGTCACGGCGACGAGCATAGCCAACGAACCGAGCCAGATGGCGTTGTTCACGTGTATTCTCCTTGACCGTATTGTCGCGTGTGCTCTCGGGTTTTCGGTCCCTTGGGTCTCCTCGTGAACTCGGACGTTAGTCGAAGGCAAAAATACGCTTCCAGTCCTTCTTCATGTCGACCACGGTCCACTTGTTCACCGCTGCGGCATCCAGCGCTACATCAAGCTTCCCGAAATGCGATTGGCGGTCGTAGGCATACTCGCGCTCCGCGTCCGTATGGTGGACAATCAGGCCGAGCCGCGCGCCGCTGGCGCCGAGCGTCGTCCATTGAAGCATTTCGAGATCGCCATCGGAATTGCCGAAGGCCGCAATCGGGCGGCGGCCGATGTGCTCGTTGATGCCGATGGGCTTGCCTGTCTTGTCGTCGATGAAATTGATGTCGGATAGGCGGAAGAGTGTTGGCGCGCCGTCCTTCATTTCAAATCGGGTCTTGATCGACGATCCGATCACCTGCTCGGGAGGTATTTCGTAGATTCGCTCGGTCCAGGGCCGCATGAATTCGATGCCGCCGCCTGACGCAATGAAGGTCTTGAAGCCATTGGCGCGCAGGTAGGCCAGCAATTCCAGCATCGGCTGGTAGACCAGTTCGGTATAGGGTCGCTTGAAGCGGTGATCACGCGCGGTTACGAGCCAGTCGGTGACGATTTTCTCAAATTCTGATGTGGTCATGCCGGCATGTGTCACTGCGATGATTTCGACCAATCCGCTTTCCCCGGACTCCGCCAGGGCCCTTAGATCGCCGTCCAACACCGCCGCGAACGGCTGCTTGGTCTTCCATTCCGGATGCATCGGCGCCATGACCTTCACGCGGTCGAGTGCGAAGGCGAGTTGTACGTACATCGGCTGTTCGACCCAGAGCGTGCCGTCATTGTCAAAGGTCGCGATGCGCTGATCGACCGGCACGAAGAAGGGCCCGCCTTGCGTCGTGACGCGCCCGACAAAGTCGAGGATCGAAGCCTTGGTCGCCCCCTCGTTCCAGGACGGCAGCGGGTCAAGTTGCGCTTGCGCCTCCGCCGAGGTGGAGCGAAGTGAGGCAGAGAACAACGGAAGCATCGCCAGGGACGAGAGCAGGGCGCGGCGGTCCACTGGGGGAAATCGCACGATCGGTTTCATGGTCGTCTCCCTTTTTGCGGATAGCGTCGATTAGTTGCTCGTCGGTGGATTCCGCAGTTTCTCCATGGCCTGTTCGACCGAGAAGGAGCCAGGCTTCTGCCGCGGTGGAAACTCCCGAAAACTCATCAGGTGCTGCCCAACGATACTCTGAGCCGGAACCAGCAAAAAGGCATGCTCGACGAACCACTTTACGTAGTCGCCAGCTTCGTGCTGGGCCCGCTCGAACGGGTCTGAGCGGAGGTTGAACAGCGACGGTAGCCGAAGTTGAGCCATTGGTTGCGCCCAGACATCGAGCCCATGCGCCTTCTGTTCCAGGAAGACGGCCTTCCATTGGTCGTAGCGAAGCCCGGCCAGGTTGCCGTCGTCAGTCCAGTAAAAGAATTCGCGGCGCTTGTTGGGACCCTTGCGGGCCAGAAGATCGCGCTGGTCGTACCCGTCGAGGTGAACGTTGAAGTGCTTTCCGTCGGCATCATAGCCGGACAGCAATTTGTTCTTGATGTCGGGCTCGCCGGCCGCCGCGACCAGCGTTGTCGCCCAATCCTCCGCTGAAAAGACGTCGTTGATTTCGGTCCGCGCCGTCACCAACCCCGGCCAGCGCACCATCGCCGGGACGCGATAGCCCCCCTCCCAGTTGGTGTTCTTCTCTCCTCGAAAGGGCGTTGTGCCGCCGTCGGGCCAGGAGAATGTCTCCGCGCCGTTATCGGTCGTATAGATCACGATCGTGTTGTTGGCGATGCCGAGATCGTCGAGCTTTTTCAGCAGTTGTCCGACTTGCCCGTCATGCTCCACCATGCCGTCAGGGTAGATGCCGAGGTCGGTCTTCCCCTGTGACTCAGGCTTGAGACGCGTCCAGATATGCATACGGCTCGAATTGAACCACAAAAAGAAGGGCTTCCCGTCTCGATTTGCGCGGTCGATGAAGTTCACCGAGGCGGTGAGGAATTCCTCGTCGACTGTCTCCATCCGCTTCTTGGTGAGTGGTCCGGTATCCTCACACTTTTGCTTGCCCCATGGGCCGAACCGTGGATCGTCGCCCGGTGTGTCGACGGTGGTTGCAACGCATTTCATGACGCCACGCGGACCAAACTGCGCTCGGAACGCGGGATTTTTTGGATAGTCCGGATGTTCGGGCTCATCTTCGGCATTCAGGTGATAAAGGTTGCCGAAGAATTCGTCGAAGCCGTGAACCGTGGGCAGAAACTCATTGCGATCCCCGAGATGGTTCTTGCCGAACTGCCCAGTCGCATAGCCCTGTGGCTTCAGCAGGTCGGCAATGGTCGGATCCTTTCCTGACAGGCCCTCCTTCGCTCCTGGCAAGCCTACCTTCAAGAGTCCCGTCCGCAGCGGGGACTGTCCGGTGATGAACGCGGCGCGGCCAGCAGTGCAGGATTGCTGGCCGTAGTAGTCGGTGAAGATTGCGCCCTCGTCGGCGATGCGGTCGATGTTTGGCGTGCGATAGCCCATCATGCCGCGATTGTAGGCGCTGATATTCCAGTACCCAATGTCGTCGCCCATGATGACGAGGATGTTGGGCTTTTGTTGTTGCTGCGCACAAAGCGGCGAGACCAGCGCCGTCGCGGCGGCGAGCGACGTGAGAAGACCGACACATGCGTTCCTGACGACGCTCATGACAAGTAACCTTCTGATTTACTCTCCATCCCGATCGCACCGATGTGCGCTACTCGGGGCCGCAGTCCTCAGTAGCAGGGCGGGTAGGGGTAATAGCCGCAGTAGGGATAGGTGCTGGCTGCCGCCGCACCCAGCGCAGCCCCACCCACCGCTGCGGCGCCGACCGCTGCCGCACCATAACCGCCGCGATACCAAGCGCCGCGAGCAACGTAGGGACGACGCCAGACGCCGACACTTCCGACCCGCGCGTAGCCGCCGCGGAAGCCCGCAGCGTGGAAGCCGCCCACGCCGCCGGCGTGGAATCCACCAGCGTGAAAGCCGCCAAAGCCGAAGCGGTCGATGAAGAGTGCTGCCGACCCGTCGCCGCCGGTCAGTTCGCCTTCGAGCACATCCACGTCGAAGGTCAGCCGGTCGCCCTCGAGCTTCGCCGTCTTCAGCACCACCACAGCGTCGCGGATTTTCGATCCATCCTTGCTGAACACCGAGACGGTGGCGTTCGGCGGATCGTTGGCAAAGCTTTCATCGCTGTCATTGCCCTTCGACCATTCCTCCAGCAAGTCGGTCGTGAGCGAATGACCCGCTGCCCGCACCGGCCGGTCCGCGAACACGATCGAATTCGGTGCCACGCCGTTGAGTGTGAGCTGTCCACCCTGCAGGCTGGCGCCGCGGGCGTTCATTACGATCAACGACGGCACAATCTCCGGCTTTGCTTGACCGATCGTCTTCTGCAGCGGCTCGTGCTGCGGCGTCGAAGGCGGCGTGGTCTGGGCCAGGGCCGGTGCCGCTCCGCTGAGCAGGAGGGCGATGATCATGCAGCCGGTTCGATTCTTCCTGGTCATGAGCAACTCCATACTTTCGCCGCCCAAACGCATGGGACGGGTTCATGGTCTCTTGATTGCACGGAAGGCGGATTCATCGAAATTTCTGGGAATTGGCCGGTCCTTTTGGACCGGCCGCTTTTATTCTTGTTCTGCGATCGCGGCCCGACGTTCGCAGCTAGTCGCTTCGGCCGGCCGTCTTCATGTCCTTCACTCGCTGCATGACCTGTTCCAGGTTGTAGCTGGCCGGGTCCTGCAGCGGCGGGAATTTGATGAAGGTCTCCAGGTGCCTGAGCCACAGCTGCTGGCCGATCGGCAGCATGTTCCAATCATAGACGTAGGCAGTAGACGGAGAAGCAATAGCCCCGGCCATGCCGAACAACGTCTTCAGCTGTGTACCAACGGAGGTTTCGAAAGGATCGCGCTTGATGTTGACGACCTGGGTCCAGGAGTAGGGCTGCACACCGGCAATGAAGCCAGCTGGTGAGTCCGACACCATCGCGAAGTACATCTTCCAGTTCTTGTAGCGGACCGCCGACGGCTCCTTGCCGGAGTAATACAGGAAGTGGTCGCGGGCCGACTTGTCGGACTTGCCGCTCAGATAGTCGATCTGATTAACACCGTCGAGGGTGGTCTTGACCATATTAGGATAGCCGGCCTCGACCTGTTGCTTCAGTGCGTCGCCCTTGGGCCCGCCGGCGATCTCGACGAGGGTCGGGAGCCAGTCGAGGGCGGAAAACATTTCGTTCTTGACCGTGCCGGGCTTAATGACGCCGGGCCAGCGAATCACCATCGGGGCGCGCATGCCGCCCTCCCAGGTGCTCAGCTTGCCGCCTTTGAACGGTGTGACGCCGCCGTCCGGGAAGGTGATGGTCTCGGCGCCGTTGTCGGTGGTGAAGACGACGATCGTGTTGTCGAGTTGGCCCATGTCTTCGAGCTTCTTGAGCACCACGCCGATGTTGTCATCCATCTGCTTCATGCCGGCTTCGTTGACGCCCCAATCCTTGCCGCCGGGCTCGCCCACCATGTTCAGATACTTGTCCGGCAACACCGTCGTGATGTGCATGCGCGCCGGGTTGTACCAGGCGAAGAACGGCTTGTTGGTCTTCTTCGGGTCGTTGCGATCGAGGAAGTCAACGACCTTGGCCGAGATTTCTTCGTCCACGGTCTTGGATCGCTCGAGAGTCAGCGGGCCCTCATCCTTGCAGGTCATGTTCTTTGCGGTGCCGTCCGAGGACTTGCAGGCGAGCATCGGACGCGGCGGCGTCAGGCAAACCGTGGTCCTGGGATCTACAGCGCCGGGGACCTCAGCCACGCCGGGGATCGGCGTGTTCTTGCATGGCGGCGCAAGGGTCTGCTGGGTCGCGGTTTTGTTGATGTCGGGGAAGCTCACCCCTTGCATGGCGTCGAGGTGATAGAGATAGCCCCAGTATTCCTGGAAGCCTTGCGCAGCCGGCAGCGACTCGGTGTGGTCGCCGAGATGGTTCTTGCCGAACTCGCCGGTGGTGTAGCCGAGATCGAGCAGGAACTTGGCAAGCGTCGGCGTCCCCGTCCGCAGATAGGATGGGCTACCGGGAATTTCCGGCAAGACCATGCCGACGCGAACGGGCTGCATGCCGGTTAAGAAGGCCGTACGCCCGGCCGTGCAGCTCTGCTCGGCGTAATAGTGCGTGAACATCGCGCCTTCGTTGCCGATGCGATCGATGTTGGGCGTCTCCCCGACCATCAATCCGCGGTGGTAGATGCTCGGCTGCATCCAGCCGATGTCGTCACCCATGATGAAGAGAATGTTTGGTTTTTGCTGGTTTTGCGCCAAGGCCGGCGTGCTGACCGGCCCGGACAACGCCATCAGCATCGTCGTGCTGAGCAGCGAGGCGCAGGTCCCCTTGAGCCAGCCAGATGTCTTGCGGGGTGGCGTTCCAGTAGGGGGCGACGGCTCGTCGGGCAATATAGAACTCAACATGGCTACGCTCTCCTGTTTATGATGCATTGGGAACTCCCCGACTGATGCATCGAAAGCCAAGATGACTCGTGGAAGTATCAACCGGCTCCGCGTGACGCGCTGCCGGCCGGTAGCGTCGGCAGTAATTCGGCGCGCACAAATGCGAGCCGCCTTTGATGACCTTCCGTGGAATCTTCACGTTGGTTGTTCTTGGGTCATAGCTGTCGGCCTCACGCCCGCCGCGCGGATTCTCCGGGATGCAGCAGGCCTTCGTCACATCCGCCTCATGCCTGGGGGAATACCAGTCGGCTGTCCACTCCCAGACATTGCCGATCATGTCGAACAGCCCGTAGCCGTTCGGTGGAAACGCCGTGACCGGCGAAGTGCGCTCGAAGCCGTCGTCTGCGGCGTTCTGGCGGGGAAATTCACCCTGCCAGGTATTGGCCATGTGACGGCCGGCCGGCGTGAATTCATCGCCCCACGCAAATTCGGCGCCGTCGAGCCCGCCGCGCGCTGCAAATTCCCATTCCGCTTCGGTTGGTAAATCCTGGCCAGCCCATTTCGCGTAGGCGAGCGCATCGCTGAAGGCCACATGCACGACTGGATGATCGTCCAGCCCGCGGATGTTGCTCCCGGGTCCAGAGGGATGCCGCCAATCCGCGCCCTGGGCGAAGGTCCACCACTGGCTGAAGTCCCGGAGACTGACCGGATGCGCGGGCGGGGAGAACATCAGGGAGCCCGCGTAGACCATGTGCGGTAGGATCCCGGGATAGTCCTTCGGATCGGGCGCAATCTCGGCGAGGGTGACGTGGTTGGTAGCCTTGACGAACGCCTTGAATTGCCGGTTCGTCACTGGATGGCGATCAATCCAGAAGCCGTCCACGGTGACGCGATGTACCGGCGCTTCTTCCGGATAATGCTTGTCCGATCCCATGCGAAAAGTGCCGCCGGGTATCCAGATCATCTTATCGATGTGCGATGGACTGTCACAAATGCCGACTTCTGACTTGAGCGCGGCTGCAGGAAAAGGGGCTGTCATCAAGCGTTGCCTCCAACCAATCGATCGACACGTGAGCAGACCGGTGGCACTCTAGGAAAAAGTGGCACGCGCAGGCTATTGGACCGTGGTCCAACATCGAGCTCTCATATCGCACACTTGCCGCCGCCGCCGCCGCGCGGATGACGGCAAAGACGATCTTGGTCTCAGGTCCAATGTTTATCCGTTGAGTGTGCTGTAAGTTACCGCACGTCGTTTGGACGGCCTCCACTCTCGCCGTCCACGCCAAGGGGACGGTATACCTTGGAGGAGGCCAGAACATTGATTAGCCTCTCGAGCCGGCGGAAGATCATGGAGATGGCTGTAGTATTGATTGCGCTCATGACCATCACAGCCGTTTTGTCCATGGCCTCAATAGTTCAGGTTGGCGACCAACTTGACGAACTTACTGAGAGCTACATTCCTGCCTATCGAAATCTCGCACGAGCCAACATTCGTTCGGTTGAGCGGGGGCTCGAGCTGCGACGCGTCATTATTAGCAAGACGCGATCGCAATCCGGTGACGTCGCCGCTATTCGCGCCAAGCTTGAAGCAAAGAGTGATGAATTCGCGAGCGAAATCCGCGGAGCCCGCAAGCGTATCAGCGGCCTGATAGAAAAGAAGGCCCAGTCCGGCGACACGGTTGCCCTGGCCCGGCTTCAAACCCGACTCGATGCGACGGTTGAAGATTCGCGACGACATCTAAACGAGGAGATCGGGCGCTTGTTGCCCTCATGGGGCGCAAGGGTGAGCACACTCGGACGGGCTCGCCAGCTACAGGGGTCGGCGATGGGATGAATCGCGTCGTGTATTTGAGGCGGCGCTCGCGATCGCCCTAATGATGGCCCGTCCGCAGCTTTCGTCAATCGCCTCAATAAATTGACCGTGGATCCTCCCACTGAAAATTGGGATGGCTCCTGGCGCCTTGAGCGATAAGTAAACTCGAACATTTGGCTAGAATCGAACAACGCAACTATGAAGCCGGATCGGACGAAACACATGAACTCAATACCGCTCGCAGTCCTTGGCCTGTCGATGATTGTAAATTCTGCATTGGCGCAAGCGCAGCGGCCTTCGCCAGAGACGTCCCGCCCGCCGACTGAATCCACGACGAAAGCGGCATTTAGTGTGCTGCCCGGCTGTTGGGTGCGCCTGCAGGGAGGCTACGTGATCACCATCAATGCCGTAAGCGTCGACGGCAAACTTGATGCGAGTTATGCCAACCCGAGGCCACTGCCTTTTCACACGGCCGTGGCTACGAGCGATGGCAACAGTATCAAATTGTTTTTTGAGCTACGCGCCGCCGGCTATAACGGTTCTACCTACACACTCAGCTATGATGTGGCAAAAGATCGGCTAACGGGCATCTACGACCAGGTCGTCGTAAAGCAGAAGTTCGAGGTCATATTCGTTCGCGACAAATCGTGACATCGCTTGTTGCCGCAGATTGATTTAAACGCAAATGAAGTACTTTCGGCTCGGAATGCGTGTGCCAGGCGCGGTCAACAGCACGGGGGCGATCCGAATAAAAAACTTCTACCGATTGATTTTGTTAACAAAATTCCACTCGTTTGAAGCGACAACGATCACGAAAGCGTGCTAAGATTGCACTTGGCGATCGCGCATCCTCGCTTACCAGGCGAGCCGGTTGTGAATTTCGTACTGTAGTATTTTGAAATGGCGGCCGTTTCCGGAATGACGGAATGAGTAGGGCGCACCCAGTTTTGTGGAGCATGGTGCTCCTTTTCTTGTTCGCGGTGGACGGGCGCGCCGCGGAGCCCCGGCGCGTTCTGATGCTGCACGCCTTCAACTATACATTTCCCGCTACCACTGCGATCGCGGAGGCCGCACGAAAGCGGTTGCTGGAGCGCTCCCCGCAAAAAGTCGAAATAGATGCAGAATTTCTTGATCTGGCGCGCAACAAGGACCCGGCAAACGAACTTCGAACGGTGACGTTTCTCCGACATAAATATGCGCAACGGCCACCCGACCTGGTGATGACGCTCGGCAGCGCTGCGTTACCGTTTATCATGAAGCACCGCGACGAGATCGCGCCGAATGTGCCTGTGGTGTTTACGTCCATCTCGCCACAGACCTATGCTGCCGTGCGACCGCCGCCTCAGGTGACGGGGATCGTTAGCGACTTCAATCTCGACAGGACGGTAGAGCTCGCGGAACGGCTCCAACCGGAAGCCAGCCGCCTGTTTGTTATCGCCGGAAGTGGGGATACTGATCGCCGGTGGCAAGCGATTGCTCGAACGACGCTCGAAAGCCGCGAGCGCAAGTTCGACGTGACATACCTGTTCGAGCTTCCGTATGCGAAGCTGGTCGGGGAGGTGTCAAAGATACCCCAAGACGCGATCGTGATCCTCCTTACGGTATTTGCCGACGGCGACGGCGGGGCCTTTATCCCCGCCGAAGTGGCAACCGCCTTGTCGGCCGTTTCGCCTGCGCCGGTTTACGCGCCTTACGACACGTTCCTTGGAAACGGTGCCGTTGGCGGGTTCGTCGAGCCGTTCGAGTCAGTGGGCGTTGCCGCGGCGGACATGGCGATCGAAATCATGGAGGG
Organism: Bradyrhizobium sp. CCBAU 21365; assembly: GCF_015291305.1. Lineage (NCBI taxonomy): Bacteria > Pseudomonadati > Pseudomonadota > Alphaproteobacteria > Hyphomicrobiales > Nitrobacteraceae > Bradyrhizobium > Bradyrhizobium sp. CCBAU 21365. The sequence continues at coordinate 2,998,780 of NZ_CP030036.1, forward strand.
CAGGGATCCGACCGCGCTCGCTCCCAGAACAAACCCAGGGCAATACCGGGTCGATTATCGTGCGATGGAGCGGTGGAGCCTGCGCGAGCACAACTTGCCTCCCGGCACCAGCGTTCTGTTCAAAAGTCCTACAATCTGGGATGAGCATCGCGGCACGGTTCTTTCGACGCTGTTCATCTTCGGCCTGCAATCCCTGTTCGTGGGCGCCTTGCTGATTCAGCGGCGCAAAAGGCTGCGCGTCGAAAATCTGCTTAAGGAGAGCGAGGAGCGAATGACGTTTGCGGCGGCTGCCGCGAACATCGGGCTCTGGCAGTTTGACCGAAACACCGATGAGTTTTGGGCGTCCGAGCATTGCAGGACGCTGTTCGGGATAGTGCCCGGCATGCCGCTGACGCGCAAAGCGTTTCTGGCAGCGGTGCACGCGGATGATCTTGGCATTGCAACCTCTGCGCTGCGAGGGGCGTTCGACGCGAAACAAGCTGAAATCAGCGACATCCGTATCCTGCTGCCGCGCGACGAGGTGCGTTGGGTACGCATGCGAGCCCGCTACTATGCAGAACATGGCGGCGAATCTCATCAGCTCGGCGGCATTTTCATCGACGTCACCGATCGGAAATTTGCGGAGGCTGAGGCTGCCCTGCAGCGTCAGGAGGTGGAGCATCTGATGCGCGTATCTGTGCTCGGCGAGCTCTCCGGTTCGATTGCCCACGAGATCAATCAACCACTTACTGCGATACTTTCGAATGCGCAGGCGGCGCTCCATCTGATGGCACAAAAAGCCCCGGACCTCGCCGAGGTACGTGACGCACTCGAGGAGATTGTTCACGAAGACAACCGGGCCGGGGAAGTCATTCGACGACTCCGCAGCCTGTTAAGGAAAGGCGAACGGAAAGCGGAAAGCGTCAAACTCAATGATCTTATCAATTCCACTATCGGCTTGCTCAACAGTGAGTTGATCAGGCGCGATGTCAACGTGAAGCTCGAACTGGCAGACAACTTGCCCATGACGTCGGGCGATCCCATCCAATTGCAACAGGTCTTGCTCAATCTCGTCATGAACGCGATGGATGCGATGGCCTCGACCCCGACGGCTAAGCGGTCTGTTTTGATTTCGACCCACGAGAAGCCGACCGGAAGCGTTGAAGTGCGGGTGAAAGATCGAGGCCACGGCATACCGTTATCGGCAAATGGACACCTGTTCGAGCCATTCTACACGACCAAGCAGCATGGTCTCGGTCTGGGACTGACGATCTGTTCGACGATCATACAAGCGCATGGCGGCAAGCTGACTCTGGTCAACGACCAGAACGACGGTGCAATTGCGGGCTTCTCAGTGCCAGGTCTGGAGACAACGAGGTGATGTGATGGATAAATTTACTGTCTATCTCGTCGATGATGATGTTGGCGTACTCAAGGCGCTGTCACGATTGCTCCGCGCCGGGGGTTATGAGGTCAAATCGTATGCGCGTCCGCAGGAATTTCTCGATCAGCACGATCCGGCAATCCCCGGCTGTGCCGTACTGGATGTTGCGATGCCAAGTCTCGACGGCCTCGAACTCCAGCAGGCGCTGACCGCCGGAGGCTCTTATAGGCCGATCATTTTCATTACTGGCAAGGGTGACGTTCCCACGAGTGTGCGTGCCATGAAGGCAGGCGCCGTAGATTTCCTCACGAAACCGATGAAGGACACTGATCTGCTCGAAGCCATACGACGCGCCCAAAACCGCGAGGCCGAGGTGCGTCAGCATAGCTCCGAATTGGAATCGATCGAGGCGAAAATCAGAACGTTGACCCCACGCGAGCGGGAAGTGCTCTCGCATGTTGTCGCGGGGCGGCTCAACAAGCAAATTGCCGGCGATCTGGGTACGGTCGAAAAAACCATCAAGGTTCATCGCAGCCGGATGATGGAGAAACTGGGCGTGCGCACCGTGGCGGATCTCGTCCGCCTGGCGGAGAAGGCCCAAATCTCGAAATAGGAAACCGGGCTTATTGGCCCAACGGTCAACTCGACGGGTGACCAACGCCGCAGCCATAATCGTTTATGGCGCAAATTGCCCCCCGAATTGCCGTGGTCGATGATGATCCTGCCGTGCTCAAAGCTTTGGCCCGGTTGCTACGGTCCCGCGCCTTCGATGTAAAGACATATGAATCGGGGCAGGATTTCCTTGCGGCCTTGCCGCATGGCCTTCCCGAATGCGTGATCGTCGATCTCCAGATGCCCGTGATGAACGGTTTGGAGCTTCACCAGCACTTGGTGCGTAACGGCATTCGAATCTCGACGATCATGATTACAGCTCATGGCGACTCTGCCTTGCGCGAGCGTTACGAGGATGCTGGTCTGGTTGCCTTCCTACTGAAACCCTTACAGGACAGTTCCTTATTTGCCGCCATCGAAAATGCGATCGGCGGCTCACGCAGCGGCGGGTAACCTCCAAACGGACCACCGCGAGAAACCAGCTGCTTGCGGGAGACATCGCCAGCACCGGTCGGTTTTCGCAAATTAAAATGGTTCCAAACATTCGCTGGGGAGCGGAGGAAAATACGAGCGGGAGTACAGATAGCCTCTTTAATCTCAATGATTGCTCTTAGTTCGCAACTCGTGGTCGCCATGGCCGATCGGGTGCCGGCATTCGACATTGTTCGGAGCTGTAAACTCGGCGTCGCTGCGACGGCCGGGCTCACCATTGATCAGACAACCAAGACCTGCATAAATGATAAAAGAGGGCGCGGCAGCTGCTCGCGACCCAATGATCCAAATTTCCGGCCTCGAGCAAGGCGCAGTGCATCCCGCACGAGAGCATCGGGCACCAAGTTACGTCAGTCTGCTGACGTGCCTACAGCTCGGTCAATGGGCTCGCTAGCCGTCCCGGCGGTTGATTCGGCGCCGCTCTGGCCGCGCACAGCCTCATGATCTGATGGGGCACCGCAGGGGCAAGATTAGCGCTGGCGGTTGAAAGTCGTCCCTGGTGAAAGCACTAACCTCCCACGTTAGAGGCCAGCGAAAACATCTTGTCCTTCAGCTGAATCAATGCCGGGGCTGGCAGAAGTTTCGCAGGTGTGGTGGCTTTCTCGCCCCGCGCAACGAGTTTCGCCATCCAGATCTCGCCGTCGGTATAATAAGGATCCCCCTCGCCATTATGGCCATTCAGAGTGGGGCCAATCCCGTTGATCTGGTATATGCTTGTTACCATCCGGGCCCGGTCCAGCCCGGTAATCAGGCGGTCACGCTCATCGTCGATATTTGGTGCGATCTTGTGCGTGACCTGACCGGTATCGCGGCTCAGGGTAACCCCGCTATCAAAGCTCGCCGATCCGAGCCATACGGGACTCGCTTCGGCGCCGCTCTGTAGCACCAACCAAAGCCGGACGTGTTGACGGCGGTCCGCGCTTACCCCCTCCGGCTTTTCGAAAGCGAGATCCTCACGCCGTCCATCAAAATAGAGTGGGCTGACAGGGGCATCCTTGTAGGACCGGTCGAACACCACGCTGCCGATGATCTCCAGGCTGGTCCGCAGCGTGATCGGGTCGGCAGGAAACCAGCCAGCGGCATGAAATGCGGAAACGACGTCTTCGCGCGTTCCGACGAGACCGACGTTGATCGCGTCTCCTGGTATGCCCTGGGCCGTTGACGTGACCATCGTTTGCTTTGACAGTCCGGGCTCATGCTCGATCCGGGACCAGGTCGCGGGCAAAATCAGATAGCTGACGACGACATAGCCCGCGATCACGGTGGCGAGAAACCTCAGATATCGGTGTCGGTGCTTTCCGAACGGCAATAGCATGAATCTAACCTCGCATGGTTGACTGTGACGAGGCTTCAAAGTTGCATTGGTAGGGCGTCGCTATGTAGATTCGGCCCATGGTCAATTGATCGACCAGTGCTCTCTCTCTGAAGGGAGCGAGTCGTGGCGCTCGCCGAGCGAGGCGGTCTCGATACCGTCTGCCGAGCCATTTCCGCCACAGATTCGATCCAGCAATGGATGCTCATCGCAACCCTCCCTCGTCGGGATCCCAACCAAACAACATCAGCGAGCGCACGACACCACGGCACGGTGTCCGTGCGATATTGCCCTTTAGGGAAAAGCGTGTGCTGACGAGCAGGCGCGTTTGCGAGGATAGCAAGCGGTCGATTGCGATCGTTTCTGTACTTTCTGCAATGCTTCTATCTTTGAGTGCGGGAACACTAGATGCCCGCAACGCCGATCTCGCCTCTTTCACCTTGGCAGCGGCCCGAACCACTAAACTCCAATGCATAAACGTCGGTCCTGCGCGATATCGCAACTGCCTGTCCTTGCAGCCAGTACCATCCTTCGAGTGTCGGGACGTTTACCGGGATTGCAACCGCTTCACTTGCAATGCTGTCTGGACATGACCGACGACCGACGCGCCTTTTGCCGCGTCAGCGAGCTAGCGCTCGGCCTCGCCATCCCGCCGCTTCTGCTCATCGCGCCGATGAAGTGATCGAATAAAGGGCCATGTCCGTTTGGCACATCGTGTCATTTCGCCGCGGTGCGAAATTGATCACTAGCTAGCCAGCGCGGTGCATTTATGCGGGTGCCGTTAGAGCTGCTGCGTACGGTGCAGCAACTAATGCCCCGCCGGACATTTTCCGAAAAGCTGATCTCTTCACCGACACGGTTGAGCAGATCAGCGAGAGGGATTCGTCCAGCATCCTCGGCAGCTTCGCTCTAATATTTTCTGACGATGGGCTTTGTCGTCGGAGGCGCTCCGGGTGCAGGCGGCGAGATAGAGAAGGTGACCCAGGTATTCCAGCCGGCTGGCCGGCTTTCCGCGGCAAACTCCCCGTAAGCTTTTAAGTTGAGATAGCCCTGCATGTCGCCGACCGGAAATAGGAACCCGATTTGTGGACCGACGCCAACCACCTGGGACTGGAAGCAGCCGACACGGTCGCCTGAACCGCTGTCGCAGCCGAGTTCTTTGTAGACGTAGCCCACGAGCCCAACCATGACCTGCTTCGAGAGGAACTGCGATGCACCCCAGTCGAAGTGCATGTCGACGCCGTTCTGATACTGCGTCGCAGTGTTCTTGAAATTATAGGTGAAGCCGAGCACGCCCGAAAACTCATGGCCGGTCTGCGGATTGAAATAAGTGTAGCCGCCGCCGGCGTCGATTGCGCCGTGTCCGATGCCGATATTCGACAGGCGCGTGGATTGGTAAGCGCCAACCGGGATGTCGCCGGTGATATAGGTCATGTAGTTGTGGACGCCGGCGTTCCAGCGCAATGCGAATTGTGGTATCAGATCCCCAAAGCCCCATGTCGTGTCGCTGATGGTGTCGGACCGCGCGAAAGGAATGCTGCCGAACGGCGGCGCCGTGACCACGCCGGACAAGGTCCCCGCCAGGCTTGTGCCGACGACGCCATAGGCTCCGATGAGGGACACCGACGCCTGGCCGCCGAGCACTGGCGTCTCGAATACATACGACGGGATTACAAAGCCGAGGTCGCCAGTGGCCTTGACGTTCAAATTCAAATTTGCGTTTAAGGTAACGTTGGTCGGAACCCTGCCAAGCGTAAATTCACGCGCGCGGGCGACGTCGGCGCCAGCGGATACGGAAGTGTGGTAGTAGATCGTCGCCAGCGACCAACCCGGCTGCTGCGGCGTGGCCGCGAGGCTTCCAAAGAAGCCGGGCACCCAGAAGCTTACGCCGCCTTCATCGGCCAACGCACCATCGGAAAAAAACATGATCGCGGGCGCCAAGACGATTGCAGCGGCAAGTCTGCGTCGATGTGCTGAGCTTTTCTGCCCGCTTTTCGCCGCGGCCAGTGCGATTCTCACTGTCATATTGTGCCCCCAAGTGTGTCGCCTCCGAATACAACTCGGGGACAGCGTAACCCTGGAGCGAGCAGGGCTCACCATGTAGATTCAGCCAGCATTCATTTTCCAGGAAAAAGAAGTATACTGCGACCAAAGAGCCACAGGGGCTACATCTGCTAGCGGTGGTCGGCGGAGAACATGCCGAAGGTGGCGCGCTGCTGGATCTTTCCCTGCAGATCAATCCCAACAGCGCTGAAGCGTGGCGGCTGGGTGACTGGGTGTGAGCGTGGAACGGCGACACCGAGCGCTCGCTGCAGCGACTGATCGAAGCCGAGCGGTTGGATCCGCTTTCGCCCTGCAGTCGGATGTCCATTCGGCGCGCAGCGTGGCTCTGCTGGTGGGCCGCCGTTTCCGTCGAAGTGCGCGCCGTTCGATCGCCACGACTCCGGAGGCGACCGCCCCTCGGCGCTTCCTGGTCGCCGCGCTCTGGCACGCCGGCGAGCGCGACGAAGCGAGACTGGAGTGTGGATCCCCGATGCAGCGCCAACCCAACTCATCGCTGAGGCGATCGCGTACCCTTCGATCACTCAGGTATCCTGGATGCTCGACCTGCTGATTGATGGATTGCGTGGCGTAGGAATGCCGGAATGACGGCTGCGAGCGGCCACCGCGGACATAATCATCAAAGTCCGCAAGTGGCCTATAGCACTCCTGTTAATGCAAAGAATCCCCTGCTCTTCGAAGCTCATTCCCTGTTAAGTCGATTAGGGAATTCGGCACAGACACACGCAACACCATGGGTTTTCTTGACGAGGAGGCACCTATGGAAGCTCCCAAAATGCAAAATTCCCTGAAAAATTCCCAGTTTGCAGGGAATTGGGCCGGAGACTGGTGCGATCGGGACTGCGTCGCCAGCCAATGAACAAGCCATTGATTTCGATAGACGAATCGATTTTTCCAGCCAGCCCCCGCCGCCATGTCGGGCGGATTGGGCCGGCCAGCTGGAAATCGGTGCCGCTTTCGTTTCCATGGCGGCGGGCGACAAGCCCCGAGTCGCCCGGAGATCCAGGTCAACGGGCGATGACTCACGACACAACGACGGATCTGACGTGGCGAATACCAAGAAGGCCCGCGCTGCTGCTGGCGCGAAGAAGAAAAGCAAGGGATCGGCGCGTTCCCCAATCTCGTCTTCCTCACCGCTCGGCATGCTGGCGCTCCATCTTCTCGAGCAATGGAAGAAGTCCGGGCGGGACGGCGTCGTTTTCCTTGCGGAAAGCGAGAACAGGGCCGAGCGCCTCGGCAGCGTGCTGTATTCGCTCGATCCCTCGCTCGAGGTGCTGGTATTCCCGCGGCTGAACACCTTGCCCTTTGACGGGCTGGAGCCGTCACGAGAGATCGCCGGCAGGCGCAGTTCGGTGTTGAGGCGCCTCGCCAGGAGCAAGAAGCCGGTCTTCCTGGTGTCGACGGCGGAGGCGATCATGGAGCGGTTGCCGTTGCCCGCGAGCTCAGCGCGCCTCAGCATCAGCTTGAAGGTGGGCGCGGACTACTCCGAGCAGGAACTCAAGCATCGTCTGGAAGCTCTGGGATACGATCTCGACGAAGAGGCGGATTATCCCGGCAGCGCTCTCTTCCACGGAATGACGTTCGAGGTATTTCCGGCGGGCGCGCTGGGGCCGTTCAGAATTGAGCATTCCGGTGGCGTGATCCGCAGAATCGCAGGTGTCGATCCGGACGAGCACGACGTCGTGTTCGACGCGGAGGAACTGCACATCGACCCGATGTCCGAACGGATCGCGTTGGAAGGCAAGCGGGTCCAGCGGGCGGCGCTGCCGGATTATTGCCAGCGCGCGCACTGGATCGCGGACGCAGGGGTTTCGGGCCACGCCGATAGTTGGCTGAGCACGATCAAGGAGGCGGCCGGCCGCAGGGAGGCGGAGCGCGAGTATCTGGGGCCCAGTGACTGGAAACGGCTGGCCAAACGGATGAGCTCGCTGCCTCGAAAGGCGGCCTTCATCGCCACGCCCGACTTCTCGAAGGTCGCTTCGTCGCGGAAAGCTCTTCGCGCATTTGTCGCCGACACGCAGCGCAGCGGATCGCGGCTGCTCTTTGTCGCGGCGGTCGAGGACGATCTGCGCGCGATGGAGCGAATGAGCGGGATCAAGGCGGAGCGCTTCGCCGACTGGAACGAGGCGGCGAAAGGGCGGGGCGGCGAAGGCGCGCTGTTGGCCGACTTCGACACAGGCTTCATCGGCTCAGGACGCAAGCCGCTCGTCGTCGTGACGGCGACCGACGTGCTCGGCAGCAGGGCGCATCATCCGCAGCCCATGGCCAGAGCCTGGAGTTCGGCTTTCGATCATCCCGACGTGCCGGAGCGCGGCGCGGTCGTCGTGCATCTGCAGCGCGGGCTGGCCGTGCTCGATGGCTTGCAGACCCTCGATATGGGGAAGGGATCGTCGCGCGAGATGATCAGGCTGGCCTTTGCGGGGGATGATGCCGTCCTCGTTCCGCCGGCCGATCTTGCGCTGATCTGGCCGTATGCCGCGGAGCTCGGCAAGCTGGCACTGGACAGGGCCGATGGCAGTACGTGGTGGACGCGCCGTACCAAGGCGGAGCAGGAAATTCAAACGGCCGCCAAGGCGCTTGCCAAACACATCGCGCAACGGCGCCGCCGGCGCGCGCCCAAGCTGGTCGCTCCCGGTCCCGCATATGAGCGGTTCGTCGCGCGCTTTCCCTATTTCACGACAGTCGACCAGGCGAAGGCAATTCGCGACGTCCTGGATGATCTTGCGTCCGGTCATCCGATGGATCGGGTCGTCTGCGGCGACGTCGGATTTGGCAAGACCGAGGTGGCCTTGCGCGCGGCGGCGGCCGTTGCGTTGTCGGGCAAGCAGGTTGCCGTCGTCGTGCCGACGACTGTTCTGGCAAGACAGCACGTCGCAACCTTCCGCAAGCGGTTTGCTCCGCTCGGGATCGAAGTGGGAAGCCTGTCGCGGGCGACGTCGTCGCCGGAGATCAAGGAGACCAAGGAGGGCCTGCGAAGCGGAAAAATGAAGGTCGTGGTCGGCACGCAGGCCATCGCATCGAAGGACGTGAAATTCGCCAAGCTGAGCCTGGTCATTGTCGACGAGGAGCAGCACTACGGCGCAGCCGAGAAGGCGAGGCTTTCAGGGCTGGCGAAGGGCGCCCATACGCTGTGGATGAGTGCCACGCCGATCCCGCGCACGCTTGCGGCGGGCCTTGCAGGATTCAGGGAGCTTAGCGTGATCGCATCCCCGCCCGTTCATCGGCTTCCGGTCGCGACCAAGATCGCTCCGCTCTCGGACGCTGCCATTGCCGCCGCATTGCTGCGCGAGCAGCGACGTCACGGGCAAAGCTTCCTGATCTGTCCGCGCATCCAGGATCTGGATCCGATGCTGGCGCGCGTGCAGTCGATGGCCCCGGAGCTCCGCATCGTCTGCTTGCACGGCAAGCTACCCGCCGACGAACTGGACGATCGAATGATGAGTTTCGTCGAAGGCGAGGCGGACGTTCTGCTGGCGACCAACATCGTGGAAAGCGGTCTCGACATCCCGAGGGCGAACACCATCGTGGTCTGCTGGCCGGAAAAGTTCGGTCTGGCACAGCTCCATCAACTGAGAGGCCGGGTGGGACGCGGCGGGACACGCGCCTTCGCATACATGCTGACCGAATCCAGTTCGGAACAATCCGGAAAGCGTTTGGCCGTTCTGGAGGAGTTCAGCAGACCGGGCGCCGGTTTCGCGATCAGCGAGCGGGATCTCGACCTCAGAGGCGCCGGGGATCTGCTTTCGGAACGACAATCCGGCCACGTGCAGGTCTTCGGGCCGGTGCTGTACAGCCACCTTCTGAAACAAGCCTCGGAGAAGACCAACGACCGGTCCGCCGATCTGTGGGTGCCCGATCTCAACCTTCCGCTCGCGGATTTGCTGCCCAGGAGCTATGTGCAATCGGAATCCGTGCGGCTTGAAATCTATGGCCGTGCCGCGAGGTGCCGGAGCGAGGACGATCTGGAAGATCTCGAGGAAGAGACCTCGCGCCGCTTCGGCAGGCTGCCGTCGGCGGGTCGGGATTTCTTCGCCGCGGCGAGGCTCAGGATCGATTGCAAGCGGCGCGGGATCGTGAGGCTTGACGTCGGGCCGGAGGCGGTCGCGGCGACGTTCCTCCCCGGACGGCTGCCCAAATCCAGGGCACGATCGCTCGAGCGCGACGGCGATCGCGTTTTCTATTCGGACAACATACACGAGCCGCCTTTCGAGCGGATCGAGGATCTCCTGGACATTCTGGACGAGTGAGCGCGACGTGACTCCGTCGGAGACGAGCCATGTGGGTGCGCCGCGCACAGCAGAGATATTTCAGCGCGTCGGGGCTGCGGAGAACAAATCGACCGATTCTGTGCGCTGACATCCCAGTGACATGTAGCATCGTTACTGCACATCCGTGGCAAACCGCCTGCCGTCATTCGGCCTGCTCCGAGCCATCGGAAAGCCCCCTTCCAGGCGCGAGTCGACGGTATTTGGGGCGGGTTATGTTGTTCAAATCGCGGCGTTTTGGGCCGAAATGCTGTGCCCGGATACCGGAATCAGCGCTGCCGAAGCCGGCTTCAGCTTTCGCTTTCTCCGTAGGACTACCCGTTTTGCGCACCGTTCCGCGCGGTGTTGCCCAACCTTGTGCCCGATAACGGTAACTGGAATATTCATATTGTATTTCAATAACTTGCCGAAGCGTCGCAGTTCAAATGCCCGTGATATTTGTGCAACATTTGCCCGAAAACAGCCGCAACTCGCCGCAAACCGAGCGGTCTTTTGTTGCGTGATCGGGGGCCTTCTGTCTCATATGGAACTACGACGGAGGGGGGCATCCCGAGGTCGTCCCGTTCTAGGTGGTTCGCTTAAGTCCCTCGCGTTCATGCGGGTGTGTCCGAAGGCGCGAAGCGACTAAGCGGGGATTTAAGGGACAAGGGAACCAACCTGAGGGTGTTCTACCCGGCGGATCCGGAACCTTCCCTGAGATAGAGCAACTTGGAGGTTTAACATGAAGATGGTTAAGAGCCTTATCCTCGGCTCGGCGGCGGCTCTCGTCGCGGTCGGCGGAGCTCAGGCGGCCGATCTTCCCGTCAAGGCCAAAGCGGTCGAGTACGTGAAGGTTTGCTCCCTGTATGGTCCCGGATTCTACTACATCCCGGGCACCGACACCTGTATCAAGCTGGGCGGCTACCTGCGCGTCGACGTTCTGGCGAACACCAACTCGGACCACACCGGCAACACCTCGGGTGCTGGTGGTGCGAACAACCGCTTCACCAACGGCTACACCTGGCGTTCGCGTGAAGACCTGAACATCGATACGCGCACCGCGACCGAATACGGCGTGGTCCGCACCTTCTTCGATGCGACGTTCTCCTGGACGACGGACAACTACGCTGGTCAGGGCAACGGCGCGACCGTCTATTCGCCGATCGGCACTGTTCAGGCTCCGAACAACGCCAGCTCTGGCGCAGTTGCTGGCGGTACGGTCGGCGTCTACTACGCCTTCATCCAGTTCGCGGGCTTCACCATCGGTAAGGCGGTCTCGCAGTTCTCGGCTCCGTGGGCCAACTACCCGGGCAACAGCTACGACGGTCTCGTCGGCGGCGGCGGCACGATCACTGGTGTGAACCAGTTCACCTACACCGCACAGTTCGGCAACGGCGTGTCGCTGTCTCTGTCGGCTCAGGATCAGACCCAGTATTATCAGGCTGGTGTGGCCAACCTCGGTGCTCCCACAACCTTCGGCGTTGTCGGTAACACCAACACGTTCGGCCTCAGCGACTACGCTGGCACGATCGCTCCGGATCTCGTCGCGATGCTGCGCGTCGACCAGGCCTGGGGTCTGTTCCAGGCATCGTTCGCCGCGCATAACAACCACGCGGCCTACTACGGCGGCACCGAGGTGACCGGTCATCCGGACGACAAGTGGGGCTGGGCTGGTCAGTTGGCTCTGTCGATCAAGAACATCCCGACCGGACCTGGCGACACCATCAACTTGCAGGGCGTTTACACCAACGGTGCGACGCGCTACAACATCCAGGACCTCGCCGGCTCGGCGGGTGCGAACACCATCTTCGGCGGCACCAACGTTCCGGGTGCCTACCAGAGCATCGGCTTCGGCCTCGCGCCGGACTCGATTTTCGTGACCGGCGGTCAGCAGCAGCTGATCACGACCTACGGCTTCCGCGGTGCCTACGTGCACAACTGGAACCCGAACTGGAACACCAGCATCTACGGTGCCTGGGCCCAGGTTAACTACAACGGTACGGCCAAGAGCTACCTCTGCGGCCCGACCGGCACTGGCGTGGGTGGTTCGCTCAGCAACTTCTTTAGTGCCGCTTCCAACCTGACGTCCTGCAACCCCGACTACAGCATCGCGCAGATCGGTACGCAGACCCAGTGGACCCCGGTGAAGAACCTGACCTTCTCGGCCGACTTCACCTACACCCGTCTGGACCAGAGCTTTGCCGGTACGCTCACTTTCCCCGGCGCTGCAGGGATCGGCAAGCCGGCCGCTGTGTACGAGCTGAAGGACCAGAACACCTACATGTTGCTGCTCCGCGCTCAGCGCAACTGGTAATACCGGTTGATCTGATTGCGATCTAACAGGGCCCCCGGCGCCAAAACGCCGGGGGTTTTGCTTTGTCATGCCGGTTCTGGCGCGTCACGCGGCGAGCATGTCGCGCACCATCGGCACCACCTTGCTGCCATAGAGCTCGATGCTCTTCATCAGCTTGTCGTGCGGCAGCGGGCCCGCCGAGTATTTCAGCTGGAAGCGCGCCGCGCCGAGCGCCTTGACGGTCGCCGCGATCTTGCGGGCAACGGTTTCCGGCGCGCCGACATAAAGCGAGCCGTGCTCGGCCTCGGCCACGAACTCGTCGCGGCCCATCGGCGGCCAGCCGCGCTCCTTGCCTATACGGTCGCGCATGACCTTGTAGTCCGGCCACAGCTCCTCGCGTGCCTGCGCGTCGGTCTCGGCGACATAGCCCGGCGAGTGCACGCCGATCGGCTTCGGTTCGCGGCCGAACTGCTGGTAGGCGCGCTGGTGCAGGTCGACATAGGGTGCGAAGCGTTTGGGATCGCCGCCGATGATGGCAAGCATCAGCGGCAGGTCGTAATGCGCCGCGCGAACCACCGATTCGGGACTGCCGCCGACGCCGATCCAGGTCTTCAGCCGGCCATGCTCGACCGGCGGATAGACCGACTGGCTCTTGAGCGGTGGCCGCAGCTTGCCCTGCCAGGTCACCGGCTCCTGCTTCAGCAGTTCGGTGAACAGGTCGAGCTTCTCCTCGAACAGCTCGTTGTATTGCCTGAGGTCGAAGCCGAACAGCGGGAACGACTCGGTGAAGGAGCCGCGGCCGAGGATCACCTCGGCGCGGCCGTTCGAGACCGCGTCGACCGTGGCGAAGCGCTGGAAGACGCGGATCGGGTCGTCCGAGCTCAGCACGGTTACCGCCGAGCCGAGGCGGATGTTTTCGGTGCGCGCGGCGATTGCCGCCAGCACGGTCTCGGGCGTGGAGATCGCAAAATCGGCGCGGTGGTGCTCGCCGAGCCCGATGAAATCGATCCCGAGCTGATCGGCCAGCACCGCTTCGTTAACGACGTTGCGGATCACCTGGGCATGCGGCAGCGGCACGCCGGCGGCGTCGTTGGTGACGTCGCCAAACGTATCAAGCCCGAATTCGACGGAGGTCGTCATAGTCAGTCCAGTTGTCGGCGTGGCGGAGCATCCGCCACGGGCCACCCATCGCACGCAGGCCGAAAGGTCGGGTTGCTGCGGATCGATCCGCAAGCCTGCGCTGTGGAGCCTTGGGTTGGAGATACCTTCGAGCTATTGCCGGTTCAGGGCGCCGGCAAGGTCACGCTGCGAAACGCAGCGTTTCCAGGTCCGCTTGGGAGCAGCCTGCGGCAATCAGCCCGGGACCACCAGGAAGCCGGCGCGCGGGAAATGCACCACCACCTCGCCGACGCGCTCATCCGACCGGCGGATCGCAATGTGTTGCGCCGACAGCGAGACGATCTCGCCGTGCACCGGGATCTTGCCGTAGTCATCCGGCATCACGGCAACGACGTCGCCGGGCTTGCGACCGTTGGGGTCCGTGGGGTCGCCGAACACAGGCGACTCCGGTCGCGCCTTCGCCGCGATCTCGAGCGCGTCGGCCGACGACATCTCGGTGCGCGTGCCGTGGCCGATGGCGCGGACGCGCTCCTCCCATGCCGCAACGCGCGGAAAGGACTTCATGATCTCGTCCATCGTTGCGAGGCTCTGCCGCGCGTACCACACGTTCATGTAGGCGCTGACGTCCGCGAGGCTGAACTCGCCGAACAGCCACGGCCGGCCGTCGCCGAGTTGCGCCTCGATCCAGTCGACATTGGCGCGGAACTGGTCGCGCATCTGCGGCAGCGCCGCAGTCATGGCGGCGACGTCGAACTTGCCGCCGCGCAACTTCTCGCGGTCCTCGATGAAATCCCGCGGGACCTTGTCGCCGATGAAGCCGAACACGAGGCTGACCGTGTTCTGAAAGAACGGCCGGTCGGTCCACATGCCGAGCGCCCAGGGCATGCCGGCATTGCCCGCCCGAAACAGCGTCGGCGTCGGATAGCGCCGCTCCAGCTCGCGGATGATGATCTGGGTGTCACAATAGATGTCCGCGCCGATCTGCATCGTCGGCGTGCGGCGATAGCCGCCGGTCATCGGCATCAGGTCCGGCCGCGGCATGATCCGGGAGATCCGCACCGAGTTCCAGGCGAGCTTCTTGAATCCGAAGATGATGCGGATCTTCTCCGAGAACGGCGATTGATCGAAATGATGCAGGATCGGCGTGGGCTGCGACATGGCCTTCTCCCGGGACAGGGTGCGATCTCGACGGACCTTGTCGCATAAGCTGACAAGAATCCAGCCGATCGCAACCTATATCCGCGCGCGAGAAGGGCGGCGGCGCAGCGCGTTCAGAACTGCTCCGCCCACGGCCGGAGGTCGAGCTCCAGCGTCCAGGCGCTGCGATGCTGGTGATGCAGCACCCAATAGGCGTCGGCGATGGCCGCGATGTTGAGCATGCCATCCGGTCCGCGCTCATCCTTCAATTGCGGACGCATGCTCAGCAGGCGGTCGCCCTCGATACCGCCATCGACCACGACGTGGCCGACATGGATGCCCTGCGGCCCGAATTCCCGTGCCACGCTCTGCGCCAGCGCGCGCAGCGCGGCCTTGGCGGCGGCGAACGGCGAGTAGTTGGCCTTGCCGCGCAGCGAGCCGCTGGCACCGGTGAACACCAGCGTGCCGCCGCCGCGCGCAAGCAAGGCGGGGATCGCGGCCTGTGCGAGCTGGAAACCGCCGAGCGCATGTTCGCGCCAGTGTTCCTCGAAGCGCTGCTCGCTGACCTTCAGAAACGGCGCCGGCCGGTTGGAGCCTGCATTGTGCACGGCCATCGCGAGCGGTGCGAGCCTCTCGGCCGCCTCGACGAAGCGCGCGACATCGGCCGCCCTGGAGGCGTCGCCGACCACGTGCGCGACCGTCGCGCCGCTTGCGGCCAGCTCGGCCGCCGTCGCGGCGAGCTTGTCGGCGTTGCGTCCGGCGATCGCGACGGGATAGCCGCCGGCGGCAAAGCGACGCGCAATCGCGGCGCCGAGGCCGTTCGACGCGCCGACGCCGGCGATGAGCACGCTTCCTTGCACGGCGGTCGGCTCGAGGGCGGATCGGTCGTTCATGGCTCACTCCATCAAGGTGCCCGCGGCGCGGGCGAAATCATTCGTCGGATGCCATCGCGACGATGCTGTCGCGCACCGTGCGCAGAACGGCATCGGACCGCTTCTGGTCGGTGAGGACACGCGAGATCGCCAGCGCCCCGACCATCGCACTCACGGCGACGATTGCCCGGCTGTCGTCATCGTCGCCGAACGTCTCGGCGACCTTGGCGATGAAGGATTCGATGTGCGGTTCCATCACCGCGCGGCACTGTGCGTCGGCGCGGCCGACATCCGAGATCAGCGCGCCGATCGCGCAGCCCGACTTGGGCGCGTCGCGATGGGCGCGGCTGAGATAGCTCCGCGCCAGTGTGTTGATGTTGACCGGCTTGTCGGGATCGCGCGCCGCGTGAGCCGATGCTTCGCCCGCATTCAGCGCCTGTTCGAGCGCCGCGGCGATCAGGTCGGAACGTGAGGCGAAGTGCCCATAGAAACCGCCATGGGTCAGCTTCACCTGCTGCATCAGGCCGCCGATGCTGAGCGCGTCGAGGCCCTTGCCGCGGATCTGTGTCGCAGCCTCGTTCAGAATACGCTCACGGCTCCTGGCCTTGTCGGCCTGGGAATGGCCCATCTCGGTTAGCCCCTGTTTGACTCTCTTTCTGGATTATGACCATCATGCATATGAATGACAACCATCATCCAGAAATTATCCAGTCACAAAGCAGGGAGGAACAGATGTCCGGCAGCGCGAGCGAAGGGCGGGTCCGCCACGAGCGGCACGACCGCATCCTCAAGATCGTCATCGACAATCCCGCGAAGAAGAACGCCTTCAGTCCGGAGATGATGACTGAGCTGTCCGACGCGCTGACGCTGCTCGACAATGACGACGGCCTCTGGGTCGGCGTGCTCTGCGCCGCCGGCGGCAGTTTCACCGCGGGTCTCGACATGCCGAAATCTTCGGTCCGACGGCGACGCGCAAGCCGCTGCCGGAGGGCAACGTCGATCCCTTCGGATTGTCGAAGCGCTGCCGGAAGCCGATCGTCACGGCGGTGCAGGGTATCGTGTTCACCGTCGGCATCGAGATGATGCTGGCAGGCGATATCGTGATCGCCGCGGACGACAGCCGCTTCTGCCAGATGGAAGCCAGGCGCGGCATCGCGCCGCTGGCGGGCGCGCATTTCCGCTATATCAGCCGCGCCGGGTGGGGCGATGCGATGTATCACCTGTTGCTGTGCGACGAGTTCACCGCCGCCGAGGCGCATCGGATCGGCCTCGTGCAGGAAGTCGTGCCGGCGGGCCAGCAGGTCGAGCGCGCGATGGCGCTCGCGGAGATCATCGCGCGCAATGCGCCGCTGGGAATCCAGGTGACCAAGGAGGCGGGCCGCAAGTTCATCGAAGCCGGCGAGCAGGCGGCAATCGCGATCATTCCGCAGATCCGCGAACGCGTGCTCAACACATCAGATGCGGCCGAGGGCATCAAGTCGTTCGTGGAGCGCCGCGCGGCTGTGTTTCAGGGACGCTAGTTGCGTTCACGATACGTGCCCGGATTGCGGTTGTGACAATGTTGTCGCAGCCGCATCAATTTCAATCACGACGATCGTGCGACGACTCTTGTCGAGATTCGTCGAATCAGGGAGATTCGAGCCATTCATTAAATTCTGTTTCGTCCTGCTTTCACTCAAGCGTCCGGCATGGATTCCCATGACAAACGCACGAGTAATAGTTGTCGGAAATAACAAGGGCGGCTCCGGCAAGTCGACAATTGCCATGCACGTCGCCGTCGCGCTGATCAAGGCGGGTCAGCGTGTCGCCACCATCGATCTCGACAACAAACAGAAGTCGCTGACGCACTATGTCGAGAACCGACGCGACTGGGCGCGGGAAACCTCGCTGGATCTCGGCATTCCCGCGCATATGTGCTTCGAGACGGTGAGCGGCAGGAGCAGCGAGGTCGAGACGCTCGGGCGCAGCGCGCTCGCCGAGATCGTCGAGCGGCTCGGCCGGTCGTACGATTTCGTCGTCATCGACTGTCCCGGCCACGACACCTATCTGACGACGTTCACGCATTCGCTGGCGAACACGCTGATCACGCCGCTGAACGACAGCTTCCTCGATTTCGACGTGCTCGGCACCGTCGATCCGAACGACTTCAAGGTGACCGGCATCAGCCATTATTCGAAAATGGTGGAGGAGGCGCGGCGCGAGCGCAGCGCACACGACCAGCCGGCATTCGAGTGGGTGGTGCTGCGCAACCGTCTCTCCATGCTCGGTTCACGCAACAAGCGCCTGGTCGGCGAAGCCTTGAGCGAATTGGCCAAGACGCTGAATTTCCGCATGGTCGACGGCCTGGCCGAACGCGTGATCTTCCGCGAATTCTATCCGCGCGGACTGACCGCGATCGACGACGTCAGCCAGCTCGCACTCGGTGGTCGGCCGACCATGTCGCATGTCACCGCACGGCTCGAGATGGAGCGGCTGATGACCGCCATCATGCTCGGCCATCTTGTGGCGCGCCCGCCGGAATCCTCCGACGCCAGCCGCGACGCGGCGTAAGGCGACGTCAGGCCGCTAACGGCAATTGGCGTTGCCGGCGTCGGCGACGGTCAGGAACGTGATCGTTCTAGGTGCGAAGACGATCGTTCCGGCAGCGGCTGCGTCGCCGTCCAGGGCTGGGATCCTGTCAGAGGCTCCAAGCAAAAGCGTCGCGCCATTGAGCTGAACGTTGCCGTCGGCAGGCCTGGCGCTCGTCAGCGTGAAGCGCCACGAGGTGGCTGGCAGCATGAGCTTGCGCTGTTTTCGCCGATCATTGTTGATGACGAGCATGGCCACTCCGTCAGGCAAGTCACGCGCGCAATGCGCATAAACATGGAAGCCGGATTGCTCGGCAACGCCGGCATCGAGCACAATGGTCCCCATCAGCCGTCGCCACAGCAGCGCCGCCCAATAATTCGGCCGCGGCAGATGGGTTCGTTCGTCCAGCAGGCCATAGTCGCTCGCGGCAAGCGTGTTGTGCATCACCACCTGAACGCCGGCCTTGGCCAGCCGTCCGAGTTGATCGAGGTAACGGAACGTGTCGGCGAAGGTTGCGGCCAGGCGATTACCACCGCACGCGGTCTCGGCCGTCTCGGTCAGCCAGATCGGCTTGCCCGGTGCAAGCTGGTCGCGCAGCGTCTCGTAGAGGGCGAGGCTCTTGCCGGTTCGCGCCAGCCATTCGTCCGACAGCGCCTGTTTCGGCGTGCGAACGCCGCCGCACCGCGCCGACAGCGCGCCATAATGATGATAGGAGACCGCGTCGACGCCGGCTGCCGATGCGGCGAAGAGCGCTTGCGCATCGGCGCCAGTGCCGGCCGTGCCCGGGCCGAGGATCGTCACGTCGGGCGCGGTGTCCTTCATGAAGGCGCGGAACGCTGCAAAATCCCGGCCGTAGGCCGCGGCATCGTAGCCGTCAGGGGCACGGCCGATGGCCGGCAGATCGGGCTCGTTCATGAACTCGGCTGCGGCGATACGTCCGCCTGCGGATCGCGTGAAAGCGAGAAGTTGCCGGGCCTGTTCGGGGCTCCATTGCCCCGCCGCGTCACGCGCGCCCGCGCTGATCGCAAGGGACGTGACGATCGGAGCGTCGACGGCGCGCGAGAACTCGATCACGTCCCGCCACCGCTGTCGCGTCAGGATGCCGTTGAAGCCGGCCGGCGGCGCTGACGGCGGCGGGTCGAGATCCGTAAAGAACGTGCTGTTGGCCCGGGTCCCGCTGACGCGCAGATAGGCGGGTGAGAGCGCGGCGGCGAGCTTGCGCAGTCTGCCATCGTGCAGGTCGATCTGGGCGCGAGCTGCGAACCGCTCCGTTTCTGCACGCCGACGCGCGGCGGCGGCTGCATAAGGCTTCCAGAACCGACCGCCGGTCACCTCGACCATCTCGATGTTGTAGGACTGAAAGCGCGGGTCGATGGTCGCGACGCGCGGCATGGTCGCGACATTGAGGGCCGGCTCTGCCGCGGCCGCCCTCGTATGCGCGAAGGTTGCCATGGCCGAGACGGCGATGAGACATCGAAGCGGACAAGCCCAGCGGTCGCGCACGGGTCCTCGCGGCGTTCCGGATTGTGGCGTTCAGGATGCCGACGCGGCGTGTTTGAATCAATGCTGGAGCGGATGTTGCGGCTCGTTCGCGATGCGATCCCACAGCGCGCGGATCATGTCCTTCATGACCAGCGCGTCCTGCCAGCGGTCGGACAGTTCCCTGCCGTCGGACCCGGTGATGGCATAGGGCGGGGGACCGAGCTCGCACAGGAAGGTCAGGGTCGCGTCCGGTCCGGCGCGCTTGCGCCATGAACGGATGGCGTAGTCCCACCAGCCCATGAACAGCGACACCCAGCCCTGGTGCTGCGGAAAGCCGAGCGAGATCTGCACCTGCTCGCGGCTCGCGATGCGGCCATGGAGGCCCCAGGCATTGTCGAGGATGCGATGGATCATCGCGTGGTTGACGTCGTCGACCGGCCAGGCGAATTCGCGGCCGACCAGGTAATGCGAGAGATCGGCGGTGAGCCGCAGATCGGGAAAGCAGTCGAGCAAATCGAGCATGAAGAACAGGTCGGTCGTCATGCGGTCGCGATGGGTCTCGACATGCACGGCGACGCCGGCCTCCGCGGCAAGCTGCCGCCAGCCTTCGAGCAGGGGAATGCAATCTGCGAGCCGGCGCGGTCGAACGTCCGGCTGCAAATTGACATGATCGGCGCCGAGCCGGGCGACCAGCTCGAGCACCGGTTTCAGGTCGTCGACCGTTCTCGGGTAGCATTGCGCCTGCCAGATCATGCCATGCGCGCGAAGGAAGCTCGTCACCTCGCGCGCGAAGGCGGGATCGATGAAGCGCACGCCGGCGCCGTCAAACCCGGCATCGCGGATCATCGCGAGCTGGGTATGCAGCGGCCATTCGCCCTCATCGGCCAGCCGCCGCTCCATCGCCCAGAGCGACTGCAGGACACGCAGCTGCTGCGCCACCGATCAGGCCCGCGCCGGGATCGCGATGGACAGCTCGGCCTGTTCGCTCGCGTCGGCGGCGATGTTCTCCTGGTAGGTCTCGGGCCCGATCCAGATCGCAATCACGGTGCAGGCCGACAGGAACATCGCGTAGCAGGCGACCGGCCACCAGGTGCCATAGGCTGCCACCAGGGCGGTGGCGACGAACGGCGCCGGACCGCCCGACAGCAGCGAGCCGAGCTCGCGCGCGAAGGCAAAGCCGGCGAAGCGGCGTTGCGGCGGGAACAGCTCGGCGAAATACGCCGCCTGCGGCCCGAACATCGCCGCCGTCACCCCGGCGCGCGCCAGAATGAAGGCGAGCGCGATCATGATCCATTCCCTGGTGCCGACCATCCAGAAGAACGGGAAGGCGAGCGCCACGCCGGCGAGCGCGCCGAACATGTAGACCGGCCGCCGTCCGATCCGGTCGGACAAGGCCGCAAAGCCGAGAATCGCGAACAGCTCGACCGTGAATGCCAGCATCAAGGCGCTGAGCGCCTCCGCCTTCGGCACGCCGAGCGTGGTGATCACGTAGCTGAGGCCAAACACCGGAAAGAAATAGCCGAGCCCGTTCTCGGCCATGCGGGCGCCGAGCACGACGAAGAAGTTGCGCGGGTGCCGGCGCAACGCTTCCATCGCCGGATTGCTCTCGACCTTGCCGCGCGCGACCACCGCCTCGGTGTAGACCGGCGTCTCGGTGATGCGCATGCGGACGAAGATGCCGACCACGATCAGGAGGAAGCTCGCCAGGAAGGGCAGCCGCCAGCCCCAGCTCATCAAATCCTCGCGCGGCAGCATGGTCACCAGCGCGAAGGCGCCGGCGGCGAGCAGATTGCCGACGGAGACGCCGAGTGGCGCGAAGCCGCCCCAGAAGCCGCGATGTTTCGGCGGCGCGTTCTCGACCAGGTAGATCACTGCGCCGCCATATTCGGCGCCGGCGCCAAGGCCCTGGATCACGCGCATCGCGACCAGGAGGATCGGCGCCCAGATCCCGATCTGCCCATAAGTCGGCAGGAAGCCGATCGCGGTGGTGCCGATGCCGATCATCAGGAGTGTGGAGACCAGCACCGGCTTGCGGCCATAGCGATCGCCGAGGATGCCGAATAAGAGGCCGCCGAACGGCCGCACCACGAAGCCGACGCCGAAGGTCAGGAACGACAACAGCGTGCCGACCACCGGATCGCTCTTCGGAAAGAACAGCTCGCCGAACACCAGCGCCGCGGCGGTGCCGTAGAGGAAGAAGTCGTACCATTCGAGCGCGGAGCCGATGCTTGCGGCCAGGATCACACGCAGGCGCGATGTGCGAGCGCCATCTCTTGCCATCTCGGTCATTCGTTTCCCCGTATTTTGATTTTTATGGTCGTTTGATCGGGCATGATCTCCACGTTTGTCGCGAGGGATCACGCTCGTGAAAGCAGCAATGCCCGCGGCCTGGCCGCGGGCATTGTCTCAGTTCTCAGGCGGCGCGCGTGAAGTAGGATTTCTTCGACGCCGATTGTGTCTCGTAGATCGATCCCTGCCGTTTCGCCGGCGGCAGTGGCATGCGCACCGGTACATCGGTGAGCCGCGGTGCGACCACCGGCGGGCCCGCCAGCAGGCGGCTGTTGAACTCGTCGAAATCCTTCACGCCCGTCAGCGGCCAGGCGTCGCTGGCGGCGACTTCATAGAGCAGGAGGTTGCGCGGCCGGTTCGACGTGTTGGTCGCCGAGCCGTGCAGCGCGCGCACGTGATGGAACGACATGCTGCCGGCCTTGCCCATGCATGGCACCGCGCGCTTGATATCGTCCGCGATCTGGTCCGGATCGATCAGGCCGGCGAAGTGGCCGTCCTCGCCGTGATGGTCCCACATCGTGGCGCCGGTGTGCGACCCGGGCGTCACCAGCATCGGACCGTTCTCGATATCGCAATCGTCGAGCAGCACGCCGATCGCGAGGATGTCGTCATTGGTGTGCGGATAGAACGCCCAGTCTTGATGCCACTCGACCGGCGAGCCGTATTGCGCCGACTTCATGTTGAGCTTGGAGCCGTGCAGGCGAAGCCCGGGGCCGATCAGCTTGGTGAGGATCGAGATCACGGCCGGGCTGCGCACGATTTCGTCGAAGATCGGGTGCACCTTGTGCGGCGCCTTGATGCGGCGGACGCGCGGATTGTCAGGCGAATGGCCCGGCTCGAGGTCGTAGACGTCGGTGTGCTCGCTCACAGCGGCGGCGCCGGCCACCAGCTCCGCGAGGACCGTGCGCACCTTCGCGAGGGTCTCCTGGTTGAGCACCTCGGGGACCACGATCACCCCGTCGCGCTTGTAAGCCTGGGCCTGTTCGTCCGAAATCATCCCGTTTCTCCCTTTTTGTTCCATGTTAGCGCTAACATTGACCGATGCTAGCGCTAACATCATGGCTTGGCAACCCGGAATCGGGCAGGCTCCGACCCATGAGCTCCGAACTGACCGCCCCCGGGACCGGCCCGGCCGGTGCCGCGCCCACCCTTTCAGAGGTGGCCAAGCGCGCCGGCGTCTCCTCGATCACGGTGAGCCGGGTGGTGCGGATGCCCGACCTGGTTGCCCCGGAGACCCGGGCGCGGGTCGAGCGGGCGATGCGCGACCTCGGCTATGTCCCGAACCTGGTGGCGGGCGCGCTGGCGAGCGCGCGGACCAATTCGGTCGGCGTGCTGGTGCCGACCATCGCCAACGCGATCTTCGCCGACACTGTGCAGGGCCTGTCCGACAAGCTCGAGCCGCTCGGCTTCTCCGTGATCCTGGCGCAGTCGCGCTATGATGCGGCGCGCGAGGACCGCATGCTGGCGGCGCTGCTGTCGCGGCGGCCCGAGGCGATCATCATGGTCGGCTCGCCCGCGACCGAGGAGGGCAGCCGCCTGCTGCGCAATGCGCGCATTCCGATCGTCGAGACCTGGGATCTGCCGGCAAACCCGATCGACGCGGTTGCGGGCTTCGACAATTACAAGGCTGGTGTCGCCGTCGCGAAGCATCTGGTCGCGCAGGGCCGCAAGCAACTCGCCTTCATCGGCGGCGACGATCCGCGCGGAACGCGCCGCTGGTTCGGCTTCAGGGACGAGGCACTGGCCAGCGGCCTTGCCGAGCCGCGCCGGTTGATCCTGGACCGCAAGGATTCCGGCAGCGTGGCGGCGCATGCACGGCTGCCCGATGTCGACGCGGTGTTCGCCGCCAACGATGCGCATGCGATCGGCTTCATGTCCGGGCTGCGCAAGGCCGGGCTGCTGCGCGACGGGCCTGCATCGGTGCAACCGGTCGCCGTGATCGGGCTTGGCGATCTCGAAATGGGCCAGTTGATCTCGCCAACCCTGAGTACGATCAGCGTGCATGGCGACGCGATCGGCCGCACCGCGGCGACGCTGACGCTGGAGCGCGGCGGCGAGCGCCGCGTCGATCTCGGCTTCGAACTGGTGCTGCGCGACAGCGGTTAGCGCGGCTCGCCCACGGTGCGCGCGGAGGTGCTCGTTTCTTTCCGTGCCTTCATCTTGTCGCGACCCCGGCGTCGACCGCCTCGAGCAAGGTCACGAGGCCCCGCAAGATGGCGATCGGCGAAGGCGGGCAACCCGGAATGTGGAGATCGACCGGAACAACCGCGGAGACCCCGCCAACCACGGCGTAGCTGCCGGCGAAGCATCCGCCATCCCTTGCGCAGTCGCCCGCAGCGACAACCCATTTGGGATCCGGCGTCGCAAGGTATGTGCGCTCCAGCGCCTCGCGCATGTTCTTCGTGACCGGACCCGTGACCAGCAGCACGTCGGCGTGGCGGGGCGAGGCGACGAACCGGATTCCAAACCGTTCGACGTCGTAATACGCATTGCTCAACGCGTGAATTTCCAGCTCGCATCCGTTGCACGAGCCTGCATCGACCTCGCGGATCGAGAGGCTGCGGCCGAGGCGTCGTCGTGCGGTGCGGCCGACCATGGCCGCGAGCTCCGCGAGCGCAGCGTCGTCCGGGCGCGGCGCCTGTTCCGTCAATGGCTGGCGAAACAGGCTCTGGAACAGAAGTTTGCGCATCGCCTCAAGCCCTCAGAGATCCTGCCCGGAATAGGAGCAGTTGAACGACTTATTGCAGAGCGGGAAGTCCGCCACGATGTTGCCTTCGATGGCCGCCTCGAGCAGCGGCCACTGAAACCACGACGGATCGCGCAGATGGCATCGCTCGATCCGATCGCCGTTCAGGCGCAGCCAGGCCAGGATGTCGCCGCGAAAACCTTCGACGAGGGCCATGCCTTCGCAAGTCTCTGCCGTATTGTGCAGTGGCACTTTCACCGGGCCGGCCTCGAGGCCGATGAGGATCTGGTACGCCAGCGCGAGACTCTGCTCAACCTCGCGGATCCGGATCCAGACCCGGGCGTTGACGTCGCCGTCGCTGAGGACGGGCACTTCGAAGCGGAGGCCATCATAGGGGAGATAGCCGGGCTTGCGTCGGGCGTCATGATCGCGGCCGCTCGCGCGCCCGACATAGCCCCCGGCGGCGAATTGTCGGGCGAGCGTTGGAGCAACGATGCCGGTGCTGACGGTGCGGTCCTGCAACGAGGCGGTGTTGTCATAGAGCTCGACCAGCGCAGGGAAATGCCGGCGGATCCGGTCGAGTACGGCCCGGATTGCGTCGGCTCCATCGCCGGCGATATCGCGCGCGACGCCGCCGGGCACGACAAGGTCGCGCATCAGGCGGTGGCCGAATGCTGCGTCGGCCGCGCGCAGCACGGATTCGCGCAGCACGGCGCAATGCGCCTGCATCAGCGCAAATGACGCATCGTTGCAGATCGCGCCGATATCGCCGAGATGGTTGGCCAGCCGCTCAAGCTCGGCCATCAGCGCGCGCAGCAACAGCGCGCGCGGCGGCACGGCAATCCGCTGCGCGGCCTCGACGGCTTGCGCGAATGCCAGCCCATAGGCGACCGTGCTGTCGCCGGAGACCCGGCCGGCAAGCCGCGCGGCCTGCTCGATCGTGCTGCCTGTCATCAGCCCTTCGACACCTTTGTGGGTGTAGCCGAGCCGCTGCTCGAGGCGGACCACCGTCTCTCCGCTCGCGGCAAAGCGGAAATGCCCGGGCTCGATGATGCCGGCATGCACCGGACCGACTGCGATCTGATGCAGGCTGTCCCCCTCGGCCGGGAGGAATTGATAGGGCGCTGCATCCGCCGATGCATCGCGACGTTCGCCGAGCGGGAAGCGCGTTTGCCAACGGCCGTGATCGAGCCAGGGGCGGGGATCCGGTGTGCCTGTGGCCTGCAATCCGAACAGGTCGTGGAGGGTGCGCTCCAATCGAAGCGCCGGCAGATGATAGGTCGCAACCGAAGGGAATTGGCGATCGGGACAATCCAGGCTGATCACGCCGATATCGGACGTGCGATCGTCGAGGATGGCCATGTGCACGCGCGACGGCTCACCCCACAGCCCGAGCAGGCTGAGGCCGCCATCCGCAAATGCGTGAGCGGCGCTGCGCCAGGTATCGCCGTCCACCACGGCGCGCGGCCATGGATGATGCCGTTCGATCCTGTGGCCCGCCCGGATCAGATCGATCAACCTCGGCATATCCTGTTCTCCCTCGCGCTAACCCAGCAGGTGGGCGACGTGCTGGAACCAGACGACCAGCGGTCCCGGAAGGTAGATGCCCGCAGTCAGCACCAGCGCGAAATGCGCGAACATCGGCAAATAGGACGCATCCGCCGGCGCGGCATTGCCGCGCGGCTCGCCGAACGCAAGGCTGGTCAGGCGCAGGATCAGCGCGCCGAAGGCGAGCAGCAGGCCGAACACCAGCGGGATGGCGAGCAGCGGCTGCCGCGCGAAGGTGGAGCTGACGATGAGAAATTCGCTCATGAAGATACCGAGCGGCGGCAGGCCGGCGATCGCGACCACGCCGATCACGAGACTCCAGCCGAGTGCCGGATGCGACTCGGTCAGGCCGCGAATGTTGGCGATCCGCTGCGTGCCCTTCACCTGCGCAATGTGGCCGACCGCGTAGAAGATTCCCGACTTGGTGAGGCTGTGCATCACCATGTGGAGCAGGCCGGCAAAGTTGGCGAGCGGGCCACCCATGCCGAACGCAAACACGATGATGCCCATATGCTCGATCGACGAGTAGGCGAACAGCCGCTTGATGTCGCGGCGGCGGTAGAGCATGAAAGCCGCGAACAGCAGCGAGGTCAGCCCCATCGTCACCATCAGCGGTCCGGGCGATATCGCATCCGGATTGGCGGCGAGCAGGATCTTGAAGCGGAGCACCGCGTAGAGCGCGACGTTGAGCAGCAGGCCGGAGAGCACGGCGGAGATCGGGGTCGGGCCCTCGGCATGCGCATCCGGAAGCCAGGCGTGCAGCGGCGCCAGGCCGACCTTGGTGCCGTATCCGAGCAGCAGGAAGATGAAGGCGACGTTGAGCAATGCCGGATCGAACGTCGCCGCACGGCTGATCAGCACCGTCCACACCATGGCGTCCTGCCCCTCGCCGATCACCGGCAGCGCGGCCATGTACACCAGGATCGTGCCGAACAGCGCCAGCGCGATGCCGACGCTGCCGAGGATGAAGTACTTCCAGGCCGCTTCCAGCGCCGCATGGGTCCGGTAGATGCCGACCATCAGCACGGTGGTGAGCGTGGCGACCTCGACCGCGACCCAGATCAGGCCGATATTGTTCGACACGAATGCGAGGTTCATGCCGAACATCATCACCTGATACATGGCATGGTAGAATCGCAGATAGCCCGGCGTCAGCCGCCCGGTCTCGAGTTCATGGGCGATATAGCTTGCGCTGAACACGCTCGTGGTGAATCCCACGAAGGTGTTGAGCACGATGAAGACGATGTTGAGATCGTCGATCAGCAGGTACTGGCCGGGCTGCGGGCGCTCGACCACGAGCAGCGAAAGCGCGGCCAGCAAGGTGCCGAGACTGGCCACGATATTGAGACCCGCGGTCAAGCGGTAGCCGGGCAGCGCGGCCAGCACCGCCGCGGCGGTGATCGGTATCAACAGAACCCAGGTGACGGCATCCGACGCGGCAGTCATCGGCGCTCCCCCCTGAATTCATCGAGCGCGCCGACGTCGACGGTGTCGAACCGCTCGCGAATGCGGAACAGGAACACGCCGATCACGATGAATGCGATCAGGATCGAGAAGGCGACGCTGATCTCCACGACGAGCGGCATGCCCTTGGCGCCGGTCGCGGCCAGCACCAGGCCGTTTTCCAGCGACATGAATCCGACGACCTGGCTGACGGCGTTGCGCCGCGTCACCATGACGAGCAATCCCAGCAGCACCACCGACAGCGCGAAGGCGAGGTCTTCCCGCGCCAGCGGATCGGCCGCGCCGGTGACGCGCAGCATCAGCACCATGGACAGCGCGACGAGCCCCATGCCCGCAAGCATGGTCGGGCCGATGCTCACCGCGGTCTCGATATCGCGATGAATGCCGAGCTGCTTGATGATCCGATGCAACGCCACCGGGATTACGATTGCCTTGAAGACCAGTGCGATGGCCGCGGTCACGTAGAGATGCGGCGCATTCTGGATGAAGGCCTGCCAGGCGACCGAAGCTGCGAGCACCACGGCATGAAGTGCGAAGATGTTCAGCAGCGCATACAGGCGGTCCTGGTACAGCATCATGAAGCTGATCAGCACCAGCCCGCCGGCGAGCAGATGGGCGATGTCGAAGGCGAGGTTGTGCATCAGAAGCCCCGTGACACGAACCGAAGCAGCGTGCCGAGCAGGCCGAGCATCAGCGCTGCGCCGAGAAATTCGGGGACGCGGAACACCCGCATCTTGGCCGTCGCGGTCTCGAACACGGCAAGCAGGAAGCTCGCGACCGCAAGCTTGAGGATGTAGGCGGCAACGCTCACCAGATAGGACAGCGGCCCCGCGCCTTCCGTGGTGATCTGCCACGGGAAGAACACGCAGATGATCAGGGAGATGTAGAGCAGCAGCTTGAGGGAGGCGCCGAACTCGATCATGGCGAGGTGACGCCCGGAATATTCGAGGATCATCGCCTCGTGCACCATGGTCAGCTCCAGATGCGTCGCCGGGTTGTCGACCGGGATGCGCGCGTTTTCGGCGAGCGCCACCATGATGAGGGCGATCATCGCCATGCCGAGCGAGACGCGCAGTCCGACTTCCGACGACGCCATGAAGGTCGCGACCGTCGACAGCTGCGTCGAGCCGGCAATCAGCGCGACGCAGAACACCATCAACAGCATGGCCGGTTCGGCGAGTGCGGCGATCATCACCTCGCGGCTGGAGCCGATGCCGCCGAAGCTGGTGCCCACATCCATGCCGGCAAGCGCGAGGAAGAAGCGCGCGCTGCCGAGCAGGGCGACGATCGCGATCAGGTCGGCGCTCCAGTTGAATTGCAGCCCGGTCGCGAATGTCGGGACCAGCGCCGCCGCGACCCAGATGGCCGCGAACGTCACATAGGGCGTGACACGGAACAGCCAGGACGCGTTTTCGGCGAGCACGACCTCCTTGCGCAGCAGCCGCAGCAGATCGCGGTAGGGCTGGAAGATCGACGGCCCTTTCCGGCGCAACAGCCGCGCCTTGATCTTGCGCACGACGCCGGTCAGGAGCGGCGCGAGCAGCAGCACAAGCGCCATCTGGCCGAGCTGAACGAGAATGTCCGAGATCACGACCATATCGCGAGCGCCAGCAGCAATGTGACGAGGGTTGCGAACACCAGGCTGAGGTAACGGCGGATGGTCAGGAACTGGAGCTGGTTCAGCCGATCGGCGAAGAACCAAACCACTTCAGCCACGGGTGTGTAGAGCCGCTCCCAGACCAGGTCATGCATATCGACCCTGAGGCGGGCCGGCCGCAGTTCGCCCGGCGCGGGCATGTCGACATGCTCGCGGGCCTGGAAAACCAGCGTGCCGAAGACGCGGCGGATCGGCTGCACGAAGCTTACACCGGAATACTGCGCCGCCGGCGTCGGATCGGCGAAGCCGCAACCCCAGGCCGGTCCGCGCCGGATCGCGCGCGACGCAAAGCGATGGATGAAGTACACCGCGAGCGACGCCGCGGCGGTGATGAAAACAAAGACCAGCAATCCGTTGTAGGAACTGCGGCTCTCCTCGATCGGCACGATCGAGAGCCAGGTATCGTCCATCTGAACCGGCATCCGGTGGCCGATCACGGCCTGCGCAACCGGCGAGAGCGCGTCGATCACCAGGCCGGGCAGGATGCCGGCGAGGAAGCAGAGCACGGCGAGGCTGAACATCGCGGCGAGCGAATAGCGATCGACCTCGGCGGCGGCTTCCGCGGCCGGGCTCCGCGCGCGGCCGAGAAATGTGATTCCGAAAGCCTTGACGAAGCATGCGGCGGCAAGCGCCGCGGCCAGCGCCAGCAAGGCGCCGACCGCGGGCACCATGATCTTCAGCAGCCATTGCGGCAGGTCGGGGCTCTGCAGGACGGCCTGGAACATCAGCCATTCCGACACGAACCCGTTGAACGGCGGCAGCGCCGAGATCGCGACGCAGCCGACCAGAAAGACGAAGCTCGTGAGCGGCATGCGGTGGATCAGGCCGCCCAGCTTCTCCATGTCGCGTTCGCCGGTCGACGTCAGCACCGCGCCGGCTCCGAAGAACAGCAGGCTCTTGAAGAACGAATGGTTCAGCACGTGGAACAATGCGGCCGTGAAGGCGAGGGCCGCCGCGAGGCCAAGGCCGTTCGCCTGAAATGCCAGCGCAAGGCCGAGGCTTGCGAAGATGACGCCGATGTTCTCGATCGTGCTGTAGGCGAGCAGGCGCTTGAGATCCTTCTCCATCAGCGCGTAGAGGATCCCCATGACGGCGGTCGCGCCGCCAAGGATGAGAACCACGACACCCGCCGACCAGCCTGGCGGCCCGAGCAGATCGAACACGACCCGGATGAATCCGTAGATCGCGACCTTGGTCATCACGCCGCTCATCAGCGCCGAGACATGGCTCGGCGCGGCGGGATGAGCCAGCGGCAGCCACACGTGCAACGGGATCAGGCCGGCTTTCGACCCGGCGCCGAGCAGCATCAGCGCGAGCACCAATGCGGCCTCGGACGGGGTGTGCCGGGCGGCGCGGATGGCCGCAAAGCTGTAGCTGCCACCGGCTCCCGCCAGCAGGCCGAAGGCAAGCAACAGAGCCAGCGTCCCGAAGCTTGCCATCACGAGATAGACGTAGCCTGCGCGGGCATTGTCTGCGTCACGGTGATGCGCCATGACGAGCGCCCACGAGACGAGCGACATGAATTCCCAGCACAAGAGGTAGGTGAACGCATCGTCGGCGAGCACGACGAGATTCATCCCTGCCAGGAACGCCGGGAAAAACGGAAGGATGCGCTGCGGCGCGGATTCGTGGCTGCCGTAGCCGAGGCCATAAAGACTTGCGGCCGCACCGCCGAGATTGACCACGACGAGAAAGAATGCGGCGAGCGCATCGAGGCGGAAATGCGATCCCAGCCATGGCAAGCCGACCGGCAGTACCAGTTCCGTCGCGCCGGTGCGGGCGATCAGCGCGAACAGGGCTCCGGCCAGTGCGACCAGCGAAATCGCAAAGGTCGTGCCGTAGACGATGGCTGTCGATAGGCGCGATCGGCGCGTTGCAATCGCGAGAGCGGTCGTTCCCAGCAGCGCGGCCACACACCAGATCTGCTGGGTGACCGCCGGGATCATGTCCGCACCTTCGGTGAG
Organism: Bradyrhizobium sp. CCBAU 21365; assembly: GCF_015291305.1. Taxonomy (NCBI): domain Bacteria; kingdom Pseudomonadati; phylum Pseudomonadota; class Alphaproteobacteria; order Hyphomicrobiales; family Nitrobacteraceae; genus Bradyrhizobium; species Bradyrhizobium sp. CCBAU 21365. The sequence continues at coordinate 3,029,943 of NZ_CP030036.1, forward strand.
CCTGAGCCGGCCTTCAATCGCACCCCGCGGCCGCCGCCGCTGCTGATGGCGCCCTCATTGATGACCTCGACGCCGGCCGTGCCGAGCGCGTCGATCAGTTTCACGAGCGAGTCGACGTTGCCGCGAATGGTTCCTTCGCTCGCCTCCATCCGCTGGATGGTTGGCACCGAAAGTCCGGACAGCTCTGCGAGCTGCCGTTGGTCGATGCCGAGCAAGGCTCTGGCCGCTCGTAGCTGCGCCGCGGTGATCATCGATTGATGGCTGTCGATTTGAGAGTCGCGCCTATTTGAATGTCATTTATGCACATCAAGTAATGATGGCACAAGGGCAATAAGTGATGTTTTATACATCATCCATAGGCGTGGTCATCGACGCGAGCCGCATTCCGCCGCGCCGACGAAGTTGCGCTGACGCGCGCTCAGCTGGAGATTTTTCGATAGACCGCCGCGGCGTGGCGCAGCAGCCGGCTCTTGCGCTTCCGCTCGTGGACGCGCTGGTGCTTGGCCTTGCGCTCGTGGGCGCGCTGCGCGGGTGCATCGACGCTCTCGAGCAGCCCGCGACGGACCTCGTCATCGTTCAATTCGCCGAGCAGTTGCTGTCCCTTGCGCAGGTGCTTCAGGATGATCCGCCATGACGCGTATTCGTCCGGGGGCAAGCCGCCCTCCGAGAACTCGATGGCGTAGCGCAGCCGCTTGCTGGCGAGACGGACGCGGTGCCGCTTGTTCTTGCCCATCCCCTGCAGCCCGCGGCTCTTCTGGCACAGCTTGCCATGCCACCGCGCCAGCCGGCGCGCGTGAAAGACCGACACCGGCACCGCGCGCCGTTGCGCGGCACGGGGATCCTGCCGCGTGGTCCAGGGGCCGCTGCCGACCCAGTCCCACATGCCATCGAACCACTGCCAGTAGCGGTCGCTTTGCAACGCCTCCCTGAGGGCGTCGAACGCATCGGTTCGCGCCGTCTGGAGCATGCGTTCTTCGGGCAAGCCCTTGCTGTTCTCGATCGCGACGTCGAGGTCGCGCGTTGCGCCGAGATGTGCGCTCAGCCATTTCAGTTCGGACTTCAGTCGCGTCCACTCGCTATCCGCCACCATCGGGCCGTAGAACGCGATCGCGGCTTTCAGCCGTGTCAGTGCAATGCGGGTCTGATGGAGCGCGGCCGGATCGCCGGAACTCAAGGCCTCGTGATTGGTCGCGACTTCTTCGAGGCATTCGGACAGGATCAGGCGAAAGGCGGTCTCGCAACGCATGGCTTCGCTGAGATGGCGTGCCCGCTTCGGGCGGACAACGCGCTCCCTGTCCGGACTTGCCGCTAACGTCATGACACTCTCGTGACCCCGCTAGGGCCGCAACGCGGCTCCCGGATGCAAAGACTTCCCGTTTGATCGACGTCGATCAAGGGTTTTCTGCCGAGCTGCAGCGCAACGATCGGGCGGCGGGATCAAAATGTCGCAGTTGCGCCGATGGGAAGGGCTTGTTCCGGCGCGAGCGCGTGCTGTTTGGGTGAGGGCGGGGTTCTGAGGCCGCCGAACGCAAATGACGGCTCCCCGCCAATGGCCGGATATTTCGTGCACGAAATATCTTGATATTTCGCGTACGAAATATATAACGGCGTTATGAAAACGGAACATCGGCTGATCTTTCTTCTGACCGTGGCCTATCGCCGGTTGCAGCGCGCCATCGATCAGGAGACGGCCGCCCACGATCTGACCTCGGCTCAGGCCGGCGTGCTGTTCTCTCTCGGGCGCAACGACGGCGCGCTGATCGGCGACGTCTCGCAGGCGCTCGACATCGTGCCGTCGGCGATGAGCGGGCTCGCCGACCGGATGGAACGTGCAGGCCTCGTGAAGCGCCGGCGCGATGGCGAGGATGGGCGCAGCCAGCGGCTCTATCTGACCGCGGCGGGGCAGGAGCTCGGCAAACGCGCCGCAACGCGGACGAGGGTGATCAACAACCGCCTGATGGACGGGTTCTCGGACGCTGAAATCGACGTGGTGGCGCGTTGGCTGACCAGCCTGCAAGACAAGTTTCCGAAAGACAAGGACAGCTAGAGCGTCTTCAAGCGAAGTGGGTACCGGTTCGCGTGAAGAAGGCGCGTCAAACAGAAAGCAAGCAACAGGAGTGCAGCATGAGTGAAGTGGTCGTAGCGCTGGACGGCGGTGTGCTCACCGTGACGATGGCGCGCCCGGACAAGAAGAATGCGATCACCAATGCGATGTATGGCGCGATGGCCGACGCGCTCGAGCGCGCGGAGGGCGATTCCGCGATCCGCGCCGTGCTGCTGCAGGGCGACGGCGACAGCTTTACCGCAGGCAACGATCTCGCCGACTTCGCGGCAGTGTCGCGCGGCGTGCAGGGCGAGCGCCACGTGACGCGCTTCCTCGCCGCCCTGGCCAAGGCGACGCGGCCGCTGGTTGCCGCCGTGCAGGGCAATGCGGTCGGCATCGGCACCACCATGCTGCTGCATTGCGACCTCGTCTACCTCGCGCCGACCGCGCGGCTGATCACGCCGTTCGTCAATCTGGCGCTGGTGCCGGAGGCGGCGTCGACCTATCTGCTGCCGCAGCGCATCGGCTATGCGCGGGCCTATGCGATGTTCGCGCTCGGCGAACCGGTCGAGGCGGAGACTGCGGTCTCGATCGGCCTCGCCAACGCGGTCGTGCCGCTTGCGGAGCTGCGCGCCAAGGCGCGCGCGGCGGCGGACGCGCTGGCAAAGCGGCCGTTCGGCTCGCTTCAGCACACCAAGGCACTGATGCGCGACCCCGCCAGGATCAGCGCGCAAATGGCGCGCGAGGGTGAAATCTTCCAGGAACGGCTGATGAGCGCGGAAGCACGCGAGGCCTTTGCCGCCTTTGCCGAGCGCCGCCAGCCCGATTTCTCCAAGATTGCCGGCTAGGCCCGGAGCGTGGGCCGCCACGCAAGGGCGGCCCCCTTGCTTTGGGGTTGACGGCTTCGCCGGCTTCGAACATCTGCTGTCGGGGCATGGCGCAACCCGGCGAGGCGAGGCATGAGCGACAGTCACACGCTGCGCGGCGACGGAATCGCCGCGACCATTTTGGCGCAGGGCGCCGAATTGTCGTCGCTCGGAAATGCCGACGGGACCGAACTGTTGTGGCAGGCCGGCCCGCAATGGGCGCGCCATGCGCCCATCCTGTTCCCGATCGTCGGCCGATTGAAGAACGATGCGCTGCGCCACAACGGCAAGACCTATCCGATGACGCAGCACGGCTTCGCGCGCGATCGCCGCTTTGCCTGGGTGGAGCAGGGGCCGCGATCCTGCAAGCTCGCGCTCACCGACGATGCTGAGACACGTGCGCGCTATCCCTTCGCGTTCAGGCTCGAGGTCACCTATAGCGTTGATGGCGCCGATCTCGATGTCGCCTTCGACATCGTCAACACCGGCGCCGAGACGCTGCCGGCCTCGCTCGGCGGTCATCCCTCCTTCAACTGGCCGCTGCTTCCGCGGCTGCGGAAGGAGGCCTACACGCTGACCTTCGAGAAGGATGAGCCGGCGCCGATCCGGCGGCTGACGGGAGGACTGATGCGGCCGCAGGCCGCGCCGAGTCCGATCAAGGGCAGGGTGCTCGCATTGTCGGAGCAGTTGTTCGACGACGACGCCATGATCCTCGATCAGGTTGCGAGCGCATCGGTTCGCTTTGCTGCTGCGCAGGGGCCTGCGATCGAGGTGTCGTGGCGCGGCTTTCGCGAACTTGGCATCTGGTCGAAGCTCGGCGGCGCGGCGTTCCTCTGCATCGAGCCGTGGCACGGCTTTGCCAGCCCGGTCGAATTCGACGGCGAGTTCGCCGGCAAGCCCGGCCTCATGCACATCGCGCCGGGCGCGCGGCGGTCACTGGGCTATCGCATTCGCGTGAGCTGACGAAGCACGGGTCAATGGGCGCGGGGGCTGAGCGCACTGGTGATCGCGCCGACCGATGGCGGGTTCTCGTTCGCCCAGGCCTCATGCGCGGCCAGGTCGCGGTAATGCTCGGCCATGCGCAGCAGCCGCTCGCGGATGCCGGCATCTTCCTCGCCCTTGGCCTGATCGGTCAATTGTGCGGCGCGTTCGAGAAGCGTTTTCGGATCGATCACGGCAGGCTCCAAATCCGGTTTTCGCCAAGCGGACAACTGCTACAGGCAAGCACAGTTCCTGGCATGGTTTGATGACGGCGCATTCAGAGCTGGAACACGCCGAGTCCCGCCATCACATCGCGCCTGGTGCGCTCGGTGATCTCCCGGGCTTTCAAGGTTCCGCGCCTGATCACGTCAGCGACATGGTCGCGATTGGCCGCCAGCTCGGCGCGCCGGGTCCGGATCGGTGCGATCAGGGCTTGCAGGATGTCCTCCAGCCGCCGCTTGACGGCTGCGTCGCCGAGACCGCCGCGCCGATAGCGCGCCTTCAATTCCTCGACGGCGTGCTGATCGTCATCGAACGCGTCGAGATAGCTGAAGACGACATTGCCCTCGATCTTGCCGGGGTCGGCGACGCGCAGATGATCGGGATCGGTGAACATCGCACGCACCGCGGCCGTGATGTCACCGGGCGAGGCCGAGAGAGCAATCGCATTGCCGGCGGATTTGCTCATCTTGGCGCGCCCGTCGACGCCCGGCAGCCGTCCCGCGCGCGGTATGACGGCCACCGCCTCCTGCAGGATCGCACGGCCGGCGAGTGCGTTGACGCGCCTGATGATCTCGTTGGTCTGCTCGATCAGGGGAGCCTGGTCCTCGCCGACCGGCACGACGGTGGCCCGAAACGCGGTGATGTCGGCGGCCTGCGCCACCGGGTAGCACAGGAAGCCCGCCGGGATGTCGCGTCCGAATCCGCGGGCACGGATCTCGTCCTTGATGGTGGGATTGCGCTCCAGCCGCGCGACGGTGACGAGGTTGAGATAGAGCATCGACAATTCCGCGAGCGCCGGCAGCTGCGACTGCAGGCAGATCGAGGTTCGTTCGGGATCGATGCCGACGGCGAGATAATCCAGCGCGACCTCGATGACGTTGCCGCGGACCTTGCCGATGTCGTGCGCGTTGTCGGTCAGCGCCTGCATGTCGGCGAGCAGCAGGAACTGCTCGTGACTGTCCTGAAACGCGAGGCGGCTTCGAAGCGAGCCGACGTAATGGCCGAGATGCAGCGGCCCGGTGGTGCGGTCGCCGGTGAGGATGATCGGTTTGGTCACGGCTTGTCTCCATTCGGTTGAATGGGGACACCGCATGCGGGCCGGATAAGGTGAAAGAAAAAGGCCGCCCTATGCGGCGGCCCCGAAATGCATGAACGCGTTCGGCCCGCCTGTCAGTCGGCGAGCCACCAGAGATTGGCGATCAGGATCGAGTGGTTCATGGCGTGAGGCCTAAGGCAATCCAGCGATCCGGTCAAGACGGCGTAGCCAAGGTGCGTACTCTTAGAGTCGGTTGCTGCGAGCCGGCCACCTGATGTCTGCTTCTCCCCAACAGCGGTGTGGGAGCGGACATCGCGGCACCTCGCCTTCGGGCCAGGAGCGGAAATAGCCGAGTGCCCGGCGTTCATGGATTCGGAGTAGCCAAGGTCGATACCGAAACGCTCCTTTATTGCGCGCACTGGACCGACGCGCCGATGCGGTGCGCGTCGGTCAGCGGTGTACTGCGCTCGATTCGGCGACCTGACGGCTGTCGTTGCGCAGCCTGCCGGCGAGCTCTGTAAGTGAGCTTTCCGCTGGTTGCGCGTGGGGTGCCGGGTCAAGATTATCGATACCGGTCGCCACTACCGAGACGCGGACGATACCCTCCAGGCTTTCATCAAACGATGCGCCAATGATGATGTTGGCGTCCTGGTCGGCCTCGTCGCGAATGCGGGTAGCAGCTTCGTCGACCTCGAATAACATCAGGTCCTTGCCGCCAGTGATGGAAATGATGAGGCCGCTGGCACGCTTGATCGAGGGGTCCTCGATCAATGGATTTGAAATCGCGGCTACGGCGGCGGTGACCACGCGGTTTGCGCCGGAAGCCTCGCCTCTGCCCATCATGGCCTTGCCCTTCTCCCGCATGACGGCGAGAACGTCGGCAAAATCGAGGTTGATCAGACCTTCCTTGACTATGAGGTCGCTGATGCAGGCCACACCCGAATAAAGCACCTGATCGGCCAACACGAAAGCATTGGAGAACGTGGTCTTTTCGTTAGCCACCCGGAATAGGTTCTGGTTTGGGATGATCAGCAGAGTATCTACCACCTTCAGTAGTTCCGCGATGCCGGCCTCGGCAAGGCGCATGCGGCGCTGGCCCTCGAAGTGGAACGGCTTGGTGACTACACCGATGGTGAGAATGCCAAGCTCTCGCGCGGTCTTGGCGATAATCGGCGCTGCGCCGGTGCCCGTACCGCCGCCCATGCCGGCAGTAACGAACACCATGTGTGCGCCGGTCAAAGAATCGCGGATCGCGTCGATCGTCTCTTCGGCTGCGGCGCGCCCCACTTCAGGATGCGAGCCAGCGCCGAGACCTTCCGTCACCCGCGTGCCCATCTGGATGAGTCGCTCGGCCTTCGACATGGTAAGCGCCTGTGCATCGGTATTGGCGACGATGAAGTCGACGCCTTGCAGCCCGGCGGCGATCATGTTGTTGACTGCATTGCCACCGGCACCGCCGACCCCAAACACGGTAATGCGCGCCTTCATCTCGCAAATATCGGTCATTCTTGCCTCACAATTGCTCTACCGAGCTGGGGAATGAGAGCTATACACCAGGATTTTGCTCCTAAAGTGAGCGCGGCAAGCGCAGTCGCTTAGCAAGCGACGAGCGGCCACTGGCGAGATTTTCAGGCGCGCACCTGGCGCGGCATATGTCAGCGTCTTGGCGGACACTGGCTGTTCCTGGAACGAACCGAGCGGCAATCGGCTGATGATGACCAGGCTATGAGGTTAGGCTAGGCCGCGATGGTTAACGAATTCCTAACGGGCGAGCAGCGGTCATAATTCCGCGCCGCCGCAGTGTCCGATTTGGGCCCGAAACTGGACATCAACAGGACGATGGCAAAGTCATGGTCGCTTGTCGGCGGCCATAGCCCGATGCACTTTTTCGCTTTGCCTTGATCGCGGCGCTTCAAACCCGATTCACTGTCCCGGCCATAAAGCCAATAAACGATCCGGTGAAAAAAGAAGCACTAAGCATGATTAGACTGCCCGTCACGGAGAGAACAAGCTTATCTTGAACAAAATGAAGTACGATCCACCCCAGCAGCATGCAAATTAGCCCGCAGCCTGCCGGCCACATCGCACGCTGCCGAACTGCGAGCCGCTGGGCCGGGCCAAGCAGCTCAGAGTTCCGTGATAGATTCCAGGAGCGGCGAAACGACACCTCGAAACTCAAGACGACCACGATCAGACAGGCAGTGAGGAAGTAACCAGACATTACCCTTGGTGCCAACCGTTACCATCTTGAAGGACACAGGCGGGACAATAGCGTGGATTGATTGTCTCAACCTTAAGGAGATAGCGAACAAACAGCTGTATCGGGGCACTATTCCAAACTCGTCAGCGAAGTCCTGGGTCAAAAGGCGTCCATGGTGGCCAGAATAGGCCAGGTCCGCTCCGTACCATTTGAGCCGACATTGTGCTGGTTAAAGCGATCTTCGGCTGCGGGCCAAGCCCCGGCTCATGCGATGCACACAACAGGAGACGGGGATTCGTTCATGCGGCGGGTGCTTCCGAGGCGGTCTGTTTGATCATGTTGCTGCCAGGACGCGATTGGGCGTCACCAAGTCCGCGTTGAACCGTCATCAATCCAGCGGGGACTAACCATTCAGCGCGGCTGGTCCAACCGCAAGCGGGACAAGACCGCGAAGCCGCCGCAGCCGAATGCCTTATATGGACCCTCTCCATGTCCGACACCCATGTCCGCGATCCCTCGTGGAAAACCGATTTAATCTGGCACTATTTCCACACCGTCACGACGGCGGCCAAGGCACCCGCCGCCTATCGCAAGTTCTACAGCAATCAGGACGCCGGCGACGAATTGGACAGCCGCCATCGCGTCTATGAAATGCTGGTGGATGAACAGCTGCACACCCTTCCCACCCTGGCGGCGACCGCTGACGCGTCGATGCAAAACTACAAGAAGAGCAAGCTGCCGTGGAACCAGAACAATGACGGTTTCCTCAAGGCAGTGAACAATGAATATTGGTGCGGTTCGATCATCAAGATCGTGTTTGTCCGCTATATGGGCTGGAAAATGGCCGAACCGACCGCGCGCGACCAGGTGAGCGCGGGCCGCGATCCCGGCAAAGCGGTGGACTGGACAATCAAGAATCTCGAAAACAAGGTGCCGGTGCGGGCCTCCCTCGGCGGCGCCCATTATGTGGGCATCGTCGGCCACCGTACATCGGGAGCCGACGGCAAGATCATCGAGTTTCTGTGCCTCGACCCATGGGCCTATGGCATCGACGGGGGCAATCGGGACATGAAATACGCCGGTACAAAGACCGCCTTTCTCGGGATCAGCAAACGCGACGGCGCGATATGGACCTACAGCAATAAGGCCGTCGCCTTCGTCGAACGGCCATCCTAGAGCGTTTTCGAGCGAAGTGGACACCGGTTCGCGTGAAGAAAACGCGTCAAAACAAGAATCTAGAGCCCCGTTCCGAGTCCATCGGAACGGGAAAAGCTCTAGGAAATCATATCCGGCCGGCGGCGCCGGAACGTCGGTCAGGACCCGGACGCAGACGTTCCGATAATGTGCGACCAGTCTCTATGCGCTCCGCCTGACCTCAGCAATGATGAGGCTTTCAAGCTCCTTGACGGCTTCTTCTTCAGTAACGCCGCTAACGAGCGCCACTTCTCCGGACAGGCGTTCGACTGCCGCAGCGTACAGCTGTCGTTCGCTGTAGCTCTGCTCGGAATTGACCGCGGGCCGATAGAGATCGCGCATGACCTCCGCGATAGCGACAATATTGCCCGAATTGATCTTGCTTTCGTATTCTTGAGCAAGCCGCGACCAATTACCCCGCGCCTTGTGCGGCGCCTGCCCCAGGATTCGTCGCATGTGCTCGATGGAAACGGGATCGGACAGTCGACGCATTCCGGCGTTTGCCGCCTTCCTCGTCGGAACGCGTAGCGTCATCTTGCTCTTCGCGAAATAGACGACAAAGAACTCGAGGCAAGCCCCCGCCACTGTCTGTTCCTCAATCGCTACAATTTGGCCGACGCCGTGCGCAGGGTATACGATCAAATCCGTTGCCCTAAATCCAAAGCGTGTCTCGCCGTCCTGGCCCTCATTCGTTTTGTCGGCGGAGGTCACTGATGCTGAATGTGGGCGGTTCGAATAACTCGATCTGGTCTGATTATAGAAATTCATTTCGCGACAAGCTCCATGGCTTCTGGAATTGGCTCATGGCAATTCCAGCTCTGATCAATCACGCGTCTGAAACAAACTGCCGGGCTGGAAATGATTCATGTTGCCCGATCTGATCCCCAACAAATAAGCCGCGAGCGCGTGGGCCGCCACGAGAATGACGCCTCCAATTTCCATTCCCTTCGATCGCTGTGGCTTCTTGGCAACGTGTTCCCACTCGGCGAAATCAATCGTTCCGTGCCGATGAAACGAACATTTGCCAAACCCAGGCGACGGGACACCGGAGCAATCGATGGAACCGGCAGGGATGCACACGTCTGCGACGCGCGATGACAAGCTCGCCGCGAGCTACCTTGCCCTCGTTCATGGCGCATCGATCAGGCTATGGCTGCGCGCTCCGATGTCCGCTTCCGGAGAATAAGCGGACATCGCGAAGCCACGTTGAAATCGGTCGAGAATGACCAATGGAGACACTGAAGGCTCGCTTCGACGGGTGACTCCGGCTCGCGCGTGCGACCAAAACAACTCAGTCTTCCGAGCGCAGGGCCGCTTCGATGCGCTGGATCAGCCGCTCCCGCAGCGAAGGCACCGCGTTGCCGAGAACGGCGAAGGTGCGGACGATCGGCAAATACGGCTCCATTGCCGCCGTTAGCTCCGCGAGAGGCATGCCGGCCAGCCGAGCATATTCGGATTGCGCCGCCGCATTGATCGCGCGCGGCCGCTCCGGATTGTCGGCGACTTCCGGTCCGAGCTCCGACAGGATCACGTGCAAGAACCCAAGCTCGAGGACGGCGGGCCCGCGCATCGCGCTGACCCAGTCGACCAGCTTTGGGCCTTCCGCTGTCATGATCACGTTACCGGGGCTCAGGTCGGTATGGCAAAGCCCGTCGCCCGGCGGCAAGCGATCGATCAGCGCGAGGATTTCAGTGGCGATGTGCTTCGGGAGCTTGCCGTCGTCGTGCCCCAACTGAACCTCCATATACTCGCGCATGGAGAGGACCTCCGGCGGCAGGGGCGTCTTGTGAATGGACATGGCAAGAGCCGCGACGATCGCGCCGGCCTGTTCGAACGTCACCGCGCCGGTTCGGGTTAGCTGCAGCAGGGTCGGTCCATCGAGGCGCTGCAGCACGATGCCGAAGCGCCCGTCCAGGGTCACCTCGCCGAACACCTCCGGCACCGGAACGCCGACGGCGTGGACGGCGCGGATCATGCGCACCTCGAACCAGGGCATCCGCCGCGGCAAGCCGGGCTTGAACAGTTTGACGACTTGCCCCGGTGCCCAGGCGTAGGCTTCGGAGTAGGCGCCTTCACCGATCTTTTCCCCCAGCGATCCCTGCATCTTTAGCCCCCGTGTTGCTGTGACCCTCACCCTATGGTCACTCGTCATAGGCGGTGCGAAGCGACGCCGTTCTTGGAACGGCTATGGCCGGGCATGCCGCCTTCGTCGAAGCTTCGGCGGCCGAGCGAGGATGTTGGCCCTGCGTAGCCTTTGCGTAAACGGGATGACCGAGAGCAATCACCCCGCTGCGCGCAGGGCCGCCTCGACGCGCTGGATCAGCCGCTCCCGCACGTCAGGCATGGCCCCGCCGAGCAGGAGGAAGACGCGGACGATCGGCAAATAGGGCTGCATCGCCGCCGTCAGCGCCGCAGGGGCTATGCCGGCCAGCCGCGCATACTCCGCCTGCAGAACCGAATTGACCGTGGCCCGCTCCGGATCGTCGGCGTGTTCCGGATCAAGCTCGGCAATCAGGACATGGCAGTGTGCAATTTCGTAGACTTTCGTCCACTCCGCTAAATGCTGCCAAGTCCGGTTGCGGCCCAAAACCGACATGTCGTAGTCACCCAGCGATGTCCGGTTTTAGGGGTAGAGCAGGCATGGCGGATTCATGAGTCCGCCTAGTTGAACGCCATGCCGCCGCTCATCGCGATGGTCTGTCCGGTCATGTAGGGATTGTTGACCAGCAGCATCACGGCCTGCGCGACCTCCTCGGCGGTGCCGAAACGCCCCATCGGAATGCGGCTGACCAGCTCGCTCTGTCCCCTCATCATGTCGGTCTCGATCAGCGAGGGCGCGACGGCGTTGACCGTGATGCCCTCCTTGACGAGGCGTGCGGCATAGCCGCGGGTCATGCCCTCCACGGCCGCCTTGGATGCGTTGTAGTGCGGCCCGATCGAGCCGGCGCCGCGCGCGGCGCCGGAGGAGATGTTGACGATGCGGCCCCATTTGCGGGTGCGCATCATCGGCAGCACCGCCTGCGTGCACAGGAACGCCGATTTGAGATTGACCGTGATGGTGCGGTCGAAATCCTCTTCGGTGAGGTCGTCGACACCCCTGACGATGGCGATGCCGGCATTGTTGACGAGGATGTCGACCGGGCCGAGCTCGGATTTGGCGCGCTCGACCAGCGTGGCGACGGCGGCCGCTTCCGAGACGTCGGCGGCGATCGCGACGGCGCGGCCGCCGGCGGCAATGATGCCCTTCGCCAGCGTCTCCGCCGCGGCCGAGCGCTCGCGATAATTGATGGCGACGGCGGCGCCGGCATCCGCCAGCATCTTGACGATCGCCGCACCAATGCCGCGCGATCCGCCGGTCACCAGCGCCACATGTCCGTGCAGACTGCTTGTTGTCATCTGGTCACCCTGTTCGACGTATGCTCGCAGGCTCGCAAACGGGGAGGCGGCGCGCAACGCAACTCCGCTCAAATCTGCGTTGCGGGGGGAGGGGGGGCGCCGAGCGGCGAAAAACCGACTTCCGGGGCTGGAATCGGCCTTGCGTCCGGCCGGGGCCGGCGGCAATGGTTGGGGCATCACTTCTTGGCCCACCCACGAGAGATCGATGAGCAAACTGATTGTCCGCGCCGGCGAGTTCACCTTTGACGCCCGTTTCGAGGAGCAGCTGGCACCGAAGACGGTCGCCGCGTTCCGCAAGGCGATGCCGTTCGAGAGCCAGGCGATCCACGTGCGCTGGAGCGGCGAGGGCGTCTGGATGCCGCTCGGCGATCTCGACTTCGGCGTGTCCTACGAGAACCACACCAGCTATCCGGCGCCGGGCCAGATCATCCTCTATCCCGGCGGCATCAGTGAGACCGAGATCCTGCTCGCCTATGGCGGCGTGCATTTCGCCAGCAAGATGGGCCAGCTCGCCGGCAATCATTTCATCACGCTGACCTCGGGGCTGGAGAACCTCACCGCGTTCGGCAAGACCGTGTTGTGGAAGGGCGCGCAGAACATCCGCTTCGAGGAAATCTGATGTGACCGAGGCCCGCTATCCGCGCGACCTCCGCGGCTACGGCCGCAATCCGCCCGATCCGAAATGGCCCGACGCGGCGCGCATCGCCGTGCAATTCGTGGTCAATTTCGAGGAGGGCGGCGAGAACAACGTCCTGCACGGTGATCGCGCCTCGGAAGCGTTTCTGTCCGACGTACTCGGCGCGCAGCCCTGGGTCGGCCAGCGTCACGCCAATATCGAAACGATGTTCGAATATGGCTCGCGCGCCGGCTTCTGGCGGCTGTGGCGGATCTTCACCGCGCGGAAGCTGCCGGCCACGGTGTTCGGCGTCGCGATGGCGCTGAAGCGCAATCCGGACGTCGTCGCCGCGATGCAGGAGGCGGGCTGGGACATCGCGAGCCACAGCCTGCGCTGGGTCGAGCACAAGGATATGTCGGAGGACGAGGAGCGTGAGGAGATCGCCCGCGCCATCGCCGTCCACACCGAAGCCACCGGCGCGCGGCCGCTCGGCTGGTACACCGGCCGCTCCTCGATCAACACGATGCGGCTTTTGATGGAGGCGGGCGGCTTGCGCTATCTCTGCGATTCCTATGCCGACGATCTGCCCTATTGGATCAAGGCAGCCGGCACCGAGCCGCATCTCGTGATCCCCTATACGCTGGATGCCAACGACATGCGCTTCATCAACGCGCAGGGTTTTGGCGGCGGCGAGGAGTTCTACACCTATCTGAAGGACAGTTTCGACGTGCTCTACGCCGAAGGAGCGACATCACCGAAGATGATGTCGATCGGCCTGCATTGCCGTGTGGTCGGGCGTCCCGGCCGCGCCGCCGCGCTGATGCGCTTTCTCGACTACATCCAGAAGCACGAGCACGTCTGGGTGCCGACGCGGCTTGCGATCGCCGAGCATTGGCATGCCAATCTGAAGCATCTCGCCGCGGAAGCGTTCGAGATCGCCTAGTTTGGCGTTGATATGACGCGGAGCGCTGATAAACCGGCCTCGTCGTTGCAATGGCGGGCTTTTGCCGGGATCGCGCGCCACAAACTCCGGTGTCGTCCCTGCGAAAGCCTGCTTTCGCAGGGACGACATCTTTGTGTGGCCAGAGCTGTTTGTCATTGCGAGCGAAGCGATGACGCGGATGGTCAGTGTCCCGCCATGTGCCGGCCGATCTCGGTGAGGTCGGCCTCGCTGGCGCTGATATCATGCACGAACGTGCCGTGGAACATCACGACCAGCCGATCCGACAGCTCCAGGAGCTCATCGAGGTCCTCGCTGACCAACAGCACTGCCGCGCCGCGGTTGCGGGCGGCCATGATTTCGGCGTGGATCTGCGCCACCGCCGCGAAGTCGAGTCCGAAGCAGGGGTTGGCGGCGATCAGCACCTCGACGTCGCCCGAGAGCTCGCGCGCCAGCACCGCGCGCTGCACATTGCCGCCCGACAGTGCCGCGATCGGCGTCTCCGGCGTGCGGGTCTTGATCTTGTAGCGGTTGATCTTGCGCTCGGCGTCGTTGCGGAAGGCGGCACGGTTCAGCCACCAGCCGCCGCGCGCGAACGGGGCGCGATCGAACTCGCGGAATGCGATGTTGTCGGCGACGCTCATGCCGCCGACGCAGGCGTTCTTCAGCGGCTCTTCCGGCAACAGCGACATCCTGTGGCGGCGCATCTCCGCGCGGCTCGCCGCATAGGTCTCGCCCTGGACGCGGATCACGCCGCTCTCGGCCTCGCGCTGGCCGGCCAAAACCTCGACGAGCTGGCGCTGGCCGTTGCCGGACACGCCGGCGATGCCGACGATCTCGCCGCTCTTCACGGTCAGCGACACGCCGTGCACGGCGATCGCGCCGGCATCGTCAAGCGCGGTGAGCTTGTCGAGCTCGAGCCGCGGCGCGCCGGTCTCGCCGGTGCGCGGCGGTTGCACCGTCAGCTGTTCGGCGCCGATCATGGTGCGGGCCATCTCGTCCGGCGTCAGGTCGGCGACCCGGCCGCTACCGGCAAGCTTGCCGCGGCGCAGGATGGTCACCTCGTCGGCAAAGGCCATCACCTCGCGGAATTTGTGCGTGATCATCAGGATGGTGAGCTCGCCCGCGACCACCATCGCGCGCAGCATGCCGAGCACCTCATCGGCTTCGCCCGGCGTCAGCACCGAGGTCGGCTCGTCCAGGATCAGGAAGCGCCGCTTCAGGTACAGCTGCTTGAGGATCTCGCATTTCTGCCGTTCGCCGGCCGAGATGTCGGCGACCTTTGCGTCGAGCGGCACCTTGAACGGCATCCGCGCCAGGAAGGCCTCGAGCTCCTTCTTCTCCTTGCGCCAGTCGACCATCGCAGGCACGTCGTCGCGCGCCAGCACCAGATTCTCGGCGACCGTCATCGCCGGCACCAGCGTGAAATGCTGGTAGACCATGCCGAGCCCGAGCGCATGCGCGTCCTTCGGATTGGCGATGGCCTGCTGGCGGCCACCGACCAGGATGTCGCCTTCGGTCGCGTGGTAATAGCCCATGATGCATTTCACGAGCGTGCTCTTGCCCGCGCCGTTCTCGCCGAGCAGCGCGTGGAACGAGCCGGGACGCACCTTGAGCTCGACATTGTCGAGCGCGGTGAAATCGCCGAACCGCATCGTCATCGCGATGGCGTCGACGCCGAACGCGCCTGATGGTGCGGGCGGCTCGCCGATGATCACGACAGCGCCCCGATCAGGTCGGCGGATCTGGCCACTGCGCCGAACACGCCGCCCTGCATCTTGATCATCTTCACCGCGTGATCGTGATTGCCCTTGTCGGTCGCGCCGCAGCAGTCCTCGACCAGCACGCATTCGAAGCCGCGGTCGTTGGCCTCGCGCATCGTGGTGTGCACGCAGACATCGGTGGTGATGCCGGTCAGCACGATGTTCTCGATGCCGCGCAGCCGCAGCATCAGCTCGAGGTCGGTGGCACAGAACGAGCCTTTGCCGGGCTTGTCGATAACAGGCTCGCCCGGCAGCGGCGCGAGGTCCGGAATGATCTCCCAGCCGGGCTCGCCGCGCACCAGGATCCGGCCGCAGGGGCCGGGATCGCCGATGCCGGCGCCGATCTGGCGCGAGCGCCAGCGCTTGTTGGCGGGCAGGTCGGCCAGATCAGGGCGGTGCCCCTCGCGGGTGTGGATGATGTGAAAGCCCTGCGCGCGCATCACCGCGAGCAGCTTCCTGATCGGCTCGATCGGCGCCCGGGTCAGCGAGAGGTCGTAGCCCATCTTGTCGACATAGCCGCCGACGCCGCAGAAATCCGTCTGCATGTCGATGATGATGAGCGCGGTATTCTCTGGCCGCAGATCGCCGTTGTAGGGCCAGGCGTAGGGCTCGGACTTGATGAAGCGCTCGGGCATGGAATGATCTTTCGAGATGCTATCGGGTGATGGACAATTCGGCGGGCGCGCCGGTCAGCGTGCGCTTCGGCGAGCAGGTGATGATCATGATCGCCAAGGTCAGGATGTAGGGCGCGGCGTTGAAGAGGTGATAGCCGGAGGTGATGCCGACCGATTGCAGCGCGGGCCCGAGCGCGGCGGCGCCGCCGAAGGCGAGCGAGGCCCACAGGCACAGCATCGGGTCCCAGCGCGCGAAGATGACAAGTGCGACCGCAGTGATGCCTTGGCCGGAGGAGAGGCCTTCGTTCCAGCTGCCGGGATAGAACAGCGACAGGAATGAGCCGCCGATGCCGGCGAGGAAACCGCCGACCATGGTGGCGCGCAGCCGGATCAGCAGCACCGAATGACCCATCGCGCGCGCCGCATCGGCGCTCTCGCCGGCGGTGCGGATCAACAGGCCCCAGCGCGTCGTCCTGAACGCCCAGTAGAGCAGCGGCGCGATCGCGACGCCGATCAGGAACAGCACGTTGATGCGCAGCGCGGCGCGCACCTGCGGGATGTCGCTCCACCAGCCGAAATCGATCGCCGGCAACCGTGCCGCCGTCGGCTCGATCAGCGGCTTGCCGAGGAAGAACGCGAGGCCGGTGCCGAGCAGCATCAAGGCGATGCCGACCGCGATGTCGTTGACCCGCGGCAGCGAGCAGATCCCGGCATGCAGCGCGCCGAACAGGGCGCCGGTGATGCCGGCCGCGAGCACCCCTAACCACGGCGAGCCGGAGAGATAGGAGATGCCGTAGGCGCTCATCGCGCCCATCACCAGCGTGCCCTCGAGGCCGAGATTGATGCGGCCGCTTCGCTCGGTGATGCATTCGCCGAGGCTGACGAACAGGAACGGCGTCGAGACGCGGATGGCGCCGCCGAACACGGCGAGCGGGACGGTCCACAGCCCGAGCGATGCATCCGCCATGTCAGGCCTTTCCCTTCAGGAAGCCGAGGCGCCCGTAGAGCGCATCGCTCGCCAGCACGAACACGAAGATGATGCCTTGCAGTACCAGCACGGACGCATCGGGCAGGTCTAGCCGCCGCTGCAGCAGGCCGCCGGAGGCCGAGATGCCGCCGAGCAGGATCGCCACCGGAATGATCGCCAGCGGATTCTGCCGCGCCAGGAACGCGACCAGGATGCCGGTGAAGCCGTAGCCCGCTGCGAGATTGGCGTTGGTGCGGCCCTGCACCGCCGCGACCTCGATCATGCCGGCCAGCCCGGCGCAGCTGCCGGCGAGGAAGCAGACGGTCAGGATCAGCTTGCCGACACTGAGGCCGACGATCTTGGCGGCGCGGATGTTGCCGCCGGCGACGCGCGCGGCGAAGCCGAAGGTGGTGTGATAGATCAGGATGTAGGCGGCAACGGCCGCGACGAGGCCGAACACCAGGCCCCAATGCACGTCGGTGCCGGGAATGGTGCCGATCATGTTGGCGGCGCCGATCTCGCGCGTCGACGGCTTGTTGAGGCTCGCCGGATCGCGCATCGGGCCCTCGACCAGATGATTGAGGATTGCAAGCGCGATATAGACCAGCAGCAGGCTCGAGATCGTCTCGTTGACCCCACGATATTGCCGCAGGCCGCCCGACAGCGTGATCCAGAGGCCGCCGCCGATCATGCCCGCGATCACCATCGCGATCTGCACCACGATCGGCGCCGCGCCCTGCAGCGCCAGCGCCGCCGCGGTCGCCGACAGCGCGCCGATCAACAGCGCGCCTTCGCCGCCGATGATCACCATGCCGAGCTGTGCCGGCAGCGCCGTGCACAGCGCGGTCAGGATCAGTGGCGCGGCGCGGGTCAGCGTGTTCTGCCAGGAGAAGGCGGTGCCGAACGCGCCGTAATACATGTAGAAATACAGATCGAGCGGGTTCTTGCCGTACAGCGCGACAAAACCGCCGAACACCGCGAGCGCGCCGACCAGCGCCGCGCCCGGGATCAGGATATATTCGATGCTCGCGCCGTGGCGCTGGAGGAATCCGGGATCGGCGGCCGGAGCGATGCCGGCCGCCTCCACCGATTCCGCCGCCTCGGTCGTCACGCGGTGGCTCCGATCACGCCCTCGACGAGATAGTCCATCTTCTCGAGTTCGGGATCCTGCTGGCCGCGATCGGTGCCGGAAGCGATCACCGTCTTGCCCTTGTTGTCGACGAGCGGGCCCTTGAAGATGGTGTATTCGCCGGCGATGATCTTGGCCTTGACGTCGTCGGCATGCTTGCGCGCCTCGGCCGAGACCATCTCGCCATAGGGCGACACCTTGACAATCTCTTCCTTGAGACCGCCGCGATAGAAGTTCGGGATCGCTTCGCCCGCGGTGATCATCTTGACGAATTTCGGGTAGAGCGCCTCCCAATTCCACTCGGCGCCGGTGAGATAGGCCTTCGGCGCCAGCGGCGACTGGTTGACGTGATAGCCGCATACGAAGGCGCCGCGGCGCGCGGCGTTCTCGACCATCGTCTTCGGTCCGTCGACATGGCAGGTCAGCACGTCGACGCCCTGGTCGATCAGGCTGTTGGTCGCCTCGGCTTCCTTGACCGGCATCGACCAGTCGCCGGTGAAGATCACCTGCGTGGTCGCCTTCGGATTGGCGAGCCGGGCGCCGAGCGTGAACGCGTTGATGTTGCGCAGCACCTGCGGGATCGGCTTGGCGGCGACGAAGCCGAGCTTGCCGCTCTTGGTCGAATAGCCGGCGACGATGCCGGAGATGTACTGCGCCTCGTCGATATAGCCGAAATAGCTGCCGGCGTTCTTCGGGTCCTTGTCGGACCACAGGCCGCCGCAATGCTCGAAATGCAGTTTTGGAAACTTGCCCGCCATCTTGAGGACGTGCGGGTTGTAGTAACCGAACGAGGTCGGGAACATGAGCGTGGCGCCGTCGAGATTGATCATGGACTCGATGGTCTTCTCGACGGCATCGGTCTCCGGCACCTTTTCTTCCTCGACGACCTTGATGCCGGGAAGCTTCTTCACCGCCGCGGCTCCTTGCGCGTGCGCCTGGTTGTAGCCGTAGTCGTCGCGCGACCCGACATAGATGAAGCCGACCGTGGTTTCCGCTGCCGCCGCGCCGCGAATGCCGAGCGTGCTGCCAAGCGCCAATGCGGCGCTTCCCTGCAACAAATGCCTTCTTGAAATCCTGCCAAAATCCATCGCCTGCTCCCTCCGGCGGGTCAGGCCCGCCTGTCCTTGTCGCAGCCGCCCGACGGCGGAGCTTGAGGGAAGTGTCGCAAGCTTCATGCCAGAGCATGTTTGGCGATCATTGCGCCGTAAGCGATTGAATTCGAACGGAAACGGTGAACGACCTGATAGGCTTCGGAAGTCGATCGGGATCGTTCTGCCTATTTTATGAGCGATCGATCGTCGTTGTATGCAATGCCGTTAAGCAGTCGCTAACCGGTGGCGGGCCGATGCGAGCGTCGTCCGGGGTCGGCGCCCGGAGCGTCATTTGCCGGCTGGTGAATCGGATCGGGCCTGCTACGAGTGAGACCGGCTCGGGTGCCGGGTTGGACTGATGGGAAACAGCATGAGCGAGACAAAACCGTCCCCCCTTGGCGGCGAGATCGTGGCGCGGATCGGTCAGCTCGCGACGATCTCCGAGACGCCGGAGCATCTGGCGCGAGTCTTCCTCACCGACGAGCATCGCAAGGCGGCCGATCTCATCCTGTCCTGGATGCGCGAGGCCGGCATGACCGCGCATCTCGATGCCATCGGCAATGTCTGCGGCCGCTATGAGGGCGAGCGGCCGGGCCTGCCGGCGCTGATGCTCGGCTCGCATTACGACACGGTGCGCGACGCCGGCAGATGGGACGGCCCGCTCGGCGTCATCACCGCGATCGCCTGCGTCGCCGATCTGAACCGGCGCGGCAAGCGGCTGCCGTTCGCGATCGAGGTCGTGGGCTTTGCGGACGAGGAGGGCGTGCGCTTCGCCTCGACCCTGCTCGGCAGCCGCGCGGTCGCCGGCACCTTCGACGAGAGCGTGCTCAACACGCGCGACCGCGCCGGCACGTCGATGCGCGACGCGCTAATCCAGTTCGGGCTCAAGCCCGATCATATCGGCAAGGCGGCGCGCGCCCGCCGCGAGCTGCTCGGCTATGTCGAGCTGCACATCGAGCAGGGTCCCGTGCTGGAGGAGAAGGCGCTGCCGGTCGGCGTCGTCACCGCGATTTCGGGCGCGACCCGGCTGGCCGCCAGTCTCACCGGCGTCGCCGGCCATGCCGGCACGGTGCCGATGAAGCTGCGGCGCGATGCGCTGGCGGGCGCTGCCGAATGCATCGTTGCGATCGAACAGTTTTGCAGGTCCGACGAACAAGGCCTCGTCGGCACCGTCGGCTATGTCAACGCGATGCCGGGCGCCACCAATGTGATCCCGGGCAAGGTGTCCTTCACCATGGACATCCGCTCGCAGAGCGACATGCATCGCAAGCGCGCCGTCGCCGACATCGTGCGGCAGATCGAGGCGATCGCAAACCGCCGCGACCTCGCCTTGCAGATCGACGTCACCCACGAGAACCGCAGCGTGCCCTGCGCGCCGTGGCTCAAGACGCAGATCGCCGAGGCGGTCGCGGCCGAGGGGCATGCCGCGTTCGAGCTGCCGAGCGGGGCGGGGCATGACGGCATGGCGATGGTGGATGTCGCCGATATCGGCATGATCTTCGTGCGCTGCCGCGGCGGGATCAGCCACAATCCGGCCGAGCATGTCGAGCTCGCCGATGCCGACACCGGCGCGCGGGTGCTGCTGCGCTTCGTCGAGAATTTTCGTCCGCACGCTGCAGTGAATAGCTAAAATTGCGCGCTTCGCAGGCCTTCGCTGAGGAGCGCTTGCTGTCCACGTTGCGTCAGCACGCCGCAGGCACCGGTCCAGGGGCCGCTGCCGGCCCCGACCCGTGCCGAGTCCAGACAGATCAGACCGCCGTTTCCGCCTCAGCTGGCCTATTGCGGGCCGGGCGTGAAGCGCTAGACTTGGTGCAACGGGGGGTAGTGGACATGAGGTCGTCCGTCGTCCAGGACGTTCAGTTCCCAAAGCAACCGGCGCTGCAGCTGATCTACGACACTGCGCCGATCGGTCTTGCCTACCTCTCTCCCGATTGCCGTTACCTTCAGATCAACCAGCGTCTCACCGAGATCTGCGGCATTTCGGTCGAAGGCCACCTCGGGCGCACGGTGCACGATTGCGTGCCCGCACTGGCTTCGGCGGTCGAAGGTATCGTTCGGTCGATCATGGAGACCGGAGAGCCCGTCACGGGCGTGGAGGTTTACGGCCAGCGCCCCGGCCACAATGACGAGCGATGCTGGATCACGCATTGGCATCCGCAGCGCGAACCGAACGGGAGCATCGTCGGCGTCAACGTTGCGGCCGAAGAGATCACCGATCGCAAGCGGAGCGAACGCGAGATCCGCGCCGCGCGCGATGCAGCCGAGAAGGCCTTGCACCATCTGCAGGAGACCCAGGCGTCGCTGATCGAGGCGGAAAAGCTCGCGGCGCTGGGCCGGCTTGTGGCCGGCGTCGCGCACGAGATCAACAGTCCGGTCGGCACCAGTCTCACCGTCGCCTCGGTGCTGGAGCAGAAATGCGCCGACTTCGCTGCCGAGGCCGCGCGCGGCAAGCTGAAGCGCTCCAGCCTGAGCGATTTCATCGAGGTCGTCGAAAGCGCCTCGTCGCTGCTCGTCGGCAACCTCAAGCGCGCGGCGGACCTGGTGCAATCGTTCAAGCAGGTGGCGGTGGATCGCAGCTATTTCGACCGCAGCCAGTTCGATCTCGGCGCGGCGACCGAGCAGGTTCTCTCGAACCTGCGTCCGGCCTTGCCGAAGAACAACCTGGCGCTCGAGGTCGATTGCCCGCCCGGTCTTGCCATGAACAGCTATCCCGGCCCCTACGGCCAGGTGCTGACCAACCTGTTCGTCAATTCGGTGGCGCACGCGTTTCCGGATGGCAAGGGCGGCATCATCACGATCCGGCTGCGCGCGTCAGGCGCGGACCAGGTCGAGATCCTGTTCGCCGACAACGGTTGCGGGATGGACGACGACGTGCTGCGGCAGGCCTTCGATCCCTTCTTCACCACGCGCCGCGACATCGGCCGCATCGGGCTCGGTCTCCACATCGTTCATAACATCGTCACCAACCGGCTGGGCGGAGAGCTCCATCTCGACAGCGCGCCGGGCATGGGGACACGCATGCGGATCACGCTGCCACGCGTGGCGCCGCAGCGTGTGACCGACAGTTGATGCCCGCACAGCATGGTCCGGAAAAGTGCGAAGCGGTTTTGGTTTGGTTGAAGCGGCTTGGCGCGGTCTTGGTTCACCTCTCCCCGCCGGGGAGAGGTCGGATTGCGCCTGGCGATGCGAAGCATCGTCCAGTGCAATCCGGGTGAGGGCTCTTGTTCTCTCGATAGACCGTAACCCCTCACCCGATTTGCTGCGCAAATCGACCTCTCCCAAGGGAGAGGTGAACCTTCGACGCTGTTCCAGCTGAACCTAGTCTCAGCAGGCATTGAAGCGCGCGATGACGATTCAACCCGATCTCATCGCGCTTTTGGCGCGTTGAGAAGGAAATGCTCCCTCGCTTTCGAGCCGGAAAACGTCCTTCCAAGTAACCGCCGCAAAAGGCATTCCACGACCCTTGCTTCCGCCCCCGTCGTCGCGACATTCTCAGGGTATTCCTGATGGTTACGACGATGAGCCAATCCGCATTCGATCCCTTCGGCGAGCCGGTCCCCGCGGTCGATCCTTCGATCGCGAGCGAGGGCGTGTCGAAATGGCTGAAGACCGCGGGCACCAGCGTGTTCTGGGTGCTGGTGGTCGGCATCGTGCTGGCAAGGGCCGTCTATTTCGAGCCAGGCGTGTTCAGCTTCGAGCATGCCGTTGCCTGGGCGCAGGGTCTGTTCGCCGCGCTCTAGCCGCCGGCATCCGCGGCGCCGTCTTCGCCGCCCGCGTCTCCCGAATGATCCCCTCGAACGCCACCGCCGCCGGCACGTCCAGCCGGCCGGGCGATTTCAGTTGCCAGAGCGTGCGCTCGATATGGACGCCCTTGATCGGGATCACCTTCAGCTTTCCGAGCTTCACCTGATCGTCGATCGTCGCGATCGACACGATGGCGACGCCGACACCTGATGCCACCGCCTGCTTGATCGCCTCGGTGCTGCCGATCTCGAGCGTCCGCTGCGGCTCGACGTGGTGCGCGGCCAGCGCCTGCGCCACCACCTCGCGCGTGCCTGAGCCGGGTTCCCGCACGATCAGGATCTCGTCATTCAGCGACCGGATGTCGATCGGCCCCTGGACCGCTGCGAAGCGATGATCCGGACCGGCGATCAGCGCCATCACATCGGTACGCCAGGCTTCGCTGATCAAATTCTCGTCCTCGACCGGCCCCTCGACGAGGGCGATCTCGATCTCGTGTCCCAGCATCAGCGCGGCGATATCGCTGGTGTTGGCGCTCACGACATGCAGATCGATGCCGGGAAAGGCACGGTGGAACACGCCGAGATATTCCGGGATCATGTAGGTCGCGATCGTGGTGCTGGCGCCGATCCGCAGCGAGCCGCTGTCGAGGTTGCGCAGCGCCTGCAATTCGTCCTCGGCGGCGCGCTCGGCCGCGAACAGCGTCTCGGCATGCCGCGCCAGCGCCGCGCCCTCCCGGGTCGGCCGCACCCCCTTCGGCGTGCGGTCGAGCAGCCGGCAGCCGACCTGCAGCTCGAAATCCCGCACGCCCTTCGAGATCGCCGGCTGGCTGATGTGCAGGAGGTCGGCGGCGCGGGAGAAACTTCCGGTTCTCGCCACGGCCGCGAACAAGCGGAGCAGATGCAGGTTGAGGGACATAACTTCTCTCTATCGGGGCAGTCCGAAAATATATTAGCCAAGAGGTGCGCCCTGGCGCATAAAATCTTCTCCGAAAAGAGGATTTTGTGCCGGAACAAGAACAAGACCAGGGGCAGAAGCAGGGGGCGCTGAGGCGCATATTCCAGCTCATTCCGGGGATTCTGCTCTGCGGGGTCGTCACCGTCATCTCGCTCGGCGTCCAGGCCGCCGAGGAGCGCGTTTTCGACCACCCCTATATCGAGGCTCTCGTCGTCGCGATCCTGCTCGGCATGGCGGTGCGCACCGCCTGGGAGCCGTCGGAGCGCTGGCGCTCGGGCATTGCCTTCAGCGCCAAGCAGCTGCTCGAGGTCGCGGTGATGCTGCTCGGCGCCTCTATCAGCTTTGCCGCGATCGTGGCCTCGGGCGGGCTGCTGATCGGTGCCATCGCCGTGACCGTCGTGATCATGCTGGCGGTGAGCTATGGCCTCAGCCGGGTGCTCGGGCTCAAGACCAAACTCGCGATCCTGATCGCCTGCGGCAACTCGATCTGCGGCAACTCGGCGATCGCGGCGGTGGCGCCGGTGATCGAGGCCGACGGCGACGACATCGCCTCGTCGATCTCGTTCACCGCCATTCTCGGCGTGCTGATGGTGCTCGGCCTGCCGCTGCTGATTCCGCTGCTCAAGCTGACGGCGACGCAATACGGCATCCTCGCCGGGCTCACGGTCTACGCCGTGCCGCAGGTGCTGGCCGCGACCGTGCCGGCCGGCATCGTCTCGACCCAGATCGGCACGCTGGTCAAGCTGGTGCGGGTGTTGATGCTGGGCCCGATCGTGATCGGCCTCTCGCTGCTGGTGGCGCGGCGGCGCAAGGCCGGCGCCGCGAAGGAGGGCACTTCAAAGGCCGCCTCGATCAGCCCGTTCAAGCTGGTGCCCTGGTTCATCATCGGCTTCCTGGTGCTGGCCGCGCTGCGCTCGTTCCAGCTCGTGCCCGACATCGCGATCGCGCCGGTGACCAAGACGGCGGCGATCCTCACCGTCGTCTCGATGGCCGCGCTCGGGCTCGGCGTCGATGTCCGCGTGCTCTCGACCGTCGGCGGCCGGGTGACTGCGGCCGTCACGCTGTCGCTGATGCTGCTGCTGGCCTTGAGCATCGGCCTCGTGCACTTCTTCAAGTAGAGCATGATCCGGAAAAGTGTGGAGCGGTTTTCCGAAGAGATCATGCTCACATCAAAGGGCCGGCTACTCGGCGGCCTTCGCGGTCTTGCCGAACATCCGTGTCGGTGCAGCAAAGCCGCAGGATGTGCCGTCGGTGACCTTGACCTGATCTTCCCAGGGCAGGCGGAAGCGGCCGGACACCATGTCCTGCATGAACGTGTAGGGGCAATCCATCGCGCCGCCCTTCACCGCGACATAGCCGCGGTGCCAGAGCTGATAGATGTTGTTCTCGACGCCCCAGTTGATCCGCGCCTCGCGCACGAGGTCGGGCCGCACCTCGGCGGTGATGATCTCGTCGGCCCGTCCCGTGGTGCCGTGCGCGATGATGCTGCCGTCGAAATTGACGATCATGCCTTCGCCCATCGAGTCGAACGACCCGTCTGAGCCGCACATGCAGACATTGGCCGTCACCATCAGGTTCTGGAACGCGTTGGCCTGGTTGGTGAAGCGCCAGCTGTCGCGGATCGGCGCGGTGTAGCCTGCGGTGCGGATCATGATCTCCGCGCCCTTGTAGGCGCATTCCCGCGCCATTTCCGGGAACATGCCGTCATGGCAGATGATCAGCGCGATCCTGGCGCCTTTCGGTCCGTCGATCACGGGAATGCCGATGTTGCCGGGCTCCCACGGCTCGACCGGAATCCAGGGATGGAATTTGCGGTAGTACAGCTTGATATCGCCGTGATCGTCGATGATCAGCCCTGAATTATAGGGGTTGCCATGCGGGTTGAACTCCATGATGGAGAAGCAGCCCCAGATCTTGTTCTCGATGCAGGCCCGCTTGAAAGCCGCGATTTCAGGCCCGTCGAGCCGGCACATGATCTCCGGATTGGTATCCATCGAGAGGCCGTGCAGCGAATATTCGGGGAACACGACGAGGTCCATGGTTCCGAGGTTGCGCCGCGCCTTGCCGACCATCCATACGATGCGCTCCGTCTGCCGTGCCAGGTCGGACCTTGTCGCAACCACAGGCAACTGCAGCTGCACCAGTCCGATCACCACGCCGTTGGGTGATTTGTTGAGACCGCCAAGTCCATTCATGCCTGTCCTCCCGCCTGTTTGAAATGGGCTGTCATGTCGTGAACGATGATCTTCGTTCGGTCGGGCTCCCGTCTGGCTCTCAGCTAGCAACGATCATGCCAGCAAGATCGCAGAATGCGCAAATGCAGCGTACGGTCACATGCTGATCGGGATCGCCGCGATGCGCCGCATCATTGCGCAATGGCACGCGGTTTGCTTAATCAAACGCGGGTTTTCTCGCATTCGGGGCATGCGTCATGGCGAATTCAAGCGGGACGATCGCGGCGGAGCCGGCGCCGATCACGCTCGACTGGAGCAAGACCGCGCTCGTCATCATCGACATGCAGCGCGACTTCATGGAGCGAGGGGGCTTCGGCGAGACGCTCGGCAATGACGTCAGCCGGCTTGCCCGCGCGGTGAAGCCGATCGCAGCGGTGCTCGCGGCCGCGCGCGACGCCGGCTTGCTCGTGGTCCATACCCGGGAGGGCCATCTGCCCGACCTCTCCGACGCGCCGCCCGCGAAGCTCGAGCGCGGCGCGCCTCGCTTGCGGATCGGCGATCCCGGACCGATGGGACGGATCCTGATCCGCGGCGAGGCGGGGCACGACATCATTCCCGAGCTCTATCCGCAGGGCAGCGAGATCGTGATCGACAAGCCCGGTAAGGGCGCGTTCTACGCCACCGAATTCGGCGACATTCTGCAGAAATACGGCATCGAGAATCTCCTGGTCTGCGGCGTCACTACCGAAGTCTGCGTCAACACCACGGTGCGCGAGGCCAACGACCGCGGCTACCGCTGCGTCGTGATCTCCGACGGCTGCGCGTCCTACTTCCCGGAATTCCACGAGATGGGCCTGAAGATGATCAAGGCCCAGGGCGGCATTTTCGGCTGGGTCACCGATGCAGCCGCGGTGCTGGAGGCGCTCGCTGCGTAGAGTGAGATGAGATTGGGACGCGGACTCATCAACGCGCAGCCATAGCCGGATCGAAGCGCCTAGCCCTTCGCGGCGGGTACGGGCGGCACCGGCAGAATGATTTCGGACGCGATCTTCCAGTCCTTTCCGACGCGAAGCCAATTGATGATCATTAGAAACGGCTTGGCCGTTCCATCCTGTCCCGCATAAGAGACCGTGATGTTCATCGGCACGTAGGACTCGGCGACGTCGCGCGTAAGGCCGACAACCTTGAGCTTCGAATAATCCGGCTCGAGCACGACGGGACCGGAGCTGCCGATATCATGCAGCTTTTGATCAATTGCCTCGTTGCCGGCGGTGAAGTGCAAGTGGTTCCGCAGACCGAAGAGATCAGGGACCGCAGGCGGAGTAGCCGCGGAAAGGCCCGAAATAATCCGCCGGCGCAGAGCACAGCCATGTTCAGGCGACGACTTCGATGACTCCCATCATGCCTTTGTCTTCGTGATCGACAGCATGACAGTGGTAGACGAACCGACCGACGATCACGGGGTCGGTGAACGGTATGACGACCTTGAGCACGCCGGGCCGCTGATCCGTTGCAGGCGGGACCGAAAAGGTGTCGCGCAAACTATCATCGCTCCAGGAAACGCCGCCAACCTCCGTCACCAGGAAGGCTGTCTGGTGAATGTGGAAGCTGTGATACTGTTGATCCGTGTTGACTACCGTCCACTCTTCTGTCTCGCCGAGCTTGACGGTTTGGTCGGTGCGCGCCTCGTCGACGACGCGGTCGTCGATCATGAACAGCTTGCGGTCTGCGGTTCGCGAATAAACCAGCGTCCGGCGTCGTGCGATCGGCGCGGCGCGAACCTCCTCGATCCATTGCGGCCCGGTGACTCGCTGACGCAAGATTTCATCTTCGAGCTTCGCACTCGATGACGAACCACTTGAGCTTATGACTGCCAATTGCAGTACCGGTTCGGGCGGCCGCCAGGCCTCGTTTTGGAAAGCAATGGTTCGCATCGGATATTCGCCTGCCGGCGGTCCGACCGCAATGGCGTCGATCCGCTCGCCGGGACCAATGAAAAATTCAGTCGTCTTGTGCGGCTGCGATAACGCGTGGCCGTCGGTCGCCACGACGTAGAGCGGCATGCCCTCGACGCGGAATTTGAAGAACTCCGAGGCTCCTATGTGCGCGATACGCCAGAATTGAATTTCACCGGAGCGCATGGCGACGGCCGGATTGATCTGACCATTGATCGAAACCAGTTCGCTTTCGTCGTCAAGCTTGACGTGCTTGATCAGGAAAAGCCGTTCCGGCAATCCGCGCAACAGCGGGAAAAGCTGCTCGATCCCGTCGACGATCAGAGCGCCCGACAGACCGCCAAGGATTTGATCATTGACGAAGCCGTGCGCATGGGGGTGATACCAGAACATGCCCGGACCTTGCCTGCCGGACGCCGGGATACGCACCTGGTATTGGAAGGTGTCATCGGGCTGAACGTGGACGAATACGTTGTCGCTGTTGCCTTGTGGCGACACGCTCATTCCGTGAAAATGTAAGTTCGACGGGGTGCCGGCCCCGGTACAGACAGGGCCGACATAGCCGGGACGATCGAGCCCGGAGGTCAGATTGTTGCGGAGAGTGATGCGTAACGTATCGCCCAGCCGCGCTCGCAATGTCGGCGGCACATAAGCGCCATTGTAGAGCAGGCCGGTAAACGCGCGATCGGCGAGCTGCACCGGTCCGGGAGCCGCCGTCATCGTCAAATCAAGCATGCCGTTAGCGCTGCGCGTTTCAGGCGGCTGGATCAGCGGCTCGGGCGTTGGCGCATTGGGCTGCGAGCGCGCTCGGGCCGTCGTCGTCGATGGGCCAAGCGACGGCAAACTTCCGGCGGCGGCCGTCCCGCCGACGAAGCGACTTGCGGCCTTGATGAACGAGCGGCGGTCTAGCGTTGAGGACTGGCGCATTGCATCCTCCATCACAGGCGCTCGGTTACCGGCAGGCGATATTAAAAACCCTGGAGCCGCGACCGAGCCGGATTTGCGGGTGGGATGCCCACGCTACTACTTGTTTCAGCCTTTTGCACCGGCGGCCCACCGCGATGAGCCCCAAAGTACGTCCCAGGCCGATAGCTCGGACTTCTGCTCATGGCCCACCTCGGGGGATGTCCGCTCTTTAGCCGCTGTCGGTGGGTGACCGGACATCAGTCGGCCGGCAGTTTAATGAGCACATGCCTGAGCTGCAGTCGCGAAGAAGGCGCGTTCGCTCATCCCCCTGCGACGTGGAAGCGTCAGTTTCAGACGCCTACAAATGCCATATGCGACAGCCTTGGGGTGACAGGGATGCTTGCGCAATTTCGGAATATTAGAAGAATATCTCTGAGTTGCCCGACGTGTCAAGCTGTTTGGTCGAACGCGGGCCGCCGCCGGCTCCTTTGCATGGGGTTGTTTTCGATATTTTGGGTACGCCCCTGCAACGGCCCGTGAATCCATATCGCCTTAGCCGCCTTTCACCGCGCCCGCCGTCAACCCGGCGACGATCTGCCGCTGCGCCATCACGGTGAGCAGCAGCACCGGCGCGGTCACGATCAATGCGGCGGCGGCGAGCGGGCCCCAGCTCAGCTGGTCGAACGAGATCATGTTGTAGACCGCGACCGGCAGCGTGCGGGTCTCGCGCCCGGCCAGCACGATGCCGAACACGAAATTGTTCCAGGAGAAGATCACCGCGAGGATGAAGGCGACCGCGAGCCCGGGCTTGGCGATCGGCAGCGCGACATGGCGGAACACCTGCCAGCGCGTGGCGCCGTCGATCAGCGCGGCTTCCTCCAGCTCCAGCGGCGTGGTCTCGAAATAGCCGATCATGATCCAGATCACGATCGGCACCGTGACGACGAGGTGTATGATGATCTGCGGCACCAGCGTGCCGAGCAGGCCGAGCCACTGGAACAGCAGGAACAGCGGGATCAGATACGACAGGCCGGGCGTGATGCGGGCGATCAGGATCACGATCGCCGATTTATGCGCGGCCATCCGCGCGATGCCGTAGCCGGCGGGCACGCCGACCAGCATCGCAAGGCCCGTGGCGCAGCCGGTGACGATCAGGCTGTTGCTGAAATAGGTCAGGAAGCGGTTGGAGGCGAACACGTCGGCATAGTTCTTCCAGGCGATGTGCTCCGGAAAGAACACCGGCGGATAGGAGGCGTTGTCGATCTCGAATTTGAGTGACAGCGAGGCCATCCAGAGGAAGAACAGGATCGCCGGCGAGACGATGACGAACACCGACAGCCAAAGCCCGATCCGCCCGAGAATCTGACGCGGATTCATGCCTCGCCCCCGAGCTCAGATGTCCACAGCAGGCGCTTGCGCAGGTAGAGCAGCAGCGCGGCCAGCGCCACGATCAGGAGGAAGAACACCACCGCGATCGCCGAGCCGTAGCCGAGGTCGTAATAGACGAAGGCAACGCTGTAGAGATAGACG
This sequence comes from Bradyrhizobium sp. CCBAU 21365, assembly GCF_015291305.1. Taxonomy (NCBI): domain Bacteria; kingdom Pseudomonadati; phylum Pseudomonadota; class Alphaproteobacteria; order Hyphomicrobiales; family Nitrobacteraceae; genus Bradyrhizobium; species Bradyrhizobium sp. CCBAU 21365. The sequence continues at coordinate 3,060,265 of NZ_CP030036.1, forward strand.
TTGATGGTCTCCGACGCCGATCCCGGGCCTCCTTGCGTAATCGCGAAGATGATGTCGAAGCTTTTCACCGCGTCGATCATGCGGATCATGCCGGCGATGAACAGGAACGGCATGATCAAGGGCAACGTGATGAAGCGGAACACCTGCCAGAAATTGGCACCGTCGATCTGCGCGCTCTCATAGGGTTCGGTCGGGATCGCGGCGAGCCCGCCGAGCACGATCAGCATCACCAGCGGCGTCCATTGCCAGGTCTCGACCAGCACCAGCGATGGGATCACCGTCGCGGGGTTGAACACCCAGAGCTGCGGCGGCAGGCCCACCAGCGACAGCACATAGTTGAGCACGCCAAGCTGCGGGTGGAACATCATGGTCCACACCAGCGCGATCGCCACCGGGGTCGCCATCATCGGCATGATGAAGATGCCGCGCAGGAAGCCACGCGCAGCAAATTTCTGGTGGAACACCACCGCCGCCAGTGTGCCGAACACCAGCGGCAGCACGACCGACAGCGCGGTGTAGGACAGCGTGTGCCCGACCGCCTCGACGAAGCGCGGATCGGTCGGCAGCCGCAAATAGTTGGCGAGCCCGACGAAGACGGTCGGCGAGCCGACCTTCCATTCCTGCAGGCTCATCCAGATCGTGAACACCCACGGAAAGATGATCACCGCCAGCACCACGACGAGCGCCGGGATCACGAACGGCCAGTAGGACGGCGGACGCCATTCGCGCGCCGGCGCAACGTCTCCAGAGCCTGCGGCTCTGAACTCTTGCTTTGACGCGTTTTCTTCACGCGAACCGGTACCCACTTCGCTTGAAAACGCTTTGCTGGCCGCCGCCGGCTCGGTCTGTGTCACCAGGCTCACGCTTTTTCGCTACGCTCCAGGATGGGGCGGAATTGCTCGTGCGCCTTCTTCAGCTCGGTGGCGGGATCGGCGCCGGACAGCGTCGCGGTCAGCGCCGCGCCGACGATGTCGCGGAATTCGGCGACCGGGATGATGACGGGCAGGCCGAGCTTCGAGATCTTGGCGGAATCAACCACCGACTGCAGCCATTCCTTGGTCTTCACGCCTTTGGCGACCTCGGCATCGTCGACGATGGAGTTGCGGAACGGCACGCCGCCGCCGGCCTGCAGCAGGCGCGCGCCCTGGCCCCGCGAGACCACCCATTGGCAGAGCAAATAGGCGGCTTCCTTGTTCTTGCTCGCCGCGGCGATGCCGACGCCGTCGCCATAGGTCGAGGAGAACTTGCCCTTGGGGCCGGCGGGCACCAGCGTGTAGCCGACCTTGCCGACGACGCGCGAGGCGGCGGGATCTTCCAGCGGCGGCGCCCAGCCGTCGGCGTCGATCCACATCGCGGACCTGCCTTGCGTGAAGGACGCCATCGACTCCATCCAGTTGAAGCCGGCGACGCCGGGAGGCGCGCATTTCGTCAGCAGCCGCTGATAGAGCTTGGTGGCCTCGATCGCCTCGGGGCCGTCGGTCAGGATGTTGCCCTTGGCATCGAGGAATTCGCCGCCATAGTTCAGATAGAAGTTGGTCCACATCGCCATGTTGGCGTTGCGCAGGCCGCGGCCGACGAAGCCGTAGATGCCTTCCTTCGGATCGGTCAGCTTCTCGGCCGCGATTGCCATCTCCTCCAGCGTCTTCGGGACCTCGACGCCCTTCTTCTGGAACAGCTCCTTGTTGTAGTAGAGGATGAAATAGTCCACCGACCACGGCAGCGACAGCATCTGGCCCTTGTCGTTGCGGGCATATTGCAGCCCGGCCGCCGAGAAATCGCTCTCGACGAGGTCCGGCGGCGTCATGCTCGGATCCTTCAGATAGCCCGACATGTCGGCGAGCCAGCCGGCCTTCTCGAACTGCCGCTTCTGCACGTGATAGCTCAGGTGCACGACGTCGAAGCTCGGCTTGCCCGAGGACAGCTCGATCACGCATTTCTGGCGCTGCTGCTGCTCGGGGATCTGCTCCGACTCGACCTTGATGCCGGTGAGCTCGGTAAACTCCTTGATGTATTTTTGCAGATTGTCGCCGCGCGGCCCCTTGGCGAGGATCACCTCGAGCGTGGTGCCGGAATATTTCTTCCAGTTGACGTCGGCGCGGGCCGGAAATCCGGTCAATCCAACCGCGCCGGCGGCGGCGGTGCCGGCCAGCATCTGCCGGCGCGAGATCAGGTGATGCGACATGTTTCTCTCCCTGGACGGTTCTTGTTTGGGAGAGATACTAGCGCCTCAACTTTCTGTGCCTAGTCCCACATGCGCGGCGCCGTTGCATAACGCTGCGCCGCGCATGGTATGGCAGCTATGCCTTGACGAAAGCGAGCAGGGTCCCGTTGCCGGAAGCGGGCGGCACGATGCTGTTGCCGCTCTTCACGCCGGCTGAGCCCAGCGCCTTCTCGGTCGCGGCAAGATCGGCCGCGATCACGAGGCCGGCGCCGCCGCGATCGGGCAGGCCGTCCAGCGAGACGCCGGGATAGCGCTTGCCGAGCTGATCCCTGGTCAGGAACACGAAGTCGGCGCGGTCGCCGCCGGACGGTACTGCAACCGCACCGTCGGCGTCGTTCCTGACGGCGACGTCGATCATCTTGGAGAGGTGTGTGGCATCGGCCGCGGGATCGGGCGAGACGATCAGCACCTGCTTGAGGCGTTTTGCCCCATTGGCGTGCGCCATCAATTCGGGAATCCACACCGTCTCGCGAGTCTTGTGCTGGCAGGCGAAGATGCGGACGCCGCCGGGCGCCTCCGCGGTCGGCCACTGGAAGGTGCGGAATTTCGCCGCGGAGACCGTGCCATCAGGCAAGGTCACCGGGCGCTCGAAATCGGTCGGCCCGATCGGCGCATAGCCGCGCGCGCGAATCTCCTCGGCGCCGGCGGCGGAATCCACGGCGGTGAACGCGATGCGTTCGATGCCTTCGCCGCGCTTCTCGAGGAAGGCGCGCGCCGGCGCGTTGTGTTCGGTCGGCGTCAGCACGCCGAGCAATTCCATGTAGTCGGGGTCGAACATGATGGTGTAATTGCCCGATCCCATATGCGCGCTATGGGTGCCGCGCGGCGACACGGTGAAGCCGAGCCGCTTGTAGTTCTCGGCGGCCTTGTCGAGGTCCTTCACCATGACCACGGCGTGATCGATTCCGATGACGTTCTTGAGTGCCACTTGTTGTCTTCCCGGCTGGAATAGGAGAGTAGAATTAGCTAACCAGAATGACCGGGCGCCCGCAAGGAAGGATCATGATGAACAGCAATGCCGTGCGCTGGCCCAATTCGCTCTGGGCGGCAGTGACGCCGTCCGGCCCTGATTGTCCTGAACTGACCGGCGCGCAGCAGGCCGATGTCGTGATCATCGGCGGCGGCTTCACGGGTCTATCGACCGCACTGCATCTGCGCGAGGCCAATGTCGACGTCGCGATCGTCGAGGCCGCCGAGCCGGGCTGGGGCGCCTCGGGGCGCAACAACGGCCAGGTGATCCCGACGCTGTCGCGTCCCGATCCCGATGACATCATCGCGAGGCACGGCGCGGCCGGCGAGCGCTTTGTCGCGATGCTGCGCGACAGTGCCGCTGATCTGTTCGACGTCGTCAGGCGCTACAACATCGAGGCCGAGCAGGAGCAGGCCGGCTGGGTGCAACCGGTGCACTCGCCGGGCCGCATCAAGATCGCGGAACGGCGGGTGCAGCAATGGTCGAAATTCGGCGCGCCGGTCGAATTGCTGTCGCGCGATCAGACCCGGGACATGCTCGGCTCGGACGCCTGGTACGGCGGCTTCTGGAACAGGACCGGCGGTCACGTCAATCCGCTGGCGCTGGCGCGCGGCCTTGCGCGCACCGTGCTCGGCCTCGGTGCGCGGATCTATGCCCGCTCGCCTGCGACGAGTTTCGAGCGCCGCGGCGATCGCTGGGTGGTGAGGACGGAAAAGGGTGAGATCTCCGGTCGCGCGCTGGTGGTCGCGACCAACGCCTATAGCGGCGAGTTCGCGAAGTCGCTGGTGCCTGACATCGCAACCGAGGTGATGCCGGTGCTGTCGTGGCAGATGGCGACGCAGCCGCTCTCGGACAACGTGCGCAAGACCATCATTCCCGCCCGGCAGGCGATGTCGGACACCCATGGCGAGCTGTATTTTGCGCGCTACGACGCCCGCAACCGCCTCGTCACCGGCGGTGCCGTGCTCGGTCCGGGCGACAAGACCGGGCGGCTGAAGGCACGGGTGACCGAGCGGTTGCAGCGCCTGTGGCCGCAGATCGGCGACGTCTCCTTCGACTATGTCTGGAACGGCTATGTCGGGATGACCGCGGATTTCCTGCCGCGCATGCACCGGCTGGGTCCCAACGCCTATGGCTGGACCGGCTGCAATGGCCGCGCGGTCGCGTTGACGATCCCGCTCGGCCGCGAATTGGCACGCGCGGTCCAGGGCGTGCCGGAAAGCGAACTGGCGCTGCCGTTCTCCGAGCCGGTGCAGTACATGGCCCACGGATTGCTGCGCAAGCTCGCGCCCTGGATGCTGGTGCTCTATCGGCGCCGCGACGCGCAGGAGCTGGTCAAGGGCGATCGTTTCGAGTTGCTGCGATGGGCCGAGTATTTCCTCGCCTCGCGCCGTTCACGATAAGCGCGGAGCAACGTCGCGCCACGCACGCGAGATAAGGGGCATGGAGGGGCAAGCCGCCCGAGGTGGGGACTGGTCGGAGAACGTCGCTGGAAGAGTGGGGGCGCAAGCAGGTTCGGCCGGGTGCCGCGATCACGAGGATTCCGCCGTTGGCGGATAGCGTTGTGGAAACCCCGACGCGACGCAGGCGTTATTGCCAGATAGCAACCCTGGGAGGTGGGCATGGCGAGGAAGCGCATTGGTATTCTCACGGGAGGCGGTGACGTCCCCGGCCTTAACGCGGTGATCAAGAGCGTGACTTATCGCGGCAGCGAGGACGACATCGAGGTTGTCGGTCTCCGCCGAGGCTGGGAGGCCCTCACGCACCTGAACCTCGACGACCCGTCGAGCAAGTCCCATTACATCATCCCGCTGAACCGCGAAAACACGCGCGTCATCGACCGGCGCGGCGGCACCGTGCTGCACTCAAGCCGCACCAATCCCTCCAAAATGAAGAAGTTGCCCGATCATCTCGCGGGCCGCGACTTTCCGGTTTCGCAGAGCACCAAGGGTGGCATCGCAACCACGACGTGGGACCTCACCAACGAGGTGCTCGCGAACCTCGCGGGGCTCGGTATCGAACATCTGATCGCCATCGGCGGCGACGATACTCTCAGCTACGCGGACAAGCTCAACAGGCGAGGCGTCAAGATCATTGCCATCCCGAAGACGATGGACAACGACGTGCGCAACACCGAATACTGCATCGGCTTCTCGACCGCGATCACCCGTGCCAGCGATGCCATCCAGCGCCAGCGCACCACCGTCGGCTCGCACGAGCGAATCGGCATTTTCCGCGTCTTTGGTCGCGATGCCGGCTTTACGGCACTCTATACCGCATACGCAACCTCGATCCGATGCGCCATACCGGAGTACAAGGTCGATCTCGACAAGCTGATCCAGCTTCTCCTCGATGACAAGCACGGCAACCCGAGCAACTACGCGCTGATCGCGCTCAGCGAGGGCGCCGAGTGGGAAGGCTACAAGGTGCAGGAATTCGGCGAGCCTGACGCCTACGGTCACCGCAAGAAGGCAAGCGTGGCCGAAGCGTTCGCGGACGAGATCAAGCGGCGCACCGGCGAGGAGACCATCGTCTCTGACCTCACCTACGACCTGCGGTCAGGCGATCCGGACTTCATCGACAAGCTTGTGGCGCTGACGTTCGGCAACATGGCTTACGATGCGATCCTGGAAGGCAAAACCGGCCTCATGTCGGCGCTGGTCGAGGGCCGCTACGACCTCGTTCCGATCCCCGACGCCAAGCTCGGGCCACGCAAATTGGACGTCGCAAGCGCTTACAACACCGAGCGCTACCGTCCTCTCTATTCCAACAAGCGGGGCCTGCCGATCTTTCTCAACCGCGCTTCATAGGGCGGGTGGTAACCCCATCGAGCATCACGAGTTATTCCAGATGCGTCGATAGCCCGTATCGACACGCGGTGACGGAGGGGCCATAGTTCCGCAAGAAATTTGCGCAGGGAACCTGTCGCACCACACGACGTTCTTTTCGCAAATGAGCGCGCCGTCGCCCCCGGCGCAGCGAGCGCCGAGGCGAAGGCGCCGCGCTGCGGTCGGAGGGATGCTCATGAAACTCACCATTTCGGTCATCAAGGCTGACATTGGCTCCGTTGGGGGCCACACGAAACCATCTGCGCGCATGATGGCGGCGGTCGAAGGGGAGGCCGCGAAAGCGATCGACAACGGTCTCCTGATCGACGGTTTCGTGCGCCATACCGGCGACGATATTGCGATCATCATGACGCACACGCGGGGCGAAGGGAGCTCCGAAGTCCACCAATTCGCCTGGAAGACGTTTCTCGCGGCCACTGCGGTTGCGAAGACCTCCGGGCTCTACGGCGCCGGCCAGGATCTTCTCGTCGACGCCCCTTCCGGAAACGTTCGCGGCGCGGGCCCGGCCGTCGCCGAACTCAGCTTCGACCACAGCCTCTCGGGCGCGAGACCCGCGGAGTCCTTCATGGTGTTCGCCGCGGACAAATGCGGCCCCGGCGCCTACAACCTGCCGCTCTATCTGGCTTTTGCCGATCCCATGTATTGCGCCGGGCTGATGCTGCCCCCGATGATCAAGGGCTTCCGTTTCCATATCATCGATATGGACAACACGGCCGGCGACAGCGTGATAGAACTCGATGCGCCCGCGGACGGCTACCACATTGCGGCGCTGCTTCGCGACAACGAGCGCTTCGGCATTGATCGCATCGTCTCGAAAACCTATGGCGAGGTCGCCGTCGCCGTTTCGGCGCAGCGCCTTCACTCCATCGCAGGCAAGTACACCGGCAAGGATGATCCGGTCGCAGTCGTCAGGAACCAGGGCATTTTCGCGGCGCCCGAAGAAATCATCTCGCCCTTCGCCAAGGCGCACTTCGTGGGCGGCGACGCGCGCGGCTCGCATGTGATGCCGCTCATGCCGGTGCCGCTCAACACCCCGGTGACGGGGATGTACTGCCTGCCGATCGTGTCCTGCGTCGGCTTCTCGATCGACCGGGACGGGAAGTTCTCGGAGTCCTACACCGATTTCTTTGACAACCTTGCGTGGGACGAGGTCCGCCAGCGCGCGCAGCGCAAGGCGATCGAGATGCGCAGCCAGGGCTGGTCCGGCGCTGCGATGCTGCCCTATTCAGAGCTGGAATATGGCGGCTTCCGCGACACGGTATCCGGATTGCTGAAGCGCTTCCGGCTGCGCGAGGAGCCCAAGCCACAAGCGGCGGAGTAGGCCGCGCGTGCCCGGCTACATAGTTGCGGTGCCGTGCTCGCGCGCGAACGCGCCGCCGGGGATCGCCGACAGCAGGTCCTGCGTGTAGGGGTGCTGCGGCTTGCCGAACACCTCGGCGGTCAGCCCCTGCTCGACCACGGCGCCGTCCTTCATCACAGCGACGAGATCGCAGATCTGGGCGGCGACGCGCAGATCGTGGGTGATGAAGATGATCGAGAGGCCAAGCTGCTGGCGCAGCCCGGCGAGCAGCTTCAAGACCTGCGCCTGCACCGAGACGTCGAGCGCCGAGACCGGCTCGTCGGCGACCAGCACGTCCGGCTTCAACGCCAGTGCCCGGGCGAGCCCGATGCGCTGCCGTTGGCCGCCGGAGAATTCGTGCGGATAGCGATCCCCGGCGGACGGATCGAGCCCGACCAGCTCGAACAGCTTTCGCGCTTCCGCAATCGCGGTGGCGCGGTCGGTGCCGTGCACGATCGGTCCCTGCGCCACCAGCTCGGCCGCCTTGCGGCGCGGATTGAGCGAGGCGAACGGATCCTGGAACACCATCTGGATGTGGCGGGTCTCGCGCCTGATATCGTCGCGGCCGAGCTTTGCCCAGTCCTTGCCGTCGAGCACGATCGAGCCGGTGTCGGGATCGATCAGCCGCACGATGCAGCGCGCGAGGGTTGATTTGCCCGAACCGGATTCGCCGACGATGCCGAGCGTCGCGCCGCGCGGCAGGTGCAGCGAGACGTTCCTGACGGCTTCCGTGATCCGCGCGCCGCGGCCGAGGAAGCCGCCGGTGCGGTAGGTCTTGGAGACGCCGTCGATGGTCAGGATGTCCTTGCCGGACAGGATGCGCGGCGGCGGCGCCTTCAGCGGGGGTACGGCCGCAATCAGTTGTTTCGTGTAGGCATGCTGCGGATCGTTCAGCACCTTGTCGGCCGCGCCTTGCTCGACGATCGCGCCGTGCTGCATCACCACGACGCGGTCGGCGATCTCGGCGACCACGCCGAAATCATGCGTGATGAACAGCACCGCGGTCTTCTTGCGCTGCTGCAAGTCGCGGATCAGCTTCAGGATCTGTGCCTGCGTTGTGACGTCGAGCGCGGTGGTCGGCTCGTCCGCGATCAAGAGCTTCGGGTCGAGCGCCAGCGCCATCGCGATCATCGCGCGCTGGCGCTGGCCGCCGGACAGCTCGTGCGGGTAGGCCTTTGCGGCAGCCCTGGGATCGGGGATGCGGACGTCCTCGAGCAGCGCCAGCACCCGCGCATTGATCTCGGACTTCGACAGGCCGGTGTGGATCGCAAACATCTCGCCGATCTGATCGCCGATGGTGCGCAGCGGATTGAGCGCGGTCATCGGCTCCTGGAAGATCATCGCAATCCCGGCGCCGCGCACATCGCGCATTTCGGCGCTGTCGGCGGCGCAGAGGTCGCGGCCGTCGAACATCATCGGGCCCCGTTCGATCGTCACCTCGTTCGGCAGCAGCCGCATGATGGCGTTCGCCATCATCGACTTGCCGGAGCCGGACTCGCCGACCACGCAAAGAATTTCGTTCGACGCAATCGACAACGAGACGTCGGACAGCGCATGCGGCCGGTCGGCGCCTTTGGGCAGGCGCACCGTCAGCCCATCGAGCGAAAGGACCGTCTCGCTCATCGGCTCTTCAGCCTCGGATTGAGCGCATCGTTGAGGCCCTGGCCGACCAGCGACACCGCGAGCACGGTGACGAGGATCGCAATGCCGGGGATCGCCGAGACGTACCACTGCACCCGGAGCACGTCGCGGCCGAGCCCGATCAGATTGCCCCAGGAGGCGACGTTGGGATCGGACAGCCTCAGGAAGGCGAGCGCGCTTTCCAGCAGGATCGCGACCGCCATCACCACGCTGGCGTAGACGATCACGGGCGGCAGCGCGTTGGGCAGGATCTCGCCGAGGATGAGCTGGACGTCCTTCATGCCGAGCGTCTTGCCGGCCTGGACGAATTCGCGGTTGCGCAGCGACAGGAACTCGGCGCGGGTCAGCCGCGCCGGCGCCGGCCACGACACCACTCCAACTGCAATGGTCACCGTGGTCAGGGTCGAGCCGAACACCGCGACCAGGACCAGCAGCAGCACGAAGTTCGGCAGCGTCTGAAATGCCTCGGTGATCCGCATCAGCACATTGTCGACCCAGCCGCCATAATAGCCGGCGAAGGCGCCGACCAGGATGCCGATCAGGATCGCGATCACGGTGGCGACGCCGCCGATCAGGAGCGAGATCCGCGCGCCGTAGAAGATCTGGGCGGCGATGTCGCGTCCGGAATTGTCGGTGCCGAGCAGGAAGCGCGGGTTGGAGAACGGCCAGATCAGCGGCCGGCCGGCAAGGGCGAGCGGATCGCGCGGATAGAGGAGACCCGCGCTGATCGCCATCGCGATGACAAGCAGCAGCAGGATCAGGCCGATCACCGCGGCCGGGCTACGGAAATAGCGTTTCACGGCATCCATCGTCAGCCCTCCGCCGCGATGCGCGGATCGAGCCGCGCGTAGAGCAGATCGACGACGAAGTTCACGGATATGACAAGCAGCGCGGACACGAAGACGATGCCGAGCAGGGTGTTGAGGTCGCGCTGCACCACGGATTCATAGGCAAGGCGGCCAAGGCCGGGCAGTGAGAACACGCTCTCCACCACGACCGAGCCGCCGAGCATGGTGCCGGCCTGCAATCCGATCAGCGTCACCATCGGCAGAAGCGCGTTGCGCAGCACATGGCGGGTGATGACGTGGGTCTCGTCCAGCCCCTTGGCGCGGGCGGTGCGGACGAAATCGAGGTTCAAGACCTCCAGCATCGAGGCGCGCATGATGCGCAGATAGATCGCGAGGAAGATCAGCCCCAGCGTCAGCGTCGGCAGCACCAGATGGGCCGCGATATCCAGCACGCGCCAGATTCCGGTCTGGACGTTGCCGATATCCTCGAAGCCGCCCGGCGGCAGCCATTGCAGATAGACCGAGAACACCACGATCGCCATCAGCCCGAACCAGAACGAGGGCGTGGCGTAGAAGATCAGGCCGAGGGTGGAGATCATCGTGTCCGGCCAGCGGTTGACGCCGCGCGCGGCGATCACGCCGAACACCAGGCCAAAGAAGAACGCAAATGACAGCGACGCCGTCATCAGCAGGATGGTCGGCGGCAGCCGTTCCAGGATCACGGTCGCCACCGGCTTGCCGTAGATCGAGGAGAAGCCGAGGTCGAGCCGGACCAGGTGCCACAGATAGTTGCCGAGCTGCGCCGGAACCGAGAGGTTCAGCCCGTAGAATTTGCGCAGCGCCTCGGCGGTCGCGGCGTCGCCGCCGCCCATCTGCGCCATCAGCGCATCGACGGTGTCGCCCGGCGCGAGCTGCAGCAGCAGGAACACGCCGATCAGGATCAGGAACAGGGTCGGGATCGAGGCGGCGAGCCGCCGCCCCGCAAGGCTCAGGATACGCATGCCTTATTGTGGCCGATAAGGAGTTGGAGCGCGACGACTTTCGTCGCGCCATTTCGATCTGTTCGTCAAGACACTGATTTTCAACGCGCCAGTCCGCGCCGGCCAATTCCTCATCCTGAGGAGCTTGCGGAGCAAGCGTCTCGAAGGATGAGGCCACCACCGGGGCCTCATGGTTCGAGACGCGCTTCGCGCTCCTCACCATGAGGTTGAGCCACGCCTCATGCACTCAGCCAAAGATCATGCCAGCTCGTCGATCCCCAGCGCGGCGTGTTGGAGTGGTTGCGCGCCTTGGCCGTGATCACGGTGACGAAGATCTGCTCGATCGGCATCCAGACCGGCAGCTCGGTGTTCACCTCCTTGACGAAATCGGCATAGAGCGCCTTGCGCTTGGCAGGATCGACTTCGGTGGCGGCATCGTCGATGGTCTTGTCGACAGTCTTGTCCTCCCAGCCCCACTGGTTGGTCCACGGCGCGCCCTTGGGCTGGCCGGAGCGGTACCATACCGTGGTCGAGACTGCGGGGTCGTTGCGATACTGGTGCCAGCCGGTCGCGAGATCGAAGGCGTGCTCGTCATAGACCTGCTTGAGGAAGCCGCCGCCGTCGTTGCGCACGATGTCGACCTGGATGCCGACTTCGCCCAGCGACTGCTGGATGAAAGTCGACCACAGCGAGATGTCCTCGCCCCACGGCGCCGGCAGGAGCCTCAGCGAGAAGCGGTTGCCGCCGGAGGCCTTGAAGCCGGCCTCATCCAGCAGCGCGATCGCCTTGGCCTTGTCATAGGGGTATTGTGGCGTGTTCGGCCCGGGGTAGAAGTCGGTCGAGGTCGAGGGGATCGGGCCGGTACCGAGCTTGGCGAAATCGCCCAAAAAATTCTCGATGAAGAACGGCACGTTGATCGCGTGCGCGATGGCACGGCGGACCCTGATGTCGGCCAGTTCCTTGCGGCGGAAGTTGAACTCGATGGTGTTGGTGCGGGCGTTGCCCTCATTGCCCTTGGTCTGGACGATGAAGCGCTTGTCCTTGCCGAGCCGCGCCATGTCCGAGATCGTCAGGCCCGAGAACGGGCTGTAGTGCAGCTCGCCGGCCTCCATCTGGGCGGCCGCGGCGGCGCGGTCGGTGATCACCTTCCAGACGATGCGGTCGAGATAGGGCGCGTTCGGCCGCCAATAGTCCGGGTTGCGGTCGGCGATGATGTATTGCCCGCGCTCGTATTTGACGAATTTGAACGGACCGGTGCCGACCGGCGCCAGATTGGTCGGGTTCTGCCTGATGTCGCCGCTCTCATAGAGATGCTTGGCGGAGACATAGCCGAGGTCGGGCAGGGCCCGGAGCAACAGGTTCAGCGGCATCGGCCGCTCGTAGCGGAAGATCGCGGTCTGCGGATCGGGCGTATCGACCGATGTGAGGAACAGCTGCAGGGTCGACCCGTAGTTGAGGATCTTCTTCCACATGTTCATCGCGGTGAAGGCGACGTCCTCCGAGGTGAACGGCTTGCCGTCGTGCCAGGTGACGCCCTTGCGCAGCTTGAAGGTGACGGTCTTGCCGTCCGGCGTCGCCTCCCAGCTCTCGGCGAGCACGCCGACCGGCTGGCCGTTGGCGTCGAGGTCGACCAGGTTCTCCTGGATCTTGCCGCCGATGATGTAGACGCCGGTCGAGGCCTGGATGCTGGGATTGAGCTGGCGCTGCTCGGCGCCGTAATGGACGTTGAACACGCCGCCCTTGCGCGGGGTTTCCTGCGCGAAGGCCCGCATCGGATTGATGACATTGGCCGCAATCGCGGCCGAGGTCAGAAGGGCCGTGCGGCGGTTGATCTCGAGGCGGCTCAAATCCATACGCGGGTCTCCAGCACATACATAAAGGCTTGCATCCGGCGGCCAGCCGATCGGTCGTGGCCACGCTTCGCCGATGTTACCTTGGATTGGGAACCCGAGTCATTTTCTAATGCCTCGGTCTTTTGGAGGATCGTTTCCAAAACCTGAAGTGGCCTGCCGCAGCGCTTCGCAACCCGGATTGCGCGCTGCATTGTCGCACTTGGGCCGCGCGGGATGCGCCTGGTGATTCTCTCAAGGAGGCGTTTTCGGGAGCGCCGAAGCCGCGCAAACCCTGTAAATTCAGGGGTCGGAAGCGCCTTGACTGGAAAAAACACTGGAAAAACCCCTGATTCGGGGGCTGTCCACAGCGATATTGTGGTGGGGAGTGCAGAAAACACTGTTTTTCTCGGCGTTTTCCGCCATATCGTGCCCACTCCAGAATCAATGGAGCAACCATGGCTACCCAACTGTCGAAGTCGCAAGTGATCGAGAAGATCGCGACCACCACCGAACTCTCCAAGCGCGACGTCAAGAACGTTTTGGACTCGCTCGTCGATGTCGGCCACAAGGAGCTGAAGAAGAACGGGGTGTTCCTCGTCCCCGGCTTCGCGAAGTTCGTTGTGGTCAAGAAGCCTGCGACCAAGGCGCGCAAGGGCACCAACCCCTTCACCGGCGAAGAGATGATGTTCAAGGCCAAGCCGGCCCGGAAGATCGTCCGCGCACGGCCGGTCAAGGCCGCCAAGGACGCGGTTTAAGATGAAAGGCCTCCGGTGACGGAGGCCTTTTGCTTTTGAGCCGTCGCTTCCTGCCGTTGGTTGCCCGCTTGAGCGTTTTCGAGCGCAGTGGACACCGGTTCGCGTGAAGAAAACGCGCCAAAGCAGAATCTGGAGCTCCGGTCTGGTCGAACCAAATCCGGAGCTCTAGACAACCGGCGACCGGCCACCATCGACATTGATGGCGGTGCCGGTGATGTAGGAGCCTTGCTCCGAGGCCAGGAAGCAGGCGAGGTTGGCGAACTCCTCCGCCGTGCCGATGCGGCCGAGCGGCGTGCCCTTGGCAAGGCCCTTGGCGAATTCCCCGAAATCCGTGCTCGGCGCCTGGGCAGCATGCCGCTTGACCCATTGATCGCTCATGATCAGGCCGACCAAGAGCGCATTGACCAGGATGTTGTGCTCGCCGCCTTCATTGGCCATCACCTTGGTCAGCGCCATGCCGGCCGCGCGCGACACCGAGGTCGGCGCGGAATTGCCGGCCGGCGCCTTGGCGAAGGTGTTGAGCACGTTGATGATGCGGCCCCATCTGCGCTGCTTCATGCCCGGCCACACCAGCCGGCTGAAGCGGATCGCGGCGAACAGTTTCAGGTCGAGGTCCTCCTGCCAGGCCTCGTCGCTGATGCTCTCGAACGCCAGCGTGCGCGCGGTGCCGGCGTTGTTGACGAGAATGTCGATCTTGCCGAGATCGGCGACGATCTGGTCGTGGGCCTTGGTGATGTCGGCGGCCTTCGCGACGTCGCAGACGTAATCGCGCACCGCAAGGCCGTCCCTGGCGAGCGCCTCGCGCGCGGCTGTGAGATCGGCGGCGCCGCGGGCGAGGATCGCGACCTTGGCGCCGGATTCGGCAAATCGCCGCGCCACCGCGATCCCGATGCCCTTGCTGCCGCCGGTGACCACCGCGACGCGGTCCTTCATTGATAGTTGCATGCTGCACTCCCTGTTGTCGTTGCGGACGGCGTCAAAGAAATTCTGCCGCGCCGATGCTGCGTGAAAGGCTTGAACCGGAAATCGCCCATCTTTGAAATTGCTGCGGTCAGCAAAATCAAACACGCTTGCCCTCTCCAATACTGTCTTTCGAGGGGGAAAGCGAGCATGCGAAACTGGCTGGGTCGAAGTCTTGCGCTGGCGATGGCCGGCTTGCTTCTGGGCTGGAGCGCGCTTCCGTCCGCGCACGCAAGAGACAAGGTCTTTCGCATCGCGTTCCAGAAGGGCGGCGGCAATCTGATCTTCCTCAAGGAACGCGGTATCCTTGAGCAGAAACTGGCGCCGCTGGGCTGGACGGTGAGCTGGAACGAATTTCAGGCCGGCCCGCAGCTGCTCGAATCCCTGAATATCGGCGCGGCCGACTTCGGTCCGGTGGGCGAGGCGCCGCCGATCTTCGCACAGGCCGCCGGCGCCAACATCGTCTATGCCGGCTACGAGCCCGCGTCGCCTCGAAACGAGGCGATCATCGTGCCGAAGGACAGCCCGATCAAGACGATTCCCGATCTGCGGAAGAAGCGCGTCGCGTTGAACAAGGGATCGAACGTCAATTATTTTCTGGTGCGCGCGCTGGAAGCCAACGGTTTGACCTATCAGGATATCGAGCCGGTCTACCTTGCCCCGGCGGATGCACGCGCGGCGTTCGAACGCGGCGCGGTGGACGCCTGGGTGATCTGGGATCCCTACTATGCCGCGGCGGAAATCGGCCTCGGCGCGCGCAGCATTGCGGACGCGAGCGGCCTGGCAGCCAATGTATCCTTCTACATCGCATCGCGGCCGATCGCCGAAGAGAATCCGAAGGTGCTGACGACCGTGCTGACGGCGATCGACGAGATCGATCTATGGATCAGGGACAATCGCAAGCAGTACGCGGCCGAACTCAGTCCGAAGATCGGCCTGCCCGCCGACATCATTGAGCGCTCGGTCAATCGCGCCGAGCTCGGCGCCCGGCGCGTGGACGCTTCGGTGCTTGCGGAGCAGCAGAAGATTGCCGATGTCTTCACCCGCCTCAAGCTGATCCCGAAGGCGATCAACGTATTCGATGCCGAATGGAAGACGGAGTAAGGGGGGCATTCCTTGAGCAGGGACCCCAGCGCGCTCCCCAGCAAGGGCGCTTGCTAGGAAACGCCAGTCTCATCGGGCAACTCGGCGACCAGGAAGCGATCAGAGCCATCGGCAAATTCATCGGCGACGTCGCGATACAGCATGGCTTCCTCGGGGGTGGCCGCACGGATATCGGCGGGCTCGCATGCCTGCGATGGCCGGCCGTGTCGACGATGAAACGCCTCGAAGGCCGCGGCGAGCCATGGCGTCCGCAGCAATTGCCGGGCCTGCGCAAGGCTCGCAGCCTCAAACGCGAACGCCGCATGCTGGCGGGTCTCGATCACAAAAACCGTTCGTTGCCTGATTGCCATTATGCGTATCGGGAGCTCTAGAGCGAAAGCATCACCAGCAGCGTCATGCAGGCAAGATGCGCTGCGACAATCAGTGCGAGATGGAGCGGACCGGACATCGGATGTCTCCATTGTGGTGAGCGGCTTGATGCTCGTTAGGTGGGCACTGCCCGCCTAGGCTCCCTCCCCCTGAAAGGGGGAGGCGGGGTGGGGGTTTGCCCTCTGTTCAACCGGCATGATTCCCGACATTTTGGACCGGCATGATCCCCGACAGTTTGGGTTAAGCGGTCTGTTCACCCGGTTCGCGCAGCCCCTCACGCGGCGGAGCGAACCGGGTGAACAGACCGCGGCGGTCGATGAGACCGACGTCGAGGTCGCAGAAGCGGACGACGTGGTCACCGGTATCGAGTTCGGCGATGCCGACAAGTTCGTTCACCAGCGCCTGACCGATAAAGACGAACTTGCCTTTCCATTTGATCTCTCCGTTGCCGCGAACACGGCGGGCCTGGTGATTGGCGTCATACCAGGGGTCTTGCTCGCGATCCGGCATGGTGCGTTGAGATGCTCGATAGGCGTCTTCCGGCGGCCGTTGGCCCAGCGCTTCGTGAGGACGTTCCCTATTGTAATGCTCTCGGAAGGCGTCAAAGCGGGCCTGTTGCTCCGACGCATTATCTGCCGGTGGGCTCGATGTTTGCGCCTTCAAGGTGCGATGCATGCGCTCATGGCGACCGTTCTCCTGCGGCGAGGCCGGACGGATGAAGCGCGGCGTAATGCCGAGCTTCAGCCACCAGACCGACAATGTGGTGAGACCGCCGGCGCCGCGCGAGCCGAACGGCGAACCATTGTCGCAGCGGATTGCCCGCGGCAGGCCATGCTCGCGGAAAGCTCTTTCGAAGCGGGGGCGGACGCCCTCGGTCGTCGGTGCGACGATCTGCAGTTCGATCAGGAAGCGGCTGTGGCTGTCGGCCACCGTCAGGGGATCGACCCGGCACTGGTCGCGGGTGCGAAACCAGCCCTTGAAGTCCACGCTCCACTCGTCGTTCGGCTCCTGCACCGGCGTGCAGGGACGCCGCTGGTCGAGCGGACGGCGACGGCGCTTCACCGGCGAGATCAGCCCCGCGCGCTTGAGAATGCTCCCAATCGTCGACGCCGCCGGCCAATCGATCTCCGGCGCCTGGCGGTCGAGCAAGGCGAGCAGCTTGCGCGGTCCCAGATAGGGAAAGCGCTGCCGAGCCGCGATCACCTTCTCTGCAATCGCTGCATCGGTCGTTTGTCGGCATTGCTGCGGCGCGTGCGAACGGTCCCTGAACCACTCCGGATCGCCGCTCTGCTTCCGCTGGCGCCATGCGTAAAACGTGTCGCGGCAGATACCGTGACGGCGGCACAACTCCGACACGTTCCAGTTCCCGCTCTCGTACTCCATAAACATCCGGATACGCTCTTCCATCCGACTGGTCTCTCTGAACGGCATCGTCGGGCCCTCCCGCCGATGCTTCTAGAAACCTGTCGGCAATCATGCCGGTCTAAACTGTCGGGTATCTATCCGGTCTGTACCCTCCACGGATGCTGGCGTTCGCGGAGGCAGGATCCCCGCCCGGTTTGCTGCGCAAGCCGACCTCCCCTTTGCAAGGGGAGGTGAAGAACCGCCGCTAGTTCAAGCTCGCGCTTGCCGTAAAGCTGCGATCGACGGCTTTGCCGACGTCGAGCGTCTTGCCGAGAATGCCGTAGCGCGTGGCGCGATCGGAGGCGGCCTGCACCTCCTTGACCACGGCCTCGTCGATCGCGATCGGGCTCGTCTTCTGCGCGGTGTAGGCGGCGAGCAGCACGTCTTCCGGCAGCTTGGTCAGCTCGGCCGTGTTCCTGGCATACTCGGCGAGATGGTCGAGCGACCACAGCCGCGCCTTGTTGAGCCGCTGTACCAGGTCCTGCACCGCGGCGCGCTTGGTCGCGATGGCGTTGTCGGAAGCGACGATGAAGGTGATGGTCGGCGTCAGCCCTTCGCCGTCGGCGACGACGCGCGCCTTGTCCTTCAGTGTGGCGTAGGAGATGTAAGGCTCCCACACCGCCCAGGCGTCGATCGAGCCGGCGAGCAGCGCGATCTTGGCGTCGACCGGGCCGAGCGGGGCGAAGGTCGCGTCCTCGATTCTGCTGCCGGCCTTTTCCAGCGTCGCATTGATCAGGAACTGGCCCCAGCCGCCCCGCGTGCCGGCAAGGCGCTTGCCCTTCAGATCGGCCGCCGTCTTGATCGGCGAATCTCCGCGCACCAGGATCGCCTGGGTCTGCGCATCGGAGCGCGTGCCGCCGATCGCCTTGATCGGCGCGCCCGACGCATAGACGGTGAGGAAGGACAGGTCGCCGGTGTAGCCGACGTCGAGCGCGCCGGCGTTGATCGCCTCCAGGATCGGGGCCGCGGCCGGAAATTCCGACCACTCGATCTTGTAGGGCAGATCCCTGGCGAGGCCGGAAATCTCCAGCAGCGAGCGGTTGCCGCCCTTCTGGTCGCCGACGCGCAGCACGATCGCGTCAGCCGCGAGTGCCGCAGCCGACGTCGACAGCGTGATCACGGCGGTGATCAGCGCGGCCGCCGTGCGGCGGGTGAGAGAATAGGCAGAGCCCGAGCGGGTCAGTTTACGCATTTGAATTTTTCTTTCTGATTCATTCGCTGCGCGGCGGAACGCGCGGCAGCGTTCGATCAAGTCTATGAGCAAGCCGTTCGCCGTCAACGAAACGGAAATCTGAATTCGCCGGCTGCGCGGCAAGGATGATCTCGTCAAGCAGGCCGCGCGTAGAAGACATCGTACATGGGACCGCAAAACGCTCAAATTTGATGCAGTAGCGGTGATCGCGTCGCATCTCCGTGTGGGATGATCATGAAAATCCTTTCATCGCCGCGCGATGCGATCGTGGAGAGTTCGGCTGTGGCGCCGACAACATTCGAAATTCCATTTCATTGACGATGAACTTGTCGCGCCGCATCATTTGCATGTTGCTTTGAGTGCAATAGCCGGAGAAATCCGCTTTTTTCTGAAACCATGAGCTTCGAACGACGGGGCGCGCAGACACGCTTTGCGCGCGGGGCGGAGCCTTGCCGAAATGCAGGAGTGATGATGTCGAGAGATAACAAGAAGACGGTGATGGATCGCCGCACATTGCTGCGTGCCGGCGCCGCCGCGGCCCTTGCCGCGCCGATCGGGGCGTATAGTGCGCAGGCCTTCGCGCCGCGTCCGATCGCGCCGGCGATCGACTTCTCCGAATTTCCGATCTGCAAGACCGCGTCCGATGCGCCGGTTTTGACCGGCGCGCCGCGCAAGCTGAAGCTGTCCTGGAACGCCGGCGCGGTCTGCCTTGCGCCGCTGCCGGTCGCGATCGACCACGGCTTCTTCCAGAAGCAGAATCTCGACGTCGAGCTGGTCAACTATTCGGGCTCGACCGACCAGCTGCTGGAGGCGATCGCCACCGGCAAGAGCGACGCCGGTCTCGGCATGGCGCTGCGCTGGCTGAAGCCGCTGGAACAGGGCTTTGACGTCAAGATCGCCGCCGGCACCCATGGCGGCTGCATGCGCGTCCTGACCCGCACCAATTCCGGGGTCGACAAGCTCGCCGATCTCAAGGGCAAGATCGTCGCGGTCGGCGATCTCGCCGGTCCCGACAAGAACTTCTTCTCGATCCAGTTGGCCAAGCTCGGCATCGACCCGATCAAGGACGTCGACTGGCGCGCCTATCCCGGCAATCTGCTCAACGTCGCGGTCGAGAAGGGCGAGGTGCAGGCCTTCCTGTCGTCGGACCCGCTGGCCTATCTCTGGCTGAAGGATGCGCAATACAAGGAGGTCGCCTCCAACCTCGACGGCGAATACCGCGACAAGAGCTGCTGCATCGTCGGCCTGCGCGGCAGTTTGGTACGGGAAGAGCCGCAAGTCGCGCGCGCCATCACCCAGGCGCTGCTCGATGCGGCGATGTTCACCTCGCAGAACCCGGACAAGGCGGCGAAATCGTTTCAGCCCTATGCGCCGAAGGCGGCGAGCCTCGCTGATCTCGAGGCAATGGCACGCTACCACACGCATCACCATCATCCGACCGGCGAGGTGCTCAAGCGCGAGCTGAAGGGCTACGCCGACGACCTCAAGACGGTGCAGGTGTTCAAGCAGAGCACCGACACGGCCAAATTCGCGGAGCGGATCTATGTCGACGTATTCAGTGTCTGACACGACGGCCGCGGCCGCGCCACGCGCGGCGGTCACGTTCTCGGACCTTTCCGGCAGTTACGGTGTCGGCCTTGCGGCGAGCCTCGTCTGGCTCGCCTTTGGCCTCTCATGCCTCTATTGGCCCGATGTCGGCGACTGGTCGCGAACCGGATCGCTCGGCATCGGCGCGATCGTCATCGCCGCCTTCATCCTGTTCGGCACATTCAGCGCGGATTATCTCGGCGGCGCCGGACAGGCGTTGCGCAAGCGCGCGCCGTGGTTGGTGGCGTTCGGCGCCTTCGTGACGTTGTGGGAGGTCGCCACCGCGAAATTTGCCTGGCTGCCGCTGCCGTTCTTCCCGCCGCCGCAGTCGATCCTCGAAGTCTATACCGACGATCTGCCAAAACTGCTCGACAGCGTGTTCGCCTCGATCAAGCTGCAGCTCGGCGGCTACCTCATCGGCGCAACCGTCGGCTTTATCACCGGCGTCTCGATCGGCTGGTCGCAGAAGATCGGTTACTGGGTGCATCCGGTGCTGCGCTTCATCGGTCCGCTGCCGGCCACCGCCTGGCTGCCGATCGCCTTCTTCACCTTTCCGTCGAGCTGGAGCGCCTCGACCTTTCTGATCGCGCTCGCCACGGGCTTTCCGGTGACGGTGCTGACCTGGTCGGGGGTGGCGAGCGTCAGCAGCGCCTATTACGACGTTGCGCGCACGCTCGGCGCGAAGCCATCGTTCCTGGTGCTGAAGGTCGCAATCCCCGCCGCGCTGCCGCATGTGTTCGTCGGCCTGTTCATGGGGCTCGGCTCGTCCTTTGCGGTGCTCGTCGTCGCCGAGATGATCGGCGTCAAGGCCGGGCTCGGCTGGTACCTGCAATGGGCGCAGGGCTGGGCGGCCTATGCCAACATGTATGCGGCGCTGATCGTGATGTCGCTGCTCTGCTCCGGTGCGATCACGCTTTTGTTCCGCACCCGCGACCGCCTGCTCGTCTGGCAGAAGGGCGTCGTCAAATGGTAGTGCAGTCCGCAACTGAGGCAATCACCTATCCTGCGGTCGGCGCCGAGCTCGATGTCGAAGGCGTCAGCCACGCTTTCGATATCGATGGCGCCACGCTGCCGGTGCTCGACAATGTCAATCTCTCGATCGCGCCGGGCGAGTTCGTGGCGCTGCTCGGCCCGTCCGGCTGCGGCAAGTCGACCCTGCTGCGGCTGGTCGCGGGGCTGGAAAAGCCGCGCGCGGGCACGCTGCGCGAGGATGAAGTCCGCATCGCCGGCCCGCATCCGTCGCGCGTGGTCGTGTTCCAGGATCCGACGCTGTTTCCGTGGCGCACGGTGTGGGACAATGTCGCGCTTGGCCTCGAAGCGCAGGGCATCCTGAAGGCGCAGCGCCACCGCGTCGATGACGTCATCGAGCTGGTCGGCCTGTTCTCGTTCCGCAATGCCTATCCGCACCAGCTGTCCGGCGGCATGGCGCAGCGCGTGGCGCTGGCGCGCGCGCTGGTCAATGATCCGAAGATCTTGGTGCTCGACGAGCCGCTCGGCAAGCTCGACTCGCTGACGCGGATAGCGATGCAGGCCGAGCTCGTCGCGCTGTGGCAGCGCAAGGGCTTCACCACGCTATTGGTCACCCACGACGTCGAGGAGGCGCTGGTGCTTGCCAACCGCGTCATCGTGCTCTCCGATCGGCCGGCGCGGATTAAGGCCGATATCGCCGTCGCCCGGCCGTATCCGCGGCATCGCGGCGATCCTTATCTCGCCGAACTGCGCAAGCAGATCCTCGGCCTGCTCGGACTGGAGGCGACATGGTGACATCTGCGGCGAGGGAGCTGCCGCCGGCAAATGCGCCGGAGCACATCGCGCGCGCGCTGCGGCTCGCCGAGGTGCTTGCCGCGCGTGCGCCGGCGCATGATCGCGACGCCAGCTTTCCGTTCGAGAATTTCGCCGATCTGTCGGGCGAAGGCCTGCTGGCGCTGACCGTGCCGGCGGCGCTCGGCGGCGGCGGAGCGGGCGCCCGCGACGCCACGCGCGTGCTCGGCATCATCGGCAAGGCCGATCCGTCGACCGCGCTGGTGCTGTCGATGCATTACATCCAGCATCTGGTGATGGCGCGCAGCACGCGGTGGCCGGCACGTCTGTCGCGCAAGCTCGCCAAGGAAACGGTCGAGGGCGTGGCGCTGATCAACGCATTGCGCGTCGAGCCCGAACTCGGCTCGCCGGCGCGCGGCGGCCTGCCGGCCACGACGGCGCGCCGCACCGAGACCGGCTGGCGGCTGACCGGCAAGAAGATCTATTCGACCGGCGCGCCGATCCTGAAATGGTATTCGGTCTGGGCGAAGACCGACGAGCCGGAGACCCGTGTCGGCTTGTTTCTGGTTCCGGCAGGGTTGCCGGGAACGCGGATCGAGGAAACCTGGGATCATCTCGGCCTGCGCGCCAGCGGCAGCCACACCGTGATCTTCGACGACGTGGTGTTTCCGCTGGATTACGAGATCGACGTGCGCAGGCCCGACGACTGGAAGGTTCCTGACGTCACCCAGGCGACCGTGCATGCGATCTTCGTCGCCGCGATCTATGACGGCATCGCCCGCGCCGCCCGCGACTGGCTGGTCACATTCCTGAAGAAGCGGGTGCCCGCCAATCTCGGCGCGCCGCTCGCGACCTTGCCGCGGATGCAGGAGGTCGTCGGCGCGATCGAGGCGCGGCTCGCGGTCAATGCCCGCCTGATCGACAGCTTCGCCGCCGATTTCGATAACGGCTTCCAGCTGTCCGCGATCGAGTCTAACATCATCAAGCTGACGGTGACCAATAACGCCGCGGCAGTGGTGGAGGATGCCTTGTCGCTGACCAGCAATCACGGCCTGTCGCGCACCAATCCGCTGGAGCGGTATTACCGTGACGTGCTGTGCGGCCGCGTCCATACCCCGCAAGACGATGCCACCCGTGTCTCCGCCGGACGCTCCGCGCTGGGCGTCTGAAAACAACAGCCAACAACAACGGAGTAGTCAGTCATGCCGGTCGAGTTCATCGGCTTCATCACCAACAACAATGCCTCCGAGACCATCGTCCGCGCCGGCCCGGTACTCGATCCGCCCTATATCGAGACGGTGGCCAAGGCCCATGAGCTCGCCGGCTTCGATCGCGCGCTGCTGGCGTTCCACTCCACCACGCCGGATGCGTTGCAGGTCGCGCAGCATGTCCTGACCATCACCAAGCAGCTCAAGGTGATGATCGCGCAGCGCCCGGGCTTTACCGCGCCGACGCTGCTGGCGCGCCAGCTCGCGACGCTGGATCAATTCTATGGCGGCCGCGTCTCGCTGCACGTCATCACCGGCGGCAATGCCATCGAGCTGCGCCAGGACGGCAACACGCTCGACGACAAGGACGAGCGCTACGCCCGCAGCAGCGAATTCCTCGACGTGGTGCGGCTGGAATGGACCAGCGAGAAGCCGTTCAACTACAGCGGCAAGTATTACAACGTCGAGAACGGCTTCTCGCAGGTGAAGCCGTTGCAGAAGGGCGGCATCTACACCTTCGTCGGCGGCGGCTCGGACGCCGCGGTCGAGGTCGCCGGCAAGCACGCCGATACTTTCGCGCTGTGGGGCGAGTCCTACGCGCAGGTGCGCGACGTCACCGCGCGGGTGCGCGCGGCAGCGGCCAGGCACGGAAGGCCGACGCCGCGCTTCAGCCTGTCGGTGCGGCCGATCCTCGCCGACACCGAGGAGAAGGCGTGGGCGAAGGCGGAGCACATCCTCGAGCGCGCCACCGCGCTGCAGGACCAGACCGGCTATCGCCGTCCCAACCACGCGACCGACGGCGCCAAGCGGCTGCTGGCACTCGCCGATCAGGGCACGCGCATCGACAAGCGGCTGTGGACCGAGATCGCCAAACTGACGGGCGCCAACAGCAACACCACGGCGCTGGTCGGCACACCGGAGCAGGTCGCCGAGGTATTCGGCGATTATTACGATCTCGGCGTCAGCCACTTCCTGATCCGCGGCTTCGATCCGCTGGTCGATGCGATCGATTATGGCCGGGCGTTGATACCGCTGACCCGCAAGCTGATCGACGCGCGCGACCAGCAGCGGGGGATTGCCGCCGAATGATCCGTCTCATTGTTGCGGCAGCGCTCGCGCTCGCCGCCGTCGATGGCGCCGCCGCGCAGACCACATTGCGCGTCGGCGACCAGAAGGGCAATTCGCAGGCCGTGATGGAAGCGGCCGGTGTGCTCAAGGACGTCCCCTACAGGATCGAGTGGAAGGAGTTCGCCGCGGCGGCGCCGCTGCTGGAGGCGCTCGGGGCGGGCGCGATCGACACCGGCCTGGTCGGCGACGCCCCGTTCACCTTTGCGGCCGCCGCCAAAATTCCGGTCAAGGCGATCGCGGCGGTGCGGCAGTCGCGCGACGGGCTCGCGGTCGTGGTGCCGGAGAATTCCGCGATCAAGAGCTTCGACGATTTGCGCGGCAAGAAGATCGCGACCGGCCGCGGCTCGATCGGCCATCAGCTGATCCTGGCGGCGCTGGAATCGAAGGGCTGGCAGGCGAGCGACGTGCAGATCGTGTTTCTCGCGCCGTCGGACGCGAAGGTCGCCTACACGCAAGGCGCGGTCGACGCCTGGTCGACCTGGGAACCCTATGTCAGCCAGGAAGAGGTGCTGTTCAAGTCGCGCCGCGTCATCACGGCGGACGGCATCACGCCCGGCCTCGGCTTCCAGGTCGCAACGCCCGATGCGATCAAGGGCAAGCGCGCCGAGCTCGAGGATTTCGTGCGACGGTTGGCGGCCGCGCGCGCCTGGTCGCAGAACAATGTCGAGGGCTACGCCGCGACCTGGGGCAGGCTGATGAACATCCCGCCCGTGGTGCCGCTCAATTGGCTGACGCGGGCCAAGATCCGCATCGCGCCGATTGACGACAGCGTGGTGGCCGACGAGCAGAAAACCATCGACCTCTACGACCGCTGGGGCCTGATCAGGCAGAAGATCAACGCCGCCGACATCGTCGACCGGTCGTTTGGCGCGGCCGTGGAGAAGGGCGCGGGGCTCTAGGCATTGCGCGTGATCACGCGCAACATGCGACGGACCCTTTCCCGTCACCCTGAGGAGCCGCGAAGCGGCGTCTCGAAGGGGCGACGGCCACGAGCGGGGCCACGCATCCTTTGAGGCTCGCTGCGCTCGCACCTCAGGATGACGTGGAGCAATGTCTTCCGCCGTTTCGCTACGCACCCACTCCCCGTGAGCAGATGCCTCCGCTAACGAACCCGTGATCTCAAAAACATCCATTCGTCCGCGGGCTGCCGCGCGGCAAGGATTTTCCCCGTTTGGCACATTCCAAAACCGCAACGTTGCTATTTTCGCCGCGGCCTTGCCACTGCGCCCGGCGCCGCCAAGATCTAAAGCACGAACAATCGAGTCCGGGAGATCACCATGGGCCTTCAACAAACTCGCATCGAGTCGCTGCCGTTTGTGACCGCTGAACTGAATTATCTCGCGCCGACGCCGGGCAAGCCCCGGACCTACGCCTTCGATCCGCCGCCCGGCGAGCCCAAATCCACCGCGCTGCCCGAAGCCCACAACGTTCCGATCTTTGACGGGCGGCTGATATCAGACAGCTTCTCGCTCGACCGCGAGGGCTTTGCGCTGGTCAAGCATCCGACCAGCGTCAAGGACTATTACGACGACAACGAAGTCCGCAACGTCTACTACCCCGCCGTCGAAGCCTTCCTGAAGGCGACGCTGAAGGCGGATCGTGTTTTCATCTTCGATCACACCGTGCGCAAGCGCGTCGAGGGTGCAGCGGATATTCGCGGCGGCGGACCGCGCCAGCCCGCGACCCGCGTCCATGTCGACCAGACTGCCGCCTCGGGCCGCAACCGGGTATTCGAGCACCTGCCCGACGAGGCCGAGCAACTCGTCAAGGGCCGCGTCCAGGTGATCAATCTGTGGCGCCCGATCCGCGGTCCGTTGCGCGACTCACCGCTTGCGATGGCCGACGGCACGACAGTGGCGCCGGAGGATCTGATTGCCTCCGACCTGATCTATCCGAACCGCAGCGGCGAGACCTATTCGGTGAAGTACAATCCGAACCACCGCTGGTTCTACATTCCCGAGATGACGCCGGACGAGGCGATCCTGCTGAAATGCTACGACTCGGCGACCGACGGCCGCACGCGGTTCGGGCCGCACACGGCGTTTGTCGATCCCACCACGCCCGCGGACGCCGCGCCGCGCGAGAGCATCGAGCTGCGCACGCTGGTGTTCCATAGGCAGTAGGACGAAGAACGTTACCGCGTCATAGGTGCGCTCCCTCTCCCGCTTGCGGGGGAGGGTCGGGGTGGGGGCTCTCGCCGCGAGTCGTATCGTGGAGAGAGCCCCCACCCGGATCGCATCATTCGATGCGATCCGGCCTCCCCCGCAAGCGGGAGAGGCGAAGACGATGGGCGCGAAATCGCGCTGCCCCTCAAACTTGGCACCATCCGCCCAATAATGTTACGCCCGTCGCCAAACCGCTCGGGGAAGAGGCGATTCGTGGACGGCGTGGTGACGAAGGAAGAGGCGGGGATCGGGTTCCGCGCCCTGGTGCTTGCACTTCTGGCATTGGCCTCCGGCCACATGCTGTCGACGCTGCTGCGGACCATCCCGGCGATCAGCCTCGATCTGATGGCGTCGGATTTCGGCACCTCGCCGCAGGCGCTGGCGAGCCTCACCTCGATCTATCATTTCTCCTTCGCCGCCTCGCAAATCCCGGTCGGCGCCGCGATGGATCGTTTCGGGGTGCGGCCGGTGTCGCTGAGCCTGCTCGCCGGGACCGTGATCGGAACGCTGGTCTCGGCGCTCGCCACGGGGCCCGCGAGCTTCGTGCTAGGCCAGCTGATGCTCGGCGTCGCCACATCGGGCATGCTGATGTGCCCGATGACGCTCGCGGCCAAGCAGATGTCGGCGGCGAAGTTCGGCCTGTGGTCCGGCCTGATCCTCTCGATCGGCAATATCGGGATGCTGCTGTCGGCAAGCCCGCTGGCCTTCGTGGTCGATCAGTTCGGCTGGCGCGCCGGTTTCTGGGTTTCGGCCGGCTTCGGCATTGTGGTGCTGATCGCGGTGTTCGCGCTGGTGCCGCGGCAGCCCGCCGCGCATGCGGATGATTCCTCGCCGCTGCACCAGATGGCCGAGGTGCTCCGGCTCGGCCTGTCGCGTGGCCTGCGCGGCCTGATCGCGCTGTCGCTGGTGTCGCTCGGCGCCTCGCTGACCTTGCGCGGCTTGTGGGGCGGGCCGTGGCTGATGGACGAGAAAGGGCTGAGCCGGATCGAGGCCGGCAATGTGCTCGGCCTGTTCACGCTGGCGATGATCGTCGGCCCGGCTTGCATCGGCGCGTTCGATCGCAAGTTCGGGCACCGCCGCGCCATGGTGGCGGTGACGCACGCCATCGCCGCGCTGCTGCTCGTCCTGATGGCGGCCGGTGCACCGCATTTCCCGGTCTCGAACCTGTTCGGCGTCGCCGTGATGCCGACGCAATATGACCTGGTGCTGTTGATCCTGATCGGGCTCGCGACGTCGGCGCAGCCGCTGATCTATGGCATGACGCGGCAGCTCGTCGCGGCCCAGAACACCGGCAAGGCGCTGTCGTCGGTGAACCTCGCGTTCTTCCTCGGCGCGGCGCTGCTGCAATCGAGTACCGCCGGCGTCGCCGCGCTGTTCGGGTTGCCCGCGGTGCTGCTGTTCATCGCCGGCGCGCTGGTGATCGGGATCGTGCTGTTCCTGATTTACACCAGGCCCTAAAGCGCGATGAGATTGGGTTGAATCGTCATCGCGCCTTAGCTCTTTGTTTGAGCATGATCTTTTCGGAAAACCGCTTCGCACTTTTCCGGATCATGCTTTAGCGCGCCGTTCCGATCAGATCGTCTGCGCCTGCTTGCGAATCTCGTTGGCAAGCGGCCGCAGGGAATCCACTCCGCGTGGCCCTACGAGGCTATAGCCCGTGCCGCCGTCGGCCCAGGAGAAACCCGCGATATCGTCCCCCGAATGAGCGGCCATCGGCGCGTTCCGGTCTGACGTCATCGGGCGGGTGAGAACCACAAGCCGCTCGCCGCGATCGTCGTCGTACATGAACATGGCCGCAGGACCATGTGCGGTCGGCACTACCCGTCCGCCCATCAAACGATATCCCGACTTGGTGAGATCCGGCAGCTTGACCGGTTGACGCAACCTGCTGGAGACCCATTGCACAAGCTCGGTGCTGTCACGCAGCTCCACCGGCCTTGTGTGATCGGAGGCGTACACCTTGTAGGAATCGCTTGCCTCCTCAGCGAGCGCTGCGAGCCCGCCGGCTGGCGCAAGCGTTGCGCCACGGATCATCCATCCGCCGAGGCCACCGATCGAGAGCATCAGCATCGCCGCGATGGCCCAGCGCAACGACGAAGGACGACGGCGCGGGCTCTCGATCATCCTGGCGAGGTTGAGCCGCGGCGGCAGCGGCTCCTCGGCGATCGGCAGCAGCGCCGATCGCAAAAGATTACGCTCATCGGAGTAGGCGGCGATGCGTTTGGCCACGTCCGGATGCTTGTCCAGATAGGCTCGGACTTCGGCCTCGCGTTCCGGTTCGAGCGCGCGATCGACATAGGCGTGCAGATCGTCTTCTGTAATGGGTCGGTTGCTCATGTCTTGTTCCGCAATTGCACGACATTATGATCCAGGTCGCCGGGCGTCCCTTCCAGTTCGTGATGCAGCCGCTCGCGGGCGCGCGCGAGGCGTGACATCACCGTGCCAATGGGCACGCCAAGCACCTTCGCGGCATCGGCGTAGGACAAATCCTCGACGCCGATGAGCAGCAGCACTGCACGCTGGTCATGCGGAAGCTTGGCAAGCTTCGCCATGACGTCGCGATACATGACCTTGTGCTCCTGCGCCGCTTCCTGACCGAACGAATCCTCGTTGGTTTCGTCGATCGCGACATGAACGCCGCGCACCGTTGCGCGGCGAAACTGGTTGATGGCGAGATTATGCAGGATCGCGAACAGCCACGGGCGCGGATTGTCCGACCGCCGCTGCTCCCAGTGGATGACGGCGCGTTCCAGGCAATCCTGCACCAGGTCGTCGGCCGCCGCGTGGTCGCGGACCAGGGCCCGCGCATACCGCCGCAAGGCGGGTATCAGCGGCTCGACCAGGTGCAGCATGTCGCTCATGGCGCTTGTACCTGCACGACCGCGCCGAGTTTCGCCGGTTCGCCGGATGCGATGACGAGGTAACGCCGCTCGGTCCTGGCCGCGCTCTGCACGATCTGCCGGATCGGGCCGGCCGCGTTGACGATCGCGGAGCCGGCCGGATTGGTCATGAAGGCTGCCAGCGGCTCCACCATGCCGCCGCCGTCGGCGTGTTCGGCCAATCCCAGCACGTAGCGCTGCTTCGGCTCGAGCCCGGTCACGGAAGCCTGCAGCACCTGGATCAGCCCCTGATCGAACAGCGAGACGCTGGTCGGCGGCTTCTCGCCCTTGGCTTCCTTTTTCGGTGCGAGCGCGAGGTGAGCGGCCTGGCCGGCGACGCCGAGACCTTGCAGGTTCTGGCGGTCATCCGGATTTGGCGCGGCGTTCGGCACATACGCAATAGCCTGCGGCGCCTGGCCGATCGGGATGTTGGCGATCACCTTGTTGGTCGCGGTGTCGATCGCGGCCAGCGCGTCGGCATTTTCGAGACCGACATAGATCCGCGTGCCGTCGCCGGACGGCCAGACGCCGTGCGGCAGATTGCCGACGGGGATGGTCGCGACTTGCGAGAAATCATCGGTTCGAAACACCTTGACCTCGTTGGTGCCGCCGATGGTCACATAGGCGAAGGTCCCCTTTGAGGTCCTGGCGAAATTGACGTGGTTGGTGATCGGGCCGGTGTCGATGGTCTTGATCGGGTTGAACGGCGGCTTGGCGTTGAACACCTGCGTCCGGCCGACATCCTTCAGCGTGAACCACACTTGGTCGCCATCCGGGGTCGCCGCGATGTTCGGGCAGAACGGGCTCTCCTGCTTCACTTTCGCGACGATCTGATGGTCTGCGACCGAGACCACGTCAGTCTCCGGATTGAACGACGAACAGATGTAGCCGTACTTGCCGTCGGGCGAGAAGATCTGCATGCCGGGTCCCGCGGGAACCTCGATGCGTGTCGTTTCCTTGAAGCTCTGCGCGTCGATGACCGAGATGTAGTTCTCGCCGCGCACGGTGACCCAGACTTCCTTGCCGTCGGGCGTGAAGAACGCCTCGTGCGGCGACCGCCCGATATAGGTGACGTGCTTGACCGAGTTGGTCGCCGTGTCGATGAAGCTCACCGAGTTCGAGCCGATCGAGACCACGGCGAGCGTGCGGTGGTCGGGCGAATAGCCCATGCCGTGGACCAGCACCTGGCCCTTGTAGAGCGGACTGAAATTGCCCGGCTGCGGGTCGCCGAGCCGGATCACGCCGAGCAACTTGTTGTCGACCGGGTCGGTGACCGACACCGTGTTCGAGAACTGCTCGGCGGCGTAGACGCGGTCGTGATGGCTGATCGGAATGTCGGGCGCAGATGCAGCGCCCGGCGCCTGGCCGGCGAAGGCGGAACTCGACATCGCCAGCACGGTCGTGGCCAGCAGGCTTTTCAGGATATGACGGTTCATCGCTCCAAACTCCTAGTTCTTCATTCCGTGGGACATGTTCATATGATCGTGAGCGGCGGCGGGCGCCGGGCCCGGCTGCGTCGGGGCGGGCGCGGACGCCGTGACCGGATCGCCGATCGCGAGCTTCATGGCGTCGATCTCCTGCCGTTGCTCGACGATGATTTCCTGCGCGATCCGGCGCAGCTGCTCGTTCTTGCCGTAGCGGAGTTCGATCACCGCCATGTCGATCGCGCCTTGATGATGCGGCGCCATCATCGCGACGAAGTCGCGATCGATATCGCCGCTCGGCTTGGCCGCCATGTCGTTCATCATCTTGGTCATCGCCGCATCGTTTTCGGCGAGGAAGGCGCTCTCTTCGGCCGTCTGTGCGCTCTGGGCCGGATGATGGTCGTCATGCGCGAACGCAGCCGCGGCGGCGACGGCGAGCAGCGCAGCCGCGGCGAGCGGCGCGAGGCCGGGTCTGAGGAATCGAGGAAGCATTGCGTCACCCTGGGAGTTGTCGGGGAAGCCCGAGCGGTCCGGCCTCGGCATTGGGCCTCGGGGCCGGCTTGCATGGGTGGGACGCAGCAGCGCGAGTTCTATTCCGTCGCCAGGTCGCTTCCTGTCGATCACGACTTGCTGATCGACGGAATGGTCCGGTCCGGCCGAACCGGCCCGATTTGCGAACGGCGAGCCGCTGGCTATAAGAGGAAATCCGGTCCCGATCGACCGGTTCCCGGTCCTCTCTGCGCAATCCCATGCGCCCACAAGGGCAAAAATGTCCGCCAAGATCGATCCGATCACCCGCTCCGTCGTCCAGCACCGCCTGTCGTCGATCGTGAAGGAGATGGGCGAAGCGATGCTTCGCACTTCCTATTCGCAGATCCTCAATTCCAGCCGCGATTTTTCGCTGGCGATTTGCGACACCAACGGGCGGCTGATCGCGCAGGCCGACCACATTCCGGTTCATGTCGGCGCCTTGCCCTGGGCGACGCTCGCGGTCGAGGAGCGCTTCAAGGATGTCGCGCCCGGCGACGTCATCCTGCTCAACGATCCCTATCAGGGCGGCAGCCATCTGCCCGATCTCACCGCCTTCGTGCCGGTATTCGACGGGGGAAAAAGGCTGCTCTGGACCATCGTGCGCGCGCATCAGAGCGACATCGGCGGCGCCACCCACGGCGCCTACAATCCGGCCGCCACCGAGATCTATCAGGAAGGCATTCGCATTCCGCCGATCAAGCTCTACGAGGCCGGCAAGCCGCGCGAGGACCTGC
Organism: Bradyrhizobium sp. CCBAU 21365; assembly: GCF_015291305.1. Classification (NCBI taxonomy): domain Bacteria; kingdom Pseudomonadati; phylum Pseudomonadota; class Alphaproteobacteria; order Hyphomicrobiales; family Nitrobacteraceae; genus Bradyrhizobium; species Bradyrhizobium sp. CCBAU 21365. The sequence goes on from NZ_CP030036.1 coordinate 3,092,086, forward strand.
TCGATCTGCTGGCTTTGAACATCCGCAACCCCCGTGAATTCCGCGGCGACCTCGCGGCGATGCTCGGAGCCGCGCATCTCGGTGAACGCCGCGTCTCCAAACTGTTCAGCGAGTTCGGCGCGGAGACGGTCGAAGCCGCGATCGAGGCGATCTTGGACGCGACCGAGCAGCAGACCCGCGCCGTGGTGTCCGCCTGGAAGGACGGCGTATTCTACGGCGAGGCGCTGCTCGACGATGACGGCCACGGCCGCACCGACATCAAGATCGCCGCCAAGGTGACGAAGAAGGGCAGTGACATCGAGGTCGATCTCACCGGTTCCGATCCGCAGTCGACCAGCTTCGTCAATTCCTCACATGCCAACATGCAGGCCGCGGTCGCGATGGCCTTCGCCTATCTGATCGACGCCGACATTCCCAAGAACACCGGCGCGCTGCGGCCGCTGAAAGTGGTGGCGAAGCAGGGCACGATTGTCTGGGCCGATCCCGGCCGTCCCGTCACTTTGTGCACCAGCCATCCCTCCAACGAGATCGTCGAAGCCATCATCAAGGCGATGTCGGCGTCCTGTCCGGATCGCGTGATGGGCGGGTGGGGCCGCCGCTTCCGCATCGCGATCCAGGGCGAGGACCCGCGCAACGGACGGAATTTCATCTGGCACATGTTCCAGGCGCGGCCCGGCGGCGGCGCATCGCCGGGCGGCGACGGCTATTCGTCGATCGGCGAATGGCACTCGGTCGGCGGGCTCAAATTCGGCAGCATCGAGGTTGCCGAAGTGCGCTTCCCCCTGCATTTCCGCCAGCACGAATTCCGGCCGGACTCCGGCGGCGACGGCCAGCATCGCGGCGGGCTCGGCGTGGCGCTCGACATGGTGCTGGAGACGCAAAAGCCGGCCAAGGGCAACACCGCCGGCGACGGTGCGCGCCACGGCCCCTGCGGCATGCTCGGCGGCAAAGACGGCAAGCCGCACCACTACCGGCTGCTCTCGGAAGGACGCGAGCCGCGCGTCCTGAAGACGAAAGAAGTCGGCATCGAGCTGCGCCCCGGCGACTGCCTCGAGATCCGCTCCTCCGGCGGCGGCGGCTGGGGGCCACCCGAGAAGCGCTCGGCGGAAGCGCGGGCGCGCGACCTTGCGCAAGGTTTGGTTTCGAAAGCGGTGTAGGGCAGCGATGTATACGATTGGGGTCGACGTCGGCGGCACTTATACCGACCTGGTTGCAACTGACAAAACCGGGCGCACGGTTTTTGCGAAATCGCCGTCCACGCCGGCCGATCAGTCGATCGGCGTCATGGCGGGATTGGAAGAGCTGGCGCGCCGCCTCGGCGTGACGCGTGCGGCGATGCTCGCCGCGACCGATCGCCTGGTGCACGGCACGACGGTCGCGACCAATGCGCTGCTCGAGCGCAAGGGCGCCAAAGTTGCGCTGCTGACCACCGAAGGCCACCGCGATGTCGTCGAGATGCGCGAAGGGCTGAAGCCGGACCGCTACGATCTGCGCACGCCGCCGCCGGAGCCGCTGGTGCCGCGCGAGCGCCGCTTTGGCGTGCGCGAGCGGCTGAAGGCCGACGGCAGCGCCGCGGTTGCGCTCGATGCCGCAGCGCTCGGCGATGTCCTCGCCGAGGTGAAACGTTCGGGTGCGAATTCGGTCGCGGTCTGCTTCCTGCACGCCTATCTCAACCCGGCGCATGAGCTCGCCGCCGTCGAGCGGCTGGCGAAGGAGCTGCCCGACGTCAGCGTGTCGCGTTCGAGCGATGTGCTGCCGCAGATCAAGGAATATGAGCGCGTCTCGACCACCATCGTGAACGCCTATGTCGCGCCGACGGTGCGGCGCTATCTCACCAATCTGGAGCGCAGCCTCGCGGAAGCCGGCTTTGCGGGCTCGCTGTTCGTCGTGCTGTCGCATGGCGGCATGGCGCCGGTGGAGGAAGCCTCGCGGCTCGCCGCGGGCACCGTGCTGTCGGGGCCGGCCGGCGGCATCTCCGGCAGCCGCCGCTGCGCGGATCTTCTCGGAATTCCCGATCTCGTGCCGTTCGACATGGGCGGAACCTCGACCGACATCTCGCTGATCGCAGATGGCCAGGCCTCGCTGTCGGCCGACGGCATGCTCGCCGGCCAGCGCATTGCGCTGCGCAGCCTCGATATCGCCAGCATCGCCGCCGGCGGCGGCTCGATTGCGAGCGTCGACGGCGGCCGCACGCTGCGGGTCGGGCCGGAGAGCGCGGGCTCGGTGCCGGGGCCGGCCTGCTACGGCAATGGCGGCACGGCCGCCACCGTCACCGATGCCAATGTCGTGCTCGGCTATCTCGATGCCGCGGCCTTCATGGGCGGTGCGCGGCCGCTCGACCGTGCGGCGTCGGAAGCGGCGGTGGACCGGATCGCCGCAGCGCTCGAGCTGTCGCGGATCGAGGCTGCCGCCGGCATCTACAAGATGATCAATCTGAAGATGGCCGACGGCATCCGTCTGATGACGCTGCGCCGCGGCGTCGATCCCCGCAAATTCGCGCTGCTCAGCTTCGGCGGCGCCGCCGGCATGCACGCCGCCGAAGTCGCGCGCGAACTCGAGATCAAGCGCATCATCGTGCCGACGGTCGCATCCGTCCTATCGGCCTGGGGCATGCTGACCAGCGATCTGCGCTACGAGGTCAGCCGCACCCATTACGGCACGGGCCGGATTTCCGCCGATGAGGTGAGGGCGCTGTTCGCCGGGCTGGAGGCGCAGGCCGCCGGCCGGCTGCGCGACTGGTTCAAGGGCGACATCGCCATCGAGCGCTCGGCCGAGATGCGCTACGGCGAGCAGGTGTTCGAGATCGACGTCCCGCTCGGCGAGCTCGATCTCGGCGCCGCCGACCTGGTGGCGCAGATCGAGGAGCGCTTCCATCGCCGCCACGAGGAGCTCTACACCTATGCCTCGCGCGGCCAGGAGGTGGTGTTCGTCAACGCCCGCGTCGCCGCGGTCGGCAAGGTGGCGCGCGGCAGCAGTGATGCCGGAAAGGCCAGCTCGGCTGCGCCCTGCGCGCCGCGCGGCAAGCGGCAGGCCTGGTTCGGTGCATGGCGCGAGGTGCCGGTCTACGCGCTCGACGATCTCAAGCCAGGCCAAGCGCTGGCCGGTCCTGCGATCATTGAGGCCGAAACCACGACCGTCCTGGTCGACAGCGGCGACCGCGTCGCCGTCAACCCGCTCGGCTGGCTCGACATAACATTGCGCTGATCGCCAAGTCGGAACTGCGCTCCCTCTCCCGCTTGCGGGCAGAGCTATCGCATGTGCGCGGCCTTGTGCCGGGCATCCACGTCTTGGTTTCCGCGCGAAAAAGACGTGGATGGCCGGGACAAGCCCGGCCATGACGATGTGGAAATAGCGCCGCCAAGCTTTTCGCTGCCATATGCGATTGCCCTGCGCTTGCGGGGGGAGGTGAAAGAAGGCCTGCCTTCGCCATCAACATTTCATTTTTCCGGCATTGGCTTGGGCGATAAACTCCGCTCGCTCGGGAGGAGCGCCGGCCAGCCGCCGGCGTTTGTGGCGATGTTGATGCAAACAAAAAGACAAACTGCGCTTTCGATATCCCTCGTCCTCGCAGCTGTCCTCGCGGCGGCGCCGTTGCGCGCGCAGCAGGCGCAGACGGCGGCCGGCAACGAGATCCGCATCGGCAACGTCATGCCCTACACCGGGCCGCTGGCCGCGTTCGCGACCATCGGGCGGGCGGAGGCGGCCTATTTCGACATGGTCAACGAGCATGGCGGCATCAACGGCCGCAAGGTCAGGTTCGTCTCGGTCGATGACAGCTCCAATCCGAAGACCGCGATGGAGCAGACCCGCGATCTCGTCGAGAAGCAGGACGTGCTGTTGATGTTCGGCTCGTTCGGCACACCGAGCAATCTCGCGGTCCGGAAGTACCTCAACGAGAACAAGGTGCCGCAGCTGTTCGTCGCCTCCGGCGACGAGGCGTGGGCGCATCCTGTGACCTTTCCCTGGACCATGGGCTGGCAGCCGACCTTCCGCGCCGAGGGGCGGATCTACGCCAATTACATCCAGGCGGCCTATCCCTCGCGCAAGATCGCAGTGCTCTGGCAGAACGATCAGTTCGGCCGCGACCTGTTCAAGGGATTGCAGGAAGGGCTCGGCGACACCGCCGGCATGATCGTCGCCGATCTCGCCTTCGATGCGTCGGAGACCGCGATCCAGAACCAGATCGGAATTTTGAAGAACTCCGGCGCTGACATCCTGGTGTTCGACGGCGCGCCGGCGATCGCGGCGCGCGCGATCCGCGTCGCCGCCGACCTCGACTGGCATCCGGTGTTCATCCTCGACAACGCGTCGGCCTCGATCGCCAGCGCGCTGCGGCCGGCAGGCCTGCAGAATTCGCTGGGCGTGATCTCGACCTCGTTCCTCAAGGATGCCGGCGATGCGTCCTGGAAGGACGATCCGCAGATCAAGGCGTGGCTCGCCTTCATGGACAAGTATTATCCTGACGGCGACAAGGACGACATCTACGCCGTGTTCGGCTACGCCGCTGCGGATACGCTGATGCAGGTGCTGCGTCAGTGCGGCGACGATTTGTCGCGCGAGAACATCATGCGGCAGGCCGCGTCGCTGAAGGACTACCAGAGCCCGATCGCGCTGCCCGGGATCGTGATCAACACCGGACCGAAGGACTTCCGCCCGATCAAGCAGATGCGGCTGGTGCAGTTCGACGGCAATGCCTGGCAGCCGATCGGCGACGTGATCGACAGCGCGTTCACGGCGGTGCGCGAGGATAATTGAGGGCACCCTACTCTACGACCGTCACCCTGAGGAGGCCGCGCAGCGGCCGTCTCGAAGGGCGAACGGCCCGACTGTGGCCGTGCATCCTTCGAGACGCGGCGAAGGCGCCGCTCCTCAGGATGACGGGTCTGGCAGTTTGACGGCCTACTTCTTCAATCCATAATTCAACAGCCCGCCCTTGTTCTTCGGCGGATGCGCGCGCAGGCCTTCCTCGTTCGGCTCGGTGCCCCAGCCCGGCCGATCCGGGATCACGAGATGGCCGTCGACGAATTCAGGCACGTGGGTGAACAGCTCGTGGTCCCAGGCCAGCCGATCGATGTCGGTCTCCATGATGCGCAGGTTCGGCACCGCGGCGCAGAAATGCGCGTTCATCATGGTGCAGAGGTGGCCGTAGAAATTATGCGGCGCGACGTTGACCTCGAAATGCTCGGCGGCGGCGGCGATCTTCATCGACTGCCAGACCCCGTTCCACGGCGTGTCGATGATCGCGACGTCCATCGCCTGCTCGGTGAAATAGGGCAGGAACTCGCGCAGGCCCAGCAGCGTCTCGCAGGACGAGATCGGGTGCGGGCTCTGGCGGCGGATATAGCCGAGCGCCTGCGGGTTGAAGGTGTCGATCTCGACCCAGAACATGTCCATCTTCTCGATGGCGCGCAGGATTTTCAGATAGCCCTCGGTCTTGGCGTTGAAGTTGAGGTCGAGCAAAAGATCAACATCCGGCCCTGCGCCGTCGCGGATCGCCTCCAGATGCATGCACAGATTGCGCAGCACAGTGCGGTCGATGTTGATCTCGGGCTGGAACGGCGAGCCGAAGCCGGGGCGCCAGCCTTGCGGCTTGCCGTCGGTGTAGACGAAGATGTTGGTCTTCATCGCCGTGAATTTCTTCTCGCGCACCTCGGCCCCGATCGCCTTGACGCCGTCGAGATCGGTGATGGCCGGCTTGTACCAGTCGGGATGATTGATGCGCCAGGTCGCGCAATGCGACCAGTACACCCGCACCCGGTCGCGGATCTTGCCGCCGAGCAGGTCGTAGCAGGGCACGCCGAGCGCCTTGGCCTTGACGTCGAGCAGCGCGTTCTCGATCGCGCCTAGCGCCAGCGCCACCACGCCGCCGGCGGCAGGGCGCGTCGCGGCGAACAGCTCGGCATAGATCCGCTCGTGCTCAAACGCGTTCTTGCCGACAACCCGCGCCGACAGCCGCTCGATCGCCGCCGTCACGCCGGGCGCGCCGAAGCCCTCGTCATATTCGCTCCAGCCGACCAGCCCGTCCGTCGTCGTCACCTTGACGAAGTGATAATTCCGCCAGCCGGCATCGCAGGCGAGCGTTTCGACGCTTTTGATTATGGTGGATTTGCTCATGGTTTCCTGCCCGGCTGTTTGTTGGTATTGGGGACGTTCAACAACGGATCGGCGAGGGCGTCAATTCGCGCCAGGGCAAGGCGACAATGCGCGCAGGTTGGTGCTGTGGCACATCGGCGCCAGTGCTCGACCGTCACCCTGAGGAGCGCGCTCTCGCGCGCGTCTCGAAGGGCGACGGCCCGGCTCCTTCCGCGCGGATCTCATGGGGCCGTGCATCCTTCGAGGCTCGCAAGAGCTCGCACCTCAGGATGACGGGGAGGGAGTGTTCGGGTCTACGGCCGGAACAGCGTCGGGCGCTGGCGTTCGAAGGTCTTGCGGCCGCGCTTGAAGCCCATCAGCACGTCGGGCAGCTCGGCGATCGCGTTGGTTCCGCTGTCGGTATCGAGCACGACGATGTCGGCGGGATTGCCGACCGCGATGCCGTAATCCTTGAGGTTCATCAGCCGCGCCGGCAGGTCGGTGACGAGATCGAGGCAGGCGTCGAACTCGCCGATCCCGGCATGCGCCGCATTGGCGTAGAGATTGGCCATCCGCAGCAGCGACGCATCGCCGAACGGCGTGAAGGGATTTTGCACATTGTTGGTCGCGACCGAGCACAGCACGCGATCGGCGACGAGCCGGTGCGCGGCGGTCAGCCCGCGCGGCGCGTTATGGGTGGCGTCGCGTCCCATCAGATAGAGGTCGGTCGCGGGCAGCACGGTGACCGCGACACCGGCCTCGGCGAGGCGTGTGCTCGCTGCCTTCAGACGCTCGGGTGGCAGCGCGGAGAGCTTGGTCGCGTGCCCGATGGCGACGCGCCCGTGATAGTTGCGCCGCTCGGTCTGCCGGCAGACCTCCTCCATGTGCCACCAGGAGGGATCGAGGTCGAAATCGAGATGCAGGTCGACATCGACGTCGAACTCCTGCGCGAGGTCGAAGATGCGCGCGATATGCGCGTTCGGGTCGCTGTCGACATAGGGGCAGCCGCCGACCGCCTCTGCACCGTCGTTGAGCGCCGCGACCAAGAGCGCGTCGGCGCCGGGATCGTTGATCAGGCCCTCCTGCGGGAAGACACAAAGCGAGAGGTCGAGCGCCCAGGCATAGTCGCGTTTCAAGGCCTTTACCGCCTCGAAGCCGCGCAGCCCGATCCGCGGGTCGATCTCGACATGCGTCCGCATCCGCGTGGTGCCCGCCGTGATCGCGCGCTCGATCACTTTTGAGCCGCGCGCATAGACATCCTCGACCGTGAAGTCGCGCTTCATCGCCGACACCGCGCGGATCGCCTCGCTGAGGCTGGCGTGATCGTGGCCGCAGCGGCCGAGCAGGCAGGCCTTGTCGAGATGGATATGGGTGTCGACGAAGCCGGGCAACGCCAGCCGGCCGTTGAGGTCGACTTCGACCGCCTCGCACACGAGGCGCGGCGCGATCGCGGCGATCCTGCCGCCGGCGATGCCGATATCGACCGCGGCGGCGGAGCTGCGCGTCACGGCATTGCGGAAGACGAGGTCAAAGGCAGGTTTCGCGATCATCGGCGAGCAAACATCAGGATGGTTTCAGCCTAGCGGAGGGGTGGGGATCCGGCAGCACCAGATTGTGTGCAGTTTTATGGTTCGATTGTCTAAAAAATATGCATACACTTTGGCGGCCAGATTGTAGAGTCCTGATTATCTCCGGAGGCCCCATGTCCGCACCAGCCAAAGCCGATGCCCGCCCCATGTCCGACGCAGAGATCGTCGAGGCCTATTTGACGGCGTCGATGATTCCCGATCCGGATGCGGCCGCGGCCTATATGAAGCCGGGCACGGTGATCACCTTCACCGGCGGGCGCGAATTCGACCATCCGCGCGGGCCGACTGCCTTCAATGCGAAGCGCTATCGCTGGGTGAAGAAGAAGATGGACCGCTTCGATGTCTGCCCTGGCACGGACGAGACCGTCGTCTACAGCGTCGGCACGCTCTACGGCGAATGGACCGACGGCACGCCGTTCGAAGGCAACCGCTATGTCGACCGCTTCGTGGTGCGGGGCGGGCAGATCGTCAAGATGGACGTCTGGAACGACAGCGCCGAGCGGATTTTGGTGCGGCGGGGGATCGAGGCGTAGGGGAAGCAACCTTGTATCCCCGTCATCATGAGGAGCGCGTAGCGCGTCTCGAAGGATGCACGGCCCGACCGGTGGCCGTCGATCCTTCGAGACGGCCGCGTTGCGGCCTCCTCAGGATGACGGTGATGGAGCGTCAGCGCCGCGCCGCCTTCGGCAGCTTCACCACCTTTTCGCCGGTTGCCTCGTCGGCATAGGGGGCCAGAATGTCCAGCAGGTCGCGCCCGCGCTGCGGGCTCGGCGCGACCAGCGCACGGTTCGCCACGGAATCCAGATGGCTGTGCATCAGCCCCATCACCTTGTCGACGTCGCCTTTCGCCAGCGCGGCGATGATCGCGCGGTGCTCGTTGATCGCGCATTCCGACGAATGCGGCCGGCTGTAGAGCGACAGCGTCAGGCAGCAGCGGTAGGCGACCTCGCTGACATAGCGCACCAGGATAGGGCTGCTGGTCATGTGGGCAAGCAGGATGTGGAATTCGGTGGCGAGCCGGATCGACACCGCGTCGGTGCCGTCGCGGGCCCGATCCTCGGCGTCGACATGGGCGGTGAGCTCGGCGATCTGCGCCTTGGTCAGCTTGCCCGCGAGCTGCCGCACCACCAGCCGCTCGAGCTCGATGCGGACATCGAAGGCGTCGCGCGCCTCCTGCCAGCTCGGCGTCGCCACCACGGCAATGCGGTTGCGGCGCAGCTCGACGAGGCCTTCCGCCGCCAATTGCCCGAGCGCATGCCGTGCGATGGTGCGGCTGACGCCGAAGCGCTCGCCGAGCGAATCCTCGGGCAGCTTGGCGCCGGGCTCCAGCGCCTGCTCGATGATCGCGCGCCGCAGCGCGCGGCAGATCACGCTGACCTTGTCTGACGATTCAGCCGTCTTGCTGCTGTCGGCCCGCCCCGCCATTGCCGCGAATCCCTCTCGAAGGTGCTTCGAACGCCTCTTTATCATACCGCCAAAGCAATCGGGCGCTCGAATTGCATGCAGTTTGAGCCGCGGATTGCCCAAAAGGAATCCGGCCTCTGAGGCGCGGAGCGCGTGATCCCCTTGATTTTCAACGCGGCCGCCGCTGGCATCTGGCTTGCATGCACTTTGCTCGTGATGCGCATGCAACCAAACTCCGAATTTGCCGGCGAGCCGATGGCCGCCGGATCCGCGCCGACCGCGATCGAGCTGTCGGACGCCTCTGTGACCTTCGGCCGCGGCGCCCGCGCCGTGCCGGCGCTGTCGACAACCACGCTGCGGATCGCCGACGGCGAGTTCGTCGCGCTGGTCGGCCCGTCCGGCTGCGGCAAGTCCACCATCCTGCGGCTGGTTTCCGGCCTGGCGCGGCCGACCACCGGCGTCGTCATCGTCGGCGGCCGCGAGGTTGCGGCGCGCGCGATGCGGGTCGGCATGGCGTTCCAGAACCCGACCATGCTGCCGTGGATGACGATCGAAAAGAACATCATGCTGCCGCTGAAGATCGTCAAGCCGTTCCGCTCGCAATTCCGCAAGCTGCGCAAGACCGAGTTCCGCGACAAGGCCAATGCGCTGCTCGAGCAGGTCGGGCTGAAGGGCTTTGGCGGCCGCTATCCCTGGCAGCTCTCCGGCGGCATGCTCCAGCGCGCCAATCTGTGCCGCGCGCTGATTCACGAGCCGCGCATGCTGCTGCTCGACGAGCCGTTCGGCGCGCTCGACCAGTTCACCCGCGAGGAGCTGTGGGGAATCCTTCAGCAGCTCTGGATGACCCACAGGCCGACCGTGCTGCTGGTCACCCATGATCTGCGCGAGGCCGGCTTCCTCGCCAGCCGCATCTGCGTGATGAGCGCGCGGCCCGGCCGCATCCTCGACGACTCCAGGGTCGATTTCGCCCGTCCGCGTACCGTGGCGATGACCTTCGAGCCGGATTTCGTCGCGCTTAACCAGAAGCTGCGCGCCTTCATTGTCGATGCGCGCACCGCCGCGCGAGAGGGAGTCTGACCATGTCCGTGTCAGATATCAGGCAGAAGGCCTGGTCCGCGGCGCTGATCGTGCTGTTCTTCGTCGCCTGGGAGCTGTTCTGCCTGATGACGGGGATGTCGGACCTCGTGTTGCCGCGGCCGTCGCAGATCTTCGTCACGCTGTTCGAGAAATTCCCGATCCTGTGGCCGCACATCGTGCAGACCCTGGTCACCACCATGATCGGCTTCGTGCTCGGCGTGGCGCTCGGCGTCGCGCTCGGTGCCGTGATCGGGGTGTCAAAAACCGCCTACGACACCTGTTATCCGCTGCTGGTCGGCTTCTCGTCGATCCCGAAGGTCGCCGTGGTGCCGATCTTCGTGTTGTGGTTCGGCTCCGGCACCGTGCCGGCGGTGTTGACCTCGCTGTCGATCTGCTTCTTCCCGATCGTCGTCAACATCGCCACCGGCCTCGCCACCACCGAGCCCGAGCTCGAGGATGTGCTGAAGGCGCTCGGCGCCAGCAAGTTCGACATCCTGTGGAATGTCGGCCTGCCGCGAACGATGCCGTTCTTCTTCGCCTCGCTGAAGGTCGCGGTCTCCTACGCCTTCGTGGGCGCGGTGCTGTCGGAAACCGTCGCCTCGAACCGCGGCATCGGCAACGTCATGATGACCGCGTCCTCCAATTTCAACGTGCCGCTGGTGTTCGCCGGGCTGTTCGTGCTCGCCGGCCTCGGCGTCGCACTCTACGTCCTGTTCTCGCTGATCGAGGGTCAGGTCACCGGCTGGGCGACACGCAAGGACAATGTCATCGCCACTTGAGACACTTCGTCGACCGTCAAGCAATGAAGCTTAAGGAGATCTCGATGCTGAGAAAAGTAAGCGCCGCGCTGTTGGGATTGGCCCTGATCGCCGGTCCTGCGCGCGCCGAGGACACCACCATCAAGTTCACGCTGGGCTGGAAGACGCAAGGCTCGGACGCCGCGTTCTTCTACGCCAAGGACAACGGCTACTTCAAAGAGGAGGGCCTCAACGTCGTGATCGACCAGGGCGAGGGCTCCGGCGCGACCGTGACGCGCATCATGTCGGGCGCCTATGACGCCGGCTTCGGCGACGTCAACGCGATCATCCAGAACGCCGCGACCAAGCCGCAGGATGCGCCGGTCATGGTCTACATGATGTGGAACCAGCCGCCATTCGCGATCGTCGCCAAGAACTCGAGCGGCATCAAGACGATCAAGGATTTCGAGGGCCACACGCTCGGCGGCGCGCAGGGCACGCCGACCACGCGGCTATTGCCGGTGTTCGTGCACAAGAACGGGCTCGACGGCGAGAAGATCAAGGTCTCCAACATGGCGCCGAATCTGCAGGAGCCGATGCTGATCAAGGGCGACATCGACGCCGCGCTGGTGTTCAACATCACGAGCTATTTCAATTTGGTGCTGAACCGCCAGGATCCCGACAAGGACTTCAAATGGTTCTCGTTCGGCGATTACGGGCTCGACCTCTATTCCAACGGCGTGATGGTCTCGCGCAAGCTGATCGCGTCGAACCCGAAGGCGGTGGCCGGCCTCGTCCGCGCTATCAACAGGGGCGCGATCGCGGTCGCCAAGGACCAGAACGCGGCCATGAAGGCGGCGCTGAACTATGACAATCTGATCAATGTCGATGTCGAGAAGCGCCGGCTGCAATATTCCTTCGAGAAGCTGATCGTCTCGCCGGAGATGAAGGACATCGGCATCGGCGACGTCAGGGACGACCGCATGGCCCGCGCCATCGGCTTCATCGTCGAAGGCTACCAGCTCGCCCGCACGCCGGCCCCGGCCGAAGTGTTCTCGCGGGAATTCCTGCCGCCGCGCGCAGAGAGGGAGTTGGTGTATACGGCGAATTGATTGAGCGAGGCCGAGCTCCGGCCGCATCGGAGGTTTGCTCCCTCTCCCGCTTGCGGGGGAGGGCCGGGGTGGGGCTCTATCCACGAGTCGTATTGTGGTGAGAGCCCCCACCCGGATCGCATCTCCGATGCGATCCGACCTCCCCCGCAAGCGGGAGAGGTGAAGCAGGCCGTAATGAGAGGATGACCATGACAGCAGACGTCACGGCAACCCGTCTGTTCTGCGGTGCTGACCACGGCATCCGCAACCACGCCGTGCTCCGTCACGCCGACGGCGTCATCACCGATATCTCCGAAGCCGCGAGCCCGGCGAAAGGCTCGCGTTCCTTCGTCCTCCCCGCTTTCGTCAACGCCCACGACCACGCCCGTCCGCGCGCGTCGAGCTTCGGCGCGATCGGCATGCCGCTGGAGAGCTGGCTCCTGCGCACGGTGGTCGGCACGCCGGTCGATCCCTATCTCTCCGCGGCTTCGGCGTTTGCCCGCGCAGCGCAGGCCGGCTGCGCCGCGATGATGGTGCACTACACCCGCCCGAGCGGCACCATGCCGCTGGTCGAGGAGGCCAGGGCGATCGCGCGCGCCGCCGCCGATGTCGGCATCCGCATCGCCTTTGCGATCGCCGTGCGCGACCAGAACCCGATCGTCTATGGCGACAGCGAAGCGGTGCTGTCAGGTCTTCCGGCCCACGACCGCAAGACGATCGAGGATCTCTTCGTTCGCGCCCCGATGTCGCCGCAGGCCTATATCGAGCTGACCGACGCCATCGCGGCGGCGATCGGCGGGCCGAAGATTGATGTGCAGCTCGGGCCGGCCGGGGTGCAGTGGTGCTCGAAGCCGCTGCTGCAGGCGGTCGCGGAGAACTCGGCGCAGACCGGCCGCCGCATTCACATGCATCTGCTCGAGACCATCTACCAGCGCGCCTGGGCCGATCGGCATTTTCCCGGCGGCATCGTCCGCTATCTCCGCGACATCGGCTTCCTCTCGGAGCGGCTGACGCTCGCGCATTGCATCCACGCTCGGCCCGACGAGCTCGAGATGATCGCGGCGTCGGGCGCGCGCATCGTCACCAATTTTTCCTCCAACCTGCATCTGCGCTCCGGGCTCGCGCCGATCGCCGCGGCGCACGCCTGCGGTTGCGGGATTGCGGTCGGCGTCGATGGCCTGGCGCTCGATGAGGATGACGACGTGCTGCGCGAGATGCGGCTGGTGCAGATGATGCACGGCGGCCTCGGCTTCAAGCGCACCTGGACAGCTCAGGAGTTCTTCGCGCTCGCGATCCGCAACGGCCGCCGTGCCACCGGCGCGCCCGGAGCCGGCGAGCTCGCGGTCGGTGCGCCGGCCGATTTCGTCGGCATCGATCTCGACCGCCTCGAGCGTGATCAGATTCTCGATGCCGATCCGCTCGACCTCCTGTTCGCACGCGGCAATGCGTCGCTGATCTCAGAGCTTGTGGTCGATGGTCGCACCGTCGCCAAGGCCGGCCGGTGCCTCGGTGTTGACTTTCCCGCCATTGAGCAGGAACTGCGTAACATCGCCCGTGCGAGCGCGGCCACATACGCGCATGTCTTGCGCGCATGGCCGCGATTGTCGAACTCAGTGCAACACTGGTTCGAAGCGCAACTCACCTGCAATTAGCTGCACAAGCCTCGCTTCGCGCTGAGCAGCAATTTCGGTCATACGCTCGCTAATTCCGTCAAGCGGAAGAAAATTCCACTTGCATCACACTCGTCGCGCGGCTTCAAGTTCACCCAACAAGAAAACTGAATCAGCCGCTGTCACCGGCTGGTTATGTGTCGCGAGGAAGCCTGATGGGCGCGTTGTCGCATCTGCGGATTGTCGAGATCGGAAGTGCTGCGGCGACGAGCTATTGTGCGCGGCTGTTTGCCGATTTCGGCGCCGATGTGCGGAAGGTCGAGCCGCCGCACGGCGATCCCCTTCGCCGCACCGCGCCGCTGACGCCCAAAGGCCAGAGCGCGTGGTTTGCGTTCCTCAACTTCAACAAGTCGAGTGTCGTGCTCGACAAGCGCGACGTCTCGCGCCTGCGCGAGCTGATCGCCGGCTGCGACATCCTGCTCGACGGGCGCGGCATTGCTGCGGCGGATTGTCCCGAGATCGATTTCGACGCGATCAAGCGGGATAATCCCGGCCTGATCCATCTCGACCTCGCCTGGTTCGGCGATCGCGGTCCTTACGCGAATTTCGCGGCGACGGACTCCACGATCCGCGCGCTGACCGGACTGGTGAAGCTGGTCGGTCCGGAGCAGGGGCCGCCGATGCATGCGCCGGATTTCCAGATCGGCATTCTGGGCGGGCTGTGGGGTTTCATCGCCGCCGCATCGTCGGTGCTCGGGCGCATGCAGGACGGGCGCGGCCGCGCAAACCATCTCAGCCTGTTCGAGGCGTCTATCGCCGTCACCGAATACATCATGTTCGAGGCGTTTCAGCGCGGCGACATCATGCGGCGGATCGGAGTCAACCGGTTCTGGCCGACCTTTCCGGTCGGCATCTACGAGACCAGGCAGGGCTGGCTCGGCGTCACCACGGTGACCCCGGCGCAATGGCGCGCGTTCTGCGAGATGCTCGGGCTCAACGATTTGCGCGACGATCCGACGCTGGTCATGGGTGTCGACCGGCTGCGCCAGGTCGCCGAGATCGAAGGCAGGATATTGCCGAAGCTGAAGCAGCGGACCGCGCAGGAGTGGTTCGCTGAAGGGCTCAAGCGCAGGATTCCGATCGTGCCGGTGCCGGAGGTGGCGGATCTCATCGCCGATGAGGAGAAGCGTGCGCGTGGCGCCATCGTCCCGATCACCATCGGCGACGAGACCGGCTTTTCCGCCGGCACGATGCAGCGGTTGACCGCAACGCCGCCGTTGCGCGGCGGCCGGGTGCCTGATCTCGGCGAGCAGCAGCCGAGGCGCGAGGCTGCGCCGCGCGTGCCGGCGCCCAGGCCCGCTGCAACCGATCGCTTGCCGCTCGAGGGAATCCGTGTCGTCGACTTTTCGATGGGCTGGGCCGGGCCGATCTGCACCCGCACGCTCGCCGATCTCGGCGCCGACGTCATCAAGATCGAGGCGACCCAGTATCCGGACTGGTGGCGCGGCGTCGACCGCCGTCCGGCCTATGTGCTGGAGCAGATGTACGAGAAGTCGGTGCGCTACTGCATCATGAACCGCAACAAGCGCGGCATCACGCTCGATCTGACCCGGCCGAAGGGGCTTGAACTGGCGAAGCGCCTGCTCGCCGATGCCGATCTCGTGGTCGACAATTATTCGGTCGAGGTGCTGCCCAAGCTCGGCCTCGGCTACGACGTGCTCAGCAAGATCAATCCAAAGCTGGTGATGATGTCGATGTCGGCATTCGGCGCCGGCAGCGTGCATCGCGACTGCCGTGCCTATGGCTCGACCCTGGAGCAGGGCTCCGGCCTGCCGAGCGTTGTCGGCGATCCCGATGGTCCGCCCGTCATGAGCCATACCGCGTTCGGCGACGCCGTCGGCGGCCTCAACGGCGCGGCTGCGGTGCTGACCGCGCTGATCCACGCCAAACTGACGGGGCAGGGGCAGTTCATCGATCTGGCGCAGATCGAATGCATGATGCCGTTCGCCGCGCCCTGGATCGTCGCGCATTCGACCAGTGGCAAGCCGCCGACCAAATACGGCAACCGCCATCCCGATTTCGTGCCCCATGGCTGCTTTCGCTGCGCCGGAGAGGACAACTGGATCGTCGTCGCGGTCTCCGACGACGCGATGTGGCCAAAGCTCGCGCGGCTGCTCGGCCGCGAGGATTGGGCGGCGGACGAGACGCTCAAGACGGCCGCGGGCCGCCGCGCCATCGAGGCCGAGATCGAGGCTGCGATCATGGCCTGGACCGCGGCGCGCGATGCCGATGCTGCGATGGCCGCGCTGCAATCTGCCGGCGTTGCCTCCGGCGTGGCGCGGCTGCCGATCGATCTCCTGGAGGACCCGCAGCTCCACGCCCGCGGCTTCATCCAGCAGGTCGACCGCGCGTTCATCGGACGACATCCGCAGCCGTCGATGCCCTTTCGCGAGAGCGATGCACCATTTGCCATTCGTTCAGTGCCGCCGACGCTCGGCGAGCACAACCGCGCGATTCTTGGCGGCATGCTCGGGCTCTCCGACGCCGAGCTCGATGAGCTCAGCCGCGAGGGTATTATCGGCACCGAGATGCTGATGGAGGAGCAACTGGTGAAAGAAAAGAAGCGGGCGGCGGGCTGATGGAGGCAGGCCAGCCGGCACAGCGCAGGGCGGAGGGTGCGCGCGACGGCGCGCGGCCGCTGCTGTCCGTGCGCGGGCTCGGCATCCGCTTCAAGACCGCGCAGGGCGTCTGGCAGGCGACGCGCCGCATCGACTTCGACATCGCACCCGGCGAGCGCGTCGGCATCGTCGGCGAGAGCGGCTGCGGCAAGACCATCACCGGCCTGTCGATCCTGCGCCTGTTGCCGGGCAATTTTGCCGGCCTCGACGGCAAGATCCTGTTCGACGGTATCGATCTCGCCTCGTGCAGCGCGCGGCAGATGCGCGCGATCCGGGGCAAGCGGATCGCGATGATCTTCCAGGAGCCGATGAGCGCGCTCGACCCGGTGTTCACCGTCGGCCACCAGATCGCCGAGACGCTGCGCGTCCACACCGATGTTTCCCATGAGGAGGCGCGCGCCAAAACGCTGGAGATGCTGCGCCGCGTCGGCATCGCCTCGCCGGAGCGTCGGATCGACGATTATCCGCACCAGCTCTCCGGCGGCATGCGCCAGCGCGTGATGATCGCCGCCAGCCTGATCTGCGGGCCTCAACTCCTGATCGCGGACGAGCCGACCACCGCGCTCGACGTCACCGTGCAGGCGCAGATCCTCGAGCTGTTGCGCGACATCAGCGCGACCTCGAAGACCGCGCTGATGCTGATCACCCACGATCTCGGCGTCGTCGCCGAGACCTGCACGCGGATGATCACGATGTATGCCGGCGAGGTGATCGAGGACGCCACCGTCGACGAGGCGCTGGTGCGGCCGCTGCATCCCTATACGTCGGGACTTTTGCGCTCGCTGCCGCATTTGAGCCCGCGCCACGGCCGGTTGCCGTCGATCCCGGGCCGGGTGCCGTCGATCGCGGAGATGCCGGCCGGCTGCCGCTTTCGGGCCCGCTGTGCGCATGCGGCGAAAGGCTGCGAGGCCGAGCAGAAGCTGCAGGACGCCGGCGGCGGCAGAAGAGTGCGCTGCTGGCGCTTTGCCGAGCTCAATCTGCCGGGCGCGCTGCATCCGCCCGGCGCGCCGGCTGCTGCAAAGGTCGCGACGCAATGACCGCGGCATCCGCCGAACAGCGCCGCGCGCCCATCGTCTCGGTGCGTGACCTTCAGGTCCGCTTTCAGACCTCGGATCGCCGCGCCACCGTGAAGGCGGTCGACGGCGTCAATTTCGACGTCCGCCGCGGCGAGACCTTCGGCATCATCGGGGAGTCTGGATCGGGCAAGACCACGATCGGCCGGGCGCTGGTGTTCCTGCTCAATCCCAGCGCCGGCGCCATCCTGCATGACGGCATCGATCCAACGGCACTGCCGCGCCGCGAGTTTCAAAGCCATCGCCGCGACTACCAGATCATCTTCCAGGACCCGAACGCCGCGCTGAATCCGCGCATGACCATTCTGGCCTCGGTGCTGGAGCCGCTGGAACTCGCAGGTGTCGGCAGCCGTGCCGAGCGCGAGCGGCAGGCGCGGGAAGCGCTGGAGCGCGTCGGCCTGCCGCAGGAATTCGGCGCGCGCTACCCGCACCAGCTGTCCGGCGGCCAGAAGCAGCGCGTCGTGATCGCCCGCGCGCTGACGCTGAAACCCAAACTGATCGTCTGCGACGAGGTGGTGGCCGCGCTCGACATGTCGATCCGCGGCGACGTGCTCAATTTGTTTGCCGATCTGCAGCGCGACCTCGGGCTGACCTATGTCTTCATCACCCATGATCTCGCCGTGGTCTCGCATATCAGCGAGCGCGTCGCGGTGATGTATCTCGGCCAGTTCGTCGAGCTCGGGCCGACCGAGGAGGTCGCCGAGCGGCCGCTGCATCCCTACACGATCGCGCTGCTGTCGGCCGAGCCGCGGCCGCTGCCGTCCACGATGCGCCAGGAGAGCCGCATCGTCTTGCAGGGCGAGGTGCCGAGCCCGATCGATCCGCCGTCGGGCTGCCGCTTCCGCACCCGCTGCCCGCATGCGCAGCCGCTCTGCACCGACCGCGTGCCGGAGTGGCGCGAGCTGAAGCCCGATCACTGGGTGGCCTGCCATTTCGCTGATCGCCCGAATTTTTCGCCGAGTTAGCGCGCGATGAGATCAGTTCGAATAGCGACCCCGAAGGAACTGCACTCCCTCCCCCGCAAGCGGGAGAGGTGCAGCCAGTCTGCCGCCAAGCCGATTCAAATTGACGCCCTGGGATAATGGAGGACCTGCCATGACGATGACGACACGACGCGAGGTTATGGCGCTGATCTCGGGCGCACTGGCCAGCACCACGCTCGGCGGCCGCGCCTTCGCGGAAGGCCCGCCGAAGAAGGGCGGCACCTTGCGCATCTCGGCGCCGGCCAATCCGTCGAGCCTCGATCCTGCAACCGGCGGCGCCGGCTCCGACCACGCCTTCCTGTTCACGATGTACGACACGCTGACCGAATGGGAGTTCGATACGCTGAAGCCGAAGCCCGGCCTTGCCGAAAGCTGGAAGTTCACCGACCCCACTACGCTGGTGCTCAACATTCGCGCCGGCATCACCTTCCATGACGGCACGCCGCTCGATGCGGAAGCCGTCAGGTTCAATCTCGAGCGCAACCGCAGCGATGCGAAGTCGAACATCAAGGCCGATCTGCTCTCGGTCGCCGCGGTCGAGGTCACCGGCCCGCAGCAGGTGACGTTGAAGCTGAAGACACCCGATACCGCGCTGCCCGGGATTCTTTCCGACCGCGCCGGCATGATGGTGTCGCCGACGGCGCTGAAGGCGGCCGAGGGCGGCGTCGTGACGCGCAAGCCGGTCGGCGCCGGCGCCTATTCGTTCGTCAGCTGGGCCGACGGCGAGAAGATCGTGGTCAAGCGCAACGAGAAATACTGGAAGCCGGAGCGGCCGCTTCCCGACGCCATCGAGATCTCGATCATTCCCGAGCTCACCACCGGCGCCCGCTCGGTCACCGCCGGGCAGAACGATCTGATCTATCAGCTGCCGCCGCGGCAGAAGGTGATCATCGAGCGCGCCTCCAGCGTCAAGGTGGTGCACGGCCCGACGCTCTATGTGCTTCAGATCTTCCTCAACTGGGCCAAGCCGCCGTTCGACAATCTCAAGGTCCGCCAGGCGCTGAACTTCGCGATCGACCGCGAATCCTTCGTCAAGGCCGCGCTCGCCGGTCTCGCCGAGCCGGCCTACATGAATTTGCCGAAGGCGCATTGGGCCTATGACGCCGAGGTCGCAAAGCTCTATCCCTATGATCCCGACCGAGCGCGCAAGCTGCTCGCCGAGGCCGGCTTCAAGGAGGGCACCCCAATCGAGCTCGGCGGCTATCCGGACCAGGATTCGGTGCAGCGGCAGGAGATCCTGATCGAGCAATTGCGCAAGGCCGGCATCGGCGTGCGGTTCGTCAACGCCCCGATCGCGGAGGCTTCCGCCGCCTTCTTCGGCGCGGAGAAGAAGGGCGCCGGCCTGCTCTCGGCCTGGACCGGGCGGCCCGATCCGAGCCTGACCTACTCGCTGATGTTCACCAAGGACGCCTACTACAATGCCGGCCGCGCGCCAGTGCCGGGCGAACTCGAGGCCGCGATCAAGGAATCGCGTGCGTCTGAGGATATCGAGGTCAGGCGCAAGGCGTTCTCCACCGTGCAGCGGCTGGTGATGGAGAATGCCTTCGTGGTGCCGCTCGCGTTCCAGTTCGAGCTGGTCGCGATGAACAAGAAGGTGCAGGGCTATCGGCCGAACCTGCTCGGCAAGCCGAAATACGACGACGTCTGGCTCGGGAGTTAGGCGATGGCGCGACGGTCACCGGTCAAGGTCGTCGGCAGCCGCCTCGTGCAGGCGCTGCCCGTGGTCCTGCTCGCGACCTTCATGGTGTTCGCGCTGCTCAAGCTGGTGCCCGGCGACATCGCCGTGACACTGGCGGGCGACAACGCGACCGACGCGCGGATCACCGAGATCAGGAAGATCTACGGCCTCGACCGCCCGTTCCTGGTGCAATACGGCGCCTGGCTGGGCAATGTCGCGCAGGGCGATCTCTCGCAATCGCTACTCACCGGCGAGAAGGTCGCGGACTCGATCGGGCGTGCGTTTCCGAACACGCTGCTGATCGTCGTGATCGCGCTGGCGCTGGCGCTGGTCACGGGCATCCCGATGGGCGTGATGGCCGCGATCCAGCCGAACGGCTGGGTCGACAAGCTGATCAGCATGCTGGCGTCGCTCGGCGTCGCGGTGCCCGGCTTCTGGCTCGCGATGATCCTGGTGGCGGAATTCTCGTTGAAGCTGAACTGGCTGCCGGCGACCGGCGCGAAATCCTTCAGCGCCTCGCCGGTCGATGCGATCAGGCATGCGCTGCTGCCGGGCATCGCGATCGCGGCCTACGGCATGGCCGAGGTCGCGCGCCAGCTGCGCGGCGCGCTGCTGGAGGTGTTGTCGTCGCAATATGTCCGCACCCTGCATGCCAAGGGGCTGTCGATGTCGCGCATCCTCTGGCAGCACGGCCTGAAGAATGTGGGCGTCAATCTGCTCACCATCGTCAGCCTGTTGGTCAACCGCATGCTGGCGGCGACCGTGGTGATCGAGGCGGTGTTCGCGATTCCCGGCCTGGGCAGCCTGATCGTGCGCGGCGCGATCCAGCGCGATTTCCCGATCGTGCAGGGCGTCGTCTTCACCATGGTGGTGGTTGTCATCGCGGTGAACCTGGTCACCGATTTGCTGTGCGCCGCGGTCGATCCGAGGATCGAGCAATGACCGAGGTGGCGCTCGCTCCCCTGAAGGCACCGGCGCGGCCGACGCGGCTGCGGCGATTTGCGCGCTGGCTCGCCGGCGACCTCAGGGCCGGGCTGTCGATCCTGGTGCTTGTGGTGCTCGTCGTGGTCGCAATCGGCGCGCCCTGGATCGCGCCCTATGCGCCGACCGCGCAGGACGTCAACAACATGCTGGCGCCGCCGGGGCCGGCCCATCTGCTCGGCACCGACGATCTCGGCCGCGACATCTTCTCGCGTTTGATCTACGGCGCGCCGGCCACCGTCTATGCCAGCCTGCTTGCGGTCGGCGTCGCGGTCCTGATCGGGCTGCCGGTCGGCCTCATCGCCGGCTATTTCGGCGGTTGGATCGACGACATCATCAGCCGCATCATCGACACCTTCCTGTCGTTCCCCGCCATCGTGCTGGCGATCGCGGTCACCGGCGCGCTCGGCATCGGGCTCACCAACGGCATGATCGCGGTCGGCATCACGATGTTTCCGGCGCTGGCGCGCATCGTCCGCGCCCGCACGCTGATCGTGCGGCAGGAGCTCTATGTCGATGCCTCCAGAGGCTTCGGCGCGCCGACCTGGCATGTGCTGTGGCGCCACGTGCTGCCGAACACGCTGCAACCGGTCATCGTGCAGGTGACGCTCTTGCTCGCCGCCGCGCTGCTGGCAGAGGCCAGCCTGTCGTTCCTCGGCCTCGGCATCCAGCCGCCGGACCCGAGCTGGGGCGCCATGCTGGCGCGCGCCTATCAATACATGGAAATCGCCCCGGAGCAGATGTATGCGCCGGGCCTTGCCATTCTCGTCGTCTCCCTGGCGTTCAATGCGCTCGGGGAGTCCTTGCGTGTCGTGCTCGATCCGACCATGAAGGATCGCTAGAGCATGATCCGGAAAAGTGGGTACC
This sequence comes from Bradyrhizobium sp. CCBAU 21365, assembly GCF_015291305.1. Taxonomy (NCBI): domain Bacteria; kingdom Pseudomonadati; phylum Pseudomonadota; class Alphaproteobacteria; order Hyphomicrobiales; family Nitrobacteraceae; genus Bradyrhizobium; species Bradyrhizobium sp. CCBAU 21365. Next base: position 3,113,926 of record NZ_CP030036.1, read on the forward strand.
GGTTCTCCCGCGCGACAAACGCGAAGCGTTTGCGCGGAGATCATGCTCAAACAAAAGAGCCTTTGGTGAAATTGTGATGTCGTTCAAGAAATTGCTGATTGCCAATCGCGGTGAGATCGCGATCCGGATTGCCCGCGCCGCTGCCGACAGCGGCATCGCGACCGTCGCGATCCATCCCGCCGACGATGCCGCCTCGCTGCATGTCCGATCCGCCGACGCAAGCCACGAGATTCCGGGCCGCGGCGCGCGGGCCTATCTCGACATCGAGGCCGTCATCGCGGCGGCCAAGGCCACGGGTTGCGATGCGCTGCATCCGGGCTACGGCTTCCTCAGCGAGAACACGCAGCTCGCGCGGCGCTGTGCCGAGGAGAGGATCACCTTCGTCGGCCCATCGCCGGAGGCGCTCGATCTGTTCGGCGACAAGGCCAAGGCAAAGGCGCTGGCGAAGAAATGCGGCGTCCCGATCATTGCCGGCACTTCGGGCGCGACCAGTCTCGACGAGGCAAAGGCGTTCTTCGCCGCGCTCGGCGCCGGCGCCGCCGTGATGATCAAGGCGATCGCCGGCGGCGGCGGGCGCGGCATGCGCCTGGTCGAGGATGCCGCCAGGCTCGACGAGGCCTATGCGCGCTGCCAGTCGGAGGCCAAGGCGGCGTTCGGCAGCGATGCGGTCTATGTCGAGCGGCTGATCCGCAAGGCGCGCCATATCGAGGTGCAGATCATCGGTGACCGCCATGGCGCGATCAGCCATCTCTGGGAGCGCGAATGCACCATCCAGCGCCGCAACCAGAAGCTCATCGAGGTGGCGCCGAGCCCGTCGCTGAGCGAGGGAATGCGCGCGCGCATCATCGAGGCGGCGAAGCAGCTCGCGTCCGCCGCACGCTACGACAATCTCGGCACCTTCGAATTCCTGGTCGATGACGAAGCCGGGGAGAGCGAGGGGGCGTTTGCCTTCATCGAGGCCAATCCGCGGCTCCAGGTCGAGCACACCGTCACCGAGGAAGTGCTCGGCATCGACCTCGTGCGTTCGCAGCTCGCGGTCGCCGCCGGCGCCACGCTGGTCTCGCTCGGCCTCGCCCAATCGGCGGTGCCGCTGCCGCGCGGCTATGCGATGCAGCTTCGCGTCAACATGGAGGTGATGGACGAGAAGGGGGTGACAAAACCGACCGGCGGCACGCTCAGTGTGTTCGACCTGCCGTCCGGCCCCGGCGTTCGCGTCGATACCTTCGGCTATTCCGGCTACCGGACCTCTGCCGCGTTCGACTCGCTGCTGGCAAAAGTCATCGTGCATTCGCCGAGCCCAAAATGGACCGACGTGGTGCACAAGGCATCGCGCGCCTTGCGTGAATTCCGCATCGGCGGCGTCGCCACCAACATCCCGTTCCTCGGCGCGATCCTGACGCATCAGAGTTTTGGACGGAACAAGATCAGCACCAACTTCATCGATACCCATGTGGCGGCGCTGGTCGGCGCGGCGCAGGAGCATGCCGCGCCGCTGCTCGAGGTGAGCGAGGCGGCTGCGGCCAAACCTGCCACTATCGAAGCTGCACCCGAAGGATCGCTTCCGGTGCCCGCGCCGCTGCAGGGCACCATCGTGGCGATCGAGGTCGCGGAGGGCGATCTGGTTCGGCCCGGCCAGCAGATCGCGGTGCTGGAATCGATGAAGATGGAGCATCTCGTCACCGCGCCGCATGGCGGCCGGGTGACCAGGATCGCGGGCGGCATCGGCGTCACGTTGATGCATGGCGAGCCGATCCTGTTCTTTGAGCCTGCCGAGGTCGACGGCCACCACGCGGCGGAGGAGGCAGCGATCGATCTCGATCACATCCGGCCTGATCTCGCCGAGCTGATCGCGCGCAAGGCGATCACGCTGGACGAGAACCGCCCGGCCTCGGTCGAGCGTCGCCGCAAGACCAACCAGCGCACCGCGCGCGAGAACATCGCGCAGCTGGTCGATGAGGGCTCGTTCGTCGAATACGGCTCGCTGGCGATCGCGGCGCAGCGCCGCCGCCGCAAGGTCGAGGACCTCGTCAAGAACACGCCGGCCGACGGGCTGATCGCCGGCGTCGCCACCGTCAACGCCAGGGATTTCGGCGCCGACGGCGCGCGCTGCATGGTGATCTCCTACGACTACACCGTGCTCGCCGGCACCCAGGGCCATATGAACCACAAGAAGATCGACCGCATGCTCGGCCTCGCCGAGCAGTGGCGCATGCCGCTGGTGTTCTATGCCGAGGGCGGCGGCGGCCGTCCCGGCGATACCGACCGGCTCGGCATGACCGGCCTCGACGGCCCGTCCTTCGTGCAGTTCGCAAAGCTCTCGGGGCTGGTGCCCGTGGTCGGCGTGGTCGCCGGCTATTGCTTCGCCGGCAATGCCGCGATGCTCGGCGTCTGCGACGTGATCATCGCGACCAAGAACGCCTCGATCGGCATGGGCGGCCCGGCGATGATCGAGGGCGGCGGGCTCGGCGTCTACCATCCGGCCGAGGTCGGCCCGGTCTCGTTCCAGTCGCCGAACGGCGTAATCGACATCCTGGTCGAGGACGAGGAAGAGGCGACCACGGTGGCGCAGAAATATCTGTCCTACTTCCAGGGCGCCGTGCAGGACTGGAAGGCGCCGGACCAGCGGCTGCTGCGCCGCGCGATCCCGGAAAATCGCCTGCGGGTCTATGACATCCGCAACGTCATCGACCTGATCGCCGACGAGGGCTCGGTGCTGGAGATCCGCAGGGATTTCGGCGTCGGCATGATCACGGCCTTCATCCGCATCGAGGGCAAGCCGTTCGGCCTGATCGCCAACAATCCAAAGCATCTCGGCGGCGCGATCGACGCGCCGGCCGGCGACAAGGCCGCGCGTTTCATGCAGCTGTGCGACGCCTTCGACATCCCGATCGTCTCGCTGTGCGACACGCCGGGCTTCATGGTCGGCCCCGAGGCCGAGAAGACCGCGATCGTGCGCCACGTCGCGCGGATGTTCGTCACCGGCGCGAGCATCACGGTGCCGCTGTTCGGCGTCGTGCTGCGCAAGGGCTACGGCCTTGGCGCGCAATCGATGATCGGCGGCGGCTTCCACGCCTCGTTCTTCACGGTGGCGTGGCCGACCGGCGAGTTCGGCGGCATGGGCCTCGAAGGCTATGTCCGGCTCGGCTTCCGCAAGGAGATGGAGGCGATCGAGGATCCGGTCGAGCGCGAGAAGTATTTCCAGACCAAGGTCGCCGAGCTCTACGCCAACGGCAAGGCGGTCTCGATCGCCTCGGTGCTCGAGATCGACGAGGTGATCGATCCCGCCGACACCAGGCACTGGATCATGGCCGGCCTCCGCTCGGTGCCGAAGCCCGAGCCGCGGACCCACCGCAAGCGGCCGTGCATCGATGCGTGGTAAGGTGACGGCGCAACACACTCTGTGTCGTCCCGGCGAAAGCCGGGACGACGGCGGTGGGTGTGGCTCGCGCTTCGCCTCAATACGCACGTTAGCCCAACCGCAACTCCACATAGCCCTTCGCCGCCACCTCGTCGCATCGCGCGCGATACGCCGGGGCGCTGCCGCTGTAGCGGGCGACGATGCGGGTCTGCTTGCCTTCGACGTTGCGGTTGATGCCGGTCATCCAGGAATCGACCTCGTTGGAGAGCAGGCCTGTACCGAGCGCCTTGACATGCTCGGTCCAGTCGGCGGTGCCCTCGGGCGTGGCATCGAGGAAGGTCAGGCCTTTCGCTTGCGCGAAGCGGATCAGCCCGGTGACCCAGTCGACGCTGTATTCGATGCTGCGCGGGATGTTGCCGAGCGCGGTGTGCGGGCCCATCAGCATCATCATGTTGGGGAAGCCGTCGACCATCAGCCCGAGATAGGTCGCGGGGCCGTGCGTCCATTTCTGCTTCAGCCGCGCACCGTGCGCGCCGCGGAAATCGATCTTGTCGAAGCTGCCTGTGATGGCATCGAAGCCGGTGGCGTAGATGATGATGTCGAAGGCGTAGTCCTTGTCGGTCGTCCGGATGCCCTCGGGCGTGATCCGCTCGATCGGCGTCTCCTTGATGTCGACGAGCTCGACATTGTCGCGGTTGTAGACCTCGTAATAGAAGGTCTCGAGCGGCAGCCGCCGCGTGCCGAAGCCGTGGTTCTTCGGGATCAGCATCTCCGCGACCTTGGGATCCCTGACGCGCTCGCGGATCTTGCGCGCGACGAAATCGCTGATCGTGGCATTCGCCGCGCGGTCGATCAGGATATCCTTGAAATTGCCCTGCCAGATGCCGAATCCGCGCTCGCCATAGAGCTTCTCGTAGAACGCCTCGCGCTCCTCCTCGCTCACCTCGAACGCGCCGCGGGGATCGGGCGTATGAACGAAGCAGGCGAAGGTCTCCTTGCAGCGCGCGAAGATCTCGGGATAGCCGGCCTTGATCCTGGCTTGCGTCTCGGCGTCGATCTTGCCGTTGTGCAGCGGCGCCGCCCAGTTGGCGGTGCGCTGGAACACGGTGAGATGCCCGACCTCGCCGGCAATGGTCTGGATGGTCTGGATGCCGGTCGCGCCGGTGCCGATCACGGCGACGCGCTTGCCGGTGAAATCCACTTTCTGCTTCGGCCAGCGCGCGGTGTGAAACGATTGGCCCCTGAAATCGTCGCGGCCCTCGATGCGCGGCAGGGTAGGGGTCGACAACGGACCGATCGCGGTGATCAGGAAGCGGCAGGCGTGCCGCGCGCCGCTCTCCAGCGTGATCCGCCAGCTACGCGTGTCGTCCTGGTAGATCGCTGATGTGACGCGGCTCTCGAACTGGATGTCGCGGCGCAGGTCGAACTTGTCGGCGACATAATTGCAGTAGCGCAAGGTCTCGGGCTGGCCGGCGAAATGCTCCGACCACTCCCATTCCTCGAGCAGCTCCTTCGAGAACGAGTAGCCGTAGGAATAGCTTTCGGAATCGAAGCGCGCGCCGGGATAGCGGTTCCAGTACCAGGTGCCGCCGACGCCGGTGCCGGCCTCGAACACGCGCGCGCTAAGACCGAGCTCGCGCAGCCGGTAGAGCTGGTACATGCCGGACAGGCCGGCGCCGATGATGATGACGTCGTAGTCCAGCGCAGCCGTCTGGGCGGTGTTGTCCTGGCGCAATTCGGCCACCTGTCGTTGCTCCCTGATGGATCGATTGCCGGCAAGGCTAGCCGGTCTTCCCGCTGCCGACAAACATCGAACAGCGGGGCAGCTATCGGGATTTGCCGGGTGCGTGGGCCCGCGCGCATTCCGCGCGGCGGACTGTCCGCCCCGTGGCTTTACTCGGCCGCGGGATTCCCTCTATCGTCGGCCCGACACAACGATCGCCCGCCAAGCGGCGACGGAACCTAACGGGAGTGAAGCGATGGGAGAGGCGCTGCGCAGGCCGACGTCGACAGACGTCAGCAATCCCCGGCTTTATCAGGACGACACCTGGCGGCCGCTGTTCGCGCAGCTCCGCCGCGACAATCCCGTGCATTATTGCGAGGCGTCGGCCTACGGCCCGTACTGGTCGGTGACGCGCTACGACGACATCTTCGCGGTCGAGCTGGATCACCAGAACTATTCGTCGGCCTCCGAGCTCGGCGGTATCCAGGTCGCGGACCAGCCGAAGGGGCAGGAGCGGCCGAGCTTCATCCGCATGGACCCGCCCGGCCACACCGCGCAGCGTCGCACGGTGGCGCCGATCGTGGCGCCGTCGAACCTTGCCAATTTCGACACCCTGATCCGCAAGCGCACCTCGGCCGTGCTCGACGCGTTGCCGCGCAACGAGACCTTCGACTGGGCCGAGCGGGTCTCGGTCGACCTCACCAACATGATGCTGGCGACGCTGTTCGATTTCCCCTCCGAAGACCGCGCCAAGCTGACCTGGTGGTCGGATGTCGCGATCGCCAACGTCGAATCCCCCGACGCGGTGGTGCATTCGGAGGCTGAACGCACCGCCGAACTGGTCAAGATGGGAGAATATTTCCGCAAGCTGTGGGACGCGCGGATCGATGCGCCGCCGACTTTCGATTTGATCTCGATGCTGGCGCATTCGGACGCGACGCGGAATCTGGAGCCGCGCGAGTTCATCGGCACGATCGGGCTCCTGATCGTCGGCGGCAACGACACCACGCGCAATTCGATGTCGGCCGGGCTGATGGCGCTGTGCGAGAACCCGGAGCAGTTCGAGCTGGTCCGCGCCAGGCCGGAGCTGATCCCGAACCTGGTCTCCGAGACCATCCGCTACCACACGCCGGTGCTGCACATGCGCCGCACCGCACGCAATGATGTCGAGCTTGCCGGCCGCCGGATCAAGAAGGGCGACAAGGTCGTGATGTGGTACATCTCCGGCAACCGCGACGAGGACAAGATCGAGCGCGCCGACGAATTCATCATCGACCGCGCCAAGCCGCGCCAGCATCTCGCCTTCGGCGCCGGCGTCCACCGCTGCGTCGGCGACCGCCTCGCCGAGCAGCAGCTGCGCATCCTCTGGGAGGAGGTTCTGGCGCGCGATCTGCGTTTTGAGATGATGGGCCCGCCGCAAAGGCTCTATTCCAATTTCATTCGCGGTATACGAAGCTTGCCGGTGAGAATCGTCAATTGAGCTGCATTACCCCGTCATTGTTATCGCTCCTCGCAATGACGAAAGAAGAGACTTCAAGGAACAAGAATGAAGAACGATCCCGTTGACGTCCTGATCATCGGCGCCGGCGCCTCCGGCGCCGCGGTGGCCTGGAGCCTCGCCGATACCAAGATGCATATCCTCTGCCTCGATCAGGGCGGCTGGATGAATCCGGCCGAATATCCGAGCACCGGGCGCGACTGGGAGGCGAAGTTCTACGGCGAGTGGTCGTCCAGCCCGAACGTCCGCCGCCGGCCCGAGGACTACCCGATCAACGACGACAATTCGCCGATCAAGGTCGTCAACTTCAACGCCGTCGGCGGCTCGACGGTGATGTACACCGCGCACTGGCCGCGGCTGCATCCGTCCGATTTCAAGGTGAAGACGCTCGACGGCGTCGCCGACGACTGGCCGATCGACTACGACGCGCTCACCCCGTTCTTCGAGGAGAACGATTGGATGATGGGCGTCTCCGGCCTGTCGGGCGATCCGCTGTCGCCGCTGAGCCACCCGCCGATGCCGCAGCAGCCGCTCGGGCTATCGGGCCCCTTGATCGGCAAGGCCATGAACAAGCTCGGCTGGCACTGGTGGCCGTCGGACACGACGGTGGCGACGATGGACTACGAGGGCAGGGCGCGCTGCATCAATCTCGGCCACTGCACGCCGGCCTGCGCGCAGGGTGCCAAGGCCTCGACCGACATCACCTACTGGCCGCACGCGGTCCGCGCCGGGGTCGAGCTCAAGACCCATTGCCGGGTGCGCGAGATCCTGACCAACGAGCACGGCATGGCCTCCGGCGCCGTCTATTACGACAAGGACGGCGTCGAGCAGTTTCAGCCGGCCGAAGTCGTCATCATCGCCTGCAACGGTGTCGGCACGCCGCGGCTGCTGCTCAATTCGGCGTCAGGCAAATTCCCGAATGGCCTCGCCAATTCGTCGGGCCTGGTCGGCAAGAACCTGATGTTCCACCCCTATGCGCAGATCTACGGCTTCGTGAAGGAGCCGACCGACAGCAACCGCGCGCCGCCGACCTGCCTGTGGAGCAAGGAGTTCTACGACACCGATCTGTCGCGCGGCTTCGTCCGCGGCTACGGCATCCAGTTCGGCCGCGGCGCCGGGCCGGTGTTCGAGGCGGTCGCGAGCGAGCAGAAGGGCATCCTGCCCTGGGGCAAGGATCATCACCGCGTGTTCCGCAAGCTCAACGGCCATCGTCTCGCGGTATCGGCGATCTGCGAGGATCTGCCGGAGGAGCACAACCGCGTCACGCTCGATCCCGTGCTGAAGGACAGCCACGGCATCCCCGCGCCGAAGATCGACTACACGATCAGCGCGAACAGCCGGAAGATGATGGATCACGGGCTGGCGCGTGGCCGGGAGATTCTCGAGGCCGCCGGCGCCAGCGACATCTGCATCAACGATCCGATCCCGTGGGGCGGCTGGCATCTGCTCGGCACCGCGCGGATGGGCACCGATCCGGCGCGCTCCGTGGTCAACGAATGGGGCCGCTCGCACGACGTGAAGAACCTCTTCATCGTCGACGGCAGCATCTTCGTCACCTCGGGCGGGGTAAACCCGACCTCCACCATCCAGGCCCTTGCGCTCTACATCGCCGACCAGATGAAGCAGCGCCTCGCCAATCTGTTCGACTGAGACCGCCAGAGACCGACATGTCCGATAGCAATCAACTGACCGCAGCCCAGCGCGCCGATCTCCGCACGGTCGCCGCGATGATCGTTCCCGCAAGCGACGAGTACAAGGTGCCGGGGGCGGACGATGCCGCGATCCAGGCCGACATGCTGGCGACGCTCGGCCGCGACACCGCGCTGGTCGCGCAGGCGCTGGATCGTCTGGCTGATCTCGCGGGCAAGCCGCTCGCCGAGCTCGACGATGCCAGGCGCGATGCAGTGGCGCGGGAGTTTCGTAGCCATGGCGGCGCTGCCGCGGCGACGCTCGTCCGCGTGGTGCTGCAGTGCTACTACCGCGATGACCGCGTGCTGCGCTCGCTCGGCCTCGAGCTGCGCGCGCCGTTCCCGAAAGGCCATGTGCTGCCGGAGGGCGACTGGTCGCTGCTCGATCCGGTCAGGGAGCGTGGCGGGGTGTTGCGGCGGGCGACCTAGCCGATTGGGCAGGTATGGGCGGGGCCGGGGGCGTAACCACTTGCGGCGGCGGGAACCGGTCACCATCTGAGGGGACCAAAGGACTCTCGCCATGCTGGATTTTACCTCAGATTCCGCCGCTGACGTGCCGTCAGCGGCGACGGCCGATGCTGCCCGGGATAACGACCGGGCTTTGCTGGATGCCTATTCCAATGCCGTGATCGACGTCACCGACCGTGTCGGCCCCGCCGTGGTCCGGGTCGAAACCGGGCCGAAAGTGCGCAACGCGCGCGAGCGCGGCGGGCTCGGCTCGGGCATCGTGATCTCGCCCGACGGCTTCGTGCTGACCAACAGCCATGTGGTCGGATCGTCGAAGGAGATCCGCCTGCGCGACACCGAGGGCTTCGTCACCGACGCCCATGTGCTCGGCGTCGATCCCGACACCGATCTCGCCTTGCTGCGCGCCGACGGCGCGCGCGATCTGCCTTACGCCTCGCTCGGCAACTCCAAGACGCTGCGGCGCGGCCAGCTCGTGGTTGCGATCGGCAATCCGCTCGGCTTCGAATCGACGGTCACCGCCGGCGTGGTGTCGGCGCTGGGACGCTCGATCCGCTCGGTCAGCGGGCGGACCATCGAGGACGTGATCCAGACCGACGCCGCGCTCAACCCCGGCAATTCCGGCGGGCCGCTGGTGTCGTCGAAGGGCGAGGTGATCGGCATCAACACCGCGATCATCAACGGCGCGCAGGGCATCTGCTTTGCGGTCGCCAGCAACACCGCGCAGTTCGTGCTGTCGGAGATCATCCGCCACGGCTATGTCCGCCGCGCCTATATCGGCGTCGCCGGCCAGACCGCGCCGGTGCCGCGGCGGCATGCGGTGCTGGCCGGCGTCGAGAACAAGATGGGCGCGCTCCTGATGCAGATCGAGCCGGACAGCCCGGCCGCGCGCGCCGCGCTGCTGCCGGGCGACGTCGTGATCAGGCTCGACGGCATCGAGATCAACGGTGTCGACGACCTGATCCGCGCGCTCGATCACAGCCGGATCGACCGGACCCTGTCGATGGACGTGCTCCGCCTCGGCCGTCTCCGCGCGATCGAGATCCACCCGATCGAAAGGAAGCCCGCGAAGCAGTGAGCGTGCGCGCTATCCGCGCGCGAGCTGCGCCCTCTCCCCTCATGTCCGCCGTAGCCTTCGAAGGCGGACGTGGGAGAGGGTGGTTTCGCTGCGGAAGCAGCGAAACCGGGTGAGGGGTTCTCTCCGCGGAGACAGACCCCTCATCCGTCGCGGACTGCGTCCGCGCCACCTTCTCCCACGGGGCGAGAAGGGACGTGGAGCTCGCGGCTCCGCCATCGCCAATCGTCGGGCTGCTCGACCATCATCATGTGACCGGCACTTCGCAGCACCACAATGCAGGCGTTCGGCGTCGCGGCATCGTCCGCTAAACCGCGCCTTCGCCATCCCGACGCGTGCCGCCAGCAGCCGCGTGGAAATTGCTTCCGACCGCCTGAGTGGTCGTGCTCGTAAGCGTCTTTGACTACGCGATCCGTGTGGACCGACCAAGCCAGGACGTGTACTCGGGTCTTGGAGGCGTAACGGAAATCTTGTGCTCGTCCTGAGCTTTATCGGTTGTGGACCCTAACCGGAAATCTATCCAACGTCGTAAGCGACCACCGTCCTGCAACGACTTGTAAAGGAGGCGTGAAAACTTAGTCAGCAGCGTTGACCAAGTGAAGCCGCAACAAATCTGCTAGGCTTGATTATCCGGACGTTTGGCCCCTGCGGGAGGCTATGGTGACGAACTCGGAATTCTCCAACGAGCTGCCGGACAAACCGGCATCCGATGACGGCCCACTGAACGAAACGGCATCTGATAACGAGCCAACGGACAAATGGGCGTCGACTCTCAACTTTAAGGGTCGCCTCCGGGCGCGACTGCAGTTGATCGGCGGGGCGCTCGCTTCGATTGCCGCAATAGGCGCGATCGCGGGTGGCCTCGTGGGCTACTGGACTGTGTGGAAAACGCTCCGCACCGACGTGTTTCCGGACAAGCAGCAGACGCAGAGGGAGGCTGCCGCGCGGCCCGACATTGCTCCCCGCTTGTCACTCGTCGTCCTGCCGTTCGCAAACCTCAACCACGATCCGGAGCAGGACTATTTCGCCGATGGCATTACGACCGATCTGACGACCGACCTCGCGCAAATGCCCGGCGCGTTCGTTATCGGACGCGGAACGGCCTTTACATACAAGAACAAGCAGATCGACTTCAGGACGCTCGGCAAAGACCTCGGCATCCGCTGGGCAGTCCAGGGCGCGGTGCGACGCAACGGGGACCATGTCCGGGCCAACGTATCACTTACGGATATCGCGAGCGGTCGGGACGTATGGTCCGATCGTTTCGACGGCGATCGTACGAACCTCGCCGCCTTGCAGGACGAGATTACAGCGCGGCTCGCCCGCTCGCTGAACATTGAACTGATCCAAGCCGAAAGCCGTCGCAGTGAAGTGGACCGGTCGAGGAATCCAGACGCCATGGACTTCACGATGCGCGGCTGGGCAAAGCTCTACGGGCCGCAGTCGAAGATCCAAAATGATCAGGCGAAGGACCTATTCGATAGTGCGCTGCGCCTCGATCCGGACAACTTAGAGGCCATGGTCGGGAAAGCGCAGTGTTTGGCCACTGGTGCGAACAATCGATGGTCTGCTTCCGTTGTGGAAGACAAGAAACAAGCGCTCGACCTCGTCGACAGAGTTCTGTCCAAAAACCCGGCAAGCGCGAGTGCCCATAGGACCAAGGGAGCCATTCTTCTATTTGGACACCCTGAGGAGGCAATGGCTGAATACGATGCAGCGCTCGAAATCGATCCAAATAATCCAGCTGTCTACGCTGCTAAAACAATTACGCTTATCGTAACCGGGCGGGCGCGCGAAGCCTTCTCGCCGCTCCAGTTGGCTCTCCGTCTTAGTCCCAGAGATCCTCTTGCTCACCTTTGGCGCTACTGGCTCTGCCATGCACACTTGCACCTGCACCAATATGGAGAATCCATCGAGGAATGCAGGCGCTCGGTCAATCTGAACAACTTGTACTTTTACGCCTATGTAGATCTGACATCGGCTTATGGAGCTACGGGGCAATTGGAACAGGCACAGCAGAGCTTGACCGAATTGAACAAGCTCCGACCAGACTTTACGGTCCAGTGGTACCGCGATCTTGGTTACTCAATCTCAAGCAATCCGCAGTTTCGTCGGGAGTTCGATGATATTGTCGACGGGCTGAGGAAGGGGGGCGCCCGGGAGCACTAAGGTGAAGACCGTTCGCTTGCTGACGCTGACGGCCTCTTCCATCTCGAATGTCACCTATTGGCCCAGCCTCTCGGGCATACGGCAATGTCAGCCTTCGCGCTCCTGTCGGGGCCATAGCAGACATCCAACGTGCGTGATCCCAGCCGCCTCGATTTATGAGTACAGGCCCTGGCTCAAGATCGTCGATTATCTCCATGTCCTCCGGACCCGCGTCCAAGCTGCCATGGAGGATGCGGATAGGCTTGTCGCTGACGTCGCTGTCATCCCGGGTCGTCGTGCAATCGGGACAGAAGGCGACGTGTGCCGCGAAGCAAGTAGTTCGCATGAGCGAAGCGATATGCGGGATTGATCTTGCGCGTTGCATGTCGACCCCGGATGTCGCTTCGCTCATCCGGGCTACGCTTGCTGCATCGGAAATTGTCAGTTCGGTGCGAAGTCGCAGAGCGCGCTGAGGGCGGCTTTTGGTTCTCAGCAGACCGGGCTCCGCGGGGATCTATTTTCCGCAGCTGGATGGGGGGATCCGTAGTGGTTCGCGCACCGGGATGTCTCCATTCGGCTCGAAGCTGAAGGTCGTCCGTCAGCAGGTCAGCTCATTTGGGCAGAGCGGACGCCGCCCCGTTTGGCTGCCATGAGGCGGCTTTTGACCAAAAACCGACATCCCGCTAGAAGCTTGATCCCCGTCAAAAATGCTCACGTCAGATGAGCTTAGAAGAGGCGAACTTCACAGAAGTTGCGGGAGGTCCCGATGTCGCACTTTGTCATTTGCTTCATGAAAGATGTGCTCGGCGAGAACGGTCGGCAGGCCGAGATTTGCCAGAGGATCCTTGAGATCGATGCTCCGACTGAGGGGGAGGCCGAGGAGATCGCCAAGAAGAGATTCTGCGAAGCGGAAAGGCTTTGCGAATGGTCGCTGCATGCCGACCGTATTCAGGTCAAGTCTGCTGACTTTCCGTCGTAGAGCGGGGCGCAGAGCTTCAGGACTTGCCGGGCTGTCCCCCCCCCGGCCACACGGTTGGTGGCTTGGTCTGCTCTCTGGCACCGTAGTCATACGGCTGCGCTCCGGCGCGCCGCAGCGCTAACCTTGGAACCTCTTCCGTCAAGGTAGTTGCCCAAGCACATGCCTTCGCAGGACATTGAACGATACCGGCAGAAAGCTGCCGAATGTGAAGACGAGGCGGCCAAGGCCACGTCCGCGAGCGCGAAGGAAGCTTGGCTGCAGGCTGCCGAGGGAATGGAGGAAACTCGCACAAGCGGCAGAGGAAAAGCCAGCCGGTGCTAAAGCCGTGTCCAATCCTGCGTTGCAAAGCACTAGTCGCGATCCGTCATGATCAAGAGATAGCAAGTAGCCCGCATGAGCGAAGCGATATGCGGGATTGATCTTGCGCGTTGCATGTCGACCCCGGATGTCGCTTCGCTCATGCGGGCTACGCTTGCTGAGGCGATCAAGGGTGCCGCGCGCACTCTGAAGGAGGAGAAGTCACGAAGTCAGGCTGCGCATGGCGACTAGCACCAGCGCCGCACGCAGCTCGGCCGCTTTCGCCACAGGTTCGGATTGCCCTGCCATGACGGCGGTTCGCCCTGGTCACGATGCTCCCGGATCCTGAAAGCTGCTGCCGATCCACCGCGACGAAGTCAATCGCGAGAATGGCGGGGTCGACATCTCGGCGCGGCGGGTTATCGTTCCTGCGCTGGAGGTCATCAAGCAAGCGAGGGCAATTGCGACTACGCCTTCACGGGTCGCTCGGTAACTCGATCGCTCCCGTAGTTCGCCGGCTGGACCCAGCGACCTACGCAGGTTTCCCTAACGTGGTCGCCCGGGATAGCCCGCCCGGCAAAACCGGGCAGAAGGGAGCCACATTTCATCCCCGAGACGTTACTTGCGTTCAATCCAGCGGCCTCTTCAGCGGCTGCCGGGTTTTGCCTGCGGGTTCTGGCAAGTGCTCTTCGTACCACCGCAACGAGGCGGCCGCATAACCTTCCATGTGCGGAGTCCACTTCAACGCGTTGCATCGCGCCCAGTCCCACGCGGCGCGTTCACGCGCGATCTGGTCGGTGGATCGGTCACCGCTCTTGATGTGGCCCAGCTCATGCATCGCGACCGCATAGGTAATCTCCGACGCAATGCGCGGCGTTCGAATGAACTCCAGCTCACCGCTCAGCGCAAGCGCCTGCAATGGATTGTCGCACCATTGGACATCGACCTCTTCGTCGGCGCACAACTTCAGGAAATGCCTTTTGAGATCGGTGATGACCATATTGGCCTTAACATTAAGTGGCGGATTGACAGCGCAACGCAGCGGTCACGCGACAAGTATGCCCGAGATATTCCAGTCGGATTCGCGAGCTTCTCGCGCAAACCGCAGGACCGCCCTGCAAGCCGGGCATTGATACGTGTTGTCGGTTGGCCCGGCGGCAATCAGTTCTCGTTCTACCTCGCACGCCACGCATCTAGGCGGACCCAATTGTTGCAGCCTCTCCGGTAAGAAGATTAGCATCGCGGTTCTCCAAAGGCCTGGTGAGGCGCGTCGGCACGCAGCCGCTCGCAACAGAACTGGAGTAATTTTTGGACCGCCTCTTGTGCCGCAAGGGCATCCGCCTCGGCGCGAGCCGTCGGGTCGGCAAGACCATTTCGCAAACATTTGATCTTGTTGAAATGAACCTGACCATCCGCTGTTCTGCTCTCGACAAACTTCAGTTGGTCCGGATGGTGGCTCTGCTTGTCGAGTTGAAAGCGCAGCAGTCTGACGATAACGGTTCGCCTTACAGGATCGACATCGCTGTCGGCCAAGAGATCAAGAAAATGATCGATATTCGCGCGAGCTATGTACCTGTCCATCACGCTACCTGACGCAACATAATTGCTAGTTTTGTGGAGAAACTAGCGAACCTCCTTGCTCGACTTCGTTGCGCTAGCGCAAACAAAACTGAAAAATGCTGCAGGTGAGATCGGTCTGCAACTGCACGGCGGCCAAGCCATTGCTGAGACCAGAGAAGGAAGAGGCCGCCGGCGAGGCGGCCTCTTTCGGGCGACTGCTAGTAAGGGGGTTATCCCAACAGCCGCCCTTGTTGCGCCCGCCCCGCGCGGCAACTCATTCCGCAACCGAACGAACCCTAATGATCCCTTCCACCTCATTCGTTGCGCTACATCAAATGCCGTAGGATTACGGGACCGCATTTGGTCTATGTGGATACGATCGTCGAGCCGACTCCTCCGAAGGGCTGACACGCTGCTCCATGATCGCGTCGTTCGAGCAGCCGTCTTAGATTGATCCAAGTCAGAACCTCCGCGCGTGCTCGGCCGTAGCCTTTCACGTCATCGCGAGAACTGGAGGCGAGCCATGCAAGTTCCAACGATAGGTGATGTGTTTCTTGTGACGATGATCACAGCTGTGGTCATGCTGATCGAGATCGGGGTTTTCGTAAGTCTTGGGCTGGTCTGAGCCGTCGCCGCGATATCCACGGTCGATTTTACTCCATCGGCGCGCGGTTACTCTCACGCCAACGCCGCAAAACAATGACGGTTCGATTTATAGCTGGGGCAACCCGATCAGAAAATTCGGCTCGTTTGCGTAGGGAATTTCCCGGAGCGAAACCGATTCGCCTGTGCCAGCTTCTTGCCTGTTCACCAGCCCGTGGCAAACCCTGTGTTCCCCGCACTGACGATCGCCGGACCTCGCCAGAGCGTCCTCATAGCCTACGTATACATACGTAGTTCCACGGGCCGTCAGCCTGTCACATATTGATGGCATGGCTCGCCCGATCATGTTCAAGTGTCCAAGTACCGGCATGAATGTCCAGCATTGGCTCGCCGCTCCGGCCGATACGTCGGAGCGCATGTACCAATCAGTGGTGTGCGCAGCCTGTGCAAAACTGCATCTTCTCGATAGCTCGACTGGCAAGTTGCTGGGCGAAGCGACGAATCCGCTTTCTGGATAGAGAGTTGAGCATGCAGCGCTTTGTCGAGAAGCAGAACATCGCCCGCTCCGAGCGCCTGCTGTTTGAGCAATTCTGCGAGAAATCGCACGTTATCATTCGCGAGCAGTTGTTGGTGTCGAAACGCAGGCTCTTGCTTGATCTCGGTCAACAAATGAGGGGAAGGCGCTGGTAGATGGAGGCGTGCGTTTACCCCAAACCCAAACGCATCCCCAAGTGAGCCGCCAAGGAGCCCCTTGGCGGCTCTTTTTTCGGTCGTCTGGTACGGCAAACGCAACAACGCCGCCGAAGTGTTCCGGTGGCGTTTGGTGGATGATCATTAATTAGCCCGGCCATGGCCGGTTGCATAAGTTGGCCGCCCCCGTCGATACGCAGTCCGGGTATCTGCCGCTGCTTACCGAGGCACCGGAATGCGATCCATTTGGCGTGATCGCCGTTCACCACCAGTATGGCCACCGCCACGGGATCACGACCTCGTTCGTTCATGAACGACTTGTGCCTTCCGCGTCCGGGCTTCAGCACCTGATGTCCCGAGGTTACACAGCACCAGGGCCGCTCCGAGAGTGCATGCGACGGTCATCATCTTCATCATGCATCGGCCTCCTAGCCTGAGAGTGCAAAAGGACTCAACGCAAGGCAATTCGCTCTTCGCGACGGACGCTTACGCTGTCGGGCTGAGCATTTGCGGTATTTCTGAATAATAGAAGGTATCGCTGAGTTGCCCGACATGTCAAGTTGCCTGTCCGAGGGCCGGCGGCCCTGCTCCTTTGCATGGGGTTGTTTTCGATATTTTGGGTGGTGGCGGCAACGGGCACTTCGAATGTGAAAGCATCGGAGCTGGTTGAGGGGGCTCTCTCCGCGGAGACAGACCCCTCATCCGGCGTGGACTGCGCATAGCCGATGCGGCATCGGCGTCCCGCAAGGACGGCGGCCCCGTGGGCCGCCTGCGGCCACTTTCTCCCGCATCCGCCTTCGCCAAGGCTCCGGCGGACATGAGGGGAGAAGGGAAGGAGGAGTTCGCGGCGCCCCTACTGCAGCGCCGCCAGCAGCTCGTCGGGCTGCTCGACCATCATCATATGGCCGGCGCCCGGCAGCACCACGGTGCGGGCGTTCGGCGTCGCCGCGGCGAGTGTCTTGCCGGCCTTGGCCGGGGTCATCATGTCGCGCTCGCCGAGGATGAAGGTCGCGGGCACCTTGACCGCGGCAGCCGCCGTGAGCGCGTTCTGGTAGGCGTTGCAGGCATTGAGGTCGTTGTACAGCACGCCCGGCTTCGCCTCCTGCAGCACCCGCTGCGCGCCCTGATGCATCCACAGGCCCGGCGCGAGGCTGCCGCCGAGCTCGGCCTTGAAGCCGAGGCCCCAGATCGAGACCATGTCGATAGCCGCGACATCATTGGCTTCGGCGGCCTTCAAGAGATCGGGGCCGACCGTCATGGTCGCGGCGGTGCCGATCAGCGCGAGGCCGGAGACCTTGTCAGGATGCCGCGCCGAGGCCTCGATCGCGATCAGCGAGCCCATCGAATGGCCGATCAGCCGCGCCTTCGATGCGCCGGCCGCCGTGATCAGCGCCGCGATCCAGTCGGCCATCTCGGCGATGGTCGGGAGTGGCTTGCCGGCGGAGCGGCCATGGCCCGGCAGGTCCGGCGCCAGCACGGAGAATCCGTGATGGGCGAACCAGCGGCTGTGCAGCGCCCAGGTCGAGGAATCGAAACCGGCGCCGTGGATCATCACCACCGCCGGCAGCGACGGGTCGAACGGCTTGCCGCCGGTCGCGATGAAGGTGTCTGATCCGTTCACGGAAAGCTGCATGGCCCTAAGTCCTTTGCGAGGCGCGCAGCGCCTGGCCGAGATCGTCGATGATGTCCTGCGCGGTTTCGATGCCGACCGACAGCCGCACCAGTTCCTCGCCGATGCCAGCCGCTTTGAGTTGCTCGGCATCCATCTGCTGGTGCGTGGTGCTGGCGGGATGGATCACCAGCGTCTTGGCATCGCCGACATTGGCGAGATGGCTGATCAGCTTGAGGGACTCGATGAACTTCTTGCCGGCGGCGCGGCCGCCCTTGATGCCGAAGCTGACGATCGAGCCGGCGCCGCGCGGCAACAGCTTCTTGGCGAGCGCGTAATCCGGATGCGTCTCCAGCGAGGGATGCAGCACCCAGTCGACCGCCTTGTTCGCGGCGAGGGCGTCCAGCACCGCATGGGTGTTGCTGACGTGGCGGTCCATGCGGACGCCGAGCGTCTCGATGCCCTGCAGCAGCTGGAAGGCGTTGGTCGGCGACAGACAGGCGCCGAAATCGCGCAGGCCCTCGGTGCGGGCGCGCATGATGAAGGCGGCCTTGCCGAACTGCTCGTCGAAGACGATGCCGTGATAGCCGGCATAGGGTTCGGTGAGCTGCGGGAATTTGCCGGAGGCGCGCCAGTCGAACCGTCCGCCGTCGACGATCACGCCGCCGATCGCGATGCCGTGGCCGCCCATCCACTTGGTCGCCGAGTTCATCGCGATATCGGCGCCGAGCTCGATCGGCTGGCTGAGATAGGGCGTCGCAAAGGTGTTGTCGATCAGCAGCGGAATCTTCGCGTCATGCGCGATTTGAGCAACCGCAGGGATATCGAGCACTTCGATGCCGGGATTGCCGATGGTCTCGCCGATCACAAGGCGGGTGTTCGGCTTGATCGCAGCACGGAATTCGTCGAGCGCACGCGGCTTCACGAAGGTCGTGGTGATGCCGAACCGCGGCAGCGTGTGCGCCAGCAAATTGATGGTGCCGCCATAGAGCGAGGCGGAGGCGACGATGTGGTCGCCGGCATTGAGCAGGGTTGCGATCGCAAGATGCATCGCGGCCATGCCGCTGGCGGTGCAGATCGCCCCGACGCCGCATTCGAGCGCGGCGATCCGTTCCTCCAGAACCGCAGTCGTCGGGTTCGAGATGCGGGTATAGATGTGGCCGGCGCGCTCGAGGTTGAACAGCGCCGCGGCGTGGTCGGCGTCCTGGAACACGTAGGACGTGGTCTGATAGATCGGAACCGCGCGCGCGCCGGTCGCGGGATCGGGGCGCTGGCCGGCGTGCAGGCTCAGGGTTTCGAAGGCAGGCGGCTTGGGTCCGGGCATGGGAAGCTCGTCAGGTCAGTCGATCAGAGTGATCGGTGCGTTGATTTAAACGTGAACTGCGGTGCGAACGCGGCCGACATTGCCGAACACGCGCAGATAGCGCTCGACCTCGGACGGGATGCCCGTCGCCTTCTCCGGATTGTCGGAGAGCTTGACGGCCGGTCGGCCGTCGACCGACGTCACCTTGCAGACGATCGAGATCGGGTCGAGCTCGGCGGTGCCGTCCGGCGCGCAGCCGACGAAATCGTTGGTGAGGTTGGTGCCCCAGCCGAAGCTGACGCGGACGCGTCCCTTGAAGTGATGGAATGTCTCCTCGATCGAGCCGACATCCATCGCGTCGGAGAACACCAGCAGCTTCTCCTTGGGATCGCGGCCCTTCTGCTTCCACCATTTGATGATCTCTTCGCCGGCCGTGATCGGCGGCGCGCTGTCGGGTCGAAAGCCGGTCCAGTCGGCGACCCAGTCCGGCGCGTCGCGCAGGAACGGCTTGGTGCCGAAGGCGTCCGGCAGCGCGATCAAGAGGTTGCCGCCATAGGTGTGGCGCCATTGATCGAGGATGCGATAGGGCGCCCAGCGCAGCGCCTCGTCGTCGTTGGCGAGCGCGGCGGCGACCATCGGCAGCTCGTGCGCGTTGGTGCCGATTGCCTCGAGATCGTTGTCCATCGCGAGCAGCACGTTCGACGTTCCGGTGAAGGACGGGCCGAGGCCTTCCTTCACCGCCTCGACGCACCAGCGCTGCCAGAGGAAGCCATGGCGGCGGCGTGTGCCGAAATCGGACAGCCGCAAGCCGTCCAGCTTGCGCAGCCGCTCGACCTTGGCCCACAGCTTGGCCTTGGCGCGGGCGTAGAGCACGTCGAGCGCGAAGCGGCCGTAGGTCTTGGTCGCCGCGCGCGAGCGCAGCTCGTTGAGGATCGCGAGCGCCGGAATTTCCCACATCGTGGTGTGAGTCCACGGTCCGTGGAAGTGCAATTCGTACTGCCCGTCGACCTTGTTCAGCTCGTATTCGGGCAGCCGGAAGGTCGAGAGCCAGTTGATGAAATCGGGCGAGAACATCTGGGTCTTGCCGTAGAACGTGTTGCCGGCGAGCCAGATCAGCTCTTTCTTGGTGAAGCGGATGGTGCGTGCGTGGTCGAGCTGGGCGCGCAGCTCGGCCTCGTCGATGACCTCGGCGAGCCGGATATGGGTCGAGCGGTTGATCACCGAAAAGGTCGTGCGGGTGTCCGGATAGCATTCCCGGATCATCTGCTGCATCAACAGCTTGTAGAAATCGGTGTCCAGCAGGCTGCGCACGATCGGGTCGAGCCGCCAGCCGTGGTTATAGGTCCGGGTCGCGATATCTGTCACGGTCATGCGGGAACCTTAGCCTGCCGGGCGCCGCCCGCCCAGTGGGTATCGGGCGGAACATGGCAGGTCAGCGCGCTATGGTCTGCCGTATACGGCCGACGGTGGCGGCGACATCGGTCCAGGCCGGCTTGTCCGGGGCGAATTGCCGCCGCAGGAAGGAGGCGAGCTCGGCGATCTGGCCGTCGCTCATGCTGTCCTTGAAGGCCGGCATGTAGCCCAGATCGGTCACGGCCGGCTTGGCGATGCCGTGCAGGATCACCTGGATCAGATTGTCGGGCGCGTCGCTGTGCAGATTGCTGTTGAGCGCCAGCGAGGGCCGGCTGCCGAACAGCGGCAGGCCGCCGACCTCATGGCAGACCGCGCAGGCGCCTTGATAGATCCGCGCCCCGGCGGAGGCCGCGGTGGTGACGACGGTGCCGGCTTCGAGCTTCGCTGCCAAGGCATCGTGGGCCGGCCGATCAGCGGTCTGGTTGAACGAGGCGAGATAGATCGCCATCGCGCGGATGTCCTGGTCGGGCAGCGCGGCGAGCTCCTGCACGACCGGCGCCATCGGCCCTGCGGCGACGCCGTGCAGGCGGGACTCACCGGTGCGCAGATAAGCGTAGAGCTCGTCCTCGCTCCAGGGGATCGGCGCCTTCGACAGCGACGTCAGCGCCGGCGCCTCCCAGCCCTCGGCGAAGCCGCCGGCGAGATAGGCCGCTTGCCGCTCGGCGCCGAGCGTATTGCGCGGCGAGTGGCAGGCGCTGCAATGGCCGAGACCCTCGATCAGATAGGCGCCGCGATTCCATATCGTTGACTTCGATGGATCGGGCTGGAATGCCTGCGCCTGATGGAACAGCGCATTCCATCCGGCGAGCAGCGGCCGCAGGTTGAACGGAAAGGCCAGCGCATTCGCCGGCGTTTCGGCGCGCACCGGCGCCTGCGCCATCAGATAGGCATAGAGCGCCTGCAGGTCGGCATCACTGGTCCTGGCGAAGTGCGTGTACGGGAACGCCGGATAGAGGTGGTGTCCGTCGCGATGGATGCCCTCGCGCATCGCGCGCTCGAAGGCAGGATAGGACCAGGCGCCGATGCCGGTGTCGACATCGGGCGTGATGTTGGTCGTGTGGATGGTGCCGAACGGTGTCTCGAGCGGCCGGCCGCCGGCATTCGGAACGCCAAGCTCCGACGTGTGGCAGACGGCGCAGGCGCCGAGCGCCGCGAGCTCCTTGCCGCGCGCGATCGTCGCGGCCGAATAGACCGAGGCATCGGGCCGGGCGATCGGCGCGATCGCACGCCACGGCAGCACGGCCGCGCCGATGCCGATCGCCGCTGCGCAGAGTGCGGCGATGCCGGCGAGCACGCCGCCGCGCTTTGCAAACGGATTCTGCCATCTGTTGAGGTCGGCCGTCTGCGCAGGCGGCGGGAGCGGGGCGGGCGCGACCGGTTGCTCGCCGCGCAGTCCCTTCAAAATGCGCTCCGGCGTGAACGGCAATTCGCGGAAGCGGACGCCGGTCGCGTCATAGATCGCGTTGGCGATCGCGGCGGCACTCGGCACCGAAGCGGACTCGCCGACGCCGAGCGGCGGCTGGTCCTGCCGCGGCAGCATCAGCACATCGATCTTCGGCAGATCGGGGAATTTGATGATGGGGTAGGCGCCCCATTCCCGCGCCGTCACCGCGCCGCGCTCGAAGGACACTTCCTCCATCAGCGCGCGGCTGGTCGACTGGATCACGTTGCCTTCGATCTGGTGCCGTACGCCTTCCGGATTGATCATCAATCCGGAATCCTGGCCGGCGACGACGCGGGTCACGCTGACATCGCCGGTCGCCTTGTTGACGGCGACGTCGGCGATCCACGCCGACCATGCCGCGCCGTAACCGGGAAACTTGCTGTGCACGTAGAGCGCATAGGCAAAGCCGCGGCCGCGCACGATGTCGCCGTCGGCCTCGGGCTCTTTCCACACCGGGCGCGGCGTCCAGCCGGCGCGCTCGGCAACGGCGTTGACGAGATCGATCGCGCGCTTGTCCCTGAGATAGCGCAGCCGGTATTCGATCGGATCGACCCCGGCCTCCGCCGCAAGCTCGTCGATGTAGGATTCATGCGCAAAGGTGTTCGGCAGCGCCGACACGCCGCGAAACCAGGACGCGCGCACGATCGGCGGCATGTCGTTGGCGACCACGCGCATATTCTCGTAGTCGTAGGGCGGGATCGCGGTGCGGTCGCCCATCTCGAACACCGCGGCTTCAGGCGCGATCCGCCCGGTGAGCAGCAGCGCCAGCGTCGGCGCGCCGTTCGAGGGATAGCGCGTGGCAAAATCGTAACCGGCGACGCTGCCGTCGGCGTTGAGCCCGCCATTGACGTCCATCAGCTGCGCGGTGCCCTTCGGCTCCCAGGCATGTTCCTGCTCGCGGGTCAGCTGCACGCGCACCGGGCGGCCGACCGCGCGCGACAGCAGCAGCGCATCGGCGGAGACATCGTCGGCGCAGTTGCGGCCGTAGCAGCCGGCCGCCTCCATCCGGATCACGTCGATCTCGGACTCGGGCCGCTGGATCAGCAGCGCGAGGTCGCCGCGCAGGATGTGCGGGTTCTGCGTGCCGGACCAGACCCGGATCGCGCCCTCGCTGTAATCGGCGACCGCGCAGGACGGGCCGATCGACCCGTGCATCTGGTAGGGCCAGAGATAGGTCCGCTGCATCGGCTTGGCGGCCGCCTTGAGCGCGGCGTCGACGTCGCCCTTGTCGATCAGCTGGCGCGGCGTCGCGGGATTGGCACGCAGCGCCTTCTCGATGTCGGCAAGATCGGTCAGTGCCGGTCCCGGCTTCCAGCTCACCGCGAGCTGCGCGGCAGCCTTGATCGCATTCTCCTCGCGCTCGGCAACGACGCCGACGAAATCGCCGATCCGCACCACCGCGACGAGCCCTGGAATATCGTGCACCGAGGCTTCATCGACCGCGATCAGGCTGGTGCCGACGAATGGGCCGGCGTCGACGCCGGCGTAAGGCGGCCGGACGACGCGGCCGTGCAGCATGCCGGGCAGGCGCACATCGTGGACATAGACGAGCTCGCCGGTCGCCTTCGCCGGCACGTCGACGCGCGGCACCGACTTGCCGACGACCGAATAGGCGCTCACGGCCTTGACTGGAACTTCATCGGCAAGATCGAGCCGGACGGTCTCGTCCGCAATCAGTTCGCCATAGGTGATGCTGCGGTTGTCGTGACCGCGGATCAGGCCGTCCTCGATCGTGAGCTCGTCGACAGCTAGCTCCAATCGCTCGGCGGCCCGCGCGAGCAAAAAATGCCGCGCTTGGGCGGCGGCCTTGCGCAGCGGAACGGCCGTGATCTGGATGGTCTCGCTCGCGATGGTCGGGCCCTGGTTCGGCACCACGGCGGTGTCGCCGAGGATCACGACGACGCGGGCAAAGGAGACGTCGAGCTCCTCGGCAACGATCTGTCCGAGCGCGGTGCGGATGCCGGTGCCGAGATCGACATGGCCGTTATAGGCATTGACCGTGCCGTCGGCCGTGACGGTGATGAAGGTCTCGAACGCGCCTTCCGCGCCAAGCACCGCAGGGCGGACGACCGACAGCGAGCCGCGCTGGCGTTGCTCGGGAGGCCGTGCGTCGACCATCAATCGCGCGCCTCGAGCGCGTGACCGGCCGCGCGCATCGCCGCGCGGATGATCTCGATATGGGCGCCGCAGCGGCAGAGATTGTAGCGCAGCGCTTCCATCACCTCATGCTCGGACGGATTTGGATTGCGCGTCAGCAAGGCCTTGGTGGTGATGATCATGCCGTTGAGGCAATAGCCGCACTGCGCGGCCTGTTCGCGGATGAAGGCATCCTGCACCGGATCGGGATGCTCGCGGCTGCCGAGGCCTTCGAGCGTGACGATGTTGCGGCCGGCGCAGCCCTCGATCGGAATCACGCAGGCGCGCGCGGCGACGCCGTCGATCAGCACCGCGCAGGCGCCGCACTCGCCGAGCCCGCAGCCATATTTCGGTCCGTTCAATTCGAGGTCGTTGCGCAGCACGTAAAGCAATGCGGTGTCGGGAGCGGCGTCGACATCATGATTCCTGCCGTTCACGGTCAGGCGCATTGCCCCGGTTCTCCCCTGATGTTTGCGCTGCAACGTCAGCGTCAGATCGCCGACGAGGATAACGTTTGTATACAAACGTGCAAGCGGCGGCATGCCGCGCTGCAGCGCGTGCCCGCTTTATGAACAGGGTGCGCAAGCGAATGGCAGGGTTTGATCGCAAAGCCCGCTTGACAGGCTTGAGACCTGCGCGCAGGATCATTCGTATACGAACGATATGCATGGGAGGCGGAAGGGCAGTATGATCGACCGCCGCCACAAGTCCAGGCTTGGTCACGATGGCTGACACAATGACCGTCGCCGCCGGCGACAAGATCCGCTGCGATGCCTGTCCGGTGATGTGCTACATCAAGCCGGGCGCGGCCGGCGCCTGCGACCGCTATGCCAATCATGACGGCACGCTGGTGCGCGTCGATCCGCATGTCGTGCTGGAGCGCACCGTGTCGCATGGCGGCAAGCTGGTTCCGTTCCAGGTGAGCGGCGACTGGGACGGCAAGATCGTCCGCCAGCCCGAACTGTTCGTCACCGCGATCGGCGCCGGAACCACCTATCCGGACTACAAGCCCGCGCCCTTCATCGTGTCGTCGGAAGTCGACGGCGTCGACATGGTCACCGTGGTGACCGAAGGCATTTTCTCGTATTGCGGCGTCAAGGTGAAGATCGACACCGACCGCTATCTCGGCCCGGAAACCGCGACCGTGCGCGCGGACGGCGAGGCGGTCGGCCATGTCACGACCAGCGAATATGGCTCGCAGATGCTCTCGCTCGGCGGGGTGCATCATCTGACCGGCGGCTCCAAGAAGGAGGGCCGCGTCACCTGCGACACGCTGATGGATCTCTCCAACTGCAAGGCGGTGGAACTGACGATCGACGGCGGCGCCACCGTCGTGGTGCAGGCGGGCAGGCCGCCGATCGTCAATGGTGTGGCAGAAGAGCGCATGCGGGTCGGCTGCGGCTCGGCGACCATCGGTATGTTCGCCAAGCAATGGCACGGCAAGGTCGATGAGGTCGTGGTGGTCGACGACCACATCACCGGCGTGCTCAGCGAGCACCAGGCCGGCAAGCTGCTCGACATCGCCGACACCGGCATCAAGATGAAGGGGCGGCGCTCGACGCCGGGCCGCTATTTCCAGGTCGCCGATCCCGGCACCGGATGGGGCGGCACCAATATCTCCGATCCGCTGTCGATCCTCGGTCCCTTCAATGCCAAGGAGGCGCGGCCGGGGCTCACCATGCTGATGGTCTCCACCACCGGCGAGCATGCGTCCTATTACGTGCTCGACGAGGCGCTGAAGCCGGTCGAGACCGAGATGCCAGCGGATCTCAAATTCTCGGTCGAGCGCATCCAGGAGAATTGCGAGCCGGCGCTGTGCACCGTGCTGTTCATGGGCGGCGCGGGCGGATCGCTGCGCGCCGGCGTCACCGACAATCCGGTGCGGCTGACGCGCTCGGTGAAGGACGCACTGACGCGGGTGACCAGCGGCGGCGCGCCGGTCTATGTCTGGCCCGGTGGCGGCATCACCTTCATGGTCGATGTTACGCAGATGCCGGCCGGCGCGTTCGGCTATGTGCCGACGCCTGCACTGGTGGCGCCGATCGAGTTCACGATGCGGCTGTCGGACTATGCGGCGCTCGGCGGCCACATGGACTACGTCCGGCCGCTGTCATCGCTGCGCGACAGCGCAGAGGTCCGGCCGATGCCATTTCTTCCCGGGCGGCGCGCATGATCAGAGCGTTTTCCAGCGAAGTGGATACCGGTTCGCGCAAAGAAAAGGCGTCAAAACAAGAATCTGGAGCCCCGTTCCGATTCCATCGGAACGGAAAGGGCTCGAGGCTCCCGCAAATCGCGCTTCTTCCTGACGGCAAGCGGCTGCATTTGCAGGACGGTCCCATCGATCTGGTCATCGAGGCCAAGGGCAGGGACGAGGACGTGAGCGCCGCTTATCAGGCGGCGGCGGAACGCTTCACCGGATTGCTCGATGAGCTCTGCGCGGAACTTGCCGAGCTGCGCACTGCGGCCGATCCAGAGCGCTGCGCGCTGAAAGGCGTGGTCGCGCGGCGCATGCATGCGGCGGTCGCGCCGTTTGCCGCCGATTGCTTCATCACGCCGATGGCAGCGGTTGCGGGCTCGGTCGCCGAGGAAATTTTGGACGCGATGCTTGAGGCCGCGCCGCTCGACCGCGCCTATGTCAACAATGGTGGCGACATTGCCCTGCATCTTAGCGACGGCGAACAGTTCACGGTCGGCCTGATGGATCGGCCGGACCGCCATGGCGTGATGCGCGCCATGACCGTCGATGCCGACATGCCGGTCCGCGGCATCGCGACCAGCGGCCGCCATGGCCGCAGCTTCTCGCTCGGCATTGCCGATGCCGTCACCGTGCTGGCGCGGACGGCGTCGCAGGCGGATGCCGCCGCGACCGTGATCGC
This sequence comes from Bradyrhizobium sp. CCBAU 21365, assembly GCF_015291305.1. Lineage (NCBI taxonomy): Bacteria > Pseudomonadati > Pseudomonadota > Alphaproteobacteria > Hyphomicrobiales > Nitrobacteraceae > Bradyrhizobium > Bradyrhizobium sp. CCBAU 21365. The sequence goes on from NZ_CP030036.1 coordinate 3,140,791, forward strand.
CAATGCGGTCGATTTGCCCGACCATCCCGCGATCCTGCGTGTTCCGGCGAGCGAGCTGCAGCCGGACAGCGATCTCGGCGCACGGCTGGTGACCCGCGATGTCGGGCCGCTGGCGGAACATGAGATCGAGCAGGCGCTCGAAGCGGGGTCGGCGCGGGCACGCGACCTCCTGATGTCGGGATTGATCGAGGGCGCGGCATTGCGTCTACTGGGCGAAACGCGAATTGTCGGTGCAACTGGGATGGGCGCGCCGGCGTCGCACGCGTTGCAGGGACAAACGACAGAACACATGCTGCGGGCATGACCGGGAGCGAGGCAAGATGAGCGCCGTCATTCGCAAGATCGTCACCGTGGTCGAGGAGACCCATCTGGAGATGGGCAAGACCATTGCACCGCCGACCCGGCGCGCCGCCGCGATCGCCGTGATCGAGAACCCCTTTGCCGGTCGCTATGTCGAGGATCTGTCGCCGCTGATCGCGATCGGAGAGGAACTCGGCGAATTGCTGTCCAAGCGGGCCGTCGCCGCGCTCGGCATCGACGGTGCCAAGGCGCACAGCTACGGCAAGGCCGCCGCGGTCGGCGAGAATGGCGAGCTGGAGCATGCGGCGGCGATCCTGCATCCGAAGATGGGCGCGCCGGTGCGCAAGGTGCTGTCGAAGGGCGCGGCGCTGATCCCGTCGTCGAAGAAGCGCTCGGGCCCCGGCACCACGCTGGATATTCCGCTCGGGCACAAGGACGCGGCTTTCGTGCGCAGCCATTTCGACGGCATGGAGGTGCAGATCAACGACGCGCCGCGGGCCAACGAGATCATGGTCGCGGTCGCGGTAACCGACAGCGGGCGGCCGCTGCCGCGCGTCGGCGGGCTGACGGTCGGCGAGATCAAGGGCGAAGACGGATTGCGATAATCTCTTTGAAGAAAAACTGGAGGACGGGATGCGTGGTTATTTCGTAGGGGCGGGATTGGCGATCGCGGTCGCGACCATGGCAACGAGCGCCATGACGACGCAGGCCTTGGCGCAGAGCGAAATCAAGATCGGCGAGATCAACTCTTATTCCTTGCTGCCGGCGTTCACCGAGCCCTATCGCAAGGGCTGGCAGCTCGCGGTGGAAGAGATCAACGCGGCGGGCGGCATCAACGGCAAGAAGCTCGTGGTCGTTTCCAAGGACGACGGCGGCAAGCCGGCGGATGCGCAGACCGCGGCGAACGAGCTGGTGTCGAGCGAGAACGTCGCGATGCTCACCGGCACGTTCCTCTCCAATATCGGCCTTGCCGTCTCCGACTTCGCCAACCAGAAGAAGGTGTTCTTCCTTGCGGCCGAACCTTTGACCGATGCGATCACGTGGTCGAAGGGCAACCGCTACACGTTCCGCCTGCGGCCGTCGAACTACATGCAGGCCGCGATGCTGGTGGAAGAAGCCGCGAAACTGCCCGCAAAGCGCTGGGCGACGATCGCGCCGAACTATGAATACGGCCAGTCGGCGGTCGCGGTGTTCAAGAAGTTGATGTCGGCAAAGCGGCCGGACATCCAGTGGGTCGACGAGCAATGGCCGCCGCAGGGCAAGATCGACGCCGGCCCGGTGGTGCAGGCGGTTGCCGCGGCGAACCCGGAAGCGATCCTCAACGTCACCTTCGGCGCCGACCTCGTCAAGCTCGTGCGCGAAGGCAACACCCGCGGCCTGTTCAAGGGCCGCACGGTGGTGAGCTTCCTGACCGGCGAGCCGGAATATCTCGATCCGCTCAAGGACGAGACGCCGGAAGGCTGGATCGTCACCGGCTATCCCTGGTACGCGATCAAGACGGCTGAGCACGACGCATTCCTGAAGGCCTACCAGGGCAAGTACAACGACTATCCGCGGCTCGGCTCGATCGTCGGCTACCAGACCATCAAGGCGGCGGCGGCGATCCTCGCCAAGGCCGGCTCGAGCGATCCGGAGAAGCTGATCGCGGCGGCGGAGGGCATCTCGATGCCGTCGCCGTTCGGCGAGATCACCTTCCGCAAGATCGATCACCAGTCGACGCTCGGCGCCTTCACCGGCAAGACCGCGCTGAAGGACGGCAAGGGCATCATGGTCGACACCGCCTATCGCAAGGGCTCGGACTATCTGCCCAGCGATGCCGAGATCGAGAAGCTGCGGCCGAAGGATTGAGGTTGCGAATATAGCGGGGCCTCGTGGTTCGAGACGCGCGGCGTTGCCGCGCTCCTCACCATGAGGGTCTCGCTCCTCATCCTGAGGAGGCGCGGAGCGCCGTCTCGAAGGATGAGGCCCTGTTGCAAGTTCACGTTGAAGCGGACCGCCCATGGCTTTCTATGTCGTCCAGTTCCTGACCGGTCTTGCCAGCGCGGCGTCGCTGTTCCTGGTCGCTTCAGGTCTGTCGATCATCTTCGGCGTGACGCGGATCGTGAATTTCGCGCATGGCGCGTTCTACATGCTCGGCGCCTATGTCGCGTTCACGCTGACCGAGCGCTTTTCCGGCGCGCTCGGCTTCTGGGGCGGCATCGTCGTTGCCGCGCTGGCGGTTGCCGCGATCGGCGTGCTGGTCGAGATGGTGCTGCTGCGCCGGATCTATCACTCGCCGGAGCTGTTCCAGTTGCTCGCCACCTTCGGCCTGACGCTGATGGTCGAGGACCTCGTGGTGCTGATCTGGGGGCCGGACGATCTGGTCGGCCGCCGCGCGCCGGGCTTCAAGGGCGCGATCGATTTCTTCGGCCAGAATATTCCAAGCTACGACCTGTTCCTGATCGTGCTCGGGCCGGTCGTGCTCGGCGTGCTCTGGCTGCTGTTCCAGCGTACCCGCTGGGGCGTGCTGGTGCGCGCGGCGACGCAGGACCGCGACATGGTCGCGGCGCTCGGCGTCAATCAGAAATGGCTGTTCACCAGCGTGTTCGCGCTCGGCGTCTTCCTCGCCGCACTCGGCGGCGCGCTGCAGATTCCGCGCGATGCGGTCAACCACGCGATGGATTTGCGCGTCATCGTCGAGGTCTTCGTCGTGGTCGTGATCGGCGGCCTCGGCAGCATCATCGGTGCGTTCGTCGCGGCGGTGCTGGTGTCGGAGCTCAACGCCTTCGGCATCCTGATCTTCCCGAAAATCTCCATCATCCTGGTGTTCCTGGTGATGGCGGTGGTGCTGATCGTCCGGCCGTGGGGGCTGTTCGGCAAGCCGGAGGCGCCGGCACGGCGCACGCCTGGTCTCACCGTCAATCCGTGGCGGCCGCTGACGATGAACGAGCGGTTCGCCGCGATCGCCGTGCTCGTCTTCGCCGCCGCGCTGCCCTTCGTCGCCGGCAATTACGTGCTCACGGTCGGCTCGGAAATCGCGATCTTCGTGATCTTCGCGGTCAGCCTGCACTTCCTGATGTCGGTCGGCGGGCTCGCCTCGTTCGGCCACGCCGCCTATTTCGGCCTCGGCGCCTATGGCGTGGCGCTGCTCGCCAAGATGGCCGGCTTGCCGATGATCGCCTGCCTGCTGCTCGGGCCGCTGCTCGGGCTCGCCGGCGCCGCCGTATTCGGCTTCTTCGCCGTGCAGCTCTCCGGGGTCTATTTCGCGATGCTGACCCTGGCCTTTGCCCAGATCGTCTGGTCGATCGCGTTCCAATGGGTGTCGGTCACCGGCGGCGACAACGGCATCCTCGGCGTCTGGCCGGAAAAGTGGGCGGCGAGCCCGTCGCATTTCTACTGGCTGTCGCTCGGCATCGCCGCGCTCGCGGTCGTGATCCTCCGCATCATCGTGTTCTCGCCGTTCGGCTTCGCGCTGCGCGCGACGCGCGATTCGCCGCTGCGCAGCGAAGCCATCGGCATCGACGGCAAGCGCATCCAGTGGACCGCCTTCGTGATCGCGGGCACGGTCGCCGGCCTTGCCGGCGCGCTGTTCGCCTATCTCAAGGGCAGTGTGTTTCCTGACAATATGGGCATTTCGCTGTCGGTCGATGCGCTGGTCATGGTGTTGCTCGGCGGCGTCGAGACGGTGTCGGGCGCGGTGGTCGGCGCCATCGTCTACAAGGCGCTCAACATCTGGCTGGTCAGCCAGACCGATTGGTCAAAACTCGTGCTCGGCGGCTTCGTCGTGCTGATCGTGGTCGCATTCCCGAAGGGCATTGTCGGCACGCTGGAAGCCTTCATGCATCGCCGGCGCAAGTCCTCGTCGTCGGTATCGCCCTTGCTGACCTCCCGCATCGAGAGCGCCGAATGAGCATGGTTCCCACATTGCTGTCGGTCGAGGGGCTGACCAAATCCTATGGCGGCGTGCATGCCGTGCGCGGCGTCTCCTTCGAGCTGCGCGCCGGCGAGATTCTGGCGCTGATCGGGCCGAACGGCGCGGGAAAAAGCACCTGCTTCGACATGCTCAACGGCCAGAACATTCCCGACAGCGGCCGCATCCGCGTGCTGGGCGCGGAGACCACCGGCAAGAAGCCGCGCGTGATCTGGCGCATGGGCGTCGGCCGCACCTTCCAGATCGCGGCGACATTTCCCACCATGACGGTGCGCGAAAACGTGCAGGTCGCGCTGGTCTCGCATGGCGGGCAATTGTTCAACCTGTGGGCCTCGACCGCGCGGCACGCCCGCGACGAGGCCGGACGGCTGCTCGATCTGGTCGGCATGGGCGCTTATGCGGAGCGGCCGTGCGGCGAGCTCGCCTATGGCGACGTCAAGCGGCTCGAGCTCGCGATCGCGCTCGCCAACCAGCCAAAATTGCTCTTGATGGACGAGCCGACCGCCGGCATGGCGCCGCGCGAGCGCGTCGAGCTGATGCGGCTGACGGCGCGGATCGCGCGCGAGCAGTCGATCGGCGTGCTGTTCACCGAGCACGACATGGACGTGGTGTTCGAGCATGCCGACCGCATCCTGGTGCTGAACCGCGGTAGCCTGATCGCCGAAGGTTCGCCCGAAGAGGTCCGCGGCAACGCCCAGGTGCGCGCGATCTATCTCGGCGAAGGCCTCGTCTATGACGCCCGGCACCGCGAGGGAGCATCGGCATGAAGCTGACGGTAAAGGATCTCAACAGCTTCTACGGCCCGGCGCATATCCTGTTCGACATCGCGCTCGAGGTCGGCGAGGGCGAGGTGGTGGCACTGCTCGGGCGCAACGGCGCCGGCAAATCGACCACGTTCCGCTCCATCGTCGGCCTGGTCGAGAACCGCTCCGGCCGCGTGATGTTCGAAGGCCGGGACGTCTCCGATTTGCCGACGCATGCGATCGTGCGCGGCGGTCTCGGCTATGTGCCGGAGGAACGGCGCATCTTCACGGATCTGACGGTCGAGGAGAATCTCGAGGTCGGCCGCCAGCCGAAGCGGCCGGGCGCGCCGCAATGGGACCGCGAAAAACTGTTCAAGCTGTTCCCGAACCTCGGCGAGATGCGCAGCCGGCCCGGCGGGCGCATGAGCGGCGGCGAGCAGCAGATGCTGACGATCGCGCGCACGCTGATGGGCAATCCGTCGCTGGTGCTGCTCGACGAGCCCTCGGAGGGGCTGTCGCCGAAAATCGTCGAGCAGATGGTCGATGCGATCCTGGCGATGAAGAAAGAGGGCGTCAGCATCGTCGTCTCCGAGCAGAATCTGCATTTCGCCCGGCTGATCTCGGATCGCGCCTACATCATCGAGCGCGGCCGGATCTGTTTTGGCGGCACCATGGCGGAACTCGATGCGCGTCCGGATATCCGCGACGCGCATCTGTCGCTGTAAAGGGCGGGGTGGACGATGGCGAGGAGTGCTGCGCAGAAGCGAAGCGTCAAGGCGACCAAGCCGGGATACGTGCTGGACGAGCAGATCGGCTTCATCCTGCGCCAGGTGTCGCAGCGCCACGCCGTGATCTTCGCCCGCGAGATCGGCATCAATCTGACGCCGACGCAGTGGGCGGCGCTGTCGAAGCTGTCGGAGGTCGGCGCCTGCTCGCAGAACCAGCTCGGGCGGCTGACGTCGATGGACGTTGCGACCATCAAGGGCGTGATCGATCGCCTGACCGCGCGCGGCCTGACCGAGACCGCGCCGGATCCCGACGACGGCCGCCGCCTGCTGGTGAGCCTGACGCGCGCCGGCCAGCAGATGGCCGACAAGGCCGCGCCCAACGCGCTGGTGATCTCCAGGGAGACGCTGGCGCCGCTGGACGCCAAGGAGCGCGAGACGCTGATCGCGCTGCTCGGCAAGCTTCGCTGACACAATCTATCGCCGTCATCCTGAGGAGCCGCGCGGAGCGCGGCGTCTCGAAGGGTCGACGGCCCGGCTGTCCGCTGCGGGCCGTTCACCCTTCGAGGCACGCTGCGCGTGCACCTCAGGATGACGGGCCTTCTATTGCGCCTCGCGTCGCCACCATCACCACCACCTTGCCGATTGGGCAGCGTGCCGCGTCCGCACTACGATTCCAGGCCAAGCACCAGCGCGACGGCGCCGACCAGCACCAGGCTGAGGGCCCAAACCGTGTCCAGGTTGAACCAGCTCCGCGATACGAATTTGAGGCCGAGATAGCGGTAGACCAGCCACGCCAGGCATCCGCCGGCGGCGATCATCGCGCCGGCATGGACGATCGAGACCAGCACGGCCATCGTGAGGCTGGTATCGATCAGGCTGTTGGCAGCCGCATGGCCTTGGTCCGCTTCAGCCGCGCGGCACAGCCCGAGATAGATCGGCACCAGCATCAGCGCCGCGCCATGGGCGATCGCGACCGCAAAGGACCACAAAGCGAGTTGCGTCGGCGGTATCCGCACCAGGGCCCGCGGATGGCGCCGGTCGATCAGTCGATAGAGACCGAACAAGATGACGAGCAGGCTGGCGCCGATCCGGATCGTGCGCTGCCATTCGACCAGCGTGATCAGCAGCGCGAAGGGAAGGATCACCAGCAGCATCGCCAGCAAATGACCGATCGCCAGCGGGCCAAGCGCGGCGAGCAGCGCGCGCGAACTCCGCTGCATCAATCCCGCAGAAACGGCGAGCGGCCAGCCCATGCCCGGGTTGATCCCGTGGTAGAGGCCGCTCGCAATCACCGCCAGCCAGAGCCAGGCCGGAGTCCAGTCGGCCGGGCTCATGTCAGGGCCTTTTCCGTTCCGATCGAATCGGAACGGGCTCTGGATTCCTGTTTTGACGCGTTTTCTTCACGCGAACCGGTACCCACTTCGCTCGAAACCGCTCTAGACCGACGGATAGCAGAAGGAGTCGGTGGAGCAGTCGCCGCCATCGAGCCGGATCTGGTGCGCCCGGTAGCCGTCGGGGAAGCTGACCCAGTAGTCCTTCGCCAGTTCGAGGCCTCCGCCCGGGCTTGCATTCGCCATCACCTCGGCGCCGGGAATGCCTTGCGGATAGAACTGGTTGTCCCAGGTCGAGTAGAGCGAATTGGTCCAGTAGACCCGCTTGCCGTCGCGGCTGATCTCGACCATCTGCGGCCCACCGGCAAAAGCCTGCCCGTTCGGGTGTGGCGCGCGACGAACGATGCCGCCGATGCGGACCGATCCGGCGAGCTTCGGCTTGCGCGGATCGCTGACATCGTATTGGCGCATCTCGCCGGTGCCCCAGCAGGCGACGTAGAGAAACTTGTCATCCATCGACAAGTCGATGTCGGTCACCAGCGGAGGTACGGCGCCGAAGCCCTGCAGCAGCGGCGGCAGCTGGTCTTTCGATGCAGGCTCGGGTGGGATCGTCACCGTCTTCTCGATGTGAAACTTGCCACCCTCGCGCCACCAGGTCCAGATCGAACCCTCGAGGTTCGTGGTATCGACCACGACGCCAACGAAGCCGTGTTCGCGAACCGGATCGTGCGCCGGACGCACCTCCAGCGCCATTTGATGATTGGCGCCGAGGTCGATGGTCTGGACGTTGCGTCGGGCGCGCAGGTCCCAGAAATGCAGACGATGGCCGTATTTGTTCGACAGCAGGTCTTCCGGCACGATGCCGTTCTCGAACTGCGGCGGCAGGGCCCACTCGCTGCTCACCATGTAGTCGCGCGGCAGGTTCCACCAGAAGTCATAATGCTTGGTCTGCGGCCCACGATCGATCTCCCACCGGCCGAGCACTTCGAATGTCTCGCAGTCCATGATGAAGATGCCGGGCGGCCCGTCGGTGCCGTCCTTGCCGCTCCCGCCGAGCGTGCTGACATAGATGCCGTCCGGCCCGCAATGGATGGTGTGCGGTCGCGAGTAGCCGGTCTTCTTGAAGATCTCCTCGGGTTCGATGATCTTGTGGATCTTCGCTTGCGTCGGGTCCGGCTTGGTGTCGACGATATAGATCCGGGACGATCGCATGCCGGGGATGATGAGATAGCGACGCTCGAGGAAGGCGTGTCCGGCCAGCGGCGACAGCGCCGACGAGCAGGCGTTCCAGCCGAAATGGTGGAACTCGTCGCCCTTGTTGGGCATCGTCAACGTATGGACGATCTTGCTGTAGGTCGGCGAGCCGGGCTTGACGTCGATCACCGCGAGCGCGTCCGGCTTTGAAAAATCCGGACTGAGCAGCACGGTGTAGGCAAAGCTTTCGGCCGGCGCTTCCATCGCGAGCTTCGGCGACGCGTGGAACGTAGGATCTGGCCTCATCGTCATCGGCTGCCTCCTGATTGCCTGGTGCAGATCAACACGGCATGGCGGCACGCAGCAGCAAGAACTATTCCGGATTGAAAAATGCCTCTTGCGAGTGCCGCCGGCTAAGGTTCGCTTGCGCTCAGGATACACCGCAATGGCGACAGGTGAAAACAAGGTTCGGTTACGCAGGCGGCGCGGCAAAGCCGCGCGCCGCCTGCGCGCGATCTGGCAGCCCGCTCAAGGGGTTGAGCAACCGATCCAGCACTATCACCCTGGGAGCAAGCTTGACTCACGTACGGCACCAGACACTCAGTGTCGTCCCGGCGCAGGCCGGGACCCATCACCACGGAAGGGCATTGTTATGCAGCGCTGGAGCCCACAGCCGTTCTCAACAATCCAACCCTGTGGTCATGGGTCGCGGCCTGCGCCGGGACGACACCGGATATGTTGCACCGCTGTTCACCCCGTCACCCCCGCGCAACGGCTTTGGTGCACCTCACTTCGCCACCACCTCCGGCACCTTGCCCGCGGGCGGCGTGTTGCGGCTGCGCTGGGTGCGGACGATGCCGTCGATGATGGTCATGCCGATGCCCGGGAGATCGCCGAGCTGAACGCTCTCCAGGATGTTCTTGCCCGGCGAATGCTGCGCCTTGTCCATCAGCACGAAATCGGCCGAGCGGCCGACCTCGATCAGGCCGCAATCGAGCTCGCGCATCCGCGCGGTGTTGCCGGTCGCAAGGCAGAACGCCAGCTCGGCCGGGAGCTCGCCGAGCGAGGACAAGAGCGAGACCATCCGCAAGATGCCGAGTGGCTGCACGCCGGAGCCGGCGGGTGCGTCGGTGCCGAGGATGACGCGGTGCAGATCGCCCATCTCGCGCGCGGTGCGCAGCGTGAACAGCGCCGAGCGCTCGTTGCCGTTATGCACCAGCTCGAGCCCGCGCTTGCAGCCCTCGCAGATGCAGCGGATCTGGTCGTCGGGCAGGGCGGTGTGGCCGCCATTGATGTGGCCGACGACGTCGGTGTCGGCTTCCAGCACCACGTCCTTGTCGATCAGGCCGGAGCCCGGGATCGACGGGCCGCCGGTGTGGATCGTGCTTTGAATGCCGTATTTGCGCGCCCAGCCGACCATCTTGCGCGCGGTCGGTCCATCCTTGACGCCGCCGAGCCCGACCTCGCCAAGCAGCTTGACGCCGGCGGCGGCCATTTCCTTGAAATCGTCCTCCACCATCTCGCATTCGATCACGGGCGCGCCGGCATGCACCTTCACGCCGCCCGGACGCAGCGTCCAGAACGCGCGTTGCGCGAAGATCGCCATCGCCTTCAACCCGACGACGTCGCGCGGACGCCCGGGCATGTGCACCTCGCCGGCGGAGATCATGGTGGTGACGCCGCCATGCAGATAGCTGTCGATCCAGTTGATCTGGTTCTGCCTCGGCGTCCAGTCACCGGCCACCGGGTGAACGTGGCTATCGATCAGGCCGGGCGCGACCGTCGTGCCATTGGCGTCGACGACGGTGGTGGCGTCTTCGGTGTCGACGTCCTTGAGGCGGCCGATCGCGGTGATCTTGCCGTTCTCGGCGACGATGGTGTCGGCATCCAGGATCGGCTTTTCCAGGGCCCCCGACAGCAACAGCCCGACATTGCGGATCACCAGCTTGCTCGGACCGGTCGCCTGGGGTGCATCGTGCGCCATGGTTTTTCCTTTTGGTTCAACGCCTTCGCCGGCCATTGTGCCCGTGGCTTGACGGCCGGATCAAGCTGGATTATTCATTTGTATACGAACGATCGTGTACAAATGATTTTGCCGCCAATCCGGCCCGCGCGTCAAGGAAACTGACGATGAGCAATTTCAACCAGGAAAGCGTCCTCAGCGTTCACCACTGGACCGATACGCTGTTCTCCTTCAAAACCACGCGCAATCCGTCGTTCCGCTTCCGCAACGGCGAGTTCACCATGATCGGGCTCAAGGTCGGCGAGAAGCCGCTGCTGCGGGCCTACAGCGTCGCCAGCGCGAATTACGAGGACACGCTGGAGTTCTTCTCGATCAAGGTTCCGGACGGCCCGCTGACCTCGCGCCTCCAGCACCTCAAGGAAGGCGACGAGATCATTGTCAGCCGCAAGGCGACCGGCACGCTGGTCATCGACAACCTCGAGGACGGCCGCAACCTCTATCTGGTCGGCACCGGCACCGGCCTCGCGCCGTTCCTCAGCGTGATCAAGGATCCCGAGACCTACGACCGCTTCGAGAAGGTCGTGCTGCTGCACGGCTGCCGCCGCGTCAAGGAGCTCGCCTATGGCGAGATGATCACCGAGAAGCTGCCGCAGGACGAACTGATCGGCGAATTGGTGCGCGACCAGCTGATCTACTACCCGACCGTGACGCGCGATCCGTTCCGCAACCGCGGCCGCATCACCGACCTCATCACCTCGGGCAAGCTGTTCACCGACATCGGCCTGCCGGCGCTCGATGCCGCGCATGACCGCGTCATGATCTGCGGCTCGCCCGCGCTGGTCGCCGATACCCGCACGCTGCTGAACGGCCGCGGCTTCGTCGAAGGCAATCACGGCGAGCCCGCGCAGTTCGTGGTCGAGAAGGCGTTCGCCGAGCGCTGACCGCTACGCAGTAACTCCGTCTCCTCACCCTGAGGAGCTTGCGCAGCAAGCGTCTCGAAGGGCGAGGCCCGACTGGGGCCTCATGGTTCGAGACGCGCTTTCGCGCTCCTCACCATGAGGGTTGGCGCTAGGGCCTGACCGCCGGCGTCTCGACCGGCATGCCGCGCGCCCGCGTCATCAGATAGAGCTCGAGCTCGACCAGCTCGGGCGAACCATAATCATAGGCCTGCGCGCGGATGCCGGTGATGCACGCGCGCAGCCGCCGCTGCAGCGATCCGAGCGCCTGCCATTCCAGCCGGTACAGCGGATAGCCGGTCGGCTGGCCTTGCGTGATCGCGCTGCCCGCGAGCTTCTTGTCCCAGTTATCATCGTGGCAGTTGGTGCAGCCGAGATTGAGCTGGCCCTGCCGTTGCATGAACAACGCGTGGCCATGCTCGACGAACGGCGCGAGCTCCGGATCGTCGCCGGCCGTAATCGGCATGCCGCGCGATTGCCGTGCGACATAGGCGGTCAGCGCCAGCAGCTCGCGGCTTTCATAGGCGAAGGGCGAGGCCTGCTGGTGGTTGGCCCGGCAGAGGTTGATCCGTCCCTCGAGGTCGACCGGCTTTTGCAGCGCCTTGTCGAAGGCCGGATAGTGCGCCGCGACACCCTTCATGCTGGCGCTCGCGTCGTTGTGGCAGTCGGCGCAGGCCATGTTTGCGCTGCCGGCCTTGCGCGTCCACAGCGCCTCGCCGTCGAGCACGGACAGCATGCCGGGATTGGCGGTGTCCTCGTCCTGCATCACCTTGCTGTCCGGGCTCATGAAACTGTAGCCCGAGCGGCGCTGGACCAGCGGGATCTCGGTCGCGAGGGCCGCGCCCGCCATCGCCGTCAGCAGCGCGATGCAGACCGCAATCCTCATTCGACCGTGATCGAAGCCTGCGCGGTCTCCGAAAATCCCTTGTCGCCGATCCACTCGAATTCGAACTTGCCGCTCTCGGTCACCGTGGTGAAGAAGGCGATGAACGGATTGGCCGCGATCGCAGGATAAAGATCGGCACGGAACACCTCCTCGCCGTTGAAGCGGCAAGTGAAGCTCGTGATGATGTCGCGCGGCACCACGTTGCCCGAAGCGGTGTGGCGATAGCCGGTCTCCATGATATGCGACATCAGCGTCTTGATCTCGATGATACTGCCGCGCTTGGCCTTGGCCGGAACATTGATCAGGGCCGAGGGCATCAGATCGCCTCCTCGGTGCAGGCGGCGAGCGTCACCACGACGTCGGCGGTGGCCGACCAGAACGTGTCGTCGGAGAGCCGCGCTATGGCGGTGACCTTCTGGCTGTCAGCGAGGCGGATGCGGGTTGACACCTGGGCGCGTCCAGCGCGCGGTCCGAGATAGAAATTACCGATGTTCGGCTGCGGGTTCTTCTCGTTGAAGACATGGATGCTCTTCACATACTCGTCCGCCGTCATCGGGCTCGTGACGCTGACCGTCATCGGCACCGTGTTGCCGTTCTCGACCAGCGGCGGGATGTCGAGCTTGACCTTGCCGGTATGCACATTGGCCTCGCCGACGACATTGCGGATCGCGGCCGACAGCATCGCCGGCGTTGCGTCGGCCGGGTGCACGATCACCAGCGCGGCGGCGCCGCCAGTGAGAGTCAGGAATGTGCGGCGTGTGGTGTTATCGGAATTCGCCATCGCTTGTCCTAGTTCCTTAGCGTGACCAGATACGCCACGATATCCTCGATCTGCTCCGCCGACAGGATCGGCTTGCCGCGCCATGAGGTGCCGACCCGCGCGAGCCCGTCGACGCGATAGTAGGACGGCATGATCGTCGCCGCATTGAGATGCGACGCATCGACCAGGCGGAGCCGCAACTGTCCCTCCGACCAGCGGCTGCCGCTGCCGGCGAGGTTTGGCGCAAGGTCGCCCTGGAACGCCTGCTCGGGAAATGGGCCGCTGTGACAGAGGATGCAAGTGGAGGAACGCTCGACGATCAGCGCGCGGCCGCGCGCGACATCGCCCTTGGTTCCCGTCAGCGAGGCTGGAATCGTATCGCCCGCGACGGTGTAGGGCCGTAGCTCCTCGGCGTTTGCGGGCCAGCAGGCGGCGAACAGTCCGGCGGCGAGAAGCATTGTGCGGGTGAGGCTAGCCAAAGGCCTCTCCCGTGATCCTCTTGAACCAGCCGAACGCTTGGTCAGCTTCTTGCTGGCGCGCCTCGCGCGGCGCGTCGACCGGGCTCGTGGTGACCTCGGCCTCGGCGTACTGATCTTCCTTGGGCTGATAGATGCCCTTCAGCGAGAAGGCGTAGCCGGGAGCGACCGTGTTGTAGCAGGCGCCATCGAGCCGCGGCGTCTCCGGCGCCTTGGCCGCCAGGGAGTTGACGATCGCGGCCGCGCAGGCGCGGCCTTGGGCCGCCGCGGCGGAGGCGGATTTCGGGATGCCGCCGGCGATCGCGGCATCACCGATGACGTGGATGTTGGGAACGAGCTTTGAAGCAAAGGTAACGGGATCGATCGGGCACCAACCGGTGTGGTCCGCGGCGCCCGCGATCGCGGCAATGCGGCCGGCTCTTTGCGGCGGGATCACATTGGCGACCGCGGCGGCGTAGTTGCCGAAGTCGGTGACGATCTCGTTGGTCGCCGGATCGACCGACGTCACTCGTCCGCCCTGCGACAGCGCAATCCGTTCGATCATGCCGGGATAGAGCTCCGTCCAGGCCTTCTCGAACAGCTTCTGCTGCGAGTAATTGTCCTTGGCGTCGAGCACCAGGATTTTCGACTTCGGCTTGTTCGCCCTCAGATAATGCGCGATCAGGCTGGCGCGCTCGTAAGGCGCGGGCGGACAGCGCAGCGGCGCAGCCGGCACCGCGATCACGACGAGGCCGCCATCGTCCATGGCTTCAAGCTGCCTGCGCAGCAGCATGGTTTGCTCGCCGGCCTTCCAGGCGTGCGGCATCTTTTCGGCCGCCGCCTCGTCATAGCCGGAGAGGGCGTCGAAGCGCATGTCGATGCCGGGGGCCAGCACCAGCCGGTCATAGGACAGCGTTGTCCCGTCAGCGAGCGCGATGCTGCGCGCCTGGGCATCGACCTTCGTCGCCGCCTGCGCGGCGACCGTGATGCCGTCGGCCGCAACCTTGTCATAGGTGAATTGCTGCGCGGCAAGCTCGCGCAGACCCGCGATCACCTCGTTGCTGAACGGGCAGGCGGTGAAAGTCCTGTTCGGCTCGATCAGCGTGACCTGGAGCTTTGTGTCGAGCCGCCGCAGCGCCCGCGCGCAGGCCGCGCCGCCGAAGCCGCCGCCGATCACCGCGATGCGCGGCGCCGCCTGCGCCAGCGCCGGACGCGCCAGGGCGGCCGCTGCGACGGCAGCGGCGCCACGGATCACATCCCTGCGCGTCTGATGACGCGTGACGGCCATGCACGAGAATCCGAAAAAAGGAAGCGGCGGCCGGTTGCGGCCGCCGCTTCGGGTTTGATCAGGCGAAGCTGATGTTCTGGTTGCGCAGCGGGAAGCTGCGGATGCGCTTGCCCGTCGCGGCGAAATAGGCGTTCAGCACCGCCGGTGCCGCGACGCCGATGGTCGGCTCGCCGACGCCGCCCCAGAACCCGCCGCTCGGTACCATCACCGCTTCCACCTTCGGCATCTCGTTGATGCGCATCGAGTTGTAGGTGTCGAAATTGGTCTGCTCGATGCGGCCGTCCTTCACGGTGCAGCCGCCGTAGAACAGCGCGCTGAGGCCGTAGACGAAGGAGCCCGCGATCTGCCGTTCCACCTGCGCCGGATTGACGACATAGCCGGGGTCGGTGGAGGCGACGATGCGATGCACCTTGATCTTGCTGCCGTCGGTCACCGAGATCTCGGCGGCGCCGGCAACATAGCTGCCATAGCCCATCACCTGCGCGATGCCGCGATAGACGCCCTGCGGTGCCGGCGTGCCCCAGCCGATCTTCTCGGCCACGGCGTTGAGCACAGCGAGATGCTTGGGGTGCTTGCCCATCAGCTTGCGGCGGAATTCGAGTGGGTCCTGGCCGACGGATAGCGCCAGCTCGTCCATGAAGCATTCCATGTAGATCGCGTTGTGATTGACGTTGACGCCGCGCCAGAAGCCCGGCGGGACGTGCGGGTTGCGCATCGAATGCTCGACCAGCAGGTTCGGTACCGAGTAGCCGATCGCGGCCTCGCCGGCTTGCGCGACGCCCTGGAACGCGGCGGGGTCCATGCCGTTCTGCAATGCTTCCGGGCGCACCGAGAACAGGATGGATTGGCCCGACAGCCGGTAATGCAGCGCGACCAAATTGTTGTCGGCATCGAACGCGCCGGTCAGCTTGCACTGCGTGATCGGGTGATACTTGCCGTGCTGCATGTCCTCTTCGCGCGACCACAACAGCTTGATCGGCGTGCCCGGCATCTGCTTGGCGATCGCCACCGCCTGCCGCACATAGTCGGTCATGCCGCGCCGGCCGAAGCCGCCGCCAAGCATCAGCTTGTGCACGTCGACCTTCTCCGCCGGCAGGCCGGAGGCCTCGAGCGCCGCGGCGAAGGCCGCCTCGCCATTCTGCGTGCCGCACCACACCTCGCATTTGTCAGGCGTGTAGAGCACGGTTGCGTTCATCGGCTCCATCGTGGCGTGGTTCTGGTAAGGATAGTTGTAGACCGCCTCGACCTTCTTGGCAGCAGCAGCGATCGCCGCCTTGGCATCGCCGTTCTGGTTGCCGATGTAGGCCGGCTGCGCATTGTCGAGACCTTCGGCGAGCCATGTCGCGATCGTCTCGCTGGAGACCTTGGCGTTGGGGCCTTCGTCCCAGACGATCGGCAGCGCATCCAGCGCGGTCTTGGCGTGCCACCAGGTGTCGGCGACGACGGCAACGGCGCTGTCGCCGACCTGCACCACCTTCCTGACGCCCTTCATGCCGGCGATCTTGGCTTCGTCAAAGCTCTTCACCTTGCCGCCGAATACCGGGCAATCCTTGATCGCGGCATTCAGCATGCCCGGCAGCTTGACGTCGATGCCGTAGACCATCTTGCCGGTGGTCTTGTCGACGGTGTCGAGCCGCTTCAGGCCCTTGCCGGCGATAGTCCAGTCCTTCGGGTCCTTCAGCTTGACGTCGGCCGGCGGCTCGAGCTTGGCTGCGGCTTCCGCGACCTTGCCGTAGGTCGTCGTCTTGCCCGAGGGCGTGTGGGTGATGACGCCGTTGGCGGCCTTGCATTCCGAGGCCGGCACCTTCCACTCGTTGGCTGCCGCCTGGATCAGCATCACGCGCGCGGTGGCGCCGCCCTTGCGGACATAGTCCTGCGAGGTGCGGATGCCGCGGCTGCCACCGGTCGAGAAATCGCCCCAGGCGCGCTTGCGGGCGACGCTCTGGCCGGGCGTCGGATATTCTGTCGTGACCTTCGACCAGTCGCATTCCAGTTCTTCAGCGACGAGCTGGGCGAGGCCGGTCAGCGTGCCCTGGCCCATTTCGGAGCGGGCGATGCGGATCACCACGGTGTCGTCGGGCCGGATCACGACCCAAGCGTTGACTTCAGGCGCGCCGTCGGCCGCGCGCACCACGGCGGGGCCGCCGAACGGCAGGTCGAGGCCGAGCGCGAGGCCGGCGCCGGCGGTTGCGGTGCCGATCACGAAGGCGCGGCGATTCAGTTTTGGCATGATGTGCTGGTTCATCGCGGCGTCCTTATGCGTTCGCGGCAGCATGGATCGCCTCGCGCACCTGCTGGAAGGTGCCGCAGCGGCAGATATTGGTGATGGCGTCGTTGATGTCGTCGTCGGTCGGCTTCGGATTGTCCTTCAAGAGCGCCGCGACGGCCATGATCATGCCGCTCTGGCAATAGCCGCATTGCGGCACGTCGCTGGCGATCCAGGCGAGCTGCACCTTGTGCATCACGCCGCCCGCCGCGAGACCCTCGATCGTGGTGATCTCCTTGCCGGCTGCCTCGCTCACCGTCACGCCGCAGGAGCGCATCGCGACGCCGTCGATATGCACGGTGCAGGCGCCGCATTGGGCGATGCCGCAGCCGTATTTGGTCCCTGTCAGTCCGACGTTCTCTCTGATAGCCCACAACAGTGGCGTGTCGTCCTCGACGTCTACTGTGATTGTCTTGCCGTTGATTTTGAGGTTTGCCATCGCGATCCCCTGAATGGTCCGATCCTCCGACCGGACTGCGGGGCGATGTTGACCTTGAAACTGGAACGGTTCAAATCAAGAAAATGCGCTCGCAGCGCGAAAGAAAGTTGATGCTGTGGTGTTTGGCCGCGGACTGTGCGCGCCGCATACCTGTCATGACTTTTGTGGCGAAGCGACCGCGAGGCGCAGGAAGCTCATGACGCTGCCGAGCGCGGCAAATCCGGCACCCAGCGCCAGCGCCACGGTCGCGCCCTCACGATCGGCCAGCGCGAAGCAGAGCGCGGCGAGGGCGGCGCCGGTGGTCTGCCCGGTCAGCCGCGCGGTCGCGACGATGCCACTGGCGCTGCCGCTGCGATGCGACGGCGCGCTCGACATGATCGCTTTCATGTTCGGGGTCTGGAAGAAGCCGAAGCCGATGCCGCAGATCATCGTGCGCCAGACGATGTTGGCAACGCTGGGCTCGGCCGGCAGGGTCGCGAGCAGCACCATGCCAAGTCCGAGCAGCAGCATGCCGATGCCGCCGAGGATGCCGGCCGGATAGCGGTCCGACAGCCGGCCGCCGATCGGCGCCATGAAGGCGACCACCAGCGGCCAGGGCGTCATGAAGAAGCCGGTCTCGACCTGCGAGCGGTGCAATATGTCCTCGAAGTAGAACGGCAGCGATACGAAGGCGAGGCCCTGCACAGCGAATGAGCAGACGGCGGTCGCGGCGGACAGCGCGAAGATTGGCCGCCGGAACAGGTCGATCGGCAGCATCGGCGCCGGATGATCGGCATGCCGCCGGGTCAGGATCCAGCCGATCACCAGCGCGCCGACCAGCTCGGCGATGACAAGCGCTGGCGCAGCCTTGTGCGCGGCGCTGCCGATGCCGATGATGAAGAGGCCGAGACAGGCGCAGGCCAGCGCTGCGCCGGTGAAATCGAAAGCGTGGGTGGCGCGCGGCGTCGTCGGCAGCGTCTTCATGCCGATCAGCAACGCGACGACGCCGAAGGGAATGTTGACGGCGAACAGCCAGGGCCATGGGCCGAGCGCGAGGATTCCGGAGGCGATGGTCGGCCCCAGCGTAAAGGCGGTCGCGACCACCAGCGCATTGTGGCCGAAGCCGCGGCCGTGCATCCGGCTCGGATAGACGAAGCGCACCAGCGCGGTGTTGACGCTCATCAGGCCGCTGGCGCCGAGCCCTTGCAGGGTGCGCGCAACCAGCAGGCTCGGCAGCGACCACGCCAGCGCACAGCCGAGTGACGCCAATGTGAACAGCAGCAGGCCGCCGAGATAGATTCGCTGATGGCCGACGATCTCGCCGAGCGCGCCGAGCGGCAGCAGCGTCGCGACCAGCGCGATCTGATAGACGTTGACGACCCAGACCACTTCCGCAGGGCTGACATGCAGATCGCTCGCGATCGCCGGCAGCGCGATATTGGCGATCGCGGTATCGAGCGAGGCCATCGCCAGCGCCGTGAAGATCGCGGCCACCGCCCAGCGTCGCCGCTCCCAGGGCAACCCATCTGGCAGTCCGTCGGTGATCGCTGCCGCGGTGGTCGGGGTCTTCTCGAGCATGCCTGAAAATGTCTCCGGGACCGCCATGTACTACGCCGGCATCCCGTTCCCCAGCCGCGGCATTGCATGATGCGTATGCGAAGCGGCCTAGCCGGAAGCGTCAAAAGTCCCGCCGCGGACAGAACAGATATCCCTCGATGGCGCGCAGCACCCGGCGGCTGGCCGAAGCCTGCGAGAGGTCGTTTTGAAGCGCGTGGTCGACCATGGCGCGGCTGATCACGATCAAATCCTCGACGGCGTCATGATCGACTGGCCTTGCGATCTCACGACGATGCCGGGCCAGCAGGGCGGCGATCAGTTCCTTCAGTTCGCCGGCCGCTGACGCGCCCGATGACGCCGGGCGCAGCCGATCCTCCTCGGCCTCCAGAATGCGATTGAGCCCGGCCCGCTCGGCATGTGCCTCGAACTGGGCCCGAACGATCAGGTTGAGCGACGCCGTCAGGCTCTTGCCCTCGGATGCCGCGACCGCATCCCGGACTTTCGCCAGCAACGCGTCCTCGAACCTGCCGATCAATGCCAGCGTCAGCGCGTCCTTGTTGGGGAAGTACTGGTACACCGATCCGACGCTGATCCCGCCGCGCTCGGCCACCGCGTTGGTGTTGTAGCCCTCGAGCCCGCGCGCCTCCAAAACGCGAGCCGCCGCTTCCAGAATCACCGCCACGGTTTCCCGCGAACGCTGCTGAAGCGGCTGTTTCCGGGCTTTTGTACGCCGCTTCGCCGGCATGAGGGCGTCTCCCAAAACGCGAGTTGTGGAATATGAGCAATTGCTCACATTATGGCCGTGAAAGGAGAACCGATCAATGGTGACACTGCAAACGACCTCGTCCCCCGTGCTTCCCGAACACGAGGACGATCCGCACAGGTTTCATATCTTCGTCATGGTCAAGACCACGCGGCACTGGCTCGATCTGAAGACCGAGCAGCGCCTCGCCTTCCTGCATGAGGAGGTCATTCCTTTGCTCCGGCGCCGTCCGGAGCTGAAGGTACGCTGGTTCGAGCCGGAGGCCTTCTCGACCAGGGCGACCGACGTCATGATCTGCGAGACCGATGACCTCTCGGCCTGGGCGTGGTTCTGCGACCACCTGCGCGAGACGAGGTTCTGGGACCATTACTTCGAAGTGCTCGACATCATGCCGGCGCTCGAAGGCAATTACCTTGCCTAGAATGCCGACGCCGGCCCGGATCGTTCCGGGCCGGCGTTCCGGCAGCCTGTGGCGACGCAACTGCGTTCCCATCCACATCTGTCATCGCCCGGCTCGACCGGGCGATCCATTACGCCGCGGCCCATCGGCTCAAGCACTGGCGTCTCTGGAATACTGGATCACCCGCTTTCGCTTTCGCGGGTGATGACACCGAGTGGCTGTTTTGACATCTCGAATTGCGCCCCACCCACATCCTCGTCCCGGCGCGGGCCGGGACCAATAACCACCGATGCTGCTTGTCGGGCAATGCTGAAACGACGAGTCCCGTTCAAGACATCCGCCGCGGAGTATGGGTCCGGCCTTTGCCGGGACGACGGCGGTGGATGCAGCGTGCGAGCGCGATCAATCGATTTCGTGTTCCCGCGGTGCGTCACAGAATCGCGCCGAAGCGACTTTCGGATAGCTTGCGTCACAGTCGCGATCGACTACCCTTGGTATACAAGCAGGCCCGGCGTCAGATCGGGCCGCAAGAGGGAACGCGCATTGCACGGACAGGCCGACCGGCGCAGCGAAGCTATGCGAAGCGCCAGCGAGGGAACTCGCCGCCGCGCGTTCACCGGCCTCTGGGTCGCGGCCTTGCTGGCGATCCTGACCTTCCTGGTCATCTATCCCGTCTTGATGCTGCTGCTCGGCGCGCTCACCGACACCAATCCGGTGGTCGACGGCATCCGTCTCAGCCTGAGCCATTTGTCGATCGCCAATTTCCTCGCCGTGCTGGCCAATCCGAATGTCGCCGAAGCGCTGCTCAACACGCTGATTGCCTGCGGCGGCGGCACGGTGATCGCGGTCGCGATCGGGCTCCTGTTTTCCTGGATCGTGGTGCGCACCAACACGCCATTCAAGGGCTTCATCGCCGCGGCCAGCATCCTGCCGCTGTTCGCGCCGCCGCTGGTCGCGGGCGTGGCCTGGGCTATTCTCGGTTCGCCGAAGACCGGCTTGATCAACACGATGTTCAAGTGGATGGGCTCCGACCTGCGCGTCGATCTCTACTCGATGTGGGGCCTGGTGTTCGTGTTCGGCATCTACTATGCGCCGTACGTCTACATGTTCACCTCGTCGGCGCTGCGCAACATGGACCCGAGCCTGGAGGAGGCCGCGGAAATCTCCGGCGCGAGCCCGGTCGCGACCCTGTTCACGGTGACGTTCCCGCTGATCATGCCGGCAATCGTCTCGGGCATGCTGCTGTCGTTCATCGTGATGCTCGGCATCTACGGCATCCCGGCCGTGCTCGGCGCGCCGACCAACCTGAACGTGCTCACCACCTACATCTTCAAGCTCACCAACTGGTCGCCGCCGCTTTACAACACCGCGGCGGCGGTCGCGATCATCCTGATGGTGGTCACGGGGCTGCTGGTCTATCTGCAGCAGAAATTGCTGAGCGGGCGCAGCTATACCACCGTCGCGGGCAAGGCGTTCCGGCCGCGCAGCCTCGATCTCGGGCCGTGGCGCTGGCTCACCTTCGCGATCGGGATCGTCTACCTCCTCATCGTCGTGGTGCTGCCGTCGCTGGCGCTGATCGTCGCGGCGTTCCGCAAGTTCATGTTCATCCGCGACGTCGCGAGCCTGTTCGACATGCGGCAATATTCGCTGACGCATTTCGAGAGCATCTTCGACAATCCGTTGACGATGCGGTCGATCTACAATGCGGTCGAGGTCGGCGTCATCACGGCTGTGGTCGGCGGCGCGCTCGCCTTTGCGATCGGCTACACCATCCATCGCACCCGCGTCAGCGGGCGCGGCGCCATCGACCTGATCTCGACCCTGCCGGTCGCGATCCCCGGGCTGGTGGTGGGCGTCGCCTATCTCTGGGCCTGGATCGGCGTGCCGGGCGGGCTCTACGGCACGATCTGGATTCTCGCGCTGGCCTTCATTGCGCGCTTCATGCCGGACACCGTGAAGGCGCTGTCGACCTCGTTCCTGCAAATCCACCGCGAGCTCGAGGAGGCCGCCTGGGTCTGCGGCAAGGGCGTGCTCGGCACCATCAGGACCATCGTTCTGCCGCTGGCGCGGCCGGGCGTGCTGGCGTCGATGACGCTGCTGTTCGTGCTGGCGATCCGCGAGCTCGGCTCGTCGCTGTTTCTCTACACCAGCAACACCATGGTGATGTCGGTGCTGCTGCTCGACTATTACGAGGGCGGCAATATCGGCAAGACCGCGGCCTTCAGCCTGGTGCAGACGGTGCTGCTCGGTGTCCTGATCGGCGGCGCCAACTGGCTGTCGCGCGGATCGGCGCAGGGCAACGTGGCGCGGACCGGATAACAACGAATAAGGGGAGGATTGCGATGGATAGACGAACCTTCACCACACTGGCCTTGGCAAGCGTGGCGGCGCTTGCATTGGTGCCTGCTGCACAGGCGCAGGAGTTCGGCTCGGCGGAGTTGATCGCGGCGGCCAAGTCCGAAGGCAAGCTCGTCTTTTACACCGCGAACTTCGCCGAGATCGAGCAGCAGGTGATCAAGGCCTTCAACAAGCGCTTTCCCGAGATCAAGGTCGAGATGGTCCGCGCGCCCGGCGGCCAGTTGATCACCCGCGTCAAGACGGAGGCCGCGGCCGGCAAGCTGATCGCCGATGTCGTCGACCATTCCGACCGCGCGCTGATGCAGCCGCTGGAAGACCTGTTCCAGGATTACGCGCCGCCGAACGCGGCCGATTACGATCCGCACGCGCTGATCTCGCCGAAATACTGGCCGCGCGCGACGATCGCCTGGTCGATCGCCTACAACACCGAGCTGGTGAAGGACCCGCCGAAATCCTGGATGGACCTGACCAAGCCGCAATATGACAAGTTGATCGGGCAGGTGTTCGCGCAGTCCGGCGGCACCACCTGGACGCGGATCATGTTCGAGCGCCAGGTGCTCGGCGAGGACTACTGGGCCAGGCAGGCGGCGACCCATCCGGTGCTGTATCCCTCCGGCGCGCCGACGGCCGATGCGCTGGTGCGCGGCGAGATCGCGATCGCGCCGCTGCTCTACAACGTGATCTACCAAAAGAAGAAGGACGGCGCGCCGATCGAGATCTTCTTTCCGCCTGAAGGTGCTCCGGTCAACCCCTACGCGACCGGGATTCCGAAGACGGCGGCTCGCCCCAACGCAGCAAAGCTGTTCCTGAACTGGTGCCTGTCCAAGGAAGGACAGACCTTCATGATCAAGGAGCTCGGCAACCTCACATCCCTGAAGGCGCCGCCGGCATATCCGGAGGGGTTCGATCCAAAGGTGGTCAAGCTCTGGTATCCGAAGTTCGACGAGTATGTGAAGCTGCATGCGGCGTGGGTCGCGGACTGGGACAAGACGTTTGGCTACCGGCAATAGGCTGATGGTGCGGCGATGACGGCGACGCTCGAAGTCACCGATCTCAGGAAGCAGTTTTCGATCGGCCGTCCGGCCATCGACGGCGTCAGCTTTGGCGTGCCGGCCGGCGAGATCGTGGTGCTGCTGGGGCCGTCCGGCTGCGGCAAGACCACGACGCTGCGCTGCGTCGCCGGGCTCGAGCATCCGACCGGTGGCGAGATCAGCATTTCCGGGCGGGTGGTCTCGTCGCCGGCAAGCGGCATCCTCGTGCCGCCGCGTTCGCGCGATCTCGGCATGGTGTTCCAGTCCTATGCGGTGTGGCCGCATATGACGGTGCGCCAGAACGTGATCTATCCGCTGAAGCACCGCAAGATCGGGCGCACCGATGCCGCCCGCATGGTCGAGGAGGCGCTGGCGCTGGTCGGACTGTCCGACTATGCCGACCGGCCGGTGGTGGCATTGTCGGGCGGCCAGATGCAGCGCGTCGCGCTGGCGCGCAGCATGGTATACCGGCCGCAACTGTTGCTGCTCGACGAGCCGTTGTCGAACCTCGATGCCAAACTGCGCCTGCGGCTGCGGGACGACCTTCGCGTCATCCTCAAGCAGACCGGCATGACCGCGCTCTACGTCACCCATGACCAGGCCGAGGCGGTCGTGCTTGGCGACCGGATCGGCGTGATGCGCGACGGCAAGCTGTTGCAGATGGACACGCCCGACATGATCTACAATCGTCCGGCCGATCTGTTCGTCGCCAATTTCACCGGCGCCACCAACGAGCTCGCGGGCAGGCTCGTCACATGCGACGGCCGCTATGGCGTGGTCGATTTCGGTGACGGCCGGCAAGGCGAGGTCACGCTGTGCCAGACGCTTAATCCCGACGAGAAAGTGCGGATCGCGCTGCGGCCCGAGAACATCGCGATCGGCCGCCCCGACGGCGCCAACACGTTCGCGGCAAAGGTGCTCGACCGCAGATATCAGGGCACCCAGACCGCCTACGGCATCGAGCTGTTCGGCAAACGGCTGGAAGCGATCGAGCTCGGCACCGCCGCGCGCCATCAGGTCGGCGTCGAGGCACAGGTCGCGTTGCCGCGCGAATGCCTGTGGGCCTACCGCGACAGCGGGCCGGCATCGCATGACTAGTACGACCGCGGCCGTCGTCGGTTCGCAATGAGGTGATGCAGCCCGTGCCGCCGGTTCGCCCGTTAGCCTTCCTCCACCAGCGCGCGGATGCTGCGGGCGAGTCCGAGGATGCGCGGACCGCATTCGCGCTCGATCTGCTCGGCGCTGAAGCGGAAGGAGGGGACGCCGCAATTGACCGACAGGCATTCGCCGCTCGGTGTGCGATAGAGCGGGGCGGCGACGCCGAAGATCTCGCGCCGCCATTCGCCGAGCGAGACGGCAAAGCCGCGCTCGCGGCACAATTCCACATCGGGCAAGGTGCGCTTCTGCACGTAATCGAACTCGTCGGGGCGCTCGGCCTTGACGCGCGCGACATAGGCGCCGAGCTCGTCCTCGGTGAACAGCGACAGCAGCGCGCGCCCGACCGCGGTCGGCGCCAGCGTGCTGACAAAGCCGACGTCGGGCACATGCGGCGCCGTATCCGTCGTGCGCAGCGTCTCGACATAGATGAAGTCGATCCCGAACGGCATCGCGATCGACACCGTGCCGCCGGCATAGGTCGCGAAGTCGCGCATCAGCGGACGTGCCAGCTGACGCACCTTCAGCGCGGACAACACAGGATAGGCGGCGGCGAGCGCGCCCAGCCCGAGCACGAAGCGACCCTTGGTGTCGCGCCTGAGATAGCCGAGCTGCTCGAGCGTGTAGGTCAGCCGCGACACCGTCGGCCGCGACAGGCCGGTATGCAACGCGAGTTCGGCATTCGACAGCGAGCCGGGATGACGGCGGAACGCCGTCAGCACGTCGAGCCCATGCGCCAGGGTGGTGGCGAAGGACGGATCTGCCTGAACCTCGGCAGGGGAAGATGCTGTCATACGGAATATTGGTCTCAGGTGGCCGGATTTGTCAATATATCGGAATGAATTTGCAAATCGTGTCGATATCGGTTTATCTGCAAGGAATAAGGACAAGGAACCGGTGGAGCGAGGCGCCTTCCGATGACGATGACCGAGCAAGCCCGAGACGCAAAACCATCCGCGATCGACAAGGAGCGGCTGCGCCTGAAGTATCAGGAGGAGCGCAACAAGCGGCTGCGTCCCGATGGCAATGACCAGTATCTCCAGATCAAGGGCCAGCTCGCGCATTATCTCGACGATCCCTACACGCCGGTCGCTGAGCGCGCGCCGAAGACCGATCACGTCACCTTCGCCTTTATCGGCGGCGGCTTCGCCGGGCTCGCCACCGCGGCGCGGCTGACCGAGGTCGGCATCAAGGACGTCCGCATTGTCGAGAAGGGCGGCGATTTCGGCGGCACCTGGTACTGGAACCGATATCCCGGCGCGCAATGCGACACGGCGTCGATGGTCTACATGCCGCTGCTCGAAGAGACCGGCCACATGCCGTCCGAGAAATACGCGCATGCGCCCGAGATCCTCGCGCATTGCCAGCGGATCGGCCGGCAGTTCAATCTCTACGACAACGCACTGTTCCACACCGAGGTGACGAGCCTCGATTGGGACGCCGCGCGATCGCGCTGGATCATCCGCACCACGCGCGGCGACGCCTTCACCGCGCAATATGTCGGCATCGGCACTGGCCCGCTGCACGTGCCGAAGCTGCCCGGCATTCCCGGCATCGAGCGCTTCAAGGGCCACTCGTTCCACACCAGCCGCTGGGATTACGACTATACCGGCGGCGATCCCAAGGGCGTGCTGATGGAGAGGCTTGCCGACAAGCGCGTCGGCATCATCGGCACCGGCGCGACCTCGGTGCAATGCATTCCGCACCTCGCGCGCGCCTGCAAGGAGCTCTACGTATTCCAGCGCACGCCGTCGTCGGTCGACGTGCGCGGCAACGGGCCGATCGATCCGGACTGGTTCGCCGAGATCGCGACCCCGGGCTGGCAACAGCGCTGGCTGGAGAATTTCACTGCCAACCAGGCCGGCGGATCGGCCGAGGAGGATCTGGTGCAGGACGGCTGGACCGACCTGTCGAAGCGGATCCGCGCCAAGATCATGCTGCTGCCGCGCGAGCAGCGAAGCGTGGAAAACATGCGGGCGGCGTTCGAGGATTCCGACTTCGAGAAGATGGAGGAAATCCGCAACCGGATCGACACCATCGTCCGCGATGCCGACACCGCCAAGAACCTCAAGGCCTGGTACGGCCAGCTCTGCAAGCGGCCGTGCTTCCACGACGCCTATCTTCAGGCGTTCAACGCCCCTGGCACCCATCTGGTCGATACCGACGGCAAGGGCGTCGAGGAGATCACCGAGAACGGGATCGTCGTCGCGGGCAAGGAATATCAGCTCGATTGCATCATCTATGCGTCGGGATTCGAGGTCGGTACCGAGTACAAGCGGCGCGCGGGCTTCGATCTCACCGGCCGCGATGGCGTCAAGCTGTCGGAGCATTGGGCCGAGGGCATGCGCACCAAGCACGGCATCCACGTGCACGGCTTCCCCAACGTGTTCTTCGTGCAGCCGACCCAGGGCGCCAATCTGATCTCCAATGTGCCGCACAACCTGACCGAAGCGGCGCGCACCATCGCGCTGATGGTCGGCCATGCGCAGGACAACGGCTTCAAGGAAATCGAAGTCAGCAAGGAAGCCGAGGATCGCTGGGTCGAACTGCTGTTGACCGGCGTCGGCCGGATGATCGGCGGGCCGGATTGCACGCCCGGCTACTACAACAATGAGGGCCGTGAGCCCGGTCCCGCGGCCAAGCTCAATGTCGGGCATCCCTCGGGCGCGCTGGCCTACTTCAAATATATCGACGGCTGGCGCCGCAGCGGCCAGTTCGAGGGCGTGCAATTCCGCTGACGGAAGCGCGATCGAAACTGATGTTCGCCAAACGAGGAGTGCTTGAGTAATGACCCAGCCAACCGCAGGTGAAGCGTCGCACGAAGCACCGAAGGCGGCGTCCGCGCCGGTCATCGCCCAGCACGCGGCGACGCTGAAGGCGCTGCCCTTCGCCGACACCAGGGACTTCGACGACGCCGCGCGCGGCTTTCTCGGCACCATCGAGAACGCACGCGTCACCTCGGCCCAGGGCAGGGTGGTCTGGAGTCTGGAGCCTTACGGATTCCTGTCGGAGGAGAAGGCGCCCGCGACCGTCGATCCAAGCCTGTGGCGGCAGTCGCGGCTCAATATGCATCACGGCCTGTTCGAGGTGGTGCCAGGCGTCTACCAGGTGCGCGGCCTGGACATCGCCAACATGACGCTGATCGAGGGCGACAAGGGCATCATCGTGGTCGACACGCTGACCTCGATCGAGGGCGCGCGCGCCGCGATGGAATTGTACTTCCGGCATCGCGGCAAGCGGCCGGTCGCCGCCGTGATCTTCACGCATACCCACACCGACCATTGGGGCGGTGCGCGCGGTGTGCTCGACGACGCCATGCTGGCGGCGGGCGTGCCGATCCTCGCGCCGAACTTCTTCATGGAGCACGCGGTCTCCGAGAACATCATCGCGGGGCCGGCGATGCTGCGCCGTGCGCAATACCAGTTCGGGCCGTTCCTCGCCAAGGGCGTGCGCGGCCACGTTGATTGCGGCCTCGGCAAGACCATGGCGGCGGGCGGCGTCGCGCTGCTGCGGCCGACCGATCTGATCATCGCGACCGGCGACAGGCGCGTGATCGACGGCGTCGAGTTCGAATTCCAGATGGCGCCGAACAGCGAAGCGCCGGCGGAGATGCATTTCTTCATTCCGCGCTACAAGCTGTTGAATCTCGCGGAGAACTGCACGCATAATTTCCACAATCTGCTGCCGTTCCGCGGCGCCGATGTGCGCGATGCGCTGGCGTGGTCGAAATATCTCGGCGAGGCGCTGCAGATGTGGGGCGGCAAGGCGGAAGCGATGTGCGGCCAGCACCACTGGCCGGTGTGGGGGCAGGCGCGGATCGACAGCATGATCCGCGAGCAGCGCGACCTCTACAAATACGCCCATGACCAGACCATCCGTCTGATGAACCACGGGCTCAACGCGGCCGAGATCGCCGAGACGATCCGGCTGCCGCAGAGTCTGGAGGGCGCCTGGCACGGCCGCGGCTATTACGGCCATATCAGGCACAATGTGAAAGCGATCTACCAGAAGTATCTCGGCTGGTACGACGCCAATCCGGTCAATCTCGATGCTTTGCCTCCGGTTGCGGCCGGCAAGAAGTATGTCGAATATATGGGCGGTGCCGATGCGATCCTGAAGCGCGCTGCGGCGGATTTCGCCAAGGGCGAATTCCGCTTCGTGGCGCAGGCCGTCAGCCATCTCGTGTTCGCCGAGCCCGACAACCAGGCGGCGCGTGCATTGCTGGCCGACACGTTCGAGCAGCTCGGCTATGCCGCCGAGAGCTCGACCTGGCGCAACGCCTATCTGTTCGGCGCCCAGGAGCTGCGGCAGGGCATGCCGAAGACGCCGCCGCGCTCGCCGATGCCGCGCGAGACGCTGGCTGCGCTGCGTACCGAGCAGCTCTGGGATGTGCTCGGCATCCGCCTCAACGGTCCGAAAGCCGAAGGCAAGCGCATCGTGCTGAACTGGAGTTTTACCGATACGGACGAGACCTTCGTGCTCAACCTCGAGAATTCGGCGCTGACCTATGTCAAGGGCGCGCAGGCCACCGATGCCCATGCCAGCTTCACGCTGGCGCGCAGTGTGCTGGACGAGGTCATTGCCAAGCTGACCACGTTCCCGGACGCGGTCGGCGCCGGCAAGATCAAGGTGTCGGGCGATCCGCTGCGGCTCGGCGAATTGATGGCGCTGATGGACGAATTCCCGCGGATGTTCGAGATCGTCGAGCCGAAGCGGACGGTGGTGACCTAGCAAAACACGAAGAACGGATAACCGTCACCCTGAGGAGCCGCGTAGCGGCGTCTCGAAGGGTCGACGGCCCGGCTGGTGGCCGTGCATCCTTCGAGACGCGCTTCGCGCTCCCCAGGATGACGGGTTGGCGGACGATGCCTCAAATCCCGAGATATGCCGCCTGCACCTGCTTGTTGCCCGCGAGCTCCGCGCTCGAGCCCTGCATGATCACGTTGCCGCTCTCCAGCACATAGGCGCGCTGCACCAGCGACAGCGCGCGGCTGACATTCTGCTCGACCAGCAGGATCGCGGTGCCCATCTTGTGGATTTCACCGATCTTCTCGAAGGTGACGTCGGTCATCACGGGGGCGAGGCCGAGCGACGGCTCGTCGAGCATCAAGAGGCGCGGCTTCAACATCAGCCCGCGGCCGACCGCGACCATCTGCTGCTCGCCGCCGCTCATGGTGCCGGCGAGCTGCTTCCTGCGGTCGGCGAGCCGTGGGAAGATGCTGTAGACGAGCTCCATCGTGCGGGCGCGATCGGCCTTGGCTTTCGGCGTATAGGCGCCGATCTCGAGATTCTCCTGCACCGTCATCTCCGGGAACACCTGACGGCCCTCCGGGACGTGTGCGATGCCGAGCTCGGGAATCCGGTAGGGCGGCAGCGTCGCGAGGTCGACGCCGTCGAAGGTGACCTTGCCGGCGAACAGTTTGACGAGGCCGGAGACGGCGCGCAGCGTCGTGCTCTTGCCGGCGCCGTTGGCCCCGAGCAGGCCGACGGCCTCGCCTTCGCCAATGGAGATGCTGACATCGGTGATGGCGGGGACCGAGCCGTAGCTGGCGCTGATACGGGAGAGCTCAAGCATGGGCGTCTCCTGGCGCCGGCGGATGCACGTAGGAGCCGAGATAGGCGCGGATCACTTCCGGATTCTCCACGATCTCCTTCGGCGCGCCCTCGGCGATCTTCTGGCCGTGGTCGAGCACCACGATGTGGCGGGCCACCGCCATGATCGCGCGCATCACATGCTCGACGATCACGATGGTCAGGCCGCTGGCGGAGAGCTTCTTCACCAGCGCGACCGCCTGGTCGATCTCGGCCGGGTTGAGTCCGGCCATCACCTCATCGAGCAGCAGAATCCTGGGCTGCGTTGCCAGCGCGCGGGCCATTTCCAGCCGGCGCTGGTCGATGGTGGTGAGGTCCTTGGCCGGCGTCTGCTCTTTGGCGCCGAGGCCGACAAACTCGATCGCCTCGCGCGCCTTGTTGCGCGCGGCCGCGATATGGCGGTCGCGCAGGAACGCGCCGGTCATCACATTGGCGAGCACGGTCATCGCGCCGAACGGCTTGGCCACCTGGAAGGTGCGGGCAAGGCCGAGCGCGCAGACATCGTGCGGCCTGAGCCCCACGACCTCGTGGCCGAAGGCGACCACCGAGCCGGAATCCGGCCGGTGAAATCCGGTGATCAGGTGAAAGCTCGTGGTCTTGCCGGCGCCGTTCGGCCCGATCAGCGCGACCGTCTCGTTCTCCTGCACTGTGAAGCTGACGTCCTGCACGGCGCGCAGGCCGCCGAAGCGCTTGCTGAGACCCTTGATGACCAGTGCTTCTGCCATCGCGACGACCTCAGGCACGCGCCGGCTTGCGCCGGGCGGTGCGGTGATAGATATCGGTCGCGAACCCGATCAGCCCGGTCGGCCGCCACAGGATCACAGCCATCAGGATCAGGCTGTAGACCGTGAGCTGGATGCCGCCCACCGAGCTTCCGAGCCAGCTCTGCAGCAGCGCCGACGTGGTCTCCAGCAGCACGGTGCCGATCACCGGTCCCCACAGCGTGCCGATGCCGCCGACAATCGACACCAGCGCCGCCTCGATCGAGACATTGAAGCTGAACGCGGTCGCCGGATCGATGAAGTAGATGTACTGCGTGTAGAACGTCCCCGCGAGTGCGGTCAGGAACGCGCTGATCATGTAGATGTCGCGCTTGACCTTCGGCGCGTTGACTCCGACCGCTTCGGCCGCGTCCTCATCCTCGCCGATCGCGACGAGATAGTACCCGATCCAGGATTTCTCGATTCTGTGGGTGATCCACAGCCCGACCACGAGCAGGCCGAGCACGACGTAATAGTAAGACGACTTCTCCTCGAACTGCATCATCAACGGCGCGCTGCCGAGGTTCGGGATCGTGGTGCCCTCGGCGCCCCAGGCAAAGTCGCGGAACTTGAGGAAGATCAGCATCAGCACCTGGGCGGTCGCGATGGTGGCGATGGTGAAGTAGGGGCCGCGCAGGCGGAAGCAGAGCCAGCCGATCGGCAGGCTTGCGAGCATCGCGACCACGCCGCCCGCGATCATCCCGATCCAGGGCGAGATGCCGTAGTTCACCTGCATGATGGTCGAGGTGTAGGCGCCGAGCCCGAAATAGGCGGCGTGCCCGAGCGACAGCTGCTTGGCGTAGCCGCCCATCAGGTTCCAGGCGACGCCGATGAAGGAGAACAGCAGGATGCGGATGAAGATGTCGATCGCGAACGACGAGGTGACGAGCTGCGGCAAGGCGAGCATGACGACGGCCCCGATCGCGAGCCACAGCCATTTCATGTTGCTGGACGCCTGCATCACCGGCCCCTCCTGGCGCCGAGCCCGCTCGGCCTGAAGGCAAGCGTCAGCAGCAGCATCGCGAACACCACGATCAGGCCGGAATCGGCGCCGACGAACTGGATGCCGAGCGATTCCGCGACGCCCATCATCAGACTTGCGATCAGCGCGCCCATCACATTGCCGAGCGTGCCCATCACGACGGCGACGAACGCCATCAGCACGAACACCTGGCCGACGAATGGATAGGCCGAATAGAACGGCATCAGCAGCGAGCCGGCGGCGCCCGCGAGCGCCAGCGCAGTGCCGAACGCCACCGCGAACACGCGGTTCGGATTGATCCCCATCAGCATCGCGACGTCGCGGTTCTGCGATGCGGCGCGCATGGCGCGGCCGAGATCGGTGGTGTGCAGGAATACCCACAGCAGCCCGCTCAGCGCCATCGCGACCGCGAAGGCGATCAGTTTCGCCACCGGTATGTACAGCCCGCCGATGTGCCACGCCGCATCCGAATAGGACGTGTGGACGGTGCGGTAGTTGGCGCTGAACAACATCAGCGAGAGATTGAGCAGCAACAGCGACAGCGCGAAGGTCAGGAAGATTTGCGGCATGTCGTTCGGCCCCAGCACCCTGCGGATCAGAAAATGCTGGATCAGGACGCCGGCGAGGAACAGCACCGGCATCGACACCACGAGCGAGACCAGCGGATCGATGCCGAACTGGGTGGCGAGGAAGAACGAGATATACATCCCGATCATCACGAACTCGCCCTGGGCGAAGTTGACGATCTTGACCACGCCGAAGATCAGCGTGACGCCGATGCTGACAAGCGCGTAGATGCCGCCGATGAGCAGGCCGTTGATCACGGCCTGGGCCAGTGTCTCCCACATGCGATGCGACCGCGGCTCAGGTCTTCATCAGCGGGGCGCGGGCGTCTTCCTTCGGGAAGACGCTGACGAGATCGGTGTTCTGCCACTGCACGCCGACCGGGCGGCCGTAGACGTTCTTGCCGTCCGGCCCGAACTTCACCTTGCCGCCCGGCGCCATCGCGGCAAACCCCGAGGAGACGTCGAGCGTCGAGAGCGCCTCGCGCACCTTCTTGGGATCGGCGGAGGCGGCGCGCTCCAGCGCGTCGGCCAGCATGAAGGTCTGCGCGACCAGGCCGCCGGCATATTCGAACGCGAACTCGCCGGTGCGTTTCTTGAATTCGACATTCACCTTCTGCGCGTCTTCGCTGACGTCGTGGTTCCAGTGCGCGACACCCTGCAGGCCCTCGGCGGCATTGCCGACATTCTTGTAGAAGTCCGGCATCACGAAGCCGCCGGAGCCGCCGTTGATCGCGATGTTGAGTCCGACCTGCTTCACGGTGCGCACGATCAGGATGAGGTCGTTGAGATAGGACAGTGAGAACAGCGTGTTGGCGCCGGAGGCCTTGACCTTGTTGATCAGCGGGCTCGCGTCGGTGAAGCCGGCCGAGTAGGGCTCGAACATCACGATCTCGACGCCTTCGCCCGACGCGAGCTCCTTCAGCCCGTTCGAGGTCGAGGTGCCGAACGCGGTGTTCTCGAAAATCACGGCGACCTTGGCCTGCTCGCTGACCAGCTTGGCCATCTGCAGCTGTGCCTTGGCGAATTGCGAAGCGCGCGCGAACGGCGTGAAGGTGTAGGTGCGCCCCTTGTTGAGCTGATCTGAGCTCGATCCGGTGATGATCGGAACCTTTGCCCGTTCGCAGACTTCGCTCGCGATCAAGGTCAGCGCGCTGGCATAGCAGCCATGGATCGCCGACAGCTTGTTGCCGGTGATCAGGCGGTCGGTTTCGGTGCGCGTCACCGTGGTGTCGCTCTGCACGTCCGAGACGATGAGGTTGAGCTTGGCGCCGCCGAGCGACTTGATGCCGCCGGCCTCGTTGACCATGTCGACCGCGAGCTTGGCCGCAGCCACGCAGCCGACGCCGATCTGCGCCATGCTGCCGGTGGTCGGATAGAGCGCGCCGATGTTGATCGGATCGGCCGCCCAGCCGCGCAGCGGAACGGCGCCGAACGCGCCTGCCGCCAGCACGCCGCCGGTTTTGGCGAGGAATTTGCGGCGGTTCAGCTTCTTTGGTGAGGCTTTGGTCGCTGCGGCATTATTAATGGCCGACGGCTTGCGGTCCCCTGTCATGGCGTTCCCCCTGCGCGATCACGGCACGGTTGCTCCGTCCGCTCGCTTATTATTTTTTGCTCAAGCGGGGCGCATAAGAGCACGTAATTCGGCATTCGCAAAGGCGATATCAGCCGAACTCATGGGGAAACGCGTCATCGCTGGTGCGTCGCAGCAATCGCGCGACGCGCGCATGCGGATTGTTTGGCTGTCTGAGAGTTGCCGCCGCACACGGCGGTATTATTGACAATCGAATGACCCGACGGACCGGCACGGATGGTGCCGGCCGGCCCGCCGGATCATTCGATCGGCCGCTGCAACTGCTACTCCGCGCTGGCCACCAGCTTGAAGCGCGGCTCGGCTTCCATCAGGCTGCGGAAGGCGGCGAGATAGTCGAGCGCCATGCGCCGCGCGGTGAAGCGGGTCTCGAACTGCTTGCGGATCGCGTCGCGATTGAGCGTTCCGAGGCGGCCGACGGAAGAGATCGCACTGATCTCGTCCTCGACGATGAAGCCGGTCAGGCCATCCTCGATGATCTCCGGCACCGAGCCGCGGTTATAGGCGATGACGGGCGTGCCGCAGGCCATCGCTTCGATCATCACGAGGCCGAACGGCTCCGGCCAGTCGATCGGAACCAGGAGCCCGATCGCGCCGCTGAGAAAATCCGGCTTCTCGCGGTCGCTGATCTCGCCGATGAACTCGACCAGCGGATTGCTGGTGATCAGCGGCTTGATCAACTCATCGTAATATTCCTGGTCGGCACGATCGACCTTGGCCGCGATCTTCAGCGGAATGCCGCAGCGGGTGGCGATCTTGATCGCGCGATCGACGCCTTTCTCCGGCGCGATGCGGCCGAGCACCGCGAGGTAGGACGGCTTCGCCGGTTGCGGCATCAGCAGATTCTCCGGCAGGCCGTGATGGATTGTGCGCACCCAATGCGCCTGCGGCACCGGCCGCCGCTGCGCGTTGGAGATCGAGATCACCGGAATCTTGGAGAAGGTGTTGAAGACCGGCTGATGCTCCGGCAGGTCGAGCCGTCCGTGCAACGTGGTGACGAACGGCGTCGGCTGCCGCGCGAACAGCGACCACGGATAATAGTCGAGATGGCAGTGCAGGAAGTCGAACTCCTCGTCGTCGGCCTTCTGCCGCACGCGTTCCAGCATCACCATGTGGAGCGCATTGGGATCGCGGACCGAGCCGTCGAGCCGCAGTGCCTTCGGCCAGGTCGCATCGAGCTTCGCGGAGGTTTGAGAATCGCCACTGGCGAACAACGTCACGTCATGTCCAAGTGTTACAAGTTCTTCGGTCAGCCAGTGCACGACCCGTTCGGTGCCGCCGTAGAGCTTGGGGGGAACAGCCTCCGTCAGCGGGGCAACCTGCGCGATGCGCATCTCTCCGTCTCCTGTTTGTAATGTGGAATGAACTACCCTCAGCCCTCAGATGGCACCGACATGCCAAAGACGGGAACGTTCTCGCACGTGCGAGGTTCCTTAGATGTGGGAGATCTGCCGCTTCTTTCTTCCATCACACTGTGGTCTTGCTGATGCCATCACGCTCCAACACGGTTTTGCCTATGCCAGCGTTGCAAAATTGTTGCGCAGTGATGGCTGCATCAAGGAATCCCACCGCCGCCCTTCACGTCATCGTGCGCGAGAGCTTCGACTAAAATTTTCTCGTTCACCTTCAACAGCTTTGCAGGACGTCATGGACCATCTGTCAGGATATGCGCATCGCCCGTTTCCCTTTGTGCTGCGCTATCTGCGCCGGCGTCTGCCGTCGCATGTTGTAATTCTGTCAGCCGTTGTTGCGGCGGTTGCCTGTTCGGTAGGCACGCAATACGGCGTCAAGAATCTGGTCGATGCGTTGTCGGCGGGGCCGTCGGCCGCAAACGGCGTATGGCTGGCATTCGCTCTGCTCATGTCGCTGATTGCAGCCGACAACTTCCTGTGGCGGATCGCGAGCTGGACCGCGAGCTACACCTTTGTCAGCGTCACCGGCGATCTTCGCCGCGACATGTTCCGCCATCTCACCGGCCACGCGCCGAGCTATTTCACGGACCGGCTGCCGGGCATGCTGACCAGCCGGATCACGGCGACGTCGAACGCCGTGTTCACCGTCGAGAACATGTTCGTATGGAATGTGTTGCCGCCCTGCATCGCGACCTTCGCGGCAATCACCCTGGTTGGAACCGTCAGCGTGACAATGTCAGCAGTGCTGATCCTGATCGCGGGAACCATGGTTGTAGCCATGTTCCGCATCGCCGCCGCCGGCCGGCCGCTGCACGACGATTTCGCCAACAGGGCTGCCGCCGTGGACGGCGAAATGGTCGACGTCATCAACAACCTCCCGCTGGTGCGCGCGTTCTGCGGCCTCGGCTATGAGCACGAACGCTTCGATGCGACCGTCAATCGGGAACTCGTCGCGCGCGGCCGTTCCCTGCGCTACCTCGAGAAGCTTCGTCTCATTCACGCCGGCGTGACCGTCATTCTGACGATCGCGATGCTGGCCTGGGCGCTCAGTCTCTGGCAGCAGGGCGCGGCGACCACCGGCGACGTGGTGCTGGTGTGCACGCTCGGCATCTCGATCCTCAGCGCCACCCGCGATCTCGCGGTCGCGCTGGTC
Source organism: Bradyrhizobium sp. CCBAU 21365 (assembly GCF_015291305.1). Lineage (NCBI taxonomy): Bacteria > Pseudomonadati > Pseudomonadota > Alphaproteobacteria > Hyphomicrobiales > Nitrobacteraceae > Bradyrhizobium > Bradyrhizobium sp. CCBAU 21365. Next base: position 3,177,307 of record NZ_CP030036.1, read on the forward strand.
GACGTCACCCAGCATGTCGCCCGGCTGACCGAGGCGCTGGCGACGCTGCTGCAGCCGCACGAGCTGAAGGACCATCCGGAGGCCGAGGCGCTGGTGAAGAGCGGCGCCGCGATCGCCTTCAACAATGTCGCGTTCCGCTATCCCGGCGGCCTGCAGGTGTTCGAGCGCTTCAGCCTGCGCATCCAACCCGGCCAGCGGGTCGGCCTGGTCGGCCAGTCCGGCGGCGGCAAGTCAACATTGTTTACCCTTCTGCAGCGCTTCTACGACGTCGAGCAGGGCAACATCACCGTCGACGGCCAGGACATCTCGCGCGTCACCCAGCAGAGCCTGCGCGCGGCAATCTCGGTGGTGCCGCAGGATATCTCGCTGTTCCACCGTTCGATCCTGGAGAACATCCGCTACGGCCGGCCGGACGCCACCGACGACGAGGTGCTGCGGGCGGCGATCGCAGCGCGATGCGACTTCATCGAATCCTTGCCCGAGGGCATGAACACCATCGTCGGCGACCGCGGCGTCAAGGTCTCCGGCGGCCAGCGCCAGCGGATCGCGATCGCGCGCGCCTTCCTGAAGGACGCGCCGATCCTGCTGCTCGACGAGGCCACCGCGGCGCTCGATGCGGAATCCGAGGAGGCGATCCGCGAGGCGTTGTCGCGGCTGATGCGCGGGCGTACCGTGGTCGCGATCGCGCACCGACTCGCGACGCTGCGCAGCTTCGACCGCGTGATCGTGCTGCAGGGCGGCCGCATCGTCGAGGACGGTCCGCCCGATATTCTCGTGAAGGGAAGGGGCCCCTACCGCGACCTGGTCGCGCGCGAGATGGGCCGCCTCTCCACCAGCGCGGCCTGACCCCGCGTTCTCAAGCGTGTTCTTGCGTTCCGGTGCGTTCGTTCGAGCCGAAGTGGAGCCAAGCAAAGTCGCCAGAGGTTCAGATGGCAGCTGACGTCGTTACGCAGATCATCACCGCTCGCATCACTGAGCACGTCGCCGAATCGCCGTTCTACATTCCGATGACCGGGCCCGCGGCACGGCCGCGGCGCTCGCTCAAGCATGACGACACCTTCATCGTGCTCGACAGCCACGGCGACATCGGCGCCTCGGCCGGCGGGCCGGACGGCCTGTTCAACGCCGACACCCGCTACCTGGCGCGGCTGGAAATGGTGCTGGAGAACGTGCAGCCGCTCCTGCTCGGCTCCAACATGCGCGACGACAATTCGGCGCTGACGGTCGACCTCACCAATTCCGACGTCTATCGCGACGACCGTCTGACCCTGCCGAAGGACACGCTGCACATCGTGCGCTCGATCTTCCTGTGGCGCGGCACGGCCTATCAGCGCATCGGCCTGCAGAATCACGGCGATCATGCCGCGAGCTTCGATCTCACGCTGCTGTTCGACAACGACTTTGCCGATCTGTTCGAGGTGCGCGGCGAGCGCCGGCCGCGGCGTGGCATCGGCTCGAGCAAGCTGCTCGGCCCGACCGACGTGGTGCTGGAATATTGCGGCCTCGACGAGCAGACGCGGATCACCGCGCTGCATTTCGATCCACGGCCGACGCGGCTGTCGGTCAACGCGGCGACCTATCATTTCGATCTCGAGCCCGGGCAGGTCACGTCGCTGTTCGTCGCGGTCTCCTGCAACAAGCCGATCATGCAGAAGCCGGTGCCGTTCTTCCGTGGCCTGCTGGCGCATCGCCGCGAGATGCGGACCTCGTCGGCCGGCGCGGCCAGCATCGAGACCTCGAACAACATCTTCAACGAGGTGCTGTGCCAGGCGATGGCCGACCTCAACATGCTGATGACCGAGACGCCGCAGGGCCGTTATCCCTATGCCGGCATTCCCTGGTATTCGACGACGTTCGGCCGCGACGGGCTGATCACCGCGCTGCAGATGCTGTGGGTCGATCCGCGGATCGCCAAGGGCGTGCTGAAGCGGCTCGCGCTGTTCCAGGCCAAGGCGGTCGATCCGCTGGCCGATGCCGCGCCGGGCAAGATCCTGCACGAGATGCGCGGCGGCGAGATGGCCGCGCTGCGCGAAGTGCCGTTCGCGCATTACTACGGCAGCGTCGATTCGACTCCGCTGTTCGTGCTGCTCGCCGGGCTCTATCTGGAGCGCACCGGCGATTTGGAGACGCTGCGCGAGCTGTGGCCCGCGGTCGAGGCCGGCTTGCAATGGATCGACGGCCCGGGCGATCCGGATCGCGACGGCTTCGTCGAATACCAGCGCGCCACCGAGCAGGGGCTGCGCAATCAAGGCTGGAAGGATTCGTTCGACGCCATCTTCCACGCCGACGGAACGCTTGCCGAGGGCAATATCGCGCTGGCGGAAGTGCAGGGCTATGTGTTTGCCGGCAAGCAGCTTGCCGCGCGCGCGGCGCGCAAACTCGGCTTTGCCGACAAGGCTGCGAAGCTGGAAGCCGAGGCCGAGCGGCTGCGCGAGCGGTTCGAGGCAGCATTCTGGTGCGAGGAGCTCGGCACCTATGCGGTCGCGCTCGACGGCGCCAAGCAGCCGTGCAAGGTGCGCACGTCGAATGCCGGCCAGACGTTGTTTTCCGGCATGGTGCGGGAAGACCGCGCGCGACGGGTCGCCGCCGATCTGATGAGCCAGAAGTTCTTCTCGGGCTGGGGCATCCGCACCGTCGCTGCGGGCGAGGCGCGCTACAACCCGATGTCCTATCACGATGGCTCGATCTGGCCGCATGACAATGCGCTGATCGCGCTCGGATTTGCCCGCTACGGCCTCAAGCATTCGGTCGCGCATCTGTTCAAGGGGCTGTTCGATGCCGCGAGCTATATGGAACTGCGGCGACTGCCGGAGCTGTTCTGCGGCTTCCGCCGCGAACGCCGGCGCGGCCCGGTGCTCTATCCCGTCGCCTGTGCACCGCAGGCCTGGGCGAGCGCGACGCCGTTCACGCTGCTGGAGGCGGCGCTCGGCCTCGAGTTCGACACCGCGCGCGGCGAGATTCGCTTGCGCGATCCGCGGCTGCCGGAATTCCTCAACGACGTGGTGTTGCGCGACCTCAGGCTCGGCGCCTCCAGCGTCGATTTGAGGCTGCGCCGCCATGGCGACGAGGTGTCGCTCGAAGTGTTGCGCACGCGCGGCCAGATCCAGGTGTCGATCGTGCTGACGCATTGAGCGTCGTCGCGCGGCATGCGTGCGCCGGGAAATCGCGGGGAGAGCAACATGCGTCCGAGGATGATGACGATGCTGGTCGCAGCGGCGCTGCTGACATGCGCGGGTGTCCGTGCCGCCGACGACGAAGCGCCGGCGCCGACACCATCGCCGCCGCCGGCCGCCCAGGCGCCGCCGGCAACTTCCACGCCGCCGGCAACTTCCGCGCCACCGGCAGCCTCTGCGGCACCAAAGGAGCAGGCCAAGGAGCCCTCAAAGGAATCGTCCAAGGAGCCGTCGCCGCCGCCGTCGGTGACCGTGATCGGCGCGCGCGATGCGCACGGCATTCTCGGGCGCGACGTTCGCAGTTCCGCCAATGAGAACATGGGCCGTATCGTCGACGTCATCGTCGACCGCGACGGCAAGGTCCGCGCCGCGGTGATCGATTTCGGCGGCTTCCTCGGCGTCGGCAGCCGCAAGATCGTGGTCGATTGGAACGCGCTGCGTTTCGCCGGTGTTTCCAGCAAGAGCGACAGCATCACGCTGGACCTCAACAAGCAGCAGGTGAGCGCTGCGCCAGAGTACAAGGAAGATACGCCGCTGATCGTGCTGGGCGCGGCGGGAAGCCTGCATCCATGGGATTACGAACATTAGGGGGGTAGAGCTGGTCGCGCGTCCGAACTCTTCTTTAGAGACGGTTGGCGACGGTCGTGGCAAGCGATCAGCCGGCAGCACTAACGTTGTGTCAATTGCCCCCGATCAACGCAGTCCCGAGGAACCGCGCACGCCGTCGCGGGAAAGCCAGCGCGGCCTCGACTGGTTCATCTTCTTCCTGGCCGACGTGCAGACCGGCTTCGGCCCGTTCGTCGCGGTCTATCTGACGACGCAGAAATGGACCCAGGTCGAGATCGGCTTCGTGCTCTCGATCGGCGGCATCATCGGCCTCTTGGGCCAGATGCCCGGCGGGGCGATCGTCGATGCGGCGCGCTCGGAGCGGGTCGTTGCGGGCTGTGCGGTGGCCGCGATCGGCGCCAGCGCGCTGGCCTACGCGCTCTGGCCGATCTTTCCCGTGGTGACGCTTGCCGCGACGCTGCACGCGCTCGCGAGCTGCGTGCTCGGTCCGGCGATCGCCGCGATCAGCCTCGGCCTGGTCGGGCCGCTTGCGATCGGCGAGCGGCTCGGCCGCAACGCGCGCTTCGCCTCGCTCGGCAGCGGCTCGGCCGCGGCACTGATGGGCGCCTGCGGCTATCTGCTGTCGAGCCGCTCGGTGTTCCTCGTCACCTTCATCCTGGCGATCCCGACACTGTTGTCGCTGGCGCGGATCCGCGAGCGCGAGATCGACATCGCCCAGGCCCATGGCGAGGTGAAACGCGAGGTCCCCGACAAGCGCGCCACCAGCGTCGTCGGCCTGGTACGGCAGCGGCCGCTCTTGATCTTCGCCGGCGCGATGATGCTGTTCCAGCTCGCCAATGCCGCGATGCTGCCCTTGATGGCGGGCGTGGTGACGACACGGTCGAGCCAATGGGCGCCGGTCCTGATCGCGGCCTGCATCATTGTGCCGCAGGCGATCGTCGCGCTGTGCTCGCCGTCGGTCGGTCGCAAGGCGCAGGCCTGGGGGCGGCGGCCGCTGCTGTTGATCGCGTTCGCCGCGCTGGCGATCCGCGGCCTGTTGTTCGCGACGGTGCGCGACCCCTATGTGCTGGTCGTGGTGCAGATTTTCGACGGCATTACCGCGGCGATCTTCAGCGTGATGGTGCCGCTGATCGTGGCCGACGTCGCCTTCGGCAGCGGCCATTTCAACCTGGCGCAGGGCATTGTCGGCACCGCGGTCGGCATTGGCGCGTCGCTCAGCACGGTGCTGGCCGGCTATGTCAGCGACAAGCTCGGCAGCAGCACCGCCTTTATGGGCCTCGCCGGGATCGCCGCGTTCGGACTGCTCGTGGTCTGGCTGGTGATGCCGGAGACGCGGCGGACGGCATGATGGCAGGGCGCAACCGCGGCATCATTGGCCGCCACCGACCGGACCAGGGATGCGGCTACGGGTCCGTTTTGCTGCGCGGCACCCTTCCTCCTGCATGTGCCGTCATATATGAGTGAATATATAAGTGATTTGCTGCTGGAACGAGTCCGATGGTCCCCAGGAGCGAGTTCGCGCGTTGAACCGTGGCGGCGATTAATCAATCCAAAATCGCGGTCTGGTACGGATCGACGCAGCGCGGGCAGGCATTTCGACCGAGGAACGGCATGGTAAATCGAACGACGACGGCGCAGATCACCGGAGCGATGCGGCGTTGGGGACGTCCCGCCTTTGTGACTTTCGCGGCGATGGTCACAGTTGCGTCACTGACCGGTGGCGTCGCGGCGAAAGAGCAGCGTCCCTCGGCAGCCGTCGAGGCGACTGCGCCGCGCACCGCTGGCGAGCCGATCATGGCGATCGTGTCGATCAAGGCCCAGAAGGTCACTTTCTACGACGCCGAGGGCTGGATCTACCGCGCGCCGGTGTCGAGCGGCGTCAAGGGACGCGAGACGCCGGCCGGCGTCTTTGCGCTGATCGAGAAGGACAAGGATCACCACTCGACCCTCTATGACGATGCCTGGATGCCCAACATGCAGCGCATCACCTGGAACGGCATCGCGCTGCATGGCGGACCGCTGCCGGGATATGCTGCTTCGCATGGCTGCGTGCGGATGCCCTACGATTTTGCCGAGAAGCTGTTCGACAAGACCCGGATCGGGATGCGGGTGATCATTGCGCCGAACGATCCGGCGCCGGTCGATTTTACGCATCCGGCGCTGTTCGTGCCGAACGCGCAAGCCATCGCGGCTGCGCCGGCGCGTGCCGAAAAGCTTACCCGCGAGGCCGCGGATGCCGCCAAGGCGGCCGACGAGGCGAAGAAGGCTTCGATAGCAGCGTCCAAGGAAGCTGCATTGTTCACGCCGGCGTCGCTGCGCAAATTGCAACAGATGAAGACCCGTGCCGACGCTGCGGTTGCGTTGGCCGACAAGACGCTCGCCGCTGCCAAGACCGATCAGGCCAAGGCGCGCGCCGAGGATTTGAAGCAGAAGGCCGTGGCCAAGGCCGCGGAAGCGACCACGCAGTTCGAGGCTGCCCAGGGTGACGCCAGGCCGAAGCTCGACGCCGCGGCCGCCGCCAAGGATGCCGCCAAGGCGGCCGAGGCCAAGAAGGGGGATACCCAGAAGGCGGCAACCGAGGCGAAGCTCGCGCTCGAGCCGGTGTCCGTCTACATCAGCCGCGCGACGCAGAAGCTTTACGTTCGGCGCAACACCCACAAGCCATGGGCTGACGGCGGCGAGGTGTTCGATTCAAGCATCGAGGTCCCCGTCACGATCCGCGATCCGGACAAGCCGATCGGCACGCATATCTACACGGCGATGGCGCGCAACGACGCGGGCGGCCTGCGCTGGACCCAGGTGACGATCGACGACGGAGACAACGCCAAGGACGCGCTCGACCGCATCACCATCCCGCAGGATGTGCTGGACCGCATCGCGCCGACCGCCGTTGCGCGCTCCTCGATCATCATCTCGGACGAGCCGCTGAGCGCCGAGACCAACTATCGCACCGAGTTCGTGGCCGTGCTGAGCAACCAGCCCCAGGGCGGTTTCATCACGCGCAAGCCGACCCGGCCCATGATGACGGACGACATGGTTGCGAGCAGGGATGAGGACGGTTTCGGCTTCTTCTATCAGCGCAGCTGGAATCCCCAGGCGCCGACCAATTATGGTAGCCCCCAATACGGCGCTCCCCAGTTCGGTAGCCCTCAGATTTATGGCAATCCTCAAGCCGCCAACCCGCGCCGGCGCGGCGGCCAGTACTACTGGCAATCGCAACAGGACTGGTAGTGGGGCGCTGCCAGGGGCAGGCCGCCCATCACGGTGAGCCTCCGACGGCGGCATGATGCCGCCGTCGAAACGCACTGCGCTATGGACTGCCTTACGGGCGAGCTTCCAGGATCAGGTTGAACGGCGTTTCCGCGGCGCGGCGGAACCGCGAGAAGCCGCCTTGGCGTGCCACCTCGCGCAGTCTTGCCTCTCCGGCCTGCGCGCCGAGTGCGAGCCCTACCTCCTGGTCCAGCGACGCCGGCGTGCAGATCATCGTCGACGCCGCGTAGTAGACGCGCCCGATCGGATTGAGGTTGTCCTCCAGCCGGTCGCCCGCGAACGGCTCGATCAGCATACAGGTGCCGTCGTCGGCGAGGGTGGAGCGGGTGTGCTTGAGGGCACCGACCGGATCGCCCATGTCGTGCAGGCAGTCGAAGAAGCACACGAGGTCATAGCCCTTGGCCGGGAATGTCTTGGCGGAGTGCGTTTCGAAATGAACGCGGTCCGACAATCCCGCCTCCCGCGCGGACTTCCGCGCCGCCTCGATCGAGCCGTCGTGATAGTCGAAGCCGTAGAACGTTGATTTCGGGAACGCCTCCGCCATCAGTCGCGTCGAGACGCCGTGCCCGCAGCCGACGTCGGCGACGACAGCGCCTTTCTTCAGCCTGTCGACGACGCCCTCGAGCGCCGGCAGCCATTCCTGGACCAGATAGTGCTTGTAGCTGGTGCGGAAGAAGCGGGCGGTGCCGCAGAACAGGCACTCGCTGCGCCTGTTCCAGCCGACGCCCTTGCCGGTCTTGAACGCGTCGGTAATCTTTGGCTCATCGAGAAAGGTCGCGCCGACAAGGCTTCCGACGGCGCCGAGGAAGACCGGGCTGTCCTCGTCGGCAAGCGCGAGCGCCTGCTCGGGCAGCATCGAGAATTTTCCGGTTGCCTTGTCGTACTCGATGTAGCCGGAAGCCGCCTGCGCCGACAGCCACTCCTGGATGTAGCGCTCGGCCGTTCCCGTCGCCTTGGCCAGGGCTGCGGCATTCATCGGCCCGCCCTGCGCGAGAGCCCTGTAGAGCCCGAGCTTGTCGCCCAGCAGCATCAGCGAGGCATTCATCGCCGCGCCGACATCGCCGATCATCTTTCCCATGAATGAATTGAGGCGCTCTTCGTTGACGTCCATGATGTTCCTCCATCGCAATCGCGTTTGGCCAAAAGTCATCATTCGCAATTTCACGCATGCGTCGTCGTCCAGCCGTGGGGCGACGTGATCGCCTGAAAGGTTCGGTGCAATGACCCGATTGTTACTGGGCCAGTGGGATCCCACAGCCGCCGGGCTTCACAAGCCCGCGAGGCGGGCCGCCTAAGCCATCACGCGCGGCATGACCAGCCTTTTGTAGAGCGCGCCATAGCAGGCGGCCGACAGGTCCCAGCTGTAGGACTTGGCCATCGCGCTGGAGCGCATGGCGTTGAGCCGGTCCTTGGCGCGGTAGGCGTCGAAGGCGCGCCTGACGCCGCCAAGGAAGGATTCCGCCGACGGCTGCGCAAACAGGAAGCCGGTCTCGCCGTCGGCGATGGTTTCCGCGAGCCCGCCGGTCTGGTGGCCGATCGGCAGCGAGCCGAAGCGCTGCGCATACATCTGGCTGAGGCCGCAGGGCTCGAAGCGCGATGGCATCAGGGTGAAATCGCTGCCGGCGAAGATCCGCCGCGCCTGCCCATCGTTGAAGCCGATGATCACGCCGATCGCATCGGGCCGGCGGCGATGCGCGGCCACCAGCGCATCCTCGATGGCGGGCTCGCCGCTGCCGGTGACGACGATCTGTCCGCCGTCCCTGACGATCTCGTCGGCGGCGGACAGCACGAGGTCGACGCCCTTCTGATGCACGAGGCGTGCGACGAGGCCAAAGATCGGCCCGCGCGAGACCGCAAGGCCGAACTGACGGCGGACATAGTCGGCGTTGGCCTGCTTGCCCTTCCAGTCGCCGGAGCCGAACGGCTGCGCGAGCTGCGCGCAGTGGCGCGGGTCCCAACTCTCGTCGATGCCGTTCAGGATGCCGGTCAGCTGGTCGGCATCGGAGCGCACGCGGAGCAGGCCTTCCAGACCGCAGCCGAGCTCCGCGGTCGTGATCTCCCTGGCATAGGTCGCGCTGACCGTGGTCAGATGCGAGGCGTAGACGAGGCCGCCCTTGAGGAAGGAGAGCTTGTCGTAGAACTCCAGCCCGTCGATGTGGAACGAGCTTTCCGGTGCGCCGATCCGCCGCAGCGAGTCCTTCGGAAACAGGCCCTGATAGGCGAGATTGTGGATGGTCAGGATCGATGGAATCCGCGCGCCGCGCCAGGCGAGGTAGGCCGGTGTGAGCGCGGCCTGCCAATCGTTGGCGTGTACGAGGTCCGCTGCCCAATTCTTGTCCAGCATCCCGGCTGCAAGTTCGGCAGCGGCCGAGGCAAAGCGGCCGAAGCGGACGTCGTTGTCGGGCCAGTCGCGGCCGGACTCATCGCCATAGGGATTGCCCGGCCTCTCGTAGAGTTGCGGGCACAGCAGCACGTAGACCGGAAGTCCGTCCCGGGTCGACGCACGCCCGAGCGTGCAGGCCGGCATCTCGGCGAGCGCTCGGCATTGCCCAACGATTTCAATATGCGTGAACTGTTCGACCACATCCCGGTAGCCGGGAAGCATGATCCTGACGTCGCTCCACGGGCGGAGCGCCCGCGGAAGGGCAGCGGAAACGGCGGCGAGCCCGCCCACGCGGACGAAATCGTCCATCTCCGTCGTGACGAATAAGACCTTCAACAAGCGCCCTCGTTCCAGCCCGTGACATGGCTATGCAAGATCGGGTCCAATCTGCCTTTGAGTAAAATGCAAGACGGCCCGCGCTCCCGGTCTGGACGAGACGCTTTCCTGCCAGGGCGGCTCACTTTAGGGTCACGCGACGCCGAACAACCAATGACGAAGGTGGAGGAAGCCTTGCCGACGACCATAGCCGCTGACGATGAGGGGAATTTGACACCGAGCTTCGACGGCCTTCGCGTGCTCGATTTTTCGACCACGATCGCCGGACCTCATTGCACGCGGATGCTCGCCGACATGGGCGCCGAGGTGATCAAGATCGAGCCCGCCGAAGGCGAGACGATGCGGACGCGGCCGCCGGTGCGCAACAATTGCTCGACGGCGTTCGGCCAGCTCAATATCGGCAAGAACAGCCTGGTGCTCGACCTGAAGTCGCCGGCCGGCGTCGAAGCCGTGCGCCGGCTGATCGCCACCGCCGACGTGCTCGTGGAGAATTTCCGTCCCGGCGTGATGCGGCGGCTGAAGCTCGATTACGCCTCGGTCCGCGACATCAATCCGAAGCTGATCTTTTGCTCGATCTCCGGCTACGGCCAGACCGGCCCGTCGGCGGAATTGCCGGCCTATGCGCCGGTGATCCATGCCGCCTCAGGCTACGAGATGGCGCATCTCGCCTATCAGCCGGGCCGCAGCCGGCCGGACTATTGCGGCATCTACCACGCCGACGTGCTGACCGGCGTCTACGCCTTCGGTGCGATCTCGGCTGCGCTCTACCAGCGCGCCGCCAGCGGCAAGGGCCAGCACATCGACGTCTCGATGCTGGAATCGATGCTGAGCCTGACTCTGAACGAGTTGCAATGGTCGCAATTCGAGGTGAAGCAAACCCAGCGCCCGATGTTCGGCCCGATCGAAACCACCGACGGCTACGTGATGGTGGCGATCGCCAGCGAGAAGACGTTCCAGAACCTGATGCAGGTGATCGGCCGTCCCGATTGGGTGTCCGATCCGCGCTTCGCCAAATATTCCGATCGACGGGACAACTGGGCGGGCCTGATGGAGGGCGTGGAGGCGTGGTCGCGCTCGGTCAGCACGCAGGCCTGCCTTGCCGCGCTCAATGAATATGGCGTGCCGTCGTCGGCCTATCGCACCGTACGCGAGGCGCTTGCCGATCCGCAAATCGCCCATCGCGGCGCGCTGGCCGAGGTTGCGGACGGCGGCGGCAGCTTCAAGGTGCTCAATCTGCCGTTCCGCATGTCCGGCGCTGCGGTCGGCGCACGCAAGCGGATGTCGACGCTCGGCGAGCACACGCTGTCCTATCTGAAGGAGATCGGCCTCTCCGAGGATCAGATCGCAGGCTTCGCAGCGCAACCGGCGAAGACGGCGCGTAGTTAGAGCCGGACCCGGAGGGCCACGTTCGCGCAAAGTGGGTGCCGGTTTTCCAAAAGATCATGCTCAAACACGTAGACCAGATCACGATGCGAGCTCACGAGATCGCATCGTGATCGCCCTGCGGCTTTTCATCCGTATTACGGTCTTGTCGCGCGCGGCGATTCCGGACAATCTGCCGCCCAACAGACGACGATCCGGAACACCGGACGTCGCCCACCTGGGAGGGAGCATCGATGAAGCTGGTCGGGCGCGCGCGCGCAGTTGCGTGCATATTTCTTGTGGCGGGATTCGGTGCGGCAATGTCAGCTGCACCGGCCCATGCGCAGAAGCAGGGCGGCACGCTCACCGTCGGCCAGGAACTGGACATTCCGGGCTTCGACCCGCTCAAGGTCGGCGTCTACGACACGTCGGCCAACACCGCCGCGGCCGCGATCTTCGACACGCTGATGACGCTCGACGACAAGGGCGAGCCGGCACCGAAGCTCGCGCTGTCCTGGGAGCATGCCGAGGACTTCAAGACCTGGACCATCAAGCTGCGGCCGGGCGTCAAATTCCACGACGGCACGCCGTTCAATGCGCAGGCGGTGAAGGAGAATTTCGACCGTCAGAAGGATCCGGCCAACAAGTGCCGATGCGCGTTCTACATCACCAGCATCAAGAGCGTGGACGTCATCGATGACCTCACGGTGCGCTATAATTTCAGCGACCCGTCGGTGAACTTCCCGGCGACCCAGTCGATCCAGAGCTCCAACAACGTCATGCAGTCGCCGACCGCATGGAAGACCAAAGGCGACGACTACAACCGCAACCCGGTCGGCACCGGACCCTACATCCTGAAATCCTGGACCGCCGGCGACCGCATGCTGCTGGAGAAGAATCCGGACTACTGGGACAAGGGCAAGCCCTATCTCGATCGCATCATCTTAAAGCCGCTGCCGGATGCGCAGTCGCGCTTTGCCTCGCTGCAATCGGGCGAGGCCGACATCATCTGGGACGACGAGGCCGACGCCGACAACATTATCAAGGCGCGCAAGGACACCAGTCTAACCGTGCATACCTATCAAGGCTCGGGGGCTGCAGTTGCCGCCTTCAACACCAAGGTCCCGCCGTTCGACGACGTGCGCGTGCGCCAGGCACTGGTGATGGCGCTCGATCGCACGAAGATGTCGCAAGCGATCACCAATGGCCTGGCGCGACCGGCCAGCAATCCCTATGGCGACGGGTCCTGGGTCAAGTGCAAGGATGACGGCGCGTTGCCTTACGACGTCGAAAAGGCCAAGGCGTTGATCAAGGATTACGGCAAGCCGGTCGAGTTCAAGATGCTGGTCACGGCGACGCCGCGCGGCCGCACCGGTGGTCAGGTGTTGCAGCAATTCTGGAAGCGCATCGGCGCCAATATGGAGATCGAGCAGGTCGATCAGGCGACCATTCCGCCGCGCGCCTTCATGCGCCAGTTCCAGCTGACGCCCTGGCGCATCGTCGATCTCGCCGATCCGGATCCGCAGATGTACGCCAATTTCCACACCGGCAGCCCGGTGGCGCTGGCGAACTACTCCAATCCGGAGCTGGACCGGCTGCTGGAGCATGCGCGGACCACCGCCGACGTTGCCCAGCGTACCGAGGATTACTGCGCGATCAGCCGACTGATCAACAAGGAGGCGATCTGGTTCTGGACCTTCCAGAATACCTACTACGCGATCTCGAGCGCGAAGGTGAAGGGCGTGCCGAAGATGTTCAACGGGGTGCTCGACGTCTCCTACGCCTGGAAGGAATAGCCTTTCATGCTGTTTTTCGTCGCGCGCAGGCTCCTGTACCTTGTACCGGTGCTGATCGCGGTCTCGGTGCTGACCTTCGTGATCGCCTCGCTGTTGCCCGGCGATCTGGCCTACGTGATCCTCGGCGACCAGGCGACGCCCGAGAACGTCGCGGCGCTGCGTCACGACATGGGGCTCGATCAGCCGATTTGGCTGCGCTATCTCGGCTGGCTGTGGCACATCTTGCAGGGTGATTTCGGACGGTCCTTCCGCACCGGGCAGACCGTGTTGCAGGCGGTCAGCGAACGCGTCCCGATCTCGTTCGAGCTGATGATCCTGGCCGAGCTGATCGGGCTTGCGATCGGCGTGCCGCTCGCGATCGCCTGCGCGGCCAAGGCCGGCAGCGCGTTCGACCGCTTCATGACCGGCTCGGCGTTCGGTATGCTGTCGGTGCCGACCTTCCTGTCCGCGATCCTGCTGATCTACCTGTTTGCGGTCGAGCTGCGCCTGCTGCCGGCGACCGGCTATGTGCCGTTCACCGAGGACCCGGTCGCCAATCTGCGTTTCATGGTGCTGCCGGCGCTGACCCTCGGACTTGCGGAATGGCCGGGCATCATGCGCGTGCTGCGCTCAGACATGATCGCGGCGCTGCAGGAGGACTATATCGCGCTCGCCAAGGCGAAGGGCCTCAAGCCGTCGCGCATCCTGTTCGTGCACGCGCTGAAGCCGTCGTCGCTGACGCTCGTCACCATCACCGGCATCAATATCGGCCGCCTGATCGGCGGCGCCGTCATCGTCGAGTCGATTTTCGCTTTGCCGGGGATCGGCCGCCTCCTGGTCGGCGCGATCTATACCCGCGATCTGATCATCCTGCAGGGCGTGGTGCTGCTGGTTGCCGCGGGCTTCGTGATCATGAACTTCGTCGTCGACATGCTCTACGCCCTTCTCGATCCGAGGATCCGCCATGGCCACGCTTGAGCTCAGCCTCGATGAAGAGGCCGGTGCGACGCCGGTCCGGCGCCGCCGCGGGCTCGGCATGCTGTTCTGGATCGCGGTCGGCTGGATGGCGCTGGTGTTCGCGGTCGCGATCTTTGCCGACCTGCTGCCGCTGCCAAGCCCGACCGACATGGACATGCTGGAGCGGCGGGCGCCGATTTCGGCCGAGCATTGGCTCGGCACCGACGGTCTCGGCCGTGACGAGCTGTCGCGGCTGATCTATGGCGCGCGCATCTCGCTGATCGTCGGCCTCTGCGCACCGATGATCGGTGTCACCATCGGCGGCGCGCTCGGCATGCTCGCGGGCTATTTCCGCGGCCGGTTCGAATCCTTCGTGGTCGGCAGCATGGACGTGCTGCTGGCGTTCCCCCCGCTGATCCTGGCGCTTGCGGTCACCGCCTATCTCGGCCAGTCGATCTTCAATCTGACCTGCATCCTCGGCGTGCTCGGCATTCCCGCCTTCATGCGGGTGGCGCGGGCGGCGACCTTGTCGCTGGCGCGGCGCGAGTTCGTCATCGCGGCGCAGGCGCTCGGCGCCACGCATGCGCGCATCCTGCTGCGCGAGCTGCTGCCCAATGTGATGCTGCCGCTGCTCGCTTTCTTCCTGCTCGGCGTCGCCGTCACCATCGTGGTCGAGGGGTCGCTGTCGTTCCTCGGCCTCGGCGTGCCGCCGCCGATCTCGAGCTGGGGCAGCATGATCGGGGAGGGCCGTGAAAGCCTCGAGGTGGCGCCGCGGCTCGCCTTCATTCCGGCGATCGCGATGTTCCTGACCGTGCTTTCGTTCAACCTGATCGGCGATACGATGCGCGCGCTGACTGATCCCAGGCAGGGGGCGCTATGAGCCGGACGCTGCTCTCGGTCGAGAATGCGGTGGTCGACCTGCCGACGCCGCGCGGCAACCTGCGCGCGGTCGATCATGTCGATCTCGCCGTCGGCGCCGGCAGGACGCTCGGCATCGTCGGCGAGTCCGGGTGCGGCAAGACCATGCTGTCGCGCGCGATCCTGCAGCTGCTGCCCAAGAAGGCGAAACTGTCCGGCCGCGTGATGTTCGACGGGCAGGATCTGACGAAACTGCCGGCGGAGAAATTGCGCAAGCTGCGCGGCCGCTCGCTCGCGGTCGTGTTCCAGGACCCGATGACCTCGCTCAATCCGGTGCTGACCATCGGCACCCAGCTGATCGAGACCATTGTGGAACATCTCGAGCTCGATCTGGCCGAGGCCCGGCAGCGCAGCATCGAACTGTTGGCGGCGGTCGGCATTCCCGCGCCCGAGCAGCGCCTGGCGCAATATCCGCACCAGCTCTCCGGCGGCATGCGCCAGCGCGTCGCGATCGCGGTGGCGCTATCCTGCGAGCCGCAGCTCCTGATCGCCGACGAGCCGACCACCGCGCTCGACGTCACGATCCAGGCCCAGATCCTCGATCTCTTGGCGCGCGAGCAGCAGCGCCGTCACATGGCGATGATCATCATCACGCATGACCTCGGCGTGGTCGCCGGCCGCACCGACGAGGTCGCGGTGATGTATGCCGGGCGCGTCGTCGAACGCGCGCCGACGCCGGCCTTGTTCAAGCAGATGCGGATGCCGTACACCGAGGCGCTGCTCGCCGCGTTGCCGAAGCTCGACGTCGCGCCGCATACACCGCTGCCGGCGATTTCGGGACGGCCGCCCGACCCGACCCGGCCGCTCAAGGGCTGCTCGTTCTCGCCGCGCTGCCGCTATTCCGCGGAGCGCTGCGGCGCGGAGAAGCCGCAGCTCAGCCGGGCGGAGACGCCAGAGCATCTCTACGCCTGCTTCCATCCGATCACCGCGGGGGTCGGCGCATGATGCTGCAGGCTGCACCCGATCCGCTGATGAAGGTGGAAAACCTCGTCGTCGAATATTCGGTCGGAGGCAAGACCATCCATGCCGTCTCCGATGTCAGCCTCGAGATCGCGCGCGGCGAGACGCTGGGGCTGGTTGGCGAATCCGGCTGCGGCAAGTCCACGCTCGGCCGCGCCGTGCTGCAACTGCGCCAGGCCGTCTCCGGCAAGGTGCTGTTCGACGGGCACGATCTCACCGCCTTGAAGGGCGAGGCGCTGCGCAAGATGCGCCGGCGCGTGCAGCTGATCTTTCAGGACCCGATTGCCTCGCTCAATCCGCGGCGGCGGATCGGCGACATCGTCGCCGAGCCGCTGGTGATCGCGGGCGTCAAGGATCCCGAGGAACGGCGGCGGCGCGTCAGCGACGTGCTGTCGGCGGTCGGCCTCGATCCGGCGCTGGTGAGCGGACGCCTGCCGCATGAATTCTCCGGCGGACAATGCCAGCGCATCTGCATCGCCCGCTCGCTGGTGCTCAATCCGGAATTCGTGATCTGCGACGAGCCGGTGTCCGCGCTCGATGTCTCGATCCGCGCGCAGATCCTCAATCTGCTGGAGGAGATGAAGGCGCGCTACGGCCTGACCCTGCTGTTCATCGCCCACGACCTCGCCGTGGTGAAGGCGGTCTCAGATCGTGTCGCGGTGATGTATCTCGGCCGGCTCTGCGAGGTCGGCCCGTCGGAGCAGCTGTTTGCACGGCCGGCGCATCCCTATACCGCGCTGCTGATCGAGGCGATCCCGGTGCCGGATCCGGATGTCCGCCCGACCCAAAGCGTGCCGGTCGGCGAGCCGCCGTCGCCGATCGCGCCGCCCTCCGGCTGCCGCTTCCGCACCCGCTGCCCGCGGGCCGACGCGCGCTGCGCCAGCGAGGTGCCGGAACTGCGCGTGGTTGCGTCCGGCCAGTTCGCGGCTTGCCATCATCCCCTGATCTAAATATCCGGAGGCCGACACCGCGTTTGTCCCGGACGGGCAGGCGTGGCAAGGTCCGCCGCAAGAACAAGCTACGGGAGAACAGCGATGAAGAGTTTCCAGGTCGTCGATTTCAACGCCCCCTTGAAGGAGGTCGATCAGCCGACGCCGCAGCCGTCGGGCACGCAGGTGCTGATCAAGGTCAAGGCCGCCGGCGTCTGCCACAGCGATCTGCATATCTGGGAGGGCGGCTATGATCTCGGCCACGGCCGCAAGCCGCTGTCGCTGAAGGATCGCGGCGTCTCGCTGCCGCGCACGATGGGCCATGAGACGGTCGGCGAGATCGTGGCCTTCGGGCCCGACGTCAAGGACGCCGACAAGGGCGGCCTCAAGGTCGGCGATGTCGCGCTGGCCTATCCCTGGCTCGGCTGCGGCAAGTGCCCGACCTGCCTCGGCGGCGACGAGAACATGTGCGCGATCAAGCCGAATGCGCTCGGCGTCTATTGCGATGGCGGCTACGCCGACCACATGACGGTGCCGCATCCGAAGTATCTGCTCAACCTCAAGGGGCTCGATCCGGTCACGGCCGCGCCTTACGCCTGCTCCGGCGTCACGACCTACAGCGCGCTGAAGAAGGTCGAGAAGGACCTCGATACGCCGATCGTGATCTTCGGCGCCGGCGGCCTCGGCCTGATGGCGCTCTCGCTGTTGAAGGCGATGGGCGGCAAGGGCGCGATCGTGGTCGATATCGACGCCAGGAAACGCGAGGCGGCCGAAGCCGCCGGCGCGCTCGCGACCGTCGACGGCAAGGCACCCGACGCGCTGGAACAGCTCGTCAAGAAGGCCGGCCAGCCGATCCGTGCCGCGATCGATCTGGTCGGCAACGCACAGACCTCGCAACTCGGCTTCGACTGCCTGACCAAGGGCGGCAAGCTCGTGATCGTCGGCCTGTTCGGTGGTGGCGCAACCTGGGCGTTGCCGCTGATCCCGATCAAGGCGGTCACCATCCAGGGCAGCTATGTCGGTAATCTGCGCGAGACCCAGGAGCTGCTCGACCTCGTGCGGACCAAGAAGATTCCGGCGATCCCGGTCACGCCGATGCCGCTGGCAAAGGCGAACGAGGCGCTGACCAATCTGCAGAAGGGCCAGCTGGTCGGCCGCGCGGTGCTGACGCCGTAGATCGAGTCGCCGTCATTCCGGGATGGTGCGTCAGCACCAGACCCGGAATCTCGAGATTCCGGGTCTGGTGCACCGCATCGCCCCGGAATGACTGTTGTGTTCCGGAGAATCCCATGTCCGCCAACGACGCACTTCACATCGCCGTCCTCGGTGGCGACGGCATCGGCCCCGAGGTGATGGCGCCGGCGCTCGACGTGCTGCGCAGGATCGAGGCGTCGGCCGGTCTCAAATTCCGCTTCACCGAGGCGCCGGCCGGCGCGGGCCATTACAGGGAAACCGGCAAGTCGATGCCGGAGAGCACGATCCGGCTGTGCGAGGAGGCCGATGCGATCCTGCTCGGAGCCTGCGGCCTGCCGTCGGTGCGCTACCCCGACAACACCGAGATCGCGCCGCAGATCGAGTTGCGCATGATCTTCGATCTCTATGCCGGCGTGCGGCCCGCGCGATTGATCCCCGGTGTATCGAGCACGATCGTCGGCGCCGATCGAAGGGGCATCGACCTCGTCGTGATCCGGGAATCGACCGAGGGCCTGTTCGCCTCGATGGGCAAGGGCGTCGTCACCGACAGCGAGGCGCGCGAGACGATGGTGATCACGCGCCACACCTCCGAGCGGCTGTTCGAGTTTTCGTTCCGGCTCGCCGAACGCCGCAAGGCGCGCGGCAAGGTCAATGGCGGGCTGACCTGCGTCGACAAGGCGAACGTGTTCAAGGCGTTCGCATTCTTCCGGAACATCTTCGACGAGACCGCGAAGCGTCATCCCGACGTCAGGGCTGACCACCTCTACATCGATGCGACCGCGGCTGCGCTGGTGAAGCGTCCGTGGGACTTCGACGTCATGGTGACCGAGAACATGTTCGGCGACATCCTGTCCGATCTCACCGCCGGTCTGATCGGCGGCATGGGCATGGCGCCGTCAGCCGACATCGGCGACCGCTACGCGGTGTTTCAGCCGTGTCACGGCACGGCGCCCGACATCATGGGGCAGGGCAAGGCCAATCCGACGGCGATGATCCTGTCGGCCGCGATGATGCTGGACTGGCTCGCCGACAAGCATGGACTCGAAAGCGCCGCCGAGGCCGGAGAACGGATCGAGCGCGCGGTCGACAAGGTTTACGCCGACGGCATCAAGCCGTTTGAGTTCGGCGGCAGCAACGGCACGACCGATGTCGCGAGGGCGGTGCTGGCAGCGCTCTAGCGGAAGGGTGAGGGGGCCGAAGCCCCCTCGCTGATGATTAGCGATGGTGTCCGCCGTGATGTCCACCGCCGTGATGGCCACCATGATGTCCGCCGTGATGAGGGCGGTGCCCGTAATGATGCGGGCGATGGTGGAAGTGCGGACGATGATGCCATCCGTGATGGCGCGGTCCGTAGTAGCCGTATGCGCCCGGTCGCCAATAGCAGCGGCCCCAGCGATCGCAGACCTGTCGCACCTTGTCGACATTGGACGTTTCGCCCGCGATGTGACTGGCTTGCGGAAGCCCGTTGGGCATCGCGGATGCCGCGCCGGACATCAACGCTGCGCTTCCAAGCGCGGCGAGTCCAATAACGGCAAGCTTGATATTCATCGAGATCTCCTTGGTTGAAGCCTGAAAACGTTCATGCGGGCCACTTCGTTGCTGCGACAAAAAAGACAGGCTTGTGCACTTGGTTCTGGCGGCGCCGGTTCAACTGAGGAAATGCGGGAGTTGTGAGGTCGCCCGATGTGCGGGCGACAATTGGCCGCGCGACAGAATAGCGACGCATTGCGCGCGCCTGCGCTGCGCGAGATGGGCAGTCGGAGCGCGAACTGGAAAAGCGCGGCGATCTGCGCGCATGCTCACGTGGAGCGATGAGATCATGACGCGATGCTCGTCGCCGCTTCATGAGCGCGCATCCGGCGCGGGGGACTGAAGCTATCCGCCTGGATCACAAAATCTTGAAAGACAGACGCGTCTCAAGAAAAAGCGCTGCCATCGGCAATGGCAGCGCTTCGACATCTCCTCGGCCCGACCGGCATGTGCGGCCGCGGCGGCCGGCGGACCGGCCGTTGCGGTGTGGTGGATCGCGTTCGCGGCGCCGCGACCCGATCCGCGCTCAGTCTTCGTTGGCGGCGATCGATTCCATCAGCGACACCAGCTGACGCTGCACCGTCTGATCCTTGATCTTGCTGTAGGCGCGCAGCAACCGGAGGCTGAACGCGCTGTCGAGGAACAGCAGGCTCTCGACTTCGCGGGCCTTGTTGTCGCCGTCGTAGAAGAAGGTGACCGGCACATCCAGCGCCGTCGCGATCTGCTGAAGGCGGGCAGCGCCGACACGATTGACGCCCTTCTCGTACTTTTGAACCTGCTGGAAGCTGACGCCAAGCTTGTCGCCGAGTTCGGCCTGCGAGATCTTTTGCTCGACACGGCGCAGGCGAATCCGCTTGCCCAACTCAATGTCCGGCTTGCCGGCACTGCGCTGCTTCATCTTCTTTGCTGCTGATCTGTTCATTCTTGTGACCCGTCCTTCAAATCGAGAATCCCTGGCCCGGCTGGGTCAGAGACACGTTCATGATGTACCGCGTTAAGCTCGAGTGGATCGCCAGTTCGTCTGAACTACGAAATCCAGGAAGATCGCGGGATGGTATCCAACCGCAAAAGCGCATCGGAAGCACCCTAGTACCGACTCGGTCGACTACCTGAAGTCGACCGCGCCAAGGTGTCTGTCGACACCCCGCCCTCTACATTTGGCAAAATATTGACCAAACCACAACTAGCGCGAGTTTGATCGACACAGATTTTGCGTACATGCATAATAGGCGTCAATGCACAGTGCCCGTAGTTCTACGGGTCACTATATTGTACGGGCGTCGTTGCGTGGATGCAACCCCAGCTAGTGCAGCCTGAGGTCGAGAAGTGGCCGGCGAGTGCTTGACTGAATCATCCGATTTGCAAGAGTTTGACGTAAGTCCAAGTCAGGCTTTCGGAATGTTGCTGGACAATTGCCCAAAAGTTCTCGATCATCTGGAACAAGTATGTGCCTACGACAAGCCGGCGAACTCTGGCGGGAGGGGCCAATGAAGCGAAAGAGGGGAAGGCCTCGACTCTACCTCGCGGCTTCGGGAGTTGAAGATATGCCGGTCGCAAACACGGAAGAACGGTTGCTGGCGCTGCTCGCAACGCTGGAGGAATGTCAGGCGTTCCTGACCGACCGGGCGAACACGGAGACGGCGCGGCTGTTGTCCCTTGCCATCCTCGAGCTTCGGATGGAGCTCCACAAGGTGACCGATTCCGAGTTGAAGGCCCTCTGTGACATGATCGCGTCGGACGAGCCCGTCCAGGAACAATCGACGACCCGGCAACTGCCGCCGTATTTGAGGCTGATCAAGTAGGTCGCGCCCCGCGTCACGCGCGGGACGCTGCTCGCTTTGGGGCGCGCGGGTCAGCCCGCAGTCACGTCAACCGCCTCGGCGCCTTCGAGCACGCGACGGGCCTTGTCGCGGTCGAGGTCACCTTCCCATGCCGCGACCACGACGGTGGCGACGCAGTTGCCGATCAAATTGCCGACTGCGCGCGCCATGCCGATGAACCAGTCGACCGAGAGCACCAGCACGAGGCCGATCGCCGGGATGCTCGGCACGGCGTTGAGTGTCGCTGCCAGGATGACGATCGCCGAGCCGGGCACGCCGTGCGCACCCTTCGAGGTGATCAACGACACGCCGAGCACCAGCATCAGATCGCCGAACGACAGCGGCGTGTTGGTCGCCTGCGCGATGAAGACGACCGCAAGCGTCAGGTAGATCGAGAAGGCGTCGAGGTTGAAGGAATAGCCGGTCGGAATCACGAGGCCGACCACCGAATCCTTGACGCCGAAACGCTCCAGCTTGCGCATCACCTGCGGAAGCACCGCGTCGGACGATGCCGTGGCGACCACGATCATCAGCTCCTCGCGCAGGTAGCCGAGGAACTTGAGGATGTTGATGCCGGCGAGCGCCATCACGGCGCCGAGCACGCCGAGCACGAAGATCGCGACCGACACGTAGAACAGCGCGACCAGCGACAGCAGCTGCTTCAGCGAACCGACGCCGTATTTGCCGACCGTATAGGCGACGGCGCCGAGCACGCCGATCGGAGCGAAGCGCACGATCAGGCCCATGGCGCGAAACAGCACGGTCGAGACCGCGTCGATGAAGGAGGAGATCTTCTCGCCCTTCTCGCCGCCGACCAGCGCCAGGCTGACGCCGAAGATGATCGCGAAGAACAACACCTGCAGCACGTCGTTGCGCGACAGCGCGTCGAACGAGGTGGTCGGGATGATGTTGAGCAGGAAGCTGCCGATGCCCTCGCCCTTCAGCTTCTGTGCGTTGCTGGCATAGTTGCCGAGCGCCTTGGCATCCAGCGTCGAGGTGTCGATGTTCATGCCGTGGCCGGGGCCGAACAGATAGGCGAGCAGCAGGCCGACCACGAGCGCGACCGTCGTCATCGCTTCGAAATAGACCAGCGCCTTGACGCCGACCCGGCCGACCTTCTTGAGGTCGCCGGCACCCGCAATGCCGTGCACGACGACGCAGAACACGATCGGCGCCACGATCATCGAGATCAGCTTCAGGAAGGCATCGCTGAAGATCTTCAACCCGATCGCGAAATCGGGCGCGGCCATGCCGATGACGATGCCGAGCAGCAGCGCGACAAGCACCTGCACGAACAGTGATGTGTAGAGCGGCTTGCGTGCAATTGTCGCTTCCGCTGCGATGGTCGACATGACTTCCCCCTGGTTCCAGCGCCGAACCCGCCCTACGTAGCAACTTGCGTGCCAAGATGTCGCAGGATCGGCCACGCCTGCCCGGTCAGCCGTCGATTTCGAGGGCGCTGGTCACGCTGTAGACGACGCCGTGGGGCAGGAAATCCACGGTGGCCTCGCCGCCGAGCTGGTCGCGGGCGCTGCGCTCGATCAGGCGGGAGCCGAAGCCGCGCTGGACCGGCGCGGTGACCGGCGGGCCGCCGGTCTCGGTCCAGATCATCCGCAGCTTCGGTCCGGGGCTCTCGTTGACGATCTCCCAGTCCAGCGTCACCGTGCCGGTGTCGTTGGACAGCGCGCCATATTTGGCGGCGTTGGTCGCCATCTCATGCAGGATCATCGACAGCACCAAAGCAAGCCGGGGCGACAGCGGCACGCGGGGTCCGAACATCTTGACCCGCTCGGACGTGTTCAAGAGATAGGGCCGCAGCACGCGGCTGACCACGTCCTGGAAGTCGGAGCCCTGCCATTTGTCGGTCGAGAGCAGATTGTGCGCCTCCGCCAGCGCGCCGAGCCGCCCCTCGAACTTGTCGCGCTCGGTGCGGCTTGCGCTGCGGAAGGTCTGCGTGGCGATCGATTGCAGGATCGCCAGCGTGTTCTTGACGCGGTGGTTGAGCTCCTCGATCAGCAGGTCGTGCAGCATCTCGCCGCGCGCGATCGTGGTCGCCATCCGCACCGCAAAGCCGAGCCCGACCAGCAGCAGGACGCCGCCGATCACGCTGGTGATCGCCAGCGAGCGCCACAGCGGCGCCACCAGCGAGTTCTCCGCGATGCCGGCGGCGACGGTCCAGCCGGTGACGCGCGATCGGGTGAAGCCGGTGATCAGCGCCACGCCTTCCAGCGAGACGGTCGGCAGCGTCGCCTCGCTCTGGCGGAACATCTCGGCAAACAGCGATGGCGAGGCGCGCTGGCCGATGGTCGCCTGCGGGTTTGGCACCCGCGCCAGGTTGACGCCGTCGCTGTCGAAGATCGAGATGGTCCAGTCCTGGTTGAGGCGCTGCTTCTCGATGATGGCCTGGAACACCTCGATCGGCGGGCTGAAGGAGATGTCGTAAAGCACCTCGCCGTCGCGCATCACCGGCACCTCGACCGTGATGATCAGCCGCTGCTTCACCGCGCCGAAGAACAGGTTGGAGTATTGCGGCTGCCGCGTCGTGAACACCTTCTCGAGGATCTCGAGATTGTTGCGCGGCGGCAGGCTCGCGGTGTCCGGCGTCAGCGAGGAGAACACCTGGCGTCCGGCGCGGTCCGCCACCAGCACCACGCCGTCCTTGCCGTACTGATCGATGAAGCCGACCGCGACGCGGCGGAAGTTGTCGAAGTCGCTGTTGCGCAGCGAGTTGGTCAGCGCCAGCACCTGCAGCCCGCCGGTCATGCGCTGCATTTCCGCATCGAGCAGCAGGCGGATGCTGCGCGCCGTCTCCAGCACGCGCTGCGTGGCCGCCTGGCGATCCTGCTGATAATTGTGGAAGACAATCCCGACCGCGAAAATGATCAGCGGCAACATCGTTCCCGCGACCAGAAGCGCGAGACGGACTGGCAATGTCAGTTTCGGCACGATGTCCCCAGGTCGGTGCCCATTCGCTGTGAGCTTAGGGGAGGCGGGAAAAGTCCGCCAAAGGAAACAGTTGGTTATCGGAAAAGTTCCGCGGCGCCCAAAGCATGATCCGGAAAAGTGTGAAGCGGTTTTCCGAAAGGATCATGCTCGAACGAGGAGGATGCGCCGCGGAATGACGTCATGTCAGAGGCTGCTCTCGGTGATCGCGGCGTAGACCATGGTACGCAGCTCGCGGCGCAGCGGATAGGCGCTCGACGGCAGCACCTGGGTCATGAAGATCGTGATCAGCTCCTCGGCCGGGTCGATGAAGAACGATGTCGTCGCGGCGCCGCCCCAGTTGAATTCGCCCGGGCTGCCGGCGATCAGCGTCTGCGCCGGGTGCATGGTGACGGCGAAGCCGAGGCCGAAGCCGATGCCGTTATAGGCGGCTTCGGCGAACATCGAGCGCGACATCGCCGGCAGGTCGACCCCGCCGGGCAGATGGTTCGAGGTCATCAGCTTCAGCGTCTTCGGGCCGAGCAGCCTGACGCCGCCGAGCTCGCCGCCATTGAGCAGTGCTAGGCAGAAGGTCAGGTAGTCGGCCGCGGTCGAGCACAGTCCGCCGCCGCCCGAGATCAGCGAAGGCGGCGCCAGGAACGAGCTGGTGGTCGGATCGTCCTGCAGCGTCAGTGTGCCCTTGCGCTCGGCGGCGAGCGGGTTGAAGCCGCCCTGCGGATCGGCGGAATAGCAGGCGGCAAACCGATGCGCCTTGTCGGCCGGCACGAAGAAATCCGTGTCGTTCATGCCGAGCGGCTTGAAGATGCGTTCCTTCAGGAATTGCTCGAACGGCACACCTGAGATCTTGCCGACGAGATAGCCGAGCACGTCGGTCGAGACCGAGTAGTTCCAGGCTTCGCCCGGCGAGAACTCCAGGGGGATCTTCGCCAGGTCCTCGATCATGCCGTCGAGCGTGCCGGCCTTGATGACTTCGCCGATCTTCTTCTCGCGATAGGCCGCGTCGACATTAGAGCGCTGCTGGAAGCCGTAAGTGAGGCCCGAGGTGTG
Organism: Bradyrhizobium sp. CCBAU 21365; assembly: GCF_015291305.1. Taxonomy (NCBI): domain Bacteria; kingdom Pseudomonadati; phylum Pseudomonadota; class Alphaproteobacteria; order Hyphomicrobiales; family Nitrobacteraceae; genus Bradyrhizobium; species Bradyrhizobium sp. CCBAU 21365. The sequence goes on from NZ_CP030036.1 coordinate 3,202,471, forward strand.
GCGCAAGAGGTCGACGATCTGCATCGGCCGCGTCGGTGGGCGGGTCAAGAAGGCGGGCGCGGTGCCGGCGACGAACACGCCGAGGTTCTTCCATTCCGGAATGTATTTCGCGACCGGCTCGTCGAGCGCGACCTTGCCTTCCTCGACCAGCATCATGAAGGCGACCGACGTGATCGGCTTGGTCATCGAATAGATGCGGAAGATGGTGTCGTCCTTGACCGGCACCTTGCGCTCGAGATCGGCAAAGCCCTGGACCGTGGAATGCACGATTTTGCCGCGGCGATAGATCAGGACCTGCGTGCCGGGAAAACGGCCGGCGTCGATGTAGCGGCTCTTCAGATGCGCTTCGAGGCGGTTGAGGGCAGTGGTCGACATTCCCGCGGATTCGGGCGAGGCAGGCGTGGGGGCTAGCATCAGGCGTTTCTCCGGCTTGCAAGGCAGCCTTGATAGCCGAAAAGTGTCTGCCGCACCAATCCGCTGCCGCTTACCGGCGTTGAGCTGGTGGTGTACGGTCGCCCCTGCAATCGCGCCCCCCCAAGGGGCCCAAGGTATCCGTCAAGGGAAACGCCGAGATGACCCAGTTCAACGAAACCGAGCTCACCGCCGCCGTCATCCGTAGCTTCGACCAGACACCCGATCCGCGGGCCAAGTTCCTGCTGCAAGAATTGGTGAAGTCGCTGCACGATTATGTGCGCAGGACCGATCTCACCTTCGAGGAATGGGACCTCGCGATCGGCTTCCTGACCCGCACCGGGCAGAAGTGCACCGACATCCGCCAGGAGTTCATCCTGCTGTCCGACGTGCTCGGCGTGTCGATGCTGGTCGACGCGGTCAACCATCGCGATCGCGACGGCGCGACCGAGACCACCGTGCTCGGCCCGTTCTATGTCGGCGAGCACAAGGTGACGCCGCACGGCACCGACATCTCGGCAAGCCTGCCCGGCGAGCGCATGTTCGTGCAGAGCCGCGTCACCGACCTCGACGGCAAGCCGCTGGCCAATGTGCCGGTCGATGTCTGGCACGCGGACGATGACGGATTCTATGACTCGCAGAAGCCGAGCTATGCCACCGAAGGTCCGTCGTCGCGGGCGCGCTTCATCACCGATGACGACGGCCGCTTCTTCTTCCGCACCATCGTGCCGTGCAGCTATCCGATCCCGACCGACGGCCCGGTCGGGCAGATGATCACGCAGACCAACCGTCACCCGATGCGGCCGGCGCATGTGCACTTCCTGGTCAACGCCAAGGGCCACGAGCCGCTGATCACGCATGTCTTCGTCGAGGGCGACAAATACATCGATTCCGACGTCGTGTTCGGCGTGAAGGATGAATTGATCGCCAAGGTCGAGAGGCGCACCGATCCTGTGATGCCCGATGGCCAGCAATCGGATGGGCCGTGGAGCCTGATGACCTACGAATTCCACGTGAAGCCCGGCGGCGGAATGGCGCCCGCGCCGCTCGGCACCAAGGTCACCGAAGACGCCTGATTGGTTTCCCGAACGCGCCTGCTCAATTCTTGTGCGTCGCACAAGAATTGAGCGAATCGCAAATTTTGGGAGCGCGCGGAAAATTCGCACGTGCTGCGACATGTTGCGCAAGGCTTTGCATCAAAATCGATTTTTGCGCTGCGGTAGGTTGGCACAAGGCTTGAATAATCATTAGCCGACGCCATTGAAGCCGTCCCTCGAGGCTACCCCATCGGATTTCTGACGCCGCCAGACCGGGGCCTCCCCGGTGCACGCCCTTTTGCGCCCTGCGCGCGTCGCCACCCGAAGGAGGGCGCTCGACGCAAAGCCGCATCACCGCAACGCAACGACGCAAAGGACGACCGATGACCAAGCCCACCAACAAGCCCTCAGGCCACGCGATCAACCGTCGCCAGTTCCTGAAGGCAACCAGCGGCGCCGCCGCGCTGCTCGCCGCGGCCAAGCTCAACTTTCCCGCTGGTGCGTTCGCGCAGGGCGCCGGTCCCGAGGTGAAGGGCGCCAAGCTCGGCTTCATTGCGCTGACCGATGCCTCACCGCTGTTCGTCGCCAAGGAGAAGGGCATCTTCGCCAAATACGGCATGCCCGATGTCGAGGTGCAGAAGCAGGCCTCGTGGGGCACCACGCGCGACAATCTCGTGCTCGGCTCCGAGGGCAACGGCATCGACGGCGCGCATATTCTGACCCCGATGCCGTATCTGATCTCGGCCGGCAAGGTGACGCAGAACAATCAGCCGACGCCGATGTACATCATGGCGCGGCTCAACCTGAACGGCCAGTGCATCTCGGTCGCCAAGGAATATGCCGATCTCAAGGTCGGCATCGACACCGCGCCGTTCAAGGCGGCGCTGGAGAAGAAGAAAGCTTCCGGCAAGGCAGTGAAGGCCGCGATGACCTTCCCCGGCGGCACGCACGATCTCTGGATCCGCTACTGGCTCGCCGCCGGTGGCATCGATCCCGACAAGGATATCGAGACCATCGTGGTGCCGCCGCCGCAGATGGTGGCCAACATGAAGGTCGGCACGATGGACTGCTTCTGCGTCTGCGAACCGTGGAATCTGCAGCTGATCCATCAGGACATCGGCTATACCGCGATCACGACCGGCGAGCTCTGGGACAAGCATCCGGAGAAATCGTTCGGTCTGCGCGCCGCCTGGGTCGACAAGAATCCGAAGGCCGCGAAGGCGCTGCTGATGGCGGTGATGGAAGCCCAGCAGTGGTGCGAGAAGGCGGAGAACCGCGAGGAGGCCGCGGCGATCTGCGCCAAGCGGCAGTGGATCAACTGCCCGGTCGAGGACATCACCGACCGCATGAAGGGCAAGTTCGACTACGGCACCGGCCGCGTGGTCGAGAATTCGCCGCAGCAGATGCGGTTCTGGAGCGACAACGCCTCTTATCCCTATCAAAGCCACGACCTCTGGTTCCTCACCGAGGACATCCGCTGGGGCAAGTACGAGGCAGGCTTCGACACCAAGGCGCTGATCGCCAAGGTGAACCGTGAGGATCTCTGGAAGGAGGCCGCCAAGGAGCTTGGCGTGTCCGACATTCCAGCCTCGACCTCGCGCGGCAAGGAAACCTTCTTCGACGGCAAGGTGTTCGATCCCGCCGATCCCGCCGCCTATCTGAAGTCGTTGTCCATCAAGCGTGTTGACGTCTGATTTGAGCGAGCCGCGCGAGCAGCGCGGCTCTCCTTTTTTGACCACGGAGATTTTCGTTCAATGTCGATGCCTGCCATGAAGACTGAAGTGTCGGCGGTGGCGATCCCGCCGGCCACTGCCGCGGCGCCGGTCGTGACCATGACGCCGAAGCGCGCGCCGCGCGCCGAGGCCTACGCCAGGATGGCCAAGGAGACCGCGGCGCGCGTGGTGCCGCCGCTGATCGTGGTTGCGCTGCTGCTGGTGGTGTGGGAGCTGATCTGCCGGCGCGCCGGCTCCAGCCTGCCGCCGCCGTCGAAAGTGTTCAAGGACACCAAGGAGCTGATCCTCGATCCGTTCTTCGACAATGGCGGCATCGACAAGGGCCTGTTCTGGCATCTCTCCGCCAGCCTGCAGCGCGTCGCCTACGGCTATTCGCTCGCGGCGATCGCGGGCATCGCGCTCGGCACGCTGGTCGGACAATCGGTCTGGGCGATGCGCGGGCTCGATCCGCTGTTCCAGGTGCTGCGCACGATCCCGCCGCTCGCCTGGCTGCCGCTGTCGCTCGCCGCGTTCCGCGACGGCCAGCCCTCGGCGATTTTCGTCATCTTCATCACCTCGGTGTGGCCGATCATCATCAACACCGCGGTCGGCATCCGCAACATCCCGCAGGACTACCGCAACGTCGCGGCGGTCGTGCAGCTCAATCCGCTGGAGTTCTTCACCAAGATCATGATCCCGGCGGCCGCGCCCTACATGTTCACCGGCCTGCGCATCGGCATCGGCCTGTCCTGGCTCGCGATCGTCGCCGCGGAAATGCTGATCGGCGGCGTCGGCATCGGCTTCTTCATCTGGGACGCGTGGAATTCCTCGCATATCAGCGAGATCATCCTGGCGCTGTTTTATGTCGGCATCATCGGCTTCGTGCTCGACCGCCTGATCGCGGGGCTGGGCAAGATCGTGACCCGCGGCACGGCGGCGAACTGAGGAGTAAGTCATGCAGGCCTATCTGAAGCTCGATCACATCGACAAGACTTTCACCCGCGGCAGCGCCACCACGGAGGTGCTGAAGGACATCAACCTGACGATCGAGAAGGGCGAATACGTCTCGATCATCGGTCACTCCGGATGCGGCAAGTCGACCCTGCTCAATATCGTCGCCGGCCTTACCGGCGCCACCAATGGCGGCGTGCTGCTGGAGAACCGCGAGGTCAATTCGCCGGGACCGGATCGGGCCGTGGTGTTCCAGAACCACAGCCTGCTGCCTTGGCTCACCGTCTACGAGAACGTCAAGCTCGGCGTCGACAAGGTGTTTGCAAGGATCAAGAGCAAGGCCGAGCGCGATGCCTGGGTGATGCACAATCTCAGCCTCGTGCAGATGGCGCATGCCAAGGACAAGCGGCCGAGCGAGATCTCGGGCGGCATGAAGCAGCGCGTCGGCATCGCGCGTGCGCTCGCGATGGAGCCGAAGGTGCTGCTGCTCGACGAGCCGTTCGGCGCACTCGACGCGCTGACCCGCGCGCATCTGCAGGATTCGGTGATGGCGCTGCACCAGAAGCTCGGCAACACCATCCTGATGATCACCCACGACGTCGACGAGGCGGTGCTGCTGTCGGACCGCATCGTCATGATGACCAACGGTCCGAGTGCGCGGATCGGCGAGGTGCTCGAGGTGCCGTTGGCGCGGCCGCGCAAGCGGCTCGAGCTCGCGACCAACCAAGGCTACCTGAAGTGCCGGCAGCGCGTGCTCGAATTCCTCTATGAGCGCCACAGCTTCGTCGAGGCGGCGTGATGATCACGTCGACGGCAAGCGCGTTTCCGCTTTGAACCGAAACGCCGGACGGGGTTACCAATGCTCGCATTTTGAAAAATCGTTTCAGAATTCATTTCAGAACCGAGGAGAGTCGAGATGAATCCGGCCCAAATCAAGCTGGTTCAGGAAAGCTTTGGCAAGGTCGCGCCGATCTCGGAGCAAGCTGCGGTCATCTTCTACGACCGTCTGTTCGAGGTCGCGCCAGCCGTAAAGGCAATGTTTCCCGCCGACATGAAGGAGCAGCGCAAGAAGTTGATGACGACGCTCGCCGTCGTCGTCAACGGGCTGAGCAACCTCGACACGATCCTGCCGGCCGCGAGTGCACTCGCCAAGCGTCATGTCAACTATGGCGCGAGGCCCGAGCATTATCCGGTGGTCGGCGGCGCATTGCTCTGGACCTTGGAGAAGGGCCTTGGCCCCGCCTGGACGCCTGACGTCGCCGCCGCATGGACCGCGGCCTACGGCACGCTGTCGGGCTATATGATTTCCGAAGCCTACGGCGGTCCACGGGCGGCGGAGTAGGGCGGTCGTCGTCGGCGCTTGCCACGTGACGTCGGTTCCGCTGCGAGCGGCAACTCTATCCACGTCGTTGCGAGCGAAGCGAAGCAATCCATACCTCCGCTTGCCGATAATGGATTGCTTCGTCGCTTCAGCGCAGAACTGCTTTGCAGTTTTATCGCGAGCTCCTCGCAATGACGAAAGGATCGATCTATGGTCCACCCCGTTCCGCCAACGGGTGAACCGAAAAATGATGTTCCTGGAAACGCCGCCGAAACTGATCCCGACCGAAATCTTCTCCGCGGTTCCCGCCGAATTCCGCCGCAAGGTGGCAAGCGAATGGGCCGACGCCAACCGGCCGGGTGCGGTGACGGACTGCTTCATCGAGGGACCGTCTTTCGACGCGTCAGGCAATCTCTACATCGTCGACATTCCGTTCGGCCGCATCTTCAGGATCGCGCCGGACAAGTCATGGACGCAGGTCGCCGAATATGACGGCTGGCCGAACGGGCTGAAGATCGATCCGATGGGCCGCATCCTGATCGCCGACTATCGGCACGGGCTGATGGAGCTCGATGCCAAATCGGGCGAGGTCACGCCGCTGCTGCGCTCGCGCAATTCGGAATCGTTCCGCGGCTGCAACGACCTGCACATCGCCTCGAACGGCGACATCTATTTCACCGATCAGGGCCAGACCGGACTGCACGATCCGACCGGCCGCGTCTATCGGCTGCGGGTGAGCGGCGCGCTCGACTGCCTGATCGACACCGGCATCAGCCCGAACGGCCTGGTGCTCGATCCGCACGAAGCGGTGCTGTTCGTCGCCATGACGCGCGACAATGCGGTCTGGCGCGCGCCATTCATGAAGGACGGCAGCGTCTCCAAGGTCGGCCGCTTCTGCTCGCTGTTCGGCCCGAGCGGGCCCGACGGCATGACGATGGACGCCGCCGGTCGGCTGTTCGTCGCGCACGCCTCGCTCGGCCACGTCTTCGTGTTCGCGCCGAACGGCGAGTGCATCGCGCGGATCAAGTCCTGCGCCGGGCCGAGCTGCACCAACGTCGCGATCGGCGGCGCCAACCGCGACCGTCTTTACATCACGGAATCGGTGACGGGCTCGGTGCTGGTCGCCGACATCGGCGGCCTCGGCTAGATATCTTCGTGTCTGTCGTTCCTCGTCATCGCACCTGGCGCGAGTCCCGAAGGATCGACGGCCACCAGGTCGGCCGCCGCCGGGTGTGGCCGATCAGCGGTCCGAATGCAGCTTCTCGAGAAACTCCTTCACGGCGCTGACGGCGCCGGTGTTGGAGGCGACATAGCCGGGAAGGGCGCCCACCGCCTTGTGGAACTCGCTGCTCTTCATGATGTCGAGCACCCGCTGCATCGGCTCGGTCTCGAGGAAGGCGCGCTTGCAGACGAAGAAATAATCTTCCGTGAGCAGGCGGATGAAATCGAGCCCGAACTGCCGCGCCGCGGCCTCGACGCCGAAGCTCGCATCCGCCATGCCGCTCGCGACATAGGCGGCGACCGCCGCATGGGTGAATTCCATGTGCTGGGCGCCGTTGATCCGCCCTTCCGGGATCTTGTGCAGCGCCAGCAATTGATCGAACAGCAGCCGCGTGCCGGAATCATGGTCGCGGTTGACGAAGCGGGCCTTGCGCTCGACCAGGTCCTTCAGCGACGTGATCTTCAGCGGGTTGCCGCGCTTGACCATCAGGCCCATCTCGCGCGTCACGAAATTGATGACGCGGTCCTCGCGCGGATCGAGCCATTCGCGGCAGGCCTTGATGCCTTGCGCGCGTAGTTCGCCGCGCGGCAGATGCACGCCGGAGAGATCGCAGGCGCCCTGCGCCAGCGAGACCAGCGAGTTCTGGTTGCTGACATAGCGCAGATCGACGCCCACGCCGCCTGCGCGGTCGAGGAACTCGCGCAGCTTGGACACCGCAAAGCCGTGGCTGGCATGGACCCGGATCACCGACGGCCGCTGCTCGAGAAACGGCTTGATCTCGGTGACCAGTTCCTGCGCGAGGTTCTCGAGCTGCAGCCCGAGCCGCGCCTGCATGCGCTCGCCGGCCCACACCAGCTTCTCGCCGAAGGGCGTCAGCTTCGAGCCCTTGCCGCGCTGCGTCTCCACCAGCGGCACGCCGAAGAAGCCGGTCCATTGCTCGATCAGGTTCCAGACATGGCGGTAGGACAGCTGCGCGTCGTTGGCGGCGCTGGTGATCTTCCCGGTCTTCCTGATCTCGTTGAGGATGCCGAGCATCACGACCGCGGTCTGCGGGCTGTCCTCCTTCCGGAATCGCCAGACGGTCTCGATCTCGATCTGCAGCATGGTGGCCACCAATTATGAATTTGACTTCATATCCTGGCATGCCAATAGGCACAAGATATCATATTTACTGCCGATCAAAGCCTCCTAGGTTGAGTGACAACACGAGGAGGAAATATGATGTCTGTTGCATATGACTATGAGCGTGACGCCCGCCGCGCGACGACCATCAGGGACGAATTGCTGCTGATCGACGGCGCTCGCGTCCGTTCGCTGTCCGGAAACACCTTCACGTCGCTCAATCCCGCCACCGAGCAGGTGATCGCGACCGTCGCCGAAGGCAACGAGGCGGATGTCGACCGTGCCGTGGCGGCTGCCCGCCGCGCCTTCGAGGGACCGTGGCGCACCATGCGCGCGGCCGAGCGTGGCCACATTCTGCTCCGATGGGCCGAGCTGCTGAAGCAGCACGCCGATGAAATCGCAGCGCTGGAGAGCCTCGATGCCGGCAAGCCGATATCGGCGGTGCTGCGCCAGGATTTTCCGGCGGCCATCGACACGCTGACCTATTACGCCGGCTGGGCCGACAAGATCAGCGGCGATGTGGTCTCGGCGCGCGACGACGCGCTGACCTATACGGTGCGCGAGCCGGTCGGCGTGGTCGCCGCCATCGTGCCGTGGAATTTCCCGCTGATGATCGGCATGTGGAAGCTCGCGCCGGCTCTCGCCTGTGGCTGCACGGTGGTGATGAAGCCGGCCGAGCTGACCTCGCTGTCGGCGCTCAGGATCGGCGAGCTCGCGCTCGAGGCCGGGTTGCCGAAGGGCGTGCTCAACATCGTGACCGGCCCCGGCCGTGTCGTCGGCGATGCGCTGGTCAATCATCCCGATGTCGACAAGGTGACGTTCACCGGCTCGCCCGGCGTCGGCCGCGGCATCATGAAGGGCGCCGCCGGCAACTTCAAACGGGTCTCGCTCGAGCTCGGCGGCAAGTCCGCCAATGTGATCTTCGACGATGCCAATCTCGAAGCCGCCGCCAAAGCCGCGGCTGCCGGCATCTTCTTCAACGCCGGGCAGGTCTGCTCGGCCGGCTCGCGCGTGCTGGTGCAGGAGAACGCCTATGACGAGGTGGTCGAGCGTCTGGTCGCCCGCGCCGAGGCGTTGCGGGTCGGCGATCCCGCAGATCGCGCCACCGCGCTCGGGCCGGTCATCTCCGAGAAGCAGATGCGCTCGATCCTCGATTACGTCGAGATCGGCAAACATGAGGGCGCGCTGCTGGCCACCGGCGGCGCGCGGGTCGGTGACCGCGGCTATTTCATCAGTCCCGCGGTGTTCGCCAACGTCGCGCACGAGATGCGCATATCGCAGGAGGAGATTTTTGGCCCCGTCGTCAGCGTGATCAAGTTCAAGGACGAGGCCGATGCGCTGCGCATCGCCAACGGCACCGCCTACAGCCTCGCCGCCGGCGTCTGGAGCGCCGATATGGGCCGCGTGCAGCGCTTCGCCAAGAAGGCCCGCGCCGGGACGGTGTGGATCAACACCTATGGCTACACCGATGTGCGGTTGCCGTGGGGCGGCGAGCGCGATTCCGGCCTCGGCCGCGAGCACGGCACCGCCGCGCTCGATAACTTTACCGAGCCGAAGGCGGTGTGGATGAACCTCAACGTTTGACGATGCGCAACGCCGTCAAACGGGGGCGGGTAGGCGGGCCCGCACTGATGGGATTGCGCGAGAACGCGTCGCATAACAGCTGTCGTCCCGGCGAAGGCCGGGACCCATAACCCCAAATCCGCGTTGTTGGAACACGCTGGGGCCGCAGCGGCCTCTACAATTGACTCTTGTGGTTATGGGTCCCTGCGTTCGCAGGGACGACACTGTGGAGACACGATCGTCTCTTTCCTCTATCTTTGCGCGGGGACAAGAGCGAACACGCAGAACGAGGCGATCGTGCAGACAAAAAAATTCGGCGACAGCGGCCCGCAGGTCTCGGTGATCGGGCAGGGCACCTGGTATCTCGATCGCGGTGACCGCAAGGTGGCCGTCGCTGCGCTGAAGCGCGGCATCGATGCCGGCATGACGCATATCGACACCGCCGAGATGTATGGCGACGCCGAGCTTGTGATCGCAGATGCGATGTCAGGCCGCCGCGACGAGCTGTTCCTGGTCTCGAAAGTCCTGCCGAGCAACGCCTCGCGACGCGGCACCATCACCGCTTGCGAGCGCTCGCTGAAGCGGCTGAAGACCGATCGCCTCGATTGCTATCTGCTGCACTGGCGCGGAACCACTCCGCTTGCAGAGACGGTCGCGGCGTTCGACGAATTGATCGCGGCCGGCAAGATCCGCGCCTGGGGCGTCAGCAATTTCGACACCGAGGATCTCGACGAACTGCTCGATGTCGCGGGTGAGGGCACGATCGCCTGCAACCAGGTACTCTACCATCTGCAGGAGCGCGCCATCGAGCATGCCGTGATCCCGTGGTGCGAGCAGCACGGTGTCGCCGTCGTCGCCTACTCGCCGTTCGGTCACAATGATTTTCCCGCGCCGTCGAGCAAGGCCGGCACGGTGCTGCAATCGATCGCGCAGGCGCACAAGGCAACGCCGCGCCAGGTCGCGCTGAGCTTCCTCACGCGGCTGCCGTCAGTGCTCGCGATTCCGAAGGCGTCGAACGCGGACCACGCGGCGGAGAATGCTGCCGCCGGCAAGCTCAAGCTCAGCGCCGAGGAACTTGCCGCGCTCGATGCCGCGTTCCCGCGCGGGCCGAAGCCGCGCTCGCTGCCGATGCTCTGAGCGCGTTCCGCTTCACACAGTTCTTAACAAACTGTTGCAGTTGCGGCGGCACACAGCCTGCGGCGGGCGGTCGCGCGCGCTGGTGCATATCGGAGTCCCGTTTTCGGGCATTGTTCTTGCGGCGGAATTGGCGTTTTGTACGCGGAGCAGATTCCCTTTATTTTGCCTTCGAGATTGCCGTGACACCGCCCCCCGCAGCCGTGGCCGCCAGGCTGGACAGCGTTCCCCTTTCATTGCCCGCAAAGACCGCGCCCGCAGCGACAAGCAAGGCGCCCGCCCGCACCGACCGGCCGTTCAAGGGCATCGCGCTGATCCTGCTGTCGACCGTGTTCCTGGGCACCTCCGACGTCACGGCAAAATATCTCTCCTCCACGCTGCCCTCGATCGAGATCGCCTGGATCCGCTTCCTGGTGTTCGCGATGATCATGACGCCGGCGATGCTGCCGGGCTCGCCGCTGTTCGCGCTGCGCAGCAGCCGTCCCGGGCTGCACGTGCTGCGCGGCGCCGCATTGCTCGGTTCCTCGCTGATCTTCATCACGGGGCTCGGCTTCCTGCCGATCGCCGAAGCCTCGGCCACCAGCTTCGTCTCGCCGCTGTTCGTCACCGCGCTGTCGATCGCTTTCCTCGGTGAGAGGGTCGGCATGCGACGCTGGATCGCGACCGCGGTCGGCCTCGCCGGCGTGTTCATCATCCTGCGGCCGGGCACCAGCGCGTTCCATCCCGCCGCGATCTTCCCGCTCGTCTCGGCGCTGGCCTGGGCCGGCACGCTGATCCTGACGCGCATGATGAGCGGCAGCGAGCGCCCGATCACCGTGATGACCTATTCGTCCATCGTCGGCGTCGCCATCGTCAGCGCGCTGGTGCCGTTCGTCTGGGTCACGCCGAGCTGGCACGACATCATGTTCGGCATCCTGATCGGCGTTGCGTCCACCGTCGGACAGTGGATCGTGGTGCTGGCATTCCGCTATGGCGATGCCTCGGTGCTGGCGCCGTTCTCCTACACGCAGCTGCTGTGGGTCAGCATCCTCGGCTTCCTGATCTTCGGCGAAGTGCCCGACAGCTGGACCATCCTCGGCGCCGGCTTCATCGTCGCCTCGGGCCTCTACACCGCGCATCGCGAGCGCGTCCGACGGTCGCAGCTGCTGACCGTGGCCAGCGAGCCGTCGCCGAACGCCCTGACCACAGTACCAAGAATCGTGCGCTGGTTGCGAGGCCAGCCTCCGCTAGCGTTGCGGGTGTACAACAGTGGGGCCGAAACTTCGACCTCCGGAAGCTGAATCGAAGGATTTCGGACACAATCAACAATTGCGCGTTTGGCAGCATGCTAATCTCGCCCCAAGAGCGCCGTAGAGCGTTTGGGGGCAATTTAAGTGCATTTTGGTTCGGTCTTTTTTTCGTTTGCTCGGCAGTTTCGCGGTGTGCTGGCTTCGGCAGTCTGCGTCTCGGCGGCTGCAAGCCTGTTGCCGTCCAGTTCGGCACAGGCCCAGAGCTTCACCTGGGGCGGCAGCGGTAGCACAACGAGCAGTGCCGACTACCAGCTCCCGACCAACTGGTCGACGACGTCGCCCGGCGCGCCGCCGATCCTCCCGACCCAATCCGCCATTTTCGATTCGACGGGATCGGCGACGGTCACGATCGGCGCTGGCCCGATGCTGCTGGACTCGTGGACCTTCACCGCCAATTCGCAGTCCTACACGATCAGCGGCAACCCGGTTAACTTCGCCCTGACGGGGCCGAGCGGCGGCCTGATCAACCGGGCCAACAGCGGCCAGACCATCACCATCAGCGCCAACATCAACGACGGATTTGCGCCCGGCGCGATGGTGCAGCTGCTCGGCAGCAGCACGTTGGTGCTCGCAGGGACCAATGGCTACTCCGGCGGCACGGTGATCTCGGCCGGCACCGTGCAGGTGACGAATGCGGATTCGGTCGGCACCGGCACCATCACGCTCAATGGCGGCACGTTCCAGATGCAGTCGCCGACGGTCTCGAGCGTCGCCTTCGCCAACAACATCGCGGTCAATGCGGCCGGCGGCACGGTCGATGCGAACGGCGCCCAGGTCAATCTCCAGGGCGTGATCGCCGACGGTGCCGGCGCCGGCGTTCTGCGCCTGATCGATTCGTCGGCGTCCGCGTTCTCCAACGTACAGCTCTCCGGCGCCAACACCTATTCCGGCGGGACGCTGGTGGTCGATACGACCGTCGTCGTCGGCAACAACAGCTCGGTCGGGTCAGGCAGCGTCACGCTCGACAATGCCTCGTTTCAGGCCGACGGCCTCGGCAACCTGACTTTCAGCAACAACTTCAAGATCAATACGTCGGCCATCGGCAGCGCGATCGACGCCAATGGCGTCACGCTCACGATCGCCGGCAACATCGCCGACGGCAACGGCCCCGGCAAGCTGACGGTGCTGGACAATTCGGGCGGTCTCGGCCGCGTAGTGCTAACAGGCACCAACACCTACACCGGCGGCACCACGATCTGCGATTGCGCGACGTTGCAACTCGGCGACGCCAGCCACACCGCCTCAATCGTCGGCGAGGTCGCCGTCGACGGCAAGTTCGACATCGTCAACGCCAACACGGCCGGCATCACCAAGATCGTCAACGACGGCTTCAACGGGATCGCCACCACGACGTTCTACAATTCCACCACGGCGTCGACGGCGACGATCGTCAACCAGAATTTCGGCATCACGGAGTTTCGCGACAGCAGCACCGCGGGCAATGCCACCGTGAGCAACACCAATGGTGCGCTCACGATCTTCCGCGACACCAGTTCTGCCGGCAACGCCAGATTCACCAACACCAACGGCGGCACTGTGGTGTTCGGCGACGCGTTTGGTCCTCCCGGCGGCTCCGACACCAGCACGGCCGCCAAGGCCGTGATCGACAACTCCAACGGCGGTGCCGCGGTGTTTCTGGGCCACACCAATGCGGGGCAGGTCACCATCACCAACGGCACCAATGGCGGCTCGACGCAGTTTTTCGAGTCCTCATCCGCGGCTTCCGCAACGATCGTCACGCTCGCGGGCGGTCAGGTCGCCTTTTTCCAGAACAGCACGGCGGCAAACGCCAGCTTCGACAACAGCGGCGTGCTCTATTTCGGATCTGGCGGTTTCAACCCGGTGGAGGCGCCGACCGCTGCCAACGCGACGATCGTCAATCGGGACGGCAGCGTTCTCCAGTTCGATGCCTATGCCACCGCGGGCAATGCGACCATCGACAACCAGGCCGGCAGCCAACACATCTTCACGGCGTTCGCTACGGCGGGCGATGCCACCATCATCACCGAAGCCGGCAGCACCATCAAGTTCTTCAACAACGCGACCGGCGGCAACGCACAGTTCATCACCAACGGCACCGGACTGGTCGATTTCTCGCTCAGCACGGGGCTGAACGGCGACGGGCGCATCACCGTGGGTTCGATCGCAGGCTCCGGCTTCTATTATATCGGCTCAGGCAACACCCTCGTCGTTGGCAGCAATAATCTCTCGACGGCGCTCAGCGGCGTGCTTGCCGACTTCGATCCGTTGAACCCATTCCATATCTGTGGCTGCTTCGGCGGCGGCCGCACCGGTCCTGCCAATTTCGAGAAGACCGGCAGCGGCACCCTGACGCTGTCCGGCGTCAACAGCTATACCGGCACCACGACGGTCAACGGCGGCATTCTTCAGGTCGACGGCTCGATCGCTTCGTCGAGCCTCACCACGGTGAATGCCGCCGGTGCGCTCGCCGGCATCGGCACCGTCGGCAACACGACGATTGCAAGCGGCGGCATCCTGATGCCCGGCAATGCGACATCAGGCACATTCCTGAACGTGGCGGGCAACCTCGCCTTCCAGTCCGGTGCACTGTACCTCGTCGGGCTCAATTCGACGGCGTCCACCCTGGCCAAGGTGAGCGGCAGCGCGACGCTGGCCGGATCGGTCGGCGTCAGCGTCGCCGCCGGCACTACGATCGCCAAGCAATACACCATCCTGTCGGCGGCCGGCGGCCGCAGCGGCACGTTTGCGGGTGTCGATTCAACCGGGCTGCCGTCGAACCTCGTCGCGACGCTCGGCTATGACGCGAGCAACGCCTATCTGAACTTCACGCTCGATTACGGCGCGAAGTCGAAGCTGAACGTCAATCAGCAGAACGTCGCCGCTACGCTGCAGAACTTCTTCAACGCCAATGGCGGTATCAACGCGGTGTTCGCCGGACTGTCGCCGAACGGCCTGACGCAGGCCTCGGGCGAGGGCGCGACCGGCTCGCAGCAGGCGACGTTCGACGCGATGGGCCTGTTCCTCGGTCTGCTGACCGATCCGTTCGTCGCCGGGCGTGATGGTGGCCTCGGCGGCGGCGCGGGGGCGACGCCGTTCACCGAGGAGAGCACCCCGCTCGCCTATGCGGCGCGCAAGACCGAGCCGCGCGATGCGCTGGCCGCGATTTACACCAAGGCGCCGCCACTGCAGCCGAGCTTCGAGCAGCGCTGGAGCGTTTGGGCGGCGGGCTATGGCGGCTCGCAGACCACCAGCGGCAATGCGGTGCTGGGCTCGAACAACACCAGCAGCAGCCTCTATGGCACCGCGGTCGGCGCCGACTACCGCTTGTCGCCGAACACCATTGCCGGCTTTGCGCTCGCCGGCGGCGCCACCAGCTTCAGCGTCAACGGTCTCGGCTGGGGCCGCTCCGATCTGTTCCAGGCCGGCGCGTTCGTTCGCCACAGCGTCGGCGCGGCGTACTTAAGTGCTGGGCTCGCCTATGGCTGGCAGGATGTCACCACCGACCGCATCGTCACCGCGGCCGGCGCCGATCACCTGCGCGCCAACTTCAATGCCAATGCGTGGTCGGGCCGGCTCGAGGGCGGCTATCGCTACGCCATGCCGTGGATCGGGCTGACGCCTTACGCGGCGGCCCAGTTCACGAGCTTCGAGCTGCCGGCCTATGCGGAGAGCGTGGTCTCCGGCGGCGGCGCCTTCGCGCTGAATTATGCAGCGAAGAGCGTCACCGACGTCAGGAGCGAACTCGGCCTGCGCTCCGACAAGTCGTTCGCGGTTGACGGCGGCATCGTGACGCTGCGCGGCCGCGTCGCCTGGGCGCATGATTTCAATCCGGACCGCGCCGTCGGTGCGGTGTTCCAGACACTGCCCGGCGCGGCCTTCGTGGTCAACGGCGCGGCGCAGGCCAGCGACTCGGTGCTGACCGCGGCCTCCGCCGGGCTGAGGTGGCGCAACGGCTGGTCGGCCGCCGCGACCTTCGAGGGCGAATTCTCCAACGTGACGCAGTCTTACGCCGGCAAGGGCGTTATGCGCTATACGTGGTGACCCTCCGTGCTATAGCCTCCTGCGGCGAAAGCCTGTCCCGGACGTGATCCGCGACGGCATTTCGCGGGACGAAATACGCATCAAAATGAGTGGGACAAAACCCACGCGGGAGGGAATATGCGCGCAGCGATCTTCAGGAACGGCGAGATTGTCGTCGACCGGATGCCCGAGCCGAAGCCCGGCGCCGGCCAGGTGCTGGTCAAATCGCTCGCCTGCGGCATCTGCGGATCCGATCTGCACGCGCGCAAGCACGCCCACCGCATGGTCGAGCTGAGCAAGTTCCTGCCCGGCCGCACGCCGATGGATCTGTCGCGCGACGTCGTGTTCGGCCATGAATTCTGCTGCGAGGTTCTCGACTACGGGCCGGGCACCACGCGCAAGCTGAAGCCGGGCACGCGCGTATGCTCGCTGCCGGCGTTGCTGACGCCGGAGGGCCCAAAGGGCATCGGCTATTCCAACGACTATCTCGGCGGCTATGTCGAGCAGATGCTGCTCAGCGAGCCGCTGCTGCTCGAAGTGCCGAACGGGCTTGCGGCCGAGCACGCCGCGCTCACCGAGCCGCTTGCGGTCGGCGTCCATGCGGTGGCGATGGCCAATATCCACGGCGGCGAGGTGCCGCTGGTGATCGGCTGCGGACCGGTCGGGCTGGCGGTGATCGCGGCGCTGAAGATCAGGGGGCTCGGCCCGATCGTTGCTGCCGATTATTCGCCGGCGCGGCGCCTGCTCGCCGAGAAGATGGGCGCCGATGTGGTGGTCGATCCCGCCAAGACGCAGCCCTATGCGAGCTGGGCCGAGCACGCCCAGATGACCGACGCGGAGAAGGCGGCGCGTCCGCCGATGCAGGCGCTGCTGCCGCCGCTGAAGCCCGCGCTGATTTTCGAATGCGTCGGCGTGCCCGGCGTGCTGCAGCAGGTGTTCGAGGGCGCCCCGCGCAGCGCCCGTGTCGTCGTGGTCGGCGTCTGCATGGAAACCGACAAGTCCGAGCCGATGCTCGGCATCATCAAGGAGCTCAACGTCCAATATGTGCTCGGCTATACGCCGGAGGAATTTGCCTATTCGCTGCGCCTGATCGCGGAAGGCCAGGTGGATGCCGCCTCGCTGGTCACCGGCCGCGTCGGCATCGACGGCGTCGCGCAGGCCTTTGCCGATCTCGCCAATCCCGGGGAGCACACCAAGATCCTGGTCGAGCCGTGGCGATAATCTGGCGCTAAACTGATGGCGATGGGCGCGGTTTGCATTTCGTGATGCCGAACCTATAGTTCGCTGTCTGTTATCGCACTGACTGCACGAACCTCATGCGCGTTTCAATCATCACGGGAGGCGGCTCCGGCATTGGCGCCGCAGTCGCGCGCCGGCTCGCCGGCCCCGGTCAATCCCTGATGCTGCACGGACAGGGCGCCGAGGCTACCGGGCTCGCGCGGCTGAATTCGGTTGCGGAGGAATGCCGCAGCAAGGGCGCGAAGGTCGAGGTGAGCACCGGCGATCTCGCCAAGTCCGGCGCCGGCACTGCGCTGGTCGCGGCAACGCGGGCCGCGTTCGGGCCGATCGACAGCATCGTGCACGCCGCGGGCTTTGCCGACCGGCGCGAATTCTCAAGCCTGCCACGCGAGGCGCTGGAGCGTGCCTTCGCGGTGATGGCGGCGGCCTTCCATGAAATCGCGGCGGCCGCGCTGTCCGACCTCACGCGCAGCGCGCAGGGCCGCGCCGTCGCGGTGTCGAGCTTCGGGCCGCATCGCTTCGTGCCCGGCGCCACCTATCCGGGATCGGCCGCTGCGAAAGCCGCGCTCGAGGTGCTGGTGAAGTCGCTCGCGATCGAGCTCGCCGCGTCGGGCGCCACCGCCAACGCCGTGATGCCTGGCTACACCCGCAAGGATCCCGGCTTGTTCGGCGCGCTGGATACCGCGACCTGGGAGCGCGTCGCAAAGGCCAATCCGATGCAGCGGCTGGCCGAGCCCGACGAGGTCGCCGCCGTCGTTGCCTTCCTGCTGTCGCCGGAAGCAGGCCACGTCACCGGCGCGACGCTGCCGGTCGATGGCGGCCTGACCTTGATGTGACGGCATGAGCGAGGGCACGCCAGCACAACAGGTCGATGTCGCCGTGCTCGGCGCCGGCATGGTCGGCGTCTCGGCGGGCCTCGCCGCGCGGCAGCGCGGGCTCTCCGTCGTCATCGTCGATCGCCGCGAGCCCGGCAGCGAAACCTCCTACGGCAATGCCGGTATCATCTCGTCAGGCTCGATCCTGCCGCTCAATACGCCGTCGCTGCTGAAGAACCTGCCGAAATATCTGACCAACGCGCATCCGGCGCTGCGCTGGAACATTGCGTGGGCGCTTGCCAATGCCGGCTGGGTGATGCGCTTCCTCGCTGCGGCGACGCCATCACAGACCAGGCCGCGCGCGGCCGCGCTGCACGGCCTGATCGGAACCTCGCTGAAGCTGCATCGCGACTGGATCGTGCAGGCCGGCGCCGGCCATCGCATCCGCGAAACCGGCTGGCTCAAGGCGTGGCGCAGCGACGGGCTTGCCGCCGCGCAGGCCGAGCAGGCCGCGCTCGCCGAATTCGGCATCAGGAGCGAGGTGCTTGATCGCCAGGCGATCTCCGCGCTCGAGCCCAACATCATCCCTGCCTACAGCACGGGTCTCCTGCACACGCAGACGGCATCGGTCGATTCACCCGGCGCGGTGGTCAAGGCCTACGCGCAGATGCTCGCCGCTGGCGGCGGCACGATCAGGCAATCCGGGATCCGGCGGATCGAACCGCACGGCGACGGCTGGCGCGTGCAGCTCGCCGACGGCGAGATCGCCGCGCGCCATGTCGTGGTCGCGCTCGGGCCGTGGTCGGCCGAGCTGCTGCGGCCGCTCGGCTATCGCGTGCCGCTGGCGTTCGAGCGCGGCTATCACCAGCACTTCGTGCCGAACCCGGCACGCAAATTGCTGCGGCCGATCCATGATGCGGACGGCGGCTTTCTGATGACCGCGATGGAGCAGGGTGTTCGCGTCACCAGCGGCGTCGAGCTCACCGCGCGCGACGCGCCGTCGAATTTTTCGCAGCTCGAGGCGGTGGTGCCGATGGCGCGCAGCGTGGTCGAATTTGGCGATGCGGTCGGTGAGCGCTGGCGCGGCGCGCGGCCGACGCTGCCCGACAGCCTGCCGATGATCGGTGCGGCGCCGCGGCATCGCGGGCTCTGGCTCGCCTTCGGCAACCAGCATATCGGCTTCACCACCGGCCCCGGAACGGGCGCCGCAATCGCGGCGATGATCGCGGGCGATGCACCGCCGTTCGAGGCGCAGGCATTTTCGCCGAACCGGTATATCGCGTGACACGCGCGAGGCCGCCTGCGATGTTTGGCGATCAAGCGCGCGGCAACCGAGGGGCAGGATGAACTACGTCTGGGATTTCGGCATCCTTGCCAAATACAGCCATCTGTTCTGGCTCGGGCTCGGCTGGACCATCGCCTACACCATCGGCACCATCATCCTCGGGACCTTGATCGGCCTGATCGTCGGCATGCTGCGGCTGCGGCGGATCCCGGTGATCGACTGGCTCCTGATCGCCTATATCGAGACATTCCGCTGCACGCCGCTGCTGGTGCAGATCATCTGGTTCTACTATGCGTTTCCGGTGGTGATCGGCGTCAACATCCCGGCGCATGTCGCAGCCGTCAGCGTGCTGTCGCTCTATGGCGGCGCATTCTACGCCGAGATCGTGCGCGGCTCGATCGAGAGCGTGCCGGTCGGGCAATGGGACGCCGCGAAGGCGCTCGGCTTCCGCGGCTGGCGCCTGATGCGGCTCGTGATTCTGCCGCAGGCGCTGAAGCCGATGATGGCGCCCTATGTCAACCAGTCGGTCACGCAGCTCAAGAACACCTCGCTGGTCTCGATCATCGCGGTGCCCGACCTCGTCTACAACGCGACCTTGATCAACGCCGACACCTACCGGCCCCTCGAGGTCTACACCATCGTCGCGCTGATCTATTTTGCGATCCTGTTCCCCTCGACGCTGGTGGCCAGGCGGCTGGAGCGCGGGCTGACCTACGACAAGGTGTGAGGTCTCGCACCACCGTCATGGCCGGGCTTGTCCCGGCCATCCACGTTTTTTTCTTGTAGAAACGAAGACGTGGATGCCCGGGTCAAGCCCGGGCATGACAAGTTGACGGAGGCGGAGCTTCACCCCCTCAAATACTCAACTCCACCGGCACGTCCTCGGGCTTGACGCCGGCGAGGCCGAGGCCCTTGACGAACCATTCGCGCATCTGGCCGATGCCGCGGTTGTAGTCGATCCACACCGAGAGGAAATCGCGCCAGCGCTTGTCGGCTTCGCGCCGTACCGCCGTGCCGCTCGCGATCGTCACCGACGGCGAGGCCAGGATCTTGTAGGTGCCGAGGTTCGGGTTCTTGGCGATCGCGGTCAGCCCGAGCACCAGCGCGTTGACCACGCAATCGACGCGGCCCGACGACATTTCCAGCATCACCTCGTCGCGCGACTTCAGCGACTTGATGGTGGCGTTCGGCGCAAAGCGGCGCGCCACGGCTTCGTTGGCAGAGCCGACGTCGACTGCGATCTTCACCTCGGGCTTGTTGATGTCGGCCCAGGTCTTGGCTTCCAGCCCCTTCTTCAGCATCGCGCCGAACGGATGCGGGAACACCAGATTGGTGAAATCGACCACCAGCGCGCGCTGCGGCGTCGGGTTGAGCGCGAAGCCGAGGTCGATCTTGTTGGCCTGCAGATCGAGAATTGAATTGCCGTAGGTCGACTCGACATATTCCAGCTTGACGTCGAGCAGTTTGGCCAGATCGTTGGCCATCTCGATCGAGAAGCCGGACCAGGTGCCCGAGGCGAGGTCCTTGTTGAAATAGGGCAGTTCGCCCGGCAGCACCGCGATCCGCAGCACCTTGCTGGCCCGGATGCGATCCAGCGTGTTGTCGGCTGGCGTCTGCGCCGAGGCCGGCGTTGCCATCGCGGCCGCGATTGCCGCGCCGCTGCCGATCCCGAGCGCATAGCGCAGCGCGTCGCGGCGATCTTCGGAAATTGTGATGTCGTCGGATTGAGTCAAGCGAGCCTCCCTGCACCAGATCGGCGGAAGCCTAGCGTCGGTATCCGGTACCAGCAATACCGCCGGCCTGCGCCAATAGTAGGCGATGGGGTGGCTATTTCTTCACCTCGCCTTGGACTGAGCTCTCAGCGCGCCGTCATGGCCGGGCTTGTCCCGGCCATCCACGTCTTTCTTTCTCCATGTGGGAACGTAGACGTGGATGCCCGGGACAAGCCCGGGCATGACGAGTTTGTGGGGACGTTCAGCGGTTCCGCGAGCGGGAGAGGCCAGTGATCGCGGCTCTCAATACCGTCCCGGCACGTACATTTCCTGCGGGATCGGGCCGCGGTGATAGTCGGGGTTGCGCACCCGCGGCGGCAGCACTACCGGCTGATGGGTGACCGCCTGATAGGGGATCTGGCTGAGCAGATGCGAGATGCAGTTGAGCCGGGCGCGCTTCTTGTCGACGGCATCGACGATCCACCACGGCGAGTCCTGCAGGTGCGTGCGTTCCAGCATTGTTTCCTTGGCCTTGGTGTAGAGCTCCCAGCGGGTCCGCGCCTCGACGTCCATGGGGCTCAGCTTCCACTGCTTCAGCGGATCCTGGATCCGCATCGAGAAGCGGAACGCCTGTTCCTCGTCGGTGATCGAGAACCAGTATTTCAGGAGGATGGTGCCGGAGCGGATCAGCATGCGCTCGAATTCCGGCACCGAGTTGAAGAATTCCTCATACTGCTCGTCGCTGCAGAACCCCATCACCTTCTCGACGCCGGCGCGGTTGTACCAGCTGCGGTCGAACAGCACGATCTCGCCGCCGGCCGGCAGATGCGAGACATAGCGCTGGAAGTACCATTGCGTGCGCTCGCGCTCGTTCGGCGCCGGCAGGGCCGCAATCCGGCACACCCGCGGATTGAGCCGCTGGGTGATGCGTTTGATCACGCCGCCCTTGCCGGCGGAATCGCGGCCCTCGAACAGCACGACGACCTTCTTCTTCTCGTGCTGCACCCAGTCCTGCAGCTTGACCAGCTCGCCCTGCAGCCGCAGCAATTCGCGGAAGTAGAACTTGCGGTCGATCGACGGCTTGCCGGGGGCGCCGTCACGGTCGAGCTCGTCGAGCCTCATGTCGTCGAGCTCGAGCTCGAGTTCCTCGTCGAGGCTGTCGGCCATCTCCTGATGGATGCGGGCGCGCAAGGCTTCGTCGTGCAAGGCTTCATCGCGCAAGGCTTCATCCCGGGAGGCTTCGTCGGTGAGGGCGGAGGTCGTCATGAAGGTCCGTCTTTCAGTATGTTAGATGGATCGGACGGCAGCATTGACGGGCGATGTTACCCCTCTATGACAATGCCATGACCGCTGTTTCACGCCGCCGGGCGGACTGTGCTAACAAGTCGACAAAACCAAAAAGGGAGATGTGCCGATGATTTCGCTCACGCCAAAAGACGTCCTGCCGGAGGACGGCACCGCCGGCACGCTGGTCGGACGGGTCTGGCTGCCGCAGGCCGGCGGACCGGCCGTCGTCGCGGTACGGGCAGACGGCGTGTTCGACGTTACGGCGCGGTTCCCGACGATGAGCGCGCTCTGTGAGGAAAGCGATCCCGCGGCCGCGTTGCGCGCCACGCGCGGCGAGCGGATCGGTGATTTCGAGGCGATCCTCGCCAACACGCCGCCCGACGGCCGCGACAAGGCCAGGCCGCATCTGCTGGCGCCGGTCGATCTCCAGGTGCTGAAGGCCGCCGGCGTCACCTTCGCGATCTCGATGCTGGAGCGCGTGATCGAGGAGCGGGCGCGCGGCAATCCGTCCTCGGCGGACGCGATCCGCAAGGAGGTGGTGCGGCTGGTCGGCGACGATCTCTCCAAGCTGAAGCCCGGCTCCGAGCAGGCGATGAAACTGAAGCAGGTGCTGATCGATCAGAATGCCTGGAGCCAGTATCTCGAGGTCGGCATCGGTCCCGACGCCGAAGTGTTCACAAAGGCGCCGACGCTGTCCTCGGTCGGATCAGGCATGGATGCCGGGCTGCATCCGAAGTCGACCTGGAATAATCCGGAGCCGGAGGTCGTGCTGATCGTCTCCGCCGCCGGCAAGATCGTCGGCGCCGCGCTCGGCAACGACGTCAATCTGCGCGACTTCGAGGGGCGCTCGGCGCTCTTGCTGTCGAAAGCCAAGGACAACAACGCGTCCTGCGCGATCGGCCCGCTGCTCCGGCTGTTCGACCAGACCTTCTCGCTCGACGATGTCAGGAAGATGGATGTCGGCCTGACCGTGACGGGCGCAGACGGCTTCGTGCTCGAGGGCCATTCCTCGATCAGCAAGATCAGCCGCGACCCGACCGATCTGGTCGCCCAGACCATCGGCCCCGTGCATCAATACCCTGATGGATTTGCGCTGTTCCTCGGCACGATGTTCGCGCCGGTCAAGGACCGCGACGCCAAGGGCGAGGGTTTTACCCACAAGCGCGACGATATCGTCACCATCGCCGCGCCGCAGCTCGGCAAGCTGGTCAACCGGATGCGGGGCAGCGACGAGTGCGAGCCCTGGACCTTCGGCGTCGGTGCACTGATGAAGAACCTCGCACAGCGCAAGGTGCTCTGAGGATCGGGACGGGACGGTGAGTCCACTACCTCGGCCGCTTCGTCGGCC
Organism: Bradyrhizobium sp. CCBAU 21365; assembly: GCF_015291305.1. Taxonomy (NCBI): domain Bacteria; kingdom Pseudomonadati; phylum Pseudomonadota; class Alphaproteobacteria; order Hyphomicrobiales; family Nitrobacteraceae; genus Bradyrhizobium; species Bradyrhizobium sp. CCBAU 21365. Next base: position 3,225,921 of record NZ_CP030036.1, read on the forward strand.
ATGTGCGGCCTGTCGCGCGGCGGCAGGTCGGCGCTGAGTTGCGCCCGCAATCCGGTGACGTTCAGCCGCCTCTTGCAGCGCGTTGAGCGACGATGATGGTGACTGTGCGAAAGCGGCGGCATTGTCGAACATGTTCAGAAACCTGCGCGGCAGAGCGACCGCGTGGCGCAACTTGAGCGCGCTAAAACACGAGGAATTTGCCGCTTTTTCCTGGCTTTATGTGAACCAGTTCATCCTCGTTCGCGCGGGTTCGCTCCAGCATATTGGCTCGACGCGAACAGAAGGAGTCGCGGACATGAGCGAGCAGCCATCAAACGGAATGCCCGATTGGCTCACCACCGATATGCTGGTCATTGCCGTCTCACTGGCCATCATCGTGATTGGGATATGGATCGCGCCGTAGCCTGGTTGTCGCGGCGAGGCCGTCCAGCCGGGCAGGGTGCCAGCGCCAATCACTGAGTTGCCCGACGGCGCAAGCCTCTCTTGCAAAACGGAACAAGATGCAAAGCTCGGACGATTCATGTTGCGAGAATGTGGATGTGACGCACAGATCATGCAACACACTCGGCGTCGTCCCGGCGAAGGCCGGGACCCATTACCCCAAATGCCAATGATCGCGCGACGCTGGGGCCACAGCCTTCTTCAACTACTCGACCCTGTAGTTGGGTCCCGGCCTTCGCCGGGACGACGGCGTACATCTTGGCGCGACCGACGGCACCATTCAGACGCGAGCAACACTCACACCGGCAACGCCGTCGAATACTTCACCTGGCTCAGCGCAAAGCTCGACTCGATCGAGGCGATGCCGTCGAGCCGGGTCAGCTTGTTTTTCAGGAATGCTTCATAGGAGGAGAGGTCGGCGGCGACGACGCGCAGCAGATAGTCGCGATTGCCCGTCATCAGGTAGCATTCGAGCACCTCGTCCCATTTCGAGATCGCGCGCGCGAAGCGGTTGAGGTCTTCTTCCTTCTGCCGCGCCAGCTTGATCGAGATGAAGACCGAGACGTGCAGCCCGATCGACTTCTGGTCGACGGTTGCGATGTAGCGAGAGATCACGCCGCGCTCCTCGAGCAGCTTGACCCGGCGGTGGCAAGGCGACACCGACAGCCCGACCTTGTCGGCGAGTTCCTGCATGGTCATGCGGCTGTCGGTCTGGAGCAGACTCAGGATCTTGCGGTCGATGGCATCGAGGGCGGGCATTGGGATGAACTCGTCAGTTGAAGCCGGATCGTGGGAATTTATCCCAATTTTTCCTGTGCTGTCGCGTGGAATTGAGATTTTCGCCGCCGCTTGCGGCAGTAACATTCCGGCATATCGCCCGGAGCATCGCCATGGGAATCGCGCCTGAACGCCTCGACATGCTGTCCGCCCTGGCCCGCAAGGTGCTGTGGCTGTCGTCGTGGACTATCCATCACGCCAACCATGTGCGGCTCTCGACCGACGGGTTGAAGGTCGGCGGCCACCAGGCGTCGTCGGCCTCGCTCGCCAACATCATGTCGGCGCTTTATTTCTCGGTGCTGCGCCCGCAGGACCGCGTCGCGGTGAAGCCGCATGCGAGCCCGGTGTTTCACGCCATCCAGTATCTGTTCGGCCACCAGACCCGCGACAAGCTGGAGAATTTTCGCGGCTACAAGGGCGCGCAGTCCTACCCGTCGCGCACCAAGGACAGCGACGACGTCGACTTCTCCACCGGCTCGGTCGGCCTCGGCGTCGCGCAGACGCTGTTTGCCTCGCTGGTGCAGGACTACGTCAAGGCGCATGGCTGGCTGAACGACCGGCCGGAGGGCCGCATGATCGCGCTGGTCGGCGACGCCGAGATGGACGAGGGCAACATCTTCGAGGCGCTGCTCGAGGGCTGGAAGCACGGCCTGCGCAACACCTGGTGGGTGGTCGACTACAACAGGCAGTCGCTCGACGCCGTGGTGCGCGAGGGACTGTGGGCCAAGTTCGAGACCATGTTCCGCAACTTCGGCTGGGACGTGGTGATCGTGAAGTACGGCAAGCTGATGCTCGAGGCGTTCGCCGAGCCCGGCGGCGAGGCGCTGCGGCGCTGGATCGACAATTGCCCGAACCAGATGTACGCCGCGCTGTGCTTCCAGGGCGGCGCCGCGTTCCGCAAGCATCTGCGCGACGACATCGGCGACCAGGGCGAGGTGTCGGCGTTGATCGAGCGCCGCAGCGACGACGAGTTGCTGGCGCTGATGTCCAACCTCGGCGGCCACGACATGGCGAGCATGATCGAGGCCTTCGAGGCGATCGACCATGATCGGCCGGTCTGCTTCATCGCCTACACCATCAAGGGTGTCGGCCTGCCGATGCAGGGCCACAAGGACAACCACGCCGGCCTGATGACGGTGGCGCAGATGGAGAAGTGGCGCGCCGCGCAGAACATCCGCCCCGGCCACGAGTGGGACAAGTTCGAGGGCCTGTCGCAGGAGCCTGCGAAGCTCGAGGCGTTCCTCGCCGAGGCGCCGTTCAACCGCGAGGGGCGCCGCCGCCTGTCGGCGCCTGAAATCGATGTGCCGGAACGGTTGGCCTTCAAGGCCTCGGCGCAGATGTCGACGCAACAGGGTTTTGGCCTCGTCCTGCACGAGCTGGCGCGCGGCGATAGCGAACTCGCCTCGCGCATCGTCACCGCATCGCCCGATGTCACCGTGTCGACCAATCTCGGCGCCTGGGTCAACCGCCGCGGCCTGTTCGCGAAGGCGGAGAACCACGACCTGTTCCGGCAGGAGAAGATCCCGTCCGCCTACACCTGGGAATATTCGCCGAAAGGACAGCACCTCGAGCTCGGCATCGCCGAGATGAATCTGTTCATCATGCTGTCGGCGCTCGGCCTGTCGCACCAGATCAATGGTGCGCGGCTCTTGCCGGTCGGCACGCTGTACGATCCCTTCATCGAACGCGGTCTCGATGCGCTGAACTACGCCTGCTACCAGGATGCCCGCTTCATGGTGGCGGCGACGCCGTCGGGCATCTCGCTGGCGCCGGAAGGCGGCGCGCATCAGTCGATCAAGACGCCCTTGATCGGGATCGGGCAGGACGGGCTCGCCTCGTTCGATCCGGCCTTTGTCGATGAACTTGCCGTGATCATGGGCTGGGGCTTTGGCCACATGCAGCGCGAGGGCGCCGAGGGCGGTTCGGTTTACTTGCGACTCTCGACGCGGACGCTGGAGCAGCCGCAACGGATCATGACCCCGGACCTGCAGCGCGACATCACCGACGGCGCCTACTGGATGCGCAAGCCGGGCCCGAACTGCGACATCGTCATTGCGTATACCGGCACCGTCGCGCCGGAGGCGATCGAGGCGGTCGGCCTGATCGGCGAGAGCCACCGCGACGTCGGTCTGCTGGCGGTAACTTCCGCCGACCGGCTCTATGCGGGTTGGTCCGCCGCACGGAATTTGCGCCGCGACCGCCGCGGCGCGCAGCATTTGAGTCATATCGAGCGCATGCTGGCGCCGCTCGGCCGCGACTGCGGCATTGTGACCGTGATCGACGGCCATCCGGCAACGCTCGGCTGGCTCGGCAGCGTGCGTGGCCACCGCGTCGAGGCGCTCGGTGTCGAGCATTTCGGCCAGACCGGCACGATCGGCGACCTCTACCGCCACTATGGCATCGACGCCAACGCCATCATCGACGCGGCGGAAAGCGTCTCGGTCGGCGCCCCGGTGCGGCATCGCAAGATGGCGGTGTGAGCCATTGCAGGCTCCACATCGTCGTCCCGGCCTAGTGCGCAATTGCGCACGGGGGGCCGGGACCCATTACCACAACTGGCAGCAAGCAAACGCGACTCGTTCTAACAGCACCGTTTACCAATTGCCGGCGGTGGTTATGGGCCCCGGCCTTCGCCGGGGCGACGAGACCAACCTTGCCACCTGCGCGATAGCGACATTATATGCTGTTCGCGCGCACGAGCCGCGTCCCGCATATGGCGGGTTCAATTCGCCGGGCTTTCGTGCAAGGATGCCTGCCGAACGCTTTCGTTCCCCATTCCATACGCCCCGTACAAGAGGTTTCCGATGGTCAATCGCATGCAATTCTACATCGACGGCGCCTGGGTCGATCCCGTCGTCAAAGGCAAGTCCACCCCGGTCGTCAATCCGGCGACCGAAGAAGCGATGTATGAGATTGCGCTCGGCTCCAAGGCCGATGTCGACAAGGCAGTCGCCGCCGCCAAGCGCGCCTTCGAGACCTATTCCAAGACCAGCCGCGAGGAGCGCATCGCGCTGCTCACCAAGGTCGTCGAGGTCTACAAAGGCCGCATGAAGGAGATCGGTGCTGCCGTCTCCGACGAGATGGGCGCGCCGCTGCCGATGGCCGAGAAGCTGCAGGCCGGTGCCGGCCTTGGCCACCTCATGAACACCCTCGAAGTGCTGAAGAAGTACGAGTTCGAGGAGACCATGGGCACCGCCGTGATCGTGCGCGAGCCGGTCGGCGTCGTCGGCATGATCACCCCCTGGAACTGGCCGCTCAACCAGATCGCCTGCAAGGTCGCGCCCGCGCTCGCCGCCGGTTGCACCATGATCCTGAAGCCGTCGGAGTTCACCCCGACCTCGGCGCTGATCTTCGCGGAAATCCTTCATGAAGCCGGCGTGCCGAAGGGCGTATTCAACCTGCTCAACGGCCTCGGCCCCGAGGTGGGTGCGGCGATGAGCGAGCACCCCGACATCGACATGATCTCGTTCACCGGTTCGACCCGCGCCGGCGTCGACGTCGCCAAGCGTGCGGCGCCGACCGTGAAGCGCGTCAGCCAGGAGCTCGGCGGCAAGTCGCCGAACGTGATCCTCGATGGTGCCGACCTGACCAAGGCGGTGACCGGCGGCGTGATGCACATGTTCAACAACTCGGGCCAGTCTTGCAACGCGCCGTCGCGCATGATCGTGCCGCTTTCCAAGATGAAGGAAGTGGCCGCGATCGCGAAGGGCGTCGCCGACAAGACCAAGGCCGGCGATCCGCGTGCCGACGGCACCACGATCGGCCCGGTGGTCAACCGCGGCCAGTGGGACAAGATCCAGGCACTGATCCAGAAGGGCATCGACGAGGGCGCTACGCTGGTCGCCGGCGGCCCGGGCCTGCCCGAGGGTGTCAACAAGGGCTTCTATGTCCGTCCGACCATCTTCGCCGACGTCACCAACGACATGACGATCGCCCGCGAGGAGATCTTCGGACCGGTGCTGACCATCCTCGGCGCCAAGGACGAAGCCGACGCGGTGAAGATCGCCAACGACACGCCGTATGGTCTCGCCGGTTACGTCTCGGCCGACACCGTGGAAACCGCGCGCCGCGTCGGCCGCCAGATCCGCGCCGGCAACGTCAATCTGCAGGGCGTGCCGAACGAGCGCACCGCGCCGTTCGGTGGCTACAAGCAGTCCGGCAACGGCCGCGAGTGGGGCCGCTACGGTCTGGAAGAATATCTCGAGGCCAAGGCGGTCGCCGGCTACAACGCCGCGTAAGCCGAGCCACGAGAGACGTGACTTTTGGCGCCGGGGCGGATCACCGCTCCGGCGTCAGACGTTTTGGAAGATGCATATTCATCGTCGTCCCGGCGAAGGCCGGGCCCATTACCACAGGCCGTCGTTTTGCGAAGATTGCGGCCCCAGCCGGCCAAGCCAAAGTCCATCGGTGGTTTTGGGTCACGGCCCCAAGTGCGCAATCGCGCACTAAGGCCGGGACGACGAAGAGACTTAACCGCCGAGCGCGCCTTGGGTGTTGACGTAGAGCGCATAGATCGACTGGCTCGCCGCCATGAACAGGCGGTTGCGCTTGATGCCGCCGAAGCAGAGGTTGGCGCAGCGCTCCGGCAGCGCGATGCGGCCGATCATGACGCCGTCGGGCGCGAACACGACCACGCCGTCGAGCTCGGGATCGCCCATGCCCCAGCCGCACCACAGATTGCCGTCGATGTCGCAGCGCATGCCGTCGGGCGTGCCCGGGCCGGCGTCGATGAAGACGCGTTTGTTGGAGATCGTCTTGCCGTCGGCTGCGACGTCATAGGCGAGGATCTTGCGGTTCGGCTCGCCGCGGGATTCCACGACGTAGAGGATCTTCTCGTCCGGCGAGAAGCACAGCCCGTTCGGTCCCAGCACGCCCTCGGCGACGATGGTGGCCTTGCGGGTTTCGGGATCGAGCCGGTAGACGTTGGGCTCGATCTCGGGATCGGCCTTGTAGCCTTCGTAGTTGCCGAGCAGGCCGAAGATCGGATCGGTGAACCAGATCGCGCCATCGGACTTCACCACGACGTCGTTCGGCGAGTTCAGCCGCTTGCCGCCGAAGGAATCGATCAGCACCGTAATCGATCCGTCATATTCGGTGCGCACCACGCGGCGGCCGCCATGCTCGCAGGTGATCAGCCGGCCCTGGCGGTCGCGGGTGTTGCCGTTGGCGAAGTTCGACGGCTTGCGGAAGATGCTGACTGCGCCGGTCTCTTCCTCCCATTTGAGGATGCGCTGGTTCGGAATGTCGCTGCACAACAGATAGCGGCCGTCGCCGAACCACACCGGACCTTCGGCCCAGCGCAGGCCGGTCGCGATGCGCTCGACGGCGGAGAGTTTCAGCCAGTATTTCTCGAAACGCGGATCAAGCGCGTGGATCGCGGGATCGGGATAGCAGGTCGCGGGACGCCAGCCGGCGGAATGAACATCGGACATTTGCTGTTCTCGTTGTTGTGTTTCGATGGTGTTTCCTTGAGCGCCTGGTTTGCTATCATTGTCGGCCTGCGACCGCAATTCGATCGCAGCAATCAGGAAGGAAGAGGGACGGCATGCCACGCATTTTGATGACCGGCGCATCGGGGGGAATCGGAACGAGCCTGCGCAAGCTGCTGCCGCCGATCTATCCGGATCTCCTGCTGAGCGACATCAAGCAGCCCTCCGATCTCGGCGGCTACGAAAAGTTCAAGGCGGCCGATCTCGCCGACATCGCAGAGGTCGAGGCGATCTGCGAGGGCGTCGACGGCATCCTGCATTTCGGCGGCTATTCGGTCGAAGGACCCTGGGACGCGATCCTGCAGTCCAACATCATCGGCTGCTACAATCTGTTCGAGGCGGCGCGCAAAAAGGGCGTCAAGCGCGTGATCTTCGCCTCGTCCAATCACGCGGTCGGATTCTATCCGCGCCATCACCGCATCGGCACCGACGTCACCGCGCGGCCGGACAGTCGCTACGGTGTGAGCAAGGTGTTCGGCGAAGGCGTCGGCGCGCTCTATGCCGACAAGCACGGCATCAAGGTCACCTGCCTGCGGATCGGCAATTTCGGCGAGGCGCCACTCGACCACCGCCGGCTCTCGATCTGGCTCAAGCCCGAAGATCTGGTTCAGCTCTGCCGCATCGGGCTCGAGCATCCCGACATCCATTTCGAGGTGTTGTACGGCGCGTCCTACAATGAGCGCTCGTGGTGGGACAATCACCGCGCCTACGATCTCGGCTATCGTCCGACCGGAAGGGCTGAAGATTTCCGTGAGCACGCGACGGCCGAGCAGGCCAAGCTGCCGCCGGATCCGGTCGGCGACTATTACCAGGGCGGTGCGTTCTGCAGCATGGAGTTCGACGGCGACAAGGAGCGGGTGATCGACTGGAAGAAGTGATCAATCCTCGCATTGCGGTAGTTGCTTCACGGATTCGGTGTGCTGCTGCGCGTCCTTCGAACCTTGCCCGGATGTCTTGGGCGGGCTGCCGGGCCCGTCAAAGGTTTCGGCGAAGTGCGTGAGGGGAAAGGCGAGGCTGATGGTCTGCCCGGTGAGGTTCTTGGCTTCGACGGCGATGGTCTGCGCGTGCTTCAGCCGCTCGATCATTTCGCCATCGGCCTCGAGCGTGCCGCCGCAGCCGAGCGTGTAGCAATGCGGCTTGGCGATCTGGATCGGCTCGTCCTGATCGATGCGGAGGCTGATCGTGCCCTCCAGCATGGTCCGCGTTCCGACATTGGCGCTCACGATCGCGCGCTTGCTGCTCTGCGGCGAGACGCTGAGTGTGCCGCCCGACGGCGAGCACTGACCGCGCGCGGCGGCGCCGACGAAGCAGCTCGCCTCTGTCAGGCACGTCTTGGTCCAGGGCTCGTAGGTGAGCTGCGTCGCGCGCGGATCGGCCGCTTCGCCGACGCCGCCGAGCGCAAGCTGCACGGCCAACGATCCAAGGAATATAGCCACGTAGCGCATCGCCGTCTCCTTCACGAGGAGGCCGCGTATCGCGCTATTGCGGCTTTTTGTCGTTGGAGATGCGGACGAGATAATCCGCCTTGCTGTACTGCATGTGATCGACGCAGAGCTGCGCCAGCGCCCAGCCGTCGCGGCCCTTCAAGAGCTCGATCATCAATTCGTGCTGGCGGCGCGACAATGCGAGGCCCTCGCTGTCGGCGAGATTTTTGGCGCGCATCGGCAGCGTCAGGTTCATGTAGTCCTGCAGCGAGCGGACGAGGTAGGGATTGCCGCAGGCGGAGAACAGCGCGAGGTGGAACGCATCGTTGGTCTCGTGAATGCCGCGCATGTCCTGCGCCTCGGCCTTGGTGCTGTAATGCCGTTGCAGCTCGCTCAATTGGTCGATCAGGCTTTGCGGCGCGGGCAGGGCGATCATCAGCGCGGCCTGGCGCGTCAACATCTCGCGCACCTCATAGATCTGCCGCACTTCCTCGGCCGAATAGAACCGCACCGTGGCGCCGACATTCTTCTCGCGCAGCACGATGCCCTGGCGCTCGAGCTGGAACAGCGCCTGGCGGACGAAATGCCGGCTCGCGCCATAGCGCTGCATCAAGGTATCCTCGACCAGCCGCAAACCGGGCGCGAAGCGGCCGAAGATGATGTCCTCCTCCAACCGGCGGATCACCTCCGCCTGTTCCTCCTCGCGCGAGGGGGCCTGGAGTTCGGGCAATGTGGGCTCAGCTGTCATGCGCTCTCGGCTTCCGATCGGTGCCTGAGGTCAGCATGGCGCCACGGTTATTGTCAATAATGGGGGCGATTTTGCCGCAGACCAGCCACCCGCCGCGACCGGATTATCTCATATTGACAATAATTCCTGCCGCTCCTTAAGTGCGGCCGAACAACCACGGGATAGAAGAAAATGGCCGACGGACTTCGCAAGGGACTGACAAGCTATGGTGACGCCGGCTTCTCGCTGTTCCTGCGCAAGGCCTTCATCAAGGCGATGGGCTATTCCGACGATGCGCTCAATCGCCCGATCGTCGGCATCACCAACACCTACAGCGACTACAATCCCTGCCACGGCAACGTGCCTGACATCATCGAGGCCGTGAAGCGCGGCGTGATGCTGTCGGGCGCGATGCCGTTCGTGTTCCCGACGATCTCGATCGCGGAGAGCTTTGCGCATCCGACCTCGATGTATCTGCGCAACCTGATGGCGATGGATACCGAGGAGATGATCCGCGCCCAGCCGATGGATGCGGTGATCGTGATCGGCGGCTGCGACAAGACCTTGCCGGCGCAGATCATGGCCGCGATCAGCGCCGATCTGCCGACGGTGGTGATTCCGGTCGGGCCCATGGTCGTTGGCCATCACAAGGGCGAGGTGCTCGGCGCCTGCACGGACTGCCGCAGACTGTGGGGCAAGTATCGCGCCGGCGAGATCGACGACAATGAGATCGAGGCGGTGAACGGCCGCCTTGCGCCTTCCGTGGGCACCTGCATGGTGATGGGCACTGCCTCCACCATGGCCTGCATCACCGAGGCGCTCGGCCTGTCGCTGCCGATGAGCGCGACGATCCCGGCGCCGCATGCCGAACGCTTCCGCTCTGCGGAGGCCAGCGGCCGCGTCGCCGCCGAGATGGCGAAGACCAAGGGACCGAAGCCGAGCGAGATCCTGACGCCATCCTCGTTCCGCAACGCCCAGGTCGTCATGCAGGCGATCGGCGGCTCGACCAACGGGCTGATCCATCTCACCGCCATCGCCAACCGCTCGCCGCACAAGATCGACCTCGAGGCATTCGACAAGCTGGGCCGCGAGGTTCCGGTGCTGGTCGACCTCAAGCCGTCGGGCGAACACTACATGGAGCATTTCCACCATGCCGGCGGCGTGCCGAAGCTGATGGCGCAACTCGGCGACCTCATCGATCTCGATGCCAAGACGATTACCGGTCAGACCTTGCGTGAGGTCGTCGCCAATGCCGAGGATGTTCCGGGGCAGGACGCGATCCGCTCCAAGGCGAACCCGATCAAGTCCGAAGGCGCAATGGCGATCCTGCACGGCAATCTCGCGCCGCGCGGTGCCGTGATCAAGCAGTCGGCGGCGAGCCCGAAACTATTGCAGCACATCGGCCGCGCTGTGGTGTTCGAGTCGGTCGAGGACATGACGCTGCGGGTCGATGATCCCGCGCTCGATGTGACCGCCGACGACGTGCTGGTGCTGCGCAATGCCGGCCCGAAGGGCGCGCCCGGCATGCCGGAGGCGGGTTACCTGCCGATCCCGAAGAAACTCGCGCGCGCCGGCGTGAAGGATATGGTCCGCATCTCCGATGCGCGGATGAGCGGCACCGCGTTCGGCACCATCGTGCTGCACATCACGCCGGAATCCGCCGTCGGCGGTCCGCTCGGGCTGGTGCGGAACGGCGACATGATCCGGCTCGATGTCGCCAAGCGCAGCATCGATCTTTTGGTCGACGAGGCCGAATTGCAGAAGCGCCGCGCCGCGCTCGCGCCGGCCGGTACGCCCGATTGGGCCAAGCGCGGCTACGCGCACCTTTTCAACGAAACCATCCTGCAGGCCGACGAGGGCTGCGATTTCGACTTCATGCGCGCCAAGGGGAAGTAGCAAGTCGCAAGTAGCCGGCGTCGTTCGGCCCGGTGGTCGAATTGTCGATAATTTCTGCGATGCGGCACTCAATAATACCTGCGGTCAGCTCGTTTCGCCCGTTTTATTGACAATCCCGCGCGACTGGTGGGATGATCTCCTCAATTAAAAACAGGGGGAACGTCGCGATGGGCTATTCAGCTGGGATCGTCGGGATTGCCGTGGCTGCGGCAGCGTTGCTGCTGCCGCCGCGTGCTGGCGCGCAGGAGGTCAAGCATTACCGCTTCGCGCACGATCAGCAGCTCAATACCGGATATAGCGTCGCCTACGACATGTTCTCCGCCAAGCTCAAGGAATTGAGCAAGGGGACCATGATCGTCGACCAGTATCCGGGAGCGCAGCTCGGACAGGAGCCGCAGCTGCTGCAGCTTGTGAAATCCGGAGACATTGAATTCGCCATCATCTCGTCGGCGAACACTGCAACCATCTCGCCGCAGGCCGGTGTGATGTCGCTGCACTTCCTGTTCCGCGACGCCAACCACGTGGTCAAGGCGCTTGCCGATCAGAAGGTGATCGATGCGATCAAGGCGATGATCGACGACACGTCGCAAGGCCTTCATGTCATCGCGACGGGCAGCCAAGGTGTGAGAAGCATCTATGCGAGGAAGGAAATCCACAATGTCAGCGACCTCAAGGGTGTAAAGATTCGCGTTCAGGCGACGGCTACGGAAGACACGATCTTCCCGGCTTACGCGGCGCAAACCGTCCATATGCCGTTCGGCAGCGTGTACACGTCATTGCAGACCGGCGTCGTCGATGCGGCGGAAAACAGCGTGAACGTTTACCTCGTCAACAAGCACTACGAAGTCGCGCCGGTGCTCTCGATGACCGAGCACGAGGCCAACAATGCGCTGCTGTTCGTCAGCGACAAGCTGTGGCAGAGCCTTTCAGCCGAGCAGAAGACCTGGGTGACGACGGCGGCCGCCGAGGTCAGCGCCAAGGAGCCGGCGAAGGCGTTCGAATTGGAGAAGAACGCGGCTGCAAAACTGAAGTCGTTCGGCGTCAAGGTGGTCGAGGACGTCGACAAGAAGAGCTTTACCGCGATCGCCGATCCCTATCTCGACAAGCTCGCCAAGGATCTCGGGCCACATGCGGAGAAGATCAAGAATTTGATCCGCGCGGTCAACTAGACAAGCGTCGTCCCGGCGAAGGCCGGGACCCATACGCTGCGGCTCGTCCATTGAAGCACCGGGCCGCCGTTCTTTCTCAAAGCATCAGGCGCCGGTGGTTATGGGTCCCGGCCTTCGCCGGGACGACATACGAGGACGGAGCATTCGATGGCCATCGCCGACACGCTGGTGCTGCAACGGCAGCGGCATCTGAAATGGCGGGCGCTCGACCGGCTCGAGCTGATCCTGATGATGCTGTGCGGCTTGCTGTGCTTCGGCTTCTCGCTGTCGGTGACCGCAGATATCGTCACCCGCACCATCGGTCACCCCTGGCTGTGGCTGCAGGAGGTGACCTCGACGCTGTTCATCTACGCGATCTTCATCGGGGCCGCGGTCGCGACACGGCGCAACGACCATCTCTATCTCACCGCGATCTCCGAAGCGCTGCATGGCAGGTCGCGGCTGCTCGTGGAGATCGTCATCCGTCTGGTGGTGCTGGGCGTCGCCCTTTGCCTGGTGTGGTACGGCTATCAAAATTACCTCCGCGGCTTCGGCAGCTTCCGCCTGCCGTCGGGTACGCCGATCGCCTCGCTCTATGCGGTGATCCCGCTCTCCGGAATCCTGATCGGTCTGTTCACGATCGAGCAGCTCGTCAACGGCATCCGCAACGGCTTTGACCATCCGGAGCCGCCGGATGACGACCTTCCGATTCCTGCGATCGACACCCGCGCGACGACGGGAGTTCAGCCGTGAGCGCCCCGGTCGTGCTTGCGCTGATGTCGTTCTGCTTCCTGTTCTTCGGCTATCTCGGCGTGCCCGTGCCGTTCTCGCTGATGGCCGGCGTGTTCGTCGGCGCAGTGCTATCAGACGTCTCGCTGGCGGCGATCATCCAGAAGATCTTCGACGGCGTCGATTCCGAGGCGCTGCTTGCGATCCCGTTCTTCCTCCTGGTCGGCGAGCTCATGAGCTCGGCAAATGTCGTGGTCCGCATCGCCAATCTGTCGGTCTCGCTGGTCGGTCACATCAGGGGCGGGCTGTCGCAGGTCGTTGTCGTCTTCAGCATGTTCTTCTCGGAGATGTCGGGCTCGACCACCGCCGACGTCGCGGTCATGAGCCGGGCGCTCGGCGGGCCGATGCGGCGGGAAGGGTATGAGCCGGCCTTCATCGCCGCGATCATCGCCTCGGCCTCGACGATCGCAGCGCTGGTGCCGCCGAGCATCACGGCGGTGGTCTATGGTGCGGTCGGCAATGTCTCGATCGCCGGGCTGTTCATGGCCGGCGTGGTGCCCGGGCTGATGATCGGCTTCGGGCTGATGATCTATTGCTACTTCTTCGGGCCCTCGGGCCTGCGCAAGCCGCGCGCGCCGCTGCGCCAGGTTGTGTTCGCCGCCGGTGACGCGGCGCTCCCGATGATGATCCCGGTGATCCTGCTCGGCGGCATCCTGACCGGCTGGTTCACGCCGACCGAGGCCGGGGTCGTTGCGGTCGCCTACATCATCATCGTGGTGATCCCGGCGCTGAACCGCGGGCACCTGAAGAAGATCCCGTACGACTTCTGTCTGGCCGGCCTGATCTTCTCGCTGCCGCTGATCACGATCGGCGCGGCGAACGCGTTCGGCTGGATGCTGGCCTATCTGCGCGGCGCGATCTACATCGCCGACTGGATCACCTCGATCGCCGGCAACGACCCACACCTCATCATGCTCCTGATGGTGCTGCTGTTCACCGTGGTCGGCGACTTCATCGAGCCGGTGCCGACCATCATCATCTTCATGCCGCTGGTCAACGCGCTGACCCAGGCCGGCGACATCAACGGCGTGCATATGGGCGTGGTGCTGATCGCAACGCTGGCGTTCGGCCTGATCACGCCGCCCTACGGGCTCGTGCTGCTGATGGCCTCGAAATTCGTCGGCATCAGTTTTGCAAAAGCGTTGCGGGCGGCGCTGCCGATCTATGTCGTGTTCCTGCTCACGATCTGCTTCACGATCTATTTTCCGAAGGTCGTGCTGTGGCTCCCCAAGCAGGTGATCCCGGAATCGATCGGCTGCTTCAAGGCACCCGGCGGCACCGGCTATATCTGTCCGAACTAGCCGATCCGTCGCGGGCCTACTTCGACTTGCTGGTGAACTTCTTCACGGCGACGCGGAAATCGTCGGTATGCATCGCCGTGATGATCTTGTGTTCCTCGGCGTCGAGCTGCTGCTTGGTCGGCGTGGTGGCGGCCTGATAGACCAGTGACTTGGTCCCAGCTATTGCGGCGGGCGGATTTTGCGCCAGGCGCTCGGCGAGTTGCCGGGTGGCCGCCTTCAACTCGGCCGCGGGGACGGTCTTGACGACGAGACCCCATTCATAGGCCTGCTGCGCGGTGAATCCATCCTCGGCGAGGAAAATCTGCAGCGCGCGGCGGGTACCGACCGTGCCGACGATGCCGACCGTGCTGCCGCCATCCGGCGACACGCCGATCTTGGCATAGGCGGGCGTGAAGCGGGCATCGTCTGCGGCGATACACAGGTCGGTCACGAACGCGAGGCCCATGCCGGCGCCCGCCGCCGAACCATGCACGCTGGATAACACGATCTTCGGCATCCGCCGGACGGTCTCGATGAAGGCATGGTAGTGGTGAAGCATCTCGCCGACCACGGGGGCGACATTGTTGGCTTCGGTCGCAGCGCCGATGGTCTGCAGATCGCCGCCGGCGCAGAAGGCGCGGCCTTCGCCCTCGATGACCAGCACGCGAATGTCCTTGTTGGCTTCGACCTCGGCGCTGAGTTGCTCGAGCTTTTTGGCGATCGTCATGTCGATCGCGTTGAACGCGGCCGGCCGGTTCAGCGTGATGGTCGCGATGGCGCCGTCGATGCGGAGCAAGGCGGGGTCGTTGGCGGAGGGGGCGGGTGCTGGCATATTGAAGACCTTGGGCTTGTTGGTTCCGCATATTTAAGGCCTTGGCGGGAGCCGTGGCAATCCGGCCCGGCGGCCGGGGGGGGCGCCCAGAATCGCCTGGGACCCCCTTGCGTCCGCGCGAGCCATGAGGCCAAATGGCACGCGCCTTCGGTACGCAGACACGAGCGCTGTGGGGACGGGGCAAGCAAGCTAACATCGACAAGAGGAAACGGCATGGGTCGCTCCTGCTCGCGCGTATTTGGGTTGTTCCGATGACGGGCTCGGTCATCATCGTGGGCGCCGGACACGCCGGCTTCCAGCTCGCGGCGTCGCTGCGCCAGGCCGGCTTCGCCGAACGCATCGCCCTGATCAATGATGAAGGCCATTTGCCGTATCAGCGGCCGCCACTGTCGAAGGCCTATCTGAAGGGGACCGGCGGGCCCGAGACCCTGATGTTCCGGCCCGACAAGTTCTACCAGGACAACAAGATCGAGCTGATCACCGATCGCGCCCATGCGATCGACCGCAATGCGCGGAAAGTGGCGCTCGCCTCCGGCGCATCGCTCGACTACGGCCATCTGGTGTTCGCGACCGGCGCGCGGAACCGGCTGCTGGATATCCCCAACGCCAGGCTCGATGCAGTCCGCTACCTGCGCATCCTGGATGAGAGCCAGGCGCTGCGCGACTTGATCGCGCCCGGCATGCGCGTCGTCGTGATCGGCGCGGGCTTCATCGGGCTCGAATTCGCCGCCACCGCGCGGGCCAAGGGCCTCGGGGTCGACGTGGTCGAACTCGCCTCCCGCGTGATGGCGCGGGCGGTAACCGCGGAGATTTCCGAGTTCTCGCAATCCCGGCACAGCGCGGCCGGCATCCGGATTCACCTCGGGGTGCAGGTCACGGCGATCGAGGCCGATGGCGGCAAGGTTACCGGCGTCAGCCTGAGCAACGGCACGCATATCCCGGCCGATCTCGTCGTGGTCGGTGTCGGCGTGCTGCCGAATGTCGAGCTTGCCGCGGAGGCCGGCCTGCCGGTGGCATCCGGCATCATCGTCGACGAGCATCTTCTGACCGCCGATCCGAACGTCTCCGCGATCGGCGATTGCGCGCTCTATACCAGCAAACGCTTCGGCGGATCGCTGCGGCTGGAGTCGGTGCAGAACGCGACCGACCATGCGCGCTGCGTGGCGTCGCGGCTGACCGGCAAGACCGAGGTCTATGACGGCCTGCCGTGGTTCTGGAGCGATCAGGGCCCCGACAAGCTGCAGATGGCGGGTCTCACCACCGGCTACGACCGCGTCGTGGTGCGCGGCGACCGCGCGCAGGGCGCGTTCTCGGCGTTCTGCTACCGCGGCGACAAACTGCTCGGCATCGAATCGGTCAACCGCGCCGGCGATCACATGTTCGGCCGCCGGCTGCTCGGCGCCGGCGGCTCGATCACCCCGGAGCAGGCGGCGGATGCGAGCTTTGATCTGAAGAGTGCGCTTTCCTAACAACCTCGTCGTCCCGGCGAAAGCCGGGACCCATACTCCGCGGCGGGTCTAGTGAACGGGACTAGTCGTTCCAGCGCCGCAAACAATTGACATTTGTGGTTATGGGTCCCGGCCTTCGCCGGGACGACGTGGGGAGAGAGCGTCCTCGACCTCCTGCGCCGTCGGCATCGACGGCGCGGCTCCCATCCGTTGCACGCAAATCGAGGCCGCAGCGTTGGCGTAGGCCAGGGCGTCGCCGAGCGGCTTGCCGATGGCAAGCTGTGAGGCGAGAGCGCCGACGAAGCAATCGCCGGCGCCTGTGGTGTCGACGGCCTTGACCTCGCGTCCCGGCACGAGCAGCGGCTGGTTGTCGACCAGCGCCAGCACGCCACGCTTTCCGAGCGTGACGCAAACGATCCTGCCTTGCCCCAAGGTCCGGGCCGCCTCGGAGAAGCGCTCCGGCGTGTCGCTGTCTCGCAGCTCCGTGCCAGTCAGGTAGCCGAGTTCGGTCTCGTTCATAACGAGGATGTCGACGAGATCGAGCAGAGCCTTGTCGGCCTGTTTTGCAGGTGCCGGATTAAGGATCGTGGTGGCGCCGACGACGCGGGCGCGCCGGAAGAAGGCAGCGATCGCCGGCAGCGGGATCTCGAACTGGCTGACCGCGACGTCGCCTCTTACGAAATCAGGTGAGGCGACGTCACGGGCACTGACCAGCCCGTTGGCGCCCGGCACGACGACGATCGTGTTGTCGGCATTGGCGAGCGTGATGATCGCCGTGCCTGAATGGGTGCGGCTCGTAGTCTTGACGCAGGAGAGATCGACGCCTTGCGCGACAAGGAACGCTCGCAGCTCCTTGCCAAACGCATCAATGCCGAGCCGGCCGACAAGCGTGGTCGGGACGCCGAGCTTGGCCGAAGCCACCGCCTGGTTGGCGCCCTTGCCTCCGGGAAAATACAGCACGGTCTCGCCGGCGACGGTTTCGCCGATCCGCGGATGGCGCTCGGCGGTCGCCACCACGTCCATATTGATGCTGCCGGCGACGAAGACGTGCCTCATGACTAGCCCCGTTCACCGATATCAGGCCTCGGCGCGAAATTCCTGCTTGACCGCTGCGATGTCGGCGAGTGTCGGCAAGCCGGCCTCGTTGCCGAGCTTCTGGATCTTGAAGGTCGAGGCTGCACGCGCGAACTTGAAGTGCTCATGCCAGCCTTTGCTCGGGTTCGAAAGGTAAGAGTAGATGTAGGCGCCGTGGAAGACGTCGCCGGCGCCGTTGGTGTCGATCACGCGCGCGCGCGGGATCGGGAAAGCCGG
The DNA here is from genome assembly GCF_015291305.1 of Bradyrhizobium sp. CCBAU 21365. NCBI lineage: Bacteria > Pseudomonadati > Pseudomonadota > Alphaproteobacteria > Hyphomicrobiales > Nitrobacteraceae > Bradyrhizobium > Bradyrhizobium sp. CCBAU 21365. The sequence continues at coordinate 3,243,483 of NZ_CP030036.1, forward strand.
CAGCGTGCGCACCGTGCCGGCCTCGTCATACCAGAGCAGGCCGCGCTCGCCCATGGTGACGCCGCCGACCTTGCAGCCGCGGCCCTTGAGATAGTCGAGCATCTGCTCCGGCGTCTTGTCCATCTGCTCGCACAGCCGTTCGGCGACGATCGCAATGTCGATGAATGCGAGCAGCTCGTGGGTGTTGGTGCGCAGGCCGCCGCCGTCGAGCGAGGTCAGGATGCCGTCCTCGCGGCACAGCTTCGCATAATGGATCGCGGCGTCCGGCTGGTGGCCGTCGATGTGCAACGCGCGGCAGCCCTTGATGTTCAGCAGCGGAAAGGGGTGGATGTGCTGGTCGTCGCGGCAGCGGACGATGGCGCGCTTGCCGTCGTTCGGCATGATGAAGGACAGCGAGGAGGAGTTGACCTTGCGGGGGTGGAACGAGATGCCGTACCTGTCGGCCATGTCCCAGAACATCCGTCCCAGCCAGTCATTGGCCATGGTGGCGATCAGGTCCGGCGGGACGCCGAGCTTGGCGCAGCAGAATGCTGCGGTCACGGCGTTGCCGCCGAACGACACCGCATAGGCGTCGGCGACGTGCTTTTCGTCGCCGACGGGCATGTGATCCGTGATGAAGGTGACGTCGATATAGGTCTGTCCGATGAAGAGAGCCTGCATTCGCTTTCCGTCGTGGCTTGGTGTGGTCCCGGCCGGCGGTTCCAGACTAGCATTGCTGATCGGCCGATATAGCTGAAATTATTCGCAACCCTGCCTGGTTTACAGGTAGAGGTGATGATTGCGCCGGGCCGTTCTCGCATGCGGCATAACGGCCGGCGGCAGTCCGTGGTTCCGGGTTGGGTCAAGGGAGAAACACAATGACGGCAGATTCGGGGAGGTTGCAGCCATGATTACCGGTCTCGATCACGTCGTCGTCCTGACCGGCGACATCGCGGCTGCCAGCGCGGCCTACGAGACGCTGTTCGCGCGGACGCCCTCCTGGCGCTACAGCGGCGGCGGCGCGGACCGCATGCTGTTCACGCTCGACAACACCACGCTGGAATTGGTGGCGCCGCGCGGCGACGATGATGCAGCCCAGCGTGTCCGCAGCGCGCTAGCCACCCAGGGCGAGGGGCTTGCGAGCCTCTGCTTCCGCACCAGCGATATCGCGAAGACACACCGCAGGCTCGATCGGCTGACGCTGAAGCCCGAACCCATCACTGAAGTCGAAAGCCGCGACGAGACCAGTGGCGTCGTGCTGTCTTGGAAGCGGACCCGCGCTGCGACCGATGCGACGCGCGGCGTGCGCATGTTCTTCCTGGAGCGCGCGCAGGAGCGGCCGCTGTCGGTCCGCACCACGACCGCATCGATCACCGCGATGGATCACGTGGTGGTTTCGACCGCCGATCCGGAACGCGCCGCCGCGCTCTATGGCGCGCGGCTCGGCCTCGACATGGCGCTCGACCGGTCGCATCCGGAGTGGGGCCGGCTGATGTTCTTTCGCTGCGGCGACCTCGTGGTCGAGGTCACGCACCGGCCGGGCAAATCGGAGACGGACGCGCCGGACCGGCTGCGCGGCATCTGCTGGCGCGTCGCCGACATCGATGCCACACGTGCGCGGCTGATTGCCGCTGGCGTCGACGTCTCCGAGGTCCGCACCGGCCGCAAGACCGGCACGCGCGTGATGACGGTGCGCAACGGCACATGCGGTGTGCCGACGCTTCTGGTGCAGCCGTCACAGGGAAAGCCGGACTAGGCTGCGTCTCATCCGCGGGTCGTCCCGGCAGTGCGTGTTTTGAGTTTCTCGTCATTCCCCGGTGCGCAATTGCGCACCGGGGAATGACGAGGAGGGTGGTTGCGAGAAATATTCCCGCACAAGCATCACGACAACATTCGTTCTCAAACGTCGCGCGTCATGCTACATTCACCAACCCAGCATCACCGGGCGATCGATTTGGCCAAGGCAAAGCGAATACAGAGATGGCAGCGCGACCCCCAGGGGATGCGGCTGCGGATTCTCGAGGCCGCAAAGCAGGAATTCGCCGCCCATGGCCTCGCCGGCGCGCGGGTCGACCGCATCGCGGCCAACGCCGGCGCCAACAAGCGCATGCTGTACTACCACGTCGGCAACAAGGAGGATCTTTATCTCGAGGTGCTGGAAGGCGCCTATGAGAAGATCCGCGCCGAGGAGCGCACCCTCGATCTCGAGCATCTCGATCCGCCCGAGGCGATCGGACGCCTGATCGACTTCACGTGGAACTATTTTCTGCGCAATCCCGAGTTCCTGGCACTGCTGAACACGGAAAACCTCGCCAAGGCAAAACACCTGAAGCGATCGACCAAGGTCAAGTCGATGCACTCGCCCTTTGTCGAGATGATCCGCACCGTGGTGACGCGCGGGGTCGAGAGCGGCGATTTCCGAGTCGCGGTCGATCCGGTGCAGCTCTACATCTCGATCGCCGGGCTGGCGTTCTTCTATCTCTCCAACAGCGCCACGCTGAGCGTGATCTTCGGCCGCGACCTCTTGAAGAAGGACGCCCGCGACGAGCGCCTCGAGCACATGACCGCGCTGGTGCTGGCGGCGCTGACCGGCAAGTCGACGGCAGCATTCGGCGGAGCGATGCCGGCGCTGAAGTCGATGGAACACCGCGTGGTGTGAGGCGGCGCGTTCGCGCTTATTGCCAATGGTGTCTTGTAGCCCGGATGAAGCGCAGCGCAATCCGGGGCAGCTTTATCCGTAGACACTCCGGGCTCCGGATTACGCTCCGCTGCATCCGGGCTACGGACCATAGAATTCTCGCCTGACGAAAGTAGCGTATTTCGGTGCGATTTTGCCGCGCGCTTGGGCTGGACAGTATTTATCCAACGGGTTAATTTCTGAACGGACAGAGAGACTGCAAAGGGAGCGTGACGTGGCGGAGGCAAAGAGCCCTTCGGGCCTGTCGAAGGTGCTGAATGCGGCGTGGGTACGTCCGTTCCTGTTCTTGGTCGTCATCGTGGCGGCCTGGGATCTCGCGATCCGCTTGTTCCATATTCCGGCCTACCAAATTCCCTCGCCCGGCGACGTCGTGGCGGTGCTCTGGAGCGACTGGCCGGAGCTGCTGCGGCAGTCCTGGCCGACCACCTATGCAACGATTTGCGGCTTCCTGCTCTCGGCGCTGTTCGGCATTCCCGTCGCGATGCTGATCGCGGGTTCGAAGACGGTCGAGAGCTACGTTTATCCGCTGCTGGTGTTCTCCCAGTCCGTGCCGAAGATCGCGATCGCGCCGCTGTTCGTGGTGTGGCTCGGCTTCGGCATCATCCCCAAGGTGATCTCCGCGTTCCTGCTCGGCTTCTTCCCCGTGGTGGTCTCGGCGGTGCAGGGCTTCAAGTCGGTCGACCCTGACATGGTCGATCTGGCGCGCGCGATGCAGGGTAGCCGCTTCCAGGTGTTCCGCGCGGTCAACCTGCCGCACGCGATGCCCGCGATCTTTTCCGGCCTGAAAGTCTCGGTGACGCTCGCCGTGGTCGGCGCCGTCGTCGGAGAGTTCGTCGGCTCCAATTCCGGCATCGGCTACGTGATGCAGCGCTCGATCGGCACCTTCGACCTGCCGACGATGTTCGCCGCGCTGGTGATCCTTGCGCTGCTCGGCGTCATCCTGTTCTGGATCGTCGACCGCATCGAGCGGCTGGTGATCCCCTGGCACGTCAGCCAGCGCGACGACATCATCTTCGCTTCCTAGCGCAGCAACCGGACAAGCGGTCCACGCAAGGACCGCGGACAATAAAGGGAGAACAACCATGAAGCGTTTGATTGCGGTCGCGGGTGCCGCGCTCGCCTGGACCGCACTAGCGGTGGCACCGGTGTCCGCGGCCGACAAGGTCGTGCTGATGCTGAACTGGTACGTCTATGGCGAGCACGCGCCGTTCTATTACGGCAAGGCCAAGGGCATCTACGCCACTGAGGGCATCGACCTCGAGATCCAGGAAGGCCGCGGTTCGGCGGCGACCACGCAGGCGGTGGCGGCCAAGACCGCCGATTTCGGCTATGTCGACGTGCCCACGATGATGCGCGCCGCGGTGAAGGGCGCGCCCGTGATCGCCACCGGCGTGCTGCTGCAGACCAGCCCGATGTCGGCGATGAGCCTTGCCGACAAGAACATCAGGAAGCCGGAGGACATCAAGGGCAAGACGGTCGCGATCACGCCGGCGGATTCGATGACGCAGATCTGGCCGCTGTTCCTGAAGAAGACCGGCCTCAGGGAAAGCGATTTCAACACCGTCGCCGGCGACGGCCAGACCAAGCTCAACGCCGTGATCAACGGCCAGGCCGACCTGCTGCTCGGCTACGTCATGGACCAGTCGATGAAGATCAAGGATGCCACCGGCAAGGACGTCTATCCGATCAAGTTCGCCGACTACGGCATCAACATGGTGTCGTCGGGGATCATCGCGAACTCCGACTATGTGAAGGCCAATGCCGACCTGGTCCGCCGCTTCATGTCGGCGACGACAAAGGCGGTGGAAGCCGCGGAGAAGGACCCCAAGGCCGCCGCGCAGACGATCCTCGACGCCAACCCGAAGGGCGGCAAGATCGACACGTTGACGCAAGGCTTCGAGCTGACGATCCCGCTTTATCGCACGGCGGAGACCAGGACCAGGCGGCCGTTCCAGGTCACCGACCAGAACATGACCGAGTCGGTCAATTTGATGGTCGAGTATGGCGGCCTCGACGCCAAGGCCAAGGCCAATCCGAAGGCGTTCTACACCAACGACTATCTGCCGAAGGGCGATTCGTGACTGCAACAGGCACCATCATTCCGGGGCGATGCGAAGCATCGAACCCGGAATCTCGAGATTCCGGGTCTGGTCCTTCGGACCATTCCGGAATGACAGCAATCTATGTCCCTGCGGACCGGGCAGAATGAACCCAGCGACCAAGCCAATAGCCGACGTCCAGCCCGCCGCGCATCTGCGTCTGGTGTCGGACCGCGCGGCCGGTGCCACGCCGGGCATCAAGCTGTCGGGCGTGTCGAAGACCTACCGGTCGCGCGACGGCGATGTGCCGTCGCTGCGGCCGCTCGACTTCACCATCAATGACGGCGAGTTCTTCGTCGTGGTCGGGCCCTCCGGCTGCGGCAAGTCCACGCTGCTCAAGATGATCTCGGGCCTGCTGCCGCCGACGACGGGCGAGGTGCTGGTCGACGGCGAGCCGGTGACCAGGCCGCACGGCAATGTCGGCATCGTGTTCCAGAACGCGCTGCTGCTGCCGTGGCGCAACATCCTCTCCAACGTGATGCTGCCGATCGACATGAAGCAGCTGCCGCGGGACAAATATCTTGCCCGCGCCAAGGACCTGCTGAAGCTGGTCGGCCTCGAAGGTTTCGAGAAGAAGCTGCCCTGGCAGCTGTCCGGCGGCATGCAGCAGCGCGCCTCGATCTGCCGCGCGCTGGTGCACGATCCGAAGATCATGCTGATGGACGAGCCGTTCGGCGCGCTCGACGCCATGACGCGCGAGCGGATGAACGTCGAATTGATGCGGATCCAGCGCGAGACCGGCAAGACGGTCTTGCTGATCACGCACTCGATTCCCGAGGCCGTGTTCCTCGCCGACCGCGTGCTCGTGATGACCGAGCGGCCCGGCGCGATCGCCGCGATCTACGACGTGCCGATGCCGCGGCCGCGCTCGCTCGAGACGATGTCCGATCCTGTCTTCAACGAACTGGTGCAGCGGATCCGGAAGCATTTCTTCACCCAGGGGTCGCTGGACTAACACCCGAGCCTTCAATGCCGCTTCGCCTCAAAGTCAACGACATCGCGTTCTTCGAACGGCCGCTGGTGTTCGCCCGGCCGTTCCGCTTCGGCGCGGTGACGATCACCGCGTCGACGCAGATGTTCGCTCGGGTCGAGATCGAGGTAGAGGGAAAGGGTCGCGCCACCGGCGCCGGCGCCGAGATGCTGGCGCCGAAATGGTTCGACAAGCGGCCGCATCTGACCGAAGCGCAGTCGCTCGACGGCTTGCGCCGCTCGCTTGCGGTTGCACGCGAGCTCTATCTTGCGAACAGGGGTTTTGAGACCGCGTTCGGCCTCCATGCCGAACGTATCGGCCCGCAGGTTGCGGCCTGCGCTGCCGAAGACATTCCGCCGCTCGCCGCCGGCTTCGGCCCGGCCGAGATCGACAAGGCGATCCTGGATGCGCTGCTCCGCGCCGCCGGCGCGAATTTCTTCGACGGCATGGCCGGCAATATTGCCGGCATCGACGCGCGGCTGACGCCGGATGTCGACGATGCCGCGATTGCGCGGTTCCTTTCTACACGCAAACGGCTCGAGCGGGTCGCCGTCAGGCACACGGTCGGAATGGACGACAAGGTTGAAGGCGAGGGCGGCGTCGCCGACCGCAACGAGAATGCCGGTGCGCGCTATTTCAAGCTCAAGCTGAACGGCGATCCTGCGCATGACGCGGCGCGGCTGGCGCGGATCGGCAGCGAGCTCGCGAAGCTGCCTTACGCAACCAGGATCACGCTCGACGCCAACGAGCAATATGCCGATCTTGCCGCGCTGAACACGCTGGTCGACCGGCTCGACCATGACGCGGCGTTGCAGCCGATCAGGGCAAACCTGCTCTATATCGAGCAGCCGATGCCGCGCGATATCACAAGAGCCTCGCCGCTCGGGAAACTGGCGGCGCACGGCTTCATCATCGACGAGGCCGACGATTGCTATGATGCATTCCCGCAGGCGCGCGCGCTCGGCTATCGCGGCATCTCCTCCAAATCGTGCAAGGGCATCTATAAGTCGATCGTCAACGCCACCCGCGCGGCGGCGTGGAGCGCTGAGAGCGGCGGCTATTTCATCAGCGGCGAGGACCTGACCTGCCAGGCCGGGCTCGGCGTGCAGCAGGACCTCGCGCTCGGTGCGCTGATCGGCGTCACCCATGCCGAGCGCAACGGGCACCATTATGTCGATGGCTTTGCCGATACGCCGGCTGACGAGGCCGACGCCTTCCTCACCGCGCATCCCGATCTCTACACGCGCGCGGGCGGCAAGGTCCGCCTCGCGATCCATGACGGCGATCTGCTGACCGGATCGATCGCCGCCGCGCCGGGCTTTGCCAGTTCGGTCCATCCGGACTGGTCCACCATGCAGCCGCTCAAGCGGCCAACACCACGCGTTTCGCAGGAGCAGACAGTATGACGACCAAGCGCCTCGGCCTGATCATGAACGGCGTCACCGGCCGGATGGGGCTCAACCAGCATCTGATCCGCTCGATCGTCGCGATCCGCGAGCAGGGCGGCGTGCAGCTCGCGAACGGCGACCGCGTCATGCCCGATCCGATCCTGGTCGGCCGCGATGCCGAGAAGGTCGGCGCGTTGGCAAAGCGCTACAACATCGAACGTCACACCACCGATCTCGATCGTGCACTCGCCGACAAGGGCGACACCGTGTTCTTCGACGCCGCCACCACGCAGGCGCGGCCCTCGTTGCTGACCAAGGCGATCAATGCCGGCAAGCATGTCTATTGCGAGAAGCCGATCGCGACCAATCTCGAAGAGGCTGTTGCGGTCGTGAAGCTCGCCAATGCCAAGGGCCTCAAGCACGGCACGGTGCAGGACAAGCTGTTCCTGCCGGGCCTGAAGAAGCTCGCTTTCCTGCGCGACTCCGGTTTCTTCGGCCGCATGCTCTCGGTGCGCGGCGAGTTCGGCTACTGGGTGTTCGAGGGCGGCTGGCAGGAAGCGCAGCGGCCGTCGTGGAATTACCGCGCCGAGGACGGCGGCGGCATCATCCTCGACATGGTCTGCCACTGGCGCTACGTGCTCGACAATCTGTTCGGCGAAGTCGAGAGCGTGACCTGCCTCGGCACGACTGACATCCCCGAGCGCTATGACGAGAAGGGCAAGAAATACCAGGCGACCGCCGATGATTCCGCCTACGCCACCTTCCGCCTGAAGGGCGGCGTCATCGCGCACATCAACATGAGCTGGGTGACGCGCGTCTACCGCGACGACCTCGTCACCTTCCAGGTCGACGGCACCCATGGCTCGGCGGTGGCGGGCCTCACCGACTGCGCGATCCAGGCACGTCAGGCGACCCCGCGGCCGGTATGGAATCCGGACGAGAAGCGGATGCACGATTTCTATGCCGACTGGCAGAAGCTGCCTGAGAACGTCGTTTACGACAACGGCTTCAAGGAGCAGTGGGAGATGTTCATCCGCCATGTCTGCGAGGATGCGCCCTACAAATACACCCTGCTCGAAGGCGCCAAGGGCGTGCAACTCGCCGAATGCGCGCTGAAGAGCTGGAAGGAGCGGCGCTGGATCGACGTCGCCCCGATATCGGTCTGAGAAAGGACCTTGCCATGAACAAGCCCGTCCTGCCCAAGCCTGCCCTGACAGAGTCATCCCTGTCGCTGAAACTGCCGACCGCCGATGGCGGCCTCGAGACCTATCGCCTCGCGGCGTCGCGGACCTTTCCGGCGAAGCTCGAGGGTACGCTGAACCGCGTGGCGTTCTCGGCCGCGCATGTGGTGGCCGATCCGCGCGCCGACGTCGATCCCTGGTTGGCCGCGGCGATCGACTGGGACAAGACGATCGCGTTTCGCGAGCACGTCTGGGACCTCGGCCTCGGCGTCGCTGAAGCCATGGACACGGCGCAGCGCGGCATGGGGCTGGACTGGGCGACCTCGCTCGAACTGATCCAGCGCTCGGTGCAGGCGGCGAAGGCCAAAGGCAATGCACTGGTGTTCTCCGGCGCCGGCACCGACCATCTCGCGGTCGAGGACGCCAGGTCGATCGACGATGTGATCCGTGCCTATGAGGAGCAGATCGCGGCAGTGGAGAAGGCCGGCGGTCGCATCATCCTGATGGCCTCGCGCGCTTTGGCAAAGCTCGGCAAGAGCGCTGACGACTACGCCAGGGTCTACGACCGCGTGCTGTCGCAGGTTCGTGAGCCCGTGATCATCCACTGGCTCGGCGACATGTTCGATCCCGCGCTATCGGGTTACTGGGGCACGGCCGATCTCGACAAGGCGATGGATACGGCGGTTGCGATCATCAACGCCAATCCGTCCAAGGTCGATGGCGTCAAGGTCTCGCTGCTCGACAAGCAGCGCGAGATCGACATGCGGCGCCGGCTCGATTCGCGCGTGAAGATGTATACCGGCGACGACTTCAACTATGCGGAGCTGATCGCCGGCGACGACAAGGGATTTTCTCACGCGCTGCTCGGCATCTTCGATGCCATCGCCCCGGCAGCGTCCTATGCGCTGTCGCGGCTCGCCGCGGGCGATGAGGCCGGCTTCCACGATGTGCTTGGACCTACGGTGCCGTTGTCGCGCCATATCTTCAAGGCGCCGACGCGCTTCTACAAGACAGGCATCGTGTTCATGGCCTATCTCAACGGGCACCAGGATCACTTCACCATGGTCGGCGGGCAGGAGAGCGCACGCTCGATCTTGCATCTTGCCGAGCTGTTCCGGCTCGCCGACAAGGCCGGGCTGCTCGCCAATCCGGAAGCCGCGACGCGGCGGATGGCGACGATCCTGGCCACCCGTGGCATCGACGCCTGATGCGCGATTTCTCCAATGACCACCGCTGGCTGTCGCTGAACACGGCGACCGTTCGCAAGCAGGGCGATCTCATCGCCATCGTCGAGGCCTGCGCGCGCCATGGCATCCGCGCCATCGATCCCTGGCGCGACCAGGTCGCAGCCGTCGGCCTCGATCGCGCCGTCCGCGCGGTCAGGGATGCCGGGCTCGATCTGTCGGGCTATTGCCGCGGCGGCATGTTCACGGCAGATGGCGCGCATCGCGGCGAGGCGCGCGACGACAATCGCCGCGCGGTCGACGAGGCGGCGGCACTCGGCGCCTCCTGCATCGTGCTGGTGGTCGGCGGCCTGCCGCAATATTCTCGGCCGGGCAGCGCGGATTCGAAGGACATCGCGGCCGCGCGCCATCAGGTGCACGACGGCATCGCCGAGATGCTGGATTATGCGAAGCTGGCAAAGCTGCCGCTAGCGATCGAGCCGCTGCATCCGGCCTATGCCGCCGACCGCGCCTGCGTGAACACCACGAAGCATGCGCTCGATATCTGCGACGCGCTCGATCCCGGCAGAACCGGCGCGATCGGCGTCGCGCTCGACGTCTATCACATCTGGTGGGATCCGGAGCTGATGGGCCAGATCGCGCGCGCCGGCCAGGATCGCCTGCTTGCGTTCCACGTCTGCGACTGGCTGGTGCCGACCAAGGACATCCTCAACGACCGCGGCATGATGGGTGACGGCGTCATCGACATCAGATCGGTGCGCGCCGCCGTCGAGGCGCAGGGCTTTGCCGGGTATTCGGAGATCGAGATTTTCTCGAACGACTGGTGGGGCCGTCCGCTGGACGAAGTGCTGCGAACCTGCATCGAGCGGCACCGGACGGTGGTTTAGGACGCCGTCAGGTGGGCACGGCGCTTCATGCGCGCCTCGTGCCTCATCAGGACTCTTCGTTGCGGTGCTCGATCTCCAGCGTGACGAGGCGCGCCAGCAGCGTTGCCGGATAGAGCTGGCCGAAGATCGCCTCGAGATTGCACAGGCTCCGCGCGATCGGATGCAGCGGGGCGACGTCGCCATAACCTGTCGTCGTGAGCGTGGCGAAGCTGAAATAGAGGACGCGGCTCGCCAGCGTCGGGCTGTCTTCCACCTTCATGCCGGGAAATGCGTCAGGCCTCAGCGTGCCGACAAAGGTGTAGAGCGCCGCGAAGATCACGGCGACCGTAAGATAGAGCAGGACCGCGCCGATCACACGGTGATAGGTGACGCGGCCTGGCGCGAACGTCGCGCGCGCCACCGTCACGGCCATGGTGAGGCCGACGAGCAGCCAGGATCCGGCGAACAGGTTGAGATCGAAAATTGAAGGTGAGCGTAGTCTCAGGATTCCGCCCGTGACGATCATGACGAGCGCGACCAGCATCGTGACGACCGCCAGCGCGCTGCCTGACATCAGGAAGACGCCGCCGACCAGGACCAGCGCGAGCAGGAGTTCAAAAATCTGGAATTCGAACAGGCCCAACGCCTGTAACGGCGCCACCACGAAAATCATGACCACGAGCAGGACAGTGAGCACTGTCAATAAGGAATCGCCCCAGCGCTCGCGTAGCTCGCCAGTGCTCATCCAGCCGCGCTTCATTCCCGCCCCGTCATTCGGCATTGCATCAGGACGCCGGTAGCAGACATTGCTGCGCGCCGGCCGCAAAGGCAAGATGGGGGACTGGCATTCCGTGGCGCACCCGGCGATCCGGATCGCCGGCCGGCCGTCTCAGGGGCTCGCAACCCGCTGCAGCGTGTTGAAGCGAGCTTTCTGCTCGCTGCTCAGCATCGTATAGAACTCATCCAGTGCAGGCTCGATCAGCTTCGCGGCCTTTTGCATGGCCTCGAGCCGGTGCTGCATCGCCTCCAGCCGGCCGACCGGCGTCAGCGGCACGTCGTTCGGACAGGCCGCCTGCAGGTCCGCGATGGCTTTTGTGGTCGCATCGCTCAGGCGGTCGAGCGCTTCCTTTTGCTTGCCCGCCGGATGAAGCGAGGCCGCGATCCGGTTGATCGGCAGGTGGGCCAGGTCGGATTTCGAATCGCCGCAATTGCCGGCTTGCGCGGTCGCCTCCTGCTGTTGCGGCGAACGCTCGCCGACATGTGGACCAAGCGCATTGAAGCGGGCCTGCTGCTCGTCGCTGAGCGAGCTGTAGAAATTCTCCAGCGCCGGCCGCACGATCTTGATCGCCTCGAGCGTCGCGCTGATGCGGTTCTCCATCGACCGCAGGCGGCCGGTGGGCGTCATGGCATAGCTGTCCGTGCAGGAGTCCTTGAAGATGTCGGCGGCCTTTGCCGCTGATGTCTTCAACTCGTCGAGCAACGCCCGCTGCTGCTGGTCCGGCCGTACCGCCCGCGCGATGTCGGCAAGCGGCCAGGCCGTGACGCCCTTGTCTGGCTCGCCGCAGAGCTGCTTGAGTGCCTGCGGGCTCGTGTCGGTGCGCTGACGGGACCGATCGCGACCCGCGGTCGCCCGATAGTCGCCAGGGTTGGTGCTGGCATAGGCGGAGTAGGGAGTGTTGGTGTCCCAGAACACGGTGTCGACGAAGTCGTCATAGGCGTAGGCCCAATAGCCGGGCTCGTAGGCATAGGACCAGAACGTGTAGTCAAAGATGTCCGAATAGGCGTAAGGCCAGAACACCGGCCCAAGCCACGCCACGAAGGCAGCGTGGCTGCCGCGTCGCCAGGCATGCCGGGGCGCCCAGCCGCCTTGGCGCGCCGCAAGCCCTGCCTGGCCCTGCGCACCTGCCTGCTCGCGGAAGCGCGCGGCAAATCGCTCGCGCTGAGCCGCCTGCGTCGCGGCCGTGGTCGCGACCGCGGCGCCAACGGCAGCCCCAACCGTCGCTGCCGGCGCCAATCGCTGCTGACGGGCAAATTCGGCCTGCTGCGCACGCTGCTCGCGCTGCAACAGGCGGTTCTGCGCCTGCAGGGCGCGGTCATGGACGCGTTGCGCGCGTGCGCCTTGGACCTTTTGCGACTGCAGTTGCTGCACGCGTTGCTGCAGGCGATCGATCCGGGTCTGCCGCTCGGTGGTCTGGCGCGAGAGCGCGTCACGCTGCCGCTGCTGCGCCGCCTGCTGGCGTTGCTGGATCATTTGCTGTTGCTGCTGCGCGCGCTGTTGAACGCGCTCCGTCGGCGACGGCCGCTCGCTCAAGCGCGAAGGTGGGCTCGGACGTGACGGTGCCGCGATATGCGGAGCCTGACGCTGCGGTGCTCCGCGACGGAATTCGGGGCGTGGCGCTGCGACACGCGGCGCGGCGATACGGGGGGCCTGGCGTACCGACGGGGCGGCGAAATGCGGGGCCGGGCGCGGCGCCATCGCCGGTCGCTGCGGGGCGTGGAACGCGGGTGCCGCCGGCCGTGCCATCGCGGGTGGCCGTGCCATTGCAGGCGGTCTCGCCATTGCGGGCGGCCTGGCCATTGCGGGAGGGGCGGCGTGTACCATCGGGGCGGGACGCGCCATCGCGGCCGGTGCAGCCGGCCTTGCCGCCGGTGCACCCTTTCCGTGTGGCTGGGCGGACGCGCCGCCGTGCGCCACGAGCATCGAACTGCCAATCGAAAAGACAACAAACAAAGCGCTGCGGGAAAGCATGAGCTTAGCTCTCCGTTCAACAGTCGCCCGCAGTGCTTTAACGCACCGACGTCGGATTCGTTCGTTGTGGCTACGGCCGGCGTTACGGTCTTCCGGCGAGGGGAACTGTCAGGAGACGTCCTGCGTGAGGGTGGCCGCGATCCGCTCCGTCGCCCAGTCGACCTGATCGGCCGTGATCACCAGCGGCGGAGCGATCCGGATGGTGTGTTCATGGGTGTCCTTGGCGAGGATGCCGCGCGCCTGCAGCGCCAGACAGTAGCGGCGGGCGCCGCCGGCTTCCGGGTGCAGCTCGATCGCCAGCATCAGCCCGCGCCCGCGCACCTCGCGGATCACGTTGGCGCGGATGTCCTGCAATCCGGCGAGAAAGCGCGCGCCCTGTTGCGCAGCGTTCTCGATCATTCCCTCGTCGATCAGCACGCGCAGCGCCGCCCGCGCCACCGCGCAGGCCAGCGGATTGCCGCCGAAGGTCGAGCCGTGCTGGCCGGGCCGCAGCGTGCCGAGCACGGCGTTGTTGGAAAGCACCGCCGATACCGGATAGAAGCCGCCCGACAGCGCCTTGCCGAGCAGCGTCACGTCGGCCTCGATCCCTTCGTGCTGTTCGGCGAGCAGCTTGCCGGTGCGGCCGAGCCCGGTCTGAATCTCGTCGAGCACGAGCATCACATTATGCGCGGTGCACAGCTCGCGCACGCGTGTGAAATAGCCTGGCGGAGGAATCACGACGCCGGCTTCGCCCTGGATCGGCTCGACCAGGAAGGTCGCGGTGTTCGGCGTGATTGCCTGCTCGAGCGCGGCGGCGTCGCCGAACGGGATGATCTTGAAGCCCGGCGCGAACGGTCCGAAATGGTCGCGCGAACCGGGGTCGGTCGAGAAGCCGACGATGCCGAGCGTGCGTCCGTGGAAATTATTGGCGCAGACGATGATCTCGGCCTGCCCGTCCGGCACGCCCTTGACCTCATAGGCCCATTTGCGCACCGACTTGATCGCACTCTCCACCGCCTCGGCGCCGCTGTTCATCGGCAGCACCTTGTGCGAGCCGGTCAGTTCCGCGAGCTCGCGGTAGAAGGGAGCGAGCTGGTCGTTGTGGAAGGCGCGCGAGGTCAGCGTCAGCCGACGCGCCTGTTCGATCATGGCGGCGAGTATCTTCGGATGGCAGTGGCCCTGGCTCACCGCCGAATAGGCGGAGAGACAATCGAGATACCGGTTGCCATCGGTATCCCAGACCCAGACGCCTTCGCCGCGGGACAGCACGACCCCGATCGGCTCATAATTGTAGGTGCCGAACTGCGCTTCGGTTGCGAGGAAATCAGTGACCGATGCATTCATCATGCGTCACTCCCGCTGCAGCGCACGAGAGATTACATCAAATCGTGCCTGCAGTTGATTTGGGCATCAGTTCCTCCACAGGGAAGTGTGTCGCCGGCCAAATTCGCAGGCGACAATGTGTCGTCTTAGGCGCTGTTGCTGCAGGGCACGCTGAGGAAGCCGCGGAAGCGCACCCGCCCGCCGCGCACCGGCTCGCCGTCGAGCGCGTAGTTCGGGAAGCGTTCGAGGAACCGCGAGATCGCGATGGCGCCTTCGAGGCGCGCCAGCGCCATGCCGGCGCACTGATGCGCGCCGGTGCCGAAGGCGAGGTGGCGGTTCGGCGTACGCGCGACGTCGAAGCCTTCGGGATTGGGGAATTGCGCGGGGTCGCGGTTGGCCGCGCCGATGCACAGCGTGACTAGCGTGCCGGCCGGCATCTTGATGCCGCCGAGCTCGGTTTCTTCCACGATCATGCGGTTGCCGAGCTGGTTCGAGCTTTCGTAGCGCAGCATCTCCTCGACCGCGGTCTTGATGAGCTCGGGGTGCGCGATCAGCCGTTGCTTCTGATCCGGATTTTGGGTGAGCGTCACCAGCCCGTTGCCGATCAGATTGGTCGTGGTCTCATGGCCGGCGTTGAGCAGGAAGATGCAATTGTGCAGCAATTCCTTTGCGGTCAGCCGCTCGCCACTATCCTCACCCTGGATCAGCCGGGTCAGCACGTCGCGTTCGGGATTGCCCGGTCTGGCGCGGCGGCGTTCAACCAGCGTTTCGAGATAGGCGAGAAAATCCTTTACCGCATTATTGCCGCGGTCGAACGCGTCCTTGCCGATCACCGGCTCCAGCGCGCCCAGGATCGCCAGCGACCAGTCGCGCAGCGGCTCGCGTTCGTCGTGCGGCACGTCGAGCAGATTGCCTATCACCTCGACCGGGATCGCCGAGGCGAAGTCGCCGATCAGCTCGAAGCGGTCGCGGGTCTCGATCCGGTCGAGCAGGCTGTCGACCAGCGCGATCAGGTCAGGCTCCATGCCGGCGATCGCCCGCGGCGACAATGCGCCCATGATCAGCCGCCGCACGCGGGTGTGGGCCGGCGGATCGTTGAAGACGAGGCTGGTCGTGTGATGCTCGTAGAGCAGCGAGTTGCCGTATTTCGGCAAGAACTCCTTCTTCTTGTCGGAGGAGAATACCTTGGTGTTCTTGTAGGCGGCGACGAGGTCGTCGTAGCGGGTGAGAAAATAGCAGCCGTTCGGCAGCCGCTTGACCGGCGCGTTCTCGCGCAACGCGCGATAGGTCGGGTAGGGGTCGGCGTAGAATTCCGGCGTCAGCTTCTCGAGGTCGAAGCCGTCAGCCAGCTCGCGCGCGTGTCCGTTCATGGCGCATCCAACCCAATTAGTTTCATTTGCAACTATCGTAAGCCGCGGGCCGCTGCCGCGCAACACAATTTGCCAGGCGCCGGGAACAGCGCGCCGGGCGTTGCGTGGTGCGAGCAAATCGCAGAGCCATATGCGGTTTTGCGCTTTGATGAAGCGCGCGCGCCCCTCTACAGTCGCGACCAAGCAACAAGACCGGAAACGCCAATGCATGCCCGTGCCGACACTGCGGCCTCCTGGCCGGAGGAGATCTTCTCGATATTGCAGCGCTTTGAGGTGCGTCAGGTGCCCTACGTGCCGGACGCCGGGCATTCAGAGCTGATCGAGCGGGTGCTGGGGTCGCCCTCGATGCGCGGCATCGCGCTGACCACCGAGGAGGAGGGCGTGGCGCTGCTCGCGGGCGCCTGGGCCGGCGGCCAGCGCGGCGTGCTGCTGATGCAGTCGAGCGGGGTCGGCAATTGCATCAACATGCTGTCGCTGGTGCAGATCTTCCGCTTGCCGTTCCTCACGCTGGTGACGATGCGCGGCGAATGGGGCGAGTTCAATCCCTGGCAGGTGCCGATGGGCTCGAACACGCAGGGGATTCTCGAACTGTCCGGGATCAAGGTGCTGCGCGCCTCGCACCCTGAAGAGGTCCGCGAAGTCGTCGAGGCCGGCGCAGCGCAGGCCTATAACGCCTGCACGCCGACCGCCGTCCTGCTGTCGCAGCGCCTGATCGGGGCAAAGGTCTTCACCAAATGAGCAAAGCCAATCTCCTCGACCGCCGTGCCGTCGTTGCCGAACTGCTGAAGGATCGCAAGGGCGCCTTTGCCGTCGGCGGCCTCGGCGCCTCGACCTATGACATCGCCGCCGCCGGCGACCACGACCGCAACTTCTATCTCTGGGGCGGCATGGGCGGCGCCGTGATGATCGGGCTCGGCCTTGCGCTGGCCCAGCCGACGCTGCCGGTCGTCGTGATCACCGGTGACGGCGAGATGCTGATGGGGATGGGAAGCCTCGCCACCGTCGGCCTGCAGCAGCCCAAAAATCTCTCGATCATCGTGCTGGACAATGAGGCCTATGGCGAGACCGGCGGCCAGGCCAGCCACACCGGCGGAACCGCCGACTTGGTGGGTGTTGCCAAAGCCTGCGGAATCGGGGATAGCCGGGCGATCAGCACGATGGCGGAGGTCGAAGCTTTTGCCTCGTCTTTGCAAGATGTTACGGCGGGGCCGCGGTTCGCCAGCGCGAAGATCGACGGGGCCAATCTGGAGCGCGTGCTGTCCAGCCGCGACGGCACCTACCTCGTGAACCGCATCAGAGGGTCGATCGGCCACACTCCTATTTAAAGTGGCTTTCGCGGTGCAATAGAACCTTGACTTTTGGTAAAGTGAGTGATTACTCACGACCCAAATGTCTACCTTACGCATGACGAGTGACTTGCGGCGTCAGTTGATCCTGAGCGCCGCCAAGCGGTGTTTCGCCCGCAACGGCTTTGCCGGCACCACGACAAAGAGCGTGGCGGCCGCGGCTGCCATTTCGGAAGGGCTGCTGTTCAAGCACTTTCCGTCCAAGGCGGCGCTCTATGCCGAGATCCTTGCCGAAGAGTGCGAGGCGGATCCCGATCTCGCGCATCTGCTCGGCCAGGAGCCCTCGACCGCGACGCTGGTCGAGCTGGTGCAAGGCATGGTCGGTCACTTCATGCAGTTGCGTGATGCGCCGGACCAGGAAGAGGCGCAGCGGATGCGGCTGATGGTGACGAGCCATCTGGACGACGGCGAGTTTGCGCGCCTGCTCTACGACAAGGTCGGCAAGCTGATCGGTCCGACCTTCGCCGCCTCGCTCGAGCGGGCGATCGCCGCCGGCGAGGCCACGAAGATCGGCGACGAGCCGCTCAACCTGTTCTGGTTTGCGCACCATACCGTGCTGATGGGTGCGCTGACGCAGCTGCCTGCGACACCATGCCTCCCCTACGGTGATGCCGCCGCGGCCGAGCGGCAGCTTTGCCAATTCATCCTTCGCGGCATCGGACTTACCGAAGCCGCAATTTCAACTCATTTGGGCCGCCAGCCGTCGCCGATCGCAGGACCGTCGGTAACTGCAGAAAGTGCATGACATGAATATTCAGACCGAAAGCCACATCTCGGGGCAACCGATCAAGGAGAAGCAAGCCAAGCGTCCCGTCCGCATGGTGCGCTGGTTCATCATCGTAGGCCTGTTGCTGGCCCTGCTCGTCGGTGCGCTGGTCGGCTTCAATGCCTTCCGCAGCCACATGATCGCGCAGTTCTTTGCCAACAATAAGCCGCCGCCGGCGAACGTGTCGGCCGTCGAGGCGAAGACCGAGGTGATTCCGAACCTGCTGACCGCCGTCGGCGATCTCGTCGCCGTGCACCAGGTCAACGTCACGACCGACGTGCCGGGCCGCATCACCGAGATCCTGTTCACCGCCGGCAGCCATGTAAAGGCCGGCACGCCGCTGGTGCAGTTGTTCGACGCACCGGAGCAGGGCGACCTCGCCAACTACAAGGCGCAGGCGACCGTCGGCGAGCTGCAGCTCGACCGCGCCAAGCAGCTCGCGTCGCGTCAGTTCGGTCCGCAATCGACCGTCGACACCGCGCAGGCTGCCTACGACCAGGCCAAGGCGGGCATTGCCAAGACCGAAGCGCTGATCTCGCAGAAGCTGGTGCGCGCACCGTTCGAAGGCGATCTCGGCGTGCGCCAGGTCGAAGTCGGCCAGTACCTGACGGCCGGCACCCAGATCGTGTCGCTGACCGATCTGTCGGTGCTGTACGCCAACCTGACCGTCACCGAGAAGCAGAGCTCGCAGATCAAGGTCGGCCAGGCCGTACGTGTCTCGGTCGACGCCTATCCGGGCCGCACCTTCGAGGGCAAGATCACGACCATCGAGCCGCAGATCGCGACCGACACCCGCAACATCCGGGTTCAGGCCACGATCCAGAATCCGGACAGCATCCTCAAGCCCGGCATGTTCGCGACCACCACGATCGTGCTGCCCGGGAAGCCGCCGGTTGTGACGATCCCCGAAACCGCGGTCGACTACACGCTGTACGGCGACTCGGTGTTCCTGATCACCGAGAAGAAGGGCGACGACGGCAAGACCACCCTGACCGCGGACCGCACCTTCGTGAAGACGGGCAACCGCGTCGAGGGCCGGGTCGAGATTCTCAAGGGCCTGAAGGCGGGCGACAAGGTCGTCGCCGTCGGCCAGATCAAGCTGCAGTCGGGCATGGCGGTTGCGATCTCGACCGATCCGCCGCCGCCGGTTCCGGCCGAACCGCCGCGCTACTGATCTTCATTCATCGAACTCGGAGGGCCATTGGCCCTCCGCCCCATCTTGCCGCAAGCCGGCAGAACACGAATCGAGTTGGCGATGGCCTTCACTGATATTTTCATCAAGCGCCCGGTGCTGTCGGTCGTCGTCAGCCTGCTGATCCTGCTGATCGGCCTGCGCGCGGCGATGGTTTTGCCAATCCGGCAATATCCGAATCTTTCGAACACCGTCGTGACGATCACCACGTCATACCCCGGTGCGTCGCCCGAGCTGATCAACGGCTTCATCACCACGCCGATCGAGCAGGCCGTCGCGTCGGCCGAAGGCGTCGACTACATGACGTCGAACTCGGTGCTCGGCACCTCGACGATTCAGGTTTACGTCAAGCTCAATCACGATCCGAACCAGGCGCTGACCGAGGTGCTCGCCAAGGTCAACTCGGTCAAATACCTGATCCCGAAGGAAGCGTTCGATCCCGTCGTGACCAAGGCGACCGGTGACACCATCGCCGTGATGTATCTCGGCTTCTCCAGCGAGGAGCTCACCGGATCGTCGATCTCCGACTACCTGACCCGCGTCGTGCAGCCGGTGCTCTCGACGGTCGATGGCGTCGCGTCGGCCGACATCCTCGGCGGCCAGACCTTTGCGATGCGCGTCTGGCTCGATCCGACCCGCATGGCCGGACGCGGCGTGTCGCCGAACGACGTCGCCGCCGCGATCGCCGCCAACAACTTCCAGGCGGCCGCCGGCCAGACCAAGGGTTTCTTCATCGTCTCCAACGTCTCGGCCAATACCGACCTTCAGAACATCGATCAGTTCAAGCGGATGATCGTGAAGGCGAAGGACGGCGGCTTCGTGCGCATCGAGGACATCGCGGCGGTGGAGCTCGCGGCGCAGAGCACGGACGCCAGCGTCGCCTTCAACGGCGAGCATGCGATCTTCATCGGCATCAAGGCGACGCCGCAGGGCAACCCGCTGACCCTGGTGAAGGGCGTGCGCGCGCTGTTCCCCGACCTCGAGCGCAACCTGCCGCCGTCGATGAAGATGA
The DNA here is from genome assembly GCF_015291305.1 of Bradyrhizobium sp. CCBAU 21365. NCBI lineage: Bacteria > Pseudomonadati > Pseudomonadota > Alphaproteobacteria > Hyphomicrobiales > Nitrobacteraceae > Bradyrhizobium > Bradyrhizobium sp. CCBAU 21365. Next base: position 3,263,585 of record NZ_CP030036.1, read on the forward strand.
AGGTGGCCTACGATTCCACCAAGTTCATTCAATCGTCGATCGACGAGGTCGAGAAGACGCTTACCGAAGCGGTCCTGATCGTCGTCGTCGTCATCTTCCTGTTCCTGGCCTCGCTGCGGTCGGTGATCATTCCCGTCGTCACCATCCCGCTGTCGCTGATCGGCGTCTGCATCCTGATGCTGGCCGCCGGCTTCAGCTTCAACCTGCTGACGCTGCTGGCGATGGTGCTGGCGATCGGCCTCGTGGTCGACGACGCGATCGTTGTCGTGGAGAACATCCATCGACATCTCGAGGAGGGCCTGCCACCGGTGCAGGCATCGCTGAAGGGTGCCCGCGAGATCGTCGGTCCCGTCGTCTCGATGACGATCACGCTGGCGGCGGTGTACGCGCCGATCGGCTTCCTCGGCGGCGTGACCGGCACGCTGTTCCGCGAATTCGCCTTCACGCTGGCCGGCTCGGTGATCGTGTCGGGCGTGATCGCGCTGACGCTGTCGCCGATGATGTGCTCGGTGTTCCTCAAGAGCGCGGAGGAGGGGCGTTTCGCCAGGCTGGTCAATCGCGTGTTCGGCGGGTTGACGCGCGCCTATGGCCGTCAGCTCGACCGTTCGCTCGACTACCGCCCGATCACGGCGCTCTTCGCCGTGACCATCCTCGGTCTGGTCGGCTTCCTCTATATGCACATCCAGAAGGAGCTGGCGCCGCAGGAGGACCAGGGCATCGTGTTCGCGGTGACCAAGGCGCCGAAATACGCCAACATCGACTACATCGATTTCTACGGCGACAAGATGGACAAGGAGTTCCAGAAGTTTCCCGAGACCGACCTGCGGTTCATCCTGAACGGCATCACCGGTCCGCAGGGCGGCTTCGCCGGCATGCTGCTCAAGCCGTGGGATGAGCGCAAGCGCAGCGCGCAGGCGCTGCAGCCGCTGGTTCAGGCCGAGCTGTCCAAGATCGAGGGCATCAGCGCGTTCGCGTTCAGCCTGCCGCCGCTGCCCGGCGGCCCCGGCGGTCTGCCGGTGCAGATGGTGATCTCTTCGACGGCCGGATTCCAGCAGGTGTTCGACCAGATGAGCAAGTTGAAGGATGCGGCGCGCAAGAGCGGCCTGTTCATCGTCACCGACAGCGACCTCGACTTCAACCAGCCGGTGGTCCGGGTGAAGGTCGATCGCTCCAAGGCGAGCGATCTCGGCATCACGATGCAGTCGATCGGTGGCGCCTTGGCGACGCTGCTCGGCGGCAACTATGTCAACCGCTTCAATCTGGAAGGACGCTCCTACCAGGTGATCCCGCAGGTGCCGCGCGCCAGCCGGCTCGCGCCCGAGGCATTCAACGATTACTACGTTCCCACCGCGACCGGGCAGCTGGTGCGGCTGTCGACCGTGGTTTCGGTCGAGACCGGCGTCGATCCCAACGCGCTGACCCACTACAACCAGCTCAACTCGTCGACCTTCCAGGCCGTGCCGATGCCCGGCGTCTCGATGGGCCAGGCGGTCGAGTTTCTGCAGGGTGAAGCCAAGAAGCTGCCGTCAGGCTTCAGCTACGACTTCCTGGCCGACTCCCGGCAATACGTCCACGAAGGCAACCAGCTGCTGGTCACCTTCGCGTTCGCCATCATCATCATCTTCCTGGTGCTGGCGGCGCAGTTCGAGAGCCTGCGCGATCCGTTCGTGATCATGATCTCGGTGCCGATGGCGATCGTCGGCGCCTTGATCCCGCTGTTCTTCGGCGTCGCCACCATGAACATCTACACCCAGGTGGGCCTGTTGACGCTGGTCGGACTGATCACCAAGCACGGCATCCTGATGGTGGAGTTCGCCAACGAGTTGCAGCTCAACGAGGGACTGGACCGCCGCGCGGCGATCGAGATGGCCGCCCGGATCCGCCTGCGTCCGATCCTGATGACGACGGCGGCCATGGTCACCGGCCTGCTGCCGCTGCTCACGGCCTCGGGCGCGGGCGCTGCCAGCCGCTTCTCGATCGGGCTTGTGGTCGTGGCCGGCATGACGATCGGCACGCTGTTCACGCTGTTCGTGCTGCCGATGGTCTACACGGTGATCGCGACCGACCACCAGGCCGCGGCCCGTTCCGACCGCGCCAAGCAGATCGCCGACTACGAGCTCGACCAGCGTGGCGGCGCGCTGAAACCGACCTGAGCCCTCCAAGCTCATGCTCGCAGAGAAGGCGGCACTGGCGAAAGCCACTGCCGCCTTTTCTTTGTCTCGTGATAGGCTTTTGCCGACGGCGGGCAGAAAGTACTCGCCTTGAGGAAATCCGGAGGGAACAGGCATGGCGAGCGAGTTTGCGGCGGGCAACTACCGGTTCATTCCGGCCGTGTTCCAATATTCAAGCGGCGCGCAGGCGAACGCCGGCTATGAGATCGAGCGGGTGCGCTTCGATCGCCTGCTGCCGCTTACGGAAGGCTTTGCGCGGATCGCGGCCTACATCAAGGACGCCGGCCGGCCGCTGACCGCGTTCTGCGCCTGCGAATTGCGTTCGCCGGCCGCCTTCACCGAGGACGGCTTCCGGGCCTTCAACCAGCACTACGTCAAGACGCTCGCCGAATGGGGCCTGTTCGACGGCAGCATCAATCCGGTGGCGCGCAGCAATGTCTGTCCCGAGATCGATCCGCCGGCCGAGCCGTCGTTCATGCGTTCTCGTTCACGCGGCCGAGCACGACGACGTCGCCGTCCTTCGTGATCGCCGGCGGCGCCGAGGCACGCGGCGGAACCGCCAGCTATCCGGACCGCATCGTTTGCTATCGCGATCTCAGTCCCGGCGCGTGGCGGGAGAAGGTCCGCTTCACCGCCAGCGAGATGGAGCGCCGTCTGGCGGAGTTCAGCTTCGGCTGGCAGGAGACGACGGCGGTGCAGGCCTACACCGTGCACGACATCCATCCGGTGCTCGTCGACGAGCTGGTCCGCCGCGGCGCCACCCGCTCCGGCCTGACCTGGCACTTCTGCCGCCCGCCGGTGGTCGATCTGGAATACGAGATGGATTGCAGGAGGGTGCTAAGGGAAGTCGTGATTTAAGCGGATAATCTGAGGCGCGCACTGCTAATCCCGTCATCCTGAGGAGCGCGTAGCGCGTCTCGAAGGATGAACGGCCCGGTCGGTGGCCGTCGACCCTTCGAGACGCGCGTTCCGCGCTCCTCAGGGTGACGGGGAGAGGACAGGCGCTCGCTGTGGCATGACCCTCTACCGCGCCTTCGGATCCAGTGCGTCGCGCAGGCCGTCGCCGACCAGGTTGAATGACAGCACGACCAGGAAGATCGCAAGTCCCGGCCAGACCGCCATCCAGGGCGCGCTGGTCAGGAAGCGTTGCGCGGCGTTGAGCATGCTGCCCCAGGACGGCGCCGGCGGCTGCTGGCCGAGGCCGAGGAACGACAGCGCGGCCTCGGCGATGATCGCGGCCGCAATCGACAGCGTCGCCTGCACCAGCAGCGCCGGCAGGATGTTCGGCAGGATATGGACCAGCGCAACGCGCCAGCGCGGATTGCCCATGGCGCGCGCCGCCTCGACATAATCCTCGACCTTGACGCTCATCACCTGGCCGCGGGTCAGGCGGATGAAGATCGGGGTCGCCGAGACACCGATCGCGATCATGGCATTGCTGAGACTCGGGCCGAGGAACGCTGCGAGCGCGATCGCCAGGATCAGGAACGGGCAGGCCAGCATGGCATCGGTGATGCGGCTGATCAGCGCGTCGATGAAGCCGCCGCGATAGCCGGCGACGAGGCCGAGCGGCACGCCGATCGCAAGCGCGATGCCGACCGAGATGACGCCGGCAAGCAGCGAGGCGCGGGCGCCGAACACGACGCGGGCGAACACGTCGCGGCCGAGTTCGTCGGTGCCGAACCAGTGCTGCGCCGACGGCGCCTTGCGTACCAGCGACCAGCTCGTCGCGACCGGATCATAGGGCACGATCAGCGGCGCGAACCCGGCGAGCAGGATAAAGAGCGCGATCACGGTGAGCCCGAGCACGGCACCCTTGCGCCGGATCAGCCGCCGCCAGGCGCGCCGCGCGGGGCTCTCGAGCGCCTCAGTGGCGGCAATCGGAGCGAGGGGGCCGAGTGCAGCGTCGGTCATCCGATCAGCCCCTCAGCCGCGGGTTGACGAGGATGTAGGCGATGTCGGCGATCAGATTGAGCGTGATGTAGATCGTCGCCGTGGTCAGCACCACGCCCTGCACGACGGCATAGTCGCGGTTGAACACGGCATCGACGATCAGCTTGCCGAAGCCCGGGATCGAGAAGATCTGCTCGGTGAGCACCGCGCCCGACAGCAGCGTGCCGAGCTCGAGCGCGCCGAGCGTGATGATCGGCGTCAGCGCGTTGCGCATCGCATGCTTGAGGATCACCGTGCGCTCGGACAGGCCCTTCGCCCGCGCGGTGCGGACATAGTCGCTCTCCAGCACCTGCAGCATCGCGCTTCGCGTATGCCGCATCAGGATCGCCGCGATCGCGTTGCCGAGCACGAAGGCGGGCATGACGGAAGCGGCGAGGCTCGCGCGCCAGTTTTCGCTGAGCGGCACGTAGCCGGAGGCCGGCAGCCAGCCAAGTTCGACGGAGAACAGGAAGATCAGCATGATGCCGAGCCAGAAATTTGGCGTCGAGATGCCCCACAGCGCGAACAAATTGGCGCCATAGTCCCACGCCGTGCCGATCTTCACCGCCGAGATGATGCCGGCGGGAATGCCGATCAGGAAGGCGACCACGATCGCCATGCCGGCGATTTGCATCGTAACCGGCAGCTTCTGCGCGATCAGGCTCGAAACCGGCATCTTGTTGCGCAGCGACTCGCCGAGGTCGCCCATGAGCACGCCCTTGACCCAATAGGCATATTGCACCGGGATCGGCTGATCCAAATGGTATTGCTGACGGATCTGTTCGATGACGGCCGGGTCCCGCTCCTCGCCGGCCATGACGAGTGCCGGATCGCCGGGCAGCAAATGTTGCAGCGAGAAGATCAGGAGCGAGACGAAGAACAGCGTCGGGACCAGCTGAACCAGCCGCTTGGCGAGGAAGTTCAGCATTGTCGGCCCCGCGTGTCCTGCGCTGTGGCGATCATTTCAATTTCAGCCCGACCACGCGCACCAATCCGTCCGGCATCTGCCGGTAACCCTCGACCTTGGTGGAGTGCGCGATCAGGAGTGTGCGGTGATAGATGTAGATGATCGGCTCGTCATTGAGCACGATTCTGGTCATCTTCTCGTAGATCGCCTTGCGCTGGACGGGATCGTTGATCAGCCGCGCATCTTCCATCAGCTTGTCGGCTTCCGAGTTGGAATAGCCGCCGTCGTTCTGCGGCGCCTTGGTGTGCAGGAAGACATAGGAATTGCCGTCAGGATCGATCCGGCCGCTCCAGTTGATCTGAAACACCTGAAATTCGCCGGCCTGGGCCTGCTTGAAAGTCGTCGCAAATTCGACCACGCGGATCTTGATGTCAAAGCCTGCTTCGGCCGCCATCGACTGCACGACCTGGGCCACGGCTTCGTTCTCGGCGCCTTTGGGGACCATGTAGTCGATGGCGACGGGCAGCGTGACGCCCGCCTCCTTCAGCAGCGCCTTGGCCTTGGGAATGTCGCGTCCGCGAACCGGAAACGCCTTCTGATAGTAAGGGTGCGTCGGGCTGACCCACTGATTGCCCGGCGTGAACTCGCCGTTGAAGACGACCTGGTTGAGCGCCTCGCGGTCAATCGACAGATCGAGCGCCTGGCGCACCTTTTCCGACTGGCTGAGCGGCCCCTTGCTCTTGTCGTTGCCGATGTTGATGGTGAGGCCGAGATAGCCGAGTTCAGGTGCGGTCGACAGCACGAGCCGCTTGTCCGCTCGGACGTCCTTGATATCGGTGGCGAGCACGCGCTCGATCAGGTCGAGCCCGCCGGATTTCAGATTGGCGAGCCGCACCGTGGCATCGACGATAGGAAGGAACACGATGCGATCGATGAAGACGTTGTCCTTGTTCCAGTAATCCCCGAATTTCTCGAACACCATGCGGTCCTGCTGCACGCGTTCGACGAACTTGTAGGGTCCGGCGCAGACTGGATGCAGGCCGAATTTGTCGCCCGCTTCCTTCACCGCCTTCGGTGAGACCATCATGCCGGCGCGGTCGGTCAACTGGGCGATCAGCGGCGAGTAGGGCGTCTTGAGCACCAGCTTGATGGTCAGGGGATCAACGACGTCGACGTGGTCGAGCGCAGCCAATTCCGGTTTGCGAAACGAGGTCGGCAGCGTCAGATGGCGCTCCAGCGAGAATTTGGCGGCTTCGGCGTCGAACGGCTCACCGTCGTGGAACTTGACGCCCGGCCGGAGCTTGATCGTCATCTCCTTGCCGTCGGCCGAGTTCTCGTAGGACAGCGCGAGCTGCGGAACGATGTTCAGTTTCTCGTCAATGTCGAACAGCTTGTCGCAGAAGGCTGAAAAGACGATGCGGCCGACATAGGTGCGTCCGATTGAAGGATCGAGGATGTCGGGGTCCTCGGCGAGCCCGATGCGAAGTGTCGTCTCGGCACGCGCGCTCGTTCCGCACCAGGTCACGAGGGCCGCCATCAGGACCGCCAAGCGCCAGAATCTCATCGCCAACCCCTTATTCCCTACGCCTTTGTTCCCTGTGAAATAACCCCGGGCCGCCCCGGGGCTTCCGTCGCATTGAACGCCGCCACCAGCTTTTCCAGTGTCGGCGAGAACCCGCCATCGGAGGGCACGATCGCCTCCGCGCCGGGCAGCTCGCCCGTCCGGTGACAGGCCGTTGCATATCCGGTGCCATCTTCGCGCAATTGCGGAACCTCGCTGCGGCAGCGCGCGATCACATAGGGACAGCGGGTATGGAAGCGGCAGCCGGACGGCGGATTGAGCGCGCTCGGCAGCTCGCCCTCCAGCACGATGCGGCTGCGCCTGGCGCGCGGCTTCGGCACCGGGATCGCCGACAGCAGCGCGCGGCTATAGGGATGGCGCGGGGCCGCGAACAGCGCCTGTGCATCCGCGGTCTCGACGATGGTGCCGAGATTCATCACCGCGACGCGGTCGGCGATGTGCTTCACCACGGCCAGATCGTGCGAGACGAAGATATAGGCAAGCTTCAGGCGGTCCTGCAGGTCGCGCAGCAAATTCAGGATCTGGGAACGGATCGAGACGTCGAGCGCCGACACCGGCTCGTCGCAGATGATCAGCTTCGGTTCGACCGCAAGCGCGCGGGCAATCGCGATGCGCTGGCGCTGGCCACCGGAGAATTCGTGCGGATAGCGCCGCGCAAAGCGCGGCTCGAGCCCGACCAGGCGCAACAGCTCCTCGACCCGTTCGCGGCGGTCCGCGGCCGGGACGAGATTATGCAGCGCCAGCGGCTCGGTCAGGATCTGGCTCACCGTCATGCGCGGGTTGAGCGAGGCGTAGGGGTCCTGGAAGATCAGCTGCGCGTCGCGGCGGAAGGCGCGCAGCTGCGCGGCGTTGAGCGTGCCGAGGTCGCGGCCCTCGAAGCGGATCCGTCCGGCGTCCGGCTCGATCAGCTGCAGCACCAGTCGGCTGACGGTGGATTTGCCGCAGCCGGATTCGCCGACCAGCGCCAGCGTCTTGCCGGCCTCCACCGTGAAGCTGACGCCGTCGACCGCCTTCACATGGGCGGTCGGCCGGCCGAACAGCGAGCGTTCGGCGACGAAATGCTTCACCAGCCCTTCGACCTCGAGCAGCGCGGTCATGACACCAGCCGCTCCAGCGGCGCGCGGATACAGCGCGAGGCGTGGGTCGCGCTCAGCATCGCGAGCGGCGGCGGCGATTGGGTGCAGGCAAGTTCCACGAACGGACAGCGCGCGGCAAAGCGGCAGCCGGCGGGCGGGTTGGCCATGTTCGGCACCATGCCCTCGATGGTGGCGAGATGGCTGGTGCGGCGGTCGAGCCGCGGGATCGAGCCGAGCAGGCCGACCGTGTAGGGATGCTGCGGATTGGCAAACAGCTCGTCGACCGGCGCGCGCTCGACGATTTCGCCGGCATACATCACTGCGACCTCGTCGCAGACTTCGGCGACGACGCCGAGATCGTGGGTGATCAGGATGATCGCGGCGCCGCTCGCGGCCTTCAGCTCCCGCATCAGATCGAGGATCTGCGCCTGCAGGGTGACGTCGAGCGCGGTGGTCGGCTCGTCGGCAATCAGAAGCTGCGGATCGCAGGCCAGCGCCATCGCGATCATCACGCGCTGGCGCATGCCGCCGGACAGCTTGTGCGGAAACTCGTCGATGCGTTTCTCGGGCGAGGGAATGTGGACGCGGCGCAGCAGCTCGATGGCGCGTTCGCGCGCCGCGCGCCGGGAGCCGCCGCGGTGGCGCAAGATCGTCTCCGTGATCTGGTCGCCGATGGTGAAACTCGGGTTGAGCGAGGTCATCGGCTCCTGGAAGATCATCGCGAGGCGATTGCCGCGCAGGTCGCGCAGCGTCGCATCCGGCACATCGAGCAGGTCGAAACCATCGAAGCGGATCGCGCCGGAGACCGCCGCGGATTGCTTCGGCAACAGCCCCATGATCGCGAGCGAAGTCACGCTCTTGCCGCAGCCGGACTCGCCGACGAGGCCGAGCGTGGCGCCGTTGGCGACGGAAAGATCGACGCTGTCGACGGCATGCGTCTTGCGGCCGTCATCGCCCTGGAAGGTGACGCGCAGGCCTTCGATCTCGATCAGCGGGCCTGCCGTCATTCGCGGCTCGTTGTTGCCGCTGCGATGCCGGCGTCGATTGTGGCGCGATCGCTGGTTCCGGCCGGGTTGCCGCGGGTCGGCATGAAGCTCCGGAACGGCACCCAGTGCTCGCGGCTGACGGCTTCCAGCCGCTCAAGCTCGCGCAGGGGATCAGCGTGGTCGTCGACGCGCAGGTCGAGCAATGGCCATTCCTCCGCGCCGTGAATTAAGAGAGCGGCGGATTGCTTGCCGCGCTTGTCGCCGCCGGCCGCTTCACCGGCGAACATCGCCTTGATCAGCCGCTCCGCGAACGGCAGCTTCTCGTTCGCGGCATAGACGCGCGCGGTCTCGTCGAGCACCGCGGGTCCCGCCAGCATGTTGCCGGCGATCGAGAACCCGTCGCCGGCGATATGGCCGAACCAGTCGATACAGTCCTTGCCGGAATGCGCCGCGATGCGGCCGCTGGCGTCCATGACATGGAGCTGCCGGCTTTCGCGGCCGCTGTCGGGCGCAATCAGCGCTGCGATCACCTCATGCGGGCTGTTGCCGCTGCGCAGCAGCGCGATGCCGTCGATGCCGTAATAGGGATTGACCAGCGCCTGCGTCGCCACCGCGCCGATGCCGGGTGCGATGTGTGGCACCAGCGCGCCGACCGCGAAGAACCGCGTCGCGACGGCGATGCCGAGCTGGCCGGTGGCGCTGTCGCGGGCGATGATCGACCAGGTCATCTCAAACCTTCGTGCTTAGCGGCCTGCGGCGTAACCCTGCATGCCGCGCGGATTGGCGGCGGCGCGGCGGCGGGCACCGACCTTCGAGGCCGCGGTGAGGCGGCCTTCCGACCAATCCGGACCAATCTCAACCACATGGCCGCGGCGCTTCAATTCGTCGATGGTCGATTTCGGCACGCGGTTTTCCAGCACCAGCACGCCGGGCCGCGAGGTGCGCGGCCAGAACGAGATCGGGAAATGCTCGGAGTGCCAGGCCGGCGCGTCGATCGCCTCCTGCAGATTGAGCTTGGCGTGGACATGACGCAGGAAGAACTGCGTGATCCACTGATCCTGCTGGTCGCCGCCCGGCGAGCCCCAGGAGAGATACGGCTCGCCGTCACGCAGCGCCATGGTCGGCGAGAGCGTGGTGCGCGGCCGCTTGCCCGGCGCGAGCGAGGCAGGGTGGTTCTGCTCGAGCCAGAACATCTGGGCGCGGCTGCCGAGGCAGAAGCCGATCTCGGGAATCACCGGCGAGGACTGCAGCCAGCCGCCGGACGGCGTCGCCGAGATCATGTTGCCGGCCTTGTCGATGATGTCGAAATGCACGGTGTCGCCGCGCACCTCGCCGAACCGGCCGACGGTCGGCTCGCCCGCGCCCATGGCGCCGACCGCTTCGCGATGCCCTTCGGCATGTCGCAACTTCACGACGCCGCCAAAACCCTCGACCGAGCCGGGGCGGAAGTCGAGCGAAGCCTTGTCTTTCGAGATCAGCTTGCGCCGTTCGTTGTTATAGGCATCGGACAGCAGCGTCTCGATCGGGATGTCGGTGAACTTGGGATCGCCGTAGAACGTCTCGCGATCGGCATAGGCGAGCTTGGCGGCTTCGATCTGCAGATGGATGAAGTCGGGGCCTGCGGGATCGAGCCCGTCGAGCTCGAAACCCTTCAGCAGCGCGAGCTGCTGCAGCATCACCGGACCCTGGCTCCAGACCCCGGCCTTCTGCACGGTGTAGCGGCCGTAATCGTAGGTGAGCGGCGCCTCGATGGTCGGCTGCCAGCGCGCCATGTCGTCGGCCGACAACACGCCGCGATGCGGCGAGCCGGAGACGTCCATCACCTCCTGGGTGCGGCAGAACTTGTCGATCGCCTCGGCGACGAAGCCCTTCGACCAGGCCTGCCGCGCGCGCTCGATCTGCGCCACGCGGTCGTGGCCTGCGCTCTCCGCCTCGCTCAGGATGCGTGCGTAGGTCTCCGCGAGCTTCTTGTTGGTGAAGATGGTGCCGGGCTTCGGCACCTCGCCGTTTGGCAAATAGACGTCCGCCGATGTGGTCCAGTATTTCCGGAACAGCTGCTCGACGGTCTTGATGGTGGCCGATGCACGCTCGACCAGCGGATAGCCGTCGCGGGCGTAAGCGATCGCGGGCTCCAGCACGTCGCGCAGCTTCATGGTGCCGTAGTCGCGCAGCAGCAGCATCCAGGATTCGAATGTGCCGGGCACGCAGGCGGCAAGCAGGCCGGTGCCGGGCACCATCTCGAGGCCCTCGCTGCGGTAATGCGCGATGGTTGCCTTCGCCGGCGCCGGGCCCTGTCCGCAGATCACCTCGCTTTTGCCGCGCTTGACGTCGTGCACGATGATCGGCACGTCGCCGCCAGGGCCGTTCAGATGCGGCTCGACCACCTGCAGCGTGAAGGCGGTGGCCACTCCGGCGTCAAAGGCGTTGCCGCCTTTCTCCAGCGTTGCCATGCCGACCGCGGTGGCGATCCAGTGCGTCGAGGTGACGACGCCGAAGGTGCCTTCGATCTCGGGCCGGGTTGTGAACGGATCGGGGTTGATGTTGCTCATGGCGATTGACCGTTCGTCAGTTTGTTGTTGGGCCTTCTCGGCGGGCGCACTTGATCACAGGCCGGCTGGTATGCCAACCGCTTGGTGGACATGGCCGCTCCCATCCGCGTGATCATGCCGGAACGGCGGCGGGACTGTTGACGGCATGGCAGGCGACGCCGTCGATCAGTTCCGGCGTCTTCTGGCGGCAGAGATCGAAGGCGAGGGGACAGCGCGGATTGAACGAGCAGCCCTGCGGCGGATCGATCGGGTTCGGAATCTCGCCCTTCACCGGGATGCGCTGGCGGCCCGACATCGCAAGGTCCGGAACCGCGCCGAGCAGCATCTTCGTGTAGGGCATCCGCGGGTTCTCGAACAATTCCCGGCCCTCGGCGATCTCGACGATGCGGCCGAGATACATCACGCCGATCCGGCTCGCCATGTGGCGGACCACCGCGAGATTGTGGCTGATGAAGAGATAGGTGAGGCCGAACTTGTCCTGCAGGTCCCGCATCAGATTGAGGATCTGCGCCTGCACGGAAACGTCGAGCGCCGAGGTCGGCTCGTCGCAGACGATGAACTCGGCTTCCGACGCCAGCGCGCGGGCGATCGCGATGCGCTGGCGCTGGCCGCCGGAAAATTCATGCGGGAATTTTTGGCCGTCGTCGGGGTGCAGGCCGACCAGCGAGAGCAATTCGCCGACCCGGGCCTTGATGTCGCGCTCGCCCTGGATCAGGTCGAAGGCGCGGATCGGCTCGGCGACGATGGCGGCGACCCGGTAGCGCGGATTGAGGCTCGCATAGGGATCCTGAAAAACCATCTGGATGCGCCGGCGCAGGCGGCGGCGCGCCTGGCCCTGCCGCGGATCGGTCATCGAGACCCCGTCGATGACGACCTCGCCCGAGCTCGGCGGCAGCAGGCCGACCACCATGCGCGCGACGGTGGTCTTGCCGGAGCCGGATTCGCCGACCAGCGCGAAGGTCTCGCCGCGCTTGATGTCGAAAGAGACGCCGTCGACTGCCTTCAGGAATTCGAGATGACCGCCCTCGATCACGCGGTTGAGCCACGGCTTGGAGACGTCGAAGACGCGGCGCAGGTTCCTGACCTCGATCAATGTCCCGCTCATGTCGCCGTCTCCTTCGCGGGCTCGAACAGGTGGCAGGCGACGGATTGGGTGCCCTGCCGGATCGGCTCGGGGCGTTCGACGCGGCAGCGGTCAAAGACGAATGCACAGCGCGGATTGAACGGGCAGCCCGGCGGGATCGCCGACAGCCGCGGCATCGAGCCGGGGATCTGCACCAGGCGCTTGTCCTCGCCGGCGAGCGTCGGGATCGCGCCCATCAGGCCCTTGGCGTAGGGATGCAGCGGATTGCGCACCACCTCCTGCACCGGGCCGATCTCGGCGATGCGGCCGGAATACATCACCGCCACGCGGTCACAGGTCTCGGCGATCACGCCCATGTCGTGGGTTACCAGCATCACGGCGGTGCCGTGGTCGCGGCCGAGCCGCTTGATCAGCGCGATGATCTGCGCCTGCACGGACACGTCGAGCGCGGTGGTCGGCTCGTCGGCGATGATCAGCTCGGGCTCGGCGCAGATCGCGAGCGCGATCACGACGCGCTGGCGCATGCCGCCGGAGAATTCGTGCGGGTAGCCGTCGATGCGCTTTTCCGGCGCAGGAATGCCGACCTCGGCCAACAGATCGATGGCGCGCCTGCGCGCGGCGCTCTCGCTCAGATTGCTGTGGGTGCGAATGGTCTCGATGATCTGGTCGCCGATCCGGTAGAGCGGATTGAGGCTGGTCAGCGGATCCTGGAAGATCATGCCGATCCGCTTGCCCCTGATGCGGCGGATCTCTTCCGGCGGAAGATGGTCGATCCGCGTGCCCGAGAGTTCGATCTCGCCGCCGGAGATGCGGCCGGGCGGATCGATCAGCCCGATCACGGCGAGCCCCGTGACCGATTTGCCGGCGCCGGATTCGCCGACCACGCCGAGCACCTCGCCCTTGGCGATGTCGAACGACACGCCGTTGATGGCGCGCAAGGTCGCACGGCGGGTGACGAATTCCACCTCGAGATTGCGCACGGAAAGAACAGGCTTGGTCATCGGAGCTTCGGATTGAGTGCGTCGCGCAGCCAGTCGCCGAGCAGGTTGATGGAGAGGATCAGGCCGGCCAGCGCAATGCCGGGGAAGGCGACGATCCACCATTCGCCCGCGAACAGATAGTTGTTGCCGATCCGGATCAGGGTGCCGAGCGAGGGCATGGTGTCGGGCATGCCGGCGCCAAGGAACGACAGCGTCGCCTCGGTGATGATCGCGAGCGCGAGGTTGATGGTGGCGATGACGAGGATCGGGCCCATCGTGTTGGGCAGCACGTGCCGCAGCATGATCTTCGGCGCCGGCAGGCCGATCAGCTGCGCCGCGGCGACGTAATCCTTGTTCTTCTCGACCATCACCGAACCGCGCACGGTGCGGGCATATTGCACCCAGAAACTGAGACCGATCGCGATGATGAGGACGCCGAGCGTGCTTATCTCGTCGAGCCGGTTGCCGAGCAGCGATTTGGCAACGCCGTTGACCAGCAGTGCGATCAGGATCGCGGGGAAGGTGAGCTGCACGTCGGCGATCCGCATGATCACGGTGTCGACCACGCCGCCGAAATAGCCTGCGATCAGCCCGAGGGCGATGCCGAGCGCGCCGGCAAAGACCACGCCGGCCAGGCCGACCGCAAGCGAGATGCGCAGGCCGTAGAGGATCGCCGAGAGCACGTCGCGGCCCTGCTCGTCGGTGCCGAGCAGGAACGGGCTTTGGCCGTCGGCGGTCCACAGCGGCGCGATCCGCGAGTTGATCAGCTGCAGCTGTGCCGGGTCGAACGGGTTCTGCACCGCGAGCCACGACGCGAAGATTGCGAGCAGAAAGAACAGCAGCGTGATCACGGCGGCGACCATCGTCAGCCTGGAGCGGCGGAACGAATAGAAGATGTCGCTGTCGAGCGCGCGCCTGAACCAGCCGGCAGGGGCCTGGTGGTCTTCGGAACGATGGGAGACGACGGCATCGGACATCGGTCAGCCCCTCACGCCGCGCGGCCGACGGTCGACCGCAAGCGCGGATCGACCACGGTGTAGAGGATGTCGACCACGAGATTGATGGTGACGAAGATCAGCGAGACCATCAACAGATATGCGGCCATGATCGGGATATCGACATTTTGCACGGCCTGCACGAACAGAAGTCCCATGCCCGGCCATTGGAACACGGTTTCGGTGATGATCGAGAAAGCAATAACCGAGCCAAACTGCAGGCCGGCCACCGTGATCACGGGAACCAGGGTGTTCTTCAGCGCATGGCCGAAATGGATTGCGCGCGTGGTCAGCCCGCGGGCGCGGGCGAAGCGGATATAGTCGGTCCGCAACACTTCGAGCATTTCCGCGCGCACCAGCCGCATGATCAGCGTCATCTGGAACAGCCCGAGCGTGATCGCCGGCATGATCAGCGCCTTCAGGCCCGAGACGGTGAGCAGCCCGGTGGTCCACCAGCCGAGCTTCACCACCTCGCCGCGGCCGAACGAGGGCAGCCAGCCCAGCGTCACCGCGAACAGATAGATCAGGAGGATGCCGATCAGGAAGGTCGGCAGCGAAATGCCGATCAGCGATACCGCCTGGAATAATTTGGCGAGCACGGTGTCGCGGCGCAGCGCCGAATAGACCCCCATCAGGATGCCGGCCACCATCGCGAACAGCGTCGCGCAGATCGAAAGCTCCAATGTCGCCGGCAGCCGCTCCGCCAGCAGCGAGGAGACCGGCAGGCGGAACTGGTAGGATACGCCGAACTTGAACTGCAGCGCATTGATGAAGTAGCGGCCGAACTGCACCAGCACGGGATCGTCAAGGCCGAGCGACTGCCGGATTTCAGCGCGCTGCGCGGCCGAGGTGTCGATCGAGACGATCTGGTTCACCGGGTCGCCGGCGAAGCGGAACATCGCGAACGCAATCACGCCGACGGCGAGCATCACGCCGATCGCCTGCAGGAAGCGGCGAAGAGTGAAAGCCAGCATCTCTACCTTTCACTGCTTTTGACATTCGGCGCGCGGCCTTGCGCGGCCGGAAAACGCGAGGTCCCGGAAGCCTGCGCTTCCGGGACCCAATTCGCCAAAGCCACTATTCACCCTGTTTGGTGGCCCAGTAGAGCAGCACCTGGTTGTCCGCGCGCTGGGTCAATTTGACCTTTTTCGACACGCCCCACACCAGCGGTTGCTGATGCAGCGGAATGTAGCCGTAATCCTTGATGACGATGTCGTAGGCCTGCTTGATCAACTGGTCGCGCTTGGCAGTGTCGCCCTCGATCAGGACCTTGTCGGTGAGCGCGTCGACTTCCTTGTTGCAATAGCCGCCGAGATTGGCCTCGCCCCGGGTGGCATCCTTCGGATCGTCGCGGCAGCCGAGGATGTCGTGCAGCACGTTGTGCGAGTCGGAGGTCGCGGGCGTCCAGCCCAGCATGAAGAACGAGGTCTGGTAGCCGCCGGGCTTCAGCACCTTGGCGAAATACTGCGCCTTCGGCTGCGCCAGCAGGTTCACCTTGACGCCGATGCGGGCCAGCATGCCGACCACCGCCTGGCAGATCGCGGCGTCGTTGACATAGCGGTCGTTCGGGCAGTCCATCGTGACTTCGAAGCCGTTCGGATAGCCGGCGTCGGCCAGCAGCTTCTTGGCACCATCAGGATCGAGCTTCGGCCGGGTGAATTCCTTCGACAGCGGATAGAGCTCGGGGGCGATCATCAACGTCGAGGGGGTCGACATGCCGCGCATGACGCGGGTCTTGATCAGATCGACGTCGATGGTCTTGTAGAATGCTTCGCGGACGCGGATGTCCTTGAACGGATTCTTGCCCTTGATGTTGGAATACAGCAGCTCGTCGCGCGCCGTATCCATGCCGATAAAGATGGTGCGAATCTCCGGCGCGGTCATGACGGTGGCGACGCCACTGGAATTGACGCGCTGGATGTCCTGGAGCGGAACCGGTTCGATCACGTCGACTTCGCCCGAGAGCAGCGCGGCAACGCGGGTGGCGTCGGAGCCGATCGGGGTGAAGATGATCTCCTTGAGATTATGCTCGGGCTTGCGCCAATAGCCGGGAAACGCCTTGAACACGGTCTTCACGCCGGGCTGGTGGCTCTCGATCGTGAAGGGGCCGGTGCCGTTCTCGTGCAGCGCCGCGTAGCTCGGCGTGGTCGCGGAGGCCGGCGTCGGTGCAACCGAGTTGTTCTCCTCGCACCACTTCTTGTCCATGATGTACCAGCTATCCCACTGCGAGATCAGGATGGGATTGGGCGAGTCCAGCGTCACGTCGACGGTGTAATCGTCGACCTTGCTGAACTTGGCGTCGGCCGGGACGTTGCTGAGGAAATTCGAGCCCTTGGCGCGGACGCGCTCGGCCGAGAACAGCACGTCGTCGGCGGTGAAGGGATCGCCATTGTGGAATTTCACGCCCTTGCGCAGATGGAAGCGCCATTTGGTCGGGCTCAGCGTCTCCCAGCTTTCCGCCAGGGCGGGAATGATCTTGAGGTCCTTGTCGCGCGCGGTGAGGCCTTCGTAGACGTGGGCGTGGTGCGCGATCGTCGTGGTTTCCTTCAGCGTGTAGGGATCCAGCGACTTCAGCTCGCCCTGGTTGGCGTACTTCAGCGTCTGGGCCGATGCCGGCAAAGCAAAGGCGACGAATGCGACGGCAGCCGCCGCAAAACTCCAACGTACCGACATGTGATCCCGCGTCCCCGTTTTTGTCCGCCGGCTGCCGTGTCCGGCTGGTATTATTGATCCATGTTGCCAGAGTTTACCGGCCGCGCAAGCGCGATTTGCCAAAGGGTTAACCCGTCCGCGCGGGTGCAGCGCAATGAACCGGATTAGAGAGTAGGCTGTTGGCGCGAACGCGTGACATTCGACTTTCGGAGTGCCGCTCGTCGCTCCCGGGAATGATCTCCGGCGCGCCGCGTTCATGCCGGCCGCTCCAAACGGTTTGGAGCAACCGCTCCAAACGGTTTGGTTGACCATAACGGATGATTGAGGCCGACTGCCCCCCGGGGCAGGTACGGCTCGCTTGCGCAACTCGCCCCGTCGCGGCGATACTATGGCGGGCCAAGGCGCATTTGAGGAGGCGGATATGAAGGTCAACGTCGAGATAGATTGTACGCCCCTCGAAGCGCGGCAATTCTTCGGCCTGCCGGATGTGGCACCAATGCAGACCGCCGTCATGGACAAGCTGCAGCAGCAGATGCTGTCGAACATCGAGAAGATCTCGCCGGAATCGCTGATGCAGAGCTGGTTCACCTTCGATCCCAAGCTCGCCGAGCGCTTCCAGGACATGTTCGTGGCCATGGCCGGCTTCGGCGGCGCGACCAAGAAGAAATAGTGATCGGCATGGACAGGAGCGTTGATGGGACCGAACGCCGGTTGCGCCCGCCGAGCCTGTTCCTGATGCTGGCGGAGGCGCGCGGCGTGCTCGAGCTCAATTCGAGCCTGCTGCTGTCGCCTTTGCTGATGCGGGCGCCGAGGGGCGACGGTCATCCGGTGCTGGCGTTGCCGGGCTTTCTCGCCAGCGACCTTTCGATGGCGCCGATGCGGCGCTATCTGAAGGAGCTTGGCTATGATGCCTATGCCTGGAACATGGGCCGCAATTTCGGCGGGATTTCCAGCAGGCGGGCTGCGCTGCGCGACCTGCTGAAGCGGGTCCATGAGGCGTCGGGGCGCAAGGTCTCGATCATCGGCTGGAGCCTCGGCGGCGTCTATGCGCGCGACCTGGCGTCGCAGATGCCGGAGCTGGTGCGCTCCATCATCACGCTGGGCAGCCCGTTCGCCGACGACATCCGCGCCACCAATGCGACGCGGCTCTATGAGTTGTTGTCCGGCGAAGCTGTGAACGACATCCCGGAAATCCGCGCCGCGATCGCCGGCGACATGCCGGTGCCGACAACCTCGATCTATTCCCGCACCGATGGCATCGTGAACTGGCGGACCTCGCGCGTGCGGCCGTCGGCCGCCGCCGAGAACATCGAGGTGCATTTCGCCAGCCATATCGGCCTCGGCGTCAATCCCGCGGCGCTGTGGGCGATTGCGGACCGGCTGGCCCAGCCGGAAGGGGAATTCCGGCATTTTGACCGCTCGGGCCCCTTTGCCATTGCCTACGGGCCGGCAGAACAGGCACTATCCTGACCAAACGACCAGAAGCGCCGCCCAAGGCGCCCGCGTAAGTAGGCTCTCGGGAGGAGATCATGAGCGACGCCAAGAAGCTGTCCTCGCTGGACGCATCGTTTCTCTATCTGGAAACGCCGGAAATGCCGATGCATGTCGGCAGCATGGCGATCTTCCGCCTGCCCGACGGCTACAAGGGCGACTTCTTCGAGGAGTTCAAGGCGATGATCGCCTCGCGGCTGCACATCGCGCCGATCCTCAAGGCTCGGCTGCAGAAGGCGCCGCTCGACATCGATCATCCGTCCTGGGTCGAGGACGATCAGTTCGACATCGACCGTCACATCTTCCGCGCCAGCCTGCCCGCACCGCACGATCGCGCGACGCTGGAGCGCATCGTCGGCTGGATGCACGCCAAGCTTCTGAATCGCGCCCGCCCGCTCTGGGAGTTCTACGTCTTCGAGGGCATGAAGGACAACGAGATCGGGCTGTATTCCAAGATGCACCATGCCTGCATCGACGGCGGCGCCGGCGCGGCGCTGACCAGCATGATCTACGACCTGACGCCGGTGCCGCGCGAGATCGAGCCGCCGAGCGCGAAGAAAGTCGCGCAGGAACCGCGCGACATCGCGGCCAATCTGATCGATGCCTATCAGCAGCTCTGGACCCAGCCGTTCGAGGCGGCGGCCGCCGCGCAGAAGAGCCTGGAGCTGCCGCGTTCCGGCAAGAGCGATCTTGGCTCGATCCTGTTCGACAACGCCATGTTCCAGATCGAGAGCGCGGTGAAGTTCGCCGGCTCGATGCCGACGGTCATGAAGAGCCTGTCCGACGTCGTCGCCAAGGTCGCCGATCCGAGGTCGCGCGAGAGCCTGCAGGCGATGTCCTCGCCGCCGACCATCCTCAACAAGGCGATCTCGTCCGAGCGCAGCTTCGCCGGCACCTCGATCTCGCTGTCGCGTGCCAAGGCACTGGCGAAGGCGTCCGGCGGCAAGCTCAACGACGTCGTGCTGGCGCTCGCCTCCGGCGTGGTGCGGCGCTATCTGATCAGCCAGGGCGCGCTGCCGAACAAGTCGCTGACCGCAGGCGTGCCGATCTCGCTGCGCGAGGAGGGCAATGCCGAATCCAACAACCAGGTGTTCGGCATGATCTGCTCGATCGCGACCGACATCGAAGACCCAAGGAAGCGGCTGGAAACCATCATCGCGCAGTCGACCAAATCCAAGGAGATGTCGCATCCGCTGCGCGCCTTGGTGCCGCAGGTGACCAACATCTCGCTGCTGGGCGCGCCGATCCTGGTGCAGATCCTGGCGCTGCTCTACAGCCGCTCCGACCTCTCCAACGTGCTGCCGCCGGCCACCAACATCACGGTCTCGAATGTGCCGGGGCCGCGGCAGACGCTGTATGCGGCGGGTGCCGAGCTGCTGCACATCTTCCCGGTTTCGATCTCGACCCACGGCGTGGCGCTCAATATCACCGTGCAGAGCTACCGCGATCAGCTCGATTTCGGCTTCATCGTGGGCGCCAACATCATTCCCCACGTGCAGGTGATGTGCGACATGCTGCCGCTCGAGTTCGATGTACTCGAGGCGGCGTTCGCTCCCCCGCCTGCGGACATCAAGGGCGCAGCCGAATAAGGATCCCTGCCGATGATTGAGATGCCACCGCTGCAGTTCGCCGAGACGAACGGCATCCGCATGGGGTTTTATGAAGCGGGCCCCAAGACCGACACGCCGCCGGTTGTGCTGTGCCACGGCTGGCCTGAACTGGCGTTCTCCTGGCGCCACCAGATCAAGGCGCTGGGCGAGGCCGGCATCCGGGTGATTGCGCCGGATCAGCGCGGCTATGGCGCGACCGACCGGCCGGAGCCGGTCGAGGCCTACGACATGGAGCACCTGACCGGCGACCTCGTCGGCCTGCTCGACCATCTCAAGATCGACAAGGCGATCTTCGTCGGTCACGACTGGGGCGGCTTTGTCGTCTGGCAGATGCCGCTCAGGCATCCTGCGCGGGTCGCCGGCGTCGTCGGCGTCAACACGCCGCATTGGGACCGTGCGCCGATGGACCCGATCGCGCTGTTCCGCCAGCGCTTCGGCGATCACATGTACATCGTCCAGTTCCAGGATCCGGGACGCGAGCCCGACCGCATCTTCGGCAGCCGCGTCGAGCAGACCTTCGACGCCTTCATGCGCAAGCCGGCGCCGCGTCCGGCGGATGCGCCGCCCGAACAGCCGATCGCCGGCGTCGGCGCCTCGGCGCGGCTCAATCTGGCGTTTCCGCAGATGATCGCGAATTACGACGCCAGGCATGATCCGCGCACGCCGATCCTGTCCGCGGACGAGAAGAAGGTGTTCGTCGACACCTTCACCAAGACCGGCTTTACGGGCGGCATCAACTGGTATCGCAATTTCACCCGCAACTGGGAGCGCTCGGCCGGGCTGGACCATCACGTCCGGGTGCCGTCGCTGATGATCATGGCCGAGAACGACGCGGTGCTGCCGCCCTCGGCCGCCGACGGCATGGAGCGGCTGGTGCCGGATCTCGAGAAGTACCTGGTCAAGGACAGCGGCCATTGGACGCAGCAGGAAAAGCCTGACGAAGTCAGCGCCAAGCTGATCGAATGGCGTAAACGAAGGTTTGGATAGCCGTCATCCTGAGGTGCGCGCCAGCTTTGGCGCGCCTCGAAGGATGAGAGGGACTGGAGCAAGCGGCCATCCTTCGAGACGCGCGCGTTGCGCGCTCCTCAGGCAATAACGGCAAAGCCGTTATGCAGGGATGACGACTCGTAGCGAAGGGGGCACTTCGAAAATGGCGTCCGGCAACAGACTGAGTCCGATTCCGCATCCGCCGACGAAGCCGGTGGTCGGCAACATGCTGTCGCTGGACTCGACCGCGCCGGTGCAGCACCTCGTCAAGCTCTCCAAGGAGCTCGGACCGATCTTCTGGCTCGACATGATGGGCGCGCCGCTGGTGATCGTGTCCGGCCACGACCTCGTCGACGAGCTCTCCGACGAGAAGCGCTTCGACAAGGCGGTGCGCGGCTCGCTGCGCCGGGTGCGCGCGGTCGGCGGCGACGGCCTGTTCACCGCCGACACCAAGGAGCCGAACTGGAGCAAGGCGCACAACATCCTGATGCAGCCGTTCGGCAACCGCGCCATGCAGTCGTACCACCCGAGCATGGTCGACATCGCCGAGCAGCTGGTCAAGAAATGGGAGCGCCTCAACGCCGACGAGGAGATCGAGGTCGTCCACGACATGACGGCGCTCACCCTCGACACCATCGGCCTCTGCGGCTTCGACTACCGCTTCAATTCGTTCTACCGCCGCGACTACCACCCGTTCGTGGAATCGCTGGTGCGCTCGCTCGAAACCATCATGATGACCCGCGGCCTGCCGCTCGAGGGTCTGTGGATGCAGAAGCGGCGCAAGACGCTGGCCGACGACGTCGCCTTCATGAACAAGATGGTCGACGAGATCATCGCCGAGCGGCGCGGCAACACCGCCGCGACCGACGACAAGAAGGACATGCTGGCGGCGATGATGACCGGCGTCGACCGCGCCACCGGCGAGCAGCTCGACGACGTCAACATCCGCTACCAGATCAACACCTTCCTGATCGCCGGCCACGAGACCACCAGCGGCCTGTTGTCGTGCACGATCTACGCGCTGCTGAAGCACCCGGAGGTGTTGAAGAAGGCGTATGAGGAGGTCGATCGCGTCCTCGGGCCCGACGTCAATGCGCGGCCGACCTATCAGCAGGTGACGCAGCTCACCTACATCACGCAATGCCTGAAGGAGGCGCTGCGGCTGTGGCCGCCGGCGCCGGCCTACGGCATCGCGCCTTTGGCCGATGAGACGATCGGCGGCAAGTACAAGCTGAAGAAGAACACCTTCATCACCATCCTGGTGATGGCGCTGCATCGCGATCCCAGCGTCTGGGGCCCGAACCCCGACGTGTTCGATCCCGAGAATTTCAGCCGCGAGGCGGAGGCCAAGCGGCCGATCAATGCCTGGAAGCCGTTCGGCAACGGCCAGCGCGCCTGCATCGGCCGCGGCTTCGCCATGCACGAGGCGGCGCTGGCGATCGGGATGATCCTGCAACGCTTCAAGCTGCTCGACGTGCATCGCTACCAGATGCATCTGAAGGAGACGCTGACCGTCAAGCCGGATGGTTTCAGGATCAAGGTGCGGCCGCGCGACGACAAGGACCGCGGCGCGTTCGCCGGCAGCACGGGCGCGGTTGCAGCCGCGCCGAAGGCCCAGCGGGCGCCGGCCACGCGCCCGGGCCACAACACGCCGATGCTGGTGCTGTACGGCTCCAATCTCGGCTCCGCCGAGGAGCTGGCAACCCGCATGGCCGATCTGTCGGAGATCAACGGCTTCGCGACGCGGCTGGGTCCGCTGGACGATTATGTCGGCAAGCTGCCGGAGGAGGGCGGCGTGCTGATCATCTGCGCCTCCTATAATGGCGCGGCGCCCGACAACGCGACGCGGTTCGTCAAATGGCTCGAGAGCGACCTGCCGAAGGATGCGTTCGCCAAGGTCCGCTACGCGGTGTTCGGTTGCGGCAACAGCGATTGGGCAGCGACCTACCAGTCGGTGCCGCGCTTCATCGACGAGCAGCTCACCAAACATGGCGCGCGCGCCGTCTATCCGCGCGGCGAGGGCGATGCGCGCAGCGATCTCGACGGCCAGTTCCAGAAATGGTTCCCGGAGGCCGCGAAGGTCGCGACCAAGGAATTCGGCATCGACTGGAATTTCACCCGCACCGCCGAGGACGAGCCGCTCTATGCGATCGAGCCGGTGGCGCAGGGCGCGGTCAACACCATCGTGACGCAGGGCGGCGCGGTGCCGATGAAGGTGCTCGCCAACAGCGAGCTGCAGACCAAGGCAGGCGCTCACCCGTCGGAGCGTTCGACCCGGCATATCGAGGTCGAGCTGCCGGCCAGTCTGAAATACCGTGTCGGCGATCATCTCAGCGTGGTGCCGCGCAACGATCCGACATTGGTCGATTCCGTTGCGCGCCGCTTCGGCTTCCTGCCGGCCGACCAGATCCGCCTGCAGGTCTCCGAAGGCCGCCGCGCGCAACTGCCGGTCGGCAACGCAGTGTCGGTCGGGCGGCTGCTCACCGAGTTCGTCGAGCTGCAGCAGGTCGCGACCCGCAAGCAGATCCAGATCATGGCCGAGCACACCCGCTGCCCGGTGACCAAGCCGAAGCTGATGGCCTATGTCGGCGACGACGATGCCTCGGCCGCGCGCTATCGCACCGAGGTGCTGGCCAAGCGTAAATCGGTGTTCGACCTGCTCGAGGAATATCCGGCCTGCGAGCTGCCGTTCCACCTCTATCTCGAGATGCTGTCGCTGCTGGCGCCGCGCTATTATTCGATCTCGTCGTCTCCGGCCGGCGAGGCGCAGCGCTGCAGTGTCACCGTGGGCGTGGTGGAGGCGCCGGCAAGTTCCGGGCGCGGCATCTACAAGGGCGTCTGCTCGAACTATCTGGCGCGCCGCCGCGCCGGCGACACCGTCCACGCCACCATCAAGGAGACCAAGGCAGGCTTCCGCCTGCCCGACGACAATGCCGTGCCGATCATTATGATCGGGCCGGGCACCGGGCTCGCACCGTTCCGCGGCTTCCTGCAGGAGCGCGCCGCGCGCAGGGCGCAGGGCGCGACGCTGGGGCCGGCGATGCTGTTTTTCGGCTGTCGGCACCCCGAGCAGGACTTCATCTATGCGGATGAGCTGAAGGCGTTCGCAGCCGACGGCGTCAGTGAGCTCCACACCGCGTTCTCGCGTGCCGACGGCCCGAAGACCTATGTGCAGCACCTTGTCGCCGCGCAGAAGGACCGGGTCTGGGAGCTGATCCAGAAGGGTGCGATCGTCTATGTCTGCGGCGACGGCGGCAGGATGGAGCCCGACGTCAAGGCGACCTTGATGTCGATCTATCGCGAGCGCACCGGTGTCGACGCTGACGCCGCCGCGCGCTGGATCGAGGAAATGGGCACCAGGAACCGCTATGTGCTCGACGTCTGGGCGGGTGGGTAGGCTCGGCGCTGGGGACGACGGTGATGTGGTTGAGTGCAAGTTTCTTTCCCCGTCGTCGTCCCGGCCGAGTGCGCGATTGCGCACGGAGCCGGAACCCATAACCACAGGGTTGAGTCGTTGAAGAGGGCTGTGGCCCCAGCGTCGCGCAACTATCTCTTTCGGTGGTTATGGGTCCCTGCTCCCGTGCGCAATTGCGCACTAGGCAGGGACGACACTGAGTTCGTTGCGCCATTCGTGAGTCACTATTTCGCATTCTCCGGGCGCTAGCTTCGCCCGCCCTGCCGGCCATGTTACAAGCCGCCGCATGATTCCATGGGAAAAGATCGATACCGCGCGCATTCCCGGCACCGAGGGTGAATTGCGTCTGATGCGGCGAGGCCGCGAATTCTCGATCATGCTCGGCACCAACGAGCTGATGAACAGCCGCCTGTCGGGCTCGGAAGAGGCGCTGGCGACGCTTGCCGCGAAGAAGATCGAGAAGGTCGCACGGCCGCATTTTCTGATCGGCGGCCTCGGCATGGGCTTTACGCTGCGGGCCGCACTCGCCGTACTCGGGCCCGAGGCGCAGATCACGGTGGCCGAGCTGGTGCCGGCGGTCGTTGCCTGGGCGCGAGGCCCGATGGCGGCGATCTTCGGCGACAGCCTGAACGATCCGCGCGTGAGCATCCGGGAGGAGGATGTTGCCGGCGTGATCGAACGCCAACCGCTCAGCTTCGATGCCATCCTGCTCGACGTCGATAACGGGCCTGAAGGTCTGACCCGCAAGGCCAATGACGCGCTGTATGATGTCGCCGGGCTCAAGGTCGCGCACACGGCATTGCGGCGCGGCGGCGTGCTTGCGGTCTGGTCGTCCGGTCCGAATGCCAGGTTTCCGAAATCGCTGACCCGGGCCGGGTTCGCGGTCAACGAAATTGCCGTCCGCGCCACCGGCCGAGGCCGCGGAGTCCGCCACGTGATCTGGATCGCGGTCAAGGACTAGCCGGCGTCCCGGCGCGCTCGCCAGCCTGATCATGCCAGCTGCCGAGCACAAGCCGTCACGATGTCTCAGAACATCGTGTTGCCGTTCGCCGGGTTTTCCGGAACTGGCTGCGCCACGTCCCAGTGCTCGACGATCTTGCCGTCCTCGAGCTTGAAGATGTCGACGATCGCATTGCCGCGGGTGCCGGGCTCGCGCACGGCGTGGACGTGCAGGATCACGTAGTCGCCGTCGACGAATGAGCGCTTGATCTCGCTGTGCGAGTTCGGAAATTTTTCGCGCAGGAAGCCGATGAACTTGCGGAAGCCTTCCGGGCCGTCGGCCGCGCCGGGATTGTGCTGCACATAGCGGTTGCCGACATAGGCCAGCGCCGCGTCGGCGTCCTTCTGGTTCAGTCCCTTCTCGTAGAACGCCAGCACCGCCTTGCGGTTGGCCTCCTGCTGCGCCTCGCCGGCGGCCGCCATTGCCGATGAAGACGCGAGCGCGAGGAGGAGAGCGGCGACGGCTGTCCGTGGCCGGAGAAGGGTTTTCATCTGGTGGCTCCCGGTGGCTGAGCGGTGGATAGCGCTCTCTACAGCGTCCATGCCGCGCCCGGAAGAACGCACTCCTGGCTCACATGGTTACCGGAAGATACCAGAGCCCCGTTCCGATCGAATCGGGACGGGGCTCCCGATCTGGCTTTGGAGCGTTTTCTTCACGCGAACCGGGATCCACTTCGCTCGAAAACGCTCTCGCCTCACGCCGCCTTCGCCGTCGCGCCATGCGCGTGCTTGTCGATGGCGTCGATGATCTGCGGCCACATCGGGATCGGCAGCGCGTGGCCCATGCCTTCGATCATCACGAGCTTCGCGCCCGGGATCGAGACCGCGGTGTCCTTGCCGCCTTCGGGGTGCACCAGCGGATCGATGGTGCCGTGGATCACCAGCGTCGGCGCCTTGACGCCGCGCAGGCGCTCCTTGCGGCTGCCGGAGGCGAGGATGGCGCGGAGCTGGCGGCCGACGCCCTCCGGATTGAGGCCGCGCTCGAAGGTGCGCCGCGCGCGTTCGGGATCGAGCGCCTCGTCTTCAGGGAACGAGCCGTTGCGCAGGACTTTCCAGGTCTGCCCGAAGCGGACGAAATACTCTTCCTTGCTCTTCGGCGGTGGCGCCATCAGCACCGCGGTCGCCTCGCGGGTCGGCCCCGGGATCTTTGGATTGCCCGTGGTCGACATGATCGAGGTCAGCGAGCGCACGCGCTCGGGAAAGGTGATCGCAACCTCTTGCGCGATCATGCCACCCATCGAGGCACCGACCAGATGCGGGGTGCGGATGCCGAGCGCATCCATCAGCCCGATCGTGTCCCTCGCCATGTCGGCCAGCTTGTAGGGCGCTGCGACCGGGATCTTCAGGAAGCGGAGCTTGAGCAGTTCGAGCGCGGTCAGCCGCTTGCTGCCGCTGAGGCGGGAGGATTTGCCGATATCCCTGTTGTCGAATCGGATGACGCGAAAGCCGCGTGCGGCGAGCTGGCGGCAGAACTCGTCGTCCCAATGGATCATCTGGGCGCCGAGGCCCATGATCAGGAACAGCGGCTCGGCATTCGCGTCGCCAAAAATCTCGTAGCAGATGTCGATGCCATTGGCGTGGATGATCTGCGGCGGCTGATGGGCGAGCGTGGTCACGGGCGTCCCCTGCTGGTGTCGCGGTCAGGAACCTCTATGCCACGGATTGACGCAGCGCAGAAGAGCCTCGGCGTCGCTGGTCGCGCCGCGCAGTTGACCGATCAGCAGCAACAGTGTCGTATGGCAGAAACAAATCGAAGCGCGGCAAGCGCTCGAAATTGGTGTGGAGGAGCGCCGCATGGCCGACAAGGGCAACGACCCTGCCGTGATCTGGCAGACGATGATTGGCGAGATGGAGAAGGGGTTCAACTCCTTCGGCAACCAGCTCATGAGCTCGCCGGAATTTTCCAAGGTGATGAACCAGGCCGGCGGCGTCGCGGCCGGCGCGCAGAAGCAGCTCGGCGAGCTGATGGAGAAATATCTGCTGGCGATGAACCTGCCGAGCCGCGCCCAGCTCGTCGGCATGGCCGAGCGCCTGCAGTCGATGGAGAACCAGCTCAACGAGATCAAGACGCTGCTGCAGCAGGTGCACCACAATTCGCTGGCGCCGGACGACGGCCACGGCGCAACGCCACGGCCACCGCGCACCAAGCAGCCGCCGGCGGAGGGAGGCAGCAAATGAATGCTCCCACCCCCTTTGATTTCGCCTCGATCTCCGAGCGGGTGCAATCCGAGGTGCAGCGTGCGATCCAGCGCAGCATCAAGGGCGTCGAGTATTTCTCGAGCTCCGGCCCGTCGCTCGGCTCGACGCCGAAGGACGTGCTGTATTCGCGCGGCACCATGAACCTCTATCACTACCGGCCGATGGCCGACGAAGTCTATCGCGTGCCGGTGCTGATCGTGATGGCGACCACCAACCGCGGCTACATCCTCGACCTGGTGCCGGGGCAGAGCTTCATCGAGTTCCTGCTCAAGCGCGGCTTCGACGTCTACATGCTGGACTGGACTGCGCCCAAGCCCGAGGAAAAATCGCTGCGCATGGAGGATTACGTCCTCGACTTCATTCCGGAATCGGTCCGCCGCGTGCAGCAGGATTCCGGCGAAAAGGACGTCTCGGTGATCGGCTATTGCTTCGGCGGCGTGTTGTCGCTGCTCTATGGCTCGATCTTCAACGACGGGCCGATGAAGAACCTGATCTGCTTCACCACGCCGATCGATTTCCGCGAGATGAAGCTGTTCTCGAATTTTGCCGACCGCCGCTATTTCGATGTCGACCGCCTGATCGACAGCACCGGCAACATGCCGCCCGAACTGATCCTGCAATCGTTCGACATGTTGCGGCCGGCCGCGCGTGTCGTCGGCCAGATCCAGCTCTGGGACAACATCTGGAACGACGAGTTCGTCAAGTCGTACCGGATGTTCGATCGCTGGGCGACCGACACGCTGCCGCTCGCCGGCGAATATTTCCGCGCCATCACCAAGGACCTGATGTGGGACAACAAGCTCTACAACGACACCATGACCGTCGGCGGCCGCGAGGCGAAGCTTGCCGACATCAAGGTGCCGATCCTGCACGCGGTCGCCGAGCACGACCACATCGTGCCGTATGATGCGGCAAAGCACCTGATCACCAAGATCGGCTCCGCGGACAAGGAGGAGGTGATGCTGAAAGGCGGTCACGTCTCGCTGGTCGCCGGCGCCAACGCAATCAAGCGGCTGTGGCCGAAACTGGACTCCTGGCTGGGCAAGAGATCGACCTGAGAAGGGCGACTTGAGAGAGATCGACATGACCGAACAACGCTCCTATCCGCGCCGCATCAAGACCGAAGCGGGCGACATCGAGTTTCGCCTGATGATTCGGGACCACGAGGCCGCGGTGCTGGCCTTCGCGCAAAAGTTGCCGACGCATGATCTCTTGTTCCTGCCGCGCAATATCAGCCAGCCGAAGGTGCTGTCGGCCTGGATCAACGAGATCGAGCGCGGCGACATCACGAGCCTGCTCGCGATCAAGGACGGCAAGGTGGTCGGCTGCGGCACCCTGGTGCGCGATCCGCATTCCTGGTCGCCGCATGTCGGCGAGATCCGGATGGTGGTGTCACCAGACGTGCGCGGGCAGGGCGTCGGCCGGGCATTGTCGCAGGAGACCTTCGCCATCGCGCTCGGTGCCGGGCTGGAGAAGTTCTCGGTGCAGATGACAGTCGACCAGCGGGCGGCGATCGCGTTGTTCGAGAGCCTCGGCTTCAAGGCCGAGGCCCTGCTGCGCGACCATGTCCGCGACGTCGAGGGCAAGACCCACGACATCGTCGTGCTGGGCCACAACGTGGCGCAGGTCCGGGCACAAATGGAGGCGTATGGGGTCTCCGAGGCAGTTGGAGGTAATTAGAAACCTTCTGCCGCCCCTTCAGTAGGCAATCTGCCGGATATTCATGCTGTTCACAGATTTGTGATATCGCATCGCACCATCGATGTTGCGATGCACCATGAGGCGTGTCATAACACCATTGCCCCGGGCCAATCCGGACGGGGTGAGCCCATAGCTCAAACCTGAGGATGGAGAGACCCCAATGACCACCGAAACCAATTCCGTGCTGAACAGCGTCAAGGAAGCCTTCGCGCCCGTCACCGAGGCGTTCACCAAGCTTCAGAACCTGGAAGTTCCGGAAGCCGCCCGTGAGTTCGTGAAGAAGCAGGCCGAGGCCGCCAAGACCCGCGCTGCCGATGCCTATGCCGGCTCGGAGAAGGTGACCAACGTGATCGAGTCCGCTGTTGCCGGTTCGGTGACCGAAGCCGCCAAGATCAGCCGCAACATCCAGCAGGCGATCTACCAGGACGCCGAGGCGTTCTTCGCCGGCATCGACAAGCTCGCGTCCGCCAAGTCGCTGGGCGAAGCCGCCCAGATCCAGTCGGAGCTGGCCCGTGCGCGTGGCGAGCTGTTCGTCTCGCGGGCGAAGGCCACCACCGAGTATCTCGGCAAGCTCGTCACCGACGGTGCGAAGACCGCGCAGGACAACTTCGCCAAGGTCTACGGCAAGACCGCCTGATCGGGTTTTGCACTGACCGACTGCCCTTTTCGAAGGCCCGCCATTTTGCGGGCCTTCTTTTTTGCCTTGTCGGACGTCATCCTGAGGTGCGAGCGGAGCGAGCCTCGAAGGATGGGAGCGAGCGACGGTGCTTGTGGCCATCCTTCGAGGCGCGCAAAGTGCGCGCACCTCAGGATGACGCCGGTGTGTGTGGCGTCCAGGTAGACTAGCGTACATTCGAAATCCCATGACCCTTCCCGCCGCCCTCATCGCAACGCCCGTCGATGCCGAACGCGCGGCCGAGCTGCGGCGCGTCAAGTGGCTGGCGACCGGCGTGCTGGCGGCAACCTTCGTCATCTTCATCGCAGCGAAGACGCTGCTGCCGGTGCATCCGCTGTTCGGCTTCATCGCGGCATTTGCCGAGGCCGCGACCATCGGCGGGCTCGCCGACTGGTATGCCGTCGTCGCTTTGTTCAAGCGGCCGCTCGGCCTGCCGATTCCGCACACCGCGATCATCCAGAGCAATCAGGCGCGCATCGCCGAGAAGCTCGGCGAGTTCATCGAGAACAATTTCCTGGAGTCGGGGCCGGTCGAGGCCAAGCTGCGCGAGATCGATTTCGGTTCGTTCATCGCCGACTGGCTGCGCGACCGCAAACGCTCGGAGGATCTCGCGCGCTTCGTGCTGCGGATGCTGCCCGAGGCGTTCGCGGCGACCGAGAGCTCGGGGTTGATGCAGTTCATCAGCCGCCGCGTGACGACGCAGGTGCTCGCGATCGACCTCGCGCCGCTAGCGGCCGGCGCGCTGCGCGGCTTCGTGCAGGAGGGCAAGCATGGCGGCCTGCTCGACGACATCCTGCGCGTGCTGCACCAGACGCTGACGCAGCAGGAGACCATGGCCGTGATCCGCGACAAGGTCCGCGCCGAGATGCCGACGCTGCTCAGGCTCTATCGCGCCGACAAGTTCGTGGTGAACCGGATCATCGCGTCCGCCACGAAATTCTTCGAGGAAGTGCGCAACGACCCGCAACATCCGTTCCGCGGCGAGTTCGACCGCATGCTGCTGTCCTTTGTCGACCGGCTCGGCAGCGACAAGGCATTCGCCGATCGCATCGACGGTCTCAAGCGCGATCTGATGGCACGGCCGGAGCTCGCCAATCTCGGGCGCACCGTCTGGGCCAACGTCAAGGACTTCATCGAACGCAGCGCCTCGGGCGAGTCGCAGGTGCTGCAGCATCAGCTGGCGCGAATGCTGGTCGAGGCCGGCGACGCGCTCGACGGCGACGCCGACCTGCGCGGCGAGATCAATCAGGGCCTGGTGGCCATCCTGCGCACCGTCGTCGCCGAGCAGAAGAGCGGCGTCTCGGGCTTCATCGCCGACCAGATGAAGAGCTGGGACATGGAGCAGCTGATCTCCCTGATCGAGGTCAATGTCGGCAAGGACCTGCAATACATCCGCTTCAACGGCGCGCTGATCGGCGGGCTTGCCGGCCTCGCGCTTTACACCCTGGAGTACGCGCTGCGGCTGCTGTGACCGATTGGGCACGAACGTCACTTTAGTTGTGGCAAGTGTGACCTGGACCGCTTGCACGAAAGTGTCCGGTTCCCTAGCTTTTCAGGACAGATTGTTGCTTGCGGAACGATTCCGCCGGGTTTGCGTCAATTCCGTTGACCCATCCCGTTGGTCCCATTGCCGGCGGCCCTGCCGGAAGAGGAGCTGAAATGTCCGTTGCTGCGCAGACGCTACGCCCGCCGTCCAGGACGCTGATGTTTCTGGAAGGTCGCGCCATTCATGAGCTCGGCGCCTTTCTTGGTGCGTTGCCGCTGCTCAGCCTCGCGCCGCGCGGCGATGGGCATCCGGTGCTGGTGCTGCCGGGGCTGATTGCCTCCGACATGTCGACCCGGCCGCTGCGCGACTTTCTCAGGAGCAAGGGCTATGCCGTCAGCGGCTGGCGCCAGGGCCGCAATCTCGGGCTTCGCGCCGGCGTGCAGGACGGGATGGTCGAGCTGCTGCAGGAGATGAATGAAGCGACCGGCCGCAAGGTCTCGGTGGTCGGCTGGAGCCTCGGCGGCCTCTACGCGCGCCAGCTCGCCAAGATGATGCCGGAGCGCGTGCGCCAGGTGATCACGCTCGGCAGCCCGTTTGCCGCCGGCCCGAAGTCGACCAACGCCTGGCGCGTCTATGAGATGGCCAGCGGCCGCCGCGCCGACGAGGAGGATTCCCGTTTCGGCGGCTCGCTCGCCAGCGCGCCGCCGGTGCCGACCACCGCGATCTTCAGCCGCACCGACGGCGTCTGCGCCTGGCAGGGCTGCCGCGAGCAGTCCTCGTCGATGACCGACAGCATCGAGGTCGAGAGCAGCCATTGCGGCATGGGTCATCACCCGGCCGTGGTCTACGCGGTCGCCGATCGCCTCGCGCAGAACGAAGGCGAGTGGGCGCCGTTCGATCGCAGCGGCTGGCGCAGCATCGTTTATCCGGATCCCAATCGCTGAGATCGCCTCCACGTCCATGGCTCGAGACGCGCGGCGTTGCCGCGCTCCTCACCATGAGGACCAAAGCCAGACCTCATCCTGAGGAGCGGCCTTTTGGCCGCGTCTCGAAGGATGCAGCCCGGCTGCTGGCTCGCGCATTGTCGTGAATCGACAAAACGCGCTATGCGTTGGGCATGCCACAACCGCTTGCCCGCATCGTCGATCAGCTGAAGCGCGAGCCGTCACGCACCGGCTCGATCGTCATCACCGTATTCGGCGATTCCATCGTGCCGCGCGGCGGCTCGGTGTGGCTCGGCACGCTGCTGGAATTCTTCAAGTCCCTCGACATCGACGGCAATGTGGTGCGCACCGCGATGTCGCGGCTCGCCGCCGACGGCTGGCTCGAGCGTAGCAAGGTCGGCCGCAACAGCTTCTATCGGCTGAACGCCAGGGGCCGGCAGACCTTCGACACTGCAACGCGGCACATCTACGATCCGCCGCCCTCGGACTGGACCGGCCGCTTCGAGCTGCTGCTGATCGGCAATGCCGAGGACCGCGACGCCGCGCGCGAGGCATTGAAGAATGCCGGCTTCGGCAGCCCGCTGCCCGGCGTGTGGGTCGCACCGTCGGGCGTGCCGATCCCTGATGAGGCGTCGCGCGCGATCCGGCTCGAAGTCTCCGCGGAGGATGACAGCGGACGCCGGTTGCTCAGCGAGAGCTGGCCGCTCGATCGCACCGCGGACGCCTATCTGAAGTTCATGAAGACGTTCGAGCCGCTGCACGGCGCAATCGTCCGCGGCGAGCGGCTGAGCGACGCCGACGCCTTCACCGCGCGCATTCTCTTGATCCACCATTACCGCCGCGTCGTGCTGCGCGATCCGCTGCTGCCGGCGCCTCTGCTTCCGAAGGATTGGCCGGGCAGGGCGGCGCGGAAACTCTGCGGCGAGATCTATCGCGGGCTGCTTTCGCCGTCGGAACAATGGCTTGACGACCACGCAACCAACGAGGACGGGCCGCTGCCGAAGCCCAATGGGGCGGTGGCGCGCCGTTTCGAAGGTATCTGAACGTATTACAAAACTTTCTTGCATGTTGAAATTTATGTTATATATACCTGCCTAAACAACACACCGGGAGGTCGGGCATGTACACGCAGGCGCTCAACTCATCCGACGGCGACGATCGCGGCGTCGAGGACGTTGCCCGTGCCAGTCAGTTCCAGGCCCGCATCGATGCCGACGAGCGCATCGAGCCGAACGACTGGATGCCCGCCGCCTATCGCAAGACGCTGACCCGGCAGATTTCCCAGCACGCCCATTCCGAAATCGTCGGCATGCTCCCCGAGGGCAACTGGATCACCCGCGCGCCGTCGCTGCGCCGCAAGGCTGCGCTGCTCGCCAAGGTGCAGGACGAATGCGGCCACGGCCTCTATCTTTACGCCGCCGCCGAGACGCTCGGCACCTCGCGCGAAGAGCTGGTCGACGCGATGCTGTCGGGCAAGGCGAAATATTCCTCGATCTTCAATTACCCGACCCTGACCTGGGCCGACATCGGCACCATCGGCTGGCTGGTCGACGGCGCGGCGATCATGAACCAGATCCCGCTGTGCCGTTGTTCCTACGGCCCCTATGCGCGCGCGATGATCCGCGTCTGCAAGGAAGAGTCGTTCCACCAGCGCCAGGGCTTTGAGATCATGGTGACGCTGTGCCGCGGCACCGCGGAGCAGAAGGCGATGGCGCAGAACGCGCTCGATCGCTGGTGGTGGCCGGTGCTGATGATGTTCGGTCCGCCGGACCAGGTGAGCCAGCACAGCGACACCTCGACCAAATGGAAGATCAAGCGCTTCTCCAATGACGAGCTGCGCCAGAAATTCATCGACGCCACCGTGCCGCAGGCCGAATTCCTGGGCCTGACGATCCCCGATCCCGGCATGAAGCGGAACGCGAACGGCAATTGGGAGCACAGCCCGATCGACTGGGACGAATTCAAGCAGGTGCTGGCCGGCAACGGCCCCTGCAACCGCGATCGTCTCGCCGCGCGCCGCAAGGCGCATGAGGAGGGCGCCTGGGTGCGCGAGGCCGCGATGGCCTATGCCGAGAAGCGCAAGCGTCGCCAGCTCGCGCAAGCCGCAGAATAAGGGAGCGCTAGAGATGGCCACGCCGAACGTTCCGCTCTGGGAAGTCTTCATCCGCAGCCGCAATGGCCTCGCGCACAAGCATGTCGGCTCGCTGCATGCGGCCGACGCGACGCTCGCCCTGCAGGCCGCGCGCGACATCTACACCCGCCGCGGCGAGGGGTTGTCGATCTGGGTGGTGCCCTCGAACGCGATCACCGCGTCCGATCCGTCCGAGAAGGGCATGATGTTCGAGCCGGCGGAGTCCAAGATCTACCGCCACCCGACCTTCTACGACGTCCCCGACGAAGTCGGGCACATGTGAATTTCGCTCCCCTCATGGTGAGGAGCGCGCAGCGCCGTCTCGAACCATGACGCCCCGATCGTAACCGCGGCCATCCTTCGAGACGCCTGCTGCGCAGGCTCCTCAGGATGACGTCGAGCAAGTGGATGCAGGTGGAATAGAGAACATGGCAACCGCCAATATCGAAGTCTCCGAAACCCCGCTGGTGCTCTACGCGCTGCGCCGCGCCGACGATGCGCTGATCCTCGGCCATCGGCTGTCCGAATGGTGCGGCCATGCGCCCGCCCTGGAAGAGGACATGGCGCTCGCCAATATGGGCCTCGACCTGCTCGGCCAGGCGCGTGAGCTCTACTCCTATGCTGCCAAGGTCGAAGGCAAGGACAACGACGAAGACAAGTTCGCCTATCTGCGCGACGTCAGGCAGTACCGCAATCTGCTGCTGGTCGAGCAGCCGAACGGCGACTTTGCCCGCACCATGGTGCGGCAGTTCTTCTATGCGGCATTCGCCGATCTCTGCTGGCGCGCGATGATGGCCTCGTCCGATCCGACGCTGGCCGCGATCGCGGCGAAGTCGGAGAAGGAGAGCGCCTATCATGTCAGGCATTCGTCGGAATGGATCGTCCGGCTCGGCGACGGCACCGAGGAGAGCCATCGCCGCGCGCAGAACGCGATCGACGATCTCTGGGCCTACACCGGCGAGATGTTCGCGGTCGACGACGGCGAGCGCGGCCTGATCGACGCCGGCATTGCGATCGACCCGGCGGCGCTGCAGCCGCGCTGGCTGAAGACGGTCACCGGCATCATCAACGAGGCGACGCTGGCGCTGCCGAAGAGCGATTGGATGCAGCAGGGCGGCCGCAGCGGCAGCCACAGCGAGCATCTCGGCCATCTCCTCAGCGAGCTGCAATCGATGCAGCGGACCTTT
Source organism: Bradyrhizobium sp. CCBAU 21365 (assembly GCF_015291305.1). Classification (NCBI taxonomy): domain Bacteria; kingdom Pseudomonadati; phylum Pseudomonadota; class Alphaproteobacteria; order Hyphomicrobiales; family Nitrobacteraceae; genus Bradyrhizobium; species Bradyrhizobium sp. CCBAU 21365. The sequence continues at coordinate 3,299,325 of NZ_CP030036.1, forward strand.
CCGGGGGCCACATGGTGACCGTTGCGCTCAGCGATGCCGACCTGCGCCGGCGCGCCTGGCGCGCGGCCGCGCAGGTGGTCGATCCCGAGATTCCGGTGCTGACCATCGCCGATCTCGGCGTGCTGCGCGATGTCGCGGTCCACGACGGGCATGTCGAGGTCGCGATCACGCCGACCTATTCCGGCTGTCCCGCCATGAACATGATCGCGCTCGAGATCGAGCTCGCGCTGGAGCGGGAAGGCATTCATAGGCCGAAAGTCCGCACCGTGCTGTCGCCGGCCTGGACCACCGACTGGATGAGCGAGGATGGTCGCCGCAAGCTGAAGGAATACGGCATCGCGCCGCCGCTGCCGTGTTCCTCGCGCCGCGCGCTGTTCGGCGAGCAACAGGTCGCGTGCCCGCAATGCGGCTCTGTTGAGACCGAGCTGCTCTCCGAATTCGGCTCGACCTCCTGCAAGGCGCTGTGGCGCTGCAAGAGCTGCCGTGAACCCTTCGACTACTTCAAGTGTCATTGACCATGTCGACACCCCGATTCCACCGCCTGTCCGTCAGCGATCTGCGCCGCGAGGCGTCGGACGCGATCTCCATGACCTTTGCGATCCCCGACGATCTGCAAGGCGACTACCGTTTCACGCCCGGCCAGTATTTGACGCTGCGCACCACGATGGACGGCGAGGAGGTTCGCCGTTCCTATTCGATCTGCTCCGGTCCCGACGACGGCGAGCTGCGCATCGCGGTGAAGAAGGTCGACGGCGGCGCATTCTCGAACTGGGCCGCCGAGGAATTGAAGGCCGGCGACGAGCTCGACGTGATGACGCCGACCGGGCGTTTCGGCGTCGCCCACGCGCCGGGTGAGGCGCGGACCTATGTCGGCTTCGCCGCCGGCAGCGGCATCACGCCGATCCTCTCGATCATCAAGGGCGTGCTGGCGCGCGAGCCGGACAGCCGCTTCTTCCTGTTCTACGGCAATCGCTCGACCGAGGGCGTCATGTTCCGCGAGGCGCTGGAGGAGCTGAAGGACCGCTTCATGCAGCGGCTCTCGGTATTCCACGTCATCTCGGGCGAGGAGCAGGACATTCCGATCCTGCACGGCCGGCTCGACGGCGAGAAGGTGCGGGTGCTGCTGCGCTCGCTGGTGCCGGCTGAAACCGTCGATCACGTCTTCGTCTGCGGCCCGGCCGCGATGAGCGAGACCATCGAGGCGACCTGCCGCGAGATCGGCATCGCCGACGAGCGCATCCATGTCGAACGCTTCGTCTCGGAATTCGGCGGCAAGCCGCGGCCGAAGGTCGTCGTTCCCGCCGGCGCGCCGCCGAAGGCGATCGCCGGGCTGATCATCGACGGCAAGCGCCGCGAGGTCCCGGTGGCCGACGGCGAGTCGATCCTCGACGCCGCGCTGCGCGCCGGCATGGACCTGCCGTTCGCCTGCAAGGGCGGCATGTGCTCGACCTGCCGCGCCAAGCTGGTCGAAGGCGAGGCGCCGATGGATCTGAACTATTCGCTGGAGCCGTGGGAGCTGAAGGCGGGGTTCATCCTCACCTGCCAGGCCAAGCCGTGCTCTGAGAAGGTCGTGGTCGATTACGACCACGTCTAATTCTGCTCGCGCGCGTTGACACCCAAGGTGTCGCGCCCAACACTGATTTAACGCCAAGAGGCCCTCCGCAACGGGCCCGCGCACAGGGAGTTCGATGTGAACGTGAAGGCCACGCTATCGCCCGAGGATATCGCCCGCGCCTGCGCCGACGCGATGTGGAAGGAAGACGACGCCAGCAAGGGCCTCGGCATGGAACTCGTCGAGATCAGGCCGGGGCAGGCGGTGATGGCGATGACGGTGCAGCCGCACATGGTCAACGGCCAGCGCATCTGTCATGGCGGCTACATCTTCACGCTGGCCGATTCAGCCTTCGCCTTTGCGTGCAACAGCCGCAACGATCGCGCGGTGGCGGCGCAGGGCAACGTCACTTTCATCCGTCCCGGCAAGCTCGGGGATCGTCTGGTAGCGACCGCGCGCGAGATCTCGCGCAGCGGCCGCTCGGGAATCTACGACGTGAGCGTGACCTCCGGCGATAGCGTGATCGCCGAATTCCGCGGGCATTCGCGCGTGATACCGGGCACCTGGCTGCCCGACACGGACATCAAGGGATAAAGGCTTCAGGGGAAACGTCGATGGCAACGGCAAAGCTCAAGGTCAAGGACAGCGGTTATCACGCCGAGCTCGATGCGGCGGAACGCGCCTCGCGCGACGAGATCATGGCGCTGCAGACCAGGCGGCTGGCCTGGTCGCTCAAGCATGCCTATGACAATGTCGCGCATTACAGGAAAGCGTTCGATGCCGCGGGCGTGCATCCGTCCGATTTCAGGCAGCTGCCCGATCTCGCCAAATTCCCGTTCACGGTGAAGACCGATCTGCGCGACAATTATCCCTTCGACATGTTCGCGGTGCCGCGCGAGCAGCTGGTGCGGGTCCATGCCTCCTCGGGCACGACCGGCAAGCCGATCGTGGTCGGCTACACCAGGGCCGACATCGACACCTGGGCGGACGTGATGGCGCGCTCGATCCGCGCCGCCGGCGGCCGCACCGGCATGCTGATGCACAACGCCTATGGCTACGGCCTGTTCACCGGCGGCCTCGGCGCGCATTACGGCGCCGAGCGGCTGGGCTGCACGGTGATCCCGATCTCCGGCGGCATGACCGAGCGGCAGGTGCAGCTCATCAACGACTTCAGGCCCGACATCATCACGGTGACGCCGAGCTACATGCTGGCGATCCTCGACGAATTCAAGCGGCAGGGCCTCGACCCGCGCAAATCGTCGCTCAAGTTCGGGATCTTCGGCGCCGAGCCCTGGACCAACGCGATGCGCGTCGAGATCGAGCAGGCGTTCGACATGGACGCCACCGACATCTATGGCTTGTCGGAGGTGATCGGTCCCGGCGTCGCGCAGGAATGCGTGGAGACCAAGGACGGCCTGCACATCTGGGAGGATCACTTCTACCCCGAGGTGATCGATCCGCTGACCGGCAAGGTGCTGCCCGACGGCGAGAAGGGCGAGCTGGTGTTCACCTCGCTGACCAAGGAAGCTTTTCCGATCATCCGCTACCGCACCCGCGACCTGACGCGGCTGTTGCCCGGTACGGCGCGGCCCGGCATGCGGCGGATGGAGAAGGTGACCGGCCGCTCCGACGACATGATCATCCTGCGCGGCGTCAACGTGTTCCCGACCCAGATCGAGGAAGCGCTGCTGGCGACCGACTGGTGCGGCGGCCATTTTGTCATCGAGCTGACCCGCGAAGGCCGCATGGACGAGATGACGGTGCTCGCCGAAGCCCGGCCCGAGAGCTGGGACGGCGAAGGGCTGGTTGTTCACGCCGAGAAGGTCTCCGCCTTCATCAAGAACACGATCGGCATCTCGACCCGCGTCCGCGTCGTTGCGCCCGAGACGCTGGAGCGTTCGCTCGGCAAGGCGAAACGTGTTTACGACAAGCGGCCGAAGCAATAGCTTTATCCCCTCATGGTGAGGAGGCGCGTAGCGCCGTCTCGAACCATGAGGCCCGTCTGTGGCCTCATCCTTCGAGACGCCACTTCGCGGCTCCTCGAGCGACAACGGCAAAGCCGTTGCGCGGGGATGAGGAGTGAGAGCGAATGATCGGGCAGCGGAAATGTTCGAGGCCGCGTTTCTCTGCCACTCGGCAAGGCGAAACGTGTTTACGACAAGCGGCCGAAAGAACAGCCTTTATCCCTCATGGTGAGGAGGCGCTCCGCGCCGTCTCGAACCATGAGGCCCGTCTGTGGCCGCATCCTTCGAGACGCCGCTTCGCGGCTCCTCAGGATGAGGGGTGAGAGCGGAAAACGTGGTGGAAAAGATGGCCGAAGGAGCGTTCCTCTATATTCTCCGGTGCGCGGATGGCAGCTTTTACATTGGAATAACGCGTACAGCATTGGAAATCAGAATTGCTCAGCATAACTCCGGCGTACTCGGTGGCTACACGGTGACACGCCGGCCCGTCACGCTGGTTTTCTCCCAATGGTTTGATCGCATCACGGATGCCATCGAGAACGAACGTAAGCTCAAGAAGTGGAGTCGCGCCAAAAAGGAGGCCTTTGTGCGAGGTGACTTCGCCGCGTTGCGACACCTCGCTGCGCGTCGATCGCCGTATCCCTCCTCAACCCCGCCTGGTGGTGTAGACTGAGGCGTTCCTTGGGATATTACCTCTTGATCTAATCCACGAGTCCGTTAGTTACGATGAAAGTCCCGTGGAGCCGGCCGGTGAGGGCTTCAGCGCGCGGCACCACGTCCCTCAGCCGGAGATATGGATGCAATCTGCTTCCAAACCCGACAGTCATCCTGTCGACGCGCGCTGCGTCCGCCTGCTGACAAAGGCCGAGAACGCTGCGGCGGTGGCGCCGGTGGTCGAGACTCATGCCCTTTCGCGCGGCGACAACGACGTCCTGATCGAGGTGAAGGCTGCGGCGGTCAATCCGTCCGACGTAAAAGCCGCGACCGGGCTGATGCCCTATGCCGTGTTCCCGCGCACCAGTGGCCGCGACTACGCCGGTGTCGTAATCGATGGTCCCGCTGAATTCATCGGGCGTGAGGTGTTCGGCTCGTCCGGCGATCTCGGCATCCGCCGCGACGGCACCCATGCCACGCATCTGGTGGTCGAGCGCGGTGCCGTGGTGGAGAAACCCGCCGGCATCTCCTGGGACGAAGCCGCCGGGATCGGCGTGCCCTTCGTCACCGCGATGGAGGGGCTGCGCCGCGCCGGCCTGCCGAAGGCGCGGGAGACCGTGCTGGTGATGGGCGTCAACGGCAAGGTCGGGCAGGCCGCGGTGCAGATCGCGAGCTGGCACGGTGCGCGCGTGATCGGCGTGGTGCGCAAGAGCGAGCCCTATGAAGGCCACAGCAATTCGCCGGTCGAGGTGATCGACGCCTCGACCACCGACGTTGCCGCTCGCGTGCGCGAGCTGACCGGCGGCAAGGGCGCTGACATCGTCTACAACACGGTCGGCGATCCCTATTTCCAGGCCGCGCACAAGTCGCTGGCGCTGCGCGGCCGCCAGATCCTGATCGCGGCGGTCGACCGTATCGTGCAGTTCAACATCCTCGAATTCTACCGCGGCCAGCACACCTATGTCGGCATCGACACGCTTGCGTTGTCGTCGGTTGCGACCGGCGAGGTGTTGCGCGAGCTTGCGCCGGGCTTTGCCGGCGGACATCTGAAGCCATTCCCGATCAAGCCGAGCGCGATCTATCCGCTGGAACAGGCCAAGGCGGCGTTTGTTGCCGTGGCAGGCTCGTCGCGCGACCGCGTGATTTTGCGACCCTAGTTCACCGTCATTGCGAGGAGCGAAGCGACGAAGCAATCCATTCTCTCCAGTGTGATAGTATGGATTGCTTCGCGGAGCCTGTCATCCGGCGGCGCTTCGCGCCGACCGGTTGGCTCGCAATGACGAACGTAATTGAAGGACCACTATGGACCCCGCCACGATCGTCATCATCGCCGCCCTGATCATCGGCCTGATCTATGGCGCGGTCGGGCTGCTCAGCGGCTTCTGCATGATGAGCGGCCTGCGCGGCTGGTGGGCGGAGGGCGACGGCCGCCTGGCGCGCACCTATGCGCTGGCGATGGGCGTCGCGATCGCGGCCTCGCAGCTTTTGGCGGCGGCAGGCCTCGTCGATCTCGGCAAGTCGATCTATCTGCAGCCGTCCTTCTCGGCGCCGGTGATGTTCCTCGGCGGGCTGCTGTTCGGCTACGGCATGGTGCTGTCGAACGGCTGCGGCTCGCGGGCGCTGGTGCTGCTCGGGCGCGGCAATCTGCGCTCCTTCGTGGTCGTGATCGTGCTCGGCATTTTTGCCGAGATGACGCTGAAGGGCCTGATCGCCCCGGTGCGGATCGCGATGGTGCAGGCCTCGCAGGCCACGGTTGCCGCCAGTTCGGTGCCGGCGCTGCTGGCGGGCACCGGCCTCGGCGCGGTGCCGGCGCGAATGGTCGCGGCGTCAGCGCTATCAGCCGTCCTGATCATCTTCGCCTTCGCCCATGCGCCATTCCGGAAATCATTCGGACAGATCGCGGCCGGCCTGATCGTGGGCCTGCTGGTGGCGGGCGGCTGGTACGCGACCGGCTATCTCGGCGCGGATGACTTCAATCCGGTGCCGGTGACCTCGCTCACTTTCATCGCGCCGATCGCCGATGCCCTGCAATATGTGATGCTGTCGACCGGCTCGACGCTGAATTTTGGCATCGTCACCGTGTTCGGCGTGTTCGCCGGCAGCCTGATCACGGCCATTGTCACCGGGCGCTTCCAGCTCGAAGGCTACCGGTCGCCGCAGCACATGCTGCGCTCGGCGAGCGGCGCCGCGCTGATGGGGGCGGGCGGCGTGATGGCGTTCGGCTGCTCGGTCGGACAGGGGCTGACGGGACTGTCGACGCTGTCGCTGTCGTCGCTCATCGCGATCGCCGGCATCATGCTCGGCACCGGCGCCGGCCTGCGCGGGAGCTTACGGGTCAGGCCGCTCGCCACGGCTTGAAGTTAGTTCTACTGTGTCAGGAATCCCTCATGGTGAGGAGCGCGAAGCGCGTCTCGAACCATGAGGCCCGGCCAGTGGCCTCGTCCTTCGAGACGCTTGCTGCGCAAGCTCCTCAGGATGAGGGGATAGACCGGTTATGACACAGTAGAATTAGGCTAAGCCCGCGCCGGCGCGTCCGCGAGCGAACTCAACGCGATGCCGCCGACGATCAGCGCCGCGGCGATCGCCAGCGACAGATCGATCGGCTCGCCGAGCAGCAATGCCGCAGTCACGATGCCGACGATCGGCGTCGCTGTCGTGCCGAGCGAGGTCGTCAGCGCCGGCAGGCTCTTGTTGACCATCGACATCGCCCAATAGGCCAGCGCTGTGCCGATGAAGCCGGAATAGAGGAACAGCAGCACGAGGTGCGGCGACCATGTCACCGTGGGCACGCCCTCTGTGACCAGCGCCGTCATGGTCAGCACCACCGTCGCGACCAGCACCTGCCACAGCAACAGCTGCAGCGGCGTCGCGATCCAGCGGTGCGAGCGGATATAGATGATGTTCGCGGCCCAGCAGATCGCCGCGATGATGATCATGCCGGCGCCGGCGATGACATGCAGATTGCTCCAGTCCAGCGATGCCGGGTTGAGGATCACGCAGAGGCCGGCGAGCCCCGACGCGACACCGACGAGCTTGAGCGTTCCGAGCCGTTCGGTCCGTGCGGCGCCCGCTGCGAGCGCGACCCAGAGCGGCGTGGTGTAGCCGAGCACGACGCCCTTGCTCGCCGGCAGATAGCGCAGGCCGGCGGCGACCAGCGTCGAGAAGAACGTCATGTGCAGCAGGGCGACGCTGAGCACGACCGGGACATCGGCGATCCGTGGAATGATCAAATTGCCGCTGGCGCGCAGGATCACCAGCAGGGCGGCCAGCGCGACCCAGCTGCGGATCGATGCGGTCCACAGCGGCGGCACCGCCTCGACCAGCGATTTCGTGACCGACCAGTTGATGCCCCAGGCCAGCACCACGACGATGAACAGGGCGGCGGCCTTGGCGGGGGAGAGTGACTGGTTCACGGCAGAATCCTTGCAGGCGATACCGCTTGTGAATAGGATCATGCTGGCTCTATCGAAAGAGCCAGATTTTACAGGACGAGGGAGCCAGATTGATCCTGGCCGAATTGCTCGCGCTGAAGCGATCGGACGATGCCGGGCTGGCCGCGCAGCTGACCCAGCAGCTGCGCGCGCTGATGGCGAGCGGCCGGATCAGGAGCGGCGCCATGCTGCCGTCGAGCCGCAGCCTTGCGGCCGAGCTCGACGTGGCGCGCAACACCGTGACGCATGCCTATGAGCAGCTGACGGCCGAAGGATATCTGCGGGTCGCGGCACGGCGGCGGCCGGTTGTGACCGACGATATCGAGGCGCGCTTCGCCAAACCTGCGCTGGCGCCAAAGCGCGAGGCCGCCCGCAAACCGTTGCTGTCGCCTTGGGCCTTGCAGCTCTCCGATAGCGATTGGCCGCTGTCCTACCAGGCGGATTTCCGGCCGCTCCGTCCCGGGCTTGCGGATGCGCGCGAGTTTCCGCACGAGATCTGGGCGCGCTGCCTGCGTCGCAGCGCGCTGCGCCGCCGCTTCAACGACCAGACCGTGGTCAACCGGCCGAGCCTGCGCGAGGCGTTGTGCGACTACCTCGAAGTCAACAGAGGCGTGCGCGCCGAGGCCGATCAGATCCTGATCCTGCCGACGGCGCAGGCGGCGCTGACGCTGATCGCCGCGACCACCATCGTGGCCGGCGATGCGGTGTGGACCGAGGATCCCGGCTATCCCGGCGCCGCGGCGGCGTTTCGCGCGGCCGGTGCAAACGTCGTCGGTATCAGGCTCGATCAATGGGGCATGATGCGGATGCGCGAGACGCGCGCACCGAAGCTCATCTTCGCGACGCCGTCGCATCAGCACCCGACCGGTCGGGTGATGCCGGTGGCGCGCCGCACCGAATTGTTGGCTTCCGCCGAGCCCGGCAAGACCTGGATCGTCGAGGACGATTACGACGGCGAGTTTCACTATGACAGCCGCCCGATGCCGGCGCTGCAGGGGCTCGATCGTGAGGGACGCGTGCTCTATCTCGGCACCTTCGCCAAGGCGATGACCGCCGATATCCGCATCGGCTATCTGGTGGTGCCGCCACAGCTGGCACGGACGATGGAGATCGCGCAGCGCCATCTCGGGCTGATCGCCTCCGTGCATGTCCAGGAAGCGCTGGCCGGCTTCATGGCCGACGGGCATTTCCTGGCCCATGTCAGGCGGATGCGGCGCATCTATCGGGCGCGCCGCGACCACCTCGCTACGGCGCTGGCGCGGCAGCTCGGCGAGGTGCTCACGGCCGAGGTCCCGCCGGGCGGCATGCAGCTGATTGCCCGCTTCAAGGATGGCACTACGGACCGGAACGCCGTGGCGCGGCTGGTGGCCGCCGGGGTCGAGGTGCGCGCGCTGTCGAGTCTCGCGCTGGAGCGGCCGCGCGACCATGGCCTGCTGCTGGGCTTCGCCGCCTGGCGCGAGAACGAGATCGGCGCCGCGGTCCGCATCATGGCGATCTGCCTGACCGGCAAGCGCGCGGCGCGTGGGTAGACGGGGGCTCGCACGATTTCGGAATAATGGAAGAGTATCCCTGAGTTGCCCGACGTGTCAAGTTGCCTTGTCGAGCAGTTGCCTGGTCGAATGCCGGCCGCCGGCTCCTTTGCATGGGGTTGTTTTCGATATTTTTCAGCGCGCCCCCAGCGACGGCCCACAGGTGAGAGGGGGCACTGCCCAGATGCTGCTACGGCTCAGCCTTTCCCCGCTACGTCGCGCGCTCACTCCGCCGCCTTGGTGACGATCCGTATCTCCGACGTCAGCGTCTTGTGCACCGGGCATTTGTCGGCGATCTCCATCAGCCGCTTGCGCTGGTCGGCGTCGAGCTCGCCCTCGATCCTGATGACGCGGTCGATCTGGTCGAGCATGCCCTCGCGGGTCTCGCACTCTTCGCAATCCTTCGCATAGATCTTGCTGTGCGTCAGCGTCACCGTGACGCGATCGAGCGGCAGCGACTTGCGGTCGGCATACATCCGCATCGTCATCGAGGTGCAGGCGCCTAACCCGGCCAGCACGAAGTCGTAGGGGCCGGGGCCGGAGTCCTGGCCGCCGACCGCGACCGGCTCGTCGGCCAGCATGCGATGCGGGCCTGCCGTGACGATCTGCTGAAACTTGCCGGCGCGGGTCTCCTGCACCACGACGTTGCGCGGCGCAGTGCCGGTATCCGCCGCCGACTGCGGCGCGATATCGACGTAGCGTTCGGCCCAGGCGCCGATCACGTCGGCGACATAGGCGGCATCCTGCTTGCCGCTCAACAGATGATCGGCGCCGGCCAGCGAGACGAAGCTCTTGGGGTGCCTGGCGGCGCTGAAGATATGCGTGGCGTTGTCGATGCCGACGGTGTCGTCGGTCGGCGAATGCATGATCAGCAGCGCCTTGTGCAGCTGCTTCACCTGCGCCATCAGATTCTGCTCGGCGACATCGTCGAGGAATTCCCGCTTGATGCGGAACGGGCGGCCGGCGAGCGAGACTTCACCTTCGCCCTGCGTGCGGATGTCCTCGATCCGGTCCTTGAAGAAATGCGTGACATGGACGGGATCGGACGGCGCGGCGATGGTGGCGACCGCCTTGGCTTCGGGGATTTGACCCGCGGCGGCCAGGATCGCGGCGCCGCCGAGGCTGTGGCCGATCAGGATCGCGGGTGCCTTGCGCGTCTCGCGCAAATGGTCGGCGGCGCGGACGAGATCGGCGACGTTCGACGAGAAGGTCGAGTTGGCGAACTCGCCCTCGCTGGAGCCGAGGCCGGTGAAATCGAAGCGCAGCGTGGCGATGCCCTTGGCCGCGAGCGCGACCGCGATGCGCTTTGCGGCCAGCACGTCCTTGCCGCAGGTGAAGCAGTGCGCGAACAGCGCATAGGCCTTGATCGGCCCGTCGGGCGTGTCAAGCGCGGCGGCCAGCTGATGGCCGCCCACACCGGTGAATTGAAAGCGTTCGTGCGGCACGGGCAGGCTCCATCATCTCGTTGGTTTGTCAGTCGCCAGAATAGCGCTGTTCGGCCCAGGGATCACCGCGATTGTGATAGCCGCGCACCTCCCAGAAGCCGGGCGCGTCCTCGGTGAGGAATTCGATGCGCTGCAGCCACTTCGCGCTCTTCCAGAAATACAGATGCGGCACCACGAGCCGCACCGGGCCGCCATGCTCCTGCTCCAGCGGCTTGCCCGACCAGCTATGGGCGAGCAGCGCGTCCTCGGCGGCAAAGTCCTCGATCGGCAGGTTCGTCGTATAGCCGTCATACGAATGCAGCGCGACGAAGCGCGCCCCCTCGCGCGGCTGGCAGGCGGCGAGCAGGTCGCGGGTGGCGAGCCCCTCCCACTGATTGTCGTAGCGCGACCAGGTTGTGACGCAGTGGATGTCCGAGACGAATTGCGTCTGCGGCTGCGCCATGAACTGCTGCCAGGTCCAGTAGATGGTCTGCTCGACCGCGCCGTAGACGTCGAGCCGCCAGCGCTCCCGGGAGATGTTCGGCATCAGCCCGAGATCGAGCACCGGCCAGTCCGCCGTCAGGTGCTGGCCCGGCGGCAGGCGCTGCTCCTGCGGTCGGGTGACCTTGCCGGTGAGGAATTTGCCTTCGCGTGCCCAGCGCTGCTTGCTGCGCGTCAGCTTGCTCTCGGGCGGTTCGCTATCGTCGGTCATGGGCGTTGCGCCGTCACTCGTGGCGATGCATCGCGGAGTCGCGCTTGGTATCGCGCATCGTCGAATAGATCAGCAGCGACAGGAAAATCATGCCGCTGAGGTAGTAATAGAACCAGTCCTCATGCCCGATGCTCTTGAAATAGAGCGCAACCGCGGGCGCGGTGCCGCCGAAGATCGACACCGTGATGGCGTAGGGCAGGCCGACGCCGAGCGCGCGGACATTGGTCGGAAACAGCTCGGCCTTCACGATCGCGTTGATCGAGGTGTAACCGGCGACGAAGATCCAGGCGCCGCAGATCAGAAGGAAGGCCATGAACGGCGACTTGGTGTCCTTCAGCGCGGTCAGGATCGGGATCGTGCCGAGCGTGCCGGCGATGCCGAAGAAGATCAGCAGCGGCTTGCGGCCGATTTTATCGGAGAGCCCGCCATAGATCGGTTGCAGGATGGTCGCGAAGATCAGCGAGCCGAAGATCACGAAGGTGGTCTGGTCCTCGGTGAGGCCGACCGACAGCTTCACGAAGGTCTGCATGTAGGTGGTGAAGGTATAGAACGCCGCGGTGCCGCCGGCGGTGAGGCCGACCACCAGCAGCAATTCGCGCGGATAGTTCAGGAGGCCGACGATCGAGCCGGTCGGCTTGGAAACCTTCTTGGCCTCCTCGAAGGCCTCGGTCTCATGCAGGCCGCGCCGCATCACCGCCGCGACGATCGCGAGCATGGCGCCGATCACGAACGGAATCCGCCAGCCCCAGGCCTTCAGCTCGTCCGGCGTCAAAAACACCTTCTGCAGCAACAGCAGCACGATGATCGCGGTGAGCTGGCCGCCGATCAGCGTGACGTATTGGAAGCTGGAGTAGAAGCCGCGGTGCTTGGGATCGGCGACCTCGCTGAGATAGGTGGCGCTGGCGCCATATTCGCCGCCGAGGCTCAGGCCCTCGATGACGCGGGCCAGCGCCAGGATCGCCGGGGCCGCGATGCCGATCGTGGCATAGGTCGGCGTCACCGCGATGATCAGCGAGCCGAAGCACATGCAGACCACCGAGAGCGTCAACGACAGCCGCCGGCCATAGCGGTCGGCGATGAAGCCGAACAGCCAGCCGCCGAGCGGGCGCATCAGGAAGGTCGCGGCAAACAGCACGGCGGCATTGAGCTGCTGCACCACCGGATCGCTGTGCGGGAAGAACGCCGGCGCGAAATACAGCGCAAACGCCGTGTAGGCGTAGAAATCGTACCACTCGACGAGATTGCCGACCGAGCCGATGAAGATCGCCTTCACCCGCCGCTCGACGTCGTGGATGTCGAGATGATCGCTCGCGGGCTGAGCGGTTTGTTCGGACATGGCATTGCTCCCGGACTCGTCGGTTCGATTCCGGGGCAAGCTACCTCATTGGGTGACGTGATGTAACCGCTGTCCGGTTCCTCAGGCGTTGTTGCCGAACAGAACAGGCAGTTGACGCGGGCCGCGCACCGTGCCTTCCGACCAGGTGACCTTGCCGGCCGGATCGAGCCGGAAATCCGGGATCCGCTTCAGCCACTCCTCGATCGCGACCTGCATTTCCATCCGCGCGAGGTTGGAACCGACGCAGCGGTGGATGCCGAGACCGAAGGCGGCGTGGCGGTTCTCCTTGCGGTCGATCACCACCTTGTCCGCATCGGGGAACATGGCGGGATCGCGGTTGGCGGCGGGGAAGGACAACAGCACCATGTTGCCCGCCTTCACCGGGCAGCCGGAGATCGTGGTCTCCTTCATCACCTCGCGCGCCATCGTCACCGGCGAATAGGCGCGCAGGAATTCCTCGATCGCGGTCGGGATCAGTGCCGGCTCCGCGATCAGGCGCTCGCGATCGGCCGGCGTCTTGGCGAGGTGCCAGAGCGAGGAGCCGATCGCGCTCCAGGTGGTGTCGATGCCGGCGATCAGCAGCAGTCGCAGCGAGCCGAGCACGTGCTCGTCGGTGAGCGGCTGGCCGCCGGGGCCCTTGGCCCGCAGCAGCTGCGAGATCAGATCGTCGCCCGGCTCAAGCTTGCGCTGCTCGAGATGGGCCATGAAGTAGCCGGTCATCTCGCGGACGCCGTTCATCAGCTCGTCTTCGTTCTTGATGCCGAGCTCGAGGATCTGGTGGATCCATTTGATGAAGAGATCGCCGTCCTTCTCGGGAATCCCCAGCATATGGGCGATGGCGCGCACCGGAATGTGCTTGGTGTAGCGCGCAGCGGCGTCGCAATGGCCATCGGCGATGAAGTCGTCGATCAGCTCGTTGCAGATCGCGCGCACCCGCGGCTCCAGCCGCTTCATCGCGTCCGGCGTGAACGGCGGCAGCAGCACTTGCTTGGCGGGCTTGTGCTCCGGCGGATCGGAGGTGATCGGCGGTGCGCGGGCGGTGATCTCGGGGCGGACGTCGCGCACGATGACGCGGCGCGAGGAGAAGTGCTCGGTGTCGTAGGCGATCTCCTTCACCGCCTGATAGGTGGTCGGCATGTAGCAGCCGAGGAAACGCTCGGTATGTACGACGGGCGAAGCCGCGCGCAGCGTCTCCCAGATCGGGAACGGGTCGTCGGTCCAGACCGGATCGGTATGGTCGAAATCGTGTACCCAGTCGGAGACCGGGGGATGTTCGGGCAGATAGCTTGCGGACGGGGAATCGGACATCAGCTCGTTTCCTTCTCGTTCGATCAAACGCTGGTCGGCTCAACGGGCGGCGCGCAGCCGTTCCCGGCCGGCCGTTATTCCTCGGTGACTTCGATCGCGATTTCCGGGCAATTGGTCTGCGCGAGCCAGGCCTTGTCCTCGAGCCCGGCCGGGACGGTGCCGTCGCCGACCTCATGGGCGTTGCCGTATTCGTCGAGCTCGAACAGTTCGGGGGCGAGTGATTTGCAGCGGGCGTGACCCTGGCACTTGTTCTGGTCGACGCGGATTCTGAGCTTGGACATGCAAGCACCCTCCCTCGGCTCTGGCGCATTGTGGGTTGCGCCCGGTTCCTCATTCCAGTTTATGCAAGTCTTGCTTAGGCAAGTTCTTGTTTAGGCAAGTTCTTGGCTTGCTTGGGCGGCCGGCCTCTTAACCGGATCACCAAGTTATAGTATATTACATTATCGTCGCGCTTGCGCGTCAAGCGAAAATTCAGCGATCATTGCCGCAATGGGACAAATCGTTCGTAAGCCGTTCAAAACTTACCACCATGGCGACCTCCGCGAAGCCCTGATCCAGGCCGCGTTACGCGAGGTCGAGCTCGGTGGTCCCGAGGCGATCAGCATCAAGGCGCTGGCCAAGCAGCTCGGCGTCTCGCAGCCGGCGCCGTACCGGCATTTCGCCGACCGCGAGGCGCTGCTGGAGGCGGTGACCGCGGAAGCGTTCCGGCAGTTCAACGTGATCATGCGCGAGGCGATCGAGCAGTCAGGCAAAGGCTCGAAGCTGTCGCGCTTTGCCCAGGCCGCGCTCGCCTTCGGGCTCGAGCGCCACGGCATCTACCGGCTGATGTTCGCGTCGCGCACCATGGCCTGCGCGCCCAAGGGCAGCGAGCTGCACACCGCGGCGATGGAAACGCTGGCGCTGCTGATCGAGTCGTTCGAGGCGCCCGCGGTCGGGCTGCTGCGCGAGCGGCAGGCGCTGAAGATCTGGGCCGGGCTGCACGGCATCGTGATGCTCGCCGAGCAGGGCCTGCTCACCGGCGAGTCCGCGCAGATCAGCCGCGAGGAGTTGCTGGACGAAATCGTCGAGCAGACCAAGGCGGCACTCACGGTGGCGCTGCAGGCGACGGAGGATAGGGCGTAGGCTTCGCGTCTTGGGGCCGCATCAACAGATTCATCACCTCATCCTGAGGAGCTTGCGCAGCAAGCGTCTCGAAGGACGAGTCCACGGACCGGGCCTCATGGTTCGCGACGGCGCGGAGCCTGTCATCGGGCCGCGCTTCGCGCGGACCCGTTGGCGCCTCCTCACCATGAGGGAGGGGCCCTCTACCTCGGCGGACGCGGATCGATCGGCGTGGTGCCGCGCACGCCCAGAATGTCCTCCAGCACTTTCGCGCCGGCCAGCAGCTGCGCTTCGGCACGCGGCTTGGCGACCATCTGCAGGCCGACCGGCAGGCCCGAGGCGGTGAAGCCGCAGGGCAGCGAGAGCGCCGGACAGCAGGCCAGCGTGATCGCGTAGACGATGCCGAGCCATTCGACGTAATTGTCGAACTTCTTGCCGTCGCACTCGGCGACATAGCGGTTCTCGACCGGGAACGGCGCCACGATGGTCGCGGGCGCCAGCAGCAGGTCGTACTTGTCGAAGAATTCGAGCGCGCGCGCCGTCATCGCGACGCGCTGCGCCTCGGCGCGTTCGAGCTTCTCGACCGTGAGCTTCAACCCTTCCTCGATGTTCCAGATCACCTCGGGCTTCAGCAAATCGCGCTTGGTTCGCAGCAATTCGGCCTTGCTGATCGCGAAATCGAACGCGCGCAACACGTGGAAGCATTCATGGGCTTCGCGCAGATCGGGATGCGCCTCCTCGACGATCGCACCGGCTTCCGCAAACCGCTCCGCCGCCTTGCGGGTCACCGCCTTGACTTCGGGATCGACCGGCGTGATGCCGAGATCGGGCGAATAGGCGATGCGTTTCGGCTTGCTGCCGGAGCGGGCTGCGGACAGGAACGACGTCGGCAGTGCGGGCAGCGACAGCGGATCGGCGGCGTGCTCGCCGCTCATCGCGTCGAGCAGCAGCGCGAGGTCCTCGACATTGCGCGCCATCGGTCCCTGCACCCCGAGGGTACGGTCGACACCGAATTTCGGCGTGTGCGCGACGCGGCCGATCGACGGCCGCAGGCCCACGATGCCGCAGAAGCTCGCCGGGTTGCGCAGGCTGCCGCCCATGTCGGAGCCGTGCGCGAGCCACGCGGTGCCGCTCGCCAGCGCCGCCGCGGCGCCGCCGGAGGAGCCGGCGGCCGAGCGCGACGTGTCCCAGGGATTGCGGGTCGGACCGAACACCTCGTTGAAGGTGTTGGCGCCGGCGCCGAATTCCGGCGTGTTCGACTTGGCGTAGATCACGCCACCATTCTGTTCGAGGCGCTCGACCAGGATGTCCGACTTCGCCGGGATGTTGTCCTTGAAGATCGGCGAGCCCTGCGTGGTCAGCACGCCGGCGACGGCAGTGAGATCCTTGATTGGAACGGGAAGGCCCGCGAGCAGGCCGCGCTCGCTGACAGGTTTCTGCATCAGGGCCTTGGCGTGGGTGCGGGCGCGGTCGAAGCAGAGCGTCGGCAGTGCGTTGACCTTGCCGTCCACCTCGGCGATGCGCGTCTCCAGCACGTCGAGCAGATCGAGCGGCGTGACGTCACCGGCCTTCAGCTTCTCGACGACGGCACACGCCGTTTCCTTCACCAAGCCCTGATCAGCCATGCGCCGTTGCTCCTATGCCTTCTGTTTGCTTGTGCTGTAGAACATTTCCTGCCGTCGTGGCAATGCGACGTGAACGGAGGGGGTGGGGATGGCAGCGTTGTTTTCCGCGCTGGACTGGCGCGCAATGAGCCAAGAGGAGCGCGATCTCGGTCTGAACAACGGCGTTGCCGTCAAGGGCAGCGCCGAGATTGCTGCGGGATGGGAGCAGCGCTCGGCGGCATTGCGGCAGAAGCACGCGCAACATCTCGACCTCCGATATGGCCCGCGTGAGCGCAACCGGATCGATTTCCTGAAGGCACGCGACGGCGCGCCGACGCTGCTGTTCATCCACGGCGGCTACTGGCAGACCCGTGCCAAGGAAGTGTTCACGATCTTCGCCGAGGGGCCGATGGCCCATGGCATCAATGTCGCGCTGATCGGCTATACGCTGGCGCCCGATGCGACGATCGATGACATCGTCGCCGAGATCCATGCCGGCATCGACTTTCTGGCCGGGCAGTTGCCCGCGCTCGAAGCCGCTGCCGAGGGCATCGTGGTGTCGGGCTGGTCGGCCGGCGGACATCTGACATCGATGGCGCTGTCGAACGCCCATGTCCGGGCCGGCATGGCGATCTCGGGCATCTACGACCTCGAGCCGATCAGGCATTCCTACCTCAACGAAAAGCTCAAGCTCGACGAAGCGGCGTCGCGGCGCAACTCGCCGATGATGGCGGAAGGCGGTACGGCGAAGCCGCTGTCGCTGGTGGTCGGCAGCGCCGAATTGCCGCTGCTGCGCAAGCAGACCGCCGATTTCGCCGGCCATCGCGCCCGCTACGGCCTGCCGGTGACCTATGAGGAGATCGCCGGCGCCGATCATTTCTCCATCATGAACCAGATGCTGGCGCCGCAGGGCCGCATCACGACGCTGATCCGGCAGCTGTTCGAGCGGACGGTTGGTTGACGTCATCCCCGCGCAAAGGCTTCGCCTTTGTCGCTGGAGGTGCGAGCCTTGCGGCGCAATTGCGCCGCTGGGCGAGCCTCGAAGGATGACGTAGCCCGTGGCCGTGGCCCATCCTTCGAGACGCCGCTTCGCGGCTCCTCAGGATGACGTCGCGGCAAGCGGTGACGTCATCCCCACCCCGACGTCAGCCCGCCATCCACGGTGTAGATCACGCCGGACGTATAGCCGGCGCGGTCGGACGCCAGGAACGCCATCAGGTCGCCGATCTCGCGCGCATGTGCGGGGCGGCCGAGCGGCAGACCTTTCTGGAACTCCTTGTAGCGGTTCTCGTCACCGAACTGGTTTTTGGCACGGGTCTTGAGCAGCGTGACGTGGCGGTCGGTACCGACAGGGCCGGGATTGATGCCGACGACGCGGATATTGTCGGCGAGGCTCTTGCCGCCGAGCGCGCGGGTGAACGCCATCAGCGCCGCATTGCCGGCGCTGCCGCAGATGTAGTTGGCGTCGAACTTCTCGCCGGCTGCGCCGATGTCGTTGACGATCACGCCGCCACCGCGTGCCTTCATCTGGGCATAGACTGCGCGCGTCAGGTTGACATAGCCGAACACCTTGAGCTCCCAGGCGTGCCGCCATGTCGCCTCGTCGATCTTGTCGATCGAGCCGCCCGGGATGTCGCCGGCATTGTTGACGAGGATGTCGATGTCGGCGGCTTCTCTTGCCAATCGCGCCAGATCTTCGGATTTGCGCAGGTCGACCACGCTGATCGCCGCGTCGATCTGATGCGCCGAACGGAGCCGCTCGGCCAGTTCCTTCAATTGCTCGCCGTTGCGGGCGGCGAGCAGCAGATTGGCGCCTTCCTCGGCAAAGGCTTCGGCGGCGGCCGCGCCAATGCCCTTGGAGGCGCCGGTGATCAGGACACGCTTGCCGCGCAGATGCAGATCCATGGGATGTCTCGCTTGGTATGAGGAGTGGGGTGTCGGCGAATTTGGTGGGGCAGGGTCGCGCCGCGGTCAACACTGCACTGCAGCGTTGCGCTCGCGCGAAGTTTGGTCCATTGCAGGACCATCAGAATAGGCGGCATTGCCGGCCGGGCAAATCACAAGGGTGTTCTCGATGAGCAGTGCAAAGAAGCAGTATCGGATTGCGGTCATTCCCGGTGACGGCATCGGCAAGGAAGTGATGCCGGAGGGCCTGCGCGTTATCGAGGCGGCGGCGAAGAAGCACGGCGTCGACGTGAAGTTCGACCATTTCGACTTCGCCTCCTACGACTATTACGAGAAGCACGGCGAGATGATGCCGGCCGACTGGAAGGACAAGATCGGCAAGCATGACGCGATCTATTTCGGCGCGGTCGGCTGGCCGGCAAAGATCCCGGATCACATCTCGCTGTGGGGCTCGCTGATCAAGTTCCGCCGCGAGTTCGACCAGTACGTCAACCTGCGCCCGGTGCGGCTGATGCCCGGCGTGCCGTCGCCGCTGGCGAACCGCAAGCCCGGCGACATCGATTTCTGGGTGGTGCGCGAGAATACCGAGGGCGAATATTCTTCCGTCGGCGGCCGCATGTTCCCGGACACCGACCGCGAATTCGTCACCCAGCAGACCGTGATGACCCGCACCGGCGTCGACCGCATCCTGAAATTCGCGTTCGATCTGGCGCAGTCGCGGCCGAAGAAGCATTTGACCTCGGCGACCAAGTCGAATGGCATCTCCATCACCATGCCCTACTGGGACGAGCGCGTGGAGGCGATGGCCAAGAAATATCCGGGCGTGAAGTGGGACAAGTACCACATCGACATCCTGACCGCGAATTTCGTGCTGCATCCGGACTGGTTCGACGTCGTGGTCGGCTCCAATTTGTTCGGGGACATTCTTTCCGATCTCGGCCCGGCCTGCACCGGCACGATCGGCATCGCGCCGTCGGGCAACATCAATCCGGAAGGCGATTTCCCCTCTGTGTTCGAGCCGGTGCACGGCTCGGCGCCTGACATCGCCGGGCAGGGCATTGCCAACCCGATCGGCATGATCTGGTCGGGCGCGATGATGCTGGAGCATCTCGGCGAGAAGCAGGCAGCTAGCGCCATCGTCGGCGCGATCGAGCGCACGCTCGGCGAACGCACGCTGCGCACGCGTGATCTCGGCGGCAATGCCGACACCACGGCGTGCGGCAAGGCGGTCGCGGAGATGGTGGATTAGGCTACGCTGTCAGCCACATCGTCGTCCCTGCGAAAGCAGGGACCCATAACCACAGACGTTCGTTGTCGAAGCGAGCTGTGGCTCCAGCGTTATGCAACAATGACCTTCGGTGGTTGATGGTGTGGACGGCCCCCTACGGCATCAGTGTGCCAGAATGAGGTTGTCTAGATCTCATACATGGGAGCCGTCCGTGAACCAGATTATCCGCATTGGGATTGATACGTCGAAGTATATTTTTGTGCTGCATGGGGTTGATGCGGCGGAGCAGGTGGTGCTGCGCAAGAAGCTGTCGCGCAAACAGGTGCTGGAGTTCTTCGCCAAATTGCCGCCGACCGTGATCGGGATGGAGGCCTGCGGGGCTTCGCAACATTGGGCGCGGGAGCTTTCCAAGCTCGGTCACGAAGTGAAGCTGATGGCACCGCAATTGGTTAAACCCTACGTGATGCGGAACAAGAATGACGGGCGGGATGCAGAAGGTCTGTGTGAAGCGATGAGCCGGCGGAGCATGCGCTTCGTGCCGGTGAAGACGGCCGAGCAGCAGGCTGCGCTGATGCTGATGGGCGTCCGCGACGGATTGATCGTCCGGCGCACCCAGCTGACCAATACGATCCGCGGCCATGCGGCGGAGTATGGCCTGATCGCACCCAAAGGACTGGACGCGATCGAGCCACTGCTGGCGCGGATTGCGCAGGACGAGACGCTTCCCGCCCTGGCACGCGAGCTGTTTGTGGTGCTGGGCCGGGAGCGCGCCAGGCTCGAGGGTGAGTTGAAGGCGGTTGAGGCCAAGCTGATGGCCTGGCACCGCGGCGATGCCACGGGCCGGCGCCTGGCTGAGATCCCCTCGGTCGGTCCGATCGTTGCAACCGCGCTGGTGATGAAGACACCTGATCCGCACGCGTTCCGTTCTGGTCGTCATTTTGCGGCCTGGCTGGGATTGACACCCAAGGACCACTCTACCGCCGGCAGGACCAGGCTTGGCAAGATCACGCGGGCGGGCGATGAGGACCTGCGCCGTCTGCTGGTCATCGGGGCCACGGCGGTGATCCAGCAGGCCAGGCGCGGACGCGGTCATCACTCGCGCTGGCTGCTGGCCCTGATCCAGCGCAAGCCGCCGAAGCTTGCGGCCGTGGCGCTTGCCAACAAAGTAGCCCGTATCGCCTGGAAGTTGATGGCGACGGGCGAGAGTTACGAGGCGGCACGGATCAAGCCCATGACAGCCGCCGCCTAATCGATTGGCCGGCCGGCGGGCTCGCTCGCCGGTCGACCCGGAGCTGCAGGAGCAGATGGAGCGATCGATCGAGCAACGATGCGAGACAATCCGTGGGACCCATCGGCCGTCAACAGGTCGCCTGGTTGTTTGGAACTCGCATCGCGCAACCCATCTTGGCCAGCGATCGACCCGATCGCACTCAACAGGCCGGACATATGGATGCAAGCGATCCGATCTCACCAAAAAGCTCTTGTGCCACGGGGGCCGTCCACATATGGGTCCCGGCTCGCGCTTCGCTTGGCCGGGACGACAGTGGAGATTACCCCTTCACGATCCTTCGGCAATGCTCCCACGCCGCGTGGATCAAATTCTCGCTCGCCTCGGGCGTGCGGAAGGCGGAGTGCGCCGACAGCGTCACGTTCGGGATCTTGGTCAGCGGGTGATCCTTCGGCAGCGGCTCGATGTTGTAGACATCGAGGCCGGCGTGGCGGATGTGGCCCGAATTGAGCGCATCGATCATCGCCTGCTCGTCGACGATCGCGCCGCGCGCGGTGTTGATCAGCACCACGCCCTTTTTCATCTTCGCGATCTTGTCGCGCGTGATCAGGCCGCGGGTCTCGTCGTTCAGCAGCAGGTGGATCGAGACCACGTCGCTGTTGGCCAGCACGGTGTCGAGCTCGACGAATTCGACGCCGGGATGGCTCCTGGGCGACCGGTTCCAGGCGATCACCTTCATGCCGCTGCCGAGCGCGATGCGGGCGACCTCGGCAGCGATGCCGCCGAAGCCGACGAGGCCGAGCGTCTTGCCGGTGAGCTGCATGCCGTCCTCGCGCAGCCAGTTGCCGGCGCGCATCTCGCGGTCCATCTGCGCGATCACGCGCGCCGACGACCACATCAGCGCGATCGCCGATTCCGCGACCGCGGTGTCGCCATAGCCCTTGATCAGGTGCACGGAAATGCCTAGCTCCGCGAGCTCTTCCGGGTTCATGTAGCTGCGCGCGCCGGTGCCGAGGAACACGACGTGCTTCAGGCCGGCGCACTTTTTCGCAATCTCGGTCGGCAGTGCGGTGTGGTCGACCACCGCGATCTCGGCGCCGTCGAGCACCGCCGGATAGTCCTCGGACTTGATGTCCGGGTTGCGGTTGATCCGCATCCTGGGATCGCCTGATTTTTCCAGGCGCTCGGTGATGACAGCGAGCGATTCATTGGCGTCGACAAACACTGCGCGCACGAAAGCCTCCATCCGATGAGGAGAAATGATGATCAGGACGCGACGCCGGCGAGCGCCAGCACCGTGTGCATCAGGACGTTGGCGCCGGCGGCGCAATCGGTCTGCTTGGCATCTTCCAGCTCATTATGGCTGATGCCGTCCTTGCAGGGCACGAACACCATTGCTGCCGGCATCACCGTGTTGAGGTTGCAGGCATCGTGGCCGGCGCCCGAGGTGATGCGGCGGTGCGAATAGCCGAGCTGTTTCGCCGCATTCTCCACCGCGTCGACCAGCTTGGGATCGAAATGCGTCGGCGCCTTGCGCCAGACGAGATCAAGCTGCACCTCGACCTTGCGCTTTGCTGCGATCTCGCTCACGGCGGCACGCAGGTCGCGATCCAGCGCATCCATGATCGCGGCGTCGGCACTGCGGCAATCCACCGTGAAGGCGATCTCGCCGGGGATGACGTTGCGCGAGGGCGCGGCGATCACGGCCTCGCCGATGGTGCCGACTGCCTTCGGGCCGTGCTTCTTCGCGATGCTCTCCATCGCCAGCACGATCTCGGACAGCGTCGCCAGCGCATCGCGGCGCAGCGGCATCGGGGTCGAGCCCGCATGGCTCTCGAAGCCGGTGATCTTGCCGTCGTACCACAACACGCCCTGGCCGGAATCGACCACGCCGATGGTCTTGTTCTCGGCCTCCAGGATCGGACCCTGCTCGATATGCAGCTCGACGAAGCTGGTGAACTTCTGGCGGCCGACCGGGGCGTCGCCGCGATAACCGATCGTGTCCAGCGCCTGCGCCACCGTGACGCCTTCGGCGTCCTTGCGCGACAGGATGTCGTCGGTGGTGAAGTCGCCGACATAGGCGGCGGAGGCCATCATCGCCGGCGCAAAGCGCGAGCCTTCCTCATTGGTCCAGTTGCAGATGCAGATCGGCAGCTCGGTCTCGATGCCGGCATCGTTCAGCGTACGCACCATTTCGAGCGCCGCCAGCGTGCCGAGCACACCGTCATATTTGCCGCCGGTCGGCTGGGTGTCGAGATGCGAGCCGACGCCGATCGGCGGCTTCGACATGTCCCGTCCTTTCCGCAATCCGAACATCGAGCCCAGCGCGTCGACCTGCACCTCGAGGCCCGCGTCCTCGCACGCCTTGCGGAACCAGTCGCGCACCTGCTTGTCTTCGGCGCTCAGGGTCAGCCGCCGCACGCCGCCCTTGGGCGTTGCACCGAACTGCGCGGTTTCGTGGATGGTGCCCCAGAGGCGGGCGGAATCGATCTGCAGGTTGGTGGCGGCTCGGCTCATGTCGTCAGTCCATTTTTATTTTCGTCATTCCGGGGCGATGCGTCAGCATCGAACCCTAATGCGCAATTGCGCATTATGGAATCTCGAGATTCCCCGGTGCGCGGTTGCGCACCTGAGGTCTGGTCCTTCGGACCATCCCGGAATGACGTTCGATTATCCGGCAATCGTTCAATGACGCGCCACTCTCGCGCCGTCAACCGCCACGCTCGCCTGCGCGATCTGCCGGGCGAGATTGGCGACGCGCTCGATGGCGACCGCATCGGGCGAGGCGAGCCAACTCGCGGTGAAGGTGAGGGGCGGCAGCTTGAGGTCGGTGTCGAGCAGTTGCAGCCGCCCGTCGGCAAGCTCGTTCTCGACGATCGCCGCCGGGATCACCGCGATGCCAAGCCCTTCATTGGCCATGTGGATCACGGTCGCGAGCGAGGTCGAGGCGTGCAGCCGGATCGGCGGCAGATCGGGGGCATTGAACAGCGCGCGTACGGTCTCGTAGGGCTGGGTCTTGCGCGGAAAGGTGATGATCGGAAAGCGCGCCAGGTCCTGCCGCGCCACCGGGCCGTCGCCGAGGCCGAGCGCCGGGCTCGCCAGGAAACCGATCGGGTAATCGCACAGCACATGGTTGTGCGCGCCGGAGGCCGAGACCGGTCCGAGCACGAAGGCGAGCTCGATCTCCTGCGCCAGCAGCCGCTGCGTCAGATTGGGCGTGATGTCGACCTCGATCTCCAGCGACAGGTTCGGGTAGACCTCGTTGACGCTCTTGACGAGGCGCGGCAGCCAGGTGTGCACGATGGTCTCCGCGACACCGAGCCGCAGCGCGCCGCGCATCGCGGAACGGTCGCCGACCTCGGCCATCATCTCCGAACGCAGGCCGATCAGCTTCTCGGCATAGATCATCATCAGCCGCCCGCTCGGGGTCGGCGAGGCCACCCGGTGGTCGCGGTTGAGCAGCTTGACGCCCATTTCGCGCTCGAGCTGGGCAATGCGCTGGGAGATCGCCGGCTGGGTGGTGTTGAGCCGCTGGGCGGCGCCGCGGAAGCTGCCGAGCTTGACGACCCAAAGGAATGTCTCGATCGAGCGGAAGTCCGTCATTGGAAGTATTTTCCCGATCGATAAATTTGGTTTATCGATTTTGATTAGAAAGGACGATTAGACATTATATCACGCTTGGTGTTGGTTTGTCCTTGTCGAGATTATGGGCAGGAGAATCCCATGACTGTTTTTGCGGCAGTGCAGCGATCTCAGGGGGAGCCGGTGCCGGCGAGCGTCGAAGCGCGCCGCGCCTGCCGTGACGGCTTGGCATCGGCCACCACGGCCGGCCTCGCCAATGGTTTCGTCCAGGGCAATCTCGCGATCCTGCCGGAAAAGCTCGCCGGTGCCTTCCACCGCTTCTGCCAGCTCAATCCGAAGCCGTGCCCGATCATCGGCATGTCCGATGTCGGCGACCCCCGCATTCCGGCGCTCGGCCTCGACCTCGACATCCGCACCGACGTGCCGCGCTACCGGGTCTGGCGCGACGGCGAGGTGGCGGACGAGCCGACCGACATCACCAAATACTGGCGCGACGATCTCGTCACCTTCGTGCTCGGCTGCTCCTACTCGTTTGAAGAGGCGCTGCTGGATGAGGGCCTGCCGATCCGTCACATTGAACGCAATCTGCGTGTGCCAATGTACCGGACCAATATCGCCTGCAGCCCGTCGGGGCCGTTCGCGGGACCCATGGTGGTGTCGATGCGCCCGTTCAAGCCGGCGGATGCGATCCGCGCGGTGCAGATCACCTCGCGCTTTCCGTCCGTGCATGGCGCGCCGGTCCATCTCGGCCATCCGCATGCGATCGGCATCAAGGATATCGCCAAGCCGGATTACGGCGATGCGGTACCGGTCGCCGATGACGAGATCCCGGTGTTCTGGGCCTGTGGCGTCACGCCGCAATCGGTGATCGCAAGCGCGAAGCTGCCGTTCGCGATCACGCATTCGCCGGGCCTGATGCTGGTGACAGATCTCAGGAACAAGCAGCTCGCTGTGCTCTGAATAGGCAATTCGTGCAATTCATTGAGGCTTTACTGCGCGCTACAAGCGTCACATCGATAATAACAAGCTGACCAAGGGGAAATTTCGATGACGATCTCTCGCCGTAACGTGTTGCTGGGTGCCACTGCCGCCGCGGCGCTCGGTCCGATGGCCGCGCGCGCGCAGGCCAGTGAAGTGGCAATCGGCGTGATCTATCCGCTCTCGGGCGCCAGCGCCCAGATCGGCGTCGACGCGCAGCGCGCGTTCGAGACCGCGGCAGACATCATCAACAAGAACTATGATTTCGCGCTGCCGCTCGCCAAGGGCGAGGGCCTGTCCGGCCTCGGCGGCGCCAAGGTCAAGCTCGTGTTCGCCGACCACCAGGCCGATCCGCAGAAGGGCCGCGCCGAAGCCGAGCGCCTGATCACGCAGGAGAAGGTCTGCGCCGTGATCGGCACCTATCAGAGCGCGGTCGCCGTGACCGTCAGCCAGATCTGCGAGCGCTACGGTGTTCCGTTCCTCTCGGCCGACAATTCCTCGCCGAGCCTGCATCGCCGCGGCCTGAAATACTATTTCCGCGCCTCGCCGCATGACGAGATGTTCTCGACCGCGATGTTCGATTTCTTCGATGCGATGAAGAAGAAGGGCCAGAAGATCGAAACGCTGGCGCTGTTCCACGAGGACACCATCTTCGGCACCGATTCGGCGAACGCGCAGACCAAGCTCGCCGGCGAGCGCGGCTACAAGATCGTGGCCGACATCAAGTACCGCGCCAACTCGCCGTCGCTGACCGCCGAGGTGCAGCAGCTCAAGGCGGCGAATGCCGACGTGCTGATGCCGTCGAGCTACACCACCGACGCGATCCTCCTGGTCAAGACCATGGCCGAGCTCGGCTACAAGCCGAAGAACATCATGGCGCAGGACGCCGGCTTCTCCGAGAAGGCGACTTATGACGCGGTCGGCGACAAGCTCGAGGGCGTGATCTCGCGCGGCAGCTTCTCGCTCGACCTGGCGCAGAAGCGTCCGATGGTCGGTCTGATCAACGAGATGTACCGTGCCAAGTCCGGCAAGGACTTCAACGACTATTCGTCGCGCCAATTCATGGGCCTGATCGTGATGGCGGACGCCATCAATCGCGCCAAGTCGACCGACGGCGAGAAGATCCGCGAGGCGCTGGTCGCCACCGACATGCCGGGCGATCAGACCATCATGCCGTGGCGGCGCGTCAAGTTCGACGAGATGGGGCAGAACAACTTCGCAGATCCGGTGCTGTTGCAGTACTCCGCGAAGAACTTCGTGACGATCTTCCCGGAACAGGCCGCCGTCTCCGAGGCGATCTGGCCGATGAACAGCTGATCGGTCGGGCGCCGGAGCTCCGTTCCGATTGTACCGGAACGGAGCCCCGGATTCTTGTTGCGACGCGTTTTCCTAGCGCGAACCGGTATTTATTTCGCTCGAAAACGCTCTAGAGGGGACAGACGGCGGTGACAGCCGAGACCATTATCCAGAGTTTGGCGAGCGGCCTGTTGATGGGGCTGCTCTACGGACTGATCGCCGCAGGCCTCGCATTGATCTTCGGATTGATGGACGTCGTGAATTTCGCGCACGGCGAATTCCTGATGATCGCGATGTACGCGACCTTCTTCCTGTTCGCGTTCTTCGCGATCGATCCCTTGCTCTCGGCGCCGCTGGTCGCCGCGGCGCTGTTCGTGTTCGGCGCGGTGGTCTATCTGTTGATCGTCCGCTTCGCGATGCGCGCCAAGGCCAATGCCGGCATGGTGCAGATCTTCTCGACCTTCGGGCTGGCGATCGTGATGCGGGGCCTCGCCCAGTTCTTCTTCACGCCCGACTACCGCAGCGTCACCAACTCCTGGGTCGGCGGCAAGACGGTGTCGATCGCCGGCATCTATCTGCCGGAGCCGCAGCTGATCGGCGCGATGCTGTCGATCGCAGCCTTCGTCGCGCTCTACTTCTTCATCAATCGCACCGATTTCGGCCGCGCGCTCGAGGCGACGCGCGAGGATGCCGGCGCGGTGGCGCTGGTCGGCATCGACAAAAACCGGGTGTTCGCGCTCGGCTGGGGCCTTGGTGCTGCGCTGGTCGGCCTCGCCGGCGCCATCATGGCGATCTTCTTCTACGTCTATCCCGATGTCGGCGCGTCGTTCGCCCTGATCGCCTACGTCACCGTGGCGCTCGGCGGCTTCGGCAGCGTGTTCGGCGCCTTTGCCGGTGGCATCATCGTCGGCCTGGTGGAGGCGACCACCGCGCTGATCCTGCCGCCGTCGCTGAAATCGGTCGGCATCTATGCCGTTTACCTGCTGGTCGTCTTCATCCGGCCGCGTGGCCTGTTCGGATCGATGTGATGGACACCCAGTTCGCCCAACGCCGCAGGCGTGACCTGATCGTGGCGGCCTGCCTCGCGGTGATCGCCGCGCTGGTGCCGCTGTTCGTCAAGGACGTCTACGTCCAGAACATCATGGTGCTGACGCTGATGTATGCGGCGCTGTCGCAGAGCTGGAACATCCTGTCCGGCTATTGCGGGCAGATCTCGCTCGGCCACGCGCTGTATTTCGGGCTCGGCGCCTACACCACCGCGCTGCTGTTCACCAAGTTCGGCGTGCTGCCGTGGTTCGGCATGCTGGCGGGCGGGGCGATCTCCGCCTTGATCGCGATGGCGCTCGGCTATCCCTGCTTCCGCCTCCGCGGGCACTATTTCGTGATCGCGACCATCGTGATCGCCGAGATCGCGTTGCTGTTGATCCAGAACTGGGATTGGGCCGGCGCGGCGCTCGGCATCGACATCCCGGTGCGCGGCGACAGCTGGCTGAAATTCCAGTTCACGCGCTCGAAGCTGCCATATTTCTATTTCGCGCTGGCGCTGGCCTGCATCGCCTGGTTCGTCACCTGGTGGCTGGAGGATTCCAAATGGGGCTATTGGTGGCGCGCGGTGAAGGACAATCCGGACGCGGCCGAAAGCCTCGGCGTGGTCGTGTTCAATTCCAAGATGGGCGCGGCGGCGGTCTCGGCCTTCCTGGTTGCGGTCGGCGGCAGCTTCTACGCCCAGTTCGTCTCCTACATCGATCCTGAGAGCGTGATGGGCTTCCAGTTCTCGCTGCTGATGGCGCTGCCCGCGGTGCTTGGCGGCATCGGCACCTTGTGGGGCCCGGTACTGGGCGCGGTCATCCTGATCCCGCTCACCGAGCTGACGCGC
Source organism: Bradyrhizobium sp. CCBAU 21365 (assembly GCF_015291305.1). Classification (NCBI taxonomy): domain Bacteria; kingdom Pseudomonadati; phylum Pseudomonadota; class Alphaproteobacteria; order Hyphomicrobiales; family Nitrobacteraceae; genus Bradyrhizobium; species Bradyrhizobium sp. CCBAU 21365. Next base: position 3,328,033 of record NZ_CP030036.1, read on the forward strand.
TCGTTCATCGGCGGCTCCGGGCGCGGCGTCGACCTCATCGTCTACGGCACGCTGATCGTCGTGATCTCGCTGGCGCTGCCGCGCGGCCTGGTCAGCGTGTTCTCCCTGCGCAAGGGAGCCGCACGATGACGGCGCTGCTGGAAACGCGCGGAGTCTGGCAGCGCTTCGGCGGCCTCGTCGCCAACAGCGACGTCTCGATCTCGGTCGGGCGCGGCGAGATCGTCGGCCTGATCGGCCCGAACGGCGCTGGCAAATCGACGCTGTTCAACCTGATCGCGGGCGTGCTGCCGCCGACCCAGGGCTCGATCATCTTCGACGGCGAGGACGTGACCAAGCTGCCGGCGGCGGAACGCTGCCAGCGCGGCGTCGGGCGCACCTTCCAGGTCGTCAAGAGTTTCGAGACCATGACCGTGATCGACAACGTCATCGTCGGCGCGCTGATCCGCAACACCAAGATGCGCATCGCGCGGCAGAAGGCCTATGAGGTGCTGGAGTTCTGCGGACTTGCGGCGCGCGCCGACAAGCTGGCCGCTGATCTGGTGCCGTCGGAGAAGCGCCGGCTCGAGGTCGCCCGCGCGCTCGCCACCGAGCCGAAGCTGCTGCTGCTCGACGAAGTCCTCACCGGACTGACGCCGGTCGAGGCACAGACCGGCGTCGAGCTGGTGCGCAAGGTGCGCGCCGCCGGCATCACCGTGCTGATGGTCGAGCACGTCATGGAGATCGTGATGCCGCTGGTCGACCGCGCCATCGTGCTCAATCTCGGCAAGGTGCTGGTCGAGGGCAAGCCGACCGAGGTCGTCCGCAATCCGGAAGTCATTTCTGCCTATCTCGGGGATCGTCATGCTGTCGGTGCGTGAAGTCACCACCGCCTATCAGGGCCTCGTCGCGATCTCCTCGGTGTCGATCGACGTCACCAAGGGCGAGATCGTCTGCGTCGCCGGCGCCAACGGTGCGGGCAAGTCGACGCTGCTCAAATCGATCGCCGGCGCCGAGCGGCCGCGCGCAGGGACCGTCACCTTCGACGGCAAGCGCATCGACGGCCAGCCGCAGCACGTCATCACGTCAAGCGGCATCGCTTACGTGCCGGAGAACCGTCGGCTGTTTCCGCGGCTCTCGGTGCGCGATAATCTGCGGCTCGGCAGCTATCTCTATCGCAGCCAATCCGACCGCGACGCGCCGCTCGATCTGGTCTTCAAGCTGTTCCCGCGACTTGGCGAACGGCTCGACCAGCGTGCCGAGACCTTGTCCGGCGGCGAGCAGCAGATGCTCGCGATCGGCCGCGCGCTGATGACACGGCCGCGGCTTCTGATGCTCGACGAGCCCTCGCAGGGCATCATGCCGAAACTGGTCGACGAGATCTTCCAGGCCGTGAAGCGCATCCGCGACGCCGGCATGACGGTCCTGATCGTCGAGCAGCGCATGGCCGAGTGCTTGGAGATCGCCGACCGCGCCTACATCCTGCAGACCGGCCGCGTGCTGATGCAGGGCACCGCGGCCGAGATCAGCGGCAATCCGGATGTGCGGAAAGCGTATCTGGGGCTGTAGCGACGGAATATCTCCACGCACGCAACCGCCGGGGCGTCCCGCATATCGCTGCGCTCATGCGGGCTACTGATCCAGCCCACGTAGCCTACTTGCCCTCGTCGATCTTTTCGACCTTGGCGGCGAGGTCCGGCACGCGGCTGACGCGGTAGGTCGCGTTGCTGCATGTCAGCGTCCAGGCCTCGTTGTCGGGCTTCGAGAGCTTGTCGTCCCGTTCGGCCTTGAGCGGCTTGTCGCAAGGATAGCCCTGCGCGCGCAGCTGGGTTGCCAGCATGCCTTGCAAGGTCTCTTCGGTCCGTGCGTCGGACGCCGCAAGGCCAACGGCGAACGGAATCGCTAACGCCAAGCCTGTGAACCTCATCATGACTGTCTTCCGCATATCGATCCTCCGCTTGATCTAGTGAGGGTGATCCGGCAGCACGAGCCCGAACGTCCTGGTCAAATCCGCCACCTGGTCGGGCGACAAATAGCGCGGGTTCAGCCCGCGCAGCAGCAGATAGAGCTTTGCGGTTTCCTCGAGCTCCTCGGTCGCGAACACCGCCGCTTCCAGCGTATCGCCCGACACGACGGGCCCATGATTGGCGAGCAGCACCGATGAATATTTCCCGGCCAGCCCCCGGATCGCGTCGGCAACGGCGGGATCGCCGGGGCGATAATAGGGCACCAGCGCGGTCTGGCCGCACTTCATGACGTAATAGGCAGTCATCGGCGGCAGCGCGGCGCGCGGATCGATCTCGGGCAACATCGAGAGCGCGACCGAATGGGTCGAGTGCAGGTGCACCACGGCGCCGGCGGAGCCGCGCGTCTGGTAGAGCGCGGTGTGCAGCGGCACTTCCTTGGTCGGGGCGTCGCCGGAGACGAGCCGGCCGTTGCCGTCGAGCCGTGACATTTTCGCCGGATCGAGGAAGCCGAGCGAGGCGTTGGTCGGCGTCACCAGCCAGCCGCCGTCCGCGAGCCGGACGCTGATATTGCCCGACGAGCCCGGCGTCAGGCCGCGCTCGAACAGCGAGCGGCCGAAGCGGCAGATGTCCTCACGAAGCTTTGTTTCGCTCATCCGGTTTCGCTCGTGGCGTCATCCTTGGCGCTATCCGTTTTCCGCTTTGTCTCATGCTTTGGCAGCGCGGCCAAGCCGTGATAGGCAAGCAGCAACGAGCATGATCCGGACCCGGCGGGCCGCGCTGGCGCAAAGTGGCAGCCGGTTTTCCGAAAAGATCATGCTCAAACAACTAAAAATGTTCAGGGATCGCCACATGTCCAGTTCCGCAACATCACGTGTCGCCGTCATCGGGCTGGGCTCGATGGGATACGGCATGGCGACCTCGCTCAGGCGGGCCGGTTTCGAGGTGACCGGCTGCGACGTGTCGGCCGATGCGGTGGCGCGCTTCGTCGCCGACGGCGGCAAGGGCGCCAGGTCGCCGGCCGAGGCGGCCCGGGATGCCGACATCGTCGTCAGCGTCGTCGTCAATGCCGCGCAGACGGAAGGGATCCTGTTCGGCAAGGACGGCGTCGCCGAGACCTTGGCGAAGGACGCGGTCTTCATCTCCTCGGCGACCATGGATCCCGATATCGCGCGGCGTCTCGCAAAACAGCTCGAGGCGACCGGCCGGCATTATCTCGACGCCCCGATCTCCGGCGGCGCGCAGCGCGCGGCGCAGGGCGAATTGACGATTCTCGCGTCCGGCAGCGCGGCGGCGTTTGCGAAGGCGCGGCCGGCGCTGGATGCGATGGCGGCAAAACTCTACGAGCTCGGCGATGCCGCGGGGCAGGGCGCTGCGTTCAAGATGATCAACCAGCTGCTCGCCGGCGTGCATATCGCGGCCGCCTCGGAGGCGATCGCCTTTGCCGCCAAGCAGGGCCTCGATATCCGCAAGGTCTATGAGGTGATCACCGCCTCCGCCGGAAATTCCTGGATGTTCGAGAACCGCATGCCGCATGTGCTCGATGGCGACTATGCGCCGCGCAGCGCGGTGGAGATCTTCGTCAAGGACCTCGGCATCATCCAGGACATGGCGCGCAATGCACGCTTCCCGGTGCCGGTCTCGGCCGCGGCCTTGCAGATGTTCCTGATGACCGCGGCCGCCGGCATGGGCCGCGACGACGATGCGTCGGTGGCGCGGATGTATGCGCAGGTTACCGGCACCAAGCTTCCAGGCGAGAGATAAGAGGATCCTGCAATGCCCCGTTTTGCCGCCAACCTGACCATGATGTTCAACGAGGTCCCGTTTCTCGACCGCTTCGAGGCCGCGGCGAAAGCGGGCTTCACCGCGGTCGAGTTCCTGTTTCCTTACGACCATCCGGCCGAGGAGGTCGGCAAGCGGCTGAAAGGCAATGGGCTGACGCAGGCGCTGTTCAACCTGCCGCCGGGCGACTGGAACGCCGGCGAGAAGGGATTTGCCGCGCTGCCGGATCGCTTCGCCGATCTGCAGCAGAGCCTGAAGACCGCGCTGCCCTATGTGCAGGCGACCGGCGTCAAGCGGGTGCATTTGATGGCCGGGATCGCCGACCGCAGCGATCGACGCGCAGTGGAAGCCTTTTACAAATCCGTCGCGAACGCCGCGGAGTTCTTCGCGCCGCACGGCCTCGACCTCGTGATCGAGCCGATCAATCCGCGCAACGTGCCCGGCTACTTTCTCAACGATTTCAACTTCGCGTACGACCTGATCAGCGAGCTGAAGATTCCGAACCTCAAGCTGCAGTTCGACATCTACCACTGCCAGATCATTCATGGCGACGTCACCATGCGGCTGCGCGAGATGATGCCGATCATTGGCCACATCCAGATCGCGTCGATCCCCTCGCGCAACGAACCCGATGGCGAGGAGCTAAACTATCCGTTTCTGTTCGGCGAGCTCGACCGGCTCGGCTATGGCGGCTTCGTCGGCTGCGAATATAATCCGCGCGGCAAGACCACCGAGGGTCTCGCCTGGTTCAAGCCCTATGCCGGAGTGAAGCCGTGACATCAGCCGGAAAGCTGTCTCTCGGTTGCATCGCCGATGACTATACCGGCGCCTCCGATCTCGCCAACACGCTGACCCGCGCCGGCCTGCGCACGGTGCAGACCATCGGCGTGCCCGCGGACGATCTCGCGCTGCCCGAGGTCGACGCTGTCGTGGTGTCGCTGAAGAGCCGTTCGATCGAGCCCGGCCTCGCCGTAACGCGTTCGCGTGCGGCGGAGGCCTGGCTGCGCGGCCGCGGCGCCAAACATATCCTGTAAGATCTGCTCGACCTTCGATTCAACCGATGCCGGCAATATCGGCCCCGTGATGGACGCGCTGCGCGCCGATTCCGGGGATGCCATCGTGCTGGTGACGCCGGCGTTCCCCGAGACCGGCCGCACCGTCTACCAGGGCAATCTGTTCGTCGGCTCGGTGCCGCTGAACGAGAGCCCGCTGAAGGACCACCCGCTCAACCCGATGCATGATTCCAATCTGGTTCGCGTGCTGGCGCGGCAAAGCACGACCAAGGTCGGTCTGGTCGATCTGGCGACGCTGAGCCGCGGCGCGGACGCCGTCCGGGCAAAGCTCGCCGAGCTCGCGCAAGGCGGCATCGGCGCCGCCATCGTCGATGCGGTGTTCGACCGGGACCTCGAGACCATCGGGCAGGTGGCGCTGGATCACCGTCTTTCGGTCGGCGCTTCCGGCATCGGGCTCGGTCTGGCGCGGGCGCTGGTCGCCGCGAGCAAGGCCAAACCGGATACGGCGGATGCGATGCTGGCGACGCCGGTCGGCGGCCCGGCAGCGTGCCTTGCCGGCAGTTGCTCGCAGGCGACCTTGCGCCAGATCGCCAACGCCGAGAAGGTGATGCCGGTTCTGCACCTCGATCCCGAGCAGGTGATCGCCGGCAGGGACGAGGCGCGACGCGCGCTCACCTGGGCGAAGGATCGGCTCGGGTCGGGACCAATCCTGATCGCGAGCAGCTCGACCCCGGATGAGGTGGCAGCTCTGCAATCCCGTCATGGTCGTGATGCAGCCGGGCATGCCATCGAACAGGCGATGGCCGACATCGCGGAGGGGCTGGTGCAGTCGGGTGTGCACAGGCTGGTGGTCGCCGGTGGTGAAACTTCAGGCGCCGTGGTCGATCGCCTGGGCATCCCGGGATTCCTGGTCGGCGCGGAAATCGCGGCAGGCGTGCCGGTTCTGCGCGCGGTCGGCGCCAAGAATGGCGAGATGGTGCTTGCCTTGAAATCGGGCAATTTCGGCGGGCCGGAGTTCTTCTCGGACGCGCTGGCGCTGATGACATGATGCGCCCCTTGCGCATCATGTCACGGCGATGACCGATATCTCAGTAGTTCAACGGGGAACCAAATTAACCCTACTTAAGGAGGGGGGCTGGCTTTGATGTCGGCGGCGTCCCGCCGCGCCCTCAGCCATTCGATCGGGCTTCGCGAGCCCGATATCAAGAGACCCCACGATGTTCGCCAAATTCTCGATCCGCGCCAAGATCATTGCCGTGGTTGCATTCCTGCTCGTCGCGATGACCGGCATGGGCTTGCTCGCCGTCTGGAATATGCGCGCAATCAACGCCAGCACGGTCGACATCACGACCAACTGGTTGCCGAGCGTGCGCGTGTTGGGCGAGCTGCGCGCCGGGGTGATCACCTATCGCAACGTGATCCGCGAACACCTGCTCTCGGAAACGCTCGAGGAGAAGCTGGCCGTCGAAAAGACGCTCGCCAGCGTCGTCGAGGCGAACACCAAGGCCCGCGCCAAGTACGAGCCGATGATCACCTCACCCGAGGAGCGGGCGCTCTACCGGCAATGGACTGACGTCTGGGACAGGTACCGCAAGGGTACCGAAGAGGTGATGGCCCTGTCGCGCAAGGAAGCCGGCAAGCTCCCGCATGAGGCGCATGAGCTCAACTCCAAGGTCGTGAACAAGATCGGTCTCGAGGCGGACGAGATCCTGAACAAGGATATCGAGTTCAACAACACCGGTGCGGACAAGGCCGCGCAGGATGCCGCCAGCAACTACGGCTCGGCGCTGATGATGGTCGCCATCCTGCTCGGCATTGCCATCCTGGTCGGCGTCGGCGTCAGCTTCCTGATGATTCGCGACGTCTCGTCGGGCATTGCTTCGATCGTGGCGCCGATGCAGGCGCTGGGTCGCGGCGACCTGACCGCAAACGTCCCGCATCAGGGCGAGAAGACCGAGATCGGCGCGATGGCCGATACGCTGCAGGTGTTCAAGGAAGCCCTGGTCGCCAAGAAGGCGGCCGATGAAGCCGCCGCTGCCGACGCCGAAGCCAAGATCGAGCGCGGCCGCCGGGTCGATACCATCACCCGCAATTTCGAACAGATGATCGGCGAAATCGTGCAGACCGTGTCGTCGGCCTCGACCCAGCTCGAAGCCTCCGCCGGCACGCTGTCATCGACCGCCCGGCGTTCGCAGGAGCTGACCACGTCGGTTGCCGCCGCGTCCGAGGAGGCCTCGACCAATGTCCAGTCGGTGGCGTCGGCGACCGAGGAGCTGTCGTCTTCGGTGACCGAGATCAGCCGCCAGGTGCAGGAGTCGGCACGGATGGCCGGCGATGCAGTCGTCCAGGCGCGCACCACCAACGATCGCGTCAGCGAGTTGTCGAAGGCGGCCGCGCGGATCGGCGACGTCGTCGAGCTGATCAACACCATCGCCGGCCAGACCAATCTGCTGGCGCTGAACGCGACTATCGAGGCGGCGCGCGCCGGCGAAGCCGGCCGCGGCTTCGCCGTGGTGGCGTCCGAGGTGAAGGCGCTCGCCGAGCAGACCGCCAAGGCGACCGGAGAGATCGGCCAGCAGATCGCCGGCATCCAGACCGCGACCCAGGAGTCGGTCGGCGCGATCAAGGAAATCTCCTCGACCATCGAACGGCTGTCGGAGATCTCGTCCACCATTGCCGCCGCGGTCGAAGAGCAGGGCGCGGCGACGCAGGAAATCTCCCGCAACGTGCAGCAGGCGGCGCAGGGCACCCAGCAGGTCTCGGCCAACATTACCGACGTGCAGCACGGCGCCAACGAAACCGGCTCGGCTTCGTCCCAGGTGCTGTCGGCGGCGCAGTCGCTGTCGGGCGACAGCAACCGCCTCAAGCTCGAAGTCGGCAAGTTCCTCGACGCGGTCCGCGCCGCCTGATCCGGCGCCGCCGCTCGGGCGGCCGCCATCCTTCACCTAACCGATGCCGACGTGGTGGGCTGACCCGGCCCACCACGTTTTACATTTTCGCAGAGCAGCGATGCGTTAAGCTCGCGTCAGCCGAAATAGCATCCTCGGCCTGCTCGCATTCGCAGCAGAGCCGTCTCTTTTTGACGACGATCCGCGCGCGATCGGCGGCACCGTGCCCGGCAGGGTCGATCGGAGCGCGCAGCCTCACGCACTATGCCGAGGAAGTGAAAGCCGCCGCGGCTCCGCGGGTTGGCGTTTTGCCCGCCATCGGGTAAATCGGCCGCTGCGGAACGGCTTTTGCAATGTCGATTCCTCTGCCTGGGCGGGCTTCATTTCGGGAACGCTTCTTTTATGATCGCACTGGTCCGTATCGCGCTGAGCCGGCCATATACTTTCGTCGTGCTCGCGATCCTGCTGCTGATTATCGGACCGCTGGCGGCGTTGCGCACGCCGACCGACATCTTCCCGGACATCCGCATCCCCGTGATCGGCGTGGTCTGGCAGTACACCGGCCTGCCGCCGGACCAGATGTCCGGCCGCATCACCACGCCGTTCCAGCGCGCGCTGACCACGACCGTCAACGACATCGAGCACATCGTCGCCAATTCCTATAACGGCGTCGGCATCATCAAGATCTTCTTCCAGCCCAACGTCGACATCCGCACCGCCAACGCGCAGGTCACCGCGATCTCGCAGACCCTGCTCAAGCAGATGCCGCCGGGCGCGACCCCGCCGCTGATCCTGAACTACAGCGCCTCGACGGTTCCGATCATCCAGGTCGCGCTGTCGGGCGAGGGACTGACCGAGCAGAACCTCGCCGATATCGGCATCAACCAGCTGCGCACGCCGCTGGTCACCGTGCCTGGTGCTGCGATCCCGTATCCGTTCGGCGGCAAGCAGCGTCAGGTCCAGATCGACCTCAATTCGACCGCGCTGCAGGCGCGCGGCCTGTCGGGCCAGGACGTTGCCAATGCGCTCGCCGCGCAGAACCTGATCACGCCGGTCGGCACGCAGAAGATCGGCAATTTCGAATACACCATCAACCTCAACAACTCGCCGCTGCGGCTCGAGGAGCTCGGCGACCTGCCGATCAAACAGGTCAACGGCGCGATGGTCTATGTGCGGGACGTCGCCTCGGTGCGCGACGGCAACCCGCCGCAGACCAACATCGTCCATGTCGACGGCAACCGCTCGGTCTTGATGATGGTGCTGAAGGCCGGCGCCACCTCGACGCTCGATATCATCTCCGGCATCAAGCAGAAGGTGATCGAGGTCAAGGATCAGATGCCGGATGCGCTCAAGATCGGCTTCATCGGCGACCAGTCGGTGTTCGTCCGCGGCGCGATCACCGGCGTCGCCTTCGAGGGCGTGATCGCCGCGCTGCTCACCAGCATCATGATCCTCTTGTTCCTCGGCAGCTGGCGCTCGACCGTCATCATCGCGGTGTCGATCCCGCTGTCGGTGCTCGGCGCTATCATCATGCTGTCCCTGATCGGCGAGACGCTGAACATCATGACGCTCGGCGGCCTCGCGCTCGCGGTCGGCATCCTCGTCGACGACGCCACGGTGACGATCGAGAACATCAATTATCACCTCGAGCAGGGCAAGCCGGTCGAGCAGTCGATCCTCGACGGCGCCAACCAGATCGTGACTCCGGCCTTCGTCTCGCTGCTCTGTATCTGCATCGTGTTCGTGCCGATGTTCTTCCTCACCGGCGTGGCGCGCTTCCTGTTCGTGCCGATGGCCGAAGCGGTGATGTTCGCGATGATCTGGTCCTTCATCCTGTCGCGCACGCTGGTGCCGACTATGGCGAACTATTTGCTGCAGGCGCATGTGCATCATGAGGGCGCGCCGCCGAAGTCGCGCAATCCCCTGGTCTGGTTCCAGCGCGGCTTCGAGGCGCGGTTCGAGCGCATCCGCAGCGGCTATCGCGGCCTGCTCGCGATGGCGCTTGGTCACCGCACGGTGTTCGTGAGCTGCTTCCTCGCGGTCGTCGCCGCGTCGTTCCTCTTGGTGCCGTTCCTCGGGCGCAACTTCTTCCCGTCGGTCGACGCCGGCAACATCCTGATGCATGTCCGCACCCAGGTCGGCACCCGCGTCGAGGAGACCGCCAACCAGCTCGCCGACATCCAGAAGGCGATCCGCAAGCTGGTGCCCGGCGAGATCGAGACCATGACCGACAATATCGGCATGCCGATCTCCGGCATCAACATGACCTACAACAACACCGGCGTGATCGGTCCGCAGGACGGCGATATCCAGATCCGCCTGAAGGAAGGCCACAAGCCGACCGAGGAACACGTCCGCACGCTGCGCGAGCAATTGCCGCGGCTGTTCCCGGGCACCAGCTTCGCGTTCCTGCCGGCCGACATCGTCAGCCAGATCCTGAACTTCGGCGCGCCGGCGCCGATCGATTTGCAGATCCGCGGCGCCAATCTCGAGGCCAACTTCGCCTATGCCAACAAGCTGCTGGCCGGGATCAAGCGGATTCCCGGCATCGCCGATGCGCGGATCCAGCAGTCGCCGAACAACCCGACCTTCAACATCGATGTCGATCGCACCCGCGCGCAATATGTCGGCCTGACCGAGCGCGACGTCACCAACTCGCTGGTGGTCAACCTCGCCGGCTCCTCGCAGGTGGCGCCGACCTATTACCTCAATCCCGATAACGGCGTGTCGTATTCGATCGTGATGCAGACGCCGCAATACCAGATCGACTCGCTGAGCGCGCTGCAGACCCTGCCGATCACCGCGACCGGCAACACCCAGGCGCCGATCCTCGGCGGCATCGCCGACATCAAGCGCGCGACCTCGAGCGCGGTGGTGTCGCAATATGACATCCAGTCGCTGGTGCAGATCTACGCCACGACGCAAGGCCGCGATCTCGGCGGCGTCGCGACCGACGTGCGCAAGCTGATCGCCGACACCGCCAAGGAGGTGCCGAAGGGCACGTCCGTGGTGCTGCTCGGCCAGGTGCAGACCATGAACTCGGCCTTCACCGGCCTCTTGTTCGGCCTGCTCGGCGCCGTCGTCTTGATCTACTTCCTGATCGTTGTGAACTTCCAGTCCTGGTCGGACCCGTTCGTGATCATCACAGCGCTGCCCGCTGCGCTCGCCGGCATCGTCTGGATGCTGTTTACGACGGAGACCACGCTGTCGGTCCCGGCGCTCACCGGCGCCATCATGTGCATGGGCGTGGCGACCGCCAACAGCGTGCTCGTGATCAGCTTCGCCCGCGAGCGCTATGAGGAACTCGGCGATCCCGTCGCGGCGGCCCTGGAAGCCGGCTTCGTCCGGTTCCGCCCGGTGCTGATGACCGCGCTCGCCATGATCATCGGCATGGCGCCGATGGCGCTGGGGCTCGGCGAGGGCGGCGAGCAGAACGCGCCCTTGGGCCGGGCCGTGATCGGCGGCCTGATCTTCGCCACCTTCGCGACCCTGATGTTTGTTCCCGTGGTATTCAGTATGGTACACAAGAAGCAAGGCGCCAAAGCCGCCGCCTCATCGGAGATTCCGCATGCCGCCCACTGAACAGCGCCCCCCGGTCTCACGCCGGAAGCTGGGCATCTTCGGCGTGGTGGCCCTGGTCGGGGCGGGCCTGATCGTCGGCACCGGGATCCGCGCCCGTGAGGAACAGGACACACGGCTGAAGGAATGGACCGACGACCAGGCCGTTCCGACGGTCGCGGTGGCGCTGCCCAATGCCAAGGCGCTGAGCCCCACGATCGACCTGCCGGGCCGGCTCGAGGCCTATTCCCGCGCGCCGATCTATGCCCGGGTGTCCGGCTATCTCAAGAACTGGGACGCCGACATCGGCGCCCGCGTCAAGGCCGGCCAGGTGATCGCCGAGATCGAGGCGCCCGACCTCGACCAGCAATTGCTGCAGGCGCGCGCCGATCTCGCCAGCGCCCAGGCGTCCGCCAAGCTCTCCGAGGCCACGCTGAACCGGCGCAAGACGCTGGTGGCCTCGAACTTCGTCTCCGCCCAGGAGATCGACGAGCGCACTGCCGACCTTTCCAACAAGAACGGTGCGGTCAAGGCCGGCCAGGCCAATGTCGAGCGGCTGGAAGCGCTCGCCGGCTACAAGAAGATCACGGCGCCGTTCGACGGCGTGGTGACCTCGCGCGACACCGACGTCGGCGCGCTGATCAACGCCGGCGGTAACTCGGGCCCGGCGATGTTCACGATCTCGGACATCACCAAGCTGCGCGTCTATGTCAACGTGCCGCAGAATTACGTCCCGGCGATCAAGATCGGTGCCAAGGCCACGCTGGTACTGCCGGATTACCCGAACCGCACCTTCCAGGCGACGGTGGAAGCCTCCTCGCAGGCGGTCGATGTCGCCTCCGGCACGACGCGGATGCAACTCGGGCTCGACAACTCCTCCGGCGAATTGATGCCGGGCAGCTATGCCAGCGTGAAGCTGAACCTGCAGCGCGAATCCACGCCGCTCAGCATTCCCGCCAGCGCGCTGATCTTCAACAGCAGCGGCCTGCGGGTCGCAACCGTCGGTCCTGACGACAAGGTGCTGTTCAAGACCGTGAAGATCGGCCGCGACCTCGGCAAGGAGATCGAGATCGCCACCGGCCTTGCGCCCGACGACCGCATCATCACCGCCCCGCCGGACGGACTCGCCGACGGCGACCATGTGCGCGTCACCGGTGCCGGCGCCAAGGGCAAGCCGACCACGGCGTCCGAAAAGCAGGACGTGAAGGGGTAGGGCACAAGCCGCCCTTTACTTCGTCATGCCCGGGCTTGGCCCGGGCATCCACGTCTTACTTTCCTTCATGAGGCAAAGACGTGGATAGCCGGGACAAGCCCGGCCATGACAGCGTTGGTGGGTCAGCCCACCCGCCATTCCAGCATGCCGTCACCGGCGGTGACGATGTTGCCTCTAGTGCCGACCGGCGTACGATCCATGTCCTGCAGATAGGCCAGCGTCGCCGTGTCGCTCGCCGGGATGCGGCCGAGCGTGCGGCGGCCGTCCTCTGTGAGCAGCATGGTGACGCCGTGCTCGACCTCGCCGTTGGCGCGATAGATCACGGTGAAGGCCTCGACCTGGCCTTTTCCCACAGCCTCTGCGGTGAAGTCCGGCACGTTGCGCCTGTTGCGGTCGGCCTCCGCCTGCACGCTGGTGTCCTGCTTGAGCGCGACGTTCGGCGCCGCGCGCGACAACACGAGGCCATGATGCTTGGTGACGAAGCCGCCCTGGCCGTAGAGCAGGCCGAGCGTGCCGCCGCTGCGGAGCTTGCGCACCATCGCGCAGGCCGAGTGCGTCATGTAAGTGTTGAGCGGCGCGCCGAAGAACGTAAGCCCCCCCGTCACGGTCGGCTGCACGTCGGGCCCAAGGCCGAGCGTCCGGCGCGCCATCTTCGGCACACAGGGGAAGCAGCTGTAGAGCTCGATCGCGTCGAACTTTCTGCCGTCGCCGCCGACGAGATCCATCACCGCCTTCAGCACCGCGGTCTGCGCGTGGCTTTCGACGAACTGGTCGCGGATCAGGTAGTCGCGCGGCTCCTCCGCCGAGGCGCCGCCGAGCGGATAGATCAGTTTTTCCTCCGGCACGCCGGCCGCGCGCGCTTTCGCGAGGCTGGTCAGGATCAGCGCACCACCCATGTTCACCGTCGGGTTCGCCACCATCAGCTTTGTATACGGCCAGGCGATCATCCGGTTGTCGGGCGTGGCCGTGGTGATCTCGTCGCCGGTGAACGTCTTCTTCAGCCACGAGTTCGGATTGTCGGCGGCGACGCGCGCATAGGTCGACCACAACTCGCCGGATTCCTTCAGCGCCTCGCGCGGCGTCTGGCCCCAATGCGCCGATGTTGCAGACTCATAGAGCGGATAGACCGTGATCGGCCTGAACACGCCGAGCGCAACGGCCATCGGTTTCTGGAATGCGGCGCCGCGCTTCGGCTCTTCCACGTCATGAGCGAATGGCGTCCACGGCAGCTCGACGCCGGCACGCTGCGCCTTGGTCGCGGTCGACTGCGCCTCCGCGCCGCAGACCGCGGCAACGCTGCATTCGCCGCGCGCGATACGTTGCGCGGCCTCGTGCAGATACCGGATCGGGCTCTCGCCGCCGACCGGGCCGTAATAGAGATGCGCGGGCGCAATGCCGAGCCGCTGCGCCAGCTGCTTCTCGGGATCGCGGTAACGCCAGCTCAGGAAGTTGACGACGTCGAGCGACTGCACCTCGGACAGCAGCCTGGCGCCGCTATCCGCCTCGGCGCGCTTCAGCGCCTCCTCCAGCAAGGTGAGCGGCTCGAGGCCGGCGGCGATGTCCTTTGGGCGATCGACGATCTCGCCGACGCCGACGATGACGGGAATGCGGTCTTCGGGGATGTGAGATGTGGTCATTTCTTCTTGCTTCACTTTCTAGGTCTTCGCCACGCCGTCACTCTTCGAGGCGCGCAAGGGCGCGCACCTCAGGGTGACGGCTACGGGCACACCGTCATCCTGAGGAGCGGCCACTTGGCCGCGTCTCGAAGGATGAGACGTATTCGATCACTCCGCCACCAGCGCGTTCATGTGCTCGACGGCCTCGATGAACTCTTCCTTGAACTCCTGCACCACGGCGCCGGCCGATTTGACGCTGTCGACCAGGCCGACGCCCTGGCCGACGAAATAGCTGACGAGGTCGCGGGCCTTCTCGTTGCCGGCCGCAGCCGAGCGGTCGATGGCGTTGAAGGCGTCGCGGCTGATGATGCTTTGCAGCGGCATCGGCAGCGCGCCGGGGCTCTCCGGCGAGCGGTCCCACGCGTCGGTCCAGACCGAGCGGAGCTGCCGCGCCGGCTTGCCGGTGCGGCCCTTCGAGCGCACCGCGTCGCGCGAGGAGGCCGCGATCATCTTCTCGCGGAAGATCTCCGAGGTCTCCGATTCCACCGTGGCCAGCCACACCGAGCCGGTCCACGCGCCGGCCGCGCCCATCGCCATGCAGGCCGCCATCTGGCTGCCGGTCATGATGCCGCCGGCGGCGAGCACCGGCACGTCGCGGATCCTCTTGACCGCCTTGATCACCTCGGGCACCAGCACCATGGTCGAGACCTCGCCGCAATGCCCGCCGGCCTCGGTGCCCTGTGCGACCAGGATATCGACACCGGCCGCAACCTGGCGCAGCGCGTGCTCCTTGGAGCCGACCAATGCCGCCACCGGCACACCATGCTTGCGGCCCATCTCGATCATCGCCTTCGGCGGCACGCCGAGCGCATTCGCGATCAGCCTGATCGGATGCCGGAACGAAACCTCGAGCAGTTGCAGCGCGGTCTCGGCGTCGAACGGCTGCGGCTGGTTGTCGGCGACACTCTGCGGCGTGAGCTCGATGTTGTATTTCTTCAGCAGATTGCGGGTGAAATCGCGATGCTCCTGCGAGACGCGCTTCTCGAGGCTCTTCCAGGTGACGTTCTTCTCACCCGCGGTCGAGATGTTCTCGGGAATCAGCACGTCGATGCCGTAGGGCTTACCGTCGACGTGATCGTCGATCCATCTCAATTCCTGCTCCAGCGTCTCCGGCAGATACCGGGTCGCGCCGAACACGCCGAAGCCGCCGGCGCGGCTGACCGCAGCCACCACGTCGCGGCAATGGCTGAAGGCGAGCAGAGGAAATTCTATTCCCAGCATGTCGCAGATCGGTGATTTCATGGACTGGTTTTCTCCCGGCTGCTGCTTCTTGTGCTTGTTGGCATCAGCCCCTGCAACGCTAGCGCATCACGGTCGGCGAAGCCAACGGGTTTCGGCTACGGCGATCTTGCGTGCAGGCGCTGCTCGGCTGCATCGCTCGCAGCGCATTCCGCTGGATAGAAAATGCGATCGGGCGGGGTGGGCAAAGCGCAGCCTGCGCACCATCTAGTGCGGACATGGGATGGGCACGGCGGCCGCCGCGCCACCCGGCAAGAACATGAATCGGGAGCCAACGACGTGAATGACATTCCTGCCTACGAGCCGCCGAAGGTCTGGACCTGGAACAAGGAAAGCGGCGGGCGCTTCGCCAGCATCAACCGGCCGATCGCCGGTCCCACCCACGACAAGGAACTGCCGGTCGGCCGCCATCCGCTGCAACTCTACTCGCTGGCGACGCCGAACGGTGTCAAGGTCACCGTGATGCTGGAAGAGCTGCTGGCGGCGGGTCACAAGGGCGCGGAGTATGACGCCTGGCTGATCAAGATCGACGGCAACCAATTCGGCAGCGGCTTTGTCGCGGTCAATCCGAACTCGAAGATCCCGGCGCTGATGGACCGCAGCGGAAAGGAGCCGATCAGGGTGTTCGAGTCGGGCTCGATCCTGGTTTACCTCGCGGAAAAATTTGGCGCCTTCCTGCCGACCGACGTCAAGACCCGTGCCGAAACCTTCTCCTGGCTGTTCTGGCAGATGGGCGCCGCGCCCTATCTCGGCGGCGGCTTCGGGCATTTCTATGCCTATGCGCCGACCAAGATCGAATACGCCATCGACCGCTTTGCGATGGAGGTGAAGCGCCAGCTCGACGTGCTCGACCGCCGGCTCGCCAACAATGAGTATCTCGCGGGCGATGTCTACACCATCGCCGACATGGCGGTGTGGCCCTGGTACGGCAGCCTTGCCAAGGGCCTGCTCTATGGCGGCGGCGAATTCCTCTCGGTGCAGGACTACAAGAACGTGCAGCGCTGGACCGATGCGATCGCAGCAAGGCCAGCGGTGAAGCGCGGCCGGATGGTCAACCGCACCTGGGGCGAGCCGTCGAGCCAGCTCCACGAGCGCCACGACGCCAGCGATTTCGCAACGAAGACGCAGGACAAGGTCGAGCAGGCGGTATCGTAACGAAACGCATCATAGCCGGGCTTGTCCCGGCCATGATGAAATGACACGCTTTGCCAACTCGCCCTGCGGTCACCCCAACAGATCGTCATACTCCGGATGCTTCTTCATGAAGCCCTGGATGAATTCGCATTTCACCACGAGCTTGATGCCCTGCGCGCGGACGGCGTCGAGTGTCGCGCGCGCGAGCTTGGAGCCGATGCCGCGGCCGCCGAGCTCCGCCGGCACCTCGGTGTGAACCAGCGTGATCGTGTCCGGCGTCTTGCGGTAGACCACGAAAGCGGTTGAGCCGTCGACGGCGAGCTCGAACCGGCTCTGCGCTTCGTTGTCGCGGAATGTTTCGCTCATTGTCTTGTCCTTGTTATTTCGTCTTTGCGCCCTCGGCCGCGGGAAACACCACGCGGTCGTCGGTGCGGCAGTAGCGGTCGGCGAACATGCGGCCTATCGGGTGGTAGCGCTCCATATGGACGCGCATCGCGTCACGGTCCCACAACTCGTCGCGGATGTGGAAATGGATGCCTTCGCCCATGATGAGCTGGCGGTCGCCATTGACGTCGATCAGCTTCCAGGTCTTGCACTCCATCGCGAACGGCGCCTCGACGAGGCGAGGGACCGCGATCCTGCTTGAGGGCGCGAGCTTCAATCCGAGATAATCGGGCTCGCCGATCTCGGGCGGGAAGTCGCCACTCGTCTCATGCATCGCGCGCGCCAGCGGCTCGTCGGTGAGGTTGACCACGAACTCGCCGAGGCGCTGGATGTTGACCAGGGTGTCCTTCTCGCGGCCGTCCGGCCTGCGGTTGACCGCGAACATGCAGAGCGGCGGATCCTCGCAGAACACGTTGAAGAACGAGAACGGCGCCGCGTTGACCACGCCGTCCGCGCCCTGGCTCGTCACCCAGGCGATCGGCCGCGGCAGCACGAAGGAGGTCAGCACCTTGTAACGTTCGCGCTGGGTGAGGTCGCTTGGGGAATATTCCATGGGATGTCCGGAAGTTCGTAGAGCAGGTTAGCGAAGGGTAACCGGCCGCGAGCGGACCGCAAAGCAAAAGGCGGGTTACGCTCGCGCGAACCCGCCTTGCAGACTTGCTTGTTTGTTCCTTGGAGCGCTCTTCCCTTACCTCGCCCCGCAGGCGCAGGGCTGTCCGGGGAACGTCATCCATAGCAGAACTCCATCTGGTTTGGGGATGTTCTGCATTTGCGGTGGCTGGGATTGACGGGCGGAGGCTGGTCGATGGTGGCGAGTGCTCGACGGGTGAACAGAAGCTGACCAACAAGCTCGGCCAGCCTGAGAGGCAGCATTTTGATGCAGTTGGCTCGTGCAGCGATGCGTAGCAGCAGGTAGGCAATCATCGCCGCGAGCACTTGCAGGCGGATCGCGTTATCGTTGGCGCCGAGAAACTTGCGGATATCGAGATGCTGCTTGATCCAGCGGAACAGCAGCTCGATCTGCCAGCGGGTTTTGTAAAGGGCAGCAATCTCGATGGCGGTGCGGGTGAGATCGTTGGTCAGCAGCGTGATCAGGCCCCCGTTCTCTCGCCTGAGCTTGATCCGACGCAGCGGGATCGGCAGTCGTGAGTCGCCCTTGCTGATAAGCTTCACCTCGTCGTCGGCGAGGATTTTGAAGCCGTCGCCCTCGCGCTTGCGGAGAGGACGATGCTTGAAAGCCCGGAACCGGATGCGTTCCTTTGCCCGGGTGATGAAGAATGCCTTGCTATCGCTGATCTTCTGCCACCAGTCGAAGCGGCAATATCCCTTGTCGAACACGTAAGTGGTGTCGGCCTGGATCGGAACCTGGCGACCGATCTCGATGTCGTTCACGGTTGCCGGTGTCACCTCGACACAGTTCGGGACATCGCTTTTTGGATCGTAGACGACGTGCAGCTTCATGCCGCGGATGCGGCCGTTCCACCTCGCCCAGCTGCAAACCTTACCGAGCGGGATCGGGCTGGCATCGATCAGGCGCACCATCTCCGTGCCCTCGCTCCGCAGCTGGCGACTGGCCATCGCCGACAGCGTCGCAAAGGTCTGCGCGAAGACGCCGACCGGACGGCGGGCATTGGCATCGGACAGCGTCGAGCGGGACAGCTGGCCGGCCCCCAAATGATAGTGGTGTTGAGAATGGGCGTTGAAGCCGGCTACCACCCCACGCAGGCTGTCACTGCCGCTGAGCTGCGCATAGATCAGCGCGATCAGATGATCCCAGCTCTTGAACGACTTGTCGTAGGCATCTCCGGCCAAACGATCCACAGTCGACTGAAACTGCCGCCGATTGATCGGTTCAAGCAGCCTTCCAAAAATGCTATCGCGGTATCGCATGCTCGGCCTTCTGTGTCTCGACAACCAGAAAAGGCCGATTTGCCTCGGTCTTGCCGAGCATGCACCGCGACATAGTGAATCATTCCCCGGACGGCCCTGCGCCTGCGGGGAGAGGTCGGATCGCATCGTCAGATGCGATCCGGGTGAGGGGATTCTCCGCGAGATGATCTCTCACCGTGCTTGCGGAGGCGGCCCCTCATTCCGACCTTTTCCCCGCACGCGGGGAGAAGGGGAAGATAGGCTACGGCATGCTCAGCTCGTGGCGGCCGACCACCATCCAGTGCACTTCGTCCGGACCGTCGGCGAAGCGGAGATGGCGGACGTCCTGATACATTTCGCCGAGCGGCGACCACTGCGAGATGCCGGTGGCGCCGTGCATCTGGATCGCCTGGTCGATCACCTTGCAGGCGCGCTCGGGTACCATGGCCTTGACCATCGAGACCCAGACCCGGGCTTCCTTGTTGCCGAGCACGTCCATCGCCTTGGCCGCCTTCAGCACCATCAGCCGCATCGCCTCGATCTCGCAACGCGCCTGGGCGATGATCTGCATGTTGCCGCCGAGATGAGCGATCTTCTTGCCGAACGCCTCGCGCGTCAGGCCACGCTGCACCATCATGTCGAGCGCCTTCTCGGCCTTGCCGATGGTGCGCATGCAGTGATGGATGCGGCCCGGGCCGAGGCGGACCTGCGAGATCTCGAAGCCGCGGCCCTCGCCGAGCAGCATGTTCTCCTTCGGCACCTTGCAATTGTTGAAGCGCAGATGCATGTGGCCGCGCGGCGCATGGTCGTGGCCGAACACGTGCATGGGCCCGAGGATCTCGACGCCGGGGGTGTCGATCGGCACCAGGATCTGCGACTGCTGTTTGCTCGGCGCGGCGTCGGGATTGGTCTTCACCATCACGATCATGATCTTGCAGCGCGGATCGCCGGCGCCGGAGATGTAATACTTCTCGCCGTTGATCACCCACTCGTCGCCGACCAGCTTCGCGGTGGTCGAGATGTTCTTGGCGTCGGAGGAGGCGACGTTCGGCTCGGTCATCGCATAGGCCGAGCGGATCTCGCCGTTGAGCAGCGGCTTCAGCCACTTCTCCTTCTGCGCCTTGGTGCCGACGCGCTCCAGCACCTCCATGTTGCCGGTGTCAGGCGCCGAGCAGTTCATGGTCTCGGAGGCCAGCGGGCTCTTGCCGAGCTCGGCGGCGATGTAGGCGTAGTCGAGGTTGTTGAGGCCTTCGCCGGTTTCGGCATCGGGCAGGAAGAAGTTCCAGAGGCCGACTTCCTTGGCCTTGTCCTTGGCCTTCTGCAGGATCGCGAGCTGCTCGTCCGTGAAGCTCCAGCGGTTGGTCTTCTTCTCGCCGGCGCGATAGAACTCGACCGACATCGGGTCGACCGTGTCGCGGATGAACTGCTTCACATGATCGTAGAGCGGACGGACCTTGTCCGACATGCGCAGGTCATTGAGCTCGTCGCCCGGATTGAGCGTGTAGTTCGTGGTGCGCGGCACATAGGCATGTTTCACTGTCTTTTCTCCCTCGCGAAGGCGCGTTTCGCGCCGGACAATAGACGCGTGCGACGCCAAGCGCGAGCACCGATTTTTCCGATCACCTCTGCCGCATCGCGGAATTTCGCGACGACGTTTCAAACGTTGTTTGAACGCCCTCTCTCCGCACGCTCGTCATGGCCGGGCTTGTCCCGGCCATCCACGTCTTTCTTGTGTGTAGAGATCGAGACGTGGATGCCCGGCACAAGGCCGGGCATGACGAAGTGAAAACGCCGGGGGCCGGATCGTCAGACCATCCGGTGCATCGCGCAGATCTTGTTGCCGTCGAGGTCGCGCAGATAGGCGAGGTAGAGCTTGATGCCGCCTCCTTCCCGCACGCCCGGCGGGTCCTCGCAGCTCTTGCCGCCATTGGCGACGCCGGCCGCGTGCCAGGCTTCGACCTGTTCCGGCGAAGAACAGGCAAAGCCGATCGTACCGCCATTGGCATGCGTCGCCGGTTCTCCGTTGATCGGCTTGGAAACCATGAAAATGCCGGCCTTGGTGAGGTACATGATGCGGTGACCGTCGACCCGGGCCGGCCGGACATCGAGCGTGCCAAGCAGCGCATCATAGAACGTCTTGGCCTTGTCCAGATCGTTGGTGCCAACCATCACGTGTGAAAACATCTGAAATATCCTCCCTGCTTGTTAAAAGCCGCCTCATTGCGTCCCTTGCGGCTCAAACGCTAGCAGCAGTTTTGCCGCGACGGAAGCGACGCGGCGTCGCGCGTTGTTCTACCCGTCACTCTCCGGCCGTCATTCCGCGCCACGCAACTGCGCCGCGAGGGTGCGGATGTATGACTCAACCTCGCGCCACATATTCAGCGTCGTCCCGGCGAAGGCCGGGACCGATAACCACCGATGTCATTTGTGATGCGATGCTGGTACGACGAGTCCCGTTCACAACATCCGCCGCGGCGTATGGGTCCCGGCCTTCGCCGGGACGACGGCGTTGATGCGGCAACAGCCGGGCTAGAACGCCGTGTACCCGCCGTCGATCACAAAGCAATCCGCCGTATGATAGGACGACGCCTTGCTCATGATGTAGACGGCGATGCCGCCGAAATCGCTCGGCTCGCCGAAGCGGCGCAGGGGGATGCGCGGCATCACATTGGCGACGAACTTGTCGTTGGCCATGATGCCTGCGGTCATGTCGCTCTTGATCCAGCCGGGCAGGATCGCGTTCGCGGTGACGCCATGGCGCGCGAGCTCGACGCCGAGCGCGCGGCACAGCGCGTTCAGCGCCGCCTTGGTGCCGGCATAGTGCTCGTTGCGCGCAGTGCCGAACAGCGAGGCGAGGCTCGAGGTCGCAACCAGCCGGCCGAACTTGTCGCCGGCCTCGGCGCGGTCGGTCATGTGGCGTGCCGCAGCCTGGAATACGTGAAACACGCCGTCGAGATTGGTCGCGAACATCTTGCGCCATTCCTCCTCGGTGCGGTCGATGAAGGCTCTTCGTCCGCCGCCGCCGATGCCGGCATTGGCGAAGCAGCCGTCGACGCGGCCGAAGGTGTCGAGGGTTGCCTTCATCGCGGTCTTGACCGAGCCGGGATCGCTGACGTCGCAGAATTGCGTCGCGACCTTGCCGGGGCCGGCCTTCATCGAGGCCGCGGCGTTGGCGTTTTTTTCCGCGTTGCGGCCCCAGATCGAGACGTTGCAGCCGGCGGCGTTCAGCGCCTGCGCGATGCCGAGGCCGATGCCGCCATTGCCGCCGGTGATGACAGCGACGCGGCCGGTGAGATCGAAGATGCCACTCATTGGGGTTTCCATTTGGTTTGGTGCGCGCTAATCACGCGTTCACGGATGGGCTTGCCGCCGACCATGGACAAGCCCGGCACAAAAATCAAATATGGGTCGAAGCGTCGACCTACCGCGGTACCCACCGCCGAAACAACGTGAAGAGGAAACCATGCAGTTCAAACATGTCACGCTCGACTTCGACGGATCGGTCGCGATCCTCAGGCTCGACCACCAGGAAGTCATGAACGCGGTCTCGATCGACATGCTGGGCGGGCTTGCCGAGGCGCTCGATGCGATCGACGACAAGCGCGACGAGGTGCGCTGCCTGGTGATCACGGGCGCGGGCCGCGCCTTCTGCACCGGCGCCAATCTGCAGGGCCGCAACCAGCAGAAGCCCGGCAAGAGCAATGCCGGCGCGGCGCTGGAGACCGCGTTCCATCCGTTCCTGCGCCGGTTGCGTAAGCTGCACTGTCCGATCGTGACGGCGGTGAACGGTCCGGCCGCCGGCGCCGGCATGAGCTTCGCGCTGATGGGCGACCTCATCCTGTGCGCGCGCTCGTCCTATTTCCTGCAGGCGTTCCGCCGCATCGGCCTGGTGCCGGATTGCGGCTCGACCTGGCTGTTGCCGCGGCTGATCGGCAAGGCGCGCTCGGTCGAGCTGTCGCTGCTCGGCGAGCGGCTGCCGGCCGAGAAGGCGCTGGAGTGGGGCCTCGTCAACCGCGTCTATGACGACGCCGCGCTGATGGAAGAAACCATGAAGCTCGCGCACGATCTCGCCAACGGCCCGACGGTGGCGTTGTCGCTGATCCGCAAGCTCTATTGGGACAGCCCGGAAAATACCCTCGAGGATCAGCTCAATCTGGAATTCGAGTCGCAACGCCTTGCCGGCAGCGCCGAGGATTTCAAGGAAGGTGTCACCGCGTTCCTCGAGAAGCGGCCGGCGAAGTTCAAAGGCAAATGATCGAGACCGAGCTCACCCGCTGCGTCGCCTCGTTTCATCCTGGTGCTACCGGTGTCACCGGTGCCGCAAAGCTCTCCGGCGGCGCCAGCCAGGAGACCTGGACGTTCGACATCGTGCACCCGAACGGCACTATCGGCGCGATCCTGCGCCGCGCGCCGCCGGGTTACGGTGCCGCGCCGGGCCGCGCCGCCGGCCTCGATGCCGAGGCGACGCTGATGCAGCTCGCGCATGACGCGGGCCTGCCGTCGCCGAAGGTCATGCATGTCTTGAGGCCGGAGGACGGCCTTGGCCGCGGCTTCATCATGGCGCGGGTCGAAGGCGAGACCATCGCGCGAAAAATTTTGCGCGACGAGGAATTTGCCGGCGCGCGGCCGATCCTCGCCCGCCAGCTCGGCCGCGTCATCGCCGGCATCCATGGTCTGCCGCAGGCCAAACTGCCGAAGCTGCGCAGCCTGACCGCGACCAGGGAGATCGAGGATCTCTCCCGCGAGTATCACAGCTTCAACTGGCCGCGGCCGGTGTTCGAGCTGGCGCTGCGCTGGCTGCGCGATCACGATCCCGGTCCCTCATCCGAGACGACGCTGGTGCATGGCGATTTCCGCCACGGCAATCTGATCATCGGTCCCGACGGGGTGCGCGCGGTGCTCGACTGGGAGCTCGCGCATACCGGCGATCCGATGGAGGACCTCGGATGGATCTGCGTCAACTCGTGGCGCTTCGGCGAGATCGACAAGCCGGTCGGCGGCTTCGGCACACGCGAAGATCTGTTCGCGGGCTATGCAGAAGCCGGCCGCAAGGCCGACCCCGACCGCGTGATGTTCTGGGAAGTGATGGGCACGCTGCGCTGGGGCGTGATGTGCTGCGGCATGATGCAGCGCTTCCGAAGTGGCCCGGATCATTCGATGGAACGCGCGATGATCGGACGGCGCGCGTCCGAGACCGAGATCGATCTGCTTAGGCTACTCGCACCGAGAGGTCGTTGACATGCAGGACGAACCGACACCCACGGAACTGATCAAGGCCGTCGCCGATTTCCTGCGCAGCGAGATCGCGCCCGCGATCAAGGGGCACAACGGCTTCAAGCTGCGCGTCGGCATCAACGCGCTCGACCTGGTGACGCGGCAGTTCGCGCTCGCCGAGGCCGGCGATGCGACCGAGGCCGCGCGGCTGAAGCAATTGCTCGGCATCGACGGGACGCTGATGGAGCTGAACCGCGTGCTGTCGGAGAAGATCGCAGGTGGCGAGGTCGATCTGAACACGCCGGGGCTATCGGAGCATCTCTGGCAGACCACGATGGACAAGCTCGCCGTCGATCAGCCGAACTACGCGTCTTATAAGAGGGAACTCGGAAAGTAGGGCGGGTGGAGCGAGGCGATACCCATCGCGACGCGCGTCAATGGGCTTCGCTGCGCTCCAACAAGCTTGCCGTCGTCCCGGCCTAGTGCGCAATTGCGCACGGGGGCCGGGACCCATAACCCCAAATCTCACTTGTGGTGCGATGCTGGGGCCACAGCCCTTCATCCACAATTCACATAGGTGGTAATGGGTCCCGGCCTTCGCCGGGACGACGAGGGGAGACAGCGATGCGCTCACTCCCCCGCCATTGAGGTGCGGACGAAGTCTTTACCGCCCGAGCCACTTCGGCGGCCGCTTCTCCGAAAACGCCTTCGGTCCCTCGATGTAATCCTGCGAGGCAGCCATCGCCTTCACCGCCGGATAGTCGCGCTGCTCGGTCATGGCCTGCTCGAGCGAGACTTCGAGGCCCTTCTGGATCGCCTGCTTGGAGGCGCGGATCGACATCGGCGAGTTCTTGGTGATGGTCTCGGCCCAGCGCTCGGCGGCTGCCAGCGCCTCTCCCTGCGGCACCACCTCGTTGACGAAGCCAAGCTCGAGGCCTTCCTTGGCGCTGACATGGCGCGCGGTCAGGATCATGCCCATGGCGCGCTTCAGCCCGATCTGGCGCGGCAGCCGCTGCAGGCCGCCGGCAAGCGCGGCAAGGCCGACGCGCGGCTCGGGTAGGGCGAAGGTCGCATTCTCCGCGGCAATGATCAGGTCGCAGGCCAATGCGACCTCGAACCCGCCGCCCATCGCGACGCCGTTGACGGCGGCGATGATCGGCTTGTCGCAGTCGAAGCGGGTGGTGAGGCCGGCAAAGCCGCCCTTGTCCCAGCCGCGCTTGCCGCCGGCGGCCTGCCATTTCAGGTCGTTGCCGGCGCAGAACGCCTTGTCGCCGGCGCCGGTCACGATCGCGACCCACTGCTCGGGATCGGCGGAGAAGTCGTCGAACACCTTGTTGAGCTCGAAATGCGCGTCGATATGCAGCGCGTTGTAAACTTCGGGCCGCGACAGCGTCACGATGGTGATGGGACCCTTGCGCGTCACCTTGGAGAATTTCAGATCCATGTTTGCTCCCGTCGATTTTCTGCGGCGAAGAATATTGCTCACATCCTAGCGCCTGCATGGCGTTCCGTGCCATCCAATTGCGCAAGGCGACCGCGCGTGCAAGCCTCGCTCGCCTGCTTGACTTGGCGACAGGCTTCTCACCTTAATCGATCCGAACGTGGATGCGCGACAGCGTCTAGACGCAAAATCAGAATCAACAATATTTCCGGGAGAGACCGCCTTGGATTTCAACCTGCCGGCTGACCTGACGGCCTATCTCGCCGAGCTCGATCGCTTCATCGAACGCGAGATCAAGCCTCTGGAAGAGGCTGATGACAACATCCGCTTCTTCGACCATCGCCGTGAATGGGCGCGCACCGATTTCGACAAGGGTGGCTTGCCGCGCCATGACTGGGAGCTGCTGCTGCGCAAGGCCAAGAACCTGGCCGATGCGGCCGGCCACCTGCGCTTCGCGATTCCGAAGCGTTACGGCGGCAAGGACGGCTCCAATCTCTGGATGGCCGTGATCCGCGAACATTTTGCCTCGAAAGGTCTCGGCTTGCACAACGACCTGCAGAACGAGCACTCGATCGTCGGCAATCTGCCGATCGTCACCATGCTCGACCGCTACGGAACCGACGAGCAGAAGGCGATGATCGACGGCTCCATCACCGGCAAGTACCGCATCACGTTTGGTCTGACCGAGCCCGAGCATGGTTCCGACGCCACGCATATGGAAACCAAAGCGGTTCAGGCCACGCGTGACAACGTCAAGGGCTGGATCATCAACGGCGAGAAGATGTGGACCACGGGCATGCATGTCGCGACGCACTGCGCGCTGTTTGCCCGCACCTCCGGCAATGACGGCGACGCCCGCGGCATCACCTGTTTCCTTGTGCCGGCGAAATCCGCGGGGGTGAAGGTCGAGGAGTATATGTGGACCTTCAACATGCCGACCGACCATCCGCGGGTCAGCTTCACCGACGTGTTCGTGCCAGAGGATGCGCAGTTCGGCGAGGTCGGCCGCGGCCTGTCGCTGGCGCAATGCTTCGTGCACGAGAACCGCATCCGCCAGGCGGCGAGTTCGCTCGGCGCTGCGGTCTACTGCATCAATGAGAGCGTGAAATATGCCCGCGAGCGCAAGCCGTTCGGCAAGGCGCTGGCCGAGAACCAGGCGATCCAGTGGCCGCTGGTCGAGCTCGCGACCCAGGCCGAGATGCTGCGGCTGTTGATCCGCAAGACCGCCTGGGAGATGGATCAACTGACCCAGGCGCAGGTCGAGCACACGCTGTCGGATCGGGTCTCGATGTGCAATTTCTGGGCAAACCGTCTGTGCTGCGAAGCCGCCGACCGCGCGATGCAGGTACATGGCGGCATGGGCTATTCGCGCCACAAGCCGTTTGAGCACATTTATCGCCACCATCGCCGCTACCGCATCACCGAAGGCAGCGAGGAGATCCAGAAGCGCAAGGTAGCGGGCTTCCTGTTCGGCTACATGGGAGCCGGCAAGCACTAACGCAGAGGAGGCGGCATGAACATGGAAGGTGGATGCACCTGCAGGAATGTCCGCTACCGTCTGACCGGCAGGCCGCTGATCGTGCACGCCTGCCACTGCACCTGGTGCCAGCGCGAGACCGGTACCGCGCACGCGCTCAACGCGATGTACGAGGCCGAGCGGGTCGAGCACATCGCGGCCGAGCCCGAGATCGTCGGACACACCGTCGGCGAGCGGCAAGGGGCAGAAAATCGCGCGCTGCCCCATCTGCAAGGTGGCGGTGTGGAGCAATTATCCGGGCGCGGGACCGGCGGTGCGCTTCGTCCGCGTCGGCACGCTGGACGATCCGAGCCAGTGCCCGCCTGATGTCCACATCTTCACGTCATCGAAGCAGCCTTGGGTGACGTTCCCGCGGGGCGCCAAGGTGTTCGCCGAGTATTATGATCGGCGAGAGGTCTGGCCGAAAGAGGCGCAGGAGCGCTGGCACGTCTTGCGGGAGAAGATGAAGGCGTGATGCGTATCTCCCTCCATCGTCGTCCCGGCCTTCGCCGGGACGACAGGAGGCTAATTCACCTGCCGATCCTTGCCCGCCCAGTACGGTTCACGCAGGCTCCGCCGCAGGATCTTGCCCGACGGATTGCGCGGCAGCGCCGGGATGAAGTCGACCGATTTCGGCGTCTTGTAGCCGGCGATCCGCTCGCGCGTGAAGTTGATGATGTCGGTCGCGGTCGCAGTTTTTCCCGGCTTCATCACCACCACCGCCTTCACCGCCTCGCCCCATTTGTCGTCGGGAATGCCGATGACAGCGGCTTCCGCCACGTCGGGGTGGTCGCACAGCGCGCTCTCGACCTCGGCCGGATAGATGTTCTCGCCGCCGGAGATGATCATGTCCTTGATGCGGTCGTGGATGTAGAGGTAGCCGTCACTGTCCATGTAGCCGGCATCGCCGGTGCGCAGCCAGCCGTCGCTGTCGATCGTGCGCGCGGTGGCCTCGGGCAGATTCCAGTAGCCGGCCATGTTGGAGCCGGAGCGGGTGGCGATCTCGCCGACTTCGCCTGGCGGCAGCGGCTTGCCGTCCGCGTCGAGGATCGCAAGCTCGATGCCGGGCAACGCCTTGCCGGCCGAGCGCATGCGGTCGAGCCCTTCGATATGGTCCTCCGGCGGCAGCGCGACGATGGTGCCGGTGGTCTCGGTCATGCCGTACATCTGCACGAAGCCGCATTTGAAGACCTCGATGCACTCCTTCAGCAGCGCCGCCGGAATCGGGGAGGCGCCATAGAGCATGTATTTCAAGCGGGAGAAGTCGACCTGACGTGCGCGCGGCTGCCGCACCACGAACTGCATCGCCGCCGGCACCATGAACAGCTTTGTGATGCCGGACTGCTCGAAGAAGTCGAGCACCTTGGTCGGATCGAACTCGCGCGCGATCACGCCGCGGGCGCCGTGATAGAGCCCCATCACGCCCCAGCCGGAGCCACCGATGTGAAAGATCGGCATCGCGACCAGCGAGACGTCGTCGGTGGTCCAGCGGTTCCATTCCGGCTTCTCGGCCTCGTTGCCGCTCTGCACGAGGTTGAGGAAATTGGCGTGCGACAGCATCGCGCCCTTCGGCTTGCCCGTCGTGCCGGAGGTGTAGAGCTGGATCGCGATGTCCTTTGGCTCGATCGCAACCCGCGGGTCGTCGCCGCTTTGTGCGTCGCGCCAGGCGACGAAGTCGGGCCATTCCGGCGCGCCGCCCTCGGTCGTGATGATGGTGCGAACGCCGGGCAGCTTGTCGCTGATGTTGCGCGCCTGCGTGATGAATTCGGGGCCGACGAACAGGACGGGGGCCTTGCAGTCGTCGACGATGAAGGCGACCTCGGGGCCTGCAAGGCGCCAGTTCACCGGCGCCATCACCACGCCGGCTTTCATCGCGCCCATCAACAGCTCGAAATAGAAATCGCTGTTCTTGCCGAGATAGGCGATGCGCTGGCCCTTCTTGACGCCCATCGCGATCAGCGCATTGGCGACGCGGTTGGTCTTGACGTCGAACTCGGCGAAGCTGGTTTGCCGACCCTCGAATTCATAGGCCAGCGCATTGCCGCGGCTTTTGGCGCGGTCGCGCACCATGTCGGCAAGATTGGTCAGTTTCGGCGCGTCGGACATGTTTCCCCCGTGACGTCTTGTTTTGGTTGCGGGGAGTGTGGCGGCATCCGGCAGCAAAGACAATACGGAGCAAGCGGCCGCGCTGTTTCAGCATCGTCGTCCCGGCGAAGGCCGGGATCCATAACCACGAATCTGAATGTGGCGCGACGCCGGGGCCGCAGCGAGCTCAACAACGAGCAGCGATGGTTATGGATCCTGGCCTTCGCCAGGACGACAGCGGTGATTGCGGCATGCGCGCGGGCCTCAACCTCGCGCCGCGCGGTCCTTCTCGTTCTGGGCCTTGATCGACTCGCGCGCCTTGGTCCAGTCGTCATCGCTCCAGTCGCGCAGCTGGTAGAAATTGCCGCCCATCGCCAGCGCCTGCGCGCCGTCCATGGCGATGGTCTCGCCATTGATCCAGTCGCAGCCGCCGGAGATCAGGAACACCGCGAGGTTCTGCAATTCCTCCATGGTGCCGACGCGGCCCATCGGGTTCATTGCCTTGGTGCGCGCACCGGCCTCATCGCCGGGCTTGATGCGCTTGCTCATGCCTTCGGTGGGGATCTCGCCGGGCGCGATGGTGTTGAGGCGGATGCCGTGACGGCCCCATTCGATGGCAAGCGACATGGTCATGGCGTGGATCGCCGACTTGCTCATCGCCGATGGCACCACATAGGGCGAGCCGTTGCGCACCCAGGTCACGGTGATCGACACCACGTTGCCGCGATGCC
The DNA here is from genome assembly GCF_015291305.1 of Bradyrhizobium sp. CCBAU 21365. Taxonomy (NCBI): domain Bacteria; kingdom Pseudomonadati; phylum Pseudomonadota; class Alphaproteobacteria; order Hyphomicrobiales; family Nitrobacteraceae; genus Bradyrhizobium; species Bradyrhizobium sp. CCBAU 21365. The sequence goes on from NZ_CP030036.1 coordinate 3,357,776, forward strand.
CGCCGGCGATCCAGCGCCGGCCCACCGCGTGCGTCACATAAAAGGTGCCGTGCATCACGATGTTGGCGACCGCATCGAAGCCGCGCGGCGACAATTCTTCCGAGCGCGAGATGAAATTGCCGGCGGCGTTGTTGATGAGATCGGTGAGCGGGCCGCTGGTGGTCCAGATCGCCTCGATCATCTCGTCGACCGCCATCGCATTGCGGATATCGACGCCGTGGCTGACCACGCGCCCGCCATGCTCGGCCATCAGCTCGGTGGCGGTCTCGTCGCAGACGCTCTTGCGGCGGCCGCAGATATGCACTTCGGCCCCGAGCTGCAGGAACCGCGAGGCCATGGACTTGCCGAGGCCGGTGCCACCACCGGTTACCAGTATGCGCCGCCCGGCAAGAAGCTGATCAGAGAACATCGTTTCCTCCACGGGGGTTGTCAGTTAATTGGTCGATTGACTAAAAGCGGACAACGGCCTTTCTGTAAAGCGCCAACAAGGAACAGCGGAGGAGATTTCAATGGAAGATCGCGTTTCGATATCGATTTCGGACGGTATCGCCGATGTCCGCCTGGTGCGGGCGGACAAGATGAACGCGCTCGACGCCGCGATGTTCGAGGCATTGGTGGCCGCAACCGACCGGCTTTCCAGGGAAAAGGCCGTTCGGGTGGTCGTGCTGTCCGGGGAGGGCCGGGCGTTCTGCGCCGGGCTCGACATGGGCCGGTTCGCCGCCATGAAAGACGGCGGTAACGGAGTGCCGGGCGGCGAGAAGCGCGATCTCACCATCCGCACCCACGGCAAGGCCAATTTCCCGCAGCAGGCGGTCTGGGGCTGGCGCCAGCTTCCGGTGCCGGTAATTGCTGCGGTCCACGGCGTCGCGTTCGGCGGCGGCTTCCAGCTCGCGCTCGGCGCCGACATGCGCTTCCTCTCGCAGGATGCGCGGATGTCGATCATGGAAATCAAATGGGGCCTGGTGCCCGACATGGCGGGCACGCCGATCCTCGCGAGCCTCGTGCGCGACGACATCTTGCGCGAGCTCACCTATACCGGCCGTATCTTCTCGGCGCAGGAGGCCCAAAGTTACGGCCTTGCCACCCGCGTCTGCGACGACCCGCGCGCCGCGGCGCTCGAGATCGCGCGCGAGATCGCCGGCAAGAGCCCGGATGCGATCCGTGCCGCCAAGCGCATGCTGAACAATCTGTCGGTCGATCCGGCGGCCGCGCTGCTCGCGGAGTCGGTCGAGCAGCAGAAGCTGCTCGGCAGTCCGAACCAGACCGAATCCGTGCGCGCCAATCTGGAGAAGCGGGCGCCAAGGTTTGCGGATGCGTGACGATGTGTAGCCGTCATGGCCGGGCTTGTCCCGGCCATCCACGTCTTTGTTGCGGTGGTAAAGACGTGGATCACCGGGACAAGCCCGGTGATGACGAAGGCAACGAGGCCGCTGACGAATAACGAAGAACAACGCAGAAATGAGCGAAACGTCCCAACCCTTCCTCGGCATCGTCAGCGGCGGTCGCCGGCGCGATCACGCTGCGGTGGCCGAGCGCGCCGACCGTATTGCCAGCGGCCTCAACGAGCTCGGCGTCAAGCCGGGCGACAGCGTCTGCATGCTGATGCGCAACGACATTGCCTTCATCGAGGCTGCCTATGCCGCGATGCGGCTCGGCGCCTATGGCGTGCCGATCAACTGGCACTTCAAGCCGGAGGAGATCAACTATGTGCTGACGGATTCCGGCACGCGCGTCCTGATCGGCCATGCCGACATGCTGCATCCGCTGCGCGGTGCGATCCCGCCCGACGTCATCGTGCTCAGCGTGCCGACGCCGCCGGAAATCCTCGCCAACTACAAGATCAATCCCGATCATCTGGCGACACCGGATTTCGCGATCGATTTCGAAGCCTGGCTCGCGCAATTCCCGCGCTACGACGGCCCGGTGGTGCCGCAGCCGCAGAACATGATCTACACCTCGGGCACCACAGGCCATCCGAAGGGCGTGCGCCGCTTCGCGCCGACGCCGGAGCAGACCGCCAATGCGGAAGCAATGCGCGCGATGATCTACGGCCTGAAGCCCGGCGCACGCGCGATCCTGCCGGGACCGCTCTACCATTCTGCGCCGAATTCCTTCGGCTTGCGCTCGGGCAAGCTCGGCGGCGCGCTGGTACTGATGCCGCGCTTCGACGCGGAGGAGTTTCTGCAGCTGATCGCGCGCGAGCGGATCGACACCATCTTCATGGTGCCGACGATGTTCATCCGCCTGATGAAGCTGCCCGAGGAGGTGCGCCGGAAGTACGACATGTCGTCGCTGCGCCATATCATCCATGCCGCCGCGCCCTGTCCGCCCGATGTCAAGCGCGCCATGATCGAATGGTGGGGGCCGGTGATCTACGAGTTCTACGGCTCGACCGAGTCAGGCGCGGTCACCTTCGCCAATTCCGAGGACGCGCTGAAGAAGCCCGGCACGGTCGGAAAGATCTCGCCCGGTGCCGAGCTGCGCTTCGTCGGCGACGACGGCAAGGAGGTGCCGCAAGGCCAGATCGGCGAGATCTATTCGCGGATCAAGGGCAATCCCGACTTCACCTATCACAACAAGTCGGAGAAGCGCGCCGAGATCGACCGCCAGGGATTCATCACCTCGGGCGACGTCGGCTATATCGATGCCGACGGCTACGTCTTCATCTGCGATCGCAAGCGCGACATGGTGATCTCGGGTGGCGTCAACATCTATCCGGCCGAAATCGAGGCGGTGCTGCATGCAGTCCCCGGCGTGCACGACTGCGCGGTGTTCGGGATTCCCGATGCCGAGTTCGGCGAGGCGCTGATGGCGGTGGTCGAGCCGCAGGTCGGCGTCGTGCTCGACATCGCCTCCGTCCGCGCCCAGCTGAAGACTGCGCTCGCCGATTATAAGGTGCCCAAGCACATCGAGATCGAGAACAACCTGCCGCGGGAGGATTCCGGGAAAATCTTCAAGCGCCGGCTGCGCGATCCATACTGGGAACGGGCGGGGCGGAGAATCTAGGCCAACGAGCAACCGTCGTCCCGGGAAAGCCAACGGGTCGGCGCGAAGCGCCGCCCGATGACAGGCTCCGCGCGACCCGGGACCCACAACCACGGATGTTCCGTTGCGTGAGCTGCGGCCCCATCCAATGCCAAGGTTCGATAGGTCCCGGCCTTCGCCGGGACGACATTGGTCAGTGTGCACCGCCACCAAGTTCATCTTGCGCTGCGGCAAAAAAAGCGCACACTCGGGGGGAGCCGGGCAGCCTCCGGAGTAGCCAAGCCATGTCTCCCCAGGTAATGCCTCCCCAGACCATGCCGTCCGAGACGGAAATCCGCGCCAAGCGTGCCGCGGAGGTCCAGGCGCAGGAGGAGGATGCGCGGCTCCGGAACGACATCCGCCTGCTGGGGCGCGTTCTCGGCGACACCGTGCGCGACCAGGAAGGGGCCGATGTATTCGACCTGGTCGAGCGCATCCGCCAGACCTCGGTTCGCTTCCATCGCGACGAGGACAAGCTGGCGCGGCGGGAGCTGGAAGGCATCCTCGACGGCATGTCGATCGCCGAAACGCTGCAGATCGTCCGCGCCTTCAGCTATTTCTCCCACCTCGCCAACATTGCCGAGGACCAGAACAACATCCGCCAGATGCGCAGCCGCGGCCCCAGCGGGGCGCCGCGCCCGAGCACGCTGGAGCAGACGCTGGTGCATGCCCGCCAGGCCGGCATCAGCCCGGCCGACCTGCGCAGCTTCTTCAGGAGCGCGCTGGTCAGCCCGGTGCTGACCGCGCATCCGACCGAGGTCCGCCGCAAGAGTACGATGGACCGCGAGATGGAGATCGCGCATCTGCTCGACCGCCGCGAGCGGTTGCAGATGACGCCGGAGGAGAGCGAGGCCAGCGACGAGCAACTGCGCCGCGCGGTCGTGACGTTGTGGCAAACCAACCTGCTGCGCCGGACCAAGCTGACCGTGCTCGACGAGGTCGCCAACGGCCTGTCGTTCTACGACTACACCTTCCTGCAGGAGGTGCCGCGGCTGCATTGCGCGCTGGAGGACCGCCTGAACAAGGAGGGCGGCGAAGCGGGCGAACTCGCTTCCTTCCTCAGGATGGGAAGCTGGATCGGCGGCGATCGCGACGGCAATCCCTTCGTCACCGCGGAGGTGATGCGCGGCACGCTGCGCCTGCAGTCGAGCCAGGCGCTCAACTTCTACCTGGAGGAGCTGCATGCGCTTGGCGCCGAATTGTCGCTAGCGGCGCATCTCGCTGACGTCTCGGACGAGCTGCGGAGCCTCGCCGAGCGCTCGCCCGACACCTCGCCGCATCGCAGCGGCGAGCCGTATCGTCTGGCCGTATCGGGTATCTATGCAAGGCTTGCGGCGACGGCCTCTCGGCTCGAGGTCGAGACCAAGCGGCCGCCGGTCGGCAAGGCCGAGCCCTATGCGAGCGCCAGGGAATTCCAGGCCGACCTCGACGTGCTCAACAGCTCGCTGATCGCGAACAATTCCAGCGTGATCGCGCGCGGCCGGCTGCGGCTGTTGCGGCGGGCGGTGGATTGCTTCGGCTTCCATCTGGCGCGGCTCGACATCCGCCAGAACTCGGCGGTGCACGAGCGTACCATCGCCGAACTGTTCGACACCGCCAATCCGGGGATGTCCTATCTGGCGCTCGGCGAGGACGCCCGCGTCAGCCTGCTGCTCGGCGAGCTGCGCAATACACGGCCGCTGGCCTCGCCCTTCGTGAAATATTCCGAGGAGACCCAAAGCGAGCTCGCCGTGTTCCGGGCCGCGGCCGAGGCGCATGCCAGGTTCGGGCCGGAGGTGATCTCCCAGTGCATCATCTCGATGTGCCAGGGCATGTCCGACATGCTCGAGGTCGCGGTGCTCTTGAAGGAAGTCGGGCTGGTCAATCCGTCCGGCCGCAGCGCCGTCAACATCGTGCCGCTGTTCGAGACCATCGAGGATCTGCAGGCCTCCAGCGGCATCATGGACCGCATGCTGGTGCTGCACGATTATCGCAAGCTGGTCGACAGTCTCGGCAGCGTGCAGGAGGTGATGCTCGGCTATTCCGACAGCAACAAGGATGGCGGCTTCGTCACCTCGGGCTGGGAACTCTACAAGGCCGAGATCGGCCTCGTCGAGGTGTTCGAGCGCCACGGCGTGCGGCTGCGCCTGTTCCACGGCCGCGGCGGTTCGGTTGGCCGCGGCGGCGGCCCGAGCTATGACGCGATCATCGCGCAGCCTGGCGGCGCCGTGAACGGCCAGATCCGCATCACCGAGCAGGGCGAGATCATCTCCTCGAAATATTCCAATGCCGAGGTCGGCCGCAGCAATCTGGAAATCCTCGCCGCGGCGACGCTGGAAACCAGCCTGCTGCAGCCGCGGCAGAGCGCGCCGCGCCCCGAATATCTCAAGGCGATGGAGGAAATATCCGCGCTCGCCTTCAAGGCCTATCGCGGCCTCGTCTATGAGACCGAAGGCTTCGCCGATTATTTCTGGGGTTCGACCGTCATCAACGAGATCGCGACGCTGAACATCGGCAGCCGCCCGGCCTCGCGCAAGAAGACCCGCGAGATCGAGGACCTGCGCGCCATCCCGTGGGTGTTCTCCTGGGCGCAATGCCGGCTGATGCTGCCGGGCTGGTATGGCTTCGGCAGCGCGGTCGAGAGCTGGATATCCGGGCATCCAGAGCAGGGCATGGCGTTTCTGCAGGAGCTCTATCGGGAATGGCCGTTCTTCCGCACGCTGCTCTCCAACATGGACATGGTGCTGGCGAAGAGCTCGATCGCGATCGCCTCGCGCTATGCCGAACTGGTGCCCGACGTCGCGTTGCGCGAGAAGATTTTTGGCCAGATCCGCCGCGAATGGCACCTGTCGATCGAGACGCTGCTCGACATCATGGGGCATGACCGGCTGCTGCAGGGCAATCCGCTGCTGGAGCGCGGCATCCGCAACCGCTTCCCTTACATGGATCCGCTCAATCACGTGCAGGTCGAGCTGCTCAAGGAGTATCGCGCGCAGAACCCGGACGAGCAGGTGCTGCGCGGGATTCAGATCACGATCAACGGGATCTCGGCGGGGTTGAGAAACAGCGGATAGCCGCAGCGTCGTCCCGGCCTAGTGCGCGATTGCGCACGGGGGCCGGGACCCATAACCACGACCGGGAGTGTCGTGAACGATGTGGGCCCCAGCTTTCTTCAGCTATCAACAGCGGTGGTAATGGGTCCCGGCCTTCGCCGGGACGACGCTTAGATCAACAGTTGTGCGCGCCCTTCGTCTCCACATAGACCGCGTAGAGCGACTGGCTTGCGGTCATGAACAGGCGGTTGCGCTTCTTGCCGCCGAAGGTGAGGTTGGCGCAGGTCTCGGGTAGCAGGATCTGGCCGATGCGCTGGCCGTCGGGCGCAAACACCTGCACGCCGTCATAGCCCGGTCCGACCCAGCCGGCGCCGACCCAGATATTGCCGTCGACGTCGACACGCATGCCGTCCGGGAAGCCTGACTTGCCGTCCAGCGTCATGTCGATCAGCGTGCGCGGGTTGGAGAGCTTGTCGCCATTGAGGTCGTACTGCCAGACGATGTTCTTGGCGTTCGGGTAATGCGTGGTGCCGGTGTCGCAGACATAGACTTTCTTGTAGTCGTGGCTGAAGGCGATGCCGTTCGGCTTGAACGGCTCGTCGGCGACCTTGGTGATCTGGCCGGTCGCAGCGTCGATGCGATAGACGGCTTCTTTCTGGTAGGGCTGCTTCGATCCGGTGTTGGCCAGTTGGCCCTCATAGATCGAGATAGCGCCATAGCCGGGATCGGTGAACCAGATCGACTTGTCGTTGGGATGCACGACCATGTCGTTCGGCCCGTTGAGCTGCTTGCCATTGGCTTGCTCCGCCAGGGGCGTGACGGTTCCGTCGTGCTCGTAGCGCACCAGCCGCGTACGCTCGGCGGTGATCTGGCGGCCCTCGAAATCGAAGGTCGAGCCGTTGGCCTCGTTCGACGGCTTGTGGAATTGCTCGGAGATGTGGCCGTCGTCGTCGAGATAGCGCAGCTGCCGGTTGGCCGGGATATCGCTCCAGACCAGATACTGGCCCTGCGCGTTCCAGGCCGGGCCCTCCGCCCACAGGCAGCCGGTGTAGAGCCGCTTGATCGCGGTGTTGCCGACCTTGGCCTTGAAGCGCTTGTCGTCGATCACGACGATGTCCGGATCGGGATAGCGCTGCGGCTCCGCGTTGGGGCCGAAGTCGCGCGCTGCGGCATCGGATGCGGCCATCGCGGTTGCAGCAAGCGCGGTTGCGCCGCGCAAGATTGTCCGACGGTCGAACGCCTTCGCACCGTCGCCCTCGTGTTTCTGAATGTTGCTTGGATTTGTCACGAAAGTCCTCCCAGGCTTTTTTGTTATCGGGAGGACGATCATACCCCCGCAATTCTGGCACAATGCGGGCACGCCATGATGAAACAACCAAAGAGCGTGTCGCCCCCGCTGTTTCGCGGAGGCAACTAGTTCAAAAAACTGTCAGATCAGATCGGACGATCAGATCAAGTTCAGATCGGATCCCAGGTGAAGACGTCGGCCGAGCGGTCGAGCTTGGCGAACGATCCCTTCAGCGCCGGCATGCCGTGTTCGGCAATGGTCTCGGGCGTCCAGCCTTCGCCGCGATGCACCGAGCGCACCGGACGATGCTGGCCGAACAGGAAGATCTCGTTCATGCGCACGCCGAAGATCTGTCCGGTGACGTCCTTGGCCGCGTCCGAGAGCAGATAGGCGCAGACCGGCGCGATCTTCTCCGGGCCCATCTGCTTGATCTTCTCGACGCGCGCCTTCTCGGCGTCGGTCTCGGTCGGGATGGTGCCGATCATGCGGGTCCAGGCGAACGGCGACACGCAGTTCGAGCGCACGTTGAAGCGGCCCATGTCCAGCGCGATCGATTTCGACAGGCCGACGATGCCGAGCTTGGCGGCGGCGTAGTTGGCCTGGCCGTAATTGCCGATCAGGCCGGAGGTCGAGGTGAAGTGCACGAACGAGCCCGACTGCTGCTCGCGATAGATCCGCGCGGCGGCGTGGCTCACATAGAACGAGCCCATCAGATGCACCTTGATGACGGCCTCGAACGCCTCCACGCTCATCTTGTGGAAGATCATGTCGCGCAGGATGCCGGCATTGTTGACGACGCCGTCGAGCCGGCCGAAATGGTCGGTCGCGGTCTTCACGATCTTGCTGGCGGGGATCGCTTCCGCCACCGACTCGAAATTGGCGACCGCGGTGCCGCCGCGCTTCTTGATTTCCTCGACCACCTCCTCGGCGGGCGCCGCGCTCGTGCCGGCGCCATCGGCGGCGCCGCCGGGATCGTTGACCACGACCTTGGCGCCTTCCGCCGCACAGAGCAGCGCGATCTCGCGGCCGATGCCGCGCCCCGCGCCAGTGACGATGATGACTTTATCCTGCAGTGATTTTGCCATGTCGGTTCTCCTTGGTTCTTGCTGACCTCGCCCCGCTTGCGGGGAGAGGTCGGATCGCATCGCAGATGCGATCCGGATGAGGGGGACTCTCCGCGAGTCCGGTGTGTGGAAGCAGCCCCTCACCCCAGCCCTCTCCCCGTAAGAACGGGGAGAGGGGGAGCGAGCAGCTCGTTCATTTCTCGTTCGTAAAGATGATCGTGCCACTTGCGGCGAACATGCCGCCGACGCCGTGGCAGACCGAGATCTTCGCGTTCGGCACTTGCGCCGGCGCGATGCCGCGCATCTGCCGCACGCTCTCCTGCAGCGCGTACATGCCGTACATGCCGGAGTGCATGTAGCTGAGGCCGCCGCCATTGGTGTTGAGCGGCAGCTTGCCGCCGGGGCGGGTGTTGCCGTCGGCGATGAACCTCCCGGTCTCCTCGTACGGCATGAAGCCGAGGTCGCCGAGGCCGTAGAGCGGCAGATGTGCGAAGGCGTCGTAAATCATCAGATGATCGACGTCCTTGTGGGTGATGCCGGCCTCCTTGAAGGCCAGGGGGCCCGCCACCTTGAAGGCGCGCGACGAGTCGAACGTCTTCATCTGGCTGACCATCGGCGTTTCCACGCTCTCGCCGGTGCCGAGGATGTAGACCGGCTTGTTCGGGAAATCCTTGGCGCGGTCGGCCGAGGTGAGGATCAGCGCGCCGCCGCCGTCGGTGACAAGGCAGCATTGCAGCAGCCGGAACGGATAGGCGATCATCCGCGAGTTCAGGACGTCGGCGACCGTGATCGGATCCTTCATGGTCGCGCGCGGATTCTTCGCCGCCCATTCGCGCTGCACGACAGCGACCATCGCAAGCTGCTCATGCGTGATGCCGTGCGTCTTCATGAAGCGCAGCACGGGAATCGGGAACATGCTCGGCGGCCCGTAGACACCGAACGGCGCCTCGAACTGGCCGTTGAGGCTGTCGGCCGGCGTGAAGCGCGGTTGCTTGCCGATCATCGACTTGCCGCTCTCGGCGTGGGTGATCAGTACGGTCTTGCAGAGGCCGGCCTCGATGGCGGCGGCGGCGTGGCGGACATGCAGCATGAAGGAGCAGCCGCCGACCGAGGTGCCGTCGACCCAGGTCGGCGTGATGCCGAGATAGTGTGCCATCTGCTGCGGGGTCTCGACCGCGGTGGCGAAGCCGTCGATGTCGGACAGCTTCAAGCCGGCGTCCGCGATCGCATTCAGCGCCGCGTCCGCGTGCAGCTGGATCTGCGACATGTTCGGGATGACGCCGAGTTCGGTGGTTTCGGCCGCGCCGACGACGGCAACCTGGTTCCTGCGCATTGCGTTACCCCTTTGCCGGACGGAACAAGGGAAGGGCGATCTTGTCGTCGAGCGCCTCGAAGGCGACCTCGAGCCGCATGTCGAGCTCGAGCGCTTCCGGCGTCTGCGGACAATCGATGATGTTGCTCATCATGCGCGGACCTTCGTCGAGCTCGACCACGGCGATCGCATAAGGTGGCGTGAAGCCGGGCGCGGCGGGACGGTGGTTGATGACGTAGCTGTACAGCTTGCCCTTGCCGCTGGCCTTGAAGATCGAGACCTTGCGCGAGGCGCAGGAGGGGCAGAACGGCCGCGGCGGAAAGTAGACATTGGCGCAGGCATCGCAGCGCTGCAGGCGCAGCTCGCCGGCCTTGGTGCCATCCCAGAAATGCTGGGTCTCCGGTGTCGGTTTTGGTTTCGCGCGCGCGGGCTCGGCCATGTCTGATGTCTCCTCCCGAAATCGTTACAGCCTTGATGCGCCATTGAACCAAGGCCCGTCAACGGTCCATCCATGCTCCGCGCGGCGGCCTGTGTCCCGCGCATGCCGCATATTCCGCCCCTCGCACAATTGCTAAGGCCGCGATGCTTGTGCCGCTCCGATCCGGCGCGTAGAAGGGCCGCGGTTCAAGACACGTCCAAGACACGTTCAAGATAGCCGGGAGGAACAATATCATGCTGAGGATCATCGGCGCGGCACTCGCTGCCAGCCTCGCATTTGCCACGCAGGCGATGGCCGCCGACGCACCGTCGGAGATCAAGATCGGCACGCTCTATGCGTCGTCGGGGCGCTACGCCTCGATCTCGATGCCGGTCTACAGCTCGCTGAAATTGTGGGTCGAGCAGAAGAACGCCGAGGGGGGCGTGTTCGTGAAGGCGTTCGACAAGAAGATCCCGATCAAGCTCGTCTCCTATGACGACCAGAGCAACACCGCGACCGCCTCGACGCTCTATAATCAGCTCGTCACCCAAGATAAGGTCGACCTCCTGGTCGCCGATTCCGGATCGGTGCTGACGGCGCCCGCGGTTGCGATCGCGCGCGACCACAAGATGTTCCTGTTCGACCAGACCGGCACCGGCGCGAGCTTCTTCTCCAAGGACAATCCCTACATCGCGCTGATGGCCGACCCCGTGTCGACGGTGTGGCCGAAGCCGGTCGCCGACTTCATCAGTCATGACGGCCCGGGCCTCGGCATCAAGAAGGTCGCCATCCTCTATTCGACCAACGAGTTCACCGGTACCCAGGCCAACGCGTTCCGCAAGTTCGTCAAGGAGTCCGGCGCGCCGATCGAGATCGTCTATGACCAGGGCGTTCCGACCGAGACCACCAACTACAACGTCATCATCAACAACATCAGCAACGCCAATCCTGACGCGGTGATCCATTTCGGCTATGCGCCGAACGACATCGCCTTCCTGCGCAACGTCCAGGACGTCGGCACCAAGTTCAAGATGCTGTTCGCGATCTATGCCGGCCTCGAGACCGAGTTGCTCGAGAAGAATGTCGGCGCCAAGGGCCTCGAGCACATCTGGACCTATGTGCCGCCGTCCGAATTGGACTATCCCGTCAATTTCGGGATGAACATGAAGGATTTCCGCGCCGCCTGGACCAAGAAGTACAACGACGGCAAGATGGAGTTCGGCTTCAACGCGGTCGCCGGCTACACCACCGCGCTGGTGATCGAGAAGACGCTGTCGGTTGCGACCAGCCTCGACCAGATGGAGCTGCGCCGCGCGGTGTTCTCGCTCAGCGGCCAGCTCAAGACGCTGGACGGCACCTTCGCGCTGGATGAGACCGGCGGCCAGATCGGCGAATTGACGCCGCTCGGCCAGCTCACGGTCGACGAGCACGATCACATCAAGTTCGTCTCGATCTATCCGCGCGAGACCGCCACCGGCAAGCCGATCTATCCGGCGCCGTGATGCAGGTGAGTGCGGCAGGCGTAACCTTCGGCGGTGAGCGGGTAGCATGACCTATGCGCTCGTTGCCGGCGTGCTGTTCGGGTTGTATTTCAGCCTGGTCGGCATCGGTCTCAATCTCGTGTTCGGCGTCATGCGCATCGTCAACCTTGCGCATGGCGACATCCTGATGCTGGGCGCCTTCATCGCGCTCGGCGTGGTCGGCATCGCCGGCATCGACCCGCTGTTCGCGGTGCCGCTCGCCTTCGTGGTGTTCGTGCTGGTCGGCGTGCTGCTGTACTGGGTGCTGGTGCCGCGGCTGCAGGGCTCGGCCAATCCGGAAATGCTGTCGATCATCCTGTTCTTCGGCTTGTCGCAGGTGATCGAAGCCGTCACCACGATCTTCGCCGGCACCAGCGAGCGCTCGATCCAGAGCCGGCTGCTCGGCACCGTGTTCACGACCATCAAGGTGAAGTGGTTCGGCGGCAAGGCGGGCGGGGCAGGGCCGATCCAGATCTTCGGCCAGGGCTTTCCCGCGCCCTGGGTGATCGCGGCGATCACCAGCCTGATCGCGATCGCGCTGATCTACCTCTATCTCTACCACACGCGGCTCGGCACCCTGACACGCGCGGTGATGTCACGCCGTGACGAGGCGCTGGCGACCGGCATCGATGTCGATCGCGTCTCGGCGGCGGCGTTCGGCATCGGTCTCGGCATCGCGGCGGTCGCCGGCGTGTTCGCGCCCTTCATGTTCGGCTCGGTGACGCCGGCGTTCGGCGCCGATGCGACCGTGACGTCGTTTGCGATCGTCGTGCTGGGTTCGCTCGGCAATCCGCTCGGCACCGCGCTCGGCGGCGTCGTCTACGGCCTGTGCTACATGCTGGTGCAGACCTATCTCAGTTCCTGGGCCGACCTGCTGCCCTATGTGTTGTTGATCGTGATCCTGTTGTTGCGCCCGAGCGGTCTGCTCGGAAGGCGGGTGCGCGTTGCATAACGCATCGAAGCACCTGCTGTTCATCCTGGCGCCGCTGGTGGTAGTGTTCGCGCTGCTGCCCGGCGTCTATCAAAACCATCTGCTGCTGTTCAACTTCGTGATCTTCCTGATCCTCGCGCAGGGCGTGAACATCATCTATGGCTTCACCGGCTATCTGCCGTTCGGTTATGTCGGCTTCTTCGGCGCCGGCGCCTATGGCTTCGCCATCATGGTGATGCATCTGCAGACGCCCGCGCCGCTCTCCGTGCTGGTCGGCGGCGTCGTGGCGGTCGCGCTCGGCCTGTTGCTGACACCGCTGCTGCGGCTGTCGGGCGCGTATTTCGCGATCGCCAACCTCGCGGCTTCGCTCGCGGTGCTGCACTTTGTTGCCAACCCGGCGCTGGAAGGCATCACCAAGGGCCCCTACGGCGTCTCGCTCACCGGCACCTTCAACCCGACCCACGCCTACTATGCGGCCGTCGTCGTGATGGCGCTGACCGTCGGTGCGGTGGTCTATCTCAAGAACTCGCCGTTCGGGCTGGCGCTTCAGGCCGTGCGCGAGGATGCGGTGTCGGCCTCGATGGCCGGCGTCAATATCGTGAAGATGCGGGTGATCGCCTGGCTCGCCTCGGCGCTGGTCGCCGGCCTCGCCGGCGGTATCTACGCCTGGTACGTCTCGGTGTTCTATCCGGACAACGTGTTCTCCGGCGAGTTCTCGATCTTCGCGATCGTGTTCGCGCTGTTCGGCGGCGTCGCCACTATCACCGGCCCGATCGTCGGCGTGCTGATCCTCTACGGCATCTACAATTTGATCGGCTTCACCACGCCGCAATACTTCCAGCTGATCTATGGCCTCCTGATCATGGGCCTGGTGCTGTTCCTGCCCGCAGGGCTGGTGTCGCTGGCAACCCGCAGGGGGTGGCATGTCCCCTGAGAAAACCCCGATCCTCAAGGTCTCCAAGCTGGTCAAGCGCTTCGGCGGCTTCCATGCGCTCGACGGCCTCAGCTTTCACGTCGTACCGGGCGAGATCCTCGGCCTGGTCGGCCCGAACGGCTCCGGCAAGACCACGGCGATCAATGTGATCTCCGGTCTCTATGCGCCCGATGGCGGCGAGGTTGTGTTCGACAGCGCGTCCGCCGGCGGCGTCGCCTCGCACAAGCTCGTTCACCGCGGCATCAACCGTACCTTCCAGGTGCCGAAGCCGTTCCTGTCGCTCACGGTGCGCGAGAACATCCAGGTGGCGCTGGCCTATGGCAGCGCCACCGGTGCGCCGTCGATCGCCGAACTGCTCGAGGATTTCAGGCTGAAGGAGGTTGCCGACCGTCCGGCCGCCGATCTCAACAGCGCGCAGCAGAAGATGCTCGATCTGACCCGTGCGCTCGCCACGCGGCCGCGGCTGTTGCTGCTCGACGAACTCGCCGCCGGCCTCAACCCGGCGGAGCTCGACTGGATCGCCGGCCGCATCAAGGCCTTGGCCGCGACCGGCATGGCGATCATCGTGGTCGAGCACCTGATGGGCTTCATCGAGCAGATCACCGACCGCGTCATCGTGCTCAATGCGGGCAAGGAGATATTCGAGGGGACGCTCGCGACCGCGGTGCGCGAGCCGCAGGTGATCGAGGTATTTTTGGGAGGCGAGCATGCCCACTGATGCGGTGCCGCTTCTGGACACGAGGGGCATCGATGCCGGCTACGGCACCATGCAGGTGTTGTGGGGCGTCGATCTCGACGTCCGCCCCGGCGAGACCGTGCTGCTGCTCGGCGCCAACGGCGCGGGCAAGACCACGTTCCTGAAGTCGCTAGTCGGCCTGATCGAAGCCCGCAGCGGCCACATCAAGCTCGGCGGCGAGGACATCACCAGGATGCGCTCGTCGGACCGGATGAAGCGCGGCATGACCTACATGTCGGAGCTTGCAGTGTTTCCCGACCTGTCGATCGAGGAAAATATCCGCGTCGGCGCACAGGCGCTGGGGCATGCCAATCCGGGCGCGCGAGTCGACGAACTGTACGGCCTGTTCCCGGTGCTGCGCGACAAGCGCCGCGATCCCGCGTCGAGCCTGTCCGGCGGTCAGCGCAAGATGCTCGGCATCGCCAAGGCATTGTCGGCCGAGCCGAAGCTGCTGGTTATGGACGAGCCCTCGGCCGGGCTGTCGCCACTGTTCGTCAAGGAGGTCCTGCGCGCCCTGTCGAGCCTGCAGGGCCGCGGACTGGCACTCTTGATCGCCGAGCAAAATATCGGTTTTCTCGAGATTGCCACCCGCGTATTCGTGCTGGAAGGCGGGCGGATCCGCTTCTCCGGCACGGTTGCTGAGATGAGCGGCAATGAAGCGCTGCACCGCGCCTATTTCGGGCTCAAGTGATGCGAGGTGAGGGCCGGTGGGCTGGAAATCGGCCCCGGTTCGGGTGACAATCAGCTGCAAGAGCTTTGAATTGCAAGCCATGAAGTGCAAGCCGTGAAGTGAAAGCCATGCCCAAGAATCCGACACTCGCCTCCCTTGCCGCCGATCTCGCCGGCGGCGCGACCTCTGCCCGCAAGCTCGTCGAGCAGTGCATCGCCAGGATCGCTGAACCCTCAGGCGAGGGCCAGCGCACCTTCATCCATGTCGACCGCGACGCCGCGCTCGAGGCCGCCGACGCCATGGACCGGCTGCGCAAGGCCAATGCGGCGCCGTCGCCCTTTGCCGGCATTCCGGTCTCGATCAAGGACCTGTTCGACATCAAGGGGCAGGTGACGCGGGCGGGCTCGCGGGCGCTGGAGGATTCCGCGCCGGCGGAGGCCGATGCGCCGGTGGTGGCGCGGCTCAAGCGCGCCGGCTTCGTCGTGATCGGCCGCACCAACATGACCGAGTTCGCCTATTCCGGCATCGGCATCAATCCGCATTACGGCACGCCGAAGAGCGCCTGGAACCGGAGCGTCGGCCACGTACCGGGCGGCTCGTCCTCGGGGGCGGCGGTCTCGATCGCCGACGGCATGGCGTTCGGCGCGCTCGGCACCGACACCGGCGGCTCCTGCCGGATTCCGGCGGCCTTCAACGGCATCGTCGGCTACAAGCCGACGCAGCGCCGGATTCCGCTCGATGGCGGCGTACCGCTGTCGTTCACGCTCGACAGCTACGGCCCGCTGGCCAATTCGGTGGCCTGCTGCGCCGCGCTCGACGCGGTGCTCGCCGACCAGCCGGTAACGTCGCTCACGCCGCGTCCGGTCAAAGGCATGCGGCTCGCGGTGCCGACCACGGTCGCGCTCGACGACCTCGATGATGCCGTCGCGAAAACCTTCGAGCGCGCGCTCGCTTCGTTGTCGCGCGCAGGCGCCTTGATCGAGCGGATCGAGGTGCCCGAATTGCTCGATGTCGGCGTCATGAACGCCAAGGGCGGCTTTGCCGCCGCCGAAAGCTATGCCTGGCATCGCTTCCTGCTGGCCAGCAAGGGCGATATCTACGATCCGCGCGTCGCCGTGCGCATCCAGCGCGGCGAGGGCTTTCCGGCCGCCGACTATATCGATCTGCTCAACGCGCGCCGCTCCTTCATCGCCCGCACCGAGACGCGGATCGCGCCCTATGATGCGATGGTGCTGCCGACCACGGCGAACCTGCCGCCAACGATCGCCAGCCTCGCCGACGACAAGGCGTTCGCCACCGAGAATTTGCGCGCGCTGCGCAATTGCACGCTGATCAATGTGCTCGACGGCTGCGCGATCTCGCTGCCCGCGCATCGCGAGGGCGAGGCGCCGGTCGGCCTGATGCTCGCCGCCGCCGGCGGTTCGGACCGGCGCATCTTCGAACTCGCTGCGGGAATGGAGACCGTGATCCGTGTTTGATCTCACCTTCAATGTCGACGACAAGGGCGTCGCCACTCCGCTCGCACTGGAAATCAGGCAGGCCGTGATCGCCGGGTGGACGGGCCGCGACCCGGTGGCGCGCGACAAGCACATCGCCGAGCTCGAGGCGCTCGGCATCGCACGACCCGCGACCACGCCGATCTACTACCGCTGCTCGGCGCGCCGGCTCACCTTCGCCGATATCATCGAGGTCTGCGGCGAGGACTCGAGCGGCGAGGTCGAGTTCGTGCTGATCGGCTGGCAGGGCCGCATCTTCGTCGGCTGCGGCTCCGACCACACCGACCGCAAGGTCGAGAGCTACAGCGTCACCGTGTCGAAGCAGATGTGCGACAAGCCGATGGCGTCGGAGCTGTGGGAACTCGAGGATGTGATTGATCACTGGGACCAGCTGGTCCTGCGCTCCTGGGCCACAATCGGCGGCCAGCGCGTGCTCTACCAGGAAGGCACGCTCGATCACATGCTGCCGGTGAAGGACCTGATCGCGCGCGGCTTCGACCAGGGCGCGCTGCCCGACGGCTGCGCCATGTTCGGCGGCACCTTCGCCGCCAAGGGCGGCATCCGCCCCGCCAGCCGCTTCGAGTTCGAACTGGAAGACCCGGTGCTGAAGCGGAAGATCAGCCACGGCTACGATGTGGTGACGCTGCCGGTCAGGGGCTGATTTCTCTCTGCGCAAGTCGTGCCAGAAAATGTCGGCTAACACTCGCTCCACGTGTCGTCCCGGCGAAAGCCGTGACCCATAACCACAGGGCATTGTGGTTGGCACGCTGTGGCCCCAGCGATCTCAACAGCTGACGACGGTGGTCATGGATCCCGGCATTCGCCGGGACGACACCGCAATTTCGATCGGAAATCGGGTGGCGCGGGCCACAATCAGGGGCCAGATTCCGTCCCATGACAGCAACAGCCAAAACCATCACCCGCCCAGCCCCCGGCATTCTCGCCCGCGTCGACGCGCTCGACTGGGACCGGATCACGACCGATCTCGACGGGCAGGGCTGCGCCGTCCTCAACGGCTTGCTGACACCTGAGGAATGCGATGCCATCGCCGCGCTCTATCCCGACGACAGCCAGTTCCGCAGCCGGATCGTGATGGGCCGTCACGGCTTCGGCCGCGGCGAGTACAAATATTTCTCGTATCCGCTGCCGGACCTGATCGCGGAGCTTCGGCCCGCGCTCTATGCGCGGCTGACCGCGACAGCCAATCGCTGGAACGAGACGATGGGGATCGAGATCCGATATCCCACGTCGCATGCGGTGTTCCTGAAGCGCTGCCACGACGCCGGACAGACGCGGCCGACGCCGCTGCTGCTGCAATATGGCGAAGGCGACTACAACTGCCTGCACCAGGATCTCTACGGCGAGCACGTGTTTCCGATCCAGGTCGCGATCCTGCTGTCGCAGTCGGGGCGCGATTTCACCGGCGGCGAATTCGTGCTGACCGAGCAGCGGCCGCGGATGCAGTCGCGGCCCGAGGTGGTGCCGCTGACCAAGGGCGATGCGGTGGCCTTTGCCGTGCATCATCGCCCGGTGCAGGGGACGCGCGGACCGTATCGTGTCAATCTGCGCCACGGCGTCAGCCGGATTCGCTCCGGCCACCGCCACACCGTTGGTGTGATCTTCCACGACGCGAAGTGAGTGCGAGAGAGGCGTGGCCGCTGATCTGTTCGAGACAATTGGCGATGCACGGCCGTCGCGCGAGACGATCGCGGATGGCGCGGTGCTGCTGCGCGGCTTTGTCCGGCCGTTCGAGGCCGAGCTGATCCCAGCATTGCGCGTCATCGTCAAGCAGGCGCCGTTCCGGCATCTGATCACGCCGGGCGGCCACCGCATGTCGGTCGCGATGACCAATTGCGGCAGCCTCGGCTGGGTCTCCGATCCCGGCGGCTATCGCTATGATCCGATCGATCCCGACTCGGGGCAGCCCTGGCCTGAAATGCCGGAGGTGTTGCGCAGGCTTGCCGCCGGCGCCGCTGAAGAAGCCGGCTTCAACGGCTTCGCGCCTGAGGCCTGCCTGATCAACCGCTACGTCCCCGGCGCAAAACTGTCGCTGCATCAGGACAAGGACGAGCTCGACTACCGCGCACCGATCGTGTCGATCTCGCTCGGGTTGCCGGCGATCTTCCTGTTCGGCGGCCTGAAGCGCAGCGACACGCCGCGCCGCTATCGGCTCGAGCATGGCGATGTTGCGGTGTGGGGCGGACCGTCACGGTTATTTTATCACGGCGTGGCACCGCTCGCCGACGGCGAGCACAGCGTGCTCGGCCGCCAGCGCATCAATTTGACCTTCCGCAAGGTGCGCTGACTCCCCTCCCGCAAATCGGGCGGGTGGTCTAGACTTGGCTCATGACCGCCAAGGCCGACCGCGCCGTCAACCTCACCGGCGTCTATCTCGCCGTGCTGCAGCTCGTGTTCACGCTGGGCTGGACCACCTACCTGATCTATCTGCCGAAGCTGTGCGCCGATGTCGGCATCGCGCCGGCGACCGTGATCCTGATCCTGATGATGGATCAGGGCATCTTCACCGTCACCGACACCGCGATGGGCATGGCCGCCGACAGGATTTCGAGCTTGGTCGGCCGCCTTGGCTTGTTCGTCGGTATCCTTGCCGCGATCTCCTGCGCCGCCTTCATCGCGCTGCCTTACGTGGCCGGCACTGGGCCGGGAGCAAAGGTCTGGCTGATCGTGCTGATCGTGATCTGGGCCGTGACGTCGTCGGCCCTGCGTGCGCCGCCGCTCACGCTGCTCGGCAAGTATCGCGCGCAACCCTCGGTCCCGTTCCTCGCGGCGCTGGCGATGCTCGGTTACGGCATCGCGGGCGCGGTCTCGCCCTATCTTGGCGTCGTGCTGCGCAATCAGGATGCGCGGCTGCCGTTCGTGCTGTCGGGCGCCGTGCTGCTGCTGACCGCGCTGGCCTTCTCGGGGATCGAGCGCCGCATCGCGGCGGAGGCGCAGCCGGCGCGGCTTGTGCCCCCGGCCAAGCGGCTCGGGGCGGTGCCGATGTTCCTGATCGGATCGATGGTGCTGCTGTCGCTCGGCTACCAGCTGCACTTCAACATCAACAGCGCGCCGTTCTATTTGCGCTTTGCCAAGGCGGACGAGCTGCAATGGTTGATGCCGGTATTCTGGATCGGCTTCAACATCGCGATGTTTCCGGCAAGCATCGTCGTCAAGCATCGCGGCGGCCTGATCGTGATGGGCGCGGCGGGACTGCTTGGCGCGTTCGCGATCGTCGCCGCGGAGATCGCCGGCAGCCTCAGCGTCCTGATCGTGGCGCAATTCATGGCGGGGGCCGCCTGGGGCTGCATGCTGATGAGCGCGGTGTCTGCTGCGCTCGCGATCGGGGAGACCGGCGCGGAAGGCAAGGTCACCGGCCTCGTCTTCTCGGCGCTGGCGCTTGCGACCTTTGCGCGGATGGCGGCGGTCGCGGGCGGCCTGCAGAAGATGCCGGACTATGCGCCGCTGGTGCACTGGGCGCCGGTCGCCTGCTGGTCGGTCGCCGGCGCCGGCCTGCTCGTGATCGCCGCGTCACGGCTGCAACGCGGCGCGAAAGCCGCCTAGCTGTTCCGCGCCGGGTGGATGAACGCCCAGGGGCTGACTTCCGAATCCGTCGGGACTTCTACCGAAATCACGTAAGGCCCGCCGTCGGCCAGCGCCTTCTCCAGCACGGGGCGGAAGTGGTCGGGCGAGGTGACGCACGCGGCGCCGACGCCGAAGGATTCTGCAAGCTTCACGAAATCCGGATTCACCAGGTCGGAGGCGACGACGCGGCCATCGAAGCGCTCGCGCTGGTCGCGGCGGACATTGCCATAGGCGTTGTTGTTGAAGACGAGCGTCACCACGCCGATCTTGAACTGCACGGCGGTGGCGAGTTCCTGCACGCCGAACATGAAGCCGCCGTCGCCTGATATCGCGACCACCGGCTTGTTCGGGTTGGCGACCTTGGCGCCGAGCGCGGTCGGGAAGCCCGAGCCGAGCGTGCCCTGATAGCCCGAGGTGACGAAGGTTCGCGGCTCGTAGATCGGAAAGCCATACCAGGAGGCGAAACCGACCTGCGACAGCTCGTCGGTGACGATGGCGTTGGCCGGCAGCACCTCGCGCAGGATCTTCAGATAGGCCATCTGGGGCTGGATGCGCTGGATCTCCTGCTCGGTCGCGGCCGTTGCCTCGCGGATCGCGGTGCGGCGGCCGGAGGTCTTGCGGTAGCCCACCTTGCGCACAGCGGCGACGAGATCGGCGGTGCCGGCCCTGGCGTCCGCGATCACACCAGCATCAGCCGGCCAGCGCCGCAGCTCGACCGGATCGATGTCGATGCGCACGCATTTCAGTCCGGCCGGCTGGTAGGGCCAGCGCGACATGGTCGGCAGCTCGAGGCGCGTGCCAATGCCGATCATCAGATCGGTCTTCGGCCAGAGCTTGTAGGCCGAAGCCATGGTGAGCCCGAGTTCATGCGCGTTGGAGACGATGCCGCGGCCGCTGCGGAATGCGACGACCGGTGCGTCGATCATCTCTGCCAATTCAAGGATCTCCTCGCGCGCCTCGATGGCGCCGCTGCCGACGAAGATCATCGGCGCCTTGCTGCCGGCGATCAGGTCGGCGGCCGCCCTGATGCGGTCCGGATCGGGCTGCGGCGCCGGCAACGGATCGAACGGCTTGACGGCTGCGACCTGAGTGCGCTGGGTGAAGACATCCCACGGCATCTCCAGCGAAGCCGGGCCGCGCCGGCCCGACAGCATTTCCTGGAACGCGCGCGACACCAGCGCGGGCGCGTTGTCAGGATATTCGATCCGGTCGGCCCATTTCACGAAGGTGCGCAGCGTCGCGAGCTGGTCCGGCATCTCATGCAGATGGCCGCGGCCCTTGCCGAGGAATTGCGTCGGCACCTGGCCGGTCAGGCACAGCACCGGCTCGTTGCAGCCGAATGCGGTGAGCAGCGCCGCCGAGGCGTTGAGCACGCCGGGGCCGGGCACCACGCTGAACACGCCGGGCTTGCCGCTGGAGCGCGCATAGCCGAACGCCATGTAGCCGCAGGCCTGCTCATGCCGGGCGCCGATCACCTTGAGCTGGGCCTGGTGGAAGGCATCGAACAGGCCATAGATCTGCGCGCCGGGCAGGCCGAACACGGTGTCGACGCCGTGGGCGACGAGGCCGTTGACGATCGCTTCGCCGCCGGATGTTGAGGTCATGGCACTGTCCACTTTGCTTGCGAGGTTAGGTAGCTTCGTCGACGACGTTGTTGCGCAGGATGCCGACGCCTTCGGCCTCGACCTCGACGACATCGCTGGGCTTCAGGTAGCGCGGCGGATCGAATCGCGCACCTGCACCGGTCGGCGTCCCCGTGACGATGATGTCGCCTGGAACCAGCGTCGTGAAGGTCGAGATGTAGTTGATGAGGTAGCGGAAGCCGAAGATCAAGCGCGAGGTGCGGTCGTCCTGGCGGGTCTCGCCGTTCACCCGCGTGGTCAGGCGGATATCGGCGATCTGCGCTTCACCGGTGTAGGGCACGATCCACGGACCGAGGCTGCCGGTGGAATCGAAGTTCTTGCCCTGGGTGACGTTGAACTTGGCGTGGCGCACCCAGTCGCGGATGGTGCCTTCATTGCAGAGCGTGATCGCGGCGATGTGATCGAGCGCGGCGCTCTCCGCAATGTGCCGGCCGGCCTTGCCGATCACCAGCACCAGCTCGCCCTCATAGTCGAGCTGCGGCGAGATGCGCGGCCGCACCACCGGCGTGTTGTGGCCGACGAAGGAACGCGGCACCCGCAGGAACATGCTGGGGTATTTCGGCGCGTCCGAGCCGTCCTTGTATTCGGCATTGCGGTCCGGGTAGTTGACGCCGATGCAGATGATTTTTTCCGGCGCCGGGATCGGCGGCTGCCAGTCGACTGCGTCGAGCGCATGGTCGGGTGCGCGCCTGGCGGCGTCTTCCACGAGCCTGCTCAGCGCGCCGGCGGCGATCGCCTCGCGCAGCGTCGGATAGTCCTTGGCGAAGCGCGACGAGAGGTCGACGATGCCGGTGTCGGTGACGGCGCCGTAGCTGGTGGCGCCGTTGACGGAATAGGTGGCGAGGCGAGGGGCTGACATCGGAAATCCATTCATTGGTGTCGTCCCGGCCTAGTGCGCAGTTGCGCACGGGGACCGGGACCCATACGCCGCGGCCATCGGAATGGGTACGCGGCTAGACATTCTTTCGGCAACCCTATTCGGTGGTTGTGGGTCCCGGCCTTCGCCGGGACGACGTGGTGTTCGTTGCGTTCGTCTTCAATCCGCAACCAGCACGTCGGCGACGAACCGCGGCTCGCGCACCGCCTGGCCGGCGAAGGTCGAGCCTTCCTCGAACCAGGAGCGCGGCGCAGGCGCGCCCCACAGCGTCTGGCGGCGCGGATCGCGCAGCGACCAGCGCAGCGGCTCATGGTCGTGATCGCCGGTGAAATAGTCGCTGGTGTAAAGCTCGATCCGATGACCGTCGGGATCGCGGATGTAGAGGAAGAAGGCGTTGGAGATGCCGTGCCGGCCCGGGCCGCGCTCGATGTTCTTGAGGAAGCCGGAGGAGGCCATCACGTCGCAGAGATGCACGATGTTCATCGCGGTCGGCACCCAATAGGCGATGTGGTGCAGGCGCGGGCCACGGCCGTTGGTGATCGCGAAGTCGTGGACGTTGCCCTTGCGGTGCATCCAGGCGGCTGCGATGCGGCCGTTGTCGCCGTCCTCCTCGGCATATTCGGTGAGACGGAAGCCGAGCCGGGCGTAGAAGTCGACGGTGTCCTGCACCTCGGCGGCGAACACGTTGAAATGGTCGAGTCGCTGCGGATGACAGCCCTTGTAGAGATCGTAGCGCCGCAGCAGATGCGGGCGCTTCTCCATCGCGGCGTAGAGCTCGATCTGAAAGCCGAACGGATCGGTGAATTGCAGGGTGCGGCCCTGGAACGGCTGGTCGACGAAGGCATAGGCGATGCCGTTTTCGGAGAAGAAGGCAGCCGCCTTGTCGAGGTCGCCGTCATTGCCGACCTTGAAGCCGAGCCGGTTGCAGGCCGCCTTCGGTGCTTTGCGCAGCACCACCGAGTGATGCTGGTGCTCCTCGCTGGCGCGCAGATACACCGACTTGTCGTCGCGGTCCTCGATGTGGAGGCCGATGGTCTTCTCGTAGAAGGCGGCGCTCTTGTCGAGATCCGTGACGTCGAGCACGGCGTGACTGCAGCGGATGATGTTGAACGGCGGATCGAAAACGTGCGTCGGAACGGGCATCGGTGTTTCCTCAATTTGTGTCCGTCATTCCGGGATGGTCCGAAGGACCGGACCCGGAATCTCGAGGTTCCGGGTTCGCCGCTACGCGCCGCCCCGGAACGACGCGCAATCAAATTCCCAGTTTCTGAATCTTGTGCGTCCCGCGCGCGAGCGAGACGTGCTTGGTTTCCATGTAGAAGTCGAACGAATAGTCGCCGCCGTCGCGGCCGATGCCTGACGACTTCATGCCGCCGAACGGGGTCGGCAGATGGCGGACGTTTTCCGAGTTGAGCCAGATCATACCTGCTTCCAGCGCATCCGCCACGCGCAGCGCGCGGCCCATGTCGCCGGTCCAGATATAGCCGGTCAGGCCGTATTGCACGCCGTTGGCGATCTCGATGGCGTCAGCTTCGTCCTTGAACGGGATCACGGTCAGGAACGGGCCGAACACCTCCTCCTGCGCGACGCGCATTTTTGCGTTTGCGCCGGTCACCAGCGTCGGCTGCACATAGTGGCCGCCGCCGGGGCCGTCATGCGGCTTGCCGCCGACTGCGATCGTGGCGCCGTCGTTCTTGGCGACGTCGAAATAGCTGCAGACCTTGGCGAGATGCCGCTCATGGATCAACGGCCCGATCTCGGTGGCGGGATCGAGGGGGTGACCGACCTTGAGCGCCTTCACGCGTTGGGTCAGCTTCTCGATGAACTTCCCGGCGACGCTCTCCTGAACCAGCAGCCGGCTCGACGACGTGCAGCGCTCGCCATTGAGCGAGTAGATCATGAACACGACGGCGTCGAGCGCGCGGTCGAGATCGGCATCGTCGAACACGATCACCGGGTTCTTGCCGCCGAGCTCGAAATGCACCCGCTTTAAGGTCGGTGCGCCCTGCGCCATGATCGCCGAGCCAGTCGCGCTCTCGCCGACGAAGCCGATCGCCTTGATTGCGGGGTGTTCGGTCAACGCCTTGCCGGCCTCTTCGCCGAAGCCGTGCACGGTGTTGAGCACGCCGTCGGGGATGCCGGCCTGTTTTGCGAGTTTGACCAGCAGATCGGCGGTGACGGGCGACCATTCGGCCGGCTTGTGCACCACCGTGCAGCCGGCCGCGAGCGCCGGCGCGATCTTCCAGGTGGAGAGCATGAACGGTGTGTTCCACGGCGTGATCACGCCGACCGGCCCGATCGGCACGCGGGTCGAGATGTTCCAGTGCTCTTCCGAAGGCATGTTGAGGCCGTCGCGGGCCTCGCCGCATTTGTCGGCGAAGAAGCGGAAATTCTCCGCCGCGCGGATCGCGGCCTTGGCCATGAAGCGGTGCGCCTGGCCGGTGTCGATGCATTCGAGCACGGCGATGTCGTCAGCGCGCGCCTCGATCGCATCGGCGACGCGATGCAGCAGCTTGCGGCGCTGCGCCGCCGGCATGTCGCGCCAGGCCTTGAAGGCCTTGGACGCAGCGGCCGCGGCACGGTCGATATCCTCGGCATTGCCGCGTGCGACCGTCGCCAGCACCGTGCCGTCGATCGGCGATTTCGTCTCAAAAGTCTGGCCGGAGGCCGCCGGCACGATCTTGCCGTCGATCACATGGCCGATCCCTTCGGCCTTCAGCTTTGAGAGCAGCGGGCCGGCGCGATCGCGGTTGGCCTGGAACACGTCGGCTGACGATTTCGCTGTCGCTTTATCCATTGACCGTCTCCACCTTCAGTGCATCGTGGATGTTGTTGCGCCTCCAGCTGGTTTCCTTGTCGTTGATCTGCATGTCGAACGACAGGGCGAATTTGCTGTTGGCGAAGACCGGATCGAGATGGGCCGAGAGCGCCTTGAAGATGTGCTCGCCGGCCTTCTTGCGGGTGGCGAGATCGCGGCCTTCGCCGAGCCGCAACACCATGTCGAGGAAGCCGTAATTCTCGCGGCCGTCGGCGATCGCATAGTGCTCGCATCTGACGGCGCGGACGCGGATGCCGCCGAGCGGGAAGATGCCGGTCTCAACCGCGGCCCTGCGGACCAGTTCGACCGCCGCGCCCATGTCGACGAGATCGTCGAGATTGGCGGAGTATTCAAGCGTGAAATGCGGCATGCAGCGCTCCTGCTGAAGGCGTCAGGCGAAGTGGCAGCTTACGGAACCGTACGGTCCGTAGTCAGCCTGGATGGTGTCGCCCTTGCGGGTCTCGATCGGACGGATGAAGGAGCCCGCCAGCACGACCTGGCCGGCCTCCAGCGCCAGTCCGTTCGGTGCGATCTTGTTGGCCAGCCACGCCACCGCGGTCGCCGGATGGTTCAACACGCCAGCGGCCAGGCCGGTTTCCTCGAGTTGGCCATTGCGGAAGCACAGCGCGCCGATCCAGCGCAGATCGGCATCCAGCGGACGGATCGGCCGGCCGCCAAGCACGATGCCGGCATTGGCGGCGTTATCGGCGATGGTGTCGAAGATCTTGCGCGTCGCCTTGGTCTCGGGATCGACGCGCTCGACCCTGGTATCCAGGATCTCCAGCGCCGGCACCACGAAGTCGGTGGCGTTGAGGACGTCGAACAGCGTGCAGTTCGGCCCGGCCAGGCGATGCTTCATCACGAAGGCGAGCTCGGCCTCGACGCGGGTTGCGATGAAGCGGTCGCTTGGCACCGGGCCGCCGTCGGCGAAGAACATGTCGTCGAGCAGGATTCCGGAATCGGGCTCGTCGATATTGAGCGCGCTCTGCATCGCCTTCGAGGTCAGGCCGATCTTGTGGCCCTTGACGACGCGGCCCTGCGCCACCTTCATCTCGACCCAGGCCTTCTGAATCGCGTAGGCGTCTTCGAGGGTGATGCGGGGGTATTCCAGCGAGAGCTGGCGGATTTGCTTGCGGGTCTTTTCCGCGCCGTCGAGCCGTTCGGCGGCAGCGCGGATATCGTCCTTGGAGAGGGCCATGCGTGCTACACAAAAGTGGATGTCGGGAGATGATTAACATGTTAAGTGAATTCCCGCAAACTGAATCGAGGCATGTTGCAACGCAAAATTTCGTTGCGCAGGATTAGGTAATGGCGCGCAAAAATTCGAGCGACATTCGGCCGGGGCAGGGCGACGACGCGGCGGCGCGACGGACCCCGATGCGCGAGTTCTCGCGCTCGCTGCCGATGTCGCTGCTCCGCGCGCGCGAGGCGGTGATGCGGCAATTCCGTCCGTCGCTGCGCAATCACGGGCTGACCGAGCAGCAATGGCGGATCCTGCGCGCGCTCACCGCGGTCGACGAGATCGAGGTCACCGAGCTCGCCCACATGGCGTTTCTGCTCGGTCCGAGCCTGTCGCGAATCCTTCGCGATCTCGAGGGCCGCGCGTTGATCGAGCGCAAGGCGGCGGAGAACGACGCGCGGCGCGCGGTGGTGTCGATCTCCGCCAAGGGGTTGAAGCTGATCGAGGCGGTGGCGCCGACGTCGGAGGCGATCTATGCCGAGATCACCCGGCGCTTCGGGGCGCGCAAGCTTGCCGAATTGCAGGAGATGCTGGGCGCACTGGAAGCCAGCCTGGCCGGAATGGGCTCGGCCGATGACGCCGAGGTCGAGGCTGACGAGTAGCTGCGATCATGCGCGGCATTCGCGGCTCAGGCCATGTAGGGTACGCGCGAAATCACGTTGATGGCGCGGAATTCGGCGATCCAGCCCGCAACCTTCGAGTGGGACCATTCGATGTGGCGGAGCAAGGTCGCCGCCGCGGCGTCGCCGTCCCGCGTGCGCAAAGCCTCGATGATCACCAGATGCTCGTCCATGAAGGAATCGATCTGCGGCGCGGTCAGGGCGACCTGGATGTGCTTGCCGATCACGAACGCGCAGTGGGTGCGCTTGAGGGCTTCGATCATCTCGCGATTGGCGCCGTAACCCAGGCAGCGGATATGGAGGTCGCCTTCGATCTCATCGAGTTCGCCGACGCCGACGCGGTCGCGGTGCCGGATCCCCTCGCGCAGCCGCTCCGCCATCCGGTCGAGCAGGGCGGCAGGAATTGTCGCCGTCGCGGATTTAAGGAGCAGCGGCTCGAGCGTTGCGCGCACCTCGAAGATGTCGCGGAGGCGGTCCTCGTCCAACGGCACCACGTACCAGTGCGCCTTGGCGCCCTTCTCGAGGATGCCGATCGCCTGCGCACGTAACAGCAGGTTGCGCGCCACCGTGCGCCCCACCCGGAAATGCCGCGCCAATGCGAGCTCGCTGACGCGGAAACGTCCGAACAGCGACCGGTAAATGATCTCACGTTCGAGCTTGTAGTAGAGAGTATCCCAGGCGTCGCTGCGCACGGCGTCGACGGGGCCGTCGGTCAGCCCAAACATTTCCGGCGTGATCGGAACGCGCCGAGGGTCGACCTTGCGCTTGCCGGCGATGACGCCGCGACCGTCGAACCGGCGCACCAGGCCGATATGCTCGAGCTGTTCGAAAGCCTGCCGCACCGGAGAGCGGCTGGAGCCGAACAAGGTCGCGATCGCCGATTCGGAAAGAACCGTGCCAGGTGGTACGTCACCGGCGCGGATGTGCTTTGCCAATGCGCTCTTAATCAGCGCGTAGGCCGGCTGCTTCCGTCTGGTCTGCGATTTCGCTCTTGGAATCGACATCGATGACTGCCCGCCGGTCACACTAACACGTGATCGCGCCGTGGTCGTTGGTAGCAGGCATTTACGCACCGCTGCCAACGAACTTTTGGCTATTGCGTGCAATGTGCAATCATGGTTAGCTACGTCAAACGCCAGATCGACGGTCGCCGTTGCACGTCTTGTGCGCTGCAGCGGTGCTCACGTTTGTTCGCCGCGCCATTCGATAGCTGCGGATAGGGCAACAGATCGACGCGCGTCAGCTCGTTTCAACGCAGCCGACATGCAAGTTCGGCGCACCACAGGGAGGATTGAATGAAACTGACGAGGCGTGAGTTTTCCGCCGGCTTGGCGGCAGGTCTCGCTGCTCCGGTGCTGATGCGCAGCGCTTGGGCGCAGGGTGCGACGATCAAGATCGGCATGTGCGTGCCGGTGACCGGGCCGGCGGCGGAGCAGGGGCTGTGGGCCCAGAACGGCGCCAAGCTGGCGCTCGCCGCGGTCAACAAGGCCGGCGGCGTGCTCGGCAAGCAGGTCGAGCTCGTCATCGAGGACGACCAGACCACCAATCCCGGCATCGTTCTGGCATTCTCCAAGCTCGCCGCGCAGTCCGACATCGTCGCCTTCCTCGGCTCGATCCGTTCGACCCAGGTGCAGGCGATGGCGCCCGACGTGATCAAGGTCGGCAAGCCGGTGATGATCGGCGGCACCAATCCCGATCTCACCCATTCCGGCAATCCCTGGCTGTTCCGCTTTCGTCCGAACGACAATTATTCCGGCCGCGTGATCGCCGACTTCGGCGTCAACACGCTCGGCAAGAAGAAGTGGGCGATTGTGCATTCCACCGACGCCTTCGGCACCGCAGGCGGCAAGGCGCTCACCGAAGCGCTGACCAAGCTCGGCGCGCCGCCGGTGCTCGACCAGGGCTATGCCAACCAGAGCCAGGACTTCACCCCGGTCGTGCTGGCCGTGAAGCAGTCCGGCGCTGACGTGCTCGGCACCTACTTCACCTTCGAGAACGATCTCGGCATCTTTGCCCGGCAGCTGCGCCAGCTCGGCGTCAACATTCCCTGGGTCGGCTCGCCCTCGGTGGTGGCGGTCTCCTCGACCAAGCTCGCCGGCCCCGCGCTGTTCAACACCTACGGCGTCGCCGACTTCGCCGAGGATTCAAGCGATGCCGCGAAGGCGTTCGGCAAGGCCTATCGCGATGCCTACAAGACCGCGCCCGACAACCAGAGCGCCTGGCCGTACGATGCGATCACCATCCTGTCGGCGGCGATCAACAAGGCAGGCTCGACCGATCCGAACAAGATCCGCGACGCCATCCTGGCGACGCAGAAATTCGCCGGCGCCGAGGGTGAATACAATTTCGACAAGAACGGCGACGGTCTGCACGGCTACAACGTCGTGAAGAACGACAAGGGCAAGATCGTCTACGACAAGCACATCGACTTCAACGATTGATCGCGGTTCGGCCTCTCCGGGGCATCTCGGAGAGGCCTTTCGTCCGCGGCACAATTCTCAGATCGAGCGCTCGTCATGGATCTCGTCCTCCAATTGCTCTTTACCGGCATCGGCATCGGCGCGGTCTACGCGCTGGTCGCGCTCGGTTTCGTGTTGATCTTCCGCGCCACCAACGTGGTGAACTTCGCGCAAGGCGAGTTCTCGATGGTCGCCGCCTATCTGATGGTGGTGTTCTCGGTCGATCTCGGCTGGCCTTACTGGCTGTCGTTCCTGATCGCGCTCGCCGGCATGGCGTTGTTCGGCGTCATCTTCAATCTCGGCGTCTATTATCCGCTGCGCAATCGCACCTATCTGCCCGTGATCATCGCCACCATCGGCGCCTCGATCCTGCTGTCGAACTCGGTGCTTGCGATCTATGGTCCGCAGCCGCAGGTGCTGCAGGGCTGGTTCGATACGCCCGGCATCCAGCTCGGCCCGGTCTATCTCGACAGCCAGTATCTTCTGATCATCGGTGTCACGATCCTCTTGGTGCTGTTCAATTTCTGGTTCTTCGAGAAGACGCTGCTCGGCAAGAAGCTGCAGGCGACCTCGCAGGACAAGGAGATGGCCTCGCTGCTCGGCATTTCCGTTTCCACCATGATCATGATCACCTTCATCTATTCGGCCGTGCTCGGCGGTCTTGCCGGCATCCTGGTGGCGCCGGTGCTGTTCGTCTCGATCCAGATGGGCTCGACGATTGCGCTGAAGGCGTTTGCCGCGACCATCATCGGCGGCTTCGGTGACGTCGCCGGCGCCATCGTCGGCGGCCTCGCGCTCGGCGTCATCGAGACGTTCGGCGCAGCCTATATTTCAGTGCCGTACAAGGACGGCTTTGCCTTCCTGGTGCTGATCGCTTTCCTGGTGTTTCGGCCGCAGGGCATCTTCGGCGAACGTGTCGCGGAGAAAGCATGAGCGCCACCGACAACATGATCCCCGCGCCGGCCGTGCGCTCGAAGCCGCTGATCATCCGTCATCTGCCGTATTTCATCGGCGCCGCGGTGCTGGTGGCGCTCGCCGCCGGCATGCGGTTCGACGGTTACATCCTCAACATCCTGCTGCAGGCTACGACCTTTTCGATCGCGGTGTTCGGGCTGTCGGTCGTGCTCGGCCTGTGCGGCCAGATCAACCTGGCGCAGGCCGCGTTCTTCGGCTTCGGCGCCTATGCGGTCGGGCTCGGCACCGCCGACCTGCATCTGAACTTCTGGCTCTGCCTGGCCGGCGCTTGCGCGATCACGCTGATCGCCGGTGCGTTTCTCGGCATGTCGACGCTGCGGCTGGGCGGACACTACCTTGCGATGGTGACGATCTCGTTCCAGCAGATCGTGACGCTGGTGATGATCAACGCCATCGGCGTGACCCACGGGCCGGATGGCGTCGCCAATATTCGCCGGCCGGAGCTGTTCCAGTCCTCGCAGAGCTATCTGGCCTTCTGCGTCGCGATGCTCGCGATCGTCGGTTACCTGGTCTGGCACTTGCCGGACACCAAGCTCGGTCGCGCCATGCGTGCGGTGCGCGACAACGAGCTTGCGGCCGGCGTCAACGGCATCGACGTGTTCCGCACCAAGATCTACGCTTTCGGGCTGTGCGCGTTGCTCGGCGGTCTCGCCGGTGGCCTGTTCGCCGGCGGCTTCGCCTATGTCAGCCCGGACCAGTTCTCGTTCGCGGAATCGATCGTGTTCCTGACCATGTCGCTGCTCGGCGGCGTGGCCTCGCCGATCGGCTCGGTGATCGGCACGGGCCTCCTGATCCTGATCCCGGAATGGCTGCGCTTCCTCAAGAGCGTGCCGGGACTTTATCTGGCGATCTACGGCCTGTTCGTGATTTTGATCATCCGCTTCATGCCCGACGGTATCTGGGGTTTTGTGTCGGACGCATTCACGCGTTGGCGTGCGCACACCAAGGCGCCGCCGGCCGCGGCGGCCTTGCAGCTCAAGCCGGCGACGTCAGGCGGCGATATCGTGCTCGAAGTGACCGGGCTCTCGAAGCATTTCGGCGGCCTCAAGGCGGTCGACGGCGTCGATATCGCGGTGAAGCGCGGCAGCGTGCATGCGCTGATCGGGCCCAACGGCTCCGGCAAGACCACGACCCTGAACGTCTTGTCCGGTCTCTACAAGGCGACCGCGGGCAAGATCGTGCTCGACGGCACCGACATCACCAACATGGCGCCGCATCAGCGCACGGCCGCCGGCCTCGGACGCACCTTCCAGAACATCCGCCTGTTCCGTTCGATGACCGCGCTGGAGAATGTCGAGATCGGCGCCGAGCGGCCCGGCAACACTATGATCGGGAAGGGCGAGGATGCGCTGACCGAGCGCGCCATGGAGGCGCTGACCTTCGTCGGCCTCGGCAGCCGCGCCAACGAAATGATCTCGAGCTTCTCCTACGGCCATCAGCGCCTGATCGAGATCGCGCGGGCGCTGGCGTCGAACCCGACACTGCTGCTGCTCGACGAGCCGGCGGCCGGTCTCAACTCGACCGAGAAGCTCGATCTGCATGAGCTGCTGAAGCGCATCGCAGCCCAGGGCCTCACCATCCTGATCATCGATCACGACATGACGCTGGTCTCGGAAGCCGCCCAGCACATCACCGTGCTGAACTTCGGACGCCGCATCGCGGACGGCGAGTCCATGGCGGTGCTGCGCCATCCCGACGTCGTCTCCGCCTATCTCGGGAGCGAATGATGCCGCTGCTCGAAATCCGTAATCTCGTGGTCCGCTACGGCGAGATCGAGGCGCTGCGCGGCGTCACCATCGCCGTGGAGCAGGGGCAGGTGGTCACGCTGCTCGGCGCCAACGGCGCCGGCAAGTCGACCACGTTGCGCGCGATCTCAGGCCTCGCCAAGCCCGCCTCCGGCGACATTATGTTCGACGGCCATTCGATCGCGGGCCTCGGGCCGGAAGCGATCGTCCGGCTTGGCATCTCGCATGTGCCGGAAGGCCGCCGCGTGTTTCCGGGCCTCACCGTGAAAGAGAACATCATGCTCGGCGCGTCGAACCGGAAGGTGTCGGCGTCGCAGATCTCGCGCGAGGCCGACGCGATGTTCGACCTGTTTCCGGACATCCGCGCTTTTTCCAACGCGCTCGGTTGGACGCTGTCGGGCGGCCAGCTGCAGATGGTCGCGGTGGCGCGCGGCTTGATGGCCAAGCCGCGGCTGCTGCTGCTCGACGAACCGTCGCTCGGGCTGGCGCCTGTGATCGTGCAAGCGGTGTTCCGCATCATTTCGCAGATCAGGAAGGACACCACGGTCTTGCTCGTCGAGCAAAATGCGCGCATGGGACTCTCGGTCGCTGATCACGGCTTCGTCCTGGAAACGGGACGGATCGTGCTGGGCGGCAAGCCCGACGAATTGTGGGGCAATGAAGCCATCGCCGCGGCCTATCTCGGCGGTCATGCCAAGACCCACGCCTGACAACGTCCCGTGCTTTACTGAGCGAGCTGGTTTTTCATGGTCACCATCAAGGTCGATAACCTCATCAACTTCGTGTCCGAGGTGTTTTCCCATTCGGAGTCCTCTCCGGAAGAGGCGAAGCGCATCGCGACCTACCTGACGACCGCGAATCTTACAGGGCATGACAGCCACGGGGTGATCCGTGTGCCTGTTTATGTCAGGTGGAAGAAGATGGGCTCGATCGTACCGAACCAGACCCCTGAGGTGGTGGTGGACACGCCGTCGCTCGCGGTGGTCGACGGCAAGTTCGGCTATGGCCAGACCGTCACGCCGGTTGCGGTCAAGCTCGGCATCGAGAAGTGCAAGAACGCGGGGCTCGCCGCGGTCGCGCTGCGCAACTCCGGTCATCTCGGCCGCGTCGGCGACTGGGCCGAGATGGCCGCCGCCGAAGGTCTTGTTTCAATTCATTTCGTGACCGCGGCTGGCTCGCTGCTGGTTGCGCCTTACGGCGGCGTCGAGAAGCGCCTGTCCACGGCGCCGTATTGCGTCGGCATTCCGCGTCAGGGCCAGGATCCGATCGTGCTCGATTTTGCGACCTCGGTTGTCGCCGAGGGCAAATGCCTGGTGGCAAGCCGCGGCGGCAAGAAGCTGCCGATCGGCGCGCTCGTCGATGCCGACGGCACGCTGAGCGAGGATCCGCACGTGCTGTATGGTCCGTACACGCCGGACGGACCGCGCGACCACACCAAGGGAACTGGCGCGATCCGCGCCTTCGGCGATCACAAGGGCTCGGGTCTCGCCTTCATCTGCGAGCTGCTCGGCGGTGCGCTGACCGGCACCGGCGCGACGTCGTCGGACCGGCGCTTCGCCAACGGCATGATGGCGTTCTACATCGACCCAAAGGTGATCGACACCAGCAACTTCTTCGACGGCGAAATCACCCGCTACACCGATTTCATCCGCGCCACCAAGCCGATCGCGGGAACAGATTCCGTGCTGGTTCCGGGCGATCCGGAGCGGAAAACCCGCGCCGATCGCACCAGGAACGGCATCCCCTTGCCTGACGACACCTGGGCGGCGATAGTGAATACCGCGCGCGAAGTCGGCGTCAGCGAAGTTTCTATCCAGCGGGCGACCAGCTGAAGGCTCGTCCCCCAATAAACCGCAAAGGGAAACGCGATCAATGGCAAACAAGGTCAAGCAAGTTTGGGCATCCGGCAAGGCGGTGGTGAACGCGTGGCTCGCGATTCCCTCCGGGTTTTCAGCCGAAGTGATCGCGCAGTGCGGCTTCGACAGCGTCACCGTCGACATGCAGCATGGTGTGCAGGATTATCAGTCGATGGTGCAATGCTTCCAGTCGATGCATGCCCATCCGGTCACTCCGATGGTCCGCGTGCCCTGGAACGAGCCCGGCATCATCGGCAAGGTGCTGGACGGCGGCGCCTATGGCGTGATCTGCCCGATGGTGAACACGCCGCAGGAAGCCAAGAATCTCGTCTCCTACGCAAAGTATCCGCCGAAGGGCGTGCGCTCCAACGGCCCGATCCGCGCCGGCATGTACGGCTCGGCCGGCACCTATCAGCAGACCGCCAACGACGAGATCGTGCTGCTGCCGATGATGGAGACCAAGACCGCGGTCGAGAACATGGAAGCGATCCTCGATGTTGAAGGCATCGATGGCGTCTATATCGGCCCGTCCGATCTCGGCTTCTCCTACGGCCTGGTGCCGAAGCTCGATCGCGACGAGCCGGAGATCCTCAAGATCTACGAGAAGATCATCAAGGAGTGCGGCAAGCGCGGCCTCAACCCGGGCATCCACTGCTCCGGCGCCGAGGGCGCGGTGCGCGCAATCAACATGGGCTTCAAGCTCGTGACGCTGTCGAACGAAGTCGGCCTGATGCAGGTCTACGCCAAGATGCAGGTTAACGCGACCCGCGAGAAGTCCGGCGGCAAGGCGTAACTCTATCCTCCCCCTCTTCCCGCTCTTCGCGGGGAGAGGGTTGGGGTGAGGGGCCCCCATCCGGTGAATACCGTCAGTGTAATTGGCAATGTGCATCGCCCCTCACCCGGATTGCTGACGCAATCCGACCTCTCCCCGCAAAGAGCGGGGAGAGGTGAAGAAACTCCAAAGGAGAACTCCCATGGCCTCGGCACAAGTGATCCGCCTGCACGCCGACGACAGCGTACTGATCGCGCGCGCGAGCTTGCCGCCGGGGCTTGAGGTGACCGAGGGCGTCACCACGGTCGATCGGATCCCCGCGGGCCACAAGGTCGCGATCAGGCCGATCGCGCAGGGCGAGCCGATTAGGCGTTACGGCCAGATCATCGGCTTTGCAACCCAGGCGATCGCGCCCGGCCAGCATGTGCACACGCAGAACTGCGGCATGGGTGATTTCGCCAAGGACTATGCCTATGGCGTCGACGTCAAGCCGGTGCCGAACTTCGATCTGCCGGCGACCTTCGAGGGCATCCGCCGCGCTGACGGCCGCGTCGCGACCCGCAACTATATCGGCATCCTCACCTCGGTGAATTGCAGCGCCCATGTCGCCGGCATCGTGGCCGACATGTTCAAGAAGAACCCGTTCACCGGCGATAATCCGCTTGCCGATTTCCCCAACGTCAACGGCGTCGTCGCGCTGACTCACAAGACCGGCTGCGGCATGACCCAGGACGAACCCTTGGCGCTGCTCCGCCGCACGCTCGGCGGCTATGCGCGTCATGTGAATTTCTCCAACGTCATCGTGCTCGGCCTCGGCTGCGAGGTGAACCAGATCGGCGGTCTGATGCAGGAGCAGAAGCTTGCGGGTCGGCTGCGCGCGATGGACATCCAGGAGGTCGGTGGCACCCGCAAGACGGTGGAAGCAGGCGTTGCCTTCGTGAAGGAAGCGCTCGCCGACGCCAACAAGGTCAAGCGCGAAGCGGTCCCGGCGAGCGAGCTCACCGTGGCGCTGCAATGCGGCGGCTCGGATGGTTACTCCGGCGTATCCGCCAATCCGGCGCTCGGCGCGGCGAGCGATCTCTTGGTCCGTCACGGCGGCACCGTGATCCTCTCGGAGACACCGGAGACCTATGGCGCGGAGCATCTTCTGACTCGCCGCGCCGTCAGCCGCGAGGTCGGCGAGAAGCTGGTCGGCCTGATGCGCTGGTGGGAGGAGTACACCCAGCGTGAGGGTGCGGAGATGAACGCCAATCCGAGCCCTGGCAACAAGGCCGGCGGCCTCACCACCATCCTGGAGAAGTCGCTCGGCGCGATGGCCAAGGCCGGCAGCACTAATCTCGTCGACGTCCTCAACTACGCCGAACCCGTCACCAAGAAGGGTTTTGTGTTCATGGACACGCCGGGCTACGACCCGGTCGCCGCGACCGGGCAGGTCGCCGGCGGCGCCAACCTCGTCTGCTTCACCACCGGCCGCGGCAGTGTGTTCGGCTGCAAGCCCGCGCCGTCGATCAAGCTCGCCACCAACACGCCGATGTACAAGCGGATGGAAGACGACATGGACGTCAATTGTGGCACCATCCTCGACGGCGAGGAGAGCGTGCAGGAATGCGGTCAGCGCATCTTCGACCGCATCCTCAAGACCGCCTCGGGCCAGCCGACCAAGAGCGAGAGCTTTGATTTCGGCGGCGCCGAATTCGCGCCGTGGGTGCTGGGCGCAACGATGTAGTTTAGAGCCACGATCTAGCCTTTCACTCCGCCGTCGTCCCTGCTTTTCGCAGCGACGACAGGGAAGTACGTTGGCGAATGTAGCTTCTCGGACTACGCTACGTTCCATCCGAGCTATGGATTGGACGGAGGAAGCATGCGCGCGCGTCCGTTGGGAATTGTTGGATGCCTCGTATTTCTCGCCGCCTTGAGCCTCGGCGCCGGTTCGGCTGACGCCGCAACCATCGTGGCGCTTGGCGCGAGCAATACCTATGGCAAGGGTGTAGCGCGCAACCAGGCCTATCCCGCGCAGCTCGAAGCGATCTTGCGGGCAAAGGGATTGAATGTCCGTGTCGTGAACGCCGGCATCAACGGTGACACCACGGAAGGGATGCTGCAACGCCTGGACCGCGCCGTCCCGAACGGGATCCGCGCGGTTATTTTGCAGCCAGGCGGCAATGATCGACGCAAGGGCAGCCCTGACCGGACAGCGGATATTCAAAGTCGCCTCAGCACCCGTGGCATCGCGGTAGTCATGCTCCCGAATGGGATGCTGGGTGGACTCCCCCATCAGCCCGACGGTGTGCATTTGACCCCCGAGGGCTATCACATGCTCGCCGAGCAACTCGCCTCGCAGGTATCCGGCGCGATCGGCCGCTAGTCCCGTAGCCCGGATGGAGCCAATGGGTCGCGCGAAAATGCGCGCCCGATGACAGGCTCCGCGAAATCCGGGACTCTTGCTGCGGATGAAGACCCCGGATTTCGCTGCGCTCCATCCGGGCTACGGATCGTGAGCTGGTCGCCCAGCTGGTGGGCACCCCGTGCCCGTTGTTAGTGCTTGATGTCGACCGGTAGCAGTGTTCTGCTCAAAAAAGCTGCTGGAGCCCTCGGTCCCGTGTCGATATCAGTCGCACTGCATCACGTCACGCACTACACATACGACCGGCCGATCGATCTCGGGCCTCAGACCATCCGGCTTCGGCCCGCGCCGCATACGCGCACGCCGATCACAAGCTATTCGCTCAAGGTCACGCCCGCCAATCACTTCGTGAACTGGCAGCAGGACCCGCAGGGCAACTGGCTGGCGCGCTACGTCTTTCCGGAGAAGACCACCGAGCTCAAGGTCGAGGTCGATTTCACCGCTGACATGACGGTGGTGAATCCGTTCGACTTCTTCGTCGAGCCCTACGCCAACAGCTTTCCGTTCGAATATCCCGGCGATCTCAAGACCGAGCTCGCGCCCTATTTCGAGACCGATGAGCCCGGGCCATTGCTGGCGGCTTACCTGAAGGAGATTCCGTGCCAGGCCGACAGCACCGTCAACTTCCTGGTCGACCTGAACGCGCAGCTGCAAAAGAAGATCGGGTACGTCATCCGCATGGAGGCCGGCATCCAGACGCCGGAGGAGACGCTTGCCGCGGGCTCCGGCTCCTGCCGCGACTCGGCATGGCTTTTGATCCAGACGCTGCGCCATCTCGGGCTCGCCGCGCGTTTCGTCTCCGGCTATCTCATTCAGCTGCGGCCGGACATCGATCCGCTCGAAGGGCCGCGCGAGGTCGAGAGCGATTTCACCGACCTGCACGCCTGGGCCGAGGTCTATCTGCCGGGCGCGGGCTGGATCGGTTTCGACGTCACCTCCGGCATGCTGACGGGCGAGGGACACATCCCGGTCTGCGCCACGCCGCACTATCGCTCGGCCGCGCCGGTGACCGGCACCGCAGGTGTTGCCAATGTCGAGTTCGGCTTCGAGATGAGCGTCAAGCGCATCGGCGAGGCGCCGCGCATCACCAAACCATTCTCCGATGAATCCTGGGCGCGGCTCGACCGGCTCGGCGAGCTCGTCGATGCCGATCTTGCGGCGTACGACGCGCGGCTGACCATGGGCGGCGAGCCGACCTTCGTCTCGGTCGACGATCTGGAATCGCCGGAGTGGAACGTCGCCGCGGTCGGCCCGACCAAGCGCGCGCTCGCCGACGAATTGATCCGCAAGCTGCGGGCGCGGTTCGCGCCGGGCGGGTTGCTGCATTACGGCCAGGGCAAATGGTACCCCGGCGAGAGCTTGC
The DNA here is from genome assembly GCF_015291305.1 of Bradyrhizobium sp. CCBAU 21365. NCBI lineage: Bacteria > Pseudomonadati > Pseudomonadota > Alphaproteobacteria > Hyphomicrobiales > Nitrobacteraceae > Bradyrhizobium > Bradyrhizobium sp. CCBAU 21365. Next base: position 3,396,555 of record NZ_CP030036.1, read on the forward strand.
CGCGCTGGGCGTTCGGCCTCTACTGGCGCAAGGATGGCAAGCCGATCTGGAGGAATGCCGGGCTGATCGCCGGCATCGAGAATTCGCGCAAGGCCGAGATCGCGGAGGCCCAGCGTTTCGTCGAGGCGACCGCAAGCAAGCTTGGCCTGGGCGTTGACTATGTCATCCCTGCTTACGAGGACCCAGCATTCTGGCTGCAGCGTGAAGCGGGCCTGCCGGCAAATGTGACCCCTGCGAATTCGAAACTGACCGATCCGGAAGAGCGCGCGCGCCTTGCGCGGGTGTTCGACGAGGGCCTGACCACACCGAAAGGCTACGTGCTGCCGATCCAGCGCTGGACGCCGCTTGGCGATCGCGTGCCGGCGCGGTGGCGCAGCGAGCGCTGGAAGATCCGGCGCAGCCATCTGTTCCTGTCGCCCGGCGACTCGCCGCTGGGCCTGCGGCTTCCGATTGCCTCGCTCGAATATGTGCCGCCGGACGATTATCCCTACGTCGTCGAGCGCGACCCGGTGGCGCCGCGCGACGCGCTGTCCGAAGAGCTGCAGCAGGCGCTGAAGGAGATTCCCGAGCCGCTGCCGGTGCGCACCGCGATGTCGATCGAGGTGCGCGACGGCGTGCTGTGCGCCTTCATGCCGCCGGTCGAGAAGGTCGAGGATTATCTCGACCTGATCGCAGCGATCGAAGCCGCTGCCGAGGAGCTGCAGCTGCGGGTGCACGTCGAGGGCTACGCGCCCCCGTTCGATCCGCGCATCGAGGTGATCAAGGTGACGCCCGATCCGGGCGTGATCGAGATCAACGTGCAGCCAGCCCAAAGCTGGCGCGAGGCCGTCGACATCACGCTTGGCCTCTATGAGGACTCCGCGAAGACGCGGTTAGGGGCCAACCGTTTCCTGATCGACGGCCGCCACACCGGCACCGGCGGCGGCAACCACATCGTAGTCGGCGGCAGCAAGCCGGAGGACTCACCGTTCCTGCGCCGGCCGGATCTGCTGAAGAGCCTCGTGCTGTATTGGCAGCGGCATCCGTCGCTGTCCTATCTGTTCTCCGGCATGTTCATCGGTCCGACCAGCCAGGCGCCGCGCATCGACGAGGCGCGGCATGACGGGCTCTATGAGCTGGAGATCGCGTTGTCGCATGTGCCGCCGCCGGGCATGGAGGCGCCGCTGTGGCTGGTCGATCGCCTGTTCCGGCACATCCTGGTCGACATCACCGGCAACACCCATCGTGCCGAAATTTGCATCGACAAGCTCTACTCGCCCGACGGTCCGACCGGCCGGCTTGGCCTCGTCGAATTCCGCGCGCTCGAAATGCCGCCCGATCCGCGGATGTCGCTCGCGCAGCAGCTCTTGATCCGTACCCTGATCGCAAAGCTGTGGCGCGAGCCGCAGCAAGGCAACTTCGTGCGCTGGGGCACCGCACTGCATGACCGTTTCATGCTGCCGCATTTCCTCTGGGAGGATTTCCTCGGCGTGCTCGCCGAGCTCAAGCAGTTCGGCTACGACGTCGAGCCGGAATGGTATCGGGCGCAGCTCGAATTCCGTTTCCCCGCCTTCGGCCGCGTCCATCATGGCGGCGTCGGCCTCGAGCTGCGGCAGGCGCTCGAACCCTGGCATGTGCTCGGCGAGGAGGGCACCTCGGGCGGCACCGTGCGCTACGTCGATTCCTCGGTCGAGCGCTTGCAGGTGAAGGCCACGGGATTCGTCGAGGGGCGCCACGTCATCACCTGCAACGGCAGGCGGATGCCGATGACCGAGACCGGCCGCGCCGGCGAGGCGGTCGCCGGCGTCCGCTTCAAGGCCTGGCAGCCGGCCTCCGGCCTGCATCCGACCATTCCCGTGCATGCGCCGCTGACGTTTGACTTGATTGATACCTGGAACGGCCGCTCGCTCGGCGGCTGCGTCTATCATGTCGCCCATCCCGGCGGCCGCAACTACGAGACCAAGCCGGTCAATTCCTACGAGGCCGAGGCGCGGCGGCTGGCGCGCTTCCAGGAGCATGGCCACACCCCTGGCAAGATCGAGACGCCGCCCGAGGAACGCACAATTGAGTTTCCCTTGACCCTCGACTTGCGGACGCCGCTCCTGCACTAATTGTGTCAAGGGGAAGTGGAATGACCGCATCGGGTGGCCAAGGCAATAGTCAAGGCAGCAGTCAGGAGAGCAGGGCCCGTCCCGGTCAGCGCCGGATGGCGCAGTGGACCCGCGACTATGTCCGGCTGCCCGGCATTCCCGACGAATATATCGCCGAGAACGGCGCGCCGCGGCCGGCCTGGGCGCGCTTCTTCGACGCCTTTGCCGCGCTGTCGCCGGCCGATATCGAGCGCCGCTTCGCCTTCGCCGACCGCCATCTGCATGAGGCCGGGGTCACCTATCGTGCGCCCGGCGATACGTCGGACCGGATCTGGCCGCTCAGCCATCTGCCGCTGATCATCGATGCGGCGGACTGGCGGCAGCTTGCCGCTGGTGTCGCGCAACGTGCGCAGCTGCTGGAAATGGTGCTGGCCGATCTGTACGGCGAGGGCCGTCTCGTTGCCGACGGCGCGATCCCTGCCGCTGCGATCGCCGGCAGCAGCGAGTATCTGCGCGGGGTCAGCGGCATCAAGCCGCCGGGCGGCCGCTATCTGCATCTTTATGCCGCCGACATCGGCCGCGGGCCCGACGGCCGCTGGTGGGTGCTCGGCGATCGCACGCAGGCGCCGTCGGGCGCGGGCTATGCGCTGGAAAACCGCTTGGTGCTGTCGCGCGCCTTTTCCAATCTCTACAAGTCGATGAATGTCGAGCGCGTCGCGCCGTTCTTCGAGGCGTTCCGCGATTCGTTGCGCGCCAGCGCTGACCGCGACGAGCCGCGGATCGGCCTGTTGACGCCCGGTGCGTTCAGCGAGACCTATTTCGAGCACGCTACGCTGGCGCGCTATCTCGGTTTCCTCCTGGTCGAGGGTGACGATCTCGCGGTCTCCGGCGACCGCGTCCACATCCGCACCGTTGCCGGATTGAAGCGGCTCGACGTGCTGCTGCGCCGGGTCGATTCCAACATGCTCGATCCGCTCGAGCTCGACGCGTCCTCCTATCTCGGCGTGCCCGGGCTCGTCGAGGTGCTGCGCAAGGGCGGCGTCGTGGTCGCCAACATGCCGGGTTCGGGCGTGATGGAGGCGAGAGCACTGCTCGGCTTCCTGCCCAATCTCTGCCGGCGCCTGCTCTCTGAAGACCTGATGATGCCGCACATCGCGACCTGGTGGTGCGGCCAGAAATCCGCGCGCGAGCATGTGCTGTCGCGGCTCGACGACTTCGCGATCGAAGGCGCCTATGGCCGCGGTGTTGCGGATTTTCCCGGCAACGGACCGGTGCTCCCGGGCGAATTGTCGACCGCCGACCGCGACCGCCTGAAGGATGCGATCAGCCATCGCGGCATCGATTATGTCGGCCAGGAGCTGGTGCGGCTGTCGACCACGCCGGTTTGGGAGAACGGCCGCATCGCGCCGCGTCCATTCGTGTTGCGGGTGTTCGCGGCGGCGACGCCGAACGGCTGGACGGTGCTGCCCGGCGGCTTCTGCCGGATTGCCGATCGGGCCGATGCGCGCGCGGTGTCGATGGGCGATGGCGCGGTGTCCGCCGACGTCTGGGTGGTCTCCGACAGGGCCGTTGCGACTTCAACCTTGCTGCCGGCGGGCGACACCGTCCGCATCCGCCGCATCGCGGGCGTGCTGCCGAGCCGTGCCGCCGACAATCTGTTCTGGCTCGGCCGGTATCTGGAGCGCGCCGAGGCCACCATCCGGCTGATCCGCGCGCTGTGCACGCCGCTGCGCGATCCTGCGCGGGCGAATTCGAACGGCTCGGCGCCGGCGATGCATTCGGCCGAGCGCATCCAGCGCATGCTGGTTGCCTGGGGCGCCGCCTCGCAGACAGCGCGCGCCAATCTCGCCAGGGTCGCGCTCGAGGCGCTGCAGAGCGAGGAGAAATTCGGCTCGGCGCTATCGCTGGTGCGATCCGCGCAGCGCACGGCGACTTCGCTCCGCGAGCGGCTGTCGCCGGACGCCTGGCAGGTCATCACCGAGATGGCCGACCGGCTCGCCATCGAGGTTCATGACGACGACGGCGTCGTCAGCGCCGCCGAACTGACCCTGCAGGAGCTCGCAAGCTTCGCCGGCCTCGCGCAGGAAAACATGAACCGCGCCGCCGGCTGGCGTTTCCTCGAGATGGGCCGCCGCGCCGAGCGCGCTGTCAACACCACGCGCTTTGCCCGTCAGTTCGCCTATGACGAAGCCGGTGACGAGGACCTCGACGTTCTGCTCACGCTGGTCGACTGCCAGATCACTTATCGCTCGCGCTATCTGGTGCAGCCGCTGCTCGCACCGGTGCGCGATCTGGCGGTGCTCGACCCCTACAATCCGCGCTCGGTCGCATTCCAGGTCGCGGCGCTGAACGAGCATATCGCCGCGCTGCCGAGCCTGAAGGAGCACGGCCTGATCGAGCGACCGCAGCGGCTTGCCGTCGCGGTCGAGGCGATGCTCACAACGGCCGAAGCCTCGAGCCTCGACGTCAAGACGCTGTTCGCGCTGGAGCAGGATCTGCTCAACCTCGCCGACGCGATCGGGCTGCATTATTTCCCGCACGGACCGAACGCCAGCCGGCCGGAGAAGCTCACGGGGCTGGCGTGATCTACGACATCCGTCACGTCACGACCTATAGCTACGAGACCCAGGTCAGCTTCGCGCGGTGCTCGCTGCGGCTGGAGCCGATCAGCGGCGACGGGCAGCAGCTGATCTCGCATTCGGTCGAGATCCGTCCGAGGCCGGCGGAGCGCACCGCGCGGCGCGACTTCTTCGGCACGCTGACCGAAAGCGTCCTGATCGAGACCGCGCATCGCAGTCTGCGCATCGATGCCCGCTCGCGGGTCTCGGTGGCGCGGCAGCCGCCGGCGCGCGACGCCGCCAGCCCGCCCTGGGAGAGCGTGCGCGACGATGCGTTCGAGGCGTTGAGCCTCGATGCGGCCTCGCCGGTCGGTTACGTCTTTGCCAGCGCGCTGGTGCCGGTGCTGAGGCCGGTGACGGCCTACGCTTCTGCGAGCTTTTTGCCTGGTGGCGGCATCCTTACTGGGGCGGCCGACCTGATGCGCCGCATCCGCGACGACTTCAAATACGATCCCAAGGCAACCGTGACCTCGACACCGCTTCGCGACGTGTTCGAGAAGCGCCATGGCGTGTGCCAGGACTTTGCCCATGTGATGATCGCAGGGCTGCGCGGCCTCGGCCTGCCTGCAGCCTATGTCAGCGGCTATCTGCGCACCATTCCGCCGCCGGGCCAGCCGCGGCTGCAGGGCGCGGACGCCACCCATGCCTGGGTCTCGGTCTGGTGCGGCAGCGCGCTCGGCTGGGTCGGGTTCGACCCGACCAACGATCTGATGGTCGGGAGCGACCACATCATTCTCGCCATCGGCCGCGACTTTGCCGACGTCTCGCCGGTCGACGGGGTCATCGTCGGCGCGCGCAAGCAAAAGCTCGCCGTTGCGGTTGACGTGCTGCCGGTGGAGTGAGCCGGGATGGGCGTGCGGCGCGCTCGACCGCGCCAATGCGGCCGCGATCAGGCGACGTGCCGCTTGCCCGATTTGTCCCACCCGATCGGGCTGACGATGACGCGGTCGCGGCCTTCACGCTTGGCTTGATAGAGCGCGAGGTCTGCGGCCTTGAGCAGATCGCGCGACGTGCGCTCGTGGTCCGGGACGAGGCAGGACAATCCGATGCTGACGGTCGGCAACTCAGGCTCGGATTCCCGCGCAGCCGCCAGCTTCGCGCGAATCCGTTCGGCAATTTCCAGGGCGCCCGTCTTGCCGATGCCCGGCAGCAACACCGAAAATTCCTCGCCGCCATAGCGGGCACCGAGATCGGTTGCACGCTTGGCGCTGCTTGCGATGCACCGTCCCACGGTGGTGAGCACGGCGTCGCCGGCCTGATGCCCGTACGTGTCGTTGTAGATCTTGAAATGATCGACGTCGATCATCAGAAGCGACACCGGCGCCTTTGCGCGCATGCCACGGCGCCATTCGACGTCAAGGGTATCGTCGAGGCGGCGGCGGTTGGCGAGGCCTGTCAGTGCATCCGTGCTCGCGAGGTGCGCGAGCCGGTCTTCCGCGGCGGCCCGCCGCTTGAGAGCGGCCACCAGGTAGAACATCAGGACGATCGAGAAGCCGCAGAGCGCTGCAACCACGCTGCCGATCAGCCAGAGCTGTTGCCACCAGTCGGCATAGATGCCGTCGAGCGCGAGACCCTCGGCGATGAGCAGGCGATTGTGGCCGACCGCCTGGAAAACATAGAGCCGGCTGACATGGTCGACGATCGATTTCGTGATGTAGGAGCCGGATTGTCGTGCCGGAAACTGCTTGAAGACCAGAGAGTCCTTGATGCTTTGCCCGATCTTGCTGATGTCGAACGGGGCGCGCATCAGTATGACGCCATCGCTGTTGAACAGCGCCATGCTGTCGCCGAAGCCGAAGTTCAGCTTGCGAAACAGATTGTGGAAATAGCTGAGCCGCATGCTGCCCGCGACCACGCCGGCAAAGGAGCCGTCGTCATTGTTGATGCGGCGGCTGAGGCTGATCAGATATTCGCCATCCGAAGTAATCCACGGAGCACTGATGAACAGTCCGCTGTCCGCTCGCGTCTGATGCGCCCGGAAGAAGTCTCGATCGGCGAAATTTGCGGTCCGCGGCGTCAAGGTCCTGGAATCGAGCGTGACGTCCCCCGCCGCATTCAGCACGAGGATCGAGCCGAGATCCTTGGCTGTGGCGGCGCGGTCGAACAGCACGACCTGGCGAAGCTCCGGGCTGATCTTGCCGAGCTCCGGCAGCTTGACGCCGTCGGCGACCGCCTGGAGCGAGAGGTCGTAGAGGTCGATGTTGCGGTCGATCTCGCTGGCGATGGAGGCGACGAGGTTGGTCGCACCTTCCTTCGCATGCCGATAGTCCTTGCTCGCCATTTCCCAGAGAATGGATGCGCAGATCGCCGAAAAGCAGAGAACGAGGCCGATCCCGAGCGCAAGGAGCCGTTTGGTCGGCACCGCCTTCGGCTTTGGCAAAAGCCCGTTCATTGCTCTCTTCCACTTTCCCGCGCAGTGACGCTTTCTATGGAGGCATCAAATTGAGAAATGCGACCTGAAGCGGACGCAATTTGCGTCCGAGCGTTGGGAGAGTCTTAACCATCCAGATTGCCGGAGCCCTGTCGCGGGGCCTCGCAACATCGCGCGATCCGCTCAGGTTCCGGTCCGCTGCAGGCCGTCGGCCGCGTCGCTGCGCAGGTTGCGGAAGAACTGCTCGACCTCGCGCGACAGCGTCTCGGCGGTTGCGGTCAGATCGTTCGAGGCCGCGAGCACCGATTCCGCCGCCTTGCTGGTCTGGTCCATATCATCGCGGAGCGAGCCGACATTGGTAACCAGGGTCTCGTTGCCCTGGGCGGCCATCTGGGCGTTGGCGGAGATTTCGCGCGTCGCCGCGTCCTGCTGGCCGATCGCGCTCGCGATGTTCGCGGTGACGTTGCTGATCTCGCGCACCGCCTGGCCGATCTCGCGCACGGCGGCCACCGAGTTGCGGGTCGATGCCTGGATCAGGCCCACGTTCTCGCTGATCTCGGCGGTTGCCTTCGCGGTCTGGCCGGCCAGCGCCTTGACCTCGTGCGCGACGACGGCGAAGCCACGGCCGGCATCGCCGGCGCGGGCGGCTTCGATGGTGGCGTTGAGGGCGAGCAGGTTGGTCTGCTCGGCGATCGCCTGGATCAGGCTCAGCACCCCGTCGATGCGCTGGGTGGTGGCGGCAAGGCCCTCGATCTCGGTGATCGAGCGGTCGGTGCGCGCACCGGCCTGATCGACGGCGCCAGACGACTGCTTGACCTGGCGGCCGATCTCCTCGACCGAGGCGGAGAGTTCTTCGGCCGCGCCCGCCACCGCGGAGACGTTGCTCGAGGCCTGTTCGGTGGCGCCTGCCGCCGCCACCGCCCGGCCGCTGGCGTCCGACGCGACGGTTGCGATGGTCTGCGCGGTTTGACGCATCGTCGCTGCGTTGTCGTGCACCGCGCGGAGCACCTCACCGATCGTGCCACGGAACGCTTCGACGAAGGTCTCGATATGCCGACCGCGCGCGTCGCGAGCCTCGGACTCCTGTACGACCTGCGCGTTGAGGCTGCGATTGCGGTCCATCGCGTCCTGGAAGACCTTGATGGCGTGTGCCAGTGCGCCGATTTCGTCGCTGCGCCCGACATGGGGTACTTCGACATGGTCGGCGCCCTCGGCGACGCGCTTGATCGTCGTGGTGATCTGCGACAGCGGCCGGGCCACCGAGCGAGCGATGATCAGCACGCCGAGTACCACCACGATCAGGGCCGCGGCGCCGAGGCCGGTCAGCACCAGCGCCATCGTGCGGTTGGTGTCGGTCTCCCGCGCCAGCTTCTTGCTGCGCTCGGCATAGACCTTGGAGAGCGCCTCGAGATCCTTGTTCAGCGCGGTGCGCACATCGCGGTTGGCGTCGTTGTCGCCCCACTCCCGCCCGGCTGCGGCGCCGATCTCGATGCCGCGGCGTACCAGCTCTTTGCGAAAATCGATGAACTGCTCGATGCGCTTCTTGAACACCGCGAACTGGGCGGCGTCGTCGGCCTGCACCAGCATTTCCCAGTTCTTGACCACGCCGAGAATGCGTTCGTTGAACGCCAGCAGCCCGTCGCCGTATTTCTTCACCGCTGCCGGATCGGTCGACATGTAGATGCCGCGGGATTCCATCACCACGGCATAGACCAGTGAATTGACCCGCTCGACATTGAGTGCGGCACGGCTTGCAAGGTCGACGGCCTCGGTCAGCTCGGCATTACGCCGCGAATTGTATTCGGACAGGAAGGTGATGGCCGCGGTCAGCGCCGCAATCAGCGCAAACGTCGAGTACAGCCGGGCAGCAAGCGAGAATCGGGATGCCATTGGAGGCCGGGACATGGAGATGGGAGATGTGACGGGGGCGGGCATTGCGGGCACTCCAAGAGGCCGGGGAGTACCTTCGGCCGATTAAAGCTTATGCAAAATTTTCATGGACAATTTCTTAACGCGCGAGATTTGTGCAGCCGCAGCCGTTAAAATCTGTAAATAATCCCAATGCCTTATGGGCCGCTTTGAGGCTGCCGGGTGCTCGCGGCTTGCAGCCGAGCCGATGATGCGCCGCCGGCAACGGCGCCAGCATGCGGGGCGAAGCCGATGGCACGCCTTTCGCAAAGAGGTGCTAGATTGCGCTGTCCCAGCCCGCGACGAACCTCCCATGCTCTATCGTCACACCATCGACGCCACCAATTACGCATTCGACGATCTGCGCATCCTGCTTGCCAAGGCCTCGCCGCCGCGTTCAGGCGACCGCCTGGCCGGCATCGCGGCCGACAGCGCGGAGGAGATGATCGCAGCCCGGCTTGCGCTGGCCAATGTTCCGCTCAAGCAATTCCTCGATGAGCCTGTCATCCCCTACGAGGCTGACGAAGTCACCCGCCTGATCCTCGACAGCCACGACGTTGTCGGCTTTCTGCCGGTGTCGTCGCTCACCGTCGGCGGATTCCGCGACTGGCTGCTGTCGGATGCCGCCAGCGGGGAAGCGATCAAGAGGATCTCGCGCGGCATCACGCCAGAGATGGTTGCGGCGGTGTCGAAGCTGATGCGCAACCAGGATCTGATCCTGGTCGCGAAGAAATGCGAGGTGACGACCCGCTTCCGCAACACCATCGGCTTGCGCGGTCGAATGAGCACGCGGCTGCAGCCGAACCATCCTTTCGACGATCCCAAGGGCATCACCGCCTCGATTCTCGACGGGCTGCTGCTCGGATCGGGCGATGCCTGCATCGGCATCAATCCGGCGAGTGACGATCCGAACGTGATCGGCACGCTGCTGCGGCTCCTGGATGACATCATCACGCGGCTCGAGCTTCCGACGCAGGGCTGCGTGCTGACCCATGTCACGACCACGCTCGGACTGATCGGGCAGGGGGTGCCGGTCGATCTCGTGTTCCAGTCGATCGCCGGCACCGAGGCGGCCAATCGCAGTTTCGGCGTCGACCTCTCGCTGCTGCGGGAGGCCCGGGAAGCCGGGCTGTCGCTGCGCCGCGGCACGGTCGGTGACAATGTGATGTATTTCGAGACCGGGCAGGGCTCGGCGCTGTCGGCCAATGCCCATCACCAGGTTGACCAGCAGACGTGCGAGGCGCGGGCCTATGCGGTGGCACGCGCGTTCGATCCACTGCTCGTCAACAGCGTGGTCGGCTTCATCGGTCCTGAGTACCTCTATGACGGCAAGGAAATCATCCGCGCCGGGCTCGAGGACCACTTCTGCGGCAAGCTGCTCGGCCTGCCGCTCGGGATCGACGTCTGCTACACCAACCATGCGGAAGCCGATCAGGACGATATGGACAATCTCCTGACACTGCTTGCGGCCGCCGGCGTGAACTTCATCATGGGCGTGCCGGGCGCGGATGACGTCATGCTGAACTATCAGTCGACATCGTTTCACGATGCGCTCTATGTCCGCGACCTGTTCGGCCTGAAGCGGGCTCCCGAATTCGACGACTGGCTCGCGCGCGTCGGCCTTGCCGGGCAAGACTTTCGCCTCCTTGCCGACGCGGGGCGGCTGCCCGATCTCGCTGCCACGCTGCTGACCTGAGGGGGATAGCGAAATTCTGCAGAGCAACTATCTCGCCGATGTGACGTTAGTAAGTGCCACAATGTTGAAGAATTTCTGGCCCAGCGTTCCACGCCATGGTTAGATTTGCGGGTGCTTCGGGGTCGATTGATGAGAGCTGAGGGCATAAAGACAATTCGGCGTATCCTCTGCGTCTTTCCGCGCTATACGTCGTCCTTTGGGACCTTCGAGCACGCCTACCCCCTCACTGACGGCGTCAAGGCGTTCATGCCGCCGCAGGGCCTGCTGCTGATCGCCGCATACCTTCCCGAGAACTGGCCGGTGCGTTTCATCGACGAGAACCTGCGTCCGGCGACGGCGGAGGATTTCGAGTGGGCGGATGCCGTGTTCGTCAGCGGTATGCACATCCAGCGCCAGCAGATGAACGACATCTGCCGTCGCGCGCATGACCATGACCTTGTGGTCGCGATCGGCGGCCCGTCGGTCAGTGCTTGCCCGGACTACTATCCCTCATTCGACTACCTCCACGTCGGCGAGCTCGGCGATGCGACCAATGAGCTGATCAAGCGTCTGGCTGATGATACCAGCCGTCCCGACGAGCAGGTGGTGCTTAAGACCATCGACCGTCTGCCGATGACGGATTTCCCGCTGCCGGCCTATGAGCTCGCCGAAACCAAGAAGTATTTCCTCGGCAGCATCCAGTTCTCCTCGGGCTGCCCCTATCAGTGCGAGTTCTGCGACATCCCCGGGCTCTACGGCCGCAATCCGCGCCTGAAGTCGCCGCAGCAGATCATCGCCGAGCTCGACAAGCTGCGCGCGTGCGGTGCCACCGACACCGTCTATTTCGTCGACGACAATTTCATCGGCAACCGCAAGGCGGCGAGCGAACTGCTGCCGCACCTGATCGAGTGGCAGAAGCGCACCGGATATGTCACGCGCCTCGCTTGCGAGGCGACGCTCAACATCGCCAAGCGCCCCGAGATCCTGGAGAAGATGCGCGAAGCCTTCTTCGTGACCATCTTCGTCGGCATCGAGACGCCCGATCCCGACGCGCTAAAGGCCATGCACAAGGATCAGAACATGATGGTTCCGATCCTCGAGGGCGTGCGTACCATCAATTCGTTCGGCATGGAGGTCGTCTCCGGCATCATCATGGGGCTCGATACCGACAAGCCCCAGACCGGCGACGCGTTGCTCTCCTTCGTCGAGGAGTCGCGGATTCCGCTGCTCACCATCAACCTGCTGCAGGCGCTGCCGAAGACGCCATTGTGGGATCGGCTCGAAAAAGCCGGGCGTCTGATCGATGACGAGGGCCGCGACTCCAATGTCGAGTTCCTGCTGCCCTATGAGGACGTGGTCAGCTCCTGGCGCAAATGCATGGAAGTTGCCTACGAGCCGAATAAGCTGTTCGCGCGCTATTTGCATCAATGCAACTACACCTATGCCAATCGCATCAAGGTGCCGGTCAGCCCGGAAATGAAGAGCTGGGCCAACATCCGGCGCGGCCTGATCATGCTCCGCAACATCTTCTGGAAGGTCGGCGTGCTCGGCGACTACAAGCGCGTGTTCTGGAGGTTTGCGCTCGGCCGGCTCAAGCGCGGCGACATCGAGGGGTTGATCTCGGCGACGCTGGTTGCGCATCATTTGATCACCTTTGCGCGTGCAGCCTCCAGCGGCCGGCAGAACGCCTCGAACTACTCGATCCGGCTGCGCGAGGCTTCCGTCCCCGCCGAATAACAGCATGACGACACCGCCGGCGCCCTTGTCCCCCTCGCTTGCCGATCTGCGCGAGCTCACACCGGCGCGCGTCGGTCTCGGCCGGTCCGGGGCCAGCCTGCCGACCGATGCGCTGCTGTCGTTCACGCTCGACCATGCCCGCGCCCGCGACGCCGTCCACGCCGCCTTTGACGTCAGCGGGATTGCGGCCGGTCTTGCCGGCCTCGGCATCACCCCGCTTGAGGTGTCGAGCCAGGCGCACAGCCGGCGCGACTATCTGCGGCGGCCCGATCTCGGGCGCATGCTGGATTCCGATTCGCGGCGCTCGGTCGAGAGCAGCGGCATCGCCGCATGCCCCTGCGCCATCGTGATCGGTGACGGCCTGTCGCCGACGGCGGTCAATGTGCATGCCGTCGAATTGATCCGGCATCTCGTGCCGCGCCTTGCGGCCGACAACATCGACGCCGGCGCGGTGATCGCAGCGTCCGGCGCGCGGGTCGCGCTCGGGGACGAGATCGGCGCCATCATCGGCGCGCGCATGCTGGTGATGCTGATCGGCGAACGGCCCGGGCTGTCCGCACCCGACAGCCTGGGCGCCTATCTCACCTTCGCGCCGCGAATCGGCCTCACCGACGCCGACCGCAACTGCATCTCCAACATCCACCACGCCGGACTGAGCTATGCGGAAGCCGCATTCAGGATTTCGTGGCTTGTGCGCGAGGGCCTGGCACGCCAGATCACAGGGGTCGCGTTGAAAGATGAAAGCGGCGGTGGATCGTCGAAGAATGCGCTACCAGGGTGTGACAAATCAGATACTTAATGGCTGATATCGGCGGTTCCCCGTCGATTTGCCTCGCCCCTCGCGCTTGCGAGCAACGGGGTGGGCAGGTAAAACCGGCGCCGGTCAATATTCGCGTGTTTTCAAGGACTAGCGCCGATCAGTTGCGCTCACCCGCCTCATTCGCGCCCCTAGACCCAAGCTAGACAGATTGAGCCGTTTTCAGAACTGGACAGGGCATGCTCGAAAAGAATTCCGAAAGTCAGGTCCACGTCGAGAAGATCGAAGAGCCGCGGTCGGGCCTCAGCATCGCGTTCGGGATCGAGCGTCTCGGCCTGATCCCGATGCGGGCGCCGATCCTGTCCTGCGTCGTCCTCGTTCTGTTGCTGATCGGCGCGGTGTTCGGCGTGCACCGGATCAAGATCGACGACTCGCTGTCGCAGCTGTTCCGCTCCGACTCCAAGGACTACAAGCAATATGAGGCGGTGACCAAGCGCTTCCCGGCGACCGAGTTCGACGTCCTCGTCGTGGTCGAAGGCAAGACGCTGCTCGCCCGCGACAATCTCGAAAAGCTGCGCGACATGGTCACCGACCTGCAGCTCGTCGAGGGCGTGCGCGGCCTGGTGTCGCTGTTCTCCGCGCGCCAGGCGCCGGAGCCCGGCAAGCTGCCGGCGGCGCTGTTCCCGAATGAACTTCCCGAGGGTGCGGCCTACGACAAGTTCGTCGAGACCGTCAAAAGCAACGAGATCATCCGCGGCAAGCTGCTGTCGGAGGACGGCACGCTCGCGCTGATCGTGCTGTCGCTCGAGCCCGAAGTGGTCGGCAGCAACAAGCTCAGCAAGGTGGTCGGCGACATCAGGAAGATCATGGCCGACGATCTCGGCGGCAGCGGGCTCAATGCCCAGCTGTCCGGCGTGCCGGTCATGCAGCTCGAGATCCGCAACGCGGTCGAGCGCGACGGCCTGACCTACAACATCCTCGGCATCCTCGCCGGCTGCATCATCGCCATCATCTTCTTCCGCAAGATATCCTTCATGGTGGCGGCGGCGTTCCCGCCGATGATCGCGATCCTGCTCGCGCTCGGCGGCCTCGGCTGGGCCAATTTCAATCTCAACATGTTCCTCAACGTGATGACGCCGCTCATCATGGTGATCAGCTTCTCCGACTCGATGCAGCTGACATTCGCGGCGCGCGACCGGCTGATCGCGGGGCAGGACAAGTTCACCGCGTTCAAGAATGCGGTGCTGGTAGTCGGACCGGCCTGCGTGCTGACGCACGGCACGGCCGGAATTTCCTTCATCGCGCTGCAGTTTTCGGATTCCGACCTGATCCGCAAGTTCGGCGAGGCCGGGCTTGCGGCGACCATCATCGCACTGATCGCGGTGCTGTCGCTGGTGCCGGTGTTCGGCGTCCTGTTCGTGCGCAACGAGAAGATCTTTGCGGTCAAGTTCCAGAGCGCGGATGCCGGCGTGCAGGCGCTGCGCAATTTCTGCTATTGGATCGCGGTGCGCATGGTCGGCCGTCCCGGGCTGTTCAGCCTGCTGGCGCTGATCGTGGTCGGCGGCCTCGGCATCATCTACGCCAATCTCGAGCCGCGCTACCGGCTCGCCGATCAGGTGCCGGACAAGCGGCAGGCGGTGGCGGCGTCGAGCCGGCTCGACGCCAAGCTGACCGGCGCCAATCCGGTCGATGTGCTGATCGAATTCCCCAAGGGACAATCGCTATACTCGCCGGAGACCTTGAAGACGATTGCCGATGTCCATGCGATGGTCGAGGACTCTGCCGGCGTCGGCAACGTCTGGTCGCTGGAGACCTTGCGGCGCTGGCTCGCCGAAAAGGCCGGCAGCAATGATGTCGCGACGCTGAAGGAATATGTCGACCTGATCCCTGAACACCTGGTGCGCCGGTTCATCGACAAGAATCAGGATGCTGTCGTGGTGTCGGGCCGCGTCCCGGATGTGGACTCGAGCCAGTTGCTTCCGGTGGTGAACAAACTCGATCATTCGCTAGACAAGGTGCGCGCCGAGCATCCCGGCTACGAGATCGCGGTCACGGGTCTGTCGGTGATTGCCGCACGCAACAGCGCCAGCATGATCGAGAAGCTCAACCACGGCCTCACCATCGAATTCCTGCTGGTCGCGATCTTCATCGGGCTCGCGTTCCGCTCGATCGTGGTGATGTTCTCTTGCATCCTGCCGGGCATCTTCCCGGTGGTGCTGTCGGGCACCGTGCTGTGGCTGCTCGGGGAGGGGCTGCAATTCGCCAGCGTTGTGGCTTTGACGGTGTCATTCGGCCTCGGCCTCAGCGCCACCATCCACTTCCTCAATCGCCTGCGGCTCGAGACCAAGCCGGGTGTCACGCCGGAACTTGCGGTGGAGCGCGCCACCGTCCTGGTCGGCCCTGCGCTGATCCTGACCACGGTGGTGCTGGCCTGCGGCCTCGTCGTCACCGTGTTCTCAGACCTGCCGTCGCTGCGCCTGTTCGGCTGGCTCAGCGCATTCTCGATGGTCGCAGCCTTGGTCGCGGACCTCTTCATCCTGCGGCCGACCTCGATGTTCCTGATCAATCTGTCGCAAAAGCTCCGCGGCAGGGGCGGCCAGCCTGCGCCGATCGAAAAGGCCTGATCGACGAGCAATCAAAGAGCCGCAGCAAAAAGGCCCGGTTCCGAAGCGTTCGGAACCGGGCCGTTGTGTCTTGTGGGCGCAATCGGCCGGGAGCGTCAGCTCTTCGTCATCGTGATCGAGACGCCGCGAATCTCGCCCTTGGAGTCGATCTGTACGACCTGCTTGGAGCCGTTGGTCTGCAGGTTCAGGTTCGCGGCAAAGCCGGACGCCTCGACGAACACGTCGATCCGCCCGCCGCCCGCGGTGCCCTGCAGATTGCCGAAGATGTTGCGGCTCGCCTCGCTCCAGTTGCCGGAGATCCGGTCGCCCTGGCTGGTGACGTCGCTGGAGAGGTCGAACTTGTAGCTGTCGCTGGCGCAATGCAGGGACTGTTTAAGGCTCATGCCCGATGGCGCGACCTTGTAATCCGCCTTGCAACGAATCCGTTCAGTCGTGCCGTTGGACAGCGCCACCGTGCCCGTTCCGGTCCACGAGCCGGCAAAACCGGCAAACGGCCCGCTGGCCTGGGCGTGGACGGCAGAGGCAGAGAGCATCAGTGCGGCGCCGACGCCCACAGCCCTGAGAGCCTGACCATAAAGGCTGGAACCAAACAGTTTCATTGTGAATTTTCCCATCAAAATCAACGCTTCCTACGCAAGAAAACGTCTCGCCGCATCGAAGGTTTAGTGTCACCGAAGAATGTTAGGTTCAAACGACAGAAACGGCGCGCGGCGCCGATATTGTCATCGAACAGAATCAGAAACCGTCGGCTTCGTGACGGCATCTAGCTTTGCGCAACTGCTGTCCGCAATAGCCGAGCGCGACAAAGTGATGGCACGAATCGTCATTGCGAATCAATAACTTATGTAGGGGTTTACAGCGCCGCAAATTTAGCCGCATTTAACGGTGCTTGTCGTCAATCCGTTGCCGCGATACGTGGCGTCTGCAATCCCCAAAATCCGTCCCGGCCGTGCCGAAGCGCTTTTCGGGAACAGATTTTCTGCTGTCGGAAATGAAGGAATACGATGCGTAAATTTCTCTTGGCTCTTGCCCTGTTGTCGATCCCGCTCTCGTCCGGCGCCTTCGCCCAGCAGCAGACGCGCGGGACACCCGATGAGCAGAAGGCCTGCACGCGCGACGTGCAGCGTCACTGCCGCGCCGTGATCGATCAGGGCGATTTCACCATTCTCGCCTGCCTGCAGCAGAACCGCACCAAGATCAGCGCCGCCTGCGACCAGGTGCTGAAGACCCACGGCCAGTAAGGCCGCTTCAGGTCCCATGGACCGCTGCAAGGCCCGTGCTCGGCATCTGTGCCGGCCACGGGCTTGGTATGCTGGCGGTCACAGACAGCATTGGTTTTGGTGGCGTATTCCCCTATATGGGGCTCGCAAATCCCCCCGCATGCGCTGACCTCTCGCGCCTGCGTCGTGCCATGACCAGTGTAGCCCAAATTTCCCATGACCACCGCGAGCGACCTGCGATCCGGAAAGACCCACCGCGACGAGAATTTTCCGGTCGCGTCGTGGATCATTCATCCGCGGCATCGTGCCCTGATCCTGGCCTTCTATAATTTCGTCCGCACCGCCGACGATATTGCCGATCACGCCACGCTGCCCTCCGAGGAGAAGCTGCGCTACCTCGACCTCATGGAGGCCGAGCTGCTTGGCAATGGCGACACCCAGAAGGAAGCGGTCAATCTGCGCCGCGCCTTTGCCGAGCGCAGCATGCCGCCGCGGCACGCGCTCGACGTGCTGGTGGCGTTCCGCCTCGACGTCACCAAGCTGCGCTACGAGAACTGGGACGACGTGATCGATTATTGCCGGTACTCGGCGATGCCGGTCGGGCGGTTCATGCTCGACGTGCACGGCGAGGATACCTCGACCTGGGCGGCGTCGGACGCGCTCTGCGCCGGGTTGCAGATCAACAACCATCTGCAGGACTGCGGCAAGGACTACCGCAACCTGAACCGTGTCTATTTGCCGCGCGATGCCCTGGCCGCCGCGAGCGCGACCGTCGAGATGCTCGGCGAGGCGAAGTCGCAGCCGGCCCTGCTCAAATGCCTGCAGGCGCTCGCGGTGCGCACCGAGGCGCTGCTCGACCAGAGCAAGTCGCTCGCCGCGGAGGTGAAGGATTTCAGGCTGGGGCTCGAGATTTCCGTGATCCAGGCGTTCGCCGACAAGATCGTCAACATGCTGAAGGTGCGCGATCCGCTCAGCGAGCGCGTGCATCTGAGCCCGGTCGAATTGCTGCTGCAGAGCCTCGGCGGCGTCGCCGGCGAGACGGCGCGGCGTGCGACCGGACGGCGCGCGGTCTCCAAGACGGCGGCGGGCGCATGAGCGCAGAGGCGGCTGCCAACGCAAATTACGGAAGCACCGCGTCGGGCAGTTCGTTCTATGCCGCGATGCGCATCCTGCCGCACGCGCAGCGCGAGGCGATGTTCCAGATCTACAGCTTCTGCCGGCAGGTCGACGACATCGCCGATTCCGACGGCCCGAGGCCGGAGCGGCTGGCCGCGCTGCAGCAGTGGCGCGACGATATCGACGCGCTCTATGAGGGACGTCCGCCGGAGCGCCTGAAGGACTATGTCGGATCGGTGAAGACCTTCGGCCTGAAGCGCGAGGATTTCGTCGCGATCGTCGACGGCATGGAAATGGACGTGCCGCAGGATATCCGCGCGCCGGATCTTGCGACGCTCGATTTGTATTGCGATCGCGTCGCGAGCGCGGTCGGCCGATTGTCGGTGCGCGTATTCGGTCTGCCCGAGGACGATGGCATCCAGCTCGCGTACCACCTCGGCCGCGCGCTGCAGCTCACCAATATCCTGCGCGACATCGACGAGGATGCCGGTCTCGGCCGGCTCTATCTACCGCGCGAATGGCTCTGGCACGCCGGCATCACCAACAACGATCCGGCCCGCGTCACCGCCGACCGCGCGCTGCCTAAAGTGTGCGCGCCGCTGGCCGAGCGGGCCAGGATGCATTTCCAGAAATCCGACGAGATCATGAAGCGCAATTCGCGCCGCGCCGTGCGCGCGCCGCGGATCATGTCGAAATACTACCGCGCGATTCTCGATCTCCTGATCGCGCGCGGCTTCACCGCCCCGCGTGCGCCGGTACGTGTGTCCAAGGCCGCCAAGATCGGCATCCTTCTTCGTTACGCGATCATCTGATGCAAAAGACCGTTCATATCATCGGTGCCGGCATTTCCGGCCTCTCCGCGGCCGTGCGCCTCGCCAATGGCGGCTACAAGGTGTTCGTCCATGAGGCGACCCAGCAGGCCGGCGGCCGCTGCCGCTCCTATTTCGACGCCGCCACCAATCTCACCATCGACAATGGCAACCATCTGCTGCTGTCGGGCAATCGCCATGCGTTGAGCTACGCGCGCGCGATCGGCACCGAGGCCGGCCTCGTCGGGCCAGCGCGCGCGCAATTTCCGTTCGTCGATCTTGCCAGCGGCCAGCGCTGGCAGCTCGACCTCGGCGATTCCCGCCTGCCGCTGTGGGTGTTCGACGAGGCGCGCCGCGTTCCCGATACGACCCTGCGCGACTATCTCGCCTTGGCGCCGCTGGCCTGGGCCGGCACCGGGGCGCTGGTCGGCAACACCATTCCCTGCAAGGGCACGCTGTATGACCGCCTGGTGCAGCCGCTGCTGCTCGCCGCGCTGAACGTCGATCCGCCGGAGGGCTCGGCCGGGCTCGCCGGCGCCATCGTGCGCGAGACGCTGCTCGCGGGCGGGCAGGCCTGCCGTCCGCTGATCGCGCGCGACGGCCTAAGTTCGGTCCTGATCGAGCCGGCCGTGAAGCTGCTGCAGGAGAGGGGCCACAGCGTTCAGTTCAGTCACGAATTGCGTGCGCTCGGCATGGCAAATGATCGCATCAGTGAGCTTGATTTTGGCAATGGCGACAAGATCGCGCTGGGAGCCGACGATGCGGTCGTGCTCGCCGTGCCGCCGCGCGCTGCGGCATCCCTGCTGCCCGGCCTGAAAACCCCGACCAAATTCCGCGCCATCGTGAATGCGCATTTCCGCGTCGATCCGCCGCGCGACGCCGCGCCCATTCTCGGCGTGGTCGGCGGCCTCGTGGAGTGGCTGTTCGCGTTCCCGCAACGGATGTCAGTGACGATCAGCAATGGCGACCGCCTGGTCGACATGCCGCGCGAGGAGCTCGCGCAGGCGATCTGGCAGGATATCTGCGAGGCGTCGGGCGTTTCCGGCGACCTGCCGCCGTGGCAGATCGTGCGCGAGCGCCGTGCCACATTTGAGGCAACGCCGGAGCAGAATGCCCTGCGTCCGGGGCCCACGACGGCGCAAAAAAACCTGTTCCTTGCCGGCGACTGGACTGCTACCGGGTTGCCGGCAACCATCGAGGGATCGGTGCGATCGGGGGATCGCGCCGCCGATCTGGTTCTGGCCAGACGCTAGATTCGACCTGTTGGCGCGCTTTCGAGCGAAGTGGTTACCGGTTCGCGTGAAGAAAACGCGACCAAGCAAACGAGAGCATGATCCGAAGCAATCGGATCATGCTCTGGAGCGGCCGCGGCTTTCGATCAGCCGGCCCGCGATGAAGAGGATATCGAGCGAAATGCTTGCGAGAGATCACAGCGTTGCAGTCGATCCGGTCGCGCTGGAGAAGAGCATCTCCAAGGCAACCGAAGCGCTGCTCGGCTACCGCCAGTCCGACGGACATTGGGTGTTCGAGCTCGAGGCCGACAGCACCATTCCGGCCGAGTACATCCTGCTGCGTCACTATCTGGCCGAGCCGATCGATGCCGGGCTGGAGGCCAAGATCGGCAACTATCTGCGCCGCGTCCAGGGCGCGCATGGCGGCTGGCCGCTGGTGCATGACGGCCCGTTCGACATGAGCGCCAGCGTGAAGTCCTACTTCGCGCTGAAGATGATCGGCGATTCCGTCGACGCGCCGCACATGGTGCGGGCGCGCGAGGCGATCCGTTCGCGCGGCGGTGCTTCGGGCAGCAACGTGTTCACGCGCTTCCTGCTTGCGCTCTATGGCGTCGTGACCTGGCGCGCGACGCCGGTGCTGCCGATCGAGATCATGCTGCTGCCGATGTGGTCGCCGTTCCACATCAACAAGATCTCCTACTGGGCGCGCACCACCATGGTGCCGCTGATGGTGCTTGCCGCGCTGAAGCCGTGTGCGAAGAATCCGAAAGGCGTCGGCATCGACGAGCTCTTCCTGGAGGATCCGAAATCGGTCCGCATGGCGCCGAAGGCGCCGCATCAGAGCCCGAGCTGGTTCTATCTGTTCCGCTCGCTCGACGCCGTGCTGCGGGTGATCGAGCCGATGTTTCCGAAGCGCCTGCGCCAGCGCGCGATCGATGCCGCGCTCGCCTTCACCGAAGAGCGGCTGAACGGCGAAGACGGCATGGGCGCGATTTATCCGCCGATGGCCAACATCGTCATGATGTACGAGGCCCTCGGCAAGGACGAGAGTTTCCCGCCGCGCGCCATCACCCGCCGCGGCATCGACAAGCTGCTCGTGGTCGGCGAACACGAGGCCTATTGCCAGCCCTGCGTCTCGCCGGTGTGGGACACCGCGCTGGCCAGTCATGCGCTGCAGGAAGCGGGCGGCGACGACACCCTGGCCAAGGCCAAGCAGGGCCTCGACTGGCTGAAGCCGCGCCAGGTGCTGGAGCTGAAGGGCGATTGGGCGGTCAAGGCGCCGGACGTCCGCCCGGGCGGCTGGGCGTTCCAGTACAACAACGACCACTATCCCGATCTCGACGACACCGCGGTGGTCGTGATGGCGATGGACCGCGTGCGGCGCCACACCGGAACCAGGGAATATGACGAGGCCATCGCGCGCGGCCGCGAGTGGATCGAGGGGCTGCAGAGCCGCGACGGCGGCTGGGCCGCGTTCGACGTCAACAACCTCGAATATTACCTCAACAACATCCCGTTCTCCGATCACGGCGCATTGCTCGATCCGCCGACCGAGGATGTCACCGCGCGCTGCATCTCGATGCTGGGCCAGCTCGGCGAGACCGCCGAGAGCAACAGGGCGATGGCTGACGGCGTCGCCTATCTGCGGCGCACCCAGCTTGCCGAGGGCTCCTGGTACGGCCGTTGGGGTCTGAACTACATCTACGGCACCTGGTCGGTGCTGTCGGCCCTAAATGTCGCAGGGGTCGATCGCAACGACCCGATGATTCGGAAAGCGGTCGACTGGTTGGCGTCAGTCCAGAATCAGGACGGCGGCTGGGGCGAGGACGCCGTCAGTTACCGGCTGGATTACAAGGGTTATGAAGTTGCGCCTTCGACCTCCTCGCAAACGGCATGGGCTTTGCTTGGATTGATGGCGGCCGGAGAGGTCGAAAATCCCGCTGTTGCGCGGGGGGTGGAGTACCTAAAGGCAACACAGACGGAAAAAGGGCTGTGGGACGAGCAGCGATACACAGCTACGGGGTTTCCGCGGGTATTTTACTTGCGATATCATGGCTACTCGAAGTTCTTTCCGCTCTGGGCGCTGGCGCGGTATCGAAATTTGAGAAGCACCAATAGCAGGGTGGTAGGGGTCGGGATGTGATTGTTGAGGCGGGGGCCGCCGAGACCGTGGGCAGTAGAATTGATCCTCGGCCGGTATTGATTGTGACTGGATTGGTGCAGGAGGCCCGCATCGCGGCAGGCCCCGGCATGATCGTAATCTGCAGTTCGAGCGATCCGCAGCAGCTGCGTGAGTTGCTGGCGACGCTGGATCCGACCACCTTCCGTGGCGTGATTTCGTTCGGCGTGGCCGGCGGGCTCGACCCATCGCTCAAGTCGGGCGACGTCGTGGTCGCGACCGAGGTGATGTCGGGCGATACCCGTTTCCTGGCCGCATCCGCGCTGAACGAAGAGATGATCGCCAGTGCCGCACTGAAGCGGCGCAGGATCGTCCGCGGCGGTCTCGCTGGCGTGGAAGAGGTGATCGCGGCGAAGGCCTGCAAGGCCGCTCTGCGCTCGATGACCGGCGCAGCCGCGGTCGACATGGAGAGCCATATCGCGGCGGCCTATGCCGCCAAAGCCGGCATTCCGTTCGCCGCGTTGCGCGTAATCAGCGATCCCGCGCACCGGGCGCTACCGGAACTTGCGAAATCCGCGGTGAAGCCGAACGGCGACATCGACCTGCGCAAGGTGCTGCGCGGCATCGCCCGCAACCCGCGGACGCTGCGCGCGCTGGTGTCGACCGGAATTGACTTTAACCGCGCGCTGCGCTCGCTGCGCAGCTGCCGCGGCTTCCTGCTCGGCAACGAGGTGTTGATGCCGGTGGAAGACGTTCTGATCACGGCGAAGGCGGCCTGATCCGCTGCGCCGGTCCGGGACCGGGTTTCTCCCCGCATCAAGCTCAACACTAAGGCCCGGTCGCATCGCGATCGGGCCTTTTGTTTTGATGCCTGAAGGTTTCGCCTGATGCCACGCTGTTCCGGTCCCGCGCGCTCAGTGGGACGTGCGCGTCGGCTGTGCGGTAAGACCCAGCGTATCCCTGTTCCTCGCGCCCCTGCGTCGCGCCGCAGCCTCTGACGGCCGCCGGCAGCGTGTCGGCGCCCCCCCCCCCCGGAACGGCCCTGCGGCCGGAGGGCGCTTTGGTCGATGCTTGACAGGCAGGGCTATTCATCCGAGGATGAATTATGATCCTTAATTCATGAATTACGGTTCACTATGGCAATCGCTGCCGTTCGCCTCAACCAACTGGTCGAAACCAAAGCGCGCATTCTCGATGCCGCCAGGGAGGCCGTGGCGCTGAGTGGCTGGAAGGACGCCCAGATCGCCCTGATCGCCTCGCGGGCGGGCGTGGCCACGGGCAGCGTGTATCGCTACTTCGACTCCAAGGCGGACCTGTACGCGCAGGTGCTCGCCCTGGTGTCCGAGCGCGAGGTGGCCGTGGTCGCCGCGATCGTCGAGGCGGAAGGATCTGCATCCCAGTGCCTGGTCGACGCAATCTACACTTTCGCGGTCCGGGCGATGCGCGGACGCCGCCTGGCCTACGCGTTGATCGCCGAACCCTGCGAACCCGAGATCGACGCGGCGCGCCTGAAATACCGGGCGGCCCTGGCCGATCAGATCGCAAGGCTGGTCCGGCGCGGCATCGCCGGCGGTGAGTTCGTCGAGATCGACGCGAACGTCGCGGCATCCTGCGTGACCGGCGCCTTCATGGAGGCGCTGGTTGGTCCCCTTGCACCCGAAGCGGCCCCGGATTCCGATGCGGCGAAGGCGATCGCACAGTCGATCGCAGGGCTTTCCGCGCGCATGCTGTTTCGCCACGCCACGCCTGAACTCACCCCTGTATCGCGAGTCTCCGCATGAACGCGCGCGTCCAGCCGGTTGCCGTCGCCGAAGCGCAAGCCGCTCCGTTTGCGACCCATGAAGTGCGCAATCAGGCGCGGCCGGCGCTCGGCTTCAATGCGTTCGATGACGACCGCGCGCTGAGTGGCCTGATCGCAACGATCGCGCCGTGGGCGACAGACAAGCTTTCCGCGCTAGGCGCCCATGCAGGCAGCGAATCCGTGCAGGAGGCGGCACGGCTGGCCAACGAGCACGAACCGACGCTCTTGACCCATGACCGGTATGGCAACCGCAATGATTGGGTCGAATTTCACCCGGCCTGGCATGAATTGATGGCGCTGGCGTTCCGGAGCGAGGTGCATAGCCTCGCCTGGTCGACGCCCGAACCACACGGCCATCTGGCGCGCGCGGCGCTGAGCTATCTCTGGAATCAGATCGAGAACGGCGTCGGCTGCCCCACCGGGATGGCGTACGCCGCGATCGCCGGATTCTCAGGCAAGCCGCAATTCAATTTGTGGCGGGAGCGAACGCTGGTGGCGGACTACGATCCGCGGCGGCTTCCGATCGAGGCCAAGCGTGCGGCGGTCATCGGCTATGCGATGACCGAGAAGCAGGGCGGCTCCGATCTGCGCGAGACCCAGACCACCGCGCGCTTCGTCGAGCGGGGTGCGCATGGCGAGATCTATGCGATCACCGGCCACAAATGGTTCTTCTCGGTGCCGGTGGCCGACGGATTCTACACGCTGGCGCGCACCCAGTCCGGCGTCAGTTGCCTGTTCGTGCCGCGTCTGCTGCCCGACGGCAGCGCCAACCGCATCCACATTCAGCGTCTGAAGGACAAATGCGGCAACCGCTCGAACGCGTCGAGCGAGATCGAATACCACGATACGTGGTCGATCCTGGTTGGCGAAGAGGGGCGCGGCATCGCGGAAATCCTTTCGCATGCCCATCTGACGCGGCTGGATTTCGCGGTCGGCTCCGCCGGGCTGATGCGCCAGGCGCTGAGCCTCGCCCTCAACCATGCGCAAACGCGAACCGCGTTTGGCAAGCCGATGTCCGAGCTCCCGATGCAGCGCAATGTGCTCGCCGACCTCGCGCTCGAGAGCGAGGCGGCGATGCTCGGCGCATTTCGGGTCGCGCGTGCGACCGACGGCCTGCAAACAAGCGAACACGAGCGATTGCTGGCGCGGGTCGCGACACCCGTGATGAAGTTCTGGAATTGCCAGCGGGCGCCGGCCTTCACCTATGAATGCCTGCAGGTGCATGGCGGCAACGGCTTTATCATGGAGAATCCGATGGCCCGGCTCTATCGCGAGGCGCCGCTGAATTCGATCTGGGAAGGCACCTCGAACATGATGTGCATGGACGTCCTGCGCGCCATGCAACGCGATGCGAATTGCCGGGATGCGTTCGTCGACGAGTTGCGTGCGAGCAGGGGCCTCAATCCGGTCTATGACCGAAGCACGGATGACCTCGCCGATCGATTGCGTGCAAAATATCCGGACGACGGGCACGCAAGAGCGCTCGTCACCCGCATGGCGCATGCGCTGCAGGCTGCCGAGATGCTGAGACATGGCGACGCCGCTGCTGCCGATCTGTTCGTGAAATCCAGGCTTGGCGCGGACGGGATGCATGTATTCGGCGGGCTTCCACCGTCGGAAGGCCTCAGCCGTATCGTCGCGCGCGCCTCCGTCATCCGACACCAAGGGCCCCAGTAACATGCGTCAGACCCAAGTTTGTGCCGTCAGCAATATCAGGGCCGTCGTGGGAGAACAGGAGTGGGCAACCCGCGTCGATCTTGCGGCGTGCTACCGCCTGGTCGCGCTCTACGGAATGACCGACCTGATCTACAACCACATCAGTGCACAGGTTCCGGGGCATCACGATCAGTATCTGATCAATCCCTACGGCATGCTGTACGAGGAAATCACCGCATCGAGCCTCGTCAAGATCGACATCGAGGGCCGCACCCTGCTGCAGCCCGACCACGGCTACAACGTCAACGTCGCCGGCTTCTATCTGCACGCCCCGATCCATCGCGCGCGGCCCGACGTGAACTGCGTTCTCCATACCCACACCAGGGCCGGCACCGCGGTCAGCACGCTTGCCGAGGGGCTGCTGCCGCTGTCGCAGACCGCGATGCGATTTTACGGACGGATCGGCTATCACGATTTTGAGGGGCCGGCGATCGATCGGGACGAATGCGACCGGGTTGTCGCCGATCTCGGCCGCAACAATGTGCTGGTGTTGCGCAATCATGGCCTCCTGGTTTGCGGCAACACGATTCCGCAGGCGTTCAATGCGATCTACTGGCTGGAGCAGGCCTGCCGGATCCAGGTCGACGCGCTCGGCTGCGGCCGGCCGCTGCATGCGCCGACCGAGATGGCGATCGGCAACACGGTGACCTGCTTTGCCGGCACCGAGATCACGCTGGACAATGAGCACGACACCAATCCGGTGCTGAATGAAGCGGCGCAAAATCTGCAGGCCGGCTACGGCCTGCTGGAATGGCCGGCGCTGCGGCGCAGGCTCGATCGCATCGATGGGAGCTACGCGCAATGAACAGGGCGCTGGCGGCGTTGCGGATCGGCTTCATCGGCGCCGGCCGCGTGGCGCAAACGCTCGCGCCGGCCTTCGCCCGCGCGGGGCTGAACGTCGCGGCGTTCCACAACCGCGGTGCCGATGCCGCGCAGCGGCTCGGATCCCGCATCCCGTCGGCGCGGCCGATGACGGACGCGCAGCAGGTCGTCGACAGCTGCGACATGGTTTTCCTCACCGTGAGCGATGACGCGATCCTGCCGGTGTGCCGCGATTTGCGCTGGGAGCCGCGGCACCGCGTGGTTCATTGCAGCGGCGCGACCGAACTGGCCGCGCTTGATCATGCGAAATCCGCAGGCGCCGCGACCGGCGGATTTCATCCGATGCAGATGTTTGCCAATCCCGACGTCGCGCTCGAGGGATTGCGCGGATGCACCGTCGGCATCGAGGCAGAGGGCGACTTCAGGCGTGACCTGGAATTGCTTGCGACCCGGATCGGGTGCGAACCGCTGGCGCTGCCGGCCGGTGCGCGGGCGCTCTATCATGCGTCGGCATATTATGTCGGCCCGTTCCTGATCGCGCTGCTCAAGGAAGGCGTCGAGCTCTGGAAGAGCTTTGGCGCCAGCGAGGCCGACGCGTTGCGCGCGATGATGCCGCTGCTGCGCGGGACGGTCGCGGCCGTTCTCGACGGCGGACTGGCCAATGGCATGGGCGGGTGCGTGGCGCGCGGCGACGTCGGAACGATCCTCAAGCACCTCCGGGCGCTGGACGAGCGCTTTCCTCCATCCGGCGCCCTGTATCGCGAGCTCGCTTTGCGCAATGTCCCACTCGGGATCGAGCGTGGCACACTCAGCGCGCCGCGCGCGGCGGAGATCGAGAAATTGCTTCTGCGCACGAGACTGGAAGAGCAGGCGGCATCCTGATCCAAGAAGAAAGCCCCGGTTCGCTGAACCGGGGCTTTCATGTTCTGCTTTCGCTCATATCGCGCGTCAGGCGGCGGTGGAAGTCTTCGCTTGCTGCTTGGCGGCGGCGGCCGCAGCCTCGTCGCGGCGGATCTCCGAGAGCTTCTTCTGGACCTGCTCGGCGAAGATGTACTGCGCCGGACGCTGCTTCGACATGTCGATCTCGGGCGCCATCGGGCCTGATGTCCTGATGCCGCGCAACGCAACCCACATCGCCTTCAGCGGATTGTTGATCGCCGCGGTGGCCGCGGTCGGCTCGTAGCCGCAATGGGCCATACAGTCGGCGCACTTCTCGTACTTGCCGGTGCCGTAGGTGTCCCAGTCGGTGGTGTCCATCAGCTCCTTGAAGGTCTTGGCGTAGCCTTCACCGAGCAGATAGCAGGGCTTCTGCCAGCCGAAGATGTTGCGCGCCGGCATGCCCCAGGGCGTGCACTCGTATTCCTGGTTGCCGGCGAGGAAGTCGAGGAACAGGCCGGAATGCATGAAATTCCACTTCTTACCCTTGCCGAGCGCAAAGACGTCGCGGAATAGCTTCTTGGTCTTGGTGCGGTTGAGGAAGTGCTCCTGATCGGGCGCACGCTCATAGGCGTAGCCCGGCGACATCGAGACGCCGACGCCGAGCTCGGTGGTGAAGTCGAGGAACTTGGCGATCTCCTCGGCCGGATGGCCGTCGAAGATGGTGGCGTTGACGTTGACCGTGAAGCCGCGCGCCTTCGCCGCCTTGATCGCCGAGACGGCGCGGTCGAACACGCCCTTCTGCGACACCGCCTTGTCGTGGTGATCCTTCAGGCCGTCGAGATGAACCGAGAAGAACAGATAGGGCGACGGCTCGAACAGATCGAGCTTCTTCTCGAGCAGCAGCGCATTGGTGCACAGCGAGACGAACTTCTTGCGCGCCACGAGGCCGCGCACGATCTCGCCGATCTCCTTGTGGATCAGCGGCTCGCCGCCGGGGATCGCGACCATCGGCGCGCCGCACTCATCGGCCGCATCCCAGCATTCCTGCGCCGTCATGCGGCGGTTGAGGATCGCATCGGGATAGTCGATCTTGCCGCAGCCGACGCAGGCGAGGTTGCAACGGAACAAGGGTTCCAGCATCAGCACGAGCGGATAGCGTTTGCGGCCAAGCAGCTTCTGCTTGATCAGATAACCGCCGATACGCATTTCCTTGAAGAACGGTATAGCCATTAGACGATTTCTTTCTGCACTTATCAAGGGGATGTGGGTTCAGATCAGCCCGCAGTCAGTTCGGCTGGCAGCTGGAATTCGATATTCTCTTCTCGGCCCGGAACGACCGAGACCGACACCGGTCCGATCCGCCGCAGAGCCTCGATCACATCGTCGACCAAAACTTCGGGCGCAGAAGCGCCCGCGGTAATGCCGACGGCCTTCGCATCCTTGAGCCAATCCGGATTGAGTTCGCTCCCATCGGCAATGAGATAACTCGCGACACCGACCTCGGTGCCGATTTCACGAAGCCTGTTCGAGTTGGAACTGTTGGCGGCCCCCACCACCAAAATGACGTCAACCAGTTTGCTGAGGTCCCTTACCGCAGATTGGCGGTTCTGTGTCGCATAGCAGATATCCCTGATATCCGGGCCTTGAATATCTGTAAATTTTGCCTGAAGGGCCGCGATAATGTCCCTGGTGTCGTCCACGGACAGGGTGGTCTGGGTGATGTAGGCGACCGGCGCATCGCTCGGCAGCCTCAATTCCGCCACATCCTGGACGCTCTGGACCAGCAGAACCGGCCCCGGAACCTGTCCCATGGTTCCCTCGACCTCGGGATGGCCGGCGTGCCCGATCAGGATCAGGGCGCGGCCCTTCGAGATATAGCGCTTGCCCTGGTTGTGGACCTTGGTGACGAGCGGGCAGGTGGCATTGAGCACCGGCAGGTCGCGGGCTTCCGCCTCTTCCTCGACGCTCCTGGCAACGCCATGGGCGCTGAACACGGTCACCGCCTTGGCCGGCACTTCCGAGAGGTCCTCGACGAAGATCGCGCCCTTCTTCTTCAGGCTCTCGACGACGTGTTTGTTATGCACGATCTCGTGGCGGACATAGACGGGCGGGCCATACTTCTCGAGCGCGCGTTCGACGATCTCGATCGCACGCACGACGCCCGCGCAAAAGCCGCGCGGCTGAGCAAGAAACACTTCCATCGGACGTCCGTTACGCAAATTGCACCAATCTCGTTCAATGCCCTGCGGCCTTTTCGGCAACGCACTCCACACGTCGGACGTCGCAACGTCAGTTGCAATGTCCGCGCCATCACAGTTCCTGGAAGGGATCTGTGCCCCAAGCGCATGGAAATACAGCGATTTGTGGCAAAAAGGTAGCGTTTCGAGTGGGGACAGGATCACGAAGGAGGGGTGTTTGAGGTAATATAGTGTGGATTTTGGTCTCTGCGACCGTCCGTCTCCCTCACTTGTTCGTCACTTTATCGCCCACTCATGGGGTTTATACCGGCCATTCGTGGCCGTTCCTGTGGTTTGGAACCTCCTCGCCGTCCCGTCGAGGAAGATAACCAAAACAACATTAGATCGGTCCCGGGAACTCCGCTACAGAGCGGGCGTTTTCGGCCATGCTTCCCCGAGATTAGAAAGAAACGAAGTGCTGACAAATATTGTCGTCTCCGTTGTTAGGACCTGTACGCGTTTTGCCCTTCCGGTTGTGATTTTCTCTGTCCTGTTGTCGATCGGCGCCGGCTTCTACACGGCCCGCAACTTCTCGATCAACACCGACATCAACAAGCTGATCTCGCCGGATCTGGATTGGCGCAAGCGCGACAACCAGTTCGAGGAAGCGTTTGATCGCGAGCGCCTGATCCTGGCGGTGGTCGAGGCAGCGACGCCCGAGCTGACCAGCTCGGCCGCGAAGGCGCTCACCGCGAAGCTGCAGGCCGACAAGAAGAACTTCGAGGCGATCACCGCGCTCGGCTCCGGCGAATTCTTCGAGAAGAACGGCCTCTTGTTCCTGCCGACCGAAGAGGTCGGCAAGGTCGCGGGCCAGCTCGAATCGGCCGCGCCGTTGATCGAGATCATGGCCGGCGATCCCTCGATTCGCGGATTGACCGGCGCGCTCGAGACCGGTCTTGCCGGCGTCAAGCGCGGGCAGGTCAAGCTCGACAATGCCGCGCCGCCCTTCAACCTGATCTCCGAGACGGTCGAGACCGTCCTCGCCAAGGGCGACGCGACCTTCTCCTGGCGTGAGCTCACCAGCGACAAGCCGCTGACCGATTCGGACAAGCGCGCCTTCATCGAGATCAAGCCGATCATCGACTATTCGGCGCTGGAGCCGGGCAAGGCCGCAACCGATGCAATCCGCCAGGCGGCGGCCGATCTGAAATTCCCGACCGAATATCACGCGCGCGTTCGCCTGACCGGACCGGTGCCGATCGCCAACGAGGAATACGCCACCGTGCAGGACGGCGCGATCACCAACGGCATCGGCACCGTGGTGATCGTGCTGGTCATCCTCTGGATGGCGCTGCATTCCGGCAAGATCATCTTCGCCGTGTTCGTGAACCTGTTCATCGGGCTTGCCATCACCACGGCAGTCGGCCTGATGATGGTCGGCTCGCTGAACCTGCTCTCGATCGCCTTCGCCGTGCTGTTCATCGGCCTCGGGGTCGACTTCGGCATCCAGTTCAGCGTTCGCTACCGCTCCGAGCGCTTCAAGAACGACAATCTGACACTGGCGCTGGAAAACGCGGCGCGCCGCTCCGCGGTGCCGCTGTCGCTCGCGGCGATGGCGACCGCCGCCGGTTTCCTCTGCTTCCTGCCGACCGACTACAAGGGCATCTCGGAGCTCGGCAAGATCGCCGGCGCCGGCATGCTGGTGGCGTTCGTCACCAGCATCACGGTGCTGCCGGCGCTGCTCGATCTGCTCAATCCGCCCGGCGAAAAGGAGCCGGTCGGCTACGCCTTCCTGGCGCCGCTCGATCTGTTCCTGGAGAAGCATCGCGTTCCGATCATCGTCGGCACGCTGCTGGTCACGCTCGCGGGCCTGCCGCTGCTCCATTACATGAAGTTCGACTTCAACCCGATCAATCTGCGCAATTCCAAAGTGGAATCGATCGCGACCTTCCTCGACCTGCGGAAGGACCCGAACACCGGCGCCAACGCTATCAACGTGATGACGCGCTCGGAAGCCGACGCCAAGAAGATCGAGGCCAAGCTCGAGAAGCTGCCGGAAGTGTCGCGCGTGATGTCGCTCGACAGCTTCGTGCCCGACGACCAGCCGGCCAAGCTGAAGTTGATCGGGCAGGCGGCCAAGACGCTTGGCCCCGCGCTCAACCCGGATTCTGTCGATCCGGCGCCGTCGGATCAGGAGAATGTCGAGTCGCTGAAGAGCTCGGTCGACAGCCTGCGCAAGACCGCGGGCGACGGCAAGGGGCCGGGCGCGGTGGCCGCGCGCCGGCTCGCCGACGCCCTGCAGAAGCTCGCCGGTTCGAACCAGGCGACCCGCGACAAGGCGCAGGACGTCTTCGTCGCGCCGATGAAGATCGTGTTCGATCAGCTCCGCAATACGCTGCAGGCGCAGACCGTCACGCTGCAGAACCTGCCGCCGGAACTCGTCGACAGCTGGAAGACCAAGGACGGCCTGATGCGTGTCGAGGTGGAGCCGAAGGGCGATCCGAACGACAACGACAATCTGCGCCGCTTTGCCGACGCCGTGCTCGCCGCCGAGCCGACCGCGATCGGCGGGCCGGTCTCGATCCTGAAGTCGGGCGACGTCATCGTAAAGGCGTTCATCCACGCCGGCATCCTGGCGCTGGTCACGATCGGCCTGCTGCTGTGGCTCACGCTGCGCCGCGTCGTCGACGTGCTGATGACGCTGGTGCCGCTCCTAGTCGCCGGCATCGTCACGCTGGAGATTTGCGTCTTGATCGGGCTGCCGCTCAACTTCGCCAACATCGTCGCGCTGCCGCTGCTGCTCGGCGTCGGCGTGGCGTTCAAGATCTACTATGTCACGGCGTGGCGCCAGGGCAGGACGAATCTGCTGCAGTCGAGCCTGACGCGCGCGATCTTTTTCAGCGCGCTGACCACGGCGACCGCGTTCGGCAGCCTGTGGCTGTCGAGCCATCCCGGTACCGCGAGCATGGGCAAGCTGCTGGCGCTCTCGCTCGTCACCACGCTCGCGGCGGTGTTGCTGTTCCAGCCGGCGCTGATGGGCAAGCCGCGCGAGGTCAAGGAGGAGGACATCGCCAACGACGTCACCTGACGCGCTGGCGGTTCGCTGTCGAACCGGCTTGGCGGCAGGCGCCGCCGAGCCGCCGCGATGTCAGCGGACGGTGTTCCCCGCAGGCTTCCGCTAATGCGTCGGTCGCGCGATGTCCGGGAGCAGGCAGATATCGCCCACGGCGTCAGCCTGTGCATTGGCGTTGCCCGGGGCCTGCTTTTGACCGGGCTTGGTGGGCGGCGCCACGGCGCCGGTGGTTTTCTGCGGTGCTGTTGACTTGGGCTGGGTGCCCTTCGCCGCCGGGTTGCTGGCGGCGCTCACGGGGATCGGCGGACCGACGCGGGTCCAGGTCTCGCCGCCGCACAGGAAGCCAAGCACGCAGCCCTGGATCTCGAGCTGATCGGTGCCGACGGGCTTGATGGTCGAGCTGTAAAGCTGGCCGTCCTTGGCGTTGTAGACCTGACCTTCCCACGCATCGGCGCCGGCCTTCTTCTTCATGTCGATCAGGATCGGCATGCCGAGCGTCGGCCTGCTCTGCTTCGCAGCATCAGGATTGTTCTTATCCTTGCCGCCCGGGGTTTTTTCCCACGACACCGCACCCCACATGTTGCCATTACACTGGGCGACGCGGATGGTGGCGACACCGTCAGCGACCTTCCAGTCGCCGGTCGGGTCCGCTGCAAGTGCCGGTGATAATACGGTGGCCAAAAATAAACCTGAAAAGGCTATTGTACGCGCGAAAGTTCTTGGGCAGTGCAACATGGTCCAAACCTGTGCTTAACTGGACGATCCGAGCGGGGGTCAAAACGCCGCTAGCGAGCGTTTTAAGTTGACGAGATGGCCATCAACCGACGTATGTAACGAATGGTAAGTTCCAATCTAGACGTTTCCGAGATTTTTGTAGAGCGCGAGGGGCAGCGCGGTGCCATGCACACGCGTCACCTCAACGAGCAGCTCGTTCGCGTTCTCAAGACCATCGGCTACGACGTCGGCTTCCAAAAGGGGCAAGGCCAATACCTCTTCGATCGTCAGGGGGCTCGTTACCTTGATCTATTGAGCGGATTTGGCGTTTTTGCGATTGGCCGCAATCATCCGGCCCTGCGCCAGGCGCTGAAGAGCGTGCTTGACGCCGATCTGCCCAATCTTGTGCAACTCGATGTCTCGACGCTCGCCGGCGTGCTCGCGGAACGGCTTCTGGAGCATGTTCCATATCTGGACAAGGTGTTTTTCGCAAATTCCGGCGCGGAAACCGTCGAAGCCGCGATCAAGTTCGCGCGTGGCGCGACCGGCCGCCCCGGTATCGTCTATTGCGGGCATTCGTTCCACGGCCTGTCCTACGGCGCGCTGTCGCTGACGGATGATTCGAATTTCCGCGGCGGATTCGAGCCGCTGCTGCCCGGCTGCACCCCGATTCCCTTCAACGATCTCGAGGCGCTGGAGAAGGCGCTCTCGTCGCGCCAGGTCGGCGCCTTCATCGTCGAGCCGATCCAGGGCAAGGGCGTCAACATGCCCACCGACGAGTTCCTGCCCGGCGCGCTGGCGCTGTGCCGCAAATACGGCACGCTGTTCATCGCCGACGAGATCCAGACCGGCATCGGCCGCACCGGAAAATTCCTCGCGATCGAGCATTGGGGCATCGAGCCCGACATGGTGCTGCTGGCGAAGGCGCTGTCCGGCGGTCACGTGCCGATTGGCGCGCTGCTGACGCGCAAGAACATCTTCGACAAGATCTTCAACCAGATGGATCGCGCGGTCGTGCACGGCTCGACCTTCGCCAAGAACGATCTGGCGATGGCCGCCGGCATCGCCACGCTCGACGTCATCAAGGCCGAGAAGCTCGTCGAGAACGCCGCCAAACGCGGCGCCGAGCTCCGTCTTGCGCTGACGCGCATGGTGCCCGGCTATGAACTGATGAAGGAAGTGCGCGGCAAGGGCCTGATGATCGGCGTCGAGTTCGGTCCGCCGAAATCGCTGCGGCTCAAGGCGTCGTGGAATCTGCTGGAGACCGCCAACAAGGGCCTGTTCTGCCAGCTGATCACGGTACCGCTGTTCAAGGATCACAAGATCCTGACCCAGGTCGCCGGCCACGGCCTCCACACCATCAAGCTGCTGCCGCCGCTCATGATCACCGAAGAGGACTGCACCTGGATCGAGAAGTCGTTCGACGACGTGATCGCCGGCAGCCACAAGGTGCCCGGCGCGATCTGGTCGCTCGGCAAGACGCTGGTCGACAACGCGGTACGCAAGTCGGCGTAGTTTCGAACCTGTAGCCCGGATGCAGCGAAGCGAAATCCGGGGTTCTCACAGCGGGTAAGACCGTCCCCGGATTACGCTGCGCTTCATCCGGGCTACAAGACTCACCCCTCCTTGTTCGCGCGCATCGCGCCCTCGAACTTGTCGCCGAACTCCGTAAGCTCGTCGGCGCCGAGATCGCTGACCGCCCAATAATTCAAGCCGCGGTCGCTCCAGCGGCGGATGTTGAAGCCCTGCAGCGTCGAGATCTTCGCCGCCTTGCGTTCGGTGTTCGCGGTCTGCGCCACGAACAGGTTGATGACGTGCTGGCGCCGCTTGTAGACCACGGCGCCGATCTCGCGGGCGTTGACGTAGTCGAGCCGGCCGCCGATCAGCGTGAAGCCCTGCGCGGTGAGATCGATCACCGGCGGCGAGACGTCGAGCTTGCCGTTGAACCAGGGCTTGACCGTGTGCTGATCCGTCGAGATCACGTCGGTGAGGTGGCCGGCCTGCAGCGAACGCAGATGCGCCGACACGACCTCGTTCTCGATGCGCTGCTCGTCATCGTTGCGCAGCACGATCGCGACAAGGCCGGTCGCCGCCATCGCCGACACCGCGGAGCCCAGCGCGAAGCCGCGCAGCACCGAGCGCCGGGTCGGCGCCGCCTGCGCTTGTGGTTGCGGCAGTGACTTCTCGATCTTGCGGCGCAGCTCGAGCGGCGCCTTGTAGCGCAAATCGCTCTCGGCGATCGCCTGGCGGATCTCCTGATACTCCTTCATGAGCGCGGCACAATGCGCGCACCCCTCGACATGGGCTTCCACTTCGCGCGCATGGCCGGCGTCGAGTTCGCCGTCGATCAGCGCGTGGATCAGCACTTCTGCTTCCTCGCAGGTCATTTCGCTTGCTCCTGTTCCGCAAGCCAGGCCGATCGCAGCATGGCGCGGGCGCGCGCGAGGCGGGACATCACGGTGCCGACCGGCACGGCGGCGACATCGGCGATCTCGCGGTATGAAAGATTCTGGATTTCCCTGAGCACGAAGGTCTCGCGGAACGGCTCGGCAAGCGCCGCGACCAGCTTGCGCACGGTCTCGCCGTCGAAGCGGCGCAGCAGCTGCTTTTCCGGGGTCTCCGGGGCTTCATTCCACAGCGGGGTCTGCTCGCCGCCTTCGGGCAACTCCTCGACCGCGGTTGGAGCTGTCTTGCGCCTTGCGTATTCGGCGCGGCAGACATTGCGCAGGATCGCGAACAGCCACGGCTTCATCGCAGGTCCGCGGTAGCTGTCGAAATGCTTGTAGGCGCGCAGATAGCATTCCTGCACCGCATCCTCGGCGTCGGCGGCATCGCGCAGCAGATAGCGGGCCAGCGTATAGGCGTCGTCAAGATACGGCAGTGCGGCCTCGCGGAAGCGCCGCGCCTTTTCGGGATCGTCTTGCGACGCGTTGACAACCATCGTGTCCTGCCCGGCATGTCGAGAGACGGCTCGTGCCCGGCGGGGGGCGGAGGGCCACCGGCCGGGCATGGTTGTGATTGTATGGGTTGTCACGTTACCCAACCTTGACACTGCCTGTCATGTGCGGATGCAGCGAGCAGAAATACTTGTACTCGCCGGGCTCCGTGAAGGTGAACGAGAAGGTGCCGTCGGTATCCATGGTCTTGGAGCGGAATTTGCCCGCACACACCACGGTGTGCGGGATGTCGTCGCGGTTGGTCCAGGTCACGGTCGTGCCGACCTTCACGTCCAGCTGGGGCGGGGTGAACGAGAAGTTGTCGATGTGAATCGCGGTGTCCTCGGCGCGGGCCGCCGTGACCGGCAGCAGCATGGTCGCGACCACAGCGATCCCGAAGTCGCGTCGATTGATCGAACTCATCGGTCTTGTCCCTCAGCCTTGCAGCGGCGTGTCGATGATCGCCAGCGGCTGGCTGTTCTGCTTGAAGTTGATGCTGGCGACGCCGAGCATGCTGCGCAGCTTGGCATCCTCGACCTTCATCGGGCCGGGCGAGGGGGCGGAGCCCGGCGCCGGCTGCGGGAAGGCGGTCGAACGCGCGGTGTGGAAGGTGACGTTGCCCTCGACCTTCTGCATCACCTGGTGGATATGGCCGTTGAGCACGGTGACCGAGCCGAAGCCCTTGACGTATTCCAGCGCACGGGCGCCGTCCTCGGTGCCCCAGCCCCATTGCGGATAGACCGTCCACAGCGGGATGTGGGCGAACAGCACGATCGGCGTCGACTTCGAGCGGCCCTTGAGGTCGTTCTCCAGCCATTCGAGCTGCTCATTGCCGAGATTGCCAAGGCCGCCGCCCTTGAGGTCGACGACGTTGACGAGGCCGATGAAATGCACGCCGCCGGCATCGAAGGAATAGTAGCCCGGACCCTTGGTGCCGCGGCCGTAGCGCTCCTTGTAGAGCTTGACCTCCTCGTCGATGAAATCGTGCTCGCCCGGCACGTAGTGCACGTCGAGCTTGGCCTGCGAGATGATGCGATCGGCGTCATCGAATTCGGACGCCTTCGACAGATGCGTGATGTCGCCGGTGTGGATCATGAAGGACGGCTTGACCTGCATCGCCCGGACCTTGTTGATGGCCTCTTCCAGCGTGCCGATGGTGTTCGGGTTGGCCGGCTTGTCGAATCCGACATGGCTGTCGCTGATCTGCATGAAGGTCATGCCGGGCGCCGCTTCGGCGGCCGCGGCCGAGCCGACGATGCCGAGCGAATGCGGCACGCCGCCGGTGACGGTCCACAGCACGCCGGTGCCGGCCCAGGTCATGCATTCCAGCACCTTGCGTCGGCTGACGCCTTTTTCCTCATCGCGATGGTCGTGATCGTGTCCGCTCATGGCAAGTCTCCCGTGGGCCCAGGGATTG
Organism: Bradyrhizobium sp. CCBAU 21365; assembly: GCF_015291305.1. Classification (NCBI taxonomy): domain Bacteria; kingdom Pseudomonadati; phylum Pseudomonadota; class Alphaproteobacteria; order Hyphomicrobiales; family Nitrobacteraceae; genus Bradyrhizobium; species Bradyrhizobium sp. CCBAU 21365. The sequence goes on from NZ_CP030036.1 coordinate 3,434,345, forward strand.
GGTTCCGGGGAGATGATCGGCGGGGCCGGGGCTTTATTCCCGGGGCTTTGGCGGGGCCGAGGGCAGGGATGACGATTTCGTGAGGGCCGCAGCGGCCCGCATGATCGGGGGCGCAGGGGACCGCGCGACAGCTCGACGCAAGGGCAAGATGCGCAATTGAAGCGTTGGTGCTTGCAGCGTTATTGACCCGGCAAGCCACTGATCGAGCGGAGGAAAACATGGCTGACGTCACCGGCGGCTGTCACTGCGGCGAGATCCGTTACGAGGTGACCGGCGAACCGGTCGTCCATGCGCTGTGTCACTGCACCGATTGCCGGCGCCACGCCGGCGCGCCGATGGTTGGCTGGGTGACAGTTGCCGAGGACATGGTCAAGGTGACCAAGGGGCAGCCTAGGATCTACCGATCCTCCGAGCATGGCCGGCGTCACTTCTGCGCGAACTGCGGCAGCGGACTCTTCTACACCAATGGCAACATGCTGCCCGGGTTCATCGACATCCAGAGCGGCACCTATGACGATCCCGATCGCGTGCCGGCCACGATGCATATCCAGGTCGCGGAGCGGCTGCGCTGGATGGAGAATGCGCATGAGCTGCCGACCTTCGACCGCTTTCCGCCGTCGGAATGACCGGGTTGATGAACGCGGTGCTTTGCGGCGAAGCGACCATGCGCGCCGCAACATGGAATCGCCCGCAACATGGATGGACGGTTGCAGTAGGGCGTTTTCGTTTGGCAGATACGCGTGACGCCCGCCCTTTCGAGCGTTCAGTCATTTCAGGCACTAACCAGCAGGGGGCTGTTCGCCTGCGGTCCGGTTGGCCTTATTCGTCCTCGTCGTCCGGACCGCCACGCTGCTCGATCGCGTTTCGCACGCCGCGCATGACAGCGAACGACACGAATGCCATCCTTCTCTTCTGATCATCGCTCAATGTCTTGTAGAGCGGCTCCCAGGCATCGGAGAGCTTCTTGAGATCGGTCCCGCGCTGAATCAGCCGATCTGCCCTGCGTTGCATCATCTCGACCGGATTGCTTCCACCAAGGACCTCCATCGGTCCGTTCTCCTGGAGTTCGGCAATCCGTTCCAACCGAGCCTGCCGGTTTTTCGCTCGCGCACGGATGGCATCCTCGATGGCCGGCCAGTATTTCTCCTGGTCGGGTGTCAGCTGCAAGGCGGCCTTGACGATGCCGACACGCATGTCCGTCAGGCTCTTCAGGTCGGCGGCGCTGGGTTGCGCAGCTCCGACCGTCGTGGATGTCTCTGCTGCGAAAGCGAGAGACGAGGTCGTCACTAAAAATGCAATCGCTGCGACAGCTGCGTTTCTCGTCATTGTAAGCTCCTGAGCTGCTCATCAAGGATGTCCGCGAGAACAACCGCAATCTGGTCGGCCACGGGTTGATCTAGGTCAAAAGGGGGAGGGAGCCTGAAAATATGGACGCGCTTCTGACCGTTCGGGAAATTCCGTGAGGCTCCGGATCGGCCGGTCCGGCTCAGGTCGTGACTGGCGCGGCGGTGGCGCCGGATTGAGATAGATCAAGGTTCAGCGGACCGCGGTGTTCAGAAACTGCCGTCGACCTCGTTGCGACCGGGCGGTACCATGCACCATTTGCTCAAGGAAATTCGACATAATCCACTGCTCTGGATGCTGGTCTTCGTGCCGATCGTGCTGGCGGTCGAGACGGCAGCTCCGTCCGCCCACACCGCCCTGTTTGTGCTCGCTGTCCTTGCCATCGTGCCGTTGGCCGCCCTTCTCAGCCACGCGACGGAAAGCGTCGCAGCGAAAACCGGCGACGCAGTCGGAGGCCTGCTCAACGCAACTTTGGGCAATCTGACCGAGCTGATCATCGCGATCGCTGCGCTGCATGCCGGAGAGTACATGCTGGTCAAGGCATCGATCGCTGGTGCCATCGTCACCAATTCACTCTTCATGCTCGGCGCATCATTCCTGCTCGGTGGGCTCCGCCATCACGTTCAGGAGTATAATCGCGCCGGCGGGAGGATGTACGCAGCGCTGCTGCTGATGGCCACGATTGCGTTGCTTGCGCCCTCGGCTGTTGCCGACCTCGATCCGGCGCGCGGCGAAGCCATGGCGCTGTCGCTCAGTACGGGCCTCGCTGTGCTGTTGATATGTGCCTATGGGCTCGGCTTGCTGTTCTCGCTCAAGACACACAAGGAGCTGTTCGCAAGCGAGGAGCATGGCGAAACCGGTGGCGACGGCTGGCCGATCGGATTTGCGTTGGGCGCTCTTCTCGTGGTCACGGTGCTGGTTGCACTGGTCAGCGAAATATTCGTGAGCTCGGTGCAGAAAGCGGGCGAGACGCTGGGATTGAGTCCGGCGTTCGTCGGTTTCATCATCGTCGCGCTGGTCGGCGCCGCGGCAGAAATGGCGGTCGCGTTTTCCGCGGCACGCAAGAACCGTCTCGATATGAGCGTCAGCATCGCGCTCGGCAGCGCGTCTCAAATCGCCTTGTTTGTCGCGCCGGCGCTGGTGCTTCTGAGCTACGTCGTCGGTCCGAAGCCGATGGATTTGCAGTTCTGGCCGGGGGCCGTGACGATGGTCATGATCGCCTCCGTGACGTCCTGCTTCATCACCAACAGCGGACGGTCGGCATGGTTTATCGGTGCCTTGCTCGTGCTCATCTATGTGATTTTCGCCATGACCCTGTACATGGTGCCACCGGGATCGCACGGCCCGGTTTGACCAAGAGATCGTGCCGGCAACGATCCGGACGAGGGCGCGTTATTCCTCGTCGCGTTCACGCGGACCCCTGATGGCTTTTACAGCGGTAGCTCGCTCTGACCGCGCGTCCAGTCGATGATGTCGATCTGGAGCCCCCGTTTCAGAATCTCGGCCTCAAGATTGCTGGCATGCCGCTTCCATTCGGCCGTCGACCGGACCCGGAATTTTGGCTCTTCACCGTTCGCCTCGAACTCGTCGTCGGCTTCGAGCGCGCCGCGAACAGCCTCGTACATCATCTTAAGGCTCGCGTCGGTGAAGGCGTCGTACTCCATCGAGTCGTCTCCTCGGGAACGCAAATTCGAGGGACCGCCACGATGGCCATCGTGGCGTCCCTTTGCGGTCGATCCATTCAACATGGACATGCCGGTGCCTGACCGAAGCTCGACAGCGAGCCGGTGCGGTGCAATCGCATGTTTATCGACTGCTGCTCAGCCGGATCAATATCGATACGGGTACTGCGGGCAGACCATTTGCCCGTATTCATTGTAGTAGCAGCCTTGGTTGCCGTAGTAGCCATAGGCGCCATACGCGCCGGCCGCGGCCGCTGCGCCGACGGCAGCAGCACCATAGCCCCAGCCTGGCCGATAGTAGCCTCTGCCGTAGCCGGGATAGCCCGGACGCCCTGCAATCGGTCGGCCACCTGGACGGCCGGCAACGCGATATCCTCCACCGTGTACCCTTCCACCTACATGCATGCCACCGCCACGCACTCCGCCGCCGTGAAAACCGCCTCCGCCGCCGCGGAAGCCGCCGCCTCCTCCACGGCGGGCATAGGCGTCATCAGGAATCAGGCAGACAGCGACGAGAACCAGAGCCGCCAGAGCGGCGAGGATGCAACGAAGCATGGCGTGTCCTCCCTCACGGACGATTTTGCGAGCTGCGAAGCTGCGACAATTTCGGCGCGCGAGCTTGACGTAGATCAACGGAATGCAGCGGGGCGCGCGTTCGAAAAGGTCAGGCAGCTGTCATCAATCACGCCAGGCACAATCTGCACTTTGCTGCCGAAGCATCTTGCCTGGAATGCGAACGTGAGCCCCATGACATTTGCTTTCGCCTCGGTCAGGCGACAGCCATCGTTGCTTTGCCGAGTTCACCTGGTGTTTTTACGTCCTGCAGAACGCAGCCAAGAGGATCAACGTGCGGAAAGCGGATGTCACGTGCGCGTGCTGTGGCGCAGGTTTCCGGCGGTTGGAGCTATGGTCCGAACCGGGCGCCAAAGGTGAGTATCACTGTCCCGTTTGCGACTACTTGCTCGAGGCATTCGATGGCACCACCTGATCGCCTATCGGCTGACGATCCAGCCGGCGCGCGCGCCGGCCCACTCGGTCAAGCCGTTCGAAGATCAGCGATAGCCGGACGATCGGTTGCCACCGGCGCGCTTCGGTTTTCGAGGTGACGGCTGACGCCATGCCTGTCCGGCCGTGTCACTGCACCGATTGGCGCCGCATCCCGGCGGGCCGTTGGCCGACCCGGTGATGGCCGCAGAGGACACAGTCAAGCTGACCCGGAGTAGATCTATCCGTCGTCGGAGCAGCCGGGAGCGGGTCGCTCGCACCCGCGTCGGATGGTCTCGGTGCTTGCTTGCTCGTGCGCCGGCTAGTTCTTGACGGCATACAGAGGCGTTCTGAACGTCAGTTGATAGGCGGGGTTCGGCACCCACATGATTTCGGCTGTGATGCCAAACAGTCGGTTGTCATTATCATCCATGCGGTCGAGATCGAGCCGCACGATCGGTTGTGCAAAGGGCTGGATCGATGCGAGGTTAAGAAGTTGCGCGCCTTCGAACGATTGCACGCCCACGCGGCCGGTAAATTTCCAATTGTTCGGCCATTGATAGTAGCCGCCGACATAGGCAATCGTGTTCGGGTTGATCCTTCCCAGCGCACTGTCGACGTCGGTTCGCGTGTATTGGAAACCGCTGAGGAAGCCTCTGGTCTCATCGGAATCGAGCGCATAGCCAAATTCGAGAATGTTGTTGAACGAGGTTGTCCCCAGCGGGCCATTGGGAATCGACTGTGTGATGGTCGATTGCAGCGTCACGGTAGGAAAGGTCCCGCCGTTCTGCTCATAAAGGTCGGCCTGGAAGCCGATGTTCCAGCTCGTGATTTGAAAGGACGAAAAGCCGGCGTTTCCGAAGTTCGTCGAACTGCCGGAGACGCCGGCATAGAGCGAGACGCTTTCGGTGACATCGACCGTCAGCGGAAAATCCATGTTGAGGGACTTCGCTGCTGGCAGGCCTGCCGGAAATGCCACACCGCCCGATGTCGCAAGCGTCTGCGTATTGAACAGCGTTGGACGTCCAAAGCCGAACGCGAGCGATCCTGCCGGTACCTGTGCGTAGATCGTCCTGAGGTCGAGATAGATCGTCGGCACTGCCGGTTTGATTGCGTCGTCGTCTGCGCCAAGGGCTGTCCCGGCAGGGAGGGTCAACAGCGCGCACGCTCCTGCCATCAGGATTGATCTGAAAGCCGAAAAGCCTTCGCTGCTACGCGGGCACGCGTCCAAGGCCAACCCCTTCGCTAGAAATGATCATCATGGTGAGGCGGGGCGATCGATGTTGGTTTGTCGGCCCCTCGATCGTTGTCGAAGCTCGCGACAGGGCGGCAGGCCCACAGGAAGGACAAGTTGCTCGAAACGTACAGCATCCAGGGAGCGATGACGTTCTCACGTTCTCCTTTGCTCGCGAAACTGCCGCGGCGTAACACCGGCGATCCTGCGGAAGGCGCGGGTAAAATGGGCGGGATCCGTGTAGCCTGAAGCGAACGCAACCTCGATGATCTTGGAGTCCGTGTTTCGCAAGAGCTTTCTAGCGTTCTCAAACCGAACGGTATCCAGCAGGCCCGAATATGTAATGCCGGCGCGCGACAGGTTGCGTTGAAGGCTACGTGTACTAACGCCTGCCATTTCCGCGATCTCAGCGAGCGTCGGAAGTCCTTCGTCCAGGTAGGATGGCAGCATTAGCTTGAGTGTTTCGATGATGTCATAATTGGCAAATTCGATCTTCTCGTCCTTCGGACAAGGAAGATTTTCGTTCGCCCTATTGGGGAGGGCCAGGAACGAAATAGGCACGTCGATCCATGATGCTTCTTGGCCGGACAAGAATCGAGAATTTGGCCAGAATGACTGGCACGTCGGAGTCGGCGTGTAGCGAGCTTCAAAGGCGATAGTTGCTGGAGCCCAGTCCGGCCCGGCGAATTGTCGGACGACGTAGATCGGAAAAATGTTCTGAAGCCACTGTGAATGCTCGAGATGCTGAAGTCCTTTGGTTCCGGCGAGCCTACTGCAAATTCTCACGTGATCGTCGTAGCGCTCAAGCCAGTTGCTCAAGTTTGAGTCTTCGAGCGATGCCCATTTGCAGGTCTGTTGTAGCGCGACAAGCAGTGTCGGAGAATGACCAATGAGATTCCGGGTTCTTTCGCTCAGGTGGCCGAAATGTAGCTGCTGAGCAGCATGAAATCCGAAATCATCGATGCCCTGCGATCTTCGCGCGAATTCCGCAAAGTCGATCGCAGGCAAAATTGGGACGTAATGATTGGATTTTTCTTCCAACGAGGTGGGTAGGCGAAACTTTTCCAGGAGCGAAGCGGTTGGTGCTCCAAGATTATTCAGAATGTCTGCGAAAGGACTAAGGTGTTGGCAGCGCGTCAAATGAATGTTTGCCATCGGCCGGACCTGAATTCCTACGAACTTAAGATCTTAAGTAAAAAGAGCCGCATGGGCGATAATGCAACTACGTGCCTGCCCAACAATTTTAACGGGAGTCCAGACTATCAGGCCGCCACGTCTGTTGCTCAATTTTATCCCGCGCCATGCTTGAGAAGGGATGGTGGGCATCGGCCGATTCCATTTGACAAGAATTTTGGCGGCTGGTGGCCAGACGTGCCTTCGAAGCGCCCTTAACCTCGAAGACCGGTTTTTCTATTGAGGGACCATGGGCTTCTCGCCTGACGCCAGCCGATGAGAACCGTCCGATTGCCTTCATCCCAGGCGATCCGTGAGGCCATTGTCGCATCACTGCGGCATGGTGACGCGGTAACCCTTGATGGCACGGCTCGTGCGCTCAAGATCAGCCGACGTACGTTGCAGCGTCATTTGGGACGCATGGGCACAAGCCATAGCGAAATACTTGCCGAGATTCGCTTGAAGGTCGCGTGCCGACTGCTCGCCGATTCAAGCAAGCGCTTGTCGGACATCGCCAAATTCCTCGGTTATACCAACGCAAGCAGCTTCAGCCGTTCCTTCGCGCGTTTGATGAAAATTCAACCCGTTGTCTACCGGAAGCAGCAACGTGCCCGCAAACACGATCCGGCAAGTCCCCGCGGACGGCCTCATGTGATTGGCCGCTGAACTAATCCGGATGATTGGCGCGAAATGGCAAGACGCGCGATCTGAATTGGCGCGAAATGCTTAGCGAAGCTGATTGCCAGATTGCGCTCCCCCAAAGGAATAACAAACATGACCCTTCGCTCAGCTCTGTTGGTATTTTGCGTCGCCGGATTGATTGCCGCTCCCCATAAGGTGTTTTCCCAGTCTGCACCCGAGAGCAAACCACACGTACCGCTTGAGAAGTCGATAGGTCAGGCAAAGCCGGAAGTCGTGCCATCGCTCTTCGTCCTCAACTCGCGCAGTGCGAGCTTGAAGGACGGGAAGCTTGTGCTGACGGGGGTTTCACCGAATGCGATCGTGTTCGCCGATCGGCCCGTGAGGGCGGCTGGTCACGATCTCACGTCGCGAATTGTCGAGGATTGGGGCAATGGCAGTGACAATTTCGCGAAGGATCCTCCAAACGCCACCGTGTCCGGGTTCAGGAAAGACGGATCATCGGTAGCCGACGCCGTCGTCGTCCTGAAATCGCCCAAGCTCGAAGGCGACGGGCTGACTTTCGATGTCGATATGCTCGAAGGTGACCTTGCCGGAGCTGATGGACCGGCGTCGATCTTTATCGACATCATCGGTCGTCCATTCACGCCGCTGTCTTTTGCCGGCGTTGCTCGCCGCACCGCCTGGCGAGGTGCTTACTACCGCGGCGCTGCAGTCGCGGGTGCGGCCGCCCTTGGAGCTGCGGCAGCTTATCCCTATTACGCCCCGCGGTGCGGATACTATCCGTATCCGCCTTGTTACTGAGCAACGCGACCGTCGCGTCACAGCCGCTCGGCCGACAGGTGGAAGATTGGCCGCGATCTAACCCGGGCACACGAGCTCACAGGAGGGGATCATGAGACGAACCGCCATGATTGCAGCATCGCTGATCGTCGCCGGCATTCAGTCGGCACACGCGCAGACAGACCTGAGCGCCTACGCCAACGCCGAAGGCTATCTGGACGTTCAGAAGCTGACCTGCGCGCAACTCGCCGGAACATGGCAGGGAGACGCCGATCTTCTCACTGCTTGGTACAGCGGATGGTACAACGGGCTTGCGCGCAAGCACTACCTCGACATCAAGAAGTCCCGCGAGGCCGAGCATGAAGTAATCCAACATTGCAAGGCGCATCCTGATCAACTCATCATCGAGGCCATCGCAGTGGTCTTCAAGGATATGAGAGCGGCGCTCGGGATCAGGATGCAGCCCTGACCCACGGGATCGGACGCCTGTCACGGCCGGCCGACAGTCGAAGCAGCCAGGCGATTGTTTGAGGACCATTCGATTTGCACACAAGGGAGAGAACAATGGAGATCACGCGACGCAACCTTGCGCTTGGCGCAATGGGTCTGCTCACCGGAGCGGCGATAGGTCGACGAGCCGTCGCCGAGGAGGGAGCCTTCCTGGGGGTCGGTCAGGGCTTGGAGGACTTCTGGCTCGCGAGCGACGCCTACATATTCGGCTATCCGTTGGTGACGATGGAGATGACCCGCCGGGTCCTCACCAATGTTGCCGAACCCGTGGGAACGAAGGCGCCGATGGGACAGATCATCAAGCTGCGGCAATATCCGGACGCGTCGTTCCGTGATGTCACTGCGCCCAACGCGGACACGCTCTACACCACGTCCTTCTTCGACGTCGGGAAAGAACCGTGGGTCCTCAGCATCCCGGACATGAAGGGGCGCTATTTCCTGATGCCCATGCTTGATGGCTGGACGACGGTGTTCCAGGTGCCGGGAAAGCGCACCACCGGCACGGGAGCACAAACCTATGCGATCACCGGGCCCGGCTGGAAGGGCACGCTGCCGGATGGCGTGAGGGAGTACAAATCGCCTACCAACATCGTGTGGCTGCTCGGCCGCATCTATTGCACCGGAACGCCGGAGGACTATGCAGCCGTCCACAAGCTGCAGGACGAGTGCAAGCTCGTTCCGCTCAGTGCTTACGGCAAGCCGTACACACCACCTCCGGGAAAGGTCGATCCGTCGATCGACATGAAGACGGCTGTCCGCGAACAGGTCAATCGCATGGACGCGGTGTCGTATTTCAAGCTGCTGTGCGAGCTCATGAAAACCAACCCGCCATACGCGGCAGACGCGGCCCAGCTCGCCAAATTTGCCCGCATCGGCATCGTACCCGGACGCGACTTTGACGAGACCAAGCTGAAGGCGGACTTCCTGAAGCGTGTCCCCGAGGTGTCGTTCGACAGGATCATGCTTCAGTTCAAGGTCAACAAGGCCGTCAAGGACGAGAACGGCTTTGCGTTCACGACGAGAACCGGCATCTACGGGACCGACTATCTGATGCGGGCTCTGGTAACCGCGATCGGACTCGGCGCCAACCGCCCGCAGGATGCGGTCTATCCGACCTCGCAAAAGGATGCGGATGACCGCAAGTACAATGGTGCGAACAAGTACGTCATGCGGTTTCCCAAAGGCCACTTGCCTCCGGCCGAGGGATTCTGGTCGCTCACCATGTACGACAGCGGCTACTTCTTCGTGAACAATCCGCTCAACCGATATTCGATCAGTGCGCGGGAAAATCTGAAGGAAAATCCGGACGGCTCGACCGATCTCTACATTCAGAAGGACTCGCCCGGCAAAGACAAGGAATCCAACTGGCTTCCTGCGCCCGAGGGAGATTTCATACTCATGCTGCGCATGTATTGGCCGCAGGAAACCGATCCTTCGATCATCAACGGCACCTGGACGGTTCCGGCCGCCAAGAAGATCGGGGCCTGAGAAACTGGATTCTTGCCGGCTCCAACCGGGCCGGCAAGAATCAACGTGCTTCAATTTGCGGGGGCGAATCGTGCGCTCGAGCGAGCCGTACAGGTCGTTCCGCACACACCAAAGGGGGGTGTGACATGCGGCTTCGCGGTCTTTCGATGAGGCGGCAACCAAACGGGCGAGGCAAGACGCTCAGGGATGTCGGCATCGCCATGATACTGGTCATGGCGTCAGTTTCGTCTGAGGCCGCCCGGGCCGACGAGGGCGGCGTCTCATATTGGCTTCCCGGCCGCTTCGGCAGCCTCGCTGCGACCCCGCAGGTCCCCGGCTGGTCGATGGCGGAGGTCTACTATCACACCAGCGTAAGTGCATTCGGCAATGCCGCGGCGCCAGGGAAATCCAGGTCGGCAGAATCCCCGCCGCGGCAAACGTCAATCTAAACCTGCATCTCAACGCGCAGGCGGATCTCATCCTTCTCAATCCCACTTATACGTTCGCAACGCCGGTGCTGGGTGGCCAACTTGCCATCGGCGTGACCGGGCTGTTCGGGCGGTCGAGCGCGGATCTTGCGAGGACGCTGACGGCGGCCGTCGGTCCGCTGGCGACAACGCGCACCGGCAGCTTCGGCGATTCAATCACATCGGTAGGCGACCTCTACCCGCAGGCGACGCTGAAGTGGAGCGCCGGCGTGCACAATTTCATGACCTATGTAACGGGAGACGTTCCGGTCGGAGCATACAGTCCGAGCAGCCTCGCCAATCTCGGCATCGGTCACGCCGCGATCGATGCAGGCGGCGGCTACACCTACTTCAACCCGCAGGCGGGCCATGAATTTTCTGCCGTCGGGGGCTTCACCTACAATTTCAAGAATCAGGATACGCAGTATCAGAACGGGATCGACTTCCATCTGGATTGGGGCGCCTCCCAGTTTCTGTCAAAGCAGGTTTTCGTTGGCCTGGTTGGATATGCCTATCAGCAGGTCACCGACGATTTCGGCCAGCACCCTGTCCTGGGGGCTTTCGGTCCCGCGTGGTGGGCGTTGGTCCGCAGATCGGCTTCCTGTTTCCCGTGGGCGGGATGCAGGGTTATCTGAATCTCAAGGGGTATGGAGAATTTGCAGCAGAGAATCGCCCGGCCGGCTGGAATTCCTGGTTGACGTTCTCGATCTCTCCGATGGCGCCGACCAGCACTGTGACGCCGACCCGACGGATCGTGACAAAATAGCAGTGTTGTGCGTGCCTTCAATTGTGCCAAGATCACGCCACGATGCGCCGCACTCGCGCGAGGCCGTCGATGCCGACCGTTCGGACGCCGGCTGGACAATCGTCGCCGCTGCCGGTTCGATACTTCGGAGGCGTGATGGCCAGGCTGCTGGGTCCAGGTCGCCAATGTCCGGCTGATTGGTTTCGGCCGCGCTAACCCGAAAGTCGAGTCGATGTTGCCGGATACGCCATCGGTCAGTCAGCTCTCTCAAGTGATTTCTCAAGCGGCTGCGCCCGCATTTCTGCTTGGCGCATTGGCGGCCTTTATCGCGGTGCTGATTTCCCGCCTGAACCGGATCATCGACAGATCGATTTACCTGAACCAAATTTCGGATCAGGATCAGGCGAGATGCCGGCTCAAGGCAGACCTGCCGCGTCTTGCTCGGCGCGCCACCATGATCAATCGCGCGATCTTCTGGTCCATCATAGGAAGCATCTCGATCAGCATTGTCATCGTCGTCGGCTTTGTGAGTGCGTTCTTTCACATCCAACACGAGCGGGGCGTCGCCATCCTCTTCATTGTCTCCGTTGTGGCTTTCATCGTGTCGTTGGTCGATTTCGCGCGAGAGGTCCGAATTGCCCTGAGCGAGCTCGATCACTACGGCTAGGCGCAACGCATTGATACATTCACGCCTTAACGCGCACGCGCGGCAAACGTCGTGATCGCTGCCACCATCAGCTCCGGCGCTTCCTGCGCGACGCAATGCCCGACGCCGTCGAACGTCCAGCCGCTTGCATGCGGGATCAGCGCCGCGGCGCGGCCTGCCATTTCCTTGTAGATCGGCCATGACTGCTCGGCGGTCGCGATGCAGACCGCGCAGGCGATGTCGGAGAACCACGGGAACGGATTGCCGCGGCCATCGCCGGTGTAGATCTGCTCCATGGCCTGGAAGATCGGCCCGAGCAGGGCCGACTCGATTTCCGGCGTGCAAAGCAGCCGCATGCGGCCGTCGTCGAGCCGGGCAAAGCCGTGATGGACATAGGCCCACAGCGACCGTTCGGTCCATGGCGCGAAGGCCGGTGCGGCGCGCAGCCGCTGGAACAGGTCGTCGGCGCTGTCGAACTCGGCCCGGCGGCGCAGCACGCCTTGCACCGAGGCGTTCGCGATGTCGCTGAGGCCGCCGGCGCGCGGCGCGCGCGGATCCATCGCGGTCGGCTCCGTGACATGCAGGCGCGCGAAGCGACCGGGCATCAGTCTGGCCGCGAGCAGCAGGTCGGTTGCGCCGGCACTGTGGCCGATGCCGTAGATGTCTTGGAGGTCGAGGCGCTCCACCACCATGCGGACGTCTTCGGCAAAATCCTGGAAGTGATAGCGATCGGCCGGCGGCTTGTGGCTCAGGCCATGCCCGCGGCGGTCGAGCGCGTAGACCGTGTAATCGGCCGCCAGCGCCTCTGCGACCTCGGTCCACACCTCCGCGACGAAGCCCGTGCCGTGCAGCAGCAGCGCCGGCGGCTTGTCCGAGGCCGGCTCGCCCCATTGCGCCACCGCAACCTGAGCGTCGGCATCGCCGACCAGAAACCGCTTCGGGGCGTTCATCGTCGTTCTATCGCGCATCCTGCAGGATCATCGCCGCGGCCTTTTCGGCGATCATCGCCGTCGGCGTGTTGGTGTTGCCTGAGGTGATGGTCGGCATCACGGAGGCATCCGCGATGCGCAGGCCGTTGAGGCCGTAGAAGCGCAACCGCTCGTCGACCACGGCCATCGGATCGTTGGCCGTTCCCATCTTCGCGGTGCCGACGGGGTGGAAGATCGTGGTGCCGATGTCGCCGGCAGCCTTGGCGAGCGAGGCATCGTCGTCACCGACCGAGGGGCCGGGCAGGAATTCCTCGGGATGATATTTCTCCAGCGCCTTCTGCTTCATCAGTCTGCGCGTGGTACGGATGGCGTCGGCCGCGACCTGGCGGTCGTCGTCGGTCGACAGATAATTCGGCGCGATCGACGGCTTGTCGTCGGGCGCGGTCGAGCGGATCCGCACCGTGCCGCGCGAACTCGGCTGCAGATTGCAGGCGCTCACCGTGATCGCGGGGAAGCGGTGCAGCGGATCGCCGAACTTGTCGAGCGACAGCGGCTGCACGTGGAACTGGATGTTGGCGCGCGAGCGCGTCGCGTCCGAGCGCGTGAAAATGCCGAGCTGCGAGGGCGCCATGGTCAGGGGACCGCGGCGGCGAAACGCGTAATCGAGGCCCATCAGGCCGCGGCGAATCAAGTTGTAATAGGTCTCGTTCAGCGTGCGCACGCCGGATACCTTGTAGATCGCGCGCTGCTGCAGATGGTCCTGCAGATTATGGCCGATGCCCTGCACGTCGAGCACGATGTCGATACCGAGCGGCGACAGCCATTCGGACGGACCGATGCCGGAGCGCTGCAGCACCTGCGTGGTTCCGATCGAGCCGGCGCAGAGGATCACTTCGCCCCTGGCGCGGGCCTCGACCACCTCATCGCCCTGGCGGAACAGCACGCCGGCGGCGCGGCCGCTCTCGATGATCAGGCGGTCGACCAGCACGTCGGTCTCGAGCCGCAGATTGCCGCGGTTCAGCACCGGCTTGAGGAAGCCGCGCGCCGACGACCAGCGCCGGCCGCGCTTCTGGTTGACGTGGAAATAGCTGGTGCCTTCATTGTCGCCGGTGTTGAAATCCGGGATGCGCTTGATGCCCATCTCCTCGGCGGCATCGCCGACCGCATCGAGGATCTGCCACGACAGCCGCGGCGCCTCGATGCGCCAGCCGCCGCCGACGCCGTGATGCTCGCTTTCACCGAGGAAATGATCCTCCAGGCGCCTGAACGCTGGCAGCACGTCGCTGTAGCTCCAGCCGGTGAGGCCGAACTGCCGCCAGTGGTCGTAGTCCGCGGCCTGGCCGCGCATCGAGATCATGGCGTTGATGGCGGAGGAGCCGCCGATCACCTTGCCGCGCGGATAAGCGAGTGATCGGCCGTTGAGGCCCGGCTCGGCCTCGGTCTTGAACATCCAGTCCGAGCGCGGATTGCCGATCGCGAAGAGGTAGCCGACCGGGATATGAAACCAGATCCAGTTGTCCTTGCCGCCGGCTTCCAGCAGCAGCACGCGCGTCTTCGGATCGGCCGACAGGCGGTTGGCCATGATGCAGCCCGCCGTGCCTGCGCCGACGATAATGTAGTCGAAATCACCCTCGAGCCTTCGCGGCATGTCCTCGTTCCCGGCAAGCGTCTTTTGTTGACGTCCTTCTATAGCGTTTTCGAGCGAAGTGGAGCCCGGTTCGCGTGAAGAAAACGCGTCAATACAAGAAAATAGAACCCGGTTCTGACAGAGTCAGAACCGGGTTCTATCCAGACGCAGCGGGCCGGCACAAGCCCGGCGGCGCGTGCCGGGCGTGCGCTGGATGCTCAGGGGCGGCTCGGCTCGGCCAGTGCGACCTCATGTCTCGCGCGGGGAACGCAGACGATCAGCGTCAGCATGCCGATGCCGAGCACGGCGCCGACCAGGGCGAGCGGTGCGTAGATGCTCCCGGTTGCGACATTCATCCAGCCGATCAGGGCAGGGCAGACCGCGCCGCCGAACGAGCCGATCGCTGAGATCAGCGCAATGCCGCCGGCCGCGGCGCTGCCCTCCAGCATCGCGTTCGGAATCGTCCAGAACAGCGACAGGATCGCGAAGATGCCGATCGAGGCGACGGCAAGCAGCGTCACGGTCAGGAGGATGCTGCCTTGCGCGGCCTGCAAGGCGATGAAACACGCCGCTGCGACGAGGCCGCAGCAGACCACGTGCCAGCGCCGTTCCCGTGTGCGGTCGGAACTGTAGCCGATCGCCACCATGCCGATGGCGGACGCAACCGAGATCGCGCCGCTCAGCCAGCCGATTTCGGTGGTCGTCGCCACGCCGACGCGTTTCAGCATCGTCGGCGTCCACAGCAGGATGGTGTTGAGCGAGCAGAAGAACGCGAAGTAGATGAAGGAGAGCAGATAGACGCGCGGCTCGCGCAGCGCCGCCGCGAAGCTCCGCGTGGTGCCGGGAACGGCGGCGCGGTCGCGGGCGAGGTCGCTTGCGACCTGCCGCCGCTCGTCGGCGCTCAGCCAGCTCGCGACCTGCGGTCCGTCGGCGAGGTAGAAATAGGCGGCGATGCCGAGCAGCACGGCCGGGCCGCCTTCGAGGATGAACAGCCACTGCCAGCCATGCAGGCCATGGACGCCCTGCATGTGATCCATGATCAGGCCCGACAGCGGTCCTGCAATGACGCCGCCGAGCGGCACCGCCATCACGAACAGGCTCGTCATGCGGCCGCGCACGCGGTCAGGGAACCACAGCGTCAGATAATACAGGATGCCGGGGAAGAAGCCGCCCTCGGCGGCGCCGAGCAGGAAGCGCAGCAGATAAAGGTGATACTGGTTCTGCACCAGCGCGAGCAGCATGGTGACGACGCCCCACAGCACCATGATCCGCAGCAGCGTCTTGCGGACACCGACCTTGACCAGCAGGAGATTGCTCGGCACTTCGAGCGCGACATAGCCGACCGAGAAGATGCCGGCGGCAAGCCCGAACACCGCGTCGTCGATCTTGAGGTCGTGCAGGAACTGGAGCTTGGCAAAGCCGATGTTAAAGCGATCGATGATCGCCACCGTGTAGCACGCCAGCAGGAACGGGATCAGGCGCCAGGCGATCCGTCCATAGAGCTGCGAATGAGCCGCATCCTGCATCGAAACCTCCAAGTGTAACTTTGTTTTGATTGTTAGGTCGAATGGCGCCGCGCGAGAGCCACGCTCCCTCGCCCCGTTCTTACGGGGTCGAGACGAGCGAAGCTCGCTCTTAGAGGGGTGGGGTGAGAGGCTATCTCCGCACAACGCGGTGGTAGCTGAGCCCGCGGAGACTCCCCCTCACCCGGAGCGCATTTGACGATGCGTTCCGGCCTCTCCCCGCACGCGGGGAGAGGCGAAGTGGGAGCCCCCGAGTTGCGTCCCGCCAGCCCGCCTTAGCCCGCCTTCGCGTTCGGCGGAAACTCCAGCATCGCTTCGCCGGCCGCGACCGTCTCGCCGCGCTGGTTCTGTACGGCGACGTCGACCAGCACCCAGCGCGACTTCGCGGTCGTTTGCTTGGCCTTGATGGTACCGGCCGGGCGGATGGTGTCGCCGGGCTTCACCGGCTTCAGCCAGCGCGTCTCGAGCCTGCGATGGATCGCGCCCGCGGGAAGCGCCCAGTCGGTCAGCATGCGCGAGATCAGGCCGAAATTGTTCATGCCGTGCATGATGATGCCGCCGAAATTGGTCTTGCCGAAATCGCCCTTCATGTAGTTGTCGTCGAGATGCAGCGGGTTGTAGTCGAGCGACGCATCGCAGAACAGGCGGATCGATTCGCGCGAAACCGCGAATGCCGGCCCGTCGATGGTGTCGCCGGCCTTGAGAGATTCGAAATTCGCCGTGGTCATGGTGATCCTCCTTACATCGGACGGATGGTCTGGCCGCGACCCGAGCAGATCACGTCGCCATGCTGGTTGAAGAAGACGTTGTCGTGCACCACGAACAGCCGCTCGCGCTTGATGAATTTGTCGAGCGCGCGGGCCTGCAGGGTGATGGTGTCGCCGGGGCGGGCCGGGATGTTGTAGCTCCACGACTGCCCGGCATTGACCGTGCCCGGCGAGCGCATCCAGTCGTCGGCCGGCGTGCAGGCGAACATCAAGAGGATATGGATCGCGGGCGGCGCGATCAGCCCGCCATAGGGCCCGTCCTTCGCGGCGGCTTCGTCCAGATAGATCGGATTGGTCTCGCCGACTGCGCGGCAGTACAGCGCGATCGCTTCCTGGGTGAGCTTGTAGGGCAGCGTCTTGCGCGGCTCGCCGGGGACGATGTCGTCCCATACCTTGCGCAGCTTCGCGTCTTTCCAGAAATCGGTTTCGAACGGGGTGGCCGCAGAACTTTCCGCTTGCGCCATCGTGCATCCTCCTGCTATTGAGTTCGCCAGGCGAACAATTCATTCGCTCTATGAATTCACGCTAGCGCGGTCGGGAGCCCCTGACAAGCGCGCAGAGCCGCGTCATGTGCAGGCAGCCATGCGGGCTGCGATGTCGTGAGCGCGATGACGGAACCAGCCAGGCGCCCGCCATGAGCAAAGAGAGTGACGGCTTCGTGCGCGCGATTGCGCGCGGCTTCTCGATCATCGAGGCACTCGGCAAGCCGCCGGGGCGGCACACGCTGGCGGAGGCCGCGGACACTGCCGGCCTCAACCGCGCCACCGCGCGGCGTATCCTCGCGACCCTGGTGGCGCTGAAATATTGCGCCTCCGATGGACGCTATTTCAGCCTGCGGCCGCGCGCGCTCGGGCTCGGCCTGTCCTATCTCAACGCGCTGCCATACTGGGGTCATGCGCAGCGCGCGCTGGAAAACCTGCGCAACGAGATCGGCGAGTCCTGCGCGATGGCGGTGCTCGACGAGGACGAGATCGTCTATGCGCTGCGCCTGCCGGCGCGGCGGATCCTCTCGGCCAATCTCGGCGTCGGCAGCCGGCTGCCCGCGCATCTGGTGTCGCTCGGCCGGGTCATGCTCGCCGCGCTGCCGCCTGGCACCCGCGAGGCTTATCTCGCGACCGGGGGCTTCAGGCAGGTCACGCCGCGCACGGTCACCGATCCGGAGCGTCTTGGCGAGTTGCTCGCGCGGGTCGAGAGCGACGGCTATGCCTGGGTCGACGGCGAGCTCGATCCGGCAATCTGCGGCATCGCGGTGCCGTTGCGCGATCCCGCGGGCGCGGTGGTCGCCGCGCTCAGCGTCAACACGATCTCGGGGACGGTGAGCGAAGCCGGCGCGCGCAAGAAGTATCTCTTGCCGCTGCGCCGCACCGCGCAGGAGATCCGCAGCCAGATGCTCACCTCGGGGTAGGGAGCGGCCGTTATCGACGCCTTTTCACCCACTTCGGACCTGGGTGGCTTTCCACGCCCGTGCCGAATGAATAGTCTTTCGCCTTGCTGGCCGGGTGAACTGCCAAGGAAAATCGCGGCCACGTCAAAGTGCAGATCGATTGCTCAACTTGCCGGAGGATTCCTGTGGTCGACCCAGTCCGCGCCCCTTTCTACCACGACGGAATGCGTGAGTTGCAGGACCGCTTCGACGGTCGTCGCGTCGCCGACGGTCTCGAGAAGCATCGCCTCCACTTCGAATTCTGGGAACAGGATCGCAAGCTCATCGAGGAGACACGATTCTTTTTCATCGCGACCAGCTATCAGGACAACGTCGATTGCTCGATGCGTTCCGGCGATCCCGGCTTCGTGAAGATCACCGGGCCTGATACGCTTGAATTCCCTGAGTACGACGGCAACAACATGTACCGCACGCTCGGCAACATTCACCGCAATCCGAACGTCGGGCTACTGTTCGTACGGCTCGACGGCAAGACGTTTCGCACGCGCATCCGGGGCAAAGCGACGATCCACGACAGCGCAGAGGCGCTTGCCGAGCATCATGGCGCGAAGGTCGTCGTGCGCGTCAAATGCGAGATCTTTCCAAATTGCCCGCGCTACGTTCCGGACCTGATGGGCGCCTCAGCGGACGTACCGGCGAATCTGTACGTGCCTCGGCCCGGGTATGAGCCGCCCGCTCCGGAATGGAAAAGCCGGGATTACCTCAAGGATGTCCTTTCGAAGTACGATCCGCATCGGAAACGTGACGCATAGCGGACAGCCGGGAACCGCATCCGGACGAGCGAGCAAACTGCGTTCAGGGCAGCGGTGCCATGTAGGGAATGCTGCCGACCAGAACGAACACCTGCACCGCGTTGCACAGCATGCCGCCCCAATGCAACTGGCGCAGCCGCCGCACCGCGGTGGGATCGCCGGCGTCTCGCGCGTCCGCCTCGGCATCGAGCCGCCGCAGAAACCATTGCCGCGCCAGCACCGCGAACGCCGCGATCAAGGCGATGCCGAGCGCAACGGCGAACCGGCCGGCCGTGGCAAAGGCGAGCGTGCCGATCACGCCCGAGACAGTGAGCACGAGGAAGTAGGCATTGAACATACCGCGCAGCAACCGCGTGACCGGCGGGACGTCGAGTTTCACAAGCAGGAACGCCGGCGCCGCCAGCAGGAAATATCCCATCGGCACCAGCAGGATGATGGTGGAAAACAACACCGCCTGATCCGGCGTCATGCAGCCGCTCCCTGTTGGAAGGCGAGAGGATTTCGGTGCGGAAAACCTGGGGTAGTATCCGTGCGGGATATGTCCCGCACTATTAGGCTTTGGTCGGATGCGATGATATCAGGCCCGAGGTCTGCGCAAAGTCCAGCGAGGGACGGCCCGCCTCCCGTTTGCGAATGCAGGCCCCAGCCGCGAGCATGCCACATCCGTTTGGGTGGACCGGCTCTTGCATGCTAGAGATGACTTACGTCCAACCTCTGAGGCCAGAATTCTCATGCCCATCGTGAACCGCGTCGCCGATCTGCAACCCGATATCCAGGCCTGGCGCCGCGACATCCATGAAAACCCCGAGCTGCTCTACGATGTCCACCGCACTGCATCATTCGTCGCCGACCGGTTGCGCGAGTTCGGCTGCGACGAGGTCGCGACCGGGCTCGGCACGACCGGCGTGGTCGGGGTCATCAAGGGCAAGAAGGGGCCGGCCAAGGGCGACGTCAAGGTGATCGGGCTGCGCGCCGACATGGATGCGCTGCCGATTCACGAACAGACCAATTTGCCCTACGCCTCGAAGACGCCGGGCAAGATGCACGCCTGCGGCCATGACGGCCACACCGCGATGCTGCTGGGGGCGGCGCGCTATCTCGCCGAGACGCGCAATTTCGCCGGGGACGCGGTGGTGATCTTCCAGCCGGCCGAGGAGGGCGGCGCGGGTGCCGCCGCGATGATCAAGGACGGCCTGATGGACCGCTTCGGCATCGAGCAGGTCTACGGCATGCACAACGGTCCGGGGATTCCGATCGGCTCGTTCGCGATCCGCACCGGGCCAATCATGGCCGCGACCGATGCGATCGACATCAAGATCGAAGGGCTTGGCGGCCATGCCGCGCGGCCGCATAAATGCATCGATTCCGTGCTGGTCGGCGCCCAACTCGTTACCGCCTTGCAGCAGATCGTCGCGCGCACCGTCGATCCGCTCGACTCCGCCGTGATCTCGATGTGCGAATTCCACGCCGGCAACGCCCGCAACGTGATCCCGCAGACCGCGGAGCTGCGCGGCACCGTGCGCACGCTGACCCGCGAAGTGCGCGACCTCATCGAGAAGCGCGTACGCGAGGTGGTCGACGGCGTTGCGAAGATGACCGGCGCGAAGATCGATCTGATCTATGAGCGCGGCTACCCCGTCACCGTCAACCATGAGGCGCAGACCGAATTCGCGAGCCGCATCGCGCGCGAGGTCGCGGGCGCAGCCAACGTGCACGAGATGCCGCCGCTGATGGGTGCCGAGGATTTCTCCTACATGCTGGAGGCGCGGCCCGGCGCCTTCATCTTCTGCGGCAACGGCGACAGCGCCGGCCTGCATCATCCTGCCTACAATTTCAACGACGAGGCGATCGTCTTCGGCACGTCGTATTTCGTGAAGATCGTCGAGAACGCGCTGGCGGCGTGATGACTCTGTCGGGTCGTCATCGTTCGACGAAAGCGTCATGCCTGGGACAAGCCCGGGCATGACCACGTTAAAGTGCTGCCCTCCGGGTCCTTAAGCGTCCCATCGCACCGGCAGCGTCACCGGACCGCGGAACACCCAGCCGCGCACGACCGGCGGCGCCTCCGCGCGGAGGCGCAGATTGCGCAAGCGCGCGAACAGCATCGGCGCCACGATCTTGCCGACGGTGAGCCGTGACACCCAGGTGCCGGCGCAGAAATGCGGTCCGGCGCCGAATGCCAGATGCGATTGCTTGGGCCGCGTCACGTCGAAGCGGTCGGGCTCGGCGAAGCGGCTGCCGTCGCGGTTCGCGGCGCCGACGCAGAGGCCGATCTGAAGGTCTTGCGGCAGCGTGATGCCGGAAAGATCGACGTCGCGGGTGACGCGGCGCGGATACATGCCGATCGGCGAGATCCAGCGCACCGCTTCCTCGAGCGCGGCCGGCCACAGCTCGGGCTTCGCCAGCACGCTGTCCTTCTGCGCCGGGTTTTCCAGCAGGCCGAGCACAAGCGTCAGGATCGCATCGCGCGGCTCGTTGAGGCCGCCGCCGATGATCACCTTGATGTTGGCGCGGATGCCCTCGATCGGCATCGGCGGATCGGCATTGACCATCGAGGACAGGATCGAGGGATTGAGGTGGCTGCGGTGATCGTCGAGCACCGCGTCGATCGTGGCATCGACATCGGCGCTCGCCTGCATCGCCTTGCGCTGGACCTCGGCATCGGCGGCGTAATTGCCCGCGCCGTCGATCAGCGCCTGCGACCAGTCGGCGAGGGTCTGCCACGGCATCCTGCGAAACCCGATCATCGCCATCAGGCTGAGCGAGGCCATCGGCGCGGCAAGGGCGGAGAACAGATCGGCCTCATCGCTTGCCGAGAGGTCGTCGATCAGCCTTTCTGCGATCGCGGTGAATTGCGGCGCCCAATGCTCCTTGATCGTCGCCGGGCGGAACGAGGGCTCGATCGCCTTGCGGCCGATCGCGTGCTCGGCGCCGTCCTTGCGCATGAAGGTCGGCCCCATCACCTTGTTGACCAGCGAAGCCGGATTGTCGGCCGAGTAGGTCGCGGGATCGCGCTCGATCCGCATGATGTCGTCGAAGCGCGTCACCAGCGTCAGCTTCGCGGGCGCGACAAAGACCGCCGGCGCGATCTCGCGCAGGCGGCGGAAGATCGGATACGGGTCGTCGAGCAGATCCTGATACGCGATATCGGTGACGACAGGCACGGCGCTGGTCATTGGTCCTCCCGGGAGCGCTTTTTCGCCAAGGCTAGCTCCGGGTGCACGATCGCTCAATTCGATGGGATTGATCCAATCCATCGAAATATTCCATGACCTTGTGTTAGGCTGGGCCGTCAGCAATGCAGGGAGGTGCAGCATGGCGGCCAATTCCTCGATCGATCCGGTCGACATCGGGACTCTGCGGACCCTCGTGCTGGTCTATGACCTGCAGTCGTTCTCCGCCGCCGCCAAGCGGCTCGACGTCAACCAGTCCACCATCAGCTATGCGATCGAACGGCTGCGCGGCGCGCTGCATGACCCGCTGTTCGTCCGCAGCGGCAACGGCGTGACGGCGACCGAGCGCTGCGCGGCGCTGGTTGCCTGGGCGCGGGACATGATCGTCGAGATCGACGGGCTTGCCTCACGGGTGGAATTCGATCCGGCGACGGCGCAGGGCAGCGTGACGATCTCCTGCAACTATCACGAACGCCAGACCCTGATCCCGCAGTTCAGCACGCGGCTGCGTGCCGGCGCACCAAAGGTCCGTCTCGTCCTGCTGGATGCCGCCGGCCACGGCGACGTCCATCTCAAGCAGAACCAGTGCGACATCGTGCTCGGTCCGGTCGGGATCGCCGGCGAGAGCTTCTTTCGGCGCCACATCCTCACCGATCACTATGTCTGCGTGATGGATCCGGCCAATCCGCTGGCGCGTGGCCGGATCGCGCTGTCGGCCTATGCCAGGGCCAAGCATGTCTTCATCACCCATAGCGGCGAGTGGCAGCCGCTTTATCTCGAGGCACTGAAGGCGAGGGAAATCGAGATCGAGCCGGTGGTCAGCCTTCCGAACCACGACAGTCTGGAGCGCATCATCACAGGCGCCAGGCTCGTCGCGACTATCCCCTATCATCTGGCGCGGGCGATGCGCGGCGGCCTCCATGTCGCCGCGCTGCCGTTTCGCGTGCCGATCTCGATCGACATGTACTGGAGCGCCAGGACGGCCAAATCCGGCTTGCACAAATGGGCGCGCGGCCTGCTGGCCGAGGTTGCGAGAGCCTGCGCCGCCTGAGCGAGGAGCCGGGCTACAGGTCCAAAACAAAAGGCCCGCACTGGAGTGCGGGCCTTTGTCCGGCGCGTTGCCGCGCCGAAAGCGTGGGGCGTCAGAACAGGTGGTAGAAGACGTAGTAGAGAACGCCCGAGATGATCATCGCGGCCGGCAGCGTCAGCACCCAGGCCATCGCGATGTTGCGGATCGTGGCCCATTGCAGGCCGGAGCCGTTGGCGGCCATGGTGCCCGCGATGCCTGACGACAGCACGTGCGTGGTCGAGACCGGCAGGCCGTAGCCGTCGGCCGCCGCGATCGTCGCGGCCGCCGTGATCTCGGCGCAGGCGCCCTGCGCGTAGGTCAGGTGGGTCTTGCCGATCTTCTCGCCGACGGTGACGACGATACGCTTCCAGCCGACCATGGTGCCGAGGCCGAGCGCGATGGCGACGGCGAACTTCACCCAGCTCGGGATGAACTTCGTCGCGGCATCGAGCGAGCCCTTGTACTGGTTCAGCGTGGCGATGTCGGCAGCGGTCAGCTCGGCTTCCTTGTCCTTCATCAGGAAACGGATCGCCTCGGATGCCAGGTACATGTCGTTACGGGTGTTGCCGACCGCGTCAGCCGGGAACTTGGCCAGCGATCCATACTGGGCAACCTGCTGGCCGATGTCGCGCACCAGCACCGCAAGCGACGGAAAGGTGCCTTCGTTGATCTGGTGCTGCGCGACATAGTTGGTCACAGCCGGGCGCGGGTTGCCGATCATGTTGTAACCGGCGGCCTTGCCTTCGATGACCTTGCTGGCCGCGGTCGAGTGCGCCGTGAACTGCTCGATCTGGCTCGAGGGCATTGCGCGGTTCAGCGCATAGGCGGTCGGCACGGTGCCGATCAGGATCAGCATGATCAGGCCCATGCCCTTCTGACCGTCGTTGGAGCCGTGGAAGAAGCTGACCAGCGTGCAGGTCAGGATCAGGATGCCGCGGATCCACCACGGCGGCGGCTGGTCGCCGACCGGTTCGCCGAACAGCGCCGGGGTCGCGCGCTGCAGCGCGATCTTGAGGAGGTAGAGCAGGCCGGCGGCGAGCGCGAAGCCGAACAGCGGCGACAGCAGCAGCGCCTTCGCGATGTTGGTCGCCTGCGACCAGTCGACGCCCGAGGTGCCGTCACGGCCGCGCAGCAGCGCGTTGGTGATGCCGACACCCATGATCGAACCGATCAGGGTGTGCGAGCTCGAGGCCGGCAGGCCGAGCCACCAGGTGCCGAGATTCCAGATGATGGCGGCGATCAAGAGCGCGAACACCATGGCAAAGCCGGCACTGCTGCCGACCTGCAGGATCAGCTCGACCGGAAGCAGCGAGACGATGCCGAACGCGACGGCGCCGCTGGAGAGCAGCACGCCGATCAGGTTGAACATGCCCGACCACACCACGGCGACATGCGCCGGCAGCGAGCGGGTGTAGATCACGGTGGCGACCGCGTTCGCGGTGTCATGGAAGCCGTTGACGAATTCGAAGCCGAGCGCGATCAGCAGCGCGACGAACAGCAGGATATACGGCAGGAACGAGGTGATGCGCGTGCCGGTGGCGTCGACATCGGCATAGATGCTGTAGGCAACGAACAGCAGCGCGGCCGCGACCACGCCCAAATAGATAACCCCGGTGAGAGGATGAAAGCCCTTGTCGAGGTCCGGACCCTTCTTTAGGGCGGGCTCGATCGAGCCGGGTAACGCCATATCGCTCATGGTAAACTCCTGTCCCAATGCTCCCGATTTTGATCGATGCATATGACAAGCAATTGAAATCCGGCCCCGCGGGATGAGCCGGCTTGCGGTGACGGTGGACATCGAACCGAATTTTCGTGCAACGCATTGAACGCGCACGTGGCTTCGCGGCCTCGTGGCAACCTCCAGCAACTACGGATCGCCGATCACGACGGGATGCTGCAGCCTGCGTTTCGCAGGACGAGACAATGTGCGGATAACCACACCGGCATCCGGCGGGGCCGGCAGCCGGAGAATTCGGCGCGCGTGCGAGTGGGAGGATCGCGAATGAGGGGGAGGATTGCGAGATGAGGTGGCGCGCCGCACGATCGGGGCTAGCAAACCGCGCAGCGCGCCCGCCTCAGGGTACGTCATGGCGTGAACATGACGCCCGATACCTGCGGAACATGCTACCCTACCACGGATCAATTAAAGGTTGTAGGTATTTGTCTGCGTTTAGAACAATTTCTCGTTGCGATGTGGTTCCTCCGGTTCCGCTGGTTTTGCGGAACTCAAGCCGCATCGGCTGATCTGCGCAATTGATGTGCGGCGATTTTCAGGTCGTCGACAAAGCGCTGATATTCCAGCGCCTTGGCTTTTTCATCCGGCAGCCGCAACAGATAGGACGGGTGCACGGTGACGAGCACCTTGGTTCCGTCGTGGTCGATCAGATGGCCGCGGTTCTTGTTGATCGGCGTGATCTTGCCGAGCACGCTCTGCGCCGCGGTGGCGCCGAGTGCCATCACGAGGTCCGGCTTGATGGTGGCGAGCTCGCGCTCGTACCACTGGCGGCAGGCGCGGATCTCTGGTGTGCTCGGCTTCTGGTGCAGCCGGATCTTGCCGCGCGGCACGAATTTGAAGTGCTTCACTGCATTGGTGACATAGACCTTGCGACGATCGATGCCGGCTTCCTGCAGCGCGCGATCGAGCATCTGGCCGGCCGGTCCGACGAAGGGGTGGCCTGCGAGATCTTCCTTGTCACCGGGCTGCTCGCCGACCAGCATCAGCGTTGCGCTCTGCGGTCCCTCGCCGAACACGGTCTGGGTTGCGTCTTTCCACAGCGGGCAGGCGCGGCAATCGGCGGCCTCGTCGCGCAAGGCCGCGATCGTGTCGTGAGCTTGCCTGTCTTGAACTTGCTTGCCTTGAGCTTGCTTGCGGGGCATCGGCGTATCCTGCCGCTTCTGCGGCTCGGCCGCCTTGCGTGCGATGAAGGGGCCGCTGGTCATGCGCATTGCGTCTTCGATCAGAGGCTTAATGATCGAGTCCTCGGGCAGGTTCCTCCAATAGGCTTGCGGCATCTCCATCACTTTCAGCCGTGCGGGATTGAAGCGGCCGTTGTCGTGACGTCGCCAGACCTCTTCGAGCCGGTCCTCGGTCGGCACTTCGGATTTGGCGACGCCCGGCGTGATCGAGATCGCGTGCCCGTCCCAATGTGCGCAGACGTCGGGGGTCAGGATCGACCACGGCATGTCGGCGAAGCGGCCGGCGAAGAACGGCGCGGCAAGCTCGACGATGCGATGCTCCGGCTCGAACCAGGCGACGTAATGCGCCGTCCGCTCGCGGCCGATCTCGCGGAAGCGCAGATGCGCGTGCATCCTGTCGATATCGACATAGACCGCGCGCGCCATCGCGTGGACCTCGGCGACATCGGGATCATCGGTCGCACTGAGCAGATCGTGATGGCTGCGCAGCCGCCACAGCAGGCGATAGAGCAGGGCGAAGCGTTCGTCACTGCGATGCAGGATCGCGGCCTTGGCGAGCTCGACGAATTTGGCCGACACATTGAACCGCGCCTGCGGCGTATCCGGCAATTCATTCACGCAGGATGCCGACGATAATTCGTCGTCGCTGCGTACGGTCCACATGATCTCCGCGGGCTTTACATCGTTCAGCGCCAATCGCCGCGCGGCCTTGCGCCAGCCCTCGAAATCGGTGTCGTTGTCGAGCACGATGATGCGCATGGATTGCTCCGTTTCCGTCACGCCGCCAATTTCGGGGCCTGCGTGCCTGACACAGCGGAAGACCAGGGCCCGTCCGGTTCGGCGGCTGCTGAATCCCATTGATTCCACTCATGAATCGATGAGCTCACCAATCCGATTGACTCCGCGGGTCCTGTTAGCTTTATATTAGAACATATCATGAACAAATGAGCCAGTCCCTGGTTCTCTGTTCAGACCAGTGACGGCCTCAAATTTTGGTTGGAAGGAGCGGCGCATATGAACGGCGCACGCATGGGTATGCTTGCGTCTCTGCGCGGCAGCATCGCGCGCATCGAGGCGCCATCGGATGCAGCGATGCCGAACCGCATCGCGCTCGGCCATGCCGGCGCCGATGCGATGTTGCGCGGCGGGCTTGCGCCGGCAGCATTGCACGAGGTGTTCGCGGCCGGCCATCAAGGCGGCGCGGCGACCGGCTTCATTGCAGGGCTCGCCGGACGGCTGTCGGCACGCAAGCCGCTGGTTTGGGTGCGGCAGGATTTTTCCGATCGCGAAAACGGCGCGCTGTCGATGCGCGGGCTTGCCGAGCTCGGCCTCGATCCGCGCCTCTTGGTCACGGTGCGCGCCGCCGATGTCGACAGCGGCCTGCGCACCGCGGCCGACGCGCTCGCCTGCGATGCGCTGGGTGCGGTCGTGCTCGAGGTCTGGGGTCAGGCGCGCCAGCTCGATCTCGTCGCCAGCCGCAAACTGACCCTGGCCGCGCAGGCCTCCGGCGTCACCGCGCTGGTGCTGAGGATCGCGGCAACTCCGATCCCCTCGACCGCGGAGACGCGCTGGATCGTGCGCGCGGCGCATTCGCCGCCGGGCAATGCCGCGAGCGTGTGGGGCACGCCGCGCTTCGAGGCCGAACTCGTGCGCAATCGTCATGGCCCGGTCGGGCGATGGATCATGGAATGGAAATGTGATGAGTGCCAATTCAGTGAACCGTCGGCGTTTCCTCAGCCTGTGGCTGCCACGCCTGCCCATCGACCGCATCAAGCGCAAGCTCGCGCAGGACATCGCCTCGCAAGCTGAGCTTGTTGCAAGCGAGCCAGATGACCCCTCATGTGAGGTGAGCACATTGGCAGGGCCCTCTCCCCCCTTGCGGGGGAGAGTTGGAGAGAAGGGTACCACAGACGCCGGCGTATGCGGCTTACCCCTCTCCCTAGCCTCGAGAGCGAGCTCCGCTCGCCTCGGACCCCGCAAGGGGGGAGGGAACCCATCCGCTAAAGCGTCCCTTACAAATGAGTTAGGCAACTGCCTCCCCAGCGTCGTCGTTGCAAAAGACCACAACGCGATCCTGCTGCACGCGATCGACGAGGCGGCGGTGCGGGCCGGGCTGTCGATCGGGCTGCCGCTCGCCAATGCGCGGGCGATCTGTCCGGAGCTCACGGTCTATGACGCCGATCCCGCCGCCGATCTGAAGACGCTGAACGACATCGCCGACTGGTGCGACCGCTTCACGCCGCTGGTGGCGCTCGATCTGCCCTACGGTCTGTTTCTCGACATCACCGGCTGCGCGCATCTGTTCGGCGGCGAGCGCGCGCTGCTGCAGACCGTGACGGGGGCGCTGAGCCGACGCGGCTTTGCCGTCAGCGCGGCGATTGCCGGCACCTCGATCGCGGCGCGTACGCTGACGCGCACCGCCTCGGGCAGGATTGCCGCCGATGGCGAGGAGGCGGCGGCGGTCGGCCCGCTGCCGGTGTCGGCGCTCGGTGCCGATGCCGCTGTCACCACCGGCCTGCGCCGCGCCGGCTTGAAGACCATCGCCGATGTCGCCTCGCGCGCGCCGCATGAAATCTCGGCGCGGTTCGGTGCGGCCTTCACCACCTTGCTCGGCCACGCGCTCGGGCAGGGCGATGCCCCGATCAGCCCGCGCAAGCCGCTGCCCGATTACATCGTCGAGAAGCGTTTCCCCGAGCCGGTCGCGACCGACACCGTGATCGCGCTGACGCTCTCGAGCCTCGCCAAGATGCTGGTTGCGGCGATGGACAAGCAGGGCAAGGGCGCGCGGCAGCTGGAAGCGAGCTTCTTCCGCACCGACGGCGCGGTGCGCGCGATCATGGTCGAGACCGGGCGTCCGGTGACGCGGCCCGAGATGATCGACCGCCTGTTCCGCGAGCGGCTCGATGCGCTGAATGATCCGCTCGATCCCGGCTTCGGCTTCGATCTCATCCGCCTTGCCGCAGGGCGTACCGAGATCGTGGTGCAGCAGCAGCGCGATCTCGACGCCACCATACACGACAATGACGAGCTCTCGGCGCTGATCGACCGCATCGCCGCGCGCATCGGCGGCAAACGCGTCGTCGTGCATCTGCCGCTGGAGAGCCACATCCCCGAACGATCGGCGCTGGCGCTGCCGGCGCAGCATCATCTGGCCGCGGCGGGCGCCGCCGCCTGGCCGGAGCGCGTTGCGGGCGAACCGCCGCTGCGTCCGCTCAGGCTGTTCGAGCGGCCCGAACCGATCAAGGTGCCGTTCGCGACCGTGCCCGACGGTCCGCCGCATCAATTCACTTGGCGGCGCGCGCAGCACGACGTGGTGCGGGTCGAGGGTCCCGAGCGCATCGCGATGGAATGGTGGAAGCAGGACGGCGCGTCGCTGACGCGCGATTATTTCCGCGTCGAGGACGCCGAGGGCCAGCGCTTCTGGATCTTTCGCGACGGCCTCTACGAGAGCGAGCTGCGCGACGAGGAAGGCAGGCCGGTTCCGGCCAACTGGTATGTGCACGGGCTGTTCGCATGAGCGCACCTCCACCCGACTATGCCGAGATCGGCATCACCAGCAATTTCTCCTTCCTGCGCGGCGGTTCCGATCCACGCGCCTATGTGCATCAGGCGAGCGAACTCGGGATTCCCGTGATCGGGCTCGCCGATCACAACACGCTGGCCGGCGTGGTGCGCGCCTGGAAGGAGCTCGACAGCGAGAAGGTCGCCCATCCGCCAAAGCTTTTGATCGGCGCCCGCATCGTCTTCATCGACTCTACGCCCGACATCCTGGTCTATCCGCGCGATCGCGCCGCCTATGGCCGGCTGTGCCAGCTCTTGACCCGCGGCAAGCGCGGCGACGACATCGAGCGCATCGAGAAGGGCGACTGCCGGCTTACCCTGTCCGATCTCATCGACTTCGCCGAAGGCCAGCTTTTGGTGCTGGCGCTGTCGCACCGCTTCGAGGCGCCTGTTGCGCTCGATATCCTTGCGCAACTGAAGGCAAGCGCCGCCGACGGCGTCTGGCTTGCCGCAAGCCTGCTCTATCGCGGCGACGACAAGCGCCGTCTCGCGCGGCTGCATGGCCTCGCCACTGACGCCGGTGTGCCGCTGCTCGCCACCAATGAGGTGCTCTATCACCATCCGGCGCGGCGCCCGCTGCAGGACGTGCTGACCTGCATCCGCGAAAAGACCACGATCGAGGCGGTTGGCCGCAGGCTCGAGGCCAATGCCGAGCGGCATCTCAAGCCGGCGCATGAAATGATCAGGCTGTTCCGCGATCTGCCTGACGCGATCGCGGAAACCATGCGCTTTGCTGCGCGCATCTCTTTCTCGCTCGACCAGCTCAAATATCAGTATCCCGACGAGCCGGTGCCGCCGGGCAAGACCGCGCAGCAGCATCTGGAAGATTTGACCTGGGCCGGTGTCGACAAATATTTCGGCGGCGAGATCGACGAAAAGCTTCGCACCACCCTGAACAAGGAGCTCGCGCTGATCGCCGAGCTGAAATACGCGCATTACTTCCTCACCGTGCATGACATCGTGCACTATGCGCGCAGCCAGAACATCCTGTGCCAGGGGCGCGGCTCGGCGGCGAATTCCGCGGTCTGCTTCGTGCTCGGCGTCACCTCGGTCGATCCGACCAAGGTCGATCTGTTGTTCGAGCGCTTCATCTCCAAGGAGCGGCTGGAGCCGCCCGACATCGACGTCGATTTCGAGCATTCGCGGCGCGAGGAGGTGATGCAATATGTCTACCGCCGCTACGGCCGCCACCGTGCCGCGATCATCGCCACCGTGATCCATTATCGCCCGCGCAGCGCGATCCGTGACGTCGGCAAGGCGCTCGGGCTGACCGAGGACGTCACCGCGGCGCTCGCCGACACCGTGTGGGGCAGCTGGGGCAAGGGCCTCAACGACATGCAGGTGCGCCAGGCCGGGCTGGATCCCAAAAATGCGATGATCAACCTCGCGGTCGAGCTTGCCACCGAGCTGATCGAGTTTCCGCGCCATCTCTCGCAGCATGTCGGCGGCTATGTGCTGACCCAGGACCGGCTCGACACCTATGTGCCGATCGGCAACGCCGCGATGGACGACCGCACCTTCATCGAATGGGACAAGGACGACGTCGACGCGCTTCACATGATGAAGGTCGACGTGCTGGCGCTGGGCATGCTGACCTGCATCCGCAAATGTTTCGACCTGATCGCCGACCACAAGGGCGAGCGCCGGGAGCTCGCCACCGTCCCGCAGGACGAAGAAGAGGTCTACGACATGTTGTGCCGCGGCGAGTCGCTCGGCGTGTTCCAGGTCGAGAGCCGCGCCCAGATGAACATGCTGCCGCGGCTGAGGCCGCAGACCTTCTACGATCTCGTTATCGAGGTCGCGATCGTGCGCCCCGGGCCGATCCAGGGCGACATGGTGCATCCTTATCTCAGGCGGCGTAACAAGCAGGAGCAGGTGACTTATCCATCGCCGGCGCCCGACCAGGGTGACAAAGACGAACTCTACAACGTGCTGCACAAGACGCTCGGCGTGCCGCTGTTCCAGGAGCAGGCGATGCGGATCGCGATCGAGGCGGCAAAGTTCACCTCCGAGGAAGCCAATGGCCTGCGCCGCTCGATGGCGACCTTCCGCAATCTCGGCACCATCGGCAGCTACGAGGAGAAGCTGGTCGGCAACATGGTGGCGCGCGGCTATTCGCCGGACTTCGCCCGCAGCTGCTTCGACCAGATCAAGGGCTTTGGCAGTTACGGCTTCCCGGAAAGCCATGCCGCGAGCTTTGCCCAACTCGTTTACATCTCCTCATGGCTGAAGCACCATCATCCCGATGCGTTCTGCTGCGGCCTGCTCAACTCGCAGCCGATGGGCTTCTATGCCCCGGCCCAGATCGTCGGCGACGCCCGCAAGAACGGCGTCACGGTGCGCGAGGTCGATGTCTCCCATAGCTTTGCGCAGAACACGCTGGAGGAGAAGGTCGGCGATCATTGCGCGGTGCGGCTCGGCTTTCGCCAGATCGACGGATTTCACTGGCTGGATGAGGACGAGGAGCGGTTGAAGCAGTTACAGTTGTCATTCCGGGATGTGCGAAGCGCAGATGTACATGAGTCAGGGAGGCACGAACGGATGGGCTCTCTCCCCCCTTGCGGGGGAGAGTTGGAGAGAGGGGTAAGCCACGACCACCGCCCGTGCGGCTTACCCCTCTCCCTAACCTCGAGAGCGAGCTTCGCTCGCCTCGGACCCCGCAAGGGGGGAGGGAACCCTCCCACCTCCCGAGCGGCCTTGGACGGAGAACTCGACTGGGCCGACCGCATCGTTGCCGCGCGCAACCGCCGGCCGTTCACCTCGCTGGAAGATTTCGCGCGCGACACCGGCCTGCCCAAGCGCGCGCTGATCCTGCTCGCCGACGCCGATGCGTTCCGCTCGCTCGGGCTCGACCGCCGCGAGGCGCTGTGGGCGGTGCGGCGGCTGCTCGACGACGTGCCGCTGCCGCTGTTCGAGGCCGCCACCGCGCGCGAGCAGCCGGATGAGGGCGCCAAGCCGCTGCCGGAGATGCCGCGTCCGGAGCAGGTGGTCGCCGACTATCAGACCATCCGCCTGTCGCTGAAGGGCCATCCGATGGAATTCTTGCGCGAGATGTTCACCAGAGAGCGCGTCGTCGCCTGTCACATCATCAACCTGAGCAACGACCGCCGCCGCGTCCGCTGTGCCGGCGTCGTGCTGGTGCGGCAGCGGCCGGGCAGCGCCAAGGGCGTCGTGTTCATGACGCTGGAGGACGAGACCGGCATCGCCAACATCGTGGTATGGCCGAAGGTGATGGAGCAGTACCGCAAGGAGGTGATGGGCGCGCGCCTGATCCTGGTCGAGGGCTATATCCAGAGCAGCCCGGAGGGCGTGACGCATCTGGTGGCGCAGCGCATGACCGATCGCTCCCACGATCTGATCGGCCTCGCCAATGAATCCTTGAGCCGCAAGCATCCGGTGCCGGCGGGCCCCGCGCTGATCGAGCCGCTCAACGACGACAGGCGCGATCACGGCGACAACTCGCCGCAAAAGATCCGCCACCCGCGCAACGTCCGCATCCTGCCGCCGTCCCGCGATTTCCATTGAACCGCGTGCGACGGCTCTCTCACCGTTACCCTGAGGAGGCCGCGGAGCGGCCGTCTCGAAGGGCGACGGCCCGGCTTTCTCCGCGCGACTGCCAGCGGGGCCGTGCATCCTTCGAGGCGCGCAAATAAGAGTAGGGCGCATTGTGCGGTGTGCCGGAGCATGCGGCCGACCACCGTTTATCGTCGCTGCATCAGCGCGCGATTCTCACGGGTGCATCGCGCAAGCTGTCTCCTCGCGCTGGCGGCGCGAGGTTCTGCACCGAGTCCGAAAGATAGGTTCCGAGATAGCGCGCGGCTTCGCTGCGCGTGGCCCCGGCATAGAGCGCGATCTCGGTGTCCGGCAGCGCGGGCAGCCCGTCGGCCGCGCCTAGAATTTCGAACTCAGGCAGCACGGTGCTTTCCGCCAAGGCGGTGATGCCAATGCCGGCGGAGACCGCAGCCTGCACGCCCGCGAGGCTGGTGCTGGTGTAGACGATCTCCCACGGTCGCGCGCAGGCGCGCATCCGCCGCAGGACCTCGGGACGATAGACGCAACCATGCGGAAACATCACCAGCGGCAGCGGATCTGCCGCGAAAGCGCGGCCGCGTGCACCCACCCAAACGAGCGGCTCGCGCCACAGCGCATCGCCGTCAGTCGCCTCGAATTCACGGCGCGCCAGCACGATATCGAGATCGCCGTTGCCGAGATCCCGCATCAGTTCTGCCGTCAGCGCGCTGCGCACCTCAAGGCGAATCGCGGGATGCGCGGCAGTGAAACGGCGCAGCACCAGCGGCAAATGGCGCGTGGCGAAATCCTCCGGCAGTCCGAGCCGCACCGTGCCGGTCACCGGCGGTCGCCGCAGCTTCAACAGTGCTTCGTCGTTCAACTCGAGCAACGCTTCCGCGTAGGTTCGCAGCACCTCGCCCTGTTCGGTCAGGGCGACGCCACGGCCCTGACGGTCGAACAACGGCCGCCCGACGATCTCCTCCAGGCGACGGATGTGCAGGCTGATCGTGGACTGCGTCTTGTGCAGCCGACCGGCAGCGCGCGTGAAGCCGCCCTGCTCAATCACCGCGAGAAAGGTGCGCACCAGCTCGAGATCGAGGTTCATGGCCGATCCATCTATAATTCCGATGGGTTTCCATCGAAATAACTCGTTTCACTAATCAAAGGTCGAAATGTAGCGTCCCTTCCGTCGCCAAACAATGGCTGCCGATCGCTTGCAGCAAATACATAGGGATGGACGATGGGTGAGCTGCCGCGGCAAGCGGATGATCGGGGAGTGGCGGCACGCTGGCTTGCTCCGCATCCGCGGGTCGCCATCGTTCACGCGCCCACAGCGCTGGAACGGCTCGATCGGCTTTCCCACGCCCTTGACGGACCCACGGTGTGGGTGAAGCGCGATGACTGCACCGGCCTGGCCGGCGGCGGCAACAAGGCGCGCAAGCTCGAATTTCTCATTGGTGAGGCGCTGGCGGATGCTGCCGATACGGTGATCACAGCCGGCGCGGTTCAGTCCAATCATGCGCGGCAGGTCACGGCCGCCGCGGCGCGCTTCGGTCTGCGCACGATCCTGCTGCTCACCGAGACCGTCACAGGGCGCGGCGATGCTTACCAGAACAACGGCAATCTGCTGCTCGATCGCCTGCTTCGCGCCGAGATCCGCCGCGCCGGCGATGTCGAGAGCGCACCAGTGCTGGCTCGCATCGCCGAGGAAGAGCGCGCGCAAGGGCGGCGACCTTGTGTCATACCCGTGGGCGGGTCCAACGCCGTAGGCACGCTTGGCTATGTCGCCGGCGGCCTGGAGCTGCTGGCCCAGCTTGGCGCCCTCGGCGTCAACGCGACCACGGTCGTGCATGCCACAGGCAGTGGCGGCACGCAGGCGGGGCTGTTGCTCGCCACGCGGATGGCTGGCGCTGCGCTCGATGTGCTTGGCATCTCGGTCGGTGCGCCGGTGGAGCGCCAACGAGGGCGGGTGCTGCAGGCGCTACGCGCGGCAGCCGCGCGGATCGGCATCAGCGACCTGCACGCGGTGGATGCCGCGGTCGCGGTGGACGACCGCTTTGTCGGTCCGGGCTATGGCCGGCCAGCGGCCGAGACGATCGCTGCCATTCGCATTGCCGCCGAGACCGAGGGACTGCTGCTTGATCCCGTCTACAGCGGCAAGGCGATGGCGGGTTTGATCGCGCTGATCCGCGCGGGTCGGTTTCGGCGCGGTCAGCACGTCGTGTTCTTGCACACGGGCGGGGCGCAGGCGCTCGGCGCCTATGCCGACGACTTCGCATTATAGGGGAGGGACAACATGGTCACCATGACGGACAACGATGTCGTGCCGGAGGCTGCAGCGTCGCGGCGGCTGGTTATCACCGCCGCATCGCTCGGCACCATCTTCGAATGGTACGATTTCTACATATACGGCGCGCTGGCGGTGTTTTTCGGTGCGCTGTTCTTTCCGCCCGGCAACGACACGGCGGCCTTCCTCGCAAGCCTCGCCACGTTCGGTGCGGGCTTCGCCGTGCGCCCGCTGGGCGCGCTTGTGTTTGGCCGCCTCGGGGATATGGTCGGGCGCAAATACACTTTCCTCGTCACTATCCTGATTATGGGCCTGTCGACCGCTGCGGTGGGCCTCCTGCCGACCTATGCCGCGGTCGGCCTGCTGGCGCCGGTGCTGCTGGTCGGCCTGCGCTTGTTGCAAGGGCTTGCGATCGGTGGCGAGTACGGTGGCGCGGCGATCTACGTCGCCGAGCATGCGCCGGATCACTTGCGCGGCCGTCACACCAGTTGGATCCAAACCACGTCCACCGTCGGTCTTCTGCTGTCGCTCGGTGTCATCCTGGTCTGCCGCCAGACAATGGACGCGGCGTCGTTCGCGGCCTGGGGCTGGCGAATTCCATTTATCCTCTCGGTTGCGCTGCTCGGCATCTCCGTCTACATCCGGCTGCGGCTGGAGGAATCGCCGGTTTTTGCGGCGATGAAACGTACCGGCGCAGTCTCGCGCGCGCCGTTCCGCGACAGCTTCGGCAACTGGACCAACCTGAGCCGCATTCTGGTCGCGTTGTTCGGTGCGACCGCGGGGCAGGCGGTGGTCTGGTACACCGGCCAGTTCTATGCGCTCTACTTCCTCACCGCGACGTTGAAGCTCGATTATGTCAACGCCTACCTGCTGATCGCGCTTGCACTCGTCGCCGGCACGCCACTCTACATCTTGTTTGGCGCGCTATCCGATCGCATCGGCCGCAAGCCGCTGATCGTCGGCGGCTTCCTGCTCGCGGCGCTCACCTATTTCCCGCTGTTTCATGCGCTGACCGCTGCGGTGAACCCGGCGCTCGATACCGCTCAGCGCAACAGCCCCGTTACCGTCGCAGCGCACGATTGCAACGTCAATGTGTTCGCCAAACCGGTAACGTCATGCGATCTCGCCAGGGATTTTCTCTCCAAGGCCGGTGTCACCTATGCCAGCGTCCCGACCACCGATCCGGCCGGCGTGGTGGTGCGCATCGGTGTCGCCGAGATCAGGGGCTACGACGCCACCGCCTACGCCGCGGCGCTCGCCGCAGCCGGATATCCGAAGGCCACCGATCCCTCGCAGATCCGCTGGGTGCCTGCGACGCTGCTGCTGACTGTGATGATGGTGTGGGCCACCATGGTCTATGGGCCGATGGCAGCGTTTCTGGTCGAGCTGTTTCCGGCGCGCATCCGGTACACCTCGCTGTCGCTGCCGTTCCATGTCGGCAACGGCTTGTTCGGCGGCTTTCTGCCGTTCGTCGCCTTCGCCGTCGTGGTGGTCACTGGCGATCCCTATGCCGGGCTCTGGTATCCGGTCGGCGTCGCCGTGGTGAGTTTCGTGGTTGGTCTGCTGTTCATCCGCGATCGCACCGGTTGCCGCGTCGCCGACTAACCTCGCCCATCGATCTCGTTACGCGATCCGCATCTTGCGGATCGGTCATCTCTCAAGGAGTGTGTCCATGCGCACCGATCCCAAGCACGTCGCCCCCGGAACGCCACATGCAGAGCGAACAGGAACCATCAATCATTTGCGGCTCACCGTGTCTGACATTGCGCGCGCGAAAGCCTTCTATCATCCGGTCATGGAGCGGCTGGGCTATCTGCTCGTGGAGGAGAGCCGGACGCGTCTCGCTTGGGCGAGTTGGGCGCCGCACGGTACGCTGCACTGGTTCATCATGAGCGTCGCCAATCCGGACAGTCCGAACAAGGCGCATGATCGTTATTCGGCGGGCTTCCACCATCTTGCCTGGAACGTCGGTTCGCGCGCCGAGGTCGATGGCTTCCACGACTTCCTGCTGGCGCGCGGCGTGCAGATCCTCGACCCGCCAGCCGAGTATGACTATGAGCCTGGCTACTATGCTTTCTTCTTCTCCGACCCGGATGATCTCAAGCTTGAGATCATGCATGTCGATGTCGCCGGAAGCCTCGCGTACTGGCGCCGGTTCTCGAAGGCGGGGGCACCACTGACGCCGCTGGAAATCTCCGAGCCGCTGTTCATACGCGCAGCGCTTGCGAAGCAGGAATGAGCGGGCGTGGGGTGATCTCCGAGATTGATATCGCGGTGATCCGGCGTACTGCGACAAAACAACCCGACGGGCAACTCGGCAAAAACCTGTCAAGCCTCGCGCGCGAAAATTTTTCGCTTTATCAGAAGTGCAGCTTAGTATATGGTTCGTCCGTCTCACCCGATCGAGGGGCGCTTCGCGGTCGTCACGAACGTGGGTCGAGATGCGGTGGACGCTGCGCGTGGTACTGACGAGAGCACGCAAGGTGGACGGCGAAATCGTGCAGGCCTGACGCCCTAGTGGTAGGTGTCTTTTCGCATTGCGCGACGCGCGTTGCGAAGACGGTGACAACAAAGCCCAGTCTCGCCGGGGAGAGCACGTATAAGTCGTAAGCCATCGCGCAGGGAGAGCCGGATTGCTCCGGTTACACCTGTGGTCCTACCCCCGAGCTTTCTACCTATTGCTCGGGGCCCATGGGTGCGATCGGCACCCGGCTTTCCCTGCGCCCTCTGTTCAAGAGAGGGCGGAACGAGATGCAAAGCTCGGACAAAACATGTCGCGAGAACGCGGAAGCATGACTCACATACCGCGCCACACACTCATCGTCGTCCTGGCGAAGGCCGGGACCCATAACCACCGTTGCAAATGGTTACGCGATGCTGGAACGACGAGTGCCATCCACCACATCCGCTGCGGCGTATGGGTCCCGGCCTTCGCCGGGACGACGCCTGGGACTTAACCACCGAAGCAAATTGCTATGCACTCTTGCAACGGCGAGTCCCGCCTACAACATTCGCCGCGGCGTATGCGTTCTCTGAGTCCAGCGGCGCGAACGCGCCATCGTCCATCCAATCGGTTCATCGACTGATGTCGCGCGAATGCGAACGTGCAGCCTACACGCGAATGCTGACACGCAGCTTACAATTGGCCGCTATCGGACGGGCCCCATGTCGCATCGACGACGGATGACTTCCTCAGCCGCTGCATGCTACTCCACCGCGGCGCCGACCGGCGGTCCGCCGGGTGGGCGGTGCAGGAAGGTGATCGATGCGTAAGCGCCGACCCACGAGCCGAGGGCGGCGAAGGCGACGTAGAGCCAGTTTTCGGTGTAGCTGATCACCGCATAGGAGGAGAGCACATACCAGACGCTGCTCCAGGTCGCCGCCGGCACGCGCTTGCGTGCCACGACCGCCGAGGTGAACATGACATAGACCGCGTCGGTCGCTGCGGTCGCGAGGAAGACAGCGCCGGCGGTGAGGGGATCGATGGCAGCCATTGCAACTCCTGTGTGGGTCAGGCAGAGCTAGATATAGGCAGGGCTGGAAATGACAGTTGGGATCGGGCACCGCCTTTTTGTCATCATGCTCGGGCATAGAATAATCGCAAACGGGTATGCGCATGCAGGACATTCGTGAAATCCTTTCCGATGTCTGGACCGGCGCCGGCGGCGCGCCGGCCGCGCTCGATGCGGTCGCGCTGACCGGCAGCGAGCCGCAGCTGCCGTCGTCGTTTCGGGTCGCAGCCGCAGCGCAGGCGCCGATCGCAGCGGCCGGCCTCGCGGCGGCCGAGATCTGGAAGGCCCGCGGCGGCGAGCAGCAAGAGGTCGCGGTCGACATCCGCCATGCCGTCGTCGAATGCCGCAGCGAGCGCTATTTGCGCGTCGACGACAAGCCGCCGCCGCCGGCCTGGGACAAGATCGCCGGCGTCTATCGTGCCAAAGACAATCGCTTCGTCCGCCTGCACACCAATTTCCCGCATCATCGCGACGCTGTCTGCAAGGTGCTGGGTTGCAACGCCGAACGTGACGAGGTCCAGGCCGCGCTGCTGCGATGGGACGGCGAGGCGTTTGAGACCGCGGCCTACGCCGCCGGCGGCGTCGTCGCCTTGATGCGCTCGCACGACGAATGGTCGGCGACGCCGCATGCCAAAGAACTGGCAAAGCTGCCGCTGGTCTCGATCGAGAAGATCGGCGAGGCCGCGCCGAAGCCGTGGCCCGCCGGCAACCGGCCGCTGGCCGGCATCCGTGTGCTCGATCTGTCGCGCGTGATCGCCGGTCCCGTCGCCGGCCGCACGCTCGCGGCGCATGGTGCCGACGTGCTGCTGATCTCCGGTCCCGATCTGCCGGCGATCCCCTGGCTCACCATCGACACCGGCCGCGGCAAGCTCACGAGCTTCCTCGAGCTGCGGAGCGAGCAGGGGCGGGGCGTGATGCGCGGTCTCGTGGCGCAGGCCGATATTCTCTCGCAGGGCTATCGTCCGCAGGCGATTGCGCGGCTCGGCTTCTCGCCGGACGAAGCGGCGCGGATCAATCCCGGGATCGTCTATGTGACGCTGTCGGCCTATGGTCATGCCGGACCGTGGGCCGAGCGCCGCGGCTTCGACTCGCTGGTGCAGACCACGACCGGCTTCAATCACGCCGAAGGACGGGCGGCCGGCACCGATGGGCCGAAGGAATTGCCGGCCCAGATGCTCGACCACGCCACCGGATATTTCATGGCGTTCGGTGCTATGATGGCGAAGGCCCGCCAGGCCCGCGAAGGCGGCAGCTGGCACGTCCGGGTATCGCTGGCGCAGACCGGGCGCTGGCTGTGGAATCTCGGCCGCCTCGAAGGAGGCCTTGCGACCGAGGACCTGAAGGCGGATGCGGTGCAGCCCTTCATCGAACGGCTGCCGTCCGGTTTCGGCGCGCTGAGCTCGGTCCGCCACGCGGCGGTTCTGTCGCGGACCCCGGCCCATTGGTCCCGTCCGGCCATGCCGCTCGGCAGCCATCCTCCGGAGTTTCCTCCCCCGGAGTTTCCCGGATGAGACATTCAGCTGCCGTTCAGGCTATCCAAACTTTAACGACTGGCATCGCCGAAGGGCGATTTTTAGGTTGTTTGATACGCCAATTCAGCACTATTAGCGCACCGCTGGGGCTGTCCCGCCGGACGCTGCAACGATCGACCCCGCGGACCGCATGGTGAAAGAGTTTACCAAGAGAATGCAGAGCTTTAGCCGCCCGCGCTTGGTCGTGGCCGCGGCGCTGCTGGCGGTTGCCTGCGCGGGTGCCTATGGCTACACGCGTTTCGGCACGGAAAAGCAGACATCTTCGGAAGTCTCCAGCCAGTCCCGCAAGGGCGGCGCGCGCTATGCGCCGTCGGCGGCCGAGTGGGCCAGCCTGACCTTCCAGACCGTGAGCGAGCGCACCTTCCGCTCCGAGCTGGTGACCGAGGGCAAGATCGGCATCGATGAGGACCGCTCCACCCCGGTCTACTCGCCCTACACCGGGCGCGTCACCCGCCTCATGGTGCGGCCGGGCGATGCCGTGGTGAAGGGCCAGCCGCTGTTCGTGATCGAGGCGGCCGACACCGTGCAGGCGCAGAACGATTACGTCGCGGCGATGACCGGCCTCAACAAGGCGCAGTCGGCGCTCGACCTGGCGCAGATTCAGGAGAAGCGCGCCAAGGATCTGTCCGAGGGCAAGGCGATCCCGCTGAAGGATTATCAGCAGGCGCAGGCGGCGCTGGTGCAGGCGCAGAATGATGCGCGCTCGGCGCAGACGCTTTTGGAAGCGGCGCAGAACAAGCTGCGCATCCTCGGCTTCAGCGACGACGACATCACGACGCTGCGGCAGAAGGGCCGCCTCAATCCGGAGACGACGGTGTTCGCGCCGATCGGCGGCACCGTGGTTCAGCGCAAGGCCGGTCCGGGCCAGTATGTCTCGACCGGCGCCAGCGACCCGGTCTACGTGATCGGCGATCTGTCGACCGTCTGGCTGATCGCCTTTGTCCGCGAATCCGACGCCGACAGCGTCGCGGTCGGGCAGGACCTCACCTTCAGCGTGATGGCGCTGCCGGGCAAGGTGCTGAACGCCCGGGTCAACTATGTCGCCGCGGCGATCGACGCGACCTCGCG
The DNA here is from genome assembly GCF_015291305.1 of Bradyrhizobium sp. CCBAU 21365. Classification (NCBI taxonomy): domain Bacteria; kingdom Pseudomonadati; phylum Pseudomonadota; class Alphaproteobacteria; order Hyphomicrobiales; family Nitrobacteraceae; genus Bradyrhizobium; species Bradyrhizobium sp. CCBAU 21365. The sequence continues at coordinate 3,475,689 of NZ_CP030036.1, forward strand.
CCGCCTCCTGGTCCGCGCCACCATCGACAACGCCGACAAGCGGCTGAAGCCCGAGATGTTCGCCAATGTGACGCTGTATTCGAAGGGCGATCATCCGGCGGTCGGCGTGCCGAAGCAGGCGCTGATCTACGAGGGTGATCAGGTTCGGGTCTGGGTCGCGAGGCCCGACGACAAGACCATCGAACTGCGCCAGATCAAGCCCGGCCTCATCAATGGCGACCTCGTCGAGGTCGCCGGCAACCTCAAGCCGGGCGAGCAGATCGTGACGAAGGGAAGCCTCTTCATCGACCGCGCCGCATCAGGCACCTAAGCGCATGATCCGGAAACGTGGGAAGCGGTTTTCCCTCGCGACAAACGCGCAACGCGTTTGCGCGGAGATCACGCTCAATAAGAAAAGTCCCTTCCAGTTGAAAGCGCCGATCTGAATGGATCGCCTCGTCGCCCTTGCCGTCAATCGCCGCTACTTGATGGTGGCCATGTTCGTGGCCGTCTTCATCGGCGGCCTGCTCGCGTTCAAGCAGCTCAACATCGAGGCCTATCCCGATCCGACCCCGCCGATGGTCGACATCGTGACGCAGAGCCCGGGTCTCTCGGCCGAGGAGATCGAGCGCTACATCACGATCCCGATCGAGACCCAGGTCGCCGGCATCAAGAACCTCAAGACCATCCGTACCATCTCGCTGTACGGCCTTTCCGACGTCAAGCTGCAGTTCTCCTTCGACTACACCTATGACGAGGCGCTGCAACAGGTGCTCAACCGCCTGTCGCAGCTCGCGCCGCTTCCGGGCAACGTGCTGCCCGGCATCTCGCCGCTCAGCCCGATCGGCGAAATCTTCCGCTACCGCCTGAAGGGACCGCCGAACTACAGCGTGCTCGACCTCAAGACGCTGCAGGACTGGGTGCTGCAGCGCCGCTTCCGCGCGGTGCCCGGCGTGATCGACGTGACCGGCTGGGGCGGCAAGACCAAGACCTATGAGATCCAGGTCGACTTCAACAAGCTGGTCGCCAACGGCCTGACGCTGCCGCAGGTGCTGCAGGCGGTTTCCAACGCCAACATCAATGTCGGCGGCAACACCGTGAACATCGGCTCGCAATCGGCCGTGGTGCGCGGCGTCGGCCTGATCCGCTCGATCGACGACCTCGCCAACACCATGGTCTCGCAGTCCGGCGGCAATCCGGTGCTGGTGCGCGACATTGCCCATGTCACGATCGGCGAGAAGCCGCGGCTCGGCATCGCCGGCCTCGACAATGACGACGACATCGTGCAGGGCATCGTGCTGATGCGCCGCGGCGAGCAGAGCTCGCCGACGATCTCCCGCGTCGAGCAGCTGGTCCACGACATCAACCATTCCTCGATCCTGCCGCCCGGCGTGAAGATCGAGCGGATCTACGACCGCAAGGACCTGATCGAGCTCACCACCCACACCGTGCTGCACAACATGGTGGTCGGCATCCTCCTGATCGTGCTGTTGCAGTGGATCTTCCTCGGCGACCTCCGCAGTGCGCTGATCGTCGGCGCGACGATCCCGTTCGCGCTGTTCTTCGCCGTGATCATCCTGGTGCTGCGGGGCGAATCCGCCAATCTGCTGTCGGTCGGCGCGATCGATTTCGGCCTGATCGTCGATGCCACCGTGATCATGGTGGAGGCGATCTTCCGCCGGCTGTCGCAGACCACCGCGCTGTCGGAAGACGAGCGAAGCCACATCTCCGAGGACACGGTGATGGGGATGAAGAGTCATGCGATCCTGTCGGCGGGGGCCGATGTGTCGCGTTCGATCTTCTTTGCCGCGGCGATCATCATCGCGGCGTTCCTGCCGCTGTTCACGCTATCCGGTGTCGAGGGCAACATCTTCGGCCCGATGGCGCGCACCTATGCCTATGCGCTTGCCGGCGGCCTGCTTGCGACCTTCACGGTGACGCCGGCGCTGAGCGCGATCATCCTGCCGGCGCACATCCACGAGACCGAGACCTGGATCGTCAAGAAGCTCGACGGGATCTACGTGCCGGTGCTGAACTGGGCGATCGCCAACCGCAAGATGGTGATGACCGGTGCGGCCGGCCTCGTGGTCATGACCATCATCTTCGCGCGCTTCCTCGGCCTCGAATTCCTGCCGAAGCTGGAAGAGGGCAATCTGTGGATCCGCGCCACGCTGCCGCCGACGATCTCGCTGCAGGAAGGCAATGCCTATGTCAACGAGATGCGCAAGCTGATCCGCAGCCGTCCCGAGGTGCTGTCGGTGGTGTCGCAGCATGGCCGTCCCGACGACGGCACCGACGCGGCAGGCCTGTTCAACGCCGAGTTCTTCGCGCCGCTGAAGCCGGCCAGCGAATGGCCTACCACCCACGACAAGGAAGTGCTTACCGCGCAATTGCTGGCGCAGCTGCAGGAGAGATTCCCGGGCGTCGAATTCAATTTCTCGCAATATCTGCAGGACAACGTGTCGGAAGCGGTGTCCGGCGTGAAGGGCGAGAACTCGATCAAGCTCTACGGCAATGATCTGCAGGCGCTGACCGACACCGCCAACAAGATCAAGTCGGTGTTGTCGACCGTGCAGGGTGTCACCGACCTCGCGGTGTTCACCTCGCTCGGCCAGCCGACCATCCAGATCGACGTCGATCGCGCCCGTGCCGCGCGCTATGGCCTGTCGCCGGGCGACATCAACGCCACGATCCGGGTTGCGGTCGGCGGCGACAGCGCCGGCGACCTTTATGAGCCCGGCAGCGACCGGCACTTCCCGATCATCGTCCGCCTTGCGCCGGAATACCGCAAGAGCGCGGAGGCGATCCAGAACTTGCGGATCGGGGTGGCCAACGCCAATGGCGGCATCACGCAGATCCCGCTCTCTGAAGTAGCCTCGATCAACCTGATCTCCGGCGCGGCCTATATCTACCGCGAACAGCAGGAACGTTACCTGCCGATCAAGTTCTCGGTGCGCGAGCGCGACCTCGGCAGCGCGATCCGGGAGGCGCAGCAGAAGATCGACGAGCAGGTCCAGCTGCCGCCGGGATCGCGTGTCGAGTGGGTCGGCGAATTCGGCAATCTGCAGGATGCGATCAGGCGGCTGTCGATCGTGGTGCCGATCAGCCTCGCGCTGATCGCGGTGCTGCTGTTCTTCAATTTCGGCTCGATGGTCGACACCATGCTCGCGATGAGCGTGATCCCGATGGCGATCTTCGGCGGCGTGCTCGGGCTTCTGATCTCGGGGATTCCGTTCAGCGTCTCGGCGGCGATCGGCTTCATCGCGCTGTTCGGCATCGCCGTGATGGACGGCATCATCATCCTGTCGCAGTTCAACCAGTTGATCGATGAAGGCTATGACCGGATGCGCGCGGTGATCCGCACCGGCGAGCTGCAGTTGCGTCCGGTGCTGATGACCTGCGTGGTGGCGGGCGTCGGCCTGTTGCCGGCGGCGATTTCGGAAGGCATCGGCTCGCAGGTGCAGAAGCCGCTCGCCATCGTCGTCGTCACCGGCATGATGCTGGCGCCACTGGTGATCCTGATCACGCTGCCGGTGCTGATCTTCTATTTCTCGCGCCGGCCGCGCGAGCGCTAGCTAGCTCAGAAGGGATCAGGTGAAGCCGTAGAGCCGTGCCGGGTTGTCGACCAGGATCGCCTTGCGGATCGCGGCATCCGGCGCCCAGACCGGAAGCTGGTTGAGGAGGCGGCCGTCGTCGATCTGAAACAACGGTGTCACGTCGGTGACCTTCTTGCCTTGCGGCGTCACCGAATCCGGATGCGGCCAGTCGGTGCCCCAGACGATGCGCTCGGCATTGGCCGCGATCAGCGCCTGCGCCAGCGGCGTGGCGTCGGCATAATCGGGCGCGAGCTTGGAGGCGCGGTAGGCGCCGGAAATCTTGACATAGGCCTTGCCGGACTTGACCAGCGCGAGCAGGTCGGCAAATCCCGGCTGGCCGGTGCCGAGCGCGGCCTCGGCGCCGCCGAAATGATCGAACACGACCGGCACCGGCGCTGTGGCGACGAGGTCCTTGATCGCGGAGATCATGGCGAGGCTGGTGAACAGCTGCACATGCCAGCCGCGCGCCTTCATCCGCTCGATCGCGGCCGAGAAGCGCTGCCGGCCGACATTGGGATCGTTGACGCCGCCGGTCGCGAGGTTGAGGCGGATGCCGCGGAAGCCGGCCTTGTTCATGGCATCGAGATCGCTCTCGCTGGTCTTGTCGTCGATCACGGCGACGCCGCGCGCGGTCGGCCCGCGGGCCGTGATGCCGAACAGGGTCGACGAATTGTCGGGGCCGTAGACGCTCGGCGTCACGATCACCACGCGTTCGACATGGAGCGCCTTGTGCAGCGCGCTCATCTCCTCCGGCGAGGCCGGTTCCGGCGTGTAGACGCGGCCGGCGAAGAACGGGAATTTCTCGGGGTCGCCATGGATGTGGGTGTGGCAGTCGCACGCCCCGGCAGGCACGTCGAAGTTCACCGCGGTCGATGGTTGCGCTGCCTTGGAAAATGCGTTGCTGCTGGTCATGGTCACTCCGGCTGCGATGGAAGCCAGCATCATATCGCGTCGCGTCAGCATTGGACGTCTCCCTGCGTGCTCGGCTGTTATGCGCGTCATACGCGCGCCGGCATTATGGCTTGCCGGCGGAGGCGGAGGTTATCGGCGGTGGGAGCGGGCGGGAAGGGCCAGTTCGCGGAGCGAACGGTTCCACAACACCTATTGCCCCGACGGCGTGCGCAGGCCGTGCCAGGCGTCGCGCACCTGATGGTAGTGCACCTCGGGCAGATAGTCCGGCGTCTTCAGGTTCAGCGTCTTGACGTCGAGCCGCCCGGTCGCGCTGAGCAGCGTGTAGGAGGCGATCACGCGGTCGCGCTGCGCACCGATCAGCCGCGCCCGCGCGGTGATCAGATCCTGCTGCGCGTTGAGCACGTCGACCGTGGTGCGCTGGCCGCCCGCGGCTTCCTTCTGCACGCCGGCGAGCGCAACCTCCGCGGCCTTCATCTCGGACTCCGAGGCCGACACCGCGATCTTGGCGCCCTCATTGGCGACCCACGCGCTGACCACGGCGGTCTTGGCCTGATTGCGGACCCGATCCAGCACCAGCCGGCTCTGCGCCGCGACTTCCTTGGCCTGCCGGGTCTGCGATGCGGCGGTGCCGCCGTCATAGATCGGCTGCGTGACCTGACCGATCACCGAGGCTTGATCGGTGCCGAAGCTGCCGAGCGTGGTGTCGGTGTCGCGGCTGCGGCTGACGCTGCCCTGCACCGAGACATTCGGCATCAGGCTGCTCTCGGCGACGCGGATCGAGGTCGAGGCGACGTCGACGTCGAAGCCTGCCGCGGTGACGGCGGGATGCTCGCGGAGCGAGAGCGCGATCGCATCCTCGCGGCTGCGCGGCAACAGCCGGTCGATGGTCTCGGCCGGACGCAACTGGGATGGCGCAGTGCCGACCACCTGCGCATAGGTAGCCTGGCTGACCGCGTAATTGACCTCGGCGGCGTTGAGGTCGGCGAGGCCGCGGTTGAGCCGCGCCTCGGCCTGGGCGGTATCGGTCGGCGTCACGTCGCCGGCATTGAGGCGCCGTTCGGTGATTGCCCGGGTCTCCTTCAGGAAGGCGACGTTGGCGCGCTGCGCCTCGACCAGGGTCTGGTTGGCCAGCACATTGGTGTAGGCGGTGACGGCGTCGAGCAGCACGCCCTGGCCGACATTGCGCAGGGCCTCGCGGCCGGACTGCACCTGCAACTCGGCGACGCGGACGCTGTTGGTGGTCTTGAAGCCGTTGAACAGGGTCTGCGTCACCGTGACGCCGATCTGCCACGGCTTCAGCGTTGCGGTCTGGATCACATTGCCGGGCAGCTGGTCGCGCACCGCCTGCAGGCCGACCGACAGGCCGGCGATGATCTGGGGACGGTAGCCGGCCAGCGCCTGCGGCACGTTCTCGTCGGTCGCCCGCTGGCGCGCCCGCTCGGCATTGAGTTGCGGATTGGTCTGATACGCCTTGACCAGGGCTTCCGGCAGGCTCTCGGCGCGGGCTTTAGTCTCCGTCAGCAGCGCGCATGCCAGCACGCCAAGGCCGATGCCCGACAAAAGCACGCGCCTCGTAACATCGCCGACCCTCGCGGCACGCTCAACCATGTGATCCCGCAAACCAAAAACCCCGGCAGTGCGCCCCCGCCGCCGCCGACACATCTACCTGTTTACGGGGCGGTGCCGCCACAGACAAACCGCCGCGCGACATCTGCACATCATTTCAGTTCTTGTCTGTTGCCGGTTCGTCACAGGCGCACGTACCGGTCATATGAAGTATAAGTTTGAACCGCCGGCCGTCGATTCAACGATGCCGGTTATCCACCGTCTCCTCCGGGTCCATTGCTGATGCCCATCTTCTCCGACCCCGAGGCGATCGCGGAGCACATCATTCGTGACGTCGGAACCGAACTGGTGGTCGGGCTGCCCTCGGCCTCGGCAAGGCCAACCACATCGTCAACGCGCTGTATGCGCGAGCAGTGGCCGACCGCTCCATCAATCTGACGCTGTTCTCCGCACTGACGCTGGAAAAGCCGAAGCCGAAGAGCCTGCTCGAACGGCGCTTCATCGGACCGATGATCGATCGCCTGTTCGGCGGCTATCCGGATCTCGCCTATGCCGATGCACTGCATCGCGGCGCGTTCCCGCCCAACATCAAGGTGATCGAGTTCTTCTTCCTCGCCGGGCAGTGGCTGCACCAGCCATTCGCGCAACAGTACTACATTTCCGCCAACTACACCCGTGCGGCGTCATACTTGTTGTCGCGCGGACTGAATGTCGTGCCTCAGCTCGTTGCCAAGCGCGTGGTAGACGGCGCGCCGCGCTACAGCCTGAGCTGCAACACCGACACCACGCTCGACGTGCTGCGCGCTCGTGCGCAGGGGCGGGCGTCGTTCAGGCTGATCGGCCAGGTCAATTCCGAGCTGCCGTTCATGCCCGGCGCCGGCGACCTGCCGGCGGATGAATTCGCCGCGGTGCTCGACAGTCCCGAGACCGATTTCCCGCTGTTCGCGCCGCCGTCCGAGCCGATCAGCGACACCAAATATGCGATCGGCTTGCACGCCGCTGGTCTGGTCCGTGACGGCGGCACGTTGCAGATCGGCATCGGGCAGGTCGGCGACGCGCTGGCGCAGGGGCTCGTGGTCCGCCATCGCGACAACGTCCAACTCCACGGCATCATGCAGCAGCAGCTGGCGCGAATCCAGATGATGCCGGTTTCCTTCACCAACGAGATCTTCGGCGACGAGGACGGCAAGCGTCGCGCCCGGGTCGATGCGCGCTTCGTCAACAACGCGATGATGGCGACGCTGCTCGGCGCTGCGATCTCGGATGGTCTGGAGAATGGCCAGGTCGTGAGCGGGGTCGGCGGCCAGTATAATTTTGTAGCGCAGGCATTCGCGCTCGAGGGCGCACGTTCTGTGCTGGCGTTGGAGGCGACCCGTCAGTCCGGCAAGCAGGCGCAGTCGAACATCCGCTGGTCCTATGGACATGAGACCATCCCGCGGCATCTGCGCGATGTCTTTGTCACGGAATATGGCGTCGCCGACGTCAGGGGGAAATCCGATGCCGACGTGATCGCCGCGATGCTGCAGGTCTCGGACTCCCGCTTCCAGAGCGAATTGATGCGGCAAGCCAAGGACGCCGGCAAGCTGCCGCGCAGCCACGAGATTCTCGCGGCGCATCGCGAAAATTATCCCGAGCGCATCGGCGCTGCGCTGAGGCCCGCGCGCGACGCCGGGCTGCCGCCGTCATTCCCGTTCGGCAGCGACTTCACCGATGTCGAGCAGCAGCTGATTCCGGCGCTGCAGCTGTTGCAGCAGGCGCAGCATACGCCGCTGCAACTCGCCGGCCTGCTGTGGCAAGGCATGCGGCATCCGCCCGATGCCGCCGACCGCGAATGCCTGGCGCGGCTCGGTCTCGACAAGCCGACGCATTTCGCCGAGCGCGCCTATCGCGCGCTCGTCACCGCGGCCTTGCAACGGAGCCCGAAGGGCTAAAGCGCGATGAGATCATCACGCTTTAGCCTGTTGTCTGCGCATGATCTTGTCCGGAAAACCGCTTCGCACTTTTCCGGATCATGCTTTAGCGGTTCTTGTTGACCGGCTTGCGCTTCTCGATGAACGCCGCCATGCCCTCGGAGCGATCCTCGAGCGCGAAGGTCGAGTGGAACAGGTTGCGCTCGACATTCATGCCTTCCGCGAGCGGCGTTTCGAACGCTCGGTTGACGGCTTCCTTGGCCATCGCCACCGCCGGACGCGACATCGAGGCGATCTTCTCGGCCGCCGCGAGCGCCTCCTCGAGCAGCTTGTCGGCCGGCACGATCCGCGACACGAGGCCCGAGCGCTCGGCTTCCGCCGCATCCATCATCCGCCCGGTCAGGCAGAGGTCCATCGCCTTCGACTTGCCGATCGCGCGGGTCAGGCGCTGCGTGCCGCCGATGCCGGGAATGGTGCCGAGGGTGATTTCCGGCTGGCCGAACTTGGCGGTGTCGGCGGCGATGATGATGTCGCACATCATCGCGAGCTCGCAGCCGCCGCCGAGCGCATAGCCCGCGACCGCGGCAATGGTCGGCTTGCGGCAACGGGCGACGCGGTCGCCGCCGATGGCGGTGAAGTCGCTGTTGAACATGTCGATGAAGCCCTTCGGCTGCATCTCCTTGATGTCTGCGCCGGCCGCGAAGGCCTTCTCGCTGCCGGTGATCAGGATACAGCCGATCTTGTCGTCGGCCTCGAGATCGTCGACCGCCGCGGCGATCTCGCGGAACACGCCGAACGAGAGCGCATTCAGCATTTTCGGCCGGTTCAGCGTGATGACGCCGACCGGTCCCTTGCTTTCGACGATGATGAATTCGAACGTAGCCATGGACGCAAACCCCGTGCCTGATTTGCCGGGCAATGTGCCCGCTGACGGGATGCGCTTCAAGTGGCTGAAACGAGCTTTGGGCCGCGGTGCGGCGCCCCCCGCGCCGCACCGCGAGCGCCTCCGCTAGGCCATGAACATGCGCGCGGCGGAGGCCACCGTGAGCAGGGCGCCGAAGCCGATGAAGATCTTCCCGATCAGCGAGGTCTGGTCCCAGCTCGCGCTGTCGCTGCTCGCCAGAACCGGGGCGGGCTTGGGTGCCGCCACGGCGACCGGCGGCTGCGCAGGCGGCGCCTCCTGCTGGGCGGTCTGCGGCTGAGCCGGCTGCGGCTGTTCCGCCGGCTGCTCCTGCTGCAGGGCGCGGTCGACGTCGTTGAGCTGGTCGGATGCGACCACATTACCGTCGGACTGATCCGCGGGCTTGTCGGCCGCTGCGATCAACGCATTGGCTTTCACCGGCGTCGCCGCCGCATTGTCGTCGCCGGAGGTCAGCTCTGCATTGGCGTTGGCGACCGTGGCGGGAATGCCTGCCGAGGTGACGCTGCCGGCGTCGCTACTGGTGGCCTTCTTGCTCTCGGATTTATCGGCCGTTTTGGAGGACTGGCGACGCGCATGGCGCCGGCCATGCCGGGGGCTCTGTTGCGCGGACTTGTCGGTCGTTGCGCTGTCGGATTTCGATGCTGATGTGTCCGAACCGGCAGCATGTGCCGGCAGCGGACCGGCGAGACCTACGAAAAGCCCTGTCAGTCCTGTCGCAACCATCAATGCCAAGCGCCCGCTGGCTTTGATCTTCATTTTGATGATCTCCCCATGTCGCCCGCCCAAGGGCGAAAAGAGACCCCGCTGCGTGTCCACACCGGGGCAGAAAAAGGGAATCTTCGGGCATCCGGGGGCAAAAGCTGGGCAATTTCGTCCTAGTGGTCGATCGGGCGAGCAGCAGCACCGATGCTTGTCGGACCGATCGGTGTTATGAGCCGTGACGTCTGGAAACCCGCCGGAGCGATTCTTTGAGGCCGATCCTCGGCGCGGTCATGCCGGAGAATAGATGTCACGAATTCGTGATCGTCTGGCGTGCCGCGTAACGAACTGAAAGATCGGCCGAATTGCAATTCAGGAGCCTGCGTGCGCGAACGTGAGGATGAATGGACCGGCCTGATGCGGTCGGCCATTTCAGGCGATGACGCGGCGTATCATCGCCTGCTCAAGGCCATCACGCCGGTACTCCGTGCCGCGGCGCGCCGCGGCCTGGCGCGCGCGGGACAGCCGGTCGATCAGTCCGAGGACATCGTGCAGGACATCTTGTTGGCGGTGCATTTGAAGCGACAGACCTGGGACACGAGCGCGGCGTTCGCGCCGTGGCTGTTCGCGATCGCACGCAACAAGCTGATCGACGCGCTGCGCCGCCGCGGCAAGCGGATCTTCGTCAACATCGATGATTTCGCCGAGACGCTGCCTGGGGAAACACCGGAACCGACGGCCTTGCCGAGCGAGGTGAGCGCCCAGCTGCAGGCGTTGCCCGCGCGGCAACGCGAGGTGCTGCAATCGATCGCGGTCGAAAGCGCCTCGATCAAGGACACCGCGGCGAAATTCTCGATGACCGAGGGCGCGGTGCGGGTCGCGCTCCATCGCGGGCTTGCCAGCCTTACTGCGAAATTACGGGATCAATGAGCATGGACACCGATCAACTCATTCGAACCCTGGCCGCCGACAATGCCTATCGCGCGCGTCCGGTCGGTCTTGCGCTGATGCTGGCACTGCTGGCGGCGGCGCCAGTCTCGCTCCTGATCTTCTTCGCCGAACTCGGCGTGCGGCCCGACGTGATGAGCGCGATGCGCAATCCGTTCTTCGACCTGAAATTCGCCGTGACGCTGGCGCTCGCCGCCTCGGCGATCGCGGTCAGCCTGCATCTGTCGCGCCCGGAGGCCTCGCTGCGCGGCTTCGGCTGGTGGCTGCTGATTCCCGCCGGCATCCTCGTCGCCGCCATCAGTGGCGAGATGATGATGCCGCAGCGTACGCCGATGATGACGCGGCTGATCGGCAAGAATTCGATGGCCTGCATGACCGCAATCCCCGCGATGTCGCTGCCGCTGCTGGTCGGCGCGCTATACGGGCTGCGGCAGGGCGCGCCGGCGCGGCCGGCGGTCGCCGGCGCGATAGCCGGCTTGCTCTCGGCAGGGCTCGCTGCGACCGTCTACGCGTCGCACTGCACCGATGACTCGCCGCTGTTCGTTGCCACCTGGTACACGCTGGCGACCGCGATCGTCGCGAGCGTCGGCGCGCTGATGGGAAACCGGGCGCTACGCTATTAGGCCGCGGGCGCGGACTGCTGCATGCGATGGAAGCGCAGCACCTGCTGCGCGGTCGACGGCCGCAGCCGTTCATAGGTGTCCTTGCAGGCCTGCAGATCGGTCGGCTCGCCGCCCGAGATGTCGTCGCGCAGGTTGATGATCGCCCGCACCGTCGACCATGACAGGCCCGAGACCTTGGCGAGGATCATGACGCCCTCGGCGCGGGTTTCGATCATCATGTTCTCGGCGACGCTGACCGAGACGTTGGCGAGCGCGGCCAGCGAGGCATTGGTCTCGTCGAACTTGCCGGCCTCGGCGAAGGCTGCGAGCTGGAATTCGTCGAGCCGGCCGTCCTGATAGAGCGACTTGACGAGGGCATGCGCGATCGTGGTGTCCGGCGTCACGGCGGCCGGCGCCGAGCGCGCGCGTCGCGTCGCTTCCTTCACCGCGATCGGAATCTCCTTGGCCTGCTGCGGATTGGCAGCCTCGAGCCGCTGCCTGACCGCGTCCGAGGCCTTGGCGACCAGCTTGAGATAGAGATGCCGCGGGATGTTCGGGCGCAGGCCGACGCAGGTCGACAGATTGTCGTCGCCCTCGGCGCGGCTGACCAGGCGGGTGAAGCCGCGCTCGGTGAACTCCGCGCCGGGATTGTTGACCGCGCTCTGGATCACCTCGTCATTGCCGCGCAGCACCAGCACGTCGGTGACGGCGCCGCTCAGCGTCTTGCGGTTCGAGATCGCGAGCAGATGCGCCTGACTCTTGCTGCGCGCCGTTTCGATCAGGGTATCGTCGTCGAGCCGCGGCGACAGCGTCAGCACGGGGCCCGCGACCTCGATCAGGTCGTCGAAGGCAAGGGTGCGGATGGTCTGCGGCGGCGCGGTGTCGATCGGGGCGAGGCGGTTGGCGAGCAGTGCCTTGGCCGAGCTCTCGATGTGCTCGAGCAGGCATTGGAAAACGTCGTCGAACAGCACGATCTGCTGGTCCGAATAGTTGACCGAGCCGTTGATGAAGAGGTCGGTCACGCGGCGCAGCGTCTCGACACGGCGCGCGACGGTGCCGTGCGCGAGGGTCGTCTGCAACTCGTCGAGCAGACTTTCGGGGGCGGTCTCGGGCTTCGAACTCATGACTCTGTCCTGGAGCGGTGGCGACGGCTTCTCCGGCGCCGGATAGGGAAGCGAAAGGGTTAGGCGCTGGCGATGCGGTTGCGTCCTCTCGCCTTGGCTGCGTAAAGCGCGCCGTCGGCGCGGGCGAGTAACGTGTCGGAGTTTTCGTGCGGCTTGAGCGTCGTGACGCCTGCGGAGATCGTCACCTGCATGCCGGGCGAGAAGGCGCTCCAGTCGAGACCGGCAATGATCGCGCGCAGCCGCTCGAGCGCGCGCATCGCCTGATCTTGCGACAGGTCGGGCAGCACCAGCAGGAATTCCTCGCCGCCGTAACGGCCGAACCGATCGACGCTGCGGAGATTGGCGAACATGCCGATCGCGAAGGTGCGCAGCGCCTCGTCGCCGATCGGATGGCCGTAGACGTCGTTGATGCGCTTGAAATGATCGAGGTCGATCAGCGCGACCGCGCAGGAGCTGCCGTTGCGGGCGCAGCGCGCGATCTCCTCCTCGAGCGTGCGCATGATGCTGCGGCGATTGGAGGTGCCGGTCAGCTCGTCGAGCTCGGCGAGCTCCTCGATGCGCCGGTAGGCCTCCTTCAGCTTCACGCCGCTCTGATACAGCGATTGCTGCATCGAGCTCGAGAAGATGCCGAGATACATGCAGCGCCCGATCGTCAGCGCGAACACCAGCATGGTGGCGAGGCGATCGATCCGGGTCGCGGTCGGCATCCCGATCGCCTTGTCGGTGCCGAGGAACAGCACGGCGAGGCCCAGCACCATGACGGTCCAGACGATCGCGGTCTGCCGCGCCGAGGTGCGCAGCGCACCGAAGCCGAACACCACGAACAGATTGCAGAGGAACAGCACGCCGACTTCCGGCGCGATGTAGGTGAACACCAGCAGGTTCACCATGTTGATCGCCGATTGCGGCGCGACCAGATAGTGGTCGCGGAAGCGCTCGTGAAAGCCGCGCTCGGAGAGCACCACATAGACGGCGACCAAACAGAGGCCGGTCAGCGCGTAGCCCGCCGCCACCCAGACGGACGTAGTGCCGGCATGCGTGTAGATCAGCAGCACAACGGCATCGAGCACGAAGCAGGCCGCGATCATCGACTGGATCTGGCGGCGCTGCTTGGCCCGTCGCGCCAGACGCTCGGCCGTCAGCCTGGAACGGCCGCTTTCCGATGCGCCCGCGATCGGGCCGGGAAGTGACGACGCAGCGCTGCCCATGGTCCCGCCATTGGTGAAATCCGGCGAAAATCTACGTGGGAAAGCCTTTAGGTTTGGTATCTTTTGGAACCGAATCTACCCGGTGTAACCCTGTCATCGCCCTTGTTTCGTAAGGGGAATCCGTTCGCCGAGGCGGGACGGGGAGCGATGGTCCGCAAGCCTGCGCCGTGGCGGACTTCGTGACGGTGCTGGCGTGCCGATAAAGCCTTGGTATGGTCGCGCCGGATGGCGCCTGTCCGCGAGAGCTCTCACTATTATGATACCGGTTATCGAGTCTCGGCCGATTTTTCCTCATTTGAATCGCCGACTGTGGCATAGATCACACATGCAGTGCGGACATTGCCGTAATGTGAAGAATCTTGGCTCTCGCGTCGAACCACGCACCGCCCCCTTCAGACCAACTTTGCGAGACGGCCATTGAGCGCGACACAGGCGGCTTCAGACGACGTTCTGATCGCTCGGATCGCTCAAGGCGACCGGCTTGCCATGCAGGTGCTGTACGGGCGGCACCATGTCAGGGTGTACCGCTTCGGGCTTCGGCTCGTGCGGGACGAACAGGTGGCGGAAGATCTTATCAGCGAGGTCTTCCTGGACGTGTGGCGTCAGGCGGGCAAGTTTGAGGGACGATCCGCCGTTTCGACCTGGCTTCTGGCGATTACCCGGTTCAAGGCGTTGTCTTCGCTGCGGCGGAGGAAGGACGCTGAATTGGACGATGAGGCCGCTAACGCGATCGAGGACACGTCCGACGATCCGGAAACGGTAGTGCAGAAGAAGGACACCGGTGACACGCTGCGTAGGTGCCTGACGGGACTATCGGCGGAACATCGGGAAATTGTCGATCTTGTCTACTATCACGAGAAATCCGTGGAAGATGTCGCTGAGATCGTGGGGATTCCGGAGAATACCGTGAAGACGCGCCTGTTCTATGCGCGCAAGAAACTTGCCGAGTTGCTGAAGGCAGCCGGTGTCGAGCGAGGTTGGCCATGATGGCTGCGAGAAAAAAGGTGCAAGAGCCCGACGATATCGAGATGTTGCTGCCCTGGCACGCGGCCGGCACGTTGAACGCGCGTGACACGCGCCGCGTCGAGGACGCGCTTGCGCGCGATCCGGAGCTTGCCCGGCAATATGCCGTCATTCGCGAGGAATATGCCGAGACCATCGGCCTCAACGAGAGCCTCGGTGCGCCCTCGGCGCGCGCGATGCAGAAGCTGTTCGCCGCGATCGATGCCGAGCCGGAGCACAAGCCGTCGATGGGTGCGCGCATGTCGGCCTCCGTCTCGGAGTTCTTTTCGAAATTGTCGCCGCGGACGCTGGCCTGGTCGTCCGGCCTCGGCGCGGTCGTGGTGTTGTTGCAGGCAGGCGTGATCGGCACGGTGCTGATGCGCAGCCAGCCGGCTTTGTTCGAGACCGCCTCGCTCGATGTCGCCGAGCGCAGTGCGCCGGTCGCGCCCAGCGCGCCGATCACCCGCGACCTCGGCGCCAGCGTGGCGGCGACGCCGACCCGGCTGCTGGTGCGCTTCACACCCGATGCCAGGATCGCCGACATCACGTCGCTGCTCGACAATTACCAGGCCTCGATCCTCGACGGGAAGGGCGGGATGTTCCGGTTGCAGTTCCGCGCAATGGACAAGGGCAGCGTCGCTGCGCTGATTGCGCGCTTGCAGAAGGAGAAGATCGTCAGCCTCGCGGTCGAAACGCCGTAATCGGCGGCTGACGGTTCTGCGCCGAATTGAGGTCACCATGGCCGCCAACGGCCGGACCAGATTGACGAACCACGCGATCGCCGCGGCCGCAGCCTTGTTGCTGGTCTGTGTTGCCGGCTCCGCCTCCGCCCAGAATTTCATGCGATCGCCGACCGGTGGCGCGCCACAGGTCTCGCTTGGGCAGCGGGCCAATCCCGGTATGGGCCGTGTTGGCGGCAATCCCGTCGGCGAGTTCGGCGGCACGGTTGGCCGCGTGCCGCCGTCGGCGGACCGCGGCCCGGCCGCGTCGTGGACCGGCGATGCGCCGCGATCGCGCCTGCCGCCGCCCCCTGTGCGCCCTGCGCCCCGTATCTCCGCCAGCTGCGACGACGGCGATCGCGGCCAATGTTTCGACCGGCCGGTCGCCGTCCACGGTGGTGGCAAAGGCGCAGCGCGGAAGGGCAGGGCCGGCGGTGGCGGCAGTTTGCGTGCGCAGGATGCGTCGAGCGTGCGAAACGTGCCGAATGAGCTCGTGGCCGAAATCGATGGCGCCTTGACGGAGGCGGAGGCCGATGCACTCGCGCGCCGTCATGGGCTGAGGCGGATCGCCTCGCAGAATGTCGCGCTGCTGGGTGCGACGGTCGGCCTGTTCCGCATCTCGGGCAATCGTTCGGTCGAGGTCGTGAGCCGCGAGCTCGCAAGCGATGCCGGCGTCCGCTCCGTGCAGCCGAACTACCGTTACGCGCTGCAGGACCAGAAGGCGTCGGGCGGCAGCGATCCGGCGCAATATGCCCAGACACAGCTGCATCTGCCCGCGGCCCACAAGCTGGCGCGCGGAATGAATGTCACCCTTGCCGTGATCGACTCCGGTGTCGATGCCGCTCATCCGGAGCTGGCGAACACGGTCGCGGATACGTTCGATGCGCTTGGCAGCAAGGATGGCCCGCAAGCCCACGGCACCGCCATTGCCGGCGCGATTGCGGCGCGCGTCAGGCTGACGGGGAGCGCGCCGGAAGTGCGGATCCTGGCGATCCGCGCCTTCGGTGCGGTCGCAGGCGGCGCCGGGAGCACCTCCTATGTGATCCTCAGAAGCCTCGACTACGCAGTGGCGCACGGCGCGCAGATCGTGAACATGAGCTTCGCCGGACCGCGGGACGCACTGGTCGGGCGCGCGGTGGCCGCCGCCGCGGCGAGGGACGTCGTGCTGGTCGCCGCCGCCGGCAATGCCGGCGCGACATCGCCGCCGCTGTATCCGGCCGCCAATCCCGCTGTGATCGCAGTGAGCGGCACCGATGCCGGCGACCGGCTGATGGCGGCCTCGAACCGCGGCAGCCATATCGCGTTGGCGGCCCCGGGCGCCGACCTCCTCGTGCCGGTGCCAGACGGCAAGTACCAGCTGATGTCGGGCACCTCGTTTTCGGCCGCGTTCGTCAGCGGCATCGCGGCCTTGGTGCTGGAACGCAATCCGGCATTGAAGCCCGTCGAGGTGCGACGGATCCTGACCAGCACGGCGCGCGATCTCGGGACGCCGGGACGTGACGATCTGTTCGGTGCGGGGGCAGCGGATGCGCTTGCCGCGGTGATGGCGGCGACCGGTGCTCCCGTCGCCTCTGCCGCGGACAAACCGTCGCAGCCTGCACAGCAGGCCGACGGCAATAACACTTCCGTGAGCCGCACGTCGAATGAACCCGCGCCATCGATCGCATCGGAGGATTCCGCTGCAAATCGCCGTGCTGCGCAGTGATTTTCGACGCTGAACGCCTGCAACGGTGCGATGGAACCGCGGCGCGAGAAGGTTAAAAAAATTGCCGGCGATTTGAACGTCCGCCTTCCTCTCACGACTTATGTGTGTGGGAGCGGTTTATCCCTCCCCGGCTATATCAGGCGCGAGCGCCCATCCACCCCAAGCGCCCATATGGCTTTGACCCGTCCGGTTGTCCCCCCGGACGGGTCTTTCATTTTTGGGGCCCCCTTGCATGACGGGCTTGACCGTGCGCGGCGCGATGGCGCCGACCGATCGCGCGGGATGGACATATGCGCGAAGGCTGCGACGGTTTGCTGTGGATCATTCCGCTGTGCGTTGCCTGCGAGCGGTGCGCATCGCCACCATGGCAGTCCATGACTTGACGGCAGTTCGAGCGAGAAACTCCGTAGTCGAGCGGACTTCTTCGATCGCCCGTTCGCGATTAAGAATTTAGTTAGACTTTATTTACCTTTTCCACAGAATATCGGCGTCACGTCCAGTTGATTCGGTTCGGTTGCGTCTGCGTCCGTTTCTTTTCCTGCGGGCAACTTGAATGACACATCGGACCGACGTGGCCAGAGGCCAGGAGATCGTTGCACGCTGGTGCAACCTCGCCGAGCAAAGGCTGGAGCACCTTACCGAACTGTTCGAGACCGGGCGCTGGCGCCGCTATCACAGCGAGCAGGCTTTTCTCGAGAACATCAGGGAAGCCCGCGCCGCGGTCGACATCTGGCGCGAATTGCTGTCGCGCGAAGCCTCGCTCGACAATTCGCCGATCGATCTGTCCTGGCTCGGCCGCGGCAGGTCGAAACTGCCGCCGCGCGATATCTCGCCAGTGCCGGAGCGGCGGTCGGAGGCCGCGACATTGGCGGAGGCCGCCATGACCGCGGTCGCGGCCGCGCTGGAGACGGCGACGGAAGTGCTGGAGCAGCCGCTCACCGTGGCCGACGCGCCGCCGCTGGAGATGCCCCCTCCGGCGGTGCGGCCGCCGGTGCTCGATCTCGACACCATCCAGCGGCGCTATCCGCTGCTGCGCAACGCGCTGTAGGCGACCGCTCTCGCTTATTTTTTGAGCATGATCCCCGCGCAAACGCGTTCCGCGTTGGTCGCGAGGGAAAACCGCTTCGCGCTTGTCCGGATCATGCGCTAGCGCCGCACCGCGTTCGCGCCGACCACGAGCTGCGCATATTGCTGGGCGCCGCCGGCCGACAGGTCCGGCGTGACCGGGCGGGCGTGGTCGAGCCCGACCACCGCGCCGCGCGGGGTTTCCGAGATCATGTTGTTGTTGATCAGCGCGGTGCCGGCGCCTGGCACCACCGAGACGCCGATGCCGACGAAGGCATTGCGGACCACGTTGCCCGATATCGCGACGTCGCGCAGGTACTTGCCCCAGCCGGCGACAATGCCGAAGGTCGGCGCGTTCTCGATCACATTGCCGGTCACGGTGCTGTCGGCCTCGACATAGATGCCAATGCCGGCGCCGTCGTTCGGATCGGTGCCTGCAGGGCGCTTCGGCAACAGGTTGCGGATGATGTTGCCCTGGACCACCGCGATGCGGCCGCCCTCGTTGAAATTGCACACGGAGACGCCGATCGCGGCGCCGTCAACCGTGTTGTTGGCGATCACCGCGGCCTCGAACGAGAACTCCGAATACAGCGCCACCTCGCGGACATTGCTGACGCTGTTGTCGGTGATGTGGATGTTCGAGGCCGAGTTGCCGCGCACCGCCGAGAAGTCGCAGTTCTTGATGCGGTTGCC
Organism: Bradyrhizobium sp. CCBAU 21365; assembly: GCF_015291305.1. Lineage (NCBI taxonomy): Bacteria > Pseudomonadati > Pseudomonadota > Alphaproteobacteria > Hyphomicrobiales > Nitrobacteraceae > Bradyrhizobium > Bradyrhizobium sp. CCBAU 21365. The sequence goes on from NZ_CP030036.1 coordinate 3,494,339, forward strand.
GCGCACAATCACGTTGCCGGCGCGGAAGGCGTTGATGGCGTTGCCGTACTGCCCGGAGCCGCCGGGGCCGGCCTTGATGTCCTCGATGCGGTTGTCGGCGACGATCGAGCCGTCGTCGCCGATCGCGGTGCGCAGGATCTCGATGCCGTTGTCGTTGGTGCCCTTGATGGTGTTGCGCGACACCATCAGGCCGAGCGCGTCGAACGACACCAGCGCCGTGGTCGCGATCTCGGTGAACACGTTGTTGCTGACGTCGCCCGACATCTGCTCGAACCAGATGCCGTTGCCGCCGCTGCCGGTGAAGCGGCAATCGGTGATGCGGATGTCGCGGCCGGACAGGCAATGCACGAGGCCGCGCCGGTTCGGCAGCGGAATGTTGCCGCCGTCGAAGGTGAGGCCCATCAGGACGATGCCGCCGGCACCTTCGCCTTCCAGCAGCGAAGCGCCGCCGTTGAACACCAGACGGCTGGCGCCGCGCACGCCGATCAGCTGGCTGCCGGGGGCAAGCCGCAACAGGCCGGTGCGGTAGACGCCGGGCGGGAAGGCGAGCGGCACCTGCGCCCGCGCGGCGTCGTCGATCGCGCGCTGCAGATTGCGGGTCTGGTCGTCGGGGCTGCCGGGGCGCACGCCATATTGCGTGACGTCGCGGCCGAGCGTGCCGGCCGATGGCGCGGCGGCACGCGCAGCGTCAGGCGACATCGCAAGCGCGCCGGCTGCGCCGGCGGCGGTTGCTCCGATCAGATGGCGGCGGTTGACGTCCATGGGCAAGGCCCTCGCAACATTCGCGAGCGGTGACGTTCGCGGGTCGAGTGGTAGCGCGAAATGCGGCGCGGCATGGTGAACACGCCGACGCAGCGGGGCGATTGTTGGCGGTAGGGTTAATCGCGGGTGCAACCGATTCACGTTGTCAAACAGTCGTTCCTCGGTGTCATCACGCGCGCAACAATGATCTTTCGTGGTTATGGATCCCGGCCTTCGCCGGGACGACACCAAATGGCCGTTGCAGACCTCGTCATTCGATCCAATTTTAGCATTTGCTGGAGTCTACGGGTGACGCGTGAGTTGGAGGATGCCAACTAGGGGCGTGTACTTGGCACCGCCCAATCCGCAGGCTCACGCGCGCGCGGCCTGCCGGGTCAGTTTCACCAGCTCCATCAGCATGGCCTCGCCGGCATCGACGAGCGCTTCCAGCGTGATCGATGATTTGCCAGGCGCGGCCGTTCCGTCATGGGCGAGCGGCGGAACGTGAATGAACTGCGCGAGGCGCAGATCATTGTCGCGGTTCACGGCCTCGATCGCCCGCCAGCTCAGATAGTTGCAGAGATAGCTGCCGGCGTCGCGCGAGGCTCGCGCGTCGATCCCGGTCGCCAGTGCGGCGCGCAGTAATTTTTCAGTATGAGGCCCGAACACCTGCGCATCGGCGCCGCCCTCGATCGATCCTTTCCGGGCATGCTGGCGGCCGGCGTCGGGGAAGCGCGTGGTCACCGCATTGCGGGCGCGGCTTTCGATCCGCAGATAGTCGGTGCGGCCGGCGAGGCCGAACATCAAGAGCGCCTGCGGGCGGTGTTTTGCGATCAGCTCCGGCAATTCCCGATCGACGGCGGCGTAGGTGACGTCGAAGATGTGGCTCGACAGCGCGATGTCATCGAAGGCCGGGCGGCGCAGGGCGGTCAGCCGCTTCACCAATGGCATGGTCGGGTTGAACGGCGCACCCGGAAACGGCCCGAAGCCGGTGACGAGGATGCGCAGCCTGCCGCTCAATGCAGCATCTCCGCGATCTGTTCGGCGGCGACCGCGGGCGAGATGCGGCCGGCCGCGACCTCGGCCTCCATCTTCTTCACCCTGGCGCGGATCGCGGCATCCGACCGCAGCCGCGCCATCATCCGGCTCTCCAGCATCGACCACATCCACTTCACCTGCTGTTCCCTGCGGCGGCCGGCGAACTCGCCCGAGGCATTCATCGCGGTGCGGTGGTCGAGGATCTTCTGCCAGAGCCGGTCGAGCCCCGCGCCGGTCAGGGCCGAATAGGTCTCCACCGGCGGATGCCAGTGCTCGGAGCGCGGCGCGAGGATGTGCAGCGCGCTGCGATAGTCGGCGGCGGCGAGGTTGGCGCGCTTGAGGTTGTCGCCGTCGGCCTTGTTGATCGCGATCATGTCGGCGAGCTCGACGAGGCCCTTCTTGATGCCCTGCAGCTCGTCGCCGGCACCCGGCAGCATCAGCGCCAGGAAGAAGTCCGTCATATCGCAGACCGCGGTCTCGGATTGGCCGATGCCGACGGTCTCGACCAGCACGACGTCGAAGCCGGCGGCCTCGCAGAGCAGCATCGCCTCGCGGGTCTTTGCCGCGACGCCGCCGAGCGTGCCCGAGGAGGGCGAGGGGCGGATGAAGGCCTGGTCGGAGACGGCGAGCCGCGCCATCCGGGTCTTGTCGCCGAGGATCGAGCCGCCGGTGCGCGCCGAGGACGGATCGACCGCCAGCACTGCGACCTTGTGGCCGCGCTCGATCAGGAACATGCCGAGCGCATCGATCGTGGTCGACTTGCCGACGCCGGGCGAGCCGGTGATGCCGACCCGCACCGCCTTGCCGGTGTCGGGCAATAGCGTCTGCACCAGCTCGCGCGCTGCCGCCTGGTGATCGCCGCGCCGGCTCTCGACCAGCGTGATCGCCCGCGCCAGCGCGGCGCGGTGGCCGGCGCGGAGCTCCTTGGCGAGGGCGCTTATGTCGGGAGAGGTGGGCTTCGAGGCGGTCATGGTCTTGGTTTACAACGGCTGGGCCATGGCAGGCGAGAGGAACGCGGATCAGTGCCGGCGCGGCCTGTTGATGAAGCACTATTGCCGATCGTCGGTGTCGGCCTTCGGCCGCGCGCCGCCGAAGATATTCGCGCCTTCCGCCGTCAGATACGGCTTCAGCGTCTCCCAGGGCACGAAGACGACATACTGGCCTTCGGCGTAGGGGCCGACGGCATAGGGCGGGTAGTGGAAGGTGAGGCCGGAACTCTTGCCTGATACGGTCGACGGCGCCAGCGTCACGGCGCCGATCTTGAGCAGGGTCGGCTTCAACTCCTTGTACCATTCGGTGGTCGCCGTCTCGCCGGCGCCGCGCCGCTTCTTCTCGGTGTTCAGCGCGGCGATGACGGCCTTGCGCATCGCTGTCAGGGTCGGGCCGTTGTCCGCTGTCTCGGTGAAGAAGGGACGGATGCTGATGCGCTTCTTCGCCGTCGTGTCCCACAGGATGGTGTTGACGTCGGAGTTCGGATGCGCGCCGTGGGTGTCCATGTAATCGTCGCGCAGCACGCTCACATAGCGGCCGTCGACGACGGAGCGCTCGGAGTATTTGCGTTCGAAAGAGTAGACGCCACGATCCTTGAAGAGGTCAGGCTCCTGCTTGCGATCGGCCGCAGCCTCGGCGGCATTCTTGTCGATCCACTTCCTGCCTTCGGCGAGGCAATCGGCCGCCAGCGCGTTATCTGCCTTGATCTTGTCGTCGAGATAGACACTCGCCTCGATGCTCGCGTTCTTGATCGTGGCGTCAGGCTTTGGATCGGCGGCGCGTGCCGGAAGCCAGAGGAAGGCCAGCACGCCGGCAAGACCCATGATGCGGACAGGCGTCATCGAGCGAGCGGCGCGCATGGAAAGCTCCTGAAAGGAGAGGGGATGCGGCAGTGCTACTCCGCCGCTGCGCTATGGCCGAGCCGGGCGTTGAGCTTGTGGATCAGCTCCTCGGCGGCATCCGAGATCACCGTGCCCGGCGGGAAGATCGCCTCGGCACCGGCGGCATACAGCGCGTCGTAATCCTGCGGCGGCACCACGCCGCCGATGATGATCATGATGTCCTCGCGGCCGTGCTTCTTCAGCGCCGCCTTCAATTCCGGCACCGCGGTGAGATGCGCCGCGGCAAGCGAGGAGACGCCGAGGATGTGGACGTCGTTCTCAACCGCTTGCCGCGCGGCTTCGTCGGCGGTCGCGAACAGCGGTCCGATATCGACGTCGAAGCCGACATCGGCGAACGCCGATGCGATCACCTTCTGGCCGCGGTCATGGCCGTCCTGGCCGATTTTTGCTACCAGGATGCGCGGGCGGCGGCCTTCGGCCTCCTCGAATGCATCGATCAGCGCCTGCACCTTTTCGACCTTATTGGACATCGCCGCTGCCTCTCGCTTGTAGACGCCGGTGATGGACTTGATCTCGGCGCGGTGGCGGCCGAACACCTTTTCCATGGCGTCCGAAATCTCGCCGACGGTGGCTTTGGCGCGCGCGGCGTCGATGGCGAGCGCTAGCAGATTGCCGTTGCCTTCGCCCGCCGAGCGCGTGAGCGCGGCGAGCGCCGCATCGACGTCCTTCTGGTTGCGCTCCTTCTTGAGCCGCGCCAGCTTGTCGATTTGCAGCCGCCGCACGGTGGAGTTCTCCACCTTGAGCACGTCGATCGCCTTCTCGTTCTCCGGCTTGAACTTGTTGACGCCGATCACCGCCTGCCGGCCGGCATCGATCCGCGCCTGGGTCTTGGCGGAAGCTTCCTCGATCCTGAGCTTCGGCACGCCAGCCTCGATCGCCTTGGCCATGCCGCCGAGCGCCTCGACCTCCTGGATGTGCCCCCAGGCCTTCTGCGCGAGATCGCGGGTCAGCCGCTCGACATAATAGGAGCCGCCCCAGGGATCGATGATGCGGTTGGTGCCGCTCTCCTGCTGCAGGAACAATTGGGTGTTGCGGGCGATGCGCGCCGAGAAGTCGGTCGGCAGCGCCAGCGCCTCGTCGAGCGCGTTGGTGTGCAGCGACTGGGTGTGGCCTTGCGTTGCCGCCATCGCCTCGATCGTGGTGCGCATCACGTTGTTGAACACATCCTGCGCGGTCAGCGACCAGCCCGAGGTCTGGCAATGCGTGCGCAGCGACAGCGAGCGCGGGTCCTTCGGGTTGAACTGCCTCAGCAGCTTGGCCCAGAGCAGCCGCGCGGCGCGCATCTTGGCGACTTCCATGAAGAAGTTCATGCCGATCGCCCAGAAGAACGACAGCCGCGGCGCAAAGCGATCGACGTCGAGGCCCGCGGCAAGCCCGGCGCGCAGATATTCGACGCCGTCGGCCAGCGTATAGGCGAGCTCGAGGTCCTGCGTCGCGCCGGCCTCCTGCATGTGGTAGCCGGAAATGGAAATGGAGTTGTATTTCGGCATCCGCTGCGAGGTGTAGGCGAAGATGTCGGAGATGATCCGCATCGAGGGCGCGGGCGGATAGATATAGGTGTTGCGCACCATGAACTCTTTCAGAATATCGTTCTGAATGGTGCCCGACAGTTTCTCCGGCGGCACGCCCTGTTCCTCGGCGGCGGCGACGAACAGCGCGAGGATCGGCAGCACCGCGCCGTTCATGGTCATCGACACGCTCATCTGGTCGAGCGGGATGCCGGCGAACAGCGTGCGCATGTCGTAGATGGAATCGATCGCGACGCCGGCCATGCCGACGTCGCCGGAGACGCGCGGATGATCCGAGTCATAGCCGCGGTGGGTGGCGAGGTCGAACGCGACCGAGAGGCCCTTCTGCCCCGCGGCGAGGTTACGGCGGTAGAACGCGTTGGAATCCTCCGCCGTGGAGAAGCCGGCATATTGCCGGATGGTCCAGGGCTGGTTGACATACATGGTCGGGTAGGGGCCGCGCAGATAGGGCGCGATGCCCGGCCAGGTCTCGAGGAAGTCGATGCCTTCGAGATCGGCCTCGCCGTAGACGGATTTGACCGGGATGCCCTCGGGCGTCAGCCACGGCTCGGCGCTCGCAGCCGGGGCCGTGGTGGCAACGGGCTGGAAGGCGACATCGGCGAAATCGGGAATGCGGGTCATTCCTGGGCTTCCTCAAACTGGCGATTGCATTCGATCAATCGCTGTAGCTTCTAACTCAATCATGGTCCGGATGCTGATGGCTGACGATCGTCGCCATCTTCTCCGGTCCGTAATTCTGCATCGTGGTCTGGCTCGGCAGGTTGGCAATGCCGACCACCCAGCCGTGGCGGGACTCGGTTCCGAATTGCTGCGTCGGTATCACCCGGTCGGGCCGGTCGAAGGCGCCCGTCATGATCTCGATCCGCGGCCCGTCGATGCGGCGGAAGCTGAGCGGTGTTCCGCAGGCCGCGCAGAAGTCGCGCTCGGCGATCGAGGAGGATCTGAACGCGGCGGGCTTGCCGCGGGTCCATTTGAAGTCGTTGCGATCGATGTCGGCGAAGGAGGCAAATGGCGCGCCGGACGCCTTCTGGCACATCCGGCAGTGGCAGATGCTGATCCGGGTCGGTGCCGCCGAGACGGCAAATCGGACGGCGCCGCACTGGCAGCCGCCGGTCAGAACGGGTGTCGCTGGTGTCTCTGCGCTCATGTCTGCTCCATCCGCCGATAGGCCTCGCGCAATGTCGCCAGCGCATCACCGCCGGCGAAGACGAACTCACCGATGCCGGCCGCCCGCAGCGCCGCTTCCTGGTCGCCGGGCCGCCCTGCCAGATAGATATGCCTTGCTCCGGCGCCGTGAAGGGCCTTGGCAGCCTCGGCGGCGCTGACGGCATAGACCTTATCCGAGGAACAAATGCACGCCATCGTGGCGCCCGAGGCCTTGAAGGCCGCCGCCAGCACAGCCGCGTCGGCAAAGCCCTCGCTGTCGATGGCCTCGATCCCGCCGGTTTCGAAGAAACTTTTGGCAAAGGTCGCGCGAGCCGTGAAGTCCGCGGCGGTGCCGAGATTGGCCAGGAAGATCTTCGGCCGTGCGCCATGCGCCTTGAGCGCGGCATCCGACTTGTCGCGCAGCGCCTCGAACGGCTCGGCGAGCCGTATCGGTGCGAGGGCGTCGAACTTCACCTTGGCATCGGCCACCGACGCCGGCGCCGATGGTTTCACATCCAGCACCGCCGGGACGGCCTCGCGCAGATCCGGGAATTCGCTGGCGCCGGTCAGCACGTCGCGGCGCTTCGCCACGTTGGTTTCGCGCAGCGATCGCGTCGCCGCGACCTTGTTTTGCAGCAGCCCCTGCTCGAGTGCGGCGAAGATGCCGCCGGCCTTCTCGATCTCCTGGAACAGCGTCCACGCCGCCTCGCAGAGCTGCGAGGTCAGCGTCTCGATGCCGCCGGCGCCGGCCGCGGGATCGGAGACCTTGGCGAGGTTGGACTCATCGAGCAGCACGAGTTGGGTGTTGCGCGCGATGCGCCGGGCGAAGTCGTCAGGCAGGCCGAGCGCCAGCGTGTGCGGCAGCACCGTGATCGCATTGGCGCCGCCGAGCCCGGCCGCAAAGGTTGCGATCGTCGCGCGCAGCATGTTCACATTGGGGTCGCGCTGGGTCAGCATGCGCCAGGCGGTCTGCGCGTTGACGAAGATCGGCTTCGGCGTGAGGCCGCAGGCCTGCTCGACCCGTGCCCAGAGCAGCCGCAGCGCGCGGAATTTCGCCATGGTCAGGAACTGGTCGGCATCGGCGCTGAGGCGGAACGAGATGCCCGGGCGCGCCGCATCCAGATCGATGCCGGCGCCTTCCAGCATGCGCAGATAGGCGAGGCCCAGTGCGAGCGTGAAAGCGAGTTCCTGCACCTCGGAGCCGCCGGCATCATGGACCGGCCGGCCGTCGGCCAGCACGAACGGCCCCTTGAAGCCGCGCTTGATCAGGCCATTGACGACCTGGCCGAACGACTTTTCGTAGTTGGGCCAGGCGATGGCCGCAGCTCCGCGCACGGCCATGGTGCTGAGCGCCTGGTAATTGAAATGCAGGTCGAGCTTGGCCGGGTCGAGCTTGCGGGCCTCGACCATGTCGGCAAAGGTCTCGCCGGCGTTCTCGCGGCCGATCACCGGGTTGAGCGCGATCATGATGCCGGCATCGAGATGGATGCCGCCGCAGGCGCGCGCCAGCGTCTTCTTGCTGGCATCGGCGAGGCCGAAGCCGCGCGCGCCGGGACCGCCGGCGAACTCGAATTCGAGGCCGGTCGCGCCGTTCTCGAGATCCTGCAGCGCTTGTGCATTGGCCTGTGCGGCATCGGGATGATCGACCCGCTGCAGGATCTGCCAGGGCGCTGCGGCGGCGCGGCCGGCAAGCGGGCTTGCGTTGGTGGCGCGGCGGTAGATCGGATCGATCTTCAGGCCGTCATAGGTCTTGCCGACCAGCTTCTCGAACGGAGCGCCCTTCAGCACGCCGTCGACCAGCTTGCGCCAGTCGTCATAGGTCGCAGGCCGAAAATCCGAAGCCAGAGCCAAATCGTCAGTCGAGGTCGTCATCCGCCCAAATCGTCCTTCACCGGCCCCGCGAGGAGCCCCTTGATTTGGCCGGAAATTGCCACGGGCGGGCGGCCAAGCCAAACGGTTGTTTGCGGTGGTTTGGCTTTAATCGAGGTCCGCTAGACGGAAAATACCGTCGGCGGAGACCTCGGCCAGCGCATCGGCGACGCGGCGCCCGGCGATGACGCGGTCGGGAACGATCTCGGCGAGCGGCACCAGCACGAAGGCGCGTTCGAACAAACGCGGGTGCGGCAGCGTCAGTTCCGGCTTGTTCAGCGTGACGTCGTCATAGGCGATCAGGTCAAGGTCGAGCGTGCGCGGTCCCCAGCGCTGCTCATGGGCGCGGTCGCGGCCGAACTTGGCTTCGATCTTGTGCAGCGTGAACAGCAGCGCATGCGGATCGAGACTGGTCTCGATCTCGATGCAGGCGTTGATGAAGCTGTCCTGCTGCTGCTCGCCCCAGGGCGGCGTCGAATAATCCGACGAGCGTGCGATAAGTGCGGCCTGGGCCATGCCGCAGATATTGGCGATCGCCTTGCGAAACGTGGCGCGGACATCGCCGACATTGCCGCCGAGGGCGATCAGGACGTCGGCCATCTGCGTTCAACCCTGGGGCGGTTGATGGCGCGAGCGGGTCAGCACCACGCCGACATCGTCGAAGATCGCGGCGATCGGCGCATGCGGCTTGTGCACCGTGACCTTGACCGCCCGGATGCGCGGGAAGCTCGCCAGGATGTCCTCGGCCACTGCGCCGGCGGCGCGCTCCAGCAGCTTGTAGTTGGTGTTCTTGAATGCCGATGTCGCGGTCGCCACCACGTTGGAATAGGAGACGGTGTCGGAGAGGCGGTCGGTGCGCGAGGATTCCGAGAGGTCGGTATAGAGCTCGAGATCGATGACGAAGCGCTGCCCGACTTCGGTCTCATGCTCCATCACGCCATGACGGGCATGGATGACGATCCCGGTGATGAAGATCGTATCGGTCATTGCTGTCCCTCGATTGCTGCGGCCACGCGCAGCGCCTGAACGGTTTCGGCGACGTCATGCGCGCGGATGATGCGGGCGCCGTTCTGCGCGGCGATCAGATGCGCCGCGATCGAGCCGCCGATCCGCTGTTGCGGTTCCGACGGTACGACCGTGCTGATGAAGCGCTTGCGCGAGGCGCCGACCAGCAGCGGCAGGCGGAACGAGCCGAGCTCGGAGAGCCTCGCCAGCGCGATCATGCTCTGCTCCGGGGTCTTGCCAAAGCCGATGCCGGGATCGAGCACGATCCGGTCGGGCGAAATGCCGGCGCGCGCGGCGATTGCGAGCGAGCGCTCGAAGAAGGCGGCGATGTCCTGCATGATGTCGATCGCCGGATCGGCCTGCTCGCGATTGTGCATGATCATCACGGGCACGCCGCGTGCGGCGACGAGCGGCGCCATGCCGGCATCGCGCTGCAGGCCCCAGACGTCATTGGCGATGACAGCGCCCTGGTCGAGCGCCCAGGCCACGACCTCCGATTTCATGCTGTCGATCGAGACCGGCACGCCAAGCGCGATCACGTCGGCCAGCACCGGCTTCAGCCGCGCCATCTCGGCCTCGGCGGTGACCGGCTGCGAGCCATAGGGGCGGGTGGATTCCGCGCCGATGTCGATGATATCGGCGCCCTCGGCGACCAGCTTGCGGGCCTGTGCCAGCGCCTCTTCGGGTGCGGCGAACTGGCCGCCGTCGGAGAACGAGTCCGGCGTCACGTTCAGGATGCCCATCACCGCCGGATAGGGCCGCGACAACAGCGCCGGCAGCACCGCCGATACGGCCGGGCCGGTCACCGCCGATGCTATGGGCTTGCTCGCCATCATGCGGTGGCTTTGCGCTGACCGCAGCGGCAAGTCAAGGTGTGGCGATGACGGGTGACGCGGCCGGCGGCCGGATGCCGGTAAGACAGGCTAATATGTGATTTTGGGAGGCAGCTTGCGTGCCTCTTCGATTAGCAGCTCGACCGATTTCTCCGACGGCATCACGCGGACGAGCTTACGGCGCACATTGGCGTCCTTCATGCTCTGCGCGAGCCGCGACGGGTTGCGGTGTGCGAGCTCGCGCACGGTGGTGACGCCGGCGGCGCGGACCAGGCCGACCTTCGCCTTGCCCATGCCGGGAATCCGCATGTAGTCGGAGATGTTGGCCCATTCGAGCAATTGTTGTTCGCTGATCCCGGTCTTGGCGGCGAGCGCCTTGCGTCCCTTGACGGTGCGGGCGGCTTCTAGCAGTGCGTCGGTCGTGCGGATACCCTGCGATTTCAGTTTGGTGGCGCAATAGGCGGACAGGCCTTCGATCTCGGAGAGGGGGTATGTCATGATACTCGTATGCAGGTAGAAGGGAGCGCACGTGCAAAGGCGTTTGGGAAAATGCTTCAGGCAAACTGGCTGAGGCCCGGCGTCCCCGAGATGATCTCGCCCATTTGATCCGCTCCGATTTTGTCGCGGCCGAACCTGAAAAGTTCACGCGCGACGTTCTGAATCTCACTCATGCTCAATCCAAGCGCCATCAGCCGGGTGCCGACAGCCATCAGACCGCCACCCATCAACCGCGATAGACCACCGCTGTTGTTGGAGGCGGCGATTGCCGCTTCGGCGCCGGGGATTTGGTCGATCAGAGCCTGGACCTTGTCGGAAGGTCCCTCGTTACGGAGGAAACCCAGAACGATGCCGATGGTTTTTTCAGCGACAGCACCGTCGATGCCGGCCTTCGCGGCCAGCTGCCCAACCAATTCGTCCATATTGCCCCGCCTCAACCGGTTTTTGCCGGATCATTCTTGAAGATTTATCTTGAGCGCCTGTGTCACGAAATACAAGCGATCCGCGCATTTCAGTTCGTTTTCTTTTTCGATCGCGTCGGAAGTGTTGCACCTCTGCAAGAGTGAGCGGCGGATTCACACCATCTTGGCGCAATGCGCAATGCCTTTCGTCACTTGGCCGGGAATAAAGTATGAGGAACTGGTAGAGCGACAATATACATCAGTGCGCGCCGATGGTTTCAATCGACCTGCAAGATGCAATATGATGTCATCGGTTCGAATGGATCGAGCCGATTTAAAATCGCGTTAAGAGGCGAAGCGATGGCGACGTCCGACACCAAGTTGGCCGACACCGATGAGAAAATCTTTATCGGCAAGGGCGAGGAAGCAGCGTGGCTGACGCTTGCGCTGGCCAACCGCCACGGCCTTGTGACCGGTGCGACGGGAACCGGCAAGACCGTCACCCTACAGGTCATGGCCGAAGGATTTGCGCGCGCCGGCGTTCCGGTTTTCGCAGCCGACATCAAGGGCGATCTTTCCGGTATCTCCGAAGTCGGCGAGGCCAAGGACTTCATCCTGAAGCGCGCCAAGGAGATGGGCCTGACCTTCCAGCCCGATCAGTTCTCGACCGTCTTCTGGGACGTGTTCGGCGAGCAGGGCCATCCGGTGCGCGCCACGGTCACCGAGATGGGACCGCTGTTGCTGTCGCGGATGCTCGATCTGAACGACGTGCAGGAGGGTGTGCTCAATGTTGCCTTCCGCGTCGCCGACGAGAACGGCCTCACGTTGATCGACATGAAGGACCTGCGGGCGTTGCTGGATGCGATCGCCCCGGACGGTAGCAAGAAAGCTGCCGACGACGAGGAGGATCCGCTGACACCGATCCGCAAGGCGGCACAGAGCTACGGCAATGTGTCCAAGGCGACGATCGGAACGATCCAGCGTCAGCTCCTGGTGCTCGAGAACCAGGGCGGCGCGAAGTTCTTCGGCGAGCCGGCGCTGACGCTGAAGGATTTCATGCGGACCGACCGCGACGGCCGCGGCATGGTCAATATCCTGGTCGCCGACAAGCTGATGCAGAGCCCGCGGCTTTACGCCACGTTCCTGCTCTGGATGCTTTCGGAATTGTTCGAGGAATTGCCGGAAGCCGGCGACCTGCCGAAGCCGAAGCTGGTGTTCTTCTTCGACGAGGCGCATCTCTTGTTCAACGACGCGCCGAAGGCGCTGATGGACAAGATCGAGCAGGTGGTGCGCCTGATCCGCTCCAAGGGCGTCGGTGTCTATTTCGTCACGCAGAATCCGATCGACGTGCCGGACAAGGTGCTGGCGCAGCTCGGCAACCGCGTGCAGCACGCGCTGCGCGCGTTCACACCGCGCGACCAGAAGGCGGTTGCCGCGGCCGCGCAGACCTTCCGGCCCAATCCGAAGCTCGACACCGCGCGGGTGATCATGGAGCTCGGCAAGGGCGAGGCGCTGGTGTCGTTCCTCGAGGGCGGCGGCACGCCATCGATGGTCGAGCGCGTCATGGTGCGCCCGCCGTCGGCGCGGATCGGGCCGATCACGCCGGAGGAGCGCAAGGCGATCATGGATGCGAGCCCGGTGAAGGGCAAATACGACACCGCGGTCGACGCCGAATCCGCCTACGAGATCATCCAGAAGCGGCTCGCCGGGACGGCGGCGCCGGCGGACGGCAGCGCTGGCGGCGAAGGTGGCGGCATCCTCGGCCAGCTCGGTTCGATCGCGTCCACGATCTTTGGCACCAACGTCAAGCGCGGCCGCATGTCGACCGGGCAGGTGATCGCGCGCAGCGTCACGCGCTCGGTGACCGACAAGGTGATCGGTGGCGTGGCCGCCGATCTCGGCAAATCGCTCGGCGGTTCGGTTGGCGGCTCGATCGGCCGGGCGCTGGTGCGCGGCGCCCTCGGTGGATTGCTGCGCAGATAGCATCGCGCCGGCCGGCCGAAGCGGGAGACCGGCTTTGCCTCGCGCGGCCGGCGCGCTACAACTTGGCGCAACGTCCAACAAAAAGGATATCCGCGATGTCCAACGCCAAGCTGCAGCCCGTCCTCGACCGCATCGACGCCGATTTCGACAACAGTCTCGAGCGGCTGTTCACGCTCTTGCGGATCAAATCGATCTCGGCCGATCCGGCCTTCGCCGATGACTGCAAGGCGGCTGCCGATCATCTCGCCAAGGATATCGCAACCCTCGGCTTCAAGACCGAAGTGCGGCCGACCGCCGGCCATCCGGCCGTTGTCGGCAAGCTGAACGGCTCGACCGACGGACGCCCGCATGTGCTGTTCTACGGCCACTACGACGTGCAGCCGGTCGATCCCTTGAATCTCTGGCACCGTCCGCCGTTCGAGCCCGTGGTGACCGACCACGCCGACGGACGCAAGATCATCGTCGCGCGCGGCGCCGAGGACGACAAGGGACAGTTGATGACCTTCGTCGAGGCGTGCCGTGCCTGGAAGACGGTGACGGGATCGCTGCCGGTCGACATCACCATCGTCATCGAGGGAGAAGAGGAGATCGGCTCGAAGAATTTCGTGCCGTTCCTGGAGGCGAACAAGGACGATCTCAAGGCCGACTTCGCGCTGGTCTGCGACACCGGCATGTGGGACCCGAATACGCCGGCGATCACCACCTCGCTGCGCGGCCTGGTCTATGACGAGGTCAAGATCAAGGCCGCCAATCGCGACCTGCATTCCGGCGTGTTCGGCGGCGGCGCGCAGAACCCGATCCGCGTGCTGACACGGATCCTCGGCGGGCTGCATGACGAGAACGGCCACATCACCATCCCCGGCTTCTATGACGGCGTGAAGGATTTGCCGCCGGATATTCTGGCCCAGTGGAAGCAGCTCAATCTGACGCCGGAGAGCTTCCTCAAGCCGATCGGCCTCTCGGTGCCCGCCGGCGAAAAGGACCGGCTCTTGATCGAGCAGGTCTCCTCGCGCCCGACCTGCGACATCAACGGTATCGTCGGCGGCTATACCGGCGAGGGCTCCAAGACGGTGATCGCGGCAGAGGCGTCAGCGAAGGTCTCGTTCCGCCTGGTCGAGGGGCAGGATCCCGAGAAGATCCGAAAGGCGTTCCGCGACTATGTGAAGGCCCGCCTGCCGGCCGACTGCAAGGCCGAGTTCACCGACCATTCCAGCGCGCCGGCGATCGCGCTCGACTGGAACATGAAGCCGCTGGCAGCGGCGCGCCGCGCGCTGACCGACGAATGGGGCAAGGAGGCGCTCTTGATCGGCTCTGGCGCCTCGATCCCGATCGTTGCCGATTTCAAGCACACGCTCGGCCTCGACAGCGTGCTGATCGGCTTCGGGCTCGACGACGACAACATCCATTCGCCGAACGAGAAGTACGACCTCAAGAGCTACCACAAGGGCATCCGCTCCTGGGCGCGGATCCTGGCGGCGTTCGCCGAGGCCAAATAGCGCAAGGCGCACTGCACGTAAAAACGCCGCCCGGGATTGGGCGGCGTTTTGATTCCAATAGTGCAGAGGGTGTTGACTTTAGCCTACCCGAAGATTGTGAAATTTCAATCACGATAACCGGGATTGACCCGGTCGAGCTTGCGCAGCAGCGGCGGCCAGACCAGCTGGGTCGAGCGCAGCTCGGCGCGATCGGGGTTCGACAGCAGCTCGGTGTTCTTGTCGATCGCGTGCTGGTCGACCGGATAGGCGATCGGTCCGAGCGCGCGGGTCGCCACCTGCATCGAGCAGGCGCGCTCCAGATGGTACATCCGCTCGAACGCGGACGCGACCGAGCGGCCGACCGTCAGGGTGCCGTGATTGCGCAGCAGCATGTGGTTCTTACTGCCGAGATCGCGCTGCAGGCGCGGGCGCTCGTCATGATCGAGCGCGATGCCTTCATAGTCGTGATAGGCGAGGTCGTGGGTGACGAGCTGCGCGGTCTGGTTCAGCGGCAGCAGGCCCTCGGGGCCGCTCGACACCGCGGTGCCGTCGACGGTGTGCAGATGGAGCACGCAGCCGGCGTCCTCGCGCACCTCGTGGATCGCCGAATGGATGGTGAAGCCAGCCGGGTTGATGCTGTAGTCGCTCTTCGAGAGCTGGTTGCCGTCGAGGTCGACCTTGACGAGGCTGGAGGCGGTGATCTCGTCGAACATCAGCCCGTAGGGGTTGATCAGGAAGTGGTGCTCGGGCCCCGGCACGCGCGCGGAGATGTGGGTATCGACCAGATCGTCCCAGCCATAGAGCGCGACCAGCCGGTAGCAGGCAGCGAGATTGATCCGCTGCTCCCATTCCGCCGCACTCATATCCGACGGCACTTCCTTCAGGCGCGCTTCCGCTGGCGACATGGCCGATTGCTCCATTGATGGCGTTATTGCTTGATCCAAGCGTAGCGCCGCCGGCGGACCGCAGCAAGGCAGGGTAACGGCGTGACAGTCATGTCGGCATGCGGCCCACGATCCGAACGGCGATCGTCAGTGGGCAGCGTGATGCGTTACGGCGCCGGGATCGCCAGCAGGCTCGAGATGCTGCGGCCGCGGATATCGTAGACGCGGGCGAACACGACGTCGTCGCGCTTGATCTCGACCATGACCGGCGCGGCCAGGCCCTTGCAGTAGAATTCGCCGAGCGTCATCGCGAAATCGGCGGCGTTGCTGTCCCAGCCGATCGTGAAATCGGGGCCGAGCGCGACCTGCGCGGGGCGCTGCGGTCCGCACACTGCGACCTTCCACTTGCGGTTCTGCGGCGGCACTTCCTGCCGCTCCGCCAGTTGCTCGCGCAGCCCGTCGGATGCCTGCTTCAGCGCCAGGCCCCAATAGTCCAGCATGAAGAAGTTGTCCGCGGTCCGCACCGTGCCGGCGATGTGGTTGAAGTGCGTGTACTGATACGGATGCAGGCGGATCATTTCGCTGAGCGGCAACAGGAGGCCGAACGCGAACACGGCGAGCGCCGCGGGCTGCCAGGCGCGGCGGTTCTCGCCGAGCCAGTCCATGCCGCGCGCGAATGCGACGCCGGCCAGCACCGTCATCGGCGGAATCACGAAGATGAAGTGGCGGATGCCGTTATAGAGCGCCGGCCGCTTCACCATCGCGATCACCAGCGGCAGCGTCGCCGCCAGCGTCAGCATCAGCATGATCGACTTGCGCTTTGCGGTGACGTCGTAGCGCGACAGCGACATCAAGGTGATGACGACGGCGGCGGCCAGCAGCACCAGCAGCACTTCGGGAAGCTGCAGCGCGAACAAGGTGGGCAGATAGGACCACGGCATGTCCGGCACCGACACCAGCGCGCCGTCGAACATCTCCTTCCACGGTTTCTCGAAGAAGTGCGAGAAATAGGTCACCGCTTCGAGCGGATGTCCGGGCTCCATGATCGACCACGGCCAGATCAGGCCCATCACGAGATAGCCCAGCACAAGCCCCGGCAGCAGCACATAGACGACATGGGCAAAGCGGTGGGTCGCCTCGCGCGGGCCCTGCTTGCGGAACTCCTCGATCAGAAGCGGGACGAAGCCGACCACGGCGTAGATCAATGCGAGCCCGCCGAGCACGCGGCAGCCGATCGACAGGCCGGCCCCCAGGCCGACGATCAGGATGGTGCGCGGCGAGGGCGCCGGATATTCCTCGATCAGGCGCACCAGGCCCATGATCAGGACCACCATCGCCACGGCGAACGGCGCATCCTTGGGATTCATGAACATGTGGCCGTAGAAGGTCGGGCACAGCGCCAGCAGCAGCAGCGCCGCCAGTCCCGCCAGCGGGCCGCCGACGCGGCGCGCCAGGCGCCAAGTCACCGCAAGGCCGATAACGCCGACGATCGCACCGAGCAGGCGGCGCGTCTCGAACAGTTCGAGCGGAATGATCTTGTGCAGCAGGGCCGCGGCCATGTCGAAGCCGCCGCCGTACATATACAGATTGGCAAACGACAGTGCGCCGGTGTCCTTGAACCCGGACTCGTACATGCGCAGCAGGAGGTCGGCATATTCAGCGTGGGTGTAATCGTCCCAGCCCAGACCGTAATCGCGGAACGTCAAGCCGGCGACCACGGCGACCACGCCGAGGACGAGGACAGCGAGATCGTCGCAGGTCTTCTCCACCGAGCGCCGCGCAGGCGCCTCGAGGGCAGACGTCGTAATCGATGACATAGCTAGTGATACCGGCGTGCCTGTGGCCCAGATTGGCGCTTTAGGGCCTCATTCCCCGGCATCCATAGCGCAGTTCCGTTTCCGAGTAATTGGTAATTGTGGCGTAATTTCCCAGATGCGTTGCAATAAATTGGCAGCAATTCGTAGCCAGTAAATCTACGGGAGCTGGCTGCCCGACAGTCACTGCGGCCGCGGTGAAGCAACGCATCGCGGCTTGGTTAAGCGGGATTTTAGGGAACTCTGTCTACAATTGGCGGTTGGCGGTGTGGGCAATATGACGGTATCGTGGCGTTGGTGGCCCGCGCCGATTTTCGGTCGGGTCTCCCGGGGGTTAGTTCGATGAAGGTTGGTCTGTTGGTCGTCGGCGCGGGCCTGGTCGTGGCGGGCTTGGCGGCGGTCGGCCTCGGAATTCCAAACAAGGAATTCAGCGTTGGCGGCACGTTGATCGCGACAGGCGTGACCGGCGCATGTACCGGCGTGATTGTTGTGGCCCTTGCCGCCATCCTTCGCGAACTCCAGGCCATGGGCGACCGGCTCGATGCCGTCGTTGCCGTGGGTCTGCGGTCCGGGTCGCCGTCTGCAACTTCCCCGCGCGGCACTCCCGACGATCCGGTGTTCCCGCCGCCTGAGCCGAAGGTCTCGGCGCCTCCGCCGCTGGCTCCCGCGTCCCCGCCATCCGCGCCGGCGGCGCCGCCGCCCTGGCACGACGAGATCGCCTCGCGCGGCGCATCAGGCGAGGTGCCGCCCGCGCCCGCGGATGGTTCTGCACCGCCCAAGCGGCGCAATCTGCTGTTCTCCTCCTCGCGCAAGGACCGCGAACGGAGCCAGGGGCGTGCCGCCGAGCCGCTCACGCCGGATCTGTTGTCGCCGGAACTGCGCTCGAATCCGGGCGGTTCGGCCGAACCGGCGCCGGCAACCTTCGACGATGCCTGGCCGAAGGCCGACCGACCGCGGTCGGTCGACGTCGCCGCCCGGCGCGGCCCCCGGACGCCATCGACCTTCGGCGAGGCCCAGTCGGCCGCCGCCGCCTCGCCGTCATCGGGCCATCCGCCGCCGCCCCAGGAGCAGCCGCCGGTGACCGTGCTCAAATCGGGCGTCGTCGACGGCATGGCCTATTCGCTCTATTCGGACGGATCGATCGAGGCGCAGATGCCCGAGGGCATGATGCGATTTGCCTCGATCGACGAGCTCAGGTCGCATCTGGAGCAGCGGCCTTAAGATCCGGGCCAATACTTGCGCGCGGCCGGCCCGAAGCCGGAAACGCGGCCGTTGTTGTCAGATTTGCTGTAATTTGTGCATATTCGCAAAGTAGTACGCGATTCCATTAATGTATTGCTGCGCATGGATACTGTCCGGTGCGCGCCGGGCTGTCGATAGCACGGGGAAGATTGAGCCATGTCCGATACGTCAGGCAAAACGCCGGTCGAGCTGACCGCCAACATCGTTTCGGCCTATCTCAGCAACAATCCGACGCCGGCCTCGGACATTCCGAACCTGATCAGTCAGGTCCACTCCGCCTTGCTGCGGGTGTCGAGCGGACGCAGCGACACGCCGAGCGAGCCGGCCAAGCCCGCGGTGTCGATGAAGAAGTCGATCACGCCGGAATATCTAGTGTGCCTCGAGGACGGCAAGCGCTTCAAGTCGCTGAAGCGCCATCTGCGCACCCAGTACAACATGACCCCGGAGCAGTATCGCGACAAATGGGGCCTGCCGGCCGACTATCCGATGGTGGCGCCGAACTATGCGGTGGCGCGCTCCCAACTCGCCAAGAAGATGGGCCTCGGTCAGCAGGCGCGGAAGCGGAAGTAAAGATCTACGCGGCGGACGCCAGCGCCTCGCGCGCATCGTTGCGGATGCGGTCGACCATCGAGCGCAAGCCGTTGGAGCGTTGCGGCGTCAGATGGTCGCGGAAGCCGAATTCGTCGAACAGCGCAAGCGCGTCGGTGCCGAGGATTTCCTTGGGCGTCTGCCCGGAAAACAACGTCAGCACGATCGCGACCAGGCCGCGCACGATGTGGGCGTCGCTGTCGCCGATATAGATCAGGCGCGGTTCGCCGTTGGCATCGCGCTCGACCCGCTTCGACAGCCAGACCTGGCTGACGCAGCCCTGCACCTTGTTCTCGGCCGAGTGCTCCGCCTCCGACAACGGTTCGAGCGTGCGGCCGAGCTCGATGACATAGCGGTAACGGTCGTCCCACTCGTCCAGCAGCGCAAAATTGTCCCTGATTTCGTCGATCGTCGTCATCGTGGCCCGCGTCCTGTCCTTGACGGCTTATATAGGAAGACGGGCCGCGAAAGCGATGAAAATGGAACCGGTTCCCGGTTGTTTTGACGCGTTTTCTTCACGCGAACCGGGATCCGCTTCGCGCGCCAGCACTTTGGTTTCCCCTTACGGCGTCGGCGGCAGGCGGAATTCGATGGACTGATCGTCCGTGGTCAGCGTGTCGCGGGACGCGGTGGCTGAATCGGTATCGTCCTGGCCGATCGAGCCGGTGTGGTCGGGCGGCTTCTTGTCGGTGATGATCTGGTAGAGCTTGCGCGCCCCGTCGGTCGCGCGCTGGCCGATCGCGGTCGCGGCCTGGCCGCCGACCTCGCAGGCGGACGGCTGGCGCTTGCAGAACTGACCCATGTCGTTGATCGTCGCGGTCGCGGCCGACACCGCATCCGACGCGCTGATCTGCGGCGTCTTGTCCGCTTCGGGTGTCTTGTCTCTCGGCAGCAGCACGAGCACAAGCCCGAGCCAGAATGCCAAACGCAGCAGGAAGAACATGGCGCGATCCCGGTCGTCTGTCTTGTCTTGCTTCTTGCGCGGTCGATGCCGCTATTGGCCTTGAGGGTTAGCATCGGTCGATAAATCGGAAGTATCTGCATTGAAGTAAATCCGCCGAAAAATCGCGGAAAATTCGCCTGAATTGATTCGCCGTAAATTTTCGATTGATGGCGGCCGACGCGCGTCGGCTGCGCAGGATCCGCCGTGTCCACCATTTCGAAACCATAGAATGTCGCATCCGGAAACCAGCCGTTCACCATCCCCCGACAAATGGCCGGTGAATAGCGGGTCAAACCCACTCCAATGCGCGGTGTTTGGCGGCAGGCCGCCCAGCCTTAGCGTTCGCTTAAGTTCGCTCTGACACGTTGACCTGCAATCACGAAGGAGGCGTTCCGGCGCGTCTGTGTTGACGATTGAGCCGAAGCGCGAGTGCTGTGAGTAGTTTGAGTCTGATCCGCGATTGCCTGGATGCGCTGCTGCATCCGTCGGCGCAATATGATGCGCTGACGCGTGCGCGCCATCGTGCCTTCATGGCGCCGCGGCTGCTCGGCAGCCTGGCGGCGCTTGCCTCGTTCCCTGCCTTTCTTGCGATGCGCGGTGCGCCGACGGCGATCGAAGTCGCGGCATTCGCCTGGCTGATCGCGCCGATCCTGCTGTCATGGTTCCTGTCGCGCACCGGCCGCTATGAAGGCGCGCATGTGCTCTCGTCGCTGGCGCTCGCCGGTCTCGTGATGATGATCGCGGCGACGACCGGCGGCATCGCCTCGTTCGCCGCCGTGTGGCTCGTCGTCATTCCGATCGAGGCGGCGCTGTCGGCGTCGCGGCGCGTGGTGGCGTTTGCGTTCGCGCTGGCGATGATCTGCGCGGCGCTGCTGAGCGTGCTCGGCCATTATCACGTGCTGCCGGTCGTCGATCCCGCGGTTGCGTCGAACAGCACGCTGGTCGGCTTCGGAGTCGTGTCGGCGATCTTCTACGCCGCCGGGCTCGCCTTCGGTGCGGAGTCGCTGGCGCGCACCAGCGTGGCGCTGCTCTATGTCGAGGAAGAGCGTTACCGCCTGCTCGCCCATAACATGAGCGACGTGCTGTCGCGGCACAGCCGCAACGGCGCGGTGCGCTTCATTTCGCCCGCGGCCGAGAACATGCTCGGCGTGCCGGCATCGCGGCTGTTGGGCCACGGCCTGTTCGACCGCGTTCATGTCGCCGATCGCCCGGCCTATCTCACGGCGCTGTCGGACGCCGCGCGCGGTGACTCGCGCAGCGTCGAGTTCCGCGTGCGCCGTGACGGTGCGCGGGGCGAGGTCGCCGCCGAATTCATCTGGGCCGAGATGCGCTGCCGCCCGCTCGATCAGGCCGCCGCCGATGCCGAAGTCGTCGCCGTGATCCGCGACGTGACCGATCGCAAGGTGCAGGAGCAGGCGCTCGAACAGGCGCGCAATGTGGCCGAGCAAGCCGATGCGTCGAAGACGCGCTTCCTGGCCACCATGAGCCACGAACTGCGCACCCCGCTCAACGCCATCATCGGCTTCTCCGAGATGATCGCGCAGGAAGACGTGCTCGGCCTCGACGTGGCCCGCCGCAAGGAATACGCGCAGCTGATCAACGATTCCGGCCAGCACTTGTTGTCGGTCGTCAACGGCATCCTTGACATGTCGAAGATGGAGTCGGGCAATTTCGAGATTTCGCCGGAGCCGTTTGCGCCGCGGCCGGCGCTGCTCAATTGCTGCAATCTGGTGGCGTTGAAGGCGCGCGAGAGCGGCGTCGACCTCGTCACCCGCGTGCCGGACGATCTGCCGATCGTGAACGGCGATCCGCGCGCGTTCAAGCAGATCGTGCTCAATTTGGTCTCCAATGCCATCAAGTTCACCGAGCGCGGCGGCAAGGTGACGGTGTCGGCCGGCGTCGAGGGATCGCGGCTGGTGCTGCGTGTCTCGGACACCGGCGTCGGCATCGCCGCCGATGATCTCAAGCGAATCGGCGATCCGTTCTTCCAGGCCGGCAAGACCTATCAGCGCCGCCACGAAGGCACCGGTCTTGGTCTTTCGATCGTGAAGGGGCTGGTCGGCCTGCACCACGGCGAAATCAATGTGGAGAGCAAGGTGGGCGAGGGCACCACGGTGTCGGTCGCGCTGCCGCTGGCGTTCAACCCGCCCGCCGCCGTCGAGCCGTCCAGCAACGTCTCGACCCTGAAGCCCGCGCTGCGTTCCGGACTACAAGAGCAAACCCATCAGGTGAAGAAGAGTGCCTAGACAGACTTTGGATGACGATGAAACGCCGCGCCGTCGCCGCGGCGCCAAGGCGGTGGCCATCGCGGCCGAGGAGGAACGTGGCCTCGTCCTGCGCCTGCTGCTGCACAGTCCGAAGGATCTGGTTGCCGGCGTGCTGGCAACGTCTGCCATTGTTGCGATCCTGATCAATGCGCTGTTCCTGCAGGCCGGCCGTCATCCGTCGCCGATGTTCGGCGGTTCGGTTGTGACGCTGCCGCCGCCGGCCCCGGTTGCCGCGGCCGCCAGCCCGATACCGCGCCCGCGTCCGGCCGAGGCGGCTGCCCGATCGGCCGAGCCCGTCGACGTGAAGCCGGTGGAGACCAAGCCGGCCGAGACCAGGTCCGTCGAAGCCAAGCCGGCAGAACCCAAAGCCGAGGCCAAGCCGGTCGATCCGATGGCCAATCTGGTGCTGAAATCGACCGCCGCGCCGCCGGCCGCCGCACCGTCCCCGGCTGCCGCGCCGTCCAGCGTCATTCGTCCACCCGCGTCGATCCCGACACAGCATCTGAGCCCGGCCGGAAAACGCATCGCCGCGGTCCAGCGTACGCTGACGGAGTATGGCTACGGCCAGCTCAAGCCGACCGGCACGATCGGCGCGGATACCCAGCACGCCATCGCAAAGTTCGAGCGCGCCCGCAAGCTGCCGGTGACCGGCCAGATGTCCGATCGCCTGGTGCGCGAGCTCAGCGCGATGATCGGGCATTCGATCGAGTAGCCTCTCTGCGAAGGCATCGAATGCGTATTCGTCATGCCTGGGCTTGTCCCGGGCATCCACGTCTTTGACACCTGTGGAAGCTAAGACGTGGATGGCCGGGACAAGCCCGGCCATGACGCGTTAGGGCGTCTCGCCCAGCAGAACGTCCCTGACGTCGTCGGAGAACAGCTTCCTGCGGCCGGCCACCAGCACCCATTCCGGATCGTCGCGATCCGGAATGGCGCGCGGCATCCCGTGATCGAGCAGGGCCTGCGCGCAGCCCACCCAGTCGCCGCCGCTGACCGGCTCGTTGCAGGAGGCCCACGACAAGGAGCCGGACGCGTTGTCGCCGAAGCCGTGCTGTTCGGTCCACTCCGCGCCGTGCTCGAGCAGGAATCGCGTCAGGGCAGCGTTGCCGCGGAAAACCGCGTGATTGAGCGCCGACGCATCCCAATCGCCGCCGCGTACCGTGATCGGCCAGCCGAGCTCGACCATCAGCCGCACAGCATCGTCGCCGCCTGCCGCGGCGAGCTCCGGAAGCAACCGCAATTGCTGCGGTGAAAGTGAACCTGGAAGATCGGGCCGGCCGGCCTGGATTCGCCGCGCCTCGCTCTCGTCACCGCTGCTGCATGCCGCGACGAACCGCTCGTCATCGGCAAGCGTCTCATCGCCCGTGCGCTCGCGCAGCAACTCGGCGACCTCGGTCAGTCCGAATTGCAGCGCGTATCTGTAGGCGCTGAGCCCGCCTGGTGTCGTGATGCGCGGATCCGCGCCGGCGTCGAGCAGTGTCGCGATGCAGGTCCGCGACCGCCGCCGGCGAATCGCCCACAGCAGCGGCGAGCCGCAATCGGTCAGCGGCGCGTTGCCGGCGGGTTCGTTCGGATTGCCGCCGTGCCGCAGCAGCAAGTCGAGCGCCGCCACGTTCTCGTCGTCGAGCACCTTGTACATCGCGTTGGTGCCGGCGATCCGCGCGCCATGCTCGAGCAGCAGGCCCGTCGTCACCGAGCCTTCGAGCGAGTGGTACAGCGATTCATTGTCGTTCGGATTGGCGCCCGCTTCGAGCAACAGTTTTGTCAGCTCGAGATCGTGGTTGCGGCCGGCGGCGCCGTACAGCGCTGACAGCGGATTGCTGTCATCGGGCGCGTCGAGCGACCCCGGCGGCCAGCGGCTGCTGATGTGCTGGTCGGGATCGGCGCCGGCTTGCAGCAGCAGGCGTGCGCAGCGATGCAGCCGTGCCTGAAATTCAGGAATCTGCAACAGGCTGGAATGCGTGACCGCGACCAGCGGCGGCAGTTTCAAGGGACCGCCGGGACGGTTGAGCCATGCTGGATCGCCGTTGGCGGTGCGTTGCACCGTCTCCTCGTCGCCGATGGCGCAGGCGAGATAGGGATCGTCGGCGACAAGGCCGGGATCCTCGGTGAGCATCCGCGCCGCAACGCGCGGGTTGGCGCGGTCGGTGGTGCCGGCGACGTCTGCGGCATAGACCAGCTGCAGCCATCGCCGCACGCGATCGGCCTTGCTCTTGCCGGGCGGCAATTGTGCGTCGACATAGCGCCGCAGGTCCGGCCAGGAGGCGAAGCCGAGATCGCGCGCCACGCAGGACTGCGCATCGTGCAGCCGCAGATCAAGCGCGGCGATCTCAGTATCGCTGCGCCCGGCCGCAGCCGGAAGTGCATGCCGGAAACGCGCGTAAGCCTCCGGCGCCTGCCGCCGGTAAAGGCGAATGAGCTCCTTGGCCTGCTTCTTCAGATGTTCGAGATTCAATCGCGCGGGCGATCGGTCCATGGAAACCTCCGTGCATCAATCGCCGATGGTCCAGAAAACCGGCTGCACAAAGGCTTGGTTGGCCGCTCAATTGGTGCAAGTGGGTTCAACCCTTCCCGTGGACCCGGGTGCGGCTTGCACCGCAGACTCAAGGATATGGGTGGCGGTTGGTTCGGTCAACCCGCCGCTGCGTGACCCGCCGCTGCGTGACGACATCCGTGACAATTGGACGTGGCCGCGCCGCTGGCCTATAGCTCGGCGCATGCGATTGAAAACCAGCATATGGGTCGCGGCGTATCTGCGCCGCTGCCAGACCGAGGGCGTGTTCGGTGCAGTCCGCAAGAAGGGCGCTGAGGAAGCCGGTGCCGTGTTCGTCAAGGTGGCGCTGATGGACGGCAACGCGATGCTGTATGCGCCGGCGCCGCAGACGGTCTATGACGACAGCCGTCCAGTCGAGCGGCTGTTCGTGCCGACCGCGCCACAGCCGGTGTCCGAGCCGTCTGTCGAGGAGCGCTTGACCAAGGAGCTCCGCTTCGATCCCGATGCCTGGATCGTCGAGACCGAGGACCGCGCCGGGCGACACTTCCTCGATCTGGCGAAGGGTTAACCTCCAGACTTCTGATTTCGGACAGCGGGTGCGCTGCCGGGCTGCAACGCGGGCCGCGTCTGCGAGGATGCCGCGCGCACGCGATGGCGCTCATCGTCATAGAGCGACGAGCGATATCTGGCGCGGGCCACCGCCATGGTCGAGCCGCGCCACGCCGCCAGCATCACCAGCGCCGAGCGCTCGCTGAGGCGATCATAGAGCCGCGACAGCCGATAGACATAATTGACCGAGGAGCCGGCTTCGGGATTGAGGAACATCAGGATCCGCTGGAACGCGGCGCTCGACACGTCGAGCGCTCGCATCGCGCAGGCGAGCGGCTCGCCGCCGGGATCGTTGACCACGTCGGCGGCGATCCGCGACGGCAAAATCAGCGCCTCGCCGAGTTCGAGCGTGAAGTTATCGAGGTCCTCGGCAAACGCCGCCATCTCCAGGATATGGATCGCACGCGCGGCACGCGCGGCCGGGATCCGCGCCGCGGCCTTCAGCGGCGTCTCCTGCAGATTGTGCAGGATCTGCGCGCGCTCCGTCGTGTTGGCGGCAAAGAACATGTCGGAGATTTCGGCGGCATCGTTCGGCCGCATGGCGAGGCTCGCCGCCATCCGCAGCTCGGCTTCGGTCGGGATCTTGGCCGGCAGCGCGGAGGGGGCGGGCGCTGGAATTGGCGCGGCCGCCGGCATCGGCTGGTCGGGACCGACGCGGCGCAGCCCGAGCTTGTCCATGATCCGGGCTGGCGTCGCCGGATAGATCGCAAGTCGCGCGCGGACCGCGGCCCGTGTCGCGTCGTCGACCTCGTCGATCAGGCGCGTCGTCAGTTCGACGAACTGGCGCTCTTCATCGGCGGAATGTGCGCTCGCCTGCACATAGAGGTCGGTCAGGACGCGCAGCAGCGTCGGGCGGATGTCGACGCCCTCGCGACGGGAGAGCGTCATCAGCCCATCGAAACCAGGAAATAGCGGAGCTGCGCTCATCTCGGGCGTACGCGACTTGCCAAACTTCGGTTTGAAAACCTTGTGGCAGCGAGCCTACGCAGGCTGTTTTAAGAGGCAGTTAAGGAAAACAAGCCGTGAAGGTGAATGGTCGAATTTGCGCGTGTCTATTAAGGCACAGCGCCATATCCGTAACCGTCCGTACCGGCGGCTTAAGATGTCATTAACCATGCGCGTTCTTAACTCGGCGTGCGCGGGGCAAATCATGTCCGTGCGGGGCCAGAGAGAACGGAACATGGGCACCATCGTTGAGTTTCCGGCGGATGCGGCTGCACGGCGGCCGGGCATGGCCGGTGCTGCCGGCGAAGGCATGGGGACCGTACTGATCCTTCCCGTCGTCCGGATC
This sequence comes from Bradyrhizobium sp. CCBAU 21365, assembly GCF_015291305.1. NCBI lineage: Bacteria > Pseudomonadati > Pseudomonadota > Alphaproteobacteria > Hyphomicrobiales > Nitrobacteraceae > Bradyrhizobium > Bradyrhizobium sp. CCBAU 21365. The sequence continues at coordinate 3,520,881 of NZ_CP030036.1, forward strand.
GAGCGAACGACAGAGGAGACCGGTGGTGGTCGCGGACCGGAGCAGGGCACTGCGCAGGGCCGCCGTCGCCGACGCCGCTCCTGATCGCGGACATCGGGCGATGCCGCAGCTTGTGCAGTGGACCGTCGCGCGGCGGTCACTCCCGGCGCTGATCCTGCTGCTGGCGGGCTCGGCGCTCGCCGGCTGCAGCGGCGGCGATTTCGGCCGCACCCGCGCCGATTTCCGCAACGACGACATGCATCGCTGGATCGGCGCCGAGGCGACCGGCAGCATCGGCAAGAACGCCTCGCAATTCCAGCTCACCGAACACGAACGTCAGCTGCGCGACCTCGCCTATCAGTTCATCGAGCCGCCGCTGTCGCGTCCGGCGTGGAAGAGCGTGTTCGGCGACTACCAGCCGCTGCCTTCGCCGTGGCGGCAGAGGGTCGTGTTCGATCGCACCGCTTATGGCCGCAATCTGATCGACGAGCCGCATCGCTCGTTCGCCTCACGCTATTCGCTGCTGATCGATGAGGTGCGCGACGACATCACCCGCTTCGAGCCGTTCTTCGCCACCGCGATCCAGGTGATCGAGCTCGATCGCAAGCGCAATGCCAGCCTCCACATGATCGCCGATGTGTCGCCGCGCGAGCGGGCTGACGCGGTGGCGCGGATGGAAGAGAACACGCTGATCGTGCAATGGGTCCAGCAGGCCCTGGAGCGGCGGATCTCATCCTATCGCTGGGCGCTGGAGCGGCTGGTGATCCAGGCGCCCGACGGCATGGCGGCCGACGCCGAACGCCAGATCAACGAACTCGCCCGGCTTACCGCCAACGCACCGCTCATCTCCGCGCCGGTCACGGGCCAGGCCGTGGTGACCAAGGGCTAGTGTCCCGAATCCGAAGTTCGCATCATTTGCCGCACCTTCGGGGCGAACTTCGGATTCGATAAGGACACTAGCAAACTTATGATTCTAGTGTGCTTTATGAATGCGAAGTTCGTGAAAGTGGCTGCCGCGAAATCGCACGAACTTCGCATTCAGCACACTAGGCGCGCTTCGGCTTCTTCGCTGTCGATTTGATCCGGCGACTGTTGGCTTGCCGTGGCAGGCTCGCAATGAATGCTTTCAGCGCGTCGGAGGGCGGCTGGGCGGAGGGGTAGGCGAGGCCGACCTGGCGCGTCACGTCGATATCGATCGCGCGCATCGTGACGTCAGGATTGCCGCGCGCCACGCCCTCGGGGACGATCGCGACGCCGACCCCGGCCGCCACCAGCGCCATCGCCCACTCCTCGGATTCCGCGATCGCCACCGGCTTGCGCGGCGGTGAGGCACGCTTGAAGAATTCCTGCTGCTCGCAATGGCAACGATCGATCATCGGAACGCCGGCGAAATCGGTGGTGCGGAGCGTCTCCTTCAGCGTCAGGGGATGCGAGGGCGGCAGTGCCGCGACATAGCGCTCGCTCCACAGCGGGATGAAGTGCTCGCCGGCGCCGACCATGGTCTTGGCGACGATCCGCGCGTCGGCCTTCTCGCTGGCGCCGACCAGCCGGAGCGCAAGGTCGGTATTGCCGGTCAGCGGCTTGAGCAGCGCGATAGTCCGGGCCTGATCGAGCGTCCGCAACAGGCCGAGCGTCAGCGCCTGCCGCGTCGCGGGGTTGCGGAAGAGATTTCGCGCCGCATCCGCCTCGTCGATGATCCGGCGGGCGATGCCGTGAAACTGCACGGCTGAGGCCGTCGGGGCCATGCCCTTCTTGTGCCGGATGAACAGCGTGGTGCCGAGCTCGGCCTCGAGATTGGTGATCGCCGCCGAGATCGACGGCTGCGAGATGAAGCAGCGTTTCGCCGCGGCGGTCAGATTGCGCTCGCGGTAGACCGCGGCGAAGTAGCGGAGTTCGCGGATATCCATAGGCATATCCTATCACATAGATAGAAAGACAATATTTTACCTATGGAAACGCCGGTGGCAAGTCTGCGCGCTGTTACAGCGGAGGACCTGTCATGCGCATCCACCATCTCAACACCGGCACGATGTGCCCGATCGGAAAGCGGCTCGTGAACGGCAGCGGCAGCATCTTCCAGCGGGCGCGGATGGTCTGTCATTGCCTGCTGGTCGAGAGCAATGACGGCCTTGTGCTGGTCGACACCGGGATCGGGCTCGACGACATCGGCGATCCGCCGCGGCTCGGACGCAAATGGGTGCGGCAGACGACGCCGCGGCTCGATCCGGCCGAGACGGCGGTGCGGCAGGTCAAGGCGCTCGGCTTTTCAGCTGATGATGTGCGCCATGTGCTGCTGACGCATCTCGATCGCGATCACGCCGGCGGCGTGCCGGACTTTCCGAAGGCCAAGGTGCACGTCCATCGCAAGGAGTACGAGATGGCGGTGACGCATCAGGTCGCGCCGCCGCAGGGGCGCTATATCACGGCGCAGTGGCGGCATGGGCCGGACTGGGCGTTCTATGGTGCCGGCGGCGAGGACTGGTTCGGCTTCAAGGGCGCGCGTGCGCTCGGCGACCGCGAGCCGGACATCCTGATGATCCCGTTGCCGGGCCACACGCTCGGCCATTGCGGGATCGCGGTGCGCGACAACGACAAATGGCTGCTGCACGCCGGCGACGCCTATTTCCACCACGCACAGCTCGATGCCAGGCCGCGGATCCCGCTGGTGCTCGGCATGTTCCAGCGCCGCGCGGACATGGATCGCGCGACGCGCATCCAGAACCAGGAGCGGCTGCGCCAATTGAAGGCGGCGCATGGCGCTGATGTGACGATCGTCAACAGCCACGATCCCGTCGACTACGAGACCTGCCGCTGCGGCCGGCACGCACTCGCCGTGAGCTAGCGCTTGCGAGCGGCAGGCGGCGGAGCCGGCGCGGGCAGCGGCGGCGGCGCCTCCTGCTTGGCCGCGACCGGCTCGGTCTGCACCTTGCACGAGGAGGCGGCGAGCGAGGCCTGCGCCTGCGGCATCAGGCCGGGCTCCGGCGCCAGCGCCTTCAGCAGGATCAGGCCGGTTGACGTCGGCGAGTCGATGATCAGCCGGTCGGCGGCGGTGATTTCCTCGTCCTCCGGCAGCTCGTTGTGCTGCGCCTCCGTCATCAGGTCGAGCTCGATCACCTTCTTGCCGGCGGAGCGGTCGTTGATCGCGTAGTAGGCGACCTCGTTGCGGGTATAGAACGACACCGACGTATAGGCCTGGCTGACCGGCACGGTGAGCTTGAGCGGTCCGGTCGAGAGATCGTAGCGGCAGATCGCCACCGCGAAGGCCGGATCCATCAGCGGCATCGGCGAATGGCTCGGGTCGGCGAGCGGCAGCTGGGTCACCTCGTTGAGCTTGGTCATCGGCGTCAGCCGCGAATAGGCGTCCTGCGAGGCGATGCGCGGCAGCGCCAGCACGCTGACGAGATGCACCACGCCGCCGAGCAGCACGCCTGCGAGGATGGTGAGCAGCAGGCGGATCATGGGCAACCCGTCGTTGCGATCGACGGCATCGGCGCGTCGCGCTGCGTGCGGGTCGCGACCCCGACCGGCGTGTCGTAGAGCCGCAGCATCAGCGCGTAGCGCTCGATGCCGCCGGTCGGCAGCCAGTTGCCGGCGCGCGAGCGCGAGGCGATGTGGATCTCGAACGTGCCGTCGGAGGCGCGCATGATCTCCTGGCTGGTGAAGCCGTAGCGCTGCAGCGTGTTGGCGACCAGGTGCCCCTTGCGGTCAAACAGCGTCAGCGTCCAGAACCGCGCAGCCGGCGTCACGCCGCTGACCACGATGTCGCAGCGGCCGTCGAGCGGCTTGTTCTTGTCGTCTGTGGTCGCCGAGAACGCGATGCCGTCGCCGGTGCCGATCGGCAGCTCGCCGCTGCGCGCGATGGTGGCGCGCGAATAGGGATCGACGTCGGAGGTGCCGCTCTTCGGACGCGCGGTCCAGGCGCCGATCTTCAGCGTGCCGAGATCGGTGCCGCGGGTCGCCGTCGCATAGGTCAGGCCGAGGCCAACGGCCGTGGCGATCACGAGTGCCAGCAAGGTGGTGAGGAGGAGCCGCACGTCAGTTCTTGCGTGGCACGGCCGGTGTCGCGCCGTCCGGCCCGGCCGCGGCAACGTAGTTTTCGGGGAACGCCAGCGCGCTCGAGGACTCGGCCTTGCCGGTCTTCGAGGGCTCGTTCAGCGTGGTCTTGCCGGCGGTCCTGGCAGCGTCGTCGAGCAGCTTCTCGACCCGCACCAGGATATCCGCGCCGCGCTTGGTCAAGACCGGCGGCGGGCCGGGCTTGGTTTCCAATACGCGCGGCGCCGCGCTGGTCTGGGCATTGGCCTGCGCCGGCTGCGGCGGCAGCTTCTGGCCCATGCCGACGCCGACCAGTTCTTTCACTTCCACGCCCTGATGCGCGGCGACCATGATGTCGTGCCAGGTCTGCGCCGGCAGCGAACCGCCGGTCATGCGGTTGGTCGGCGAATAGTCGTCATTGCCGTACCAGACTGCGCAGGTGAAGTTGCCGGTGTAGCCGACGAACCAGGCGTCGCGATAGGCGTTGGTGGTGCCGGTCTTGCCCGCGGTCGGAATGCCGTCGAGCGCGGCGCGGCGCGCGGTGCCTTCGCTGACCACGTGGCTCATCATGCCGGCCATGTCGGCGGCGATGTTCGGCGGAATGGCCTGCCGCGGCTTCGGGCCGTCGCGGTCCCAGCGCCAGACCAGGTCGCCGGCGCCGGTGCGCACCTCGAGCACGGAATGCGGCGTCACCGCCTTGCCGCGGTTCGGGAAGGTGGCATAGGCGACCGCGTGCTCCAGCACCGTGACTTCGTCGGAGCCGATCGGCAGCGACGGCGTATCGGGCAGCGGCGCCTTGAGGCCGAAGCGGCGCGCGACCTCGACGATCTTGGCGCGGCCCGCCTTCGGCCCTTCCTTGCCGCCCATCATGATCGAGAGCTTGACCGGCACCACGTTGATCGAGCGGGTGATCGCTTGCGTCAGCGTGACCTGACCCGAATAGGAATGGCCATAGTTCTGCGGGCACCAGTTGCCGATGCAGACCGGGCCGTCGACGATCTTCGAATTCGGCGTGAAGCCGTTCAGCAGCGCCGTGGTGTAGACATAGGGTTTGAACGACGAGCCGGGCTGGCGATAGGCGTCGGTGGCGCGGTTGAACTGGCTTGCACCATAGTCGCGTCCGCCGACCATGGCGCGGATGCCGCCGTCGAGATCGGACACCACGGTCGCGGCCTGCGTCGCGTGATAGTCGCGCCCGAACTGGCGCAGCTGGTTCTCGATCGCTTCCTCGGCCGCCTTCTGCACGTTCATGTCGATCGCAGTGCGGACCACGAAGACGCGCTCGGTGTAGGATTTCGGGAAGGTGTCGACCAGCCTGCGCATCTCGTCGAAGGCGTAGTCGAGATAGTAGTTCGGCGAGTTCTCGTCGCGCCGGTCGACCGCGACCGCGGGATTGCGGCGGGCGCCGAACACCTGGCCCTCGGTCATGAAGCCGGCATCGACCAGGTTGTCGAGCACGACATTGGCGCGGGCGCGCGCCGCGGGCAGGTTGATGTGCGGGGCGTATTTGGTCGGCGCTTTGAACAGGCCGGCGAGCATCGCGGCCTCCGCGAGGTTCACGTCGCGCACCGACTTGTTGAAGTAGAAATGTGCCGCGCCGTCGACGCCGAAGGTGCCGCCGCCCATATAGGCACGGTCGAGATAGAGCTTCAGGATCTCGTTCTTGGTGAGCCGCGTCTCCAGCCAGATCGCGAGGAAGGCTTCCTTCACCTTGCGCTCGATGGTGCGCTCGTTGTTCAGGAACAGGTTCTTGGCGAGCTGCTGGGTGATCGACGAGCCGCCCTGGCGGACGCCGCCGGCCTGCGCGTTGGTGACGAGCGCGCGGGCGAGGCCCGGCACGTCGATGCCGAAATGGTCGTAGAAGCGGCGGTCTTCGGTCGCGAGCGTTGCCTTGATCAGATTGTCCGGAAAATCTTCCAGCGGGATCGAGTCATTATGCTTGATGCCGCGGCTGCCGATCGGGTTGCCGTAGCGGTCGAGGAAGGTCACCGCGAGGTCGGACTTCTTCAGCCAATCCTCGTCGGCGGTCTCGCGGAAGGCCGGGATCGCGAGCGTCAGCATCAGGATCATGCCGCCGAGCCCGAGCGTCGCGGCTTCCGACAGCGGCTCGATGAACACCCAGCGCTTCCAGCGGCCGACATAGAAGCGGTCCATGAAGGTGGAATAGCGCTCGTAGAGCTCGCGCAGGCCCTTGCCCGACGAGAACAGCGTCGAGTCGATACGCGCATCGAGGTCCAGGAAGAAGTTCCGGACCTTCTGTTTCCAATGCGACGGCATGATCTGAAAGGACCGGACCCTTGATCAGTTCGACAGCGCTACGGGTGCCCAAAACGGACACGGGCCAGCGTCTTGCTTCGATGTTGCGGCAATCCCAAGGCGCTTTTGCGTCGTTGGGGACTCGTTCATTCTTCTATCCGAGCGGCTGCCATAAACCAATGGTGCGGCTTGTGAATTTAATGAAAGCCGTAACGCTGCCCACCGGCTTTTTCGACCCCGCAATAACCACCCCCTTGCGGAGGGAGCGTCGGCATCCCAAGAAGAGTTGCACCGCCATTTCAAGGATATCATGACCGCACCGCCCAAGCGCCCGTCGGACCAGGAGGGATTCTTCTGGAAAACCAAGACGTTGGAAGAAATGTCCAACGCCGAATGGGAGAGCCTGTGTGACGGCTGCGCACGCTGCTGCCTAGAGAAGCTCGAGGACGAGGACACCGGCAAGATCTATTTCACCCATATCTCCTGCAAGCTGCTCGATTCCGGCCTCTGCACCTGCAAGGACTACCCGAACCGTTCCGACCAGGTTCCGGATTGCGTCCGCCTGACCCCCGAAAACGTCCGGACGCTGAACTGGCTGCCGCCGAGCTGCGGCTACCGGCTGGTGGCCGAGGGGCGGGACCTCTATTGGTGGCATCCCCTGATCTCGGGCGATCCCAACACCGTCCATGAGGCCGGCGTCTCGGTGCGCGGTCGGGTGGAGGGCACCGAACTCGACGTCAACGACGCCGATCTCGAGGATCATATCGTGCGATGGCCGGCGCTGCTGCCGAAACGGGCACAATTGAAGAAGCGGCCGAAAATGCTGGGCAAGACGACCAAAGCGTGACGCCGTCGCCGCGTCCGCGATCACGTCACCGCGAGAACATCGCGGCGGGATGCACCCATGCGCTGGGGTGCCTGCCTCAGCATTCAATTGCTGCATAAATTGCAAAGCAGAGAATGATTCCATCGCGGGACGCGCCCGCGCAGCAGCATTACGCCCCAAATGAACAAGTATGAACGGCAGAGCCGGATTCCTGCCGACCAAGAGACATTGCCTGACGACATTGCCGAAGAGCTGTCTCATCTCCCGAGCGAGGTGATCGAACTCAGTGACGCGCCGCCGCTGGCGCCGCCGGCACCGCTCAATCCGGACGAAGTCCGCACCATCGTCATCAGCCTGATGCTGACGATGTTCCTGGCCGCGCTCGACCAGACCATCGTCGCGACCGCGCTGCCGACGATCGGGCGCCAGTTTCACGACGTCACCAATCTGTCCTGGGTGATCACGGCCTATCTCCTGGCCTCGACGGCGGTGGCGCCGGTGTTCGGCACGCTGAGCGACATCTATGGCCGCCGCGTCATGATCATCACCTCGCTCAGCCTGTTCGTGGTCGGCTCGGTGCTGTGCGCGATCGCGCCCAGCATGACCATGCTGATCGTTGCCCGCGGCCTGCAGGGGCTCGGTGGCGGCGGCATCATGCCGGTGGTCCAGACCGTGATCTCCGACGTGGTGAGCCCGCGCGAGCGCGGCCGCTACCAGGCCTATTTCTCCAGCGTCTGGATGGCCGGCGGCATCCTCGGCCCGGTCGTCGGCGGCGTGTTCGCCGAGCATCTGCACTGGTCGATGATCTTCTGGATCAACCTGCCGCTCGCGGCGGCGGCGCTGGCGCTGCTGCTGCCGAAGATGGGCAAGATCCCGGTGTTCCACCGCAAGCGCAAGGTCGACTGGCTCGGCGGCATCCTGCTGATGGCCTCGGCCGTCGTGCTGATGCTGGTGCTGACCTGGGGCGGCACCCGTCTGTCCTGGCTGTCGCCGACCATCACCGCGATGGTGGGCGCGTCGATCGCGCTCGCCGGCGCCTTTGTCTGGCACGCGCGCCGCGCCGACGAGCCGTTCCTGCCGCTGTCGCTGCTCGGCGGCTCGGTGGTGCCGTTCGCGATGGGGGCGGGCGGCTGTGCGCTCGGCGCCATGGTCGGCCTCACTGTGCACCTGCCGCTCTATTACGAGGTGGTCTATCACCTCACCGCCAGCGAGGCCGGCCTCGCGCTGATCCCGCTCGCGGCGATCTCGACCTTCGGTGCGGCGATCGCCGGCCGGACCATGGCGAAGGCCAAGCACTACAAGCGTGTCGCGATCGTCGGCACCTCGGTGGCCGCGATCTGTGCTGTCGGCATGGCGGTGACGACGCTGCCGCTGTGGGGATTGCTGCTTTTGATGAGCGTGTTCGCGCTCGGCCTCGGCACCACTTTCCCGATCAGCGTGGTGTCGCTGCAAAACGCGGTGGCACGGCCGCAGGTCGGCACCGTGACCGGCGCGATGAACTTCTTCCGCGCGATGATGGCCTCCTTCACGGTCGCCGCCTTCACCACCATCCTGCTGATGACGCTGGGGACCGACATCTCGCTCGCCGGCGAGCATCATGCCGCGGCCAGCACCGTCAGCGCGATCCCGATGGCCGACATGATCCATGCGTTCCGCTACGTGTTCGGCGCCGCCGCCGTGCTGCTGACCACCGCCTCGATCTGCATGATCACGATGGAAGAGCGCCCGCTCGCCGGTCCCGCCGCCCACCCGCCGGCGGAGATGGCTGAGTAGGGGGGGGTGGCCTCGTACACCGCTGTCGTCCCGGCGGACCCACTCGCGACATGAATTGCCCGAGCGTTGCTTTTCGTTCCGCTCTCTCCGCTTCGCTCGCCCTGCGTAATTTGCGCAGCGGGGAATGACGATCCGAGAGATCGGCGCCCCACGACCTTTTATTCCCCCTCTGCCTCAAATTTATTCAGCCGCACCGCGCCGACCCACTACTTTAGTCGCCGTCCATGCATGGCGATCCGCGCGCAGTTTCACTTGCTGCGCATTTTGCCGCGGCTATAGTCGCGCCCCAAGAGCTCGAAGCAGCCGAAGAAAAAGAGGAGAGAAACAGGGTGACAAGAACATCGCGACTCCCCGTGCATGCGAAACTTGCAGGAGCGGCCGTGTTGGGCCTGTTGGCTGCGGCGCCCAGCGGAGCGCTGGCTGCCGACACCCTCAAGATCGGCGTGATCGCCGAAGCGCAGGCGATTGCCGGTGCATCGATCCCGCAGGCGGCGCAGCTGGCCGCCGACGAGATCAACGCCAAGGGCGGCATCGACGGCCGCAAGATCGAGATCGTCAGCTACGACAACCACTCGTCCTCGGCGGATTCGGTGCGCGCGTTCCAGCGCGCGGTCAACGAAGACAAGGTCAACGTCGTCATTTCGAGCTACATCAGCGAAGTGGTGCTGGCGCTCGAGCCCTGGGCTTCGCGCCTGAAGACGCCGTTCGTCACGCCCGGCGCCGCCTCCAATGAGATCAGCAAGAGCGTCCACGCCGATTACGAGAAGAACAAGTACACCTTCCACGGCTACCTGACCTCGGCCGCGCTGGCGCTGTCGGTCTGCGATGCCGCCAAGGAGCTCCTGGTCGATCAGAAGCACATGAAGACCGCGGTCATCATGAGCGAGGATGCGGCGTGGACCAAGCCGCTCGACGTCGGCTACGAGGAGTGCCTGCCCAAGATCGGGCTCAAGGTCGTCGACCATATCCGTTTCTCGCCCGACACCACGGACTTCACGCCGATCTTCAACAAGGTCGAAGGCTCCAAGCCCGACGTGATCATCACCGGCATCTCGCATGTCGGCGTGCAGCCGACAGTGCAGTGGAAGAACCAGCAGGTGCCGATTCCGATGTTCGGCATTTCCTCGCAGGCGACCAACGAGACCTTCGGCAAGGACACCAACGACGCGGCGGAAGGCGTGCTGTATCAGGGCGTGTCCGGCCCGAACGTCGCGGTGACGCCGAAGTCGGTGCCGTTCGCGGAGGGCTTCAAGAAGCGCTACGGCAACTATCCATCCTACGCGGGCTACACCGCCTATGACGAGGTCTACTACATCGCCGATGCGGTGAAGCGCGCCGGCTCGGTCGAGGCCGACAAGATGGTCGATGCGCTGGAGAAGACCGACTGGGAAGGCACCATCGGACGCGTCCAGTTCTACGGCAAGGACGATCCGTTCACCCATTCGATCAAGTACGGCAAGGGCCTGATCACCGGACTGATGCTGCAGTGGCAGGGCGGCAAGCAGGTCGCGGTCTGGCCGAAGGAGGTCGCCAAGAGCGACCTCAAGTTCCCGAGCTTCATCAAGGTCACCACGAACTGACGACTGATGATCATGCTCCCGGGCCCCACCCCGGAGCATCCCCGTTCGGTTCCGTGTCCTCCACAACAGGCAGCCCTGCTGCCCCGGCCAATCTGAGATGCTTGCCCTACAAATCCTGATCGATGGCTTTGCCATCAGTGCGCTCTATGCGCTCGGCGCGACCGGCTTCACCCTGATCTTCGGTGTCTCCGGCGTTCTCAACCTCTCCCACGGTGCCATCATGGTGGCCGCAGCGGTTGCGGCCTGGGCCGCGGCCAGCGTGCTGCACCTCGACATCTACACCGGCGCGCTGTTCGGTGTCGGCGTCGCGCTGATCGTGTCGTTCGCGACCTATTTCGCGGTCGTCAAGCCGATCCAGAATTCGAGGCGGATCCCCAACGAGGAGAAGGAAATCTTCGTCCTCACCGGCACCCTGCTGTGGGGCATCATGATCCAGGAGCTGATCGCCTATTTCTTCACCAACAACGCCAAGACGGTGCTGCCGATCGTCGAGGGTGTCGTCGATATCTTCGGCAACCGCACGCCGCGCAACAATATCTTCACCGCGCTGGTCTGCTGCCTCGTGATCGGTCTGCTGTGGCTGCTGGTGAACCGCACCAGGACCGGCAAGGCGGTTCTGGCGGCCTCGATGAACCCGCGCGGCGTCACGCTGCTCGGGCTCGAGCTCACCCAGATCTACATCGTGGTGTGGGGCATCTACGGCATTCTCGCCGGCATCGCCGGCGTCCTGCTCGGCATGTTCCTCGGCGTCAGCTCCTACAGCGTCGGGCCGCTGACCGCGAGCGCGTTCTCGATCGTCGTGCTCGGCGGCCTCGGCAGCGTGTCGGGCTCGCTGATCGCGGCCTTCGTCGTCGGCTATCTCGAGACCATCACGGCCTACATGATCTCGCCGGCCTATCGCACCATTCCGGCGCTGCTGCTTCTGGTGTTCGTGATGTATATCCGGCCTCAGGGCCTGCTCGGGAGGCGCTGAGATGGCCAGCTTCTTTTCCTCGCGCCTGTTCTTCATTTCGCTGGTCTGCGTGGCGGTCGCCGCGACGCTGCCGTTCTACGTCTCGGGCTACATCCTCGGGCTGCTGACCGTCGCATTCTATTTCGGCGTGTTCGCGATGGCCTGGGACCTCTTGTTCGGCTTCGCCGGCGAGGTGAATTTCGGGCCGACCTTCCTCATCGGCACCGGCGCCTACACCGCCGGGATCCTCAACAACCAGTTCGGCTGGTCGGTCTATGTCTGCATCCTGCTCGGCGCGCTGGCGTCGGTCGTCGCGGGCTTCGTGCTGGCGCTGCCGGCGCTGCGAGTGAGGGGACCGTATTTCGGCCTGACCACGCTGGTCGCGGTCTTGATGCTGCAGAACTTCGTCGTGGTGTTCGCCGATCTCACCGGCGGCGAGATCGGGCTCACCATTCCCGACGTCATCACCATCAATGCCGGCGCCAATTACTGGATCGCGCTCGGCTTCATGACCGTGAGCGCGGCCATCCTGTACGGCCTGTCGCAATCGCCGGTCGGCCTCGTGCTGCAGGCGAGCGGGCAGGACCCGGTGCAGGCCGGCGCGCTCGGCTTCAACATCGTCAAGCACAAGCTCGCGGCCTTCATCGTCAGCGCCTTCTTCTCGGGACTGTCGGGCGCGCTGCTGGTGTTCTACTTCGGCACCGCCTCGGTCGGCACCGTGGTCGACGTCGCCGTCGGCGTGAACGTGATCGTCTCCGCGGTGCTCGGCGGCCGGCGCACGGTGCTGGGGGCCGCGTTAGGCGCGATCTTCCTGATCGTGGCCGGCGAATTCCTGCGCCCGACCGGCGAGCTTGCGACCTTCATCGTCTCGGCGGTGGCGCTGCTCGTCGTCCTGTTCTTCCCCGGCGGTTTCCTCGGAGCGGCCCTGTCACGCGAGGCGCGCTCTTAAATGGATCAGACCGTGACCACAGCAACGCTCACCGTCCGCGGGTTGACCAAGCGATTCGGCGGCCTCACCGCCGTGAAGAACCTCTCGTTCGACCTGCATCCCGGCGAGATCCTCGGCCTGATCGGGCCGAACGGCTCGGGCAAGTCGACCGCGATGAAGAGCGTGATGGGCATCGAGCGCCCGACCGCGGGCGAGGTGCTGTTCGAGGGCGAGAACGTCGCCGGACTGCCTGCGCACAAGATCGCGCGCAAGGGCTTCGGCATGGTGTTTCAGCACTCGCGGCCGCTGAACCGGCAGACCGTGCTGGAAAACATCATGGTCGCACTGTTGCCCGACAGCCTGTTCATGCTGTTTCCCGACAAGGCGTTGACCGAGCGCGCCAAGTGGATCGCCGAGCGCGTCGGGCTGGGGGCGGTGATGGACCGCCGCCCGCCGACGCTGCCGTTCGCTGACCTGCGCCGGCTGGAATTGGCCAAGGCGATCGCGCGCGACCCCAAGGTCGTGCTGGTCGACGAGCCCTTCGCCGGTCTCACCAGCGCCGAGGTCGGCACCTTCTCCGCATTGATCCGCAGCTTCCGCGACGAGGGCCGTGCGGTGATGCTGGTCGACCACAACGTCAAGAGCGTCGCGGCGCTGGTCGACCGCGTGCTCGCGATGTATCTCGGAGAGGAGATCACGACCGGCCGCGCCGAGGACGTGATGAAGAACGAGACCGTGCGGCGGGTTTATCTCGGCGGCGCGATCGAGACCCATGCGCGGCCCGAGACCTCGTTCAAGGACAAGGTGCCGCTGCTGCAGGTCGAGAATGTCAGCGTGCACTACGGCAAGGCGCAGGCGCTGGAGAACGTTTCGATCCACGTCCATGAGGGCGAGTTCGTCTCCGTCGTCGGCCTCAACGGCGCCGGCAAGACCACGCTGTTCAACACCATCTCGGGTTTCCTGCCCTATACCGGCGAGATCCTGCGCGGCGGACAGCCACTGCGCGGCACGGGGCCTGCGAAGATCGCCCGCTCGGGCCTCGTGCAATGTCCGGAATCGCGCGAATTGTTCGGCGAGATGACGGTGCGGGAAAATCTCGATCTCGGCGGCCAGCATCTCGACGACGCGGCGAGGGCCAGGCAGCTCGCATGGCTGTTCGAGCTCTTCCCGATCCTGAAGGAGCGCCAGGGCCAGATGGCGCAGACGCTGTCCGGTGGCGAGCAGCAGATGCTGGCGATCGGCCGCGCGCTGATGATGCAGCCGCAGATCCTGATCCTCGACGAGCCGACGCTGGGGCTTGCGCCTGTTATCCTCGAGCTGCTGTCGAAGGCGCTGGAGAAGCTGCGTCAGACCACCAAGATCACGGTGCTGCTGGGCGAGCAGAACGTGACGTTCGCGCTTCCGCATGCCGACCGCGTCTATGTGCTGGAGCACGCGCGGATCGTCTGGGAGGGCGATCCGGGCCGGTTCGCCGCGGAGGCCGGCAAGGACTTCCTGTGACGTTCGAAGTTTGAAAAGAAGAAAGCAAAACAAGGGAGATCATGATGACAGCATATTCAACCGCGACCCGCGTGAGCCTGTTGGCCTCGGCGCTCGCGCTCTGCCTCGCGGCGCCGGCCTATGCGCAGTCCAAGGACCCGATCAAGATCGGCATCATTGCCGAAGTGCAGTCGATCGCGGGTGCGGCGACGCCGGGCGGCGCGCAGATCGCAGCCGACGAGATCAACGCCAAGGGTGGCGTGATGGGCCGCAAGATCGAGATCGTCACCTACGACAACAAGAGCTCGTCGGCGGACTCGGTGCGCGCCTTCCAGCGCGCGGTGAGTGAGGACAAGGTCTCCGCGGTGATCGCGAGCTACATCAGCGAGGTCGTGCTGGCGCTCGAGCCGTGGGCCTCGCGGCTGAAGATGCCGCTGATCACGCCCGGCGCCGCCTCGAACGAGATCACCAAGGCGGTTCACAACGACTATGAGAAGAACAAGTACACCTTCCACGGCTACCTGACCTCGGCCGCGCAGGCGCAGCTGGTCTGCGATGCGGCCAAGGAGCTGCTGGTCGACCAGCTCAAGTTCAAGTCGGTCGCGATCATGAGCGAGGACGCGGCCTGGACCAAGCCGCTCGACGTCGGCTACGAGGCCTGCCTGCCGAAAGCTGGCCTGAAGGTGGTCGAGCACATCCGCTTCTCACCCGACACCACCGACTTCACGCCGATCTTCAACAAGATGGAAGCCGCCAAGCCAGACGTGATCGTCACCGGCATCTCCCATGTCGGCGTGCAGCCGACCGTGCAGTGGAAGAACCAGCAGGTGCCGATCCCGATGTTCGGCATCAGCGCGCAGGCGCTGAGCCCGACCTTCTGGGGCGACACCAACGGCGCGGCCGAGGGCGTGCCCTCGCTCGCGGTGGCGACGCCCGATGTTGCCGTCACGCCGAAGACCAAGCCGTTCGCGGCGGCGTTCAAGGCCAAGTTCGGCACGCCGCCGGCCTATACCGGCTACACCGCCTATGACGAGGTCTACATCATCGCCGAGGCAATCCAGCGCGCCGGCTCGACCGATCCGGACAAGATGGTGACCGAGCTCGAGAAGACCGACTTCGAGGGCACGATCGGCAAGATCCAGTTCTACGGCAAGAACGACGAGTTCACCCACGGCATCAAGTCCGGTCCGGGCGCCGTGACCGGCCTCGTGTTCCAGTGGCAGGGCGGCAAGCAGATCACGGTCTGGCCGAAGGCGATCGCCGAGGGCCAGATGAAGTTTCCGAACTTCGTGAAGCTGTCGCAGTAATCGCGGCGCGGGCGTTAAGGGCGATCAGGGGCGGTCATGCGGTGGCCGCCCCTTTTGTTATTTCCGCGTCGGCGGCGCCGTCTGGATCGTCGGCGCGGCCGCCGCGAGCAGCGCGGCGCGGTCGCCATCGCGCGGCGGATAGATGCGCTGCCGGTTGATGGTCTGCTTGGTGAGCTTGGCGGCGGCGCCTGACGTGTGCACCTCGCGGTCCCAGCCGGTGGTGTAGAGCGCGCCCCAGGCGCCGAGATCGAGCACCGTCACATACCAATCGATATTGAGCGGCAGCAGCGGTTCACCAAACAGGTCCGCGACCACATTGTGGCCGGCGAAGCGGCCCATCGGCCGCGCGAACTGGCACGACATCACGGTCGGGTGCTCGCCGTCGATCAGGCAGGCGGCGACGTCGCCGGCGGCGAAGACATCTGGCAGGCCTTCGGCGCGCATGGTGTGGTCGACTTTGATGCGGCCGAGCGCGTCGCGCCTGGCCGGCAGCGAGGCGGCGAGGGGGCTGGCGCGCATGCCGGCGCACCACACCACGGTTTTGGTCGGAATGATCTCGCCGGAGTTGAGCGTGATGCTGTCGGCGCCGACGGCACTGACCCGGACATTCAGCCGCGTCTCGACGCCGAGCGTGGCCAGCGCCTCGTTGATGACCGGGCGGCCATGCGCGCCGAAGGTCGCGCCGACCACGGGATTGGGATCGATCAGGATAACCCGATGATCGCCGGAGATGCCGGCGTGCGCCAGCTTGGCCGGCATCTCGGCCGCGACCTCGATCCCCGTGAACCCTGCGCCGACGACCGCGACCGTCGCGCGTGCCTCTGACGGCGGCTCTTTGCCGAGCGCCGCCAGATGCGTGTCGAGCCGCATCGCCGCTTCATAGGTGTCGACATCGAAGCCGTGGGCGGCCAAGCCTGAGATGGCGGGGCGGACCAGTTCGCTGCCGGTCGTCAGCACCAGCCGATCGTAGCTCAGAATCGCCGCACCCGCGCTGGTCTTGACCGTGACTTCGCGCGTCGCGGGATCGATTACCGCGACCTCGGCCAGCCGATGCCTGACGCCGACCGGATCGAGCAGGTCCTTGAGCAGCAACGCGACGTCGCCGAGATCGACCTCGTAATTGCGCACCCGGATGTTGTGATAGGCGTTGCGATCGACGACGAGGATTTCGGTGTCCGCCGCCCGCGCGCCGATCTCGTCGCGCTTGCGGGCTGCGCCGAGCGCGGCCCACAGTCCGGCGAAGCCGGCCCCCAGCACCAGGATGCGCGCCATCTCTCCCTCCGAAGTTGCATTGGATGGAGCTTGCCTGCGCTGGCGATGTCAAATCAAGTGGGGAGCCAAGGCCGTGTCGCTGCGCGCCGGAGCCTGGCCCAATGAACTCGCGCTTTCCGCGAGTTCGTCATGCCCGGCCTTGGGCCGGGCATCCACGTCTTCCTTGCTTGGGCAGGAAGCAGACGTGGATGGCCGGGACAAGCCCGGCCATGACGGAGATCGGCGTGCGAGGTGTCCTCACGTCCCCGGCCGCGAGACCTCGGTCTCCTTGCTGGTGATGAATTCCAGCAGCACCGGCACACCTTCCCTGGTCTTCTGGATGCCGCGCTTGATCGCGGGGATGATGTCCTCGGGCTTGGTCACCCGTTCGCCGTAGCCGCCGAAGGCGCGGGCCATCGCGGCGTAATCGCCGGAGATGTCGGTTGAGCGGTATTTCTCGGTGGAGATCGGCATCACCTTCAATTCGATCGCCATCGAGAAATTGTTGAGCAGGATCGACATGATCGGAATCCGCTCGCGCACCGCGGTCTCGAAGTCCATCCCGGTAAAGCCGATCGCGGCGTCGCCCCAGACATTGATGCAGAGCTTGTCCGGCTTTGCCAGTTTGGCGCCCATCGCAAGGCCCAGGCCATAGCCGAGCTGCGTGGTCTTGCCCCAGCCGATATAGGACAGCGGCTCGACCGACTTCCAGAACGGCGAGAGCTGGTCGCGCGGGCTGCCCGCGTCGTGGGTGATGATGGTGTTGTGGATGTCGACGGTGTGCTGCAGGTCCCACAGCACGCGGTAGGGATTGAGCGGCGAATCGTTGTGCGTCAGCTTCGGCATCCACTTGGCGAGCCACTCCTTGTGGGAAGCGGCGATCTCCTCGGCGACCGCGCTGGCGTTGCGGTCCGTGGACACGGTCTTGCCGATCTCCTCCAGTAGCGCGTCGAGCACCAGGCCGGCGTCGCCGACCAGGCCGACCTTGGCCTCGACATCCTTGTTGATGTGGTTCGGATCGAGCGTCGAATGGATGATGGTCTTGCCCTTCGGCATCGCGATGCCGAACGAGGTCTCGGTGAAGGAGCAGCCGATGCCGAAGATCACGTCGGCTTCGGAAAGAAATTTGGGCACCGCGCGCGGCACGGCGAGGCCGCCGGAGCCGAGCGAGAGCGGATGCGTCTCGGGGAACGACGACTTGCCGCCGAGGCTGGTGGTAACCGGTATCGCGAGCCGCTCGGCGAGGCGCTTCAGCTGCGGCCAGGCCTTTGCATAGTGCACACCCTGGCCGGCATAGATCACCGGACGCTTGGCGCCAACGAGCAGGGCGGCCGCTTCCTTCACATGGACGGGGTCGGCGCCGTAGCGGGTGCGCAGCACCGGCGTGTAGTTCAAGGGCTCCGGCACCTCCTCGTTCCACATGTCGGCGGGGATTTCGACGATGACCGGCCCGCCGCGGCCGTTCTTCAATTTTGTAAACGCCCGCCGAAAGATGTTGCAGACCTCGGCCGCGATGTTGATCGGCTCCGACGATTTTGAGAACGCCTTCATCGCCTGGCTGGAATTGAAGTTCGGGTCGATATTCGCGAGCCGGCGCGCATAGCCCATCGGCAGCACCAGGACGGGCACGGATTCGCCGTAGCACTGCGCGACGCCGCCCATCGCGTTCTCGGCCCCGGGGCCGTGCTGCATGCAGAAGGCGCCGATCTTCTCGCCCGAGGTGACGCGGGAGATCGCGTCCGCCATGTGCACGCCGATGCGCTCCTGGCGCACCATCACCGGGCGGATGTCGGCATTGGCGGCGTATTCGATCAGGTGGTTGACCGGGTAGCCCGTGAGGATCTCGATGCCCTCGCGCTTCATGATTTCCGCGATCGCGGTGCCGAGCTTCATGACGGTCACTCCCTTTGCATGCGGCCGGTTCGTTCCGGCCTCGTTGTCGCCTGTCCGATAAAGGAACAGGATTCCGCGGCACCGGTAAAGCGCGGCCGGGGCCGGATCAGGTAGTCCTGATATGCGTTTACGAGCGGAGCCATTTCCGGTCAGACGGGATCAGAACGGAGCTCTAGATACTTGTTTTGACGCGTTTTCTTTGCGCGAGCCGGTGTCAACTTCGCTGGAAAGCGCTCCGGCCGCGGCCCGGTGCCTCGCCCGGCGGCAACCCGATGCAGGCAGAACTAGCAGGGAAATTCGCTGCAACTTTTAAGCGACCGTTCATCCTTTCCCTCAATGGGCCGTCAACCAATGTGGCCTAGTTTGGCCGGCATATTACTACGGCGCGGGAGAAAAAGCCGCGAGCGTCGGACAGGAGCTTTTCATGCGCGCGTTGATGGCAAGGTTTCTGCGTGATGAGGTCGGGGCGACGGCCATTGAATACGCCATCATCGCCGGCGGCATCAGCATCGTGATCGTCGCCGGCGTCAGGGGCATCGGCACCAGTGTGAGCGGCCAATTCAATGCCGTCAGTTCGGCATTCAAGTAAGCGCTGCCGACAGCTCGGCATTTTCCAGATTCAGTCGTCCCCATTCAACGCGCGCAGCATCGCGATGCGCGCGAACATCAACCAGCCGGCACCTTGTTCCGCCGCATTGATCAGATGCTCGACCGCGATCTGCCAGCGCGTCTCCTGCTGGGTGTCTTCCGATAGCTTCATGATGTAGTCGGCAGCGTGCTGCAGCGTCACCAGCGTGCCGCCGCGATGCAGCGCGATCGGTTCGTCAAACGGCGTCGACCAGGGCATCCTCGACCGGGACATCTCAGGCGCTGTGGACCGGGCTCATCTTGTGGTCGCTGCCGCTAGCCTGCCTTCTTGCGCGCCGCGGTGCCCTGGGCGCGCGTTGTCTTCTCGGCCTTCTTTGGCTCGGGCTTGGCGGCTTCCTTGGGCTCGCGCTTGCCGCTGCCCGAGATCGGCAGCAGCATTTCGCGCTGGCCCTCGATGCGCTTCTTCGGCTTCTTGCCCTTCGCCGCCTTTGCCTCGGCCTTGGCGGGCGCGGCCTGCTTCTCGTTGGCGAGGCTCTTCTTCAGCGCGTCCATCAGGTTGATGACGTTGCCGCTGGTCTTCGCCGCGGGCTTGGCAACCTTGATGCCGTTGCGCTTCTGGTTGATCAGGTCGATCAGCGCCTGCTCGTAGCGGTCCTCGAACTCCTCCGGATCGAAGTCGGCGGACTTCTGCTCGACGATGTGCTTGGCGAGATCGAGCATGTCCTTGGTGATCTTCACATCCTGGATGTCGTCGAAATACTCCTTCTCGCTGCGCACCTCATACGGGTAGCGCAACAGCGTGCCCATCAGCCCGTTGTCGAGCGGCTCGAGCGCGATGATGTGCTCGCGGTTGGTCAGCACCACGCGGCCGATCGCGACCTTGTTCAGGCTGCGGATGGTCTCGCGGATCACCGCAAAGGCGTCGTGGCCGACCTTGCCGTCGGGAACGAGGTAGTAGGGGCGGATCAGATAGCGGCTGTCGATCTCGCTGCGCGGCACGAATTCGTCGATCTCGATGGTGCGGGTCGAATCCAGCGCGATGTCGTCGAGCTCTTCCTTGGTGACCTCGATATAGGTGTCGGTGTCGACCTTGTAGCCCTTCATGATGTCTTCGGTGGAGACTTCCTCGCCGGTCTCCGCGTCGACCTTGGCGTACTTGATGCGGTGGCCGGTCTTACGGTTGATCTGGTTGAAGGAGACCTTTTCGGTATCCGATGTCGCCGGGTACAGGGCAACCGGGCAAGTCACGAGCGAAAGGCGCAAAAAGCCCTTCCAATTGGCACGAGGGGCCATGGGGGAAACTCCGGGGAACTCCGATTACGCAACCGACGGAATGGTCAAGGATAACACCGGGAACCCCAGTTTGAAACAACACGGCCCGGTGAATCTCGCAACGGCGTTAACCGTGACCTCGCGCTGCGCCGGTTTGACGCGGCGGGCGGGACTGCCGTTGGGCAGCCGTCGAAGAGCTCGGAACATCGCTCCCGATCACGCGTTGGCTGTCGAAGGGGAGCGGCAAACGCCGGAATTACAGGCACTTAAGCAAAGAGGTTGCCATGGCAACGGAACGACACGGTCAAATCGTTGAAACCCCGACCGAGGCGCGCCAGGCCGAGCCTGGACCTTCGGTTCTCGCGCTGCTCACGGCCTCGACAGGGCTGGCCGTCCTGATCCTCGGCATTGTCTGGTTCGCCTTTTTCCGCGTGTGAGGCGATGATCATTGGTTGGCCGCGTGCGAGGACTTGATTGTTAGACTGACAGGCGGGGCGAAGCGGGCAGATTGCTCCCGGGAAGAATCCGTTCGGTCGATCGCGTCGGCTTCCGGCGCGCGGCTATCCCGCATGCGGGTCACATTGCATGGTCAAGCTGCACGATCGTCTTGACGCAAGGACGCGACGTCGATCGGACCAGAATGCAAGTGGAAATTCCGGCGTGCGGGTTGCCGCGATCGCCGACGTCGAATTCCAGATCGGGTCGAATGGAATTTCCCTGAGCGATGGCCTGCAGCTTGGCGGCGTTTTGCAGCGGTGATCTGTGATGCGCGAGGCGAATGGCTGCGGCGACGCGTCACGAGATCATCGAAATTGACTGCTAGCTGATTTGAATCAGATACGTCCTGAGCCTGAGATGTTCTATTCGCAAGAAGAAAAAAACTCGTTGCTGGCCCGCCTCAAGGAGAAAAGCGTTTCAGGTGTCTTCGTCGGATTGACGGTGCTGGCGATGGCAGGGTGGATTTATCTTCTCAGCTCGATGTTCCTGAAATTCATGCTTTGGTGGTTCTCCTGAGACGTTGTCTCGCGAGAACAACTATTGTTGACGCCTGATCCTTGTTGCGCCGTCAGATTGCACAAAAATTCCAGCGGCTGAACAATCTTTCGGCGCGTCCAATCATGATGTCGTCACAACTTCGAATGTTAATAACATCGGGGCGAACGTGGACGATTGTGATGGTTTCTTCTGCTCTGATTCTCGCGGCGGTGTTCGTCGCAGGCTTCTTCTCCGGTTTCGCTGCGCGCTCGTGGCGATCGCACAAGCGCCGCGCGCAATATCGGATCTATGCACCGTATGTGGCGCCATCGGCCGCGAAATCGTCGAGGCGGGACCAGCCGGTCAGTGCGTTCGGCCACATGCGTCGCGCGTTCTAGCGGAGTAGTTCGATCGAGGTAGCGCGACGGTGTGCGGTGAGTTGGGGTTGGCTGGCAACATGCAATCGGTCATCATGTCCGCGTCCGTTGCGGCAGGCGGGTTGGTTGCGCGCCGGCGTGCGCCTGATCTCGTTGCCAGCCTCGCGGATCGCAAGGGAACTTTCACGTCATGAGTGATCTCAGGGGGCATTCGCCAAGGCGGTATGTCGTCGATGTCAGTGGCAAGCGCGTGCTGGTCGGGCTGACGCTTGAGGAGACGTCGGAGTTCGAGGACCTGGACGCCTCGCTGCCCGGACTGGCGGACGGGGGCGGGACCGGCCTGGTGCCGTCAGCCGGTGAGGGACGGTGGCTCGAACTCTATGACAAGCACGACAAGGCCTGGATCAAGTGGAAAGCCGACCTGAGGGCCGGGCATGAGGGCAATTCATCCTTTTTTAACTAAGACCGGGCGATTTTTGACCTGTGCTGCCTGAATGGGCCCGAACCGGATACTGACAGATGTTTCAGCTGTTTTTGCGGTCTCGCGCGCAGGACCTGATCAGGTCGCGGCGCGGCGAGGAAGGTTTCAAGGCACGCTCGGCCGAGCGCGATGCCGAGACCGATCGCGCCCGGATCGGATCGATCATGGCCGCGATCGAGGCTGCGTTGCAGGCGGCCGAGAGCGAGCAATCCGGTCTTGGCCGCCGTGTCGACGATGTTCTGGCCCGCGCCGCGGTAACCCTCGGCAACGGCACCGACGAATATCTGGAACGCGAGGCGCTTGACAACTATCATCAAGACCTGTTTGACGCCGAGATCTCCAACGGCCAGCGCCGGCTGAAGGAATTGGCGACCGAGATTGCGCACTTCAAGTTCATGAAGGCCGCGATTCTGAGCCGCTTTCCGGACTACAAGCCGCCGGCCGCCGGCAATTGACGCCTAGCGGCGCGCAACGCGAAGGCAGCTGCGGCTGCCGCGTGTGACGGCGGATCCGGAAGGTCCGGCGCAAGGCGAAAGGCACAGGCAAAACGTGGTGATCGCAGGCAATCTACTCGTCACGGGCTGCGCCGGCTTCATCGGCTTCCATCTGGCGGAGCATCTGCTGCGGGCGGGGCAGCCGGTCATCGGCCTCGACAATCTGAACGACTATTACGACCCGGCGCTCAAGCGCGCGCGCCTCGATCTGCTCAAGCAGCATCGTGGCTTCACCTTCGTGGAGCTCGACCTCGCCGACCGCGCCGGCATGAAGGCGCTGTTCGAGCGTTATCGCTTCGAGGTCGTGGTGCATCTCGCCGCGCAGGCCGGCGTGCGCTATTCCCTGCAGAACCCGCACGCCTATGCGGATTCCAATCTGGAGGGCTTCCTCAACGTCCTCGAGGGCTGCCGGCACACCGCGTGCAAGCACCTGTTGTTTGCGTCCTCATCGTCGGTCTATGGCGCCAACACCAAGTTGCCGTTTTCGGTCCACGACAATGTCGACCATCCGGTCAGCCTGTACGCCGCGACCAAGAAGGCCAACGAACTGATCGCCCATTCCTACAGCCATCTCTATCGCGTACCGGCGACCGGGCTGCGGTTTTTCACCGTGTATGGGACGTGGTATCGGCCGGACATGGCGCTCTATGCGTTCGCCGACGCGATCACCAAGGGCAAGCCGATCCAGCTGTTCAACAACGGCAACATGCGGCGCGACTTCACCTATGTCGACGACGTGGTCGAGGCGATGATGCGGTTGATCGGCCGCGCGCCGGAGGGCGACGTCAACTGGTCGGGAGCGCATCCCGATCCGGGCTCGAGCCGGGCGCCGTGGCGGGTCTACAATATCGGCAACAGCAGGCCGGAAGAACTGATGCATGTGGTTGCGCTGCTCGAGCGGGGCTTCGGGCGGCAGGCCGAAAAGCAGTTGTTGCCGATGCAACCGGGAGATGTACCGGGGACGTCGGCCGACGTCTCCGACCTGGAGCGTGAAATCGGCTTCCGCCCGCAGACGCGGATCGAGGATGGCATTGCCAGGTTTGTCGCCTGGTATCGGGCCTATCACGACGTCGATCGGACCTAGGCGCCGCGAGAATCGACGTCACGTTTCAACACGTAGCCAGAGCCTGATCTTCGCGCACACGCGATCCGCGTTTGTCGCGACGGAAAACCGCTTCGCACTTTTCCGGATCATGCTTTAGTGCGCTCCTTGCGAGTCCGGGCTCGAGAAAAAAACTGGTTCAGCTTGGAACGGAGTGTGGCAATGCGAGTTATCTCCGGTTTTGCGATCGCTTCAGCCGTGATCATGATCTCCAGTGCGATGGTTCCGGCGCATGCGATCGACGTGCAGGTGGCGCGCGCCTGCGATGCTTTGGTGGCGAAGGCATTTCCGCCGCTACAGCCCGGCAATCCCGCTTCCGGTAGCGCGAGGGGCGGTGCGAAAGCCCAGCGGGACTATTTCAACAAATGCGTCGCCAATGGTGGCAAGATGGACGACGATACGCCTCTTAAATCGAAATAGCGCGCGATCGCGACGCGCGTGGCGAATTAGCGATGCTTATGGCGAATCTTCGCTGTCGCTGCTGTTCGTGGCGACTGTGCAAGCGCGTGTGAGTGAAGCGACAAGCGCGCGAAAGGCGTTCGCTCTCTCTGTTCAAGCTGGACGCTTCGGTCCCGCTCATTTTAATTAGAATAGCGTTAGCGCGTTTGAATCCGGCGGAGGCGAAATCGCGCTTGGTTCGATATCCAGCGTTGAATTCATTTCGCCGGATTGCTCGAGCGCTTCAGAACCGTCAGAGCTGCTTCAATATTCGCAACCGATCGAAACACTCTGCGATCCTTGATGAGCGTGGCCGCAGCAGATTTTGCGTCTACGGAGCAGCTTTGGTGGAATATCTTGTGTGCACCTGAACGCGCCCTTTGACGTGCGGTCGCTAACACGGCGACATTGTGATAGCCGGACAATGCCCGTTCAGCATTGCAGGACACGGCAGCCATCAATGATCACCGAGCAATATCATGCGCTTGGTAGAGCTTCTGCCGCGCATTGAGCCGCGTTGTCCAGCCGCGCGCCTTATCGTTGCCGCTGCCAACTCATCTGCACGACACATCAAAGGCCGCCGATCGAGCGCTTCGCGATCAGGTTGTGGAACCTGATTGAGAAAATTTAACTCGGAGCCGTGTTGGTCGCAAACCTGCCCCATTAACCGCCTTCCATGTGCGCGGAATAACCCTGTCATCGAAACTTCAATCACATCGCTCATACCCCTAACCGCAGAGCGAGGGCGCGCCATGAAGCAGCACAAAGTTCAACATTTGCATCAGCCGATCGAAGAGGCGTTGCTCGCGACCAATCAATCGCTGCGCAACGAAGTCGTTGCGCTGATGCTTGATATCGCTGAGTTACGTGAAATCCAGGAACGCCCGGGCTCGTCGCGTTCGTTCGGCATGTCTCGAGAGCAGAACACCCCGCGCGTCGCGCTGCGCCGGGTTCACAGCTGAAGTCCGTCAGCCTCTTTCTCATCGGCAGAATATGCGGCCACATCCTCGCCAATCCGGCGAGCATGCTGGCGCGCCTGCAGTTGCGGACATTTCAATTCTAAATTGAATGATGCGCTGGCCCGATGCTCGTTTAGGCGAGCCGGCGGACGTTGCTGCGGACAATCGCGGTCGTGAGGGTGGGGACGGTCAGTGCTCCAGCGGCACGGACTTGCGTGCCCCGGCATCGGACAGACGCTCGCGCAGGATCCAATTCTGCAAGACCAGTTCGACCGCGGTATGCCGGAGCTCGCAATTCTCTGCGACGAGGCGTTCCAGGATGTCGGCCGCCTCGCTTGACGCGGGTTGGTTCCCCTCGAAGACCTTGAGACGCGCCATGGTGTCGATCCTCGCAAAAATGTTGATCAGAGGCTGGCTCTGACAAGCGTCAGCACGGAATGGTACGCGGATTATCGGGCGGACGTGGTTCCGCCTGATGGCCTCGGGTGGGAAAGCGCTTAATTGATAATTCGTGGATCGAGATATGAGCGTTAGGTTTCGTGAAAATAATCCTCAAATATGTTGAAACCCTCATGACACCTAACGTCCTAGTAACTACTGCTGGGCGTGTACGCCCGCAAGCGGTCGAACGCGAAAGTCGCGGGATTAATTTGTTAGAAATTTGTGAAAGTTGCGCTTGACCGGTGGGGCGATTATCGCGGCGAGGCATGGCGCACTCACAATCTGTCGAGAGACCGATTGAATATTCTCATTTGCTTCCCGTTTGAGAATGCAAACAGTGCGCCAGTTATCCCGATCAAACTCTCATACACAGAAAGTCGTATAACTTTTTTTATCAGGCCCTTTCAGCGGAGGAATATTCCCCGTATATTCCGCTCAATACCTTGCAGCTTCGGCGTTTCTTCGCACTATGTGTTGCTGCCGACCGGCAAGTTCGAGGCTCCCGAAAGGCCCCCGGGAAACCCTCAATTTGAATTTCCTGTTGCATTTACATAGCTTATAGGCCATGCGATGATTGCTAATCTAGGGGGCAATGAGATGACCAATGAGGCGTCATTCTACTGAGGAGATCAGTTCCAAGGTCAAACAGGCCGAGGAACTCATGGCGCGGGGGCAGTCCCAGGCCCAAGCGTGCAAGGTGCTGGGCGTTAGCGTGATGACATTTCATCGCTGGCGCAAGCAGGAGGCCGCACGTGGCCACCAGGCGAATGGTACTGTTACCGAATTCGCCGCTCGCACCGATGATCGAGATGGGATCCCCCCTGTCCATAACCGTATTGATGAATTACGGCTGGAAAATGAACGGCTGCGCCGGATCGTGACCGACTTGCTGCTCGAGAAAATGAAGATCGAGGAAAAGCTTGCGCTCAGGTCCGGCGGCGGGAGCGGCTTGCCCCGCCGTGGTGAAGCCCAAAGCTGACGTAAGCTATCCGTTAGTGGATGCGTGAAGGCCTGGGAGCCAGCAGCAGCTGGTCGCTCAGATGTGCCTTCTCCGACCTTGCGCGCAGCTCTTCGAAGATCGGACGCAGTCTGGCCTGCGCAAGGTCCAGACCTCTGACGATGTCCTGATTCGGCATGTCGGCCGGGAAGCGGGCCGCGCGCAGCTTTGTCTCGATCGCCTTGACCAGCACCTCGACGTCGTCGCGGTGCTGGCCCGCGACGAGTTCGGCGCCCATCAGGCGGATGAGATGGAGGAGGGCCACCAGCGCGGCCTCGGTTTCGCCAGCCGATGAACTCATGCGCGCTCTCTATCCGATATCCGCAGCAGGTCTTGCGAGCTCACGACCCGCCTGATAATACACATATGAATTGTTAACACGAATGTTAATTCCCGATGACCGACCTTTCGGACGCTCGATTGGCGAAGGTACCGGTTAACTTCGGCGCCTTCTCGTTCGCTTTCGCCTCCCTCGAGGCGTTTGCCGTCGCGTTCGAGATGATAATCGTCGTGCTGTCCAGCATCGTCGGCGGCGCGGCCTATCACCTCTTTTACTACCACACGGTTTATAGCAACAGCTTCGAGGGTTTTCTAGGGATCGGCGTCCTCGCCGCCATCCTTCACATGTTCGTGGCGAAGTCGCAGGGCCTTTACAATGCGCAGGTGCTGGCCGGTCTCGACCGGCGCTGGAGCAGCCTGCTCGGCGGATGGCTGCTGGTCGTTCTGCTGATGACCCTGATCATCTTCCTTTTGAAGGTGGGTTCCGGCGTCTCGCGCGGATCGGTGCTGTCATTTGGCCTGATCGGCGGCCTCGGGCTGGTCGGCGGACGGATGCTGCTGCAGGCGCCGCTGCAACGCGCGATCGACCGCGGCATGCTGGCCACGCGCCGCGCGGTCGTGGTCGGGATGGCGGACGAATTGTCCCGGGTGCGGCAAGCGAGCCTGCTGCGCGATTTCGGCCTCAGCGAGGTGCGACGGGTCCAGCTCTCCGGATCGTCCGACGACGCCGGCGACCGGGCCGCCGTCGCGTCGGCCATTCTTGCAGCCCGCGAGTGCGGCGCCGACGAGATCATCCTGGCCATGCCCTGGCAGCAGGAGCCGCGCATCCAGTTCGTGTGCGATCAGCTGCGGGCATCGCCGCTGCCGGTGCGGCTGCTGCCGGACCGGACCGCGGAGCGGTTCCTGGCGCTGCGGATGGTGGCGACCGGCCCGATCCCGACGCTGGAAATGCAGCGCTCGCCGCTTACTTCGCTCGAGCGCGCCGGCAAGCGGCTGTTCGACATCGTTGCGTCCAGCGGACTCCTGGTGCTGTTCGCGCCGCTGCTGATCGGAACGGCGATTGCGATCAAGCTCGACTCCAGGGGGCCGGTCCTGTTCCGGCAGCGCCGCAACGGCTTCGACGGCAAGCAATTCACCATCCTCAAATTCCGCTCGATGCACGTGCTCGAGGATGGCGATATCATTACGCAGGCCCGCCCGAACGATCCGCGGCTGACCGGGATCGGCGCGACGCTGCGTCGCCGCAGCATCGATGAGCTGCCGCAGCTGGTGAACGTATTGCGCGGCGACATGTCGCTGGTCGGGCCGCGGCCGCACGCGCTGGCGCATGACGACAAATATTCGAAGCTGATCGCGAGCTATGCAGAACGCCAGCACGTCAAGCCCGGCATCACCGGTCTCGCGCAGGTGCAAGGGCTGCGCGGCGCGACGCCGGCGATCGAGGACATGCAGCTGCGCGTGGCGCATGACCTCATCTACATCAAGAGCTGGAGCTTCGTGCTCGACCTGCGCATCCTGCTGCGCACGATCGGCGCGGTGTTGCGTCACAAGGGTATCTGACGGCTGGGCATCTGGGCCAGGCGCGCCTTACTCCGGAATGCTCTGGTTGGCGTCCTTGAATTCCGCCTCGATGATGCGTCGGTTGGCATCGCCGGCCACGCGATAGGCCTGCCCGATCGCGTCCTTCAGCTCCGGCGCGCGGGTGAGGATCAGGCGAATCTGCCGCTGCAGCAGATCGACCAATTCGACATCGCGCGCGGTGTCGACCTGCGCCAACAGGATCAGGCGCGGCGCGATCAGGTCGCTGCGGTTGAAACCGGTATAGTAGGACATCTTGAGCGCCTTCGATGCGGTCGGGTTCAGCCAGTCGAACCGTCCGGTTGCCGAGGCGAGGCCGAACCAGGCGCCGGCGTCCATCGGCGAGAGGCGAAGCGCGCGCGTGAACGCGGCTTCGGCCGCCTCCGGCGACGCCTGCAATTGGCTCCAGCCGTCGCGCAGCCACAGCTCGCCTCTGACCATGCCGACCTCTGCGGCGATCGCCGGTCTGCCGCGCAATGCATCGGCGGCAAGCCACCAGGTCGACAAGGCCAGCGTCGCCGCGCCGATCGCGGCGGCCGCCGGCACGAAGGCCGGCGAGAGGCGCCTCGCATTCCGGCCGATCGCGTCAGCCATCGCATTGGCCATGGCGCGCGGCCCGGTTGCCGGTCATCAGCAGGGTTCGCCGTGCTCCCTCGAGCTTGACGCAGGTCAGGCGGCCGGTCGCATAGGCGCCGGTGTCGACATTGATGCGGTTGCGCAGCAGCTCGGCCTCACGCACCGGCGTATGGCCGTGGACCACGACCTTGCCGAAATCATCTTCCGAGATCAGGAAGTCGTCGCGGATCCAGAGCAGATCCTCCTTGCGCTGTTGGTTGAGCGCGACTCCGGGCCTGACGCCGGCATGGACGAAGAAGTAGCGTTTGTGCACATAACAGAGCGGCAGCGAGCGCAGGAAGGCGAGATGGGCCGGCGGCATCTGGCGGATCAATTGCCGGGCGAGCGCCCTTCGTTCGGAAGCGTCGGGATTGGGCGAGGGTGTCAGTCCGTAGGACATCAGCGTTTGCAAGCCGCCGAACTGCCGCCATTGCGCGAGCATGTCGGGATTGACGAGAAACTCCAGCAGGCAGGCCTCGTGATTGCCGAGCAGGCAGACCATGCTGCGGGTGCGGCGGCGTTGATCGAGCATGGTGATGACATCGCGCGAATCCGGTCCGCGATCGATATAGTCGCCGAGGAACACCTGGATCGGTCGCGCCGGCCGGAACCTACGGATGTCGGCATCGATGCGGGCGCAGATCTCGTGCAGCAGGTCGGCATGACCGTGGATATCGCCGACGGCGTAGATGCAGGTCTCGTCGCCCTCATGTTCGAGATCGCCGGTCTGGCCGACAAGACGCTGGAGGAAGCTGCGCATTTGGCGTCTAGCCCGCCTGCAACCGTGAACGGCTGATCCGCTGTGCCAGTCC
This sequence comes from Bradyrhizobium sp. CCBAU 21365, assembly GCF_015291305.1. Classification (NCBI taxonomy): domain Bacteria; kingdom Pseudomonadati; phylum Pseudomonadota; class Alphaproteobacteria; order Hyphomicrobiales; family Nitrobacteraceae; genus Bradyrhizobium; species Bradyrhizobium sp. CCBAU 21365. The sequence goes on from NZ_CP030036.1 coordinate 3,550,545, forward strand.
TGTTCCGATCACGGCTCCCAATACGATCACTCCGGGCAGCGCCGGCAATTCCGGCAAGGTGAAGCTAGCTAGCAGCAGCGTCAGCAGGACGGCTGCTGCCGATGCGGGGTAGGACCAGTCGCGGCCGCGATTGCGCGCACCGGCCGTGAATGCTGCGATGCCGACGATGATAGCCGCGACTAAAGTCCAGAACATGGCGGAACCGAATTGCGCGATCAAGGCCGCCGCGCTGGTCGCAACCACGGGGCGCGTGGTGGCGCCCTGCCAGTCCATATAGGTCGACGCCAGCGTTGCCGTGGTGCCGGCGCCGCTGCCGAGCGCGGGCAGGTCGGCGAGCAGATTGTGGGTCGATTGCACGAACTCGGACGGTGCATGAACAAAGGCGACCGCGAGCGGCACGTCGGGATGACGGTTGCCGATCGCCGTCGCCAGGGCGATCAGCGCGATCGCTGCCGCAGCAGCAGCGCTGCTCCAGCGGTGCAGATGAAGCTTCCGCGCGGCGAAGGTCATCAGGACGAGGGTGATGCCCGCGGCGAGTGCGATCGCGGCGCCGCGCCCTCCGTACCAGCAGGCGCTGGCGGCGCAGAACAGCGCGCCGGCGGCGAGTAGCCAGCGCAGCCGCGTCAATTGGGCTGCGGTGCGGCCATCGGCGTGTCCACCGACGTCGAGCGCGCGCGCAAGGCCGAGCGGAACGCCAACGAGAACGACGACCAGGAATCCGTTTGCCGTCTCATCGCGCGCAGCGCCAGGCCAGACTTTGACCGGATCGCTTGATAGCAGCAGGATCAGGGCCGCGACGGCCGCCGTTGCTGCAATGGTGCGGGCCACCATATCGGCGCGGCGGGCGTCGATCGCGATCGCGGCGGAGGTGATCATGACTGACATGAGTGACAGCCAGATCAGCAGCGCGCCGAAGCTTGCGCCGGTGTCGATCGTGATGCTGCCGCTGAGCTGTACCCCCAGCGTTTCGCCGGCGAACTTCCACACCGGATGCGCCAGGGCCGCCAGGGGAAGCATCTGCAGGGCGATCCAGAGCACCGGCAGAAGCGCCGCCGCAACAGCGGGACCGACGACCGACTTCAGGAACGACAGCTCACCTGGACGGATCGCCACGAGGCTTGCGAGCAGCCCGAGCGACGTCGCCGCGCCGACGAGACCCATCGCGAGCGATGCGTCGATGAGATCGAGCGGAATCGACGCCCCGATCAAGATGCAGATGAAGGCCGTGACGTTCCACACGAGAGGGGGAGGTCCTGCAGAGGATGAGACGCAAGGCAGCGGGATGCCCCGGGCTTGCCGCGAGGTCAACGGAAATCGGGCACGCCAAAGCGGGCAGTGTTATGCCTGCTATTGCGAACGGCGCAGGGCGAGACGTGGCGTTGAGGTGCGAGACCAGAACAGCGGCGCGAAGGTGCCTGCCAGATATCCGACTTGCAGCGCTACGATCGCAGCGATCATGAGCAGCGCGGTTTCCGACCACGACAGGCGCGCGACCCCGATGGCGGCCAGCAGCGCGAGCTCTGCGAGCGCCACCGGCGCCAGCACCAGACAGTGCTGGCGCAGCCCGAGAACGGTTCCGCCGATCAAATTGCCAAGAAAAACAAATAACATAACCAAACCCTGCGCCCGCATGGTACCGGGCCGGGCCTAAGCCGGGGTTAACCCGCACGCCGCAAGCGGCCGGCGCGACGCAGGTCGACGCTCGAATGACCAGTGAGTTTGTTAATCGATTAACATTCAGAACGGGCGCAGATCGCCGTAACTATAGGCCGCCCAATAATCGCGGCCGCCATACGGTCCATAGGCGCCGTAGAGCGGCGCGCAAGAGTAGCGATCGGGACAGCCGTGCCAGCAAACCCGTTTCCACTGGCAGACGTCGCCACGACAATATTGCAGCCGCTGACAGTTGCCGCCGACCCGTTGCACGGCGCGCGGCGCAGGGGAAACGCTTAGTTCTGCAGCAAAAACGCCGGAGCCGCCGAGGGGGCCTAGCAGCGGCAAGGCGACCATTCCCAACGCGATCGCCAGTGACTTCATGCGGGCCATCGAACCCTCAATCGGTTAACTCAAACCATCTCATTCACAGATAACGGGAACATCGGACGAAATCAAAGCCGGAGTGACGGCGCGCCGGGCTTTGTCTCACAGCGGTGCGCCGGTGTCGCCGATTTGCCTCACCTCGCTAACATTATTTATCAATTGCATCGCAATATATCGCGAAACCTTGTGATTATGATAGTCGGCGTGTTACGGCACGGCCGGAGTATTTAAATGTCGCGTACGATTTTCATTCGGGCAATGTTATTACTTGCGGCCGCCTGTTGGGTCAGCGGTTGCCATTACATGCCGACCAACGGTCCGACGAGCTCCGATGTCGTGGCCGGGCAGCGCGATCCTGAAAGCCTGCCCTATGCGATGGTCAAGATCACACCGCAGATCGAGAACGTGCTGGCGTCATTCGCGCCGCAACTTGCCGGCGGCATCCAGGGCCCGCCGCCGAAGGACATCCGTTTCGGCATCGGCGACGTCGTCAGCGTCACGATCTTCGAGGCCGCCGCCGGCGGTCTGTTCATTCCGGTCGAGGCCGGCGTGCGTCCCGGAAACTACATCACGCTGCCCAACCAGAACGTCGATACCGACGGCAACATCTCGGTGCCCTATGCCGGCGCGATCCGCGCCAAGAGCCGCACGCCGACCGAAGTGCAGCGCTCGATCGTCGATGCGCTGAAGAACCGCGCGATCGAGCCGCAGGCGGTGGTCGCCCTGATCGAGCAGCGCACATCGCTGATCTCCGTGCTCGGCGAGGTCAATTCGCCGAACCGCTTCCCCGCCAACGCCGCGGGTGAGCACGTGCTCGACGCCATCACGCGCGCCGGCGGCCCGAAAGGGCAGGGCTTTGATACCTGGGTGATGCTGGAGCGTGACGGCAAGCGCACCACTGTGCCGTTCGGCCAGCTGGTCTACGAGCCCAAGAGCAACATCTACGCGCATCCCGGCGACACCATTTATGTCTACCGTGAGCCGCAGACCTTCGTCGCCTTCGGCGCTTCGGGCGCGCAGGGCCAGTTCAATTTCGAAGCCTGGCGCATCTCGCTCGCCGAAGCGGTCGCCAAGGCGGGCGGCCTGAACGACTCCTCGGCCGATCCGGCCTCGGTGTTCGTCTATCGCGGCGAACTGCCGGAAGTGGCCGCCAAGCTTGGCGTCGACGTCAGCAAATATTCAGGGCCGATCATTCCGGTCGTCTACAACATCAATTTCCGCGATCCGGCCGGCTATTTCCTGGCCACGCGTTTCCAGTTGCGCAACAAGGACGTGCTCTATGCGTCGAACGCGGCATCCGTCGAGGACGCCAAGGTGATGCAGCAGATCCGCCTCGTGACCGCAACGGTGAACGATCCGATCGTGGCCGCCTACAACGCAACCTTACTTCGTAATTCGATCAAGCTTGCGCCCTGATACTGGGGCGTGAGCCGGCACGGCCGGCTTCATGACACGTTTGCGACTAGCTTCCGGCTCGGGCGAGGCGACGGCATTGCCGTGGCCCGTGCGCTGGTCGTCGTGGCTGTTCTGCGCCGTCGTCGCGCTGGCGCCGCTGCCGCTCGGCTCGGTCGGTACTGTTGCTCCCGCGATCTGGTCGATCCTGCTCGGGATTGCACTGCTCGGGGTGTTGCCGATGCGCCTGCGCGGCAGTCAGCTCGCGATCCTCGCCGTGACGGCGCTGTTGACGGCGCTTGCAATGCTGGTGCTGCGCGAGCAGTCGGCGCTTCGGCCCTGGTCGGGTGTGGCGCCGAACGCGTTGTGGGCACAGGCCGGCAAATTGCTGCCTGCCGAGCTGCCGCCGGCCGTGTCGATCGCGCGCAGTCAGCCGTTCTACTCGATCGGCGTCGGGATCGTTTGCCTGCTCAGCTTCGCCATCGGCGTCGTGCTCGGCGCCAACCGCGGACTGGCGCGCGGGTTGTTGCGGGCGGTGGCCGCGGCGGGCCTGGTCTATGCGATCTGCGGCATCGTCACTTTTGGGATCGATCCCACCCGGATCTACCTGCTGCACGAGAAGCAGGCGCACCTGGCGTGGCTGACATCTCCCTTCGTCAATCGCAACACTGCCGGCATCTATTACGGTTGCTGTGCGCTGATCTGGCTGTTGTTCGGCTGCGAGCTGATCGAGCGGCATTGGCCGTCGCGCCGCGCCAGCCTGTCACGGCTGCTCGCGCGCCTCGATATGCCGGCGCGGCGCCGGCTCGCCGGCCATGCGTTCGGCTGGCTCACCTGCCTGCTGGCGATGTTTCTGACCGGCTCGCGCGGCGGCGCCGGGATCTCGCTGCTCGCTGCGGTCGCAGCCGCCGCGATCTTCTTTCGCAACCGGGTGCCGCGCCGCTACGGCATGATCGTGGCGCTCGGCGTCGGCAGCCTGGTCGCGCTGGCACTGCTGCAGCTTCTCGGCGGCGGCGTCGGCGCGCGCTTCAGCACGATGGGCCTGTCGGATGAGGGACGGTTCTCGACCTATCGCGCAACGTTGCGGATGATCTGGGACCACCCTTGGCTCGGCGATGGTTTCGGGACCTTCGAATGGGTCTATCCGGCCTATCGCACCGACGACATCTCGCTGCGCGGGACCTGGAACCGGGCGCATAACAGCTGGCTCGAACTGGCGTCCGACGGCGGAATGTTAATGGCCGGCGCCACCATGATCGCGCTGCTCGCAGCGTTCGGCGTGCTCGCGCATGGCGTGCGGACCCGCCGCCGCGACGTGATCGTGCCGCTCGCGGCGCTCTGCGCGTCGGCCGCCGGCGCGCTCCATTCGATGATCGATTTCTCGCTCCAGATCACCGGCTATGCTGTTGTAATCGCGGCCTTGCTCGGGGCAGGCCTGTCGCAATCCTTCCGCTCGGGCAGGGGCGGCTCCGGTGGCGGCTCCGACCGTGACGCCCATGTTACGGTCGGGCGGCAGGTTAACGTTGATTTGGCGCGCCGAAGCGGGGGCGCGGCCGGCGAGGCTATTTAATTGGCGCGATAACTCTGACTATGCTAACGAACTGTTAGTATTCGTTAGGGAGATAGCTGTGTTCACATTTGAGCGATCCGGCGGTTTTTCCGCTCCGCGCCTCGCGATGCTGGTGATGTTGGTGCTCGCGGTGCCCGGTGGCGCGGCGATGGCGGAGACCCCTGGCGGACTGATCCAGCTGTCCCAGGCGGTCACCAATTTCAAGGCCAATCCGGAGCAGCTGCTGACCCAATATCCGAATGCGGGCGTGGAGTTGACCTCGCGGGCGCGCGATTTCGCGCTCAACGATCCGACGTCGCTCGACCCGCTGATTGCGCTGCTCGCCAAGGCAAGCAAGGATCAGAAGACGGCGATCGCCGCCGGTCTCGCGCAGGCCGCGCGCATCGTGGTGCGCAGCAACCAGCCCTACGCGACGCGCATCCAGCAGGCGATTGCCGACACCAAGGATCTCGACGCCGTGATGGCGTTTGCCGCTGCGTCGGGCGACAGCGGCACCGCTGCGACCGGCGCCGGCGGCGCGGGCAGCGCCGGTGCATCCGGCGGCCAGACCAGCGCGCTCGGTGCCAGCGGCGCCGGAGGCGGCACGCTCGAGGCCATCGACGGCAACAGCGTGAACACCGGCATTTTCAGTTTCACCTCGTCGGTCAGCAGTTCGGGTAGCACGACGACCGGTACGGCCACGGGCACCGGCACCACACTCATTTCAACAGTAACTCCCTGAGCGGACGTCCGATCGCCAATGGAGAACTCTCTGCAGCAACGCGCTTCGGTGTCGGCGGCGGGACGCTTCGCAGGATCATTGGAGGGCGCGAGGGCAGGCATCAACCTGCCGGCGCGGCGATAGGACGAAATGCTTCAGCGCAACCAGATTTCGCCGTCTGTCGACTTAAGAAATCGTCCGGCCGAATTGCCGTCGCTGGCGGAAACCTTCGACGCCTTCGGCACCTATTTGCTCCGGCAATACTGGGTCATCCTCGGGACCGCCGGGCTCTGCCTGTTCGGCGGCATCTGCTATCTGATGACGGCGGCGCCGAGCTATACGGCGCTTGCCACGATGATCATCGACACGCGCAAATTCCAGGCCTTCCAGCAGCAATCGCCGGTGAGCGAGGCCCCGGTCGATTCCGCCGCGGTCGAGAGCCAGGTCGAGATCCTGAAATCGGAGAATGTGGCGCTCGCGGTGATCCGCGACCTCAAGCTCAACGTGGATCCGGAATTCGTCGGCTCGAGGGCCGGCGCGGTAGGAGCTGTGGTCGATTTCGTGTCCGGCCTGCTCGCCGGCGGCGCGCCGCCCACCGAGTTCGACCGGACCCGGCGCGCGGTCCGCACGTTCCAGAAGCAGCTCGACGTCCGCCGCCGCGGCATGACTTATGTGATCGAGGTCAGCTTCCGATCGCTCGATCCCGAGCGCGCGGCGCAGATCGCCAATGCCGTCGCCGACGCCTACATCGTCGACCAGCTCGATTCCAAGTATCAGGCAACGCGGCGCGCCAGCGTCTGGCTGCAGGACCGCATCCAGGAGCTGCGCACGCAGGCATCCAACGCCGAGCGCGCGGTGCTCGACTACAAGAAGACCAACAACATCGTCACCTCCAGCGGCAAGCTGCTCAACGAGCAGCAGCTCGGCGAGCTCAACACCCAGCTGCTCCACGTGAAGTCGCAGGTCACCGACGCCAAGGCCAAGCTCGACCGCATCGAGGCGGTGGTGAAGGGGGGCGTCCCCGATGCGACGGTGGCCGATACCCTGAACAACCAGGTCATTACCAAGCTGCGCTCGCAATATCTCGAGCTGGCCAATCGCGAGGCCGACTGGTCGTCGCGCTACGGCTACAATCATTTGGCCGCCGTCAATCTGCGCAACCAGATGCGCGAGATCCAATCGTCGATCGTGGACGAGCTGAAGCGGCTCGCCGAAAGCTACAAGAGCGACTATGCGATCGCCCTGCAGCGCCAGAACGAGATCGAGCGCGCCGTCAACGACTCGGTGTCGCAGTCGCAGTCGACCAACCAGGCGCAGGTCACGCTGCGCGAGCTCGAGAGCTCGGCGCAGACCTATCGCTCGCTCTACGACAATTTCCTGCAGCGCTACATGGAAAACGTGCAGCAGCAGTCGTTCCCGGTCAGCGAGGCGCGGGTGATCACCCGCGCCTCGCGTCCGCTCGGCAAGAGCCATCCGCAGACCTTGGTCGTGCTCGCGCTCTCGGCGCTCGGCGGCCTGATCGCCGGGCTCGGGCTCGGCGTGTTGCGCGACCTCTATGACCGGGTGTTCCGCACCGCTGAAATGGTCGAGACGATCCTCGAGGCCGATTGCGTCGCCATCGTTCCCCGCGTCTCGCCGGGCCAGATCAAGGCGCCGGTCGCCGGTCGTCCCAATCTGCCGATCGGTCCGCGCACGATCCGGCGCGGCGACGAGCCGGTGCTGTGGGCGGCGATCGATTCGCCGTTCTCGCGGTTCTCGGAAGCGATCCGCTCGATCAAGGTCAATGCCGACCTCAACGTCACCAAGCCGTCAAAGATCCTCGGCCTGACCTCGGCGCTGCCCAACGAGGGCAAGTCGACGCTCGCCTTCGTGTTTGCGCAACTGGTTGCCCAGAGCGGGGCCCGCGTGCTCCTGATCGATTGCGACCTGCGCAATCCCTCGCTCAGCCGCAAGGTCGCCGCGACTGCCGAGCGCGGCATCCTCGACGTGCTGTCGAACAATGCGACATTGCAGGACACGCTATGGCGCGATCCCGAGACCGGCCTCGCCTTCCTGCCTGGCGCCACGCGCTCGCGCATCGCGCATTCGCACGACGTGCTGGCCTCCGACCAGATGAGGGATTTCATCGACGGGGCCCGCAGCCATTATGATTACGTGATCGTCGATTTCCCGCCGCTCACGCCGGTGGTCGATGTCCGTATCACCGCCCACTTCGTCGATTCCTTCGTCTTCATCGTGGAATGGGGCAAGACCCAGGTGCAGGTGGTCGAGCGCGCGCTGCGCAGTGCGCGAGCGGTCAACGAGAACCTGCTCGGCGTCGTGCTCAACAAGGCCGATATTGCGGCGATGAGCCGCTATAGCGGCTACGGCGGCAAGAACTACTATTACAACTCGCACTATGGGCGATATGGCTACACCGAGTGAGGCGCACGGTGGGATGCCCGGGCGTGCAGCCGCCTGGCTTGCGCGCGGCTTGCTGGCCGCGGTCGCGTGCTCGTCCGTCGCCTGGGGCACCACCACCTTGCCGGACTTTGTCGATCAGGCCCGGCTCGACGGCGCCAAGGACCTGATTCTTCGCAACGTACCGGTCAGCGACGCCGAACTCGATGACCTCGGTCCGCTGCTGTCGCGCGCCGTGGCGGAAAGGGATTGCATGCCGGCCATCGATCGCAGCGCGGCGGTGATCCGGTTGCGGCGCGCCGAGAACGCGCTCGCATCCGGCGAGCAGGTCGACGCCCGGATGGGCGAGCTTGACGAAGCTGTCCGCAAATCGCTCGGCTGCGCGCCGGCCGATCCCTATCTCTGGCTGGTGCTGTTCTGGCTTCGCAATACGAGGCAAGGTTTGAGCGACGCCAATTTCGACCTGCTGCGGATGTCGTACCGGCTCGGACCGAACGAGGGCTGGATCGTGGTCAAGCGCAGCGCGATGGCGCTTACAATGTTCGACGCGCTGCCGGCCGACCTTTCGTCCGACGTGGTTGCCGAGTTCGCGCGTCTCGTGAAGACCGAACTGTACACCGAGGCAATCGATCTCCTGAAGGGACCGGGCTGGGCGCACCGCGACAAGTTGCTGGCCGGCCTTGCAGCTGTCCCGCTACGGAACGTCGACATCCTGACCCGCACCATGGCCGATATTGGATACGATCTCGACCGCCGCTCGCCGGCGGAGCGGCGCAATTGGCAGCACAAATCGAACGACCGCTTCGACGAGCTTGCCCGAATGCCGCCGGAGGCGAGGGCTAGGCCATGACGATGGAATTTTGCGTCGGACAGCACAACGCGCATTATGAGGGCGTCTATTCGGCGCAGGAGCGCGACTGGCGCCGCGTCTGCGCGGTCGACAAGGCCGATCATATCGCCGGCTTGCTCGGCGCAGCCGCCGCGAGGGTCGGCAATGTGCTCGAGGTCGGCTGCGGCACCGGCGCCGTGCTGGCGCGGCTGTCGGCGATCGGCGTCGGCCGCGACTTCACCGGCATCGACGTGATCGATCCCGCGACCAATCTGGAGATCGACGGCGCAGCTTCAGCTCCATTCCGCTGGTCCAGCTATGACGGTACGACGATCCCGTTCGCCGACGGATCGTTCGACCTCGTCTATGCCAGCCACGTGCTGGAACACGTGCCCGAACCGCGCGCATTGCTTTACGAACTCGCCCGCGTCTCGCGGGACTTCATCTATGTCGAGGTGCCCTGCGAATTGCACGCGCGGACCAGTCGCCGGGCGCTGCAATCGACGCTCGACATCGGCCATATCAATTTCTACACGCCCGATACGTTTCGGCTGCTGCTGGAGACTGTGGGGCTCAAGGTCAAGGACTTCGGCACCTGGGACCACAGCCTGCCGGTGCATGCTTTTCATTCGTCGCGGATGAAGGGGCTCGCGAAGAGCATCGTGCGGAAGTCGCTGTTGACGATCAGCCCAGGGGTCGCGACCCGGCTTGCGACTTATCATTGCGGGGCGATCTGCCGGCACGACTCGGCGCCGCCACAGGACCGATAAGCCATGGCGCCGCGCGTGGTCGTCTTCAACAACATGATCACACCCTATACCAACCGTCTCTACAACGAGCTGGCCAGCCGTGGGCTGGATCTCGCCGTACTGTCCTGTACGCCGCAGGAGGTCGATCGCGCCTGGGCCGGCTCGTTCACGCCGCGCTACGTCACGCGCACGGTGCCGGGTGTATCGATCCCGCTGTCGCGGTCGCGTCACACCCATGTCAATATCGGAATCGGACGTGCCTTGAATGCGCTCGCGCCCGACCTGCTGTTCGTCAACGGCCTGTATCCCTCGATGCTGGCCGGCGCGGCATGGGCGCGCACCAACGGCAAGGCGCTCGCGCTGACGATCGACGGCTGGCGCGAGACGATGCCGAACACCGCCTATCACCGTCTGGCGCGGCCCTGGCTGCTGCGCCAGTGCGACGCAGTGGTGTGTTGCAGCGACAAGGGCAGGGCGTATTTCCGCGGCGAGGGCGTTTGTGCCGACGATCTGTTCGTGGTGCCGCTGGTGCCGGCATGGGATCCGCCGGCGATTGTGCCGGCATTCCACGACCGTCCATTTCATCTGCTCTGGTGCGCCCGCCTCAATGACGACGCCAAGAACGCGATCTTCTTCGAGAACGTCGCGATCGCGCTTGGCCGGATCGTGCCCGGGCTGAAGGTGCGCGTGGTCGGGTCCGGCGCCGCCGAACAGCGCATGCTGGCGCGGCTCGGCGGTGCCGGCATCGATGTCCGCCACGACCGCTACCTGCCGTGGCAGGCGATATCGGACGTCTTTCTGCAGTCGCGGCTGCTGCTGCTGCCCTCATTGCTGGAACCATGGGGCCTGGTGTGCAACGAGGCCCTGCAGTGCGGGGTTCCCTGCCTGGTGTCTCCCCATGTCGGGGCAGGCGGTGAGTTGGTCCGTGACCAGGACAATGGTTATGTTTGCGCGCTCGATGAACAGGTTTGGGTCGATGCGGCGCGCGGCTTGCTCGAACATCCCGCGCGCTGGGAAGCGATGTCGCGGCACGCCCGGCAGAGCGTGCGACGCGATGCGCTTGCCGACGCCGCGGCGCGTTTCACCGCCGCGGTCGATCACCTCTTGAGGGCGCCGGCCCGGCAGGAGGCCGTGCAATGATCGGCAGATGGTGGCTGCGAACCGATGTCTTTCTGCACGCCTATCTGGTGATGGTGCTCGGCTGCATCTATTTCCTGTTCAATTTCATCGAGGGCATCTCGTTCGCGGAAAGGGCCGGGGAATCCACGCTGTTCCGCGGCGCATGGCTGCTGCTCTACCTCCTCTTGATGCTGCACGTTGCGATCGACCGGCAGCGCTTCGGCCTGCTGATGCTGCAATCGCATCTCTACCTGACGTTCATCGCCTTCGCCCTGGTATCGCTGGCGCTGAGCGCCGACCCCGCCGGCTCGTCGATCAAGTTCGCGATGTATCTGCTGACCACGATGTTCTCGGCGTGGGTTGTGATCAGCTGCCCGGTCGATCGTCTCGTCGATACGCTGTTCCGGATCGGGATCGTGGTGCTGATCGTTCACGTTCTGCTGTTTCCGGTAATCGGCTCGCAATGGGATTACGACCCGCTGCACCGGCCGACGGTGCTCGGAACCCAGGCCTATGCCGGCGTGTTCGGTCACAAGAACCTCGCGGGCGCCTTCTTCGGCCTGATGGTGCTGATCTGCTTCGTGCGCATGCTGGCGGGGCCGCGGCGGCAATTCGGCTGGACGCTGCTGCTGATGGGATGTCATTTTTTCGCGCTCGCCGCGGCCGGCGCCGCAGGACCGCTGATCAGCATGTTGACGGCGCTTGCCGTGACCTTCGGGCTGCTGCTGGTGGTGCTCGGGCACAGGGGCGCTGCCTCGATCTACTGGCTCGGCCTCGCCTTCGTTGCGCTTGTCGTGTTCGCCGTGCCGAGCGACGAGTTGTACGGGCTGGTCGGCCGCAGTGGAAACCTGACCGGCCGCTCGTTCCTCTGGTCGGTCTGGCCGCACTTCTTCTGGCAGCACCCCTGGCTCGGCTACGGGTTTTCGGGATTCTTCAACGAACTGCCGAACTCGCCCGTGAACGAACTGACGAGCATGGCGCCGTGGAATACCGAGTTCGGCTCATTCGAGAATTCCTATCTCGACGCCTTTCTCCAGTTCGGCCTGCTGGGCGGTGCGCTCTATATGCTGCTGCTGGCGCTCGCATTGTGGAACACCATCGTCTTCGCGTTCGAGCGGAGAGGGATGTACTGTATGGCGCCGTTCGCGATGCTGCTGTTCGTCGTGATCGCGTCGGCCAATGACTCCAGCCAGCTGCTGCACAATTATTTCGGCTGCGTGCTGGTGTTCTGGTGCTATTTCGGCCCGGAGGCCAGGCTGCAAATGGCGCCGCGGCGCACGTTCAACAGACTACGGGTGAGTGAGGCGTGAGCGCGTTGACCGACAGGCTGGACCGGGCGGCGGCCCAGACCCGGGTCGCCGGTGCCATGAGCGGATTGCTTCGCCGGCTGCGGCGTGCCGGGGGCAATGTCGCGCTTGGCCTGATCGATCAGGCGCTGCTGAGCGGGTCCGCCTTCGTGCTGACGATCGTGCTCGCCAATGTGCTCGACATCAATTCATTCGGCAGGTTCAGCGTCGCCTGGTCATTCTCGATCCTGATCGAGGCGGTGTTTCTGCGCGGCCTGTTCGACGACGGGTTGCCGGCGACCGCGCACCGCATCCCGAAATCGCTATGGCCGCAGCTGCGGCTCGGCCTCTATCTGTCGTCACTGCTCGCCTCGGGTGCGCTCGGCCTTCTGCTGGTGAGTGCGGGCCTTGTAATCGTCGCCGTCGGCGGAGACGCCGGTAGGCTCGTGATCGCAACCGGGCTTGCGATCCCGGCGGTTCGCCTGCAGAGCATGTTCCGCCGGATTTGCTATCTCGACGGCAGACTGCCGCGCGCGCTGGCGTCCTCGCTGACCTATTGCGTGGCGCTGGTCGTCTCGGCCGGGCTGATGATCGCGCTCAAGCTCGCCGGCGCAACGGCGGCGATGGCGTGTATCGCGATCTCGGCCGCGCTCGCCGGCAGCCTGCTGCTGGCCCGCACCAGCGAGCTGGCCCGGCCGCAAGCCAGAATCTTCCGCGGTTCGCTGCAGCGGCTGTTTCGAAACGGTCGCTGGTTCGTCGCGACCTCGCTCACCTACTGGATCGGCAGCATCGGGTTGATCCCGGTCTGCGGCTTCCTGATCGGGCTGGACGCGAGCGCGTCGCTGCGGATCCTGCTGTTGGTGTTCGCACCGCTCAGCCAGTTCTGCGCGACGATGTTCTCGGTTCGCCTGCCGGAAATCGCGGCCGAACTGCGCGCCGGCCGGCGCAGCGCAGTCGCCGCGGCCGCGCGCGAAAATGCCCTGCTGCTCGGGTCGATCGCGGCCGCCTACGGCACGGCGGTCGTGCTGCTCGGCCAGCGCATTCTGGCGCTTGTCATCCACGGACAGAGTTACGAGATCGGCACCGGCAGCCTCGCCTTGATGGGCGCTGCGATGGCGCTCGACGCGGTGTGGCTCGGCCTCGCGCTGCCGTTGTTTGCGACCGGCAAACCGCAGCGATTCATGCTGAGCCGGATCGCCGGCCTTGTCGCGCTGTGCTGTGTCCTGCCGTTCGCGGCGGAGGTCTGGCAGGTGATGGGCGCGGTTGCGGCGATGGTGGCCTCCAGTACGGCGTCGGTGATCACGGTTGTGTTGACCAATTCGGCGCGGGAGCGGACATGACCGACGACGCGCGCGGCGGATCGCTCGAAAGGCTGCATATCGGCGCCTTCAATTGCGGCATCGACGGCTGGATCAATACCGACATCACGATGCACCTGTGGATCGCGCGGATGCCGTTCGCGGCCAGGGCATTGCATCTCGCTGGCCTGCTGAGCGATGCCCGCTATGCCGAGCATCGCCAGGGCAAGTTCGCCGGGCTGCGCCACATGAACCTGACCAGGCCGCTGCCGTTCGCGGATCGCAGCCTCTCGGCGGTATTCAGCGCGCATGTCTTCGAGCACCTGTTTCCCGACGAGGTCGAGCGGCTGGCGCGCGAGATCGCGCGGGTGCTGGCGCCTGGCGGGGTGTGCCGGATCGTCGTCCCCGACATGGAGCGCATCGTCGCGCTCTACGATCCGGCGGCGCCGCAGGCTTTCCTCAAGGGCGTGTTCGAGATCGATCGCCGCAAGGAGGCCGCCTTTGCGCATCACTGGGGCTTTACCCGTGCCTCGCTCGCGGCCCTGTTCCGCGACGCCGGTTGTTCGGAAACCCACACCCGTGCCTATCGCGAGGGCGTCTGTCCCGACATCGACCGGCTCGACAACCGGCCGGACGAGTCGATCTACTTCGAGGCCATCAAGTGAGCGCGACAGGAAAATCGATGCATCGTTGGGTGAGGGATCGCGCAGGCCGTGCCAGTTCGAACCGACCGGTAGCAGGAGACTGAGCTTGCTGGGTGCGATCCAAGCCCGATTTTCCAATGCGGCACGCCAGCGGCGCGGCGAATTCCTCGTCCGCACCGTAATCCTGCCGCTCGACGCGAAGATCCTCGATCTCGGCGGCGGCACCGGCCGGCACATTCGCGCGATCCTGCCCCGCCATACCGACATCACGGTTTGCGACATATCGGCCGACGATTTGAAGGCCGCACGCGAGCGCTTCGGCTTCAAGACCGTTCTGCTGCAGGAGACCGAGCGCCTGCCGTTCGACGATCAGGCGTTCGACTTCTGCTTTTGCTCGTCGGTGATCGAACACGTCACCGGACCAAAGCAGGATGTCGTCGCGATCGAGAGCGACGCAACGTTCCTGAATATCGCGCGCGAGCACCAGAACCGCTTTGCGGGCGAGATCTCGCGGGTCGCGAAGTCCTTCTACGTGCAGACGCCGTACCGGTATTTTCCGATCGAGAGCCATACCTGGCTGCCGGGCATCATCGTCCTGCTGCCAAGGCGGCCGCAGATCGCGCTGATCAATATATTCAATCGCTTCTGGTTCAAGCGGACCGCGCCCGACTGGCACCTGTTCGACTGGCGCGAGATGACGGAAACATTTCCCGACGCGAAGATCTATCGCGAACGTTATCTCGGCATGACCAAGTCGCTGATGGCGATCAAGGCCTGAGGCGGCCATCCGCCTGCCACGTCAATCGTCGCGCCGGGCCAGGATGTTGATCAGCGTGCCCACTGCGGGTTGGCGATCGAGCGCCGGGGGGAGCGGGGAACCGGCAAAGCTGCTCCCCAGCATCGTGAGGCCGTGTTGTCGAAGCAGACCCTGCATGGCCGCCGGCGAGGTGTCGAATTTGGAGAACGCGAGATAGCGAAACAGCGGCCGCGCCGACACGCGTGAAGAGGCCGCATGCGCGAGCCTGTAGCCCCGGCGCAGCAGCGAGTCTCGGTTGGGGATCGAGAGCAGCAGCAGCCCGCGAGGCCTGAGCACGCGATGAATCTCGGCGAGGCACTGCGCCACGTCGGGAACATATTCCAGCACGCTCGCGCACAGCGCGCCGTCGAAGGATCGATCGGGAAACGGCAGGCTAGCGATGGTCGGGATCTGCTGGAATGTGAGGCGCCCGGCGAGCGTGCCGTCGGCGAGGTGGCTGCGAGCCGCCGCAATCATCTCCGATGAGGCGTCGACGCCGGTGACGTCGCAGCCGCGCGCGGCGAGCAGGCGGGACAGCGTTCCGGTGCCGCACCCGGCGTCGAGCCAGCGCTGCCCGTTGAGGTCCGCATTGCCGACCAGACCGAACATCGCGGCCGTCCGCGCCTTGAAGGTACGGCTCTGATGCAGCGTCTCCCATCCCGACGAAATCTCGTCGTGAAAGCGGATTTCGGGTCGCTCGCGGGTCTGGCCCATGGTGGCCATGATATTCCCTACCAGTGAAAGCCGCTCACTTTGGCGCGCACCTGCTCGGGCAATCCGATCTCCGACAGTTCGAGCACGACCTGGTCGGGACGGGTCGCAGTCAGCGCCGCAACGAAGCGCGGATCGGCCGTCGTCAGCACGATAATGTCGGCCCACTCGATGGTCGCGGTCACATCGTCGTTCAACAGGCCGACCAGCTCCGGATTGCGCATCAGGAATTCCCGGTTGGCGCCGATCAGTTGCGACAGCTGCACATTGGGGTCGTAGATCCGGATGTCGCGCCGCTCGCCGCGCAGGTTCTTCACCAGCCTCACGAAGGGACTGTCGCGGACGTCGTCGGTGCCGGCCTTGAAGCTGATTCCGAGGAATGCGATGCGGCGGCCCTCATGCGACAGGATCCAGTCGGCGCCGCGCGACATGATCATGTCATTGCTCGGCAGGATGCTTTCGAGCACCGGCGTCGACAGTCCGCGGCTGTGTGCAAGGTGTTTCAGCGCCTTGACGTCCTTGGGCAGGCAGGAGCCGCCGAAGGCAAAGCCCGGCCGCAAATAGGCCGGCGAGATGTTGAGCCGCGTGTCCTGCATGAAGATGTTCATGACGTCGCGCCCGTCGATGCCGAGCGTCTTCGCGATCGTGCCGATCTCGTTGGCAAAGCTGACCTTGAGCGCATGCCAGCTGTTGTCGACATATTTCACCAGTTCCGCGGTCTCGACCGGCGGCGTGATCTTGGCGCCGGGCAGATCCTTGTAAAGCGCCATGACGCGGTCGGCGGTTTCCTGGTTGAAGGCGCCGACCACGGTCTTGGACGGCGCGTTGAAATCCGCAATCGCGCTGCCCTCGCGCAGGAACTCCGGATTGAAGGCGAGGTCGAAATCGCGTCCGATCCTGTTGCCGGAGGCTTCCTCGATCAGCGGTCCGACGGTGCCGCGGGTGGTGCCGGGCAGCACGGTGGAGCGGATCGTCACGGTGTGCGGTGCGTTCTTGGCGCGCAGTCCGCGGCCGATCTCGATCGCGACCTGTCGGATCGCGGTCAGGTCGAGATTGCCGTTGCCGGACGAGGGCGTGCCGACGCAGACCAGCGATATGTCGCTGTTGACGATCGCTTCGGTGGCGTCGGTGGTCGCGGTCAGCTGACCGGTTGCCACCGCGTGCGCCACCTTGTCCGAAATGCCCGGCTCGACGACCGGCGATCTGCCTTCGCGGATCAGGTCGACCTTCGCAACGCTCTTGTCGACGCCGATGATCTGATGGCCGAGCTCGGTGAAGCAGGCGGCGCAGACCGTTCCGACATAGCCGAGGCCGAAAATGCTGACGTTCATGCTTCGACCTTCAACAATCCAGGACGTGCGCGTGGCCGCACCCGCGTCGCGTTTGACGTGAGTGAGGCGGCTGCGCGTTCAAGACGATGCCCGCCCGGCGGCTGCGTTCGCGCTGGACGGTTGCGAGGTCGGCCGCTCGGCGGGTGCATGCGCGCGCGGCGCACGGCTTTGCGCGGGCACCGTCCCGGCAAACAACGACTCATAGGCCGCAAGCAGCTTCGGCTCCTCATGTGTCCACGACAGCGCACGCTCGACGCGGTTGCGGCCAAATGCCCCCATCGACTGCCGCAATGACGGGTCGTCGATCAACGTAATGATCTTGCTGGCGAAATCCCTCGGATCGTTCTTCGCGGCATAGAGCGAGGCGTCGAGCGCCGAGCGCCGGCCCTCGCGGACATCGAACTGAACGATCGGTCGTCCGAGCGCCATGTACTCCATGATCTTGTTCATGGTGGAGATGTCGTTCATCGGCGTGACGCGGTCCGGATTGACGCAGACGTCGGCGGTCGAGAGCATCGTGAACAGCGCGTCGTCCGCGATGGCGCCGGTGAAGTTCACGTAGTCGGAGAGCTGCATCTCCTCGCAGAGCTTGACCACCGCATTCCACTCCGGCCCGGTGCCGGCGATGTTGAACTGGATGTCGGTGCGGCCGAGATCGTGCACGATGTGGCCGATCGACTGCAGCAGCAGATCGATGCCTTCCGACTGACCGATCACGCCGACATAGCCGACGCTGTGGCGCCGGCCACGGCGCCAGGCCGGATCGGCCGGCCGCGAGCGCACCCGGTCGAGATTGGGGCCGGATCGCACCACGAAGACGCGATTGGCGGGCATGCCGCCGCGCGCGATCGCGATCTCGCGATAGGATTCATTGGTCGCGATCGAGATGCTCGCCGTCTTGAAGGTGAGATACTCGACCAGCCGCAGCAGATGCCAGAAGAAATCCTTGCGGCCGAATTTTGCTTCGTAGAGCTCCGGATTGACGTCGTGATGATCGAACACGAAGCGCTTGCCGCCGAGCTTGAACAACAGGCCGATCAGGAAGATCAGGTCGGGCGGATTGCAGCCCTGGATCACGTCGAAGCCGTGCTTCCACGCCACCTTGATCGCCAGCAGCGTTTCCCAGAACAGTGCGACCGGATATTCGATCAGGTAGGCGGCGATCCCGCGCGCCTCCACCGGCATCGGATGACGGTAGATGTGAATGCCCTCGAGGCATTCGTAGGATTCGTCATGGCCGCGGCCCTTCGGGCAGATCACCGAAACTTCATAACCCGCCTTGCGCAGCGACGTTGCTTCGCACCACACCCTGCGATCGAAAGGAACCGGAAGGTTCTCGACGATGATCAGGATCCGCCGCGGTGATGGTTCAGCTCTCGACATCTGCGATGATCTATACCATTGACCTAACAACATCACAATCCGACTAACATCGGCATTAACATGCGCGGCTTCCACTATGCAATCCCGGCGCGGATGTGACGGCGACGAGACAGGGACATGGCAGGCAGAGTGTGGGATTGGGGCCAAAGGGCATTGATTGCGCTGGTTTTGAGCGCGCTGCTGCCGCTGGCCTACAAATGGCCGCTGCAGTGGGCTGGTTTGACGGCATACGATGCGCTCAATGCGAGCCGCGTGAATGCGGTGATCCCGCCGACGCTTTTCGGCATGACGATCAACGCGATCGGGCAGTCGCAGCCAAAGTCGCAGCCCTGGCCCGAGCTCAAATTCGACGGCGTTCGGCTGTGGGGCGCGATCTACTGGGCGCAGATCAATCCGGCGCCCGGCATCTACAATTGGGCGCGCTTCGACGCCATCCTTGCCGCGGCGGAGCGCGAGCACGTCGAGATCGTCCTCAATCTCGCCTATACGCCGCGATGGGCCGCGTCGGTGAAGGATGCGCCGCCGGCGTTCACGCCGGGCGCAAGCTCACCGCCGGCCGATCTCGCGTCATGGGACGACTGGGTGCGTGCGGCGGTCACGCGTGCCGCCGGCCGCATCAAATACTGGGAAATCTGGAACGAGCCCGAGGATCCCAAATATTACTCGGGCGATATCGCGACCATGGTCCAGCTGCAGAAGCGGGCCTACGAGATCATTAAAGCCAGCGACCCCACGCTGACCGTGCTGACGCCGCCGTCCAATGGCACGCCGGACGGGTATCGCTGGCAAGAAGCCTTCATGGCGCAAGGTGGCGGACAATATGCCGATGTGTTCGCCTTCCACGGCTACACGAGCGAACCCGAGGCGGTGCTCGGAATCATTGCGCGCTTCAAGAAAATCCTCGCCGCGCACGACCTGTCCGCGAGGCCGATCTGGGACACCGAGGCCGGCTGGTCCTCCTATGAGGACAATCCCGACGGGTGTCTGGCGCGCGCATACATCCTGAAATGGATCAGCGGTGTCGACCGCTTCTATTGGTACGAGTTTGCCGGAGGCGGCAGCGACTTTGGAAAATTATGGGACCCGGTGCGCGGGCTGCTGCCGAGCGGAATTGCCTACCGCACGATCCAGTCCTGGCTGGTCGGTGCAAGCGTCGTGGCGGCAGGCAGGACGTCGCCGTCGACCTGGCGCGTCGAGCTTCGCTTGCCGGATGGCCGCAACGGTCTGATCCTCTGGACCACCAAGGGCCGGTCCGTTTATCGGGTCGACCCGCATTTTAGCCTCTACCAGGGCCTCGACGGCGGCGAAGGGCCTGTCGCCAGCGGCGAGGTCGAGATCTCGCCAAAACCGGTCCTGTTGCTGGAATGATAGCAATGTTAAGTCTCCGGCAGTGAGATAATTATGACGATGTTCCTGGCTTCATTGCGGGCGGCGGGCGCGATACAAGGAGCGCTGTTAACTTGAGGCGATTGACCGACCGTGAAGCAGATCGCGCAGAACTATAAGAGCGGCGAGCTCAAGCTGATCGATGTGCCGGCGCCGCGCTGCCGCCCCGGCGGGGTTTTGGTGCGCACGGCGTTCTCCGCGGTGTCGACCGGCACCGAAATGATGAAGTTCACCGAAGGCCGCCTGTCGCTGCTCGGCAAGGCGCGCGCGCGACCCGACCAGGTTGCCAAGGTGGTGAGCTCGGTCCGCCAGCAGGGGTTGCTCGCGACCTATCAGAAGGTGATGAACCGCCTCGATTCCTACACGCCGCTCGGCTACTCGCTGTCGGGCACCGTGGTGGAGGTCGGCGAGGGCGTCGGCGGCTTCTCGGTCGGACAGCGCGTCTGCTGCGGCGGCAATCAATATGCAACCCACGCCGAATACAATTGGGTGCCGGTGAACCTTTGCGTGCCGCTGCCGGACAGCGCTGCGCTGGACCAGGCCGCATTCACCACGATCGCCTCGATCGCGCTGCAGGCGATGCGCCAGTCGGAGATCCGTTTCGGCGAGACCGCCTGCGTGATCGGCCTCGGCCTGATCGGGCAGATCATGGTGCGGCTGCTGCGCAGCGCCGGTGTCGTGGTCGCCGGGCTTGACAGGCTGGAGGCGCGATGCCGGCAGGCGGAAGCTGCGGGCGCCGCGGTCTGTGCCGTCGCATCGGATGATGCCGCGGCCGAATTCCGCGCCCGGATCGAGCAGCTGACCGCAGGCAACGGCGTCGATTGCGTGTTCATCACCGCAGGCAGCGACGATCCCGATCTCGCATCGCGTTCGGCGGCACTGTTGCGCGACCGCGGCCGCATTGTCGATATCGGCAAATGCACGCTGAACCTGCCGTGGAACGAATTCTACGACAAGGAGCTCGACGTGCGCTTCTCGCGCTCCTACGGCCCCGGCCGCTACGATCCGCTCTATGAGGAGGGCGGCATCGATTATCCGATCGGCCATGTGCGCTGGACCGAGAAGCGCAATATGGAAGCGATCGTCGCGTTGCTCGCCGACGGGCGGCTGGATTTCTCCTCGCTGATTTCCGAAATGGTACCGCTGGAGCAGGCGACGTCGGCGTTCGAGCGTATGAGCCGCGGCGAGGTCGGCCTCGGCATGGTGTTCGCCTATCCGGACGCCGCTCCCCGCGCGATGCAGATGATCTATCGTCCGGCGGTTGCCTCGCGCAGCGGCCGGGTGCGGCTCGGCGTCATCGGCGCCGGCAATTATGCCTCCAGCATGCTGTTGCCGCAGCTTGCGAGCAACCAGCGCGTCGATCTCGTCGAGGTCGCCACCAATACCGGCCTGAGCGGCGCCACTGCGGTCCGCAAATTCGGCTTCGCGCGCGCCTCGACGGACGCGGCATCGGTGCTCGGCGCCGACGACATCGATGCCGTGCTGATCGCAACGCGCCATGCCTCCCATACCGACCTCGCGACGCAGGCGCTGCGCGCCGGCAAGGCGGTGTTTGTCGAAAAGCCTTTGGCGATCGATACAAACTCGCTCGATCGATTGGAGCAGGTGATCCGGGAAACCGGCAACAACCGGCTGATGGTCGGCTTCAACCGCCGCTTTTCGCCGCTGCTGCAGGGCATGCGCGCGACGTTCGCGCCGGCAGGACCGCAGACCCTGCAATATCGTGTCATGGCCGGGCCGCTGGAGAAGTCATCCTGGTATCTGCAGGCCGAAAGCGAAGGCAGCCGCTTCGTCGGCGAGGGCGGCCATTTCATCGACGTGCTGTGCTGGTGGCTCGGCGCCGAGCCGGTGCGTGTCTTCGCGAGCATGGCGGGCAAGGACGTCGACAATCTGGTCGCCACCTTCGATTTTGCCGACGGTTCGGTCGCGAGCCTCAGCTATCTCACCGGCGGCGATCCGCGGGTGCCGAAGGAAGCGCTCGAGATATCGGCAAGCACGGGTTTTGCCGCCTTCGACAATTTCTCGGGCTTCGAGGTCTGGCACGCCGGGCAGCGCACGGCGAAGACAGCGCGGCTCGACAAGGGCCAGCGGCCGATGCTGGATGCCTTCATCGCTGCGGTCGCATCGGGAGCTGCGATGCCGATTGCGCTCGACTCGCTGCTGGCGACCACGCGCGCAACACTTGCCGTCCAGGAAAGCGCGGCCGCCGGGATGCCGATCGATCTGACGGCCGGCGCGGCGGAGCAGGGCGTCGCGCGCGCCTCGACTGCGTTGAGATGAATCCGGCCTGGTATCTGCGCAGGCTGCAGCGCATGGAGCCGTCCGAGCTTGCCGGACGGGTGAACGACCAGGTGCTGCATCTGCTCTGGCGGATCACTCCGCCCGATATCGCACGGCGCGCCGGCGCCAAGCTCGCTCCCGGCCCGCGGCAGCCGCGCCTGAAGCCGCTGCCTTTGCCCGCCCACGCCCCGGGACAGGCCGCCGAACGGCTGATCCAGAGCGCCGACCGGATTCTCGCCGGGCAGTGGCGGATTTTCGCCAGGGATCATGGGGCCCTCGGCGAACGGCCCGACTGGTTCGTCGATATCAGAAGCGGGAAGCGGGCGCCGGCCGGCGTGCACGCGTTCGCGGTTCCCTATCGTGACGAGACCGCGGTCGGAAACATCAAATACATCTGGGAGCCGTCGCGTCACCACCATCTCACGGTGCTCGCGGCCGCGTATTACCTGACCTCCGACGAGCGCTACGCCAGGCGCGCGGCCGAGCATCTGGTGAGCTGGTGGCGCGAAAATCCGTTCCCGCGCGGCCCGCACTGGATCAGCGGCATCGAGCTGGGCGTACGGCTGATCTCGTGGACCTGGGTGCGCCAGCTGCTGCAGAATTGGCCCGGCGCTGCTGCGTTGTTCGAAAACAACGATCTGTTCCTGACGCAGCTCTATGCGCATCAATACTGGCTGTCGCAGTTCCCAAGCCGTGGCTCCTCGGCCAACAACCACCTCATCGCGGAGGCTGCCGGGCAGTTCGTGGCGGCTTGCGTGTTTCCGTTCTTCCAGGACAGTGCGCGATGGCGTGAGCAATCGGCCGGCACGCTGGCACACGAAGCCGTTGCGCAGACGCTCGCCTGCGGCAGCAACAGTGAGCTCGCGACCGACTATCACGGCTTTGTTCTCGAACTGCTGCTGGCGGCGGCAGTGCAGGGCCAGTCGTCCGGACATCCGCTTGGCGATGCGGTCTGGACCACGATGTGCCGCATGAGCGACGTCATTGCCGCGATGCTGGACGATCGCGGTCATCCGCCGCGGCAGGGCGACGGTGACGACGGCATCGGCCTGTTGCTCGACGATCACGCCGGCAATCGCTGGCTCGGCCTGCTCGCCACCGGTGCGCGCCTGTTCGGCGGGCTGCCATGGTGGCCTAAATCGCCGGAGCCCGATCTGCGCACCCTTGTGCTCACCGAAGGCATTAAGGCCCGTGCGATCGCTGGGCGGCCCAAGCGCCGCCCGCATTTGCTTGAAGGGGCGGGACAGGCCTTTCTGATCGATTCCGAGCGCGCGGTGTGGTGCCGTTGTGACTACGGCCCGCATGGCTTCGGCCGCATTGCCGCCCACGCCCATGCGGACGCGCTGTCGCTCGAATGCAGGATCGGCGGTGTGGAGATCCTCGCCGACCCTGGCACCTATTGCTACCATGGCGATCCGCGATGGCGGGCCTACTTCCGCTCCACGCTGGCGCACAACACGCTCTGCCTGTTCGCGCGCGACCAGTCGGTGTCGGGCGGGCCGTTTCTCTGGACACGGCATGCGCAGAGCCGGCTTGTCGCAGCAAGCGGCCTGGACGATCGCGATGCGGATGCGAGCTGGGTCGCGGAGCATTCGGGATATCGGGACGAAGCAGGTGTCGTGCATCGCCGCTCGGTGCAATTGCAGCGTCAGGCGGCGCGGCTCGTCGTCACCGATGTCGTGCTTGCCGATGAAGGGCTTGCGGTGCAGGCGAGCCTCAGCTGGCATCTCGGTCCCGACGTCGAATGCAGGCTCGAAGGGCACAGGGCGCAGCTGGCATGGCCGGGCGGGCGCGGCGAGCTCGATCTGCCGGCGGCACTGAGCTGGATGCCGCATCGGGGTGACGAGACCATGCCGGCCGGCTGGTATTCGCCGTCCTTCGATCTCAAGGTGCCCTCAGCGACGCTGATCGGCTCCGGTACGCTCGCGGGCGGCCAAAGCCTGGTGACCGAGCTGCGCTGGTTCTCTGATCCGGCCCGATCATGAAGATCCTGGTCGCCCACAACAGGTATCAGGGACGCGGCGGCGAGGACGTTGTGTTTGAAGCGGAAGTCGACCTGCTGCGCGCCGCAGGACACAGCGTTGAAACGCTCACGGTCAGCAACGAGACGATCAATTCGCTCCCCGCACGCATCACGACCACGCTGTCGATCGCCGATAATGCGGAGGGAAAGCGGGTCGTGGCGGAGGCGATCGACCGCTCTAGCCCCGACGTCGTGCACGTCCACAATTTCTTCCCGCTGCTGTCGCCCGCCGTGTTCGATCTCTGCCGGCAAAAGCGCGTGCCCGCGGTGGTGACGCTGCACAATTATCGCACCATCTGCACCGGCGGCATGCTGCTGCGCGACGGCCGCATCTGCCACAAGTGCCTGGACCGTGGACATCGCTGGGGCGTCGTGCACCGCTGCTACCGCGGATCGCTTCCGGGCTCGATCGCTTCGGCCTACATGATCGCGCAGCACCGGCGCCGCGGCACCTGGACGCGTCCCGGGCTGCGCCTCATCGCGCTGACGCAGTTTGCCAAAACCCTGTTCGCGCAGGCCGGCTTCGACGCCGACCGGATCGACGTGAAGCCGAACTTCATGGCCGATCCGGGGGCCCCGGATCCGTCCAGGCCGCGCAGCGGGCTGCTTTACGTTGGACGGCTGAGCCGCGAGAAGGGCGTCGGCGTGCTGCTCGATGCCGTTGCGGGGACCGGCGTGCCCTTGCGGATCGTGGGCGAGGGGCCTGAGCGCGTCGCGCTCGAGGCTCGGGCGTCCGGCCATGTCGCGTTCCTGGGCGGGCTCTCGCGCGGTGAGGTGCTGCGGGAAATGGCGAATGCCGAGGCATTGGTGGTGCCGTCGCTGTGGTACGAGGGATTTCCGATGGTCGTGGTCGAAGCCTTCGCGCGAGGCACGCCGGTGATCGCCTCCGAGATCGGCGGACTTGCCGAGGTGGTGACCGCCGGCAAGACCGGCGCGCTGGTGCCGCCGGGCGACGCGGCCGCGCTCGGAAAGCGGATCGGTGAGGTTCTCGGCGCCGCCGGCCTGACCGCCGCATGGGGACGGGCCGCACGGGCCGCCTATCTCGAGCACTACGCGCCGGACGAGAACCGCAGAATGCTCGAGGCCATCTACGCGCGCGCCGCCAGGGGATGATCGCCGCAGGTCGGCGCTCGGCCCGCGATCGGGCCTCGTGCCGCCGGTTCCATGCGCGTCGCTAACATATTGCGCCAAATCTGATGTTAATTTGTTACAATACGGCGTCCGACCGGCGTCGCGCCAGGTTTTCATCGCGCGGTCGAACGGCGCTGATTCTGCGGGTGATTCCTCGGATCTCGCTTGATCGAGCCCGCAAATCGCGGCCAGGCGGCGTTATAACACTGGCCGATGGGGCGCCGGCTGCGAAGTTTGACGCTTTTTTGCAAAACGTCTCACGCGATGCAGAAATATTTTTTTCAGATCAGAAAATCCCATCGAAGCGCTCGCGGCATCAGTGAAATTCAGCGCGCCCGCGGTATCCCGGGCCCCCGTGAAACCCCGTATAATCACTACCTTTTTTGCGCCGCGGCTAACATTGGTGATTGCCCTGCGCTGAATGTTATAGTGCATACGAAGTGGTGCTAAGTCTCACATAAATCTCAGGGAACCAGGTGTTAACAGCGCATTGCTGATTGACACTCCGGCCTAGCGGACTTAACAATGGACTTAACAAGTTCGTAACCTGGGTCCACATTTGAGTTGCATCGCAACAAACTAGTTGTGAATCAACAGCTTAAGTGTGGGCGAGCGGCTTGAATCCTCGTATCCCAAGCAGGGGCTACATCGATGGCGACTTACAATCTAGACCAGACCGACCTTAAAGCGGCGATCAACTCCACGATCGATCACTCGACCCAGCAACAGATCCTTGACTATCTGATCAACGCGGGGATCGGATACACCAGCCCGGATAACGGCGCGACGATTCCGGTGCAGGAGGGGTCTGGGATCACCAACCCGGATCCGAACGCCAATGTTCTGATCGAAACCAACCCCGTTAACACTGTTAACACCGACGCCAACCTGAAGGCGATCATCGAGGCGACCAATCAGGACGTCACGCTGACGGTGAACGGCAGCACCCCCGTGCTGGCTGCGACCGGCTCCGGCAACGATCAGGTGTTCGTCAACAACACCGGCGACACGACGGTTCTCACCGGCTCCGGCAACGACACCATCTTCGGCGGTGCCGGTCACGACTCGATCGATGCGGGCTCCGGCAACGACGTGCTGGTCGACAACGCCTCCGGTCACAGCACGCTGGATGGCGGCAGGGGCAACGATCTGCTGTTCGGCTCCGGTGCCGACACCCTGAACGGTGGCGCCGGCAACGACACGCTCTACGGCGGCAGCTCGTCGCAGCTGAGCGGCGGCAACGGCAACGACGTGCTGGCGTCCGGCAGCACCGCCGGCAATTCGAGCACACTGGATGGCGGCAAGGGCAACGATGCGCTGTACGCTGGTGCGGGCAACGACAGCCTGGACGGCGGCGCCGGCAACGACACGCTGTATGGCGGATCCGGTGTCGACACGCTGCATGGCGGCAACGGCAACGATCTCCTTGTCGGCGGTACCCAGACTGCTGCCGAGTTCGGCGGCAACGGCAAGGACGTGCTCTACTCGGGCAGCGATGCGTCGCACGCGACCTCGCTCGATGGTGGTGCCGGCAACGACTCGCTGTATGGCGGTGCCGGCAACGACACGCTGTTTGGCGGTTCCGGCAACGATACGCTGGTCGCCGGCTCGGGCACGCAGACGCTGATCGGTGGCGACGGCAAGGACTCGTTCGTCGGCTCCGACACCGGTACGGCCTCGATGGTTGGCGGCTCCGGTCAGGACTACTTCTACCTGAACAACGCCACCAGCAGCGACACCATCGATGGCGGTGGCGGCAACAAGGACTCCCTGACCTTCCTGGATCACGCTTCGACCGACGTGAGCGACATCAGCTCTGGATCGAACGGTTCTATGGACATCACCTTCAGCAATGGTCAGGTGACCCAGATCAGCAACATCGAATACCTGATCTTCAACGATGGTAACTCGACCAAGCTGTAAGATCCTAGGTCTGCACTAAGCGAAGGCGCCGCCCCAACCGAGGTTGAGGCGGCGCTTTTTTCTTCGATCGTCGGCATGGCCGTCAAAAGTGGGTGATTGATGATCGAATAGGCTGCGGTTGACGATCATGACGCGCCTGCGATGAGTTCGACGGCTCGCGTCAGGGGAAGTGCATGCGCACATTCCGATTGGAACCTTGTCGACCGATCCGAGTCGGATGTATCAAATCAATCACAAGTTCCGCCCCGGGCATTTTAGCCAATCGACGTTAGAAGTTAGTTCGTCACATTCGGACCACGTAGCTTTTGTAAAGCCGTGCCGCTCGCTTGACACGACGGTGCTGGGGCCGACGGCTATCTGCGGCCCCGGCACATTTGGTCAAGACGAACGATCGCTGCAGAACTCAGCCGCTTAACGAACCCGCGGAGCTCTCGAATTGGCCACGAAGAAAATGCTGAATGCCGGCGCTGGATCGACGGTTACCAAGCGCATCCAGCCGCTCCTGACATCGCATGAATGGGACGAGATTCGATTAGACGTCGACAGCGGCGTGAATCCCGACGTCGTCGGGTCGATTACCGATCTTGCCCGATTGTTCCCGGCGGCCTCGTTCGATGCGATCTGGTGTTCTCATGTCATGGAGCACCTCTATGCCCATGAGGTTCACCCCACATTCGTCCAGTTCCGCCAAGTCCTCAAACCGGACGGATTCGCACTGATCATGTCTCCCGACCTCGAGGCGGTCGCTCAGCACATGTTGACGCGCGGCCTCGGTGCGATCGCTTACGTCTCGCCGGCAGGTCCGATCCGGCCATTGGACATGATCTACGGGCATTCCGGCGCGATCGAGCAGGGGCGCCACCACATGGCGCACAAGACCGGCTTTTCGACCGAGCGGATGGGGAACCTGCTGCTCAGCGCCGGTTTCCCGACGGTGTCGGTTCGGAGCGGGAATTTTGAGATCTGTGCACTGGCACTCATGCCGGAGGCCAGGGACGAGCGGATCAGGCCACAGCTGGAGGCCTGCGGATTCGACTTCCAGGAGACGGTGACCGCCGACTCGTGATTTGTCGATGTTAAACAATGTTATAAGGTTCCCTGGTTAAGTCGCACGAGAACGCGCTCGAAACTGGCTTCGCGGCCTGCCGCGAAACATATCTTTTTCGGGCGACGCGCTGAAAATGCTGCGTTAGCGAACTAACAGTGATAAGTTATATCTCGCTGGGGACCGGACCTTGCGCAGTCGAAACTTCGAGGCATCCATGACCAAACACCTCTCGCTCGTCGGCGCACCTTCGGTGGAGGCCCTGCCACCTTCGGGGCTCGCTTGTCTCGTCATCGTGGCAAGACAGCATGGTTTGCATCTGACCCCGTCCCAGCTGATCCACGACAACCTCCTGGGCGACCAGGAAGTCACGCTGGCCGAGCTTTTGAAGTGCGCGAATTCCTCGGGCATGACGGCAAAGGCCGTCACGCTGGACTGGAAGAGCCTGAGCCATCTCAAGAGGGCGCTGCCGGCCATCGTTCGGCTGCGCGACGGCAGCCACATGGTGCTGCTGCGCCTCGAAGGCGATGAAAACAGCTCCCGGGTGGTCCTGCAGGATCCGAATGCCGGCGAGGACGCGCTGCTCGTCATCGACCAACCGCGCTTTGAGGACATCTGGTCGGGCGACGTCGTCATGGCCAAGCGCGACTATGAGATTTCGGACGAGACGCAGCCGTTCAGCTTCGGTTTCGTCGTCGCCCTGGTGTTCCGCGAACGGCGCATCATGCGCGACGTCGCGATCGCGGCGCTGGTCCTGGGCTTCATGGGGCTGGCACCGATCATGTTCTGGAGGCTGCTCTCGGACAAGGTCATTTTCTACAAGGCGTACAATACGTTCTACGTGCTGTGCGTTGCGATGCTGGTGATCATCCTGTTCGAGACGGCGTTCTCGTTCCTGCGGCAATACCTCGTGCAGAGCTTGACGGCACGCCTCGACGTCAAATTGTCGACCTACGTGTTCGAAAAGGTGCTCAATCTGCCGATCGACTATTTCGAGCAGAATCCTGTCGGCCTGATTTCCCGCGACATTCGCGAAGTGTTCCGGATTCGCGGCTTCCTGACCGGGCAGTTGTTCGGGACCGTCCTCGATTCGACGACGCTGATCTTCTTCCTGCCCGTCATGTTCTTCTTCAGCCCGATCATGACGCTGATGGTGCTGGGCTTTGCCGCAATGATCGTGGTCTGGCTCATCCTGATGCTGCCCGTGTACCGGCGGAGCTCCTCGGCGGTTCTTGCCGCCGAAGGCGCGCAGGGGGCGTTTCTGATCCAGAGCCTGAACGGCATGAGGACCATCAAATCGCTGGCGCTCGACACGCGCCAGCGGCACATGTGGGATGTGCTCGTGGCGCGCGCCGCCAAGGCGCGTCTTGCCGAAGGCATGACCGGAAACATGATCCAGACGCTGGTCCGTCCGCTGGAACGGTTGGCGGTCAGCGCTCCCTATGCACTCGGCGTCTACCTCGCCGTATCGAGCGGCGATCCGGTCTATGTCGGGGCGCTGTTTGCCTTTCTGATGCTGTCGCAGCGTGTTGCCGGCCCGCTGATGAAGATGGCCCAACTCATCAACCAGTATGACGAGGCGCGCACCGCGGTCACCATCGTCGGCAATCTGGTGAATCAGCTGCCGGAGGAGGGACGCTCTGGCCATGGCGTGCGGGTTCCGCTGAAGGGCCTGATCGAGTTCTCCGGCGTCACGTTCAAGTACAAGGGCGCGGTGTCGCCGGCGCTGAACAATATCTCCTTCGAGATTCCGCTCGGCACGACGCTCGGCGTGATGGGCAAGAGCGGCTCGGGCAAGACCACGATCACGCGGCTGTTGCAGCGCCTGCACTCCGACTATGGCGGGTTGATCAAGGTCGACGGTATCGATGTTCGCGAATACGATGTCGACCATCTGCGGCGCAACGTCGGCGTCGTGCTGCAGGAGAACTTCCTGTTCAGCGGCACGATCCGCGAGAATATTGCCGCGGCAAAGCCGGACGCGACCTTCGACGACGTCGTCAGGGCGGCGCGATTGGCCGGCGCCGAGGAGTTCATCGACAAGCTGCCGCGGGGTTACGAGACCTATGTCTACGAGGGCTCCACCAACCTCTCCGGCGGACAGCGTCAGCGCCTCGCGATCGCGCGCGCGCTGATCGTCAATCCGCCCATCCTGATCCTGGACGAGGCGACCAGCGCGCTCGATGCGGAGAGCGAGACGATCGTGAATGCGAACATTTCGCGGATCGCGCACGGCCGCACGCTGATCATCATCTCGCATCGCCTGTCGTCGCTGACGAAGGCCGACGCGATCCTCGTGCTCAATCGCGGCGTGGTCAACGATATCGGTCGCCACGAGGAACTTCTGGAGCGCAACGACATCTACAGTTCGCTCTGGTACCAGCAGAACACGCATCTCGTTCCGACGGGCCGCAACGACAAGCCTAACTTCAGGAGTCCGACCCTTGTCTCCTAATCAAGCTTCGCTCGCGACCGTTCGCCAGTTCCAGTCCGAAACCGACGCCATCCGCGAGGCGCCCGAGCCGATGTTGGCGCGTGCGACGCTGTTCGTGCTGTCGGCGCTGCTGGTATCCATCGTGGCGATCATGTGCCTGACGCGCCTCGATCGGGTGATCACCAGCGTCCGCGGCAAGATCGTTCCGGTCGATCAGATCAACGTGCTGCAGGCCCTGGACCCGTCGATCATCAAGACGATCGATGTTCGGGAAGGCGAGCAGGTCGACACGGGACAATTGCTTGCGACCCTCGACTCGACCTTCACCGCAGCCGATGTCACCCAGTACAAGCTGCAGATCGCGAGCCTCGATGCGCAGGTTGCGCGTGACGAGGCCGAATTGTCCGGAAAGCCGCTGTCGTATGGCAACGCCAAGGATCCGGATGCCGCCAGGTACAACGCCTTGCAGAAGGCGCTCTACGACCAGCGCGTCGCCCAGTACAGCGCGCAGGTGACGAGTTACGATTCCAAGATCAGCCAGACCGAAGCGACGATCTCGAAGGCGAAGAAGGACGACGAGCGGTATGGTCAACGCGCCGAGATCGCCGGCAAGATCGAGGACATGCGCTCGACCCTTGCCGAAAGCGGCAGCGGGTCCAAGCTGAACCTGTATCTGTCGCAGGATACGCGCCTGGAGTTGCTGCGTCAGATCGACAACACGCACAACACGCTGCTGGAAGCGCAACACCAGCTCGACTCGCTGAGGGCCGATCGCAAGGCCTTCATCGAGCAGTGGAACGCGCAGCTGAGCCAGGATCTGGTCACGACGCGCAACAATTTGGATACGGCCCGGGCAGCCTACGACAAGGCCATCAAGCATCAGGACCTGGTCCGATGGACGGCTGCCGAGCCGTCGGTCGTCCTCACCCTTGCCAAGCTCTCGGTCGGATCCGTGCTGAAGCCGGGCGATCCCTTCATCACGCTGATGCCGCTCAAGACGCGGCTGGAGGCGGAGATCCAGGTGCTGTCCCGCGACGTCGGCTTTATCCGGCCGAATGACCCCTGCACGCTGAAGGTTGATGCCTTCAACGCGGCGGAGCACGGCACGGCGGCGGGCAAGATACGCTGGATCAGCGAAGGCGCCTTCACCACTGACGACGACGGAAAGCCCGTCGATGCCTACTACAAGGCGCGATGCTCGGTCGACCAGAGCAACTTCACCAATGTTCCGAACAATTTCCGCCTCATCCCCGGCATGACGCTGCAGGGCGATGTCAATGTCGGCACCCGTTCGGTGGCGATGTATCTGCTCAGCGACATGCTGCGCGGCATGACGGAAGCGATGCGCGAGCCATGATGGAGTCTGCGAGATCCCTGCTCGAGTTGTTCCGGCCCGACTCCTCCCGTTCAGACCCAAAGCAGTTTGAACGGGGACTGGAGGCTTACGAGAACGGGCGATACCTTGAAGCCCTGCGCTTTTGGCGGCTTGCCTCGCGGGCGGGCAAGCCTGAGGCGGATTACCGGATCGGGCTGCTCTATGCGCGGAACGAGGGCGTTATCGGCAGCATTCCGGACGCGGTCGCGTGGTATGAACGCGCCGCGCTGAAAGGACATCTGGATGCGCAATTCCAGCTTGGCCTGATCTACCTCAACGGGGTCAAGGCGACGCTCGGACCGAACAGGCCCGAGATGTGGCGGCAATCCACGGCGGCCCGTCTCGGCGACAAGGCGATCAACCTCCACGATCTGGTCTTCCCGAACGGGACAGGCGTGGCCAAGGACGTCGATGCCGCATTCCTCTGGATGTCGGTGGCGGCGGAAGCCGGCAAGGCGGAGGCGCAATCGATTCTCGGCGACATGTACGCCAACGGGCAAGGTTGCGTGCGGGATCACGCTGCTGCCCTGCGCTGGTATCAGGCCGCGGCCGAGCAGAAAGCGGCGTCCGGCGAATTCGCACTCGGCGATGTGTATTATCAGGGCCGCGGCGTTCCCGTCGATTTTGCGCAGGCCGCGATCTGGTATCACAAGGCGGCCGAGCAGGGACATGTTCGCGCACAGGTTGCGCTGGCTTTCATGTGCCTCAAGGGCACCGGGCTTCCCGAAAATGTCGAAGAGGCCGCACGGCTGTTCCAGAGCGCCGCTGCGCATGACGATACGATCGCGCTCTACAACATTGCGCTGTTGCGGTTGAGCGGCAAGGGGGCTGTCAAGGATCTCGACAGGGCCGAGACCGCATTGCGCAAGGCGGCGCGGAAGGACTACCTGCCGGCGATCCAGGCGCTGGCCGAGTTCTATGCGCTCGGGACTGCCGCCGAGCCGGATCTGCGCGAGGCGGCGTATTGGTACGAGAAGGCGGCCGAGCGCGGCGATACGCAGGCGCAGTTCCTGACCGGACGCTTCTATGCCACCGGCACCGGCGTTCCGCCCAGCATCCGCCAGGCTGCGAAATGGTTCGAGCGTGCGGCGGAGGGCGGCCACGCCACGGCGGCCCACAACATTGCGGTGTTCTATCTCAATGGCAGGGGCGTGGCGCGCGATGTCGCGGCTGCGATCAAGTGGTTCGAGCGCGCGTCCGAGGGAGGCATCAGCGCCGCCGGCGTGCAGCTCGGTCGGCTCTACTCTGCCGGCAACGGCGTGCCGCGCGATCAAGCGCGTGCGGCGGAGTGGCTCAGCAAGGCGGCCGACGGCGGCGATGCCGATGCGAAGATGGCCTATGCGATGTTTCTTATCCAGGATGAGCCGTCCGCGGAGCGTCTTGCGCAAGCACGTGCGCTGCTGACCGACGCGGCCGAGGCCGGCCATCCGGCTGCGGCATTTCAGCTGGGCGGGCTTCACATGGGCAGATCCGGCGGCGCCGTCGATGTTCCGGCCGCAGCGCAATGGTTCAAACGTGCGGCAAGCGCCGGCCACGTCGAAGCCCAGCACACTTTGGCGCTGCTGTATTCCGATCCCAAGAGCGGCCTCAAGGATCCGCAGGCCGCCGCCGGCTGGATCGTCAAGGCGGCGGACGGCGGCAACGCCGCGGCGCAGTTCAAGCTTGCGGTGATGTATTGCACCGGGCAGGGCGTCGAGCAGGACCTCGCCAAGGGCGTCACGTGGTACGAGGCGGCGGCGCGCCAGGGCCACACGACGGCGCAATACAACCTTGCCGTGATGCTCGGCCGGGGACAGGGGCGCGATGCCGATCCGGCGAAGGCGGCCGAATGGTTCGAGGCCGCGGCGAAGCAGGGCATGGTCGAAGCCCAACTTGCGATTGGCGATGCACTGCGCGCCGGCGACGGCGTCGCGCAGGACCGCGACCAGGCGTTGCACTGGTATCGACAAGCGGCACAGCAGAACAACGAAGGCGCGCGACGTCGTCTGCAGGCAATGGGCGAGAGTGTTGGCTGAGATTGTCGGAGGCGGGCTTCGCACGCGGCGCCGAGCGGCGGCTTTGTTTTTAGGCGCGAAGGCACTGAAGCAGGCAGCTTCGCGCGACAATCTGGGCAGAACTAACGATGGCTTTCATATCGACGACAGAGAGATTGCGTTAATGTGGCTATCGCCAACAAATACTCATTGTGGTTGTGTGAAGTTGACTGATAAGCATCAGGTCACGATCCGGGGCAGGTTCGAACGGCAACGCGATCTCGGGATATCGATCTTCCACACGGCTGATAAAGAAACTGGAACCAGCGTTAGACGTTGGTAGGAGCTTGAGAAGCGATGAACAAGATGGTGGAACGGAGCGTCAGGGATACGAAGGATATGTTGCCCGTTGCCAGTCCGGTTCAGCAGGACGATCAATCGCAGAGTGTATTCCTGGATCCCGATGTCAGCGATTTCCAGTCGGGACCGAGGCTGCGTGGTGCGATCCTCGAGCACTCCGGGCGAGTGATCTCCGGCTGGATCGTGGATGCGCAGTCGCCTGCTTCGACCGTTGCGATATCGCTTTTTGTTGCTTCCCACTGTGTCGAAGAGGGACGGACGGGCCGGTCGGTGCCGGCCAGCGTCGGTCCGCACACCGTGATCGGGCGTCCCGGATTTCGCATCAATCTCTCCACGCCAGCCGTGCGCCGTCGTTTGGCTCGCGCCCTGAAGAATACGCTGCTGGAACGCAAGCCTGTGCAGATCTACCTGCGCATCAGCCTGAACGACGGCGAACACTACGAAATACCGCTGTTCGAGAAACTCGAGTCGAACGAGGTGGTCGTCGCGCTCGGCTTCTCGACCGACGATTACGACGATCTGTTGTTTCCGAACAACGACAAGAAACTGGTTGCCGCCATGGCGGGCGCCGCCTCCGTGAAGGAGGTGCGCTACGTCTGCTTCTACCTGCCGCAATTCCATTCGTTCGCGGAGAACGACCGTTGGTGGGGTCCTGGCTTCACCGAATGGACCAACGTCTCCCAGATGCGTCCGCAGTTTCCCACGCACCAGTCTCCGTGGTTGCCCGCGGATCTCGGCTTCTATGACATGAGATTGGTCGAGACCCGCCAGCAACAGGCAGACCTGGCTCGCCGCTACGGCGTTCACGGCTTTTGCTATTACGCCTACTGGTTTCAGGGGCGAAGACTCCTGGAGCGGCCGCTGCGGCTTTTGCTGGAGGACGGCGAGCCGAACATCCCGTTCTGCATCTGCTGGGCGAACGAAAACTGGTCACGGCGATGGGATGGTTCTGATACCGAGCTGCTGCTCGGCCAGAACCACTCCCTCGAGGATGACGTCCGCTTCATTGACGATATGGCAGATATCCTCCTGGATGATCGCTACATCACGGTTGACGGTCGCAAGATCCTTCTCATCTACCGTCCCTCGCTGATCCCGGACAAGGAACGCCTGTTCCAGACCTGGCGTGTGCGTGCAAGGCAACTTGGCATCGGCGAGCTGCTGATTTGCAATGCGATGACGTTCGGCGAGTTCGATCCGCGAGAATTCCATTGCGATGCCGCCGTGGAATTCCCGCCCCATACCGTCAATGCGCGGGAGCTGAGCCGGGCAGAGGTCGAGACGCCGACGGAGTTTTCCGGCAAGCTCTACGACTATCTTGAAGCCATGCGCTCGACGCTCGGCAAGGTCTATGAGTTTCCGTTCTTTCCAACCGTGATGCCGCGCTGGGACAACACGCCGCGCAAGGGCTCGCGAGGACACGTGTTCGTCAGATCAAGCCCCGAGGCGTTCGAAGTCTGGCTTCGTGAAGCGACCGAGCGGGCGCGCCGGAGTTCTTTCGAACAGCCGATCGTGTTCATCAATTCGTGGAACGAATGGGCCGAGGGAGCCCACCTGGAGCCGGACTCGCGTTTCGGCCGTGCCTATCTCGATGTCGTCAGGCGTGTGTCTGCCGGCGAGTCGATCTCGGCAGAACTGCGCTCGAACTCCGCGCTGCTGGACTGCTTGAGCAGATCGGAGCTCGAGCAGACGATCAAGAGCGCTGCAGTTCATGTCGAAGTCCTCGCCAATTTGCAGCGCAATGAAGTCGCGCTCACCGGATTCCAGAGCATTCGCGAAGGCTTGCCGGTCGAAATTGAGGGAGCCATCGCAAGTCCGGATGGCTCCATGTTCGTGATCGAGAACATCAATTCGCAAACGGAGGAGCGCGTGGTGGTGGACCCGCGCTACAGAGTGCTGGTCCGGGGGTGGGTTTTTGCCAAGGATGGCTTCGAGCCCCTGAGAAACCGCATCTCGTTTCTGGTGTTGTCTCCGGAAGGCGAGACGAACGCCGGCAAGAGCGGGTACTGCCTCGTCATCGATTGGCACGAGCGAATGGACGTCACGGAATATATGAAGGCGACCGCGCGCGAATGCTGCTTCGGTTTCGAGGTCAGCTTCATGCTCAAGGGACTGCCGGACGGAGAGTACAGGCTTTCGATGCTCGAGGTTGGCGAAGGAGAAAACCTGCTGGTTGGATCAAGCCATTCCCTGGTCGTTCGGCATTGAGTTGAGAGTCCTATGTTAGCCAGCGTGGTGATTGCTTGCTACAAGCACGAGGCCTATCTCGAGCATTGTCTCGAGACGGTCTTCGACCAGACCCATCCCGAACTTGAGCTGATCATTGTCGACGACAATTCGCCGGACAACAGCTTCCAGCTGGCCGAAAGGCTTCTGAAGCGGAAGTCGTTCGCAAAGCGTTTTGCATCGTGCAAACTGCTCAAGAATCCCACCAACATGGGAGCTCACTTTACCTGGAATCGTGCGCTGTCGCTTGCTAAGGGCGACATGCTCTTCCTGCTCAACTCGGACGACGCCTTTTCGAAGGAGCGGGTCGAGACATTTGTCGGCCGCCATGGCGCTGAAAAGCTGTTCTTCGGCTTCTCCGCGATCGAGCCGATCGACGAGAACGGGAAATCCATCAAGAGTTATCAGTTTCCGGCGCGTCTCAGATACGCAACGAGTCAGGCGGTAAGCTCCGATCGCCCGCTGTCGTGGTCCTTCCTGGAGTCGCAGATCGCCGCCTCGACGGGAAATTTCGTGTTGAGCGCCGAACTGTTGCGGCAGGCTGGGTGGTTCGCGGACCTCAAATATTGTCACGATTGGGAATTCGCGCTGCGCGCGATCACGATCGTCGAACCAAAATACGTGGAATCCGATCAGTACATGTATCGATTGCACGCAACCAACAGCTTCCGCGGACTAAGTTCGGTGGCCGAAAGCGAAACGCGGGCTTGCATGCAAAGCTATTCGCTGCGCGCGATGACGTCCAAGCCACCGAACGGGACCTGTCTCAGTCCGTTGAACATGGGGGAGGCGTTCTACAAGCTGATCAGGAACTACCCGAACTTCCGCTTTTGGATGCGGCAGCTCTACGCACCTTATCTTGCAGAGCACAGGACCGTGGAGCTGAACCAATGGACGGTCCCGGCCGAATGGCGCTAGCACAACGCGGCTGACGCCAGATCACGCGCCAAGTCACGGCTGACAAGTCACGGCTGACGCTAGGTCGCAGCTGAACAAGTTCGCAGCTGAAGAAGCTCGCGGGCGCCAGCCTCACCGCATCAGAAGCTAGCAAAGATTTGGCCTTTGCTTGGATTGCGGGTCTTTCAGGACCTTGCGCAGGGCCTCCAGGCGCTCGGTCTTGCAGGGCAAGGTGGGGACAAGCCATCCGCCTTCGTCGTTTTCGTTCCAGGCATAAATCAGGATCGCGGGAGACTTCATCTCACCGGGCTGAGCTGCCCTCCATTCGATCGAGCGATGCAGATGATCCGACAGCTCCGCCCCGGTCGGCGCAATGAAGAAGTTTTCCATGCCCACGCCGGGGCGCTGCTTGGCTTCCCAAGGCACTGGGCGTTCGATGCGTGGACGGCGGTCCCAGCCGGTCATCACGGTGGGGATGACGGGAAGCCGGCTCTTGGCCAGTTCATTCCAGTCTCGCTCCGCGCCGCGCGTGAGGTCGGCATAGGAGCCACGGACGCTGCCGTAAACGCCGGCATAGGAACTGACTGCGTCGGCAGTCAGGAAAGCGCCCTGTTCATTGAGCAGTTTCTTGTCACCGGTGAGCACCAGATACGGATCTCCGTGTCCCGCAGCCTTTACACGCGCTCTGAATTGCTCGATCTGGGCCCGAAGGTTCTCGATCCCACCCCATCGTTTTTCAACGTCGGCAACATGTATGAAGCCGAGAAAATACAGCGGTCTTCCGCCCGCTACTTTCAGGTAGTTGCTGTCGCCCATGAGTTTGACGTGTTCGTCAATCAGCGGGCTTGGCTTGTCGTGGGAGCCCCATCGAGGGAACTCGGTAAAGATGCAGTAGGAAATCTCATTCTTGATCGGGCTTTCCCTGAAGACCTTCAGGGCCCTCGACATCGGATCGGCGGAGCCGTAGGCGACAAACGCCCAGTAGTCGATGCCTGCGAAAACGGCCTGCTTGATTTCCTTGTCGATCGTCTGTTGCGTGATCTCCGGAAAGGCAATCTCACTGCGGCTCTTTCCAGTTGTCTCCTTCGCAAAGAATGGAACTCGCCAATGGTACTGCTGCGGCGAGAGCGATGTTTCAACCGCCTTCGTTGGCGTCGATCCGGGCGCATACCAGGCGTCCCACCGCAGCGCGCCCACCAGAGGCCGGTCGGTGCGCGCAGCCGCTTGCTGGGCGGCCAGGGCGCGCTCAACCGTATAGCTAAGGGCTCCAGCTGAGCCCAGGGCCAGGAACAATCGTCGTGTCAGCATCTTCGAGCGCTCGCCGTTGTTTTCCCAAACATCCTGTTGATTCTCTTCAAAAACGCCCTAATGATCAACTGACAGTACGGCTAATGATGGGCCAAACTTTTTCTGCGCGATGAGCTTAGATTGGCTAAAACCAGTCGATGTTGATTGCAACGCACAGGGACCGTGTTTGATGCAGCTGGTTGCATGGGAAAATGAATCTACTGCGATTTGCGATCGCATCCGGAGCAGCCATGGAGCGCTCAAGATCGTTCTCAAGACCAAGGATGATCCGTTTTTCCTTGCGGATTGGGTGGACCATCACAGGAAGATCGTGGGCGATGCGAACCTGATCATTCTTGACAATGGATCTGCCGACAGCAAGGTCTTGTCGGTTTACGAAGAGCTGGGGCCGGACTTGCTGATCGCGAGCTTCGGCGGATTTCACAACAATCTGCACAATCCCAAGAACTTCGAGGAGCTGTACGCCAGTCTGTCGGCTTCTTCCGATTTCCATTGCTTCCTGGATACGGACGAGTTTCTGGCATTCTATGACGGCGAACGCTTCACGAGCGACGCTTCGATATTGCATCACCTGAACGACAAGGAAGGTGGTGCGTTTATCCCGTCGACCTGGCTGTACAACGCGCCTTCCTATCGCGACAGGATGTTGTGCGGCACCGATTTGGGCACGCTCCGCAATGGCCTCACCTGGGGCAAGCCTTTGATCCGTTCGGCTGCCGCGCCTTTCTCGGGAGAGGTGAATCACAACTGCCAGATCGCCAAGGGAAAGAAGCCGCCGGCGCCGTTGTTTGGATTTTTCCTGCTGCATATGGCGACTCTGTCGCCCGCGCAGAGGATCCGCGCCAATCTCAACAAGCTGATTGCCCGCGGATTCATGCAGCGCGGGGACTCCCTTGAGAAAGTATTGGAGCGGGATATATCGCGGGCGACAGAGAACGAGAAGCTGTACGTGACCGAGATCAAGCGGATGCTCTCTCTTCGGGAAGACCGCGGTCCCGAGACGGCTCCCTTGGGAACGGGGTCGATGCGAATTGACCAGTCGGGCAAAGTTGAATTTGCGTCGCCGGCCGAGGAGCGCGTCTTTGCCGAGTTCGCTGCATCCTTTGACGCGCTATGCGCGCAAACGCTGCCTTCCTGAGGTTGGATCTGGCTGCTCTGTCGGGGCATTGCCGCCTTGAACGCTCAGGCGGCAAGCCGTGGTGCAATGTTGCCTTGTCGGGAGAGCTCGCCGGTCAGGACGGCTCTCCGCTGAACGACTGCAGTATGGCTTCGGCAGCGTCTCTCTTCGCAAGCGGCATGAAGAACGACATGTCGCCGGCCGTCGCAATCTCGCGAGCGATCTCTCTGACGCAATGATAGGCGGGGCGAGAGCTGAAATCGTGCATGCCGATGATTGCAGTTGGGCTGCAGTGCAGGACGATCTGGGCGAAGCATGCGACCCTGAAGCGGCCGTCGACGAGATAAAGATCAGCATCGGCGCTTTGCGGCGTTTCCCAGATGGTCGAGTGATAGTCCGGCCAACGCGGCTTTGTTGATGGGTCGACCGGGAAACCCCAATCGCCAGTGCGTCCGATGTCGATGAACGTCAAATGCGGCTTCGTACGAGCTGAGGCGCACGCACGATCGACCTGATCCAGCCAGTCCTGTGAGGAATCGATGGACAATATCGAGTTCGTGACGTGCTTTGAGGCGATGACCGTACTTCCGCCTGTGCCGAATTCGACGTAATCGCGGCTATTTCTCACAAACGACAAGAACAGTTCCGCTTCTTCCCGCGACATTCTTGGTAGCAATTGACGTCTCCTCGTTGTTCGCAGCCCCTGGGACAATTCCTTTTCACCGGGGGCGTTGGACGTGTCTGATGCCAGCACGTCGTTGCATCTTCAGGCCGCGCCGCAGTTCATCAAACGCCAAGTCATAGTCGCCAGGGCCTGCATCCTTGCACCCGATCGGCCGGACACCTTCCGGCCGAGGGATATTCCGCAAATCCCACGATGATCGGCGCTGCCACCGTTGCTGATGACCCGCGGTGACCGGCGGCTACTGGTTCAGGCCGACACGCTCCACCTTGTAGCCGCCCTCCAGGATGGAACGCCACCAGGGTTGCTCGTCGACATACCAGCGCACGGTCTTGGCGATGCCGGTCTCGAAATTCTCCTCGGCGCGCCAGCCGAGCTCGGTCTCGAGCTTGGTGGCGTCGATCGCGTAGCGGCGGTCGTGGCCGGGCCGGTCGGCGACGAAATTGATCAGCTGGCGGCGCGGACCTGCTGCGGCCGGCACGACCTCGTCGAGCAGGTCGCAGATGCTCTCGACCACGTGCAGGTTGGTGCGCTCGTTGCGGCCGCCGACATTGTAGGTCTCGCCGACCTCGCCGCGCTCCAGCACCAGCGTCAGCGCCTTGGCGTGATCCTCGACGAACAGCCAGTCGCGGATGTTCTTGCCGTCGCCATAGACCGGCAGCGGCTCGCCGGCGAGCCCCTTGATGATCATGTGCGGGATCAGCTTTTCCGGGAAGTGATAGGGGCCGTAATTGTTGGAGCAGTTGGTCACCAGGGTCGGCAGCTCGTAGGTCTCGCGCCAGGCCCGCACCAGGTGATCGGACGATGCCTTGCTGGCCGAATAGGGCGAGTTCGGCGCATACGCCGTGGTCTCGGTGAACAGCCCTTCGTCGCCGAGCGAACCGAACACCTCGTCGGTCGAGATATGCAGGAAGCGGAAGCGGTCGCGCTTCTCGGGCGAGAGCGTACGCCAGTGACGCAGCGTCTCCTGCAGGATCGTGAAGGTGCCGACGATGTTGGTCTGGATGAATTCGCCGGGGCCGTCGATCGAGCGGTCGACATGGCTTTCCGCGGCAAGGTTCATCACCGCATCGGGCTGATATTTCTCGAACAGCCGGCGCAGGTTCTGTGCCTCGCAGATGCAGGCCTTCTCGAAGGTGTAGTTCAGGCTTTCGGCGGCGCGGGGCAGCGAGGCGAGGTTTGCCGCGTAGGTCAGCTTGTCGATGTTGACGACGCGGGCGTGGGTGTCTCGCAGCAGGTGGCGGACCACGGCGGAGCCGATGAAGCCGGCGCCGCCGGTGACGAAGATCGTCGATCCCTTAAACCGCATGTTTGAATACCTCCGCCGCGCGCGGCTCGCCGTGGAATGACCGGTAGACCGACAGCAGGTACTCGCCGTAGCTGCTCTTGGCGGTCTTCTGTGCGACTCTCGCGAAGGCTTCGAGCGAGATGTAGCCCTGGCGCAGCGCGATCTCCTCGGGGCAGGCGATGCGCAGGCCCTGGCGCTGCTCCAGGATCTGGACGAAGTGGCTGGCTTCGACCAGCGAGGAATGGGTGCCGGTGTCGAGCCAGGCAAAGCCGCGGCCGAGCACCTCGACATAGAGGTCGCCGCGCTCGAGATAGGCCTTGTTGACGTCGGTGATCTCGATCTCGCCGCGCGGGGATGGCCTGATGCCCGCCGCGATGTCGACCACATCATTGTCGTAGAAGTAGAGGCCGGTGACCGCGACGTTGGACTTCGGCCGCTTCGGCTTCTCCTCAATCGAGAGCGCCCGGCCGGTGCCGTCCAGCTCGATCACGCCGTACTGCTCCGGCGCGTTCACGACGTAGCCGAACACGGTGGCGCCTTTCTTGCGGATCGAGGCGGA
The DNA here is from genome assembly GCF_015291305.1 of Bradyrhizobium sp. CCBAU 21365. Classification (NCBI taxonomy): domain Bacteria; kingdom Pseudomonadati; phylum Pseudomonadota; class Alphaproteobacteria; order Hyphomicrobiales; family Nitrobacteraceae; genus Bradyrhizobium; species Bradyrhizobium sp. CCBAU 21365. Next base: position 3,592,800 of record NZ_CP030036.1, read on the forward strand.
CGACAGCATGCTCGGCAGGCCGTGGCCGTAGAAAATGTTATCCCCTAACACAAGGGCAACAGAGTCATCGCCGATGAAGTCGCGTCCGACGATGAAGGCGTCGGCAAGACCCCGCGGGGTCTCCTGCGTCGCATAGGCGAACCGGACACCCATCTCGCTGCCGTCGCCAAGCAGGCGCTGGAACAGCGGCTTGTCCTGCGGCGTGGAAATGATCAGGATATCGCGGATTCCGCCCAGCATCAGCGTCGACAGCGGATAGTAGATCATCGGCTTGTCGAACACGGGCAGCAGTTGCTTGGAGACGACTGTCGTCACCGGATAGAGGCGCGAGCCGGTGCCACCGGCAAGGATAATGCCTTTCATGGTCCCTCACAATTTGACTATCAGAACATAACATATAGCGTGCGCTGCACAAGTTTGTTATGAGAGGGAAATTAACATTTCAAGCGCGTCAAACTGGAACAAATGTTAGATGAACGTCATCAAGACCGAGCTTCCTGAAGTCCTGATCGTCGAGCCGAAGCTGTTTGGCGACCAGCGCGGCTTCTTCCTCGAGACCTACCAGTCTCCGCGTTACGTCGAGCACGGCATCACGCGTCCCTTCGTGCAGGACAACATGTCCCGCTCGGCCTATGGCGTGCTGCGCGGGCTGCATCTGCAAAACCCGCTCACCCAGGGAAAGCTCGTGACTGTGCTGCGCGGCAAGGTGCTGGACGTTGCCGTCGACGTGCGCGTCGGCAGTCCGAATTTCGGCAAGCATGTCGCGGTCGAATTGAGCGAGGACAACCGTCGGCAATTATGGGTGCCGCGTGGCTTCGCCCACGGCTTCGTGGTGCTCTCGGAGACCGCCGACTTCTTCTACAAATGCGACGATTTCTACAGCCCCAAGGACGAGCTCTCGATCCGGTGGAATGATCCGGCGATCGGGATCAAATGGGGCGTCGACAAGCCACAGCTGTCGGCCAAGGATGCGGACGCGCCGCTCCTGGCCGACGCCAGCAACCTTCCGACCTATGGACAAATCTGATGCGGATCTTGTTGACGGGAACACGCGGCCAGGTTGGCAGCGCGCTCAAGCCTCTGCTGGAAAGCCACGGCACGATCATCGCGCCGCCCACAGCGGAGTTCGATCTGTCGAAGCCGGAGATGTTGACGAGCCAGCTTGAGAGCCTGAAGCCCGATCTCATCATCAATCCGGCGGCCTATACCGCCGTCGATCGCGCCGAGGACGAGCGTGAGCAGGCGTTCCTGGTCAACGCAAAGGGGCCTGAGGTGATGGCCAAATGGGCTGCGGCGAACCGCGTGCCGCTGGTGCATTTCTCCACGGACTACGTCTTCAATGGCTCGGGCGACAGGCCGTGGCGCGAGGACAGCCCGACAGAACCGCTATCGGTCTACGGCGCCAGCAAGCTTGCCGGTGATGCCGCGATCCAGGCGGCGGGCGGGGCGCACCTGATCGCGCGCACCTCATGGGTTTATGCCGCAAAGGGCACAAATTTCCTGCGCACCATCGCGCGGCTCGCCGGCGAGCGTAAGGAGCTGCGGATCGTGGCCGATCAGATCGGTGCGCCGACCACGGCATCAGCGATCGCCAGTGCGGTCGCCGGCATCGTCCTGCCGAACCTCACCACGTTGCACGATCAGCTCGTGCGCAGGGGAGGTGTCGTCAACCTCGTCTGCGCCGGCGAAACCAGCTGGCACGGCTTCGCAACCGCCATTGTCGGCGGGCTGAGGTCCCGCGGCGTCACGCTGGCGGTCGAGAATATCGCTCCGATCGCAACGGCCGATTTTCCGACCAAGGCGGTGCGTCCGGGCAATTCGCGGCTGGACTTGTCGCGGCTGCAGGCGCAGTTCGGCGTGGCGATGCCGACCTGGCAGGAAGCGCTGGCGCGCGAACTGGATGCATTTGTCCAGCTCGGCGCGCCCGCCCACGCTTAGGGCGAGTTCGGAAGTTGGGATGCCGGTGCGCGTGAAGAAAACGCGTCAGACAAGAAAAGAGCCTTGGTTCTGATTTGATCAGAACCAAGGCTCCAGGATTGAACCGACCGGCGGCTATCGTCGCCAGGCGCGCGCGCTCAGCGCGGCCGACCGATGCTGTCGTAGGTGAAGCCGTGCGCGGCCATCTCGTCCGGACGGTAGATGTTGCGCAGGTCGACGACGACCGGATGCTTCATCTCCTGCTTGATGCGCTTGAGATCGAGCGCGCGGAACTGGCGCCACTCGGTCACGATCACCAGCGCATCGGCCTGGCGCGCGCATTCATAGGCATCCTTGCAGTACTCGATCTCCGGCAATTCCTTGCGCGCCTGCTCCATGCCGATGGGATCGTAGGCACGAACCTTGGCGCCGAAGTCGATCAGGCCGTTGATCAGCGGGATCGAGGGCGCCTCGCGCATGTCGTCCGTATCGGGCTTGAAGGTCAGGCCGAGCACGCCGATGGTCTTGCCGCGCAGCTCGCCGCCGAGCACGTTGGCGACCTTGCGCGCCATCGCGCGCTTGCGGTTGTCGTTCGCGGTCAGCGTGGCCTCGACGATTTTCAGCTGGACGTCGTGGTCGAGCGCGGTCTTGAACAGCGCACGGGTGTCCTTCGGGAAGCACGAGCCGCCATAGCCGGCGCCGGCATGCAGGAACTTGGTTCCAATCCGGTTGTCGAGCCCGATGCCGCGCGCGACCTCCTGCACGTTCGCCCCGACCCTCTCGGAGAGATCGGCGATCTCGTTGATGAAGGTGATCTTGGTGGCAAGGAAGGCATTCGCGGCGTATTTGATCAATTCAGCCGTGCGTCGCGCGGTATAGAGGATTGGCGCCTGGTTGAGATAGAGCGGACGATAGACTTCGCCCATCACCCTCTTGGCCCGATCGTCCTCGGTGCCGACGACGATGCGGTCGGGATGGCGAAAATCCTGGATTGCGGCACCTTCGCGCAGGAATTCGGGGTTCGACGCAACGGCGAAATCGGCGTCGGGATTGGTTTCGCGGATCAGGCGTTCAACCTCGTCGCCGGTGCCCACGGGCACGGTCGACTTGGTCACCACCACGGTGAACTTCTTGAGCGCCGCGCCGATCTCCTTGGCAGCAGCATAGACGTAGCTCAGGTCCGCATGGCCGTCGCCGCGCCGCGAGGGCGTTCCGACCGCGATGAACACGGCATCGGCGTCCGCGACGGCGCCCGCGAGCTCCGTCGTGAAGGTCAGCCGTCCGGCCGCGGCGTTGGTCTCGACGAGCTTATCGAGGTCAGTTTCGTAGATCGGGATCTTGCCGCGCTTCAGGGCCTCGATCTTGCCGGCGTCCTTGTCGACGCAAACGACCTGGTGGCCGAAATCGGCAAAACACGCTCCGGACACGAGACCTACATATCCCGTTCCAACCATTGCAATCTTCATGAATCCGCTCGTCGATCAGTGTGGAGAGGAGGAGTTAGCACTAGCACAATTGGCGCCGATAACGCCAAGTTTTATAGCGTATAGTTTGTGTTGGAGGTCGGCGGCTTTTTGTGCAAACGGTGATCGCCTCGGTGCAGCTGAGCGCCCGCTAGTCACCTCGGGCGCACCATGGACACATTCTCAACTTGAAATCGACCGACAATCGAGCTGCCGTTTGAGGGTGGACATGAGCATGAAGACGATTGGCAAGCAGAAGCCCTCAGGAGCTGAATACGCGTCGTTGCAAACGCAGTTCTCCAGATCCGATCGCACGACGTTTTCCGGGTTTGTCTATGATCGCGCCGATCTCGGCCGACGTTACACCGTCGACCTGCTCGTCGACGGCGAGCCATACATGTCATCATTGTGTGACGAGTTCGTAACAGAGCTTGCGGAGGCCGGGATCGGCGACGCCCGATTTGGCTTTACCTTCAACGTGCAGGATCAGGTCAGCGCGAACGCCGGGATCATTGAGGCAAGGCTGGCGAATATCGGCAGTCCCGTCGGTGCTCCGATTCGCTGCGATGTCGCTGCGCCGGAAGCGCGGTGGCACCGGATCGGCGATATCGAGTGGGTCGGAGGTCTGCGCTTCGAAGGCTGGCTTGCCCAGGACATCGACGAGGACATCGAAATCCTGATCGCGCAACGCCCGGTGATGACCGTGAAGCCGACCGGGTGGACCAACGTTGCGCGGGGCGGCGAGTTCGGCGTCGGCCGCCGGATCGATTTTCATCTGCCCGAGCATTTTGCGGACGGTCGCATGCGCGGACTATCCGCGCGGACGATTTCAGGACGGAGCCTGATCTCGGAGCCGATTTCCTTTGTCGCTTTCGATCGCGGATTGGAGCAAACGCTCGCGGATCTCGGGCGCTGGGACAGCGAGCGGCTTCGTGGAGAGCTGTTCGACCGGGTGCTGCCGGCCTCGATGCCGTTTCACGCCTATCGCGGCTGGAAAGAGCGCTTCTCGCCGACGACACAATCTGAACAGTCTGATGTTGCATCCGAGGCGGCAGTCGTCCTGATCGGCGATGCCAGGGTGGACGAGAGCATCGAAAGCCTCGAAGCCCAACGGCACTCCGCCTGGTCGGCGGTGTCCCTGCCGGCGCGGGCGTTCAGTCAATTCGATCCAAAAGCAGCGCGCGAGTTTGTCGAGGGCGATGCCGCTGGCAGCGCGTTCTTTGTGTTTTGTCTGAGCGGAACGATCCTCGCGGAAGACGCCTTGCAGCGCTTCGCCGATCTATTCGCGTCCGAACCCGGCTGCGATATGGTCTATGGCGACGTCGAGGTCGCTGCGGGCGCCGGCGCTGTCTGGCCGCTGGCGTTCTCCGCATTCGATCTCGAACGCGCGCTCGAGCAGGGCTATGGGGCGTATTGTTTTGCGGTGCGTCGGGAGCCTGCCGTGGAAGCGCTGCGATCGGCGACGTCGCTCTACGACATCTTCCTTTGCTGCGCGGAGCCGGATCGAACCTATCATCTTCCGGGATCGGTTGCGGCGTTGCCGCGGATTGATGCGTCGGCTGCCACCGCCGAACTGGTCGCCGCAAGCAAGGCGTATTTTGCCAGGGCCGGCATCGAGGCCAATGTCGAGCCGCGAAAAGCGGGACTTCTTCCGGCCGTTCAGGTCAAACGCGCCGTCGATTGGAACGAGCGCACCACCATCATCATCCCGACCCGAAATCGCGCCGAGCTGCTCAAGCGATGCATCGAGACGGTCATGCCGGCGGCAAATGAGACGAACGCCCGGATCCTTGTCGTCGACAACAGCTCGACCGAGCCGGAAACGCTGGACTATCTGGATGGCCTGTCCGCGCAGGAAATCGACGTCATTTCGGTCGAGGGGCCCTTCAACTTCGCATTCATCAACAACGCCGCCGTCGCTTGCGTCGATACCGACAACATCTGCTTTCTCAACAATGACGTCGAGGCGCTCGACGACGGCTGGCTGGCGGAGATGCTGTGGCGGCTCGCCGCTCCCGATGTCGGAGCCGTCGGTGCAAAGCTGCTCTGGCCGAGCAGCGTCGTGCAGCACGGCGGAGTGGTTCTGGGGGCCAATTTCTCGGCCGCGCACGCCTTCAACGACCGGATGGATGGCGATCCCGGCTATGGCGATCTGCTCCAGGTGGCGCACGAATGTTCGGCGGTGACGGGGGCGTGCCTCCTGATGCGCAAGAGCGATTTCGTGACCGTCGGCGGCATGGACGAGATCCGCTTTCCGATCAGCTTCAACGATATCGATCTGTGCCTGAAGCTGCGCCAGCTCGGAAGGCGGATCGTGTTCACGCCGGACGCGAAACTCGTTCATTTGGAGTCGGCAAGCCGCGGCCGCGATTCCGCGCCGGATCGCAGGGCACGCTTCAGGCGCGAGCTGTCGATCCTGCGCGCGAAATGGGGCGAGGTGCTACTCGACGATCCCTATTACAGCCCGCTGCTGGGGCTGGATTCGACGCCGTTCTCCTCGCTTGCATGGCCGCCGCGATCATGGAAGCCGCGCGCCAACCTGCCGCCGGTGCCGACCGCTCCTCCGATCGGGTTGTAGCAGGACGTCCTCGACCGCCCAGTCGCTTACGGCAGCAATCGTTGCATCGGTATCAAAGCCCGCCTGCAGCTTCAGGTCCGTGCTTCGGCCACGTCCTGGAGGAGTCGGGCTCCATTCCGTCGCGGCGATCGGCAGCCCGGTTGCCAGCAACGCGTCCACCAATGGATGGCCAAACGCCGGTTCACCGATGTCGAGAACCAATTTCGTGATGCCGTGACCTTCGATGAGCGTGGCAACGTCGTCGACGGCAATATCGCCGGTGACAACGACATTCGTGCGCTGCATGAGCTTGAGATCGTCGAGGGTACTCCCCAGCACGATGATCTCGACGTCTTCGTCGGCGTCGGCCAGTTGATCGCTCAACGCTCGTATGAAGCGAAATTCCGCGGCGTTGGCGTGCAGGACCAGCAGGCCGAGACGCGCGGGGCCGCTCACGGCGGGATACAGCGTCGGCGGCGCAGACGGGTCGCTCAGCCTCACGACCTGCAGGCCGAGAACGGCTTCCGTGAATTCGGTCCCGTCGTCACCGATCGCAGTCACGCGCCGCGCCCCGGCGACCAGGCTCGTCCAATCCGGATGAACGCCTGATCCAAATGCGGTGCGCATTGCAAGCGCGGTGTCGGTGATCAGGAGGTCGTAGGCAAAGCGTCGTGTGAGCTGCGCCAGACATGCGCTGGGAATGCGGTTCGGCTCCGCAATCTCGAGCGACCGGATTCCGAGATCGGCGAGAAACCTCAGAAGAGCTTCGCGGCCCTCCGGCGTTGCAACGTCGAGTGCGATCGACTGCGGCGCTCCGCCATCCGGATCGAACATCGCAGCCAGCTGGCGTTGTCCCTCGGAGCGGATCTGCACTACCAGACCGTGCTGACCCTCTGCAGCCAGCTGCCGGCAGCGCCTGACGGCGATCGCGCGGCCGGCGGACGAGCCGCAGAGGATGACTGTGGGGCCGGCGGCGACCTGCTGGTTCGTGAGCAGCTTGAGCTCAAGCACCGCGCGGCAATCGCGGAGTGGATCGGCAAGCAGGAATGCGGCGCAGTCCGTTGCATAGCGCCGGTAACGGTGTTCGAGAACGCGAAGATTTCGCATCACGAGCGAACGCTTCTCGCCCAGAAACGAGCGCGAGCCCTCGTGTCCGACGAAAACCGAAGGAATGCACACGTTGCGGAAGCCGGCCTCCGCTGCGCGCAGGCAGAAGTCGACGTCTTCGAGATAGCCGCGATAGAAGTCGTCGGAGAGCTCGCGCACGGCGTCGAGGCATTCGCGGGTAATGTAGAGGCAGAACCCGATGCCGTTGGGGATGTCGATGGCAATCCCGAAATTTGCCCTGCCTGCAAGTTCATCCAGCAATTCGATCTCGCCGGGCGGGGGCAGGGGATTTGACCGGTTCGGGATCGGAAAGCTGGTGTATTCGCCGTTGTTCGACAGCGGGGTCGCGGTGCCGACGCGCGGCGTCGATTGCACGGCGCTGCGCAGGCGTTGCAGCGCGTATTTCGGCACGATCGTGTCCGAGTTCAGCAGCACGACGTCGCCGGCGCCGGTCTCGCCGAGCGCGCGGTTGACCGCGCCGACAAAGCCAAGATTGTGCTCGTTGGTCAGCAGCCGGATGCGGAACTCGGCGGCGAGGTCGTTGAGCAGGCGCTTGATGTCGGGCTCGGGCGAGGCATCATCCACGACGACGATGGTCGAGCCCGGCGTGCAGGCGAGCGCATTCAACGCGCTGTCGATGCAGGCTCGCGTCGCGGCCAGATCCCCGTATACCGGAATGATGATGGTGAGCGGAGGAGGTTCGCCGTTTCGAAGGCGAACCGGCCGGCGTGGTGCGGCCCGGTGATCCGGAACGCGGTTGGCCGGGAGTTGAACACTTGCGATCACGCGGTCCGCCTGCGTGATCTGCAGGCGCTGAGAGGTCGCGGACGCGGGCCGGATCAGACGGAAGCTCGCGGCATGTCGGCCGTCACGCGCGAATCTGTGGCGTAGATCGGCGGGAAGCTGGATCGTGCTGGATTGATCCGCCTGCGCCAGCGAAAGGTGCGGGTCGTCCGGCCCGCGCCACGTCACCCATCCCTTTACTTCTTCATCGAGAAAGTCGATGCGGGCGCAGCTGTCCTGGCCGCTCTGTTCGAGCAGCAGCAGGGCGCCCCTGACCGAATCCGGATCGTCATCACGCCGCGTGACGCTTCGCGCCGCCTCGATCTGCTGAAGGTCGTCGCCCCACGCCATCATTCGCCGGGCGGCGACCAGATCGTCAGGCTCGAGCTCGAGCGCCCTCGCGACGCCAGCGATCGCCGCATCCCTGAGATCGAGATGAAACAACGCTTCCGCGCGCAGCAGATGAGCGCGGGCGCCCGGATGCGGCAGGATCCGGCAGCGGCGGTCGGCGAGCGCGAACGCCAAGCGGAAATCACGCGCCTCGAGCGCCCCGACAGCGGCCCGCTCGAGATCGACGTGGTGGAGCGTTTTGGACGTAAAGGCGATCCTGCGCGCGTCGGCGGTCAAATGGCGCCCTTATCTGCCCGCATGGTCAGCCTGCCGTCTTGACGGCGCCCTGCCGGCTCCGGAACACGCGCACCCGTCCCTCGAGGCGCGGTCCGTCCTGGTGCGGCATCGGAGTCGGAGTGGCGGGCTCGACGCGCCGCGGCTGCTGGGGCGCGAGGGGCGCCGCCTGGACCCGGCGCTCCTCGAGATTGAGCTTGAGGCCCACCAGCGGTTCCCGTCCTGAAGGACCCGACACCACAATCCGGTTCCCGGTGACCCGCAGGGCTGGAGCCCCGAGGAAAATGGTTTCAGCCGCGATGGCGTAGCGATCCGCGCCGGGACCCGTGGCCTCCAGCGAGAACCCCGTGATGGCCAACGCGCGTCCCCGGGTTCCGGCAAAAGTTCCGAGAGGAACGAACTGGTTGTCGCCCCGCTGCGGCCGGGCGAACTTGACGGCATATTGCAGGTGGAGATCGCGCGGCTTGTTGGGCCATTCGAGGGAAATTCCCTCGATCCGGGCCGGCGCGGACGGTCCGGCAATCCAGACATTCGAGCCGACCGTCACGTCGCCCAGGCCCGCGACATGTGCGAGCAGCTTGAGGTCGCTCAACTCGCCGGGCCCAGCCTCCGGCTCGAACATGTCGAATGGCTGGCTGGCCGGCTGCTCAGCCGGTTGTCCCTGGGTCAGCGGCTCGATCTTGATATTGGCGGCGGTCGACCCGCCGACGCGCCCTGCGGTGACCTCGACGATCAGGCGGCTCGGCCGGGCGACCGACACGACCAGCGCGGTCTCGGGCGCGAACAGGGTTCCATTGACCACGTCCGGTCCGGTAATGATATTACAATTGTTAAGACTGGCGCGATCCGCGTATACGCGCACCACCGGAGGTGACACCTTATCATCTGCGCCATTGTATCGAACCAGGAAGAGACCCCGTGCCAGATCAATGGTTTTCTGCTGAATCTGTTCGTTCATTGTCGCCTGCGAGCCTAACGGAATGGATTGATAAGTCCCCTGCAGTGTGCCCCAAAAATCTGTGTGATAGAAGGGGTCTTAATGTTAATCCGGTAAGATAGTTTCGCCCGCCAATCGATGACACACCGCCGGTGATGATGCAGACCCTGACCCCAATTGAAGACCGCGCGGCCGGAGGGCGCGCTCGCCCGCCAATGAACGTCCTGTTCGTCCACAATAACTTTCCAGCCCAGTACCGCCACATTGCGCGCGCGCTCGCGGAGCAGCCCGGCAACAGGGTCGTTGCGGTCGGTTCATCGACCGCGAGCACGACGCCGGATATCCGGCTGCTCAAATATTCGACGACCAAGACGGATTCCGCGGTCGTCCATCCGTTTGCCCGGCGCTTCGATGTCGAATCGCGGCGTGCGGAAGAGGTTCTGTACGCGCTGTCGTCGCTGTCGGGGCAGGGCTTCGTGCCCGACCTGATCTTCGCGCATCCCGGTTGGGGCGAGACGCTGCCGCTGCGCACGATGTTTCCGCGCGCGCGGATCATCCTCTATTGCGAATTCTACTACGGTGCCGAGGGCAGGGACGTCGGCTTCGATCCCGAGTTTCCCATGACGGGCCTTGATGGCAATGTCGCACTCCATCTGAAGAATGCGACCACGCTGCTGGCGCTCACGGAATGCGATACGGGCGTCTCGCCGACGCCATGGCAGAGGTCGACCTTTCCCGCCGAGTTTCAGAGCAAGATCGAGGTGATCCACGAGGGCGTCGACACCGACGAGGTGAAGCCCAATCCGGTCGCGCGGTTTCAGCTTCCGAACGGTGCGACGCTGTCGGCGGACGACGAGGTGATCACCTACGTCTCGCGCAACCTCGAGCCGGTGCGCGGATTCCATGTCTTCATGCGGTCCCTGCCGAGGATCCTCGCCGCGCGGCCGAATGCGCAGGTCGTGATCGTCGGCGGCAGCGGGACATCCTACGGCGCGAATCCGCCCAAGGGCTCGAGCTGGAAGTCGATGTTCCTGGACGAGATCAAGTCGGACATCGACCTGCGCCGGGTGCATTTCCTCGGCCGGATTCCTCGGGAACCGTATCTCGAGCTGCTGCAGATATCCTCGGTGCACGTCTATCTGACCTATCCCTTCGTGCTGTCCTGGTCGCTGCTGGAGGCGATGAGCGCGGGATGTGCGGTGGTGGCGTCCGACACCGCCCCGCTTCGCGATATCATCTCGGACGGCAACGGCCTGCTGGTGCCGTTTTTTGATATTGATGCGCTGTCGGATCAGGTAGTCTCGGTGCTGTCACGGCCCAAGGCCTTCAAGAAGATGCGGATGAAGGCGCGCAGCTTCGTGCGGGACAATTACGACGCAAAGCGGGTCTGTCTGCCGCGGATGCTGACGCTCGTTGATGAAGGTGTCCTCCCGCGCACGCACGGGGGATAACGCCAGGAGTTTGCGATGCCGCTTGTCATCTCGGTTGCCCAGCGCAAGGGCGGGGTCGGAAAGACGACCCTCGCGGTCTTGCTGGCCGCAGAACTGGATCGGCGCACGGGCGTCGTGGGACTGGTCGACGCCGACTCGCAGGCGTCCGCGTGTCACTGGGCCGAGCCCGGCAATCTGTCGTTCCCCGTCTACCAGCTTGACCCGGAAACCCGGCCGGTCGCCGAATGGGCCAGGCTGATGCGCCAGATTCCGCATCAGATCATCGTGGTGGACTCCGCGCCGAACGATCGGGTGCTGGGCGCCGTGCTCGCGGTCGCCAATATCGTGCTGATGCCATGCACGCCGTCCGGCCTTGATATCGAGGCCACCGCGCGGACGCTCGACATCGTGCGGGAGGTGCGTGCCACGCGGCGAACGGCGCTCCGTGCCATGATCGTGCCGAACCGCGTCGACCAGCGCACCCTCGAAGGCCAGCAGCTGATCGAGGAGCTCGATACGCTCGACGAGGAGATCGGGCCGATGATCGGCAGTCGCTCGGCCTATGTTCGCGCCGTCGCCTTGGGGCAATCGGTCGCCGATTTTGCCGGCGGGACGCCCGCGGATCTCGAGATCAAGATGCTCGCCGATCTCGTGATGAGCTGGTGCGGGATCGCACCCAGGCAGCGGGTGGCGATTTAACAGAGCGCGCCGGCGGCTTCACGGCAGGCCAACCATGCCGGCATGGGAACGAAAGATTTCGGGCCGCAATCGGCGCTTGACCTGACGGCGGCGCCCCGCAGGCTTGGTTAACGGACTGCTCGCGCGCACCCTCGCATTTGAAACAAATGCCGCCGCGCGCTTGAGCCCAAGCTCAAGACATTTCCCGTACATGCTTCCCGTCACTGTGGGGAGTGAAGAATGTACAACGTCAAGAGAGTGATGGCCCTGGTTCTGGCCGTCCTTGCGCTCGGGACAAGCGCACGGAACACCCAGGCTGGAATGGTCGGCTTCCCGCTGCCGCTGCGCGGCGTGATCGAGAAGATCCGCTTCAGCGAACCGACGCTGGCGCCGATGGCCTACACCATGTTCTGCATGCGCTATGCCGACGAGTGCAAGCCGAAAGCCCGCGCCCGGATGGTGTTCCGCGGCGGCGCCACGCGCCTGACCAGGCAGCGCATCGCCGACCTGATCGAGGTCAACGCTTCGGTCAATCGCAGCATCGCGCCCCAGCGCAACGAACGCGGACTTGCCGGCGAGGAATGGCTGATCAATCCGGCGCGCGGCGATTGCAACGATTACGCGGTCAGCAAGCGCCACGAGCTGCTGGCGCGCGGCTGGCCGATGCGCGACCTTCTGCTGAGCGAGGTTGTGACCTCCTCCGGCGAACATCATCTCGTGCTGGTGGTCCGCGCCAGGGGTGGAGACATCGTGCTCGACAATCTGAATGCGCAGATCCGCAGCTGGTCGCAGGCGCGTTATCGTTGGGTCAGGATGCAGACCCCGGCGAACCCCGATCACTGGGCCGCCGTCGCGCAGGCCGGCGCCTGAAGTTCTGAACGAGCTCCATCGATCGAAAATGGCGCGGCGAGACATTTCGCCACGCCATTTTTCGCATCAAGGACGATCGCCAGCCCGCTGCGGCGACATTGCCGGAACGATTGGAGGCATCGATGGTTGACCCGGTCCAACCCATCGAGGCATCGACATGAAGCTGGCCGGCCTTGTCACAACAGCGGCGCTGGTCGTCGCCACCGTCCCCGCCCTTGCACAGGGCACCGGACAGACCGCGCAGGGCGCAACGCGCTATTCGATCGATGGGCCGGGCGGCGGCGTTCCGACGTCGCGGCCGCAGGCGACCCAGCCGGTCCCGCCGGCAACACCGGCTTACCCCTATGGCAGACCGTCGCGGCACGCGCCGCCGGTCGGTCAACGGACCAACGTGCCGCTGGGGTCGCGCTAGCCGTTGCTTCGGCTGCAAATCCGTTCGGTCTTAACGCTATTCCCATCGTCATTTTGCCGCCTCGGACGGAATGTCGTACCGATGCGATCACTGCGCCTGTTGAGGCGCAGAATTGGTTCGCGCGCAGGGCAATAAGTTCAAATGGCGAGCAGGGGTTCGATCCTGATCACGGGCGGCGCGGGATACATCGGGTCCCATTGCGCCAAGGCGGTTGCCGAGGCCGGGTTTCTGCCGGTCGTCTACGACAATTTGTCCACCGGTCACCGTGATTTCGTGCGCTGGGGACCGCTCGTGATCGGCGACGTCGCCGACCACGACAGGATCGCCGCCACCATCCGCGAGCACGATGCGCTCGCCGTGATGCATTTCGCGGCGTTCAGTGCGGTCGGCGAGTCCGTGGCGGATCCGCAGAAATACTTCACCAACAACGTTGCCGGCACGCTCGGACTGCTGCGCGGCATGCGGGAGGCGGGCTGCGGCCGCCTGGTGTTTTCCTCGACCGGCGCGGTCTACGGCAACGCCGGACGCGATCCAATTCCCGAGAGTGCTGCAGGTCCGACCGTCAATCCCTACGGCCGCTCCAAGTTGATGATCGAGCAGATCCTGGCCGACTACCGCGCGGCCTATCGGTTCAACTCGGTCTGCCTGCGCTATTTCAATGCCTGCGGCGCCGACGCCTCCGTCACCATCGGCGAACTTCGCGATCCCGAGACGCATTTGATTCCGCGCGCGCTGATGGCGCTGCTCGGGCACGTGCCGGACTTTGCGATCTTCGGCGAAGACTATGACACGCCTGACGGCACCGCGGTGCGCGACTACATCCATGTCGATGACCTCGCCAGCGCCCATATCGCGGCGCTCGAACTGCTGCTGAAGGGCGACGCCGGCGGCGTGTTCAACCTCGGCACCGGCACCGGCTATTCGGTGCGCCAGGTGCTCGACGCGATCCGCGCCGAGACCGGTGAAGCGGTGCCGAGCGTGGTGCGCGAGCGCCGGGCCGGCGATCCGCCGATCCTGGTGGCCGATCCCTCCAGGTCGGAGCGCGGCCTCGGCTTCAAGGCCAGCCGGTCCGATCTTGGCTACATCATCCGCTCGGCCTGGGCGTGGCACCGGAAGGCCCATCCGCGCCGGCGATAACCGCCTGCGTCCACAGCACCTCAGTTCAAGGTGATGTAGTGCTGCTCCGCCAATCGGGCGAGGAACGGCATGTCGACAAAGCTTGCCACCAGGAAGACGGCGACCAGTGCCAGCACGAGCAGCATCAGGCCGCGCTCGCCATAGAGCTTCTCGGGTTTCTGCGCCGACGACCCCGGCGACGTCGACATCGAGAAGTAGGTGGTGAACAGCATCACCACCAGCGGCATCGCAAGGACGTACTCGATGCGGTACTTCACCAGGAACACCGAGAGGAAGAACACCGAGAACAGCGAATAGCTGAGGCACGAGGCCGTCAGCGACACCTCGGTATAGTGCGCGAAGCTCGCGCGGTAGCGCGCCAGCAGCTCCCTGCTGTGGGACGCGGCGATCTCGCGATATTCGGACAGCCGCTTGGCCGCCATCAGGAACGCGCCGCCAAACCAGTAGCACAGGATCACCGAGCCCGGCGGCAGCGAGGTCGGGTCGATCATCGCCCAGCCGATCAACAGCCGCAGCGGATTGTTGACGGATTCCGAGATGACGTCGAAATAGGCCTTGTCCTTGCTGCGGAGCGGCGGGACATTGTAGACGATGCCCTGCAGGGCGAAGATGCCGGTTGCGAACAGCATCAGGCGGCTGCTCGCAGATGCGCAGACGAGACCGAGCGCGACCAGCAGCAGCCACTCGATTCCGATGATCCTGCCGTCCATCGCGCTCTGGACCGCGGAGCGCTGCGATTTGGTCGGGTGATGCCGGTCGAAGTCGCGGTCGAACCATTCATTGATCACATAATTGGCCGACGCGATGCAGATCGCGGCCACAAGGCCGAGGACGATCGCGCTTGCGACATGCTCGCCTCTCGGGCCGCGCAACAGCCAGGCGAGGACAATCCCGGGAACGATGAAGACGTGCTTGGTGCTGTGATCGAGCCGCAGGATGGCGAGATACTGCCGGATGCTTGCGGCCGGCGGCTTGCCGGCTTCGACCTTACTGTCCATCAGCGCCATCGCGCGGTCCTTTTCTGTCGTCGTCGATCGATCGCCTAGTTGAGGAGGTAGACGTCGAAACTCTCGTCGGTTTTGGCGGGGCCGAAGCGGCGGAGCATCGTGGTCGCTTCGCGGAAATCGCGGATCTGCGCCGCTGAGGCACGGAACGTCCGCCAGTCCTTGCCTTCGTCGTAGATCCGGTCGGGCGTGATCTCGTTGAGCCGGTAGGCCAGCAGGATGATGACGGGCGCGCGGCTCGTGTCGCGAAGCTCGCGGGCGAGGCGCAGGGTCTCGCCGAGATCGCCGTCCATCTTGCCCTTGCGCGAGAAGATCACGACGCTGCCGAATTTGTGGTCGCGCGCGAGATAGAGGGGGTTCTTGACGTAGTAGGGCAGCGCCTCGACCAGCCATTCCGGCTCGCTGAGGATCACCGCGTTGGCCAGATCGGCGCGCGAGGCGATCAGGCGGCCGAGATCGGCGCTGCGGCTCGCGACCACGCCGGTCACTGCATTGCGCAGATCGTTGATGCCGGCGGCGGTCTGGATCGCGAGCACCAGCAGGAGCGACACGCGTCCGATCGCCGGCAAGCGCCGGTCGAGCCATGCGCGGGAGACCGATGGCGCGGTGACTTTGCTCCAGCCGATCCAGTAAAGCGCGATCAGGAAGCTCAGCCAGACCGCGGCGTGGCGGTAGGCGCCGTTGGCGGCGACGGCGAAGAACAGCGACGTCAGCAGCAGGGCGGCGATGGCGGCGAGAAAGGCCGGTCGCCGCGGCAGCAGCCCGAGCGTCGCGCCGAACAGCAGCGCCGATCCCGCGACCCCCGGCAGCAGATTGGCAAACAGCGCGCCCAGCGACGTTGCGCCGGGGTTCACCAGCGCAAGAATTGCCGCCGCCAGCGGTGACTCGTGCGACCAGTCCCGGGCCGCGGCGTCATTGTAGGTCGGCAGCATCGTCACGGCGCAGATGACGACGCCAATCGTCGCGATCGTTGCATTGATCGCGAAATTGGCGAGTTGCGGCGACCAGCGCCAGCCATCGGTGTCAAGCAGGTCGAGCAGCCAGAACAGCAGGAATGCGCCGGCCATGATCGCGCCGACGACGTTGGTGTTGGCGAGCAGGAACAGCAGCGCGCCGAGCAGCAAACCACGGTCGCGGTGAGCCCGATAGCAGGCCGCGATCGCGAACAGCAACAGGGCCGAGATGCCGTAATTCCTGGCCATCACGACGTATTCAAACAACAGCGCATGGCCGGTGATCAACAGCAGGATCAGCGGCCGCGGAAATGGCGAGCGGAAGATCAGCAGTGCGACCGTGAGGAGCCCGACCACGAAGGCGACGGCGGGCAGCACCTCGACCCGATCGAATACGGCATGTGCGCCGCGCAGCAGAAGGTACCAAAGGGCAGGGTGGCCCTCGCCATGCAACCCTCGCAGCATGGCGACCGGATCGTCGCCGTTCAGGGCAATGGTGAGCGCGCGGACCTCGTCGCGCCACATCACATGACGGCCGATCTGGAATCCGACCAGCGCGACCCATCCTGCGAGAAGCAGGAGGTCCGGCCAGGATCGGCGGTCCCGCTTGGGCGCGAACCACCACTGGTCCAGGATGTGCAGAGAACGGGTCAATGAATCCTGCTGCTGCTGCTCGGATCGGGACGGTCAAACCGCGGTGTCATCCGCCGGCCGGGTGGTTTGTGTTAACAGTAAAATCCACATAGAATGTTGTAACATTATGGGCAAACCAGACTAACATTTATGACGCCGACGCCGCCCAGAGAACGGTCAGGGACACCGGTCCTGCGCACCCCGAGGTGGAGTTCGCGCTGGTGCTGGCGCGAACCATCGATTCCGTGAGCGCCGACCCGCAGCAGCTGCGCAGCGCGGTCTACGAGCTCGCGCGGCAGAAACTGCAGCAGCTCGCGCACGAGGATCCGGCGGAGAAGCAGCGTTTGATGCAGGCGCTGGAAGTGGCGATCGAAGGCGTCGAGGCGCACACCAAGAGCAACGTGATCGAGAAATTCGAGGTCCCGCCGGCGCGGGCGCTGCCCGCATTCCTGGAAGCGGCGGGCGCCGCGCGGCGGATCGAGGCGCCGCCCCCGATCGATGCCGAGGCGGCCTTTGTCACGACCCTCGATCGCGTCGAGCCCGCCGCGGCGTCGCGCCGTCCGCGATGGTCGTCGTCGGCGCCGCTGCGTTACATTGTCATGCTGGCGTTCTTCGGGCTGATCGCGGCCGTTGTCCTGCTGCAGCAACGCGGCGTGTCGTTGGCCGCGGCCCGCGCGATGATCGCCGGCACGCTGGCATCGGCGCCGCCTGAAACCCAAAGGCCGGCGGTGGTCGCGGCCGTGCCGGCGCCGGCGGTTGCGGCCGAGCCACCGGCGCCGAGACGGCCATTGCCGACCGCCTACGGCGTTTATGCCGAGAGCGCCGGCAAGCTTTACGAGCTGCAACTGATCCAGGGGCGCGCGCCAGATCCGCGGGTGGCGATCTCGGCGGCGATCACGCGGCCGAGCGAGACCACGCTGCCGGACGGACATCTCCGCTTCATCGTGTTCCGGCGCGAGGGTGCCGGCAGCGCCTCCGATCCGATCGATGTGCGCCTGATCGCGCATGTGAGCCAGCAGACCACGTTCGACGCGGCCGGCAAGCCGGTGGTCTCGCCGGGTGACGACAGCTGGGTGATCCGCAACATCTCGATCCCGTTCCGCGCGGCGCCGCTCAAGGACGATCCGCAGATGTTCGAGGTCCTGCCGCGCGACGACGCGCCGCTGCCGCCGGGACGCTACGCGCTGATCCTGAAGGCCCAGGCCTACGATTTCACCGTCGAGGGCGCGGTCACCGACAAGCGGCACTGCCTGCAGCGGCTGGCGGCCGCCAATGGCGTGTTCTACTCGGAATGCGAGAAACCGTGAGCGGGGTGTCCGTGCGGTTCAGCGCCGTGCTGGCGCTCCTGCTGGCGTCGAGTGCCGCCGTCGCCGCACCCGCCGCCGAGACCGCAAAGCGCTGCCTGCGCGCGGCCTACATGGTCTACCCCTACAAGCGACCGGGGGCCGTGCCGATGAATGGCGACCGGCTGCACTTCTTTCAGCAATGCATGGCGCAGGACGACATGAAGTCGGCGGAAGCGCCGAAGCGCGATTGAGCGCAAAGCGCCGGCCGCTCAGCTTGCGGACTGCTCCACGCCCGGCCTCAGCCGGCCGAACTGGTTGCGCAGCACGAGCAGCATGAAGCGACCGACGCCGACGCCGGCGAGACCTCCCGCCACCTTGACGATCGCGTCGATCAGGCGGCCGTGACGGTCCGGTGTCAGGAATTGCATTGCTTCGAGCGTGAACGCGCTGAAGACGACAAGGAGCACGATCAGCGCGGTGCGCCGCGGGTAGCCCAGCACGAAGGCCAGCGCCATCACGGCGAACGCCGCGAAATGCTCGATCTGCGGATGGAATAGCGAGGGACGGTCCTGGATCGGGGACAGTGTCACGAAGGCGATGAAGGCAAGCGCAAGCCAGCCTGCAATCACGCCGAACCTTCGTATTTTTGAAACAAGCAACGCGTTCTTCCCGGTCCATGTGCGCTCGGCGCGCCGCCGTTGAATTAGCGCATCGCTCGTGTCAGCGACATGAAAATGGTCGTCGAAGGTTAACTTGCCGGTCGACTGCAAATGACCCGACATGTTCTCGGTGCCCTGGTCCGCCGGAAGGTTGCCAGCAACAATTGTCTTCAAGTTTAAGGTATCACGATACTCTGAGCTGAAACCCGATTTCGTTTCGCGCGCATCTCATGGAGGGAACCAGGGGGTGCTTGCGCGGGTTCCCGGGATGGTGCACCTGACGAAAAAATAAGCGGCGCCTTGCGGGTCCATTCATAAGCCGTTCACGGCCGGAAGCCTCATTTGGTGCCGGAATGTCGTAATGCTCACTCTCGGAGGCCAAAGTGCGTCTGCTCGTCGTTGAGGATGACCCGGATCTGAACCGCCAGCTCACCACCGCGCTGACGGACGCCGGCTATGTGGTCGATCGCGCGTTCGACGGCGAGGAGGGGCATTTCCTTGGCGACAGCGAGCCCTATGACGCGGTCGTGCTGGATATCGGTCTGCCGAAGATGGACGGTATTTCGGTGCTCGAGGCCTGGCGGCGGAACAAGCGGGTGATGCCGGTGCTGATCCTCACCGCACGCGATCGCTGGAGCGACAAGGTTCAGGGCTTCGACGCCGGCGCCGACGACTATGTCGCCAAGCCCTTCCACCTTGAGGAGGTGCTGGCGCGGATCCGCGCGCTGCTGCGCCGCGCGACGGGGCATGCCCAGGTCGAACTGAACTGCGGGCCGGTGGCGCTGAATACCCGCACCAAGCGTGTCACCGTCAACGGCAATCCGATCAAGCTGACCTCGCACGAATACAATCTGCTCGACTATCTGATGCACCACACCGGGCGGGTGGTCTCGCGCACCGAACTGGTGGAGCATCTCTACGACCAGGACTTCGACCGCGACTCGAACACGATCGAGGTATTCGTCGGGCGCATTCGCAAGAAGCTGGAAGTCGATATCATCCAGACCGTTCGCGGCCTCGGCTACATGCTGTCGCCGCCGACCTAGGGCATGATCCGGAAAAGTGCGAAGCGGTCTTCCGAAAAGATCATGCTCTTGAAGCATTTTCGAGCGAAATGGATGCCGGTTCGTTCGCGCGAAGAAAGCACGACCAAACAATAGGATAAGGGCATATCCTATTCAATCGGATCATGCTCTTAAGGCGCTTGATCGACGTGCGGGCTACGGCATGATCCGCGCCAGGAGGACGGGATTCGCCATGTCTGTTGCCGCTGACACGATGTTCTGATGGGCGGCAGCTCGCTCGCGACACGCCTGTTCGTCTCGGCGACCGCCTGGGTGGTGGTGATCCTGGCGATCACGGGCGTCATCCTGTCGTCGGTCTATCGCGACGCCACCGAGCGCGCCTTCGACCGGCGGCTCAATCTCTATCTGCGCACCCTGATCGCCGAAGTGGCGACGCCGGACGAGCCGGCGGACCGCCAGTTCCAGTCGCTCGGCGAGCCGCTGTTCGACCTGCCATTGTCAGGCTGGTACTGGCAGATCACCCGGACCGATACCGAAAAGGGCGAGACCCGCGCCTCGCGCTCGCTGTGGGACAAGAAGCTGCCCAAGCTCGAGGAGCACGGCGCCGAGTTGACCGCTGCCGGCGTCCGCCTCGGCTATGTCGACGGGCCCGAGGGCCAGAGCCTGCGCGTGGTGGAGCGGCCGGTCGATCTCGGCGCCGACGGCAAGTTCCTGGTCAGCGTCGCTGGCGATGCCACCGAGATCTTCGATGAGACGCGCAGCTTCGACTACTATCTCGGCGGCACCTTCGCCGCGCTCGGCATCGTGCTGCTGCTGACCACGATCTTCCAGGTGCGCTACGGCCTCGCGCCGCTCAAGCGGATTTCGGATGCGATCGCCGATATCCGCTCCGGCCGCGCCGAGCGGCTGGAAGGCCGGTTTCCGGTCGAGATCGCGCCGCTGGCACGCGAGACCAATGCGCTGATCGATGCCAACCGGGAGATCGTCGAGCGCTCGCGCACCCATGTCGGCAATCTCGCCCATGCGATCAAGACGCCGTTGTCGGTGATCGTGAACGAGGCGGGCGCGCATGCCGGCGATCCGTTCGCCAGCAAGGTGCTGGAGCAGGCCGATCTGATGCGGGACCAGGTCGCGCACCATCTCGAGCGCGCGCGGATCGCCGCCCGTGCCACTATCGTCAGCACCATCACCGATGTCGCACCTGTGATCGAGGCGCTGCGCCGGACCATGGAGAAGATCCATCGCGATCGCGACCTTTCGATCGAGGCGAAGGCCGATCCGGCGGCACGGTTTCGCGGCGAGCGGCAGGACCTGGAGGAGATGGTCGGCAATCTCGTCGACAACGCCTGCAAATGGGCGGCTTCGCAGGTGTTCGTCGAGGTGACCGTGGTCCCGCCCGAGGCCTCGGGCGCCGGGCCGAGACTGCGCATTGTGGTCGACGACGACGGGCGCGGCCTGTCGGAAGCCGAGCGGGCCCAGGTGTCGCGGCGCGGCCAGCGGCTCGACGAGTCGAAACCCGGCTCGGGGCTCGGCCTGTCGATCGTGACCGATCTCGCCGGCCTCTATGGCGGCAATCTCACCCTGAACAACGCGCCGATCGGCGGCCTGCGGGCGGAGATCATGTTGCCGGCGGTGTAGACCGGGATGAGTTTTGGTTGAATTGGCTCGCCAAGGTTTCGGATCACCTCTCCCCGCCGGGGAGAGGTCGGATTGCGCCTGGCGATGCGAAGCATCGTCCAGTGCAATCCGGGTGAGGGCTCTTGCTCTCCCGATAGACCGTAGCCCCTCACCCGATTTGCTGCGCAAATCGACCTCTCCCAAGGGAGAGGTGATCCTTCGGCGCCGTTCCAGCTCAACCTTATCTCATCCCGCTTAGTCTGCCTTTGGCAGACTCGACGCCGCTATTCTTCCTAAACGGCTTCTTAACGCGCCGACCGCTATCATTGCGGGCGGACGGGCTGCGGCGCTTGCCGGGCACCAAGCTTTCACGACCGGGCATGAGCCAGAAATCGACCGAGCGGCTGAGGGATTATCTCGCGCAGCTTCCGCCGCAATCGCAGGCGCTGCTGATGCGGGAGCTGGAGCGCGCCGTCGAACGTGGCGAGGACATCACCGTCGCCAATCTGGTGCTGGAGCAGTTGCGCAAGATCGCGCGTGGCGCCGAGGAGGACGAGCAGATCCAGCCGCGCAGCGACGACCCGGCGCGGCTGCTGTTCCGGCCGCTCGAGCCGTTCCTCGCCGAGACCAATTTCCCGACGCGGCCGGGCCAGCTCCGGCGCGCCTCGCTGCTGCCGATCTGGCAGTGGCTGGCCCGCGAGGGGACGCCGGAGGCGGCCCGCGAATTCGAGGCAGCGCTGGCTGCAGCTACCGAAAGCGGTCCGATGGAGGTCGCCGCACGCAAGTTCCAGCTTGCGGCTGCGGACGCCATCCTCAAGATCGCGGCGCCGAGTCAGGACGACCGCCAGCGCGCGCTGTCGCGCGTCGGCCCGCCGAGCGTTGTCGAGGACCTGCTGCCGATCGGCCTCGTTCTGCAGGCCCGCGAAGCGCTGGAAACCCTGGGAAGCCGGCTGCCGAGCCAGATCCGGGTATTTGCCGATTCCCAGATCGCTTCAGCGACCGAAGCGCTCAAGCTGCCGTCGTTGCAGACGCCGCAGCTATTGCCGTTCGCGCTGTCACTGATTGCGCAGCGGCTCGCCGCGCCATGGCAGATCGTCCGCCTTGCCATCAAGATGGCGGCTTCCGACGACGAGCTCCGCGTCGCGGCAATGCCGTATGGCGTCGCGGTCACCATCGCGCTGCATGATCTGTCGTTCGTCGCGGCCTGCCTGCGGACCGACATCAGGCGCGGGCATTTCGATTATGTCGGCGAGCAGCTCAAGACCCTGCATGACGGCGTCCGCGGCCTGCGCACCGAGCTCGATCTGCGCAACGATTCCACCTGGGGCCGCCAGCTCACCTCGGTTCGCGCCGATACCTCCAACGCGCTGCAATCGGAGATCGACAGCGTGCCGGGCCGGGTCCGCCGCATCCTGCGCCAGCGCGCCGACAAGGACATTACGGCCGGCGCCAAGATCGATGCGACCGAGGTCGAGGACGCCGCCGCCCTGATCGATTTCGTCGCGGTGTGCCGCACCTATGCCAGCGAGCTCGCCATCAACGAGGTGACGCTGCGGACCTTCTCGGACCTGCAACATTATGTCGAGCAGTCGACCGAAGGGCTGGTGCAGTCGCTGCGCGGCGGCGACGCCCGGGTCCGGGCCTTCCGCCAGCAGCAGGTCAAGGCCGCGATCCGGTTCTGCGAGGTGCTGTTCGGCCACGACTACGCCTCCCTGATGAACAGGGCGGCGGAAAACGCCGTGACCGGCGAGCGCAAATCCTCGCGCGCGGGGTAGCGAGAGCGCGGATAGCAACGGGCGAAAAGAATTCGCGAGCATTTTCGGCGCTACGCGCGAAGGCGTAGGATAAGCATATGGCTCTAGCACTGGTGTTTCCGCGCCGTCATGGCCGGGCTTGTCCCGGCCATCCACGTCTTTCTGTTGCGGAGACCAAGACGTGGATGCCCGGCACAAGGCCGGGCATGACGAGTTTGTGGAGCTACCGAGCCCATATGCGATTGCCCTGCGCCACGGCAAGCATTTGCGAAATTTCGGAATAACGGAAGTGTGGGGCTGATTTGCCCGACGTGTCAACGGTCAATCGAGCGCCGGCGGCCGCCGGCTCCTTTGCATGGGGTTGTTTTCGATATTTTGGTCGGGCGCGCCTTGGCCAGGTAACGCTGTTGCGATACCGCCGGAACGGCACCGGAAACCGGCTGATTTCGACCTTCGGTCGATCCAGCAATTGTCAATTGCCGGGCTCGCCGCCGGTAGTGTAAAGCGATTCTAAGGCGGCTTGCCGGAAGCCGCCGTTCCATCCGGGAACCGCTTGATGACGCTGTGGTTTGTGTTCGCGCTGATGACGGTCGCGGCGATCTTTGCCGTGCTGTGGCCGCTCAGCCGCCGCGGGCGCGCGGATACCGGCGGCAGCGAGGTCGTGGTCTATCGCGACCAGCTCGCCGAAATCGACCGCGACATGGCGGCCGGGATCATCGGCGCCGCCGAGGCCGATGCCGCGCGGGTCGAGATCAGCCGCCGGCTGTTGGCCGCCGCCGATCAGAGCGGACGTGAGACCCCGATGCAAGGCAGCCTCAATCTGCGGCGCACTGCCGCGATCGTCGGCCTGGTCGGATTGCCGGTGATTGCCTCGGGCTTCTATCTCGCGCTCGGCTCGCCGCGCCTCGGTGACTTTCCGCTCGCCGAGCGCGGCCGGGTGGCCGACGCCAACCAGCCGCTCGCCAATCTGGTCGCGCAGGTCGAGGCGCATCTCGAAAAGAACCCGACCGACGGCCGCGGCTGGACGGTGCTGGCCCCGGTGCTGTCGCGCCTCGGCCGCTACGATGACGCCGTCCGCGCCTATCGCAACGCCATCACCTATGCCGGCGACAGCGCCGATCGCCGCGCCGATCTCGGCGAGGCGCTGATGGGGACTGCTGGCGGCGTCGTCACCGCGGACGCCAAGGCGGAATTCGAGCGCGCGGTCGCGCTGAATGGCGACGATGCCAAGGCGAACTATTTCCTCGGCCTTGCCGCCGAGCAGGACGGCCGCAAGGCCGACGCCGCGGCGCTCTGGCAGAAGATGCTGGCGAAGGCGCCGGCGGACGCGCCGTGGCGGCCGCTGGTGCAGGCCGCGCTGGTACGCGTCGGCGGCAGCGCGCCCGGCGGCGGCAGCGTGACCGGCGGCGTCAGCTCGCCCGGTGGCGTCAGCGCACCGGCGCTGCCGGACAGCGCGGTGGCCGCGGCCCGGGACATGAGCGCGGCCGATCGCGGCACCATGATCAAAGGCATGGTCGATCGGCTGGCGACGCGGCTGAAGACCAATGGCGACGACGTCGAGGGCTGGCTGCGGCTGGTCCGCGCCTATCTCGTGATGGGCGAGCGCGACAAGGCAATGAGCGCGCTCGCGGATGCCCGTCAGGCGGTCGCCAACGATGCGGACCGGTTGCGTCAGCTCAATGAGGGGCTGAAGAATCTCGGGCTGGATGGATAAGCGCATGACGCCGAAAAGTGCGCAGCGGTTTTCGGAGGATGTCATGCGCAAGGATGGACCATGACCAGGAAACAACGGCGTTTGACACTGATCGGCTGCGCGCTCGTCGTGCTGGCGATCGCCGCGGGCCTGGTGCTGAACGCGCTGCGCGATTCCATCGTATTCTTCTCGACGCCGTCGATGGTCGCCGAAAAGCATCTCGGTCCGGGCAAGCGCTTCCGGCTCGGCGGTCTGGTGCAGCCGGGGTCGCTGAATCGCGGCGACAATCTCGCCGTGACCTTCACCGTCGCCGACGGCGGCGCGACGCTGCCGGTCGCCTACAAGGGCATCCTGCCGGATCTGTTCCGCGAGGGGCAGGGCGTCGTCGCCGAAGGCGTGCTCGACGCGAACGGCGTGTTCCGCGCCGACACCGTGCTCGCCAAGCATGACGAGACCTATATGCCGAAGGACGTCGCCGACGCCCTGAAGAAGCAGGGCCACTGGAAGGACGACTACGGTGCCAAATCAGGCAATACGCCGAGCGCCTCCGCGGCGCCGACCCAGGGAGCCGTGCGGTGATTGCCGAAAGTGGACATTACGCCCTGGTGCTCGCGCTTGGGCTCGCGTTGATCCAGTCCATCGTCCCGATCGTCGGCGCGCGCTGGCGCGATGCGGCGCTGATGAACGTCGCGCGTTCGACCGCGCTCGCCCAGTTGCTGTTCGTCGCGGCGTCGTTCGCGGCGCTGGTGACGCTGCACGTCACCTCGGATTTCTCGGTCGCCAATGTCTACGAGAATTCGCATTCGCTGAAGCCGCTGCTCTACAAGATCACCGGCGTCTGGGGAAACCATGAAGGCTCGATGCTGCTGTGGGTGTCGATCCTGGCGCTGTTCGGCGGCCTCGTCGCGGCGTTCGGCAACAATCTGCCGCTGTCGCTGCGCGCGCATGTGCTGGCGGTGCAGGCCTGGGTCGCCAGCGCCTTCTATCTGTTCATCCTGATCACCTCGAACCCGTTCCTGCGCATCGCCAATCCGCCGCTGGAAGGACGCGACCTCAATCCGGTGCTGCAGGATATCGGCCTCGCGGTGCATCCGCCGATGCTCTATCTCGGCTATGTCGGCTTCTCGATCTCGTTCTCGTTCGCGGTGGCGGCGCTGCTCGAGGGACGGATCGACGCCGCCTGGGCGCGCTGGGTGCGGCCGTGGACGCTGATGGCGTGGATCTTCCTGACGCTCGGCATCGCGATGGGCTCCTACTGGGCCTATTACGAGCTCGGCTGGGGCGGCTGGTGGTTCTGGGATCCGGTCGAGAACGCCTCGCTGATGCCGTGGCTTGCCGGCACCGCGCTGTTGCATTCGGCGCTGGTGATGGAAAAGCGCAACGCGCTGAAGGTCTGGACCGTCCTGTTGTCGATCCTGACCTTCTCGCTGTCGCTGCTCGGCACCTTCCTGGTGCGCTCCGGCGTGCTGACGTCGGTTCACGCCTTCGCGACCGATCCGACGCGCGGCGTGTTCATCCTGCTGATCCTGTTCGTCTTCATCGGCGGCAGCCTGTCGCTGTATGCCTGGCGCGCGCCGGCGCTGAAGCAGGGCGGACTGTTCGCGCCGATCTCGCGCGAGGGCGCGCTGGTGCTCAACAACCTGCTGCTCACCACCGCCTGCGCGACCGTGTTCATCGGCACGCTGTATCCGCTGGCGCTCGAGGTTCTGACCGGCGAAAAGATTTCGGTCGGCGCGCCGTTCTTCAATTTCACCTTCGCGCCGCTGTTCGTGCCGCTGCTGCTCGCGGTGCCGTTCGGGCCGCTGCTGGCCTGGAAGCGCGGCGATCTGCTCGGCGCGGCGCAGCGGCTGATGCTGGCCGGCATCGTCGCGCTGGTTGCGATGGCGCTGGTGTTGGCATGGACCTATGGCGGCGCGACGTTGGCGCCGCTCGCGATCGGGCTTGCGGTGTTCGTGATCATGGGCGCGCTATGCGATCTCGCCGAGCGCATCGCGCTGTTCCGGATTCCGCTGTCGCTCTCGCTGCGCCGCGCGCGCGGGTTGCCGCGCGCGACCTGGGGGACGGCGTTTGCGCATGCCGGTCTCGGCGTCGCGCTGATCGGGATCGTCTGCGAGACCACCTGGAATAGCGAATATATCGGCGCGATGAAGCCGGACGACGTCGCCCGCGTCGCCGGCTACCAGTTGCGGCTCGACGGCCTGAATCCGCGGCAGGGTCCGAACTTCCGCGAGATGGTCGCGCAATTCACCGTGACGCGTGACGGCGAGAAGGTCAGCGTGATGACGCCCTCGAAGCGCAACTTCACGACCCGCGGCGCCTCGACGACCGAGGCCGCGCTGATGACGCGGGGAGCAAGCCAGCTCTATATCTCGCTCGGCGATACCTCGGCCGACGGCGCGATCGCGGTGCGCATCTATCACAAGCCGCTGGTACTGATGATCTGGTGGGGACCGGTGCTGATGGCGTTCGGCGGCATGCTGTCGCTGTCCGACCGCCGCTTGCGGGTCGGCGCGCCGAAGCCGGCGAAAGCGGCGCGCGCATTGCAGGCGGCCGAGTGATGCGGTGGCGCGCGCTTGCAGCCGCCATGCTTGCGGCGATCCTGATGCTCGGCGCGATGCCCGCCCGGGCGGTGCTGCCCGACGAGGTCATGGCGGATCCGGCCAAGGAGGCGAGGGCGCGCGAGCTCTCCAAAGAGCTGCGCTGCATGGTCTGCCAGAACCAGTCGATCGACGATTCGGAGGCGCCGCTGGCGCGCGACCTCCGTCTTTTGGTGCGTGAACGCATCTCGGCCGGCGACAGCGACCGCCAGGTGATCGATTTCCTGGTGGCCCGCTACGGCGAATTCGTGCTGCTGAAGCCGCGCCTCAACGAGCACACGCTGCTGCTGTGGCTGACCCCGCCGCTGGCGCTGCTGCTGGGCGGTTTTGCGCTCTGGCGGCTCGGCCGGCGCAAGGCAAATCCGGCCGCCGGCGGGGGCGATTCCGCCGCCGGACTGACGTCCGACGAGCAGGCGCGCCTGAAACGGCTGCTGGCGGCGGAATCCGCGCCGGACAAGCCGCTTTAGTTCCCTTTTAAGTCTTTTATTTGCCTGCGCTATTCTGCCGCAGCGACGGCCTGCTGAATTACCAAAGTTTAATTCCGCAGCCAGCGCGCTGTAAGGCTGATGACCCCATGTTCAGACCCATCAGGTGCTCGCCCCCGGCACCAATGATTCTGGCCCTGGAGATTTCAAGACATGACCGACCGTCCCGACCTCTCGACCCTTCCGTCCTACAAGGCGCCGAAGCGCTCGCTGTTTTCTGCCCGCAAACTCGCGCTGATGGCGTCGGTCGTGGCCGGCCTCGGTGCCGCCACCTACGGCTTCAGCCCCTCGCACAACCCCGCCGACCTGTTCACGACGCCCGCGCATGCGCAGGTCAATAACGAGGTCAAGAAGGTTCAGCAGCCGGTCGGGTTTGCCGACATCGTCGAGCGCGTGAAGCCGTCGGTGATCTCGGTCAAGGTCAACATTCGCGAGAAGGTCGCGAAGGACGACAGTAACAATGACGATTCGCCGTTCCAGCCGGGTTCGCCGATGGAGCGCTTCTTCCGCCGCTTCGGCGGTCCGGATGGCTTGCCCCCGGGCCTGCGCGGTGGACCGCGTGGCGGTGGCGTGGTGACGGGCCAGGGCTCCGGCTTCTTCATCTCGGCTGACGGCTTTGCCGTGACCAACAACCACGTCGTCGACGGCGCCGACAAGGTCGAAGTCACCACCGACGACGGCAAGACCTATTCCGCCAAGGTGATCGGCACCGATCCGCGCACCGACCTCGCGCTGATCAAGGTCGAGGGCGGCTCGAACTTCCAGTTCGCCAAGCTGTCCGACTCCAAGCCGCGCATCGGCGACTGGGTGCTGGCGGTCGGCAATCCGTTCGGCCTCGGCGGCACCGTGACCGCGGGTATCGTCTCGGCCTCCGGCCGCGACATCGGCAACGGCCCGTATGACGATTTCATCCAGATCGATGCGCCCGTGAACAAGGGCAATTCGGGTGGCCCGGCGTTCGACGTGTCCGGTGAGGTGATGGGCGTCAACACGGCGATCTACTCGCCGTCCGGCGGCAGCGTCGGCATCGCGTTCTCGATCCCGGCCCAGACCGTCAAGAGCGTCGTCGCCCAGCTCAAGGACAAGGGCGCGGTCAGCCGTGGCTGGATCGGCGTCCAGATCCAGCCGGTGACCTCCGACATCGCCGACAGCCTCGGTATGAAGAAGGCCGAAGGCGCGCTGGTTGCCGAACCGCAGGCCAACGGCCCCGCGGCCAAGGCCGGCATCGAGTCCGGTGACGTCATCACCGCCGTCAACGGCGAGCCGGTGAAGGATGCGCGTGAGCTCGCCCGCACCATCGGTGGCCTCGCGCCCGGCAACGCCGTGAAGCTGAACGTGCTGCACAAGGGGCAGGACAAGACCGTCAACCTCACGCTCGGCCAGTTGCCGAACAACCTGGAAGCCAAGGCTGACACCGACAAGAGCGACAAGGGCAATTCGTCCCGCGGCACCGACGTGCCGAAGCTCGGCCTCACCGTGGCGCCCGCCAACAGCGTGGCCGGCGCTGGCAAGGAAGGCGTGGTCGTGACCGAAGTCGATCCCAAGAGTGCTGCCGCCGAGCGGGGCTTCAAGGAAGGTGACGTGATCCTCGAGGTCGCCGGCAAGTCCGTCGGCACCGCCGGTGAAGTGCGTGATGCGATCACCGCGGCGCGCAATGACAGCAAGAACAGCGTTCTCATGCGCGTGAAGAGCGGCGGTTCGTCGCGCTTTGTGGCAGTGCCGCTGGCGAAGGGATAACTATCTATGAGTTGGAAAGCGTCGCCGGCATCAGTCGCCCCCGCCGACGGCGCTTTCCGGGGGGCGGGCCCCTTGCTCGCTCCCTACGTTGCCTTTCGATGGAATATGCCCCCCTCTGTCGGAAGGTCTCAGGGCGGTGAGGTCCCCCAGCTTCACCGCCCACTTTTTTCAGCGCATGATTCGGAAAAGTGGAGACCGGTTTTCCCCCGCGACAAACCCGGAACGGGTTTGCGCGGAGATCATGCGCCCACGAGATTCCCGGAATATGCGCGGTCGTCTTGCATGTGCAGGCCGGCCGCGTCATGCTGACAGAGGGCCAATTCCCGTGACCGCAATCGCTCCGCAAATGCGCATCCTGATCATCGAAGACGACCGTGAGTCAGCCGACTATCTGGTCAAGGCATTCCGCGAAGTCGGCTATATCGCCGATCTCGCCTCCGATGGCGAGGAAGGGCTGTCGATGGCCGAGACCGGCGACTACGACGTGCTGGTTGTGGATCGCATGCTGCCGAAGCGTGACGGCCTGTCGCTGATCGGCAGCCTGCGCGACAAGGGCAACCGGACGCCGGTCCTGATCCTCTCGGCGCTCGGCCAGGTCGATGACCGCATCAAGGGCCTGCGCGCCGGCGGCGACGACTACCTGCCGAAACCCTATTCCTTCGCCGAGCTGCTCGCGCGCGTCGAGGTGCTGTCGCGGCGCAATGTCGGCCCGGCCGAGGAGACGACCTACCGGGTCGGCGACCTCGAGCTCGACCGACTGTCGCATCGCGTCGCCCGCGGCAAGGACGAGCTGACCTTGCAGCCGCGCGAGTTCCGCCTGCTCGAATATCTCATGAAGCATGCCGGGCAGGTGGTGACGCGCACCATGCTGCTCGAGAATGTCTGGGACTATCATTTCGATCCGCAGACCAACGTCATCGACGTCCACATCTCGCGGCTGCGCTCCAAGATCGACAAGGGTTTTGAGCGGCCGCTGCTGCATACCATCCGCGGCGCGGGGTATATGATCCGTGACGGCATTCGGTAAACTGATCCGGACCACGGCGTTTCGGCTGACGCTGGTCTACCTATTCCTGTTCGCGCTGTTCGCGGCCTCGCTGCTGGCTTACTTCGCCTGGAACACGCGGCGGCTGATCACCGAGCAGATCACGACGACGGTCAACGTCGAGATCAGCGAGATCACCGACATCTACAACCGCCGCGGTCTGCGCGGCCTGCTGGGCACCATGGGCAATCGTGCGCTGCGGCCGGGCGCCAACCTCTATCTGGTGACGGCGCCGAACGGGCAGATGCTCGCCGGCAATGTCGGCGCGCTGGCGCCGGGCGTGATGAGCACGCAGGGCTGGACGGAGACCGCCTATCGCCGGCTCGACGACCAGGACAAGACCGATCACCGCGCGCTGGTGCGGGTCACCCAGATGGACAACGGCTTCCGCCTGCTGGTCGGGCGCGACCTCGAGGAACGGCGGCGGCTGTTCGGCATCGTCGCCAAGGCCGCGCAATGGTCGATCCTCGTCGTCGTCGTGCTCGGCATCGGCGGCGGCATCTTCGTCGCCCGTCGCGTGCTGCACCGGATCGACGCCATGACCGGAACCACCAAGCGCATCATGGCCGGCGATCTGTCCGGCCGTCTGCCGGTCGGCCGCAGCGGCGACGAGCTCGATCGCCTGGCGGAAAATCTCAATGCCATGCTCGAGCGCATTGAGGCGCTGATGACGGGGCTGAAGGAGGTCTCCGACAACATCGCCCATGACCTCAAGACACCGCTGACGCGGCTGCGCAATCGCGCCGAGGAGGCGCTGGCGCGGTCGGGCTGCGAGGCCGACTATCGCGCGGCGCTCGAGCGGACCATCGAGGAATCCGACGGGCTGATCCGCACCTTCAACGCCCTGTTGATGATCGCGCGTGCCGAGTCCGGCCAGGCGCGCGGCAATATGGACGATTTCGACGGCGCCGATGTCGCCAACGGCATCCACGAACTGTACGAGCCGCTGGCCGAGGACGACGGCATGACGCTGCAGGTGAAGACCGTGCCGGCGCCGATTCACGGCAACCGCGAATTGATCAGCCAGGCGGTCGCCAACCTGGTCGAGAATGCCATCAAATACGGCAAGCCCGACGCGAGCGTGCAGCCGCTCAATGCGGATGCGCGGGAGATCCTGATCGAGGCGCGGCGCGAGGGCGACCAGGTCCTGCTCAGCGTCACCGACCACGGCCCGGGCATTCCCGAGGCCGACCGCAAGCACGCGGTCGAGCGCTTCGTCCGGCTCGAGGCGAGCCGCACCTTACCCGGTTCCGGTCTCGGCCTCAGCCTGGCCTCGGCGGTCGCCACGCTTCATGGCGGCGAGCTCAGGCTCGGCGATGCCCATCCGGGGCTGGTCGCTACCCTGGTGCTGCCCGCGCGGGCGGGCGGCAGTGACAGGCTTGCGGCTCAAACGCAGGATGTGCCACAGAAGGCGGCATGAATGCCGCCGCGCCGGGAAACGCGGATCGACATCGTCTGGCCGCGCGGTTCGCGGACGGACCGCGTGTCGCCGCGCCCGTATCCGCCGATCAGCGCCTGACCGACTGGTTCGCCGAGCTCGAGCCGGCGCAATCGGCCGCGCTCAATGCGTTGCTCGAACATCCGTTCGCACGGGACATCCTGCGCGGCATCGCCGAGTTCTCGCCCTACCTTTTCGAGCTCGCCCGCGCCGACGCCGCGCGGCTGATCCGGATCCTGTCATGCGACCCGGAACAGCATCTTGCCGGCCTGATCGAGACGACGTCGCGCGAGGTGCTCGCCGCCGGCAGCGAGGCCGACGTGATGGTTCTACTTCGCCGCATGAAGGCGGAGGCCGCGCTGATGATCGCGCTGTGCGACATCGGCGGCGTCTGGCCGGTGATGCGGGTGACGGCGGCGCTGACCGACATCGCGGTGAATTCGGTGCAATCGGCGCTGCGATATTTGTTCCGGCAGGAAGTGGCCCGCGGCCGGATGACCGCCGCCGACCCCGATCACCCCGAGGCAGGCTCGGGCCTGATCGTGCTCGCGATGGGCAAGATGGGGGCCGGCGAGCTGAACTATTCCAGCGACATCGACCTGATCGTGTTCTTCGATCGCGCGGCCGCCTCGCTCGCCGAGGACATCGAGCCGCAGCCGTTCTTCGTGCGCGTCACCCAGGCGATGGCGCGGATGCTGCAGCAGCGCTCGGGCGACGGCTACGTGTTCCGGGTCGATCTCAGGCTGCGGCCGGACCCGGCCTCGACCCAGGTCGCGATCTCGACCGATGCGGCTTTGCACTATTACGAGCGCGAGGGGCGCACCTGGGAGCGGGCCGCGATGATCAAGGCGCGGCCCTGTGCCGGCGATCCGAAGGCCGGCGAGGCGCTGATCGCCGAGCTCGCGCCGTTCGTCTGGCGCAAGCATCTGGATTTTGCCGCGCTGGCCGATGTCCACGACATGAAGCGGCAGATGCAGACCTATCGCGGCCAGAGCGAGATCTCGGTCGAGGGCCATAACGTCAAGGTCGGCCGCGGCGGCATCCGCGAGATCGAGTTCTTCGCCCAGACCCAGCAGCTGATCGCCGGCGGCCGCCATCCGGAGTTGCGGGCGCGGCCGACGCTGGAGGCGCTCAACGTGCTCGCCGACAGCAACTGGATCACCTTTGAAGCGCGCGACGAACTGACGACGGCCTACGAATTCCTGCGCCAGGTCGAGCACCGGCTGCAGATGATCGCCGACGAGCAGACCCATTCGCTGCCCGAAGCGCCTGAGGACGTCGAGCGCTTTGCGCATTTCTTCGGCTACGAGAATCGCGAGACCTTCGCCAGGGACCTGCTCGGCCAGCTCAAGATCGTGCAGAACCACTATGGCAAGCTGTTCGAGGGCGACGATCCGACCGGCACCGCAAAGCTGCCGGATATCGACTATGGCGCCGGGCCCGAGGATGCCCGCCTGATCGAGCATCTCGCCCATCTCGGCTTCAAGAAGCCGATCGCGGTTGCCGGCACCGTGCAGCAATGGATCGAGGGCGATTATCGCGCGCTGCGCGTCGAGGCGACGCGCGCCGCGTTCCTGGAATTCATTCCCGGCCTGATCGACGGCCTCGCGCATGCCGAGGAGCCGGACGATGCGGTGGCGGCGTTCGACCGTTTCCTCGGCGCGCTGCAGCGGGGCGGGCGGCTGATCTCGCTGCTCAGCCAGAACCGCGACTCCGTCGCGCTGGTGGCGCTGATCCTCGGCGCGGCACCGCGGCTCGGCGACATGCTGGCGCGGCAGCCGCAGATCATGGACGGCCTGGTCGACCCGCGCTTCTTCGGCGCGATGCCGGACAAGAAGGAACTGTCGGCGCGGCTCGCCGCCACACTGCAGGATGCGTCGTCCTACGAGGATTTCCTCGATCGTCTGAGGCTGTTCGGCCAGGAGAGCCTGTTCCTGATCGGCACGCGGATCCTGTCCGGCACGGTGTCGGCGCAGCACGCCAGCACCGCCTTTGCCGATGTGGCCGAGGGTATCGTGCACACCGTGCACGGCCTCGTCACCGACCAGTTCGCCGCGCAATATGGCCGGATCAAGGGGCAGGAGACCGCGATCGTCGCGATGGGCCGGCTCGGCAGCCGCGAGATGACGGCGTCCTCCGACCTCGATCTGATCCTGCTGTACGATTTCGACAGCGAGACGCCGGATTCCGACGGCGAGCGCTCGCTGCATGGCGCGCAGTATTTTGCCCGCTTCACCCAGCGCCTGATCAGCGCCTTCACGACCCGGACCAATTACGGCGTGCTCTATGAGGTCGACATGCGGCTGCGCCCGTCGGGGCGCGCCGGCCCGGTCGCCTCGCGGATCGATTCATTCTCCGACTACCAGGAGCGCGAGGCCTGGACCTGGGAGCACATGGCGCTGACGCGCGCCCGCGTGATCTCGTCGTCGCCTGAGTTCCGCGAGAAGATCGAGGCGATCATCCGCAGCGTGCTGACCCGGCCGCGCGATGCGGCGTCGACCGCGGCCGATGTTGCCGACATGCGGCGCGCGATCGCGCTGGAGAAGGGCGAGGACGATGTCTGGGATCTCAAGCTCGCCGCCGGCGGGCTCGTCGACATCGATTTCATCGCGCAATATCTCCAGCTGGCGCATGCCGCGGTGAAGCCGGAAATCCTCAGCGTCTCCACGCTGCAGGTGCTCGACAATGCCGCCAAGCTCGGCCTGCTCGGCCAGTCCGAGGCCGAGATCCTGCGCTCCGCGGCGCGGCTCTATCATGACCTGACGCAGATCCTGCGGCTCTGCGTCACCGGCAAGTTCAATCCGGAGACGGCGGGCGAAGACCTGCTGCGCGTAATGGCGCGGGCCGGGGACACGCCGGATTTCTCCGCACTGGAAGCCCGCCTGCGCGAGACCCAGAGCGAGGTACGCCGCGTCTTCAACACGATCGTGGGCGGCGGCTGAGAAGAATGTTGGACCCGTCATCCTGAGGAGCGCGTAGCGCGTCTCGAAGGATGCACGGCCACCAGCCGGGCCGTCGACCCTTCGAGGCTCGCTCCGCTCGCACCTCAGGGTGACGGTGAGAAACAGTGTGGGGTTTGCAGTTCGCTACGCCTGCTGCTTCAGCTTCTGCAAGGCATCGCGGACGTCGGGATCGAGGCCGGTGCCGCCGGCGTCGAGATGAGCGAAGATCTGCTTGCGCATCCGCGGATCCCAGAACTTCCAGATGTGCTCGGAAATGCCCTGCACGGCGCGGTCGTGGCCCTGGCTGTGGAAGAACTTTCCGATCTGGTTCGCCATATAGACCAGTTTGTCAGGCGACGACGACATAAGCGGGCTCCTTGCCGGCCACCGCGCCAGTGACGCGTTCCGGATGCGTAAAGATTTCAAATCCATCGGCGCGAGCGATCGCGGCGAGCGTGATGCCGGCGGCATCCGCCATCCGCACCGCAAGCGCGGTCGGCGCCGACACCGCCGCAATCAGCGGCGCGCCGATCGCGGCGGTCTTCTGCACCATTTCGACCGACACGCGGCTGGTCAGCAGTACCATGCCTTCGCTGGCCATGACCTTGTCGCGGGCCAGCGCGCCGGCGAGCTTGTCGAGCGCATTGTGGCGGCCGACATCCTCGCGCAGCGCCACGATGCCGCGCGCGGCCGTCCAGAACGCCGCGGCGTGCACGGCGCGGGTCTGGTGGTTGATCTCCTGCAGCGGCGCGACCGCCGCCACCGCCGCCATGATCTCGCGCGGCGAGAAGACGCGGCCCCTGCGCACCACCGCGGCCGGCCGAACCGCCTCGCTGATGGAATCGAGCCCGCACAGGCCGCAGCCGGTCGGGCCGGCGATGTTGCGCCGCCGCTCCGCGATCCGCTCGGCCCTGTCAGGCCTGAGCCACATCCGAAGCTCGATGCCGTCATCGAGCTCGACGATGTCGAGGGTCTCGATCTCGTCGGCCGCTCGCACGATGCCTTCGCTCAGGCTGAAGCCCACGGCGAAGTCGCCGAGGTCCTCGGGCGAGCCCATCATCACGGCGTAGGTGCCGCCATTATAAGTCAGCGCGAGCGGCGTCTCCTCCGGGATCAGGCGCGCGCCGTCGCTGAAGACGCCGTTGCGCCAGACCTTCCGGTTCGCCTGATAGACGGGCTCGCGCATCGCTACTCCGCGGCTTCCACCACCGGCGCGGCGATGCGGCGGGAGTGGCGTGCCTGCTCGTCATAGGCCTTCTGCCAGTCGGACGGACCGTTCGACGGCGAGATCTGCACCGCGGTGACCTTGTACTCGGGACAGTTGGTGGCCCAGTCCGAGAAATCGGTCGTGATGACGTTGGCCTGGGTGTCCGGGTGGTGGAACGTGGTGTAGACAACGCCCGGCGCCACGCGGTCGGTGATCTCGGCGCGCAGCGTGGTCTCGCCGGCGCGGCTCGCCAGCCGCACCCAGTCGCCGTCGCGCACGCCGCGCTGCTCGGCGTCATGCGGATGGATCTCCAGCCGGTCCTCGGCGTGCCACACCACGTTCTCGGTGCGGCGGGTCTGCGCGCCGACATTGTACTGGCTGAGGATGCGGCCGGTGGTGAGCAGCAGCGGGTAGCGCGGGCCGGTGCGTTCGTCGGTCGCGATGTATTCGGTGAGGATGAACTTGCCCTTGCCGCGCACGAAGCCGCCGATATGCATCACCGGGGTGCCTTCCGGCGCCTTTTCGTTGCAGGGCCACTGCACCGAGCCGAGCTCGTCGAGCCTGGCATAGGAGACGCCCGCGAAGGTCGGCGTCAGCGCGGCAATCTCCTCCATGATCTCGGATGGATGGGCGTAGTTCATCTCAAAGCCCATCGCCTTGCCGAGCATGATCGTCACTTCCCAGTCGGCATAGCCGTTGAGCGGCGTCATCACCTTGCGGACGCGCTGGATGCGGCGTTCGGCATTGGTGAAGGTGCCGTCCTTCTCGAGGAAGGTCGAGCCGGGCAGGAAGACGTGGGCGTAGTTCGCGGTCTCGTTCAGGAAGAGATCGTGGACGATCACGCATTCCATCGCCGACAGCGCCGCCACCACATGCTTGGTGTTGGGGTCGGACTGCAGGATGTCCTCGCCCTGCACGTAGAGCCCCATGAAGCTGCCTTCGATGGCGGCGTCGAACATGTTCGGGATGCGCAGACCCGGCTCGTTGTTGAGCTTGACGTTCCACATCGCCTCGAACTGCTCGCGCACCGCATCGCCGGCGATGTGGCGGTAGCCCGGCAGCTCGTGCGGGAACGAGCCCATGTCGCAGGAGCCCTGCACGTTGTTCTGGCCGCGCAGCGGGTTCACGCCGACGCCGGGCCGGCCGATATTGCCGGTCGCCATCGCAAGGTTGGCGATCGCGATCACCGTGGTCGAGCCCTGGCTGTGCTCGGTGACGCCGAGCCCGTAATAGATCGCGCCGTTGCCGCCGGTGGCATAGACCCGGGCCGCCTCGCGCAGCGCCTTCGGATCGACGCCGGTCATGATCGCGGTGGCTTCCGGGCTGTGCTTGTCCTGGGCGACGAAGGCTGCCCAGTCCTCGAATTCGCTCCAGTCGCAGCGCTCGCGCACGAAAGCCTCGTCGACGAGCCCTTCGGTGACGATGACATGGGCCAGCGCAGTGAGCACGGCGACGTTGGTGCCGGGCATCAGCGGCAGATGCAGCGCCTTCACGTGCGGCGATTCCACCATCTCGGTGCGGCGCGGATCGATCACGATCAGCCTGGCGCCCTGGCGCAGCCGCTTCTTCAGCCGTGAGGCGAACACCGGATGGGCGGAAGCCGGGTTGGCGCCGATGATCAGCACGACGTCGGTGTCCTCCACCGAATCGAAATCCTGCGTGCCGGCCGAAGTCCCGAAGGTTTGCGACAGGCCGTAGCCGGTCGGCGAATGGCAGACGCGGGCGCAGGTGTCGACATTGTTGTTGCCGAAGCCGGCGCGGATCAGCTTCTGCACCAGATAGGTCTCTTCATTGGTGCAGCGTGACGAGGTGATGCCGCCGACCGCGTCGCGGCCGTATTTCTGCTGGATGCCCTTGAACTTCGCCGCGGCGAAGTTCAGCGCCTCGTCCCACGACACTTCCTGCCAGGGATCCTCGATCCGCTCGCGGATCATCGGCTTCAGGATGCGCTCCTTGTGGGTGGTGTAGCCCCAGGCGAAGCGGCCCTTGACGCAGGAATGGCCGCGGTTGGCCTTGCCGTCCTTCCACGGCACCATGCGCACCACTTCCTCGCCGCGCATCTCCGCCTTGAAGGAGCAGCCGACGCCGCAATAGGCGCAGGTGGTGACGACCGAATGCTCGGGCTGGCCGATCTCGATCACGGATTTCTCGGTCAGCGTCGCGGTCGGGCAGGCCTGCACGCAGGCGCCGCAGGACACGCATTCGGAGCCGAGGAAGCTTTCGTTCATGCCGGGCGAGACGCGGCTGTCGAAGCCGCGGCCGGAGATCGTCAGCGCGAAGGTGCCTTGTACTTCCTCGCAGGCGCGGACGCAGCGCGAGCAGACGATGCACTTCGAGGGGTCGTAGGTGAAGTACGGATTCGACTCGTCCTTCGGCATCCAGTTGTCGTTTTCGCAGCCGTGCGATTTGGCGAAGACGTGGTTCTCACCCTCATAGCCGTAGCGCACGTCGCGCAGACCGACGGCGCCCGCCATGTCCTGCAATTCGCAGTCGCCGTTCGCGGCGCAGGTTAGGCAGTCCAGCGGGTGGTCGGAGATGTAGAGCTCCATCACGCCCTTGCGCAGCTTTTTCAGCCGCTCGCTCTGGGTGTGCACGACGAGGCCGGGCATGACCGGCGTCGTGCAGGAGGCGGGCGTGCCGACGCGGCCCTCGATCTCGACGAGGCAGAGCCGGCAGGAGCCGAAGGCGTCGACCATGTCGGTCGCGCAGAGTTTTGGAATCTGGGTGCCGGCTTCCATCGCCGCGCGCATGATCGAAGTGCCCTCGGGCACCGTGATCTGATTGCCGTCGATGGTCAGCGTGACCATCGTTTCGGATTTGGATTTGGGCGTGCCGAAATCGGTTTCCTGGATCAGCGACATCGTGATTTCCTTGCTATTCCGCGGCCTGCAGGTGGGCCGGTGCGGGACCTAGATCTCCGCCGAAATCTTCCCGGAAGTGTTTCAATGCACTCATCACGGGGTAGGGCGTGAAGCCGCCGAGTGCGCACAGCGAGCCGAATTTCATGGTGTTGCAGAGGTCTTCGACAACCGCGAGGTTTTCCGCCACGCGCTCGCCATTGATGATCTTGTTGATGGTCTCGACGCCGCGGGTCGAGCCGATCCGGCACGGCGTGCACTTGCCGCAGGATTCGACCGCGCAGAATTCCATCGCAAAGCGGGCCTGCTTCGCCATGTCGACGCTGTCGTCGAACACCACGATCCCGCCATGGCCGATCAGGCCGTCGCGCGCGGCGAACGCCTCGTAGTCGAACGGCGTGTCGAACAGCGCGCGGGGGAAGTAGGCCCCGAGCGGGCCGCCGACCTGAACCGCGCGCACCTCGCGTCCGGTGAAGGTGCCGCCGCCGATCTCGTCGACGAGCTCGCCGAGGGTGACGCCGAACGCGGTCTCGAACAGCCCGCCATATTTGATGTTGCCGGCGAGCTGGATCGGCATGGTGCCGCGCGAGCGGCCCATGCCGAAATCGGCATAGGCCTTGGCGCCGTTGTCGAGGATGAAGGGGATCGCCGCGAACGACAGCACGTTGTTGATCACGCTCGGGCGGCCGAACAGGCCCTTGTGCGCCGGCAGCGGCGGCTTGGCCCGCACGATGCCGCGGCGGCCCTCAAGGCTTTCCAGCAGCGAGGTCTCTTCGCCGCAGACATAGGCGCCGGCGCCGACCCGCACCTCGAGATCGAACTCATGGGCGGAGCCGCCGATGCGCTTGCCGAGCACGCCGGCGCGGCGGGCCGCCACGATCGCCGCGTTCATCGCTTCGACCGCGTGCGGATATTCCGAGCGGATGTAGATGTAGCCCTTGGTGGCGCCTACCGTGATACCTGCGATCGTCATGCCTTCGATCACGACGAAGGGGTCGCCTTCCATGATCATGCGGTCGGCGAAGGTGCCGCTGTCGCCTTCGTCGGCGTTGCAGACGATGTATTTGCGGTCGGCGCTGGCCTGCGCCACGGTCTTCCACTTGATGCCGGTGGGGAAGCCGGCGCCGCCACGGCCGCGCAGGCCTGAGGTCGTGACGTCGGCAAGGATCTGGTCAGAGGTCAGCGTCAGCGCCCGCTCCAGGCCCTTGTAGCCGCCATGGGCGCGGTAGTCGTCGACCGAGCGCGGATCGATCACGCCGCAGCGGGCGAAAGTCAGCCGGGTCTGGCGCTTCAGCCAGGGAATCTCGTCCGTGACACCAAGCCGCAACGCGTGCTGGCCGCTGCCGACCATTGCATCGAGCAGGGACGGGACGTCCGCCGGGCTGACCGGGCCGAACGCGACGCGGCCTTGTGCGGTCGCCAGCTCGACCATCGGCTCCAGCCAATAGAGGCCGCGCGAGCCGGTCCTGACGATCTCGAGCGGCGTGCCGCGCGCTGCCGCGGCCTGCTCGAAGGCGAGGGCGACATCGTCGGCCCCGACGGCGACCGCGCCGGCATCGCGGGCGATGAAGATTCGCAACGTCATCGCTGTGCCTCCGCGACCAGCGCGTCGATCCGTGCTTCATCGAGCCGGCCGACCACGCGGCCATCCAGCATCGCCGAGGGCGCGGTGGCGCACAGCCCGAGGCAGTAGATCGGCTCCAGCGTCACGCGGTCATCCGCCGTGGTATTGCCGAGGGCAACGCCGAGCCTGGCTTCCGCGCGCGCCGCAAGCCGGTCGCCGCCGGCGGCCTGGCAGGCCTCGGCGCGGCACAGCTTGAGGACGTGGCGTCCGGCAGGTTGCTTCCGGAAATCATGGTAGAAGGTGAACACGCCATGCACCTCGGCGCGCGACAAATTGAGCGCCTCCGCCACCATCGGGATCGCCGGCTCGGGCACGTAGCCGAAGGCCTCCTGCAGCGCGTGCAGCATCACCAGCGTGGCGCCTTCAAGCCCGGCATGCTCGGCGATGATTTCGGCGCCGCGTGCCTTGTCCCAAGCTTCGTATCCCACACTCATCAGCGCTTCTCACGATCAGTTTTTTGCTTCGCACATGAGAGTTGGAATCCTTCGAAACATCAATAAAGCTGTCTCATGCGGCGATTGCGAAACGCGATTAATAGCGTTGCCGAATGGGACGATCCGGGATCGCAATAATGTTCTGGAATCACGCACTTCCGCGGCGCTTTGGATTTCGGGATCGCACCCCGATCGTGCTACCTATGGACGTGTTGGGCGGCCGCTTGGGGCGCCGTATTCCGAAGGGGTTTGAACCTTGATCGACAAGCTGGAACTTCTGCTGGCGCTGGCCAAGGAGCGGCATTTCGGCCGGGCTGCGGAGGCCTGCGGCGTCACCCAGCCGACGATGTCGACCAGTCTCAAGCAGCTCGAGGAGATCCTCGGCGTCATGCTGGTGCAGCGCGGATCCCGCTTCCAGGGCTTCACGCCGGAAGGGGAGCGGACGCTGGACTGGGCGCGGCGCATCGTCGGCGATGCGCGCGCGATGAAGCAGGAAATCAACAGCCTCAAGGACAAGCTGTCGGGCGAGATCCGGATCGCGGCGATCCCGACCGCGCTCGGCATGGTGGCCTCGCTGACCACGCCGTTCCGGGCGCGCCATCCCGATGTGCGGTTCCGGATTCAGTCCTGCACGTCGGCCGACGTGCTCGGCCTGCTCGAGAATCTCGAGGTCGATGCCGGGCTGACCTATATCGAGAACGAGCCGATCGGCAAGGTCCGCACCATCCCGCTCTACAATGAGAGCTATCGCTTGCTGACGGCGCCGGATGCGATGTTCGGCGACCGCAAGCAGGTGACGTGGAAGGAAGTCGGCACCGTGCCGCTCTGTCTGCTCACGCCCGACATGCAGAACCGCCGCATCATCGATCGCGCGCTGACCTCGGTCGGCGCGGAGGCGACGCCGACGCTGACGTCGAATTCGCTGCTCGTGCTCTACACCCATGTGAAGACCGGCCGCTGGGCCAGTGTGATGCCGGCCAAGCTCGCCGAGACACTCGGCCTTGCGGATGCCGTGCGCAGCATTCCGATCGTCGATCCGGTCGTGGACTACAGCATTGGCCTCGTGATCCCGCAGCGCGATCCGATGACGCCGCTGATCGCAGCCTTGGTGCAGGTCGCACGCGAGGTCGCGCCGACACTCGAGAGCGCGTAGCTCCCGGCATTCTCCCGCGGCCCTTCCGTCACGGTTCCGGCACAGCAGCAAGCGACCACGCGTTGTGTGCTTGCGTTGAAGCAAGTCCTGGTGTTCAGCCGGCGGACAATCTTCGCTTGCTCGCAGCAAAGATGGAACTCAGCGCCGGTTCGGCGGTTGCATTGCGGCGTCCCGGTCAGCGAGCAGGAGCTGCTTTGAATCGTCGCCAGTTACTCCACGGATCGGCCGTGTTGCCGACACTCATGTTCTTGCCACAGCGCCAGGCCGCCGCCGCAGCGAGCGCGACGGACGCACCCTTCAACCCAGGCATGGTCAGGGAGCTTGCGCGCAATCTCGCCAGCAAGTCGTTCGAGGCGCCGGACGAGAAGTTGCCGAACGGCCTGACGGACCTGAACTACGACCAGTACCGCTCGATCCGCTTTACGTCCGAGCGCGCGCTGTGGCGCGGTGCGAAGCTGCCGTTCGAGGCACAGTTCTTCCACCGCGGCTTCTTCTACAAGAACAAGGTCAGTATCTTCGAGGTCGCCGACGGCAAGGTCAGCGAAGTCAAATACAGCAAGGACATGTTTTCGTTCGGCGAGACCGTGCCTGACTTCACCGAGACCGACCTCGGCTTTGCCGGATTTCGGATCCACGCGCCGATCAACAAGCCGGACTATTACGACGAGGTCTGCGTCTTCCTCGGCGCGAGCTATTTCCGCGCCGTCGCCAAGGACGAGACCTACGGCCTGTCGGCGCGCGGCCTGTCGATCGATACCGGCGAGGCCAAGGGCGAGGAGTTTCCGTTCTTCAAGGCGTTCTGGCTCGAGCGCCCGGTGCCCAACGCGACCTCGCTGGTCATTCACGCCTTGCTCGACAGCAAGAGCTGCGCGGCAAGCTATCGGTTCACGATCAGGCCTGGAGCGACCACGGTGTTCGATGTCGAGGCATCGCTCTATCCGCGCGCCGATCTCGAGCATGTCGGCCTTGCGCCGATGACCAGCATGTTCTTCTTCGGGCCCAACGATCGCAACGAGGTCGACGACTTCAGACCGTCGGTGCACGATTCGGACGGGCTCGCGATCTACAACGGCAAGGGCGAGAGCCTGTGGCGCCCGCTGAGCAATCCGCGCGACCTCCAGATCAGCACGTTCCAGGACGTCAATCCGCATGGCTTCGGGCTGATGCAGCGCGAGAAGAATTTCTTCGCTTATCAGGACATCGAATCGCGCTTCGAGAAGCGTCCGAGCCTCTGGGTCGAGCCGATCGGCGACTGGGGCGAGGGCGCGGTCATCCTGTTCGAGATCCCGACCAAGGAAGAGATCCACGACAACATCGCCGCGTTCTGGCGGCCGAAGGCGCCGCCCAAGGCCAAGAGCGAGACCAATTTCACCTATCGCCTGCATTGGGGGCCGGACGCGCCGAAGCCGCATTCGCTCGCCCGCTTCACGCGCAGCGGCATCGGCGCGCATGGCGAGAACAGCAAGCTGTTCGTGCTCGACCTGTTCGGGGACAATCTGAAGGGGATCGATCCCAATAGCGTCAAGGGCGTCGTGACGGCCGAGAAGTCCGAGATCACGAATGTCGTCACGCAGCCGAATCCGAATACCGGCGGATGGCGGCTCAGCTTCCAGTGCGCCGTCAGGAAGGACCCGATCGAGCTGCGTGCGCATCTGGCGCAAGATGACAAGCCGCTCTCCGAGATCTGGGTCTATCGATGGGCGCCATAGTCACGTCGCCTCATCCCGAGGTCGCCACGGCGACCGACGGCTTCCTGCCGCAAGAGAGCCCGCTTGCGATGTCGGCGGCCGACCTCGGCCGGCCGCCGCACGCGGTGAGCAAGCCGGTGTCGGTCGGCGCGGGCATGTTGATGCGCCGCGCGCTCGTCCTGGTGCTGACGGCGGCGCTGACCGGCGCCGGTGCCTACGAGATGTACATGGTGGTCCAGGTCGGCGGCGTGACGATCATGGAGGGCATGGTGCTGGTGCTGTTCGTCGCGCTGCTCGCCTGGATCGCGTTTTCGTTCGCTTCGGCGCTCGCCGGCTTCTTCGCTCTGCTTCGGCGCAACGGCAACGCCCTGCCGATCCGCGACGATGGTCCGTTGCCGCAGCTCGCGAGCCGGACCGCGGTCCTGCTCCCGACCTACAACGAGAATCCGCATCAATTGATGGCGCGGCTGCGCGCCATCTACGAGTCCGTCGAGGCGACCGGCCAGGGCGACAACTTCGACTGGTTCGTGCTCAGCGATACCCGCGATCCCGATATCTGGATCGCCGAGGAACGGGCGTTCCTCGAGCTGTGCGAGGCCTGCGGCGCGCAGCGGCTGTTCTACCGGCATCGCGCCGACAATACGGCGCGCAAGTCCGGCAATGTCGGCGAGTGGATCACCCGGTTCGGCGGCGCCTATCGGTTCATGATCGTGCTCGACGCCGACAGCCTGATGTCGGGCGACACCATGGTGCGGATGGTGCACGCCATGGAGAGCAATCCGCAGGCGGCGCTGCTGCAGACGCTGCCGGTCATCGTCAACGCGCGCAGCCTGTTCAGCCGCCTGCAGCAGTTTGCCGGCCGGCTCT
Organism: Bradyrhizobium sp. CCBAU 21365; assembly: GCF_015291305.1. Lineage (NCBI taxonomy): Bacteria > Pseudomonadati > Pseudomonadota > Alphaproteobacteria > Hyphomicrobiales > Nitrobacteraceae > Bradyrhizobium > Bradyrhizobium sp. CCBAU 21365. The sequence goes on from NZ_CP030036.1 coordinate 3,637,414, forward strand.
ACGGACCGATGGTCGCCGCCGGCGTTGCGTGGTGGCACGGCTCCGAGGGCAATTATTGGGGGCACAATGCCATCATCAGGATCGAGGCATTTGCGCAGCAGGCCGGCCTGCCCGAGCTCTCCGGACGCAAGCCGTTCGGCGGACATATCCTGAGCCACGACTTCGTCGAGGCGGCGCTGATGCGGCGCGCCGGCTGGGGCATCTACATGGCGCCGATGCTCGGCGGCAGTTTTGAGGAGGTGCCGCCGTCGCTATTGGATTTTGCCGCGCGGGACCGCCGCTGGTGCCAGGGCAATTTGCAGCATCTCGCCGTGCTGAGGACGCGCCGGCTGCACTGGATCTCGCGGCTGCATTTCATGACCGGCATCGGCTCCTACATCACCGCGCCGCTCTGGCTGTCGTTCCTGCTGCTCGGAATCCTGATCTCGTTGCAGGCGCGCTTCATTCGCCCCGAGTATTTTCCGAAGGGTTTTTCGCTGTTCCCGAACTGGCCGGCGCAGGATCCCGTGCTCGCCGCCTGGGTGTTCGGCCTCACCATGGCGCTGCTGATCGTGCCGAAGCTGCTCGGCTTCCTCCTGTTGCTGACACGCTCGGACGTGCGCCGGCAATTCGGCGGCGGCTTCCGGGCTTTGACGGGCGTGATCGCCGAAGTGCTGATCTCGGCGATGATCGCGCCGGTCATGATGGTGTTCCAGTCGATCGCCGTCGTCGAGATCCTGCTCGGCCGGGACGCGGGCTGGCAGACGCAGCGGCGCGACGACGGCGCGGTCGAGCGGCGCGAGCTCTATCGGAAGTACGGCGTTCCGACCGCCTGCGGTGTCGCGATGGCGATCAGCGCGTGGGCGGTGTCGCTGCCGCTGCTGCTGTGGATGTCGCCGGTGATCGTCGGCCTGTTGTTTGCGATCCCGATCGGCGCCTGGACCGCCAGGCCGGCGATGCACGCGCTGTTCGTGACGCCGGAGGAAGCTAAGCCGCCGCGCGTGCTGGTCCGCGCCAATGAGCTGGCGGCGTCGCCGGCACACGCGTCGGCCCCTGCGCTCGCGACGCTGCGGCAGGATCCCGCGCTGTTGCATCGCCATCTCTCGTCGCTGCCGCCGGCGCGGCGCGGCGGTCCGGGCGAGATCGATCTTCACCTCGCGGTGGCGCGTGCGCGGATCGAGGCAAGCGACAGCTTCGACCAGGCGGTCCGCCATCTCACGCCGCGCGAGACGCTGGCCGTGCTCGGTGATTCCGCTCTGCTGGAAGGGGTGCTTGCGAAGTAGTGTGGGGCGTCAGGCCGCTTCCGGCAGCTTCGTCTGCAGGGACCGCGGATCGCGGGGCAGCGTGACGCGCACGACGGTGCCGACGCCGAGCCTGGAGCGCAGCCGCATCGAGCCGCCGTGCAGATTGGTGAGCGAGCGCGCGATCGCAAGTCCGAGACCGGAGCCCTGGTAGCTCTTGGTGAGCTGGCTCTCGACCTGTTCGAACGGCTTGCCGAGCCGGCGCAGCGATTCCGGCGCGATGCCGATGCCGCTGTCGGCGATCAGAAGCACGATCGAGTCATCCAGCATCTGGCCGCGCACCAGCACACGACCGTGGTCGGGCGTGAACTTCACCGCATTGGAGAGCAGGTTGACGATGATCTGCTTGACCGCGCGGCGGTCGGCGACGACCGAGATCGTGCTTTCGATATCCGATTCCAGCGACAATCCCTTGTGCTCGGCGCGGCCGGAGACCACCCGCAGCGACTCCGCGAGGATGCCGGAGAGGTCGAGCGGCTCCATGTCGAACTTCATGCGGCCGGCCTCGATCTTGGACATGTCGAGAATGTCGTTGATGACCTCGAGCAGGTATTTCCCCGACGTCAGGATGTCGTGGCAGTACTCCGCGTACTTGTCCGAGCCGAGCGTGCCGAACAGGCCGCTGCCCATGATCTCGGAGAAGCCGATGATGGCGTTGAGCGGCGTGCGCAGCTCATGGCTCATATTGGCGAGGAACTTCGACTTCGCGGCGTTGGCGTCCTCGGCGCGGGTCTTTTCCTGCGAGTATTTTTCGGCGAGGTCGGCGAGCTCGACGGCCTGCCGTTCCAGCTCGGCTTGCGAGCGCTGCAGGTCGATCACGGTGGCGCGCAGGCGCAGATCGTTGTCGACCAGCTTCTGCTCGTGCGCCTTGATGCGGGTGATGTCGGTGCCGACGGAGACGTAGCCGCCGTCCTTGGTGCGGCGCTCGCTGATGTGCAGCCAGCTGCCGTCGTCGAGCTGGGCCTCGAAGGTGCGGGCGCCGGGCGCCGGCACGCCGCTCTCGTGCAGGCGGGTACGCACCTCGGGCATGCTGCCGACCTCGATCACGGTCTCGTAGGAGGTGCCGGGGCTGACGGCGGAATCGGGCAGCCTGTGCAGCCGCTGGAAGTGCGAGTTGCAGAGCACGAGGCGGTCGTCGGCATCCCAGAGCACGAAGGCCTCCGGAATGGTCTCGATCGCGTCGCGCAGCCTGAGATCGGCTTCCACCGACTTCTCGGCGAGGCTCTTCTGCTCGGTGATGTCGACCGCGATGCCGATCAGATGCAGGCCGCCGTCGGCGGCGGCGTGGCTGAGCTCGCAGCGCACCCGCAGCCAGATCCAGTGGCCGCCGACATGGCGCATGCGGAAGCTCTGGTCGATGTGATCGATCTTGCCCGAGATCAGCTGGTCGGCGATGTCGAACAGGTTGATGTCGTCCGAATTCACCAGCGCGTTGACCTCGCCGAAGGTGAGGAGGTCGTTACGGGTGTCGAGGCCGAGCAAGGTGAACATTGACTGCGACCAGAAGATCCTGCCGCGCGACAGGTCCCAGTCCCACAATCCGCAGCGGCCGCGGTTGAGCGCGGTGTCGATCCGGCCGCGCACGGCGTCGTTGATCAGGTCGCCCTCGCGGGCGCGGGTCGATTGCCAGTGGAACGCGAAGCCGAGGATCAGCACCACGAAGCTCGTGGTCGCCGACAGCGTCACCGAGAGCGCGGCGTCCGATCCCCAGATCGGCTCGTTCATCTCCTGGATCACGACGACCTGGCCGGGCAGCGACTTGACGAGCTGCGAGATCGCCAGCGCGCCGGTGCCGCCGGGCAGCGTCATGTCGCTGACCGTGCCCTGCTGGCCGGGCGCGACGAGCAGCTGCGCGGTGGAGACGATGTCGAGGATGCGGTCGTTCTCGCCGGCGCCATCGACCGGCACGCGCGCCAGCACGCGGTGATCGGCGCTGGTGATGATGACGTGGCGGCCATAGGCGATGCCCCAGGACGGGATCAGGTCCGGCAGCAGCTCCTGCATCCGCTCGATGTTGGCGAGCCGGTCGCGCCGCACCGAGGTCAGGCGATCGAGACGTTCGGCGAGGATGTCGGAGAGCGCGGCGAGGTCGCGCTTCATCGCGCCGCGCTTCTGCCGGCTCTGGTCGATCACCTGAACGAAGGCGCCGAGGCAGATCGTGATGAGGAAGGCGATGATGAGGGTAGGGACAGCGCGGCGCAGTGCAGGCTCGGCCGTCAAGAGCCTGTGATAGGCCGGTTTCGCGATCGACTGCGCCAATCCCTTGATCGAATCGGATTGGACGCACGCGTTCGCTGCATGCGCGCGCGCCATGCCTTAGACCCCCGCTCTAAGCTGATTTTTACCCGGTTCGGATGCTCCCCACGATGCATCCGAATCATGATCATTTGAATCCAGATTTCCGGGACTGTCGAGAGTCAACGATTCGTTAATGCGAAAAAATTCTTGTCCCGGAGAGAATCATGCAGCGCAAAGTGAGTCCGAAACAGGAACGGCTCCGTAGAATTACGCGCGCGTCGGCTCTGCGTGACTGATCACACGCTTCACGGAGGGGAACGCACGGCGCAGTTTGCGTTCGATCTCGTCGACGCTTTCGTGCACCTTGATCACACTCATCGAAGGGCGAGCGCGGCAATGGAAGTTGACGATCTCGCCGGCATCGGTGTTGCGGACCCGCACATTGTGGATGTCATGGATCGCGCCGCCATCGGCAAAGCCGGTCAGCGCGGCCTTGATGGTTTCAACGCGATCGGGCGCGGCGTCGGTTCCCCACGGCAGTTCCGGCTCGAGCGGCTCGATGTGGGTGTCGACCTCGACGTCCTCGCCGAAATCCTCGCGGATCGCGCGCTCGAGGTTGTGGGCGATGTCGTGCGCCGCGTCGAGCGCCATGTCGCCGTCGACCTCGAGGTCGATACCGACGATCAGCTTGCCGCCGATATCGTGTACGGTGACGTGGTGGATGGCGAGGCCGGAATTGCGCGCGATCACCATGATGCGCTCGCGCACGCTCTCATTGTCGCGCGCCACCGGCACCGCGGTGAAGGTAAGGTCGGCGTCGCCGAACGTCTTGGCCACCGCCGCCTGCGCCCGGCGCTTGATGTCCTCGACGCGGTCGATCGGGTAGGTGCGCGGCACGGTGACGCTGGCATCGATGAAATGCGTCGCGCCGACCATGCGGACGCGCAACCGGTCGACATCGACCACCCCCGGCACGGCCTTGATGGCGGCGGTGGCCTTCTCCAGCGCGCCTTCGGGCGCGCGGTCGAGCAGGGTCTCGACCGTCTCCCGCGCCATGCGCAGGCCGAGCAGGGCGATCATCACCGCGACCGCGATCGCCGCCGCGGCATCGCCCCACCAGAAGCCGAAGCCGGCCAGCACCAGGCCGACAATGACGGCGCTCGAGCCCATCACGTCGGAGGCGAAATGCAGCGCGTCGGCGGCCAGCGCCTGGCTCTTGGTGTCGCGCGCGGCGCGGTGCAGCGCGCGGGCCCGCCAAAGATTGACGCCGATATCGATGACCAGAACGATGAAGGGGATGGCCGAGATCGACGGCGGCGGCGCGCCCTCGCGCAGATGACTGTAGGCCTGGACCAGGATGCCGCCGGCCAGCACATAGAGCAAAGCGATGATGCCGAGTGCCGAGACGCTCTCGAACTTGCCGTGGCCGTAATGATGCTCGGCATCGGCCGGCTGATCCGACACCCGCACCACCGCCCAGGTGATGATGGTGGCGACCAGGTCGATCGACGAGTGCAGCGCCTCGGAGATCAGCGCCAGCGATCCGATCGCGATGCCGACGACGAACTTCGCCACCGCCATGCTGCCGCTGGCGAGGATCGAGATCGCGGCGACCGATGTCTTGGCGGAGGGGGCGCTGGTCTTTGAAGAGCTCATGGGCGGCGGTGTAGCAGGGAGTTGGTGAACATCAAGTGTCATTCGCCACGCGCAGTCGCCACTCAGTTGCAATTGCATCCTTGCGCCAAAATCATGCCGTCGTCCTGGCGAAAGCCAGGACCCATAACCACAGGGTTGTGTTGTTGAAGTGAGCTGTTGCGATTGCATCGCCTCATGACTCGCATTCGGGGCAATGGGTCCTGGCTTTCGCCAGGACGACACTGGATGTGCTGCGCAGCGAAACCCATCAGTTGTTTCCGCGCGGTAACGTGAAGTTTCGCTTCGCTCGACCCATCCAACGGACTGCCCGCGCTGCAATCGATCGCAATCACTTGCTATTTAAAGACCAATCGGTCTATATATCGGCAATGAGCCGCCAAACCCCAGTGCAGTCGCCCCGTGGGCGCCCGCGAAGCTTCGACACGGAGGCCGCGGTCGAGCGCGCCATGAATGTGTTCTGGTCGCGCGGCTATCACGCCACGGCGCTGCCGGACCTGCTGCGTGCGACAAAACTCTCGCGCGGCAGCCTTTACGCTGCCTTCGGCGACAAGCACTCGCTGTTCCTGCGCGCGCTCGATCGCTACATTGCCGATGCCGTGACGCGGATGGATGACGAACTCGATCCCGGCAGAGATCCGGTCGATGGCCTGCGGGCCTACCTTGCCGGTTACGTTGAGCGCACGTGCGGTGCCAATGGCCGGCGCGGCTGCCTGTTGGTGGCGACGGCGATGGAACTGGCTGGCCAGGATGCCGAGGTTGGCCGTCGCTTCGCGAGCTTCTTCAAAACCATGGAGGCCAGGGTGGCGGACGCATTTTCCCGTGCGGAGACCGCGGGCAAGCTGGCCGCTGGCGTCGAGCCATCGAGTGCCGCCCGAATTCTCATTTGTTTCCTGTGGGGGCTGCGCGTGGTCGCCAAAACGGCTCCGGCGCGTACCACGTCGCAAGCCACCGCTGACGCGCTGCTCGATCGCTTCCTCAGGTAAGGAGCCCGTGGACGCCTCTCGCTTTTGGCGTGTCGATATATGGACCGATCGGTCTTGAAAGGAAGGTGCCATGTCTGCCATCCAGATCGTCTGCGCGGTGGCCGTTCCCTTGCTCTGGGGTTATCAGTTCGTGGTCATCAAGGTCGGCGTCACCGAGTTTCCGCCGCTCTTCTTCCTCGGACTGCGCTTCCTGGCCATCGCGCTGCTGCTTGTACCGTTCGTCAGAAGGCCGACGCGCCAACAGCTCGGCCCTGTCGCGGCCATTTCGGTTTTCCTCGGCGGACTGAACTTCGGGCTGTTTTATGTCGGCCTCGGGCTCGGCTCGGGAAGCATGTCGGCCGTCGCCTATCAACTTGCCCCGCCGTTCACCGTGCTGCTCGCCTGGCCGCTGCTCGCGGAGCGGCCGTCGCTCGTCACATCCGCCGGCGTGGTACTGGCGTTCGTCGGCGTGGTCGTGCTGGCGGCGGGGCCGGGACTGTCGGCAAACGTGCTGCCGCTGCTGCTTGTGGTCGGGGCAGCCTTCGCATTCGCGGTGTCCACCGTCCTGACGAAACGCTACGGCCCATTCGATCCCCTGATGCTGATGGGGTGGTCGTCGCTGCTCACGGTGCCACAGGTGATGTTGATGTCGCTGCTGCTTGAATATGGACAAGCGGCGAGCCTTGTCACGGCGGATCAACGTGGCTGGCTGGCGCTGGCCTACACCATCTTCATCGGCGGCATTGTCGGGTTCGGCCTCTGGTTCTGGCTGATCGCGCGTTGCTCGATGGGGCGTGTTGCCCCCTTCGGTCTGCTGCTTCCGGTGTTCGCCTTGCTCTTCAGCGTGATGTTCCTTGGCGACAGCGTGACGCCGAAGCTGATTGTCGGCGGACTGCTTGCGATCTCCGGCGTTGCCATCACGCAGGTCAGACCGGGTGCGTAGCGCGGACAGGGGACCGCCTTCGGGGGGGCCTTCCGTTTGCGTAAAATGCGAACGGTTCGCCATCGCCAGGACGCGAGCGCGTGCGGCAAAACAGCGCTCTCCCGGCGTGGCCGTTGCGCTGTGCCTCAACTTCAAAGCCGGCCATCGCGGCATGCGGCTGCTCGGAGCGTGATTTCTCGCACCAGGTCCCCTTTTTTGGCAGCTCGGCCCGCAGCGTTCGTATGCAGTTTGTGCCAGAGCGCGCAGCCACGCGGACAGAAGTCGCCGGGCATGCTTTGACGCCACAACTTCGGGTGGAACGATTCCCTTCTGGAGGTGTTTGGCGGCGATGCTCTCGGTGCTCAGGGAGCGGACCAAAGAAAAGGGAGAGGCCACATGAGGAGCGTTTTCGCGGGTACAGACCGGATAGATACCCGACAGTTTAGACCGGCATGATTGCCGACAGGTTTCTAGAAGCATCGGCGGGAGGGCCCGACGATGCCGTTCAGAGAGACCAGTCGGATGGAAGAGCGTATCCGGATGTTTATGGAGTACGAGAGCGGGAACTGGAACGTGTCGGAGTTGTGCCGCCGTCACGGTATCTGCCGCGACACGTTTTACGCATGGCGCCAGCGGAAGCAGAGCGGCGATCCGGAGTGGTTCAGGGACCGTTCGCACGCGCCGCAGCAATGCCGACAAACGACCGATGCAGCGATTGCAGAGAAGGTGATCGCGGCTCGGCAGCGCTTTCCCTATCTGGGACCGCGCAAGCTGCTCGCCTTGCTCGACCGCCAGGCGCCGGAGATCGATTGGCCGGCGGCGTCGACGATTGGGAGCATTCTCAAGCGCGCGGGGCTGATCTCGCCGGTGAAGCGCCGTCGCCGTCCGCTCGACCAGCGGCGTCCCTGCACGCCGGTGCAGGAGCCGAACGACGAGTGGAGCGTGGACTTCAAGGGCTGGTTTCGCACCCGCGACCAGTGCCGGGTCGATCCCCTGACGGTGGCCGACAGCCACAGCCGCTTCCTGATCGAACTGCAGATCGTCGCACCGACGACCGAGGGCGTCCGCCCCCGCTTCGAAAGAGCTTTCCGCGAGCATGGCCTGCCGCGGGCAATCCGCTGCGACAATGGTTCGCCGTTCGGCTCGCGCGGCGCCGGCGGTCTCACCACATTGTCGGTCTGGTGGCTGAAGCTCGGCATTACGCCGCGCTTCATCCGTCCGGCCTCGCCGCAGGAGAACGGTCGCCATGAGCGCATGCATCGCACCTTGAAGGCGCAAACATCGAGCCCACCGGCAGATAATGCGTCGGAGCAACAGGCCCGCTTTGACGCCTTCCGAGAGCATTACAATAGGGAACGTCCTCACGAAGCGCTGGGCCAACGGCCGCCGGAAGACGCCTATCGAGCATCTCAACGCACCATGCCGGATCGCGAGCAAGACCCCTGGTATGACGCCAATCACCAGGCCCGCCGTGTTCGCGGCAACGGAGAGATCAAATGGAAAGGCAAGTTCGTCTTTATCGGTCAGGCGCTGGTGAACGAACTTGTCGGCATCGCCGAACTCGATACCGGTGACCACGTCGTCCGCTTCTGCGACCTCGACGTCGGTCTCATCGACCGCCGCGGTCTGTTCACCCGGTTCGCTCCGCCGCGTGAGGGGCTGCGCGAACCGGGTGAACAGACCGCTTAACCCAAACTGTCGGGGATCATGCCGGTCCAAAATGTCGGGAATCATGCCGGTTGAACAGCGAAGGCGTCAATCCTCGGGGTTGTCAGCGCGGGCCTGATCGGTACGGCCGCGGCACAGACTCAAGATTTGCGCAAGGGCGCGGCCGATGCGACCAAGCAGGCAAATTCGGTCTTGCTGAAACAGCTGCCGTTTAGCGACACCTCTGATTTCGACGCGGCGAACAAAGGCTTCATGGCCGCGCTGCCATCCGAGACAATCAAGGGCAGCGCGGGCAACGCGATCTGGAACCCGCAGCAGTACGGCTTCATCAGCGACGCGACGGCCCCCGATACGGTCAACCCAAGCCTGTGGCGACAATCCCGGCTGATCAACATCTCCGGCTTGTTCGAGGTGACCGACGGCATCTATCAGGTCCGCAACCAGGACCTGTCGAACATGACGATCATCGAGGGCAGCGAGGGCGTTACAATCGTCGATCCGCTCGTCTCGGCGGAGACGGCAAAGGTGGCGCTCGACCTGTACCGCTCGAAGCGCGGCAACAAGCCAGTCAAGGCCGTGATCTACACCCACAGCCATGTCGACCACTATGGTGGTGTGCGGGGTGTCACCAGCGAGGACGACGTCCAGTCCGGCAAGGTCAAGATCTACGCGCCGGATGGATTCCTGGAGGCTGCGGTCGCCGAGAACGTCATGGCTGGCACCGCGATGAGCCGGCGCGCCAGCTACATGTACGGCAACCTGCTCAAGGCGGATCCGAAAGGTCAGGTCGGCGCAGGTCTCGGCACCACGACCTCGGCAGGCACGGTGACGCTCATCGCGCCGACCAACATCATCAAGGAAACCGGACAGAAAGAGAAGATCGACGGCTTGACCTACGAGTTTCTGATGGCACCCGGTTCGGAAGCGCCTTCGGAGATGATGTGGTTCATCGAGGAAAAGAAGGCGATGGAATCCGCCGAGGACGCGACTCACACGCTGCACAATACGTATTCGCTTCGCGGCGCCAAAATTCGCGAGCCGCTGCCCTGGTCGAAATACCTCAACCAGGCGCTGGTGATGTGGGGCGACAAGGTCGATGTGGTGTTTGCGCAGCACCACTGGCCGACATGGGGTAATGACAAGGTGGTTTCGCTTCTGGAGAGCCAGCGCGACCTTTACCGCTTCATCAACGACCAGACCCTGCGCATGGTCAACCACGGCATGACGATGCGCGAGATCGCCGACGGATTCAAAATGCCTGACAGCCTCGCCAATGTCTGGGCAAACCGCGGTTACTACGGCTCGATCTATCATGACGTGGCCGCCACCTATGTTCTTTATCTTGGCTGGTTCGACGGCAACCCGGCCACCCTGCACGAACTGCCGCCGGTCGAGGCGAGCAAGAAGTACGTCGAGTTCATGGGCGGCAGCGACGAGGTTCTGAAGAAGGCCAAGGCTTCCTACGACAAGGGCGAATATCGCTGGGTGGCTCAAGCCGTCCACCACGTCGTGTTCGCCGATCCCGACAATCAGGCCGCCAAGAATCTCGAAGCCGACGCGCTCGAGCAACTCGGCTATCAGGCCGAGTCCGGACCGTGGCGCAACTTCTACCTGACCGGCGCCCAGGAACTGCGCAACGGAGTCGCCAAGCTGCCGACGCCGAACACCGCGAGCCCCGATACGGTGCGCGCGATGTCCGCGGATTTATTCTTCGACTATCTCGGAGTTCGCCTCAACGCGGAGAAGGCCGGCAACGCGCATGCGAAGCTCAACTTCGAGTTCGGCAAGGACGGCAATTACTTCGTCGAGCTGAAGAACGGCGTGCTGAACCACACGGCGAACATGAAGTCCAACAATGCCGATGCGACGGTCGCGTTGTCGCGCGATACGCTGAACGGCATCATCCTGCAGCAGACCAGGTTTGACGATGCCATCTCGTCCGGCGCGGTGAAGGTCAGCGGAGACCAGACCAAGCTGCGCGATCTCGTGTCGTATCTCGACACGTTCGACTTCTGGTTCAATATCGTGACGCCGAACGCGACGGCTCAATCCGCCACGACGGGGCGAGGGGGAACGTCGCGATAATCATACGATAATCATACGGTCAAACGGCGCGGGGCACTTGCCTCGCGCCGCTGCGTTATGCGCACCTTGCCGAAGATCGCGCGGATCTCCTCGATCGATCGGGTAGGGAAGGTGGAGCCGATATACCCTTCACGCGCAGTCGAAAGACAGTGCCGATCAGTCATTTTGCTGACGCAATCTCTGTCTTAGTCGGGCGAGAAACTGAAGACACGGTGTGAGGACCGCCCCGGTTCTCATAACGGTTCCACCGCCGGAACTGGCACGAATCCGCAAAGAATTGGCACGCGTTAACGCCTCCGCGTTCGCTCGACCATGTCTTGCGGCATCGGGAACCGGAAGATCGAAGAAAATCAATCAAGGAGTTATGATGCTGTTCGGCTCGAGCGCCGCGATTTGCGGCGCCCTGGTTGCGCTCGCCATGTCTGGCACCGCTGCTCGAAGTGAAATTGCTGCGGTTCATTCAAGCGCCGTCGTCAATGCCGCGTGTGGGGATGCAATCGTTGGCGCGGCATCCATGTACAATCCGTTCAAGCCCGGCAAGGAGGAGGGCGGCCCGAGCACAGCCTCCGGCGAGCGCTATGATCACTCGGTCTGGGCAGCTGCCATCAAGACGAGTTTGCGTCGCAAGTTCGGTGGGGTCCAATTTGGCGCGAGGCCGAAATATGCCCTCGTCGAGGCCGTCGGCAAGAAGGTCATCGTGAAGATAAATGACGTGGGGCCATTACGGCCCGGCCGCATCATTGACCTCAATGAGCGGACGATGCGCTACTTCGATCCAAGCCTGGAGCTCGGAGTCATCAGTGGCGTCAAGGTCAGCCCGCTTGCGGGGGACTATTGGATTCCCGGACCCGTTGGCTGATCCGCCCTTCGCTCGCGGTTGCTACAGCGTCACCACGATCTTGCCGAGATGCTTGTTGGCTTCCATGTGCTCGAACGCCTTGCCGATGTCGGCGAATTTGTAGACCTGGTCGATCGGCAGCTGCAGCTTGCGTGCCTCGACCGCCGGCCAGATGTCCTTGCGCACCTCGTCGAAGATCGCGCGGATCTCCTCGATCGAGCGGGTGCGGAAGGTGACGCCGATATACTGGATGCGGCGCGCCGCATGCAGGTCGAAGTTGAAGTCGCCATGGGTGCCGCCGAGCCGGCCGACATTGACGATGCGGCCCTTGACCTTGGTCGCCTTGAGGTTCTGGTTGGCGACCGGTCCGGAAACCTGGTCGACGATCAGGTCGACGCCTTCGCCTGATGTCGCCTGCAGCACCTGATCGACCCAGCCGGGATCCTTCGAGTCCACCGCGAGATCGGCGCCGAACTCCTTCAGCCGGCCGCGCCGCATCGCGTCGGTCGATGAGCCCACCACGAGCCTGGCGCCCTTCAGCTTGGCGATCTGCATCGCCATCAGGCCGACGCCGGAGCTCGCGCCCTGGATCAGCACGGTCTGGCCCGGCTGCAGCGCGCCGTTGGTGACGACGGCGTTGTGCATGGTGGCGAGCGCGACGGGCAGGGTTGCGGCCTCGTCGAAATTCATGTTCGAGGGCGCGCGGAACAGCCGGCCGTGATCGGCCAGCGTGTATTCGGCGAATGCCGCGCCGCCGGAGCCCATGATCTTGTCGCCGACCTTGACGCTTTTGGCATCGGGGCCGAGCTCGGCGACCTCGCCGGCCCATTCCATGCCGAGCACGGTGCCGACGCCGCCGGCCGCGCCGTGGACATGGCCCTTGGTCATGCCGAGATCGGCGCGGTTCAACCCGCAGGCATGAACCTTGACCAGCACCTGGGTGCCCTTCGGCACGGGCTTGGCAACGTCGGTGATTTCAGGGCCGTTGGCTCCGTAGACATAGGCTTTCATGGGGCATTCCCGGCTAGTTGTCTCGCGTGAGTTGATACCGTCATCCTGAGGTGCGAGCGAAGCGAGCCTCGAAGGGTGAACGGCCCGGCTGGTGGCCGTCGACCCTTCGAGACGCGCTTCGCGCTCCTCAGGTGACGGATCACGACGGGCCCTATTCCGCGGCCTGGCGCTTGGCGCCGGACATCATGGCTTCCAGCCGCTCGCGGATGATCGCTTCCGCTTCGTGGACGATGCGCGACACCAGCTCGGCGCAGGACGGAATGTCGTGGATCAAGCCCTGCACCTGGCCGGCCGACCAGATGCCTTCGTCGGCATCGCCTGATGCGTAGACCATCTTGCCGCGGGCGCCGGCGACCAGCTCGCGCACGTCCTCGAACTTGGCGCCTTCCTTCTCCATCTGCACGACCTTGGTCGAGATCGCGTTCTTGGCGACGCGCGAGGTGTTGCGCATGGTGCGGAAGATCAGCTCGGTCTCGCGCTCGTCATTGGCGACGATGCGCTCCTTCACGAGCTGGTGGATCGGGCTCTCCTTGGTGCACATGAAGCGCGTGCCCATGTTGATGCCTTCGGCGCCAAGCGCGAGCGCAGCGACGAGGCCGCGCGCGTCGCCGAAACCGCCCGAGGCGATCATCGGGATCTTCACCTTGTCGGCGGCGGCGGGGATCAGGATCAGGCCGGGGGTGTCGTCCTCGCCGGGATGGCCGGCGCATTCAAAGCCGTCGATCGAGATCGCGTCGGCGCCCATCCGCTCGGCGGACAGCGCGTGGCGCACGCTGGTACATTTGTGCAGCACCTTGATGCCGTGCTTCTTGAACTCGTCGACATGTTCCTGCGGCTTGTTGCCGGCGGTCTCGACGATCTTGATGCCGCTCTCGATGATGGCCTGGCGATACTCGGCGTAGGGCGGCGGCTTGATCGCGGGCAGGATGGTCAGGTTGACGCCGAACGGCTTGTCGGTCAGCTCGCGGCAGCGCGCGATTTCCTTGCGCAGATCGTCCGGCGTCGGCTGCGTCAGCGCGGTGATCATGCCGAGCGCGCCGGCATTGGCGACGGCCGCAACCAGCTCGGCGCGCCCGACCCATTGCATGCCGCCCTGCACGATCGGGTGGTCGACGCCGAACATTTCGGTGAAACGTGTCTTGATCATTCTGCCCTCGTTTCCATCGGAATTTTCCGTGACGCGGACGGCGGCGCACGGTGTTGTTATGGGATGTCGAGGGAAGGATGCAGTCCTGTCCGGCAATTGTCTACCGGCGACCTGCGGCGCGCCCATGCGGAAATGACGGGCCGCGGCGGTCAGGCGAGGGCGGGACGGAAATCTTTCGTCATCTGTTCAGGCGCTCGTGATCGAACACGCAGCGCCTGGCTGAGAGCAAGGCAAAGCAGGCGCGTGTTTACGCCGGCACGGCGTCCTTCTTCGACGCGGCGGTCTCCTCGTCGAACGCCGCGGCGATGTCGCGCATGCTGACGACACCGATCAGGCTGTAATTGTCGATGACGGGCACATGGCGAATGTGGTGCTTGGTCATGAGATGGCGGATGTGCTCGAGCGTGTCGCTCGATGTGCACGAGACCAGCTGCTGCACCGAGACGAACTGCGACACCTTCATGCCGGCACCGGCCGCACCGTGCTCGGCGATCGCGCGCACCACGTCGCGCTCGGTGAACATGCCGACGGCGGTGTTGCCCTCGGTGCGAACGACATCCTTGACCACGAGCGCGCTGATATTGCTGGCGCGCATCAGTTGCGCGGCAATCGCGACGGTCTCGTTCATGCGCACCGTGGCGACGCGGGGGGTCTTCTTGCGCAGGATATCTCCGACTTGCATGGCAACCTCCTTGGTTATCGTTGACGGGAGTCTGGTATACAAAATGCCAATTGTCAACGTCGCTGTCATAGGAATCTACCATCAGGAAACGGCTTAAATAGGCAGGTTCGCTGACGTTTCCGACGATTGTGAGCGGCGAGGGCGATCTGCCGCGCTTGGCGTTCTGGTATCTGGCATCCCTGCCTTTGGCAAAAGAACTTGGCAAAAGAAAAGAGGCGCACCGAAATGCGCCTCCATCAGTCTCCGGGGAAATGTCGGGACCAAGCGGTCCTGATCGGGTGGTCTTGGCCAAGCCGTCTTGTTAAGCCGTTTTGGCGCTCGTTGCGGTCTCTTCCGCGGCGGCAGCCTCGTTGCCGTTGATGAAGGCGCGGCGCATCGGCTTGATCACGAACAGCGCCATCAGCGCCGCGGTGGCGTTGAGGGCGACCGCGATCACGAACACCGCCTGCCAGCCATAGCTGGCGGCAACGATGCTGGCGGCAGGCACCAAGAGCGCTGCGGTGCCCTTCGCGGTGTAGAGCATGCCGTTGTTGGTGGTTGCGAACTTCGAGCCGAAGGTGTCGCCGCAGGTCGCCGGGAACAGCGAGTAGATCTCGCCGAACACGCCGAAATAGACCGCGGTCGCCAGCACGAACACCACCGGGTTGTGACCCCAGGTGGATAGCGTGAGCAGCATCAGCGCGCCGGTGCCGAACGCGATGAACATGGTGTGCTCGCGGCCGATATTGTCGGAGACCCAGCCGAAGAACGGCCGTCCGAAACCGTCGAAGATGCGGTCGAGCGAGATCGCAAATGTCAGCGCGGCCATCTGGAAGCCGGCGAGCGTGACCGGCGTGTTCGCGATCTTGTAGTCGTGCGCGATCGGCGCGATCTGCGCCGCCGCCATCAGGCCGCCGGCGGCGACCATCACGAACACTAGATACATCACCCAGAAGATCGGGCTGCGCAGCACCTGCGGCGGCGTGAAGTCGACCTTGGTCTGCGGCAGATTGAGCTGCTTCTTCTTCGGCGGGATCGAGACCGCGGGCGGCTGGATGAAGAAGGCGAGCAGGAAGACGATCATTCCCTGTCCGATGCCGAAATCGAAGAACGCAGTCTGATAGCCGCTCGCGGCGATCATCTTTGCAATCGGCACCACCGTGAGCGCGGCGCCGGCGCCGAAGCCGGCCGCGGTCGCGCCGGCGGCGAGGCCGCGGCGATCGGGAAACCACTTCAGCGCGTTGCCGACGCAGGTGCCGTACACCGCGCCGGCGCCGATGCCGCCGAACACCGCGGCCGTGTAGAGCAAGGCGAGCGAGTCGGCATAGGAGTTCAACACCCAGGCGAGCGCGATCATGATGCCGCCGAACATGATGACGAGCCGCGGGCCGTATTTGTCGACGAACCAGGCCTCGACCGGCACCAGCCAGGTCTCGGTCACCACGAAGATCGTGAAGGCGAACTGGATCGCCGCGCGGCCCCAGTGGTGCGCGCCGTCGATCGGATCGACGAACAGCGTCCAGCCATATTGCAGGTTCGCGATCATCGCCATGCAGACGATGCCCATGACGAGCTGCAGCCAGCGGAAGCCGCTGGACGAAGGTTGAGCTTGTGTGACGGCAGTATTGCTGGAAACCATCAAGTCCTCCCGAGCGCGCTGGTCTTGTGACCGAGTGTCGCAATTATTGTGGCGTATCGTCGCAAGCGCTCGGCGGAAGTTGGTATACTATATTCCAGAAAGCAAGCCCTTCATTCTGCTGCAATGCAGCAAATCTGCCCGCCGCTCCGGACGGCCTCTTCCCAACGGCAAAACGAAAAGCGCCCGGCTTTTGACCGGGCGCTTCGCAAGCGATGGTGGAGGGCGGTTGCTTAAGCCGTAGCCGATTTCGCGACCACGATTTTTCGCCAGGGCTTGAGCAGGGCGATCGCGAGCAGCGAGGCGAGGATGTTGGCGCCCGCCGCGATGATGAACACCTTGTCCCAGTTACCCGACGATTGCTGCATGTAGTTGGCGATCGGCACCAAGAGCGCCGCGGTGCCCTTCGCGGTGTAGAGCAGGCCCGCATTCGTGGTGGCGAACTTGGCGCCGAACGTATCGGTGCAGGTCGAGGGGAACAGCGAGTAGATCTCGCCCCAGGCAAAGAACACGAAGCCCGAGAGCAGCACGAACCAAACCGGATCGTGTCCCCAGAGGTAGAGCATCCAGATGCCGATGCCTTCCATGCCGAAGGCGATGAACATCGTGTTCTCGCGGCCGATCATGTCGGAGATCCAGCCGAAGAACGGACGCGTCAGACCGTTGAGGACGCGGTCGATGGTCGCCGCGAAGGTCACGGCCGTCATCGTCACCGCCATCAGCGTGACCGGCACGCTGTCGACCTTCCAGTCGACCGCGATCGGCTTCAGGTTCGCGGTCACCATCAGGCCGCCGGCGCCGACGATCACGAACATGAAGTACATCAGCCAGAAAATCGGCTGCCGCAGCACTTCGGTCGGCTGATAGTTGCGCCGGGTCTGGATAATGTTGGCATTCGCCACGACGGCCGGCACCTGTCCGGCCTTCGGCGCCAGCAGGAAGAAGGAGAGCAGCACGATGATGATGCCCTGGCCGAGACCGAAATAGAGGAAGGTGGTCTGGAAGCCGGAGTCCTTGATCATCGCCTGGATCGGTGCGACCGTGAGCGCCGAGCCCGCGCCGAAGCCGGCAGCGGTGATGCCCGCGGCAAGTCCGCGTTTATCCGGAAACCATTTCAGCGCATTGCCGACGCAGGTGCCGTAGACGCCGCCGGCGCCGATGCCGGCGATGATCATGCCGAGATAGTAACCGTTCAGTGTCGTCGCCTGCGCGTTGATCGCCCAGCCGAGCGCACAGAGGATGCCGCCGACCAGCACGACGATGCGCGGACCGTATTTGTCGACGAACCAGCCTTCGACCGGTACCAGCCAGGTCTCGAACAGCACGAACAGCGTGAAGGCCCATTGGATCGATGCGCGATCCCATCCGAATTTCTTCTGGATGTCGGGGACGAAGAACGTCCACCCGTATTGATAATTTGCGATCATCACCATCGCGGCGACGCCGATCGCGAGTTGCGTCCAGCGATAGGTGTCGCTGACACGCGCGGCCGCAGGGGCCGCAGTTGCCTGAACCATGTCCGACATAGATCCTCCCAGTGCGCCCCTTGTCGTTGCTTATGAGCGCGCGACGGCCATCTTGGTATCCGATATGCCAAGGTTCAAGCTGTCGCAGGGGCGGCGCGCGCTTATGCCGCACAGGACTCAGCCCCGGCACCCCGGGAGACTAGTTCAGCGCGCAAGGAAATGGCCCCGAAAATCGGGGCCATTGGTCGAAGGTTCAATGTCAGGTCGCATCTCGCGACGAACGCTGCATCCGGCGGAGAGCGCCGGAAATCCCTTGGCTTAGAGGCCGAAGCGCGGCAGGTCGCCGTTGCGATTCGAGATCTCCGCGCTCTTCATCAGCAGGCGGTCGATCGAGGCCAGCAGGCGGCCGAACAGGGTGGAAGAGGGTGCGAGCGTCAGTGCAGTGGTCTTGGACATTGGTGTCCCCTTTCATTGGAGGCCAGCAATGGGCCGGCTCATCATCTGCAGCCAAACTATGTATACCAGATGCCAGATACAACGGACTTGTTTGCATAGCAGCATGCACGACTGTGCAATGCAGCAAAAATCGCTGATCGGCACTCCGGATTGGCGTGGGATGGGGAGCAGTCCGGCGGCGCCGCCGGGTCAGAATTTCCAGCTAAAACTGGCCTTTACCGAGTGGTCCTGGACCCGGTCGGCAAGCTGGCCAACATAGGCGATGCCGATGCTGGCCTGCGGCGTGACCCGCAGCTCGAGCCCGCCTTCGACCAGCGCCGCGTTCCGCGCCAGCGGCACGCCGGCCACGGTGAATCCGGTTCCCAGGCTCTGGAACGCGAGCGCCGCCGTCGGGGTCACGTCGCCGAAGGCGTACTGCCAGGCCACCGAGGCGCGCGGCGTCAGCTGCATGCCGTTGGTGAGGGTGAAGCTGGTGGCGATGCGGGCGCCGAGCGAGGAGTAGCCGACATCCTGATTGCTGCCCGCGCCGCGCAGCGCGGCGGCGCCGCTGCCGCCGGTCTCGGCAAAACTGTCGGTGTTGAGGTGGGCCCAGGCGAGGCCGGCGAACGGCTCGAGCGCGGCGCGGCCGAGCGATAGCCCGTAGCCGATCTCGCCGAACACCTGCGCCGTGGTCGCGTCATAGCGGGCGCGCGCCGTATCGAAGAAGCCCGGGAACACGATCGAACGGCTGCTGTCGAGCGTGCTGAAGCTTGCCGAGGCGCCGCCGCGCAGATTGACCGCGCCGTAGGTCGCGCCGACATAGCCGGCGAGATGCGCGGTGTCGATGTTGGCCGAGCTCGCGCGGTCGCCGATGCGCAACGCGGAATTGGTGTAGCCGCCGGCGATGCCGGCGATCCAGTTCGGCGCAAAGCGGTGATCGACGCCGCTGAAGAACCCAGCGAGGTCGCGCGTCATGCCGCTCGCATTGCCGTCACCGCCGAAGCGGCCCCAGGCGCCGACGCCCTGGGCCCAGAAAGTGGTGTCGGGCAGCCGCACGGGCGCCGCGAGCGGCGGCGCCTTGATCGGGAAGCCGGGACGGCTCGCGCCGGCATAGGCAAGGGCGGAGGCGGCCGCCATCGAATCCATCGCCGCGAGCTGCGGACCGCCGGCGCTGAGCGCGGCCATCGGCCCTGCATCGCCGGCAAACGCGGATTGCCGCAACCGGCCGAGCACCGCATCGCGCAGATAGCGTGAATCATCGAGCATCGCGGTCTGCGCGCCGGCATGCATCTCGCCCGACAGCGCGTCGAACGCCTGCCGTGCGCCGGCGACGTTCTGATTGAGGATGCTGACCACCAGCGGGCTGGTCTGCGCGCTCGCCTCGAGCGCGTTGGAGACCGCGAGTTGGTTCGGCGTCTGCGCGACATCAGGGAAGGTCGTGCTGTTGCGCGCCAAGGTCAGGTACACATTGCCCGGATCATAGGTCAGCGACGGGTTCAGGAAGGTGAGGCTGCTGGTGACGTCGGCAAAAGTGCCGGTGACGCCGCTATTCGCGGTGAGGATGGTGTAGGTGGTTTGCGGCGCATAGGTGCCGTTCTGCGCCAGCGCCAGCACGCTGCCGCCGCCGAGTGTCGCCTTGCCGGTGGCGACGATCCTGTCGGACTGGCCGGCGGCATTGGCTTCGACCTGATAGATCGAGCCGGCCGCGAAGCTGACATTGCCCGAGACGTTCAACGTGCCGATCGAATTGCCCGGCGCCACGGTGCCGCCGCTGGCAATGGTGAGGTTACCGACGGTGCCGTTGCCGCCAAGCGTGCCGCCCGCGTTGACGGACGTGAGGGACGAGGAGGCGATCGAGCCGTTGACGCTGAGAGTGCCGCCATCGACGGTGGTGTTGCCGGTATAGGTGCTGTTTGCGGTCAGGATGGTCTTGCCGGCCTCCACCAGCAGCGATCCTGCGCCTGTGATGACGGGGTCGAACGTGTAGTTCGCAGACGTGTGGTTGAAGACGATGCTGCCGGTGCCGGCGCCGAACGTGACGGTCGGCGTGCTCAGCGTGCCCGGCGCCGCGGCGGCCTGGCCGAGCCCGGCGCCGATATTGACGGTGCCGGTCGAGCCAGCCTGATTGGCGACACCGAAAAGCGGCGTCGTTACGATGCCGCCGTTCTGGATCGTCAGCGTGCCGGTGCCGGCATCGCCGACAAACAGGGCGAAGCTGTTGGTCCAGGACGAGCCGGAGCCGGTGACCGTGGCCGTGCCTTTCGAGCCGGCGAGGAAGCCGACGGCGCTGCCGATCATGCTGGCCACCGCGCCGTTCTGGATGGTCAGCGTGCCGGTGCCGCCACCTCCGACATTGAGAATGCCGCCATGGGTCCAGGACGACCCGGGGCCGTCGATCGTCACCGTGCCGTTCGAGCCCGCAATGACGCCGATACCGGCAATCCCGCGAGTCGCGCTGGGGGCGCTGGTGACCGTGGCGCCATTTTGAATGTCGAGCGTGCCGGTGCCGGAGTAGCCGACATACAGGAAGTCAGCGCTGCTCAGCGACGAACCGACGCCGGTGACGACGACGTTGCCGTTGGAGCCCACATTGGAGCCGATGAAGGTCGTGTCGTTGCTGACCGCGCCGCCGTTCTGGATGTTGAGGACGCCGGTGCCGACATAGCCGACATGAAGCTCCTTGCCGACGAGAAGCGATGAACCGGCGCCATCGACGGTTGCGTTGCCGTTGGATCCGAAGACATAGCCAATATAGGCATTGGAGCCGGCGCCGTTGCTCACGACGCCGCGGTTCTCGATGTTCAGCGTGCCGGTGCCGGCGGTGCCGACATAGAGTTCGGCCGAGTTGGTCCAGGACGAGCCGGGGCCGGTGACGGTGACGGTGCCGCTCGAACCGGGAACAAAGCCGACGCGGCCGTTGCGATCGCTCACGGTGCCGCCAGCCTTGATTGTCAGCACACCGGTTCCGTTTGCGCCGACAGCGAGATCGTCAGTCATGTTCCAGGACGAGTTGGGTCCGGTGACCGTTGCAGTCCCGCTCGAGCCGGGCAAAGACCCGATCAGGCCGTTGGTGCCGGCCACGGTGCCGCCGTTCTGGATCGTCAGCGTGCCGGTGCCGGCCACGCCGACAGTGACGCCGGGACTGAACCACACCGAGCCGAAGCCATCGACCGTCACGGTGCCGTTCGAACCGGCATTGTTTCCGATGAAGCCATTAAGGTCGTTCAGCGTTCCGCCGCCCGAGATCGTCAGCTGGCCGTTGGCGTTTTGGCCAATAGTGACATTGGTGGCTTGCCCCGCGGTCCCTGCGATCGCCGTGGGGTTGGGCGAGGTCGTATCGATCACCGCGTTATTGGGGTTGGCCGGAAGGGCGTTCGGGAGCCAGTTGGTCGGGTCGGTCCAGATCGACGAGTTGGCGCCGGTCCAGACGATGTCGGCCGCATGGGACGGCATCGCCGTTGCCGTGAGCAGCGCCAGCGCAACCAGCGATGTCGTGCCCAGCAGGGCGTCGCGAAGCAATGCGCGCCCGTGGCGCGCGAGCGATTTTGCTTCGAAACAATCAGCGCGTGTGTCGTCGAACTGTCCTACAGCGGGACGTTCCGCTGCGTCTTCCAATGGGGTCACCGCATTCAGTCCCGGTAGTAACTCGAATTGTTGCAACTTTCGCCGGGCCATGCGTGTTACTGCCCCTGACGACGTCGCGCGATGTGTCGGACTCGACACAGCGCAGAGATTCCGTAATCGAATGCGATCTGGCCATTACCCTAAGGGGTATACCAACGCGCGCACGAACGATAAGACGGCGAGCGAGGCTTTGCTGCAACATGTGGGCACGTCGTGACGTTGCAGCGATCGCCAAAAAATCAAATCAAACCTGGTCGATCAGAATCCCATGCAACGGGACAGCAAACTCAACGACGAGATCATTCGTCTCTACGAATCTGAGTCCAACCTGCACACGCTGCCTGGTGTCCTGTTCGGCGGCGTCGGCCGCCTGGTCGATGCGGAGGTGGTGAGCTTCACCGAGTTCCATCGTCCGACCTGGGATTTCCGGTCGTTGATTTCGGTCGGCGACGATCCGGAGGTTCGTGCCCGCGGCATGCAGGCGTTTGCGAAGCACATGCACTCGCATCCGTTCTGGCAGCACGATCCGGCGTTCTACGGCGAACGCGCGCTGCGCGAGTCGGATTTCTTCAGCGATGAGGAATTCGTCGAGCTGCCGATTGCCAAGGAGGTGTTCCTGCCGTCGGGGGCGCGGCGGATCATGGGGATCGCGTTCGAGCACGCCGGTTACGTGGTCACGGTTGTCGGGCATCGCGTGGTGGGACGGCCGGCGTTCAGCGACGAGGAGCGCGACCGGATGCAGGGTTTTCGTCCGCACATCCTACGCGGCTACCGCCAGGCGCAGGAGCGAACGCTGGCGGCGCTGACGCCGAGCGATCGCCTGCGGCTGGCATTTCCCGCGCTGACGCCGCGCCAGATCGAGGTGGCGTCGTGGATCGCGCAAGGCAAGTCGAACGAGGAGATCGCGGGTATCCTCGGTGTCGGGCTCGATGCCGTGAAGGCGCATGTCAAGGCGATCAACAGCAAGATCGATTCCGACAGCCGGCGCGCCGCGATCGTCATTGCCCACACCACGCCGCCCTTCGCCGACCTGCCGCCGCTGTGGAAGCTCGGCCTGGAGGGGTGAGGCGCGCGCGGCGAGGCGGCTTGTTGCGTAAATCCTCTGACATCTCCTCAAGGGTCTCGATCGTTCGCACCCTTGCCGCTCGTATCGATGGCAAGCAGCCCGGCGAGCGACAGCAGGGTAAAGGCAAGACCGCTCAGGAAGGTGGCGGCGGGCCCAAATGCGTCCCACAGCGCGCCTGCGATAACACTTGAGCCAAGCATCGCGACGCCGGTCGACAGGTTGAAATACCCGTAGGCGGTGCCACGCAGCGAAGCGGGCGAGGCATCGGCGATCAGCGTTGCGAACAGGCCTTGCGTCAGTCCCATGTGCAAGCCCCAAAGGATGACGCCGAGCGCCAGCCCGCCGAGATTCGCAAGGGTCGCCAGCGCGAGATCGGCGGCAGCAAGGCAGACGAGCCCGAGTGCGAGCAGGCCAGTGCGGTTGATCCGGTCGGACAGCACGCCGGCCGGATAGGCCGATAGCGCATAGACGATGTTCATCAGCACCAGCACCGCGGGGATCCACATCGCGCCAAGTCCGACATTTTGTGCGCGCAGGATCAGAAACGCTTCGCTGAAGCGGGCGAGCGTGAAGACGACGCCGATCCCGACCACGCGCCAGTAGGATTCCCCGAGTTGCTTCGCAGCGGCGAGGCTCAGGGGATTTTTTGTCCCGCCATCGTCGGCATGACGTCTCGGCTCTTCGACGGCAACGACGATCACGGCAAGCGAGAGAAACGCCGGAACCACGGCGAGCCAGAACACCGCGTGGAAATTATCGGCGCTGACCCACATCAGGGCGATGGCGAGCAGGGGACCTACGAAGGCACCGACGGTGTCGAGCGATTGCCGAAGCCCAAAGCTCGCGCCGCGCAATTCGGCGGGCGCGATATCGGCGACGAGCGCATCGCGTGGCGCGCCACGTATGCCTTTGCCGACCCGGTCAATGAAGCGGGCGGCGATCAGCCAGTCGACGGTCGGCGCCAGCGGAAACACCGGCTTGGTGAAGGCGGCAATTCCGTAGCCGATCGCGGCCAGCAGCTTGCGCTTGCCAAGCCAGTCGGACAGTGCGCCTGAGAATATCTTTGTGATCGAGGCGGTGGCTTCCGCGATGCCTTCGATGAAGCCGACCGTCACCATCGAGGTGCCGAGCACGGTGACGAGATAGACCGGCAGTAGCGCGTGGATCATCTCCGAGGAGATGTCCATTAGCATCGACACGAAACCCAGCGCCCAGACGCCCGTCGGAATCCGGGCCGGCGGGGAAGGTGAGTTGGGTTCGGCCGCCACCTGCAGCTCCTCGCTGGGCAAAGGAAAACCCGCCAGCGGCGGGCTCGCTGTAGTTCGGCGACGGCATGGGCTACCGGCTCACATCGGCGGGAGCCATCAGCTCTCGGCCCGATGAGCGTCGGTGGACTCCAGCGCCATCTTGTTTGCACATGTTAGCATCCCGGCAACGCGGGACGGAAGCGCAGCGACGTGGTCCGTAAGAAAGGCCGCCGAGAGCACCGGCGGCCGTGAGTTAGAGGGTTTGCTTTTCTTCGGGGCCAGTACCTTTCACCGCGTCCAGTCTTCGCCGGCGCACAGCGTTCCCATGCAGCCGCGAACGTTCAGCGTGCCCGGCGACACCAGCGTCACCGAGCTCTCATAGGTCTTGCCGTCGTCGGCGTTGTAGATCCGGCCGGCCCATTTGTTCGGGCCGGCGGGCTGCATGTTGATGAACAGCGACATGCCCATGACCGGCCGGGCGCGCTGGCCGGGATCGGCGTTCTTGTCGTCGAGCTGCGGCTTGCCGGTGGCCTTGTCCGTCGGCTCCTTCAGCCAGACGACGCGGCCGCACAGCGCGCTGCCGCAGCGGTGGACCTTGATCCTGGCGTCGCCGGACTGGGTCAGCCAGACGCCGGCCGGATCGCTGGCCTTGTCGCTCGCCTTGGCGGCTTCGGCGGGGCTTCCGAGCAGGGGGATGTGGAACGCGGCCACGATCAGGCGGCGCGTGAGGTGAGCGTGGATCAACTGCTTCAGGGCCTTGCGCAGGCCGTTTTGGTCTGGGATTACCGTCATCATCCACCTTCTTCATGAAAAATTTCATGATAAACATGAAATAAATCACGTTTAAGGTTGAGTCAATGACATTGCCTGGGCATGATGCAATCCGGCCGTAGCGGCTTTTTTTGCAAAGAGTTTTCGGATGGGTGCAATGGGGAAATCGGTTCGTGAGCAGCGCCAGCTCTGGTTTCGCAGGCTCGATCGGGCGTTCTGGTTGATCTGGGCGGCGCTGCCGGTGGTGCTGTGGCTGGCCTATGACCGCACCACCACGGCGTCGGCGACGATCGCCGAGAGCCTGATCGGCGAGCAGGCGAAGTGCGCGGCCATCGTCGCCAATCCGCTCACCATGTCGGCCAAGGGCCAGGTGCTGTTCTGGTCGCTGTTCGCGCTTGGGGTATCGTTTTACGCCGTGCTGATCGGCATCCTACATCGCATGGTGAATCGATTCGCCAACGGGCGGATCTTCGTGTCCGAAACGCTGCAGGGTGTCTGGTGGATGGGGATCTTCCTGGTGGTCTGGCCGTTTGTGGGTACGATCACGACCATCGCGGTGACCTATGCGCTGTATCAGGCCGGCGACATCAAGTTCTTCCTGCCGAGCTACGGCGTCGACGTCGGCACCGTCGCGGGCGGCGTGTTCCTGATGGCGCTGAAATTCGTGATCGAGCAGGCCATCCTGTTGCAGTCCGAAAACGATCTGACGATCTGAGGGTGATGCTTGTGCCCATCGTGGTGAACCTCGATGTCATGCTCGCAAAGCGCAAGCGCCGCCTCGGAGACCTCGCGGACGCGATCGGCATTTCGATCCAGAACCTGTCGATCCTGAAAACCGGCAAGGCGAAAGCGATGCGCTTCTCGACGCTGTCGGCAATCTGCCGCGAGCTGGACTGCCGGCCGGGCGATATCCTGGAATATGTGCCGGGTGATGAGGGGGGCGACGGCGAGAGCGGCGAGGGTGGTTGATCCGGCGTGCGGACAACAGCGGCGCGGGACCGCAAGTTCCTCCCAAAACAAAATGGCCGCGGTTTCCCGCGGCCATTCGTGTCTTGCTTGAGTGCGAGCCTTTACTCCGCCGCCTGCTTGCGCGGCGGGTCGAGGGCGCCGGAGTCGTGGATCTCGGCAACCTGGTGATCAGAGAAGCCGAGCACCTCGCGCAGGATCTCGTCGGTGTGCTCGCCGAGCAGCGGCGAGCGCTGAACGTCGCTCGGCGAATCCGACAGCTTGATCGGGTTGCCGACCGAGACGTACTTGCCGCGGGTCGGGTGATCGACCTCGACCACGGTGCCGGTCGCGCGCAGCGACTGGTCTTCGGCGATCTCCTTCATCGACAGGATCGGACCGCAGGGGATGTCGTCCTTGTTGAGGATCTCCATCGCCTCGAACTTGGTCTTGGTCATCGTCCACTGCTCGATGCGGCCGAAGATCTCGTTGAGGCGCGGCAGGCGGGCCGGCGGCTTGGCGTAGTTCGGATCGGTCTTCCAGGTCGGCTCGCCGATCACGTCGCAGATCTTCTCCCAGACCGGGGCCTGGGTGATGAAGTAGATGTAGGCGTTCGGGTCGGTCTCCCAGCCCTTGCACTTCAGGATGCGGCCGGGCTGGCCGCCGCCGGAATCGTTGCCGGCGCGCGGCACGGCATCGCCGAACGGAATGCCTTCGCCGAACTGGCTGTATTCCTTCAGCGGACCGTGGGCGAGGCGCTGCTGGTCGCGCAGCTTGACGCGGGCGAGGTTGAGCACGCCGTCCTGCATCGCGGCGGTGACGCGCTGGCCCTTGCCGGAGTGGGTGCGCTGGTACAGCGCGGTGACGATGCCGAGCGCGAGATGCAGGCCGGTGCCGCTGTCGCCGATCTGCGCGCCGGTGACCAGCGGCAGGCCGTCGCGGAAGCCGGTGGTCGAGGCGGCGCCGCCGGTGCACTGCGCGACGTTCTCGTAGACCTTGCAGTCTTCATACGGGCCCGGGCCGAAGCCCTTGATCGAGGCGACGATCATCTTCGGGTTGATGGCCTGGATCTTCTCCCAGGGGAAGCCCATGCGATCGAGCACGCCGGGGCCGAAATTCTCGACCAGCACGTCGCACTGCTTGATCAGCGCGGTCAACACTTCCTTGCCCTTCGGGTTCTTGGTGTCGAGCGTGATCGAGCGCTTGTTGTGGTTCAGCATGGTGAAATACAGGCTGTCCACGTTCGGGATGTCCTGCAGCTGGCCGCGCGTGATGTCGCCGACGCCGGGACGCTCGACCTTGATCACGTCGGCGCCGAACCAGGCCAGCAATTGCGTGCAGGTCGGACCCGACTGGACGTGGGTGAAATCGAGAATGCGAACGCCCTTCAGCGCCTTGGTCATAATGCTTGCTCCGTACTCTGTCTGCCCCTGCACCCGCAGGGAGTGATGGGGTTAGGGGTTACTTCTTCTTCTGCAGAACGCTCTGCGGATTGAGGTTGCCGATGCGGCCGCTCTCCGAGCCCGCTGCCGGATCGATCACCGCGTTGATCAGCGTCGGCTTGCCGGAATCCAGCGCCGCATTGACCGCGCGCTTCAACTCGTCCGGCGAGGTGGCGTTGACGCCGACGCCGCCGAAGGCTTCCATCATCTTGTCGTAGCGCGAGCCCTTGACGAACACGGTGGTCGCCGGATCGTCGCCGGCGCCGTTCACGTCGGTGCCGCGATAGATGCCGTCATTGTTGAAGATCACGACGCAGATCGGCAGCTTGTAGCGGCAGATGGTCTCGACCTCCATGCCCGAGAACCCGAACGCGCTGTCGCCTTCGACCGCGAGCACGGGCAGGCCGGTCTCGACCGCGGCGGCGATCGAATAGCCCATGCCGATGCCCATCACGCCCCAGGTGCCGACGTCGAGCCGCTTGCGCGGCTTGTGCATGTCGACGACGCCGCGGGCGAGGTCGAGCGTGTTGGCGCCCTCGTTGACGAAGATGGTGTCCGGACGTTCCGCGATGATCGCGCGCAGCGCGCCGAGCGCGCCGTGGTAATCCATCGGCGAAGCGTTGCTCATCAGCTTCGGCGCCATCTTGGCGACGTTGTCGTCGCGCTTCTTGCTGACGGTCGAGAGCCAGTCGGACGGCGCCGCGGTCCAGTTCGCGCCCATGGCGTCGAGGAACGCCGACACGCAGGAGCCGATATCGCCGACCACGGGGGCGACGATCTCGACGTTGGAATCCATTTCCTTCGGCTCGATGTCGACCTGGATGAACTTCTTCGGGGCTTCACCCCAGGTCTTGCCCTTGCCATGCGAGAGCAGCCAGTTGAGCCGGGCGCCGATCAGCATCACGACGTCGGCTTCCTTCAGCACGGTCGAGCGTGCCGCACCCGCGCATTGCGGATGCAGGTCGGGCAGCAGGCCCTTGGCCATGCTCATCGGCAGGAACGGCACGCCGCTCTTCTCGACGAATTTCTTGATCGCCTCGTCCGCCTGCGCATAGGCCGCGCCCTTGCCGAGGATGATGAGCGGACGTCTTGCGCTCTTCAGGACGTCCAGCGCGCGCTTGACCGAAGACGGGGAGGGGATCTGCTCGGGCGCGGCGTCGATCACCTTGACCAGCGACTTCTGACCGGCGTCGGCGTTCATCACCTGCGAGAACAGTTTTGCGGGCAGGTCGAGATAGACGCCGCCCGGACGGCCCGACACTGCGGCGCGGATCGCGCGCGCGAGGCCGATGCCGATGTCCTGGGCGTGCAGCACGCGGAACGCCGCCTTGCACAGCGGCTTGGCGATCGCGAGCTGATCCATCTCTTCATAGTCGCCCTGCTGCAGGTCGACGATTTCGCGCTCGGACGAGCCCGAGACCAGGATCATCGGGAAGCAGTTGGTGGTGGCGTGGGCGAGCGCGGTGAGGCCGTTGAGGAAGCCGGGCGCCGACACCGTGAGGCAGACGCCGGGCCGCTTGGTCAGGAAGCCGGCGATCGAAGCCGCATAGCCGGCATTCTGCTCGTGGCGGAACGAGAGCACGCGAATGCCCGCCGCCTGGGCCATGCGGCCCAGGTCCGTGATCGGGATACCCGGCACGCCATAGATGGTGTCGATGCCGTTGAGCTTGAGCGCATCGATGACGAGATGGAAGCCATCGGTCAGTTCTTGCTCGGTGCCCGGTGCCTCGGACTTCGTAGCGGTATTCAGCATCGGCATCGTCTCCCTGATCGTTCTTTGTTCGGACGATCTGATTGTCGTCTGAAGCGGGTGTGGACTTTTCAAACTTAAGTGAACGGTTCTCTACGTGAATAATTCCTGGCCGTGCGCCTCGACATAGGCGGCAAGCCCAAGCGTGTGGTCGCGCGCGCGTTTCTCGGCAAGCTCGGTGTCGCGCGCTTCCAGCGCCTCGATGATCCCGAGATGCTCGGGCAGCGAGGTCGCGGTGCGGTCCTTGCGGCCGATCGTGAGCTGGCGATAGCCGCGCACATGCAGCAGCAGGTCATTGGTGAGGTCGACCAGAACCGGCGATTCCGACAGCGAGATCAGCGCCTGGTGGAAGGCGATGTTGGCCTTGGAATATTCCTCGACGTGATCCTGCGGCAGGCGATCGGCGCTGAAGTCCTTGAAGAAGTCGCGCAGCGCCGAGATGTCCTTCTTGCGCGCGGTGGTCGTGATCAGGCGCGCCGCCATGCTCTCCAGGGCCGCCCAGGCGCGGATCATGTCGACGATCTCCGCCTTGGTGCGGCGGACCACGACGATGCCGCGGCGCGGCACGGTCTTCACGAATCCGTCCTGCTCGAGCATCGCGATCGCTTCGCGGATCGGCGTGCGGCTGACACCGAGGCGCTCGGACAGTGCGCGCTCGTCGAGCATCACCGGCTCCGGCGTCGCGTAGATGTCCATCTTCAGGATCGCTTCCTTCAAGGCTTCATAGGCCTTGTTCTTGAAGCTCGTCTCCGGCGCGATCCGGACGATGGCGATATCTGTGTCAGCCATGGTGGGCGACGCCTTGGTCTGTTTCGGTTCTGGCACGACTCGTCTCCTCCTCTTGGAGACGTCTTCTTAGCAGAAGAAATTACCTTAGATTTTTGGCATGCCAAATACCAGAATGTCAAGCTGCCTATATTTTTCGATCTTTTTGGACCTCGACCGACCTTGACAATTGCGTTTTTGGCATACCAAATGCCACGAAATCTGTCCCAGGAGGAAGCCAATGTCAAATTCGAAGGATGCGGTCCGCAAAATTCTCGATGCGGTCAAGGCCGACAAGCGCACGAGCCTCACCGCGCCTGAAGGCAAGGTGGTGTGCGATGCCTACGGCATTCCGGTGCCGAAAGAGGGCGTCGCCAAGTCGGCGGCCGAGGCCGCCCGCATCGCCTCCGACATGGGCTTCCCGGTCGTGATGAAGATCGTCTCGCCCGACATCCTCCACAAGACCGAGGCCGGCGGCGTGGTGGTCGGCGTCAAGAGCGCCGCCGAGGCCGAGAAGAGCTACGAGACCATTCTGGCCAACGCCAGGAAGTACAAGGCCGACGCCAAGATCGAGGGCATCCAGGTCCAGCAGATGCTGGGCGGCGGTACCGAGGTGATCGTTGGCTCGATCACCGACGGCTCGTTCGGCAAGCTGGTCGCCTTCGGTCTCGGCGGTGTGCTGGTCGAGATCCTCAAGGACATCACCTTCCGCCTCGCGCCGGCGACCAAGGAAGATGCATTGTCGATGCTCGACGGCATCCAGGCCCATGAGATGCTGAAGGGCGTGCGCGGCGGCGATCCGGTCAACCGCGAGGCGCTCGCCGACGTCATCGTCAAGGTGTCGCAGCTGGTCAGCGATTTCCCCGAGATCGTCGAGCTCGACCTCAACCCGGTGTTCGCCACCAGCAAGAACGCGATCGCCGCCGACGTCCGCATTGTTGTCGACTTCAACTACAAGCCGCGTCCGGCACCGCGTCCGACCGAAGAGATCGTCGCTGCGATGAACCGCATCATGCAGCCGAAGGGCGTTGCGGTGATCGGCGCCTCCGCCGAGGACGGCAAGATCGGCAACTCCGTGATGAAGAACCTCATCAACGGCGGCTACAAGGGCGAGATCTATCCGATCCATCCGAAGGCCGCCGAAATCCTCGGCTACAAGGCCTACAAGAGCGTCAAGGACGTGCCCGGCGTGATCGACACGGCGGTGTTTGCGATCCCGGCGAAGTTCGTCGCCGGCGCGCTCGCCGAATGCGGCGAGAAGAAAATCCCCGGTGCGGTGCTGATTCCCTCGGGCTTTGCCGAGGCCGGCGCGCCCGAGCTGCAGGCCGAGATCGTCGAGGTCGGCAAGAAGTACAATATCCGCCTGATGGGGCCGAACATCTACGGCTTCTATTATACCCCGGCCAATCTCTGCGCCACGTTCTGCACCGCCTATGACGTCAAGGGCCATGCCGCGCTGTCGTCGCAGTCGGGCGGCATCGGCATGGCGATCATCGGCTTCTCGCGCTCGGCCAAGATGGGCGTGTCGGCGATCGTCGGCCTCGGCAACAAGTCCGACATCGACGAGGACGATCTGCTCGCCTTCTTTGAGCAGGATCCCAACACCAACCTGATCGCGCAGCACTGCGAGGACCTCAAGGACGGCCGCGCCTTCGCGGAGGCCGCCAAGCGGGTCTCCAAGAAGAAGCCGGTGGTCGTGCTCAAGGCCGGCCGCACCTCGGCCGGTGCGAAGGCGGCGTCGTCGCACACCGGCGCGCTCGCCGGCAACGACAAGATCTACGAGGACGTGTTCAAGCAGTCGGGCGTGATCCGCGCGCGTTCGCTTCGGCAACTGCTGGAATTCGCCCGCGGCGTGCCGGTGCTGCCGACGCCGAAGGGCGAGAACGTGCTGATCATCACCGGCGCCGGCGGCTCCGGCGTGCTGCTCTCCGACTCCGTGGTCGACAACGGCCTGTCGCTGATGCAGATGCCGCCGGATCTCGATGCGGCGTTCCGCAAGTTCATCCCGCCGTTCGGCGCGGCCGGAAATCCTGTGGATATCACCGGCGGCGAGCCGCCGATCACCTATGTCAACACCGTGAAGCTCGGCCTGTCGGACGAGCGCATCCACGCTCTGATCCTCGGCTACTGGCACACCATCGTGACGCCGCCGATGGTGTTCGCGCGCAACATGGTCGAGGTGAAGAAGGAGATGGAGGCCAAGGGCTTCGTCAAGCCGATCGTCGCCTCGCTCGCCGGCGACGTCGAGGTCGAGGAAGCCGCCGAATATCTCTACCAGAACGGCATCCCGGCCTACGCCTATTCGACCGAACTCCCGGTAGAGGTGCTCGGCGCCAAGTACAAGTGGGCCCGCGGCGCCGGCCTGCTCTGATCTTCTGATCTGTCGAATACCACAGGCCGCCTCGGACACCGTCCGGGGCGGCCTTTTCGTTGGGCTGCCCCCATCTGCAACGTGCCGCCGAGATGGGCGGGAAGGGCGCGATCAGCCCGATCGCGCAAAACCAAGCCAGGCTTTCCTGATCCTCCTGCGCGGGTTCCGTGCACCATCTTCTTTTCCGGAAACACCCGCGACCGTCAAAGGCGGCTTGCCTTCCGCATCTGATGTGCTACTGATATGTTAGTTGACGTGCGATGGAGGACCCACGATGGAGTTGGCTGCAAGAGGGATGACCGACCGCCAGCGCAAATATCGCGCGACCTACCGCGAGCGCGTGGTGGGCTGGTACAATGGCTGGCTGCATGTCGTGCTGATCTACACGATCGGCTTCACGGCGCTGTACGTCTATCTGGCCAATGTGCACGACGTGCGGTGGTGGGAATACCTCACCATTCCCGTGGTCTTCCTGATCGCAAACTTCTTCGAATGGGCGGTGCACCGCTTCGTCATGCACCGGCCCTCGAATGTGCCCTTGCTGCGCGCGGTCTACAGCCGCCACACGCTGATGCACCATCAATTCTTCACCGAGGAGGAGATGCGCTTCGCCGATCATCACGACTGGCGCGTCACCTTCTTTCCGCCCTATGCGCTGGTGGTGTTTACCCTGATGTCGATCCCGCCGGCGATCGTCGCGGGCCTTGGGATCTCGGCCAACACCGGCTGGCTGCTGATCGCCACGACGACCTCGATGTACCTGATCTACGAATTCATGCACTTCTGCTGCCACGTCGAGGAAAACGCCTTCGTGCGCAACATGCCCTTCGTCAACACCATCCGCCGGCATCATACCGCCCATCACAACCAGTCGATCATGATGGAGCGGAACATGAACCTGACCTTCCCGGTGATGGACTATGTGTTCGGCACCTCCGATCTCAATCGCGGCCTGCTTGGCCATATCTTCAACGGCTACAGCACGCGCTACGTGAAGACCGACATGCGCCGGACGGCGCGGACGCCGCGGGTCGTGGCGAAGCAGCAATCGATGCCGCATGCCGCAGCTTGAACCCAATCTCGCCGGCCTCGCCTGGTTCGGCCTGCTGTGGGGCGTGTGCTGCATCGGCTTCCTGCAGCTGGCCGGCATGTACCCGCTGCGCGGGCGCGCCGTTCTGCCGGTGACGATGACGACCATCGTGTGGGTGATGCTGCTCGCCGGCACGCTGGCATTCGCGCTGGCCGAATTGCGCTGGACCACCGTCGTTGTCGTCGGCGGCGTGCTGTTCCTGTTTTTGCCCGGGCTGTTTCAGGCGCTGCCGGAATGGTGGCGCGACGGACGCGCGGGATTGCGGCTGTCCTGTTGCGCCATGATCGCCGCGCTCGCTCTGCTGGTCCGCGTGGCGGCGCCGTCCTTTCCCACGTGGTTGATCTGAAGGGAGGTCTCGATGCCAAGCCACATCAAGCTCATGCTGTCGCTGGCGTGCCTCGCCACGGCGGCCTGCGGGTATATTTTCATGGTCTATCTGGGACAGCAGGGACCGAGCTATGCGGTCGCCTTCCTCGGCGTGTTCGCGACCGTCGCGATGTGGATCTTCCCCGAGGTCGTCAAGAAGGACCTCAAGATGCGCCCGCCGGGATCCTGACCGAGCTCCTGACATGATGCTGCAGCACAGGGAGGATCCGATGGCGAGCTATACCGGGGACCGCACCATCGACGGCATTTCGGTGCTGGTCGACGGCAAGCCGCTGTCGCCGCATTACGACCAGCTTCGTCTCACCGAACACGGTTTTGAATGGAGCTACGAGGGGCCCGAGCCGGCGCAACTGGCCTTCGCGCTGCTCTATGATCATCTGCACGATGCCGCTGCCGCGAAAGCGTTGCACGAGAGCTTCATGCGGCGCGTCGTCGCCAATTTCGACAATGAATGGGAGCTCTCCTCGGCCGATCTCGACGAGGCGGTTGCGGTGCTGCGGTCCGGACAGACGGCCTGAGCCCGTGCTGATGTCCCTGGCAGAGAATTCTTGAGATGACCCTGACCTATCGCGCGGCGGTGCTGCATCAAAGCGGAACGCCGCTCTCCGTCGAGCGCGTATCGCTTGCGCAGCCGATGCCGACCGACGTCGTGGTGAAGGTGCGCGCCGCGGGGCTCTGCCACACCGATCTGGAGGTCATCGACGGATCGTTGCGCTATCCCTTGCCGATGATCCTCGGGCACGAGGCCGCCGGCGTGGTCGAGGAAATCGGCAGTGCGGTGCGCGACATCAGCGTCGGCGATCGCGTCGTCCTGTCCTGGAATCCGCATTGCGGGCACTGCTTCCACTGCGACCGTGCGCAGCCGATCCTGTGCGAGACCTATCTCGCGCGGGGCGCGGAAGGCGTGCATTTCGACGGCGCGTCGAAGGCGCAGCTCGTGGACGGCCGCAACCTGGCGCACCTGATGTTCCTCGGCGCGTTCTCGGAATATGTCGTGCTGCCGGCGCAGCAGGCGATCGTCGTGCCGAACGACATTCCGTTCGACCGTGCGTGCCTGATCGGCTGCGGCGTCATGACCGGCGTCGGCGCCGCGTTGAACGTCGCCGCCATCGGCCACGGCGATACCGTGATGGTCACCGGCTGCGGCGCGGTCGGGCTGGCAGCGGTGCAGGGCGCCCGGCTTGCCGGCGCCGGTGCTGTCATCGCGGTCGACCTCGATGATGCAAAGCTTGCGCTGGCGCGGCAGCTCGGCGCCACGCACGTCGTCAACGCGGCCCGCGAGGACCCGGTCCAGTTCGCAAAGCAGGCGACGCGCGGCCGGGGCGCCGACGTCATCCTCGAAGCGGCGGGCCATCCCAACGCGTTTCGGCAGACCGCGGAGGCGGTGCGGCCGGGCGGTGAGGTGATCTGGCTCGGCAAGATCGACGTTACGCAGGACGTGAGTTTTCGCTGGGGCGCGTTGATGGGCGAGAAGCGATTTCGCCGCTCGAGCTATGGCGGCGCGCGGCCACGGCGCGACTTTCCCCTGCTGGCGCAGGCCTATCTCGACGGCCGGCTCAAGCTCGACGAACTGATCACCGGACGCTGCAGCCTCGACGGCATCAATGACGGTTTCGAGGCGCTGCGGCGCGGGCGGTCGATCCGCACGGTCGTTGAGTTCTGATCGCTCTCACAGCGTCGAACGCGCAAAACTCTCGATGTAGTCGATCAGGCTGTCGGACGCCGCGCCCGCGGCGTCGCCGCGGCGCTCGGCGATGGCTTCGGCGACGTCGGCATGCAGCCGCGCCGCGAGCGGCAGATCGGCCGCTTCCTTGTAATGCTGGTACCAGAACCGGCGCGACAGGCCGTGCATCAGGCCCATCGCGCGCGAGGCGAACTCATTGCGCGACGCCGCGGAGATCAGGGTGTTGAGCTGATGATCCAGCCGCATGAACAGCAGATCGTCGGACTTTTCCGCAGCGCGCCGCATGCCGGCGGCGATCTCGGAGAACTGCGTGCGCTGCTCGCTGGTGGCGCGCTCGGCGGCGCCGCGCGCCATCAGCCGTTCCAGCTCGCGCCGGACTTCGAGCAGGCGCAGCTGGGCCCTGAGGTCGATCTCGGACACCAGCACGCCGCGCCGGGCCAGGATGTTGACGAGGCCGTCGCGCGACAGGCGCTGCAAGGCCTCGCGGATCGGGGTTCGGCCGATGTCGAGCCGCTTGGCGAGCACGAGCTCGGAGAGCGCGGTGCCCGGTGGCAGTTGCAGCGTCACGATCAGCTCTTCCAGCTGGGCATAGGCGCGATCGGTGAGTGTGACGTCGCTTTGCGGGAGAGGAGCCGGCGCGGAACCGCGCGGCTTGTCGCCGGCGGCGGACGATTGCCGTGCCGGCCGGCGGCTTCCCTTTGCGCGCGCGCGCACCGTGCTGGATCGCTTGTTCAAATTTACCATCTGGATCGCGAGTGCTGCTCTACAGCAGATATCTCACACGCCCGATGGCAATGACAAGGCCGGTCGATCGGCCTAAGCCGAATCGGACGGCGCGCAGCGCGCCCATCAGTGCGAAATGCTTTCCAGCGTCCGGCCGCGGGTTTCTTCGCCGAGCAGCAGCACCGCAAGCGCCGCCACCACGAATGCGCCGGCGCCGAGCGCAAACACGCCGCCTTGTCCGGCCGCCGGCAGGATCACGCCGATCACGTAGGGGCCGATCAGCGAACCGATTCGGCCGACCGCGGAGGCAAAGCCCGTTCCGGTCGCGCGGACATGGGTCGGGTACAGTTCGGGCGTATAGGCGTAGAGCGCCGACCACATGCCGAACAGGAAGAACTGCATGCAGAGGCCCGCAATGATGAGCTGGGTCTGGTCCGCCGCCGAGCCGTAGAAATGGCAGGCGATCGCGCCGCAGAGCAGGTTCATCACCAGCGTCGCCTTGCGGCCCCAGGATTCGACGAGCCACGCCGAGACCAGGAAGCCGGGGATCCCCGCGAGCGAGATCAGGATGGTGTAGAACACCGATTTGGTGATCGGGAAGCCCTTGGCCTGCAGCAGCGCGCCGAGCCACGTGGTCAGGCCGTAGAAGCCGAGCAGCGCGAAGAACCACAGGGTCCACAACATCGTGGTTCGCTTGGCGTAGATGCCCGAAAACAGCGTTCTCAGGCCGGTCACTTCGGACGCGGGGGCGGCGGCCTGGCGCACCACCGGCGGCAGGTCCTTGCCGCCGAGACGGTCGCGGACCCTGCTTTCGATTTTGCGCACGGTCGCTTCGGCCCGCTCCGAATAGCCGTGCGAGGCGAGCCAGCGCGGCGATTCCGGAACGAAACGGCGCACGACAAGCACGAAGACGGCCGGGATCGCCTGCAAGATGAAGACCCAGCGCCAGTCGGCGACCTGCAGCACGAAGTAGGTCAGCAGGCCCGACGCGATGAAGCCGAGCGGCCAGAATCCTTCGAGGAACGCGATGTAGCGGCCGCGGTTGCGCGCCGGCATGATCTCCGAGACCATCGACTGCGCGACCGGGAACTCCATGCCCATTCCGAAGCCGAGCAGCAGGCGGGAT
Source organism: Bradyrhizobium sp. CCBAU 21365 (assembly GCF_015291305.1). Taxonomy (NCBI): domain Bacteria; kingdom Pseudomonadati; phylum Pseudomonadota; class Alphaproteobacteria; order Hyphomicrobiales; family Nitrobacteraceae; genus Bradyrhizobium; species Bradyrhizobium sp. CCBAU 21365. The sequence continues at coordinate 3,674,410 of NZ_CP030036.1, forward strand.
GCGCCGAGCGCGGTCGCCGTGGTGGACAGACCGCAGCACAGGCTGCCCAATCCCCAGAAGATCATGCTGACCTGGAAGACGCGGGCGCGGCCGAAACGGTCGGCAAGCAGGCCGGCGGAGGCGGCGCCCGCGAACATGCCGAGGAAGCTCATGCTGGACAGCAGCCCGGCTTCCGCCGTCGACAGGCCGAAGGTCTGGCGGATCGAACCGAGCACGAAGGTGAGCGCGGCCAGGTCCATGCTGTCGAAGAACCACGCGGTCGCGATGATTCCGAAGATCCAGCGCTGGTAGGAGGTCAGCGGCAGGCGTTCGAGCCGTGCCGCGATGTCGGCGACCTGCTGCGCCTGCGCGGATCGCGCAACGGCCGGAGCCCGGCTTTCGGCTGCTGCGGCGACGTCGGAAATGGTCATTGCTGCCTCCCCAGGTGGGCATGGGCTCTTTGTCGGCCTTTTCATAAAATGTCACACGAATAGCAGTGATATGTCAATTGGCGATCACGCGCGAATTGGCGGCGCGAACCGGGCCGCGGCACCGGAGGGGGGCCCCGGACAAATCGGCGCGTGGCGCGCTCCTCCCGTGATCCGGTCGACCATCCCTGCCGCTTCCGGCATCCTGCGAAGCGGCATCAAGAGCCGGTTAACGGCATCCGAGAAATCGGGGGCTAACAGCTAATCCGGCTTTAATGGGAAGCCGACTAAACGTCACGTGGTTGCAAGGTGCCGGATGCCTGGAGGTATCCGATGTTGCGTCGGGCGGAGGCGTTTTCCCCATATGTCAGTTCAGGCCGATTTGGATTTTGCGAGCGACGATCGCGCGAGGGCGCAGATCGGTGCGGCGGTGAGCTATCTGCTCAGGGACGCGACCGGCGTCACGCGCGAGCATGCCGTCGAGACGATTGTCGAGATGGTGCGCGACATCGCAAGCCGGCCGCCCACTGTCGAAGCGGCATCGATTCAGCCGCTTATGAGCGGCGTCACCTATCGGGATTTTGTGATCGATGCCTACCGGCGCGATGTCGATCGCTGGCGCGCGACCATCCGCCGTTCGAACGGCAAGAAGATCCGGATCGCTTCGCCGCCGTCCGTGCGCGACGAGGCGACGACCACAGCGGACGCGATCACCGCCGAGAAGGCCATCGAGTTCGCCAGGCGGGCGATCGACCTGGGCGAGGTGATCTGACCTCGCCACCTCGAGGCTGGCATCGCTGCGACGTCTTGGCGATGCCGCCTATGCTTGGGACGCGCGATGTGCTCCGATGCGACAGCTGTGCCGGTTCCGCAGCTGTCTGCGGAATTGTCCATTCATCCTGTCCCAGCCGAGAAATGCGATGCCTTCCGAACTCCGTTCGCCTCGTCTGGCCGTCCTGATCGACGCCGACAATGCATCCGCAAAGATCGCCGATGGGCTGTTCGAGGAGATCGCCAAGATCGGCGAGGCCAGCGTGCGCCGCATCTACGGCGACTTCTCCAATCCGAGGTCCAAGGGCTGGGCCGACATCCTGTCGAAGCACGCCATTATCCCCCAGCAGCAATTCGCCTATACGACCGGGAAGAATGCATCCGACATCACCTTGGTGATCGACGCCATGGACCTGCTGCACAGCGGCCGGTTCGACGGCTTCTGCCTGGTATCGTCGGACAGCGATTTCACCCGGCTTGCCGCCCGCATCCGCGAGCACGGCATCGACGTGTTCGGGTTCGGCGAGCAGAAGACGCCGGAGAGTTTTCGGCAGGCCTGCCGCCGGTTCGTCTATACGGAAAATCTGCGCGGCGGCGCGCCGAGCAATCAGGATGCCGCCGTGCGGGCTCAGCCGTTGCAGCCACCCGAGGCCGCCACGCCCATCATCAAGAAGGTCATCAGCCAGATGGCAAGCGAGGACGGCTGGGTGACGCTTGGCGAGGTCGGACGGCAGCTGGCTAATTTCGCATCGGATTTCGATCAGAGGACCTACGGCTTCCGCACCCTCGGCGAGCTGGTGCGCAGGACCAACGCTTTCGAGATCGAGTCGAAGGGCGGGACGATGCGAATCCGCATCAAGCCTTCAGCTGCACCGCCGTCAAGACGACGAGCTCCAAGGCGTCGAGCCAATCAAAAACCGCCGGAATGAACGGTGCGCAGCGCGCTCCTGTTCTGAGCCATCCCTGAATCTGAACCCAGGATGAATGCTGCTTCGGACATTGTCCGGAGCAGCATTTTCATTTGTGCTGGAATCAAGCGAATTGCGCGCGGAACTGGAGTTGCGCGAGTTGCAGCATTGGAACTGGAACGTTCTCATTGGTTGCGATGTTGAGGGGCATCGATCAATTCGGAGGAGGAGAATCATGAACAAGCGTTTTGCTGTTTCCCTTGTCGCTGCAGCGTCGCTGCTCGCGTCCGGTTCGGCCTTCGCGCAGTCCACGACTGCGGCGGGCGCCGCGAACGGCGCGCGGGCCGGCGGCGAAATCGCGGGGCCGGTCGGCGAGATCGTCGGCGGCACGGTGGGTGCCGCGGTCGGCGCCGGCCTCGAGATTCCGAATGCGGTGATCACCTCGATCCCGCGTAACGAGCCGTCGGTGGTGGTGCGTGAACGCGTCGTGGTCGGCAAGCCGCTGCCCGACACCGTCGTGCTGCGCCCGGTGCCGCGCTACACCGAGTATCGCTACGCCGTCGTCAACGATCGCCGTGTGATCGTGGAGCCGCGCACCCGCCGGATCGTCAAGATCATCGACTGATCGCATCGGACTCTGACTACGAAGATCCTCGCGGGCGCATCGCTCGCGGGGATTTTCTTGGGTCCCATGAATACCGGCATGGCACCGCCCAGCTTTTTTCATGAAACGACCGGTTGGCCTGACGCCGCGATCCCCTAGACTGATCCGCAACGGATGGACGCAGCCAGCGTTCGTCTCAATCAAGAACAGGGGATGGAAGCATGGCTCGGAAGATCGCGATCGTCGGCGCGGGAGCTGTCGGCGGCTACGCCGGCGCGCATATGGTGCAGGCGGGAGAGGACGTCACGTTCATCGATCCCTGGCCCGTGCATGTCGAGCACATGCGCAAGCACGGCCTGCGCGTCACGCACGCGATGGAGGTCGCGGAATTCTCGGTCCCGGTGCGCGCGCTTGATGTCACCGACGCGCAGCAACTGGCGAAAGAGAAACCGGTCGACATCGCCTTCGTCTGCATGAAGTCCTACGACACCGCCTGGGCCACCATGCTGATCCGGCAATATCTGGCGGCGGACGGCTACGTCGTGTCGCTGCAGAACTGCATGAACGAGGAGACCATCGCCGGCATCGTCGGCTGGGGCAAGACGCTCGGCTGCATCGCGAGCAGCATCACCGTCAATCTGCCGGAGCCCGGCCATATCCACCGCGGCGCCGGCAAGGGCGGCGCAGCGCACACCGTGTTTCGCGCCGGCGAGGTGCACGGCCGGATCACGGCGCGGGCGGAGGAAGTCTGCCGCCTGGTCGGCTATTCCGACAGCGCCAAGGTCACCTCCAATCTCTGGGGCGAGCGCTGGTCGAAGCTGGTCGCCAACGTGATGGGCAATGGGCTCTCGGCCTGCACTGGTCTGGCGGGCGGCGAGGTGCTGCAAAGCGAGCCGCTGCGCCGCTTCTCGACGCGGCTCGGCAGCGAGGCGATCCGCGTCGGCCAGGCGCAGGGCTATCAGCTGGAAGAGATCCTGCATCTGCCGCCCGAGACCATCGCACGGGCCGGCGAGGGCGACGAGGCCGCAACGCGCGCCTGCGACGAGCAGCGCTTCAAGGATGCCAAGCGCACCTCATCGGCGCAGCGCCCCTCGATGGGCCAGGACATGCAGAAGGGCCGCCGCACCGAGATCGAATTCCTCAACGGCCTCGTGGTCCGCGAGGGCGAGAAGCTCGGCATCGCGTGCAATGCCAACGCCGCGCTGACCGACATCGTCAAGCGTGTCGAACGCGGCGAGCTGAAGCCGGATCCACGGCACATCACCGAGTTGCGGCTGAATTGAGTGGCCACAGCCGTCATTGCGAGCGAAGCAATCCATCTCTCCGCATGTGTCTTACCTACAGCAGCTGCCTTACCCCCATCCCGTGCATGAACCGCTCGCGGATCTGCACGGGGTCGCGCCGGGTGGTGCCGGTGCCGGGCTTGTCGTCGATGCGGACGCCGATCAGGGTCGGGCCGGAGGCCTGTTTCGACTGTTCGATCAGCCGCTCGAAATCGTCCTCGTCGGCGGCCCAGGAGCTGTTCGTGATGCCGCTGGCGATTGCGACCTGAACGATATCGGTATGGCCGGCGGCTGGCGTCGGCTGGCTGCCCGTGATCTGGTAGATGCCGTTGTCCATCACCACCATGGTGAGATTCTTCGGCGCCAGCGTCGCGATGGTCGAGAGGCAGCCGAGCTGCATCAGCAGCGAGCCGTCGCCTTCCAGCGCGAACACGCGCCGGTTCGGCTGCGCCAGCGCGACGCCGAGCGCGATCGGAAACGCAAGTCCCATGCTGCCCAGCATGTAGAAATTCTGCGGGCGATGGCCGGCGGCCCAGAGGTCGAAATTGGTGTTGCCGATGCCGCCGATCACGGCCTCGTCCTTCAGGCCGGCGACGAGGCGCTGGGTGAGATCGAAGCGGTTCATCACCTTGGTGTTGCGCGCGTGGGTGCTGGTCATGGCTGATCTCACTTGTCGAAGGTCTTGCCGCCGGTCAGCAGCGGCGAGAGGATCAGCGCCACCGGCGCCTGGGTGGTGACGGCCTGCTTGATCGAGCGGTCCGCGATGAATTCGAGCTCGTCGAGCCGCGTGATGGTGTGATGCTCCATCGCCAGCGAATCCAGCACCGGGCGCATGGTGCGGCAGACCAGTGCCTGGCCGTAATTGAACTCGCCGAGCGTGCCACGCTCGGAGACGAACATGATCAGCGGGATCTGGTAGGGCACCGCGAGCGAGGCCAGCACATTGGCGAGCGTGGCAAAGCCCGAGGTCTGCATCAGCACCGCGCCGCGCGTTCCCGCCATCCAGGCCCCGGAGACGATGCCCACCGCTTCTTCCTCGCGCGCGGTCGGAAACGTCGTGAAATAGGGATCGGCGTGCAGGTCCTTGATCAGCGTGGTCAGCACCCGGTCGGGCACATAAGGCACGAGCTTGATCTCGTTCCGCTTCAGCGTCTGCAGCACGATGCCGTGCCAGGTCGTCGCCGCATCCTGGGACTTGTCCTTGGCTTTATCTTTGGACGAGGCTTGTTCCGCGGCCGCCATCCTGTTCTCCCTGCTCGCGCGACACTGGTGGCCGCTTGCCGCACGAAACTTGACGCGGTGCCTGCGATTGTCAACATGTCGCGGCCGCAACGCGATCTGCGGAATTCGGCCATCGCAGCGCCGAACCAACGTGCGATACAGGCGTAACGAAAAAGAGACGGTAGCGATCAAGGGACGGGAGGCGTCGATGGCCGGATGGGTCTGGCGGACCGCCATTGCGGCAGCGGCCATGATTGTGGCCGGCCTTGCGTCCGCGCAGCCGTACCCGGCCAAGGCCGTTCACATTCTCGTTCCATATCCGCCCGGCGGCGGCGTCGACGTTCTGACGCGAACGCTCGCTGAAGCGGTGTCGAAGACCTGGACGCAGTCGATCGTAGTCGAGAACCGGCCCGGCGCCGGCGGGGTGATCGCCTCGCAGGCGATCGCGACCTCCGCGCCCGACGGTTACAATCTGATCATGGTGGCGAGCGGCCACGCCACCAATCCATTCCTTTATCCAAAGCTGCCCTACGACACGTTCAGGGATTTTTCGGCGATCTCGCTCTTGGCGTCGTCGCCGAACGTGCTGCTGGTGCGCGCGGATTCGCCGTTCAAATCGGTCGCCGACGTCATCGCCGCGGCGAAGGCGAAGCCGGGCAGCCTGTCCTTCGCCCATGCCGGCAACGGCACCTCGACCCATCTGGCCGGGGAGCTGCTCAAGAGCCTCGCCAAGATTGATCTCGACGCGATCCCCTACAAGGGCGGTGCGCCCGCGATCAACGATCTGCTCGGCGGGCAAATTCCGATGTCGTTCAACAACGGGCCGGAATCGGTCGGGCAGCTGCAAGCCGGCACGGTTCGCGCGCTGGCGGTGACGACCGGCTCGCGTGCGCCGTTCCTGCCTGACGTGCCCAGCATGTCGGAAACCGTTCCGGGCTACGACACCGAGGTGTGGTGGGGCTTGCTTGGACCCGGCGGCATGCCCGCCGACCTCGTCGCCAAGATCTCGCATGATTTCGTCGCGGCGGTGAACACCGATGCCGTGAAGGAGCGGCTCGGCAAGCTCGGTGCGATCCCGATCGGCTCCACGCCGGACAAGTTCGCCGCCAAGATCAAGGCCGACTACGACAAATGGGGGCCGATCATCAAGGCCGCCGGCATGAAGGCGGAATAGAGCATGGCTGCGTCAGAGATTCCCGCCTGCCTGCCGCCGCGTCCGGTGACGCCGCCGAGGGAGAAGCTGCCGCCGAAGGCCTGCGACACCCATGCGCATGTGTTCGGCCCAAGCGATCGCTTTCCGTATGCCGGCGATCGCAGCTACACGCCGCCGGACGCGCCGCTCGCGACCTATCTCGGCATGCTCGATACGCTCGGTTTCTCCCGCGGCGTGCTGGTGCAGGGCAGCGCGCACGGCCACGACAATTCGGCGATGCTGGATGCGCTGCAGCGCGAGCCCGCGCGGCTGCGCGGCGTCGCGGTGGCCGATGCCGATGTGGCGGCAGGCACGCTCCGGCAATGGCATGTGCTCGGCGTCCGCGGCCTGCGCTTCAACCATTTCTTCCGCGGCGGGCAGCTGCACTATCGCGGTGGCATTCCCTTGAACGTTGCCGAGACGCACGCGGGCGTGATGGCCGAACTCGGCTGGCATCTGCAGCTCTGGATCGATGTGAAGGATTTGCCCCACACGATCCCGACGCTGAAGGCGCTGGGATTGCCGGTCGTGGTCGATCACATGGGCCGCACTGATGCCGGCGCCGGCATCAACACCGCGGGCTTTCAGAGCCTTTTGCGTGCGGTGGACGAAGGCTGGTGCTGGGCCAAACTGTCAGGCGCGCATCGGCTGAGCCAGCGGGCCCCTGATTATCCGGATGCGCGGCCGTTCCACGAGGCACTGGTGTCGGCCAATCCTGAAAGGCTGGTGTGGGGCGGCGACTGGCCGCATCCGCGGGTCGAGGGCGAAATGCCCGACGCCGGCCATCTGCTCGACCTGTTTCACGAATGGACGCCGGATGCGGCGACCCGGCACCGTATCCTCGTCGACAATCCCGCACGACTCTATGGCTTCCCAAACTGAAAGCTGCTCGAAGACATGACCGTCAACAACAAGCGCGTGTTCTACGTCAAATACCTCGCCCACGAGATCTACGTCGATATCCTGAAGAAGCGGCCGGACGTCCGGCTCGATCGTCTCGAGAACGAGACGCCGGAGGCGACGTTCGCGCCTGTCCTTGCCGACGCGCATGCCTATCAGATCGGTGCGGCGCGCGATGAGCTGGCGCCGCATTTCCATGCCCATGCCGAGCTGTTGAAGCGTGCGCCGAATCTTCTGATCGTGTCGTCGAATGGCGCCGGCTTCGATCCCGTCGATGTCGATGCCTGCACCGCGGCGGGCGTGCTTGTCGTCAACCAGTCCGGCGGCAACGCCAATTCGGTCGCCGAGCATGCGCTCGGCATGATGCTGACGCTGTCGAAGCGGATCATCCAGTCCGACCGCAGGCTGCGGCGTGAGGCCAATGTCAACCGCAACGATCTGATCGGCAATGAGCTGAAGGAGAAGACCGTCGGCATCGTCGGTCTCGGCAATGTCGGCCGCCGCATCGCCGAACTGTGCAGGGGCCTCCTGCACATGAAGGTGATCGCCTACGATCCCTATCTCACGGCGGACGAGATGGCGAAGCGGGGCGGGGAAAAGGTCGAGCTCGACGATCTCCTGCGTCGCGCGGACTTTGTTTCGATCTCGTGTCCGCTGGACAAGAACAGCCGCGGCATGATCGGCGCGCGCCAGTTCGCGCTGATGCAGCCGCACGCCTATTTCGTCACCACCGCGCGCGGCTTCATCCACGACGAGAAGGCGCTGGAGGAAGCGCTGCGTGGCAAGCGCATCGCCGGCGCCGGGCTCGACGTCTGGGACAAGGAGCCGCCGCCGCCGGATCATCCGCTGCTGCAGTTCGACAATGTGCTGGCGAGCCCGCACACCGCCGGTGTCACCCGCGAGGCGCGCATCAACATGGGCCGGATCGCCGCCGAGCAGATCCTCGACGCCCTCGACGGCAAGCGCCCGCCGCGCATCATCAATCCCGAGGTCTGGCCGGTCTACGCGCGACGGTTCGAGAAGGCGTTCGGGTTCATGCCGGGGTAGGGTCAGGCCTCCCCCTGCGGGGCCGCGGCTGCGCGCGGCCAAAATATCGAAAACAACCCCATGCAAAGGGGCTGGCGGCTGCCGGCGTTCGCGCAGCAACTTGACGCGCCGGGCAACTCAGGGATATATTTCCAATATTCCGAAATCGTGCAGGCGCCCGCCCTTGCGGAGGATATCTACCGCAAGGGCGGAGTGAATTCTTTCGCCGGTGCGCCCCTCACACAAACGGCCAGCCGTGCGAGCGTTCTTGCGCGCGCAAGAACACCGGAGAAAATCTCCTTCGTCGAGACCTCGATCGAGGCAATAAACGTACTGCCAAAGCACCGCCTCACAACGCGTCCGTTGTTATTTTCCCTGAGATATCGACGACTTAGCTTGAAATCGCCATTTTCCATTCGTGCCCGACCAGTCCGGGCACGGAAGGAAGATGTTCGATGCGACAGGTCCAGTCATTGCTCCGCAACGCGCCCGCCAGGATCGGCCGCCGTCTTGCGCAGATCGTCGCGATCGCTGCCGCCAGCCTGCCCCAGGCCGGCGCGTAGTTTTCCCCGCTGCGAACAGTCGCACGCGTATCAGCCGAATTAACTCACTACCCTTTCGTGTTAGTGCTAGCGTGGTACCCCCGGGCTCTGCCGGTGCAGCAGGGAGGGTTCCATGTCACGCTTCGTCGTTCATTTCATGAAGGACGTGCTCGGCGGCAATGGCCGCGAGCGCGAGGTCTGCCAGGGCGCGCTTGAGATCGACGCCTCGAGCGAGGGCCAGGCCACCGAGATGGCCAAGGTCAAGTTTTGCCAGGAACAATCGCTATGCGACTGGTCACTGCATGCCGACCGCATCCGGATCGAGGCGGCCGACTTGCACGTGACCTAGCACTTGTCGCCGATCACTCCGGCAGGATGCGAACCGCACCCTTGGCCGCGCTGCTGGCGAATGCCGCATAGGCCTTCAGCGCGGTCGAGACGGCGCGCTTGCGCGGCGCCGCCGGCTTCCAGGCCGCATTGCCCCTGGCTTCCATCGCCCCGCGGCGACGCTTCAATTCGGCATCGTCGACCGCGAGGTTGACCTTGCGGTTCGGGATGTCGAACTCGATGACGTCGCCTTCCTCGACGAGGCCGATCAGGCCGCCTTCGGCGGCTTCCGGCGAGACGTGGCCGATCGACAGGCCGGACGATCCGCCGGAGAAGCGGCCGTCGGTGATCAGCGCACAGGCCTTTCCGAGGCCTTTCGACTTCAGATAGCTGGTCGGGTACAGCATCTCCTGCATGCCCGGGCCGCCGCGCGGACCCTCATAGCGGATCAGCACGACGTCGCCGGCCTTCACCTTGTTGCCAAGGATGGCTTCGACCGATGCGTCCTGGCTTTCGAAGATGCGGGCAGGGCCGGAGAACTTCAAAATGCTCTCGTCGACGCCGGCGGTCTTCACGATGCAGCCGTCCTCGGCAAGGTTGCCGAACAGCACGGCGAGGCCGCCGTCCTTGGAATAGGCATGCGCGGCGTCGCGGATGCAGCCCTTGGCGCGGTCGAGATCGACCTCGTCGAAGCGGCGGTCCTGGCTGAAGGCTTCCTGGGTCGGCACGCCGCCCGGCGCGGCGCAATAGAAGTTGCGTACCTTGTCGCTTGATGTCCGCACCACGTCCCAGCGGTTCAGCGCATCCTCCAGTGTCGCGGCGTGCACGGTCGGCCCGTCGGTCGTGAGCAGCTTGGCGCGGTCGAGCTCGCCCAGGATCGCCATGATGCCGCCGGCGTGATGCACGTCCTCCATGTGGACGTCCTGCACCGAGGGCGCGACCTTGCAGAGCACCGGCACCTTGCGTGACAGGCGGTCGATATCGGTCATCGTGAACGGCACTTCGCCCTCGCGCGCGGCGGCGAGCAGATGCAGCACGGTGTTGGTCGAGCCGCCCATCGCAATGTCGAGCGTCATCGCGTTCTCGAACGACTTGAAGTTCGCGATGTTGCGCGGCAGCACCTTGGCGTCGTCCTGCTCATAGTAGCGGCGGGCGAGGTCGACGATCAGATGGCCGGCCTCGACGAACAGGCTCTTGCGGTCGGCGTGGGTCGCGAGCACCGAGCCGTTGCCGGGCAGCGCGAGGCCGAGTGCCTCGGTCAGGCAGTTCATCGAGTTCGCGGTGAACATGCCGGAGCAGGAGCCGCAGGTCGGGCAGGCCGAGCGCTCGATCACCGCGACGTCCTCGTCCGACACGTTGGAGTCGGCGGCCGCGACCATCGCGTCGATCAGGTCGACCGCGCGCTTCTTGCCCTTGAGCAGGATCTTGCCCGACTCCATCGGTCCGCCCGAGACGAACACGGTCGGGATGTTGAGCCGCAGCGTCGCCATCAGCATGCCGGGCGTGATCTTGTCGCAGTTGGAGATGCAGACCATCGCGTCCGCGCAATGCGCGTTGACCATGTATTCGACGCTGTCGGCGATCAGCTCGCGCGAGGGCAGGCTGTACAGCATGCCGTCATGACCCATCGCGATGCCGTCATCGACCGCAATGGTGTTGAACTCTTTTGCCACCCCGCCGGCCTTCTCGATCTCGCGCGCGACCAGCTGGCCGAGATTCTGCAGATGGACGTGGCCGGGCACGAACTGGGTGAAGGAATTGACCACCGCGATGATCGGCTTGCCGAAATCCTCGTTCTTCATGCCGGTGGCGCGCCAGAGGCCGCGTGCACCCGCCATGTTGCGGCCGTGGGTGGTGGTGCGGGAGCGATAGGCGGGCATCGTAAATCCTTCTCAAATCCTTGGGCCAAGGGCATTTTTTAGGGGAGTTGGCGCTCCTTATGCCTGCCCGTGGATGCGGATTCAAGCGCGGAACCGCATGGCTGAACCCCGCAATTCGGGCAATGTCGAGCGGTTGGCTTGATCTCGGTCGGCCCGGTGCATTAGCTGGTCGCACCGACGGCAAGAACGACGGGCAAGAACAACGAACAGGCGCAAAAAAGGGAGAGACGCGTGGCAAGGCTGCCTCTGATTGATCCGGACACGACGGGCGGCGACATCCGCGCCGCATTCGACCGCATGCCGGTCAAGCTCAACATCTTCCGCATGATGGCCCATGCCGAGGCCAATGCCATTCCGCTGATGCGGCTCGCCAATTCGATCCTGCACAAGCAGAAGCTGTCGGCGGTCAACCGCGAGCTCCTGATCCTGCAGGCCGCGCAGCTCGAGGGCGGCGCCTATGAATGGCGGCAACATGTGCCGATCGCGCTCGGTGTCGGCGTCACCCAGGCGCAGATCGATGCCGTCGAGCGCGGCAATTACGACGATGCGGCGCTGAACGCGTCCGAACGCGCGCTGCTCGGCTTCGGCCGCGAGGTGGTCGAGAAGGTGCGCGTCGGCGATGCCGCCTTCGCCGGCATGCGCGAGCATTTCAGCGATCAGGAGATCGTCGAGGCGATCGTCGCGCTCGGCTTCTACATGACGATGGCGCGGCTGACGGAGGCAACCGAGACCGATCTCGATCCGGCCGCCGGCATGGCGGTCTACGAGGGCGGCAGGAAGCGGGGTTGAATCGGATGCCGGAGACTTCGCAAGAGGCCAAGCAAGACACCAAGCCGGAACGCCATGTGCGTCCGCTGAGCGCGGAATCGTCCGGCACCGCGCCGGGCCGGGGACGCCTCAACGGCCGCCGCATCCTGGTGGTCGGCGGCGGCCAGCGCGTGTTCGATGCCGCGACCGATCCGATCGGCAACGGCCGCGCCATGAGCCTGCTGTTCGCGCGCGAGGGCGCGCATGTCGCGGTCGCCGACCTCAACCGTACCTCGGCCGAGGACACGGTTGCGCGTATTGCTGATGATGGCGGCCGCGCCTTCGCGATCGCCGCCGATGTCACTCAAGAGGCCGACGTCATCAGGATGATTGATGAAGCGCATCGCACGATGGGCGGGCTCGATGGCATGGTGCTGAACATCGGCACTTTCGGCAAGACCGGGCTCGACAATGTCAGCGCGGAGGAGTGGAACAGGATCTACGACGTCAATGTCCGCGGCCCGATGCTGTGCTGCCGCGCGGCCTTGCCGAAATTCGAAGACGGCGGCTCGATCGTCTTCATCTCCTCGATCGCGGCGCTGAAGGCGGGGTCGCAGATGGCGGTCTACGATTCCTCCAAGGCCGCGCTCGGCGGCCTGATGCGCAACATCGCTCACACGGGCGCGCGGCGCGGCATCCGCGCCAACCTGGTCTATCCCGGGCTGGTCGACACCCCGAACGGCCGCGAGGCTGGCGCGGGCCGGCCGTCGCGCGGCAAGGGGCATATCCCATTCGGCCGTCAGGCGACGGCGTGGGAGATCGCCTATGCCGTGCTGTTCTTCATGTCGGATGAAAGCGTCTATGTCACCGCGCAGACGCTCGCGGTGGATAGCGGGCTGAGCGGGATGTGACCGGCGCGCCTTAGCCTGCCGGTAGCTTCGACGAGGTGCCCTCCGAGAGCGGGCAGGTGAGCGTGGCCTCAAGCGTATCGAGGATGTTCTCGATCGTGAATGGTTGCCCCCAAAGACGGCTGCTCTTGGTGTTGCGCGACTCGACGGCGGCCTCGTGCGCCGACAGGATCGCGTTGGCGTAGATCGCGAAAATTGAAAGGCGCTGTTCCACGATCGGCGCCGGCAGGCGAAGCATCGTCTTCAGGTAGTTGAAGCACGCGACATAGCTCGCATTCCAACGGCCGTTGAGCGCGTCGCGCAACGCTTTCGGATCCGAGGCCTGCAGGTTCGTGGTGAAGCGGATATATCCGTGCCAGCGTTCGTCGTCGCCGAGTTCGATGACGGGCATGACCAGCACCAGCAGCACCTCCCGGATGCTTTTGGGGCCCCCGCGCGCCTCGATCTCGTCCAGCATCTCGCGTCGACGCCCGTCGAGCACGGTGGCGCCGTCGACCACCATCTGGCGGATCAATTCCTCCTTGGAGCCGAAATGGTAGTGCAGGGCCGCGTTGTTGCGTTGCCCCCCGGCATCGACGATCTGCTGCACCGTCACGGCATCGACGCCATGACGGGCAAACAGCATTTGCGCGGCCGCCTTGATCTGGTTCCGCGTTTCTTCCGAACTCGCGCGCGTGGTTCTTCGCCTGCTTGACATGCGAACTGATCCTGACCTAATTTAAGTGAAATCACTTAATTTGACTACAGGGCGGAGACAAACCATGCGGGTGCTCATTGCGGGCGGCGGTATCGGCGGATTGACTACTGCGATTGCGCTGCGTCATCAAGGCGTTGACGTGCTTGTGCTGGAGCAGGCCAAGGAGCTGAGCGAGATCGGGGCCGGCATCCAGATCGCCGCGAACGCAGCGATCGTACTGCGCGAGCTCGGGCTCGAGACCGCGATCCGCAGCGTCGGCGTCAAGCCGCAGTCTTATGACTATCGCGACCTGCGCTCCGGCAAGATGCTGTACCAGGCCCCGCTGGGTGACGAGGCCGCCAGGCGCTACGGGGCGCCGATGTACAATATCCACCGCGCGGATTTGGTGCAAATTCTGTCCGATGCGGTGCCGGCGGAATCCAAGCGGCTCGGCGCCCGCTGCGTGGCGGTGTCACAGGACGCCCGCGGCGTCGAGGCAAAGCTTGCGAATGGCGAGACCGTGCGCGGCGATCTGCTGGTCGGCTGCGACGGCATCCATTCGGTGGTACGCCAGCATTTGCGGGGTCAGGAGCAGAAGCACTTTGCCAACATCTTGATGTGGCGTTCGCTAATTCCAGCAGAGCGTCTCGAAGGGCTCAATCTGGAGGAGCGCGGCAATTACTGGTTCGGCCCCGGCCGAACCTTGATCACCTATTGGGTGCGGCCGAAAAATCTCTACAGCATCCTCGCCTCGGTACCCGCACAAGAGGTGACTCGCGAATCCTGGGACGAGAGCGGCGACATTTCCGAGATGCTGCGCTCCTTCGAGGACGCCGAGCCGCGCGCACGCAAGATGCTCGAGCAGTGCCAGAGCGCCTTCATCACCGGCATGTATTATCGCGATCCGATCGACAGCTGGAGCTCCGGCCGCATCACTCTGCTTGGCGATGCAGCCCATCCGATGGTGCCGTTTCTTGCCGCGGGCGCTGGCCAGAGCATCGAGGATGCCTGGACCCTCGCGCGGGTGCTGTCGCGTCGCCAGGACGACGTGCCGGGCGCCCTTAAGGAGTATGAGCAGCGGCGGCTGCCGCGCACCACGCGCATCCAGGCCGGCGCACGCGCCGTGGTCAAGCTGATGCATGAGACCGAGGCCAACCGCATACGCGATCGCAACGGCCGCTGGAAGGGCATGGCGCGCATCGATCCGTTCGCCGAGACCAGCTGGGGTCTCGCGTGGGATTATGATGTCGTGAAAGCCACGGAGGGGGCGCCCGGCGAGGTGCTCAATGTCACGGGCTTGCGTGAAGGCAAATGCTTGCGCCGTCCCGAGAGCCAGCGCGCCTTCGATCTCTGGAAATTCGCCTTTCGTCCTGAAGATGTAGCGCGCGGACATGACGGATTGCGCGAGGCCTATGACCGCTTCCTCACGACGAACTTTCCGTTGCCCGCGGGCACCATCGCGGTGGAGGACGAACTGGGTGACGTCAAGGCCTGGCGTGTTGCGGCACCGAATGCGCCACGCGGCAATGTCGTGCTGCATTTCCACGGCGGGGGCTATTTGATCGGTTCCGCCAAGGGCTCGCTGGAATATGCAAGCCGTCTTGCCGCGGCGGTAGATGGTGTCTGTTACACGGTGGACTACCGGCTCGCGCCGGAGCATCCCTATCCCGCCGCGATCGACGATGCGGTGGCGGCCTATCGCGCATTGCTGGCGCGCGGCGTCGCTGCAAGCTCGATATTGGTCTCCGGCGAGTCGGCAGGCGGCGGCATGGCCGTTGCGCTGGTCTTGGCGCTCCGAAACGCGGGCGATCCGTTGCCGGCGGCGATCCTCTCGGTGGCGCCATTCGCCGACCTGACCCTGTCAGGCCCGACGATTCGAGCTTTCAACGGCGACGATCCCGCGGCCAACCGCGACCTGCTCACCTTCATGGGCGCGTCGTATTTCCAGGCCCACGAGCCGACCGATCCGCTGGTGTCGCCGCTGTTCGGCGATCTGACCGGGCTGCCGCCGCTGTTCGTCACCGCAAGCCAAGGCGAGGTGCTGCTCAGCGATGCTACGCGGTTGGCCGAGCGCGCCGAGAGGGCCGGTCTCGATGTGACGTTGCGGATCGTCGAGGATTCCGTCCACGTCTATCCGATCTTCCCGTTCCTCCCGGAAACGCAGACGACGATGCAGGAGCTCGCCGTCTGGGCCCGGCGCAACCTGCGTCGCAACGACATGAAGTCGGCGGCCGCCGAATAATTCGCGCCGTCACACAAAAAAGCGCGCCGAAGCCGCGTCAGTACGGGGAGGTTGCCATGAGGATTCGGAATTCGATTGCGTGGCCGGTTGCCGCAATGCTGGCCGCAGCATGCGCTGGTGCATCGGCGGAGACGACGGGGGTTTCGGACGGCACCGTCAAGATCGGCGTTCTCACCGACATGGGCGGCGTGTTTTCCGACCTCGCGGGTGCGGGTGCAGTTGCGGCCGCGCAGATGGCGATCGACGATTTCGTCGATCAGGAGAAGCCGCCGTTCAAAGTGGAGCTGATCTCCGCGGATCACCAGAACAAGCCGGATGTCGCCACCGGCATCGCGCGGCAATGGTACGATACCGGCGGCGTCGACCTGATCACCGACGTCATCAATTCCGGCGTCGCGCTGGCGGTGTCGAGCGTCGCGGAAACCAAAAACCGCATGCTGATCGTCACCGGCTCCGGCTCAATGCGGCTCACCAATGAACAGTGTTCGCCCAACACGATCAGCTATACTTGGGACACCTATTCGTTCACCAACGGTCAGGCGCGGTTGGTGAAGTCGCTGGGCCTGGGGACCTGGTATTTCGTCGCCGTCGACTACGCGCTCGGGAAATCCCTGGTGGCGGAAGCTTCCGACGCCATCACGCGCTCCGGCGGCACGGTGGTCGGCACGGTCTATCACCCGATCAGCACCACTGACCTGTCGTCCTTCCTGCTGCAGGCGCAAGCCTCGAAAGCCAAGGTGATCGGATTCGCCAACGCCGGCGCCGATCTCCTGAACTCCATCACGGCTGCGAGGGATTTCAACATCACGCCGGGCCAGACCATCGTGCCGTTGGTCGGTACGATCACCGAGGTCAATGCGCTGGGCGCTGCGGCGACCCAGGGAATGCTGCTGGTCGAACCATTCTATTGGGACCTCGACGACCGCTCGCGGCAATGGAGCCGGCGCTTCTTTGCCAAGGTCGGGAAGATGCCAAACTTCGTGCAGGCCGGTGCCTATTCCGCCGTGACCAATTACCTGAAGGCCGTACAGGCGGTTAAAACCGACGACGCGGCAGCTGTGATGCAGCGACTCAAGTCGATGCCGATCGACGATATGTTCGCGCGCAACGGCAGGATCCGCGCGGACGGCCGCATGGTGCACGACATGTATCTCGTCCAGGTGAAGGCGCCGGCCGACGTCAAGCAGAAATGGGACTATTATACGGTGAAGGAGACCATCCCGGCGGCTGAAGCCTTTCAGCCATTGTCCACGTCCAAGTGTCGGCTGGTGAATCAATAAGAGTACCGCCACTATTCAGCGGCGAGACTGGTCGCTATCGGACCTCCCACCTTGGGACGCGTCCTCGCCGCGCGCCGGTTCTTCTTGCTGAAGCGACTGCCGGCCAGCAGCGCCGCGGCCGCGCGCAGCTGCTCGCGCAGCCATTGATTGGTGGTGTCGTCCTCGGCGGTGGCGTGCCAGTAGAGATAATTGACGTGCGGGCTGATCGGGAACGGGCAGGGGAAGCACTGCAGCAGCCCGGGGTCTTCCAGCACGGAGGCGGCGCTCTCCGAGGCGGTCAGCAGCATGTTGCTGCGGCTCACGACGTGGCAGGCGGTTGCGAAATTCTGGCAGGTCAGGCGAACAGTGCGGGTCAGGCCGAGGCGCTGGAGCTGAAAATCCTCGAACGACAGGCCGCTGCGCCGCGACGTCACGCAGACATGCTCCATGCGCAAATAAGCCTTCTTGTCGAGCCGGCTGCCGAGCTCGGGATGGCCGCGCCGCGCGAACACCGCGATATGCTCGGTCAGGATCTGCTCGCGCCGCACCTCCGCCGACAGCGGCAACAGCGTATCGATCGCGACGTCGAGGGTACCGGCGGCAAGCTCGCGCTCCAGATTGTTGCGCTCGCTGCGCACGGTGGCGATCTCCACCAGCGGCGCCACCGTGCTGATCCTATTGACCAGCGCGCTCAGCATCGGCGCCTCGAGATTGTTGCGCAGCCCGATCACGAACCGCTTCGGAGTCTGCGCCGGATCGAACCGATGGGTGTGGGTCAGCGTCGTCTCGAGGCCGTTGAGCGCCTGGCGCACCGTGGTGATGATCTGCCGGGCCAGCGGGGTCGGCGTCATCACGTGGTTGCGGCGCACGAACAGCGGATCGTTGAACATCGCGCGCAGCCGGCTCAGCGCATGGCTGACCGCGGGCTGGGTCAGGTTGAGGCGGAAGCAGGCGCGGCTGACGCCGCCCTCGGAATAGATCGCGTCGAACACGACGAACAGGTTCAGATCGACGTCGCGTACATGCATGGAAATGATCAATCCGTATCCGTCGAATGCATTTGACGAATACTAATCGGCACTCTTAAAGTCTCAAGCAAAATAATACCTGGAGGAAACGATGAGCGTGCAATCGCCATCGCGCGGCGTTGCTGTCCCTGCGGCATCATCTCGCCTGGGCGCAATGTTTGCAAAGCCGAGCCAGGAGCAGATCGTGCTCCTGATCACCATCGCGCTCCTGATCGTGTTCGGCCTGACGCTGAACGGCTTTGCCACCGTCTCCAATCTCCTGAATCTGTTGCGGAGTATTTCCATCCTCGGCGTGCTCGGCCTCGGCATGGGGCTGATCGTGATCAGCCGCGGCATCGACCTCTCCGAGGTCGCGATCATGGCGGGTTCCTGGGCGATCGCGCTGATCTACATGCAGAACGGCATGCCCGTTTTTACGGCAGTGCTGCTGGCGCTGGCGATCGCGGTGCTGATCGGCGTCGTCAACGGCGTGATGGTCGCTTTCGTCGAGGCGCCGGCGCTGTTCGTGACGCTGGCTGCCGGCTTCGTGATCTATGGCCTCGCCTTCTGGATCGCGCCGGCCTGGGTGGTCTATGCGCCGAAGGATGCGCCGGGCCTGATGTATCTCGGCGCCGGACGGCTGTTCGGCATCCCGGTTCCGATCCTGGTGTTCGCGGCCTGTGCAATCGCGATGCATTTGTTCCTGTCGCGCACCTCGATCGGCCGCTTCATCTATTCGCAGGGCGACAATCCGGAGGCCGCGCGGCTGACCGGCGTCGCGCTGCGGCCGCTGATCGTGCTCGAGCACGTGCTGGTTGCAGTGCTCGCCTGGATTGCGGGCCTGGTCTGGGTCGGCACCACGGGCAGCATGCAGATGGCGATCACCCAGGGCACCATGATCTTCGATGTCGTGCTCGTCGTCGTGATCGGCGGCATCAGCCTGATCGGCGGCCGCGGCAGTGTGTTCAGCGTCGTGGTCGGCTGCATCCTGATCGGCACGCTGCTCAACGCCTTCACCATCATGGACGTCAACAGCGAGGTGCAGAACATCATCAAGGGCGTGGTGCTGCTGGCCGCCATCGTGCTCGACAACTGGCTGCACCCCCGCGACGAGGAGACCGCGCGACAAGGGGATTGAAACAGGGCGACTGAGCGAACGCGGGCACCTCGGTCATTGGCCCAATCAACAAAAAGAATCCCAAATCAATCAAAAGAATTTTGTGTGGAGGAGACGATGAAGACGACCAAGTTCTGGACGATCCTGCTTGCCGGGGTGACGCTTGCCGCGATGCCGTTTGCGGCATCGGCGCAGGAGGAAGGTACCAAGGCCGGGCGCGAGCTGCGCGCGGCGTACGACAAGTCGCTGCAGGGCAAGACCGTCGCCTATCTGCCGATCGCGCTCGGCGTGCCGCTCTCCGACGAGTGGGGCCGCGTGGTGCAGGAAGAGGCCGAGTGGCGCGGCATGAAATACATCGTGCGCGATCCCAACAACAATCCATCCGCCATGCAACAGGCGCTGACCGCACTGGTCGATCAGAAGCCTGACGTCCTGATCGTGCAGAATCCGAGCGTGACGCTGCTGATGAAGGATCTGAAACGCGCCGAGGCCCAGGGCACGCACGTGATTCAGGTCAACATGGCCTCGAACTACAAATCCGGCGCCTTCGTCGGCGTCGACTGGCGCGAGATCGGCAGGATGCTGGCGAACGAAGCCGTCAAGGCTTGCGGCACCGGCTCCGGAAAATCCGGCAAGGTGCAGATCGTGCAGGGCGAATTGACCGCGGCCGCCAGCGTCGACCAGGTCGGTGCCATCATGGAGGTCCTGAACAAGGATCCCAACATCAAGGTGGTGTCGAACCAGGCCGCGAACTGGGATGCCAACACTGCGCTCAACATTACCGCGACCGTGATCCAGCAGCATCCCGATCTCTGCGCGTCGATCGGCTTCTGGGGCATCATGGAGTCGGGCGCCGCGCAGGCGATCCGCAATGCCGGCAAGATCGACGATGTGAAGGTGTTCGCCTCGGGCGAGGGCTCGCAGCTCGATTGCGACCAGGTCAACTCCGGGAATTTCAGCAAATTCCTCAGCTACAAGGCGACCGAGCAGGGTCACGATCTGATGTTCGCAGCCGAGACGCTGCTGATGTCCGGCGACAAGCCCGGCACCAAAAACCTGTCCTATTACACGCGGCCAATCTGGATCGATAAGACCAACGCCTCGCTCGGCGGCACCTGCTTCGCGCTACCCAAGAAAAACTAACAAGGCGCGAGACAGCCGGCGCGGGGGGCATTCCCGCGCCGGCTGTATCACGGGTCAGAATCCGGAAACGTTGAAACCGGATCATGGAGTGCTTTGGCGATGTCGATGGCCGTTGATTCCTTTGCCGCATCGGTGCGGCGGTTTTCACCCCGGCTCCTGCTGTCGGAGCTGCTGCTGAAACAGTGGTTCGAGCCGGTGGTTCCCTTCACCGTGATGATCGGGCTGTGGGCCTATTTCGCGCTCACCATTCCCGACTACGCCTCGGTGCAGAACTCGGTGTCGCTGCTGCGGCTGTTCGCCGAATTCGGCTTCGTCGCGCTCGCGATGGGTTTCTGCCTGGTCACCGGCGGCATCGACCTGTCGGTCGGCGCGATCTTCGCGCTGTGCAATTTCGCGGCGCTGTATTTCCTCCTGGTGCGCGAATGGCCGGTCGGCCTCGCCGTGCCGGCGACGCTTCTGGTCGGCGCGCTGCTCGGCAGCATCAACGGCTTCTTGATCGGCTTCCTGAAGACGCGGCCGTTCCTGACCACGCTGGTGACGCTGATCATCCTGCGCGCCTCGGTCAACCTGCTCAACACCAGCTACGCCCAGGTGTTCGCGACCAACTCGGTCGAGAGCGACGCCTGGGATTTCATCGGCGGCGGCAGCGTGCTCGGCATTCCCGTCAATGCGGCGACGCTGTTCGTGGTGCTGTTGATCTGCCACATCTTCCTGTCGCGCTCGCGCTATGGCTGGCATCTCACCGCGATCGGCGCCAGCCGCAAGGCGGCGCGCCACGCCGGCATCCGCGTCCGGATGATGCTGTTCATGACCTATGTGCTGTCGGGCACGCTGTGCGCGGCGAGCGGCATCTTCTACGCCGCGCGGCAAGCCTCGACGGATTCCACCACCGGCGTGGGGTGGGAATTCCAGGCGCTCACCGCCGTCGTGCTCGGCGGCGTGTCGCTCGCCGGCGGCAAGGGCACGGTATGGCGGGCGATGATCGGCGCGCTGATCATCTTCCTCCTGATCAACGGCCTCGTGCGGATGGGCATCCCGGGCTACGTCACCTCGGCAGTGACGGGCATGATCCTGCTCGCCGCCGTCGGCATCGACGTCAAATGGTCGAAGAACCGCGGCAAGGCGATCCAGAAGATCTACGTCAATCCGGCCTTCGTGCCGCTCGCCTCGGCGCCCGCGGTGCAGCCGGGCGCGGCTTCGCCCTATGCGCAGAACGACCGGCTGATCAATGCGCAGGCGATCGGCGTCGATCAGGTCGAGGGGCCCGAGGACGTCATCCTCGACCGCCAGGGCCGGCTCTACGGCTCGACCCGCGACGGCAATGTGATCCGTTTCTCCGGGGCGAACTTCGAGACGCGCGAGGTGTTCGCCCATATCGGCGGCCGGCCGCTCGGCATGCAGTTCGATCGCGACGAGAATCTGATCGTCGCGGTCGCCGGCATGGGCGTCTACGGCGTCGCGCCCGATGGCCGCATCTTCAAGGTCACCGACGAGACCAACCGCACCTGGTACAAGCTGAACGACGATTCCCGCCTGCGCATGGCCGACGACCTCGACATCGCGCCCGACGGCAAGATCTATTTCAGCGACTGCACCACGCGCTACGAGATGACCACCAACACCCTCGACATCCTCGAGGGCCGGCCGAACGGCCGTGTGGTCTGCTACGACCCGGCGACCAGGACCACGCGCACGGTGATCAACCACTTCTATTTCCCGAACGGGATCTGCGTCTCGCATGACGGCAAATCGATCCTGATCGCGTCGACCTCGCTGTGCAAGGTGTTCCGCCACTGGATCGACGGGCCGAACAAGGGCAAGACCGAAGTGCTGATGGACGAACTGCCGGGCAATCCGGACAACATCAACCGCGCCTCCGACGGCACCTACTGGCTGGCGCTGGTTGGCATCCGCACGCCGACATTCGACCTTGCCGCGCGAAAACCCGGCTTCCGCCTGCGCATGGTGAAGCAGGTGCCGACCGACGAGTGGCTGGCGCCGGCGCTCAACCATGGCTGCGTGCTGAAGTTCAACGAGCAGGGCGAGGCGCTGGAATCCTGGTGGGACCCGACCGGCATCTCGCATTCGACCCTGACCTCGATGCGGGAGCACAAGGGCTATCTCTATCTCGGCGGACTCGAGAACAACCGGATCGGCCGCATCAGGCTCGAGGGCGTCGACGACAGCTGGACCGGCTACGATGCCTATTGGGGCGCAAAGAGCAGGGTGACGACGTAATGGGATTTTTCGATCATCTGCTGCGCGACATCCGCAGCGTCATCGACCGCGACGGCGGCCAGAACGCGATCCCGCCGCTCGACGGCGCGCTGAGCCCGAACGACCGGCTCGACACCGCCACCCCGATCGGCGAGCCGCTGCCCGGCATCGACGACGTGATCGCCGCCGGCGACGGTGCGGTCTATGTTTCCGCAGGGCGCCGGGTGCTGAAGCTCGGCGGCAATGACTTGTCGGCACGTACGGTCGTTGCCGAGTTCGAGGATGATGCCGGCGGGCTCGCGCTGCATCCGGACGGCCGCCTCCTGGTCTGCGTCGCGGGCAGGGGGCTTGCCGCGATCGATCCGGCCAAGCCCGATCCGCGCTGGCTGAATGCTGCCGGCGGCAGCGCGCTCACGGGGCTGTTGTCGGTGACGGCGGCGCCCGATGGCAGCATCTATGCCGTCGAAGGCAGCGCCGGCCGACGCCCGGACGAATGGCGGCACGACCTGATGGAGAAGCGCGCCAATGGTCGGCTCATCAACTGCGGCGCCGGCCTCGACAATCCGCAGGTGCTGCTGCGCGATCTGCCCTATCCCTATGGCGTCAGTGTTTCGGCCGACGGCAACAGCCTGTGGCTCACCGAAAGCTGGGCGCATCGCCTCAGCCGGTTCGCGCTCGGCGGCAACGGGCTTGGTCCGCGCGAGACCGTCGCCGCCAACATGCCGGGCTATCCGGCGCGGCTGCATCCGGACGGCCACGGCGGCATGCTGCTCGCCATCTTCGCCCGCCGCACCCATCTGATCGAGTTCGTGCTCAAGGAAGACGATTTCCGCGAGGAGATGATGGCGACGATGCCGCCGGATTACTGGGTCGCGCCGGCGCTCGCCGGCGGCAGCGATTGCCTGGAGCCGATGCAGATCGGCAGCGTCAAGGCGCTCGGCATCCAGAAGCCATGGGCGCCGCCGCGCTCCTATGGTCTGCTGGTGCATCTCGATGCCGAGGGCGATGCGACCGACAGCCTGCACAGCCGCGCCGGCGGCCGCTTCCACGGCATCACCGCTGCCTGCGCGACGCCGTCGGGCGTCGTGATCGCCGCGCGCGGCGCCGGACGCCTGCTGCGCACTACGGGAGAGCTGCGATGAATGACGGTGTGATGCAGGCGGCCCCCGGCGCCAAGACGGCAGAGACCTCCGCAGCCCGCGAGCCGGTGCTGCGGATCACCAACGGTTCGAAAATCTATGGCGGCGTCCACGCCATCGAAGGCGTCAATTTCGACCTCTATCCCGGCGAGGTGCATGCGCTGGTCGGCGAGAACGGCGCCGGCAAGTCGACGCTGTGCAAGGCGATCGCCGGCGCGATCAATCTCACCTCCGGCGACTATCTGCTCGACGGCAAGCCGACCGGTTTCGAGCAGCCGCGCGACGCGCTCAATGCCGGCATCTGCATGGTCTATCAGGAGACCAGCCTGGTGCCGACCATGACTGCCGCGCAGAACATCGAGCTCGGCAACGAAAAGCTGCTGACGCGATTCCGGACCCTGAACATCCAGGCCCAGCAGCTGTTGCAGTCGCTCAACTTCCACGTCGATCCGGCGACGCCGGTGGCGCTGCTCGGCACCGCCAAGAAGCAGATGGTGGAGATCGCGCGCGCGATCTACAACAAGGCGCGTATCATCATCTTCGACGAACCGACCGCATCGCTGACGCCGGAGGAGATCGTCCACTTCTTCCATCTGGTGCGCGATCTGCGCGCCCGCGGCGTCTCTATCATCTACATCTCGCATGCGCTGGAGGAATCGCTGCAGATCGCCGACCGCATCACCGTGCTGCGCGACGGCAAGCTGGTGATCACGGCGCCCGCCAGGCAGCTCACGCGCGACGCGCTGGTGCAGCACATGGTCGGGCGCGAGGTGGCGCAGGCGGTCTATGGCGGCAAGGCGAAAACCCATCAGCGCCGCGAGAAGGTGCTGACGGTCGAGAACGTCACCATGGGCATGGCGGTCAAGAACATGTCGTTCTCGGTCTATGCCGGCGAGGTGGTCGGCATCGCCGGCCTGATCGGCTCCGGCCGCACCGAGATCGCCAAGATCATCTATGGCGCACTGAAGCGCAATCTGGTCAATGGCGGCACCATCCGGCTGCGCGGCAGGCCGATCCGCTACCGCGTGCCGCGGCAGGCGATCAATGACGGCATCGCCTACATCACCGAGGACCGCAAGGCCAACGGCTTCTTCGAGACCATGGTGGTCGACGACAACGTCTATATCGGCAGCCTCGCCACCGGCAAGGGCTGGAGCTTCCTGCTGTCGCGCGCGCGGCGCAGCAAGCTCGCCAGCTACTGGGTCGATCGGCTCAAGATCAGCGCATTGCAGCGCAAGGCCAGGATCATCGAGCTGTCCGGCGGCAACCAGCAGAAGGTGGTGCTGGCCAAGACGCTGGTGCAGGACCCCTCGATCATCATCTTCGACGAGCCGACGCGCGGCGTCGACGTCGGCACCATCCCGCACATCCACGGCGAAATCCGCCGTCTCGCCGACGAGGGCAAGGCGGTGGTGGTGATCTCGTCCTACCTGCCGGAGATCCTCGCCGTCTCCGACCGCATCCTGGTCGCCCGCACCGGCCGCATCGTCGCCGAGTTCGACGCGGCGGACGCGACGCAGGACAAGATCCTGTACGCCGCGGTGCATTGAGGTCGCGCGCAGCCGCCTGTCTTCGGCGTCATTGCGAGAACGATAGCGACGAAGCGCGTCGCGAGAATGTCGATGCAGGCTTGCCGGCCGCGCCTCATATTCGATGTCGTCCCGGCGCAGGCCGGGACCCATAACCACAATTTGTCATTATTGCGCGTCGCCGGAACGACGAGTCCGGCCGACAACATCTGCTGCGGCGTATGGGTCCCGGCCTGCGCCGGGACGACGGCTGTGGGTGGGCGCCAACCACCCTTGACAATTATTTTAAGTATAAAATAATATGCCGTACCGGCTGGCGGGAAAACCGACCCCGGCCGAAGCCAGAGCATGATCCGGAAAGGTGGCACCGGGTTTTCCGAGACGATCATGCCCAAACGGAAAGGCGAGAACGCCATGCGAATCGTTTGCATTGGAGGCGGGCCGGCCGGGCTTTATTTCGGCATCCTGATGAAGATGCTGGATCCCGCGCACGTCATTTCGGTGGTCGAGCGCAACCGGCCTTACGACACCTTCGGCTTCGGTGTGGTGTTCTCGGATGCGACCATGGACAACATGCGCAGATGGGATCCGGTCACCGCTGACACGATCGAGCAGGCCTTCAACCACTGGGACGACATCGAGGTCCTGATCAAGGGCCGCCGCATGCGCACCACCGGCCACGGCTTCGTCGGCATCGGCCGCAAGCGGCTGCTCAACATCCTGCAGGCGCGCGCCGAGGAGCTCGGCGTCGAGCTGATCTTCGAGCGCGAGGTGAATTCCGATCTCGAGTTTCCCGATGCCGATCTGATCGTGGCATGCGACGGCGTCAACTCGAAGATCCGCACCAAATACACCGAGGCCTTCCAGCCCGACATGCTGATGCGGCCGAACCGCTATATCTGGCTCGGCACCAACCGTCCGTTCGACGCCTTCACCTTCGACTTCCGCAAAACCGAGCACGGCTGGTTCCAGGCGCACATCTACAAGTTCGAGGAGGGCGCGGCGACCTTCATCGTCGAGACCACCGAGGAGGCCTATCTCGCCCACGGCCTCGACAAGATGGAGCAGGGCGATTCCATCGCGTTCTGCGAGAACGTGTTCGCGGAAATCCTCGAGGGGCATCATCTGGTCTCGAACGCGCGGCATCTGCGCGGCTCGGCCTGGCTGTCGTTCCCCAGGCTGATCTGCGGCAAATGGACCACGTTCAACGGCAACAGCCATGTCGTGCTGATGGGCGATGCCGCCCACACCGCGCATTTCGCGATCGGCTCCGGCACCAAGCTCGCGCTGGAGGATGCGATCGAGCTGACCAACCAGTTCAAGATCCACGGCGCGACGCGGGACAGCATCCCGGCGGTGCTGAAGGCCTACGAGGAGCTGCGCCGGGTCGACGTGGCGCGGATCCAGAACGCCGCGCGCAATGCGATGGAATGGTTCGAGGTGGTCGGCTCGCGCTATGCCGACACGCTGGAGCCGGAGCAGTTCATGTATTCGCTGCTGACCCGCTCGCAGCGCATCAGCCACGAGAATCTGCGGCTGCGCGACAGGACATGGCTCGAGGGTTATGAGCGCTGGTTCGCGGAGCGCAGCGGCGTGGCCGCGACCAACGACCGCGTGACGCCGCCGATGCTGACGCCGTTCCAGATCCGCGGCCTGTCGCTTCATAACCGGATCATCGTCTCGCCGATGGCGATGTATTCGGCGGAGGAGGGCGTGCCGACCGACTTCCATTTGGTCCATTTCGGCTCCCGCGCGCTCGGCGGCGCCGGCCTTCTGTTTACCGAGATGACCTGCGTCTCGCCGGAAGCGCGGATCACGCCCGGCTGCTGCGGCCTGTGGAATGACGCGCAGGCGGCGGCCTACAAGCGCATCGTCGACTTCGTGCATCAGAATTCGCAAGCGAGGATCGGCATCCAGCTCGGCCATGCCGGCCGCAAGGGCTCGACGCGCGTCGCCTGGGAAGGCATGGATGAAGCGCTGCCGGACCATAACTGGCCGCTGGTGTCGGCTTCGTCAGTGCCTTATCTGGCCGACGGCCAGATTCCGGAGCCGATGAGCCGCGCCGAGATGGACGAGGTGCGCGAGCAGTTCGTCGCCGCAGCCAGGCGCGCTGCGGCCGCGGGCTTCGATATCCTGGAGCTGCATTGCGCGCACGGCTATCTGCTGTCGAGCTTCCTCTCGCCGCTGACCAACCGCCGCATCGACGACTATGGCGGATCGATCGAGAACCGCGCGCGTTATCCGCTGGAGGTGTTCCGCGCCGTCCGCGCGGTGTGGCCGGAGGACAAGCCGATGTCCGTCCGCCTGTCCTGTCACGACTGGGCCGAGGGCGGCAATACGCCCGACGATGCGCTGGCCTTCGCAAAGCTGTTCAAGGAGGCGGGAGCCGACCTGATCGACTGCTCCTCGGGGCAGGTCTGGGCCGACGACCATCCGGTCTATGGCCGGCTGTACCAGACACCGTTCGCCGACAAGATCCGCAACGAGGTCGGCATCGCCACCATCGCGGTCGGCGCGATCTCGGAGGCGGATCACGCCAATTCGATCATCGCCGCCGGCCGCGCCGATCTCTGCGCCATCGCGCGGCCGCATCTCGCCGACCCGGCCTGGACGCTGCATGAGGCCGCGAAGATCGGCGTCAAGCAGATCGCCTGGCCGAAGCAGTACCTGTCGGGCAAGTCGCAATACGAGGCCAATCTCGAACGCGCGGCTGCGGGGGTGAAGGCATGATGAGGTTCTGGCCCAACGCACATGCGCTGGTGACCGGTGCCGGTTCCGGCATCGGCGCCGCGACGGCGATCGCGCTGGCAAAAGCCGGCGTGCGCGTCAGCATCGCCGGGCGACGGATCGACGCGTTGAAAGCGACGGCGGCATCGCTCGACAAGCACGCCGGCATCGCTGTTTCGATCGACGTGACGGATGAAGCTGCGGTGACCAAGGGTATCGCGCAGATCGAGACCGAAGTTGGCCCGATCGATATTCTCGTCAACAATGCCGGCAAGGCCGCGAGCGCGCCGTTCGACAAGACCGGCGCGGCGCTCTGGGCGGACATGCTGGCGAGCAACCTCTCCAGCGTGTTCCTGGTGACGCATGCCGTGTTGCCCGGCATGGCGCAGCGCGGCCGCGGGCGTGTGATCAACGTGGCCTCGACCGCGGGTCTCACCGGCTATGCCTATGTCTCGGCCTATGTCGCGGCCAAGCACGGCGTCATCGGCCTCACGCGCTCGCTGGCGCTGGAATATGCACGGCGCGGCGTCACCGTGAATGCGGTCTGTCCCGGCTACACCGATACGCCGCTGGTGGCGGATGCCGCCGCCAACATCGTCGCCAAGACCGGCCGCAGCGAGCAGGAGGCGCGCGCTGCGCTTGCCAAGGTCAATCCGATGCAGCGGCTGGTGACGCCGGAGGAGGTCGCCGACGCCATCCTCTGGCTTGCCTCCGAGGGCGCATCGTCAATCAACGGACAAGCCGTCGCGGTCGCCGGCGGCGAAGTCTTTACCGGGTGAAGGAACACGTCATGTCCGAGATGAAAGCAAAGCTCCGGCCGTTCAAGGATTATCCCGCAAAGCACTTCCGCTGGCAGGTCGATGCGAGCGGCCGTGTCGCGACCATCACGCTGAATCGGCCGGACAAGAAGAACCCGCTGACTTTCGAGTCCTATGAGGAGCTGCGCGATCTCTTCACCAATCTCAAATACGCCTCCGATGTCCGCGCCATCGTGCTCACCGGCGCCGAGGGTAACTTCTGCTCCGGCGGCGACGTGTTCGAGATCATCGAGCCTCTGACGCGGATGGCGATGCCGGACCTGCTCGCCTTCACGCGGATGACGGGCGAGGTCGTGCGGGCGATGCGCAAATGCCCGCAGATCATCGTCGCTGCGATCGACGGCATCTGCGCCGGGGCCGGCGCGATGCTGGCGCTGGCGTCCGACCTGCGGCTGGCGACGCCGCAGGCCAAGACCGCGTTCCTGTTCACCCGCGTCGGCCTCGCCGGCGCCGATATGGGCGCGTGCGGGTTGTTGCCGCGCGTGATCGGGCAGGGCCACGCGGCCGATCTGCTCTACACCGGGCGCGCGATGAGCGCCGAGGAAGGCTTTGCGTGGGGCTTCCACAACCGTCTGGTGCCGCCGGCGGAGCTCGCCGGTGCCGCGCAAGACCTGGCGCGCTCGCTCGCCGATGGGCCGTGGTTCGCGCATGGCGTGACCAAGACGATGTTCAACCAGGAATGGGCGATGGGCGTCGACGAGATGATCGAGTCGGAAGCGCAGGCGCAGGCGATCTGCATGGTGACCGGCGACTTCCGCCGCGCCTTCGAGGCGTTCGCCGCCAAGCAGAAACCGGCCTTCGAGGGCAATTGAGATGATCGAGATCCTGCAACCGGAAGGATGGGCCAAGCCGATCGGCTACGCCAACGGCATGGCCGCGCGCGGCAAGCAGCTCTTCATCGCGGGCCAGATCGGCTGGAACGGACAATGCGTGTTCGAGACCGACGATCTCGTGGCGCAGATCGGCCAGACCCTGCGCAACATCGTCGCAGTCGCCGCCGCCGGCGGCGCCGGGCCCGAGCACATCGTGTCGATGACCTGGTACTTGCTCGACCGCAAGGAATATTCCGCGCGGCTGAAGGAGATCGGCACGGTCTATCGCGACGTGATCGGCCGGCGCTTTCCGGCGATGACCGCGATCCAGGTTGCCGGCCTGATCGAGGACCGCGCCAAGGTAGAAATCCAGGCGATAGCGGTGGTGCCGGATTGATCGGAATAAGCATGAGCGTAATCCGTCATCCCCGCGCAATGGCTCCGCCATTGTCGCTGGAGGAGCGCGGAACGCGCGTCTCGAAGGATCGACGGCCCGGACTGTGGCCGTCGACCCTTCGAGACGCCGCTTCGCGGCTCCTCAGGGTGACGGGAACGCATTGGAGAGCGCTGAGCCAATGTTAAGCCTAAGCGAAAACACCTTCTGCAGGCCCGAGTCCCGGGCCGCAAACCCGCTTGCGGCCGGACAACGGGGCATGCGACCCTAGGCCAAAGCGTAAAAGCGTCCTGTTGTGAGTGGAGGTGAGGACGATGAAGGCGATTATCGTCGGAGGCGGAATCGGGGGCCTCACCACTGCGCTGATGCTGCGCTCGCGCGGCATCAGCTGCGAGCTGTACGAGCAGTCCGAGACGATCCGCGAACTCGGCGTCGGCATCAACACATTGCCGCATGCGATCCGCGAGCTGGCGGGGCTTGGTTTGCTCGACAAGCTCGACGAGGTCGCGATCCGTACCTATGAGCTGTTCTATCTGACGCGACATGGCCAGCAGGTTTGGCACGAGAAGCGCGGGCTCGATGCCGGCCACGACGTGCCGCAATTCTCGATCCATCGCGGCCGTCTGCAAAGCGTGATCCATCAGGCAGTGATCGACCGGCTTGGCGCGGATGCGATCCACACCGGCTGCCGGCTCGGCTCCTTCACCCAGGATGAGGGCGGCGTCTCGGCCTATTTCTTCGATCGCAGTGGCGCCCATGTGCACACGGCGCGCGGCGACATCCTGATCGGCGCCGACGGCATCCACTCGAAAGTGCGGCAGACGCTGTTTCCGGATGAGGGCGGGCCGTGCTGGAACGGCCTGATGTTGTGGCGCGGCGCCACCGACTGGCCGGCCTTCCTGACCGGGCGCTCGATGATCATCGCCGGTGGGCTGAACGCCAAGGCCGTGATCTATCCGATTGCGCCGGGCTCGAGTCCGGCAAGCCGCCTCACCAACTGGGCGGTGCTGGTGCGGATCGGCGACGGCACCTCGCCGCCGCCGCGCCGCGAGGGCTGGTCCAATCTCGGCCGGCGCGACGAGATGATGCCCTATGTCACGAGCTTCACGATCCCGCAGGTCGATTTCGCCGGCCTGATCAGCGCGACGCCGGAGTTCTGGGAGTATCCGTGCTGCGACCGCGATCCCTTGCCCTATTGGTCGAGCGGCCGCGTCACGCTGCTCGGCGACGCCGCGCATCCGATGTATCCGGTCGGCTCGAACGGCGCATCGCAGGCCATTCTCGATGCGCGCTGCCTGGCCGACATGCTGGCGCGATCGGAGCATCCGCGCCAGGCGCTGGCGGCCTATGAGCGGCAGCGGCTGCCGATGACCGCCGACATCGTCGCCTCCAACCGCCGCGGCGGGCCGGAGGGCGTGATCGACGCCGTCGAGCAGCTCGCGCCGCAGGGCTTTACCGACGTCGACACCATCCTCAATTACGAGGCGCGCGAGGCGATCGTCCGCGGCTATGCCGCCAAGGCCGGCTTTGCCGCGCGCGTGGTGGCGCGGCAGTAGGGTAGTCGGACGGAGAGCGTACGAGTCCCGAGGCTGCTGCCCCTCATGGTAACGAGGCGCGCAACACTCGATCCGTCACCCCCGCGCAAAGGCTTCGCCTTTGTCGCTGGAGGAGGCCGCAACGCGGCCGTCTCGAAGGGTCGACGGCCACCAGCGGGGCCGTGCATCCTTCGAGACGCCGCTTCGCGGCTCCTCAGGATGACGGAGAGAAGCCGGCGCGTATGCTACGCCGGAGGCGGCGGGAGGAAGTGGATGTTGTGTTCGGCAGCGAGCCGCACCACGTCATCCGGGTTCTGCTCCTTCATGTTGTGGATCGCCCAGAACAGGTCGTAGAGCCTCCGCGTCGGCGACACCCAGAACAGCGTCTTGGCCGGCTGCTGTGACTTGTTGAAGATGCCGTGCGGCTTGCCCATCGGCAGCCGCACCAGATCGCCAGGAGTTGCGGATTCGTCGGCACCGTCGAGCATGAAGTCGAGCTTGCCCTCGAGGATGTAGAGGTATTCGTCCTGGTCGGGATGGATATGCGGCGGCACGAAGGTGCCCGGCGGGAAGGTGGCGTGCCAGGAGAACGAATGCTCGGTGCGGCTCTTCGGCACATAGGTCTGGCCGAGGATGCTCCAGGAAATGCCCTGGATGCCCTCATTGGCGCGTGTGATGCCGGCGATCTCGTCTTTCATCGTCATGTTTCCTCCTGATCTTTACTTGGCCGCGCAGTCTTTGGCGTAGCGGTCGCCATAGTTCGAGAACACTTTCTCGACGATCTCGGTCTGGAACTTGCCGTCCGGACGTTTCGCGACCTTGGTGAGGTAGAAATCCTGGATCGGATAGCCGTTGTTGCTGAACTTGAAGTTACCGCGCAGCGAGGTGAAGTCGGCCTTTTTCAGCGCCGCCGCGACCGCGTCCTTGTTGGAGAGGTCGCCCTTCACGGCCTTGACGGCGCTGTCGATCAACAGCGCCGCGTCATAGGCCTGCATGGCATAGGTGCCGGGCACGCCGTTATAGGCCGCCTCATAGGCGGCGACGAACTTCTTGCTTTGGGGATTGTCGAGGTTGGGTGCCCAGTTCGCCCCGCCGAACATGCCGACCGCTGCGTCCTGCTGCGCGGGCAAGGTGGATTCGTCGACGGTGAAGGCGGAGAGCACCGGCACGGTGGCGCCGGCCTGCTTGTATTGCTTCACGAGGTTCACGCCCATCCCGCCCGGCATGAAGGTGAACAGCGCGTCAGGCTTCAGTGCGGCGATCTTGGACAGCTCGGGCTGGAAATCCAGCGTGTTCAGCGGCGTGTAGGATTCCTCTGATATCTCGCCCTTGTAGTCGAGCTTGAATCCGGCGACGGAGTCGCGGCCGGCCTGATAGTTCGGCACCAGGAGGTAGACGCGCTTGTAGCCGCGGTCCTGCGCCACCTTGCCGAGGATCTCGTGCACCTGGTCGTTCTGGTACGACGTCACATAGAAGAACGGGTTGCACTCCTTGCCGGCATAGCTGGAAGGGCCTGCGTTCGGGCTGATCAGGAAGGTCTTGCTGTCGGTGACCGGGCGGTGGATCGCCTGCAGGATGTTGGAGAAGATCGGCCCGACCACGAAGTCGACCTTGTCGCGCTCGAGCAGGCCGCGCACCTTGACCACCGCGCCGTCGGGCTTCAGTTCGTCGTCGGCGTTGACGATCTCGACATCGCGGCCGGCCATCTTGCCGCCGAGGTCCTTGATCGCGAGCGCAAAGCCGTCGCGGACCTGCTGGCCGAGCGCCGCGGCCGGGCCGGAGGTCGTGACCAGCACGCCGATCTTGATCTTCTCCTGCGCGGTCGCCGGGGTGACCGCGACACCGAGCAGCGCCGCCAATCCCGCGAGCTTCGTCAATTGTTTCATCTCACTCCCCCAACCATTGGCTTGATGCTTCGGCTGCCGATTTGGCCACAGCTTAGTCTGACGCGCGCGACCGCTGCAAGCGATGCGGCATTGCGTCAGGATGATCGCCGCGGACCATGCAAGCGCCGCGCCAATTGCTTGAAGTTTAAAGAAATTGCAGGATCGCCCAGGCGTATCGGGCACGATTCGCAATTGTCCTTGCGGGACGCCGCGAATTGCTTGAAGCTCAAAACAACTGGTCCGACCGGAACCCGCCGCGGAGGCACGATCGCCGCATGATCCTCGATTCCGAAACCAAAGCCGTCGAACTGCCCGACGATCACGGCACCGAGCTGCGGCTGTGGCTGCGCCTCTTGACCTGCACCACGCTGATCGAAGGCGAGGTGCGCAGCCGGCTGCGCGAGAAGTTCGACGTCACGCTGCCGCGCTTCGATCTGATGGCCCAGCTCGACAAGGTGTCCGACGGCATGACGCTGTCGGACCTGTCGAAGCGGATGATGGTATCCAACGGCAACGTCACCGGGCTGGTCGAGCGCCTGGTTGAATCAGGCCATCTCGATCGCCGCACCTCGGAGACGGACCGCCGCGTGCAGTTCATCCGGCTCACAAAACTCGGCCGCGCCGAATTCCGCAAGATGGCGGCCGAGCACGAGAAGTGGATCGCCGATATCTTCGGCGATCTCTCGCCGAAGGATATCCGCGAACTGATGCGTCTGCTGGCCAAGGCCAAGGGATCGGCGCAGCGCTCCGCCAAGGCGAGGAGCGCTTAAGCCGTGACCGAGGTCGATTACGAGGTCGAATACAACAACCGGGCGCGGGTGCCGGAAAATCCGGCGCTGATGGCCGGCTGGGCGAGGGACGCCGCGGCCTATCGCGAGCAGCATCCGCCGCGGCGGCTGACCTATGGTCCGGGCAGCCGCAACGTCATCGATCTGTTCGAAGGCGATCGTGACGGCACGCTCGTGGTCTTCATTCATGGCGGCTACTGGCAGGCGCTCGACGGCTCGTCATCGAGCCACTGCGCGCGAGGGCTCAATGGCCACGGCATCAGCGTCGCGGTGCCAAGCTACGATCTCTGCCCCAATGTCACGGTCGGCGACATCATCGGCGAGATGCGTGCGGCGTGCCGCGAACTGGCCAGGCTCGGCCGGCCGCTGGTCGTGTCGGGGCATTCCGCAGGCGGACATCTTGCCGCATGCATGCTCGCGACCGATTGGCCGGCCTATGATGCGTCGCTGCCGATGGACCTAGTCAGGGCTGCTTACGCGATCTCCGGTCTGTTCGAGCTTGAGCCATTGGTCGGCACCTCCATCAACAAGGCACTTGGCCTCGACGGCGCCGCAGCCCGGGCGGCGAGCCCGCTGTTCTGGACGCCGCCTGCGGGCGCAACGCTCGATGCGGTCGTCGGCGGCGCCGAGAGCGCGGAATATCACCGGCAGAGCCGAACCATCGTCGATGTCTGGGGCAAAGCGGGCGTTGCAACGCGGTTCGGCGTTGTGCCCGACGCCAATCATTTCACCGCGATCGCGCCGCTCGCCGACCCGGGCTCGGCGATGGTCGCGCGGCTGAAGCAGCTTACGCAAATCTGAGGTTCTGAAGGATCGGCCAGCGATTGCCACGCGATTTCCGCCTTGCGCCGAATTATTTTAAGTATAAAATGATTGGCGATTGGAACGCTGCCGGGCGTCCTTGTTCTTCTCGACGTTGGTCTTGGCCTTTCTGGATGGAAAGCGAGGGGCAATCGAATGTCAGGTGAATTTCCCGGGCTCGGCCCATCCGGGCATGTCGACGATTTCGCGCGGCGCAACCTGCCGCCATCGGCGCAGTGGCCGCAGCTGCTGCTCGACCGGCCGGAGTTTCAATATCCGGATTATCTCAACGCCGCGGTCGAACTGACCGACCGCATCGTCGAGCAGGGGATGGGCGATCGCATCGCGCTGATCGGCAACGGCCGCCAGCGCACCTACAAGGAACTGACCGATTGGTCGAACCGCCTGGCGCACGCGCTGGTGGAGAACTATGGCGTCAAGCCCGGCAATCGCGTGCTGATCCGTTCAGGCAACAACCCGGCACTGGTCGCGGCCTGGCTCGCGGCGACCAAGGCCGGTGCCGTCGTCGTCAACACCATGCCGATGCTGCGCGCCGGCGAACTGGCCAAGATCGTCGACAAGGCCGAGATCTCGCTGGCGCTGACCGACAGCCGCATCGCGGATGAACTGGTGGCCTGCGCCAAGACCAGCAAATTCCTCAAGCAGGTCGTCAATTTCGACGGCACGCAGAACCACGATGCCGAGCTCGACCGCATCGCGCTGAACAAGCCGGTCAAGTTCGATGCGGTGAAGACCGGCCGCGACGACGTCGCGCTGCTCGGCTTCACGTCGGGCACGACGGGCGAGCCCAAGGCGACCATGCACTTCCACCGCGATCTGCTGATCATCGCGGACGGCTATGCCAGGGAAGTGCTCAAGGTAACGCCGGACGACGTGTTCGTCGGCTCGCCGCCGCTCGCGTTCACGTTCGGCCTCGGGGGACTGGCGATCTTCCCGCTGCGCTTCGGCGCCACCGCGACATTGCTGGAGAATGCCGCGCCGAGCGAGATGATCCGGATCATCGAGACCTACAAGGCGACGATCTGCTTCACCGCACCGACCGCCTATCGGGCGATGATGGCGGCGATGGACAAGGGCGCCGACCTGTCGTCGCTGCGGCTCGCCGTCTCGGCCGGCGAGACGCTGCCGGCGCCGGTATTCGAGAGCTGGACCAAAAAGACCGGCAAGCCGATCCTCGACGGCATCGGCAGCACGGAGCTGCTGCACATCTTCATCACCAACCGCACCGGCAGCGCCGTCGGCGGCACCACGGGCACGCCAGTCTCGGGATACGAGGCCAAAATCGTCGACGAGGACATGAACGAGCTGCCGGCTGGCCAGGTCGGCAAGCTGGCGGTGCGCGGCCCGACCGGCTGCCGCTATCTCGCGGATTCCCGGCAGACCAAATATGTCCGCGACGGCTGGAACATCACCGGCGATGCCTTCGTCCGCGACGAGAACGGCCGGCTGTCTTTCGTGGCGCGGGCCGACGACATGATCATCTCGGCGGGCTACAACATCGCCGGCCCCGAGGTCGAGGCGGCGCTGCTCGGCCATCCCGATGTCGCGGAGTGCGCCGTGATCGGTGCGCCGGACGAGGAGCGGGGACAGATCGTCTCGGCGTTCATCGTGCTGAAGCAGGGCGCGCGCACCGACGAGGTCGAGGTCAAGCTGTTGCAGGATCACGTCAAGGCGACGATCGCGCCGTACAAATATCCGCGCGCGATCGCCTTCGTCGAGGCGCTGCCGAAGACCCAGACCGGGAAGATCCAGCGCTTCAAGCTGCGCGAAGCAAGTTGACAAGCAAAGGGGGAGGGCGACGGCCCGCGGCCGCCGCCCGGCAAATCAATGCGCCGCGCCGCCGCCGGCCGCGTTCTTCGGCTTGCCGGTCAAGAGGATCGCGATCGCGGCGAACACCAGCACGATGCCGATCACGGCAAAGGTGTCGCTGAAACCAAGCACCAGGGCCTGGCGCTTCACGATATTGCCGAGCGCCACGATCGCCTGGTGATGCGCGGTCGCCGGATCGGAGATGCCGTGGCTGAGGAAGTAATTGGTCACCTCGGCGATCCGGGTGCGCACTTCCTCGCGGCCGAGGTCGACCGACTGGCCGATGATGTTGGAGTGGAACTGCTCGCGCTTGGTGACAATGGTGGCGAGCAGGGCCGTGCCGATCGCGCCGCCGAGATTGCGCATCATGTTGGAGATGCCGGAGGCCGCCGCGGCATCCTGCGGCGCGACGCTGCCGAGGCTGACCGCGGATAGCGGGGCCAGCATGATCGCCTGGCCGATCGCACGGACGATGTTCGGGACGAAGAACTGGTCGCCGGAGTAATCGAGCGACATCGCGATGTTCATGAAGGAGGAGGCCGCGAACAGGATCATGCCGGTGAAGGCGATGAAGCGCGGGTCGAAACGCTGCATCAGCTTCGGCACCAGCGGGATCAGGATCAGCTGCGGCAGGCCGGTCCAGGCCAGCACCTGGCCGATCTGCTCGGCGTTGTAGCGCTGCACCTGGCCGAGATAGGCCGGCAGCAGGTAGACCGAGCCGAACAGCGCGAAGCCGACGAACACCGCCGAGATGGTGCCGAAGCCGAAGCTGCGCTGGGTCAACAGGCGCAGCCGGATCAGCGGCTTCTCGACGACGAGCTCGATCCAGACGAACAGAGTGAGGCTGACCGCCGCGATCACCGCGAGCTTGACGATGAAGGGCGAGCCGAACCAGTCGTTCTTGTTGCCTTCCTCGAGCACGGCCTGCAGCGACGACAGGCCGATCGCCATCGTGGCGATGCCGAGCCAGTCGCCCTCGCGCAGCAGATGCAGCTGCATCGGCTGGCGTTCCAGCGTGAAGTAGAGCGTGATGACCATCACCGCGGTCGGGATCACGTTCACGAAGAAGATGGTCTGCCAGCCGTAATTCTCGGTGAGATAGCCGCCGATGGTCGGTCCGATCGCGGGGGCGAAGGTCACGGCGAGCGCGAACATGGCAAGGCCGACCGGCTGCTGGGCCTTCGGCAGCTTGGTGAAAACCAGCGTGAAAGCCATCGGGATCAGCACGCCGCCAAAGAAGCCCTGCAAGCCGCGCATCGCGATCATCGAGGGCAGGTCGTGGGTGAAGGCACAGGCGACCGAGAAGATCGCAAACAGAGTAGCGAAGCCGATGATGATCTTGCGGAAGGAAAACACCCGGCTGAGATAGTCGGTCAGCGGGATCACCACGATCTCGCCGATCAGATAGGAGGTCGAGATCCAGGAGCCGTTGTCGACGCCGGTTCCGATGCCGCCCTCGATGTTGAGCAGCGAGGCGTTGGTGATCTGGATGTTGAGGATCGCCATGAAGGCGCCGATCATGGCGGCGACAATGGAGATCCAGACCGCCATGCTGGCGCGGTTGGGATCGGCCGCTACAGTTGCCGCGCGGGGCGCAGCAGCCGGGGAGGAGAGCGCGAGATCGGACATGACATCACCTATTTGAAGGAGGCGACAGCGAGCTTGGGAGAGGCGCTGGAGCGCGGCGCCTCAGCGGGTTGCGACAAGGTTGCGATGGTCGGGATGACCGACATGCCGGGCCGCAATTCGACCGCCGTCGCGTCGAGCGCGATCTTCACCGGGATGCGCTGCACCACCTTGGTGAAGTTGCCGGTCGCATTGTCTGGCGGCAGCAGCGCGAATTCCTGGCCGCTGGCGGGCGCGAGACTGTCGACGTGGCCGCGCACCACCTGTCCGGGGAACATGTCGACGGCGATCTCGACCGGCTGACCCTTGCGGACATTGGTGAGCTGCGTCTCCTTGTAGTTCGCGATCACATAGGCGCCAGTGGCGGGCACCAGCGACATCAGCTGCGTGCCGGCCTGGACGAACTGGCCGGTGCGCAGGGTGCGGTTGCCGACCACGCCGTCGATCGGGGCCGTGATGGTGGTGTAGCCGAGGTTCAGCTCGGCCTGATGCTGGAGCGCGGTTGCGCGCGCCTGCGCCGCGACGGCCTGGGCAATGTCGGCCTTGAGCAACTCCACCTGGCGGAGCGCGGAGGCGAGGTTCGCAGTATCGCGGGCGACGGCGGCCTGTGCGCTGGCGTAGCGCGACTGCGCCTGCTGCGCGTTCTGCACGCTGCCGAAGCCGGTGCCGGCGAGGACGGTGTAGCGCTTGTTCTCCTGCTCGGCAAAGGTCTGCGTCGCGGTGTCGACCGCGAGCGTCGCGCGGGCTGCTTCGATCACGGACTGCTGCACATCGAGCTGCGCATGCTTGCT
Source organism: Bradyrhizobium sp. CCBAU 21365 (assembly GCF_015291305.1). Lineage (NCBI taxonomy): Bacteria > Pseudomonadati > Pseudomonadota > Alphaproteobacteria > Hyphomicrobiales > Nitrobacteraceae > Bradyrhizobium > Bradyrhizobium sp. CCBAU 21365. The sequence goes on from NZ_CP030036.1 coordinate 3,713,463, forward strand.
GGCGATCGCGGCTTCGGCGGCCGCGACGTCAGCCTTGGCCTGATCCAGCGCGACCCTGAAATCGCGATCGTCGATCCGCGCCAGCATCTGGCCGGCGCGCACATGCTCGTTGTCGCCGACCAGCACCGCGCTGAGATAGCCGGAGACTTTTGGCGCGATCGTCGTGTTGTCGGCCTTCACATAGGCGTCGTCGGTCGAGACCTGAAAGCGGCCGACCGTCCAGTAATCCCAGCCATACCAGGCGCCGCCCGCGAGCACGGCGAGCGCCGCGCCGGCCAGCAGCAGGCGGCGAAGCCTGCCCTTGGCGGCGGGCGGCCTGGCGGCCTCCGGATTTGCGATCAATTGCCTGGCGGTCTCGGCCGGAACCTGGCTCTCGGCCTTGAATGATGTCTCATGCTGGCTCATGGCAGTGCTCCTGATCCGTTCTATCCCGCTGGAAAATCTTACCAATTTCGGCCGGTGCCCGCTGGATTAATTAGGAAACTTGATGTTTTCCAAAATAGAGCCCATATTGGGAGTGTCAATAGAATGACAGGCATCATTTAAAAGCATGGCTCGCGGATGAACCGGAATGACAAGGATCAGACTGAGCAAGGCGCGCCGGCACGGCGCGGCCGCGGGCGGCCGCAGCTGCGTTCCGACGACGAGACGCGCGCGCTGATCTATGAGGCCGCGCGGCGCGAGTTCTCCGAGCGCGGCTTCGCTGCGGCCAACATCGCCGACGTGGCCTGCCGCGCCGGCGTCTCCACCAAGACACTCTACCGGCTGATCCCGACCAAGCTGGCGCTGTTCGAGGGCACGGTGACGGACCGGATGGACCGATTCATATCCGCCGTAAATCTCGGTGCCTGCGACGGCCGCGATATCGCGGCGGCATTGGAGGCGGCGCTCTCGAGCTGTGGCGAGCTGATCCTCGATGCCGAGGTCATCGCGCTCCAGCGCATCATCCTGGCCGACAGCGACAAATTCCCCGACATCGCCGAGATGTTCTACGAGAAGGCGATGCAGCGGACCCTTGGCGCGCTGGCTGCGTGGCTGGGTGTGCAGCAGCGGCGGGGACGGATCGCCGTGGACGACGCGCAGGCCGCCGCGGGCATGCTGCTCGGCATGCTGGTCTTCCAGCCGCAACGCGACGTGATGTACGGCCATAGGCCGCCGCCGTCGCGGGCGCAGATCGAGGCCCGAGCCAAGGCCTGCGCGACGCTGTTCCTGTCAGGATGCGCCGCGCCGGCCGACCAGACCAAGAAGCGGGGCGGGGAGGCGTGATGCCGCTGCAGCGTTACTTGCCCATTGCCGCCGCCGGCGGCTGGGCCAGCACGTGCCGGATCATCCGCGCGAGATCGGATTTGCGGTAGGGCTTCGGCAGCAGCGTCACATCCGGGTCGAGGCGGCCGTGGTGGATGATCGCGTCCTCGGTGTAGCCGGACGTGAACAGCACGCGCACCGAGGGCAGTTTGGCGATCACGGCATCGGCGACCTGCCTGCCGTTCATGCCGCCGGACATGATGACGTCGGTGAACAGTACGTCGCAGACGAACCCGTTGTCGACCGCAGCCAGTGCTTCCGGGCCGTTGGCGGTCACCATGGTGCGATAGCCAAGCTGCTCGAGCTGGGCGCTGACGTAGTTGCGCACCAGCGGATCGTCCTCGACGACCAGGATGGATTCATTGCCGCCGCGCGTGTCGACCGGAGGCGGCGGCTCGACGTCGATCATGTCGCCGCTGCTGCGCGGCAGATAGAGCTTGATCGAGGTGCCGTGGCCCTCTTCGGAGTAGATCTTGAGGTGTCCGTTGGACTGCTTGATGAAGCCGTACACCATGCTGAGCCCGAGGCCGGTGCCCTTGCCGGTGTCTTTGGTCGTGAAGAACGGCTCGAACACCTTGTCGCGGATCCCCGCCGGGATCCCCCCGCCGGTGTCGCTGACCGCGACCATCACATATTCACCCGCCCGCACGTCGGGGTTGGCGACGGCATAAACCTCGTCGAGGATGACGTTGCTGGTCTCCAGCATCAGCTTGCCGCCTTCGGGCATCGCATCGCGGGCATTGACGGCGAGATTGAGCAGCGCGGTCGCCATGTGGTTCGGATCGATGAAGGCCGACCAGGCATCGGGCTCGAGCGCGGTATCGATCTCGATCTGCTCGCCGAGCGAGGGGCGCAGCAGCCGCGCGGTGTCCTGCACCAGCGTGTTGAGATTGGCTTCACGCGGCTGCAGCGGTTGCTGCCGCGAGAAGGCCAGCAGGTGCTTGGTCACTTCGGCGCCGCGAAACGCCGCGTCGCTGATCATCTTGGTGACCGACGAGAGCGCGGCGTCGTGCTCGACGGCTTCGGCGAGGATGTCGATCAGGCCGGTGATGACGGTCAGGATATTGTTGAAGTCGTGGGCGATGCCGCCGGTGAGGTGCCCGACGGCCTCCATCTTCTGCACCTGGCGCAGCTTCTGTTCGGCTTCGAGCTGTTCGCGGGCGGCCTCGACTTCGCGGGCGCGCATGAAGATTTCCGCTTCCATCTGCTCGGTGCGCTCGCGCAGCCGGTCGGTCAGCTGGTCCTGCTCGGCACCGCGCTGCTTCAGCTGAATGAAGCCGGTGACGTCTTCGACCCGATGGATGATGTAGCTGAACTGCCCGTTCGGCCCCAACACCGGCGTATTGCGCGGGCTCCAGTAGCGTTCCTCGAAGCCGCCGCCCTCCGACTCGGGCTTGCGGATATCGTATTTCTGCACCGTCATGGTGTCGGGGCGGCGGAACTGGACCACGCGCTCGAGCGAGGCGCGCAGGTTCCGCACGCCGTCGGCGGCCGGATCGTCCGGATTGTCGGGAAACACCTCGAACAGCCCGCGCCCGAGGATCGCGGCGCGCTCGGTCTTGGTGGCGCGCAGATAGGCGTCGCTCACTGCCACGATGCGGAAGTCGGGCTGCGTCAGCACCAGATAAAGGCCGGGCGCCGCCTCGAATAACGCCTTGAAGTCGGGCGTCGGCGGGGACTGGTTCTGCAGTTCAACCTCCCTCGCAGGGTGCGGTCCGCCGGGTGACCGCAGTCAAGATGTGACATGCGTTTCGCGGAACTTCAATGCCTAACATACGGCACTGGCTCGATTTTCTCGACCGATCGGGCGTTGCGACATCGCCCGGGCGCTAGTTTGAATTCGGCAGATAGCGCCAGCCCTCCTTGCCGAGGAAATCCAGCATGGCCTGCGCGGGCGGCAGCAGGATCTTGTCGGTGCGCCTGATCGCGTGCCACTGCCGGACGATCGGCAGGCCCTTCACCTTCAGCACCACCAGCCGGCCGTCCTCCAGCTCATGGAACACCGTGTGCTGGGAGATGAAGGCGATGCCGAGCCCGGCCATGACAGCCTGCTTGATGGTCTCGTTGCTGTCCATCGCCATGCCGAGCTTCGGCTCCAGCCCGACCCGCTCGAAATATTGCTGCATCAGCATCCGCGTGCCCGATCCTTGCTCGCGGGTGATGAAGGTTTCGTTGGCGAGCTCCGAGGGGGCGACGTGCCGCCGCCGCGCCAGCCGATGATCGGGCGCGGCGATGATGAAGTGCGGATGCCGGCCGAGCGGCTTCATCTCCACCTCGACATCGGCCGGCGGCCGGCCCATCACCGCGATGTCGAGATCATAGCCGCGCAGCGCGTCGCGAATCTCCTCGCGGTTGCCGATCCTGAGCGTGACCTCGATCTTGGGAAAGCGGCGCGAGAACGCCGCGATCGCAAACGGCACGAAGTATTTCGCGGTGGAGACCGCGCCCATCGCGACGCGGCCGCCGCTGCGGCCGGCGATCATGTCGAGCGATTGCTCGCAGTCCTTCAGCGCCGCCTCGATCCGCTCGACCAGCGTCAGCACATGCGCGCCGGCATCCGTCAGCGCCATGCCGTCGCCGGTGCGCTGGATCAGCGGCAATCCCGCGAGCGCCTGCAAATTGCGGAGCTGCAGCGTCACCGCGGGCTGGGTCAGGTTCAACCGGTTGGCGGCCGACGTAATCGAGCCTGCCTCGTGCAAGGTCGACAGTGCGCGCAGCTGGCGGATGGTGAGATCCCGCGAGAAGTTGCCGGCCATGACAAGCTCCATAAGAAATACTTTGCCCGGACCAAAGATAATAAAATTTCCCTAATTGGGCAATTCGCGCGTTGATAGGGCGAAGGCGACTCCCTGAGGTCGCCTCTCGAAGCCTCGGGACAGAGGGCGCGATCATAGGGAGAGGCCGGTGGAGATTCGTCCTGCATTGCATGCCCATCTGGAGTGGCCGACGCAGCACAACCCGTTGCGCGCCGCGACCGTTGTGGTGATCGAGGCCCTTGCGGGCGCCGCGATCGAGCTCTCGCGCATCATTGCCGCCGGGCCGCTCGCCGGCATCGGCGGCGAGAGCGGCGGGGTCAATCCCGACGGCGATCGCCAGAAGACCATCGACATCGTAGCCGACGACCTGATGCGGAACGCGCTGCGCACCGCGCCGGTCGCCGCAGTGCTGTCGGAGGAAGTCGAACTGCCCGAGACGCTCGATCCCGACGCGCCGCTCTGCGTCGCGATCGATCCGCTCGATGGATCCGCCAATCTCGAAAACAACATCTCGATCGGCACGATCTTCTCGATCCGGCCGAAAGGAAACGACGTCATCTCGACCTTCTTCGAGCCCGGCACGGCGCAATGTGCCGCCGGCTGCTTCATCTACGGTCCGCAGACCGTGCTGGTGCTGGCGCTCGACCGGCGCGTCGACTGCTTTACGCTGGACCCGCGAACCGGCGAGTTCGTCCTGACCGCGCGCGACCTGCGCGTGCCGCAGGATGCGTTGGAATTCGCCATCAATGCCTCGAACCGGCGGCACTGGAGCGGCCCGGTGCGCAGCTACATCGACGAGTGCCTCGCCGGGGTGAACGGCGAGCGCGGGCAGGACTTCAACATGCGCTGGATCGGCTCGCTGGTCGCCGAAGCCTACCGCATCCTGATGCGCGGCGGCGTGTTCCTGTATCCGGCGGATGCGCGCCAGGGCTACCGCGAAGGCCGGTTGCGTCTGCTGTACGAAGCGCATCCCATCGCACTGATCATGGAATGGGCTGGTGGCGCCGCGTCGAACGGCCGGTCGCGCATTCTCGAACTGTCGGCCCGTACGCCGCATCAGCGCGTGCCGCTGATCATGGGATCGACGCGCGCCGTGCGCGACGTCGATGCGATCCACCTGACCGTCGAGCCGTTGTTCGAGAGCAGCGATGCCCCGCTGTTCGCGCGGCGCGGCCTGTTCCGCTGAGGAGGACCGCATGTCACGTCGACATCCCATCATCTCGATCACCGGCTCCTCCGGGGCCGGCACCACCTCGGTGAAGAAGACGTTCGAGAACATCTTCCGCCGCGAGAACGTGGTCGCCGCCTATATCGAGGGCGACGCGTTCCACCGCTACGACCGCGCCGAGATGCGCAGCCTGATGGCGGAGAGAGCCGAGCGCGGCAACAAGCACTTCAGCCATTTCAGCCCCGAGACCAATTTGTTCGAGGAGCTGGAGAAGTTGTTCAGCGACTATGCCGAGACCGGCACCGGAACCACGCGGCACTATGTGCACGACGAGGAAGAATCGCGGCTTTACGGCGCCAAGCCCGGCACCTTCACCGCTTGGGAGGCGCTGCCGGAGAATTCCGACCTCTTGTTCTACGAGGGCCTGCATGGTGCCGTGGTCACCGACAAGGTGAATGTCGCGCAGCATGCCGACCTCAAGATCGGCGTCGTGCCTGTCATCAACCTCGAATGGATCCAGAAGCTGCATCGCGACCGCAGCCATCGCGGCTACTCCACCGAGGCGGTGACCGACACCATCCTGCGCCGCATGCCGGACTACGTGAATTACATCTGCCCGCAGTTCACCGAGACCGACATCAACTTTCAGCGCGTGCCGACGGTCGATACGTCGAACCCGTTCATCGCGCGCTGGATCCCGACGCCGGATGAATCGATGGTCGTGATCCGCTTGAAGAACCCGCGCGGCATCGATTTCCCCTATCTGCTCTCGATGATCCCGAACAGCTTCATGTCGCGCGCCAATTCGATCGTGGTGCACGGCGCCAAGCTCGACCTCGCGATGCAGCTCATCCTGACCCCGCTGATCCTGCAATTGATCGAACGAAAGAGGCGAACGATATGACCGCACTTGCGTCCGTTGCCAGCCGCCCCGAAATCAGCCACGACGAGATGGCGAACGCCATCCGCTTCCTCGCCATCGACGCGGTGGAGCAGTCGAAATCCGGTCATCCCGGCATGCCGATGGGCATGGCCGATGTCGCGACCGTGCTGTTCACGGACTTTCTGAAGTTCGACCCGGCCGATCCGGCCTGGCCCGACCGCGATCGCTTCGTGCTGTCGGCCGGTCACGGCTCGATGCTGCTCTACGCACTGCTTTATCTCACAGGCTACGAGAGCATGACGCTCGACCAGCTCAAGGCGTTCCGGCAGTGGGGATCGAAAACCCCGGGCCATCCCGAGTATGGCCACACCCCGGGTGTCGAGACCACGACCGGGCCGCTCGGGCAGGGGATTGCGACCGCGGTCGGCATGGCGCTCGCCGAGCGGCTGATGAACGCGCGCTTCGGCAACGACCTCGTCGACCACTACACCTATGTGATCGCCGGCGATGGCTGCCTGATGGAAGGCATCAGCCATGAGGCGATCTCGCTGGCCGGCCATTTGCGGCTGAACCGCTTGATCGTGCTGTTCGACGACAATCATATCTCGATCGACGGCGCCACCTCGCTGTCCTGCTCGGACGACCAGACGGCGCGGTTCAAGGCCAGCGGCTGGAATGTCAACCGCATCGACGGCCACGATCCGCAGGCGATCACCGCGGCGATCAGGCAGGCACGATCGAGCGATCGTCCGTCGTTGATCGCCTGCCGGACGGTGATCGGGTTCGGTGCGCCGAACCGGCAGGGCAGCGAAAAGGTGCATGGCGCGCCGCTCGGTGCCGATGAGGTGGCGAAGACCCGTGCCGCGCTGCGCTGGCCGTATCCGGCATTCGAAATTCCCGACGCGGTGCTGGCGGAGTGGCGCGAGCTCGGCGGCCGCGGCCGCGACGCGCGGCGGGCCTGGATCGAGCGCTCGCGCAGCGCCTGCAAGGGCGACAAGGCCGAACGGTCCCCTTTTCATGACGCGCTGAACCGGAAATTGCCCTGCGCCTATGCCGAGGCGATGGCGAAGCTGGTGGAGCGGTTCGCGACCGAGCGGCCGAAGCTCGCCACGCGACAGGCCTCGCAGCAGGTCATCGACGTGATCGCGGAGGCGTTGCCCAACCTGCTGGGCGGCTCGGCCGACCTCACGCACTCCAATCTGACGCTGGCGAAGTCGCAGGTTTCGGTGCGGCCGGAAACGCTCGACGGCAGCTATATCCATTACGGCATCCGCGAGCATGGCATGGCCGCGGCGATGAACGGCATCGCCTTGCACGGCGGGTTCATTCCTTATGGCGGCACCTTCCTCAGCTTCGCCGATTACAGCCGGCCGGCGATCCGCCTCGCGGCGCTGATGGGGATCCGCGTCATCCATGTGATGACCCACGATTCCATCGGGCTCGGCGAGGACGGCCCGACGCATCAGCCGGTCGAGCATCTGGCGGCGCTGCGTGCGATCCCGAACGTCCTGGTGTTCCGCCCGGCCGATGCGGTCGAGACCGCGGAAGCGTGGGACTGCGCGCTGAAGGCGGAGACCTCGCCGTCGATCCTCTGCCTGTCGCGGCAGGCGCTGCCGACGGTTCGCGACGGCAGCAAGGACAACCAGGTCGCGCTCGGCGCCTACGTTCTCGTCGAGCCGGCCTTCGCGCGTGACGTCACCCTGATTGCAACGGGTTCGGAGGTGGTGATCGCGCTCGAAGCCGCAAAGCTGCTGGCGGAAGACGGGGTACAGGCCGCGGTCGTCTCGGCCCCGTGCTTCGACCTGTTCCGCCAGCAGCCGAGCGACTATCGGGCCAAGGTGCTGGGCAGCGCCCCGCGCGTCGGCGTGGAAGCCGCGGTCGAGGGCGACTGGGCGCGCTGGCTCGGTGACGACGGTGCGTTCGTCGGCATGACCGGCTTCGGCGCTTCCGCGCCGGCCGACGTGCTCTACCGCGAATTCGGCATCACGCCCGCGGCAATCGCTGCTGCAGCAAAACAGCTCATTCAACGAGCGAACTGAAAGGAGGACGCCACCATGGCGCGGATAACCCTGAGACAGTTGCTGGATCATGCCGCCGAACGCGGCTACGGCGTGCCGGCCTTCAACATCAACAATATGGAGCAGGGCCTCGCCATCATGGAGGCGGCCGCGGCCTGCGATGCGCCTGTCATCATCCAGGCCTCGCGCGGCGCGCGGTCCTATGCCAACGACATCATGCTGGCGAAGATGATCGACGCGCTGGAGGAGATGCATCCGCAGATTCCGCTCTGCCTGCACCTCGACCACGGCAACGAAGAGGCGACCTGCGCCACCGCGATCCGCTACGGCTTCACCTCCGTCATGATGGACGGCTCGCTCAAGGCCGACGCCAAGACCGCGGCCGACTATGACTACAATGTCGACATCACCCGCCGGGTCGTCGACATAGCCCACTGGGTCGGCGCGTCGGTCGAGGGCGAACTCGGCGTGCTCGGCTCGCTCGAGCATGGCGGCGGCGAGCAGGAGGATGGTCATGGCGTCGAAGGCAAGCTGAGCCATGATCAGCTGCTCACCGATCCGGACCAGGCGGTCGATTTCGTCCGGGCCACCAAGGTCGATGCGCTTGCGATCGCGATGGGTACCTCGCATGGCGCCTACAAGTTCACGCGGCGGCCCGACGGCGAGATCCTGGCGATGCGCGTGGTCGAGGAGATCCACAGCCGCCTGCCGAACACCCATCTGGTGATGCACGGCTCGTCCTCGGTGCCGCAGCCGCTGCAGGACATGTTCAACGCGTTTGGCGGCGAGATGCCGCAGACCTGGGGCGTGCCGGTCGAGGAGATCGTCCGCGGCATCAAGCACGGCGTGCGCAAGGTCAACATCGACACCGATTGCCGTCTGGCGATGGCCGCCGCCTTCCGCAAGGTCGCCGTCCAGTCGAGGAGTGAGTTCGATCCGCGCAAATTCCTGAAGCCTGCGATGGATGCGTTGCGCGATCTCTGCCGTGACCGCTTCGAGCAATTCGGCACGGCCGGCAATGCCGCCAGGATCAAGGTGGTGGCACTGCCGGAGATGGCCCGTCGCTATCGCGCCGGCGCGCTCGATCCGCAAATTGGAAAGATGACCCAGGCCGCCTGAGCAAATGGCGACGAACCACAGGAGATTTCGATGAACATGCAGCAGTCGATCACGGTGCGCGGCAAGGATCGCTACAAGTCCGGCGTGATGGAATACAAGCGGATGGGCTATTGGGAGCCGAACTACGAGCCCAAGGACACCGACGTCATCGCTCTGTTCCGCGTCACGCCGCAGGACGGCGTCGATCCGACCGAAGCCTGCGCGGCGGTGGCGGGCGAATCCTCGACCGCGACCTGGACCGTGGTGTGGACCGACCGGCTGACGGCCGCGGAGAAATACCGGGCGAAGTGTTACCGCGTCGATCCGGTGCCGAACTCGCCGGGCAGCTACTTCGCCTATATCGCCTACGACCTCGACCTGTTCGAGCCGGGCTCGATCTCGAACCTGACCGCCTCGATCATCGGCAATGTGTTCGGCTTCAAGCCGCTGAAGGCGCTGCGGCTCGAGGACATGCGGCTGCCGACCGCCTATGTGAAGACATTCCAGGGCCCGGCGACCGGCATCGTGGTGGAGCGCGAGCGGCTCGACAAGTTCGGCCGTCCCTTGCTCGGTGCCACTGTGAAGCCGAAGCTCGGCCTATCCGGCCGCAACTATGGCCGCGTCGTTTATGAAGCCTTGAAAGGCGGGCTCGACTTCACCAAGGACGACGAGAACATCAACTCGCAGCCCTTCATGCACTGGCGCGAGCGCTTCCTCTACTGCATGGAGGCGGTCAACCGCGCGCAGGCCGCGACCGGCGAGATCAAGGGGACCTATCTCAACGTCACCGCGGCGACCATGGAGGACATGTACGAGCGCGCCGAGTTCGCCCATGAGCTCGGCTCCAACATCGTCATGATCGACCTTGTGATCGGCTACACGGCGATCCAGTCGATGGCGAAGTGGGCGCGCAAGAACAACATGATCCTGCATCTGCATCGCGCCGGCCACTCGACCTACACGCGGCAGCGCAGCCACGGCGTCTCGTTCCGCGTGATCGCGAAATGGATGCGGCTCGCCGGCGTCGATCACATCCATGCCGGCACGGTGGTCGGCAAGCTCGAGGGCGATCCGAACACCACCCGCGGCTACTACGACATCTGCCGCGAGGACTTCAATCCGCTGCACCTGGAGCACGGCGTGTTCTTCGACCAGAACTGGGCGAGCCTCAACAAGCTGATGCCGGTGGCCTCCGGCGGCATTCATGCCGGCCAGATGCATCAGCTGCTCGATCTGCTCGGCGAGGACGTCGTGCTGCAGTTCGGCGGCGGCACCATCGGCCATCCCCGCGGCATCCAGGCCGGCGCCACCGCCAACCGCGTCGCGCTGGAGGCCATGATCCTCGCCCGCAACGAGGGGCGCGACTACGTCCACGAAGGGCCGGAGATCCTGGCCAAGGCGGCGCAGACCTGCACGCCGCTGCGCGAGGCGCTCGACGTCTGGAAGGACGTCACCTTCAACTACGAGTCGACCGACGCCCCCGATTTCGTTCCCACGCCGAGCATGGCGGTCTGAGAGGAGGTTCTCATGCGCGTGACCCAAGGCTGCTTCTCGTTCCTGCCCGATCTGACCGACGAGCAGATCGCCGCACAGGTGCAATATTGTCTCGACAAGGGCTGGGCGGTGAACATCGAGTTCACCGACGATCCGCATCCCCGCAACACCTATTGGGACATGTGGGGCCTGCCGATGTTCGACCTGCGCGATGCGGCCGGCATCATGAAGGAGCTCGCCGACTGCCGGCGGGTCTATGGCGACCGCTATATCCGGATCTCCGGCTTTGATTCCAGCCCGGGCTGGGAGTCGGTTCGCATCTCCTTCATCGTCAACCGGCCGCGGGAGGAGCCGGGCTTCCGGCTCGACCGTCAGGAGGCCGCCGGACGCAATCTGCGTTACGCGACCCATTCCTATGCAGCGGGCCGCCCCGAAGGCGAACGCTACACCGATCATTGACCGCGTCCGGCTTGCAAACCAGGCGGGTTGCTCCCTCGACCGCCCTGGTCCGGATGCACTTCTCCGTCGTCGCCCCCGCGGCGACGGAGCTTTTCCAGGCGAGAAGGGATCATGACCCAGGCGCAAGAACAAATCCGCGAGACCCCGCTCGAGACCATCGACCTTCGCCACGAATTCGCCGACCTCGGCATCGGCGACGTGCTCGACCAGCTCGATTCCGAATTGATCGGCCTGAAACCGGTGAAGACCCGCATCCGCGAGATTGCATCGCTGCTGCTGGTCGAACGCATCAGGCAGAAGATGGCGCTGGCGACGACGTTTCCGACTCTGCATATGTCGTTCACCGGCAACCCCGGCACCGGCAAGACCACGGTCGCGCTGCGGATGGCCGGAATCCTGCATCGGCTCGGCTTCGTGCGCCGCGGCCACGTCATCAGCGTCACGCGCGACGACCTCGTCGGCCAATATATCGGCCACACCGCGCCGAAGACGAAAGAGATATTGAAGAAGGCGATGGGCGGCGTGCTGTTCATCGACGAGGCCTATTACCTCTATCGCCCCGAAAACGAGCGCGACTACGGGCAGGAGGCGATCGAGATCCTGCTGCAGGTGATGGAACAGCAGCGCGAGGATCTGGTGGTGATCCTGGCCGGCTATGGCGACCGCATGGAGAAGTTCTTCCAGAGCAATCCGGGCTTCCGCTCCCGCATCGCGCATCACATCGACTTCCCGGACTATTCGGACGGCGAACTGCTCTGGATCGCCGAGCTGATGTTGCAGCAGCAGAATTATCGTTTCTCTCCCGAAGCACGCGAGGCCTTCATCCGTTACATTGCCGTGCGGAAGGAACAGCCGCTGTTCTCCAATGCGCGCTCGATCCGCAACGCGCTCGACCGCATCCGGTTGCGCCAGGCCAACCGGATCGTGGCGAAGCTCGACCGCACGCTCACCGCCGACGATGTGATGTCGATCGAGGCCGGCGACGTGCTTGCCAGCCGGGTGTTCGTCAAAGGCGCCGGTGCGCCGGGCGAGGGACGATGAACGAGGCGCTCGCCGTGATCCGGTCCGCCGGGATGCGCGACATCATTGCGAGCGCTCGCGCCTTGATCTTCGATGTCGACGGCACGCTCGCCGAAACCGAGGAGGTGCACCGCCGCGCTTTCAATGAGGCCTTTGCCGAAGCCGGCCTCGATTGGTTTTGGGACCAGGTCACTTATGCGCGGCTGCTTCGGGTGGCCGGCGGCAAGGAGCGCATCCGCGCCTTCGACCAGCGCAACGCGGTCCCAATGCTGACATTCGCCGAGATCGCCGACCTGCACAGGATCAAGACCGCGCGCTACGCCGCGCTGATCGCCGCCGGCGGTTGTCCGTTGCGGCCGGGCGTCAGGGCCTGGCTCGCCGGCGCGCGCAGCCGCGGCCAGCGCCTGGCGATCGCAACGACCACCTCGCATGGCAATATCGATGCGCTACTCTCGGTTTCGCTCGGGCTGGACTGGGCCGATCAGTTCGAGGCGATCGTTGCCGGCGACGACGTGCCGCGGAAGAAGCCGGCGCCCGATGTCTACACCGAGGTCCTGACCCGGCTCGGGCTCGGGCCGGGAGATTGCGTCGCCGTTGAGGATTCCGGCAACGGCCTTGCTGCCGCGGCAGGCGCCGGTATCCCCGTCGTCATCACCCGCAGCACCTATTTCAGCGACGACGATTTTGCCGAGGCACTGCTGGTCGTCGACGATCTCTCTGACATCGATGCCTGAAGGCCGCTGCCAGTTTCGGCAAATTTATTCGTGTTGTTAAATAAATGGAGCTTGCGTCCATAGCAGGGTAGGGGCACAATCCCACCGAAGGTTGCCAAAACTGGTTTCGTGCGACCTGGAGAGCTATGAGACTTGTCGACAATTCCAAACGGCGCCTCGCGATCCTCCACATCCCCGATCAATTTCTTCGGATAATTAAATAAATGGCCAGTCGGTGCTTGCATCCGTGCGGTGGGAGCAACATCAATCAAAGGGCGCAAAAAGCAGGGCCACACCGCCGGAGGTTCTGGCGGATGCTGGCGCTCGCCAACAATTCCGGGAGATGGGCGCCTCAAGATCATCCACGTCGTTCCTGCGTCTTGTTCGTTCCACGGCATGACTCGCGGATGAACCGGGCATTGCGGGATCGACATGGCCGATCGTGCGGAGTGAGCATTGGCGCTGTTGACGGGTTCGATCGACATTCCGCAATTTCGGTTCGTGACGGTCCCGGCGCCGGTCTGACACCGCCGTAGATCTGCGGTCCGCCCACGAATGATAGCTGCCGATTGACGCTGTCCACGGCAAACGGAATCGCAACTCAAAGAAAACGAGGGAGTGAAGCATGTTCAAATTGAAGACCAGCTTGTTTGCGCTCGCGCTGGCCGGCCTTGCCGCGACGGTGTCGGATCGCGACGCCATGGCCCAGAGCAAGCCGACCATCGGCATCGCGATGCCGACCAAATCCTCGGCACGCTGGATCGACGACGGCAACAACATGGTCAAGGTGCTGAAGGAGCGCGGCTACGGCACCGATCTGCAATATGCCGAAGACGACATTCCGAACCAGCTCTCCCAGGTCGAGAACATGGTGACCAAGGGTGCCAAGGTGCTGGTCATCGCCGCCATCGACGGCACCACCTTGTCCGATGTCTTGAAGCAGGCCAAGGCCCAGGGCATCACGGTGATTGCCTATGACCGTCTGATCCGCGACACCCCCAATGTCGACTATTACGCGACCTTCGACAATTTCCAGGTCGGCGTGTTGCAGGCCCAGTCGATCGAGAACGCGCTCGGGCTCAAGGAGGGCAAGGGGCCCTTCAACATCGAACTGTTCGGCGGTTCGCCCGACGACAACAATGCGTACTTCTTCTACGACGGCGCGATGTCGGTGTTGAAGCCCTATATCGACAGCGGCAAGCTCGTGGTCGGCAGCGGCCAGACGGGCATGAACAAGGTCGCGACGCTGCGCTGGGACGGCGCGACCGCGCAGGCGCGGATGGACAACCTGCTCAGTGCGTTCTACGGCAAGAAGCGCGTCGATGCGGTGCTGTCGCCCTATGACGGCCTGTCGATCGGCATCATCTCCTCGCTGAAGAGCGTTGGTTACGGCAGCAAGGACCAGCCGATGCCGTACATCAGCGGGCAGGATGCCGAAGTCCCCTCGATCAAGGCGATGCTGCGCGGCGAGCAATATTCGACCATCTTCAAGGATACCCGCGACCTCGCCAAGGTGACGGCCGACATGGTCGACGCCGTGTTGAGCAAGAAGGACGTCAGCGTCAACGATACCAAGACCTACAACAACGGGGTCAAGGTGGTTCCGTCCTATCTCCTCAAGCCGGTCGTGGTGGATAAGACCAATTGGGAGAAAGTCCTGATTGACAGCGGCTATTACAAGCGCTCGCAATTCGACTAGGGCTGACAGGCGGGTGAGCGGCGGCGAACCGCGCCGGGGACGATCGACGCTGCGGGACATGATCCGATGACGGCAATGCTTGAGATGCGCGGCGTCAGCAAGAGCTTTGCCGGCGTGCAGGCGCTGCGCGAGGTCAGCTTCACCGTCGAGGCCGGGCAGATCCATGCGCTGGTCGGCGAAAACGGCGCCGGCAAGTCGACCTTGATGAAGGTGCTGAGCGGGGTCTATCCGGCAGGAAGCTACGATGGATCGATCGTGTTCGACGGCGAGGAGCGGCGCTTCCGCGACATCAACGACAGCGAGGCGCTCGGGATCATCATCATCCATCAGGAGCTGGCGCTGATCCCGCTGATGTCGATTGCCGAGAACATCTTCCTGTCGCATCCGCCGTCGCGGTTCGGCGTCATCGACCGCAACGCGGTGCATAGGCGGACCGCCGAACTGTTGGCGCAGGTCGGCTTGCGGGAACCGCCGGACACGCTGGTCACCGACCTCGGCGTCGGCAAGCAGCAGCTTGTGGAGATCGCCAAGGCGCTGTCCAAGCGGGTGCGCCTCCTGATCCTCGACGAGCCGACCGCAAGCCTCAACGAGGCCGACAGCGCCGCCTTGCTCGAGCGGCTCCTGGCCTTCCGCGAGCAGGGCATTGCCTCGATCCTGATCTCGCACAAGCTGAACGAGGTTGCGCGCGTCGCCGACCGCATCACGGTGCTGCGCGACGGCCGCACCGTCGACAGCATCGACTGCCGGACCGAGCGCATCGAGGAGGACCGCATCATCCGCAGCATGGTCGACCGCGATCTCGCGCACCGCTTCCCCGAGCGGAAGGCGGAGATCGGCGAACCCGTGATGACGGTGGAGAACTGGTCGGTGTATCACCCGCTGCATCCCGAGCGGCAGGTGATCAAAAACGTCGACTTCACGCTACGCCGCGGCGAGGTGGTCGGCATCGCCGGCCTGATGGGCGCCGGCCGCACTGAGTTCGCGATGAGCTTGTTCGGCCGCGCCTGGGGTACCAACGTCTCTGGCAAGGTCCGCCTCGATGGACGCGAGGCCGATCTGTCCAGCGTGCCGGCCGCGATCGATGCCGGCATCGCCTATGTCACGGAAGACCGCAAGCAGCTCGGGCTGATCCTTGCCGCCGACGTCCGCAAGAACGTGACGGTGGCGAGCCTGCGCCAGGTGTCGGAGCGCGGCGTGATCGACGATGTCGCCGAGCTGAAAGCTGCGAGCGACTACCGCACCCGGATGCGGATCCGCTGTTCCGACGTCTACCAGGCGACCAGCGATCTCTCGGGCGGCAACCAGCAGAAGGTGGTGCTGTCGAAATGGCTGATGACCGATCCGAGGGTGCTGCTGCTGGACGAGCCGACGCGCGGGATCGACGTCGGGGCCAAATACGAGATCTACTCCATCATCAACGAGCTGGCGGAGGCCGGCAGGGGCGTCGTGGTGATCTCCTCGGAGATGCCCGAGCTGCTCGGCATCTGCGACCGGATCTGCGTGATGAATGACGGCGCCTTCGTCGGCGAGTTCGCAAGGCACGATGCGACGCAGGAGAAGATCATGCGCGCCATCATGCGCAATGTCAGAATGTCCGAACGCGGCGCCGACGAAGGGGCGGCACGCGCCGGAGGAGGGGCGCCATGACCGACAAGACGGTATCACTTTCCGAGACCCCCAGGCATTCCGGCTTCATCAAGAACAATCTGCGCAACTACGGCATGCTGCTGTCGCTGCTCGCGATCATGCTGTTCTTCGAGATCGTGACCGACGGCACGCTGTTGCAGCCGCTCAACCTCACCAATCTCGTGCTGCAGAACAGCTACATCGTCATCATGGCGCTCGGCATGCTGCTGGTGATCGTCACCGGGCATATCGATCTTTCGGTCGGCTCGGTCGCGGGCTTCGTCGGCGCCGTCGCGGCGGTGCTGATGGTGCGTTACCATGTCAGCTACCCGATCGCCTTCGTCGCCTGCCTTTTGGTCGGCGCCGCGATCGGCGCGGCCCAGGGCTATTGGGTGGCCTATTTCGGCATTCCGTCCTTCATCGTGACGCTGGCGGGCATGCTGGTGTTCAAGGGCCTCGCGCTTGCGGTGCTGCAGGGCCAGTCGGTCGGGCCGTTCCCGCCGACCTTCCAGAAGCTGTCGTCGGGCTTCATCCCCGAACTGTTCCCGAGCGCCGGCACGCTCTATCCGACGTCGCTCGCGATCGGCATCGTGCTGGCGTTTGTCCTGGTCCTGGCCACCGCCAGGAGCCGGGCGCGCGAGCAGGCGCACGGCATCGCCGTCGAGCCCTATGCGTTTTTCATCGTCAAGAGCATCGCGCTGGCGGGTGCGGTGCTCTACTTCACCTATCTGATCGCCTCGCATCGCGGCCTGCCCAACGTGCTCGTGATCATGACCGCCTTGATCGCGCTCTATGGCTTCGTCACGCGGCGGACGGTGATCGGGCGGCAGATCTACGCGGTGGGCGGCAATGCCAAGGCGGCGAAACTGTCGGGCGTCAAGACCGAACGGCTCACCTTCTTCACCTTCGTCAACATGGGCGTGCTGGCCGCGCTCGCCGGGCTGGTGTTCGCAGCCCGGCTCAACACCGCGACGCCGAAGGCCGGTCTCGGCTTCGAGCTCGATGTGATCGCGGCCTGCTTCATTGGCGGTGCGTCGGCTTATGGCGGTGTCGGCCGGGTCGGCGGCGCGGTGGTCGGTGCCATGATCATGGGCGTCATGAACAACGGCATGTCGATCCTCGGTATCGGCATCGATTATCAGCAAGTGATCAAGGGTCTCGTCCTGCTTGGCGCCGTCTGCATCGATGTCTACAACCAGCGCCGCTGACCGCCACGCAGTCACAATTCCACGGCAGGATGCCGGCGCATGTCAAACGGCTTGCTCGGTGTTGTCCTGGCTTTCGCCGAGACGACACCGACTCTCCCCACGGAGTTGCGCTATTTTTGCTGGGGGGCTTGCGCCGTCGGGCAAATCAGTGATTGGCGATTTCGGCGGGAGCATCGAGGAATGGCAGATGCCTGATGCGGCGCACGACAAGGATGGCAACCGCCGCAGCGGCGATCGGTGCCAGTTGCAGGCCGTTGGCGCCCGCAGGCACCATCGCGAACGGCGTCAAATAAAGCGCAGCGAGAGCGAGGCGTTCATAGGGCAGCCAGCCCTGCGCAAGCGCCTGCGCGATCAGCCACGCACCCGGGATCGCCAGGATCACGACCTCATAGTTGCCGAGCGACGGCACGCACAGGCCGGTCATCGCCACCATCAGCGCGATCTCGGCGGCGCCGCCGGGACGTTTTCGCAGCACCAGGATCAGGACGGCGATCGCGATCGCGGCCGTGGTCACCTGGACGAGCCAGGCCGCGCCGCTGGATCCGCCGGCCAGCCTGACCGCGGCATAGGGACTGGCGAACTTCTCGAAACCGGGGCCGCCGCCGAGGCTCCAGGCGCTCGCCTCCGGCAGAACCGCAACGAATTTGATCCACGGGTCGATCCCGAAGAGGGCGGTGGCCGCCAGTACAAGCACGAGCGTCGTTGCGGCCGCCGCGGCGAGCGCGCGCCAGCGCCGCGCCAGGATCAGCACCAGCGGCGCAAGCAGGGCGATCTGCGGCTTGTAGCTGAAGCAGCCGAGCAGCACGCCAGCGATCACCGGATAGCGGTCCAGCGTGGCGGCCGATCCGCCGAGCAGGGCCGCCGAGAACAGCGAATTCTGTCCGAACAGCGCGCACACCCACACGGCGGGAAAGGCGAGCGCGGGAACGACGGAGCCGCGCTCGAGCATGGCTCTCACCGCGGCTGCATAGGCGGCGCCGGTCGCGACAATCCAGACGACGGCGGCCGTTGCAAAGGGGACCAGCGCGAAGGGCATCCAGAACAGCAGCGACGTCGGCGGGTAGAAGAACGGTGCGTAGGTGTTCTGACCGAGTACGGCGGCTACGGCGGCGCGGCCCGTGTCGCCATAGGCGTCGCCGGCGCGGCCTTCGAGCGCGAGCTTTGCCGCCGTCCAGAACGCTGCGAAATCATGGCCGACATCCGTCGTCGGTGCAGCCCATGGGATGATCGCGATGCAGCCGATGAACAGGACGAGAAATACGCGGGTGAAGGCGGTGACACGGTCAGCCGTGAGCCAGTCGGCCTCACGCAGCGCGGAGACCAGCGCGCCCGCGCCGGACCGCGGTGAATGCGCGATTGCCGCCTGCGGCCGACTTGTGGACGCGCTTGACATCCGGCCGGTGGTTGTGCGCGGCATCACAGCGCCACGATCCGCGTCATTCGCCGCGAGGTGACGCGCGGCGTCATCAGCGAAGGCCAGCCTGTGTCCCTCGAGGTCCGACTTCTGCGACATCGGCCGCTTCATCCCAATCGCGTCGTGCACGCGCAACATTTGGATCAAATCGTCTAAGGTTGCGTAAACCCGATCGTTGCAATTGGCCGCGGCGCAATCGGAACCGATGATCGACATTGCCCCTTGTCCGCGGCCTGTCACGCCGGGCATGGTAAATGAACCCGCAACGCCGGCGGAGCGCGCGGCGTTGGATGCGGCGCCCGACGGTCAAGTTCCGCGTTGCCTTCACGGGCCGCCGCGCCGCGCGCGGCCTTGCAAAGGATTCTGGCGTGGCCCGCCGAAAAGGTGCTGATGGCCCATGGAACGCCAGTCGAAAAGGATGCGCCGGCATTTTTGCGCCGCGCGTTCGCGTGGCTCTCGGCGTCATGATTTCATCGCGGATGCGGCGTCGTTGCGGATCAACCAGCTGAGCGGAAATGCCGCGGCGACTGCCGCGTTTCGCGCCGGATCAGCCGGCGGAGGGTCGATGGCTCGGCATATCCAACCTTGCCCGCGATCTCTTCGACCGAAAGGCGCGTGGTCTCGAGCAGCGACCGCGCCGTCTCGATCCTGATGCGTTGCACGAATTGAATGGGCGACACGCCGCAGATCGCCTCGAGCCGTCTGGCAAATGTCCGTGGCGCCAGCGCGACGGCAGCGGCGACGTCCCCGATCGTGAAGTCGCGCGCGATGTTGCTGCGCACCCATTTCTCGGCCCTGGCGACCTTGGGGTCCTGGCTGGCAAGATAATTGATCGCCATGAATGGCGCCTGCGAATGCCGCTCGCCGAGCAGCAGGTAATTGGCGCAGCCCTTGGCGAGCGCCGGGCTGCCGAAACGCGTGATCACCGCTAGCATCAGGTCCATCTGCGCCATCGCCGCGCCGGCGGTTGCGATCGGCCAGTCGGCCACCACCATCCGCTCCGTCATCAGTTCGACATTCGGATAGCGTTGCCGAAACAGCGGCGCGAACCACCATGTGGTTGTCGCTCGCTTGCCGTCGAGCAGGCCGGTCTCCGCCAACAGGAAACTGCTGGCGCATGACGCGGCGAGCATCGCGCCGTTCGCGAACGCCGTGACCAGCATGTCGCGGGCGTGCCGACATGCCGGTGTCGCCAGCTTCCGCTCCAGTTCGCCGGCCGATGCCGAGCCGAGTCCGGGAACGATGACGAGGTCGGCGCCGCGCAATCGGCCGGCGTGCCGCCTCGGCCCATAACGCAGCGTCGTCACCTCGAAGCGCGCGCGCTTCGTCGTGCTGATCCGGTTGGCGATGGCCAGCACGTCGTGGGTGATGGCGGCCGCCGACGCGAGGCAGCCGTCGATCTCGACAACCGCGACCTTGGTCATGTCGTAAAATTGGCCATGTCATAAAATCCGCGATCAATGTCATTTTTGACACTAGCTGCCGGGCCGGAAAATCGCAACTCTGACGCCGAGACGCTGCCGATCCCGATCAGGAGGACCGCCGATGCCGAACCGGCCGATGACCCAGGACGATCCGCTCGAGGATTTCGAGCGCCGCCAAATTACCCTCGATGGTGCCGGCAAGACCGTCCATGTTGGCGGCGCAGGTCCTGCGGTGATCGTGATGGCGGAGATGCCGGGCATCAGCCCGCACGTGGCGCGCTTCGCCCGCTGGGTTCGCGATGCCGGATTCACCGTCTATATGCCGTCGCTGTTCGGCCGTGACGGCGCTATTGCGAGCGCGGAGGAGGGTGCCGCGGTGTTTCAGCGCGCCTGCGCCAGCGCGGAGTTTCGTGCGATGGCCGCAAACCAGTCGAGTCCCGTGACGCAATGGCTACGTGCGCTGGCGCGATTTGCCCATGGCGAATGCGGCGGTCCGGGCGTCGGGGCCATCGGGATGTGCTTTACCGGCAATTTCGCGCTCACCATGATGCTGGAGCCGTCGATGCTGGCGCCGGTGCTTTCACAGCCGTCATTGCCATTGAACGATCCGGCGGGCATCGAGATCGCGCCGGAGCAGGTCAAAGCGGTGCGCGAGCGGCTGGAGCGCGAGGACCTGACCGTGCTGGCGTATCGCTTTGAGGGTGACAAGTTCTGCATGGCGCAGCGCTTTGCGGCCTATCGCGAGGCGCTCGGCGACCGATTCATCGGGCGAGTGCTTCCCGACAGCGCTGCAAACCGCGATGTGCCGCCGTTCTTCCGGCATTTCGTCACGACACCGCACAGCGTCGTGACGGTGCATCTGATCGACGAGGCCGGCCAGCCGACCATCGCGGCCCGCGATGAGATAACGGCGTTTTTCAGGCAGCGGCTGTCAACTGCGAGCGGATGAGCCCGGCCGATCGAAATAGGCGAATGCGGCGCTCGTCAGGCTGCCCAGCAGGGACCAGAACACCAGGCTGGTCAGCGTGACGGCGACCACGAACTGATGCGACAGGGACGAAGGCACGTTGGTCTCGACATGTTGCAGCTCGGGCGCGCCGATCAGATGCGGCAGCATGATCAGGACCACGCCGGCGATGGCGGCCGGCATCGAGCGCCGGAACACGATCAGTCCGAGGCCGGCTGCGGTCGCCAGCACCGCCGTCACCCACCAGATCTGACGCGAGAGCAACGGAGCGGTGGGGACGCCCGGCAATTCAGGCGGCAGTCCGAGGCCCGGAGCGATGGTGAAGACGGCAAAACCCGCAAGGCCCCACATCAAGCCTTCATGCCACGAGATCTCCTCGCCGGTCGCGCCGCTGCGAACTGCGAGAAAGCCGCAGAGCAGAAGCGCAAAGCCGATCGCGGTCAGGATGTTTGCTCCCGCGGTATAGACGTTGCGTTCCAGACCGTCGCGCGGCTCCCAGGCCTCCGCGGCATGATCATGATCCGCATGATCATGGACGAGGATCGCCTGCGGTGGCGCAGCGGCTTCGTGCTTGTGCGCGGCCGTCTTCTCATAGACCTCGGCCCTGAGGATCAGGGGAACGGTGCCGAATTGCTGGACCGCGGTGACGATCAGGCCGACGATGAACCCGGCAATGACCGACGAGAAGACGATCGAGCGAAACGTGCTCATGCAAAGGCGGTCAGTGGCAGGGGAAGGCGTTGGAATGGCGCACGTCATGCGCGGCGTTGTGGATCACGTCGATGTGCGAGAAGCCGACCACGCCGACGATGAACAGGCCGAGCGTCATGGCCATCAACGACTGCGCAAGCCGTCCGACCTGTCGGGTAGCGATCGGCAGCGTGACCTGAGCTTGAGTAACCTGGGTTTGCGCGGTCTGGGACTGGCTCATGGTCGTTCTCCACATTCGATTTGATCGGCTTCTAGCAGCTTTCGGGTGATGTCGCGACTGGTAAGATGCAAATTTGTTCCAAGGGGAATGCGCTTGCGCTCGATCTTGGCGCGTGCGGCTGCCTTGAAGGCTTGTTCAAATCGCCTGAAATGGGCGAGACATGCGTCCGCCGTCGGATCGGTGCCAAGCAGCGTGCGAAAGGCGCCCCGATGCACTGCGCAGATGGCGCGGTGCTCCGGGACGGGAAAGACCAGCGAGGCGATGTCGGCGCGCCAGTGCGCGTCACAGCTTGAGGTGCGGTCGCCGGCAGGGGCCCGGTCAGCGTCGGATGGTGAATTCATCCGGACCTCGCCGCGATTCCCACTTGGCCTGTTCGAGCTCCGGACGGTCGCATTCGGTCTGGGGGTAACCGATGCAGAGATAGCCGATAAATTTCCAGGAGTGCGGGATTTCCAGAACGTCATGAATGCGTTGTGGATTGAGGATCGATACCCAGCCGATGCCGATGCCTTCGGCGCGCGCGGCAAGCCACATCGAGCAGATCGCGGCCACCACGGAATATTCCGACGTCTCCGGCATCGTCGCGCGGCCGAGACCGGCGCCGATCTGGTCGGTCTTCTCGGCAAACACGGCGAGATGGCCCGGCGCTTCCTCCAGGCCTGATAATTTCAACGCGGCATATTTGGCGGCACGCTCGCCCGAATAGGACCGCAGCGCATCGGCGTTGCAGGCCCTGAAGTCGTCGATGACGGCGCGGCGTCGTGCCTCGTCGTCGACAATGACGAACCGCCAGGGCTGGCTCAGGCCGACCGAAGGCGACAGGCAGGCGATCTCGATCAGCCGCTCGATCGTGCCATCCGGCAGCGGATCGGCCCGGAACCGCCGCACGTCGCGCCGCCACACGAACAGTTCGTGCAGTTGGCGGCGAAACGTATCGTCGAATGAGACCATCGCGGGGCCTTTGGCAGGATCGATCTCGGACTTCATTTAAGCTTCATTGGCAGGCCCGCAACGACGAACTCGACCTCGTCCGCGATGCCGGCGATAGTCTGGTTCATGATTCCCGCGGCGTCGCGGAAAGTCCGCGCCAATGCATTGTCCGGCACGATGCCGAGACCGACCTCGTTGGTGACCAGTACGACCGGGCCGTGCTGGCGCGACAGCGCATCCGCCAGCCGCGTCACTTCCTGCGACCAGTCGCGCCCGGCATGCAGCAGATTGGATAGCCAGAGCGTCAGACAATCGACCAGCCTCGCGCCGCCGCCATCGGTCTCGGACAGCACTTCAACGAGATCGAGCGGCACCTCGCGCTCGATCCAGTCGCTGCCGCGCCGCGCGCGATGCTTGGCGATCCGCTCATTCATTTCCGCATCGAGTGCCTCGGCGGTCGCGATATAGACCGGCTGTCCCGGAAAGCTGCGCGCACGAAGTTCGGCGCGTCGGCTTTTGCCGGACCGGGCTCCCCCCGTGATCAGAATGACGGCCATATCATCTCCTGTGCGACCGGTACGCACGTCGTTCACAAACGCTCTAACCACCAATCGCGGAGAAAGACAAAGCCGAAATCCGTCCCGGAGGGCTTGCGCTCGGCCGATGTCTTGCGCATCAGGGGGATCGCGGCGAGGAGAGGGTTGCGTGGGTTTTGCGGGAGCGATGGCGGTGGCGATGGCGGTGGATGCCTTGATCGGCTGGCCGGCGTGGCTGTTTGCCCGCATCGGCCATCCCGTGAGCTGGCTCGGCCGGCTGATCCATCTTGTCGACAGCGCATGGAACCGCGCCTCCGATCCGCCGGCGTTTCGGCGCGGGGCTGGCATTGCGGCTGCGATCCTCGTGATCGCGCTGGTGATCGCGCTCGGTTGGACCGTTCAGTCCGTGCTCGCATCCGGATGGGTTCGCGTTGTCCTCGTCGGTGTCCTGGCATGGCCGCTGGTTGCCGCGCGTTCGCTGCATGACCATGTCGCCGCGGTGGCAAATCCTCTTCTATCCGGCGACATCACAGCCGCGCGTTCGGCGGTCGCGCAAATTGTCGGGCGTGATCCGGCGACGCTCGACGACGCCGGCATCGCGCGCGCCACCATCGAGAGCCTCGCCGAGAATGCATCCGACGGCATCGTGGCGCCGGTGTTCTGGGGCGCGCTGTTCGGCCTGCCGGGGATCCTTGGCTACAAGGCGATCAACACACTGGACTCCATGATCGGTCATCGCACCGAGCGGCACGAAGCCTTTGGCTGGGCGGCCGCCCGGATCGACGATCTCGCCAATCTCGTTCCAGCGCGGTTGACGGGTCTTCTGTTCGTGCTGCTCGCGCCGAACCGTTCGCAGGCGTGGTCATGCATGTTGCGCGATGCGCGGCGGCATCGCTCGCCGAATGCCGGCTGGCCGGAAGCCGCGATGGCCGGCGCGCTCGGCGTCCGGCTCAGCGGTCCCCGCATCTATCACGGTCACATCGCCGATGAGCCCTGGCTGAACGAGGGGGCGCGCGATCCGGCTGGTGCTGACGTCCTCACCGGGCTGAAACTCTATCGCTACGCCATGGTGCTGTTGGCTGCGGCGTTCGTCGCCCTGGCGCTGGCGTGAAGGAGCGACGCATGCGGGAGCACGGCGGGAATCTTGATGTCGCCCAGCAGCGCTTCGGCGGCGCCGCGGACGACTGGATCGACCTGTCGACCGGGATTAATCGGGTGCCGTATCCCCTGGTCGATGTCGAGCCGCGGCACTGGAGCGCGTTGCCGTCGCGATCCGATCTTGAATCGCTGCACGCCGCCGCGCGGCAGCCCTACGGCACCGACGCACCGATGGTGGCGATGGGCGGTGCGCAGGCCGCCATTCAGTTGCTGCCGCATCTGGCGCTCAAGGGGCGGGCGCGGATCCTGGCGCCGACCTACAATGAGTATGCCGCGGTGTTGTCGGCCGCCGGCTGGGACGTCGCCGAGATGTCCGATCTCGCCGCGCTCGCGGGAGCGGACATTGCCGTCGTCGTCAATCCGAACAATCCCGATGGACGACGCCACGACCGGCAGGAGTTGCTGGCGCTGTTGCCGCGCGTTGGCCGGCTCGTCATCGACGAGAGTTTTGTGGACGCCGTTCCTGACCTGTCTCTTGCACCGGAAGCAGGACGCGCCGGGCTCCTGATCCTGCGCTCATTCGGCAAGTTTTACGGACTTGCCGGCTTGCGGCTCGGCTTCGCTGTCGGCAGCGAGGCAGACATCGCCGCGCTTGCCGCGATGGCGGGCCCATGGCCGGTTTCGGGCGCCGCGATTGCGATCGGACGGCGCGCGTTGCTCGATCGCGACTGGGCCAAGGCCACGGCCGCGCGGCTCGCGGACGACTGCGTCAGGCTCGACGCGGCGGCGCGATCGCAGGGCTGGACGCTGCTCGGCGGCACGCTGTTGTTCCGGCTCTACGAGACCGGCGATGCGTTGGCCGCGCAGGCGAAGCTTGCGCGTGCACAGATCTGGTCGCGGGTTTTCCAGCAGAAACCGGGATGGCTGCGCCTCGGCTTGCCGGGCAGCGAGGCCGAATGGTCTCGTCTTTCCGCCGTGCTGCCCGTTTAACGCACCAGCGCGAGCAGGCCGTCGACATCGAGATGGGTCTCGATGTGCTTGGCAAGCGCATCGAGTGCGGTCTCGACCCTGGCGCCGTAGGGCTGATCAGCCGCCGCGATGTCGAGTTGCGCGAGGAAAGCCTTGCGAAATTCGTCCGAGGCGAACAGGCCGTGCAGATAGCTGCCGTGAACGCGCCCGTTGGCAGAAACCGCGCCCTCAGCCGTACCGTCGAGTGATGCAAAAGGCCGCGCGCGATCGGGGCCATCGGTGCGGCCGATATGGATCTCGTAGGCGCTGATCGGCTGGCTGGTCGCGGCATGCACCGCGCTGACGCGCGTCAGCGTCTTCTGTTCGGTCATGGTGGTCGTGACATCGAGCAGCCCGAGACCGCGCGTTTCGCCGGCAGGACCTTCGATCCCATCGGGATCGGCGACGCTGTGTCCGAGCATCTGGTAGCCGCCGCACAGGCCGAGGACATGGCCGCCGCGGCGATGATGCGCCAGGAGGTCGATGTCCCAGCCCTGCGCGCGCAGGAAGGCGAGATCGCCGCGGGTCGATTTCGAGCCGGGCAGGATGACGAGCTTCGCATCACCCGGGATGGCTTCGCCTGGACGTACCATCACGAGATCGACGCCGGGCTCGAGCTTCAGCGGATCGAGGTCGTCGAAATTGGCGATCCGCGACAGCGCCAGGAACGCGATCTTGCACTGACCGGGCTTGCGTGCCTCGCCGAGCCCGAGCGCATCTTCGGCCGGAAGTTCGCCGGCACGGACGAACCAGGGCAGCACGCCAAAGCCGCGCCAGGCGGTGCGGGCTTCGATCAGGCGGTAGCCGTCGTCGAACAATGTCGGATCGCCGCGGAATTTGTTGATGACAAAGCCCTGGATCATCGCGGCATCATCAGGATCGATCACCGTCTTGATGCCGACGAGCTGCGCGATCACGCCGCCGCGGTCGATGTCGCCGACCAGCACCACCGGCACGTCGGCCCGGCGTGCAAAGCCCATATTGGCGATGTCGGCTTTGCGTAAGTTGACCTCGGCGGGGCTGCCGGCGCCCTCCACCAGCACCAGATCGGCGCGCTGCTTCAGGCGCGCAAAACTCTCCAGCACCGCGCCCATCAGCGACGGTTTCATGCCGGCATATTCGCGCGCGCGTGCGGTGGCGATCCGTTTGCCGTGCACGATGATCTGGGCGCCGACATCGCTCTCGGGCTTGAGCAGCACCGGGTTCATGTCGGTGTGCGGCTCGACGCCGGCGGCAAGCGCCTGCACGGCCTGCGCGCGGCCGATCTCGCCGCCGTCGACGGTCACGGCCGCATTGTTCGACATGTTCTGCGGCTTGAACGGCAGCACGCGCAGGCCGCGCCGTCTGGCCGCGCGCGCAAGGCCGGCGACGATGAGCGATTTGCCCACGTCCGAGCCGGCTCCCTGGATCATCAATGCGCGCGCCATGGTGCTGTCTGTCAGAACTCGACGCCTGGCTGGGCCTTGATGCCGGAGCGGAACGGATGCTTCACCAGCGTCATCTCGGTGACGAGATCGGCGATCTCGATCAGTTCGTCCTTGGCGTTGCGCCCGGTGAGCACGACATGGGTCATCGGCGGCTTCGACGTCGTCAGGAAGTCGACGACATCGGCGATCGCGAGATAATCGTAGCGTAGCGCGATGTTGATCTCGTCGAGCACGACCATGCGCAGGCTCGGGTCTGCGATCAGCTGCTTGGCCTTCTCCCAGCCCGCTTGCGCTGCCGCGATGTCGCGGGCGCGATCCTGCGTCTCCCAGGTAAAGCCTTCGCCCATCGCGTGAAACTGACAGAGATCGCCGAAATGCCCGGTAAGCAGGCGGCGCTCGCCGGTATCCCAGGCGCCCTTGATGAACTGCACCACGGCGCAGGGAAAGCCGTGCGCCACACAGCGCACGATCATGCCGAAGGCGGAGGAGGATTTTCCTTTGCCGGCGCCGGTATGGACGATGATCAGACCCTTTTCGCCGCTCTTGGTCGCCATGATGCGGTCGCGGGCGGCCTTCTTTTTCGCCATCTTGTCCGCGTGGCGCGCATCCAGCGAAGAATCGGTGCCGATGGCGCCGTCCGCAGCGTCGTTTCCATCTGAAGTCATTACGTTCCTTCGGCTTGACAAGTGCGAGGCTTGGACGAATGGTGGTCCTGCGTTGGTTCCTGTCCTACGACAGGCGAAGAGGGAATGCGATAGGGCGATGACCGCAAGGTTCGCCCGAAGCGCAGCCGCCCCCGCGACCGTGACCGGAGAGATGCCCAAGCCACTGATTCCATATGGAGTCGGGAAGGCGGGCATCGAAGGGTAAAACCTGCTCCGCAAGCCGGGAGACCTGCCAACGCAGCATGTTGTGAGACCGGCGGACGGGGTGTTCCGCGACGGGGAACGAACCTGTCCAAAATCGGTTCGTGTGCCTCATCGCTCCCGCCGTCAATCCAGGAAGGGCGATGAGCGTTACACTCCATGTCTGCATCACCTGCCGCGCCGGCCAGACGCCGGCGGAAGGTGAGCTCGCGCCCGGTGCGCGCCTGCATGCCGCGCTCGTCGAGGCCGGCGTGCCCGATGACGTCAATCTGGTTCCCGTCGCATGCCTGTCGGCCTGCAGCCAGGGTTGCTCGGTCGCGCTCAGCGCGCCGGGGCGATGGTCCTATGTCTACGGCCGACTGTCCGCTGATAATGCCGCGGATGTGATCGCCGGTGCCTCCGCCTATGCGGCGGCGCCTGACGGCATCGTGCCGTGGCGCAGCCGTCCGGAGATCTTCCGCAAGCAATCGCTCGCCCGCATTCCACCTCTTCCCGTCGTGCCGGAGGCCGCAGAATGACCACGCTCGCCAAAATTCCGGTCACCGTCGTGACCGGCTTTCTCGGCTCCGGCAAGACGACGCTGATCCAGCATCTGATCCGCAATGCCAACGGCAAGAAACTCGCAGTGCTGGTCAACGAATTCGGCAGCGAAGGCGTCGATGGCGACATCCTGAAGTCGTGCGCCGACGCCAATTGCCCGGCCGAGAACATCGTCGAGCTCGCCAATGGCTGCATCTGCTGCACGGTCGCCGACGATTTCATCCCGGCGATGGAGCAGTTGCTGGCGCGGAACGTGAAGCCCGATCATATCGTGATCGAGACCTCGGGGCTCGCCCTGCCGAAGCCGCTGTTGAAAGCGTTCGACTGGCCGGAGATCCGCTCGCGGATCACGGTCGACGGCGTGATCGCGCTGGCCGATGCGGAGGCTGTCGCCGCCGGCCGGTTTGCGCCTGATCCGGCCGCGGTGGACGCGCAGCGCGCAGCGGACGACAATCTCGACCACGAGACGCCGCTGTCCGAAGTGTTCGAGGACCAGATTGCCTGCGCCGATCTCGTGCTGCTGACCAAGGCCGACCTTGCCGGGGCGGAGGGGATCAAGGCAGCGAAAGCGGTGATCGGGGCCGAGATGCCGCGCGAGGTGCCGATGCTGCCCGTCGTCGACGGCACGATCGACGCGCGCGTGATCCTCGGCCTCGAGGCGGCGGCGGAAAACGATCTCGCGGCGCGGCCGTCGCATCACGATGGCGAGGAGGAACACGAGCACGACGATTTCAATTCCGTCGTGATCGATCTTCCGGAAGTTTCGGATGTCGACGCGCTGGTCGCCTCGATCAAGGGACTGGCGCGTGAGCAGAACGTGCTGCGCGCCAAGGGCTACATCGCGGTCGAAGGCAAGCCGATGCGGCTGCTGGTGCAATCGGTCGGCGAACGGGTGCGGCATCAGTTCGACATGCCCTGGGGCGCACGGGCGCGGCAGTCGAAGCTCGTCGTGATCGGCGAACATGCGGACATCGATGAAGCCGCGATCAGGGCACGGCTTGGTGTCTGATGCACGTCGTCTTCCGCGAGAGCCGCGGCCTTGAGGAGACCGCGACGCCTAGGGACCTCGGCCAGGATCCGGCCGATCTCGTGGTGTTGTCGTTTTCCGACAGCGATCTTGCTGCCTTCGCGGCCGGCTGGCGGCGCGGCCGCGCTGCGTTGCCGTCGCTGCGGCTCGCCAATCTCGCGGAGCTGCGCCATCCGCTGTCGGTCGATACCTATATCGAGCGGACGCTCTCGCACGCCCGCGGCATTTTGGTGCGGCTGATCGGCGGCGAGCCCTATTGGTCATACGGGCTGGCTGCGGTGCATCGGCTGGCGAAGGAGCGCGGCATTGCCTTGGTCGTGCTGCCGGCCGATGGTCGCGACGATTTGCGGCTGGATGGATTCTCGACCTTGCCGGTCTCGACGCTGCGCCGTCTCAAGGTGCTGTGCGACAAGGGCGGCCCCGTTGCCGCGCAGGCCGTGATCGCGCAACTGGCGCTGGCGTCCGGACTTTATGCCGGGCCTGTGGTCGGCGAGATCGATCTTCCGGAGATCGGCGTCTACGATTCCCGGCGCGGTGCCATCGCGGCGTTGCCGGCACCGGACGGCCGGCCGCGCGTGCTGGTGACGTTTTATCGTTCTTATCTCGCGGCCGGCGACACGGCGCCGGTCGATGCCTTGATCGATGCACTGCGCGACAGGGGTTTTGATGCGCACGGCGTGTTCGTCACCTCGCTGAAGGCGGCGGGCGTGGCCGATTGGCTGCGTGTCCAGTTCGCGCAATGCGTTCCAGCGGCCATCGTCAATGCGACCGCGTTCTCCGCGGCCGGTGACGACGGCACGACGCCGTTCGACGCTGCATCGTGCCCGGTGTTCCAGGTCGCTTTGTCGACGGCGCGGCGCGAGGACTGGGCCTTGTCGCTCCGCGGGCTCTCGCCCGGCGATCTCGCGATGCATGTGGTGCTGCCGGAGGTCGACGGCCGCCTGTTCGCGGGCGTCGTGAGCTTCAAATCGCCTGGTGAGCGCGATCCCGAGCTGCAATTCGCGCATCTTGCGCATCGACCGGACGCCGAGCGCGTCGCTGCAATTGCCGCGCGCGTCGCAGCCTGGCATCGGCTTGCCAGCAAACCGGCGCAAAAGAAGCAGCTTGCGCTGGTGCTCTCGAACTACCCGGGCCGTCCGCATCAGATCGCGCATGCCGTCGGCCTCGATGCGCTGGCTTCGGTCGAGGCGCTGCTGGCCGATCTCGCGGGCGCGGGGTTTGATCTGGCGCCGGTGAGGTCGCTTGGCGACGTCCTTCTGCACCGGAGGCTGACATGGGACGTAGCCGAGTATCGCACGGCGCTCTCCAGTCTTCCGCTGCAGCTCCAGGACGATCTTGCGCGCGCATGGGGCACCCCGGAGGACGATCCCGAATGCCGTGACGGCGCGTTTCATTTCTCGGCGGTTCAAAGCGGCAAGTCGATCATCGCCGTTCAGCCGGAGCGCGGCGAGGTCACTCATCGCGATGCCGACTATCACGATCTGTCGCGCACGCCGCGCCATGCCTATGTCGCGTTCTATCTGTGGCTCAGGCAGCAGGGCATCGATGCCGTGGTCCACATGGGCGCGCACGGAACGCTGGAATGGCTGCCCGGCAAGTCGGTTGCGCTATCGTCAGCATGCTGGCCGGAAGCGCTGACCGGCGATCTGCCCGTCGTCTATCCCTTCATCGTCAACGATCCCGGCGAGGCGGCTCAGGCCAAGCGCCGGATCGGTGCCGTGACGATCGGCCATCTGCCGCCGCCGCTGGCGCAGGCCGCGGTGCCGGAAGGCCTGCGCAGTCTCGAACGCTTGCTCGATGAGTATTCGACTGCCGACGGCCTCGATCCGGCGCGGCGGCAGCGCCTGATCGCCGCGATCCGCGACGAAGCCCGCATCGCCGGGCTGGAAGACGATCTCGGTCTCGCCGCGTCGGTCTCCGCGGCCGAGGCCATTCCGCAGATCGATCGTTTCGTCTGCGATCTCAAGGAAAGCCAGTTCGGCGACGGCCTGCATATATTCGGGCAGGGCGCCTGCGGCGAGGCGGAGAGGGCGGCGCTGCGCGATGCGCTCGCGGGGCGGCGCGTCGCGCCGGGGCCGTCGGGCTCGCCCTGGCGTGGACGGGGCGACGTGCTGCCGACCGGACGCAATCTGTTTGCGGTCGATCCGCGCGCGGTGCCAACGCCGTCGGCACATGCGCAGGGTGTGAAGCTCGCCGAGGAGCTGCTGCGCCGTCATTTGCAGGATCACGGCGACTGGCCGAAGGGACTCGTGGTCGACCTCTGGGGCTCCTCGACGATGCGCACTGCCGGCGAGGACTTTGCGATGGCCCTGCACCTCGCGGGCATCGCGCCGCGCTGGGATCACGGATCGGGGCGGGTGTCGGGCTACGACATCATCGCGCCCGCGGAGCTCGGCCGGCCGCGCATCGACGTGACGTTGCGCGTGTCGGGGCTGTTCCGCGACGTCTTCTCAGGGCTGGCCCAGTTGTTCGAAGCGGCGGCGGAGGCGTTGTCCGAACGCTGTGATGAGGCGGACGAGAATCCTTACCGAGAGCGCATCTCGCGCGTGTTCGGTCCTCGCCCCGGATATTATGGCGTTGGCATTGCGTCGATGCCGGATGTCTTCACCGAGGCGGCACGTGAGGCAGCCGGCGAAGCCTGGCTGTCTGCATCGTCATGGGCTCTCGCAGCCGACGGCGAGATGCGGCCCGATCGCGCCGGCATCGAGGCGCGGCTCGCGGCCGCGGACAGTTTTGTTCACACCCAGGATCTGCCGGAGACCGATCTGCTGCTGGCGGCGGACTATGCCGCGCACGAGGCCGGCATCGCGGCGGCGGCCCGGCGCCTTGGCACAAAAATCCCGGCGCTCTATCACCTCGATGCGACGCGGCCGGATCGGCCGCATGCCCGCGCGTTGACCGAGGAAATCTCGCGAGTGGTGCGGGTGCGCGCGGCCAACCCTGCATGGATCGCGGGCATGATGCGCCATGGCTTCCGTGGTGCCGCCGAGATCTCGGCGACGCTGGAGCACATGGCGGCGTTCGCCCATCTCGCCGGCGCGGTGCCGCCGCACCTGTTCGATCTCTACTACGATGCGACGCTCGGCAATGACGAGGTTCGCTGCTTCATGGCGCGCGAGAATCCGGCGGCACTGGCGGCGATCGAGACCTGCTTCACGAGATTGCATGAAGCCTCGCTCTGGCAGACGCGGCGCAATTCGATTGCGGCTGCGTTGCAGGAGGCCTCATGAGCGCGGTTGCGGTCAAGGGCTGGTGTCCCGGCGCGCTGCGGCCGATGCTATCGGGCGACGGCCTCGTGGTGCGCATTCGCCCGCGCGCCGGACGGCTGGACGCCGCGCAGGCGGCGGGAATCGCCGAGCTGGCGGCGCGATACGGCAACGGCCTGATCGACCTGACCAGCCGCGCCAATCTCCAGATCCGCGGCGTCAGCGATGAAGGTTATCCGCCCCTGGTCGACGGGCTCGCTGAGCTCGGGTTGCTGGACGCAGACTCGAATGCCGAGGCACAGCGCAACATTCTGGTGACGCCGTTCTGGACTGCCGCCGACGAGACGCGCTCGCTTGCGACCGAGCTTGAGCAGGGGCTTGCCAGTGCCTCGCTTGATCTTCCAACCAAGTTCGGCTTCGCAATCGATGACGGCAATGCGCGGATGCTGGCGGGTGCATCCGCCGATATCAGGATCGAGCGCGATCGCAGCGGCGGACTGCTGGTACGTGCCGATGGCGCACAGCGCGGGCTTTCGGTCAGGCGGAGCGAGGTTGTGCAGGCGGCGCTGGCACTGGCCGAGTGGTTCGTCGCCTCCGGCGGAGTCAGGGGTGAAAAACGGCGGATGGCGGCTCATCTGGCCGGCGGTGCGAGCGTTCCCGAGACACTTCGCGGCGATGCCGAGCCCGTGGTCCGATCGGCGGACCCTGCGCCTGGCCTCTATCCGGCGGGCGCGATGGTTGGCGTCGTCTTCGGGCAGATGCCGCACCAGACGCTCGGCGATCTTGCCGGGTGCGCGCAGGCTCTTCGCATGACGCCGTGGCGGATGATGCTGGTGGAGGGGATGTGCGAGATGCCCCGTGGGACGGACCTCGTGACTGATGCCGGCGACCCCAGGCTGCGCGTGGTCGCCTGCAGCGGTGCGCCGCGCTGCGGCGAGGCGCATGCGGATACGCGTATGCTGGCATCGGCGCTCGCGCGGCATATCCCACCCGATGCGCGGCTTCACGTCTCCGGCTGCGCCAAGGGCTGCGCCCATTCCGGTTCTGCGGATGTTACCCTCGTTGCAACAGACGACGGCTTTGATCTGATCCGCCGCGGCACGACGCGGGATGCGCCGGTCATCCGAGGGCTGGCCAGTTCGTACCTCGTCGCAAATCCCTCCGTGCTGACGGGAGGCCATTGATGCCGCACGTCTACGAGACCGACGGCGCGGCGATCTATCGCCAGTCCTTTGCCACCATTCGCTCCGAGGCCGACCTTGCCCGCTTCACGCCAGACGAAGAGCCGGTGGTCGTGCGCATGATCCATGCCGCCGGCATGGTGGGCCTGGAAGCGCATGTCCGCTTCACATCAGGCATGGCTGCGCGCGCGCGAGCCGCCTTGCAGGAGGGCGCGCCGATCCTCTGCGACGCGCGCATGGTGTCGGAAGGAATTACGCGCGCGCGGCTGCCGGCCGGCAATGCCGTCCTCTGCACGCTTGGTGACGTCAAGGTACCTGCACTCGCGCGATCGATGCGCAACACGCGGTCCGCGGCGGCGCTCGAACTGTGGCGGCCGCATCTGGGCGGCGCCATCGTCGCGATCGGCAATGCGCCGACGGCGCTGTTTCATCTGCTCAACATGCTGGAAGACGCCAATTGCCCAAGGCCGGCGGCGATCATCGGCTGTCCGGTCGGCTTTGTCGGCGCGGCGGAATCCAAGGCGGCATTGATGGCTGAGCCCCCGGTGCCGGCGCTGACGATCGAGGGACGGCTCGGTGGTTCGGCGATCACGGTTGCCGCCGTCAATGCGCTGGCGAGCCGGAGCGAATAGCGATGGGACGTATCATCTGCTGCGGCCTCGGCCCAGGCGATCCGGATCTGATGAGCGTGCGCGCTGGCCGCATGGTGCGTGCCGCGAAGCATGTCGCCTATTTCCGCAAAAAAGGGCAGCCGGGGCAGGCGCGCCGCATCGTCGAAGGCTTGCTCGCCGCTGACGTCAGCGAATATCCGATGGAATATCCGGTCACCACGGAAATCGCGTTCGATAGTCCGGACTACGCGCGGCTGCTGGCTGACTTCTATGACGAATGGGCCGAGCGCCTGGCGCGATTTGCGCGCGCGATCGACATCGTCGTGCTCTGCGAGGGCGATCCCTATTTCTATGGCTCGTTCATGCATCTGCATGCGCGGCTGCAGGGACGTGTCGAGATCGAGGTGATCGCCGGCATTCCCGGCATGGTCGGCTGCTGGAATTCGGTGGGCCAGCCGATTGCGCTGGCCGACGATGTGACGACTGTTCTGATGGGGACGCTGCCGGAGCCGGAACTCGCCGAGCGGATGCGCAGCTCCGACGCGCTGGTCGTGATGAAGACCGGTCGCAATCTTCCGAAGATCCGCCGCGCGCTGGCTTCCGCGGGGCGCCTCGATGATGCGTGGCTCGTCGAACGCGGCACCATGCCGGATCAGCGCGTCGCCCGGCTTGCGGATATCGGCGAGGCCGAGTGTCCGTATTTTGCGATCGTGCTGGTGCATGGGCAGGGGCGGCGCAGGGAGGCCGCGCAATGACCGGCACGCTGACCATCGCGGGGCTCGGACCGGGCGATGAGGCGCTGATCACGCCGGAGGTCTCTGCTGCGCTCGCGGCTGCGACCGACATCGTCGGCTATGCGCCCTATGTGACGCGCGTACCGCCGCGCGCCGGGCTCACGCTGCACTCCTCGGACAATCGCGTGGAGTTGCAGCGCGCCGCCGACGCGCTGCGGCTCGCGTCGGAAGGGGGCCACGTCGTCGTGGTGTCCTCGGGCGATCCCGGCGTGTTCGCGATGGCATCCGCCGTGTTCGAAGCGCTCGAGGACGCGCCGCAATGGCACGACCTGCCGATCCGCGTTCTGCCCGGCGTGACGGCGATGCTGGCGGCGGCGGCAAGCGCCGGTGCGCCGCTCGGTCATGATTTCTGTGCGATCAACCTCTCCGACAATCTCAAGCCATGGCCGCTGATCGAGAAACGCCTGCGGCTTGCGGCCGAGGCGGACTTCGCGATCGCGATGTACAATCCGCGCTCGGCCAGCCGGCCGGAAGGTTTTGGGTGCGCGCTCGAAATCTTGCGCGAGGCGGGCTGCGACGAGCGCATCGTGGTGTTCGCGCGCGCCGTCAGCACGCCCGAGCAGCGGATCGTGACGGTCGAACTGCGCGACGCGCGGCCGGAGATGGCCGACATGCGGACGCTCGTGATCGTCGGCAATTCGGCGACACGGCGGGTCGGCCGCTGGGTCTATGCGCCGAGGCAGGTCCGATGACCGAGCCATTGCATCACGCCGCGCACGCTTTCCACCCGCGGTCTGTCGGGCAGAGACGGCCGTGTGATCATGATCACGGGAAGGCCGAGCACGCGGGCGGCGTCGATCTTGGCGCGCGCGCCGGTTCCGCCGGAGTTGCGGGCGACGATCCACTCGATCGCGCGCGCGCGCATCATCGCGAGTTCGCCCTCGAGCGTGAAGGGGCCGCGCGATACGATGACGTCCGCGTTGGGCAACGACAGCGTTTCGTCGGGCGGGTCGACGAAACGCAACGTATAGGCATGCTGCGGCCGTGCGCCGAACGGCGCGATGTGCTGGCGGCCGATCGCGAGGAATACGCGGGCGGGGTTGTCCTGCAACGCCGTGGCCGCGGAGACGACGTCCGCGACCTCGATCCAGCGATCGCCGGAGGCTTTGTCCCAGGGCGCGCGTTCGAGCGCGACCAGCGGCGTTGCGGTCTGCGCACATGCAGCGATCGCGTTGCGGCTCATCTCGGCCGCGAAAGGATGCGTCGCATCGATCACATGCGTGATGGCTTCGCGACGCAGATAATCGGCAAGACCGCTGACGCCGCCGAAACCGCCGCTGCGGACCGGCAAGGGCTGGTCGGCCGGCGCGCGGGTGCGGCCGCCGTAGGAATAGACCGCGTCGATGCCCGCGCGAGCGATCGCAACGGCAAGCAAATTGGCGTCGGCCGTTCCGCCCAGGATCAGGGCGCGCATCATGGGTAATCCCTGGTTGACCATCATCGGTATCGGCGAAGATGGCCTTGCCGGCCTCTCCGACGCAAGCCGAAAGGCGCTTTCCGAAGCCGAAACGGTTTTCGGCGGCGAGCGGCACCTCGCGCTCGCCGGCATCGCCGACCGCGGCCGTGCCTGGCCGGTGCCGTTCGATGCCAACATCGTGCTTGAAAGCCGGGGTCGTCCGACGGTGGTGCTCGCGTCCGGCGATCCGTTCTGGCATGGCGCCGGCGGAAGCCTTGTCGAGAAGCTACGGCCCGGTGAATGGGTCGCGTACTCCGCACCGTCGACGTTCTCACTGGCTGCCGCTCGTTTGGGCTGGCGTATCGAGCATGCTGTCTGTCTCGGTCTTCATGCCGCACCGTTCGAACGGCTGTTAGCGCATTTAGCGCGCGATGCACGGATCATATGCCTGCTGCGCGACGGCAAGGCGGCGTCCGATCTCGCGCGCTGGCTGACGGAGCGTGGTTGGGGGGCGTCGGCAATATGGACGCTTGCTGCGCTTGGCGGACCGCGTGAATCCATCACGCAGCATCGCGCCGACAATTATTTGGAGGAGTCGGGCGACAGCCTCGTCACGGTTGCGCTGGAGGCGAAGGGAGGACAAGGGATCGCACGCAGCTCGGGTCTTGCCGATGCGCTCTTTGTGCATGACGGGCAACTGACAAAGCGGCCGGTCCGCGCGCTTGCGCTGTCGGCGCTTGCGCCGCGGCCCGGTGAGCGGCTGTGGGATGTCGGCGCGGGCTCGGGCTCGATCTCGATCGAATGGGCGCTGTGTGGTGGGACGGCGATCGCTGTCGAAGCCCGCAGCGAACGCGCCGCCAACATCCGAAGCAACGCGGCGAGCTTCGGCTTGACACACCGCATCTCCGTCATCGAGGGCGAGGCGCCCGGCATCTTATCGGGCCTCGAAGCCCCCGATGCCGTGTTCATCGGTGGCGGTCTCGATGCCGCAAGGTTCGAAGCGATCTGGTCGCGGATCGCGCCGGGAACGCGGTTGGTTGCGCATGCGGTAACCCTGGAGACCGAGGCGCTGCTCTCCGATCTGCACCAGCGTCATGGCGGCGAGTTGATGCGCCTCGAAGTCGCGCAGGCCGAGCCGTTGGGGCGGTACCGCGCCTGGAAGGCCGCGCGGCCGATCGTGCAATGGAGCGCGCTCCGATGAAGGTCGCTGGTCTCGGATTCAGGCGCGATGCCGGCGTCGCATCCTTGCGCGACGCACTCGACGCGGCCGGCGGTTCCGACGGCCTTGCGGCAATTGCAACGGTGAGTGACAAGGCCGATGCGGCGGCATTGAGAGACTTGGCGCGGGAACTGGGGTTGCCGGTCCGGAGCATTCCCGCCGGGATCCTGGCTGAGATAAAGACTGCAACGCAATCCGGGTTCATCAAGGCGAGGTTCGGAACGGGCTCGGTCGCCGAAGCTGCGGCGATCGCTGCGGCGGGGCGCGGTGCGCGCCTGATCTCGGCCAGGGCCGCGTCACAGGATCGGATGGCCATTGCGGCGATCGCGGAAGGAGACGGCGAATGACGGTGCATTTCATCGGCGCAGGACCCGGTGCTGGCGATCTCCTGACCCTGCGCGGGCGCGATCTGATCGCCTCTTGCCCGGTTTGTCTCTATGCCGGATCGCTGGTGCCAGCAGGTGTGTTGGCGCATTGCCCGCCGGATGCGCGCATCGTCAACACCGCGCCGCTCTCGCTCGACGAGATCATCGCCGAGATCGCTGCCGCGCATGCGGAGGGCAAGGACGTCGCGCGGCTGCATTCGGGCGATCTCTCGATCTGGTCGGCGATGGGCGAGCAACTGCGCCGGCTGCTCGCGTTGCAGATTCCGTATTCGGTCACGCCCGGGGTGCCGGCTTTCTCGGCGGCCGCGGCGGCGCTGGAGGCCGAGCTTACGCTGCCGGGCCTTGCGCAATCGGTGGTGCTGACGCGCACGCCGGGCCGGGCGAGCGCGATGCCTGATGGCGAGACACTCGCAGCGTTTGCCGCGACCGGCGCGGTGCTGGCGATCCATCTTTCGATCCATCTGCTCGACAAGGTCATGGCCGAGCTCACGCCGCACTACGGCGCGGATTGCCCGGTTGCGATCGTCTGGCGCGCGAGCTGGCCGGACCAGCGCATCGTGCGCGCCACGCTCGCGACGCTCGATACCGCCGTCGGCCCCGAGCTCGAACGCACTGCGCTCATTCTGGTCGGCAAGACGCTCGGGGCGGACGAGTTCGCCGAGAGCCGGCTCTATGCAGCCGACTACGACCGCCGCTACCGTCCGGTTGGGGCGGCGCCGCGCTTTCCGGAATCGTCGCCGGAATCATCGCAATGACCGCGGGGCTCGTCATCTCTGCGCCGGCATCCGGTGTCGGCAAGACGACGCTAACGCTGGCGTTGGCGCGCGCCTATCGCAATCGCGGCGTGAGGGTGCAATGCCTCAAGAGCGGGCCTGATTACATCGATCCCGCCTTTCACGCGGTCGCCACGGGACGCGCGTCGGTCAACATCGACAGCTGGGCGATGGCGCGCGAAGCCATCGCACATTTGGCAGGCCGCGGCGCGGATGCCGATCTCGTGCTGGCGGAAGGCTCGATGGGACTGTTCGACGGCGTCGCCGCACGTGGCGTCTCGGGGACCGGCGCCACCGCCGACATTGCCGAGATGATGGAGTGGCCGGTGCTGCTGGTGATCGATCCCTCCGGTCAGGCGCAGACGGCGGCGGCGGTCGCGGCGGGATTGCGTGATTTTCGCGCCGGCGTACGGCTTGCCGGCGTCGTCCTCAATCGCGTCGCGAGCGCACGGCATGAAGCCCTGGTGCGCAATGCCATGGCGGGCGCGGGCGTTCCGGTATTGGGGGCGCTGCCGCGCCACGCCGAGATCGCCTTGCCGAAGCGTCACCTCGGCCTGGTACAGGCCGAAGAGCAGGCTCAAATTGACGGTCTGATTGACGAAGCCGCACGCTTCGTCGCCGAGCATGTCGATCTCGACGCCGTGCTGCGATCGGCGCGCGTTTGGTCGCCGCGATCCGCCGTGCGCAGCCTGGACATCACGCCGCCCGGTCAGCGCATCGCGCTGGCACGCGACGCGGCGTTCTCCTTTGTCTACCCGCATATGCTGGAAGCCTGGCGCGCGGCCGGCGCAGAGATCGTGCCGTTCTCGCCGCTTGCCGACGAAGGCCCCGATCCGGACGCCGATGTGTGCTGGCTGCCCGGCGGTTATCCCGAACTGCATGCCGGCCGGCTTGCGGCCAACAGACGATTTCTTGCGCAGCTCCGCGCCTTCACCGAAACGCGGCCGGTGCATGGCGAATGCGGGGGCTACATGGTGCTGGGCGCCGCGTTGACCGATGCCGACGGCGTGCGCCATGAGATGGCAGGCTTGCTCGGCCTCGAGACGAGCTATGCCAAGCGCCGCATGCATCTGGGCTACCGGCTCGCCGAGCTTGCCGCACCGATGCCCGGCCGCGGCCCGGGCGCACGCCTGCGCGGCCACGAGTTTCACTATTCGACGATCATCGCGCAGCCCGATACGCCGCTCGCGGTGGTGCGTGATGCGACCGGCGCGATCGTTGCAGAAACCGGATCGCGGCGCGGCTGTGCGACGGGAACATTCTTCCATCTGATTGCGGAGGACCGGTGAGCGGATTCGTATCCTTCGTCTCGGCCGGTCCGGGCGATCCCGAACTCCTGACGGTGAAAGGCACCGCGCGGCTGCGCGAGGCCGATGTGGTGCTCTATGACGATCTTGCCTCGGGCGCGATTCTCGATCTCGCGCGCGCCGGCGCCAATCTCGTCGCGGTCGGCAAGCGCGCCGGCCGCCTGTCGGCGAAGCAGCACCATGTCAGCCGGCTGCTGGTCGATTATGCTGCCGCCGGCGTGCGGGTGGTGCGGCTGAAATCCGGCGACGCCGGCATTTTTGGACGGCTCGAGGAGGAGATCGAAGCGCTGCGCGCGGCCGGCATCGGCTACGAGATCATTCCCGGCGTGACCTCGGCCTCGGTTGCCGCCGCGCAGGCCGGCATTCCGCTGACGCGACGACTGACCTCGCGCCGGGTCCAGTTCGTCACCGGCGCCGATGTGACGGGCGAATTGCCCGCGGACCTGAACTGGGCGGCGCTGGCCGATCCGGAAGCGACCACCGTCGTCTATATGGGGCGGCGGACCTTCCCGGCATTGGCCGCAAAGCTGATCGCGCACGGCCTCGCGTCCGACACGCCCGCGCTGCTGGCGGAATCGCTCGGCCACGCCGACGAACGGCTGCTTCGCACCACGGTCGCAGCGCTGGCCGAACAGCTCGCGCAAGCCGGCGCGGCCACGGCGGCTGCCGTGATCCTGTTCGGTGCGCTGGCGCCGGAACGAGGGTGACGCGGCCATGTTGACGCTGTCCCTGATCGGCATCGGTTGTGGTGATCCCCGGCAGCTCACTTTTGCTGCGACCGCCGCCATCAATGCCGCCGACCTGATCCTGATCCCGCGCAAGGGGACTGCGAAGTCGGATCTCGCCGAGTTGCGTCGCACCATCTGCGCGGACGCGTTGAGCAATGACCGCACACGCATTGCCGAGTTCGACCTGCCGGTGCGTGACGCCGGTGAAGAGGATTATCGCAAGGGTGTGGACGATTGGCATGATGCGATCGCCGCGTCCTGGTCGCAGGAAATCGCGCGCAACCTCGGCGGGGAGGGACGGGTCGCCCTGCTGATCTGGGGCGATCCCTCGCTCTACGATTCGAGCCTGCGGATTGCGCGGCGGCTCGATCCGTTGCCATCGATCGAGGTGATCCCGGGCATCACGTCGATCCAGGCGCTGTGCGCGGCACATGCGCTGCCGCTCAATGAGATCGGCGAGCCGTTCCTCGTGACGACCGGCCGACGGCTGCGCGAGGCTGGCTGGCCGCCAGGCGTCGACACCGTGGTCGTGATGCTCGACGGCGGCGCCGCCTTCCAGACCCTGGATGCTGCCGGGCTGCAAATCTGGTGGGGCGCCTATCTCGGCATGCCCGATCAGATCGTCATGGCGGGCGAGCTGGCGGAGGTCGGCCCTCGCATCGTCGCCGCGCGACGAGAGGCACGTCAGCGGCACGGCTGGATCATGGACAGCTATGTCCTGAAGCGGAAATCGTGATCCGGATTTTGCTCCGGCATTCTGTGCAGATGGCTGCTAGGTCTTCAATCCGCGAATCGAAGGTTGGATGGTCAGGCGGTAGGCGACGAGCCTGTCGCCATCGAAATGCTCGAGGGTCGTCTCGCAGACCGGGCAGCGATACTCGCCCTTGCTTCCAGATCCGGACGCCAGCTCAAGGCGTCGGAATCCGGCCCCGCAACGCGGGCATGTGACGTCGTCCTTCTTCATCAACTCACCCCAGAACAACACCGGCGTTCCTTCTTAGCGCAGACCGCGCGGCGGAACTATGTTCATGGCCGGAGAGCCAGGGATCATTCGTGCATGCATGGAAGCGCGGTGCGTCGTCGTCGAGCGGGCGGCCGCGCAGCCGATCGCGCGGAGCGGGGGGCCGATTCCAACGCATTGTGCAAGTTCGGCAATGGGTTATGGCTCGGCCTTAAAGAGCAAGGGCTGCCGGACCCCCGCAACAACAGTGACTGCCATGTCGCTGTGTTCGAGAGATGCTGCGTCTGCTCGGTCCCATGCGCGATCGCCGGTGCGCCCGAGGCCCACCGGCGATCAATCACGATCAGCTATTGCCTGATCAGACGGACCACGTCCTGGCGCAGCAGGTAGAGCGAGACGGCGAGCAGAACGACGTCCTTCATCAGGAACGGCACATTGCCGGTCATCGCGGGGAAGCCACCGGCGGCAGCGTCCCAACCATCAGGCATGAACGGAATGATGGTGACTGTCGCGATGAAGGTTCCGGTCGAGCCGAGGGCGCCGAGCACGCCAAGCCGCTTGTCCCAGAAGCCCGCGAGCAGCAGCGAACCGAACGTCCATTCCGAGGCGCCAAGGAAATAGCTGGCGCCGGCATGGCCGAACGCTGGATAGAGCCACCAGATCAGCGGCCCGTTGCTGATGAACGGGACCAGCCGTTCGAATTCGTACGGAAACCACTTCTGGTAACCGAAGAACAGGAACATGATCACCATCGCGGCTCGGACGATGTGATAGTCGAGATCCTCCGCCAGCAGGCCGGACCTGTCGAGCGCGCGGGCAAGCGGATTGTGTGTGGTATTGGCAAGCGTGGTCATGGGCGTGATCCTTTCGCGTGACATCGCCCGGTCGCTTCACGCGACTGCCGGGAAGTCGATGTCGGTGTCGTTGATGCGGTTGAAGACGTTGGTGAAGACTGTGGTCGCAAACGCCAGGCTGATCTCGACCAGCTGCGCGTCGCTGTAGCCGGCGGACTTGATCGCGGCGAAATCCTCGTCGCTGACGGTGCCGCTCGACTGCGCGAGCTTGCGCACGAAATGCACGAGCGCATCGCGCTTGGCATCACCGGTCGGCGCGCCGTCGCGGATCTGCTTGAGCACATCCGCATTCACGCCGGCGAGCCTGGCGAGATGCGAGTGCGCGGCGACACAATAGTCGCAGCCGCCGGCGGCGCTGATCACGAGCTTCACGACCTCCAGATCGCGCCGGGGCAGGCTGCCGCCAGTCAGCACGGCATCGGCCGCGAGGATCGACTTGAGCGCGGCCGGACCGTGGGCCGCAATTGCCGCGTAGGTGTTCGGGACGGCGCCGATCGCCTTCTTGATCTGGGCGTAGATCTGGCCGGACGGGCCGGTATCGGCTTCGAGGTTGGGGGTTGAGAGACGAGACATGGTGGCACTCCTTGTTCGGGGTGGTGAACGATTACGGAGTGACAATAGGATCGAGGTTTGAGACATTGAATGTTCATCTTACTCGTTTATATGCTCGATCGTCTCATGTGCTGCGTCAGGGGGATTGGCCATGGATTGGCTCAGCCGGCTGTTCGAGATGATGCCGGTGCGCGGGCGGCTCGACCTGCGCTGCAGCTACAGCGTGCCCTGGCGTATCGAGCAGGGACCGGGTGTGACCAACGAGATCCCCTATCATGCGGTGCTTGCCGGCTCGGCGATCCTGGACGACGCCGCGGGCGGACAGCCGTTGCTGCTGAAGCCCGGCGACATCCTCCTGCTTCCCGGCAACCCGCGACACGTGATGCACGACGGAAGCGGGGCAACACCGCTGCCGGCGCGCAACCGGGCGGCGGAGAATTTCACGATCAGCGAAAACCTCGGATCGGACGAACGGCTTGACCTGTTGTGCGGGCACTTCGCGATTGCACCCCCACACGACCGTCTGTTGCGCAATTATCTCCCGCCGCGTCTTGTCGTGCATGCCGGCACGCGTGCGGGAAAGGGAACGGCTGCGCAGCTCGCCGGGCTCGTGTCGCTGATGCGCAGCGAAACGGCCGACGATCATCTGGGCGGCCTCGCCATGCTGAATGCGCTGTCCACGGCAATGTTCGCGCTTGTGCTGCGGCTTGCGAGCGAGACCGATGCAACGTCGCGGGGACTTCTCGCTCTGGCCGGTGATCCCAGGCTCGCGCCGGCCGTGGCCGCCATGTTCAAGGAGCCCGCGCGCGCGTGGTCGCTGCCGGAGCTCGCACGGCTCTGCAACATGTCGCGCGCCACGCTGGCGCGCCAGTTCCAGGACAAGCTCGGGCGATCGGCCAGCGATCTGCTCACCGATATCAGGATGACGCTTGCGGCGAACGAATTGAAGGGATCATCGCTTTCGACCGGCGCCGTGGCAGAGATGGTCGGGTATCAATCGGAGGCCGCCTTTCAGCGCGCCTTCAAGAGCCACATGGGCGTGACGCCGGCGCAGTGGCGAAAGACGCGGCCGCCGGAACAGGAGGTGTCGCTGGGATCTGCTGCACCGGCTGATCGGAATGGCAGTTCGCCGACCGTGGGTGCGTAGCGTCCCCCGCGCCTTGCGCACGTTTCGGTGCGCGGGGCGCAGCGTGCGTTCGATCAAGACTTGCGATGCCTTGCGTCGACCGCGATCGCGGCGGCGGCGGTGC
Organism: Bradyrhizobium sp. CCBAU 21365; assembly: GCF_015291305.1. Classification (NCBI taxonomy): domain Bacteria; kingdom Pseudomonadati; phylum Pseudomonadota; class Alphaproteobacteria; order Hyphomicrobiales; family Nitrobacteraceae; genus Bradyrhizobium; species Bradyrhizobium sp. CCBAU 21365. The sequence goes on from NZ_CP030036.1 coordinate 3,758,296, forward strand.
GGTTCTCGACCCCGAGCTTGGCGTAGATCTGCTCGAGGTGCTTGTCGACGGTGCGCGGGCTGAGGCCGAGGATCTGCGCGATGTCGCGGTTGGTCTTGCCCTTGGAGAGCCAGGACAGCACCTCGCCCTCGCGGGTGGTCAGGCCGAGCTCGCTGGAGAACTCGGCCGGCATGTCGCCGCTGGTGTCCTTGGCAAGCCGTAATAGGAATTCATCGGGCCCGAGCTTGCCCATATATTGCAGCCGAAGCTGCTCGTTGCCGGGGAATGACGCCACGGTCGCTGTCTTCTTTCCTGTGCCGCCCTTCTGCGCCTGCTCGAGCCATTGCGGCATCGGGTCCGGCAGCGCGAAATTGTCGGCGGCGTCGGCGAGCGTATCCGACAGCAGTCGCTGTGCCTGCGGCGTCGCCCACAGCAGCGCGCCGGCGCTGTTCACGGCGAGCAGATAGCGGCCGGAGACGTCGAGCGCCGCGCGGGCACTCTGCGTCATCCGCGCATTGGCGAGATGGACCCGGATGCGCGCCAGCATCTCCTCGACCACGATCGGCTTCGTCACATAGTCGACGCCGCCGGCCTCCAGCCCGCGCACGATGTGCTCGGTTTCGGCGAGGCCCGTCATGAAGATGATCGGCACGCCGTCGAGCCCTGCGTCGCGCTTCAGCCGCCGGCAGGTCTCGAAACCGTCCATGCCGGGCATCACGGCATCGAGCAGCACGATATCGGGCGTGATCTGGTCGACGATGCGCATCGCCGAGGCGCCGTCGAGCGCCACCATCACGGTCATGCCGGCGCCGTCGAGCGCGTCGGTCAGCAGGCGCAACGTCTCGGGCGAGTCGTCGACGACGAGCGCAACGTCGCGCTTCTTCTGTTCAATGGTCATAGCTGTGCAATGTCTTCAACGTCGCCATATATTGATCGAGATCGAACCGGTCGATCAGCGTGCGCATCTGGCCGACGAAATCGGCATGTTCGGGACACTCATTGCCGATCTCGTCGAGCTTGAGCTGAATCGCCCTGACATAGCCAAGCTGGCCGAGGCTGATCAGCTCTTCGACATATTTCACCGGCGGCCGCGAACCACTCTCGGGCTTCCATTGCGGAGGCGGGGCCGGCTCGGCCTCATACTGCCACTCGATCTTGAGCAACTGGCGGATGGTTTCGAGCAGCCGCGGAATGTCGATCGGCTTCATCAGGTAGCCGTCGTGGAACGGTTGCGCCAGCGGCGCGCCATGGGCCTCGAGCGCGCTGGCCGAGATCATCAGGATGCGTGCCTGGTGATGACCTTCGGAGCGCAAGGTTTCGGCGACCGTCCAGCCGTCCATGCCCGCCATCGAGATATCGAGCAGGAACAGGTCCGGCCGGCAATGCTGCGCGAGGGCAAGACAGCCTGGCCCGTCCGGCGCGCTGAGCAGGATGAAGCCGAGCGGCGTCAGGATCTCGCGCAACAGGTCGCGGTGGGTCGGGTCGTCGTCGGTGATCAGGATGGTCTTGCGCGGACCGTGATAGCCGTACACGGGAGCATCGACCGGCGCATCGCGGCGTGGATTGGTGACCTCCGACAGCAGCAGCTTGACGCGGAACGTGCTGCCGGTGCCGACCGTGCTCAAAACCTTGATGTCGCCGCCCATCACACCCGCGAGCAGGCGGCTGATGGTGAGCCCGAGCCCGGTGCCGGTCTGCGGCTGGGTGACGCCAAGCGCGCCGCGCTCGAACGGGGCGAAGATCCGTTCGAGATCGTCGGGCTGGATGCCCGGCCCGGTATCGATCACCTCGAACTCGGCGACCGGGCTGCGGTAATGCACCACGAACTGCACCTGGCCGGATTGCGTGAACTTGATCGCGTTCGACAGCAGGTTGATCAGGATCTGCCGCAGCCGCTTCTCGTCGGCATAGACCACGACCGGCAGCACGGCCGGCCGTTTGAACACGAAGTCGATGCCCTTTGCTGCCGCCTGCAGGCGGAACATGCCGACCAGCTGCTCGAGGAAATCGTTCAGCCGAACCTCGTCGCGCGACAGGTAGAGACGGCCGGCCTCGATCTTGGAGATATCGAGGATGCCGTCGATCAGGCCCGAGAGATGATCGGCGCTGCGGCGGACGACGCGCACCTGCTCGCGCGGCCGCACCTGGAGGCTGTCGTCCTGCTCCAATAGCTGCGCGTAGCCGGAGATCGCATTCAGTGGCGAACGAAGTTCGTGACTGAGGCCCACGACGTATCGGCTCTTGGCGAGATTGGCTGACTCCGCGACCTCCTTGGCGCGCTGCAGTTCGGCATCGGTGCGCTTGTGGGCGTCGATTTCCTGGATCAGCAGCGTGGTCTGCCGGCGTGTTTCCGCTTCCGCGGCGCGCCGGCTCTGTTGCGCCAGCACGAACAGCCAGGCGACGACGCCGATGATGAGGGTCAGCGCAAAAAACACCTTCCAGAGCACGTCGGCGAGCAATTCGTTGGCATGCACCGCGGCCGTGGTCTGCAGGTAGATCAGGCCGAGCACCAGCGCCACGAGGCCGGCCGAGACCGCGAACACGCCGAGGTAATGCCCGAGCTGCGAGTTGATGCGAGCGTAGATCGGCTGCGGCATCACCTTGCCCAGCGCGTCCGCGACCTGTGAGCCGATCCGGCCATGCGGCTTGCAGAGGTCATGGCAACGTGCGTCGAGCGAGCAGCACAGCGAGCAGATCGGGCCGGCATAAGCGGGGCAGGAAGCCATGTCCTCGGGCTCGAACGCATGCTCGCAGATGCAGCACTGGATCGACTCGATGTTCTGCCAGCTCCGCTTCGGCTTGCGGGCGATGTAGTACTTGCCGTCGGTGGCCCAGGCGATCAGGGGAGCCGTGACGAACGCGACCGCAAGCGCCACGAAGGCGGACAGCGCCTTCGCGGTCGGGCCGAACAGGCCGTAGAACGCGCTGATCGAGACCACGGTCGCGATCGTCATCGCGCCGACGCCGACCGGATTGATATCGCAGAGATGGGCGCGCTTGAACTCGATGTGCTGCGGCCGCAAGCCGAGCGGCTTGTTGATGACGAGATCGGCCACCAGCGCGCCGACCCAGGCGATCGCGACGTTGGAGTAGAGCGCGAGCGTCTGCTCCAGCGCCTTGTAGACGCCGATCTCCATCAGCAGCAGCGCGACGACGACGTTGAACACCAGCCACACCACGCGGCCGGGATGCGAGTGGGTGAGGCGGGAAAAGAAGTTCGACCAGGCGATCGAGCCGGCATAGGCGTTGGTGACGTTGATCTTGACCTGCGACAGGATCACGAATGTCCCGGTCAGCGCCATCGCCAGATCCGGCTGCGACAGCACGTAGCGGAACGCCTCGAGGTACATGTTGGCGGGCTCGGCGGCGTGCTCGGCCGAGACGCCGTGGCTGAGCGCGAAGAAGGCGAGGAACGAGCCGGCCAGCAGCTTGAGCGCGCCGAGCACGATCCAGCCCGGACCGGCGCTCAGCAGCGCGATCCACCAGGCCTTGCGCGAGGTGCGGCGGTCGCGCGGCAGAAAGCGCAGGAAGTCGACCTGCTCGCCGATCTGCGCCACCAGCGCAAACACGACGGAGGCTGCGGTGCCGAACAGCAGCAGATCGAGATTACCTGCGGGATCGCCGTGATCGCCGGCGAATTTGCGCCACTCGGTGAACGAATGCGGATTGGCCCAGGCGATCGCCGCGAACGGCATGATGTGCAGGATGATCCACAGCGGCTGGGTCCAGAGCTGGAAGCGGCTGATCAGCGTGATGCCGTAGATGACAAGCGGGATGATCACGACTGCGCTGATCAGATAGCCGATCGGCCGCGGGATGCCGAAGCACATGTCGAGCGCGCTGGCGAGGATCACGGCCTCGATCGCGAAGAAGATGAAGGTGAAGGAGGCGTAGATCAGCGACGTGATGGTCGAGCCGATATAGCCGAAGCCGGCGCCGCGGGTGAGCAGATCGATGTCGATACCGCTTTTCGCGGCATGGTAGGCGATCGGCAGTCCGCAGAGGAAGATGATGACGCTGACGACCAGGATCGCGGCGGAGGCATTCATTGCGCCGTAGTTCAGCGTGATGGTGCCGCCGATCGCCTCCAGCGCAAGGAACGAGATCGCCCCGAGCGCGGTGTTGGCAACCCGGGCGGCTGACCAGCGCCGCGCGCTCTTGGCGGTGAAGCGCAGCGCGTAGTCTTCCAGCGTCTGGTTGGCGACCCATTGATTGTATTGGCGCCTGACGCGGTCTATCCGCTGCCGCCCTGCCACTCGTTTGAACTCCTGGTCCACGATGCTCTGATCGCGGGCAAATCCCGTACCAAAAACCTACGTCGCTATTTTGCGGTGCAGTATACGCGATCTCACGTATCAGTGCGCTGCACAAAAGTGAGCAATCCTAGCCTCATCAATAAGCGTTCTCGAACCAATGGGGTGCTCATGTCAGACGATACAAAACCAGGACTGCCGTCTCCGCTCCGCCGCAAGCTCTTGATGGGAATGGCCGCTTTGCCGGCCATGTCGATGCTGGGCCGTCCGGCATTTGCCGACGTCCCTGCAACCTCTGCGGTCAATACCACGGGTCTTGCAGTCACTGATAGCGAAGTCACGGTCGGCATCCTGCATTCCGTGACCGGCACCATGGCGATCTCCGAGACCGGGTCGGTCGAGGCCGAGAAGCTCGCGATCGAACAGATCAACGCCGCCGGCGGCGTGCTCGGCCGCAAGATCAAGTTCATCCAGGAGGACGGCGCCAGCGACTGGCCGACCTTCGCGGAAAAGGCCAAGAAACTGCTGGTCAACGACAAATGCGCGGCAGTGATGGGCTGCTGGACCTCGGCCTCTCGCAAGGCGGTGCTGCCGGTGTTCGAGCAGTACAACGGCATGCTGTACTACCCGACCTTCTATGAAGGCCTCGAGCAGTCCAAGAACGTCATCTACACTGGCCAGGAGGCGACGCAGCAGATCATCGCCGGCCTCGACTGGGTCAACAAGACCAAGGGCGCCAAGAGCTTCTACCTGCTCGGCTCGGACTACATCTGGCCGCGCACCTCGAACAAGATCGCGCGCAAGCACATCGAGAACCATCTGCAAGGCTGTAAGGTGGTCGGCGAGGAATACTTCCCGCTCGGCTCGACCCAGTTCAATTCGGTCATCAACAAGATCAAGCTGACCAAGCCGGACGTGATCTACGCGATCATCGTCGGCGGCTCCAACGTCGCATTCTACAAGCAGCTCAAGGCGGCCGGCATCGACCTGTCCAAGCAGACGCTGCTCACGATCTCGGTCACCGAGGACGAGATCGACGGTATCGGCGGCGAGAACATCGCCGGCGCTTATGCCTGCATGAAGTACTTCCAGTCGCTCGACAATCCGAATAACAAGGCTTTCGTGCCTGCCTTCAAGAAAATGTGGGGCGAGAAGACCGTGATCGGCGACGTCACGCAGGCTGCCTATCTCGGTCCGTGGCTGTGGAAGTTGACGGTGGAGAAGGCCGGCTCCTTCGACATCGACAAGGTAGCGGCGGCGTCGCCCGGCGTCGAGTTCAAGGGCGCGCCGGAAGGTTACGTCCGGATCCACGAGAACCATCACCTCTGGTCGAAGACCCGCGTCGGGCGCGCCAAGGCCGACGGCCAGTATGAGCTGATCTACGAGACCGCCGATCTCGTCGAGCCGGATCCGTTCCCCAAGGGCTATCAGTGAGCCAGTAGCCCGCATGAGCGGAGCGATATGCGGGATCGCCCGGGTATCGCTGCCGCTCACCCGGGCTACGAAGCTCCACAACGCATCGTGGCGTGGACGTCATCGTCCACGCCACGGAACGAGCGTCGCTTGACCGGCGGCGCGTGCCCCTTGGACTGGAGGACATCATGTTCGGCGACTATTCGATCAGCGATCTCGGCGCCATCCTTGCGATGCAGGGATTTGCCGGGCTCATCCTGTTCTCCGTCTACGTGCTGATGGCGCTGGGACTCGCCATCATCTTCGGCCAGATGGGCGTCATCAACATGGCCCATGGCGAGTTCATGATCCTCGGCGCCTACGTCACCTGGATGACGTCGAACGCCGTGCAGCACGTCGCGCCCTGGCTGTTCCCCGGCTACTTCTTCATCGCAATGATCCTGGCGTTCATCGCCTCCGGCGCGCTCGGCATGCTGGTCGAGTGGGCGCTGATACGCCATCTCTACAAGCGTCCGCTCGACACCCTGCTGGCGACCTGGGGTCTCAGCCTGATCCTGCAACAGGCCTATCGCTCGATCTTCGGCGCGCGCGAGGTCGGCGTCGAACTGCCGGAATGGATGATGGGCTCCTGGCAGGCGACCGACTCCATTCAGATCCCGATCAACGGCATGTTCGTGATGGGATTGACCATCCTGATCACGATCGCGGTCGCCTATGTGCTGTTCTGGTCAAGCTGGGGCAAGCAGGTGCGCGCCGTGGTGCAGAACCGCGTGATGGCGGGCGCCGTCGGCATCAATACCGAGAAGGTCGATCGCTACACCTTTGGCCTCGGCTGCGGCATCGCCGGCATCGCGGGCTCGGCCTTCACCATGATCGGCTCGACCGGACCGACCGCCGGCCAGCTCTACATCGTCGACACCTTCCTGGTCGTCGTGTTCGGCGGCGCCGCTTCGCTGTTCGGCACCATCGCCTCCGCCTTCTCGATCTCGCAGACCCAATCGACGCTGGAATTCTTTCTGTCGGGATCGATGGCCAAAGTGATCACGCTGCTGACGATCGTCGCCATCCTGATGGTGCGTCCGCAGGGGCTCTTCGCGCTCAAGGTCCGCAAATAAGAACAAGCAGGCTGGTCATGATCATCAACTCGCGCTTTTTCAATCGCTCCGAACTGCTCGGCTTCCTTGCGCTCGCAGTGCTGCTGTTTCTCGTCCTGCCGCTGTCGCTCGATATCTTCCGCCTCAACCTGGTCGCCAAATATCTGACCTATGCCTTCGTCGGGATCGGCCTCGTGCTGTGCTGGGGCTATGGCGGCATCCTGAGCCTGGGGCAGGGCGTGTTCTTCGGCCTCGGCGGCTACTGCATGGCGATGTACCTCAAGCTCGAGGCGTCTTCGGTCGCGAACACCAAGATCCAGTCGACGCCGGGCATCCCCGATTTCATGGATTGGAACCAGCTCACCTCGCTGCCTTTCTTCTGGAAGCCGTTCCACAGCTTCCCGGTAGCGCTGATCGCGATCATCCTGGTGCCGGCGATCTTCTCCTTCATCATCGGCGCTGCGATGTTCAAGCGCCGGGTCGGCGGCGTCTATTTCGCGATCATCACGCAGGCGATCGCCGCGATCATGACCATCCTGATCGTGGGCCAGCAGGGCTACACCGGCGGCATCAACGGGATCACCGACCTGCGAACGCTGCATGGCTGGGATATCCGGACCGATCATGCCAAGTACATCCTCTATTTCGTGGAGGTGGTATTGTTGTTCGGCTGCATCTGCGCAGCGCAGTTCATCCGTCTGACAAAACTCGGGCGCATCCTGGTGGCGATGAGAGAGCAGGAGGATCGCGTGCGCTTCTCCGGTTACAGCGTCGCCAACTTCAAGATCTTCGCGTTCTGTGCCGCGGCCGTGTTCGCTGCGATCGGCGGCGCCATGTTCACGCTCGAGGTCGGATTCATGTCGCCGTCCTTCGTCGGCATCGTGCCGTCGATCGAGATGGTGATCTACACCGCGGTCGGCGGCCGGATGTCGATCTTCGGCGCAGTCTGGGGCGCGCTGCTGGTCAATTTCGCCAAGACCAGCCTCTCGGAGTCCTTCCCGCAGCTCTGGCTGTTCGGCCTCGGCGCGCTGTTTATCGCGGTCGTGCTCGCCTTCCCGAACGGCCTCTCCGGCATCTGGGCGGACCACGTCCAGCCGCGCATCGATCGCCTGTTGGCATCACGCAAATCGAAATCGGCGGCCGGCCTGATCGCCGACGGCGCACCGGCCGAGTGAGGAGGGATCATCATGCTCGTCGGCCATCAGCCCAAGGACTTCCTGCTCGCGGTCTCCGGTCTCACCGTGTCCTTTGACGGCTTCAAGGCCGTCAACGATCTCTCCTTCTATGTCGAGGAGAACGAGATCCGCGTCATCATCGGCCCGAACGGCGCCGGCAAGACCACGGTGCTCGACCTGATCTGCGGCAAGACCAGGGCGACGTCAGGCTCGATCCAGTTCCGCGGCCAGGAGCTGACCAGGCTGCGCGAGAACGAGATCGTGCAGGCCGGGGTGGGGCGCAAGTTCCAGACGCCGTCGGTGTTCGAGGATCTCACCGTGTTCGAGAACCTCGAGATTTCCTTCCCGCGCGGCCGCACCGTGTTCGGCTCGCTGACCTTCCAGCGCGACGACACCGTCAGGCAGCGGGTCGAGGAGGTCGCCGAGATGATCTTCCTGAAGGACCGGCTCAACACCTATGCCGACCAGCTCAGCCACGGCCAGAAGCAGTGGCTCGAGATCGGTATGCTGCTGATCCAGGATCCGGACCTCTTGATGCTCGACGAGCCGGTCGCCGGCATGAGTGTGTCCGAGCGCGCCAAGACCGCCGAGCTGCTCAACCGCATCATCAAGGATCGTTCGGTCCTGGTGATCGAGCACGACATGAAGTTCGTCGAGGACATCGCGCACAAGGTCACGGTGCTGCACCAGGGACAGATCCTGTCCGAGGGGACGATGGAGCACGTCAAGAACGATCCGAAGGTCATTGAAGTCTATTTGGGGCACTGACGCATGGCTATGACAGGTCGAGCCGCGAACTCGGTTCACCTCTCCCCGTCGGGGAGAGGTCGGCGCGCAGCGCCGGGTGAGGGTCTTCAGGTTCCACGAAAGAGCGCAACCCCTCACCCGGATCGCATCGGGCGATGCGATCCGACCTCTCCCACAAGGGGAGAGGTAAAGCACAGTCCCCGGTGGTAGGAGCGCGACGATGCTGGCAATCAATGATCTTCACGTTGCCTATGGCCAGAGCGAAGTGCTGCATGGCCTCAACGTCTCGGTCGCGCCCAACGAGATCGTCGCGATCATGGGCCGCAACGGCATGGGCAAGACCACGCTGATGAAATCGCTGATGGGTATCCTGCCGGCCAAGAGCGGCAAGGTGACCATGGACGGCACCGAGCTCGGCGCGATGAAGAGCTATGAGCGGGTGGCGAAGGGGCTCGCCTACGTCCCTCAAGGCCGCATGATCTTCTCCACCATGACGGTGAAGGAGAACATCGAGACCGGGCTCGTGGTGTCAGGCGGTTCCGAGGTGCCCGGCGATATCTACGAATTGTTCCCGGTGCTGCTCGAGATGAAGGGCCGCCGCGGCGGCAATCTCTCGGGCGGACAACAGCAGCAGCTCGCGATCGCCCGCGCGCTGGCGACCAAGCCCAAGGTGCTGCTGCTTGACGAGCCGACCGAAGGCATCCAGCCGTCGATCATCAAGGACATGGCGCGCACATTGAAGCGGATCCGCGATGAGCGGGGATTGTCGATCGTCGTCTCCGAACAGGTTCTCAGCTTCGCGCTCGACATCGCCGACCGCGTCCTCGTCATCGAGAACGGCGAGATCGTCCGCGACGATCCGCGCGCCGGCGTCGATGCCGCACAGATCTCGAAATACTTGTCCGTCTAACAGAGCGTGATCCGGAAGGGTGTGAGGCGGTTATCCGACAAGATCACGCTCAAACTTTCAACTGTGTAACCCAAGGGGAGCATCGCGATGCCAGATACACTGATCAAGGTCGATCTCAGCAAGTCGGCCTATGAAAACGACAAGATCCATAACCGCTGGCATCCGGAGGTTCCGATCGTCGAGTGGGTCAGCCCCGGCGACGACTTCATCATCGAGACCGTCGACTGGACCGGCGGCTTCATCAAGAACAACGATTCCGCCGACGACGTGCGCGACATCGATCTTTCGATCGTGCACTTCCTGTCCGGCCCGATCGGCGTCAAGGGCGCCGAGCCCGGCGATCTCCTCGTCGTCGACCTGCTCGACGTCGGTCCGTTGAAGGAGAGCCTGTGGGGCTTCAACGGCTTCTTCTCCAAGCAGAATGGCGGCGGCTTCCTCACCGACCATTTCCCGCTGGCGCAGAAGTCGATCTGGGACATCAAGGGCCTCTACACCTCGTCGCGTCACGTTCCCGGCGTGAACTTCGCCGGCCTGATCCATCCCGGCCTGATCGGCTGTCTGCCCGATGCCAAGATGCTGGCGGCCTGGAACAAGCGCGAGGCCGAGCTGATCGCGACCAACCCGACCCGGGTGCCGGGCCTCGCCAATCCGCCGTTCGCGCCGACCGCGCATGCGGGCCAGGCCAAGGGTGACGTCAAGGCGAAGATCGGTCTCGAGGGCGCCCGTACCGTGCCGCCGCGCGAGCATGGCGGCAATTGCGACATCAAGGATCTGTCGCGCGGCTCGAAGATCTACTTCCCGGTCTATGTGCCGGGCGGCGGGCTCTCGATGGGCGATCTGCATTTCAGCCAGGGCGACGGCGAGATCACCTTCTGCGGCGCCATCGAAATGGCCGGCTGGCTGCACATCAAGGTCGATCTCATCAAGGACGGCGTCTCGAAATACGGCATCAAGAACCCCGTGTTCAAGCCGTCCCCGATCACGCCGAACTACAAGGACTATCTGATCTTCGAGGGCATCTCGGTGGACGAGGCCGGCAAGCAGCACTATCTCGATGTCCACATCGCCTATCGCCAGGCCTGCCTGAACGCGATCGAATATCTGAAGAAGTTCGGCTATTCCGGCGCCCAGGCCTATTCGATCCTCGGCACCGCGCCGTGCCAGGGCCACATCTCCGGCGTGGTCGACGTGCCGAATGCCTGCGCCACGCTGTGGCTGCCGACGGAGATCTTCGACTTCGACGTCATGCCGTCGTCGGCGGGACCGATCAAGCATATCAAGGGCGACGTGCAGATGCCGATCTCGCCCGACAAATGATCCCTGAGTGATCCCTGCGCGAAGGGTGCGGGACGGCTGCGTATTGGCCGCCCCGCATCCATCGCCGGATGTCACACGACTGCGCAAGGATTAAGGAAATGCCGATCTACGAATATCTCTGCAACGGTTGCGGTCCGTTCACCGACATGCGGCCGATGGCGGAATGCGACCTGCCGCAGGACTGCCCGCAATGCGAGGCGACGTCGCAGCGCGTGATCCTCACCGCGCCGGCGTTCTTCTGCATGCCCTCCGACAAGCGCAAGGCGCACGCCACCAACGAGCAGAGCCGGCATGCGCCGAAGACGCTCGATCAGTACAAGGCGGCGCACGGCCCGGGCTGCGGCTGCTGCTCCACCGGAAAGAAGAAGCCGGCGCGGCTGATGACCAGGACCAAGAGCGGCGCCAAGGGCTTTCCGACCGCGCGGCCCTGGATGATCAGCCACTGACCGCGCAGCCTATCGTCGGTTTTCCTCAAACTGGCGCTGCATCGTCATGGCCGGGCTTGTCCCGGCCATCCACGTCTTTTGCCCGATTGATGCAAAGACGTGGATGCCCGGCACAAGGCCGGGCATGACGGAGAAGCAGGCTCTCAGGCCTGCTCGGCGACTTTCAGGGCCTCGGTGCGGATCTCTTCCACGAGCCGTTCTTTCAGGGCGACGAATTCGGGCGTCGTCTTGATCTTGTAGGAGCGGGGATGCGGCAGATCGACCGTGATCTCGGCCTTGATGCGGCCGGGCCGCGCGCTCATCACGATGACGCGGCTGCCGAGGAAGATCGCTTCCTCGATATCGTGTGTGACGAACAGCACCGTTTTCTGGTCGCGTTCCCAGATCCCGAGCAGCATCTCCTGCATCAGCGCGCGCGTCTGGTTGTCGAGCGCGCCGAACGGCTCGTCGAGCAGCAGGATCTTTGGATCGTTGGCCAGCGCCCGGGCGATCGCGGTGCGCTGCTGCATGCCGCCGGACAGCTGCTTGGGCCAGTGATTTTCGAAGCCCGATAACCCGACCCGGCGGATGAAAGCATCGGCGATGTCACGGCGCTCGCCTTGCGCAACGCCACGCTCGCGCAGGCCGAAGGCGATATTCTCCCGCACCGTCAGCCACGGAAACAATGTGTAGGACTGAAACACCATGCCGCGATCGGCGCCAGGGCCGGTGACCTCGCGCCCGTCAAGCGTGACGCGTCCGCTGGTCGGCCGGTCGAGCCCGGCGATGATCCGGAGCAAAGTGGACTTTCCGCATCCGGAGGGGCCGAGGATGGTGACGAAGTCGTTGTCGCCGACGTCGAGCGTGGTCGGCTCGAGCGCTCTCGTCGGCGCGTTGCCGGCACGAGCGGGGAAGGTTCGCGAGACCTGATCGATCCTGAGCGCGGTCATGCGAGCTTCCACGGGAACAGCCAGGCGTTGAAGGCCTTGAACAGGAAATCGGAGATCAAGCCGATCAGCCCGATCACGATGATGCCGAAGATGATCTGGCCGGTGTTGAGCAGCGCCTGGCTGTCGGTGATCATGTGTCCGATGCCCGACGATGAGCCGATCAGTTCGGCGACGATGACGTAGGTCCAGGCCCAGCCCAGCACCAGCCGGAGGATTTCGGCAATCTCGGGCGCGGCTGAGGGCAGCAGCACGCGGCGGATGATACCATGGTCGCGGGCGCCGAGCGTGTAGGCGGCCTCGACCAGATCGCGCCGTGTGGCGCCGACGGTGACCGCGACCATCAGGATGATCTGAAACACCGCGCCGATGAAGATCACCAGCAGCTTCTGCAACTCGCCGATACCCGCCCACAGGATCAGCAGCGGGATGAAGGCCGACGCCGGCAGATAGCGCGCAAAGGACACAAACGGCTCGAGAAAGGCCTCGATTGGCTTGTAGGCTCCCATCAGAACGCCGAGCGGCACCGCGATGACGGCAGCAAGCACAAACCCGCCGATCACGCGCCAGATCGTCATCCCGATGTCGAACAGAAAGCCTTGCTTGGCGAGCAGCTCATAGCCTTCCTGCACCATGGTGAGCGGGTTGGCGAGGAAAGTCTTCGACACGTGGCCGCCGAACGTCGCCCAGGACCAGAGGGCGACGAACAGCACGAAGAAGGCGAGGCCATAGGCCACGCGCTGCTTCGATGTCGTGGGCTCGAGAGGACGCATCAATTGATCCAGGCGTATCTTATGCGCCGGTCCCGCCCGCTGTGTCGCGAGGCGGGACCGGCCGAAATGGTTGCTGCGTTACTTGATGAAGCTGGCGTCGTAGATGTCCTCGACCTTCGGCGCGGCCTTGATGATGCCGACCTCGAGCAGGAGTTCGGCAGCGTCCTTGTTGAAGGTGAGGAAGTCGCCGGCGAAGAATTTCTGGTTGGCGGCCTTGTCCTGCCAGCGCAGGTACTTTGCCGAGTTGCCGAACTGCTCGCCGCTCTGCTTTACGTCGGCGCCCATGATCTCGTAGGACTTGGCCTGATCCTTGGCGATCAGGTCGAGCGCCTCGAAATAGCTGTCGGCAAGCGCCTGCGCCGCCTTCGGATTGTCGGTCAGGAATTTCGGCGTGCAGCCGAAGGTATCCATCACGATCGGGTAGTCGAGCGTGGTCGCGATGATCTTGCCCTTGTCGGGAGCGGCGCGCACCGTCGACAGATAGGGCTCGTAGGTCATCGCGGCATCGTTCTGGCCGGAGACGAAAGCCTGCGCCGCGGCAGCGGGCTCCAGATTCACCACGGTAACGTCCTTCACCGAGAGGCCGTTCTTCTTCAGCATCCAGGCCAGCGCGAAATAGGGCGAGGTGCCCGGCGCCGATGCCGCGACGGTCTTGCCCTTCAGGTCCTTGATCGCGGCGACGTCGTTGCGCACGGCCATGCCGTCGGCGCCATAGCTCTTGTCGAGCTGGAAGATCTGCTTGGTCGCGACGCCGTTGGCGTTCCAGGAGATCCAGGTCTCGACCGTGGTCGCCGCGCACTGGATGTCGCCCGAGGCGATCGCGAGATGGCGGTCCTTTTGCGGGATTTTCTTCAAGGTTACGTCGAGGCCGTTCTTCTTGAAGATGCCGGATTCCTTGGCGAGCGTCAGCGGCGCGAAGCCGGTCCATCCGGAGATGCCGACGCCGACCTTGACGTCATCCGCTGACGCGGCGGTGGACGCGAGCAACACTGCGATTGCGGAAAATAGCTTGAAAGAACGCATGATTGTCGACCCCTTGAACGATGGATTGAACCCGGTTGATGTCTTGACGTCAGTCGCGGCGGATTGCCGCACGGAGCATGTCGGCGGATGATGGCCCATGATGCATTGCATGAAATATGCCGCGCAAGGCGTCCTCAGCCTCCCTTGAAGCGGGCGACCAGGCGATGCGTCTCGCCTGGGTAATGCAGCCGCACCGCCGTCACCGTGCGCGCGCTGCGCCAGGTGTAGCGGTCGATCACGAGGCAGGGCGCGCCGACCGCGATGTCGAGCGCCTTTGCCGTGCGATCGTCCGCAACAATCGCGCTGATCGTATGCTCGGCTTCCGTCCACGGTACATGATGCAGCAGCCATGATCCCGGCGGTTCGCGCGCAAAGTCGGCCGTCGCGGCCTCAGGCACGGTGGAGAGATCGATCAGCCTGTCCTCGACGGCAAATGGCACGTTGTCGGCGCTGTGCCGGCAGGCGATCGCGATCACCTTGCCGGTCTTGTCCATGCCGAGCCGAGCCCGATCGGCCGATGTTGCGGTACGGCGCCGGCAATCGATCAGCTGATAGCCATAGCTGCGGCCGAGCGCGGTGATCTCGGCGCGGATGTCGGCGATCTTGAGCACCGCCGACAGATGCTGTGGACGGCGCACGAAGGTGCCGGCACGGCGCCGCCGCTCGATCAGGTCGGCCTGCGCCAGTTCCGACAGCGCCTTGTTCACCGTCATGCGCGAGCAGCGATAGCGCGCCATCAATTGGTGCTCGAACGGGATGCGATGCCCGGGCGGCCATTCGCCGGTCAGGATCCGGGTCTCGATGTCGAGCCGGATCCGCTTGTAGAGCGTCGGCTTGCCGGCTGCATTCGGCTTGGCCTGGTCGGAGGCGAGACTCATGCGACGAGCCTCCGCACGCTGGCATTGAACTGCTCGCGCGCCTTGTCGCGCAACCGGTGCCGTCCGCCCGCGACGACCCTGTCGCCGCCGGCCCAGACGCAATCGATCGCGTCGCTGCCGGTTGCAAACAGCCAGCCGTCGAGAACCGCATCGCCTGACCGTCCCGCGAGGGACGGGTGCGCGGTGTCGAGAGACACGATGTCGGCGCGCGCGCCGGGCGCGAGCCCGGCCTTGGTCTGTGCCAGAGCTTGCGCGCCGCCCGCGAGTGCGTGGTCGAACAGGGCGCGGCCGGTGGATGCGCCGGGACGCCCCGAAAGCACGTTGCGCTCGCGGTGCTTCAGCCGCTGTCCGTATTCGAGCTGACGCAGCTCGTCGGCGACCCCGACCAGTACGTTGGAATCGGTTCCGATGCCGAACCGGCCGCCCGCCGCGAGGAATTCGCGCGCGGAAAAGATGCCGTCGCCGAGACTTGCTTCGGTGACGGGGCAAAGGCCGGCAACCGCGCCGCTGCGGGCGAGCGCTGTGACTTCCTGCTCCGTCATGTGGGTCGCGTGAATGAGGCACCAGCGTTGATCGACGGGCGCATGTTCGAGCAGCCATTGCACCGGCCGCTGTCCCGACCAGGCGAGGCAATCTTCGACCTCGCGCACCTGCTCGGCGGCGTGGATTTGGATCGGGTCCGCCTTGGCAAGCGGAATGATGGCTGCGAGCTCGTCGGGTGCTACTGCCCGCAGGCTATGCGGAGCGATGCCGATGTTGGCGCCAGGTAGATCTCGGATTGCCTCGCGCGAGGCAGTCATCAGCGTGGCGAACTGATCGACCGAGCAAATGAAGCGGCGCTGCCCGGCATGCGGTGCGGCGCCGCCGAACGTGCTGTGGGCATAGAAACTTGGCAGCAGCGTGAGCCCGATGCCGGAGGCGCTGGCGGCCTCCGCGATGCGCACGGCCATCTCGGCGAGATTGGCGTAGGGCGCGCCGTCGCGATCATGGTGCAGATAGTGGAACTCGCCGACGCGGGTAAAGCCCCGCTCGAGCATCTCGACATAGAGCAGGGTTGCGACGGCGGCGACGTCGTCCGGTGTCATGGTCAGCGCGAAGCGATACATCGTCTCGCGCCAGGTCCAGAACGTATCGGTCGTGTCGCCGCGCAGTTCGGCAAGGCCGGCCATGCCGCGTTGAAAGGCGTGGCTGTGCAGGCTCGCCAATCCCGGAACCGCCAGTTGGTGACGTTCGTCGCCGGCGCTAGGCGCGACGCCCGCCGTCACCGACGCGATCGCGCCATCGGCAACGACGACCTGCACGTCATTGGCCCAGCCCGAAGGCAGCAGCGCGAATGCGAAATGCAGTCGTGTCATTTTTTCACGCCGGCTGGACAGAACCCGGACACGATTATATGTCTAGACATATAAGTCAAGCATCCCACATCGAGGGGACGATCGCATGGCAGAGCGCTTCGACCGTATCTGGCACAACGCCCGGCTCGCCACGATGCGCAGCGACCGCACTCATCTCGGCGAGATCGAGCGGGGCCTGATCGCGGCGCGCGACGGCCGCATCGTCTATGCTGGTGTGCAGTCGGATTTTCCTGTGGATGCGGACGCCGTTGAACGGATCGATTGCGCCGGCCGCTGGATCACGCCCGGGCTGGTCGATTGCCACACCCATCTCGTCTTCGGCGGCAACCGCGCGCACGAGTTCGAGCTGCGCCTGAAAGGCGCGAGCTATGAGGAGATCGCGCGGGCGGGCGGCGGCATCGTCTCGACCGTCGCGGCAACGCGCAAGGCGACCGAGGCCGAGCTCGTCGCCGGTGCGCTGCCGCGACTCGACGCGCTGATCGGCGAGGGCGCAACCACCGTCGAGATCAAGTCCGGCTATGGCCTCAATGCCGAGACCGAGATGCGGCAGCTTGCGGCGGCACGCAGCCTCGCCCGCCTGCGGCAGGTTGCGATCCGCACGTCGTTCCTCGGAGCGCATGCGTTGCCGCCTGAGGCCAATGGCGACAAGGACCGCTACATCGATCTGGTCTGCAACGAGATGCTGCCGGCCGTGGCCAAGGCCGGCCTTGCCGATGCCGTCGACGGCTTCATGGAGGGGATCGCGTTTTCCGGAGAGCAGACGGCGCGGGTATTCGAGGCGGCGCGGGCGTTGGGACTGCCCGTCAAGCTGCATGCGGATCAGCTGTCCAATCTCGGCGGCGCGGCGCTGGCCGCAAAGTTTTCGGCACTGTCAGCGGATCATCTCGAGCACACCGACGAAGCCGGCGCCGCGGCGATGGCGAAGGCCGGAACCGTCGCGGTCCTGCTGCCCGGCGCGTTCTATTTCATTCGTGAGACGCACAAGCCGCCGGTCGAGCTGTTTCGTAGCCACGGTGTGAACATGGCGCTGGCGACCGATTGCAATCCGGGCAGCTCACCGCTCACCTCGCTCCTGCTGGCGATGAACATGGGTGCAACGCTGTTCCGGATGACGGTCGCCGAATGCCTCACAGGGGTGACGCGGGAAGGGGCGCGCGCGCTCGGCATGCTGGCCGAGACCGGTACGTTAGAGGCCGGCAAGTGGTGCGATCTGGCGATCTGGGACATCGAGCGTCCGGCCGAACTGGTCTACCGCATCGGCTTCAACCCGCTGCACAGCCGGGTGTGGAGGGGGCAATGAGCGATCGGGATGCGCCTGTCGTCGTGACGCCCGGAACCGTCGGCCTCGACGTCCTGGCGCGCGTGCTCGCCGGCGCACCCATCGTGCTCGATCCATCATGCTGGCCGCGCGTCGAGGCGGCCGCGGAGATCGTGGCGAAGGCGGCGCGTATTGACGTTCCCGTCTACGGCATCAATACCGGCTTCGGGAAGCTGGCATCGACGCGCATCGCGCCCGACCAGACCGCGCTGCTTCAGCGCAACCTCATCCTGTCGCATTGCTGCGGAGTCGGTCCGAGCACGCCCGAGCCGATCGTGCGCCTGATGATGGCGTTGAAAGTGATTTCGCTCGGTCGCGGCGCATCCGGCGTGCGCCGCGATGTGATCGAGCAGTTGCAGGGCATGCTGGCGCGCGGCGTCACTCCGCTGGTGCCGCAGCAGGGCTCGGTCGGTGCCTCCGGCGATCTCGCGCCACTCGCCCATATGACCGCGGTCATGATCGGGGAGGGGCAGGCAATCCTTGATGGCAGGCTGGTGTCGGGGAGCGAAGCGCTTGCCGCTGCCGGCCTCGCGCCGTTGACGCTCGGCCCCAAGGAGGGACTCGCGCTGATCAACGGCACGCAGTTTTCCACCGCCTATGCCATCTCCGGCCTGCTGCGTGCGCATCGCCTGGCGTGTGCCGCGCTGGTGACAGGTGCGCTGTCGGTCGATGCGGCGATGGCGTCGACGGTGCCGTTTCGTCCCGAGATACAATCGCTGCGTGGCCATGACGGCCAGATCGCTGCGGCCGCCGCCCTGACCGCGCTGCTCGACGGCAGCGACATCAGGCAATCGCATCTCGAAGGCGACGAGCGCGTGCAGGACCCTTATTGTCTGCGCTGCCAGCCGCAGGTCGCGGGCGCCGTGCTCGACCTGCTCGCGCAAGCCGCGCGTGGGCTGACCATTGAGGCCAATGCAGTGACGGACAACCCGCTGGTGCTGGTGGAGACCGGCGAGATCGTGTCAGGCGGCAATTTCCACGCTGAGCCGGTGGCGTTCGCCGCCGACCAGATCGCGCTGGCGCTCGCGGAGATCGGCGCGACTAGCGAGCGCCGGATCGCGACCCTCGTCGATCCCGCCTTGAACTTCGGCCTGCCGCCGTTCCTGACGCCTGACCCCGGCATCAACTCCGGATTCATGATCGCCGAGGTGACGGCGGCGGCGCTCTATGCCGAGAACAAGCAGCGCGCCTTGCCTTGCTCGATCGACTCGACGCCAACCAGCGCCAATCAGGAAGATCACGTCTCGATGGCCGCCCATGCCGCGCGCCGGCTGTCCGACATGGCCGACAATCTCGCCGCCATCCTCGGCATCGAGCTTTTGGTCGCGGCGCAAGGTATTACGCTGCGCGCGCCGCATGCGACCAGCGCACCGCTCGCGGCGGTCATTGCCGCGCTGCGGCAGCACGTTCCCGCTCTCGCCGCCGACCGCTACATGGCGCAAGATCTCGCCAGCGCAGCCGCGCTGATCGAAGCCGACGCGTTGCCGGCCGCTGCGATCGCGGTGCTTCCGACCGATCCATTTCCAAGACTGACTTAGAAGGCTTGCTTAGCAGGGACATCCGTCATGAACCGCCGACTGGACAACGAACGCATCATCCGTGCTCCCCGCGGCACCGGCATCAGCGCCAAGAGCTGGCTGACGGAAGCACCGCTGCGCATGCTGATGAACAATCTGGACCCTGACGTCGCCGAGCGCCCGAGCGAGCTCGTGGTCTATGGCGGCATCGGCCGTGCGGCGCGCGACTGGGAGAGCTTTGACCGGATTGCCGCCTCGTTGCGCAAGCTCGAAAATGACCAGACGCTGCTGGTGCAATCCGGCAAGCCGGTCGGCATTTTCCGGACCCATGCCGACGCGCCGCGCGTTCTGATCGCGAATTCCAACCTGGTGCCGCATTGGGCGACGCTCGATCATTTCAACGAGCTCGACCGGCAGGGCCTGATGATGTTTGGCCAGATGACGGCAGGCTCATGGATCTATATCGGCAGCCAGGGCATCGTACAGGGGACCTATGAGACGTTCGTCGAGGTCGGCCGCCGGCATTATGGCGGCAGTCTCGCCGGCAAATGGATCCTGACGGCAGGTCTCGGCGGCATGGGCGGCGCCCAGCCACTGGCCGCCACGATGGCCGGTGCCTCGATGCTCGCCGTCGAATGCCAGCCGAGCCGCATCGAGATGCGGCTGCGCACGGGTTATCTCGACCGCCAGGCGACGACGCTCGACGAAGCGCTGGCGATCATTGCTGAAGCGGTCAAGAGCCAGAAGCCGGTGTCGGTCGGCCTGCTCGGCAATGCGGCCGAGATCTTTCCCGAGCTGGTGCGCCGCGGCGTGCGCCCGGACATCGTCACCGACCAGACCAGCGCGCATGATCCGATCAATGGCTATTTGCCGAAGGGATGGACGCTCGCCGATTGGGAAGCCAAACGCGCGGCCGACCCGAAGGCCGTCGAGACGGCGGCCAAGACCTCGATGGTCGATCACGTCCAGGCCATGCTGGATTTTCACGCGCAGGGAATCCCGACGCTAGATTACGGCAACAACATCCGCCAGATGGCCAAGGACATGGGCCTGAACCAGGCGTTCGATTTCCCGGGATTCGTTCCGGCCTATATCCGTCCGCTGTTCTGCCGCGGCGTGGGACCGTTCCGCTGGGCGGCGCTGTCGGGCGATCCCGAGGACATCTTCAAGACCGATGCCAAGGTCAAGGAGCTGATGCCCAACGACAGCCATCTGCACAATTGGCTCGACATGGCCAAGGCGCGCATCAAGTTCCAGGGGCTGCCGGCGCGGATTTGCTGGGTCGGGCTCGGCGACCGCCATCGGCTTGGCCTTGCCTTCAACGAGATGGTGGCGCGCGGCGAGCTCAAGGCGCCGATCGTGATCGGGCGCGATCATCTCGACAGCGGCTCGGTGGCGAGCCCGAACCGCGAGACCGAGGCGATGCGCGACGGCTCCGACGCGGTGTCCGACTGGCCGCTGCTCAATGCTTTGCTCAACTGCGCGAGCGGCGCCACCTGGGTGTCGCTGCATCACGGTGGCGGCGTCGGCATCGGCTATTCGCAGCACGCCGGCATGGTGATCGTCGCTGACGGCACGCCGGAGGCGGCGCGCAGGCTCGAGCGCGTGCTGTGGAACGACCCGGCGACGGGCGTCATGCGCCACGCCGACGCCGGCTATGACACGGCGATCGAATGCGCCCGCGCCAACGGGCTCGATCTGCCCAGCCTGCGCTGAGGGGACTCCTGATCGGGAGTTGTTCGCGGGTTCAGCGGCATCTCCCGGTCGCGGCGCAGGTTAACGAGCAATCTCGTCGCAGCTCTCAACCTTCCGGTTGATGTACGCGAGGTGACCGGCCGGACATGCCTTGATACGGGAAATCGGTGGTGCAGCTACCGGAGATAGGTGGCCCGTGGAGCGCTGCACCTGTGATCCGTCGCGGGTGATACATTAATCTGCCTGCTTTCGCGTCAGCTTCGCTGACAGGATGAGCGGCCAGGGTCCTTGTCTCGTGGCAGATGGCATGCAATCTTCCGCAGCCGGCAACGCTGTTCGAGAGCAACAAGAACAATAATCCCTCTCGTCCCTCCAATTCTGTCGAGGGCCTGATCATGTCGAACCTTACCCAGACGACATCCGCTCCGTGGCGGATAGGAGTGCTGTTCTCGCGAACCGGCTTCATGTCGGTGATCGAGGAGACCCAGTATCAGGGCACGCAACTCGCGATCGAAGAGGTGAATGAAGCGGGCGGCGTCTGCGGCCGCGAGCTGGTTCCCGTTGCCTATGACCCCGGATCGGACTCGGCCGCCTATGGCCATTACGCCAAGCGGCTGATGATCGAGGATCAGGTCAGCACGATCTTCGGCTGCTACACCTCGTCGAGCCGCAAGGCGGTGCTGCCGGTGGTCGAACGGCTGAACGGTCTGCTCTGGTATCCGACGCTTTACGAAGGGTTCGAGGCGTCGCCCAACGTCATCTACACCGGCGCCTCGCCGAACCAGAACAGCCTCGCGCTGTGCCGCTATTTGATGGATACGTTCGGAACACGGTTCTATTTCGTGGGGTCGGATTACATCTATCCGCGCGAGTCCAACCGGGTGATGCGGGAGCTGCTCAAGAGCAATGGCGGCTCGGTCGTTGGCGAACGCTATGTCAATGTCTATGCGCGCTGGCAGGATTTTGTACCGATCATCCAGGATATCAAGCGTGTCAGGCCCGACGTGATCTTCTCGACCGTCGTTGGCGAGGGCACGGTGTTCCTCTATCAGGCCTATGCGAATGTCGGGCTCGATCCAAAGCAGGTGCCGATCGCCAGCCTGACCACGACGGAAGCCGAAATCGCCGCCATGGGGTTCGATGTCGGCGAGGGACACGTCACGGCGGCATCGTACTTTCAGGGCGTCGAGGGCAGCGCCAACAATGCGTTTGTGCAGCGCTTCAAGAAGCGGTTCGGCGCCGATATCTCGACCAACATGTGCGCCGAGGCGTCGTACTTCCAGCTGCATCTGTTCGCGAAGGCGCTCCAGCAGGTCAATTCGCTCGACACCGAAGTGCTCCGCTCGATGGTGTTCGGCACCAGCTTCGATGCACCGCAAGGTGCGGTCACCGTCAACCCGATGTCGGGCCATACCGACCTCTGGACCCGCATCGGGCGCGCCAACCGCCAGGGGCAGTTCGATGTCGTCAGCCAGTCGAAGGAGCCGGTGCATGCGGATCCGTTCCTGATCGGATATGGTCGTGCAACGCAAACAGGAAGCGTCCAATGAACGAAATGTCGCGTAAGCCGTCGCTGAGCCGAGACGTCGGCGGACGCAAGACCATGGTTCAGGAACTTGCCGACCTGTCGGCGGTGGTGGTCGCGCCGGTCGACGATCAGGTCGGCATGTTGCTGCGCGAGTTGCAGCGGTTCCGGATGCGCGTGCGGCAGGTCTGGCCGATGCCGGAGAGCGTGCCGGCCGATGCCGACGTGGTGTACTGCGAATATTCTCCTGACCTGGCGCGGCGCCTGCCGTGGATTCCCGGCGATGCGCGCTCGGCGCTGGTCGTGATCCTGCCGGCGACGGAAACCGTGCACGCCGACGCGTTGTGTCATGCGACGCCGAACGCCGTTCTGCCGCGGCCGTTCACGCAGAATGCAGTGCTGTCCAGCCTGGTGCTGGCGCGCAGTCAATTTGGTTATGAACGGCGGCTTCGCAGCAAGATCGAGAAGCTCGATGACAATCTGCGCTCGATGCGCACGGTGGAACGCGCCAAGGCGATCCTGATGGCGACGCGGCAGATGCCGGAAACCGAGGCCTATGGCTTCATCAGACGACAGGCGATGGATCGTCGCGTGTCGGCAAGTGCCGTCGCCGCGGCGATTGTTGACTCGTTCGAACTGCTTGGCTACGATCATCAACAGTAAGCCCCAATAGCGGGGCCGGCGGCGACAGCGCCGCCTTCGACACAACCGGCAACAAAGCCCTCCCAATGCTCGCGTAAGCGCGCATCGGGAGGGCTTTTTGTTTTTTCAGTCCTGAAGGGAGCTTAAGGATGAGCATTTCACGGCGGACTTTGCTGAGGAACACCGCGGCGCTTGGCGCATTTGCCGGCGCCGGACTGCCGCACATCTGGATCAAGAACGCCGACCTTGCTTACGCCGCCGGCGGCGAGATCAAGGTCGGCGTGCTGTTCTCGCTGACCGGAACGACCGCGATCATCGAGGAATCGCTCAACAAGGCGACGCTGCTCGCCATCGAGGAGATCAACGCCACAGGCGGCATCAAGGGCAGCAAGATCGTCCCGATCGTCGAGGACCCCGCGTCCGATCCGGCGACCTTCTCGGAGAAGGCCCGCAAGCTCGTCGTCGGCGACAAATGCGTGAGTGTGTTCGGCTCCTACACTTCGGCAAGCCGCAAGGCGGTGCTCCCGGTGTTCGAGCGGCAGAACAATCTCTATTGGTATCCGACGCTCTATGAAGGCCGCGAGTGCTCGAAGAACGTCATCTACACCGGCGCGGTGCCGAACCAGCAGCAGGACGAGTTCGTGCCCTGGCTGGTCAAGAAGTTCGGCAAGAAGTTCTACCTGATCGGCTCCAACTACATCTATCCGAAGGAAGAGAACAACTACTGCAAGAAGCTGCTTGAAAAACTCGGCGGCGAGGTCGTGGCGGAAGAATATGTGCCGCTCGGCCACTCCGAATTCTCTTCCGTCATCAACAAGATCCGCTCGACGCAGCCGAACGTGATCTTCTCCACCGTGGTCGGCGATTCCGTGGTCGCGCTGCATCGCCAGTACAAGGCGGCCGGCCTCGATCCCGAAAAGATGCCGATGGCGAGCCTGACGACCTCCGAGAACGAGGTCGCTGCGATGGGCGGCGAGGCAGCCGCCGGTCACTTCACCTCGGCGCCTTACTTCATGGTGCACAAGTCGCCGGAGAACGAGAAGTTCGTCGAGGCCTACAAGAAGCGTTGGGGCGCCGACAAGGTGACGCATTTCGTGTCGGAGGCCTGCTACTTCCAGACCTACCTGTTCAAGCAGGCGGTCGAGAAGCTTGCGACCAGCGACCTCACGCCGCCGAATATCCGCGACGCGGTCAAGGGCCAGGAAGTGATTGCACCGCAGGGCAAGGTCCGGATCGAGCCGGAGAACCTGCACACCTGGCTGTGGCCCAAGATCGCGCAGGCGAAGTCGAACGGACAGTTCGAGATTCTTGTCGAGGCCAAGGAGTGGCTGAAGCCGGTGCCTTACGCGGCCTATCCCGGACAGTCATGTACCGAGAAGGGCCTGGTCGAGAAGAGCTGACGACGGGGGCTGACGAAGGCCGTCGGCGTGCGGCGCCGGCGGCCTGCATCCCCAAAACGAATGCGGCCTCTCGCACGAACGGGTGGGAGGGGCAGGGCGCACAAAACGATTATCGAAAAGCGGATCCCGACGTGGACCAATTCATCGAACAAATCGTCACCGGCCTCAGCATCGGATCGATCCTGCTGCTGGTCGCGCTGGGCCTGTCGATCATCTACGGGTCGATGGGCATCATCAATCTCGCCCATGGCGAGTTCGTGATGCTCGGCGCTTACGCGGCCTGGGTGTTCCACACCTATCTCGGGCTCGGCCTGCTGGCGAGCCTGGTGCCGATCTTCCTCGTGGTCGCCACGTTCGGCTGGGTCATCGAGCGTTATGTCCTGAGCCTGCTCAACAACCGGCCGCTGGATACGATCCTCGCGACCTGGGGCGTCGGCATCATGCTGCAGCAGGCGGTGCGGCTGATGGTCGGCAGCGAACTGCGCTACGTGCAGCTGCCGCCGGCGCTGTCGGACAGCATGGACGTGTTCGGCATCCCGGTGTCGTCCTATCGGGTGTTCCTGTTCGTGGTGTCGATCGCGCTGTTCGTGGCGACCTGGTTGCTGATGAACCGCACCACAGTCGGAATGAAGCTGCGTGCGATCATCCAGGACCGTTCGGTCGCCGCCTCGTTCGGCATCAACGCCAAACGGGTCTATGCGCTGACTTTCGCCTATGGCGCGGGACTGGCGGGACTGGCCGGCGCGCTGGTGTCGCCGCTGAAGAGCGTGTCGCCCGATATGGGCACCGGCTATGTGGTCGATGCCTTCATGGTGGTCGTGCTCGGCGGGGTGCAGAGCCTCGCCGGGACCGTGGCGAGCGCCTTCATCCTCGGCGAGCTCTCCGGCGGCATTGCCTTCCTGCAGAACGACACGGTGGCCAAGGCGATCGTGCTGCTCGCCATCGTCGTGCTCATCCGTTTCCGCCCCGAGGGGCTTTTCACCGCACGCGTGCGGGCCTGAGACAGATCGCTCATCTATGCCGTCGCATGTTCCCAACCCCAACGGATTGCAGCGCCTGATCGCGCAGCTGGCACCTCTGCTGATCGTCTGCGCCGTGGTGTTCGTGCTGCCGGTGCTGCTCAACAACGACTTCCTGCTCAACAAGGTCGCGCGTTATCTGGTGCTGGGGATCCTCACGATATCGCTCGGGCTGTCCTGGGGATTCGGCGGCATCCTGAATCTCGGCCAGGCGATGAGCTTCGGGCTCGGCTCCTACGCCATGGCAATGGCGCTCAAGCTCAAGACCGTGCCGGTGCATACCGGAGCGAGTGGACTGCCGGACTTCATGGTCTGGAACAATGTCCAGCATTTGCCGTGGTTCTGGGAGCCGTTCCGCTCGCTGACCTTCGCGATCGCCGCCGGCCTGATCGTGCCGGCGCTGGTTGCGGCGGCGCTCGGCTGGTTCATGTTCCGGGGCCGCGTCACCGGCGTCTATGTCTCGATCATCACGCTCGCCACCATGGTGGTGATCAATCTCGTCATCATCGACCAGCAGAGCTACACCGGCGGCTTCAACGGCATCACCGATCTCGCCCAGCTCGAGATCTTCGGCGTCGCGTTCGATGCCTATGGCCGCGCAACCTACTATCTCGTCGCCAGCTGTGTCCTGCTCAGCCTGCTTGTCGCCTTCGCCTTCACAAGGACCAAGGCCGGCCTGATCGTGCAGGCGATTCGCGACCATGAGAGCCGGGTGCGCTACTTCGGCTACGACGTCGCGCTCTACCAGATCTTCGTGTTCGCGCTGTCGGCGGCGATCGCGGGCCTTGCTGGCATGCTCTACACGGTGGTGATGGAGTTTGCCTCGCCGACCTTCCTCGGCGTGCAGCTTTCGCTTTCGGTGGTGGTGTGGTGCGCGGTCGGCGGTCGGCAGAGCCTGGTCGGTGCGTTCCTTGGCGCGGTGCTGGTGGCGGGCATGCAGGGCGCGCTGTCGGAGTCCGCAGCGTTCCTGGAAACCTGGACGCTGGTGATGGGCGCGCTGTTCGTGCTCGTGGTGCTGTTCCTGCCGAAGGGGCTCGCCGGTCTCGCGCAAGCTGCCTTGCGCTGGATCGTGCTGCGACGACAAACCGCGAGTGGCGGCGTGGCACAGGGCGTCGGCCAGACGGAGGGCAGCACATGAGCTCCCATCTCGACCTCCGCGATGTCTCGGTCAGCTTCAACGGCTTCAAGGCGCTCAACAGTCTCAACATGAGCGTGCGCAAGGGCGAGCTGCGCTGCCTGATCGGGCCGAACGGCGCCGGCAAGACCACGGCGCTGGACATCATCTGCGGCAAGGTCAAGCCGAGCGCCGGCACGGTGAGCTTTGACGGAACGGCGCTGCAGGACCTCGAGGAGTACGAAATCGCCCGCGCCGGCGTCGGCCGCAAGTTCCAGGTGCCGAGCGTGTTCCGCGAGCTCTCGGTTTCCGAGAACCTTGAAGTGGCGCGAGCCCGGCGCACGAGCGTCTTCGGCAATCTGCGCTGGAATATCGGCAACTCGGGGCGCGAGCATGTCGAGCGTCTCGCTGAACTGGTCGGGCTCACCGAGCAGCTCGACCGGCCGGCCGCCTATCTGTCGCACGGTCAGACCCAGTGGCTGGAGATCGGCATGCTGGTCGCCCAGGACGCCGAGCTGATCCTGATGGACGAGCCCACCGCGGGCATGACGGCGCAGGAAACCCGCAAGACCGCCGAACTGTTCGCTCGGCTGAAGGGCAAGCACACGCTGATCGTGGTCGAGCACGACATGGGCTTCGTCAAGGCGATCGGCGACATCATCTCCGTGATGCATATGGGCCAGATGCTGGCTGAGGGCACCGCCGCTGAAGTCGAGGCACATCCGGAAGTACGCCGCGCCTATCTCGGATCGGGAGGCATCAGCCATGCTTGAGCTGACCGACGTCGACGCCTTCTACGGCAACAGCCGCGCCCTGCAGGGCATCAACCTGACGGTTGGCAATGGCGAATTCCTCTCGGTGCTCGGCCGCAACGGCGTCGGCAAGACCACGCTGATGCGCAGCATCCTCGGCCTGATGGACCGGTGTACCGGACGGCTGTCGCTCGACGGTGCCGACATTTCGCCGCTGCGGACCTACCAGCGCGCCAAGGCCGGTATTGCCTACGTGCCGCAGGGCCGCGGGATTTTGCCGAAGTTCACTGTGCGGGAAAACCTGACGCTCGGGACCTTCGCCGCGAAATCGGCCAACGGCATCGAGGAGTGGGTGCTCGAGCTGTTTCCGGTACTCAAGGACTTTCTCAATCGCTACGGCGGCAACCTCTCCGGCGGCCAGCAGCAGCAGCTTGCGATCGCGCGTGCGCTGCTGGCCAAGCCCAAGGTCATCCTGCTGGACGAGCCGACCGAGGGTATCCAGCCGAACATCGTCGAGCAGATCGAAGACGTGATCGTCAGCCTCAATCGCGAACGCGGAATCACGGTCGTGCTGGTCGAACAGAATGTCGCGTTCGCGCGGCGTGCGTCTCACCGCTTCGCGTTGCTCGAAAAGGGACGCGTCGTCGCCAAGGGTACGATCGGTGAGCTCACCGATGATCTCATCCAGCTGCACATGGCCGTGTAGCGGGACTTATCGCTCAGGAAAGGGAGTCTAGACATGTTGCATGGAGACATATCGAGCAGCAAGGACACGGTCGGCGTTGCCGTGGTGAATTACAAGATGCCGCGCCTGCACACCAAGGCCGAGGTGCTGGATAACGCGCGCAACATCGCCAAGATGGTCGAGGGCATGAAGCTCGGCCTGCCGGGCATGGACCTCGTGATCTTCCCGGAATACTCGACCCACGGCATCATGTACGACTCCAAGGAGATGTACGAGACCGCGTCGTCCGTGCCGGGCGAGGAGACCCGCATCTTCGCGGACGCCTGCCGCAAGGCCAAGGTCTGGGGTGTGTTCTCGCTGACCGGCGAGCGCCACGAGGAGCATCCCAACAAGGCGCCGTACAACACCCTGATCCTGATGAACGACAAGGGCGAGATCGTCCAGAAGTACCGCAAGATCATGCCGTGGGTGCCGATCGAGGGCTGGTATCCCGGCGATTGCACCTACGTCTCGGAGGGGCCGAAGGGGCTGAAGATCAGCCTGATCATCTGCGACGACGGCAACTATCCGGAGATCTGGCGGGATTGCGCGATGCGCGGCGCCGAACTGATCGTCCGCTGCCAGGGCTACATGTATCCGGCCAAGGAGCAGCAGATCCAGATCTCGAAGTCGATGGCCTGGGCCAACAACTGCTACGTGGCGGTCGCCAACGCCTCCGGCTTCGACGGCGTCTATTCCTACTTCGGCCATTCCGCGCTCATCGGCTTCGACGGAAGGACGCTCGGCGAGTGCGGCACCGAGGAGAACGGCATCCAGTACGCGCAGCTCTCGGTGTCGCTGATCCGCGACGCCCGCCGCAACATGCAGTCGCAGAACCATCTCTTCAAGCTGATGCATCGCGGCTATACCGGCCTGATCAACTCCGGCGACGGCGATCGCGGCCACGCGGTCTGCCCGTACACCTTCTACAAGAACTGGATCACGGACCCCGAAGGGACGCGGGAGATGGTTGAAGCCATGACCCGTCCGACCGTCGGGACCGATGAATGTCCGATCGAGGGCATTCCGAACCAGAAAGTCGCACATCGTTGAGTGACATCGATGATCGGCGCCGGCGCGATGTTTCGCGCCGGCGTGGTTCGATGCAACGGCGGACACTTCCTCGCGGAGGAAACAGGGGGACATCATGAGCGGTCAATCGAATAGCGGGCTGGTTCAGCAGACCGAAGGGCAGATCGACGACCTTCTCGGCCATGAGTTCGAGCACGAGCCGGTGCCGATGAGCGCCCGGCGCAGCGCCTTCTCGGTCACGATGGTGTGGCTGGGCTTTCCGATGATCATCACCGGCGCGATGACCGGTTCGCTGCTGGTGCTGGGCATGGGGTTCAAGAATGCACTGGTGGCGATGATCGTCGGCAACCTGATCATGTTCGCCTATGTGGGCGCACTCGGGCTGATCGGCACCAGGCGAGGCATGAATTTCGCGCTGATCGCCAGCATCGTGTTCGGAAAGAAGGGCTATGTGCTGGCGTCGGGCCTGCTGTCGACCCTGCTGCTCGGCTGGTATGCGGTGCAGACCGGCATCACCGGCGCGCTGATCTCCTCGACCTACGGCCTCAATTATGTGGCGATGACCATCGTCGCCGGCGTGCTCTATATCGGAATTACTTTCGTCGGCGTGAAGGGATTGCACTGGATCGGGCTGGCGTCGGTGCCGCTGTTTGTCGTACTCGGCCTCTGGGTCGCGGCCGATGCCGCCTCGACCACGACGTCGGCGGCGATCTTCGCCTATGCCGGCAACAATGGCGTCGCCAGCATGTCGATGGGCGTCGGGCTGACGGTGGTGCTCGCGCTGTTCATCGACGCCGGCACGGTGACGGCGGACTTCAACCGCTGGGCGCCGAGCCCACGGGCCTCGCTGTTCGCCACGTTCAGCGCGTTTCCGTTCGCCAATCTGGTGGCAATGCTGGTCGGCGGCGTGATGACGGCGGCGCTCGCCGTGCCGAACGCCAATCCGTTCGGTGTCGACAACATGTTCGGCTACATGAACGGCAAGCAGCTCACCTGGCTCAGCATCCTCGCGTTCATCTTCCTCTATGCCAATCTCGGCTCGGTCTGCTCGCACTGCCTGTACAATGCGGCCACCGGCTGGTCGCGCATCCTCGGGACCAATATGCGGCTGATGGCGGTGGTGCTCGGCGCGCTTGGCATCCTGGTCGCTGCCGGCAATGTCTGGGCGTTCTTCATCCAGTGGCTGTCGCTGCTCGGCATCCTGGTGCCGCCGATCGGCGCGATCATCCTGGTCGATCAGTACCTGCTGCGGGCCGAGGCGCGGGCGGACGTGGACTGGCGTGCGAAGCCGTTCATCGCCTGGGGCATCGGGTCGCTGTGTGCCTTTGCGGTTGAAAACCTGATGCCGGGGCTGTCCACTGCGATCTCCGCCGCGGTAGTCGCCGGCATCGTGTACGGAGCGATCGCACGGGTGGAATCTCCGACCGAAAAGGTGGCGCGTCCGGCGTAAGCGATCAGCTCGATCAAGCAAGAAGGGTACATCAATGAGCGTCGACTATCAGATCTATGATCTCGGCAATTTGACCTTGCAGCGCGGCGCGACCATTCGCGACTGCAAGCTCGCCTACAAGACCTATGGCCAGCTCAACGCGGCCAAGGACAACGTCATCGTCTATCCGACCTGGTACTCGGGTCAGCATTACGACAATGAATGGCTGATCGGACCGGGCAGGGCGCTCGATCCGGCAAAGTACTTCATCATCATCCCGAACATGCTCGGCAACGGGCTGTCGTCGTCGCCGAGCAACACGCCGGAACCGTATAATGGACCGCGTTTCCCGCAGGTGACGGCCTATGACAATGTGCGCGCCCAGCATCGGCTGGTGACCGAGAAATTCGACATCAAGCACATCCGTCTCGTCGTCGGCTGGTCGATGGGCGCGTTGCAGACGTTCCATTGGGGTGCGCTGTATCCGGATATGATGGACTTGCTGGCGCCGTTCTGCGGCTCGGCCAAGTGCTCGCGCCACAACTTCGTGTTCCTCGAAGGCGTCAAGGCGGCACTCACGGCGGATGCTGCGTGGAAGGAGGGCTGGTACACCGACAAGCCGGCCCGTGGCCTGCGCGCCGCCGCGCGTGTCTATGCCGGCTGGGGCTTTTCACAGGCCTTCTATCGCGAGCAGCTCGACATCAAGACGCTGGGCTATTCGTCGCTGGAGGATTTCCTGGTGGCGTTCTGGGAAGGCTTCTTCCTGCCGAAGGATCCCAACAATCTACTGACCATGCTGTGGACGTGGCAGCACGGCGACATCAGCGACAACGAAATCTACGACGGCGACTTCAGGGCCGCGCTGAGAGCGATCAAGGCCAAGGCCTATGTCATGCCGGGGCAGACCGATCTCTATTTCCCGCCGGAGGACAGCGCGTTCGAGGTCGAGAACATGCCGAACGCCAAGCTCGTGCCGGTGCCGTCGATCTGGGGCCACTTCGCCGGCGGGCCCGGGACCAATCCGGTCGATGTCGACTTCATCGACACTAAGCTCAAGGAACTGCTCGCATCGTGATATCGACCGGTTGCGAACGGCTGCCTGCGCGATCATGGGAGGCGTGAGCTTGTCCAATCCCGCCCTGCTGCTCGACCAGTACCGCATCCGGGAGGAGCCGTATTACCGGCCGCTCAAGGATGAGGTCGAACTGTTCGGTGCAGCCTATGCCAACCGCATGCCGGTGATGCTGAAAGGCCCCACCGGCTGCGGCAAGACCCGCTTCATCGAATACATGGCGTGGCGGCTCGGCCGCCCGCTGATCACAGTCGCCTGCCACGAGGACATGACGGCGGCGGATCTGGTGGGGCGCTGGCTGCTCGACGCAGAGGGGACGGTGTGGAGCGACGGGCCGCTCACGACCGCGGTGCGTCTTGGCGCGATCTGCTATCTCGACGAGATCGTCGAGGCGCGCCAGGATACGACGGTCGTGATCCATCCCTTGACCGACGATCGTCGTGTGCTGCCGCTGGAGAAGCGCGGTGAATTGATCCACGCCCATTCCGACTTCCAGCTCGTGATCTCCTACAATCCGGGCTACCAGAGCGCGATCAAGGACCTCAAGGAATCCACCAAGCAGCGCTTCGCGGCGCTGGATTTCGGCTATCCTGATCGGCCGGTCGAGACCGAGGTGGTGTCGCGCGAAGCCGGCATCGAACCGAACCTCGCCGATCTCCTGGTGAAGATCGCCCAGCATAGCCGCAACCTGAAGGGTCAGGGGCTCGACGAAGGCGCCTCGACCCGCATGCTGGTCAATGCCGGCCGCTTGATCGGATGCGGCATCAGCCTCGAAAAGGCCTGCGAGACCACGATCGTCGTGCCCTTGACCGATGATGCGGACACCAGGAACACGTTGCGCGACGTGATCTCGGCCTGCGGGTAAGTGGACGTTTGCAGGTGGCGGTCGCGCAAATCAGTTCGCTCGATAGCTTCCGGTCCGGACGTCGGCTCGCGGCACTGTTGCGCGGTCATGACGATGTAGCTGCGGCCGTGCAGGCGGCGCGCACCGCTCTGCAGCGAACCGGTTGGTTCGATCACCTGGCGATCTGGGACGAGGCCGTGCACGCCCTGTTCGAGGCCAATCTCGGTCAAGCCGTGGTGCAGGGCTTTCTGCGTCTATCGGAGCAGTGGCCGGCGCAGCGATCGGCCGATGATCTGATCGCGATCGGCCGCGCGGTCCGGGACATCGGCTGCAGCACCGGAAGCCGCGCCGCCCATGCGTTGCTGACCGAATTGTCCAGGGTGCTGCCGCGCCTTGCGGGTGCAGGAGAACTCACCGCGGTTCTCGCCGCGTTCGATCAACTCGCAGCCACCGGGCCGGAGTCGGCGGGCCTCGCGATCGGCCGGCTGGGGCAGTTTCTGGCGCATGCCGGCGGCGAGGAGTTTGCGGCGTGGGTTTCCGCCGGCTTGCGCGCGAGCGGCGGTCGCGCATCGCGCCGCCGTGCCTATTTCGCGCTCGACGATCAGCTTTCGGCGCAGCTGTTCGCAGCCGGCCGGAGCGGGGATGATTTCGCGCGGCTGGAGAAGCGGCTCGCTGCAACCACGATCGCGTTGTGGAACAGAAAGCCGCGTTTCCGCAAACTTGCGGTTGCAGCGACGCCGGTGCCGCGGCGGACCTCGCTCGCCGCCGGCCTCGTCGGTCTGCCGCAGACCTTTCCCGGCTTCGAAGGCGAGGGAGCGGACGCCGTCTATCTCGCGGCGGTCGTGCATGCCGGCACGCATCTGGTGCATTCCACCGCCCGCTTTCCGGTGGGGCGACTGAAGGCGCTGCAGATCGCGCTGGTCTCGCTGATCGAGGACGCCCGGGTCGAGACGCTGGCGCTCCGCGAAATGCCCGGGCTGCGCCGGCTATGGCTGCCATTTCACAGCGCGACGCCAGCCGGCCAGGCAACCGCAGCCGGACTGATGATGCGGTTGGCGCGGGCGCTGATCGATCCCGATTATCAGGATCCGGACGCGTGGGTGACCAAGGGGCGGACGCTGTTTGCCGCTGCCGCCGGCCGTTGGACCGATCCTGCCATCAGCCGCGAGATCGGTGGCTTGCTCGGCAACGACATCGGGCAGATGCGGCTGCAGTTCAACGCCAAGAGCTACGTCGTCGAACCCGCCTATCGCGACGACAATCTGGCGCTGTGGGATTTCGGCGACCAGCCGGACAGTCCGGCCGAGACGATCGAACTTGCCGTCGATTCCGTCCGAATCGAGCGGCGCGACGATGCGGGTGGCCAATCGGCCGACGACAACGCCAAGCCGGACGAGACGTTGCGCGCGAAGGCCAGTGCGGTGACGCTGCTGGATGGGTTTCCGGTCGCGACCTACCCGGAGTGGGACTATGCGGCGCGTACCGAGCGGCCGGACTGGACCACGATTCTGGAAGCCGATGCCGCCGTTTCCGCGCAGCCCTTCGATTCCTCGACGGACGCCGAGGCGATGCGCTGGATCACGGAATTGACCCGCGACGCGTCGATCGGCCGCCGTATCCGACACAAGGGCCAGCGCGACGGCGACGCGCTCGACATTGACGCAGCGATCGCCCTGACGATCGAGCGGCGCACCGGCAATATCAGCGAGCCCAGGGTCTACCAGCGCGATGCGCCCGGACCACGCGATCTCGCCATCCTGCTGCTGCTGGACCTGTCCCAATCGACCGCGGACCGTGACCGCCGCGGCCGGACGGTCCTCGACGTCGAACGCAAGGCGGCCGCGATCATGGCGGCCGCGGTCGAGGCCGCCAATGATGCGATCGCGGTGCATGGTTTCAGCTCCGATGGCCGTGAGCGCGTGCGCTACCTGCGCATCAAGGGCTTTGCGGAGCCGATGGACGCAGTGGTTCGTGCGCGTCTCGCGGGCCTTGGCAGCGGTCATTCCACCCGGCTGGGCGCGGCATTGCGCCATGCCGGGGGCTACCTCGCGGAACGACGCGCGTTCCGAAAGGTGCTGCTGGTTCTGACCGACGGCGAGCCGTCCGACGTCGACGTGCCGGATGCGCAATATCTCGTCGAGGACGCCCGCCGTGCTGCCCAGCAGCTGCGGCGGCGTGGCACCGATATCTTTGCCTTTGGCATCGGCGAGCAAAGATTTCCCCAGCTCGATCGGATTTTCGGCGAGCGCTATGCGCTCCGCGTGCCGCGCATCGAGGTGTTGCCGCAACGGGTGATGCAGCTCTACGCGGAACTGAAGAAATAGCGGGTGCTTCTAGCCCGTTGCCCGGGGCAGGGAGCCCTTTGCGGTGATCTCCGCCGAGAGTTCCTCGATCGTCTTGCGCTGCTCCATGGCGGCGCGGCGGATCAGCGCAAAGGCAGCCGGCTCGGCCAGCGCATGGGTGTGCATGACCTGAAGGACCGCGGCGAGCACGACGCGGCGGGATCGCAGCCGCTGCTCCAGCTTGAGCACCTGCTGCTTCAGCTCGCTGGTGCGCTCGCTTCGCTCGAAAGCCAGGACGAGCGCGGCATAGATGCCGGCCGAGCGCAGCGGCTTCACCAGAAATGACGCCGGATCGAGGTCGAGCACCAGCTTCAGACGGCTCGGCGTCTCGGTGCCGAGCAGGGCGATGACCGGGCTTCGCCCAAACGACGTCCGCTGCGCCGGCGAGGTGAGCGGCAGGAACTCGTCATCGATCAGCGTCACGTCGGGACGGCAGTCGATATTGGCACCGGGCTCCCATGTGACGATCTCGATCCCGAGGCGCTCGAACTGCCGCCTGACGATCGAGGCATCGCGCTCGTCCTTGATGGCGACGAGCGCCTTGCGCCCCCGCAGCGAAAATGAAGACGGTTTGCTCATTTCACAACCCGCAAATGCGGCGCATTCGGCAACGTTCCGTCCCTTGCCGGGCTGGCGGCGATGTCGAGCTGCGTCAGGTAAGGATCCGGTCTGACCGGCGCTTCAGCTTCCCAGAAGATGTCAAATTGTCCTTCGGCGTTCGAGACGGCGAGGCGCGGCGTCAGGACGCAGTGGTTGTTGCTGCCGTCGATCCAGACCGGACCTTGCGGCGAATTGTAGCGGTGGCCGGCCGCGGCGCGCCGCACCTCGCCGATATTGGATGTGCCGGCGCGCTGCAGCGCGCGGGCCAGCAGATAGACCGCGACATAGGCAGATTGCCCGTCGACCGACGGGCTGCTGTGTTCGCCGTAGCGCGCCTTCCAGCGTGCCACGAAGGCCCGGTTCTCGGGCAGGCGAATGCTTTCGAAATAGGCCGACGAGGTGATGCATCCGGCCGATGCGGGACCCGCGATCTTGAGCTCGGGCTCGCACAGGCTGCAGCTCAGCATCGGGATGTCGAGGCCGGCCGCGGCGGTCGCCGCATGAAAGGCGCGGATGAAGTCATAGCTTGAGCTGCCGACCAGGGTGTTGAAGACGACCGGCGGCCGGCGCCGCACGATCTCGTCCACGATGTGCGTGACCGCGCTTTCACCAAGTTCGAGCAGGCGTTCGGCGAGAATGCGTCCTTTGGCCGCTGTCACGAGCTCGCGGGTGACGCGATTGGTTTCCCAGGTCCAGACGTAGTTGGAGCCGACACAGAAGATTTCGCGCGACAGATTATCGAGCACGTAACGCACCAGCGGCAGTACGTTGTGATTGGGTGAGGCGCCGACATAGATGACGTTGTCGGAGCATTCGAACCCCTCGTAGCGCGCCGGATACCAGAGCAGGCGGTCGGTGCGCTCGACGATCGGCAGCACCTGCTTGCGCGAGGCCGAGGTGTAGCAGCCGATGATGTGCTCGACGCCGACGTTGCGAATGAGGTCGTCGCAGACCGTGTGGTACTCCGAAATGATTCCGCGGGGATCGCGGACATGCGCAGATATCGCGAAGTCGAACTCATCCTGATTGTTGATTTCGTCGACCGCCATCATGGCGCTCTTCAGGATCTCGCGTCCCATGGCCTGATAGGGCCCGTGCTGCGAGCAGATGATGCCAACTGGAATGGAGGGCTTGGTCATTGAGTACTTTCGGCGGCGCGACGCATCAAGGAAATCATCTTGGCAGAGGTCGGTGCAAGAGGTCATGCCGATTTGCTGCGCATGCACCTCGCGAAATTTGTGCAGCCAGCCTCGTTGACAACGCGCTGCACACCTCCTTAGAATTTTCTCCTACAGGGCTTCCTGTCGAACCTTGCGTGCGTCGATTTGGCCGATGACGTCCCGATCGCCGCGCAGAGTGCTCCGTTCGACCCCGGACCCGTGCGATAGTTCATAGCCGCGGCATTTGGGCCATTCGTCACCTTCGTTTCGGAGGGGCGGGTGGCTTTTTGCTTTTGCCGCTAAACAAATTGGCGACACGTCCGTGTCGCCAAGCCGGAGGCGCATGCGCGGTGATGGGCAGTACCTGCGCTTGCGTCATGTCAAGTGCGGGGATGAGAAACGATGCCGACGACGGATCTTCATTATCTCGGGCTCATTGAGATCGGGCAGCAAATCCAGGCGAAAAAGCTTTCGCCGGTCGAGGTGACCAAGGCCATGCTCGGGCGGATCGAGCAGCTCGACGGCAAGCTCAAGAGCTACGCCTATGTGATGGGCGAGGCGGCGCTGGCCGAAGCGGCGGCAGCCGAGAAGGACATCGCGTCCGGCAAGATCAAGGGACCGCTCCACGGCGTGCCGATCGCCGTCAAGGATTTGTGCTGGGCGAAGGGCGCGCCGGCCGCGCATGGCATGACGATCCATCGCGACTTCCGGCCGAGCGAGGACGCTACGGTCGTCGCACGATTGAAGGATGCCGGCGCAATCATCCTCGGCAAGCTGCAGCAGACCGAGGGCGCTTATGCCGACCACCACCCGAAGATCGATCCGCCGAAGAATCCGTGGAACGCCGATTTGTGGTCGGGCGCATCGTCGAGCGGTTCCGGCGTCGCCACCGCCGCGGGGCTCTGCTTCGGTTCGCTTGGCACCGATACGGGCGGCTCGATCCGCTTTCCGTCGGCCGCCAACGGCATCACCGGCCTGAAGCCGACCTGGGGACGCGTGAGCCGTTATGGCGCTTTCGAACTCGCGGCGACGCTCGATCACATCGGGCCGATGGCGCGCAGCGCGGCCGATTGCGGCGCGATCCTCGCTGTGATTGCCGGCCAGGATCCCAAGGACACCACCTCCGTGCCGCTGCCGGTGCCGAACTATCTCGCCGGCCTGTCCGGAGACTTGCGCGGCGTGACGATCGGGGTCGATCGGCGCTGGACCAGCGAAGGCACCGACGAGGCTGCCGGCAAGGTGCTCAGCGAAGGGCTGCGCGTTGCCGCCGATCTGGGCGCGAAGATCAAGGACATCACGTTCCCCGATGCGAAGGCCGTGATCGAGGATTGGTTCCCGCTGTGCGGCATCGAAGTAGCCGTCGCGCATGAAGAGACCTATCCGGCCCGCAAGGACGAATATGGTCCGGCGCTCGCCGGCCTGCTCGATCTCGGCCGGGCGCAATCCGGCATGAACTATCAGAAGATCGTGCTGCGGCGCGAAGCGTTCCGCGGCGCGGTGCGGCTGTTGTTCGAGACGGTCGATCTGATCGCCGTTCCGGCCCAGGCATTCGCTGCGCCGACATTGGCCAAGATGGCGGCGCTGGGTGAGGATCCGTCGCTGATTACCGGGCTGCTGCGCTTCACCTGCCCGTTCGACATGACCGGCAGCCCGACCGTGACGCTTCCCGGCGGCTTCGCACCGAACGGCGGGCCCGTCGCCTTCCAGTTCGTCGGCCGTCACTTCGACGAAGCAAGCCTCGTTCGCGCGGGCGATGCCTTCCAGCGCGTCACCGACTGGCACAAGCGCCATCCCGCGATCTGAATTGAGGAGCCGACCGCATGACCGAAGATTGGTTGAAGAGTTCCATCATGGCCAAGCGCGCCCTTGCCAAGGGCGCGACCGGTACGACCCATAGCCTGACGATCGAGCAGCAGGGCGGCTTCCATTACGTCTATGGGCCCTATGCCAAGCCGACCCTGTCGATCGATCCGGGCGGGGTCATCGTTGTCGAGACCGAAGACGCCTTCGGCGGCGTGCTCACCAGCGAAAGCGACAGCCCCACGGCGAAGCTGAACTTCCCCTATCTGAACCCGCAATGCGGGCCGATCGCGGTCAAGGGCGCCAAGAAGGGCGATTGCCTCGCCGTCTATATCCGCGACGTCGAGACCCGCGGCGCGCAGCCGGCCGGAACGACCTGCATCATTCCGGAGTTCGGTGGCCTGGTCGGGACCGCATCCACGGCGCTGCTCAATCCGCCGCTGCCGGAACGTGTCAAGAAGCTGCATGTCGACCGCAACGGCGTGCGCTGGAACGACAAGATCACATTGCCCTATGAGCCGTTCATCGGCACGATCGGCGTCTCGCCCGAGATCGAGGCGATCTCCTCGCTGCAGCCCGATTATCACGGCGGCAACATGGACCTGCCCGACGTCGCACCGGGCGCGATTATCTATCTGCCGGTGCATGCCGAAGGCGGGCTGCTCTATGTCGGCGACTGCCACGCCACACAGGGCGACGGCGAGCTCTCGGGCGTCGCGCTGGAGCAGCGCGCGACTGTCACTTTGCAGATTGATCTGATCAAGAACTGGAGCTTCGCCTGGCCGCGGCTCGAGACGCGCGACTTCATCATGACGATCGGCAGCGCACGCCCGCTCGAGGACGCGGCGCGCATCGCCTATCGCGAGCTCGTGCGCTGGATGAGCGCCGATTACGGCTTCGACGAAATCGATGCCTACATGCTGCTCAGCCAGGCCGGCCGCATGCGGCTCGGCAACATGGTCGACCCCAAATACACGATGGGGGCGTCGATCCTGAAGAATTACCTCAAGGCGTGACTTCAAACATCCTTCAACGACAGAGGACATCGCGATGTATTCGGGGCGTATAGTCGGAATGGCTTTGCTTGGTGCAATGCTCGGGACCGCGGCAATAGGTGCCGCCCAGGCGGCGGAGCCGCCGCTGAAGATCGGCTTGCTGGAGGACGTCTCCGGCGATCTCGCCTTCATGGGCATGCCGAAGCTGCACGGCTCGCAGCTGGCGGTCGAGGAGATCAACAAGAGCGGCGGCATTCTCGGCCGGCAGATCGAGTTGATTCACCTTGATCCCCAGGGTGACAATGCCCGCTATCAGGAGTTCGGCCGCCGGCTGCTCAATCGTGACAAGGTCGACGTGCTGATCGGTGGCATCACCTCTGCGTCGCGCGAGGCGTTGCGTCCGATCGTCGACCGCACCACCACGCCGTACTTCTATACGAACCAGTATGAAGGCGGTGTCTGCGACGCCAGCATGATCAGCATGGGCGCGGTGCCGGAGCAGCAGTTCTCGACCCTGATCCCCTGGATGGTCCAGAAGTTCGGCAAGAAGGTCTATGTCATCGCGGCCGACTACA
This sequence comes from Bradyrhizobium sp. CCBAU 21365, assembly GCF_015291305.1. Taxonomy (NCBI): domain Bacteria; kingdom Pseudomonadati; phylum Pseudomonadota; class Alphaproteobacteria; order Hyphomicrobiales; family Nitrobacteraceae; genus Bradyrhizobium; species Bradyrhizobium sp. CCBAU 21365. The sequence goes on from NZ_CP030036.1 coordinate 3,798,140, forward strand.
ATTTTGGCCAGATCTCCGCGGAGTGGAACCGCAAGATCATGAAGGACCTCGGCGGCGAGGTCGTGGGAGAGGAATTCATCCCGCTCGGCGTGTCGCAGTTCGCGCAGACGATCCAGAACATCCAGAAGGCGAAGCCGGACTGGTTGCTGACGATCAATGTCGGCGCGGCGCAAGACTCGTTCTTCGAGCAGGCGGCTGCGGCCAACCTCAATTTGCCGATGGGCTCTTCGATCAAGATCATGCTCGGCTTCGAGCACAAACGGTTCAAGCCGCCGGCGCTCAACAACATGCATGCGACCGCGAACTGGTTCGAGGAGATCGATACCCCCGAAGCCAACGATTTCAAGAAGCGCTGGCACGCCAAGTTCCCCGATGAGCTTTACATCAACGACATGGGCTACAACGCCTACAATGCGCTCTACATGTACAAGACGCTGGTCGAGAAGGCGAAGTCGACCAAGCTCGAGGACATGCGCAAGGTGATCGCAACGGGCGATGCCTGCATCGACGCTCCCGAGGGCAAGGTCTGCATCGACCCGAAGAGCCAGCATACGTCGCACCGCATGCGCCTGATCTCGGTCGGGCCCAAGCATGAGGTGACGGTGGAGAAGGACTACGGGACGATCCAGCCGTACTGGCTTGGCGAGATCGGCTGCGACCTCACCAAGAAGAACGACAAGGATCAGTACACGCCGAGTCATCTTCCCAGCAAATCGTGACGCGCGCAGGCACGAATCTTGCTCGTGTTGTGCATCACGACTGCGAACCGAGCCGGCGCCGCAATGATGCGGCGCCGCGATCAGGGAGACCGGAATGTCGGCTGAACTCTTCTCGGTATTCTATCAGTTCGCCGATGTCTTCGCGTTCCTGATCCTGTCAGCGGCGGGCCTTGCCATCGTGTTCGGCATGATGGGCGTCATCAACATGGCGCATGGCGAGTTCATCATGTGCGGCGCCTACGTCACCGTGGGGCTCGTCAACCTCGGCGTCCCGCTTCCGATTGCCCAGATTCTGGCTGCGCTGACCGCGGGGATTATCGGCATGATCGTCGAGTACCTCGTCGTGCGGCGCTTCTACAAGCGTCCGCTCGACTCGCTGCTCGCCACCTGGGGCCTCAGCCTGATCGTGACGCAGTCGATGCTGCTGATCGTCGGGTCCGCGGTGCGCGGTATCGGTACGCCGGAAGGAAGCTTCGCGATCGGAGGCTACACGTTCTCGACCTACCGCCTTGTGCTGTTCGGCTGTGCTGTGGCCGTGCTGGCCGGTCTCTATATCATCTTCATGAAGACGCGCTTTGGCGTGATCGCGCGCGCCACGATGCAGAACGCGGCGATGGCCAAGGCGCTCGGCGCGCGCACCGGGCGGATCTATTCCATCAGCTTCGGCATCGGCACCGCGCTCGCGGGGCTCTGCGGCGCGCTCTACGCGCCGACCATGACGCTGATCCCGACTATGGGAGCGACCTTCGTGGTCGAGAGCTTTGTCACCGTGGTGATCGGCGGCGCCAATGTCCTGCTCGGAACTGCGCCGGCCGCCGTGTTCCTGGCGATGATCCGAATGGCATTGAATGCCAGCTACGGGCAGATCATCGGCCAGATCGGCATGCTGTTTGCTGTCATCCTGATCATACGTGTGCTGCCCGAGGGACTATCCAGCGTGCTGGTTCGTCGTGGGCGCTAGACGGGAATTTCTGATGTTGAAGCTGCTCGAGGGCCCGCAGACGCTCGGACGCGGGAAGATCTTCTGGTCCTGCTTCCTCGCCGTGCTGGCGGGGGCACTGATCTATCCGCTGTTCGCTGATTCCTATGATGTCGGCAATTTCGCCTACTTCCTGATCTGGATCTTCATGGCGCTCGGTCTCTGCTTGATGTGGGGATACGGCGGCATGCTGTCGTTCGGCCAGACCTTCTTCTTCGGCATCGCCGGCTACGGCTATGGCGTGCTCGCCATCAATATGGGCGGGGGAACGGCCACGATCGCTGCGCTGGTTCTCTCCGTGGTCTTCGCGATGATCGCGGCCGGGATCCTCGGCTACTTCATGATCTGGGGTGGCATCAGCGGGATTTTCTTCGGCATCGTGACGCTGTCGGCGACGCTGGTGCTTGCGTTCTTCCTCGGGCAGACCGCAGGACCCGAATGGCATATCGGTCCGGCCCGGCTGAACGGCTTCAACGGCATGAAGGGAATGGACCCGCTTACGGTCGGCGACTTCGACATCGAGGGCTCGGCGCTCTATTACGTCATGATCGCGCTGATCGTGATCGTCTATATCGCGCTGCGCATGCTGGTGAACTCGAGCGTCGGCAATGTGATCGTGGCGACGCGGGAAAATCCGCAGCGCGCCGAGATGCTCGGCTACGACGTCCGCAAGTATCAGCTTCTGACCTTCGTGATCGGCAGCGGGCTCGCGGGGTTGAGCGGCGCACTGTACACGTCGTGGGGGCAGTTCATCACGCCATCCAGCATCGGCCTGCCGGCGGCCGCGATGCCGATCGTGTGGGTGGCGTTCTCCGGACGCAACGATCTGACCGCGACGCTGGTCGGGTCGTTCCTGCTGCTGTTCGGCTTCCAGACCATCACGGTTTACAGCCAGCAGGCGGCGCTGGTGCTGATGGGCGTGCTGCTGCTCGCCACCGTGATGCTGGCGCCGCAGGGCTTCGTGCTCGGCATCGGCAAGCTGGTCGTCGATTGGTGGACGCGGCGTCGGCGCCGCGACGAGGCCCCCGCGCTGGCCGATACCGCCCGCCTGCAATCGGATGAGACCTGAATCATGGCGTTGGTCGACGTAAAAGGCGTATCGAAACGTTTCGGTGGATTGACCGCCGTGTCCGATGTCGACCTGACGGTCAATGCCGGCGAGGTGCACTGCCTGATCGGGCCCAACGGAGCCGGGAAGAGCACGCTGTTCAAATTGATTGTCGGGCTCTATCCGCCGACCACGGGCAGCATCTTTTTCGACTCGATCGACATCACCGCCGAGCGGCCCTACGCGCGGGTGCAGCGCGGCATGAGCATCAAGATGCAGGCGCCGAGCGTATTCAAGGAACTGCCGGTGCGGCAGAACATCCAGATCGCGCTACAGGAACGCATCTCGGGCGCGGAATGCCGTGCCGAAGAGGAGCGGCTGCTCGCGTTGCTCAATCTGGCTGATGATAGCGGCAAGCTCGCCGGTGCGCTGTCGCACGGCCAGCAGCAATGGCTGGAGATCGGGATGGCGCTGGCGCTGCAGCCGCAGCTGTTGCTGCTGGACGAGCCGACCGCCGGCATGTCGCCCGAGGAGACCTTCAAGACCGGTGAGCTGATCAAGTCGTTCAATGCCGAGGGCATGACCGTCCTGGTTGTCGAGCACGACATGGCGTTCGTGCGTCAGGTCGCCCAGCGCGTCACCGTCCTGCATCTTGGCAAGATTTTCGCGCGCGGCAGCCTCGAGGCCATCCTGGAAGACGAGAAAGTCGCTGAAATCTACCTGGGTAAGACTCATGCCCACTGATCGCATTCTGGAGGTGTCGGGACTTTGGGCGGGTTACGGCGCGACGCCGATCCTCCAGGGCGTCAGCATGTCGGTCTCGCGCGGCGAGATCGTCGGCGTGATCGGCCGCAACGGCGTCGGCAAGTCCACCCTGATGCGGTGCCTGATCGGTCTGCTGCAGACCTGGCGCGGCACCATCAGCTTCATGGATCAGGATGTCACGCAGCTCGAGGCCGATGCGCGGGCGCGCGCCGGCTTCGGCTACATCCCGCAGGGCCGCGACGTGTTTCCGCAGATGAGCGTCGAGGAGAATTTGCAGGTCGGCGAGTTGATCGGCGGGCCCGAAGGCAAGAAGCTGCCCGAACTCGTCTACGAGTATTTTCCGCGCCTGAGGGAGCGCCGGCGCCAGATCGCGGGCACCATGTCGGGCGGCGAACAGCAGCAGCTTGCGATCGGCCGCGCGCTGATCGGCAATCCGGCGCTGATGATCCTCGACGAGCCGTCGGAGGGCATCCAGCCGTCGATCGTGCAGCACATTTGCGAGGCGCTGAAATCGTTCCGGGCGGAGCTCGGGACCACGATCGTGTTCGTCGAGCAGAACCTCGACACCATCCTGGAGATCGCGCAGCGCTGCTACATCATGGAGAAGGGCAAGATCACGCGATCGCTGGCCGGTGAGGAGGTCAACGCGGACAACGTTCGCGCACAGCTGTTGCTGTGATCGACCGCGCCATGCGGTGAGGATCAGTGCGTTGCATAATTGATAATAACGGAGGGAATGGACATGGATCTCGGACTCAAGGGAGCAAAGGTTCTCGTTACCGGCAGCACCAAGGGTATCGGCAGGGCGATCGCCGACACGTTCGCGGCCGAAGGCGCCAATGTCGGAATCTGCGCGCGCAACCAGGGCGACGTCGATGCTGCGGTCACAGCGCTCAAGGCCAAGGGCGTTGCGGCATTCGGTAGTGCCGTCGATGTCTCGAACGGGCCGGCCCTGAAGGCCTGGGTCGCCGACATGGCGTCCAAGCTCGGCGGCATCGATGTCGTGGTCGCCAATGTCAGCGCGCTCTCGATCGGGCAGGACGAGGAGAGCTGGGAGAAGGAATTCTCCACCGACATGATGGGGACGGTGCGCCTCGTCAACGCGGCGATGCCGTATCTGGAGAAGAGCGGCGCTGCCGCGATCGTCACCATCTCGAGCGTCTCGGGACGCGAGGTCGATTTTGCCAGCGGTCCCTACGGAACGTTCAAGGCCGCGATCATCCACTACACGCAGGGCCTCGCCTACCAGCTCGCCTCCAAGGGCATCCGGGCCAATTCGGTGTCGCCGGGCAACACCTATTTCGAGGGCGGCGTCTGGAACATGATCAAGGACGGCAATCCCGAACTGTACAAGACCGCATTGGCGCTCAATCCGACCGGCCGCATGGGCACGCCGCAGGAGATGGCGAACGCCGCCGTGTTTCTGGCGAGCAAGGCGGCGAGCTTCATCACGGGGACCAACCTCGTGGTGGACGGCGCGTTGACGCGCGGCGTCCAGTTCTAGGCGGGGCGCGCCGTCAGCAGAGCCGTGAGATCGCCGCCCGCGGCGGCGGTCCGAGCAGGCATATTCCGATAACAGCAGGGCGTCAGATGTCAGCGGATTCATTGCACTACAAATCCATCACCGAGATTTCCGAGCTCATTCGCCGCAAGGAGGCGAAGCCCTCGGAGATCACCGAGGCGATGCTGGGCCGGATTGCGAAGCTGGACGGACAGTTTCACGGCTATGCGCTGGTCCTTGCGGAGCGGGCGATGGCCCAGGCCAAGCAGTACGATGCGGAGATCGCCAAGGGCATCTGGCGCGGCCCGCTGCATGGCGTTCCGATCGGGCTGAAGGACCTCTGCTACACCTCGTTTGCGCCGACTGCGGGCGGCACCACGATCCATGCGAAGTTTGTGCCGTCCTTCAATGCCACGATCGTGGACCGGCTCGAAGTCGCCGGCGCGGTGACGCTCGGCAAGCTGAAGATGACGGAGGGGGCCTACACCAGCCACCATCCTGCAATCCAGGCCCCGCTCAACCCGTGGAATGTGAACTACTGGGTTGGCTCCTCGTCGACCGGATCGGGCGTCGCGACCTCGGCGGGGCTCTGCTACGGCGCGATCGGCAGCGACACCGGCGGCTCGATCCGCTTTCCGTCGGCGACCTGCGGGTTGACCGGGATCAAGCCGACCTGGGGACGGGTCAGCCGGCACGGCGTCTTTCCGCTCGCGGACTCGCTCGATCACGTCGGGCCGATGTGCCGCAGCGCTGCGGATGCCGCGGCGATGCTCGGCGTCATCGCGGGTGCTGATATCAACGATCCGACCGCCTTGCGGGCTCCGGTGCCGAACTATCTGGCCGGCATCGACGACGGCATCAGGGGCCTCAGGATCGGCGTTGACCGCAGGTACACCCAGGAGGGCATCGATCGGCACGTCGTCGCCGCGCTGGTGCAAGCCGAGCGCACCCTCGCCGATCTCGGCGCCGACATCCGCGAGGTGCATTTCCCGCCCTATCAGAAGCTCGTCAGTCAGTGGATTGCGATGTGCTCGGTGGAGACGGCCGAGGCGCATCTGGACACCTACCCGTCGCGCAAGTCGGAATACGGACCCGACCTCGCGCAGCTGATCGAGCAGGGCCGGGCGACGAGCGGCGTCGATATTGCCGCGATCCATCACGAGCGGCTGAAGTTCAGCGGCAGCCTCGCCGCCATGTTCGAAGATATCGATCTGCTGCTGATCCCGACGATGCCGGTGCCGATTCCGACGCTGACCAAGATGAGCGAATACGGCGCCGACCCCAGCGTGCTCCTGAGCATTCTGCGCTTCACGGCGGTGTTCGACTTCTCCGGCAGCCCGACCATCACGCTGCCGATGGGCATGGCCTCGGACCAGATGCCGCTCAGCATGCAATTGGTCGGCCCGCATCTCTCCGAGGACGTCCTGGTCCGCGCCGGCGCCGCGTTCCAGTCGGTGACGGATTGGCATACGCGGCGGCCGCCGATCGAATAGGGGATCCTCAACCGGTCTTGTCGACATTCCAGAACAGCGGCACCGGCGCGCGGACGATGTCCTTCAGCGCCTTGCGCGTCGCGGCCGGCTGATTGTACTGCCCGGTCGGGACGTGGGTGACCACCTCGTAGGCGCGTGCCTGGATCTTGTCGGCCAGCGCCTTCTGGTCCGGCGGCGCCACGGCGCGGGCAAAGCTGTCGCGCAGCCGCTCGAGCTCGGCGTCCTCGACCCAGCCGAAGAAGCCGCCGTTCTTGCCCTCGCCGTTGACGCAGGCGTTGCCGATCGGATTGACGAGGTCGGCGCTGGCCCAGGTCGAATGGTAGAGCGACCAGCCGCCCTCGGCCGGCATCGATTGTTTGGCGCGCCGCGCCACCACCGAACCCCAATCCATCGCCAGCAGGTTGACGTTCATGCCGATCGACCGCAGCGCCTCGGCGGTGACCGTGCCGAGCGCGGTGATGATCGGGGCGTCGGTCGCGTGCAGGATCGTGATCGGTTCGCCCTTGTAGCCGCCCTGCTTGAGCAGCTCCCTGGCTTTCGCGGTGTCCGCCTTGGTCGACCATCCGACCGCGCTTTCGAACGGCGTGCCGGCGACGAAGATCGCCGGCGTGATCTTGTAGTAATCGGGATTGCCGATCTGGGTATCGAGCCAGTCCTTCTGGTTCACCGCGTGCAGCACGGCCTGGCGGATCTCCGGCCGGTCGAACGGCGGCACCAGCCAGTTCATCCGGCACATGCCGGAGAAGCCCAGCATGTTGTAATCGGTCAGCTCGACATTCGCAGCGCGCGCGAGTATCGGATGATGGTCGTGCGGCGGCACCTCGAAATAGTCGATCTCGTCGTTGACGAGCGCGTTGGTCGCGATCTGGAAATCCGGCACACTGATCCATTCGTAGCGGCCGATCTTGACGACCTTGCCGCCGCCGGTGCCGTCGGACGGTTCGTCGCGCGAGACGTAATCCGGGTTCCTCTCGTAGGCAGCCTTGACGCCGGGCTGGAATTCCGCCGTCACGAAGCGGAACGGTCCGGAGCCGAGGTGATCGGTGATGGCCTGGTCGGCGGGCGTCGCGGCGATCCGCGCCGGCACGATGAAGGGCACATTGGCGGTCGGCTTGCCGAGCGCCGCCAATACGAAGCCGCACGGCTCCTTCAGCACCATGCGGAAGGTGCGCTCGTCGACCGCCTTCAGCTCGGCGACGAATTCGAACAGTTTCTGGCCCATCGTGTCGCGCCGGGCCCAGCGCTGCAGCGAGGGTATCACGTCGGCCGACGTCACCGCGCTGCCGTCATGGAATTTGAGGCCGGGCCGCAGGCGGAACGTGTAGGTCAGGCCGTCGGCGGAGACCTCCCAGGCCTCGACCATCTGCGGCTTGATCTCGAATTTCGAATTTGTCGAGAACAGCGTGTCGTAGATCATGTAGCCGTGGTTGCGCGCGGTCCACGCCGTCGTCATGATCGGATCGGTGGCGCGCAGCGGAGCGTGCATGACGGCCGTGATCGTCTTCGAACTGGCCCGCGCGATGCGTGGCATCGCAATGCCAAGGCTTGCTCCCGCACCGATCTGCAACAGACGGCGCCGGTCGATCGATGGTCCCATGGTGTCCCCCTGTCGCAATCGGTCAGCTCTTGCCGGCAAGCCTGGCCGCGATCGCGCGATAGCCGCGCATCCACATGTGATCGAGATCGAGATCCATCGGCAGCGGCTGCGAGGAGACGCGTGCGATCACGGTCTCGTTGGCCGGATCGATATAGATCCACTGGCCATGGATGCCGACCGCGGCAAACGGCGTTTCGCGTCGATCGAGCGTGTACCATTTGTTGCGGTAATTGCCGTTTGGAAACACCTTCGTCAGGTCGCCGCGCGACCAGGCCTCGGCATTGCCGTTCTGCCTGATGTCGTCGATCCACCAGCCGGGGACGACCTGTCGTCCGTTGCTGATGCCGTGATTGCGCATCATCTCGCCGAAGCGGGCGAGATCGCGCAACGTCGCGCAGATGCCGCCGGCGACGCGGCCTGCGCCGCGTGAATCGACCGTGATGTAGGCGTCGTGCTCGGCGCCCATCGGCTGCCACAGATAGTGCGAGAGGATTTTTGCGTAGGACAGGCCGCAGGCGCGCTCATAGACCCAGCCGAGCACATCGGTGTTGGTCGAGACGTAGTGGAAGGTCTCTCCATGCGGTGCGCCGTTCGGCCGCAGCGTGCGCAGATAGTCGCGCAGATTGCTCGGCGGAATCGCCGGATCGGGCAGCTCCCAGCCGGTCGAGCGCCGGTAGTTCATGACGTCGCCGTCGCGCGCCATGTAATCCTCGTCGAAGCGGATGCCGACGCTCATGTCGAGCAGATGCCGCACCGTGCAGCTGCCGCCATAGACCGAGCCTTCCATCTCCGGGATGTAGCGCGTCACCGGAGCATCCGGATCGAGCTTGCCGTGATCGGCAAGGATGCCGCCGAGCGTTCCGGCGACCGACTTGCTGACGGAGAAGATCAGGTGCGGGGTATCGGGCGTGAGGCCATGGGCATACCATTCGAACGCGACCTGTCCGCGATGCGACACCACGATGCCGTCGGTGTAGCTGGCGCGCAGGGCTTCGCCGACGCCGACCGTCTCGCCGCGCGGGTTGGCGAAGCTGACGTCGTCGAGATAGCGCGGCGCAAAGGACAGCGGCGCCGGCGCCGCGGCGCGCGCGATATTCGCGGTGGGCAGCAATTCGCGGACATTGCGGAATGCCCACTCGCTGAAAGGATGCTGACACCAGTTGGCGAGCGTGACCTGTTCGTCGGCCGCCGACGGGAAGGCGGCCATGATGCGACGCGAATTCATTCTTGATCCAGCAATGACATCGGATGATGTGCGAAAGTTCCGCATGGCTCGCGTCGCTCGCAATCAACCGGATGGTGGAGGGGGCCGTTGGGTTACTTCGGCGTAACCGTTTCCCCGGATGTGCGCTTCGTGCGGTTGGCCCGCAATTTGCTTGACTATGGCCCGCGGCTGCCCCAGCGTGACGGGCATGCGACGCGCAGACGTTCGCCATCGGGAAACATCGGGAGGTAGGTCATGATCGCGCTTCTGGGCCGACCGGATCCGGCAACCACGCAGGCCATTCAGTTCGCGCGCGGCATTCTCGAGGGATCGGCGACCGCGTTCTACGAGGTCGACGGCAATTTGACCCTCAACCGCTTCGTGCTCAGCAGCAACGTGCCGCCGAGTTTCCACGACCAGTATCTTGCCGGCATGAACCGGCTCGATCCGCTGCATCCGCGCTCGGCGAGCAACCGGCCGATTGCGCGGCTGAGCACAGCTCTCGACCAATGCGCGACCCATGAGGCCGCAACCTACCGCGCCTTCGCCGGCCAATGCGGCGTCGCCGACATGATCGAGTTCTTCTTCCGTCGCAACGACCGCATCGTCGCCGGAATGAGCGTGCTGTGGGCGCCGGGCTGCGCGATTCCCGACGGCAGCATGCACATTGCGGAGAAGATCCACGACTATCTCGAGTTCAACCTGACCAGCCGCCTGTCGTCGAACGCCGACGAGCCGGCGCGCTTTGGCCTGACCTCGCGCGAGATGGAAGTCGTCGAGCTGTTGTGCTGCGGCCGAACCAACCGCGAGATCGGCGAGTGCCTGAACATCGGTCTCGCGACGGTGAAGACGCATCTGATCCATATCTTCGAGAAGCTCGGCGTCGAGACCCGCTCCGCCGTGGTGGCGATGATGTCGCGGCCGCATTGACGCGCGGGCTGTCGATTAGGGTTCGCGGTTCTTTCAGCACTCGTCCTGGCGAAAGCCAGGACCCCATAACCACCGCATTTGATCACGAACGGGATCGTGGCCCCAGCGTCGCGCAACAACTCTCATTTGGGGTAATGGGTCCTGGCTTTCGCCAGGACGACATGGAGTGTGTGGCGCGGACTGTGCTGGCGCGCTTTGCGAGAGGACACCTGCCGCTAGGGCGTCAGGCCTGCACGATTTCGCCGTCCGCCTTGCGTGCTCTCGTCAGTACCACGCGCAGCGTCCACCGCATCTCGACCCACGTTCGTGACGACCGCGAAGCGCCCCTCGATCGGGTGAGACCGGGAAACCATATACCGAGTTGTGATTCGGATAAAGCGAAATATTTTCGCGCGCGAGGATTGACAGGTTTTGCTGAGTTGCCCGTCGGGCTGATCTGTCGCATCCGGAATTGGGCGGGACCGTCGCTTCGTGGGCCCGAAGCGGCGATCCCTGATCGCGCGAGGTGCATGGTCGGGTGTGGGTAAAGGTCGGCCAATCCGCACGACTAGGGACATCATAAATCGACAAGCGCACGCGGCAATTGCCATTCTGGACTAGCCCTGAGTAACGGATTCAGCGGCAAGCAGGCTCCACAGCGCAGAAGTAGTAGCGCGGCGCAGCAATCGCGGTTCCTGGTAGATGAGATTCAGGAGAGAGGCCTAATGTCATGGGTGGAGGCTGGCCGCTACGGCCTCCGAAGCCGCCGTTAGCCCCAGTTCACCCCCTGAGCTGGGGCGCGCCGGAGTGCACGAAGCGCAGGAGGGAGAGGCCAATCAGAGGCGCGAGCTGAGTCTCGTCGTCGCGGCTCTCGACGCTGCCTTTGACTTTGCGCGCGTCGTCACGCCATGTCTGGAAGATGCTGCAATTCGGGTATGTCGCTTGCCGGCCAGCCTTGTGTGCCTTGATACCGTACGATGAGCAGCATACTCCCGACCATCGACCGGTGCGAGATGCGCAGGGTCTCCATTCAAATATGGACGTCCAACTCCGAACTGCTTTTCGTGCTCGTCGATCCATTTCCACAATCTCTTGGTCTCGATTGCACGCTCCTCCTTGCTGCCGCCATTCATGCTGACGACGTCTGCGGCGAGTCCGTGACCATAGCCTCCACGCGAGCTGCCCCCGTGATAAGATTTGTCATTTGCGGCCTTCAGCCCGTTTGCAATCGATTGGCGGTAGTCATCGCGGAATCCGCTTGTGATCCCGGGTGCCAGTCCGGCCTGTTCCCCTGCATGGAGCAAATAGAACAGCTTTAGCCTGAAGGCTCGATCCATCCCTCCGATCACGTAATCCTCATCTGGCAATATGCTCCCGTTGGCATCGGATTGAGCCGACGGTTCGGATGCCGTCACCTGTCGACTCGACGCCTCATTAGGTGACGCTGCACGCACGTTGTGAACGACGGCGCAGCATGACAGTGAAACCAGAGACGAGGCAATGCGTAACCAACCAGCCTCGCAACCGAACCGACTTCGTCTGGCGCCACGAAGCTCTTTGAGAGATGACATCGGCATTGGCAATCGACATGAGCTAAATTGATCATGGCAACGTGCCATCGCGCTCCGGGCTTGGCAACCAGTTACCCACCACAGAATTGCCGCGAGCACGCAAGATAGACCGAAAGAATTTATCACGCGCAGGTTTGACGCCGGATCAACTCGCCGCGTCCAAGAAGCGTCTGGCGGGGACAACCCTCGTCCGTATTCACCGATCCACCGTTAGGTGGATTGCTGCCTGCCTGGCCGCTGACCGAGAGTCCCGCAAGGACCGGTGTCGTATTCGACAATGTTGGCGAGCGGCTGCCGCTCGCAACATCAGAGGATTCGACATGCGCGATTTCATGGCCATCGGCCGTTCGGTGGCGGTTGCGGAGCGCGGCATGGCCGCGACCTCGCACCTGCAGGCGACGCTGGCCGCGGTCGAGATGCTGAAGGCCGGCGGCAATGCCGTCGATGCCGCGGTGGCGGCGGTCGCGGTGCAGGGCGTGGTCGAGCCGCAGATGACCGGGATCGGCGGAGACTGCTTCGCGTTGTATTCGCCTGACGCCGGCGAGCCGATCGCGCTGAACGGTTCGGGCCGCACGCCGGCCGCGACCGATGCCGGGAAATTTGCCGCAAGTGGCGCGCGCGACATTCCGCCGACCGCGCCCGAGGCCGTGACCGTGCCCGGCGCAATCGATGCGTGGTGCCGGCTGGTCGCCGATCATGGCAGCAGGTCACTGGAGGAGATCTTCCGGCCGGCGATCTCGGCCGCCGAGCGGGGCTTTTGCGTGACGCCGCGCGTCGCGGAGGATTGGCGCCGCTTCCGGGCCCGGATCGAGATCGACGGCAATGCGGCGGCGCAGTTTCTGCCCGGTGGCAAGGCGCCTGAGGTCGGCGACATCCGCACGCAGCCCGCGCTCGGCCGCACCCTTCGCCGGATCGCGCAGCACGGGCGCGACGCGTTCTACGCGGACGAGACTGCCGATGAGATGGTGGCCATCTTGCGCGCCCTGGGCGGCGCCCACAGCACCGACGATTTCGCCGCCCAGACCTCCGACTATGTACGCCCGATCTCGGCACGCTACCACGACCACGATGTGGTCGAGTGTCCGCCGAACGGGCAGGGCCTGGCCGCGCTGATGATCCTGCGTACGCTTGCCGGCTTCGACGTCGGCAAGCTCGGAGAGGCCGATCGCATCCATTTGCTGGCCGAAGCCACCAAGGCCGCCTACCGCGCGCGCGACGCCTTCTTTTGCGATCCCGCCATGAGTAAGATCGATCCGGCCGCTTTCCTTGCCGAAGACTATATCGGGAGGATCCGCAGCAAGATCGACATGGGCCGCGCGTCCACGCCCGTGACCTGGGACGATATCGAGCATCGCGACACCGTCTATGTCACGGTGGTCGACCGCGACCTCAACGCCGTGTCGCTGATCAACTCGCTGTTCTATCCGTTCGGCAGCGGCATCTATGCGCCGAAGTCGGGCATCCTGCTGCACAACCGCGGCTGGAGCTTTCGCGCCAAACCCGGACATCCCAATTCGCTCGGGCCGCGCAAGCGGCCGATGCATACGATCATCCCGGGCCTGCTGCGCAAGGACGGCAAGACCGTGATGTCGTTCGGCGTGATGGGCGGGCATTACCAGGCCGCGGGCCATGCCAATCTGCTGTCGAACATCTTCGACATGCAGATGGACATCCAGGCGGCGGCCGAGGCGCCGCGCTCCTTTGCCTTCGACGGCGCGCTGTCGCTGGAGACGACCATTTCTCCCGGGATACGCGACGACCTACGCGCCCGCGGCCACGATGCCCGGTTCTCGGAGGAGCCGATCGGCGGCTGCCAGGCGATCCGCATCGACCATGCCAGGGGTGTCTTGTTTGGCGCTTCCGACCACCGCAAGGACGGTCTGGCGCTGGGCTTCTGAAGGGCGACGGGACTATATCGACTAACGGCCGCAACGGAACTGCGCCCTCGCCCCGTTCTTACGGGGAGAGGGTTGGGGTGAGGGGCTGTCTCTGCGTATCCGGCGATAGTGCGTTTGCGGAGGCTCCCCCTCACCCGGAACGCATCTACGATGCGTTCCGACCTCTCCCCGCAAGCGGGGCGAGGTGAAGCGGGGCCTGCCGCACGATTTGAAATGAAGTCACCGCGCTCTATGCCGTGCCGCCGCCCGTATCGCGGCAGACGGCGGAGCATCCACCGGACGGTGGATTGTTCCAAATGCCGACATGCCGAACGTTTGGCCATCATGCCGGCGTCGTGCGCGGTTCAGCCCTGTGCACCGCACGGCGAGAGGCTGATCGCTCCAGGCTTTCCCAATCGAGAAGTTTGATCCGTATGAACAGGACATTCGCCGACACGGTCTTCCGCAACGGCCGGATCTACACGTCGAACCGCGGGCAACCCTGGGCAAGCTGGGCGGCCGTCAAGGCCGGCCGGTTCATCGCCGTGGGCGAGGAGCGCGACGTCGCGACGCTGATCGGCGAGGGGACGGCAACGGTCGATCTCGGCGGACGCATGGCGATGCCGGGGATCGTCGACATCCACAATCACATCATGATGGGCGGGCAGGCCGATCTCTACGAGCTGCGCTTCTCCAACGCCGACAGCATTCCAAGGATCGCCGAGACCCTGCACAAGGCTGCCTCGGTGGCTGCGCCGGGCGCCTGGATCGTCGGCGGGCAGTTCGGCAACAACCTGCTGAACGAGATGAACACCGCGGAATCCTGCGCTCTGCTGGATGCGGCCTGCCTCGGGCATCCCGTCGTATTGCGCGACGACACCTATCATAATCGCTGGGCGAGCTCGGCGGCGTTGCGGCTGGCCGGTGTTGCGGCCGACACTCCTGATCCGACCGACTGCGAGATCGGCCGCGACCTCAAGACCGGAACGCTCACCGGGATCATGATCGAGGCCGCCTCCGGCCTGGTCGAGCGGGCGCTCGCGGCCTCCGGTCACTACACGGCCGAGATGGATCGCGCGGCGGTGGCGCGCTCGATCTCGGTGCTGAACGCATATGGCGTCACCGCCTTCATCGACGCCGCCAGCATGCAGCCGATCATGGCGGCGCTGAAGGGGCTCGACGACCGCGGCGAGCTCTCCGCCTGGGCGGTCTGCGCGATGCCGGTGGTCGAGCCGGGCTTCATGTTCGGCAAGGCCGGCGAGGAGCTGTTTGCGCTGCGCGAGGATTACCGCGGCGCCCATGTGAAGCCCGACTATGTGAAGGTGTTCCTCGACGGCGTGCCGGGTGCCAAGACCGCGGCCTTCCACGAGCCCTATGTGGCCGATCCCGTGCGCGGCTGCTGCTTCCGTGGCGCCACCATGCTGACCGTGCCGGACCTGATCCGCTGGCTCGGGCGCTGCGAGAAGCTCGGCCTTGCCGCGAAGATCCATTGCGCGGGCGACGCCGCGGTGACCCAGGCGCTCGACGCCATCGATGTCGTGCGCAGCTTCAACGGCCCGACTCACCTGATCCATCAGATCGCGCATGCGAGCTATATAGCGCCCGACGATGTCCGGCGCTTCGCCGAGCTCGGGGTCGCGGCCGATCTGTCGCCGATCATCTGGTATCCGACCATCTTCCTCGAGGCGCACAAGGCCGCGATGGGCGAGGAGCGCGCGCAGCGCTTCTGGCCGAACAGGGATCTGAAAGAGGCCGGCGCGCTGATGGCCGGCGGCTCGGACTGGCCGGTGATCCCGATCCCCGATCCCTGGCAGGGCATCGAGGGCATGGTGACGCGGCAAAATCCGACCGGGGATTTTCCCGGCAAGTCGCTGTGGGCGGAGCAGGCGCTCGACCTCAAAACCGTGATCGACATCTACACCATCGACGCCGCACGCGCGGCCGGGCTCGGCCAGTCGATCGGCTCGATCGAGGTCGGCAAATCCGCCGATTTGATCGTGCTCGACCAGATGATCTTCGACATCCCGCCGGATCAATTGGCCGATACGCGGGTCGAGATGACCTTCTTCGAGGGCCGCAAGGTCTACGAGCGGGGCGCGTGATGATTGCGGTGGATCAGATTCCGGTCACGGTGCTGACCGGCTTCCTCGGCAGCGGCAAGACCACGGTGCTGAACCATTTGCTGCGCCAGCCCGAGCTCGGCGGCGTCGTCGCCATCATCAACGAGTTCGGCGAGGTGGCGCTGGATCATCTGCTGGTCGAGAGCAGCGAGGACCGCCTGGCGCTGCTCGACAATGGCTGCATCTGCTGCTCGGTGCGCGAGGATCTGATCGAGACGCTGGCCGACCTCGCATCGCGCCGCGCTGACGGCACGATCCCACCATTCCACCGGGTGCTGGTCGAGACCACCGGGCTCGCCGATCCCGTGCCCGTGCTGCACACGCTGATGACGGCGCCCGATGTCGTCGGCCGCTACCGGATCGACGGCGTGGTCGCGACCGTCGATGCGGTTAATGGTACGCACACTCTTGCGGCGCACAGCGAAGCCGTCAGGCAGATCGCCGTCGCCGACCGGCTGCTCGTGACCAAGACCGACCTGGCCGCCGAGGACGCACTGGCGCGGCTCGATGCGCAGCTTGCGGCGATCAATCCGGTCGCGACGCGCACGAAAGTGCGGAATGGGATCGTCGATCCGGCAAAGGTCCTCGATGCCGGGCTGTTCGATCCGGCGGCGCGCTCCGCCGATGTGGTGCGCTGGTTCGATCTGGCGTCGCAGGCGGCCAACGCGCCGCACCATTACGGGGATCATCACTGCGAAGGCGAGGCGTGCGGCCACCACAGCCATCATGCCCACGATGCCGGCGTGTCATCCTACAGCCTGATCATCGACGAGCCGATCCAGCGCGAGTCGTTCGCGCGCTGGCTCGACTATGTCGCGGCGCTCAAAGGCGAGGACCTGCTGCGCTTCAAGGCGATCGTGCACGTTGCCGAGCAGCCCGACGCGCCCATGGTGGTGCACGGCGTGCAGCACGTGTTCCATCCGCCGATCACGCTTGCCGACTGGCCGTCGGCCGACCGGCGCTCGCGGCTCGTCTTCATCGTGCGCGGCATCCCGCGCCAGATCATCGAAAACACCTTATGCAAATTCGCCGCGGTGAGCCGTGCGGCGATCCAGCGATCGGCTGCGTGAGCCGCCGTCAGGCATTTTCATCATTGGTTGTGGAGGGAGAGGGACATGACTGAGACAAAGAACGATACGGCATCGGGCCGGCTCAATCGGCGCACGCTCTTGAAGGCGGCCGGGGCCACCGGTCTCGCATCGGCGATGAACGTGCCGCTGGTCAATGTCGCGCGGGCCGCCGGCAATACCATCAAGATCGGCTGGGTCGGCTGCCTCTCCGGCGTCCGGGCGCAGTTCGCCGAGCCCGATCCCTGGATCCATGAGCGCATCAAGGCGCGGCTGAAGGATGGTCTGAAGATCGGCGGCAAGACCTACCAGGTCGAGCTGGTGTTCAAGGACAACCAATCCGATCCGAACCGCTCGTCGGTGATCGCTAGTGAATTGGTGCTGCGTGAAAAGTGCGACCTGATCCTGATCGAGGACGGCGATGCCCAGCCGCCGGTGCAGGAGCTCGCCGACGCGCGCGGCATTCCCACCATCTCGACCATGGTGCCGTGGCAGGGCTGGATGTTCCCGCGCAAGTCGACGCCGGACAAGGGTTTTCCGTACAGCTACCATTTCTTCTGGGGCGCCGACGACGTCGCGAAAAATTTCCTGGGCATGTGGCAGTCGGTCGAGACCAACAAGAAGGTCGGCACGCTCTACATCGACAACCCGCCGGGCCAGGCGTTCTCCGATCCGAAGCTCGGCCTGCCGGCGGGCATCTCGGCGGCCGGCTATCAGGAATTCTCGGCCGGCAAATTCCAGATCGCGACCGACGACTTCACCAACCAGATCGCGCTGTTCAAGAACAACGGCGTCGATATCGTCTCCGGCTTCACCTTCAGCAACCACTGGGTGACGCTGTGGAATCAGGCGGCGCAGGCCGGTTTCAAGCCGCAGATCTGCACGGTGGCGGCGGCCTTCCTGTTCCCGGCCGCGGTGAATGCGCTCGGCGATCGCGGCGACGGCATGTCGACCGAGGTGTGGTGGACGCCGGCCTATCCGTTCAAGTCTTCGCTGACCGGGCAGAGCGCTGGCGAACTCGCCGCAGAGTGGGAGAAGACCACCGGCAAGCAGTGGACGCAGCCGATCGGCTACGCCCATGCGCTGTGGGAGGTCGGGCTCGCGGCGTTGCAGAACAGCGATCCCAAGGACAAGAACTCATTGCGCGATGCGATCGCCGGCCTCGACATGGAGACCGTGGTCGGCCGGGTCAAGTTCAAGGACAGCCCGATCAAGAACGTCGCGGTGACCTCGCTGTCGGGGGGGCAATGGCGCAAGGCCAAGGGCGGCAAGTCGAAATACGAGCTCCTGATCGTGCACAACGGAACGGCGCCGTTCATCCCGAAGCAGGCCGATCTCCAGCTGCTCTCCAAGCTGGTCTGAGATGGCACCGCTTCTGCGCGTCAGCGGGCTGTCCAAGCGCTTTGGCGAGATCGTGGTCGCCGACAATGTCAGCTTCGCGCTGGCGCGCGGCGAGTGCCTCGGCGTGATCGGCCCGAACGGCGCCGGCAAGAGCTCGCTGCTGAACCTGATCGTCGGCCTGCTCACGGCCGACGGCGGTTCGATCATGCTCGACGACAAGGAGATCACCGCGCTGCCGCCGCATCGCCGGGCGCGGATGGGGCTCGGGCGGGCGTTCCAGATTCCGCAGCCGTTCCCGCATCTGTCGGTCTATGAGAACGCGCTGATCGCGGCATCCTACGGCGCGGGCCTCACCGGCGAGGCGGCTTCAGATTGGACGATGGAAGTGTTGCAGCGGACCGGGCTCGACGCCAAGGCGGACAAGCTCGCGGGCGCCTTGCCGCTGATCGACCGCAAGCGGCTGGAATTCGCCAAGGCGCTGGCCTCGAAGCCGAAGCTGATCCTGCTCGACGAGATCGCCGCCGGGCTGACCGAGCCGGAGGTCGAGCGCCTTGTTGCCATCATCCAGTCGGTGAAGGCCGATCACGCCATGATCTGGATCGAGCACATTCCGCACGCGCTGCGCGCGGTGTCGGACCGCATCCTGGTGCTCGACTTTGGCCGCAAGGTGCTGGAGGGGCCGCCGGCCGAAGTGATGGACAGCGCGGTGGTGCGCGAGATCTACATGGGATTGAAGGCCGATGGCGTTGCTTGATGTGAACGGCCTGCAGATCTTCTACGGCGATCTGCAAGCCGTGTTCGACATGAACTTCACCGTCGCGGACGGCGAGGCGGTGGCGCTGGTCGGCGCCAACGGCGCCGGCAAGTCGACGTTCCTGAAGGCGCTGGTCGGTCTCAACGAGGAGCGGCGAGGGACGGTGCAGTTCGACGGCGTCGACATCTCGCAGATGCCGGCCGAAGAGGTGTCGCGGCTCGGCCTCATCATGGTGCCCGAGGGCCGCCTGTTGTTCGACTCGCTGACGATCGAGGAGAACCTGCTGATGGGCAGCGTCAACCGGCGCGAAGGGAGCTGGACCCTGCGGCGGGTGTTCGACCTGTTCCCGATCCTCGAGGAGCGGCGGCGGATGTTTCCCGGCCAGCTCTCCGGCGGCCAGCAGCAGATGGCGGCGATCGGCCGCGCGCTGATGTCGAATCCGCGGCTCCTCTTGTGCGACGAGATCTCGCTCGGGCTCGCTCCCGTCGTGGTCGAGCAGATCTACCGCTCCTTTGCCGACATCCGCCGCGAGGGCACCGCCGTCGTGCTCGTCGAGCAGGACGTCAAGCGAGCGCTCGCGACCTCGGAGCGGATCTATTGCCTGTTGAAGGGGCGGGTGTCGCTGACCGGCCCCGCGCAAGGCTTGCAGCCGGAGCAGCTGACGCACGCTTATTTCGGTAACTAGCCAGGATTGGCACGACATGATCTGGGTTGAGACATTGATCAACGGGGCCCTGCTCGGCGGGCTCTATGGGCTGCTCGGCATCGGGCTCGCGCTGGTGTTCGGCGTGATGCGCGTGGTCAACATCGCTCATGGCGAGTTCATGGTGCTGAGTGCGTTCTGCGCCGTGCTGTTCGCCAATCTGTTTCCGCAGGTCTCGCCGCTGTTGATGCTGATCCCGGTGATTGCGCTGTCCTTTGCGGTCGGATGGCTCTACCAGGCCGCCATCGTCAACCGCGTCGTGACGTCGCCCGATCCGCTGTCGCCGCTGCTCTTGACCTTCGGCGTCTCGGTGATACTGCGCAACGTCATGGTCGAGGTGTTCGGCGCCGACGTGCGCAGCCTCCAGGTCGGTGAGCTGTCGCGCGCCAGCCTCGAGATTGCCGGCCTCAACATCGGCATCATGCCGCTGCTGACGCTGGTGCTCGCCGCATTGCTGTTCATGGCGCTGCAGCTCGTGCTGCGTCATACCGAGTTCGGCCGGATCGTGCGTGCCACCGCCGACCGCCGCGACATCGTCCGGCTGTCCGGGATCAAGCCGGACCGGGTTTATAACTATGTCATGGGCCTGTCGCTCGCGCTCGGCGCAATCGGCGGCGTGCTGCTTGCGGTGCGCTCGAGCTTCACGCCGTTCTCGGGCGCAGAGCGGCTCCTGATCGCCTTCGAGGTCGTGGTGCTCGGCGGGCTCGGCTCGTTCTGGGGCGCGCTGCTCGGCGGCATCGCGCTCGGCATGGCGCAATTGATCGGGCTGAAAATTGATCCGAATGCCGGGCTGCTATACGCGCACCTCTTGTTCTTCATCATGCTGCTGATCCGCCCGTCGGGTCTCGTGTCGAGCAGGGTGTGACGCCGATGCCGACACGGACCATTCTTGCCGCCTCTGCCATCGTGCTCGTCGCGATGATTGCCGGCGCGCCCTTCGTGCTGAACGAGGGTTTTCTGCGGCTCGCGACCGAGTGCCTGCTGCTGCTGACGATGGCGCAGATGTGGAACCTGCTGGCGGGCTATGCCGGGCTGGTGTCGCTCGGCCACCAGGTATTCATCGCGTTCGGCGCCTATGCGCTGTTCCTGACTTCCGGCTGGCTCGAGGTCACGCCGATCTGGGTGCTGCCGGTCGCGCCGCTGGTGGCGGGCGCGGTTGCGGCGATCATCGCCTTTCCGCTGTTTCGCTTGCGCGACGCCTATTTCTCGATCGCGATGTGGGTGTTCGCCGAGATCATCGGCGCGTTCACGATGAAGTCGCAGGCCGTCGGCGGCACATCGGGCGTGCCGCTCGCGACCAGCAAGCTGATCGATTTCGACTGGTTCGAGCCGACCATGTTCTGGCTCGCCGGCGGCCTCACGCTCGTCACCATCGCGGCGCTGTACAGGATGATGACGTCGAGCTTCGGGCTCGGGCTGATGAGCGTGCGCGACAATGATCTTGCCGCGATGAGCGTCGGCGTCGACGTCCGGCACAATCGTTTCGTCGCCTTCGTGCTCTCGGCGGCGGGATGCGGGCTGGCCGGCGCGCTCAGCTTCATGGGCAATCTGTTCATCGCGCCGCTCGCGGCCTTCGACGTCAACTGGTCCGTCTACATGATGTTCATCGTGATCATCGGCGGTATCGGAACCCTGGAAGGCCCGATCCTCGGCGTCATCATCTTCTTCGGCCTGCGCGAACTGATGACCGGACCGCTCGGGCTGTCCGGCGGCTGGTATCTGGTCGGGCTCGGCATCATCGCCGTCGTGGTGATGATCGTGGCGCCGCGCGGCATCTGGCCGGCCTTGCGCGATCGCATCGGCGTGCGGCTGCTCGATGTCCACCGCGCCGCGCCACGCCCGGCCGCGGCCGCGATCCTGCCGGCGGCGTCGGAACAGGTTACCGGATGAGGCGGGCCTTCACGTCGCCACCGTTGCTTGTATTCTGACGGTTCTGGCTTTGAGTGGAGGGCGGAATGGCTCTGATTTTCAGGCATGGCGTATCGGCAGTGGCCGGTCTGATGGTCGCGACATTGGCGGCGCCGCTGCCGGCGCAGGCCGAGCGCCGGATGTGGCCGCAGGCGGCCGCAACGCACCCGATGGACGGGCTCACCACCGACGAAATCCGCTCGGTCTCCGATATCCTTCGCAGCGCCGGCAAGCTCGACGATTCGGCGCGGGTCGTCTCGATGTCGGTCGAGGAGGATCCCAAGGACGAGGTGCGGGCGTGGAAGCCCGGACAGCCATTCACGCGCCGGGCCAGCGCCACGCTGTTGAGCGGCGGGCATCTCTACGAGGCGCATATCGATCTCGCCGCGCGGAGCCTGCTCGGCTGGCAGGAAGTCAGGGATCATGAGGCCGCGTTGACCATCGACGAGCTGATCTCCGCCGGCGACCTGCCGAAGCAGGACCCGCGCTGGATCGCCGCGATGGCCAAGCGCGGCATCACTGATTTCCGCAACGTGATGTGTCTGCCGCTGACGGTCGGGCCGGTGAGCGACCCGGCCCTGAGGGGTCGCCGCCTGCTCAACGTTCCCTGTGTCGACACCACGGGCGCCGCCAACAATCTCTGGGGCAAGCCGATCGAGAACCTGTTCGCCCAGGTCGATCTCAAGAGCAAGACGGTGCTGTCGGTGACCGATCTCGGCGTGGTGCCGCCACCGCCGCAGACGCCCTCGCACGCCTATGCCGACTCCGGAACATATCGCAAGCCGCCGAAGCCGATCGAAATCGCAGCGCCCGAGGGCAGCAATGTGAAGGTGGAGGGCGGCCAGGTCCGCTGGGACAACTGGTCGTTCCACGTCCGCCTCGAGCCGCGCGTCGGCGCCGTGCTGTCGCTGATCCGCTACGATGACCACGGCACGCTCCGCGACATCGCCTACCAGATCTCCGCGAGCGAGATGTTCGTGCCCTATATGGATCCTGCGCCGACCTGGTCGTTCCGCGCCTATATGGATATCGGCGAGTACGGTTTTGGCGTGCTCTCCAGCGAATTGCAGCGCGGCGTGGATTGTCCCGAAGGCGCGCATTATCTCGACCTGACGATCTCGGATACCAAGGGCGCGCCGGTCGTGTCCAAGGGCGCGGTCTGCATCTTCGAGCGCCCGACCGGCGATCCGATCTGGCGCCACAGCGAGCTGATCAACAACACCGCCGAGGTGCGGCCGAACAACGAGCTGGTGGTGCGGATGGCGCCGGTGGTCGGCAATTACGACTATCTGGTGGACTACGTGTTCGACCGTGCCGGCAATATCGACGTGCGGCTCGGCGCCTACGGCATCGACGCGACCAAGGGCGTCGCGAGCAAGACACTGAGCGACCCGACGGCTGCGCAGGATACCGCCTTTGGGACGCTGGTCGACGAACGGCTGCTCGCGGTCAATCACGATCACTACATGACGTTTCGGATCGACATGGACGTCGACGGCACCTCGAACCGGCTGGTCGAGGATCGCTTCAATGTCCGCCGGCTGGAGCAGGGTCAGCGCAAGAGCCTCTGGCAGGTCGACACCAGGCCGGTTGCGACCGAAGGGCCGATCACGATGCCGCTGAACGCGGCGCAGTTCAGGATCGAGAGCACGGGCAAGACCAATAGCCGCGGCTATCGCACGAGCTATCAGCTGATGCCCGGTCACTCCGACGTCTCGCTGCTCGCCAAGGACGATCCGATCCAGCTGCGCGCCGGTTTCAGCGCCTACACGCTGTGGACCTCGGCCTACGCCAAGGACGAGCGCTACGCTGCGGGCATGTATCCGAACGGAAACCCCGAGGTCGACGGCCTGCCGAAATGGACCGCGGCGAAGCGGCCGATCGAGGACCGCGACCTCGTGCTGTGGTATACGGTCGGCTTCCGCCACGTGCCGCGCGCCGAGGATTGGCCGGTCATGCCCGGCCTGTGGCATGGCTTCCGGCTGCGTCCGTTCAACTTCTTCGATCGCAATCCCGCGCTCGACGTGCCGCCGATGGTGAATGCCAGGGAGACGAAATGAGCGGCCGCGCGCATCGCATCGGAGCGGTGGCCGGCGCGCTGCTGGCGTTGCTCGCGATAGGATCGGCCGCTGCCGGCGTGGCGGCTGAAAGCAGGGTTGACGATGCGTCCTTGCTCTATCTGAGCAGTAGCGACTGGGAACGACAGTCTGCACCGCGCAAGGTGGCGCTGGCGGCCGATTTCATGCGCATCTTCTGCACCGACCAGCGCATGTCGGCCATATCGCTGGCCGATTGCCTCGACCGCGACAAGGCGGATGGCGCGCTGTTCGAGCGCGCCATGACTTGTGTGAGTGCGCTGTCAGGAAGCCGCTGAGAGGCCGGCGTCGATCCCTTCGGCGATCCGCCTCACGTCGGTCGACGTCAGGATCAGGGGCGGCGACAGGATCAGGTTGTTGCCGGAGACGCGCAGCATCACGCCGGCCTCGTAGGCGGCATCGGCGACCTTTGCCATCGTCTTCTTGTCGGCTGGCTTCTTGCTGTCGCGATCGGCGACCAGCTCGATCGCGGCCATCAAACCCTTGCCCCTGACGTCGCCGACCAGCGCATGCTTCGCCTTGAGCGCGGCGAGCGCCCGCGAAAGCTCCTCGCCGCGCGCGGCGGCATTCTCGTCAAGCTTGAGGCGACGGGTCTCGGCGAGCGCCGCGAGACCTGCGGCGCAGCCGACCGGATGACCGGAATAGGTGTAGCCGTGGCCGATCGAGCCGAACGTGGTCGTGTCGGCCTCGAAGGCCTCCGCGATCTGCTCGCCGATCAGCGTCGCGCCGAGCGGGAAATAGCCTGACGTGATCGCCTTGGCCATCGTCATCATGTCGGGCTTCACGTCCCAGAGCCGCGAACCCGACCACGCGCCGGTGCGCCCGAAGCCGGTGACGACCTCGTCCGCGATCATCAGGATGCCGTGACGGTCGCAGATCTCGCGCACGAGCTTCATGAAGCTGTCCGGCGGCACGATCACGCCGCCGGCCCCAAGCACCGGCTCCATGATGAAGGCCGCGATGGTGTCGGCGCCCTGGAACGCGATCTCCTCCTCCATCGCCGCTGCGCACAGCTGCGCGAGTCTTGCGGGATCGGTCTCGCTGAAGGGATTGCGGTAGGTCGATGGCGCGGGGATGTGGAACACGCCGGGCAGCATCGGCTCGTAGTTGCGGCGGAAATTGGCGTTGCCGTTGACGGAGGCGCCGCCGAAATGGGTGCCGTGGTAGCCCTTCTTCAGCGCCAGGAACTTGGTGCGGTCGGCCTGGCCCTTGATCTTCCAGTATTGCCGCGCGAGCCGCAGTGCGGTCTCGACCGAGTCCGATCCGCCCGAGGTGAAGAAGGCGCGCACCATGCCTTCCGGCTTGAACCATTCGGTGAGCTCGTAGGCGAGCTCGATCGAGGGGCCGCTCGAGGTGCCGCGGAAGCCCGAATAATACGGCAGCGCGCTGAGCTGGTCCGCGATCGCCTGCTTGATCGGATCGCAGCTGTAGCCGAGATTGACATTCCACAACCCGCCGACCGCATCGATCACGGTCTTGCCGTCGATATCGGTAACTTCAACGCCTTCGCCTTTCATCACGATCCGCGGCGGCTGCGCCCGCATTTCGGCGGGATGGGCCATCGGGTGCCAGATCGGCTTGGCGTTGTTCTCAACCAGGAAGTTTCTGTCGCGCATGATCGTTCCCTGTCCGGCTGGAGCCTTTTTCCGTTCCGATGGAATCGGGACGGGGCTCCAGATTCTAGTTTTGATGCGCTTTCTTCACGCGAACCGGTACTCGCTTCGCTCGAAAGCGCTTTAGTCGAATTGCAGCCCGAAATGCCGCAGCGCCTCGCTGTAGGACGTGGCAGGATTGCGCACATCGAACAGCACCGTGCGCATGTTGCATGCGGCGGCGCCTGCGATGTTGCGGCGCTGGTCGTCAACGAAGACGCAATTGTCTGCCTCCAGCGCCAGTTCGTCCAGCACGCTTTGGTAGGCGCGAGGGTCGGGTTTCAAGATCCCGGTATGCGTGGCATCGACGATGGTGTCGAAGCGCTTGAGGATAGAAAGACGGCTGCGGAAATCGGCACCGTAGAACAGGTCGAGCTCGTTCGAGAGAATGGCGAGGCGCAACCCGGCATCGGCGGCGAGGGTGATCGCGCGCGCTGCCTCGGGGCGGATCACGGTGTCGGGATCGGCGCCGCGCGCGCGCTTCACGAAGGTCTCCATGTCGCGCCAGTCCTCGCCGACCAGGCGCCCGACCTCGCGGCTGCGGGTCAGCCAGTAGTCGCGCTCAGAAATTTCGCCACGCTGCATGGAAGTCCAGAGCGGATCGCTGTCGGGCGCGAACGGTCCGAGCCATTTCAGTGTGCACGGGGCGAGCCCGAGCGTACGCTCGGTCAGGTCATGGGTCTCGAACAATGTCTTCGAGATCACCCCGCCGAAGTCGAGCACCAGCGCCTGGGCAAGCTGCCTCCTCATGCGGCAGCCGTGGTGCGGCCGCGAGGGACAATGCCGGCAGCGACCCATCGGTCGAAGATACCGAGCACCGTTTCGTTGAATGCCGCGCTGTTGATGTGATCCTTGATCTCGTGCAGTTCGACCGGCGCCTTGATCGCCGACCGCATGGCGTCGACGAAGGCGGCGAGGGCGTCGGGATCGTGCAAGGCTTCGCCTTCGCGATCCCATTGCTGGATGCCGCCGGCGGGCAGCACGAAGGCAACGGGAGCGCTAGCCTGGGACAGTTTCTCGGCAATCGCGCGGGCGATCCGTTGGCGATCAGTGGATCCCGACGTTGCCGACGCAAGCAGCCGGTTATGCGCGTGGAATGGACGATCCGACACCTCGTTCGGAACCCCAAGCCATGCCGGGAAGTCGACCATGTCGATCGCCCCGGGCGCGACGATCTGGGGAATGCCGGCTCTGCCCGCATTCTCCAGCCTGTCAGCGCCGGAATTGACCACCGAGCCGGTGAGCTGGTTGGCGACCTCCTGCAGGCTGAGGTCCAGCACCGCGGCAAAGCCACCTTGCGCGGCGATCGATTCCATCGCGCGGCCGCCCATGCCGGTGGTGTGGAAGACGACCACCTCGTAGCCGCGCCGTTCGAGCTGCGGCTTGAGCTCGACCATATAGCGCAGGCAGCTCTTGCCGAGCGAGGTGATCGCAACGACCGGCCGGTCCTTGCGCGGCTTGATTGCGCTTCTGGCGGCGCCGACGATCGCGCCGCAGGCTTGCGACAGCACGGCGGTGCAGGTGCCGTTGAGGCCGTAGAGGCCGCCGGCCCACAGGATCATCATCAGATCGGCGGCGACGCGCTCCGGCGGGATCAGATGCGAGAAGGCGACGGTCGAGACGATCAGCTTCGGCAGGCCGAGCGGCAGCGCCTGCGCGACGTCGAGCGCAAGGTCGGTGCCCATCGTGCCGCCGATCGCGATGACGCCGTCGATGGCATCGCGCTCCGCGAGCGCGCGCGCCAGATTGGCGGCGCCGACCGCCATCAGCGACATCGCGGAATTCTCGTCGCCGCTCGATGCGATCGCCTCTATCGTGGTCTGTGCGGCGGCCGCCACCGCGTGCTTGTCATGTGCCGCCTGGTACGGCGGATCGCCGAGCACACTGATGTCCATCATGATGGTTCGGCCACCGGCGCGCGCGATGCACTCGCTCATGAACAGCAGTTCGTCGGCCTTGGTGTCTCCCGTTCCGATCAGGAGAATGCGGGGATGCGTCATCTCGGGCATGACCTTCGGCTCGCCGGCAGGCGTAAGGGAGGGTGACAACCGGTTTGCATAACGCAGGCGGAGCGCTCGGCCATCGTGCGATCACGCTATGGGGACGGGCCTTGCCGTGACATCCACCTATCGGTTGATTGCTGCCAAAGCCTTGATTTGGCGAGGATTGCGCCGTGTCAGCGGTCTTGCTCGGAAGCCGCTTTTGTCATCGTCATAATGATCTCGCATGCAGCAAGCCCAGATCGATCGACTACGCGCGGCCGTCATTCCGGCCCAGCAGCTCTTCATCGGCGGCCGGCCGGCGCCGGCGATCAGCGAGGCACGGCTTGATGTCGTGTCGCCGATCGACGGCCAGGTATTGACCAGCATAGCTGACGGCGACGCGGCCGATGTCGACGCCGCGGTCAGACGCGCGCGGCAGGCCTTCGAGCAGGGCAGCTGGTCGCGCGCGGCGCCGGCGCAGCGCAAGAAGGTGTTGCTGCGATTCGCCGACCTCATCGAGCAGCACGCGCTCGAGATCGCGGTGCTCGGCGTGCGCGACAACGGCACCGAGATCGGCATGGCCTACAAGGCCGAACCGCTCTCGGCCGCCGGCACCATCCGTTACTACGCCGAGGCGATCGACAAGGTCTATGGCGAGATCGCGCCGACCTCAGGCGATGTGCTCGGGCTCGTGCATCGCGAGCCGCTTGGTGTCGTCGGTGTGATCGTGCCGTGGAATTTCCCGCTGATGATCGGAGCGTGGAAGATCGGCCCGGCGCTCGCCGCCGGAAATTCGGTCGTGGTCAAGCCGCCGGAGCTTGCGTCGCTGACGCTGCTGCGGCTTGCTGAGCTCGCCGCCGAGGCGGGGTTACCCGATGGCGTGCTCAACGTCGTCACCGGCCGCGGCTCATCCGCCGGCGAGGCGCTTGCGCTGCACATGGATGTCGATGTGCTCGCCTTCACCGGCTCGGGTGCGGTGGGCCGGCGTCTCCTGGAATGCTCGGCGCGATCGAACCTGAAACGTGTCCATCTCGAGCTTGGCGGCAAGTCGCCCAACATCGTGTTCGCCGATGCGCCCGACATCAGGCATGCGGCCAAGGTCTCGGCGAGCGGGATCTTCCGAAACTCCGGCCAGGTCTGCGTGGCCGGATCGCGGCTGCTGGTGCAGTCCTCGATCTACGATCGCTTCATGGCCGAGCTGCTCGACGCCACCGCCAAGCTCCGCGTCGGCGATCCCCTCGAACTGACCTCGGATATCGGCGCCATCTCAAGCAAAGCACAGTTGCGCAAGAATCTGGACGCCGTTGCCCACGTGGAAGCGCAGGGCGCGACGCGGCTGGTCGGCGGCGAGCAGATCCGCGTCGAGAGCGGCGGCAACTTCATGGCGCCTGCGATCCTCACCAAGGTGACGCCGACTATGCAGGTCTGGCGCGAGGAGGTGTTCGGCCCGGTGCTGGCAGTGACGCGGTTCGAGGGCGAGGAAGATGCCATAGCGCTCGCCAATGCGACCCCCTATGGGCTTGCGTCGGCGGTGTGGACCGCAAGTCTGTCGATGGCGCATCGCATGGTGCGCGCCATCAAGGCCGGCGTCGTGCACGTCAATGCCTATGGCGGCGCCGACATTACGGTGCCGCTCGGCGGCTTCAAGCAATCCGGTTTCGGACGCGACAAGTCGCTGCACGCCCTCGACGCCTATACCGACCTCAAGACCGCCTGGATCGCGCTATGACAGCTGCAACTGCCGAACGCGCCGGCGTTCTGAACCGACTGCTCGATGCCGAGCAGGAGCGCTTTCGCGCGCTGCACCCGCGATCGGCCGCGGCCTGGCAGGAGGGAAGGCAGCACTACCTTTACGGCGGCCCGTCGCACTGGATGCGGCGCTGGGCCGGCGGCTTCCCTGTTTACGCCGAGGAGGCGCAGGGCGCGCATATCAGGGACATCGACGGCCGCGACTACGTCGATTTCTGCCTTGGCGACACCGGCGGCATGTGCGGCCACGCGCCCGAGGCGGTGACCGAGGCCGCGCTTGCTCAGCTCAAGCGTGGCGCGACCATGATGCTGCCGACGGAAGACAGCGTTTGGGTCGGCGCCGAACTGTCCCGCCGCTTCGGTCCGAAATACTGGACACTGACGACGTCGGCGACCGACGCCAACCGCGCCGCGATCCGCATCTCGCGCATGATCACCGGCCGGCGCAAGGTGCTGGTGTTCTCCGGCTGCTATCACGGCGGCGTCGAGGAGGCGCATGTCGAGATCCGCGATGGCCGCGTCGGCTTGCGCAACATGATTCATCCCAACGGCATCGATCATGATGCCGTGAGCCGGGTCGTTGAATTCAACGATGTCGCCGGGCTGGAGGCCGCGCTTGCGCATGGCGACGTCGCCTGCGTGCTGACCGAGCCGCTGATGACGAATTTCGGCATGATCCCGGTCGATCCCGGTTTTCTCCGGGCGTTGCGTGACCTGACCCGCCGCGCCGGCACCGTCCTCATCATCGACGAGACCCACACGCTGTCCTGCGGGCCGGGCGGTTATACCGAGAGCCATGGGCTCGAGCCCGACATTTTCGTCGCGGGCAAGGCGATCGCGGGTGGCATCCCCGCCGGCGTGTTTGGCCTTGCCCACGAGATCGCCGAGCGGCTCTGGAAGATCGTCCCCCACGTCAATCCGCGCGAACGGCAGTCGGCGCATCTTGGATTCGGCGGCACGCTGGCCGGCAACGCGCTGACGGTCGCGACCATGCGCGCGGTGCTGGAGAAGGTGCTGACCTCTGCGAATTACGAGCGGATGATCGGGACCGCGACCTGGCTTGCGCAGGAAGCGCGCAGGCTGATCGCGGCGGCTGGTCTGCCCTGGCACGTCACGCAGATCGGCGCGCGCGCCGAGATCATGTTCATGCCGCAGCCGCCACGCAGCGGCGCCGACGTCATTGCCGGCCGGCAACCCAATCTCGAGACCCTGCTGCATGCGTTCTACATCAACGAGGGCATTCTGGTGACCCCGTTCCACACCATGCTGCTGATGTGTCCGGCGACGTCGGCGCGCGACGTCGACAAGCACACGGCGGTGTTGGCGCAGTTCATCGACTTGCTGCGCGGCGCGGGAGCGATCTGATGCAGGCGCTTCCGTTCAATCTTGACGGCCGGGTCGTCATCGTCACCGGCGGCGGCAGGGGGATCGGCGCGGCCATCGTGAGACGCCTCGCAGAGGCCGGCGCGACCGTGGTGATCGCCAACCGGACGCTTGATGTGGCCGAGGCGTTGGCGCGCGAACTTGTGGCCGATGGACGGTCAGCGCATTGCGTCCCGTTCGACCGGCTCGATCGCGGCGGCTTGCGGGCGATGGTCGATCGCGTCGCTGCTCAATATGGCCGGCTCGATATCGTCGTGCACAATGCCGGCGGCTGTCCGTGGTCATCGATTGAAGAGCTTGATGAAACGAAGCTCGAGGATACGCTGGCGCTGAACCTCAGCGCCAGCATCTGGCTTGCGCAAGCCGCAATTCCGCACATGCGTGCCGTCAGGTTCGGGCGCATCCTCGTGACGTCCTCGGTCTCCGCGCGCGTCGCGATGGGCGGCGGCGCGCATTACTCGGCGGCGAAAGCCGGCGTCAACGCATTCATCCGCGGCGCCGCCTTCGAGCTCGCGCGCGACGGCATTACGGTCAACGGCGTCGAGGCCGGCTTCATCGAAAAGCCGGGCCGCGGCACCATGAGCGCGGCGGAGAACAGGGCGAAGCTCGAGCGCTTCATTCCGATGGGGCACATGGGCAGCGCCGACGACATCGCCTGCGCGATGCTCTATCTCGCCTCCTCCGAGGCCAAATACGTTACCGGGCAGACCATCGTCGTCGACGGCGGCTCGACGCTGCCGGAAACCGGATTTGCCGTCGAACGGCAGTGGGGAGTCTAGATGGGCATGATCCTCTCGGAAAACCGGTTTCCACCTTTCCGGATCACGCCCTGATGCCGCGGCTCGACGGAAAGACGGCGTTGGTGACCGGCGCCGCCACGGGGATCGGCCGGGCGACGGCGGCGCTGCTGGCGTTGAGCGGTGCGCGCGTCGTGCTGTTCGGCCTCGGCGACGCCGACCTGCAGGCCGCAGCAGTGGAGTGCGGCGGGCAGGCGATCCATGGCGACGTCACAAAGCCTGACGACATCGCCAAGGCCGTCACCGCCTGCGGGGCGTGGCTCGACATCGTGGTCAACGCCGCCGGCCTGATCGTGCCGGATCAGCCCGCCAGCGTCTCCGACGAGGTCTGGGCCAAAACGCTCGACGTCAACCTCACGGGGACGATGCGCGTCTGTCGCGCGTCCCTGCCGCTGCTCCGGCAGCGCGGCGGAGCGATCGTGAACGTCGCATCGGTTGCCGCGTTCAATGCGAGCCCGGATAGCGCAAGCTACGCCGCCAGCAAGGCGGCCGTCGTCGCCTATACGCGCTCGCTGGCCTATGCGCACGGCGCCGACGGCATCCGCGCCAATGCGGTGGCGCCAGGCTGGGTGCGCACGCCGATGAGCGCCCATGAAATGCAGCTGCTTGCGGACCAGAACGGCACCACTGTCGATGCCGAGATTCGCGGCGTCGAACGACGCATTGCCCTGGGACGGATGGCCGAGCCCGCCGAGATCGCAGCGTGCTGCCTGTTCCTGGCCTCCGACGAGGCGTCCTTCGTGACCGGCGCGGTGCTGGTCGCCGATGGCGGCGGCCGCGCGCCGACGCAAAATCGCGCCGTCTAGAACAGTCGGCGAGCCGGTCACGAGGCAGGCGGCATCTTGATAACGACCGGCGGATTTGGCACTCTCGCGCGGTCACGTCATTCGATCGAGGGGCGTTATGAACAAGTCATTTTCCGTGATCATTGCCGCCGCCGCTTCCATCGTCGTTCTGTCTTCGACGGCGGCGCGATGCGGCGACTACTATCCGTTTGGCGATCCGCCGTACCGGCTGGACTACGTACAAGAGCCCCAGATCGTATCGGGCTGCTGGAAATGGAATTGGCAGCTGTACCAGTGGCAGGACTACTGCCCGGTCTACGTCAATCCGAAGGCGTATATGTTCTCGCGCTCGTCGCGCGCCGTGCTCCGCACCAAGGGGTGAGGAGAGTTCGGCTGCTTGAGGTGCTCTGCGTCACGCCCATTGGAGCGACGCAGAGCGCGCACTCATGAATGCGCGATGGTGCACGCCACCTGGTGGCGCTTGCCGAAGTTGAGCAGCGCGTTTTCCCGGAAGCCGTCCAGCCAGACGCCGCGGCCCGCATAGCGATAGCCGACGCCCATCGGAACGTGCCGCACATGGATGCCGCCACGGCCGGTGAGCAGGGAGGCCGTGACCACTTCGCCCTCGACCGACACAGCGCGCGGGCACAGCGGATATTGATGGCCGTTCTCACAGGTGAAGACGATCTCGGTGCAGGTCCCGACCGGTGCCTTTGTGACCAGACCAAGGTCCGCTGCCGCCGCCGGCCCGGAGTTGCCGAACAGCGTTGCACCCAACGCCAAAATGCCTGCGACCGTGTAGCCAAACCGAATACGCATCAGTGCCCCCTCGTCCAGCGATAGGCTAAGTAATTGAGGAAAATATCTCGCGCTAAATGAGCAAAAAAAACCACTAAGGTCAAACCTCTGCCCAGTGCGGTGCGGGGAGATCGGCCGGCGCCATTGCAAATGGCGTGTCAGGTGTTGCAAGTTTGCTGCAGTGGGTCTGAATTCGGCTGCAAGCTGGCCGGTAGCGTTAATGCACCTTTACTGGCCACAATTCGCCCTGCAAGTGGTGTGATGTATTGAGTCGTGTTCCGGAGATTGCTTCAATGAGCTGACCGGATCGCATCACGAACGTATTCGGACGGACATCGGGGGTGGGAATGGACTTCCGTGGTGGCATCGCACGTTCGCTACTGACCCTGATGATTGTCTCACTGCCTGCGCTGGCAGCTCATGCGCAGACTCAAGCTCCTCAACCGGCGAACGGCCGGGCCGCGGCAGCAGCGCCGGCTCAGGGCGATCAAGCCTTTTCTGGCCCGAGCTTCCGCAAAGGTCTGTGGCGCTTCGTGCGAACGCTCGATGTGGTCAGGACCGCCAACAAGAACTTCAAGTATCGGGTGGTCAACGCGGAGACGACGCGCTGCGTCGACCCGACCCACGCCATGAAGGCGACCTTTGCCTCGGGATCGATCGGAAGCTGCGTCTCGGACAAGCCGGAGAAGGTTGGCAATCAATACACCTTCGGACGCCGCTGCGATTACATGGGGACGGTCAGCACCGTCATCACCGTGCGCAGCGACGAGGCCTATACCGAGCTGAACGAGATCAGCACCGGAGAGCATCCCCGGACCGACACGGTCGTCGCGACAAGGATTGGCGACTGCGACGACGGTAGCGCGGCCAAGGTTGAGGCCAAGTCTGAGGGCAAGACTGATAAGTCCGTAGCGGCGGCTTTGCAGCACTAGCCGGCAATCGGACGGCGGGTGGCGGCGGACGAGGCGTCCATTCGTCCCCAACGGCGTAGACGCTGCGCTTCCTTTCGCGCCGAAGCTGTCCCGGCCTGAAGCAACCCGGCATTCACCGTGTTTGACGCAAGAGCTCGAGAGAGCTTCGAGCAAAGGCCAAGTATTTACGGGGTCTTAACACGAAATGCTCCTGAATGATGTGAGGTTGGACGTGCTTCAAGCGAAGTCACGCGATCCGCGTCAAGCGGCCGGTTAGGGATTCAATAAATGACATCGCGTGAGGGCTTCGCCCCGTCGAAGATCTTCGTATCCGCGCTTGGCGTCGTGACCGCGCTTTCCGTGTTCGTGCTCGCCGCCTCGAGCGCCATGGCGGAGGAGGGATTCAGCGGGCCGACCTTCCGAAAAGGAATGTGGCGCTTCGTGCGGACGCTGGAAATCGCCACGTCCTCGAACGTCCGACAAACGCTGCTCGCGCGCGAAATGACGCGCTGTGTCGACCCGACCCAGGCGATGAAGGCGACCTTCTCATCTCCGTCCGTTGGAAATTGCCACTCTTCGCGGCCGGAGAAGATCAACAACAAATACGTCTTCTCGAACCGCTGCGACTATCTCGGGCCGGTCAGCACTGTCATCACGGTTCTCAGCGACGAGGCCTATACCGAGGTCAACAAGACCAATGTTGGCCAGGCGCCGCGGACCGACCGTGTGGTTGCCCGCCGAATCAGCGATTGCCACGAGGATAGGGCTTCGCTCAGCCAGCCGGCCTCCGCACCGAGCGAGGTGCCGGAGCAGGACTCGGCCGACGGCGAGCCGCTCTAAGGCGGCCGGTCTGCGCGAGCCTTCAGGGCATCAGCTTTCCAGTCACCCGGTCAGATCTTTTGCTGGCCTCCCGGGCCGCCGACCTTGACGGTGATCTTCTGAATTTCGGTTCGGCCGCCCTGATACTTGACTTCGATGGTCAGGGCGTCGTCGCCGAGAAATTCCGGCGGCGCCTTGTAGAAGGCGACATAGGCTGGCACCTCGAGCGCCAGGCAGGCTTTGTAATTGGTGGCCTTCGCCTTCGCCGACTTCACTACAACCTTTCCGGCAACCGGTGCAGTGACCAGGCGGATGGTCGGCAGCGGCCCTGACGTGCAATCAGGTAACACGTTGAGGTAGAGGCCAATTTGGGTGTCCCGGTTGGCCAGGGCGCGAACCTGGCGCTCCACCGTGGTCTCCTGGGGGGCGGGTTGTGCAGGGGCTTGCGCGGCCGCCGCGCCGAAACAGCCCCAAATCAAGACAGCGGCACACGCCCGAAGAATCACCCGCATCGACTGCTGCTCCAAATCGCCGGGAAGGACGAACAGGGCCCGGGGAAATACTGCTTTCGAACAAGTTAATCCGGCTAAGCCGTTGTTCTTCCAGCTTCGACCTGTCCGATCTTTACCACACTTCAACGGAAAGCATTGATTAACCAAATACATTTCTTGACCGCGGGGAGGGTTAACAATAGCCTAAAACTAAATTTTTCTACAACTTTTCCTCTAATCGCATTTTGCGGAGTTGATAATGCAGGGTTCGTTTCAGGTCGCTCAGGCAACCGGCACCGGCAATTCCACCAATTCGGCTCCCGTACGAATTTACAAGCTGACCAAGCCGCTGACCGATCAGGCGGTGGTCGTCAATCTTGGATACGACCAGAAGGTGAAGGTCGATTTTTCGTCGATCGCCAATGAAAAGATCACGCTGGTTCACGTCGGCGAAAAGCTGATCATCCTGTTCGACAACCAGTCGACCGTCACGGTTGAGCCGTTCTTCGACTCCCGTGCGGATGGGCAGAAGAATGTCACGATCGAGATGGCGCCGGGGCGCGAGGTTTCGGTCCAGGAATTCGCCAATCTGTTTCCGATCAGCACGGACGCCTCGGTGTTGCCGGCCGCCGACAATGGCGGCAACTCGAACGGCAACGCGCAGGCGAGCGGCGCGAACTTCAGTCCGTTCGCGGTCGATCCGTTAGCTCCTGTGCCGACCAACGTGTTGGCGCCGCAGGAAGAGTTGCCGAACCTCGTGACTGCGCTGCCGCCGACCGGCTTCGTGCTGGGCATTGCTCCGCCTCCGATCATTTCCGGCAATCCCCTGTCGGCGCTGATTGTCGATGAGAGCTTCCTGACCGCGGCCACCAACCATGGCGTTGCCGGTTCGGGGCTCGGACCCGCAGGGGCAACGGTCGCGTCTGTGCAGGTGTCGTTCAACGTCACGGTACCGGGCGGCCAGCAGTCGCTGACCTATGCGCTGTCGGTCACGACACCGAACGAAGATTCCGGTCTGATCGATTCGGCGACCGGTCAGCACGTTCTGCTGACGGTCAACGCGGCCGGCGTCGTGGAAGGGCGCACGGCGATCAGTGGCGATCTGGTCCTCACGGTCTCGGTTGACGCTACCGGTCATGTGACGCTGACCGATCTGCGCGCGGTTCATGAGGCAACGCCGGGCAACTTCAATGAAGGGATCACGCTGGCGTCGGGTCTGATCACGCTGACCGCCACCGTGACTGACAACAACAATCAGTCGGCAAGTGCGAGCGTCGATGTCGGCTCGCATCTGACCATCCTTGACGATGGTCCGGTGGCGGGCACGGTGACCGGCGCGACCGACACGCTGGTGCTGGATGAGACGCGTCCTGTCGGCAGCGACACCGCGGGCGGCACGACACCGACCGGCCTCGCCAGTGTGACGGCGGACTTCTCCAACAATTTCACCGGCGGCAGCTACGGCGCCGACGGTGCCGGCAGCACTGCCTACACGCTGCATCTCACCGGCACGAACGTGGCCTCGGGCCTCTATGCACTTGATCCGACCGACACCAACCCGGCTCATTTCGGGCAGGGTGCGCAGATCGTGCTCAACCAGGTCGGTGACACCATCACCGGCTCGGCGAACGGCACGACCTACTTCACGATCACGATCAACGAGACGACCGGGATCGTCACCTTCACCCAGGTCAACAACATCTGGCATGCCGATCCGACCAACCCGGATGACGCGGCGACGTTGACCCTCTCCAGCGCCAGCCTGCTGCAGGTGGTGCAGACCATCACTGACGCGGATGGCGACAGCGTGACAACGCCGATCAACCTCGGTGGCGGCGTGTTCACAATTCAGGACAGCGGTCCGACGGCCGGCACGGTGATCGAGAAGGAAGGCCCGGCGGAAACGCTGGTGCTGGACGAGTCGCGCCCGGTTGGCAGCGACACGCCGGGCGGCTTTGCGCCGAGCGGGCTTGCCAGCGTGACGGCGGACTTCTCCCACGACTTTACCTCCGGCAGCTACGGCAGCGACGGCCCCGGCCATACGGCCTACACGCTGAAGCTCACGGGCTCGAACGTGGCCTCGGGTCTCTACGCGCTGGATCCGACCGACACGACCACTGCTGACGGCGACGGCATCGGACAGGGCGCGCAGATCATCCTCAATCAGTCCGGCAACACGATCACCGGCTCCGCCGGCGGGACGACGTATTTCACCATCACGATTGATCCGTCGACCGGTATCGTCACCTTCACGCAGTCGAACAACATCTGGCATTCTGACCCGAAGAATCCGGACGATCCGGCAACGCTGACGCTGTCGAGCCCGAGCCTGCTGCAGGTGGTGCAGACCATCACCGACGCGGACGGCGACAGCGTGTCGACGCCGCTCGATGTCGGCACCCGTGTGTTCACGATCCAGGACAGCGGCCCGACCGCCGGTACGGTGACCGGCCCGACCGACACCCTGGTGCTGGATGAGACCCGTCCGGTTGGCACGGACACTGCGGGCGGCACGGCGCCGACCGGCCTCGACACCGTCACGGCGGACTTCTCCAACAACTTCACGCCCGGCAGCTATGGCAGCGACGGCCCGGGCCACACGACCTACACGCTGAACCTCGTCGGCGCGAATGTGGCGTCCGGTCTCTACGCGCTTGATGCCGCCGACACGACCACCGCCGACGGCGACGGCATTGGGCAGGGTGCGCAGATTCTGCTGAACCAGGTCGGCAACACGATCACCGGCTCGGCTGGCGGCACCGATTACTTTACGATCACGATCGATCCCTCGACCGGGATCGTCACCTTCACCCAGCTCAACAATATCTGGCACTCCGATCCGACCAATCCGGACGATGCGGCGACGCTGACGTTGGCTGGCGCCAATCTGCTGCAGGTGGTGCAGACCATCGTCGATGCCGACGGTGACAGCGTGACGACGCCGCTCGATGTCGGCACCGGCGTGTTCACGATCCAGGACAGCGGCCCGAGCGCCGGCACGGTGATCGCCGCGGCGGATACGTTGGTGCTGGACGAGACCCGTCCTGTCGGTGCCGACACCGCGGGCGGCGCCGCGCCGACCGGCCTCGACACCGTCACGGCGGACTTCTCGAACAACTTCTCGGCCGGCAGCTACGGCAGTGACGGTGCTGGCAACACGACCTACACGCTGAAGCTCACCGGCGCCAACGTGGCGTCCGGCCTCTTTGCGCTCGATGCGACCGACACGACCACCGCCGACGGCGATGGCGTCGGGCAGGGCGCGCAGATCGTGCTCAACCAGGTCGGTGACACCATCACCGGCTCGGCGAACGGCACGACCTACTTCACGATCACGATCGACGAGACGACCGGCATCGTGACGTTCACCCAGCTCAACAACATCTGGCATTCCGATCCGACCAATCCGGATGACTCCGCGACGCTGACGCTGTCGGCTGCCAATCTGCTGCAGGTGGTGCAGACCATCACCGACGCGGACGGCGACCACGTGACGACGCCGCTCGACGTCGGCACCGGCGTGTTCACGATCCAGGACAGCGGCCCGACGGCGGGCACGGTGACCGGTCCGACCGACACCCTCGTGCTGGACGAGACCCGTCCCGTTGGCAGCGACACCGCGGGCGGCACGGCGCCGACCGGGCTCGACACCGTGACGGCGGACTTCTCCAACAACTTCACCGGCGGCAGCTACGGCAGCGACGGTGCTGGCAGCACGACCTACACGCTGAAGCTCACCGGTGCGAACGTCGCCTCCGGCCTCTATGCGCTCGATCCGACCGACAAGACCGCCGGCGACGGCGACGGCATCGGGCAGGGAACGCAGATCGTGCTCAACCAGGTCGGTGACACCATCACCGGCTCGGCGAACGGCACGACCTACTTCACGATTGCGATCGACGAGACGACCGGGATCGTGACGTTCACCCAGCTCAACAACATCTGGCACTCTGATCCGAACAACCCGGATGACTCCGCGACGCTGACGCTGTCTGGCGCGAATCTGCTGCAGGTGGTGCAGACCATCGTCGATGCCGACGGCGACAGCGTGTCGACGCCGCTCGATCTCGGCACCGGTGTGTTCACCATCCAGGACAGCGGCCCGACCGCGAGCACGCTGTCCGGCGCAACGGACACGCTGGTACTCGACGAGACGCGTCCTGTCGGCACGGACACCGCGGGCGGCACAGCGCCGACCGGGCTCGACACCGTGACGGCGGATTTCTCGAACGGCTTCGCCGGCGGCAGCTATGGCAGCGATGGCCCGGGCAATTCGGCCTACACGCTGAAGCTCACCGGCGCCAACGTCGCGTCCGGCCTCTACGCCCTTGATGCGACCGACACGACCACCGGCGACGGCGACGGCATCGGGCAGGGTGCGCAGATCGTGCTGAACCAGGTCGGCAACACGATCACCGGCTCGGCCGGCGGCACCGATTACTTCACGATCACGATCGATCCCGCGACCGGGATCGTGACCTTCACCCAGCTCAACAATATCTGGCACTCCGATCCGACCAACCCGGATGACGCCGCGACGCTGACGCTGACGCGCCCCGAACTGCTGCAGCTCGTGCAGACCATCACCGACGCCGACGGCGACAGCGTGACGACGTCGCTCAACCTCGGCACCGGTGTGTTCGCGATCCAGGACAGCGGCCCGACCGCCGGCACGGTGATCGCGGCGGCAGATACGTTGGTTCTGGACGAGACCCGTCCCGTCGGCGCCGACACGGCGGGCGGCACGGCGCCGACCGGCCTCGACACCGTGACGGCAGACTTCTCGAACAACTTCTCGGCCGGCAGCTACGGCAGCGACGGCCCGGGCAACACGACCTACACGCTGAAGCTCACCGGCGCCAACGTCGCGTCCGGGCTCTTTGCGCTCGATGCGACCGACACGACCACCGGCGACGGCGATGGCATCGGGCAGGGTGCACAGATCCTGCTGAACCAGGTCGGCAACACCATCACCGGCTCGGTTGGCGGGACCAATTACTTCACGATCACGATCGATCCCTCGACGGGGATCGTCAGCTTCACCCAGCTCAACAACATCTGGCATTCCGATCCGACCAATCCGGACGATCCTGCGACGCTGACGCTGTCGGCTGCCAACCTGCTACAGGTGGTGCAGACCATCACCGACGCGGACGGCGACAGCGTGACGACGCCGCTCGACCTCGGTACCGGCGTGTTCACGATCCAGGACAGCGGTCCGACGGCGGGCACAGTGACCGGCCCAACCGACACCTTGGTGCTGGACGAGACCCGTCCCACCGGAACGGATACTGCCGGCGGCACGGCGCCGACCGGGCTCGACACCGTGACGGCGGACTTCTCCAACAACTTCACCGCCGGCAACTATGGTTCCGATGGTGCTGGGTCGACGACCTACACGCTGAAGCTGACCGGTGCGAACGTCGCCTCCGGTCTGTACGCTCTCGATCCGACCGACAAGACCGCCGGCGACGGCGACGGCATCGGGCAGGGAACGCAGATCGTGCTCAACCAGGTCGGTGACACGATCACCGGTTCGGCGAACGGCACGACCTACTTCACGATCACGATCAACGAGACGACCGGGATCGTGACGTTCACCCAGCTCAACAACATCTGGCACTCTGATCCGAACGACCCGGATGACTCCGCGACGCTGACGCTGTCTGGCGCGAATCTGCTGCAGGTGGTGCAGACCATCGTCGATGCCGACGGCGACAGCGTGTCGACGCCTCTCGATCTCGGCACCGGTGTGTTCACCATCCAGGACAGCGGCCCGACGGCGGGCACGGTGACCGGCCCGACCGACACCTTGGTGCTGGACGAGACCCGTCCCACCGGAACGGATACTGCCGGCGGCACGGCGCCGACCGGGCTCGACACCGTGACGGCGGACTTCTCCAACAACTTCACCGCCGGCAACTATGGTTCCGATGGTGCTGGGTCGACGACCTACACGCTGAAGCTGACCGGTGCGAACGTCGCCTCCGGTCTGTACGCTCTCGATCCGACCGACAAGACCGCCGGCGACGGCGACGGCATCGGGCAGGGAACGCAGATCGTGCTCAACCAGGTCGGTGACACGATCACCGGTTCGGCGAACGGCACGACCTACTTCACGATCACGATCAACGAGACGACCGGGATCGTGACGTTCACCCAGCTCAACAACATCTGGCACTCCGATCCGACCAACCCGGACGATGCCGCGACGCTGACCCTGTCGGCCGCGAACCTGCTTCAGGTGGTGCAGACCATCACCGATGCGGATGGCGACAGCGTTGCGACGCCGCTCAACCTCGGCACCGGCGTGTTCACGATCCAGGACAGCGGCCCGACGGCAGGTACCGTGACCGGTCCGACCGACACCCTCGTGCTGGACGAGACCCGTCCCACAGGAACGGATACTGCCGGCGGCACGGCGCCGACCGGGCTCGACACCGTGACGGCGGACTTCTCCAACAACTTCACCGCCGGCAGCTACGGCAGCGATGGTGCTGGGTCGACGACGTACACGCTGAAGCTGACGGGCTCGAACGTCGCCTCCGGCCTCTATGCGCTCGATCCGACCGACAAGACCGCCGGCGACGGCGATGGCATCGGCCAAGGTACGCAGATCGTGCTCAACCAGGTCGGCGACACGATCACCGGTTCGGCGAACGGCACGACCTACTTCACGATCACGATCAATGAGACGACCGGGATCGTGACGTTCACCCAGCTCAACAACATCTGGCACTCCGATCCGACCAACCCGGACGATGCGGCGACGCTGACGCTGACGCGCCCTGAGTTGCTGCAGGTGGTGCAGACCATCACGGACGCCGATGGTGATAGCGTGACGACGCCGCTCAACCTCGGCACCGGCGTGTTCACGATCCAGGACAGCGGCCCGACGGCAGGTACCGTGACCGGTCCGACCGACACCCTCGTGCTGGACGAGACCCGTCCCGTTGGCAGCGACACCGCAGGCGGCACAGCGCCGACCGGCCTTGATTCCGTGACGGCGGACTTCTCCAACAACTTCACCGGTGGCAGCTACGGCAGCGACGGTGCTGGCAGCACGACGTACACGCTGAAGCTCACCGGTGCGAACGTGGCCTCCGGCCTCTATGCGCTCGATCCGACCGACAAGACCGCCGGCGACGGCGATGGTATCGGACAGGGTGCGCAGATCGTGCTCAACCAGGTCGGCAACACCATCACCGGCTCAGTCGGCGGCACTAACTACTTCACGATCACGATCGATCCTTCGACCGGCATCGTGACCTTCACCCAGCTTAACAATATCTGGCACTCCGATCCGACCAACCCGGATGACTCCGCGACGCTGACGCTGTCTGGCGCGAATCTGCTGCAGGTGGTGCAGACCATCACCGATGCGGACGGCGACAGCGTGTCGACGCCGCTGAACCTCGGCACCGGCGTGTTCACGATCCAGGACAGCGGCCCGACCGCCGGCACGGTGACCGGCCCGACCGATACCTTGGTGCTGGACGAGACGCGTCCTGTTGGCACCGACACCGCGGGCGGCACGGCGCCGAACGGGCTTGTTTCCGTGACGGCGAACTTCTCCGACAACTTCACCGGCGGTAGCTATGGCAGCGACGGTGCTGGTTCGACGACCTACACGCTGAAGCTGACGGGCTCGAACGTGGCCTCCGGCCTCTATGCGCTCGATGCGACCGACAAGACTGCCGGCGACGGCGATGGTATCGGACAGGGTGCGCAGATTCTGCTGAACCAGTCCGGCAACACGATCACCGGTTCGGTTGGCGCGACGACCTACTTCACGATCACCATTGATCCCGCGACCGGGATCGTGACCTTCACCCAGGTCAACAACATCTGGCACTCCGATCCGAACAATTCGGACGATGCGGCCACGCTGACGCTGGCTAGCGCCAATCTGTTGCAGGTGGTGCAGACCATCGTCGATGCCGACGGCGACAGCGTGTCGACGCCGCTCGACCTCGGCACCGGTGTGTTCACGATCCAGGACAGCGGTCCGACGGCGCCGACAGCGACGGTCAGCGCAGCTAACATCGGCGTGGACGAGACGCCCGGCGTGCAGACCATCGGTGGCGCGAGCGACGTGCTCGGCTCCACTGCGATCACGTTCAACGGTGCCGCCAGCACTGTCGCCGCGCTGTTCAGCACGGTCGCGAACAAGGGCGTCGACACCGATGTGTCGGCAGCGTCACTTGACAACGGTGCGCTCAGCTTTGCCTCGACGGGCGCGAGCAGCATCCTGGCGGTGGCCGGCGGCAGCTTCGGCTCTGACGGCGCGGGGTCTACGACCTATGCGTTGAGCGTCCTCAGCGCTGCGTCAGGTC
The DNA here is from genome assembly GCF_015291305.1 of Bradyrhizobium sp. CCBAU 21365. Taxonomy (NCBI): domain Bacteria; kingdom Pseudomonadati; phylum Pseudomonadota; class Alphaproteobacteria; order Hyphomicrobiales; family Nitrobacteraceae; genus Bradyrhizobium; species Bradyrhizobium sp. CCBAU 21365. Next base: position 3,841,495 of record NZ_CP030036.1, read on the forward strand.
TGACATTGACGGATGGCGCAGGGATCGAGCTGTCGCTGGATGCCAGCGGCCGGATCATCGGTACTGTGGGCAACGATGTCGCCAACCCGAGCCTGACGGGCCAAACGGCCTTCGCGATCGCCATCGATCCGATCACCGGTCAGCTCTATGTGGCGGACTATCTCTCGCTCCACCACAACAGCACCGCCAGTCCGAACGATCTGCTGACGATGACGGCCGGCAAGATCGGCGCGACGGTCACGTTGACGGACGCCGATGGCGATCATGTGACGGCCACCGCCGACATCAGCACTCATATCAGCTTCCTCGACGACGGCCCGAGTTTCGGCACGATCGAGCATGGAATCATTGCCGATTACGCGGGAGTGTCCGTGCTCGGTAACCTACCCGTGTTCTCCGGCGCCGATGGTTTTGGCGCATATGACTTCACCTTGACTGGAAACACGCCGCCGGCCGGTCTGACGTTCAATGGCCAGACCGTGCACTATTCCATCGACGCATTTGGACAGAATTTGACGGCCTATATCGGTGCGGCCCCGTCGGCAGCGAATAATATCTTCACGCTGAATCTGGATGACACAAGCGGTCACTACCTATTCACTTTGCTTCAGCCATTCACGGAGACGACGATCCAGAATGTCGGCAGTTCATCCTCCTTCGGCTCGGGACCATCGGAAGAGCAGATTCTTTCTTCGAACACCGATCAGCTGGCGGTTGTTTCGGGCTCGACCTCCGGCGGCAGCCAAGGCGGTGTGAACGGATCAACCAGCGGTTGGGGCGTCGACAACAATAACTTCGACCCCAATGAAAAGCTGCTGTTCGATTTCACGAGCGGCGCAATCGCCAGCCCGGTCGGCAACGCCGCGTTCCATCCGCCGGCAAACGAATCGGTCGCGAACTACACGTTCTCGCACTACGCCAGCGGCGACAAAATCCACTATGTCGTATCTTATTGGGACGGAGTGCACGCCGCCTCCATCACATCGGTATCCGGTGATTTCGATCCTTCCACCCACACCACGGTCGCCACCGAATGGTCGACGCCCACAGCGCCGGCCGGCATGCAGCTCTACACTGTCCAGTTCACGGACGTGACAGGCAGCGGCAAGGTCGACCTGGTTGGCGTCGGAGTTTCGTCGACCACGAACGTCTCCGAGGATCTGAGCTTCAACGTGTCGACGATTGACGGTGACGGCGACACGGCGTCGAGCACCATCAATATCAACATTAATGGCACCACGACCCTGTTGGGCACGGCCGGCAATGATGTCATTGTCGCCGGACCAACCAGCGAGACGCTCACTGGCAATGGTGGGGACGACAAGTTTGTTCTCAATCTCAGCGCCCACCAAATCATCAGTGATTTCAACAGCGGTGATACGCTCCTTCTCGACGTGGCCGGTCTGAGCCTGCCGACGGGCGCCTCAAACGCCCTTACGGCCGGTCAGTTCACGTCATCGGCAGTCACCGGCGGGACCGAGAACAGCGCCAGCGCCTGGAACGAAAGTGCCAGCACGAACAAGTTCTTCTTCAACAATACGACCCATGAGCTCTGGTACTCGGCAAATGGCACGGGCTCCGACAAGGTGGACCTCGCACATGTGAGCACCGGCTTGCCGGCGGCTACGAACGTTCATATTTTCTAGGCCAGGCTTGCAGCAAAATCGAAAATCCGCGGAGACCTCTCCGCGGATTTTTACTGATTGAATTGTCGCCTTGCTCGCGCGCAATCACATCAGCACGGGCAGGAAGCCCAAGAGCGGGCTTGCCGCGTCCAGCGCTTCCGCGCCGGTCCATTCGGTCTCCACCGCATTGGCGGCCGCCGGCGCCGCGTCGAGTTCATCGCCGAGCGGGAGCCGCTTGGCGTAAGGTGCCGCAAACAGCTGCACGCCGCGGTCGTTGATCGCGAACATCGGCGTGAAGTTGCCGAGCTCGCCGTCGTCGATCAGTTCGGAGCGGCGGCTGTCCAGGATCAGCCAATGGCCATCCAGGCGCGCCGCCAGCACGGCATGATCCTGGCGGATGGTGCGATCGCGACCCAGCACCAGGCGCAGATCCTCGCGCGGGAAGCCGGCTTCGCTGAGCGCGATGTATTTTGCGATCGCATAGTCCTCGCAGTCGCCCTTGCCGGTCGCGAAGGTGGCGAGCGGGGCGGTCCAGCGGTCGGCCTCGCCGTGCTGGGCGAAGTCGCTGACATAGCGGATCGCCTGGTTGACGGCGCGGTTGGCCTCATCCAGCCGGTCGCGTCCGGATCTGGACTTGACCGCGCCGATCAGGCGAAGGAATTGCGCGGCTTGCGATGGGCAGCCGGCAGCGCTGTCCCGGCATTGCTCGAGAACGCTCTGCTCCTTTGCGAGATCGGATTCGAGGCCGCGCCATTTGCGCCACAGGCCGTTTTCCGGTGCGCGGAAGGTGAACAGGCCAAACGGCTCGGCGCCGACAGGCGGAAGCGGCTTTGCCGCGGGCACCGCGTCGGTCGCGGTGTTTGGCGGCGTGAGCGAGGCGGTGCGAATGGCGTTCGGACCACGGCCGCGCTGCCGGTCGAGCTTGGCCAGGACGTCGGCGATGGTGAAGAAGGTGGCAGGCGGGCGGTTCGACGCGGCGTCCACGGCGCGCGCGCGTTCGCCGGCGGGTCTTCCAAGAGAGAGCTCGTCCGCGGCAAACGCGGCAGGCGTGGCGCAAAGACCGATTGTCAGTGCAGCCGCGGCCAAGACCGCCGACGAAGCAAACTTCAACGACTTCATATGACGTCCCCAATGTCGGGGACCGTCAACGTCTGTGCGTCGATCTGCGTCCCCGCTGTTATCGGGACGCAAACTGGCGCCTTGGCAGCTTAAGCGGAGTTAAGTGGAGGGGGCCGCCGCCTCGAATGTCAAAAAGGCGGTCAATCCGGGGTTTGCCGGTTCGTTCGAAATTGAACGAACCGAGGTCACGATCGGTTAACCACGGACTCCCTGGTCGCGATCAGCGTTCGCGCAGGGCCTCGTCGCGCAGCAGGCGAGCGGGCTTCACGATGTAGTCCAGCACCGATTTCTCGCCGGTCAGGACCTCGACCGTGGTCACCATGCCCGGAATGATCGGCAGCGGATGCTGTTCGGTGCCGAGATGGTTCTTATCGGTGCGCACCATGACCCGGTAGAAGGTTTCCTGGCGTTCGGTCTTTTCCGCCTTGTCGTCGACGATGGTGTCGGCGCTGATGCGTTCGACCTTGCCCTTCAGCGATCCATAGACCGAAGAATCATAGGCGCTGATCTTCACCACCGCATCCTGGTCGGGACGGATAAACGCGATGTCCTGGGGACGAATCCGGCCTTCCACCAGCAGCGTGTCGTCCAGCGGCACGATGTCCATCAGGTTGGCGCCCGGCTGCACGACGGCACCGATGGTGCTGATGTTCAGTTTGTTGACGATGCCATGGACCGGCGCCTTCAGATCCGTGCGGCGCACCCGGTCCTGGGCGGACTTGATGTTCTCGTCGAGCACGGCGAGGTCGGCACGCGATTTGGCGAGATCCTCGTCGGCCTGCGAACGGAACGACGCGGTGATGTTCGCGATCTTCGACTGCGCTTCGGCCAGCTGTCCCTTCATCTCGGTTGCCTGCCGATCAAGTCGCAGCATCTCGATCTCGGGCACGACCTTCTGCTCATACAGCCTGCGCGTCAGGGTCTGCTCGCGCTCCAGGAGCTTGAGGGAGCCGGTGAGGCGGGTGACCTGCTGGTTGAGAACGTCGATGTCCTGCGCGACCTTCTGACCCCGCATCTTGAACACGCTGGTCTCCGTCGCGACGGCGGCGGGAACCATCTTGTCGAGATCATCCGGGAAGGTGATCTCGGCTCGGCCGCGCGCCTCGGCGTCGAGACGCGCCACCCGCGCCGCCATCGCCGCGCGGCGCTCGCGGATCTCGCCGAACTCGGAAGCGAATTTCGTATCGTCGATGCGCATCAGGGACTGGCCCTGCTGAACGATGTCGCCTTCCCGGATCAGGATGTCGCCGACGATCCCGCCTTCGAGCGATTGAACCACCTGCATCTGTCGCGACGGCACGACGCGGCCGCTGCCGCGCTTGACCTCGTCCAGCACGGCAAAATGAGCCCAGATCAAGAACGTCGCAAGCAGCGCGCACGAGGTCCACAGCAGCATGCGGGAGGTGCGCGGCGTGCGCAGCAGCGCCGCGGACCGGATATCATTTGCAAAGGTGAAATCGGAAGACGCCATAATGTATTTGCTCGTTATGCGGATTTCGGCTGAATCGTATTCTCCGGCGACGGGGCCGCGGACGCCGGCCGGCCCTGGAGCAGGGCGAGCACCTTGTCGCGCGGGCCGTCGGCAACCAGGCGGCCATTGTCGAACAGCAGCAAGCGATCGACCATATTCAGCAATGACAGGCGATGCGTCGAAATGATGATGGTCATGCGATCATCATTGAGCCCCTTGAGCCGCTCAAGGAATTCCTGTTCGCTGCGAATATCGAAGTGCGCCGTCGGCTCGTCGAGAAACAGCACGCGAGGCTTGCGGATCAAAACGCGCGCGAGCCCGATGGCCTGCTTCTGGCCGCCCGACAGGCTGCGGCCGCCTTCCGAGATGGGCATGTCATAGCCCATCGGGTGGCCGGCGATGAAGCTCTCGACGCCGGAGAGCCGCGCGGCAAGCAGGACTTCCTCGTCGGTCGCTTCCGGTTTGCCAAGGGCGATGTTGTCGCGCAGCTTGCCGAAGAACAGGTCGGTATCCTGCATCGCGAAGCCGATGCCGGCGCGCAGGTCCGAGGGATCATATTGGCGCGAGTCGACGCCATCGACCAGGATGCGGCCTTCCTTCGGCTCGTAAAATCCGAGCAGCAACCTGCCGACCGTGGTCTTGCCAGATCCCACCCTGCCGATGATGCCGACCTTCTCTCCGCCCTCGATCTTGAAGCTGACCTTTTCGAGCGCGTTACCCGGCGCGTTGGGGTAGGCGAACGACACGTTCTCGAAGGCGACCTTGCCGTCTTCGATTCGTCTTGCGACATAGGACCGGGTCGGCGACCGTTCCCGCTCGATCGACATGATGCGGTCGATCGCCTTGAGGGCCGTGATCGTCTGCGTACCCTTGGTGATCACCGAGGCGATCCCGGCGATCGGCGCCAGAACGCGGCCGGCGAGCATGTTTGCGGCGACCAGCGCGCCGACGCTCAGCTTGCCGTCGAGGATCAGGAAAATGCCGACGATGACGAGGAGCAGGCTCGTGATCTGCTGGGCCGTGCTCGCGCTCGTCAGCGACATCGACGACCAGAAGTGAACGTCCTCGCCGGATCGGGCGGTCGCGGCAACCGAGCGTTCCCACAACGTCTGCATGCGGGCCTCGGCGCCGGTCGCACGGACGGTTTCGAGGCCGGACAGGGACTCGACCAGCACGCCGTGCCGGGCGGCGGATTCTGCCTGCAGCCGCTTGATGGCGCGATCGAGCGGGCGCTGCAGCAGGAAGCCGATCAGCATGACCAGCGGCAGCATGATCAGCGGAATCCAGGCCAGCGGTCCGGCGATGAGGAACAGCACGCCAACGAAGAGGATGGCGAACAGCAGGTCGGTCGCCGAAACCACGCTTCCGGAGGTGAAGAACTCGCGCACCGAGTCGAAGTCGCGGAGCTGATTGGCCAGGATGCCGACCGAAGTCGGCCGCTGCGCCATCTTCACCGACATCACGTGCTCGAAAATGTTCGCTGCCAGCACGACGTCGATGGTCTTGCCGGTCACGTCGATCATGCGGCTGCGGACCATGCGGAAGATGAAATCGAAGACGATGCCGAGCCCCATGCCGATCGAGAGCGCGATCAGGGAAGGGATCGCCCCGTTGGGGATGACGCGGTCATAGACGCTCATCGTGAACAGCGGTGTCGCCAGCGCGAGGATGTTGGTCAGAAAGGCCGCGACCGCGATGTGCCCGTAGCTGCGCCAATGCGTCTTCACCACCGACCAGAACCAGTGGCTCTTGGGGATGTCGCCTGCGGCGACGGCGCGCGCATCGGCCTGCGGCGCGCTTCTCACCAGGAACGCATAGCCGGTATAGTCCGTGGCGAGCGAGGCGATGTCGGCGACGCGCGGGCTGGTCGGCGTCGCCGGATCAACGACCTTGATCGACTTGTTCGCCGGGTCCACACCCAGAAGGATCAGCGCGGAGCCGTTCTTCATGACGAGGACGGCCGGCAGGACCAGCGCGGGAATGTCTGAAATGTCGCGCTTGACGGCCTCGGTCTCCAGACCGGCGCGCCTTGCCGCGCGGTCGTAGAGCGAGACGGACAAGCGTCCGTCCGTGATCGGAAGTCCGCCGAGCAGAGCTTCGCGGCTCACCGCGCGGCCGTGATGGGCGGCGAGATAAGTCAACGATGCAGTGAGGGGATCGTCGCCCAGCGCGCGTGGCCCATTTATCGCGACAGGCTTTGAGGTTGAGTCATCCGGCGAGGGGCGGACGGCGTCGGCCGCCGCGCTGGGGGTTCGAAACAACAACTGAAACCTCGACAAGCAAAATGGAAATGCAGCAATCGCACTAGATTTCGGGCAGACTACAACAAACAGCGAACAAATTCAGCGAAACTTATCTTAACGATTAATAAGGAATCGAAAGGGCCCCGACTTGGGGCCCTTCCGGCAGTCCTGTCCTGAGCTTGTTGGCGGTCGCTATCGAGCGGAACTCGGGAAGGCCGACAGCAGCCAGTGGGGCTTGGTCGACGCATAGGAGCTCGCGTTCGCCGTGACCGACGGATCCGCGTAAATGACGTTCGGGCCGTCCGCAGCGGTCTTTTGCTGCTGCATCCATTCCGCTGAGCCGGGCACCGCTGCAGTCGTCGTCGCGCCGGTGAAGCGGTCCGCAAAGCCAACGTCCTTCGTCTGGGCTGCCGCATAGGTCTTGGCAGGACGGACGACAGGCGCCGGAACGGCGACGCGCAGCGGCTCGGACCCGGTTTGCGGGAGGTTCACGCGAAGCGTCGGGAACGAGTAGCGGGGCAGGCCAATCGAAAGCATGTCCGTCGGCGCGGCATCGACCGGCGGCGGAGCCTTCAGATACTCAATCAGCGTCCCCATCGCGGCCAGCAGCTGATAGTCCGCGAACACGACCACGCCGCGGGCGGAGGTGAGCGAGACGGACGTGTTGAAGAACTGGTTTTGCGCGTTCAGGAGATCGATCAGGGAGCGCTGGCCGAGCTCGTATTCCTTCTGGTAGGCCGTGATGGTCTTCCTGGCTGCTTCCAGCTCACGGGTCAGGGCGCCGATGCGCGTCGCCGTAATCGTACGGGCATTCCACGCCTTGTCGATCGACTCATACGCGTCGCGCTGCAGGCGGGCGTGGCGCATGGTCGCTTCGGTATAGCGCTCGGCCTTCTCCGACCGATTCCACGCATCCTGGCCGCCGCGGAAGATGTCCCACGACATCACAACCTTGCCGCTGTAGTCCTCATGCGTGATGGAGGGAGTTCCCGGGGCCGCCACGTAGGGGTAGGAGTTGTCGTAATGGGTTGCCCGTCCCTCGAGATAGAATTTCGGGCCGAATGTGCCGTCCGTGGCCTTGAACGCATGCTTGGCGGCGTCGGCGTCGGACTGTGCCGCCGCGATCGTCGAATTGAACCGGAGGGTGGTCGCCAGCGCTTCGTCGCGGCTGTGCGGCAATCCCGCCAAAGGAGCAGGGAAGCGAACGTTGATCGGCTCGAGGCCAACCGTCTTGCGGTACTTCGCCCTGGCGTCATCCAGGCTGCGCTGGAATTCGGCGAGCGCCGCGCGGGCGGCCTCGACGCGCTCGCGGGCTTGCTCCAGGTCGCCTTCGCCGGCCCGGCCGCCCGAGAAGCGGGAGTTCACGTTCGAAAATATCTTCTCGTGGTTGGCGACGTTTTGCTGGGCAAGACTGACCAGCCGCATGTAGCGCACGACGTCGATGTAGCCTTCGGCGGCGTCGAGAGCCAGCAGCTCGGTTCTCTCCTTGACGCGGGAGGCAGCGGCATTGACGCGCGCGGTCTGGCGCCAGACGTCATAGATCGACGAAAATCCGTCCCACAGCAGCTGGCGCACCACGACTGATTCCTGGCTGCCATTGCGCCATGGTCCTGAACCCACGGTCGGCGCCGCCTGGATGTTCGGGGTGATGAAGCCCGGCGATTGATCGAATTTTTCCGGGCCGTAGCTGGCGTCAATGCGCACCTGCGGCAGCAGTGTGCTTTGGGTTTGCCGCAGCTCGCTTTCCGTCGCCCGCCGGTTCGCCGAAGCCTCGCCGATACCCGGGTTGGTCTGCATGGCCTGGCGCAATGCATCATTAATAGAAAAAACCTCGGCACATGCTGGCGTTGCCGCCAAGCATAGGCACGCGATGACCGTGTATGCCGACTTCATAATCTCCGCCCCTACTCACAAAAATATTACGTAGAATCCTCCGAAGGGTAACAAAGGACAGTTCCGCGACCTATGACATTTCAGCCACACAGGCGCCCTAAGTGGGGACCGAGCCATCAGTCTCGGCGTGCGGAAATCCAAGCGTTTTTATTAAAATTCAATGGTTTACCTGGCATTTTGTGGTCATGCGAGTGGTGCCGACGCGCAACACCGGCGACCGGAACATGAAAGATCAGTTAAGCCCGTCTTAAGGTTGGCGGCAGCCGGCTACTGCTGACGACAGGTCGCCAGGTAGGTTGCAACGAAGGGCGCGGCGTTGGTGTCCGCGGAGGGGCCCCCCAGCCGGCTCGTTAACTTGTAGAGCGATTTGTCGCCAAAATAGAACCGGAAGATCTCGGCCGTGGTGTCGTCCGTGCGGGTCGCAAAGATCGACGCGGCGGAACGGCGGGCGGCCGCAAAGACGTAGGTCGTGAGCTTGGCTCCTCCCTTGCCGTCTGCCGCGACAGATGTCCCCCAGGTGACCGTGAAGGTGTCGCCATCGATCACGACGGCGGGCCGGATCGTATCGAGATCGTCATCGATCCACTGGGCGTCACCGCCTTTGCCTGACGGGCCGAGCTCGACCCGTTTGCCCCGCGGCGTGTCGCAGGTGAACCGGGAAGGTTCGGCGATCGCAGCGCTCGTCGCCGCCAAGAACAGCAACAGGCAGCCGACCGACCTCCACATGGGTGTTACCTCTGTTTCGTTGTTTGGGAGATAGTGATGTCAGCGCCCGACTCGCGCAACTCGGTGATTTACGGACAAGCAAAGCCGCCCTTTTGCTTCCTCGCCGGAAGAGGCGCCCGCGATTTCACTCGGGCGCGATCGGGTGCGCTGGGCGCTCGATCGCTGCCCTGAGGTTTTCGAGTTCGAGGAAGACGTCAGCTTGCCTGCGAAGCTCGTCGGCGATCATGGGAGGCTTTGTTCGGATGCTGGAAACGACTGTCACGCGGACACCAGCCCGCCTGACAGCTTCGACAACGGCGCGCAAATCACCGTCGCCAGAGAACAGGTACGCGTGGTCGATGCGGTGCGCGATTTCCAATGCGTCGACCGCGAGCTCGATGCCGATGCTGCGCTTCATTCGCCGCCGCCCTTCGCCGTCATCGTGGGTTTTGGCTAACTTTCTCCTGACCGTATATCCGTTGTAATCGAGCCAATCCACCAATGGCCGAAGGCTGCTGAACTCGTCGTCGTCTCTCACGACCGTGTAGAAGTAGGCGCGGACGATCTGTCCATACTTGCCGAACTCCGAGAGCAGTCGCCGGAAATCGATCTCGAAGCCGAGGTTCTTGACGGTGGTGTGGAGGTTCGCACCATCAATGAAAAGTGCAATGCGATCGGCCATCTCAAATCCCCATGACGCCCGGATCAGTCACTGTATGCTGTGGTTCTAAAATTCCACGGGCGCATCGTGGGTGAGCACCCTAGCTGAAATGGCTAATCCTAGAGCAGGGGCTTGGCCGGGAAGAAGCGGAAATTTTCGCCAACCATCGACACGGTTCTCATCGGGCGCACGCGCCGATGCTGCGCCAATAGTGCAGCGCAGCGGCGCGATCGACTTGCGGGCCGCCGATGCGCGAGGGCGCTATTGCGTAAACAGCTGAATTGTATCTAAAATCAATCAGCTGGGCTCGGTGCCATTTCGCACCGAGCCATTTTTGAAGACGTCATTTTTGCCGATACGAATTGTTTGCCACGGTGGAGAGCGCGGTCCTGCGTCCCTGATTGCACAGACATTTCGATCTTGCCGGCAGAGCGCGACGCATGGCGGCACATCTGTTGCGCCAACCGGAGACCCGATCGTGCATCGGGATGGACGGGCTTGGCCGAAGCGCGCGCGATGCCTGGTCGCTGTCGCGCTCTGCATCCTGCTGACCTGCTGCGGGGCCGCTCGCCAGGCCATCGAAAAGGAGGCGGGACCGGTCGCGGAGCCAACGACGGAGACGGCAACGGCGCCCACAGAGCCGGCACCAGCGGCGACAACGATACCGGAGGCGACGCCGGTACCGACGGCGGCAACGGTCAACCTGAGCGGAGCGCTCGCGGAATGCCGGAGCGCATTTCCGGATCAGATCGCGCAAGCCGTGGCGCGGGCGTCCTGCGTGATCAAGGCGACCGACCTCGTACGTCCGCTGCTGCCGTTTCCCGAATTGCTCGACCGCGAGAACGCCCTGCGCAAGGCGCTGGCCGAGCAGGTTCAGACAAGAACGATGTCGCTGCTCGAGCGCAACATCCAGATCCAGAAGCTTCATTCGCAGCTCCTCGAAGAGGAGCGCAGCAGGCTATCGGCCGCGCTCGCGGACGCGAGCAAGCCGCCGCTGGCGGTCACGCAGTGGCGGCAATCCAATGGGGAGAGTTGCGGCCGGCTCGGAGGGGATTCTGGGACGTGTTATTGAGTGGAAGGCGCCGTATGTCCGCCCCTTCCAGTGAGGTGGCTCGCTTATTCTGCTGGTCCGAGCGGCACTTGGGTGATCCGAGCCGATCCTCTTCAAGGAAGGACGAGCCGTGGCAGTTTGTTGAGAAGCTTTGTCGGAATCGACGTCGCGAAGCTGAAAAATGCCATCGCGATCGCCGAAATAGGCCGCTTTTTTCGTGAGGTCGACGCGACGGCGACCGGCATACACCGGCTCGTTGAACGAATCGCCAGCCGGTTTGTCGGTGTGCAGCTCTGCTACGAGGCCGGTCCGATTGGCTGCGGCCTCAATCGCCTGATCCTGTCGCTCGCCATGAACGTACCCGTGGGGGCGCCATCGCGGACGTGAGCAGCCGGACGATCTGGTGAAGACCAACCGCCGAGGTGCGAAATCAACTCAATCATGCACGCGTCTGGTGGATCGAGAGCGAGCATGGCGCACATCCAGTCTTCACCTGGATGCAAACCAAATGTTCCAACACTAAGGCGCACCTCGCGCCTTACGTCGCTGGCAAATGGAAGAGCCAGCGCAGGATCTGGCCTGGCGCGCAGTAGTCGAAGAGTGGGGCGTCATCTCGGAGATCCGCGATCAGGCCCAATTTGCGCACCGCGTACCTGCGAGGGCTGCGTCGGCATGCCCGGCGCCCCAGGTTTTTCTCGTCAAAGCCTGCGGATTGCATCGCGTGCCGGTCTCTCAAGGACACTTTCAAATTCGTCCCATGATCCACGGCTCGTCCCAAGCGATCAGCACTGCAATGGTCAATGCGGCTATGACGTAGAGGAGGAATTCGGTTCTCGTGACGTTGAACATCATTTGAGTCCTCGTTCGCCTCTGTTTGTGTCTGCTCAGGTGGCGTGCGTGGTTCTAAAATTCCACGGGCGTATCCGGGGTGAGCACCCTAGCCGAAATGATTAATCCTGGAGCAAGGACTCGGCAGGGAAGAAGCGGAAGTTCTTGCGATCGCGGGTAGCGCACGAATCGTGCGCTTGCTGATAAGGCAGCGGTCGCGGGCCGGCTTGCAAGCGGACATGCCATTATTTCGCTATTCTGCGCCTTCGTGCCGCGGAAGGTCTGCAAGGCGCTCCCGCGATCAGGGAATTTGGGAGCTGTTCTCGAGAGGAGCTGCGATACCTGCCCTTTCGGCGCAGAAGCTTGGTCTACGCGGAGAGGTCCACAATTACCTGCATCGTTGGCCGGAGGGCTTGCGTCCGAAGCGAGCGCCGAGCAACGGTTCGACCGTTTGCTATTTCAATGGTCATCCAGCAGGAATCATTTGCATTTTTGAGGTCGGCGCGCTGGCAAAAGCTGGGAAAAGCGGAGATCGGATGCGCGGGGGAGATCGATCTCTTCCCGGATAGGTTGATATTGCGTTAATTTGAAAAAGCGGATTACATGCCAGTTTGAATTTGTGCGTCCCCGCAGCGCGTTAGCGGTGCGGTTTTTTGCTGCGTGCGCTTAGCAACCGCGTGCAATGCGCGGTCAGGTGATCCGGATACTGCGCCGGATCATTGCCGCGAATGCTTATATTTTAGGGAGTTAAGGCTTCATGGCTACCATCGACGTTATAGCTCAGAGCTCAACAGCCACCACCGACACCGGAGCAGTTTTCACGAACGTAACGTCGGTTGTTTCGACCGGCACAGGCGTATTCGACAGCTTTCTGGTTATCCAGAACAACGGCACCGAGCAGGGCTACAATACGGATGGCTCGCCTCTGCCGCTTGACGACAAACAAGCATCGCATACCAACGCAATCCTGCTTTCGTCGATTCCGGTGGTCACAGGAGATGGTCAGAACGGCACCGTTGCAGGAACTCAGTACCTCGAGTTCAGACTCGACATCAATCAAAGCGGGTCGGCCAACCAACCCCAATTGATCTCGTTGGATCAATTGAAGATCTATCAGGAAAGCAGCGGTAATCTCCTGACCGACTTCGCCGGCGAAACGCCGAAATTCGACCTTGGCGACAATACGGTTTTGCTTAACGCGCAGTGGGATGCGGGCAGCGGCAAGGGTGATTATGTGATCCTTGTCCCACTTTCCAATTTCGATACGTCCGGAGCCGACCCTTACGTTTATCTCTATTCGCAGTTTGGCGCTGTTGGCGGCGACTATGCTGCAAATAGCGGTTTCGAAGAATGGGGTGTCATCGGAAGTGGGGGGAGCGGGCTCGGCGCGCTGAGCGTCGTCAAACAGGTTCACGATATCGATGGCAATACTCAAAATTTGGTGGTCGACCATGCCGGCCAGCAGATTGATTACACCATTGAGGTTGGGAATACCGGAACGGGCGTGCTCACCCTGACGTCAGTTACCGACCAAATCGAAAGCTTAGGCGCCACGGCTGCTGTTGCCGTGACAACGACTTTCAATAATGCGACGTACAATCTGGGTGATACGAACCACAATAACCTGCTCGATCCCGGCGAACACTGGCAGTACACAGCGACGTACACCGTTCAGCAGGCTGATATCGACCATGATGGCTACGGCACTGGCGCAGGTGGCACGCCAGGTGATGGCTTCATCGACAATCTGGCTACAGCATCAGCAACGGGTGTTCCCGATGCTACCGATACAGCGTCTGTCGCAATCGACTACAAGCCGTCGATGTCGGTCGATAAGACGGTGGTATCGGTCGACGACGTCAATGGTGACGGGCTGACCGACGCGGGCGACATCATTCACTACAACATCCATGTCGCGAACACGGGTAATGTGACGCTGACCGGCGTGACGGTGACCGACCCGCTGACGGGCGATCCAGCGGGCGGTTTGTCGACGCTTGACGTCGGGAGCAGCGAGGATCTGGTGGCGACCTACACATTGACGCAGGCCGACATCGACAACCACGGCTCGAACCTGGTTGATCTCATCCAGGACGACAAGATCACCAATACGGCGACCGCGGATAGCGACCAGACCACCCTGGTCAGCGACTCGGTTGATCAGCCGATCGACTACAAGCCGTCGATGTCGATCGTGAAGACAGTGGTGTCGGTAGATGACGTCAATGGTGACGGGCTGACCGACGCGGGCGACATCATTCACTACAATATCCATGTCGCGAACACGGGTGACGTGACGTTGACCGGCGTGACGGTGACCGACGCGCTGACGGGCAATCCGGCGGGCGGTCTATCAACCCTGGCCGTTGGGAGCAGCGAGGACCTGGCGGCGACCTACACGCTGACCCAGGCCGACATCGACAACCACGGCTCCAACCTGGTTGACCTCACCGCGGATGATAAGATCACCAACACGGCGACCGCGGACAGTGACCAGACCACCCCGGTCAGCAGCTCGGTCGATCAACCGATCGATTACAAGCCTGCCGTTGACCTGACCAAGACCGTTCTTTCAGTAACAGGCGGACACGCCGACCACGTCGGTGACGTCATCACCTATCAGATCACCGTGGAGAACACCGGCGACGTGACGCTCACCGGGATCAAGGTTACGGATGCGCTGGAAGGCTACTCGCTTGCTACATTAGATAATTCTAATTCGACGGTAACCGGCGACAACGGAAATCATGTTCTCGATGTCGGTGAGACCTGGACTTACACCACGACCCATACCTTGACCCAAGCAGACCTGGACAACAACTGGCTCAATGGTGGCGACGGCTTGCTCGATAATACTGCCACGGTCACTGACGATCAGAACGTAACGGACTACGATACGGCGCACGTCCCATTGGGACCGGGCGTGCGCACTCCGGGATTCTGGGCGCAGAAGACATGGCAAACATTCTGGGATGGCAACACCAACAATCAGCCGAAGCAGGCCGGAACAGATGGCTTTGCCAGCGGTGAAATCACCTACGCCGTAGATTCCAATCACGACGCGCATGTCACATCTGCTGACAAAGCGGGTCTCTTGATCGGTGATTACAATCTCGACGGTCTCCAAGACAATGGCGAAAACGTGCTGTTCATCTCGACCGCCGATGCGCTTACGTTGCTCAATGCGTCCGACAAGCAGGTGCAGGATGGCCGCTATATGTTGGGGCGGGACCTTGTAGCCACCTGGCTGAACTATCTTGAAGGTAATGCAATCGGTGATGGTTCGGCAGGCACCGCGAGACACGACATCGATGACGCAATCAAGTGGCTCGAATACACGCAGGCAAAACCGGGAGCCTCCGGATCGAGCGCTGACTTCCATATTTTGTCGGTGGCGGACGACCTCACGTCGGGCTCGGCCGTCAAGACGTCGTCTGCGATGTGGAGCAGCCCGGTGGCAAACGTCCCGCTGCTCGGTCAGGCGATTGATCTCTCGGCAAGCCAGCTCCACACAGATCTGGATCACTACAACAACTTCGGCACCGTCTGACCGCGGGCGACGTAGAAACTGCCCGGATGAGAATATATTGCTCGTCCGGGACTCTCCACTTACCACAGGATTCCGATGCCGCGGTCGGGCCGGCGGATCAAATGACCGCAGTCGTCCGCTTGAGGGCACGGCACATCAGCTAACGGCTTTGAGTCGCGGCATGGACAGACGGCGCCGCTCATCCAGCTCGTCCCGAGTCAGATGGACAAATTCCGGCGCGCACTCGTCGTTTCGCACTGTGTCTTGCTGGGCTGTTGCGCGGCCGCGCGGCAGGCCATCGAGGAGGCGGAGCCGGCAACAGCAAATATCAACTTTGAGTGGCGCACTCGTGGAATGCCGCAGCGGCTATCCGGATCAGATCGCGCAAGCGGTGGCCCGGCGTCATGCGTCATCAAGGCGACCGAGCTCGTCCGGCCGCTGCTGCCGTTTCCCGAACTGCTCGATCGGGAGAACGCCCTGCGCAAGGTGTCGGCCGAGCAGGTTCAAGCCAAAACAATCTCCTTGCTCGAACGCAACGTCCAGATCCAGAAGCTTCATTCGCTGATCCTCGAAAGAGCGCAGCAGGATACCGGCTGCGCCGGCGGACGCGGGCAAGCTGGCGCCAGCGGTCACGCAGTGGCGGCAATCCAACGGGGAAAGTTGCGGCCGGCTCGGAGGCGACTCAGGACTTGTTATTGAAGCGTTCGTCGCAGGCTGTTCTTGACCTTGCCAGAGCACGCACTGCATCTGGAAACAGACTCGCCATAAGCTCGAAGCGCGGACTGTTCTAGTGACGAACCGTGGCATGGTCGGGATGGCGTCGGAGCCCTAGGCGCGGATGCGAGGTTCGGGCAACCCGTAAATCAACGGGGCATTGGTGTAGGCAGGAGGGAACCCCATGGCGGCACGACGTTAATCGTTAAAGTAGAGCAAATCGCGCGGCTCTAGACGGCTGCGCAAATTTGCGGCAAATTGCATTCAATTAGGTTTAGAGGTTTGGGCGCCCGCAGTCTTGCGGACCAGGCGCCGAAGCCTCTCGAAGCTGAATATTGAAAGAAAAGAAAAATTGCGAGCATGCGGAGAGCAGGGCCGCACGCGAAACGGGCAGGGTAATGGCGGTCGGAGTCTTTTCACGGTAGGCGTCTAATGGCACTGGGCGGCCTTTTGGCCGCGCGCCCCACGAATATTGCTGATGGGCATCGTGTGCGTGTTGTTGTGAATTGATTTTCGGGTGCGATCACATCTGCTCTGCGTTAGCAGAGTTGAGGGATGCCGGAATTGGGTCGCGTATTATTTGTCGTGAAGGCTGAACCAGCGAAGGTTGAGTTGGCTGCGATCAGTTGGTCGCGGATCGAACCTCGTCTCCAGGGTGCATCGAAAGCCGCTCGACTGGATAACCTTCCGGTCGAACCGTCGGCGCCGCACGGTCCGACATATGCCGACGAACCACACATCACAGGCGATTCGCCGGTGAACAATCCCAACGGTCCGCTTGAAGAGAAGCTTTCGCTGGTAGGCGAGGCCGTTATTTCGACACCACATCAAGCGGCTCGACAGTTTCGGAAGATCACTAAAGCCAGTGCTTCAACGACGTCCCAAATTGCTGGCGCGTACGCTGGGCCGGTTCAAATCAATATTTAGATATCGCGAATTTCGAGGACCAAAATGGCTACTCAGACAACCGGCGGCGGCAGCACCACTTCTTTCGGCAATACCCCGCAAGCCCAAGACGATCTCTTCACCACTGGCCTTCTTAGCTCGAGTGGAACGGCGAGCGTTGCACTGACGGAGGACAACCTTCAGGTCGTCTACTTTAACGTCATGGCTAACGATCTGGGCGGCAACTCTAAGAGCCTTTTCTCGGTTGATAATAGCATCAGTGCGGGTGGCACTAGTCCAACCGATTTGATCACCCAAGATACCGCCCGCGCTGAAGCGACCACCGGTGATACCAGCCTCTACGGCGCGAAGATCTGGATTACTTCAGACGGCAAGGTCGGTTATGACGCAACAACATTGAGCGCAGCTTTCAAAGCACAACTCGACGCGCTGCAATCAGGTCAAGTCCTCAACGATACGTTCACCTATGCAATTCGGCTTGGCAACGGGACGCTTAGCTGGGCCACTGCCACCGTGCAGTTCGCGGGGGCCAACGATGCGGCGGTAATTTCAGGCACGACAGCCGGCATCGCGGTGGAGGCCGGCGGGGTCAACAACGCAATCACCGGCACTCCGATGGTCAGCGGCACGCTGACCGACACCGACGTCGACAACACGCCAAATACGTTCCAGGTGGCGGCGGCCGGCTCGGCCACGGATAACCACTACGGCACCTTCCAGATGACCGCAGGTGGCACCTGGACCTATGCGCTCGACAACAGCAATGCCGCGGTCCAGGGACTGAATGTCGGCGGTCATCTGACCGACACGTTCACGGTTCGCACCATCGACGGCACGGCACAGCAGATCACCGTCACCATAAACGGTACCAATGACGCCGCTGTGATCTCGGGCACGACGAGCGGCGCCGCGGTGGAGGCCGGCGGCGTCAACAACGCAATCACCGGCACTCCGATGGTCAGCGGCACGCTGACCGACACCGACGTCGACAACGTGGCTAACAGCTTTACGGCGGTCGCGGCTGGACATGCGACGACGAATGGCTACGGCACCTTCGGGATGACGGCCGCGGGCGTGTGGACCTACACGCTGGATAACAGCAATGCTGCGGTTCAAGCGCTCAACGTCGGCGGTCATCTGACCGACAGCTTCACGGTCACCGCGATCGACGGCACAGCGCAGCAGATCACCGTCACCATCAATGGCACCAACGACGCCGCGGTGCTGTCGTCGGCGACGGTCAACCTGACCGAAGGCGATAGCGCGGCTGCCATCAGCACCTCCGGCACGCTGACGATCAGCGACGTCGACAGCTCGGCAACCTTCGTGCCGCAGACCGACACGCAGGGCAGCTACGGCAAGTTCTCGATCGACGCCTCCGGCGCCTGGACCTACACGGCCGACAGTGCCCATGACGAGTTCGTCGCCGGCCAGCATTACACCGAGAACTTTGACGTGGTCAGCGCCGACGGCACCCACACCTCGGTCAAGGTCGACATCCTCGGCACCAACGACGCCGCGATCCTGTCCTCGGCCAGCGTCAACCTGACCGAGACCAACTCGGCGGCCGACATCTCGACCTCCGGCACGCTGACGATCAGCGACGTCGACAGCTCGGCAACCTTCGTGTCGCAGACCGACACGCAGGGCAGCTACGGCAAGTTCTCGATCGACGCCTCCGGCGCCTGGACCTACACGGCCGACAGTGCCCATGACGAGTTCGTCGCCGGCCAGCATTATACCGAGAACTTTGACGTGGTCAGCGCCGACGGCACCCACACCTCGGTCAAGGTCGACATCCTCGGCACCAACGACGCCGCGATCCTGTCCTCGGCCAGCGTCAACCTGACCGAGACCAACTCGGCGGCCGGCATCTCGACCTCCGGCACGCTGACGATCAGCGACGTCGACAGCTCGGCAACCTTCGTGTCGCAGACCGACACGCAGGGCAGCTACGGCAAGTTCTCGATCGACGCCTCCGGCGCCTGGACCTACACGGCCGACAGTGCCCATGACGAGTTCGTCGCCGGCCAGCATTACACCGAGAACTTTGACGTGGTCAGCGCCGACGGCACCCACACCTCGGTCAAGGTCGACATCCTCGGCACCAACGACGCCGCGATCCTGTCCTCGGCCAGCGTCAACCTGACCGAGACCAACTCGGCGGCCGGCATCTCGACCTCCGGCACGCTGACGATCAGCGACGTCGACAGCTCGGCAACCTTCGTGCCGCAGACCGACACGCAGGGCAGCTACGGCAAGTTCTCGATCGACGCCTCCGGCGCCTGGACCTACACGGCCGACAGTGCCCATGACGAGTTCGTCGCCGGCCAGCATTACACCGAGAACTTTGACGTGGTCAGCGCCGACGGCACCCACACCTCGGTCAAGGTCGACATCCTCGGCACCAACGACGCCGCGATCCTGTCCTCGGCCAGCGTCAACCTGACCGAGACCAACTCGGCGGCCGACATCTCGACCTCCGGCACGCTGACGATCAGCGACGTCGACAGCTCGGCAACCTTCGTGTCGCAGACCGACACGCAGGGCAGCTACGGCAAGTTCTCGATCGACGCCTCCGGCGCCTGGACCTACACGGCCGACAGTGCCCATGACGAGTTCGTCGCCGGCCAGCATTACACCGAGAACTTTGACGTGGTCAGCGCCGACGGCACCCACACCTCGGTCAAGGTCGACATCCTCGGCACCAACGACGCCGCGATCCTGTCCTCGGCCAGCGTCAACCTGACCGAGACCAACTCGGCGGCCGGCATCTCGACCTCCGGCACGCTGACGATCAGCGACGTCGACAGCTCGGCAACCTTCGTGTCGCAGACCGACACGCAGGGCAGCTACGGCAAGTTCTCGATCGACGCCTCCGGCGCCTGGACCTACACGGCCGACAGTGCCCATGACGAGTTCGTCGCCGGCCAGCATTACACCGAGAACTTTGACGTGGTCAGCGCCGACGGCACCCACACCTCGGTCAAGGTCGACATCCTCGGCACCAACGACGCCGCGATCCTGTCCTCGGCCAGCGTCAACCTGACCGAGACCAACTCGGCGGCCGGCATCTCGACCTCCGGCACGCTGACGATCAGCGACGTCGACAGCTCGGCAACCTTCGTGTCGCAGACCGACACGCAGGGCAGCTACGGCAAGTTCTCGATCGACGCCTCCGGCGCCTGGACCTACACGGCCGACAGTGCCCATGACGAGTTCGTCGCCGGCCAGCATTACACCGAGAACTTTGACGTGGTCAGCGCCGACGGCACCCACACCTCGGTCAAGGTCGACATCCTCGGCACCAACGACGCCGCGATCCTGTCCTCGGCCAGCGTCAACCTGACCGAGACCAACTCGGCGGCCGACATCTCGACCTCCGGCACGCTGACGATCAGCGACGTCGACAGCTCGGCAACCTTCGTGCCGCAGACCGACACGCAGGGCAGCTACGGCAAGTTCTCGATCGACGCCTCCGGCGCCTGGACCTACACGGCCGACAGTGCCCATGACGAGTTCGTCGCCGGCCAGCATTACACCGAGAACTTTGACGTGGTCAGCGCCGACGGCACCCACACCTCGGTCAAGGTCGACATCCTCGGCACCAACGACGCCGCAGTGATCAGCGCCAATGGTGGGTTGCTATCCTATACCGAGAACCAGGCGGCGACGGCGATCGACACGGCATTGACCGTGTCGGACGTCGACAGCGCGAATCTAACCGGAGCTATGGTGTCGATCACCGGCAACTTCGCCGCTGGTCAGGATTTCCTCGGCTTTACTAATCAGAATGGCATTACCGGCAATTACAACGCCTCTACCGGGGTGGTGACGTTAAGCGGCAGCGCTACTGTTGCGCAGTACCAGGCAGCGCTGGCATCGGTAACCTACTTCAACTCCAGCGACAATCCGTCGGGGGCGAGCCGCACCATAAGTTACCAGGTCGATGACGGCTCCGGATCCAACAACCTGAGCAATGTGGCGACGAGCACAGTGGTGGTCACGCCGGTGAACGACGCCCCGACACTAACGGCGACGGCGTCCAATCCAACTTTCATGGAAGCAGCGGGGAGTTCGCAAGGGGCCGCTGTTTCGGTGTTCTCGAGTGCGAATGCGAGCACCGTCGAGTCTGGGCAGACGATTACGGCGCTGACCTTTACGGTTAGCGGTCTGCAGGACGGGGCGAATGAGAAAATCTCGGTCGACGGCACGGCGATCACGCTCGGCGCTAACTCGTCCGGGACAACGACAACGAATGGGATGAGCTATTCGGTCACGATCGCGAGCGGAACCGCGACGGTTTCGCTGACGAAGGCGGCGGGCCTCTCGGCTGCTGCTGCCGATACGCTGATCAACGGCATTACGTATCAGGATACGAACATCGACAACCCGACAGCCGGGACGCGGGCGATCACGTTGACCTCGATCAAGGACAGCGGTGGCACTACCAACGGCGGTGTCGACGCAAGCAGCCTACATATTGAATCCGATGTGACCGTTGGAGCGGTCAACGATGGACCTGTGAACAGTGTCCCCAGCACGCAGACTGTAAGTTATCAGTCAACGACTGCAATCTCCGGATTTGCGGTCACCGATGTAGACATTGGGACTTCGCCAATAAAGATTATGTTGTCTGCACAGCATGGCAATCTGGCCCTTGGCACTACAACTGGCCTGACGTTCAGCGATTCTCAAGGCGATCACCAGATGGTGTTCACAGGGACTCTGGCGAACGTAAACGCTGCACTCGCGACGCTTACGTATAGAGGCGATAACGGTTATTCGGGACCTGACAGCATCAGCATTGTCAGCAACGATCAAGGTGCTACAGGAGCTGGAGGAGCGTTGAGCGATTCCGACTCCGTAAGCGTAATCGTAAGCGCTCCAGCGGATACCACTCCGCCAACGGCAATGATCAGCCTGGGGACAAATTCAAAACCAACTGCGACCTTTAGTGTGACGTTCTCTGAGGCAGTAACAAACGTCACGACGGATGATTTTCAATTGACCGGCACGGCCGCCGGGACTTCCGGGATTTCGATCTCGAGCGTCAGCGGCTCGGGCGCAAGCTACGTGGTGACCGTGAATTACGCACCTGGTCAGGCCTCCAGTGACTCGCTTGGAATCAATCTCAAGGCGAACACTGACATCAAGGATGCGGCTGGGAACGTCGCCTTGAGTGCTACAGGTCCACAATTCATCCATCTCGCGCCAGCGGGCGTGGCTGGGCAGCCGCTCAACCTCGGATTCAGCGATCCGTCTGGCTCGGGAGCGCCAGTCACCTTAACGCTCAACAACCTTCCCGACGGCTGGACGGTGCTCTACGGGACAAAACTTGGTGACGGCACCTGGACTGTGACAACGAGCGACGTCAGTGCACTTACTGTTACTACGCCTGCGGACTACGTGGGAGCGGCGGTGCTCAATGTCTCGATGAGTTGGAGCAATGCTGACGGCTCGACTGGTACCGCTTATGTCACCGATAACATCGAGGCCTATGCGCCAGGTTCTCCTATCTTTGCATGGTCGGGCGACGATCACCTGACCGGCTCGAGCGGCCATGACCTTTTCGTGTTCTCGCAGCCGATCGGCAACGATGTCGTGCAGAGCTTCGAGGTGTCCTCCGATGTGATCGATTTGATCAGCTATGGCTGGCAGAGCTTCGCGGACGTCCGGGCCCATACCGCGGACGACGGAAATGGCAATGCTGTGATCACGCTGGCTGACGGCCAGACCATCACGCTCGACCACGTGCAAACGGCGGACCTGACCGCAGCAAACTTCGAATTCGACGTCACGCCGACCGTCGAAAATCCAAGCCTGATGACCATCGGCGACGGGGCGATGCTGCCGCTGTCGGGCGTCATCCACAACACTGGGGAGATCGACCTGCAGGCTTCCGGCGACGACACGCTGCTGCAGCTGATCCAGACCGGGCTCACGCTCAATGGCGGCGGCCATGTGACCCTGTCCGACGATGACCACAACATCGTCGCCGGCACGGCCTCGAACGTCACGCTCGACAACGTCGACAACGTGATCTCGGGAGCCGGGCAGATCGGGCAGGGGAGCCTGACCCTGAGCAACGAGGGCATCATCGATGCCACCGGGACCCACGCCCTGGTGATCGACACGGGCGCCAACGTGATCGCCAATGCCGGCACGCTGGAGGCGACCGGCGCGGGTGGGCTGGTGCTCGCCAGCGCGGTGGCCAACAGCGGCCTGATCTGGGCCAATGGCGGCACGGTCACAGCGGAAGGCGAGGTGACCGGCAGCGGCAACGCTTTGATCAGCGGGGCCGGCACCATCGAGTTCGGGTCAGCTTCGGCGGCAGGTGTCACCTTCGACACGACCGCCGCTGGCCACCTGATTCTGGATGATGCGTTCCACTTCTCCGGCACGGTGACCGGCCTCGATGGCAATGACGACATCGACATCAAGGGCGTCAGCTTCGGCGCCGGCACCACGTTGAGCTTCACGGAGAACGAGGCCGGGACGGGCGGCACTTTGACGGTATCCGACGGGGCGCACACGGCGAACATCGTCCTGCTCGGTCAATACGATCCGAATGGCTTTGCCGAGAAGGCCGACGCCGCGAACGGCACGGTGATCACCTATGATCCGCACCACATCGCCTGAACGTCGTGAACGCGTCGCTCGCGGCGAATAATAACCGGGGGAGGTTGACCCCGTAAGTTTACCCTCTTGGCGGTTTCGCGCCGGCGGCGGCTGTTCGCCTGGCCGTCGGCCATGTAAAGTAGGAGCCGATTGTATGTTTGATTTTTTTGAGCTTTTCGGCTGTCGGCTCATAGCTGCCGGCCATCATGTTTAAGGGGGGCTCCGGCCAGGATTCCAAGTGAGTACCCTTCGTAAAAGAGCAGACGAATTCCGGCAGGCGCTGCAAGCCTGCCAGAGCTATTTTGTGACTGCAGCGATATTCAGCCTAGCCATCAACCTGCTCTATTTGGCGGGTCCGCTCTACATGCTGCAGGTCTATGACCGCGTGATTTCGAGCGCTAGCGAGGTCACGCTGTTGATGCTGACCCTTGCGCTGTTGCTGGCGTTCATGGCGCTTGCGGGTCTCGATGCGGTACGCGCGCGCGTACTGGCGCGCACCAGCATCCGCCTTGATCGGAGGGTCGCGCCGCGGGTGATGACCGCCATCATCGACCATTCGGCAAAAATTGGCGGCGCGCGCAGCCAGCTGTTGCGCGATTTCGACACGTTTCGCCAATTCATCACCGGATCGGGAATTCATGCGATCTTCGATTTGCCGTGGGCGCCGATCTATATCGCCGTGATTTTCGCTCTGCACCCGCTCCTCGGGGCATTTGCCCTGGGGTGCTCGATCATTCTGGTGCTGATGGCCTTCCTGAATGAATGGGTCGTCAAGCCGCCGCTTTCCGAATCCAGCGAGGCGGCAAATCGAAATTACGGTTTCACCGAGATGAGCCTGCGCAACACCGAAGTGGTGCGCGCAATGGGGATGTCCGCCGGCCTTCTGAAGCGCTGGAGCAGGGACCGCGACCGGATGATCGAGCGCCAGGTCGCGGCGAGCGATCGCGCGGCCACCATGCAGAGCATGATTCGCTTCCTGCGGCTGTCGATGCAATCCTTGATCCTTGGTCTTGGCGCCTATCTCGTGATCGAGCGGCTCACAACCGCGGGTGCCATGTTTGCCGCCAGCATCCTGCTTGGCCGCGCCCTACAGCCGGTCGAACAGATCGTCGGGTCATGGCGCAGTCTCATCTCGGCCCGCGGTGCATTCTTGCGGGTGCAGGAGTTGTTGGCTGCGAATCCGCCGCGTCAGCCAGAACTGATGCTGCCGCGACCCGAAGGTCACCTTTCGGTCGAAGCGCTGTCCTTTGCCGCGCCTGGCACATCGAAGCCTATTCTGCGGGGAGTCACGTTCCAGATTGCCCCGGGTGAAGTGCTTGGAATTATCGGCCCCTCGGGGGCCGGAAAATCCACGCTGGCGCGCCATATCGTTGGTGTTCAGGTCCCATCGGCGGGTGCCGTTCGCCTCGACGGGTCCGACGTTTCGACGTGGATCAGGTCGTCGCTCGGCCAGCATCTTGGCTATCTTCCGCAGGATATCGAGCTGTTTGCCGACAGCATCGCCGCCAATATCTGCCGGTTCGACCGGAAAGAGGACAGGGAGATCATTTCGGCGGCGCAGATGGCTGGTGTGCATGACATGATCCTGCGACTGCCCGACGGTTACGATACTCAAGTCGGAGAGGGTGGTGCGATCCTGTCTGGAGGCATTCGCCAGCGTATCGCTCTTGCGCGCGCGGCTTACGGTAATCCAAGCCTGGTTGTGCTTGATGAACCAAGTTCTAACCTCGACTCCGAGGGCGACGCTGCGCTGGCCGACTGCATCACCGAATTGAAGAAGCGTGGAACGACCGTGGTGATCATTTCGCATCGGCCTGCCACTATCGGCGTGGTCGACAAGATATTGGTGTTGCGTGAGGGCGTAGCCGAGATGTTCGGACCACGCAGCGAAATCCTGTCGCGCCTGACGCGGCCCGTGCCGGTTCCGGCAGTTCGGGGCGCGGCAGGCTAGGAGAGATCATGGCATTGCTCGATGTCACAGACCTGTCGATGCGCTCCGGCGCCGCCCCACGCGAGACAAGGCGCGCGAACAGGGATGGCGCGCCGAACGACTCCATTCGCGGTGTCGCGGTAGCGGGGTGGCTGATCATCGCCATCTTCTTCGGCGGCATCGGCACCTGGGCGGTGACCGCGCCGCTCAATGGGGCTGTCGTCGCCAATGCGGTCGTGAAGGTCGACGGCAACCGCAAGAGCCTCCAGCACCTCGACGGTGGCATCGTCAAGCAATTGCATGTCAGGGAAGGCGACAGGGTGCTCGCAGGCGATCTACTGATTGTCCTGGACGAGACCCAAGCCCGCGCCGAACATGAGGTGCTGACGCAGCAATACGCCGTGCTGCGCGCAACGGAAGTCCGGCTCTTGACCGAGCTTGACCATGGCTCCCAGCTTGTCATGCCGGCGGATTTGAAGGCGCGCTCTGAGGATGTCTACTTCAAGAGCGTCTGGAACGGTCAGCTCAGCCAGTTTGAAAGCCGCCGGGCGTCGCTCGAAGGGCAACGAAGCGTCGTTCGCGAGAAGATCAACCAGCTGGGGTCGCAGATCGTTGGCGCGGAAGCGCAGGTGAAGTCGTTTACCAATCAGATCGATTCGGTACGCAAGGAGGCCAAGGACATCGCTCCGCTCGTCGAGCGAGGGCTGATCGCCCGCCCGCGCATCCTGCAGCTGGAGCGCACGGCATACGGCCTCGAAGGCCAGATCGCCGATGCAAACGCTAGCATCGCCAAGGCGCGCCAGGCGATTGCGGAGCAGGAGCAGCAGATCGCCCAGTTCGACAACGACCGGATGACCGACGTCACGAAGGACTTGCGCGACACGCAAGCCAAGCTCCTGGAGGTGATCCCGAAGGCGATGAACGCCAAGGCGGTGCTGGGCCGCATGGAAATACGCGCTCCCTATACCGGACGCGTGGTCGGGCTCAACGTGTTTTCGGTCGGAGGCGTCATCCAGCGCGGCGACAAGATTCTGGACATCGTGCCTGACGAGGATTCGCTGACGATCGAAGCCCAGGTGGCCGTCGAGGACATCAGCGACGTGCACCCGAACACGCGCGCGGAAGTTCACCTAACCGCCTACAAACAGCGGATCGTTCCGATCATTCATGGCGACGTCATCCAGGTCTCCGCGGACCGTTTGACGGATCCCAAGACCAACAATCCTTATTATACGGCCTTCGTTCGGATCGATCAGGATGAGCTGGCGACCATGCCCAACATTCACCTTTATCCGGGAATGCCGGCAACCGTGATGATACCAACGATCCAGCGGACCGCGTTTGATTACATCGTGGGGCCGCTCGTGATGTCGTTCAATCACGCGTTTCGGCAGAAGTGATTGCAACGAACGAGCTCGCAATGCTTGCGCTCGGTCTAGCAGCGGGGGTGGGCAACCATCGCCGCACTTAGACTATTGCAACGCAACAGATCGATCCCTGGCCTGCTGGATGCCACCGGCAAGCGCGTTTGCGTATAGCTCGCGCGCCTTTGTCACATCGCCGCGCGTTCCATAGGTCTTCCACGTGGAAAGAACGAGGGGATCATAGGTCTCCGCAAGCATAAAGCTTGCCCGTGCGCTACCCGTCCCCACAGCGTGTTCGAGCACGATCCGAGCTGCACCGATATCCCCCTGGACGAGCAGGGCGCTGGCGCGCGCCAGCAACCGGGCAACTTCCGGATCGCCTTGCGCCTCAGCAACCGTTGGCTGCTCTGTCGCAGCCGCCTCCGCGGCTTGCATCAGCGTGGGCTTGTGGCCCGGTGCCGGCACCTCGGCCGTGTCGCGCTCCTTCTTCAGAGACTGTCGCAACTCCGCCGTCGCGCCCTTGGCGCCCTTCTTCACCTGCACCGTTCCGCCACCGGCCTTGCTTGATACCGCCAGCTGGGTCTCCAACTCCCCCCGTACCCTCGCGAGCTCGCCAGTCAGCGTCTCGGCCCTGTCGTGCTCCGTCTTCAAAGACTGTCGCAGCTCCGCCGTCGCCGTCTCGGCGGCCTTCTTCGCCTGCGACGCCTCGTCGCTAGCCTTGCTTGACAGCGCCAGCTGGGCCTTGAGATCGCGCCGCGCCTTCGCAAGCTCGCCCGCCAGAGCCTCGGCTCTGTCGTGTTCCTTTCGCAGAGACTGTCGCAGCTCCGCCACCCCACTTTCCGCGGCCTGACTGAGCTGCGTCGCCCGATCGCGCGCCTTGTTCGCCTGCGCTACCTGCATCTCAATGATCTGCTGCGCCCTCGCCAGTTCATTTGCTAAAGCCTCCTGCGCGGCGTCGCTCCTTTTCCAAAGACTGCTGCGCTTCCGGCTGCATTGCCTCCGCACTTTGCTTGCCCTGCGCAGTATCCTGCGGTGCCTGTGAGATCGCCCGATCGGCTTGCTGATGAAAAGCCGGATCCCGCGCCAATGAATCGGCTTTTTGCGAGTCCTGGCTTGGGAGCTCGGTCTCTTGTTTGACGGCCTCCACGCCAGCTGCGCCAGGGCTGACGCTATCCTGCTGACCGATGTATCGCGTCACATGGGCGACGAACTCAGCGTCGAAATACCAGCCGATGAGCGTCGCCCCGACCATCACCGCGGCGATCGAGGAGATGGCGCGCCACGCGGTCGGTCCGCGCTCCTGTTTGCTCTGCGTGGCCCGCAGTTCAACCAGGACGTCAGTGACCGGGTCCGCGTTCGTAACCAGACGAGTTAATTCCGTTACCCTCGCGCGTTCGGCCAAGCCCGCGGGGAAACAAAAGGAGCGCGGCCCTGGCGACGCCGGAGAGGCGATCAATCCAGTTTCCTTTGGCAGAATAAATTCATCTTGCAGAATAAATTCATCACCTTCCTTTGGAAGATGCATTGTTTGCCAATGCGTCGGCGTGATCTCGCTTGGCTCGCCATTTTTCCTAACCCACCCACGCCCCTCAGCCGACCATTGAGCAGATTCGAAGCGTCCGCTTACGTCATCCTCAAGAATGACGAATGTTCCATCCTTTGGAGCGGTGTCGATCACGCGGCGCATGTAAAAGACGCCTATTCGATGCGGTTATCCAATTTTTTAGAAGGACTTCGCCAATGCGCAGATTCTACTCCACCTCACCAAAGGCCTCAAGAAATAGTCATTTAGGTTTTTGGCGGTAGTCCAACCGCAGCACGGCGGCGGGCACCTACCAGGCTGCGCGCCATTGCCGCCGGCCGAACTTGTGCGCGACAGCGTTGTTTTCAGGTGGCTGGAGGAGTCAAATCCGTATTTTTGCGGGTCAATGGTCCCGTGCCAAAGCAGATCACCGCTTATGCGCGCGTACCGCATTTCCTGGTGATATCGGCAATCGCGACGTCGCGTCGATATTGCGCTGCCGACGCCACTGGTGGCAGCGGCCTCGCTGGCGTTGAGCTATTTCGTCATTGAACCTATGATCAAGCGTCGCTTCAATCGGCTGGTTGCGGACGTTGGCCGCCGACGGTGCGTCGCAACCACCAAAAAGCGTAGTGAGGTCGGGGTTGAATCGGTCGGGGGTTGCTCAGATGAGCGTCAATGTTGCCGGCGGCGGGGAGCGCGACGCCGAGCAGATAGTGCTGCGGCCGCCAGCGGGTGTGCTTGTTGGCGGCCTGATCACGTCGATCTATGCGCTGACGGTTCTGGTCACGACCATTCCCTATCCCGGCAAGATCGGGGTCAATTACAATACCCTTGGCACCGACTGGATGGTCTTCTACGGCGCGATCCGCTCGGTGCTGGATGGACACGCATCGCTGATTTTCGACGCCGAGCGTTTCACCGATTTCCTCAACACGGCTTTTGCGGACTGGCTCTCTAAGCCGCTCGACCTAAGGCCATGGGCCTATCCGCCAAGCTTCCTGCTGCTGCTGCTGCCATTTGCCCCGCTGGGCTTCTTTGGCTCCTATGTTGCGTTTCAGCTCGCGACTGCAGGCCTGCTGGCCGTCGCGCTGCGGTTCAGGGCGGCTGATTGGACGGTATCCGAAGTCCTGCTTCCTATTGTTCTGCTCTGTCCGGCGTCCTTCATCAATGTGATCGATGGCCAAGCGGTTTTTCTGGTGGCGGCGTTGATTGTCGGCGGACTGCGCCTCCTTAAGTCCCGCCCCGTGCTGGGGGGATTGATCCTGGGATTGCTGACTTTCAAGCCGCAGTTCTGTATTCTCGTGCCGCTGGCTTTGATTGCCTCGGGGCAATGGCGCGCCTTCTGGGCCGCCGGCCTGTCCGCGATGGCCCTGGTGGCTGCGAGCGGAGCGATATTCGGATGGGAGCTCTGGCTGCACTGGTTTCCCCTTATGGTCGAGAACCTGGCCGGCTCCGGTACGAAATGGATCGAGGTCGGCCGGATATGGGGCAACAGTGTCTACACCTGCGCGATGCTGCTTGGCGCGCCACAGGGGCTGGCATCCGGGCTCCAGCTGCTCGCAGCCTTGTTTGCCGCGGGCTCCGTTGTGATCGCGTTCCGGTCACAGCTGGGCGTCAGAGAGAAGATGGCGGTCTTTCTGGCCGCGACCATGCTCGCGGCTCCGCATTCCGGACCTTACGACCAAGCGCTGGTCACGCTGGCCGCAGTTTTTTGGCTGACGGCGATGGGTTCGCCGCGCCCACCGTTGTGGTGCTGGTCATTGGCGCTGTTGATCTGGCTCGTGCCATTGGTCAGCCCGCCCGTTCTCATCCCGGTGAGCAGGCCTGCACCGCTGCTGACGGCAGCGCTGATCGTGCTCGTGCTGCACCGTCGGCCTGCGCCGGCGGAGCCGCCGTTGCAAAGGAAAGCGGGCTCCAACAGCGCGACGTGATGATGGCCATCGCGCAAATTGCGATCATTCTCGCCATGGTGGCGATTTACCTCGCGGATTTCGTCGATTAGACGGAGGGGTTCCACGGTTAGGCCGGCCGCTTCACGGTGCCATACATGCACATTAGCGTCCGTGACGGCTCCGGTATGTCCTGCGCGCTTCTCACCTTGGTGAGTTCTTTATTCAGGATCCTGGGTCGCTTTTTACATCCGCCGCGCGCCATGAACCTACCTCCCCGAGTAGGCTGAATCTGGCTCGTACCGTAGGGCCTGGGACACGCCTGTCTGGGCTTCCCATTTCCGGGGCATGCCTGGTGAGCCAGCCGCAACGCGGCAGGCGTCATTCTTGGCGTGATCGAGTGCGGGGGACGCTCGATCGAGGGCCCTTAGCGTGTCGGGCTCGAGGAAGACGTCGGCCTCACGCCGAAGCTCATCGGCACAACCATCGGAGGTTTCGTTCGAATACTGGAAACGACGGTGACCCGGACCCCCATTCGCTTGACGGCTTCGACGACGGATCGCAGATCACCATCGCCGGAAAACAAGAATGTGTGGTCGATCTGGCGTGCGATCTCCAACGCGTCGACGGCGATGTCAACACCGACGCTGCGCTTCACTCTTTGCCGTCACTGTGCTCTTTGGGCCGGCTTTCGCCTGACCGTATACCCGTTGTATCGAGCCAATCCACCGGTGGCCTGATGCTTCTGAACTCGTCCTCGTCTGTCCCCACGGCGTAGAAGTAGGCACGGACGATCAGTCCGTACTTGCCGAACTCCGCGAGCAATCGCCGGAAATCGACTTCGAAGCCGAGGCTCTTGACGGTGGTATGAAGATTCGCGTCATGAATAGAAAGTGCAATGCAGTCGGTCATCTCAATCCCCATGACGCCGGATATTCGCGGCGCTTGGTTCTTGACGTTGCTTGAGCCTTGCGGGCGAGCTTTCCCACTGAATCCTAGAACAAGAAGTTGGCAGGGAGAAAGCGGAAAATGGCTCTGCGGCGTCAATGCCGGTGGCTATTTTTTTGGAATGATGCCGACGACGTCCGCGACCGATGTGCCCCGTATTTTTGCGGATGCAATACTCGCGTAGCGCGGCGGCATGATGTGCGGCCGTCTTGGTCACTGCCCACTGTCGGGTCATAAAACAGAAGTCAAACAACGTGAGTAGGTGCGGAAATCGTTTCATGGCTATGTGGTGCGCAGGCTCGGCCCAATTCGCGCGGAGTTCCGAGTTCCACCAGTCTTGGAATTGGATCAGCCCTTCCAAGCGGTCCGAATATTGTCCCGTCCATCAATTGCAGGAACGCCGGAGCTTGCCGTTTGGCCGGCCCGTAAACCTTGCGCACAGTTGCCTGTTGCGGTCGACCTTGGTTTGCCGTTCTGTTGGATTGTTTTTTGTCGACGTGCCCTCGATGGCGCCTCATCGACGCAAGTGTGTTGCGCCTATGGGTGAAGTTGACATCGTTAATTAGCGTCCGGGACCACAGCATGCTTTCAAGCAATCACTCGGTTCAGATGGATTCCGAAACGAAGCTGAGCGTTGCCACCGCGCGCAGCGATCATCTTCGGCCCTGGTTGCCGCTGATATTCGCGGCCACGACCTACCTGGCACTCATCATCAAGGGCAACCTGTTAGTCGATTCTGATATCTATTGGCATATTGTGGTGGGGCAGTGGATCATCGATCATCGTGCCGTACCGCATGCTGATCCTTTCTCTTTCACGATGTCCGGCGCGCCCTGGATAACCAGCGCGTGGTTGGCAGAGGTCATTTATTTCGCTGCGTTCAAATTGGCCGGATGGCAGGGACTTGCAATGCTTGCCGCGCTGTCGGCGTCTTTGGCGATTTTCCTGCTCACTCGCCTGCTACTGAAAGCATTGCCGAACGTGCCGGTCATGATCATGGTGGCCGCTGCAATCGCCATGGCGGCGATCCACACGATGGCCCGGCCGCATGTCCTGGTCTTTCCGTTGATGGTGCTGTGGGCAAACGCGCTGGTAGAGGCGAGCGAACAGCGACGCGCGCCCTCGCTCTGGTTTCTCCCGCTCATCACGCTCTGGGCGAACCTTCACGGCAGCTTTACGCTGGGCCTGGCGTTGATCGGGCCGTTCGCGCTGGAGGCGCTTTGGACCGCAGACAAATCCGCCCGGGTGACGGTCGCGTGGCATTGGCTTCGATTTGGCGGGCTTGCACTCGCGGCCGCCTGCATCACTCCGTATGGGCCGGAATCTATACTGGTTACGATGCGCCTTTTCCAACTGGGACCGATTCTTTCAAAGATCAGCGAGTGGCAACCGCTGGACTTCGGCGAAACAAACGCTGTGACGGTGTGCTTGATTGCTGGCGCTGGCTACGCCCTGTACAGCGGGCTCAAGTTGCCTCCGATCAGGGTTGCGGCGCTGCTTGCTGTCATTTGGCAGACCCTGGCCCATGTCCGCTATGTCGACGTTTTAGCGCTCGTTGCGCCTTTCTTCATTGCCGGTCCGTTAGGCCGGCAGCTTTTGTGGCCCGAGCTGCAGCACAGCCGGAAATTGGTTCAACCAGCAAGGACGGCGTTCGTGGCAGCGATCGCCGCCCTTGTTGTCGCGACGGGGATGGTTATGGCGACGGTGCAGTACACGCTGCCACGTGTTCCGCGCGATGCAGTCGAGAGGCTCAAGGAGCTGAAGGCAAGTCGCATCCTGAATGACTACTATTTCTGCGGATATCTGATCTTCGAGGGCATACCGACATTCATCGATTCACGCGCCGAACTCTATGGGTCGGCCTTTCTCACCCGCTATTACCTGGCCGTTTCGCTTCACGATGTGCCGGACTTCGTCAGATTGCTCGACGAGTACAAGATCGACGCAACGCTGCTCGCCCCGTCGACTCGAGCCGCAGGTCTGCTCGATCGGCTGCCAGACTGGGAGCGGGCCTATGCCGATGAGGTGGCCGTCGTTCACATTCGGCGCGCGCATCCGGAAAATGTGGATGCGCGAAAGTAGGGGGCGCGCACCAGGCGCGGCGCTCCCTGCGATGGTCTGAGCAGCCGTCAAAATACGGAAGGGCTACTATTATAGTAAGGTTAAGAAAGGATTAACATGACAACTTTAGGCGAAATATTGTAAAATTGAGTGGTTGGCAGTGAGATTGCCTGCTGACGGGCTTTTGCAAAATTCATCTCAGTAAAAGGGATTTTTCCTATGTTGAAGTATTACATCAAGACCACGGAAGCTTTGAAGCGTCTGCGCACCGACAAGGATGGCGTGGTGTCGTTCGAGTACATCATCGTCGCGGCTTGCATCGTCGCCGTCGTGCTCGCGGTGTTCAAGACTGACACCAGCATCTCGACTGCTCTGTCCAACGGAATCACCAAGATCTCCAGCACTTTCTCGGGCCTCTGATCGACCGCCGGAGAGGGGCAGGACAGGGTCTGCCCCCCGAGCGACACGTTTAGATATGGGCGAGTGGAGGCCGCTGAATTTCGGCAGGCGAGAGTCCGGTTGAGTCTGCGATCTGGCTGACGCTGCCGACATCCGCAACGGCAATCTCAGGCTGCCTCCACTCAGGATTGCTTCGCCGGCCGTCATTTGGCAGCCTCTCTCCGATCCACGCAATTATTGCGCGTCCGACCTGCGACCACTGGCGGCCCGTCGCAGGGGCGCTGCCAAAATCTCGAACAACAGCCCCATGCAAAGTAGTGGGTGTGGCGGCCCGCGCTAGGTGTCTAGTCCCGGAGTGTGGGGGAATTAGCCATGCCGATCCCTCATTCTGGGAGTGCCTATGCCAAATACTCCATGGCACCGCCACGACAACGCACGCCATCCGAGCGGCGATACAGCGATCGAAGGCTTCGCTCAAAGAATTAGCAGCCCAGCACGGTCTCAATCAGAAGACCGTAACCGGTATGAGCTCCCACGTCTGCCGTGATCAGCGCGCGCGAGCGTAGCGGGTCGGCATCCAGTACTGGCGCATGGCCTCGACGACGTCCGGAATGTCGGTATGGGCGTTGCGCAGGAATTCCTCGGTCTCGCGGCCTGGCCTTGGCGGTCCAAGCAGTGGACGCCCTTGATTGTCGACGCAATGCAGCAGGATGGGCAGGAGCAAGCCGTGGTCTATGTTGCGGATGTCGAGCAGCGGGGCCCAGGCCGATAGTCTCAGCCGCATGGCGGCATAGAATCCCTGGCACCACGGCCGCGCATCGACGTCGCCATTCGGCTTGCGGCCATGGATTGGCGCGAACCGATGTGGTGCGGTGGAAAGAACGTTACTGATGTCGTTGTGGCGCAGCGCGACGGCCGAAATCGCAGCGAATTCCGGCGTGCCGCCGTGGTTGAATGCGTCGGCGTCGATGGCGAGTAGCGGACAGATCCAGTCGGGCGGACTCATCGACACCGGCCCGGCCACGATCGCGGCGACATAGCCGTCGAGCATGGAAAGATTCGTGGCGATGGGATGCTGCTCGGCGCGAGCCTGCAGCCAAGGCTCAAGCTCGTCGAGCGGCATCGCGGCTGCCGCCATCGATGATGAAGATGATGATGAACGGCGGCGTCGGCTCATGCAGCCTCCCGTGCGCTGAGCTCGCGGGCCGCCTTCCAGTTCCAGGGGAGAAGTTCGTGCAACTGGCGGCTCTTGGCCTGACCGGAGACGATGCGCTCCAGCACATCGACCAAATAGGCCTGCGGATCGAGTTCGTGGAGCTTTGCCGTATTGACCAGTGACCCAAGAATTGCCCAGCTCTCGGCGCCGCCCTCGCTACCGCTGAACAATGAGTTCCGCCTTCCCATCGCAATCGGGCGCATAGAACGCTCGACGGTGTTGCTGTCGACCTCGACGCGGCCGTCGCGGAGAAACAGCGTCAGTCCGTCCCAGTGATTGAGCGTATAGTTGATGGCCTCCGCCAGCTTCGACTGGGAGAACAGTTGGTCGAGCATCGAGGTCAGTCGCGCCTTCAGCACCTCCATCAGCGGTGCGGTCCTGGTGCGG
Source organism: Bradyrhizobium sp. CCBAU 21365 (assembly GCF_015291305.1). NCBI lineage: Bacteria > Pseudomonadati > Pseudomonadota > Alphaproteobacteria > Hyphomicrobiales > Nitrobacteraceae > Bradyrhizobium > Bradyrhizobium sp. CCBAU 21365. The sequence continues at coordinate 3,876,580 of NZ_CP030036.1, forward strand.
CGGGCGGCAAGCCGCTGTTCGGCGCTCAAGCCGCGGATCTCGGCCTCGATGGCGTAGACCGCTTGCAGGCGCTCGATCATCTCGCGCGCGAACGGCGACTGCATCGTCTTGTACACCTCGACGAATTTGCGGCGGGCATGGGCGAGACAAAAAGCGAGCTGGATCGCGCCGCCATGACCGCGGGCAAGCGCTTTGTAGGCGGCATAGCCATCCACCTGCAGAATGCCGGAGAAGCCGGTTAGTTGCCCGGCGATCTCCTCGGTGCCGCGGCCATCGGCAAACACATAGGCGACCGCCGGCGGCGATGGGCCGCCCCACGGGCGATCATCCATCGCATGCGCCCAGAACTGGCAGATACGGGTGCGATGTCGCCCGGGATCGAGCACCGGCATCGGCGTCTCGTCGCAAAACAGCCGCGGCGAAGCCTGGATCGTCCGCAGCTGAAGTTCATAAAGGCTCTTGAGCCACCATGCCGCACGCTTCACCCAGCCGGCGAGCGTCGCGCGGTCGAGATGAATGCCCTGGCCAGCCAGGATCTGCACTTGGCGGTACAGCGGCAGATACCAGGCGAACTTCGAGACCACCACGTGAGTCACGAGTGCCGTCGATACCATTCCGCCCTCAACCAAACGCGGCAGCACCTTCGCCTGGACCACACCGTCGGTGCAGCTGCGACAGGCGTACTTGGGGCGGATCGTCCGCAGCACCCGCAGGATCGCCGGGATCACGTCCAACACCTCGCTGACGTCCTCGCCGATCTTGTGAAGCTGACCCTGACAGCACGGGCACGCGGTCGCTGCCGGCTCCAGCACCTGCTCGCAGCGCGGCAGGTGCTTGGGCAGCGCACCGATGTTGCGGCGCGCCTTCTTGCGCGGCTTGTCGGACGGCTTCGTCGCGGGCGTATCGTCGTTGGTCGGCGCAGGCAGCGTGGTGGCGTCGGTCTCGAGATCGCCCAGCTCGAGCGCCAGTTGGGCCGCGACAATCACCGCAAGCCGCTCCGAGCGCTTCCCGAAAATCATCTCTTTGAGCGTCTGCATCGCCACGCGCAGCTTCTCGTTCTCGGCGTCAAGCGCGAGCACCATCTCGGTTAGCGTTGCTGGATCGGCCGGGAGAGCGTCGGGGCGAATCGCCATGATCAAACGATACATCCGCGCGCCACAGGCTCCAGCGAAATCCTCACTTCTCAGCCGACAACCGCCGGCTGCTTCACAGGCTTGGGTGAGACACGCGTCCACTCCAGCCCGTCGAGCAGCATCGCAAGCTGCGTTGCACTGAGATGCACCACGCCATCGCGGATCGGCGGCCAGGTGAAGCGCCCCTGGTGCAGCCACTTCGTCACCAGCACCATGCCGCTGCCGTCCCACGCCAGAAGCTTCACTCGGTCCATGCGCTTGCTGCGGAACACGAAGACGTCGCCGCAATACGGGTTCGCACGCAGCGCTTCGCTCACCAGCGCCGACAGCGTGTGCACCGACTTGCGAAAGTCGACCGGCTGTGCCGCCAGCACCACCTTGAGGTCAGACCGTAATGCAATCAACGGATGCCCCGAAGCGCCGATAGCACTGTCGAAAGCGTCGCCAGCTCCACTCCGGGCTCGACCCGGACGCGTGCCCCGCCCACCTCGATCTCGATCGTCCCGCCAAGCTTGCCTGGGGGCGATGCCATCTGCGGCAGCACCTTATGCGCGGACGCGAACCGGTCCGGCTCGTCTGCCGTCGCCGGACCGCTCTCAGAAGCGATCCGGACCGGCACGAAGCCTGGCGCCTGAAAGCTCGCTGCCGTCGCGAACTTGCGCCGCCACACCGTCAGCAGCCCACGGACAACGCCATGGCGCCGAGCGACCTCGGAAATATTGGCCCCTTCCTCGAAGCTCTCCGCCACGATCCGGGCCTTCTCTTCCGCCGTCCAGTGCCGTCGCCGACGCTGCCCGGTGATCACCTCGATCCGACGATAGGAGCCGCCTTCCTGCCTGGCATCAAGCATGGCTTCATGCATGGCATCTGCCATAGCCCACCTCCAAAAAACAGGTCATACCAGGCTGTATCGCAGCTCATTCGCGCGATGCCCAGGTGGGGGGCTCATGCCGGTTACAGAAGACCGTTGCCAAGTGGCGTAAACGCGCCTTCATCCACGATGCGCCGATGGGCTCCAAGACCGTGCGCTCGACCGCGGAAGAGGCGATGGTCGTCGCCTTCCGCAACTACACATTGCTGCCTCTGGATGACTGTCTCTACGCATTGCAGGCAGCGATCCCGCATCTCACGCGTTCGTCCCTGCACCGCTGCCTGCAACGTCACGGGATCAGCCGCTTGCCCGAGATCGCCGGCGACAAGCCCCGCAGGCAACCCTTCAAGCGCTACCCAATTGGCTACTTCCACATCGACATCGCCGAAGTTCGCACCGAGGAAGGCAAACTCTATCTCTTATGGCGGTGGACCGGACCGCCAAGTATGCCTTTGCACGGCTGGTGAGAAAGGCCACGGGTGCCGCGGCCAGGGCCTTCCTCGAAGAGTTGGTGGCAGCTATCCCTTACCAGATCCACACTGTGCTGACCGACAACGGTATCTAGTTCGCCGATCTGCTCAAGAATCGCGGTGGCGCCATCGCAAGCTGGCGCGGCACCCCTTCGACCGAGCCTGCCTAGGACATGGCATCGAACATCGCCTGACCAAACCCAATCACCCTTGGACTAACGTCAGGTCGAGAGAATGAACCGCACGCTTAAGGAGGCCACTGTCCGGCGATACCACTACGAGACCCATCGCCAACTGGAAGATCACCTCGCTGCCTTCGTTGAAGCCTACAACTTCGCCAGATGCCTTAAAACCCTACACGGTCTCACACCCTATGAAGCCATCTGCAAGGCATGGGCTGACGAGCCAACCCGCTTCAAGATCGATCCCATCCACTTGACTTCGGGACTGAACACCTAGGCCAGTCAACACACCTAGGCCAGTCACACCTAGGCCAGTCAACTTGACACGTCGGGCAATTCAGCGATATTCTTCTAATATTCCGAAATCGTACGAGCGACCCCATTCGGGCATTTTGTCGCAATATTTCCCTTGCATTGACCCCGTAGAAGCCACGCACCGTATTCGCACGGAGCGGCTTCACCGGGTTACAGAGCGTTCGGAAAGTCCGAGCTATCTCAAAGGATTCCGGTCATTTGCGTGGTGACAACCTGCCCGTGTGAGCCGCTCGCCGCTGTGTCAGTAGGGTTAACAAACGATTACCGGATGACAGCCAACTGGCGAAAGATTATAAACAAATTCCAGTTGGCACCGGAATTGCTGGCCAACAGTAATCGCGCAAATTCATCTCAAGAGGGATATTTTCCTATGCTCAATTACTTTACCGAGACCAAGGAAGCTTTCAAGCGGCTGGCCACCGACAAGGACGGAGTCGTGTCGTTCGAATACATCATCGTCGCCGCGTGCATCGTCGCCGTGGTGCTCGCCGTGTTCAAGACCGACACCAGCATCTCGACCGCTCTGCACAACGGTATCGTCAAGATCTCGAGCACTATGAGTGGCCTCTGATCGATCTCGCGAGAGAGGGGCGGGCTCACGTCTTCCCCTCTTTCACCTCCATTCTTCTACGGCATTTTATTTTCAAGTCGGATTGGACGTACGTCTGCTTTTTTGAAGAAGCCCCTCAAAGCCAATGAAGGATTTTTCCGGTGTTGGGGTATTGCGATAAGATCATTGATGCTTTGATGCCTCCTCACGGACAGAGGCGGAGTGGTATCCTTCGAATACGTGATCGTCGCTGTTTGTGTCGTGGTCGCCGTGGTCGCCGTGATCGCTGTTTTCGATCCCGACAATCGTCGACGGTAATCGCGATTGGTGCTGCCATCGTCGCTGCAACTTGAGCTTAAATCACCTTCTGACGGAGACATTTGAATCTACGACTGCTTTTTTGAGACGCGCATTTTTTATTTTCTTGAGGCAAGTATTTGATGAGTTGGATTGTGCCCATAGCCTCGGTTCTGCAAATCCTGTTGCTGCTGTATGTGGCAACGATCGATGTCGCGACACGACTGATACGAAACGAGATCTGTCTAGCCCTGGCGCTGCTCGGGGGCGCCAGCCAACTGGCTAGCCCGATGCTGATTGCGCAGTCGCTGATCGTCGCAGCGATCCTGTTTCTGCTGCTGTTCGCTGTATACACGCGAGGAGCGATCGGCGGTGGCGACGTCAAGTTGCTGGTCGCCCTGGCAATTGGCCTGCCGCTAACCGGCGTGATCGAGCTGTTAACCATCACCTCGCTGGCCGGCGGCGTGCTTGCCCTTTCGCATCTGGTGATGCGCAATCTGCCATATCCGAAACTGGCTCCCGCCGGGTCGTCGTTCGCGCGCCGGGTCTACGCGGTAGAGCGTTGGCGCCATCTGCGGCACGCACCGCTGCCGTACGGCGTTGCTATAGCCTGCGGTGGCATCTGGACCATTTTGAGCAAAGGAATTTGAGATGTCATCCGCTTTGCGTATTTCGATCATCGTGGTGCTGTTGCTGGCAACCACCGCGTTCGGGCTGATTGCTCTCAATTTGAACCAGCCGAAACAAGCCCCCGTGGCGGTTGCGGACGGCGCTCCGGCTCCAGCAGCTGCGCCCGCGACTGTGGGCTATTTTGTTGCGGCGCGGCCGCTGCCAAGGGGGACATTGGCCCGCGACGAAGACTTCGCTGTGCGCACGTCTGCACCGGAAAGTGTTCCAGCGGGAGCGATCCTTGAGACGCCCGCCTCCAAAGCTGGACTTCCCGGTGCTCTGGTTCGCAAATTCGTCGACGCCGGCAGTCCCGTGACGTTGCAAGACATCCTGCGTCCGAAGGATCGCGGTTTTCTTGCCAGTGTCTTGGCACCGGACAGCCGTGCCATCAGCATCAAGGTTGACGAAGAGTCCGGCGTCTCTGGCCTGATCAGGCCAGGCGACTACGTGGATGTTTTGTTGACCCAGGTGTTCGAGAAGGCAAATCCGGCGCGCCGTGCACTGAGCGAAACCGTTCTGCGGAATGTTCGGGTCATCGCTATCGATCAGGAGATCGTGCAGGGCGGGCGCGGCATCAGCGGCGTGACAGGCAAACAGGCGCAAACCGTTTCACTGGAGCTTGGGCCTGACCAGGTCAAGAAGATCACGGTCGCAAAACAACTCGGGACGCTCTCACTGTCCGTGCGCGCGGCTGTCGATCAATGGGACAAGGTAGACGACGGCGCCATGTCGAGCTGCGATGTATCACCTGAACTCGCCCGCCAGAATGCAATTGCTGGCCAGACGACGGCGGTGGTTGTTCATTCCGGCGGCGAGCGCAAGGAGTTCTCGGTCAGGAAGGAAGACCCAGACAACGTCACTGGCGTTAGCTGCGATGGGTCGCCAGAGGTTGCCCGCCAGACTACAGCGGCGGCAGCGGGTTACACCGGCAAGTTGCAGGAGAAGAGGTGATGAACTTGGCAATGGTAAGCCCGCCTGAAGCTGTCTCGGTTGTCGCGCGCGACAGAGTCGTTTGCTTCGTCGACGACGAGATCAGTGCCGCGGCTCTGCGAAAAGGCCTCGAAGGCAGCAACCTGGCGATCAGGCGCGGTACGATCCGCAATGCCATACGGATGCTCGAATCCGACACTGAGCTGTTTGCGCTGGTGGTCGACATCAGTGGTATCGATGATCCATTTGCCGAGTTGGAAAGGTTGGCAAGCGTCTGCCCACCCGATGTCAGGGTGTCTCTGGTCGGTGAGAGCAGGGAGATCACGTTCTACCGGGAGCTGATGGAAATCGGTATCACCGAGTATCTTCCGAAGCCGCTCACGCGGGACACCGTAATGGATTTGCTGCGTCCGAAGCTGCTCGGCGACGTGCCGACTGCTCAGGCCGATCGTGGTGGGCATGTGATCTCGATCTGCGGGGCGCAGGGAGGAGCCGGAGCAACCAGCATCGCCATTAACCTCGCGCTGCAACTCGCCGAGGCCACCAAGGCCAAGGTGGCGCTGCTTGACCTCCATCTGCAGAATGGTGAAACGGCAGTTATGTTGGGCGTTCAGCCCGGGCCGGGACTCCGGATTGCCCTGGAAAACCCGTTGCGGGCGGACACGTTATTCCTCGAGCGCGCGGCCATCGATGTCAACGAGCGGGTATGCCTGATTTCTGCCGATGAAGAGCTGGATGCACAGCTCGACATCACCGAGGCCGGCGTCCGGCACGTGCTCGGTCTGCTTCGTCAGCGTTTCAACTACATTGTCGTCGACGTACCGGTCCCGTTTGGGCCGTCGATGTATCCGGTCATCAAGCTGTCGCGTCACGTTCTTGTGCTGCTGGAGGCCGAAGTCACCGGACTGCGCAACGCCCACGCGCTGCGCAACGCCGTCACCAACATCGCCGGCAAGGATCGGGTCTTCACCTTGCTCAATCGCGCCAACCGGCCCGGTGGCCTTCCCAGGGCGACGATCGTCAAGGCCCTGGGCGCGGAGCCGGACATGGTGATCCCCGATCTCGGCAAGGGGATGACCCAGGCCGTCAACCTCGGAATTCCGGCCCTCAAGCACGTCAAGGGATTGCGACGTCACCTCGCCCCGATCGTGCGGGAGATCGCGGGCGTCGGGGGCGACAAGCGGAAGGGACGATTACGGAGGCTGCTTCGGCTATGAAAAAGTTTGGAAGGCGCGCAGACGATTTGGCGGCCCGGTTGCCTTCACTGACGGCCCATCTGCCTGAATCGCCAAGCTTGACGGCTCCGACGATGAGCGCGCCGGCGCCAAGCTCGCCTGCATCGGCGCCAAGCCAGCCGCCGAAGCGCGAAGAGCCCGTCCATCATCATCCGGTGATGTCGGCATCGTTGCGCGAGCGGGTCATCGAGCAGATCGAGCCCTCGGCGGCGGCGACTGTTCCGCGCGAAATTCTGCGGCGGCAGATCGAGGAAATCATCCACGGCATCGCCAACCAGGAACGGCTTGAACTGTCGGGCCGCGAGCAGCTTCTGCTGGCGGACGAGATCGCGGACGACATGACCGGCTACGGGCCGCTGCGTCCGCTGCTGCTCGATGAAACGATCAACGACGTGATGGTCAACGGACCGAGCAACATCTATGTCGAGCGAGCCGGCAAGCTGGAGCGGGTCGCGGTCCGCTTTCGCGACAATGACCACATCGCATCGGTGGCGCAGAAGATCGCCGCGCAGGTCGGCCGCCGCGTCGACGAATCCAGCCCGATGGTGGACTGCCGCCTGCCGGACGGCAGCCGCGTCAACATCATCCTGCCGCCGCTGGCAATTCATAGTCCCTGCATCTCGATCCGAAAATTCCCGGCCCGCCGGCTCAACATCGCGGGATTGATCGAGAACGGTTCGATGAGCACGGGCATCGGCCAGGTGCTCGAGCTGGCGTCCCGTTGCCGGCTCAATGTGCTGGTCTCCGGCGGCACCGGCTCCGGCAAGACGACGCTGCTCAACGCCATGAGCCAGTTCATCGACCACGGCGAGCGCATCGTCACCATCGAGGACGCGGCGGAGTTGCAGCTGCAGCAGCCGCACGTGATCAGCCTGGAGACGCGGCCGCCGAGCCTCGAAGGCACCGGGCAGGTGACCCAGCGCGATCTGTTGTGGAATGCGCTGCGCATGCGCCCAGACCGGATCGTGGTCGGCGAGGTGCGCAGCATCGAAGCGTTCGACATGCTGCAGGCCATGAACACGGGTCATGACGGCTCGATTTCCACGGTGCATGCCAACAGCACCCGCGACGCCCTGACCCGCGTCGAAAACATGGTTCAGATGGGACAGGCCAATCTGCCGCCGCGGGCGATCAGAACCCAGATCGTCGCGGCATTGGACCTCATCGTCCAGGTCGAACGCATGCGGGATGGCGCGCGCCGGATCGTCCAGATCAGCGAGGTGGTCGGCCTGGAAGGCGAGGTGATCACCACCAACGACATTGCCGTGTTCGAGTACAAGGAAGAAGACGTTCACGGCAGGATACAAGGCGTTTACAAGTCCACCAACGCGGTCCCGAAGTTCAAGAGCCGTCTTGCCTATTACGGACTCGAGCGGGCCTGGGCCGAGGCTATGGCGCAGATATGATTCCGGTGTCCGTCATCGTCGCCGTCCTTGGGCTGCTGATGTGCGCAGCGTGTACAACGTTGTGGCTCGACGCCCGGCAGCGTCGCATCGATCGTCAGGTGGCGGTAGCCTTGCCGGCGTCGCGGTCGGCCGACCTGCCATCCATTCGTCGTGCGGAAACCGGATCGCGCTCGGAGTTCTTGTACCGCCTGGCCGGTTACAGGCCCGGTGTCCCCTATTTCCTGCACCCGGCCTATGTGGTGATGGCCGGCATCTTCGCGGGGACGTTGACCTTCTATGCCGCCAGCCTGTTGGGATTCTCCTCCGGCAAAGTGTCGATCGCGGCGGCATTTGTCACCATCATGGTCGTGCGAGGTCTGTTCAAATGGCAGCAACGTCGCTTTACCGACGGGCTGTTCCGGCAATTGCCCGACGCGGTCCAGCTGGTCACGAGCACCGTGCGATCGGGGCTGCCGGTCCACGAAGCATTCCGAACCATTGCGCGAGAGATGCCGCAGCCGACTGCCGGACAGTTCGCGATTGCATGCAGCGAATTGAATCTGGGCAGGCCCCCGGAGGAGGTGGTGGAAGGCATCTACCGCCGCACGGACGTCACGGAGTATGGCATCTTTGCAGTGACGCTTGCCGTGCAGTTGAAGTCGGGCGGCAGTCTGGCCGAAACCCTGCAGACGCTGGCGGAGACCGTGCGGCAGCGTGTTGCGATGGCCGCGCGCGCCAAGGCTCTGGCGGCGGAGGTGATCTTTTCCTCACGCGCACTGGTCGCCGCGCCGTTCATCATCGCCGGGGTGATCTACGGGCTCAACCCGGAAATGATCAACGTGCTTTTCTATGATCCCACCGGAAACACGATGCTGGGCTACGCGGTGACCTCGGTAATCCTCGGGCACTTCGTGATCCGCTGGATGATCAGAAGGAATACCGCGCTATGACCGCAACTCTCGGCCTGGTTGCTCTCGCCATCGCTGCTGCGACCGCGACTCTCCTGATGCTCATCCGCGAAATGCACCTTCGTGCGTTGGACACGCGGGTGTCGAACGCGGTGCTGGGTATCTCTGACCAATCGGTCCGCTCCAGGGACGTGGTCGGCTGGTTCTCATCGCTAGGCGCGCGTTACCGGCGCTTCTACGCCGAGGAAAACATCGAGGAGTTGCGAACGATCCTGCAAGCGGCGGGATTCAATCATCATCGGGTCTTGCCGATCTGGATCGGTGTCAAGATCTTCAGCATGTTTGCGTGTCCGATCGTTGCCTTCCTGGTGGCGCAGGTTCTGGACGCGAACGTGTTGGTCTTTACGCTGGTCGGCCTGGTGCTCGGGATCATGGGACCGCGATTGATCATGCTGGTGCTGAAGCGGCGTTTCGATGCGGCGATTCGGCTGGGCATGCCGGATGCCATCGATCTGCTGGTCGTGTGCAGCGAGGCGGGCATGGGCCTGGAGAGCGCCCTGCAACGCGTGGCGGCCGAAATCGTCCAGACCAATCCGCCGATGGCCCGCGTCCTCACCGACCTTCTCGACGATCTCCGCGTCCTGCCAAATCGCTTCGACGCATTCGAGAAAATGGGCGCGAGGTCGGAGGGGCTTCGCCGCTTCGGCACCATGATCAGCCAGAGCCTGCAATACGGCACACCGTTGAGCCAGGCGCTGCGCAGCATCGCCGCCGACCTCCGCCGCGAACGCATCACCAAGCTGGAAGAAAAGGCCCACAAGCTGGGCGCCAAGCTGACCGTTCCGATGGTGCTGTTTCTGCTGCCGGCGATGTTCGTCATCCTCGGCGGCGGACCGATGCTGAATCTCATCAAGGCGTTCAAATGAACGCAAACGTGGACCGGAGCCAGGAGCGTGGTCACCATTGAGATTTTGGCCATGAGAAGCGTTCGGACCCGATCGAGGTCTGTCATGAGCCGCTGGGTTTCCTTCCTGGCGGATCAACGGGGCGCCGCCGCATTGGAGGTGCCGGCCATCTGGCTGTTTCTGATGTTGATCATCCTTCTGCCGCTTGCCGACATTGCGGTCGCCGGGTTTCAGTTTATCTCCGCGCGGCAGGCATTGCGCAACTTCGGGCAATCGATCCTGTATGCTCCGCCACCGGACGTCACGAACGCGTCCGCCTGGTCGTCGACCGCGACGGCCAAGGCCGACTCCCGTTACCCGATTCCCAGCATCCAACTCATTTGCGGCGACAGCAATGCTGTCTGCACGTCGGCTAACTCCGGTGCCGACCAGCCGAAATACTACGTGTACTCAACGACGGTCACGTTGACGCCGATCGTGACGAGGACGTGGTTGTGCAACAGCACCAATACCAATCCCTGTTCGTTCACCCTGTCTTACTCAGAGCGATTTCAATAGGACCTGCCATGCGCAACATCCTTCGTTCCCGTCGAGGTTCAGTCGCATTCGCAACCGTCATTGCCCTGGTGCCTGCGATCGGATTTGTGGCACTCGGGGGCGAGGCGGGATCGTGGTATGTCACCAAGCAGCGCGCCCAGAGTGCAGCCGATGCGGCCGCCTATTCGGGCGCCTTGCGGTTGGCTTGCGACACCGCTCCGCAGCCCGGCGTATCGTGCAACAATACGCAGGCCTACGATTACCGCGGCAGGCAGGCTGCAGCCCAGAATGCGTTCTGCAATTCGGGCGATACGTCCTATTCCGGCTCCAAATGTTCGTCGAGCCTTGGGAGCGGAGTCTCTCAGAGCGTGCAGGTCGCTTCGCTGACGTCCTGGAACGGGACCCCGGGGACATACGTCCAGGCCACCGTTGGCCAGCAGCAGCCGGCATACATCGCTAAGGCGCTCGGCTTGTCGACGATCAACTTGAACGCTACGGCAGTCGCCAGGATTGATAATTTGGCAAAACCGCCATGTGTTCTGGCCTTGAAGGACTCCGTTACCTTTCAGGGTAGCCCTACCGTTTCGTCGTCGACGTGCGGTATCTCGTCGGACAGTTCCGCGTCAAACGCGATCGGCTTCGTCGGCAATAACGGCATCCAGGTGAGCGCGCCGAGCTACACGGTCGGCGGTTGTTCCCAGACGGGCGGCAGCCAGTGCACGGGCGTGCTAACCTATCAGCAGCCAATCCCGGATCCGCTCAGTGCAGTTGGTGCAGCGATGGCCAAGTTGAAGCTGTCGGATTTCCCGGGCGGGACAGCGGGGCAGTGCGCATCGTTGCAGTCGTATGAAGCCGGTTCTTGCTGCAATGTCCCGACGGGCAACTTCGACCTAAGCGGCACATTAAACGGCACCTACTACTTCTGCAGTGGAAACATCAGGATAAGGAGCTCTTCGACGACTGTCACATCTGGAGCGCTCGGGACCACCTTGATATTTCTCATGAGCGCAACGCTGACGGTCAGTGGCGGCCCATTGATCCAGATCACGGCAGTGAAGAATCCTGCGGGACCATTGGCGCTTTCGTCCGTCAGCAGCAAGATGATAGACCTGCTCATCTATGATGGTGAGGCGACTGGAGGAGTTAGCCTCAGCGGCAGTTCAAGCAGCTATTTCAATGGCACGGTCTATATACCAAACAGTCCCGTCACTTACGGAGGCAACAGTCTGTCGACTGCCCCCAGTCCGGGTTGCTACCAGGTCATCGCGTACGCTGTGAAGTTTCAGGGCGATACGAAACTGGACAACAGCAAATGTAAGTCAGATGGGGCGGCCACGCCTACCGTTCAAACCGTGCGTTTGATGCAGCAATGGCAATGAAGATACTCGACCAACGCGGCGCCGCGGCGTTTGAGTTTTGCATCGTCGCCATGGCGATTTTTGCGTTGATCTTTGCCATCTTTGATCTCGGACGTTACGCAATCGCGATGCAGTCGTTGCGGTCGCTCGCGGGCGCTGGTGCGCGGGCAGCCATGCTCGACGACTGCTACGCAAGCGCCGCGCTCAAGACAGCAACCAGCGTCACCTGTAGCGGTGACTACCTGCCCGACGCGACGAAGCGAGCGCTTGCCCCATTCCTCTATGCCAACAGTCTCACGCCTACAGTGAATACGGTAACAGGAACCTCTGCGGTTACAGTTACGGCATCGCTGCAAGGGTTCACCATGATGTTTCCAACGATATGGGGCTCATCGTTCAACAACCCGAGCGCCTCCACCCAGATTCCACTGCCGAACTGAAAGAGTTCGCGTCTGTTGGGCTTCTGCGGGAGCACGTGAAGCGAGAATCACGGAAGCCCGGACCGAGCCAGTTACCTGCACAGACCGATCCGATTTGTCCGCTTCCAGGCCGACAACGTCGGCAATCCCGCCGTGCGGCAGGCCGGCAGGTACCCAGAGTGGTGCGCACTGGCAACATCGCGGAGTTTTCTCTTGCGTTGCCGCAACCTTGCGACGGTCTTTCCTTGCAAACGATGCTTGCGACGGGGGATTATCTCCGGGTCGCGTTTGCGGCTGGCGGGTGCCCGGGCGGGGCCCAGGCAGTAGGGTTCACTCCTTGCCCAGCGCGCCAGAAATGGGAATTTGTAGGTAACTATTTGTAATCGGACACATTGTAAGCTCCACGGCGTAAGTGTGCGAAGGAGAGTGATGGGGACGCCGGGGGAGCCGTAATTTTACGGATAGCCGCGATAGCGGCGGCGGAGGGGATTCGAAATGAGTGGCGGTCGCGTTTGGGGTAGCGCGCAACGTGGTCTCTTCGCCTTGAGCCTGGTGGCTCTTGGCAGTGCGCTTGCCTTTTTCCCGTCCGCTGATCGCGCGCGGGCGGCGGAGCGCCGGGGCTCTTCCAGCGGCGTCTTTGTCAGCGAGATGAACGACGTCCAGCGCGTCAGGGTGACGGTCAACAAGTCGCGGACCTTCAGGGTCGACACGGCTTTTGCGACCATCGTGACCGGCTCGCCCGACATCGCCGACGTCAAGTCGCTGAGCGACCACCTGCTCTACATCCAGGGCAAGAAGACCGGCACCACCAACGTCATCCTGTTCGACACCTCGATGAAACAGATCGGCATCCTCGACGTCGAGGTGACATTCGATATCGGCAATCTGCAGCAGAACATCCATGCCGGCACCGGCACCCGCAGCATTCGCGTGTCCGCCTCCGAAGGCCAGGTGGTACTGAGCGGGGTGGCCGCCGATGCCGTCGCCGCGGAGCGAGCGCTGACGATCGCCAAGGGCAGCGTTCCCGAGGGCGGTATCGTCGTCAATGCCATGAGCGTTGCGGCGCCGCAGCAGGTGATGCTCGAGGTGCGCTTCCTCGAGGTCAATCGCGACGCTGGACGCCAGTTGGGCGTGAACCTTTATGCAGCGAATGCCAATGGGACTAATGTTGGAAATACGGGGGTAGGCGGGGTCACGGCGGTAGGCCGAAGGCCGATCGGTGGAATCAACAATAGTGCCCTCGGTAATGGCGGGGGGCAGGTTGGATCTCCTCCGACGGGGAGCCTTCCGGTACTTGGAACAGCGGGAACGCTCCTTGGTGCCGCCGGCGGCGTAGCGCCCGTTCCGTTCGGAAGTTTGTTGACCAGCATCATCCGAACCAGCAACGGTAGCTCAGTAGACCTGTTGCTCTCGGCATTGGAAACGAAGGGATTGGTTCGCTCGCTGGCGGAGCCGAACCTAGTCACGCTGTCGGGCGACGCCGCGCGCTTCCTGGCCGGTGGCCAGATTCCAGTTCCCACAGTGCAGCCGGGAAGCGTAAATGGTTTCGCCCAGGTTACGACCCAATACCAGCCGTTCGGCGTGGAATTATCCTTCGTTCCCACGGTCCTTTCGCGAGGCACTATCAATTTGAGGATTGAACCTTCAGTAAGCGAACTCGACTTCTCGAATGCTGTGACGATCGCCGGGACTCAAGTCCCAGCGCTGACTAGTAGGAGCGCGAGAACCACCGTCGAGCTGCGTGACGGCCAGAGCTTTGCGGTTGCCGGCCTGTTGCAGACCCGGAATGTCCAGGACGTATCGCAGTTGCCCTGGATCGGCTCGGTGCCGGTGCTCGGCACACTATTCAGCAGCAAGTCCTACCAGCAGCAGGAAACCGACCTCGTTATCATCGTGACGCCGCGCTTGGTGGCGCCGGCGGCGCCCGGCCAGCAACTGGCGTCGCCGCTCGATTCACGCCTGCCGGCCAATGACGTCGATTTCTTCCTCAACGGCCAGATGGAAGTGCGCAAGCGCTACGACGACTACGTCAATTCCGGCGGCGACGTGAAGGGACCTTATGGCCACATCATCGCGCCCAATGCGGTCGTGCCCGCTCCGCCACCGGCTGCCGCGGCGGACCAGCCGGTCGTGAAAACGCTGAACTAGAGGAGGCGAGTGATGACCATCAGATATCTGGCTCTGCTCGCCCCCGTGCTGCTCGGCGGCTGTTACGGCGTCTACGGGCATGACGAGATGGACCGCTACGTGCAGCGTTCTGACACCATCACGATGAGTGCCGGCAATGCCAAGGAAGTCAACATCGCCACCCACACGATCCATCCATGGCCGGCCTATGTCGGCGATCGCCGGATCGCGTACGACGCGCGGCGGACGAGCGGTGCCGTGCAGCGCTATGGCAACCAGCAACGCCCGCTCGATCAGCTCCCTGATGTGGGCGATCCTACCAAGGCGATGGGCCAGCCGCCGCCCGTCACCACAATTCAGAACGTCAACACAACCGGATTGGGAGCGGGCACCGGAGGATCGGTGGCGGTCGGCGTAGGAAAATAAATAAACGTGCTCGGTCGCACGGTCTGTTTTTCGCAGGTAGTTTCACGATGGTTTTTCGAATGACGCAGGTAAGTCGCTGGGACTTGACCATGGGACGAGGATTTCGACGTCTCATTCCGGCGCTCGCCTGTTGCTGGCTGGCGACCGGCCTCGCGGCGTGCGACTACACGACCCGGGAAGCCGCCATCGTCGCCCCCGTGGATCCGCCGGGCGGCGACCCCGTGCAGGAGCCGACCGACGTCAAATATTATCCGTCCGACGAGCCGGTGCGGCTGGGACTGGAGCATTTCAACCGCGGCAACTACGGCATAGCCCAACGCTATTTCAAGGACGCCGTCGAGAAATCGCCGAAGGATGTGACCGCCTGGGTCGGTCTCGCGGCGAGCTATGACCGGATCCGCCGCTTCGACCTGGCCGATCAGGCCTATGCGCAAGCGATCCGCCTCGGCGGCAAGACCGTGCAGGTCCTGAACGATCAGGGCTATTCCTACATGCTGCGCGGCAATCTGGGCGGGGCGCGGCGCAAGTTCGAGGAGGCCTATTCGCTCGATCCGGGCAACCCGGTGATCGCCAACAACCTCGAGCTGCTCAACGGCAGCCGGAAGTTCATCGAGCGGCCGCCGAACAACCAGCCGTAAGCCGGCTTCGCCGCAGTAGCTTGATCTTAATGACGTTTCTGTGTTTGCCCGTTTTCGGGCGATGGGGTGTTAAGACAAGTTAAATGCTTTGGAACTAAGACAAGCCAGACGCTTTTTTTACGTATGGCTCGTTTCATGAACCGTCTTTTTAAGCTGCAATTCCTGGGTCCGTGCGTGCTGTTCTTGGCGACGCTTAGTGCCGAGCTCGCGGCGCTGGCCCTGCAATATTCGCCGACCTCCGAGCTGCTCTGGTTCGTCAATCTCCGCATTTTCGGCATCTTCCAGCGCAGCCACGCCTTGCTCGGCGACTACGTGGCGATCGACGGCTTTCAGCTGTTCGGAATTGCGCTTCCGCTGCTCGTGCTGGCCTGCGTCGGGCTCGTCACCAAGGCGAGGCCGGTGTTCACCGTCGCGACCCACATGAGCGCAGGCTATGCGGGCTTTCTGCTCTACGCCTGGCATGCCGGCTCGCCCACCACGGCGCAAGCATCGCTCGGGCCGTTCGCGATCCCGACCGGTGCCGGATTGTATTTAATGGCGACCATTCTGGGGGCTTGCCTGCTGTCCTTTGCAATCACGCACCTGCTTTATTTCCAGGCCGTGGGACAGGAAATTGGCGCGTTGGCCAGGTGGCTGCGACCCCGCTGGACGATTGCGTCGACCGAGGCCTGATCAGCGCCTGAATTTTCGGTCGATGAAGCCCGGGCGTGCCGGCAACGGTCATGACCAGACTAAACAGCGTTGGTCCCTGGCAGGCATGTTGCCTCAATCGTTCGTATTGGGGTGCTGACGGTGCCGCTAGTTGTCAACGCGCGAGAGCACGTCGTTGATGACAAAACGAGAAGCCGCAGATGCGTCGCAGCTGCCGCTCCGTATATAGATGCAGGCGTCGGTATCGCCGACGGGCGCGCAACTGCGCTTTGTATAATCCGGAGGAAGATCCCCGGCCGCCTCCTCGCGCGCGATGACGCGGTTGAACGCCGGGCTCGCCGCCTGCAACACGGCCGACAGCCGTCCTTCCGCCACTGGGTCCTTAGGGTGAAACAAGTAAAGCGGTGCCCAACCGGCCAGTCGCTGCAGTCCCGGGAATGCCTGGAAGCGAATCCTGTAGAGCGCGAGACCGCAGCGCTGCGCATCACCGTGTAGCTCCGCTGCCAGGCGCGCCGCACCGACACCGCGCGTCCAATATTCCCGCGTGTCCGAGCTGGCGCCGGCGAGTCCCAGTGAGAGCAGAAGCCACCCACAGGCAACGACTGGGAACGCCCAGGCTCGCCACACATGTCGCGCCCGCAGCGCCTGTAGCCAATCGGCCGAGCCGAGCGCGGCCAGGATGACCAGCAGCACCGTCGACAAGAAGATGAAGCGTTCTTCCTTGTGGCCAATGAGGACGTGAAAGACAAGATTTACCAATGCCACGTCCAGCAATAATCGTGCATTCCGCCTGCCGCGCCAGATCGCCGCCAGGAAGAGCACAATCGCCCAGGACCAGACGTCGATAAATCTGATGAAGTAACCCAACGGCGAATGCAGGCCGAAGCTCGCTGCACGATCGAGTATCAAGTTCTGTTTGATATTTGCGATGAGCCAACCAAACGGCACAGCGCCATGGGCAGCATCGATTGCAGCAGCGACGAGTAGCGCGATCACGCCACCGACAACAAGCGGAATCACATTGCGCCAATGCGACCTGAATGCGCCGATGACGAGAATTGCGATGGCCGGTGCATATTGGAAGCGGCAAACGAAGGCGAGGCCGAGCAGGGCGCCCCCGATTACAATGCGTCGTCGCGAGGGGCGATCGGTCAGCAACAACGCCGCAGGCAAGATCAACGCGGTCGCGATGGGCTCGCCCAATGTGCGCGGCGCGAGCATAATGAACTCGAACCAGATCGCGGCAACAAAGGCCGCGATGGCGGCATGGGTTCGCGATACCCGCGCACCAAAGAACCAAGCGCTGATGACTATCGACAACGATGCGCACGAGGCAACAAGACGCGGCACCACGAAGGCAGCTTCGCCGCCAGGGGCAATCCAGTCGCCAAGGGCGACCGGTCCAGCCATCAGGGTCGGTAGGAACCAGCCGCGAATGCCGTCGCGCCACTCCCATGTGACAACACTATCATGGCCGAGCATTCGCCAGGCTGGCTCCAGGTATTGGAATATCTCATCAGGGTAAATGACGTTGGGCCAAAAGGCGGCCGGAATGCGTAGGGCCAGCGCTAGCGTGACCAAAGCGATCAAAGGACGTGCTGTCGAACGATCGACCGCGCCCGCAGGGCCAGACGCAGCATAGGTGCTCGTTCCGGTCATTGTCCCGCCGATCGTGTCGTATAGCAGAGTGTCCCCGAACGGATAGCGCCCAACCCCTTAAGTTTCCATAAGAGAACAGGCGTGGCAGATTGTCGAAAGCCGCAGGAAATGTTTGGCACGATGGATGTCCTGGCAGGCTCTCACGAAAACGGCGTGGTAGCCGATCGGGTAGATTACACGGTCAAAGTTGGTGAGGCGTTCGGCGGATCAAGGAGCGAACAAGGAGAGCCTGACGTAGCACAATCTTCAGTTGGAAATGCATCGCTGTGTATAGAGCTGCTTCCATCCTTGCTGCGCCGACAAATCGCCTAGATCCCTCGCTTTTCGAGACGCCGGAGGTTGTGGAACCGGTTCCTAGCATCGGCGCCAGCGTGCGCAATAGGAAACGGGTCGCGGAAGGTCGCTTTCTGGTTGCTCGCTGCAAAGTCGCAGTGTTAGCGTTCCGCGATTTCTTGGCGGGCAGGGGCCCATGAACAAGTTGGAAGCCGCGTTTCGCGAATCGGATAGTGCGCAGCCAGCAGATCGTCAAATTTCAGGCCGGGCGCGCATCCCGGAGCTGGATGGAATGCGGGGGATCGCGGTTCTGGCAGTCGTCATTGCTCACTACTTTGGCGAGGTGGAGCATGGCATTGTCGCCTTCACGTTCGGATGGCCTGGCGTAACAATGTTTTTCGTGCTCTCCGGATTTCTGATTGGCTCTATCATCCTGGAGCACAAGACGAGCCCGAATTTCTTCAGGGTTTTCTACATGAGGCGGGCGCTGCGCATCCTGCCTGTGTATTTCCTGACGATCTCCGCAACGCTGGGTTTCATCCATCTCTACGGCCCGGCGGGATGGATTGACGAGCCGTTTCCGGCTCTCTCCTATTTCACGTTCACCCAGAATTTCGGTGGCTCGCTTGGGATGATCTGGCTGCGCCCGACATGGACGCTCGCGGTAGAGGAGCAATTCTACCTTCTCACGCCATTGCTGGTATTCCTGCTGCCGGCCCGGCTGCTGCTGCCGTCGATCGTCGGCGGCATCGTGGCTTGCTATCTGGCCAGCGTCCTTCTCGGCTGGGACGGCTTCAATATGCGCGGCGCGGGGCCGCTGCTCTACAGCAGCCCTGTTCTCCTGATCGGTGTGTTTTCCGCCTACATCGTCCGGCAGCGCATTAAGCTTCCGGAAATCGTTCGGCTAATCATACCGCTGGCGTCCACGTCGGTTGTCGTGGCCGTCGCCGTGTTCGCACCGCGCAGCGCCCTCTATGCTGTCTGGCCGTTCATGGCGGCTCTGTTCGCGTACTGCATCCTGCTCATCGTGCAGGGACGGCGCTCGCCGATGTTTCTGCGGTCCAGAGTGCTAGTGGCCTTCGGCACGATCTCATATTGCCTCTACCTGATCCACCAACCCATCAACGGTGTGATGCACGGCCTCATGTTTGGCGGGACAGCCGATATCGCGACCGCGCCGCAGTTCCTTGTGACTTGCGCGGCTTTTGTCGTTTCGATCTCCGTCGCGGCGGCATCGTGGTTTGCTCTCGAAAAGCCGCTATTGCAGTTCGGACGGCAGAAGTCGTACCTCGACAAGGACAGCACGTCCCACTAGTGTCGCCAACGCTTCTTGTCGACGACGGCAGGGTGACGGAAGCGGGGTAGCGGCCTGCGACCCCGCTTTCTTTGTCGCCTGGTCGTTCACTGCGAAATGGAAGTCGTGATTTCGTGCTCTAACACTTGCCCCGCGTCGGCATCCAGGCGGATAGCAGATAGAAGCAAATTGCTACGATGAGCAAATAGCGGAAGCCGAGCAAGGTCGAGAATGATTCGGTCAGGCCGCCAATGACAGATCCCGCGATATTCGATCCGAATGCCTGATCGGGATTGCCTTCGTCACGGAACGAGCGGGCAAAGATCACGCCCGCGAAGAACATCGGACCAAGCGAGAGCGCGCAAGGGATGGCGTAACGCCAGACGATGCCACCGCTCAGGAACGCATCCAGAGGCACCAGCACCGTGACCGCCAGTAGCGTGAGCAAACCGGCATAGTGCCGCGGCAGCTGTATGGATGGTACCTTGATCACGTAAAGATTGGCGGCGAGAATCAATAGCAGTGCAGTGAAGAAAACCGCCGAGTTGACCAGCCAGGTACTGCCGAACAGCAATGCCATCTGCACCACTGCCTTGGTTTCGAGCAGCATGAACGCCGCGCCAAGAAAGAACATTCGATTGTTGGGTTGCCAAGCCCCTTTCGGCTTAAAGAAATAGATCAACCCGAACCCGAGCACCCCGAGCAGGATGATCGAACGAATGGTTAGATCAGGGATAAGCTTTCCGCTGACGTAGAGGAACGGCCAGTCATCGCTGGTCGATTGCTTCGCTCCTTCGCTGTCGACGACTAGTTTTGCCGGAGCCAACGGCAGCCAGTCGCCGCTCTGAGCCGTCTTGTCTGGCGATTTGTCGAAGCCATTGACCAAGAGGTTTTCCGGCGGAACTGAACTTAGCCAAAACTTGCCGCGCTCGCGGAACGCGTTGGAGATACGCGGATTGCAGCCGGCGATGATCGTCGTAAATCCGACGGCTTCGGACGATGCCAGTGTATCTGAGTACAGCAGGGGCAACACAAGCGGATCGCAGCCGAAGACCTTCTTGGCCATGCTCGCCACGCGTTGGACGATCCAGCCCTTACGGTAGTAATTGTACATCACGAAAATGCCGTCGGATTTTAGCACGCGGCGGACGTCTTGGAACGCCTGCTCGGTGAACAAGTAGCTCTCGAGTCGAATGTTCGCGTAGCCGCTGTGCAGGATCAGCGAATCCACGAGCGCATACACGACGAGATCGTATTTGTGCTCTGTCGCGCGCAGGAAATGCCGACCGTCATCGAGATGCGGGAAGACCCTCGGGTCTTGGTAAGGTTTGTCGGGATGCTGGTGGATACCAACGTTTTGGATCACAGGATCGATTTCAACCGCATCAATGCGGTCTACGCCGAACCGCAACGCATGCGCCACGTCGTTGCCGGAGCCGGCACCGATGATCATGACATCCTTGAATGGCGGGCCGCCGCTATGCTTTTGCAGCAGGTGGATCAACGAATAGGACGAGCCGCTGTCGTTGAACGGAATCATCATCTGATGACCGATCGTGTTGACGAAGATTTCGCCGTTCGACTTGTTCAGGTCGATGGCGTAATAGGGCGACCAGCGGGTTTCGTGGATACCGGAACGATCAGTGTAGAATAAGCTGAATCCCGCGGCCACGACCAACGCCACGATCCGCGGGACCAACAGGGCTTTGTCCTGATGCAGGAGATAGGCGATGCCGGCGCAGCAGATCGCGAACCAAGCCGCCGGCGGTGCTTGTGCGAACGACAACAGCGAGAACCCCACGATGCCGGCGAGGCTGCCGCCGATGTTTAAGGAATAGCCGGCGACACGATTGGAATAGGCATCGAAGGCGCGCCCGAGCATCTGACCGAGTCCGACAAACATCAGTGCGATCAGGACGAAGAACAGCCCGGCGATCGCTTCGATCGGGACGACGAATTTGGCGAGATCTGGATTGCGATATTCGGTACCGAAGAACACTTCCTGTGGCGAAGCCTGACGGCCGACGTCGATCGCGAACCCCCAATTTGTATACAATTCCATGGTCACGAGTGCCGCAGTGAAGGTCATGACGGCCAGCCCGGGGAACAATGCAAGCCAGTTGGTAGTCCGCCGCGCGGCAAGACAACCACAAGACATTCCGAGGAAGGCCGCGAGCAGTACAACGTTGGTAAAGAACTGAAGGAAAATGACCTTCGCGGAGAACCAGCGAATGCAGGCCAGTTCGAGAAACAAGATCAGGAAACCGACGAGGAAAAGGTTAAAGCCGACCTGTCGTTGATTTAGGCCGTCGCCAGCAATCATTCCAAGCATGGACTTTGCCCCGCAAAACTCTACCTGTGGGGCTCGAAAAATCGTGTCCCGGCGGCGGCCCCTAACTCGCTGGGCCTCACTGTAGGTCGCTATTCGACCCCCGGGAAGGGCCGTGGAGGACTCATGGAGCACGCCCGCGCCTTCGAGCCGTCAAATCAAAGGCCAGCCATAGCGCTCGAGATCTTGGTGATTCCGCCGGCCAGAGCAGCCGAGATGCTGGTGTCGGTCTTGAAAACCGCGATCACGACAGCGACGATGCAAGCCGCAACGATGATGTACTCGAATGATACTACGCCGTCCTTGTCGGCGCGCAGACACTACAAAGCTTCCGTGGTGTTCACGTAAAACTTCGACATGGAAAATCCTTATACCGAGATGAATTATACAAATTTCCATCGGCGGGCAATCCCAGTGCCAATGGCGCCCATTTCGGCGATGATCAGCCTGAACCTAGGTTTCGGAAATCGCAAGTTTGAATCGGATCCAGAACTATTTCCGGTTTTTCCCGATAGACATAGACCTTCCGGGAAACTACGGTGCTATGCGACGGATGTGCGCGTGCCATTCACGAACAACTGGAAATCCTGATTCTTGAAGCTTCCCGTAGTTCCCCGGTCGTGAACTCGAACCGAGTTGCGGCGACGATGCCAATATGGCTGGGAAAGGCTGGCGCCGGGAGTTTGAGGATCCGATAGAGCTAGCGGACGGGCGCGTGCCGACCACGCCGCACCACGCCGCCAGTTATGTCCAGAAGCTGCCGAAAGCAGAACATGATCTGCCGCACTGGCAGACTGCGGTCGAGCACCCGATCTATGCACGGAGCGCGGGCCTGCCTGGACGCTGTTGGCGTGGATGGCGATGAAGCAGGCGCTGAACCATGGCCAGCCAAGGGAAGAGCGAAAGAGGCCTGTGAAGGCCTATAGGATTCGCCGATGAGCGAAGTCTCAGATCATGACCCCGTACCAAATCACGAGCGCGAAGATCACCAGCAAGACGATTGTGATGATTTGTTCGCCAACGGGGATTGGCTTTTTGTCCATGACGGCCCGCCCCTCTGTGCGCGGGAGTGGGATGCTGCAACGGGCCGTTGGTTCATCAGCACAGCGGGCCGCTTAAAATGCGTGCGTGCGGCCATTGGCTCTAGGCCCAGGAAGGAAATGCAAAATCCTGACGGCTCGAAGTCTGCACCCTCCCTGGCCAAATGATCATGGCCCAAACGGACTATCCGCCGAGCGAAAATTGACACAGGTTGCATCGAAAAGGGGGCCGGTTTCTCCGAAACATGGCGCCACAGCGCAGATTTAGTCTGGGAATCGATGCCTCCTGATCTCCCTGATGAGCACCAGCCGCCTGGCCTGTGCAGCATTGAGCCGGCCCTCGAACAAGACGAAGACCTCTCGCGCCTCGACGTAGACGTCCATGTTGATGGAATTCTGATCGAAGCCATATGATGCCAGACGCGCCTCGATTTCGGTCGCAGCAACAGGATCGAGCCGCCAACTCAGCGCGTTTTGCCGTGTGTAGTAGTCGGCTTCGTCCTCGAACTCCGGCGCGATCCCGGCCATGTCGATCCGGCGTAAGGCGGCCTCAATCGCCTGTTGCCGATAGGTCGCAAGCAGCCGGTGGCGCAGCACGCGGTAGCGCTGGGTCTCCCAGGAGAGTTCGGCAACGTCGATCGCAAGCAGCCATTCGATGGCCGACCGCGGCGCCAAATCAGCAACGTTCGCCTGGCGTAGCGCGTGGTAGTGGTCAAGCCGTTCACCGGAGCAGGGGAGGCGGCGCCAACACCTCAAACTCGACCGGCAGCGTTAGCTCATGCGCAGTTTGGAATGGCCCGTTCATTGTGGGGAAGCCTCCGACCCAAGGGGGGAGGGGGCGGCCGCGCTGACGGCGGCAGCGGTCATCGGGCTGTGAATCGGACTTGCCGTCCACAAGTCCTGCGCCACCTGCAATGGCTCGATCTTCAGGTTCGCCCACCAGGCCCTTTCATTGCCATACCGATGCAGTTCGTGGTGATGGGCGCGACACAATGGGACGGTGTATTCGTCGCTGACCTTGCGGCCGAGAGCTCTTGGTTGGGCGAACTTCAAATGGTGGGCATCGGACGGAGTTTGCCGGCAAACGAGGCAGGGCTGGTCCCCGACAAACAACAGATGCGCCTTGCAGCGCTTGCGGGGCGGCTCCTTGGGACGGGCCAACGCGGCCTCAGGTGCAGCTGGTAGGTGCGCCTGAGGCGTAGCCTCGGTGCTAGCTGGAGCGTTCGGGAGCGGATCCGGCGACAGGCCTGCGTCATAATCGAAGGGAGATGCCTGTTCGACCGTCCCGAGGCGGTCGGCTTCCTGCAGCTTGGTCTGATAGGCGGCCTCGACGAGCTTGGCGTCCGGTTCCAAGAGCGTGTTTTTGAGCTGAAGGCTAGCCTTTGCCCAGGTGAGCAGGTCATCGCCGGGAGGCAGGACCGCGAGCTGGCTCAACAGCCGCTCCCGGAGCTCGGCCGACTGCGGGGGACCCAACACCGGCGCGCGGTTGAGAACGCCCCTGGCAGGCTTGGCCTTCGGGTCCGGGAGCGCTTGCGGCGCCGCGGCCGGTGGACCGGCCATTGCGTGCGGGGCGTCGAGATCGTCCTCGCCGGCGATGCCGACCAAAGCAAACAGCGCGTAGCGGCGGGCATAGGTCAAGGCCGCGCCCATCCGGTGCGGCGCCTCGGTGTCCTTGGCGGCGCAGACCGGAAGGTCGGAGGAGATCCATTCGCCGGAGGAATGGGCGAGCAGGGTGGTCAGATGAATCTGCCCGGTTGCCACCTCAAGGCGGGTGGTCTGGACGGTGGCGATCTCCTGCCGGCTGAGGGTTTTGCGGACGATGTCGAGGCCAGAGGCGAGCGACGCATAGCGGAATGTTTGGGGCTCCTCGCGCGGAAACGGCGACCGGATCGTCGCGGTCAGGGTCTTTTCCGGGTTGGTCAGTTCGGCTTGCGCGCGGGCGAGTGCCGCTGCGATCGCGCCGATGCTTTCACTTGACCGATGCATGGACGCCCCCCATCTCGACCGCTTCAAAGCTGATGGCGCCGGACTTCGAGCGCTTTGCTCTGACGCCGTGTCCCGTCGCTTCCTTGGCATCCTCCGGCAGGAGTTTCTTCAGTTCCGACTTGGCGGCTTCATGATCACCATGCGCAACCCGCGTTCGCAGGTAGCACGCCGCAAGCTCCGCCCAGTGGTTCGACGACGACATGTCGACGATCCGCACGGCTTCTAGCTTCGACCTCGGCGTTTCGACGCCAAACAGCGTCGGCTGTTCGCCAGTCTGAACGCAGCGCCAGAATTTTCGTTCGGCCGTCAAGAGAAGATGCTGGTAGAGCGGATCGGCACAGATCGTGATCTCCACCCATTTTCCGCCGCCCGTGATAATCGAAAGTACGGAGGTGCGGGCAGACACCACCCACATGTTGTGCTGCAGTTGCGCCATATGTTTTTCGACGGCGGCTTCTTCGGCGAAAGACCAGGGCAGCATGAACTTGGCTTCAAACACCGCGCCGGTGTCTTCGATCATACCGTCGAGCGTGGCCGCCATCCATTTATGGACCGGATGGCGAACGCGCCGCTGGATATCCTTGATCCTGTGCTTTGTGCAGCGCTCATACCAGGTGCGGTTGAGATCCTCGGTGACTTTACCCAGCTGAACGATCAGATTCTGAGAAAGGTCTACGGGTTCGGTTTCGCCTCGCTTCTCCTGCCAGAGCCGAATGAGATTGCCTTCATCGTCGCCCATGATGATGCGGGCATCGGAGCCGCCGATGAAGGTGCGGCGATCCTGTCCATTCAACATGCGTCCTGTCCTCGTGTCTGGGTGATTTATGATCAGGCGGCGGTCACCGCCCACAAGGTCGGCGCGTCGTGGCCTGCAAACCTGGTCCAGACGAGCGCCGTTAGGCCCGGCGGGCACCAAACTCTGCCCCCTTCTCCCGCGCGTAGCTGGGTGCGGCGTCTGGCTGAACCGCTTCACAACGAACGCTTGATACGGATCGAGCCGGAGCTTGCCGTGGTCGGCTCTGTCAGAGCTAATGAGCCCGTAAACCGATTACGTCATGACCTATTCGCGGTCGTAGGAGGTCGCAGCGCCAACTCGAACAGGTCCGGCCGGCAGCTCTGCTGCTTCGACATTCTCGCAAACGGCGTGCCCGGTGCGGATCGTTGGGACGGGCTTCACCAGCAGGTGCTGGTCTCCTTTGCAGCCAGCATCCTGAGCAATGTTCGAGGTAGAACTGAGAATATGTTTGCACCGCGTGACGTGCGCGAAAATAAGATTCGTCGTCCGTGAGGCTGGGATGTTTGAAACACCCGGTGGCCGGCAGGTCGATATCGCCGCTGCGATTGCGACGTCGGCAATGACTTGCGTTCCGACCGCGGCTCCTGAAATTTTAGTAGATGGCGCGACGTTGTCTAACGTGTACGACAGATAGCTGTGACGCCAATTTGGGTGCGGGAGTATGCCCTTCGATCGGGTCTACCGGTTCACGCGGAACGACATCGAATTGCTCCGTTGCCGATCGAGTAGTTCGCTGACGCAATCGGCAATCCGCTTTCCCGCTTCTCTGAACGCGGGGGTAGATCCGATATGCTTGAGCCCGAATTCCCTTTTCCGTTGTCATATCGTGCGGTTCTGCAACCTCGAGGTCCGCCTCATGGACCGCTGCGGCTGTTCACGCGGCTTGCCCCGCCTCGCAAAGCGCGCGAACAGACCGTTCAACCCGACCTGGCGGGGATCATGCCGGCAATGGCCGGCAATCATCCCTTGAATTATATCCAGGCCTCCCAACTGACCTTGGGGCGCGGGCGCCGGGGTCGTCGAGCTGCCGCGGCGGTCCGAAACCAGGACGTTAGATGCCGGTGGCGCGCGGCCCAGGCCAGCATGGCGCAGGAGATGCCGAGATCGTCATGCTTGCCCGCGCGGCAGGTGTAGACGGTCCCGCTCTGACGGCGCTCGACATCGAGTTCGCTGAGCTGCTCAAACGCCTTTACGAGTTCGGGCGCGGCGGCGAAACGCACCTGGTTGGCTTGCATGAAACCATGGAATTGCTCGATCAGGAAGCTCCGGCCGACGGTGTACACCAGGATCGCGCCGTGGCCACAGAGGCGCCGTTCAACCACCGTGCCATCACCGGACCGGCTGATCTGCAGCCCGATCACCCGGGGTCCGAATGTCTGCTGCAAAACCTCGGCATAGCTTGCATCATTGCTGAGGTCGGCAATGACCAAGGCGTTGTGGCCCCACCGGCGATCCACCTCAGCCAGCGCGTTGGCCCGTCCCGAACCGTAGAGCTGTTGGGGCAGTTCGACTGCTTCGCGAAGTCCGATCAGACCTTCGCCGCCAGGACTGTTGCCCCCGATCACCGCAGTCGAGCGATCGCGGGTGCGCCCGACATCGTGAGCCAGAAGGAGAGGGTGAAAAATTCCCCATGTCGTCACGTCGTAGGGATTGTAATTCATCGGAATAACCTCGCAGTCGAGAGGGAACGGAAGGGATTGGGGGCCGCGCGCGGAACGTCAGCGTCGGGCAGCAGCGCTGCGCCGACCGGTGCCAGCGGAGGCGTCACGCAGATCGCTCGATCGAACAGCTCCCAGGTGAACGGGCTCGTATGGGCGCCTGCAGGGATGCCCAGATACTCCCGCTTGTAAGCGTCTTCGCCGAGCGCAGCGCGCTCCTGCTCGAGAAATTCGGCTGTCAGCGGGAAGTCCGGCATGCCCGCGGTGGCCCGCAGTCTCATCCAGCAGTCGCCCTCGCTCTCCCAGGCCTGCCAGAACGGATCAGTCCGACTCCAGGCCGTTGACAGCATCGCAAATCGTGAATGCGCAAAGCGCGCGCGCATCGGACGGACCGCTGCGATCAGGTCGGTCGAGAGCCGTGCCGCCTCGTCGGCAATGATCCAGCCGTCAACCGATAGGCCCCGGATTGAGTCATCGCTGCCGGGCAGCGCCAGGACGCGCGAGCGGTTCTTCAGTTCGAGGCCATAGGTGTTGTCGACGTCGAGATCGAGCCGCGCGGCCGTCAATGTATCGTTCACCCGCCTTACCGCTTCACCACTTTGGCGCTGCGATGGACAAACCACCACCGAAAGGCTGTTATTATGATGGACCATGTGATGTGCGATGGCCCATGCTGCGGTCGTTGTCTTGCCGATCTGCCGCGCTGTGAGGGCGAGGATTTGAACGCCCCGCGGGGCACGAAGGAATTGTTTCTGCCAGGCGGAGGGTGTCTCGCCGACGATCTCTTCCACCCACAGCGCCGGATCGAGCTTGTAGGCAGCATCACGCAAGCTGTTCATCGTTCATCTCCAGGAGGGCTCGGGCGAGTTTTTCTTTCAGCTCCGGTTCGTGATCGAAGCGAAGGATGAGGCGGTCGACGAGGTCGTCAAGATCGCCGTTGTTCGGCACCGGCGCGCTCCTGTTTGCCTCGTTATGGGCGGCGAGCCGGGACAGGCTGTCGAGCGTCTGGCGCACCGAGTTCAGGCCGGAGAGCGCCGTCTTCAACGAGCCCTCCGCTGCGGCCTGGCGTGCGATGCCATCGATGCGGTCTTTCAGCTCGGCATAGGCGTTGCCGAGCTGGCCGGGTGAGGGAAGACACGCCGCCGCGGCGGTCCCTCGCGCCGCCTCCTTCATGATCAGGCTGGAGGAGGCAAGCTTGAGACAGTTGGTGCGGTGGCGATGCAGGCTCGACGGATTGATGCCATAGTCCTGGGCAATCTGGCTGCCAGGCTCTCCGGCGGCCAGCCGCCGGTCGATCTCGGCCCGCTTCACATGCTGGCAGGTGCTGCACTTCCTGGACATCGACCCAAACTCCGATCACGCAAACACTGATTTGAGCGAGGCTTTGGTCAGATCCTGCGATGGGCCGGTCTTCCCGAATTGTCTCGCTTGGGCCAGGGCGTCCCGAATCGCAATTCCGAAAGCGACGCTTTGCCACTGGTTAATTCCATGTGAAAGTGGATGGCTTACAGGTTCGTTAATCGCGGCGACGCGACCGCGGGTCGCGTTGTCGACGGTCGGGATTGATGAGTGCCGGGAAGGGGCCCGTGGCACTCTAGCATTCCGAATAAGGGTGAGCTTCCCGAAAAATCTCGGTTCGCTATCGCGGGAGGCCAAAAGCGCTTCGTTTAAGTCAGCTAGTTCGGCATCAGCACGGCATCGACGCGGCGGCTGTTTCGTGTGCTGATGACGATGGCGCCGTTGCGGGTGGCGAATCTCGCACCGAGAAGCCGCGGCACTTTTTCCGTCAACGACGACGGCAGCGGAATCATTCCGCCGGTGACGGGATCGCCGACGTTGATCGGCGCGACGGCTGCGCCGCCCGAAGGCGCTGCCTTGATGTACTCCCTTATCAGCTGAATCTCTTCACGCGAGAGGCTGAGCGCGGCCTGTTCGCCTGCGCCGTCAGGCAGCTTCTTGTCCGCCTCGGCCTTGTTTTGCGCATCTTCCTGCTGGGCGGCATCGCGTTTTGCGACTTCGACCTGTTCGAGTCGTGCGAGGCGTTCCCGCAGCGGGGCGACCTCCCGCCGCAACGCAGCGATGTCCGACTTCAGCGAAGAAAGCTGACCAAGTGCAATCGCGGCGGCAACGCAGGCGACGACCGAGATCAGGCTGAGGCACGCCACCGCCAGCCCCGTCAATCCGCCTCGACGATCGGCACGACGATCCGGGATATCCTCCGCGGATCGCCGTCGCCGCGCGGCGGCGAATTTGGGCATGGTCGTGCCGAGCAAGCTGACCAGACCGGATAGCCACGAAGCCGTGCGGTTCGTCGCTTGAAACGAGCCGAATGCAGGCGCAGGGACGATCGGAGAGTGCGCCGAGGGGATGTCGGGAGCAGTAGCCGAACGGCCCTGGCCGGATGGCTGGCGGCTATCGTGATCCTCGCGCGTCACGCCGGGGAGCTCGAGATCAACGCCGTCGGGATGGTCGATTGCGGTGTCCGCACCTGGATGGCGCGTGTCGGCTGCAACAGCGTCCAATTGTTCCGTTTCCTGTGGATCGAGTCTTTGCTCGATGCGGGCGGTTTCAAGCGAGCGCCACAACGAGAGCCCCGAATCGGTGATCTGCAGGCCCGCATCGTTGATCGATGCCCATCCCGATTGGAAGACGTCGGCGTCGCCAAGCTCGGACGGCCGCTTCGACTGCGTGGCTTCATCGCCGGCCGCGATCATGCGCTTGACCTCGCGGCTGACCTCATCGATCGCGATCCGCTCCCCGGGCCTTGCGGCCAGCACACTCAGGATCGCCAGATTGAACCTCATGCGGCGCCTCGCGATGCCCGATCAACCAGCCGTGCGGCCGTTCCTCTCCCGTGCAGGCGACGTGCGAGCCTCAGCGGGTCGAAGCGGATCAATCATGCCGGCACGGACGTCGGTCAGTCAGGGAGTCGAGCAAGTGTACCGGCTCCCCAAGGGGCAAACAATCCGGCACCAGACCTACGACAGATGGATAAGTCGCTCCGCAAACGCGACGCGTCGGGATCGCGTTCGCTGCGCGCCTCAGAGAAACTCGCGAAGCCTGGAGAGCTCGATCACATGCTCGGGTGACAGCACGTCGGGGACGAGGGGAGGCTGCGACTTGGTCCGGATCTCGTAAAGATGTCGCGTCTTCTCGGGCTTGCCCATGAAATCCCGAATGCATTGATCGAGCGTTCCGTTGACGACCATATAGGGCGCGCGATCCTCTCGCCTCGCGTTGTTGAGCGAAGGCCATTTGTAGAGGTGGGCCGCAGCTTGGAAGTCCACCTGATGAGATTGGTCGGTCATTGCAAAATATCTAGCCGAAAAAGCCCTGCGCGGCAAAGTCAGCCGGCTGATGCGTGAGCCGGTGCGGCAATACGCGCAAGCTTCGTGCGGTCGTCCATCGCAGAAGCCGCCGTCATGCAGACCCCCTCGCGCAGTGGCGGCGCGCGTTGACGACTCGCTCGTTCGCGGCGCCAGCAGCCGCGACGACGCGTGCTGGATTGACTCGATTTCAGAATGTTCCTATTTTGTTCTATAGTCAATTTCCGCGTCCGGAGACGGGCGGCTTCGGTCAGGTCAGGGATGAACGGGTCGAGATGGCAGCCGCAGCCACCATCCTTCATGCGGACCTCGATGCTTTCTACGCATCGGTCGAGCAACTGCTCGAGCCGTCGCTGCGCGGCAAGCCGATCGCCGTCGGGGGCGGGGTTGTGCTTGCGGCGTCCTATGAGGCCAAGGCCTTCGGGGTGCATGGCGGCATGTCGGGGCGGGAAGCCCGCCAACTGTGCCCGCAACTTGTTTTCGTCGGCGGCCATTTCAGCGATTACCAGCGGCTGGGCGACGCGGCCATCAAGGTGATCGGCGACTTCACGCCGCTGGTCGAGCGAATTTCGATCGACGAGGCGTTTGCGGATGTTGCCGGCTGTACTCACCTGTTCGGAACGCCTGCCGAAATAGCCGCGTCGATCCGGCGGCGCGTGCGTAGCGAGCTCGGCCTTCCGATCTCGGTCGGCGTCGCCCGCACCAAGCATCTGGCGAAGATCGCCTCGCAGGTCGCAAAGCCCGACGGACTTGTCGTCGTTGATCCCGACGCCGAACTAAGCTTCCTTCACGAATTGCCGGTTGAGTTGATGTGGGGGGTAGGGCCGGTCACCAGGGCCCGGTTGGGCGCGATCGGCGTTGCGACGATCGGTCAGCTCGCCAAATTGTCGGAACGGTCGCTGACGCGCTTGCTCGGTCCGGCAGCGGGCGAGAAACTTGCCGCGCTGGCCTGGAATCGCGATCCGCGACAGCTCAAGCCACACCGGCGTGCGCGATCCGCGGGAGCACAATCGGCGCTCGGCCGAAAGCCTGCGATCGAGCAAGTCATTCGGCCAACACTGCTTCATCTCGCCGACCGCGTCGCCACACGGCTTCGGGCGAAGTCGCGGCCTGGACGAACCGTGACGGTGCGCGTCCGCTTCGCCAACCTGAAGTCGGTGACGCGCTCGATGACGCTCGATGCGCCGGTGTGCACGACCATCGTCCTGGCCCGGCTCGCCGAGAATCTGGTGCGCGCTGCCCTTGCCGACCATCCCGGCGCGAAGATCATCTCGCTGTTGGCGATCTCGGTGTCGCATCTCGAGGAGCATTGGGATCTTGCGCTGGAGCTTCCACTCGGACTGGAGGACGAAGCGCTTCGCCCTGGAAGCCCGACAGGGATCGCCCGCTGGGCGGCGGACCGTGCGATCGACAAAATCCGCGATCGCTTTGGCTGGGAGGCGATCGGATATGGTTCAGCGGCGCTCGAGGCGGTTCATTCGGTGCCCGATGCGTTTCGCAAGCTTGCCGAGAGAGACCTCTAACGCTCGCCGGTTCACGTATCTGTCACTGCATTAAGAAAAGGCAATTTGGAATCGCGCGCTTGTGAGTGGCGACCTGGCACGGCCGGCCTATCTTGAGCGTGCGGAGGGACAGCCATGAAGTACAGCGCCGAACTGATTCAGACGATGCGCGATGCGTTGGATGCAGTCATGGCAAGCGTGCCGGCGGATCAATCCGTGTTCGGTCTCAAGGCCGCTGTTGCGGAATGCATCCTGCGAGCCGCGGCTCACGGTCAGACATCGTTCGACGGGCTCGTGACGTCAGCATCCGATCAGCTTCAATCGATCATCTCGATGCTGACCTAGGCGATCGGGAATGCACGCGACCATCGCGCTCGCCTTGCCGCGCGGTGCGCTGATGATGCAATCGCTCGGGCCGACGGTTCTCTCAGGGCAGCGATACGACCCGTAGATTGTTGGTTGTTCCCGCTTGTCCAAAGGGAATGCCGGCGACAACGACCAGCAGATCGCGGCTCGATGCAAACTGCTCTGCATGCGCGAATGTAGTTGCGCGCTCGACCATCTCCTCATAGCTCTGAACGTCGTCGGAAAGCACGCTGTGAGCGCCCCAAAGCAGGCACAGGCGGCGGGACACTTCGCGGCTCGGGGTGATGGCGAGGATCGGGCGGCTCGGCCGCTTGCGCGCGACGCGTGCGGCCGTCGTGCCGCTCGACGTATAGGCCACGATGGCGGCGGCGTGAACGACGGAGGCGAGATCGGCCGCTGCCGTTGCCACGGCGTGCGGTGGCGTCTGCTCTTCGCCGGGCTGGGTCGCCTCGACGATCGAGCGGTACATCTTGTGTTGTTCGGTGCTGCGGATGATGCGGTCCATCATCTCGACCGCCTCGCGCGGATATCGCCCTGTCGCGGACTCCGCCGACAGCATCACTGCGTCTGCGCCGTCATAGATGGCGGTCGCAACGTCGGAGACTTCCGCACGTGTCGGCGTAGGGGCGGCGACCATCGAGTCGAGCATTTGCGTGGCGACGATCACGGGCTTCACCGCGAGACGGCAGGCCCGCACCAGCTCCTTCTGGCGCCCCGGCACGTCCTCATGCGGGATTTCGACGCCGAGATCTCCCCGCGCAACCATGATGGCGTCGCACAACTGGATGATGTCGTCGATCCGTTCGAGCGCCGCCGGCTTCTCGATCTTGGCCATCAGACCGGCGCGGTCCCCAATGAGACCTCTCGCCTCGATGATGTCCGAGGGCTTCTGCACGAACGACAGAGCAACCCAATCCACGCCAAGTTTCAGGCCGAACTCCAGATCGAGGCGATCCTTCGCGGTCAGCGGTGAAAGATCGAGGACCGTGCCCGGCAGATTGACGCCCTTGTGATTCGAGATCGTGCCGCCGACGATCACCTTGGCTTCGATGAAATCGTCACCGAGCCCGGTAACGCGAACGCGGACCCTGCCGTCGTCGATCAGAAGGTCATGGCCAGGGGCAACGGCGGCAAAGATCTCCCGATGCGGGAGGGGAATTGCGGTTCGGTCGCCATCCGATCCGGACAAAACGAATCGAATGGTCTCTCCGGCCGCTGCGGCGATCTTTCCATCGCGCAAGGTGCCGACGCGGATCTTCGGACCCTGGAGGTCCATCAGGATGCCGATCGGCCGGCCGACTTCCTGTTCCAGCTTTCGGATCGCCGCGTGAATGCGTGCGTGATCGCTCTGCGTTCCGTGACTGAAGTTCAGGCGGAATGTATCGACGCCAGCCAGCAGCAGCGCCTCGAGCATCTCGGGGGAACTGCTGGCGGGACCGACGGTTGCGACGATCTTGGCGCGTCGATGGCGGCGCATGGGTCACCTCATTGCTGGCTTGATTCCCGGCTTGCCGGCTGCAATCAGCACGGCGCGGATATCGTTGACATTGGTAAGCGTTGGCCCGGTGCGCACGAGGTCTCCAAGGCGGTCGAAGAACGTATAGCTGTCATGGGCAGCCAGGTGCGCCCGTGCGTCAAGCAGGTTCGCGGCGGCGCGCCGCAGCGTATCCGGACCGATCAAAGCGCCAGCCGCATCTTCCGTTCCATCAATTCCATCGCTGTCGCCCGCAATGGCCCAGATATCGGATGCGCCGGACAGGGCGACGGCAAGCCCCAGCAGGAATTCGGTGTTGCGGCCGCCGCGTCCCGCCGGCCCGCGCCCGATCGTCACCGTCGTTTCGCCTCCGGACAGCAGCACCGTGGGGGCGGGCCCTGGCTGCGCGTGCCTCGCGACTGATAGGGCGATGCCGGCCATCACGGTTCCGAGTTCCCGTGCCTCGCCCTCGATCGCGTCGCCAAGGACGATCGGCGTCAAGCCTTCGTCTCGGGCGGCGTTGGCCGCAGCGTCAAGCGCATGGAATGGAGCGGCAAGGATGCGGACGTCGGCATCGATCTCGCCGGGCTTGGGCGTCTCGTCCGCTTGTTCAAGCACAAGCCGCGCCGCTTCCGGCAGGTCGATGGCAAACCGGCCAACGATCTCCAGCGCATCGGCTTTTGTGCTGCTGTCCGGCAGCGAGGGACCGGAGGCAATCGCCGCGGGATCGTCGCCGGGAATGTCTGAGATCACGAGGGTCGTGACGCGGGCGGGGCGGGCGGCCAGCGCCAGCCGCCCGCCCTTGATCGCGGACAAATGTTTGCGGACGACGTTCATCTCGGCAATTGTCGCGCCGCTTGCGAGGAGTGCCCGATTGACCGCCTGCTTGTCGGCGAGAGTCATCGGAGGTGCCGGAAGGGTCATCAGCGCCGAGCCGCCGCCGGACATCAGGGCGATGACGAGATCGTCTGCCGAAAGCCCCTCGACGGCGCGCAGCATGCGAAGGGCAGCGGCCTCGCTCGTGTCATCCGGCACGGGGTGAGACGCTTCGAGCACTTCGATGCGGCCGGCTGGAACCGAATGGCCGTGGCGCGTGACGACGACCCCCAAAAGCTCGACGTCAGGCCATGCCGCGTCGAGGCCCGCCGCCATTGCCGCCGACGCCTTACCTGCGCCGACGACGATGCATCTGCCCTTCGGCTTTGCCGGCAGGGCGTCGGCAATCGTGATCCTTGGATCGGCGCTCGCGATGGCGGCGTCAAGGATTCGCCGCAGGGCGGTCCGAGCTCGCACATCCGTCCATTTGTCGTTCAATCGTTTGCGCTCCGGCCAACAGGTCTCTTGTTATGGCGCCTTCTCGAGACGGTCGTAAGACACGGATGCGTCATCAGGGAAGACCTTTGCGCGAGCGATTGCGGCGCTTGCCGTCGCTTCACTGCCGAGAATGAACGCGCGTCGCATCGGCTTGATCAGGAGCAACGCGGTGAGGGCAGCGGTGGCATTGAGTGCAACCGCGACGATGAACACGGCCTGCCAGCCGAGCTGGGAAGAGATGATGCTCGCGAGCGGCACGAGCAGCACCGCCGTGCCCTTCGCCGTGTAGAGCATGCCGTTGTTGGTGGTTGCGTATTTGGCGCCGAACGTGTCGCCCGACGTCGCGGGAAACAGGCTGTAGATTTCGCCGAAGACGCCGAAATAGATCGCCGTGGCCAGCACGAAGACAACCGGAACGTGACCGTAGGTGGACAGCGTCAGCAACATCAGCGCCGCAGTCGCGAACGCGATGAACATCGTGTGCTCGCGGCCGATATTGTCGGAGACCCAGCCAAAGAGCGGACGGCCGAAACCATCGAAGACGCGATCGAGCGAGATGGCAAAGGTCAGTGCCGCCATCTGGAAGCCCGCCAGCGTGACCGGCGTGTCCGCGATCTTGAAGTCATGGGCGATCGGTCCGATCTGCGCGGCGGTCATCAGCCCGCCGGAAGCCACCATGACGAACACCAGGTACATGACCCAGAAGATCGGGGTGCGCAACACCTGGGGCGGGGTGTAGTCGATCGCGCTTTGCGGCAGATTGAGACGCTTTTTTCTGGGTGCTTCGACGCCATGCGGTGGCCGGACGAACCAGGCCAGCAGGATGACGATGAGGCCTTGCCCGATCCCGAAGGTCAGGAAGGTGCTCTGGTAGCCGCTGGCGGCAATCATGTTGGCAATCGGGACGACGGTGAGCGCCGCACCGGCGCCAAACCCGGCGGCGGTTGCCCCTGCGGCCAAGCCGCGCCGGTCTGGAAACCATTTCAGCGCATTGCCGACGCAAGTGCCGTAAACGGCGCCGGCGCCAATGCCCGCGACGATTGCTGCCGCATAGAGCGTGACGAGAGAGGAGGCGTATGAGTTCATCACCCAGGCCAACCCGATCATCAGCCCGCCGAACATGATGACGATGCGGGGGCCGTATTTGTCCACGAACCAGGCCTCCACCGGCACGAGCCATGTCTCCGTCATCACGAAAATCGTGAAGGCGAGCTGGATGGCTGGACGACCCCAGTGAAACTTCGCGTCGATCGGGTCAACGAACAGTGTCCACCCATATTGCAGGTTGGCGATCATCGCCATGCAGACGATGCCGATCGCCAGCTGCAGCCAGCGGAAGCCGCCGGGCGATGATGCCGGTTTCGTGGAGTTCATGTGTGCTCCTGAGGCAGATAACTGTCGTTTGGGCCGGCTGCGTCGGGCTATCGTCCCGCCGCGCCTACTGACGAAACTCGTTGGTCAACTCGCCGATTCCGTCGATCGCGACGGTGACCGTGTTGACGGGCTCCTTCATCACCCCGACGCCAATCGATGTCCCGCAGCAGATCAGGTCGCCCGGCAACAGCGTCATGTCGTGCGAGATCTTGCTGACCAGCGTCTGTGCGCTGAAGATCATGTCCGCGATCGGGTAGTTCTGGCGCTCGACGCCGTTCAGGATGGTGCGCACCACAAGGCTTGCGGGGTCGAGGCCTGAGGCAATGACGGGACCGAAGGGGCCATATCCGTCGAAGCCCTTGGCCCGTGCCCATTGCGGGAAGGTCGGGTCGCGATTGAGGATGTCCGCGGCGGTGACGTCGTTGGTGCAGGTGTAACCGAAGATGAAGGCGTCGGCCTGCTCGGGCGCGACCGCGGTGCAGCTCCTGCCGATGACGATGCCAAGCTCGCCTTCGTAGGTCGTCTTGCCATCGTAGCCCAAGGGGCGCGTGATGATCGCGCCAGGCGTGGTGACGCTGGTTGGCGCTTTCAACAGGTACAACGGTTCGGCAGGCTCAGGTGATTTCAGCTTCTCCGCCAGTGCGTGAAAATTGTTCCAGAGCGCGATGATCTTGCTCGGTTGCGTCGGGGCGAGCAGCTCGACGTCGTCCAGCGCCAGCATTTGTCCAGTCGGTCGCGGGTCGCCGAACATGTCCCCTTCGTGCACGGAGATGCCGGACGGGGTGAGTTGCCCGAAGCCGATTTTGTCATGGTGGCGGAAGCGGACCCAGCGCGTAACATTGGCCATCGGGATCACGCCACCGCCAGCGTTTCTGCCGCTGCGGCGCCGGCCGCCCCGTCATAGAGGCCGGCCAGCCTGGTGCGCTGCGCGACCAGGGCCAGCACCGCATCGAGGGCGGGTGTCGCGATCCCGGTCATCCGGCCCATCTCCTGCACCACGGTGATCAGCGGATCGATCTCGACCGGACGTCCACGCTCGAGATCCTGCAGCATCGAGGTCTTGTGCGCTCCGACCTTGCGCGCACCTTCGATGCGGCGTTCGACATCGACCCGAAACTTGACGCCGAGGCTTTCCGCAATCGCCTGGGCCTCCAGCATGATCGCTCTGGACAGCGCGCGCGTGCCCGGATTGCTGCAGATCACGTCGAGGGTCGCGTGGGTGAGGGCGCTGATTGGATTGAAACAGACGTTGCCCCACAGCTTGAGCCAAATCTCGTCACGGATGCGGTCGAGGACGGGCGCTTTCATGCCCGCGGCCGCGAACAGCTCGGAAAGTTTCTGGACGTCGGGTGTGATCTCGCCGGAGGGCTCGCCCAGCGGAAAGTTGTTGCCGTAGACGTGGCGGATCACGCCGGGCGCCTCAATTTCGGTGGCGGGGTAAACCACGCAGCCGATGGCGCGTTCGGGGCCCAGCTCGTTCCACTGCCGACCGCCAGGATCGATGCTCTCGAGCGTCGATCCTTCGTGCCGACCACCATGCTTGTGGAAATACCAATAGGGAATGCCGTTGACGGCGGTGACGATGCGGGTCCGATCGCCCAGCAGCGGTCGCATCGGCTCGATGACGCCGGTGATCGAATGCGCCTTGAGGCAAATGATGACGTAATCCTGCTCGCCGAGTTCGGCGGGGCTGTCGGTACAACGAGGATGCACGACGCGCTCCTCGTCGCCGATCAGGAGCTTCAGGCCGTTCTGCCGCATTGCGGCGAGATGCGCGCCGCGTGCGACCAGGCTGACATCGGCGCCAGCGCGCATCAATTCGACACCGAGATAGCCGCCGATCGCACCGGCGCCGTAGATGCAGATTCTCATGAGATCCTCGCAAGCAGAATGGGGACACAGCAGGAGCCGCAGCGGCTCGAACCGAGTAGCGTGGCAATGGCCTTGGGTAAGTCTGTCAGGCCGCGCAGGCGGCTTCCTCGAAAGCAAGGGTGATGTCCCGCATGCTCACGACGCCGACGAGCCGGCCGTTGTCGATGACGGGGATATGGCGGATCCCGTGACGGGCCATGAGTCGCTCGACATCCGTGAGCGCATCTTGCGAATTGCAGGACACCAGCGGCCGCGGCGAAATGAACTGCGCGACTTTCATGGCAAGACCATTGGTGCCGCGCTCGGCGATCACAGCAACGACGTCGCGCTCGCTGAACATTCCGACCACGGCGGCGTCCTTGCTGCGCGAGGCGCTTCTGACCACGAGGGCGCCGACATTGCTCGCGTACATCAGGTTCGCCGCAATGCTCACGGTTTCGTTGGAGCCGATCGCCACCAGGTGTGGACTGTTGTTGCGAAGGATGTCCCCGACGTACATGGCAGCGTTCTCCCGGTTGCGTGATTAGGTCGTCTCGAAATAATCGTGGTATACATTATCCCAGAAGTCAAACAAAAGAATCGAGCCATTTAAAAGAAGAATGGCAAAAATACTGACCTATTCGCAGATTTCGTTCCCTTGACTCCTGAGCGTTATGGTATGCCATATGCCAATTCTGGCGCTCGTTCTCGACGAGCAATTTCGTTCTGAACCGCAACCGGTTAGGGGCAAGTCGTGATGAAAAGAGAGCCGATCCGGCGCAAGCCATCCGATCCCGATCTTCGCGCGCAGCCGGATCTGGACGCGCGCGACGGCGGTGTTCAGTCCGTTGATCGCGCCATGCAAATCCTGGAGACACTTGCAGAGGATGATGAAGGCTATCGGCTGACCGATCTGGCGATCCGTACCGGCCTGTCGCCCTCGACCGTTCATCGTCTGCTGACCACGCTCGAGAACCGCAGGTTCGTGCAGTTCGACCGCGAGGAGTCCAAGTGGCACATCGGCGCCCAAAGCTTCGTGGTCGGCTCGACCTTCGTGCGCCGGCGGAATTTTGCCGCGCAGGCGCTGCCTTATCTGCGCAAGCTGCGCGACCAGACCAGGGAAACGGCCAATCTTGCCGTGGTCGATGACGAATCCATCATTGTCGTGTCCCGCATTGAAAGCCGTGAGATCATGCGCTCGCTGACCAAGGTCGGCGGACGCGTCGCGATGATCGCCTCGGGAGTGGGCAAGGCGGTGCTGGCCACCTATTCCGATGCCGACGTCAACGCGATCATTCGCCGCCAGGGCATGCCGCGGCTGACGGAAAAGTCGATCGTGCGGCCCGGCGAGTTGTTCAAGGAATTGGAGATCGTGCGGCGTCAGGGGTATGCGGTGGATGATGAAGAGGCGCGCCTCGGCCTGCGCTGCGTGGCCGCGGTCGTCTTCAATGATTGCAACGAACCATATGCCGCAATCTCGGTATCGGGCATGGCCGACAGGCTGACGAACGAACGCTTGCCCGAGATCGGCACGATCGTGCACCGGATCGCAGCCGAACTCACGGCCGAACTTCGCGGGAACCGCACGCAGCAAGCGCAGGCGTAAGGCTGGCTGCGATTCCGTCCGCAACGATTTCCATTTCTACGCTGAGGCTAATCGTTTGAAGACGCGCAAGAAATCGCGAGCGTTGCCACAGCGCGGAAATTCCAATCGATTGCGTTGAGATCGATGCTCGCGGGCCTGATGATCCTGCTCAGGCCAACTCATAGCGAAGCGGGATCATCACATGAAGATGCGAGCGGTGGATGCAGCGGTCCGCATACTGGAGCGCGAGGGGATCACTTGCGCTTTTGGCGTTCCCGGCGCGGCGATCAATCCGCTTTACTCCGCACTGAAGCGCAACGGCTCGATCAGTCATATCCTGGCGCGGCACGTCGAAGGCGCCTCGCATATGGCGGAAGGCTATACCAGGGCGAAGGCAGGCAATATCGGCGTTTGCATCGGCACATCGGGCCCCGCCGGCACCGATATGATCACCGGCCTCTATTCGGCGATCGCGGATTCGATTCCGATCCTCTGCATTACGGGTCAGGCGCCGCGGGCGCGGCTCTACAAGGAGGATTTCCAGGCCGTCGACATCGAGGCGATCGCAAAGCCGGTGACGAAATGGGCCGTCACAGTGCGCGAGCCGGCGCTGGTGCCGCGCGTGTTCAGCCAGGCTTTCCATGTCATGCGGTCGGGACGGCCGGGACCGGTGCTGATCGATCTTCCGCTCGATGTGCAATTGGCCGAGATCGAGTTCGACGACGAGACCTATTCACCGCTGCCGGTCTACAAGCCGGCGGCGACGCGCAAGCAGATCGAGAAGGCGCTCGAGATGCTGAACGCCGCGGAGCGGCCGCTGATCGTGGCCGGCGGCGGCGTGATCAACGCCGATGCGTCCGAGCTGCTGGTCGCCTTCGCCGAAGCGGTCAACGTTCCCGTGGTCCCGACGCTGATGGCGTGGGGCGCCATTCCTGACGATCACGCGCTGATGGCAGGCATGGTCGGCCTGCAGACCAGCCATCGCTACGCCAACGCCACGATGCTCGAATCCGATTTCGTGCTCGGCATCGGAAACCGCTGGGCCAACCGGCATACCGGCTCGATCGAGACCTATACGAAGGGCCGCAAATTCGTCCATGTCGACATCGAGCCGACGCAGATCGGACGGGTCTTCAATCCGGACCTCGGTATCGTTTCGGACGCCAAGGCTGCGCTGGAAATGTTCGTGAGCGTCGCCAGGGAGTGGCGGAAGTCGGGGAGGCTGCGCGATCGGCAGGCCTGGCCCGCCGCCTGTCGCGACCGCAAGCGTTCGATGCTGCGCAAGAGCCACTTCGATAACATCCCGATCAAACCGCAGCGCGTGTACGAGGAAATGAACAAGGCCTTCGGCCGCGACACCTGTTACGTGACCGTGATCGGCTTGTCGCAGATCGCCGGCGCCCAGTTCCTCAACGTCTACAATCCACGCAATTGGATCAACGCTGGCCAAGCCGGCCCTCTCGGCTGGACGCTGCCGGCCGCGCTTGGCGTGCGTGCCGCCGATCCCGATCGCGACATTGTCGCGCTGTCGGGTGATTACGACTTCCAGTTCCTGATCGAGGAGCTCGCGGTCGGGGCGCAGTTCAATCTGCCCTACATCCACGTCGTCGTGAACAATTCATATCTCGGCCTGATCCGGCAGGCCCAGCGCGGCTTCGACATGGACTATCACGTCCAGCTA
Source organism: Bradyrhizobium sp. CCBAU 21365 (assembly GCF_015291305.1). NCBI lineage: Bacteria > Pseudomonadati > Pseudomonadota > Alphaproteobacteria > Hyphomicrobiales > Nitrobacteraceae > Bradyrhizobium > Bradyrhizobium sp. CCBAU 21365. The sequence goes on from NZ_CP030036.1 coordinate 3,918,094, forward strand.
TCGTTCGAGAACATCAACGCGCCCGAGATCGGGGTTTACGGCGTCGACCATGTGGCCGTCGCGGAGGGGCTGGGGTGCAAGGCGATCCGTGTGACGGACCCGAACGACGCGCAGGCGGCGTTCGCGACCGCACGCGAGCTGATGGCGAAGCATCGCGTGCCCGTGGTGGTGGAGTTCATTCTCGAGCGGGTGACGAATATCGCCATGGGAACGGAGATCGACAACATCGTCGAGTTCGAGGAAGTGCTCGATCTTCCGCTCGATGACGTCCCGAGCGCGTCACGATCCGGCACGCTGTTGCCGGCCTGACGACATCTTTCAGCGCTTCAAGCGGAGATACGACCCGTGCCTCAATTTGCCGCCAACCTCACCATGCTCTTCAACGAGCTGCCGTTTCTCGATCGGTTCGCAGCCGCCAAGGCCGCCGGCTTCAACGCAGTCGAGTATCTTTTTCCTTATGACTTCGAGAAGGGCGCGTTGCGGGAGGAATTGGCGCGCTGTGGGCTGACCCAGGTGCTGCACAATCTTCCGGCCGGCAACTGGGCCGCCGGCGAACGGGGCATTGCGATCCTGCGCAATCGGGTCGATGAATTTCGCGACGGCGTGGTGCGTGCAATCGATTACGCAAAGGCGCTGGATTGCCGGCAGCTGAACTGCCTGGTCGGCATCGCTCCAGCCGATACGGATAGGGCAGAACTGCAGGACGTCCTCGTGTCCAACCTGCGCTTCGCTGCCGGCGCGCTCGGCCAGCACGGCATCAAGCTCCTGGTCGAACCGATCAATACGCTCGATATTCCCGGCTTCTTCCTGAACCGTACGGAACAGGCGGTGCAGCTCATTTCCGAGGTGGGCTCGTCCAATCTGTTCATCCAGTACGACATCTATCACATGCAGATCATGGAAGGTGATATCGCGCGGACCCTGCGGAAGCATCTCGGCCGGATCGCGCATGTCCAGCTCGCCGACAATCCGGGCCGTTATGAGCCGGGAACCGGCGAGATCAACTACTCCTATCTGTTCAAGCATCTCGACAGCATCGGGTATCGGGGCTGGATCGGGTGCGAATACAAGCCGCGGACGACCACGCTCGAGAGCCTCGGCTGGCACGCCGCGCAGACTTTCGTGACCTAGAGCCTGTTCCGTTCCGATTGAATCGGGACGGAGCTCTGGAATTTATTTGTCGCGTTTTCTTCACGCGAGCCGAGAGTCGCTCGCCGAAAAACGCTTTCATCCGGCTGACAGGAGCAACGACAATGAAAGACATCGGATTCATCGGACTTGGCACCATGGGACGTCCGATGGCCGGCCACCTCCTGGCTGCCGGCTATCGCCTGTTCCTGCACGACGTCGTACCTGTTGCGCCCGAGTTGATTGCGGCCGGCGGCACCGCTTGCGAGTCCGCCAGGCAGGTGGCGCAGGAAGCGGACGCCGTGATCATCATGGTACCGGACACTCCGCATGTCGAAGCCGTGCTGTTCGGTCAAGGCGGCGTGGCGGAGGGCATCTCCAAAGGCATGATCGTGACGGATATGAGCTCGATCTCTCCGCTGGCGACCAAGGAGTTTGCACGTTGGATCGATGCGCTCGGGGCCGACTATCTCGACGCGCCGGTCTCCGGCGGCGAAGTTGGCGCCAAGGCGGCCAGCCTGACCATCATGGTTGGCGGGCGGGAGCGGGCGTTCAATGCGATGAAGCCCCTGTTTGAAACGATGGGGAAGAATGTCACGCATGTCGGCGGCAATGGCGACGGCCAGACCACCAAGGTTGCGAACCAGATCATCGTGGCGCTGACCATCGAGGCGGTGAGCGAGGCGTTGCTGTTCGCCTCCAAGGCGGGGGCCGACCCCGCGCTGGTGCGCCAGGCGTTGATGGGTGGCTTTGCGTCGTCCCGGATCCTTGAAGTGCACGGCGATCGCATGCTGAAGCGCAATTTCGATCCGGGCTTTCGCATTGAGCTGCATCAGAAGGATCTCAACCTCGCGCTGGAAGGCGCACGCGCGCTCGGCTTGTCGCTGCCAGGCACTGCCGCAGCCCAGCAGCTGTTCAACACCTGTACCGCCCTCGGCGGCAAAAGCTGGGACCATTCCGCTATTCTGAGAGCGCTGGAGGTCATGGCGGGCCACGAGGTCGCGGCTGCCTGAGCCCCAAGGAAGGGAACGGACGAAAATATCGTGGCCCTGGTCGGTGCGGGGAGACGGTAACGCTTACCCGCCGCGGATCAGGCGCCTGGCGCCCAAGTCGGTCGCTCGGCGTTCGGATCGTTTGCTGGGCATGTTCCGGTGTCCCTAGGGCGTCTGGTGAGGACGAACAAGGTTGTCCGTCCACACCTCGACAATGTGAGACAGCGCCAGACCCGGCTTGCGCTCGAGCAGAAGTTCGAGCACGCGCGGCGGCGTCAGAGGTAATTCCTGCACCCGCTTTCCTGTCGCGTTGGCAACGGCGCAGGCGACGGCGGCGCCGACATTGAGGATCGGCACCTCGCCGGCGCCCTTGGTGCCGAGCGGCCCCACCGACGGCGCACCCTCATAGAGGCTGATCTCCACCGGTACGACGTCGAGCGCAAGCGGTACGCGGTAGGTCTCAAAGCCGCTTTGACTGACACGGCCATTGCTGCCGATCGTCACCTCCTCGTGCAGGGCGTAGCCCAGACCCTGCACGACGCCACCCTGGATTTGGCCTTGGATTGCGCGTGGATTCAGCGCGCGGCCGACGTCCTGAACCACGCGATAGCTTAGCACCTCGACATGCCCGGTCTCCGGATCGACGGCGACCTCGCAGTCATGGACGGCGAAGACGGGGATGTCGATCGCGTCGATGAAATGACCGGCAACGCAACCGGGCATCGCCGGCACCCCGGCGCCGGTGAAGGCGCCGGTGCTGGCGACCGGTCCGCCCAGCGCTTGAGCACGGGTCGCGACCTCAGCGACGGTGCGGCCGGAGCCCGGCGCGCCCGCGATCTCGATCCGACCATCGCGCATGACGAGATCGCCGGGCGCGGCCTCGATCATCTCGGAGGCGATCCTCAAAAGCTTCGTGCGGACCTCCTGTGCCGCCGACAGGCTGGCGGCGCCGAGCGAGACGGTGGTGCGGCCGCCACCGACGCCGACATCATAACCGGCCGCATCGGTATCGGCGGCGCGGACGATCACTTGCTCGGGCGCGATGCCGAGCGTGCTGGCAACGATCTGCGGCAGGCTCTGCATCATCGAGCCGGATCCGATCTCGACACCCGACGTGACCAGGGTCGCCGTGCCGTCGGCATTCATGTTCACCGTCGCGGCCGACGGGCCGACGAAGACGAACCAGGTGCCGACGGTGGTCGCACGTCCAAGGAGCTTGCCGTCGGTGCGCGCCGGCAGCGGCGCTGCCGCATCGCGCAACGTATCCATCCGGTCGAGCATCGGGCCGAGCACATCGTCTTCGAATACCTGGCCGGTGGCGCCGAGGTCCTTGTCGCCGAGCACATTGCGGCGCCGGAAAGCAAGTGGATCCATTCCGATCCGCGCCGCGATCTCGTCGGTGTGCCGCTCGAGCGCAAAGGTGTTGTAGACGCCGTTGCAGCAGCGGAACGCACCGTTCGGCGCCGTGTTGGTGTAGACTGCGCGCGAGACCATGCGCACGCTGCCAAGCCGGTAGTTTCCGCCGAGCGTGTGTGCGGTCATGGTGGTCAGGAAGATCTGTTCGCCGCCATAGGCACCGCAATCCATCAGCACGACCGCCTCGCGGCCCACGATCTCTCCCTCGCGTGTCACCGCCGAGCGGATGCGGATATCGGCGTTCTCGCGGAACAGGCAGGTCAGCATCTCGTCCTCGCGGGAATTGACGAGGCGCACCGGCCGGCCGCTGGCGCGGGCGAGGAGGGCGGCGAAGGGCTCAACCGCAAGATCGAATTTGAGACCGAAGCCGCCACCGACCGGCGGCACGGTGACGCGCACCTGTGACGCCGGCACACCCAACACGCGCGCGGTCGCGTTGCGGATGCTCCAGGGAACCTGCGTCGACGTCTCGATATGGAAGCGGCCGTCCTCGTAGGTTGCGACGACCGCACGCGGCTCGAAGGCCACGTGGTTCTGCCGGCCGACGCGATAAAGACTTTCGACGATCTCGACGTCGGGCCGCGCAAAGGCGGCGTCGACGTCGCCGCGAACGACGGTCGCCTCCCAGGCGACATTGCCCGCACGCGCGCCGCCTTCGAGCAGCACCTCATAGCTGCGCCAGTCCGGATGAACCAGCCGCGCATCTGGTGCCAGCGCATCCGCCATGGTCAATACTGCGGGGATTTGCTCGATCTCCACGTCGATCGCCGCGAGCGCGGCCTGCGCCTGCGCCAACGTGACGGCTGCGACCGCGGCAAGCGGTTCGCCGTCGTAGCGAATGACATCGCGGGCGAACAGCGGGTGATCGGCGATGCCGATGCCGATCATGCCAGGTGCATCCGCCGCCGTCACGATCGCACGTACCCCCGGCATGCGGGCAGCCCTCGACGTGTCGAGACGAATGATACGGCCCGAGGGCACGCCGGCGCGCAGCACCGCGGCGTGCAGCATGCCCGGCAGATATCGATCGATGGTGTAGCGCGTGCGGCCACGCAGCTTGTCGGCGGCGTCACGCCGGCGCAGATCCATCGTCGCGGAAACGTCGGACATGCTTGCGCCTCCTGATTATGCCGTGGCCAAGGCGAGCAACGTCGCCTCGACGATGCGTTCGTATCCCGTGCAGCGGCAGATGTTCCCGGTCAGTGCCGCCCGGATATCGTCACGGGTGGCGTCAGGCCGGGTCGTCAGGAGATGCACCAGGCTCACCACCATGCCGGGAAAGCACATGCCGCATTGGACGGCATCACTGGCCTCGAGGGCCGCCTGGATACGGTTCAGTTCGCCGTGAGGCGCAAGGCCTTCGACGGTGCGGATCTTGCGGCCATCGGCCAGCGCGGCGGGCAGCAGGCACGATGGCGTCGGCTCGCCGTCGACCAGCACCATGCAGGCACCGCAAAAGCCCTCGCGACAGACCGGTTTCGCGCCGGTCAGATGCATCTCCTCGCGCAGAATGTCAATCAGCGGCGTGGCGGGGTCGGCCACGGAAGAGAGGCGATCACAGTTCACTGTCAAGTTGAATCCCATGTCGATCCCCACCGGTTCAGGAGCCAAGCGCTGCGATCGCAGCGCGGCGAACGAGACCGGGTAGCACGCTGACCCGATACCAGGCCGGGGCATCGACGCTGTCGCGGCCGACGAACTCGTCCGCCAACGCGGCCGCAGTCTGCGCCGCCTCCGCTGCATCGAGCGGACGTCCGATGAGCGCTGCCTCGAGCCGCTCCCAGCGGCGCGCCACCGGCTCGACTGAACCGACCGCGACGCGCGCCGCCTGGACCCGGCCCGCTGCATCGATGCTGACCGACAGGCTGACGATGGCGACCGGGTAGTCACCCGATTTGCGCAGCGGCAGGCGGGCATGGGCGCTTCTGCGCGCCGCCCGCGGCAAGATGATCCGCGTCACCAGATGACCGGGGGGAAGGGACGATCGGATCTTTAGGAAATGCGCCAGGCCGATGCGCTCGCGGCCGTCGCGTGCGGACATTTCGACTTGGGCCTCGAGGCAGAGCAGCGCCGGCACGCAATCCGCGGCGGCGAATTCCGACGTCGCAAGGTTGCCGCCGATCGTTGCCATCGCGCGGATCGCGGGATTGGCGGAGCGGCCGGCGGCGTCGACCAGGACCGCGAATTCCGCATGATCGGCCAGGGCCGCTGCGAGTGCCGCATGCGTAACCGCCGCGCCGATCTCGATCGCATCGCTGTCGATACGGACCGTGGTCAGCTCGGCGATCTTGCCGATCGCGACATAGTGGGGCTTCAGCCGCTCGTGGCGGATCGGCGACCGCATGATCCATGTGCCGCCCGCAAAGGCAGCGCCGGCCGCGCCGAATTCGCGCAGTGCGTCGAGTGCGGAAGCGAGCGAGGGCGCGACGTAGATCGACGCAGGTGCATCGTGCGTCTCGCCAGCGACGCTCTGCATGGGAGAACCCGTCATCATTGGCGCCGCTCCAGTCGCAGGCGATCGAGCAGAACGCCGACGATGACGATCGCGCCGAGCACGACCATCTGGACGTATCCGTCGATCCGGGTGAGGTTCATGCCGTTGGACAAAATGGTGATGAACAGGGCGCCGAGCACTGCGGTTCCGACCCCACCGCGCCCGCCCGCCAGGCTTGTTCCGCCGACCACGGCGCCGGCAATCGCCTGCAGTGAAAGTGCTCCGCCGAGGTTCGGCTCGCCCGATCCGGTCCGCGCCGTCATCATGATCGCGCCGAGCGCCGCAAGCCCGGAGCACAGCACATAGGTCGCGATCAGGATGCGCTTGACCGGCAGGCCGGCGACCGCCGCTGCGCGCGGGTTGGTGCCGATGAGGTAAAGCGAACGGCCGAACACCGTCCGTGTCAGGGTCCAATGGAGCACGGCGCCGACCCCGACCGTGATTGCGATGGCCGCCGGGATACCGAAGACGCTGCCGCCGTAGAAGATCTGCGAGAACGGCGCCGGAACGCCTTGCACGGGCCGTCCGGACGACAGCGTGGTCGCAACTCCGATCGCGATATTGTAGCTGCCGAGCGTTGCGACGAAGGGGTTGACCCCGAGCAGCGCAATAACCACGCCGTTGAAGAGGCCGCACGCGATGCCGAGCAGGAAACCGGCAGCTAGCCCGGCGAGCAGCACGGAGCCTGTACCATGGCCCGACGCCGTGGCGCCGGCCATCGCCAGCGCGGTGCCGACGCTCACCATCGATACGGTCGGGCCGAGTGCGAGGTCGAAGCCGCGCGTCAGGATCACCACGGTCTGGGCCATCGCGAACAGGGCCAGATAGCTGGCCTGCTGCGCGATGTTGAGCAGGTTGGCCGGCGACAACACGCCGCGGTCGACCGCCGCGAAGCCGAGCAACAGGGCCACCAACGCGACCGGCAGCGCTGCGCTCCAGAGCCAGCGACCCGGCGCCAATTTCGAGCGATCCGCGTTCTTGGCGGCGACGGACAATTCGAGGTCAGACACGAGCCTTGCTCCGTCGGCTGAGTTCGTCCAGCGCCACGGCTGCGACCATGATGACGCCGAGGAAGACCGGCTGCAGCCGGGAGTCGACGTGCAGGAGGTTGAGCGCATTGCCCAGGATGGTCAGGAACAGGGCGCTGATGGCGACGATTTCGATGCGTCCGACGCCGCCGCGCAAGCTCACGCCGCCGATCACGGCGGCCGCGATCGATTGCAGCATCATCCGGTCGCCGCCGAAACTCGCCTGGCCGGAGCCGATCTGCGCGGTCAGCAGGATGCCGGTCAATGCCGCGAGCATGCTCGAGACAACGTAAGTGCCGACGACGTGGCGCTGGATCGATACGCCCGACACGATGGCCGCATCGACATTGCCGCCGATTGCGTAGACGTAACGGCCGAACAGTGTGCGCCGCTGCGCAAACACCATCACGATGATGATGACCAGCGCGACGTGGACGGCGGTCGGCAGGCCGAGCGCCTGGGCGCGGCCAAAGCCCTTCACGAAGATATCGGGCATGCCGTAAACCGGGATTCCGTTGGTGATCATCAGGCCGACGCCCGCGGTCGCCGACATCGTGCCCAGGGTCACCACGAAGCCGGATACCTTGAGCTTCGCCACGCAGAAGCCGTTGACGAGCCCGACCACGGCTCCGGAGCCGAGTCCGGCCGCCATCCCGCTGGCAATGATAAGGGCGTTGTTGCCGGGAAACGCGGTGGCTGCGGCGGCCATGGTCTTGGCGGTGACGACGCTCGCAAGCGCCACGACCGCGCCGACCGAAAGATCGAAGCCCCCCGCGATGATGACCAGCGCCTGACCGCAGGCGACGATCGCGAGCAGCGATGCGTTGCGCAGGATGTTGAGGATGTTGATGATGCCGTAGAATTGCGGATCGACCGCCGACATGCCGGCGACGAGCAAGACCAGCAGGGCAGGCAGGAACCCGACACGGCCTGCGATCGATCGCAGGCCGATCGCGCCTTGCGGGTTCGCGGTGACCAGCGCGGTGTTCACGCGACCTCCGCGGCGAGATGGTCGCGGAAGAAGCTCGACAGCACGTTCTGCTCGGTCTTCTCGGCGCCCTTCAGCTCGGCGGCGATGCGGCCGTGATGCATGACGTAGAGCCGGTTCGACAGCGCCAGAACCTCCGGCAATTCCGACGACACCACGATCACGGCAGCGCCGGCCTCGACCAGGCGCTTCATGAACTGGTAGACCTCGAGCTTGGCGCCGACGTCGATCCCGACGCTCGGCTCGTCGAACAGGAACACGGTCAGTTCGCGGGTGAGCGCGCGTGCCAGCATCACTTTTTGACGGTTGCCGCCGGACAGCGCTCCGACGCTCCGTTCGATGTTCGGCGGCCTCAGCTGCAACCGCTCCATGATGTCCGCGATCGTTATGCATTCGGCGGCCTGCCGCAGCACGCCGTAGCGCGCGAACGCGGGCAGGTCGAGCACCGTCATCGATGCGTTCTCGCGGATCGGACGGGATAGCGCGAGCCCTTCAGCAACTCGGTTGGCAGGAAAATAGGCGATGCCGCGCTTGAGGCTTTGCCTGGGGGCCGGGAATTCGTAAGGCAGACCGTCGATTCGGATCACGCCCGATGCCGTGGGCTCGATGCCGTAGACCGCGCGGATCAGCTCCGATTTGCCGCAGCCGACGAGACCTGCGATGCCGGTGATCTCGCCGGCGCGGGCGTGGAAATTCACCTCCTGTACGCTGCCGTCCGCGAGCGTCAGGTTTTCGATGTCGACCATCACCTTGTCAGGCCGGTGGGCGATGGTCGGGAACAGCAGGTCGATCCTGCGGCCGGTCATCAGCTCCACCAGCTCGCCGTCGGTCGAGCCGGCGGCGTCGAGGGTCTGGATGTGGCGGCCGTCGCGCAGCACCGTCACACGGTCGGCAAGGGCGCGGATTTCGCGCATGCGATGCGAGACATAGATCAGCCCGACATTCTGGCTCTTCAGGCGCGCGATCAGCTCGAACAGCCGTCCGGTCTCGCGCTCGGTCAATGAGGCGGTCGGCTCGTCAAGGATCAAAAGGCGGACGCGGCCGAGCAGGGCCTTGGCGATTTCGGCCATCTGCTGGTGCGCGCGGGAGAGGTCGTCGATCCGTTGCGCCGGATCGAGATCGAAGCCGAGCTCGTCGATCAGCGCCCTGGCGCGCTTGCGCATCTCGCGTGAGCGCAGCACGCCGCCATGCGTGACCTCGCGGCCAAGGAACAGGTTCTCTTCCACCGTGAGGCTCGGGATAAGCGAGAACTCCTGAAAGACCGGGCTGATGCCGATCGTGCGGGCTCGCTGCGGCGTGAGATGATGGATCTCCTCGTCGCCAAAATGGAACGTGCCTTCGTCCGGCGGAAACGTTCCCGAGACGACATTGATCAGGGTCGATTTGCCGGCGCCGTTCTCGCCGAACAGGACGTGAAGTTCGCCGGCACGAACGTCGAGGTCGACCCGGTCGAGCGCGCGAACGCCGGTGAAGCGCTTCGATATCCCCCGCAATCGAAGCAGAGGCTCGGCAGGCTTCGGGTCGATCTCGACATCCATCCGCGTCTCCGTTGGGCCGTGAGCAAGACGGGTGGGAGCAGGTGCTCCCACCCGGCACCATTCGCGAGCGGCTTACTTTGCCTTGACCGAATAGACCGGTGTCCAACTCGCCGGCGCCAGCACGAGGTCCATCTGCAATTTCGGTACCGTGGTCTTGTCGATGACCGCGGCGATCGGCTGGACAAGGCTCATGACCGGCTTCTTCTCGATGAGACGCACCGCCTGATCGATCGCGACGGCGCCTTCGCCGACCGGATACTGGGTTGCGAAGGCGAGGATGTCGCCGCGGTTGAGCGCGTCGAGCATGGCCTGGTTTTCGTAAGACGATACGATCTTCAGGTCGCTTCGGCCGGCCTCGGCAACGGCGCCGATGGCGGCTTCAGCGGTGGGGGCGGTGCCCCAGATCACGTTCATGCCGGGATAAGCCTGCAACGCGTCCTGAATGAGCTGAAGCTGCACGGCGACGCCGGAGTCGCCGAATTTCTCGGCCAGAATCTTGGCGTTCGGGTTCTTGGCAACAGCCTTCTTGAAGCCTTCGTTGAACGATTCCGCCCAGCCAGAGCCGGCCGGACCGGGGAACGTCACGATGTTGAGCTTGTCGCCGGGCTTGGTTTGCGCCAGCAGGCCGGCGCCGGTGACTTCGCCCATGGCGACGAAGTCGACGTAGTTGGCCGCGGGCAGCGCGTTCGGCGGCAGCGGGTTGGTGACGCCCACGACCGGCACGCCCTTGGCCTTGGCTTCCTCGAACTTCTTGCTGAGGCCTGCGCCGGAGATGGCGCCGACGATGATGGCATCCGGTCCGCTCGCCATGCAGTCATCGAATTGCGACAGCTGTTTCGGCAGGTTCTCGTAACCTCCGGCCTCGTAGAGGTTCATGTTGACGTTCATCGCCTCGGCCTGTTTGACGATGCCGTAGGCGACGGCGACCCAGAAACTGTCCTTCATGTGCGGAAACAGCACACAGAGCCTGTAGGGCTTCTCGGCCTTCGGCAGCGGCGTGTACTCGGCCGGCTTCGGTGTGCCGGACGACGCGTCGTAGACCTTCATCGGAAACCACGGCGTCTCGGCCGCGGCCGGCGCGACCGCAGCGGCAAGGGTGAGGCCTGCGGCAAGGCCGAGCGCGTGGCGGATCGGCCAAACTCGATTGGGGGAAAGGCACGTCGTACTCGTCATAGCACAATCCTCATGGCTCGAATGAAAGTGGAGGGGCGATGTCGGATCCAGTTTTCGTGAACGCTCTGTGCCGCCTGCCGGCGGCGCGGCCGGCGATGGCAATCAGCCTGCTTTCCACGTTGCGACCGAGCGCCGCTCGAACACTTCGCGGAACTGGCGCGTGGATTCGGGAAGCAGGGCGCCGGTGCCCCAATCGAGGATCACCGCGTGCTTGCGGATCGCATCGAGCGCGTCGATTGCCCCGCTGCGATAGCGTTGCGCCACCAGCTCCGGATCGAGCCGGACATTGGCAACGCGCTCGGAGCGGATCTTCGCGCGGAGCGCCTCGGTCGCGACCCTGTCGACCTCGTAGTTGCAGAGCTCGGCGTCGATGGTGTGCACCACGACGCCATAGTCCTTGGCGGCACGCTCGACCGAGACATAGTCGTCCTTGATATCCTCGATGACGAGGTTCGGATCGCGCTCCAGCGGATCGCCAAACCCGCCGCCGCCGGCGGTCGGACGCGAGAAAGTGTCGCCTTCGCCGATCGGGACGTCCGAGAAGATCGAGCCGAGCCGCTCCTCGGCCGTGCTGCCGGCGCGCTTCAGGGTCAGGCCGTGCGGCATCGACGGCAGGCCGCCCTCGATGCCCCACACGATCGCACGCTCGCGGTCGCAGATATAGGAGATCACGGTTTTCTCGGCCTGAAGCATCCGCGACGTCTTCACCACGCCGGCGCCGCCGCGCCACTTGCCGGGGCCGGGAGAGTCCTTGAGGATCTCGCATTCCGTGGTCAGGATCGGGTTGGCGCGCTCCTGGCCCTCGACCGGCTGCGACATCAGGCCGGTGCCGAAGCAGGCGGTCGTGACATTGCTGCCATCCTTGCCGTTGCGCCCGCCCCAGCCGCCGGGCAGCCAGTCATAGAACATGAAGATCGGCTTGTCGGAGCTGCGGGCATCGAGCCCGCCGGTGAGCAGATATTCGAGATTGAACGCGCAAGCGAGCGCGCGCTCCGGCATCAGCTTCGACCACATCTCGTAGATCGAGTTCATGATCTTCTCGAACGGCATCAGAAAGCCGGTGACCGCGATCGGCCATTTGGCGTCGACGAGCGAGCCTTCGGGCGCGATGATCTCGAAGCAGCGGTAGAAGCCGGAATTGAGCGGCAGGTCGGGGAAGAAGGTCTTCATGCCGGCCGCGACGGCGGAAAAGGTCGCGCCGAACGCCGAATTGTAGATCGAGCCGATGGTCGGATGGCTGCCGGTGAAGTCGTAGATCGCGCGGTCGCCCTTGATTGTCATCTTGATGCGGATCGGGATCATGCCTTCGCCGCCGGCTGGATCGCGGTCGATGAAGTCGACCGTCTCCCATTCGCCGTCAGGAAGCGCTGCGATGCGCTGGCGCGCGGAACGTTCGACATAATCCTGCACGGCGGCAAGCCCGGTCTCGACGGTATCACGGCCATATTTGCCGACCAAGCGCAGGATCTCGCGTTCGCAGACGGCGGTGGCTTCGGCCTGTGCCTGGATATCGCCGATGATCGAGGCCGGATCGCGCGTATTCGAGGCGATCAGATGTGCGACGTCCTTGCGCAAACCGTTCTTGTCGAACAGCCGGACCGGCGTGATGCGCAGACCCTCGCGGAACATCTCGCGGGCGGCGACGTCGAACGATCCCGGCACGCTGCCGCCGACGTCGGACCAATGTCCGTTGGATTGGCTGAAGGCGATGATCTTGCCGTCGGCGAAGATCGGACGGATCAGGCGGACGTCCGAGAAGTGCGTGCCGCCGGCATAGGGATCGTTGATGGCGAAGACGTCGCCCTCATGCATGTCGCCTTCGAAATGGCGCATGACATCCTTGCAGGTGAAATGCAGCGTGCCGACGTGGACGGCGATATCCTGGTTGCCCTGCGCCGCGCATTCGCCGTTGGCGTCATGCAGCGCGCTCGAGAAATCACGATTGTAGATGACGAAGGAGTAGCAGGTCCTCAAGACCTGCTCGCCCATCTGGTCGACGCTGGTGATGAAGGAGTTCTTCAGAACCTCGAAGGTCACGGGGTCGAGCGGGAGAGCTCCGGCCATGGTTCACTCCTTCACGCGGATGATGATGTTGAGATATTTGTCGACCTCGGCGCTGGCGCCGGGCGGTACGACAGTGGTGGCATCGACCTGCTCGATGATCGCGGGGCCTTGAAAGGAGAAGCCGCAGGGCAGGTCGTCGCGCCGATAGACGGGTGTATCGAGCCCGCTGCCCTCGAACCAGACCCTGCGGCGGCTGACCGGCTCGGGGCTAGCGCCGGTCGGCGCGTGAACGGCAAACTCGGCCTTGGGCACCACCCCCACTGCCTTCAGATTGAGACGGAAGAAGCTGACCGGTGCGCTGTCGCGGCGGAAATTGTATTCGCGCTGATGCTCGGCATGAAAGCTCTGCACCAGATCGGCGATCGCGCCGATCGGCCGCGGCGCATTGACGGCAAGCGAACGCCACTGGCCGCGATACATCATGTCGATCGAGCGCTGCAGCACGATGTCCCGCTGCGCGACGCCCTCATGGGTCAACCGCGCGAGCGCGGCTTTCTCGAGCTCGGCGAACTGCGCCTCGATCCCGGTGGCGTCGGCATCGGTGGCGTCGACCATGCAGCTTTGCGAAAAATCGTGCTGCATGTCGACGAGCAGGCAACCGAGCGCCGAGGTCACGCCGGGATTGGGCGGTACGATCACGACGGGAATCGCCAGCTCGCGAGCGACGTCGACCCCATGCAGGGCACCGGCGCCGCCGAATGCCACCAGCGCAAAATCGCGCGGATCGTAGCCGCGACTGATCGAGATCAGCCGCACCGCATCCGACATGTTGGCATTGGCGACCTTGACGATTGCATCTGCGGCTTCATGCAGGCCGAGGCCGAACGGCTTGGCGACGCTGCCCTCGACCGCTTGCCGTGCCAGCTCGGGATCGAGCTTGACCTTGCCGCCGGCGAGATCGGTGCCAAGCCGGCCGAGCGTCACATTGGCATCGGTGTTGGTCGGTTGCGCATTGCCGTTGCCATAGCAGGCCGGTCCCGGATAGGCGCCGGCCGATTGCGGGCCGTTGCGCAGCGAGCCGGCCGGATCGGTCCAGGCCAGCGAGCCGCCGCCGGCACCGATGGTGAGCACCTCGATCGATGCGAAGCGGATCGGATAGCCGAACTCGATGTGCCAGTCCTTGGTGATCCGCGACTGGCCCTCATAGGCCAGCGAAACGTCGGTCGACGTGCCGCCCATGTCGAGGCCGATCGAATTGGGGAAACCGCAAAGACCGGCGATATGGCGGCTGGCGATGGCGCCGGCGGCGATGCCGGAGCCGGCAAGGCGCGCCGCAAAATCCTTCACGCTCGCCGGAGTCATCACGCCGCCGCCGGTGTGCAGCAGCAGAAGATCGCGGGTGTAGCCCTCGTCCGAGAGGCGTTCGCCGAGCCGGCTCGTGTAGTTGACGACGACCGGGCTCACCACGGCATTGGCGACCGTCGTCGAGAATCGCTCGTGCTCGAAGATTTCGGGAAGCACCTGCGAGGAGATCGAGACCGGAATGTCGGGCATCTCGACCAGCAGAATATCGCGCATCGCGCGCTCATTGGCGCCGTTGAGATAGGCGTTCATGAAGCACACCGCCACTGCGGCGACGCCGCGACGCTTGAGGATGCGTGCGACGCTGCGCGCGGCTTCGACGTCGAGCGGTTCGATCACCGTGCCGGCAGCATCGACGCGCTCGGGCACGGTGAGGCGGTCGCGCCGTGGCACATAGGGCCGGACCACGTCCTTGTAGGTGTCCCAGAGGTCTTCCTTGTTGGCACGCCGGATCTCGATGACGTCGCGGAACCCCTTGGTCGTGACCACCGCGGTGCGCGGCAGGCGGCGGGTGATCAGCGCGTTGGTGGCAATCGTGGTGCCGTGCGAGAACAACGCCACTTTCGACAGGTCGATGCCGGCCTTGGATACGCCGCCCATGATCCCTTCGATCGGATCGCGCGTGGAGGAGGTCTTCTCGATGCGCACGAGTCCGGTCGTCTCGTCCATGATGCAGATGTCGGTGAAGGTGCCACCGACGTCGACGGCCACACGAAGGTTCTGCGCCATGCCTCTTCCTTTCGAACGAGCGTTTCGCCGATCTTAGGCAGAGCGGCGGCTTCCGTTCTTGACGCTGAGCGCAGGAAGATTTGTGCGAGAGAGCGAACCGTGCCGGTGCCCATACATGCCCAGACCGGCGGCTGTGTGCCTAAGAATCGATCAGCAGGCCAGTCTTCAGGAGTTGGCTGTGCGCGAAATGGCGCGCGCCTCGCTCGGGGTGCATCCGAACCGGCTGCGATAGTTGCGGCTGAACTGCGCCTGGTCGGCAAAGCCCCATTGATAGGCGATTTCCGAAATGCTCTTGCGGCAGTTCGCATCGCGCAGCAGGGCGTCGCACATTGAAAGGCGCTGGTTGCGGATGTAGGCGCAGACGGTCAGACCTTCGCCCTCGAAGATCTGGTGCAAATAGCGCAGCGAGATGCCGCAGCCGTCGGCGATCATCTGCGGCGTGAGCCGCATATCGTCGAGGCGGGCGCGGATTAACTGCTCGCAACGCAGCAAATGGCCGTTGCGCACGGAGGACGAATGACCGGTCAACACACGGTCGTCGGATTCAATGGCCATCGCAAGCAGCTCGATCAGGTGCTTGCCCATCATCGTGCGCGCCGTCTCGTCCATTTCCTCGATCCGTTCACCGGACAGGCGCAGCGTGTCGACGAACAGCGCGCCGACGCTGCGGCTGGCGTCGAACTGCAGCGTGGCGAGGCGCTCGGGCCGGGAAATGCGAGCGCGCAGCACCGCGCTTGGGATCTTCAGACACCACAGCGCCGTCGGATCCTGATGGCTGAACTCGTAGGGTAGGTGGCTACGTTCGATCAGAAATGCGCCCGGCCGGCAATGCACCACCTTGCCGTCCTGCTCGAAACGGATTTCGGCGAGCTCGGGCACCGTGATCAGGAATGACTCTTCCCGCTCGCTCAGGAGATGCCGCTCGTGCCGCTTGTACAGCAGGCCGTTGGCAATGTTGCGGGACACCGAGACAGGGCCCATCGACCAGGCGCCGAGGCGCGCATTGAAGTCGCGCGTGCTCGGGAAGCGCAGGTCGAGCGAGTAATAGGTCTTCGAAACGACCTCCTGCCAGTACTGGCGGCGGGTCTGCAACGGGATGTCGTTGGTCGTGTACGTGACTTGCATGTCTCACTCCCGCCGCCGGCTGTGCCTCCGGTCGTCGTGTCCCCGGATAAAGTTTGGCGAGGACAGCCGGACGGCGTCAAGTCGAATAAAACGGAAACTGATATTCTAGATTTCGATGGCCTCTTCGGCCTGGTGCCGGTGATCGACGTGGACGGGGGGCCTGGCCGGCCCGACGCCGGCAACCGCAAAGCGCATGAAATCGCGGAAAGCCATGGCAGCCTCCGATGGCTTGGTGTCGCGACGCCAGGCAAGACCGATGTCCATGCTGGGCACCTCGTCCTCGATGACGCGGGTCTCGATCCGCTGCCCCTCCAGCGACCACGGCCGGTAGATCAGGTCGGACAGAATGGCGATTCCCATGCCGCCGGCGACCATGGAGCGGACGGCTTCGACCGAGGAGGTGCGGAACACCGTCTTCGGTTCGAGTGAGGCGTTGTTCCAATAGCGCATCGACGTGTGCTTGGCCTCGTCGACCGTGAGCATGACGTAGGGATAGGTCGCGATGTCAGCGAGGTGGACCCGCTCGGCACGGGTCAGGGGATGCTCGGGCGCAAGCCACAGCCGGCGCGGCGATCGCAGCAAGGTCTCGCTGGTGAGCATGGCGTTGTCGCGCAGGTTCGAGACCAGCATCACCGCGAGGTCGAGCGCACCATCGACGAGTGCGCGCTCGAGCACGTCGCGCGGCGCCTCGAACAGCTCGATCGTGATTCCGGGGAAACTCGCCTTGAAGCGCATCTGATGACGCGGCAGGAAGTAGCCCGACACGGTGTAGGTGACGCCGACGCGGACCGTCCCGAACAGAGGGCCGGCGGACATCTGCGTGTCGCGCACCGCCTCGGCGACGGCGGCGAGGATTTGACGGCCCTGGGAGAGGAAGCGGCTGCCCTCCATGGTGACGGTTACGCCGTTCGGCGCGCGCTCCAGCAAGCGGGCGCAGACGGTGGCCTCGAGCTGCTGGATCGCCGCGGTGACCGCGGATTGCGAGACGTTGAGATCGATGGCCGCCTGGCTGATCCGCCCGGTCTCGGCGGCGGCGACGAAGTAGCGGATCTGTTTCAGAGAAACGGACATCGCGGTTGTTCCGATGTTTGCATAACTCATGAGCAGTGTTTCTCAGCCCGGAGGTTTCCGCTGCAACTCTCGTGCCGCCCGGAGGACAGCACGCCGTGGTACCGACCTCAGATGTGCGAGCGCGCAACCGACAGCCACAGGTTTAGGCTTGACCATGCGCGATTGCGTCGGCGCCGACGGCCGAGGTCCGTTAGCAGATGCGGCGAGCTCCTGGCGATTACGCCATGGCGCTGCGAAGCTTGCCCAGCAGCTCGGTCCGGCTCTTGCGTGCCGCAAGCGCCTGATTCATGTCGACCTTGACGAACTTCACCGGCGTGTTGGGCTGCAGCTGGCCGATCAGATCCATGTCCGCGGCGATCACGGTGCCGACCATGAAGTAGCCGCCGCCGGATACGGCGTCGCGATGCAGCACGATCGGCTCGGTGCCGCCGGGAACCTGGATCGAGCCGTAGGGATAGCAGGCATCGGTGATGTTGGACGGATCGGAGCCGGCGCCGAACGGCGGTTCGCGCGGAACGAACTCGAGCGGCTTGCCACCCTTGAAGCGGTAGCCGATCCGGTCCGCTTCCGGCGCGACCTTCCAGGTGTCGGAGAAGAACCCGTTGCCGGCGGCCTCGGTGATCCGGTGCCAATAGAGGCCGGGCATGGCGCGCAGCTCCGTCGGCATTCCCGCCGGGTGCCCGCGCAAATCGCTGGCGACGGTGCGGCCGTCCTTGACCGTCACGCTGGCGTGGCCGACCGGCAATTCGTCGCCGGCCTCGAGCTTGCGGCCCTTGAAGCCGCCGAGCGCGCCGAGTGCGTAGGTCGATCGCGAGCCGAGCACCACCGGCACATCGATGCCACCGGCGACCGCGATGTAGCCGCGTGCGCCTCGCTTGAGGAAGTCGAAGGAGAGAATCTGGCCGCGCTTCACCTTGAAGCTGGTCCAGGTCTCGCGCGGCTCGCCGTCGAGCTTCGGCGGCAGCTCCGCGCCGGTGACGGCGACCGTGGCGTCCTCGGTGAATTCGAGCTCGGGCCCCATGAACACCGCTTCGAGCACGGCTGCGCCTGCATCATTGCCGACGAGCAGATTTGCGGCGACCAGCGCGTGACGGTCCATGCCGCCGGAGAGCGGGATGCCGATGTGATAATAGCCGGGACGTCCGAGGTCCTGGACGGTGGTCGCAAGACCCGGCTTCAAAACCCTAACGGCCATGGAGAACTCCATCGAGCTTGCTGTTGTAGCCATCAATGTCGCGGTTGAACTCGGTCAGCGAGAACGAGACGTCGCGGATCACGGGCGCAAATCGGCCGGCGTCGACGTCGGCGACCGCAGCGTCATAGGCTGCCCGGTCGATCGGTTTCCATTTCACGATGTCGCCCGGTTTGAACAGGCACATGAAGTCGCGCAAATAGCTGATGGTCTGGTTCGGATCATAGATCGGCATCGGCGTGATGCCGAACATCTGATAGCCGCCGGCGCCGCGCACCGAATAGATGCAGCTGAAACAGCCGCCATGCCCGACGGTGAGCTTCGGCGTGTCCGTGCGCGGGCGCAGATATTTCGGGGCCTGAAGCTGCCGCTTGCGCTCGACCATCTGGTAGAGGAAGGGCAGGCCGGCGACGAAGCCGACCATCGAGACGAACCAGGGCGCGCTGGAATGCGCCTTGATGAAGGCATCGACGCTGTCGAGGCCGTTGATCCGCGCGGCGTATTCGAGGTCGGTGCCATCAGGATTCTGGTGACGCTCGCGGAAGCGCATCAAGGTCTCATGGGTCCAGGGATCGTTGTAGAGCACGGGAATCTCGATGATCCGCGTCTTGATCACCGGTTCCGATTTCTCGGACGCGGAATCCAGCCGCTTCAGCTCGGCGAGGAGATCGTCCGGCTTGATCCGATCCGGATCGAACTTGACCTGATAGGACGCGTTCGCCGGGCAGATCTCGGTGACGCCCTTGACTCTGGCGTCGCGCACCGCATTGGTGATGAACAGGCTCTTGAAAAAGGCCTCGAGCGACATTGCCTCGCCGACCTCGGCGAAAATGTGCTCATCGCCGCCGAAGGAAAATCGAGTTTGCATGCTAGCGGCCTCCTGTTGCTGACGGGGCGGATTCTCTTGCCATCATGAGGCGACCTTCGCAGCTGATGGCGGCTGAGCGGTGGCAAGAGCGGCGGCATGGGACTCAAGCCATGGTTCGAGCCATGCCGTATGGAAGCGTCCGGCCTTCACGTCGGCGTCGCGCGCCAGCGCCTGGTGCAGAGGCTTGGTCGTAAAGATGCCTCCGACGGTGAGCTCGGCAAGCGCGCGCTCGAGCTTCTTCATGGCGCTCGGCCGATCCTTGTCGTGCACGATCAGCTTGCCGAGCAGGCTGTCGTAGAAGGGAGGCACCGTGTAGCCCTGATAGAGCATGCTGTCGAAGCGAACGCCGTCGCCGACGGGCAGGCTGAGCGCGCTCACCGTGCCCGGGTTCGGCAGGAAGTTTCTGGCGGGATCCTCGGCGTTGATCCGGACCTCGATCGAATGGCCGCTGACGCGCATCTCGTTCTGGCTGATGCGCAAGCGTTCGCCGCCGGCGATCTGGATCATCTCGCGGACGAGGTCGATGCCCGTGATCATTTCCGTGACCGGGTGCTCGACCTGGATGCGGGTGTTCATCTCCAGGAAGTAGAATTCGCCGGTGGCGTCGTCGTAGAGATATTCGAGCGTTCCGGCGCCGCGATAGTTGACCGCTCTGGCGAGTGCCACGGCCGAGCTGCAGAGTCTCTCCCGCACGGCCTGGGTGAGGGAGGGCGAGGGGGCTTCTTCCCACACCTTCTGGCGGCGGCGCTGCAACGAGCATTCGCGTTCGAAGCAATGGATCACGTCGCGTCCGTCGCCGAGCACCTGCACCTCGATATGCCGCGCGCCTTCGATCAGCTTTTCGACGTAAAGTCCGCCGTCGCCAAAGGCCGCGAGCGCCTCGGCTTGTGCCTGCGGCATCAGGTGTTGAAACTCCTCAGGCGACCGCGCGATGCGGATGCCGCGTCCGCCACCTCCGGCGGCGGCCTTGATCATCACGGGGAAGCCGGTTTTCTCGACCAGCGCGAAGGCCGCTTCCGCCGACTCCAGCCGCCCCTGGCTGCCGGGGACGGTCGGCACGCCGGTCGCGGCGGCGGCCTCGCGTGCCGCAACCTTGTCGCCCATCAGCCGGATCGATCGCGCGGTCGGGCCGACAAAGATCAATCCCGCCGCTTCGACAGCGGCGGCGAACTCGGCGTTCTCGGCCAGGAAGCCGTAGCCGGGATGGATGGCGTCGGCGCCAGTGCTCCGCGCCGCGGCGAGGATGGCCGCCTGGTTGAGATAGGATTTCGACGCCTGCGGCGGGCCGATATCGACCGCTTCGTCGGCGAGCCTGACCGCAAGCGAGTCCTGATCGGCCTTGCTGTAGACCTGCACGGTTGCAATGCCGAGATCGCGCGCCGCGCGAATGATGCGCACCGCGATCTCGCCGCGATTGGCTATGAGGAGCTTCTTGATCGCCATGGCTGGTCAGAGAGCCCTAAACGTCGATTTCGGCGATCGGCTGGCCGGCCATCACGGCATCTTCATTCTCGGCCAGGAAGCGGACGATCTTGCCGGCGATGCCGGCTTTCACTTCGTTGAACGATTTCATCACCTCGATAAGCCCGATCGTGTCGCTCTCGGCGACGGCGTCGCCGTCGTTCTTGTAGACCGGCTTGTCGGGCGCGGGCTTGCGATAAAAGATGCCTGGGAGCGGCGAGAAGATCTGCTGCGTTGCCATTGTTTCCTCGTGGTGTATTGGTTCGTTGCCGCGACGGTTCAGCGCGCGGTGAGATAGGGGCGTACCGCCTCGCGGACGGCCTCGGCGATGGCGACGGCGTTCGGCGTGTCGGAGTGGATGCAGATCGAATCGGAGCCGACCACGATGTCGTTTCCCGCCACCGTGCGCGTCTTGCCTTCATTGACCGCCCTTGCGCACCTTGTGGCGGCGTCGGCCGGATCCTTCGCCTCGTGCTCGCGGGTGATGATCAGGCTGCCGTCGGCATTGTAGTCGAGGTCGGCATAGTATTCGGCGACGAAGGCATGACCGCGCCGCTCGTAGACCTTCTGGTGCAGCGTTCCCTTCATGCCGAGCAGCGGCACCTTGTAGACGTCAGCGGCATCAGCCACGGCTTCGGCGATCTCCTCGCTACGCGATGCCATGCCGTAAAGTGCGCCGTGCGGCTTGATGTGATTGAGTGCCATGCCTTCGGCATCCAGGAAGGCCTTGAGCGCGCCGATCTGGTAGAGCAGGCAATTGGCCAGCTCCTCGCGGTCGATCTTCATCTCCCGGCGACCAAATCCCTGCAGATCGGGCAGCGACGGGTGCGCCCCGACCTTGACGCCAAATTGCTTGGCGAGCTGCACGGTCTTGCGCATGTGATTGAAGTCGGAGGCATGAAAGCCGCAGGCGACGTTCGCGACGTCGATATGAGGCATCAATGCCTTGTCGTCGCCCATCTTGTAGAGGCCGTAGGCCTCGCCCATGTCGCAGTTGATCACGACCATCTCCTG
Source organism: Bradyrhizobium sp. CCBAU 21365 (assembly GCF_015291305.1). Taxonomy (NCBI): domain Bacteria; kingdom Pseudomonadati; phylum Pseudomonadota; class Alphaproteobacteria; order Hyphomicrobiales; family Nitrobacteraceae; genus Bradyrhizobium; species Bradyrhizobium sp. CCBAU 21365. The sequence continues at coordinate 3,939,677 of NZ_CP030036.1, forward strand.
ATTTCCTTCCAACTGGCTTTGCATATGACCGGCGAAGGCCGCCCCGGCGTATGACTGGCGCACCCAGGGCGGCGCATTGCCGGGTTACTTGGACACCAGATAGTCGAGCGGGATCTTTTCCGAGATCGTCCACTGATCGATCACCTGCGGCTTGCCGGCCTCAGTGTCGACGATCAGGTAACGACCCTGGTTCTGGTGGTGGATGTCCTTGGTGAAGGTGCGCGGCCCGAACAGCGTGGGCTCGCTGTTCATCTTTTCGAGCTCGGCCACGACGGCTGCCGCATCGGTCGATTTGGCGCGTTCGACCGCCTTGGCCCAGACGTCGATCAGGACGTAGCCCGGATAGACGTACTGGCTGGAGGGGTCACCGCCGGTGATCTCCTTGTACTTCTTGTTGAACTCGTTGACCTTTGGGTTCGGATCGTCGCCATAGACCGAGCCCTGCACCGGGACGTAGAAGTTCGAGAGGTCAGGAACTGCGTTCATCCAGTAGCTGCCGTCGACACCCGACCCGTTGAGGATCATCGACTTGATGCCGGCGGCACGGATCTGCTTGATGGCGGAGACAGCGCCCGGCATCATCGTGCAGAGCATGATGGCGTCAGGCTCCTTCGGCAGGCTCTTGATGCGCGTGATCTGCGAGGCGATCGAGGCATCGTCGTTCTTGAAGGTGTCGCTGCCGACCAGCTTGGCCTCCTTCAGGCGCGGCAGCATCCAGTCGAAGCCGTCGCAGATGCCCTTGTTGTAGACGGTCCAGCTGTCGAGCAGCCGGTAGAAGCTGCGTGCGTTCTTCTTGGTGTAAGCCCATTCCGACATGGTCGCTCCCTGCACCGGTGCCAGCACCGAGGCCGAGAACGAGAACGGGCCGACGCCGGGGATGCCGGCCTTGATCGATTCGGCGCAGAGGAAGAAGGAAACCTTGCCTGCAGCCTGCGCCTGCAGCGCCGCGGGCGCGCCGAAATCGTAGTCGCAGGAGACGATGACGAGGTCGGCACCCTGGTCGAGCACCGCAAGGCCGGCCTTGGCACCCTCGGCCTGATCGGTCTTGGTGTCGGCAAAGACGGGCTTGATCTTCTTGCCGAGCAGGCCGCCGGCCTTGTTGATCTCCTCGATGCGGATCAGCGCCGCGTCCTGCGCCGGCTTGTCATAGGCCTGCATGAATCCGGATGCCGCGGTCGCAAATCCAACAACGATCTCGTTGGCTGCCCGGGCCGGTGTGAACCAGAGCGCGGATGCTCCGGCCAAGATGCTGAGTAATGTCGTAAAGCGCATAACCCCACTCCTCCAATTGTACAAACGAGCGTCAGTGCAGTTCCTTCAGAGCGGTCTGGACCGGTGGCGCCAGGCGGCGCTGCAACGGCCATCGACGCCAGCAGAATTCCTGGTTGCGGGTCAGTCCCGTCGGCAAATACATCAGGATCGCGATGGTGATGATGCCGATCGCGATCTCCTGAACACCGTTCGGCAGGCCGACGGTGTGACCGCCGAGGCTGATGCCCTTCTCGAGATTGCGGAACAGCTCGATCAGCACGGATATCGCGACCACGCCGGAGACGGCTCCGCTGAGGCTGTACATGCCGCCGACCACCAGCATCGACAGCGTGATGAACGTCGTCCGCAGATAGAATGCGCCGGGATTGACGATGCTCAGGAAGTGCGCGTACAGCGCGCCGGCGAGCCCGATGATGAAGGCGCTGACGACGAAGGCGATCAGCCGTTCGCGGACGATATCGATGCCGGAGGCGCTGGCCGCGACCGCTTCGTCTCGCGTGGCGCGAAGTGCCAGTCCGGAGCGCGAGATCGAGTAGAGATAGGCGATCGCGATGGCCACGGCGCCGCCGATCCATCCGGTCCAGACATTCATGGTGGGCGGAATGCCGACGATCGAACCCTGTCCGCCCGTCACCGAATCCCAGTTCGAATAGACATTGTTGATGACGCCGAGCAGGCCGAAGGTCGCAATCGAGGCGGCGATGCCCGACAGGCGCATGATGACGCGGCCGACGATCAGCGCGAACAGTGCCGCAAACAGGCCGGATATCGGCGTCGCCACCCACATCGGCAGTTGCGCGTGGAGCAGCCACGCCGGCAACCCCTTGAGCGTGATCGACTTCATCACCGGCGGAATCGTGAGCCAGGCGGTCATGTAGGCGCCGAGGCACATGAAGCTGATATGGCCGAACGACAGCAGGCCCGAATTGCCGACGAAGACGTAGAGCCCGACCACCACCATGATGTTGATGAACATCTCGACCACGGTGCGGTTGAAGGCCCGGCTGCCGAATTGATAGGAGAGGGCGGCCATGATGAGCAGCGCCACGATCAGCACGATCGGCGTGATGATCGTTTGCCGGATGACGGACGGCCGCTGCGACATCGATCAGACCCTCTGCTTGGCGGATTTCGGTGCGAACAGGCCCTGCGGCCGCACCAGAAGGACGACGATGACGGCGCTGTAGACGAAGGCGTCGCGGAATACCCTGGCGTCGTGTGGCAGGGTCGCCTGGAACACGACGCTGGCCGCACCGATCAGGAAGCCGGCGGCAACGGCGCCGGGAATGCTGCCGAGGCCGCCGATCACGGTCGCGATGAACGCGATCAGCATCACGTTGGCGCCCATGCCGATGTCGGCGGTGCCGGAATTGGTCGCCAGGATCAGGCCGATCGCCGCCGCAAGCATGCCGCTGATGGCGAAGGCCAGCAGGATCACGCCGTTGGCGCGGACCCCGAGCATGCGCGCCATGGTGAAATTGTCGGCGGCCGCGCGCATCTCGAGCCCGTAGCGCGTGCGCTTGAGGAACAGGACGAGGACCACCAGCACGGCCAGCGTGATGATGATGGTCACGACCTGGAGCATCGGGATGTGAGCGCCCAGCAGTTCGACCGGCAGGCCGAGGCTCGACCACAGCGTGATCGACTTCGGCCGGCTGGAAAACAGCATCAGCAGGAGATGCCGGATCACGAAGCCGAGCGCGAAGGAAGCGATCATCATCGTCGCCGGATTGGCATTGCGGAAGCGGCGGAACACGACGATCTCCGACAGGATCGACAGCGCGGCTCCGATCAAGAGCAGCAGCGGGATCAACAGATAGAACGGCAGCTGCCCGGCAAAGACGATCGCCGCCGCATCGATCGACGGCCACAGCATGGCAAAGACGCAAAACGCGATGAAATCGCCGTGGGCGAAGTTGACGAGCCGCATCACGCCGAAGATCAGAGCGATGCCGAGCGCACCAAGGGCGTAGAGGCTGCCGAGGCTGAGGGCATCGAAGATGATCTGCAGCAGCTCGCGCATCTCAATGATCTCCGAAGCCGAAATAGGACTGCTTCAGACGATCATCCCTGACCATGTCGGCCGCAGGGCCCTCGAGCACGATGCGACCGCCGCGGATCAGGACCATCCGTCCGCCCGTCATCATGGCGCGTGTCGAGCTCTGCTCGACGATCAGGAGGGTGAGCTTGCGCTGCGTCCGCAGCCGCACCAGGATCTCGTAGACCTGGTCGATGATCTTTGGCGCAAGGCCTAGCGACGGCTCGTCGATCGCCATGATGCGGGGCGCGGCCATCAAGGCGCGGCCGATGACGAGCATCTGCTGCTGGCCGCCGGAGAGCATGCCCGCCGGGGTGTGGCGGCGCTCGGCCAGCATCGGGAATTCCTCGTAGACCTGATCCAGATCGTCGGCGATCTTCTTGCGGTCGGCGCGCATGCCGGTTCCGACCTTCAGATTCTCCTCGATCGTCAGCGCGCCAAAGACATTGCGTCCCTCCGGAACCAGGGAGAATCCACGCCGCGCGATGTCTTCGGGCGCGGCACCCGTGATCTTGGCGCCATCGATCATGATGGACCCGGAGCCCGGTGGCACGACGCCTGCGATGGCGTTGAGCAAGGTCGACTTGCCGGCGCCGTTCGGGCCGGTCACGAACAGGATTTCGCCTTTATCGATCTTCAGCGTCAGGCCGCGGAGAGCCGTCAGGCGCCCGTAGCTGACCGTGATGTCGTCGACGGCAAGCAGCGTCATGACGCGACGGCCTCTTCGGCGGCGACCGGCGGAAGCGGCTCGTCGCGCTGCGTACCCATATAGGCGTGCCGCACCGCATCGCTGTCACGGATCTGAGCGGGCGGGCCGACTTCGATGACCTCGCCGGAATCGAGCACGTAGATGCGCTCGCAGAGCTCGAGCACGAGGCCGATATTGTGCTCGATCAGCAGCACCCCGACATTGAGCTCGCCGGCGATCCGCCGGATGATGGCGGCAAGCTCGTGGCTTTCATGCTCCGACATTCCAGCCGCCGGTTCGTCGAGCAGCAGATAGCGCGGTGTGCACATGATGGCGCGGCCGATCGCGACGCGGCGCTCGTCGGTATAGGGCAGGGCGCCGGCGATCGTGTTGGACAGATGCGAAATGCCGAGCCAGGCCATGACGCGCTCGGCTTCACCGATCGCCTCCGGACGGGATTGGCCCAGGCCGACGCCGGTGACCTCAAGGTTGTCCATCACCGGCAGGTCGCGGAAAAGCCGGCCCGACTGGAAGGTTCGCGCTACGCCTTTGCGGCGCAGCTTGTGCGCTGCAATGCCACTCAGCGTCTCGTCCTCCAGTTCCACGGTTCCGGCGCCAACCGGCTGGAAACCCGTGAGCACATTAATAAGAGTGGTCTTGCCGGCTCCATTCGGACCGATCAGTCCGACGATACGTCCCCGCGGTACGGCCAAGGTCACGTTGGACAGTGCCTTCAGGCCTTCGAATTGGACGCTGATATCGCGAGCGACCAACTCGAAACCATCGGACATGACCTCAATGCCTCTCACTCGCGAACCGATGGATTGATTTTTCCGGTCCGCCGGGGGATTGTAAAATTCGAAATATCGTTCGCTGATATCGGAAATTTTTATGTCTCTGACGTTCCGTCAGGTTCGGCATTTCATTGCAACCGCCGAGACCGGGCGCGTTTCGGCCGCTGCGGCGGCGCTCAGCGTGACGCAGTCTGCGGTCACCGCGTCCATCAAGGCGCTCGAGGCCGAGCTCGGCCACAAGCTGTTCGACCGTCACTCGAACGGCGTGACGCTGACCTTTGACGGACGGGAGTTCTTGCAGCGTGCCCGCGCCATCGAGGCCAGCGTGTCGGATGCCATACGCGGGCCGCATCGCTGGGGAATGCAGGTCGACGGCACCGTCGATGTCGCCGTCAGCTACACCATCGCCGGATATTTCCTGCCGCCCTTGTTGTCGCGCTTCTGGCGATCATTCCCGGGCATCACGGTGCGTCTCCACGAGTTTTCGCGTGACGCGATCGAGCAGAGCTTGATCAGTGGTAGCGTCGATGCGGCCATCATGCTGGTTGCGAACTTGCATGACCGGCACTCCATTCGCTCGCGGCTCTTGTTGCGCTCGCCGCGTCGCTTGTGGACTTGCGTCAATCATCCGCTGCTTCGCAAGGACAGCATCAAGCTGGCGGACCTGGCGAGCGAGCCCTATCTGATGTTGACCGTCGATGAAGCCGAACGCTCCGCGATGCGTTACTGGCAGCATACCGCGTACGTGCCGAACGTCATCTTCCGGACCCTGTCGGTCGAGGCGGTTCGCAGCATGGTCGCAACCGGCATGGGAATTACAATCCTGTCCGACATGGTCTACCGTCCTTGGTCGCTCGAAGGACATCGCATCGATCTCAAGACGCTCGATGACGATGTCCACACCATGGATGTCGGGCTTGCCTGGAAGGACAAGACGAAGCTTTCTCCGGCGGCTCGCGCGTTCTGCGAGTTCGTTGCTCATTCCTATCCCGGATCCGAGCCGGTCCAATTTGAATAGCGAACTTGCCCTGCCAAGGACAGGCTTGAGCGTCTGCCTCAGCGTCTTTCCTTGGCCGGTGCCTGGTTAAACCGGTCCATGATGGATTGGATCGATGGTTGCCGACACGTGTCTTTGCCCCAACGTCGAACAAGGCAAAGGCAGCGCAGGACGTCAGGAGGTACCTGTAGGCTTGGACATCGCCGAAAGCGCGCGTCTCAGGGCAGTGGCGGCGACAACGCCTGCGCAACAGCCGGCGCCTTTGACGAATATGTCTTTCATGTAGCCATGCCTGCCGGCGAGCAGCTTTTGAATGAGTTCGAAGCCGACAATGACGGTGAGAAGCGCCAGCAGGATTGGCAGGACGTGCTTCGGATAGGCGAACGAAAAGACGGCACCGACAACGAACAGCGCGGCAAAGCGATCGGCGTTTGGCGATATCAAGGTGTGGGGACGAAATGCCAGCGTTGTATCGGTGACGATGAAGAGGCCCAGGATCAAACCCCAAGCCAAATATCGGAATACGGTTTGGGGCATTTCTGATCTCAACGGGCCATGTTGGGCGCGGCATTGAGCGGTGCGCCGCCAACCGAAACGGGACCCGACGGCCTGGCGGCCCGGGGCGGCGGCTTTCTCGGCTGCGGGGCGGGCGGCGCGATCGGGGCGCGCGGCACCTCGGCCGCAACAGGTGGCGGCGGCGCTACCGGCGGGGGCAGGTGCTGTAACTCTTCGACCTTCGAGGTCAGGACCGCCAACTGGTCGGTAATGGCCTTCAACTGCGCCTGCCCGTCGGCTACCGACCGATCGAGTGCGGCGAGGTCTTCCTCGAGCTTCTGCTGGGCCGCGAGGAGAGTTGGCAACGCCTCCTTGTCGCTCGTCGTCATCGCTCCGCCGGACGATTCGTGGCTTATGGCGGGAACCAACGCCGCGACTTCGGGCCAAGCGTAGACGCCGCCGGCGCCGACAAGGGCGAGGACGACGATCAGAAGCAGCCACGGCCAGCGGCGGCGACCGGCGGGCAGGGGGCTTTTCGGCGCATGGCCATGCCACGCCTGATCGGAATCGTTGTCCATCAATGCTTCCTAGGCGCCTCTGGCATTCGTTGCAATCGATACGGAGTTCGACCATGTTACCGGGTAATGCTTCATTTGCCCGTTCCCCGCTCAGCGCCTACCCGTACTTCCCAGCTCCTCGAAGAACTCGTCGCGCGAGCACCTGACGGCCCCGTCGACCTCGAATGGCTCCTCAGCCATCTGGACAGGCGCTCGTTCGGGCTGCTCCTGCTGTTGCTGGGGCTGCTCGTGATTGTCCCTGGCGTGGCCACGGTTGCGACGCTGGCCCTCCTGTTTCCGGCGGTCGAGATGATGTTGGGGCACAGTGCTCCATCTTTTCCCCGCTTCCTGTCGAAGCGGCCGTTCGACTTCAAGCGATTCAAGCGGTTCACCGTCAGGGCGGGTCCGCTGCTGCGCGCGATCGAGAACATCAGCCGGCCGCGCTGGAACGCGCGCCATGACGTGACTGACCGCCTTGTGGGGTTGGTCGTGTTCCTGCTGGGTCTGTTGGCGGGCTGGCCCCTGCCTCTGGTCAACGTCATTCCCGGGATTGTGGTCGTTCTGATCGCGATCGCTTACCTGCAGGAAGATGGTCTGCTGTTGGCCGTGGCAATGGCGGCCGCGGTGATGTCCTTGCTTGGCCTTGGATGGACGCTCTGGACGTCGGCCGCGGCCGTAATCAGCTGGATCGCGGTCTGAAATACCGCGGCAAGCCGCCGGATAGATGCGCTGCAGGACCGTTGAAGTTTAAGACATTGGTTATCACTTTGCTTTCATTTTCACCGCCTCATTCAACAAAGAGGCACCATGTCTGACATCACCATTCCCGGCGGAAAAATTCGTTCCTTCATCGAGCGGATCGAGAATCTGGACGCTGAACTGCAGGAACTGAACGAGCAGAAGAAGGAAGTGTTTTCGGAAGCCAAGGGTGAGGGTTTCGACGTGAAGATCCTCAAGGAGATCGTCAAACTGCGAAAGCAGGATCAGGATGAGCGCGACGAGCGCGAATCCCTGCTCGATCTCTACATGCGCGCGATGGAAACGGCACCGGCGGACAAGGCTGCTGCGAAAGCGGCGTGAGAAGCCCGGTGCGTTCCCCGCGATCGAGATCCGGGGGCGCGCGATCTCTCGGCGGACGAACTTCCCAAGCTCGTCCGCCTCCGTCCCATCAACCATTCGCGCGGCGCTGGTCGCACCTTCCGCCTGTAATTGCGTCTTCCGATCGGATCGGAGTAGCGCTCGATCAGGGTTGATGCGGCGATGCGCAGCGGAGCGCTGGAACCGGCAATCCAAGGTTATCGCGACGCTTTAGCGCCCCGCACCGTTTCGACCATGGTTCGAAAGGTGATCGAGTATCTGGGGGCCTCGACCGGCGGAATGCTGTGCTCCCATATCTGCCGTGCATCGCCGGCCATCAGGTAGAGCGATCGGGGCGCCGCATCGAGCGTGAACCGCTCCCATCCGTTTTCCGTCCGACGACGAAAGCGGAACTTGCATGCGGATCCCAGGGACAGTCCAAAGATCCGGTCGAAATGCGGCTTGTCGCGGTGCCAGCCGATGCCGACGCCGCGATCATACTCGGTGCACAGGATCTGCCCGATCTCGGTCGACGCGCCGCCGAAAGTCTGGATCGCGGCGACGATGCCGTTTAACCAGGACGGGATCGGTTCGGCACATTCCAGTCGGCGCGATGCATAGTCGTACCGGTAACCGAACGAAGCCACGCGGCGCTTGCCTTCGAACTGTCCGAACTGGAACGGGGCAAGCGGAAGTGCCCGGATGTGGCGGATGAGTTCGCCCTCGGCCGCTTTGGAGATGAAATCCGGCGCGTAGTGCAGACCCGCCGGTCCCGCGGCAGGCGCATCGAACATCGACAATTGTTCGGACAATCGGGTGCCGTCAGTGTTTGCGAAGCTGTCACGAATATGGGCGCGCCGAGACAGAATTTGAACCGGCGGTCAGGTCGCCCGGGCTTCCACCTGGCGCGGCTTCGATGGGCGGAAGACGGCGTCAACGCTCGGTCCCGGCATCCTCTATCGCCGCGATCTTCAGGCCTTGGCCGGGAAGCGATTGCCGCAACGTCGTCGGCTCCGTCCGGTCGCCGCGGCTGGATCGCGCTGTGAGGACCAGTCGACCTTAGGGACGGGCTCCTCAGGCCAAATGTATCCAATATCGCAATTTCGGCTTCAGAAAGGCCGATCGAACTTGGAAAACGCGCTTCAATTGCGGTCACTCGCCGATGCATATATCAACGGAATACAAAATGTTATGAGGGATTCAGGCGCGAATATATCCTTGGGTCAAGCCAGTTGCTGTCCGAATCCTGGATACGGACATTGACTTCTGGATACATTCTGTTCAATTTCCGCCCACAATAAAATCAATCCTGGGAGAACCCGGTGACCGGCAATTCGGGCGCGCGCGGGGCGAAATTGACGCAAACGACGGCCGTGCTGGTGATGTGCGCGGTCCTGATCGTCATTTTTTCGATCTTCCTGAAGGGCTTCCTGACGCTGGGCAATCTGTTCGCGCTGGCGCGCAACATTTCGATACTCGGCATTCTCGCGCTCGGCATGGCGGTGGTCGTGATTGGGCGTGGACTGGATCTGTCGCAAGTCGCCTCCTTTGCCGCTTCCACCGCGATCGCGATCATCCTGATGAATTCGGGCTACGCGACGCCGGTCGCGCTGCTGATCGGCTTCGTGATGGCGATCGCCATCGGCATCCTGAACGGGTTTCTGATCTCGGTGATCGAGATGCCGCCGTTGCTGACGACGCTGGCGTCGAGCCTTGCGGTGCTGGGAATCGTACGCACCACAGCGGTGCAGCACTATGTCGTCTATCTTTCCAAGGGGCATGACGAATTCCTGCGGCTCGGCGGAAACATCTGGGGCGGCGTTCCGATCTCGATCCTGATCTTCGCGGCCACCGCGGTCGTCGTGCATCTTTTCCTGTCGCGCACCGTAATCGGGCGCTTCGTCTATGCCCATGGCGACAATCCCGACGCCGCGCGTCAGACCGGTCTGCCGACCCGCCCGCTGACCATGATCGAGTACGCGCTGTGCGCCGCGATCGGGTATGTCGGCGGTGTCGTGATGGTCGCGCAGACGGCGCTGATGCATCTCCAGGTCGCGGAATCGACGATCATTTTCGACGTCATCATGGTCGTGGTGCTCGGCGGCGTCAGCCTCGTCGGCGGCCGTGGCAACGTGATGAGCGTCATCGCCGGAACGCTGCTGATCGGCGTGCTGCTGAACGGCATGACCATCATGGACATGGACGTGCAGACCCAGAACATCGTCAAGGGAGTCGTGCTGCTGATCGCGATCCTGCTCGATTCCCGGCTGCATCCGCGCGACGAGGAGACGTCGAAGCAGGGCGATTAAAGCTCTGCATCAACCAACGGGCCGCAACAGTCGGCCGACATAACAGGGGAGGAATTGACATGACGAAAGCTGTGCACAGAAGGGCGTTTGCCGGCATCGGGCTCGCCGCGATGGTGGCGACCGCCGCGCTGGTGGCCGCGCCATCGCAGGCGGCCGGGCCGCGCGACCAGCTGCGCGAGAAATTCGACAAGTCGCTCAAGGGCAAGACGGTGGCCTGGTCGCCGGTCTGGATGGGCGTTCTGGAATCCGAATGGACGCGCGTGATGAAGGATCGTTTCGACGATTACGGCATCAAGCTCGTCACCCGCGACGCCAACATGAAGTCGGACATCCAGCTTCAGACCGTCAGCGACTATATCAACGAAAAGCCCGACGTGATCGTGGTGCAAAATCCGAACGTCACGCTGCTCGCCAAGGAGCTCAAGCGTGCGATGGACGCGGGCATCTATGTCGTGCAGGTCAACATGGCATCGAATACCCTGACCGATGCCTATGTCGGTGTCGATGCCAAGGATCTCGGCACCAAGATTGCGCGCGAGGTCATCAATCAGTGTGGCGGCGGCAAGGGCTCCGGCGAGGTTGCGATCCTTGAAGGTGAGGCGACCGCCGCCTATTCGCTCGACATGAAGAATGGCGCGATGGAGGTGTTCAAGACCGACCCGTCGATCAAGGTCGTGTCGTCGCAGCCGACAAGCTGGGATGCCAACAAGGCCGGCGACATCACGACCACCGTGTTGCAGCAGCACCCCAAGCTGTGCGGGATCCTCAGCGTCTGGGGTCCGCAAACGGCGGGCGCGGCGCAGGCGATCAAGGCGGCCAACATGGGTGACAAGGTGAAGGTGTTCGTCGCCAGCGACGGCCAGCCCGCCGATTGCGATCTGCTCGAGCAAGGCGCGTTCTCCGCGAACCTGTCGTATCGCGCCGACGTGCAGGGCCAGACCATCGCCGACGCGGTGATTGCGCTGTTGCAGGGCGGCGACAAGCCGGGCGCGAAGAACATCGCCTATTACACGACCCCTGCCTGGGTGAAGTCGAAGGATGATCGCATGTACTGCTTCAGCATCCCGAAGGGCGCGAAGTAAGTCGTTCCGGCGCCCGCGCCCACTGCGGCGCGGGCAGGCCGGAACCATCGATCCCAATCCCCTGCGTTGTCCCGCCGTTCGGCCGCTTCCGCGCCGAGCCCGCCGGAGTCTGTTGATGAAGAGCCTGCAACGAGCCTGGCACCGCCATTCGCCCCAATTGTTCCTGGGCGAACTGCTTGAGAAGCGCTGGATGGAGCCCATCATTCCATTCACGCTGACGATCGCGGTTTTCCTGGCCTTCGCGATCATGATTCCGCGCTATCTGACGGCAGGCAGCCTGCAGGAACTGATGCGAAATTTCGCGGAGCAGGGCATGGTCGCGGTCGCGATGGCCTTCTCCGTGCTGTCGGGCGGCATCGACCTGTCGGTCGGCGCGGTGTTCGCGATGTCGAACTTCCTCGCGCTCTATCTGTATCTCATCCTCGGGCTGCCGCTGCCCGTGACCATCGTGCTTGTCGTCCTGTTCGGCGCGGCGATGGGCGCGATCAACGGCGGCCTGATTGCCTATGGCAAGACCCGGCCGTTCCTGACGACACTGGTCGTCCTCATCATCGTCCGCGCCGCCTACAACAAGGTGACGGTCGCGTTCACCAACGAGCTCGCCAGCATCGACAGCGGGTCCAGCACGTGGGACTTCATGGGATCGGGGAGGGTTCTCGGCATTCCCTTCAACATGCTGGTCCTGATCCTGCTCGCGGTCGGAACGCACTTCTTCCTCACCCGCATCAAGCCCGGCGTCCACATCATGGCGGTCGGGTCGAGCCGCAAGGCGGCCCGCCACGCCGGCGTCAACGTCAAGCGCGTGCTGTTCTCGGCCTATGTGATGTCGGGGGCGATCGCGGCGCTGGCGGGAATCCTCTATGCAGCCCGGCAGAGCAGTTCGGGCACCGACACCGGCGTCGGCTGGGAGATCAACGCGCTGGCCGCGGTGGTTCTGGGCGGCATCAGCCTGTCCGGCGGCCGCGGCACCATCGCGCGCGCCGTCATGGGCGCGGCGATCATCTTCATGCTCACCAGCGGCATGGTCCGGCTCGGTATCTCCGGCAACCTGACGACCGCCATCATCGGCATCATCCTGCTGCTCGCGGTCGGCTTCAACGTGAAGTGGGTCAAGAACAAGGGCAAGGTGCTGCAGAAGGTCTATGTCACCCCAAGCTGGGTTGATTTCGAGCCGCCGCCGTCGGTCGAGCGGGGCAGCGGCACGCCGTTCGCGGAGAATGATCGCCTGAAGAACGCGGAAGCGATCGCGCTCGACATGATCGAGGGCCCGGAAGACATCATCCTTGACCGCAAGGACAACCTCTACACCGTCAACCGCAACGGCTCGATTATCCGCTTTCTTGCGCCGGACTATACTGTGCGCGAGGAGTTCGCGCGCATCGGCGGCCGGCCGCTCGGGTTGGCGTTCGATCGGGATCAGAACCTCCTCGTCTGCATCGCGGGCATGGGCGTTTACGGTGTGAAGCCCGATCGTTCGGTCTTCAAGGTCACCGACCGCACCACGCGCACGCGCACACGCCTCAAGGACGATTCGCGACTCTATCTCGCTGACGATCTCGACGTTGCGCCCGACGGCAGGATCTATTTCAGCGAGGCCTCGACCCGCTACGAGCTGACCGATTGGGCACTCGACGGCTTCGAAGGGCGCGGCAACGGCCGCCTGATCTGCCACGATCCGAAAACCGGAATCACCAAGACGGTCCTGAAGAACCTGACGTTTCCCAACGGCATCTGCATCTCGCATGACGGTCAGTCGGTGCTGTGGGCCAGCACCTGGCTGTGCCAGATCAACCGCTTCTGGATCGCCGGCCCGAAGGCGGGCACCAGCGAAATCCTGATCGACAACCTTCCGGGCTATTGCGACAACATCAACCGCGCCTCCGACGGCAAGTACTGGCTCGCCTTCGTCGGTCTGCGCACGCCGGTCTATGACCTTGCGATGCGCAACCCTGTTTTCCGCACCCGCATGGTCAAGCAAATCCCGCCGGACGAGTGGCTGTGCCCGGGCATCAACTACGGCTGCGTGGTCAAGTTCGACGACAACGGCGTGGTGACGGAATCGCTCTGGGATCCGGGCGGGCTTTCGCATCCGACCATCACCTCGGTCCGCGAGCACAAGGGCCATCTCTATATCGGCGGTCTGGAGAACAACCGCATCGGCCGCATCCGCCTGCCGGACGCCGACCCGACCTGGGAAGCGCACAAGTCCTATTGGGGAGGGGCCTGAGCCATGTCGCTGCTTGGCGATATCATCGATCGCGTGCTGTCCCCGAACCGGGAAATTCACGGCATTCCGGTGCTCGACGGCGCCTTCTCCCCGAACCAGCGGCTCGATCAGGCCCGCCGGCTCGGCGATGAGATCGAGCGACCGGACGACATCACGCTCGGGCAGGACGGCGCGCTCTACGTCTCGACCGGCAACCGCATCCTGCGTTGCACGGGAGACGACTTCAACACGCGCACGGCGTTCGCGACGCTCGACGGCCCGGTCGGTGGGCTTGGCTGCACGCCGGACGGCAGGCTGCTCGCCTGCGTCTCCGGCGTGGGGCTGGTGGCGCTTTCGCCAACTGGCGAGATCATCGGCAAGCTCGAAAGCGTCGGTGGCGAGAAGATCGCCTGTCCGTTGTCGGTGACGGTCGCGCCGGACGGGGCGATCTACCTGACCGACGGCTCGCGAAACAATCGGCCAGAGCAATGGCTGACCGACTTGATGCAGAACCGTGCCCCGTCGGGCCGGCTCATCGTCTGCAATTCCTCGCTCGGCAGTGCGAGCGTGCGTGCGGACAAGCTCGCATGGCCGCTCGGCGTGGTCGTGTCCGGTGACGGCAAGGAAGTGTGGGTCGCCGAGTCCTGGGCCCACCGCTTGACCGCTTTTTCACGCGCGGGTGACGACAGGCGCGTGATCGTCAAGAATCATACCGGCTATCCGGCGCGTCTTGCCCGAGGCGCGAACGGTGAGATCTGGATGGCCTTCCTCGCGCTGCGCACGCAACTGACCGAATTCGTCCTGCGCGAGCGGGCATTCTGCGAAGAGATGATGCGGACGGTGCCACCGGAGCTTTGGATTGGGCCGGCGCTGGATGGTCGGCTCAATCCGCGCGAACCGACCCAGATCGGCCGCATCAAGAAGCTCGGCATCCAGAAGCCGTGGGCGCCGCCGCGTTCCTATGGCCTCGTCGCCCGGCTCGACGCCAGAGGCGCGGCGACGGAGACGCTGCACAGCCGCGTCGATGGTCGTGTTCATGGAATAACCGCCGTCCGCCCGATCGGCTCGCATGTGCTGGCGGTGTCCAAGGGACGCGATTGCCTCGTCGAACTGCCGCCTGGTCGCGGCATGCAGGAAGGATGAACGCCATGCCGGCCGAACAACAGGCAGGGACCCCGCTGCTTCAGATCGTCAACGGCAGCAAGGTTTATGGCGGTCTGCACGCGATCGACGGCGTCAATTTCGATCTGCGGCCGGGCGAAATCCACGCGCTGCTGGGGGAGAACGGTGCGGGGAAATCGACGCTCTGCAAGGCGATCGCCGGTGCGATCGTGCTGACCTCCGGCGACTACCTGATCCAGGGAGGCAAGGTTTCGTTCGCGTCGCCAAAGGAAGCGCTCGAGGGTGGGGTCGCGATGGTCTACCAGGAATCCAGCCTGGTCCCCTCCATGACGGTGGCGCAGAACCTTGAACTCGGCATGGAGAAATGGGTCACGGTCTACAGCAAGATCAACATTGCGGCGACCCAGTCGCTGCAATCGATGAACTTCAACGTCGACCCGCTGGTGCTGGTGGAGAATCTCGGAACGGCCAAGAGGCAGATGGTCGAGATCGTACGTGCGGTTCGCCACAACGCCCAGGTCTTCATCTTCGATGAGCCGACCGCATCGCTGACCCCTGAAGAGACGCAGCATCTGTTCCATCTTCTCAACACCCTGAAAGAGAAGGGCGCCGGGATCATCTTCATCTCGCATGCACTGGAAGAGGCATTGAACATCGCGGATCGCATCACCGTACTTCGCGATGGCAAGCTGGTCGCCACCGTACCGGCGAAGGACGTCACGCGTGACGCGCTGGTGCGGATGATGGTTGGCCGTGAGGAAACGGCAGCGCAGTACGCGACCCACGGGGCCGATCCGGATGCGCCGAAGCCGCATGCCTCCCGCGGCGAGAAGGTGCTTTCGGTCGAGAACGTGACGATGGGCAGCATCGTCAAGAATATGTCGTTCTCGGTGTTCAACGGAGAAGTCGTCGGGATCTTCGGGCTGGTCGGGGCAGGACGCTCCGAGATCGCGCAGATCGTCAGCGGCGCGCGCAAGCGCAACTTCCTGCGTGGCGGGATGATCTATCTGCGGGACAAGCCGGTCCGCTACCGGGTGCCGCGGCAGGCGGTGCGCGACGGAATTGCCTATATCACCGAGGACCGCAAGGTCGACGGCTTCTTCGAAACGATGACGGTGGATCAGAACATCTATCTTGGCTATCTGTCGTCGCCGCGCGTCAAGCGGTTCCTTTACTCCACGCGCGAGATGAAGCGGATCGCCGATCAATGGATCTCGGCGCTCTCGATTTCTGCATTGAAACGGACGCTCAAAATTGTCGAATATTCCGGCGGCAACCAGCAGAAAGTCGTGGTGGGAAAGTCTCTGGCCCAGGAACCCACGGTGGTCATCTTCGACGAACCGACGCGAGGCGTCGATGTGAGCGCCATCCCACAAATTCACGAGGCGATTCGCAGGTTGGCGCGCGAGAACAAGGCGGTTGTCGTTATCTCTTCCTATCTGCCGGAGATTCTGGCTATCTCGGATCGGATCCTGGTCGCTCGTGGCGGGCGTATCGTCGAGGAAATGGCGCGGGCTGATGCGACCGAGGACAAGATCATGTACGCGGCCATTCATTGAAGGAGGGCCTTTCATGAGTCCTTATCAGCGGCCTCCCCATTGGAAGGACATGACGCGGGACGGCACTGAAGACGATCCGGAGTCCGGTCGCCTGATGAGCGAGAGGATCGCAAGCGAAATTCGCAGCGCGGTGCTGAGCGGCGAGATGCGGCCGGGCACGCGGATTCGGCAGGAGCTCCTTGCGGCTCATTTTGGAGCAAGCCGCATTCCCGTGCGCGAGGCGCTGAAGCAACTCGAGAACGAGGGGCTCGTCGTGATGGCGCCGAACCGTGGCGCCTGGATTGCGGACGTCAATTCGGAAGAATCGATCGAGATCTACAAGATCCGTGAAGCGGTCGAGCCGCTCGCCATCGGCGAAAGCGTTCCAAATCTGACCGACGAGGATATCGAGACGCTTGACCGCATTGTGCGCGAACTTGAGCAGGTCACCACGCTCGAGGAATACATCCAGCTTGACCGGGAGTTTCATCTACGGACCTATTCGCGGGCGCGGATGCCGCAACTGCTGGCGATGGTCGAACGCTTCTGGAACAGCACGCAGCATTTCCGGCGGCAGTTTGTGAGCGAAACCTACGCCAAGGACGGGTTTCCGTTCTCCGATCCCCAGCATGTCCTGATCATGGACGCGATCCGGGCGCGCGATGTCGAAGCTGCGCAGGTGTTGGTGCGCCTCCACATCCGGCGCACGCGCGTGGTCATTCAAGCAAAAGAGAGTGGGGCGGCCCAACCGCCCCTTGCAAGCCGTGCCGCGCTACCGCATGCGCGTCTCGGCTCGGTCTATCGAGGGAAAAGTGCCAATGAGTAGTGGCGGCGAACGCCTCTTGCCACGGTTCCTGCTGCGCCAGGTGGTGGCGGCCGCCTATAGCGGCCGCCGGGCCGGACGGGGCCGCCATCGTTACGACAGTGGTGGCAAGCGGCGATGACTGTCGGCCTGGAGTCCGTGTCGCGTGCGCGCGCTTACGAGGAAGCCGCGGGCCGGCTGCGCGCGCTGCTCGGGGACTCGTCGGTCGCTTCGCCCGATCCCGGAAGGCGGACGGCGCTTGATCTGTTTCGTGCCGCACCGCGCGAGGCGCCGGCGCTGTTCTATTTCGACGCGACGCAGACCTATGCAGATATCGATCGGCTCAGCGACCGGCTCGCCGCCCGCTTGGCACAGAAAGGGGTCGGGCGCGGCGATCGGGTGGCCGTCATTCTTCAGAATGTGCCGCAGTTCGTCATCGTCAGCGTGGCGGCTTGGAAGGTCGGGGCCATCGTCGTCAGCCTCAACCCGATGTACCGCACGCCGGAGCTTCGCAAGCTGTTCGGAGATTGCGAACCGAAGGCGGTGATCTGCCACGACGATCAATGGGAGAACGTTTTCCCGGCCGCCGGTTCGGTCGATTCCGAGCTGGTGTTCTGGACCGGCGCGCGCGAATTCCAGACGCGGAACGATGTCCGGGTGTTGCCGGTGCCGGGCGCAGCTCCGCCGGCTCAGGCGCTGGCGACGGTTTTCGCCGAAAATGCTCCCGCTCCACCGGCACCGGTTCTGACGTCCGACGACATCGCCCTTCTCTTGTATACCTCCGGAACCACGGGCGTTCCGAAGGGCGCCATGCTCACGCATCGCAATCTGGTGGCGACCGCGTTGATCTGTTGCGATCATTTCGAATTGAACGGCACGTCGCGCATCTTTGGCGTCGCGCCGCTATTCCACATCACCGGCTTTGAAATCCAGATGGTCGCGGCGTTTGCCGCGCGTGCGGCGATGGTGCTGACCTATCGCTTCCAGCCCCAGGTCGCGCTCGATGCCTTCCTTGAATGGCGGCCGACATTCATCGTCGGTGCCATCACCGCGTACATTGCGCTGATGAACCAGGCTGACGCGACGAGCCGGCATTTCGAGAGCTTCGTGCATATCTATTCCGGCGGCGCGCCGATCGCGCCCTCGGTCATCGATGCCTTCGCGAGACGGTTTGGACGGGCGATCCGCAGTTCCTATGGAATGACCGAACTGACCTCTGCAAGCCATCTTGCGCCCAACGAGGGCCGGATTCCGGTCGATCCTGACTCAGGCGCGCTGTCGATCGGCAGGCCGACGCCCGCCGTCGATGCAATCGTCGTCGACGACGAACGCCGCCCGCTCGGACCCGGCGCGCATGGCGAGGTGGTTGTGCGTGGCCCAGGGGTGATGGCCGGCTACTGGAGGAAGCCGGCGGAAACCGATGAGGTGCTGACCAACGGCTGGCTGCATAGCGGCGACGTCGGCTTCTTTGACGAGAGCGGCTGGTTCTATCTCGTCGATCGCAAGAAGGACATGATCTCCGCTTCGGGCTTCAAGGTCTGGCCGCGTGAAGTCGAAGACGTGATCTATGGCTTTCCGGGCGTGCGCGAGGCAGCCGTCGTCGGCGCCGCCGATCCCTATCGCGGCGAGACGGTGGTCGCCTTCGTCTCCGCTCAACCCGGCACCGTGATCGACGCCGCCGCGCTCTCGCGCTTTTGCCGCGAGCGGCTGGCGGCCTACAAGTGCCCGGTCGACATTCGCGTGCTGGACGATCTGCCGAAGACGGAATCCGGAAAAATCACCCGAAACACGCTCAGGGACGGCCTGCGCGGCCTGTAAGGAGAATTTACGTGGATATCACCCAAAGCGAGCGCAGCCAGCAACTGGCCGCGCGTCTCCAGCGCTTCATGATGGAGCACATCTACCCGAATGAGCGCCGATACTATCAGGAGGCCGAGCGGCTCGGGCCCTGGGCTGTGCATCCCGTTGTCGAGGAACTGAAGCCGCTCGCACAACAGGCCGGCCTGTGGAACCTGTTTCTGCCCGCTCACGAGGACGGCCTGACCAATCTCGAATATGCGCCGCTATGCGAGATCATGGGACGTTCGCACCTTGCTCCCGAGGTCTTCAATTGCAGCGCCCCTGACACGGGCAACATGGAGACCATCCTGCGCTATGGTACGGAGGCGCAGAAGGATCGCTGGCTGAAGCCGTTGCTGGCGGGTGAGATCCGTTCTTCCTTTGCGATGACGGAGCCCGACGTTGCCTCGTCCGACGCGACCAATGTGGCCAGCTCGATCGTCCGTGATGGCGACGATTACGTGATCAATGGTCGCAAATGGTACACCACCGGCGCCACCGATCCGCGATGCAAGATCATCATCTTCATGGGGCAGACTGACCCGGACAATCCGGATCGCCACAAGCGCCAGTCGATGATCCTTGTGCCGAAGGAGACGCCCGGCGTGCATGTCGTCCGTTCGCTGCCGGTGCTCGGCTTCTACGGCGTACCTGATCGCGCGTCCGAGGTGATCTTCACCAACGTACGCGTGCCGGCCGCCAACATGCTGCTCGGCGAGGGGCGCGGATTCGAGATCGCGCAGGGGCGGTTGGGTCCCGGCCGCATTCATCACTGCATGCGGCTGATCGGCCTTTCCGAGCGCGTGCTCGAGCGCATGTGCCGACGCGCGCTGAAACGCGTCGCCTTCGGCAAGCCGCTCGCCGAGCAAACCGTGACGCTCGAGCGCGTAGCCGAAGCGCGCATGAAGATCGATCAGGCGCGGCTGCTGACGCTCAGAGCTGCCTACATGATGGACACGGTCGGCAACAAGGCAGCGCGGCAGGAAATCGCGATGATCAAGGTCGTCGCGCCGAACATGGCGCAGACCATCGTCGACTGGGCGATCCAGGCGTTCGGGGGAGGCGGCACCAACAACGACCATTTCCTTTCGGCAGCACTCGCAACGACTCGCTTGTTGCGACTGGCCGACGGCCCCGACGAGGTCCACCGCAACCAGATCGGCAAGCTCGAATTGCGCCGATGGCTCAATGTCGATCCCGCACGAACCGGCGGTGGCGCGGATCCGTTGTCGCCCGATGAATCTGAATCCTGGTCCGAAGGAGGCTTGTGGCCGCGCCCGAAAGATCTGCCATAGGCGCGGTGGGAAGGGGCTGGAGCCGGACGGCATCGGCTCCAGCGATGATCAACGAGCTGATCAACAAAAGGAGAGATGTGAGCGGTCTCACAGGTGGACTGCGAGTTCTGCACTAGTCAGGGATCGGACTCGCTTAGAACCAACGGAGGTTCGCATGAAGCTCCTGATGATCGCCGGCCTGACCGCCCTCGCGCTTGTTGTGGCCGCGACAAATGTCCCGAGATCGCATCCATCGTCCGTGAGCCACACGTCAGTGGCGGGGATGCCCACTGTGCAAGAACAAGACAAACTGCCGGTCGAAGATTTCGAAGATCGATCGCTGGTGTTTCCGAGGGGAGCACAGCAGTAGAGAGACGACTGCCGCCGCATCTGAACGAGTCCAGATGAACGGGTCGGGAAATTCGTCTCGCGTTGAACAGCTCGACGCGTCGGACGGCCTGTCCGCTTGCGCAGCCCCGTCGCGGGCTGTGTTTCAAAAACTCATGAAGATCGGGTTGATCCCGGCGAGATCGCCGACATCTCCCGGGAATTGAAACGGCACACGGTGGCGATCGACGATCAGGATCACCAGTAGTAGCGCCAACACAGCGGCAATGTAGATCAGCAGTGGCGACGCGTCCCGGCTGGCGGGATTGCGATCCCGCGGCGGCAACACGCGAAAGTGCCAAATGCGCGAGATGAACTGCAGATATGCTTTGGGGTGTATTTGCATGTTCGACCTCGATTTGTGAGGCGCCCGTGGCAAGACTGCGATCGTGTGGACCGTCTTTCAAGGCGCCGCTTGTCGCACCTTGAGCCGAATATGTGCTCCCCTCGTTGAGCTGGATCAATGAATCAAATGGGGCGTTCTTGCCAGAGGCCAAGCCCGTCGACCACGGACACGCCAGATTTCCAGAACGATCGGCGGCCGGGCCCGATGGACGCCAGGGGGCATTTGGCTGTGCCGCAAGAACCGGGCAGAATGACCCGGGGGCTTCGCTGTGGGTGTCGCCGACGGCCATGGATTCGATTTTGCGTCTCGCCACGTTCCTTGTGATGGCATCGCTGCTTCTCGCGCTGCAACCGGCGCAAGCGCAATTGGCCGGACACGGCGGACCTGTCCGCGCGATCGCCGTCTCAGGCGATGGCAGGACGGTTCTGTCGGGTAGCTTCGACACCGCAGCTATCCGATGGTCCCTGGCAACCGAGTCTGCGGAGCAGGTTCTTCGCTTCCATTCGGGTGCGGTGAACGCGGTTGCCTTCCTCGGCGATGGAAGAATGGCAACGGCTGGTGCGGACGGCCAGATTGCCATCTGGACGTCGGGCCGGCCGCAGCCGGACCGGGTTTTCGCGGACCATGCGGGACCCATCGTCGGGCTCGCCGTTTCGCCCGATGCATCTAAGCTCGCATCCGCCTCGTGGGACCACACCGTGCGGGTCTCGTCGTTGTCCGACGGGGGCTCGCGCGTGCTGCAAGGTCACTCGCAAAACGTGAATGGCGTGGCCTTTGCCCCCGACGGACAATCGCTGGTGAGCGTGGGCTACGATCTGACGGTGCGGATCTGGCGCCTGCCGGACGGCAGCGCCGAGGTCGTCACGGTGCCGCTGCCGCTGAATGCCGTGGCCATCTCGCCTGACGGCGAAATCGTCACCGGCGCAGCGGACGGCAAGCTGCGCATGATGACGGCCGACGGCAAGGCAAGCGGCGAGGTCATGGCCGGCACCACGCCGATCGTCGCCTTGGCGGTCGCGCATGACGGCGCCTTGATCGCCGCGGCGGCAATTGACGGCTCGGTGGCGATCGTCGATCGCAAGGCGCGCAGCGTGCTGCGCACGCTCGCCGGGCTGGGCGGGCCGGTTTGGTCGGTTGCATTCCTGCCCGATGGCGTGACGCTCCTGACCGGCGGTGCCGACGGCAAGATCAGGCGCTGGAACGCACTGACCGGCGCCGCGATCGGATCGAATGTGGTGGGCACGCCGGGGGATCCGCTCGCCGGCTATGCCGGCGATCACGGCGCCGAAATCTTCAGGGCCTGCGTCGCCTGCCACACATTGTCGGAGACGGAGGTGCAGCGTGCCGGTCCGACGCTTGCCGGACTGTTCGGTCGGAAGATCGCCTCGCTGCCGGGCTATCGCTTCTCCGACGCACTCAAGACGATGGACATCGTCTGGACGCCGGAGACCGTCTCAAAACTGTTCGAGATCGGGCCGAACGCCTATACGCCAGGCACGAAGATGCCGGAGCAGCACATCGGCTCGGCCGAAGATCGCCGCGCGCTCACGGACTTCCTGGCGCGCGCGACGTCGAAATAGCCTGATTTGGCGGCAGCTGCCTTGCGGCGTCCTCATGCGATGGCGTCAAGCCGCGATATCAGGCTCTAATACCCCGGCCATTGCTCCACCGGGATCTTCGTCAGCTCCGGGGTCTCCTTGAGCATGCGAGCGACATTAATACTGGGATGTTCCTTGAGCGCAGCCACGACGCACTGGTTGACGTATTTGCGGCGTGACAACCACTTGATCTTCTTGCCCTTCGCCTCGGCCTTGCAGGCGACGACCGCCTGTTTGAGGGCAACCTTTTCCGCCTTCGTAAGGGCTGCCTCGGCGGCTGTGCCGCCAAGGACCGTGGTGACAAGGCACGTCGACAGAACCATCATGAATCGAGGCATGCGGGGCTAGTCCTTGTTCTCGCGTTGACGCAGGTAGTCATCCGTCGTCCGTGGTGGCGCGCGTTCCGGCACGTCCTGGATCGGATCGAACTGTTGTTCGCTCATGACAATGACCCGGCAATCGGCGCACATCCGCAAGGTCTCGGTCCGGCGGTCCCCGGCAGGGTACATCCAATGCCGTCCCTCGAGTTTGGTCGCGATCCGATCGATCGTGCTCTTGACGCCGAAGGGCGTGCCACAGCGAACACACAGGGCCGGTTCTTCTTCCTTGATCACCCGCGCCGGCGCGCGTCTTGCCCGGAAGTCGATCTGCGGGGTGAGCTTGATCACCTTTTCAGGACAGGTGCTCTGACACAAGCCGCACTGCACGCAGGCGTCTTCCACGAATTTGAGGACGGGGCGGTCGGGATCGGCGCGGAGCGCGCCGGTTGGGCAGGCCGAAACGCAGGACAGGCACAGCGTGCAACCGCCGACGTCGACGGTGATCGCACCGACAGGTGCACCCTCGGGCAAGGCGATCACGTCGACCGGCTTGGGGGCGAGGCGATGCAGCTCGCTCAAGCCGAAACGAAGCAGATCGCCGCGTTTGCCGACCGTCAGGAAAGTCGCGGGATTATCGAGGCCGGCGAGGGGGCCAATCCCCGTCAGTTGCTCGGCCAGAGTGTCGGGATCGTCGGTTTCGATCGTGCTCACGCGGCGGCCGTCAAATCCGAGTCCGGCGAGGATGGTCTCGGCCATTCGGATCGTCTGCAACGAACCGGTCAGGTCGTGTCGTGGCTTGGCGCGCAGCAGCAGCCGCACGGCAGCCGCGCCATAGGCGAAGGCCCCGATGATGGCTTCCAGGCCGATCTGCGTCAGCTCGTTGACGGCGAGGGGGAGCACATTGGCCGGCAATCCGTCGCCATGGCGGGCGAGCGCATCGATCAGCGGCGTGCCGTGCTGGCTGTCGTGCAGCAGCAGGACCGGATGCGTGCCGCCGGCCTCGCGATAGGCGCGCAACATGGCGCGGAGGATCTGCAACTGGGTATCGGCGGGGGGCAGCGCGTAGGATGCCGCTCCCGTGGGGCAGGCGGCCGCGCATTGCCCGCAGCCCGCGCACACCTCCCCGTTGACTGCGACATGGTCGCCGTCCGGCGTGATCGCGCCGGTCGGGCACAAATCGAGGCAGCGATGGCATCCGGTCAGCTTCGAGCGCGAATGCGCGCAGAGGCTCGGTGTGAAGTCGACATATCTCGGCTTGTCGAAGCTGCCGACGAGATCGCGGGCCGCAAGCACCGCGCGCAGCATGGCCGCGGGATCTCTCGGATCCGCACGGAGATAGCCGTCCCGCAGATCGTGCGCGGGAAACAGAGGCGGCTCGCCGGAAAGGTCGAGCACGAGATCGCAGCGCGAGATCGCGCCGTCGCGCGGGGCTTCGAACTCGAAGCGGGCGCGCGAGGACGGGCGTGGCTGCGCGTAGTCGTCGACCGTGAGCTCGAAGCCGCCAAAATGCCCCCGTGCGTTGTGGATTATGCCCTTCACGATCGGGAACACCGCCGCGGCAGGCGGCACGACGTCCGCCGGCTTCCTGAGCATGACCGTGACATCGAGATGGTCCGCCAGCAGCCGGCCGGCCTCGATCGCGGTCTCGTCGCGCCCATAGATCAGGATGATGCCGTCGCTCGACAATGTGACCAGCGGATAGTCCGGCGCGGGAATCGCGGCCGCCGCAAGCAGCGCCGCCATCTTCGGACCCGCCTTCGCGCCGTCGCGCGACCAGCCCGCCGTCTCGCGGATGTTGACGAAGCTGATCGCGCCAGGGCGTTCGCCCATCTCATTGGTGAATTGCCCGGCCTGCTGCGTGCAGGCGACGGTCAGCGGGCCTTCGGTTTTCGCGGCGTTGCGGAAATCTTCGAGCTCTGCGCCGCAGAGATGACGATGGCTCCGGATCTCGCAGTTGGGACAACCCCGTTGGATCGCGGCCACGTCAAGGCGCATCGTGCCTTCACACGAGCAGATCAGGACGGTCTTCGCTGGCTGCTCCAGGTCGATCCCTCCGCGGGTGCGGCGCCGTCTTGCGGACTCGCGCCATTCCTTCACCTCGTATAGATATTCACTATCGGAAGGAAAAGGAAAGTGGAGGACGGCCCTTGCGGTCGACCCCGACCAGCCGCGTGTCCGTGGCGGAAGCGATCCATCTGCCACCGCCATTCACGCTCGTCCGGTTACGTGAGAGCGGAGACGCCTTTGCTCACGCTTGCCGCATTGCACCTAAAAGCGGTGCCGGCACGCTGGTGTGCGTCGGACGGTTCGATCTTGCCGAATTCGCCGTGGTGCTCGAGCCGGGCGAGCCCTTGGGCACCGCGCGGCGCGCCTTTTATGCCGGCATGGTCGCGCTCACCGACGCTCTGCGCGCCTATGCGCCGCCGCACAAGACGGTCGCGATCGGCTGGCCCGACACCGTCGTGATCGACGGTGGGCTGGTCGGCGGCGGACGGATGGGATGGCCGACGTCCGCGCGCGAGGACGAGCCGCCTGCCTGGCTGGTGTTCGGCGCCATGATCCGGACGGTCGCAATGGCCGATCAGGGACCAGGGGTTCATCCGCTCGCCTCCGCGCTGGATGAGGAGGGGTTTGGAGAAGCGGGAGCGGTGCAGGTGACCGAGAGCTTTGCGCGGCACCTGATGCGTGCGATCGATAGCTGGCAGACCGATGGCTTTGCCAGCCTCGCACGCGATTATCTCAGCCGGGTTCCCCGCGAGCGGCGAACCGTGCTGCGGATCGATGACGGCGGCGATCTCCTCACGCGCCGCGTTGGTGCCGACAGGATTGAACGCAGCGTACTCGCCAAGGCGCTCGTAACGCCGTCCTGGTTCGATCCGAAGCTCGGAGGGCCGCGACTGTGAAATTGCTCCGCAGCATCGCGCTCGATCCCTCCGACACCTTCGTGTTCGATGTGGCGGCCGCCCCGGGCGAATGGGCCGTCTCCGGTGCCTTCCGCTTCTGCGATCAGGATCCGACGAAGCTGACCGGCAAGGCGCGCGTCGCGTTCCGCAGCGGTTTCCTCGGGGTGCAATCCTGGGGCTGGTCGACGCTGGTGCAGATCGTCCCTGCGACCGAGAACGATTGCAGCGCGCTGATCGACCGCCTCGCGAGGCAACTCGTCGACCGTTTCGGAGCGCCGGATCTGGCGACCGCGCGGACGGCGGCGGAAGAGGAGGTCGCCTTCGCGCAGTCGCTCTGCAACCATCCGGTCAGCTCGCTCATTGCCGTTCACCGTTCGGTGAGCGACGGCGAAGTCCGGGAGTCGTTCCGCAGGCTGCAACTGCGCCAGGGTCAGGGACACAGCAAGGCGTTCTCGTTCATGGAAGTCGAAGATGATGTCGAGCCTGACGGTGATCTCAAGCTTGCCGATATGGGCCGGGAGTCGCAGCACCGATGAATGATTTCTGGATCGCGTGCGGCCACCATCTGCTCGATCGCGACGAGAGCGGGGGGCTTTGCGTTACCGACGAGTTCCTGAAGGCCTATTTTGCTCGTCCGGAGCTGATTCCGCCGGACGAAGCATGCCCGGTCGAGCGGCGGCTGCACCGCGCGCTGCTCGCTTCTCCCCGCAGGCCGGTCAGCGCGGAAGAGATCGAAGCGATTGTCGATGCGGATGCCCGGGAGAACTGGCGGCTCGTGCTTGCGTTCCGCGATCTCCTCGTGCGGCACCCGACGCTGGAGCGGGCCTATCTTGCAACCGTCCGGTCCGGGACCAACGACTTGCCGCCGCTGTTCGTCAATCAGCTCGTGCATGTGATCCTGCGCAATGCGCTCGACGGCTGCGATGATCCGTTCGTGCTGCGCGCAGCCGAGCTGTTCTTCCGCCCGCAGCGCATCCTGCCGCAAGAGCAGGCCCTGCTGCTCGGCGATGAAGAGGTCGTCGGTGGACAGACTCCGACCCCGGTGCTCTCGCTGATGTCGATGCTGGGGGCGGTGACCGATGCCGAGCTCGACGTCTTGCGCGAGGACAATGCTGACGACTACTGGTGCCGGAGCGATCATTTCGACATGGCATTCGACCTCACCGCAGGCGGCCGCGGGCCGGCGGCGCTGGCGCAGGCGATGGCACGCTGGATCTCCCATCTGCTCGGGATCGACGTCAGCATTGAGCCGCTGCACGAGCTGCGTGATGCACGTCTCATCTGGTATGTCGGGCTCGACGCCGACGCGACCAGGCTTGGCGATCGTCTCTGGCATGGCGAGCAGCTCGACGATCGCAGTGCCGGACGCGTGCTCTCATTGTTCCGCCTGACATTTGCGGACACGAGCGCGGCCGCAGACGAGATGCGAGGCGAGCCGGTCTATCTCATTCTGTCGATGAACGCCGACCGGAAGCTCCGGATGAAGCCGCAGAATTTGCTGACGGGGCTGCCGGTCAAACATCTGGAGATGGCGACATGAGCCCGGCCGCGCTGCCGCTTGTGCGCGTTCCCGTCGGTGTCGTGGTCGAGCGGCATCAGGCGGATTCGCCGTGGACCGACTTCGTCTGGCGCGCGGTTGCCGTGCTGCCCGACGAACCGGACACAAAACCCTGGACAGTGCTTCGCGAAGAGAATGGGACGACGCTGTTTTATGCCGGCAGCGCCACGGTCGATCTCTATGGTTCCGAGACGGCACGCTATCGCGACAATCTCGCCTCGGGCAGTCCGGGGATCTGGACCGTATTGTCGCCGGCGGAAGGCGCCTGGCCCTATTCGGTGGCTGCCGCGACCGCCGATCCTTCGGAAGGGGAGGCGTTCACGGAGGCCGGTGCGAATCTGGTCGAGGCCGTCCCCATGCCGGAGATGCTGCGTGAGCAGATTGAAAGCTTCGTTGCCGAGCACCACGTCGAACGTGAGTTCTTCAAGCGCAAGCGACGGCAGGCCGATCCGGAGGCGCTCGCGCGCCGGCAGCATGAAGGCGGACACGAATGAGTGAGGACAAGTTCCTGGCGCGCTGGTCCCGGCGCAAGCAGGAGGCAAAGGCGAACGCCACGCCACCGGGCCCGGCGATGCGCGACGACATGCGGTCGATGCCGCCGCCTGCCGTGAACGACGACGACACGGAATTCGACCTCTCGAGCCTGCCTTCGATCGACTCGATTACGTCGGCGACCGACATCACGGCCTTCCTGCGCAAGGGAATTCCGCAGGAGCTGACGCGTGCGGCGCTTCGTCGCGCCTGGAGCGCCGATCCCGTCATCCGCGACTTTGTCGGGCTTGCCGAGAACGCCTGGGACTTCAACGACCCGACTGCGATGCCGGGCTTTGGCCCGCTGGATTGCTCCGAGCCAGAGCTGGCTGCGCTCATCGACAGGATCGTCGGCGGCCTCAGCAAGCCGGCCGAGGCGCTGCCTGAGCCCCCAGTTGAAGTCGCGGATTCTTCGCAGGAATTGTGCGAGGTCGAGTTGCCGGGCATCACGGCCGAAGCTGCCGCGACCACGGGATCCGCACCTGATCCTGCTGCAACGCAACGAACGGTCGCCGACAGCGCCGAAAGCGAACGGCCGTCGGTTGAGCGCCGCACGCACGGCAGTGCGCTGCCTCGCTAGAGACCGCGACGAAAGGCCATAGCCTCAGACTATGGCGCCGATTGACCCCCCGTTGGACCGGGACTACGCTTCGCTAGCGCTTTGTAACAAAAGCAAAATCAGCAGACGGGACTTGGATGGAGGTCCACGTGCGTGATGCTGGCCTTGAGCGAGCCATTGACGCTGCTGGCGGCGTTGCGGAGCTTGCGCGAAAAATCGGCATCAGCCAGCCCTCTGTTTCGAACTGGAGCAAGGTGCCCGCGCAACGGGTGATCGCTGTCGAAGCCGCCACCGGCATATCGCGCGATAATTTACGGCCTGATCTGTACAGCGAGCCGCTTAACGCTGAAGCACCGATCGATTCTGTCGATGTCGCACGTGCGCAGGAATATCTGCTGCTCGCAACTCTCTTGTCCGCCGCTCCCTCAGGGGAACTGCTCGATCAACTTGCTGCATTGGCCGTCGACGCGACGCCGCTCGGGCGTGCGCATGCCGGGCTCGCCGCAGCCGCCGCCAATGCAGTCCCAGCGAAAGTCGAACGCGAATATTTCGAGCTGTTCACAGGTCTCGGCCGCGGCGAGCTCTTGCCCTACGCCTCCTATTATCTCACCGGCTTTCTCAACGAGCGGCCGCTGTCGCGCCTGCGCGCCGACCTCGCGGCGTCCGGGATCGAGCGCATCGCGAACAATTCCGAGCCGGAAGATCACGCGGCGATCCTGTGCGAGATCATGGCAGGCTTCGCGGGAGGGCGTTTCCCGGCGCCGTTCGACACGCAGCGCGCCTTCTTCGGCAAACACGTCGCGCCATGGATGGGGCGGCTGTTCGCCGACATCGAGCGCGCGGAGAGCGCCGTCTTCTATCGTGCGGTCGGTGCGCTCGGTCGCGCCTTTATCGAAATTGAGACAGAAGCATTCACGTTCGCGAACTGACCCGCATCCGCAGGTCCAGGAGAGATGCGATGAGTGAAGACAGGACAACCACAGTCGGGCGCCGCGATTTCCTGCGCAAGGTCGGCGTCGGCACGGCGGGCGCCGGCGCGACACTCGCAACGCCGCTGGTCGGGGCTGCGCAAGCTGACAGCGAAACCAACGATGAGAAGCGCAAGGCGCGCTACAAGGAAACCGATCACGTCAAGGCGTTCTACCGCGTCAATCGTTATCCGGCCAAGGGAGGTTGACCGTGCTGATCAAGCGAACAAACCAGCGTTCCCTGCGCCAAGGCTCCGCCGCCAGCTCCTCTGCAGATCAAGCCGGTGGCCTCGACCGCCGCAGCTTCCTGCGCAAATCCGGTCTTGCCGGCGGCGCGCTTGCCGCGTTCGGCACCTTGCCGCTCGGCAGCGTGCGCAAGGCGGAAGCCGCGGTGGCCGGACCGCTTACGGCGGGCGCAACCGTCCGCAAGAGCATCTGCACGCATTGTTCGGTTGGGTGCACGGTGACGGCCGAGGTCTTGAACGGGGTATGGATCGGCCAGGAACCGAGCTGGGATTCGCCGATCAATCGCGGCTCGCATTGCGCCAAGGGCGCGTCCGTGCGTGAACTCGTGCACAGCGAGCGGCGGCTGCGCTATCCGATGAAGCTGGTGGGCGGGCAGTGGACCCGCGTCCCCTGGGACACCGCGATCAACGAGATCGGCGACAAGCTGCAGGCTGTCCGTGAGAAATCGGGTCCTGATTCCGTCTATTGGCTCGGCTCGGCCAAGATGACCAACGAAGGCGCCTACCTGTTCCGCAAGCTCGGCGCGTTCTGGGGCACCAACAATACCGATCACCAGGCCCGCATCTGCCATTCAACCACCGTCACCGGCGTCGCCAACACCTGGGGCTACGGCGCGATGACCAACAGCTACAATGACATCCGCAATGCGAAGACGCAGGTCATCCTGGGCGGCAATCCGGCCGAGGCGCATCCCGTCTCGCTGCAGCATCTGCTCGAGGGCAAGGAGCTGCAAAGGGCCAACTTCATCGTCATTGACCCGCGCCTGACGCGCACCGCCGCGCACGCGACCGAATATGTGCGGATGCGGCCGGGTACCGACATTCCGGTGCTCTACGGCATGATGTGGCACATCCTCCAGAACGGCTGGGAGGACAAGGAGTTCATCCGGCAACGCGTCTACGGTTTCGACGACCTCAAGAAGGAGGTCGAGAAATGGCCTCCTGACGAAGTCGAGCGCGTCACCGGGATTCCCGGCGAGCAGCTCAGGCGCGTCGCCAAGATGTTCGCCACCGAGAAGCCGGCAACGCTGATCTGGGCCATGGGCCAGACGCAGAAGACCGTCGGCACCGCCAATGTGCGGGCGAGCTGCATCGCGCTGCTGATGACCGGCAATGTCGGCAAGGCCGGCGCCGGCGCCAACATCTTCCGAGGCCACGACAACGTGCAGGGCGCGACCGATGTCGGGCTCGATATCGTCACGCTGCCGTTCTACTACGGCCTCGCCGAGGGCGCCTGGAAGCACTGGTCGCGGGTCTGGGAGGTCGATTATGACTTCCTGAAGTCGCGGTTCGATTCCAAGCAGATCATGGAAACCCCCGGCATTCCGCTGACCCGCTGGTTCGAAGCGGTGACGTTGCCGAAGGAGCAGGTCGCCCAGAAAGACAACGTGAAGGCGGTGTTCGTGCAGGGACACGCCTCCAACAGCATCACCCGTATCCCTGAATCCCTCAACGGCCTGAAGGCGCTCGAGCTGCTCGTCATCGCCGATCCGCATCCGACGACCTGGGCCTCGCTCGCGGTCGAGGCGGGACGCACGGATGGCGTCTACATTCTCCCGGTTGCCACGCAGTTCGAGTGCAAGGGGTCGCGCGTCGCTTCCAACCGCTCGCTGCAATGGGGCGAGCAGATCGTGAAGCCGATCTTCGAGTCGAAGGATGATCTCGAAATCATCTATCTGATGGCGAAGAAGCTCGGCTTCGCCGACCAGATGTTCAAGAAGATCAAGGTCGAGAACAACCTGCCGGAGGCCGAGGACGTGCTGCGCGAGATGAACCGCGGCAGCTGGTCGACCGGCTATTGCGGACAATCGCCAGAGCGCCTCAAGGCGCACATGAAGAACCAGGCGAAGTTCGACATGCTGACGATGCGGGCGCCGAAGGACGATCCCGAGGTTGGCGGCGACTATTACGGCTTGCCTTGGCCGTGCTGGGGATCGCCCGGGGTCAAGCACCCCGGCACGCCGCTGCTCTACAACACCAATCTGCACGTGATGGACGGCGGCGGCACGTTCCGGCCGCGGTTCGGCGTCGAGCGCGAGGAGAAGCTGCCGGATGGCACGACGCGGAAGGTGAGCCTGCTCGCGGACGGCTCGTATTCGTTGGGGTCGGGAATCCAGGATGGCTATCCGGAATTCACGCTGGCGAGCCTGAAGAAGCTCGGCTGGGACAGCGAGCTCACCGAAGCGGAAATGGCCGTGATCAACAAGATCAATCCGGCCAATCCGGATACAGTGTCGTGGTCGCTCGATCTGTCGGGCGGCATTCAGCGCGTCGCGCTGGCGCATGGCTGCGTACCCTACGGCAACGGCAAGGCGCGCATGAATGCCTTCGGCTTGCCGGATCCGATCCCGGTTCACCGCGAGCCGATCTATACGCCACGCGTCGATCTCGTCGCCAAATACCCGACGTTGCCCGACGCCAAGCAGTTCCGGATGCCCAATATCGGATTCTCCGTGCAGAAGGCCGCAGTGGAGAAGGGCATTGCAAAACAGTTCCCGCTGATCCTGTCGTCCGGCCGTCTGGTCGAATATGAGGGCGGCGGCGAGGAGACGCGCACGAACCCGTGGCTCGCCGAATTGCAGCAGGACATGTTCATCGAGATCAATCCCGCTGATGCGGCCGATCGCGGTGTCAAGGACGGCGGCTGGGTCTGGGTCACCGGCGCCGAGAACAATTCCAGGGCAAGGATGAAGGCACTCGTCACCGAGCGGGTCGGCAAGGGCGTTGCCTGGATGCCGTTCCATTTCGGCGGCTGGCTTGCGGGCAAGGATCTTCGCGGCAACTACCCGAAGGGCACCGATCCGATCGTGCTCGGCGAAAGCGCGAACACGATCACGACCTATGGATACGATCCCGCGACGGGCATGCAGGAGCCCAAGGTCACTCTCTGCCAGATCGCGGCGGCATAAGGAGCAACGACGATGGCACGTATGAAATTTCTCTGCGACGCCGACCGTTGCATCGAGTGCAACGCCTGCGTCACGGCCTGCAAGAACGAGCACGAGGTCCCCTGGGGCATCAACCGCCGCCGGGTCGTCACCATCGCCGACGGCAAGCCGGGCGAACGCTCGGTCTCGATGGCCTGCATGCACTGCACGGATGCGCCCTGTGCGGCGGTGTGCCCGGTGAACTGTTTCTATACCACCGCCGACGGCGTGGTCCTGCACTCCAAGGATCTCTGCATCGGCTGCGGCTACTGCTTCTACGCCTGTCCGTTCGGCGCGCCGCAATATCCGAAGGTCGGCAATTTCGGCTCGCGCGGAAAAATGGATAAATGCACCTATTGTGCCGGCGGCCCCGAGGCCGATGGCAGCAAGGAAGAATACGAGAAATACGGTGCGAACCGGCTTGCCGAAGGCAAGCTGCCGCTGTGCGCGGAAATGTGCTCGACCAAGTCGCTGCTCGCCGGCGACGGCGAGATCATTGCCCAGATCTATAGGGAGCGCGTGCTGAAGCGCGGCTACGGCTCAGGCGCATGGGGCTGGAAGACCGCCTATCGCGAGACGATCGAGTCCTGACGACGGCCTGGCGCGGGTCGCGTCGATATCGGGAGGACCTTATGGCGTGTTTTGCACGATTTGTTCGGCTCGTCATTGGCGTGGCTGGACTCCTGCTGCTCGTCTCCGCGGCTTCCCCGTCCATCGCCCAGCAGGTCAATCCGACCGCGAGTTCGGTCAAGGAGCAACAGCTGCTGCAGGAACTGAACCGGGTGCAGGGACGCGTCAGCATTCCCGACCAGCGCTCGGGCGTTCTCGAACAGCCGGCGGGCCGTGAATGGCGCGAGTTCCGGAACGTGACGCTGCGCTGGATCGGCGGCATCGCGATTCTTGGCATGCTCGCGGGGCTGGTCATCTTCTATCTCAGCCGCGGGATGGTGCGACTACAGAGCGGGCGTTCCGGCCGGACCATCGTGCGCTTTTCCGCATTCGAGCGCTTCGTGCACTGGATGACGGCGACTTGCTTCATCATTCTGGCGATCTCGGGGTTGAACGTCACTTTTGGACGTCCGTTGCTGCTGCCGTTGACCGGCTACGAGGCGTTTTCCGAATGGTCGCAATGGGCGAAATATGCTCATAACTATCTCAGCTTTCCGTTCACCATTGGCGTGGTGCTGATCTTCCTGATGTGGATCGCCGGCAATATCCCGAACAAGGTCGATGTCGACTGGATCAAGCGCGGCGGTGGCATCGTCGGGCACGATCATCCGCCGGCCTATCGCTTCAACGCCGGCCAGAAGGCGGTCTACTGGATCGTGGTCATTGGCGGAGGTCTGGTGGCGGCGACGGGATATGCGCTGATGTTCCCGTTCTACCTGTCAGGCATCGAAGGGATGCAGCTCGCGCAGATCGTCCACTCCATCGTGGCGGTGCTCTTTACGGCAGTGATGCTGGCGCACATCTATATCGGCACGATCGGCATGGAAGGCGCGTTCGAGGCGATGGGAAGCGGCACCGTCGATGTCAATTGGGCCAGGGAGCACCACAGCCTCTGGCTTGAGGAGGAGAATGCGCGCGATGCCCGACCCCAGCCCTCCGTCACCGCAGCGGAGTAGGGCGCGCAGCCGTTGAACGCGAACTTGCTACAGCCGTACGCCCGTCGTCGCAAAGGCCTGTGCGACCGGCTCTTGCACGCGATCTAGCGCCAACGCCCCGATCGTCGCCACGACGACGGCGACGACGCAGGCGAGCAAGAAGACTTTCATTGTCGTTCTCCCAAACTGATCGGGATGCCGTGAAAGTCTACACAAGATGGCGCGTCGCGAACAGCGCTGTCCCGTGCGCGTGAGCAGCCAGCGCCCAAGCCATGGGGGCGCAAGCGGCGGCTTTCGGGACGCCGCACCATCGAGACGTCGCATCCCGTGTTAGGTTGCCTGGCAGTGTGCGTGGAGGGATGGATTGATCGCGCAATTTGAGCCTAATGGAATTCCTCCCTCGCCCCAATCCCCGCAAGCATCGGGTGCCGAAAATAGATGAATAGAACTAATGACTTAATGTGGAAATTCTCCGTGACCCGGCACTGGGTTGGACTGGCTGATCTTAAAGTCGGTAGATGATGTTTGCTCTCGGCACAGAGTGTGCGCGTGAGGGCCAGCGTCCCCTCTCCAGAAGTCAAAATGGCGCTCCCGCCTGCGCGCTTGCTGAATTGGGTTTGATTCAGATCAACCCACGATGCGCTCCGATGCTCTGTTTATCGTGTGAGGTCCCGGGTCCAATGGGGAGCGCCGTGGCAGCCTGGAAGCACGCTTTGAGGGTCCTCCGCGCGACATTTATCGACGGCGACGCAAACAGCCGGCGCGCCGCGCATGGGTTGCGGCCATGCCGAAGCGATGTCGCAACGGGTCAGCTTCATTCTCGAGCGCCTGCAGTTCGCTCGATGCGGATTGCAGGATGCGTTTTGAGCGTCGCGGTCGTGCTGACCTCGACGGATTGTCTCGCGATGGAGTTTTCCCGCGTCCAAGGGTGTTTTGGAGATGTCTTGAAGCTCAGTGGAGATATCAGGGATGGGGACTTTGTCCGCTTTCGCGGATATCTGGCGACTGAACGCCGGATCGTTGGCCTCGATCTCGATTCCCGAGGTGGATCTCTCTACGAAGGCTTCCGAATCGCCATGCTCGCGCACCAGAAGCAGATCGCCAGTTATGTTTCCGGAGAATGCGACTCGGCATGCGCTTTTATCTTCCTGGCGAGCAGGAAGCGCTATGTGGCGCCAAATGCCAAGATCGGCGTCCATTCGGTTTCCAATTTACACGGCAACGAGGACAGTCGAACGATTCGTGATACGATCAAGCTTGCGAGGTTGTCGGCCAAGCTCCGTATTCCTCCGTCGGCCATCGGCAGGATGGTGATGACTCCGCCGGGAAAGATCTCCTTTTTGAACAAGGAAGAGCTCGTTTCGCTGAAGGTCATGGAGCGGAATCCGTTTGACCGCACCGCTCGCACGGCGACCGCGGATTCAAGGCGTAGCTCCATCTGCGGCGCGGCGCCCTCGAAGAGCGCGTCGGAGCAGGAACGTCCGATGCGGAACGCCGCCGGCTCGAAGGGAGGCTAGGTGGTGTGGACTCTAAGGATTCCCTTTTAGGACCAAATCAGATTCAAGACTGCTTTTGGGGAGGCAGTCTTGGGCGTGATGGATCGTTTGGTTTTGAACGACGCGGCGTGGGAGCGGATGGCGCCGTTGATCATAGGCCGGCCGGACCAGAAGGGTTCGACCGGCCGCGACAATCGGATGTTCGTGGAAGGGGTGCTGTGGATCGTGCGTACGGGCTCTCCCTGGCGTGATCTTCCGGAAGCGTTCGGAGATTGGAACAGCGTGTTCCGGCGCTTCAGTCGATGGAGTGCCAAAGGCGTCTGGTGGCGGATTTTTGAGGCGATGTCTGATGATCCGGACTTCGAATATCTGATCGTCGATTCCACCATCGTCCGCGCCCACCAGCACGCTGCCGGGGCCAAAAAAGGGGGTCTGAAGATCAGGCGCTCGGCCGCTCGCGCGGTGGTCTGAGCACGAAGATCCATCTGGCCGTTCGGGGGTTGGGATGCCCCGTGCGGTTCACCCTCACCGCAGGCCAGAAGGGCGATGCACCGCAAGCCGCCGCGTTGATCGAGGGATTGCCTGCCGAGGTCGTCATGGGCGATACGGCCTATGACGCCGATCACTTGCGCCAAGCCATCGCTGCCAAAGGCGCGCTTGCCGTCATCCCCAACAACCCGTCACGCGCGCTCAAATATCCGCTCGACAAGCATCTCTATGCCCAGCGCCATCTCGTGGAATGCTGCTTCTCAAAGCTCAAGCAATTCCGCCGTGTCGCAACCCGCTTCGAAAAGACCGCTCGAAATTATCGGGCGGTCGTCACCCTCGCAGCCATCATTCTCTGGCTGCGGTAAGTGTCCACACCACCTAGGGCGCTGGTTGAGCGGGCCTTGGGCCGAGCCGGCTCGTATGGCTCAATTGGGTCAGTCAAGCCGCCGCACGTGATCCTGATTGCTTGGCACAAGCTGCACTGGTCTCTCCATTCCGCCGCGATCTACAATGGCAGTCATGGGATATGCCAGTGACAGATTCCGGCGAGTGCCTGGCGCAAGCCAGCCGGCTGGCTTGCGCAAGTGGCTGCGTCGCTGGCTTGCAGCGGCCGACGGCGATATTGCCTTCACGGTCGCGGTCGTGACGGCCGGGATGCTGTCGACCGCGGCGATCGCCTTTGGATTGCTATCGTCCTGAGCGCGCCTCTTGTTCGCCGTGCGTGGTGCTGAAATCGCTGTTCTGAGGTGCTCCGCCCGCGAAGCTCTGACAATATGAGCTATCGTCTCCAGCGCGACACGGATCATTCCCGGCGGCAATGAATGCACTTCGAACTGGCTGAAAAGTCGAGCGGACGTCGAGACCGTCTGGCGGCCAAATTGGGCGTCGGGGCCTGCGCCGCGACCTTCCTGTTTTGCTGCGCGCAACCGGCGGCGGCGCTGCCGCTGACGCCGTTCCGCTATGAAGCCCAGGCTCAGCGGCATTGCCCCGGCGATAGCGTGGTCTGGCTCGATTTTCGGCGCGGACGCTACTACCTCAAAGGGCAACGCCGCTATGCCAGGGGCTTCGATGGCGGCTTCGTGTGCAGGAATGAAGCGCGCGAAAGCGGCTACCGGCGTTCGCTGCTCGGCCTGCGGTGACGTC
This sequence comes from Bradyrhizobium sp. CCBAU 21365, assembly GCF_015291305.1. Taxonomy (NCBI): domain Bacteria; kingdom Pseudomonadati; phylum Pseudomonadota; class Alphaproteobacteria; order Hyphomicrobiales; family Nitrobacteraceae; genus Bradyrhizobium; species Bradyrhizobium sp. CCBAU 21365. The sequence goes on from NZ_CP030036.1 coordinate 3,976,841, forward strand.
ACCGAAGACCGGCCTGGCACGTAAAGGCGGCACTACCATCCGTAATAGTAGCGTGGCCGAGCGTAATAGCCATAGCCGCCGCCCGGCGGGCAATAGTCGTAGCCATAGCCGCCGCCATAGCCGTATCCGCCGCCATAGTAGGGATACCCGCCATAGTAGGCCGAGCTCGCGATGGCTCCGCCAACGATCGCTCCGGCGGCCGCTGCACCCCAGCCTCGATAGCCCCATCCACGATAGCCTCCCCAGCCGCCGTAGCCTCGCCAACCGCGATAGCCCCAGCCGCCGCCGCGCCAGCCGCCCCAGCCGCCCCAGCGCACCTGAAGGGCGGTATTGGTCTCGACCATGCCCTTCATGGCCGCGACGTTGGTCGGCAGTGGCGCCGCCTGGCCCGCGCCAATGCCGACCATGCTCGCAAGCAGGATCAAGGCCGGCAAGGTCTTGGTGTTCTTCATGACGTCCTCCACATCGGGGGTGACACAGCCAGTCGCGATCGAAGCAGCCAAATCGAGAGCGGCTTTCCGATCCATGAGCAGGCCGAGCCTGTCAGCCGCGGCCGGCCGAAGCTTGATTTGAATCAAAGTGGCGCGGGGGCGGTGCGGACGATTGATCCTGCAGCTTGGGACGATTGCCTCGGATAGGCAGGCGCCGCCTGATGGGGGCGCGATCGCGCTAGTGATCCCGATCGCGAATGCATCCCGGCGAAGTCGGAGCGGCCCCGATTCCTGCCCCCGAACCGGGGCCGCCTCTGCGGCGAAAGTCCGGACACGTCACACTTGATCTGAATCAAGCCGTGCGCGGCAAGGCGATGGCACCGCTTCCCACGTAGCTGCTGATGCTCAATCGAAAGCACGCTCTTGAAAACCCTGCGCCAGCTCGTGACCGGAGACGAGTTCATCCAGCTCGCAATTCGCCTCGGATTGCTGGCGCTGTTGATCTACTGGTCGTTCGTCCTGGTCAGCCCGTTCGTGCCGATCCTGGCCTGGAGCGTGGTGCTCGCGGTCGCGCTCTATCCCGTCTACACCTGGCTCGCAGCAGTGCTCGGCGGCCATGCCGGCATCGCGGCGCTCGTGCTGACCTTGATCTCTCTGGGAGTCGTCATCGGGCCGGCGACCTGGCTCGGAATCGGAGCGGTAGAGGGGATGAAGGAGCTCGCCGAACAACTGGGCGCCGGCAACGTTGTTGTGCCGTCGCCGCCGGCGGAGGTCAAGGATTGGCCGCTGATCGGCGACCCACTCTATGAGATCTGGGACCGGGCGTCGACCAATTTGCGCGCCGTGCTGCGCGAGGTCGTGCCGCATCTGAAGCCATTGGCCGGGACCCTGTTTGCGTTTGCCAGCAATGCCGGGATCGGGATGGTGAAGTTTCTGCTGGCGGTCGTCGTGGCAGGGTTTCTGTTTCCGTATGGCTCGCAGCTTGCAGCGGCGTGCCGGAGCTTCCTGTCCCGCATCGTGCCGGAGCAGAGCGAGCACTTCCTCGATCTCGCAGGTGCGACCATCCGGGCGGTCTCCCGCGGCGTCATCGGCGTCGCCGTCCTGCAATCGCTGCTGGCCGGCATTGGCTTCAAGCTGGCGGGGATCCCGAGCGCTGGGCTGCTGGCGTTTGTCGTGATGCTGCTCGCGATCGTGCAGATCGGGGCGGCAATCGTGCTGTTTCCGGTCATCATCTGGCTATGGTCGGCCAAGGACTTCCCGACGGCGCTCGCCCTCACGTTCTTCTTCCTGGTCGTCGGCGTCCTCGACAATGTGCTGAAGCCGCTGGTGATGGGGCGGGGCCTGACCACGCCGGCGCTCGTCATCTTCGTCGGCGTGATCGGCGGCACGCTTGCCCACGGCATCGTGGGCCTGTTCATCGGTCCAATCATTCTCGCGGTCGCCTGGGAATTGATCACGGCATGGATCCGGGACGATCGCGCCCGGCTGGCGGGAGAGCGATGATGCTGTTTCAGCTCCTCGTGGGATCGGCGGTGAGCGCGATCAACATCGCGATCCATTCGCTCTGGACAGTCGCGGCCATCGGGTTGCTTCGCAACGTTGCCTTGAGCGCGGCCGGCCGGGCGGGGCTGCAGCTCAGCGGTGTGATGGTCGCAACCGCGCTTGCGCTGATGCTGGCTCACACGCTCGAGATCGTGGTGTGGAGCGTGGCCTATTGGGTGCTCGGCGCCGCGCCCGCCGGCAGCAATCTGCTGTATTTCGCCTTCGTGAACTACACCACGCTCGGCTATGGCGACGTCATCCCGGTCAAGCAGTGGCTGTTGATCGGGCCGATGGCGGCCATGAACGGCATTCTCATGTTCGGGTGGTCGACCGCGGTCTTGTTCGAAGTGTTGCAAAAGACCATCGAGCGCCAGGCGGCGCTGACGAAATCCCCCTGACGTCGGCTAGTTGTCCAGCCTGGACAGCTGGTCGCGGTCAACCAGCATGATTTCGCGCTGGTTCGAGCCAAGGAAGTTGAGCGCGCCGTAGGCGTGCAGCTTGGAGAGCGCACGTGACACGGTTTCGAGCGTCAGCCCGAGATAGTCGGCAATATCGCGCCGGCACATCGGCAAGGCGACGACGCCGACTCCGGTCAGCCGGCGATCCATTTCGAGCAGAAACGCGGCAACCCGCTCTAGCGCGGTCTTGCGGCCGAGCAGCAGCATGTGCTCTTCGGCATGTCGCAGGTTGCTGGTGGTCATGACCAGCAGGTTGCGAGCCAGGGCGAAATCGGAATCGGCCACGCGTTCGAGGCTCATTCGCCTGATCAGGTGCACGTTCGTGTCGACGATGGCTTCGGCGGTGAAGCGGTGGGTTTCGCCATTCTCGAGGCCGAAGATGTCTCCGACAAGGTGAAAGGCGCCGATCTGGCGGCGTCCGTCGGAGAGCAGCTTGTAGCTGCGGACCGCCCCCGAAACGACCTGGTAGACGTACTCCGCCGGCTCCTTCTCCCCGTAGATCTCGGTGCCCTTCCTGTAGTGGAATTCGCTGGTGGTGCAGTTGGCGTGCCGGGCGGTCAGCCCACCGAGGATGCTCGGTACGTTGGCCGGTCTGACATTGACGCGAGCGAACATGGACTAACTCTCTTGGGTAACGACTGTTGCAGCGTCCGCGGCGGCTCGAAATGCTTGTCCGCGCGCAAATGACTACGACAGGGCCCGGCCAGTCTCTATTGGTCTTGAGGTCATTGTCCTAAAGGACAGGGTGCGCCAAATGCGGCAATTTGTTCGTAATTGATGCGCACCATCTTAGATTACTTTTCAATTTTCACGGCGATAACCGGGTGCTACTTTTTGAACCCGTTGGTCTCCGGCTCCGAACGCTATGGGCAAGGCAATTCGGCTCTCTGGCCTGGTCATCCTCCTGGCTGCGTTGTTGGCGCCGGCCGGCCTCCAGGCGCAACCGATGCGCCCGCATTCCATGCTGGTGCTGGACCAATCCGATCGACGTGGCCCCTTCTACTACCAGGTGTTCGTTGGCTTGAGGGATGCGGTGAGCGCCCACGGTCACGCACCGACCACCGTCTACACGGAGAGCCTCGATCTCAATCGGTTCGGTGGCGAAGCCTATCAGGAGGATTTCCGGCGATTCCTCGAGGCAAAATATCGCGATCGGCCGATCGGCGTGGTGGTCACCATTGGAGCGGCTGCGCTTGAACTTGCGCTCCACTGGCGTCCGCAGCTCTGGCCCGATACGCCAATCGCGTTTGCGCTGGTCGAAGAGGCCGATTTCAAGCGATTGCGACCGCCTGCCTTTGTGACCGGCGGCATCGTGGCATCGAAGCTCAAGGATGCCGTCACGGCCGCTCGCGCCGTCGTGCCGGAGCTCAAGACCGTCGCGCTCGTCGGTGCGGACTGGGAGCAGCAGGTTCTGTTTCGCAATTGGAAAGACCAGGCCGCGGCCGGCATTCCGAGCCTCGACATCATCGAGATCATCGCACGTCCGATGCCTGATATCGTCGAGCAGGTCGCAGCGCTTCCCGACCATAGCGCGATCATCTACACGGGCCTCTATAGCGACGGGAAGGGCAACTACTATCCGCCCTCGGATGCCCTCTCATTTGTCGCGGCGAAGGCAAATCGTCCCATCGTGGTTCCGGCGGAGACGTTCCTCGAACCGGGCGGCATCGGCGGATTTGTCATCGTCCCATCCCTGGTCGGTGCCGAAGCAGCAGGCAGGGCGCTGCGGATTCTGGATGGCGAGGAACCGGAAAGCCTCCCACCGTCGGTCATCGATGTGGTGAAGCCGATTTTCAACTGGCGGCAGATGCAGCGCTGGAACGTCAGCGAAGCCAACCTGCCACCAGGCAGCGAGATTCGCTTCCGCGAACCGACCTTCCTGGAAAAATATCGTTGGCGGGCCGTCGCCCTGGCCACGGCATTATTGGTTCAAACAACTCTGATTGCGTTTCTGCTACATGAGCGTCACATGCGGCGGAGCGCCGAAGTCGAAGCCCGCAATCGCCTGTCTCAGCTCGCCCATATTAATCGGCAGGCGACAGCCGGAGAACTCTCGTCCTCGATCGCCCATGAGCTCAACCAGCCGCTCGGCTCGATCCTGACCAATGCCGAGAGCGCGGAGCTGATCCTCGCTTCGCCGACACCCGACCTTCAGGAGGTGCGGGAAATCATTTCCGACATCAAGCGCGATGATCTGCGTGCAAGCGAGGTGATCCGCAGGATGCGCAGCCTGCTGAAGCGTGCGCCATTTGAGAAGAAAGAGATCGACCTCAACCAAACCATGCGGGAAGCATTCGATTTCCTCAAGCTGCAGGCCTCGGCGCGCAACGTCGCAATCTACCTGCAGACCTCGCCGCAGACCCTGCGGGTGAAAGGCGACCCCGTCCAGTTGCAGCAGGTCATTCTCAACCTCGTGGTCAATAGCATGGACGCGATGGCCAAAATGCCCTACGGGCGCACCATCATCGGTCGGACGGAGGTCAATGGGGACGCGTCAGCGGTGATTTCCATTTGCGATTCAGGTCCGGGAATTCCCCAGGACAGGTTGAACGATATCTTCGATCCGTTCTTCACCACAAAGGAGCAGGGCATGGGCATTGGCCTGTCCATCGCGCGGACGATCGTTCTGGCGCATAGTGGCCAGCTCTGGGCCGAGAACCAGTCTGGAGGAGGCGCGGTATTCCACCTCTCACTGCCGCTGGCGGCGTAGCGCGTTTGGGTCTTGTTTGCCGAGGTGCAAGGTTCGATTTACGACCAACGCAGTATTTTCAGCCATGGCTGATGGTCATTCAATAAGTAGCGGCGATCGGCAGGCGGTGGAGCCAATAATGCACGCTTACGTGCACATAGTTGACGACGACGCCTCGTTTCGTACAGCGCTCGAGCGCCGGCTCAAACTTGCAGGCTATCGGGTTGCTACGTATGCATCGGCCAGTGAATTGCTTGGCCAATTGCCCGACGACGAAGAGACCGGCTGTATCCTGCTGGACGTACGCATTCCCGGAATGAGTGGTCCGGACCTGCAGCGTCGCCTCAACGAGCTGGGATCGACGCTCCCGATCGTTTTCCTGACCGGATATGCCGATACAGCGACGACAGTCCAGGCGATCAAGGCAGGTGCCGAAGATTTCTTGACCAAGCCGATCGCGTCGGAGCAGCTGATCGAGGCGATCAATCGCGCCGCTGCGCGGCACGAGCTGGCTCGTGGCCGGCGAACCAGGCTCGACTCACTGCGCGCGCTGCTGGCGAGGTTGACCCCGCGCGAGCGGCAGGTGTTCGACCTGATTGTGCGCGGTCGGATCAACAAGCAGATCGCTCACGAACTTGGCACGACCGAACGCACGATCAAGGCGCATCGTCACCAGGTCATGGAGAAGATGCAGGTGCAGTCGCTTGCCGAGCTGGTGTCGATCGCGGAGCAGCTCGGCACGCGCGCGTCCGGTGGCGAAGTCAAGGCTTGATCTGCCGCGCTGCTCTGCCCCTCCTGTCCCATGGTACAATATGAAAGCTCTGTGACGCGGCGTATCTCCGATATCGGCCGCGAGAATATTGCGCGCCGGTAGCCGCTTGACGTGCCCTTTGTCCATGCGCGAGCGAAGGTCATTCAGCGATAGGTAGAGGCTTCAGGATTTGCCGACCGCGAAACTCGTTTTCGTCGTGGATGATAATCCCTCGATGCTCCGTGGAATCGGACGGCTTCTACGGCAGTTTGGATTTGCATCCAGGCTATTCGAGACCGGAAGCGCGTTACTGAAACATGGCAGCTTTGACAGCGCGGTTTGTCTGATATTGGACGTCAATCTCAGCGATGGGTCCGGGATCGAACTGCGGCACCGCCTGGCGGATCAGGGCATAAAAATTCCTATCATCTACATCACCGGAAATGACAGCCCGGCGACGCGCATGGCGGCAATGGCATCGGGATGCGTCGCTTATCTGACCAAGCCATTCACGGCCAATTCGCTGATCCAACCGATTGAACGGCTACTGGCCGAAGTGGTCTAGCGGCCAGTGGTCTCAATCATTCGTCGATGACTTGATCGAGCGTCAGCGCGGGCGCTCCCTTGCGCACGGTCGCAAAGCGGTCGAGCGGGACCGATGTCGTCATCGTCAGAATGCTGGTGTCGACGACCTCGATCGAGAGCGTCTTTCCGCCATCCATGTCCTCGAGAAGCTTGGGATCGGCGACGTCGGCCGCGATGCACATGTTGGTCACGCACCAAGTATAAGGCAGGCGATAGGCTTGCTTCTGGTCTACCGATAGCTTGACGCCGGCCTGCAGATACATCCCGACCGGCAGGAATAGCTGGACGCGGTCGGTGCCGTCCTCTCGCTCGATCAGATCGACGCGAACGGCCGTCTGCCCGGTTGGGAAGGCGCCGGTGATCGTCGTTCGGCATAATGTCTTGGCGCCGGCAGCGTTGAAGCAGAGCTTTCGCCACTCGCCATACTTGATATCTCGTACCGGCGGGCGTGTCCCCCGCGGGGCCACCTCGCCACCGTCCTTCGCCGCAGCCGGTGGTGAGGGCGTCTGCTGACCGTGGGCGGCACTGATGCCGGCCGCAAGCAGCACCGACTTCGCCAAGGCACCATATCGGACCATGGATGCTCCTCCAGCGGAAAGGGCCGCCTAGCGAACCTTGTTGAGAAATCGTTCGACCAAGGGCGACCATGTGGGAATGGAATCGGGAGAGCCGATCAGGAAATGCCCTTCGTCGCCGAACGGCGGCAAAAGACGGTATTCGGCACGACCGCCGGCACGCGAGAAGGCCTCGTGCATTCGCTTTGACAGGGCCGGGCCGAAAAACGTGTCGTTCTCGATGTAGAGCCACAGCATCGGCACCCGCGAGGTGTGGCCGAACGCGCCGGTCGCTTCGACCAGTCTGTCGGGAGCGCAATTGTTGTTGGGCTTGCCGTCGACACGGCCGCCGCGGCCCGCCGCGAAGGTGATGATGGCCTTGACCTGCGGCGGATTGAGGCTCGACAGGGCAATCGCCGCCCAGCCGCCGGCCGACTGTCCGACGACGATCACGTCCTTCGGCACGATGCGCCTTTCGGCGGCCATGTAGTCAATGATCCAGAGATCGACCTGGGCGACGGCGAGGCCCGCATCGTGGAAATTCGGATCGGTGCATTTGCCGATCTTGGAGAAGAACGGGCCATAAAGACCGCGTTCAGGAATATCGATGGCCGCCGCGCCATAGCCGGTACCGACCGGCGCCACCACGAGGTAGCCGCGCCGTGCAAACCACATTGCGGCATCGCGAAATTCGACCAGCGGGAAGAAGCTGCGATCCCTGGCGTTCAGTGACACGCCATGGTTCATGATGACCAGCGGGAAAGGACCGTCGCCGAGCGGACGGACCAGATAAGCGAACATTGGCAGCGGCGTCGGCAACACCCAGATCTCTTCCTGGATGCGCTGGGGTGACTGTTGGTCATCGGCGCGTGCTGGAGCGGTCAGGCCAAGCAACAGCAGCGCTGCGGTTGCGAGGGTCCGTAAGCGGTGCTGACGCATGCCATGCGCTCCGGCAGTCATCTGGCAAATGTGCAGGTCACGACGATCGAGCCGCGCAAGATCAGAAGCACATTGAAGGCTGCAAGGCTTGATCTGAATCAACGCGCATCGGACCCGCCGGCGCAACCACATGCGACCATTTGTGGCGTGATACGGCGGGCTTGATGTCGATCCAGGCAGAGACGAGTTGGATGCGCTGGTTTCCGCCGGCGAACTGGCTCGCCGACTACCGCGCATCCTGGCTTGGGGCGGACGCAATCGCCGGGGTCACGCTGGCGGCCTACGCGATCCCGGTGTCGCTGGCCTATGCGGGGCTCGCGGGTCTGCCGCCGCAGATCGGCGTCTATGGCTATCTGCTCGGCGGCGCGGGCTACGCCCTGCTGGGCTCGTCCCGGCAGCTCGCGGTCGGACCCACCTCGGCGATCTCGCTGATGATCGCCGGCGCCGTCGGCATATTGGCCGGCGGCGATGCCGCGCGTTATGGGCAGATTGCCAGTCTCGTGGCCTTCAGCGTCGCAGTGCTGTGCCTGATCGCCTGGCTGTTCAAGCTCAGCCTGCTGGTGCGGTTGATCAGCGATAGTATTTTGGTGGGCTTCAAGGCCGGAGCGGGCCTCACCATCATCATGAGCCAGCTGCCCAGCCTGTTCGGCGTCGCTGGAGGCGGCCACAACTTCTTCGACCGCGTGATCAAGCTTGCCGGCCAGCTCGGCGATACTAGGCCGCTGGTGCTCGGCATTGGTGTGGCTGCGACGGTGTTGCTCCTGCTCGGCGAGAAGAGACTGCCCGGAAAGCCCGTTGGGCTGGCGGTGGTCGCGTTGTCGATCCTCGCGGCCAGCGCATTCGGGCTCGCAGAGCTGGGTTTGCCGGTGACCGGGCCGATCCCGACCGGGTTGCCGACGATCTCGCTACCGACCTTTGGTCTGCTCGAATTTGACGATCTCTTTCCGATCGCCGCCGGATGCCTCGTGCTGGCCTATGTGGAAGGGGTGTCCGCCGCACGAAGCTTTGCGGCAAAGCACGGTTACGCGCTGGATGTCAGGCAGGAGTTTCTGGGACTCGGCGCGGCCAATCTCGCCGCAGCCTTCGGGCATGGCTATCCCGTCGCCGGCGGGTTGTCGCAGTCGGCCGTGAATGACGCCGCCGGCGCACGCACGCCGCTGGCGCTGGTGTTCTGTTCGGCAACCCTCGCGCTCTGCCTGCTGTTCTTCACGGGCCTGCTGACCAATCTGCCGAAGACCGTGCTCGCCGCGATCGTTTTCTCAGCCGTCTACAAACTGGTCGATATTGCGGCGCTCGCCAGAATGTGGCGGATCAGCCGGATCGATTTCTATGCCGCTATCATCGCGCTGGTGTCCGTGCTGTTCCTCGGGATATTGCAGGGTGTGCTGCTGGCGGCCGTCGCCTCGATCTTCCTGCTGTTGTTGCGCGCGTCCCAGCCCAATATCGCGTTTCTGGGCCGTCAAGCCGGCAGCGGGCGCTATTCCGACCGGGCACGACACGATGACGTCGAGCCCTTGACCGGGATCATCGCGTTCCGCCCGGAGACCTCGCTCCTTTATGTCAATGCCGAGACGATCTTCGAGACGGTGCTGGCGGCGCTTCGGACGTCGCCGGACGTCAAGCTGGTGGCTTGTGACCTGTCGGCCTCGCCGTTCATCGACCTTGCGGGTTCGCGCATGCTGCACGACCTTCATCAGGAGCTCGCATCGCGCCAGATCACATTCTGCATCGTGGGCGCGCACGCGCAGTTGCGGGACCTGCTTCGGGCCGATGGTCTTGCCGACAAGACCGATAGCGGCGACTGGATGCGTACGCTCGACAGCGTATTGAGCAACAGGAAGCCGCAGGCAAGCATCTAGCGTGCCGAGCGGACTGCTGCGACATTCCGGTCTTGTTGCGTCGTCAAGACGTCGCGATCATGCGCGCTTGGGGGCTGCCTCAATGCAGCTTGCAGCTTGACTTGGATCAAAGGGCGCAATGGGCCCGGTTTGTACGATTCGACGGAACCAGCGCTGAGATCACGAGATCGGGAGATACTCATGGCCAACGACGCGAAGCCGGCACAGCAGCGCATCGACCAGTTCTTCTCCGGGCCCGGCGGACGGGCCGACAATTGGCGCGATCTGGTCGAGGCGGCAAAGACGTGGAGCAGGGGCGGCGACCGTGCGCCGTATGACGCGGCGCTGTCGGCGCTTGCGGTCACGGAGGAGTTTCACGGCTACCCGGGCCTGCGCTTGATGACGGCGCTGAAGGAAGCCGCGACGGCCGGCGACGCCGCCACCTCGCATATGCTTGCGGCGCGGATCGCGCAAGCGATTCAGACAAAATCCTTCCGCCAGCATGCAGGTGACTGGAGCACGCAGGATGACGGCAATGGCGACGTTCCGGATTTGCTCCCGCCAACGCTCGGACATTCGGCTGCGCGACGTCCTTACTTCGAGACCCTGATCGTGACCGGGGTGCCGGCCAGCAACTGGCCGGGACTCCTGGCGGAATGGCGCAAGCTGCGGCGTCCGCTCGACGCCTTCATCTATGAGCCCGTCGTGGTAGGTAGTCTCGAGGACGCCTTCTGTGCGGCAATGCTCAACCCCAACATTGCGGCGGTCGTGATCAATGAGGGCTTCGCCCTGCGTTCGCGTCACGATGCGCCGGTGCTGCGATCCATGATGACCGCGATGGGGCTCAGCCAAGAGTCCGACGCGTCTGCGTTGGGGCTGGCCCACATCCTGAAACGGGTTCGTCCCGAACTCGACATCTACCTGATGTCCAACCGCGACGTGGAAGCCATCGCCGGCGATCCCGAGGCCGACGTGGTGCGCCGCGTGTTCTACTCGGTCGAGGATATCCTCGAATTGCACCTTTCAATTCTGGAGGGCGTGCAGGATCGCTTCGACACGCCGTTCTTCGACAATCTGAAGAAATATGCGCAGCGGCCGATCGGTACCTTCCACGCGCTGCCGATCGCGCGCGGCAAGTCGGTGTTCAAGTCGGACTGGATTCGCGACATGGGCGAATTCTACGGGCTGAACCTGTTCCTTGCCGAGAGCAGCGCGACCACCGGCGGCCTCGACAGCATGCTGGAGCCGACCGGCAACATCAAGAAGGCGCAGGAGAAGGCCGCGCGCGCGCTCGGCGCCGACCGCGTCTACTTCGTGACCAACGGCACCTCGACATCCAACAAGATGGCGGTGCAGGCGCTGCTGGGTCCCGGCGACATCGCAATCGTCGACCGCAATTGCCACAAGTCGCACCACTACGGCATGGTGCTGGCCGGCGCGCAGCCGCTCTACGTCGAGGCATTCCCGATGACCGAATACTCGATGTACGGCGCGGTGCCGCTGCAGACGATCAAGCAGGCGCTTCTGAACGCGAAGGCCGATGGCCGGCTCGCCCGGGTCAAGATGATCGACCTGACCAATTGCACCTTCGACGGCCACATCTACAACACGCGGCGGGTGATGGAGGAATGCCTCGCGATCAAGCCTGACCTGATCTTCCTCTGGGACGAGGCCTGGTTCGGCTTCGCGCGGTTTTCGCCGTTCCTGAGGCGGCGAACCGCGATGGGCGCGGCGAACGAGATCGAAGCCTGGATGCGCGATCCGAAATCGGTCGCCGCCTATGAGAAACAGCAGGCCGAGCTCGGCAAGAATCCCTCCGACGAGGTGCTGCTCAAGACCAGGCTGATCCCCGATCCGCGCCAGATCCGGCTGCGCGTCTACCAGACCAATTCGACGCACAAGTCGATGTCGGCGATCCGCCAGGGCTCGATGCTGGCGGTCAAGGACATCGAATTCCACACCGTCGAAGCGCAGTTCAAGGAGGCCGTATTCACGCACGCCTCGACCAGCCCGAACCAGCAGCTGATCGCCAGCCTCGACGTCTCGCGCCGGCAGATGGAACTCGAGGGGTATGGACTGGTGGCCAATGCCATGGAGATCGCGTTCGCCATCCGCAACGCGGTCAACACCAATCCGTTGATTTCGAGGTATTTCCGCGTTCTCGGCGCGGATGCCATGGTGCCGAAGCAATACCGCCAGAGCGGCTTCACCGACTATCTGGCGGCCGGGACCAACTGGGCGAGCGCCCTGAAGAGCCTGAACGACGACGAGTTCTGCCTCGATCCGACCCGGATGACGCTGGTCTGCGGCACCGCCGGGTACGACGGAACGTCGTTCAAGGGGCTGCTCGCCAGCCGTTACAACATCCAGGTCAACAAGACCTCGCGCAACTCGGTCCTGATCCAGTCCAACATCAACAACACGCGGAGCGACGTCGCGCATCTCGTCCGGGTGCTGGCCGAAATCTCCGGCGAAATCGATCGCAGCCTGGCCAGGGGCGGCGCGAACGCCAGGGTCGACTTCGACATGCGGGTCAACAGCCTGATGAAGGACGTCCCCGACCTGCCGAACTTCTCGCATTTCCACGATGCCTATCGCGGCGATGCCGGCACGAAGACGAATGAGGGCGACATCCGCGGCGGGTTCTATTCGGCTTATGACGCTGCAGGATGCGAATATATTCGCCTGAACGATCCCGAGATCGACCGGCGCCTGAAGAACGGGCCCGATCTCGTCTCCGCAAGCTTCGTGATTCCCTATCCGCCGGGCTTCCCGATCATGGTGCCTGGCCAGGTCGTCACGCAGGAGACCATCGATTTCATGCGCAAGCTGGATGTGAAGGAAATCCATGGCTACGACGCGGCCGAGGGCCTGAAGCTCGTGACGACCGAGGCACTGGCCAGGAAGGGCAAGCCGCGAGCGGCCGCGCCGAAGTTCAAGGCTGCATCATAAACGAAGGAGAGTCCGCAAGGCGTCTTCGCATTCTTGCGGCGATGAGTCTTGCGCAACAAGCGTAACGCAACCGGTTCCTGGAGGGACACGATGAGAAAAATGAATTTGATCGGAGCTCTTGCTATGCTGGCGATTGGATTGGCCGGATTCAGCACGTCGTCGCTGGCTGAAACCGGCTCGGTCGCCGTCATCTTCACCAAGGGTGGATTCATCGTTGGTGTCGGAGGCGGCGAGGGCGTATTGACCCTGCGCGGCAAGCGCTATCCGTTCACGGTGTCGGGCATGAGCGTCGGCTTCACGATCGGCGCTTCGACCACCAAGCTGGTCGGGCGCGCCCTCAATCTCAGAGGGCCTGCCTCGATCGAGGGCTCCTACAGCGCTGCAGGCGCCGGTGGGGCGATCGCCGCGGGCGCCGGCGGCGTGCAACTGCAGAACGCCAATGGCGTGATCCTGCAGCTCAGCGGCCCGAAGGTCGGCGCCGAAGTGTCAGCCGCCGTGGGTGGGGTTACCATTCGCTTGAAATAGGTCCGGAGTGATCCAGGCCGCGCCCGGCGCGGCCCGGAGCTTTAGTAGCGTTCCTCGACGAACTTCATTCCGCGCAGTCCGGCCTGATCGTTGTAGCGACCCTTGTTGGAGCGCTGGGGTAGCTTGACCTTGTCGCGCCTGACCCGTCCGTGAGGAATCGTCTTCAGCAGGAACGCGATGCAGTTCAGCCGCGCCCGCCGCTTGTCGTCGGAACGGATGACGTTCCAGGGCGCGTGCTTCGAGCTCGTCGCCTTGAACATCAGGTCGCGCGCGCGGGAGTAATCATACCAGCGGCGGTAGGATTCCGTGTCCATCGGGCTCAGCTTCCACTGCCGCAGCGGATCGTCGATCCGGGCCCTGAAGCGGCGCTCCTGCTCATCCATCCCGACTTCGAGCCACAGCTTGATCAGGATGATGCCGCCCTCGATGATGTATTGCTCCATTTGCGGGCAGAGCGAGAGAAACCGCTTGTGCTCCGCCGGGGTGCAGAACCCCATCACATATTCGACGCCTGCGCGATTGTACCAGCTGCGATCGAAGATCACGATCTCGCCAGCCGCCGGAAACTGTTGCATATAGCGTTGGAGAAAGAGCTGGGTCTTCTCACGATCGGACGGCGCGGGCAGTGCGACCACGCGAAACACACGCGGGCTGACCTTTTCAGTCAGTGCCTTGATCGTCCCGCCCTTGCCGGCCGCATCGCGTCCCTCGAACAGGATGATGACCCTGAGATTGTTCGCCCTCACCCATTCCTGAAGATGACAGAGCTGGACCTGCAGCTTCTGCAGCTCCTTCTCATAATCCTTGCGTTTCATCTTCTCCGCGGACTTGTCTTTCGCCATGGATCCCCGTCCGTCGTTTTCAACTAGTCGCCCCAGGCAATGACGATTCCGATATCGCCGGGCATGCCGCCGGGGTAATCGACGATCTGATAGCGGATGCGGTAGCCGCGCGGCTGCAGGTAGTCAGCCCAAAGCTGGTAGATTTCCTTAGGTATGCCCGTCAGCGTCTTCTCCCAGCCGGCCTCCATCTGATTGATGGCTCGCCCCTTGTCGGTGCACAGCGTATTGGGAAAGCGATAGACCTGCACTTCGCTCAACCCGTTGCGCACCGCCCGCTGAATCACCGTCGACGCCAGTTTGACCTTCTCGTCCTCGCTGAGCCCGGAGGGCTTGCTCAGCCGCTCGATCAACGCGCGCTTCTCGGCTTCGATGGCAGCCGCACGCTTGGCGTGCTCCTCGGCTTTCTCCGCTTCCTTGAGCGCCGCCTGCTTCTGGATTTCGTGTGCCTTGGGGATCAGATCATCGATCTTGTCTCGCATGGCTGGGGACTCCTAAGCCCGATCTTCCACCTTGCCCCCGGAACGGTAGGGATGAGCCGACCGGCTTCCTTGATCCAGATCAAGCAAGCGCGATAGGATCGTCAGCAGTGTCGATCAAGATTCGCTTGCGGTGTTATTGCGACCGGGAGACTTGGCTTGAGCGAACAGATGCATCCGGCGGCCCCCCATCATCTGCCGTTTTTCATTCCCGGCGCCGACGGGTCGGACACCCTGATGGTGGTGATGGGCATCTTCCTCGTAGCCACAGTCTTCTGGGTTGGCACTCTGTACTGGAAGCTGCACAGCCTGCCGGAGCGCATGGCGCACAAGAGCCAGAAACTTCAGTTTGAGATCGTCGCCGTCCTCGGCCTGATATCGCTGTTCACCCACATGCATATCTTCTGGGTCGCCGGCCTCTTGCTGGCACTCATCGACCTGCCGGATTTCGGCACGCCGATGCGCAGCATCGCCGATTCCGTCGAGCGCATCGCCGACGCCACGCCGGGCGCTGCCGAACCGGAAGCCGAATCCGTACCTGACGGCAGTCCCGACGTCCGGACGCCCGCGAAGCAAGAGGTGCACAACCATGCTTGAGCTGATGATCTGCTCGCTGGTGACCATCCTGCCGGATTACCTCTACCGCCGCTATCGGCAAGGCAAGCGGTTCGGCAAGGAGATCACGTTCTTCTCTGTCTGGTACGAACTGAGATGGGGGATCACCGGCTGCCTGATGCTCACGATCTCGCTGATCACGATGATCTTCTACTTTCATCCCTCGACAACTTCCGCGGCGATCTACTTCAGGACAGTGCCGATCCTGCCCGAAGGTTCCGGTCGCGTCGTCGAGGTCAATGTCGACTTCACCGCGCCGGTGAAGAAAGGCGACGTTCTGTTCCGGCTCGACAGTTCGAAGCAGGAGGCCGCACTCGAGACCGCCAAGCGAAAGATCGCCGAGGTCGATGCGTCGTTGATCGCGGCGCAGGCCGACGTCGTCAAGGCGGACGCTCAGATCGGGGAGGCGAAAGCCTCCTTGCAGCAGGCCAAGGACGAGCTGGAGGTGAAGAGCGAGTTGCAGCGCCGCAATCCCGGCATTGTGCCGCAACGTGACATCGAGAAGCTGCAGGTCCTGGTTGATCAGCGGCAGTCCGGCGTCGATGCCGCCGGCGCCGCCAAGCAATCGGCAGCGCTACGCGTCTCCACGCTGTTGCCGGCCGAGAAGGCGAGCGCCGAGGCCGCGCGGGCGCAGGCGCAGGTGGATCTCGACAAGACTTTCGTCCGTGCCGGCGTCGATGGCCGCGTCGAGCAATTCCTGGTTCGCCCCGGGGACCTCGTCGCCCAGATCATGCGGCCGGCCGGAATCATGATACCGGACGAAGCGGGCCGCAACAGGTTGCAGGCGGGATTCGGGCAGATCGAGGCCCAGGTGATGAAGCCCGGCATGATCGCGGAAGCCACCTGCATGTCGAAACCCTGGGTGATCATTCCGCTGGTCGTCACCAGCGTGCAGGATTTCATCGCCGCCGGCCAGTTTCGGGCCAGCGAGCTGTTGATCGACCCGCAGAGCCTGCAAAAGCCAGGTTCGATCCTCGTGTTCCTGGAGCCGCTTTACAAGGGCGGCCTTGACGGCGTGACACCAGGCAGCACGTGCATCGTCAATGCCTACACCAGCAATCATGACGTGATTGCCGATCCGAAAACCGGCACGTTAAAAGGCCTTGCCCTGCACGCCGTCGACGCGACTGCACTCGTTCATGCCTTGCTGCTTCGGATTCAGGCTCTGCTGCTGCCGATCCAGACGCTGGTGCTCAGCGGTCACTGACGGGCGCGAACAGGGAGACAGCCCATGAGACCGGACCGTAAGCTTCGCGCAATCGTGGCGACAGGCATGATCTTCGGATTGCCGGGTTACGCGCACGCATTCGATCTCACGGGTGCCTGGGCCACGAGCGCCGAGCAATGCCGAAAAGTGTTCGCCCACAAGGGCAGGGCGAACCAGCTGACCTTCACGAACTTCTCAGGCGTCTATGGCGGCGGATTCATCGCCGAGCCCGATCGCCTGCGGGGCAAGTTCGAGAACTGCAAGATCAAATCGCGCAAGGACGACGGCCAGACCATCAACATCATCGTCGGCTGCGCGTCCGGAATCATGGTATCGAATGTGCAGTTCTTCCTTAAGGCCGTCGACAACGATACCATTACGCGCCAGTTCCCGGGCATCGAGGGGATGGAGGTCAACTATCATCGTTGCAAGATCTAGAGGCGTCCGCTCCCCGCGCTGGCTCCGCGCCGCCAGACCGTTGTCGGCTGAGGCCGGACCGATTGGGTGATGCGCCGTGGATCCCAGCAGGTTGCCGAGGTCATTGCGCATCGCCCTGGTGGCCGGCCTCGTCCTTTTGGTTGGGGGCGCAGGCTTGCTGGCCTATCGCTGGTACGAGCGGCCGACGACCTTGACGATCGCAGTCGGGTCGGTGGACGGCGAGGCCGGCAGGCTGGTCTCGGCGATCGCGGGGAAGTTTGCCCAGTCGAAAGCGCCAGTCCGGCTCAGCCTGGTCCAGACGCCGGGACCGCTTGAGTCTGCCAAGGCATTCGCGTCCGGAAAGGTGGACCTCGCGGTCGTGCGTGGAGACGTCGGCGATCTCTCGCAGGCCCAGGCCGTTATCGTGTTGGCCCACGCCACCGTCCTGTTGGTCGCGCCGCCCGGCGCTGCGATATCCGACGTAGCGGAGTTGAAGCGCGCCACCATCGGCGTGATCGGCGCCGAAGCCAATCAGAAGCTGATCAAGGTGCTGACCGATGAATACGATCTGACGCGCGCGGGCGTGACGTTCAAGCCGCTCGCCCCCGCGGACGCGCGCCGGGCGCTCGATGCCAAGGAAGTCCGGGCGATCCTGCTCGTCATGCCTTTGACCGAAAAATATCTTTCGCTGCTGCGCAATGTCTTCTCGCGCACCACGCGAGCCGGCCCGGTGATGATCGCCATCGAGTCCGCCGGAGCGATCGCCGAAAAGGAGCGCGCCTATGAAAGCTTCGACGTGCCGAAGGGGACCTTGCGCGGCTCGCCGCCTGTTCCTGCCGACGACCTGACGACGCTGCAGACGTCGTTCTATCTGGTAGCGCAGAAGAAGCTCGGAAATGACCTGATCGGCGACCTGACGCAGTCGATCATGAATGCGCGACGGGATTTGCTTGCCGAGTTGCCGGCACTCTCCCAGATCGCGACGCCCGATACCGACGCAGGCGCCTACATCCCGGTGCATCCGGGGGCGGCGGCGGTCTATGAGGGGACCAGGGAGAGTTTTCTCGACCAGTGGGGCAATGCGATCTTCCTGGCGCCGATGATCGCCGGTGGACTTGCGTCCGTGCTTGCGGCAGCGTGGAAATTCCTCCGACCGGTCGAGACACCGAGCCGCGAGGAGGCGCTCGACACGCTTTATGCGTTGGGGCGCCGGATTCGCGCGGCCGGGCGTGAGTCGGAGCTGGAAGAGATCGAGCGCGAAATCGACCAGGTGCTGCGAACGCAGCGGGACCAGCCGGTCGCGGACGACAAGGCCGAGCGCGCCGTCACGGCGGTGAACGTTGCGGCCCATCGGCTCGAGAACCTGATCCACGATCGCCGCATCCACCTTGCGTCGCGACAGCCGGGCCAAGCCGAAAGCCAAATCGAAGGCCGAGCCGAAAGCTGAACGGAAGGGCCGTTTCCTTGATCTTGATCAAGGAGGGGACGGGACCGTGGCCGATGTTGTCGACCGTTGGTGTCGATGGAGGTCGCGATGTTCCGTTGGGGCAAGACTCTGCTTGCGGTTGTGCTGGTGTCGGTGACGTCCGTTGCCGCAACCGCGCAGACTGCCGACAAGCCGCCGGCCCAGGCCAGCCAGCCGGCCGCGGCAACAACGCAGCCTGCCGATCAGCTCCTGAAGCCGGAACAGCTGGAAGCCCTGGTGGCGCCGATCGCGCTTTATCCGGACTCGCTGCTCGCCAACGTGCTGGCGGCGTCGACCTATCCGCTCGAGGTCGTGCAGGCCGATCGTTGGCTCAAGGAGCGCAAGAGCTTGAAAGGGGATGCACTGAAGGCCGAGGTCGACAAGCAGGCCTGGGATGACAGCGTGAAGGCGCTCGCGAGCACCGCCGACGTGCTCGCGATGATGAGCGACAAGATCGATTGGACGAAGAATCTGGGCGATGCCGTGCTGGCGCAGCAGCCCGACGTCATGGATGCGATCCAGCGGCTGCGCAGCAAGGCGCAGGCCAACAACAAGCTGGTGACGACCAAGCAGCAGAAGGTCAGCGTCCAGACTCAGGAGAGCAAGCAGGTTATCGTCATCGAGCAGACCGATCCGAACACGGTCTACGTGCCCTATTACGATCCCGCGACGGTCTATGGCGCGTGGCCCTATGCAGACTATCCGCCGTATTATTTCGGCTATCCGTCCTATATCGGCGCCGGGGTGATCGCGGCAGGTCTTGTCTTCGGCGCCGGATGGGCGATCGGACGTTGGGGCAATTATTGGGGCGGCGGCTTCAACTGGGGCAATCGGAACGTCTATGTGAACAATTTCAACCGGGTCAATAACATCGGGAACAGCTGGCAGCACAATCCGGCGCATCGCCAGGGCGTCCGCTACAACAACAGCAACGTGCAGCAGCGCTTCGGCGGCAACGCCAATCGGGCCGGTGCCAGCGACCGGATGGATTTTCGCGGCCGCGATGGTCAGCAGGTTCTCAAGCCCGGCGGCGATCGCCCGGGCGCAGATCGCGCCGGTGACCGGGCAGGAGACCGCGGTGATCGCGCCGGAGATCGGGCTGGAGACCGTGGAGGCGACCGCGGCGGAGACCGTGCGGGCGATCGCGGCAAAGGCGGCGACCGCGCAGGTGCCGCTGATCGCGCCAAGGGCGGCGACCGCGCCGGCGCCGGCAACAAGGCCAAGGGCGGGGGCGATCGCGCAAAGGCCGCCAACCGCGGCAATGCCGGTAACCGCGCAGCTGCGGCGAATCGTGGCGGTGGCAGTCGCGGTGGCGCCATGAACGTATCGTCCGGACGGGCGGCTGCGGCGGCATCGGCGCGCGGGCGATCGAGTATGGCCAGCATGCCGCGCGGCGGCGGCGCAAGTTTTGCCGGCCGTGGCGGCGGCGGAGGCGGCTTCCGCGGAGGTGGCGGCTTTCGCGGCGGCGGCGGCGGTGGACGACGCTCCGACATCGCGCTCAAGCACGATATCGAGCTGCTTGGACACCTCGCCAACGGCCTAGGCTACTATCGCTTCAGCTATCTCGGCAGCAACAAGAGCTATGTCGGCGTGATGGCGCAGGAGGTCGAGCAGATCATGCCGGCGGCGGTGACGCGCGGCGCCGACGGCTATCTCAGGGTCTATTACGACAAGCTTGGACTCAAGTTCCGCAGCTACAACGACTGGCTTGCCGCCGGCGCGAAGATTCCATCCCCGTCGGAGGCATCACGATGACACGCTCCTCGGACTCGCGACTGGATCGTATTGCCTCGATCGGCGTGGTCGCAGCAACAGCACTCGCCTTGCTGCTGTCTCCTGCGCGCGCGCAGCAAGGCTTCCCCAATCCGGAAGACGCGGCGTCCGCCTTGGCAACCGCGGTCAAGGCCGGCACCAGTCGGGCGATGCTGAAGGTGCTGGGCCGCGATGCCGCCGATATCATCGAGTCGGGCGACGATGTCGCCGACGCCAATGCGCGAGAGAGCTTTCTTTCCGCCTACGACGCCAAGCATTCGATCAAGGCTGACGGCAACAAGAGAGCCACCTTGATTTTGGGGAGGGACGATTTCCCGCTCCCGATCCCGCTCGTCAACAACAATGACGGCTGGAGTTTCGACGCCGCCGCGGGACGTCGCGAAATCCTCTACCGCAGGATCGGCCGCAACGAGCTGGCCGCGATCCAGACCTGTCTTGCCTATGTCGACGCACAGAACGAATACGCAGAGAAGGATCGCGGCGAGGGTGTGGGCGCCTATGCGCAGCGCATCGTCAGCAGGCCGGGCAAGACGGACGGGTTGTTCTGGCGCGACGACAAGGATCCGAGCCCGCTCGGCGAGCTGGCGGCCCAGGCCGCCGCGGAAGGCTACAAGGTCGGCGAGCAGAGCATGCCGTACCACGGCTACTACTATCGGATCCTGAAGGCACAGGGCTCCGACGCTCCTGGCGGCGCGCTGAACTATGTCGTGAGGGGCAAGATGATCGGTGGATTCGCGCTGGTCGCCTATCCCGCCGAATACGGCAATTCCGGCGTCATGACCTTCCTGGTCAACCACGCAGGCACGGTCTATCAGAAGGATCTCGGCTCACGCACCGATTTCCTCGCCAAGCGCATGGTCGTTTTCGATCCGGATCAGACCTGGAAGAAAGTGGACCCGGCAAATCCCTGAGCGAGGAGGGGACCGCAGTGACGCGATCCGTGATCCGTTCCGTCATACTGGCGCTTGCGGCGATGGTCCTATTGGTCGCGCCATGCTTCGCGCAGGCCGTCGGCCACGTCCAGGTCAAGTTCGTAAAGGCGGCGCTCGTCGTGGGTGGCGGCGGCGGCAACGGCACGTTGACCTACCGTGGGCGGCACTATCGGTTCATCGCGTCCGGCTTCAGCCTCGGCGTGACGGCCGGTGCGTCGGTGACCTGGCTGGAAGGCACCGCCTCAGGCATCAGGGACGTCAACGATTTCGCCGGCAGCTACACGCTGGTCGGAGCAGGCGGCGCATGGGCCGGTGGCGTCGGCGGGGTGAGCCTGCGAAATGAACAGGGCGTTGTGCTCATGCTCAAGGGACCGAAAGCAGGATTGGAATTCGCCGCCAATCTGGGCGGCCTCACGATTTCGCTGCGGTGAACTCGGGCTCGATTCGCCCTGCCTCAGATGGGCCGCACGTGGAAGGTGCCTCCGCCGCGCGACGACCAGCGTCCGGGGGGCGGCACTGAGGGATGGATTGATCTATCTCAAGGCCGGGTCCGAGGCTCAGGTTCAGCCTTCATTTGAGGTGCTGACGCAAGCAAGGACTCCGGTCCTTGTCTGGCAGTGAGGGCGCAGATCGCTGGATAGAAATCACTGTGCACGGAGCTTGGGAGAAATCGAATGAACAAAATCACTGTGTGCCTGGCGCTTGCCGGTGCGGCGTTGTCGAGCCCGCTGCAAGCTCAGACCAGCATCGATATGGCGCGGATAACTTGCTCGCAATACCTCGCCATGTCCCCGGGCGATTCTTCCGTGTTTTCTGCCTGGATGAGTGGCTGGTTCAATCAAAAGAAGGGATACGTCTTCGTCGATCTCAACGCGTATGCGCGAAATGTCGCAAGCGTGAAGGCGTGGTGCGCGATTAATCCCACTCAGACCGTGATGGCCGGCCTTGAGCGCTCCACGGCCGGCCAGTGATCAAACAGGGTTGGAAGATAACAATGAAACCATCGATTCTTGCAATTGCGACTGTTGCACTCCTCGCCACCAGCGTCGTGGCCAAAGCGCAGGTCGTCGTCGATCTGTCCCTCATTACCTGCAAGCAATTGCTGGAGTCGGATCAGGAACGACAAACGCTGATCAGCTCCTGGATGTCGGGCTATTTCAGCGCATCGAAAAATCTGACCGTCGTCGATTTTCGCTACGTCGAGCGAAACGGCAAGGTAATCGGCAAGTACTGCAAGTCGCACAAGGCAGACACCGTAATGAATGCGATGCAAAAGAACTGGCGCTGATCATCGTTGTTGCGAACGCGCAGGCATTGGACGGCATCATTGTCCTTTTCGGGTCGGAGGTGAAGCCCCGCGATGCCAACGGTCGGCAGGCTCGTCGCAGTTCACTCGCGCTTCTGATCGAATCGCTCCTCCCTCAACTCGGGCCGCGGCGCCCGTATTTTTACGGTCCGCGCCCTTGACCAAGGTCAAGGCGCGGCCACCGGCCAGATGGTGTGTCGCTAGGGCTGTTCGCTCTTGCCCGGTGTCGCAGTGTCGGCCATCTGGTATGTCACTTATGAAATTCGCCGACGTGGTCTGCTGGCTCGAAGGGCGCGCAGTCCTCGCGAGACCAGGACATTTGCCAGCGAATCGGAAGCCAAGGTATTCGCCCGGTCAAAACTGGACGAAGGGCTGGTCGTGTTTGCCGGCACCATCAATCCGCACCTCCCCAGGCAATTGATCCCGTCGCAGAACATTGCCGATTGGCTCGTCGAGCAGTGAGCCGGCGCGGCGCCGCCTCTCCGGCAGGACGAGCTTCGTGCTGCACCGAAGTTGAACGCGGAGTCCGAGCACGGTGTTTCGTTTGCCCTTGAGTGTTGCCATTTTGGCACGTGGCTTTTCGTGACTCACATCTAGGCTTCGACCACTGCCCCGATTGGGCGAGCGCAAGGACTGCTTTTCTCGATTAACGCGAAGAGACCCGGAGATCATTCCATGAAGAGATTTTTGCTTTCTGTCGCCGCGATTGTCGGCATGGCCACGCCGGCGTTGTCGGCTGACATGGCTGTCAAGGCGGCGCCTGTGCCGGTCCCTCCGCCGGTCTACAACTGGACCGGCTTCTATATCGGTGCGAATGGCGGCTGGGGTGAGAGCCGCACCTGCTGGGATTTCCTCCCCGCCCTCGGAGGTGTCGTGGCCGACGGGTGCAGTTCGCGCTCCGGCGGCGTTTTCGGCGGACAGCTCGGTTATCGCTGGCAGGCCGGCCAGTTCGTCTTCGGCCTGGAAGGACAGGGTGATTGGGCGGACCTGAAGAGCTCGCGCCTCAGCCTGATCGATCCGAGGTTCTCGACGACAACGAAGACCGACGGCCTGGGTCTCTTCACCGGCCAGCTTGGCTGGGCCTGGGATGCCGCGCTGTTCTACGTGAAGGGCGGTGCAGCGGTCACCAGCAATCGCTATGACATCTGGACCACGGTCGGCGGAATTGGGGTCGCGTCGGCGACGTCGACCCGCTGGGGCGGCACCGTCGGCGTGGGCTTCGAATACGGCTTCACTCCGAACTGGTCCGTCGGGCTCGAATATGACCGTCTTTTCATGGGCGATGCGAACAACACTTTTTCGGTCGTCAATCCCATCGTGGCCGGCGCTGCCAACCGGATCGGACAAGACGTGGATCTGCTGACGATACGCCTGAACTATCGCTTCGGCGGGCCGGTCGTCGCGAGATACTGATCTTCGTGACATGTAATTTGAGCCCCGGCACTATCGCCGGGGCTCTTCTTTTGCTTCAGCCCTGCCGGATCGGACGCTCGATGCGCGGCAAACACCGCTGTCAGCGCTTCGTGGCTCCGCCCTCCGCTGCTTCGTAGGCGTCGCGATAGCCCCTCGCGATCGTCCGAACGCCGCGCCCGATGTCGTCATAGACATCGTCAGGCAGGTTCGCGAGCGACACGCGAAGCGACCATTCGGGCGCATCGAATCCGCCGCCGTTCAACAGCACGATCCCGTGGGCTTCGGCCAGCCTGAACGCGAGGTCCAGCGGATGGACGTTCTTCTTTAGATATTCGACCGCAGCGTCGCCGATGTTCTTTCGGGCCCAGAACTCGAAATCGATCAGGGCGTAGTAGGCATCGTAGTTCGGATTCGGGCTTAGCTTGTCGGCCAACCCGAGCCCGTCGAGCATCGACCACAGGCGCTTGTTGACGATCTCCATGCAGGCCGCCTGATAGGCCTTGTTCACGTCCATCATCTCGGCGAGCGAGAACAGGCTCATCATCACCTGCTGCGGCAACGACAATCCCGCGGTGTGATTGAGCGCCACGTCGCGGCTGTCGGCGACGATGCGGTCGATCAGCTTGAGCTTGCGCGGCTCGAGCGTGAGCGGCCCGTAGCGCTTGTCGAGTGCCTTCACGGCGTCGTCCGGTAGCTTGGCGATCATCTTGTCGAAGATATTGTCCTCGTTGATGGCGATGGCCCCGAGCCGCCATCCCGTGCAGCCGAAATACTTCGAATAGGAGTAGACACCGATGGTGTTGTGCGGCAGTTCGCCCAGCAGCGAACGGAAGCCGTGCACGAAGGTGCCATAGACATCGTCGGTGAGGATCATCAGGTCGGGGCGCTTGGTCTTGACCAGATTGGCCAGCTTGGCAACCGTCTCCTTGCTCAACGCCATCCCCGGAGGGTTGGACGGATTGACCACGAAGAAGGCCTTGATCTTCGGATCCTCCAGCTTCTTGATTTCCTCGTCGGTGAACTGGAACTTGTTTTCTTGCGGAGCCCTGATCTGAACGACCTTCAGGTCGTAGTCTTCCAGGTGCGTCATCTCGATGTAGGGCGTGAAAATCGGCGTCGCCAGCGCAATTGTATCGCCAGGCACCAGCAGGCGGTTGGCCTTCAACGACTTGAAGAGGTAGCACATCGCCGCGGTGCCACCCTCGACCGCATAGATGTCGAATTTCCCGGCCGGCCGGGGCTCGCCGCAAACCGCCCACATCAGGTATTCGTGCACGATCTTTTCGTTGTGCACCAGCATCCGGTCCGGCACCGGGTAATTGTCGCCGATGATCGAATCCACCAGTTCGTGGACGAAGGCGTCCGGATTGAAGCCGAATTTCTTGACCGCAAAGGGCAGCATCTCGGTCAGGAAGCTCGCGCCCGGCATGTCCTTGTGCTGTTTGAGCCAGGCCTCGAACCGCCCGGCGATGCCGTTTGCCTGAGGCATGCCGCCGATGCCCGCCGGGTGCTCCATCACCCGCTTGCTCTCGGTGATGGCGAATTGTCCCAGCAGGAAGAAGCCTTCGCGCGGCGTCGTCGCCACCCAGTTCGGATTGCCCCGCCCGGCGTTCAGGAAGGGCATCTGGCTCCGCTTCGAATTGCTCTTGGCGAGGTTGATCAACTCGTCCTTGATCTCGAAGGGGCTCAATGCCTCGAATTTCTTCAGGGTCAGAAGATCGGCCATTTGACACTCCCGGGGCGATGCAGGCTGTTGGAATGGAGGCGACAGGCTCTGTTGCCTGCGCAATCGCGCGCAGCATGATCGGCGACCGGTGACGAGCCTTGATCTATGTCAACGGTCGCGCGCTGGCGATGCGATCGCTGCGACGGATCGCCGCTCACGATGCAGGTGCGCAGCACATGCGTAGTGTCGGCAAGATCATGAAATCGCAAGGCTCTCGCAGTTGCGGTTGACATAGATCAACATCCTGCTCGCCAGCCGCCATCTGATGTCGACCGATACGGTTGCTCGCCGTTTTCGGCCCTGACGAGATCGAAGCGGGCGCACGCCGAAGCCCCGGGACAGCATGAACGGGTGACATCATGATCGATTGGCTCTTCCAGACGCTCCGCACTTATCCCGAAATTGCGATCTTCCTCTCGCTGGCTCTTGGCTACTATTTCGGATCCTTCACCTACAAGGGTCTTGGACTGGGCGCGGTCACCGCGACACTGGTCGCCGCTGTCATCATCGGCCAGATCGGAATCACCATTTCGGGGCCGCTGAAGCCGTTCTTCTTCCTGATGTTCCTGTTCGCAATCGGTTACGGTGTCGGACCGCAATTCGTGCGCGGCATCGCGCAGGACGGCGTTCCGCAGGCGGTTTTCGCGGCGGTGGTCTGTGTCTTCTGTCTGCTGTCTGCGTATCTCGGCGCCAAGCTCGCCGGTTACGACGTCGGATCGGCCATCGGGCTCTATGCCGGCTCGCAGACGATTTCTGCGTCGATGGGCCTCGCAACCGACGCCATCAATCGCCTTGGTCTGCCCGCAGATGAAGCCAAGAAGCTGCTCGATGCCATGCCGGTCGCCTACGCCGTGACCTATATTTTCGGCACGGTTGGGTCGGCGATCGTGCTGGCGCTGCTGGGGCCCGCGCTGCTCGGCATCGACCTTGAAGCCGCGTGCAAGAAATACGAGGAGGAGCATGGCGGCAAGAAGGAGCTGGGCGGCCCGGGCACGGCCTGGCACCAGTTCGACCTGCGTGCCTACCGCGTCAGCGAGCGGGGGCCGGTCGTCGGCAAGACGGTCGAGCAGGCCGAGGCGCTGATTCCCGATCATCGCATCTTCGTTCTCCGGCTTCGGCGGGGCGGAAAGATCGTGGAGGCGACCTCCGACACCGTGATTCATGCCGGCGATGTCGTCGCCGTGGCCGGGCGCCGCGATGTGCTGGTGCAGCTGATCGGCGAGCAGGCCGAGGAGGTTGACGACCGCGAGCTGCTGGCGGTGCCGATCGAAGGCGTCGATGTCTACGTCACCAGCAAGGACGTCGACGGCAAGACGCTGGAGCAGCTGGCGAAGGAACCGGGCGCGCGCGGCGTATTCCTGCGCAGGATCGCCCGGGGCGCGATCGCGACCGAGATTCCGATCCTGCCGAACACCAAGATCAATCGGGGCGACATCCTCACCTTGGTCGGCCGCACGTCCGATGTCGCCGCCACCACAAGGCTGCTGGGCCGGCCGGATCGCGCGACCGACGTTGCCGACGTCGCGTTCATCGGCGCCGCCATCGCGATCGGCGCCCTTGTCGGCGCCTTCGTCTACAAGATCGGAAGTGTGCCGCTCACGCTGTCCACCTCCGGCGGCGCGTTGATCTCAGGTCTGTTCTTCGGCTGGCTTCGATCCGTGCATCCGACCTTCGGCCGCATCCCGTCACCCACCGTGTGGTTCATGAACTCGGTCGGCCTGAACGTCTTCATTGCCGTGGTCGGAATCTCCTCGGGCCCGGGATTTGTCGCCGGCCTGCAAAAGCTCGGCTTCAGCCTGTTCCTCTGGGGCGTCGTCGTGACCACCGTGCCGCTGATCCTGGCGATGTTTGTCGGCAAATACGTGTTCCGCTTCCACGACGCGATCCTGCTCGGATGCTGCTCCGGCGCGCGCACCACGACCGCTTCGCTGGGCATGATCAACGACCGCGCGAAGAGCCAGATTCCCGGTCTTGGCTACACCGTCACCTACGCGGTCGGAAACACGCTGCTGACGATCTGGGGCATGGTGCTGGTGATGATGATGACATAGCCGCGGCCCGGGACCGTGTTGAGACGATGTTGACCTGGCTGGCGCAATTTCTCGTTCGTTATCCGGAGCTCGCGCTGTTCCTGGTGATCGCGGCGGGCTACTGGATCGGGAGCTTCAGGATCGGCGCTTTCAGTCTTGGCCCGGTGACGGGCGCGTTGTTCGCGGGGCTCGCGGTCGGCGATTTTGCGCATGTGCCCGTCTCAAGCATGACCAAATCGTTCCTGTTCCTGCTGTTCCTGTTCGGGGTCGGCTATTCGGTCGGTCCGCAATTCGTGCTGGCGATGAAGCGCGACGGGCTGAAGCCGATGCTGATAGCCGTTGTCGTGAGCCTCACCGGCCTTGCGGCGGCGATCGTCGTGGCACGCGCGCTGCGGCTCGACCCCGGCTTTGCCGCCGGGCTCCTGTCGGGGGCGCTCAGCCAGAGCGCTGCAATGGGTACGGCGACCGATGCGGTCAATTCCCTGCCTGTGTCCGAGGCAGAGCGCGCGTTGTTTGTCTCGCACATCGCGGTCGCGGATGCGGTCTGCTACATCTTCGGCTATGCCGGCGTGATCACATTCTGCACGATTGTCGTTCCGGCGCTGCTGAAGATCGATCTGAAGACCGAAGCGCTCAAACTGGAACAGGCCCTGGGCATCACGCGCGCCAAGCCCGGCCTCGCGTCGGCCTGGCGCAAGTTCGAACTGCGCGCCTACCGGCTGGATGCTCACGCTGCGATCGTTGGGCTGACGGTTGCCGCGACCGAAGCCCGCGTGCCTGGGCAGCGCGTGTTCATCCACCGCATCCGCCGTGGCGAGCGCATCCTCGAGGCGGAGCCTGCAACGGTGCTCGCGGCAGGCGATGTCGTCGCGCTGTCGGCGCCGCGCCAGATCATCGTCGAGCTGATCGGACCGCGCGGGGAGGAGGTCGAGGACCGAGAGCTCCTCGATATCCCCGTGGTCGCGGCGGACGTGTTCTTGATCAACACGAAGCTCGCGGGCAGCAGCCTCCAGCAGGCGTCGGAACAAGACTGGACGCGCGGCCTTTATCTGCGCTCCGTGAGCCGGGGTGGTGAAGCGCTTCCGATCGCTGCCGGCACGGTTCTGGAGCGCGGCGATCTGCTGCGTATCGTGGGTCCTGAAGCCGTGGTGCAGAATGCGGCCAAGAATATCGGCGTCATCGTTGCGCCCAGCACCACGATCGATTTCGTGGTGCTGGGGCTTGCGATTTTCCTCGGCGGCCTCGTTGGCGTTCTCGTGAGCTTTTCGGTTGGTGGCGTCACGATCTCGCTGAGCACCAGCGTCGGCACGCTGCTCGCCGGACTTCTGGTCGGCTATCTCCGCACGCGTCTGCCGTATTTCGGCCGAATCCCCGACGGCGCCATCAGCCTGATGACGTCGCTCGGACTGGCTGCGTTCGTCGGCCTGACCGGGATTCATGCCGGGCCGATCTTCCTTGCCGCGATACGCGAGTCGGGCATCGGGCTGCTGCTGGGCGGCATGATCGTCACCCTGTTGCCGCAGATCGTCGGCTTCTGCTTCGGCCATTTCGTGTTGCGCATGAACCCGATCCTCTTGCTCGGTGCGTTGACCGGCGCACAGACGGTCACGGCCGCGATGGCTGCCATTCAGGAGCGCTCGGGCAGCTCCGTGGTCGTGCTTGGCTACACGCCCGCCTATCCGATCTCCAATATTCTGCTGACAACCTGGGGATCGGTCATGGTCGTCGTTTTCGCCGGATGACGGGGCAGGGACTCCCCCAGGTCCGGACGACCGCAACCCGCCCGCCGGTGGCTTCGCCAGATCGCTGCGCACACCGAATGTCGGAACGTGCAGCTCCCCGATTTCGGCTTCGTAAAGATCGACATTGCGTGTGCACTTCACCCCGATTTTCGTGTGCGCTGCATGTGCATCGGGAGATCAAATGAGGTACATACGTGCGCAATTCCGACTGGTTTGGAGTACACATGTGTGCACGTGTTCCTGTTCCAGTCCATGGTAGAGATGGGATAACTATTTGGAATATCGAGACTATCTGTTCTCCGTCGCCCCGATGATGGATTGGAGCGAGAGTTCAATTTTTTCAACCAATTAGAAGGTGGCGTGTGCACGACGTGTGCACCGGGAGATCAAGAAAAATCCCACGGCGGGCAATGTGAGCAGGTTCGAACGGGGTGCCCCGTCAGACAGGCGGACATGCACGACATGAATTTTCGCAGGGCAGGGCACTTTCGCTGACGAACCAATTTCAATTGTCGGAGCCGCCGCATCAGCATCGCGCGGCTTTGGTGGTCTGACTGAGAACAGATGCAGTGTGGGTTGGTAGCGCTCCCCCCTACTATCTTTCCCCACACTCCTTTGACGCGGTTCGGATAGGCCTTTTCGCCCAGCAGGGCATTTAGCCGGCCTGCGATCTCCACAGTTACGCCGCCCGGCCGCTCTGGATCGCGGAAAACGGTGACGGTCTCGACGAGGTCCCTGATAGCTTCGGCGGCCTCTCCGTCGCCCGCGCTGATACCCTTCGCTAGCGCTTCCTCAAGACGGCCGAGTTGTTCCTCATACCGCGAACGGGGAGCATGTTATGTTTTCGACGTAGCCCATCTGGGTGAGATTCTGAACGTCAGCCGGACCGAGCGGGTTGACGATAAAGCGCCTGGCTCTGATGTCCCGCAAGACCCAGCGAAGTCGGATGGCTTCGTCCAGGGGCAAGCTCTTCAATTCACCCATGCGGCCATGTCATCCGTTCTGTCACGTTGCGCGAGCGGGTTGCTCAGGCTGCCGACGCTTGTCCAGCAGCAGTTGCTCTTCGTTGATGCGTTGGCGAAAGCGCTCGCGCTCCCGTTCCGAGGTCGCGGTAGCCAGGAGATACTGGTATTGGTCGATGATCTTCTCGCTGCCGCGAATAAGTGTCATTTGAAGGTCGATCATGGATGGCCTTTTCCCGATGTTCTGGCCGTCGGGATAGACGTCAGACACGTACCGATGGGGGGTACGTCAGACGCCACGCGTTGCACGGCTTCGAGCTCCGCGCCGATGCGCCTTTCGATGAACTGACGCTCCAAGTCGGAAAGCTGCGTTTTCAGGAGCCACCGATAATGCCGGATGTTGGTGCGGTGCGCTCGGAGTTGCTCGAGCCGCCGGTCGATCAATCTGGAGTATGGCTTCTCCATCGGGCCATACCTTCAGACTGCCGGGCTTCAGCCAGGTTATCGAGGAACATCGCGGTCCCCCCAATTGTTATCTAAGCATCATCGGCAACTATCAATTGGGCGCCGGTGGCTGAGAGTGTCGTGCTCCCGATCATCCGTTGGCGAAGCAGGCATTTCACCGCCGGCGCTACGCTCATTTCCTCCAATGCGGGAAGAACGCCGATGACTTCAAACATCGCGACTAGCCTGATCACAAAGTTAACTGCCTCCAACCGGCTCGACAGCGATGATATTCAGGCACTTCAGCAGCTTCCGATCCAGGAACGCCAAGTCCCGGCTCAGCACATTATTGTCGCCGATGGCAGCCGACCAAAGGAGTCTTGCCTGCTTGCCGAAGGATTTGCGTACCGTGCAAAAATCACGCAGGACGGCAAGCGGCAAGTCCTCTCGTTGCACATTCCCGGCGAAATACCGGATCTGCAGAGCCTCTACCTCAACGTCATGGATCACGATTTCACGACGCTGACACCCTGCACGCTTGGCTTCATCCCTCATGAAGCGATCAAGGCCTTGTGCAAGCAGCGCCCGAATGTGACAGGTGCGCTTTGGCGCGAAACGCTCATTGACGCGGCGATTTTTAGGGAATGGATCGTCAATGTCGGCCGCAGGTCCGCGGACGAGCGTATGGCCCACCTTTTCGCCGAAATTCATCGTCGATTGAGGGCTGTCGGTCGAACGAGCGACGGTGATTTCAACTTCCCTATTACGCAATCCGATCTTGGAGATTGTCTCGGACTTTCGACGGTCCACGTCAACCGCACGCTGCAGGAACTGCGGCAAGAAGGTATCATGCAAGTCGAGCGGCCACACTACCGCATTCTGGACCACGATAAATTGGAGGAATTGGCCGGATTCGATCCGGCCTATCTTCACTTGGAGCCGACTGGCTAGCTCGAAGGGGAGACGATGCGCTTGGCGGTGACGTCGATCTGAAAGATTGCGTTTTCCTCTCGCTTGACCACGATCGACCGACGATTGGATTTGTCGGGATCCAGATTGGACTCGGCATCGCGAACCGTCATCACGGCCTTCTGCCAGGCCACCTCGTCGTTCAGCAGCTCCTCGCCATCGGGATCATCAAACGGACGGTCATTCGAAATGGAGAAGGAGCGTAGCCGGCAACTCGTCGTCGAACTAGAGGGTCTATCTCACTTTCATATTTAGCCGAGTGTGCTCTAGGTTTTGTACAAGCCACACGGCCGGTCCGAGCGGGCCGCAGCCGCCGCATAGTACCGGGGAAAATAGCAACCGATAGAACGATTGGGTTACCTGATCCGGGGAGCCAAATGCGCTCCGCTAGTGCTACGACAAGGCGCGCCCTGTCATGCCCCAGCGCTGAGCAATTGTCGCGGAAACCGTAGGCGTCCGGTCTCGACTATCGTCGCCACCGATCTAAGCTAGCTCAGCCTCGTGGTGTGATCTCGCGGTCGACTAAGAGGACGGAGCCGCCAAGCCCGACCGTACCCGGATTGGCGGTTCTCTTTTGCACCGAATGCAACATTAACAGGCAGGTCGCGGCGGTGAGCCTGAGCCTTTGTCGCAATTTATCTGCCGAACCCGCGACCTAGCAGCCTCGGTTTAACGCAAAAGCCCGGCCGTCAACTAGGACGGCCTGGCGAAAGTGATACGAGCTCGATGAACGCTGCGGATATGCTGCGGCGCGGCAGGGCGGTGGGTACCTTGATTGGAGGGTGTTTAGCCGCCGGACTGAGGCACGAAAGCATTCACGTATGC
The DNA here is from genome assembly GCF_015291305.1 of Bradyrhizobium sp. CCBAU 21365. Lineage (NCBI taxonomy): Bacteria > Pseudomonadati > Pseudomonadota > Alphaproteobacteria > Hyphomicrobiales > Nitrobacteraceae > Bradyrhizobium > Bradyrhizobium sp. CCBAU 21365. Next base: position 4,009,249 of record NZ_CP030036.1, read on the forward strand.
CGCTATTCGCGCCGCCGGTGACGGTCGTATTGTCAAAGGTTACCGAGCTGACGGAATGGAGGCGGCCAAGCCGGCATCAGCGGTACAATCGCAATTGCAGCGAGATGATCGGTGCTCATGGCGATGTCCTTGCATCGCCCCCATCAATTGGTCTTCGAGCGCGAGCTATTCCCTATAGGCGCCAGGCCTACCCGCCACTTTGCAAGATCAATGCGTCGGATATGGGCGTACTAGGTTCCTCATTCCATTCGTGATGAAAATTGGGGAACGAAGACGCCCCGCCAGAAAGCAGCAGGCCCCCATAAGCGCGGTTCACATGTGCTAATGACGCGGTGCCCGCATGATAGAAAACTCGTCTTCGAGCGTGGCGCTCATATGGCGTGGGCTACCGCTCGACCCCAGCGTAAATCGATCGCAGCTTCAGATTACATTTAGGATAGTTGCGTACCCATGAACGAGTTTTTTGACTGCAGCAAACGCGCTTTAAACATCCTCTCCGAACTTCATGCTTCCGAAAAAGAGTTGGTGGGCAAGGGGGTCGTCTTGTCCGATGGGAAAGCCGGCACAATTGAGCACGTATTTGTAGATGACGTCCATGGGCTCCGCATTGCAATTGCGGGACATGAAGGTCGATGGCCAATAGCGATGGTCAAGCAATTGGAAGGGGATCTCTCAAGAAAGCCAATCGCCAAAACCAAATTACGGCGCGAGATTCACGAAGGTTAATGACTCCGCTGCTGCACACTGCGACGATCGGCTTCCTACGAGCGGGCTTAAAACCATGGAACGCATGAATGGAGTGGAGCGGACATTTGCGTCTGTTACTGCGCTGAGTGTCTTGGTTCTCGTCGCTAGCCTGACCGCATATGCGTTTAGCTAGTGGAGCCAGAAAAGTAGCGGCATCCGAACAATAGGCCAGATAACTTTCATTTCGTATTGTTTCAGCCTTGGAAACAGGCTCGCTGCTTCTCGGCGGACAGCGGTCCTCGATCTGGCCTGGCCCCAGCATGATCCGGATGCTGGGGCCATCTTTTTTGTGCTGCCTAACAGGACGCGCCCCCAGCACAGGCCGATTGCGCCCAAAGCCTTCTGGCCGTCCTTTTCATAGGAGCGGGCCTGACGAAGTTGGGTTACTCTCAAGCCAGGCGCTGATCCCGCCCCACAACGTCTGACGCCGCAGTATGTAAGCAAAGCGCGGCCTCAGCGATTCCTACCGCGCTGAGGCCGTTTTACTTTCAGGAACAAGTGGCAATTTGTGGAGTTGCAAGGGAGGTTGCTCTCAGGAGGTGGGACGGGCATCGGGCTCAGTGCTCTCCCGGGGCATTGGGCAGTTCGCTTTCGTGAAGGCAAGCTATGACAGAAGAGCGCCGAGACTGGACTCTGATCGTCGGATTTCTCAGTATTGCGGCTCAGCGCCATGCTTGATTAGCCGGACCCAGGTTGAACGGCTCCGAAATGCCTGTGTCGTCTTTCGCGGCCGGCTCAAACGAGAACTGCGGTTCTGGACGTCAATGTTACTCGGATTTTCGCCGCTCTGGATCGTTGGCGGGCTGCTGATTTTCTTTAGGTGGTAACTGTCCCGCGAGATGCAGCAAATTGCCTAGATCACGGATGCAAAAGAGAAAGCAGACATTGTCGACGCTGTTCGCGGTCAAGTTGAGCTTTTCGCATCATCTCGAACTGAGCTTGAGCCTTGATGGTGCTTTCGTTTGACCGCTTCAACTCGATCAGCAACGCCTCCTGCTCCGCGAGCCGTTTTTCTCCCTCCACAACATCACGTTCAATCTGCCGCAACTCGTCCATGATCGAGTCTTTGTACATCTTAGTCCATCGCACCTGTGCAGTTGCAGCCGTGTGAGCTTAATCATTTCCAAGAGCTAGCCGTTCCTTGAATTCGACCTTGCGCTGCAGGGTTTTTCGGCAGGCCATGGCGGGAATAAGTTGCAATAGGAACGGCAGGATGAAGCGGCGGTTTTACTCTGCCGGCGTCGAACGCTACCGTCGCCGGCGACGACCAAAGCGGAGACTTGGCTTCAGCGCCTTCGGCTGAAGCCATTTTTTTGGAATAGATGGCAATTCCCGAGACAGGGGGCTCGCGTAATTGTCGACAAGGGTGGCTCTGCGACAGGCCGGTTCCGTTGTTCGACAAGGCTCAGTTCGAATTTCGCTGATCCAAGGGCCGCGCTCGCTCTCGAGTATTGCCTGCGCTCGTTCAAAATGATCCCAGCGCGACGAAGCGGCGGCTCATCTGGCCGAGTGGCTGATGTCCCCACGCTCTGCGGGCGCCAATGTAAGCGTCGTTCTCAAGCCACGGCTTTGAGGGATTGCGCGCGATAGGCCCAAGGAAGCAGCTGATCGATATCGCTGTTTAGATGGCCGTTGACGATCCTTGTGAGGACGTCGGCCAGATATCCGGCTTGGCCTTGCACCGCATTCCTTTGCGCTCACGGCCAAGAGCGGGCGCCGGTACCACGGCGTCCACCACCGCCGGCACAAACTGTACTTCGTCCGCCTCGAAATGACCGCCTGCGGCTTCTCGCAACTGCCGCCGCCAGCCAAACAGCTGCTGCGGTGACAAGCCATGCCGTCGTGCCACGGAACACACCGAGTCGCCACTCGACACGATCTCCGCGACAATCCGCGCCTTGTCCTCGTTGCTCCACTTCCGCCGACGACCGGCTCCGGTGAAGACCTCAAGCCGCCGCACCGGCTCCGTGATAGCAGTATGCACTGTGTTCATTCTAAGCCTAACGGTCGAACCGAACCGCAGACTCGCAGATCACCCTGTCATCCGGTAGGTGGCCGCTGAACAGCGCTTACGCGCCAATATAGGCCGCCCATGATCAACCAGCCTCACTTCGACCCCTATTCGAAGGCAGCGCGCATCTTTCGACACACGCCCTCGTAGCCGAGCTTGCAGGCATCGGTGAACATCTTCGGGCCGTCGACCCCTTTGCGGAAAGACATTCCATGCAATCGGAATGAGCCGGGAAACCCCAGACTAGCCTTTGACCGCCGACCAGTCTGCAACTGGCCCAGGCCGTGTGAAAACTCCGCCTCTGCTATTAGTATTCTCCGATGAATCGGCGGGGACGAGCGATGGCGGGATTCGTGGAAGGGGTTGATCGCGCACAGAGCACGTTGTTCCCTGCACTGCTCGACGACTACGTGTCCGAGGACAATCCGGTGCGTGCGGTTGATGTGTTCGTCGACGGGCTCGATCTGGATAAGCTCGGCTTCGTTGGCGTCCAGTCACTCGACACGGGGCGACCCGGCTACCATCCCGGCATGATGCTCAAGCTCTACATCTACGGCTACCTCAATCGCGTGCCGTCGAGCCGACGCCTGGAGCGAGAATGCCAGCGCAATATCGAGATGATCTGGCTGACCGGGCAGTTGGCGCCGGACTTCAAGACCATCGCGGATTTCCGCAAGGACAATGGCAAGGCCATTTGTGAGGTCTGCCGCGAGTTTGTCGCGCTGTGCCGCAAGCTTGATCTGCTTGTTGCAGCGAGCGTCGCCATCGATGGATCGAAGTTCAAGGCCGTCAATGCGCGGGACAAGAACTTCACTGAGGCGAAGATGAAGCGGCGCCTTGAGCGGATCGACGAGAGCATCGCCCGCTATCTCTCGCAGCTCGAGACCGCCGATCGGCACGGCGATGCGGTGCCAGAGGCGAAGGTTGAGCGGTTGAAAGGTAAAATCGAGAAGCTCAAAGAGGAGACCGTCCGGCTCAATGCGATCAATGCGGAGATGATGAAGAGCGAGGACAAGCAGATCTCGCTGACCGATCCTGACGCGCGCTCGATGGCGACAAGTGGCAAGGACACCGGGATCGTTGGCTACAACGTTCAGATTGCAGTTGATACGCAGCATCATCTCATCGTGGCTCACGAGGTGACCAACGTGGGCACCGACCGCCACCAACTCGCCAACATGGCCGGGCGGGCGCGCGACGAGATGGCTGTCGAGACGCTCGAAGCCGTGGCAGACCGCGGCTATTACGATGGAGAGGAGATCAAGGCCTGCGAGGAAGCCGACATCACGGTGACGTTGCCGAAGCCGATGACTTCGGGCGCCAAAGCTGCTGGCCGCTTCGGCAAACAGGACTTCGTCTATGTCGCTGCCGACGATGTCTATCGCTGTCCCGCCGGCGAGCGGCTAACTTATCACTATACGAACATAGAGGACGGAAAGACACTGCGCCGCTATTGGACAAGCGCCTGCAAAACCTGCGCGCTAAAAGCTCAGTGCACGACAGGCCCCGAGCGCCGCATCTCACGCTGGGAGCACGAAGCTGTTCTGGAGAGAGTTCAGAATCGGCTCGACCACAACCCCAATGCAATGGGTGTCCGCCGTCAGACAGCGGAGCATCCGTTCGGCACAATGAAGTGTTGGATGGGAGCAACACACTTTCTCACGAAAAATCTGCCAAAGGTGGCCACCGAGATGGCGCTCAACGTCCTCGCCTACAATATGAAGCGCGTGATGATGATCGTGGGCGTGGGCGGATTGCTGGAGGCGATGCGGGCGTGAGGCCGGCCCTCTGAGCGACCTAATCAGCGCCCCGAGTTGCGCGATTTTCACACGGCCTGGGCCCTTAGCGGACACTCACTTTAGCGTCGTTCGACGCCTGCTTTGGACCCCCGCGATCCCCGCACACGCGGGGAACGGATCTATGAGTACACGCCCTAGCTATCAGGCTGGCCACCACCAACAGATGCTTCGAAACCAGGCCCTCGAGGTCCACTAGCCCGCTTTGCGGCTCGGCTTGGCCGGCGCCTTTTTCGCCTTCGTCGTTTTCGCGGGCGCCGCCTTGCCGCCGCTCTGGATGCTCTGCTTCAAGGCGTCCATCAGATTGAACACATTGCTCGGCGCGGGCTTTCGTGTCGCTGCGATCGGTTCGCCTTTGCGCTTCTGGTCGAGCAGCTCCTGCAACGCCTGCTCATAGCGGTCTTCAAACTTATCGGGCTCGAAGTGGCTCGATTTCTGCTCGACGATATGCTTGGCTAGATCCAGCATATCCTTCGTGATCTTCACGTCCTGGATGTCCTCGAAGTATTCGGCTGAATCGCGCACCTCATAGGGATAGCGCAGCAGCATGCCCATCAGTCCGTTGTCGCGCGCCTCAAGCGAAATGACGTGCTCGCGGTTGGTCAGAACCACGCGGGCGAGGGCTACCTTGTCGAGCGATCTGATGGTTTCGCGGATGACGGCGTAGGCGTCATGGCCGACCTTGCCATCGGGGACGATGTAGTAGGGCCGCACGAGATACAGATCGTCGATCTCGCTCCTGGGCACGAACTCGTCGATCTCGATGGTGCGGGTCGATTCCAGCGCGATGTTCTCGAGCTCCTCCTTGGTGACCTCGAGGTATCGGTCGGTATCGACCTTGTAGCCCTTGATGATGTCGTCGGAGTCAACCTCTTCGCCGGTGTCGGCGTCGACCTTCAGATATTTGATCCGATGGCCGGTCTTCTTGTTGATCTGATTGAAGCTGATCTTGTCGGATTCAGAGGTCGCCGGGAACAGTGCGATGGGGCACGTCACCAGGGACAACCGCAGAAAGCCCTTCCAATTGGCGCGCGGGGCCATACTCAAACTCCACCTACACTGAATGGTATCAATATAGGACGACTGTCAGCGAAGTGGAGTGGCCAAGCGCGACATTAGGCGCCTCAGCCGATAGGAACCTCCTGTTGCATCGATCGCTTGCCGGGGAACCAACCCAAGGGAAGCGACCATGCTTGGCGAGACATCCTATCTAATGGTGTGGCTCTGGTTCATCGGCGCCTTTGTGCTCGGGGCGGTTTTGGTCTACGGCGTCATGAAAGCTGGCCGCCTTCGGCGAAGCGAGCGAGCGCGGTTGGATCAAGACACAGCGCGAAGACAACGCACGGAAGATCCGCACAAGCGCCCATTCTAAAGCCTAGAGCCTAGCAGTCCGGACAGCTATCTCCGATGCCGCGCAGGACTTCGTCGATTGCGGCCCGGCACTCTTCCGGCGTGGCGCCCGAAAAGGGCTGGCTCCATGCCGCCTCGCGAGCCCGGTTCCGCGCATCGGGATCGCTGCGATCGAGGGCATGACCGTGGTGCTCGCACTCCTTCACGGCGTGGTGCTCGATCAGCATGCCGAGCGCCCAGCCTTCGAGACTGCGATAAGCCGGACGGGAGGCCTGCAGCGGCAGGCGACGTTGCGCGTTGGTCTTCATGGTGGCCTCGAATCAATCGACACTGCCAATTATAGCATTTGCGTCAACGCCTCTTCGCCGGGCCGGCACTTATGCCCGCTATGCAGGCTAGGAACCGAAATGCGAGAGTGTCTAGCGTCCCGGCCCGGGAGATCAGCAGCTTTGAATGCTCGTTGTGCGGGCGACGCTCGAAATCTGGAACTCAGCTTGGGTGCCGACCTACAAATTTTTGGCCGGGCCCCTCCGACCTACCGAAACGTAATTGTGCCGTTGGCACAGATTGCACTTTTGCCCCCAGTTGCTGGAGTCGCTCATAGGAACAAGTGTTCACTTTGTAACTTAAGCTCCCACTGCAACGGGGCAGATGGGCAGGACTATGGAACGTAAACTTGACCAGCTAAAAGCTCATTCGCTTACGGCGGTAGCACTGAGCACCTGCATACTCGTCGCAAGCCTTGCCATGCTCATATTGAGATAAGGCCGCCTCAGTTGGACGGCCCTGTGCTGTTCGATCTTCATTCCCATCACAGATTTGAGAAACTTTCATCGCGAACGTCTTGAACCACCGCACGCGCTGTGCGGCCGGCCTGCGGTGTACGAACGCTGAGCGGTCGTCCTAAACGGTCCGGCCCTCGCGGCCGGGCCTTTCGTTTGAGCGGCCTATTTCGCATCTGCGAATGGCCAAGCTGGCCCGCAACGCAAAAGCCCGGCGCTGACGCGCCGGGCGAATGCCGATATATTTCAGGTGGGCAATGGAGAATGAAGCGCTCAAACGGGGCCGCAGTATATCGGTAGTGTTACGGCTCGTCTGACGGTCCCTTGCTGGGGCTCCTCTCCAGCTCGTCCCGCGTCCTTCTGGAGCCTTCCAGCACAGCCTCGCTTGCGGCCAGGACGCGGAAGCTCCGCTCCATCTGCTCCAGAAAGCGCCGCGTGAAATCGTCCTTGGTCGCCTCCTTGGCCCGCCTATAGTGCTCCGCCATCTCCGCATAATCGTCGGCACTCATACCGTTATATGCGGCTGAACATAGTAACGTTTATAGCGCGACGATCTGGGTCGGAAGAGCGCGGCGATCAGGATGGCGAGTCAGTGTCGCGGCGCGATGATGATCGCCGCGATGATTGTCGCGCGCAAGAGTTTTGTTTGCTTTGATTGTCGCGGAGCGTCAATCAAGCGAGCGTTTTTTGTGTCGCGTGCTCCGGTGGCCGCCCTGGACCACGCTTTCGCTCGAGGGCAGTCCGCCTGCGATAGCTCTCGACGTTCATCTCGACGATGGTGGCGTGGTGAACAAGGCGATCGATCGCCGCGAGGGTCATAGCTGGGTCCGGAAAGACCTTGTTCCATTCTCCAAAGGGCTGATTGGCGGTGATCAGCAAAGAGCGTCGCTCGTAGCGTGCGCTGATGAGCTCGAACAGCACACTGGTCTCGGCCTGGTCCTTGGTGACATAGGCAAGATCGTCAAGGATAACGAGATCGAAGCGATCGAGGCGGTTGATGGCACCCTCGAGGTTGAGTTCGCGGCGCGCCACCTGGAGCTTCTGCACGAGATCGGTGGTGCGGGTGAAGAGGACGCGCCATCCGTTCTCGATGAGAGCCAAGCCGATTGCTGCTGCCAAGTGACTCTTGCCGCCACCGGGCGGACCAAACAGCAGCAGATTGGCGCCCTTGTTCAACCAGCCGTCGCCGGCGGCGAGCGCGGTCATTTGCGCCTTGGAGATCATCGGTACGGCTTCGAAGTCGAAGCTGTCAAAGGTCTTTCCGGTGGGCAGCCGCGCCTCGACGAGATGGCGCTCGATGCGGCGACGGCTGCGTTCAGCGATCTCGTGCTCTGCAATGGTGGCGAGGAAGCGCGCCGCCGGCCAGCCTTCCTTATCGGACTGCTCGGCAAATTGCGGCCACAGCACCTTGATGGCGGGCAGCCGCAGCTCGTTGAGCAACAGATTGAGGCGCGCGGTGTCGACTACGTTGGTTGTGCTCATGCGGCACCTCCGATCTCGGCAGTACCGATGAGGCATTCATAGGTGGCGAGCGGTGCGAGGCGCACCACGACGTTCGGCATCTGGGCGGGATCCGGGGCGAAGTGAGTACGTAGCCGGTTGAGGTCGGGCAGCCGGCCGTCGTTCAGGTCGGCCGTGAGCTGATCGGCGAGTTCGGCCTCGCAACCGCGCTCATGGGCGAGTGCGAGGAGATCGACCATGATCCGGCAGGCCTTCTTGTCCGGTAAGCGTTTGCGCAAGACGTCGAAGGCTCGGCGGTAAGCTTCCCGGGGGAACAGCTGGTCGCGGTAGACCAGGTTGAGGAGCGCCATCGGCTTGCGCCGCAAGGAATGGATCACGTGCCGATAATCGACGACCTGATCGTGCTTGCCATTGGGATGCGGCCGCCCGCGCGGCAAGGTGAGGAGATGCGTGCCGCCGACAAACACGTCGAGGTGATCGTCATACAGGCGCACCCGCAGCCGATGGCCGATCAAGCGCGACGGCACCGTGTAGAACACCTTGCGCAAGGTGAAGCCGCCGGACGATGTCACGTGGACGATCACCTCTTCATAGTCCGACGTGCGGCGGTCCGGCAGATCCTGAAGTGCGGTACGTTCGCTGTCGATCCGCTTGGCGTTGCGGGCATTGCGGCGGCTGACGATCTCATCGATGAAGCCACGATAGGCAGCGAGATCGTCGAAGTCGGCGGTGCCACGCAGCAACAGCGCGTCGCCGACCGCCCGCTTGAGATGGCCATGCGAACTCTCGATCGCCCCGTTCTCGTGGGCGATGCCACGATTGTTGCGGGAGGGGCGCATGCCGTAATGGGCACAGAGGTCTTCGTATCGCCGCGTCAGATCGTCTTTGGCGTCGCGGTCGAGATTGCAAAAGGCGGCCGACAGGCTGTCGGTGCGATGCTCCCGTGGCGCTCCACCGAGTGACCACAAGGCATTCTGCAGGCCTTCGGCCAGAGCGATGAAGCTCTCACCGCCGAGCACGACATGGGCGTGCTCAAACCCGGAATAGGCCAGCCGGAAGTGATAGAGACGATGGTCGAGCGGCACGCCCGCGATCGTGACACCCAATTCGCCCATGTCGGTGAAGTCGGACAGGCCGCGCTGACCGGGTTCGTGGGTCTGCCGGAAGATGACCTCCTGCTCCTCGCCGTGGATCGCCCGCCAGGCCCGGATCCGGCGCTCCAGCGTGCGACGGATGCCGGCGCCGAGCTCAGGATGGCGTCGGAGCAACTCCTCGAAGATCGTGACCGGCCGCACACCGGGGGCGGCCTTCAGCATCGGCACGATCTCTGTCTCAAATACGCGGGCCAAGGGATCTGGCCGGCGACGGCCGCGAGGAGCCTTCTTCTGCGACGGAAGGCGTCGATCCTGCTCGATCCGGTAAGCGGTCGAGGTGCTGAACGACGCCTTGGCGGCGGCCACGGGCGGGCTATCGGTCTGACGGTACTTCATGTAGAGCCTCATTTGGTGATCGGTAATGTGTCGGCCTGGCACGCGAGTGATTCCTCTTGGCGGAAGAACCACTTGCATAACCAGCCGGCCGCGATCACCAGTCGGCGCGGTCCGCTGTGGATCGCGCCGACGCCGGGCTCGTAACTCCGGTCGGGCTACGCCCTCCCTGCGTCACGAGCCCGGCGTAGCCCTCTCATCATGGTCGACGCTCCACTTCCATCCTGTTCGCCGCGCGGCAAACGTTCCTAGGCTTCGGGGTCGGCGACGAAGAAGGTGTTGGGAACGACGCCTTCGAAGCGTCGTTAGCAACGTGCCGCTCCTCGGTAGAGCGGAAGTGGCAATGAAGGTGCTCCGGCTCTTGCCCCCGAAGACTCGGGGCACATGTCGAGCGGCGGCCCGGCTGGCACCTCGCCAGGGCCGCCGACGCGGCCCCAGCCAGTCCCCTCGCTGGGGCCGTTCTCTGCGTCGATTACGACACCACTTCTGACATGCCTAAGTAAATATGGAAATGAATATTCGGGCGCACACTGGCGCAGTGTTCAGGCTCAGTCACCACGACGGCGTCGAGCGCAGCTTCATGGCGTTGGCGGCGGTATCGTTCGTAGCGCTCATCGTAAGCGTCGGCCTCCGTCGATCTGGGCCTGTCATCTCATGATTGATCCAACCGCCTTGGCCTCAGCGAGAAACCCACTCGCTGGGGCCGTTTCTTTAGGGCGCCCTTAGTCCTTCGTATCGACGTTCTGAGGAGCGGGGCTGCTGTCGGACTTCACCATCTCCAGCTTGATCTGCCTCAGTTTACCACTCAACCGACGCAACCTGGCTCGCGCCCGCTTAGCTGGCGTATTGAGTTGGGTCCCACGGTCCGTTTCTTCGCCATACCTGTTTTGCTCTTGCGGAAAAGGCTCATGCGTCTTGCGGCCGATGAAGGTGTCGGGCGGCGTGTTCTCGGCCAGAATCTTGATAGAATGCCGAACTGTGCTGCGCGCCTCATCAGCGAGCTTTTGAAGCCACGCTTGGTATTCGGCAATGTCGCACTGATCGGCCATAGCCGCGCTCCCTCCTCAATGCAGGCGGGAGCACTCTTTGTCTCTCAGCCACCGGCGCCCACGGGCAAAGCCTTAGCCGGTGATGCTTCATAACGCATGGCGGGCGGGTTAGTTTACTTGTGAACATAGGCAGATGATAACTTGGGGTAGGTTTTTAATCCTGGGCCGGTTCGCTTTGAGCAGAGGGTAGAGCCGTGAGTTCCAAACCAGATACTCGCGTTGCCGAGCAGTACCTGACTTGGGCATTAGAGGAGCTTGCGAAACTCGGCTGCCATCCCCAAGCCTCTCTCCACGCTCGCATGGCTTTGAACTATCTGCTCGGCGGCAGCGAAAGTGTGCCCTGGCGCTTTAACGAGAGCGCAAAGCGGTTTCGCGACAAGGCCGATGAGGCCGAGCAGCTAGCGATGGTGGCACACACCGCAAGCCGCCGTGACACCCTGCTCAAGATCGCCGAAAGCTACCGTCTTACGGCCGAGCAGATGGAGCAATCGTCTGTAAACGTGACAAAGCGGGACAAAAATTCAAACTGAGACATTATCGAATTTAGACACGTGTCAAGTCGAGGTAATCCGGGAGAGCGGTCTAAATTGCTGAGGTTTCCCGATAGACTCGACGACGCTCCCAGCCAGTCGCGCGCTGAAGATGTGGTCCGTGGAGGATCGTATCCGGGAAGAAGCCCTGACGCCGCTAGCCCCCGTCGGGGCTTCTTGCTGCTTTACGCCGGCTCAGAATGTACGAACGCCGCCCGCTTAAAATGCATGCGGACGGCGCCGTCTAGCCCCAGGAGGATCTGCAAAATCCTGGCTAAGGTAAGTCTGCACAAAGACTTAGAAAGTTTAATACCTCTGAAGGGGTAGCGCTGGCCGTCGGAACGGCGCCGCGCCCACGCTTTTGCGCACCCGGCGTGGTCTCTGCCGATCGCGCTGTGTCAGGCGAACAGGTCTTTGCCCGGCTGCAGCATCCTCACGAACGTCCCGCTCTCGTGATACTCGAGCCAGCCCTGATCCTTGGCGTACTGCGAGCCGACCCAGTATTCGGCCGGCGTCGCCTTGTCCTGGTAGATCATCGGATAGTTGATCTTCTCAATGTAGATCCAGCCGTCCTGGATCGGTTCAAAGGCGCGGGCGTGCTCCATGATCCGGCGGGCAGCCTTTCTCCGGGTCCGCCCAGCGCCGGTCTTCCCTCATCTTCATCGTCGATTTGCGCACCATAGATGTGAGGGGTGTGAATCTGGCTTTCGGCCGGACGGTGGCTATCAAACGTCGCGCCGCAGGGACAGCGCATCAGCGACGACGACTGTTGAGAAGGGAGCTTTTCGCCGCGGTCCCACATGCCTGCTTGCGCGCGATCCAGTCGCGATGATCGCGCCTGGAAGTCCGCCTCGGCCAAGGTCGGCAGCAACTCGCCCCATGCTGCTTCGAACCCCGCGCGCACGTCGTCGAACGTCGAGGCTGGGGCCGCCGGTCGACCGATCGCAGCCTTGATAGAAGCCGCATTTCCATTCCCATTGGTCAGCGTGGTTCGGCACGCCGGTGCGCAGTCCGATCGCCCCGACGCGGACGTCGCCATGAAAGACGTCCCATTTCTCCCGGACGGCTTCCTTGTCGCGCCCGGCGCGTGAGCTCGGTCACGGCTCGTCTCCGATCGGGCAGCGCTGCCACAGCTGCAGCGGCTCCGCGGCCAGGCGCTTGCCAGCCGTGCTCACTTCACGCAGCGCAGGCGACCGGCGAGATGGTGCACCCTGGTGGTCGGAACGTGGCGCAGTGCGGCCAGGTCGACCGCGCGCGGTGTCTTGCATCGCAAGCATTTATCTCGAGCCAATAGCCGGCATTGATAGCCTGGTCAATCGAGGGCGACGGGTCGACCGGGCCACGCCACTGGTATGTCTGGCCACCTGATGGTCGGTCTGCCATTGCTTGCCTTCATACTCTATGCTGAAACGCGCTGGACGAAACTAGCCCAGCGCGGCATTCATGCTTCAATCAGCCGACGCGGTTTTGCTGCTCGTGAAGCCTAGCAGGCAATTGATGCTGGCGAGGTTCGATTTGACCAATCATTTTGACGAAATGGCTGCTGTGGTGGATTGGCTCGACTGCTGCCGGAGCCACGACCTCGAGGCGCTGCTCGACCTTTATGCCGATCAAGCTCGGCTCGAGTGTGCCTGCGAGGGCAGTCGGATCAGCGGCCGTTCCGCGCTGGCGGATTATTGGCGGCCGAAGCTGTCTACGGTGGCCGCGGACGCCTTCGGGCTCGAGGAGATCACGCCGCAGGACGACGGGGTGGTGCTGGATTATCTGAGCTATGAAGGCAAGCGGGTTCGGATCATGTTTGTATTCGATGCCCTTGGCAAGATTTCGCATATGCGGTGCGCCCCGTCTTCGCGGTGATGACGCGTCCTCATCGCGCGACATGGTTCTGGAGTGGAATCCGGCAACGCACGATGGTCTGGCCTTGCTCGCGGACCAGCTGCAGCGTTCCGTCGAGCGCGCGCACCCGTTCGTGCATGCCGATCAGGCCTCTCCCGAAGGTCAGGTCCGGCGGCAGGCCAGTGCCGTCGTCCGAAATCTCGAGCTGGATTTGATCGCCGTTGACGGTCGCCGCGACGCCCATCGTGGTCGCGTGAGCGTGCCGGAGCGCATTAGTCACTCCCTCCTGGATAACGCGGTACGCGGTTTGCGAGAGCAGGGCATCGAGCTCATCCAGCCGATCGTCGAGCCGGGATGTCACGCGGAGGCCGGGCGCTTGGGATCGGGCGTTTCGCAGCAACGTCTGTACGCTTGCGGCTAGTCCAAGATCCGCAACAGAAAGCGGGCTCAGTCCCTCCAGGACGCGCCTGTTAGCCTGTTGCAAGGCTTCGGCTGCGCTGAGGATGCCATGCGCCGGCGAACCCGGCTCGGGCGGGCCCTCCGCCTCGGGATCCGACAGCGCGGTAGCGTTGGCGCGGATCGCGAACAGAAGCGGGCCCATCTCGTCATGTAGCTCCCGGGCGAGCTCGCGGCGCTCCTCGTCCTGCACGGCGACGATCTTGCGCAGCAGGTTCCGATTGTCTTGGCTAAGCCGCCTCAGCGTTACTGCAAGCTGATTGGCTTCCGCACAGCTCTTGCGGATCTCCGGAGGGCCGGCCAGCGGAATGGCGGCATCGTAATCGCCGTTTCGCATCCGGGTCAGTCCGGCGCCGAGCTGAGCCAGCGGCCGAAGCGCCGCGCCGGTCGTGAAATAGGCGCTCAGCGCGGCGAGCAGCATCAGCGCCGAGCTCGACGAGACGATCGCAACGAAGCCCGCCCATTTCTCCTCGATGTCCGGCGACAGATCGGGACTAAAGACGATGTCCCCGACATGCGTCACCCCGATCCTGATCGGATGCGTGGAGCCGAGCTCGGGAACCTTGAGCAGGGCAGTGAACCACGCGGGAATGTTGCCGTGGTGGCGGTCCGCCGCGCTGCGCTGCGGCCGCGTTCCAGGCGGCACGAATGCGATGGTCTCGGACCTCCCGAGCTTGTCTGCGAATGCGTCGAGGGTTTGCGGCGGGTTGCCGGCAACTGCGAGCGCGGCATTCAGCGCATTGGCCACCCGCTCGGCGGAGCGCGCGGCCTGGGCGTTTTCATTCTCGAACTGCTCGGGGGAGACGATCTGCAGGGCGAGGCCGCCGAGCAGCAAGGCGCCGACCACCATCGCAGCCATCGGCAGCAACAGCCGGGCACGAAGTGAGAGGTGGTTCCAGAATCTGTTCCAGAGTCTTGCCACGTCGGGCTCCGTTCAGCGATTCTTCTCTTTCAATTTCCGCGCGAAGTTCTATCAAAGGCAGGGGAGAGAATGATGCACGATACGTCCAAATCGTCCATGAGAGTATTGATCGTCGACGATCACCCGGTGGTGGTGTCGGGCTGCCGGTCCCTGTTTGCTTCCGACAAGACGGTGAAGATCGAGGAGGCCGCCGATGCCAAGGCCGGCCTGCGCGCCTTTACCCAGAAGCGGCCGGACGTGACCGTGATCGACATCAAGCTTCCCGATGTCTCCGGTTTCGAGCTGCTGCGCAGGATCCGGAAAGACGACCCGGTCGCCCGGATTATCATGTTCAGCATGAACGACGATCCCGCTTTCGTGGTGCGAGCGGTGGAGATGGGGGCGCAAGGCTATCTCTCCAAGAGCGACGATCCGCGCCTGTTCGTCAAGGCGGTGCGCAAGGTCGCGGCAGGCGAGCGGTTCATTTCGCCGCATCTCGCGGAGGCGATCGCGTTCGCCGGCGCCGCGATCAAGGCCAGCCCCGCCTCGCAGATGTCGGCGCGGGAGCTGGAGATCTTGCGGTTGCTCGGCCGCGGCGACAAGATCGTCGAAGTCGCATCAGCGCTAGGCATCTCCTACAAGACTGTCGCCAATGCCACGTCGCTGCTCAAGCAGAAGCTCGGCGCGAAGAACCACTCAGACCTGGTACGGATCGCCGTCGAAATGGAACTTGGCTGATCCTTGCATAAATTGAACTGATCGCGTGCAGTGACGCGACAATTCTTCATTGCCGTACACCAGGCGGCATTCATCAGGCCAAACGAACCCACCGGTAGCGGCAATCTTCAAGCAAGAGCTTCACGGCTCACCAGTTCGGGAACGACCAGCCCTGCCATTCCGGCTCGCGATAGCTCGCGAAGCGCTGACCGCGCTGTGCAAGTTGCTGGCGTCTCTCGCGCTGCGCCTGCCGGGTGGGCTTTGCGTGTCGCGCGCTGCGCTCGGGGCGCGCCCGCGGAGCTGCCCGCGACGCATCAACCTGCGCAACCGTCGCGGGCGGCGCAGCGGGGAGCGGCGCGGCGACAGCCGCCGAAGCTGGGAGGGCAGGCGCGGCGGCAGGGAGCGGGGTGCTCGTGTCCATGCGTATCGCCTCCGGCCATTTGTGCTGCGAGCGAATGCGGATGATTGTGCGATCGATGTCGTTGCGAGCGACGGTGACTGGCGCCGGGGCTGAAAAATACCAGTCGGTGAGAAACAGCAGACCGAGCAGCGTCGCGCCTGTAAACAGAAAATACCGGACCAGAGGCATCAACAACCTTCACCGCAATCCCGGACCGCATATCGGCACCGGCGCCGATCAACGGGAGAAAATGGCAAACGTTCCTCGCCGATCGCATGCGCTGAAACATGAAGCCACCCGCGGGCGGCCTCATCATGTCGTCGGTACGCTCACCAGGTCACCCAGTTGCGGCCGCGCCAATAGTCGCGTCCTTCGTGCTCGCGAACCGCTCGCGCGACCCCAGCGCCAATTGCCGTGAACCACGACGCGGGATTCACGCGGATAGGCATAGGTCTCATGGGTGTGCCTGCACACCCGCCCAGCGCACGCGATCGCCGCCGATGCGCTGATCGCGGACGTGGCCAGGAAGCTGGCGCCAAGGATGGCGCTGCGGCCGTCTTGCCGAGCCGTCTCATCTCATATCTCCTCAGGTGGGAACCATTGCTGCTGCGCCAACATCCGGTTTGCCGCCGTCCTTTTTGTCGGGAAAATATGCAAATGGTTGGGAACGGTTTGCCTCGGCGGCAGTTGATGACCTGCTTAAACGAGCACAATCAACTTCCCCAAAGGCTCCGGCGCGGTTCCCCGGCTGCGCCGGAGCTAATTATTGTGCCGGGTGCGGCGAGCAGGAGAGCGCGTCGACCGCGCCTTTGACGTGGAAGGGATTTTGATCAAGCAATCAGCCGGATGCGCTGTCTCACACCGCACAATGGTTGCCGGGTCCGAGCGAGCTGAGGCGGGTTGCCAGCGCTAGAACGGAGCGCGCACCTGCTGCGCGGCAAGCATCGCCGGATACTTTGCCGCCCTCGATTGCACGAACAGGCTCGATGTCACGATCAGTGCAAGCGAGAACAATGCCACCACCGACATGCATGCGACCTGATCGCCAGCGCCCATCTCAGCCACTCCGTGTTTTGCCTCGGACCGTGAACGTGGCAGGAACCGGTTCGTTCCTGATGTCGGGAAAAACCGGCAACATGCGGCGGCTGCCGCCGGCGGGTCGCAGCCGGCTGATGCAACCAAGGCATGGCCGTATGCGGTAGCTTCGATTATACCATGATTGGACTGGCACAGATTGGCAAGATCGAGCGGGGGTCTTCGTGTGACGAGCAAGCGTGTCGAACGACAATTGGCTGCAGTGCTGGCGGCTGACGTCGCTGGCTATAACCGCCTCATGAGCGTTGACGAACTAGGGACCCTCGAAGGCCTCAAGACGGTTCGGGGCCAGGTTGTCGACCCAGCCATCGCACGCCATAACGGACGGACCGTCAAAACCACGGGCGACGGAATGCTCGTGGAGTTTGCGGTAGATGACATCACCTGCGCAATGGCCATTCAAGATGAGATGGAAGTGCGCAACAAGGGTAGCCATCGTGGAATTAGCTTCCGGATAGGCATCAATATCGGCGACGTCATCATCGATGGGGTGACATATTCAGCGATGGCGTCAACATCGCATCGTCACCTGCACTAGCGATTGCGAAACCCTCAACCGAAACGTATCGCTACCGCTTCCTGACAAACCGTCGATCGCAATACTTTCGTTCCAGAACATGAGCAGCGATCCCGAACAGGAATACTTTGCAGATAGGATGGTCGTGCGAAATCAGCTCTTCCAAATTTTTTCAAATCGGTGAATGTTCTTGTGCAGCGCCTGCAACTACCATTGCCGGATCTTCTCAGTCAGCACGGGCGATCCGACGACAGTGTCACGTGTGATCCTCCAGGCGCACAGAGCGTGGCGACCTACAAGGAGCCCACCGGCCCGGCCGTGCCTGCGTTCGCTGGCAATTGAATGACGCGCAGGTGGCGGCCGTCGCGACCCTATATGCGCAACCACTGCGGCAAGACGACGCCGGTCGGTGAGGCCGAAGCGAGGAATGAACGCACGGCGCTCGACGCTAGGACGAACTAAGTCTCACGTCGGCGTCAAGAATTCCCCCTAGCCTTAGTAGGATTCCTTGCCGGAACAGTCCGGCGCCGGCGAAGACGAGCGTGAGACCGATGCGATGGCGCAACTTCATGAAGATGGCCGCGAGAAGGCTTGCCTTGAACGTGCCGATCGTCAAGGTAACGAACCATTGCCGATTCCGCGCGCCAGAAGACAAGGCCGATGCAGGCCGCGCCTACGAGCAGCCATGTGACGATCCTTGGTATCGGGCGAGAAAAATCTCGACCGCTCACGCGACCCGCGCCCGATTGGAAGGTCTGAATGGCAAAGAAGCGAAGAAGCAGATCGCGCGCGGTCGCAGGACGGCGCACACGTCGCCGGCGGGCAGGATTGTTACGAGGCGAAGAAAACCCTGAAGTCGGCTGCGTCGGTGAAGGGGGCCGTCAACAAGATCGGCATCAGCCGCAACCGAATTGAGCGTCGGCTCGGATCGGCGATGAAGAAGTCGTTAGGAACGGTACCTTCGAAGCGTCGTTAGTAATACGTCGCTCGCGGCAGAGCGGTTGGCGAATGAACGTGCCCGGCTCTAGCCCCCGGCGAACCCGGGGCATATTCGATCAGTTAACAGGCGAGTATTAAGTGGGCTGGAATGCTCTATCGATCGATTGAACGAAAATGGTTGAAGGGCTCAGACTTTATGTAGCTTTCGCAGTCGATGCCGCGGGCGTTTCTCGGGCCACCTATGAGTTCACTAGCCATGGTGATGACGAGGCGACAGAGCGGGCTAAGGGATATCTGAATGCCCACGAGTTCATCGAGCTTTGGACCGACCATCGGTTCGTCACTCGTCTGAAACGCGGGTCCGAGTGAGCTAGTCAGCCGCGGGGCCACAGTCGGGCTGTCCCTTCGTCATTGGCCGCCTGTCGTTCAAAATCAGCCTAGAGCCTGGAATCACTTTTGTGCGCAGCCACCGCTCGAACTGGCGCGCGCGCTCCGCGTGTCTGCTTGTGGAAGGGCAGCCGAACGCGCGCCAGGGCAATCAGATCGGGACGCCGTAGTAGTCGTTCACCGACCGGCCGGCCGCCGGATCATTCCAATTCCAGCTGGCCTCATCGCGATACTTTGGCGCGCCCTGCAATCGGCTTTCGGTTATGCCGGTGACGTAGCCGCCGAGATTGGTGTCGTACTTCAGCGACTGCCACGGGAGGGGATAGTGATCGTCCCCGATGCCGAGGAAACCGCCGAAGCTGAGAACGGCATACGACACCTTGCCGCTTGTTTTATCGATCATGAGACGTTCGATGGTGCCGACCTTGTTGCCGTCGGCTCCATAAACTGCCGTGCCTTCAACCTTGTCGCTTCCAATCAGAGCGTCGGATTCATTGTCGTCTAAAGCCATGGTCGTCCTCCAATACAAATAGCTTTGGCTGCAAATCATCAAGTTCGTTGAACGTTCCTATCGTTGCCTTCTTGCCGGGAGAAGTAGTTCGAAGCGGCATTGCGACGCCGGGCGTCGTCACCAACTGTTCGACTTCAATCGTTCGCTCCGCGGCGCTCGCTCTCCAGCCGCCACGAGCCAGCCCGTCGCGTCGGCGCGTACGTCATGCGATCAGGGAGAAGGTCATTGCCGCAGCCGGGTGTCGGCAGGTATCAACCTGGCGTTTTGGCTGGCCGGGAAGATCGAAGGTCGCCAGCGAAAGCCTCCCGGCGATCAGAGCAGGCTCGTCCCGAAAATGGCATCGAGACGCTTCATCGACCTGGCGGGAAGGGCAATGTTTTATGGAATTCTATCGGCTGAAAGACGGCTTTGGTTCGGTTGGCCGTGGCCGCCAGGCCCGACTTGGGGGAAGTTTTCCTGGCCCGTTGGCGTAGCTCCTGGGCTTCTCTGTTAAGGCGTTCTTCAAGAGGGAAAATCTGTCTAACCCGGCGTCGTCGCTTCATGGCTCCTCTCTCCAAAGTTGACGGTCCAGCTAAAAACAGCAGAATTCTCGGAAGATGGAAAAGTTCCGGTGACCTTGGACGACTAGTGCCGCCTTGAAGGCCCTTGCCAGAGCCGTTGCTGCAACGCACCGGATCCGCGCCCGCCACCGGCATCAGCACCAGCTGGAATAAGACTAGGCGCTCGCTGTCCGGTCGGTCACGAAGCCTCAGCTGGCGGTTTCCCGCGCAATAGGAGCCAAGGTCGATGGCCCGACGTTGAAGGTTCATGGAGACCATGAATGCCTATCTGCGTCGAAAGCATGAGGAGCTTCAGTTGCTGGACGCTTGTCTTGACGAGTCCTTTGCGCCGGCAACTCCGAAATCGATCAATGAAGCGATCGCACTCAAGTTCAAGCTGACGGCGGCCATCAGAGCTCAGCACGATCTAAAAGATTGGACCACGACCGAAACCGCTTGGTCGCATCGCAAGAAATCTTCTGATAGCCCGTTCGACTTCCGGTACGACTATCAGCGCGCCGATCTCGACGTGGCTGGCCCGTCGTTTTATGATCTCGGCGATGACATCAAGTGCGAGACCGTCTACACGTCTTCTGGCATGGCCTCCATATCTGCCCTGCTTTTGGCGTCGTCGCACTTGTTCGATCGCGCGGATATCGTCTCGCTGCCAGGGACGTACGGAGAGACCCTGGAGTTCATCGAAGCGTACGCTAGGCACCTGAAGAGCATCACGGCCGTAGAAGTCCTGGGCGCCCCCACTTCAGGCGCGTCGCACCGCATCCTTCTTCTGGATTCCTGCGCATCGGCAAAGGATTTCGAAGCCTGTCTGCGGTCACCCTGGGCGCAATTCGACCTCTGCATCTTTGATAGCAGTTGCCTCGCCGGTGGCTCCGGCAAGATCGCGCGGACGTTACGGAAGGGCCGCAGATCCGGAGTGCCCGTGGCTATGATACGAAGCCATACAAAGTTGGATTCGCTGGGCGTCGAGTATGGACGATTGGGCTCTACGACCTTCGTCCGCTCCGCTGAGGCCGATCTCTGGGGTCGGTCGCCTCTGCGAAACCTGCCCGATGGGATGCGAAATGCAGTCAGACTGCTCGGCGGCGCAGCGCTACCGGCCCACTTCCCACCTTATGTCGGCAGCCCCGAATATCGGTCGCTGACCACAAGGAGAGTGGCTGCGATCATCCGCAACAGCCGCCGCACTGCTCACTTCTTCCGCCAGGCGCTTGGCGATCTGGTGAGGCAGACGAATTTCGCGCATGGCCTTTACGTGTTGCTCAAATGCAGGAGTCCCTTGGACGAAGAAGAGGCTAGGCAAGCGGCGTCGGAGATGGGCAGGGATCTTGGCCTGGCCGGCTTTCCGATCCGTCATGCCGGAAGCTTCGGGTTCGACTTCGCTGCCACGGAATGGTTTCACGACACGACGACCGGGGCCTTCAACGTCCGCATAGCCGTCCCGGACCTTCCCACCAAAGTATGGGACGAACAAACCCGCGCGATAGCTCGGTGGTGGAACGAACACAACAGCCGAGCATGAAGCATGCGGGGACCCTTGCTAGCGGCCCCGGCTCAAGTCTCGACCACGACTCGCTCGTATTTCCGCCGATGAAGAAGGCCGCGCGAGATTTTCGCGAATTCGATGTCTGTCCCGTCGTCTGCGGACCGGTGGTCGCACTGGTGGCACCGCGCGGCAATGCATTTGTTTCAGAGGAGTGGCGGTGCCTGGTTTTTACGTTCTCAGCCAGCCCGGGTTAGGAACCGGTTTGTGGAAGTTGCATTGTCGCTCAATATTGCACTGACGGTCGGCGCGCGATGTCTGCCGCAACCGTTGCACCTGCGGAGGCGCGATGGCGGTTGGCGTCGGATGGGGCCCGGGTATCGGTCTCAGACTTGCGGCGGGTGCACTGGCCTTTGGAACCGCTGCAGCTTCGTCCACTCGTGTAAGGGCTCGGGTTTGACGACCAGGGCGCTATCTTGGCTTGGGGACCCCGCAGCGCGGCGGCGAAGGTTAGACCGAGAAAGCTGACTTTGAGCCGTACCGCGGCTTCGCGGCGGTTGATTTCACAGCACGGTCAACAGTGAGGCCTTCCGCGATGATTGTTTGCAGAGCGGCCGTCCACAGCGCGATCTCGTGGTCGATTCTTTGGCATTGCGATGCAAATCAATCCGTGACGCCAGCTCGTACTGGCGAGCCTTTTCTAGCAGCGCGTCTCTGATTGGACCGGGCGGAAGTAGAGTAGCCTGTCTTCGTGCTTCCCGCGCGCACTCAGCGCTGACTTCCTGTTCTCTCGTCATGGTTCGCGTCCGGCTCCTTGCGAACGGCTGCGGCCGAATTCCCGGCTTTTTCGATGACCTTACGAAGCTCCTCCTGCGAGACACCGAGCGCGTGAGCCCAGCATTTCATTTGGTCACGCGCATGGATGTTGATCTTCGAACGCTCGAACTGATCTTTCTTAGTAAGGTTGTCCATACCTGAAACAACTCGGGCTTAACCACAACCAGTGTTTTCCGGTGATGGATGCAGCTGCTTGTTCGAGCAGTCCAACCCGAGCCCGCCTGTTGTCCGGACGTAGCGAGAGCCTTGGTGGCTCTCGCCCGCAGTCTGGTCTAGTCGGCCGATAGAGGAGCGCCGGTCAAGGACCAGCTTTCTCCATCAAATGTCGCAATCCGCAGAGCTCTGAAGGGTGTGTAGTCTCCGGGCCGGGTGCTGATCGCGACGCCTGGGAGCATCATCGGTAATCGTTCGCCATTAAGCGAGGTAGCCTGCTTCATGAGGTTCTCGCGGGTCAGGTCGTCGCCGCATTTGCGCAACGCCAACTCCACGGCGTGCACGTTCATATAGGCAACGAGCACAGAATAGTCGTCCGGGTTGGCTGAAGGTGCGTACGCCTTCAGGAACTCCTTGTAGGCCTTGACCTCCTCATCATTGGCCCAGGCTGGGTCGCCCGGTTGCTTGAGGAATTGCGTTGTGACCAGTCCCTTCGATGCTTCGAGGCCCGCGGGCTTCAGGATAGTTTCGACCGATGCGGTCGAGCCGCCGATCACGTGCAGCGGCTTCCAGCCGAGCTCGTAAACCTTGCGGATCGATTGCGCGGCGGCCTTCGACGACGACTGCTCGATCAGGGTGTCGACACCGGCGGCCTTCAGCTGGACGATCTGCGAGTCGATCGTCGGATCGGCGAGCTCGTAGGAGGCCTGGGCGACGATCAGCTCGGCCTTCGGACCGAGGCCGGCGCGGAGGCCCTTCAGGTAGTCCTTGCCATAGTCGTCATTCTGATAGAGGACGCCGATCCTGGCGTCCGGCTTTGCCGTCAGGATGTATTTGGCGACGACGCGGCCTTCGGTTTCGAAGTCGGGATAGAGCGGGATAGTCCAGGGAAATGCCTTGGGATCGTTGAAGCGGCGTCCGCCGGCCGTGATGAACAGCTGCGGCACCTGCTTGGCGTTCAGGTACTTCTGGATCGCGACGTTGGGAGCGGTGCCGATCGTGCCGACCTCGGCCAATATGCCGACGTCCTCGATCAGCTTGCGCGATTGTTCGACCGCTTTCGGCGCGCTGTAGGCATTGTCGAGCTGCGTGAAGTTGATCTTGCGGCCGTTGATGCCGCCTTTGGCGTTCAGCATCTCGAAGTAGCCGACCACCGCCCGCCCGGCGCCCGCGCCGAACGCGGATGCGGGGCCACTCAGCGGCGTCGATTGGCCGAGCTTGATCTCGGTATCGCTGGCACCGGGACCGTAGGCTTTCTGAGCATAGGCAGGTACCGCCAGAAGTGCTGACACCGCGCCGGCTATCAGCGCCCGGTTGATGATGTGGTTCAAGTTCGTTCCTCCCTGCAATTGCTTCTTCTTGAAATCGATCTGCACTAGCGCAGCAGCTCGCGGGCGATCACCACGCGCTGGATCTGGTTGGTGCCTTCAAAAATCTGGGTCAGCTTGGCATCGCGCATCATGCGTTCGACCGGATAGTCCATCGTGTAACCGTAGCCGCCGAAGATCTGGACCGCGTCGGTCGTCACCTTCATCGCCATGTCGCTGCCGACGCATTTGGCCATGCTGGCAAGCACGTTGAGCCGCTTCCAGTCGCCGGCATCGCCGGCGCGGGCACATTCGTAGACCAGCGCGCGGGCCGCCTCGATCTGCATGGCCATGTCGGCGAGCATGAACTGCACGCCCTGGAACTCGCCGATCGGTTTCTTGAATTGCTTACGCTCCTTGGCGTAGGCGACGCAGGCATCCAGTGCGCCTTGTGCGAGGCCGACGGATTGCGCGCCGATGGTCGGCCGGTTGAGGTCGAGCGCGCGCATCGACGCGCGAAAGCCCTTGCCTTCCTCACCGACGAGGTTTTCCGCGGGAACGCGGACATTGTCGAAGAAGATCGGCGTGTTGGGCGCGCCGCGAAAGCCCATCTTGCGCTCGTGGCGGCCGAACGTGATGCCCGGCATTCTCTTCGGCTCGACGATGAAGGCGCTGATGCCGTCCGCACCGGCGCCGTCACTGGTTCGCGCCATGACCACGATGTAGTCGGCGGCGACACCATAGCTGCACCACTGCTTGCGGCCGTTCAGGACATAACTATCGCCGTCCTTGCGGGCGCGGGTGTTAAGCGCGGCGACGTCGGAGCCGGCCTGCGGCTCCGAGATCGCGATTGCCGTGACGACGCCGCCCTCGGCGATGATCGGCAGATACTTCTTGCGCTGCTCCTCAGAGCCGAAATGCAGCAGCGGCATGATGAACATGGTGTTGAGCGCGGCGATCGACGCACAGGCAGGGGAGACCTTCGAGATCTCCTCGCGCGCGATGCAGGCCATGGTCAGGTTGCCATTCGGGCCGCCATACCGCTCCGGCACCCAGAGCTGCATCAGTCCCATCTCGCCGAACAGCTTGACCAGTTCGAGCGGGAAGCGGTCGGTTTCGTCGATCTCGGCGGCGATCGGCGCCACGTGCTTGGCGACCATTCTGCGCACGTTGTCGCGGAACGCGACCTGCTCCTCGGAAAAACTCATGCGAACTCCCGTTTCGTTTTCTTTGCCGGAAGCTAAAAAAGGGCTTCCATTGAATGGGTGATCCATTTAATAATTCACCGCATGAGCACCAAGTCAAGCCCTCGCGCGCCGCAGCGCTCCCGTGCCGCCTCGTCGAGCCGCCGGGAGCGGGCCACCGATCATCGTGCGGCCGGCTCCCCGGCCGCGCCGACATTCAAGCCAATTCACACCAGGCGGACGTTCGAGGAGATCTGCGAGCGCATTCGCGAGCAACTCGCGCTCGGCGTGCTGAAGCCCGGCGACAAGCTGCCGGCCGAGCGCGAACTGGCTCAGCAGCTCGGCGTCAGCCGGAATGTGCTGCGGGAAGCATTGCGCAGCCTCGAAATGGCCGGCGTGCTCCGGCTGCAGAAGGGCGTCAAGGGCGGCGCCTTCATCCAGCAGGGCGACACCCGCCGCATGAACGAGGTCATGCGCGACATGCTGAGCCTCGGCACGATTTCGGTGCGGGAATTGTCGGAGGCGCGGGTCCACGTCCTCGACCTCGTGGTGCAGTTGGCTTGTGCCAATGCCCGCCGGGCCGATCTCGATGCACTGGAAGCCAATATCGAGCGGACGGAGCTTGCGACGAAGGAGGGGCGGCTGCTCGACCGGGTCGAATGTTCGCGCGAGTTCTACAAGCTGCTGGCGGCCTCGACCGGCAACAAGGTGATTGCGATGATCGTGGACTCGGTCACCGAGATCCACATGCGCTTCGTCTACGCCAAGGTCGCTTCCAGCGGGGTCGCGATGGCACGGCTGGCCGAGAAGCGGCGGCAATTCCTGGCAGCCCTCAGCGAACGGAACGTCGATCTGGCAAGCCGATTGCTGCGATCGCATCTGGAATCCGTGCAGCGCATGCTCGAGCAGGATCCGGGCGCCATGTCGCTTCACGTCGCATTGGCGGATGTGCAGCCCGGGATGCGCCGCTAGCGCGCGCCTGCGTTGCCAATAATCAACAACTCAAACAGCGAAACAATGGAGGCAAACGTGTCCAATTACGCCAAATATGAATGCCTGACGGTCGAGGTCGCGGACAAGGTCGCGACCGTGACCTTGAACCGCCCGCAGGCGCGCAATGCCATCAATCAGAAGCTGATCCGCGAGTTGCGCACGATCTGGGACGACCTCGCCGACGATCACGCCGTTAATGCCGTGGTGCTGACCGGGGCGGGCGACTTCTTCAGCGTCGGTGGCGACGTCAAGGCGATGTCCGAGCGGCCCGGCGGCGACGTGCTCGAAGAGGGCGAGGTACACGATCCCATGATCAGCCGCCGCGGGGTCACCCGCCAGCTCGAGCTCGACAAGCCCATCATCGCGGCGATCAATGGTGATGCCATCGGCCTTGCAGCGACTCATGCGCTGCTTTGCGACA
This sequence comes from Bradyrhizobium sp. CCBAU 21365, assembly GCF_015291305.1. NCBI lineage: Bacteria > Pseudomonadati > Pseudomonadota > Alphaproteobacteria > Hyphomicrobiales > Nitrobacteraceae > Bradyrhizobium > Bradyrhizobium sp. CCBAU 21365. The sequence goes on from NZ_CP030036.1 coordinate 4,035,156, forward strand.
TCACGGTGATGGCGGAAGACGCGCGGATCGGCGACACCCACGTCTCGCGTGTTGGCCTCGTCGCCGGCGACGGCGGCACAGTGATCTGGCCGCTGCTGGTTGGCATCAACAAGGCCAAGGAATTCCTGATCCGCGGCACGCTCCTGAAGGGAAATGAGGCGGAGCGGATCGGGCTGGTCAATCATGTCGCGCCGCGCGCGGAGGTGTTGGCCAAGGCCCGCGCAATCGCGGTCGAGCTCGCGAACGGTCCGACCTGGGCCATTCGCTGGACCAAGCTGTCGATCAACCAGATCGTCAAGGAGCGCGTCAACATGCTGCTGGAGGCGTCGATGGCGCTGGAGCAGGTGACGTTCGAGACTGCCGACCACAAGGAAGCGACTATGTCGTTCAAGGAGAAGCGGAAGCCCAGATTCGGCCAGGCATAACGCGGGCCTCACCATGGCGGCGATCGAAGCGTCGAATGACGATGTCGCAGGACTGCTGCGCGATTCCTTGCGCGGTTTGCTGGACGAGCATTGGCGTCCACTCGGTTTAACCGCATCGTCCTCGCCGGACGAGGTGTCGGCGATCTGGCGCAAGCTCGTTGGGCAGGGCGTCGCCGCGCTCGGTGCTGAGAGCGACGAAGGCGGGCTCGCCGAAATCCTCGTTGTCATGGCGGAACTCGGCCGGGCCGGCTGCACGGCGCCGATGTGGTCTGCGGCGCTCGCCAATCTTGCGATCTCCGGATCGCAGGTCGACGTCGCGGTGGATCTGCTGGAGCGGCTGCAGTCCGGGGAGGCGACCGTTGCCTTCTCATTCGGTGCGCTGGATCCGGACGCCGGCACGGGAGCGGTTGAGGTCACGGACCTCAAGGCAAAGGGCGTGCTTCGTTTTGTCGAGGCTGCCGGAGGCGCGACGCATCTTCTGGTCGTTCTAGACCAGGCCCAGCTTGGGCTGATCAATCTTGACGGTCCCGGTGTCGAGTGCGTCGCAACCCGCGCGATGGGAGCGTGGGGGCTCTATGAGGTCCGGCTGAACAAAGCGCCGCTCACGCGCATTCCGATAGATGCAGTCGATGTCGACCATCTCCGCATCAAGGGCAGAGCGATGTTGACCGCGCGTGCCTATGGCGCGGCGCGGCGTGCGTTTGAGCTCGTCGTGGACTACGCAAGGGAACGACACCAGTTCGGGCATCCGATCGGCAGGTTCCAGGCGATCCAGCACAAGCTTGCAAACTGCCTGATCGCGCTCGAGGGCGTCAGGCTGGTCCTGCAGCATGTCGCCAGGCTGCATGATGGCGGCGACGACGATTGGCGCTATTTCGCCGATTGCGCAGCGGTGTACTCGGGCGATGCACTGCGCCGGGTTTCGCTGGAGACCCAGCACACATTCGGCGCGATTGGCTATGCCGAGGAGCACGAGGCGCCAATCCATTTCAAGCGCGTGCACCTCGATACGATCGCGCTCGGCGGTGCTTCGGATGCCAAGCGCAGACTGGCCGCACGTTTGCTGGATGCGGGCGGTGCCGGGCTGCCGCAATATGACCTCGGGGCCGCCGGAAATGCGCTTCGCGAGCAGGTTCGGCTCTGGCTCGCGCAAAACTGGAGCGGAGGCACGAAGGCGGCGTTCGACCAGAGGCCGTTCGCCAAGCGCGAATTCGATGCGCCCTTCGCCCGCGATATCGGCGGGACCGGCTGGATCGGCCTCGGATGGCCTGAGCAGTTCGGCGGCCAGGCGCGCTCGCCGCTGGAGCAGATCGCCTTCATGGAGACGATGGAGCGGGGCGAGGCGCCGCGGATCGGTGCGGCGATCCAGGCCAATGCGCTGATGATGTTCGGCACGGCAGCGCAGCAGCAGAAATACCTTCCGGAAATCCTGCGTGGCGAAGCGATGCACGGCATGGGCTACAGCGAGCCGCAGGCAGGGTCGGACCTTGCGGCGCTGCGCACCAGTGCGGCCAGGGACGGCGATCACTGGGTGATCAACGGCCAGAAGATCTGGACCACCACCTGGTGGGGGAAATACATGTTCCTCGCCGCGCGGACCGACAAGGACGCCAAGCCGCCGCATGCGGGCATCAGCATGTTCATCGTGCCGATGGATGCGCCGGGCATCACCATCCGTCCGTCTGCGACCATGTATGATGGCACGTTTGCCAACATCTTCTATGACAACGTCCGCATCCCCTCCGAGAACCTGGTTGGCGAGGTCAATGACGGTTGGAAAGTGTTGACCGGCGCGCTGGCCTTCGAGCGCGGGCTGGTTGGTGGCGGGATCGTCCTGAAGGTGGCGCATGCCTTCGAGCAGCTGCGTTCGCATGTGAAGGCGAAGCAAGGTAATCGGTCTCTCGCTGATGATCCAATCATCCGCGACAGGATGGCGACCTTGGCGTCAGAGATCGAGATCGGCCGTCTCTTGATGATGCATTGCGCCGAACTTGCCGCCGACGGCGTGACGCCGCCGGAATATGGCGCGATCAGCAAGGTTTTCTCCGGTGAGCTGATGGAGCGATTCGGCGAGGCTGCGCTCGACATCCTTGGTATGCGTGCCGCGCTGTCCGAGCAGATGCCGGGCGCGATCGACAACGGTCGCTTCGAGCAAAACCTGCGGCATTCGCTGATGTGGGTCATCAGCATCGGGACCAACGAGATTCAGCGCAGTCTGATCGCGCAACGCGCGCTCGGGCTGCCGAGATAGGAGAGATCGGATGCAGAAGGATGGCGACAGGGCGCCGCTCGCCGGCGTGCGCGTGCTCGATTTCTCGATCATGGTGGCGGGGCCGTATTGCGCGCGGCTGCTCGCCGACGTCGGCGCCGAGGTCATCAAGATCGAGCCTCCGGAAGGCGATGACATGCGGTTGCGAACGCCGCTGCGCGAAGGCCACAGCACCTACTTCGGCCAGCTCAATGCCGGCAAGCGTAGCCTGGCGCTGGACCTGAAGAATGCCGACGCCATCAGGCTCGTACATCGAATGGTCGCGGAGGCGGACATTCTCGTCGAGAATTTCCGCCCTGGCGTGATGGACCGCCTTGGTCTTGGCTACGAGACGCTCTGCGAGATCAACCCGCGCCTCATCTATTGCTCGATCTCGGGTTATGGCCAGTCAGGCCCAGCAGCCGAGCGCGCGGCTTATGCGATGATCGTCCATGCCGAGAGCGGATTCGATCACTCCCTGATGCGTTATGCCGGTGACCGGGAGCGTCCCGCGCCGGGCGCGATTTTTGTCGCCGATATCCTCGGCGGCATCTTCGGCTATTCCGCGATCCAGACCGCGATGGTCCAGCGTACGCGCACCGGAAAGGGACAGCGCGTCGATGTAGCCTTGATGGACTGCATGCTGAATCTGCTGGTCTATGAGCTTCAGGAGGCGCAATTCCCGATTCGTTCGCCGCGCCCGACGTATGGGCCAGTCCGCGCGCGCGATGGCGATATCCTGATCGCCCCGGTCACGCCGCGTAATTTCGCGGCGCTGTGCGAGGTGACCGGGCAGGAAGAGCTGGTTAACGATCCGCGCTTTTCGACCATTCCAGCGCGCGGCGCCAATTGGACCGCCATGATGCAGGTGATCGAGAAATGGACCGAACGCCACACCGTTGCTGAATGCATCGCGGCGCTGGATCGCGCCGGTGTTCCCTGCGCCGAGTACCGGACGCCGGGCGCGGCGCTGACCGATGCCCATTTGCGCCAACGTGGGGTGTTTGGGACCGTCTCGGACGGGGCAGGTGACTTCATCGGCGTCAATGCGCCATGGCAAATGTCCGGGGCCGATACGCCGATGGGACGTCAAGTTCCCGGGATCGGCGCGCAGCGGGACGACGTGCTGTCGCGGATCCTGGGCCTGTCGCCGGACGCAATCGCGACGCTCGCCGCTACGGGCACGTTCGGGAAGGTGCAGGCGTAGGGCCGCTGGACCCCGGCGATTTCACGTATCGGCCGGACTGTCCGGCGGCGGAGCCTTCGCGATCGCCAGCAGGCATTTCAGGAAATGCGCGCGGTCCTCCTTGCGAAGGGGGGCCAGCATGATGTTTTGCAGCTCGGCGGCGGCCGGAATGACGGCGAGAAGCGCTTCCTCGCCTTTAGCCGTGATCTGCACCTGGAGCGAGCGGCGGTCGTGCGGATTGTCTTTCTTCGAGACCAGTCTGCGCGCGACCATGCGCTTCAGCATTTCGCTGAGCGTGTTGCGGTCGCAGCTGATCCGTTCGGCCAACACGGAGGGGGTTAGAGGACCTAACTGATACAGCGCCATCAGCACACCGAACTGCCGCGGCGTGATATCGCTCTGGCGCGTCATGCTTTGATAGAGCCCATCGTAGCGGGCCTCCAGCAGACGCAACAGGAATCCGACACCACCCTCGAGCTGCCAGTCGCGTGCAACGTCTGCCGCCGAGGTTGTCTGCTTGCCTTTATCGGCTGCCATGCCGTTGTCTGGATCCCAGCTGCGTTCTGCGAATTGCGTCCTAGCCGTTAGCAGCTTGGCTGATCGTCCTCAACCCTGTGGCGAACCACGTCACCAGCCTCTTCTGAGGGAGACAGGGTCGCCCTCGGCTCTTGTCAGCCTTCCGATAATGTAGTACGTATACGTATCAAATGCGATGCGAAGACGTCGTTCAGGGAGGTTGAAACTTGGACCTGCGTGAGCTGCTGTCGATTCCCTATTTGCTTGAGGCGGAGGCGGTCGAAACCGAGCCGGGGCAATGGCGGGTTCGTCTTGCCTATCCGGAGCTGCCGGGGTGCACGGCGGAAGCCGCCGTCGTCGAGGAGGCTCTGCGCGAGCTCGAGCGGCGGCGCATCGAATTGATCGTCGGCCTGGTGGAGGAGGGCAAGCAGCCTCCGATCCCACGCAAGCCGCTCACCGCATCCGATCCGCTTTGGACCGCTCACGATCTCGGACTGTCTGACCGTGTCGCCACGCTTCTCGGCGGCGCGGCGGGCCCGATCACACGCAATTGAAGGAGGCAAACCCATGCTCTCGCGCGAAGACAATGAACGCCTGGTGAGGGTCGGCAAGGGCACGCCGCTCGGCGAGCTATTTCGCCTGTACTGGATTCCCTTCCTGCCGTCGGCGGATCTTCCCAAGGACGGACAGCCGAAGCGTATCCGGCTGCTGGGCGAGGACCTGGTCGCTTTCCGCGACACCGAGGGGCGCGTCGGGTTGGTCGACCAGGCCTGCCCGCATCGCGGAGCGCCGCTGATTTTTGCGCGAAATGAGGATTGCGGGCTGCGCTGCGTCTATCACGGCTGGAAATTCGACGTCACCGGCGCCGTGACTGACATGCCGGCAGAGCCAGTGCGCAGCCGCCTCAAGGAGCGGGTGCGGATCAAGGCCTATCCCTGCAAGGAGCGCAACGGGATGATCTGGACCTATATGGGCCCCGACCAGGCTGAGCTTCCGCCGCTGCCGAACCTCGAATGGAATCTGGTGCCGGCCGAGCAGGTGCACATCTCGGTTCGCGTCCAGGAGTGCAATTGGCTGCAGGCGGTCGAGGGTGAAATCGATTCGGCGCACGCGCCGCTGCTTCATGGACGGCTGGATGCGCAGGGCACGACGAGCGCCTGGATCCAGAAGCGCGACCTGCGCCCGACCTTCGAATGCATCAAGCAGGATTTCGGCATGAGCATCGCCGCGCGGCGCAATTACGATGCCAACACGCTGTACTGGCGGGTCAACCAGTTCCTGCTGCCGTTCTATACGCTGGTGCCTCCGCTGTCGCCGTTCCCGGATTTGAGCGGGCACGCCTGGGTGCCGATCGATGACGAGAACACGCTCTGCATCATGTTCTCGTATCATCCCTCGGAGCCGCTGCTGGAGAAAACCCGGCAGGTCTTCGCCGAAGGACACAAGGGCCGCGAGAGTGGTCATGCCAGCCGCCACGCGCTCGTCCAGCACCCGGTGACGGTCCCGTACGCAGGCTACTGGACGAAATATAATCCGAACAACGGCTTTCAGTTCGACTATGAGATGCAGCGGACCACCTGGTTCTCGGGCCTGCCGGGGCTCTGGGTGCAGGACGGCGCCTGCCAAAGTGGCGTCTCTCCGATCTTTGATCGCACCAAGGAGACGCTCTGCTCAAGTGATACCGGCATCGCGATGACGCGACGTTTCATTCTTGAAGCGCTTGGCGCCTATCGTGATCACGCGATCAAACCCAAAGGAGTCTTGGACCCGGACGTGTTCATGGTGCGAGCGGTCTCGCTGCGGTTGCCGCCGGAGGATTCCTGGGTTGACGTCGGCGCGCCGTTCATGCGTGCGAAGCTTGGCGCCGATTTCGGGTACGAGCTGTGAGCGCATTCAAACATACGGCTGGTACGCTGGAGGTCCTGGTCAAGCGTATCGGATATGAGGCTGAGCGGATCAATTCGTATGAGCTGATTGCCACGGCGGGCGGCGAACTGACGCCGTTCACGGCCGGGAGCCACATCGACCTGCATCTGCCGAACGACATGATCCGCAGCTATTCGCTGGTAAACGACCAATGCGAGCGGCACCGGTATGTCATCGCGGTGAACAGGGATGGCGAGAGCCGGGGTGGGTCCAGCTTCGTCCACGACACCGTCAGGGTCGGGAACATCATAAGGATCTCCGCCCCGCGGAATAACTTCGCGCTCCGTGAGGAAGCCGACCATTCTGTCCTGATCGCCGGGGGCATCGGCATCACGCCGCTGCTATCGATGATCCGACGGCTTGAGGCGCTTGGACGTCACTGGGAGCTGTTCTATGCCGCGAGGACGCGCGCCGCTGCCGCATTCCTCGACGAACTCGGCACGTATCGATCGAGGGTACATCTCGATTTCGACGACGAGCGATCGGGACGGGTGTTCGATCTCCCGGCGCTCGTCAGGAACGCACCGCCTCGCGCGCATCTCTACTGTTGCGGTCCGGTGCCCATGCTCGAGGCGCTCGAGGCGGCGACGGCCGGTCGCCCGGCCGATCACGTACATGTCGAATATTTCAAGGCCCGGGAAGCTCCAGCCGCCGAAGGTGGCTTCGACGTCAAGCTGGCGCGAAGCAACCGCACGATTGCAGTCGAGCCCGGCAAGACCATCCTCGATGCGCTGCTGGAGGCCGGGATAGCCGCGAACTATGCCTGCACCGAAGGTGTCTGCGGCACCTGCGAGACGCGCGTGCTCGAGGGCATACCCGATCATCGCGACCAGTTTCTGAGCAACGAAGAGCAGGCGGCGAACAAGAGCGTCATGATCTGCTGCTCGGGCGCCAAGTCCCGGACGCTTGTGCTCGATCTCTAAGACAACAACATACGATGGGTGGAAACAATGAAGTATCTTTCGCAAATAGCCGGAATAGCTCTCCTGGCCTTTTGTGCCGGTTCGCCGGCGTCGGCGGTCGCCGCGCGGTCCCTGAAAATCGGCGTACTCAACGACGCGTCCGGCCCTTACTCGGACAATGCCGGCGAAGGTTCGGTGACAGCGGCCAAAATGGCGGCCGAGGACTTCATGCGGCTTCATCCGGATTTCAAGGTCGAGATCGTCTCGGCGGACCACCAGAACAAGGCTGATGTCGGCGCCGCCATCGCGCGCCGCTGGATCGATCAGGAGAAGGTCGATGCGGTCGCCGACGTGCCGAACTCGGCCGTTGGGCTGGCGGTCAACGAGGTCGTGCGCGGCACCAAAGCGGCGCTGATCGCATCGAGTGCGGCGTCGTCCGACCTGACCGGGAGATACTGCTCGCCCAATACGATTCAGTGGACCTTCGATACCTGGGCGGCCTCGCACACCATCGGCGCCTATCTCGTGCATCACGGCGGCAAGAAATGGTACTTCATCGCCACCGACAATGCGCTCGGCAAATCGATGGTGCGCGACGGGACGGCGGTGATCGGTGCCGGTGGCGGGACCGTGCTCGGATCGGTCAATGTGCCGATCAACAATGCAGACTATGCCTCGTTCATCCTGCAGGCCGAAGGCTCGGGCGCGGATGTGATCGCGTTCGCGACCGCCGGTGGCGACACCGTCAGCCTGATCAAGCAATCCGCCGAGTTCGGGCTGAAGCAGAGCGGACGCACCTTCGCCGCGCTATTGACCACCACCAACGATGTCGAGTCGAGCGGGCTTGCGGTCGGGGAGGGGCTGATCATCACGCAGCCGTTCTACTGGGACCTCGACGATGCCAGCCGCGCCTGGTCGGCCAAATTCAGCGAGCGGCAGCATGGGCAGTCGCCGACCGCCTTCCACGCCGGCGTCTATTCCTCAGTGCTTGCTTATCTGAACGCCGCGCTGGAGGCGGGAACCAATGACGCGCCGGCGGTCGTTCAGAAGCTGAAGGAGAAACCGATCGACGACGCCTTGTTCGGGCCGGTCGTGGTTCGCGCGGACGGCCGCGCCATCCACAACATGTACATCTTCAAGGTGAAGAGCTCGAGTGCCTCGAAGAGCAAGTGGGACCTGCTGGAGCAGGTCGGAGTGCTGTCCGGCCCCGAGGCCTTCCGGCCGCTCGACCAGGGCGGCTGCTCGGTCGTCGAGCCGAAGAGCAATTGACGACGACGGCCGCGATCCTTGGATCAACACTTCTCAAATTTGACGGATATCCCGATGCTGGATCAGCTTGAAGCCGACTTCCCCGAGCACACGCCTCGTCCCGCTGGAGCGCCAGCGGCGCTCGAGGGGATCCGGGTGATCGATTTCTCGCATTTCATCGCGGGGCCGTTTGCCACCATGATCCTCGCCGACATGGGGGCCGAGGTGATCAAGATCGAAGCACCTAGCCGCGGCGACGATCTGCGCCGTTATCCCCCGGTGCATCCCGATCTCAGGCACGGCGCGCCGTTCCTGTGGACCAACCGCAACAAGCGCAGCATTACCCTCGATCTCAAATCGGCCGAGGGTCTGAAGGTCGCGCGCGAGCTGATCGCGACGGCGGACGTCGTTGTCGAGAATTTTTCTGCGAGCGTGATGGCACGGTTGGGGCTCGACTACGAGAGCTGCCGCAAGATCAAACCCGAAATCATCTACTGCTCGGTGTCGGCCTATGGCCGCGACGGGGCATTTTCGGACCGGCTTGGCTTTGATCCGATCGCGCAGGTCGAGAGCGGCTTCGTGTCGATGAACGGCTATGCCGATCGCGAGGGAGTGCGCGCATTGTCGCCGGTGATGGATATCAGCACTGCAATGATGGCAAGCAATGCGATCCTTGGCGCCTTGTTCGCGCGCGAGCGTAGCGGGCACGGCCAGGCCATCGAGGTGTCGTTGTTCGAGAACGCCGTCCTGATGACCGGCTACGCGACCACGCAGTCGCTCTTTAGCGGTGCCGATCCGAAGCGAAGCGGCAACACCAGCCCGGACACGTGTCCGTCGGGTGTGTTCCGGGCCAGCGATTGCTCCTTCTATATCAACTGCGGCAATGACAAGATCTTCCAGCGCCTGATGGCGCAGGTTCTCGAGCGCGAGGATCTCGCGGGGGCCGAAATCTATGCAACCGGCCCCGATCGAATCCGCCGGCGCGAGGAGTTGTTCGCGATCCTCGGCGATGCCTTTGCCCGGCAGCCCTGGTCGCACTGGCAGTCGCGGATGCGGGCGGCCGGCGTGCCCTGCGGCCAGCTGCGCACCGTCGGCGAGGCGATCCGTTCGCCCGAGGCGAGGGAGCGCGGGATCGTCACCCGGATCCCGCATGAGACGGTGGGGTGGGTGCCGAACGTGAACCTGCCGATCCGGTATTCGCGGACACCGATCGTGGATCCCGTTGCGGCACCGGCAGTTGGGCAGCACACCGAGAACGTGCTGCTTGAGTTGCTCGGCTACGACAAGACGGAGATCGCGCGCCTTGCCGGAGGCGGCGCCTTCGGCAGCGAGGCTTTGCGACAGGATGCCAAACCGTGACCGGGCGCGCGCGAGACGAGCGGACGCTGCGGGGCCGTGTGGCCGTGATCGGGATCGGTGAAACCGAATATTATCGTCATGGCGCTTCTCCCGATCCGGAATTCAAGCTCGCGTTGAAGGCGATCCTGGCGGCTTGCGAGGATGCCGGGCTCGATCCCCGCGAGATCGATGGCTTCTCGTCCTACAGCGACGATCGCAGCGAGGCGTCACGGCTGGCTGCGGCGCTGGGTACGCATCGACTACGCTCCGCGACCATGCAATGGGGCGGGGGCGGCGGCGGTTGCAGCGCGGCGGTTGCCAATGCGGCCGCCTCGATCGTCGCGGGCCTTGCCGATTGTGTCGTGGTGTTCCGCTCATTGGCGCAGGGCCAATATGGCCGTTTCGGCCAGGCGGCCGGGATTCACACCGTTTCGGGCGAACGGTCCTATCTGATGCCCTATGGGGTGCTGGCGCCCCCGCAGCGCTTTGCCATGCGGGTGCAGCGCTACATGCACGAGCATGGCGTGCGACAGGAGGCTTTGCGTGCGATTGCGCTCGCCTCCTATCATCATGCCCAGGCCAACCCGCGCGCGGTGATGCGAGGCAAGCCGCTGGATGTCGAGAGATACGATGCCTCGCGCTGGATCGTGGAGCCCTTCCATCTTTACGATTGCTGCATGGAAAATGACGGCGCAGCGGCATTGGTGCTGGTATCGGCAGAGCGCGCCAGCGACTTCCGGCACAAGCCGGCCTATCTGCTCGGTGCGGCCTTCGGATCCGGACATCGTGCGGCGGCAACGGCGCACAATGCACCACTCTACGCCACCGCGAACTTCGGCACCGTTGCATCCGATCTGTACCGCATGGCCGGGGTAGGGCCGTCGGATGTCGGTGTGGTCCAGGCGTACGAGAACTTCACCGGCGGTGTCGTGATGGCGCTGGCGGAGCACGGCTTCTTCAGGCCCGAGAAGGCCAACGACTTCCTGACTTTCGACAATTTGATCGCTCCATCCGGGAGGCTCCCGCTCAACACCAGTGGCGGCAACCTTGCCGAATGCTACATGCACGGCTTTGAGCTGGTGCTTGAAGCGGTTCGTCAGGTGCGTGGCGCGTCGGCGAGCCAGGCTCGACGAAATGATGTGGCGCTGGTGATCGGCGGCCCGATGGTGACGCCGGCCAGCAACCTCATTCTGGGTTCAGAGGCGACGCTATGAGTGGGTCTTCACGTGCGCACTATCTTCCTGCCGGGTTGCCCATTCCGGTCAGTGACCCAGATGGGCTTTCGGCACCGTATTGGATGGGCCTGCGGGAAAACCGCCTGCTGGTGCAACGCTGCGCCGGCTGCCGTTCCTGGCAATTCGGCCCCGAATGGATTTGCCACAATTGTCATTCCTTTGACCTTACGTGGACTGACGTCGAGCCGACCGGCCGCATCTACAGTTGGGAGCGCGTGTGGCATCCATCCCACCCGGCGCTAAAGCAGCACGGCCCATATCTCGCGTTGCTCGTCGAGCTACCACACGCCGGTGGCGTGCGCATGGTGGGTAATCTGCAGGGCGACCCGCGCCAGACCGTGATCATCGGAACTGAGGTTGGAGGGGTCTTCGAACATCACCCGGAGTCCGATCCATCCTTTTCGTTGCTGCAATGGCGGCTGAAGCAAGGCGCTGACCGGGTGGACGGTCACTCGACCGGCTAACAAGTTTTGTGGATTTGGCAAGAATAATCCAGACGCAGACGAGCCGGACCCGGTGTGTCGACGTTGTTTCTCTTGGCTTAAGCTGACTCAAACAAGCGCAGGATGGATGGCGCGAAAGTTCAAGTATTGCCGTGACTTGGAAGATCGCTCGAGCAGCGAGAGATCAAGATAATTCCATCGCCGGATAGACGACGTTGGATGCAAGACCGAAAGCGGGCAATCAATAGCGGCCACCGTCGCGCTTTTGCTGCGCGATCCACTCCGACAACGTCTTTTTCGGCGTCGGTGCTGAGGCCCGGCTTGGCGATGTTCTCGGGTTCTCGCCGGCGCCCCTTGCCGGGCGGGCTCGCTCCTTATCCGTCCTGTTCAAGGCAGCAATCGAACTTTCTGCAGCTTCCTTCTCGAGACGCAGCTTTTTCAATCGCGCCATCTTGTCGCGTTCCGCATCTGCTTCGGGTCCCTCGGACAAGAGCGTCCTTTGCTGAGCATCCTCCGCCGAGACCACGATGCCCACAACCGTCGTCTCTCCAAGCGCCTTGCAAGCTTCGAGCCGCTGTAGTCCCTCGACCAGAACGAAGCGGTCTTCGTCGGGCCTGACGAGAATGGGGGTTTGTTGTCCGATTTCCAGAATGCTTCCAGCGATCTCCTCGACGACTTGAGGCTTGATTGCCTTCCGTCTTTTCACGGGAACGTAGATCTTCTCGATTGGGAAGCTTTCCGGCTTGGGCATAACGTCTACTCCGCTCTACAGGCCCGTCCGAAACGCATGCCGGGGAGGCAGGATTTTAAGAATGAACCGCTCGCCTGCAATGGCAATCTTAGCGCGCCGAGGCTTGATCGGTGTGGGACCCGGGCGCATTCTGAGCGGCGCAACGCCAACGCGTGATTGTCCGGCGAGCGGTTGCGGTGAGGGTAGGCTATGCCCCTTGTTTCCATCCAGGATCGCGACGCGGTCCGTGTCATCACCTATGCTAACGTCCCATTCGGCACCATGACGGCCGCCGGGGCGGCTGAGATGTTCGATGCGGTCGCCGCTGCAAGAATGGCCCCATCGGTCCGGGTCATTGTCATTACAGGGGGCCTACCCGGCATTTTCATCCGTCACTACGACGTTGCGGAACTCTCCGAGGCCGCAGATGCCATTGAGCGCGGAGCGTCTCGCGCCCCGTCGTCGCCTGGTCCTCGGCCACCTGGTTTCCACGCGCTGACGGATGCGATTGCAGCCGTCGACAAGCCGGTCATTGCGGCAATCAATGGCCTGTGCATGGGAGGTGGCTTCGAGCTTTCGCTGGCATGCGACCTGCGCATCGCCGGGAGCAGTGTTACGGCGATCGGACTTCCGGAAACGCGCATCGGCATCTTTCCGGGTGGTGGCGGTACACAGCGTTTGCCCAGGATTGTTGGAGAGGCCAGGGCACTCGAGATGATCCTTCGTGGCCTGACAGTGACCGGACAGCGCGCCCACGAAATCGGAATTGTGCATGAGGTCGTCGCCGATCCCCTCGCGCGCTCCCTTGAGATCGGCGCTGAGCTGTTGGGCCGAAGTGCCGAAGGCCTGGCCTTTGCCAAGCGCCTTACCCGGTCAGCTCTCGACCGTCCGTTGGCCGAAGGTCTGGCTGACGAGCGCAAGAGCTTTTCCACCGTGATGAGGACAGCTTCGGCTCGGGAAGGCTTGCGGGCCGGCCGGCCACCAGCCGAAATCCAGAAGCTCTAATGTCACGCGGCTCCCCTTGAGATAGCCGGACGCTCGCACTCGAGGGCTTCCCGGTGAGCTTGAAACGTGGCTCATGAGGGCTGAAAGGTTCTAATCGCCCAGCGAGAGCACCTTGACGCTATGCTTGAGCGGAGATAGCGCCATGGGCGTAAGGGTACACGACCATGCTTATGATGAGGTCAGTCCTCAGGTTCATGACGCGGCGTTATCTTCAGCGCAAGAGCTTCAAATTGCCCGTCAGCGACCGAACCCATTTCTCAGGCCCGTAGAAGCCCAAGCCGTCGATCGTCTCGTTCGAGAGCGCGCGCAGCGGAAATTCGGCGAGATAGTCCTCAAAGCGGTGGAGCCCCCTGGCGAATTGCGGGAAAGGTACCAAAACGGCGCCGCTCGCCAATGGCTGCGCGCGCGTCAGCAGTACGGACAGCGCTTCGGGCGTGGCTTGCAGAATTGGTACCGGACGGTTTGCGCTGGTCCGGACAGTGAGCCCGTTGCCGTCGGTCAAGAAGTTTCCTCCAAGGTCCGGCTCCGCGGCGCCGATACCGATGCTCAAGGCCGCAACTGTGTTCGCAATCAACCCGAGCGGCAAGGCTGGATTCACAATAATGGCGACGCGCGCGCTGACGATGTTCATTCGGAAGCCATTCCTGCAGCCGGGTAAGTCCCAGTACCTCGATGCTTCCCTGCCGGGAAGCGTTCCCTGATCGTTGCTGCAGTCATTCGATCAAGATGTCTGGCGCAAGCTGGCTGGCAGGATCTATTGCATAGACCGACAAGTCGTCGACACCCTGCAAACGCAAAACCTCCTCGTCGATCAAGGTTCTGCCCGAGAATTCGCGGCTGCCTTGCGTAACGATGAAGTGTGCCGCATCGGCCATGATTGAAGGCGAGCGGCTGCGGCGATAATCCGACTGGTAATGCACGCGCACGGCGTCGGTCGCAATCATGGTCTTTGGCCAAAGGGCATTGGCGGCAATTCCGAACGATCGAAATTCCTCGGCGAGCGCCAGCGTGTACATCGTCATGCTGTACTTCGAGGTGGCGTATGCGGGATACTTGCCGAGCCAGATTGCCGACTTTGGCAGTGGCGGCGACAAGGTGAGAACGTGGGGATTTGACGACCGCTTCAGGTGCGGTACAGCATGATAGGCACAGATGTAGGTCGCCCTGCCGTTCACCGCACTCAGCAAATCGAACTTCCTGGCCGGCGTATCGAGCAGTCCGGTCGGACTGATGGCGCTGGCATTGTTCACCAGGATGTCCAACCCGCCGAATTCCTGAACCGTCCTTTCGATGGCGTTTGCGAGCGCATCGGCGTCGCGTACATCGACACGGAGGGGAAGGGCGGCGGTACCGAGCTTACGAATGTCTTCGGCCACTGTATGGATAGTTCCGGGAAGAGTTGGATGGGGCTCGCTCGATTTGGCCGCGAGTGCAACTCGCGCTCCTTCCGATGCGAATTTAAGCGCGATCTCCCGGCCTATGCCGCGGCTCGCGCCTGTAATGAAAACGACCTTACCGTCCAGGGATCCCATTTTCTCACTCTCCTGCGAATATTGGCGGCCGCCTCTCGTTGAACGCCTTCATGCCCTCGCGAAAGTCCGCCGAGGAGGCGCAGTCGACGAATGAAGCTAGCTCGGCCGACAGTTGTTCGTCGAGCGTTGTGGTATCGGCGCTCCAGACCAGGGCTTTCACCGCACGGCTTGCGGCGGGTGAGTTATCGGCTAGCGCCCGCGCCATTCGGGTCAGCTCGGCCTCGAGCTCCTGCTCTGCACATACTCTCGTGATCAATCCGCGCGACAGTGCCTCGCTTGCGCTTGTGCGGTCAGAGAGGAGCATCAACTCCAGCGCTCGTCTTGGCCCCGCCAGGCGCGTCAGCGAGTAACTCATGCCGCCATCGGCGGAAACGCCCAGCCGCCGGTACGCCACTGAAAAATGAGCCGTGTCGGCGGCTAGAACGAAATCGCAGGCCAACGCCAGGGACATTGCTCCGCCGGCGCAAGCCCCGTGCACCGCGGCGATAGCCGGCTTTCCTGAGCGTCTCAGTGAAGCGAGTGCGTCGTGGAAGGCAGTGATGATGTCCATTGCAAGCCGCGGGAAGGTGGCGCCGGCAGCGGAGAAAGCTCGAAGATCTCCGCCGACCGAGAAATTTGCTCCGCGGCCTCGGATGACGACGACCTTGACGCTGGCGTCACGTTCGAGGTCGAAGGCAGCTGCCCTGAGCGCAGTCGCCAGCCCGAGCTCGATCCCATTGCCTCGCTCCGGCCGGTTCAGCCAAATCGTCCCGATCCTGTCGGCAACGACGAGTTCGATTGGAGATGATGCTGTGGTCACGAACTGATCGTCCTTCCGATGTTCGGCAATGAATTGCCTTACTTGTTTCCCAAAATCCGCCCGGCCAAGCAGTGGCCTTCGCTCGCTCTCTGCGCCGATCAGGTCGTTTCACTTCTTGAGAAGCGCGCACTTCGATTCGCTGACAGGCCGATATGCGTCCTCACCCCGGATTGTCTTGACGATCTCGAGATAGTCCCACGGCTCCTTCGAATCTGATGGCTTCTTCACGCGCGCCAGGTACATGTCACGGATCACCCGCCCGTCCTCGCGCAGCCTGGCGCCATGTACGAATGTGTTCTCGACCGGAAGTTCGCGCATCTTGGCCATGACCGCGGCGGGATCATCTGTGCCGGCGGTTTTGATCGCCTTGAGATAGTGCAGCACAGAGCCGTAGACGCCGGTGTGAATCATGGTCGGCATGACGTTGGTCCGGGTGAAGAACCTCTTTGACCAGGCGCGGGTCTTGTCATCCATGTTCCAGTAGGAGGCCGTCGTCATGTAAGTGCCTTGTGCGGCCTGCAGGCCGACAGCGTGCACGTCGGTATCGAACATCAGCAGGCCGACAAGCTTCTGGCCGGCCTGAACCAGGCCGAATTCACCGGATTGCTTGATGGCATTGTCGGTGTCCTGGCCAGCATTGGCAAAGGCCACAACATCCGCCTTGGAGTTTTGCGCCTGCAGTACAAATGACGACAAGTCGGCTGTGTTGGTCGGATGCCGCACGTTGCCGAGTACCTTGCCGTCCAGCTCCTTGATGAAGCGCGTCGCGTCTTTCTCAAGTTGCTGGCCGAACGCGTAGTCGGCGGTGACAAAAAACCAGGACTTGCCACCCTCCTTGATGACAGCCGACGCCGTCACTTTGGATAGCGCGTAGGTATCGTAAGAAAAATGTACGGTGTTGGGGCTGCACAATTCGTCGGTCAGGGAGCTCGCGCCCGGGCCGGACAGCAGCGCGATCTTGTTGCGCTCCCGCACCATATTGTGAACGGCGATCGCAATTCCCGAGTTCGGAATGTCCGCTACCGCGTCGACCTTGCCGTTGTCGAACCAGTCGCGAACGATCTGCAGGCCGACGTCGGTCTTCATCTGGTGGTCGGCGCTGACGATCTCGATTGGCTTTCCGAGCACTGTCGGGCCAAACTCCTCAACGGCCATTTTCGCCGCCTCGACCGAGCCGGGACCGCTGTTGTCGCGTCCCCAGCTTGACAGGTCGGTCAGGACGCCAATCCGGACCACGTCATTCGAGATTTGGGCGGAGGCGGTCGACGCTGTCGCAACCAGGATGGCCAGGGCCAGGAAATTCCTCTTCACGTGTTCTCCCTCATTTTGTTCTATCGGACAGTAGGGTGGTTGGTCGTCGGGACAGGATGTCTGCGCGACGATGTGGTCGGGCCGAACGCAGCCGTTACAGCTACGTCTTATCGAATCGCGGCTCGCGCTTTTCCCGGAATGCATTGATGCCTTCGCGTGCATCGGCGTGCATCAGCAGGAACGGAAACCCATCGATCGCATGGCGCATCTCGTTGCCGCCAAGACCGCGATTGTAGAAGGACTTGGCCATCTGCACGGCAAGGCGAGGCTGTGAGGCGATGCGTTGCGCGAACGCGATTGCGTCGACGAGAAGACGTTCGTCGGGAACGACGCGCGATACGAGTCCAAGACGACTTGCTTCCGCGGCGTCGACAGGGTCGCCGAGGATGCTCATTTCCTTGGCTTTTGCGCGCCCGACGATGTCCTGAAGCCGAACGATAGCGAAGCCGGGCAGCAGCCCGAGCTTGATCTCGGGTACGCCAAAGCGAGCGCTCTCGGCCGCCAGGATGAAGTCGGATGCAATGGCGAGCTCAAATCCACCACCATAGGCTATTCCGTTGACCGCGGCGATCACCGGCTTGAGGGCCCGTTCGGGAGCGCTCAGGACCTCCATGGCGTCGATGAAGAACGCGCGCGCTTTCTCCGGATCGAAATCGAAGGTGCCGATATCGGCGCCAGCGCAGAATGCCTTGCCACCGGCGCCGGTGATGATGCTGACACGTACCGCATCGTCCTGGTCGGCCCGCTGTAGTCCTTCGCGGATGCCCATGCGAATGCCGCTGGTCAGTGCGTTCAGCTTGTTGGGCTCGTCGAGCGTCAGGATCGCGATGTTGTCCTGAACATCATAATTTACACTTCCCAATCGTAACATGTGCTTTCCTGAAGGGTTCGTGAGGAGGTGGCTATTGCGGGGCAGGCTCGACGACGGCGACGACGGCGTTTCGCTCGACGGTGTCGCCGGGTTTGAAGTGGACGGCGGTCACGATGCCGTTCACCTCGCTGGCAATGCGCAGTTCCATCTTCATGGATTCCATGACAACGGTCGGATCGCCTGCCTTCACGCGGCTACCGACCGTGACATTGATCTTCAACACCAGGCCGGTCATCGGGGCGCGCAGTTCGCCGCTGATCTCGGCGTCGGTGCTGATGTATCTGAGGTAGGGGATCGCGGTCATGCTATGGGCGCGGCGTGGATCGTGCACGAAGATCGCCTGGTCTTTCTGTACGATCCGCACGGTCTCGCAGCGCGCGTTGACTGTGGCTGCGAACGTGTCATCGGCAAGCGGCGAAAGCTGCACCCGAATCCTGTCATCGTCGACACCGATCAGCATCGAGCCATCTGGCTGCAAGGGCGCAAAGCGGATCTCCGCGCTGTCGCCTGCGGCTTCGAGGTGGAGAATGGGGATCGGTGACAAGCCGTCATCGGCTGCCGCCATCTGCCAGCCGGTCAGACTGTTGGACTGCCAGGGGTTGCCGGAAGCGGCAGCGCGCTGGCGCATCATCCAGAAAAACGCACCAACCGCCAGCGCTTCCGGGTCAATGTCGCCAGCGGTGGCCGCGAGCGCATCGATCTGTTCGTCGATCAGACGGGTATGAAAAGTCGCGGCGCGGGTCGCGGGCAAGGCGATCAATCGACGGAGAAAATCCCGGTTGGTGATGACACCGAAGATCGAGGTTTCACCGAGCGCACGATCGAGTTGGTCGAGCGTCTGATCGCGGGAGGCGGCATGAGCAATCAGCTTGGCGAGCATCGAGTCGTAATAGGGCGTGACGATTGACCCACTTTCGACGCCGGTCTCGACGCGAATGCCGCTGGACGGGAACCTGACATGGGCGAGCTCTCCAGTGGATGGCATGAAGCTGTCATTCGGATCTTCGGCGCAGATCCGCGCCTCGATCGCGTGGCCCTGGCACAACACTTCGCCCTGCTTCACCGGCAGGCCTTCGCCAGCGGCAATGCGGAGCATAGCCTCGACGATGTCGATGTCGGTAACCATCTCGGTTACGGGATGCTCGACCTGGAGCCGGGGATTGACCTCCAGGAAATAATGGTCGGTGCCGGTGACGATGAATTCGACCGTGCCGACGCCACGATATCTGAGCCTGCGTCCGAGCCGGACAGCGTCGTCGAGGATACGCTGGCGTAAGGCGGGAGCCAGGTTGGCAGCTGGCGCTTCCTCGATGAGCTTCTGGTGGCGACGCTGCAGCGTGCATTCACGTTCGAACAGGTGGATCACGTTGCCGTCGCCGTCACCCGCGATTTGCACCTCGATGTGCCTGCCTTGCAGGATCAGTTTCTCTACGATCAGCCTTGCGTCGCCGAAAGCATTCCTTGCCTCACGCATCGCGGACTCGATTTCGTCGGCAAGTCCGTCATAGGTCGAGATCGCCCGCATTCCCTTGCCACCGCCGCCGGCCGCGGCCTTGAGCATGACCGGCAGTGCGAGCCGGCGGACGCTGCGTTCGACTTCGATGCGATCCTCGCTCGGAGCTTCGCTTCCGGGTACCGTGGGGACACCGGCGGCGACGGCTTCCCGCTTCGCGGATGCCTTGTCGCCCAGCCGCTCGATGGTATCCGGCGTCGGTCCGATGAATACCAGTCCGGCTGCTTCGACCGCGCGGGCAAAGTCGGTGTTTTCGGCCAGGAAGCCGAAACCAGGATGGATCGCCTCCGCGCCGGTCGTTTTCGCGGCGGCGATGATGGCATCGATCCGCAGATAGCTTTCCGATGCCGGCGCGCCGCCGATCCCGATGGATTCACCGATAACCCTGACGTGCAAGGCGTCGGCATCTGCGGTGGAGTGCACGGTGGAAACCGCAACGCCGAGCCGTTGGCAGGTGCGGGCGATGCGGCAGGCGATTTCGCCTCGATTGGCAATCAGAATTTTCCTGAACATGGCGGCCCCCTTCGTCTACATCCGGAACACGCCGAAATCGGTGTGCTGACGCGGGACGCGCCCGGCGAGGTCAAGCAACAGCGCCATCACGCTGCGGGTTTCGAGCGGATCGATCA
Organism: Bradyrhizobium sp. CCBAU 21365; assembly: GCF_015291305.1. Classification (NCBI taxonomy): domain Bacteria; kingdom Pseudomonadati; phylum Pseudomonadota; class Alphaproteobacteria; order Hyphomicrobiales; family Nitrobacteraceae; genus Bradyrhizobium; species Bradyrhizobium sp. CCBAU 21365. The sequence goes on from NZ_CP030036.1 coordinate 4,055,013, forward strand.
CCATGTCGCACCAGGTGTTGCGGGCGAAATTGTAGGCATTGGCGAAATCCTCGAACGTTCGCCGGGTCGGCGCCATGTAGGCCTCGCGCTCGGCGTCCGTCCAACTCGTGCCCTCGCGTTTGTGCACCTCGTCGCGAACCATCGCGAGCGTGGTCGCGGCCTGGTCGGGACCCATGATGGCGGAACGGGCATTTGGCCACATCATCATGGCATTTGGCCGGAACGCCCGGCCGCACATCGCGAGGTATCCCGCGCCGTAGGCATTACCCATGATGAGCGTGTATTTCGGGACATTGGCGCTTGCCATTGCCGTGATCATTTTTGCGCCGTTCTTGGTGATGCCGCCTTCCTCGGCTTCACGGCCAACCATGAAGCCCGTTACATCCGCCATGAACAGCAGCGGGATGTCACGCTTGCAGCACAGCTCGATAAAGTGCGTCGCTTTCAGCGCGCTTTCGGAGAACAGCACGCCGTTGTTGCAGAGAATGCCGATCTCAAATCCCATGATTCGCGCAAAGCCGGTCACCAGCGTATCGCCATAGAGCGGCTTGAACTCATGGAATTCACTGCCGTCGACGAGACGCGCAAGGACATCGCGATTATTGGTGGGAATGCGCGGATCCGAACTGATCAGGCCGTAGATTTCGTTGGGGTCGAAGTGTGGCTCGCGCGCCGGGGCGACGGTCCGGGTTTGCCGGGGGATCTCGCCGAGACTGGCGACGATCTCGCGGGTGATGGCAATTGCATGGGCGTCGTTCTCGGCGAGATGGTCAGTGACACCGCTCACTCGGCTATGCATCTCGCCGCCGCCGAGTGCCTCGATGCCGACCTCTTCGCGGGTCGCCGCATAGACCAGCTGCGGCCCGCCTAGGAACATGGCGCCCTGGTTTCTGATGATGACGGTCTCATCGCTCAACGCGGGAATGTAGGCGCCGCCTGCGGTAGAGGGACCGTGCACCACCGCAATTTGCGGGATGCCTTCAGCCGACATCCTGACCTGGTTGTAGAAGATCGAGCCAAACTGGCCATCGTCAGGGAAGATATTGGGCTGGTCGGGCAGGTTGGCGCCGCCGGATTGGACCAGGGTCACGCAGGGCAGGCGGTGCTGCCAGGCGAAGCGCTGCGCACGAACATGCTTCTTGCAGGTGATACCGTAATAGGTGCCGCCCTTTACGGTGGGCTCGTTGGCGATGATCATGCAGGGACGATCGGAGATCATTCCAACGCCGGTAATGATGCTGCCGCCGGGCGGTACGCCTTCGTACAGGCCGTCGCCGGCCAGCTGACAGAATTCGAGGAACGGTGATCCGGGATCGATCAGCGCCGCGATCCGCTCGCGCGGCAGCAGCTGATCGCGTTCCTTGTGAAGCTTGCGTGCCCGTTCCGGACCGCCCAGTGCTGCCATGGCCCGGCGCCGCCTGAGATCCGCAACGCGCTCAGTGTAGGCGCTGCGGTTGCGGGCGTAGTCCTCGGTCGAGGTGACGACATCCGATTTCATGATTGCCATTGCGGGTGGTCCTGGCGGCTGCGCGGCAAGCCGATGGGTGGCTTGCCGCTGGTGTAATCGACCGGTGGGTTGGCGATGTGAGCGCTACAAAATCGAGGCATTGCGAAATTCTAACGATTGTTAGAATCGATCGCGCGCAGATGCAAGCAGAACTCATGCGGGTCCTTCAGGCTTTCCGGAAGCGCGGCAGAGTTATGTCGTCAGAGACCTGGTCGAATGCGAGCTCGACCTCCATGTCGAAGGTGACATCCGCCGGATCGCTCCCCGTCAGGGCGCTGATCATGCGCGGCCCTTCGTCGAGTTCGACGAGCAGCACGGCATAGGGGACATCCGCCTTGAATGCGGGGCCGGGAGCGCGATAGACCACGCTGAAGGAGTGCACCTTGCCGCGGCCGGTCGCGGGCCTGTGCACGAGCTCATCGCCGCCGCATTCGCGGCATGTGGTTTGCTGGTAGTACTGCACGTTGCGGCATCGGCGGCAGTGCTGCAGCAGGAGCTTGCCTTGTCGCAAGCCAAGCCAGAATGCGCTCGTATCGGAATCCGGCGCGGGCAGGGGCTTTCGAGTGGAATCCTCGGATGCCATCACAGCGTTTCCTCCGTGCCCAGAATGGCCGTGGCATTGGTGGCGAATCCCGCACCGAGGCTGTGCACCAGCCCGAGCGCGGCGCGGTCGACCTGCCGCTCGCCGCATTGCCCACGCAGCTGCGCGATCACCTCATGGAAGTGGAACAGGGCGCCAGGCATTCCGGAATGCGCGAATGACAGCAGGCCGCCATGGGTGTTGGAGGGTATTTGGCCGCCGTAGCTCATTTGTCCGTCGGCGACGAACGGGCCGCCTTCACCCTTGCGGCAGAAGCCGAGGTCCTCAAGCATCATCACCACGGTGCCTGTGAAGCAATCATAGATGCCGGCGACATCCATATCGCGCGGCTGGTAGCCGGCCATTGCATAGGCCCGCCGGCTGGATTCGACGGCACCGGTCGTGGTCAGGGACGGCATCAGGAAGATATGCTCGTGGGTGTAGCATTCTCCGCAACCGAGGATGTAGATCGACCTGCCGATCCCAAGTGCCTTCGCATGCTCGGCCGACGTGAGGACAAATGCCGCGCCGCCGTCCGAGATCAGCGAACAGTCGAGCTTGTGATAGGGCGTGGTGACCATGGGCGAACTGAGCACGTCCGCTGCGGTGATCGGTGTCGTCTGCTGCGCGCCGGGGGTCCGCGCCGCGTGACGCCTGTGCACGACGGCGACCTCCGCCAACTGCTCGGGCGTGGTGCCGAACTCCCTCATATGCCGGTGCGCGGTCATTGCGAAGGTGTTGGCAACCGGAATGCCGAACGGCATCTCGTATTGCTGATCCCGGCTTTCGGTGAGCGAACGCAGCGCCAGATCCGGCGTCAGCCCCGTCATCAGGCTGTCGGCCGCGACTAGCAGCACCACCTTGGCGAGGCCGCCGTGAATGGCGGCCGCACCAATGCTGAACATCGTCGCCGCCGTGGCGCCGGACACCTGCAACGTGTTCGAGAAGGTCGGACGGATTCCAAAATACTCGCTGAAGGCAACGCTGAAGCGATGGAACGGGGAGGCGAAGGCATGGCTCGACAGCACGCCGTCCACCTGGCTCTTGGCGAGGCCGGCGTCGGCGAGTGCGTTCGCTGCGGCCTCTGCCGCAAGCGAGAGCGGACTGCGGCCTGGCACCTTGCCGACCGCCGACAATCCGATGCCGATGACGGCAACCTTTCCTCTCAGGCTGGTGTCGCTCATGTGGAAACTTTCAACAGGCGCTCGAGTTCGTGGCGCTGGACCTTGCCACTTGTCGAGCGAGGGAATTCACCGAAGGTAATGAAACGGAATTCGCGCGGCCGCTTGTAGCTCGCCAGCTCGCGTCGGCACAGTTCGGTGAGCTCGGCTACCGTCATTGCAGCCCCTTCGCGGCACGCGACAAAGGCGACGGGGGCCTCTCCCCACCTTGGGTCGGCAGCGCGGACGACTGCGACTTCCGCGATCCGATCGTCGCCTAGCAGGACGCGTTCGATTTCGGCGGGATAGATATTCTCGCCGCCCGACTTGATCAGGTATTTGGCGCGGTCGACGAAATCGAGCGATCCGTCGGCGTTGCGCCTGAACACGTCGCCCATGTGAAACCAGCCGCCGCGGAAGTCGCGCGCGTTGGTCTCGTCCGCGCGCCAATAGCCGGAGAATAGTGTCGGGCTGCGGATGGCCAACTCGCCGGGCTCACCGGGCGCGACCTCGTTGTCGGAGGTGTCCACCAGCTTGATCTGGCAGAACGCATTTTGCCGCTTGGACAGGCTGGCCGGCACATCGCCTGGCGCAATCAGCGCCCGCGTCGCCGGCGGCAGGCCGGTCTCGGTCGAGCCGAAGCTGTTGAGATAGGGGGCGCCGAGCATTTCGGTGACCTCGGCAATGGCGTGCGGGGCGACCAGATCCGCCATGGCTCCGCACACCCGCACTCCCTTCACCTTGGTGCGTTGCGCTTTCAGACCATCGATAAGCGCCTCCACCATGCCGGGAATGAGGACCAGCCAGCCGATGTCGTGTTGGGAAACGGCCGTCAGCAGCGGTTCCAGCTGGAAGCCGTCGATCACAACGACAGTTCCGCCGCGCAGCAGGGTGGCGAGAGCATGATCGGTCGAGGCCATGTGGAACAGGGGGGCCCATGCGACGAATGTGTCGTGCGGAGCGATACCGAGTTCGGAGGAGAACACCAACGCCCGCATGACCATCGCGCGGTGCGAAATCACGGCGCCTTTCGGCAGGCCGGTCGTTCCGCTGGTGTAGAGAATGACGAGCCCATCTTCCGGTTCGGCGACAGACGGGGATGCCCGCCCGTCTGCTCGCGTAAGCTCGCTTTCGTATTGAGATCCGATCTCCAGGATTGGATTCGCCTTTGCGGCCGGCGGGAGGCTTGCTGCGAGGTCGGCCTCGACCAGCAGCAGCTTGGGCGACACCAGTTCGATGCAATAGGAGAGTTCGCGCTCCGACAACCGCCAGTTAAGGCAAGCCGTGATGATCCCGAGATTGGCGGCCGCCAACTCGATCTCGAGATATTCGGGACGGTTGCGCGACAGCAGGCCAAGCCGGTCGCCACGTTGCAGGCCCCGCGCGGCAAGCAGGACGGTCAACCGACGGACCCGGTCGCGCAACTCCCCATAAGTCACGCGCCGGCCGCGGTATTCGATCGCAGGCCTGTTGGCATGAAGCTCTGCACAGGCCTCGAACAACGCACCGACGGTTCCGATGCCGGATCCGCCCCCTGTCTGGATACTGAGCCCGGTTTCCATCAACGTTTCCTCGAGCGCTGTCTTTCGACATTCTTGTTTCGAGCCAGTGCTTGCGCCGGCCGACTACAAATTCTAACATCTGTTAGAAATAATTGGTAGCGCTTCTTAAGCGCCAAAAGCGGGAAGATCAATATGTCCAATCGGTACGCGGCCTACACGAGGTTGAAGCTCGACTATCCGGCTGAACGGATCCTTCGGATCACCTTCGACCGACCGGAGACCTATAACTCCGTCGACGCCGAGACCCATACACAGCTCACTCACATCTGGAGAGACATCGACAGCGATCCCGACATCAGCGCCGTGATTGTCACGGGAGCGGGCAAGGCATTCTCGGCCGGCGGCGATTTCGAGCTGATCAAGTCGCTGCTCGACAATCCGGCCGCGCGGATGGCGACCTGGAAAGAGGCCAAGGATCTCGTCTACAACGTCATCAACTGCAACAAGCCAATCATCTCGGCGATCAACGGCGTCGCCGTGGGCGCCGGCCTCGTCGTCGGGATCCTTGCCGACGTGTCGATCTGTGGCAAATCGGCGCGGATCGTGGACGGCCACACCCGGCTCGGTGTCGCCGCTGGCGACGTCGCCTGTATCATCTGGCCGCTGCTCTGCGGACTGGCGAAGGCAAAGTACTATCTGCTCACGTGCAAGCCGCTGTCGGGTGAGGAAGCCGAGCGGATCGGCCTGGTTTCGCTGTGCGTCGAAGATGCGGAGCTGCAAAGCATCGCATTGGAAACGGCGCAGGATCTCGCCACCGGCGCACAGAGTGCGATCCGTTGGACCAAATATGCGTTGAACAACTGGCTTCGCGTCAACGGGCCGCTGTTCGACACGTCAACCGCCCTCGAAATCCTCGGCTTTGCCGGCAATGAAGCCCGCGAAGGCCTGGCCTCGCACCTTGAGAAGCGCAAGCCAGCTTTCCCCAAGGATTGCCCGATCTAGGATCGTCTGATCCCCGTCAAGGCAACCGACCTGAGTGGTTGCCTTGATGTCTGGCTTCACGCCATGCGACGTCGCCTGGTCCGGGCCAATCCGGGCCGACAGCTATCCCTTGAGCTTCTGACGGATATGGTCGATCGCCTCGGGGTTGGCGAGCGCCGACAGATCGCCGGGGTCCTTGTCTTCGAAGACTGCGCGAAGCACGCGGCGCATGATCTTCATGTTGCGCGTCTTCGGCAGGTCATCGACCAGCAATACCCTTTCCGGGCGGTACGAGGTGCCCATTCCCTGCACCAGGGCCTGGGCAAGCTCTTCCGACAGCGCGCGGGGGTCTTTCGCACCGGGGCTCGGCACGCAAGCACACACGATAGCGGAGCCTTTGACCGGATGCGGGACGCTGAAGACGGCAGCTTCCGCGACCTTGCCGGTTGCGGTCAGCACGCCCTCGAGCTCTGCCGGACCGACGCGCTTGCCCGAAATCTTGAGGGTGTCGTCCGAGCGGCCAAGAATGTAATAGAGACCGTCCTTGCCGCGCATGGCAAAGTCGCCATGCACCCAGATTCCCGGAATCGTATTCCAGTAGCTCTCGAGATAGCGCTGGTCGCCCTTCCACAGGCTCTTGGTGAGCCCGATCGATGCATGACGCAGCACCAGCTCGCCGACCTCGCCGTCGGGGACAGGGTTACCCGCCATGTCGACGATATCCGCGCCGACTCCGAGGGCCGGCCGGGAGAACGAACATGGGTTCATTGGATGGTTGGGGGTCCCGGTGAAGATGCAGCCGCCGACTTCCGTTCCGCCAGAAATATTGATGATTGGGATCTTTGATTTGCAGACGTGTTCGAAGAACCATCGCCACGGTGTCTCGGTCCAGGCCTCGCCGCCCGAAGCAGTCATTCGCAGGCTCGAGAGGTCGTATCGCTCGACCTCATCGCCATGGCGCATCATGCCGCGCACGATGGTCGGTGAAACACCGAGATAGGTGACCTTGTGATCGGCGATCAGGCGCCAGAAGCGTCCCGTATCGGGATAATCGGGCGTCCCCTCGGCCACGAGGAGTCTGCCGCCAGCAAAGCTTGGAATGCAGGCGCACATCGCGCCCACCATCCATCCCATGTCGCTGAAGAAGAAAAACAGGTCCGTTGGCTTGAAGTCGCCGCAGATGATCATATCCCGCGTCACCATTGAGCCAATGAAGCTGATATGCGTCCACACGCAGCCCTTTGGTTCGCCGGTCGTACCCGACGTGTAGAGAAGGATGGCGGGATCTTCCGCGTCCATCTCGACGGTCGGAAGGTTTGCCTCCTCCTTGGCGATCTCATCCCACCAGTGGTCGCGTCCCGCCTGGATGGGGGTGTCGATGCCGAGCCCGCCGCGGTTTGCCACGATAACGTGCTGGACGGTTGGTGCGGTCTCCAGGGCCTCGTCGAGAACCGATTTCAGCGGAGCCGGCGCGCCTCGACGCCAGGTACCGTTCGCGGTGATGACGGCCTTCGCTTCACCATGGTTGAGCCGCGCCCTGATCGGGTCGGGACCGAAGCCGGAGAACAGGGGCATCACGATCGCCCCGATCTTCAGGATTGCAAAGAAAGCTATAAAGGTTTCGGGCAGGTTGGGCATGTAGATCGCGACGACGTCGCCCTTGCCGATGCCGAGCTTGCGCAGGCCCGATGCTAGCCGTTCGACAGCGAATGCGAACTCGGCGTAGCTCAGTCGCCGCTGCTCGCGCCTGTCTTCGCCTTCCCAGAGCAGGAATGTCTTGTCCCAGACTTCAGTTCCGCGGTGCTTGTCGATGCAATTGAGGACGATGTTCGTGGTCCCGCCAACGCACCAGCGCGCCCACGGTTCGCCCCGTGCTAGATCAAGGATCTTCTCGGGCTTGCGATAGAAGCGAACGTCACAGAACCCAAACACTTCCTGCGCGAGCCAGGCTGGATCGATGTCGGCCTTGGCCGCCAGCGTGTCGTAGTCCGGCTGCCCCGTGGCGCGAAGAAACGCGCTCAGGTTGCTTTTCTCCACCAGTTCCGCGGGGGGCGTCCAGAGATACGCCATCTTGCTTCCTCCTGCCTCAAGAGCTGCGCCATGTTCTTGCATCTGGCGTGCGGCGATGTATTCTAACAAATGTTAGAATTCAAGGAAGAAGATATCGTGGCTGAAAAAGAGCAAGTCCGCTATTCCGTCGAAGACGGCGTCGCGACGGTGACCATCGACCGTCCCGAACGCAAGAACGCGCTCTCGGTCGAGGCGATGAACGGCCTGACCGACGCCTGGGACAGGGTCGAAACCGACGCCTCGGTCCGCGCGATCATCCTGACCTCAGCGGATTGCGGGGTATTTTGCGCAGGGCTGGATCTGAAGCAGGCCGCGGAAATCCGGGCGAGGGACGGGGTGGATATCCTGACGCTGATGCGCGATCCCATGCAGCACGCGATGCGGAAGGTCTCCAAGCCCATCGTTGCTGCCATGACGGGATCTTTGATGGCCGGCGGGATGATGCTTGCGCTGAGGTGCGACTTGAGGATCGGGCTGCGCGGCACCCGTGCGGGAATAAGCGAGGTCAAGATGGGGCGCGGGTCCCCGTGGGCGGTGCCGATGCTTTGGATGGTGCCGCAACCCCTACTGATGGAGATGGTTCTGACGGGCGAGACGATCGCGATCGAACGGCTCGCGGAGCATGGTTTCGTGAACTCGCTTGAGGATACACCAAAGGCCGTGCGCGAACGCGCTCTTGAGCTGGCGCGGAAAATCGTCGAGGGCGCGCCATTGTCGGTCAAGGCGGCCAAAGCGAGTGTGCTAGCCGCGATGGACCTGGGGCTTGCGCAGGGCCTCGTCGCGGCCGAGCGCCTGCATGAGGAGACCTATGCCAGTCTCGATGCGATCGAAGGGCCGAAAGCGTTCGCAGAGAAGCGCAAGCCAGTCTGGCAGGGCAGATAGATTGGGATCAGGGCTTATTGACGCCTTCGAAGATCAGCGTCTCTGTGCGACGGGCCAATTCGAGCACGGCATCCCTGTTTTCCAGCCTGAACCATTCGATTGTCCAGTTGAGAGCCCCGATCACGAACATACGCAATGGCACCACCTCCATATCGGCGCGGATCTCGCCAGCGCGCCGGGCATCGATGAAGAGCTGGTCCCAATATTCTGCGTATGCGCGCCGCAGCGGCCGGTGCGGCTTCTTCAGTTGCTCCGGCAATTGTCCGTAGATTCGAATGTTGGCTGAAGTGAAGTCGCTCGTCTCGAGGAGCGCGACGAGATGGGCCTCGATCGCAAGACCAATCTTGCGCCGGTGCGATACTTTTCCTGCTCGCTCGACCGAGTTCTTCACCGTCTCGAACACGTGGCGGAGGCCGCGGTCCAGCACCTCGTCGAGAATCTGCTCCTTGGAGTCGAAATGGTAGTAGATGCTACCGGCCTTGATCTTGGCCCTTGCTGCGATCTGGCGCAGGGTCGTGGCCGAAAATCCCTGGCGGCGGAACAGCTGGGCCGCGGAATGCAGGATGAGGTCTCGCGACCGCTCGGACTTGGGAGTTGCGGCCGCAGGGCCTTTGTCGGGCTCGGTCTTGCGCCCGCGGCTTGGGGGGAGGGCTTTCGGCCGACGTCCCGCCGGCCTCGGGCCAGACCGGTCACCGGAACGCAAGGATGACCGCACCGTTCTCATACCTCCCGCAAGCTCCGTGTCGACATACCAGGCTGCCGGCTCGTGCAACCAATGATCGTTGTCGAAGCAGATTCCGCGGAGCATGGCAATATCCGGCAGGTAACAGCCCGATGGTACCTGACGGCATCAAAACACAGGGCCCGCAAGCCGCGCGGCTGTGGCGGCTCGCCTGGCAGGCGGCAGGCGACATTCGGCACAACCTCCGATGCCGCGGGAGTTGAGAAGTCATTCCTGGCTAAGCGGTGTTTCTGTCGCCGCCTCTTTCGCGTTCAGCTAAGTTCAACGTTGTCACTCACTTAAGATCGGCTTTTCACCATCCCGCGGTGGTGACCAGTTCCTGATGACAGCGCATGGAGTGGCCGGCTCGGGGGCGGCTATCGCTTTCATGCATCTTTGGGCGTGCCGGCGTCACGCTTCGGCGAGGCCCCCGATCGGTACGGGAAATAGAACCGATATGGCAAGAAGATCCGCGCCTGCCGGCAAACTGATCGGGTGTGTGATTGGATCGATGATTTGCCCGACGGCAAAGAGAATATTTTCAAAGTTGGTTTTGGGGCATGGCAAAGATGGAGTAAGCTGGCCCCGTCGGAGTGCCCATGGCAAATGCACTTACGATAAGGAAGGATCACCTTCCAAAAGGTGACATGGAACGGCGAGCGGCGCAGTACGTTCGCATGTCTACCGAAAAGCAAATCTACTCAATTGCAAACCAGATGGCAGTGATTGCGGCTTACGCCAGCGCGCACCGTCTGGCGATCGTCAAGACCTATGCGGACGAAGGCAAGAGCGGCCTTCAGATCAAGAACCGAGCAGGCCTTCGACGGTTGATAAGCGATGTCACAACAGGCGCAGCCGATTATGGTCAGCTTCTCGTATACGACGTGAGCCGGTGGGGGCGGTTTCAAGATCTAGACGAAGGTGCTCACTACGAGTTTCTCTGCCGGCAAGCCGGGGTCGAGGTCGAATATTGCGCCGAGGGATTCAACAATGACTTCAGTTTGGCCTCCACCTTGGGAAAGTATCTCAAGCGAACGCAGGCCGCCGACTTCAGTCGCGATCTATCGGCCAGAGTGCATGCCTCCCACTCGCGGGTTATCCGGCAAGGGTTCTCGGTAGGCGCTCCGAAGACTTACGGTCTCAGACGCGAGCTGGTTGACCAGAAGCAGCGGCCGAAGATGTTTCTGGAGAAGGGCGAGGCCAAATTTTTGCAATCCGACCGCGTGAAGATCCGGCCGGGGCCTCCGGATCAGGTCGCCATCGTCAAATGGATTTTCGCGCAATGTCTCAAGGGAAAATGCGATGCATGGATCGCGAGAGAGCTGAACCGCCGCAATGTGGAGACATCCACGGGGCACCCTTGGAATCCTGCGCTCATCTATCGCATTCTCAAAAACGAAGCCTTTATCGGAAACCTTCTTTACAATCGAGTCTCGCAAGTCGCCGCATACCCTGTCGATGGGGATAAATCGAAAGCTTTCGCTTGGACGAACGGGAACTCGTAAGGTCAAATAGCTGGCGCCGCTTCCGGAGCGCTTGCCAACAGCAAGGCTCATGACGTAGCCGGGTTCTCGCTCCGTCCCTTGGTTCACAGTCGCAAAGCTTTTCGTCCCGCAAAGGTCGTTACAGCACTCCCTCCGGAGCACACCGTAGCTATTGAACGGCACTAGGGAGCGGTTCTCCGGCTTAAGTTAGCCCGCAGCACATCGCTCAAGCATGAGGCTTTCCGCCTTTGTCGTCGAGGGCCTTGTCGGCTACGCGACTTTCGGCCATTGCCTCGAAGCCTCGACAACGTTTCGCCGTGCGGCTCGATCCTTAATCGCGCGGAATGCCCGTAGCAGTCGGAAGATGTCTGCCGCGTCTCGAGCGAGTTGCTCCTTCAAAGGTGAATCCCCGCAATGACCGCTGAAACGGACCGTGGAATCGAAAAGGACCGTCCAAGGGGCGGTCCTTTCCGGCCGGCTGCAATGGGCCTGTAAAAACTCGAAAGGTGAAAAATGCTCTGCAAGTTACGACAACATCGGCAGGGATTGTATTACGGCCGTCCTGCCTCTGCCGAAATCCGGATCAATACGGTGTTCTGGCCGTCGAACGAGACGTGGCTGGGACAAGTGCAGTATGCGGCGATCCGACAGCTGCAGCCGCCGCGGCAGAAGCCTAACAGGCGCTTGGCGGGACCCTCACTGGAGGACCTTCGGTAGCACGACAACGACATCGATTTCCCGGCCGACGATCTGCGACGCAACGATTGCGATGGGCAGGGCGAAATTGTACTCGATTTCGGCTGCGCTCGATTCGTCTCTTGCGTAGACATACAGAAGATACCCGTCGATCTCCGCAAAGCGGATGCCGGCGAACACGCGGTCAAACGTTCCCGCGCCAACGATGAACGCCATTCTCGCCTGTATCGCGTAGTTCTGGATTTCGGTCAGGTCCATCTTGTTACCGTTAGGGATATTGCGTTGCTCGACATGTTAGATGTTTACGCCTCCTGCTGGTGGCAAGGGCGTTTTTTCAGAATCGAGCCGAAGGGCGAGCTCTGGACTGGGTGAAGGCGGTCCGCTTTGAGTTACCAACGGAAGGGCTCCTGGCCTATATGAGGATGAGGTCACCGGTGAAGCCCGGTTACCTTGACCGTCTCATGGTTCAGCAAGGCGCGCAGAGTGAACAACCCGGAAGCCGTCGCCGCAACCGTGTCGGCCCTCCGGGAGGCTCACGGGGACAACGTTGCTCGCGCCTTCCTTGCTGATGGGGTAACCCTTGCGGCGCTTGTCGACGCAGTTTTCTCCGTCCCGATAAAGAATAGTGTGGCAGTCAGAACGATCGCCCGCGCGCTCGAATCCGGAGATTTTGTTATCTCGCCCGACGTCGGGCCGCTTTGGCACGTCAGATATGTGTACAGCCACCCGGGCTCGATGACCGTCGTAGACATAGTGGTGCTGACACCCGAGAGGACGTTCACGAGCACCGAGATCTCGTTGCAGCTGCGCGGGTGATCCCCATTGCGGTTCGGGCCTCAAGGACTCTATTGCAATTCCTGGATATGGCCGGTGCTGTCGACGAGAATGGACCGTTCCTTCCCATCCCGTGTGGCCTTAAACGTCTTGATCTTGCCAGATGGCACTTCGCGGATTTGCGAATAGCCGGCTGCTTCAAGCCTTGCCTTGATATTTTCCAAGGCGAGGGCAGATGCTGCCGCTGGGGCGTTGAAAACCGTCAGCAGACAAAGAGCACGACAAGGATTTTGCATGTTCATAGCCAACAGGGGTGCGAGCGATTGTCTCCTTGCGTCCGGTAATGTTGGCCTAATCGTTCATGAATGATTAGCGGCAAGATCGAGGCCAGCGGGCAATTCCGAAGGTGGCCGGCAGAAGCATTCGTCGGCCGCACATTGGAATCCAGTGAAAGCTACAGTTGGTTCTTAAACCCTTGTGGAAAATCGGTCGAACGCTGTGAGTGTCTGGATCCGGATCTCGACGTCTCTTTGGTAGACCGTTTCCTGCAGATACTCGATTTCGGCAGCCTGATTGCCATCATCGACGTCGATGTACCAGGACCGCGGCCGGCCATCGGCGCCATCGCTCCAGCGGTATCCGCGTCGCTTGAGCTCGTCCTTGAGCTCGAAGGGCGACTGCTCGGCCCAGATCCTGATCGTCTTGCGGCGGGCGCGCTCGAGCAGCACCGAGAGCACGGTGCGATTGAGCTCGGGCAGGGCCATCGCCAGGATCTCGAGCAGTGCCTGGCAATCGTCGACCGCCCGGTGCGCCTCATGAAACAGCCCGGCTTTCATCAAAAGATAGGACAGGCGCGATCCCTCAAAGCCGTGGCTGCGCCATTCGATCTCGCTGACCGAGCAGGCCCAGGCCTTGTGCACGAACAAATACGCGTAACGTTCCATGAACCTGCGATCGAAACCGGCGTTGTGCGCGATGACGACGACCGCCTCGGAAGCGAACGCGTTGATGCGGTCCTCATCGAGACTGTGACCAGCAACCATCTCATCGGTGATGCCGGTCAGCGCGGTGATCTCGGCGGGAATTGCGATCGACGGCTGGTTGAAGCTGCTGAAGGTGTCGATGACCCGGCCGATCCTGCCGTCGGCAAGATAGCTGAACTTGACCATCCCGAGCTCGATGATCTCATCCATGGCGGTATCGAGGCCGGTGGTTTCGACGTCGAGCAGGATCGCGATCTTCTCTGGCTGTTCGTGTGGCGTGAATTCGGCGCGGGGAACCAGCCGTCGCAGTACCCGGTAGTCGGGCGACTGTTCCAGCATGGCGGCGATCTCAGGGAGGGTCGGTTGAACGGTCATTATCGAGCGTGATCGGGGTGGGGCCTTGTGGCGGCGGGCAAGCTTACCCGATCAAGCCGGAACCGGCATCGTTGCGCCTGTGGATAGGTCCTGGCTCACTGCCGGCACCCGACAAAGAGAAGGCCTTGCGTGAAATTGGCCTGGTGATGGAGCAGTTTTGAGCGCCGGCGGATGCGGGCGGGCTCTCGTGACCGTGCCGCTTCGCGTCACGGCCTCGCTGCCTCGATCCCTCGCGCAGCAACCGGGCGCGCCTCGATCACAAAATTCGGAAAAGACGAAATATGACTCGACGAAATACCCAATTCACTTTTATGATGGTGTCTTCGGACGGTTAGGTGGTCGTGATGGCAGATCCGCAAGTCAGGTCTTCGGACCTCGTTGAAATCGCTCGCAGAAGCGGTGAGTTTCGCAAGCACTATGGTGTGGTGCTCGGAGCATTGCTGTACCTCAGTTCGATCAGCGCGGCGCGGCCGCGCTCGATCTGGTGGAGCGGGGTGTCGACGGCTCTGATTGGCGCAGCGGCCATATGGCTCAAGAGCCGGGCGAGCGGCGGCTAGCAAGAGATATCGGGGAGTTTCCTTCGGAACCAGGCAGTCGCTACCGCGATACACAGGTACGCTGCGTTGCGTTCAAGAATGGCAACGGAAATATTTACGACGTGGCCGAGTTGGTTGGCGGGGACAGCGGAAGTGGCTTCGCCACGCCGCTATGCCTATGGCACCAAAGTCGTCCAGTTTGGCGCCGGCTCGGAGGTGGCAAACGGAGAGGCAAGGAGCAATTCCTTTCAGGTGTCGTCTGGCACCGGGCAGGCCGCAATCAACCTTCCGACCGCGACAGGCTTCAGCAACGAGCTCGATTTCGTGGGCGCGATCAGCAGCGACCAGCTCTGGTTCGAGCGTTCAGGCGACAAGTTGCTCATCGACCTGCTTGGCACCAACACCAGCGCCACGGTCAACGGGTGGTTTTCCGGTGCCGGTTCGCAGCTGCAGGAGATCACCGCCGGCGGCCTGAAGCTCGACAGCCAAGTCTCGCAACTGGTCCAGGCGATGGCAACCTATGCGGCCAATAATCCTGGCTTCGATCCGACCAGCGCAAGCGTCCACACCGTGCCGAATGATGCTAGTCTGCAGAGTACCATGTCGGCGGCGTGGCACGCATAGCACCGTGTGAGCGGTAGTCTCGAAGTATCCGGCAGGTGCGGTAGCCGGTTGTGGCGTCGCGCCCGATAGCCAGGCACGGAAATCCGGAACGTGCCTGCCATCTCTTTTTGCGCAGAACCCCGCACTCTTGCCCTGGCACGCAGACTCACCGTAACTCGGATCGACTGCATCTTGCTGGGGACTTGCTGATGAAACGGTCGAACGGGCTGCCGAACAATGGCTACGCATTGATTGTCGATGGCCAGGTGAAGACGGAGTTCACCACGAGGGAGGGTGCCGTGGCTGGTGCCAGGGATCTGAAGAGGCGCTTTCCGGTCCTGCAGATCCGACTATATGACGCCGAAGCGAAGCGGGCCGAGGAGTTTGCCTAGCAGATTGATCCCGAGCGGATATGAACTCCCGCTCTTGCCTGTGGCGTGCTCGTGCCGCAAGCCGCTCTCGTGAGTCGTGCCGTTTTGCGGCACGGTCCGGCGGCGTCGATTGATTCCACTCCAGCAACGACGGCTCGCGCCGGCATTGAGCTATTTGTGCAGCATCGGCTTCGGACTGATCGGCGCATCCGGACTCCAGAGCCGGTAACTCAGGCTGGCAAAAACGCTGATACCCTTGCTGATCGAAGCGGGATCGAAGCCCGCGATCGGCGTGCCGCCTGGGCGAGCGCGGCGACATCATCAAGACCATGCATCGCGAATTGCGTGCAGCGGGCATCTCGCGGGCGGCAGCCAGCTATGCGATCTTCGATCCGCGGAGCGAGGGCCGGCGCCTGATCGGGCGGGTCGTTGGCGAAGGGTTTGTGGATGAGCTGACGGAGCGCCGCTATGTGGTGATCGATGGGGTCGACGGGCTGGCGCACTATGCCGAGGTCGGTGCTCTCGGCGCCAACGAAGAGCTGCCCGCGCGGAACACGATTCTGGAGCTTAGGCCGCGTTCGGCGCAGCTGCGCCCGGTGGATCGAACGATTGCCGAAGTGGCCGCGGCCAATGACGGCTTTTACAGCGAGCGCCTGCACCGGGAGTTGGATCCGCAAGCATCGGCCGAATATATCGGAACCCATGTCCGGCGACTGGAGGCGATGCGTCGGCAAGGGACGGTCAGTCGCCTTGCCGATGGCGGCTGGAAGGTCGGCCAGGACTATCTCGATCGGGCTTTTCGGTATGAGGAACTCGAGCGCTCGCGCAATCCGTTGCGCGTTGCGGTGTTGTCTTGGCAAAGGCTCGAAGAGCTGCCGCAGGCAGTCGGTGCGACCTGGCTCGACCGGAAGCTCCTCGCAAGGGAATCCGATGGGCTCGCGCCAACCGGTTTCGGCGCGGAGGTCGAGACGGCATTGCGGGCGAGACGGCAGTGGCTGATCGAACAGGGGCTGGCGCGAGAAGAAGGAGGGCGGGCGCGCTATGCGCGGAACACGCTGCATATCCTTGAAGAGCGCGAGCTGGCGAAAACGGCGGCGGACATTTCCGCTCGCACCGGGCTCGAATATCGCAACGTCAGGGCAGGCGACAGCCTCAGTGGCATCTACAAGCGGATGCTGACGCTCAGCAGCGGGCGGTATGCGCTGATCGAGCAGTCGCGCGAATTCGTCCTGGTGCCCTGGCGGCCGGTTCTGGAGCGCGCGCGTGGCCAACTCGTCAGCGGCAGCGTCGGCGGAGAGGGCATTTCCTGGTCGATCGGAATGAGGCGCGGCATCGGACGCTAGTTCAGAGCCTCCCGACTTCGACGGGGCTAGCCGGGTGCAAGCCCGACCCTGTACCGCTGCGCAAGACGCCAGAACCAGTCCTGATCGAGGTTGGCCTGTCGATCGATTTCTCTGACCGAGCTGCGTGCGCGATCGAACAGCGCATAACAAAGACCTTCGTCGTCGTGGCGGGCGTAATAGGCGATGCCGTCGGGATTGAGCGGATGGCTGAAAAGCGCCTTCGACCAGGCCTGCGGCACGTCGTAAGGCAGTCCGCCATGCACCACCTCGGCGGTCGCGCCGAGAATGGCGAGGGAGGGGCCGGCCAGTCTGACCAGCGAAAGATCTGCCGTGATCTTGAGGCGAGCATAGGCCTTGCGACGGAGCAGGCTGGGATCGAGCAGCGTCCGTCCCGGCACGCGGAGGAACGTCTCTGCGAAGGCGCCAAAAGGCTCCCGCGCGGCATAGAGCACGCCATAGCTCCCGTCGGGCGCATTCAGCCGGCCGAGACGCGAAGTGTCGAAGAAGATCGGATCGTACCCGGCGGTGTAGAACCGGTGAATGATCGTACCCGCCCGCAGCCGGACCTGGCGGGGACGGCGGCGATCGAGATCGTCCGGCGGCAGCGGAGCGGTCACGCGCCTTGCTGAGCCATGCGCCGGGCGGCCTCGACCACAAGTTCAACCTTGCCTTCCCTCAGCAGGTCGATCGGCTTGCGGCCACCCAACCGGTCGTCAGGCTGGGCGAGGAAGTTCAAAACCGTCCAGGGGTTGTTGGTCGGCAGCGCCTCCTGGACGGACTTGAGACCTTCGACGACGGCGCCGTCGACGTTGAACTGAAGCGTCGGAAAGCTTCGGTGGTTGCTGGGACCCGGTACCGCAAGGAGGCTGCCTTCCTGCACGCGCTTGTCGACGGCCTGTCGGGAGATTCCCCGCAGGAGCGTTCTGACCTGGTCCAGATCATACGCGCCGCCGGATCGCCGAAGATCCTCCTGCGCAATGCGGACGCCCTCAAGGACGGCGAGCGCGCGGGCATCGGGCGCGAATGCGTCCTTGTTGACGACAGCGGTTTTCTTCGCCGCCTCGGAGAAGAACCGGAAGGCTTGCCCCGTTAGTTGCTTGTTCTGCTCACGCACCTTCTGCAGTGCGGTCACGCTTTTGGAAACGATGGCGACCTGCGCGTCGGCAGGGAGCGCGAGGCTCTTCAGGGCCGCGGGTTTCTGCTTAAGTACCATCATCACACCGTCCTCGTGGACGGACAGATCCTCGGTACCGGAGGGCTTTGACTGTGCCTTGGACATGAGCTGAACTCCGCTTTCAATATCGGTATCGAATGCAACTTTGTCAACTTTGACAAATCACAACAGAGGTATTATGGTAGTATAATTGATTCCATGTAAGGGATCGATGCCGTCGCGCGGCGATAGTGCTTTCGTCCCCGTGCGCCCTTTTTCAGGCTGACGGTCGATGCGACCATCGACGTTGAAGGCACAAGCGGCCTTCGTTCGATTCGTTCATTCGCTGGGTGTGCGCATGCGCGATCACCAATCCTGGGCAAGGTCGAACCAGTGTTCCAGTTTGATCATGCCATTCACCTTCAATTGAGGAGCTTCCTCACCCACGCCGAGACTGCCGCGACAATGATCTTGCTTCGATGAGTTTGATCGAGCCGGATCTCGTTGCCGACGACGATTTTTATTCAGGTTGAATGCGAGCCGTCATCCCGCTTTTCATCTCGCCGCGCTCGTTGCGAGCGTCGAGTGGGGCGGACAATGTTTCCGGCAAAAATCTACGTCGGTCAGATCACGGTTGTCTTCGGCATCGTCATCGCGTCGACATGGGGAGCGACGCAATGGACGGCGGCGGCGCTCGGATTTCAGGGGCGGCTTGGCGCGCCGTGGTTCGCCGTTAGCGGCTATCCGGTCTATCTGCCCTGGCGATTGTTCGAATGGTGGTTCGCCTATGAGCCCTATGCGCCCGAGATATTTGAGGAGGGCGGGGCTATCGCTGCGGCTGGCGGCATTGCGGGCGCGCTGTTTGCAATCGTCAATTCGGTGTGGCGGGCGCGGCAAAACCAGCTGGTCACGACCTACGGCTCCGCGCGTTGGGCCAATGTGAAGGAGATCCGCGCTGCCGGCCTGCTCGCGGGCAGGGGTGTGTTCCTCGGGCGATTTGAAAATTACTACCTGCGTCACGATGGACCCGAGCACGTCATGTGTTTTGCACCGACGCGGTCGGGCAAGGGCGTGGGGCTGGTGCTTCCGACACTGCTGTCCTGGACTTCATCGGCGGTCGTGCATGACATCAAGGGCGAGAACTGGGAGCTGACGTCCGGCTGGCGCTCGACCTTCTCGCATTGTCTGCTGTTCAATCCGACCGATTCAGCAAGCGCGCGCTACAATCCGCTGCTCGAGGTCCGCAAGGGCGCGGCCGAAGTTCGCGATGTTCAGAACATTGCCGACATCCTGGTTGACCCGGAAGGGGCATTGGAGCGTCGAAGCCACTGGGAGAAGACCAGCCACTCGCTGCTCGTCGGCGTCATCCTCCACGTCCTCTATGCAGAGCAACAGAAGACGCTGACACGGGTCACCGAGATCCTGGCTGACCCGGCGCAGTCCTTCGAGAAGACGCTGCGGATCATGCTGGCTACCAACCATCTCGGAACAGAAGCCGAGCCGAAGGTCCATCCCGTCGTCGCCGCGACCGCGCGGGAGTTGCTAAACAAGTCTGAAAATGAACGTTCCGGCGTGCTGTCCACCGCCGTGAGTTTCCTTGGCCTCTATCGCGATCCGGTCGTCAGCCGGAATACCGAGAGCTGCGATTGGCGCATCGCGGACCTCGTCGGTGCGGACAGGCCGGTCACGCTCTACCTGGTCGTCCCGCCGTCAGACATCAGCCGCACCAAGCCGTTGATCCGGCTGATCCTCAACCAGATCGGCCGCCGATTGACCGAGTCCTTGAACGTCAGGGCTGGCGATGCAAAGCATCGCCAGCTGCTCCTGATGCTGGATGAATTTCCTGCGCTCGGCCGGCTTGATTTCTTTGAGAGCGCGCTCGCCTTCATGGCCGGCTACGGCATCCGCGCCTACCCTCGTCGCAGGCGCGAAAGCTCGCCTTTGTGGGAGCGAAAGCGGACACTGAGACTACCAACCCGCACGCGTTGACGCCGCCCCCTTCCAGCTATGCTGTTATGGCAGGGACGATTATTCCGGCGAGCTTGGTTACGGGGCTGAATTCGGATTTGCCCGGTGCCACGATCGCTCAGGTTACAGAGAACATTTTCGATACGGTGTCAGGTGAACATCTGCTTGTCCCGCAGGGAACTCGGCTGCTGGGCAAGTACGACAGCGTGGTAGCTTTTGGCCAGAAGCGTGCGCTTGTCGTCTGGACGCGTCTCATCCTACCGAATGGCAATTCCATCGTGATCGAGAACCTTCCAGCTACTGATGTTGCGGGTTACGCCGGGCTAGAGGATGAGGTGGACTTCCATACCTGGCAGTTGCTCAAGGGTGTGGCCTTGGCGACCCTGATCGGTGTAGGGACCCAGCTGTCAATCGGCAATGACGAAAGCGATCTCGTGAAGGCGCTGCGGGAAAGCACGCAGCTGACAACCAATCGTGCGGGCCAGCGCCTGGTGGAGCGTGAGCTCGACGTGCAACCGACGATCGCCGTGCGGCCGGGATGGCCACTGCGGGTGATCGTTTCGAAGGATCTGGTGCTGAAGCCGTACCAGGACGCTCAAGTCGTAGCGAAGAGCAGGTGAGGGATGAAGCTGGCAAAGCTACCGGAGCGTACGCCGGTCAAGATGACCATCGTGCTCTCCCCGAGCCTCCTGCAGCGGCTGCGCGAATACGCTGTCTTCTACGCAGAAACCTATGGCGACAAGGAAGAGGTGACCGAACTGATACCGTTCATGCTGGAGGCATTTCTCGACAGCGATGCAGATTTTCGTAAGGCGAGAAGGGCGGCGTCTTTGGGTGCCACCGCATCCTAGATGTCTACCTCTCAGCTCGTTGCGGCTTTCGTTCAAAGCAGCTCAGCGCTGGCGGTCTCCTTTGCCGCTTCTCTTGCAGCTTCATTTCGGGACGACGGAAGGGGGGACGGCCATAGTGCCGGTCACCGTCCGGGACTGTGGCATTAGCACACCGCCGGAGTCGGCGATTGGCACCCGAACAGGGCCTTTTCCCCGATGTTCACCAGCAGCTTTCAAAGACGCGGTTGCATTTCTGTGAGCCTCGTTCTGTTCTTGAACAGTATTTTCAAGCATTTTTGGAGACGACATGGTCGAGGTATATTTGAACGTCAGGCGCGATTTGCTCGTCGTGAGAAAGGGATTTCCGGTGCCGGCTATTAGCGCTCAGGGCAAATGGCGCAAGAGTAAGAAGAGGGTCGTTAGGATAAGCGACGAGATCAGGCAGGCGGTCCAAAGCGAAGGCTACTACGTGCGCAAGTTGAGCGATTTCAAGAAGAACTGCACAGCCGATCAACGGGCGTGACGCCCGCTCGCAAAGCCCGGCCGCCCTTAGAGACGGTCGGGCGAGACGCAATAAGAACACGATGAACGCTGCGCATATGCTGCGGTTCGAGGCGAACTTCATTCCAGATGAATACGGGTGGCTTGTCGGGCCCCGGCTCATCGAAATGAGGTGCGGCCCTAGCTCAGGCTGCTGAGGCCGCTGATGAGCCCAAGGCGCGGTACACCCCCTGCGCTCAGCTTCACTAGAGCCGAAAAGCCTAGGGTTGCATAGCGCGCTCTTCGCCAAAAAAGGCCTAGATGGGTGGGCGACCACCACAGCACGACATAGCCCATAGCGGACATACCGACTTTTTGGCCGCTGTCTGCTTTCAGTGGCGGACGCGTCGTGCTCAGGATTAATCAGTATACATTCTAGCGCACGGCGAGCATTGCCATGAATTGCTCCACGGACGGTTGCTCGGCCTTCTTGCACCTTGTGCAGATCCTCGGGTTTCAGGTTTGTATACCGCCGCAGCATTCGCCAATCCTTGTGGCCCGTTACCATCGCAACTTGTTGGATCGAATAGCCTGCTTCGAACAGGCGACTCGTGCCTTCATGTCGCAAATCGTGAAAACATAGATCGTCGAGATCGATGTTCTTGCACGATCTGCGGAACGTAGCTCCGATCGATTTCGAATGATGGGGAAACACCCGCCCAATTCCGCGCGTGACGACCCGTTGCTCCAAAACCAGTTGCCATGCGTCATAGCCCGTCGAATTTAGGAGGGGGACTATTTGATGATTTCCATCTTTCCGCCGGGGGTCCTTGCGATCGCGTATGGTGACCGTTCGTTTCGTCATGTCGACATCAGACCATTCTATTCGGCAAATCTCCGCCTGGCGCATTGCGGTCGCTACCGCGAAGCGAATAATTCTACCGAGCGGGATAAATTGTAGCGGGTTGGATTCAGTGTATTCGATCAGTCGATTGAGTTCGTCTTGAGTGGGGCGACGGTCGCGCTCGTTAGACTTTCCAACGAGATCGAGGTGTTTAAGCGCCGCACGGGCCAACTGAACGTTTTCGACGGATACAGTAATGCCGTGAACTGCGGCGGCGTGCAGGAGCACGGCTCGGATGAACGAAAAATCGATCGCAAGGGTTGCTGGCCCGGCGCCCTGCGCAGCTCGTTTCTTTCCAAAGTCGATCAGCTTCTCGCGAGTAATGTCCTTGATGTTCACTCGCCCGAGAGAAGTCTTGAGTGCTTTCAACACCATGAACTTCGAGCGTCTGACTGGCTTACCGACCTGGGCAAGATCATCGAGATGCAACGCGATCAAATCGAAAAAGATGCGTGGTTGCTCGTGGGACCGGGAGCGTCGAATTGGAGTGCCCCGATCGATTGAACGCTCAACGTCAATGGCCCACTCTTCGGCGTCACGCCGCCGGATGAAGGTGTTCGCGACGTACTCATTTTTCCTTCTGACCTGAACGCGCCAGCTTCCCGATTTCAGCTTTGTAAAGGTCGGCATGGCGTGTGCACTCCACTGCGATTTCGTGTGCGCTACGTGTGCACCGCGAGATCAAATGCGGTACAAGCGTGTGCAATTTTGGCTAGTTTGGAGTGCACACGAGTGCACTTGTTCCCGGTCTAGTCCGTTGAAACAATAGGATAAGTTGTTGAAATATCAAGACTATCGCTTTTCTGTGGCGCCCATGATGGACTGGACCGACCGGCATTGCCGGGTCTTCCATCGGCTGATGTCGCGGCGAGCGCGGCTTTATACGGAGATGCTGACGACCGGCGCCATCATCCATGGCGATCGGGCGCGGCTGCTCGGCTTCGACGTCAGCGAGCATCCGGTGGCGCTGCAGCTCGGCGGCTCCGATCCGCGCGATCTCGCGACCGCCGCGCAGATCGGCGAGGATTTCGGCTACGACGAGATCAACCTCAATGTCGGATGTCCCTCCGATCGGGTGAAGGATGGCCGCTTCGGCGCCTGCCTGATGGCGGAGCCCGCGCTGGTCGCCGAAGGCGTTGCGGCGATGAAGCGTGCGGTGCGGATTCCCGTGACGGTGAAATGCCGGATCGGCATCGACGACCAGGATCCGGAAGTCGCGCTCGACACGCTGGCCCGCAGTGTGATTGCCGCGGGCGCGGATGCGCTGGTCGTGCACGCGCGCAAGGCCTGGCTCAACGGATTGTCGCCGAAGGAGAACCGCGACATCCCGCCGCTCGACTACGATCGGGTCTATCGCCTCAAGGCGGCATTGCCGGACGTGCCCATCATCATCAACGGCGGCATCACCGGTCTTGCCGAGGCGAAACGGCATCTGGCGCATGTCGATGGCGTGATGCTGGGGCGGGCGGCCTATCAGGAGCCATGGCGGCTGCTTACCGTCGATTCCGAGCTGTTCGGCGAGACTCCGCCGCACGCCACGATGAAGGACGTGTTCGCGGCGATGCTGCCCTATATCGAGCGGCAGCTTGCCGAGGGCACCCGGCTGCATTCGATCACGCGGCATTTCGTCGGCGCCTTCCATGGCGTCCCCGGCGCGCGTGCGTTCCGCAGGTATCTCGCGGAGAACGGCGTTCGGCCGGGGGCTGACATCGACGTGCTGCGCGAGGCGATCGCACGCGTTGACGATCGCGCGCCGGCGGCGGTCGCGGCCTGAGCGCGCTCTAGATTCTTTATTTTAACGCGTTTTCTTCACGCGAACCGGTATCCACTTCGCTCGAAAACGCTCTACGGTTTGCGCTGACGCCGCGTGACGTCCTGTGCGACCTTCAGGAAATTGAACAGATGCGGCATCCGGTTGTCGCGCCGATAGTTCAGCGACAGCGCAGTGCCCGGATTGTGTCCCTCATAGGCGCGATAGGCGACGCCGGGCCGCTCCGCCTCCGAGACCGATTTCGGCACCAGCGCGATGCCGACGCCGACCGACACCAGGCTGATCGCGGTCTGGTAGTCCTGGGCCAGCACCTGCGATTTCGGAATGAAACCCTCTTCGAGGCAGATGTTGAGGATGTGGTCGGCGAAGCTCGGGCGCGGCTTGCGCGGGTAGAGGATGAACGTCTCGGCCTTCAGCGCCGCCAGTCGCGGGACCTGCTGCTCGAGCAGGGACGAAGTGTCTGACAGCGCGAGGATCAGCGGCTCGTGCAGCAGCGGCTCCGACTTCAGCTCCTCGTCGTCGAGCGAGGGCCGGGCGATGGCGATATCGATCTCGCGCTGGATCACAGCGCGTTTCTGCTCGGCATTGTTCATCGCCGACAGCGCGAGCTCGACGTCGGGATAGGCCGAACGAAACGCCTGGATCACGCTCGGCAGCACGCCATAGGTCGCCGATCCGACGAAGGCGACGCGCAGGTGACCGGAAAAGCCTTCGCCGATCCGCTTGATCTCGCGGTGCGTCCGGTCGAGCCGCTCCAGCACGTCGCGCGCCCGCTCCAGCAGAACGCTGCCGGCCTGGGTCAGCCGGATCTGGCTGCGGCTCCGGTCGATCAGCATGACGCCGAGATCGCTCTCGAGTTGCGCGATCTGCCGGCTGAGCGGCGGCTGCGCGATCGCAAGCCGCGATGCGGCACGGCCGAAATGCAATTCCTCGGCGACGGCGACGAAATAGACCAGTCGCCTGAGATCCATGACATCGTCACGATCGGTCACGGCTAGCCGAACGCCTGCTCGCGCGCTTCCGGGGAAGCCGTGGAAAAATCCTGCCGGGTTCGATATCGCGTGGTCATCAGCGCATGATCGAGATGGTTCCAGCGCGAAGACTGGGCGTGGGTCCCCGGATTGTCAATTGTCCGCGGGAACGGCGTCATCCGGCTAGTCCTTCCGGGCGAAGGCGCGGATCTTGTCCTCGTCGACCTCTACGCCGAGACCGGGGCCATCAGGGGCGCAGATCTCGAACTCGTCGAATCTGATCGGGTTGACGACCAGATCCTCCACGAGGATTCGCGGACCGAAATGTTCGGTGCCCCATTCGAGCCTGGGCAGGGTGGCGAAGGCGGCGAGATGCGCCGCCGCGCCGATGCTGCTCTCCAACAGGCAGCCGCCATAGAGCTCGAACCCGTGCGCGGCCGCGACCGCAGCGGCGCGCTTCATTTCGAACAGGCCGCCGCTCTTCACGAGCTTCAGCGAGTAGACGCTGCCGCAACCCATCGCGCCTGCGCGCGCGATGTCCTCCTTGGTGAAAGCCGCTTCGTCCACCAGCAACGGAATCGAGGTGCGGGCCGCGACACGCGCCATCGCTTCCAGTTGCAGCGCCGACACCGGTTGTTCGATCAGGGCAACATCCAGCTCCTCGAGCGCGGGCATGAAACGGATGCATTCGGCCTCGGTCCAGCCCTGGTTGACATCGACGATCAGGCGCACGTCGTCGCCGAGGCCGGCGCGCAATGCTTGCAGCCGCTTCAGATCGGCCTGCGGCCGGTTGAAGCCGAACTTGATCTTGAACTGGCGGTGCTCGCGGCGCCGCAGCTTCTCTTTCGCTTCTTCCACCTCCTGGCCGCTGTCGCCTGAGGCCAGCGCCCAGATCACTTCCATGCGCTCGCGCACCGCGCCGCCGAGCAGCGCGCTGGCGGGCAGGCCCAGCGTCTTGCCGGCGGCGTCGAGCAGGGCGGACTCGATCGCGCCCTTGGCGGCGAAATTGCGGGTGGCGGCCTTGCTCATGCGCAAGGCATTGGCTTCGAAGGCGAGGGCAGGCTGTCCGAGCAGCGCCGGCGCCAGATAATTCGTGACCGCGGCCTTGATCGACTCCACGCTCTCCTCGGCCCAGCGCGGCCCGCCGAGCGTCGAGGCTTCGCCGATGCCCGTCACGCCGTTATCGAGCAGGACGCGCACCAGCACGTAACCCTGATGCGTGACTTCGGTGTTCGAGAGCTTGTGCCGGCGGCGGGTCGGCGCCTCCACGATGGTGGCGCGGATGCTGCGGATCGCAGTGTCCTTTGCGTGAGCCTGCACTCGCTCCACGGGCTCGGCGATTTCGATCACGGCACGACTCATATGTCCTCGCGGGTCAGTTCTGAATGAGCCCTGCCAGGCTGGTGGAGCCTGGCAGGACGCAACGGGTATTACTCGGCGGCGACGAGCCGTTCGACGGCTGCCTTCTTGAGCTTGAAGTCGAAGTTGAGAACCAGGTCGGTGTCGGCGCCGGCGGGGGCCTTGGCGAATTTGCCGATCAGGCTCTGCTTCACGGCGAACACCGAGTCGTTGTCGAGATACTTGGTCTCGGAATCGTAGATCTGCGAGATCAGCGATTGATAGCCGTCCTTCGAAAGCATGAAATGGATGTGGCCCGGACGCCAGGGATGGTGGCCCATGTACTTCAGCAGCTCGCCGCCGGCGCCGTCATAGGGGATCGGGTAGGGTTCGGGGCGGAGCGCCACGAAGGCATATTCGCCGTTGGCGTCGGTCGTGAAGCGTCCGCGCAGATTGTAGGCCGGCTGTTCCGGATCCTGCAGGTCGTAGAGGCCGTTCGGCGCGTCTTCCCAGACGTCGATGGTGACGCCCTCGATCGGCCGCCCCGCCGTGTCGCTGATGCGCCCGCTGACCTTGACGGTCTGCGCGTTGTCGAACGTCTTCTTGATGATGGAGGCGCCCTTGGGCAGCACCGGCGGGTTCTCCCGATAGAACGGTCCGAGCACGGTCGACTCGCTCTCGCCGTCGGTGACGCGGTGGTCGAGCATGTCGACCAGCACCTCGACGCCGAGAATGTCGGCGATCAGGATGAACTCGTTGCGCTTCTCGTCCGAGATGTCGCCGGCGCGGCGCAGGAATTCGCACGCGGCGAACCACTCGGCGAAGGTCAGGTCGACCTCCTTGCAGAAGTCGTGCATGTGGCGGATCAGGCTCGTCATGATCTGCCGGTTGCGATCCGGAATGTCCTTCGAGAGCGCGGCGATCACGTGGTCGGTGATGGTGTCCTTGTTGACGTTCAGCATGGTCGTTTCCTCCTTTTCTTGCAGTTTGCTCAAACTTGCATCCCCGTTTTCGGGAATCTCGGTCGCTGGTCTCACCAGACAAATTCGTAAGCGGCATTCTCCAGCGTCGTGGGCGCAGGGTGCGGGTCGGCAAGGCCACCGAAGCGGCCGCGGAAGAACAGCAGCGGCTTCTTGCTGGGCTCCAGCGACATCTCGCGGACGTGGCCGAGAAAGATCGTGTGGTCTCCGGCGACGATCTCATCGGCGAGATCGGTCACGAAATATGCCGCCGCGTCGGCGATCACAGGCAGGTCGTTGCGGCGTTCGAAGACGTCGCAGAGGTCGAGCCTTGGCTTGCCGGCGAAATGCCAGGCGAAATCCTCCATGCCCTCGGCGAGGATACTGACCGCAAAGCGGCCGGTCTGCTGGATGTTGCCGAGCATCTTCGCGCTTTTCGCGATCGAGATCGCGACCAGCGGCGGATCGAGCGAGACCGACATGAAGGCGTTGGCCGTCATGCCGTGATCGCGGCCCTCGCAATGCGTCGTGATGATGGTGACGCCGGTGCCGAACTGGCCACAGGCATTGCGCAACTCTCGCGGATCGATGGCGGTCATCGGCTTGCGACCTCGAGTTGGGCCAAACCGGATCGGTCGGCCGGTGGCGCGGTCACGATATCCCGCCAGTTTTCCAGCGTCGCCGCGGCGGCGGCAAGGCCGGATCGCCGCAAGGTGCGGATCCGGCTGCTGGAGACGATCTCGCCATTGCCACAGCGCACCGGCGGCAGGATGCGCGTGTTGAAGTGCTGCCGCAGCAGCAGGGCGGTGCCGCCCTTGCAAGACCCGAAGCGGAAATCCTCGCCGACGATCACCTCGCGCGGTTGCAGCTTATGCAACTCGGCGAGGAAATCGAGCGCGGTGCGCCGGACGTAGATCTGGTTGAAATCGGCGACGACGACGTGGTCGGGCGCGAATGTTGCGATGCGCTCGAGCTTTTCGCGAAGCGAAATCAGCGGCTCGGCCTGGCCGAAATACACCTTTGGCGGCGGATCGAAGGTGTAGACCAGGGCTGGAATGCCGCGGCGCCGCGCTGCCGCGATGGTCTGCCGCAGCAGTTCCTGATGGCCGCGGTGGACGCCGTCAAATGCGCCGATGGTCACGACGCAGGCGTCGAGGGCCAATTCCCCATCGCGATGAAAAGCGACAGCGCTGCTGTCAAAACCCGTGCCTGAACCCGTGGCCATGGCTCGCTCCGGTTTCGCTCCCTTGCCGTGCTGCGCATGGCTGCGTCAGCTGCGGCGTCGCGTCGGCCGGACGATCCTTGCCGTCCGGTCCGTGCCATCGAGTCATAGCCCGAGCCGGGCCGGTCCGCGCGGTATGGTGTGATACCTTTCGCCCGCTCCGGGTGAGCGCGTAGCGTTTCCTCCGATGTCACGCCGTCCAAGAGCGTGACGAGATGGTCTTAGGGCCGGTGTGGCAACGCCACCGGTCCACGACACCAGCGGAGGAGAAACCCATGACTACTGCGGCAGCCCTGCGGGCCGACATGCCTGCGTCAACCACCAGCGTCTATACCGGTGCGGAATTCCTGGACAGCATCCAGGACGGCCGGGAAATCTACATCTACGGCGAGCGCGTCAAGAACGTCACCCAGCATCCCGCCTTTCGCAATTCGGCGCGGATGGTGGCGCGCTGGTACGACCGCTTCCACGAGAAGAAGGATCAGATCGGCGTCCTGACCGACACCGGCTCTGGACAGCTGACCCATCCGTTCTTCCTCGGCTCGAAAACGGCCGACGACCTCGTCAAGGGCCGCGATGCGATCGCCGAATTGCAGAAGGTTTCTTTCGGCTGGATGGGCCGCTCGCCGGACTACAAGGCGTCGTTCCTCGGCACGCTGGGGGCGAATTCGAGCTTCTATGGCGACTACGCCGGCAATGCGAAAAAGTGGTATGCCCGGACCCAGGAGCGTCTGGACTTCTGGAATCATGCCATCGTCAATCCGCCGATCGATCGCGACCGCGCCATCGAGGAGGTGCGCGACGTCTTCATGCATGTCGAGAAGGAAACCGACGCCGGCCTGATCGTGTCCGGCGCGAAGGTGGTCGCAACCGGCTCGGCGCTGACGCATTACAACTTCATCGCGCATTACGGTATCCCGATCAAGGACAAGTCGTTCGCGCTGATCTTCACGGCGCCGATGGATGCCAAGGGCATCAAGCTGATTGCCCGCTCGTCCTACGAATTCACCGCGGCCGCGACCGGCTCGCCGTTCGACTATCCGCTGTCCAGCCGCTTCGATGAGAACGACTCGATTCTCGTGTTCGACAAGGTGCTGGTGCCCTGGGAGAACGTCTTCATCTATGGCGACGTCGACAAGATCAACCAGTTCTTTCCGGCGTCGGGCTTCATCCCGCGGTTCACGCTGCACGGCGTGACGCGGCTTGCCGTCAAGCTCGACTTCATCGCCGGCCTGTTCTCGATGGCGGTCGAGGCGACCGGGTCGAAGGATTTTCGCGGCGTGCAGACGGCGGTGGGCGAGGTGATTGCCTGGCGCAATCTGTTCCACGGCATTGCCGACGCGATGGTGAAGTCGCCGATCGCCTGGCAGGGGACCGATGGCTACAACCTGCCGAACCTGAACTACGGGCTGGCCTATCGCGTGTTCGCGCCGATGGCCTATCCGCGGATCAAGGAATTGATCGAGCGTCATGTCGCGAGCGGCCTGATCTATCTGCCGTCGAGTTCGGCCGATCTGGAAAGCGAGGCCATCCGGCCCTATCTCGACCGCTTCGTGCGCGGCTCCAACGGTTATGCCGCGATCGACCGGATCAAGCTGCTGAAGCTGCTGTGGGACGCGGTCGGCTCGGAGTTCGGCGGCCGGCATGAGCTCTACGAGCGCAACTATGCGGGCAATTACGAGAACCTGCGCGTCGAGACGCTGATGGCCGCGAGCGCCACCGGCGACCTCGGTGCCATGCAGGATTTCGTCCGCAATTGCATGAGCGACTACGACGTCTCCGGTTGGACGGCGAAGGACCTCGTCAACCCCGACGACATCAACCTCGTCAGCCGCGGTCTGGTGCAAGGCTGACGACAAGGCTGAGCATCTGATAGACCGATCAATGGAGCCGCCGCGATCTTGCGGCGGCTCCACGCCGTTTCACCCCATTGCTGAGAGAGTTCGTCATCATGCTGTTCCACGTCGAAATGGATGTGCGGATTCCGCACGATCTCCCGGTCGAGAAGGTCGACGCGCTGAAGGCGGCGGAACGGGTCCGCGCCATGGAGCTGCAGCGCACGGGGGCCTGGCGCCACCTGTGGCGGGTGGCGGGGCGCTACGCCAATGTCAGCATCTTCGACGTGTCTGGCGCGCAGGAATTGCACGACATCCTGTCCAGCCTGCCGCTGTTTCCGTTCATGGAGATCCAGGTCACGCCGCTGTGCCGGCACCCGTCGTCGATCCACGACGACGACCGATAGCGGTGGGTGGGGGCCGTCGCGCTAATCGACCGCCGTGCGCGGACGCCGATGGCGGCTCGAGGTGTTGATACTGCCGGTGACGTCGGGGTAGCCGGTCAGGCTCAGCGTGTCGGCGCGGACGCCCCAGCTCTCGAGCCGGTCGAGGAAGCTCATGCCGAGCAGGTTGGTCTTCATCTGCCCGCGCTGCACCACCAGCGCCGGCACCGATTTCTCGACC
Source organism: Bradyrhizobium sp. CCBAU 21365 (assembly GCF_015291305.1). NCBI lineage: Bacteria > Pseudomonadati > Pseudomonadota > Alphaproteobacteria > Hyphomicrobiales > Nitrobacteraceae > Bradyrhizobium > Bradyrhizobium sp. CCBAU 21365. The sequence continues at coordinate 4,085,636 of NZ_CP030036.1, forward strand.
AGCTTGCCGACCGCGAGCCGATCGAGCGTCAGCCGCGCCGCCTTGGTGTGACCGCCGGCGGTCTCGAGGTCGACATTGTATTCGAGCATATCGATCGGCAGCCCGATCGCTTTCGCGGTTTCCCAGGTCAGCACGACCGAGGTCGCGCCGGTGTCGATCACCATCGGGGCGCTGACGCCGTTGATCTTGGCGCGGAACGCGAACTCGCCGCCCTGGCCGCGCGCAATCTGCACCGCAGGGGCGGAGCTGGGGGTGGAGGCTGAGGCGGTGATGCTGCGGCCGAAGATCTGGGTGAGATTTTCCCTGGCGCGGGCGATCTGCTCGGGGTCGCCATAGGCGACGACGGCGCCGGCGGTTGCCATCAGCAGCACGATGACGAGGAGGATACGGGTCACGGCGCAACTCCCGCCGCAACGCCGATCACGCGCGCTTCGGACGCGGCTCCATGCGCTCGAGCCCGGCCTCGGCCATGCGCGCCGGCAGCGTCGCCATCACCGACAGCCGCTCCGTGCGGTCCATCTTGTGCCAGCGCGCGATCTCCGGAAGCGTGCGGCCACAGCCGAAGCAGAGCTTCGTCCTGGGGTCCATCATGCAGACTGCGATACACGGCGTCTCTGAGCTCATTGTTCAAGTGTTGAACGGTTTCGGCGGCCGGTGCAAGCCGGCTGACGTGGGATGCTGCATCACGCCTCGGCTTTTTGTCGCGAGCATGGTCCTGGCGCGAACGCCTTGGGTTTATTGCCAAAGCGTTTTCGAGCGAAGTGGAGACCGGTTCGCGTAAAGAACCAAAGTCTGGAGCCCCGTTCCGAATCCATCGGAACGGAAGGGGCTCTGGCGATAACCGCGTCACGATCTTCCGCGACATGCTCTACAATCCGGTGCCGGCACTCATGATCGATTTGCGGCGCACGCGTTTCCGGTCAGCGCCCATCGCGGGCTCGACGGGCTCCGGCGGCTGCATCGGCGGCGCTTCTTCAGTCATCGGCGCCAGCGCGCTCATCACCCGTTCCGGCGGCAAGGTGACGATCACCTCGGTGCCGATGCGCAGCTTCGATTTCAGTGTGAAGGTGCCGCCATGCATGTCGATCAGGCTTTTCGCGATCGGCAGGCCAAGGCCCGCGCCCTGTTCCGCCGACTTGATCGAGTTGGAGCCCTGGCCGAAGGAGGCCAGCACGACCGGGATCTCGTCCTCGGCGATGCCGCTGCCGGTGTCCTTGACGCTCAGATATTGCCCGCCCGACGCGGTCCAGCCGACCTTCAGCCAGATCTCGCCGCCCTGCGGGGTGAACTTGATCGCGTTGGAGAGCAGGTTGAGCACGACCTGGCGGATGGCGCGCTCGTCGCCCCAGATCCTGGGCATGCCGTGCTCGAACACCTCGTGGATGGTGATGCCGCGGCTGGAGGCGCGCAGCTTCAACAGATGGTGGCAATCGGCGACGACATGCACCAGCGCCACGGCCTCTTCGTTCAGCTCGTAGCGGCCGGCCTCGATCCGCGACAGATCGAGGATCTCGTTGATGAGATTGAGCAGGTGCACGCCGGAATTATGGATGTCGGCGGAATATTCCTTGTAGACCGGCACGGTATGCGCGCCGAAGATCTCGCTCTTCATCACCTCGGAGAAGCCGAGGATGGCGTTGAGCGGCGTGCGCAGCTCGTGGCTCATCTGGGCCAGGAAGCGCGACTTGGCGACGTTGGCGGATTCGGCACGGTGGCGCGCCTCGTCGGAGATCGCCTTGGCCTGCTCCAGTTCGCCGATCAGCGCGTCCTTTTCGGCGCGCGCCTCCAGCGTCGCCAGCGTGGTCGAATGCAGGCGGTGCGCGAGCAGAGCGAAATAACCTTCGGCGGCCAGCGCGAGCAGCGCCAGCACGTAATTGTCGAATGCGCCGTTGAGCACGAGGTCGAGCGCGATCCCGACCGTCACCGGAACTGTCGCCGCAAGGGCTGCGATCGGCAGGCTCGCGGCCAGCATGCTGGAGACCGCGATCACCAGCAGCATCAGGAACATCATCAGCGTGTTGGAGGCGAGATCGCGCCCGGCGGGGTGGATCAGGATTGCGGTCCAGCACAGGCCGTACAGCAGGTCGAGCAGCACGAAGCGCGTCCGCCATTTGCGGGTGACCGCGACCGAGGTGGGTTCGGCGAGGAAGCGGGAACAACTGCGGATGATGGCGAGATGGACGCAGAGGATGCCGACCGTCCAGGCGCCGGCCACGATCGGCTTCATCCAGAGGCCAAACAGCACGCCGGTTGCCACCACGAGCAACATCACGACGTAGGACGCCGACATCCGGGTCTGGGCGTATTGGCGGAGCAGTTCGGCGTCGAACGCCGGGCGGGTTCCACTGGTTGACGTTAACCGATCCCGCGCCTCGCGCACCCGCTGCGCGGCGACGCGCCGGCTGTTCACCGGCACCGTCACCTGAGGTCCTGCCGGAAGCGCTACAACTTCAGGCTTTTCTGCGGGATTACTCATCAACAACACAAATCCTGCCCGCGAACCGCGCGGGCTTTTTGCATTGTCTATCTGTGACGCTAATTCATTAAGCGTTACCTTAAAGAGCTAAAGAAAGGCGTTAACGGGGGGTTAAATTAACTTTTGCGCGGGGCGCTGCGCGGTCGGCCCGAGGAGAGCCACGGCGACGACCGAATCCATTTCCGGCTCCGAGGTAACCAGGAGAGACAAGGTTAAGGGTGGAGACAGATTTCAACGCCAGAGCGCCAGACGACACGCAGCTAATTCTTCAGATATCGAGGGCTCGATCTGATGAACAAACTGAAGAACTGAATCTCTTGAGTGGCGTGCACTGTCGCCGCAATTGAGGGCGTCCACACAATTTCGGAATAATGGAAGTGTGCCCCTGATTTGCCCGACATGTCAAGTTGACAAATCGAATGCCGGCGGCCGGCCAGCTCCTTTGCATGGGGTTGTTTTTGATATTTTGGCAGCGCGACCTTCAAAGGGGGATTCTCCTTTGCGAGGCGACGCTGCATGGCAGGTGACCCGCGGGCGCGGGTCACCATGGCCGTAGGCGAGCAAGCGTTAGCGCTGCAGACGGGCCAGCAGGCTCGACGTATCCCAGCGCTTGCCGCCCATCTTCTCGACCTCGGCATAGAACTGATCGACCAGCGCGGTGGCGGGCAGGGTGGCGCCGTTGCGGCGGGCTTCCGCCAGCGCGATCGAGAGGTCCTTGCGCATCCATTCGACCGCGAAGCCGAAATCGTACTTGCCCTCGTTCATGGTCTTGTAGCGGTTTTCCATCTGCCAGGACTGCGCCGCGCCCTTGGAGATGGTCTCGATCACGGCGGCGACGTCGAGGCCGCTCTTCTTGGCGAAGTGAATGCCTTCGGAGAGGCCCTGCACGAGACCGGCGATGCAGATCTGGTTGACCATCTTGGTGAGCTGGCCGGCGCCTGCCGGTCCGAGCAATTTGCACATCCGCGCATAGGCGCCGGTGATGATCGGCTCGGCGCCGGCATAGGCGTCTTCGCTGCCGCCGCACATCACCGTCAGCACGCCGTTCTCGGCGCCGGCCTGGCCGCCCGACACCGGCCCGTCGACGAACTTGAAGCCGGCCTTGGTCGCGGCAGCATCGAGCTCGCGGGCGACCTCGGCGGAGGCGGTGGTGTGGTCGACGAAGGTCGCGCCCTTCCTGACCCCGGCGAAGGCGCCGTCGGGGCCGATCGTGACCGAACGCAGGTCGTTGTCATTGCCGACGCAGCACATCACGAAGTCCTGGCCCTCGGCGGCGGCCTTCGGGGTCGGCGCCGTCTTGCCGCCGAACTTGTCGGCCCATTCCTTCGCCTTCGCCGCGGTCCGGTTGTAAACGGTGACCTCATGGCCGCCTTTTTTCACGAGGTGCCCCGCCATCGGGAAACCCATCACGCCGAGACCGAGAAAAGCGACTTTAGCCATATCTGTTACCTTGTGATTTGCCGTGGTGACCGCCCTTCGCCTGCCGGCAAATTCGCGGCGGGCAGGGCATTCCGTCCATGGAAGGAGCCGCACCATACCCCCTGTGCAGCGGAGGGCAACGGCCTTGGTGGGATGGCAGAAGGCGGTTTTGTGCTAGGATCTGCCCACCAACGAACTTCACAAAAAAGGGAGTGTCTCACATGGGCATGAGCGTCGGTGTGCTCGATCATTTCAATATCCGGACCCGGAATCTCTCCGCCACGGTGCGGTTCTATGAGGACATTCTGGGCCTGGAAAAGGGCGCGCGGCCGAACTTCGCGTTCCCCGGTGCGTGGATGTACAGCGAGGGCAAGGCGGTCGTGCATCTGGTCGATATTTCGGCGACCGACGAGGCACAAAAGCCTGACTCAGGCGTCGTCCATCACGTCGCCTTTGCCAGCCAGGGCTTCGATGGGATGAGGCAGCGGCTTCAGTCCAAGGGCATGGAATTCGACTCGCGCCAGGTTCCCGGCGGCGATCTCTGGCAGATCTTCGTCAACGACCCCAACGGGGTCATGATCGAGCTGAACTACGAGGCCGCCAAGGAAGGCGGCTCGGCTGCGCCGGCCGAGCGGCGGGACGACGTCGGAGCGAGGTAGCCTTTTGCGCTGCAACGCTCTATGGGTCGGTCTCTTGAACTTTCCAGGAGATGCGCGGTGAGCGTGACGCAGCAACAGGTTCTCGATTGCCTCGCCAGGGTGATGTCGCCACGCGGCACGGCCTTGACCAACGCCAATGTGCTGTCGGCGATCACGGTCACCGACGGCAAGGTGTTCTTCTCGATCAACGTCGATGCCGCGGAGGCCCGCGCGTGGGAGAGCGTGCGTGCGCAGGCCGAGAACGCCGTGCGCGCCATTCCCGGCGTCAGCGTCGCGATGATCGCACTGACCGCCGAGCGCAAGGCGGGCGGTGCGGCGCCGGCGCCACGGCCGGCCGGCGGCGTCCCGCCGGCGTCCGCCCATCGCCATGCGCATCCGCCCGGCGGGCAATCGCCGATGGCCCGGCAGGCCGAAATCCCCGGCATCTCCGCCGTCATCGCCGTTGCGTCCGGCAAGGGCGGCGTCGGCAAGTCGACCACGGCGCTCAACCTCGCGCTCGGCCTGCGCGACCTCGGCCTGCGCGTCGGGCTGCTCGACGCCGACATCTACGGCCCGTCGGTGCCGCGGCTGACCGGCATCCGCGAGAAGCCGCAGCTCAATGACGACAAGAAGATGGTCCCGCTGCAGCGCTTCGGCCTGTCGATCATGTCGATCGGCTTCCTGGTCGAGGAGGACACCGCGATGATCTGGCGCGGGCCGATGGTGATGTCGGCGATCACCCAGATGCTGCGCGACGTCGCCTGGGGCACGCTCGACGTGCTCGTGGTCGACATGCCGCCCGGCACCGGCGATGCCCAGCTCACGCTGGCGCAGAACGTCCCGCTCAAGGGCGCCGTCATCATCTCGACCCCGCAGGACCTCTCGCTGATCGACGCCCGGCGCGGGCTTGCGATGTTCAAGAAGGTCAATGTGCCGGTGCTCGGCATCGTCGAGAACATGAGCTATTTCCAGTGCCCGCATTGCGGCACCCGCTCGGATATCTTCGGCCATGGCGGCGCCCGCCACGAGGCCGAGAAGCTGGGGGTGCCGTTCCTCGGCGAAATCCCCCTGCACATCGCGATCCGCACCGCCTCCGATTCCGGCAACCCGGTGGTCGAGAGCGAACCGGACGGCCCGCACGCGGCGATCTACCGCGCGATCGGCGGCAAGGTCCGCGAGCAGCTGCAAGGCGTCATCGCGGCAGCCTGAGCCTGCGCTGCTGTCTCGCTGGCTCGATTGGCCTCGAAGCGTCGGGAAGCCCGGCGAGCCTTCTTCACAGGCCAGTGGCCTTTGGTGCCTTTGGACGATTGCTGAATCGGTTCCGGCCTGTATGTTTATGCAGGAGTGGCCGAATCGTACCACCCTTCGATCAGTGGAAGGCGGCCACGGGTGAAGCCAAAACTGCGGGAAGGGGCCGTGAGGCGACCATCGACATGGCAGCATCACGCGAAGCAAACAAGCAGCACCGCAAACATCTGACGCGGGAGAAGCGCGCAGAGGCCTCCCGGTTGGCATTCAACATGGCCAAGAAGTCCGACTCGATCGGCGAGGCTGCCGAGGTGATCGCCAAGACGTACGGCGTCAGCAAGACAACCGCGCAAAGCTGGATCCGGCGCGGGCGGTATTTGGCTGATCAAGCCAAGAAGGCGCGGGACACGACGCGGCGCTGATTGTTCCTGTAACCCGGTGGTCGAGAGCGGACCGGACGGCCTGCACGCGGCGATTTACCGCGCGGTTGGCGGCAGGCTCCGCGGCCACCTGCCAGGCGTCATCGTCGCTGCCTGAAGGTGCATTTTCCGGCTGATTTCCAGGCTCATCAGACTTTCGTTTAATTGGCGCGGTCATGCCATTGTCGCGTTTCCGTGACGCCGCCTTCCGTGTTAAAGGGCCGACCCAGAGCGCCTCGGCAGGCCTTCACGCGCCTGCCGGAGAACTGCTTGCGGTCACTGGGAAACGCCCCTGAAGGAGAAGTCTTACGATGAAGCGTCGTGATTTTTTGAAAGTTTCTGCGGCCGGTGCTGCCGCGACGGCGGTTGCTGCGCCGGCGATCGCGCAGTCCTCGCCTGAAATCAAGTGGCGCCTGACCTCGAGCTTCCCGAAGTCGCTGGACACCATCTATGGCGGCGCCGAGCAGGTGTCGAAGTACGTCGCCGAAATGACCGACAACAAGTTCCAGATCCAGGTGTTCGCGGCTGGCGAACTCGCGCCTGGCTTGCAGGCCTTGGACGCGACGTCGAACGGTACTGTCGAGATGTGCCACACGGTCTCGTACTACTATGTCGGCAAGGATCCGACCTTCGCGATCTATGCGTCGGTGCCGTTCGGGCTCAACGCCCGCATGCAGAACTCCTGGTGGTACCAGGGCGGCGGCCAGGAACTCGGCAACGAGTTCTTCAAGAAGTTCGGCGTGATCGGTTTCCCGACCGGCAACACCGGCACCCAGATGGGCGGCTGGTTCCGCAAGGAGATCAAGACCGTCGCCGACATGTCGGGCCTGAAGATGCGCATCGGCGGCATTGCCGGCCAGGTGCTGCAGAAGGTCGGCGTGGTGCCGCAGCAGCTCGCCGGCGGCGACATCTATCCGGCGCTCGAGAAGGGCACTATTGATGCCGCCGAGTGGGTCGGCCCGTATGACGACGAGAAGCTCGGCTTCGCCAAGGTCGCGAAGTACTATTACTATCCGGGCTTCTGGGAAGGCGGCCCCACGGTCCACGCTTTCGCCAATCTCGAGAAGTGGAATGCGCTCCCCAAAGGCTACCAGGCCATCCTGACCAATGCATGTGCCAACGCCAATAGCTGGATGCAGGCGCGCTACGACATGCAGAACCCGACGGCTCTGAAGCGGCTGGTTGCGGGCGGCACGCAGCTGCGTCCGTTCACCAACGAAGTGCTCGAGGCCTGCCTCAAGGCGACCAACGAGCTGTGGGGCGAAATCTCGGCCAAGAATGCCGATTTCAAGAAATCCGTCGAGGCCATGCAGGCCTATCGCTCCGACCAATATCTGTGGTGGCAGGTTGCCGAATATACCTTCGACAGCTTTATGATCCGCTCGCGCACCCGCGGCTGATCAAGACATGACGTCTTCAGGCGAGCGTTCGCGTGAAGAGAACGCTTGATCATGAGCATCGAGGGCTTCGGTTTTGAGACCGAAGCCCTCCGAAAGCTTCGACTTAAGTCGCCCGGTCTTCGCCAGAAGGCCGGGCTTTTTGCGTCTGGTGTTCGGGAAGCGGATGTTCCATGCTCGCACCAAGCCTCGCAACGAAGGCAAGATCCACGACCGGGTCGTGGCAAGAAGGTGGAGCATAAAGACGATCACAACGTCGCCGCTCGGGTGAACACAACCACAAGAGGGTAGGAATCAAAAATGAAGCGAAGAGATTTTATCAAAGTCACGGGTTTGGGGGTCGCCGGCGCGGCGACGATTGCGGCGCCGGCGATCGCGCAGTCGATGCCGGAGCTCAAATGGCGAATGCCCACGAGTTGGCCGAAATCGCTCGATACGCTGTACGGCGGCGCTGAGGTGATGGCCAAGATGGTCGGCGAGGCCACCGACAACAAATTCCAGATCCAGACCTTCGCCGCGGGCGAGATCGTCCCCGGACTACAAGTGCTTGATGCCGTACAGAACGGCACCGTCGAGATCGGACACACGGCATCGTACTACTACTTCGGCAAGGACCCGACATTCACCTTCGGCTCGGCGGTGCCGTTCGGCCCGAACATGCGCATCAACCAAGCCTGGTACATGCTTGGCGGCGGCAGAGACATGCTCAATACATTCTACAAAAAGTACAATGTGGTTTCTCTGCTTGCAGGCAACACCGGGTGTCAGATGGGCGGCTGGTTCCGCAAGGAGATCGCCAGCGTCGACGACCTGAAGGGTCTCAAATTCCGCATTGGCGGCTTTGCCGGGCGCGTGATGCAGAAACTGGGCGCGGTGCCGCAGCAGATCGCCGGCGGCGACATCTATCCGGCGCTCGAGAAGGGCACCATCGATGCGGCGGAATGGGTCGGACCCTACGACGATGAACGGCTGGGATTCGTCAAGGTCGCTCCGCACTATTACTATCCGGGTTGGTGGGAGGGCGGTCCCATGCTGCTGTCGTTCGTCAATCTCGACAAATGGAATGCGCTGCCGAAGTATTATCAGTCCGTTCTCGAACAGGCCGGTCACTACGCCAACAACTGGATGATGGCGAAGTACGACCAGACGAATCCGCCGGCTCTCAAGCGGCTGCTTGCAGCAGGTGCCAAGCTGCATGCCTTCCCGGCTCCAGTGATGGAGGCGTCGTTCAAGGCGGCAAAGGAACTGCACAACGAGGTCTCCGCGACCAACGCGGACTTCAAGAAGGTCTACGAGTCGCTCAACAGCTTCGCCAGCAACGGCTATCAGTGGTTCCAGGTCGCGGAAGTCGGCTACGACAATTTCATGGCACGCCACGCGCAGATCTGAGCGCCGCAGCCCGCTCTCGAGATGCAAAGCTCCGGGACCGAATCCCGGGGCTTTTGCATATCGTGATCACGTTTTCGTAGCGATCTGTGTATCGTTTGCACGGCGCATCGGCCGCACGATTGCGCCTCGCGCCTGGTACGTCGCGACGGGTGTGCAAACGGAAGACCATTGAACAAAGACAGGATTGCTGCGATGCGCCTTCTGATCGTCGAGGACAATGTCGAGCTCTCGCGGCTGCTCGCCAGCGGGCTGATGGCGGCAGGATATGAGTCCGATGTCGTCCACAGTGTTGCCGAGGCGCGCGATGCGCTGCGCAGCGTCAGCTATGCCGCCATGATCCTCGATCTCGGTCTGCCCGACGGCGATGGCCTGTCGGTGTTGTCGGAGCTTCGCCGCAAGACCGATCCGCTGCCGGTTCTGGTGCTGACCGCGCGGGGCGGCGTGCAGGATCGGGTCAGCGGCCTGCGCAGCGGCGCGGACGACTATCTGGCTAAGCCGTTCGCGCTGGAAGAACTGGTGGCGCGGCTCGAAGCCATCCTGCGCCGGCCCGGCCAGCTGCTCGGCTCCTCGCTGAAGCTCGCCAATCTGGTCTACGATACCGAGAGCAAGCAGGTGTTCGTCGACGGCGCTCCGCACGTGTTCTCCGCGCGCGAAACGTCGGTGCTGGAGATCCTGCTGCGGCGGCAGGGGCGGGTGGTGCCGAAGAAGAATGTCGAAGACCACATCTTCGGCCTGTCCGGCGAGGTCGCCTCGAACGCGGTCGAGGTCTACGTGTCGCGGCTGCGCAAGCTGCTCGCCGAGCACCGCGCCAAGGTCATCATCCACACCATTCGGGGCGTCGGTTATCTGATGGCGGAGGAGAAGTAGGCGTGTTCCGCTTCAAGTCGCTGACGTCGCGGATCGTGTTCCTGCACATCGTGGCGGTCGCGGTCGCGGCGATCTTCCTGCCGCTGCTGCTGCTGTGGCTGTTGAATTCGGAGATCAATCAGCTGCATCGCGAAGCGATGCGCGACCAGGCCGCCGATCTCGGCCAGAACCTCTCGGTCGATGCCGCGGGCAAGGTGCAGCTCAACCTGCCGGACAGCCTGAGGGGACTCTATTCCGACGCCTATGGCCGCTACCGCTACGACATCTACGATGCCGACGATCATCTGCTGTTCTCGTCGCATCGCGAGGCGCCGCGACTGCCGGCCTTGGCCAACCGGATCTCCGGTGCCAGCGTCACCAGGCTGCTCGGCGGCCAGACGCTGCGCATCCTGGTCGCCGAGGACCTGTCGCATCGCGACGTCATCATCGACGACATCGTCTCCAATTTCTTCCGGCGGGTCGGCTGGATTACCATCCCGATCCTTCTGATCCTGCTTGCCACCGACATCCTGATCTTCCGCCGCGCGGTGATTCCGCTGTTGCGGGCCTCGGAGGAGGCGAGGAGCATCGGGCCGGCAAGGACCGATATCCGCCTTCCGACGGAGGGGATTCCGAGCGAGATCCTGCCGCTGGTGACGGCCGTCAACCAGGCGTTCGATCGCCTTGAGGAAGGCTTTCACGTACAGCGCCAGTTCACGGCCGATGCCGCGCATCAGCTGCGCACGCCGCTTGCGATCCTCAGGACCCGGATCGAGACGCTCGATGCGGCCAAGGGGACCAGGGAGCTGCATGCCGACATCGAAAGCATGAGCCGCATCGTCAGCCAGCTGCTCGAGATCGCCGAGCTCGACACGCTGGTGCTGGATCCCGGCGAGACCGCGGATTTGCGCGCGGTGTGCGCCGAGGTGGTCGGCTCGATCGCGCCCTACGCGCTGGCCCAGCAGAAGGATATCGCGCTGCGCGGCACCGACCGTCCGGTGTATGTCAGGGGCAATGCCGAGATGCTGCAGCGGGCGATCTTCAATCTGGCGGAGAACGCCATCAAGTACACCGCCGAGAGGACCTCGGTCGATGTCGAGGTGCACGACAACGGTTCGGTGCAGGTGCGCGACTGCGGGCCGGGGATTGCGCCCGCCGAGCAGGGCCTGATCTTCCAGCGCTTCTGGCGCAGCGATCGCCAGCGCACCGATGGCGCGGGGCTCGGGCTTTCGATCGTGCGCGGCGTCGTCGAGGATCACGATGCGACGGTGAGGGTGGAGAACCTGCCGTCCGGCGGCGCCCAGTTCACGCTGAGCTTCCGCCTCGCGAGGCAAGAGCCGGCGGCGTCCGCGTGACGAGCAGGGCCGCGCAGCCTTGCGTGCCGTTACCGCTTCGGAGTTCCCCGGTTTTTGCCGAGAAACTCGACCCAATCAGTGAAGCAGCCAATATTGAACAATGTAGGCGGCGACGCCGCCGAAATATCCCAAAAGCGCGAGCCCGCTGACGCGGCGGACGTACCAGAAGAACTCGATCTTCTCGAGGCCCATCGCGGCGACGCCGGAGGCCGAACCGATGATCAGAATCGAGCCGCCGGTGCCGGCGCAGTAGGCAACGAACTCCCACAGGAAGCTGTCGGGAGGATACTGGTTCAGGCTGTACATGCCCATCGAAGCGGCCACCAGCGGAACGTTGTCGATGACTGCACTGAGTAGGCCGAGCAGCACCACGATCACGTCGAGACGGCCGAAGGTGGCGTCCAGCCATTTAGCCAGCATTTCCAGAACATGCGTGTGCTCGAGCGCGGCCACCGCCAGCAAAATCCCGATAAAGAAGACGATCGAGCTCATGTCGATCCTGGTCAGGGCGTGAACCAGCGTCAGGCGCTTCTTTTCGTCCTCTTCCTTGCGGCGATGGATCAGTTCACCGACCGTCCAGAGCACGCCGAGACCAAACAGGATTCCCATGAAGGGGGGCAGATGGGTGACCGCCTTGAACGCCGGGACGGCGATCAGGATGCCGAGGCCGAGAAAGAAGGTCACATTGCGCTCGAACACGCTGGTTGAGACGGCCCGGGTTTGTCTCTGCGGTGCCTCCACGATTTTCCCTCGTAGCCACGCGCTGACGACAAGCAGCGGCACAACAAGGTTGATAAGGGAGGCGAGGAACACACCCTTTACGATCGCAATCGGGGTGATCTGACCACCAATCCACAGCATCGTGGTCGTGACGTCGCCGATTGCCGACCAGGCTCCGCCCGCATTGGCGGCGATGACGATCATTGCAGCGAAGAACAGGCGGTCGCCCTGGCGATCGAGCAGCTTCCGCATCAGCGAGATCATGACGATCGTGGTCGTCAGATTATCCAGCACGGAGCTGAGAAAGAATGTCACGAAACCGACCAGCCACATCAGGGTGGCCTGCTTCCTCGTGTTGATCAGCGACGTGATGACCTCGAACCCATTATGGGCATCGATGACCTCGACGATCGTCATGGCGCCAATCAGGAAGAAGACGATCTGCGCGGTGGAGGAGACCGACTCGCTGAGCTGCCTATCGATCAAGGCAGTGTCGCCGCTCCAGACCGCATAAGCAGTCCACATCAGCCCTGCGCCGAGCAGTGCCGACGCCGACTTGTTGATCCCGATCGGATGTTCGAGGGCAATCGCGGCGTAGGCGATCACGAAAATTGCGACGATTGCAGCGACCAGCATCGAGCTCCCCTGGACTTGCGGTTGGCCCGGCCGGTTTCTCGTCAAGAACCGGCCGGGCTCGACCGCTCAGTTCTTCGGCTGTCCAAAGTCCAGCGGCGGCAGGTCGATCTGCGGCACCTCGATCTTGACCGAGTTCGGATCAATGGTGGATGCGGCGCCCTTGTAGTGCATGACCATCGCGGGGAACAGGATGACAAGCAGGACCATGATGACCTGGATCACGACAAACGGCACTGCGCCCCAATAGATCTGGCCGGTCGTGACCGGCTCCATGCGCTTGCCGGTCACGCGATCGAGGTAGGAATCCTTTGGCGCCACCGAGCGAAGATAGAATAGCGCGAAACCGAACGGCGGGTGCATGAAGGAGGTCTGCATGTTGACGCCGAGGATGACGCCGAACCATATCAGATCGATGCCGAGCTTTTCCGCAGCCGGCCCGAGCAGCGGGATCACGATGAAGGCCAGCTCGAAGAAATCGAGGAAGAAGGCCAGCACGAACACGAAGACGTTGACGAAGATCAGGAAGCCGACTTGTCCGCCGGGCAGCGAGGTCAGGAGATGCTCGACCCAGACATGGCCGTTCACGCCATAGAAGGTCAGCGAGAAGACGCGTGCGCCGACCAGGATGAAGACGACGAAAGCCGAAAGTTTCGCGGTCGATTCCACGGCCTGGCGGACCAAATCCCAGCTCAGCCGGCGCTTGAATGCACCGAGGATCAGCGCACCTGCTGCACCCATCGCGCCGCCCTCGGTCGGGGTGGCGATGCCGATGAAGATCGTGCCGAGCACGAGGAAGATCAGGAACAGCGGGGGCACCATCACGAAGGTGGTCTGCTGCGCCATCGCGGACAGGAAGCGGAAGCCGGTGAGTCTGTCGATGATCCAGTTCACGACCGCGACGAAGAACGCAAACAGGATGCCGAAGAACATGCTGAGTACGACGAAATCGGCGCCGTGCGTGTCGGAATTGCGCATCATGAACCAGCCGAACGCGCAGCTTGCAAGGAACAGGGCGCCCAGCGACCAAAGTCCGCGGCCGCCGCTCTTCTCGCGAAAGCCGATCGCATCAGCCGGCAGCCCCGGGGCCGCCTTCGGAAAGATCAGAGTGACCAGAAAGGCATAGCCGGCATAGAGCCCGGCCAGCACCAGTCCGGGAATGAACGCTCCCTCATACATGTCGCCGACCGACTTGCCGAGCTGGTCGGCCATCACGATCAGCACCAGCGATGGCGGAATGATCTGCGCCAGCGTGCCTGACGCCGCAATGATACCGGTGGCCATACGGCGGTCGTAGCCGTAGCGCAGCATGATCGGGAGCGAGATCAGGCCCATCGAGATCACGGAAGCCGCAACCACGCCGGTGGTCGCCGCCAGCAGCGCGCCAACGAAAACGACCGCATAGGCGAGGCCGCCGCGGATGGTTCCGAACAATTGCCCGATCGTGTCGAGCAAATCCTCCGCCATGCCGGATCGCTCCAGCACGAGGCCCATGAATGTAAAGAACGGAATCGCAAGCAGCGTATCGTTGTTCATCACGCCGTAGACGCGTTCCGGCAGCGCTTGCAGGAAGTCCGGCCGGAATTCCCCGAGCTGAATGCCGACGATGGCATAGATCAGGCCGACGGCGCCGAGCGAAAACGCCGCGGGATAGCCAAGCAGCAGCATGACCACCAGCGACGCGAACATGATTGGCGCCATATTCTCAATAAGAAACGCAGTCATCCAGTCTCCCCCTGCGATCGCGACCGACGATCAGTGCTTTTCGATCGCCTCGACGAGGTGCTCGACCTCGGCTTCGATGGCCGTCACCTGGGACGCGTGCGGATCGGATATGAGTCCGCGCATGACCGCGATGCGCTTGATCAATTCGGAAATGCCTTGAACGAAAAGAAATGAGAAGGCGATGATGATCAGCGATTTCGCGGGCCATTGCGGCAGTCCGCCGGCATTGCCCGACTGCTCGTTGATTTGATAGGAGCGCCAGAAGAAGGGCCCGCCCGTGATGATCATGACGACGCACAGCGGGAGCAGAAAGAATGCATGTCCGATCACATCGATCACGTCACGCACGCGCTTTGGCAGCAGGTTGTTCACGATGTCGATCCGGATGTGCTCATTGTCGAGCAGGGTCCACGGCGAGCACAGCAGAAAGACGATGCTGAAAAGCACCCACTGCAGCTCGAGCCAGGAATTTGAAGATACGTCGAAGGTCTTGCGGACGATCGCGTTGATGGCCGAGATGATCACGGCGAGCAGGATCAGCCACGCCAGACGCTTGCCTGTCCAGCGCGTGAACGCGTCAATTCCACGGCTCAATTTCAAGAGCGATTGCAACGTCAGTCCTCCCCACGTGGGCCCCAGCAGTCTTGACGGCGCCCGGGAGGCGCAGCGGCTTATCCAGCCGAGCTAGCATGAAGCTGACGCACCAAACCAGCGGGAAATCCCGCCGTCAATTGGAAGTTTGTTGATATTGAAGGGGATTTCGCCGCACCTGCGGCTCGGGCGGCGGCTTAGCCGCCGGTCACGCTCATGTGGCGGCTGACGCTCGGACGGTTGTGGCGGCGGTCGATGATGAAATCGTGCCCCTTCGGCTTCAGTCCGATGGCCCGGTCGATGGCCGCCGCCAGCAAGTCGTTGTCGGCGGAGGCGCGCAGCGGCCGGCGCAGGTCGGAGGCGTCCTCGTGGCCGAGGCAGGTGTGCAGCGTCCCTGTGCAGGTGATCCGCACCCGGTTGCAGGATTCGCAGAAATTATGGGTCATCGGCGTGATGAAGCCGAGCTTGCCGCCGGTCTCGGCGACCCGGACGTAGCGGGCGGGGCCGCCGGTGTCGTCGGAAAGATCGGTCAGCGTGTAGTGCTTCTCGAGCCGTGCGCGCATCAAGGACAGCGGCACGTACTGATCGATCCGGCCTTCGCCGATATCGCCCATCGGCATCACCTCGATCAAGGTGAGGCCCATGCCCTTGCCGTGCGCCCATTCCATCAGCGCGGGAATCTCGTCCTCGTTCATGTTCTTCAGCGCGACCGCGTTGATCTTGACCGCGAGTCCCGCCGACCGCGCCGCCTCGATGCCCGACAACACCTTGTCGATGTCGCCCCAGCGGGTGATGGCCCGGAATTTTACGGGGTCGAGCGTGTCGAGCGAGACGTTGACGCGGCGCACGCCGCAATCGGCCAGCTCCTGAGCGAAGCGCGCCAGCTGCGAGCCGTTGGTGGTCAGCGTCAATTCGTCGAGTGCGCCCGTGGTCAGATGGCGCGACAGCGAGCGGACCAGGCCCATCACGTTGCGGCGGACCAGCGGCTCGCCGCCGGTGAGGCGGATCTTGCGCACGCCCTTGGCGACGAAGGCCGAGCAGAGCCGGTCGAGCTCTTCCAGCGTCAGGAGATCGGCCTTCGGCAGGAAGGTCATGTCTTCCGACATGCAATAGAAGCAGCGCAGGTCGCAGCGGTCGGTGACGGAGACGCGCAAATAACGGATGGTCCGGCCGAACGGATCGGTCATCGGACGAAACAGCGTGTCGGAATGCGCTTGCGTGGATCCGTTCATTCAGTTCGGGCCTTGCAATCTGTTCCCTGCCTGCCGCGCCGTGATCGGCTCCGGCATCCGCAATCTATGCATGTTGGCGCGTTGTCACAATGCGTCCCAAGGGATGATCGTATGGATGATCCGCAACATGCAAAGCGATAGGCGAGGCATATCGCGCGATGCATGATCGCAATCGCGGATGTGTCTCGGCCAAATACAAAAACCCGGCTTTGGACCGGACTTTTGTGCGGTGCAAATCCGGTGCAGCCGCCCGCGCTAGCGCGACGGAGCGGCGGCCGGCGCCGGCGCAGCCGCGCTCGGGGCGGGGAACGCGGAGTCCGGAGCGGCGGCAGGCGCCGCAGCGGCAGCCGGCTTCGGCTTCTTCTTCCGCACCGGCTTCTTCGCCGCACGCGGCGGCGGGCCGGCCGGCTGCAACTCGGCGAACACCGGACTCGGATCCAGCGTGGTGGTGGCCGGCGTGGTGAAGTCGCCGGGAACGCGGGTCACGGTGACCGGCACGGTCGCCGGCTGGAACTTCGGCATGTTGAAGGTGACGGAGAAGTTGGTCTCCGGCGCCGGGATCGACACGGTGCAGGGCGTCTTGCAGCCCGGTCCGAGCGAGGTCACGGCGTCGGCGCCCGGCGGGTTCGAATCCAGCTGCACCGGCATCGGCGGCGGCGCCGACTTGAACGAATCCAATGAGAAGGAGGAGCAGCCGGCCAGGCTCAGCCCGGCGGCCGCAATTACGATGATACGACGCATGATCCACACTCTACTGCGGCAATCAGCCACAATCCCCGGAGCGGACCATAGGTGCGTCGGAACAGAGGCGCAACAGTGGGGGGCCTGCTCGTTAAAGGATGGTTAATGGCGGAATCGCATGGCTAAGTATTGCCAAGCGATATCAGTGTGTTGCGGAAAGTCTATGCCGCGCTCAGGCTGCCGACGGCGTCCGGCAGATCGCGCATATGGCTGATCAGCCGGTCCGGCTTCAGCTCAGTCATCGGGACGTCGGTATAGCCAAAATCGACGCCGATCACCGGGACCTGGGCGCGCCGTGCCACCCCGACATCGGGGCCTGCATCGCCGACCATGATGGCGCCGGGCAGCCGGCCGCCGGCGCGGACCACCGTCTCGCGCAGGAACGTCGGATCGGGCTTAGCGATGCCGAAGGTGTCGGCGCCGCAGATCGCGGCAAAGCGCGGGGTCAGTCCGAGCCGGTCGAGCAGCAGCTTCGACAGCCACTCCAGCTTGTTGGTGCACACCGCAAGAAGATGGCCTTTGGCCGCCAGCCGATCGAGCGCGGCTTCGAGCCCGTCGAACGGGCGCGAGCCGTCGGCGATGTGCTCGGCATAATAGTCGACGAAATCCTTGGTCAAGCGGTCGAGGTCGCCGAAGCTGACCGCGCGGCCCTCCACCTCGAGCCCGCGTTCGAGCAGCTTGCGCGCGCCGGCGCCGATCATGTTGCGGGCGGCGGCGAGCGGCACCGGCCGCAGGCCCTCCCGGTCGAGCACGTAGTTCAGCGCGCTGATCAGATCTGGCGCGGTGTCGACCAGCGTGCCGTCGAGATCGAACACAACGATGGGGGGAGAGGACGCGGACATGATGCTTTTGGCTATCGGGCCGGGCGCTGCGATGCAAGAGTAGATGTGGGCACGTCATGAAACAAGGGAGGCTGAGATGCGGGAACTTGCTGGAAAAGCCGCTTTTGTCACCGGCGCGGCCAGCGGAATCGGACTTGCGATGGCAACCGCCTTCGCCCGCGAGGGCATGAAGGTGATGCTCGCCGACATCGAAACCGGTCCGCTGGACAAGGCCGTCGATGCGCTGCGCGCCGGCGGCGCGGATGTCCATGGCGTGGTCTGCGACGTTGCCGATCCCTTGAGCGTCGATCGCGCGGCAGAGGCATCGTTCCGCGCCTTCGGCAGGGTTCATGTCCTCTGCAACAATGCCGGCGTCGCAGCCGGCGGCGGCATTGACCCGATCTCGATCGACGACTGGCGCTGGGTGATCGACGTCAATCTGATGGGCGTCGTGCACGGCATCAGGAGCTTCCTGCCGCACATCCGCCAGCACGGCGAGGGCGGTCATATCGTCAACACGGCATCGATGGCCGGGATAAGAAGCGGGCTTGGCTTGAGCCCGTATTCGGCGACCAAGTTCGCCGTCGTCAGCCTGTCCGAAGGGCTCGCCATGCAGCTGAGGCCGCTCGGGATCGGCGTCAGCGTGCTCTGTCCGAGCTTTGTGCGGACCCGGATCGGCGAGAGCGGGCGCAACCGCGGCGAGCAGTACGGCCCGGCCCGTCAGCTCGATCCGGCAAGCCCGATGGCCGCTGTCGTCGCCGAGATCGCGCGCCGCCTGGAGGCCGGTCTCGATCCGGCGTCGGTTGCGGGGCAGGTGCTGGCCGCGATCCGCGACGACCAGTTGTACATTTTCACCCACCCCGGGATGCGGGCTGAGGTCGAGGAGCGCTTTTCGGCGATTTTGGCCGCGATGGACGCCGTTTCGGCCTAAAGACTGGTCCGCTTGCCGCTATTCCTGCCTGCAAAACGACGCTAGATATGCGCCCGCCGGGCCACCCGATGGCGGCCCGTAACGGACCAACCGAGGGGTTGTCGGCACGTGGACATGGACGCACTGAAACGCCAGGCGGCGGCGCGCGCGCTCGAAGAGGTGCGCGACGGCATGAAGCTCGGGCTCGGCACCGGATCGACCGCCAAGCACTTCGTCGAGCTGCTCGGCGAGAAGGTCCGTGCGGGCATGAAGGTGATCGGCGTGCCGACCTCGGAAGCGACCCGCGCGGATGCGATCCGCTGCGGCGTTCCGCTGACCACGCTGGACGAGATCGACCATCTCGACCTCACCATCGACGGCGCCGACGAGATCGACCCGGCGCTCAACCTGATCAAGGGCGGCGGCGGTGCGCTGCTGCGCGAGAAAATCGTCGCGGCCGCCAGTGATCGCATGATCGTGATCGCCGACGACAGCAAATGGGTCGACGTGCTCGGCCGCTTCCCGCTGCCGGTCGAGGTGATCCCGTTCGGGCTGGCTGCAACGCAGGCCGCGATGGCGCGGGCATTCGCTAAGGCCGGCGTGTCCGGCGAAATGCTGATCCGGAAGGGCAAGGACGGTCACGTTTTTGTCACCGATGGCGGCCACTGGATCGTCGATGCCCATCTCGGCCGGATCGGCGATCCGCCGCGTCTTGCCGGTCTGCTCAGCGTGATTCCAGGCGTGGTCGAACACGGCCTGTTCATTGGGCTTGGCAGCGTCGCCGTGCTGGCCGGCGCGCAGGGAATTCGGGTTGTTGAACGGCCATGAGGCCGCAAGCAAGGAGACTTGGAATGAAGCGTTTTTCGGGACTTTTGTCGGCTGCGGCCCTGGCGGCTGGACTGGCGCTCGCACCGGCGATGGCGCAGCAGCCGCAGTTGCCCGCCATGCCCAAGGACGTCAAGCAGTCGACCCCCGCGGCGATCGGATACGCCAAGGAAATCCTGACGATGAAGAACGTCGCGGTGATGTATGCAGGCGCCGTTCCGGGAATCATCGAGAAGACCAAGACCGGTCTGCTGCAGCAGTACCTGAACTACCAGAAGGATCTCAACGAGGTTGCGCTGGTCGTCGCCAAGAATCTGGCTGGCAGCGAGAAGGAAATCGGCGAGGGCATGGCGCAGCTCTACGCCGCCGAGTTCACCGAGCAGGAGCTCAAGGATCTCGTGATCTTCTACAAGACGCCGCTCGGTCAGAAGCTTTTGACCTCCGAGCCCAAGGCAATCAACGATTCGCTGCAATATATGCAGCAGTGGGCGCAGCAGTTTGGCGTGATCGTCAACGCCCAGTTCAAGGCCGAGATGAAGAAGCGCGGCAAGGATATCTGAGCGCGCGGCGCTATTGGACCCTCATGGTGAGGAGCGCGGAGCGCGTCTCGAACCATGAGGCCCCTCTGTGGCCTCCATCCTTCGAGACGCCCGCTTCGCGGGCTCCTCAGGATCAGGGGAACCAGTTGCAAGAGCCGATTTCCGGCGTGGTTGCCAAGGTTGGGTGCAAGAATGGCCGAGTTTGACGTCGACCTGTTTGTCATCGGTGGTGGTTCGGGCGGCGTTCGTGCCGCCCGCATCGCCGCCGGCTACGGCGCGAAGGTCATGGTCGCCGAAGAGTACCGGATGGGCGGCACCTGCGTGATCCGCGGCTGCGTGCCGAAGAAACTGTTCGTGATCGGCAGCCACGTCCACGACGAGATCGAGGACGCGGTCGGCTTCGGCTGGAGCATCGGGCAGGTCTCGTTCGACTGGACGACGCTGGTCGCCAACAAGGACAAGGAGATCGCCCGGCTCGAGGGCGCCTACACCAGCAATGTCGAGAAGTCGGGCGCACGGATCGTGAAGACCCGCGCGGTGCTGGAGGATACCCACACCATCAGACTCGCCACCGGCGAGAAGGTGACGGCGAAGTACATCCTGATCGCCACCGGCGGCGCGCCCAATCACGGGCCGATCGTGCCCGGCATCGAGCACGTGATCTCCTCCAACGAGGCGTTTCACCTCAAGGAGCTGCCGAAGCGGATCGTGATCCAGGGCGGCGGCTACATCGCGCTGGAGTTCGCCGGCATCTTCGCCGGCTTCGGCTCCGACGTCACGGTGATCTATCGCGGCGACAACATCCTGCGCGGCTTCGACGAGGACGTGCGCAAGCATGTCCGCGCCGAGATGGAGAAGCGCGGCATCACCATCATCACCGGCCGCACGGTGGCGAAGATCGACAAGCACGGCCGTGACTTCACCACCCATTTGTCTGATGGTTCGAGCATCGCCTCCGACCAGGTGATGTTCGCGATCGGCCGGCATCCCAATGTCCGGGGTCTCGGACTGGAGACCGCGGGCGTCGCCATCAATCCCGCCAATGGCGGCATCCAGGTCGACGGCTGGTCGAAGACCTCGGTCGACAACATCTACGCGGTCGGCGACGTCACCCACCGCACCAATCTGACCCCGGTTGCCATCCGTGAGGGCCATGCCTTCGCCGACACCGTGTTCGGCAAGCGCCCGGTCCAGGTCGACCACGCCACAATCCCGACCGCGGTGTTCTCGCAGCCGGAGGTCGGCACCGTTGGTCTGACGGAGGAAGAGGCGCGGGCGCAGTTCAGCCACGTCGACATCTACAAGACCGATTTCCGCCCGATCAAGGCGACGATGTCCGGCCGCGACACCCGCGTGCTGATGAAGCTCGTGGTCGACGGCGCGAGCGACCGCGTGCTCGGCTGCCATATCGTCGGTGATGGCGCCGCCGAAATCACCCAGGCCGTCGCGATCGCCGTCAAGATGAAGGCGACCAAGGCCGATTTCGACGCCACCATCGCGCTGCATCCGACCGCCTCCGAAGAGCTGGTGACGATGCGGACGCCGACCGCGCGCCACGTGCGCCAGGCGGCGGAGTAGCGGTAACCCGCGGGCCGGCGCTGCCGTCCAGGTGCTCTCTGGCGATCGCGAGCGGGGAACGAGCTCTGCCTGACAGCCCAACGCCGCCCGCTTAAAATACATGCGGACGGCGCTGTCTCTAGCCCCAGGAAGGTCGTGACAAAATCCTGATGAGTTTTTGTCTGCGGAAGCGGGCAAAAGGTTTCATACCTCAGAAGGGGTAGCGCGCCTCCGCAAGACCGGCGCCGACGGCCGCGCTTCGTGCGCCCGCGAATTAGGGCACCCTTGTTGACATGCATATCCATCGGCGGCTTTTCCCGGGGCCGCTTCGCGCGCTCAAATCGAACGCGGTTTCGCGCAGCGGCGCTTGTGCAGACGCGCCCTCGGCGCGCGGCCGTCTCGCGCACCCTGGAACCTTGCGCTATACTGTCCGTTCCACTCTCAAACAGTTTGATGTCTCAAATTGAGGGAGCCGCGCATGAGAGGCCCAACCGAGCAGGAGATCCGGACCCGCGCCTACGAATTGTGGAAGGACGCCGGCGAGCCGCCGGGCAAGATGGATCAGCTCTGGTATCAGGCCGAAAAGGAACTGCTGGCGCGGCGAGCCACCAACGGAGAAGCGCCTTGCGATATCAAGGGGCACAATGAGCCGAGTGCTTATCCGGAGAGATTAAGGGGCGTGCATTGAGTGCGTCGCACGGCTGAGCTAACGAGTCCGGCAGGCTGGCCCGGACCCGGAGGCATCATGAGCGGCGCGATCGATCTTTCGCAGAAACTGTCGACATTCTCCGATCACTGGTCGCCGCGCACCGTCGCGCAATTCAATGCCTGCGACGTCATGGTGGTGAAGGTGCAGGGCGAGTTCGTCTGGCACAAGCACGACGACACCGACGACTTCTTCCTCGTCCTGAAAGGCATCCTCGACATCGAGCTGCGCGATCGCACCGTCACGCTAACTCCCGGGCAGATGTACATCGTGCCAAAAGGCGTCGAGCACCGGCCGGTCGCAAAGGAAGAGGTGCATCTGCTGCTGATCGAGCCGACCGGGACGCCGAACACAGGTGATGCGGCGACGGCGGCGCCGCGCAAGGTGGTGTGAGACTGGCAGGAGGGGTGGAGCGAAGCGATACCCATCATTTTGACCGCGGATCCAAGTTGAAGAGCAAGGCTCGGGCGATTCATGTCGCGACAATGCGAAAGTATGTCTCACCGGCGGCGCAATACGTCCGGTGTCGCCCCGGCGAAAGCCGGACCCATAACCACGAATGATCATTTGTTGCGCGATGGTGGAACGACGAGTCCCGATAACAACGAGCGCCGCGGAGCATGGGTCCCGGCCTTCGCCGGGACGACACCGATGTGGCCAGCAAGTGCGAACCGGGCGATGACAGCGGGATGAGCTACGCAGCGGTGCATCGCATCGCGCGAAAGCCATCCTCATCGTCGTCCTGGCGAAGGCCAGGACCTATTACCCCAGGTGATCATTGCGGCACGGCGTTGGGGCCGCGATCCCATTCACAATCCAAATGCGGTGGTTGTGGGGCCTGGCTTTCGCCAGGACGACGGCGGAGAGAGCCCGCGCTTATCCCTCCGCCTCGAGCCACTCCGCGGCGCCACGCCACAGCGCATCGCGGTGTTCGCTGCGGAAGAAGCCGAAATGGCCGATCGCTTTCGCGCCGGCATCGGCGGGACGGATCAAGATGATCTCGGGCGTGATCGACGTGAAGGCGGAGCACAGCAACTCGACCGCCGGCCGCGTCGCCCAGATGTCGTCGGTCATGACAAGCGCGCGGAGCCTGCCCTTGAACTTCGGAAAATTTTCGCGCGCCGTCAGCGTGGCATCATCGAGCAGATAGCGCTCCCGCATCAGCCAGCTCCGCCATTGCTCGAACGCGCCCCTCGGCAGGTCCATGCCGAGGCCGGCCCAGGCGGGCAGATAGCCGAGCGTGCGCGCCAGCGGCAGGCCGACGCCGTTCATGAAGGCGACGACGCGGTAGCGCTCGGGCGAGGCCATCAGCTTCCAATAGGCCGCCTGCGAGGCGATCAGGAGCGCGCGCGGGATCTCGGCATTGTTGGCCAGCAGCCCGAGGGCCTGGCCGCCGAAGGAGTGTCCGACATAGGCGAAGGGGAGGTTGCGGTAGCGCTCGCGCATCCAGTTCACCGCCGCGGTGGCGTCGAGCGCGGCCCAGTCCGCCATCGTGGCCTTGAAGCCGGCCAGCGATTTCGGCTTGTTAAGGCCGGTCGCCGCCATCGGCCGGCTGTCGCCGGTGCCGCGGTAGTCGTAGGTCAGCACCGCCGCGCCGCGGCGGGCGAGGTAGCCGGCAAAGCCGCGATAGACCTTGCGGGGCACGGCGGTTGCCGAATTGATCAGGACGGCGTGGCGCCGCGTGCCGCGCGGCAGGAACAGCGTCGCGGCGAGCGGATAGCCGTCCGCGGCCGGCACGACGATGTCGTCGCTAAAAACGTCGTCCAGCGCGGCGGAGGCCACGGCGATTTCCACGGCATTCATGCTATGCTCTACCAAATGCGAATTCGGATTTCCCTGCAAGGGCTTGACCAGATTGCAGGAATCCTTCTAGCGGGAAAGCGGGGCCCTGTGTATAAGCCGGGCTTTCCTCATGCCGTGATTAAGTTGCGGTTTTTGCTCAGGAGTTGACCTCATGTCCGAGCGGTGGACACCCGATAGCTGGCGCGCCAAGAAGGTGCTGCAGGTGCCCGATTATCCCGATGCCAAGGCATTGGCCGATGTCGAGGCCCAGCTGGCGACCTTTCCGCCGCTGGTGTTCGCGGGCGAGGCGCGCAGCCTGAAGAAGGCGCTGGGGCGGGTCGCCGCCGGCGAGGCCTTCCTGCTGCAGGGCGGCGACTGCGCCGAGAGCTTTGCCGAACACGGCGCCAACAACATCCGCGACTTCTTCCGCGTCTTCCTGCAGATGGCGGTCGTGCTGACCTATGCCGGCGCGCTGCCGGTGGTGAAGGTCGGCCGCATCGCCGGCCAGTTCGCAAAGCCGCGCTCGTCGCCGACCGAGAAGCAGGGCGACGTCGAGCTGCCGAGCTATCGCGGCGACATCGTCAACGACATCGCCTTCACGCCGGAAGCGCGCATTCCCGATCCGCAGCGCCAGCTGATGGCTTATCGCCAATCCGCCGCGACGCTGAACCTGCTGCGCGCGTTCGCGACCGGCGGCTTCGCCAATCTCGGCAGCGTGCATCAGTGGATGCTCGGCTTCCTGAAAGATTCGCCGCAGTCCCGCCGCTACAAGGAGCTGGCCGACCGCATCTCGGATGCGCTGAACTTCATGCGCGCCTGCGGCCTCGACCTCGAGAGCCATCCCGAGCTGCGCGCCACCGATTTCTACACCAGCCACGAAGCGCTGCTGCTCGGCTACGAGCAGGCGATGACGCGGGTCGATTCCACCACCGGCGACTGGTACGCGACCTCCGGCCACATGATCTGGATCGGCGATCGCACCCGCCAGCTCGATCACGGCCATGTCGAATATTTCCGCGGCATCAAGAATCCGATCGGCCTGAAATGCGGCCCGTCGCTGAAGCCCGACGAGCTGCTGAAGCTGATCGATATCCTCAATCCCGAAGATGAGCCGGGGCGCCTGACCCTGATCAACCGGTTCGGCGCCGACAAGGTCGGCGACCATCTGCCGGGCCTGATCCGCGCCGTGCAGCGGGAAGGGCGCAAGGTGGTGTGGTCGTGCGATCCGATGCACGGCAACACCATCACCTCGACCTCGGGCTACAAGACGCGGCCGTTCGACCGCGTGCTGTCGGAGGTGAGGTCGTTCTTCCAGATCCACGCTGCCGAAGGCACCCATGCCGGCGGCGTGCATCTGGAGATGACCGGACAGGACGTCACCGAATGCATCGGCGGCGCGCGCGCCATCACCGATGAGGACCTCAACGACCGCTACCACACGGTCTGCGATCCCCGCCTCAATGCCGAGCAGTCGATCGACATGGCCTTCCTGATCGCCGAGCTCTTGAAGCAGGAGCGCGCCGGCAAGGTCAAGCCGATGCCGGCCGCCGCGGGGTTGTGATTTGGGGCAGGTGACTTGGGGCAGGTGACTTGGGGCAGGTGACTTGGGGCTGGTGACTTGGGACGTGACTTGGGGGCAGTGACTTGCTGAGGTTCTGGCGAGCCACCATCAACTCGCGCAACGGGCTGGCATTCGCCATTCGCTCGGAGCAGGCGATTCGCGAGGAGGTGGTGGCGTTGGCGCTGTCGCTGCCGCTGGCCTGGCTGGTCGGCGCCACCGTGATGCGCCGGGTCGAGCTGGTCGCAACCGTGGTGCTGGTGCTCGTCATCGAGCTGCTCAACACCGCGATCGAGAAGCTCGCCGATCGCCTGACCATGGATCACGATCCGCAGATCGGGCGGGTCAAGGACATGGGCTCGGCCGCGGTCGGCGTCGCGCTCGTCATGGCCGGGGTGTTCTGGCTGTTCGCCCTCGCCGAACGCATGGGCGCGTTCTGATTCCCGAGCATGATCCGGAAAAGTGGGAACCGGTTTTCCGATCAGATCATGCTCAAAAGCAGCTCCCGCCGGTCATGGTGCGATTTCTGCAATCGCACCATGACCGGAAGGTGATTGAAGTTTGCTGTTGTGCAGGACAACTTAAGCGTATGAGCGAACAACAGATCAAGATCACCCTGGCGCAACTCAATCCGACGGTCGGCGACGTCACCGGCAACGCCGCGAAGGCGCGCGCCGCGCGCGAGGCGGCCAAGGCCGACGGCGCCGACCTCGTGGTGCTGTCGGAGCTGTTCATCGCCGGCTACCCGCCGGAGGATCTGGTGCTCAAGCCGGCGTT
Source organism: Bradyrhizobium sp. CCBAU 21365 (assembly GCF_015291305.1). Classification (NCBI taxonomy): domain Bacteria; kingdom Pseudomonadati; phylum Pseudomonadota; class Alphaproteobacteria; order Hyphomicrobiales; family Nitrobacteraceae; genus Bradyrhizobium; species Bradyrhizobium sp. CCBAU 21365. The sequence continues at coordinate 4,111,940 of NZ_CP030036.1, forward strand.
CCAGTCGGCCTGCCGCGCCGCGATCGAGGAACTGGCGCGCGAGACCAGGGATGGCGGCCCGGCGATGCTGATCGGCACGCCCTGGGTCGAGGACGACAAGCTCTACAATGCCTGCGCGCTGCTCGACGGCGGCCGCATCGCCGCGCTGCGCTTCAAGGCCAATCTGCCGAATTACGGCGTGTTCGACGAGAAGCGGCTGTTCGCGCGCGGCCCGGCGCCGGGTCCGGTGACGGTGCGCGGCGTGCGCATCGGCGTGCCGATCTGCGAGGACATCTGGCTCGAGGAGTCCGAAGAGTACGAGAACGTCGTCGAATGTCTCGCCGAGACCGGCGCCGAGATTCTGGTGGTGCCGAACGGCTCGCCCTATGCCCGCGACAAGGCCGACCTCAGGCTGTCGATCGTGGTGGCGCGCGTCACCGAGAGCGGACTGCCGCTGGTCTATCTCAACGAGGTCGGCGGCCAGGACGAGCTGATCTTCGACGGCGCCTCGTTCGCGCTGAATGCCGATCTCTCCGTCGCGGCGCAGCTTCCGGCGTTCGCGGAGAACATCACGACGCTGACCTGGCGCAAGACCGCCGACGGCTGGCGCTGCAACGGGCCGATCACGGCGCAGCTCGAGGGCGACAAGGCCGATTACGCGGCCTGCGTGCTCGGACTGCGCGACTATGTCCGCAAGAACGGTTTTCCCGGCGTGCTGCTCGGCGTCTCCGGCGGCATCGACTCGGCGCTGTGCGCGGCGATCGCGGTCGATGCGCTCGGCGCCGACAAGGTGCGCGGCGTGATGCTGCCGTTCCGCTACACCGCGCAGGTGTCGCTCGACGATGCCGCCAAGCTCGCCGCGGCGCTCGGCATCCGCTACGAGATCCTGCCGATCGCCGATGCCGTGAACGGCTTCGAGACGATTCTGGCGCCGGTGTTCAAGGGGCTGGAGCGCGACATCACCGAGGAGAATTTGCAGGCGCGCGCCCGCGGCACGCTGTTGATGGCGATCTCCAACAAGACCGGCGCCATGGTGGTGACCACCGGCAACAAGTCGGAGATGTCGGTCGGCTACGCCACGCTGTATGGCGACATGAACGGCGGCTTCAATCCGATCAAGGACATCTACAAGACCGAGGTGTTCCGCCTGTCGAGCCTGCGCAACGGCTGGAAGCCGGACGGCGCGCTCGGCCCGTCAGGCGAGGTGATCCCGGTCAACATCATCATCCGGCCGCCGACCGCGGAGTTGCGCGAGAACCAGACCGACCAGGATTCGCTGCCGCCCTACGACGTGCTGGACGCGATCCTCGAACGGCTGGTCGAGCGCGAGGAGCCGCTGGCGGCCATCATCGAAGCCGGCTTCGACCGCGATGTGGTGGCCCGGGTCGATCGCCTGCTCAACGTCGCCGAATACAAGCGGCGGCAGGCGGCGCCAGGGGTGAAGGTGACGCGGAAGAATTTCGGCCGCGACCGCCGCTATCCCATCACCAACCGCTTCCGCGATTTCGGCAAGGCGTTGCCGGCGCCCGACGAGACGCTGGTGGCGCGCACCTCGCGCGCGTCAGCGGAAGCGTTCGAGGGCTGAACTCTTCCTACCGCTTCGGGATGAAGGTCGGGCCGACGGTGCGGATCTGGCCGTCGCTCGCCGGCGCGGCCGCCGGTGCCGTGGCGTCAGCGGCTGCGGGCTGCTGTTGAGCTGCAGCGGCGGGCGCGCCCTTCTTGCCGGCCGCGGCCTTGGTCTGGGCGCGCTGCTGCATCTTCCGCGCGCTCTCCTCGGTGACGATGATGTCGCCCTGCTGCTCGGCGGACGCCTTGTCGTCGACCGCCTTCAGCGCCTCGGCCCAGCTCTGGCCGGCCGGCTTGCAGGAGCAGGACGGATTGAACTCGGTGCGGTACTTGAAGGCGTTCGGCAGCGACGAGTAGGATACACCGCTGATCGAGACCGCCTGGTTGATGTCCTCGCCGGGATTTCGGTAGGTGAACAGGCTGGCATCCGCGGCAGGGCACTGCGCCTTGCAGATTTGCTCGTCGGCCGCGAAGCGCGCCTGCACCGTTGCGAACGAGATCGGGAAATAGGCGCCGTCGCAGGTGCGGACGCAGACGGTGCGGAAGGTGCCGGACTGGGCGCCATACTGCGCATCGGGCGGGGGCAGCGGATTGTTGGGATTGCCGCCGCCACCGCCGCCGAACAGGTTCTCGAGGAAGTTGCCGGGGCCACGCGCGGCCGCGGCATATTGCGGGCCGCAATTGTTCTGCGCCAGCGCGGTCAGGACCGAGCGGCGCTGGTTCTCGCGGTCGGCGCCGCCGAGCCCGCCGGAGCGCAGCCGCTCGAGATTGGCGGTGATCTGGTCGAGATTGGCGCGCATCTGCTGGATCTGGGTGTTGACCGGACCGCACTGCGCCGAATTGTTATTGAAGAGCGAGAAGAACCCGGAGCTGTCGCAGCCCATGCGCCGGGCCTGCGCCGTCACCCGATCGAGCTCGCCCTGCTGGCGGGTTGCCGCGTCCTGATAGCGGCGGATCTGCTCATCCTTGGCCGGGTCGCCGGAGCCGCCGCCGCGGTCGATCGCCGCCAGCTGGCCTTCGAGCCGGCCGCACATCGGATTGGCCTGCGGGTTGGGCTGCGGCGCGCCTTGCGGAGCCGGACCGGGCGGGCCGGGCGGCACTTGCGCCAGGGCATGCGTGGCGGGCAGGGCGATGCCGGCCAGCACGGCGCACGTCAGAAACCAGCGGGAGAAGCGAGAACGGGAGCTATTGGGCATATCCGGCCATTAAAACGACGCCGCGCGGCGATCAACGCCAAAGCGCGCGGGCAAGGCCGCTGCAATAGCCGTTTCTCGGGGCAGCGTCACGTCGTTTCCGGGGCGCCGGTGTGGCAATAGCCCCGTCTGGCCAGCGGCTTGGCTCAGCGCTGGCAGGTGATGGCAACGAATTCGCCGCAGCTGTTGCCGCTGCATTTTTCGTTGGCGGCGTGCGGGACCGCGCCGGTGATCTCGTCGGGATCGACGCGGCGGTAATTGGTGGCCTGCGCAAAATCGCGTGACCGGCAATAGGCGCGGGCGGCGGAGGCACCGCAGCGGTCGCCGCGGGCCAGGCACTGGTCGATGCCGTAGCCGTCGGCCTGGTTGGCGACGATGAAGACGCGGCTGTCGGCCAACGCGGCCGAGGAGGCAAGGAAGGACGGAGCAAGGAAGAGCGTGCAGGCAATCAATGCTGAAACGGGCCGCATGGTGCACCAGTGAAAATGGCGGGGAATCCGCATGCGTCCGGATACGCCCAAATCCTTAATAATGATTAACCATGAGGGCGTTGACGTGATTTCGGTGCGGGGCGGGGTGGCAAACCGCCCGAAAACAGCCCCTTGACGCGATAATGGGGCCGTGAGACATGGTGGAACCATGAACGGCCACCTCGCCATCTGCAGCATTTGCCGCGAGATTATGAGCTAGCGATTCGCTGGCTGAGGCCGTCTTTTCTCAACACATGAGAGCATTGGACCGCCCGGCCAGCACCGGACCGGCTCTCGCATTCGCACGTTCTTGCGGCGAACGGGGTTGCGAATGCGAGAGCCGGTCCGGTGCCAACAAAGGTAAAGTTTAATGCCGCCTGTGATTTGAAGTTCCTGAACGATCTCGCTGCCATTACAGCAGGAACTTCAAATCACAGGCGGCGCTGGGAACGGTTTCCATGGATTTGCGCCTCTACGATACGCTGACCCGGGAGAAGCGGCCGTTCGTGCCGCTCGATGCCACCAACGTCCGCATGTATGCCTGCGGACCGACGGTCTATGACTTCGCCCATATCGGCAACGGCCGTGCGGCTATTGTCTTCGACGTGCTGTTTCGCCTGCTGCGCCATCGCTATGGCGCCGGCCACGTGACCTATGTCCGCAACATCACCGACGTCGACGACAAGATCAACGTCCGCGCCGCGCGGGATTATCCCGGCGTGCCGCTGAACGAGGCGATCCGCAAGGTCACCGAGCTGACCTATCAGCAATATCAGGACGACGTCACCGCGCTCGGCTGCTTGCCGCCGACCGTGCAGCCGCGCGCCACCGAGCATATTCCGGAGATGCGCGCGATCATCGAGAAGCTGGTCGCCGGCGGCTTTGCCTATGTCGCCGAGGATCACGTGCTGTTCTCGCCGCAGGCGATGAACGCGGCCAACTCGATGCTGCCGCGCTACGGCGCGTTGTCGAAGCGTTCGCTCGACGAGATGATCGCGGGCGCCCGCGTCGATGTTGCGCCCTACAAGCGCGACAACACCGACTTCGTGCTTTGGAAGCCGTCGAAGCCGGGCGAGCCCTCCTGGCCGTCGCCGGCCGGCATCAAGGTCGAGGGCCGTCCCGGCTGGCACATCGAGTGCTCGGCCATGGCCTGGAAGCATCTCGGCGAGAAGTTCGACATCCATGGCGGCGGCATCGACCTGGTGTTCCCGCACCATGAGAACGAGCTCGCCCAGACCTGCTGCGCGTTCCACTCCGACCGCATGGCCAATGTCTGGATGCACAACGGATTCCTGCAGATCGAGAGCGAGAAAATGTCGAAGTCGCTCGGCAACTTCTTCACGATCCGCGATCTCTTGGCCGATTGGCCGGGCGAGGTGCTGCGGCTTGCCATGCTGAAGACGCATTATCGTTCGCCGCTCGACTGGACCGCGAAGGCCACCGAGGAGGCCGCGAAGACGCTCGACGACTGGTACGCGGTCGCGGCCGACGCCGAGCCCGGCGCGCCGTCGCCGGCGATGGTCGAGGCGCTTTACGACGACCTCAACACGGCGCAGGCGATGGCGGTGCTGCACGGCCTGCGCGGTGCTGCGTCGAGCAGCGAACAGAGCCGCAAGGAGTTTGCCGGCTCGCTCCGGCTGCTCGGCTTCCTGTCGGAGAGCGCGGCCGCGTGGGAAGCCCGCAAGCAGCAGGCGAGCGGCGTCGATGCCGCTGCCGTCGAGGCGCTGATCGCCGAGCGCACCGCGGCGCGAGCGCGCAAGGATTTCAAGGAGTCCGATCGGATCCGTGATCAGCTCGCCGCGATGGGCGTGGCGATCAAGGACGGAAAGGATGCCGAAGGAAAGCCGATCACCACCTGGGAGGTCGCGCGATGAGCCGTTCCGCACCCGCACTGCGCCCGTATCTGCCTGACGACGCGCCGCTGCTGGCGGCGATCTTCGCGGCCTCGATCATGGACCTGACCGGCGACGACTACAGCGAGGCGCAGCAGGAAGCCTGGGCGATGGCCGCCGACGATGAGGCGGCCTTCGGCAAGAAGCTCGCCGGCGAGCTCACGCTGATCGCGACCTTGCAGGGCGCGCCGGTCGGTTTCGCCTCGCTGAAGGGCGCCGATCTCATCGACATGCTCTATGTGCATCCGAGCGCGGTCGGGCAGGGCGTCGGCAGCGCGCTGTGCGATGCGCTGGAGAAGATCGCGAGCGCCCGCGGCACCAAGACCCTGAAGGTCGATGCCAGCGACACCGCGCTGGAATTCTTCCGCAAGCGCGGCTACGTCGCCCAGCAGCGCAACTCGGTCACCATCAATGACGAGTGGCTCGCCAACACCACGATGCAGAAGCAGCTCGATGGTGTCGCGACCCCGGGAGGCCACGCGTGAGCCGCGAGCGCCTCTATCTGTTCGACACCACGCTGCGCGACGGCGCGCAGACCAACGGCGTCGACTTCACGCTGCAGGACAAGCAGGTGATATCAGGCATGCTCGACGCGCTCGGCATCGACTATGTCGAGGGCGGCTATCCCGGCGCCAATCCGACCGATAGCGAGTTTTTCAGCAGGAAGCCCGACTTCGAGCACGCGCGCTTCACCGCCTTCGGCATGACGCGGCGGCCGGGCCGCTCGGCCTCGAACGATCCCGGGCTTGCCGGCATCCTCGAGGCCAAGGCGGACGCGATCTGCTTCGTCGCAAAATCCTCCGCCTACCAGGTCCGTGTCGCGCTCGAGACCACGAACGAGGAGAACCTCGCCTCGATCCGCGACAGCGTCGCGGCCGCGAAGGCGCTCGGCCGCGAGGTGATGGTCGACTGCGAGCATTTCTTCGACGGCTACAAGGAGAACCGCGACTACGCGCTTGCCTGCGCCAAGGCGGCCTATCAGTCCGGCGCCCGCTGGGTGGTGCTGTGCGACACCAATGGCGGCACCATGCCGCATGAGATCGAGACCATCGTCGGCGACGTCGTCAAGCACGTGCCCGGCGCCTATCTCGGCATCCACGCCCATAACGACACCGAGCAGGCGGTCGCCAATTCGCTCGCCGCGGTGCGGGCCGGCGCGCGCCAGATCCAGGGCACGCTCAACGGCCTTGGCGAGCGCTGCGGCAACGCCAATCTCTGCTCGCTGATCCCGACCCTGAAGCTGAAGCAGGAGTTTTCCGACAAGTTCGAGATCGGCGTCACCACGGAGAAGCTGGCGACGCTGATGAAGGTGTCGCGCACGCTCGACGACATGCTGAACCGCGCGCCCAACCGCCATGCGGCCTATGTCGGCGAAAGCGCGTTCGTCACCAAGACGGGCATCCATGCGTCCGCTGTCATGAAGGATCCGCAGACCTATGAGCACGTGCTGCCGGAACTGGTCGGCAATCACCGCAAGGTGCTGGTATCCGATCAGGCCGGCCGCTCCAACGTGATGGCCGAGCTCGACCGTGCCGGCATCGCCTATGACAAGAGCGATCCGCGGCTGACGCGCCTGGTCGAGGAATTGAAGGAGCGCGAGGCCGCGGGCTTCGCCTATGAATCCGCCAACGCATCGTTCGATCTGCTGGCGCGCCGCACCCTCGGCAAGGTGCCGGAATATTTCAAGGTCGAGCAGTTCGACGTCAATGTCGAGCAGCGCTACAACGCCAACGGCCAGCGCGTCACGGTGGCGCTCGCGGTGGTGAAGGTCGACGTCGACGGCGAGCGGCTGATCTCGGCCGCCGAAGGCAACGGCCCGGTCAACGCGCTCGACGTCGCGCTGCGCAAGGATCTCGGCAAGTACCAGAAATATATCGATGGCCTGAAGCTGATCGACTATCGCGTGCGTATCCTCAATGGCGGCACCGAGGCGGTCACGCGCGTCTTGATCGAGAGCGAGGACGAGACCGGCGAGAGCTGGACCACGGTCGGCGTCTCGCCCAACATCATCGACGCCTCGTTCCAGGCGCTGATGGATTCGGTGTTTTACAAACTGGTGAAGTCGGGCGCGCAGGCGTGAGACCGTAGCCCGGATGAGCGAAGCGATATCCGGGGGGCGTCTCGATCGGTTTTCCCCGGATGTCGCTTCGCTCATCCGGGCTACGAGTCCGGGAGGAGGGCCCATGATCGACCACGTTTCCGTCGGTGTTCGCGATCTCGAACGCGCCGCGCGGTTCTATGAGCCGACGCTGGCCGCGCTCGGCCTGAGCCGCCTCGTCACGCGGCCGGCGACGATCGGCTTCGGCAAGGCTTATCCCGAATTCTGGATCAATCTGCGCGCCACGATGGCGCCGGTCGCACATGAGAGCGGCACCCATATCTGCCTGCGCGCGAAGACCACCGCCGAGGTCGATGCCTTCCACACTGCGGCGCTGGCGTCAGGCGGCCTCTCCGATGGCCCTCCGGGCCTGCGCCCGCACGACCGCGTGCGCTATTATGCGGCCTTCGTCCTCGATCTCGACGGCAACCGCATCGAGGCCGTGACGTTTCCGAGCGAGTGAGGCTGGACGAGCGCTCAACGTAATCCGTCATCCTGAGGTGCGAGCTCTTGCGAGCCTCGAAGGATGCACGGCCACCAGCCGGGCCGTGCATGCTTCGAGACGCGCGTTCCGCGCTCCTCAGCATGACGGGGATAGTTTAGCGCACCCGAACGATCAGAGCCGCCGCGCCACTTCGGGCGCGAGATCCTTCGCGGCCTCGGGCGTGCGTGCCACCGCCGAACGTAGCCGCGGCAGGATCTCGTCGACGCGGTCGGCCATCAAGACGTTGATCGGCAGCGTCGGGCGGATGAACTCGGTCATGCGCATGTGGTTCAGCAGCGAGAGCAGGGGTTCCCAGAAGCCATCGACGTTGGCGAGCAGAATCGGCTTATGGTGACGGCCGAGCTGCTGCCAGGTCAGTTGCTCGACCAGCTCCTCCAGCGTGCCGATGCCGCCGGGCAGCGCGACGAATGCATCCGAGCGCTCGAACATCAGGCGCTTGCGCTCATGCATGTCGGGCGTGACAATCATCTCCTGGACCGAGGTCAGCGCGTTCTCGCGCGCGCGCAGGAATTCGGGAATGATGCCGGTGACGGAGCCGCCGTGGTCGAGCGTCGATTTCGCGACCGCGCCCATCAGGCCGATCGAGCCGCCGCCATAGACCAGGCGCACGTTGTTTTCGGCAAAGCTCTTGCCGAGCGCGACGGCAGCTTCAACGAAACGGGGATTGTTACCGGGGCCGGAGCCGCAATAAACACAGACAGTCTTGATTTGGTTCATACGATCCTTGTGGCACTGCAGCGTAAACAGGGTCAAGAGTCGGATATGGGGATTGAGAGGCGAAAAATCCCGTAAATTCCCGCGAATCGCGAACAATTTTCATCATATGCCTGTACGCCGCGTTCAAACGATCTATATGACGGGCACAATGGCAAACCGTGGAAAAGATATGGCAGCGGACCGCCGCGCCGTGACCGCGCGGGCGGGCGCCTGATGGTGCCGCCGCAACAGAATGTGACCGGCGCCGCACAGCCCACGGCGACGCCGCCGGCCGCCGAGAAGGGGACGCTGCTCGGCACCCTCGTTCATCTCTGGCCCTATATCTGGCCCGGCGATCGCGCCGATTTGAAGATGCGTGTGATCTGGTCGGTGGTGCTGCTGCTGTTCGCCAAGCTCGCCACGCTGTCGGTGCCGTTCACCTTCAAATGGGCGATCGATGCGCTGAACGGCACGGGCTCGGCGCCGGTTGCGGCCTCGAACTGGGTGGTCTGGCTGATCGCCTCGCCGGTGCTGATGACGATCAGCTACGGCGCGGTGCGCATCATCATGGCGGTGCTGACGCAGTGGCGCGACGGCATCTTCGCGCGCGTCGCGATGCATGCGGTGCGGCGGCTCGCCTACATCACCTTCGTGCACATGCACGAGCTGTCGCTGCGCTTCCATCTCGAGCGCAAGACCGGCGGCCTGACCCGCGTCCTCGAGCGCGGCCGCTCCGGCATCGAGACCATCGTGCGGATGGTGATCCTGCAGCTGATCCCGACCATCGTCGAGGTCGCGCTGCTGGCGGCGGTGCTGCTCTGGCAGTTCGACTGGCGCTACGTGCTCGCGGTGCTGCTCACGGTCGTCGTGTTCATGTACTTCACCTACATCGCGACCGAGTGGCGGATCGAGATCCGCCGCAGGATGAACGATTCCGACACCGAGGCGAACACCAAGGCGATCGACTCGCTGCTCAACTACGAGACGGTGAAGTATTTCGGCGCCGAGGAACGCGAGGCGCGGCGCTACGACCGCTCGATGGAGCGCTACGAACAGGCCAGCGTGAAGACCTACACCTCGCTCGCCGTGCTCAACACCGGGCAGGCGATCATCTTCACCGCGGGGCTGACCGCGACCATGCTGATGTGCGCGTTCGGCATCCGCAACGGCACGCACACCGTCGGCGATTTCGTGCTGATCAACTCGATGATGATCCAGCTCTACCAGCCGCTGAACTTCATGGGCATGGTCTATCGCGAGATCAAGCAGGCGATCATCGACATCGAGAAGATGTTCGACGTGCTGGCGCGCGATCCCGAGGTGAAGGACGTGCCGGGGGCCAAGCCGCTCGCGGTATCCGCCGGCAGCGTGCGGTTCGAGGATGTCCGCTTCGCCTACGAGGCGGACCGGCCGATCCTGAAGGGCCTGAGCTTCGAGGTGCCGGCCGGCAAGACGGTGGCGATCGTCGGTCCCTCCGGCGCCGGCAAGTCGACGATCTCGCGGCTGTTGTTCCGCCTCTACGACGTCTCGAGCGGCCGCATCCTGATCGACGGCCAGGACATCAAGACCGTCACGCAGGCCTCGCTGCGCTCGGCGATCGGCATGGTGCCGCAGGACACCGTGCTGTTCAACGACACCATCCGCTACAACATCCGCTATGGCCGCTGGGACGCCGGCGACGACGAGGTCGAGGAGGCGGCGCGCCTCGCGCAGATCGACGGCTTCATCCGGATGTCGCCGCAGGGCTATGAGACGCAGGTCGGCGAGCGCGGCCTGAAACTCTCCGGCGGCGAGAAGCAGCGCGTTGCGATCGCGCGCACGGTGCTGAAGGGGCCGCCGATCCTGGTGCTGGACGAGGCGACCTCCGCGCTCGACAGCCACACCGAGCACGAAATCCAGGGCGCGCTGGAGCGGGTCTCGCGCAACCGCACCTCGCTGGTGATCGCGCACCGGCTGTCGACCATCGTCGGCGCCGACGAGATCATCGTGCTGGACCAGGGCCGGATCGCCGAGCGCGGCACCCACGCGCGGCTTTTGGCCGCCGACGGCCTCTATGCCAGCATGTGGAACCGGCAGCGCGAGGCCGAGGAGGCCCGCGAACGGCTCGCCCAGGTCGATGACGAGGGCACCGCGCCGAATCGGCTGCCGCCGGCGGTCACTGAATCGTCGGAGGATTCCACCCCTGACGCGGGTGAGAAACCCTTGCCGACCGCCGCGGAATAGTCGATTTAGGGCCTCTCCCGCCAAATGGGGCGGGGAAACGCAAGCGAGCTCTGATGTCGATCGCCAATTCCATCCGCGCGCAGATCCCGCCGATCCACCCCGAGGGCTATCCCTTCATTGGCGGCTTCGCTCTGGCGAGCCTGATCCTGTTCTGGATCTGGACTCCGCTGGGCTGGATCGGGACGCTGCTGACGGTCTGGTGCGCGCTGTTCTTCCGCGATCCGGTCCGGGTAACGCCGCTGCGCGACGGCATCGTGGTATCGCCGGCCGACGGCCGCGTCTCGATGGTGGTGCAGGCGCTGCCGCCGGCCGAGCTCGGGCTCGGCGACAAGCCGCTGCCGCGGGTCTCGGTGTTCATGAGCGTGTTCAACTGCCATGTGAACCGCAGCCCGGTGGTCGGCCGCATCGACCGCATCGCCTACCGGCCCGGCGCCTTCATCAATGCCGAGCTCGACAAGGCGAGCGAGGACAATGAGCGCAATTCGCTCGTCATCTCGACCTCGAACGGGCGCATCGGCGTGGTCCAGATCGCGGGCCTCGTGGCGCGGCGCATCGTCTGCTTCGTCAAGGAAGGCCAGTCGATCGGCGCCGGCGAGCGCTTCGGCCTGATCCGCTTCGGCTCGCGGCTCGACGTCTATCTGCCCGAGGGCACCAAGGCGCTGGTCTCGGAGGGGCAGACCGCGGTCGCCGGCGAGACGATTCTGGCGGATTTCCGCAACGCCGATCCGGGCCGGACTTATCGCGCCGATTAACTCTGTTTCGCCAGCCCCATCAGCCGGTTCTGGCCACAATGGCGGAGCCGGGCGGCGCTTGCTATATTCTTCGGGCCATGACGCCATTCGATCCGAATTCCACCGAGTATCGCCGCCGCCGGTTCCGCCCGATCCCGGTGCGGATGCTGGTGCCGAACATGATCACGCTGCTGGCGATTTGCGCCGGCCTCACCGCGATCCGGCTGTCGACCGAAAGGCGGATGGAGCTGGCGGTCGCCGCCATCGTGTTCGCCGCGATCCTCGACGGCATCGACGGCCGCGTCGCCCGCATGATCAAGGGCCAGTCGAAATTCGGCGCGGAGCTCGACAGCCTCGCCGACTTCGTCAATTTCGGCGTCGCGCCGGGCCTGATCCTGTATTTCTGGCAGCTGCATGAGCTGAACAACGGCGGCTGGATCGCCGCGATGGTGTTCGCGATTTCGGGCGGCCTGCGGCTTGCGCGCTTCAATGCCTCGATCGACGATCCGAACAAGCCGGCCTTCGCCGCCAACTATTTCACCGGCGTGCCGGCGCCGGCCGGTGCGATCACCGTGCTGCTGCCGATCTATCTCGCCTTCCTCGGCGTGCCGATGCCGCCGGCGACGCTGACGGCGTTCTACACGCTCCTGATCGCCTTCCTGATGGTGTCGCGGCTGCCGGTGTTCTCCGGCAAGACCGTGAAGATGCGCGTGCCGCCGGAAATGGTGCTGCCGGTGTTCGTTGCTGTGGTGTTCTTTGTCGCGCTGCTGATCGGCTATCCCTGGCACATCCTGTCGGCGGGCTCGGTTGCCTATCTGATCAGTCTGCCCTGGGGCTGGAAGTCCTATCGCGACCAGGAGCGCCAGCTTGCCGCGCAGACGCAAGCTGCGGGCGCGCAGGTGGTGGCGTCACCTGCGGCTCCCTATGCGGCGCCGGTCGCGGAGAGTGACCGCGACGATCGTCCGACGCATCTGCATTGATGCCTCTCTATGATCCGTCATCCTGAGGAGCGCGGAGCGCGTCTCGAAGGATGCACGGCCACCAGCGGGGCCGTCGCCTCTTCGAGACGGCCGCTGCGCGGCCTCCTCCAGCGACAACGGCTTCGCCGTTGCGCGGGGGTGAACGGTGATGTGGTTGCTTCATTCCAGCAAATATCAGCCATGAGCGTGCCTCGGTTGGGTTCGCCTGCGATCTCGGCTATAGGCTGAGACGGCCCAGCGAACGCCAAAAATCAGGAGAGAAACGCCGTGACGACATCCGCTTCCGCCCCGCTTCCTGCTTCCGTCCTTGAAGCGTTGGCGCGCTACGACACGCCGACGATCTGCAACGCGATGGAGATCGTCGCGCCGGAGCGCCGTCTGATCGGCTACACCGTGAAGCCGCTGGTCTGCCCGTTCCCGACGCTGCCGCCGATGGTCGGCTACGCCCGCACCACGACGATCCGCTCGGTGCTGAAATCCGGCCTCTCGGCCGAGGAGCAGTCGAAGCGCCGCATCGACTATTACGAATATGTCGGCACCGGCTTCGGCCCGCGCATCTCCGTCATCCAGGACATCGACGGTCCCGACGTCGGCTACGGCGCATTCTGGGGCGAGGTGCAGAGCAACGTGCACAAGGCGCTCGGCTGCCTTGGCGTCATTACCGACGGCTCGATCCGCGACATTCCGCAATGGGCGCCGGGCTTCCAGGCGCTGGCCGGCTCGATCGGTCCGTCGCACGCCTGGGTGCATGCGGAGAGCTTCGGTGGCGAGGTCCGCGTCGCCGGCATGACGGTGCGATCCGACGATCTGATCCACGCCGACAGTCACGGCGCGATCGTGATCCCCTACGAGGTCGCGGCGAAGCTGCCCGAGGCCGCCGAACTCTGCGGCCGCCGCGAGACCCCGATCCTGGACATTGCGCGCAGCAAGGATTTTTCGCTTGAGAAGCTGAAGGATGCGCTGAAGCGTTCGGCGGAAATCCACTGACGCAGCGCGCGTATTCTCAACATGAGAAGCGGCGGGCTGAAGGGCCCGCCGTTTTGCTTTCGTCAGGCCGGCGCAACCTTCGCGATCTCGTTCGCACCGCGAACCGTCATATCGATGGCGACATAGAGGATCACGGCGAGGCCGACATAGGCGATCCAGCGGTGGTTCTGCAGCAGCCGCGCGATGAAGGAGGCCGCTGCGCCCATCATCGCGATCGAGAGCGCGAGGCCGAACACCAGCACGATCGGCTGTTCCCGCGCCGCGCCCGCGACCGCCAGCACGTTGTCGAGCGACATCGAGACGTCGGCAACGATGATCTGTGTGGTGGCCTGCCACAGCGTCTTGCGCTGGCCCTTTGCGCCATCGGCATGTTCGGCCGTGGTCTCGTGCGCGTCGGCGCGCAGCTCGCGCCACATCTTCCAGCACACCCACAATAGCAGGATGCCGCCGGCCAGCAGGAGCCCGACGATCTGCATCAGCTGCGTGGTGACCAGGGCGAACAGGATGCGCAGCAGTGTCGCGGCACCGATGCCGATCAGGATCGCCTTGCCGCGTTGCTTCGCCGGCAGGCCGGCCGCGGCAAGGCCGATCACGACGGCATTGTCGCCGGCCAGCACGAGGTCGATGACGACGACTTGCAGCAATGCGCTGAGGGCGTCGAGTGAAAGCAATTCGGGCGAAAATAGTTCGGACATGGTCGCATTCCCCTTGAGGTCGGGGAGCGGACCCTTTCGACGAAACCGGCTCTTGCCGTCATGCGGACGGCAAATCCACCGCGACGCTTATTCGCGTCACGGGTCGAAGCAGGGCCACTCCAACTGAGTTCCAGTCCGACATCGCAGCTTGTGGCTGCCAGAGGGGCCCGGCCTGGGATTACGGTCGTGACACCGGACGCATTGCTGCTTCTTCCTCGAAGAACAGCGCCGCCTGATCAGGTTCGCCGAGGATCGCCGCAGCGCACCCCATGAAGGTGAACGCGCCGGCAAAATCCCACAGCGTGAGGTTCGCCACGCTTGTGCGCACGTGGATCACGCGCGCCGCAATCGCGGTAATGGCTGCCTGGACGAACAGCAACAGGCTGAGCACGGGCAGCGCGAGTGCGGGCTCAACCAGACGAAGCGTCAGGACGATCGGCAGTGCGGTCAGCGCGCCGAACAACAGGAGCATGCCGAACGGCTCCAGCGAGGGAGTCTTTCGCAAGGTCCTGTCTGGAATGGTCGAGGACATTCCGGTCCTTTGCCGATCTTGTGCCGATTTTGGCTTGTCACGTCGAGGATATCAGAACGCGATCTGCCTGACGCGCGACGCGGCGCCGCGCGACCGCCGGCCGCGCGACAAGAAGTACGTATGCGGTTCCCGAGAAGGCCGGTGCCCCGGGGCGATCCTGCACGCCGCTTTGGCGCCGCCGGCGCGGTGGCATGCCATGGCAAAGTCCGCGCGGCGCCTTTATCTTTGCTGACAGCGCTGGGTGAACGATCGAAAGGCAATTTCGATGAATATGGCAGGCAAGACGGTGCTGATCACCGGTTCCACCGACGGCGTCGGCCGTTATGTCGCGATGAAGCTGGCGTCGGCCGGCGCCCGGGTCCTGATCCATGGCCGCGATACCAAGCGGGCGCAGACGCTGGCCGACGAGATCAAGCGCCTCAGCGGCCGCGAGCCGATGTTCTACCAGGCCGATCTGTCCTCGCTGGCCGAGGTTCGCGAGTTCGCCCAGCTGGTGCTCGACGACCAGGAGCGCCTCGATGTGTTCGTCAGCAACGCCGGCATCGGTTCGCAAAACGAGGGGCCGGCGCGGCAGACCAGCAAGGACGGCCACGAGCTGCGCTTCGCGGTCAACTATCTCGCTGGCTTCCTGCTCGCGCATCTGTTGCTGCCGCGGCTCAAGGCGAGCACGCCGGCGCGCATCGTCAATGTCGCGTCGCTCGGCCAGCACCCGATCGATTTCGGCGACGTGATGATCACGAAGAACTACAGCGGCGCGCGCGCCTATGCGCAGAGCAAGCTGTCGCAGATCATGTTCACCATCGACCTGGCCGCGGAGCTCGAAGGCTCCGGCGTGACCGTCAATTCTCTGCACCCTGCGACCTATATGAACACCACGATGGTGCGCGCCAGCGGCGCGACGCCGATCTCGACCGTCGAGCAGGGCGGTGATGCCATCCTGCGTCTGGTCCAGGACGACGATGTGGCTGGCCGGAGCGGGCTGTTCTTTGACGGCAAGCGCGAGGCCCGCGCCCATGCTCAGGCCTATGACGCCGAGGCGCGCAAGCGGCTCAAGGCGCTGAGTCTTACGCTCACCGGGTTGCGGGCTTCCTGATCCGGAGCGGCGCCGGCCCCTCCTGGATGCGACTTTGGGCGCGGATCGCCTCGAACAGGCGCTTGCATGCGGCCGGAACGCCGCGATCCGGCACCGTTGCAATGCCGAGCAACAGACCCGGCTGCGCGCGCTTCGGTGAAACATACCAGGGCGAGAGCGGGGCGGGCGCCAGCCCGTGCGCGAGCAGTGCCCTGGCGATCTCGACATCGGCGGTCTTGTCCGGCAGCGTCAGCATGACCGCGAGTCCGGCAACCCGCGCGTCGTTGCTCCAGCTCCGCAGCGCCGTCGTCAGCGCATCGCGCCTGTCGCAATACGCCCGCTTGGTTCGCCTGAGATGGCGAATGTAGTGGCCGTCGCGCATGAACTCCGCGGTGGACAGCTGCACGGCCGGGCCGGGAGCAGGGACAAGGCACGTCGCGACATCGGCGAACTGCGCCGCCAACGGCTCCGGAGCAACCAGGAAGCCGAGGCGAAGCGTCGGCGAGATCGTCTTGCTGAAGGAGCCGAGATGGATCACCCGGCCGGCGCGGTCGAGCGAGGCAAGCGCCGGCGCGGCGCGGCCGTCGAGCTGCAACTCACCGAGATAGTCGTCCTCGATGATGAAGGCTCCGGATTGCGCGGCCCAGTCGAGCAGCTGCGCGCGCCGTTTCGGCGACAATGGCGGACCGAGCGGCGCCTGCTGGCCCGGCGTCACGACCGCGAGCGCCGCGTCGGGGGCGTGCTTGAGACCGTACTCGACATCGACGCCATTAGCATCGACAGGGATCGGGACGACCTCCAGCCGCGCGAGCTCGAGGCCCTTTCGCGTCAATGGAAATCCCGGGTCTTCCATCCACACGCGGCGGCCTTCGAGGCCGAGCACGCGCAGCGCAAGGCCGAGCCCGCCGCTGAATCCCGAGGTGATGACGATCTGCGCGGGCGAGCATTCGAGCCCGCGCGCGATCGCGAGGTGCGCCGCGATCTCGCGTCTCAATTCGAGCTCGCCGCGCGGATCGACATAGCGCATCACCGCGCTCAATTCCGCCCGGACGGCGCGCGCGCGGATTCGCGCCAGCAGCTTGGCGGGGAGGCTATCCTGCGCGGGGACGCCCATCCGAAAGTGTCCCTGACCGCTCAGATCGCGAAACATCTCCACGACCGATCCGCGAGCGACCGGCGCATCGGGCTTGGCGGCCTTCCTGGGCCGCCTCGCGACGGTGGTGCCGCCCGCCTTCGACGACACGATGTGCTGGGCGTCCGACAGTTTGTCGTAGGCCGCCCGCACGGTGCCGCGCGCAACGCCGAGCTGCGCGGCAAGGTCGAGCCAGGAAGGCAGCCGGGCGCCCGGCACCAGCACGCCGTTGTCGATCGCCGCCGCGATCGCCTTGCGGATCTGCTCGGAGAGCGGCGTCCTGGCCGACCGGTCGAGCGCGATGGGAAGCGGGGTGGGCATGGCTCGTGGTACACCAATTCGGTTCATTCTTGGTGCTTCTTTTTGGCGAGGCGTGCCCGCATCTATCCGGTAGCAATGGAGGCACGAGATGAAGACCTTGATGACGACGCTGCTGGCCTGCGCCGCGCTTGCGACCCCCGCCTTGGCGCAATCGGTGACGCCGAAGTTCGAGCATATGATCACGAACATTCCCGGCAAGTCGCTGATCGCGGTCGAGGTCAACTTCCCGCCCGGCGAGCCCTCGGCGCCGCATCATCACGCCAAATCGGCGTTTCTCTATGTCTACGTGCTCCAGGGCGCGATCGAGAGCCAGCTCGAGGGCGAGGCCGCGCACATCTATCGGGCCGGCGACAGCTTCTTCGAGCCGCCAAGCGCGCATCACGTGCTCGGGCGCAACGCCAGCGCGACCGAACCGGCGAAGCTGCTTGCGGTGTTCGTCGTCGACAGCAACGACAAGGCGCTGACCGTCTTCGACAAGGAAGGACACAAGCAATGAGCATGCGGATCGATTACAACAAGGTCGCGCCCGCGGGCATCAAGGCGCTCGGTGGCGTCTATGGCTACATCACGCAAAGCGGCCTCTCGGCGACGCTGATCGAGCTCGTCTATCTGCGCATCTCGCAGATCAACGGCTGTGCCTATTGCCTCGACATGCACACGCGCTCACTGCGGAAAATGGGTGTCGCGATCGAGAAGCTGGCGCTGCTGCAGGTCTGGCGCGAGGCGGAGGCGCTGTTCGACGCCGAGGAGCGCGCCGCGCTGGCCTGGGCCGAAACCGTCACCCGCGTGGCGGAGACCGCGATTCCGGACGACGCGTATGAAGCGGCGCGCGCCACCTTCAGCGAGAAGCAGCTGGTCGACCTGACCATCGCGATCGGCCTGATGAACACCTACAACCGCATCGCAATCGGCTTCCGCAACCCGCCGCAGGCCGTAGCCGAGCATTCCGCCGCGGCGTGATTTGGCAGGGCGGCTGGCGCGCGCACTCACGAGATCGCGAAGCTCCGCTTTTCGACTGAAAGACGTTGTTGAGGCCGACAGCACCCATGTCGGCCTTGTGCCAGGAGCTGATGTTCCGGCAACTCAGATTCCAGTGCACTTATTGCATGATCATCGCGCCGGCTTGTCCGCACGCTGTTGGCAGCATCCCGCGCCGTTTACACACGTGCAGCGCGACATTGTCGTCCTCATGTCAGAATAGATGTACGACGATGCGCCTTACCTCATAGGTGGTACTGCTTCTTTACCCTTTACCTTGAATTTTCTCACTCCTTTACTGGAAAAGTTCCATTGGGAGGCTTGGCCTCGAAATTCATTGAACGGTGTTTGCTTCTCCACTTGCGTTCGCAGCAGTTTGCAGCAGATCGAGGGAGAATAGCATGCAAGAGCATCTGATCATTCGATTGCAGGTACTTCTCTCCGCGACTGATTATTCAGGCAGCGTCGGAGGGGCGTAGCCGAAGTAGCGACAAGCTTCCGCTGCGCCCCATCTTAATGGACTGCCAGAAACTGACGTCTCCTCCGGCGACGGAATGTCGCCGACGAGTGCACGCACGCTTTTTTTGACGTGAAACCAGGGGCCGATCGCGCGCCCGGGCGGCTGTCGCTTGCGCCGGAGCAGGTGCGAGGCGAACCCGCCTTTCCCAGGGAGGAAATCATGGCAGTATTGACCATCAATGGCAATCTCATCATCGACGAAGCCGCGAGCTTGCAGACCAGCGGCACTGACAATGACACGGGCGTGCCGGCGGGGCCCGACAACGAAGTTGCCTGGTCTTACCTGCTTGCGAACATGAGCGCAGCGCTCAAGACCAGCCTGGGCATTGCGGACGGCTCCACCGGCGAAGAGTCGGGCAATACGAGCGTGGTGTTTCCGCAAGCTGCGGCACGGACGATCGGCAGTGCCGGCACCGATTTCATCCAGCTCGGCACGACCACCGTCACCGACCTGCAGTTCTCGAACTCCACGGGGGGGACGATCACCAACGGCACGCCGACCCAGATTTTCGCCACCGGCGATGGCGCGCAGATCTTCCTCTACACCGATTCCAACAGCCACATCCTGCTCGGGCGCGAGGGCCAGTTCAACGGCACGACCTGGATCCCCAACTCCAACGGCACCGTCGCCTTCACTATCGTGCTGGACGAGACCATCACCTCCGGCAACGTGACAGGCGGCAACGTCTGGACCATCCAGTACGAGGCGCTGAAGCACACCAACACCAGCGGGATCGACGACGCCGATACGCTTAACCTTTCCGGCCTCGTCGATGTGAAGGCCTCGTTCACCACGACGACGACCGTCAACTTCGGCGATTTCAGCCACGTGCCGTCCGGGTCTGACGACTGGTCGGCCATCGAGCAGACCGCGACCGCCGGGACGGACACCAGCGATCCCGACATGCTCATCACCGGCCTGGTGCCGGGCTCGAAAGTGACCGTCAGCACACAGGGCCTCGGCAACAATTCGCAGGCGCTCAATCCCGGAGAGGCGGTGCGCGTCGATGTCGTCAATCACGTGAACTACCCCGACTTCCCCCTGACAAATCCAGACGTGCATGATCTGACGAAGCTCAGCTACAGCACGCATGTGGCCTCGGTGACGGACGCGAGCTTTTCGTTGACCCAGGTGAACCCCGGGAACGCGAACACCACCGTCAAAGTGCACATATATGCCTTCAACGAAACGAGTGATCTTCAGGCCGGCAATCTTGTCTCGACCACCAGCATCGGCAGCAGCGGCTTGGCCGGCAACGACCAGACGCTGGTCCCGATCCTCGGCAACACGATCAAGGTGTATTCCGACCTCGCGAAGACCCAGCTGGTCACGACAGGCATCAACATTACGGCCGCGGGCGACGGATCGTACTTCATCGATGGCCTGAAAAAGAACTACACCGTCGACTTCCAGGTCGCTGAATCTAGCCACATGGATCGCTTCGTGGTCGGCAACGCCCAGCCGCTCAGCGGCAGCGGATCCAATGTCAGCTTCGACGCAGGCAATTTCACGTTCAGCGTCTCGAACACGACGAGCGGGACCGAGCATACCGGCGTCGGCGGCAACCTGTTGTTCGAGGACGATGGGCCGACCATCCTGGCGAACGGCACAGCCACCGCACTCCAGCTCGACGAGAGCTATCTTGCGGCCGGCTCCACCCCCAACGCCGCGAACACCAGCACGTCCGGCAGCTTCAGCGGCCTGTTCACACCCAACTACGGCGCCGACCAGGCTGGAACGGTCGGCGGGTACACGCTCGGCGTCAAGTCCGCCAATGTCGATTCCGGACTGATCGATTCACTGTCAACGCAAGCTGTCCTGCTGAGCGTTGCAAGTGCTGACGACGTCGGAGGCAAATTCCTCAAGGGAGACGTTATCGGCACGACGAGCACGGGCGGTGATCTCGTCTTCACCGTTCACGTCGATTCGACGGGCACCGTGACGTTCGCGGAATTCCGGGCCGTCCACGAGGCGACCGCCGACACCACGAGCACTGATGGGGCGGTCGGCGACAGTTCCGAAGCCAGCGCCACCATGGCCGCGGACCTGATCACGCTCTCGGCCACCGCCACCGACAAGGACGGTGACACGAGCGCCGCCGCGGCGGCTAACATCGGAAACAAGTTCCAACTTCTCGACGACGGTCCAAGCCTCAGCGGGGTGGAGAGCCTCTCCGGACAGGACGCCCAGCATCCGGCCGTCGGCTTCACTGCCGGCTCCTCGGGATCGGACTCGTTCACGTCACCCGACGGCGCCGACGGGGCCAAGGTCACGATCGATGCCGCCGCTGCCATCACCGGGCTCACGCAGTCATACAACACTGATCATACTGTCCTGACCTACAAGGATTCCGGCGGCAACGGTGTCTACCAGCTGAGCGTAACCGACACGGGTTACACCTTCACGGTGCTGCAGACGCTCGCCAACCCGCCGGAGACGCTCAACTTCAGCGCCATCAAGTCGGGGAGCCCGGTCGAGACGCTCAATGTCAGCACGAGCGGCGGCCACCACATCGTCTTCAACGGACTGCTGTTCCCCGCCGCCGATACAGGTGCTCTCGGACTCCAGACCCAGTCCCAGTTGCTGACCGCGGATCTCGGCACCTCGAACCCGGCCGACGACCTCAACCCCGACAATATCGGATTCGGAGTGAAGAACGGGCAGGCGTCGCAGATCAACATGAACGAGGGCTTCTTCTTCAATGAAGGCAGCGGCCTCAACCTCAAGAATCTGGCCTTCGACGTGGCTGGAATCGGCAACATCAACAGCATCAAGGCGGAGTATTGGCTGTTCAACTCCGCCGGCGATTTGATCGACTACGAGAACCCGACCATCAGCAATCTCAAGCAAGGCAACGCCCACGTCACCCTTGCGGACTTGGGCAATACTATCGTGCCCGGCACCAATCACGATGCTGCCGGAGAGTCGTTCTCGACCGGCTACATCCGGTTCTACTTCGATCCAGTCGACACCAATGCGGGGGTCCGCATCATCAACTTCACCACCCAGGTGGCGGCCCCGGTGAACGATCAGGACATCCAGTTCCGGATCGTCAACACCGACGCCGATGGCGATACGGCCAAGGCCACGTTCAACGTGCTGGTAGACAACCCGGACTCGACGACCGTGAGCCACTGGCCGTTGGCCTAATTCCGTCGCCCGCGGAGACGCATCCGACATGGGTGCGCCTCCGCGCCGCCGAGCCAAAGCCTCTCGAGTTCGAAAGCCTCTAGGAATCGATACGTGTTGGACATTCTCTCGGAGTGTTGGTCTCAAGTCGCCGCCAACGCGCAAGCCTGGTTCGGCCCGGCTCTCGACGGGCCGCGCGACTTCATGCTCCGCGCGGCCCTGCCTATCGTGGCGGCAATCATCATTCTCCGCTTGGCGCGACGGCGGCGGGCGCACGCGCGCCTTGCCTCTGCCAGCGATCACGAAGGTTCATCGCCCGCACACGATCTTCCTTCGCTGCTCCGCGCCTGCCGCGGCGTGCTGATCGGCATCGGCCTGATCACGGCCATGCTGAACGTGCTATATCTCACCAGTTCGTTCTTTATGCTGGAAGTCTATGACCGCGTGGTGCCGAGCCACAGCGTGCCGACGCTCGTCGGCCTCGTCGTCCTGGCCTGCGGCCTCTACCTCTTCCATGCATTCCTTGACATCTTGCGCGGGCGCATCCTGATCCGCATCGGCGACTGGCTCGATCGCGCATTCTCGGAGCGCGCTTATGACATCGTCGCCCGCTGGCCGCTGCGGGCGCGCATCAGCGGCGACGGGCTGCAGCCGATGCGCGACCTCGATCAGGTGCGCAGCTATCTCTCGGGGCTCGGGCCGACCGCGTTGTTCGACCTGCCGTGGATCCCGTTCTATCTCACAATCTGTTACCTGTTCCACCCGCTGCTGGGGCTCACCGCGCTGATCGGCGCGCTGCTGCTCGTTTTGCTGACGCTAGTCACCGACCGGCTGACGCGTGCGCACACCAGGGACATCACCGGGCGGGTAGCACAGCGCAATGCCCTGGCCGAGGCCAGCCGCCGCAATGCCGAGGTGTTGCAGGCCATGGGCATGCGCGGGCGGCTCTCCGCGCGCTGGACGGCGGCGAACGATGGTTACATGGCCAGCCAGAGGCGCGCCGCCGACATCGCCGGCGGTTTCGGCTCCGCCTCCAAAGTGCTGCGCATGGCCTTGCAATCGGCGGTGCTCGGCGTTGGTGGCTACCTGGTCATTCGACAGGAGGCGAGTGGCGGGATCATCATTGCCGGCGCCATCCTCACGTCGCGCGCGCTCGCCCCGGTCGAGCTCGCCATCGCGCACTGGAAAAGCCTGGTCGCCGCCCGGCAGAGCTGGAAACGTCTACAGCAGTACTGGGCGCAGCTCCCGGACGAGTCGGAGAAGACTCCGCTGCCGCCGCCGTGCAAGGGCCTCGCCGTCGAGACCGTCTCCGTGGCGCCGCCGGGCGATCAGCGCGTGGTGGTGCTCGAGGCTTCCTTCACGCTACAGCCCGGACAAGGGCTCGGTATCGTCGGCCCGAGTGCGTCGGGTAAGTCATCGCTGGTGCGCGCCATCGTCGGCGTGTGGACGCCGGCAGGCGGCAAGGTGCGGCTCGACGGCGCCGCGCTCGAACAGTGGAACTCGGAGACACTCGGGCCGCATCTCGGCTATCTGCCGCAGGACGTCGAGCTGTTCGCCGGCACTGTGGCCCAGAACATCGCCCGATTTGATCCCGAACCCGACGTGCCGGCGACCATCGCCGCCGCGACAGCGGCCGGTGTGCATGAGACAATCCTGCAACTGCCTGATGGTTACGACACGCAGATCGGCGAGGCCGGAGCTGCGCTCTCGGCCGGGCAGCGTCAACGCATCGCGCTCGCCCGCGCTCTCTACCGCGATCCTTTCCTGGTGGTCCTCGATGAGCCCAACTCCAACCTGGACATGGAGGGCGACCAGGCCCTGACGCAAGCCATCATGGGCGTGCGCGCACGCGGCGGCATTGTCATCGTCGTCGCACACCGAACCAGCGCGCTCGCCGGCGTCGACCAGTTGATGGTGATGTCGCAGGGGCGTGTGCAGACGCTCGGGCCGAAGGACGCGCTGCTGGCCAAGATGATGCAGCCGCGGCCGGCGCCGGTACCGCTCAAGGTCGTGAGCGAGGGAGCAAGCCCATGAACCGCGAGCCGGTCAACGTCGTGCCGCTCTCGATCCGCCGGCACCTCGGCGCGGGGCTGGCGGGGGTCATCCTCCTCGCCGGCGCCGTCGGCGGCTGGGCTGCCACGACGGAACTCGCGGGCGCCGTCATCGGCGCAGGCACGCTGGTGGTCGACAGCTACAGCAAGAAGGTGCAGCACCCGACCGGCGGCGTGGTGGGTGAACTCAATGTCCGCGAGGGCTCCAGGGTGAAGGCCGGAGACGTGCTGCTGCGCCTCGACGAGACGGTGACGCGGGCCAACCTTCTGGTCATTCTCAAGAGCCTCGATGAGCTGGCGGCGCGCCAGGCCCGGCTCGAGGCGGAGCGCGACGACCAAAAGCGCGTTGACTTTCCGGCGGACCTTATCGCGCGTATCTCGGACACGGACGTGGCGCGCGTGCTCCTCGGCGAGCACAAGCTGTTCGAGCTGCGCGGGACCGCCCGAGCAGGCAAGAAGGCACAGCTCAACGAGCGCATCGGGCAGCTGCGAGAGCAGATCCGCGGCTTGGAAGAGCAGATCGAGGCGAAAGACGGCGAGACGACGTTTGTCGACCAGGAACTCGTTGGCGTGCGCGAGCTGTGGCGCAAGAACCTGGTCCAGATCACGCGCGTGACCACACTTGAGCGCGATGCAGTGCGCCTGCACGGCGAACGCGGCGCTCTGGTCGCGTCTATCGCCGAAGCCAGGGGCCGGATCACCGAGACCGCGCTGCAAATCATGCAGATCGATCAGGATCTCCGCACCGAGGTGGGAAAGGAGCTTGCCGAGATTCGCGCGAAGACCTCGGAACTGGCCGAGAAGCGGGTGGCCGCCGAGGATCAGCTCAAGCGCATCGATATCCGCGCGCCGCAGGACGGCACCGTGCAGCAGCTCGCGCTACACACGATAGGCGGCGTCGTCACCGCCGGCGAGCTGATCATGCTGATCGTCCCCGCCCACGACTTGCTCGTCGTCGAGGTGCGCATCGCCCCACAAGAGATCGATCGCGTGTCCATCGGCCAGCCGGTGCTGCTGCGCTTCACCGCCTTCAACCAACGGACAACGCCCCAGCTCAACGGTGAAGTGAACCACGTGTCCGCCGATGTCACGAACGACCAAAAGAGTGGAGCCAGCTTCTATGTCACCCGCATTGCGGTGACGGAGGCGGAGATGGCCCGCCTCGGCAATGTGAAGCTAATCGCGGGCATGCCGGTCGAAGCCTTTATTCAGACCGGGCAGCGCACAGTGATGTCTTACCTCTTCAAGCCGTTCTCCGATCAGCTGATGCGCGCCTGGCGCGAGCGCTAGCGGCTCACGAACCCGGCTTCGCCTCGACCGGCTTCTTCGCGAACTGCGGAAAAGTCTCGGCCACGACCGGTCCATCCAGCCGCCATGAATAGCAGCCGCCGACGAAGAACGGTGGCTCGATGACATCGCGCTGATGATCGAGCGCGCCGCGGCCCTGCGGGTCCTTGCCGGAGGTTGCGGTCTGGAACAGCGTCGTCACCGCCGGTCCCAGGAGCTCGGCGAGATGCGTGCAGGTCTCGAGCTTGCCGATCTTGCGACGGACCAGTTCGCGCCAACCCTTGCCGATGCGTTCGCCGACCAGGCGCTGCAGGATGCCCTCGACGTCGAGGCAGGACGGGTAGGGCGTCGAGGCCATCGTGGTGCCGGTCTCGCGGATCGTAAAACTGTCGTCGACCGCAAGCCGCAGGCGGATGTCGTGCACGGGATCGTCGGGCTGCTGCAGCCCGCGATGCTTGTCCTGTCGGGCATAGGGTTTGGTGTCGACCAGCCGCGCCTCGACTTCCCACAATCCGTCGTCACGGAGATAGCCGAGACATTCGACGGAGCGGCGGTGCATCAGGCGGCGGGGCTTGCCGTCGGCATTGGTATCGGGTGCGGACATCGGAACTCGCTGGATTGAACCTATTGCCGATCCAATCGGTGGTGTGTCCCGATGTCAACGCTCGGGCTTGAATGGCGTCATGAGATGTCGTCATTCCGGGATGGCGCGTGAGCGCCAGATCCGGATCTCTCGATTCCGGGTTCGGAATGACGGGGGTGACGTCGAGAGCTGCCCTCAGCTCACGCGCCGTTCGCGGTTCTCCCAATACGGCTTGCGCAACTCGCGCTTCAAAATCTTGCCGGCGCCGGAGAGCGGCAGCGGGGTCGCTGTGATGTCGACGCTGCGCGGGCATTTGTAGCCGGCGATCAGCGCCTTGCAGTGCTCCATCAACTCTTCCGGCGTGGCGCTGGCACCGCCCTTCATCACCACGACGGCGTGAACCTGCTCGCCCCAGCGTTCGCTCGGAATGCCGATCACGGCGCATTGCGCCACCGCTGCATGCTGGGCGAGGGCGTTCTCGACCTCGGCCGAATAGACGTTCTCGCCGCCGGAAATAATCATGTCCTTGACGCGGTCGACGACGTAGACGAAGCCGTCCTCGTCCATGTAGCCGCCGTCGCCGGTGTGCATCCAGCCGTCGATCACGGCGCGCGCGGTCTCTTCCGGACGTTCCCAATAGCCCATCATCACCATGTCGCCGCGCACCGCGATCTCGCCGACGGTGCCCGTCGGCACCACCTTGTCCTCCGCGTCGACGATCTTGACCTCCGCGCCGAGCGTGGCGCGGCCGGCGCCGCGATGCCGTCCCTTGGCGCGGCCGTCGCCGATATGCTCCTTCCAGTGCAGCAGGGTCGCGATCGGCGACAACTCGGTCATGCCGTAGGCTTGCGTGAACTCGACATGCGGCAGCGCCTTCATGGCCCGCATCAACACGGCGTCGCTGATCACGGAGGCGCCGTAGGAGATCCGCTTCAAGGACGACAGATCGTAATTGCCGAGCGTCGGGTGATCGACGAACATCTGGATCATGGTCGGCACCAGCAGCACGTCGGTGATGCGCTCCTTCTGCACGGCGGCCGCGACGCCGTCAGGCGTAAAGCCCTGGATCACGACGTTGGAGCCGCCGGACAGCAGCACCGAATACATCGCCGCGCCATTGGCGAGGTGGAACATCGGCGCCGCGTGCAGATAGATCGTGCTGCTCGGCCACAGGCCTTCGCCGAGCGCGTTGAGCGCATTGGCCATCAGATTGCCATGGCTCAGCATCACGCCCTTGGAGCGGCCGGTGGTGCCGCCGGTGTAGAAGATGCCGGCGAGATCGTCACGGCTGCGCATGGCATCGGCCATCGGTGCGCTGCGCGCGATCAGCGTCTCGTAATTCTCCATGCCGGCCGGCGTCTCGCCCTCGTCGGCATAGACCAGCTTCAGGCCGGGGATGGCGCCTGCCAGCGCCGCGCCGACCGGCGCAAACGCCTTGTCGACGAACAGGATCGTTGCGCGGCAGTCGCGCAGCGCGTCCTCGTTCTCCAGCGGAGACCAGCGGATGTTGAGCGGCACGATCACGGCGCCGGCCCAGCCGACGGCGAGGTAGAGCTCGAGATAGCGGTCGGAGTTGAGCGACAGGATCGCGACGCGGTCGCCGTCCAGCGCGCCGAGGGCGCGGATCGCGGCGGCAAGGCGGGCGACGCGGTCGCCGACCTCGCGCCAGTTGCGCCGCCGCTCACCGCAGACGATTGCGAGCCCGTTTGGATTGACCTGCAGCGCGCGCCGCAGTCCGTGCGTGATGTTCACTCGTCTCCTCCCTTGATGCGTTTCCCTTGCGAGGCGGTTTGTCCGCCTTCTCTGTAGCCGGAACGGCTGCTTTGTGCGCCGTTGTCTTGCGCGATGATGTCATTTGCGTTGCCATTTTGGCGATGCCTTCGGTGAGGCGGATCGCGAATTCCTCGGCGACGGCGCGTCCGCTCAGTTCGCCGCCCGGCTGGAACCAGTGGCCGATCCAGTTCAGCGAGCCGGCAATGGCGAAAGCCGCGAGCTTCGGGTCGCAGGGTTTCACCGAACCGTCCGCGACGCCCTGTGCGATATAGTCGCGGAAGGCGCGGTCGATCCGCCGCTTGGCGGTCTGCACGATCTTGCGGTTGTCCTCGCTGAGATCACGGATGTCGAAGCGGACCAGGCTCTTGCCGTAGTCCGCGGTCATCAGCTCGGCATAGCGGACGGTGAGCTTGCGCAGCTTATCGAGCCCTGAGCCGCCGCCGGCCGATGTTTCGGCAATGCAGTCGTCGACCAGTTCGTTGCCGATCGACCAGCACTCGTACAGGATCTCGTCCTTGCCGCGGAAGTAGTTGTAGAGTGCAGGCTTGGTGATGTTCAGCCGCTTGGCGACTTCGTTCAGCGTGGCGCGGTGATAGCCCTGTTCGAGGAACAGCGCGACCGCGGTGCGCAGCACCGCTTCGCGCTTCTCGTCGCGGGCGCGGCGCCGGCTCTCGAACGGCAGCCAGGGTGACTCGGTGTTGGAGGAGGGAGGGCTGGCGTCCATCGCGTGGCTGTTGTCGCATTGACTCCGGAAGGTTGCCCGTATATTACCCATGGGTAATAAATAGTCCAGAGGGTAATTTCCGGGAGGACACGCGATGACGTCACGCACCTATGTTGCCGGGGTCGGCATGATCCCGTTCGTCAAGCCAGGCGCCAATGCGCCGTATCACGTGATGGGCGCGGAGGCCGCGAAGCTGGCGCTTGCCGATGCCGGGCTCGATTACGGCCGTGTGCAGCAGGCCTATGTCGGCTATGTCTATGGCGACTCCACCTGCGGGCAGCGCGCACTCTATCCGGTCGGCATGACCGGCATCCCGATCGTCAACGTCAACAACAACTGTTCGACCGGCTCGACCGCGCTGTTCCTGGCGCGGCAGGCGATCGAGTCAGGCGCGGCCGATTGCGTGATGGCGCTCGGCTTCGAGCAGATGAAGCCCGGCGCGCTCGGGGCCGTGTTCACCGACCGCCCGAGCGCGTTCGATGATTTCGACGCCGCGGCCGACAAGCTGGTCGACGCGCCCGGCGTGCCGCTGGCGCTGCGCTATTTCGGCGGTGCCGGCCTCAGCCATATGAAGAAATACGGCACGCCGCTCTCCGCCTTTGCAAAGGTGCGCGCCAAGGCGAGCCGTCATGCCAAGAACAATCCGCTGGCGCTGTTCCGGAAAGAGGTCACCGCCGACGACGTGATGAACGACCAGGTGATCTGGCCCGGCGTGATGACGCGGCTGATGGCGTGTCCGCCGACCTGCGGCGGCGCTGCCGCGATCCTGGTCTCGGAGAAATTCGCCGACCAGCACGGCCTCAACAAGCAGGTCCGCATCGCGGCGCAGGCGATGACCACGGATACGCCGTCGACCTTCGGTGCCTCAGACATGATGCAGGTGGTCGGCTACGACATGGCGCGCGATGCCGCCAAAAAGGTCTATGAGGCCGCCGGCATCGGGCCTGATGATCTCGACGTCGTCGAGCTGCACGACTGCTTCGCGCACAACGAGCTGATCACCTATGAGGGGCTCGGCTTGTGCGGCGAGGGCGAGGCTGCGAGATTCATCGACGACGGCGACAACTCCTATGGCGGCAGGATCGTCACCAACCCGTCCGGCGGTCTGCTGTCGAAGGGCCATCCGCTCGGCGCCACCGGGCTTGCGCAGTGCTTTGAGCTAACGCGGCAGCTGCGCGGCACCGCTGCGGCGACGCAGGTGGAGGGCGCGCGGATCGGCTTGCAGCACAATCTCGGCCTCGGCGGCGCCTGCGTCGTGACGCTCTACGAACGCGCCTGAGGCCGCCCATGGTCGATCAATCCGCTGTCGGGCGTACATTTACGCCGGTGACCGCGCGCGTGGAGCCGGGGCGCCTGCGCTTCTTCCTCGATACGCTCGGCGAGACGAATGCCGTCTATCGCGACGAGGCGGCCGCGCGGGCGGCCGGCTTCGCGGCGGCACCGGTGCCGCCGACCTATCTGTTCTGCCTCGAGATGATGGATGCACCTGACCCGTTCGAGTTCCTCACGGCGCTCGACATCGATCTGGCGCGCGTGCTGCACGGCGAGCAGCGCTTCGACTATCACGCTCCCGTCGTGGTCGGCGACACTTTGACCTTCCACCCGCGCGTCACTGGCGTGACCGACAAGAAGGGCGGGACGATGACGCTGATCGTGGTCGACACCCCGGTCACCAACCAGAACGGCGTCCATGTCGCCGATGTCTCGCGCACCGTCGTGGTGCGCAATGCGAGGCCGTCATGACCAGCTCTCCCGCGGTCGGCGACCGCATCGTCCGCAAGGAGTTTCCGCCGATCACCCGCCATCGCCTCGCGCTGTATTGCGGCGCTTCCGGCGATCACAACCCGATCCATGTCGATATCGATTTCGCGAAGGCGGCCGGCTTCCCCGACGTGTTCGCGCACGGCATGCTGGTGATGGGTTATCTCGGCCAGGCGCTGACCGACGCGGTGGCGCCGTCGCGTATCCGCTCGTTCTCGACCCGCTTTGCTGCGATCACCCAGCTCGGCGCGAAGCTGACCTGCGAAGGCACGGTGACGGAGCTGATCGAGCAGGGCGGCGAAAAGCGCGCAAAACTTGCGCTGACGACGAAGGATCAGAACGGCGAGGTCAAGCTCGCTGGCGAAGCGGTTATCGCGCTGTAGGAGAGATTATGTCGAAGCTGAAAGGGAAGGTCGCGCTCGTCTCCGGATCGGGTCGGGGCATCGGGCGGGCGATTGCGCTGAAGCTCGCCAGCGAGGGCGCGCGCGTCGTGGTCAACGATCTCGATGCCGAGCCGGGCGATGCGGTCGTTGCCGAGATCAAGGCCATGGGCGGCGAGGCGATCGCGGTCAATGGCAGCGTGACCGAGGCCGGGTTTGCCGATCGCTTCGTCGGCAGCGCGATCGAGCAGTTCGGCGGTCTCGACATCATCGTCAACAATGCCGGCTACACCTGGGACTCGACGATCCAGAAGATGACCGACGAGCAGTTCCAGGCGATGCTCGACGTCCATCTGGTCGCGCCGTTCCGCATCATGCGCGCGGCGTCGGAGCCGATCCGGGTGATGGCGAAGAGGGAGGCCGAGGCGGGCCGCGAGGTGTTCCGCAAGGTCGTCAACATCTCCTCGATCGCGGGCCTTTACGGCAATGCCGGGCAGGCAAGCTATTCCTCCGCCAAAGCCTCGCTGATCGGGCTGACGCGCACGATGTGCAAGGAGTGGGGCCGCTACAAGGTCAACGTCAATTGCGTCGCGTTCGGCCTGATCAACACCCGCCTGACCCAGCCGATCGAGAGCCAGCAGAAAACCATCGACGTCGCCGGCCGCGACATCAAGGTCGGCGTCCAGCCGCAGATGCTGGAGGCGATGGGCCGCATGATCCCGCTCGGCCGCGGCGGCACGCCGGAGGAGGCGGCCGATGCGGTCTATCTGTTCTGCGCTCCGGAATCGAACTACATCAGTGGTCAGGTGATCGTCGCCGGCGGCGGTCTGCTGATTTAATACGAGGGCAGAATGCACTACCGATCGTCCTGGATGACCGAGGAGCTGGACACCTTCCGCGACCAGTTCCGCAAATTCCTCGCCAAGGATCTGGCGCCGCACGCCGAAAAATGGCGCGAGCAGAAGCTGGTCGACCGCTCGGCCTGGCGCGCGCTCGGCGAAATGGGCGCGTTGCTGCCGAGCGTGCCCGAGGCGTATGGCGGCTTAGGGGCCAGCTTCGCCTATGACGCCGCCGTGCTCGATGACCTCGAGAGCACGGTGCCGGAGCTGACCACCGGCGTCTCCGTGCACAGCGCGATCGTCGCGCATTACATCGTCAACTATGGCTCGGAGGAGCAGAAGAAGCGCTGGCTGCCGAAGATGGCGTCGGGCGAGATGGTCGGCGCCATCGCGATGACCGAGCCCGGCACCGGTTCCGACCTGCAGGCCGTCAAGACCACGGCGAAGAAGCAGGGCAATTCCTATGTCATCAACGGCCAGAAGACTTTCATCACCAACGGCCAGGCCGCCGATCTCGTCATCGTGGTGGCGCGGACCGGGGCGCCGGGCGCCAAGGGCATCTCGCTGATTGTCGTCGAAACCGCGGGCGCCGAGGGCTACCGCCGCGGGCGCAACCTCGACAAGATCGGGCTGCACGCATCAGACACGTCGGAGCTGTTCTTCGATAACGTCACGGTGCCGCCGGAAAACCTGCTCGGCGCTGAGGAGGGCAACGGCTTCGTGCAGTTGATGCAGCAATTGCCGCAGGAGCGGCTGTCACTCGCGGTCGGCGCGGTCGCCTCGATGGAGCGCGCGGTCAGGATCACCGCCGAATACACCAAGGAGCGCACTGCGTTCGGCAAGCCGCTGCTCGAATTCCAGAACACCGCCTTCAAGCTCGCCGAGCGCAAGACCGAGGCGATGATCGCCCGCGTGTTCGTCGACTGGTGCGTCGAGCGCCTGGTCGCCGGCGACCTCGATACCGTGACGGCGTCGATGGCGAAATGGTGGTGCTCGCAGAAGCAGGTCGAGACCGCCGACGAATGCCTGCAGCTGCATGGCGGCTACGGCTACATGCAGGAATATCCGATCTCGCGCATGTTCATCGATTCCCGCATCCAGAAGATCTATGGCGGCACCAACGAGATCATGAAGCTCCTGATCGCGCGCTCGCTGTAGGCAAACGCGCGATCCGGCGCCTACATCGCGCGCACGTTCTTGAGGAACTTGTCGACCTGGACTTCCAGCTCGGACGCGTTGCTGGCGAGCTCTCCGGAGGCCGCCAGCACGTTCTCGGCGGCCTTGCTGGCGTCGTCGATCGCCTTGGTCGTGCCGTTGATGTTGGCGGTGACCTCCTTGGTGGCCGCGGCCTGTTCCTCGACGGCGCTGGCGATCACGGTCGAGATCTCGCTGATCTGGACGATGACCTGCGAGATCGCCTTCAGCGCCGTGGCGGTGTTGCCGGTCGCGGCCTGCATCTCGTTGATCTGCGCCGAAATGTCTTCCGTGGCCTTGGCGGTCTGGTTGGCCAGCGCCTTCACCTCGGAGGCGACGACGGCGAAGCCGCGTCCGGCCTCGCCGGCCCGCGCGGACTCGATGGTTGCGTTGAGCGCAAGCAGGTTGGTCTGGCCGGCGATCTGGCTGATCAGCGCGACGACGTCGCCGATCTTCTGCGCCATGGTCACGAGACCCGCGACCAGCTTGTCGGACTTCTCGGCTTCTTCGACCGCCATGCGGGCGATGCGGCTCGCCTCGGTCACCTGGCGGCTGATCTCGTTGACCGAGGACGACAGCTCCTCGGACGCGGACGCCGCGCTCGCCGAGCGCTGATTGACGAATTCGGCGGTCGTCGTCAGCGATCGGGCCGTGCCCTGCATTTGCGTCGAGGCCGACGCCAGCATCCCTGCAAGCCCCTTCACATCCTTCTCGAAATCGTCGGCCAGCTTCACATTGCCTGTCACGACCGACCAGCTCAGCATCGCGCCGGTGTAGTTGCCACGCTTGTCGGTCAGCCCGGAGACCCGCAGGTCGAGCGTTTCCGGCCCGAGCTTGATCTTGGCCGCATGCGGCAGGTTCTTGGGATCGCCGACGATGCGGCGCTGGTGCGACGGGTTCTTGTGGAAGATGTCGAACGAGTTGCCGAGGATCTTGTCCGGCGCCACCGGAAGCAGGTGCTTCACGGTGTCGAGCGTCTTGAGGCTGGTCTGGTTGATGTAGGTGATGTTGAAATCGGTATCGCACATCATGATGTTGATCGGCATGCTGTCGAGCATCTGCAACAGCCGTTCGGTCTGGGTTTCAAGCCGCGCCTTCTCGGTCGCGAGCTCCCAGGTCAGCATCGGGCCGGTGTAGCGGCCGCGCGAATTGGTCATGGCCGTCACGGTGAGATCGAGCGT
Organism: Bradyrhizobium sp. CCBAU 21365; assembly: GCF_015291305.1. Classification (NCBI taxonomy): domain Bacteria; kingdom Pseudomonadati; phylum Pseudomonadota; class Alphaproteobacteria; order Hyphomicrobiales; family Nitrobacteraceae; genus Bradyrhizobium; species Bradyrhizobium sp. CCBAU 21365. Next base: position 4,145,412 of record NZ_CP030036.1, read on the forward strand.
CTCGCCGCCGATGGTGATGCGCGCCCTGTGCGGCAGGTTCTTCGGGTCGGACAGCAGCCGGCGCTGATGCTGCGGGTTCTTGTGAAAGATATCGATCGATTGCCCGATCAGCGCGTCGACCTTCACCGGCAGCACGTGCTCGATCTTCTTCAAGTTCTCCCGCGTCGACTCGTTGATGTAGGTGATTTTGAAATTGTCCAGCTCGCAGAGCATGACACTGATCGGCATGTCGTCGAACAGCCGGTACGAACTGTCCGAGCCGATCACGCTTGCGACGCTCTTCATCCCCAACATGCATTGTCCTCCAGCCTTGATAATGATCTTGGTGAATTGAAACGGTGCACCTGATCGGCAGCGGAATGCCTTCCATCGCCGGCTCCACGCAGGTGCGCTACACAATTTACAATTTCTGACTGCGTGGAACGGTAGGCGATTCGAATTCCATCAAGAAGGGCGTGCAATGCGCCGCGTGCGATCGCGCAAGACGCGCAAGACGCGATGCAGCGATGAGTGCAGTCGAAATCGCTGCGCAACACCGCGATTTGCTGCGTAATCCGCGCGATCCTGCGCTGCAAGGTGCGAAGCGACCGATCGCTGCACCGTAGTCTTACGGAAGCAGACGCGTGCGCTCCTAATGATTGTTATCGTGCACATGACGCGTTGGCTTATGCAGATTGTGCCACGCCATCGCGCGCAGCGGAGCGCTCCTGACTGCAATCGTCTCGGCGGCCGCGCGCTGTCGGTCTTGGCGATGTGGCGTGCGAGCATTGTTCCGCCTGCGCTCTGTTGCGGCGATCGGCGACCTCGCGATGATCGCGAGGTCGCCGCATCGTCGATAGGAGTGCCAATGAAAGAAGCACGCTCAGGTAGAGACCGTCGCGCGAAGCCCGATCGAGGCCGCGGACCGGCGTCGTGACGTCGGTCCCGCGAGCGCGACGAGATCGCCCTGGAGCCGAACGACGGCGAGCTGCGCTGCTGGCCGGCCGGCGGCTTCAATCCTGCCGGCGATCCTCCGCTCTGCGGAAATCGATGATGAAACAGCGTTGCCCATTGCCTACCGCATGGCTTGGCGCCGCTGCGACCGCGAGACGTAGCTTCGGCCTTGCACCCCATTTCCGTCTATCATACCCCGTAGGTCCACGATCCGCGCGAAGCCCAAGCGCGCGCCAGTACTTGCAGGGAGCCCTCATGACCAAAAGCAATGCCCGCACCGGAGGCCAGATCCTGATCGACCAGCTGGTCGCGCAAGGGGTGGAACGCGTCACCTGTGTGCCGGGCGAGAGCTATCTGGCCGCGCTCGACGCCTTGCACGACAGCCCGATCGACGTCGTGATCTGCCGCGCCGAGGGCGGTGCCGCGATGATGGCGGAGGCCTACGGCAAGCTGACGGGACGTCCGGGCATCTGCTTCGTCACCCGCGGTCCGGGCTCGACTAATGCCGCCCATGGCGTCCACATCGCGATGCAGGACTCCACCCCGATGATCCTGTTCGTCGGCCAGGTCGACACCGGCATGCGCGAGCGCGAGGCGTTCCAGGAACTCGACTACAAGGCGGTGTTCGGCACGATGGCGAAATGGGCGGTCGAGATCGATCGTCCGGATCGCATTCCGGAACTGGTCGCGCGCGCCTTCCGCGTCGCGCTGCAGGGCCGGCCCGGTCCGGTGGTGATCTCGCTGCCGGAGAACATGCTGACTGAAACCGCCGCGGTCGCCGACGCGCCGAAGGTCGAGCCTGCGGCGACCTGGCCGGCGCCGGCCGATCTCGAGCGCCTCGGCAGCATGCTCGCCGGCGCCAAGGCGCCGATCGTGGTGCTCGGCGGCTCGGCCTGGACCGCGGAGGCCGCCAAGGGCATCGCGCGCTTCGCCGAGCGCTTCGACCTGCCGGTTACAACCTCGTTCCGCCGCGCCTCGCTGTTCGACGCCGACCACTCGCATTATGCCGGCGATCTCGGCATCGGCCCGAGTCCGAAGCTCAGGGATCGCATCACCGGCGCCGATGTCATTCTCCTGATCGGCGGCCGCATGTCGGAGATGCCGTCGTCGTCCTACACGCTGCTCGACATTCCGGTGCCGAGCCAGAAGCTGATCCATGTCCATCCCGGCGCCGAGGAGCTCGGCCGTGTCTACCAGCCGGCGCTGGCGATCCAGGCGACGCCTGCGGCCTTTGCCGCCGCGGTCGAGACCATGAAGCCCGCGGCTGCGCCCGCCTGGAAGGGCGAGGCGGCCAAGGCACACGCGGATTACCTCGCCTGGACCGACAAGCCGCGCGAGCTGCCGGGCAGCTTCCAGTATGGCGAGGTCGTGACCTGGCTGCGCGATCGGCTGCCGAAGGATGCCATCGTCTGCAACGGCGCCGGCAACTACGCCGGCTGGATTCACCGCCACCATCGCTTCCACGCGTTCGCCGCCCAGCTCGCGCCGACCTCGGGCTCGATGGGCTACGGCGTGCCGGCGGCCGTGATGGCCAAGCGGCATCATCCGGACCGCGTCGTCGTGGCGTTCGCCGGCGACGGCTGCTTCCTGATGAATGGGCAGGAGTTCGCCACCGCCGTGCAGTACGACGCGCCGCTGATCGTCGTCGTCATCGACAACGCGCAATACGGCACCATCCGCATGCATCAGGAGCGCGACTATCCCGGCCGCGTCGTTGGCACCCAGCTCAAGAACCCGGACTTCGCGCTTTATGCCAAGGCGTTCGGCGGCCATGGCGAGCGTGTCGAGCGCACCGAAGACTTCGCGCCGGCGTTCGAGCGCGCGCTGGCCTCCGGCAAGCCCGCGATCCTGCACTGCCTGGTCGATCAGCGCGCGCTGTCGGTCGGCAAGGACTTTGTGCCGCAGGCCGCGCGCTAGGGCATGATCCGGAAAAGTGCGGAGCGGTTTTCCGAGGAGATCATGCCCAAACAAGAGTCCCGTCATGTCGCGATCATCGGGGCCGGCGCGGTCGGCGTGATCAGCGCCATCGAGGCGCTGCGTGACGGCCACAGCGTCACCTTGATCGATCCGGGCGAGCCCGGCGGCACCCAGGCGGCGAGCTACGGCAATGCCGGTTGGCTGTCGTCGCATTCGGTGATCCCGCCGGCCGAGCCGGGCACCTGGAAGAAGGTGCCGGGCTATCTGATGGATCCGCTCGGTCCGCTGGCGATCCGCTGGTCGTATTTGCCGAAGGCCTTGCCCTGGCTCGTCAAGTATCTGCTGTCGAGCCGGACCGAGGCGCAGGTCGAGGCCACCGCGCGGGCGATGCGCGATCTGTTGAAGGATGCGCCGCTGCTGCACCGGCAGCTCGCCGAGGAAGCCGGCGTGGGCGAATTGATCGAGCGGCGCGGGGTGATGCATGTGTTTCCCTCGCGCGTGCCGTTCGACCGCGATCTCGGCTGGCGCATCCGCAAGCGTGTCGGCATCGAATGGCTGGAGCTCGATGAAGATGAGATGCGCCAGCGCGAGCCCGATCTGCATCCGCGCTACAAATTCGGCGTCGTGGTGGAGGAGGCGGGACGCTGCCGCGATCCCGGCGCCTATGTCGCGGCGCTCGCCGCCCACGCCATCGCAAACGGCGCCGAGCGCGTCGCCGCCAAGGCCACGGGCCTCAGGCTTGCCGGCAACAGGCTGGTCGCCGTGGTCACCGAGAGCGGCGAGATCGCCTGCGACGCGGCTGTCGTCGCCGCGGGCGCGCGCTCCAGGCAACTGACCGCCTCGATCGGCGATCCGCTGCCGCTGGAGACCGAGCGCGGCTATCACGTCATGATCGAGAATCCGGAATCCGGCCCGCGCAATTCGATGATGGCCTCCGATGCCAAGATGGTCGTCAACTGGACCGACAAGGGCCTGCGCGCCGCCGGTACGGTGGAGATCGCGGGGCTTGACGCCGCGCCGAACTGGAAGCGCGCCGAGATCCTGCGCGAGCATCTCTTCAGCATGTTCCCGAAGCTGCCGAGGGATATTCCGCCATCGCGGATCAACACCTGGTTCGGCCATCGGCCGAGCATGCCCGACGGGCGCCCTTGCATCGGTTATGCCCGTGCGACGCGCGATGTGGTTTACGCCTTCGGCCACGGCCATGTCGGCCTGGTCGGATCGGCCCGCACCGGCCGGCTGGTCGCGCAACTCCTGAGCGGCAAGGCGCCGGAGATTCCGCTCGCCCCGTTTGCCCCCTCGCGCTTCCTGTAGGAGGCAACGGCGGCGAAGCCTCAGCTGTCGCCGGCCCAGGCCGTGATCGCGGCCGGCGCGATCACGCGTCTCGGTATGTGCGGATTGATCGTTCCGGCGCTGATGTCCTGCGTCTGAACGAGCAGCGTGCGCGCAAACGCCTTGGCATCCTGCTCGGTCGTGAAGGTACGGGTCTGGCGCGCGAAACGGTGATGTCCGGCGTCAGGATTTCGCATGGCGAACGAGACGTACCAGATGGCCTTGTCGGTCTTCATCGCGCCTCTTTGGTGGTAATCCGCCCGCGCGATCGCGACGTCCTGCTCGATGCTCGATGTGCAAAAAGTGCCAAGACAAAGAATCCTGAAATACAACACATTGCGGCGAATAGACTCCTCGGCGAACCAGCGATGCTAAAGGATCGGCACGTCTACCGATACTGGCGGCATACTACTTGTCAACCGATGGGTGAAATGACAATGCGCCGTTGCGACGTTGGTTCCATCCGGCAATTTGCCATGTCGGACAAGGCGCTGGTCGCGGCCCGCGAGGGCGAAGCGGCGGCCCTGAAGCCCGTGAACTGGTGGCGAGCCGTCACGACAAGTGTCGATACTTTCGAACGCACGACGTAGGCCTCGCTAGATGACTTGGTCCCCCTTGCGTGCTGCGTTGATGGTTTCCTCCACCTCGGCGGCGAGGGCCGTGAGATGTTCGGCGAGCTTGCTGAACAACTCGCGCTTGCGCATGTCAGTCGCCAGGTCGCGGATCAACGCACACTCCGCCGCGTCGCGGCGAAGCTTTTCGAGATGCGTCAGCATGTCCTGCATTTTTCGTCCCCGAATGCCGTACGCCGCAACGCTAAGGCGGCACAGAACCGCGCAACAATAACCTGTGATAGTTTTCGCGGACCTTGGCGACGGTCGCGTATCTCTCCGACCTCTAGGCAGGCTTGGCTTGCGACATTCAGTGTCGTCCCTGCGAAAGCAGGGACCCATAGCCACAAGTGCTGATTGGTGTGCTTCGCTGGAATGACTAGCTCTGTTCACAACATCCGCCGCGGCGTATGGGTTCCTGCTTTCGCAGGGACGACAGCGAGGATGAGGCGATAGTGCTGCCTCTCTCACGACCCGATCCGCACCACCATCTTGCCGAGCGCCGCGCGGGTCTGCATCGTGGTGAAGGCCGCGCGAAAATCGTCGAATGCGAACACCTTGCCGACAACAGGCGTCAGTCGACCATCGTTCAGCCATACCGATAATTGCGTCATCACGCGCGCCTGCGCCTCGGGCTCGCGCCGCGCGATCTGGGCGGCATCGACGCCGATCAGGAGGCCGCCTTTCAGGAGCGGCAGATTGAACGGCAATGCGGGAATGCTGCCGGCCGCGAAGCCGACCACGACATGGCGGCCGTTCCAGGCGATCGAGCGGAACGCCTGCAGCGAGACCTCGCCGCCGACCGGATCGAAGATGACGTCAGGGCCATGGCCGCCGGTCGCGTCCTTCAGCGCCTCGCGCCAATCGGGCTTCGTGTAGTCGACGACCGCGTCGGCACCGAAGCTTGCGGCGAAGCTACGCTTCTCCTCCGTCGAGGCCGCGGCGACGACGCGCGCGCCGAGCAGCTTGCCGACTTGAATGGCGGCGATGCCGGTGCCGCCGGCGGCGCCGAGCACCAGCAACTGCTCGCCGGCCTTGAGCGAGCCGCGCTCGCCGAGCGCATAGAGCGCGGTGAGGTAATTGGTGCGAAAGGCCGCGGCGGCCTCCATCGAGAGTCCGTCGGGCATGATCTCGACGGCATCGGGCGGCACCACGATGTGCTCGGCCAGCGCGCCCGAGCGCGTCGCGCCCATCACCCGCATGCCCGGCGCGATGCCGGCGACGTCGCCTGCGACCGCATCGACCACGCCGGCGAATTCCGCGCCCGGCGTGAAGGGCAGGGCATCCTTGGTCTGATAGCGGCCCTCGACCTTCAGGCCATCGACGAAGCCGATGCTCGCGGCGTGGACCTGGACGCGGATCTGTCCGGGGCCGGGTTCGGGGGTGGCGATCTCCCTCAGCCCGATCTGATCGATGGGTGCGTATTGCTCGACGACAACCGCCTTCATCCTGTCCTGCTCATTGGTTGGTTTCCTCAAGGGGCTTTTCCGTTCCGATTGAATCGGAACGGGGCCCCGGATTCTTGTGTTGACGCGTTTTCTTCACGCGGGCCGGTAGCCAGCTTGTGCGAAAACGCTTCCGGCAAACCTATCCCATGTCCGTTGTTCTACGGGGAGGGGTTTTGCGCATGCAACGGCAGGCTCGCTTGCGGAAAGCCAGCATCTTCAACGACATCGCGAAAAGAACGTCGTTTACCCGTTGTTATCCCTACCAAATTCGGTAACGCGTCCTTAATGGCGTTAACGTTAGGGTTTTCCACGCGGCCCGCCTTGGGCTGCGCGCCGTCCAGGACGGGCAGGTTGCGTACGCGTTGGAGTCTCCTATGGATATCATGACTGGCGCCGGGTTGTTGGCTGGCATCATTGTCATCGCGGTGATGATGTTCATGGGCGGCGACCTGCACATGTTCATCTCCGAACATGCCATGATCATCATCTTCGGCGGTTCGATTTCGGCGACGATGATCCGCTTTCCGCTCGGCGTGATGCTGCATGGCCTGCCGCTCGGCGCCAAATATGCCTTCACGATGAGCCGGCTGTCGGCGCGCGACCTCGTCGACGAACTTGCCCGCATCGCCGAGATCGCCCGCAAGCAGGGGCCGGTCGGCCTGGAAAAAGTCGAGACCGACGAGCCGTTCCTCGCCAAGGGCATCCGTTACGTCGCCGACGGTTACGACCTCGAATTCATCCGCGACAACATGGAACGCGACCGCGACAACTTCCTGATGCACCTCGACGAGGGCAGCAAGATCTATCGCGCGATCGGCGACTGCGCGCCGGCATTCGGCATGATCGGCACGCTGATCGGCATGGTGCAGATGTTCGCCAACATGACCGACCCCTCCAAGCTCGGCCCGTTCATGGCGACCGCCCTGCTTGCGACGCTGTACGGCGCGCTGGTCGCCAATTTGTTCTGCCTGCCGATCGCCGACAAGCTGCATGGCAAGCTGCTCGACGAGGAGACCAACCGCACGCTGATCATCGACGGCATCCTGATGATCCGCGACTCCAAGAGCCCCGCGCTGGTGCGCGAGATGTTGCTGGCCTATCTGCCGGAGAAGCATCGCCAGGAGGAAGGCGAGCCGGTTCCGGCCTGACCGGACCGCGCTTTCGGGAAACGCAGCGATGGCCAAGAAAAAGCGCGGCGACGCCCATACCGGAGGTCACGGCTGGTTCGTGACCTTCGCCGACCTGATGGGCCTGATGATGAGCTTCTTCGTGATGCTCGTCGCGTTCTCCACCATGGACAACAACAAGCTGAAGATCGTCGCCGGCTCGATGCGCGATGCTTTCGGCGTGCAGACCAATGTGCGCTATTCCGGCATCGTCGAATCCGACGGCCTGCCGACCCGGCCGAAGCTGAAGAACGTCGAACACATCTCGCCGGAGGACTCTTCGGCCAATCCGACGCCGGACGAGAAGGAGCGCAGCCAGATCAACGGCGCGCGGCTGAAGATCGACCGCGAATTCGCGCTCGCCTCGGCCTCGCTCCGCCAGGCGCTGCAGGACATGCCGGAGCTGACCGAGATCTCCAAGAACATCATGTTCGAGGAGACCAAGGAGGGGCTCAACCTCGAGATCGTCGACCAAGACGGCCGCTCGATGTTCGCCGACGGTTCCAGGGAGCCGTATGACCGCACCCGCCGGCTGATCCAGAAGCTGGCCGCGCCGTTGAAGGCGACGCCGCTGCGGGTCGCGATCGTGGGGCATACGGCCGCAGGCTTCGTGCCGGCGCGCAGCGATTATGACGGCTTCGACCTGTCCGCGGACCGCGCCAACGCGGTGCGGCAGATCCTGGAGCGGGAAGGGCTGCCGCCGTCGCATATTTTCGCGGTTTCCGGCAAGGCCGACGGCCAGCCGCTGTTTCCCGACGATTCGACGCTGCCGGCCAACCGTCGCGTGACCATCACGTTGATGCGGGAAAATCCGCCACTGCCGCCGGATCTGAAGCCGTAGCTCCGGGTTACCATGCTACCGTCAACTACCACCTGTTGCGCGGTTGACACGCGAAGCGGAAGCGTCGATAGCCGCGCGGATCAAATCAACCGATCGGGCGTTCCAACCTCGCCATGGCTGTCAGCGTCTCATCTACCGAAGCTCAGGAAGGGCAACCCACCTCCAGCTTCTGGGCCCTGACACTCGGCAGCATCGGGGTGGTGTTCGGCGACATCGGAACTTCGCCGCTCTATGCATTCCGCGAAGCGGTCGGCGGCGCCGCGCACGGCCAGCCGGTCACCCGCATCATGGTGCTGGGCGTGCTCAGCCTGATCCTGTGGGCGCTGTTCACCGTCGTCACCGCGAAATACGTGCTGCTGCTGCTGCGCGCCGACAACAATGGCGAGGGCGGCACGCTCTCGCTGATGGCGCTCGGCCAGCGCGCGATCGGACGACGCAGCTGGCCGCTGCTCGCGCTCGGCGTGGTCGGCGCCTCGATGTTCATCGGCGATTCCATGATCACGCCGGCGATCTCGGTGCTGTCGGCGGTCGAAGGCCTCAAGCTCGCCACCCCGCATCTCGAGCACTATGTGGTGCCGCTGACGATCCTGATCCTGGTCGTGCTGTTCTCGGTGCAGAGCTCCGGCACCGCGCGCGTCGCTTCCGCCTTCGGTCCGGTGATGGTGGTGTGGTTCGCCTCGCTGGCGGTGATGGGGCTCGTCCACATCATGGACGACCCGTCGGTGCTGGCGGCGATCAATCCTTATTACGCGCTCCAGTTCATGCTGACCCACGGCACCATCGGCCTGGTGACGCTGGGCGCGGTGTTCCTCGCGGTGACCGGCGGCGAGGCGCTGTATGCCGATCTCGGGCATTTCGGCCGCAAGCCGATCCAGTCCGGCTGGCTGTTCTTCGTGCTGCCCTCGCTGCTGCTGAACTATTTCGGGCAGGGCGCGCTGGTGCTGTCCGATCCCAGCGCGATCGAGAACTCGTTCTACCGCATGGTGCCCGACGTGCTGCTGCTGCCGCTGGTCGGGCTCGCCACCGCCGCGACGGTGATCGCGAGCCAGGCGGTCATCACCGGCGCCTATTCGCTGATCAGCCAGGCGGTGCAGCTCGGGCTCTTGCCGCGCTTCGAGGTCCGCTACACCTCGGAGACCCATGCCGGCCAGATCTACTTGCCGCGCGTCAACCGGCTGCTGCTGATCGGCGTGCTGCTGCTGGTGCTGCTGTTCCGCACCTCGAGCGGGCTGGCGTCGGCCTACGGCATCGCCGTCTCCACCACCATGGTCGCCGACGGCATCATGGGCTTCATCGTGATCTGGAAGCTGTGGAACTGGCGCGTGGCATCGGCCGCCGCGTTGATCCTGCCGTTCGTGATCGTCGACATGACCTTCTTCAGCGCCAATCTGTTGAAGCTGTTCGAGGGCGCCTGGGTGCCGCTGCTGTTCGGCGTCGTGATGGCGACGATGATCTGGACCTGGCGCCGCGGCGCCGCGATCCTGGTCGCCAAGACCCGACGCATCGAGGTGCCGCTGCGCGACCTGATCCACAGTCTGGAGAAGCGGCCGCCGCATATCGTCAAGGGCACCGCGGTGTTCCTGACCAGCGATCCGAGCTTCGTGCCGACCGCGCTGCTGCACAATCTCAAGCACAACAAGGTGCTGCACGAGCACAATGTGATCCTGACCATCGAGACCGCCCCGACGCCGCGCGTCGATCTGTCCGAGCGCGTCAACATGGAGAAGGTGAGCGACAAGTTCACCGCGGTGCGGCTGCGCTTCGGCTACATGGAATCGCCGAACGTGCCGAAGGCACTGGCGGTCGCGCGCAAACTCGGCTGGCAGTTCGACATCATGTCGACCTCGTTCTTCGTGTCGCGGCGGTCGCTGAAGCCCTCGGTCCAGTCCGGCATGCCGCAATGGCAGGACCACCTGTTCATCGCGATGAGCCGGTCGGCTAACGACGCCACCGACTATTTCCAGATCCCGACCGGGCGGGTGGTTGAAGTGGGTACTCAGGTAACTATTTGAGCTGGCAGCGAATTCCGGCGTTGAAAAGCCGCGATCTATGCGTGATGCGCATAGTGGAGGCCTGAATCCGTGCTAACCTATGCATTCCTGCCGGGAGTATAGGCCTGCAACCCGGCATTGTGCAGTGCGGCAGAAGACAGAGGCGCAGCTTCCCATGTCATCCGAGAATGCGATCACCGCGGCGGAAACGCCCGCGGCAAACGGCCATGGCGAGGCGCATTCAACCGCCACCTTCAAGGCATTGATGCTCGGTAGCATCGGTGTCGTCTATGGCGATATCGGCACCAGCCCGCTCTACGCGCTGCGCGAGGCCGTCGTCGCTGCTGCCGGCGGCGAGGGCGCCGTGACGGCGCATGCGGTGCTCGGCGTGCTCTCGCTGATCCTCTGGGCGCTGATCGTCGTCGTCACGCTGAAATACGTCGTGATCCTGCTGCGCGCCGACAACAATGGCGAGGGCGGCACGCTGGCGCTGATGGCGCTGGCGCAGCGCGCGGCGACCAAGGGCGGCGCCGCGATCGTGCTGCTCGGCATCATCAGCGGCGCGCTGTTCTATGGCGACGCCGTCATCACGCCGGCGCTCTCGGTGCTGTCGGCAATCGAAGGCATCAAGCTCGTCACCTCGACATTCGATCCCTATGTCGTGCCGCTCACGGTGGTGATCCTTGTCATGCTGTTCGCGGTGCAGTCGCGCGGCACCGCGCGCGTCGCGGCCTTTTTCGGCCCGGTGATGTGCGTGTGGTTCGCCCTGATCGCGGTCGCGGCGCTGCCGCAGATCGTGCGGCATCCCGAAGTGCTGTACGCGTTCAATCCGATCCTCGCGGTGTCGTTCATGCTGCATCACGGCGTGATCGGCTTCATCACGCTCGGTGCGGTCTTCCTCGCGGTGACCGGCGCCGAGGCGCTCTATGCCGACCTCGGCCATTTCGGCAAACGCCCGATCCAGACCGCGTGGCTGTTCATAGTGCTGCCGTCGCTGGCGCTGAACTATCTGGGGCAGGGCGCGCTCTTGATCGGCAATCCCAAGGGCATCGAGAACCCGTTCTTCCTGATGTTCCCGGACTGGGCCCTCATCCCGATGGTCGCGCTGGCGACCATGGCGACCGTGATCGCGAGCCAGGCCGTCATTACCGGCGCGTATTCGCTGACGCGGCAGGCGATCCAGCTCGGCCTGTTGCCGCGGTTCGAGATCCGTCACACCTCGGAAGCGCATTCCGGGCAGATCTACATGCCGCGCATCAACCGCTTCCTGTTCATCGCGGTCATCGTGCTGGTGCTGATGTTCCGCTCGTCGAGCGCGCTGGCCTCGGCCTACGGCATCTCGGTGACCGGCACCATGGTGGTGACGGCGATGATGGGTTTTGTCGTGATCTGGAAAGTGTGGCGCTGGTCGCCGATCGCGGCCGCCGCGCTGGTCGCGCCGTTCCTGTTCCTGGACATCACCTTCCTGGCCGCCAACCTGCTCAAGGTGTTCGAGGGCGGCTGGGTGCCGCTCGCACTTGGCGGCGCCATGATCGTGGTGATGTACACCTGGCGGCGCGGCAGCCGGCTGTTGTTCGAGAAGTCGCGCAAGCTGGAATTCCCGCTCGCCGATCTCGTCGCGATGCTGGAGAAGCGGCCGCCGCAGCGGGTCTCCGGCACCGCGGTGTTCCTGACCAGCGACCCCGTCAGCGCGCCGACCGCGCTGATGCACAGCCTCAAGCACTACAAGGTGCTGCACGAGAAGAACGTCATCCTGACCATCGAGACCGCGCCAACGCCGCGCATCGATCCGTCCGAGCGGGTGCGGATGGAGCAGCTGAGCGAGACCTTCTCCAAGGTGACGCTGAAGTTCGGCTTCATGGAACAGCCGAACGTACCGAAGACGCTGGCGATCGCCCGCAAGCTCGGCTGGCAGTTCGACATCATGTCGACCTCGTTCTTCCTGTCCCGCCGTGCGCTGAAGCCGGCGGCGCATTCGGGCATGCCGAGTTGGCAGGACCATCTGTTCATCGCGCTGAGCCGCTCCTCGAACGACGCCACCGACTATTTCCAGATCCCGACCGGGCGGGTGGTCGAAGTCGGCACGCAGGTCACGATCTAGGGGCCACGATCCAGCTTTTCCGCGTGGCATCTAACCCGTTTCGGACGCTTGATTTTCTCTGCGCAAGAGGCGACTTTGCGGCCCGGAACGGCGAGCCGCGCGACGCTCGCCAAAGATGATGTCGGGAGGATATTTCCGTGGCGGACCACAAGGTGGAAGATTTGTTTCCGGACGAGGTGTCGAAGGGCATAGCGGAAGGCCGCTATCTGCTGGTCGACGTCCGTGAGCCCAATGAGGTCGCCGTCGAGGCCTATCCCGACGGCGTCGTGGTGCCGCTGTCGACGTTCGATCCGGCGGCGATTCCCGATCCGCAGGGCAAGCAGGTGGTGTTCGCCTGCCGCTCCGGCAAGCGCTCGGTGACGGCCTCGCTGGCCGCCCAGGCCGCGGGCCTGCCCTATGACAAGCATCTGGCGGGCGGCATCATCGGCTGGAAGGCGGCGGGACTGCCGACCAAGACCGGCGGCTGATCCCTGACATGACCTCCATGAACAAGGTCTTCGCGGACCTTCCTGTCACCATCTTCGAGGCGATGTCGCAGGCCGCGCGCGACAACAACGCCATCAATCTCGGCCAGGGCTTTCCCGACGATCCCGGTCCGGAGGACATCCGCCGCGCCGCCGCCGACGCCTCGATCAACGGCTATAATCAATATCCGTCGATGATGGGCATCCCGGAGCTCCGCCAGGCGATCGCATCGCATTACGGCCACTGGCACGGGCTCGAGCTCGATCCGATGACCGAGGTGATGGTCACCTCCGGCGGCACCGAGGCGCTGACCTCCTCGATCCTCTCCGTGGTCGAGCCCGGTGACGAGGTGGTGTGCTTCCAGCCGGTCTATGATTCCTATCTGCCGATCATCCGCCAGGCCGGCGGCATTCCGCGGCTGCTGCGGCTCGAACCGCCGGAATGGCGGCTGAGCGAGGAGATGCTGCGCAGCGTCTTCAATCACAAGACCAAGGCGGTGCTCTTCAACAATCCGCTCAATCCGGCGGCGGTGGTCTATCCGCGCGAGGACCTCGAACTGCTGGCGCGGTTCTGCCAGGAATTCGACGTGGTCGCGATCTGCGACGAGGTCTGGGAACACGTGGTGTTCGACGGCCGCGAGCACATCCCGCTGATCACGATCCCGGGCATGCGCGACCGCACCATCAAGGTCGGCAGCGCCGGCAAGATCTTCTCGCTGACCGGATGGAAGATCGGCTTCGTCTGCGCCGCGCCGCCGCTGCTGCGCGTCGCTGCGAAGGTGCACCAGTTCCTCACCTTCACGACGGCGCCCAATTTGCAAGCGGCGGTGGCATATGGTCTCGGCAAGCCCGACGGCTATTTCCTCGACATGCGCAAGGACATGGCGCGGAGCCGCGACCGCCTGACCAGGGGGTTGGAGAGCATCGGCTTTCCGGTGCTGAAGTCGCAGGGAACCTACTTCCTCACCGTAGACCTGTCGCCGCTCGGGCTCAACGAGACTGATGCCGAGTTCTGCTGGCGGATCGTGCAGGACTACAAGGTTGCGGCGATCCCGGTGTCGGCGTTCTACGAGCAGGATGCGGTGACGTCGGTCGTGCGATTTTGTTTCGCCAAGAAAGACTCGACGCTCGATGCGGCGCTGGAGCGGTTGTCCGACGCCGTCCACCGCCGCAAGAGGTAGGCCAGAATGCGAGAGCAGAACCGTCGTCTCGTCAGCTTCGTCGGCGCGGTCGCGACGGTCCTGCTGCTCTCGGCCTCCGCTGACGCCGAGGAGCGCACGGTCAACTTCTACAACTGGTCGAACTACATGGCGCCGGAAGTCCTGGAGGACTTCACCAAGGAAACCGGCATCAAGGTCGTCTACGATACGTTCGACGCCAACGAGACGCTGGAGACGCGGTTGCTCGCTGGCAAGTCGGGCTACGATGTCGTGGTGCCGACGGGCTACTTCCTGCAGCGCCAGATCACCGCGAAGGTGTTCCTCAAGCTCGACAAGTCGAAGCTGCCGAACCTCGCCAATGCATGGCCCGTGGTAACGAGCCAACTTGCCACCTACGATCCCGGCAACAATTACGGCGCCAACTACATGTGGGGCACCACCGGCATCGGCTACAATGTCAAGATCGCGGAGAAGATTCTCGGTCCCGACGCGAAGATCGACAGTTGGGACATGGTGTTCAAGCCGGAGAACCTCGCCAAGTTCAAGGATTGCGGCATCCACATGCTGGATTCCGCCGACGACATCCTGCCGGCGGCGCTGAGCTATCTCGGCCTCGATCCGAACTCGACCAAGCAGGCCGACCTCGAGAAGGCCGCCGATCTCGTCATCAGGATCCGGCCCTATGTGCGCAAATTCCACTCGTCCGAATATCTCAGCGCGCTGGCCTCGGGCGAAATCTGCTTCGTGGTCGGATGGTCGGGCGACATCATGCAGGCGCGCAGCCGGGCGGCGGAAGCCAACTCCGGCGTCGAGATCGGTTACACGATCCCGAAGGAGGGCGCGCAGATGTTCTTCGACAATCTGGCGATTCCGTCGGATGCGAAGAACGTTGCAGAGGCCTATGAGCTGATCAACTACCTCTACCGTCCCGAGGTCGCGGCGAAGAACTCGAACTTCCTGTCCTACGCCAACGGCAATCTGGCGAGTCAGAAGCTGATCGATCCGAAGATCTTCACCGACAAGAACATCTATCCCGACGAGGCGATGCAGAAGAAGCTGTTCGTGATCACCGCGCGCGATCCCGCGACGCAGCGGATCATCAATCGCTTGTGGACGAGGGTGAAAACCGGGAAGTGACGCGACGCGTCATTCCGGGATGGTGCGTCAGCACCAGACCTGAGATGCGCAATTGCGCATCGGGGAATCTCGAGATTCTCGGTGCGCAATTGCGCACCTGAGGGTTCGATGCTTCGCATCGCCCCGGAATGACAAGTCGGATGAGCCTATCGCCAGCGCCGGTGCAGCCAGAGCCATTGATCGGGATACTCACGGATCCAGCCCTCGACGACGTCGGTGACCGCCTGCATGGTGCCCTGGATATCGATCTGGCCGGATGCGTCGAACACCGGCTTGACTTCCTCGGTGACCTCGCCGCGGAAGCGACCGTCGGGCAGGCGGATGATCCGCGTGCCGTGGATGGGGCAATCGATCTGCCGGCGCAGGCGCGCCAGCAGCGGATTGGCCGTAGTCTTGCGGCCGAAGAAGGTGACGGGAACGCCGTTGGTCAAATACTGATCGACCAGCATCGCGACGTGCTGGCCGTTCTTCAGCGCCTGCGCCAGCTTGAGCGGCGCGTCGCGGCCGGCCGGCACCAGTGTGCCCAGATTGACCGCGCGGATGCGCTCGATGGCGCGGTCGGCGGCTTCGATGTTCGGCCGCCGAAACAGGATGGTGGCGTCGAGCCCATGCGCTGCTGCGGCAATTGGAGAGAGCTCCCAGTTGCCGAGATGTGCGGCGAAGAACAGTGCCGGCTTGCCGTCGTCACGCAACTGGTCGAACAGCTGCTTGCTGCGCGCCGAGAATTCGACGCGACCCGGCTTGTCGGGATTCTGGGGATCGTGATCCCAGATGCGGTCGATGTGCGCGAATTCAGCGCCGATGCGTCCGAGGTTGTGCCAGACGCCCGTCAGGATCTCCTCGATCTCCTCCGGTGACTTTTCTGGAAATGCGGCCGTGAGATTCTCGCGACCGATGCGATCCTCACGCAGCCGGCGGCCGATGAAATGGGCGGCACGGCCGAAGAACCTTGCGGTCTTCTCGGGATCGAAATAGCGCGTTGTACGCAGCAGGCCGATCGTCAGCCCGCCGATCGCCGCGTCGGTCACGGGCTTCGCGGCGTCACGCAGGTGCGCCCTGGCGCGAAGGAGCAGACGTTTCATCTGATGAGGCGAGGGCGCTAAGCCGGCTCGCGCGTCAAGATCAGTGAGGCGTTCTGCCCGCCGAACCCGAACGAGTTCGACATCACGGCGGTCACCTTGGCATCGCGCGCCTTGTTGCCGACCACGTCGAACGGGATCGCGGGATCAGGCACCTCGTAGTTGATCGTCGGCGGAATCCGCTGATGCTCGAGCGTGAGCAGCGAGAAGATCGCCTCGACTGCACCGGCGGCCGAGATGGTGTGGCCGACCATCGACTTGTTCGACGACACCGGAATGTTTTTGGTGTGTTCGCCAAACACGGCCGAGGTCGCAAGATACTCCATCTTGTCGTTTTCCGGCGTCGAGGTCCCGTGCGCGTTGATGTGATCGATTTGCTCGGGCTCCATTCCAGCATCGGCGAGCGTCTTGCGCACGCAGCCGATCGCCGGCTTGCCGTCCGGGCTCGAGCGGGTGCGGTGGAAGGAATCGGTGAGCTCGCCGCAGCCGGCAACGACGCCGAGGATGCGCGCGCCGCGCGCCATCGCGGCGTCGTAGCTCTCGAGCACCAGCGCACCGGCGCCCTCGGCCATCACGAAGCCGTCGCGGTTCTTCGAGAACGGTTTTGAGGCGGCCTGCGGCGGGTCGTTTTGGGTGGAGAGAGCCGACAGCAGCGAGAAGCGCACCATGGCTTCGGGATTGACCGAGCCGTCGGTCGCGATGCACAGCGTTGCATCGGTTTCACCGCGGCGGATCGCCTCGACGCCGAGCTGGATCGCGGTCGCGCCGGACGCGCAAGCCGTCGACAGCGAAATCGGCGACCCTTTGGTGCCGAAGGTCTCGGCGAGGTGGAGCGCGACGGAGCCGAAGGTGAAGCGCCGGTGAAAGTGCGCGAACTTCCCGCCGCTGCAGGTCGCCAGGTATTCGATGATTCCAAAGTCCTTGGTCGGAACCTCGCGCGCGACTTCGAGCCGCTGCGGCCACTCGGTCTCGATCGGTGCGACTGCCAGGAACAGCGGGCCGGGAAAGTCGCCCTTGCTGCCGATGCCGGCTTGCTCGAGCGCTTCTTCGGTCGCGATCTCCGCCAGACGCTGCGACAGGCTGGTCGAGGAGAACGGGTCGACGGTGACGAAATCGACGGCGCCGGCCATCGTCGTCTTCATACTGTCGAGTGGGAAGCGTGTCACGGTCTTGATGCCGGACTCACCCGCGGTGAGGCGCTTCCAATTGTCGGTCTTGCCGCCGCCGAGCGACGTCACGATTCCCATGCCGGTCACGACGACGATCGGTCGGCCGAATTTATCGCGTGGTGCTGTCATGGTGTCCCCGTCGGTGCTTGCGCCGAATTACTTGACGGCCTCGACCAGTGCCATGCCTTCGCCCTGCCAGTGGCCGACCCCCACGACAACAATCTGGGTTGGCGCTTCGGTTTTTTCAACCTCCAGCCCGGTCGGGTCGTTGGCCGGATAGAGCGCGCCGCGCGAGATCGACAGCGCGGCCAGCGCGAGCCCGAGCGGGAACTGCGCCTCCATGGTGTGGCCAAAGGTCGTTCCGGTGGCGCGGACGGCAAAGCCGGCATGCTGGCTGAGGAATGCGCGCTCTTCGGCGGTCGCAGGCTCGGCGCCGGTCGCGCCCGTGATCAGGATACCGTTGTCGCCGCTGACGCCGAGCTGCGGCCACAACGCCTGCAGCGATTTCGTCACGGCGCCCGGCTCCTTGCGTCGGGCAAGGTCGGCGACCACCTTGGTCAGCTTGGCGTACGGCTTGGCGCCGCGGGCCTCGGCATGTTCGCGCGATTCCATCACCAGGAAGGCGCCGGCGGAGCCGATGGCAAAGCCCGGGTTGTTCCTGCGGGCCCAGACCGAGCTATGCTGGTCCTTGAGGGCGAGATCGCCGAATGCATAAAGCATCAAGAGGTCGCCGCGATCGCCGTTATGAGCGGCGCCGACCAAGGCGATGTCACTTTGGCCGGCCCCGATGCGCGCGACCGCGATCCGTGCCGCGTCGATGCTTGAGGCTTCCTCGCCCATGAAGGTGCGCGAGGTCCCGCACACGCCGTGAACGATCGCGATGTTGCCGGCGAGCAGGTTGGAGAGCTGCGCCAGGAACAGCGTCGGGCGCAGCTCGTTCATCAGCTTCTCGTTGAGCAGGGCGGGCGGCAGCTTGCCCTGCGCGTCGGCGTTCATGATCGCCAGGTCGACATTGAGGTCACGCTCGCCGCCACCGGCTGCGATGATCATGTCCATCCGCGACAGGATTTCCTGATTGCCTTTGACGCCGGCGGAATCGAGCGCCAGCCCGGCGGCATAGGTACCGATCCGCTGCCACGTTTCCATCTGACGCTGATCGCCTTTCTTCGGGATCTGGGCGTCGAAGCTGACGGGGGCGATCGGATGGATCACGTATGGCGCGAGACGCTTCTCGTCGGCATTGACGCGCCGGGCGCCGAGCGCCTCCCAATGCGCATCCAGCCCTTCGCCAAGCGAGGAGAGCAGGCCTACGCCGGTGATCCAGACTTCCTTCTCAGCCATGACTCATTGCCTGCTGCGGAAACCCGATCTTGGTGGCCATCGCATCCATGTGCACGCGCAAGTCCGGGCTGGGAAAGGGGATATGACGGAAGGTCAGCTCGGCATTGCACTTGAGCTCCTTGCCGACGCGAACCTTCGCCGAGGTCACGGCGAAGCCTGAACCTTCGTGCTCGATCTTGGCCTCGATGGTCAGGAGCGAACCGGGGCTGACGAAGCCGCGCATCTTGGCTTCCTTGACCATGGCGAGGAAGGGCATGCGCTCGAACTTGGTCAGACCGAGGATCAGCCAGCCCGAGCTCTGGGCCATTGCTTCGGTCAGCAGCACGCCGGGCATGATCGGATAGCCCGGGAAGTGCCCTGCGAACACCGAATGGCTGTCGGGCGGGACATCCGCCTCGACGACAATGGTCCTTGCGTCGAGGTTGAGGTCGACGATCCGATCAATCAGCTGAAAGATTTCGAGCTGCATGATGGGCGATTACGAGCCCGTGCCCGTGCCCGCGTTCTTGGCTGCAACCAGCTCGTCGATGCGGTCGGCGAGATTCTTCAACACGAAATACTGCTCCGTCGTGGCCTTGCCGTCGTTGACCTCCTGGGTCCACTTTTCGAGCGGCATCTTGATCCCAAAGGCCTTGTCGATGGCAAACGCGATGTCGAGGAAGTCGAGGCTGTCGATCCCCAGATCGTCGATCGCGTGGCTCTCCGGCTTGATCGTGTCGCGCGGGATGTCGCAGGTCTCCGCGATAATGTTGGCGATCTGCTCGAATGTGGAGGACATCATTAAGCCTTTGATATATTGAAGGTAATTCAGGGTCGGCTCAGAGGAGGCGGGCGCGTTGCCCCGGAATGCCCGATTGCTGGTGCCGGAGTCGTGTGCCCGTATATCGGAGCAGGGCCGTTAGTTCAATGGAGCTTGGCCGGCCTCGCAAGGACGCTTTTTGGGCAGGGTTCCGGCCAGCCTAGCTGCGCGGCATCACCGTAATCTTCGCGCAATCCCGGCGGCCCATCAGCACGCAATCCTGCGTCTTGCGCAAATCGGCGATGCTCATGGCAAGCCAGATGCCGATCGCGGTGAGCGCCACCGTGAAGGCGAAGGCGGCGATATTGGCGAGCATGCGCTGGCGGAAATCGTCCGGCTCCTCGCGCGGCTTCTCATAACGAGAGAGATCGTTGGCAACGGAGGCCGGGCGAGTCGATCGGAGCGGCCCCTCGCGCTTGCCGGGCGGCTGCGCCGAGGTACGCGGCCGGAATTTGAGCACTACGTGCTCGTCATCCGAGGAGATTGGCCGCTGCGTCTTCACTGTTGTCAGTCCGGTCGCGTCGCCGATTATGTTTAGCATGTTCGCTGCACTTCACACCTAAAATCTTGGTGCGCGCAGAGGTGGTATTCATGCTTCGATCACCTCCAGGAACTGGCTTGCCGTCGAGGCGACTGCTGCGCGGCGTCACGCGGGATGTTCGGCATTGCGATGAGCAGGCCGATGTCGACACATTCGTTCGACCTTCGCGCATGCACAGTTTGCGCTGCAACGCCGTCACGGAGATTGAAGCTGCACGCCGGGCATTGGCAGCCTGCGCGTTGACTGCCTGGGCATCGACAGCCCGAGGGCATCGACAGCCCGGCGGCCGAGGCTGGACCATCCAGCCGTCGGCCCCACCGCTTCGTGAAGCCATTCCGGCAAACCGGACTCTTTCACCCGCCTGCGGGCTCATGACATAGTGGAACCCGTTCCGGAGTGCCGGTCAAAAGGGAGCATGAATCATGGCCCACACGCGCGAGCCTTACGTCAAACCGGTCCCGATCCTGTCGCTGCGGCCGACCCAGATGACGGTCGGCATGCAGGAGGTGACGGAGAAGCGGAAGCGCTGGCGCGAGCACAAGTCGGACAAGAAGCGCGCCGAACTGCTGGGCAAGCACATGATCCCGGTCGTCCATGGTCCCGACGATCGCTACTACGTGGTCGATCACCATCACATGGCGCGGGCGCTGCACGAGGAGGGCGTCAAGGACATCCTGGTCACGGTAATCGGCGATCTCACGATGGTCGAGCGTGACGTGTTCTGGGGCGTGATGGACAACAAGCGCTGGGTCTACCCCTACGATTCCAAGGGCGAGCGCCGCCACTTCAAGGACATTCCGAAATCGATCAAGGATCTCAGGGACGATCCGTTCCGCAGCCTCGCCGGCGAGATGCGCCGGGCGGGCGGTTTTGCCAAGGACACGACGCCGTTCAGCGAATTCCTGTGGGCCGATTTCCTGCGCCGCCACATCCCGCGCAAGACGGTGGAGAACAATTTCGCCAAGGCGCTGGAGAAGGGACTGGCGCTCGGCCGCAGCAAGGACGCGGTCTATTTGCCCGGCTGGTGCGGGCCGGCATCCGACGACTGATCTGCCGCGGCCTCCGGCCTGTGCTGATCCTCCTTGCCACCGAGCGCGTGGTGCAGCCATCGCTCGGTCCGCTTGCCGAAGGTCAACAGCAGGAACGCCAGCACGACGGCGGTGACGACGATCGGCCAATGTCCGGCGCCGCAGACGATGCCGACGCAAGCCGCGAAGAATGCGCACGCGGCGCTGGTCAGGCCGCGGACCTGGAAGCGGTCGCCGTGCCGCACGATCACGCCGGCGCCGAGAAATCCGATGCCGGTCAGCACGCCCTGGATCACGCGGCTCACCGCGTCGGTGAACTTGCCGGGCTCGACGGCCTGCAATGCCAACAGCACGACCATCGCCGTCGAAAGGCTGACGAGACCCAGCGTCTTCAGGCCGATCGGCTTGCCGTGCAGGTCGCGGTCGAGCCCGATCGCGCAGCCGGCAAGGGTGGCCGCGCCGAGACGCAGGATGATCTCGCTCCAGTCCGCCAAGGCGTCCTCTATTTCGGCTGCCGGCCGAGCATGTAGAACTCGCCGTTCGGCCGCATGCCGGTGACGTTGGCGAGCCGGTTCGACAGCGCGAAGAACGCCGCAACCGCGGCGATGTCCCAGACGTCGTCGTCGCTGAAGCCGTGGGCGGCAAGCGCGGCGAAGTCCGCCTCCGAGACTTCCTCGGCCGCGCGGCTCACCTTCATGGCGAAGTCGAGCATCGCGCGCTGCCGCGGCGTGATGTCGGCCTTGCGGTAGTTGACCGCGATCTGGTCGGCGATCTCGGGATTCTTGGCGCGGATGCGCAGGATCGCGCCGTGGGCGATCACGCAATACTGGCACTGGTTGGCGGCGCTGGTCGCCACCACGATCATCTCGCGCTCGGCCTTGGAGAGGCCGGAGTCCTTTTCCATCAGCGCGTCGTGATAGGCGAAGAAGGCGCGAAACTCGTCGGGGCGATAGGCCAAGGTGAGGAAGACGTTCGGCACGAAGCCGGATTTCTCCTGCACCGCCAGGATGCGGGCGCGGATATCCTCGGGGAGCTTGTCGAGAGCGGGCGTCGGGAAGCGTTTTGCGGTCGGCTGGGTCATGAGATGGTTCCGGCGTGCCGCCTGGATGCGGCGTCACGCGAGACCATAGTGGATGACGGGTCGGGCGCAAGGCGCATCGTGCCTTGCCGCGATGATGCTAGCGCAACGGCTTCTTCAGCAGCGAGAAGCGGTCCGGATCGAGGCCGAGCGAGGGCTGCAGCATCGGGGCCTCGGCCGGCGCCATGGTGCGCGCCGGCGCCGCAGAGTTGAAGTTGGCGTCGCCGCTTGGGCTGTCGCGATGCGAGGTGGCGCCGCGCCAGCGCTCCAGCACGGCGCTGACGAAATGCATGTCATGGCCGGCGGTGACCGACGGTACCGTGGCGATGGTGGCCTCGCCGCGCGGCAACTGGTGCGGCGGCACCTCCTTGAAGCGCAGCCGGGTCGGCAGCGCTACGCCTTCGCCGAACGCCAGCACCTCGCGGGTGCCGAGCGAGGGTACGAAGGACAGCAGGTTGGCGGCGGCGTCCGAGACCGCGGAGCGGAGCAGCGCCTGGTCGCGGTCGTTGGCGAGGCGCATCGTGAACAGCGTGTTGCACTGGGAGATGATGGTCGCGTCGAGCTCGGCCGGACGCTGGGTGATCAGGCCGAGATAGACGCCGTATTTGCGGCCTTCCTTGGCAATGCGCGACACCGCCTTGCGGGTCGGCCCGAAGCCGATATTGCGGTCGGCGGAGGCGTAGCGGTGCGCTTCCTCGCAGACGAACAGCATCGGCGAGACGCCGTCGCTCCACAGCCCGAAATCGAACGCCATGCGGCACAGCACCGACACCACGGAATCGACGACTTCGGCAGGGAAGCCGGCGAGCTGCATGATGGTCATCGGCTTGCCGTTGGCGGGCAGGCGGAACAGATGGCTGATCACCTCGGCCATGGTATCGCCGCCGACATTGGCATTGTCGAACATGAAGGCGTAGCGCGGATCGTTGCGCACCGCGTCGATGCGCGAGATCAGCTTGTGATAGATGATGCGCGAGGAGCGGTTCTCCAGCTTGCCCATGCGCTCGTCGATCAGCGAGATCAGGTCGACCAGCCGATAGGGCACCGGCGTATCGACGGTGTAGCCGACCTGCTTGGGATCGATGCGCTTCAGCCCGAGACCGACCCGGTCGGAGTTCTGGTACTGGGTGTAGATGCCCTTCGCCATCGGAATCACTTCGGCGAGGATGTCGAGCTCCTCGGGCACGCCGGGCCGGCCGCCGAAGAGCACGTCGACGATCTCTTCGAAGTTGAACAGCCAGAACGGCAGCTTCAGGTTTCGCGGGTTGAGCACCTGGGCGCGCTCGCCGAAGCAGCGGCCATATTCGTTGTGTACGTCGAGCAGGAAGATGCGCAGGTTCGGCCGCGACTTCAGGATCTCGTTGAGCAGCAGCGACACGCCTGTCGACTTGCCGACGCCGGTCGAGCCGAGCACCGCGAAGTGCTTGGACAGCATCTCCTCGACGTCGACGTAGGCGATCACAGAACGATCCTGCTGCAGCGTGCCGACATTGATCTGGTCTGAGCCGCTCGGCGCATAGACCGTGCGCAGCTCCTGGTTCGTGATCAGATCGGTGCTGTCGCCGATGGTCGGATAATGGGTGACGCCGCGCTGGAATTTCGGGCGATCGCCGCCCAGGATCTCACCCAGCAGATCGACCGAGGCGGTCGCCATGTATTCGTCGGATGCCGGCAGGTTCTCGCACGTCACTTCGGTGATCATGGCGACGATAACCGAACTCGCGCAGCGGATACTGACGAACCGGCCGACGGTCGCTCGCATCTCTGAAAGTTGCATCTGGCCGCCCGCCAGCAGCCCAACCCGGGCCTGCGAGCCGCGCACAGAGATCACACGTCCGAAGGGTGTCACAGTTCCAGCCTGGCTCGTTCTCAAAATCTAAATGTCCGGACCAATATGCCCGCCCGGGATTGGAAAAACCGTTAAATCGCCGGGGTTCCGCATCCGCTAAATCTACACCTTCCCGGTGACGATTTGTTTCTGTCGTACCGGGAGATGACGCCCCCTCGTGTGCATCGGCGGCGGAATCGTCGCTTTCCGGCACAGCCGCGTTTGTTTCCCGGTTTTTCCGTTAACGCGGGATTCACCATCTCCGAGGAGTGCATCGGCAGCTCCGTAGGTTTACGGGAGATGGGGCGCGATTTGTCATACGCTGTCACCCGGTATCGCGTAACCGATTGCTAACTGCGAGTTGTAACGACCTTTCCATTTGTGCTGCGTAACGATGCCGCGCCCGGGAGAGATCAGCGTGCGCATCGAACACCGCAATTCATCGTCAGGACATGCCGACGCCGGCTCGACCAAGGGGCTGGCGTTCTGTGCCGGCCTGTTGGTCGGCAGCCTGCTCGGAAGCGCGACCGCGCAATGGAGCGAGCGCGAAGGCCTGCTGATGGCGGCATTCGCGATCATGGCCGTGATCGTCTTCCTGTTGCTCAAGCGGCACGAAATCTCCGACGAGCGGCTCGCCACCGAACGCCGCAATCTCATGACTGCCGTGAACAACATTCCGCAGGGCCTCGTGCTCTACGATGCGTCGGCGCGCATCATCATCTGCAACCGTCCCTACATCGAGATGTTCGGGCTTTCGCCCGACGTCGCCAGGCCCGGCTGCACCATGCACCGGCTGATCGCGCACAGGCAGGAGACCGGCTCGTTCGACGGCGACGTCGACGACTTCTGCGACGCCATCATCGGCAACGTGAAGCTTGGCCGCGCCACGCGTCAGCTGACGCAGGCGCCGGGCGGGCGCGCGATCGAGATCGTCAACAAGCCGCTGCCGGAAGGCGGCTGGGTGGCGACCATTCAGGATGTCACGGAGCGCACGCGCACCGAGAACAAGATCGCCCACATGGCGCATTATGATGCGCTGACCGACCTGCCGAACCGCGTGCTGTTCCGCGAGCGCCTGGAGCGGGCCCTGAAGGCGATCCGGCCGGATCAGCAGCTCGCGGTCATGTATATCGACATCGACGAGTTCAAGGCCGTCAACGACGCGCTCGGCCATCAGATCGGCGACGAATTGCTCAGGGCGATCGCCGACCGCCTGCGCGGCTGTGTCGGGGACACCGACGTCGCGGCGCGGCTCGGCGGTGACGAGTTTGCCGTGATCCAGACCGCCGTCCGCGATCAGACCGAGACCATGCAGCTCCTCGCTGCGATCTATCAGGCGATCCGCCGGCCGATCGACTGCAGCGGGCATCTGATCACCACCGATGCCAGCATCGGCATCGCCGTTGCGCCCGCCGACGGCCTCGACATCGATCAATTGCTGCGCAATGCCGACCTCGCGCTCTACGGAGCCAAGAGCGACGGCCGCCGCACCTACCGGTTCTTCGAGGCCGGCATGGACGCACGCGCCAAGGCGCGGCGCAGCCTCGAGCTCGAGCTGCGCCAGGCGATCGCCGACGGCAGCTTCGAGCTGCATTATCAGCCGCTGCTCCATCTCGAGGAGGGGCAGGTCAGTTGCTGCGAGGCGCTGGTGCGCTGGCGTCATCCGGAACGCGGCACCATCTCGCCGGCGGATTTCATCCCGATCGCCGAGGACACCGGCCTGATCAACGATCTCGGTCACTGGGTGCTCAACACCGCGTGCCGCGAGGCGATGAACTGGCCGGAGCATGTTCATGTCGCGGTCAATGTGTCTCCGATTCAGTTCAAGAGCCAGACACTGGCACTCAACGTCGCCGCCGCGCTCGCCGCGACCGGTCTTGCACCTTCGCGGCTCGAGCTCGAGATCACCGAGGCGGTGCTGATCCGCGACGACGAGGCCGCGCTCGATATCCTGCATCAGCTGCGCGAACTCGGCGTCCGTATCGCGCTCGACGATTTCGGCACCGGCTATTCCTCGCTGAGCTATCTGCAGCGCTTCCCGTTCGACAAGATCAAGATCGACCGCGCCTTCATCAAGGATCTCGCCGGGACCGGCGCGTCGTCCACGATCGTCCAGGCCGTCGTCAACATCGCCGCTGCCAGCGACATGACCACGACCGCGGAGGGCGTCGAGACCGAGCAGCAGCGCAACCTGCTGCGCATCCTCGGCTGCACCGAGATGCAGGGCTATCTGTTCAGCCGGCCGGTGGCATCGGCTGACATCCGCAAGCTGCTGTCGTCGCATCGCGAGACGGCTGTCTCGGTCGTCTGACACCGCGCTCGACCGCTTTCACGAGGTGATTCCGGCCACGGAATGCCGTGCGAGCGCAATTGCCGTCGCCAGTAATTTGTTGACGGGACCTAACCATTTGTACACTAGTACAAATCGACGCGCCGCTCACCTCCAGCCGCAAGTCGGCGATCCGGCGGCGTCGTCGCGGAGGGAGACCGTCCATGGAGCAGTCGGAACCGATCTTCGATCTCGCGCATCTCGGGCACATGGAGCTTTTGACGCCGAAGCCGGACGAGAGCCTGAAATTCTTCATCGACGTCATGGGCATGACCGTCAGCGGCCGCAACGGCGAGTCGGTCTATCTGCGCGGCTGGGATGATTACGAGCGCTATTCGCTGAAGCTGACGGCGTCGAAGACTTCAGGAATGGAGCACATGGCGCTGCGGGCGCGCAGCCCGCAGGCGCTCGAACGCCGCGTTGCCGCGCTGAAGGGTTCGGGCTTCGATATCGGCTGGATCGATGGTGACATGGGGCAGGGGCCGGCATTCCGCTGCCGCGATCCCGACGGCCATGTCATCGAGCTCTATTACGAGACCGAGTGGTACGAGGCGCCGTCCGAGCTGAGGCCCGCGCTGAAAAACCAGGCGCAGCGCTTTCCGGCGCGCGGCGTCAATGTCCGGCGGCTCGACCATCTCAATTGCCTCGCGGTCGACATCAAGGCCAACCGTCTGTTCTTCGAAGACTACCTCGGCTGCCGCACCACCGAGCAGATCGTGCTCAACGACGGCACGGAAGCCGCGATGTGGATGACGATGTCGAACAAGAGCTACGACTTCGCCTATACGCGCGACCATTACGGCAAGCGCGGCCGGTTTCACCATGTCACCTACGCGCTCGACAGCCGCGAGGAGATCCTGCGGGCCGCGGATATTTTTCTCGAGCACGGGGTGCATATCGAGACCGGGCCGCACAAGCACGCGATCCAGCAGACCTTCTTCCTCTATGTCTATGAACCCGGCGGCAACCGCGTCGAGGTTGCCAACGCCGGCGCACGCCTGATCCTCGCGCCGGACTGGAAGCCGATCGTGTGGACCGAGGAAGAGCGCAAGAGGGGACAGGCGTGGGGGTTGAAGACGATCGAGTCGTTCCACACCCACGGCACCCCGCCAGTGATCGACTAGATGCCGGACCGCCGCACGGCCGCCTGAGCGCGTCGATACGCCGCCGCGAACACCCGCGCT
Organism: Bradyrhizobium sp. CCBAU 21365; assembly: GCF_015291305.1. Lineage (NCBI taxonomy): Bacteria > Pseudomonadati > Pseudomonadota > Alphaproteobacteria > Hyphomicrobiales > Nitrobacteraceae > Bradyrhizobium > Bradyrhizobium sp. CCBAU 21365. The sequence goes on from NZ_CP030036.1 coordinate 4,172,889, forward strand.
CGCTGACGACAACACCGACGTGCAACCGATATGATCCGGTTCGCGACGGCGGGCGCTGGGCCGCGCGAGACGTGAACCGGTGAGAACGAGCACAATGGCTGGCAAGACGCAAAAGACGTCGGCGAAGGGGGCGAAAAAGAGCGCCGCGAAGCGTGGCTCTGCAAAGCCGCGTCTGCTCGCGGGCGGTAATCCGCAGATCGCAAAAGGCTATGGCGATGCTCCGGTGCAAGCCTATATCGCCGCGATGCCGGGGTGGAAGCGCGACGTCGGACGCAAGCTTGACGCGCTCATCGTGCGTACCGTCCCCGGCGTGTACAAGGCGGTGAAGTGGAACTCGCCGCTCTACGGCATGGAAGGGGACGGCTGGTTCCTCGGCATCCATGTCTTCACGCGCTACGTCAAGGTGGCGTTCTTTCGCGGCGCGTCGCTGCATCCGGTGCCGCCGGGCGAGTCCAAGCAGCAGCACACGCGCTATCTCGACATTCACGAGAACGACGAGCTCGACGAAGCCCAGTTCACCGCGTGGGTGAAGCAAGCCAGCCAATTGCCCGGCGAACGGATGTGAACGCAAGCAAGACTGTCGAACAACGGCCATCACGCGCCGTCGATGCGGCTATGCGCCGTGGAGCATTGCCTCGCCTCGGGCGTTTGGTGCTAGGCTGCACCGGAGCGCGATGAATCGTCATCGCGCTTTGGATTGTTGTCTTGGCATGATCTCTTCGGAAAACCGCTTCGCACTTTTTGCGGATCATGCCCTGGTAACGTCAGAGGAAAACGTCGATGAGCGAACACACGACGGACAAGCGCGTGCGAGAGGCGTCTCGCAGGCGATTCCTTCAGGCCGGTGCAGCACTGGCCGGTGGCTCCGCGATATCGGGAGTTGCCGGTTCTACCGCGCTTGCCGAACAGGGGAATAATCTTCCGCCCAATGTGCCGGAATGGATGAAAGCGCCCGGCGACCCGATGGGAAGCCAGCCCTATGGCACGCCGTCGGTTCACGAGAAGGCTGTCGTCAAGAACATCTCGAAGACGCTGCCGCAATACATTTCCGCCTCGGGCCGCACGCCGTTGCAGGAGCTCGACGGCATCATCACACCGAACGGTTTGTTCTACGAACGGCACCATGGCGGCGTGCCGACCATCGACCCGGCCGAGCACCGGCTGGTGCTGCACGGCATGGTCGATCGCCCGCTGGTGTTCACGATGGAGGACATCCGCCGCTTTCCGTCGCAGTCGCGCATCCACTTCCTCGAGTGCTCCGGCAATCCGGTTTACACCAAGCCCTACGGCAAGACGGCCTCCGACCTCGTCGGCCTCCTGAGCTGTGCGGAATGGACCGGCGTGCCGCTGAAGACAGTGCTGGACGAGGCGGGCCTGCAGGCGGGCGCCAAATGGATCGTGGCCGAAGGCGCCGACGCGGCTGCGTTGACGCGCTCGATCCCGATCGAGAAATGCCTCGACGACGCCATGCTGGTCTACAGCCAGAATGGCGAGCGGCTGCGCCCGCAGCAGGGCTATCCGCTGCGCCTGTTGCTGCCTGGCTTCGAGGGCAACATGAACGTGAAGTGGCTGCGCCGGCTCAAGGTCGTCGCGGAGCCGGCCTATTCGCGCGAGGAGACCTCGAAATACACCGACCCGATGCCCGACGGCACCTCGCGCGAATTCACCTTCTACATGGAAGCCAAGTCGATCATCACGCGGCCGTCCGGCGGGCAGAAGCTGACCACGCAGGGCTTTCACGAGATCACCGGCATCGCCTGGAGCGGTCACGGCAAGGTCAAGAGCGTCGAGGTCTCGCTCGACGAGGGTAAGAGCTGGCAGCAGGCCGAATTGCAGGAACCGGTGCTGACGCGCGCGCTCACGCGCTTCCGCTTGCCCTGGCATTGGGACGGCAAGCCTGCCGTGATCCAGAGCCGCGCCATCGACGAGACCGGATACGTCCAGCCGACGCTGGCGGAATTGGTCAAGGTGCGCGGTCTCAACTCGTTCTACCACAACAACGCGATCTGGCCCTGGCGTATCGATGCGAATGGTGAGGTGACCAATGGCCAGGCGTAAGCTCAAGGCGGCGTTCCTTGTGAGTGCGGTCGCGATGCTCGCCACTGCCGGGCACGCCGAGGATCGCTTTGGCATCGGGCGTGCGGCGACGCCTGCCGAGATCGCCGGCTGGAACATCGATATCGGCCGTGACGGCTCCAACCTGCCGCCGGGCGGCGGCAGTGTCGAGCGCGGCCGCGCGGTGTTCAGCGAGCAATGCGCGGCGTGCCATGGCGACAGCGGGCAGGGCGGCGTCGGCGACCGCCTGGTCGGCGGACAGGGCACGCTGGCGAGCCCGAAGCCGATCCGCACCGTCGGCAGCTATTGGCCCTATGCCCCGACGCTGTTCGACTACATCCGCCGTGCGATGCCGCAGAACGCGCCGCAGTCACTGAGCAATGAGGACGTCTACGCGGTGTCCGCCTACATCCTCAGTCTGAACGGCATCGTGCCGGCCAATGCGGTGCTCGACGCGAAGTCGCTCGCCGCCGTCAAGATGCCGAACCGCGACGGCTTTGTTTCCGACCCGCGGCCCGACGTGCACAACCACTGAAGCGTCGGCTGGACGTATGTCTCGGGCTGCGGTTGCGGTGCCGGGCAGACGGCTGGGCTCGCGCCATTGTGACCTCCTGGTCCCTGTGTCCGGTCCTTGGCCGTCACCACATCAATCGCGGGCACAAGAGCAACGCCGCCGCTCTTGGACAGTTTTCAGGTGATGTATCGGAGAGGTCATATGGCCGGATTCAAGGCCGTTGCAGCCGTTGCGCTGCTTGTGGGAATGACGTTTACGCCGGTCGCGGCCCAGATGTCGGAGCCGGCATATTTCGACGCGCAAAATCCCGGACGCAGCGCGATCAACGGCGGCGCCCTGACGCCATGGGGCGAGGCCCAGGAGGCCGCGCGACATGGCGGCAATCCGGCGAACGCCTACGGTGCCATGCCCGCGGCCGAGCCATCTTCCGCCTGCACGCGTTACCGTTCATTCGATCCGGCGTCCGGCACCTTCCTTGGCCGCGACGGCCGCCGCCATCCCTGCCAATAAGGCCCTGCACCATGCTTGGCGGTGGATAAGGGCGCCGGCATTCGCCCGGCGCGCGAACGACTGGACGTTAGCCGCGTTATAGTCTGCCGATCGCGTCGGGTCCCGCCGGACCCGAGCGGCGGAGGACACCCGGCGTGACAGACACCCTGGCCGGTTTCTGGGACCGAAAGTCGACCTCCGACCTGTTGCGGGAGGCGGCGCGGGCCGACGGCGACGCGGAGACGCCGGTCTTCAGGCGCTCGCTGTCGGCATTGCAACTGGTCACGCTCGGCATCGGTGGCATCATCGGCGCCGGTATCTTCGTGCTGACGGGCCACGCGGCCGCCGCCAATGCCGGTCCCGCGGTCACGCTCTCCTTCATGCTTGGTGCGGTGGCCTGCGCCTTTGCCGGCCTGTGCTACGCCGAGATGTCGTCGACGGTGCCGATCTGCGGCAGCGCCTACACCTATGCCTATGCCACGCTCGGCGAACTGATCGCCTGGATCATCGGCTGGGACCTGATCCTTGAATACGCGGTCGGCGCGATCGCGGTCTCGGTCGGTTGGTCCGGCTATTTCGTCAGTTTGATGCGCGATTTCGGCATCAACCTGCCGCAGCAATTCACCTCGGCGCCGCTCGCCTACGACGTCAACACCGGCGTGTGGTCGTCGACCGGTGCGGTCGTCAACATCCCGGCGATGGCGATCATCGCCTTCGTGACCACGCTGCTGGTGGTCGGCATTCGCGAGTCCGCGCGCTTCACCAGCTTCGTCGTCGTGGTAAAGCTCGTCGTGATCGCGCTGTTTCTCGCCACCGCGGCTTCCTCGGTGACGCTGGCGAACTGGGTGACGGCGAGCAACCCGGAGGGCGTGCTGATCCCGCCGAATGCCGGTCCTGGCGTGTTCGGCTGGTCCGGCGTGGTCCGCGGCGCGGCGGTGGTGTTCTTCGCCTATATCGGCTTCGACGCGATCTCGACCGCGGCGCAGGAAGCGAAGACGCCGGAGCGCGACATGCCGATCGGCATTCTCGGCTCGCTCGTGATCTGCGCCGCGCTCTATGTCGCGGTCGGATTCGTGCTGACCGGCATCGTGCCCTATGACCGGCTCGGCGTGCCCGATCCGATCGCCGTCGGCATCGACGCGATCGGCATCGGCTGGCTCGGTCCGTTCATCAAGCTCGGCATCCTGTTCGGATTGACGTCGGTGATCCTCATCATGCTGCTGGCGCAGCCGCGAATTTTTCGCGCCATGGCGCATGACGGATTGCTGCCGGGCTTTGCCGCAAAGATCCATCCGCGCTTCCAGACCCCCTATGTCTCGACCATCTTCGCCGGCACCGTCGCCGCTCTTCTCGGCGGGCTGTTGCCGATCGGGCTGGTCGGCGAACTGGTCTCGATCGGCACGCTGTTCGCATTCACGGTGGTCTCGATCGGCACGCTGGTGCTGCGCGTGCGCGATCCGGAATTGCCGCGTCCGTTCAAGGCGCCGGCGATCTGGCTGGTGGCCCCGGCTGCCGCTGCAACCTCGCTGTTCCTGATGTTCGGGCTGCCGCTCGACACCTGGATCAGGCTCGCGGTGTGGCTAATGATCGGGCTTGTGATCTATGCGGCCTATGGCAGACGGCACAGCCGGCTGCGGGCGAGCGGCGGGGACCACGCGGGCCTATAGTACGCGCGCGTGCGGCCTGCTAGATGTACGCGTTGAGATAGCGCCGCAAGCCGCGACAGTCGGCGCAGGTCCCGGGAGGCTTCATGAAAAATCCAAATGCACGCGCGCGGTGGATGGTCGCCGCGCTTGTCTCGATCGCCATCATGGCGCCTGGTCCCGGCCATGCGGCGTCGGTTGCGCCGGTCGCCGCCGAGAACGGCATGGTGGTGTCGGCGCAACATCTTGCCACGCAGGTCGGCGTCGAGGTGTTGAAGCGGGGCGGCAATGCGGTCGATGCGGCGGTCGCCGTTGGTTATGCGCTTGCAGTGGCTTATCCCGCCGCCGGCAATCTCGGTGGCGGCGGATTCATGACCATCCAGTTCGCCGACGGCCGCAAGACCTTCCTGGATTTCCGGGAGACCGCCCCGAAGGGCGCCACCGCCGACATGTATCTCGACAAGGAAGGCAAGATTGTCGCCGGCCTCTCCACCAAGGGCCATCTCGCCGTTGGCGTGCCCGGTTCGGTCGCGGGAATGGAATATGCGCGCGAGAAATACGGCACCATGAAGCGCGCCGACGTGATCGCGCCGGCGCTGCAACTCGCCGAGGACGGTTTCGTGCTCGATCGCGGCGACATTCAGATGTTGGATTCTGCGGTCGACGATCTTCGCCAGGATCCGCCCTCGGCCGCGATCTTTCTCAACAATGGAAAGCCGTTCCAGGTCGGCGAGCGGCTGACGCAGCATGAGCTCGCCGAGACGCTGCGCGAGATCAGCAAGCGCGGCACGGATGGCTTCTACAAGGGTTGGGTCGGTGCGGCGATCGTCGCCGCGAGCCAGGGCGGCAAGGGCCTGCTGACGCAGGAGGATCTGGACAACTACAGGGTTCGCGAGCTGGCGCCGGTCGAATGTGACTATCGCGGTTACCACGTGGTCTCGGCGCCGCCGCCTAGCTCGGGCGGGGTGGTGATCTGCGAGATGCTCAACATCCTCGAAGGCTATCCGCTGAAGGAGCTCGGCTACCATTCGGCGCAGGCGGTGCACTACCAGATCGAGGCGATGCGCCACGCCTATGTCGACCGCAACAGCTATCTCGGCGATCCGGACTTCGTGAAGAATCCGCTCGAGCGCCTACTCGACAAGACTTACGCCGCGAAGATCCGTGCCGCGATCGACCCGGCAAAGGCCGGCGTCTCCAGGGACATCAGGCCCGGCGTTCCGCCGCATGAGGGCAGCAACACCACGCACTATTCGATTGCCGACAAGGACGGCAATGCGGTGTCGGTCACCTACACGCTGAACGACTGGTTCGGCGCCAAGGTGACGGCGGCCAAGACCGGCGTGCTGCTGAATGACGAGATGGACGACTTCACCGCCAAGGTCGGCGTGCCGAACCTGTATGGGCTGGTGCAGGGGGAGGCCAATGCGATCGTCCCCGGCAAGCGTCCGCTGTCCTCGATGAGCCCGACCATCGTCTCCAAGGACGGCAAGCCGGTCATCGTGATGGGCACCCCGGGCGGCAGCCGCATCATCACCGCCGTGCTGCTGACGATGATCAATGCCATCGACTACGGCATGAACGCGCAGGAGGCCGTGGACATGCCGCGCTTCCACCAGCAATGGCTTCCGGAGGCGACCAACCTCGAGGACTTCACGCTGTCGCCGGACACGCGGAAGATCCTGGAGGGCATGGGCCACAAATTCGGCCCGCCGCAGCCGGCCAACCACCTCGCGGTGATCATCGTCGGCGCGCCATCGCTGGGCGGCAAGCCGGTCGGCAACAACCGCTTCTATGGCGCGAACGACCCACGCCGCAATTCGGGGCTCGCTGCGGGGTATTGAGCGTGACGCCCAATGCCAACCCGTAGCCCGGATGAGCGAAGCGATACCGGGTCTTGTTGAGCTCCCGCATGTCGCTCGGCTCATGCGGGCTACCGCTCCAATTGATCCCGCGCGTCAGGCGACGGCCGCCGACCTGCCGTCGTCGTGCCCGCTGGTCAGCAGCAGGCGCCGGCGGATCGCGTCTTCGACCAGGGCCAGGGATTGCTTGGCTTCGCGCGCCTCGGCCTCGGCGGCCTGGGCCCGGAATTCGGCCGCATCGAGCTGCTCCTGTTGGGACTCGATGCGCCGTCGGGCTTCCTCGAGCGCCCGCGACGCGTCCCTCAATTTGCGCTCGGTGGCGGCGATGATTTCGAGCTGCGCCTGTTCGGCGGCCTCGGCGCGGGCTTCGCCGGCGCGGGCCCGGTCCTCGATGCTGCGGAACAAATCCGCCGCCTGATAGACGAGGTCCAAGGCTTCTGTGCCCATGGCCGATGTGGGTGGTCTTGGAAATCCAACGACATTCGGGTCGGCCGCAAATGGCCGTCTAAATCCGCGCAGTGCCATCCAAATCAGCCCGTCGCGAGTCGGTGTATGCCAACAACTTGCGGTAGTTATAGTTAACAAATCCTTAATCTGATCGGCGCGCCGGCCCTGTCCACCGGTTTCTGATGTCGCAGCCCCCAAATCGGCGGCCGGATAGGGAATCGATCCGTCAGGCCCGCGCTTTTCCTTCGTAACGTGCTTTCCGCGCAAGCGCAGCGAGACCGCAGCGCTATCAGGCGCGGAGCGCGAATCGCGCAGCGCTGCAGCGGAGATCGACGCAGCCTCCACGGGGCACGGCCAGTCGGCGAGGTCTGCCGATTTGGCTGCGGGTGCGAGCCGGGCTCTATGGCATAAGTTTGACGCCTGGCTTGCTTTAATTCTCCGGTGTTGAATTGCAGGTCCATGGAGCGACCGATATACCGGGCGGCCTAAGTGGCACGCAGCGCGCTCAGAACGAGCGACGTATTCGCCACGGAAATCTGATCGATGAAATTTCTGTTGCGGTTCTTCGGGTTCCTGTTCACCGCAGGCACCATCCTGTTCCTGGCCGGTCTGGCCGCGGTCGCAGGGCTGTTCTGGCATTTCTCCAAGGACCTGCCCGACTATTCGCAGCTCCAGAACTACGAGCCGCCGGTGATGACCCGCGTGCACGCGGCCGACGGCTCGCTGCTCGGCGAATACGCCAAGGAGCGCAGGCTCTATCTGCCGATCCAGGCGGTGCCGAAGCTCGTGATCAACGCGTTCCTCGCCGCCGAGGACAAGAATTTCTACGAGCATGGCGGCGTCGACTACACCGGCATGGCGCGCGCCGGCGTCGCCTACATCCAGAACTTCGGTTCCAACCGGCGGCCGCAGGGCGCCTCGACCATCACCCAGCAGGTCGCCAAGAACTTCCTTTTGACCAACGAGGTGTCGTTCACCCGCAAGATCAAGGAAGCCTTGCTGGCGATGCGAATCGAGCGGGCTTACTCCAAGGACAAGATCCTCGAGCTCTATCTCAACGAAATCTATCTCGGCCTTGGCGCCTACGGCATCGCGGCGGCCTCGCTGGTGTATTTCGACAAGTCCGTCAATGAACTGACGGTCGCGGAAGCGGCCTATCTGGCGGCGCTGCCGAAAATGCCGGCCAGCCTGCATCCGGTGCGCAACCGCGCGCGCGCCGTCGAACGCCGCAACTACGTGATCGACCGCCTGCAGGAGAACGGCTGGATCACCGCCGCCGACGCCGACAAGGCGCGCAAGGAGCCGCTGACCGTCACCAACCGCAGCAATGGCGCGCACACCTTCGCCGGCGAATATTTCTCGGAAGAAGTCCGCCGCGACATCTTCGAGCGCTATGGCGAGAAGAAGCTCTATGAGGGCGGCCTGTCGGTGCGTACCACGCTCGACCCCAAGGTCCAGGTGATGGCCCGCAAGGCCATGGTGGCTGGGCTCGTCAACTATGACGAGCAGCAGGGCTATCGCGGTGCGATCCAGAAGCTCGACCTGACCAGTGACTGGGGCGTGCCGCTCGCCGAGATCAAGTCGCTGTCCGACATCTCGCCGTGGCGGATGGCGGTGGTGCTGGAGAGCAACGACCAGTCGGCACGGATCGGCTTCCAGCCGGGCCGCGAGCTCGGCGGCGCCATCAGCAAGCAGCGCGAGACCGGCATCATCACGATGGACGGCGTGCGCTGGGCCAAGAGCAAGGGCAAGACGCCGACATCGGTGGCGCAGGTGCTGCAGCCCGGCGACGTGATCTACGCCGACCCGCTCTTCAGCAAGGACGGCCAGCGCGTCGAAGGCCAGTACCGGCTGCGCCAGATCCCTGAGCTGTCGGGTGCGATGGTGGCGATGGATCCGCATACCGGCCGCGTGCTGGCGATGGTCGGCGGTTTCTCGTTCGACCAGAGCCAGTTCAACCGCGCGACGCAGGCCTACCGGCAGCCCGGCTCGACCTTCAAGCCGATCGTCTATTCGTCGGCGCTCGACAACGGCTACACCGGCTCGACCATGATGATCGACGCCCCGATCGAGATCGACCAGGGGCAGGGCAACATCTGGCGGCCCGAAAACTTCTCCACCGGCAAGTATCAGGGCCAGGTGACGCTGCGCAACGCGCTGCGGCTGTCGCTCAACACCGTGACCGTGCGGCTGGCGCAGGAAATCGGCATGCCGCTGATCGGCGAGTATGCAAAGCGCTTCGGCGTCTATGACGAGTTGCCGAACTATCTTGCCTATGCGCTCGGCGCCGGCGAGACCACAGTGATGCGGATGGCCACGGCCTATTCGATGATCGCCAATGGCGGCGTCCGCGTGAAGCCGACCCTGATCGATCGCATCCAGGACCGCTACGGCCACACCATCTTCAAGCACGATCAGCGCGAATGTCGCGGCTGCGACGCGCCGGAGGGCTGGAAGAACCAGCCGGAGCCGCAGCTCGTCGACCGCCGCGAGCGGGTGCTCGACGCGATGTCCGCCTACCAGATCACCTCGCTGATGGAGGGCGTGATTCAGGCCGGTACCGGCACCGCGCTGAAAGAGGTCGGCAAGCCGCTCGCCGGCAAGACCGGCACCTCGAACGAGGCCAAGGATCTCTGGTTCGTCGGCTTCTCGCCGGACCTCGTGGTCGGTCTCTATGTCGGCTACGACAAGCCGCGCTCGCTCGGCCGCAACGCGCAGGCCGGCCATACCGCGGCGCCGATCGCGCGCGACTTCCTGAAGCTCGCGCTGGCCGACAAGCCCGCCACCCCGTTCAAGCAGCCGGTCGGTATCCGGCTGGTCCTGGTCGATGCCAAGACCGGCCAGCGTGCCCCGCCTGGCCAGAACAGGGGCGTGGTGCTCGAAGCCTTCAAGCCGGGCCAGGCGCCGCCGTTCAATGATCCCGGGATGGTCGCCGGCACCGACGTGATCGACGGCACCCAGCAGGGCATTTCGCCGGACGCCGATCGGGCCGTGATGCGGTCAGGGACGGGCGGGCTGTACTGAGGCCGGGCGGCGGGGGCATCCGCCGACTAGAACCGTATGGCCTCGTGCGCCGCCGCGGCAACGCGATGGTGCGGCGCTTTGTCAGGGGACGTGCGGAGCGCAGCGGTTGAACGCGCCGCTTGCAGGATCGACCTATCAGAGAGGTCGGCAGAATTGCCGGAGATTGAGCAGGGCTTCCGCGTGGGAGGTGTGTCCCGACGGTGGATCGCGAATGATCAAGGTGCTCAAGGTCGTCGCCCACATCGGGTGGGCGGTTTCCATGATCGGGCTCGGGACGCTGATCGGCGCGAGCTATGGGTGGGCGCATCATGGCTGGATCGGCGCGATCGCGCTCGGCATTGTTGGGTTCAGCGTCGGGGCATTCCTTGCCATCGATCCGCTCATCGTCCTTGAATTCCTTCATGGAAGCCTTTGACGCCGCGACCGGAGGGGAAGCTGCCGCCTGTCGATGCTCGCATTCGGGTGGTCGGCGGTCCGGCCGCGATTTTCACGCCCATTCCTTGCCAACAATGCTTGCCAAGCGTGGGACCAAGCGGGTAGAAGGTCGCTCTCGCGCGGGCGCTGATTTGGCAGGCGAACCCGCTGCGCCGAGATGTCCAGTCATCCAGCTAAGCTGTTGATACCACGGACTATTCTTGGGGAATGGTGTAACGGTAGCACAACAGACTCTGACTCTGTTTGTCTTGGTTCGAATCCAGGTTCCCCAGCCAATCTGCCTCGGTGGCGCGGTCATCCTCTGAAATGTCGACGAGATTGCCGGGCGCGGCCTGCGCCTGATGCAGGACGCGGTGTGCCATCACGACATGAGGGTGGATCAGTTCGGCGTAATCCACCATGGTCTCGCGCGTGTGGTCCGGCCCGTTGCGACAGAGGTTTAAGGTGATGGACGAAATTCTCTACGCCCGCGAAGCGTCGATCGGCGTCGACGAGTTCATCGAGGTGCTGCGGCAGTCGGGCCTCGGCGAGCGGCGACCGCTGGCGGATACCGACCGGATGGAGCGCATGATCGCCAATGCGAATCTGATCGTGACGGCGCGGAAGGCAGGCAAGCTGGTCGGCGTGTCGCGCGCGCTGACCGATTTCGCTTATTGCTGCTATTTGTCCGACCTTGCGGTCGATCGCGGGTATCAGGGACATGGCATCGGCAAGCGCCTGATCGCGGAAACGCGGCGCCTCGCCGGACCTGAATCGATGTGCCTGCTGTTGTCGGCGCCGGACTCGATCGGGTTCTACAAGACCATCGGCATGCCGCAGCCGGACAACGCGTTCCTCTACAAGCGGGAGCGATAATTGCGCGGCGTTACTTGATCTTGTCGTAGACCGTCGCGAAGTCGGCGAGCGGCATCGGGATCGAGATGGTTTCCTTGCCGAGATTCTGGAACGACACCTTGAGCTGCTTGCCCGATTTCAGCTGGCTCAGGACATCGGCGGAGATCGGCGTATTGATGTAGCAGCCGCGCGCCTCGCAGGTCTGGATCGGCACGTCGACAGCCTTGCCGTCGTCGATCTGCAGCTTGGCGCCGACAGGCAGGTTCAATCCGAGTGGAAGCTGGATCAGCGCAACCGGCGTGCGGGTGTCGCCGGGAACGCGGATATTGACCAGCACGATGAGCTGGCCGGTCTTGGTGAGCACCGCGGTCTGTTCCATCGCGCATTCGAGCGGGGCATCGCGGCTCGCACTGGTGCAGCGCGCGATCCAGCCGGAATTGTTGGGGGCTGCTGCATCACCCTGAGGCGCGGCGGGAGCGGCTGCCGGAGCGGGCGCGTTCTTGCTCTTGGCTGTCTGGGCGTGGCCAGCGTGGGCCATGCCGAACAAGGTCAACAGGACGAAGAGCGACTTTGCGACAATCTTCACGGTACCGGCTCCGAAATGGACATCTTTCGGATGTGCCGTGATGCCGGCAAAGTCAAGTCACTCGGCGGCCTCCTTGACCGATCCATGCTCGCCGTCGTCAGCGTCGTGGTCGGCGGGCGGCGAGCGGCCCCAGTTGGCAAACGCGTTGGAGAGCTTGTCGAGATAGAGATAGACGACCGGCGTCGTGAACAGCGTCAGCGCCTGGCTGACGATCAGGCCGCCGACCATGGCGTAGCCGAGCGGCTGGCGGATTTCCGAGCCGGTGCCGGTCCCGAGCATCAGCGGCACGCCGCCGAGCAAAGCGGCCATCGTCGTCATCATGATCGGGCGGAAGCGGAGCAGGGCGGCCTGGCGGATCGCCGCCACCGGCTCCATGTGCTGGTCGCGCTCGGCCGCGATCGCGAAGTCGACCATCATGATGCCGTTCTTCTTCACGATGCCGATCAACAGGATGATGCCGATCAGCGCGATCAGCGAGAAGTCGAAGCCGGCCGCCATCAGGATCGCGAGCGCGCCGACGCCGGCCGACGGCAGCGTCGACAGAATCGTGATCGGGTGGATGTAGCTTTCGTAGAGAATGCCGAGGATCAGGTAGACGACCACGAGCGCCGCGAGGATCAACAGCGGCACGGTCGACAGCGATTGCTGGAACGCCTGCGCTGTGCCCTGGAAGCTCGAGCTCAGGGTTGGCGGCGCGCCAAGATCGACCATCGCCTTCTGCACCGCTTCGGTCGCCTGTCCGAGCGCAACACCCTGCGCCAGGTTGAACGAGATGGTGATCGCCGGGAACTGGCCCTGGTGGCTGATCGAGAGCGGCCGGACCGGCACGCTGGTCCAGGTCGCGAATGTCGAGATCGGCACCTGTTCGCCGGTCAGCGGCGACTTGATGTAGATATTGTTCAGCGTGTCGATCGCGCCCTGCAGCTCCGGCAGCACCTCGAGGATCACGTGGTAGCTGTTGAGCTGGGTGAAGTACTGCGTCACCTGGCGCTGGCCGAACGCATCATAGAGCGTGTCGTCGATCAGTTGCGGCTGGATGCCGTAGCGCGAGGCGGTGTCGCGGTTGATCTTCAATTCGAGCGTGGTGCCGTTGGTCTGCTGGTCGGTGGCGACGTCGCGCAGCTGCGGCAGCGTCTGCATCTTGCCGAGAATCTTCGGCGCCCATTCGTTCAATTCGGCGAGGTTGGCATCCTGCAGCGTGAATTCGAACTGGGTGCGGGTCGGGCGGCCGCCGAGGCGGACGTCCTGCGCCGCCTGCATGAACAGCCGGGCACCCTCGACCTTCTCCAGCTTCGGCCGCAGCCGGGCGATGACCTGCTGCGCGTTGGCGTCGCGATCCTTCAGCGGCTTCAGCGTGATGTACATCGCGCCGTTGTTGCCGGCGCGGCCGCTGCCGCCGATCGCCATCGCCACCGTCGCCACCGCGGGATCCTGCTGCACGATCCTGCCGAGCTCCTCCTGCTTCCGCTTCATGTCGGCGAAGGAGATGTCCTGGTTGGCTTCCGAGGTCGCGGTGATCAGGCCGACGTCCTGCTGCGGGAAGAAGCCCTTCGGGATGATGACGAACAGGTAGACCGACAGCGCCAGCGTCCCGAAGAAGATCATCAACGTCGTGAACTTCCAGCGCAAGGCGAGGTCGAGCACGCTCTGATAGCCGCGCAGCATGGCGTCGAAGCCGCGCTCGCTGAGCTGGTAGAACCGGCCGTGCTTCTCGTCATTGTGGGCGCGCAGGAAGCGCGAGGCCATCATCGGGGTCAGCGTCAGCGACACGAACATCGAGACGAAGATGGTCATCGCCAGCACTACCGCGAATTCGCGGAACAGGCGGCCGATGATGCCGCCCATCAGGAGCAGCGGGATCAGCACCGCGACCAGCGAGATGCTGATCGAAACGATGGTGAAGCCGATTTCCTGCGAGCCCTTGAAGGCGGCAGCCATCGGCTTCTCGCCCTCTTCGATGTAGCGGCTGATGTTCTCCAGCATCACGATGGCGTCGTCGACCACGAAGCCGACCGCGATCGTCAGCGCCATCAGCGACAGATTGTCGAGCGTGTAGCCGAACACCCACATCAGCGCGCAGGCGCCGAGCAGCGCCAATGGCACCGTGACCGTCGGGATCACGGTCGCCCAGAAACTGCGCAGGAAGACGAAGATCACCATGACGACCAGGAAGATGGTCAACAGCAGGGTGAACTGGACGTCCTCGACCGCCGCGCGGATCGTGGTGGTGCGGTCGCTGATGACGTCGATCTTGATCGCCGGCGGGATCGCGGCGACCAGCCGGGGCAGCGTCGCCTTGATCTTGTCGACGGTGTCGATGACGTTGGCGCCGGGCTGCTTGAAGATGACGAGGAATACGCCGCGCTTGCCGTTGGCCCAGGCGGCCTGCTTGGCGTCCTCGGGCCCGGTGACGGCCTGGCCGATGTCACGGATCCGCAGCGGCCCGCCATTGCGGTAGGCGATGATGACGTCGTTCCACGGGCTCGCCGTGAGCAACTGGTCGTTGGCGTAGATGGTATAGGCGCGGGTGGCGCCGTCGATATTGCCCTTCGGACTGTCGACGGTGGCGATGTTGATCGCGGCGCGGACGTCTTCCAGCGACAGGCCCTTGGCGACGAGCTTGGCCGGGTCGATCTGGACGCGAACCGACGGCTTCTGCTGGCCGCCGATGATGACCTGCGCAACGCCCGAGATCTGGCTGATCTGCTGCGCCAGCTGGGCGTCGACAGCGTCGCTGACCGTCGTCAGCGGCAGCGTATCCGATGTCGCCGACAGCAGCATGATCGGCGAGTCGGCCGGGTTGACCTTGCGGTAGGTCGGCGGCGAGGGAAGGGTTTTCGGCAACTGGCCGCTGGCCGCGTTGATGGCGGCCTGCACGTCATTGGCGGCGCCGTCGATGCTGCGGTTGAGGTCGAACTGGATGGTGACCGCCGCCGTGCCGAGATAGCTCGTCGAGGTCATCTGCGCGATGCCCGGGATCTGCGCGAACTGGCGCTCCAGCGGCTGGGCGACCGATGTCGCCATCGTTTCCGGGCTGGCGCCGGGCAGGGTCGCGGTGATCTGGATGGTGGGGAAGTCGACCTGCGGCAGCGGCGCGACCGGCAGCAGGGGATAGGCGACGAGGCCGACGAACAGGATGCCCGCCATCAGCAGCGAGGTGCCGATGGGGAAGCGAATGAATGGTGCGGAAATTCCGGCGCCGACGCTCATTCCTGCGCAACCTTCGACTGGGACGGATCCGAGCTCGCCACCGCCGTTGTCACCAGGGTTCCCGGCGAGACCTTGTACTGGCCCGCGGTGATCACCTGCTGTCCGGGCGACAGGCCCTCGTCGATCACCGACTTGCCGTCGATCGACTGGCTGACCTTGATCTTGCGAAGCTCGGCCTTGTTCTCCTGATTGACTGAATACGCGTAGAGGCCATCGGTGCCATGCTGCACCGCGTCATCCGGGACGACGGTGGCATCCTTCAAGGTTCTGACCAGAAGGCGAGTCGAGACCGACTGGCCCGGCCACAGCGCGTGGTCCTTGTTATCGAACACCGCCTTCAGCCGGACAGTCCCGCTTGACGTGTCGACCTGATTGTTGATCAGCGCCAGGGTTCCGGTGGACAGCACCCGCTTGCCGTCGGTGGTCAGGGCAATGGTCTTGGGCGGCGCCACGGCCAGCGCCGCCTTGATATCCGGCAACTGGTCCTCCGGCGCGGTGAAGATCACCGTGATCGGCTCGATCTGGGTGATCGTGACAATGCCGGTCTGCGCCGAGGCATTGACGATGTTGCCGATATCGACCAGTCGCAGGCCGACAATCCCGTCGATCGGGGATTTGACGGAGGTGTAGTCCACCTGGGTCTGGGCGTTGAAGATGGCGGCCTCGTCAGCCGAGATCTGGGCGGTCAGCTGAGCCACCGTGGAGCGCTGGGTGTCGAGTTGCTGACGCGTCGCGAACTCGCCGAGCTTGGTGTAACGCTGCAGGTCGAGATTGGCGTTGGCGAGATTGGCTTCGTCCTGGGCCTTCTTGGCCTTGGCCTGGTCGAGCGTCGCCTGATAGGGGCGCGGATCGATCTCGACCAGCGTGTCACCCGCCTTGACGAACTGACCTTCCTTGAAAGCGATCCTGGTGATCTGGCCGTCGACCCGGGTGCGGACCTGGACGGTGTTGAATGCCTGCACGGTGCCGAGACCGGTGAGATAGACCGGGAAGTCGGCCTTCTCGACCGGCGAGATCTTGACCGGGACGGCCGGGCGTTGGGCGGAGCGCTTCTGCGCGGCTTCGGCCGCTTGCTGGTTGCTCGTGTGTTTCTGCCAGCCGAAATAACCGGCGGCGCCGACCGCAGCGATCACTAAAACCCAACCGATGGTGCGTGACTTTGACATGCGGACTCTTGGGTTCGACGTAACAATAAAGGCTGATCGAAACGGTTCACAGAGCTTGCGGATATAATATGCGTGCACTTAATGTGTAAACACACCAAGGCTTGAGAATCCTAAACATTTGGAAAGGTTTAGGTCAGAAACGAGCAGAAACATTTCGCCTGGGAAACGCACCGAGGACCCCTATGTCGCTCGATCTCAAACGCCAGTTTATCGCGCAGCTCGTCGAGAGTTCCCGGCTGCTGCGCAATTATATCGATCATCGCGCCAAGGCGCGAGGCACCACGCGCGCGCAATGGATCGTGCTCTTCCGCTTGCGCGAGCAGGAGGGACTGTCCCAGGTCGATCTCGCCGACGTCCTCGAATTGCAGCCGATCTCGCTGGTGCGGCTGCTCGACCGCCTTGTCGAGCATGGCTTGCTCGAACGCCGTCCCGATCCCAGGGATCGCCGTGCCAATCGCCTGTTCCTGACCAGGAGCGGGCGCCGCCTCGTCGACGATCTCGACAGTTTGCGCGACGCGATCGCCGGCGACGTGTTGCGCGACGTCTCGGACAAGCATGTCGAAAGCGGCCTCGCCACGCTGCGCGAGGTCAAGGATCGCATCAAGGCGCTCGGCGAGGAGGCGGAGCGCATCGCCGCGAAATAGCGCGTCTCATCGCGCGCAAACACTGCTCTCCATCGGTTCATCTGTTTCAGCTTGCGCGACCCGGTTGAAACACCGCGGGATGTCGTTCATATCGCGCAGCGACGATGCGAGAGGATGAGGGCCGCGATGGATGAGTTGAACGGGCGCATGATGGCATGCCAGATCCTGGTCACCGGATTGATCGCGCGCGTCGCCAACGAGCAGCGGGACCCGCTGCGTTTTCTCACCGACTTCCGCGACGAGATCAAAGCGGTCGTCAACGGCGTCAATATCGCCGGCCTTGAGAACAGCGACAGCGTGCGGCAGGTCGCGCAGCGGACGATCGACGAGCTGTTTTCGCTGATGAAGCCACCAAGTGCCGAGTGATCGCGTGGACGCATGGACAGCACCGCAAGCGGCGGCCAATGACGGGAAGCACCGATTTAGAACGATTATTAGAACGCTTAAAAACTCTAGTTTAGAACGATTTCAAACCGCAGATTAGAATCGCTTTGAATTGGGGCGATTCAAGCCGATTGTTGCGCTCGTCGCATTGATAAAAAAACTCACGCTCGATAACCGAAAGAGACAGTTCGTCGCAGCTTCATTCCGCGAACGGGCTGACTTTTCTGGGGCGAGCAAGACATGAGCAATATGAAGGCGCCGAGATCGCTGCGCTTTGATGCAGCGATCGGTTCGGCTGATGACACCGGTTATTCCGCCACGAAGGTCTCCGCAGTCGCGAGCCTGATCGCGGTGGCGTCGTTTTCGGGGGCCGAAGCGCAGCAATCCAACCTGCCGCCGGTGAATGTCGATGCCCCGGTCGCTCGCCCGCGGCCCGTGACGTCAAAGCCCACTGCGGACCAGGTCCGTGCCCGCAACGCGTTGCGCCGCGCCGCGCGTCGCAACAACCAGCAGGCACAGCAGGCGCCGGTGCCGTTTCCCAACGCCGGCGGTCTTCCCGCCGACCGCGATCCCTATGCGGATCCGGCCGCGCCGTACAAGGGCGACCGTTTGCAGTCGTCCGGGAAATATCCCGAGCCGATCTTGAACACGCCGAAATCGGTCACGGTGCTGACCAAGGACGTGCTCGAAGACAAGAACGCCACATCGCTGAAGTCGGCGATCCTGTCGACGGCCGGCGTCACGCTCGGCACGGGCGAGGGCGGCAATGCGTTCGGCGACCGCTTCTTCATCCGCGGCTTCGACGCGCGCAACGACATCTTCATCGACGGCGTGCGCGACTCCGGCGTCAGCGTCCGCGAGAACTTCTTCACCGAGCAGGTCGAGATCCTGCGCGGCCCGGGCTCGTCCTTTGCGGGCCGCGGCACCACCGGCGGCGCGATCAACATCGTCACCAAGCAGGCGACGACGCAGAACAGCTTCTACAACATGGACACCACGTTCGGCACCGATCGCACCAAGCGCGTGACGCTCGACGTCAACCAGGTGATCAGCCCGACGCTGGCGATCCGCGCCGGCGGCCTGTTCCAGGATGCCGGCGTCGCCGGCCGCAGCTATATCACCGACGACCGCAACGGCGCGTTCGTCGCCGGCACGTGGAAGCCGGTCGACGCGGTGAAGATCACCGGCAACTACATCCACACCGAGCTCACCGGCATCCCGGATTTCGGCGTGCCGTACTATCGGCCGAGCACCGCGAGCACGGCCGGCGGTCCGTTTCCGGATTTCGGCGTCAACCGCAACAATTTCTACGGCTTCGTCAATCGCGACTTCTTCAGGACCGGGCAGGACATCGGTACGATCAACGCCGAGGTGCAGATCACGCCGGACCTCGTGGTCAGCAACAAGATCCGGGAATCGCGTTCGACCCAGAACTACATCGGCACGCTGCCGGAAGCGCCGACGCTGGCCGCGGGCGCTCCGTTCACGGCGTATACGCTGAGCGCCAATCCGCAAAGCCGCTACCAGGTCACCGACGTGTTCGCCAACCAGACCGAGGCGACCTACAAGTCGGTCGACGGGCTCGGCTTCAAGCACACGACGACGGCCGGCGTCGAATACGACAACGAGCGGTCCTCGATCGACAGATATCTCGGCCTGAGCTCGGAAATAACGACCGGCACGTCGGCCTTCACGGGAAGCGGATCGCTCTCGGGCGTCAGCGTGTTCAATCCGCAATACACCAACATTCCATTCCCGATTCCGTCGGGGCTGTCCGGGATGCCGACCAAGATCGGGATCGACACCACCAGCGGCTACATCATGGATACCGCGAACTACAATGACTTCGTGATCCTCAATGGCGGCATCCGCTACGACGACTACAAGATCAACACGTCCGGATATCTGACGTCGGGCAACAGGACCACATTCGGCAGTCAATCGGCCGACTTCGGGATGCCGAACTTCAACCTCGGCCTCACGTTGAAGCCGTTGCCGAACGGCAGCGTCTATGCGGCCTATGCGACCTCGTCGAACCCTGTCGGCGCCGAGTTCGACGGCACCAGCACTGCGTATGGCGGCCTGTCTCCCGTGCTGAACGGTGGCAATACCCAAATCTTTGGGCCGGAAAAGAACAAGGCGATCGAAGTCGGCACCAAGTGGGAATTGTTCGATCGTCATCTGCTGGTGACGGCGGCGCTGTTCCAGACCGAGAAGGAAAATGCGCGCGAATCGCAGAACGTGAACAACGCAACCGCGGCCGCGGCGCTCGGCTGCTCCTATCCGACCGGGACGACCGGCAATATCTCCTGCATCACCGCGGGCGCGGCCTACCGCATCCGCGGCATCGATCTCGGCGTCGGCGGCAAGATCACCGACAAATGGAGCGTGTTCGGCGGTCTCGTGCTGATGCAGTCGGCAGTGACGAGGTCGCTGGCGCCGCCGGCCAACACCATCCTGTACTCCAGCAATGTCGGACTGCCGCTCGCCAACGTCGCGCACCAGTCGTTCAGCATGCTGACCAAGTACCAACTCACCGACATGTGGGAGGTTGGCGGTCAGGCGGTGTACCGCTCGAAGGTCTATGGCGGTACGCTGCTCGCGGCCAACCAGGGCACCTCGATCCCGAGCTACTGGCGCTTCGACGCCTTTGCCGAAGCAAAGATCGACAAGCACTGGACGATGAAGCTGTTCGTCAACAACATCTTCGACAAGCGCTACTACGACGCGCTGTACCAGAGCGCGGCGCCGTTCGTACTCGAAGCGCCGGGACGCGCCGCGTATCTGGTTGTTTCTGCGCGTTACTGACGGAGGCTTCGCGGCGACAGATGCTGGTCTGTGTTCCCAACGTATTGAGCAAGGCTGATGTGGCGGACTTCCGCCGCATCATGGAGCAAGCCGAATGGGAAGACGGCCGCTCGACTGCCGGCGCCGCATCCGCGATGGTCAAGCGCAACGAGCAGCTGCCGCCCGACAGCGAGGTCGCGCGGCAGCTCGGCACCCGCATCCTGTCGGCGCTGTCGGCGAGCCCGCGCTTCATCTCGGCGGCAATCCCGCTTAGAATCTTTCCACCCTTGTTCAACCGCTATGCCGCCAGCGACGGGCACCATTTCGGCCTGCACGTCGACAATGCGGTGCGCGGCGACAGGCTGACCGGCATGAGGATCCGCACCGACCTCTCGGTCACGCTGTTTTTATCGGAGCCGGAGGACTACGACGGCGGCGAGCTCGTCATCGAAGACCTCTACGGATCCCATGAAATCAAGCTGCCGGCGGGCGATCTGGTAGTTTATCCTGCTTCCAGCTTGCATCTGGTCACGCCGGTTACGCGGGGGACGCGGGTAGCGTCTTTTTTCTGGCTGCAGAGCATGGTACGGGATGCACACGCGCGCAGCCTGATCTTCGATCTCGATACAGCGATCCAGGCTCTGGTGGAGCGGCTGGGGCGCGATGACCCCGAAACGGTCAAATTGACCGGGATTTATCACAACCTGATCCGTCACTGGGCTGAAGTGTAACTGATGATGACATTCAAGTTCCCCGTTGCATCCGCCATGATCGCCTCGCTGGCGATGCTGATGCTGGCCGCGCCGTCTTCGGCGCAGCAGCAAACGGCGCCTGTAGCGCAGCCCGCGCCCGTGACCCGGCCTCAGCCCGCACCCGCAGCCCAGCCGGCGGCAGCCCAGCCTGCGGCAGCTGCCCAAGCCGCGCCGGTGGCCGCCCAGCCGGCACAAGCGGCGGCGCAGGCGCAGGCCGCGCCGACCCCTGCCGCGGCAGCTCCGGCTCCGACGGCGAACGAGGCGTCCCTGGCTGCGCCCGCGAGCGGCGACAGCAAGTCGCTGAAGTCGACCTCGACCGGCCTGCACGAATTGTCGCCGTGGAATATGTTCTTGAACGCCGACATCATCGTGAAGGCGGTGATGCTTGGTCTCGCTTTCGCCTCGCTCGTGACCTGGACCGTATTCATCGCCAAGATGGTCGAGCTGACCGTAGCGCAGCGCAAGCTGCGTGGCGCGCTGGCCAAGATCGCTGAATCGCGGTCGCTGGCCGAAGCGCAGTTCGCGCTCGGCGCCAAGGGCAGCGTGCTGTCGTCGTTCATCGCGGCTGCGATGCGCGAGGGGCGCCTGTCGGCGGGCATCTCGAGCGACAGCGGCATCAAGGAGCGCGCGGCGTCGAGCTTCGCCGAGATCGTGCGCGCCGAAGCCCGCAAGATCCGCATCGGCATGGGCCTGCTCGCGACCATCGGCGCGACGTCGCCCTTTGTCGGCCTGTTCGGCACCGTCTGGGGCATCATGAACAGCTTCATCGGCATCTCGAAGTCGCAGACGACGAACCTTGCCGTGGTGGCGCCGGGCATCGCGGAAGCGCTGCTCGCGACCGCGATCGGACTCGTCGCGGCGATCCCGGCCGTGATCATCTACAACCACTTCTCGCGCGTCACGAAGGTCTATCTCGAGCTCGTCAACCGCGCCTCGGGTGCCGCGGGACGGCTGTTGTCGCGCGACCTCGACCGCACCCATGGCGACGTTCCGCGTAACGCGCATGCGCGCGCCGCGGCGGCGGAGTAGGCGATGGCAGTCTCGATCTCCGAGAACGATGGCGACGACGATTTCGCGGAATCCCACGAGATCAACGTCACGCCGTTCATCGACGTCATGCTGGTGCTGCTGATCATCTTCATGGTGGCGGCACCGCTCTCGACCGTCGATCTTCCGATCGATCTGCCGACCTCCAGCGCGACGCCGCAGAAGAAGCCGGACAAGCCGACCTATCTCAGCATAAAGCCGGATCTCACGCTGGCGATCGGGGAGAACGCGGTGAAGCGCGTCGACCTGGTCAATTCGCTGGATGCCATACCCGACATGAGCCGGGACAAATACGTGTTCCTGCGGGCCGATCGGATGGTACCCTATGGCGAGCTGATGGGCGTGATGGAGCTGCTGCGCGCCGGCGGCTACACGCATGTGAAGCTGGTTACGCTTGAGGGCGTTCCGGGAGCGCCTGCGGCCGCGCAGGCCAATCCGGCCAAACCCTGACGGCGAACGCGATGTCCACCGACCCCGATCTTGACCTGCGGACCTCGAAGCGGCTCTGGGTGATCGCTGCCGTGACGGCAGTCGGGCTGCATCTGGGCGGTGCCGCGCTGGCGCTGACCAATTTGCGCGGCGACGACGGCGACGAGGGGCTCGGCGCTGCCGGCGCGGAGTACGCCGTCGAGCTGGCTTCCGCGGATGCGACCGAAGAGGCCCTACCGCCCGGACCGCTGGCTGACGAGCAGCAGGCTGTGCAGGAAATGGCGCAGCAGAAGGCCGAGGTGAAGGACACCGACCTGCCTCAGGAAAAGCCGGTGGAGTCCGACGACCCCGATCGCATCGTGACGGAAGACACCGCCAAGAAGCAGAAGGAGGAGGAGGCCAAGGTCGCCAAGGTCGAGACCAACGCGCAGGAAGCGCAGCAGGCCTCGGAGGCGGCCGCGCCGACCAAGCTGGAGGACGCGCGTCAGTCGGAAACCACCAAGGCACCCAACCCAGGCATCGGCAAGGATAAGCTGCTGCTGACCGCCAAGTGGGGCAAGAAGATCAGCGCTTATCTCGATCTGCACAAGAAATTCCCGGAGAAGGGTAAGGCCAAGGAGGCCAAGGTGAAGGTCGCCCTGGTGCTGAATCGTCTGGGCAAGGTGCTGTCGGTTGCCGTGCTGGAATCGTCCGGAGATGCGGCCTTTGACGA
Organism: Bradyrhizobium sp. CCBAU 21365; assembly: GCF_015291305.1. Taxonomy (NCBI): domain Bacteria; kingdom Pseudomonadati; phylum Pseudomonadota; class Alphaproteobacteria; order Hyphomicrobiales; family Nitrobacteraceae; genus Bradyrhizobium; species Bradyrhizobium sp. CCBAU 21365. The sequence continues at coordinate 4,195,909 of NZ_CP030036.1, forward strand.
CGCGGCGATCTCGATGGTCCACCGGTCCGATCCGGTCCCGGCGCCGCCGGCCGACCTGACCGACGATCAGTTCTCCTTCAGCCTCGACGTCAATTACAACAAGCCGAAGAAGTAGCGAGCCGCGGCTGCCTGCGATCAGACGCCGGTGTCATTCCGGGGCGCGACAAGTCGCGAACCCGGAATCCATTTCTCCATTGAATGTGCCGCTGGTCGATTCCTGGTTCGCCGTTTCACGCGGCCCGGAACGACGTCGCCTCAGCTCTTCTTCACCAGCGGGCAGACGCTCTTCTCGAGCGGGAGAAAGGCTTCGTCCGCCGGGATGGTGGCGACCAGCTTGTAATAGTCCCACGGATATTTCGAGTCCGACGGCTTCTTCACCTCGAACAGATAGGCCGGGTGGATCTTGCGGCCGTCGACGCGGATCGAGCCCTTGCCGAACAGGGGATCGTCGGTCGGCAGCTCCTTCATCTTGGCCACCACGGCGCGGCCGTCATGCGGATTGCCGCCGAGCGCGTCCAGTGCCTTGAAATAGTGGATCAGCGACGAATAGACGCCGGCCTGCACCATGGTCGGCGGGTTCTTCTTGAAGCGCTCCATGAAGCGCTTGGTGAAGGCGCGGGTCTGGTCGTTCATGTCCCAGTAGAATGTCTCGGTGAAGTTCAGCCCCTGCGCGACGTTGAGGCCGAGCGCGTTGATGTCGGTGATGAACAGCAGCATTCCGGCAAGCCGCTGGCCTCCGGAGACGATGCCGAATTCCGCGGCCTGCTTGATCGCGTTGGTGGTGTCGCCGCCGGCATTGGCGAGCCCGACGATCTTGGCCTTCGAGCTTTGCGCCTGCAGCAGGAAGGACGAGAAGTCGGCATTGTTGAGCGGATGCTTGACGCTGCCGAGCACCTTGCCGCCATTCGCGGTGACCACCGCCGAGGTGTCGCGCTCGAGGGCCTGGCCGAACGCGTAGTCGGCGGTGAGGAAGAACCAGGTGTCGCCGCCGGATTTCACCAGCGCCTTGCCGGTGCCGTTGGCGAGCATGTAGGTGTCGTAGACCCAGTGCACCGTGTTCGGCGAACATTGCGCGCCGGTGAGATCGGACGAGGCGGAGCCCGAGTTCAGGTTGACGACGTTCTTCTCCTTGGCGAGGTTGGCAATCGCGAGCCCGACATTGGAGGCCGCGAGATCGACGAACACGTCGACCTTCTCGACATCGATCCACTGCTTACCGATGTTGACCGCGACATCGGGCTTGTTCTGGTGATCGGCCGAGATCAGATCGATCTTCCAGCCCTTCGCCAGCAGCCCGGAATCCTCGACCGCCATCTGCGCCGCCACCGTCGAGCCGGGACCGCCGATATCCTGATAGAGGCCGGACTGATCGCCGAGCGCGCCGACCTTGGCGACCTTGTCCATCGTCTGCGCCGACGCACCGCCGCAGAACGCAAGGCTCGTGGTCATGACCAAGGCCGTCGTGACCGAGGCTGCAATGGAACGCTTCATCTTCCCTCCAGTATGATTTTGTTTTTTGAGTTCCGCATTATGCCCGGCATCGGGTGCATCGCCTAGAGCGCCGGCGCAATCGCTCGCGCGCGATATTCCACGCCACGGCGATTGCGAAGCCGGTGACGCGCGACGGGATGCCGCGGTGTGCGGAGTTCGATCATCAGACGCGGATAGGGTGAAGCGCGGACGGCGCTATTTCCAGTAGTACCGGATCGCGACGTAGACCACGACGAGGCAGGCGAAGATCAGTGCCACCGGCATCGAACGCTTGGCGTTCGGGTCGGAGGTGCTCGTCTTCTTGGGGGGCAGGCGGCGGAACGTCGTGACGTTGCCGCTGTCGGCGACCGGCTCGCGCGCGCGCGCTGGAACCTCCGGCGCTTTGCCCGCGCCGCCCATCTCGACATAGTAGGTGCGGTACATCTCCTGGATGGTCGCCTCGCCGGCGTCGGCTTCGCTCATCTGTCCCAGCAGCTTGTTGTAAATGGCCAGGAAATTCTGCGCCTCGGGCGGCAAAGCGGAGGCGCCGTTCAGCTTGGCCATCATCTTCCAGGTCGCAAAGTCGGCCCGCGCGCGGGTGTCGGCGCGTCGTGCAATCAGCATATCGGCAGCTTTGATCACCATGGCCTCGAAGCGTTCCCGTCCTTGCCCATGATCCAGAAAGTGGCACCGATGTCCGGTCAGATCATGCGCTAAATCAAAGGCTATGTGTTTCCGGTAATGAGGAGAAGGGCGTTGATTACATAGCCGGTCAGAGTTCGCAGTATCGTTGAAATAACATCAAGATTTAGGCCGACTTGCCGGCCAATCACCGGCAGCAGGATCAACAGCCCGATCAGGATCAGCATGCCGTAGGGCTCCAGCCGGGCGAGCGGGATCGCCAGCGGCCTTGGCAGCAGCCCGACGGCGACCCGGCCGCCGTCCAGCGGCGGGATCGGCATCATGTTGAAGATCGCGAGCACGATGTTGATCAGGAAGGCGTTTTTCAGGTTGTCCGCGGTCCATTTTGCGGCATCGGCCGGCACCAATGGCAGCGCGTGGAATGCCAGCGCCGCGGCGATCGCCAGGATGATGTTGGTGGCCGGGCCGGCCAGCGCCACCCACACCATGTCGAGCTTGGGATGATTGAGCTTGCGGAAGTTCACCGGCACCGGCTTGGCGTAGCCGAACAGGAACGGCGAATGCGCGAACAGCAGCACCGCAGGCAGGATCAGCGTGCCGAACGGATCGATATGCTTCAGCGGGTTGAAGCTGACGCGGCCGAGCTGCCAGGCAGTGTCGTCGCCGAGCCGATGCGCGACGAAGCCGTGCGCGGCTTCGTGAAACGTGATCGCAATGACCACCGGCAATACCCAGACGGAGATGTCATAGAGGGAGATGTTCAATGGCGTGCCGCCTCAGGTTCGCTGGGACCGGACCTCAGGCTAGCACGGATTCGCTGAAGGCCTTGCCGGCGAGCGTTGCCGCAGGTCAGCGCATGTCGGGGGCGACCGCGTGCGCCAGGGGCGGCTGGGTGGTCGCGATCCAGATGCCGGCAAAAACGGTGACGATGCCGGCAACCAGATTCCAGCTCAGCGGCTCGCCGAGCAGCGCGGCGCCGACCAGCGATGCCGGGATCGGATTGACGGTGACCGAGATCGCCACCCGGGTCGGCGTCGTCCGCTCCAGCGCGAAGGCCCACAGAAAGAAGGTGAGTGCGGCGCCGAAGGCGCCGAGATAGATCGCGCCGAACCATTGCGGCGCGCCGAAATCGGCAACCGGCGCAAAACTGCCGCGCAGCAGCGACGCTGTTATGAGGACAACAGCCCCGGCCGCCATCGCGAGCGTGGTGAAGGGGATCGGGCCGGAGCGGCGGATATAGGGTTTTGACCAGATGCTGTAGAGCGCCATGCACAGCGCGGCTGCGATCATCAAGAGGTCGCCGCGCCAGGCGCCAGGTGGCGCCGTGGCGAGGCCGGAAAGCAGCGCCATCGAGACGCCGAGAATGGTGATCAGCACGCCTGCGGTCTTGCGCGCGGTGAGCGCTTCGGCGCCCAGCACCGCGCCGACCAGCATGGTCAGCAGCGGCAGCGTCGACAGCGCGAGGGCGCCGCGCGCGGCGGTGGTGAAGATCAATGAGGCGTTGAACAGGACCGGAAACGCCGCAAAGAACAGCAGGCCGAGGCCGACAACGCCGGGCCAGTCGTGCCGCGTCGGCCAGCTCCGGCGTTGCAGCAGTGCCAGCGGCAGCAGCAGCAAGACGCCGATGCCGAAGCGGAACGCGCCGATCGCCAGCGGGTCGATGGCGCCGACCAGAAACCGTGTCGCCCCGATCGATGTGCCGCCGAGCGCGCTCGATGCCACCGCCGCCAACACGCCCCAGATCTCGCCCATTCCGTTCCAATCCTCGGTTTCGCTTGCGCAATCTAGGGACGGGGACATAATCAGGGAATGGAATAGATTTGATCGGCTAAATCACAGACCGTTATGAGCGCGCCCATCCTGGACCCGGATCTTCTGCAGGCCTTTGTCGCGGTGGCGGAGCATCGCTCCTTCACCCGCGCGGCCTCGGCGCTGAACCGGACCCAATCCGCCGTCAGCATGCAGGTGAAGCGGCTGGAAGAGCGGCTGCAGGCCGAACTGTTTCACCGCAGCACGTCAAGCGTCGATCTGAGTGCGGCAGGCGAGGGGTTGCTCGGCTATGCCCGCCGCATTCTGAGCCTCAACGCGGAGGCGGTCGGCCGGGTGCGCGCGCATGGCACCGATGGACAGGTTCGCCTTGGCGTCATGGACGACTATGGGACGATGATCGTCCCGCCGCTGCTCAAGGACTTCATCGCCAGCTATCCGCTGATCCACGTCGAGATGGAGACGGGGCTGACGTCGACAATGACCGATCGGCTCGGCGAAGCCTATGACCTCGTGATCGCGATGCACCCCGAGGGACGCGGCGAGGGCGAGTTGCTGCGCACCGAGCAGGCGGTGTGGGCCGCGAGCGCCGCGCATCGCGTCGAGGAGCTCGATCCGCTGCCGGTCGCGCTCTATCCGCAGGGCTGCCTGTTCCGGAGCTGGGCGATGCAGGCGCTGGATCAGGCGAACCGGCCGTGGCGGCTCGCCTTTGTCAGCCACAGCCTGTCCGCGGTCGAGGCGATCGCGGCACAGGGGCTTGCCGTGACCGTGGTCAAGTCGGGGACCTTTCCGCCGACGCTGCGTCGGCTGACCGCGCGCGACGGCATGCCGCGGCTGCCGCGGGCCGAGATACGGCTGCATCGTGCGCAAAACCTGTCGCACGCGGCGTCACTCCTGGCCGATCATCTCGTCGCGACGCTGCGGCAGCCGGCGAGGCGAGCGGCGATCTAATAGGTCGCGCGGCCGCCGGAGATGTCGAACACCGCGCCGGTGGAGAAGGCGCAATCCTCTGATGCCAGCCACGCCACCATCGAGGCGAGTTCCTCGACCTGCACGAAGCGGGCTTTCGGGATCTTCGACAGCATGAAGTCGATGTGCGCTTGCGTCATCTGGTCGAAGATCGCGGTCTTCGCCGCGGCCGGCGTCACCGCATTGACCAGGATGTCGTGTTGCGCGAGCTCCTTGCCGAGCGATTTGGTCAGCGCGATCAGGCCCGCCTTCGACGACGAATAATGCGCGGCGTTCGGATTGCCTTCCTTGCCGGCGATCGAGGCGATGTTGACGATGCGGCCGTATTTCTGGCCGATCATGGCCGGCACGATCGCCTTGCAGCAGACGAAGGGACCCTCGAGATTGATGCGCATCACCCTGCGCCAGTCGTCGAGATCGGTTTCCCATACCGGCTTGTTGGCTCCGGTGATACCGGCGTTGTTGACGAGAATGTCGATCTTGCCGAACGCCCGCAGCGTTTGATCGCGTGCGGCGTCGACCGCGTCAGGATCGGTGACGTCGGTCTTGATCGCGATCACGTTCTCGCCGATCGCCCGCGCGGTCTTCTCGGCCAGCGGCTGGTCGAAATCCCAGATCGCGACCTTGGCGCCCGATGCGACAAAGCGCTCGGTGATGGCGCGGCCAAATCCCTGCGCGCCGCCGGTGACGACGGCACAGCGGCCATTGAGATCGATCTTGTTCATGTTGCCTCCCGATTAAAGCGTCCAGCCGCCGTCGATGACATGCGCGACGCCTGTGGTGAACGAGCTTTCGTCGCTGGCAAGATAGACGGCGAGCGCGGCGATTTCCCCGGCGGTGCCGAGCCGGCCCATTGGCTGGCGCGCAACGAACATCTCGCGTCCCTGCGGGCCGGCAGCCGCCGCACGCTCAAGCATCGAAGGCGTCTCGATGGTGCCGGGGCAGATGCAGTTGCAGCGGATGCCCTTGGTGATGAAGTCGGCCGCGACCGAACGCGTCAGTGCCGCGACCGCGGCCTTGGTGGCGCTATAGACGTAGCGGTTCGGCGCCGCCTTCACCGCGCCGGCGGCGGAGGCGATGTTGACGATGGCGCCGCCGCCCTGCGCCAGCATGCCGGGCAGGAAAGCGCGCGTGGTGCGGTGCATCGACTTGACGTTGAGGTCGAAGGAGAAGTCCCAGTCGTCGTCCGAGCACTCCAGCGCCGTGCCGTGATGCACGAAGCCCGCGGCATTGAGCAGGATGTCGGTCTTGCCGGCGCGTTTTGCGATTGCCTCGACGGCTGCGGTGTCGCGCACGTCGAGCTTCGCAACCTCGGCGACGCCCTCCTCCTTGAGCAGCGCAAGCTTGCCTTCGTCGATATCGGTCGCGAACACGGTCGCGCCCTCGCGAGCAAAGGCCAGCGCGCAGGCGCGGCCGATGCCGACGGCCGCTGCGGTTACGAATGCGCGTTTGCCCTTCAGGCGGTCTGACATGCGTTTCTTCCTTCTTTGGCGATTTGCAGTGTCATGCGCGGGCTTGACCCGCGCATCCATCTTTCGAAGAACGATGGATTGCCGGGTCGAGCCCGGCAATGACGGTTTGCGTCCTAGTGATTATCGCGCGCCACGCCGACCTTGCCGGCGATGTCGTGGTAGCGCGTCGCGAGCTCGAGGCAGGCGCCGGTCGCGTGCTGGCCGACGGTCTTGCGGTAGAGCTCCTGCCACGGCGTCTGGTTGGCCGGGTGCGGGAAGCCGCCCTTGGCCTTCAGCTCGGCGCGGCGGGTGCGCAGCTCATCCTCCGAGATCATGATGTTGGCGCTGCCCTTGTTGAGGTCGATGCGCACCTTGTCGCCGGTCCTCAGGATCGCGAGCCCGCCATCGGCGGCGGCCTCCGGCGAGGCGTTGAGGATCGAGGGCGAGCCCGAGGTGCCGGACTGCCTTCCGTCGCCGATGCAGGGCAGGGACAGGATGCCGCGTTTGATCAGCGCCGCGGGCGGCTGCATGTTCACCACCTCGGCGCCACCGGGATAGCCGATCGGGCCGGTGCCGCGGACGAACAGGATGCAATGCTCGTCGATGTCAAGCGCGGGATCCTCGATGCGGTTGTGATAATCCTCCGGCCCCTCGAACACGATGGCGCGGCCCTCGAAGGCATTGAGGTCCTTCGGGTTGGACAGGTACCGGTCGCGGAATTCCTTCGAGATCACGCTGGTCTTCATGATCGCGGAGTCGAACAGATTGCCGCGCAGCACGATGAAGCCGGCGTCCTTCACCAGCGGCTTGTCGTAGCCCCAGATCACGTCGCCGTCGGGCGCAGGTGCTTCCTTGCAATTCTCGCCCATGGTGCGGCCGTTGACGGTGAGGGCGCCTTCGTGGATGCGCTTGTGCTTGATCAACTCGCGCACCACCGAGGGCACGCCGCCGGCGCGGTGATATTCCTCGCCGAGATAGAAGCCGGCCGGCTGCATGTTCACCAGCAGCGGCACGTCATGGCCGTATTTCTGCCAGTCGTCGATCGACAGCTCGACGCCGACATGGCGCGCCAGCGCATTGATATGGATCGGTGCATTGGTCGAGCCTCCGATCGCGGAGTTGACCACGATGCAGTTCTCGAACGCCTCGCGCGTCAGGAAGTCCGACGGCTTGAGGTCTTCCCAGACCATGTCGACGATCCGCTTGCCGGTCTCGTAGGCGATCTGGCCGCGCTCGCGATACGGCGCCGGGATCGCCGCGCAGCCCGGCAGCGAGAAGCCGAGCGCTTCCGCGAGCGAGTTCATGGTGGATGCGGTGCCCATCGTATTGCAATGGCCGACCGAGGGGGCCGAGGAGGCCACGATCTCGATGAATTGCTCATAGTCGATCTCGCCGGCGGCGAGCCGCTCGCGCGCCTTCCACACCACGGTGCCGGAGCCGGTACGCTGGCCTTCGTGCCAGCCGTTCAGCATCGGGCCGCCCGACAGTACGATCGCCGGCAGGTTGACGGTCGCCGCCGCCATCATGCAGGCCGGCGTGGTCTTGTCACAGCCGGTGGTCAGCACCACGCCGTCGAGCGGATAGCCGAACAGCACCTCGACCAGGCCGAGATAGGCGAGGTTGCGGTCGAGCGCCGCGGTCGGGCGCTTGCCGGTCTCCTGGATCGGATGGGTGGGAAACTCCATGGCGATGCCGCCGGCGGCGCGGATGCCCTCGCGGACGCGGTGTGCGAGCTCGAGGTGATGCCGATTGCAGGGCGACAGGTCGTTGCCGGTCTGCGCGATGCCGATGATCGGCTTGCCCGACTGCAATTCCTCGCGCGTCAGGCCGTAGTTGAGGTAGCGCTCGAGATAGAGCGCGGTCATGCCCGGATTGTGCGGGTTGTCGAACCATTCCTGGGAGCGGAGCCTGCGGCCCTTGCCCTTGCTGGTCGCGCCTGCGGCGTCGTGCCCGTTGGTGGGGGGTTTTGTCATTGGTTTCTCCCGCAATGCAAACTCTGGTGGGCCCATTCAAGGGCTCTGGTTCAGCGTCGTTGCTACCTTGCGCAAATCGTCGTGCATTACAAACCCGACCGATCACGCACAGGTGTTTCGTGTGATGGATTGGACCTTAGTTGAAGGGTCTTGGTTGCGCTATCATTTTATCATTTTTCGCTTCCCTTGTGACGGGCACGTACCGGGCGGCATCAATTGCGTCGCGCCGAGCTCTGCCGTTCCATGACACTGAAGCCGAGATCGACGACGGGTTCGGCGGGCCGGCGCCCTTCCAGCGTCTCGATCACCATCACGGCAGCGTTTCTGCCCATTTCGTAGCGATTGGTGCGCACGCTGCTCAAGGTCGGCTCGCTCGACGCCATGAATTCGAGGTCATTGAAGCCGACGATCGCCATCTGCTCCGGCACCGCCATGTGCCGGCGCTTGCATTCGAACAGCGCGCCGAGCGCAAGGTCGTCATTGACGCAGAACACGGCGTCGATGTCGGGCGCCTTGGCGAGCAGGTCGGCAAACAGCGTGCCGCCGAGCGTGACCGAGGTCGGGATCGCCGTTGTCACAATAAGCTGTGGATCGAACAGCGCGGCTTCCGTCATCGCAAAGCGATAGCCGTCGAGCCGCCGCTGCACCCGCGGGTCCATTCGCGCGCCGAGGAATCCGATCCGCCGGTAGCCCTGCGCGAGCAGGTGGGCGATGGCCGCTTTTGCGGCGTCAAAATGCGAGAATCCGATCATCATGTCGATCGGGGAGGGACCGACCTCCATGATCTGGACGATCGGACAATCGACCGTCTCCATGATGCGGTGGGAATCGGCGGTCTGGTTGATGCCGGTAATGATCAGCCCGGCGGGCTTCTGTGCCAGAAACAGACGCAGCAGGCGCTCTTCCTGCAGGATGCTGTAGCGGGTGTTGGCGAGCTGAATGCTGTAGCGACTGCCGTCGAGCGCGTCATAGATGCCGCGCAGCACGTCGGAGAACACGTTGTTGGTAAGCGACGGGATCAGGACACCGATCACCTCGGTGCGCTGCGACGCAAGCGCGCGTGCCGCGAGATTGGGCACGTAACCGAGTTCTTTTGCCGCACTTTCGACCCGCGCGCGCTTGCCGGCCGAAAGTGCTTCGGGATTCCTGAAGAACCGTGAGGCCGTGATCGGACTGACACCGGCGAGCTTCGCGACTTCGGCGAGCCGGATCTTGCCTGGCGTGATGCGCTTTCGGGCCATTTGCCGCTCATATCACGACGTTCGTCGCAGACAAACTGATATTGACAGCGCTACCAAGCGATTGCTAATCGAACGATTGCCAAAACCGGATAAACTGCGGACAATAACCCCAGTCCAACAGCGCCGCGCACCCAGCGCGGCCGGAACAAAACAGAGCGGTGGCGGCACTCGTCGTACGTCGTCGGGAACTTGAGGGAGGGAAGTGGATGTCGTCGGTCCAGATTCGCGACGTGCGGAAATCGTTCGGCAATTTCGAGGTCCTGCACGGCGTGTCGATCCCGATCGAGGACGGCGAGTTCGTCGTTCTGGTCGGCCCCTCCGGCTGCGGCAAGTCGACCCTGCTGCGCATGCTGGCGGGGCTCGAGAACATCACCTCCGGCACGATCTCGATCGGCGACCGCGTCGTCAACAATGTCCAGCCCAAAGAGCGCGACATTGCGATGGTGTTCCAGAACTACGCGCTGTATCCGCATATGACGGTCGCCGACAACATGGGCTTCTCGCTCAAGCTGCGCGGCGCCAAGCCCGAGGAGATCTCGACCGGCGTCAAGCGCGCCGCGGAAATCCTCGCACTGACGCCGCTGCTCGAGCGCTATCCCCGCCAGCTTTCAGGCGGCCAGCGCCAGCGCGTCGCGATGGGCCGCGCCATCGTGCGCGATCCCCAGGTGTTCCTGTTCGACGAGCCGCTGTCGAACCTCGACGCCAAGCTGCGTGTTGCGATGCGCACCGAGATCAAGGAACTGCACCAGCGGCTGAAGACCACGACCGTCTACGTCACCCACGACCAGATCGAGGCCATGACCATGGCCGACAAGATCGTGGTGATGCATGACGGCATCGTCGAGCAGATGGGCTCGCCGCTCGAGCTCTACGACACGCCGGCGAACCAGTTCGTGGCCGGTTTCATCGGTTCCCCGGCGATGAATTTCCTCAAGGGCAATGTGAAGGTGAACGGCGCCGCCTATTTCGAGGGACCAAACGGCGTCAAACTGCCGCTGAAATCGGCGCCAGCCAATTCCGACGGCAAGCCCGCGGTCTACGGCGTGCGGCCCGAGCACTTCACCATCGCCGATGACGGCGCCGAAGCCGAGATCGTGGTGGTCGAACCGACCGGCTCGGAGACCCAGGTGTTCGCCAAGCTCGGCGGCGAGCAGGTCGTCGCCGTGTTCCGCGAGCGCCATCTGTTCAACCCGGGCGACAAGGTTCGGCTCAAGCCGGATCCGTCGCTGGTTCATCTGTTCGACGATTCGACGGGGAAACGACTGAACAGCTGACGGAGCGATCGATCTCAATGGCCGACCAACAGGCCAGATCAAAAACAACAAAAACACAATCATAGGGAGAAGGACGATGCACGATTTTACTCGCCGCTCGCTACTTCAGGGCGGCACGGCGCTGGCTGCAACCGGCATACTCACCGGGCCGGCGCTGTTCGACTTCGCCAAGGCCTGGGCGCAGAGCGCGCCCTGGAAGGCGGAGCCCGGCGCCAAGCTCACCGTGATGCGCTGGAAGCGCTTCGTGCCCGCGGAAGACGACGCATTCAACGCCATGGTCGCGGCCTTCAAGTCGGCAACCGGCACCGAGATGAACGTGTTCAGCGAGTCCTTCGAGGACGTGCAGCCGAAGGCCTCGGTCGCCGCCAACACCGGCTCGGGTCTCGACCTCGCCTGGGGCCTGCACACGCTGCCGCAGCTGTTCCCGACCAAGGTTCTCAAGATGAACGACGTTGCCGATTATCTCGGCAACAAATATGGCGGCTGGACCGAAGCCGCGGCCAAGACCTGCAAGCAGGGCAATGACTGGCTCGGCATTCCCGTCGCGACCGTCGGCGGCTATTTGACCTATCGCAAGTCGGCGGTCCAGAAGGCCGGCTTCAAGCAGGTGCCGTCCGATTTCCCGGCCTATCTCGAACTGTGCAAGGCGCTGAAGAAGAACAACACGCCGGCCGGCTTCGCGCTCGGCCACGCCACCGGCGACGCCAATGCCTGGGTGCATAACATCCTCTGGGGCCACAACGCCTGGACCGTCGACAAGGACGACAAGGTCATCATCAACTCGCCGGAGACGATGAAGGCGCTGGAATATGCCAAGGCGCTGTCGGAGACCTTCATTCCGGGTGTCGCATCCTGGAACGACTCTTCCAACAACAAGGCCTTCCTGTCCGGCGAGCTGTTCCTGACCTCGAACGGCATCTCGATCTACGTCGCGGCCAAGGACGATCCGAACAAGAAGGAGCTCGCCGAGGACATCGACCATGCGCTGTGGCCGGTCGGCCCGATCGGCAAGCCGACCGAGCTGCAGCTCGCGGTTCCGATCCTCGCCTTCAACTTCTGCAAATATCCGAATGCAGCGAAGGCGTTCATCGCCTTCATGCTGGAGAAGGAGAATTTCGAGAAATGGCTGTCGGGCGCGCGGGGCTATCTCACCCACACGCTCAATGCCTACGACTCGGCTCCGGTATGGACCGCCGATCCGAAGAACGCGGTGTTCGGCCAGGCGTCGAAGCGCGCGCTGCCGGCCTCCGGCATCGGCACGCCCGGCGAGAAGGCCGCGACCGCGATCGCCGACTTCATCGTGGTCGACATGTTCGCGAACTACTGCACCGGCGCCAAGGACGGCAAGGCCGCGATGGCCGAAGCCGAACGGCAGCTGAAGCGCATCTATCGCTGATGTGATGGACGCGGGCGGCGGAGCGCCGCCGTCCGCGTCATCATTGGAATGCCATCATTGGAATATTGCGTAGTCATGCTCAATCCGTTGAGCAATCGGGACATCGCCTATGGCTGACATCGCCCTTGCGCCGCGACGTGCGAAGACCGAAATCCGCGAAGCGACCGCGTGGGATCAGCTCCGCCACAACAAGAACTGGCTCGGCTTCTGGTTCATGTTGCCGGCGATGGCGTTCCTGATCTTCTTCCTGGCCTATCCGCTGGGGCTCGGCATCTGGCTGTCCTTCACCGACACCCGCATCGGCCGCGTCGGTCATTTCATCGGCACCGAGAACTATGAATGGCTATGGGACGACGCCATCTTCTGGCTGTCGGTCTTCAACACGCTGCTCTACACCTTCATCGCCAGCGCCGTGAAGTTCGCGGTCGGGCTCTATCTGGCGCTGCTGCTCAACGAGCGCATGCCGTTCAAGGCGCTGTTGCGCGCCGCGGTGCTGATCCCCTTCATCGTGCCGACCGTGCTGTCGGCGCTGGCGTTCTGGTGGATCTTCGATTCCCAGTTCTCGATCATCTCCTGGTCGCTGAAGCATCTCGGCCTGATCACGCAGAACATCAATTTCCTCGGCGACACCACCTGGGCCCGGATCTGCGTGATCTTCGCCAATATCTGGCGCGGCGTGCCGTTCGTCGCGATCACGCTGCTGGCGGGCCTGCAGACCGTGCAGCCTTCGCTGTATGAGGCGGCGACGTTGGATGGCGCCTCGCGCTGGCAGATGTTCCGCTACATCACCTATCCCTTGCTGACGCCGATCATCGCCGTCGTGATGACGTTCTCGGTGCTGTTCACCTTCACCGACTTCCAGCTGATCTGGGCGATGACCCGCGGCGGCCCGGTGAACGCCACTCATTTGATGGCGACGCTGTCGTATCAGCGCGCGATTATCGCGGGGCAGCTGGGCGAGGGCGCCGCGATCTCGAGCGCGATGATCCCGTTCCTGCTCGCCGCGATCATGGTGTCATGGTTCGGCCTGCAACGCAGGAAGTGGCAGCAGGGAGAGAGCAATGACTGATCTTCCTGCCTCCAAAGTGGACCTCAAGAGCATCCTGTCGACGCCGTCGCGCGTCGACAACAGCGAGGGCATGAGCTACCTGCAGTCGGTGCCGCGGCGGATCGTGACGCTCTACATCCCGCTGTCGATCATCGTGATCATCCTGCTGTTCCCGTTCTATTGGATGGGGCTGACGGCGATCAAGCCGGACGAGCAACTGCTCGATCTCGACAAGTATAATCCGTTCTGGACTTGGAATCCGACCTTCAAGCACATCCACAAGCTGCTGTTCGAGAGCTACTATCCGCACTGGCTCTGGAACACGATGTATGTGGCGGTGGGCGCCACCGTGCTGTCGATCATCGCGAGCGTGCTTGCGGCCTATGCGATCGTGCGGCTGCGCTACAAGGGCGCCAACGTCGTCGGCGGCCTGATCTTCCTGGCCTATCTGGTGCCGCCGTCGATCCTGTTCATTCCGCTCGCGACCGTCGTGTTTCAGTACGGCCTGTTCGACTCGCCGCTGGCGCTGATCCTGACCTATCCGACGATCCTGATCCCGTTCTCGACCTGGCTGTTGATGGGATATTTCAAGACCATCCCGTTCGAGCTCGAGGAATGCGCACTGATCGACGGCGCCAGCCGCTGGCAGATCCTGATCAAGATCGTGCTGCCGCTCGCCGTCCCCGGCCTGATCTCGGCCTTCATCTTCTGCTTCACGCTGTGCTGGAACGAGTTCATCTACGCGCTGACGTTCCTGCAATCGACCCCCAACAAGACCGTGCCGGTCGCCATCGTCAACGAATTCGTTGACGGTGACATCTATCGCTGGGGCTCCCTGATGGCAGGGGCGCTATGCGGCTCGCTGCCGCTGGTTATTCTTTACGCGTTCTTCGTTGAGCATTATGTCTCGGCGATGACGGGTGCCGTGAAGGAATGAGCGCGCAAGGCCCGCAGCTGAATTCGAACAACAAGACAAGAAAAGGAGCAGGGTCGTGCACATTCTGATTCTGGGCGCCGCCGGTATGGTCGGCCGCAAGCTGACCGAGCGTCTCTTGCGCGAGGGCCGCCTCGGCCGGCAGGAGATCACTCGGATGACGCTGCAGGACGTGGTCGCTCCGGCCAAGCCCGCGAATGCCTCGATCCCGGTCAATGTGGTCGCATCCGATTTCGCCGATGCCGGCGCCGCGGCGCCGCTGATCGCCGAGCGTCCCGAGGTGATCTTCCATCTCGCCGCTATCGTCTCGGGCGAGGCCGAGGCCGAGTTCGACAAGGGCTACCGGATCAACCTCGACGGCACCCGCTATCTGATCGACGCCATCCGTGCCGTCGGCGGCGGCTACAAGCCGAGGCTGGTGTTCACGTCCTCCATCGCGGTGTTTGGTGCGCCGTTCCCCGAGAAGATCGGCGACGAATTCTTCCATACGCCGCTGACCAGCTACGGCACCCAGAAGTCGATCTGCGAGCTCCTGATCAACGACTACACCCGCAAGGGCCTCCTCGACGGGATCTCAATCCGCCTGCCGACAATTTGCGTGCGTCCGGGCAAGCCGAACAAGGCGGCGTCCGGCTTCTTCTCGAATATCATCCGTGAACCGCTGGCGGGCGAGGAGGCGGTGCTGCCGGTTTCCGAGGACGTCCGGCACTGGCACGCCTCGCCGAAATCGGCGGTCGGCTTTCTGGTTCACGCCGGCACCATGGATCTCAACGCGATGGGGCCGCGGCGCAATCTCAGCATGCCCGGGATGTCCGTCACCGTCGGCGAGCAGATCGCTGCGCTGGAGCGCGTCGCAGGCAAGAACGTCACCGCGCGGATCAAGCGGGTGCCCGATCCGACCATCATCAGCATCGTCTCGGGCTGGCCGCGCGATTTCGCCACCGACCGCGCGCTGAAGCTCGGCTTCACCACGGCCGAGAAGACCTTCGACGACATCATCCGGATCCATATCGAGGACGAGCTCGGCGGCAAGTTCGCCGCCTGAGCGGCGTCCGGGCTCAAGCATGATCCGGAGAAGTGCGAAGCGGTTTTCCGAGAAGATCATGCTCAGACAAGGGGCTAAGGCGCGATGATGATTCAACCAGGCATCATCGCGCTTTAGCGCGGCTCGTGAGATGACCAGAGTTGCCAGCATCGGCGAATGCATGATCGAGCTGCGCCAGGCCCCTGGCGGCCAGCTCGGCGGGTTGTATTCGCGCTCCTTTGGCGGAGACACGCTCAACACCGCGGTCTATCTGTCCCGGCTCGGCGTCCACGTCGATTACTTCACGGCGCTCGGCGATGATGCGCTGAGCGATGAGATGATCGCGGGCTGGGCGAGCGAAGGCATCGGCACCAAGCATGTCGCGCGATCGGCGGGCAAGCTGCCCGGCCTCTATCTGATTCAGACCGACGACAGGGGCGAGCGGCGCTTCTTCCACTGGCGTGACAGCGCTGCCGCCCGCGACCTGATGGATCTGCCCGAAACGGAAGACATCCTGAACTCGCTCGCGACCTATGACGTCGTCTATCTCTCGGCGATCACGCTCTCGATCCTGCGCGAGGATGGGCGGGAGCGATTGCTGGCGGCGCTGAAGCGTGCTCGGCTGCTGGGGACGCGGTTCGCGTTCGACACCAATTTCCGCGCCCGAGGCTGGTCGGACCTGAACGTCGCGCGGAAGGTCTTCAGCAGCGCGTTCGAGACGGCCGATATCGTGCTGGCCTCGACCGAGGATCTGGCGCCGCTTTACCCCGGCGAGACCAACACGGCGCTGCTGGCAGGCATCTCGAGCCCCGAGGTCGTGCTGAAGCTGGCCGAGCCGGCGTGCATCGTCCGCTCGGCCGGCGGAACGCGCGAGGTGAGGGCGGAGCAGCTCACCAAGCCGGTGGTCGATACCACCGCGGCCGGCGACAGTTTTGCCGCTGCCTATCTCGCCGCGCGGCTCGGCGGCGCCGAGCCCGAGGAGGCCGCGCGCGCCGGCCATCGGCTGGCCGGTGTCGTGGTGTGCTATCCCGGCGCGATCATTCCGCGTTACGCCATGCCGCCGAAAAAGGCGCTTCGTCTCCCACCATCCCGCAAGGCCTCGCAATGACAACGACATCGAAGCAGGACCACATCGCCGAGCTGATCCGCCAGGCCACCGTGATCCCGGTGCTGACCATCGAGCGGCTCGAGGACGCGGTGCCGCTGGCGAAGGCGCTGGTCGCCGGCGGCGTGCGGACGCTCGAGGTGACGCTGCGGACGGCGGTCGCGGTCGAGGCGGCCAGGGACATCATCGCCGGTGTGCCGGAGGCGATCGTCGGGATCGGCACGATCCTCAATGGTGACGACTTGGCGCGCGCCGAGGCGCTGGGCGCCAAATTCGGCATCAGCCCGGGGGCGACGCCCGAGCTGTTGACGGCGGCAGCCTCGAGCCGGCTACCCTTCGCGCCGGGGATCGCGACCGCCTCCGAGCTGATGCAGGCGCTGGCCCACGGCTTCGACGTCGTCAAATTCTTCCCGGCCGAGCAGGCGGGCGGTATCAAGGCACTGCGGGCTCTGGCCGGACCATTTCCGCAGGTCAGGGTCTGCCCGACCGGTGGGGTCAGTGAGGCCAATGCGGCGACCTGGCTCGCCGAGCCGAATGTGCTGGCGGTCGGCGGTTCCTGGCTGTGCCCGGCGGCCGATATCCGCGCCGGCAATTGGGCGGGCATAACCGCCATGTGCGCGACGGCGATGAAAACGCTGAAAGCCGCCTGAAGATACGCTACATAACTCTCCGAACAGGAACAGGGAGATACGGCCATGACCGCCAGCATCGTGGGTTGGGCGCACACGCCATTCGGAAAGTTCGACGCGGAGACCGTTGAGGGTCTCGTGGTCAAGGTCGCCAACGAGGCGCTGGCTGACGCCGGCATCGCCGCGTCCGATGTCGACGAGATCATGCTCGGCCATTTCAACGCCGGCTTCTCGCCGCAGGATTTTACGGCCTCGCTGGTGCTGCAGGCCAATCCGGCGCTGCGCTTCAAGCCGGCCACCCGCGTCGAGAATGCCTGCGCCACCGGATCGGCCGCCGTGCATCAGGGCATCCGCGCCATCGAAGCCGGCGCCGCGAAGATCGTGCTGGTGGTCGGCGTCGAGCAGATGACGAAGACGCCGGGCCCGGAGATCGGCAAGAACCTGCTCAAGGCGTCGTATCTGCCCGAGGACGGCGACACGGTCGGTGGCTTCGCCGGCGTGTTCGGCAAGATCGCGCAGGCCTATTTCCAGAAATACGGCGACCAGTCCGATGCCCTGGCGATGATCGCCGCCAAGAACCACAAGAACGGCGTCGCCAATCCCTATGCGCAGATGCGCAAGGATTTCGGCTTCGAGTTCTGCCGCGCCGAGAGCGACAAGAACCCGTTCGTCGCCGGTCCCTTGAAGCGCACCGACTGCTCGCTGGTCTCGGACGGCGCTGCCGCGCTGGTGCTGACCGACGCCGAGACGGCCAAGACCATGGGCAAGGCGGTGAACATCCGGGCCACCGCGCATGCGCAGGATTTCCTGCCGATGTCCAAGCGCGACATCCTGCAGTTCGAGGGCTGCACCACCGCCTGGCAGCGCGCGCTGCAGAAGGCCGGCCTGCAGCTCTCCGACCTGTCCTTCGTCGAGACCCATGACTGCTTCACCGTCGCCGAACTGATCGAATATGAAGCGATGGGCCTGACGCCGAAGGGACAGGGCGCGCGCGCGATCATGGAAGGCTGGACCCAGAAGGACGGCAAGCTGCCGGTCAATCCGTCCGGCGGCCTCAAGGCCAAGGGCCACCCGATCGGCGCCACCGGCGTCTCCATGCATGTGATGAGCGCGATGCAGCTCACGGGGCAGGCGCCCGAGGGCATGCAGCTCAAGAACCCGCAGATCGGCGGCATCTTCAACATGGGCGGCGCCGCGGTCGCCAACTACGTCTCGATCCTCGAGCCGGCGAAGTAGCTTGAACATTGCCGAATGGCTGGCGGCGACGGCACGGGCGCGTCCCGACGCGCCGGCGCTGCTGACCGGCTTCGATCTGGACGCCGACTACGCCACCTTTGCCCGCCGCGCCGCCTCGATCGGGGCGGCGCTGGCGCGTGATCACGGCATTGCCGCCGGCGACCGCATCGCGCTGTTTGCGTCGAACTGCACGCAATATCTCGAATGCCTCTACGGCATCTGGTGGATCGGTGCCGCCGCGATCCCGATCAACGCCAAGCTGCACGGCCGCGAGGCGGCGTGGATCTGTGGCAATGGCGGCGCCAAGCTCGCCTTCGTCTCCGATGACACGATCGGCGCGTTGAACGAGGCGAAAGACGACTGCCCCACCGGCATGACCATGGTGTCGGTCGACGGCGGCGCCTACAAGACGATGCGAGGCGGCGAGGGACCACCTGCGCCGCTGCCGCGCGAGAGCAATGATCTCGCCTGGCTGTTCTACACATCGGGTACCACCGGTCGCCCGAAGGGCGTGATGCTCAGCCACGGCAATCTGGTCGCGATGTCGCTGTGCTATCTCGCCGACGTCGATCCGGCGACGCCGCACGATGCCTCGCTCTATGCCGCGCCGATCTCGCATGGCGCCGGCCTCTACAATTTCCCGCACGTCCGGATGGGCGGCCGTCACGTCGTGCCGGAGTCCGGCGGCTTCGATCCGGATGAGGTGCTCAACCTCGGCCGCCAGCTCGACAATGTCGTGATGTTCGCGGCCCCCACGATGGTGCGCCGCCTGGTCGATGCCGCCAAGAAGCGCGGCGAGAACGGCGAGGGGCTGCGCACCATCATCTATGGCGGCGGTCCGATGTACACGGCCGACATCACCGATGCGATGGCGACGATGGGCCAGCGCTTCGTGCAGATCTACGGCCAGGGCGAGTCGCCGATGACTATCACGGCGCTGTCGCGCGGCTGGCACGCCCGGAGCGATCATCCGCGCTATCTCGAACGGCTGGCCTCGGTCGGGCTGGCGCAGAGCGTCGTCACCGTGCGGATCACCGGCAAGGACGGCACGCCGCTGCCTGCCGGCGAAACCGGCGAGATCGAGGTCAAGGGCGCGACCGTGATGCTCGGCTACTGGAACAATCCGAAGGCCAATGCCGAGACGCTGAAGGACGGCTGGCTGCGCACCGGCGATGTCGGCCGGCTCGATGCCGATGGCTTCCTCACGCTGTCGGACCGCTCCAAGGACGTGATCATCTCCGGCGGCACCAACATCTATCCGCGCGAGGTCGAGGAAGCCCTGCTGACCCATCCCGATGTCCGCGAGGTCTCGGCCGTCGGTGTGCCGGATCCGGAATGGGGCGAGATCGTCGTCGCCTGCGTCGTGCTGGCGGACGGCGCTACCGCCGACGACGGCAAGCTCGACGCGCATTGCCTTGCCTCGATCGCCCGCTTCAAGCGGCCGAAGCGCTATGTCTATCTCGATGCACTGCCGAAGAACAATTATGGCAAGGTGCTGAAGACCGCGCTGCGGGAGATGCTGGCCAAGGGCATGGGCTAAAGCGCGGCGAGGCTGGGTTGAATCGAAAACATCGAAAACAACCCCATGCACAGTAGGGATTGGGGTCACCAGAGCGGTTAAGGGATAGGCCGGGACCTCCCGCCGCGCTAAGCTGCCTGTGCTTGTCACCGGGAGAACGGACCATGGGAATCGAGACGTCTCTGTCGCTGTCGGAAGTGAACGATCGCATCGCGATCCTCCGGGACAATATCAGGCAGCTGATCGAGCAGGCCGCGGGCGCAGCCGGCGCCGAAGTCGAGGAGCGCATCGCCGAGCGGCTCGAGCAACAGAATGCGGAACTGGAAAGGCTCCTGAAGGCGCGCGAGGTGATGACGGGGCAGTCGCCGGCATAAGGGCGGCGGTGAATACGCTTCGTTTTGCCCACCCCGCGTTCCGCCGCACGGAAGCGGCCCGGCCGCAGCCATGCATACGCCCATACGCCCGGCGCAGCTTGATCTCTTTGAAAAGCTCCCGTTACTAGCTCCATAACCACGACATCCGGGAGCGAACAGGACGATGGGACCACTGCAGGGTATCAAGGTCGTCGACATGACGACCGTGCTGATGGGACCCTACGCCACGCAGATGCTTGGCGATTACGGCGCCGACGTCGTCAAGGTGGAATCGCCCGATGGCGACGTGACGCGTCAGATCGGTCCGACGCGGCATCCCGGCATGGGACCGGTGTTCCTCAACACCAACCGCAGCAAGCGCTCGGTTTGCCTCGATCTGAAGAAGGCGGCGGGGCGCGAGGCGGTGCTGCGGCTGATCGCGAAGGCCGACGTGCTGGTCTACAATGTGCGCCCGCAGGCGATGGCGCGGCTGCAACTCGGCTATGACGTCGTTTCCAAGGTCAACCCGCGGCTGATCTATGCCGGCGTGTTCGGCTTCGGCCAGGAGGGACCCTATGCCGCCAAGCCCGCCTATGACGACCTGATCCAGGGCGCGACCGCGCTGCCGGCGCTGATGGCGCAAACCTCGGACGGTGTGCCGCGCTATGTGCCGAACGCGTTGGTCGACCGCATCGTCGGCCTCACCGCGGTCGGCGCGATCTGTGCGAGCCTCGTGCATCGCGACCGTACCGGGCAGGGCCAGCGCGTCGACATTCCGATGTTCGAGACCATGGCCGGCTTCGTCATGGGCGACCACATGGGCGGTCTGACCTACGATCCGCCGCTCGACAAGGGCGGCTATGCGCGGCATCTGTCGCCGGACCGGCGACCGTACAAGACACTCGACGGCTATATCTGCGTGATCGTCTACAACGACAAGCAGTGGGAGAATTTCTTCAAGGCGACCGGCCGCGACGATCTGCGCAGCGATCCGAAATTCGCGACCTTCGCCGGCCGCGCCAGCAATATCGATGTCGTCTACGCCGAACTCGCGCGTATTCTCCAGACCAGGACCACTGCCGAGTGGAACGAGATCCTCGAGAAGGCCGACGTGCCCGTGATGCCGATGCACGATCTCGAGAGCCTGCTCGAGGACCCGCATATGGTCGCGACCGGCGTCTTCCCCGTGGTCGATCACCCGACCGAGGGCCGGATCCGCAGCATGACGCCGTCGGCGCGGTGGTCGGAGACCAGGGTCGAGCCGAGCCGGCTGGCGCCGCGGCTCGGCGAGCACAGCGCGGAGATTTTGCGGGAGGCGGGTTTCTCCACCGAGGAGATCGCGGCGATGGTGCGCGACGGCGCGGTTAAAGCGGTGCAGGCATAGGAGCACGACAGATGGATTTCGCACTCTCCGCCAACCAGGAATCGATCCGCGATGCCGTCGCCAAGATCTGCTCGCGCTTTGACGAGGCCTACTGGCTGAAGAAGGACAAGGAGGGCGGCTATCCGGCCGACTTCCACCGCGCGCTGGCCGATGCCGGCTGGCTCGGCATCTGCATTCCGGAGGAGTATGGCGGCTCCGGGCTCGGCATCACCGATGCCGCGATCATGATGCGCACGATCTCCGAATCCGGCGCCGGCATGTCCGGCGCGTCCGCGGTACATATGAACGTGTTCGGGCTCAATCCGGTGGTGGTGTTCGGCACCAGGGAGCAGTGCCAGCGCATGCTGCCGCCGATCATCGACGGTCGCGACAAGTCCTGCTTCGCGGTGACCGAGCCCAATACCGGCCTCAATACCACGCAGCTCAAGACCCGCGCGGTGCGCCAGGGCGACAAATACATCGTCAACGGCCAGAAGGTGTGGATCTCGACCGCGCAGGTCGCCAACAAGATCCTGCTGCTCGCGCGCACCACGCCGCTGGAGGAAGTGCGCAGCCCGACCCATGGCCTCAGCCTGTTCTACACCGATTTCGACCGCAAGCGCGTCACCGTGCACGAGATCGAGAAGATGGGCCGCAAGCCGGTCGATTCCAACGAGCTGTTCTTCGAGAATTTCGAGATCCCGGTCGAAGACCGCATCGGCGAGGAGGGCCGCGGCTTCGAATACATCCTGCACGGCATGAATCCGGAGCGCATCCTGATCGCGGCCGAAGCGGTCGGCCTCGGCCAGATCGCGCTGAAGCGGGCGTCGGAATATGCCAAGGGGCGCATCGTGTTCAACCGGCCGATTGGCATGAACCAGGCGATCCAGCATCCGCTGGCGAAGTGCTGGATGGAGCTGGAGGCTGCCTGGCTGATGGTGCTGCGCGCCGGCTGGCAATATGACCAGAACCTGCCGTGCGGCCCCGCGGCGAACTCGGCAAAATATCTCGCCGCGGAAGCCGGCTTCCATGCCTGCGAGCAGGCGGTGATGACCCATGGCGGCTTCGGCTACGCCAAGGAGTATCACGTCGAGCGCTATTTGCGGGAATCGCTGATCCCGCGCATCGCGCCGATCAGCCCGCAGCTGATCCTCAGCTTCATCGGCGAGAAGGTGCTCGGCCTTCCGAAGTCGTATTGATGGTCATAATGCGATGAGCTTCGTCACCGGCGTCGGCCTCACGTCCTACGGCAAACATGAGGGCCTGTCCTCGCTCGACCTGATGAGCAAGGCGGCCGAGCTTGCGATCTCGGATGCCGGGCTGAAGCGCTCCGACATCGACGGCATCCTCTGCGGCTACTCCACGGTCTCGCCGCACATCATGCTGGCCACGGTATTCGCCGAGCACTTCGGCATTCGCCCGGCTTACGCGCACGCCGTACAGGTCGGCGGCGCCACCGGGCTTGCGATGACCATGCTGGCGCATCACCTGGTCGATGCCGGCGTCGCAAAACACGTGCTGGTGGTCGGCGGCGAGAACCGGCTGACCGGGCAGAGCCGCGACGCCTCGATCCAGGCGCTGGCCCAGGTCGGGCATCCCGACTACGAGGTGACGCTGGGGCCGACGATTCCGGCCTATTACGGGCTGGTCGCGACGCGCTACATGCATGAATACGGCCTCACGCAGGAAGACCTTGCCGAGTTCGCGGTGCTGATGCGCAAGCACGCGCTGACGCATCCCGGCGCGCAATTCCACGAGCCGATCACGGTTGCCGACGTGATGGCCTCCAAGGCCGTGGCGATGCCGCTCAAGCTGCTCGATTGCTGTCCGGTGTCGGACGGCGGCGCAGCGTGCGTCATCAGCCGCGAGCCGACCGGCGAGCGGCAGGTCCGCGTCCGCGGCTGCGCCCAGGCGCATACCCATCAGCATATCACCGCCGCGCCCGCGCTCAGTGAGCTCGGTGCCGAGATTGCGATCGCGAAGGCGAAAGAGGTGTCGGGCATCGCGATCCCGGACGTGCGCTACGCCGCGGTCTATGACAGCTTCACGATCACGCTCGCGATGCTGCTGGAGGATCTCGGCCTTGCCGGACGCGGTGAGGCGGCGGCGCGGGTGCGCGCCGGCTATTTCAATCAGGATGGCGAGATGCCGCTCAACACCCATGGCGGCCTCCTCAGCTACGGTCATTGCGGCGTCGGCGGCGCGATGGCGCATCTGGTCGAGACCCATCTGCAGATGACCGGCCGCGCCGAAAATCGTCAGGTGCGCGACGCCTCGGTGGCGCTGCTGCACGGCGACGGCGGGGTGCTGTCGTCGCATGTCAGCATGTTCCTGGAGCGCGTGCGATGAGCGGACCGATCGTGGACTGGACCAAGGGCATTGAAGCCATCGTCTACCAGACCTGCAACGGCTGTGGCGCGCGGCAATATTTCCGCCGCAGCTTTTGCGCCGCCTGCGGTTCGCCCGATCTTGCCGAGCATCGCGCGAGCGGGGCGGGGACGGTGTATGCGACCTCGCTGGTCTGCCGCGCCGCGACGCCTGAGACGCGAGCGCATGTGCCGTACAACATCGTGCTTGTCGATGCCGACGAGGGCTTTCGCATGATGGCCCATGGCGACAACGACCTCGCCATCGGCGACAAGGTCGCGGCGCGCTTCACGCAATTCGCGGGACGACTGGTTCCATATTTCGCAAAGGCGAAATGAGGGGCTGAACGATCCAGTCAGAACGCGAGACCAAGCTGAACTGGTTCGCTCTTGCCCCTCATAGTTTGCGGATACTAAAGCGCGATGAGATCAGGTTGAATCATCATCGCGCTTTAGCTCCTTGTTTGAGCATGATCTTCTCGGAAAACCGCTTCGCACTTTTCCGGATCATGCTTTAGTGCCAATAGAAGATGACGCTGGCGATGACGAGCATCGCCGTCACCGCCAGCATTTGCGCAAGCGCTTCCGAGGCCGCCCTCTTGGTGGCTTCCTTCATGCGTTTCCCCTAGACTTGGGCATGACTCGTCGTTGCGCGAATTGCGCGCAAGACGGCCGGATTTTTTACTCGGAACACCCCGCGTCGAGCATTCGCTTTTGACGAGTCCCCACTCAGCGAATATCGACTGTGACAAGGTTGTCTGGGAATGCGGCGGCAATTTGACTCGCGCGTGTTGCTCCTGCGACAGCGGCCCGTACAGAGTGTTTTCGAGCGAAGTGGATACCGGTTCGCGTGAAGAAAACGCGTCAAAACAAGGATCTAGAACCCCGTTCCGATTTCATCGGAGCGGAAAAGGCTCTAGTGTTTCGGAACCCGACAGAAACGACAGCAAGATCAAGGTTAGGAAATGGCCCGTATCGACTACTCCGATCCCGCGAAGGCAAGCCCGCGTACCCGCGAGATCCTCGACAAGAACCGCAACGCCAACATCTTTCGCATGATGGCGCATTCGCCAAGCTACTTTGAACAGTACTGCCGGCTCGGCGGCGCGATCCGCCACAAGGGCGAGCTCGATCCCGTCGTCCGCGAGCTTGCGATCACCCGCACCGGCATTCTCTGCGAGGCGCCCTACGAGATCGTCGCGCACAAGCGCATCGGCAAGAATGTCGGCGTCACCGACGAGCAGAACGCTGCGCTCGAGGATTGGCAGTCCGCGATCTGCTTCAACGAGGTGCAGCGCGCGGCGCTCGCCTTCACCGACGAGATCGTCAAGCTGAAGAAGCCGACCGATGCGACCTTCAAGACGATCGCGGCGAAGCTGACGCCGGCCGCACTGATCGAGCTGCAGCTCTCGGTCGGCTTCTACATCATGACGTCGAAATTTCTCGAGACCTTCGAGATCGACTTGCAGCCGGTGACGGAAGTGGTGAGCTAGGCGGATCGCGTCACGGAGTTGTTCGCCTCGCCCCGCCTGCGGCAGGGCAATCGCATATGGAATGAACCGATTCTTCCGCGCCGTCATGGCCGGGCTTGTCCCGGCCATCCACGTCTTTTCTTCGCGTGGAAACGAAGACGTGGATGCCCGGGACAAGCCCGGGCATGACGAGTTTGTGGGAACTCCGATTACCTCAAACGCCATATGCGATTGCCCTGCCGCCTGCGGTCCGGGTGAGGGGGAATCTCCGCGAGTCTAACTCGAAGTTATTTTGCGGATGCTGCCCCTCACCCCAGCCCTCTCCCCGCGAAGGGCGGGGAGAGGGAGAACAGAGAGACCTACCCCGACGTCAGCAGATCCACCTTGGCATTCGCCACGATCAGCCGATCGGCGAGGATCTGCGCGAGGTTGCGCATGATCCGCTCGCCGGCGCGCGGGTGCTGCTCGCGGAAGCGCTCGAAATCCCTGATCGCGACCTCATATGCGGTCGCCGACATGTCGGCGAGCACATCCGCGGAGCGCATCGGCTCCAGGAGCGCCATCTCGCCGAATGCCATGCCGGCAGTCAGCGTCGCGAGCCGGATGCCGTCGGGCAGGGTGACGTGAACCACGCCGCTGCGCAGGAAGAACAGCGAGGTGGCCTCACTGCCCGCGGCGATGACCTTTTCATTCTGCTGGTAGGTCCGGACGGCGCAGAGCGCGGCGAGATCGGCGATCTCGGCTTCGCTCAATCCGGCGAGCAGGGGCTGCTCGGAAAGCTCCGTGGTCTCGAGGAAGTCGATCGAGCCGCCATAGCGGTAGACGATCTGGTCCTCGGCCCACTCGATCGCGGTGTCGAGCAGGTAGAAATCCCTGATATTGCCGAGCCGCCTGGTCCACTCGCTGATCGTCGCCCATGCGCGCGAGGTCCGTTTGATGCCGGAGAGGATCACCGTGACGCCGAGCTCGGCGAGCTCCTGGAACGCTTCGGCCACCAGCCTTGCACCCGCGCGGGTCGTCGCGGTGACGCGGCGTAGATCGAAGATCACGAATTCGGGCCGGGGGCTTCCGGCGAGGCGGCGCGAGACATAGTCGACGTTGGAGAGCGACAGCGTGCCGACCAGCTCGATCACGCGCACCTCCTGGAAGTGCCTTGCCAGGATCTCCTGCTCCTGCGGCCGGCGCACCCGCCGCGACGGGTTCTTGCCGATATTGTAGTCGGCGATGATGCTGTGGCGGGCGTCGTCGCTGCGGTTCAGTATATGCAGGTCGTAATGCGCCGACAGCGTCTCGCACACCTTGATGCCGCGCACGCTGTTGCCGTGCTTGTCCAGTTTTGGCGAATAGCTGCCGAGCCCGAGCCGCGCCGGCAGCGCCGCCAGAATGCCGCCGCCGACGCCGCTCTTGGCGGGAATGCCGACGCGATAGATCCATTCGCCGGCGTAGTCGTACATGCCCGACGAGGTCATCACCGACAGCGTGCGCGCGATCGCGTAGGGCGTTACGACCTGCTCCTCGGTCAGCGGGTTGATGCCGCGGTTGGCGAGCGTCGCCGCCATCACGGCGGTGTCGCGCGCGGTGACCAGGATGGAGCATTGCCGGAAATAGACGTCGAGCACCGCAGGCACGTTCTCGGTGATCACGCTGTTGGTGCGCAGGAGATAACCGATCGCCCGGTTGCGGTCGCCGGTGGCGCTCTCGGAGGCGTAGACCGCCTCGTCGACATCGAGCTCACGCCCGGCGAAGCGGCCGAGCGCCTGGCGGATATAGTCGAACGCGCCGTCGCCCTTGTCGGCGTGGAGCAGGCCGGAGCAGGCGATCGCGCCGGCATTGACCATCGCATTGAACGGGTGGTTCTCGGCATTGAGCCGGATCGAATTGAAGGGGTCGCCGGACGGCTCGACCCCGATCACGCTTTCCACCCGTTCGGCGCCCAGCGTGTCCAGCGCCAGCGCAAACACGAACGGCTTCGACATCGACTGAATGGTGAACGGCACGCCGGTGTCGCCGACCTCGTAGACATGGCCGTCAAGCGTCGCCAGGCTGATGCCAAAATGGGCAGGGTCGGCCTTGCCGAGCTCGGGGATGTAGTCGGCAACCGCGCCAGCGGCCTCCGGCAAGAAGTCTGCGTAACAAGTGTGCAGAAACCGCAGCAGCGGCGGCTTCGAGCTGGACCAGGCCGTGGTGGTGGCGGTGACGGGAGGAGGCGATCGTTTCATCGCTTCCTGTTGTGCATCGCAATCAGGGCGCGCGCAACTGGTTCGGAACCAGCGCCTGACGGCGGACCAGCACCAAGGCGATCAGCACCGTCGGGGCGAGGATCGCGAGCCCCAGCAGCGACACCTGCAGCTGCGACAGCGGGTTGATGCCGCCGCCGGGCGTCGCGAGCACGAAGCCGCCGATCACCAGCAGCACCCGGAGCGGCCATTCCAGGGCACCGGCGCCGCGGAGGTCGCCGACGAAGACTTGATAGCCCTGGATGCCGCCGCAGATGAACAGCGTGCCGCACGCCGCGAGCGCCATCAGGCCGAGGCCGGCGAGATAGGGGCTCGGCCCCTGCATCACCAGTGCCGGATTCAGCACGAAGAAGAACGGGATGAAATAGATGATGCTGCCGACCCACATCGATTCCCATCCGGTCTTCATCGCGGGCGAGCCGGCGATGCCGGCTGCAGCAAAGGAGGCGATCGCCACCGGCGGCGTGATCGACGAGAGCATGCCCCAATAGAAGATGAACATGTGCACCGCCATCCGGTTCAGCCCGAGCTTCTCCAGCGCGGGCGCGACCAGGATGGCGAGGAAGATGTAGCAGGCGGTGGTGGTCAGCCCGAGGCCGAGGATCAGGCTGGTGAACGCGCACATCACGAGCAGCAGGAACGCGTTGTCGCCCGCAAGCGTCAGAAGATCGTTGGCGAGGCTCGAGACCACGCCGGTCATTGAGAACGCCCCGATCAGCAGGCCGCAACCGGCGAGAATGCCGACCAACTCGACGAAGGTGCGGCCGTTGACCTCGAGGAATTTTCCGATCGTCCCGAGCGTCCAGCGGCTCTCCTTGGAGAAGATCTGGTTCAGCACCAGCAGCAGGGCGGTGGCGTAGAACGGCGCGTGGCTTTCGCGCTTGAAATACAGCAGCATCACGATCAATAGCGCGATCACGAAGACGTAGTACCAGCCGTCCTTGATCGTATCCATCACGCGCGGCAGCTCGGCGCGCGGGATGCCCTTCAGCCCGTGGCGCGCGGCGTAGGAATCGACCTGCATGAACAGGCCGACATAGTAGAGCGCCGCAGGGATGATCGCGGCCACCGCGACCTCCGCGTAGCTGATATTGAGGAACTGCGCGATCACGAACGCGGTGGCGCCCATCACCGGCGGCGCCAGCACGGCGCCGGTCGAGGCGCAGGCCTCGATCGCGCCGGCATAGGAGGCGCGGAAGCCGCTCTTCTTCATGACCGGGATCGTCATGGTGCCGGCGGTCAGCACGTTGGAGACGATCGAGCCCGACATCATGCCGAGCAGGCCGGAGGCGAAGATGCAGACCTTGGCGGCGCCGCCGCGGAACGTGCCGCACAGCGCGAAGGCCAGGTTGATGAAGAATTTTCCGGCGCCGGTCATCATCAGCGCGGTGCCGAACACCAAGAAGCCGATCACGGTGTCGGCGAAGGCCTGGATCGGAATGCCGAGCAGGCTCTCGCCCGACAGCACGTGATAGGCCGTGGTCTGGTCGAGTGTCAGCTGCGAGCCGCGGAACGGGCCGAGCCAGCTGGCCTCGGCGAACAGCGGATAGACGGTGAAGGGCAGCACGCTGAGCAGGAGGCTCCAGCCGCCGGTCCGGCGCAACGCCTCCATCAGCATCACCCACATCACGAGGCCGGCGATGATGACGTTCCTCGGGGCGCCGTCGGACTCCCAGCCATATTGCGCCGCCTTGCGCACGTTCAGCATCAGCCAGATCGAGGCGGCGAAGGTCGCAACGGCAAGCGCGAGATCATACCAGGGAATGCGGTTCAGCGGCGCGCGCTCCGTCCCGGGGAAGATCAGGAACGTGAAGGGCAGCATCAGCGCGATCAAGAGATAGAAATATTCGGTGTTGAGCTGGGTATAATCGATGAAGAAGCGCAGCGAGAATTGCTGGTTGATGCAGAGCAGGATGGTTGCGGCGGCTGCGACTACCAGCGCCGAGCGCCACACCCCGCGCAGGGTGCGCACGCGCGTGACCTCGGCCTCCTGCAGATTGTCGAGACCGGCATGCGGATCTTCAAACTCGATTCTTTTCGCAGGCGCAGCCGCGGCGTTCTCGGGCATTACGCATCCCCCAATGTTGTCGGTTTTGCCGTAGCCTAGAGCATGATCCGGAAAAGTGCGAAGCGGTTTTCCGGAAGCACCATGCTCAAACGGACGGAAGCGCGATGACGATTAACCCGATCTCATCGTGCGTTGGCGGGCCTCACTCGAAGCCGTTGGGCATATTGGCCTTCGCGAGCGCGCTGGCGCGTGCCTTCATCCAGCCATCGAGGAAGGCCTTGTCATCCGACGGCGGGTTCGACTTGCCGTAATCCGCCCAGGCGGCGGCCAGCACTTCCTGGCGCTTGTAGAGCGCGTTGTTGTGCGCCTCCTGCTCGTCGCTCCAGTGACCGGCTTCCTTGAGCGCCTTCACCGCGCCGGGATGCACGGGGACGACCCAGTTCTTGGTCTGCCGGTCGGCGCCGAGCCCGGCGGCGCCCGGCGCCGAATCCTTGTAGGCGTCGTAGTTGACGATCATCGCCTTGGTGATCGCATAGATCTGGTCGGCCGGCTGCGCAGCATAGGCGACGAAGATCGGATAGGGGTAATTGCCGAGCTGGATCGGCTTGTCCGGCGAGATGCCGGCGCCGCATGTTGCGGTTTGCGGGAAGAAGAACGAGCCGACCTTTTTCACCCGTGCCCAGCCTTCCTTGTCGTCGGCGGGCAGCGGCGGCCACATCAGGCCGCGCGGCGAGGTCTCGGCTTCCTTGGCGGGGCCGGTGATCGTGGTGCCGAAGGCGGCATCGGTGTCGTTGTTGATCAGGCCTTTCCACATCGCGCCGTAGCTTGCGAACTCGACGATCTTGACGTCCTTCTGGGTGAGGCCGCCGAACGCGAGCATCGCGAGCGAGTTCTGGTTCAGCGCCGGCGAGCCGACCACGAAGCCGACGCGCTTGCCGCGAAGGTCCTTTATTTCCTTGACGCCGGCATCGGCTGCCACGCCAAGCGCGCCGCAATTGCAGTCCACCGACGACAGCATGAGCTGCAGCGGCTGCGGGCCCCATTCCTTGGCGCCGAACTCGAACACGCCTTCCTGCGCGAAATAGGTGCCCGATCCCATCGCAGAGGAGACCGCGCGCTTGGCGCGCAGCGGCGCGAGCCGCGCGACGTCGTTGCCGGCCGGCAGCACGCGGACGTCGGTGCCGTATTTGTCCTTCATCATCTTGCCGACGCCGACCGCGATGTTGAAGCCGGCGGTGCCGGTGTCGTAGGCGGTCACCGCCATGGTCGGCGGCAGCTTGATGTCCTCGGCCGAGGCGGGCAGGGCAGCGAAGATCGAAATGCCGGCAAGAGCGGCAGGCGCGAGCGCCATCAGCCGATGGATCATAATTCCTCCCTTTGTTTCGCTGTGCGAAACTTTTCCGGGCGGGATGATTGCATCGTGATCCGGCGATGGCAACGCTACCTCCGGCGCAAGCCGGCGATTTCGGCCGCTGCATCACCGGACAGATTGTCGCGGCCGGACGGCAGGGGGTGGGATCTCAGGTCTCGACGATCGCGACCGCCTGGCCTTCGGCGATGACATCGTCGATCTTGACCAGAATCGACTTGATTTTGCCTGCTGCCGTCGACGTGACCGGTATTTCCATCTTCATCGCTTCGACGAACGCAATCTCGTCGCCATTGCCGATGCTGCTACCGGTCTCGACAGGAAGCGCGCAAACGCGCCCGGCAACTTCGGTCACAACCTTGATCTCTGGCATTCCACTCTCCGATACCGTCTTGCGGAAATTTCATCCGGCGAACGGCTTTTTGTTGTGGCGGCAGATTGCCTGAGGTAGCTTCTTCTGCAAGTGGAATTTTATTCCGCAAGACGGAATGGAGCCAAACAGATGGGAAGGCGCTCGGAACGGCTTAGCAGGCAGGGAATGCTCGCCAGCGAGACAGGCGATGGCGATGTCATCCAGGTGGTGTCGCGCGCCTTTGACGTGTTGCGGTGCTTCGAGGGACACGAAGCCCGGCTCGGCAATCTCGAGATCTCGAACCGCTGCGGCCTGCCGCGTTCGACGGTGTCGCGACTGACGCACACGCTGACGCGGATGGGACAGCTGGTCTATCTGCCGCGCGACCAGAAATATCGCATCGGCCCGAGCGCGGTCGCGATGAGCACCACGATGATGAAGGGGCTGCAGCTGCGCAATCTGATCCGGCTGCGCCTGCAGGACGTCGCCGATCAGTTGCCCGGCACGGTGGGCTTCGTCATCCCCGACCGCTTTCATCTGGTCTATCTGGAGTTCGCCCGCGCGGCCAACGCGCTCGGCCTGCACGAGGCCACCGGCAGCCGGATCTCGATGGCGACCACCGCCGCCGGCCACGCCTATACGGCTGCGCTCGATCCCGCGGTCGGCGACGCGCTGATCGCGGAGATGGAAGGCGAGTTGCCCGAAAGCGCCAAGATGCTGACGCCGCGCATCGAGGCCAATCGCCGGCATTTGCAGGAGCACGGCTACGTCGTCGCCTGCGGCCTGTGGAGCCCGCATATCAACGGCGTCGCGGTGCCGCTGTGGTCGCCGCAGTATCAGACCTATGTGGTCACCACGATCGGCCTGCTCTCGGCGATGTATGACGAGGCGCGGCTGCATCGCGAGGTCGCACCGCAAATGGTCGAACTCGCCGCCGCGCTCGGCAGCCTGCTCGAGGGCGCCGACGGCGACATCTTCAGCAATCGGATCGAGCGCAAGACGCTTCCGGTGACCGCCCATAACAACAACAAAATCCTCAAGACGGGAGCAGTGAATGAACTGGAAGCCGGAACTCGACGACCTCGCCCGCCGCGAAGCGTTCGCGCGGGAGATGGGAGGCGTTGACAAGGTCAAGCGGCAACGCGACCAGGGCCGGCTCACGGTTCGTGAGCGTATCGACAAGCTCGTCGACCAGAACAGCTTTCACGAGGTCGGTGCCATCTCCGGCATCGCCGAATACGACGAGAACAACGAACTCAAGCAGCTGACGCCGGCGAACTGCGTGTTCGGCCGCGCCAGGGTCGACGGCCGCACCGTGGTCGTGGTCGGCGACGATTTCACCGTGCGCGGCGGCTCGGCGGATGCATCGATTTCCACCAAGCCGTTGATGGCGGAGGAGATGGCGCATGACTTCCGCCTGCCGATCATTCGCATGATCGAAGGTTCGGGCGGCGGCGGCTCGGTGAAGACGATCGAGACCAGGGGCGCGGCCAATCTGCCCGGCGGCGTCGGCGGCACGCGTGCTTACTGGTACATACTGGCCAATCTGGCGCAGGTGCCCGTGGTCGGGCTCGGGCTCGGCTCGGTCGCGGGCCTTGGTGCCGCGCGGCTTGCCGCCACGCATTACTCGGTCATGACCAAGAGCTCCGCGATGTTCGTCGCCGGCCCGCCGGTGGTGAAGCGCCTGGGGCAGGATCTGACCAAGCAGGAGCTCGGCGGCGCCGACATCCAGACCCGCGCCGGCGCGATCGATCAGGCCGTCGAGACCGAAGAGGAGGCGTTCGACTACGCGCGGCGCTTCCTGTCCTATCTGCCGTCGTCGGTCTACGACCTGCCGCCGACCGTTCCCTGCGCCGACGATCCGGAGCGTGCCGAGGAATCGCTGCTGAAAGCCGTGCCGCGCAACCGCAAGCAGGTCTACAAGATGCGGCCGATCATCGATGCCGTCGTCGACAAAGGCTCGTTCTTCGAGGTCGCGAGCAATTTCGGCCGGCCTGTGATCACCGGGCTGGCGCGGCTCGAGGGCAGGGCGGTGCTGCTGCTCGCCAGCGATCCGTTCCATTATGGCGGCTCGTGGACCGCGGACGCCTGCCAGAAGGTGGTGCGCTGGGTCGACTTCGCCGAGACCTTCCATCTGCCGGTGGTCTATCTGATGGACTGCCCCGGCTTCATGATCGGGCTCGAGGCGGAGAAGACGGCGACCATCCGCCACGGCGTGCGGGCGATGGCGGCGGTCAACCAGAGCACAGTGCCGTGGTGCACCATCATCATCCGCAACGCCTTCGGCGTCGCCGGCGTGGTGCATCAGCCGGCCAACCGCTTCTCGATGCGCTATGCGTGGCCGTCGGCCTATTGGGGCTCGCTGCCGCTCGAGGGCGGCATCGAGGCGGCCTATCGCGCCGAGATCGATGCGGCCGCCGATCCCGCCGCCAAGCTGCGCGAGATCGAGGATCGCCTCAACAAGCTGCGCTCGCCGTTCCGCTCGGCCGAGAAGTTCTGGGTCGAGGAGGTGATCGACCCGCGCAAGACACGCTCGCTGCTCTGCGAGTTCGCGCGCCTCGCCGAACCGATTCGCAAGGCCGGGCCGCCGAGCAACATGTCGACGCGGCCGTAAGCGGCGCCTCAATCGTCATTGCGAGCGTAGCGAAGCAATCCATATCACCATGTGCTGAGGTATGGATTGCTTCGTCGCTGCGCTCCTCGCAATGACGACACGTAATTACTCCGCCTCCCGATGCACGTCGTGGATCACGATGCCCATGCCGTTCTCGGGCATCTTGATCCATTCGCGCCGCTTCAGCGAGCGCTTGGTGTCCTCGTGCCCGCTCACCCAGTGCTCGCGCATCGAGGTGCCGGAGAATTCGTGGTCCTTGGCGTCGCCCTCGTAGGCCTTCTGCTGATAGATCAGCTGCAACAGCGTGATGCCCGGCAGCCGGGCGTTTGCCTTCTTGAGCTGGCGCTCCTCGTCCGAGAGCTGATCGTCGGGGATTTTTCCCAGCGCGTTGTGCAGGGCGGTGCGCAGATTGTAGGTCTTGCGATAGACGTCGGTGTTGTAGCGGGTACGCGACGAATACATGATGTCCTTGTGCCGGGCCATCACGTCCTGGATATCGCGGGGCAGCGCGCCGCGCGCCGAGAACAGGTCGACCTGGAACACCAGCGAGTTCATGTTGTCTTCCTGGTCGAGCAGATGCTGCAGCGGCGTGTTGGAGACGATGCCGCCGTCCCAGAAATGATCGGTGCCGACCTTCACCATCGGCAGCGCCGGCGGCAGCGCGCCGCTCGCCATGATGTGTTCGGCGATGATCTCGTCATGGGCATTGTCGAAATAGATGAAGTTGCCGGAGAGCACGTTCACCGCGCCGACCGCGAAGCGCATTGTCTTGGAATTGATGCGGTCGAAATCGACCAGCTCGAGCAAGGACTCGCGCAGCGGCGTGGTGTCGTAGTAGCTGGTGGCGGTGCGCGCGCCGGCCTGGCTGAACCACGGATTGGTCTGATGCGGGGTGAAGAAGCCGGGCTGCCCGAGCGTCGTCGTCAGCCATGAGCTGGTGAGATTGCGCGCCTTGCGGAAGATGTCGCCGTCCGGCGTGTAGTGCCAGATCTTGCGGCTGGTGATGCGATCCCAGAATGTGTGCAGCCGTTCCAGCCGCTTCTCGGGCGGATTGCCGGCGATGATCGCCGAGTTGATTGCGCCGATCGAGACGCCGCACACCCAGTCGGGCTCGATGTTGGATTCATGCAGCGCCTGATAGACGCCGGCCTGATAGGCGCCGAGTGCGCCGCCGCCCTGCAGGACCAAGGCCACGCGATCACAGCCTTCCGGACGCCAGCCGGGCGTCGCGTGATCGATATCGTCGAAATGCGGGGTTCGCGCGTCCATATCAGACACTCCAAAAATTCGCGGCGAGAATTCAGCGCGCCGATGACGAGGTGATGACAATTGCGGCGCCCACGCTCGGCGCATCCGGCATGCCTGCCTGCATGGTTAGCATTGGCCTCGGCAGCGCGACGCGGGTCACGCAAGCGCAACCTGGGTCGCGCAGGCGTAACCGAGGTCATGCACCTGACGGAAATCCCTCACATCGCTGTCAATCTCGGCCGTTAGCTTCCGGGCAAATTTTTCAAACAGGGGGTTATTGCGATGCGCAGGGAAGATCTGCTCAAGCTTCCGTCCATGCCGGCCGCCGGCCCGAGCTATCCTGCCGGTCCGTATCGCTTCATCGATCGCGAATTCCTCGTCATCACCTATGAGACCGATCCGGAGTTGATCCGCGCCGGCCTGCCCGAGCCGCTGGAGCCGATCGAGCAGGCGATCGTGCATTACGAATGGATCAAGATGCCTGACAGCTCCGGCTTCGGCAGCTACACCGAGTCCGGCCTCGTGATCCCCGCGCGCCTGCATGGCGAAGAGGTCAACTTCGTCTGCCAGATGTATCTCGACGATGATCCGCCGATCGCGGCCGGCCGCGAGATCTGGGGCTTTCCGAAGAAGTACGCCCATCCCAAGCTCGAGATCGTCAAGGACACGCTGACCGGCACGCTGGAATATGCCGGCCAGCTCGTTGCGATGGGCACGATGGGCTACAAGCACGAGAGCATGGCAGGCAATGGCGACGTCACCCGCGCCACGCTTTCGAAGACGCAAGTTAATCTGAAGATGATCCCCGGCGTCGACGGTCATCTCGAGGTCTGCCAGCTGGTCGCGATCAACCTGACCGACATCGTCGTCAAGGGCTCCTGGATCGGACCGGGCCGGCTGCATCTGGTGCCGCATGTCAATGCACCGGTCGCCGATTTCCCGGTCAAGCGTGTCGTCGGCGCGCATCACTTCCTCGCCGATCTGACGCTGCCGTTCGGCCGCGTCGTGCACGACTACAACAAGGAGGCCGCGGAGGCGGCGGCGCCGACAGGCCTGGCCGCGGAGTAGGGCGGTCGCTGACATAAAACTGTAACAGGCGCGTCCTCCTATGTTGCGTCGAGGGGACGCGCTTGCTCAGCGTTGCGCGTGGCCGAGGTCTTGAACATGTTATTTCGCGCGGTTGCGTTGTCGATTGCCCTGGGGGCCGGCCATGCTGGCTAATCCACCTCCCGCTCCGGTCGGGTCGCTGCTGACCCGCGAGGCGGTCCCCGGTCTGGTCTGGGCGTTCCGCCTGCATCACGACGGCCGCGCCGAGGCGCTTCCGATCGATGCGCCGATCGAGCCGAGCCATGACGGAAGGCTGTGGCTGCACTTCAACCTGACCGACGTCCGCACCCGGGCATGGCTCGCCAACATGCACATCCCGCAGCTCGCGCGGGACCTCTTGCTGTCGAATGACAATTTCCAGCAGATCCACGTCGTCGACAATTGCGTCTACGGCGTCTTTTCCGACCTGGTGCGGGATGTTGAAGCCGCGACCCGGGAGACCGGCTTTCTCCGCTTTGCGATGACCGAGCGTCTCCTGATCAGCGGCCGCCATCAGGCGCTGTGCTCCGCCGATGCGACGCGCCGCGTGCTCGAGGGCGGCCATCGCGTCAGCAGCGTCGCGGCGCTGCTGGAGAAGATCGTCGACGAGATCGCCGACACCATGGACCGCATGGCGGACAAGATCGGCACCGATATCGACGCGATCGAGGAGCGGGTGCTCGCCGAGGATACCGGATCCGAGCTGCGCAAGAATCTGAGCCGGATGCGCCGCACCTGTGTGCGCCTGCATCGCCAGCTCGCGGGCTTGCGCGTGCTGTTCCATCGCCTCGAGCAGAAGAACACCGACAATCTCAGCCCGGCGCTGCGGCTGCAGGCCGGCAAGCTCGCGCAGCGGCTCGACGGCCTCGACCACGACATCGTCGAACTGCACGAACGCAGCCGCCTGCTGGAGGAGGAGCTGCGCTTCAAGCTCGAGGAGGAGAGCAACAAGCACCTCCACGCCTTGTCCGTCGTCACCATGATGCTGCTGCCGCCGACGCTCGTCACCGGCATCTTCGGCATGAACACCAAGGGATTGCCGCTGACCGACGTCGACAGCGGATTCCTGGTCGCGGCCGGCCTTCTGGTCGGGTCGGCGCTGCTGGCCTATCTGCTGATGCGGCGGCTCGGCATCGTCAAATAGCGCGAGCGCACCGCGGCAATTCCGATGTGCAGAGTTATTTCCCGCGCGATGTTGGTGGCCGCGGCCCTCGCGCTCGGCGCGCCGGCGCATGCGGAAGACAAGCCCGTCGCCGATCGGATCGCCGATACCCGCGCTACGCTCGAGGAGGCCGGCTACCAGTTCAGCCTGACCTATATCGGTGAGGGGTTCTCCGACGCCTCCGGCGGCGTCAGCAATGGCGCGGTCTATACCGGCCGTCTCGATCTCGGCACCACCATCGACCTCGAGAAGGTGATGGGCTGGACCGGCGCGACCCTCCACGCCAACATGTACCAGATCCACGGCGACGGGCTGTCGCGGAGCTATGTCGGCAACCTGTTCCTGGTGTCCGGCGTCGAGTCGCTGCCGGCGACGCGGCTCTATGAATTCTGGATCGAGCAGAAGCTGCTCGGCGGCAAACTCTCGGTGCGCGTCGGCCAGCAGGGCTCGGACGTCGAGTTCATCGACAGCCAGTACGACGACATCTTCATCAATTCGGCGCTGGGCTGGCCCGGCATTGTCGGCACCATTCTGCCGACCGGCGGACCGTCGC
Organism: Bradyrhizobium sp. CCBAU 21365; assembly: GCF_015291305.1. Lineage (NCBI taxonomy): Bacteria > Pseudomonadati > Pseudomonadota > Alphaproteobacteria > Hyphomicrobiales > Nitrobacteraceae > Bradyrhizobium > Bradyrhizobium sp. CCBAU 21365. The sequence goes on from NZ_CP030036.1 coordinate 4,233,770, forward strand.
CGCCACTTGCCGTGCCCGGCATCCGGATCAAGGCCAATCTGTCCGACCGCATCACCGCCTATCTGGCTCTGTTCGACGGTTCGGCTTCGCCGCCGCAGGGGACCGACGATCCGCAGATCTTGAACGCCCACGGGCTGAATTTTCGCGTCAACGATCCGCCATGGTGGATCGGCCAGCTCAAATACAAGTTCGAGATCGGCGAGAGCAGGCTGCCGGCGACCATCACCGGCGGCGCCTGGTATCACATGGGCTCGTTCGCCGACCAGCGCTTCTCGGCCGACGGGCTGTCGCTCGCCGATCCCGACAGCTCCGGCGACACGCGATGGCTGCGGCGGGACAACGGCATCTTCATGGTCTATGAGCAGCTGCTTGCGCGCGCCAGGCCGGACGCTGACAAGGGCGTCGCGTTCTTCATGCGCGCCTCGGTCAGCCCGTCGGACCGCAACCTGATCAGCACCTATGTCGACGGCGGCTTCCTGTTCACCGGCTTCAGCGAGACCTATCCGGACGATCGGTTCGGCATCGCCGCGATCTATGCCAGGATTTCGGACGCCGCGCGCGCGCTCGACCGCGACACCCAGATCTTCACGGGCACGCCGTATCCGATCCGCGACTACGAGGCGATCCTCGAAATCACCTACCAGCATGTGGTGAACCCGAATTTCACCATGCAGCCGATGTTTCAATACATCACCCATCCTGGCGGCGGCGCCGTCGATCCCAACGATCCGACGCAAACGCATCGGATCAAGGACAGCGTGGTGTTCGGGCTGCGCACCATCCTGTCGTACTGACCGGCGCTCGTCGCGCAGGCAGCGGCTTCAGGCCGCGACCGGCTTCGGCTCCGCCACCGATTTCGGCTGCGGCCGCGCGATCGCCAGCGCGGTCAGCGCGGCAAAGATGCACAGCGCGCCGGCAATGAAGAACGCCGGCAGGTAGCTTTGATAGATCGTGCGCGACAATCCGGCGCCGAACGCGGCGGCGCCTGCGCCGAGCTGGTGGCCGGCGAAGATCCATCCGAACACCAGATTGGCGCGCTCGGCGCCGAAGCGCTGCGCGGTGAGGCGCACCGTCGGCGGCACCGTCGCGATCCAGTCGAGGCCGTAGAACATCGCGAACAGCGACAGCCCGTAGAACGTGAAGTCGGAGAACGGCAGGAACAGCAGCGACAGGCCGCGCAGGCCGTAATACCAGAATAGCAGATAGCGGTTGTCGTAGCGGTCCGACAGCCAGCCCGAGACGATGGTGCCGAAGAAATCGAAGATCCCCATCGCGGCGAGCAGGCTTGCCGCCTGCACCTGCGGGATGCCGTAGTCGAGGCACATCGGGATCAAATGAACCTGGACCAGGCCGTTGGTCGAGGCGCCGCAGACGAAGAAGGTCGCGAACAGGATCCAGAACACCGACGATTTCGCGGAGTCGCGCAGCGTGCCGAGCGCTGCGGCCACGATCGGCGCATTGGCCGGCGGCGGCGCGGGAAGCGGCGCGGTGCCCTCATCGCCGAACGGACGCAGGCCGACGTCGCTCGGCCGGTCGCGCATCACCATCAGCACGGCAAAGGCGGCAACGGCGAGCATGACGCAGACCAGCCCAAGCGCGACACGCCAGCCGTAGCGCTCGGTCAGCGTCGCGAGCAGGGGCAGGAAGGCGAGCTGTCCCGTCGCGACGCTCGCGGTGAGGATACCGACCACGAGGCCGCGTCGCGCCACGAACCAGCGCGCCGCGATGGTCGCGCCGAGCACCAGCGCGGTCATCCCGGTGCCGATTCCGATCACGACACCCCACAGCAGGATGAGCTGCCAGACCTGGGTCATGGCGAGCGAGGCCAATAGTCCGGAGACCACGATCAGCTGCGCCGCCAGCGTCACGTTGCGCAGGCCGTAGCGGTTCATCAGCGCGGCGGCGAACGGCGCCATCAGCCCGAACAGGATGAAGCGGATCGACAGCGCGGAGGAAATCTCGGCGGTGGACCAGCCGAACTCCTTCTGCAGCGGCACGATGAACACGCCGGGCGCGCCGACGGTGCCGGCCGAGATCAGCGCGGCAAGGAAAGTCACGGCCACCATCACCCAGCCGTAATGGATGTTGCGGCGGGCGAGGGTGGAAGCAAGCCAGTTCGAGATCATTGTGTTCCAGATCGATTGCGGTGAAAGCTTTGCGTGATGCGCAATATGGCACGGGGGAGCCATGTCTAAAATGCCATAGTTCCCTCGTTTTAGGACTCTGTACAACCTCATCCTGAGGAGCCCGCAGAGCGGGCGTCTCGAAGGATGCAGGCCGGGAACCGGGCCTCATGGTTCGAGACGTGCTTCGCACTCCTCACTATGAGGGCAGGCGGTGGATCAGTGAGCGACCCGTTCGACGGCGATCGCGGTGGCTTCGCCGCCGCCGATGCACAGCGCGGCAACGCCGCGCTTCAGGTTCTGCGCCTCCAGCGCGTGCAGCAGCGTCACGATCAGCCGCGCGCCGGTGGCGCCGATCGGATGGCCGAGCGCGCAAGCGCCGCCGTTGATGTTCAGCCTGTCCCTGGGAATGCCGAGGTCGCGCTGCGCCGCCATCGCGACCACCGCGAACGCCTCGTTGATCTCGAACAGGTCGACATCGCCGACGCTCCAGCCGACCTTGTCGAGCAGTTTTCTGATCGCCGGGATCGGCGCTGTCGTGAACCACTGCGGCTCCTGGCTGTGGGTGGCGTGGCCCTTGATCTCGGCCAGAACAGGCAGTCCATCGCGATCGGCGAGCGAGCGCCGGCTGAGGATCAGCGCTGCGGCGCCGTCGGCATTGGCCGAGGAGGCGGCCGGCGTGATGGTGCCGCCCGCTCGGAACGCGGGCTTTAGGCCGGGGATTTTTGCCGGATCGACCTTCAGCGGGTGCTCGTCATTGGCGACGATGCGCGGGCCGGCCTTCTCGGCGAGTGTGATCGGTGCGATCTCGGCCTTGAAGGCGCCGCCCTCGACCGCCTTGCGGGCACGGCTCAGCGTCTCCATCGCAAACGCGTCCTGGTCGGCGCGGGTGAACTGATAGGCCTCCGCGGTCGCCTCGCCGAAATCCCCCATCGAGCGGCCGGTCTCGTAGGCGTCCTCGAGCCCGTCCATCATCATGTGATCGATGATGCGGTCGTGGCCGGCGCGATAGCCGCCGCGCGCCTTCTGCAGGAGATACGGCGCGTTGCTCATGCTCTCCATGCCGCCGGACAGCACGATCTCCGCCGAGCCGGCCTTGATGATGTCGTGGGCGAGCATGGTCGCCTTCATGCCGGAGCCGCAGACCTTGTTGACGGTGGTGGCGCCGGTGGCATCCGGCAGTCTGGCGCCGCGGGCGGCCTGGCGGGCAGGGGCTTGGCCCTGGCCGGCGGGCAGCACGTTGCCCATGAACACCTCGTCGATGCGCTCGGGCGCGAGTCTTGCGCGCTCCAGCGCCGCGCCGATCACATGCGAGCCGAGCTTGTGCGCCGGCAGCGGCGCGAGCTCGCCCATGAAGCGGCCGAGCGGGGTGCGGGCGGCGGAGAGGATAACGATGGGATCGGTGCTGGTTGCCATGGCAGGAGTCCCTTCAATGCCGGGGATTTGATTGAATTATTGTCATCATATGATGCAATGCAAAAAATGCAACTGCGGCCCTCATGACAAAATGTCGTGTTCGCATGAGTTGGGATGGGATGCTCCACAATTACCAGTGTCGTCCTGGCGAAAGCCAGGACCCATAACCACCGCCTTCAGTGACGAACCGGATCGTGGCCCCAGCGCCGCGCAACAATTGAGATTTGGGGCAATGGGTCCTGGCTTTCGCCAGGACGACGATGAGGATGCGAGTCTCCACCGGTGTCGTCCCTGCGAAAGCACTGCGACCTGACCTAATCCGACCGCCAGGCGCCGAGCAGAAATCGTCGCTTCGGCGCGGAGCCCGCTTGTTTTTGCACGTCCGGCAGGTCGACGGCATGGCGTTTCATCAGCAGCCGGATTGCGATCGCGATGACCACAAAGGGCGCCAGGTAGATCGCGAAAACTTCGAAGGCGTTCATGTCGTCCTCCGCTGCTTCGGAACAGGCATGCTAGCACGATTACCTCGCGCGCGGGCGCCTAAAACTGTAGCGGCGCCGCTGAGTTGGCGTTGACCGGATTCCCGAACGCCGATCAATTCAAGGTTGCGCAGTACGGGTCTGTTTACCGATCCGGCGCTAGGGCTGGCGGATTGTGCAATGGAAAGTCCCGCCGCAATGTCCGTGATCGCCGTCGAGCAGCCGTCCGCCCGCATTCCGCTCTCCGTCAAGATCGGCTTCAGCGCCTTCATGGCCGTCCTGGTGCCGGTGTACACCTACTGCTACGGGCCGACCAACTTTCTGTATTTCTGCGACGTCTGCCTGATCCTCACCATGATCGGGGTCTGGACCGAGAGCGCGCTGCTGATTTCGATGTGCGCCGTCGGACTCCTTGTGCCGCAAACCTTTTGGGTGATCGACTTTCTCGCCCATGTCGCCGGCTACTCGCTCACCGGAATGACCGACTACATGTTCGACCAGAACCTGTCGCTGTTCCTGCGGTTCCTGTCGGGCTTCCACGGCTGGCTGCCGTTCCTGCTGCTGTTCCTGGTCTGGCGGCTCGGCTATGACCAGCGCGCGCTGATCGCCTGGAGCGTGCTGGCATGGGCGCTGCTGCTGATCTGCTACTTTGTGATGCCGGGACCGCGGCCGGACCCGGGCATGACTCCGGTCAACGTCAACTACGTCTTCGGCACCAGCGACAGGGCGGCGCAAGGCTTCGTGCCGCCGCTGGTGTGGCTGGCCGGCCTGATGATCGGCCTGCCGCTGCTCGCTTTCATACCCACCCATTTCATGCTGCGGCGCGCCGTGCGGCCGATGTAGGCCTGCGACTCGCGAGGATACGCCGTCCCGTCGCTGCGGATACCATCGTGCATGGCCGCATGCGGCGGCTTCGATTGACACCAATCGCCTCGGCGCTACGCTGCCGGAACAGGGCGTTTTCCCAAGCGACTCAAGACAGATTCAAAGCGCCGCAAGCACGACCAAGAACCAAGACCCAGAAGAACAAGGAAAAAGGGCAGGACACGCCGTGACACGCGTCATCGCGTCTTGAGCGGGACCACGCGGACCTCCGCGCTCGCGCCATTTCGCATCCGCAGCTATCGCTTTCAATGGCCGTCCGATCTGCTCACCTCCTGGGCGTTCGAGGTCGAGACGCTGGTGCTCGGCTGGTACATCATGGTCGAGACCGGCTCGGTGCTGCTGCTGACCGTGCTGGCGTCGCTGCAATATGTCGGCACGCTGGTCGCGCCGGTCGTCGGCATGATCGGCGACCGCATGGGGCACCGCGATCTCCTCGCCGTGATGCGCTTTGCCTATACGGCGCTCGCCGGCACCATCATGACGCTGGCGCTGACCGGGCATCTCGCCCCGCTGAACGTCATGATCATCGTCGCGATCATGGGCGTGATCCGCCCGTCGGATCTCGGCGTGCGCGGGGCGCTGCTCGCCGACATCATGCCGCCGGAGCAACTGGTCGGCGCCATCAGCCTGGCGCGCACCACGCAGGACTCGGCGCGTATCGCAGGAGCCCTGACCGGGGCCGGATTGTTCGCGGCGCTCGGCATCGGCTACGTCTATGTCGGGATCGCCGGCTTCTATTTCGTCGCCGCCATCCTGATGCTCTGCATGAGCCGCCCGAAGTCGCATGGCACGACCGATCTCGCGGCCGACGCGCCGGGTTCAAAGCTGCTGCGCGACCTCAAGGAGGGCATCGTCTATGCCTGGAGCGGTCCGGGCATGCGCGCCGCGCTGTGCGTTGCGTTCCTCGCCAACCTCACCGCGTTTCCGCTCACCAACGGTCTGTTGCCCTATGTCGCGCGCGACATCTTCCATGCCGACCAGACCGGGCTCGGCTATCTCTCGGCAAGCTTTGCGGTGGGCTCGCTGATCGGCTCGATCACGCTCAGCATGGCCGGCGGGGTACGCATCGCGCGGCTCCTGATCGGCGCGACGCTCGCCTGGTACGCCATGCTCCTGGTGTTCGTCGAGCTCCGGACCATGCCGGTCGCGATGGCCTGCCTGCTGCTCGCCGGCATCGCGCAGAGCATGTCGATGATCTCGGCCGCCGTGATGCTGATGCGCAATGCCAGCGCGCATCTGCGCGGTCGCGTCATGGGCGTGCGCATGATGGTGATCTACGGCCTGCCGCTCGGGCTGCTCGCCGCCGGCAGCCTGATCGACCTGATCGGCTACACCGCGACCGGCACGCTGCTCGCCGCCGCCGGCTTCATCACCATGCTGGCGATCGCGCTGCACTGGCGCGCCGACCTTTGGCCGACCCACGCCCCGGCGAACGCGCGGTGAGGGGCGCGGCGCGATGCCGCGCCGCGGTCGCCGATGCGCCAAAAGGACGCGACAGCGCGGGCAAGCTGTCGTAGATCATTTTCCACGCTCCCATTCCAGCGCCAAGACCTTTCATACTTTAGTACCGTTATGCTCCGTCTTTTGACCCGCCTTGGACTGCGCTTCGACGACATCGTCGAGGAGCGCCGATTTGTCGACCAGTACGTGCGGGGCAATATCGGCTGGACGCAGGTCGCGATGCTGCTCGGCGCCTTCACCTATGCCGGATATGCGTTCTGGGATTGGGTGCTCTATCCCGAGGTCGTGGCGACCACGCTGGCAATCCGCGGCGGGGTCGCCGTGCTGGTCCTGCTGCCGCTCACTGCCTTGCTCGCGCTGCCCGCGATGAAGCCGTGGGCCGAGACGATCTTCCTCGTCTATTGCGTCATTCCAGGCTGCGTGCTGCCGAGCGTCTACCTCGTGCTGCCCTCGGGATTCACCTATGCGGCGCCGGGCATGATCATGGTGATCCTGTTCGTCTCGACCATGCTGCCGCTGCGGATCGGGCCGCTGGCGGTGTTCTGTCTCACGACATGGATTGCGCTGTGCACCGCTGAATCGCTCGGGCCTGCGTTGCCGCCGGGCTTGCGCTTCATCAATCATTCGCTCGTCATCAACGCCTATGCGCTGTCGCTCTACGCCGTCGCCGCCCGCGAGTTCCGCGCGCGCCAGCAGTTCCGGACGGCGCAGGCGCTGAAGCAGGAAAAGGAGCGCTCGGAAGCCTCGTTGCGCGATTTGCACGCGACGCAATCGCACCTCGTGCAGGCCGAGAAGCTGGCCTCGCTCGGGCAGCTCGTCGCCGGTGTCGCACACGAGGTCAGCACGCCGCTTGGTCTCGCGCTGACCACGTCAACCACCATGGAGGCGGACCTTCGCGCGATGAGCGAGGCGCTCAACGGCACCGCCGTCCGCCGCTCCGACCTGACGCGGGGCATTGCACGGATCGGGAACGGCCTTCGACTGACCTCGGAAAACCTGCATCGGGCATCCGAGATGGTGCACAGCTTCAAGCAGGTCGCCATCCATCACGCCGACGAGGAGCGTCACACGTTCGAGCTCGGCGGCTGGCTCTCTGATCTGATCTCAAAGCTCGGGCCGCTGCTGTCCCGTCAGGGATTGGTCGTCGAAGTCACGTGCCCGCAAGGCATCATCCTCAACAGCTATCCCGGCGCGCTGGCGCAGGTGATCAGCAACCTGGCGTTCAACGCGGCGGCGCACGCCTATCCCGACGGCGGCGGCGGACGCTTCACCATGACGGTGACGCAGCCGGATCAGGCGCTTGCCCGGATCGCCTGCGCCGACCAGGGTGTCGGCATCCGCGAGGATTTGCAGGCCCGCGTGTTCGATCCGTTCTTCACCACCGGGCGGGAGCGGGGCAATATCGGCCTCGGTTTGCACATCGCCTTCAACACCGTGGTGTCGTCGTTGAGCGGCCGGATCGCGCTGGAGAGCGAGCCGGGCCGCGGCACGCTGGTGTTGATCGAGATCCCCGTCTCGAGCTGAGCGGGCCGCTACCGCTTTCGATCCAGGAATCCCTGCAGCAGCCGCTGCGGCTCGCCGGTCTGGAACGATTTTCCGAACACGCCGACGCTGAGGTTCACCGACTCGGTCAGCGGCAGCTCTTCCCATTGCCGCAGCAGGTCCTTCTGGATCCGCAGCGCCTCGGGGCCGCATTCCAGCAGCGCCTTGACGGTGTGCTCGACGGCGTCGTCAAGGCCGCCGGGCTTTGCCACGGTGTCGACCAGGCCCCAGGCGAGCGCGGTTTGGGCGTCGATGTTCTCCGCGGTCATCATCAGCCAGCGGGCGCGGCCCCAGCCGATCAGGCGCGGCAGCAGCGCGGCGTGGATCACCGAGGGGATGCCGACGCGCACCTCGGGCATGCCGAACATCGCGTCATGCGCGGCGACGCGGACGTCGCAGGCGGCCGCCACCTCGAGGCCGCCGCCGAGGCACCAGCCGGGCAAGCGGGCGATCACCGGCGCCGGGAATTTGCGCACCGCCTCGCAGAGGTCGCGCAGCCGGCTGATGAATGCTTCAGCGGATTTTTGGTCGAGCGTCGCCATTTCCTTGATGTCGGCGCCGCCGATCATGCTGCGCTCGCTTTCGCCGGCGAGGATCACGACGCGGATGTCGCGGTCGGCGGCCAGGTGCTCAAAGCCTTCGCGCACGCCGTTGGTGACGGCTGAACTCACAATGTTCAGCTTGCCGGCGTTGCAGATCGTGAGGCGGAAGACGCCTCTGGAGTCGCGGTCGATGCCGCAGTGGGGATTGAGCATGTCCATGGAAAAAGTCCCGGCGCAGGAATGGATGCGCCATGTCCCGGACAAAGCGTGGCTCTGTCAAGGGACCGGCGCGGCGGTTGCGCCGAGGGATGCGGATCTATAGAATTATGTTCATCATATAAATGGAGCCGTCATGACCGCTGCCGAAAGCATCGACCTTCATTCGCCCGATCTAACGCGCACCCGCGTGGTGGAATGGCAGGCGCCGGGACCGGTGGCCAAGGCGGCGGCGCCGATGTCCGGGATCGAGGCGATGCGCGCGATCCGCGACGGCCGGTTGCCGCCGCCGCCGATGGCCAAACTGATCGGCTTCCGCATGGCGGTGGTCGAGGAGGGCCGCATCGTAATGGAACTCGAGCCGCATGAGAGCCTCGAGAACACCATCGGCCTGATGCACGGCGCGACCGCCGCGGCGCTGCTCGATACCTCGATGGGCTGCGCGATCTCGACCATGCTGCCGGCGGGGCAGACCTCGGTCACGCTCGATCTCAAGCTGACCTATCTGCGGCCGCTGTCGGCACGTTCGGGCACCATCAGCGCCGAAGGCAAGGTGATCAAGCTCGGCCGCCAGACCAGCTACACCGAGGGCTTCGTCCGCGACGGCAGGGGCAATCTTGCGGTGCACGCGACCGCGACATTCTCGATGCTCGGCGGGGAACCCAAAATGGCTGGCAAGGCGAAATAACTGCAGCATTCCGGCCGCAAATCTGCTATTATATGATTAGAAACATTCCATGAGACTGGCATGCGCTACTCGAAAGAACACAAGCAGGAGACCCACGCGCGGATCGTCAAGAAGGCCGCGACGCGGCTGCGCGAGCGGGGCGCCCACGGCATCGGCGTCGCCGACCTGATGAAGGACGCCGGCCTGACCCATGGCGGCTTCTACGCGCATTTCGATTCGCGCGAGGCGCTGGTGATCGAGGCCTTCAGCTACGCGATGGACCGCGCCATCGAGCGCTGGCGCAAGGTCGCCGCGGACACGCCGCCGGAGAAGCGGCTTTCAACCATCATCGACGGCTATCTTTCGGCGGTGCACCGCGACGATCCCGGCCAGGGCTGCGCGATCCCGGCGCTCGGCGCCGAGATCGCCCGCGAGAGCCCGAAGACCCGCAAGGCGTTCGCCCTCAAGCTCGACCAGATGATCGACATGATGGCCGACCAGATCCTCGACGTGCCGCGCAAGGCCGCCCGCAAGCAGGCGACGGCGACGCTGGCGACCATGATGGGCACCATCGTGATGTCGCGCATCGCCGGCAGCGGCGAAATGTCCGACGAGATCCTGTCGGCGGGCCGCGAGGCGGTGCTGGGGCGCGCCGCGGCGGCCAAGGCGCCGGCGAAGAAGAAGGTGAATTAGCGCTTTAAGCGCCAACTGGCGCAGCGCGCCTGATACTCGATCCGTCACCCTGAGGAGCGCGCATCGCGCGCGTCTCGAAGGGTGGACGGCCACGAGCCGGGCCGTGCATTCTTCGAGACGCGCTACGCGCTCCTCAGGATGACGGGAATAAGCGGGTGTCCAGCTCACACCCCGCTGAACAGAGCGCGCTCGGCTTCCACGGTCTCGTAGATGTAATCCGCCACCGCGCGGATGCGGGCGAGGTCCTTGCTGTCGGCGTGCATCAAGAGCCAGAAGGTGCGGGAGATCCGCACCTCGTCCGGCAGCACCGGCTGCAATTCGGGGTGGGCGGTCGCCATGAAGTGCGGCAGCACTGCGATGCCGAAACCGGCGATGGTGGCGTTGAGCTGCGCGATCAGATTGGCGCTGCGGAATTTCGCGGAGATCTTTGGCGAGACCTGCGGCAGGTAGTCGAGCTCCGGCGTGAACAAAAGCTCCTCGATGTAGCCGACGAAGCGGTGCCGCGGCAGGTCGGCGCGCGCAATAATTGCCGGCGCCTGGGCGAGATAGGCGGGTGCGGCATAAAGCCCGAGTGTGTAGTCCAGGAGCTTGCGGCCGACGATGCGGCCTTCCTTCGGCATGGTCAGGCTGATCGCGATGTCGGCCTCGCGCTTGGAGAGCGAGAACAGCCGCGCGGTGGCGACGAGTTGCAGATCGAGATCGGGATACCGTTCGGCGAACTTGACCAGCCGCGAGGCCAGAAAGTGGCTGCCGAAGCCGTCGGGCGCGCCGATCCGCACCGTGCCGGTGAGATGGGCGCGCGAGCCGCCGACCGCCTCCTGGTTGGCGACGATGGTGGATTCCATCGCCTCCGCGCTGTCGGCGACGCGCTGGCCGGCCTCGGTCAGCAGATAGCCGGTCTTGCGGCGATCAAACAGTTTTGCGGAAAGGTGGCGCTCCAGCCGGTCGACACGGCGGATCACTGTGGCATGATCGACGCCGAGCTGCTTGGCGGCAGCCGAAACCGACCCGCCGCGCACGATGGCAAGCACGAAACGGAAGTCGTCCCAGTCGATTGTGCCGCCGCCTTGATCCAGCATTTCCGCACATCTATGGTGCAATTTATCGGACTTGAATCCCATAAAATGCAGGGTCAATAGGGTTTGTAAAGCGATCACGCCGCGAGGAGCGGCGATTCAGGTGCTTCAGGGAGGTTTTTCCATGCGCTCAATCGGACATTTCATCGGTGGCAAGGAGGTCAAGGGCACGTCGGGCCGCACGGCTGACGTCTTCGAGCCGATGACCGGCGAGGTCCAGGCCAAGGTGGCGCTGGCCTCCAAGGTCGAGCTCCGCGCCGCGGTCGAGAACGCCAAGGCCGCGCAGCCGGAATGGGCCGCCACCAACCCGCAGCGCCGCGCCCGCGTCATGATGCGGTTCCTCGAGCTGGTGCAGCGCGACTACGACAAGCTCGCCGAGCTGCTGGCGCGCGAGCACGGCAAGACCGTTCCCGACGCCAAGGGCGACATCCAGCGCGGCCTTGAGGTCGCCGAGTTTGCCTGCGGCATTCCGCATCTGATGAAGGGCGAGTACACCGAGGGCGCCGGCCCCGGCATCGACATCTATTCGATGCGCCAGCCGCTCGGCGTGGTCGCCGGCATCACGCCGTTCAACTTCCCGGCGATGATCCCGATGTGGAAGTTCGCGCCGGCGATCGCCTGCGGCAACGCCTTCATCCTGAAGCCGTCGGAGCGCGATCCCGGCGTGCCGATGGCGCTCGCCGAGCTGATGATCGAGGCGGGCCTGCCGGCCGGCATCCTCAACGTCGTCAACGGCGACAAGGAGGCGGTCGACGCCATCCTCGACGATCCCGATATCAAGGCGATCGGCTTCGTCGGCTCGACCCCGATCGCGCAGTATATCTACGAGCGCGCCGCGCAGACCGGCAAGCGCTGCCAGTGCTTCGGCGGCGCCAAGAACCACGCCATCGTGATGCCGGATGCCGACATGGACCAGACCGTCGATGCGCTGATCGGCGCCGGCTACGGCTCCGCCGGCGAGCGCTGCATGGCGGTGTCGGTCGCGGTGCCGGTCGGCAAGACCACCGCCGACCGCCTGATGGAGAAGCTGATCCCGCGCGTCGAGTCGCTCAAGATCGGCACCTCGGTCGATCCGTCGGCCGACTACGGCCCGCTGGTGACCCGCGAGGCGGTCGAGAAGGTCAAGAGCTACATCGACATCGGCATCAAGGAAGGCGCGACGCTCGCGGTCGACGGCCGCGGCTTCAAGATGCAGGGCTACGAGAAGGGCTTCTATCTCGGCGGTTCGCTGTTCGACAACGTCACCAAGGACATGCGGATCTACAAGGAAGAGATCTTCGGCCCGGTGCTCTCGGTGGTGCGCGCCCACGACTATCACGAGGCGCTGGCGCTGCCGTCCGACCATGACTACGGCAACGGTGTCGCGATCTTCACCCGCGACGGCGACGCCGCGCGCGACTTCGCCGCCAAGGTCAATGTCGGCATGGTCGGCATCAACGTGCCGATCCCGGTGCCGATCGCCTATTACACCTTCGGCGGCTGGAAGAAGTCCGGCTTCGGCGACCTCAACCAGCACGGTCCGGACTCGGTCCGCTTCTACACCAAGACCAAGACGGTGACCTCGCGTTGGCCGTCCGGCGTCAAGGAAGGCGCGGAGTTCTCGATCCCGACGATGAAGTAAACTCGTCCCGAGAGGCGAAGCATGCAGTTCGCTCTCAACGAGGACCAGATCGCGGTTCGCGACATGGCGCGGGCGTTTGCGGCGGAGAAGATCGCGCCGCACGCGCTCGAATGGGACGAGACAAAGCACTTTCCGGTGGACGTGATGCGCGAGGCCGCAGGCCTCGGCATCGGCGGCATCTATATCAGGGACGATGTCGGCGGCTCGGCGATGACGCGGTTCGACGCCGCGCTGATCTTCGAGGCGCTGGCGACGGGGTGCCCGACCACGTCGGCCTTCATCTCGATCCACAACATGGCGTCCTGGATGATCGATGCCTACGGCAACGACACCCAGCGCCAGACATGGCTCCCGAAGCTCTGCACCATGGAGCTGATCGCCAGCTACTGCCTGACCGAGCCGGGCGCCGGCTCCGACGCCGCTGCGCTGCGCACCCGCGCGGCGCGCGACGGCGATCATTACGTGCTCAACGGCCAGAAGCAGTTCATCTCCGGCGCCGGCAGCACCGACCTGCTGGTCGCGATGGTGCGCACCGGCGGCGAGGGTCCCGGCGGCGTCTCGACGCTGGTCGTCGACGGCAACACGCCTGGCGTGTCGTTCGGCAATAACGAGCGCAAGATGGGCTGGAATGCGCAGCCGACCCGCGCTGTCATGTTCGAGAACGCGCGCGTGCCGGTCGCGAACCGGCTCGGCGAGGAGGGCATCGGCTTCAAGATCGCGATGGCCGGGCTCGACGGCGGCCGTCTCAACATCGCGGCGTGCTCGCTCGGCGGCGCGCAGGCGGCGCTCGACAAGGCGCTGGCCTACATGAAGGACCGCAAGGCGTTCGGCAAGCGCCTCGACGAATTCCAGGCGCTGCAGTTCAAGATCGCCGACATGGCGACCGAACTGGAAGCCGCGCGCACCTTCCTGTGGCGCGCGGCCGCGGCGCTCGACCGCAAGGATCCGGACGCTTCCATGCTGTGCGCGATGGCCAAGCGGTTCGGCACCGACGTCGGCTTCGAGGTCGCCAACCAGGCGCTGCAACTGCATGGCGGCTACGGCTACCTCAGCGAATACGGCGTCGAGAAGATCGTGCGCGATCTGCGCGTGCACCAGATCCTCGAAGGCACCAATGAAATCATGCGGCTGATCGTGTCGCGCAAGTTGATCGAGGGCGCGCGATGAATGATGCGGCAGCGGCCGAGGGCGATCTGATCGCGCGCAAGGAAGGTTCTGCCGGCATCATCCGGCTGAACCGGCCGAAGGCGATCAATGCCGTCACGCTGGAGATGTTCCACGACATCGACAGGGCGCTCGACGTGTTCGAGGCCGATGGCGATGTCGCTGTCGTCGTGCTGGAAGGCGCCGGCGACCGCGGCCTGTGCGCCGGCGGCGATATCCGCGCGCTCTGGGAAAGCTCCAAGGTCAAGGGCGATCTCGGCAAGATCCTGTGGCGCGACGAATACATCCTCAACGCGCGGATCAAGAAATTCCCAAAACCCTATGTCGCCTTCATGGACGGCATCGTGATGGGCGGCGGCGTCGGGCTGTCTGCGCATAGCCGCCACCGCGTGGTGACGGAGCGGACGAAACTCGCGATGCCTGAGGTCGGGCTCGGCTTCTTCCCCGATGTCGGCGGCACCTATCTGCTGTCGCGTTCGCCCGGCGAGATAGGCACCTATTTTGGGCTGACCGGCACCACGATGAACGGTCCCGATGCGATCTACGCCAAATTCGCCGACGCCGTGGTGCCGAGCGCAAAGCTGCCGGCGCTGCGCGAGGCGCTGACCAAGGTTGCGCCGGGCACGGGTTCGGCCGAGATCGACCGGCTGATCGGAGGCTTTGCCACCGGCGAGAAATCCGGCCCTGTCGCCGCGATGCAGGCGAAAATCGACGGCTGGTTCGCGCGCGGCCGGATGGAGGACGTCGTCGCCGCGCTGACGGCCGACGGATCCGACATGGCACGGGACACGCTGAAGACGCTCGGCGAGAAGTCGCCGCGCGGCATGGTGGTGACGCTGAAACTGCTGCGGCTGGCGCGCGCGACCGCGACGCTGGAGGAGTGCCTGGTGCGCGAATATCGCGCCGCGCTCGAAGTGTTCGCGAGCGAGGATTTCCGCGAGGGCGTGCGCGCCGCCGTGATCGACAAGGATCGCAATCCGACATGGTCGCCGGCCCGGATCGAACAGGTGACGCCGGAGATGCTCGCGCCTTACTTCGCCGAGATCGGCGCCGACGAATTGAAATTTCCAGACAGCAAATAGAAACGTCGCAAGCGGAGGACTTCCCATGACAAACGTCGCATTCATTGGGCTCGGCAATATGGGCGGGCCGATGGCGGCCAATCTGGTCAAGGCCGGCCACAAGGTGACCGCGTTCGATCTGGTCGCAGCATCCCGCGATCAGGCCAAGAGCGACGGTGCCGCGATCGCCGAGAGCGGCGTCGGCGCGGTGAAGGGCGCCGATGTCGTCATCACCATGCTGCCGGCCGGCAAGCATGTGCTCGGCGTCTGGAACGAGGTGCTTCCGGCGATGGCCAAGGGCGCGCTGATCATCGACTGCTCGACCATCGACGTCGAAAGCGCCAAGCAGGCGCATGCGCTGGCCGCCAAGCACGGCATGGCCTCGGTCGATGCGCCGGTCTCCGGCGGCACCGGCGGCGCAAAGGGCGCGACGCTGACCTTCATGTGCGGCGGCGAGCCGAAGGCATTCGCGGCGGCCCAGCCGATGCTCGCCAACATGGGCAAGAAGATCGTGCATTGTGGCGCCGGCGGTGCAGGGCAGGCAGCCAAGATCTGCAACAACATGATCCTCGGTATTTCCATGATCGCGGTCGGCGAGGCTTTCGTGCTCGCCGAAAAGCTCGGCCTGTCACACCAGGCGCTGTTCGACGTCGCCTCGACCTCGTCGGGACAGTGCTGGTCGCTGACCACCTATTGCCCGGTTCCTGGCCCGGTGCCGACCTCGCCGGCCAACAACGACTACAAGCCGGGCTTTGCTTCCAACCTGATGGTCAAGGACCTGACCTTGGCGCAAGACGCCGCCAATGCCGCCGGCGCGGTCACGCCGCTCGGCAAGCACGCGCAGGAGATCTATAAGACCTTCGACGCGTCGGGCCACGGCGGGGTCGACTTTTCCGGAATTATCCAGCACGTTAGGGCTCTTGCCCCGAAGTAAATCGCCGTCATCCTGAGGTGAGCGGAGCGAGCCTCGAAGGATGGAAAGACGGTGTCTGTGGCCATCCTTCGAGACGCCGCGCTTCGCGCGGCTCCTCAGGATGACGTCAGAATACGTGGTGAAGCCGGATGACCACATTTCAGGACGCACGCGCCTTTCTGCTGAAACACCGCACCGACTACGATGCCGCGGTGAAGGGATTTCGCTGGCCGGATCCAGTGCCGTTCAACTGGGCGCTCGACTGGTTCGATGCCGAACTGGCTGATAATGCCGACAGCCGCGACCGGCCGGCGCTGTGGATCGTCGATGCCGCCAGCGGCAACGAGACCAAGCTTTCCTTCGCCGAGTTGTCGCGCCGCTCAAACCAGGTTGCGAACTTCCTGCGCGCGCAGGGGCTGAAGCGCGGCGATCATCTGTTGTTGCTGCTCGGCAATGTCGTGCCGCTGTGGGAGACCATGCTGGCCGCGATGAAGCTCGACGTCGTCGTGATCCCCGCGACCACGCTCTTGACCGCGGATGAATTGCGCGACCGGCTCGACCGCGGCAAGGCGAGGGCGGTGGTTGCCACGCAGGATCAGGTTGCGAAGTTCGCAGGCCTCGGCAGCGACAAGCTCGCCCGCATCGTGGTCGGCGCGACGCAGGCGCAGGACGGCTGGCTGTCGTTTGAGGATGCAGCCAAGCAGTCCGACGCATTCACGCCTGATGGCCCCACCAAGGCCGATGACCCGATGCTGCTCTATTTCACCTCGGGCACCACGGCAAAGCCGAAGCTGGTGCGGCACAGCCAGCGCAGCTACCCGGTCGGCCATCTCTCGACCATGTACTGGATCGGCCTGCAGCCCGGCGACATCCATCTCAACATCTCGTCGCCCGGCTGGGCCAAGCATGCCTGGAGCTGCTTCTTCGCGCCGTGGAATGCCGGCGCAACGATCTTTATCGCGAACCAGCCGCGCTTCGAGGCGAAAGGACTGCTCTCGATCATCGGCCGCTGCGGCGTCACCACGCTGTGCGCGCCGCCGACGGTGTGGCGGATGTTCATCCAGGAGGACCTCGCGAGCTTCAAGGTCTCGCTGCGCGAAGTCTGCGGCGCCGGCGAACCGCTTAATCCTGAGATCATCGACCAGGTCAAATCGGCCTGGGGGCTGACCATCCGCGACGGCTACGGCCAGACCGAAACCACCGCGCTGGCCGGCAACTCGCCGGGGCAGAAGGTCAAGGTCGGCTCGATGGGCCGGCCGCTGCCGGGCTATCGCGTCCAGGTCACCGACAATGACGGCCACGCCGCGAAGGAGGGCGAGGTGACCTTGCTGCTCGGCGACGATCGGCCGGCGGGCCTGATGCAGGGCTATCAGGGCGACGACGGCAAGCTCATCGGCACCGACGGCGAGATCTATCGCAGCGGCGACGTCGTGTTCACCGACGACGAGGGCTATCTCACCTTCGTCGGCCGCACCGACGACGTGTTCAAATCCTCCGACTACCGCATCTCGCCGTTCGAGCTGGAAAGCGTGCTGCTGGAGCATGACGCGGTGGCGGAAGCCGCCGTGGTGCCGAGCCCGGATCCGATCCGGCTCGCGGTTCCCAAGGCCTATGTACTGCTGGTATCAGGCGTCGAACGAACGCCGGAGACCGCGCTGTCGATCTTCAAACATTTGCACACGCGGCTCGCACCGTTTAAACGCATCCGCAAGCTCGAACTGGTCACCGAACTGCCGAAGACGATTTCTGGAAAAATCCGTCGCGTGCAGTTGCGCCGGCTCGAACATGACGATGTCAGAAGCGATGCGTTGCGCGGGGTCGAGTTCCGCGAGGAAGAATTTCCGGAGCTGCAGAAGGTGCGGACCTCCGGTTAGCAGAGGTTAGCCAATGAACGAAGTCTGGAAGAAGCCGCCGGTGTCGCTGGAAACCTACCAGGGCATGGTCGGCAAGGAGATCGGCGTGTCCTCGTGGCACCTGCTCGATCAGGGCCGCATCGACACCTATGCCGACGTGATCGAGGATCACCAGTTCATCCATGTCGATCCCGAGCGCGCCAGGAAGGAGACCGCCTTCGGCACCACGATCGCCCATGGCTTCCTCACGATGTCGCTGATGTCGATCATGTCCTACGAGGTGATGCCGGTGCTCGAGGGCACCGCGATGGGCGTCAATTACGGCTTCGACAAGCTGCGCTTCATCTCGCCGGTGCGCTCCGGAAAACGCGTTCGCGGCCGCTTTGTGCTGGCCGAAGCCACGCTGCGCAAGCCGAAGGAGTTGTTGTCGCGCACCAACGTCACGGTCGAGATCGAAGGCGAGGAAAAGCCCGCGCTGGTCGCCGACTGGCTCGGCCTGATCTATTTCAGCTGAGGGTCACAAGACGCGGTTGTGTTGCAACCGCGAAGGGGTGTGCCACCTCTCCCGCAAGCCAAGCGGGGGAGGTGAAGCGAGCCGTCCGATCGGTTTTTTATGCGGTGCGCTGCTCCGGCCTATGTAGCGCATTGACGGCTGTGTTCCCTGGTGTCCATGATGCCCGCTTTAGGCGGTGCGGTCCCGGGAGTGGCAGCCATGGTGCAAAACATCGTCGCCGGAATTGTCGTAGTCGCTTTGATTGTGATCGGTGCGATTAGCTACGCTCAAGAGCATCACGAGTGCTGGAGCGGGCATCTGCTCAAGAGCCTGAAACCCTGCGGGTCGATGACCCCTTCGGTCTAGCGCGCCCGGTGGCCGTGCCTCGCTGCCCCGGCCGGGCTTGACCCGGCCATCCATCGCTGCTCAAAAGTCCCCAACCTTTTCATGCCGCTCGAGCATGTACCCTCTCCCCTTGTGGGAGGGGGCGAAATCGAGCGGAGCGAGATGAAGCCGGGTGAGGGGTCTCTCTCCGCGTGCTCATCCGTGGAGGGAACCCCTCATCCGGCGCGCTCGCGCGCGCCACCTTCTCCCACAAGGGGAGCAGGGAAGTCAGAGCAGGAATGACAAGCATGGCAATCAGGTTTGACGGACGCGTCGCTATCGTCACCGGCGCGGGCAATGGTCTCGGACGGGCGCATGCGCTGGGACTCGCCAGCCGCGGCGCCAAGGTCGTGGTCAACGATTTCGGCGGCGCGCGCGACGGCACCGGCGGCTCGCTGTCGCCGGCCGAGACCGTGGTCGAGGAGATCCGGAAAGCCGGCGGCACCGCGATGGCCGACGGTGCCGACGTCTCGAATTTCGAGCAGGTCACCGCGATGGTCGAGCGCGCCACCAAGGAGTGGGGCAGCGTCGATCTGTTGTGCGCCAATGCCGGCATCCTGCGCGACAAGTCGTTCGCCAAGCTCGAGGTCGCCGACTGGGCCAAGGTGCTCGACGTGCATCTCACCGGCAGCTTCTACTGCTGCAAGGCGGTGTGGGCCGGCATGCGCGAGCGCAATTACGGCCGCATCGTGCTGACCACCTCGTCGTCCGGCCTGTTCGGCAATTTCGGCCAGGCCAATTACGGCGCGGCGAAGGCCGGTATGGTCGGCCTGATGAACGTGCTCGCCGAAGAGGGCCGCAAGAACAACATCAAGGTCAACACCATCTCGCCGACGGCTGCGACCCGCATGACCGAGGAACTGCTGCCGCCGCAGGCGCTGGCGCTGATGAAGCCGGAAGCGATCACGCCCGCGGTCGAATTCCTGCTGTCAGAGGACGCACCGACCCGCACCATCATGGGCGCCGGCGCCGGCTCGTTTGCCGTGATCCGCGTGCTGGAGACCGAAGGCGTCAACCTACCGCAGTCCGAATGGACGCCGGACGGCGTCGCCGCGCACTTCAATGCGATCAGCGACATGTCGACCGCGAAGGCGCTGCAGGGCGCGTTCGAGCAGACGCAGAAGTATGTCGCCCAGGCCGCTGCGCGGGCCGGGATCAAGCTCTGAGTATGACCGTCGCCGTCATCGGAGCCGGACCTGCCGGCCTGATGGCGGCGGAGGTGCTCGCGCAAGGTGGCGCACAGGTCACCGTCTACGACGCGATGCCGTCGGCCGGCCGCAAGTTCCTGATGGCCGGCCGTGGCGGGCTCAATCTCACCCACTCCGAGCCGCTGCCGGATTTCCTCGCGCGCTATCGCGAGGCGGTGCTGCGTCTGAAGGCTGCGGTCGAGGCATTTCCACCCGACGCGTTGCGCGCCTGGAGCGACGTGCTGGGGCAGCCGACTTTTGTCGGCAGCAGCGGCCGGGTGTTTCCAAAAGCGTTCAAGGCATCGCCATTGCTGCGCGCCTGGCTACGGCGGCTCGATGCCGCGGGCGTCGCGTTCGCACTCCGGCATCGCTGGGTTGGATGGGACGCGCGGGGGGGACTGCTGTTCGAGACGCAGGACGGCCAGCGCACAGTCAATGCCGATGCGACCGTGCTGGCACTCGGCGGCGCGAGCTGGCCCCGGCTCGGCTCCGACGGCGCCTGGGCGGATATCCTTGCCGCGAAGGGCATTGCGGTGACGCCGATCAAGCCAGCCAATTCCGGCTTCACGGTTGCGTGGTCGAATATCTTCCGCGACCGGTTCGAGGGCCAGCCGCTCAAGGGCGTCGACCTCACGATCGGTTCGCATACGATGCGCGGCGAGGCCATCGTCACCCGCTCCGGCATCGAAGGCGGCGCGATCTACGCATTGTCGGCGGAATTGCGCGAGGCGGTGCTCGCCAACGGCACGGCTATGCTCAGCGTGGCGTTGCGGCCCGATGTTGCGGGCGACGAACTGGTCGCGCGGCTGTCGGCGCCGAAGGGCAAGCAATCCTTTTCCAATTTCCTGCGCAAGGCCGCGCAGCTCTCACCGGTCGGCATCGGTTTGTTGCAGGAGGCGGCAGTCGCCTCCGGCCGGTCGCTGGCCGCGCTGCCGCCGGCCGAATTGGCCGAACTGATCAATGCGGTGCCGATCAAGGTGTCAGGCGTGGCGCCGATCGCACGCGCGATCTCGAGCGCCGGCGGGATCAGGTTCGACGAACTCGACGCGCATTTCATGCTGCGGCGGCTGCCCGGCGTCTTCGCGGCCGGCGAGATGCTCGATTGGGAAGCGCCGACCGGCGGCTATCTGTTGCAGGCGTCGTTTGCAACGGGCGTCGCCGCCGGGAAGGGTGTGTTGAATTGGCTTAATTCGCAGGATGGGTAGAGCGAAGCGAAACCCATCATGTCTCCTCGCGGAAACAAGTTGATGGGTTTCGCTGCGCTCTACCCATCCTGCGCGATGCCACTCACTCCGATCCCGTCTTCGTGGCGATGTCCGTGATCAGGCCGAGCACACCGAACGTCGCGGCCACTGCGCATACCGCGGTCCAGCCACCAAAGCTCCACGCCGCGGATGCCGCTGCCGCGCCGACCGCGCCGCCGATGAAGAACAGCGCCACGAACAGGCCGTTGATCCGGCCGCGCGCCTCGGGGCGCAGCAGGTTGACGGCGCGGCGGCCGAGCGTCTGGTCGGTGGTGATGCCGAGATCGAGCAGGATGGTGCCGAGGCTCAGCACGACCAGCGCCCCGATTCGGGATTCGATCACGCCGGCCCAAGCGCATAGCGCGAGCGATGCCGATATCAGCAGGTGCGAGCCGATCAGCATCGGCCGCGCCAGGCCGCGGTCGCCCCAGCGGCCGGCCAGCGGTGTCGCGACAGCGCCGGCGACGCCGATCAGTGCGAACAGCGCGATGCCCCCGGCGTCGAGCTGGAACGGCGCATCCGGCAGGCGCAGCGCCACGGCGGCCCAGAACGCGGTGAACGAGGCCATCACCAGCGCCGCGGTCCAGGACCGAACGCGCAGCACCGGCTCCTCGCGCAGCAGTTTTGGGAACGAACGCAGCAACGCGCCGTAGCTGACCTTCGCCGCCGGCTGCAGCGTCGGCAGCGTGCGCGCCAGTGCTGCGGCGAGCACCGTCATCAGCACCGCCGAGGTGACATAGTAGCCGCGCCAGTTCCAGCTGTCCGCGATCAGGCTCGCCATCGGCCGCGACAGCAGGATGCCGATCATCAGGCCGCTCATCACATCGCCGATCGCCTGTCCCCGGCGCTCCGGCGGCACCATCGATGCCACCAGCGGTACCACCATCTGGATCGCGGCGCACGACGCGCCGAGGACGAAGGTGGCGGCGAGCAGGATCAGCGGCGTCGGCGCCATCGCGGTGCCGATCGCCGCGACGATGGCGCAGGCCAGCGTCCGCAGGATCAGCCGCTTGTTCTCGACGAGGTCGACCAGCGGCACCAGCAGCAGCAGTCCGAGCGCGTAGCCGAGCAGGGTCAGCGTCGAGATCAGGCCGGCTTGCAGCGCGGTCATGCCGAGCGAGCGGCCCATCAGACCGACGAGGATTTGTGGCGCAAAGAGATTGGTGACGACGGTGCCGGTCGTGATGGCGCCGATCCAGATCAGGGGACGCACGGCGACGGTGCGCGCCGGGGAGAGTTTGGTGGCTTCGGAGATGGTCATGGGGCCTCGCGATGGAGTGGCGAGGCCCCCTTTAGGGGATCGGCATAATATGCTACAATTCAAATAAGATGATGAAGAATATGCGAGAATGTTTATGAACACCCATGACCTCGTCGCGTTCGTCGCCGTGGTGGAGACCGGATCGATCGTCGCGGCCTCGGCGCGGCTGAACCTGACCCAGCCCGGCGTGACGCGGCGGATCCAGAATCTCGAGGAGATGCTCGGCGCGCAGCTGCTCGACCGGCTCTCCAAGCCGCTGAAGCCGACTGCGGCCGGAATCGAGGCCTATGAGCAGGGCCGCCGGCTGCTGCGCATGCTCGACGACCTCAAGTCAGGCGTCGCCAATGACGGCGCGGTGCGCGGCGAGTTCAGGCTCGGCCTGACGCCGTTTCTGTCGGAGGCGGGGCTGACCGGTCCGCTCGACGCGGTGCGCGGCGAATTTCCGGCGCTGGCGGTGCGCGTCGTCTCGGGCTGGTCGCCCAACCACATGGAGCGGGTCAGCCGCAACGAGCTCGACGCGGCGGCGATCTGCCTTCCTGACGGCACCGCACCGCCCGACGATCTCGAGGCCTCCGATCTCGGCGCGCAGCCGGTGGTGTTCGTCGTCGCGCGCGACATGAAGACGCCGAAGTCAGTCGACCTCGAATGGCTGTCGCGGACCGGATGGGTGATCAACCAGGACGGCTGCGGCTTCCGCCAGACGTTGAAGCGCCATTTCGATGCGGCGCATCTGCCGTTCAACATCGCCGTCGAGGCGCTCGACAGCGAGCTGCGCCTGTCGCTGGTGGCGCGCGGGCTCGGCATCGGCCTCGTGACGCCGGTTGCGCTGAAGCGGAGCCCGATCCGCAGCCGGCTCAAGGCCGTGAAGATCGCGGATTTCAATCCCGCGGTGCGTGCCTGGATCGTGCATCGCCCGCCGGCCGGCCGCCTGGCGCGGCCGATCGAGGTGTTTCGCGCGGCGCTGGACCGCGAGCTGCAGGCGCTGATGCATGGGTAGCGAGGCTCCTGTGCTTCGCGACCTTTAGCCCGCCGCCGCCCTTCGAGGCTCGCTCCGCTCGCACCTCGGGGTGACGGCTCAGAGAGAGCGTGATCGGGCAGTCGAGAGAGCGTCATCCCCACGCAAAGGCTTCGCCTTTGTCGCTGGAGGTGCGAGCCGAGCGGCGCAATTGCGCTGCTCGGGGAGCCTCGAAGGATGCGCGGGCGCTAGCGCAGCTTGCCCCGCGCCGTCACCGGCAACGCACCGATGATCTCGTCGCCGCGCACCATCACGACCTCGTCCATCATGTTGACGACGACGCAGACATGATTGGGCACGACCCGCACCACGTCGCCGACATTGGGCCGCGTGTTGCTGCGGGACAGATCGAGAAAGCCGTGCTCCTCGGCGAAGCGCGCGATCCTGGCCTCGGGATGTTCGAGGATCAGGCCGTGGCCTTCGAGGCCGCCGGTGTCCGAGGTCAGCGTCTTGGAGCCGGCATCGAGGATGCCGCGCTCGGGGCCGGCGCGGCTGACGACGGTGGAATAGACGTGCAGCGCGCAATCGTCCCAGGTCGCGACGCCGGCCGCGACCTGCATGCGGTCGTTGTAGATGTAGGTGCCGAAGCGGTGCTCGGTGCCGCCCTTCAGCTTACCGAGGTTCTTCAGGTTCGGCGTGCCGCCGGTGGAGACGATTGTCGCATCGAGGCCGTAAGCGCGAACGCCGGCCAGCGCCTCGTCGTAGAATTTCTGCGCATCGGCCCAGCCGGTCTCGGTCGGGTACAGCATGAAGCCCGCGAAGGCGAGGCCCTTGGAGGCAGCGATCTCGCGCGCCAGCGCGATCGCCTCGGCCGGGGTCTCGACGCCGGCGCGCTTGCGGCCGGTGTCGCATTCGACCACAACCGTGAGCGGGCGGCCGGAGGCGGCTGCGGCCTTCGGCAGGTCGCCGACGACGACGGAATTGTCGGCGGCGACGGTGACGTTGGCCTTGCCTTGCAGCGCGCCGAGCCGCGCCATCTTCTCGTCACCGAGCAGATTGTAGCTGATCAGGATGTTGTCGATGCCGGCATCCGCCATGATCTCGGCCTCGCCGAGCTTCTGGCAGGTGACGCCTTTGGCGCCGGCCTTGATCTGCAGCTGCGCCAGCATCGGGTTCTTGTGCGTCTTGATGTGCGGACGGTTGGCGACGCCGGCCTCGTCGCAGGCCTTCTGGATGCGCGCGATGTTGCGCTCGACCCGGTCCATGTCGATCACGGCGCAGGGCGTGCCGTATTCCTTGGCGATCTTGGCGGCGAGGGGCGTGGTCATGGTCTGTCCTTCTTACCGATCCTACAAATTATGCCTGTTCGATCTCTTCGCGCAGCACTTCGAGCTCGAGCCAGCGGTCCTCGGCGGCGGCGAGCTCTTGCTGCGCCTTTGCGATCGCGGCCGAGGCAGCGTCGAATGTCTTGCGATCCTTTGTATAGAGATCGGGATCGTCGAGCAGCTTCTGCTGCTTGGCGATTTCGGCATGCAGCTTGTCGATGGTCTTCGGCAAGGTTTCCAGCGCGTGCTTCTCGTTGAAGCTCAGCCGGCGCCTCGGTGCTGCTTCGGGCGCCGCGGCCCTGGCTTCTGTCTTTTCTTCGGTCGGGGCTTCGGCCTTCACCGTCTCGCGCTTCACGTCGGCGCCGCGCTGCGCCAGCATGTCGGAGTAGCCGCCGGCATATTCGATCCAGCGTCCCTGGCCTTCGGGCACGATCACCGACGTCACCACGCGGTCGAGGAAGTCGCGGTCGTGGCTGATCAGGATCACCGTGCCCTCGTAGTCGCCGAGCATGTCCTCGAGCACGTCGAGGGTTTCGAGGTCGAGGTCGTTGGTCGGCTCGTCCAGGATCAAAAGGTTCGACGGCTTGGCGAGCGCGCGCGCCAGCATCAGGCGGCCGCGCTCGCCGCCGGAGAGCGCTTCCAGCGGCGTGCCGCGCTGCTCCTGCGCGAACAGGAAATCCTTCATGTAGCCGATCACGTGCTTCGACTTGTCGCCGACCATGACGTGATCGCCGCGGCCGCCGGTCAGCGCCTCGGCCAGCGTCAGCTTCGGGTCGAGGCTTTCGCGATGCTGGTCGAGGGTTGCCATCTCGATATTGGCCCCGAGCCGCACCGAACCGGAGTCGGGCGGATCGTTGCCGATCAGCAGATGCACCAGCGTGGTCTTGCCGGCGCCGTTGGGACCTACGATGCCGAGCCGGTCGCCGCGCTGGATCCGGGTCGAGAAGCCGTCGACGATCCTGCGCTCGCCATAGGCCTTGGTGATGTTCTTGGCCTCGATCACCAGGCGGCCGGATTTCTCGGCCTCGGCAGCGGCGAGCGTGGCATTGCCGGTGGCGCCGCGATAGTTGCGGCGCTGGTCGCGCAGCGCGAAGAGATTGCCGAGCCGCTTGACGTTGCGCTTGCGGCGGCCGGAGACGCCGTAGCGCAGCCAGTGCTCCTCGTTGACGATCTTGCGGTCGAGCTTGTGCTGCTCGCGCTCTTCCTCCGCCAGCACCTCGTCGCGCCACGCCTCGAAGGCGCCGAAGCCGCGCTCGATCTGCCGGATCTGGCCGCGGTCGAGCCAGGCGGTGGTGCGCGACAAATTGGTGAGGAAGCGGCGGTCGTGGCTGATCAGCACCAGCGCGCAGCGGCGGCTTTCCAATTCGCCCTCGAGCCATTCGATGGTCGGCAGGTCGAGATGGTTGGTCGGCTCGTCCAGCAGCAGGATATCGGGCGAGGGCGCCAGCACGCGGGCCAGCGCCGCGCGGCGCGCCTCACCGCCGGAGACATGCGCGGGATCTTCCTCGCCGCTGAGGCCGAGCTGCTGGAGCAGATAGCGCGCCTGGTAGTGGTCGTCGCCGGGGCCGAGCCCGGCCTCGACATAGGCCAGCGTCGTCTTGTGGTCGCCGAAATCCGGCTCCTGCGGCAGATAGCGGATGGTGGCGCCGGGCTGCACGAAGCGGCTGCCGGCATCGGGCTCGACCAGGCCGGCCGCGATGCGCAGCAGTGTCGACTTGCCGGAGCCGTTGCGGCCGATCAGGCAGACGCGTTCGCCCGCGGAGACCGACAGCTCGACGCCGGTGAGCAGCGGCGTGCCGCCGAAGGTCAGGCTGATGTCCTTGAGCTGGATGAGAGGAGGCGGAGCCATCGCGCTAACCCTGCTGGCTCGCCGGCGCCTGCTCGGCGCGGCGGCGCTGGATGCGGCGGATGGTCTGGTCGAGCGTCGACAGGAAGGTCGAGCGGTCGCGCGGCGAGTATGATTTCGGCCCGCCGGTGATCTCGCCCGACGAGCGCAGATCGGTCATCAGGTTGCGCACCGCGAGCGTCATGCCGATCGACTGTTCGGTGAACGGCTTGCCGTTCGGCGCGATCACGTCGGCGCCGGCCTTGACGCAGCGGCTCGCCAGCGGAATGTCCGCCGTGATCACGATGTCGCCCTCACGCGCGCGTTCCGCGATCCAGTCGTCGGCCGCATCCATGCCGGAACCGGCGGCGATGCGCTCGATCAGCGGATCCTGCGGCACGCGGATGAAATTGCCCGCGACCACGCTGACGGGCACGCCGTGCCGGATCGCGACGCGATAGATCTCGTCCTTCACCGGGCAGGCGTCGGCGTCGACATAGATGCGGGTGGGAGCAGGGGTTTCAGTCATCGATTCCAGGGTTGGCAGGCGCGGCCTGCGTGTACTCCATCGGGCGGAAAATTGCGAGCAAAACGAGAGGCTTGTCACGATGCCCGGTTCGACTACGATTGCCCGACAAAAACAACGGAAATAAGGGGAAACCCCATGGATTCGAAGACGGCTTCGCTGACCTACCGCGTCTCGGCCTACAACACGTCAAAGCTCTCGGAGAACAAGATCCACGACGACACGGTGGCGCGGAAGTTCGGCTTTTCCGGCGGGCTGGTGCCCGGCGTCGACGTGATGGCCTACATGATGCACCTGCCGGTCGAGAAATGGGGCCGCGATTTTCTCGCGCGCGGCCTGATCGAGGCGCGCTTCGTCAAGCCGGTCTATGACGGCGAGATCGCGGAATTGACCGGCCAGGAGACCGGCAACGGGCTCACGATCGAGCTCCACAGCCGCGGCGAGCTCTGCGCCACCGGCACCGCCTCGCTGCCGACTTCAGCGCCGAAATTCGTGCTCGACGACTACAAACAGGTTGCCGCGGTCGCCGAGCGCAAGCCGGTCAGCGCGTCGTCCTATGAAGAGGGCAAGTGGCTCGGCACCATCCCGCGCGACTGGTCCGGCGATGCCGCGAAGGAATATCTCGCCGACATCAGGGAGACCGACCCGATCTACCTGCGCGAAGGGCTCGGCCATCCCGGCCTGCTGCCGCGGGTGATGAACAAGGTCCTGGTCGACAATGCGATCCTCGGGCCCTGGATCCATGTCGGCACCCGCATGCAGCTGTTGTCGGCCGGCAAGATCGGCGACGAGCTGACCGCGCGCGCCAAGGTGACCGGCAATTACGACAAGAAGGGCCACCGCTTCGTCGAGCTCGACGCGCTGGTGCTCGGCAACGGTGTGCCGCTCGCGCATTGCTGGCACATCGCGATCACCCAGCCGCGCGAGCAGGCCGCGGCGTAGGTCGACGACGCTGCCGGCATTAACCGGGCAGTCCATCGACGCGCGCAACTGTCATCCCCCGCGAAAGCGGGGGATCCAGTACGCCGCGGCTCCTCGGTTCTATCGCTGACGTCTCTGGAATACTGGATCGCCCGCTTTCGCGGGCGATGACACCTGTGTTTGTGGTTACGGCAAGGCAGCCCCTACGCCGCCTTCGCCTTGGCGTCCTGGATCGCGCGCCAGACGCGTTCCGGCGTCAGCGGCATGTTGATGTGCTTGATGCCGTAGTCCGACAGCGCGTCGACCACGGCGTTGACGATGCAGACGAGGCTGCCGGCGCAGCCGGCTTCGCCGCAGCCCTTGG
Source organism: Bradyrhizobium sp. CCBAU 21365 (assembly GCF_015291305.1). Lineage (NCBI taxonomy): Bacteria > Pseudomonadati > Pseudomonadota > Alphaproteobacteria > Hyphomicrobiales > Nitrobacteraceae > Bradyrhizobium > Bradyrhizobium sp. CCBAU 21365. The sequence continues at coordinate 4,261,967 of NZ_CP030036.1, forward strand.
TGCCGAGCGGGTTGGATTTCGCCGGCGAGGGATGATCGCCGACCAGCATCGACGGCACGTCGCCGGCACGCGGCAGCGCGTAGTCCATGAACGAGCCGGTGATCGGCTGGCCGGAGGCGTCGTAGCTGACTTCCTCCATTAGCGCCTGGCCGATGCCCTGCGCGACGCCGCCGTGCAGCTGGCCGGCGACGATCATCGGATTGACCACGACGCCGAAATCATTGACCGCGGAGTAGCGCACGATCCGCGTCACGCCCGTGTCGGGATCGATCTCGACCTCGGCGACGTGGCAGCCGTTCGGGAACGTCGACGCCGTCTCCTTGGTGGCGTGATCGACGTCGAGCGTCTCCGGCGTGCCCTCGGGCATCTTGCCGGCGCGCATCCGCTCGGCGAGCTCCATGATGCCGATCGAGCGGTCGGTGCCGGCGATGGTGAAGCGGCCGGCGCCGAATTCGATGTCGGCCTCGGAGGCCTCCAGCATGTGCGCGGCGGCCTTCTTGCCCTTCTCGACCACGAGCGCGGAAGCCTCGACGATCGCCTGGCCAGTTGCGGTGATCGAGCGCGAGCCGCCGGTGCCGTTGCCGAAGCGGACGAGATCGCTGTCGCCCTGTTCGAGCGTGATCTTCTCGAAGGGCACCCCGAGCTGGTCGGACAGCACCTGCGCGAACGGGGTGGCGTGGCCCTGGCCGTAATCCAGCGTGCCGGTGGTGAGCTTCACCGAGCCGTCGGGCTCGAAGCTGATCTTGCCGAGCTCGCCAGACGGCGGCGCGGTGACCTCGAGATAGGAGCCGACGGCGATGCCGCGCAGCTTGCCGCTCTTTTTGCTCTCCTTCTTGCGTTTGGCGAAATTGTCGTAGTCGGAGATCTCCAGCGCCTTCTGGAACACGGCGGCGAAATCGCCGCTGTCATAGGTGACGCCGGAGGCCGCCGGGAAGGGCAGCTGCGACGGCTTGATGAAGTTGCGCTTGCGCAGCGTGAAGCGGTTGATGCCCATCTCGTCGGCGGCAGCATCGATCAGCCGCTCCATGTAGTAGTTGGCCTCCGGCCGGCCGGCGCCGCGATAGGCGCCCATCAGCGTGGTGTTGGTCAGGACCGTCTTGATGTCGACGCCGAGCAGCGGCGTGCGATAGACGCTGGCGAGGTTCTTGCCGGTGTTGAGCGACAGCGGGCCCGGCGCGACGCCGGTGATGTAGGCGCCGAGATTGCCGTAGCCGGACAGCCGCACCGCGAGGAACTTGCCGTCGGCATCGAGCGCGAGCTCGGCATGGATCAGCTGTGCGCGGCCCTGGCTGTCCGAGAGGAAGCTGGTCGAGCGCTCGTCCAGCCACTTCACCGGGCGGCCGAGCTCGCGCGCCGCATGCGCGATGCAGGTGTATTCGGGATAGTTGAGGTTCTTCATCCCGAACGAGCCGCCGACATTGCCGGTGAGGATGCGGACCTTGTCGGCGGGCACGTTGAGCAGGCGGGCCAGGATCGCCTTGTTGCCGGAGACGCCCTGGGTCGGCACCTGCAGCGTGAAGCGCTCGGTTTTCTTGTCGTAGTGGGCGAGGGCGACGCGCGGCTCCATCGAGACCACGGCGACGCGGGTGTTGACGATGTCGAGCTTGGTGACGTGCGCCGCGCCGGCGAACGCCGCCTCGATCTTGGCGGTGTCGCCATAATGATAGTCGAGCGCGACGTTATCGGGGATGTCGTCATAGAGCTGCGGTGCGCCGGGCTTGGCGGCTTCGGCCGCGTCCGTCACCGCCGGCAGCGGCTCGATATCGACCTCGACGGCCTCGGCGGCATCGCGCGCCTGCGCCGCGGTCTCCGCGACCACGAAGGCGACGGGATCGCCGACGAAGCGCACCTTGTCGGTCACCAGCGCCGGTCGGTTGGTCTGCTTGAGCGGCGAGCCGTCACGGTTCTTCAGCGGCAGGCCGCAGGTGAAGGGGTTGTAGCCGGCGGCCGCAAGGTCGGCGCCGGTCCAGACCCCGAGCACGCCCGGCATCGCCTTGGCGGCCGCGGTATCGATCCCCTTGATGAGTCCATGGGCATGCGAGGAGCGAACCATCCAGCAGTACGCCTGGCCGGGCAGCGAGAAATCGTCGGTGTATTTGCCCTTGCCGCGCACCAGGGTGTCGTCCTCCTTTCGTCGAACAGGCTGTCCGACACCGTATTTTTGCAGTGCGATAGCGTTTTCGAGGGAGGCAGGCGGCGTGTGATCTTGCATCGAAAATGACCTGAAATGCCCGGATTTGCTGGAGTTTGGGGGCGGTGAGGAGATAACGCACACCCCCCTTAACGACAACGCCCGATTGGGCATGGACCCAATGTGAACGGAGTTTGCGTAGGGCTTTGACGCTGCTAAAGTTTCCGTGAACGATAATTATTCGGCGGGCCTTCTGGTCCCGCGGAAAGACAGTTTTGATGAACGACCATGTGCGGCTTTGCGACGGCCCCCCGGCCAGCGAAGCCCCGCCAGGGTTGGTTGCGGCAGCGGCGGAAAGTGGCGTCTACGCCGCGCTCGACCTTGGCACCAACAATTGCCGGCTGTTGATCGCCTGTCCCACCGGCGACGGGTTCCGCGTGGTCGATTCCTTCTCGCGAATCATCCGGCTCGGCGAGGGCATCGCCGCCACCGGCTCGATCAGCGAGGCCGCGATCGAGCGCGCGATTGCCGCGCTCGCCATCTGCAGCGACAAGATCCGCTATCGCAAGGCGCGCCGGCTGCGGCTCATCGCCACCGAGGCCTGCCGCGCCGCTGGCAACGCCGAGAGCTTTCGCGCGCGGGTGGCGGCCGAGACCGGCATCAAGCTCGAGGTGATCGATCGCGAGACCGAGGCGACGCTCGCTGTGATCGGCTGCTCGCCGCTGCTCGATCCGAAGGGACGGGGCGCCATCCTGTTCGATATCGGCGGCGGCTCGACCGAGCTGGTGCGGATCGAGCGCGACCCCAACGCACCCGACGCGCCGCCACGCATCAAGGCGTGGATGTCGATCCCGCTCGGCGTCGTCACGCTGGCCGAACATTTCGGCGGCAAGAACGTCACCAGGGATCTGTATGCGCAGATGATCGATGAGGTCGCGCGGCACGTCGCGCCGTTCGCGGCCGAGCACGGCAAGAATCTGCGCGACATGCACATGCTCGGCACCTCGGGCACCGTGACCACGCTCGCCGGCGTGTTCCTCAACCTGTCGCGCTATGACCGTCGCCGCATCGACGGCATCTGGATGAACGATTGCGACGTTACCGCGACGATCCAGAGGCTGCTCGGCATGAGCTATGAAGCGCGCGTCAACAACAACTGCATCAGCGTCGAGCGCGCCGATCTGGTGCTCGCCGGCTGCGCGATCCTCGATGCGATCCGCAACGCGTTCCCGATGCCGCGGCTCCGCGTCGCCGATCGCGGCCTGCGCGAGGGCATGCTGGTCGAGATGATGCGCGAGGACGGCGCGCTGCGGGCGTGCTAGAGCTTCTCTTGCCTCGCCCCGCTAGCGGGGAGAGGCCGGATTGCATGTCAATGCAATCCGGGTGAGGGGGACTCTCCAGGAGCGCATCTCTCACCTTTATTGCGGAAACAGCCCGTCACCCCAACCCTCTCCTCGCAAGAGCGAGGCGAGGGAGCAGAGAAGCAGTATGGCGAAAGACACCACCGGGCGGCTGCACGTCACGGTCAAGAGCGGCGGCAAGCGCAAGCTGTCGTCAAAACTCTGGCTCGAGCGCCAGCTCAACGATCCCTATGTCGCCAAGGCCAAGGCGATGGGCTACCGCTCCCGCGCAGCGTTCAAGCTGCTCGAGATCGACGACAAATACCGCCTGCTCAAGCCGGGCATGACCGTGGTCGACCTTGGCGCGGCGCCCGGCGGCTGGAGCCAGATCGCGGCAAAACGCACAGGAGCAGCCGACGGCAAGGGCAAGGTGGTCGCGATCGATCTCTTGGAGATGGGCGAGATTCCCGGCGTCACCTTCGCGCAGCTCGACTTCCTCGACCATGACGCGCCGGAAAAACTGATCGCGATGATGGGCGGCCGCGCCGACATCGTGATGTCCGACATGGCTGCCAACACCACCGGCCATCGCAAGACCGATCAGCTGCGCATCATCGGCCTGGTCGAGACCGCCGCGCATTTCGCCGGCGAGGTGCTCAATCCCGGCGGCACGTTCCTGGCAAAAGTGTTCCAGAGCGGCGCCGACGCCGAGCTGGTGGCGCAGCTGAAGCGCGATTTCGCCACCGTCCGCCACGTCAAGCCGGCCGCCAGCCGGCAGGATTCGTCGGAGCGTTACGTGCTGGCGACGGGATTTCGCGGGCAGCAGCAGCCGTCATCGCGCGGGGAGTAGCGACGAAGCGATCCATGGCCCTGTATCGGCGGACGACTGGATTGCTTCGCTCCGCTCGCAACGACGAAGGAGCGCAGAAACCACATTTCAGCGCAACCGGCGGGAACCTTGGCGCGCGGCTGGAGTCGACTCCTTTGCTCCCGGCCAATGCCCCCCAAGCCCACCGGGAGAAAACCCCAACCGGGTTGGCGGCCTTGGTGCAGCGTCAGGTTTCGCGCACTGGGGCCGTTTCTTGCAGGACTGGAAAATCGGGCGACGCAAGCGCATATTTCCCAGCTGGCGACCATTGTTCAATGCAATTGCGGCGCCGAGTACAGACGCACCGAAGAGAAGTTCTTGGTGCCGCATACGGGTGATGCGATCTGCACGGTCTGCGGAGCAGCGCTGGAATCGTGGCTGGAAGCGACCCACGTTCCCACATACGAACTTATTGAACGTCCGGATCGAGGACAGCCAGGCGGAATGACCGGCCACCCCTGATGGCCTGGTCGTGACCTGACGGCGGCTCGCGGTGTACGCGCCTCGGGAACGGCTGGTTCGATCGACTAGCCGAGCCGCTGATCGCGCGCGTTCTGGGTGTCCTCGGTGGCGACCTTGACGGCTTCGGCGGCGGCGCGTTTCTCGGCGCCCTTGCGGCTCGAGATGTCGATCGCCTTGCGGCCGGCGATCTCGTTGCCGGCCTCAGCCGGCATCTGCCAGAAGAACCAGGCCGAGGCCGCCGAGATCAGCGACACCACGATGAAGGCCGGCGCGAACACGTCGGCGGAGAGCTCGGTCTGGTGATGCAGCGCCAGCGTGGTTTCGACCGAGAACGCGCCGACCGCGACGCCCGCGGACACCGCGAGCTGCTGGTTGACGCTGACGAGGGTGGTGGCCCGGCTCATTTGCGGCGCCTCGACCTCGGCATAGGCCACGGTGTTGATCGCGGTGAATTGCAGCGAGCGGAAGAAGCCGCCGACCACCAGGATCGTGAAGATCAGCATCAGCGGCGTCGAGATCGTGAACAGCGCGCAGGCGGCGAGGAAGGCCGAACTGACCACCGCGTTGACGGTCATCATGTTGCGGAAGCCGAAGGCGCGGATGATGCGCGCCGCCAGCGTCTTCATGCCCATGGCGCCGACCGCCGACGCAAAGGTGACGAGACCGGACTGGAACGGCGACAGGCCGAAGCCGACCTGCATCAACAGCGGCAGCAGAAACGGTAGCGCGCCGATGCCGAGCCGGAACATGAAGCCGCCGACGATCGACGCGCGCATGGTCGGCAGCCGCAGCAAGCCGAAATCGAGCACCGGCGAACCGGTCCGCCGCGCGTGGATGACGTAAAGCGTCATCGATACCGTGCCGACCCCGACCAGCGCGGCGACGATCGGCCACGGCAGCAAATTGAGCCCGGCCACCGACAGCCCGAAGGCGATGCCGGCGAGGCCGATACCGGCCAGCACCAGTCCCACGAGATCGAAGCGCTCGGGATCCTCGCTCTTGATCGGGTCGATGTATTTCAAAGCCAGGAAGATGCCGAGCAGCCCGATCGGGATGTTGATCAGGAAGATCCAGTGCCAGGAGAAATAGGTGGTGATGAAGCCGCCGAGCGGCGGCCCGATCACCGGGCCGATCAGCGCCGGGACCGTCACCCAGGCCATCGCGTTGACCAGCGCGCTCTTGTCGACCGAGCGCAGCAGCACCAGCCGCCCGACCGGGGTCATCATCGCCCCGCCGAGGCCCTGCAGGATGCGGGCGAACACGAAATCGGTCACCGAGGACGACAGTGCGCAGCCTATCGAGCCCAGCATGAACACGCCGACGGCGCCGGCAAACACGATGCGGGCGCCGAAGCGGTCCGCGGTCCAGCCGCTCGCCGGGATGAACACCGCGAGCGACAGCAGGTAGGAGGTGATCGCCAGCTTCAGCGTCAGCGGGCTGGTGCCGATATCGGCGGCGATCGCGGGCAGCGAGGTCGCGATCACCGTGGAGTCCATGTTCTCCATGAACAGGGCGGTGGCCACGATGAGCGGAATCAGGCGTTGTTTGTTCATCAAACAGGACAGCTGTGCTGAAAAAGGCGGGCGAGGGGGCCATATCATCCTGCCCAGGGCCACGCTATTGCGGAACCGGCCAAACGCCCTAAATCCTGCGTGACGCTGGTATGCATCCGCCCGTGTCAGAGCCTTTCCGTTCCGATAGGATCGGAACGGAGGCCCTGGATTGATGTTTTCACGCGTTTTCTTCAGGCGAACCGGTATCCACTTCGCTCGAAAACGCTCTGGAAGGTGTGCCGTGATCTACGTCCTTGCCGCTCTCCTGCCGCCGATCGGGCTGCTCCTGAACGGACAGCCGTTTTCGGCCATCTTCAATCTGGTCCTGATCGTGTTTTGCGCGGTTTTCGGGCTGTTTTTCCACGTGTTGCTGCTGGTGCCGTCGGCCCATGCCGTGATCGCGGTCCACATGAAGCGCGAGGACCGGCGCCATCGCGAAATGGTCGAGGCGATCCGCCGCCACGGCCCGCCGCCGGGCTACCGGGCACCCTGAACCGGCCCCTAAAAAGGCCTGTGCATGGCTGGCAAACGCTTTGATTCGTCATGCCGCCATGCTATCGACCAGCGTCAACCCCACCGATGGGCGCCGATTCGACGGTGACGCAGCAGCGTCGCCGCAGGCAGCGTTCATCCGTAAGTTTATCGCGGCTGCGGCCGCCGAAAGGAGTTGGCAATGGCCACGGGACTTCAGGCTATCCGCGAAGCCTTCACGTTCGACGATGTGCTGCTGAAGCCCGGTCTGTCGGACGTCCTTCCCTCGGAAGTCGATATCCGCTCGCGCGTCACCCGCGCGATCGCGCTCAACATCCCGATCATCGCGTCGGCGATGGACACCGTCACCGAGGCGCGCATGGCGATCGCGATGGCGCAAGCCGGCGGCCTCGGCGTCATCCACCGCAACTTCGATCCCGACGGTCAGGCCGCGCAGGTGCGGCAGGTCAAGAAGTTCGAATCCGGCATGGTGGTCAATCCGCTGACCATCGGCCCGGATGCCACGCTGGCCGACGCGCTGGCGCTGATGAAGGATCACGGCATCTCTGGCATCCCGGTGGTGACCGGCGCGGCCAAGAACGTGCCGGGCAAGCTGGTCGGCATCCTCACCAACCGCGACGTGCGCTTTGCCAGCGATCCCCGGCAGAAGGTCTCGGAGCTGATGACGCACGAGAACCTGGTCACGGTGCGCGAGGGCGTCAGCCAGGACGAGGCGAAGCGGATGCTGCACAAGCATCGCATCGAGAAGCTCTTGGTCGTTGACGATCAATATCGCTGCGTCGGCCTGATCACCGTCAAGGACATCGAGAAGGCGGTGGCGCATCCGCTCGCCTGCAAGGACGAGCACGGCCGGCTTCGCGTCGCCGCCGCCACCACGGTCGGCGAGACCGGCTATGAACGCACCGAGCGGCTGATCGATGCCGGCGTCGACGTCGTCGTGGTCGACACCGCGCACGGCCATTCGCGCCACGTGCTCAATGCCGTCAACCGCATCAAGCGGCTCTCCAACGCGGTGCAGGTGGTGGCCGGCAACGTCGCGACCGAGGGCGGCGCGCAGGCGCTGATCGATGCCGGCGCGGACTGCATCAAGGTCGGCATCGGCCCGGGCTCGATCTGCACCACGCGCATCGTCGCCGGCGTCGGCGTGCCGCAGCTCACCGCGATCATGGATGCGGTCGCGGCCGCGAAGAAGGCCGACGTGCCCGTGATCGCCGACGGCGGCATCAAATATTCCGGCGATCTCGCCAAGGCGCTCGCCGCCGGCGCCGACATCGCCATGGTCGGCTCGCTGCTCGCCGGCACCGACGAGACGCCCGGCGAAGTCTTCCTGTGGCAGGGCCGCTCCTACAAGGCCTATCGCGGCATGGGCTCGGTCGGCGCAATGGCGCGCGGCTCGGCCGACCGCTACTTCCAGCAGGACATCAAGGACACGCTGAAGCTCGTTCCTGAAGGCATCGAGGGCCAGGTGCCGTACAAGGGGCCGGTCGGCCACGTGATGCACCAGCTCGCCGGCGGCCTGCGCGCCGCGATGGGCTATGTCGGCGCCAAGGACATCAGGGATTTCCACGACAAGGCCGAGTTCGTCCGCATCACCGGCGCCGGCCTGCGCGAGAGCCACGTCCACGACGTGACCATCACGCGCGAATCCCCGAACTATCCGGGCGGGGTGTAAGCCCAAGCACCGTCATTCCGGGACGGTCCGAAGGACCGAACCCGGAGTCTCGGAATTTCGGGACGCCATCATCTGCTAGGCAAGCCAGCGCTTGCGTCGCTTGTAGTGCTTCACGTCGCGGTATGATTTTCGCTTCTCTCCGGCGACGCCAAGATAGAACTCCTTGACGTCCTCATTTGCGGCGAGTGCGTGCGCTTCGCCGTCCATCACCACGCGGCCATTTTCGAGGATGTAGCCGTGGCTTGCATATCTGAGCGCCATATTGGTGTTCTGCTCGGCGAGAAGAAACGACACGCCTTCCTTGGCGTTGAGATCCTTCACGATCTCGAAGATCTCTTCGACGATCTGCGGCGCGAGGCCCATCGATGGTTCGTCGAGCAGGATCATCTTCGGGCGCGACATCAGCGCGCGACCAATCACGCACATCTGCTGTTCGCCGCCGGACGTATAGCCGGCGGTGGAACTGCGTCGTTCCTTGAGACGCGGGAAATAAGCGTAGACCCGTTCAAGGTCCTGTGCGATCGCGAGCTTGCCGTCCGTCCGCGTAAAGGCGCCGGTCAGGATGTTCTCCTCGACTGTCAGATGAGGGAAAGCACGCCGCCCCTCCATCACCTGGATGCAGCCGCGTCGCACCACGTCGTTTGGCGACAGGGACTTCACCTCGACGCCGTTGAACAGGATCGAGCCCTTGGTGACCTCGCCGCGCTCTGCGTGCAGCAGATTGGAGACCGCCTTCAGCGTCGTCGTCTTGCCGGCGCCGTTGGCGCCGAGCAGCGCGACAATGCCGCCTCGCGGCACTTCCAGCGAGACGCCCTTCAACACGAGGATGACGTGATCGTAGACAACTTCGATGTTGTTGACCGATAAGATCAGAGCTGTCGCTTCCGTCGTAGCGGCGACGACCACCTTGGCGATTGACACGCGCAGACCTCCAAACTGTAGCAGGGGCCGTGATCCGGGAGCAGGCAAACCTGCGTCCCGGATCACTCACACGGTCTCAGGTTTCCTTTGCGCAGTCGCGCGGCTTGATCTTCTTCTCCGCGGCATACTTCGCAGACACATCGGTGACGAGCGGTTCGATGAGCGATTCGTCAGCCGTGGACCAGTCGGAGATCACTTTCCAGGCCTTGCCATCCCACTGCTGGACCCGCCCGTAGCGCGCGCCCTCGTGGTCGGAGCAGGAAATGCTGACCGGCTTCAACATCCCCTCAAAGCCGAGTTCCTTGATACGCGTATCGGTGAGGACGAGATTCTCAAGCCCCCAACGGACCTGCTCGCCCGTCAGCGGTTTCTTGCCGAACTTTTCCTGCGCCTTGCGGATCGCCTCAACGCCGAGCATGGCATTCACCATACCTCGGTTGTAGAGAACCTCGCCGATCTTGACGGGTTCTGTCGAACCCTTGCCCTTGGCGTAGATGTGCTTCTCTATGTCGGCATGCACGGGAAACTTGCCGGCGCCGTGCTGAAGCATCAGCGCCTTGTAGCCAGTGGCTTGATCGCCTGCCGGCGTCACGTCAGGCTCTGCGCCCGACCACCAAACGCCGATCATCTTGTCGCGCGGATAGGCGACGGCGGCCGCCTCCTTGATTGCCGTGCTGTTCATGACGCCCCAGCCCCAGACCAGGACATAGTCCGGCCGGTTCTGGCGGATCGCCAGCCATTGCGACTTCTGCTCGACGCCGGGATGCGTGACCGGGATCGGCGTGAACTCAAAGCCGTACTTCTGCGCCAGCACCTGCAGCATCGGAATCGGCTCCTTGCCATAGGGGCTGTCATGATACAGCAGCGAAATCTTCCTGCCTTTCAGCTTGTCGAAGCCGCCGAGTTCCTTGGCGACCTGCTGGATGGCGAGATCGGCCGCGGACCAGTAAGTGCCGAGCAACGGGAAATTATACGCGAACACCGCGCCGTTCTTGGAATCGGCCCGGCCGTACCCCATTGTGATGATCGGGATCTTGTCGGTCGCGGTCTTTTCGGTGAGTGCGAAGGTGATGCCGGTCGACAGTGGATTGATGAAGGCCGCGCCGGTTGGTCCTTTGCTTTTGAGACGCTCGTAACACTCCACTCCCTTGTCGGTCGCGTAGCCCGTCTCGCATTCCTCGGTCAGAATTTTGACGCCGTTGATGCCGCCGTCGCGTTCATTGATCAGGTTGTAATAGTCCACGACGCCGTTTGCGTAGGGCGCGCCGTTCACGGCGTATGGTCCGGTCCGGTACGATAAAATCGGGATGAACTGCTCGTTTTGCGCTGCGGCCGGTGTGCTAAACGCCGCGCCGGCCAAGGCGGTCGCCAGTATCAGTACACTGCGTGCTATACTTGCCATATTGATATCCTCCTCCTTGAAGTCCTTCTTTTTCCGTCCGTGGTGCTTCCTTCCTCTCCAGCGTCCGCCCGCGTTGCGATCGCTCCTTCAATATGGAAACGGCCAAAGCCTGAGCTTCTCCTTGCCGATCGATATCAGCCGGGCGAAGCCATGGGGTTCCTTGATGAGCAGATAGCAGATCAAGGATCCGAAGATGATGAACTGGAGGTGAGTGATCGCTTGCGTCGACAGTGGCAGGCCGAGCTTGGTCGGGATCACATTCAGCATGATTGGCACGATGAGGATGAACGCTGCTCCGATGAACGAACCCATGATCGAGCCGAGCCCGCCGATGATGACCATGAACAGAAGCTCAAGCGAGCGGTCGATCGAGAACGCAAGTGGCTCCCATGAACCGAGGTAGACGAACGCCCAGAGCGCACCCGCCACCCCGATGACGAACGAAGAGACCGCGAAAGCCGTGAGTTTTGCGTAGAGCGGCCTGATGCCGATCAGCTCGGCGGCGATATCCATGTCGCGGATCGCCATCCACTGCCTGCCGAGATTGCCGCGCACGAGATTTTTCGCCAACACCGCCATGACAGTCGCGAAGGTCAGGCAAAGCAGGTAACGCTCGACCGGCGTGCGTACGACCATGCCGAAGAAATCCAGTTCCGGCGCATTCACTGATCCCGACGGGGCGTAGTTGGTGAACCACGGGAGCCGCAGGAACGCCCAATCGAAGAAGAACTGCGCGGCGAGCGTTGCGACCGCCAGGTAGAGGCCCTTGATCCGCAGACTGGGAATGCCGAACAGGATTCCGGCACCCGCCGCCATGAATCCGCCAAGCAGAATGGATGCCAAGACGGGCAACGGTGGGATCGCGATCGCGAAGCCAAGCCAGGCAAGCGGGATATGAATGCCGGTCGCCAGCTTGTAGGCGGAATAGGCGCCGATGGCCATGAACGCGCCGCTGCCGAGCGAAATCTGGCCGCAATAGCCGACGAGAATGTTCGTCCCGATGGCCGCGAGCGCCAGGATGAGGAATGGCAGCAGGATGGCCCACAACAGATAATCGGTGCTGAACGGCCAGATCCGGAAGCTGGCCAACAGCGGCACGCCAATGAAGGCAATTCCGAGCAAGACGGCGAGGGCAATACGATCCTGCCGGATCGGGAAGATCGCCATATCCTCCGCATAGGTCGCCTTGAACTGGCCAGCTTCGCGATAGAGCACAACGACCTCCTTGCCTCAGACACGTTCGATGATGCGCTCGCCGAACAAACCCTGTGGCCGCAACAGCAGCACCGCCAACGCCAGCACGTAGGCAAACCAATATTCGATGCCGCCGCCGATGGATGGCCCGAGATACACCTCTGCGAGCTTCTCACCCGCACCGACAATGAGCCCGCCGACGATGGCTCCGGGAATGGAGGTAAGGCCGCCGATGATCAGCACCGGCAAAGCCTTCAGCGCGAGAAACGTGATGGAGAACTGAACGCCAAGCTTGGTCCCCCACACGGTCGCCGCGACCAGCGCAACGAGACCGGCAACGAGCCAGACCACGAACCAGATCCAGCTGATCGGAATTCCGACCGAATGGGCGGCCAAATGGTCGTCGGCCACGGCTCTGAGAGCGCGACCGGTCTTGGTACGCTGAAAGAAGACGGCGAGGCCGGCGACCAGGACGCCCGCGATCAATGCGCCCCAGACATCCAGCTTGTTGACCAGAATCCCGCCCGGGAACAGGCCTTCAAACAAGAACCAGGCGTCGGTCGGGAACAGCCGCAACGGGTAGACATCCGATCCGAAGATCATCTCCGCGGCGCCCTCGATGACGAATGTCACGCCGATCGTCGACATGAACAGCGTCAAGCCGTCCTGATTGACGAGAGGTCCGATCACGAACCGCTCGATGAGCCAGGCGGTTGCCGCCATGATCACGGCGGCAAAGCCGATAGCGAGGATGACCGCGACCCAAAGCGGAAGTCCGTTGGCGACCAGCAGATCGAGGGCGCGAACCAGCGCCAATCCCGCGAGCAATACCATGGCTCCCTGCGCGTAGTTGAATACGCCCGATGCCTTGAAGATCAGCACGAAGCCGAGGGCGACCAGCGAATAGAGCACGCCGGACATCAATCCGCCGATAAGGACCTCGAGAAACTGACCCAGTGCGATCATGGACGCACCTCAATGCGCGACGCCAAGATATGCGTCGATGACGGCTTGACTCTTCTTCACTTCATCAGGCGTGCCGTCGGCGATCTTTACGCCGTGATCAAGCACCGCTACGCGATCCGACAGATCCATGACCACGGCCATGTCGTGCTCGATCAGGGCGATGGTCGTGCCGTAATGATTGTTCACATCAACGATGAATCGCGACATGTCCTCCTTCTCCTCGACGTTCATGCCAGCCATCGGCTCGTCGAGGAGGAGTAGGTCGGGCTCCATCGCCAGAGCGCGACCGAGTTCGACACGCTTTTGCAAGCCGTATGGCAAGCGCCCAACCGGTACCTTGCGGATTGTCTCGATCTCCAGAAAGTCGATGATCTCCTCGACCTTACGCCGATGTTCGACCTCCTCTGCGAGAGCAGGGCCATAACGCAGCGCCTGCCACAACAGTCCCCGGCGGACCTTCAAGGTGCGGCCTGCCATGATGTTGTCGAGCGCGCTCATGCCCTTGAACAGGGCGACATTCTGAAAGGTGCGCGCGATGCCGCCGCGCGCCGCTTCGAAGGGCTGCATTTTGGACCGGGTGCTTCCCTTGAAGGTGATGGCGCCATGGTTGGGGTGATAGAAACCGTTGACGACGTTCAGCATTGAGGTTTTGCCGGCGCCGTTGGGGCCGATGATGGCGCGAATTTCGCCTTTTTTGACGTTGAACGAGACGTCCCGCAGCGCCCTGACGCCGCCGAAGGCCAGTGCCACGCCCTCGACCTGCAGCAGGATCTCGTTGGCGTTTGGCGCTCTCATGCCGCTCTTCCCAGCGATTCTGCCGGACCGACGATTTGCATGTCGCGAATCTTGACTCGTGCCGCGATCGTGCCTTTCCGGCCATCCTCGAACGTCACTTCCGTGGAAATGTCGGCGTCATGCGCTCCGTTGTAGAGTGCCGTGACCAACGACGCATAGCGTTCGGCAATGAAGCGGCGGCGCACTTTCTGCGTGCGGGTCAGCTCGCCGTCATCCGCGTCGAGCTCCTTGTGCAGAATGAGGAAGCGGCGAATCTGGGCGCCCGCAAGCACCGTTTCCCCGGCCAGGGAGCGGTTCACCGCGGCAACGTCTTTGGCGACCATGTCGTAGACCAGCGGATGCCCGGCAAGCTCCTGATAGGACCCGTAGGCGACGTTGTTGCGTTCCGCCCAATTCGCGACCGCGACCGGGTCGATGTTGAGCATGGCGCATACGAACTCTCTGGAGTCACCGAACGTGATCGCTTCCTTGATATTGGGATAGAACTTCAGCTTGTTCTCAAGGTACTTGGGACCAAACATCGTGCCGTCAGCCAATCGGCCGACGTCTTTCGCGCGATCGATGATCTTCAGATGCCCGGTTTTCTCGTCGAAGAAGCCCGCGTCGCCGGTCCTGACGTATCCATCGGACGTCATCGCTTCCGCGGTCTTTGCCTGATCCTTGAAATATCCGAGGAACATGCCGGGCGAGCGAAACTGCACTTCGCCTGATTCCGCGATGCGGATGTCGACGTTGGGCGCCGGCGGACCAACCGTATCCGGGTAGATCTCGCCATCGGGCTGACACGTTACATAGAGGAACGCTTCGGTCTGGCCGTAGAGCTGCTTCAGGTTCAGTCCGATCGCGCGGTAGAACGCGAACAGATCCGGACCGATAGCTTCGCCTCCGGTGTATGCGACGCGCACCTGAGACAGGCCGAGAACGTTCTTGAGAGGCTCGTAGACCAGCCAGCCTCCCAGCGCATAGAGCAATCGGCCTGACAGCGGCACCGGACGTCCCGTCAAGACTTGCTCGCCATACCGCCGCGCGACGTCCAGAAAGTAGCTGAACAATCGTCGCTTGATCGGCGCTGCGTCCTCCATCCGGACCATCAGCCGCGTCAGCATGGCCTCGAAACCGCGTGGCGGGGCCAGGTAGAAGGTTGGTCCTATCTCATGCCGATCCTGCTCGATTGTGTTGCTGCTCTCCGGGCACGCCATGCAGAATCCGGCCACCATGCCTTGCGCATAGCTGACGTAATGATCGCCCGCCCAAGCCAGCGGCAGATAGGCCAGCACCACGTCCTTGTCGGTCAACTTGTCGAACCGCGTGGTGTCGGTTGCAGCATCGATGCAGCCTCGCGCCGACAGCATGACGCCCTTGGGCGCGCCGGTCGTTCCCGAGGTGTAGAGGATGACAGCGATGTCCGAACCGTTGCCGGCCCGAATGGATTCATCGATCCGTTCGCCAAGCGCTGGGTCGGCTGCAAGCGCGGTGCGGCCGTCATTGATGATATCGCCGATTGCGATCAGTCGACCGCGATCGTAGCCGTCGATTCCGCGCGGTTCGTCGTAGATAATCCTGTTGAGTTGCGGCAGTCGGTCGGACACCGACAGGACCTTGTCGACCTGCTCCTGGTCCTGCGCTGCGACCACCGTCGCCTCGGCGTGAGCGAGAACAAAAGCAAGCTCATCAGCCACAGCATCGGAGTAGACCGGAACGGGGATTGCGCGCAGCGTCTGCGCTGCCATCATGGTCCAGTAAAGCTTGGGCCGATTGGAGCCGACTACCGCAATTGTCTCGCCCGGCCGCAAGCCAAGGCGATGCAAGCCGGCGGCGTAGCTACGTATGATCTCGGCAACCTCAGCCCAGGTCCAGCTCTGCCAGATGCCAAGATCCTTATGCCGGAACGCTGGCCGCGTGCCAAATTGTGCCGTGTTTCGCAGCAGCAATTTGGGAAACGTGTCATACGATCCGCCGCGGGCCATGTCGGTCTCGATCCAAAAACCGAAGCGTTGGTTCGCTCCTGTTATGGTGATGCCTGCTCCATTTTTGGGTAGCAGACATGCGAGTGCCGCATGGTGCGAGATTACAGCGAATCGCAAGTCCGACAAGTGCCAGATTGATAGGTCGCGTTTTTGCCGCGGGCGCGCGCGGCAGAAATAAGTCTGCCGGCTGCCAATTCGCCGAAGGTGAATTCGGCTGCCACCAGACCGACATTGCGGCGCGAGGACGCTGATCGGCTCTCAAGAGGTAACCCCAATGCTTCGGAGAGCCTCACGTCCATCGGACGGTCCCGCGAAGCCGACCGAAGTCCTGCGCCATTCAGGTTTCGAGGGCGACCGGAAACCGGTTGCCGATTTGCTGCGCGGCCGCCCTCGTTGCGACCCATGGAGGGCCGCCTGACCGCTTTGGCTCCGCCGTGCCGGATGGCGAGGTCGGATCAGCCGACTTGACTATGGCCGCTTCGTTTGCCGGTGGCGCGCCGTGACAAACTGCCGCCACCAGGGGCCCCTGCGAACCGCCGCGACATGACGGTATCGCGTTGGCGCCAATGTGCCTGGCATGACAGTCGTCATTTCAAACAACATTTCAAACAGTGCTGCGCGAAAGAGCAAATCCATCTCCCTTGCGGGAAGCTGGATTGCATGACTACGTGTCCGCCACGAACCAATCACCTCAAGAGGAAATCAACATGTCCCAAGGAAAGCGCATCGTCCTGGCTTCGCGCCCGCACGGCGAGCCCAAGTCGGCCAATTTCAGGCTCGAGGACTACACGCCGCCGACGCCGGGCGCGGGCGAAGTGCTGCTGCGCACCATCTGGCTGTCGCTCGATCCCTATATGCGCGGCCGCATGGCCGACGGTCCGTCCTATGCCGCGCCGGTGCCGGTCGGCGGCGTGATGGAAGGCGGTACGGTGAGCGAGGTGATCGCGTCCAACAATCCCGCCTTTGCCAAGGGCGATATTGTGCTGTCGCGCGCGGGCTGGCAGACGCACGTGCTGTCCGACGGCAAGGGCCTCGCCAAGATCGATCCGAAGATCGCGCCGATCTCGACCGCGGTCGGTGTGCTCGGCATGCCCGGCATGACCGCCTATACGGGACTGCTCGAAATCGGCAAGCCGCAGGCGGGCGAGACGGTGGTGGTGGCGGCCGCGTCCGGTGCAGTCGGCTCGGCGGTCGGCCAGATCGCCAAGATCAAGGGCGCGCGGGCGATCGGCATTGCCGGCGGCAAGGACAAGTGCGCCTACGTCAAGAACGAGCTCGGCTTCGACGAGTGCCTCGATCACCGCGATCCCAATCTCGCGGCGAAGCTGAAGGAAGCCTGCCCGAAGGGCATCGACGTCTATTTCGAGAATGTCGGCGGCGCGGTGTTCGACGCGGTGTTTCCGCTGCTCAACGCGTTCGCGCGCATCCCGGTCTGCGGCCTGATCGCGCATTACAACGACACCGAAGCGCACGCACCGAAATGGGCCGGCGCGATGATGCGCAACATCCTGACCAAGCGGCTGACCTTCCGCGGCTTCATCGTCAGCGACTTCGCCGCCATGCATGGCGACTTCCTCCGCGACATGTCGCAGTGGGTGCGTGACGGCAAGGTCAAGTACAAGGAGTTCGTGACCGAGGGCCTGGACAGCGCGCCGGAGGCCTTCATGGGACTGCTCAAGGGCGCCAATTTCGGCAAGCAGCTGGTCCGGGTCGGGCCGGACAAGGCCTGAGTTACAGGCCCCGGAAGCTCCCATTCCGCGCAACAAAGTATCAAAAGCGCCACAATGGCGGGGATTTGGGGGCCTTTTGGCCCCCATTTGCTTGACGGAGACCCGCAGCAGTTGATTCAATATGGCTATATTTCAGGTGTAGCCATGATTTTTGAACTTATTGTTTTCGGGGTCATTCTCCTCTCCGTCGGCTATTGGGCGACGATGTTCGTCATGGGCCGCCGCGACGACGTCTTGCATGGAAAATTCGTCGAGGAGCAGCCGGACACGGAGCCGGTCCGCTTCATGCCGCAGGTGCCTCGCGTGCGGCGCCCGCCGCCGGCGCCGCAGCCGAACAAGGACTCGCTGCAGGCGCTGCTCACCGTGATCAAGCGCGACCTGAACGACGCGGCGCGGAGCTGACGCGGTTCAGGCCGCCGTCTCTTTGCCGAGCAGCATGTCCAGGTCGACATCGACCTGGCCCTTCGCCCTGACGTGGCGGACCTCGAAACTGTCGGGCTGGAAGCGGTATTCGACGAGACCAACTTCCTTGATGCCGATCACCTCCTGCCGCGCGTCCGAGATGATGAAGCCCGCCGAGGGCGCCCAGATGTGTCTGACATGCTCGAACGTGTAGTCGCGGCGCTGGTGCACATGGCCGCTGCCGACCAGACGCCAATCGACCTTGCCGAGCATCTCGATCAGGCGGCGGCGCGCCGGCTGCGGGACGAAGCGGATCGCGGTCTCGGCGCGCTCGGCATCATAGGGCAGGTCGAGATAGAGCGGCTTGTGCAGGAACAGCGCGACCGGCCTGCCGACGGCCTTGTCGAGCGCGCCTGCGAGCCAGTCGAACTGCTCGACCTCGCTGTCGAGGCCGGTGTTCATGATCAGCGAATTCAGCCCGATGAAGCACCAGCCGGCAGCGTCGAAATGCCAGCGGTCCTCGCCGAGCACCGAGGTGAAGGCGCCGCGCGTCTCCTCGGTCGGCAGTTGTGAAGGCGTGGGGCCGACCGCGGTCGGATTGTCACCGATGTCGTGATTGCCCGGCAGATAGAGGCAATCGACCGGCAGCGCGTTGTGCAGCTCCTTGGCGAACGCGAGGTCGTCGCGGCTGGTCGGCCCGTCGAACGAGACGTCGCCGGAGTTGAGCACGAGATCGGGACGCGCAGCGTCGATGTGCTCGCTGACGCGATGAAAGTTGTCGATGAGCGGCTTGAAGCGGCGCGCGAGATGGGTGTCGGAGATTTGTGTCAGGCGAAATTGGGGCATGCATCGCTCCTTTCGGCCGGAGCATAGGTCGGCGCGAAGTCGGAACGATGACGATTTTGTCGTCTTGTTCGATGCCTCGTTTGAAGTCCTGTTTGATGTGATGTTTGGTTTTGCGCCTTTTTGGGCGGCCGCTGATCGCCAGTTGCCGCACCGACGCCGGCGAGCCCCGCCGTCACCATGCCGGGCACGTCGCTGCCCCGGGGCTGCGCTGTCGAGGATCGGGGTGATGATGCTGATCGCGTCATCCGTGAGGGGCTGAAACCGCTATTGGTCCTGGGAGTTGGTCATCCGGGCTCGGGTGATGTTTCAACGGGTTACCCAGGCGCCTTATTGGGCCGCTTCATTGGGCGCTCATTGTCTTGTGGGCGAGCGGCGGCTAAGAGGGCGGCAGGGCGCCCGCGGCTGAGGGAGATTTTTGATGTCGGTTCAAATGGTTCTGCTGCCGGTCTTCATCCAGATCGGGCTCGCCTTCGCGCTGTTGTTCGCCATGGCGACAACGCGTACAAGGGCGCTGACGAGCGGCGAGACCAAGATCGGAGACATCGCGCTGCGCGAGCCGAACTGGCCGGCCCAGGCCACCAAGTTCGGCAACTGCTTCGCCAACCAGTTCGAGCTGCCGATCCTGTTCTATGTCCTGATCGCGATTGCGCTGCCGCTGCGCCGTGCCGATCTGTTCATCGTGCTGATGTCCTGGGTGTTCGTGGTGACGCGGTTTGCCCATGCCAGCGTGTTCGTCACCTCCAACGACGTGCGGCCGCGCTCGCTCGCCTGGTTCGCCGGCGCGCTGGTGCTGGCGGCCATGTGGCTGTATTTCGCGCTCAGACTGCTGCTGCTGATCTGATGCGCCCAACCGAAAGAGATCAATGACCCCCGCTGCCCGGCTTTCCGCCGCGATCGAACTGATCGCCACCATCGACGCACAGCGCGTTCCCGCGGCGAAAGCGCTGAAGGAATGGGGCACCGCGCACCGTTATGCCGGCTCCGGCGATCGCGCCGCGATCTCCGGCCTGATCTGGGACGTGCTGCGCCGGCAATCCTCCGCGGCCTATTTGATGGATGACGCCAGCGCCCGGTCGCGCGTGCTCGGCATGCTCAAGCTCGAACG
This sequence comes from Bradyrhizobium sp. CCBAU 21365, assembly GCF_015291305.1. Taxonomy (NCBI): domain Bacteria; kingdom Pseudomonadati; phylum Pseudomonadota; class Alphaproteobacteria; order Hyphomicrobiales; family Nitrobacteraceae; genus Bradyrhizobium; species Bradyrhizobium sp. CCBAU 21365. The sequence continues at coordinate 4,281,813 of NZ_CP030036.1, forward strand.
CGGCATGGATATCGCCACGATCCAGGCGCTGTGCGACGGCGGCCGGTTCGCGCCGGATCCGCTGACCGCGACCGAGGAGGCCGCATTGGCCTCGCGCTCGCTCAAGGAGGCGCCGGCGCATGTCGCGGGCGACTATCCGGACTGGCTCGACCCGCATCTGGCAAAGGTGTTCGGCGACGACCGCGCGGCGGAAGCGACCGCGATGGCGAGCCGCGCGCCGCTCGATCTGCGCGTCAACACGCTGCGCGGCAAGCGCGAGAAGGTGCTGCCGCGGCTGTCGCATCTCGGCGCCAGGGAAACGCCGTGGTCGCCGCTCGGCCTGCGCATCGAGCTCGGCGCCGACGCGCGCAATCCCGGCATCCATGCCGAGGAGGATTTCATCAAGGGCGCCATCGAGGTCCAGGACGAGGGCTCGCAGCTCGCCGCCTTGTTCTCGGCGGCCAAGCCGGGCGAGCAGGTGATCGATCTCTGCGCCGGCGCCGGCGGCAAGACGCTGGCGGTGGCGGCGATGATGCAAGGCAAGGGCCGGCTGATCGCGACCGACAGCGACAAGCGCCAGCTCGCGCCGATCCATGAGCGGCTGTCGCGCGCCGGCGTGCACAATTGCGACGTGCGCACGCCGCGCGGCGAGGAGGAGGTACTGTCCGACATCAAGGCGTCCGCCGACCTCGTGCTGATCGACGCGCCGTGCACCGGCACCGGGACCTGGCGCCGCAATCCCGACGCCAAATGGCGCATGCGCCCCGGCGCGCTCGAGGTGCGGCTGAAGGATCAGGCCGAGGTGCTGGAGCGCGCCGCGCCGCTGGTGAAGGGCGGCGGCCGGATCGCCTACATCACCTGCTCGGTGCTGGCGGAGGAGAACGGTGAGCAGGTCAGGGCCTTCACCGCGCGGCATCCGGAGTTCTCCGTGCAGCCGCCGGAGCAGACCGCAGCGGTGCTGTGGGACAAGGCCGAGGCGTTTGCCGAGGCCGCGCTGCTGTCGGCGGAAGGCCTGCTGATGACGCCGCGCCGCACCGGTACGGATGGGTTTTTCGTCAGCATCCTCAAGCGCCGAGCGTGACGCCGGCGCAACGCCCTGGCGTTGTCGCCGGCGCAACGGCGTCGCTGTTGTCGCCGGAGGTGTGCGCCGAGCGATGGGCCAGCAACGCTTGGCGAGCCTCGAAGGATGGGGATGGACGCGGGCCGTCGCCCTTCGAGACGCGCGCAAGCGCGCGCTCCTCAGGGTGACGGGACGGTGCAAACGCTCTGCGCCGCCGGCGTCCTGCTCACCACGATCACCCAGTACAGCAGCGCGCAGGCGCTGATCGCGGCGCCCAGGACGCACACGCCGGGCCAGCCGGCGGCCGCATAGGCCATCGTCGAGCTTATCGCGCCAAAACCCGTTCCGATCGAATAGAACACCATGTAGCCGCCGACCAGCCGGCTCGCCGCGTCAGGGCGCGCGGCGACGATCAGGCTCTGGTTGGTGACATGGATCGCCTGCACCGCGAAGTCGATCATCAGCACGCCGGCCACGACCAGCCATGGCGAGGTGTTGAGGCAGGCGATCGGCACCCAGCCGGCGAGCATCAAGAGCAACGACAAGCCGGTGGTGCGCTGCCCCCAGCCGCGGTCGGCGAGCTGGCCGGAATTGCGCGCCGCCAGCGCGCCGGCGAGGCCTGCGATCCCGAGCATCCCGATCGTGGTATGCGACAACGAGAGCGGGGGTGCCGCGAGCGGCAGCACGACCGAGCTCCAGAACACGCTGAAGCTCGCGAAGATCAAAAGCGCGAACACCGCGCGTTCGCGCAGGACCTGCTCCTCGACGAACAGCGTGACCGTCGAGCGCAGCAGCTTTGCGTAGGACGATCCGGCCATCGGCTGCGGTGCATGCCGCGGCAGCGCGCGTGCCAATAGCGCCGCCAGCACCAGCGTCAGCGCGGCCGAGGTGAGGTAGACCACGCGCCAGCCGCCGAGATCGGCCAGCGCGCCGGCGGCGAAACGTGCCAGCAGAATGCCTGAAACCACGCCGCTGGTGACGGTGCCGATGGTGCGGCCGCGATCGGCCGGCGCCGCCAGCGTCGCGGCGTAGGCGACCAGCACCTGGATCACGACGGCGAGCAGCCCGACCAGCACCATGCCGACAAGCAGCACCGCGGCGTTCGGCGCGGTGCCGACGATGGTGAGCGCGATCGCCGACAGCACGGTCTGGCCGACGATCAGCCTGCGGCGGTCCCAAAGGTCGCCAAGCGGCACGATCAGCATCAGGCCGAAGGCGTAGCCGACCTGGGTCAGCGTCACGACGCCGCCGATCACCGCCGGCGTGATGGAGAGATCCTGCGCCATGGTGTCGAGCAGCGGCTGCGCGAAATAGATGTTGGCGACGCTCAGCCCGCAGGCGGCGGCGAACAGCAGCACGACGGCGGGCGACAGAGCGCGAGCCGTGGTGTCGCCGGACTTGTCGTGCGTCTTGTGAACGGCCTCGGCCGGCCGGGCCTCAGCCATGGTCTGGTTCGTCATCTTGCCTCCGCTGCAATTCGCAATCTGGTCTCATCATGAGACCAGTTGCGCCGGACGCTGTCTAGTCCTATTTTAAGACCGGTTCGGAATCGTGATCGAGGGAGGCGGAGCGCGATGAAGCGGACCGCATTTGCAAAAGCGGAATGCCCGGTGGCGCGCGCGCTGGACGCGATCGGCGACTGGTGGTCGCTGCTGATCGTGCGCGACGCATTCGACGGCCTGCGCCGGTTCGGCGACTTCCAGAAGAATCTCGGCATTGCCAAGGGCATGCTGACGACGCGGCTGCGCACGCTGGTCGCAACAGGCGTGCTCGAGCAGGTCGCGGCCTCCGACGGCAGCGCCTATCAGGAATATGTGCTGACCAGGCGAGGCCACGATCTGTTCCCGATCGTGGTTGGTCTCAGGCAATGGGGCGAGGCGCATCTCTTTGCGCGCGGCGAGCCGCATTCGGTGCTGCTCGACCAGGCCGGGCAGGCGGTTGGGCAGCTCATGCTGCCGTCGAAGAGCGGCAAGCCGCTGAGCTGGGCGGACACCAAGGTGAGCAAGGTGGCGGCGCGTCGGCGGTGAGCGAAGGGCGGACTCTCTCCACGTCATTGCGAGGAGCGAAGCGACGAAGCAATCCATGTCTCGGCAAGCGGCGCGATGGATTGCTTCGCTACGCTCGCAATGACGGGGATGGAGCCGGGCCGTCGCCCTTCGAGACGCGCTACTCGCTCCTCCAGCGACAAAGGCGAAGCCTTTGCGCGGGGGTGACGGACGACGTGTATTCAATCCACAATAAACAGCGTCGCACCTGTCTTGGTCGACGAACGGTGCGCGGCGTCGCCGAAGTCGGAGACCTGGTAGCTCATGCCCGGCTTCAGCGTGAATTTGCGGCCGTCGCGCAGCTCGGTGTCGAGCTCGCCCGTGACGACGTAGAGCACATGGCCGCGATCGCACCAGTGATCGGCGAGGTAGCCGGGCGAATATTCCACCATCCGGACCCGCAGCTCGCCGATGTTGAGCGTGCGCCACAGCGCCTGTCCGGTCTCGCCGGGATGCACTGAAGGCTCGAGCTTGTTCCAGTCGGTGACGGTGAAGGGCAGGGTCGGGATTTTCATGCGCGTGGTTCCTGACGTCGCGTCTTTCGCTTCTGTATCCTATCCACCGGCGTCATCCTGAGGTGCGCGCCGGGCGGTGCGTCAGCAGCGCGCGGCGAGCCTCGAAGGATGGTTGGAGCCGGGCCGTCGCCCTTCGAGACGCGCGCAAGAGCGCGCTCCTCAGGGTGACGGATGACTGGATGCCGCAGCGCCTCATCCCACCAGATGGTTCGCCGAGCCCTGCCGGATCTTCCTCTCGGCATCCAGCCGCAGATACTCGCAGATCTTCTTGCCGCGTTCGTTCTGGTAGAACACGACGACGCTGTCGGGCGAGACATAGAGGTCGATCAGCTCGAAATGCAGCTCGGGCAATTTCGCCAGCGCCGCGCTCCAATAGGCGCGCAAGCTCGCCTTGCCGCGTACGGTGCCCGACGCGCCGAAGCCGAGCGGCGGGATCCGGTCCGAGGTCATCTCGGCATCCTCGGCATACATCGCCAGCACCCGCTCGAGGTCGCGCGCGTTCCAGGCGGCGATCCAGTCGCGGCCGAGCGCGGCAAGGCGGGACGGCTCGTGAAAATCCGGCATTGGTTTCCTCCATGTGGTTTATGGCCAAATTAGGTCAATAATACTGACCTATATGGATTTGTCCATGCCCAAAGAAGAATGTGGGCGCCCCTTCGAGCGCGGTTGCGGGGGCGGGCGCCGTCGCGTATCTGCTTGCCATGACAGCCCAGCACACAGCCCAAGACACAGTTCAAGAACCGTCGACGCCCTCCGTGGCCTCGGCGCATGACAAGATTCTGATTGTCGATTTCGGCAGCCAGGTGACGCAACTGATCGCCCGCCGCGTCCGCGAGATGGGCGTCTATTCCGAGATCGTGCCGTTCCAGAAGGCGGAGGCCGCCTTCAAGGAGATGAAGCCGAAGGCGGTGATCCTCTCCGGCGGTCCGGAATCGGTGCACGAGACCGGCTCGCCGCGCGCGCCGCAGCTGATCTTCGAGTCGGGCGTTCCCGTGCTCGGCATCTGCTATGGCCAGATGACCTTGGCGGCCCAACTCGGCGGCGAGGTCCAGGGCGGGCACCACCGCGAGTTCGGCCGTGCCGATGTCGAGGTGAAGACCGACAGCCAGCTGTTCGACGGCATCTGGGACCACGGCGAGAAGCACCAGGTGTGGATGAGCCATGGCGACCGCATCACCAAAATGCCGCCCGGCTTCTCCGTCGCCGGCACCTCGCCGAATGCGCCGTTCGCGATCATCCAGGATGAGAAGCGGAAGTATTACGGCCTGATGTTCCATCCCGAGGTGGTGCACACGCCGGATGGCGCCAAGCTGCTGCGCAATTTCGTGCGCAAGGTCGCGGGGCTGACCGGCGACTGGACCATGCGGGCGTTCCGCGAGGAGGCGATCGAGAAGATCCGCGCCCAGGTCGGCAAGGGCAAAGTGATCTGCGGCCTGTCCGGCGGCGTCGATTCCGCCGTCGCGGCGGTCTTGATCCACGAGGCGATCGGCGACCAGCTCACCTGCGTGTTCGTCGATCACGGCCTGCTGCGGCTCGACGAGGCCAAGACCGTCGTCGACCTGTTCCGCAACCACTACAACATCCCGCTGGTGCATGTGGACGCGTCGAAGGAGTTTCTGGGCGAGCTCGAGGGCGTCACCGATCCCGAGGTGAAGCGCAAGACCATCGGCCGTTTGTTCATCGACGTGTTCGAGGCGGAGGCCAAGAAGATCGGCGGCGCCGAGTTCCTGGCGCAGGGCACGCTCTATCCCGATGTGATCGAGAGCGTCTCCTTCACCGGCGGCCCGTCGGTGACCATCAAGTCGCACCACAATGTCGGCGGCCTGCCGGCACGGATGAACATGAAGCTGGTCGAGCCGCTGCGCGAGCTGTTCAAGGACGAGGTGCGCGTGCTCGGCCGCGAGCTCGGCCTGCCCGAGGTATTCGTCGGCCGCCACCCGTTCCCGGGCCCCGGCCTCGCCATCCGCTGCCCCGGCGACATCACCAAAGAAAAGCTCGACATCCTGCGCAACGCCGATGCGGTCTATATCGACCAGATCCGCAAGCACGGCCTCTATGATGCGATCTGGCAGGCCTTCGCGGTGCTGCTGCCGGTCAAGACCGTCGGCGTGATGGGCGACGGCCGCACCTACGAATACGTCGTCGGCCTGCGCGCCGTCACCTCGACCGACGGCATGACCGCGGACTTCTATCAGTTCGACATGAAGTTTCTGGCCGAGACCGCGACGCGCATCATCAACGAGGTGAAGGGCGTGAACCGGGTGGTGTACGACGTGACGTCGAAGCCGCCGGGGACGATTGAGTGGGAGTAGGCAACCCAGCAATTTGGATACGCAACGTCCGGAGAAGAAGCGCCTGCTACAACCAAGTCGGATGAACGAGAAATGCCGCCGGGTGATCAAGGCCGCAAGCTGCGAAGGACGCGATTGCTTCGTCAGATGAAGCAAAGCCATTTCGCTGAATTGATGGGTGTGAACCAAGCGACCGTGTCGCGCTGGGAGCGGGGAGTTCTCGATCTATCCGAAGCGCAGTGGGCTACGGCACAGCGGTTGTTCATGGGCCGATTCGAATCGGCTCAGGATGCCGGCCTGAAGCGTCTTGTCGAATCCTCCTCCCACAAGGTCCATCTGGTTTGCGACCTGACGCATCGCCTGCTTGCCGCATCAGCCTCTAGACAAGCCGAATGGCGAACCGACGTTTCCGAATTTCTCGGCAAATCGTTGCTGGTCTATGCATCTCCGGAAATCCTCGCGGCTGATACCACTCTCGATGATCTCGGCTGGTATGACGGACAAATCGGCTCGCTCGAGGTCGAGACCGGGCCGAATTTTGACGCGAACCTTGTGATCGCCCCAGGACGGCTGCTGTGGGAACGCATCACGCTTGCCGATGGAACTCCCGCACGGCTGGTCACCACCATCGCTTGAGGCGCAGTTGGAGCTCACCTTGGCGAGGTGATCCCGGCATATTTTATGCGTGGCCACTTTTCGCCAAAAGCTGCTAGCTCGGGGCCACACGCCAGGTGTGAGTTTTGGCATCGCACATCCGTTCGGATGCGCGGAAGCGCTGAAACGAACACAGCCAAGACCCGAGATCGCGTTCGATGAATCCCGTTCAGTCATTTGACATCCAGGCCGTTCCAAAGGCCGAGCTTCACGTGCATGTCGAGGGGACACTGGAGCCGGGCATGCTGCTCGATTTCGCCCGCCGCAACGATGTTGCGATCCCGTACCGGTCGATGGCGGATATCCTCGCCGCGTATCGCTTCTCTGATCTCCAGTCATTTCTGGAGGTCTACTGGGTCGGCCTGACCGTTCTCCGGACCGAGCGCGACTTTTATGAGCTGACGTTCGCATACCTGTCCCGCGCCAGAGAGGACGGTGTCGTTCATGCGGAAGTCTACATCACGCCGGCGGACCATACCGAGCGCGGAGTGCCGTTCGCGGCGGTCATGGATGGTATCAGCGCCGCCTATGCCGATGCACGATCGCAACTCGATATCACCGGAGGCATGATCCTCTGCGTTCGCCGGCATAAGCCTGTTGAAGAGGCTTTCGCCGCTATCGAGATGGCGAGTCCCTGGCGGGACAGGGTGATGGCCCTCGGGCTCGGCGGACCGGAAAAGGGCTATCCGCCGGGACAATTCGCCGAGGTCTTCGCCCGTGCCCGCGCGCTTGACTGGAAGGCGACGGCGCATGCTGGCGAAGAGGGACCGCCGCGCTATGTTACTGAGGCGATCGACAGGCTGCGCGTCGATCGCATTGATCATGGCGTCCAATGTGAGGCCGATCCGGCATTGATGCGACGCCTTGCCTACGAAGGGATACCGCTGACGGTGTGCCCGCTCTCGAATGTCGCGTTGAAGGTTTTTCCCGCTCTCGAACAGCACAATCTGCGCCGGCTCCTCCACGCCGGCCTCTGCGTCACGGTCAACTCAGACGACCCAGCGTATTTCGGCGGGCACGTGAACGAAAACTTCATCCGCGCGGCCGGTGCGCTGGGGCTGACCGCGGAGGAGCAATTGAGCCTGGCCGACAACAGCCTCAAGGCCGCGTTCATGGATGAAGACAGGCGTAAACGCGCACGGCGCGTCATCGCGGAGATGGGCAAGAGGGGCGGTGTACCGGTCAGTTGCAATGAGAGTTGACGTGACCGGTTCCGCACTCCGTGTCTGGCTCGCCGTCATCGTGCTCGGCGTTGCTTCCTTTACGATGGTCACGACCGAATTCGCGCCGATCGGGCTGTTGTCACAGATCGCGTTCGATCTGGGCCAAGACCAGGCCGCCGTCGGGCTCGCGGTAACGCTCTATGCCTGGATCGGCGCTGCGAGCGGCCTGTTGTCTGCCGTCCTGCTTCAGCGATGTCCCCGCAAGCCGTTGCTCGTCGTCCTGATGCTCGTGCTTTCCGCAACCAATCTGGCCGCGATGCACTCCCATAGTCTGGAAGCGCTGATGCTGGCGCGGGCGGTGGGCGCCGTCGTTCACGGCTTCTTCTGGGCCATGGCAGCGGCGATCGCCGCGCAGATCGCGCCGTTGGATCGTATGGGTGTTGCGACCGCGATCGTGTTCGGCGGAATTTCGATGGCAACGGTCATCGGCGTGCCGCTCGTCAACCTCATTGGACAGACCAGCGGGTGGCGCACGGCGTTTGGTGTGATCGGCGCGGTCGGATTATTCGCCTCCGGCCTGATGGCCGGCCTTCTTCCGCAAATTCAGGCGGGATCGCCGACCGGATGGAGAGCGCTGGCAGCGGTGTTGCGCAGGCGGGACCTGCGGAGAATCTATGCCGTAACGGCGTTCATGGCGGCAGCGAATTTCGCGGCATACACCTTCATCGAACCGTTCCTTGGGCAGATTCCGGATGTGCCGCCCGTCATGATCGGTGTGATGCTGTTCGGTTTCGGCGGAGCGGGATTCCTTGGCAACGTTCTGACCGGCTTTCTGATCGATCGCTTCATGAAATCCGTTATCACGTGGGGACTGCTTGCGCTCTCGGGAGCGCTGGTCGGCCTTGGATGGTTTGGCCCTCAACTGGAGATCTCTTTGGTCGTGGCCTTGCTCGTCATCTGGGGCACCGCGGTCGCAGCGTTGTTCGCGGGCCTCCAGACCTGGATCTTGCGCGCGGCCGGTAGCGCGGCCATGCCCGCGGCCGCGATCCATTCGGCCGTGATCAACTCGGCTATCGGTACAGGGGCCACCCTTGGCGCCCGGATCCTGAATGTCTCGGATGTATCCGGAGTGATGCTGGTGGCCGGCGAGATCGTCATCGTGCCGCTTCTGATCATGCTACTGCACGCGAGATCGCCGAAGCGTTCGGACGGCGTGGTGAGCTCCATTGGTTCGTAGCGTAATTCACTGCATCGTCGCTCGCGAGGGCAGATTACGCCCTGCTGACCGCCTTATGTGCGACCGGCATTGACCGCCAATTGAGCCAGGCCGCCGGGGACAATTGAGTGGGAGCGGGGCTTGAGCGAGCGTAAACCGGATGAGCGAAACGATATCCGGGGCACTTTCTGTCCGCGTGTCGTTGTGGCGTCCCGCATATCGCTGCGCTCATGCGGGTTACTCGCTGCCTGCGCAAATCAAATCTCGTTTCCCCGCCTGCGACAAATCACCCCGACGGGCAACTCACCAAAACCCTGTCAATCCTGCGATAAGAAAATATTCCGATTGGCGTTTGACCCAACTCAGATGTTCAATCTGCGCGTCTCACCCGACACGAGGGGCGGATCGCGATCGTCACGAACGTGGTGTGGGATGCGGTGGACGCTGAGTGCGCAGTTGACGAACGCGCATGAGGCGGACGGTGAAGTCGTGTGGTCCTGACGCCCTAGTGGTAGGTGTCTTCCGCGAGATGCGAAGCATCTTCGCGAAACGGTGACAAAAAAGCCCAGTCTCGCCGGGGAGAGCACGAAGTAAGCCGCACAACCATCGCGCAGGGAAGGCCGGATGTTTCCGGTTACACCTGTGGTCCTACCCCCGAGCTCTCTACCCATTGCTCGGGGCCCATGGGTGCGATCGGCACCCGGTCTTCCCTGCGCCCTCTGATCGAAGAGGGTGAAACCAAACAGCAAGGCTCGGACGATTTTCGTCGCGAGAACGCTTTGTCATATCTGACGCTGTTTGAAACCGTTGAACCGAACTGCGCGCTGTTCATCCGGCGCGGCCAGGGTGTCTCCCCACTGTTCGAACGGCGCCCGCGCGATCACTGCTCCTTCTTTAGCAGATCCTGGAAGATGAGCTGGCCCCAAAACGCGGCCGCGTGCGTGCACCGGTGAGCGTAGCCCGGATGAGCCAACGGGGCGCGCGAACGCGCGCCCGATGACGGGCTCCGCGATATCCGGGGCACTTCCTGTAGCGCGTCGCGTGGTGTCCCGCATATCGCTTCGCTCATGCGGGCTACTCGCTACCATGGCTTGGAACGATCGAGTGGGAGTAGGGCGTCCCCGCCTCGCCTCGATCTGACATTCGGGCGATCTATGCCGGCAGGAGACCCGCGGCGCGATAGCTGTCGATCATGGAGTCGTAGAGCGAAATATCGGCGCGGCTTCTGGCGATGAGCTGCGCGCCGGCGACGGCGGCGAAGATGGCGCGGGCCCGCTGCTCGCTCTTTCTCGAACTGACCAGGCCCGCCGCCACCAACAGCTTGCTCAGCCACGCCACGTTGACGTCGGCAAAGGTCTGGACCTCCTGCTTCACTGCGTCCGGCAGGTGGTCGACTTCCGCGGACATGAAGCTGCAGAGGCACATGCGATTGTTGTTCTCGAGCGCCTTGCGAAACACCTCGGGATATCGACGCAGGCAGCGGACAGGATCGGCCGTTTCCGCCAGCATCGCCTCGAGCTGGGCGGCGGTGTCTTCCCAATAGCGCCGCGCGACGGCGACGCCGAGATCGGCCTTGCTCGGGAAATGGTGATAGATGCTGGCGGCCTTGATCCCGACCTCGTCGGCAAGATCGCGGAAATTCAAGCCGATATAGCCGCGCGCCTGCGCGGTCCGCTTTGCTGCCGCCAGGATGGCCTCCCGAGAGCTCGAACTCACTTCGTCGCCTCACTGCTTCGTTATCTACCAAGTGACAGATAGGCGTTGACCGGCCGGATTTGAAGGCTAGTTTGACCCTACCAAGTGACAGGTAGACAGGAGTCATGATGAAGATTTACGATTGGCCAACTGGCCCATATCCGGCCCGCGTTCGCATCGCTTTGGCCGAGAAGAACCTGCGGTCGCAAGTGGAGTTCGTATTGGTCGATCTCTACAAGGGCGAGCACAAGAAGCCCGAATTCCTTGCCAAGAACTACTCCGGCACGCTGCCGGTGCTCGAACTCGACGACGGGACCTTCATTGGCGAGTGCACAGCCATCACCGAGTACCTGGACGCGCTCGATGGACCGCCGACGCTGACCGGCAGGACGCCGCGCGAAAAGGGCGTGATCCACATGATGAGCAAGCGCGCCGAACTGGAACTGCTCGACGCCATCAGCGTCTATTTCCACCACGCCACGCCGGGTCTCGGGCCTCATGTCGAGATCTATCAGAACCCCGAATGGGGATTCCGTCAGCGCGACAAGGCCCTCAGGGGGATGCACTACTTTGACGGCATTCTGAAAGGACAGCCGTTCGTCGCCGGCGACGCATTCACGATGGCCGATATCACCCTCATAGGCGGCTTGATCTTCGCGGGGCTGGTGAAGGTGCCGGTGCCGATGGAGTGCGAGGCTCTTCTGGCATGGTATGCAGCGATGCAGGCGCGTCCCAGCGTCAAGAACCGGATAACGATGTCCGAGCCGATCGAGGCATCTTGATCGAGATCGTAGTCTGCGAACGCCGCTCTCGTGAGACTTACGCGAGAGCGGATCGCCGAGATCGCAAGCGTAGCCCGGATGAGCGCAGCGACATCCGGGGTTTTCCGATCGGCGCTCCGCGTCTCGTCCCGCATGTCGCTCCGCTCATGCGGGCTACGGGTCGCAAATCCGTTACGGCTCCTTCTTGAACAAATCCTGGAAGATGAGCGGGCCCCAAGTGCGGCCGCGTGCGTGCACCAGCGCGCCACCCTCGTTGAACTTTCCCAGCTTGACGGGTGCGAACCCGAGTTGCTTCGCCAAAGCCGCCACGGGAGCGGTCGCGTCCTCGTCGTCACCAGCCAGAAAGACCACCCGGTGGCCGCCCTCGACGATCGGATCGGCGGCCAGCTTGGCCGCAACCAGGTGATTGAAGCCTTTGACGAGCTTGGCGCCGGTGAACGCCTTCGCGACGAAGGCGGAGGACAGCAGACCGTCCAGCTCTTCGGGGACTGGAAACGCGTTCATCGCGTCGATGACCGTCTTGCCTTTCCAGCTCGGCAGGGCCTTCGCGACCTCGCGATGCTCCCCGAACGGGACCGCCAGGATGATTGTGTCGGCCTCGAGTGCTTCCCGCAGCGACCTGGCGACGACCGCGGGTCCAATCGCCCGAGCCTGCGGCGCCAGCGCCTCGGGCGGCCGGCGGCTCGCGACGGCTACCTCGATGTTCTTACGGGCGAAGGCGTGGGCGAGGGCCTGGCCCACCTTACCGAATCCTACAATCGCATAGCTCATGATGCTTCTCCGATCCGTGTTGATATTGATTCCCCGGCCGCTCAGATCGCCGAGAAGCCGCCGTCGACAGACAACTCCACCCCGTTCACGAAGCTCGAATCGTCTGAAGCTAGAAACAGCGCGGCCGCCGCAATTTCCTCGGGACGCCCCATCTTTCCGCGCGGGATCAGGGATTCGAACATCCGCTTCGCCTCCTCGGTGAGAACGTGGTCCTGCATCGGTGTGGCGATCGGCCCCGGGCTCAACACGTTCACCCGGATATTCCTGCCCTTCAGTTCGTTGAGCCAGGTGCGTGCGAATGAGCGCAACGCCGCCTTGCTCGCCGCATACACGCCGTAACCAGGAAAGCCTTTCACCGACGCGACCGACCCGGTCATGAAGATCGAGCCGCCATCGCTGAACAGCGGCAACGCCTTCTGAACCGTAAACAGCGTGCCGCGCGTATTCAGGTCGAAGGTCGCATCGAAATGCCGCTCGGTAATCTCGCCGAGCGGGATGGCTTCGCCGATGCCGGCGCTTGCGTACAGGACGTCGATCTTGCCCTTTTGCCGCCTGACCGTATCGAACAGGCGGTCGAGGTCGTCGAGATTGGCCGCGTCGCCGCGCACGCCGGTCACGTTGCGGGCGATCAGCCTGACGGCCTCGTCGAGCGCTTCCTGCCTTCGGCCCGTGATGAAAACATAGGCGCCTTCTTCAACGAACCGCCGGGCGCTCGCCAGCGCCATGCCGCTCGATCCACCCGTGACGACTGCAACCTTACCCTCAAGCTTTCCCATGACTTCTCCTTTCGTCGTGTCGGACAGCGTCTCTGGTCCCATTTGCGAGATGGCCCCCGAGAACCTCGACGTAGCTCCGCCGGCGTCAGGCGTTGAGTGCGGAAGCGTGCACATCGGTGGTGCGAAATCGATCCGGCCGGACGACTGACGCCAGCCGCAACGATCGGTGTCCGCCGCTCGGAATTGGGCCGCGCTTGTCGGCATGGGCTATTCGGCTTGGGCTATGATGATCGCCCGTGCTACCCACATCCGAGATGCTGTCCGACGTATTGGACACGGGCTTTGGAAGGCGCACCCCAGCGGTGCCGGATTGCACCATGATCGACTGGGATGACGTTCGCTACTTTCTTGCCGTCGCGCGCGGAGGCTCGGTACGGGCTGCCGCCGAGCGCCTCGGAGTGAACCACTCGACCGTGCTGCGACGCGTCGCCCAACTGGAGGAACGGCTCGGGGCGCAGATGTTCGAGAGGCTGCCTTCGGGCTACCGCCTGACGGCTGCGGGGGAGGAGGTCCTCGAGCTCGCGGAACAGATGGAAGCGTCGTCGCACCAGCTGGAGACGCGCGTCTTCGGCCGCGACCAGGGCGTGCGCGGGCGTCTGCGGGTGACGCTGGCACCGCCCCTCGCGACACACCTGCTCATGCCGGACTTCGCCGATTTCGCGCGTCTGCATCCGGACATCGAAATGGAAATCATGTCGTCCGGCGAGCTGGCAAATCTGACCAACCGGGAGGCCGACGTCGCGATCCGCGTCGTCTACGACCGCAAGACCCTGCCGCTCAATCTTCACGGCCTGAAGGGACCGGAGCTGTTCGGAGGCATCTACATATCCCGCGATCGACTGGCCGCGTGGCGTGCGGGCGCGCCCGATCCCGTCAGGTGGATCGTCATAAGCATTCACGGAATCCCGGACTGGGCCCACGAGGGCGAGGTTCGCGCCGCCGAGGTTCCGTTCAGGGCCACAGATGCCGAGGCGCAGATCGTCGCGGTGCGGCAGGGGCTCGGCATGACGACGCTGCCGTGCTTCGTCGGAGATGCCGACCCTCTGCTCGTGAGGGTGCCGGGCACCGACCTGCACATGTACGGGACGCTCTGGCTTCTCACACAGGGGGAGACACGCAAGACGAAGCGCGTGCGGCTCTTCACCGAGTTCGTATCCCGCAGGCTCACCGCGTACGCGCCGCTTCTCGCGGGACTGTCCGTATCGCGCGACTGACGCGCGGGCAGGTCGCCGATGGCGCTTGCCGTACTCCGGTCGGAAGCCGAGCCGCGATTGCTCCAAGCGAAATCCCGGTCAACCCCTTGGGCCGCTGACGGTAGCGAGCGTAGCCCGGATGAGCGAAGCGATATCCGGGACATTGCCTATCAGCGAGTCGCGTGGTATCCCGCATATCGCTGCGCTCATGCGGGCTACTCGCTGTTTCAGCGTCGCGATGGCGCAGCGCGCCGGTCAAGCGGCGAGGAGGCCGCTCGACCGATTGATGCGCACCGATCAATATGGACCCGGCTCACAGGGGACGTTGTTGCCGGTCCAGGGCGCAGTGGCGAATGAACCGACGCGCGGCGCCGGAATGCAGGCGCGACCGTCGACATAGACGGGCTCGGTCGGCGCGGCGGCGCTCGCCTCCGCGACGTGGCGGGACACGGCGTGGGTTTCACGCGCCATTGCCGGCGACGCGATCATGGCAACCGCGATCAAAGCAGCCGACAGGAGTTTGACGTTCGTCATTGAGTTTCTCCGTTTTGTTTATGGGGCCAAGGAGTCTGGCCTCGTCGGATATTTGTGCGCAGCAACGGCGGACTTAAATGCAATCATCACTCACGCCGGCTCAACGCTGCGTGAGCAATGCGATCCTCGCCGTTGTGTCGCGCAATGCAGGCCATCACTGACAGGCTGGATGAACGAAGCGTAATCCATCACGTCCTCGCGTGATGATCGTGAGGGCGCGTTACGTCCGCCAAAATTTCGTCACGGCGCGAGCTCGGGTCGGACCTCGCCGAGCAGCGCCATGCCGCCGAGCCGGCCGAGTTCGTCCGAACATTTTGCGCTCTTGCCGTAGCAGCAGAAGGCGACCGTGACGCGCTCCGAAAGCGGTCCGATGCAGGGCAGGCCGCTGTCGCCGAAGGTGGTCATGCAAGGCACGACGCGGCGTTCCTCGAAAGCGAGGTCGCGAATGCGGTCTAGGATCTGTCCTTGAAGCCGATCGGCAACTTCAATCGATCCGCCCGAGCGGAACCAGTCCTTGATATCGGCCTCGCTGTCGAGCGGAAGATCGACCGGATCGCCGCCGAGCTTCAGCCAGGTCTGGCCGTCCGGATAGGAGATCGGCGGCAGGATGTAGGGATTGTCGCCCTTGGGCCCGAGACAACGCATCGACGGCATTTCGGCCAGACGTTGGGTCTCCGCCGCACCGAGCCGGAACAGCGCTGCGGTCCGCCCATAGACCGTAAAGCCCAGGGAGCGGCCGAGCAGCGATTGGGTGTGCCCGCCCGCCGCAACCAGAACACGCTCGGCCTCGATGCTGCCCGATCGCGTCCGGATCGTCACGCCGGAGCCGCTTTCCGAAATCCCCAGCGCGGGCTCGTCGATGATCCGGGTGCCGGCGCGCTCCGCCGCGATCGTCTGCGCGCGGACCAGGCGGCGCGGGCTGATGTATCCGGCATTGCGCGGCTCGAAGTAACCCTGCATTCCCGCCGTCGATTTCAGAAACGGAAAGCGCTCCGCGAGCCCCGTATCACGATAGGCTTCACACAGGATACCGTCTTCGGCACAGATGCTGCCGATCGAGGCAACATCGGTGGTTTCGCTATTGCCAATGTGAAGCGCACCGGCTTCCCGGTAGAACTCCACGCCGCTCTCCGCTGAAATCTCGCCATAGCGCGAAATCGCAGCGCGGTTCGCTTGCCGCCAGAACGCCCCGGGATCGTAACTCCGCGTGATGCGGCCCTCGTCATAGTGGCTGCCGAAGACGCTGCCATGGCGCGAAAGATCCGCCGGCTCATCGGGCCCGATCAGCGCAACATCGTGGCCCATCTTGCTCAGATGCCGCGCAGCCGCCGACCCGATCAGGCCACGTCCGATCACCGCAAGTCTGATCGCTTGATTGGTGCTCACGAATAAGTCCTGCGCTCTGCCTGCATCGGCGGTGTGAAATCAACCATGTCATTTCCGATGCTCTGGCAGCAAGCATAATCCGGCTGAGCGCGCAGCAGGACTGGCGAAGCGTGATCCGCCACATCTTGAAGCCACGCGCGAGGCAGCGGGTTGCGCGGCGCTAACCCGCCCTGCGATATCAGCCAGACTTTTCGCGGCCGTCGGGACGTCGGCGCAAGCCCGCGTCTGATGACGCTGCTTTCCGCACGAACGTTCCACCGACCGAACTTGAAACAGACAGTCACGGCGATTTCACTCGCGCTGAACGACGTTATATGAGATGATGCAACCAAAGGTCAACATCGTGCATTGTCACGGGCAGGAGGGCGAAATGAGTGACCAGATGATCGATGCGACGACAAGTCCGGCACAGATCGTTCAGGAGGCGGCCAAGAAATATCTCGGCATCAGCAACGCACCTGGCTGCTGCATCGCGGTCTATGACGAAAAGTCGTTCGGCACCAAGGGCTACGTCTACCCCAAGGGACTGTCAGGCGTGGCCGGCTCTTCGCCCGCGCCGTTCAGTGTCACGACCGACACGGTGTTCGAGATCGGATCGGTGACCAAGGTGTTCACCAGCACATTGCTGGCGGTGGCGGTCAAGGCGGGTGGGCCTTCACTTGACGACACCATCGGCCCCTATCTGAACCTCTTCAGCGCGAAGGCGGTGGGCACGCCGGTGCTGGACGCCATCCAGCTCGTCCAATTCGCCACCCATACCTCCGGCATGCCGGAGCAGCCGGGGGACGGCTTGACTGGCTACAGCGAGCAGCTGTTTGCGGACGAGCCGCCTTCCAGTGAACTCATCAACTGGTGGAATCAATATGATACGCCGCCGCAGGGCTGCTGGCAGTATTCCAATATCGGTTTCGTGACGCTGGGCTTTGCGGTCACGCAGATGTTCGCGAAAGACAAGGGCCATAACTACAACGAAATTCTGGCCGAATACGTCACCGGTCCGCTCGGCATGAAGCAAACGGGAGCCGTCGTCAATTCATCATGGAAGATTGCGCAGGGATGTATCGGGCATTGGAGCAAGAGTGCTGAGCCGCGATACCAGATCGTTTTCGACCGCAACACGCCGACCGGCGGCACAGCCTTTGATCTGAAAACCACCGGCGACGATATGATCAGATTTCTCGCGGCGCAGATTGCGGCCCCGAACGGGGTGCTCGGGTCGCAAATCGCGCTCACGCAGCAGAACCAGGGGACATTCCCCGTTTGCGGGGAGAAGACCAGCGTCACCATGGGCCTCGCCTGGCAGATCACCACGGACACGCAGGGCCATACCGTTTTCACAAAGAACGGCGCTACGAGCAGGGGCGGATTCGAAGCGATCGTGATCGTCGTGCCGGAATTGCAATGCGGTGTCGCGGTGCTGAGCAACCAGTATTTCGATGCGTCGGGCGTGCACCCCGCGGGGATCGGACCCGGCCGCACCGCACTAGAGATTATTTCGCAGCTCCATCCAGGATTCGAGCTGACCGAACCGCTGTCAGAACACGATCCTTTCGACTAGCAAACCTTGCCTGGATGGGCGCAGCGATGTCAGGGGCTTTGCCATCTGCGCGAGGCCTGTCCCTGATGTCGCCAACCTCATCCGGGCAGTTGCTTCCCCGTGTTAACCGCCAGCTGCGCGGCGAAAGCACGCTGGTAAGCCGGCCGGGCTTCCCCGCGGGCGACATAGGCGGACAGGCTCGGAAATTCGTCGAGAATGCCCGATGCTCTCAGCCTGAGCAGCACCGACACCATCATCAGGTCGCCCGCACTGAACGCGCCGTCGAGCCAGTGGGCGTTGCCGAGGTGCGCGGACAGTTGCTTCAGCCGGTCGCGGATGCGATCCATGACCAACGGCAGGCGCTCTTTGATCCAGGGCTTGTCGCTCTCCAGAATCCTGGCGGTCATGAATTCGAGGATCGGCGGTTCCACCGTGTTGACCGCGGCAAACATCCAGGTGATTGCGCGGGCGCGGGCATTGGCATCGCCCGGCAGCAGGCCGGCATGACGTTCGGCGATATGCAGCACGATCGAGCCTGTCTCGAACAGCGCGAGATCACCTTCCTCATAGGTCGGAATCTGGCCGAAGGGATGCAGCGCCAGATGCGCCGGCTCCTTCATCGCCTGGAACGAAACAAGGCGAACCTCGTAGGGCTGGCCAGCTTCTTCCAGCGCCCAGCGAACGCGCGTATCGCGCGCCAGCCCCTTGCCGCCATCGGGCGACCGT
Organism: Bradyrhizobium sp. CCBAU 21365; assembly: GCF_015291305.1. Classification (NCBI taxonomy): domain Bacteria; kingdom Pseudomonadati; phylum Pseudomonadota; class Alphaproteobacteria; order Hyphomicrobiales; family Nitrobacteraceae; genus Bradyrhizobium; species Bradyrhizobium sp. CCBAU 21365. The sequence goes on from NZ_CP030036.1 coordinate 4,300,136, forward strand.
TCGAAGGCGGTAATGATGGGGGTCATCGTTTGCTCCATGTCCTTGCGTCCCGAGGACGAGCGGGCCGCGCGCGCCCCGACAGCCGATCCCGGAATCTTTTGGCCAAACGTAGCCCGGATGAAGCGAAGCGAAATCCGGGACCGGTCCTGCCAAAGGCGAGAACCCCGGACTGTGCTGCGCTCCATCCGGGCTACAGGCTCGCGCATGCGCGTCACGCGGTCGAGACCACAAGCAGCGCAACACACTCAGCGTCGTCCCGGCGCAGGCCGACGGTGGTATTTGTGGAGGCGGTGTTGTGACAAATGCGGTTCCGCAGATATTTTTCATCAGCCTGCTGCCGCGATGTCGGCTGCCGCCTTCGCCAATCGTCCTTTGCGCGCAAACCGCGCAAACAAGGAGACTTGCAAATGACCGATCTCGTCACATGCCTCTGGTTCGATCAGGGAAAGGCGCGTGAAGCCGCGGAATTTTATGCCGCGACGTTTCCCGACAGCCATGTCGGCGCGGGCCATCAATCGCCGATACCGGGCATCGGGCAGGGCGAGGAGCTCACGGTCGAGTTCACCGTGCTCGGCCGCCGCTTCGTGGGGCTGAACGGAGGCTCCAACTACACGCCGAACGAGGCGGTTAGTTTCATGGTGCTCACCGACAGCCAGGAGGAGACCGACCGCTACTGGAATGTGGTCACTTCCAACGGCGGCAAGGAATTGCCGTGCGGCTGGTGCCGGGATCGCTGGGGCTTTGCCTGGCAGATCACGCCGCGGCGGCTGCTCGAACTCGTCAACAACGCCGACCGCGCCGTCGGCAAGCGCGCGATGGAGGCGATGATGACGATGAAGAACATCGACATCGCCGCGATCGAGCGCGCGGCGGCGGGGTAATCCGCGTGCCGGAATGACCTGGCCCGGGCTCGATAGTCGGGTGTCCGATCGAGCTGGTATATGCGGCGCGCGGCCCTTCGCGTTGCGGCGTGCGCTCGCCGCGACGGTCACCCCGGCGCAAACGCGGGATGTGCCTGGTGCTATCGCGTGATACGAAATTCACATTCGCAGCTCTGGAGCCAGCCCTGATGTCCGTCGCAGCCGCCGCCGCCAATCAACAGCAAAATCTCACCGCCGCCGAATCCGATCCGCGAACGCTTGGCTGGATGCAGGGCTTTCCGCCGCCGCAGGACCGGACCATCACCTTCCAGAACGGCTCGTTCCGCAGCTTCCCCGAATTGCGCTGGGCCTGGAGCAACATCCGCCAGCTGGTGCCGACCGTGAATGTCTGGCGCGGGGCAGGGCCGGCGTCGGTGCTGCCGCGCGAAGACCATGATATCGGCGCGTCGGCATCGGTGACGATGGACGGCCGTCCGATGACCTTCGCGCGCATGCTCGAGGAAACCTATGCCGACGGCATTGCCGTGCTGCACCGGGGCAAGCTGATCTACGAGCGCTATTTCGGCGCGTTGAAGCCGCACAAGCCGCACATCGCGATGTCGGTGACCAAATCGTTCACCGGCACGCTCGCCGGCATCCTGATCGCCGAGGGCAAGATCGATCCGCAGGCGCCGATCACCGATTACGTGCCGGAGCTGAAGGCAAGCGCGTTCGGCGATGCCCGCGTGCACGAGGCCATGGATATGACCACCGGCCTCAAATACACCGAGGTCTACACCGACAAGAATTCCGACGTGTGGGGGCTTCGGCGCGCCAACGGCATGGCGCCGATCGAGCCGGGCTATGAGGGCGCGACCAATATCTTCGATTTCCTCTGCGCGCAGCAGAAGCAGGGCGAGCACGGCAAGGCGTTCGCCTACAAGACCGTCAACACCGACGTGCTGGCCTGGATCTGCCGCCGTGCCAGCGGCATGACCTTGTCGGACCTGCTCTCCGAGCGGATCTGGGCGCCGATGGGTGCCGAGGAGGATGCGCATTATCACGTCGATCGCATCGGCACCGAAAGCGGCGGCGGCGGATTGTCGACGACGCTGCGCGACCTTGCCCGCTTCGGCGAGACGATCCGCAACCACGGCCGCTTCAACGGCCGCCAGATCGTGCCGTCTCAAGTGGTCGAGGACATCGCGCGCGGCGGCGATCCCGGGAAATTCAAGCCGGCTGGCTACATCACACTGCCGGGCGCCTCCTACCGCAATCAATGGTGGGTGACGCACAATGCGCACGGCGCCTTCATGGCACGCGGCGTATATGGCCAGGGCCTCTATATCGATCCGAAGGCCGAGATGGTGATCGCGCGCTACGCCTCGCACCCGGGTGCCGGCAACGCGGCCAACGACCCTGTGACGCTGCCGGCTTACATGGCGCTGGCCAAGGATTTGATGGCGGGAGGGTAGAACAAAGGCAGGTCGGTCCGCCCGCGCAAGACGCGTAGCCCGGATGAGCGCAGCGATATCCGGGGCCTTTCCGTCTGCTGATCGCGGCTTGTCCCGCATGTCGCTTCGCTCATGCGGGCTACGATCACGTCCGCGAGATTTTGTCGTATCGCTTGATCAGGCGCTCCCGCTTGATGCGGGACAACCGCCTGATCCAGAACATGCCGTCGAGCTGATCGATCTCGTGCTGATGGCACACCGCGCGCAGGCCGTCGGATTCCTCGGTCTGCATGTTGCCGTCGAGATCCTGATAGCGGATGCGGACCCGCGCATGGCGTTCGACCTCGTCATTGACCCCGGGCATCGAGACGCTGCCCTCCTTGTGCAGGATCATCTCGGGCGAGGTCTGGATGATCTCCGGATTGACATAGGTCCGCGGCCCCTCGCGGGCATCGAGCTCGAGCACCACGACGCGCAGGGATACGCCGATATGCGGCGCGGTGATGCCGATGCCCGGCGCCGCATGCATGGTCTCGAGCAGGTCCTGCGTCAGTTCGCGTAGCGCGTCGTCGAACATGGTCACCGGCTCGGCGGGCAGTGCAAGGCGCGGATCGGGATAGCGCACGATGGGGCGAATGGTCATGCCCGAGTCTTAGGCCAGTGCATCGCGCCGGACAACATGCCGATGCGGGCGCCGCATGCGGCGCGCCGTTCAGAGATGCTTTTCGAAGAACAGATCGGGATAGGGGTCGTCGTTGAAGCGCGGGATCTCGGTCCAGCCCGTCCTGCGATAGAGCTGGCCGGCTTCCGGCAGCGCGCTGTTGGTGTCGAGCCGCAACACCGCGATGCCGAGTTCGCGCGCGGCGCGTTCAGCCGCGTCCATCAGGCGGCGGCCGAGGCCGAGGCCGCGCGCGCCAGGTGCGACCCAGAGCCGCTTAATCTCGGCGAACCCGCTGCTGCTGCCCTTCAGCCCGACGCAGCCGATCGGCAGCCCGTCCGACATCGCCACGATGAAGCTGCCGCGTGGGCGCACCATGTCCTTGGCCTCAGGGTCGCGCGACAGCTTGACGTCAAAGCCCTTCTCGAACCGCCGCGCGAGCTCGGCGTAATATTCGCCGAGGCAATAGCGCGCCTCGTCGCTGCGCGGATCCATCTCGTCGAGGGCGGTGCCGTCGCGGCCGAGCGCCGAGGCGATCAGGTCCATCGCTGCCAGCAGCGCCTCGCGTTGGGTGTGGTGGGCGAGAAAGTCCTTGGCCTGCCGGTTGGAGATCGCCTCATAGGCGTTGAACTCGCGCTTGCCCGCCGCCGTCAGCCGTGCGATGCGGCGGCGCGCATCCTCGCCATGCGCCGTGGTCTCGATCAGTTCCTCGTCCTCGAGGCTGCGCAGCAGGCGGCTCATCAGGCCGGAATCGAGGCCGAGATAATCCCTGATCTCGCCGACATCGGCGCGGCCATGCCCGATCGCGTTCAGCACGCGCGCCGCGCCGAGCGGCCGGCCGCGCCCGAGGAACGAGGTGTCGAGCGCGCCGACCGCGGAGGTAACGGCACGGTTGAAGCGGCGGACGCGGGAAACGGGGTCGAGCATATATCTGACTTTAGTCAGATATCGTCGCCGCGTCAATCGGCCGGCGTTCCGGACCGAATGGAGCCTTGCCGCAGGGTGCAGGTGCCATGCGACAGGCGACGCACATCAGCCCGGGACGCAGCGGCGCGAAGTCGGCCGCTGCATCGTCTCGCGCCATTTCCGCGGTCACGCGGCGGCCATCCTGGCCTTGATCACTTGCGGATCGACGAAGCCGCCAAAGCCGACCGCGATCCGGTTCCAACCGTTGATGATGTTGATCAGCAGGGTCACCTTGACCTGCTCCTCCGGCGCGAAATGCCCCTTCAGCGTCTCGTAGGCCGCGACATGGGTATGCTGCTCGCAGATCCGCGTCAGGGCCTCGGTCCAGCCGAGCGCCGCGCGCTCGCGATCGGTGTAGCAGGGCGCTTCGCGCCAGGCCGACAGCAGGTAGATGCGCTGCTCGGTCTCACCCTCATCGCGGGCGAATGTCGTGTGCAAATTGATGCAATTGGCGCAGCCGTTGATCTGCGAGGCACGGATCTTCACGAGCTCGGCGAGCTTCGGCTCGAGGCTGGAGGCGATCGCGACCGACGCCTCGAACCAGATCTTCATGATCTTGGGCGCGGCGGCGACGGGATCAAGTCTGACAGTCATGGTCGGTTTCCTTGGGTTAGTTGACGACATCATGACGAACCAGGAACGGCGAATGTGACATGCCGGGCCGATATTTTTATCTGCCGCGCAGGGGCTGCCATTGCAGGCAGCCGGCGATCAGGCGGATGGTCTCGTCGGCCAGCGTTCTGACCTTCTTGGCCGGAAGGCCGGTGGGCACGCGCGGTCATCCTGCGCGTTGTTGCGAGTGGAATGACGCGATGATCGCGATCATCCGCGGTGCTACTGGGGCGCGAGATCGCTCGCCGCTTGCCGGAGCTCTTGCAGCAGGTCTGTTTCCCATTGCGAAGGATCCGGCAGGGGTGACAGGCCGCGTTGCGATGGGCATCGGCCAGGTCTTCCTGTTTTCCGGCGGCACCGCCTGGGCGGTGATCCTCGCTGGACCGGCGCAGCGGGGCAGGGCGATGTCATGGGTCGGGCTGTTGTTCTTCGCCGGCATTTCGGCCGGTGCGCTGCTGGGAGGGCTTGCGGGAGACATCGCGCATCTCCTCACCACGCGGTTGCCGCCGCAGCTTCCTCTGGACAGCTTCCTGGTCGCGGCCGCCATCACGATGCTCGTGCCGCTCGGCGGGCTTCCGCTCGTGCTGATCGCGCAACGGAGCGCACCATCGCCGCACGGTGCGGCGACCGTGCCGCTGACGGCGATCCTCGGGGCAATCTGGCGACCGACGCTGGCCTTCGGCCTCGCCGTGATGAGCTACATCGGCACAACCAGCTTTGTCGTCCTCGCGTTCCTGCATCGCGGCTGGCAGGGCGGCTCGATCGCGCTGTTCGCATTCTTGGCGGCGTTTGCGCTGGCCCGACCCGTGTTCAGCGGCGTGTGCGATCGCGCCACGGGGCCGCGTCCGATACTGCTTGCGCTCGCGGCCCTGGCGGGCGGCATGCTGATCCTGGGCCTCGCCCCCGACGAGCAGACCGCCATTGCGGGTGTGATCGTCGCGGGCTGCGGCATGTCGATGACGTATCCGCTGCTGGCGCTTCCGGTGGTGCGCGCCGTTCCCGTAACGCAGATTGCGTCCGGCATCGGACTGTTCGATGCCGCCTACGATGTCGCGACGCTGATCACACCAGCCGCTGGCTGGCTTGATCGCTGCGACCGTCGGCTACTTCGCAGTGTTCCTGGTCCTCGCGGGCATTAGTCTGCTCGCCCGGCGGCTGCGGCATGGCGCCGTCGGCCAGCCGTTTGCACCCGCGAGCTGCGCGCCGACCGCGGAATGGTCTAGGCGCGCGCCAGCACCAGCACGTTGCCGGCAAGGATCGTGGCGGCGCCGGCGAGCACCGGCCAGCCCAGCGCAAGGTGCTCGAACAGCGCGGACAGCACCAGCGCGACGAGCGGCACCAGCGCGAGCGTATAGGCCGCGCGCCCGGGACCGAGCCGGCGCACCAGCTCGAAATAGAGCATGAAGGTGATGCAGGAGGCGGCAATCGCAAGATAGAGGAAGCTCGCCACGTAGGAGAGCGAGATGTCGGCGGCAAACGGCGTGCCGGTCGCGACGGCCCAGAGCGCGCTCGCGGCGGCGCCGACGAACGCCCCCCAGCCGAGCACCGAGACGACAGGCAGTCCGGCGCGCTGGTTGCGCGCACCGACCGTTGTCCCGGCGCCGGTTGCGATGGCCGCAGTGAGCGCCCAGGCGAAACCCGCAAGCGGCACGGCGCCGTGCGCGGCGGCGCCGGGCAGGAAGATGATCGCGAGGCCAAGGATGCCGCACAGCGCGCCCGATACGAAGCCGGAGGAGATCGGAACGCCGAGTGCGGCGCGCGCGATCACGGCCGCGAACAGCGACGATGTCGACAGGACGAGTGCCGCAAGCCCGCTCGGCATCCGTGCGGTCGCCTCATAAAAGGCGATGAAGGCAATGGCGAAGAACAGCAGGCCCTGCAACGCGACCGCCGGCCGGTCCTTTCGCGGGATCGCGAACGGCACGCCGCGCAGCCGGCCGTAGCCGAGCAGGATGACGCCCGCGAGCACCATGCGCAGCGCGACCGACCACGGCGCGGGCGTCGCGCCGGCCTGCATCGCCGTTGCCAGCGCGCCGCCGCCCCAGAGCAGCGCGGTCAGCACGAACAGGAGGACTGTCATGGCGTGCCGGCGTCATCGCGCAGTGCGCGCCAGCCGTCGGCATCGATCCGCGCGCTTTCTCCCTCAAGCCGGGCGAGGGCGGAATCGAGCGTGACGCGTTCGGTCTCTGACAGCCGCGCCAGCAACCGCGCCTCGATCGCGCTGCCGAGTGTGGCGATCCGGTTGAACGCGGCCCGGCCGCTGCGGGTAATGCTGACGGCGGCGAAGCGCCGGTCGGTCCTGCCCGAGCGCCGCACCGCGAAGCCGAGCTCGACGAGTTGGCCGATGCCGCGACTGACCGCAAACGGGTCGAGCGCGCAGGCGCGGCCGATCTCGGAGGCGTTAGCGGCGTCGCGCTCGGCGATGACGGCGAGGATGCGCCAGCCGGCCTGGCTCAATCCGAACGTCTCGCCGTAGAAGCGCTCGAGCGGTCGGGCGACCTGTGCCGCGACCACGAACAGTCGGTAGGGCAGCCAGGCACTGAGCTTCAGCCCATCGTCGGACGCAGGCGCGGTCTGTTTCATGGGGTGAGAGGTTCGCACAGATAATTGCAAAGTGCAAGCATATCGCAAAGACAGGTTGCGTGCCGGATCGCATGCGTGAAAATCCCGACACACTTGTCACTCCCGCTCACTGCTGCCGCGGCGCCAGATTGGGGCATGACCAACGGCGAACGGCGGGCGGCGATGGAACCGCGCTGGGGTCCCGGAGTTCGTCCAAATCGGAGATGGAGAGACCATCATGAATAAATCAGCTGAAAACGATCGCGGCGGACTGGCGGCGATGCAGACAGCGCCGGTGGTGTCGCGGGAGGCGTGGGAGGCGGCACGCCTGGAGATGCTGGTGAAGGAAAAGGCCCAGGTGCGGGCACGCGACGCGCTAGCGGCAGAGCGGCGGCGAATGCCCTGGATGGCGGTCGAGAAGCCGTATGTCTTCGAAGGACCGAACGGCAAGGCGACCTTGCTCGACCTGTTCGAGGGGCGCCGGCAGCTGATCGTCTACCGCGCCTTCTTCGAGCCCGGCGTGTTCGGCTGGCCGGATCACGGCTGCCGCGGCTGTTCGCTCGGCGCCGATCAGGTCAGTCATCTCTCCCATCTGAACCAGCGCGACACCACGCTCGCTTACGCTTCGCGCGCGCCGCAGGCCGACATCGCGCGTCTGAAGGCGCGGATGGAGTGGGACATGCCATGGTACACGATCACCGACAGTTTTGACGCCGACTTCGGCGTCGCCGAGTGGCACGGCCACAACGTGTTCATCCGCGACGGCGAGCGGATCTTCCGCACCTATCTCGTCAACAGCCGCGGCGACGAAGCGATGGGTACGGTGTGGAGCTATCTCGACATCACGCCGCTCGGTCGCCAGGAACTCTGGGAGGACTCGCCGAAGGGTTATCCGCAGGGCCCGACCTACAAATGGTGGAACTGGCACGACAATTACGACGCCGAGGCCACGCCGAACGCAAAATGGGCGGCGGTGACCGATGCCGGCGAGGCCGCGTTCCGCAAGATCGCGGAGCAGGAGCGCAAGGCGACGTAAGGGGTGGAGCAGGGCGAACGCGCGGCGTGCTCCGAGAGCTTCGGTTTTGATTGAATCAGAACCGAAGCTTTCGCTTCTTGTCTTGCCTGCTTTCCCGACGCGAACCGACGTCCGCTTCGCTCGACGCTCTAGCGGCCATTGTCCTTGGCCGAGAGCCCCTTCAGCGCCGACAAGGTCTGCCGCAGCCCCCGATCGAGGCGCTTGTCGCGGCGGATCACCACCGCGAGCCGGCGGTAGAGCTTTGGTGACAGCGACCGGACGATCAGGTCGCGCTGCTTGGTGCTGGCGGGAACGGCCATGCCGGGCAGCACCGCGCAGCCTAGCCCGGCGCGCACCATCTCCTTGATCGCCTCGACGCTGCCGAGCGACATCAGCGGCTTCAGCGACACGCCGCCGCGCGCCAGCCACTCGTCCGCGGTGCGCCGGGTGTTGCCGCCCGGCTCGAACAGCAGCACGGGCCTCGTCGCCAGCACTTCCGGGGTGATCCGCGCCGGCAGTTTCATGTCGCGGGGCGCGATCAGCACGAACTCGTCGTTCACGACTGGCGTGATCTCGAAGCTGCGCCCCGACACCGGCAGCGTGACAAGCGCGATGTCGATGGTGTTGTCCTCGACCGCCCGGGCGATCTCCGCGGTGTTGCCGGTCGTGACCGTGATCTCCAGCGAGGGCAGCGCGGCGCGCAGCTCCTTCAGGATCGGCGGCAGCAGGAAGATGCAGGCGGTCGCACCGGTGCCGAGGCGCACGCGGCCTGCCGTTCCGGTCGTCTGCTGTGCAACGGCGTCGACCGCCGATGCCACCGCCGCATTGATCTGATGCGCGTGCGAGAGCAGCGCGACGCCGGCGGCGGTCGGTCTGGCCTTGCGTCCGACCCGCTCGATCAAGGTCGCATTCAGGCTGCGCTCGAGCTGGCGCACCTGCAGGCTCACCGCGGGCTGCGTGAGTTGCAGCCGCTCGGCCGCCGCCGAGAAGCTGCCGCAGTCGATCACGACAGCGAAGCTTTCGAGATAATCGAGGTTGAGGTTCTTCATCAAAGTATCTCTTATGCCGCGCATAAGCTTTCAAAGCTTCACTTATATAACGCCGCGGCGCATAGTCCGGCAAGCGACGGCTTCGGCAGACCGGGAGCAGGCATTGTCCGGCCTCAAGTCCATTGGCGGTGTCATCGTCGAGTTGGGGCGCTATCTTGCGGTCTCGCCAGATTCGCGCATCCGCCGCCGGCGGGCGCTGCGCGAGCTCGACGATCGCCTGCTGGCGGATATCGGACTGTCGCGCAGCGATGTCGAGATGAGCCCGTGGTGCCTGCAACATGCACCGACGCGCCGTCGAAGCACAGCCATGATGCCGCAACACGAGGGAAGGATGAGCGACAACGAAGATACCGTGATCCGCGACGCCACAGAGGTCGACATGGCGGAGGTGCAGCGCATCTACGCGCACCACGTGCTCAACGGGCTGGCGACCTTCGAGGAAGTGCCGCCGACACTCGACGAGATGCTCGGGCGCCGTGCCGCCGTGCTGGCCGCGGGGCTGCCGTATCTCGTGGCCGATATCGACGGACGAGTGGCCGGCTACTCCTACGCGACAGCGTACCGGCCGCGGCCGGCCTATCGCAACACCATTGAAGACTCGGTCTACGTGTCGGAAGCCCTGCGCGGCCGTCGCGTCGGCGCGGCGCTGCTGCGGGCGCTGATCGAACGGTCGGAGGCGGGACCCTGGCGGCAAATGATCGCCGTGATCGGTAACAGCGGCAACGCCGGATCGATCGCGCTGCACCGTCGCATGGGCTTCGAAATGGTCGGGACGCTGAGGTCGGTGGGCTTCAAGTTCGGGCAATGGGTCGACACCGTGCTGATGCAGCGGCCGCTCGGGCCGGGCGCTGCCACGCTGCCGTCAGACAAGGAAACGGCCCGGTGATCGCACGCCGGGTCGTGATTGCCCTCGGGCTGGCTCAACTGATCTCGTGGGGCGCGACCTACTATCTGATCGGCGGCTTCGGCGAGCAGATCGCCGCGGATCTGGGCTGGAGCCGCGACATCGTCTACGGCGGATTTGCCGCGGCGCTGTTGGTGATGGGGGTGACGTCGCCCCTTGCCGGGAGGTGGGTGGACAGAAGCGGTGGCCGGCAGGTCATGGTCGCGGGCGCCGTCATCAACGCGCTCGGCTGCGCCGGTCTCGCGGTCTCGCACCAGATCGGTAGCTATTTCGTGTCCTGGATCGTTCTTGGCCTCGGCATGCGGCTGACGCTGTACGATGCCGCCTTCGCGGCGCTGGCCCGGATCGGCGGGCCGGAGGCGCGCCGCGCGATGTCCGGGATCACCTTGCTTGGTGGCTTGGCCGCCACCGTGTTCTGGCCGTTCGGCCATATGCTCTCGGACCATTTCGGCTGGCGCATCGCCGTGCTGACCTATGCCGGCATCGCGCTATTGACGATCCCGCTGCATCTGCTGATTCCGAACCAGCGATTTGCCGGCGCGCCGGGCTCTGCTGCGGCAGCATCAAGGCAACCGCGCGCGGTGGGGCGGCGGCAGCTTGCGGCGGCCAGCGGGCTCTATGCCGTGATCATGACCGGCGCGAACTTCCTGAACGCCGGCATGTCCGCGCACATGATCGCGGTGCTCACCGGCCTCGGGCTCACCATCACCGTTGCGGTGTGGATCGCAACGCTGCGGGGGATCGGGCAATCCGCCGCGCGTCTCTGCGAAGTCTTGTTCGGCGGACGGATCGATCCACTCGGGCTCAACCTGATGGCCTGCCTGATCATGCCGCTCTCCTTCATCGCTGGCCTGTTCAGCGGATCGGCGCGGGAGATGGGGATCGCGTTCGCGCTGCTCTACGGCGCCTGCAACGGCATTCTGACCATCACCAGGGGAACGCTGCCGTTGATCCTGTTCGATCACCGCAGCTATGGTACGCTGGTCGGCCGGCTCATTGTCCCGAGCTTCATCCTGCCGGCGGCGGCGCCGCTGATCTATGCCATCGTGATCGACCGGTTCGGCGATGCGAGCGCGCTCTATCTCTCCACTGGTCTCGCCCTGGTGACACTGCTTGCCGCCATCCTGCTCAAGCTGCTGTTTCCGCCGCCGCTCGCGGCCGCAAAGCAATAGCCGTGTCGGCGGTGTCGATCTCAACCCGCCGCCGGCTCGCGCGGCAGCCACAGCGACAGCCAGCCGCCGAGCGCCAGCAGCGCGACGTTGCAGCCGAGCGCGATCGTGAAGGCGTGCGCGTAATCGTCGGCCCGCGGATGCGGCCCGAGCAGGCTGTAGAAGACGCCGCCGATCACCGCGACGCCGAGTGCGGCGCCGATCTGGAAGGTCGAGATCATCATGCCCGATGCCAGCCCGGCATGGCGCGGATCGATGCTGCCGATCACGGCCTTGATCACCGAGGGCATCACGGTGCCGAAGCCGAGCCCGCCGCAGATCAGGCCGAATTCGAGGCTTTGCGGGAGCGCGCCGCCGACCGACAGCATCACGACACCGAAGCCTGTGACCTGGAGCGCAAAGCCCAGCGTCAGCGTGCGCGGGCCGAGCCATTGCATCACCAGCGACGACACCAGCGAGCTGACGAAGAAGCCGGCGGCAAAGGGCAGGGTGGCGAGGCCGGCTTCCAGCGGAGATCGGTGCAGGCCACTTTGCAGGTAGACCGCAAAGGTCAAATAGAACGACGACAGCATGTAGAAGGCCAGCGCCATCACCAGCCCGATCACGAAATCGCTGTTGCGCAGCAGATGCAGCGCGACCAGCGGATCGCCGCCACGTGCTTCGAGGCGAGCCTCGAAGCGGACGAAGCCGGCGAGCATCAGAGGAGAGGCCAGCAGCATCGCGACGATCCAGACAGGCCAGCCGGATTCCCGGCCCTCGATCAGCGGATAGACCAGAAGGCCGAGCGTGAGCGACAGCAGAATGACGCCGCCGACGTCGAGCCGCTGCGCGTGCGCAGCGCGCGAGTCGGCGAGGTACAGCAGGCCGCCGACGAAGGCGGCGAGGCCGATCGGCAGGTTGATCAGGAAGATCGCCTGCCAGGCCAGTCCGAACGGATGCGCCGACACGAGCACGCCGCCCAGCAGCTGGCCGCAGATATTGGCAAGGCCGAAGGTCGCGCCATAGAAGCCGAGTGCGCGGCCCTGTTCGGCCGCCGGAAACAGCACGCGGATCGAGGCGAGCACCTGCGGCGCCATCACGGTGGCGGTGAGGCCCTGCAGGATCCGCCCGGCGACCAGCATGGCCGGTGACCACGCTATGCCGCACAGCACGGATGCGATCGTGAAGCCGGCGACGCCGGTCAGGAACATCTGCCGCCGCCCCAAGAGGTCGCCGAGCCGGCCGCCGGTGATCAGGAACACGGCGTAGGTCGCGGCATAGGCCGAGATCACGAACTGCACCTCGCTTGGGCTGGCGCCGAGATTGTCGCGAATGGCGGGGAGCGCGAGGTTGACGACATTGAAATCGAGGATCGGCAGGAAGGCGCCGGTGAGCAGCACCGGCAGCGCCAGCCATCGCCGCGGGTCGACCGTCGCCGGCCGCGCGGCGTGCAATTGCAACGTCTCGGTGGTCTCGCTCGTCACCTGCCGGCTCCCCTGCGTTTGCCGGCGCGGCACACGAGGTGCGCCCGTCGGCCGAACTTTTCGGAAAGATGGCCTGTTTGTCCGTGATAAGGTATTCGCCAACTCTGCCAATTGAGTTTGCAAAAATGAACAGCCCGCTTGACTGGAATGACCTTCGCCTTGTCCTCGCGGTCGCGCGGGAAGGCAGCCTCTCGGGGGCGGCGCGCCAGCTCGGCGTCACGCATTCCACCGTGTTTCGCCGCCTCGGCACGATCGAGGACGCGATCGGAACCCGCCTGTTCGAGCGCTTCCGCGACGGTTACGCGCCGACACCGGCCGGCGAGATCGCGGCGGCGTCGGCGGCCCGGCTCGAGGACGAAGTGCTTGCGCTCGAGCGCAAGCTGGCGGGACGGGACCTCAGGCCGTCGGGGCCGGTGCGGATCACGACGACGGACACGCTCGGCGCGGTGCTGATGCGGCATCTGCCGGCGATGCGCGCCGCGCATCCGGAGATCCAGCCGGAGATCATCATCTCGAATGCGATGGCGAACCTGACGCGCCGCGAGGCCGAGATCGCGATCCGCCCGACACCGGCACCATCCGAACTGCTGGTCGGGCGACGCGTTGCCGATATTGCCCATGCGGTCTACGGATCGCGCGCTTATCTCGCCCGCCGCAGTGACAGGGATCTGTCTGTGCACGACTGGATCGGGCTCGACGATGCGCTGGCGGGGACCGTCGTCGCCGGCTGGATGCGCGAGAACCTGCGTTCGGCGCGGATCACCTGCCGGGTCGACGCGCTTCCGGCGCTGCGCGATGCTGCGGCAGCGGGACTGGGGCTTGCCCTGCTGCCGTGCTATGTGGGCGATCTCGCGCCCACGCTGCGCCGCCTGACGCCGAAAGCCCTCGCGGAGCCGCGCTCGGCGCTGTGGCTATTGACCCATGACGATCTCAAGCGCACCGCGCGCATCCGCGCGACACTCGATTTTCTCGCCAACGCGCTCACCTCGGAGCGTGCGCTGTTCGAGGGAAAGCGTGCCGGAGGCACGCGCCGCTAGGCGGGCCGGCGCGCAGATCGCTCAGGAGCCGACAACTTCCGTGACGGTATGGATTTCCTCTGCCGCGCGGCTCGCAGGCATCCGATGGTGCTCGCGAAAGGCGCCAACGATCGTCTTCAGGACCGCGCGTGACTTTGCATCTGACAGCGCCGACAGCAGCATGATCTCGGACGGCGGTAGCGCAGGCAGGCCGAGCCGCCGGCTGACCTCGATCGTCCCGGCCGGGGCGAGCCGGCGGGAGAACACCGAAGTCGCGAGGCCTGCGGCGACCGCATCGGCGACGGCAAAGGACCCGCAGCCAAGGAGGCTTTCCGTCCACGGGATGCCCGCCGCCGCCAGCGCGCGCGTCGCGATGTTGAGCACGCCGCAGGACGGCGAGGAGGCGGCGAGCCGCAGTGGCTCGCCCGCGCGATGGACGAAGTCCGGCGTGGCGAACCAGCCATAGTGATCCGTCGCCAGCATCTCGCCGTCGCGGCGGTCGTCCTCGCGGCGGACGATGGCGGCGTCGATCTCGCCGCGATCGAAGGCATCGAGCAGGTCGCGGGAGTCCTCGAGCCGGACTTCGATGGTGAGCGTCGGGTCGTGCGCATGCAGCCGCGCCAGCAAGGTCGGGACCTCCGCGCCTCCGACATGGGTGGCGATGCCGAGCGAGAAGCGACGCGGACGCACCGGCGACAACGCCGCGATGGCGCGATCATGCGCGGCGAGCAATTCCTGCGCAGGGGCGAGGAAAGCCGCGCCCTGCGCCGACAGGCGCACCAGGCGCGGTGTCCGTTCGATCAGCCTGTGGCCGAGCTGGCGTTCCAGCCGCTTCAGCTTGACGCTGATCGCGCCCTGCGTGGTGCCGAGCGTTTCGGCGGCGCGGGTAAAGCTCTTGAGATCGGCGATGGTCACGAATGTCTTCACGGCGTCGACGTCGAGCGTGGTCATGTCAGTCATCCGGATTTGTTGTCTCTGAAATATCTAGTCATCCAATTCACCAATGCTCAAGCCATGACTAGCTTTGCGCTGTGAAGCGCTGCGGCCACCCGATTCCTGCCGCTGCTGCCTCAATACATCGTGAGTCGATCGACCGACGCTGCTGCCAGCACCCTGGCAACAGCGTGCGGTACTCCGTTGGCTTGCCACAACAAAAGGCTTGATCATGTCTACTGAACTGAGCCGCCGCGGCGCTGTCGTGCTGTCCGCCGTATGCCTTGCCTGCCTGATGTTCGGATTGGAGATTTCCAGCATCCCCGCGATCCTGCCGACGCTGGAGCGGGTGCTGCATGCCGACTTCAAGGCGCTGCAATGGATCATGAACGCCTACACGATCGCGGTCACCACGGTGCTGATGGCGATCGGGACGGTGGCGGACCGCTATGGACGCAAGCGCATCTTCCTGGTCGCGATCGCGGCGTTCGGCGTCACCTCGCTGATCTGCGGCGTCGCCTCGAGCGTGGAAATGCTGATTGTCGCCCGGTTCCTGCAGGGCCTGAGCGGCGGCGCGCTCCTGATCTGCCAGATCGCCGTGCTCTCGCACGAGTTCCAGGGCGGCCGGGTGCGCGCCGTCGCCTGGGGCTGGTGGGGCGTCATCTTCGGCATCGGTCTCGGCTTCGGCCCGATCATCGGCGGCGCCGTCGTCGCGGCGCTGAGCTGGGAGTGGGTGTTCCTCGTCCACGTGCTGTTCGCGGCCGTTGCGTTCGTGCTCACGATTGGCGGCGTGCATGAATCGAAGGATCCGAAGGCGAGCAGCCTCGACGTCGCCGGTATCGTGACGATGTCGCTCGCCGTGTTCTGCCTCGCCTTCTACATCACGCAGGGTCCGGATCTCGGCTTCGTCAGTCCGAAGGGGCTTGCGATCCTCGGCGTCTCCGCCGGGAGCTTCATCGCGTTCCTGGTTGCCGAGAAGATCAGCCGGCGGCCGATGTTCGACTTTTCAGTGTTTCGGATTCCAGCTTTCTCCGGCTCGATCGTCGGCTCGGCGGCGATGAACCTCAGCTACTGGCCGTTCATGATCTACCTGCCGATCTGGTTTCATGCCGGCCTCGGCTATGACAGCGTGTCCGCGGGTCTTGCGCTGCTTGCCTACACGCTGCCGACGCTGGTGATGCCGCCGTTCGCCGAACGCTTGTCGCTGCGCTATCAGCCGGGCCTGATCATTCCGGTGGGGCTGTTCACGATCGGCGCCGGATTCATGCTGATGAAATTCGGCAGCGCCGCCGCGCAGCCGGACTGGGTGACGATGCTGCCGGGCTGCCTGCTCGCCGGAATTGGTCTTGGCATCACCAACACTCCGGTCACCAACACGACGACCGGCTCGGTCTCGAGCGACCGCGCCGGCATGGCCTCGGGCATCGACATGAGCGCGCGAATGGTTTCGCTGTCAGTCAACATCGCGCTGATGGGCTTTATCCTGGCAAGCGGTGTGCTGGCGCATTTGAAGGCGGTGCTGCCCGCGCTGGACGGCGTGCAACTCCGGGCAATCGCCGAGCGGATCGCGGCCGGCGACATCGCATCCGCGCCGGAGCTGACCGGCCCGGTCGTGCATCAGGCACTGGCGAGCGGCTTCGGCTGGGTGATGCTCTATGGCGGCATCGGGGTGTGGATTATGGCCGCGCTCAGCTTCCTGATCTTCAACGCGCGGCCGGTGCGGCAGGCCGAGGCTCACGGCACGAAGTGAGCACGATGTCGCCGTGCCTGCCCAGACGCAGGGGCGGGCAGGCGGGATCGGTCACTTTACGAGGGTCAGCAGCGGCTTGTCCTTCTCGACGATGTAGGTCGCAAGCTCGCTGGCAGTGACGTCGCCGACATTCCTCGCCGCATGGACCGTGCCGGCGGGAATGAACAGCACGTCGCCGGCCTTCAGCCTCGCCGGCGGCCTGCCGTCGACGTCGTATTCGAGCGTGCCGGCGAGCACATAGATGATTTCTTCACCCGGATGCGTATGGCGGCCGAATGCCTTGCCCGGCGCGATGTCGACACGCACCTGCACGGCTTCACGCCCGGAGGTGCTGAGGTCGTGGCGCTGCAGGTCGGTTCGCGCGAAGCCGGCCGGCTGCTGCGCCTGTGCGCTCGGAATTGTCAGGAGGCTTGCGGTGAACAAGGCCGTCCTTGCGAGGAGGCGCGTCGCCTTCATCAGCTTGCTGGTCATCTTGAACTCCAGGATTTGCTTGCTGACCTTGTCCGATCGCGAGCCGGCAAGCGGCCGGCCCGCGTCGGAGATCGTCATGCGTTCGTTTCAGACGAGGGTGGTCGTGACGGCGATGTTGCCGTGAACCGCCTTGGAGTAGGGGCAGATGCCGTGCGCGGCTTCGATCAGCTCCTGCGCAATCTCGCGCTCGACGCCGGGGACGTGGACGTTGAGGCGGGCGCTCAGGAAGTAGTCGCTGCCGGCCTGGTTCAGATCGATCTCGGCGTCGACCTCGGGCTCGCTCGCGAGCTTGACCTTGCGCTGACCGGCGGCGAGCTGGATCGCGCCGATGTAGCAGGCCGACCAGGCGGCCGCGAACAGGTTTTCCGCGGCGGGGTGCGGCTGCGGCAGCTTGACGTCGAGAAAGCCGTCGCGCGAGCGGGCGGCGCCGTTCGGGCCGGCGGTGACGTGGGTCTTTCCGGTGACGAGAACCTGTGCATTGGCGGTCATGGCGAGCTCCTTTTGGATGAATGTAGATCGTATCCGATCTAATCGTGTACGCCTCGAAATAGGTCTCGGGCTTGATCGTGTCAAGCACTTCCGATTTAATCGGATACGATTTATATGCACCGGGACATCACAAACTCCGGAGACGCCCGTGACCCGCTCTTCCAAAGCCGAGACCAGAGGCCGAAAACTCTCGAATTTTCTGTGCTTTGCGGTCTATTCGGCCAATCTGGCCTTCGGCCGCGCCTACAAGCCGATCCTGGATGCGATCGGCCTGACCTACACCCAGTACATCGCCATGGTGGCGCTGTCGGAGGCGGACGAGCAGACCGTCAGCGCGCTCGGCGAGAAGCTGTTTCTGGAATCCAACACGCTGACTCCGATCCTTAAGAAGCTGGAGCAGAGCGGCTACATCAGCCGCGTCAGAGATCCCGCCGACGAGCGGCAGGTTCGCGTGAGCCTGACGCCGGCCGGCCGACGCCTGCTCGACAAGGACATCAATGTGTCCCTGGTCGAAGCCACCGGGCTCGGCGACGAATTTCCCGTCGTGCAGAAGACCGTTGCGAGGCTGCGCGACAATCTGCTGCGCAACACGCGCGCCGATCCGAAGAAGGGCTGATCCTGCCGGCCAAAGCGGCCGGGTGGCAGGGGCAAGCGCTTCTGAATCTTGCTCTAGCCGGACACGAGTTCAGGAAGCACGGATCGAGACGCGCTCGCCCCGCTTCGATCCGATCCGAGGTGCACGGGCCCTGGCAATTTGATGCGGACAAGAAGGCCGTGCGGCGTGTTGTCGTGCAGCGACAGCTCGCCGCCATGTCCGCACACCATGGCCTGCGCGATCGAAAGGCCAAGCCCGAAGCCGCTTGTCTCGTCCATGGTGCGGGCTTCGTCGCCGCGGACGAACGGCTTCAGCATTTCGGCCCGGCAGTGCTCTGGAATCCCCGGACCGTCGTCCGAGACATCGATCGTGACCTGATCGGCTGACGCGGTAAGCAGGATATCGACTTCGCTGCCGAACCTCAGGGCGTTCTCCACCAAATTGGTCACGGTGCGGCTGATCTCGCTCGGGCGGATCAGGAACGAAGCCCTGACCGGGCCCTGGTAGCGCACGACGTGACCGCAATCGGAGAATTGCTCGCAGATCGTCTGCAGCAGCGCGGCGACGTTCACGAGCGTCGGCTTCGCCGCGCTGCCGCCGCTCAGGAATGACAGCACGGATTCCAGCATGGCCTGCATCTGGTCGAGGTCATGCAGGGTCTCCGCGCGCTGGGCATCGTTTTCGATGTATTCGGACCTGAGCCGCAGCCGGGTGATCGGCGTGCGCAAGTCGTGACTGATGGCGGCGAGCATGCGCGTGCGGTCATTCATCAACGTGGTGATGCGTTCGCGCATGCGATTGAGCGCGACCGCTGCGGCCCGGATTTCCTCCGGGCCGGTCTCCGGCAGCGGCGCAGCGGCCTGGCTGATGCTGAAATTCTCGGCGGCGCGGGCAAACGCGGAGAGTGGCGCACTGAGCGCGCGGCCGGCCCACACGCCGAGCAGCGTGACGCTGACGAACAGGAACAGGAACGTGCTGACCCAGAACCCGCCGAAGAACGGCGGCATTTTCGTCGGGCCGATCGTCGCTTCGAACAGGGCTCCGTCCGGCAACCGAACCGCCGCCGGCGCGGTCTTCGAGGAAAACTCGTCGATATCGTCGACGCCAGGTACCTCGGACGAAGCATCGTCAGACGAGCCCAGATCTGCGTCGCGCAATGTGAGGTGCAGCCGGGGAAAGGCGCGATCGGCAGCGCGCAACAGCGTTGCGCGATCGGCCGCAGGGGCCTCGCTCAGAAGCCTGGCAACCAGCTGGAACTGATGGACCGGCCTGTCCGCAAACGATCTCGGCTTCTGGCTGACGAAATAGAGCCCGATCAGCGCATGGATAAGCACCAGCGAAAGCAGGATCAGCGCGGCGATCTGGCCACTGATCCGGTGGAAGCTGAAAAGCGCGGCGATCCTGCGGGTCCAGCTCATGCGTCCTCCACATGCGGCGTGAAGATGTAGCCGCCGGTGCGCACCGTCCGGATCACCGACGATCCTTCGCTCGTATCGAGCTTGCGGCGAAGCCGGCTGACCAGCACGTCGATGCTGCGCCCGAACGGACTGGCCGGCCGGCTGCGCGTCATGGTCAGGAGGCCATCCCGCGTCAGAATCCGGCCGGGACGCTCGCAGAACACCTGGAGCAGGTCGAACTCCGCGCTCGTCAACGGGACCTGGGCGCCGTCGGGATCGCGCAATTCGCGCAGGCGAAGATCGATGGTCCAGTCCTGGAAGCGCAGGCGCGCGGCGCTCTGGCCCGAGCGCCCGGCAAGGCCGGCCTGGGCCTGGCGGCGCAGCACGGCGTTGATCCGCGCCAGCAGCTCGCGCGGATTGAACGGCTTGGCGAGATAGTCATCCGCGCCCATCTCGAGCCCGAGGATCCGGTCGAGGTCCTCGCCCTTTGCCGTGAGCATGATGATCGGGATCGTCGAGTCGCCGCGCAGGCGGCGACACAGGGTCAGTCCATCCTCTCCGGGCAGCATCAGGTCGAGGACGACGAGATCGAGCGAATGCCCGGCAAGGTAACGATCCATTTCCCTGCCGTTCGAGGCGGTGGCCACCAGGCAGGATTGGTCGCGCAGGTAGCGGGCAATCAAGTCTCTGGTCTGCAGATCGTCTTCGACGATCAGGATCTTCGGAGTGTTTGCAAGCATGATCCGCGACTGGGTCCTCATCATAACGTCATCGGGCGCGTTCCAGCGCGCTCAGCCACCAATTGACCAGCATACGCGTCGCTTGTGGGCGGCATTGCGCCTTTTCGTAAGCATAGTGTTTCTGAACTGTAAGCGTCGCGCGCAGCCCGAACCAATCGGCGATGCCGGCCGCGTCGCGTCGCGCTAACAGTCCCAAACCACTGGAAATAATTCCGCAATCCTGCAGCCACACCGCAGCCATCACCATCCCGTCACAACGGGCTTCTTGTTCGCGAGGTGTGGAATGAAGACGTGGCGGAGCTTTGTCGCGGCGATCGTGCTGTCGGGCTTTTCGATCCCGGGGACGCCGGTGACGTGGCCATTGTTGGCTCCTGCGGCGGCCCGATCGGTTGATGCGATCACGGTCGAAGGCAACCGGAGGGTAGAGGCGGAGACCATCCGCTCCTATTTCAGGCCCGGGCCCGGCGGCCATCTCGATCAGGCTGCCGTCGACGACGGCCTCAAGGAGCTGGTCGGAACGGGGTTGTTCCAGGACGTCAAGATCAATCACGCGGGCGGCCGGATCGTCGTTTCGGTGATCGAGAATCCGGTGATCGACCGCGTCGCGTTCGAGGGCAACAAGAAGATCAAGGACGAGCAGCTCGCTGCCGAAATGCAGTCCAAGCCGCGGGGTACCCTGTCGCGGCCGATGGTGCAGTCGGATGCACTGCGGATCGCCGAGATCTATCGGCGCTCAGGCCGCTACGACGTGCACGTCACGCCGGAGATCATCGAACGCTCGAACAACCGCGTCGATCTCATCTTCACCGTCGACGAGGGAGCGAAGACCGGCATCAAGACCATCGAGTTCATGGGCAACAACAGTTTTTCGGCGGCGCGCCTGAAGGACGTAATCAAGACCCATGAGACGAACTTCCTGAGCTTTCTCGGCAATGCCGATATCTACGACCCGGATCGGGTCGAGGCCGACCGTGACCTGATCCGCCGCTTCTACCTGAAGCACGGCTACGCGGACGTCCAGGTCGTAGCTGCACTCGCCGAGTATGATCCGGAGCGCAAGGGCTTTCAGGTGACGTTCAAGATCGATGAGGGGCAGCAGTACCGCGTTGCGACGGTCAGTTTCCGCTCGAGTATAGCGGGCTTCGATCCGACGACGCTGCGTTCATTGTCGCGCGTCGGCGAAGGCTCGCTCTACAATGTCGAGGCGGTCGAGAAGTCGGTCGAGGACATGCAGATCGAAGCGTCGCGCCGCGGCTACGCCTTCGCGGTGATCCGTCCGGACGGTGCCCGGAATTTCGAGGCCCACACGGTGGGGATCGTGTTTCGCGTGGAGGAGGGGCCGCGCACCTATATCGAGCGGATCGACATTCGCGGCAACGGCCGCACCCGCGACTACGTGATCCGGCGCGAGTTCGATCTCTCCGAGGGCGATGCGTATAACCGCGCGCTGGTCGATCGCGCCGAGCGGCGGCTGAAGAATCTGGACTACTTCAAGACCGTCAAGATCACCACCGAGCCCGGATCAACGAGCGATCGCGTGGTGTTGGTCGTCGATCTGGAGGAAAAGTCGACCGGCGACTTCTCCGTCTCGGGCGGTTATTCCACGACGGACGGCGCGCTTGCCGAGGTCAGCATCTCCGAGCGAAATCTGCTCGGTCGTGGCCTGTTCGCCAAGGCAACGGTCAGCTACGGCCAGTACTCGCGCGGCCTGTCGCTGTCCTTTGTCGAGCCGTATTTGCTCGACTATCGCGTCGCGCTCGGGCTCGATGCGTATTACAAGGAGCAATTGCCGACGGACTACACGACCTATGGCGTGAAGACGATCGGGTTCTCGCCGCGGCTGGGCCTGGCCTTGCGCGAAGACCTGACCCTGCAGCTGCGCTATTCGCTCTATCAGCAGGAAATCTCGCTCGATAGCGCCTATGCGAACTGCAACAACAATCCGGCCAACCCGTCGCTCGCGTTCAATCCAACACCCGCCTACATCCAGAGTGTGCTCGGCGGTGTCGATCCCACGAACTCGGTCTCGTCAGGGCTTTATGGATATGGCTGCTACGGCGACGGCGAATCCACCTTGCCGGTGCGCAAGGAGCTCGCCGCAGGGGCGACCTGGACCTCGCAGATCGGCTACACGCTGACCTACAACACCCTCGACAACAACAAGAACCCGACCGACGGCCTGCTGATCGACTTCAAGCAGGATTTTGCCGGCGTCGGCGGCGACGTGACATATCTGAAGAGCGCGGTCGACGCGAAATACTACACGCCGCTGGTGTCCGACCTGATCGGACTGATCCACCTGCAGGGCGGCCTGCTCACCAAGGTCGGCGACAACGATCTGCGCATGCTGGACCATTTCCAGATGGGGCCGAATCTCGTGCGCGGCTTTGCCACCAACGGCATCGGCCCGCGCGACATCACCTATGCGAGCTTAGGCGCGGTCGGGGATGCGCTCGGCGGCACCAAATACTGGGGGGCGTCGATGGAGCTGCAGATGCCGTTCTGGTTCCTGCCCTCCGAGGTTGGGTTGAAGGGGGCTGTCTATGCGGACGCCGGCTCGCTCTGGGGTTATGAAGGCCCGACGTCGTGGGCCGCAACCGGCGAGGTGAATACGGCTGCTTGCAAATGCGGCCTCCAATACGACGATGGGAACGTGGTGCGAACCTCGGTCGGTGTCGGCCTGATCTGGGCCTCGCCGTTCGGCCCGCTGCGCTTCGATTACGCCGTGCCGATCACGAAGGGTAAATACGACATCGTGCAGGAGTTCCGGTTCGGAGGAGGCACGTCGTTCTGAGCCGACAGCCGGACTGCGTCGCGGGTGGCGGTAAGTTCCTGGCGTGACGCCTGCCATGCCGGCCTGCGGCTTGCGGTATCAGGCGAAGCGGGGCAGGCTGCATCGGTACAATTCCGATCCGAGGCAATCCATGTCACGCGTGTCAATCAAGACCAGGAACGACCTGCCGGCCGAGCTCAAGCCGCTGTGGGACAAGATGACCACCTATGGCGCGTTCGAGAACCAGGCCGGCGTCATGGCGCAGCGCCCGCCGATCTTCAAGCACATGTGGTCGCTGCTGGTCGATCTCGCCGACGAGGCGGTGGTCTCGAAGCGCCATCTCGAGCTCGCGCTGGTCACGGTCTCGCTGCTCAACAAGTGCGACTATTGCGTGTCGCACCATGCGCCCAAGCTCGCGGTCCAGGGCGTGTCGCAGGAGGGCGCCGAGCGGCTGCTCGACTATCAGGATCATCCCGAGCTCGATGCGCTCGACAAGCTCGTGGTCGAATATGCGATCGCCGTCACCAACAACTGGAACAAGACCCGCGACGAGATTTTCGCACGCCTGCGCGAACACTTCTCGGAACCGCAGATCGTCGAGCTGACCTGGCGGATCGCGCTCTGCGGCGCCTTCAACCGCTTCAACGACATCTTGCAGCTCGACGTCGAGCAGGGCGTCCCGCAGCGTGAGGCCGCGGAGTGACGGCCTGATCAGGCCGTCGATGTGAGGCAGCCGCCGAGCGTCGTGAGCACGAAATCGGCCCGCACGGATGGCGATAGCTTCGGCAAGCCGATGACGTCGTAGCCAAGCGCCGGAAGCGTCTCCATCAGACGCTGATATTCCGCCGTCGCTGCCTCGAAGCCGTGCCGACGCTCGGAATCGGTGACGTAGATTTCAGGCCACGGCGGCGTCACGAACACGCGCCGGTGGTAGCGATGTACGGAACAGATCTTGTGCAGCACCGGTTCGCCTGTCAACGCCTCAAGCGCCGACGCCGCGTCGATGAGGCCGCGATCGAAGAACACCCATCCCGAATGGGCCTTTGCCATCTCGATATCTTGCAGTGCGACGTCAACGGCGCGCCGCAGGAAGGGCGCCGGATCGACCCAGGGCAGGGCGTTGCCGCCGGATGCGAGCTCATCGGTGACGATGCGGCGGCCGGGCTCCTCGACGACCGGATAGCCGCGAGCGGCTAGTTCAGCAAGCAGCGTCGATTTTCCGCCGCCGGAGCAGCCGGAGATCAGGACGAAGCGGTCTTGCAAGAGGTGTCCTTTCATTGGTTAGGGCAAGGCGCGAGTCGGCATTCCGCGGATGCGGGTTGCCTAGCCAGAAGTCTTGGGGAAGGTGGCCCGGAGATGTCTCGACGGGCGCGGTGAGCATCGCCTCGATTGTGACGCAAGCACGGCGCGTTTGACGAATTCTTCAATATCCCGCGCCGATACTATCGAGCAAGCATGGTCCTGCTCGAAGGAATGACGCACATGGCATCACGCTCGATCATCTGCACGACGCTCGCGCTTCTGCTCTGCGGTGCGATGCTTCAGCCGGCGCGCGCCGCTGGACCCGGCGAACCGATCCGCGTCGGCGCGGTGCTGCCGTTTTCCGGCGGGGTCGAGCTCTACGGCCAGCAGGCGAAACTTGGGCTCGATCTCGCCGCCAGGGACATCAACGCGGCCGGCGGCATTCTCGGCCGGCCGGTCGAGGTGATCTATGCCGACGACAAGACGCGGCCGGAGGAGGCCGCTGAGGCGATGCGCTCGCTGGTCGAGAAGCAGGGCGTGTTTGCCGTTGTTGGTCCGATCACCTCGCGTAATCTGAATGCACTGATGCCGATTGCCGAGAGCTCGAAGACGCCGCTGTTCTATGCCACCAATTACGAGGGCGGCAAATGCAGCCGCTATCTGTTCTCGTTCGGCGCGGTGCCGAACCAGGAGCTCGGCCAGCTGCTGCCCTACATGACCCGGACGTTCGGCAACACCTACTTCCTGCTCGGCGCCGACCGGGTCTGGCCCCATCGGATGTTCGGCATCGCGCAGCCCCTGATCGAGAAGCTCGGCGGCAAGGTGGTCGCGACGAAATACACGCTGGGGACCGAGACCGACTTCTCACCGCTGATCAAGGAGATCGCGGCGAGCAAGGCCAAGGTGCTGCTGTTTGCGTTGAAGGGCGACGGGATGGATTTCATCCGGCAGGCCGACGAGGCCGGGCTGTTGAAGGACATCACCGTCGCGTTCCTCGGATTGTCGGAAGTCGACCTCGGCATCTTCCGCGGCAAGGGCCAGAACGTGGTGACCGTGGTGCCGGCAGTCGCGACGAGCGAGGATCCTGCCGTCAAGGCGTTCGTCGCGAAGGCCCGCGCCGCTGCAGGCGCCGGTGTCGCGGTGTCGAACTATGTGATGACGCACTACAACACGCTGATCGCGCTGAAGGCGGCGGCCGAGAAGGCCGGCAAGCTCGACAAGGAGGCGATCATCGACGCGATGGCGGGCCTCGCCATTCCGTCGCCGACCGGCCCTGTCACGCTCGGTCGGGATCATCACGCGGCGATGAGCATGTTCATTGTCAGGACGCAGGGTTTGGAACTCGTGCAGGTGCGACCACTCGGCGAGATCGCGCCGGAGCCGGGGTGCAGTCCAGCCGGCCGCTGACCAGGAGGAATATTCGGTAGCGACGCTCGAGGCCACCATGCTCGCAAAAAAGTGAGCTGGCGCGCGCGTTGGTTGTCGGTTCCAGTCCGGTCCGTTCGTCTTCCAGCCAGATCGAGCTGAATGGGAGTTCCGGAATGAGCAATTCGACCTATCGCTGGGTGATCGTCGCGGCCGGTGGCCTGCTCGGCTGCGTCGCGATCGGCGGCATGTTTTCGCTGCCGGTGTTCCTCCAGCCCATGGCGCGCGAGACCGGCTGGTCGGTGACCGGCATCTCCAGCGCGATGACGATCGGCTTCCTCGCGATGGCCTTCACCAGCATGATCTGGGGCACGCTGTCCGACCGTTTCGGGCCGCTGCCGGTGGTGCTGACCGGATCGGTCGTGCTGGCGGCGAGCCTCGCGCTGGCCAGCCAGGTGACGTCGCTGCTGGCCTTTCAGTTTGTGTTCGGCGCGCTGGTCGGCGCGGCAACGGCGGCGATCTTCGCCCCGATGATGGCCTGCGTTACCGGCTGGTTCGACACCCATCGAAGCCTCGCCGTCTCGCTGGTGTCGGCCGGCATGGGCATGGCGCCGATGACGATGTCGCCGCTCGCGGCCTGGCTGATCTCCCACCACGACTGGCGCACCGCGATGCTGATCGTCTCGGGCGTGGTCGGCGCGATCATGATTCCGGTCTCGTTCCTGGTGCGCCGCCCGCCGGCGCTGCAGGGCGACCACGCTGAAGCGGTCTCGGAGAACGGCGAGCCGCCGATGTCGCTGGCGCAGGCGCTGCGCTCGCCGCAATTCATCATCCTGATCGCGACCAATTTCTTCTGCTGCGCCACCCATTCGGGCCCGATCATCCATACCGTGAGTTACGCGGTCACCTGCGGCATTCCGATGGTCGCCGCGGTGACGATCTACAGCGTCGAAGGGCTCGCCGGCATGGGCGGCCGCATCGCCTTCGGTCTGCTCGGCGACCGTTTTGGCGCCAAGCGCGTGCTGGTGCTTGGCCTGCTGGCGCAGGCGTTCGGCGCGCTCGGCTACGTCTTCGTGCGCGAGCTTGCCGCATTCTACGCGGTCGCGGCGATCTTCGGCTTCATCTATGCCGGCACCATGCCGCTGTATTCCGTGCTGATCCGCGAGAATTTTCCGCTGCGGATGATGGGCACCGTGATCGGCGGCACCGCGATGGCCGGCAGCCTCGGCATGGCGACCGGGCCTTTGGCCGGCGGCCTGATCTACGACACCTTTGCGAGCTACACGTGGCTCTATGTCGGCTCCTGGGCGGTCGGCATCGGCGCGTTCCTGATCATGATGACCTTCCGCCCGATGCCGGCGGTGCGGCCCACCGCGGTGCCGGCGCCGGCGTGAAGTTTGAACTCCGTCATGCAGCGCGCCGCTCGGACAGACGAATTGGTCTTGCCGAGCGGTGGGCAAAGGGGCAACGTTATGGCGTCATTGCATCGGTCGGGCGTCCACGGCTGAATGCCATGATTGTTGGCACGACGCCAGGCGCATGAGAGCCCACTATGTACCGTGATCTCCAATGGTCCCCAGCCGAAAAGAAGATTGCGCGCAAGGCCTATGATTCGGCGGTGGAATGCGCGCTCGCCAAGGTGATGGTCGAATTCAAGAGCAGGGCCGTTGCGGCAGCGACGCCGTCGGAGATGTGGGAAGTTGGCGAGTATCTGCACCAGCAAAGGAGGGAGCTCGATGAGATGTTCGACTATCGATACTCACAGCTCCCGCTTGTCTTCGCACGGCTCATCCGAGAACAGCATCTCGACGAGGCGCTGCTCGCGGGTTTGTCGGACGAGAAGCGCCAGGTGATCCGCTCTATTCTTTCCCTAGCCGAAAGGTGATCGCAAATCGCTTCACGCGCGGCTGCGCTTCGGTCGCCGGATGGCACGCACCTTGTTGTTGGCGGAGCCGCTACCGCAGAAGAAGCGGTCGGCGCCGTCGGACTCGAGGCCAGAGACGAACACGCCCTGCGGCATCTCCAGCTTTTCCATGACTTCGCCAGTCTGCGGGTCAATGCGCCGCACGTCGCTTTCATCGCCTTCCCAGGTGCCGTGCCAGAGTTCGCCATCGACCCAGGAGACGCCGGTGACGAACCGGTTGCTTTCGATGGTGCGCAGAACCTTGCCGGTTTCCGGATCGATCTGAACGATGGTGCGATCGCGATACTGGCCGACCCACAGCGAGCCCTCCGCCCAGGCGAGGCCCGAGTCGCGGCCGCCGCCGGGCGAGGGGATGGTGGATATCACGCGCGCGCTCTGCGGCTCGATCTTCAGAATGCGGTCCTCGGCGATCTGGTAGAGGTGCTTGCCGTCGAAGGCGGTGCCGGCATGGGCCGCGATATCGAGGGTGCGGGTGGTGTTGCCGCTGTCGGGATCGAAGGCCACCAGGCGATCGCCGGCCGCGAACCAGACCTGCTCGCCGTCGAAGCTGACGCCGCCGACGTTCTCGACGCCGTCGAAGGGGCCGTATTCCCGGATGATCTCGGCCGTGGCCTTTTTCATGCTGCGCTCCTGTCGCCTGGAGCTTCGGTTCTGATTGAATCAGAATCGAGGCTCCAGATTTCCTGTTTTGACGCATTTTCTTCGCACGAAGCGATATCCGCTTCGCTCGAAAACGCTCCAATTGCGCCCCGATGCTAGCCGTTCGGCAGCGGGGCAGGGAGTAACAAGGTCGTCGTGAATCCCGGTACCGGCGGCGTCATCCAGCGCCGGGCGCGGGCACGGCCGACTGACTGCACCTTGCCGGTGGCGGCCAATGTGTCGAGCGCACGCTGCACGGTGCGCTGGCTCGCCCCCAGCGCGACCGACAGCGCGGAGCTCGACCAGGCCTCGCCGTCGGCGAGAAAGGCCAGCACCGCGGCATGCTCCTCCTCGACCGGCAGCGCCAAAACGCTCACCTCGCGCCGGCCATGCGGCTCCAGCACAAAGCCGTCCGGCGTGGCGCTGAGATCGGCCAGCGGCCGCAGCGCGCGGCGCAGCCGTCCGATCTCGACACGTAGCCGCGCACGGTGCGATTCATCGGCGTGCTTGCCGCGAAAGGCCCGCGCGATCAGCGCGCCGCGCGACACGTCCTGCGGCCACGCCTCGCCCAGCGCGCGCGCGAGCGCGAACAGCACCGGCCGCCGGGTCAGCGAGACCGTGGTGCTGATATCGCGCACGACATAGCGGCAGGCATCGACGACGAGCGCCTTCGACGCCATCAGGGCTTCGACCTCCTCGAGCAAGAGCGGCCGCTCGCTGCCGCGCGCGATCAGACGCGCCGCGGGTGTCGCGAGCAGGCGCGCGGTGCTTTCGACCTCGGCCGCGAGTTCGGCGATGCCGGCGCGGCGCGCGGCTTCCCTTGCGCGGGCCAGCGCTTCGCGTGCCGGCTTGGTCCGCAATCGCCGCATCGCGATTCCGGCGACCACCAGTTCATGGCCGACCCGCAGCGCCGGCGGGAACGGCGCCGGGTCGAGACCATCAAGCATGCGCTCGGCCGCATCGAGGCTCCCGATCAGCAGCAGGCGGCGAATTTCGAGATAGCCGGCATGGGCGGCATTGAGCGCATCGCCTCGCGCCGCGAGCGTTGCGCGTGCCGCGGCGAGGCTCTTCCCGGGAAAGGAAAGGTCGCGCGACACCAGCGCGATCTCGGCCTCCGCCACCACGCAGCGCGCCCGCGCGACGGCTTCGCGCGGGCCGAAGGCGCGGCCTGCGCGCCGCAGCAGCTCCTTGGCGCGGGCGAATTCGCCGAGCCGGGCCATCGCGATGCCGCGCAGCGCCAGCGCCGGCGCATCGTCACGCAGGGCCACCCGTTTCAGTGCGCCGAGGGGATCACCCGCCGCGAGCGCGCGCGCCGCAGCCGTAATCAGCGAGTCCATTCGAATCCCGACACACTTGTCACTCTCACCCTCCGAGGCCCGGTCCTAACCTAGCACATGACGACATGGATCATCTCCAGAGAGATCGAACGATGACCGAAATCGAAACACGCGAGGTCTGGTTGAGGGGCAGGTTTGGCGGACGGGGCCAGGCTTTGGCGCGCCTGCTGTCGCTGGCGGCGGCGCCGACCTTTGCCGTGATGGCGCTGATTGCCGCGATGGCGCCGGCCGACATGATCTGCGGCGCGATGCAGGGGCCGCTGTCATTGCAGGGCATGGTCCCGATGTACGCGCTGATGAGCGCATTTCATCTGGCGCCATGGCTGCGCCTGTTCAGATGACTGGCTCACCCCTCCGGCAAAGTGAAGACCGCGCATGGCCGCGCAATGCCGCGCAATTCATGACTGCCGAGCGCGACCAGCGGCGTCTCGGTCTCGGCGGCGAGGGCGCCCGAAACCAGCACGGTCTGCTCGAGCGGCTTGCAGAGCCCTTCGAGCCGGCTCACCAGATTGACCGCGGCGCCGATCGCGGTGAAGTCGAGGCGGTCGGCGGCGCCGATATTGCCCCAGTGCACCTCGCCGAGATGCAGCGCCGCGCCGAATGGCAGGGGCGGCAAGCCCTGCTTGCGTCGCTCTACGTCGAGATGCGCCATGCCGACGCGCGCCGCCGACACCGCGCGCAATGCCGCCTCGGATGCGTTGCGCGCGCTGGTCGTGACCGGAAAGATCGCGAGCAGGCCGTCGCCGATGAATTTCAGCACCTCGCCGCCGAAGGCGTGGATGGCGCCCGCGATGCGGTCGAACCAGGCATCGAGCGCCGCGATCACCTCGGCAGGCGGATGGCTTTCCGACAGCGCGGTGAAGCCGCGAAGGTCCGCAAACAGCAGTGCCGCCCGGATGGTTTCGCCGGTATTGCGCCGCAATGGCGATGCCAGCACGCGCGCCGCGCTGCGTCGGCCGAGATAAGCCTCCAGTGCCGCCGTCAGTGTCGCGCGTGCCGCGAGCGCGGCGAGCGGCGCAGCCATGAACCGCGCCGCCTCGCGCAATTGATCCGCCTCGGCAGGTGTGAAGGCGCGTGTCCCGATCCAGCCGAGGGTCGGGCCATCCGGCCGCGTTCCAATCGTGCCCTCGTGGATCGGGCCGGGCGCGAGGGTTCCGAGCCAGCGCCGGCCGGCGTCGCCGGACCCCACCATGTCGGGCATCGCAAACGGTTGTTCCGGCGCGAATCCGAGCGCTTCGATAACCTCGCCATTGTCGGCACGCCACAGCCAGGTTCGTCTTGCAATCAGGGGGTGCGGAACCTCGAGCGTCAGAGCGCCGCCGGCAAGCGGCAGGCCATCCGTGATAAGGTGGCTACCGAGGTCCGCCAACAACCGGTTGGCGCCCGCGGTCTCGGCGGCGGCGTCGACCAGCCAGCTCAGCGTCGATGACAATTGCATCACACCATCATGGGGTTGACGCACCGCCCTTGTCACGAATTATCCCTGAGCACCGACCGTCAATGGAGCATGGATCGATGACTGAAGCCTTCATCGTTCAACGCGAGATCCAGATCGCAGCCCCGGCTGCAACCGTGTTCGCCTTCCTGACCGATCCGCAGAAGATCGTGAGCTGGATGGGGCTCGAAGCCGCGACCGAGACGCATCCCGGGGGCCTCTACTTCCTCAAGGGGCTCGGCAGCGATCGCAGCCGCGCCGCGCGCGGTGCGTTCCGCGAGGTCGTGCCGGTGCATCGTCTCGCCTACAGCTTCGGCTGGGAGGGCAGCGAGGAAGTTCCGCCGGGATCGAGCCTGATCGAGATCGACCTGATGGAGCAGGACAACGGCACGCTGCTCCGCATGACCCATAGCGGCCTCCCGAACGCCGCGCAGTGCGAGAGCCATGACAAGGGTTGGGCGCACTATATGGGCCGGCTCTCGCTGGCGGCCGTCGGTCGGGATCCTGGTCCGGACCGCGGTCCGGCGTGAGGCAGCTAGGCCTTCTGCAGGAGTTTGTCGGCCACTATGTGTCACGGCCGACAACAAGGAAGGTGTGGAAGCAGGGCGGGCGCTGGTCGATGCCGTTTGGCCGACATATTCCGTCTGCTAATAGTGGATTGATCCGGGACCGCCGCTCCTGTGGAAACCGCAATCCGTGATGCCTGACGTTCCGAATCTTTCCGAGCGACTGAGACAGAAGGACTTTCTCGGTTTCTTCAGCCGGTCGGCCGTGGACAAGGCCCTTGTTTACCGTGCCCAGGGCCGCGTCTCGGAAGTGGAGATCAGTGAGGATCTCACCCGCGTGCATGCGCGGGTGAGTGGAACCGAACGCAAGCCTTATCGGGTCGATATCGTGCTGGAGTTTGACGGCGATCGACTGGTCGACGTTGACGGCGATTGCAGCTGTCCAATGGCCGTGAACTGCAAGCATGTTGCCGCGACGCTCTTTGAAGCCTTGCACCGGCGGGCACGTTCGGCCGGTACGCCAATGCTGGCGTCGCGAGGCGCCGCGGGAAATGGGCAGCTGCGACCTGACGCGGCGCTGCCCTACCAAATCACGGAATGGATCGAGACGGTCGGCCGGTCGGTGCGGGAATCAGACTATCCGCCCGATGTCACGCAGCGATTGCTCTACTATCTGCAGCCCGCGTTGTCGGCAGGC
Organism: Bradyrhizobium sp. CCBAU 21365; assembly: GCF_015291305.1. Classification (NCBI taxonomy): domain Bacteria; kingdom Pseudomonadati; phylum Pseudomonadota; class Alphaproteobacteria; order Hyphomicrobiales; family Nitrobacteraceae; genus Bradyrhizobium; species Bradyrhizobium sp. CCBAU 21365. The sequence goes on from NZ_CP030036.1 coordinate 4,332,157, forward strand.
TGCGTTCCCTGCATGGACGTGTCGCTGGTATCCGTGAAAATCCTGAAGACAGGCGAGTTCGGCAGCAAGGTGTCGCAGCCATCTTTGGCCGATTTTTCGGTCGATCGCGCTCCGAAATATTATCTCGGCTCCGACATTGACGTCCTCGTCAGGCTGTCCAGCGAGTTTCGGTCCGGCTACACGCTGGGCCGACGCGCGTATTCGGCCGATGTCCTGAAACGGATCGTCGCGACGGGGCGGGCGTTCTGGCGTGATCACAGTGGCGTGGCGCTGCAATGGAGCGATGCGCGCGACGGTCGCATCGCGTGGCGTCAGGTCAGCAAGGACGGGATCGGTCCGCTGTTGACCGTTGAAGATGCAACGGCGCTCAACGCCGAGCCGCCGGTCTATGTCGACGCGGCTGCCGGATTGATCGGGCCGATCGGGTTGAATCTTCCGGAACGGCTGAGCTGCCGGCTTTTGTTGGCGCCTGCGATCCCGTATGCCCATGTCGCGCAAGTCGTGCAACATCTAGGCCAGAAATTGCCCGGCCTCGATCCTGGCTGGTTGCCGGAGCCTCCCGCCGCAGCGGTGAAGATCAACGTGGATCCGGAGCCGGTGCTTCGCCTCATGCTGGGGCGCAAGATGACCCATGGCTATTACTATGGCGGCGACCGTACGCCCGACCGCGTACCGGTGGCCCGCGTCAGCTTCCGATACGGCCCGGTCGAAATCGAACAGTCGGAATCCGCGCATCGCGTGGAGTCGTTCAGCGACGGAAGCATTCACGTCGTTACGCGACGCAAGGCCAAAGAGAAGGAGATGGCTGCACGACTGACCAGTCTCGGCCTGGTCGACGCGAGATCGGCTTTCCCCCTGCTCGATGCCGTGCATACGAAGGACCTGGCCTTCGCGCAGCCGGCGGAATGGCTCGACTTCCTCAACGTCGAGGCCGCCGGTTTGCAAGCGGCTGGTTTCGAGATCCGCATCGACGACGATTTCCCGTACCGCCTGGCGACGTCATCCGGGGTGTTCGATGCCGATTTCGAAAGCAGCGGCATCGACTGGTTCGAGCTAGCGCTCGGGATCGAGATTGATGGCGAACGCCGCGATCTTGCCCCGCTACTGGCCACGCTAATATCGCAACCCGGATTTGCGCCAGAGACGGTCAAGCGGCTCGCGGACGATGGCGGCAGCGTCTACCTGCCGCTGGCCGACGGCCGCTATCTGGCGATGGCGGCCGATCGCTTCCTTCCGCTTGTACTGGCGCTCCATAGCCTGGCCTTGCGCGAAGCCTTCGTTGATGCGTCAGGGAAGATCCGCCTCTCGCGCGCCCAGATCGTGCCGCTGTTCGGTCTCGAAGCCGATCATTTCGTCTTCAGGGGAGCGGAAAATCTTCGTCGTATGGCGGGACTGCTCAGTGCCCGCGGATTGCCTTGTCCCGTCCTGCCATCCGATTTCAACGCGGCCTTGAGACCCTACCAGACGCAAGGCGTGGCCTGGCTCGACCTGCTCAGGGAGAGCGGCCTGGGCGGCGTACTGGCCGACGACATGGGACTGGGCAAGACCGTTCAGATCCTGGCGTTGTTGGCGCTGGAGAAGGCGCGCGGTCATCTGACGGATCCCGCGATCGTCATCGCTCCCACAAGCCTGATGACCAACTGGTTCAACGAGGCGCGCAAGTTCACGCCAGGCTTAAGGGTTCTCGTTCTGCATGGTCCTGACCGCAGGCAGAGTTTCGAAGCGATCGCCGATCACGATCTGGTTCTTACGACCTATCCGCTGATCGCGCGCGACCACGAGGTGCTGCTCGCGCGCGAATGGCACGTCGCAGTGCTTGACGAGGCTCAGACCATCAAGAATTCCAACACGGCGACGACGCGTCGGCTCCAGGGCATCCGCGCGCGGCATCGCTTCTGCTTGACCGGCACGCCGATGGAGAATCATCTCGGCGAACTCTGGTCGATCATGAGCTTTGCCAATCCAGGGTATCTCGGCGATCGGGCGACGTTCGTGCGCGACTGGCGGACGCCGATCGAGAAGCGCGCCGACCTCGGACGCGCCCGGGTGCTGACGCACCGCATCAAGCCATTCTTGTTGCGGCGGACCAAGCAGGAGGTGGCCGCCGAGTTGCCGCCGAAAAGCGAGTTTACAGAGGGTGTCGTCCTCGAAGGCAGCCAGCGGGAGCTCTACGACGCCATCCGTCTGTCGATGTCGGAAAAGGTCCGCAAGGCGATCCGGGAACGCGGCCTGGCCAAGAGCCATATCGTCGTGCTCGAAGCCCTTCTCAGGATGCGTCAGGCCTGCTGCGATCCCGCGCTGTTGAACCTCGGCGACGGCGTCCAGCGTCCGTCGGCAAAACTCGATCGGCTGATGGAGATGGTCGAAGAACTCCTGAGCGAGAAGCGCAAGATCATCGTATTCTCGCAGTTTACCTCCATGCTGGCGCTGATCCGCAAGCGCTGCGACGCGCTCGCGATCCGGTACAGCGTGCTAACCGGTGAAACGAAGGACCGCAGGAGCGCGATCGACGGGTTTCAGAACGGTGCCAGCGACCTCTTCCTGATCAGCCTGAAGGCCGGCGGTGTCGGACTCAACCTGACGGCCGCGGATACCGTGATCATTTTCGATCCCTGGTGGAATCCCGCGGTCGAGGAGCAGGCCATCGATCGTGCTCATCGCATCGGTCAGGACAAGGCCGTCTTTGTCTATCGGCTGGTGGCTGCCGGTACGATCGAAGAGAAAATGGACGAACTCAAGGCCCGCAAGCGCGCGCTGGCCGACAGCATTTTCGATTCCCAAGGACGCATCGGCGCTGCGCTCACGGAAGAGGACGTGCAGGCACTGTTTGTGGATTGAACATTGCCTGGTCCAGATTTGGTGACGGCTTTTGCCGAACTGGCCGCGTCATGTCGGCCATTTCGAGCCGAGGATGATCGAGCAGAAGTTCATTCTGGTATAGTTCATGTCCTTCAGCGCCAGCACGTCGGCCTTGACGTTGCCGAAGGTGGTCAGCGGCTTCCTGATGGTGCCGGCGGCGAAATGATCGATGATGTTCTCCTTGAAGTTCGCCTCGCGCGGATGGTGCGCGCAGACATGATCGCGGTGCTCGTGCGAGAAATCGTCGTAGGCGATGCCGAGCACGTCCATCTCGACGCCGGCGGTGACCAGCGCAATGGTCGGACGCATATGCTCGGGGACGCCAGGCGTGGTATGCAGGGCGATTGAGGTCCAGACGTCCTCGATGTCGCGCTCCGGAACGCCATAGCCCTTGAGGAAGTCGCGCGCGGCGTTGGCGCCGTCGACCTCGAAGCGCAGATCGGGGCTCGCGTGAGCCGCGGTGAGGCCCATGTCGTGAAACATGGCGCCGATATAGAGCAGCTCGGGGTCGAATTTCAGCTTGCGGCGGTTGCCGGTCAGCGCGCCCCAGAAGAACACGCGGCGGCTGTGATTGTAGAGCAGGTCGTCCTCGGTATCGCGCACCAGCTGGGTGGCGGCGCGGGCCATCGCGCTGTCGGGTACGCGGATGCCGGCGATGATCTCGGTCATTTCAAGACGCTCCTCGATGTGGCAAGACGATGCCGTGGCGTGCGAACACGCGAGCCCGGCGCTCGTCTCTGCGGTGTGTGCGGATCGCCGGGTGGCGCGATCCGTGGCGTGCTTGTCGCCGTTTGGGCCCGGTCCCGCAACGATCGCGCGCCGCCGGATCGGGCCAACCAGACGTCGTTTCGCGCCAGCGGGCAGGGAGAAGGCATGGCGGTTCAGAGAGTCGCGATCGCGATTCACGAAGGGGTTCAGGCGCTCGATGTCGCGGGTCCCGTCGATGTGTTCGCGGAGACGAACGGCTTTGTGCCGGCGGGCGATGGCTATGAGACCGTGCTAGTCGGTGCCGGCTGCGAACCGCTCCGCGCGTCGAACGGCATGAAGATATCGGCCGATCTCAGCTTCGCCGAGGCACAGCAGAAGTTCGATATCCTGCTCGTGGCGGGCGGGCCGGCATTGCCCGACGCCGCGCCGGATCCCGAACTGACACAGTGGCTGCGTGGGGCGCCAGCGCGCGCCGAGCTCTATGGTTCGATCTGCACTGGCGCCTTCGCGCTCGGCCATGCCGGGCTGCTCGACGGCCACAAGGTGACGACGCATTGGCAGAACGCGCAGCTGCTGGCGGCGCGCTTTCCCGCGGCCGAGGTGATCTTCGACCGCATCTACATTCGCGACGGACATCTGATGACCTCAGCCGGCGTGACCGCAGGGATCGATCTCGGGCTCGCGCTGGTCGCCGAACGGCACGGGCCGCAGGTTGCGGTCGCGGTGGCCAAGCGGCTGGTCGTGGTGGCGCAGCGCCAGGGTGGGCAGTCGCAATTCAGTCCCTATCTCACCGCGCCGGTCGATGAGGATTCGCCGATTGCGCGCGCGCAGGCGCATGTCATGCAGCACGTCGGCGAGCGCCACACGCTGCAGTCGCTGGCGGAAGCCGTCGGCATGAGCGTGCGCAATTTCGGCCGCGCCTTTGCGCAGGAGACCGGAATCACGCCGCATGAATTCGTCGAGCGGGCGCGGGTCGACGCCGCGCGCCGGCTGCTCGAGGGCTCGGACCGGCCGCTGAAGGCGGTTGCGTTCGACTGCGGCTTCGGCTCGGCCGACCGGATGCGGATCGTGTTCAGCGAGCGGCTCGGCGTGTCGCCGGCGCAGTACCGCGCGAGTTTTCGCAAACTGTGATGCGGTTCATCAACCGGAGGCTGTATCGGGGATAGTATCGACGTCGCCGACGCCGGATCCTGCCACACATCTTCTCCCGAGAGGCCGCCATGGACGCGCTCACGCTCTTCATCATCCGTCATGCCGAGAAGCCGGGCGATTCCTGGCCGGGACCCGGTTTCACCGCGGATGGCGTCTCCGACACCGAGTCGCTTGTGCTCCGTGGGTGGGAGCGTGCGGGCGCGTGGACCGCGTTGTTCGGCACCGATCTCACCGGCGGTGACTATGCCAAGCCCGATGCAATCTATGCCGCGACACCGGGCACCACGGCCAATCAGCCGCCGTCGAGCCGTCCGGCCGAGACGATCTCGGCGCTTGCCGCACGGCGCGGCCTGACCCCGAACGAAAGCTTTGGCAAGGGCGATGAGCCGAGGCTGGTGCCTGCGGTGCTGGCGCTGAAGGGCGTCGTGCTGCTGTGCTGGGAGCACAAGGCGATCATCTCCGATATCCTTCCGCTGATCCCGGTCAGCAAGGGCATCCCGCCGACCAAATGGGAGGGCAGCCGGTTCGACGTCGTGCTGCGCTTCGACCGCGCCAAGGGCGACGACAAGTTCGCCTTCAAGGAGCTGTTTCCGAAATTGCTGTCGGGCGATTCCGACAAGCCGCTGGGTGGCTGAATAGCGTCGCAGCTTGGCCGATCAGTCGAGCCCGAGCGCCTTGCGCGACTTCCGCGTCAACTTTTCGACGATGAGCGCATGCGCCTGGTCGAGATAGGCCTTGAGCTCAGCGTCGGGCAGGGAGTCGTTCGCCATCAACTGCACCCATTTGGCGCGCGCCAGATACGGCGCCGGCCGCGCCAGGCCCTGCTCGATCAGCAGCTGATAGGCCATGTTCGAGGTCTTGAACATGAAGCCGCCGGTGCTCTCGATGTAGCCGCCGGCCAGCGCGAACATCTTGCCGCCGACCTTGAACACCGACGTGCCTTCCCATTGCACCACCTTGGTGGCGGCGGGCAGGCGCAGACAATGGGCTTCGAAGGTCTTGGGGCGCATGGATCGCAAGGCTGGAAGGCGTTCCAAGCCATAGGCCAGCCGCATGAAGGTCGACAAGCCCTGGACTGAGCCGGCCAGCCCTTGGTTGGCACCAGCCGCCGCTTCATCCCGACGTCTCACGAAAACGTGGGTTGCCGTCGCTCCATCTATAGATGTATCGTAAGATATGTTTTCAGTAAGGAATGCACAAATGAGACGATCGATGTTTCGCGACCGGGACGATGACGGCTTCCGGTTCGGGTTCTTCGCCATGGGCCGGCATGGCAGGGGCGGTCACCGCTTTGGCCGCGGCGGCCATGGCTTCTTCGGGCGGGGTGGCGGCGGTGATTTTCCGGGATCGCGGCGGCTCTCGTCGCAGGATCTGCAACTCGTGATCCTCGCGCTGCTCGGCGAGCAGCCGGCTCACGGCTACGAGCTGATCAAGCGGATCGAGGAGCGGTCGGACGGCTTCTACAGCCCGAGCCCGGGCGTGATCTATCCGGCGCTGACATTCCTCGAGGAGATTGGCCATGCCAGCGTCACCCAGGACGCGGCACGCAAGCTCTACAGCATCACCGAGCAGGGCAGGGCGTATCTCGGCGAGAACCGTACGACCGCGGATGCCATTCTCGAGGCGCTGTCGCGGATCGGCCGCCGCATGGAAGAGGTGCGCGAAGCCTTCGCCGGCGTGAGCGATCTCGATGGCGAAGCGTCCGACGAGGTGCACCGTGCCCGTCACGCGCTGAAGAGCGCGCTGCGCCAGAAGCGCGGCTGCGATGTCGCCGAGGCGCGGCGGATCGCAAAGATTCTGGACCGCGCGGCCGCTGAGATCCTGCAGCAATGACGCAGTCGCAAAGGAGCCCCTTCATGTACAACGCCGAACCGCACAGCGCGATCCGTGATGCCCGCGTCACCGCCGTCATCGAGCGCCTGCAGGCCACCCGCCGGGCGCCCGTGCGCGGCAACCCGATGCAGAGCGGCAGCCGCGACCCGCACGACTATGCCGAGCAGGGATTCTCGATCCACCCGGAGCAGGGCGAGCTGATCTATCTGTTGTGCCGCGGCCTGCGCGCCAAGCGCGTCGCCGAGTTCGCGACCTCGGTCGGAATGTCGACGCTCTATTTCGCCGCCGCGATACGCGACAATGGCGGCGGCACCGTGATCGGGTCGGAGATCGTGCCGGCCAAGGTCGCAGCGGCGAAGCGCAATCTTGCGGAGGCCGGCCTTGCCGACTACGCCGACATCCGCGAGGGCGATGCGCGCAAGACGCTGCGCGATCTCGGTGGTCCCGTCGACTTCATCCTGATCGACGGCTGGCCGGGCGACAAGGGGCCGACGCTGGCGCGCCAGGTGATCGAGATCGTCGCGCCGCAGCTTCGCGTCGGCGGCTATGTCATGAACGACAATGCCGAGGCGGATTTCCTGGAGTTCGTGCGCGATCCCAACAATGGCTTTGTGTCGATCACGCTGCCGCTCAAGGGTGGCACCGAGCTCTGCCTGAAGGTGGCGTAGCGGGGTTTTCACCTGCTTGCGTGATTGTGAGCCACAACCACAACACGCCATGCTGGATCTTGCCGGCGCTTCTTGCTCTGTTCGAGGAAAATCAGGAGCGAAGCGCCGCATGTCCGAAGTCCCGCCCAATCATCCGCTCGATCGCCCGATCTGGAGCGCGCTGACCACGAGACAACGCGCGCTGGCGGAAGGCGGCGCCGACGCGCGGCGCTTTCCGCTCGCGATCGCACCCTTCGCCGACATGGTCGACATGTCGCCAAAGAGCTTTGCCGCGCTCGGTGCGCTGCTGTCGGGACCTGAGATCGCGGTGCTGTTCACGCCCGATCCTGTCCCGGTGCCGCCGGAGTTCAAGGTGCTGCTGGCCGAGACCGGCGAGCAGATGATCGGCACGCCTGCTGACCATTCTGCGCCCGGCGTCGAGATCGTCACGCTCGGCGCTGCCGACGTTTCTGCAATGATGACGTTGACGGAGCTGACGAAGCCCGGACCGTTCAGTGCGCGGACGCATGAGCTCGGCAGCTTTTTCGGCATCCGCATCAATGGCGAACTGGTCGCGATGACCGGCGAACGGATGAAGCCGGGGAACTACACCGAGATGACCGCCGTCTGCGTGCATCCGGAGCATCGCGGCCGGGGCTATGCGCAGGCGCTGCTGTCGGCGGTCGCCCGCCAGATCGTGGCGCGCGGCGAAATTCCATTCCTGCACGTCTTCACCAGCAACGTCTCGGCGATCGCGCTTTATCGCCGCCAGGGCATGGAGATCCGCCACCGCCTGCACATCACGGTGTTGCAGAAACAGGGATAGGGATGCGCGGCAAAGCGGGTTGAGGGAAATCCCTCATTCCTCATCGCCGATCTCGTGCTTACCTTTGCCGGATCGCAACACGATGAGAGAGGATATCTCGATGTCCGAGCAATCCCAGGACAAGCGTCCCGTACCCGATCCGGCGGAGAACAACGCTTTCTTTCCGTCGCCTTACTCGCTTGGGCAATTCACCTCGGTCAAGTCGGATCTCTCCGGCGCGGACTATCCCAACGCCTACAGGGGTGGCCGCTGGAAAATTCTGATGATCGCCGCGGACGAGCGCTATCTGCTGTTGCAGAACGGCACGATGTTCTCGACCGGCAACCATCCCGTCGAGACCTTGTTGCCGATGTATCACCTCGACAAGGCGGGCTTCGAATTCGACATCGCGACCGTGTCGGGCAATCCGGTCAAATTCGAGCTCTGGGCGTTTCCGAAGGAGGACGACGCGGTCAAGAGCATCTACCAGAAATATCTCGCCAGGCTGAAGCAGCCGCTGAAGCTCTCCGACGTGATCGAAAGCAAGCTGGGCAAGGATTCCGACTATATCGCGGTGTTCATTCCCGGCGGCCATGGTGCGCTGATCGGCTTGCCCGAAAGCACCGACGTGAAGGCCGCCCTGAAATGGGCGCTCGACAACGACAAGCACATCATCTCGCTTTGCCATGGCCCGGCGGCGCTGCTGGCGTCCGCGGTCGGCGAAGCCAAGGGCGACTATCCCTTCAAGGGCTACAAGATCTGCGCATTTCCCGACGCCATCGATCGGACCACGCCCGATATCGGCTACATGCCCGGCGCGCTGACCTGGGCTTTCGGCGAACAGTTGCATGCGCTCGGCGTCGAGATCCTGAACAAGGACATCACCGGCAAGACCCATCAGGATCGCAAGCTGATCACCGGTGACAGCCCGTTCGCCGCCAACAATGTCGGCAAGGCGGCCGCAAAGGCTCTGCTCGATACGCTCGGCGAGCGCTGAGCGGTCGGCGGCTCAACCTCCGGGCGGCGCGAATCTCGCCGCGCCGCCGGCGGCGGGCCAATGTCGTGCGCCTTGCAGGCCGACCTTGCTTGAGGGAAAATCCTCAACGCGCTGGGCCGCACTCGAGCGGCCTTCTGCAAGACACGATGGCACCGCATGGACCGCTACATCGAAGCCGTGGTTGCGATCGAGGGTAGCGAGACCTTGCCCGCGATCCAGGCGGCGGTGCGGTCTGCGAGCGTGCCGCTCGGCTACGACCGGTTCGTGATGTTCTCGGCATCGCCGGCACGTGAGGGCCTGGTTGACAGGATCTACTGGGTCGAAGGCGACTGGTTCGGCACAGGCGTGACCGTCGATGCCGAAACCTATGTCCGGCATTGCCCGGTGACGCGCAATTTCCTCAATGTGGACGAGGCGTTTTTCTGGACCAAGGTGATGTCGGCGCGCGGCGAGAAGTACCGCGTGGTGCGCACGCCGCGCGGGCCCGGTTTCCATGGACTGCAGGTTCCGGTGTTCGGGCGCACCGGCCTTGAGGGCGCGATGAGCTTCGCCGGGACGCGGATCGATGCGTCGCCGCGGACCCGTGCGGCGCTGACGATGATCGGCGCCGCGGCCTTCCGCGCCGCTCGCGGGCTGATGGAAGCGCACGAGCCGAACGGTGCGTCGAGCCTGTCGCCGCGCGAGCGCGAGGTGTTGCGCTGGATCTCCGCCGGACGACGCCAGGCCGACATCGCGGCATCGCTCGGCCTGTCCGAACGCACGGTCGAGAACCATTTGCGGCGCGCGCGGCTTCGGCTCGGCGTCGCCACGACAGCGCAAGCCATCCGGCTCGCGATCCGCAGCGGCGAGATCGAGGACTGAGGCGGTTGCGGACCGCCGCCACGGAGCCGGGCGAGCGATCGTTGCGGCTCAGTGTTTCTGCGCCGTCTTCGCCCTGGTCTTCGGTGTATGCGTGCCCGCAGCGATCCGCGTCAATGCATCGGCAAATGCACGTGCCGCAGGTCCCAGCGGTTCGTCGAGCCGGTGGGCGAGATAGGCCTCCATCGCAAGCGCGGCGTTGCGGCCGAGCGCGCCGGTTTCGACACGCACAAGGCGGCGCTCCTTGAGGTCGCGCGCCACCTGCCAGAGCGGCAGCCGGCCCCAGCCGAGCCCGGCCAGGATCATGGCGTGCTTGGTGTCCTGATTGCTCACCCGGCAGATCTGCGGCGAGAGCACGCCGAAGCTGCGGCCCTCCGACAGCGGGGTCGGATCCGACAGCACGATCTGCAGATGATCGGCGAGATCAGCCACACTCTTGCGGCCGCGGCGGCCGAGTGGATGGCCGGCGGAGGCGACGGCGACGATCTGCACCGCGCAGATCGCATCGAGCGCGAGGCGCGGATCGCGAAAATCCTCACCGACCGTGACCGAGAGCGCGCTGCGCCGTTCGGTCAAGCCGGTGATCGGACCGCCCATCGGTTCGACCGCGAGCCGCACGCTGACGGACGGATACGCCGCCCGCATTTCCGTCAGCGCCGCGCCGACGGCGGCGATCGGAAACAGCGTATCGACGACGAGTGAGAGTTCCGATTCCACCCCGTCGCCCAGGCTGCGTGCCCGCGCCCGCATCGCGTCGACACGCAGCAGCAGGTCGCGCGCGTTGCCCAGCAGTGCCTTGCCCTCGGCCGTCAGCGCCGGGCGATGGCTGGAGCGGTCGAACAGCGTGAGCCCGAGCTCGGCCTCGAGGTTGGCGATGGCATGGCTGACCGCGGATTGCACCCGCGCCAGCCTGGTCGCGGCGGCGCGAAAGCTGCCGCTCTCGGCGATGGCGACAAAGGTGCGGATCTGGTCGAGCGTGAGGTTGTCGAGCATGATCTATGAAATCGATCAATCGGATGCAAAACATATCACTCCTGTCGATGGTCGGGAAACGCTATCTCTGGGCTCTGACCCAGGGCGGAGTGGACGCATGACGATCGAGACGGCCGTGATGCAGCAGAGCGAGGCGAAGCGATGGGCGACGATCGCCATCGTGATCGGTTGCGGGATCGGCGCGGCGCTGCAGGTCGGCAAGGTACCGATTGCCGCCTCGATGCTGCAACAGAGCCTCGGCATCGACCTTGCCGCGGTCGGAACGATCGCCGGCATCTTTGCGGTCCTCGGGCTTGTCGGCAGCGTTCCGGCGGGCGTGGTGATTGCCGCGGTTGGCGCGCGCAGGGTGCTGCTGTGCGGGCTCGCGGCGATCACGCTGGGGGCAGGCTCGGGCGCGCTCGCGCCACAGCTCGCGGTGCTGCTGGCATCGCGCCTGCTGGAGGGGCTCGGCTTCCTGCTGGTGATGGTCGCGGCTCCTGCATTGCTCGATCGCGTCGTCGATGTCAGCGCACGCGATGTCACCATGGCGGTGTGGAGCTGCGTGATGCCGTTCGGGATCGCACTGGCGCTGGTCGCCGGCCCGATCTTCGATGGCTGGCGCACGATCTGGTGGGCCGGTGCTGCCTTTGCCGGTGTGCTGTTCATCCTTGCGAGCCTCATCGCGCCTGAAGTGGCATCGCGGACCGGCCCGGCGCGAGCGAACCTGATGCAGGAAGCCACCGCGCTGGCACAGCGCCGCACCCCGGCGCTTCTGATGGTGCTGTTTGCGCTCTACAGCATGATGTTCTTTGCATTGTTCAGCTTCCTGCCGATCCTGCTGACCGAGCGGCTCGGCGTGTCCAGCCAAGGCGCCGGCGCGCTCAGTGCGTTGGCTGCGGCCGGCAATGTTGTCGGCAATCTTGCCGCCGGTCATCTGCTTGCGCGCGGCGTCAGCCGCAACCTGCTGATCGCCGTGGCGGCATTCGCGATGGGCGCGTCCGCGCTCGGAATCTTCCTGCCGGTGCTCGGCGGGTGGGGGGCATTCTGGCTGTGCCTGCTGTTCTCTGCGATCGGCGGCCTGATCCCGGCGACGTTGCTGGCAACCGCGCCCGCCGCGGCGCGATCGGCGGCGATGGTGCCGGTGATGATGGGCCTGTTGATGACGGGCAGCAATTTCGGCCAAGTCACCGGTCCGATCGCGGTCGGCGCTGTGGTTTCGGCATCGGGCTGGGGTGCGGCCTGCGTCATGGTGGTGGCCGCGGCGATCCTTGCCGGTCTCGCGGCATGGATGCTGGCGCGCGGCGATCACAAGCGCGTAAGCGACGCGACGGACCCGGCTTGACGCCGCGCGCGCAGGGGCCGAAGGAGTGAAGGTCTCTCACGCCAACGACAACAGGAACCTTCATGACACGCGTGCGCTGTATCACCGAAATGGGCATGGGCGTCGACGTCCACGGCCGCGACGCCACCAAGGCCGCCAAGCGGGCCGTCTCGGACGCGATCCGCCATTCCAGCCTCGGCTTCTTCCGCATGCTCGGCAAGACCGCCAACGACATGTTCGTCGACGTCACGATCGCCGTGCCGAATCCCGAAGACGTCGATACCGCAGCAGTCGCGAAGGAATTGCCCTATGGCACCAAGACCGTGAAGGCGATCGCGGGCGGGCTCGAGATTCCGTCCGATCTCGGCAACGACCCGATCCTGATCGCGAACGCCGCCGTCATCGTCAGCTTCGACGACGGCAAGTAACGGAAGCGCGTCAGGCGACCGGCATGCGTGCGCTATTCGCCGCCTCTGAAATAGTCGGGCTTGCCGGTCGTCCACGTCTCGCCCCAATGCTGGCCGCCGCCGTCGACGGTCAGCGTCTCGCCGGTGATGAACTTGCCGGAGGGCGCGGCGAGGTAGACGGCGGCCTCCGCAATGTCCCAGGGCGTGCCCGGGCGCATCATCGGATTGGAGCGCGGATAGGCCGCGCGCGCCGCCTCGCTGTAAACGTTCCAGCCCTCGGTCTCGATCGCGCCGGGCGCGATGCAGTTGATGCGGACGTTCAGCGGCGCCCATTCGACCGCGAGCGCGCGCGACAGGCCGATCACACCGGAACGTGCCGCGATCGAGTGCGCAATGCCGTAGAGGCCGTGCGTCGTGACCACGACGATATTGACGATGCTGCCGGGATGCTTGCGGTCGCGCCAGCGCTGCGCCGCGGCCTGCATCATGTACCAGGTGCCGTTGAGGTTGGTGTTGATGACCGCATTCCAGCCCTTGATGGAGACGTCGATCGCGGGTTGCGGGAACTGGCCGCCGGCGCTGTTGACGAGATGATCGACACGGCCATGCTCGGTCCACAGCGCCTCGAACATCGCGTTGACTGCATCCGGATCCTTGATGTCGGCGACATGCGCGGACGCCTTGAGCCCGCGATGGACGAGATGATCGACCAGTGCGTCGAGCCTGTCGGCATTGCGGCCGGCGACCAGGACATGCGCGCCGAGCCGGGCGAACAGCCATGCGATGGCGCGGCCGATGCCGCCGGCGCCGCCGGACACCACGACCACCTGACCGGCGAGCGCATCGGCCGCGAACACGGTCGGGTGCGTTGCGAGCTCGTCGTCGGAGAGGCCGAGCGTTGCGCCTGTTGTTGCGCCTGTCTGTTGATCGTCCATGGCCGGTTGCAGACCTTGCGGCTTTCACTGAGCTCCGTACATTAGCCGTCCAACAACAACCCTGCAAAGCAACAACCCTTGCAAAGAATGTCGACATGACCGACTTGTCTGCCTTTTCCATCACAAAGCGCTGGCCCGCCCAGCATCCGGACCGCCTGCAGCTCTATTCGCTGCCGACGCCGAACGGCGTGAAGGTCTCGATCATGCTCGAGGAGATCGGGCTGCCCTACGAGGTCCATCTCGTCGACTTCAACAAGGATGACCAGAAGACGCCGGAGTTCCTGTCGCTGAACCCGAACGGCAAGATCCCGGCGATCCTCGATCCCAACGGTCCGGGCGGCAAGCCGCTGCCATTGTTCGAATCCGGCGCCATCCTGCAATATCTCGCCGACAAGAGCGGCAAGCTGCTGCCGGTGGACGTCGCGCGCCGCTATCAGGCGATCCAGTGGGTGCATTTCCAGATGGGCGGCATCGGGCCGATGTTCGGCCAGGTCGGGTTCTTCCACAAATTCGCCGGCAAGGATTACGAGGACAAGCGGCCGCTGCAGCGCTACACCGCCGAGTCCAAGCGCCTGCTCGGCGTGATGGAGACGCATCTCGCCGGACGGCAGTGGTTCATGGACGATGAATACAGCATCGCCGACATCTCGATGCTCGGCTGGGTGCGCAATCTGATCGGCTTCTACGGCGCGCGCGAGCTCGTCGAGTTCGACCAGTTCACGCAGGTCGCCGCCTGGCTGGAGCGCGGTCTCAAGCGGCCGGCGGTGGAGCGCGGATTGAATATTCCGAAGCGGCCCTAAGCAACCTACTTCAGCAGCTCATAGACGACGGGATTGTCGGCACAGGCGGCAAAGCCGCACTCGAGCAGGGTGGAGAGCACATTCAGTGCCGTCAGCCCGATCACCAGCCACACCGCACCTTGCGCGAACCTGCCGGGCGAGCCGCCCGGCGCCGCGCGGTGCTCGAACTGGCGGTCGAACAGCAGCATCGCCGCGAGCAGCAGGATCGCGGCGATGAAGCCGATCAGCGCCCACGTATAATAATGATAGCCGAGCAGCGCCGAGCCGTAACCGGCATCGCCGGGGAGGATGTGCAGCAGCACCTGCCGGGTCGAGACCGTCGCGCCGAGGACGGCCGTCAGCAGCGACAACGCATAATGACTCGGCCGCGGCCCGAAGCGGATATTGAGGATCGGCCCGATCGCCAGCAGGGCGAACAGGAGGCGCTGCAACAGACAGAGCGGGCAGGGCAGCTCGTGGAGCAGCAGCTGCGCGGCAAAGGCGGCGGCCAGCACCAACGCCAGCCCATAGAGCGCGACGGCATTGAGGGTGACGGCCTGCGTGTCGTTCATGGCCGGTCTCAAAACGACAAGGTGAGACGGTCGGTAGCGTGGTGCAGCAAGGTCGCGACGCAGGCGATCAGGATCACCGCGAACAGGCCGATCGCGACGGGGCGCGGGCCACGCCAGGCCACCAGCATGGCGATGGTGATGGCGAGAAACAATGCCGTGAATTCCATTCCCAGCCTCCCGATGCGATCCGCACGCAGTCTATGACAGATTCGTGTGCGCTCGCGACGGCGCGAAGCGGCAATTGTCGCTTGCGCGCGGCTCCGCCAAGATGGCATCACCAGTTGAGTTCATCCTAGCCGGGGCGCCTCATGACCACAGCCGCGATCAAGCCCGTTGCCCGTCCCCATCATCAGCCCTGGTACAAGATCCTCTACGTCCAGGTGCTGATCGCGATCGTGGCAGGTGTCCTGATCGGATACTTCTATCCGAATCTCGGCAAGGAATTGAAGCCGCTGGGCGACGGCTTCATCGCGCTGATCAAGATGATGATCGCGCCGGTCATCTTCTGCACCGTGGTGCACGGCATCTCCTCGATGGGCGATCTCAAGCGCGTCGGTCGGGTCGGGTTGAAGACGCTGATCTATTTCGAGGCGGTGTCGACGGTGGCGCTTGCGGTCGGTCTTCTGGTCGGCGAGCTGCTGCAGCCCGGCCACGGCTTCAACATCGATCCCTCCACGATCGATCCGAAATCGGTCTCCAACTACGTCACGCAGGCCAAGGAGCAGGGCATCGTCGCCCATCTGATGGCGATCATTCCGGACAGCTATCTCGGCGCGGTGGCGCGCGGCGACCTGTTGCAGGTGCTGCTGATCTCGATCCTCTCGGGCTTCGCCATCGCTCTCATGGGCAAGGTCGGCGAGCCGATTGCTTCCGCGATCGACATGGCCGCCAAGATGTTCTTCGGCATCATCCGGATCATCGTCCGCGTCGCGCCGCTCGGCGCATTCGGCGCGATGGCCTTCACGGTCGGCGCCTACGGCCTCGGCTCGCTGCTGAATCTGGCGGCGCTGATCGCGACCTTCTATCTCACCAGCATCCTGTTCGTGCTGATCGTGCTGGGCGCCATCGCACGGCTCGCCGGCTTCTCGATCATCCGCTTCATCGCCTATATCAAGGACGAGCTCCTGATCGTGCTCGGCACGTCGTCGTCGGAGACAGTGCTGCCGCAGATGATCCAGAAGATGGAGCATCTCGGCGCCTCGCGCTCGGTGGTCGGCCTCGTGGTGCCGACCGGCTACAGCTTCAATCTCGACGGCACCAACATCTACATGACGCTGGCGACGCTGTTCCTGGCGCAGGCCACCAACAGGCATCTGACGATCTGGCAGGAGCTCGGCATTCTGGGCATTGCCATGATCACCTCGAAGGGCGCCTCCGGCGTCACCGGCGCGGGCTTCATCACGCTGGCCGCGACGCTGTCGATCGTGCCCGACATTCCGATCCAGTCGATCGCGATCCTGGTCGGCATCGACAAGTTCATGAGCGAGTGCCGCGCGCTCACCAACCTGATCGGCAACGGCGTCGCCTGCGTCGTGATCAGTCTGTCGGAAGGCGAGCTCGACAAGCAGGCGCTGCACGAGACGATGGCGCATCCGCTCGAGCTCGGCGAGGCGCTGGAGCCGGGCGGCTCCGGCTAGAGCAATATGAAGTGATGGGGCCGTCGCAGGGGGGCGCCGCCAAAATATCGAAAACAACCCCATGCAAAGGAGCCGGCGGCGGCCGGCGTTCGACCAGGCAACTTGACATGTCGGGCAACTCAGGGGTATTCTTCTAATATTCCGAAATTGCACAAGTGTCCCTTCGTCCCAAGACTGTCGCATATGGCACTTGTGGGCTTCTGCAACTGACGCTTCCAGGTCGCGGGCGGGAGAGGGAACGCGCCTTGTTCGCGGCCGCAGCCTGGGTCGTGAACCCATAAAGTCGGAAGCGTGCGCACGGTAGGATGACGACTATGCGCCAAGCCTTGAGCAAATGATGCACCATCGATCGTTCGTTGCGCGGCTGGCTTGCCTCTGCGAGTTCCTACATCCAGTTCAATCCAGGAATGCTTAACTATGCTCACCGTCTATGGCGAAGGTCGTGGCTTCCGTGTTGTCTGGCTGCTCGAGGAATTGGGATTGGCTTATCGGCTGCGCCCGGTCGATCTGCTCGCAGCCGGCGGGGTTGATCGCGATTTCCTCGCGATCAACCCCGCCGGCTTCATTCCTGCACTGCAGGACGGCGAGACGATCATGGTCGAATCGATCGCGATTCTTGAGTACCTGCTCGCCCGCCACGGCTCAGGTTCGCTTGCCGTCGCCCCGGACGATCCCGCCTTCGCTTCCTATCTGCAATTTCTCCACTTGGGCGAGGCCGGGCTCGCCGGGCCGATGAACGCCGTCATTGTCGGTCGCCAACTGGCGCCCGAAGCCGAGCGAGATGCCCGGGTCACTTGCTGGGCTCTCGAGACGTTCGAGAGCCGGCTGGGGTTGGTTATCCGTCGTCTCGCGGATTGCCCCTATCTCGCCGGCGACCGGTTCACTGCTGCCGATATCTCGGTGAGCTACGCCCTCCTGCTCGGCATGCGAACCGGCAACTACGTCCCCGGTCCTACCGAGCGGGACTATCTCGCCCGCACGACGGCACGCGCTGCCTACGTCCGAGCGATGGAAAGCTGCAAGGCCACCAAGGCTTGGGCGGCGAGGTCACCGGGATTGTAGTGCTCGAACTGAGTCTCGACGTTCTTTCCGACGTTAAGGTGATGGAGTTCGCGCCAACTGCAATGCAGCCTCAACGCCGCCATCCAAGATCTTCTGCGCTTCGTTAGCGTCGGGCACGGCCCGCGCAAACTGCAGGGTGCCCACCATGAGCCCGAAGATGGCGGTTGCGCGCCGTTGTTTTTCTACAGAATCTGTGCCGGGAAGTAGCGCGGCCAAAGTGGCAATGTAGCTTCGCAGCGCTTTCTCGTAATCTTGCCTGATGGACAGGGGCTGGCGCGCGATTTCCGGAAGCAACGCCGCGGAGGGGCAACCGTCCGCAGGGGCTTCGAGGTGAGCGCGGTTCAGGTATCCACGAACTGCGCTTTCAAGGTCGAGGCCCTTGAGCTGATCTTCATCAAGGCGATGCTGCTGACCGTCCAGTGCCAGTGCCAGCGCCTCGCGAACAAGCACCCGCTTGGACTCGAAGTGCGGCGAGAAAGCCCCTTTGGTCAGGCCAGCCTCGCCCATAATCGCCGCAATTCCTGTCGCGGAGATGCCGTCCCGGCGCATGCACTTCGATGCCACATCGACAATGTGCCGTCTTGTCGACAACTTGTGACCTTTCTCGAAACGCATCTTCTGCCAACTCCATCAATGTCCCGCAGCCAGCACGGCTCAGAGCGCTAGATCGCGGTCGACGCGGTACCCAAAACGCGTTCGATCTTACGAGCGAGGACCAAAAGCGTCCGGTCGCTACCTACCGAAGCGTCAAGTTCAAGGCCAAGCGGCAGCCCAGCGCGAGAGCGGCCAACGGGAAGACTGATACCCGGCAGCCCCACGCTGCTCGCCGACACGGTGTGGTTCGCCAAGGCGAGGTAGCTGACGTCCTGTCCCGCAACACGGACGGTCGCCTGCTCTTCGATCAAGGGCGCGGGGCATGGTGTGGTCGGTTGCAGAATGATCTGCGCTCCTTCAGCGACGAACGCCTTGTCGAGACGGCGCCGGATTTCAGGCCGGCTCACGTTGAGCGCAGTCTGATAGGCCTCAGCTGAGACCGCGCCCGCACCGCCCGGCAGGACGATGTGCCCCCATGCTTGCCGAAGTTGGGGCTTAAGCCCGTCGTAGATCGCCTCGAACGTGGTCGGAACGTCGTGACGACGAAGGAAATCCGAGATCGCACCCATCGTCTCGTGCGCGAAGATGCCCCATGTCGCGGTTTGGATGAGGGCGTTGAAATCGTCACCAAGGTCGACCTCAATAACCTCGGCGCCTGCGTCCCGTAGCTGCCGAACCGCCTCGCGGAACCGGATCTCGACCTCCGAGTCCACCAGATCGAGGAATTGTCGAGGCGCGAAGGCCAGTCGAACTCCCCTCAGATCGTTGCCGTCGTCGGAGAACTCGGCCGTTTGTTCACCCGTCACGACCTGATCCAGCAAGATGCAGTCCTCGACGCTTCGGGCGAATGCACCCGTCGTGTCGAGCGTGTGGGAGATCGGAGCAACGCCGTTGCGTGGCCAACGTCCGGTCGTTGGCTTGAATCCCACGACCCCACAAAAGGATGCGGGCACCCGGATCGACCCGACGGTGTCACCGCCCAACGACGCGGGAACAAGGTTTGCAGCCACCGATGCGGCGGAGCCGCTCGAGGAGCCGCCCGCAACGCGATCTCGTGCGTGCGGATTCTTCACTTGGCCGTAACGTTCGTTGTGACCGGTCAAGCCGTAAGACATCTCGACGAGGTTGTTCTTCCCGAAGACCAGGGCACCCGCACCCTTGATGGCGCGGACAGCGTCCGCATCTTCGCGCGGCACGAAGCGAGCAAGGCTATCGAGACCCAGGCTCGTAGGCAGCCCCTTCGTCAAATAACTGTCTTTCACCCCAAGCGGCACACCCAGTAGCAGAGCCGCCGATCCGGCGGCTCGTGCCTTGTCCGCGTCCCTCGCGGCCGCCAACACGGCCGTCTCGTCGATGGTGATGAAGGCGTTGAGCTCGGCAAGCGTTCGGGCGCGAAGCAGCAGCGCCGCAGTGTACGCTTCGGACGTGATATGGCCTGCACGAATGGCTACCGCAGCCGCTGCGAGCCCCAGCGAGGAAGGATCCAAGAATTCTCGCGGTTCGCTACGACCTGAAATGGTGCTGGTGTCGCCCATGGAGTCCTCGCAAGGAGCCTGTTTGCGGCATTCCGCAGCCGCTCAACAGCGGCTCAGCTCGATGCCATTACGGTCATAATATTAAATTACGATCGTAATTCAATAAGGGCGTCTACTTGTTCTGGACACATGAGCGTGAGGTGTTGACGCGGTGGTGAGCCGTCAATCATCGGAAGAAGACGTCTGCTTTGGGTCAAACTGACAGAACTCAAGGTCAGTATAATGCGTCCGCGTCCGGGCACATCGCGACCGTCCCCCTTCGGCGCTGGCCATCACGCCGAAGCCGCCAGGCACGTCGTGCGACGTACCGGGTGAATGAACGTCGCGTCCTTCGAGCGGCGTCAGTCCGGGACACCGGCCGCCTTCAGCGTCTCACGATAGGTCGCGGACATCGATTGCACCGGAAACGGGACCCGCGACAGGAAGCCGGAGATCGTGAACTCCGGGTCGATCTTGAGCAGCTCGCGCGCGATCTGGGCCGCGCGTGCGTTGTCGCCGGTCTTGACCAGCGCCACGATCAGGACGCGCAGCGCCACCGCGAAGCGGCGGTTCTGCGCCAGCGCCTTGTCGGCCCACATCACCGCTTCGGCAAAATTCCGGTCGAGCACCGCGCAGATGGCCAGCGCCGCGGCGGCAAACCAGCCGCGCGGGTCGCGCGGGTTCAGCCGTTGCGCGCGCTCGATCATGGCGCGGCCGGCTTTCTGATTGCCGCGCATCGCCTCGATCCAGCCGCCGAGCACGAGCGCCATCGCCGAGTTCGAATTGATCGCAAGCGAACGCTCGAACAGGTCGCGCGCGGGCTCGATCTCGTCGGCCATGTTCCAGATCGCGAACGCCGCCATCCACAACACCTGCGGGTCACCGGGCGCGAGCTCGACCGCGCGCCAGGCTTGCGCGACCGCGCGCTCCCGGTAGGCATCGTTCGGCTTCAGCCAGCCCTGGACATGGCGCATCGCATGACAATAGGCGGAGGCCGCCAGCGCCGGTGCATAAGCGGGGTCGAGCGCAAGCGCCTGGTCGAGGCAAGCGAGCGCCGCTTCCATGCTCTCGGGCGTGAACTCGTAACGCAGGCTGTAAGCGCGCAGCAGCAAATCGTAGGCGTCGAGCCTGTCCGGCGGCGCGGCCCGCACCCGCTCGGCCTCCGCGACGAGCAGGGTCGGCTCGATCGCGCCGACCACGTTCTCGGTGATGCGGTCCTGCAGGTCGAACACGTCGGTGGCGGCGCCATCGAAGCGGTCGGCCCACAGATGCGCGCCGGAGACGGCGTCGATCAGCTGCCCGGTGATCCGCAGCCGATCGCCGCCGCGGCGGACGCTGCCTTCGAGCACATAGCCGACGCCGAGATCGCGTCCGACCTGGCGGATGTCGACCGCCTTGCCCTTGTAGGTGAAGGCGGAGTTGCGCGCGATCACGGTGAGGCGGCTGCAACGCGCCAGCGCCGTGGTGATGTCCTCGGCAATCCCGTCGGCGAAATAATCCTGCTCGGGATCGCCGCTCATATTGGTGAAGGGCAGCACCGCGATCGACGGGCCCTCGCTCGGTCGCGGCGGGCCGGCATTGTCTGCAACCGGACGATCGTGCGCGGTGTCCTCCCTGACATCGCCGACAAAGCGGAGACCCTTGCGGGGCAGGGTGCGGATCAGCCGCTGCTCCTCGCCATTGTCGCCGATCGCGGTCCGCGCGGCGTTGATCCGGCTGCTCAGTGTCGCTTCCGAGACGATCCGGCCGTGCCAGACGGCGGCCAGCACCTCATCGCGGCTGACCACCCGATCGCGGGCGCGGATCAGGAACTCGATGAGGTCGAAGACCTGCGGCTCGACGGCCACCAGAGCATCGCCACGGCGCAGCTCACGGCGTTCGGAATCGAGCGTCAAGTCGTTGAAATGGTAAGTCAAATCGAAGAGTCCGGCGGCCGGCGGCTGAATCGGTGGCGGAACCTAGCACAGGCCGCCCGGAGCAAAAATCACGACGGCCTGAAGGACAAATCCACGTCCTCTGAAAGCGGACGGGGGCGGTCTCTGCAATATTCGATCCCGACACCAGATGCAGGAGATCGCCATGTCCCAATCCATCAATCAGCAACGCCGCCGCTTCCTCGGCATCGCCGGCGGGATCCTTGCCGCTTCCAGGCTCGGCGTCATCGGCTCGGCTCAGGCCCAGTCCAAGCCGGCGCTGCCTGCGATCAAGGCCGGCGCCCACACCTCGATCGGTCCCGGCAAGCAGATCAATGCCGGCGTGCTTGATACCGGTTATGTCGAGATGGGTCCTGCGTCCGGTCCCGCGGTGATCCTGCTGCACGGCTGGCCCTACGACATCCACAGCTATGCCGACGTCGCGCCGGCGCTGGCCGAGGCCGGCTACCGCGTGATCGTGCCGCATCTGCGCGGCTATGGCACGACGCGCTTCCTCTCCGGCGACACCATGCGCAGCGGCCAGCCGGTCGCGGTCTCAGCCGACATCATCGCGCTGATGGATGCTTTGAAGATCGAGAAGGCCGTGCTCGGCGGCTATGATTGGGGCGCGCGCACCGCCAACATCATGGCGGTGCTCTGGCCCGAGCGCTGCAAGGCCATGGTGTCGGTCAGCGGCTATCTGATCGGCAGCCAGGCGGCCGGCAAGATGCCGCTGCCGCCGAAGGCCGAGCTGCAATGGTGGTACCAGTTCTATTTCGCGACCGAGCGCGGCCGCGAGGGCTATGCCAAGAACCGGCATGACTTTAACAAGCTGATCTGGCAGCTGGCGTCGCCGCAGTGGAAGTTCGACGACGCCACCTACGACCGCAGCGCGGCGGCCTTCGAGAATCCCGATCATGTCGATATCGTGATCCACAACTACCGCTGGCGGCTCGGTCTCGCCGAGGGCGAAGCGAAGTACGACGCGTTCGAGAAGACGCTCGCTCAGGCGCCGGTCATCGCGATCCCGACCATTACGATGGAGGGCGACGCCAACGGCGCGCCGCATCCGGAGCCCGCGGCCTATGCCAAGAAGTTTTCCGGGCATTACGAGCATCGGACCCTGACCGGCGGCGTCGGCCATAACCTGCCGCAGGAGGCGCCGCAGGCGTTCGTCCAGGCCATCATCGACGTCAGCAAGATCTGAGCCGCGGGCGGACAACGGAATCATGAAACAGGTTGTGACATGGGCAGCTGCCGCGATCGCGGCAGCCTGCATCAGCGCCTCATTGCCGTTCGCCGTCGGGCATGCCGATGAAGCGGCATTGGCATCGCCGATCTTCGGCGTGAAAATCCCGGAAGGCTACCGCGACTGGAAGCTGATCGCGGTCGGCGAAGAGACCGGGCTCGACGAGCTGCGCAGCGTGCTCGGCAACGCGACCGCCGTGAAAGCCTATCAGGACGGTGCCGCGCGATTCCCCGACGGCACCGTGCTGGTCAAGCTCGCCTGGAAGCGCAAGCCGGTTGCGGGCCTCGACGGCGCCTTCATCACGGGGCCGGCGACCACCGTCCAGGTCATGGTCAAGGACGCGGCCAAATATGCCTCGACCGGCGGTTGGGGTTTTGGCCGCTTCATCGACGGCAAGCCGGTCGATGCCGCCCAGCACGAGGCGTGTCTTGCCTGCCACGAGGCCCATGCCAGCGATCACGATTTCGTCTTCACGCACTACGCGCACTGAGTGCGATCAACCGCCCTCATCGTCGTCCTGGCGAAAGCCAGGACCCATTACCCCAAATCTCAGTCATTGCGCGACGCTGGGGCCGCGATCCCATTCACAATCAACTGCGGTGGTTATGGGTCCTGGCTTTCGCCAGGACGACGGCGGTGTTTCTGGCGAGCGCCATGCACCGATCACGGAGATGCCGCGGCGTACTGGGTCCCCCGGTCGAGCCGGGGGACGACACCGAGTATGGCACTACGCCTTCTTCACGTCCTCGCGGCGCGGTCTGATCTGGCGTTGCCGTTGCAGTGAGGCTAGTTTTCTCGCCGCAATCGCATGCGGGGAACGGCCTTGACCATCACCATCTATGGCATCAAGAACTGCGACACCATGAAGAAGGCACGGGCCTGGCTCGACGATCACGGCGTCGCCTACGACTTCCACGACTACAAGACCGCCGGGATCGCCAAGGACAAGCTCAAGCAGTGGAGCGACGAGGTCGGCTGGGAAACGCTGCTCAACCGTGCCGGCACGACCTTCAAGAAGCTGCCCGATGCCGACAAGGAAGGCCTGAACGAGCGCAAGGCGCTGGCGCTGATGGCCGAGCAGCCCTCGATGATCAAGCGTCCGGTGCTCGATCTCGGGGGCAAGCGCGTGGTCGGCTTCAAGCCGGATATCTATGCCAAGGAAGTGCCGGCGAAGGTGCGCAAGAAGGGCTAAGGCGCTTCCAGCGATGGGGTGAGCCCTTCGCGTGAAGCGACGCGTCTAGATCAACTCGACTGAATCATGGCTCACGGGACGATCCGTCGGGACGAACCTGCGGTCGATCACGGCACGCTCCGTGACTACCGGGGCCGACTTCGCAGCGACGCCCATGAGATTGTGCAGCCGAAAGCCGCCTTCGATGCTGATCGCCTTGTAGGAGCCGATGATGTGCTCGACGGCATCGCCGCGTCCGAACGGCAGCAGCAGCCTTTCATAGGAAACCTCCTTGCCGTCGGCGTCCGTGACCTCGGCAACGGTGTAGGTCGGGCGCCTGCGCGCCAGGCAGGCACGATAGGAGAGGATGACGCCGGCATAACGCTCGGGGCCGATCGCATCATCGAGATAACGGTTGGTGCGCAGCGGCGGCTCGACATGCTCGTTGCCATAGGCCGTTGTCAGTCTCGCGCCTTCCTGCGTTATCAGGAAGCGGGCGGCCTCGCCACTGCCGACCACGTCAAAGCTCATCATGTCGGCGCGCTCGTCGGCGGTGCCCTCGGTGTCGAAGTCGCACAGCAAGGGAAGCGCGTCCGGCATGCGCAGCGCGCGCAGCCAGGCGTTCAGCAGCACCCGCTGCGTGACCGACCTGACCACCGATGGATCGGCGCTCCTGAATTGCATCGGCTAGCCGAATGCAAGCACATCCCCGAACGGGATGCGGCCAAGGACAAGTTCATCGATGTGCGGGATGGTTTGGCTGCGGGCATAAAGTCGCAGCCACGTGCCGGGGACATCACGTTGCGGGATCGACTTGACGACCGAAGAACTGGCGCGCTCGAAATGCAAGGCTCTAGCCATTCATCATGCAATGGCCGGAGCTTCGTCGAGGCGCGGAAATATTCTATGAAAGCGGGAGTCCGGAGCAAAACACCGTTAACGACCGCTTTCCCGAGGCGCAAAGCGCGCCGAAATGCCATTCGACTAAGGATCAACCGGAACCGGACACGCGGATGCCGCACTGCACAGCTTTCCACCTTGCGTAACCGCCGCAGATGACGGCATATTCCGGCCCGGAGGCGACGGGCCCCGGACGGTTTCCAAGACGTATCGGACACCTGTCGGACACGAAAAAAGCTGGCCACGCGGGCGAGGGGCTTCGCAGCGATGGCGTATGGGGGAATCTATTTGGCCGATGAGTTCATCCTCGAAACCAGCGGATTGACCAAGGAATTCGCGGGTTTCTTCGCCGTTCGCGACGTCGCGTTGAAAGTGCGTCGGGGCAGCATCCATGCGTTGATCGGGCCGAACGGCGCCGGCAAGACGACCTGTTTCAATCTGCTGACCAAATTCCTGAAGCCGTCGGCAGGCCAGATTCGCTACAAGGGCCACGACATCACCGCGATGCCGCCGGCCGACGTTGCGCGCCTCGGGCTGGTCCGTTCGTTTCAGATTTCGGCGGTATTCCCGCATCTGACCGCGCTCGAGAACGTTCGCGTGGCGCTGCAGCGGCAACACGGTTCGTCGTTCGATTTCTGGCGTTCGAAAAGCGTGCTCGACCGCTTCAATCCGCGCGCCCATGAGCTCCTGAACGACGTCGGCTTGAGCGAATTCGCCAACACGCCGGCGGTCGAGATGCCGTACGGCCGCAAGCGCGCACTTGAAATTGCAACGACGCTCGCGCTCGACCCCGAGATGATGCTGCTCGACGAGCCGATGGCCGGCATGGGCCACGAGGACATCGACAAGATCGCGGCGCTGATCAAGCGGATCTCCGCGAAATACACCATCCTGATGGTCGAACATAACCTCTCGGTGGTGGCCAACCTCTCCGACATCATCACCGTGCTGACGCGCGGGCAGGTGCTGGCGGAGGGCAACTACGCCGACCTCTCCAAGGACGAGCGCGTGAAGGAAGCCTATCTGGGAGCGGGTCATGGCTGAGGCAAAACTGGCGGAGAAGCCCGTGGCTGCGGCCGGCGCCGACGTGCTGACGGTCAAGGATCTGCAGGCCTGGTACGGCGAATCCCACATCCTTCACGGCATCAATTTCAACGTGAAGGCCGGCGAGGTGGTGACGCTGCTCGGCCGCAACGGCGCCGGCAAGACCACCACGTTGAAGTCGGTGATGGGCGTGATCGGCAAGCGCTCCGGCTCGATCCGCTTCGACAATCAGGAAATCATCCGCGCCACCTCGGACAAAATCGCGCGGCTCGGCATCGCATTCTGTCCCGAGGAGCGCGGCATTTTCGCCAGCCTCGACGTGCGCGAGAACCTGCTGCTGCCTCCGGTGGTGCGCCCGGGCGGCCTGCCGCTCGACCAGATCTTCACGCTGTTTCCCAACCTGAAGGAGCGCCTCACCAGCCAGGGCACCAAGCTCTCGGGCGGCGAGCAGCAGATGCTGGCGATCGCGCGCATCCTGCGGACCGGCGCGCGCTTCCTGATGCTGGACGAGCCGACCGAAGGGTTGGCGCCGGTCATCATTCAGCAGATCGGGCACACCATTGCGCGCCTGAAGTCGCAGGGATTCACCATCCTGTTGGTCGAACAGAATTTCCGTTTCGCCTCGACCGTTGCGGACCGCTACTACATTGTCGAGCACGGCAAGGTGATCGACGGCTTCGCCAATTCCGAGCTGTCGGCCAACATGGACAAGCTCCATACCTATCTCGGCGTCTGATATCGCCAGAACCAGAAAATTTAAGACGAGGGAATACGACATGAAGAACAAGATTTCGGCGCTCCTGCTCGGCACCGCGATGGTGCTCTCGGCTGCAAGCGTCGCCTCCGCCCAGGAAAAGCTCGACAAGACGGTCAAGATCGGCGCGCTGTCGGACCAGTCCGGCCTCTACGCCGATCTCGCCGGCCCCGGCTCGACGCTGGCGGCGCAGATGGCCATCGAGGACTCCGGCCTCAAGGCCAAGGGCTGGACCATCGACCTGATCTCCGGCGATCACCAGAACAAGCCGGATATCGGCACCACCATCGCCCGCCAGTGGTTCGACGTCGACAAGGTCGACACCATCGTCGACGTGCCGAATTCCGGCGTCGCGCTCGCGGTCAACAACGTGGTGAAGGAAAAGAACGGCGTCTACATCAATTCGGGCGCCGCCACTTCCGATCTCACCAACGCGCAGTGCTCGCCGAATACGGTGCACTGGACCTACGACACCTACATGCTCGCCCACGCCACCGGCCAGGCGCTGGTGAAGGCGGGCGGGGACACCTGGTTCTTCCTGACCGCGGATTACGCGTTCGGCGCCGCGCTCGAGCGCGACACCACGGCCGTCGTCACCGCCAATGGCGGCAAGGTGGTCGGCGGCGTCAAGCATCCGCTCAACACCGCCGACTTCTCCTCCTTCCTGCTGCAGGCGCAAGCCTCCAAGGCCAAGATCATCGGCCTCGCCAATGCCGGCGGCGACACCACCAACTCGATCAAGCAGGCGGCCGAGTTCGGCATCGTCAAGGGAGGCCAGAAGCTCGCGGCGCTGCTGCTGTTCCTCACCGACGTCAAGGCGATCGGGCTCGAGACCGCGCAGGGCCTCAACTTCACCGAGACGTTCTACTGGGACCTCAACGACAAGACCCGCGCCTTCTCCAAGCGCTTCTCGGAGCGGATGAAGAACAGCGCGCCCCCGACCATGGTGCAGGCCGGCGTCTATGCGGGCCTCATCCATTACTTCAAGGCGCTGGAAGCGCTCGGCGGCAATCCGCATGACGGCGCCAAGGTGGTCGCGAAGATGAAGACGATCCCGACCGACGATCCGCTGTTCGGCAAGGGCGAGGTCGAGGCCAACGGCCGCGTCACCCACGACGCCTATCTGTTCGAAGTGAAGAAGCCCTCGGAGTCCAAGGGACCGTGGGACTTCTACAAGCTGGTCGGCACCGTGCCGGGCAACCAGGCCTTCACGCCGCTCGACAAGAGCACCTGCCCGCTTCTGAAGAAGTGACGATCATGCCCGCCGGCCATGGGCGTGGCCGGCGGGCTTCATCTATCTAGTGAAAGCTCATTCGATGCAGGCTCTCTACGCACAGCTTCTGGTGGGACTGATCAACGGCTCGTTCTACGCGCTGCTCAGTCTGGGGCTCGCCGTCATCTTCGGCATGCTCAACATCATCAATTTCGCGCATGGCGCGCTCTACATGATGGGCGCCTTCGTGGCGTATTTCCTGCTCAACCTGGGCGGCATCAATTACTGGTGGGCGCTGATCATCGCACCCGTCGTGGTCGGCATCTTCGGCATGATCCTCGAGCGGACCATGCTGCAATGGCTGACCGGCCTCGACCATCTCTACGGACTGCTGCTGACCTTCGGCATCGCGCTGATCGTGCAGGGCGTGTTCCAGAACTATTTCGGCTCCTCGGGCCTGCCTTACTCGATCCCGGATCAGCTCAAGGGCGGCGTCAATCTCGGCTTCATGTTCTTGCCGATCTATCGCGGCTGGGTCGTCATCTTCTCGCTCGTGGTGTGCCTTGCGACCTGGTTCCTGATCGAGAAGACGCAGCTCGGCGCCTACCTGCGCGCCGCCACCGAGAACCCGACGCTGGTGCGCGCATTCGGCATCAACGTGCCGCGCATGATCACGCTGACCTACGGGCTCGGCGTCGGTCTTGCCGCGCTCGCCGGCGTGCTGTCGGCGCCGATCAACCAGGTCCGCCCGCTGATGGGCGCCGATCTCATCATCGTGGTGTTCGCGGTGGTCGTGATCGGCGGCATGGGCTCGATCATGGGCTCGATCATCACCGGCTTCGCGCTCGGCGTGATCGAGGGACTGACCAAGTATTTTTATCCCGAGGCCTCCAACACCGTGGTGTTTGTCCTGATGGTGGTGGTGTTGCTGGTGAAGCCAACGGGACTGACGGGACGGGCGGCTTGATATGTCAGCATTGACCGACGATACACTTCCGATCACGCCGCGCGCGATGCGCGACGAGATGATCGTATTCGCCGCGATGGCGCTGCTGCTGGCGATCGTGCCGTGGACGGGGATCTATCCGTTCTTCGTCATGCAGGCGCTGTGCTTCGCGCTGCTCGCCTGCGCCTTCAACCTCCTGATCGGCTATGGCGGCCTGCTGTCGTTCGGCCACGCGATGTTCCTCGGCACCGCCGGTTACGTCTCGGCGCACGCGCTGAAGGTGTGGGGGCTGTCGCCGGAGCTCGGCATCCTGGTCGGCACCGCGGCCGCGGCCTTGCTCGGCCTCGTCACCGGCTTCATCTCGATCCGCCGCCAGGGCATCTATTTCTCGATGATCACGCTGGCGCTGTCGCAGCTGCTCTACTTCATCTACCTGCAGGCGCCGTTCACCCATGGTGAGGACGGCATCCAGGGCATCCCGCAGGGCCACCTGCTCGGGATCTTCGACCTGTCGAAGCCGATGGTGCTCTACTACGTCGTGCTGGTCGGCTTCCTCGCCGGCTTCCTGCTGATCTACCGCACCATCAACTCGCCGTTCGGCGAGGTGCTGAAGTCGATCCGCGAGAACGAGCCGCGGGCGATCTCGCTCGGCTACAAGACCGACCAGTACAAGATGCTGGCCTACATCCTGTCGGGCACGCTGGCGGGCTTTGCCGGTTCGCTGAAGGTGTTCGTGGCGCAGAATGCCTCGCTCACCGACGTGCACTGGTCGATGTCCGGTGAAATCGTGCTGATGACGCTGGTCGGCGGTCTCGGCACTATCTTCGGCCCGGTGGTCGGCGCCTTCGTGATCATCGCCATGCAGCAATATCTCGCCGGTTTCGGCCAGTGGGTGACGGTGATCCAGGGCGTGATCTTCGTGGCCTGCGTGCTGCTGTTCCGGCGTGGCCTGGTCGGTGAACTGGCCCATTTGCTGCGGCGGTCGCTGTAGGGCAGGTCTCGGCGATTTTCGTCCACATAGCGGTGGACGACCGCCCGTTTGGGCGGTCGATCCCGATGTTTTCCCCGCCAGATGCTCTATGACAGTTCTGTGACAGCCGCTAAAAGGGCTGTCCCGGAACGATGGAACTGAGACATGCTGCGGTGGTTTCGCGCCTTCCTGCCCAAGGAAGAGCGCTTTTTCGACCTGTTCGCCCGCCACGCCCAGACCTCGGTGCAGTGCGCGTTGGCGTTGCAGGACATGCTGAAGGGCGGGGAGGAGACACCTGTCTTTTGCCAGCGCGTCAATCAGTTCGAGAACGACGCCGATAGCGTTACCCGCGAGGTGCTGACCGCGGTTCGCCGCACCTTCATCACCCCGTTCGATCGCGGCGATATCAAGAACCTGATCACCTCGATGGACGACGCGGTCGACCAGATGCAGGCGACCGCGAAGGCGGTGATGCTGTTCGAGGTGCGCGAGTTCGAGCCGCCGATGCGCGAGATCGGCACGCTTATCGTGGAATGCGCCAATCTGGTCGTCCGCGCGCTACCTTTGTTGCAGGGCATCGGCCAGAACGTCTCGATGCTGACCCAGATCACCGAGGAGTTGACCAAGCTCGAGGGCCGGGTCGACGATCTCCATGATATCGGGCTCAAGGAATTGTTCCTGAAGCACCGCGACGCCAACACCATGGACTTCATCGTCGGCGCCGAGATCTACGATCACCTCGAGAAGGTCGCCGACCGCTTCGACGACGTCGCCAACGAGATCAACTCCATCGTGATCGAGCAAGTCTGAGCATGATCCGGAAAAGTGTGATGAGGTTTTCCCTGCGACGAACGCGAAGCGTTTGCGCGGAGATCATGCTCAACAAAGCACAATAGAGCGGGGCCATCACGTGGACGCCACGCTAGGTCTTCCCGTTCTGACCATCCTGATCGCGGTCGCGCTGCTGTTCGACTTCCTGAACGGCCTGCACGATGCCGCCAACTCGATCGCGACCATCGTCTCGACCCGCGTGCTGCGGCCGCAATATGCGGTGTTCTGGGCGGCCTTCTTCAACTTCGTCGCCTTCGCAGTCTTCGGCCTGCACGTTGCCAACACGATCGGTACCGGGATCATCGACCCGTCGGTGGTGGACGCGACCGTGATCTTCGCAGCATTGGTCGGCGCGATCGTCTGGAACGTGATCACCTGGGGGCTCGGGATTCCCTCGTCGAGCTCGCACGCGCTGATCGGCGGCCTGGTCGGCGCCGGCATGGCGAAGGCGGGCGTTTCGGCGGCGGTGTGGAGCGGGCTCTCCAAGACCCTGCTCGCGATCGTGCTGTCGCCGCTGGTCGGCTTCCTGCTCGCGCTGGTGCTGGTCGCGATCGTGTCCTGGCTTTCGGTGCGCTCGACGCCGTTCGCGGTCGATCGCGCTTTCCGCATCCTGCAATTCGCCTCGGCCTCGCTCTATTCGCTCGGCCATGGCGGCAATGATGCGCAAAAGACCATGGGCATCATTGCCGTGCTGCTCTATTCGCAGGGCCATCTCGGCGACAAATTCGAAATTCCGTTCTGGGTCGTGCTGGCCTGCCAGAGCGCGATGGCGCTGGGCACGCTGATGGGCGGCTGGCGGATCGTCCGCACCATGGGGCTGCGGATCACCAAGCTGACGCCGATGCAGGGCTTTTGCGCCGAAACCGGCGGCGCCGCGACACTGTTCATGGCGACTTATCTCGGGGTTCCCGTAT
Source organism: Bradyrhizobium sp. CCBAU 21365 (assembly GCF_015291305.1). Classification (NCBI taxonomy): domain Bacteria; kingdom Pseudomonadati; phylum Pseudomonadota; class Alphaproteobacteria; order Hyphomicrobiales; family Nitrobacteraceae; genus Bradyrhizobium; species Bradyrhizobium sp. CCBAU 21365. Next base: position 4,363,714 of record NZ_CP030036.1, read on the forward strand.
CGACCACGCACACCATAACCGGCGCCATCGTCGGCGTCGGCGCGGCACGGCGGCTCTCCGCCGTGCGCTGGAATGTGGCGAGCTCGATCGTCTACGCCTGGGTGATCACGATCCCGGCGTCGGCCGCGGTCGCAGCCGCGACCTATTGGGCGGTGCAGATTCTGAAGTAGCGTTTTCGAGCGACGTGGAAGCCGGTTCGCGTTAGCAAAACGCGTCCGAAAGAAGTCATCAGCCGACCAGCTTCAGCCCGACGATGCCGGCAACGATCAGCCCGATGCTGGCCAGCCGCATCGCGGTCGCGGGTTCACCGAGCAGGATGATGCCGAGCGCCGCGGTGCCGACCGCGCCGATCCCGGTCCAGACCGCATAGGCGGTTCCAATCGGCAGCGTCTTCAGCGCGAGGCCGAGCAGGATCACGCTGCCGGCCATCGCCGCCAGCGTCAGCACCGACGGCACCAGCCGCGAGAAACCTTCGGTATATTTCAGCCCGATCGCCCAGCCGATCTCGAGCAGGCCAGCGGTGAACAGAATGGTCCAAGCCATCACGAACCCTCCAGATAAGGCAGGGTCGTCCCCGCGAATGGTATGGTGAGCAGAAGGTCGTCCTTCCGGTGCCTATATGGGGACGGTGCGGCCGTTCCGCATTGCGACAAAACGCCCTTGATTGCGCCCGTTTTCCCTGCCAAATGCCCCGCCATGTCCGACATTTCAGTTTCAGCCGAATCGCCGTCCCGCTCGCCGCTTTCAGAGGAAGTGGCGCGACGGCGCACCTTTGCGATCATCTCGCACCCGGACGCCGGCAAGACCACGCTGACGGAAAAACTGCTGCTGTTCGGCGGCGCCATCAACCTCGCGGGCCAGGTCAAGGCCAAGGGCGAGCGGCGCAACACGCGCTCGGACTGGATGAAGATCGAGCGCGAGCGCGGCATCTCGGTCGTCACCTCGGTGATGACCTTCGAGTTCAACGACCTCGTGTTCAACCTCTTGGACACGCCGGGCCACGAGGACTTTTCGGAAGATACCTACCGCACGCTGACCGCGGTCGATTCCGCGGTCATGGTGATCGACGCCGCGAAAGGCATCGAGGCGCGCACCCGAAAGCTGTTCGAGGTGTGCCGGCTGCGCGACATCCCGATCATCACCTTCATCAACAAGATGGACCGCGAGAGCCGCGACACGTTCGAGCTTCTGGACGAGATCGAGAAGACTCTGGCGCTCGACACCACGCCGATGACCTGGCCGGTCGGCCGCGGCCGCGACTTCCTCGGCACCTATGACGTCGTCAATGGCGGCGTGCGGCTGCTCGAGGGCGGCGGCGCCAAGACCGGCGCCACCGAGCAGATCGACATCGCCGATCTCGGCAAGCGCAACCCCAATCTCGACGTCGCCGAGGTCAAGGACGAACTCGCGCTGGCCTCGGAGGCCTGCAAGCCGTTCGAGCTCGCGGCGTTCCGCGAGGGCCATCTGACGCCGGTCTATTTCGGCAGCGCGCTGCGCAATTTCGGCGTCGGCGACTTGCTGGAGGGCCTCGGCAAGTTTGCGCCGGCGCCGCGCGCGCAGGACTCGGATTTGCGCAAGGTCGAGGCGTCGGAGCCGCGCATGAGCGCATTCGTGTTCAAGATCCAGGCCAACATGGATCCGAACCACCGCGACCGCATCGCCTTCGCCCGGCTGTGCTCGGGCAAGCTCAGCCGCGGCATGAAGGCCAAGCTGGTGCGCACCGGCAAGAACATGAGCCTGTCGAGCCCGCAGTTCTTTTTCGCGCAGGACCGCTCGGTCGCCGACGAGGCCTTTGCCGGCGACGTCGTCGGCATTCCCAACCACGGCACGCTGCGGATCGGCGACACCCTGACCGAGGGCGAGGATCTGACCTTCGTCGGCGTGCCGAGCTTCGCGCCGGAAATCGTCCGCCGCGTCCGGCTGACCGATGCGATGAAGGCAAAAAAGCTGAAGGAAGCCTTGCAGCAGATGTCGGAGGAGGGCGTCGTGCAGGTGTTCCGTCCGCGCGACGGCGCGCCGGCGCTGGTCGGGGTGGTCGGCCCGCTGCAGCTCGATGTGCTGAAGGCGCGGCTCGATGCCGAATATTCGCTGCCGGTCGAGTTCGAGATCTCTGAATTCTCGCTGGCGCGCTGGATCTCGTCCGACGACCGCAAGCAGCTCGACGCGTTCATCGCCGCCAACAATTCCGGCATCGCCGACGACGTCGACGGTGATCCCGTGTTCATGGCCAAGAACGAGTTCTATCTCGGCTACACCCGCGAGCGCGCAGAGGGCATCACCTTCTCCAACGTCAAGGACGTGAAGAAGAAGGCGTAGCCTCCGCATACTCGGTGTCGTCCCCCGGCTCGACCCGGGGGATCCAGCACGCCGAGGCTTATCCGTTCAATCACCGCCGTCTCTGGAATACTGGGTCGCCCGGTCGAGCCGGGCGATGACAGCGGGGGTTGTGGAGCGAAAAGCGCGAGGACGTGAACGCCGCCCCGCTTGATGCGCTCCGGCCGCGGACCCATTTTCTCCGGAGCGCAATCCGGGTCCATCTGCATGCTCCGACGCGTCGCCATCTGCCTCGCTTTTGCCGTGCTGGCTCTTGCTTTCGCGGACGCCGCCTCTGCGCGGCAGCGGCATCAGACCAACCCGGTGCCGTTCGCGCACACACCCTGCAGCGTGCTCGACAGCGGGCCCTGCATCCCATCCTATTGCAGCGTGTTCAACCACGGGCCGTGCCTGCCCGAGATCGATTATCCGTACGGCGAAAATCTCCAGCTCACGATCCTGACCGTGCCGCCGCAGGATCAGGCCGAGAAGTACCGCAAGCCGGATCATGATCTCGATACCATCGGCGATCTCTTCGCCGCGCTGCGCGCCTGCTGGGCGCCGCCGCCGCCGGACGACGCGCGCGAGGGCATGCAGATGTCGGTGCGCTTCAGCTTCAAGCGGACCGGCGAGATGATCGGCACGCCGCGCCTGACATTTTCGACGCGGGGCATCCCGGCCGACACCCGCACCACCTACCTCAACGCGATCAATGCCTCGCTGGATGCCTGCCTGCCGCTGAAATTCACCGGCGGATTGGGCGGGGCGCTGGCCGGCCGGCCGATCATGATCCGCTATGTCGACAACCGCGAGCTGGCCAAATCGGCCGACAAGCCGTGAAGCTGACGCATTGCCACCCGCCCGGCGAAGGTGATACGCGAAGGCATTGATCGAACAGGGGAGGAACATCGTGGGACTGCTCGTCATGATCCTGGGTCTCGTGCTGTTCCTCGGCGTCCATGTGCTGTCCAGCCTGCGCGAGATGCGCGCCGACCTGATCAAGGCGATGGGCGAGGGCATCTACAAGATCGCCTATTCGCTCGCCTCCGCGGCCGGGCTCGTGCTGATCATCTGGGGCTTTGCGCATTATCGCGCGACCGGATGGATCGACGTCTGGACGCCGCCGGCAGCGTTCAAGCACATCGCGGTGGCGCTGATGCTGCCTGCCGTCATCCTGGTCGTCGCCTCCTATCTCCGCGGCCGCATCTACACCACGCTGAAGCATCCGATGCTCGCCGGCGTGAAGCTGTGGGCGTTCGCGCATCTGCTCGCCAATGGCGATCTCGGCTCGATCATCCTGTTCGGCTCGTTTCTCGGCTGGGCGGTCTATGACCGCATCTCGCTGAAGCGCCGCACGGATGCCGGCGCGCCGCCGATTCCGGTTGGCGGCCCAACCAACGACCTGATCGCGATCGCGGTCGGTGTCATCGTCTATCTGGCGCTGGCGTTTGCGTTCCACCCGGTCGTGATCGGCGTGCCTGTCATGGGAGCCTGACTATGTCTGTTCAATCCGCCATCAAGCGCAAGACCGCGCCTGATCTCCGCGCCCGCAAGAACGGCGAGCCGATCGTGATGCTGACGTCCTATCATGCGCACACCGCGGCGCTGGTCGACCGTCATTGCGACGCCATCCTGGTCGGCGATTCCCTCGGCAACGTCATGCACGGCTTCGAGACCACGGTGCCGGTCACGCTCGACATGATGATCCTGCAGGGCCGCGCGGTGATGCGCGGCTCGCAAGCTGCGCTCGTGGTCGTCGACATGCCGTTCGGCTCCTATGAGGGCTCGAAGGAGCAGGCGTTTCAGTCCGCGGTGCGGATCATGAAGGAGACGCTGTGCGGCGCGGTCAAGCTCGAGGGCGGCGCGCGGATGGCGGAGACGGTGGCGTTCCTGTCCGAGCGCGGCATTCCCGTGATGGGCCATATCGGCCTGACGCCGCAGTCGATCAATACGCTCGGCTCGTTCCGCGCGCAGGGCCGTGAGGAGGAGAACTGGGCACCGATTGAAAACGACGCCAGGGCGATCGCGGAAGCCGGCGCCTTCTCGATCGTGGTCGAGGCGGTCGCCGAGCCGCTGGCGCGCAAGATCACGCAGTCGATCGCGGTGCCCACCATCGGCATCGGCGCCAGCGCTGCCTGCGACGGCCAGGTGCTGGTGCTGGAGGACATGCTCGGCCTGTCGCCGCGGGCGCCGAAATTCGTGCGCCGCTACGGCAATCTCGGGCCGATGATCGAGGAGGCGATCGCGGGCTATGCGCGCGACGTGAAGAGCCGCGCATTCCCGGGGCCGGAGCACGTCTACGGCATGAAGAAGAGCTGACGGGGCAGACATGGACTGGTCGCAGCACGCAATTCCGCCGATGCGGCTCGAGCCGCGCTTCGGCGACCGCGTCGTGCCGGCTTTTCCGGAACGGCCCGGCAGCCTGTGGGCGATGATCGCGGACGCCGTTGCGCAGAACGGCGACGGCGAGGCGCTGGTCTGTGGCGGGACGCGCCTGAGCTGGCGCGAGGTCGCGGAGAAATCGGCCAAGGTCGCGGCGGGCTTTGTAAAACTCGGCCTTGCGCCCGGCGACCGCGTCGCGATCCTGCTCGGCAACCGGATCGAATTCGTGCTGACGATGTTCGCCGCCGCGCATGCCGGGCTGGTCACGGTGCTGCTCTCGACGCGCCAGCAGAAGCCCGAGATCGCCTATGTGCTGAATGATTGCGGTGCGACGCTGCTGGTCCATGAAGCCGCGCTCGCGGATCGCATCCCCGATGCGGCCGACATTCCCGGCCTCAAGCATCGGATTTCCGTCAGCGACGACGACACATCGCAATTCGCTGGCCTCGCCGACAACGCTCCGGCCCAGGCGCCGGCACAGGTGAGGGAAGAGGACACCGCGATGATCCTCTACACCTCGGGCACCACGGGCCGGCCGAAGGGCGCCATGCTCGCCCATTGCAACATCGTCCACTCCTCGATGGTGTTCGCCTCGTGCCTGAAGCTGACCAGGGCCGATCGCTCGATCGCCGCGGTGCCGCTCGCGCATGTCACCGGCGCGGTCGCCAACATCACCACGATGGCACGCTGCGCCGGCGCGCTGATCATCATGCCGGAGTTCAAGGCCTCGGAATATCTGAAGGTCGCGGCGCGCGAGCGCGTCACCTACACGGTGATGGTGCCGGCGATGTACAATCTCTGCCTGATGCAGCCGGATTTCGACAGCTACGACCTGTCGAGCTGGCGGATCGGCGGCTTCGGCGGCGCGCCGATGCCGGTCGCGACCATCGAAAAACTCGACGCCAAGATTCCCGGGCTGAAGCTTGCGAATTGCTACGGCGCAACCGAGACCACGTCGCCCTCGACGCTGATGCCGGGCGAACTGACCGCCGCCCATATCGACAGCGTCGGCCTGCCGTGCCCCGGCGCCGAGATCGTCGTGATGGGCGTCGACGGCCGCGAACTGCCGCGCGGCGAGATCGGCGAGCTCTGGATCCGCAGCGCCTCGGTCATCAAGGGCTACTGGAACAATCCGAAGGCGACCGCCGAGAGTTTTACGGCCGGCTTCTGGCATTCCGGCGATCTCGGTTCGATCGATGCGAAGAACTTCGTCCGTGTGTTCGACCGCCAGAAGGACATGATCAACCGCGGCGGCCTGAAGATCTATTCCGCCGAGGTCGAGTCCGTCCTGGCCGACCATCCCGCTGTGGTCGAGAGCGCGATCATCGCCAAGCCGTGCCCGGTGCTCGGCGAGCGCGTGCACGCCGTGATCGTGACCCGCACGGATGTGAATGCGGAGAACCTGCGCGCCTGGTGCGCCGAGCGGCTCTCGGACTACAAGGTGCCGGAGACCATGGCGCTGACATCAGAGCCGCTGCCGCGCAATGCCAACGGCAAGGTGATCAAGCGCCAGATCAGGGAGAGCTTGTCCGCGGGGGCGTGACGCCGACGTGCGATCCGCGAGTTCGGTGCACCTCTCCCGCTTGCGGGCAGGGCAATCGCATATGGCCGTTTGAGGTAATCGGAGTTCCCACAAACTCGTCATGCCCGGGCTTGTCCCGGGCATCCGCGTCTTCGTTTCCACGCGAAGACAAGACGTGGATGGCCGGGACAAGCCCGGCCATGACGGCGCGGAAGAATCGGTTCATTCCATATACGATTGCCCTGCCCGCAAGCGGGAGAGGGAGGCCACGCAGTCCCGTTGCGGCCCGCTGCAAACGTCCCCCGTTAACGCTTTGATCCGCCTCGCTTTGCCTTGCCTCCGCCACACCATTAGGGTAACGCCGCCGCGATGTGGGGATCGGGTAGGGGCTGGGCCCCACCGATGGCAGCGGTCCCGAGGGGATGGGATAGCCTTAAGTGTCTGAATTATTTGACGAAGTCGACGAGGAAGTCCGTCGCGATCAGCTCAAGAAGCTGTGGGACAAGTACTCGCTCTTTATCATCGCCCTGGCGATCCTGATCGTTGCGGGCGTCGGTGGCTGGCGCGGTTACCAGTATCTCGAGGCCAGGAAGGCCGCCGAGGCCGGCGCGGCGTTCGACCGCGCGGTCGAACTGTCCGATCAGAACAAGCACGCCGAGGCGGAGGCCGCCTTTGCCGCCCTCATCACCAAGGCGCCGTCGGGTTACCGCAACCTGGCGCGGTTGCGCATGGCCGCCGAGGTCGCGACCCGCGATCAGCCGGCTGCCGCGAAGCTCTATGACGAGATCGCAGCCGACCGCAGCGTCGGCGGTCCCGAGCAGGATCTGGCGCGGATCCGCGCCGCGCAGATCCTGATGGAGACCACCACCTATCCGAACATGCTGCAACGGCTCGAGGCGACGGCAACGGCGAAGGACTCGACGTTCCGCCATTCGGCGCGCGAGCTGCTGGCGCTGTCGGCCTGGCGCGCCAACGATGCCACCGCCGCGCGGCAGTGGCTCGACCAGATTGCCAATGACGGCGAGACGCCGCCGAGCATGCGCTCGCGCGCCGAGGCGCTGCAGGCACTGTTGCCGCCGGTCGCGAAAAGCTGACCTGAGGCATGATCCGGAAAAGTGGGAACCGGTTTTCCGATCGGATCATGCCCAGACAAAACCCGAGTTTGAGTGAGAGATCGACCATGCGCCGCTCGCAACGCCTGATCGCAGCCGCAGTTCTGACAGCGCTTTGCAGCGTGCTGGCGGGTTGCGGCGGTGGCGGCATGTCCAATTTCGATCCGAGCGACCTGCTCGACTTCCTCGATAGCAAGAAGAAGCTGCAGGGCGACCGCAAGCCGGTATTCCCCGAAGGCGTGCCCGGCCTGGAGCAGGGCGTGCCGAAGGAATTGTACAAGGGCTCGCAGCAGGAACAGATCGATCAGCAGAACGCCGCGGCAGCCGCTGCCGCCCAGCCGGCCTCACCGCCGGAGCCGCCGAAGGGCGCCAAGAAGCACGCCAAGGGCAGGGCAGCGCCGGCCGCGGATCAGGCGGCTGCGCCCGATGCCGCAGCCGAGGAGGGCGCGCCCGCCGCGCTGCCACCGGAGCCGAAGCCGAAGAAGATCGTCCGCCGCCGCACCACCGCGCCACCCGCCGACGACCAGCAGGCGCAGCCTGCGGCGCCGGCCCAGCAGACCCAGACCACGCAACAATCCGGCGGCGCCTTCCCTGCACCGCTACCGAGCGGCGGATTTAGCCGCTAGGCTCCTGCTTCAATTCATTGACGCGCGCCGCGCCGCGGCGCCTGGATGATCCATGTCTTTTACCATCGCCATTATCGGCCGGCCCAATGTCGGAAAGTCGACGCTGTTCAACCGGCTGGTCGGCCAGAAGCTCGCGCTGGTCGACGACGAGCCCGGCGTGACGCGTGACCGCCGCGAGGGCCAGGCCAGGCTCTACGACCTCGACTTCACCATCATCGACACCGCGGGCCTCGACGAAGGCGCCAAGGGCTCGCTGACGGCGCGGATGCAGGAGCAGACCGAAACCGCGATCGAGCTTGCCGACGCCCTGATGTTCGTGATCGACGCCCGCGTCGGCCTGACGCCGACCGACCGTGCTTTCGCCGACTTCGCGCGAAAGGCCAACAAGCCGGTGGTGCTGGTCGCCAACAAGGCCGAGGGCAAGCATGGCGAGATCGGCGCGATGGAATCCTACGCGCTCGGGCTCGGCGATCCCGTCCAGATCTCGGCTGAGCATGGCGAGGGCATGGGTGACCTCCACGAGGCGCTGAGCGCGCTGGTCCCGGAGACACCGGAGGAAGACGACGAGCTCGAGGATGACGAGGACATCTCGGAGGAGGAGGCCGCGCAGCGCCCGATCCGCGTCGCCATCGTCGGCCGGCCCAATGCCGGCAAGTCGACGCTGATCAACCATCTGCTCGGCGAGGAGCGGCTGCTGACCAGCCCCGAGGCCGGCACCACGCGCGATTCCATCGCGGTCGAGATCACCTGGCAGGGCCGCCAGTTCCGGGTGTTCGACACCGCCGGCCTGCGCCGCCGCTCGCGGATCGAGGAGAAACTGGAGAAGCTCTCGGTCGCCGACGCGTTGCGCGCGGTGCGCTTTGCCGAAGTCGTCGTGATGATGATGGACGCGCAGAACAAGTTCGAGGAGCAGGACCTGCGCATCGCCGACCTGATCGAGCGCGAAGGCCGCGCCATCGTGCTCGCGGTCAACAAATGGGACCTGGTCGAGCGCAAGCCCAACCAGATCTCGCAGCTGCGCACCGATGCCGATCATTGGCTGCCGCAGGTCAAGGGCGCGCCGATCGTCGCCGTCTCCGGCCTGATGGGTGAGGGCATCGACCGCCTGATGACGGCGATCCAGGAGGCCTATGCGGTCTGGAATCGGCGCTTGCCGACCTCGGCGCTCAATCGCTGGTTCGAGCAGGCGATCCAGGCCAACCCGCCGCCGGCGGTCTCGGGCCGCAGGCTGAAGCTGAACTACATCACGCAAGTGAAGGCGCGCCCGCCGAGCTTCGTGCTGTTCTGCTCGCGCGCCGACGCGATCCCGCGATCCTATCTGCGTTACCTCATCAACTCGCTGCGCGAGACCTTCGATCTGCCGGGCACGCCGATCCGGATCACGCTGCGCGAGAAAGCCAATCCGTTCGCCCACAAGCGCAAACGGCCGTCGTGAGCGGGCATAGCGTTTTCGAGCGAAGTGGGTACCAGTTCGCGTGAAGAAAACGCGTCAAAACGAGAATGATGCGACGGCGACGTCGCAACCGCGCAGCGGCGCGGTGGTCTTCATCTTCATCACCTTGCTGCTCGACATGCTCGCGCTCGGGATCATCGTCCCGATCCTGCCCAAGTTGATCGAGGGCTTCGTCGACAACGACACCGCCAACGCGGCGCGCATCTTCGGCGTGTTCGGCTCGATCTGGGCCTTGATGCAGTTCGTCTGCTCGCCGATCCTCGGCGCACTGTCCGATCGCTTCGGCCGCCGGCCGGTGGTGCTGCTGTCGAATTTCGGTCTCGCCGCCGACTATGTGCTGATGGCGCTGGCGCCGAACCTGATCTGGCTGTTCATCGGGCGAGCGATCTCGGGCATCACCTCGTCGAGCATCTCGACCGTGTTCGCCTATATCGCCGACGTCACCGCGCCGGAGCAGCGCGCCGCGATGTTCGGCAAGATCGGCGTCGCGTTCGGCGCCGGCTTCATCCTCGGACCGGCGCTGGGCGGCCTGCTCGGCGAGGTCGATCCGCGGCTGCCGTTCTGGGCGGCGGCGGGTCTGAGCTTCGTCAACGGGCTCTATGGCCTGTTCATCCTGCCGGAATCGCTGCCCGTGGAGCGGCGCGCGCCGTTCAAATGGAAGAGCGCCAATCCGATCGGCGCGCTGCACTTCCTGCGCTCGAACCGGACGCTCGCCGGCCTGTCGCTGGCGACGTTCTTCGGCCAGCTCGCGCATGTCGTGCTGCCCTCGGTGTTCGTGCTCTACGCCACCTATCGCTATGGCTGGGACACCGGCACCGTCGGCGCGACGCTGGCGCTGGTCGGCCTCTGCGGCATGATCGTGCAGGGCGCGGCGATCGGCCCGATCGTGCTGCGCCTCGGCGAGCGCAACGCGCTGTTCCTCGGCCTCGTCTGCGGCGCCCTGGGCTTCGTGATCTTCGGCGCCGCGCCATCAGGCCAGCTGTTCTGGATCGGCATTCCCGTGATGGCGCTGTGGGGCCTCTCGGGCGCTGCGACGCAGGCGCTGACGACGCGGCTCGTCGCCGCCGACCAGCAGGGCCAGTTGCAGGGCGCGACATCGAGCGTGCAGAGCATGTCGGAATTGATCGGCCCGTTCCTGTTCACGCTGACCTTCGCCTATTTCATCGGCGACAACGTGCCGGCGAAGATGCCCGGCGCGCCGTTCTATCTGGCCGGCGCCCTGCTGCTGCTCGCGCTCGCCATCGCCTGGCGCGCGACGGCGGCGAAGAAGGCTTAGGGCGGGCAAACCCGCCGAACGCATCCACCGCGAGACGCTCTAACCCGTCGCCGGCACCGAATGGTGTTCGTGCATGACGCGCCACTCGCCGGCGACCTTGCGCAATCCGATCGTCAGCCTGAACTGGAACGTGGCATCAGGTGGCCCGCACCGCATCACCGCGACCGCGAAGGCGACATCATCGCCGGCCGTGATCGCGATCTCCTCGATATCGAAGGCGTAGGAGGGGCGGTGATACCTGAAGAACAGGTCCCACGTCTTGCTGTACGCGTCCAATCCGCGCGACTGCAATGGCGGGGGAACGTCGAACATCACGATGTCCGGATCGTGATGGGCGAAGATGCCGGGATAGTCGCGTCTGCGGACGGCGTCCGTCCAGGTATCGATGAGCGCCCTGATTTCGGTTTCCGCCGTGTGTTTCTGCTCTGTCATCGCTCGCGTGCTCCGCATGCTGGCTGATGCTTCGAGGACGAATGTGCGCGCGCCGATCCGACACGATGATGCGTCCGGCCGCACCTGCCGGATTGCGTCATTTTGCCTGTTTACAAACCATCCGGTTGGTTTGTATAGGAGTGATACCGGATGAAGACGCGCGCCTGGCTCCGGGGGCGCGCTGCCAGGAGCAGCACGGTGACCGACGAGGCCGTTGATATCTGCGATGAATTGAGCCGCTTCAGCGACGCGCAGGCGACGCTGCTGACGTCGCGCGGCCTTGTCTATCTGACCGACCTGAAACTCGATGGCGGCAGGCACGGGACGATCGTCGCGGCCAGCTATGCCGACGCGCAGTCGGTCGCCCGCGCGCGCGGTCGAGGGGAAAGGGTCGTCGGCCGAATGGCCCACGGTTTCCTTCAGGGCCTGCTGCAGAAGGTTCGCTTGTGCGCGTGAGCGATCGGATAGCTCGATGACCGGTGCCTGAAATTGATGCGTCTTTCGAGGCGGGCACCGCCATTTCGCGGATGCCGTTCGCGCTGCCTTGCAGATCGATGCGGCGCTTGAGATTGACCGAAGCCGCTGAGATACTGTGATCTCAAACGACTCCTTCCTGAGTACACCATGGATAATCCTTCCCGCTCGGAACGCTCCCGCAACGCCGCACTCGACGCCGCGATCACCATCGTGACGCGCGATGGTCCAGGGCGCCTGACGCTGGACGCGATTGCGCGCGAGAGCGGTCTCAGCAAGGGCGGCGTGATGCATCAGTTCCGCACCAAGGAAGCGGTGCTGCGCGCCTTGCTCGAGCAGCAGATGGCGCATTTCGAGGAATTCTCGAACCGCTACATCGAAAAGGTACGCGGGACCACGGACCAGCCCGAACTGTCGGCGCAGATCGCGACGCTGCGGGAGGCGATCTCAACGCCGCGGGCAGGGGCGTTCGCACTGCTGGCGGCGATGAACGAGAATCCCGAATTGATGGCGATGCCGCGCGATGTCGACATCAAGAAGGTCGCGCTGATGAAGGCCGAGGCGAGGGATCCCGATCTCGCGCTGCTGCGCTGGGCGGCGGCGCGGGGGCTGCTGCTGAGCTCGTTGTTCGGCATGTTGTCGCTGACCGAGGCGGAGCGCGACCGCCTGTTCGAACGATTGCTCGACGACAGCAAATGGACCGCGATGGAGCAGGGTGCGACCGAGGCAACAAAGCCGTCCAGGACGACGGCGGCACGCGCGGCATCGCCGCGGCCTGCCGGCGCACCGGCCACAAAGCCGGCATCCGCGCGCAAGCGCGGCTGAATTTTCGGCGCTGCCGAAAGCACAACGCCGCCCAAGCGGAATATGGATCGCTTGGCGGCGTTGGATCGGCACCGGGCCCCTGAAATCCCCCGGCGATTTCTGCCGTACCACACGAGATATCTCGGGTTTGTGACAACGCTCGGCCGCCATTCGCGAAGCGGCCTCGCCAGCTCACACGACATCTCGACCGCCGCATTTTTCCGACGCGCTTCCTGCGATTGCAACTTTACAAACCAACTGGTCGGTTTTATAGTTGGTCGCACTGAGGCAAGGTCTGGCGGCGCCGCGACGGTGAGCCAGGTCGGCAGTGACGGCCGCAGCCGTACTTTCAGCCCCGGACGCGGCTGCGGCCGAGCTGCTCTTCCGCTTCAGGGTCGGATGAGGAGATTGGAATGGAGAGCTCGATCGCCGCGCGCGGTCTGGGAGCGATGGCGCTTTGCGTCCTCGCGGGAGGATGTGCCGCCGTCACGCCGGTGGCCTATTCGGAGGTGGCATCGTCGGCCTACATGACGCCGGACACGTCCGATTCTTCGGGGCGTGTGCCGTATCGCTATGCGCCGCCAGTCGACTGGCGGAGCTACAACAAGGTGATGATCGATCCGGTCGTGATCTATCGCGGCGCGGATCATCAGTTCGGCGACATGTCCGAGGAGGACAAGCGGACGCTCGCCGCCTACATGCAGACCCGCTTCGCCGACAAGCTGCGCGGCCACTTCACGCTGGTGAACACGCGCGGGCCGAACACGTTCCGCCTGCGGCTGACGCTGACCGGCGCGGTCGCCAACACGCCGGTGCTCGGCACGCTGTCGCGTTTCGATCTGGCAGGCGCGGTCTACAACGGCGTGCAGGCCGCGCGCGACGGCGAGGGCACGATGACGGGCTCCGTCATCTATGCCGTCGAGATGTTCGACAGCTCGACCTCGCGCCTGCTCGGCGCCTATGTCAGCAAGCAATATCCCAACGCCTACGACATCAAGGCCAGCGTCGGCGATCTCGCAGCGGCCACGGCCGGCATCGACAAGGGCGCCGATGCGTTCATGGCGCAATTGAAATGAGGCGTGTCTCCCGCGTCCGCAAACCATCCCGACACTGAAAGGTCCTTGACCATGAACTTTCTGGTTCGCATGTTTCTGCGCAGCCTCGTCGCTGCCTTGCTGATGAGCTCGACCGGCCGCGCCGAGACGATCGCCCCGGCCGATCCCAGCGGCACCTGGCTGACCGAAGACGGCCGCGCGCGCATCCGTCTCGAGCGCTGCGGCCCTGCGCATGAGCGCATCTGCGGTTTCATCGTGTGGATGAAGGATCCGCTCGATTCACACGGCCAGCCGTTCCGCGACAGCTTCAATCCCGACCCCGACAAACGGACGCGTGCGCTGCTCGGCCATCAGCTGATCCTCGGATTGAAGCTGACGCCGGAGGGCAGGTTCGACGGCGACATCTACAACGCCGAGGACGGCAAGTCCTATGCGGTCTCGCTGTGGCGCGACAAATCCGACCGGCTGAAGCTCAAGGGATGTCTGCTCACGCTGCTGTGCCAGACCCAGACCTGGACGCAGACGCTGGACGTGCAGCCGGGCCAGCTCGTCGGCCTCACCGGCGATGTCGGCGGCCCGCGCGCCGACAGGGAATGGGCATCGTTGCCGGAGCCGGCGCGGAAGTCGGCCGCGAAGTGATGCGTGCAGGGTGGGTTGCGCTTCGCCAACCCACCCTACGGACACAGCTTACTTCTTCACCAGCGGACAGTCGCTGGCCTCAAGCGGCTTCGCGGCGTCTTCCGGCGCGATGGTGGCGATCAGCTTGTAATAGTCCCAGGGGTATTTGGACTCTTCGGGCTTCTTCACCTCGAACAGATAGGCCGGAATCAGGCGCCGGCCGTCGGCGCGCAGCGGGCCCTTGCCGAACAGCGGATCGTCGGTCGGCAATTCCTTCATCTTGGCGACGACCTTGGCACCGTCATGCGGATTGCCGCCGAGCGCTTCCATCGCCTTGAGATAGTGCAGCACCATCGCGTAGTTGCCGGCCTGGGTCATCGACGGCATCGCGTTCTTGCTGGCCAAAGCGGAGAACCGCTTCGACCAGGCGCGGGTCTGGTCGTTCATGTCCCAATAGAAGGATTCCGTGAACGTCAGGCCTTGCGCGGTCTTCAACCCGAGCGAATGCACGTCGTTGATGAACAGCAGCAGCGCCGCGAGCTTTTGGCCGCCGGAAACGATGCCGAATTCGGCCGCCTGCTTGATCGCATTGGTGGTGTCGCCGCCGGCATTGGCGAGGCCGACCACCTTGGCCTTGGACGATTGTGCCTGCAGCAGGAACGACGAGAAATCGGCGGTGTTGATCGGATGCTTGACGCTTCCGAGCACCTTGCCGCCATTGCCGTTGACGACCGCGGTGGTGTCGCGCTCAAGCGCGTGGCCGAATGCATAGTCGGCCGTCAGGAAGAACCAGGTGTCGCCGCCGGCCTTCGTCAGTGCCTTGCCGGTGCCGTTGGCCAGCATGTAGGTGTCGTAGGTATATGAAATCGTGTTCGGCGTGCAGGCCTTGCCGGTGAGGTCGGCGGTCGCCGCGCCCGAGTTCAGCAGGACGATGTTCTTCTCCTTGGCGAGATTGTTGACCGCAAGCGCCACGCCGGAGTTCGGCGTGTCGGCGATCGCATCGACCTTCTCGTTGTCGACCCACTGCCGAGCGATGTTGACGCCGACGTCGGGCTTGTTCTGGTGGTCGCCACTCAGGACGTCGATCTTCCAGCCCTTCTTGAGCAGGCCGGAATCCTCGACGGCCATCTTGATCGCGACCACCGAGTTCGGTCCGCCGATGTCGGCATAGAGGCTCGACATATCGTTCAGCACGCCGATCTTGACGGTCTTGTCCTGCGCGAACGCAGAGGTTGAAAGGCCGAGTGCGGCGCAAGCAAGAAGCGCGGCGCAGCGCCGCGCAAACGTCGTTGTCATGAAATTCCCTCCACTGTCTAAAGCCCGGGCAGCCCTCTTGCGGAGCCTTTTTGCCGGTCGCTCAAGTTCCCGCTTACCCTTTCCCGGGCGAGGCGGCAATCCGCCTAAAGCCGGGTGGGCCTGCGTCGAAGCGTCATCCGGTGAAACCCTTACTTGAGCGCATCCGAGATCAGCTTGAATTTCTGGATCCTTTTTCCGGTGTCGACCTCGGCGGTATAGACGTTGCCCCTGGCGTCGACCGCGAGCGCGTGCACCCAGTGGAATTGCCCGGCGTTGCGGCCGTTGCGGCCGAAGCTGCCGACCACCGCGCCGTCGTCGCGCCTGATAATGCGGATCTCGTTGTTCTCGCCGTCGGCGGAGAGCAGGTAGGTCTGCTTGGGATCGGGCCACAGCGCGATGTCCCACACCGCGCCGTTGCCGAGCGTGCTCTTCTCGAAGAAGAACTCCTTCACGAAGCTGCCGTCCTTCCTGAACACCTGGATGCGGTTGTTGATGCGGTCGCAGACATAGACCAGTCCGTCATTGGCGATCTTCACGCAGTGCACGGGGTTGCCGAACTGCTGCGCGACCTGCGCTTTCGGATCGTAGGGCGGCTGCTTGGCGTCGTCGGGCTTGTTGCCATAGGCGCCCCAGTGCCGCTTGTAGGCGCCGGTGGTGGCATCGAACACGATGACGCGCCGGTTGCCGTAACCGTCGGCGACGTAGATCTCGTTGGCCTCCTTGTCGATCGCGGTCTCGGCGGGCTTGCCGAGCTGGGTGGTGTCGTTACTGCCCTTGCTCGGCGCGATCGAGCCGATCTGCGCGACGAACTTGCCGTCGAGGGTGAACTTGAGGATCGCATTGTCATTGTCGGCGTTGCCGCCGATCCAGACGAAGCCGCGCTCGTCGACCTCGATGCCGTGCTCGCGGCCAACCCACTCATAGCCGTCACCCGGACCGCCCCAGGACCGCAGCAGATTGCCGTCAGCGTCGAATTCGAGCACCGGCGGCGCCGAGACGCAGCATTTCGAGCGCGGCGGATTGAGGCTCGCGCCCTTTTCGTCGTCGGTTAGCGAGCGCGGCCGGTGGATCATCCAGATATGGCCCTGCCAATCCACCGTGATGCCGCCGACCTGGCCGAGGATCCAGTTGTTCGGCAGCGGCTTTGGCCAGGACGCATCGACCGCGAAGGTCGGGACATCGCCGGCCCTGGCGGGCGCGTGCAGAGCGAGAAGGGCCGATGATGCGATGCAGGCGGAGAGAAACAATCCGGACAGAATGGAGCGCGCGCGATTGAACGTCGGCGTCATTGGTTGCCTCCCGAGATTTTTCTTGGCGGTGGTCCCGCTGGGAGCGCAGTCAATCGTGAGGCGGGGAGCGAGTCAATCGCAAGGGAAACGCAAGCCGACGCGTCATAAAAGGTGTCATCGCCCGGCTTGACCGGGCGATCCAGTACGCCGCGGCGTCTCGATTCAAAAGCAATCGCCTCTGGAATACTGGATCCCCGCATTCGCGGGGATGACAATCGAAGGCGCGGCCCGCCTGTAACTCCTCACACCGGCGGCTGGAAGGTCCGCAGCGTGCGCGCCTTGTAGTCGTAGAGCTTGCCGGTCTCGGTCCAATCAGGCGAACACATCGGCACGATGAATTCGGCGGCCATGTCGGGCGTATCCAGCGTCATCGGGTCTTCGCCGGGAAACACCTGCGCGCGCATCCGGGTGCGGATCGGGCCGGGGCTGAACAGGTTGACGCGCAGCGCCGTGTTGGCGGTCTCGTTGGCCCAGGAGCGCACCAGTGCCTCCAGCGCGGCCTTCGAGGCCGCATAGGGGCCGAGATAGGCGTTGGCCTTGTGGGCCACGCCCGACGTCACGAACACCGCGCGGCCGGCGTCGGACTGGCGCAGCAGCGGGTCCATGCAGCGGATCAGCTGGAAATTGGCGTTGACGTTGATCGCGAATACGTCGTTCCACGGCTTCAGCTCGATATGACCGAGCGGCGAGGAGGGACCGGCGGTGCCGGCATTGCCGACCAGGATATCGAGCTTGCCGTGGCGCTCATGCAGCGCGAGGCCGAGCCGCGCAATGCCGTCGTAATCGGTGAGCGAGAGCGGCACCAGGGTGGCGCTGCCGCCGGCCTTGCGGATCTCGTCGTCGAGCTCTTCCAGCCCGCCCTGCGTGCGCGCCACCGCCACGACATGCGCGCCGGCCTTGGCGAGAGCGACCGCGGTCGCATAGCCAATGCCGCGCGAGGCGCCGGTCACGAGGGCGATACGGGAGGCGAGGGGTTTTGTCATGGAAGGGACTCTAACAAATCGTCGTCCCTGCGAAAGCAGGGACCCATACGCCGTGACGGCGGTAATGGAAGAAGGTGTTCGTGTCTAATACTGCCCCAGCCATATAGGCCGGTGGTTATGGGTCCTGGCCTTCGCCAGGACGACACCGCCAATGTGGCTAACTGGCCTCCGCCAGCAGCGAGAGCTGGCGCGGCGGGGCCTCGGTTTCGCTCTGGTCGGTGAGGTGGGTCGGGTAGGCGCCGGTGAAGCAATGGTCGGCGAATCTCGGATTTGCCGGGTCGCGCCCCTCATAGCCCATCGCGCGGTACATGCCGTCGATCGACAGGAAGGCGAGCGAGTCGGCGCCGATGATGTCGCGCATCTCCTCGAGCGAATGGGTGGCGGCGAGCAGGCCGCCGCGGTCCGGCAGGTCGATGCCGTAATAGTCGGGATAGAGGATCGGCGGCGAGGCGAGGCGGAAATGCACCTCGCGGGCGCCGGCGTCGCGCATCATGCGCACGATCTTCTTCGAAGTGGTGCCGCGCACCAGGCTGTCGTCGATCAGGATGATGCGCTTGCCCTCGATCGCGGCGCGGTTGGCCGAATGCTTCATGCGCACGCCGAGCTCGCGCACGCTCTGGGTCGGCTGGATGAAGGTGCGGCCGACATAGTGGTTGCGGATGATGCCGAGCTCGAACGGCACGCCGGAATACTGGCTGTAGCCGACCGCGGCGGGCACGCCGGAATCCGGCACCGGCACCACGACGTCGACCTCGGGATGGCTCTCGCGCGCGAGCTGCGCGCCGAATGCCTTGCGCACGTCGTAGACCGAGCGGCCGCCGACGATCGAGTCCGGCCGGGCGAAATAGATGTATTCGAAGATGCAGGGCCGGGCCGGCTTCGGCGGAAACGGCTTGTGGCTGTGCGCGCCGGCCTCGTCGAACACGATGATCTCGCCGGGCTCGATGTCGCGGACGTATTTCGCGCCGATCATGTCGAGCGCACAGGTCTCCGAGGTCAGGATCGGACAGCCGTCGAGATCGCCGAGCACCAGCGGGCGGATGCCGAGCGGGTCGCGCGCGCCGACCAGCTTCTTGTTGGTCAGCGCGACCAGCGCATAGGCGCCCTCGATGGTGCGCAGCGCCTCGATGAAGCGGTCGATGAAGCGGGTGCGCTTGGACTGCGCCACGAGATGCAGGATCACCTCGGTGTCGGTGGTCGACTGCATCATGGCGCCGCCCTTGACCAGCTCGCGGCGCAGGGTCAGGCCGTTGGTGAGGTTGCCGTTGTGGCCGACCGCAAACCCGCCGGCGCTGAGCTCGGCAAACAGCGGCTGCACGTTGCGCAGGATGGTGCCGCCGGTGGTGGAGTAGCGGACATGGCCGACCGCGGCGTTGCCGGGCAGGCGCTCGATCACCTCGCGGCGGGAGAAGGCGTCGCCGACCAGGCCGAGGCGGCGTTCACTGTGGAAGCGGCTGCCGTCGAAGGAAACGATGCCGGCAGCTTCCTGACCGCGGTGTTGCAGGGCGTGCAGGCCGAGTGCGGTGATCGCGGCGGCCTCGGGTTGGCCGAAGATGCCGAACACGCCGCATTCCTCGCGGAGCGTGTCGCCATCGAGATCGGGGTGATATCTGAGAGGGTCCTGCAGTTCGATCGGGCCGAGGTCGAGATCCATTTGGTCGGTATGATCCGAAGGAGTCTGCATCTCGTTCATCGCCTCTCGTAAGGGCCCAAATAGTTTATCGGCCCGCGGGTTTCTCGATCAGCTTCTTCAAGCTGTCACGCGCAGGTTTGCTATAGCCATCACCCGACGCCGGCGTCGCCTGATCATTGGTATCGGCCGCAGAATCGTCGTCTGGCTTATTCTTCTTGAACTTCTTTAAGATGGTGTTCTCGGGGTCGTCAGGCAAGAGCGACATCAGCCAATCCCCGGTTCCCTGCAGCACCACTCGGGACTTCGCCCCGGTCACCCAATCGGGCCGCTGCTTGTCCGGAACCAGCCAGGTGAAAAACATGAACGCCACGACCACGATCAGGAGGCCGCGGGCGAGCCCGAACAGGAAGCCGAGGGTGCGGTCGAGCGCGCCGATCCGGGAATCCAGGATCATGTCCGAGATCCGCACCGTGACGATCGAGACCACGATCAGCGTGCCGATGAAGACGCCGGCCACCACGACCACGGCCGCGACCGTGTCGTTGTTGAAGTAGGTCTTGGCGGTCGGCAAAAGCTTCGAGAACGCATACAGCGTGACCAGCGCGGCGGCGCCCCAGGCCGCGATCGACAGGATCTCGCGCATGAAGCCGCGCACCATCGCGAGCAGGCCCGAAATCAGCATCACGCCGAGCAGGACGAGATCAAGTATCGTTATGGGCATCGGCTGGTCAGGTCCGCTGGTACGTTTCGGTACGCTGTTAAGGGCTTACGTTGTTAAGGGCTTACGCTGCTAAGGGCTCTCGCGAATCGGCAAAGTCGGTGCCGTCCTAACTGAGGCGCATTGGGGGCATCCGGCAAGGCCAGAGCGCCACCTGTCCCGCGCGGCGGATGTATAGCGGCGGGGGGCTGATACGTCACGCCCGCTTTAGCTGGTCTCGCGACGGAATCGGGCCGGTGTGGCATTTTTCTCAGCCGCATCAGGGCCTCCGGAGCCGCCCGGGTCGCGCCGGTCGTCTCGCGGTGTTCCCCGGTCGCCTCTTGGCGTCCCGCGTGCCGCAATTTCGGCGACCAGCGTGGTGAGATTGCCGACGCTGTTGAGGGTGAGCCCTGAATCGCCGCCGCTCTCGCCGCGCGCCGATTCGGGCAGGATGGCGCGGGCGAAGCCGAGCTTGAGGGCCTCCTTGAGCCGGGCCGGGGTCTGCGCCACCGGGCGGATCGCGCCCGACAGCGAAATCTCGCCGAAATAGACCGCATCCGTCGGCAGCGGCGCATTCACCAGCGAGGAGACCAGCGCGGCAGCCGCGGCAAGATCCGCGGCCGGCTCCTGGATGCGCAGGCCGCCGGCGACATTGAGATAAACGTCATGTCCGGACAATTTGACGCCGCAATGCGCTTCCAGCACCGCGAGCACCATCGACAGCCGGCTCGGATCCCAGCCGACCACGGCGCGGCGCGGCGTGCCGAGCGAGGTCGGCGCCACCAGCGCCTGCAACTCGACCAGCACCGGACGGGTGCCCTCGATGCCGGCGAACACCGCGGTGCCGGGGCTGCCGAGCTCGCGCTCGGAGAGGAACAATTCCGAGGGGTTGGTGACCTCGCGCAGGCCGAGGCCGGTCATCTCGAACACGCCGATCTCGTCGGTCGCACCAAAACGGTTCTTCACCGAGCGCAGGATGCGGAACTGCTGCGAGCCTTCGCCCTCGAACGACAGCACCGCATCGACCATGTGCTCGACCACGCGGGGACCGGCGATCTGGCCGTCCTTTGTCACATGGCCGACCAGGATGATCGCGGCACCGGTTTTCTTGGCAAAGCGAATGAGGGCCTGCGCCGAGGCGCGGACCTGGGTCACCGTGCCGGGCGCGGATTCCACCGTGTCGGTCCACATGGTCTGGATCGAGTCGATCACGATCAGGCGCGGCACCGCGCCTTCCGACAGCGTCGCGACGATGTCCTCGACCGAGGTTTCCGAAGCCAGCTGCACCGGTGCGTCCGCGAGCCCGAGCCGTTCGGCGCGCAGCCGCACCTGGGCGACCGCCTCTTCGCCGGAGATATAGACGGCGCGGTGGCCGGCACGCGCCATCATGCTGGTCGCCTGGGTCAGCAGCGTGGATTTTCCGATGCCGGGATCGCCGCCGACCAAAAGCACCGAGCCGCGGACGAAGCCGCCGCCGGTGACGCGGTCGAGCTCGGCCATGCCGGAGGACAGCCGCGGCGCGTCCTGGGTCTTGCCGGACAGCGATTCCAGCGCAAACGTCCGCCCCTTGCGCTTGCTGCGGATCGAGACCGGCACCGAGCCTGTGGTGTCTTCCTCGGCCAGCGTGTTCCACTCGCCGCAGGAGTCGCACTTGCCCTGCCAGCGATTATACGCCGCGCCGCAGTTCTGGCAGACGAAGGAGAGGGTGGATTTGGCCATGGAGCAGGTGAGTCGCGCTATCGAGCACGATGCATAACACGGTTCGGCCGCCGCGCACGATCCATCGAAGACGGTGCGCCCGATGGCGGGGCCGGCTCAGCGCGAGAACACCCGTGTTCCGCCCGGCCAGCGCGGCTTGTCTCCGACCGGGCTTGCGCCGATTTCCCAGCCGACGCCGCCCCACAGCACGTCGACGGCACCAAGCTCGCCGGCGCTGTCGCGGACGTAAAACACGTTCGGCTTGGCGTTGACTTCCAGCGGGCCGTTGCTGCCGCTGGGCTGTCGCCTCAACGCGCACCAGACGTCGGCCAGCCTGCTCTCGTGGCTCTGACCCAGTTTGGCGAGGATCTCCTTGTCGCTCGAGACTGCGCTCAGGATAAAGGTTTGCAACGATGCCCCGCCGCTATCGTCCTCGATCTTGTTGGTGAAGCGCTGCGCGAAGGTCGCGCCTAACCAGGAAATCCTGACCGGCGCGCTCGAGGCGATGTCCTCCTTGAAATGTTCCCGCGCGACGAATTTTTCGGCGTGGGGAATTGCCGAGGTCGACGACGGATCAGACGGTTCCTCGCTTTTCGGCTGCAGGGAACATGCAACGCGGTCAGCAGCGGCAACGGCACCCGGTTGTCCCGGTCTTGTATCGTCTGCCGCGACGCTCAATCCCTGTGTCGCCAGAACAACGGTCAACCACAGGGTGAGGCTTGGTTGGCGCATGTTGTTGTTGTCCCTGAATCCGCTGTGCTCGCGGAGACAAGGTAAACCGCATCTTGCAGATGTAAATCAAAGATCAGGTTTCTGGTTAAGGATAAAAAGTAAGTTCAACTACAGCGCGAATTTGAATCAAATGCGCTTTCGCGCAAGGGAACTGCTCTCGATTGTACGAGCGGTCAAACGCGGAGGTCCTGCCTCGACAGCAGCAGCGGCGGATTCTCGCGCGGCGTCAGACTCGTCGGCAGAGCCCGGCAGCATCTCGCCTGCGCGCGCAACGGATCGCTCCAGCTCCAGCGAACCCGCCAGGACGGATTGTTGGCGTAGGCCGGAATGCGCCAGACCCAGATCGTCTCGTAAACGCTGTCGCCGAACTGCGCGACATCGGGCTTTGCCGTCGGCCAGAACGCCGAGCCGGCAACCGCGAACGTCATAATCGCCGCAGTCGTGATCATCATCTTGCGCATCGCGCGCCTGCCTTTCCCGCCTGTCGTGGGCTTTGACGACCCGCGACTCCCAATGCTTCGACTTGCGGTCCCGTATTCGTCAGGCCGACATCGGCGACATCAGGCGCCGGGCTCTGCGCCCGATCTGTACGCCATGTGTCGCTGAACTCGTGTCGCCTGAACTCTCGGGACTCGCATCCGGGTCGTCGATCAACCCTGTGATGCCTGCTGGAGCAAAGTTCTTTTCCGCAAACGATCAAGTGCAAGTAATGAGATTGTCATAAACGCAGTGGCCGGACGGTGGCAATCCGGATAACAACGGAAGCCGAGGGCTCAACAAAACTCTTTCGGGGTACACGCCATCCGATGCGCAAAGCCCCGTAGAATTACGACATCATCGGCAGGATGTTGGTGTTCGTCACGGTGAAATCCGTTTGCCCAAGGCCCGGTCTCACGCAGCCGATGTCGGAATTTTACTGCGTCATTGCCGACCACAATAGCGCCGTGCCCGCCGCCAGCATGATGCCGTCCATGATCATTCGGAATGACTCCGGCTTCAGCTGCAGCACGAAGCGCTTGGCGATGAAGGCGCCGGCCATCAGCGAGGCGCCGGCGATCAGGCCCTTCAGCGCGATGTCCGGCGTCAGCGCGCCGAAGCGCTCGAACGTCACCGACTTGCTGACATAGAGCCCGAGCGAGCTTGCCGCCTCGGTGGCGAGGAACGCGCCCTTGCTGAGACCGTAGAACAGGAACAGCGGCACGCTGAGCGGACCGGTCGAAGCCACGATGCCGGTGAGATAGCCGATGAGCGCACCGCCGATTGCGAGATGCCAGAGATTGGCCTTCAGCCTGTGCCGCGCCAGCCAGTGTCGCACCGGCACCATCGCGATCAGGAATACGCCGATCGCGATATCGACCGCATGCGAGGGCAGCGCGAGCAGGGTGCGCGCGCCGAGCGCGGCGGCCGGGATGCCCGTGATCGAGTAGGCAATGCAGGCACGCCAGTCGACCTCGCGCCACCAGGCGAGGATGCGCGACAGATTGGCCATCACGGCGGCGACGGCCATGATCGGCACCGCCTGCTTCGGCCCGTACTGATAGACCAGCACCGGCATCAGCATGATCGACGAGCCGGTGCCGACGATGCCGGAAATGGTGCCGGCGACCAGGCCGACGATGAGGACGAAGAGGAAGCCCACCTGCGCGCGCTCCGGTGAGAGGGCGGAACGAAGAGCAAAGCTCGGACCAAACGCACCGCGAGAATGCGAGAGGATTTACTAGCCGTGCAATATATTCGGTGTCGTCCCGGCGCAGGCCGGGACCCATAACCACCAATGGTTATTGTTGAAAGGCACTGGAATGACGAATCCCTTCAACAACAACTGCCGCGGGGTATGGGTCCCGGCCTGCGCCCATAGGCGCTAAGATAGTTTGATCATCGCCTGATAGCGGCGCTTGCGTCTCGGAGGCTCGCGCAGATGTCGTTGGAGAGCGAGGCTGGCTCTGCGCAGACGTGCGATCGTTGGCTGGGGAATGATGGCTTGGAGCAGTGAGGCGATGAGCTGACGGAGCAGGCGCCATGCTGCAGGTCCGGTCAGGCGGCTTCGGCCAAGCGGGGAGAGTCCTCGAGTTCGTCGACAAGCGGCTCGAGCAGAAGAATGATCAGCAGGTGAGCGAGGATATGGGGTCTGGCAGACCGCTCGTCAGTTCCTGGAGGTCCCTTCAAGCCAATCAGGCTCTTCAGCCGCTTGAAGCCGAGTTCGATCCGCCATCGCAGCCGGTAAAGGGCAAGCACGTCAGCGGTTGTGAAGCCTTCGGGCTCGAGCGAGGTCACCAGGATCACCCAATCCGCGGCTTCAAGCGTTTGCCTGGAGAGTTGGTGGCCTCCCTTCTGGGCTGTCCTGCGTGCCTTGCGCCGTGCAGTTGCGGCCGCTTGTGCCGGCTTCCTGACGGCAACCAAACGGACAGCGAGCGGCAGCGCACCAGACTTGCGTTTGATCCAGATCGGCCGATCGATCATGCCGCGTGCCGAGGCCTTGCGCAGTTCGGCGACGAGATCGATCAGATTGCCTTTGCGATCCAGCCAGCGAGCGCTCTTCCAGCCCGAGCGGATCACGAAGTCGGCACCGGCCTCGACCAGATGCACCATGCGTTCCGGTTGCAGATAGGCGCGGTCGGCAAGACGGATCTCGCCGGCAACCACCGGAATCCGATCCAAAGTCTCGCCGCCGCGTTCATCGGTCAGCTCGAAGTGACCAAAACGCTCTTGCGGAAGATCGAACGCACTGTGGATGCGCCACACCGCGTTCTTCCGCCTACCGCCGGTTCCCGCCTTGGGCACCGTTGTGGCGTCAACAATGCGGATCAGCCGACCACGGCTTGCCCTCGGCGCACCACTCGCAAGCGCCTGGCCTATCAGTTGCGCCAGCCAATCCCCACTCTGACGCAAGCGGTACAACAGAGCCACATTGGAGATATCGACAAGGCCCACCGAGGTTGCCCACGCCGCCGTCAAGCGCAAGCCTCTCGTGCCCAGACAATACGCAAGGATCAGCCGTAGCAAATCGACCGCATTGCTGATCTCGCGCGGACGAACAAACGCCTTCGTCTCGCGCGCGCCAACCTCCAACGCCTCGGCGCCACCAAGCCGAGTAACAACACGCGCCCAGTCTTCGTTCAAAAGCGATTCGTGTCTCATCTCACCTTGGAATCACACACGAATCCAACGTGCAAATCCTATTTTAGCGCCTATGGGCCTGCGCCGGGACGACAGCGCGGCTAGAGTTCACATGTGGTGCCACATCCATATCACTTCAACATCACCCACGCCGGCGCGTGATCGCTGGCGCCGTCCTCGCCGCGGACGGTGCGGTCGACGCCGGCTTTCACGAGCCGCGGCGCCACTGCGGGGCTGAGCAGGAGATGATCGAGCCGGAGGCCTGCATCGCGTGGCCAGCGCTGACGCTTGTAGTCCCAGAAGGTGAACATCGGCGCGTCCGGATGCAGGGTGCGGATCGCATCGCACCAGCCCTGATCGACCAGCGCCTTGAAGGCGGCGCGGCTCTTCGGCTGGATCAGCGCATCCTTGTCCCAGGAGCGCGTCGGGTAGATGTCGAAGGGCGTCGGCGCGACATTGTAGTCGCCGGCGAGCACCACCGGGACGTCCTCTTTGAGCAGCTTGGCGGCATGGGCGCGCAGCCGCTTGAACCAGGCGAGCTTGTAATCGAATTTCGGCCCGGGCTGCGGATTGCCGTTCGGCAGATAGAGGCTGGTGACGACGATGCCGCGCACCGCGGCCTCGATGTAGCGCGCTTCGTGATCGCCGGCATCGCCGGGCAGGGCGGTGCGGATCAGCACCGGCTCGGCCTTGCGCGCGAGGATGGCGACGCCGTTCCAGGTCTTCTGTCCCTGCCACACCGCGCCGTAGCCGGCCTGCGCGAGCGCGGCCGCGGGAAACTCGGCGTCGGAAGCCTTCAGCTCCTGCAGGCCGACGATGTCGGGCTTGGCGGTCTTGAGCCAGCGCAACAGGTTGGGCAGGCGGCGGTTGACGTTGTTGATGTTGAAGGTCGCGATCTTCATGCGCACTGGCAATCGCGAACCTTGATCATGTCAGGTGGACGTCGCCATTGGCTCGGCGGCCGGCAATGGCGGCGGCGCAGCGGGCTCGCTGGTCTCGGCGACCGTATCGCTTCTCGCGGCGACGGCATCGCCGCCCTTGTAGATGCGAACGAAGCGGCGGCCGAGGCTGGTCAGCACCTCATAGCCGATGGTGCCGAAATGATGCGCGACCTCGTCGACCGTGATGCCTTCGCCGATCAGCGTCACCATGTGGCCGCGCCGCACGGCATTCTTGTCGAGGTCGGTGACATCGACCGCGATCAGGTCCATCGAGACGCGGCCGGCGATCGGGCAGCGCTTGCCGGCGACCACGACCTCGGCGCCACGGGTGCCGTCATTGGCGCTGGCGGCGCGGAAGTAGCCGTCGGCATAGCCGGCGGAGACGATCGCAAGCCGGGTTGGCCGGCGCGCGGTCCAGGTGCCGCCATAGCCGACGGTCTCGCCGCGGTCGATGTTGCGGATCTGCACGATGCGCGCCTTGAGATCGACCACCTGCTGCATCGGGTTGTCGGCCTCCGGCGTCGGATTGACGCCATAGAGCGCGCAGCCCGGCCGCACCATCTCGAACTGGAATTGCGCGCCGAGAAACACGCCGGAAGAATTCGCCAGCGAGGCCGGCACGCCGGTGAACAGGCTCGCGATCTCGCGGAAGCTCGCAAGCTGCTTGGCGTTGGCGGGATTGTTGAGCAATTCGGCGGAGGCGAGGTGGCTCATCACCAGCGTGATGCCGTGGTCGCCGGCATTGATCCGCGGGATGATGCCCTGCGCCTCGCTGACCGTGAGCCCCAGCCGGTTCATGCCGGTGTCGATATGGATGGCGGCGCCGCCGGACCAGCCGGAGCGGCGGCAGAACACGTCCCATTCGGCGAGCTCGTTGAGATCGCCGATCACCGGCTTGCAGTCGATCCTGGCGTAGGCGTCGCCGGTGTTCTGGAAGAAACCGCCGAGCGAATACACCGTCGCCTCGGGAGCGGCCGCGCGCACCGCGGCGGCCTCCTCGACGCTGGCGACGAAGAAGGTCTTGCAGCCGGCCTTGGCCAGCGCCCGCGAAACCTGCTCGGCGCCGCAGCCATAGGCGTTGGCCTTGACCACGGCGGCGCATTCGGCCGGCACCGCGGTCTTCTCGAGCTTGCGCCAGTTGGCGATGATGGCATCGAGGTCGATGGTGAGGATACCGCTGGCGGTCGGGTGGGCCGCCAGCAAACTGGCCTCGGGTGTCAGCTGCGATTTCGCGTCAGTCACGATGTTCATGGCTCAGTTGTACGCGGGTGCCTTGCGTCGTTCAACCGAGTCCGGATCTCAGTGGCCGTGATCCGGAACCTGACCGTCGGGTGCGAGGTCGCCGAAGCGCGTCACGCTGGCCTCGAAGTGCAGATCGACCGTGCCGGTCGGACCATGGCGCTGCTTGCCGATGATGACTTCGGCCTTGCCGTGGGCAAGGTCCATGTCCATCTGCCACTTCTCATATTCCGGCGTGCCTGCGCGCGGCTCCTTGTTGGCGAGGTAGTATTCCTCGCGATAGACGAAGATCACGACGTCGGCGTCCTGCTCGATCGAGCCGGATTCACGCAGGTCGGACAACTGCGGCCGCTTGTCGTCGCGGTTTTCGACCTGACGCGACAGCTGCGACAGCGCGATGATCGGAACGTTCAGTTCCTTGGCCAGCGCCTTCAGGTTGGTGGTGATCTCGGTGATTTCCTGCACGCGGTTGTCGGTGCCGCGTTTGCCCGAGCCCTGCAGCAGCTGGATGTAGTCGATCACGATCAGGTCGAGGCCCTTCTGGCGCTTGAGCCGTCGCGCCCGCGCGGTGAGCTGCGAGATCGAGAGACCGCCGGTTTCGTCGACGTAGAAGGGCAGCGATTGCAGCTCGATCGAACAGTCGCGGATCTTCTCGAAATCGAGTTCGGAGATGCCGCCGCGCCGGATCGAGCTCGAGGGGATGCCGGTGCGCTCGGCGAGAATACGGGTGGCGAGCTGTTCGCCGCTCATTTCGCAGGAGAAGAAGCCGACACAGCCGCCATTGACTGCCTTGGTGGTGCCGTCCGCCTGGACTTCGGGCACATAGGCTCTGGCGATGTTGTAGGCGATGTTGGTGGCGAGCGATGTCTTGCCCATGCCGGGACGGCCGGCGAGGATGATGAGGTCGGACGGCTGCAGGCCGCCCATCTTGGCGTCGAGGTCGCGCAGACCGGTCGAAATGCCCGACAGCTTGCCGTCGCGCTGGAACGCCTTCGCCGCCATGTCGACGGCGATCGTCAGTGCCTGTGCGAAGCGCTGGAAGCCGCCGTCATAGCGGCCGGTTTCAGCAAGGCTGTAGAGCTGCCGTTCGGCGTCCTCGATCTGGGCGCGCGGCGCGAAGTCGACCGGCGCGTCGTAGGCGACGTTGACGATGTCCTCGCCGATCTGGATCAGGTTGCGGCGCAGGCTGAGATCGTAAACGGTGCGTCCGTAGTCCTGGGCGTTGATGATGGTGGTCGCTTCGGCGGCAAGCCGGGCGAGGTATTGGCCGACCGTCATGCCGCCGATGTCGAGCTCGGCCGGCAGGAACGTCTTCAAGGTCACGGGGTTTGCGACCTTGCCCATCCGGATCAGGCTTCCGGCGGTCTCATAGATTTGCTGGTGGATGGTCTCGAAGAAGTGCTTCGGCTCCAGGAAATCGGAGACCCGGTAGAAGGCGTCGTTATTGACCAGGATCGCGCCCAGCAGGCCCTGTTCCGCTTCGATGTTGTGCGGCGCACTCCGGTAGGCCGGGGATGCGGCGTCGGGCGCGAGCTTGTGGACGTTCGAATCAATCAAGGCCATGGACGAGCTTATTCTTCTGATTTCGTCGTTACTGAGATTTTCGGATGTGGGGCCGCGATGAAGCGCCAGCCCGGCACGAAGCGAAAGGACGGATGTTTCTTATGCACGATTCACACAACGCGAGGTGTGAATCCGAAACAGTCGGACGCATTCCGCTTGACGGGGGGTTTTGTCCGAAACCGGGCGGGACCCGGCCGATCAGTGCTGTCGTTGGCAAAAATTGGACGCCGCCTGAACCTTTTGCCAGGCGAGCGGACCCATGGAGAGGCGAGGCGGCTGTTGGCGTCGATTTCTCAGACCAGGATGAGGAAGGCCAGCGCGATCACGGCAGCCACCACGCCAGTGGCGATCAGGGCGTAGTCGGTCGCGATATCGCGCTGCGGGTCCAACATCGTCTGATGTGTTTCTCGGGTCATTCTGGACCACTACGACAGCCCGGGGCAGACCTCTGTGAAGCAGATCACATGCGCCGCACTTTTTTTGCGGCAGGTTCGCGGGAACGACCCGGCGGATTCCGGGTTGTCTTGGCTCAGGGAAGATACGGCGGCGATGGCTCGGGAGTTTCAGACGGCGCGATCAGGGCTCGGCCGGGCAGGCGGCATGGACCGCCGCTGGCTGGCGGCGCTTGTCGATGCCATGGAGCAGGCGGCGCGTCCGGAGGTCCGCAATGTTCCCTGCGATGCCCGGTTGATTTCCGCCGCGGCGGCCCATCTGGCCCGTCCCGCACCGACCTTCGTCCATTGCAGGTCGGTCTATAGCCTGCGCAACTAGCAGCACCCGTTCCTTCAGGCCTATTCGCCGGCGAGTTGCAGCCGGGGCTTGGCCGCGCCGGCCTCCTTCAGCCGCAGACGGGCTTCTTCGTCGCCGATGTAGTCGCGGGTGATCGGGACGATGCCCTGGCGCTTGGTGAGCTGCAGCTGGAAATTCATCATGTTCTGCACGCGGAACGACATCTCCGAGGCAGCCAGATAGAATTCCCACATCCGGGCAAAGGTCTCGTCGTAGAGCCGCACGGCCTCCTCGCGCCGCGCCATGAAGCGCTCGCGCCACGCCTTCAGCGTCTCGGCATAGTGGAGGCGCAGGATCTCCATGTCGCAGATCAGCAAACCGGCCTTCTCGATCGCCGGCATGACCTCGGACAGCGCCGGAATGTAGCCGCCGGGGAAGATGTATTTCCGGATCCAGGGGCTGGTGACGTCGGGGCCGGTCGAGCGGCCGATCGAATGCAGCACCATGACACCGTCGTCGCTCAAGAGTTCGGCGCAGCGCGCAAAGAAGGTTTCATAATAGGCGACCCCGACATGCTCGAACATGCCGACCGAGACGATGCGGTCGAACGGGCCGGGGATGTCGCGGTAGTCCTGCATCAGGAAGCGCGCGGAGTGCGCCAGGTTCCGCTCCGCCGCGCGCGCGTTGGAAATCTGCAGCTGCTCGGTCGACAGCGTGACGCCGGTGACGTCGGCGCCGCTCATCTCGGCGAGATAGAGCCCAAGGCCGCCCCAGCCGGAACCGATGTCGAGGATGCGGTGCCCGGGCTCGATCAGGAGTTTTGCGGCGAGGTGGCGCTTCTTGGCGAGCTGGGCATCGTCCAGCGTCGCGTCCGGCGTCTCGAAATAGGCGCAGCTGTATTGCTTGTCCGCGTCGAGGAACAGGGAATAGAGGCGGCCGTCGAGATCGTAATGACTGGCGACATTGCTCCTGGATCGGCCGCGCACGTTGATCTGCTGGGCGCGGCGTCCGAGGAAGCGCACCCAGGCCTGCAGCCTGGCAAAGTTCGGCAGCATGGCTGCCTGACCCATCAGGACCGCCAGCACGTCGGCGATGGTGCCTTGCTCCACCACGAACGTGCCGTCCATGAAGGCTTCGCCGAAATAAAGTTCGGGATCGACCAGGATGCGGAGTTCGGCCGCTCGCGTCATGAAGCGCGCGGCGACCGGTACGCCCGTGCCGTCACCGCAGGTGAATTGAGCGCCGCTCGCGGTCGTGAACGTGATCGAACCGCGGCGGATGAAGCGCCCCAAGAAGTATCGCAACAATCGGTCCATCGAAACACCAACGGAACGGCAAGCTGCACACCGACACCACCGGAGTTGATCACTCCAATGTGTCCCAAGTCTCAAGATAGGCAGGGAATTAGATCGCGCTATTGCGTTGTGGTCAAAGCCGATATTCCAAAATGTGACAATTGCGTGGATGCGTCATGGGTGCGCTTCCATTCGCGCGATAATCGGCTAAAAGGTGACCGCCGCGGCCGATCCATCAGGCGCTGGCGGCGATTTTTCCGGAATCTGGAGACTTAAGGAATGTTGAGCCGAGCCCTCAGTCTGGCGACGGTGGCGCTTCTGATTGGCTGCCTGTCAGCCGTATCGGCGCAGGCGCAAAACCTCGAGGCCGGCAAGAGCCCCTCCCAGATCTTCGCAAGCACCTGCACGGCTTGCCACAAGAGCCCGCGCGGCCTGCTGAAATCGGTGCCGGCCGGTTCGCTGCCGGGCTTCCTGCGCCAGCACTATACGACCTCCAGCGACATGGCCGGCGTGCTTGCATCCTATCTGATTTCGAACGGCGCCAACGACCCGCGCTATCAGGCCAAGGATCAGCCCAAGGGGACCAAGGAGGGCGCCAAGGGCCGGGACCGCCGGCAGGAAGCCAACCAGTCGCCGGATCAGCCGTCCGAGCGTCCGGCCCGCCGACGGCACCAGGATGCAGCGCCGCAGGAAGGAGCCAAACCCGACGCCGATGGCTTGAATCCCGAGGGACGTCCAGGTCGCCACGGCAAGCGGATGGCCCGCCCGAGCGAGGCGCCGGAGGGCGCGAAGCCGGATGACGGCCAGACGCCGCAGGCCGCCGGCGAGGGCAAGCCGTCGCGGCAGAAGCATGGCCGTCGCGGCAAGCCGGTCGAGGAGCCGAAGTCCGAGGAGACGCCCAAGGGCGCGGCGACCAGCGACGAGCCCAAGACCGAGCCCAAGACCGAGTCCAAGACCGAGCCCAAGGCAGCTACCAAGCGCGAGGACAGGGGTGAGGCCGAGAAGCCGGCGAAGCCCGCCGCCGAGCCCGACACCGCAAAGGTCGACGCGCCCAAGAGCAATGGCGGCGAGCCGGCTGCCGTGCGATCCGATCCGGTTCCGCAGGTCACACCGGCGCCTGCGGCGGCTGCGCCTGCCGCGTCCGAGCCGGCCGCAGCTGCAACGCCCGCTCCGGCGCCAGCCGCGCCGCCGGTGACTGCGACCGCGCCGCCGCCACCTCCGCCGACGACGCCGGGCTCCGGCCCACCGGAAGCTCCGACCTCGAAGTAGTCGCCAACGCCGGGCCGCAAGGTCCCGGCGTATTCGTTTGATCGCCATTAGAGCAATGCTCTAGAGTGTTAGTCTAACGAGGGAGGACGACTTGAGCACGGCGCGCGAAGATCTTCTGGCGGCGGGACTGGCGGTGTTCGACCGCGACGGGTTTGAGGGCGCGACGGTGGCCGAGATCCGCTCCCGCGCCCGCGCGTCCAACGGCAGCTTCTTCCACTTCTTCACCTCGAAGAAGGAGCTCGCCGGGACCCTGTTCCTGGAAATCCTGCAGGCCTATCACGCCGCGATCATCACCTCGGTCGATGACAGCTGCGGTGCCGGCGAGGGCGTCGCGCGGCTGATCCACGCCCACCTCGATTGGGTCGTGAGCAACCGGCGCGAGGCGCGCTTCCTCTTCGAGATTTCGCGCAGCGAGTGGGGCGAGGAGGTGCGCGGCGCGCAGCGCAGCGAGAATTCGCGGCTCACCGATGGCATCGAGCGCTGGCGCGCACCGCTGCTCGCGCGTGGCGAATTGCTGCCGATGAGCGCCGTGCTGTTCTTCAGCCAGATCATCGGGCCGGCGCAGATCTTCTGCCGCGCCTGGCTGTCGCGCCGCCATACCGGCGATCCGCGCGAACAAGTCGAGACGCTGATCGCCTGCGCGATCCGCGCAGTGGTGGCGCCGGGTGCGCCGGAGCGAGCAGGAGGAACGTCATGAGCAAGACCGATCCGGACTTTGCACCGATCGCGACACGAATTCGCGACAATGTCGGCCGGCAGGGCTTCATGGGTCTTGTCGGTGCCGAGGTGGCCGAGCTGGCGCGCGGCACGTGCACGCTCGCGGTCGACCGCCGTCCGGAGCTGTTGCAGCAGCACGGGCTGTTTCACGGCGGGGTGACGGCGTTTCTGGTCGACAACGCCACCACGATCGCGGCGGCGACGTCGCGCGGCCAGCCGGCGCTGACGGCGGAGTACAAGTTGAACCTGCTGTCGCCGGCGTCGGGCGATCGCCTGATCTGCCGGGCGCGCGTGATCAAGCCGGGACGTCAGGTCGCCGTCGTTGCGGCCGACGTGTTCTGCGTCATCGACGGCAAGGAGAAGCACACCGCGACCGCATTGGCGTCGATTGCGATGCTCGACGATCAGGCGGCGGCACGAATCCAAAGCCCGGCCTGATCGAGGCCGGGCTTCGTAGTTTTCGAGCGAAGTGGATATCGGTTCGCGCGAAGAAAACGCGTCAAAACCAGAATCGAGAGCATCGGTTCAGCACCGATGCTCTCGTCGGTTGGACGATGCCGAGAAGCTTACTTCTCTTCGGCGGCCGGAGCCGGCGCGGCTTCCTCGTCGTGCTGGGCTTCCGGATCGAAGAATTCGCCGGCGGCGGCGAGCGCCTCGGCGGCAGCGTCCTGATCTTCCTGGCGGGTCGAGATGTCCTCGCCGCGCTTGATCCGCTCGGCCTCTTCGGCGGAGCGGGCGACCGTCACGGTGACGCTGGTCTCGACCTCGGGGTGAACGGCGATCGTCACCTTCTGCGCGCCGATCACCTTGATCGGCGAGTCGAGCCAGACCTGCGGGCGCGACACCGTCACGCCGTCGGTCGCCAGCGCGGCGACGATGTCGCGCACCGTGACCGAGCCGAACAGCTGGCCGGATTCGGAAGCCTGGCGGATGATGACGATGTCGCGGCCGTCGATCTTCTCGGCGACCTTGGCGGCTTCGCCCTTGGCCTTGATGTTGTTGGCCTCGAGCTCGGCCTTCATGCCGTCATACTTGGCGCGGTTCGCCTCGGTGGCGCGCAGCGCCTTGCCGCGCTTCAGCAAGAAGTTGCGGGCGAACCCGTCCTTGACGCGCACGACTTCGCCCATCTGGCCAAGCTTGGCAACGCGTTCGAGCAGAATGACTTCCATTTTCGTTCTCCTTTAGATGCTAAGTACGGGTTTAAGTGGTTGGATCGAATCTCAGGCCGCGGGCAAAGGCGGCGGTCTTGTTCGCAGATAGCGCTGGCGCAGCCCGAACACGGCGTCGGCGATGCCGAGCGCGAACATCGCCACGATCGGCCAGCCGAACATGGCGACGACAGCGTAGATGCCGCCGAGCCAGAAGCCGCGATTGGTGAGCGACAGCGTCAGGGTGTGCAGCACCGCGAAGCCGACCAGCGCGTAGGCGATCACCAGCGCCGTGGTGACGATCTGCGCCAGCAGCGCAAGCATGCCGCCGACGAAGCTGGCGCCGACCGCCACGATCAGCGCGAGCAGCGTCATGGCGGGGAGCGCGGTGCTACGGAACTCCGGCCACGGTCGGTTAAGTCGCCCGGAGGTTTGCGTGATCTTGCCGGCGAGCCAAAGGTTCAGCGTCAGCGTCACCATGGAGATGACCGTCGCCGCGAGCGGCGCGAAGATCACCAACGCGTCGACGAGCCGTTCGATGTCACCGCTGGGCTGCGCTTCGCCGGCACTGAGCATCTTGAGCAGGCCGCGCCGCAGCGTGCCGGTGATCGTTTCGGTATCGGTGCCGAGCGTGAGCAGCGCGACAATCGTGGTGATGATGGCGAAGGCTGCAATCCAGAGCAGGATGCGGCCGACGGGGTACCATTCAAGCGCAGGCGGCTGCTGCTTGGCGCTGTCGCCGGCTACGCCCGCGATCGGCCGTCCGAGCAGGGCGAGGTGGCCGAGCCACCAGCCGGGCACGGCGACCATCATGGCAAACGCAATGCTGTAGGGAAGGCCGAAGATCGTGCCGAGCACGGATGCCGCACCCACTCCACCAATAGCGGCGGCGAGGGGACCCCAGCCGAGCGCCGCCACCATGATCGGCAGCGA
The DNA here is from genome assembly GCF_015291305.1 of Bradyrhizobium sp. CCBAU 21365. Lineage (NCBI taxonomy): Bacteria > Pseudomonadati > Pseudomonadota > Alphaproteobacteria > Hyphomicrobiales > Nitrobacteraceae > Bradyrhizobium > Bradyrhizobium sp. CCBAU 21365. The sequence continues at coordinate 4,399,060 of NZ_CP030036.1, forward strand.
TGCGAGATAGAACAGCAATATCGAGATCAGCGCGCCCGAACTGATCGAGGCGAACATCAGCGCCGACGCGGCGCCGGCTGCGAGTGCAACGGTGAATATTCCGATCATCAGCTGTCCCGCCCCCTTTGAGCGGTTAGGGGTCCTGCATCGAGAACCCCAACCATCGGCGACCGGACGACCCGGAAGCCTTATGAGAATGAGCGGCCGGCGGCGCGTGCCGCCGGCCGTCGTCAATTAGCGAATGACGTAAGGCAGCAGGCCGAGGAAGCGCGCGCGCTTGATGGCGCGGGCGAGCTCACGCTGCTTCTTGGCGGACACGGCCGTGATGCGGCTCGGCACGATCTTGCCGCGCTCGGAGACGTAACGCATCAGCAGCTTGGAATCCTTGTAGTCGATCTTCGGCGCATTCGCGCCCGTGAACGGGCAGGACTTGCGACGACGGAAAAACGGACGGCGGGCACCAGCATCAGCCATGATTCATTACTCCTCGGTCGCAGCTTCTTCTTCGCGCGGACGGCGCGGGCCACGGTCGCCACGGAAACCACCACCATCGCGGTCACCACGGAAGCCGCCTTCGCGGTCGCCACGGAAGCCGCCACCACGGTCATCACGCTCGCGGTCACGGTCGGCCTTGCGCATCATCGCGGACGGGCCTTCCTCGTGCTCTTCGACGCGCACGGTGAGATAGCGGATGACGTCTTCGTTGATCCGCTCCTGACGCTCGATCTCGGTGACGACAGCCGACGGTGCGTCGATGTTCATCAGCACGAAATGCGCCTTGCGGTTCTTGTTCATGCGGTAGGTGAGGGAGCGCACGCCCCAGCTCTCGGTCTTGGTGACCTTACCGCCGCCCTGTTCGACGATCCCCGTCATCTGGGCCGTCAGTTCATCCACCTGCTGGGTGCTCGCATCCTGACGCGCGAGAAAAACATGCTCGTAAAGAGGCATGGTTGTCCTTTCCTGTGTTGGCGCGGTTTCCGGCGACAAGCCCTTCGAGACCTTCGGAAAGGACTCGAGCTGCTCAGAAGGCGGGAGCACGGGACGACGGGCCGACTGGCCCTGCCACATCAAAATCAACGGGTGAATTTGCTGAGACCGTCCGTTCAGCTCCCGGCCGGAGCCCACGAATGGCGCGCTTATACGGATTTTGGCCGCGAAAGCAAGGGTTCTCGGCCTCTGGATGCGCGAGGCGTCGTAGCCCTCCAGGCCGTTTGACGCAACCTCAGGCGTTTTCCCGTTGATTTCTTTGTTTGTATGTCATACAAATTTCTGACGGAGGACGAAATATGGGTTCGGAGACCGCCAGCGGCATGTCTGCGCCCGATCCGAAGCACGCGGTCCGCGCGACGCGGTCGGCGGGGCGCAAGATGCGCTCGCTGCTGCTCGATGCCGCCAGCCGCCTGTTCAAGGAGCGCGGGCTCTCGGGCACCTCGATCTCCGATATCGCCGCGGCAGCCGACGCCTTTCCGAGCCAGATCACCTATTACTTCCGCACCAAGGAAGCGCTGTTCGTCGAGGCGGCCAGCCGCGACATGCTCTATCTCGCGCGCGCGACCGAGCAGGCCGCCCTGAATGCCCACACCCCGCGGGACTACACCCGCGCACTGGCCGAGACCGTGACCGCGACCGACACGGTCGCCTTTTTCGCGGAGGCCTTGACCCTCACGCGGCGCCGGCAGGACCTCGCGCCCCTCGTCGAGCGCACCATCGAACGCCTGCACAGCGAGGGCGCGCGCGCCTATGCGGGCCAGGTTGAGCGCCATGGCTGGCGGTCGCTGCGCGCGCCCGAGGAAAGCTCGCGGCGGTTCTGGGCTATTGCGATCGGTGTGGTCGTCGAAGGTTTCGCCATGGGTCGTGGCTCCGAGGAAATGTGCCGCGAATTGCTGCGCGCGCTCGGCGAGCAGGCGACATCAACTTCGACGTCGGCCAATGACGGGACGCGTCTGCGCCTGGTCGGCGATCACAGCACTTCATCCTCAACGGACGGGGAGACAAGCACATGACCGCGCTTCGCATGCGAGCCCGCGATTTCCTGACCGAGGACGAACTGGTCGCGGTGCGCGAGCGCACGACGTGGAAGGGCGCAGCCCTGATCGTGCACGCCTGGGCGCTGATCCTGGGCGCGATCGCGCTGGTCGCGTGGTGGCCCAATCCGCTGACCTATCTGCTCGCGGTTGCGATCATCGGATCGCGCCAACTCGGGCTCGCGATCCTGATGCATGACGGGGCGCACGGCTGTCTGTCGGCGGACGAGAGGACCAACCTCACGCTGAGCCAGTGGTTCTGCGCCTATCCGATCTTCGCGGAGACCCGCGGCTATCGCCGCTATCATCTGCAGCACCATGCGCGGACGCAGCAGGAGGATGATCCCGACCTCGTGCTGTCGGCGCCGTTCCCGATCACGAAGATGAGCTACCGCCGGAAGTTCTTCCGCGATATCACCGGGCAGACCGGCTACCAGCAGCGCAAGGCGCAATTGCTCAATGCGATCGGGCCGAAGGAGTGGCCGTTGTCGCGGCGCGCCGCCAACTTCTGGCAGAAGCTCGGGCCGCAATGCGTCACCAACGCGCTGCTGTTCGCGGGGCTCGCCGCCGCGGGCGTGTGGTGGGCCTATCCGCTGTTGTGGCTGGTGCCGCTGCTGACCTGGATGATGGTGATCACGCGCATCCGCAACATCGCCGAACACGCCGTCGTGCCTGACAGCTCCGATCCCCTGCGCAACACCCGCACCACGCGGGCCAACGTCCTCGAGCGTCTGTTCATCGCGCCGTACTACGTGAACTATCACCTCGAGCATCATCTGCTGTTCTACGTGCCCTGCTACAACCTGCCGCGCGTCCACCGCATCCTGAGCGAAAGCCGCTATGCCGGCCGGATGGAAGTGCAGCCGGGCTACGCCGCCGTGCTGCGGCTTGCGACCGCCAGGCCCGCCAACGAGGATCGTCCGGGGCAGCTGGTCAACAGCGCACGCCGGGCGAGGGCCGGCGCCAAGGTTAACGCCGACCAGAATGCCGGCGGGTTCTAGCCCGAAGCCGGACCGGCATCCCCAGGGTTCCTCCGGCGCGGCTTGACAGCACCGCCTCCGTCAGTGTCTTACGGCCCGGTCCGAGGCCGGTTGCAAGGCTTGGTTGCAAGGGATTGGCCCGGACCCGCTGTGGCGCGTTTTGCGCGACGCGGATACCGTTTTCCCCTGCGGCAGGCCTAAAGCGCCTGCGCGGAGATCACGCTCAACAAGGTAGGGATCGCCGATGACGGCAGCATTTACGTTTCCCGGGCAGGGCTCGCAGGCGGTTGGCATGGGCAAGGCCCTGGCCGACGCCTTTCCGGCGGCCAGGGCGGTGTTCGACGAGGTCGATTCCGCGCTGGGCGAGAAGCTGACCGCGATCATCTGGGATGGTCCCGGCGAGACATTGCAACTCACCGAAAACGCCCAGCCGGCCCTAATGGCGGTGTCGATTGCCACATTGCGCGTGCTCGAGAGCGAAGCCGGCTTCTCGGTCGGCCGCAACGCGGCCTTCGTTGCCGGGCACTCGCTCGGCGAGTATTCGGCGCTGGCCGCCGCCGGGAGCCTCTCCGTCAGCGACACCGCGCGGCTGCTCCGCACCCGCGGGCTCGCGATGCAGAAGGCGGTGCCGGTCGGCGTCGGTGCGATGGCCGCGCTGCTTGGTCTCGACTACGAAACCGCCGTGGCGGTCGCCAATGAGGCGGCGCAGGGACAAGTCTGCCAGGCCGCCAACGACAATGGCGGCGGCCAGGTGGTGGTCTCCGGCGACAAGGCCGCCGTCGATCGCGCGGTCGAAATCGCCAAGACCAAGGGCGCCAAGCGCGCCATGCTGCTGCCGGTGTCGGCGCCGTTCCATTGCAAGCTGATGCAGCCGGCGGCCGATGCGATGGCAGAGGCGCTGGCCGGCGTGACCATCAAGGCGCCCGCGGCGCCGCTCGTCTGCAATGTGCTGGCCTCCGCCATCACCGATCCCGACGAGATCCGCCGCCGCCTGATCGAACAGGTCACGGGGACGGTGCGCTGGCGCGAGTCGGTTGCCTATATGGCAGGAAAGGGCGTGACGCGGTTCTTCGAGATCGGCGCGGGCAAGGTGCTGAGCGGCCTCGTCAAGCGCATTGCGGACGGCGCGGTCGGCGTGTCCGTCGGCGGTCCGAACGATATCGCTGCGGCCAAGGACGCGCTCGCAGCTTCGGCTTGAAGCAGCCAGAAGGAGAATTCGATGTTTGATCTGACTGGCAAGACGGCGCTCGTCACGGGCGCAACCGGCGGCATCGGCGGCGCGATCGCGCAGGCGCTGCATGCGCAGGGCGCGACGGTAGCGATCTCGGGGACGCGGCGCGAGGTGCTGGACGGCTTTGCGGCCAAGCTCGGCGAGCGCGTGCACGTGCTGCCCTGCAATCTCTCCAGCAAGGATGACGTCGAGGCGCTGGTGCCGGCAGCGGAAGCGGCGATGGGACAGGTCGACATCCTGATCGCCAACGCCGGCATCACCCGCGACAACCTGTTCGTGCAGCTGCGCGACGAGGATTGGGACGACGTGATCGCGGTCAACCTGACCGCGACGTTCCGCCTGGCGCGCGCCGCGACCAAACTGATGATGCGCAAGCGCTTCGGCCGCATCATCGCGATCACCTCGATCGTCGGCGTCACCGGCAATCCGGGGCAGGGCAACTACACCGCGTCGAAGGCCGGCATCATCGGCCTGATCAAGACGCTGGGCGCCGAATACGCCAAGCGCGGCGTGACCGCCAATTGCATCGCGCCGGGTTTCATCAAGACGCCGATGACGGATGCGCTCAACGACAAGCAGCGCGAAACCATCCTGGCGAAGGTTCCTGCGGCGCGCCTCGGAACGCCCGAGGACATCGCCGCTGCAGCGGTCTATCTGGCCTCGAACGAGGCCGCGTACGTCACCGGGCAGACGATTCACGTCAACGGCGGGATGGCTATGATTTGAGCTGCTTGCTGGCTCTCGCAATGCGGCGAAAAGCCGTTTTCGGGTGCCGGTTCAGGCGTGTAGTCAAGGCTTTGGAAGTATGGTAGCTGAACCCCCCATGGATGGGCAAAGAACGCCATTGCAGGATTTTGAAACCCTGTATATTGGCGTGGCGACGCCTGCCGTTCGCCGGGGCTTTAATCGGCTACGACCGGGCCGAATCAAGACTATGCGCGACTGAGTAATCGAGACGACCACGATGGCTCGTATCGTCTTGGGGTCGGGTCCAATGGAACAACGAGGTTGAACGATGAGTGAGATTGGCGAGCGGGTTAAGAAGATTGTGGTCGAGCACCTTGGTGTCGAGCCCGAGAAGGTGGTCGATAGCGCGAGCTTCATCGATGACCTCGGCGCCGACAGCCTCGACACGGTCGAGCTCGTGATGGCATTCGAAGAAGAATTCGGTTGCGAGATTCCCGACGACGCGGCGGAGACGATTCTGACCGTCGGCGACGCGACCAAGTTTCTTGAGAAGAACGCGAAGAGCTGACGCCGATCGCGAATTTGACGGGGCCGGACGGACCGCGATCGAGCGGTCCCCCGGCTTCTTATTATCAGCCGCGCATTGCTGGCCGGAGACGTGGAAATGAGACGAGTTGTCGTCACGGGGCTGGGCATGCTTACACCGCTCGGCTGCGGCGTTGACGCAACTTGGGCGCGCATCCTCGCCGGAGACAGCGGCGGCAAGAAGATCGACACGTTCGACGTGTCCGACCTGCCGAGCCAGGTCGCCTGCTACATTCCGCGCGGCGACGGCACTGGCGGCACCTTCAATCCCGACCAGTGGATGGAGCCGAAGGACCAGCGCAAGGTCGACGACTTCATCCTCTATGCGATGTGCGCGGCCAAGCAGGCGCTGGACGATGCCAACTGGCATCCGAAGTCGGATGAGGACCAGTTCGCCACCGGCACGATGATCGGCTCCGGCATCGGCGGCCTCACCGGCATTGCCGAGACTGCGGTGCTGCTGAAGGAGCGCGGACCGCGCAGGGTCTCTCCCTTCTTCATTCCGGGCCGCCTGATCAATCTGGCCTCGGGCTATGTCTCGATCGAGCACGGCCTGAAGGGGCCCAATCATGCGGTGGTCACGGCGTGCTCGACCGGCGCGCATGCGGTCGGCGACGCAGCGCGGCTGATCGCGCTCGGCGACGCCGAGGTGATGGTTGCGGGCGGCGCCGAATCGCCGATCTCGCGGATCGGCATCGCCGGCTTCTGCGCGGCGCGTGCGCTGTCCACCGGCTTCAACGAGACCCCGCAAAAGGCATCGCGGCCTTATGACAAGGATCGCGACGGCTTCGTGATGGGCGAGGGCGCCGGCGTCCTCGTGCTCGAGGAATACGAGCACGCCAAGCGCCGCGGCGCGAAGATCTATGCCGAGGTCACCGGCTATGGCCTGTCGGGCGATGCCTTCCACATCACCTCGCCGCCGCCGGACGGCAATGGCGGCTTCCGCAGCATGAGCATGGCGCTGAAGCGCGCCGGCCTCGCGGCATCCGACCTCGACTACATCAATGCGCACGGCACCTCGACGCAGGTCGGCGACGAGATCGAGCTCGGCGCGGTCGAGCGTCTGCTCGGCAACGCGGCCTCGAAGGTTTCGATGTCGTCGACCAAGTCCGCGACCGGGCATCTGCTCGGTGCGGCCGGCGCGATCGAGGCGATCTTCGCGATCCTGGCGATTCGCGATAACGTGGTGCCGCCGACCATCAATCTCGACAATCCGTCGGTGCAAACGGCGATCGATCTTGTGCCGCATACGTCGCGCAAGCGTGACGTCAATGTGGCGCTGTCCAATTCCTTCGGTTTCGGCGGCACAAACGCTTCCGTGATCGTGCAGCGCGTGACCAATTAGTAGGTCGTTAGAGCGTTTTCGAGCGAAGTGGGTACCGGTTCGCGTGAAGAAAATGCGTCAAAAACGAGAATCCAAAGTCCCGTTCCGATTCGATCGGGACTTTCGAACTAGTCCACCGTTTTGCCGTATTCCGCGGTGACTCCTAATAGCGGGCGTATGCTATTGGCAGGGCAGGGGTTTGTCCGGCCACGATTCAACCGGCAGGATATTGGTTTGCATCGATGAGTGAGAGGCCGCCCATTTCACCGAGGAGTCCACGCGCCGCGCTGGAGCCCGAACAGCTTCCGCCGCCGCCCAAGCGCTCGGATCGCGCCCGCAATCCCTTCGTGATCGTCGGCAATGCCATCTTCACCATCCTGATCATCCTGATGATCGGCGCGGGAGCGACGTATTACTACGGCAAGCAGGCGCTGGAATCGCCGGGACCGCTGCAGGAAGACAAGATCGTCAACATCCCGGCGCGCGCCGGCAAGCGTGACATCGCCGACGTGCTCTCGCGTGAGGGCGTGATCAACGTCAATCCGTGGGTCTTCATCGGCGGCGTGTTCGCGCTGAAGGCAAGCTCCGATCTCAAGCCCGGCGAATATTCGTTCCAGAAGAATGCCAGCCTGCGCGACGTCATCGCCACCATCGTCGACGGCAAGGTGGTGCAGCACGCCATCACGATCCCGGAAGGCCTGACTTCGGAGCAGATCGTGACGCGGCTGTCCGACAACGACATCTTCACCGGCTCGGTGCGCGAGATCCCGCGCGAGGGCACGCTGCTGCCGGAGACCTACAAATTCCCGCGCGGTACCACGCGCGACCAGGTGATCCAGCGCCTGCAGCAGGCGCAGAAGCGCGTGCTTGCCGAAATCTGGGAACGCCGCAACACCGACACGCCGCTGAAATCGCCGGACCAGCTGGTGACGCTGGCCTCGATCGTCGAGAAGGAAACCGGCCGCGCCGACGAGCGCAGCCGCGTGGCCGCCGTGTTCGTCAACCGCCTGCGCCAGCGGATGAAGCTGCAGTCCGATCCGACCATCATCTACGGACTGGTGGGCGGCAAGGGAACGCTGGGCCGTCCGATCAAGCGCAGCGAGATCACGCAGCCGTCGCCCTACAACACCTATGTGATCGACGGCCTGCCGCCCGGACCGATCGCCAATCCCGGACGCGCCTCGCTGGAGGCGACCGCCAACCCGGCGCGTACCCGCGACCTGTTCTTCGTCGCCGATGGAACCGGCGGCCACGCCTTCACCGAAACCTACGACCAGCACGCGAAGAACGTCGCCAAGCTGCGCGCGTCGGAGAAGCAGATCCAGAACGACACGGTCGAGCCTGCGGATGATCCGGCGCCTGCCGCCGCGGCGCCCGGCGCCGACACCAATCCCACGGCGACGACGCCGAAGCCCACCAATCAAAAGAAGCCGCCGCGCGGTCGGCAGGGCGCAGCCCAGCAGACCAATTCGCCGCCGGTGGTGCAGCGCTAAAGCGCGATCGTCATCGCGCTCTAGCTTCTTGTTTGAGCATGATCGCCGCGCAAACGCTACGCGTTTGTCGCGAGGGAAAACCGCTACACACTTTTCCGGATCATGCTGTAGCTCTGCGTTTCCGGAGGTGGAACGTAATTCCACTTTCACGGAATCCGTTTTAAGGTCGCACCGGCTCCCCACGAGTCTCGCAGGCTCCGGGTGAGTCCCATATCCTTCTGTTGGAGAGTTTCACGCGATGGCGCTGTCGAGCATGACTGGCTTTGCCCGAAGCCATGGCGCAAGCGGTCCCTATACGTTCGAGTGGGAGCTGAAATCGGTCAATGCCAAGGGCTTTGACCTGCGGTTGCGGCTGCCGCCGGGCTGGGACGAACTGGAAGCGCTTGCCAAGAAGCGGGCCGGCGAGCTGCTGTCGCGCGGCACGGTCTACGCCAATCTCAGCGTCAAGCGCACCGACGCGGCGCAGACGATCCGGATCAATGAGGACGTGCTCGCCGCCGTGGTGAAGGTCGCCGGCACGCTCGCGCAGCGGATCGACGCGGTGGCACCGAGCATTGACGGACTGCTCGGCATCAAGGGCGTCATCGAGGTGGTCGAGCCTGAGAGCAACGAGGACGAGGACAAGGCGGCGCGCGAGGCGGCAGCGATGGCCTTCGAGCAGGCGCTCGGCAGCCTTGTCGAGATGCGCCGCCGCGAGGGCGATGCGCTGGGGCAGATCCTGATGCAGCGGATGGACGAGATCGAGCGGCTCGCCAAGCGCGCCGAGACCGCTCCCGGCCGCAAGCCCGAGGCGATCAAGGCGCGGCTTGCCGAGCAGATCGCAGCGCTGCTCGAGACGTCCGACCGCTTCGATGCCGACCGCCTGAACCAGGAGGCGATCCTGATCGCCACCAAGGCCGACATCCGCGAGGAGCTCGACCGCATCGCCTCGCATATCGCCCAGGCGCGCGAGATGATCGGCAAGGGCGGTCCGGTCGGGCGCCGGCTCGACTTCCTCGCCCAGGAATTCAATCGCGAGGTGAACACCTGCTGCTCGAAGTCGAACGACGTCGAGCTGACCAACACCGGGCTTGAAATGAAGAACGTGGTCGAGCAGTTCCGCGAACAGGTCCAGAATCTGGAGTGAATGATGACGGCGCAGGGTTTTGACGGCGTTGAGCGGCGCGGACTGATGTTCGTCCTGTCGTCGCCCTCGGGCGCCGGCAAGACCACGCTGTCGCGCATGCTGCTGGAGCGCGAGCCGGGCCTGAAGATGTCGGTGTCGGCGACGACGCGGCCGATGCGCCCGGGCGAGGTCGAGGGCCGCGACTATTTCTTCGTCGACAAGAAGAAGTTCGAGACGATGGTCGAGCACGGTGAACTGCTCGAATGGGCCACCGTATTCGACAACCGCTACGGCACGCCGCGTGCGCCGGTCGAGGCCGCATTATCGGTGGGGCAGGATGTTCTGTTCGATATCGACTGGCAGGGCACGCAACAGCTCCACCAGAAAGCCAGCGCCGATGTGGTGCGGGTGTTCATCCTGCCGCCGTCGGCCGCCGATCTCGAGAAGCGGCTGCATACCCGGGCGCAAGATTCGGAAGAGGTCATCCGCGGACGGATGAGCCGCGCCAGTCATGAGCTGAGCCATTGGGCGGAATACGACTACATCGTCGTCAACCACAACGTTGATGACGCCTTTGCCGAGGTGCAGTCGATCCTGAAGGCCGAGCGCCTCAAGCGCGAGCGCCGCACCGGCCTCACCGAATTCGTACGCGGCCTGCAGCGTCAGCTCGAGAAGTAGCGCGTTGCGGACGTGATGCGACCGCATCACGTCCGTTTGCATTTTTTTCTAAGCGGACCTTAATTCGTCGCGCTGCGCGCAAGCCGCTGCAGCATTGCGGCGATCTGCTTGTTGTCTTGCTCCCTTTGATCCCGATCACGCGTAGTCTCGCGACGTGGAGCTGGCTTCTCGGCGCGGCGTGGAGCGGGCGTCTCCGCACGGCGCGGAACGGGAGTCTCGGCGCGGCGCGGCGCAGCCTCGGACAGACGCAGCGGACGGTCCCGGCTGACAACCGCCATCGGCGGCGCCGGCTCGGTGTGCAGCGAATCCCACGGCGCGTGCCACTCGTCCTCGGTTTGGTAGGGCGCCGAGCGCCTGCGGGTCAGCCCGAACACCAGCGCGCTGACCATGCCGGCCAGCGCCAGCGCTCCAACCATCACGATCAGCAACATCTGCGTCGAGGAGGATGATTTCTCCACGGACGCCTCGGCCGTGGCGGGGGCGGCAGGCGCCGGCGCGGCCGCCTGTTGCGGTGTCGCGTCGGCCTGCGCGACCGCGGTCGGCGGGTCCGCGGCGCGCCGGGTTCCGTTGGTTCCGGCCATGCTCGATGCATCCAGCCATCTGGCGTTCACGTCAGACGGCTGGGCGTTGGCACCCGGTCCCGCCGGATCGGTCGTTGCTGCTGCCGTTCCGCCGGCCTGGCCGGCGTCGGCGCTTGGCGCAGGCACGGTTGCGGCCTGCACCGAGGGCCACTCGGCATGGGCATCGGCGACTGACTTGCGCATCGCCGGCTGCTGCGGCGCGGGCTGGCTCTGCGGCGCCGGCTGGCTCTGTGGCGGCGTCGCGTCGGCCGTTGTGGTATCGGGCGCGGCCGCCGCCGGCGGCTGCTGTGCGGTCGTGGTCGCCGTCTTGGCCGCCTTGTTCTTGGCCTCGCCGAGATACCAGCACTTCTTCTTGCTGCGATCGAGATGGTAGAACCAGTGGCTTCCCGCAGGCGCGGTTCCCTTGGGGGCGGACAGACAGCTGTCCGCCGTGTTGGCGCTATTGGCCGTATTGGCGGCGGTCTGGGCCATGGCGCCGAAACTGGCACCGGCCAGCATGCTGGCGGCAAGCGCCGCAGCGAATTTCGCTGAACGATTTGACATACGCGTCCCCGGTATCTCTTTTTTAACGCAAACGCTGGAGATCCCAATCTCGGCAAAGAGTTGGGTCGCAATGCGCCGCAAATCCGGAACGGGTAGGGCTTAATTGGGGCTCGCGGCGTGCCGCAATTGCGGCGAGCCCGAGGCCGCGGAACATGAACCGAACGATGGCTTGGTTCGACTGTCAGGTTCCATCGGAGCGGCCGCGTCCCGCCGGCGGTAGCAGCACGGGCGGGACGTCATGTCTCAGCATGACCTTTCGGAAAACCGCGTCACACTGTTTCGGATCATGCTCTAGGTGGTGTGGACTCTAAGGATTCCCTTTTAGGACCAAATCAGATTCAAGACTGCTTTTGGGGAGGCAGTCTTGGGCGTGATGGATCGTTTGGTTTTGAACGACGCGGCGTGGGAGCGGATGGCGCCGTTGATCATAGGCCGGCCGGACCAGAAGGGTTCGACCGGCCGCGACAATCGGATGTTCGTGGAAGGGGTGCTGTGGATCGTGCGTACGGGCTCTCCCTGGCGTGATCTTCCGGAAGCGTTCGGAGATTGGAACAGCGTGTTCCGGCGCTTCAGTCGATGGAGTGCCAAAGGCGTCTGGTGGCGGATTTTTGAGGCGATGTCTGATGATCCGGACTTCGAATATCTGATCGTCGATTCCACCATCGTCCGCGCCCACCAGCACGCTGCCGGGGCCAAAAAAGGGGGTCTGAAGATCAGGCGCTCGGCCGCTCGCGCGGTGGTCTGAGCACGAAGATCCATCTGGCCGTTCGGGGGTTGGGATGCCCCGTGCGGTTCACCCTCACCGCAGGCCAGAAGGGCGATGCACCGCAAGCCGCCGCGTTGATCGAGGGATTGCCTGCCGAGGTCGTCATGGGCGATACGGCCTATGACGCCGATCACTTGCGCCAAGCCATCGCTGCCAAAGGCGCGCTTGCCGTCATCCCCAACAACCCGTCACGCGCGCTCAAATATCCGCTCGACAAGCATCTCTATGCCCAGCGCCATCTCGTGGAATGCTGCTTCTCAAAGCTCAAGCAATTCCGCCGTGTCGCAACCCGCTTCGAAAAGACCGCTCGAAATTATCGGGCGGTCGTCACCCTCGCAGCCATCATTCTCTGGCTGCGGTAAGTGTCCACACCACCTAGTTCTTCAGGACGATGCGTCCGACGACCTTGCCGGCGCGCAGCTCGTCGATCCATTTCTGGACGTCGGCCATCGGCTCTTCCTTCATCGGCGTCGGCTTGATCTTGCCGGCGCGGGCGAGCGTCATCAATTCCTGACCTTCGGCCAGCGTGCCCACCATGAAGCCTTCGATGGTCATGCGCTTGTACACCCACTGCACCATCGGCAGCGTGAACTGGCCGCCCATCAGGCCGGACACCACGATCTTGCCGCCGCGCGCGACCGTCGACACCGCAAACGCCATCGACTTCTCGTTGCCGGCAAAGTCGACGACGCCGTCGAAGCCGCCGTCGCTCTCCTTCAGCATGCGCTTGACGACATCGGGCTCTGCCGGGTCATAGGCGGCCGCCGCGCCGTTCTTCAGCGCGGTCTCGCGCGCCGCGGGGCTGAGATCGGCAACCGTGATCGGCTGCTTGAACATCGCCTGCGCGAATGACAGGCCCATCATGCCGACGCCGCCGAGGCCGATCAGCAGCAGATTGCGCTGGCGCGGACGATCGACCAGGCGCTTCAGCGCGCCATAGGCGGTGACGCCGGAGCACATCAGGGTGGCGGCCTGGTTGACCGGCAGCGGGTCGTAATCGAGCAGGTATTTTGCGTCGGGCACCAGCACGTGGGTGGCGAAGCCGCCGTCGATCGAGACGCCGAGGAAGCGCTGCTTGACGCAGAGATTCTCGTCGCCGGCGAGGCAGTCGCGGCACTGGCCGCAGCCGATCCAGGGGAAGACGGCCTTCTTCGTCCCGATCAGATCCTTCGGCGCATCGGGGCCGACCTCGTCGACCACGCCCGCGATCTCGTGGCCGAGCGTGAAGGGCAGGGTCATGCCGCGGGTGGTGTCGAGCTTCTTGCCGCCGCCGAGATCGGCGTAGCCGTCCTGGATGTGGAGATCGGAATGGCACAGGCCGCAGCGCTCGATGCGCACCAGCACTTCGCGTCCCTGGGGCTTCGGCGTGTCGACGATGGTTTCGCACAGCGGTGCATCGAATTTGACGAGGGATTGGCGAACCATGCGCGCCATTACGTTTTCTCCTGCTGTTCTATTTTGTGGCCCGTATATCGGCCAATTCCCTCGCCATGGCAACAAAGCCCGCGACCGGAATGGTTTCGGCGCGCCGTGTCGCGTCGATACCGGCTGCGGCAGCAAGCCGCGCCGGATCGACCGACAGCGATTTCAGGCTCTGGCGCAACATCTTGCGGCGCTGGCCGAAGGCGGCGGCCGCGACCTGCTCGAGCATGCGGCGGTCACACGGCTCGGGCGCGGCGCGCGGTATCAATCGTACCACCGAGGACGTGACCTTCGGTTGCGGCACGAAGGCCGCGGGCGAGATGTCGAACAGGATCTTGGTCTCGGCGCGCCAGTTGGCGAGCACCGCGAGCCGGCCAAACGCTTCCTCGTCCTCATGGGCGACGATGCGCTCGGCGACCTCGCGCTGGAACATCAGGACCATCATATCGTACCAGGGCGGCCACGGCTCGATCGACAGCCAGTCGACCAAGAGCTGGGTTGCGATGTTGTAGGGCAGGTTGGCGACGATCTTGGCCTTGGCGCCATCGAGCAAGGGACGCGGGTCAAAGCGCTGCGCGTCGCCATGCACGATCTCGATGCGGCCGGGATAGCGTTTGGCGATGTAGTCGAGCGCGGCCAGCGCCCGCTCGTCGCGCTCGATGGCGATCACGCGCCTGGCACCCAGCGCAAGCAGCGCACGCGTCAAGCCGCCGGGACCGGGCCCGACCTCGATCACGGTGGAGTCTTCCAGCGGGCCCGCGGCGCGGGCGATGCGCGCGGTGAGGTTGAGATCGAGCAGAAAATTCTGGCCCAGCGATTTACGCGCCGACAGCGAATGCTCGCGAATGATGTCGCGCAGCGGCGGCAGATCGTCGATCGCGCTCACTTAGCTTGATGCCGCGGCCATGCGCGCGGCGAGCCGGAGGGCGGCGATCAGGCTTGACGGATTGGCCTTGCCGGTGCCGGCGATGTCGAATGCGGTGCCGTGATCGGGCGACGTCCGGATGAAGGGCAGTCCCAGGGTGACATTGACGGCGTCCTCGAACGCGACGGTCTTGATCGGGATCAGCGCCTGGTCGTGATACATGCAGATCGCACAGTCATAGGTCTTGCGCGCGGCTGCGTGGAACATGGTGTCGGCCGGCAGCGGGCCCCGGACGGCAATGCCATCGCGGCGCAGGATCTCGACCGCGGGCGCGACGATCTCGACGTCTTCCATGCCGAGCGTGCCGTCTTCGCCGGCATGCGGATTGAGGCCGGCAATGGCGAGCCGCGGCGCCGCGAGGCCGAACCGCGCCTTCATGTCCGCGACCACGATCCGCGCGGTCGACACGATCAGGTCGGTCGTCAATTGCGCCAGCGCCTCGCGGACCGACACATGGATCGTCACCGGGACGACGGCGAGCGCCGGCGACCACAGCATCATCACCGGCTGCGGCGCGTGCCCGCCGCTTGCGGCAAGCTCGGCCAAGAACTCTGTGTGGCCGGGATGCCGGAAGCCGGCGCGGTACAGCACGTTCTTGGCGATCGGATTGGTGACGACGGCGCTGGCCTTGCCGGCGGCGACATCGGCGACGGCCTGCCGGATCGATGCTAGCGCCGCATCCGCGCTCGTGCCGTCGGGCTGGCCCGGCCGCGCCGTCGCCGCCTTGCCGGTCGCAACCACGGGGAGGGCGCGTGCGAACGCCGCGGATGCCTCCTCGGCGCTGACCTCGGCCAATTCGACGGCTAGCCCGAGCGCCTTGGCGCGCTCGGCAAGCGCGGCACGGTCGCCGAGCAGATAGAACGGCGGGAGATCGAGTTCGTGGCGTCGCAGCCATGCGGCGAGCGTGATGTCGGGGCCGATGCCTGCGGGCTCGCCGGATGTCAGTGCGAGAGGTTGAGCCATGCGTCAACGATAGTCGATCATCGCCCGCCTGGATATTCGATCATCGCGGCTTTCCGGACTTCCTGCAGGTAGGCCTTCGACTTCGCCTCGTACTTCTGCACGTACATCTTGTCGCGCATCTCACGCTTCTTCGGTGTGTCGACGGTGGTCGCCTTCCTGCCGCAGAGGGCGACCATTTCGATGCCCTGCTTGGTAACCTCGGGAGGGGTGAGGTGGCCGACCGGGGTCTTGTCCAGGATGTCGCGCAGCGACTGCGGCAGGTCGGCCGAGGTCTTCACGACGATCTCGCGGATCGCGGCGTTGCGCATCGACTTGAAGAAGGTGTTGGCTTCCTCGCAACTGGTGACGCGCTCGCGCAGGCTGTCCGCTTCCTTGCGGCGCCCCTCGAACTCCGACTGCGGCGCGCCGCGGGGCACGATCAGAACGACCGGCTGCATCCTGTATTCGAACGCCTCGGCCTCAACCGCCCCTCCGGTCTCCTTGACCGCGTTGGCCACGTCCTTTTCGCCAACCTGCAGGCTTTCCTTGAAGCGGCCGCGGACCAGGCTGGTCCAGACCATGTCGGCCCTGATGCGTTGCTTCAGCGTGTCCGGGCGGATGCCCTTGCCCTCGAGCACCTTGGTGAGCTGGTCGCCGGAAAGCCGCATCCGCTGCGCCATACCGCCGAAGGACTGGTCGATATCGCCGGCCGACGGATCCACGCCGAATTTCTTGGCTTCCTTGATCTTCAGCTTCTCGTCGATCAGTTCGTCGAGGACGGTCTTCCGATCGGGCGTCTTGCCGCCGGTCAGGGCGTTCAGCTTGGCGCGCTGCTCGATGTCGTAATTGGTGATGGGCTCGCCATTGACCATCACGGCGATGGTCTGGGCATGCAGTCGCGCACCGCCTCCGAGCAGGAAGAAAAGAGCCAGCAGGAAACTCAACACTAGCTGATAGCGGCGCGTTGGCAGGCTAGCGGTCGTCATTATCGTCATGTCAGCCGTTTAAACCAATTCAAACCGGAGCCACAGGCCCGCAGGCAATCCACGCCCTCCGCCAGACCGCTCGCTACTGCATGCCAGCCGAACTGCTGGTCGTGGAGGTTTGGGCGATCGTCCGCAGCCCGATCTGGAACATGAACGCGTGGCTGAGGACGGGCGGCGTCGAGCCGGCCTGATAGGTATAGGACGTGACATAGTTGGCGGCCAGCACGAAGCAGTCGTCCACATAGCCCGCGCCGAACGCGTACTGGTTGATCTTGTTCGCTTCAAGGTCCCAGCGCGCCGCGCCCTGAACCACCCAGTTCGCCGCCACCTTGACCGATCCGCTGGCGAGGATGCCCTCGCGGCGCGTCAAATAGCCAAGTTCCGGCTGCGCGGCATAGTCGCCGTACATCAGGCTGACCGACCAGCGGTCGAAGTTCGCGCTGGCCTGGGCCTCGAACCGATTGATGTTCCAGGTCGCCTCGTCCATCCGCGAGCGGACGCTGAACGTGTAGGTGCGGTTGGGCGAGTAGGCGAGGCTCGCGACATAGTCCGAGCGCGGATTCTGCAGGCCGGAGTCGATGCCGGTGTTGGTGACGTCCGCGACCGCGAACGAGTTCAACCCGAACATCTGGTAGGACTGTCCGAACATCGCCTTGACGCTGCCGCCGCGATCGAACTGCGTGGTGGCCTGCACGCCGACATTGGCGCGACTGCCGCCTTCGACGCGGTCGTAGCCGGAGAACTTGTCGACCGCGAACAGGTTCGAGGTGTCGAACACCAGGCTCTGCGCGTCCTCGTTCGGAAGCTTGCCGGCGTCGGGCTCGTTGGGCCGGATGATGACCTGCGCGATCGGCTCGACGGTCGTCGTGCCCCACGGCTGCACGTTGATGAAGGGGTAGCGGTATTCGAAGCCGACGGTCGGCATCAGGCGGACCGTCTGGGTGTCGCCGACCGGCAGGAAGTTGGAAACGCCCGGCTGGTTCGAGATGTCGGCGTTGATGGCATCGGCGCGGACGCCGACGAACGGCGTCCAGATCTGGCCGAGCGGGTCGGTATAGGATTTGCGCCACTGCGCTTCGGCGGTCAGCCTTGTGTAGGTGCCCGGCATGCCGCGCAGCAGGCACTGCGACGGCGTCCGCGCCATCGGGTCGGCGGACGTGGTTGTGCACAACGGGTTAAGGGGGTTGGCGGCCTGTGCCGTGATCGGGTCGAACACCGCGGTTTCGCGGGTCAGGTTGGTGAAGTTCACCTTGTAGCTGAACTCGCCACCGAAGATCGGGCTGTTGATCACGTTGTTGTAGTCGATCACAGGCGCGACCACCGGAACCTGGTTCTGGTTGCCCGAGTAGCTGAGATAATAGATCGCGCGTGCGTCGAAGAAGCTGCGGTTGCCGACGCCGGTCAGATAGAGTTGCGAGATCGCCTCGGTCGGCAGCGACAGGAACGATCCGAACGGGTCCTTGTACTGGGCCAGCCGATAATCGGACATGAAGTAGTAGTCGGACAGCAGCACGCCGTCCCAGCCCCAGGTCCATTTGTCGTTCAGCGCGAACTGACCCTTGGTCTCGACGCCGCCGCGGAATTGGCGGTCGCCGGGCTGGCCGGCGAAGGCGCCCTGATCGAGCTGGTCGATGCCGTAGAGCCGGATCTGATAGGCGCCGTTCGACAGGCGCTGGCGGAATTCGCCCTGGAACAGCACGCCCTGCTTCGACGTGATGCGCGGATTGAAGGTCGCGTCGAAGTCCGGCGCGAGCGCGAAGTAATAGGGGATTTCGACGCCGACGCCGAACGCCGAATACGTGGTGAAGCCCGGCATCAGGAAGCCGCTCTTGCGCTTCACGGTCGGATCGGGCGTCGAGAAGTAGGGCAGATACGCCATCGGAACGCCGAAGAATTCGAGCTGGGCGTTCTCGAAATAGAGCATCTTCTCGGTCTGGTTATGGATGATGCGCGCGCCCTTGACCTGCCAGAGCGGCGGCTTCTTCGGATCATCCTTACAGGGCGCGCAGGCGGTATAAACGCCGTTGTCGAACACCGTGTAATTGCCGCTGGACCGATCGGCACGGGTCGCCGCCATGCGGGTCTGGTCTTCAGTGTCGACGCGCAGCGAATCGACGAAACCGTCGCGGTAGTCGTCGCTGAGATCCACGATGTTGGCGTAGGTGATCTTGCCTTCCGCATCGGTCATGCGGATGTTGCCTTCGGCATGAAGACGCTTGGTCTTCTGGTCGTAGATGACCTTGTCGGCCTCGACGCTGGTGCCGTTGTAGAACATCTGGACGTTGCCGACGGCCGAGATGCGCTGGTTGTTGTAGTCGTAATCGACCTCGGTCGCCTGAACGAGCATCTGCCCGTCATTCTTGGCCGGCGGGCGGGGCGGCTTCGGCGGACGCGGATTGTAGGTGAACGCCTGCGCGGCAGCCGGCGTCGACGCGACCACGTCGAGCGCGCTGACCACGACGAACGCGGCGAGGAGAGCTGAGATCGAAACGCCAAACGCGGCCATGCGGCTCCGTTGACGGCGCAGGGCACTGCGCCGCCCGAGAGCAGGCGACCTCAACTGGCGGGCGGCGACGATAGCCACTACCCGTCCTCCTGGTACAGCAAGGCTAAGAAACCGGTGAGGCTGCCCACAACGACAGGCAACCACGCCGCAGCGATGGGATGCATCAACTCAGCCTTGCTCAAATCTTCAGTTACTTTCGACAGCACGTAGAGCAGAAAGCCTGCGCCCACGCCACTCAAAACCATCTTCTGCACGCCGCCCATCCGAAAGAAGCGGAGGCTCACAGAAGCCGCCAACATCACCATCGCAGCCAGCAAAAACGGCTGTGCGATGAGCTTGTGATACTGCAAGCGATAGCCAGCCGTCGCGAACCCTGAACTCTCCGACGAACGGATGTAGTTCGGCAGTTGCCAAAAGGACACAGTTTCCGGGGTGGAGAAACTGTTGCGCACCTGTGCCGGGGTAAGGGTGGTGGTCAGGTAGAACGTGTCCTGGTCCACCGGAGGCTTATCGAGGGTGAATCGGCGTACGCTTTTGAACACCCAACGGCCGTCTTCGAGCGCCGCTTCGCGCGCTTCGATTCGCTCCTTGAACTGGAGCGTCGTATCGAATCGGAACACGGTGAGGCCGGTCAGCCGGACGCCCTGCTGCTCGCTGCGGGCCGCATTGATGATCGCCTGACCCTCGTCGTTGATCTGGTTCAGCCAGAAGCCGGACGCGTCCTGAATGCCGCCGCCGGGCGCCGAGCCGAACAGCTCGGCCTCCATGCGTTTGGAGAGCTCGCGCAGATTGGCCGACACCGGATTGTAGGCGGTGGTCGCGAAGATGCCGAGCAAGATCGCGCTGGCCAGCGCCGGCGAGATGAATTGCCAGGCCGAGACGCCGGCGGCGCGTGCCACGACGAGCTCCAGCCGCCGCGACAAGGCGAGGTAGCAGGTCATGGCGCCGATCAGCACGCAGAACGGCATCAGCTTCTCGAGCAGCTGCGGCACCCGGAATAGCGAAGTCTCCGCGACCGTGATCGCGGAGGCCGAGACGAGGCCCGACGTCTTGCGCACCATCTCGATGTAGTCGACCAGCACGAGCAGCACGAAGATGCCCGCGAACACGCCCACTGCCGCGACCACGAAGCGGCCGGCGAAATAACGCCCGAGCGTGTTTGTCACCATGCTCATGCGGTTGCCGGCCTCCGGAAGAGGCGCACAATGCGCTCGTTGTTCCTGTTGATCGCTTCCATCAGCCGCGGCGGCGGTTCGACGACCACGCCGCCGACGATCATCCAGATGCCGACGCCGATGCCGCCGAACAGCATCAGATACTGCACCAGCGCCGCGAGCGGCGTCTTCACTGCCATGACGGAGCAGGCGAATCCGACCATCCGCAGGCCGAACACCGCGAATACCGAGCCGCCGATCGAGAAATTGCGGCTTTGGCGCGTGGTGCGCGGCGCGCCGAGGAAGGCGAAGGTGAGGGCCGCGAACGCAAACGGATAGATCGGCGCCATGAAGCGATCATGCAGCTCCGCGAAGAACTGGCCCGACAGCTGCTGATAGGTCTTGTCTTCCTCGTCCGGCCACATCAGCTCCCAGAGATAGCGCTCGCGAATCCCGAGCGTGACGTCGCGGCCCTGCGAGAATTTCGACATGTCAAAGGCGTAGCGGGCGAACGCGACCAGCGCCGGATCGCGCTTGCCAACCTCGAACCGTTGGAGATTGCCGTCATAGAGCACGAGGTACGAACCTCGATCGGTCTTCTGCACGGTGCCGTGGTCGGCGATGATGGTGACGCGCTCCTGCGGATCGCGGCGATCGTCGACGAAGACGCCACCGAGCACGCCGCCGGGCAGGCGCTCGCGGATGCGAATCGTCAAGTTCTGGTCGAGCTGGGCGAAGCGGCCGGGCTGCAGGATGTTGGTCAGCACGTCGGCGGTGATCTCAGCGTCCCACTGCTTGATTCGGCGCATGCCGTCGGGGGCGAGATAGGCGCCGATGAAGGCGACCAGCGCCGCCACCACGCAGGTGGCAAGGAAGAACGGCCGGAACAGCCGGATCGGCGAGAAGCCCGCCGCGTTCATGACGATGATTTCGGAATCGGTCGCGAGCTTGTTCAGCGTATGGGAGATCGCGATCATCAGCGCGATCGGGGCGATGATCAGCACCAGGGCGGGAATCACGAGACCGGTGATGCCAAGGAAGGTGAGGATGGTCTGACCCTGGCTGGTCATCAGGTCGATGCCGCGCAGCGCCTGCGTAATCCAGATCACGCCGGTGAGGCTGACCAGGACAAGCGCAAACGACGCCAGCGTCGTTTTAAAGATGTACTTGTCGATCGACCCCATCGCTACCGCACGACCCCCAAAGACCCCTGCACGCAACCAAACGCACGGCTTTCGACCATCCCCGTCAACCCGGGTTCCCCTATGGTCGAGCCGCGGACCCGTCCGGCTCACTCTCTAGTCACTCTCTCACTACCATCCCTTTGATCCGTCAACAAAATGGCCGGGCCAAGGCACGCTTAATTTATGGTTAATTAATCGCTTTTGTGGCCTTCCGGCCACTCCGGCGCTTGGCAGCGACGCAGCCGACAGGCCATAGTGCGGGACAATCTCGGTCCGGGCTGGTTCCGGACCGCCATCGCAATGCTCACCCCGCGTGCCGGAAGGACCGCCTCAGGTCCGAGCAACACCCTGAGTTCTGGAGGATTTTCCTATGTCCGACGCCGTCAAGGTCGGCTTTGTCCCATTCTCCGCGGCCGCTCGCGGTATTCTGGTCGCCTTTTGCGACGACCAATTGAAGCTGGGAGCCGCCACTCGGAAGGCGCTGGGTGCTGCCGCCGAGACGGTCAAGCGGGCCGCGGCCGCCAACCAGTTCAAGGGTAAGAGCGGGGCGATCCTCGACATCCTGGCGCCGGAGGGAATCAAGGTCGAGCGGCTGATCGTGATCGGCACCGGCAAGGCGGCCGACCTCAAGGAGAAGGATTTCCTCAAGTTTGGCGGCGCGGTGGCCGGCAAGCTCAATGCCGGCAGCGGTTCGATGACCGTGATCGCGGAACTGCCCGATGCCGCGATGGCCGCCGGCCAGGCCGCCGCGATCGCCACCGGCATCCGTCTGCGCGCCTACAAGTTCGACCGCTACAAGACCAAGAAGAAGGACGGCGAGGACGGCACCCTGCGGGCCGACGTCTCGATCGCCGTCGACGATGTTGCCGCCGCCAGGAAGGCCTACGCGCCTGAAGCCTCCGTCGTCGACGGTGTGAATTTGGCGCGTGAGCTCGTCAACGAGCCGCCGAACGTGCTGTATCCCGAGGAATTCGCACGCCGCGCCGGCCAGCTTCGCAAGCTTGGCGTCAGCGTCGAGGTGCTCGACGTCAAGGCGATGACCAAGCTCGGCATGGGCGCGCTGCTCGGCGTCGCGCAGGGATCGGCACGGCCCGGCCGCACCGTGATCATGCGCTGGAACGGCGGCAAGAAGAGCGAGGCGCCGGTCGCGTTCGTCGGCAAGGGCGTCTGCTTCGACACCGGCGGCATCTCCATCAAGTCGGCCGGCGGCATGGAGGACATGAAGGGTGACATGGGCGGTGCGGCCTGCGTGGTCGGGCTGATGCATGCGCTGGCGGCGCGCAAGGCCCGCGTCAATGCGGTCGGCGCCATCGGCCTTGTCGAGAACATGCCCGACGGCAATGCGCAGCGTCCGGGCGACATCGTCACCTCGATGTCCGGCCAGACCATCGAAATCATCAACACCGACGCCGAGGGACGCCTCGTGCTCGCCGACGTGCTCTGGTACGTCGCCAAGAAGTTCAAGCCGAAATTCATGGTCGATCTGGCCACGCTGACCGGCGCGATCATGGTCGCGCTCGGCACCGATCACGCCGGCATGTTCTCCAACAACGACGAACTCGCCGAGCGCCTCGCCAAGGTCGGCCTCGAGACCGGCGAGAAGGTATGGCGCATGCCGCTCGGTCCCGAATACGACAAGCAGATCGATTCGCAATTCGCCGACATGAAGAACACTGGCGGGCGCAACGGCGGCTCGATCACGGCAGCGCAATTCCTGCAGCGTTTCGTCGACGGCACGCCGTGGGCCCATCTCGACATCGCCGGCA
Organism: Bradyrhizobium sp. CCBAU 21365; assembly: GCF_015291305.1. Taxonomy (NCBI): domain Bacteria; kingdom Pseudomonadati; phylum Pseudomonadota; class Alphaproteobacteria; order Hyphomicrobiales; family Nitrobacteraceae; genus Bradyrhizobium; species Bradyrhizobium sp. CCBAU 21365. The sequence goes on from NZ_CP030036.1 coordinate 4,421,942, forward strand.
CCGCGATGGGCGCGCCGAAGACCGAGATCAATCAGAGCTGGGGTTCGGGTTATGGCGTCCGGCTGCTCGAGCGGCTGGTGTCCGACTATTATGAAGCCAGGAAATAGAGTGTCGGCCGGCGCATGACCGAGGTTCTGTTCTACCATCTGCAGAACATGACGCTGGAGAGCGTGCTGCCGCCGCTGCTCGAGAAGTCGCTCGAGCGCGGCTGGCGCGTGGTCGTGCAATCGACGTCGCAGGAGCGCGCCGAGACGCTCGACGCGCATCTGTGGACCTACAGCGACGATTCATTCCTGCCGCACGCGACCTCGCGCGTTGCCGACGCGCAGGACCAGCCGATCATCCTGTCGATCGAGGAGGGCAATCCGAATCAGGCCAATGTCCGCTTCCTGGTCGACAATGCGGCGCTGCCCGCCGACTGCGACAGCTACGAGCGGGTGGTCCTCGTGTTCAACGGCGACGACCCCGACGCGGTGGCCTCGGCCAGGGAAAGCTGGACCGCTTGCAAGGCGCGCGGCTTCGAGGTCACCTATTGGCAGACCGACGAGCGGGGACGCTGGCAGCGGCGCCAATAGCGATAGCTACTAATTAATGATAATTCGACGTTTCTTGGGGCGGGCCACGGTCATGCCGCAAAGTGATGTTCGGACAAGCCCTTAGGTAAGGGGTAGGAGCTTTGTCGATCGTGCGGGACGGAACATTCAGTCGGAAGTCGCTGCTGGCCTTGCTGGTGCTTGCACCGGGACTTGCCGGCTGTTCGGGCGCCGGATCCGATTTGTTTTCGCGCGATGCGGAATGGTTCTCGCGTCCCGGGCGGGTGTTCATCCGCAACATCTCGATCGAATCGCCGCCGCTGACGCCCGACAAGCCGGTAACGAACGATGATCTCGTCAGTGCCGACGGCAGTTGTCCAGGCATGGCACCGCCGCCGGGCGCCGCCGATGCCAACGCGCAGGCCGGCGGTGCACCGCCGCCGCAACCAACGGGCGGCAGCGTTGCACTCGGCCACACTGAATGCGACGTCGTGCGCGGCATCGGTGCTCCCGACAGCGTGAACCTGTCCAGTGGGCCGGGCGGCGAGCGTGTTGCGGTCGTGACCTGGTCGCGTGGCGCGCGCGCCGGCATCTACACGTTCTCCTCGGGGCGCCTGTCGTCCGTCGAGCGCGGTCCGGACCCTGTGCCGGAGCCGAAGCAGGCAAAGCCGAAGAAGAAAAAGACCTCGCACGGCTAGCGCGTTTTCGCCGGCGGCAGGTCATGCCCGCACGCGCGGGCATGATACCGGAAGGAGCCCTGGCGCTCCCTCCACCGTCGTCCCTGCGAAAGCAGGGACCCATATTCCGCGGCCCGTGTTGTGAACGGGGCTCGTCGTTCCACCATCGTGCAACAATAACTAGCTGTGGTTATGGGTCCTTGCTTTCGCATGGACGACATCGAATATGCGGCTCCGTCCGGTCTAATTCGCCGCTTCGTCGAGTTCGGCGCTGGCTTCCAGCCAGTCTTCCTCGGCGCGCTGGAGCGCGCTCTCGGCGCCGGCGCGCGCCTTGGTCAGTTGCGCGGCCTGCTTGGGGTCGCGCGTAAAAATATCCGGCAATGCGAGCGCGGTATCGATCTTGGCGATGATGCCGTTGATGCGCTCGATCTCGGCCTCGGCTTGCGTGACCCGCTGCCTGGGTGAAGCACGCTTTTCATTGCGGGCGCGCTCCGGTTTGGCGGGCTCCTTGACGCGCTCGCGCGAGGCCGGCCGGCCGTCATTGGCCGACAGGATCATCCGTCGATATTCGTCGAGATCGCCGTCATAGGCCGTCACGGTCTGGTTCGCCACGACCCACAGGCGGTCGGCGCAGGCCTCGATCAGATAACGATCGTGCGAGACCATCATGACGGCGCCGGGGAATTCGTTGATCGCCTCCGCCAGCGCCGCACGGCTGTCGATATCGAGATGGTTGGTCGGCTCGTCCAGGATGATCATGTTCGGGCCGTAGAACGTGGCAAGCCCCAGCAGCAGCCGCGCCTTCTCGCCGCCCGACAGGCTCCTCACCAGCGTGTCGCCGGCCTTGCCGGAGAAACCGATCGCGCCGACGCGGCCACGCACCTTGCTCTCCGGCGCTTCCGGCATCAGCTTGCGGATATGATCATAGGGCGAGCCGTCGAGATTGAGCTCGTCGACCTGGTGTTGGGCGAAATAGCCGACCGACAGCTTGTCGGCCCTCGTGATCCTGCCGGCAAACGGCGCGAGCTTGCCCGCCAGCAGCTTGACCAGCGTCGACTTGCCGTTGCCGTTGGCCCCGAGCAGCGCGATGCGGTCGTCGGTATCGACGCGCAGCGTCACGCGATTGAGCACCGGCTTGCCGGGCTCGTAGCCGACCGAGACGTCATCGACCGCGATGATCGGCGGCGACAGCAGCTTCTCCGGTGCCGGGAACGAGATCTCATGAACATCCTGGGTCACCAGCGCGGTGATCGGCTTCATCCGCTCCAGCATCTTCACGCGCGACTGCGCCTGCCGTGCCTTCGAGGCCTTGGCCTTGAAGCGGTCGACGAAATCCTGCAGGCGCTTGCGCTCATCGGCCTGCCGCTTGGCGTGCTTGGCGTCGAGCAATTCGCGCGCAGCGCGCTGTTCCTCGAACGAGGAATAGGTGCCCTTGTAGAGCGTCAGCTTGCCGCGATCGAGGTGCAGGATCTGATCGACCGAGGTATCCAGGAGATCGCGGTCGTGGCTGATCACGATCACCGTGCGCGGATAGTTGGCAAGGTGGTTCTCGAGCCACAACGTGCCTTCGAGATCGAGATAGTTGGTCGGCTCGTCCAGCAGCAGAAGGTCGGGCGCGGAGAACAGCGTCGCCGCCAGCGCGACGCGCATGCGCCAGCCGCCGGAAAATTCCGCGCACGGCCGCGCCTGGTCTGATGTCGAGAAGCCGAGGCCGGAGAGGATCGCCGCGGCGCGGGCGGGCGCGGAATGGGCGTCGATGTCGACCAGCCGGGTCTGGATTTCGGCAATCCGGTGCGGATCGTGCGCCGTTTCCGCCTCGCGCAGCAGCGCGTCGCGCTCGAGATCGGCCTTCAGCACGACGTTGATCAGGCTTTCGGGCCCGTCGGGCGCTTCCTGTGCGAGGCTGCCGATACGCCAGCGCGGCGGAAGCGCGATGCTGCCGCTCTCGGTCGGGATGTCGCCCCGGATGGCATGAAACAGCGTCGATTTGCCGACGCCGTTGCGGCCGACAAATCCGACGCGGGCTGCGGGCACAATTTGTACCGAACTGTGATCGATCAACAGCCGTCCGGCGATCCGGACCGAGATGTCAGTGATGGAGAGCATGCAGCGTTGTCACCGGACCCGCCGCCAAACGCAACCCGTCTGTTTGTAAAATCTCTCCCGGGGTTGTTGCAAAAAACGCAATTGGGCTGCTGGTCAGCCCTCAACATCTAATGGCGATCGCCTTCCCGTCGTTGCATCTCGTCGAGGAGTTGCTGGAGGCGAGACGAAAGTGCGGGCTCTGGCCGCATGCTTTGCTGAAGCCGTTCGCCTACGGCATCGCAGATGTAACGGCAGGTCTTGTGATCAATCTGATCGGCGTCCTTGTCGATCTTGCTCATTGTCATCGTCACGGCATGTCTCTCGGCGAGTTCCACCTCGCATGTTCGAGTAGCTCCTCGCCATGACAAGTCGCGACCCCGAATTTGGTTTCCGCGCCTTGCTCTCGCCTTGAGGTAGTGGGTCCCATCATGTGCCCGGGTTCCCCAACGGATCTGAAAAAAGCCCCGGCGCGAGGGCCGGGGCGAGAAGCAAGTCAGGGGAGCAGTCGTAGATTCGATGGATCAGTAGCAGCGGTTGACCAGGCGCCAGCGGGGGCCCCACGGGGTCGGCACCACGCGGCGCACGTAGCAGCCGCCGCCGTAGCCATAACCGCCGTAATAGGCCGGACCGCCGACGATGACGCGCGGGCCGCCCCACCAGCCGTGATGCCATCCACCGTGCCAGCCGCCATGCCAACCACCCCAAGCCGAGGCGGAGGTCGGGGCGAGCGCGGCGGCACCGAGCGAAACTGCGGCGACGGCGGCAAGCGAGAGTTTGCGTAACATGATCGTCTCCTCGAGCTATGGGCGCGCGCGACGCGCCCGCGGTGACATTTCCCGAGACGTCCTGTGAGGCTTGCGGATGGGGGGCCAGCAAGGCGTCCGATCGCTGCAGAGCCTATGTGGCTGGAGCTGAACGGCAGCGGCACGGCGCTGACAGGATGGGTTCACCTAGGTGAACTCGCGGTAAGTTGGCCGAGCCGGCCGCAGTCCGGAGGGCGCCCTAACGACGGTTTTCGTCGTGAAAATGCGTCAAAACTAAAGGCTAACGCGTCACAGGGTCGCTTGCCGTTACCCCATCGCGCCGATATAAGCCCCGGCAACTCCCAGCCACGTTTACAAGGACGAAATCATGGCGATTGAACGCACCTTTTCGATCATCAAGCCCGACGCCACCGAGCGCAACCTGACCGGCGCGGTCAACGCGGTGATCGAGAAGGCGGGCCTGCGGGTCGTGGCGCAGAAGCGCATCCGCATGACCCGCGGCCAGGCCGAGACCTTCTACGCCGTCCACAAGGCGCGTCCGTTCTTCGGCGAGCTGGTCGACTTCATGACCTCGGGCCCGGTCGTGGTCCAGGTGCTGGAAGGCGAGGGCGCCATCCTGAAATATCGCGACGTGATGGGCGCGACCGATCCGTCGAAAGCCGCCGAAGGCACCATCCGCAAGCTCTATGCGAAGTCGATCGGCGAGAATTCGGTGCACGGTTCGGATGCGCCGGAGACCGCGGTGATCGAGATCGCGCAGTTCTTCGCAGGCAACGAGATCGTCGGCTGACGCCGTAGTATTGCTGAAAGTGACGCGGTCTCCCGAGGAGACCGCGTCGAAACAAACGGGGGAGCGGCGGACGACCGCCGTCAGGGGCGGCCGCAAGGCCGAATAGGACTCGCTGTGGACTGGCTGTGGCAGATCTTTGATCCGGCGTACATCGGCGCGTTCTTCACCGAGTTCAGGAACGAGATGGCGACGCCGACCTTCTGGGTCGCTGTCGGCAAGATCATCTGGATCAACGTCCTGCTTTCGGGCGACAACGCGCTCGTGATCGCGCTCGCCTGCCGCGGGCTCGCGCCGCGCCAGCGCCTGTGGGGCATGATTCTCGGCGCCGCCGCGGCGGTGCTGCTGCGCGTCATCTTCACCGGCATCGTCGCCAGCCTGATGGAGCTTCCCTATTTGAAGCTGGTCGGCGGACTGGCGCTGATCGTGATTGCCGCCAAGCTGCTGGTGCCGGAGCAGGAGGACGAGGACAGCGTGCACGCGGCCTCGCATCTGTGGGCCGCGGTTCAGATCGTCGTCGTCGCCGACATCGTGATGAGCCTCGACAATGTGATCGCGGTGGCTGCCGCCGCCAACGGCAGCGTGCCGCTGCTGGTGCTCGGTCTTGCGATCAGCGTTCCCCTGATCGTTGCCGGCGCGGCGCTGATCATGGCGCTGCTCACCAAGCTGCCGGTCCTGGTCTGGGCCGGTGCCGCGCTGCTGGGCTGGATCGCGGGCGATGTCATCGCGACCGATCCGGCCGTGCATCCGAAGCTGGACGCGCTGTTCGCCGGACCGCTCGGTGCCAAGCTCGATTCCTGGCTGACGTCGGTCGGGATGTCGCCGCAATTCGCCCATGGCGGCAATGGCGGCGAGATCACGCTCGCGGTGCTCGGCATCATCGTGGTGCTGGTCGTAGGGTCGATCTGGCGCCGCCACGCACTCCGCAAGGCCAAGCACGCCGCCAAGGCGGCGTGAGGCTTAAAGCGCGATGAGATAGGGTCGAGCTTGTTGTTTGAGCATGATCTCCGCGCAAACGCATTCCGCGTTTGTCGCGAGGGAAAACCGCTTCGCACTTTTCCGGATCATGCTCAGCGCCGCACGATCGAGCCGACGCGCCCGACCAGCCGCGCCAATTGCTTGAAGCGGCTGCCGACGCGGTCGGCGACCAGATCCACCATCCGGTGCTCGAACACGAGCATCAGCTTGCGGCCCTGGGTACGGAAATGGGTAGCCGGCAGCACGCCGGTGCGCGCCGCCGTGATCAGATGCGCGACGCGGAAGGCGGCGCCGAGCACGCGGGCGCGCTCGTCCATCGCCGGCGTCACCAGCGCGCGGATCTGCGGCGGCGGCTCGTTCTCCTCGCTGAGCCCGGCGTAGCGATAGAACACCGAGAGCGCGACGAAGGCGCGCCCCTGATGCGTGATCGAGCCGAAATTGCCGTTCATGATCAGGCTGAGGGTTTCCTCGCCGCGATGATCGGGATGCACCCGCCAGCCGATATCGGAGAGCAGGCAGGCGACATGCCGCAGCCTGCGGTCTTCCTCGGTCTCGCGCAGCCTGACGACACGCACCAGCCGATCGGTCCACGCCGTCAGCTCCTGGGCGTGGCGGGCCGAGCGCGACAGCAATTCATTGAGGTTCTGCGCGGCACAGAGCAGCCCGTCCTTGGCGCGTTCGGCCGGCGGCAGCATCTCGTAGAGCAGGCCCTCGCGCACGCCGAAGGTCGAGAACACGATGGTCTTCGGCTGGGCCACGCGGATGATGTATTCGAGCACGAGCGCGGCGTAGGCCAATAGCGGCCGCCGCGCATCGGCGACCGACTCGATATTGGCCAGCATGTTGGTGGCCGCCAGCCGCCGCAGCCGCTGCGCGAAATCGAGCGCGTCGGCCGCCGGGATCGAATAGCCGTGCATCACCTTGAGCGGATAGCCGCTCTGGATGATGTGAATGCGCGCCAGCGCACGCCAGGTGCCGCCGACCGCATAGAAGGTGCGGCCGCGGCCGGTCTTGAGCTGGGCGACGCCGAGCAGCTCGTTCTTGACGATGCGTTCGGCGCGCTTGAGCGATTTGTTCGAGAGGTCCTGCAGCGCGAGGCTGCCGAGCGGCAACGTCACGCCGCTGCGCACGCGGTTGCCCTTGACGTCGATCAGTTCGAGCGAGCCGCCGCCGAGATCGCCGACGATGCCGTTCGGATTGTGCACGCCCGAGACGACGCCGAGCGCGGACAGCTTCGCTTCACGCGGCCCGGTGAGAATCTCGATCTTGGCGCCGCAGATGCGCTCGGCCTTGGCGATGAAGTCCGGACCGTTCTTGGCGTCGCGGCAGGCCGCGGTCGCGATCGCGTAGACGCGGCCGACCTGCTGGATTTTGCACAGCGCGCGAAAACGGCGCAGCGCGGTCAGCGCCTTGTTGACGGCATCGGTTGCGAGCAGGCCGGTGCTCTGCACCTCGCGCCCGAGCCCGCACAGCGCCTTCTCGTTGAAGATGGTAATGAGGCTGCGCGCCATCGCCTCGTAAACCACGAGACGAACCGAGTTCGAGCCGATATCGATGACAGCGACGCTGGAAGCGCGCTTCCGCGGTCGCTTCACCGTAAGGCCCCCTTAAGACGATGGCTGCTGTCGCTCGTTGCGACGCGTGAGACGGCGCGGTGAAGATTCCTTGAGAGACTTACCACGGCCGGACAGACTCGGATTTGTCATGAAGTAGTCATGCAGATTGAAGGGCTCTTCGCCTTTCGCGGCCTTCATACGCGTTGACGACCCATCCGGCAACAATTGCCAGCTTTGCTCGGTGTCCTTCAGGTTTGCGACCATGATCTGTTCGAGAACCTGCTGATGCACCGTGGGATTTTGCAGCGGACAGAGAACCTCGACGCGGCGGTCGAGGTTCCGCGGCATCATGTCGGCGGACGAGATATACACAGCAGCTTTTGTGCTCGGCAGGCCCTGGCCCATGCCGAAGCAATAGATTCGGCCGTGTTCCAGGAACCGGCCGATCACCGATTTGACGCGGATGTTCTCGGACAGTCCCGGCAGCCCCGGCCGCAGGCAGCAGATGCCGCGCACCACGAGCTCGACCGAGACGCCGGCCTGCGAGGCCTCATACAGCGCGTCGATGATATCAGGGTCGACCAGCGCGTTCATCTTCATCCAGACCGCGCCGGGCCGGCCGTGCTTGACGTGGGCGATCTCGCCGTGGATGTGCTCGATGATCCGCTTGCGCAGCGTCAGCGGCGACACCGCCATCTTCTCGATGTCGCTCGGCTCGGCATAGCCGGTGATGTAGTTGAAGACCCGCGCGACGTCGCGGCCGATGATCGGATCCGAGGTGAAGTAGGAGAGGTCGGTGTAGATGCGCGCGGTGACCGGATGGTAGTTGCCGGTGCCGGTGTGCACATAGGTGGTGAGATTGCCGCCCTCGCGGCGCACCACCATCGACAGCTTGGCATGCGTCTTCAACTCGATGAAGCCGTAGACCACCTGTACGCCGGCGCGTTCGAGGTCGCGGGCCCAGCGGATATTGGCTTCCTCGTCGAAGCGTGCCTTCAGCTCGATCAGCGCGGTCACCGACTTGCCGGCTTCGGCGGCCTCCGCCAGCGCGCGCACGATCGGCGAATTGTTCGAGGTGCGATAGAGCGTCTGCTTGATCGCGACCACGTCGGGATCGCGTGCCGCTTGTTGCAGGAACTGCACCACGACGTCGAAGGATTCGTAGGGGTGATGGACCACGAGGTCCTTCTGGCGGATGGCGGCGAAGATATCGCCGCCATGATCGCGCACCCGCTCGGGATGACGCGGCACATAGGGCGGGAATTCGAGGTCCGGGCGATTGAGGCGGGTGAGCTGCGACAGCTCGTTCATCGCCAGCACGCCGTCGACCAGGATCACTTCGTCGTCGGCCGCCGACAAGGCGTGCTGCACGAAGATGCGCAGCTCTTCGGGCATCGTGGCCTCGATCTCGAGCCGGATCACCGACCCGCGGCGGCGGCGCTTGAGCGCGGTCTCGAACAGGCGAACGAGGTCTTCGGCCTCTTCCTCGATTTCGAGTTCGGAGTCCCTGATGATGCGGAATGCGCCCTGGCCCTTGACGGTGTAGCCGGGGAACAGGCGGCCGATGAACAGACCGGTTGCCTGCTCCAGCGTGATCAGCCGCGCCGGAGCGCCTTCCTTGGTGGAGGGGATGCGGATGAAGCGGTCGATCTTGCCGGGCATGCGGATCAGCGCGTTCATCGCCTTGCCGTCGGAGATCCGCGACAATTGCAGCGCCACCGTGAAGCCGAGATTCGGGATGAACGGGAAGGGATGCGCCGGGTCGATCGCCAGCGGCGTCAGCAGCGGGAAGATGTTGTGGAGGAAGTGATCCTCGATCCAGCTCCGCTCGGACCTGGTGACGTCGCGGCCGTCGACCAGCTGGATGCCGACCTTGGCCAGGATATCCCGCAGGTCGCTCCAGATCGCCTGCTGGTCGGAGGCGAGCTGCGAGACGGTCTTGTTGATCATCACGAGCTGCTCGGCCGGCAGCAGGCCGTCCGGGCTGCGCTCGGTAATGCCCTCGCGGACCTGCGCCTTGATGCCGGCGACACGGACCATGAAGAACTCGTCGAGGTTATTCGCCGAAATCGACAGGAAGCGGACCCGCTCCAGCACGGGATGGCCGAGATTGACCGATTCCTCGAGCACCCGCCGGTTGAAATGCAGCCAGGAGAGCTCCCGGTTGATGAAGCGCTCGGGGCTGGTCGCGATTGCGGGAATGGCGGGAAATTCCGCCTCTTTTTCTTTGATTTCAGTAGCTTGTGCCGAGTCCATCAAGTGCTGGTCCAATTCAGGGCAGGGGCCGGGGCGGTCTAGCCGAGAGCCGCTGAAACCATGTGATATTGCGATGACGTTTCGATGACATTGATGTTCCGCTCGCCTGCGCCGTCAAGCCGCGGGGATGGATCAGGCATCGCGCAACAGCTCCGCCGCCAGCGCCCGTGTAACGGGACGGCCGAGCCGGAGTGCCTCGGTATCCAGCAGCTCGACCGCCTGCCGGACGGCAACGTAGGAACGCTCGATCCGGTTGCTCAGATAGCTGACGAGCGGTTCGTCCACGCTCATCTGGCGGTCGGCGCAGAACTTGACGATCAGGCCGCGGAACAGCTGGTCGTCCGGCGGCAGCAGCGTCACGGTCGGCACCGCGCGGAGCCGCGACCGCAGGTCGCGCAATTCGATCTCGAACGCCGAGGGCGGAACGCGCGCCGTGATCAGCACATAGGCATCGTCCTGGCGCGCCAGATTCATCAGATGAAACATCGCGCGCTCGTCGAAATCCGCCGGCCTCAGGTCTTCGACGACGAGCGCACCGGTCGCAAGCGCGGTCGGCACCGCCTCGGCGGTCAGCGCATGCGCCGCGGTCGAGCGCGCGCCGGCGCTCTCGGCCCAGATCGCGGCGAGGTGGCTTTTGCCGGAGCCGTCAGGCCCGACCAGCAACATGATTCGGTTCGGCCAGTCCGGCCAGCCGTCGATCAGCGCCAGCGCGGCCTCATTGGCAGGGCCCTCGAGGAAATCGTCGCGGGTCAGCTTCTCCTCGTGCGGCAGGGCCAAGGCCAATTGACGAGGTTGAACGCTACTGGCCACACAAGTCTCCAAACCGCTTTATTTTAGCTCTGCGCAAACGCGTCGCGTTTGCCGCGGGAAAACCGGCTTCGACTTTTCCGGATCCCGCCTACCGAGCTTCGATCGTGCTCATGTGCCGCACCCATTCCACGAGATAGAGGGACACCGAACCCAAAGTAAAGATCGTGACCAGGCCCATCAGGATCCAGTCGTAAGGATGCGGCTCGAAGCCGAAGCCGAGCGAGGCCAGCACCAGCGCCGCAAACGCGACCTGCGCCACCGTGTTCAGCTTCGACACCATCAGCGGCTTCATCTCGACCGGCTTGTCGAACAACCATGACACAATCACGGCGGAGACGATCATGATGTCGCGCGACACCACGAGAATCACGATCCAGCGCGGCACCGCGCCCCAGATTCCGAGCGCGACATAGATCGACACCAGGAGCGCCTTGTCGGCGAGCGGATCGAGCAGGGCGCCGAGCTCGCTCGTCATGTTGAAGCGCTTGGCGAGGAAACCGTCGACCGCGTCCGAGACGCCGGCGATCACGAAGATCGCGAACGCAATCTCCATCTGGCTGGACACGATGGCCCAGACGATCACCGGCACCAGGATGATGCGGCCGAGGGTGATGATGTTCGGAATGCTCAACTTGAATCGCTTCCCGGCTAGAAGCCTGATTTTACTCGATATCCGGCTCTTTTGCGCAGCCGCCTTGTGTTATCTACATAGTATCGCGGCGGCAGCGCCGCGAGCCATTGCGCGGGGGCGGAATTCCTCGTAACCAGCCCCTGATCATCTGGAATTGGGCATGACCGAGCGCAAAAACGGGCTCACTTACGCGGATTCGGGTGTCGATATCGACGCCGGCAATCGACTGGTCGATCTGATCAAGCCGATGGTGCGGGCCACCGCGCGGCCTGGCGCGGACGCCGAGATTGGCGGTTTCGGCGGGCTGTTCGACCTCAAGGCCGCCGGCTTCAAGGATCCGGTCCTGGTGGCCGCGACCGATGGCGTCGGCACCAAGCTGAAGATCGCGATCGAGACCGGCATTCACGGCGGCATCGGCATTGATCTGGTCGCGATGTCGGTCAACGACCTCGTCGTGCAGGGCGCGGAACCGCTGTTCTTCCTCGACTATTTCGCCTGCGGCAAGCTGCACCCGGAGGCCACCGCGCAGATCGTTGCCGGCATCGCCGAAGGTTGCCGCGAGTCCGGCTGCGCCCTGATCGGCGGCGAAACCGCGGAGATGCCCGGCCTCTACAAGGATGGCGACTACGACCTCGGCGGCTTTGCGGTCGGCGCGGCCGAGCGCGGCACGCTGCTGCCGACCGCGGATATCGCGGCGGGCGATGCCGTGATCGGGCTGGCTTCCTCCGGCGTGCACTCCAACGGCTATTCGCTGGTGCGCAAGATCGTCGAGCAGTCCGGCGTTGCCTATGACGCGCCGGCGCCGTTCGCGCCGGTCATGACGCTCGGCGCGGCGCTGCTGACGCCGACCAGGCTCTATGTGAAATCCTGCCTGCGCGCGATCCGCGACACCGGCGCCGTGAAGGGCCTCGCCCACATCACCGGCGGCGGGTTCACCGACAACATTCCGCGCGTGCTGCCGAAGCATCTCGGCGTCGGCATCGATCTGGCGCGGCTGCCGGTGCTGCCGGTGTTCAAATGGCTCGCCGAGCAGGGCGGTATCGCCGAGCTCGAGCTGCTGCGTACCTTCAACTGCGGCATCGGCATGATCGCGATCGTCAGGGCTGATGCAGTCGACGCCGTGACCGAGGCCTTCACCGCCGGCGGCGAGACCGTGACGCTGCTCGGCGAGGTGATCGAGGCCAAAGGCGAGCATCGCGTGGTCTATAACGGTCATCTCGATCTCTCGCGATGAAGCGCCGCGTCGCCATCCTGATCTCCGGCCGCGGCTCCAACATGGCCGCGCTGATCGAGGCTGCGAGGGCTCAGGATTTCCCGGCCGAGATCGTGGCTGTGATCTCGAACCGCGCCGACGCTGCCGGGCTCGAAAAGGCGGCCGCGAGCGGCATTGCGACCATCGTCATCGAGAGCAAGCCGTTCGGCAAGGACCGCGCCGGCTTCGAGGCCGTGCTGCAGCGCGCGCTCGACGACAGGCAGGTCGAGCTGATCTGCCTCGGCGGCTTCATGCGGCTGTTCACCGCCGAGTTCGTACGGCACTGGTACGGGCGGATGCTCAACATCCATCCCTCCCTGCTGCCCTGTTTTCCCGGCCTCGATCCGCACGGCCAGGCGTTGCGCGCAGGGGTCAAGCTGTCCGGAGCGACGGTGCATTTCGTGATCCCGGAGACCGACGCCGGACCGATCGTGATGCAGGGCGCGGTCACGGTCGCTGACGACGACACGGCCGAGACGCTCGCCGCGCGCGTGATCACCATCGAGCATCGCATCTATCCGGAGGCGCTGCGGCTTCTGGCAAGCGGCCGGCTCAAGCTCGAAGGCGACCTCTGCAAGACGCTTGGGAGCGCGCCGACGGGCGGCACGCTGATCGCGCCGGCGCCTTAGCGCGCGGTAGCACGAGAGGTCCCCCGGGGTGATGCAGCCCGGGGAAGCATCCGGATGAATTCCGCTGGCAGCGGCGTTCAGTGAATCTTGAGGTTCTCGGCTGACGCCTTGCCGCGGTTCTCCACCAGCTCGTACTCGACGGACTGGTTCTCGTTCAATGTGCTGAGGCCCGCGCGCTCGACTGCCGAGATGTGGACGAACACATCCTTGTCGCCGACGGCTGGCTTGATGAACCCGTAACCTTTGGTCGGGTTGAACCATTTGACGGTACCCTTCGGCATCGTCTCTCTCCCAGTTTAGACATAAAAAAGACGCGGCCACGTTTTCCACGTGCCACGCCACAAGCGGACTTTACGCTGTCTGTTCACTTCCCGGGTCGTCAGATCCAAAGTCTTCAAGTCCGAAGTTTCGCCTCTCGAAGCCCTGTACATCGAAGCCTTGGATAGCAACGTCGCGAAACGCACAGTCGAACGGCCGCAATCCGATTGTGAAGGGATTGCAACACGAAAATTGCGCCTTAGCAAGCGCGGTGGTTTTGCGCGACGCAACCTCAGCCTGTGCCGGCCGAACTCCGGCGCAACGCGTTCGGCCACTGGCCGACTGCCGGTGGAACCTGGCGCGCACCGGGCGAACGGCGCGTGCTAGCCCCGGTCCACCCGCACCACGCGGCCCTTGTCGATGGCGAGCGCGAGCTGGCCGTGCTTGAGCTTGAGCGCGGCCTCGCCGAACAGTTCGCGGCGCCAGCCGTGCAGGGCGCCGACCTCGGCCTGATCGCTGGCCGCGATCTGCTCGAGATCGTCGACGGTGGCGATCACCTTGCTGGCGACGCCGTGGCGCTCCGAGGTCATGCGCAGCAGCACCTTCAACAGTTCGACGGTCGCCGCACCGTTGGAATTGTTTCTCGGCTTTTCCAGCTTGGGCAGCGTGGCCTGATCGCGGGCGAGGCCGCGCTGCACGGCAGCAATGATGTCGGCGCCCCATTTGGAGCGCTCGAAGCCCTTCGGCAGCGAACGCAGATTGCCGAGCTTCTCCAGCGAGGTCGGCGCGTGGGTGGCGATATCGCCGACCGCATCGTCCTTGAGCACGCGCGAGCGCGGCACGTCGCGGCTCTGCGCCTCCTGCTCACGCCAGGCCGCGACCTCGATCAGCACCGCGAGCTCGCGCGGCTTGCGCACGCGGGTCTTGAGCCGCTCCCAGGCACGCTCGGGATGGAAGTCGTAGGTCTTCGGCGAGGTCAGGACCTCCATCTCCTCGCTGACCCAGTCGCTGCGGTCGCGCTTCTTCAGATCGGCGTCGAGCGCCGCGAACACCTCGCGCAGATGGGTGACGTCGGAGACGGCGTAATGCAGCTGCTCGTCGCTCAGCGGCCGGCGCGACCAGTCGGTGAAGCGGTGGGTCTTGTCGGGGCGGTGGCCGGTGACGCGGTCGACGAGCTGGTCATAGGCGATGCTGTCGCCATAGCCGAGCACCATGGCGGCGACCTGGGTATCGAAGATCGGATGCGGGATCGTGCCGGAGAGGTGCCAGACGATTTCGATGTCCTGCCGCGCGGCGTGGAATACCTTGAGCACGGCCTCGTTCGACATCAGGTCGAAGAACGGCTTGAGGTCGATGCCGGGTGCCAGCGCGTCGACCACGACGGCTTCTTCCGCGCTCGCCATCTGCACGACGCAGAGCAGCGGATAGTAGGTCGTCTCCCGCAGGAACTCGGTGTCGACAGTGATGACCTTGTGTTTGGCGAGCCGGTCGCAGGCGGCGGCGAGGTCGGAGGTCGTGCTAATCAAATCCATGAAGTGTCCATAACGGCTTGACCACACGCGTTCTGCCGAAAGGGCAGCTATGTCAAGGGTCTTGCAGGGATTTTGGCCCCGCACGGGGTGGGGGACGGGCTATTTTTGAATTGATTGGGCGTGATTCGAGGGGGTTTTCGGCCCGATCGTGCCGCGAATTCGGCGGTCGTGCGGGCGAGCCTCATCTTCGGTGTCATCGCCCGGCCTTGACCGGGCAGGACGAACGTGGGCTGAGCGCCATAGGCGATAGCCCGCTGTCGCCGGGGCGCTCGACCAAAATATCGAAAACAACCCCATGCAAAGGAGCCGACAGCCAGCCGCGTTCGACACGGCAACTTGACACGTCGGGCAAATCAGCGATATTTTTCCATTATTCCGAAATCGTGCGCCGCCCACGCTCGGGGCTGCGACATTTGCGGACTTCTGCAACCGACCCTCGTGGTGACGAGGCGCACCGCGCCGTCATTGCGTCCCCACTTGCAGCTTTCATCGCCCGGCTCGACCGGTTGAATCCGCCCAGTATTCCGGAGACAGTTGTGCTCGGACCGAGAGGCCGCGGCGTACTGGATCGCCCGCTTTCGCGGACGATGACACTCGTAGTTGGGGGGCGCCGCTGCGGAAGCTTGCGCCGTCGGGATGGCGATTTGGGTCAACCGGAGCGCTGAGCTTTCTCGGGGCCGGCTTGCGTGCGCTATCTCGAATATCTGAGCGACCGATGCAGAGTGCGTCTTCGATCGGCCTGCTTCCTTGTTTTCGCACTTTGTGAGCGCGTCCAGTCTGCGGTAAACAAGTCACTTGGCATCGTCGAACGAGACCCATTGTCGCCAATGGCCCGCAGTCGGACGGATCACAATGCCGGAGAAACAGCCAAGCGCCGATATGGAGGCTGCTCTCAAGCACTGGCTCGAAACCGTTGATCTCGGCCAGTACAGCGACCTCTTTGTCCTGCATCGCATCGGTTTGGACATCCTGCCCGATTTGACCGAGCAGGATCTGGTCGAACTTGGACTTCCGCTGGGAGACCGCAAGCGCTTGCAGCGCGCGGTTGCTTCCCTGACCCGATCGGCAAAAGGCCCCACCGGCGGCAGGAGCGTCGCGGAAGGCGCGGCGGTGAGCGCCGAGAGGCGCCAGCTGACCGTGATGTTCTGCGACATGGTCGGTTCGACCTCGCTGTCCGAACAGTTCGATCCCGAAGACGTCCGCGACATGATCGCGAGCTTCAGGGAAAAGTGCGTCAGCGTGGTCAAGCGGTACGAAGGCTTCGCGGCCCGGTACGTCGGAGACGGCATTCTGGTCTATTTCGGCTATCCGAATGCCCATGAGGATGACGCCGAGCGGTCGGTGCGTGCGGCGCTCGAAATCGTACGGACCCTGTCGTCGGCGAGAACGAGTGACGCCCGCGACGTTGCAAGTCGTGGGCCCAGTGTGCGCATCGGGATTGCGACCGGCCTTGTTGTCGTCGGAGACCTGGTTGGACAGGACACCGAGGAGCACGATTCCGCTGTCGGCGAGACGCCAAATCTGGCTGCCCGTCTGCAGGCCTTGGCGCCTCCGGACGGCGTCGTCATTGCGTCTTCGACGCAATCCCTGCTCAAAGGAAAGTTCGACTACCAGGACTTCGGATTTCACGCGCTGAAGGGGATATCCGCGAAGGCCCAGGCCTGGCTCGTGGTTCGGCCGTGCCGCGCCGAGACGCGATTTGCCGCAGCCATGGGCTCCCGATTGACGCCGCTGGTCAACCGCACCGAAGAGGTGGCGCTGCTGCTCACGCGTTGGCAGCAAGCGAAAGCCCGTGAGGGGCAGGTCGTGCTGCTGACGGGCGAGCCGGGAATTGGAAAGTCCAGGATCGTTCAGGAATTGCGGGAGCGGATCGCAGGTGATCAGCACGGACAAGTTTCGTTCCAGTGCTCTCCCTATTACAGCAGCACCGCTTTTCACCCCTTCATCGAGCATCTCAAATTCGCACTCGGCCTTGACGGCGAGAACGCGTCTGCGCTTTGGCTGACAAAGCTTGAAGCTGGCGTCGCCGCCTCGAACGGCGAGAGGGACACAGTGGTGCCGATCCTTGCGGCGTTGCTTTCAATTCCGACCGGGGACCGCTACGCGGACCTGGATCTCTCGCCGCAACAGCTGAAGGATGCGACGATCGCCGCGCTCGTCAACCATCTGCTCGCGCAAGCGCGCGGGCAGACCCTCCTGATCGATTTTGAGGACGCACATTGGATCGATCCCACCTCGCGGGCCGTGCTTGATCTGCTGGTGGAGAACGTTCGCAACGCGTCGATCCTTGTCGTGATCACCTGTCGTCCGGAGTTTCAGCCGGGCTGGAAGGATCATGCGCACACCATCAGTGCGAACCTCAAGCGTCTCGGCCGACAGGTCCGCACGATATTGGTCGAACGTGTGGCTGGAGAAAAGGAGCTTCCCAGAGAGGTGATTGAGGACATCATTGTCAAAACCGATGGCGTGCCGCTCTTCCTTGAAGAGCTGACCAAGGCCGTTCTCGAATCCGACGTCTTGACTGAGCAACATGGACGTTACGTCTTGTCCGGTCCGTGGCATCAGTTCGCTATTCCCGCGACATTGAACGATTCCCTGATGGCCCGCCTTGACCGGATGGGATCGTTCAAGAAAATCGCGCAGATCGGCGCCACCATCGGTCGCGAGTTCTCTTATGAGATCCTTCGCGAGGTTGCCGAGGCGCCGGCGGACCAGATCGAAGCCGCCCTTAACCATCTGGAGGCAGCCGGATTGATCGTCCGCTTCGGCTTTCTGCCGGAGGCGCTGTACTCGTTCAAGCACGTGATGATCCAGAACGCGGCGCATGAAAGCTTGCTGCACAGGGAAAGAAGGACGCTGCACGCCAAGATCGCACGCGTGCTGGCCGAAAAATATCCGGAAAAGATCGAGCGCGAGCCGGAGCTTCTCGCCTACCACCTGACCGAGTCGGGCCAGAGCGAGCCGGCTGCTGGCTTCTGGCTCAAGGCCGGAAAGCAGGCCGCAATGAAGGGAGCGACTCTGGAGGCGATCGGTCATTTGCGTCGTGGGCTCGGGGTTCTGCAAGCCGCGCCCGGCATGCAGGGCCGAAACGAGTCCGAGCTTGAGCTTCGCATCGCCCTGGGCACCGCCCTGATCGCGGCAAAGGGATACGCGGTCCAGGAAGTCGAGGAGAACTATGTTCGCGCGCTCGAACTCGGCCGGCATCTTGACAACATGGCGAAGGTCTTTGCGGCGACGCGCGGACTTTGGGTGTGCCACTTCATCCGCGGCGATCTCGCGCGGGCGCATGAGCTGAGCGCGGAGCTCCTGCAGTTCGCAAGGCGCGAGGCATCGAACCAGAACTCGTCCGCGACGCAACAGACGGGATATCTGATCGAGGCGCATCGGGCGATCGCGATGACCATGCTGTACCGCGGGCGGTTTGTCGCCGCCGAACATCACCTTCATCGCTTCAGGAACCTGTACAGCCCTGATCTACACGGCGCCCTGACGGCAACGCATGGCATCCATCCTGGCATCGTCTCGCTCTCGTATCTCGGGTACGTGTCGTGGTTTCTGGGCCGTCCCGACGCGGCGCGCCGATACAGCCAGCAGGCTATTTCGGAAGCGGAGGACCTTCGGCACCCCTTCACGCTGTCGTTTGCGCTGACATTCGGTGCTTACGTTTGCCAGCATCTCCGCGATGTCGAAGGGACCCACGACTACACCAACAGGGCACTGGCTCTCTCATCGGAACACGGCTTCCTGCATTGGAAGCATCAGACAACCATCCTGCGAGGATGGGCGATGACCGAGCTTGGGAATGTCGATGAGGGATTGAACCAGATGCGAATGGCTATCGACGGCTACGAGGGCATGAGCGCCCGGCTCGCCAGTTGTTGGTTCAGGAGTTTGCTCGCGAAGGCGTATGCAAGTGCCGGCTTGCCGGATGCTGCCTTGCGCGAACTCGACAGCGCATTGGCGATCGGGAGAAGAACGGGAGAGCATTTTTACGAAGCCGAGATCTATCGTCTGCAAGGTGAGATGACGCTCAATTACGCGAGATCATCGTCCGTTGAATCCGCCGAGCGAATGTTCCTCGCCTCGATCGAGCTGGCGCGCAGGCAAAGCGCGCGGTCGTTTGAATTACGGTCAGCTGTCAGCCTGGCGCGCCTATGGCGACATTCCGGCAAACAGGCGCGAGCAGCCGAGCTGCTGCTACCCGTCGTTCGAACGTTCACGGAAGGTCTGTCTACGCCTGACGTCAAGGAAGCGCTCGAGCTGGCGAATGAACTGGCAATGGAAATGCCCGGAGATCATGAATGGAGCGGGCGGGTCTGAGGATACCGAGGCGCCCCGGGCGCCATCCGCCCGCTTACGCCTGACCGTCGTCACCACGCATCGCAGATGAATGATGGTGTTCGCTTCCGCCCAAGGTTCGCGGCAGCGGCAACGTTGGGTGGATGCTGTTCCGGCGATGTGCGCCGGACTGATCAGCGGTTGGCGATGCTCCTGGCCTCGATTGGCGAGGCAACGTCGTCCCGATCGATCCGAGCTTCGTTCGCGCGAATGCGTGACGGCCATCCGTGCCGCGAGGCCAGCGTCGTCAGCCTGTCCCTGACGAGATAATGCGTGGGGCCTTCGAGGAAGCGCCAGACGAACCATGCCAGCAGCACCATGCCCGTCACGACCAGCGCGGTCGACAGCGCGTCCGGCGTTGGCGTGATCAGCAGCAGGATCACGTAACCGAGCTGGAGATGCAGCAGGTAGAGCGGGTAGGTGATGCCGCCGACGGCCCTGACGAGGCCCGCCGGCAGCGGCACCGACTTGATGCAGGTGGCGGCGAACACGATGCCGAGCGAGACGATGCAGATCGCCGTCACCACCATGGGATCGAAGCTGCCATGGGTGTGGACGCCGAGCCGCTCCAGCTTGTGCACGGCCTGGAACGTCGCGGTGCCCATCGCGAGCGACAGCAGGCTGTACAGCCTGTTGTCGCGCCGTCCGCGGTAATGCTCATAGATCAGGAGGCCGACGGCGAAGAAGCCGCTGTCGTCGGCCATGAACAGTTTCTCGAACAGCGGAATGTCGAAGGTCAGCTCGTTGGCGAAGGTGATGGCGATCCATGCCACGATGATCGTGTCGATCCGCCGCGGGAAGATGCCCCAGGCCAGGAATAGCGCGACCCAGGCGTAGAACACCACCTCGATCACCAGCGACCAATAGGCGTCGTCCATGTAGGGCTGACCGAGCATCGGGGCTGCGATGAACAGGTTTGCCAGCCATTGCCCCCACGTCACGTGGAAGTACGCGTGGCCCAACAGCAGCGTCGCGAGGAAGGTCAGCGTCATGCAGATGACGAAGGTCGGATAGATGCGGCTGAAGCGGGCGATTGCAAAGCCGATCGGCGTGCGGCCTTCGGCGGAATAGGCAATGACGAAGCCGGAGATCGCGAAGAACACGGGAACGCCGAGGAAGCCGTATTGCGCGATCGGGGCGAGGTACGGCAACGCCACTTGCTGAACGCCGTGCGACGCGGTGCCCCAGAAGCCGTAGTGATACAGGATCACGGCCCCGACCGCGGCGAGCCGCAGCAGGTCCAGCATGGGAACCCGGGTCGGATCCGGTTGTTTAGAAACGCTCGGCATATATCCGCTATCGTGGCGGCGAGGCATGAAGGCGTTCTTAATTCGCCCGGCGAAACGACCGCGCGATCGTTCACGATTGCAGGAGCCCCGAGGCGATGCCGGCGGCCGCGCTGAGCACGACCACCACGAGCGGCGGCGCACGCCACGCCGTGAGCAGGACGAAGCCGGCCAGCGCGATGCCGAAATCGAGCGGACGGTGGACGCTGCTGGTCCACACCGGATTGTAGAGCGCGGCCCCCAGAATGCCGACGACGGCGGCGTTGACGCCGCGCATCATCGCCTGTGCCGCCGGCCGTTTGCGAAAGCCATCCCAGAACGGCAGCGCCCCGAGCAGGACGAGAATTCCCGGCAGGAAGATGCCTACGAGGCCGACGATCGCCCCCGGCACGCCGCCGATCACGGCGCCGAGATAGGCGGCAAAGGTGAACAGCGGGCCCGGCACGGCCTGCGCGGCGCCGTAGCCGGTCAGGAACGCATCGTCGCCGATCCAGCCCGGCGTCACCACGGCTTCGCGCAGCAGCGGCAACACGACGTGGCCGCCGCCGAACACCAGCGCGCCCGAGCGGTAGAAGGCTTCGAACAGGCCGAGCCCGGGCCATGTCCGCGACAGCAGCGGCAGTCCGGCCAACAGCGAGATGAACAGGATCAGCGCTGCGACGCCAACGCGGCGCGATACCGGCATCGCGATATGGGTGACGCCGTTGGGCTGTTGCGCCCGGCAGAACCAGAGCCCGGCGATGGCGCCGAGAACGATGGCGCCGATCTGCGCGATCGACGACGAACTGGCGAGGATGACGAGTGCCGCGACGGTCGCGATCGAGGCGCGTTCGCGGTCGGGGCAGAGCGAGCGCGCCATGCCCCAGACGGCCTGGGCCACGATCGCCACCGCGACCAGCTTGAGGCCGTGCACCAGGCCAGTACCCGCAGGGCCGGTCAATCCACCGGCACCGAAGGCAAACAGCACCAGCGCGATCGCCGAGGGCAGCGTGAATCCGGTCCAGGCCGCCAGTGCCCCCAAATACCCGGCGCGCATCAGGCCGAGCGAAAAGCCGACCTGGCTGCTTGCGGGGCCCGGCAGGAACTGGCAGAGCGCGACCAGATCCGCATAGGCCTGCTCGTCAAGCCAGCGGCGGCGGGTGACGAACTCGTCGCGGAAATAGCCGATATGGGCGATCGGGCCGCCGAAGCAGCTGACGCCGAGCTTGAAGAAGATGAGCAACACCTCGAGCGGCGAGTGCGTCGAGCTCGCGGTGGCGGGCGGTGTGCCGGGCTGCGGGACGTCGGTGTCGTTCAAGCGTCGTCAATTCCCTGACTGCGTCCCAGGTCAGGACTCATTAGGGCAACCATATCGCCATTCGATGACTTTGAGGGCGCTATTTTCTCGCGGTCCTCAACTGGTCCAGCCAAGCAGCCGATGTGAGCGGCTCACTCGTAGCGGATATTCTTCGACGGCCGGCGCGCGGCGGGCATCGCCAGCACGATGAGACAGAGCGCGATCATCGCCAATCCCATAAATTCGAATGCAAATGCGTCCACGGGCCATTCTCCCCATCAGAAACAGTTAGACTTGTTGGGGGAGCGTTGACGCGCTGTTAAGCCTTATGGTTACCGCAGCCGGCCTCGGCGCATGGTGGAGGGTGAGTTAACGCTCACATCGCGAAGCTAGGCCGCCGCGCTGAGCGGCCCGGTGCGCAGCTTCAGATCCACCGGCGTCGGATTGCGCAGGATGTCCAGCACAGGGCAGTGACGGTCGACGGTTTCCTTCAGCCGGGCGATGTCGGCCGCGGAGGCCGGGCTGTCGATGGCGACCTCGGCCTCGATCTGCTGGAAACCGGCTCGCACGTTTGGATCGACGCTGAAGAAGCCGCGCAGATCGATCGCCCCGGATAGTTTGACGGAGACGCCGTTGAGGGGGATGCCGAGCGCGTCGGCATAGAGTCGATAGGTGATCTCCTGGCATGAGCCGAGCGCGGCGAGGATGTACTCGACCGGGTTCGGTGCGGTGTCCTCGCCGCCCAGCGCCGGCGGCTCGTCGACGCTGACGTTGAATTGCCGGACCGTGACGCTGCTATTGACGCCGTCGCCGAGTTGCGAATGCGCCTGGAACACGGCCTGCGCCTGCGCAGGATCAGCGCCGAGCGCCTGTTGGGTGTCTGCGAAAACCTGCTTGAACCTGAAGCTCATCGTTCGTCTTCCCCATGGCATCGATCATGAGAGGCTGATCGAACGGCCCATGCAGGGCAATAGTCGCGAGATAAAAACGACAGCAGCCCCGCGAAGCGCGAAATTTGCAGCAGCATTTTTCCCGCCCGCGTCGATGCGTAGGATGAGTAGAGCCAACGGGGCCGCGCAAGGCGCGGCCCGATGCTAACTACCGTGTCACGCGGCGAGGGCGTCCTGGTTGATCTCGCCCTTGGCGAGCGCCGTCAGCAGCGTGTCGACGTGCCGCTCTTCGTCGAGACTGTCGTGCAGCAGCCGCTGGTCGTCGCGCAGATTGAGCTGGCCGGCGAGGGCGGCCGCGCTGCCATAGGCGGCGATCTCGTAATGCGCGAGCTTCTGCGCCGACGCGACGAGGCCGGCATCACGCAGATTGTCGTCGGGCAGCAGCGAAACCATCTTGGCGGTCTCGTGGATCAGCGCCTGCATGGCCTGGTCGGTGTGTTCAAGCGGATCGGCGCCATGCATCCGCAGCAGCGATTTCAACCGCTCGCCCTGCACGATGGTCTCGCGGTGATGGCGGCTGAACGCATCCTTGAGCGACGGATGCGAGGCGATCTCCGCCATCCGCGCCAGCGCCACGGCGAGCTGCTCCTCGACGCTTGCGAGTTCCTGAAGCTCGGCGACATACATGTCCTTGAAGCTGGTGATCTTCATCGTGAAACCCTTCTTGTTTCCTCGTTGTTTCGGCGTTCAGGCGGTATGGCCGCCGGAACCGGCATCGATCGGCGTCTTTTTGGCGCGTTGTGGCGTCATCTTC
The DNA here is from genome assembly GCF_015291305.1 of Bradyrhizobium sp. CCBAU 21365. NCBI lineage: Bacteria > Pseudomonadati > Pseudomonadota > Alphaproteobacteria > Hyphomicrobiales > Nitrobacteraceae > Bradyrhizobium > Bradyrhizobium sp. CCBAU 21365. The sequence goes on from NZ_CP030036.1 coordinate 4,445,294, forward strand.
GCCGGGTCGGGTTGCCCGGGCACGCCGCGCGGCCCGAGTTGTTGTCGCTGCAGATCGTCCTCGGAGAAGGGCGGCTCGACACCGTTCGGGTTGCTGCGCTCGATCGCGGTTTTCAGGTCGTCATCGCGCTGGTTCATGCTCGCGCTCCATCATCTCGCCGGCACGGAACCTGGATCGGACGAGGCCGCACATTCCGCGCTGCCCGGCCAACGATGCGCGCGCAAAATCGTTGCAAACAAATCAGGGGCGCGGCGCTAGGCCACGAGCTTCGGCAACGTGGCCGCGAGTGCATCCACCGCAAGCCGGACCTTGAGCGGCAATCGCGGCGTCGGCAGCCACAGCGCGTGGCAATCGTAGGGAAATTCGCCGTTGTCGCCGAGAACGCGGACCAGTGCGCCGGTGTCGAGGCGTTCGCGCACCAGCCAGGAGGGCAGCCACGCCAGCCCCAAGCCGCGCGCTGCGGCATCCGCGATGGCTTCGAGGTCGTCGAACCTGAGCCGCCCGGCCGGCCAGACCTCGTGCGGCGCAAGACCGTCGCGCGGGAACAGCCAGGGGCGAACGCGACCCGAGCGGCGGTAGACGATCAGCTGGTGCCGGCCGAGCTCGTCGAGCGTGCGCGGCCTTCCATGTGCCTTCAGATAGGCGCGCGAGCCGCACACCACCATGCGCTGGCGCGCGATGCGCCGCGCGATCACGCCGGATTGCGCATTGAGCTCGCCGGTCCTGATCGCAAGGTCGTAACCGCCCTCCATCAGATCGGCGATCGGATCGCCGAACGCGAGATCGAGCTCGATCGCGGGATATTTCTGCGCGAGCTTCAGCAGCGTGGGGACGATGCAGTAGCGGCCGAGCAGCGCCGGCATCGTCACCCGCAGCCGGCCACGCGGCTGCGACGATTGATCGGAGGCGAGCGCGTCGGCGGCCTCGGCCTCGCCGAGCACGATGCGGCAGCGCTCGTAATAGGCTTGCCCTGAATCGGTCAGGCTCTGCCGCCGCGTGGTGCGATGGAGCAGGCGGACGCCGAGCCGTTGTTCGAGGAAGCGCACATGCTTGCCGACCATCGGGGCCGACATCTCGAGCGCATCGGCGGCGGCCGCAAACGAGCCGAGATCGACCGCCCTAATGAAGACGGCCATGCTGGTGAGGCGATCCAATTCAAAACTCCTGGTTTCGATTGTCGGAGCTACCGGGTGATTTATCCGGCCATCGCCGCCGGGCATAGCGGCATTCCATTCAATTGTTTTGGAGTTCGCCCATGGCCCGCGTCGTCCGCTTTCACCAGCATGGTGGTCCCGAGGTGCTGCGTATCGAGGAGATCGCGATTGCGCCGCCGGCGCGCGGCGAGGTTCAGATCCGCGTCAAGGCGCTCGGGCTCAACCGCGCCGAGGCCTCGCTGCGCCGAGGCAGCTATATCGAGACCGCGACGCTGCCGTCCGGCCTCGGGCTGGAAGCCGCCGGGATTGTCGCGGCGATCGGCGAAGGCGTCGAAGAATTTGCGCCGGGCGATGCCGTGAGCGTCGTGCCGCCGGTCTCGATGGTGCGCTGGCCGGCCCATGCCGAGCTCGCGACCTTTCCGGCGGAGCTTGTCGTCAAGCATCCACCCGCGCTCGGCTTTGAAACGGCCGCTGCGGTATGGATGCAGTATCTCACCGCGTTCGGTGCGCTGTTCGATCTTGCAAGGCTCGGGCGAGGCGAGTTCGTCGTCATCACAGCGGCGTCGAGCAGCGTCGGGCTCGCGGCGATCCAGATCGCCAACCGTATCGGCGCGGTCCCGATTGCGGTGACGCGGACATCGGCCAAGGCGGAGGCGCTGCGTGAGGCCGGCGCGGCGCACGTGATCGCGTCGGCGCAGCAGGATCTGCAATCAAGGCTGGAGCAGCTCGCGGGACCGAACGGCGTGCGCGTGGTGCTCGATGCCGTCGGCGGCCCGGCCTTCGTGCCGCTGACGGCGGCGATGGCAACCGGCGGCATCCTGATCGAATATGGTGGACTCAGTCCTGAGCCGACGCCGTTCCCGCTCGCCAACGTGCTCGGCAAGAGCCTGACCCTGCGCGGCTACCTCGTGCACGAGATCGTGCGCGACCCCGTGCGGCTTGCGGCGGCGAAGGCGTTCATCCTCGACGGGCTTGCGGACGGCGCCTTGAAGCCGATCATCGCCAGGACGTTTCCGTTCGAGGAGATCGTCGAGGCGCACCGGTACCTGGAGTCGAACACGCAGTTCGGCAAGATCGTGGTGACGGTGTGAATGCGCAGGATGAGCTCACGTCCCGCAGAATGTCTGCGTCACGCGCTGCTCGGGGAGCGGCGGATCGGCGTAGGCCGCGAACTGCGGCTGGTCCTCAAAGGGCCTGGCCAGCACCGTCAGCAATTCCTCGAACGGCGCGTAGTCATCCGAGTTCACCGCAGCCGCAATCACCGCCTCGATCCGGTGGTTGCGCGGGATGAAGGCCGGATTGACCGCCTGCATCGCGGCCTTGCGCTCGGCCGGCGCTTGCGGCTCCAGCGCGAGGCGGGCGCGCCAGCGGGCGGCCCATTCGTCGAACGCCGCGGGATCGGTGAACTGCGCGCGGACGTCCGCGGCGTCATCGCTTGCGGCCTCGCCGAGATGGCGGAAGGCCAGCGTGAAGTCGGCCGCGTTCTTGGCCATCGCGTCCAGCAGATCCTGGATCAGCGCCTCGTCACCGTCGCGCGCGGTGAACAGGCCGACCTTGGCGCGCAGCCCGGCATTATAGGCCGCGGTGAACTTTTCGGGGAATTCGCCGAGGATCACTTGCGCCTGTTCGATGGCCTTCTCCTGCTCGTCCGCGAACAGCGGCAGCAGGCATTCGGCGAGCCGGGTCAGATTCCACAACGCGATGCGCGGCTGGTTGGCATAGGCATAACGGCCCATCTCGTCGATCGAGGAGAACACCTGCGCCGGGTTGTAGGCATCAAGGAAGGCGCAGGGGCCGTAATCGATGGTCTCGCCCGAGATCGAGGTGTTGTCGGTGTTCATCACGCCGTGAATGAAGCCGACCAGGAGCCAGCGCGCGACCAGCGCGGCCTGCCGTGCCACGACGCCGGCGAGCAGGGCGTGATAGGGCTGGGCGGCGTCCTTCAGCTCGGGATAGTGCCTGGCGATGACATGGTCGGCGAGCGCACGCACGCCCTCGGTGTCGCCGCGGGCGGCGAAGAACTGGAAGGTGCCGACGCGGATGTGGCTCGCGGCGACGCGGGTCAGCACCGCACCGGGTAGCGCCGTCTCGCGCATCACGGGCTCGCCGGTGACGACCGCTGCAAGTGATCTGGTGGTCGGGATGCCCAAAGCGAACATCGCCTCGCTGACGATGTATTCGCGCAGCACAGGACCGAGCGCGGCGCGGCCGTCGCCGCGGCGGGAGAACGGGGTCGGGCCGGATCCCTTGAGCTGGATGTCACGGCGGACGCCGTCTCTGTCGATGACCTCGCCGAGCAGGATGGCGCGGCCGTCGCCGAGCTGCGGAACAAAGTGCCCGAACTGGTGGCCGGCATAGGCCATGGCGATCGGGTCGGCGCCGTCAGGCAGCCGCTTGCCGGCAAGGATTTCGGCGCCCTCCGCCGTCGAGAGCAGGTTCGGGTCCAGCCCGAGCTGGACCGCGAGCGGCCGGTTCAGCTTGATCAGCCGGGGGGAGGCGACCGGGGTCGGCGCGACGCGGGCGAAAAAGTTCGCCGGCAGCGCCGAATAGGTGTTCTGGAACGGGAAATGGATGGTCATATCCGCAAGATAGGCCTGCGGGCCGAATAGGCAAATGATTGGCGGCCACCTGGCCCGGATCGCCGGAAAATGTGCGGTTTCGGGCCAAAAGCGGGCGTTCCCTTGGTTGCCGCCCCGAGCGGGCTCGGGTAAACCCAGCGCCTTCGGATAGGAAGTTTCCTATCGCGATTCTCCTCCGACATCAGTTTTTGGAACGACTATGCATCGCTACCGGTCACACACATGCGGCGCGCTCCGAGAGGGCGATATCGACCAGACGGTCCGGCTTTCGGGTTGGGTTCACCGGGTCCGCGACCATGGCGGCGTGCTGTTCGTCGATCTGCGCGACCATTACGGCATCACCCAATGCGTGGCCGATCCGGACTCGCCGGCGTTCGCCGAGGTCGAGAAGTTCCGCTCCGAATGGGTGGTGCGGATCGACGGCAAGGTGCGCCGCCGTCCCGGCGGCACCGACAATCCCGAACTGCCGACCGGCATGGTCGAGGTCTACATCAAGGAGATCGAGGTGCTGGGCCCGGCGGCCGAGCTGCCGCTGCCGGTGTTCGGCGAACAGGAATATCCTGAAGATATCAGGCTGAAGTACCGCTTCCTCGACCTGCGGCGCGAGAAGCTGCACCAGAACATCATGACCCGCGGCGCGGTGGTCGATTCCATGCGCAAGCGGATGAAGGAGCAGGGCTTCTTCGAATTCCAGACCCCGATCCTGACGGCGTCATCGCCGGAAGGCGCGCGCGACTTCCTGGTGCCCTCGCGCATCCATCCCGGCAAGTTCTACGCGCTGCCGCAAGCGCCGCAGCAGTACAAGCAGCTCTTGATGATGTCGGGCTTCGACCGCTACTTCCAGATCGCGCCGTGCTTCCGCGACGAGGACCCGCGCGCCGACCGCCTGCCGGGCGAGTTCTATCAGCTCGACGTCGAGATGAGCTTTGTCACCCAGGACGACGTGTTCGCGGCGATGGAGCCTGTGATTACAGGCGTGTTCGAGGACTTTGCCAAGGGCAAGCCGGTCACGAAGAACTGGCCGCGGATTCCGTTCGCGGAGGCCGTGCGCAAATACGGCTCCGACAAGCCCGACCTGCGCAACAAGATCGTGATGCAGGAAGTCTCCGAGCACTTCCGCGGCTCCGGCTTCAAGGTGTTCGCGCGGATGCTGGAAGACCCGAAGAACCAGGTCTGGGCGATTCCCGGCACCGGCGGCGGCAGCCGTGCGTTCTGCGACCGCATGAACTCGTGGGGGCAGGGCGAAGGCCAGCCCGGCCTCGGCTACATCATGTGGCGCGAGGGCGGCGAGGGCGCAGGTCCCTTGGCGAACAACATCGGCCCCGAGCGCACGGCTGCGATCCGCGACCAGCTCGGCCTCAAGGAAGGCGATGCGGCGTTCTTCGTCGCCGGCGATCCCGAGAAGTTCTGGAAGTTCGCAGGCCTCGCGCGCACCAAGCTCGGCGAGGAATTGAACCTGATCGACAAGGACCGGTTCGAGCTCGCCTGGATCGTCGACTTCCCGATGTACGAGTATGACGAGGAGAACAAGAAGGTCGACTTCTCGCACAACCCGTTCTCGATGCCGCAGGGCGGCCTCGACGCCCTGAAGACGCAGGACCCGCTGACCATCAAGGCGTTCCAGTACGACATCGCCTGCAACGGCTATGAGATCGCCTCCGGCGGCATCCGCAACCACAAGCCGGAAGCGATGGTGAAGGCGTTCGAGATCGCGGGCTATGGCGAGCAGGAGGTCATCGACCGCTTCGGCGGCATGTACCGTGCGTTCCAGTACGGCGCGCCGCCGCACGGCGGCATGGCGGCCGGCCTCGACCGCATCGTGATGCTGCTCTGCGGCACCAACAATCTGCGCGAGATCTCGCTGTTCCCGATGAACCAGCAGGCCATGGACCTGCTGATGGGCGCGCCGTCGGAAGCAACGCCGAAGCAGCTCAAGGAACTGCACATCCGCACCAACCTGCCGGCGAAGGGGTAGGCGGGCCTTCACCTCGCCCCGCCTGCGGGGAGAGGTCGGATTGCATCGTTAGATGCCATCCGGGTGAGGGGTTTCCGCGAGTCCGTCCGACAGCAATTTTTCAAAAGCAGCCCCTCACCCTGACCCTCTCCCCGTAAGAACGGGGAGAGGAAAAAGCAGTTAAGGGCCCAGCGATTACAGCCCCGTCGAGGCCTCGATCCGGAACTGCGCCAGCGCCGACTGCGGATCGGTCTTGAGCAGCTGCATCAATTGAAGCGCCGGCGCCTTCGCGCGCGGGGTCAGCTTGATGACCAGCGTCTGTCCCGGCGTCTCGACGAACTGGCTGATCGCGGTGAGGAGGGCGGTGGCGTCGGGATTGCCGCCGCCGATCTCGCCGCCCTGCGCCTTGATGGCGTCGAGGATGACCTTGCGCGCCTCGTCGCGGCTGATGTTCCGGGTGCGCGCAAATTGAGCGATCGCGAGATCGATGACGCCGAGGTCATGGACAGTGAGCTCGATCGTGCCGGTTTCGATCTGCGCGGCCGCGCCCATGGCTTCCGCGGCGCTGGTCGAGAATGCCTCGCGCGGCACGTTGCCGAGCGAGAGCCTTGCCGACGCATTCAGCAGGCCCGCCATGTCGAGCTTGACCGGCTCGAGCGCGAACGCGCGTGAGGCCTCGGTCCAAATGGCGCCGAGATCGGCGTCGACGGCCATCCGGTCGATCCCGGCGGCGACGAGCGGTTGCTGCCGCGGATCGGCGGCATCCAGCGGTGCCGCCAGCTTCGCGGTCAGCCGCAGCTTGCTCGGGATCGATCCGACGAACTGACCCCAGTCGAGGCTGACGACGTCGATGTTGACCGGCTTGCCGGTGGCCTTGTAGGGCGACGCGACGCCCTTGATCTCGACGCCTTCGATCAGCGGGAATAGCGCCAGCGCCTGTTCGGCCGATGGCTTCTGCGCGGCGAACTGCGCCGACAGCCGCATGAAGTTGGCGACGTCGAGCGACTTCAGCGCAAAGCGTCCGACCTTGATGGGACCGTTCGGCGCACGGGTATCGAGTCCCTCGACCGCAAGCTCGCCGATCTTGCCGTGTTCGAAGTTGAACCGCATCGAGGCGAGCTTGAGCGGGCCCTGCGGCGTCTCGACCGAGAGCCCATGCATCTCGGCATTTGCAATTCCGATGCCCGAATAGAGGCCGGCGATCTTGTCCAGCAGGTCGCGTGCCTGGGCGGCAGACGGCGGCGGACTCCCTTGCGGCGGGATCATTGCCAGCAGCGCCGGCAGTTGCATCCGTGACGGATTGATCCTGGTGTCGTCGACGGTCACTCCCTCGATCCGCATGTTCACACCGGGCGCGGCGGTAATGACATAAGGACCGGCCGAAACGTGTCCCTGGACCCGATACTCCCTGTCATCGCTGGCCTTGCCTGGATCGAATATCGCTGCCATCGCGCCAACGTCGATATCGGTCGCGGCGATATTGGCGAGCTCGCCGGTCATTTTGATCGGCTTGCCTGCCGTCTGCTGGTTGATCGTGAACACAACCTTGTCAGTTTTGCTGGACGCGATCTTTCCGTCCTTGATGTTTTCAATGGCGATGCCCGAATAGGCGAATTCGCCGCCGGCGCCGTCGCCGGCTTTTGCGGCGGCGCTGAAGGTCATCGTTCCGGTCAGGCTGGGCGCAGCGACCGACGATGCGTTGATGCTCGCGAGCAGTCCAAATGCGGACCGGTACAGCTCCAAGATCGACGACGCCGCCGGAAGCTGGGGTAAGCTGGTGGGGCCGGAATAATCCTTCACCGTGATCCGCGGCGCCTTGTAGGTCAGTGAGGTGATCGTCGGGGTAGGTCCTGCCACGCCGATCTCGACATCGCTGAACTCGACATTGCCGGCGGAGACCCGTGCCGCGTCGGTTTGACCGAGGCCGGTCATCGTGAGATTGGCAATCTTGACGCTGACCGGAGATTGCGTCCCCGACTCGGTGGCGACGTCCGCGATCGTCAGGGTGCGGCTCTTGACGTCGAACGTGATCTTGCCGTGGCTCGCCTTGGCGCCGGTGGCACGAACCTGCTCGAAGGCGGCCTCGACGTCGCGGGTGACCCGGCGTTGGGCATAGAAGTCGAAACCGAAGTAGCTGCCGGCCGCGAGGACTGCGACGGCGATCAGGCCGAGCAGAATTTTCTTCATTCGGTCAACTCCGGATCATCAAGGGAAAAAAATTGCCAATCCCCGGCGGAATGGCGCGGGGAGGGGCAGGCGTCGATGAACGGCCGGCCCGGGCCTGTTGACGGAGACATTATCGGATGTTGCATCCAAGCGGCTGGACATGCTTCACATCCGGCTCGATTTGCCGGACAAATGACTTTCGCCTGGATTAGCACAGAAACAAGAAATTTGGGCCGGAAACGCGGGGAGCACGCATGTCGTCATCGTCTGAAGAACTCCACAACGCGGCGCTCGCCTATCACCGGCTGCCGCGGCCGGGCAAGCTCGAGATCCAGGCGATCAAGCCGCTTGCCAACCAGCGTGACCTGGCGCTGGCCTATTCGCCGGGCGTGGCCGCCGCCTGCACCGAGATCGCCAAGAACCCGGCCGAGGCGGCGACGCTGACCGCCCGGGCCAATCTGGTCGCCGTGGTCTCGAACGGCACCGCGGTGCTCGGTCTCGGCAATATCGGTCCGCTGGCCTCCAAGCCCGTCATGGAAGGCAAGGCGGTGCTGTTCAAGAAATTCGCCGGCATCGACGTGTTCGACATCGAGATCAAGGCCGACACGATCGAGCGCGTGGTCGAGACCGTCGCCGCGCTGGAGCCGACCTTCGGCGGCATCAACCTCGAGGACATCCGCGGACCGGAATGCTTCGAGATCGAGGCGCAGCTCAAGGAGCGCATGAAGATCCCGGTCTTCCATGACGACCAGCACGGCACCGCGATCATCGTCGCCGCCGCGATCGTCAACGGGCTGTTGCTGAACGGCAAGCAACTGTCCGATGTGAAGATCGTCTGTTCGGGCGCGGGCGCGGCTGCGATCGCAACCCTCAATCTGCTGGTCTCGATGGGCGCACAGCGCAAGAACATCTGGGTCTGCGACATCGACGGCGTGGTCTATGAGGGCCGCAACACCACGATGGATCGCTGGAAGGCGGTCTATACCCAGAAGACCGACGCACGCGTGCTCGCCGACGTCATTCCGGGCGCGGACATTTTCATCGGCCTGTCGGCGCCGGGCGTGCTGAAGCCCGAAATGGTCAAGCAGATGGGCGACAAGCCGCTGGTGATGGCGCTTGCCAATCCGGTGCCGGAGATCATGCCGGATGAGGCGCGTCTGGCGCGTCCCGACGCGATGATCTGCACGGGACGGTCGGACTTTCCGAACCAGGTCAACAACGTGCTCTGCTTCCCCTTCATCTTCCGCGGCGCGCTCGACGCCGGCGCCACCGCGATCAACGAGGCGATGAAGCACGCCGCGGTGGACGCGATCGCGCAGCTCGCGCGCGATCCGCCGTCGGATGCGGTGGCCCATGGTTTCGAGAGCGGCGAGACCCAGGGGTTCGGCCCGGGCTCGCTGATCCCGAGCCCGTTCGATCCGCGCCTGATCCTGCGCATCGCGCCGGCGGTGGCCAAGGCCGCGATCGAGTCCGGCGTCGCGACCCGGCCGATCACCAATTTCGACGAATACGCTGCCAATCTCGAACGCTTCGCGTTCCGCTCCGGCCTCACCATGAAGCCGGTGTTCGCCAAGGCGAAGACCCAACCGGTGCGCGTGATCTACGCCGAAGGAGAGGACGAGCGCGTGCTGCGCGCGACGCAGGTGGTGCTCGAGGAAAAGCTGGCGCGGCCGATCCTGGTCGGCCGGCCCTCGGTGGTCGAGACCAGGATCAAGCGCTTCGGCCTGTCGATCAAGGCCGGCCGCGATTTCGACCTGATCAATCCCGAGGACGATCCGCGCTACCGTTCCTATGTGCAGTCCTATATCGATGTCGCCGGTCGGCGCGGCGTGACGCCGGAGGCCGCGCGCACCGTGGTCCGCACCAACAATACGGTGATCGCGGCGCTTGCGGTTTCGCGTGGCGAGGCCGACGCCATGCTGTGCGGCGTCGAGGGCCGCTACATGAGCCATCTGCGGCATGTCCGCGAGATCATCGGCTTCCTGCCGGGGGTCAGCGACTATGCCGCGCTGGCGCTGATGATCACCTCCACCGGCGCCCATTTCCTCGCCGATACCCAGGTGCGGCCGAACCCGAGCGCGGAGGAACTCGCCGAAGTGGCGTCGCTCGCGGCGATCCACGTCCAGCGCTTCGCCTTCAAGCCGAGGGTCGCCTTCGTGTCACATTCCGACTTCGGCAGTTATGACACGGATTCCTCGCGCAAGATGCGGCGGGCGACCCAGCTCCTGAAGGACAAGCATCCGGAGATCGAGGCCGACGGCGAGATGCAGGGCGACACCGCGCTGTCGACGGCGGCGCGGCGCCTGGTGCTGCCGCAGTCGCGGCTGGAAGGCGAGGCCAACATCCTGATCATGCCGAACCTCGATGCCGCCAACATCGCCTACCAGATGATCAAATCGCTGGCCAACGCGTTGCCGGTGGGGCCGATCCTGATCGGTCCGGCGCGCCCGGCGCACATCCTCACCCCCGGCGTGACGGCGCGCGGCATCCTCAACATGACGGCGGTGGCCGCCGTCGAAGCCCAGGAGCGCGCCGGCCGCGCGCAGCCGACGCTGTTCGGCTGACGGCCGTTGTTTGAGCACGTTATGTTCGGAAAACCGCAGCGTGGTTTTCCGCATCGTGTTTGAGCCGAGATGGATTCGATTTGATCGAGGCAGGCGGAGCGACCATAATCGCTGGGCCTGCTTCGTCCGATTTCTGCCATCCAGTGAGGCCGACCCATGCCAGCGTTCATCACCTTCGGGCGGATCCTGTTCGCCGTGCTGTTCCTCTATTCGGGCGCGAGCAAGCTGTTCGGCATCCAGGCGATGGCGGATCTGCTGGCGGCCAAGGTGACGATCCCGGCCGTGGTCGCGCCCTATACGCAGCAGATCGAAGCCTCCGTCGGGATGCCCTTCATGCAGCTGCTGGCGATCACGATCGGCGGCTTCGAGATCGTCGCCGGGCTGATGATCGCGGTGAACGTGCTGGCGCGGTTCTTCGCGATCCTCCTGATCATCTTCGTGTGCTTCGCCACCTTCTACTTCCATGATTTCTGGAATCAGCCGGCGCCCGACAACGTCAGGACGCTGATCGATGCGCTGAAGAACCTGTCGCTGATCGGCGCGCTGTTCATCATCGCCGGCTACGGCCGTGGCCCGCGCCGCGACGACCCGGCCTATGGGGACGTGTAGGGCGCAGTGGCGCAGGATGGGTAGAGCCAACGGGTCCACACGACGCGCGGCCCCGCTTTCAACCCACCCGCCGCCACGGCGTCACGCTGACATCATGCGCAGCGTCGATCAGCTGCGGCGCGGCGGCGTGAAGGCCGTGCGCTGACAACACCTGCTGCGGGGTGCGGGCGGGGACGCCGGGAAAGCATGGCTCGCCGTCGGGGATGTGCACATTCGGGGCGACCGAGAGCCAGAACGTGTCGTAGCGGTCCATGAACATGCCGAACACGCCCGGGCCGCCGATGATCGCGGCCATGCCCGAGGTCACGCCGGCCTCGCGGCTCGCCGTCTCGAACGGGCAGCCGGCGGGATTCCACAACAGCGCTTTCGGATTATCGGGGTCGGGTGCGGTGGCCGCGACCTTGCGGGTCAGGATCAGGCGCCGCCGCCTTGGCGCGTTCGGCTGCTCTTCCTCTGAGTGACGGCCATGCACGATGAGGTCGGCGCGGTCGAGGGCTGCGGTGAAGAACCGCTTGTCGCCCTCGATCTTGAGATCGTCGGGCATCACATTCCGCGCATTCGCCAGCCGGCCATCGGCGGAGACGATGACGAAGCCTTCGATACGTAGCTCGGGCACCAGGATTGTCGCCGGCGCTATTGCTGATCGACGGTCGTGACGACGCTGTTCACCGGGCGCGAGCTTACGGTCGGCAGCTTGACGTCCTTGGCGAGCTCCTGCTCGTATTGCGGCAGCACCGTCACCGGGAACTTGGCGCGCATCGCGACCACCTTGTAGCCACCGGCCTTGAGCTGCGTCAGCAGCGTCGGCAAGGCTTCCGCGGTGTGCTTCTGGAAGTCGTGCATCAGGATGATGCCCTTGCCGAGCTTGTTCAGCTTCCTCATCACGGTGTCGATCACCTGCTGCGGCTTGCTCGCCTTGAAGTCGAAGGAGTCGAGGTCGCAGGAGAAGATCGCGATGTTGCGGTTGCCGAGATAGGTCACCATCTCCGGCGGATGCTGCAGCGCCGGGAAGCGGAAGAACGGCGAGGGTGAGGTCTCGAGCGCCCACTTGACCGCGGCGTAGCCGCGCTCGATCTCGTCCTTCTTCTGATCCTCGGTCAGCTTCTTGTTGTTCAGATTGGCGTGCGACCAAGTGTGGGCGCCGACCGTGTGGCCGGCGGCATAGACCTGCCGCAGGATTTCGGGGTGATAGGTCGCATGCTTGCCGATCGGGAAGAAGATGCCCGTGGTGCATTCATCCGCGAGCGCCTTCAGCACTGCCGGCGTGTTGCCCGGCCACGGGCCGTCGTCGAAGGTCAGCACCACCTCATGGTCGCGCAGGAAGTCGAGCTGCTTGAAATGCTCGAAGCCGAAGCCGGGACCGCCAGTGGTGTCGATCTCGACCGTGCGGCCGACGCCGAGCGCGTTCGGATTGTTGCAGGCGGCGCGCGCCGGCTGTGGCGGTTGCTTCGGCGGAACCGGGGCTGCCGTTGCGGTTGCTGGTGCCGGTGCTGCGGCGGCCGGCGCGGGAGCCGCGGCCGCTGGTGCTGCCGGTGCCGCGGTGGCGCCCTTGGCGGGCGGCGTCTGCGACCAAGCTGCGCTCGACGCGAGCAACGATACGGTCCCTGCGAAAATCAGACCTGTCGCAATGCGCATGGCGTGTTCCCTGCTGATCGCGCTCCGGGCGCCGGCAATGCCGCGACCGGGTCGCTTCGCCCCCAACCGATCGTACCCTAGTCGCAGTGGCGACGCCAACGCAATGAACGTGGCGAGCGCGTGTCCAAAATCCTCGTCGGATCAGTTAATTCCGGGGATTATCGCGATATCTCAGGCGGCCGCCAATGCCCGTGCGATTCCGGTCTTGATGCGCGTGTCGTCGGGCGCAACCGACTCAGCGAAAACGTCGGCGATGTAGCCGTCGCGGCCGATCAGGTATTTGTGAAAATTCCAGCGCGGCACGTCCTTCGGCCGAGCCTCCGCCGCCCAGCGGTAGAACGGATGCGCGCTCGCGCCGCGCACGATTGCTTTCGCTGCGATCGGGAAGGTGACGCCATATTGATGCTGCGCAGTCTCGGCGATCTCGGTCGGGCCGCCGGGCTCCTGGCCGCCGAAATCATTGGAGGGGACGCCGATGATGACGAAGCCGCGCTCACGGAATTCGGTCCAGAGTTGCTGCAGGCCGGCATATTGCGGCGTGAAGCCACAAAGCGAGGCCGTGTTCACGATCATCAGGGGACGGCCGGCATAGTCGGCAAGTCTGATATCGCCGCCGCCGAGCGCCGGAAATGAGAAGGCGTAGGCGGTGATCCGGCTCATCGCGGGCTGTTCGGCATGCGACGGGCGGGATGCTGCGGCTGCGGCGAACGCCGCCACGATCAGTGTCCTGCGGTCCATCATGGTCTCGTCCCCGGAACAGATGTCGTGACGTCATAATCCAGCGGGCTTGGCTCAGGCTTTCAAGAAGGCGTTATAGCCCGCAGATCGGTGGCCCGGACGCTGCGAAACGCAATCCGGGCATCGCGCGCGACCATCCCCCTAGCGCAGCGGCAGGATGAAGTCGGTGCCTTCGCCGGTCTCGCCCTGGTTCACGCCGAGGTCGGAGACGATGATCGATCCGCCGGTGCCGAGCGCTTCGCTGATCCGCGCCATCACGTCGGCCGGAATGGAGATGCGGTCGAGCGCCTCGGCCGGGCTGTTGGTCACCGGCTGCGGCTTGGCCTCGGCGACCGCCGCGGCCGCGACCTTGCGGCGATGCGAGGCGCGCTCCTCGACGTCGATGCGGGCGGTGTTGCGGGTCGGCAGCGTCACCACCGACCAGCGCAGCAGGTTCGCATCGGTCTTGTCGACTTGCGCGGTGAACACATGCGTGCCGAGTGGCCGGTCGCTCGCCGCAATCGTCACCGGCACCTCGAACAGCGGGGCAAAATTCTGCCGCACATAGAGCTTGGAATCCTTGCGGCTGATGAACACTGCGATCTGGCCGGCGCGCTTCGGCACGTCGATCCTGGCGGTGCCCGGCAGCCGCGCCGGATCCTTCTTGGCGTCGGGCGCATCGGCGGCGGTGGCTGCCTCGGCGGGCTTGGCGGCGTCCTCTTTGGGCTCGTCGGCTTTGGCCTCCGCCTTCACCGGATCGCTTGCGGAGACCTCGGTCTTTGGCGTGTCGGTGCTGGCGGTGGTCTCGCCGACAGTCCTGTCATCCGTGGTCCTGTTGCTGTCGCGGACGGCGGAATTGGCCTCGGCCGGCTTGTCGGCGGCGGCTGTCTCGGCCTTCACCGTCTCGGACTTGTCAGCGGCGATCTTCTCCGCGATGGCGTCGCGCGCTGTGGAAGAGGACGCATCGGACATCGTCACCGACGCACTCGCTGCCGGCATCGCGCTGCTGGCGTCGGCGGTGTGGGTGTTGTCGCGCAGCGACGCGGCGGCATGGCCGACGCTCGTGCGCAAATCGAGACCGGTCTGCGGCTTGTCGGCACCCTTGTCGCTCTTCACGCCGAGCGGCGCATCCATCTTCAGGATATCGTCGGCGACCGGCTGTTGCGGCGCCACCTTCTGCGTCACCAGCAGCGGGTGGGAGAAACTCTCCGGAGAGATCGTGCCGGGCGTGACGAACACGCGGGCGCCCATCCGTGTCCAGTTGTACATCTTGACCGCGAACGACATCGGCATGCGGATGCAGCCATGGGAGGCCGGATAGCCGGGCAGCACGCCGGCGTGCATGGCGATGCCCGACCAGGTGATGCGCTGCATATACGGCATCGGCGCGCCGCTGTAGATGTTGGACTGATGGTACTTCTGCTTCTGGATGACGCTGAAGACACCCATCGGGGTCGAGTGCCCCTTCATGCCCGTTGACACCGGGCTCTCGGCATAGAGGCCGTTGGCGTCGTAGAGGCTGACCCGCTGCTGGTCGATCGAGACCGAGATGATCAGGGGACCCTGCGGCTTGCTGCCGGCCTCCTTCTCGATCGCCGGATTCTTCTTGGCCGCGTTGCGCTTCGGCTTTTGCCGGTGCGGCTGTGGTAGCGGCATTGGCTCGTAGTCGCCGTAGAAGGCGGAGTCGCGGTTCCAGTAGTAGAGCGCTGCATCGGCCTGTGTGGAGGCGGCGACGGTGCCGGCGGTCGTCAGAATTGCAAGCTGCCAGAACCGCTCATTCGCAACATCAAAAATCGAAATCCGCCGTCCACCTGCGCGCATATTCCGAATCCCAGTCC
The DNA here is from genome assembly GCF_015291305.1 of Bradyrhizobium sp. CCBAU 21365. Taxonomy (NCBI): domain Bacteria; kingdom Pseudomonadati; phylum Pseudomonadota; class Alphaproteobacteria; order Hyphomicrobiales; family Nitrobacteraceae; genus Bradyrhizobium; species Bradyrhizobium sp. CCBAU 21365. The sequence goes on from NZ_CP030036.1 coordinate 4,460,510, forward strand.
AAACTACCTGTTGGTTGTCGCAGACGCACAACGCGTTCACCAGCGCAAGCGATCTAACCCTTCCGTGAGGGGCGGATTTTCGACGAAAGAGTAGCAAAAAAGCCTCACAAGAGGTTAAAGCGCCCGGTCCGATCACCGAACTGTCAGCGCCTTCCTGTGCGGCGTTTGCGCACTACATAGGCGGGACCCACCCCGCGGAGACCTCAATGACATCGAGATATGTGAGCTTGTGTGACCTGCGACGGTTGTCTGGCTGGGGATGCGCGGTGCTGCTGATGTTGCTGGCTTTGGGGCAGGCAGGTCCTGCGGCCGCGGCCGACGAGCCGGACCTGATCTTCCGCCGCTCCACCGTGTTCAAATGGGTGAGCCCCAACGACAAGCTCGCGACCTATGGCGTCGACGATCCCGAGGTCGAGGGCGTCGCCTGTCACTTCACGGTACCGGAAAAGGGCGGCTTCAAGGGATGGCTTGGCCTTGCCGAGGAAGTCTCCGATATCTCGCTGGCGTGCCGGCAGATCGGGCCGATCCGCTTCAAGACCAAGCTCGGGCAGGGCGACGACATGTTCAGCAAGCGCCGGTCGCTGTTCTTCAAGAAGATGCAGATCGTGCGCGGCTGCGACGCCAAGCGCAATGTGCTGGTCTACATGGTCTATTCGGACCGGCTGATCGAGGGCTCGCCAAAGAACTCGACGTCGTCGGTGCCGATCATGCCGTGGGGCGCAGCCGATGCTGCCGTGCAGAAGTGCGGCGAGTTCATTCAATAGCTGGAGCAGCGACTTGGCGCAGGCGGCTGAGGCGGTGGGCGAGCTAGCGCTCGGTTTGCCCGAACTGCTTCGCGCGGATGCCAAGGCCCGGTTTGACCTTCGAGTCGCGGCAGCCAACGAGGCGGACCAGCTTCTGCGGCGCGCACTCATTGTCGCCCATGACGTAGGCGCCTTGCTGCGGCATCGCGGCCGTCATCTGCTGCTGGCCGGATTTGCTCGCCGCGGATTCATTGCCAACACCTATGTTGCCATTGCCCACGACTGACATCCTTCGTTGGATCGGGAGAGATTACCACAACGTGCCACCGCGAAGATGGTTGCACGGCGCCCAGATGAGTCGGCCGAACCGCCGCCCGGTTCACCGCCGTCCTTGCCGTGCTGCTTCCTCTCTCAGCAGAGGAAAGTTAACAAAGCGCGCTAGCTCGTTCAGTTTGCACGCGTAATTGGCCGCGGCTCCGGCAGCGGCCGGGGTCGGCGTTGGTCGCGCGAAGTTTTCAACAGCCTTTCAGCCACGCTTCTGCCGCTGAAATCATTGGGGTTTTCGGCCGAATGTTTCGTGGACCGCTGGTCGACGAAACAATTCCAGTTCCGACGAAACCATTTTCGGCTTGTTCCGCAGAACTCCCGAAACGGCAGATCGTTATCAGACCGTCACACAACGGCGCCGGACGCCGACGAGCGGAATAACGGAGACTGTCAGATGCGAACCATGAGCCTGATCCTCGCCTTCGCCTTTGTGATGGCCGGCTCGTCGATGGCAGGCTCGCCGGACAGCGGTTTGCCCGGGATCGGCACCTTCTCCTATAACGGCTCGCCGGTAGTCACCCCGGTCCCGATGGTGATGGCACAGGCCAACTGAGCGCGACGCAAAAAATAGAACTGCCGGTAAAGGCTCTCCCAATGGTGCTCCGTATCTGTTCCGCCGCGATGTTGGCATCGCTTGTCCTGATGGGGCCCTTGGCGGGCGCCGCGCAGGCCCAATCCCAGCTCCCCCTCGAATCGATGCAGATCCGCTCGCTGTACCGCGTGCCTGAACCGCGCGACGAGTTCGTGCGGCAATGCGCGCCGCATATGCTCGGCCGCTGGGCACATCCCGAGGCCGTGTGCGGCTGCCTGCACGACCACGCCGCCGCGACGGTGGACGATCCCGACCTGCGCCAGGCGCTGCTGCGCGGGATCAGCGAGACCGGTGTGCCGACCATCGAGACCGATTGGGTGCCGCCGTCCAAGCAGGGCGAGATCGGCCCAACCTTCACCAAGATCGCCAAGCCGACCCTGCAATGCATGTTCGAGCCGGTCTCGAACTGAGCCGCGCATCAAAGTAATGAGGAACCAAGCGCCTCGCGACAGCGGGGCGTTTTACTTTTTGGCGAGGCGCGGCACGCAGCTGCTGGTCCGCACCACGCCGTTCTGGCTCAGCCTGGAGCCGACGACCTGCTTGATCTGCCCAGCCGGGCACGAGCCGTCATCGACAAGGACGCGCTGGCCGACCCGCAGATCGACGATGTCGCCCTCACGCATGTAGGACTGCTCTGCTGCGGCAGATTGCGCCATCGCGCCAAGAGCTGCGACGCTGACCAGCGCGACGAATCCCAAGCGCAGCATCGCAGCCTCCTTCACTTGTTCTGGATCTTGAGCCCGTCGGGCCCGACATTGATCTGAAGGCCTTCGGGCTGCTTCTTCGCCTGGTAAAGATTGTAGCCGAGCATGCCTGCGATCACGACCAGCGCGGCGATCACGAGATACAGGACGTTGCGATTTGGCATCCGGTATCTCCGTAAGCGGACACTGGAGCGTTTTCAAGCGAAGTGGATACCGGTTCGCGTGAAGAAAACGCGTCAAAACAACAATCAAGAGCCGGGTTCCGATTCCATCGGAACGGAAGGCTCTGACTGAACGCGCGCGACCTTAGTCAGGTGGCTGCGATTCTCCTAGAGCGCTGCGGCTTGGCGGATGGTTTGACCGATATCTTGCGCGTCGCGCGCAGCGCGGCGAGCGTTGTCTTCGCCAGTCGTTCCGCCGACGCGACGAGTTGCGGAACCGGGTGACCGGAAAATCCCAGCACGAAGCCGGGCAATGGGCGCGCGCGATGATAGGTCTCGGCGAGCAGCCAGCCGCCGACGCCGGCGGCCGCCTTTGCCTGAGCGGCAATCAGCGGATCGGTCGCGGGATCGAGCCGCGCCACGAGGTGCAGGCCCTGCGAGGGCACGGGAACCGTGAGCTCGCCCTCCGAGGCATTGGCAAGCGTCGACGCCAGGACGTCGCGCGCCTCACGGTAGAGCTTGCGCGATTTGCGCAAGTTCGCCGCGAAGGCGCCGGAGTTCAGCATGTCGGCGACCGCGCCTTCCATCAACGTGGCGGGAAAGCGGTCGAGCGCGGCGCGCGCCGCCGTCACCGGACCGATCAAGGCTTCGGGCAGGGCGCAATAGCCGATCCGCAATCCCGGAAACAGCGTCTTGGCGAACGTGCCCATGTAGATCACGCGGCGGAGATGATCGATGCCGGCGAGCGACAGAAGCGGCGCGCCGTCGTAGCGGAACTCGCTGTCGTAATCGTCTTCGAACACGAAGGCGCCGGCGTCCCGTGCCCAGTCGAGCAGCTCGAGCCGGCGCGGCATCGACATCTGCACGCCGAGCGGAAACTGGTGCGAGGGCGTGACATAGGCGGCGCGCGCTTGCGGCGCGGATGCGCGGCCCTTGTCGATGCGCATGCCCGACATGTCGACCGGCACCGACACCGGACGATAGCCGCAATGCTCGATCGCGCGCCGCGCCGCCGGATAGCCGGGGTCTTCGCACCAGACCTGGTCGCCGGGCTTGAGGATCGCCCCGAGCACGATGCGCAGGGCATGCAGCGTGCCCGAGGCCAGCATGATCTGGTCGGGGTCGCAGCGCAGCCCGCGCGCCGACAGCAGATGGTCCGATATCGCCGCGCGCAATTCGCTGCTGCCGCGGGGATCGCCGTAATGCAGATGCTCGGACCCGAAGGCGCGCAGCCTGCGGCCGGCAAAGGCCCGGAAGCGCTGCAGCGCGCGCTCATCGATATGCGTGCAGCCGAGCGACAGCGCGTTGTGCTGTGGCGGCTCGATCGCGATCCTTGCGCGGCGCGGCGCGGCGGCCCGGGCCGGAATGCGCGCCGCGACGAAGGTGCCGGAGCCCGTGGTTGCCACCGCAAAGCCGTCGGCGATCAGCCGCTCATAGGCCGTGGTGACGGCGTTGCGGCGGAAGCCGGTCTGCCTGGCGAGCGCGCGCGACGGCGGCAGCGGCTCGCCCGGCTTGACGAGGCCGCCGACGATCGCGTGGCACAGCGCCTGATACAGCCGCTGCTGCGAGGCCGCGCCGGGCGTCACGTGCGGACCGCCGAGGTCAAGCGGCAGCTCGGCCTTGCGCGCCGCGGGCTCCCGGGAATTGGTCGGAATTTTTCGCATGGAATTGGCACTATCGCAGACCAAATGAGCCGCTACAACTCTGGACAGATTCCAGATTTCGAAAGGCTCACCGTGACCGAAGGCGCATCCGCTCCGTCCTACCCCATGTCGTCCCGCAACCGGGTGAAGCGCCGCCACGACCGCGGCTTCTACGACCACGTCACCGTGCACAAGATCCTCGACGCCTCGATGCTGTGCCACGTCTCCTACGTGATCGACGGCCAGCCCTATTGCACGCCGACGTTCTTCTGGCGCGAGGGCACCAGGCTCTACTGGCACGGCTCGAGCGCGAGCCGCATGCTGGAGAACCAGTCCGAAGGGCAACGCGTGTGCCTGACGGTCGCCCATCTCGACAGCCTGGTGCTGGCGCGCTGCGGCTTCAACCACTCGGCCGACTATCGCGCGGTGATGGCGTTCGGGTCAGCCTATCTCGTCACCGACCCGGCAGAGAAGGAACGCGCGATCGTCGCGATGGTCGACCGCTTCTTTCCCGAGCGCACCGCGAGCCTGCGTGCCAGCAACAAGCAGGAGATCAAGGCGACCTCGTTCATCGCGATGGAGATCGAGGAGGCTTCGGCAAAAATTCGCGCCAAGGGCGTCGCCGACGATGACGAGGATTACGAGTTGCCGATCTATGCCGAGCGCATTCCGGTGCGCACCGTGCTCGGCGCGCCCGAGCCGTGTCCGCGGCTGCTCGACGGCGTGACGCGGCCGAAGACGCTCGATGGCTATTCGGAAGGCCGGCTGCTCGAAGATGCATTGCGGGATGCCTATTTTGCGCAATACAAGGCGGAGTGAAATCGGGCTACGTTGCGGCTCCCGCCTGATCTGTTTTCCCGATGGAGCCAAAGCATGACTGCCGAGACGCAACAACGAATCCTGAGCGCCGTTGACGAGGGATTCGATGCGCAGCTTGCGACGACGCAGGCCTTTGTCGCGATCCCCTCGACCCGCGGCGCCGAGGGGCCGTGCCAGGACATGATCGGCGATCTCCTGCGCGAGCGCGGCTACGAGGTCGACGACTGGCACATCAATCCCGACGAGCTCAGGGATTTGCGCGGCTTCGGCCCGATCGAGCATGATTTTTCGAAGGCGCGCACGGTGGTCGGCACCTACCGCCCGGACACCAATGCCGGCAAATCGCTGATCCTGCAGGGCCACTGCGACGTGGTGCCAACCGGTCCGCTCGAGATGTGGGAGACGCCGCCGTTCTCGCCCGTCATCAAGGACGGCAGGATGTATGGCCGCGGCGCCTGCGACATGAAGTCCGGCACCATCGCCGCGCTCTATGCGCTGGATGCGATCGGGAAGGCCGGGTTGAAGCCGACGGCACGGATTCACTTCCAGTCCGTGATCGAGGAGGAGAGCACCGGCGTCGGCGCGCTTTCGACCTTGCAGCGCGGCTATCGCGCCGATGCCTGCTTCATCCCGGAGCCCACCAACGGCAAGATGATCCGCTCGCAGGTCGGCGTGATCTGGTTCCGCCTGAAGGTGCGCGGTTTCCCGGTGCATGTGTTCGAGGCCGGCGCGGGCTCGAACGCGATCATGGCGGCGTATCATCTGGTGCATGCGCTGGAGAAGCTCGAGATCGCCTGGAACGAGCGCGCCAAGGCCGACCGCCATTTCAAGGACGTCAATCACCCGATCAATTTCAATCCGGGCATCATCAAGGGCGGCGACTGGGCCTCCAGCGTGCCCGCCTGGTGCGACGTCGACTGCCGCATCGCGGTCTTGCCGGGCTGGTCGATCGCCGAGTGCCAGAAGGAGATTCTGGCGTGCGTGTCGGCGGCGGCGCGCGATCATCGCTTCCTCTCCAACAATCCGCCGCAGGTCGAATGGTCGGGCTTCCTGTCGGAAGGCTACGAACTGGTGAACTCCGAGGCACCGGAAGCTGCCTTCGCCAAGGCGCACGGGGTCGTGTATGGCGGCGCGGTGGAAGACCGCGCCTTCACCGCGCTGACCGACACGCGCTTCTACGGCTTGAACCACGACATCCCGAGCCTTTGCTTCGGCGCCACCGGCGCCGCGATGCACGGCTTCAACGAATATGTCGAGCTGGAGTCGCTGCGGAAAGCGACCAAGGCGATGGCGCTGTTCATCGCGGAATGGTGCGGCGTGGAGAAGGCGTAGCTTCGTTCTCCCTATGCCATTGCAATCATAGTCTTGTGCGTGATTGCGCAACAAATTCGCTGTCGTCCCGGCGAAAGCCGGGATCCATAACCACGAATCTCGGTTGATGAGCAGCGCTGCTACGACGAGTCCCGATCACAACATTAGCCGCGGAGTATGGGTCCCGGCCTTCGCCGGGACGACGCTGGAAGGGTCAATGCCCCGGCCACAACGCCTTCACGATCGCATCGAGCCCATCGGTCAACGCCGCGGGGCCGGGCTGCAAAATGATCGGCGACTTGATCTCGACGATGCGGTCGTTGCGCACCGCCGGGATGTCGCTCCAGCCCTCACGCTTGCGGATGCGGTCGGGCACGACCTTCTTGCCGCACCAGGACGCGAGGATCACGTCGGGCATCGCCGCACGCACTGCGTCAGGCGTGACGATGCGATCCTTGGCCGCCTTGTGCGCACGCAGATGCGGCAGCGCATCGGTGCCGCCGGCGATCTCGATCAGTTCGGACACCCAGCCGATGCCGCTGATCAGCGGATCGTCCCATTCCTCGAAATAGACTTTTGGCTGCGGTGCCGGACGCGGCGTTGCGGCGACCGCGGCCAGCCGTTGCGCGAGGCTTTGTGCGAGCTGCCCGGCGCGATCGGTTGCGCCGACCATCGCGCCCAAAGTGCGGATCATCGCAAGGATGCCTGCGACATCGCGCTGATTGAAGACATGGACGGCAACGCCGGCGCGCACGAGATCGCCGACGATATCGGCCTGCAGATCGGAGAAGGCGAGCACCAGATCCGGGTCAAGCGCCAGGATTTTTGGAATGTCGGCTGAGATGAACGCCGACACCCGCGGCTTCTCGCGGCGGACCTGCGGCGGCCGCACCGCGTAGCCGGAGACGCCGACGATGCGGTCCTGCTCGCCAAGCAGGTACAGCGTCTCGACCGTCTCTTCGGTCAGGCAGACGATCCGACGGGGAGGGAAGTCGCGCATCGCTGACGGTAGGCAGACTCGCCAGGGATTGTCACGGCGGCCATGACGTCATCCGTACCATTACCTCGGAGGTCATTGCCCGGTCCCGTCAGGCATTCCATCATGCCCGCACCAATCTTGAAAAAGACCGCGCGAAGCAGGGAGTGACCATGACGCCGCTCGAGAAGATCCAGTCGATGAAGATGCCGTTTGCGGAACTAAAGGGCGTCACCTTCACCGAGGCCGGCCAGGACCGCGTGGTCGCGACAATGCTGGTGCGGCCGGACCTCTGCACCCTCCGAAACACCATCCACGGCGGCGCGGTGATGGCCTTCGCCGACTCGGTCGGCGCCGCAGCCACCGTGATCAACCTGCCTGAGGGCGCCAAGGGCACCACGACGCTGGAGAGCAAGACCAACTTCATTGGCGGGGCCAAGGAGGGGACGACCGTGATTGCGACCGCGACACCGGTTCACCGGGGGCGGCGGACCCAGGTTTGGCAGACCAGGCTGGAGACCGAAGACGGCAAGCTGGTCGCGGTGGTGACCCAGACGCAACTGGTATTATAATGGGGTGATGCTGTGATTTTCCAATCACAGCATTGTTTACTTAAATGAATCTGAGTACTTGAATTTTATGGTGCGGCGCACAATATAGCAGCTGCTAGGGACTCGACGCCTCCTCGAGGGCTACCAAGAGGAGTTATGAAATGAACTATGATTCCATTCGCTCGACGTCCGCCAAGGGCACCGTGCGGACGTTGAGCCAGCAGGAAGAGCTTCCGCTGCTGCGCGATCACCTGCTGCGGCTGGATCGCACCAGCCGTCATGATCGTTTTCATGGCTTCATCGACGACAGTTTCATCCGCCGCTACGCCGAGCGCTGCGCCAATGACGGCACCGTCATCATCGCCTATTTCGAGGACGGCGTGGTCCGCGGCGCGGCCGAATTGCATCCCCCGGAGCAGTCTCCGGATGTCCAGCCCGAGATCGCCTTCAGCGTCGAGCGGTCGGCGCGGCGGAAGGGCGTCGGCAGCACCCTGTTCCGCAAGCTGATCGCCGAGGCGCATGCCAAGGGCTACGGCAGCCTGCGCATCACCACCGGCGCGCAGAACGATGCGATGCGGGCGCTCGCTACCAAGTTCGGTGCCCAGCTGACCTTCCGTCATGGGGAGTCGACCGGCAGCATCGACCTGACCGAGCAGCAGCAGCCCGAACCGGTGCCGGCTGTCGCCGCGGTGACGCCGGTTGAGGCTGCACGCGCGATCGTCGACATGAACCGGGCCTATTGGCGCATGGTGATGCAGATCTCCGGCTGGGGTCGGGCGGCCTGAGCCGGTAGCGTCTCCAAGCGAAGCGGAAACCGGTTCGCGTCAAGGAAACGCGTCCAACAAAAATCTCACGTCAAACCAAGAAGGGCAATCCATTCAATGGATTGCCCTTCTTCTTTCAGCAATTGGATGGTGTTTCTCAGGTGCCGGTGCGCTTGTCGGTCGCAAAGCGGCGAACCACGCGGCGCTCGACCACGACGGAACGCTGCGCGCCCTGTTCGCCGGCGATGACGCGGGTTGCCGTGCCGGTGCGGGCACTGACGCGCGCGGTTTTCTTCACCTCGGCGAGCACATCGTCATAGGGCAGCCCCATCAGGGCCGACGCGATTTCGGCCTGGGCCTCCACGTCATCGGTGATGCCGATGGCAGCGAAGATTGCTTCTTCCAACGTCGGCGGATCATGCCGCACGCGCCGGGTGCCATACTTGGTATTCCAGTCTCCGCTCATCGCCGCCTCATCATTGAATCGCGGGAGATACGTAAGGTCCCCAATGTTGCATTGCAATATGAATGTGAGATGGCAATCCAGCCATGCAGCTAGAGTCTCTCAATCTTGTGAGCGTCATAAAGTTCGATGGTGGTCGCCGCGGCCGCGAGAGATTGCAGCGAGCGGACGAAGTCGCGTGACGCAGGGACCGCGAAATGCGCGGCCAGCGCGGCGCGGTCGGCCCATTGCTCGAAGAACATCAGCCTGAGCGGATTCTCGCAGTCGACATGGACCGCATGCGAGATGCAGCCGGGCTCGGTGCGCGAGCGATGGACATGCTCGAGGCTCAAGCGCCGCACCTCGTCGAACGAGTCGGGGCGGGCAGTGACGCTGCCGGTGACGACGATCATGATATCCCCTCCAATGCGCGATGAAGCCAAGTCATCATCGCGCTTTAGGTTCTTGTTTGGGCATGATCTTCTCGGAAAGCCGCTTCGCACTTCTCCGGATCATGCTCTACGGGGTGGCTTCTGCCCCGGATGCACTCATCTGTTGCTGCGGCCAGCGCTTCAGCGCGGCGCGGCCGGCATCGGTCAGCACATAGATGCCGCGCTCGGCGCGATCGAACCAGCCATAGACATTATGCAGCAGGATCTTGCCGGCGTCGGGAATGTCGGCCCGCAGGTCGCGCACCCGCCGCGGCCCAACCGACAGCGCCGAGGCGCAGGCCAGCGCCTGCTGCCGGTAGGCGGTCATGATCGGCGCCCGCGTCGATCCGCCCATCGCGGGATCGCCCTTGCGTTTCCGGTGCTCGGTGATCAGCCGTGAACGTTTCTTCGGATTGCGGCGGGGCGCCGCGGTCGGCGGCGGCACCAGCACCTCGACGTCGCCGCGATCGGTCACGCCGAGCATGCCAAAGCCGAGCCGCCGGCACAGATTGCGATAGCGCGCGTCGCTCTCGCGGCCCTTGCCTCGGGCCGACACCTTGGCCGCGATCCACACCTCGTCGGCGGCGCCGGCGCGATCGACCGCCTGCAGGATCAGTTCGAGATTGAAGGCGAGCTTGAGCTCGCCGATCACGACGACCGGTGGATCGTCGCCGCTCAGCGCCACGAGATCGCAGCCGCCAATCTCGCCCTTCACGGTGAAGCCGAGCTTTTCCAGGAAGCTTTTGACGGGCAGATAAAGCGCGGTTTCCAACAGGCAGGCTCCTGCGGCATCCGGCCGCGACTCGGTGCGTCAGCATAGCGCGGAATTGCGCTCGCCGAGGCGGATGAAATTTGCCCAAGGCGCGGCCGAACGGCTATTGTCGGAACCGGGACCAGGCGCAGCTCATGATCCGGAACGGGCTCTATCACATCACCGTCGAATTTCTCGACGGCGTCTCTGGCGGCAACCAGGGCGTCATGGTGCTGCGCGACGGACAGATGCGCGGCGGCGACTCGTTTTTCTTTGCCTACGGCAGCTACACCGCAGCCGATGGCAAGTGGAAGGGCGAGGTCACCAACGAGGAGCATTCGCCGACCTATGGCGAGCGCCCGGTATGGGAACGCAAGGTGGTCACGATCGGATTTACCGGCACCTACACCGACCAGACCGCCGAGGGTGACGGCATGGCGCTCGCCGGCAAGCAGAGCATCCGTTTCCGGTCGAAGCTGCGGCTACTGGTTGCGGACTAAACCCGCCCGTTCACCGGCAGCAGCGCGCCGGTGACGGCGCTCGCGGCATCGCTGGCGAGGAACAGGATCACGTCGGCGAGCTCCTTCGGCGTCACCCATTTGGAGATGTCGGCTTTCGGCATCGCGGCGCGGTTGGCGGCGGTGTCGATGATCGAGGGCAGCACCGCGTTGACCGTGACCTTGCCCTTCAGTTCCGCGGCGAGCGACTCCGTCAGGCGGTGCACGCCGGCCTTCGAGGCGGCGTAGGGACCCATGCCGGAGGCGGCCTGCAAGGCGCCGAGTGCGCCGATATTGATGATCCGCCCGGCGCCCGACTTGGTGAGATGCGGGATGGCGGCGCGCGAGGTGTTGAGCGCCGTCATCACGTTCATCGCATACATGCGCTGCCAGGTCGCCGGGTCGCCGTCGCTGACCGCCTCGAAGGTAAAGCCGCCGGCGATGTTGATCAGCCCGTCGAGCCGGCCGAAATGCCCGGCCGCCTTGTCGATCGCGGCGGTCGCCTGCGCGGTGTCGGTAAGGTCGACACCGCCCAGCTCGATATGGTCGGCCGTCGCCGCAAGCGTGGATGCAGCGTGATCGATGCCGGCGACGCGCGCGCCGCGCGCCAGCGCCTCTGTGGCGACCACCTTGCCAAGCGCGCCGAGGGCGCCCGTGATGACGATGGCTTTTCCGTGCATGGCGGTCTCCGCATTCGCGAGCAAACGACTGCCCACTATGATCAGGCGGAATTCATTTGCAATGCCGCCAATTTCGCCGCCTACTGCGCGCATTCATCAATTCATTCGCCTCAAGGATGTTTGCGATGCCGACACCCAGACCGTGCGAAGCCCATCTCGATCTCGTCAGGTTCGGACATAAGCTGCCGCACTTCGCGGATGCGCTGCGGCATCAGCGCAAGGTCAAACTGGTGGCGCTGGGATCGTCGTCGACCGCGGGCGCCGACAACATCCTGCCGTTCCCGCCGCGGCTCGAGATGCTGCTGCGGCAACGCTTCTTCGGCCGGATGATCGACGTGATCAACCGGGGGATCGGCGGCCAGGAAGCGCCGGAGGAGTATTCGCGCATCGAGTCCGACGTGACGGCTGAGGCGCCGGTGCTGGTGATCTGGCAGGTCGGCACCAACGCCGTCTACAAGAGCTACAATCCCGCCGAGGTGCGCGCCGCGCTGGAGGCCGGGCTCGACGTGCTCGCAGCGCTTCCGCTTGACGTCGTCGTGATGGATTCCCAGTACACCCAGGCGATCGTCGGGACGGAAGCTGCGCTCAATCTCGCCAATGTGATCATGCCGATGATCGCCGAAGTGACTTCAAGCAAGAAGGTGAATCTGTTCAGCCGCTTCGCGCTGATGAAGCGCTGGACCGATGACGGGATTCCGCTTGGCGAGCTCGACGATGGCGGACAGCTTCACACCAGCGAGTGGGCGACCAATTGCGTGACCCAGTCGCTGTTCGGCGCGATCGACGACGCATTGAAGCCGGAGGCCATCACGTGACGCCGACTACGTAAGACTACGGGGTAAGGCTGGTTGGATAAAATTTGCAGCACTTCCGTAAGTCGTTTGCAGAACCCTTTCCTTAGAAGCTGAGCTCCAGCCAAGGTAGGGGTTATGCGAATGGGAAATCTTCCGGATCACGGTTTACCGCTCGTTCAGCTTAAGGAGCAGCGGCGCGATCTCGTGGTGGCACTGCAAAACCGCAACGGACCAGTGGGCAGCTGGGAATTGATGCAGATCGCGGCCATCCAGCAGGCGATCTCGGCGTTCGAGGATGTGATTGCCGACCTCGACGCGGAGCTCGAGCTCGAGGCCGCAGCGGCCTGAGCTTTTCGGCTTGGTCGCGTTTCTTCACGCGAACCGATATCCACTTCGCTCGAAAACGTTGTCGCGCGAACGGATCAGGCCTGCAGGTAGCGGCCTTCAAGCGCCTTGCGCTCGGCCTGGCCGAGCCCGAGGCCTTCACGGAAGTAACCGTCGAGGCTGCCGTAATCGGCATCGATCGCCTCGAATGCAGCCTCCAGAAACGCCGCGCGCACCGTGCCGAGCACCTGCTTGACATCATCGGGCAACTCGGTGCTGTGGGCCGGGTCGCGCTTGTAGAACTGGTTGGTCAGGAGATAGTCGTCCGCGATCACCTGCTCGGACACGCCGAGCGCGTGCAGGATCAGCGCGCAGGCAAAGCCGGTGCGGTCCTTGCCGGCGGTGCAGTGGATCACGAGCGGCGCGCGGTCCTCCAATAGATGGGCAAACAGCGTGCGGTAGCGCGCGGTGTTGTCCTGCACATAGCCCCGGTAGGAATCCCGCATCACATCGATTGCATCGGCTTCCGAGAGCTGACGGCTGCTGGCGATCGCGCGCAGCGACGCCACCACGGTCGGCTCGACGGGGAGCGAATGCACGGTGACGTCGCTCATGCCGCACAGCGCCTCGGCGCGCTCGGCGACGCCGCGAAAATCGAACGCGCTTTTAACCCCGAGCGAGCGCACCACGGCGACGTCCTGCTCGGTGAGATGCGCAAGATGGTTGGAGCGGAAGATCTGGCGCCAGCGCACCGTCCGCCCGTCGCGCGTCTGGTAGCCGCCAAGGTCGCGAAAATTGCTGGCGCCGGCGAGATTGAGGTGACGGGCAGGGGCTTCGGACATCGGGCGGGCCTGTTGCGGCTGATGAGGTCTTGGCGCAGGAATAGTGACGCAGACAGGTCTATAACCGGCCGGTCAGGGGGAGAATATGGCTTATCGCGGGGGCGCCATTGTCATCGGCGCAATTCTTTTCGAGCTCTTTGGTTCCTCGAACGTGTCGGCGCAGTCCGCCTTCCGGAATTATCATTGCGCTGACGGCACGCAGTTCATTGCCGGGTTCTTCAACGGGGATACGCGCGCGCATCTGCAACTCGACGGCAAGGCGGTGACGCTGAAGAAGCGCCTGTCGCTGACGGGCACACGCTACAGGGGTGGCGGGGTCACGCTTGAGATCAGCCGGACCGGGCTTGCCAGGCTCCGGCATGCGAGGCGGCCGGCGACGGCCTGCGAGCTGGCATGAAACGAACTGGCATGAAAAAAGGGCCGAAACGCTCGCGTTCCGACCCTTGTTATTGTTCTGCTGTCTGACGTTTTTGCGTCGCGCCCCTCGATCGCGTCGACATCAGTGATCGCGGCCCGGCTTGGCGTCGTCGATCGCCGCCTGATGGTACCAGCTCTCGCTGCAGGCCGCGGTCTCGACTTCAGCGGCGAGTTCGAGCGCGGCCCGCGTCTCGCCGTAGCGGCGTCCGCCGAGAGCCGCGCGGCCCCCTGCCGGGAATTGATAGATCGTTGCCGATCCTTGGATCGGTCCTTGGTGTTGGCCCGTGGTGATCATGTCAAAGTCTCCTTTGGCCGGAGCGAGCCTCCATGGTGCGCCCGACTCATTCGCGTGTGGTTACCGTGCTTTCGATATCGGCCCGGGCTTGGCGGGGTGCAAGTGACCAAGAAATAGTCATGATTTGACCAATTCATAGGCAAGTTCGGGTTTGCTTTCTGTGAGGCAGGATGCAGCTGACCAACGCTTGAGCCGTCGCGGTGGTTGCAGGGCGCCCGACCGTTGGACACGAACTGTCACATAGTGCTGCCGCCGCATTAAGCGGCAGGCGATGCCGTAGCCGAATTTGCTGCAGAAACGGGCGGCGGAGGGCGCTGGGAGAAGATTTTGACTGACCGCGGCGCATGCCAGCCGCGCTGCTATGTCGCAGAAAAAAATGCGATGTCCGCTGTGGACATCCGCGACCGGGCGGGCGCCGCAGTGCAGCGACTGGCATTTTAATTGCTTAGTAAGAGCCGGCCGATGGTGGCCGGGTACGCGTGCGGCGGCCGACTGGCTTTCGGTTCCTCACGGTTTTGCATCATCAACAGAGAGGTTCAATGACCAAGTACAAGCTCGAGTATATCTGGCTCGACGGATATACGCCGACGCCGAGCCTGCGCGGTAAGACGCAGATCAAGGAATTCGCGTCGTTCCCGACCCTCGAACAGCTTCCGCTGTGGGGCTTTGACGGTTCGTCCACCCAGCAGGCTGAAGGCCACAGCTCTGACTGCGTGCTGAAGCCGGTCGCCTGCTATCCCGACGCCGCGCGCGAGAACGGCGTGCTGGTGATGTGCGAAGTCATGATGCCCGACGGCAAGACCCCGCATCCGTCCAACAAGCGCGCCACCATCCTGGACGACGACGGCGCCTGGTTCGGCTTCGAGCAGGAATACTTCTTCTACAAGGACGGCCGCCCGCTTGGCTTCCCGGAAGAGGGTTATCCGGCGCCGCAGGGCCCGTACTACACCGGCGTCGGCTACAAGAACGTCGGCAGCGTCGCCCGCAAGATCGTGGAGGAGCATCTCAATCTCTGCCTCGCCGCCGGCATCAACCACGAAGGCATCAACGCCGAAGTGGCGAAGGGCCAATGGGAATTCCAGATCTTCGGCAAGGGCTCCAAGACCGCCGCTGACCAGATGTGGATGGCTCGCTACCTGATGCTGCGTCTCACCGAGAGCTACGGCATCGACATCGAATTCCATTGCAAGCCGCTCGGCGACACCGACTGGAACGGCTCGGGCATGCACGCCAACTTCTCGACCAAGTACATGCGCGAAGTCGGCGGCAAGGAATACTTCGAGAAGCTGATGGGAGCCTTCGAGAAGAACCTGATGGATCACATCGCCGTCTACGGCCCGGACAACGACAAGCGCCTGACCGGCAAGCACGAGACCGCGCCCTGGAACAAGTTCAGCTACGGCGTGGCTGACCGTGGCGCCTCGATCCGTGTGCCGCACTCGTTCGTCAACAACGGCTACAAGGGCTATCTGGAAGACCGCCGCCCGAACTCGCAAGGCGACCCCTACCAGATCGCTTCGCAGATCCTGAAGACGATCTCCGAGGTTCCGACCGGAGCGAAGGCTGCGGCTTAAATGGCTGCTGCCTAAGCAGTTATCGGGCCCCGGATCGAACCGTCCGGTACCGCAAATCGGGTCCGCCAGGGCGACTGCCTTGGCGGACCTTTGCGTTTCATGACGGTCTGTGCAGGCCGCCTGCTGCCGAAACCGGTTTCGCTGCGTTATGAACCGCGCTAGACAACGGGTGCATCTTGGCTGCCGGGGACACGGCGCTTGTTTGAGGGATTTTACAAGGTCCGGTTCGAACTCGGCGGCGCCGTCGGCCGCAGCGTGATGTATGTCGGCGACGGCAAGATGCTCGGCGGCAATTCGGCGTTCGCCCATATCGGCACCTACGCGAAAGCTGGCGACGAGATCGCAGTCGAGATCCAGACCGTCCGCCACAACCCGGATCCGAATTACCGCGCGATGGCCGGTACCGATGACGCCACGCTGATTGCCAAAGGCCGGCCGGACGGTGAACTCTATCGCTTCAAGGGCGAACTGAAGGAGTTGCCCGGTGTGCCGTTCCAGTCGGTGATGACGCCGATCACCGAGGAAGACATCCCGATCGCCGGCGGGGTCGGCGAGGGCGGTGTTATCAACGGGCTCTATTCGATCCACATCCGCGTGCTCGACGGAGTCGACGGTGGCCTCACCGGCGTGATGCTGCTGAACAACGGCCGCATCCTCGGCGGCGACGCGTTCTTCTACTATCTTGGCACCTACACCTCCGAGAAAGGCCGCTGGAAAGGCCAGATCCTCAATCAGGAGCACACGTCGGCGATGGGCGAGAATCCGATCTTTGGCGGCCACGAGGTCGGTATCGGCTTTGCCGGCACCTGCGACGCCGAGGGCGCCGTGCTGGAGGCGACCGCGCTTGCCGGCAAGCGCAGCCTGCGGCTCACGGCCGCGCTCAAGCTGATGCGCCGGGCATAGGCATATGGGCAATTCGGTTCGCGTGCTTTCGACGCTGGCGCTGAAGGGCGCGGTCGCGCGGCTTGCCGCCGCCTATCAGGCGGCGAGCGGCGTTGCGATCGACGCCGATTTCGCCCCGACGCTGGCACTGCTCGAACGCCTGCGCGGCGGCGAGGGCGCCGACCTCGTGATCCTGACCCGCGAGGGCCTCGACGAGATGATCGGCGAGGGCCGCGTTGCGCGCCAAAGTGCTGTCGATCTTGCGCGCTCCTATGTCGGCGTCGCGGTGAAGGCGGGGGCCGCGCATCCCGACATCGCAACCGAAGCCGCGCTGCGTGCGGCGCTGCTCGGTGCGCGGGCGGTGGCCTATTCGCGGCTCGGCGCCAGCGGCATCCTGTTCGCGCAGTTGATCGAGCGTCTCGGCATTGTGGAGGCGATCAACGCGCGGGCGGTGATCATTCCGAGCGGCTTCACCGCGGAGAAGCTCGTCAGCGGCGACGCCGATCTGGCGATCCAGCAGATCAGCGAGTTGAAGCAGATCGAGGGTATCGAGGTCGTCGGGCCGATTCCGCTGGATTTGCAGACCCCGGCGGTGTTCTCCGCCGGCCGCGTGGCAGCGTCGCAGCGCGCAGCGGCCGCCGATCATCTGCTGCGCTATCTGTCGTCGGCTGAAGTCGCGCCGGTGCTGCGCGAGACCGGGCTCGAGCCTTGAATTCGCCCGCACCGCGACGCACTCTGCTGGTCATGTTCAAACCACTTCACGCGATTGTCTTTGCTGTGGCGCTGGCCGCGCCCGTGCTTGCCCACGCTCAATCGGCCGACCTCGTGCTGTGCGACCGGCTTGCCGCCGATCCCACCGATCCCGACAAGCCGGCCGACGTGAAGGGCGTGCCCGACATCGCGTCGGCCGACATCGCGACCGCGATCAAGTACTGCGCGGTGGCCGCAAGATCGTCGCGCCGCGCGATGTACGAGCTCGGCCGGGCCTATGCCGCCAATCGGCAGACGGCGGAAGCCGCAAGCGCGTGGCGCAAGGCGGCCGACAAGGGCTCGACATCGGCGATGGTCGAGCTCGGGGTGCTCTACGGTAACGGCACCGGCTTCGCCAGGGACGAGGCGCAGGCGCGCAAATTGTTCGAGCGCGCGGCGCAGGCCGGCAACGCGCGCGGCGTCAGCAATCTCGCCGCGCTCGGCGGCGGCGCAGCGGCTGATCCGGCACGCGCGCGCGAATTGCTCGGCAAGTCCGCCGAGACCAATGCCGAAGCGCAGTACCAGCTCGGCATGATGCTGGCCGAAGGCAAGGGCGGCGCGCAGGACGATGCCGCCGCGCGGGCGCTGTTCGAGAAGGCCGCCGCGCAGAACCATCCCGGCGCGCTGGAGCGGATGGGCGCCTTCGCGCAAGCCGGCCGCGGCGGGCCGAAGGATAGCGATGCCGCAAAGGCCTATTACGAGCGGGCGGCCGCGCTCGGCGACGAGGATGCCAAGAAGGCGCTGGAGCGGGCCCGCTGTCCCTATGTCATCAAGGACAAGCGCGGCAATCCCGTGACCAATCTCTGCTTCTAATCAAACTGGAACGCTCGCCGCGGCATGTCGTTGACATGCGAAAGGCATTGGCGAGGCGATGTCATGATCCGCAAACTGCGTTCCGGCGAGTACCGCCTCTATTCCCGCAAGGTCAATCCGAAGACCGGCAAGCGCCGCAATCTCGGCACCTTCAAGTCGCGCGCGGCGGCGGAGAAGCACGAGCGCGACGTGCAGTATTTCAAGCGCCACTAGTTCGTGCTTAGCGCAACTAAGGCGCGGGGCAGGCCGCGCCGGTTTTCACCCAGGCCTCGACCAGTGCGCCGGCCTGCGCTTGCGTGCCCGGTGCCGGTGCGCGGCCGAAGCCGGGATGCCAGGCCCAGCCCACCAGCGTGTCCTTGCCGATATGCTCGATCAGCTCCTCGACCTTGCGGCCGCCATTGCGCGCGGGGTCGCGGATCTGTGCGCAAATCTCGCCGACGGTCTTGCCGGCCCATGCCATCTCGCGCGGCGCAAGGTGCCATTCCGGGTGGCCCGGCACGCGACCGGGATCGAAATTGGCGTGCTGGTGACAGATCGAGCAGCGCATGGCGTCCTTGCCGTGGCCGTCCGCACCGCGCGTCACCGGCGGCTGATGCATGCGGCTGATGTCGCCCTGCCGCGGGCTGTCGCCGGCGGGATGGCAATTGGTGCAGCGCGGATGCGTCAGAACCTTGCCGAGCTCGGTGAAGATCGCCGCCGAGCGCTGCTCGACATTCCCGATGCCGGCGAAGCTTTCGGGCGAGGCGAGGTCGTGGCTTGCGCTTTCCGATGCCGCGTAGCCTGCGCACAGGCTGGTCGCGAGCGCCGTCAGCACTGCAACGATCCGAAACCGCGTGTCCGATGGCATTGCTCGCGCGCTCACTTGCTGGCGGTCAGGTAGCGTTTGGAATCGGCGAGGATCACGTCGCGCACCGCCTGGTGATACTTGATGTAGCCGGTGCAGCGGCACAGATGGCCGTCGAGCGCATCCGCAATGACGCTCTCGAGCTGGTCCCGCGCCACCGGCGTCTTCGCCAGCCGTTCGAGCAGCACCTGGCCTTCGTTGAGGAAGCCGGCCGTGCAATAACCGCACTGGAACGCGAAGTGGTCGATGAAGGCGCGCTGCAACGCCGAGAGTTCGCCGTCCCTGGCGTGGCCCTCGACGGTGCGGATCGCCTTGCCGTCGAAATTCGCGGCCGGCACCACGCAGGTCGGGGTGGTGTAGCTCGTGCCGTCGGGATTATCGATGATGACGGCACAGCTCAGGCATTGCGCGGCGCCGCAGCCGAACTTGGTGCCGGTCATGCCGAGCATTTCCCGAAGGAAATCGTTCATCGAGAGGTCGTCGCGGACCTCGATCGGGCCGTGCTTCTGGCCGTTGATGGTGAGGTTGAGCGTCGTCACGCCAGCGCTCCCTTGAGCAGGCTTGTTGTCACCGGCAGTGAGCGGAAGCGGTGGCCGGTGGCATCGTTGATGGCGTTGAGCAGCGCCGGCACGATCGGGATCATCACCACCTCGGCCATGCCCTTCGGCGGCTCGTCCGGCGTCAGCGGCGGCAGCATCTCGATCTCGAGATCGTGCAGCGGCAGGTCGGAGCCGCGCGCGATCAGGTACTGGCCGAGATTCCACTGCCCGTTGCCGGGACCGCCTTCGAACGGCGGCAGGGTTTCCAGCAGGGCGTAGCCGACGCCCATCGCGAAGCCGCCATGCGACTGGCCGAGCACCACTTCAGGCACCAGCGCCTGGCCGCATTCGAACACGCTGTAGGCCTTGGCGATGCGCAAGCTGCCGGTCGCGCGCTCGATCTCGACGCGGACCAGCGTGCCGCACATCGAGGTGTAGGCGGTGCCGATCCGGTTGTTGTCGGTCGGCGGGAATTTTACGCTTGTTCGGTCGATCCGCTCGAATTGGTTCCGGCCACGACGAACAGCGAGCGCGTCGATCTCGGCGCGGTACTGTTCGCCGAACAGCGGGAAGCGCGCGCGCGACCAGGCCCAACGCGAGAAGCTGTGCGCGATGGCGCCGGTGACGAAGCCGCGCGCATGCGCGGTCGCGGCAAGCTTCGGCAAGGGCAGCGGCGCGAGATCGTCGAGTGCCAAGTGGCCATCCTTCCAGCGCGCCTTGTCCCACCGGCGGGCGCGGGGATCGGCGTTGGCGATATGCCAGAGCTCGAGCGCCGCCGGCCACAGGCCGAAGCGGAAGATGACGCGCGCCGCCTCGGCCGACGAGTGCGTGCCGACATGGGCGCCGATCGAGGCACTGGTCGCCGAGCTGATCGCGGGCACCCAGCGCGGGTTCCTCTCGGCGAGATCCTGGGTCTTCTGATCCATCGTGTAGGGATCGCCCGAGGTAACGAGGCCGAGCGCGTCATAGCTGTCGACGCGGGAGACGGCGACCTCGTCGGCGACGGCGCCGAGATGGCTCGCGACCCGGTTGGCGAGCGCGGTGCCGACGCCATTGCCCATCTCGACGTGGTCGCAATGGATCGCGATCCGTCCCTCGGCATTGATCTCGACCCGGCCGAGCGAGCAATCCGCGCCCGAGCCGTAATCCTTGGTGACGCAGGCGACGCCGGTGCCGACCAGGCGGCCCTCCGGCGCCTTCTGCTTGAAGTCAGCGCGCTGCCGCCAGATCGGATGCGTCTCGAGCTTGTCGAGGATGTCGGGCGTGCGCACCGATACGATGTAGGGATTGCCGGTCATGGTCCGGCCGTTCTGCTTCAGCGCATTGTTGCGCCGGAACGCGATCGGATCGACCTTGAGCTCGCTCGCCGCCTCGTCGATCAGGACTTCGAGCGCGGTCATAGTTTGCAGCGTGCCGTAGCCGCGCATCGAGCCTGCGGGGACGCCGCGCGAATGCAGCGCCACGGTGGTGACGTCGACCTTGGGGATGTCGTAGATGCCGATCGCGGCGGTCGCGGCAACGACCGCGACATTGGCCGAGAAGTTGGCGAGCCCGCCGCCGTCGAGCACATGGTCGGCGGCGAATGCGGTGATCTTGCCGCTCGCGCGATCGATGCCGATCCGCGAGCGCATCTTGATCGGGTGGCGTTTGATGCCGCCCTGGAACTGCTGGTAGCGGTCCTGCGCCAGCCGCACCGGCCGGCCCGGGAAGAACATCGCCGCCAGCGCCACGTAAAGCACGAACGGGGTATGGTCGCGGCCGCCGAAGCCGCCGCCGACATGGGCGAATTGCGCGTTGATGTGCGAGGGCCGGAACGGCGGGCGGGCCTTGCCGAGCATGAAAGCGATCGACTCGGTCGCCTCATAGGGCGACTGCACGCCGAGCACCAGTTCGAGATTGCCGCTGTTGTCGCTGTACCAGGCGAGCCCGCTCTCCGGCTCGAGGAACATCGGATCGACCGACTGGGTCTCGAACTCGCGGTCGAGCACGAGCTGCGTCGGATCGTCCTTGGCGAGCTGGGCGCGGATCGCCTCGCCATGGGTCGCGGCCTTGGCGTAGTCGGCCTTGGTCTCCTTGGCGAGCGGCAGCCAGACCGGCAGCGCCGCGTTCTGGATGCGGCTCGGCGAAACCCAGCCGGCCTGGATCGGCGAATAGACGTCGGGCGCGTCAGGCGTGGCGCCCGCCACGCGCGTGAAGCGATACGCGCCGTAGTTCGGCAGGATGACCGGACCGGTCTCGTCGCCGAATTTGACGAAGCCGCCGTCGCGCAGCGCAAGGCGCGCGCGGTCGAAAGCATCGAACCGCTCGAAGATCAACAGCGCGACCGGCTGCCCGAGATAGAGCGGCGTCTTGCCGACCGGGCAGAACAGGTCGCCGGTGTAGAATTCCGGAACCCGCGTGCCGATCCGGTCGAGATCGGCAGCGGTCACGATAACCGACGGCTTTGCCGGACCATCGAGTCGGACGAGGTCCATGCCTGCATAGACATGCGTCGCGTCATCGGCGCGCACCAGGATGGCGTGCGCGGTGGTCGCGGGCCAGCCCGGCATGTCGGCGGCGCGAAAATCAGAGGCGTAGAGCTTTGCGCCGGTGACCTTGGCCACGCCGTCGACACGGCCGGCGCCGCTTTCCGCCGGATTGAAATGGCCGCGCCCGGGCAGCGTCTCGCGGCTCGCGAAAGCTGGTTCCTTCGCCAGCGCCAGATGCGACAGGCTGACCGAGATGCCGCCTGCCGACAACCACTTCACGAATTCGCGTCGCGAAGGCCGCATGGTCTGATCTTTCATCGACACCTCGACGACGGCATATCGCGCCGGGGTTTAACAATTGGTGCAATACACGCGGACCTATTGCGGCAAAGCAAGCGCAACCGCAACGCCGCATAAGGTCGTAAGGGGGGCCTCACCTCAGGTCGGCGATGGTGGCCGGTCCCGGACCCGGCGTGATCAGCGTCGGCCACTGCTTGGAACCGAACGGCACCAGCGGCGGCAGGAAGGCCGTCATGCCGCGCTTCTTGGTCTCGGCGATGATCGCCTCGCGCGCATCGCCCCCCATCAGCTCATAGTCCATCAGATGGTAGCTGCCGAAGAACAGCGCGCCGACCGAGCGGTCCGCGATGATCCGGGTCAGCGACTCCAGCATGTCCGACGGCGTCGTGGTGAAGGAGATCGTCTCGATCAGCATCAGGCGGCTGTTGATGGCGTCGGACCCGAAGAACTGCGCCAGCACGCTGAAGATCACGTTGTTCTGCCGTGCCACATAGATCGTGTTGCTCGCGCCGTAGGTCTTGTCCCAGTCGGCGCCGAGCTGGCTCTTCCAGTCGGCCATGACCGTCATCCAGTGCGCGACCTGGGTCTGCGCAGCCCAGGCGACGTTCTTGGCGAGCAGCGGCGCCTGCTTCTTGCCGAACGCCTCGAGCGTCGCGAAGGGGATGGCGCCGGCGGTGAGGCATTCATCCATGAAGGCGATGTTGTTCTTGAGGATGGCGCGGTTGTTGTCGCGCCAGTCCGCCTGCATCGGCGTGGCATCGAGCCCGTCGAGCGCCGACTGCATCCGGCTGCGATAGGCCTGCATCGACCCGCGCCATGCCTTGTCGTCGGGATTGTTGACATAGGGACCGACCACCTCGGCCAGCGCCATCGTGCTGTGGCCGACCGACTTGAGCAGCTGATAGACGATCGGCACCTGCGGCGCTTCGGTCGGCGGCTTGCCCGGCCGGTACAGGATCAGACGGCCGCCGGCGCCGGAGAACAGGCCGAGGATCACCGGATGCTTGTCGAGGATGTTCTTCTGGAAGATCCGCGCCGCATCGCCATAGAGCTCGAACATGCCGGTGTTGAGCGCGAGCACGTCCTTGGTCGCGACGTCGGCCGGCGTTGATGAGGTCTTACCGGAGATCGGCCCCATATAGTCGGGCAGCGACTGGGCCGGGGCTGTGCTGCTGCTGCCGAGCAGCAGCGCCAGCGCGGCGGCCAGCCCAAAGCGATTGATCATGTGATGCTCCTCGAAGCCTCGCCTGTGTCGAGGCCGGGTGCGGCCGCGCGACCATTGGCGGAATGCGCAAATGCTTGGACACAATGAACTGGGAGAGTAGAGAACCGGCAGACCAGATCCCGCGTGACGCAGCACGACGCGGACGGTGCCTACAGCTAAGCGACGAATCGGCTGCTGTCCACACCCGGACATTGCGGGGTTGCCTGCGCCAAAAGACGCAATGGTGCGGCGTTCGGCCCGGTGCTATGTGGCGAACAGAATCAATTTTAATTTTTGGATTTTTGCGTGCTCAACGGACTTTACAAGGTCGAGTACGGCATCAACGGCGCATTCGGCCGCAGCATCATGTGCATGCATGACGGCAAGATGCTGGGCGGCAATTCGGCCTTTGCCCATCTCGGCACCTATCAGGTGACGGAAGGCGAGATCGCCGCCGAGGTGATCACCGAGCGCCACAATGACGATCCGAACTTCAAGCCGCTGATGGGCACCGACGTCACCGTCATCAAGGTGCGCGGCAGGCGCGAGGGTTCCACCATCCTGCTCGAGGGCAAGGCCGACGCCATGCCGGACGGCGTGTTCTGGGCGAATTTGGCGCCGCTCGACGACGAGGCCTTGCCGCCGTGCGGGGCGGTCGGTCCCGGCGGCATCGTCAACGGACTGTACTCTATCCATCTCCGCGCGCTCGACGGTGTCGACGCCGGGCTCACCGGAGTCATGTTGCTGATGGACGGCCGCATCCTCGGCGGCGATGCGTTCTTCTACTATCTCGGCTCGTATTCGTCCGCGGATGGCCGCTGGCGGGGCGAAATCGTCAACCAGGAGCATACGCCGGCGAAGGGCGAGTACCCGGTGTTCGGCGGTTATGAAGTCGGCATCGGCTTCGCCGGGTCGTGCCGTGCGGACGGTGCTGAGCTCGAAGGCATCGCGCTGGCCGGCAAGCGCAGCCTTCGCCTGTCGGCCGAACTGCGGCTGATGCGCCGGGCGTAACTAGAGCCCGTCAATCCTTGATCAGAAGCACGCCGCCGATGATCAGCGCGATGCCGGCCAGCCGTGAAACCGACACAGGGTGCTGCGCCAGCCCGAACAGGCCAAAATGGTCCATCGCGATGCCCGCGAGCATTTGACCCGCAACCACCAGTGCCAGCAGGGTCGCGGCGCCGAGCGGCGGCAGCAGCAGGATCATCAGCAGGATGAAGATGCCGCCGAGGACGCCGCCGCTCCAGGCCCACCACGGCACCGCCGTCACCAGCTTCCAGGACGGCACCGGCTCGCGCGTCGCGACCAGCACGACCGCCATCGTCACGAGCCCGCCGAGATAGCTGACGAGCCCGGCCCAGGCCGGCGAGTTGAGGGCGGACCTGAGATTGCCGTTCAGGACCTGCTGAACGGCGACGCAGATGCCGGCGCCGAGCGCGAGCAGATAGAGAAACCAGACTTGCATAAGATGCCCCAAAACCGATCATCGAACCGCTTCATGTCATATTCGATCGGCAAGGATCGTGGCATGCACGAAACGCGGCACGAACCTGCGGAATGGGCTTCCACCCACGTCCCAGATCGAATAAGAGGCCGCAAACCCTCAGTTCCCCAGTATTAGAGCATGATCCGCCTCGATAACGTCTCCAAGCAAGTCGGTCACCAGATCCTCTTCATCGAAGCCTCCGCGGCGCTCCAGAAGGGCGAGAAGATCGGCCTCGTCGGGCCGAACGGCGCCGGCAAGACCACGCTGTTCCGGATGATCTCGGGCCGGGAAATCCCGGACGAGGGCCAGGTCTCGCTCGATCGCGGCATTTCGGTCGGCTATTTCAGCCAGGACGTCGGCGAGATGTCCGGCCGCAGCGCGGTCGCCGAGGTGATGGATGGGGCAGGGCCCGTCAGCGTGGTCGCGGCCGAGCTCAGGGAACTCGAGGCTGCGATGGCCGACCCCGACAAGGCCGACGAGATGGACGACATCATCGCGCGCTATGGCGAGGTGCAGCATCAATTCGAGGAGCTCGACGGCTACGCGCTCGACGGCCGCGCACGCGAAGCGCTGGCGGGTCTCGGCTTCAGCCAGGAGATGATGGACGGCGACGTCGGCAAACTCTCCGGCGGCTGGAAGATGCGGGTGGCGCTGGCGCGCATCCTCTTGATGCGTCCGGACGTCATGCTGCTCGACGAACCGAGCAACCATCTCGATCTCGAAAGCCTGATCTGGCTCGAGCAGTTCCTGAAGGGTTATGAAGGCGCGCTGCTGATGACCTCGCATGACCGCGAGTTCATCAACCGGATCATCAACAAGGTGGTCGAGATCGACGCCGGCCAGCTCACCACCTATTCCGGCAATTACGAGTTCTACGAACAGCAGCGCGCGCTCTCCGACAAGCAGCAGCAGGCGCAGTTCGAGCGGCAGCAGGCGATGCTCGCCAAGGAGATCAAGTTCATCGAGCGCTTCAAGGCGCGCGCCTCGCACGCCGCCCAGGTGCAGAGCCGGGTGAAGAAGCTCGACAAGATCGAGCGGGTCGAACCGCCGCGGCGGCGGCAGACCGTGGCGTTCGAATTCCAGCCGGCGCCGCGCTCCGGCGAGGACGTCGTCAGCCTGAAGAACGTCCACAAGGCCTATGGCAGCAAGCGCATCTATGACGGCCTCGACTTCATGATCCGTCGCAAGGAGCGTTGGTGCGTGATGGGCATCAACGGTGCCGGCAAGTCGACGCTCCTGAAGCTGGTCGCCGGTTCAACCGAGCCCGATGACGGCGCGGTCGCGGTCGGCGGCAGCGTCAAGATGGGCTATTTCGCCCAGCATGCGATGGACCTGCTCGCCGGCGAGCGCACCGTGTTCCAGTCGCTGGAGGACGCGTTTCCGCAGGCCGGACAGGGCAGCCTTCGCGCGCTCGCCGGCTGCTTCGGCTTCTCCGGTGACGATGTCGAAAAGAAGTGCCGGGTGCTGTCGGGCGGCGAGAAGGCGCGGCTGGTGATGGCCAAGATGCTGTTCGATCCGCCGAACTTCCTGGTGCTGGACGAGCCGACCAACCATCTCGATCTCGCCACCAAGGCAATGCTGATATCCGCGCTCGCCGAGTTCGAGGGCACGATGCTGTTCGTCTCGCACGACCGGCACTTCCTCGCCGCGCTCTCCAACCGCGTGCTGGAGCTGACGCCTGACGGCATCCACCAATATGGCGGCGGCTACACTGAGTATGTCGCGCGCACCGGCCAGGAAGCGCCGGGACTGCGGAGCTAGCTCAAGCTCGCCACCGCGCGCAAAACGCCTCGACATCACCTGACTGGAACTCGGGCAGGCGCTCCCAGATGGTCTCGGCCGGCCAGTTCCACCAGGCGATCTGCGACAGCTCGGCCGCGATCTTGCGGTTGAACCGCTCCTTGATCGGCCGGGCCGGCACGCCGCCGACGATGGTGTATGGGGCGACGTCGCGCGAGACCACCGCGCCGGCCGCCAGCACCGCGCCGTCTCCGACGGTGACGCCGGGCAGCACGATCACGCCATGGCCGATCCAGACGTCGTTTCCGATCACGACACGGTCCGCGCGCCGATCGCTGAAGAAGCCGTGATCGCGCTCGGCAGAGGCCGAGTAATATTCGGGGCAGTAGGTGAAGCGGTGCTGGGAGGGACGCTCGACCGGGTGATTGGGCGCACCGATGCGGACCTGCGCCGCGATCGCGCAGAAGCGGCCGATCACGGCGTCGGCGACCATGCAGCCGCTGCCGAGGTAGGAGTAATCGCCGAGCTCGGTGTATTCGATCGCGGTGTCGCCGAGCACCTCGCAGCAACGTCCGACCTCGACCTCGCGCAGCTTGACCGTCGGTTCGATGACGGTCTCGGCAAGCTTGGGGCGGGTCAGGTTCGGTGCGTTCATAGCGTTGTCCTCGATGCGACGAGCCGCTTCAGTCGCATGATTTCTATGACGACGAGATGACAAGAGGAGCGGGCCTCGTCTAACGGCCGGTGAGCCGGGCGATGGTCTCGATTTCGTTGGTCCAGATTCCGCCGGAATAATTTTTCGGCAGGCGCCGGAATTGCTCGGCATCGTCGACCCCGGTCGAGAATTCGCCGCCCTGATAAGGCCCGAGCACGAAGACCGCGCTGTTGGCCGCGGCCATCCGGTTGAGGAAACGGTCCGGCCAGCCCCAGAGCCACGGCGCGTAGTTGATCGGCACCAGCACGATGGCGTTGCGGCAGGCGTCAGGCACGATGCCGGTCCAGCCATAGCCGAGGTAGCCCACGAGGCAGCTCTTGATCGTCGCGCGCGAGATCGTCCGCGTCTCCGGCGCAAGACGCCGGATCGCTTCGATGGGCTCGTCGCCGCCATAGACCATGATCAGCTTGCGCCGTGAGGTGGGCAGCCGGTTCAAGACCGTTGCGAGCTTCTCGCCCTCGGCGGGATCGCGGCTCTTGACGTTGATCAGGAGCCGGCGATCCGGAAAGGTCTTCAGCACCTCGTCGAGCGACGGCATCAGGCCGATGCCCTTGCCGCGGAACGGAAAGGTCTTGCCGCCATCGGCGGTGTAGCCAAAGCCGATATCGAGCATCTTCAGCCGCGCCATCGGCTGTTCGCGGGTGACGCCCTGGCCGTCGGTGCGGCAATCGACGGTCCAGTCGTGAAACACGGCGAACTCGCCGTCGGTCGTCGGATGGACGTCGAGCTCGACGATATCGGCGCCGCGATCGAAGCTCGCCCGCATCGAGCGGATCGTGTTCTCGAGATAGTCATGGCTTGGCGGCAGCATGCGCGCCGCGGTGCAGGTGTCGTTCCTGAGGTCGCGCTCGTCGAAACGCTGCGCCATGCCGCGATGGGCGAGCAGCACCGGCTTGCCGCCGGCATGCGTTGCGAGAAGGCTGGTGTTGTTGAGGTAGATTGCGGCGGCGACGGCAACGATCGCCGCTGCCGCGTATTTCAGTTTCCTGCCCAAGCGACTCGGTTCCTTGCTGGATCGCCGGCCCGGGTAGGGGTGCTTTCTGGTCGATTTGCGGCAACCCAACGTTTCAGTCACGTCAGCATCGGGATACGTCAGCCTCGCGGCAGGAGCGGCATTTCGGATGAATGGACGATGCCAGCAATGCAAAGCCGCATGGCGTGTTGCGCGGCGCTCGGCTTGTGGGGTCAGGCACCGCCCGCTACGCTTCGCAAAAAGTGGGAGCGAAACAGCCATGAAGCAGATAAGGATCGGCGACATCACGATCGACGCGGTGATCGAGCGTGAAGGACCGTGGCGGCGGCCGCAGGATTTCTTCCCGACCTACAACGACGATGTGTTCAAGCATCATCTGAAGACGATGGAGCCGGAGGTCTTCGATGCCGCCCGCGGCATGATGGTGATCACCTATCAGACCTTCGTGGTGCGGACGCCGCGCTACACCATCCTGGTCGATACCTGCACCGGCGAGGACAAGGGACACCCGCCGCCGTTCGACTTCCCGGGCAAGGAGCGCTGGCGCAACGAGCTGTTTGCGCTCGGCATCTCCTATGAGCAGATCGACTATGTGTTCTGCACCCATCTGCATATCGACCACACCGGCTGGAATACGACGCTGCGTGACGGGCGCTGGGTGCCGACCTTCCCGAATGCGAAATACGTCTTCCACAAGGGCGAGTATGCGGCGTGGGAGGCCGAGAACGCCAAGGGTGCCAATCCGCCCGGCACGGTGTTCCGCGACAATTGCCTGCCGATCGTCGAGGCCGGTCAGGCGCTGCTGGTCGACGACGACTACGCGCTCGACGACACCGTCACGCTGACGCCGACGCCCGGCCATTCGCCCTGCCATTGCTGCGTCAATATCTTCTCGAAGGGCCAGCGCGCGGTGGTCGCGGGCGATCTGATGCACCATGCGATCCAGTGCCGCGAGCCGGAGTGGTCGGCCAAGCCCGACTGGGACCCGAAGCAATCGGCACTATCGCGGCGGAAGTTCTTTGCCTCCGTCGCCGAAACCGACACGCTGATCCTGCCGATCCATTTTCCGGCTCCGACGGTCGGCCTGATCAGGGCGGACGGCGATCGCTTCGACTATCGCTTCAAGCGGGAGTAGGCGCGGCGCGGTCGTCCGCAGGTCAAGGTCGGCGTGCTGCGCGGGTCTTGTGCTGAGCCTGGGTCAGAAACCGTTCCAGATCGGCGCACAAGCGATGCGCCATTTCCTCGTCGATCGCAAACGTCGCGACGGTGCCGGCGCAGTCGATCTCGATGGTCCCGCGCAACGGTGCGGTGGAGGCGGTCGACACCGCGATGTTGGTCGATCTCTGCACGCTCATGTCGTCAACTTCCTCTCGGGCCTGATGCCGCCAATCCTCATTTCGGCAATTCCTATTTCGGAACGACGGGACGTCCCTTTCGCCTTCGCTCTTCGATGAATCGCACGCCGATCTCGGCGCCGTCGACGCGAACCAGCTCGCAGCGGCGGAAGGCCAGTCCACGCGAGGACAGCACCAGGAAGAACTCCTGGGCCTTCAGCACATCGAGCGTTCCGTCGACCTCGAGCCGGGCCCCGCTCTGCGAGACGTCGAGCAGGATGCAACTCCGCCGCCACGTGCCGTCGACACCCATGAGATTGACGGGATAGCGCGTCTCGAGCCTGACGCGTTCCGCCCTGCGGTCACCATACGTCATTGCATCACTCACACGACCTGAGAGCGCTTCCAGCGTGAGAGCGCTGCGTCGTCACCGTGGCCCGCGCCTCCGCATCGTCGATTGTGGCTGGTGGGATTGCGGAGGCGCGGGCTGCGCCGGCATTGATGGCGGCGCGGATCGTGTCCTGAAGGTCGGGCCGCGCAAGCTTGAGCAGCCGGGCCTGCTGGCGCGGCGTGGACCGCATCACGAGGTCGGCGAGGACGCGGCGAGGCAGCTCCTTGCGCGAGATCAATCCCTCGGCGATGTCGTCGTCGCGCTCGGCGGCATCGACCATCATGGCGAGGCCCGCGCTGGTCAGATCAGCGCCGGGATTGCGCGCGAGGACCCGAAGCACGCTGCTGTCGCCCCGCAGCAAGAGAATGTCCGTGAGCTCCGCATTGACGGCCTTGCGTCCTGCGATCGCGCAGAGGTGTCCCTCGGCCCGCATCCAGGCGATGTCGGTCAGGTCGGCATCGGGAAGGCATTCGCATTTGCGCAGGATCGGAGCGGCGACATCGGCGTCGTCATGGTTGGCCAGACGGCGCGCGAGTTCCCGCGGCACCAGGCGCACATCGGCAAGCGAGCGGCTGAGCGTGGTCAGGGTCCGCAGCTCGACGCTCTCGATCAGTCGGACCAGGATGCCGTCGAACATCTCGACGTGGTGCGCGCTGAGGCGGTGAGCGTCTTCGAGAAACAGCCCAGCCACCTCCTGCAGCATGCGCGTGTGGAGGTCTGGGGAACCGGCTCTCAAGACATGGTCGAGCTTGGCAATAAGATCGGGCGAGGCAATAACTATCATTGCGGTCTCTAAAATGGTCCGCGACGAGGAACATCATCGTTCCCAATGCCAATCTGCTCCTCGAATCTTTAATAGGGGTATAGAAATTGATGGGGAGGGCCGATCTCGGCGGTGGATATCCCGCTAAAGACTATCGAAATTCGGCAGCCGCGTTACATTGCCGGATTGTCCGGTTCGACGAACGGACCGCATTTTTCCTGATTGAACCTATTGGACGATTCGCATTTTGTGCATGGAAGTTATTGATGGGGCCGGCGCGCAAGGCGCCGCGTCGCGCGCAATTTTTCAAGAGCATTTCACAGGAGCGGTCATTTGACGGCGCCATTGCCGGTGCCGAGAGTCTTTCGTTTTGACGATGTTGATGCATTCCGGAGTTCGATCCGAAATCTGGATGTTGATTTCACGCCACTTGCGCGGAAGATTTCGGCCGAGCAGGTCATCCTGAGTTTGCCGGGATGCGAGCTCAACTACACGCAGTCCTTTCCGCGGATCGTCGACGCGCAGCTTGCGCCGCAGACCACCGCGGTCGGCTTCACGATGGATGACGGGGTCCCGATCCGCTTCAACGGCGTCGAGCGCGATCGCGCGGTCATCGTGCTCGGTGGCGGCGGCGCGTTCTACTCGTCGGTGGAGGAGACGCCCCGCCAATATGCCTCGGTGATGTTTACGCCGGCGATTGTCGACCGCGGCTGGCCGCAGGCGGGTCTTCATTTCAGCATTCACGAGATTTCTCAACGCGCGCAGGATCGGCTGCGTGAAGTGGTAAGGCACATCCTGCTCGTGACGTCGCAGCCGAGCGACGATGCCCAGTTCGCTAGCGGCGAGTCGATCAAGGAGACGCTGCTTGCGGCGATCGACAACGCCTTCGCCGAGATCGTGCCGGCCAAGTGGACGACGCGGGCCAACACGACGCGCCAGTTCAAGGTCTTCAACGACGCGCGCGCAATTCTGGCAGGCGACGTGGCGCATCCGATCTACAGCGGCGAACTCGCCAGGCAGATCGGCGTGTCGGTGCGCACGCTGCATGACGCCGTCCAGCGCTACCGGGGCGTCAGCCTGCATCGCTATTTGCGGTTGCGTCGCCTCTGGCTGGTGCGCCAGCAACTGCTTGCCGGGGCACCCAGCGTCAAGACGTGCGCGCTGGCCTACGGATTCTGGCACTTAAGCGATTTTTCGCGCAGCTATCGGTCGCAGTTCGGGGAAGCGCCATCGGAGACGCTGGCCGCCTCGCGCCGTCCGGGCGCCACCCGCGCCGATCCGTCCGGCAGCCACGGTTCGTAACCATCGATCTGAACGGAATCTTAACGACCGCCGACGAGCCTGTGGGTACGATTTCACCTGAGGCGGCCTGATGCATCCCCGGAGATTTGCGCGTGTTCGTCCGAGCGGATGCGTGTCCAGCGTGGTCAAGCTCCAGCTTGAACCGAAGGCGCCGCTGATCGAATGCCGGCTGGTGGACTATTCCGCCGGCGGGGCCTGCCTGGAATTTGCCAAGCCGATCCAGCTGCCAGAACGTTTCGAAATGTTTCACGGCAACACCCGGAAGCGTTGCCGGCGGGTCTGGAGCAGGGGCGTGCGGGTCGGCGTCTCGTTCTGAGGGCTTGAAGCGTACGGATCAATAGCCGTTCGGGCCGCGCCCTGCGCGACCCGATGATCTGTCCGAATTGAGGGGGATGTTAGCGCCGTCGAGGGCTCAGGCGCCGCTCTGGCACTTCTTCATGAACGAGGTTTTGGCCGCGCCGGCGAGCTTCTTGCCGTCGGAGCCGACTGCCTTGCTCTCGCAGGCATCCGTGGTGCACTTCTTCATGAACGAGGTCTTGGCCGCGCCGGCCAGCGGCTTGCCGTCCTTGCCGACCGCTTTCGTCTCGCAGGAGGCGTCCTGTGCAAATGCCGAACTGGCGGCAAAGGTCGCGATCACCACCGCCAAGAAAATCCGCTTCATCTGGGTTCTCCCTAAACCAAACCAGTGGCCGGATTGGATACGGGATTCTTGGCCCGATCAAGTTCCCATGGCCGATTTTGTCGATAAAATACCCCGATCAGATCAAGGAAATTCCGCGTGCAGCGCGGAACAAAATCGGGGAAGCGCGGAATGGAATTCGAGACGCTGGTACAGTCACGCAAAAGCGTGCGCGGGTTCAAGAAGCAGCCGGTGTCCCGGGCGACCGTCGAAGAGATCATCGAGGTGGCCAAGCGCGCGCCGTCCTCGATGAACACCCAGCCCTGGCATGTCCACGTCCTGACCGGGGCGCCGCTGGAGGAAGTGCGCCGCCGCAACATGGACGAGATGGTCGCCGGCGCCAAGGTGAAGCGCGACATCGTCAGCCATGGCGAGTACCAGGGCGTGCACCGCGGCCGCCAGGTCGACATCGCCAAGAAGCTGTTCGGCGCGATGGGGATCGCCCGCGACGACAAGCCGATGCGGCAGGATTGGGTGCTGCGCGGCTTCCGTCAGTTCGATGCTCCGGTGTCGCTGGTCCTGACTTACGACCGCATCCTCGATCCCGGCGCGGTCTGCCATTTCGATCTCGGTGCGCTCTGCTACGGCATCGTGCTGGCGGCCTGGGATCGCGGCCTTGGCAGCGTGATCAACGGCCAGGGCATCATGCGCTCCGACATCGTGCGCGAGGTCGCCGACATCCCGGAAGACGAGGTGATCATGACCTGCGTCGCGATGGGCTATCCCGACGACAGCTTTGCCGCCAATGCGGTGCGCTCCGACCGCGAGGCCAACAACGATTTTGTCCGCTATGTCGGCTTCGCCGACTAGCGCCGCGTCGATCGCTTGCTCAGGGGCAACAACCTCGTGCGGCGCGATCGGCTGCGCGATGCACGGGCGCGTCCCGCGCATTTGCGTAGGCATCGACCACGCCGCGGGATATTGAATTCCGCGCCGTGAAACCATCGCGCGAGCGTGAGCGCGGCTGCGCGTTTCCGCTATTCCCGCCGACAAAAAATGCGCTACTGGTTCTTGAAATCCAACAGCGTTAGGCGAGGAATCTCAGATGAGCGATGACGAACAGACAGCCATGATCCGCGAGACCGTCGCGAGATTCGTCGACCGCGAACTGATCCCGCTCGAGCCGCATTATCTGAAATCGAAGCTGCCCGGCAGCGATCATCCCGAGCTCACGTCGGAACAGCGCAAGCGGCTGCGCGACGTCTCGAAAGAGCTCGGCCTCTGGGGCCTCGATGCGCCCGAGGATCTCGGTGGCCACGACCTGCCGACGCGCACGATGGCTGCGGTGCACGAAGAACTCGGCCGCAGCTGCGTGCCGTTCGTGCTGCCGCCGGACTCGCCGAACCTGCGCATGCTGCAGGCGGTCGGTACCGATGCGCAGAAGAAGAAGTATCTGCAGCCCTATATCGAGGGCCGGATGGCATCGGCGATCGCGATCTCCGAGCCCGGCGCCGGCGGCGATCCCGCGGGCATGAAGACGCGCGCGGTGCTCGAAGGCGAACAGTGGGTGCTCAACGGCCGCAAGATCTGGATCAGCAATGCGCGCGCCGCCGACTTCATCATCGTGATGGCGCGGGTCGGCAACGATCAGCGCCAGGGCGGCATCACCTCCTTCATCGTCGAGAAGGGCACGGCGGGCTTCATTATCGAGCGCGAGATCCCGATGGTCGGCGGCGGCTCGACCTACGAGATCGTGTTCGAGGACTGCCGCATCCCGAAGGATTCCGTGCTGGGCGAGGTCGGCAAGGGCTACGCGCCGATGCAGCTGCGGCTGCGCACGCGGCGGCTCGAGATGGGGTCGACCTGCGTCGGCATCACCAAGCGTGCGCTCGACATGATGTGCGAGCACGCCAGGCAGCGCGAGACGTTCGGCGTCAAGCTCGCCGAGCGCCAGGCGATCCAGTGGTGGATCGCCGATGTTTCCACGCGCATGCATGCGTGCCGGCTGATGGTGCGCGAGGCCGCCGACAAGACCGACCGCGGCGAGGACATCCGCCACGAGGCTTCGATGATCAAGGTGTTCGCGACCGAGATGGCCTATGACGCCTGCGACCACGCCATGCAGACGCTCGGCGCGCTCGGCGTGACCCTGGAATTGCCGCTCAACGCGCTGTGGCAGAAGGCGCGCCTGATGCGGGTCTACGAAGGCCCGAGCGAGGTGCATCGCCAGGCGATCGCCCGCCGCGTGCTCGGGTTGCGCGGCGGCTAGACGGTTCGCCAGCCGTGACGGGCGGGGCCGTGCCCGGCCATCACCTCAGGCCGCCCGCACGTCGGACAGGAAGCGGTTGACCTGGCCGGCAAGGTCCTTGGACTGCGTCGAGAGCTGTTCGGCCGCGCCCAGCACCTGGTTCGCAGCGCCGCCGGTGTCGTCGGCGGCGCGCTGCACGCCGGAGATGTTGGAATTGACCTCCTGCGTGCCGCGCGCGGCTTCCTGAACGCTGCGCGAGATCTCCTTGGTCGCCGAGCCCTGTTCCTCGATCGCGGCGGCAATCGCGGTGCCGATCTGGTCGATCTCGGTGATGACGTCGATGACGCTGCGGATCGCCGTCACGGTCTCGTCGCTCGCGGTCTGGATCGCGGTGATCTGCTCGGAGATCTCGGTGGTTGCCTTCGCGGTCTGGCCGGCCAGCGACTTCACCTCGGACGCGACCACGGCAAAGCCGCGGCCGGCCTCGCCGGCGCGGGCCGCCTCGATGGTGGCGTTGAGCGCGAGCAGGTTGGTCTGTGCCGCGATGCTCTGGATCAGCGTCACGACGTCGCCGATCTTCTGCGCGCCCTCGGCCAGCGAGCGCGCGGTGTCGCCGGTGCGCCGGGCATGGTCGACCGCGCGCGCGGCGATCTCGGTCGAGGTCGCGACCTGACGGGCGATCTCCGAGATCGAGGAGGTCAGCTCCTCGGTGGCGCTCGCCACCGTCTGCACGTTCGTCGAGGTCTGATCGGATGCCGCGGCCACGACGGCGGCCTGGCGGTTGGTGGCGGCGGCGGTGTCCGACATCGATTGCGCCGTCTCCTCCATCACCGAGGATGCCGCGGACAATCCGCCGACCAGCTCGGTGACCTTGGCTTCGAAGGTGCGGGTCAGGTCGTCGAGCACGCGGGCGCGGCGCATCTTGACGTCGTTCTCGGCTTCCTTCTCGGCAGCGAGGCGATCGGCCTCGATCTTGTTGTCCTTGAACACCTGCACGGCGGCGGCCATCGCGCCGATCTCGTCCTTGCGCGCGGCGCCCGGGATCGTCTCGGCGACTTCACCCGCGGCAAGGCGCGACATCCGGCCGGTGAGGGCGGCGATCGGGTTGAGGATGCGGCGGCGGACCATGACGATCAGGCCGGCGCTGACGGCCACGACCGCGA
The DNA here is from genome assembly GCF_015291305.1 of Bradyrhizobium sp. CCBAU 21365. Taxonomy (NCBI): domain Bacteria; kingdom Pseudomonadati; phylum Pseudomonadota; class Alphaproteobacteria; order Hyphomicrobiales; family Nitrobacteraceae; genus Bradyrhizobium; species Bradyrhizobium sp. CCBAU 21365. Next base: position 4,496,682 of record NZ_CP030036.1, read on the forward strand.
GCAGCCCGATCAGCGCCACCACGAAGCTGAAGCGCGCCGACGAATAGGCGCTCGCAAGGCCTTGCTCGGCATTCTCGTAGAACGCGTCGCGCACGGTGATGATGGAGGCGAGGCCGATCTGGGATTCGGCATAATAGGTCTCGACGTCCTGCTCATACTTGCCGGAGATCGCGCCTTCCTTGGCGAGCTTCAGGGCCTTGCCGAAACGCTCGACATAGTCGGCCTGCATCTTGCCCAGCGCCGTCAGGACATTGGCCGATGTCGCCGGATTGTTGCGCAACTCCTGCAGCGTCGAGAGGATCTGCTCGGTGCGGCCGGTGCTGCGGAACAGCTCCAGCTTTTCCTGTTCGGTCGCGACGCGCTTGGCGCCGACCAGCGCCTTGTGCAGGCTGGCATTAAGGCCGCCGGTGTCGCGCAGCGTCCAGGCCACATTGGCGTAGCTGGCCTGGCGGTAGGCGTTGCCGTCAAGGCCGGCGAGGCGGCGCACCTGCTCGTCGAGCAGCACGGTGACGCCGGCGTTGAAAACGGAGTTGTCGGCGACGATCTTGGTTGCCGCCGGACGGCGGGCGTCGACCGGACCTGCGATCGCCTTCTCGATCGCGTCGCGGAGCGCGGCGAACTTGGCCTTCAGCGCATCGATCGCGCTCGCAACCGCCTCGCCGTCGTCGAGCGAGCCGGGCAGCATGGTGCGGACCTGATTGACCTTGGCGAGCGCGTCGTCGGTCAGCTTGCGCAGCTTGTCGAGATCGGCGATCTGCTTCTGGTCGATCGCGCCGGTGCTGAACAAGAGGTTGGTGGACATGCCGCGCTCGGAGTTCATGTAGCGCGGGATGTCGCCGACGGCGCGGACGATTTCGAGCCGGCTCTGCGCGGTCGAGACCTTGTCCATGGTCTGGTACTTGGTCACCGCGACATAGGCCGCCAGTCCGCCGCCGACCGCGGACAGTGAGACGATCGCGGCCGTCAGGAGAGTACCGATTTTCATGGGATGCGCGCCATTCTTGACGAGAGAGGGGAGGCCTCAACCGTAGCGGGCGTGCATTAAGCTTGGGTTTATGATGCGGGAGCCGCCGCAACGGTCCCGGCCGTTTGGTCCGAAAGTCGAAGGTGCCACTTCGCCCGGCCGCGCGTGGCGGCAGGGCGTGACACGTCAGTGCTCGTCGTCGTCAGCGCCCTTGGCCGCGGGGCGGTGTTGGGTGGCGCCGTTCGAGCCCGCTTCGCCGCAGGGGAGCTGGTTCCAGGTGCCGTCGGCGGCTTGCTGGTAGGCCTGGCAGCCGGACGAAGTGGTGGTGGTGGTGGATTTTTCGTCGGCCTTCTGGCGCTCGGTGCTCTTCGCCAGCGCAGGCGTGGCAACGGCAGCGATGGCTGCGAGCGAGCCTGCGAAAACCAGCTTTGCGATCCGCATGTCGGTTCCTCCTTCTCGAAGCGAAAACATATCCAGAAAAGAAATCTGGCGATTTTTGGCCACGGCGAAGGGCCTGCGACGAATTGCTTAATGCCGGCGAAACGAGCCGGAAGGCCGGTTAACACTTGTGCGCGGCGGCTCGCCGCGCGCCGCGCCGCAGGACGCTGTTGCCGCACCGTGCTAGGATCGGCCTATCATGACCCACCGCATTCTCGTGTTCTACGGCTCCTATCGCTCGGATCGCATGGGCATCCGGCTGGCACACTTCGTCGTCGACGGCCTTCGTGCGCGGGGCAACGATGTCGAGTTGATCGATGCCAAGGAGGTCGGCCTGCCGATGCTCGACCGGATGTACAAGGAACATCCCAAGGGGCAGGCACCGGCCGTGCTCGAAACGCTCGCCGGAAAAATCCGCGACGCCGACGGCTTCCTGTTCGTCACCGGCGAGTACAATTGGGGCATCCAGCCCGGGCTGAAGAACCTGACCGACCATTTCCTCGAGGAATGGTTCTGGCGTCCCGCGGCGATCGCAAGCTATTCGGCCGGGCGGTTCGCCGGCGTCCGCGCCGCGACCGCCTGGCACGGCACGCTGTCCGAGATGGGCATGGTGGTGATATCGAGCACGATCGGTGCGGGGCCGATCGCGCAGACGCTGTCGGCCGAGGGCAAGCCGATCGGCGAGGCCGGCAAGGCACTCGAACGCGCCTTTCCGCGTTTTGCCGACGATTTTTCCTGGTGGATCGAAGCCGCCAAGGCACAGCGGGCGCGCAAGGCGCCGCCATACTGAGCGCAGGTCTGCCAATCCCGGGAGTTTCGCGATCATGAGTCAGTTCACATCGCCGTTCGATCCCGCGCGCGAGACAGCCCTGGTGACCGGCGCGGGCAACGGCATCGGCCGCGCCATCGCGCAGGCGCTGGTCGGCGAAGGTGTGCGGACGGTGTTTGCCGATCTGCATGAGGACAGGGTTCTGGCGGCGATCAAGGCCGCGCCGCGTCCCGAGCTCGCGGTCGCGTGGGCCGGCGATCTCGCACAGCGCGCGGCGTGCGACGCCCTGCTGGCGCATGCGCAAGCCACGCTCGGGCAGGTGACCCATTTCGTCCACAGTGCTTCGCCGCCGCGCCGCGAAGCCGATCATGCGATGGCCGTCGATGAAGGGACCTGGCGGCAGATGCATGCGGTCAATCTCGATGCCGGCTTTCATTTGTCGCGCGAACTGGCACGCAGGCTGATCGCATCGAAGACGCCGGGATCGTTCCTGCTGCTCACCTCGCTGCATGCCGGCACGCCGCGCAACCTGCCGCATTACTCGACCGCGAAGGCCGGCATGGCGATGCTGGTGAAGGAGCTTGCCAAGAGCTGGGGCCGCCATGGCATCCGCGTCAATGCGCTGGTGCCCGGCGCGATCGCGGCCGGCGGCTTCGTCGCCGATCCCGCGCTGGCAAAGCACATTCCGCTCGGACGGCTTGGCCAGGCGGACGATCTCGCGCCGATGGCGCTCGCCGTGCTCTCGCAAAAGCTCTCCGGTTACGTCACCGGGGCGTCGATCGTGGTCGACGGCGGCCTGTCGCTGACCAACTGGTTCGCGCCGCCGGAGCTCGATTGAAAGTTGGAGTTTACTCCTTCGTCCTGATGTAACCCGCAAGCCGAGTCTTCTGGTCCTGGCACCAGGTTGTCATGCTGCCGGCACGGCGCTGATCGAGGTCGGTGGTCTGGGTCGCGATCGCGACTTCCGTCATCAGGTCGTCGGCCTGCTTCTCGCCCATCTTGCCGCCGGTATGCATGAAGGCGATCGCCTTGCGCACCTTCTCGGTGGTGCCGTCGGGCAGATGCATGTCCTGCGCCCGCTGCACGAGGTCCTGATAGACCAGATCGGTGCCGGGGCACTCGACCTTGGCGGCAAAGGCCTGCAGCACCATCGTGACATAGGCCGCGCGCGGATCGGCATGGGCAGGGGTTGCTGCGACAATCAGGCCGCCGATCAGCAGAGCGTAACGCATGAATTTCCTCCGAAGGTTTTGGACGTTTTTTGTGAGGCTAGCGTCCAGGGGAACCGAGTGCAACCGACAGGACACACTCACGGAAAGAACCGATCAAACAGACGTGTTCCAACCTGCGCTGCCACGATTTAAGCACGATTTCGGCAGCATGTGGCACAAGTTGACGCAGGGGAGAATGATCGTGTCAAAGTTGGGGCTTGCTGCGGTCCTTGTGGGATCGCTTGCGCTTGGCGGGTGCATGCAGGCGACGCTGTCGCCGGCGACGGATGTCGCGATGACGTCGCGCGATCGGCAATTGCTGGCGCATCCGCCCTATGCGGACGCCAAGATCCCGCAGCAGTTCCAGCGGCACATTGTCGAGTACACCCGTCGGGAGCAGCCGGGTTCGATCCTGGTCGATACCGACGCGCGCTACCTCTATTACGTGCTGCCCGGCGGCAAGGCGATCCGTTACGGCGTCGCCGTTGGCGAGGAGGCGATGGCCTTCTCCGGTGTCGCCACCGTCGGCCGCCTGGCCGAATGGCCGGATTGGGTTCCGACCCAGGATATCCAGGAGCGGCTCGGGCCGTATCCGAAGCGAGTCGCCGGTGGACCGGCCAATCCGCTCGGCGCCCGCGGCATTTATCTCTACCAGGGCAACAAGGACACGCTGTATCGCATCCATGGCACCAATCAGCCCGAATATATCGGGCAGGCGATCTCGTCGGGCTGCATTCGCATGACCAATGGCGACGTGATCGACCTCTATCAGCGGGTCAAGCCGGGCGCGACCGTGGTGGTGTTGCCGCCGGGACAGAGCGCGTAATTCAGATACGAAGCGCAGGGCGGCCGATCGCGTCATCGCGATCGGCCGCACGCTTTTTTACCGGTCAGTCAGACTTCAGCGCAGCGGCATCGGCGGCCGAACCACCGGGCCGCCATCATCCGCGTCAACAACCGAGGACTGCTGCTGCACCGGCCGCGGTGCCGCAACCGCCTGGGGGGCGGCGGCGGGAGCCGGCAGCGGCGCTGCTGATGCAGGCGGCGGAGGCGGCGGGATGTAGGCCTGCGCCGGCCGGCGCACCGGTGGCGGCGCAACGGCGGCATGCGGCGCCGCCTGTGGCGTGACCGCGGCGCGCGGGCGCGGCGGAGCGACCGGCCGCGGCTCGACGGCCCTGGTGTCGGTCTTCGCGACGCGCTGTGCCAACTGATCCTGGCTGGCCTTGAGCTGATCGATGCTGGTCTTCAGCTGCTCGATCTGCTGTCCCATCGACGTGAGATCGCGCGCCATCGATTGCAGCAACTGCGTCTGGTCGGGTGCCGCTGCAGGCGCCGCCGGGACACTAGCTGCGACCGGCGCGGCCGCTGCGACCGGAGCGGCCGCGGCAGCCGGTGCTGCTGCGGGGGCGGGCGCCGCTGCGGCGGGCGCGGCCGTGGCGACGTCCTGTGGCGGGGCGGCTGGTGCGGCTTCAGCTGCCGGCTGATCGGTGGTCGCCGCCTGCGCGGCCGGCGCGCTCGCCTGGTCGGATGCGGACACGGACTTGCCCGGGATCAGCGAGGTCAGTTGTGCGATCTGGGGCGCCCACTCGGCGGCGATCTGCTTGGCCCGATCGCCGTAGTGCTGCCACGCCGCGGTGCCCATGGCGCCAGCGATCGCGAAGCAGAACCAGAAGGCGCGGATCGCCCATTTGCTGGTGGGGCGCGGCGCGCGGTCCAATCTGATGTCGTCCAGTCGGCCGTTATGGCTTGGCGCGCTATAGGCCGGCTCGGCCGGCGGCTCCGGCGCCACTGACATTGGCGTGACCGGCGGCACCGAGGCGACGGCTGCGGCCGGGGGCGCGGACGAAGGCGCGAGGCTCGGGCCGAAATAGGGCTCGCGCTGCCCCGGCGCTGCCCTTCCGGCAGGCGCAGCGGCGTTGTCCGGGCGTACCGGAGCGAAGCTGGGCTCGATCGCGAAAATATCGTGTGGATCTGCGTCTTTCAGTGTCGATTGCATGGCGGTCCCCGTTTCATTCCAAGGTCAACCGCAAATGGGCGGCCGGCAAATTTACGCTCTGTATTGACCCCTGACCCTGTCCCCACGACTCCAGTCCGGTTTGACCAAAGCAAGGCGAGAGGGTGGAGAGGTTGGGGAGTTTGGGGAACCCAAGCCGGGGGCGAGGGGCGTGGCATCCGCGGCACGAGTGGGGAGCTTCGAGCCGGCATTTCCGGGTGAGGCGCCTGGGTTGTGTGGCGCATCCACCACAGCCGAGGGCAAATCGCATTGCGTGCGGCACGTCTGACCGCGCTCCGCCACCGTTCCGCCCCGATTGGATTCGGCTGATAGGGCGTTGGATTTTCGGCTTGGGCTGGGGCGCAAGTTGGGGGTGCAACAATGTCACGCGACGATGCAGTCATCTCGTACGTCGGCGTCAAATGCAGCGCGGATGGTGCTGCGGCCCCGATCCCGTTTGCGCATGCCCGAAAGCCGCTCCGGCTGCTTGCCGTGATGATCGGCGCAGCGTCGCTCGCGGCGTGCGCGCAGTCCTCCGTTGTCAGCCAGCGCTCACAGGCGCTCGCGAGCCGGCCGGCATCGATCGAGCCGACACGGGCTGCGTCATCTGCCACGCGCACACGTGTCGCCACAACGCGCAGGCATACGCCTTATGCCTCGCGCAGGACCGGCGACAGCAAGATCGCCTCGCACGGCGTCGCGAGCTTCTACAGCGAGGAGCAGCCGACCGCGAGCGGCGAGAAGTTCGACGGGCGCGAGCTGACCGCCGCGCATCCGACATTGCCGTTCGGCACCAAGCTGCGCGTCACCGACGTCAAGAGCGGCCGTTCGGTCACGGTGCGCGTCAATGACCGCGGACCCTACGTTCCCGGGCGCATCGTCGACGTCTCGCATTCTGCCGCGCAATCGCTCGGCATGATCGGCAAGGGCATCACGAATGTCAGGCTCGACGTGGTGCAGTGAATGGCGTGGCGCAAGCCAGGTTCGGGATTTTTGCCGGCTCGATCGGGAAAAAGTCCCGGCGTTGCGCGCGCTTTAATCCTGTTGTCCGAACGACGGCGGCAAATAGAATTGTTGCCGCTACTTCCCCGCGCTCTCCAATTCCAGGCGCGTGGATTTCTACCCAATGAACCTTCCCCGCCCTGGTGTCCCTCCAGGGCGGGGTTTTTCTTGTGGCGGCCATGCGCGCCGCATGCGTTGACAGCTTGAGCCGGCACCATAACCTCCGTTCTGCTTCTGGAAGGCGGCCATTGCCAAACAACAATCGAGAAACGGACGGCGTCGCATTGGGTCGGCCGTCACGGCGCGCGGCATTGCAGCTGTTGCTGGGCGGCGCTGCCGTCATGCTAACGCATGATGGGCGGCTCGGCATGATGGAGGCGCGGGCAGAGGCCGCTTCTAACAAAGAGCTAAAGCGCGATGACGATTCAACCTGATCACATCGCGCGTTAGGCGCGACCGCAAATTGCGCGCTGGCATATCCTGCGCCGGCGCTTCCACCAAATTGTCACAGTCCCAGCGAAATCCGGCCCAAAGCCGCTGCCAACAAACGCCGGATCGACCAAGTCGGCGAGGGACAAGCGTTGACCTACAAGATGATCGCAGAACGCGAGAACGAAACGGTCAGGATCGAGCGCGAGAGCACCTTCATCATCATCGCCAAGGCCAAGGTCTGGGCGAGCGAGGGATGGCAGGTGGTGATCACCGACAAGGACGGGAAATCATACCCGCCCGAGGAGTTCGACAAGCTGCTCGCAGCCTGACGCCAAAGCGCGATGCGTTCGGGTTGAAGCTTCATCGCGCTTTGGCTCTTGGTTTGAGCATGATCTCCGCGCAAACGCGTCCCGTGTTTGTCGCGAGGGAAAACCGCTTCGCACTTTTCCGGATCATGCTTCAGCGTTGCGCTGACACCAGCAGCATCATCGGGCGTTCGAGCTCGTCGGCCAGTTCGGGCATCGCCTTGACCTGCTCACGTGTCGGGGAGAATTCCTCGACATGGCGCAGCGTGAAGCCGGCGCCGATCAACGCGTTGAGCGTGGTGCCGATGGTGCGGTGATATTTCAGCACGCCCTTCACATACCAGTCCGTGCGGCGTTCGCCTTCGATGAAGTAGCGGTTGACCGGCCAGGTCTTGCGGCCGTCTTCGTCCTGCCCCCAGTCCGGATGGGCGGCCGCCATGTAGATCGGATGCTCGATGGTGAAGACCAGGTGCCCCTCCGGGACCAGCGCGCGATGCAGCATGCGCGCCAGGCGATCGAAGTCCCTGATGTAGTGGAAGGTGAGGGCGCTGTAGGCGAGATCGAAGGTCGACTTCGGCAGCTCCAGCGTCTCGAGGTCGGCGATCTCGTAGGTGATCGCCGCATCCTGCGTCATGGCGGTGGCGCGGGCGATCATGTTCTGCGAGAGGTCGACGCCGAGCACGTCGGACGCGCCTTGCTCGCGCATCCAGCGCGACACCCAGCCGAAGCCGCAGCCGAGATCGACCGCGCGCTTGCCCGCGATATCGGGCAGCATGGCGCGGATCGCCGGCCATTCGGGCGCGCCGAGCAGTCCGCGGACCTGCCGCGGCAGTTGGCTGTAGCCGGCAAAGAACCCGGGATCGTCATAGATGTTCTGCGCCATGGCCCCTCTGTAACCGCCGCCGCGCCGTGTGGGAACCGCCGATTGTGGTGCGCACGGCGCGCTGCTGGAACCAGACGCGGCGCTCGGTGGTTTCTGATGTCAGCAGTCGACAGCCGAGGAGAGCGCCATGTTAGCCGAGATGCAAATCCACACCATCGCCCGGCAGATGCTGCTGAAGCACGGCCCCGAGGCGATCGCCCAGGCCGCGCAGAACGCCGTGGCCTGCGAGAGCAAGGGCGAGACCGACGACGCGCGCGACTGGCGCCATATCGAGGACGCGCTGAAGATGATGCGCGGACCGCATCAGAGCTGACGGCGGGCAGAGCAGACGTCCCCGCCGTCGCGCAACAACACTAGGATCGCGCGAGCGCGATCGCCGCAGATCTAACCGACGGACGCTAGCCCGCCCTGCGCCACCGCGGCACGGGATCGAGCGGCGTGCGGTAGAGTTCGCGCCGGTCGATGTCGGTGACGCGCACCGCACAGCCACGCGCCTTAAGCTCCGGCTTGACCTGCGACAGCTCGTTGGCGAGCTGGTCGGCGCGGTCGGAGGCGAGGCTGATGTCTTCGAGGATGATGGTTCCTTGATTACGGAACTCGTCCCCCACCACGAGATCGAAGGTGTAGTACGGCATTCCGAAGTCTCCGTTTCGGTTTGCATCACAGGGTAACACTGAGTCGAGCATTCCCTAAGATGCGTGGCGCACAATCAACGTGCGATTGGCGCAAAAACGATGTGCAGCGCATCAAGCACGATGAACGAACAAACCACGCCGCACGGCGAAGGAGTCCTTTGAAACCAGCTCACCGCCATGCCGTTAAGATTTGATTAAAACAGTCGTCGCAAGCTCAAGACCAAGTGGAATCGCAGCGGAACCGGACTCCGGGAACCGGCAGCTGCAGGAGAAGGCCGGTGGCGTAACGCCCGCCGGCCTTTTCTCGTTGCGGATGCCGCGAAGCCAGAGCGTTTTCGAGCGAAGTGGATACCGGTTCGCGTGAAGAAAACGCGTCAAAACAAGAATCTAGAGCCCCGTTCCGATTCAATCGGAACGGGATAGGCTCTAGTCGCGCAGTGCGGCTTGCCGCCGGGCGCGGCATTTCGGGCCTGGTCCGCGCATGTAGTACAGTTCGGGGCGATAGGGATTGATGACGCCATCGATCAGCGCGACGCAGCGCGCGATGAGGCGGGCGAGGTGGCGCCGCAACGGCCGCAGGGCAAGTTCCATCGAGTTCATGGCATGCCCTCAGTGCAGCTCGCCGAGGATGGCGGTGAACGGCAGCTCGAAGATCTCGGTTCCGATGTCGTCGGTGACGTGGACCGCCCAGTTGCGCCAGTCTTCCACGCTTGGTGTCATGACATAGCTGCGCGCCAGCTGCTCCGCATACAGGCGCGCCTCCGCCAGATCCATCGCGGCGCCGGTGCGATCCAGGATGACGTGCTTGTCGTCGGAGCAGTGAAAGAAAACTGCAGACATCTTCCGATTCCCATGCCGAAGCGATTCTCGTGCGCTGGAATAACAGCGCGCGCGGGCACTGAGAATCCGGGTGATCCCCCATCGGTAAACTACGGGGAATCCAGACGATTTGAATCACGCGGCCGTGATCGGGGCGACCTCAGAAGATCGGCTCGTGGCTTGCGGCCTGAGCGGGGACATCAGCGCTCCTGGAAGGCGAGGCGGACGCCGAGCGCGATGTAGATCGTGCCGACCACGCGGCCCTGCCACTGCCCGATGCGGCGATGCCGGCGGATCCACGGGCTGATCCGGCCGGCGGCGAGCGCGAGCAGCGAGGTGTAGACCGCGCTCATCACGACGAAGATCAGGCCGAGGGTCGCGAACTGCGCCACCGCCGAGCCGTGGCCGGGGTGCACGAACTGCGGCAGGAAGGCGAGGAAGAACAGCGCGGTCTTCGGATTGAGCATTTCCGCCCAGATCGCCTGCCGGAACGCACGGCGCGGATCGACCGGCTGCGCCGCCGGCAAATTCAGGTCGTCGTTCTTCTCCAACAGGGCGCGGACGCCGAGCACGATCAGGTAGATCACACCGGCATATTTCACGACCGAGAACGCCAGCGCCGAGGTCATCAGCACGGCAGACAGGCCGAACGTCGCCATCGCGGTGTGGACGAGATCGCCGAGCGCGATCCCGAACCCGGTCGCGACGCCGACGCGCGCGCCGCCGGTGACCGAACGCGCGAGCACCAGCAGCACCGCCGGCCCGGGGATCAGGAACAGGCCGAGCACGACGGCGGCGTAGGTGAGGAGGGTGGTGATGTCGATCATGAAGACCTGTCCCGGATGTCAGGATGCGGCGATGGCGACCGCCGCGAAGCGCGGCTTCGGATCAAGCATGACGCCGGCGCTTTCGATAATGCGCATTTCCTCGGTTCCTCTCTGCGCGGTGCGCTCCAGCACGCCGTAGATGCCTGACGCGGCGTGGCTGAGCGCATCCGGCGTCGCCAGGCCGCGCGCGCGGGCGGCAACGAACAGCGCGGCGAACAGGTCGCCGGTGCCGGACGGGCTGATCGGAACCCGCGGCGTGCGCACGCGCCAGGCATATATCTTGTCGGATTGAGTGCGCTCGATCGCCAGCGTCTCGATCTCGCTCTGCGGCGTGCCGGCCAACTCGGCGCTGGTGATGACGATGGTCTGAGGTCCCCGCGCCATCAGCGCGCTCGCCTGCGCGACGACGTCATCGATCGTCGTCACGCGCGCGCCGCAGAGGAATTCGAACTCGAAATGATTGGGCGTGATGATGTCGGCGAGCGGGCAGAGCTCGTCGCGCACCAGCGGCGGAATGTCCGATCGCACGAACATGCCGCGGTCGCGGTCGCCGAGCACGGGATCGCAGCAATAGAGCAGCGCCGGGTTCGCCGCTTTCGCGCGGGCGACGAAGTCGGCAACGTCCATCGCGATGTCGGCCGAGCCGAGATAGCCCGACAGGATCAGCCGCGCGGCCTCGACCGCGCCGCGCTCCTCGATGCCGCGCAGCAGGTCGGCGACCAGCTGCACGTCGAGCACCCGGCCGCGAATGGTCGGATAGCCGGGCCGGTTGCTGAGCAGCGTGGTCGGCACCGCGACAACGTCGATGCCGTGCAGCTGGATCGGAAAGCTGGCGGCGCTGTTGCCGACATGGCCCCAGGCGACCTGTGACTGAATCGAGATGACCGTCATCTTGTGCGCTTCACCCGAACAGCGCGGCGTAGATCACGTAGAGCCAGCCCAGGATACCGTGGATGATCGCCCACAGGATCGAATGGTTCTTGGTGTAGGAGATCGCGATCGCCAGCGCCGAGCCGAACCCCACGCCGTATTTCGCGCCCTCGACGCGGACGCCATAATATCGATTGCCGTTCATGGTGATCCTTCCAGCGGGAGGGCGTGAGGTTGGAGGCAGCGTAACCCGTCCGTTGCCCCCAGTTCAACGGTGGACACGGCTGCTGCGCGGCTTCCTCAGCATGGCGGTGATAGTCCGGGCTCGCGTTCTTCCACATCGTCGTCGCGGCGAAGGCCGGGACCCATACGCCACAGCAGGTGTAGTGAATGGGACTCGTCGTTCCAGCGATGCTCGACAACATCCTTTTGTGGTTATGGATCCCGGCCTTCGCCGGGACGACATCGAATGTGTGGTTCGCTGCGAGTCATACATCCGCATTCTCGCGACATGTTTTGTCTGATCGCACCCATGGGCCGCGAGCAAAGGGCAGTAAGCGGAATATTTTCTTATTCTGATATCGACAGGTTTTGCTGAGTTGCCGTCGGGCTGTTTTGTCGCAGGCGGCGCAGCCCGGTTTGATTTGCGGGTTCGCGTCGGGACCTCGTCTGTCACGCTGCGATCAACCGAACGTGTCGGATCGACGTGGAAGAAGATGCGCGGGTGCACTGTCCTGCATCCAAACGCTTGCCTCATGGCGTCGGAATAAGACGGCAGAGCGATCGATCATGATGTGAGCGCGAACCGATCGGCGTGCGGCGAACAATGCGCCGGCGTGCCGAATCCAACAGGAGCAACTGATGTCAGGGATCAAACAGGTTGCGGCCGCGCTGACCGCGCTCGCCATGCTGACGGGGGCGGCCATGGCACACGAGGTGCCGGCGGCGGGCCCATCTGCGCTCGTGAAGAGCCATGCCGCCGCCGGCCGCTGGAGCGGTGGTCCGCCGCGCATGGCGGTTTCGCGTTTCGGCGAGTCGGAGGCGTTGCCGCGGGACCAGCCCGGCGGCGTCTGCGATCACGGCGACAATGCCATGATCTGCTGAGCCGGATCGTGCATGGCGGTGATCTCCGGCGAAAGTTGCGCTAGCCTTGCTGGTCGTCTCCCTCCAGCTTGCGAGCGCCGCCGCCATGCACATCCTCCGTCCCCAGTTTCGCATCGAGCAAGACCGCGCGCTCGCCTTTGCGGCGGCGCGCGGCTTCGGCGCTATCGTCGCCGCCGATGCGCGCGGCCCGCGCGCGTCCCATGTGCCGTTCGTGATCGAGCGCCGCGACGAGCGCGTGATCGTGCAGATCCATCTCACCGCGAAGAATCCGCTGGTCGAGCTCGCCGACGGCACGCGGCGCTTCCTCCTGATCGTCTCCGGCGACGACGCCTACATCTCGAACGACTGGTATGTCTCACCCGACAACGTCTCGACCTGGCTCTACGAGGCGGTGCATTTGTCGGGCGTCGCGCATCTGCGCGATCACGGCGAGAACCGCGGCCACGGCGACGCGCTGCTCGCGGCCTCCGAGGCGCGGCTGCCGAAGCAGCCCTGGGACCTGACGCAGATGGAGCCCGGCAAGCGCGAAGCGATGCTGGCGGGTATCAGGGTGATCGACATCGTCGTCGACGAGATCGAGGGCCAGTCAAAGCTGAACCAGCACAAGAGCGATGCGGACTATGTCGCGCTGGTCAACCGGCTGGCGCATGCGGAGGAGACGTCAAGCCACAGGCTGGCGGAGAAGATGCGCGCGCTGCGGCCGGAGCTCAAATATGACGTTGGACGTTGCGTAGGGCGGGTCAGCCAAGCGTAACCCGGTGTTAGTCCGCCCTACAGAGTCGACCGGAATCAAATCTGCAACGCGTTGTTAAGAATCGATTCGCGCCGATTTTTTCGATTCCGATTCGTTCTTTGCGAACAAAATGGAGTCGGATGGAGAACGATTATGGTGCGTGATCCCTGTAGCCCGCATGAGCGAAGCGATATGCGGGGCCCGATCGCGTACTCTGAGAGCGGTCCCGGATGTCGCTTCGCTCATCCGGGCTACGCAGTCATGTGGCCGAGAGCGCCAGGAAACGCGCGACCTCTCGGTTAAATCGATCCGGCAGCTCAACATTGAGGATGTGAACGCCGGGCAGCAGAACGAGCTTGGCATCGGTGATTGTCGCGGCGATATCAGCGCTGTGGCGGGCCCGCGTGACGGTGTCGCTCTCGCCGCCGATGACGAGCGTTGGCGCCGCAATCAGCGAGATGACGCGGCGGAGATCGACGTCGCGCAGGGCCGCGTAGCATCCGGCGAGACCGCGCGGCGGCGTGGTCAGCACCATGTTGCGGAATTCGTCGACAATGTCGTTCGGTGCAGCCAGCATCGCCGCCGGAAACCAGTTGCGCATGAAGCCGTCCGCGATTCCATTCATATCCGGGGCAGCCAGCGCCGCGCGGATCTGGTCGTCGAACGGCAGCTCGGACGCCAGATAGGGCGCGGTGTTCGAGAGGATCAGGCGATCGATGCGGTCAGGCGCGAAGATGGCGAGCCATTGCCCGATAAAGCCGCCTAGCGACAGACCGAGGAAATGGGCGCGATCGATCGCGAGGTGGTCGAGCAGTTCGACCACGTCGCGGCCGAGCCGATCCATCGAGTATGCGCCGACCGGCGCGTCTGAACCGCCATGACCGCGGGTGTCGTAGCGGAGCACGCGAAACGAGCGGGTGAGGGCGGGCATTGAGCGATCCCACATGTGCAGGTTGGTGGCTATCGAGTTCGACAGCGCGAGCACCGGCCGATCGTCGGGACCGTCGATACGGTACGCAATCCGGCAGCCATCCGCCGTGGTGAAGTGTCGATCGCCGCTCATCTCGTCAGTCCCTTGTGCTGGAGGAAGCCGCCAGGCTTCGCGTCGAGCCAGGCTAGGACTCGCGCCTTCGAAGAAAAATTACTAAGATTGATCGATCTCTGTAGGTTTTATGGACAATGGATCGGATCAAGCTGCACGATTTGCGCTGCTTTGACGCTGTCGCGACCAAGGGAAGCTTTCAGGCCGCCGGCACCGCTCTGAACCGGTCGCACCCGTCGGTGTTCGCGGCGGTCGCCCGGCTCGAGCAGCAGCTCGGCCTCACGCTGTTCGATCGCAGCGGATACCGCATCGGGCTGACGGACGCCGGCCGGACGTTTCACGCACGCGCGCAGGTGACGCTGCGCGAGTTCGAGCTGCTGCAGAGCTATGCGGAGCAGCTTGCCGGCGGAGAAGAGGTCGTCCTGCGCATCGTCATCGGCGACCTGTGCCCACGGCCGCCGGTGCTGCAGATGCTCTCCGGGTTCTTTGCCCGCTATCCCAACACGCGCCTGCACCTGGAATATGAGGCGGTCGGCGGACCGCTCGAGCGCCTGATCGATGATAACGCTGATCTGGTGTTTCATCGCGCGGAGCCGTCAGATCCGCGCTTCGAACAGATCAAGCTCTCGACCACCGCCATGGTGCCGGTTGTCGCTCCCGGCTTTCTGCCATTTGCGTGGACGAAGAAGGTCACGCCGGAGCACATGCGCCCCTTCACGCAGTGCGTGATCCGCGACACGGCGCGGCGACCGTCGTCGGAAAACTTCTTCCTGATCGACGGTGCGCATCAGTGCAGCGTGCCAGACCAGATGATGAAGAAGGAGTTGATCCTGCATCGTCTCGCCTGGGGCCATCTGCCTGCGTGGCTGATCGAGGACGAGCTGCGGGACGGCAGGCTGATCAGTATCGCCGGACCGAACTTTCCGGGCCGCGAGGAAAATCTTGCGGCCGTCCGTCGACGTCAACATTTGCAAGGACCGGTCGCCGAAGCGCTCTGGCTTCACCTCAAGAGCTGGCGGCTGACCCGCGCAAGGCGCGGCCGAATAATTGGCGCGCAGTAACCCGACGCAGTGACGTCGTCGATGGATGTCCGGTTACGCGTGCGCTCATCCGCCGAACAAAGTGCCGCGGCATCGAAGTCGCGCAATGTCTTGTTAAGAATCGCTTCGCGCCGATTTTTCGATTCCGATTCGTTCCTCGCGAACAAACTGGAGTCGGATCGGGAACGTGGCCGTGGTGCGGTTCATCGCTCGATCAGTGATGCGGGAGAACGCAGTGCACCTGAAATGCGCCGCGATGTTCCGCGCCGAGAGCAATAATCTCATCATGATACAACATCGATTGTTCGGATGCGGCCGGTGTATATGCGTTGTTAACGTCTGGATCGCGCCGATTTTCCTGATTCCGATTCGTTCCCCGCGAACAAATTGGAGTCGGATCGCGAACCCAGTTGTGGTGCGGCCCACAGGAGCAATGTGCAGTCTGTGCCATTGCTCGTGCGGCAAAGCGGAGAGCTTGGCGCCGATCGCGCGACGTTGTTAGGGAACGATCGTATAAGTTGTAATGAATAGTTGCTGCCTGGCAACATTGGAAAACGATTTAAGGTAGCAATTCATCGCACCGCAATTATGTGACTGAATGTTTCATCCCGGAGCGCTAGCGTGGGGTGGGGCTGATTTGTGGAGACCGCGGATGGATGCACCGCGAACTCGATCGGCCTTGATTCCATCGACGAAGCCAGCCGAAGCCGCGGTCGGATCCAATCGACAGCGCGCATGTTCCGCTTCGACGGAGCGACATTGGCAGACGCGGGTCCGCCCTTTTTTGTTGGGGACCGCGGCGTCGCTCGTTTCCGGCAACGTCGCGATCGGCGCGGACAGAATCCATCTGGGCTTCGATGGCTATCGTTCCGCGACCAATGACTATTGCATTAACGCGAGCAGCGTGCAGGGCGATCCGCAGACTGGTTTCATGTGGCGCTTCAGCAAGAGCGGAACGCTCAGCGGCGGACCCACCTTCCTCGATTTGCGAACAGACACTGCAACCGAGGTGTTTCCGCCGTCGTTCGATGACCATGAGAAGTTCAGGGCCTATGGCGGCGTCCTGGGACCGCTGGTCGGCGAGAAGTCGGTCTCGAATGAGGTGAATGCATTCACCAACCAGCTATGTTCGATATCGCCACCGCCGCCGCCGGGGCCGCCGGGGCCAATTCCGCGGCTTCCGCGGCACTGGAACGGCTTCATACCATTTCCACATCCCGGACCGTTCCCGCCGCCACCGCCGCCACCACCACCGCCGCCTCCACCGCCTCCACCGCCTCCACCGCCGCCGCCGCCACCACCACCACCACCACCTGGGCCGCCACCACCCATGCCGGTGCCGCACGCGAATCTCGCACGCGCGCTCGGGACCGACTTTGCGCGCAGTTACTTCATCTCGGACGCGATTCTCGCCGGGTTCAACCAGTACGCAAGCGTCGCCACCAGTCCGACCTCGGCATCGATGGGCCACGGCTGGCATGCCTGGATGACACCGCGCCAGGTCAACTACACCGACCGGGTTGTCGGGCTCACGTCGCAAGGCACGCTACAGGAACTTACATACGGGCTCGACTATCGTGTCAGCCCGGACCTCGTTGTGGGCTTTGCGTTCAATCCGGAAAGCACCAAAGTCACGTACGACGGACTGAATGCGTCGATCTACCAGTCGGGAATCGGCGGAGGGCCCTATCTGGGGTGGCTCATCAGCCCAACGACGCTGTTCGATGCCTGGCTCGGCTACGTGCGGCTCGACCGTGCCTTCGACGTGTTCGGGCACGGCGCCAACATGCCAGTCGACCGCGCCTTCCTGTCCACGAGCATCACCCAGATCATCGATACGCCGTGGATGCGTGTCCTGCCCCGGTTCACGCTTTTTCATGCGCACGACGAGGTCTCGGGTGTTACAAGCAGTCAGGGATTTCCGATCCCCGGCCAAGGTTATAGCTGGGGTCACGTCGAAGGTTCCGTGGAGGTCAATCGAGACTTTGTGCTCGACCAGCGACTTCTGCTGCAGCCGTTCGTCCAGGCCACGTTGCGGTACGACACTCAGCAGTTGGTCGATACTGTCACCACGATCGACGGCACCGACGTCGGGCTCACACGCTGGCATGGACAATTGCGCGGCGGCGTCCGCGCCCAGCTCGGGTCACAAGCCGAACTGTGGCTGTCGGGCGGCTATCTGTCATTCTTCACGCCTGGCATCGATGCCTGGGAGGCGAAAGCGCATTTCCGGATGCGGTTCGACGAGGCGAGTTCCGCCTTTGCCGCGTATATGCCAGTCAAGGCGCCGCCGCTACCGGTCGTCCCCTTTGGCTGGACCGGCTGCAGCGTCGGCGTGAATGCCGGTTATGGTTCGGCCAAGGCTCGCTTCGATTCCGCTCCAAACGACGTCATCGTTGATTTTGCGCAAATCGCCGGAGCCGTCCCGCAACTTGCCGCCCAGCAGGCGACTTCGGCCGCTTCACAACGCGCTGGAGGGATTACGGCGGGCGCTGGCGTCTCCTGCAATGTGCAATACGACAAGACAGTCATTGGGCTCGAAACGGATATCAACTACACCGATCTACGATCATCCGAGTTGCGGGGACCGTTCCCGCTCGCGGCCGGGGTATCCAACACCTGGGAAAACAGTTTCCGATCGAATTACCTCGGCACCGTCCGCGGACGCCTGGGGTTGCTCGTAAACCCATCGAATATGCTGTACGCGACTGCAGGATTGGCCTATGCGGACTATGCCTTTTCGACTGCAATTGATTTTCCCGGATCCACGGGCTTTAGATTCGCGGGCTCCGACTCCCGCGTGAAACCTGGCTGGACGGCGGGCCTCGGCTGGGAGACTGTTGTGAGCGGCCCGTGGACGGCCAAGTTCGAGTATCTCCATGTCGATCTCGGTGATCGGACGGCTCCGGCACCACAAAACGTGGGCGCGCTAAGCCCATTCGCATGGACGCACTCGGCCAAATTGACTGAGGAAATCGTTCGCGTAGGGTTGAGCTACAAATTTGCCGGTCCGCCAAACAGCGGTCGGGGCTGGTTTTCGCAATGAGGCCCGATGCCGAAGCTCATCGCCTACACATTGGACGGCCATGCGGTTCGGATCCGCCCTGCATCGCCCGACCGCGACTGGATGGATGCGACCGACCAACGTTATGCGTACCGTTGCCTGCCGCTCAACATTGCAAACGCCCATGGCTGGGAGCTGCTCTGTCCGTCGGGCTTCTCGGCTCGCTGGGACGGGCTCAATCACAAGGAAACCATTCGGATCAAGCCTGATCTCGGCACCGACGCGCCGGCTGTGAGCCACTTCGGACATGGCGTGTTGACCTTCCACGTCCCGTGCCTGTTCCGCACCGATCCCGGTTTCGACCTCTTTGTCACCGGACCCATCAACAGGCCGAAAGATGCCATTGCGCCGTTGAGCGGGATCATCGAGACGGATTGGTCGCCGTACACCTTCACGATGAATTGGCGATTCACGCGCTCGAATACAAAGATACGATTTGAGCAGGGCGAGCCATATTGCCATCTTTTTCCGATTGAGCGTGGCAGCCTCGAGCGGATCGAGCCGGAGACGTTGCCATTGTCGAAAGCACCCGACATCGAGCGCGAGCACAGGCTGTGGTCCGAAGGTCGCAACGCCTTCAATACCGATCTGCAGGATCCGGGATCGGGAGCAACGCAGCAGCGCTGGCAAAAAACATATTTTCGTGGCCTCAATCCGTCGGGCGAGGAAGCGCATGCGGACCACCGAAGCCGGCTTCGCCTGAAGGATTTCGTGTCAAAGGATTAGGCCGGCCGACGCGCAGAATTATGCCGACAGCGCAGGGCCGACATCGGGCCGAACGAAGCGCAATCGCAGCGCCCCGATCTGCTCAGCCCTTGTCTCTACCGCGTCTGCACCCGGGTCGAAGGGTTGTTCGATCGGATCCGTTGGGCCGCGACGTGATCCGGCAAGCTTGCTGTAAACGACGTCGCCTGCGTTCAGCTTGCCTCCATTCGGTCGCTCTGATGCGGCAGACGTGCACGCCTTGTTAAGGTTTTGGCGGCGCCGATTTGCGCGATTCCGATTCGTTCTTTGCGAACAAATTGGAGTCAGATGCAGAACATCGCCGTGGCGCGCGCAGCGTTTCTCTGTTCCACTCGGTGCGCACGAGAGAGAGCGGATCGATGGCCAGGAAAGCAAGGAAGAAAGCAAGGAAGAAAGCAAGCAGGACAACAAGCACGAAAGCGCGAGCGCCCGCATCGGAGCGCACCGTGCTGGCGATCGACGTCGGCGGCACGCATGTGAAGGTTATGACCGACAAGGAGCGCATCAAGCGCGAATTCGAGTCAGGTCCAACGCTGTCCGCGACCGAGATGGTGCGGCAGGTCAAGCTGCTCACCAAGGACTGGTCATATGATGTGATCTCGGTCGGCTATCCGGGACCCGTCGTTCACAACCGTCCGCTGACCGAGCCTCACAATCTCGGACGCGGCTGGGCCGGCTTCGATTTTCACCGGGCGTTCGGCCGCCCGACCAGGGTCGTCAACGATGCGCTGATGCAGGCGATCGGCAGCTATCAGGGCGGCCGGATGCTGTTTCTCGGCCTCGGCACCGGCCTCGGCTCCGCGATGATCGTGGATGGTGTTTACGAGCCGATGGAGCTTGGTCATTTGCCGTACCGCAAGGGCGCGACGTTCGAGGATTATGTCGGCGTCGCGGGTTTCGAGCGCCGCGGCCGGAAGAAATGGCGCAAGAGCGTCGACGACGTCATCGCGCGGCTGTCCGCCGCGCTGGAGCCCGAGTACATCGTGCTCGGCGGCGGCAATGCCGACAAGGTCGACAACCCGCCGCCCAAGGTGAGGTTCGGCGACAACGCCAACGCATTCGAGGGCGGATTTCGGATGTGGAAGAAGAGAGCGCGCAAGGCGAACGGCGCGCGTCGATGAAACCGGAACCGCCACCAAATCGCCGCAACTGCCGAAGTTTCGCGCTGCTTCGTCACCCCTGTTGTCGGAACTGATGGGTGCGCCGCTCGTTTTATGCGGCATAACATCCCGTTCCATGAGGAGTGAGCCATGCGAAGTTTCATTATTCCCGCGATCGCGGCCCTGGCGATCGGCGCAGCGACGCCGGCGATGGCCTACGATTCCGGCAGCCAGATCTCGATGGAAGCCGCGCTCGATGTCGCGACCAATCTCGGCATCGTGACGGTGTCCAACACCCAGTTCCTCGGCGACGAGTGGGAGGTCGAGGGGCGTGATCGCCTCGGCCGCTGGATGCAGGTCGATGTCGATGCGCGGACCGGCGAGGTGCGCAACGTGGATCGCGGCTGGTAGCCCGCGTCTTCACCACTGCGTGACAATTCGGAACGGCCGGCGGAGCAGGGCGCACGCCGGCCGTTCGTTATCCAGAACTGTCTGATGCCGTGCTTTGGCTGAATGGCATAAAGCTGGGGTATGCTGGTCCCATCATTCCGGGAATCGCCGTCAGCGCGGCGGCCCGTGAACAGGAGACCGGCCATGACAAAACCGTTTCCGTCCAAAACCCATATCGGCAATCACCTGCTGCATCCGGAAACCCAGATGCTGAACTACGGCTACGATCCGCAGCTGTCGGAGGGCGCCGTCAAACCGCCCGTGTTCCTGACCTCGACCTTCGTGTTCCGCACCGCCGAGGACGGCAAGGACTTTTTCGACTTTGTCGCGGGCCGGCGCGAGCCTCCGGAAGGCATGGGAGCGGGGCTGGTCTATTCGCGCTTCAATCATCCGAACAGCGAGATCGTCGAGGACCGGCTTGCGATCTACGAGCGCACCGAGAGCTGCGCGCTGTTCTCCTCCGGCATGTCGGCGATCTCGACCACGGTGCTGGCCTTCGCGCGGCCCGGCGACGTGATCCTGCATTCGCAGCCGCTCTATGGCGGCACCGAGACGCTGTTCACCAGGACGCTGGCGGGCTTCTCGATTCACGCCGTGGGCTTTGCCGACGGCCTCGACGAGAGTGTCATCCGCGCCGCTGCCGACGAGGCGATGAAGAAGGGCCGCGTCGCGATGATCTTCATCGAGACGCCGGCCAATCCGACCAACGGCCTGGTCGATATCGCGCTGACGCGGCGCATCGCCGACGCGATCGGCAAGGCACAGGGCCATACGCCGATCATCGCCTGCGACAACACGCTGCTCGGGCCCGTGTTTCAGCGGCCGATCGAGCACGGCGCCGATCTGTCGCTGTACTCGCTGACGAAATATGTCGGCGGCCATTCCGACCTGATTGCGGGCGCGGCGCTCGGCTCGAAGAAGCTGATGAAGGACGTCAAGGCGCTGCGCGGCGCGATCGGCACCCAGCTCGATCCGCATTCCTGCTGGATGATCAGCCGTTCGCTGGAAACGCTCAGCCTGCGCATGGAAAAGGCCGACCGCAACGCGCGGATCGTCGCCGACTATCTGCGCGATCACCCCAAGGTGGCGCAGGTGCATTATCTCGGCCATCACGATCCGGCGTCCCCCGCGGGGCGTGTGTTCGCGAGCCAAAGCAGCGGCGCCGGTTCGACCTTCTCGTTCGACATCGTCGGCGGGCAGCAGGCGGCGGAGAAATTCCTCAACGCGCTGCAGATATTCAAGCTCGCGGTCAGTCTCGGCGGCACCGAGTCGCTCGCGAGCCTGCCGGCCACCATGACGCATTCCGGCGTACCGGCCGATATCCGCAAGCGGATCGGCGTGCTGGATTCGACGATCCGGCTCTCGATCGGGATCGAGCATCCATCCGACCTGGTGGCCGACATCGCGCAGGCGTTGAGCAGGGTGTGAGCTAGTCAAAAGCGTGTAGGATGGGTCGAGCGAACGGGCTACCAATTCCGGAGAGAGTGCATGCTAGCGATTACGGCGATCATCCGCGCGAAGAAGGGCCATGAGGCGGCGATGCGTCAGGCATTGCTCGATGTCGTCGAGCATGTCCGCGCCAACGAGCCGTCCACCCTCGGCTACTACGTCTCGCAGGATGTCGACAGTCCCCGGATATTTTCGACGTATGAGCGATACCCGGATCAGGCAGCCATGGACCGGCACAACAATTCGCCGGCCGTGGCGCGGTTCTTTGAGGTCGCGAAGCCGATCCTCGACGGCGAGGTGATCCTGGTCTTGGCGAACGAGATTGCGAGCAAGCGGGAGTAGGGCGTTCGCCGCCGGGTCACAAATAATAGCCTGCTCCGGAAAGGCTTCGCCGCAGCGCATTCATTCTCCGATTTGGGCGGCGCGGAGCATTGCAGACCGGCGCGGTCGGCAATTTCAGGACAAACCGATCGCGATGGTGCTGCGCTCGAAGCGAGCGTACACCCGGACAACGTTGACGCGGAGGCGGCGCGCCGTTATTGGCGGCGCGGAAAATTCCGACGCAACGATACGGGATGGTCTCGATGCAAGTGACTTTGATGAAGGGCAAGATTCATCGCGCGCACGTCACGGAAGCGGACTTGCATTACGAGGGATCGATTTCGATCGACCGCAATTTGATCGAGGCCGCCGGTTTCCTCATCAATGAACGCGTCGACATCTATAATGTCGACACCGGCGCGCGCTTCTCGACCTACGTGATCGAGGCGCCGGCGGGATCGGGCACCATCGGCCTCAACGGCGCGGCCGCGCGGCTCGCCATGGCCGGCGACAAGGTCATCATCGTCGCCTATGCCAGCTTCGACGCCGACGAGGCGCGCAAGTTTCATCCGCGGGTCGTGCTGGTCGACGACGAGAACCGGCCCATCGCGAAGGCCGCCGCCTCACCGGCGAAAGCATTGGCGGATGCGTAAGCCCGGCTGCGTCAGGCCTTCTTGACGAACTCCGATTTCAGATTCATCGCGCCGATGCCGTCGATCTTGCAGGCGATGTTGTGTCCGTCGCTGCCCTCGGTGAGGCGGATGTTCCTGACCTTGGTGCCACCCTTGACCACCGACGACGAGCCCTTGACCTTGAGGTCCTTGATCACGATCACGCTGTCGCCGTCGGTCAGCGGGTTGCCGTGCGCATCGCGCACGCCAGCTTCCGGCGCGGTCTCGGCGGCCGCGGCCGCGTCGGTGCTCCACTCATGGGCACATTCCGGGCAGACCCAGAGAACGCCGTCCTGATAGGCATGCTCGGAATTGCATTTCGGGCAGTTCATTGCGGCGTCCATGGTCGAGATCGTCTCCGTCGTTGCGGGCGCACCGTAGGGGCGCAGGCGGGCAAAGCAAGCGAAAATCCGGCGATTTAATGCGCAAAAGGGCGCAAAGGTGGCAAGCCGCCCGTCTACCGCGAATGCCGATGGAACGGTCTGTCGCTCTATCCGTTGCCGTTCGTCGCTCGGCATTGCGCCCCTGTGCTGCAGGGAACGGTTCACTGATCGTCGCGTCCGGGCCGGCAACTCATCCAAAGCAATCGGCTGATCCCAAACATGGACGCGGAAGATGAATCACAGAGACCCGGCTTTCGGCAGCCTTCGCACGTCGCTCGTCACCAGTGCCTTCACGTCGGCGTTGCTGGTGAGCGCAAGCCTTGTAAGCGCAAGCCTTGTGAGCGCAAGCCTTGCCCACGCACAGCCGGCAGCTTCGCGCGCGGATCATGGCAATGGTGGTCCCGGCGAGTTCGCCGACCTTGCGGAGAAGGTTGGGCCGGCCGTGATTGGCGTCAACGCCAAGGTCGCTGCGGCGGATGACGACGATTCTTCTCCCGGCCAGTCTCCCGGCGACTCTTCTGGGCCGGATGACTTGCCCGATCAGGACACGCCGGGGAGGGCCGTTCCGAATCCCGGCAGGCGCGGACCGGGCAATCTGCCGAAGCTGGGTGAGATGACATCGATCGGTTCGGGCTTCTTCATCTCGGCGGACGGCTATGCGGTGACGAACAATCACGTCCTCGGCGGCAGCGACCGCGCCGACGTTCGCACCAGCGACAACAAGGTCTACAAGGCGAAAGTGCTGGGCAAGGATCCGGTCAGCGACCTGGCTCTGCTCAAGGTCGATGGGCGGACCGACTTCAGCTATGTCAAGCTCGCCGATCAACCGCCGCGCACCGGCGATTGGGTGCTCGCGGCCGGCAATTCATTCGGCCTCGGAAACACCGTCACCGCAGGGATCGTCTCGGCGCGTGCGCGCGACCTGGAGACGGGATCTTCGGAAGATTTCGTCCAGATCGACGCGCGGATCAACCGCGGCGATTCCGGCGGGCCGAGCTTCAACACGCATGGCGAGGTGATCGGCGTGAACAGCCTGATCTTCTCGCCCTCCGGCGGCTCGGTCGGTGTCGCGTTCGCGATACCCGCCGATACCGTGAAGACGGTGATCCCGCAGCTGAAGGACAAGGGCACGGTCACGCGCGGCTGGATGGGCGCCCAGATTCAATCGATCACCCCCGGCATTGCCGAAAGCTTAGGTGCGGACAATCTGCACGGCGCGGTCGTGGTCGGCGTGCAGACCGGCGGCCCGGCCGCGAAGGCCGGATTGAAGCGGGGGGACGTGATCACCTCGGTCAATGACGAGCCGATCAAGAGCGCCAACGAGCTGACCAAGAAGGTTTATGCGGGAGCGCCGGGCAGTTCGGTCAAGCTTTCGATGCTGCGGGACCATGCGCCGAATTCGCTGAGCGTCACGCTCGGCCAGCTCGCGCAGTCGCAGGCGCCTGCCGGCGCGCCGAAGTGATCCCGCCCGTCCAGGGCAAGGCCATCGCATATGAGCTCGATCGCTCCACAAACTCGTCATGCCCGGGCTTGTCCCGGGCATCCACGTCTTTGTTTCCAGGCGAAGAAAGACGTGGATGGCCGGGACAAGCCCGGCCATGACGGTGCGGACAAGTCCATCTCCTCCCATATGCGATAGCCCTGCCGTTCAGGGCTAGGTCTGCGGCGTGATCCCGCCGGCCTTGGCGATCAGCTCGAACGATCGCAGCCGCTTCTGGTGATCGTAGACGTCGGACACGATCATCAGCTCGTCGGCGCCGGTCTCCGCGACCAGCGCGTCGATGCCGGCGCGCACCGTCGCGGGCGAGCCGATGATGGAGCGCGCGAGCATCCGCATCGCCTGCACCTTCTCCGCCGGCGACCAGTAGCTCTCGATGTCGTCGATCGGCGGCTGGCTGAGGCCGCGCGCACCGCGGAAGATGTTGGTGAACGACATCTGCTGCGTGGTCGCCAGCCGCCGCGCCTCCTCGTCGGTGTCGGCGGCGATGATGTTGACGCCGACCATGGTGTAGGGATGCGCGAGCTGCTCCGACGGCTTGAAGCGGGCGCGATAGATCTGCAGCGCCTGGATCAGCAGTTCGGGGGCGAAGTGCGAGGCGAAGGCGTAGGGCAGGCCGAGCTCGCCGGCCAGCATCGCGCCGAAATTGCTCGAGCCGAGAATCCACAGCGGCACGTCGGTGCCCGCGGCCGGCACCGCCTGGATGCGCTGGTTGGGACCGGCCGCGGCGAGGAAGGCCTGCACCTCGAGCACGTCCTGCGGAAAGTTCTCGGCGGATTCCGGCGTGCGGCGCAGCGCGCGCAGCGTGAGCTGGTCGGTGCCCGGCGCGCGGCCGAGGCCGAGGTCGATACGGTCCGGAAACAGCCGCGCCAGCGTGCCGAACTGCTCGGCGATGACGTAGGGCGCGTGGTTCGGCAGCATGATGCCGCCGGCGCCGACGCGGATGGTCTTGGTTCCCGCCGCGATGTGCCCGATCACGACCGACGTCGCGGCGCTGGCGATGCCCGCCATGTTGTGGTGCTCCGCCACCCAGATGCGGCGATAGCCGAGCGCCTCCGCATGCACGGCGACATCGCGCGCGTTATAGAGCGCGCCGCGCGCGTCGGTTTCCTCGGTGACGCGGACGAGATCGAGAATGGAGAGGGCGGCCACGGCGACTCCGGAACGTTAGGGACGGGAGCCGATGGTATTTGGCTGTGTCCAGGTGGATGCGAAACGGCAGGCGACGGCCGGTTCATGCAGATGCATATGGATGCGGTCGCCATGCCGGTCAATCCGCCAGATGCGATCGACGAAGCAGAGCTGCCCGTCCCAAAATATCGAAAACAACCCCATGCAAAGGGGCAGGTTGCCGCCGGCACTCGGAAGAGCGACTTGACGCGTCGGGCAAATCAGCGGTACGTTTCCATTATTCCGAAATTGTCGAAGTGCCCGCCGTTCGACGGCCGCCGGCCGAGAATCGTCGCGTCAGCCCCCAGACGATGGCGGCCGTGGCTGAAGTCGCGAGCAGGTGCTTCAAGGTGTGTCCGCTGACGAACCCGAGCGAGTTCGCGATCTGATGGTCGAGCACCTCGGCGATCTTGGCCAGAACGTACAGCGCCATCGCGGCGGCGAACGCTGCGCGATCGGCGCGCGGCGCATGATAGATCGACTGCCAGAGCGGGATCAGGATGAGCGGGAGCACCTGCAGCAGATACGGTCGCAGATCGCCCGCACCGCGCCTGTTGGTGATGACCCCGTTCGGACCCGGTCAATCCGTCCATCCGGAAGGTCGTTTGCATCATCGGTTCCAACAAAAAATGAACAATATTCAATAGTTGGCATGAAAATGAGCGGCGTTCAGGTTCATTTTTCAGGAGGGGCGATAATGCTGATGGAAGGTGCCAGGAGACCTCCGGCTTGCGCTCCACAGCAACGCGCGCAGTCTGTAGCCCGTAGCCCGCATGAGCGAAGCGATATGCGGGGGCCGGTGGCGTGTTCTTGCGAGGCGGATCCCGGATGTCGCTTCGCTCATCCGGGCTACTGGGACAGCGCGCAGGGCGCTTCAGCGACGCCCAACTTGCCGAAAATGTGCAGACGATGGCGGCTTACGCGCGCGGCCGATCCACCCTGCCTTCGCTGGGCGCCGACCCCGCAGCCTTCACCGATCCGATCCGGAGCGAGACCTATTCCCCAACTCATCTTCGGCCTGACCAGCCTATTGATCCTGGCCCGCTTCATCTGGCCGCTCGACTGGCCGCTCCCGGCAAAGATCGTCGCCGCGCTGCTGGTGCTGGTCGCCTTGCAGTTTCACCGCTGGAACAGGCTGTCGTCGGGATCGGAATTCTCGCCGGAGTTTCCGCGTCCGGTGGTCGTGCTGTTCAACTGGGCGTTCGGCGCGATCATGCTGCTGGCGCTGCTGCAACTGGCGCTCGATGCCGGGCTGCTGGTCACAGCGCTGTTCCACGGCGGCTTCGTCGGCGCGCCTGACGGCGTCCGCTACGCACTTGCTGGCGTGGCGGCCGCCGCCGCCGCGATCGGCGTGCATCAGGCGATGCGCATTCCGCCGCTCAGGGATGTCGAGGTCGGCATAAGCGGACTTCCGCGGCAGTTCGACGGCTACACCATCCTGCAACTGACCGATCTGCACATCAGCCGGCTGTTTCCCGCGCCATGGGCGCGCGCCGTGGTCGAGCGGTCGAACAAGCTCGGCGCCGACCTGATCGCGATCACCGGCGACCTGATCGACGGCACCATCGATGCGCGGCGGGGCGACATCGCGCCGCTGCGCGACCTGATGGCCGCCGACGGCGTCTACGTGATCTCGGGCAATCACGAATATATCTTCGGCTATGACGGCTGGATGGCGCACTACGAAGCGCTCGGCCTGCGCTCGCTCGAGAACCGGCACATCGTGCTCGAACGCGGCGCCGGCCGCCTGGTGATCGCAGGGATTACCGACCGCGCCTCGCGCCACCGGGGGCATTCGATCCGCGATCTTGCCGCGGTTCTCGATGGTGCCCCCAAGGGCGCGCCCGTCGTCCTGCTCGATCACCAGCCGAGCGACGCACGAAAGGCAGCCCGGCTCGGCGTGGCGCTGCAGCTCTCCGGACACACCCATGGCGGATTGATCCTGGGGATCGATCGCCTCGCCGCGCGCGCCAACGCCGGCTTCGTCTCGGGCCGCTACGATGTCGACGGGATGACGCTCTACGTCAACAACGGCACCGCGCTCTGGCCCGGCTTTGCCTTGCGGCTCGGCCGGCCGTCGGAATTGACGCGGATCACGTTGCGCGTGGCACCTGAGTGATTTGCTTCGCGTGCGATGATGCAAACGCATCGCCGTCACAAGAATACCTGAGGCATGAACGCGCCGCGGCAGCAGTAGCCCGCATGAGCGAAGCGATATGCGGGGCCGGTCGTGCATCCGGTGATGCTGGTCCCGGATATCGCTTCGCTCATCCGGGCTACGCTTGCTGTCAAACGGCTAGGTCGGTGTCATCACCCGCGAAAGCGGGTGATCCAGTATTCCAGAGACGCCGGTGCTGGAGCCGGGAGGCCGCGGCGTACTGGATCGCCCGGTCGAGCCGGGCGATGACGGGGTCGGTGAGGGCAGAGCGGGGCTGGTCGTGCGTCTGGTGACGTTGGTCCCGGATATCGCGGAGCCTGTCATCGGGCGCGCGTTCGCGCGACCCGTTGGCTCATCCGGGCTACGCTTGCCGGCTTTTGTTTCGGGCACTCCTGTGCAACGATGGTTGTCCGGAGATGCGGGTGGGGTGATTTGGACGTGGTCATGCTTTCGCGAACGCTTGTATTGGTTGCAGCTGCGCTCGTGCTCGGGACCTTGTCGGCGCGCGCGCAGCAAAGCACCGCGTATGATGCGTGCATGGACAAAGCCGAAGGGACGTCAACGAAGATGCTCGCATGCGGCAAGGCCGCAATCGGGCAGTGGGACGTCAGGCTCAACACCGCCTATCAAGCGCTTCTCGCAAGGTCGAAGGGCGAGGCGCACGCGCAATTGCAGACCGAGCAGCGGGCCTGGCTGAAGCATCATCTGGGCGAAACCCATCGCCTCGCCGCGGACCCCAACAACGGGTCCGTCGCGTTCCTCGACTCCCAGGCGTTCGAATTGAAGGATATCGCCGACCGCACGCTGCTTCTTGAAAAGCGTGCCAGCCAGTAGCCCGCATGAGCGAAGCGACATGCGGGATTGATCTTGTGAGTTGCGTCGCGGAGCCTGTCGTCGGGCGCGCATTTCGCGCGACCCGTTGGCTCTCATCCGGGCTACGCTTGCTGCGCGCTCATCGTTTCGGGGTGCGCCCGCGGATCCGGTCAAAGCCTTGCTTGATTGCGGCGAAGCGCGCGTCGACAATCGGTTCAAACTCGAGGTCGGTGAAGATATATGGCCAGTCGTTTTCGACCCCTTCGCGGACGAGTTCACCGACATAGTTGGGATCGATGCCCTGAGAGACGCGTTGGCGGATCAGATTGATCTGCTCGGCAATTGGGCCCGACGTCGGCAAGGCACGGACCGCCCCCTCGAAGCGCTTGGGAAGGTTGCGCCTTGAGTTCGCGATTTGCGTCCGGATGAACCCGGGACACAGCACCGATACGCCAATCCCGCGGGGCGCAAGTTCAAGGCGCAGGCCCTCGGACAGCGCGACAACGCCGTATTTCGAAACATTGTATGCATTGCTCGCCCCTGAAATAAGACCGGCGATCGAGGCAGTGGAGACAATGTGTCCACCCTCGCCATGCTGCTCTATCAACGGTCCGAAAATCTCGATTCCCCAAATGGTCGCCATCAGGTTGACGCCCAGAGTCCAATCCCACGACGCGTCGGTCCAGGTGCCATAGGGCCCACCGCCACCAACGCCCGCGTTGTTGACGAGGATATGCACCTTGCCGTAGCGGGCAGTCGTGGCTTCGGCGGCCGCCGCGAGTTCGGATTTGATCGAGATGTCCGCTTTCACGCCGTCGACATCGACGTTGGTGCGCCTCAATTGCTCGAGCGCCGCGGATAGAGCCGCTTCTTCAATATCGCAAAGCATGACTTTAGCCCCCGCCTGAGCCAAAGCGGTCGCGATCCCCAATCCAATGCCTGACGCTGCGCCGGTCACGAACGCGGTCTTTCCAGCAAGTTCTTTCACGCGCATTCTCCTCCCGCAAGCCGAGACCCTTGCCCCAAACGCCTAGTGTCTCCGGACGGCATATGACCGCACTTTCAAGCGATTGGGAAGCGCGCGGATGTCTGCGTCTGCGTCATGGTGATCTAGCGCGCAGGATGGGGGCAGGCAGTAGCCCGCATGAGCGAAGCGATATGCGGGATTGATCTTGCGAGGTGCGTGTTGGTCCCGGATGTCGCTTCGCTCATCCGGGCTATGCTTGCTGCAGCGCATTGACCGGATGATTGCGCTTCGATCGAGTCCATCGCCGATGGACGAGGAGGTGACACCGTCGGCCATCTTCGCTCAGCTCAAGATCAAGACCTCAGATGAATTACTGGCCATGAAGAAACTCTCGCAAGATCAAATCAGCCGCTATGAGCGGGTGCAACGGACGGCGACGCCCATTATCAACGAGCGGACGCAATAGGCTGCCCTGCGGGAGCTCGGATAGAGGCGCCGATCGATCGACGTTCGTCCTCGGGCCGCGACATCCCAAACGAAGAGCCCCGCCGTGGCGGCGGGGCTTTTTGTGTTAGGGTGGGTTAGGGAACGGTAACCCACCGAGATTGTTGCGAGCGAAATGGCGGATTGCGCCTAATCGGCCTTGCGTCTTGCGGACTAGAATTGAAACCCCAACTGCCGAGATTGATTTGCGTTAAAGCTGGTACCATCAATCAATTGGCGCAAATCTTCTCTTGCCTTAACGGATCTAAAGAGGCGGTACGCGGCTATTCGGCCCGCGCGCAATAGTCCGCCCCTTGGCGGCGCCGATACGTTGGTGAGCCATGCAGGCATCGGACATGGGCTTACTCAGGGCGCTTGTTCATTTGTTTGTAGGCCTCGCTAAGGACTTCGACTACCTGCTCGCCCTTGTGTATCGCGCCTAGTCGATGCCTTGGTCCGCTGAAGACCATGGACATCGACATGATTGGCGAGAAATTTCCCTTGATGAGATCACTGTATTGTCCGTCAACGACTCTGGAATCGGTGACGGTCTCGAACAGACCATTGGCGATGGGATACTTCGCTGTTGGATTGTGGAAGAGGTTGGCTTCCTGCCCCCAAGTTTCAACCGGTGTCTCCGGATCTCCGACAATGTAGGCAAAAGGAAGAGGAGCGTGCGCGTTTGGATCAAAGTCAAACATCACTCCCGCGCGTAGGGCAGTTACGTCTTCGTCCGGATAAGGCCCGGCGAGGGCCATTCGCGTAAACTTTGCAACCGTTCCTGCATTGGTCCAGAGAACTGCTGAGATGTTCTCCGACCCCGGCTGATTGAAGAAGCCTGAGGGAATCGTGCGACCGTTATATGCGTGTTCAAGAACGGGAAAGGATTTGATTATCAGATTACCTGCCTCGTCCCACGACGGCCTCTGCTCAAGTCCGTAGAGATATCGAATGATTCCCGCATTGGAAAACCCAAGAGAGCCGTGCTCATGGAAGGTTTGAACAGCCAGTACGAACGGCGCGCCAGCAACGTGCGGCAATTCCCAGTAGGCCTTCGGATCTTTCTTTCTATTCACGCGGTGAAGCATCTTACTTCTTAGTGCGCCGGCAACCCTTATCGGGACTTCGTTCTCTTGGCGCGCACGAATTCCATCAGGATCGCGATCCTTCTCGTTGACGGGTTGATAAACGTGAAGTTCGCCTTTACCTGCATCGGTTGGGTTCGCGGTCGTGCATTCGATCGCAAGTCGCACTCCGTTCTTCACCACGCAGAAATCTGGCTGAGGTTCCTTCCCTTCGAAGACGAACCCCTCCGAATGAAGCAACTCACTGACATACAGTTCGAACGTGCGTGTGTTGAAACCCGTCGTTTGAAATTGTTCGACGAAATTGCCGTCCTTTTCGACAAATCCAGCGAACGCGTCATTCATTAAGCGACGCGTCGACTTGTTTCTCGGTGATGTCTTCAAGAATTGGAATGACGGATGGAGGCTCTTGATCGGTCGAGTCCCACCGAACAACCCTTGCACTTCTGGCATTCCGCCTCCTTATCGAAACGAGGTATTTCTGTGCGAGTGAGGAGGCGTCCATATCCATGGCCTCCAAGAATACTCGTATTAGTTGCGTGGTATCTCAAAGAAAAGGGCGGCCATTGGCCGCCCTTTTTAAATCCCAAGCCGTCCGCCTCACGAACACCCCGTCGTGCTGCCGCAAGTATCGCACTTCATGCAGGTGCCATTCCGGACCAGCGTGAAGTTGCCGCACTCCGAGCACATCTCGCCTTCATAGCCCTTGGCCTTGGCTTCGGCGCGACGCTCGGCCTTGGACGGGGCGGCGGCTGCGGCGGTGCCGGGCTTGCTCCAGTTCAATGCCTCGAGCTTCTCGGTCGGCGAGAGGTCGTGGCTGACCTCCTGCTTCAGGGCGACCGCGCCTTCGACGGTGTCGGAGGCGCCGCGCGAGGTTGCGCCGTGGGAGGCGAGCGCGGTGACGCGACTGCCGGCGGGCGCGTTGTCGGCGCCCTGGCTCACCGCGGCCGAGCCGCCACGCATGACGACGAGATTGTCGGTGCGCGACCGGGTCAGGCCCTTCGACAGGTATTTCGTCGCCTGGTGCTGGGCGGGGGCCTCATCCGGCTCCTTGCCTTCCTCGACGCCCTTGCCGAGCGCGTCGAAGCCAGACTCGTTCGGATCGACATGGGCGAGGTCGAAGCGCGCCATGTAGCTCACCGCGAGCTCGCGGAAGACATAGTCGAGGATCGAGGTCGCGTACTTGATCGAGTCGTTGCCCTGCACGGGGCCCGCCGGCTCGAAGCGGGTGAAGGTGAAGGCGTCGACATACTCTTCCAGCGGCACGCCGTATTGCAGACCCAGGGATACTGCGATCGCAAAATTGTTGATGAAGGAGCGCAGCGCCGCGCCCTCCTTGTGCATGTCGATGAAGATCTCGCCGAGCCTTCCGTCGTCATATTCGCCGGTGCGCAGGTACACCTTGTGGCCGCCGACCACAGCCTTCTGGGTGTAGCCCTTGCGGCGATCAGGCATCTTCTCGCGCTCGCGCATCACGACGATGCGCTCGACCAGCTTCTCGACGATCTTCTCCGAGACCTGGGCGGCACGCGCGGCCATCGGCTTCTCGTACAGCGCTTCCACCGCATCGTCCTCGTCCTCATCGTCGGCGATGAGCTGCGAGTTCAGCGGCTGCGACAGTTTCGAGCCGTCGCGGTACAGCGCGTTGGCCTTCAGCGCCAGCTTCCACGACAACAGGTAGGCGGACTTGCAGTCCTCCACCGTGGCGTCGTTCGGCATGTTGATGGTCTTGGAGATCGCGCCCGAGATGAACGGCTGGGAGGCCGCCATCATCCTGATGTGGCTCTCGACCGAGAGATAGCGTTTTCCAATTTTGCCGCAGGGATTGGCGCAGTCGAACACGGGATAGTGCTCGGCCTTCAGATGCGGGGCGCCTTCCACCGTCATCGCGCCGCAGATGTGCACGTTGGCGGCCTCGATCTCGCGCTTGGTGAAGCCGACGGCCTGGAGCAGGTCGAAGCCCGGAGCAGCAATGGCTTCGGCACCGATGCCGAGCTGGTCGCGGATGAAGTCTTCGCCAAAGGTCCACTTGTTGAAGGCGAACTTGATGTCGAACGCGGTCGGCAGCGCCTTTTCCACCTTGGCGATGGCTTCATCGGTGAAGCCTTTTGCCTTCAGCGTCGAGGCGTTGATGCCCGGCGCATTCGACAGCGAGCCGTGGCCGACGGCGTAGGCCTCGATCTCCGCGATCTCGCTCTCGCGATAGCCGAGCGCGCGCAGCGCCGAGGGCACCGCCTGGTTGATGATCTTGAAGTAGCCGCCGCCGGCGAGCTTCTTGAACTTCACCAGCGCGAAGTCGGGCTCGATGCCGGTGGTGTCGCAATCCATCACGAGGCCGATGGTGCCGGTCGGCGCCACCACCGTGGTCTGGGCGTTGCGATAGCCGTTGACCTCGCCGAGCGCCAGCGCGTCGTCCCAGGCCAGCCTGGCGTGGGTGACGATGTCCTCCTGCGGGCAGGAAGCGTGATCGAGCGGCACCGGGTTGACCGAGAGCGCCTCGTAGCCGGCCGCGTTGCCGTGGGCGGCGCGGCGGTGGTTGCGGATGACGCGCAGCATGTGCGCCGCGTTCTTCTTGTAGCCCGGGAAGGTACCGAGCTCGGCCGCCATCTCGGCCGAAGTCTTGTAGGCGATGCCGGTCATCACAGCGGTCAGCGCGCCGCACAGCGAGCGGCCTTCCTTCGAGTCATAGGGCAGGCCCATGGTCATCAAGAGGCCGCCGATGTTTGCAAAGCCGAGGCCGAGCGTGCGGAACTCGTAGGACAGCTCGGCGATCGCCTTCGACGGGAACTGGGCCATCATGACGGAGATTTCGAGCACGATGGTCCAGAGCCGGCAGAGATGCTCGTAGGACTCGATGTCGAAGCGGCCCCCACCCAACCCTCCCCCGCCTGCGGGGGAGGGAAGGGAGGGGGTGTAGAACGTCAGCAGGTTCGCGGAGGCGAGGTTGCACGCCGTGTCGTCCAGGAACATGTATTCCGAGCACGGATTGGACGCGCGGATGTCGCCGGACGCCTTGCAGGTGTGCCAGTCGTTCATCGTGGTGTTGAAGTGCAGGCCGGGGTCGGCGCTCGCCCAGGCGGCGTAACCGATCTTCTCCCAGAGGTCGCGCGCCTTCAGCGTTTTTGTGACTTTCTTGGTGGTGCGGCCGACCAGATTCCAGTCACCGTCCGTTTCCACCGCGCGCAGAAAATCGTCCTTCAGCGACACCGAGTTGTTGGAGTTCTGGCCGGAGACGGTGAGGTAGGCCTCGGAATCCCAGTCGGTGTCGTAGGTGTCGAACTGGATGTCCTTGTAGCCCTGTTTTGCAAACTGGATGACGCGCTTGATGTAGTTGTCCGGCACGAGGTTGCGGCGGGCGAGCTTGATCTCGCGGCGCAGCGCCGGGTTCTTCTCCGGATCGAAGCAATCGTCGCCGCTGCCTTCGCAGTTCACGCAGGCCTTCATCACGGCCTTGAGGTGCTTCTGGTTGATCTTGGAGCCGGTGACGAGAGCGGCGACCTTCTGCTCCTCCTTCACCTTCCAGTCGATATAGGTCTCGATGTCCGGATGGTCGGCGTCGACCACGACCATCTTGGCGGCGCGGCGCGTGGTGCCGCCCGACTTGATCGCGCCCGCGGCGCGGTCGCCGATCTTGAGGAAGCTCATCAGGCCGCTTGAGCGGCCGCCGCCGGAGAGCTTTTCGCCTTCGCCGCGCAGGCTCGAGAAGTTGGAGCCGGTGCCGGAGCCGTATTTGAACAGGCGCGCCTCGCGCACCCAGAGGTCCATGATGCCGCCCTCGTTGACGAGGTCGTCGCCGACGCCCTGGATGAAGCAGGCATGCGGCTGCGGATGCTCATAGGCCGACTTCGACTTGGTCAGCTTGCCGGTCTTCCAGTCGACGTAATAGTGGCCCTGGCCGGGGCCATCGACGCCATAGGCCCAGTGCAGCCCGGTGTTGAACCATTGCGGCGAGTTCGGCGCGACCATCTGTTTTGCGAGCTGGAAGCGCAGCTCGTCGAAGAAGGCGAGGGCGTCTTCTTCCGTGGAGAAGTAGCCGCCCTTCCAGCCCCAATAGGTCCAGCAGCCGGCGAGGCGATCGAACACCTGTTTTGCGCTGGTCTCGCCGACGATGCGCTCGTTCTCGGGCAGCGCTGCGAGGGCCTCGGTGTCGGGCACCGAACGCCACAGCCACGACGGCACGGTCTCTTCCTCGACCTTCTTCAGGCGCGCGGCAACGCCGGCCTTGCGGAAATACTTCTGCGCCAGCACGTCGGAGGCGACCTGCGACCAGAACTCCGGAACCTCGACGTTCTCGGCGCGGAACACGACCGAGCCGTCCGGATTGCGGATCTCTGATGTGGTCAGGCGGAAATTGATCCCGGCATAGGGAGATTGTCCGCTGGTGGTGTTGCGTCGTTCGATTCGCATGGTCGAGCCCCGTCTCTTCTTCTGCCCGGCCCCACGTTTCCCCGCAGGTGCCGGAATGTTGTCTGTTCGCGGACTTCGGAACACGTGTCAGCACGCCTCCCGTCATCCGCAGCTCAGCCGGTGGATCCGGCCTGTTTTCTCTCATCCGCTGGGCACCGGTATGACCGGTCCTGCGGCGGCATCGTCCCGGCGCCCGACTGGTCGGGTGCTCCGGGTCATGCATTCAACGCCCCAAAACGCTTCACGCGACACGTCACGCGTACGCTTCTTGCGGGCCGGTTACGGCCTCTGTTTCCGGGTCCTTCGCGGCCCGTTCCGTCGTCCCCGGACTCGAAAGACCTCGGGCCCAAAATCAGGGCAGAGAAACCCTTCACCCGCGGCCCGAAGGCCTGGCGGAGTGGTCATTTTGGAACCCTTGTGGGAGCGACCGGCGGGGACCCAAACACACTCGCGCCGAACAGGTTGAAAGCTAGGCCATGTCCGTCACGCCCGTCAAGGACTAGTACGAGTTTCTGAATCAAACACTAAATATGGTGGAAAGAGGGGGATAACAGGGGTCGGTGCCGCGCCTGTGATCGAGCCAACTATCGGTGAGTCCTCAGGGATTCCCAAGCCAAAAATATTCCTATCGCCTGTGGATCGGAGCTTCGCCCCGCTGTTCACAGGCGAAGTTTTTATTCGCGGTCCCGGATTGAATTTTGGGGACTCACGTAGGCCTACGGGCAAACTACGGACCAGGCATGTCAGAGCCGTGATGGTCGGGCGACAAAATCGCGGGCAAGGTGAGGCCGACTCACATCCCCGCCGGGTTCCATGACAGTCCAGAAGCCTTCCGCGCGGCCGCGCCTTGCGCCCGCCGGCCTGATGTTCCTCGCCATCACCTCAGTGGGCTGGGGGTTCAACTGGCCGTCCACCAAGTTCCTGCTCGGCGAGCTGCCGCCGCTGACCTTGCGCGGCACCACCGGGGTGATCGGCGCCGTGCTGCTGGCGGCGCTGGCGCTGATCCGCGCCCAGAGCCTACATGTCGAGAAACGGCTGTGGCCGCGGCTCGTGCTGTATGCGGCGCTCAACGTCACCGGCTGGATGGTGCTGATGGGGCTGGCGCTGCTCTGGCTGCCGGCGAGCGAGGCGGCGCTGATCGCCTACACCATGCCGGTATGGGCCTCGCTGCTGGCCTGGCCGGTGCTCGGCGAGCGGCCGACGCTGCTGCGGACCATCGCGCTGGTGATGGCCTTTGCAGGGCTCGCCGCGATCATGGGCGGCAGCGGCATCAGCGCGAGCAAGGAGAAGCTGCCGGGCATCATCATGGCGCTCGGCGGCGCCTTCGGCTTTGCGCTCGGCACCGTGCTGGCCAAGAAATATCCGCTGGTGATGCCGCCGATCCCGGCCGCGGCCTGGCAGATCGGCCTCGGCTGCGTGCCGATCGCGATCGTCGGCCTGCTGATCGAGACCACGCATCTCGACCGCATCACCACGGTCGGCTGGTGGCTGCTGGTCTATTCGACGCTGATCCAGTTCTGCGTCGCCTATGTCGCGTGGTTTGCCGCGCTCGCCCGCCTGCCGGCCTCGGTCGCCGCGATCGGCACCATGGCGGTGCCCGTGATCGGCGTGGTGGCCTCCGCAATCGCGCTGCACGAGCCGCTGGGGCCGAGCCAGATCGTCGCGCTGCTGTTCACGCTCGCCGGCGTCGCGCTGGCGACGAGGTAGCTCACATCACTCGCCGAGCGCCTGCTGCAGCATGCCGGCGAGCTGCGCCTTGCGGTAGGGCTTGGCCAGCAGCAGCACGCCTTCGTCGAGGCGGCCGTGATGCACGATCGCGTTCTCGGTGTAGCCCGAGGTGTAGAGCACCTTGATGCCGGGGCGGCGTTTTTGCACCTCGTCGGCGAGCTGGCGGCCGTTCATGCCGCCGGGCATGATCACGTCGGTGAACAGGAGGTCGAACTTCTCGCCCTTGTCGACCAGCGCCAGCGCGGCGCGGGCGTCGGGCACGGCGATGGTCTTGTAGCCGAGGCTGCCCAGCTGCGTGACGACGTAGTTGCGCACCAGCTGGTCGTCTTCGACCACCAGGATGACTTCGCTGCCGCGCCGCACCGGCTCCGGCGCAGGCGCCTCCACCTCGACCTGGCCGCGGGCAGGCGGCAGATAGAGCTTGATCGTGGTGCCGTGGCCTTCCTCGCTGTAGATCTTGATGTGGCCGCCGGACTGCTTGACGAAGCCGTAGACCATGCTCATGCCGAGGCCGGAGCCCTTGCCGACCTCCTTGGTGGTGAAGAACGGCTCGAACACCTTGTCCTGCACCGCATGCGACATGCCGGTGCCGGTGTCGCTGACCGCGAGCAGCACGTAGCGGCCCGGCGTGATGTCGGGATTGACAGCCGCATAGGCGTCGTCGAGCACGATGTTGCTGGTCTCGAACAGCAGCTTGCCGCCGTTCGGCATCGCGTCGCGGGCGTTGATCGCCATGTTGAGCAGCGAGTTGGCAAGCTGCGACGGATCGATATGGACGCTGGCGACGTCGGGCGCCAGCACCGAATTGATCTCGATCTGCTCGCCGAGCGTCGGCCGCAGCAGCTTGGCGATGTCGACCACGGTGCCGTTGATGTCGACGGTGCGCGGCTCCAGCGGCTGGCGGCGCGCGAAGGCGAGCAGATGCTGGATCAGCTCGCGGCAGCGCTCGGCGGCGCGGTCGATCAGCTCGGCGGTTTTCGCGAGCTGCGGCTGGGCGCGCAGGCTGTCGACCAGCGTCTCGGTGGTGCCGGTGATGACCGTCAGCATGTTGTTGAAGTCGTGCGCGACGCCGCCGGTCAGCTTGCCGATGGCGTCGAGCTTCTGCGCCTGCTGCAGCTTGTGCTCGGTTTCGCGCGAGGCGGTGATGTCGTGATAGATCAGCGCCGCGCCGGTGATGGTGTCGTCGCCATCGCGCAGCGGCCGGCCCGACACCACGAGGTGAATCTCCGGCGCGCCGCGCACCGGCTTGGCGACGAATTCCAGCCCGTCGAATTCCTCGCCGCGCAGCGCCCGGGCCGACGGCATGTCGTCGGCCTGCATCGGCGTGACGCCGTCGGACTGGAACACGTTGCTCATGGCGCGCAGCTGCCGGACCGTCATGCCCGGCTTGTAGCGCAGCATCTTCTCGGCGGCCGGGTTCGACAGCAGCACGGTGCCGGCGCCGTCGATCACCAGCACCGCCTCCGCCATGGTGCGGAAGGTGGTTTCCATCACCGAGGTGGAACGGCGGAGCTCCTCGAGGGCGGCGCCGAGATCCTTGGTGCGTTCGGCGACCTTGCCCTCGAGCGACAGATTGGTCGCCTTGGTCGCGCTGAGCGCGCCCTGCAGTTCGCGGCTGGCGCGCCGCGCCGCCAGCGTCAGCGCGATCGCGAGCAGCAGGATCATCGCGACGCCGGCGAGGTCGATCGCCAGCAGCAGGCGTCCGTAGGTCTTCGACTGGTCGGTGCGAAGCCCGAGCACGCGGCGCTCTTCGGTGACGAGCCGCTCGAGCGCCGCGCCGACCTTGTCCATCAGCGCGCGGCTCTCGCCCGCGGACATCAGCGCCGCGGCGCCGGCCGTGTCGCCCGCGCTGCGCAATCTGATCAGCTCGGCGCCGAGCGCAATGCCGCGGTCGACCTGAGTCTTGGCGCCCGCGAGCAGCTGCGCCTCCTCGGGCGCCGTCTTCACCGCCGCCATCAGGCTGTCGAAAGCCGAGGTGAGGGCGGCGCTCTGCTCACGGAATTCGTCGGCGAAGGAGGCGTCGCCGGTCAGCGCGAATGCGCGCGCCGCGCTTTCCACACCCCGCGGCAACGGCCGGGTGTCGGAAATCCGCTTGAGGATCCCGAGCGTGCGATCTGCCGAATCAATCTCGCTGCGCGATTTGACGTCCAACCCGATCGACGCCGCGCTGATGACGAGGAGGATCGCAAGGCCGCTGCCGAGAATGAGACGCTGGGAAGCCATCGACGATTAGTACGAGCAATTATTTCGAAAGACGAGCGGAAGGTGCATACTTCGCAAGACATTCGTTAACGGCGGCAATCAGCGCCTGCGGGGTGAAGGGCTTGCGCAGGCAGGCGGACGCGCCGAGCTCGATCGTCATCCGCAGGAAGTCCGGCGCGCGGTCGGCATTGGCGAAGGCATAGCCGGACATCGCGATCACGGGAATATCGGGCGCGCGTTCGTGGAAGACGCGGATCGCCTCGAACCCGCGCATATGCGGCATGAAGACGTCGACCAGCATGACGTCGAAGGTGGCCTGCTCCAGCGCGCGCATGCCGGCTTCACCGCCATCGGCGACGGTGACCTCGAAGCCCTGGCGTTGCAAGCACACCTCGATGGCAACGCACACCATCGGATCGTCATCAACCACGAGAACGCTCGGCACGATGCATCCTCTTTTTCTAACGGCCTTGCGTGCCGGCGACTCGCTTGGCCTGTTCGTCAATTAAGGCGGAACCTAGACGGAAAGTCTGTATCATAGAATGCATATGCTGTTTGCTGACAAGCGGATTTCCAGCTAGCCGTGACACATCACCTGTATTTGTCCATCCCCTTTACGACAGGTCCATGACCGCAGTTCCCGTCGCCGGCCGCGCCCCGCTGTCACCGCTCGGCCTCGCATTCCTGGTGGTCGCCTCGACCGGCTGGGGACTCAACTTCCCGATCATGAAGTTCCTGCTCACGGAGTGGCCGCCGCTGTCGTCGCGCGGGCTGTGCGGCGTGGTCGGCGCGGTTGCGCTCGGCCTGATCGCGCTGGTGCGGGGACAGACGCTGCGCGTGCCCGACGGCATGTGGTTGCGGCTTGCCTTGGTGTCGACGCTGGCGATCGGCGGCTGGGTCGCGTCCATGGGCCTCGCGCTGATCTGGCTGCGCGCCAGCGAGGCGGCCGTGCTCGGGATAACGATTCCGGTGTGGGTCGCGCTGGTCGCCTGGCCGGTGCTCGGCGAACGCGTGTCGCTGCCGCGTGCGCTTGCGCTTGCGGTGGCGCTCGCCGGGATCGCGGCGCTGATCGGCGGCGGCGGCATCGATGCGAGCCTCGGCAAGCTGCCGGGG
Organism: Bradyrhizobium sp. CCBAU 21365; assembly: GCF_015291305.1. NCBI lineage: Bacteria > Pseudomonadati > Pseudomonadota > Alphaproteobacteria > Hyphomicrobiales > Nitrobacteraceae > Bradyrhizobium > Bradyrhizobium sp. CCBAU 21365. Next base: position 4,537,555 of record NZ_CP030036.1, read on the forward strand.
ATTCTGTTCGCGCTCGCCGGCGCGATCTGCGTCGGGCTCGGCACGGTGCTGACCAAATCGTTCAAGCTCGCGATGCCGCCGCTGTCGCTCGCGGCGTGGCAGCTTGCGATCGGCTGCGTGCCGATCGCGATCATCGGCGTTTTGATCGAGCAGCCGCAGCTTGCCGCGCTGTCGCAGTTCGGCTGGGCGTCGATGATCTACATGACGCTGATCCAGTTCTGCCTTTGCTATGTCTGCTGGTTTGCGGCACTCGAGCGATTGCCGGCGGCGACCGCGTCGATCGGCACGCTGCTGGTCCCCGTCGTCGGCGTGCTTGCGGCAGCGGCGATGCTGCGCGAGCCGCTCAGCGCGAGCGACATCGCAGCGCTCGTGGTGACCTTCGCGGCCGTCGCGGTTGCCTTGCGTACATGAGACGACTTGCGCACAAGAAGGACTTGCGGACATGAAAAAGGGCGGCGCTGGCGCCGCCCTTTGCAACCAGGAATTCAGGCCTTCATTACGGGCAGGGGTGCCGCCGGCCGTCATAGCCGAGATAGGTGCCCGAGGCCGGGTCGTAGGACTTGTAGCGCTGCGCGCAGTAGCTGGCGCCGCCGCCACTCGGCACCTCCACGGCGACAGACGGTTCATCGTAGTAGCCGTAGCTGTCGTCATAGTAGCCGGGGCCGTAGCCATAATAGCCGGAGCCGTAATACGCGCCCGAGGCGAGGGCGCCGCCGACGACCGCACCGGCCACCGCGCCGGGCCAGAAGCCGCCGCCACGATGGTAACCGCCGTGCCAGCCGCCACCGCCGCGCCAACCGCCGCCGCCACCACCGGCCCAGTGACCGCCGCCACCGCCGCCGTGCCAGCCGCCGCCTCCGCCGCCCATGGCACCTCCGCCTCCGCGGCCGCCGCCGCCAAAGCCACCACCGCCGCCACCACCAACGTGGCCGCCGCCACCGCCCATCGCGCCCATCTGTGCGGCAGACTGGGCGAACGAAACGGTCGGCGCCACAGCCAACGGCAGCGCAAGCGCCAGAGCCGCGGCGGTGCTCAGAACCTTCATATTGATCATTTTGGACTCCATCAAAACGGTGAATGTCTAACCATCTCTGCGGTCGGACGTTCCCGTGCTCCACATTGATTGTGGGTCATCTTCGCGTAGCCGGCGGCTCATGTATGGCAGCTGAACAAAACTCCTCGTGAGCGCGTCATTTGGTCGCCAAACGGGCGCATAAACCCGGGGCTGTCCGAGGGGTGCGGGGCTACCTTGGCGGTGGCTGGACATTTGGGGAATGAGGTGGCATCAGAGCCGCATAGCCTCGAACCGACGACCGGCCACGCATGAAACAATTCCTGCTGAAATTCTTCACCTGGTGGAATGGCCAGACCTTTGGCACGCAATTGTGGACCTCGCGATTCGGCGAACTGGTCGGCGAGGACGAGCAGGGCAACCGCTATTACCGCACCAAGGGTGGTGAGGTCGATCCGACGCTGCATTTCGAGCGCCGCTGGGTGGTCTACAACGGCTACGCCGAAGCCTCGCGCATTCCGGCCGGCTGGCACGGCTGGTTGCATCACACCGTCGATGTGCCCCCGACCGAGCAGAACTACCAGGCGCGGGAATGGGAGAAGCCGCATCTGCCGAACCTGACCGGCACCGCGCAGGCCTACCGTCCGTCCGGCTCGACGCTGGCGAGCGGCCGCCGCCCCAAGGCAACCGGCGACTATCACGCCTGGACGCCGGGAAGCTGACTTTCACGCATTGTTGTTCTGACGTGGTTGTTCTGACGTGCACGCGCGCAACGCCGCGCGTGCAGCGCACGCGCCCGATAGCGCAAGCGCGCGCCTGTGAACAACGGTAACAGCGGGGACAGATGGGCCGCAGCAGACGCTGTCCGCTTGCGCCGAGCGCGGGTTCGCGGCTCAATAGGGTCATCTTACGGAGATGGGAAACCATCGCGTCGGATCGGGCTCCAGATCGCGACTGTCCCGATGAGCAGCGGCCTCCGAGTGGGATGCGGCCGGGAGATAGGCCCCCGGTACAGATGTCCTGAAATCGCCCGCAAATGTGAGGCTACCGTGAGACAGGAAGGGCCGCTCGGGAAACCGGGCGGCCTTTTTCTTTGCGGCGATCAGGTCAGGACAGCCGCGCCGCTGCACGGCCCATCAAGTCGGCACGGCGCGCCTGCGACGGCGCGATCCGCTCTTTCATGAAGGCGAGGATCTCGGCCGGTGCGGTATCCGGCGAGCCCGCGTTGAACGGCGGGGCCGGGTTGTATTCGAGCCTGAGCTGGATCGCTTCCGCGGTCTTGCGGTCGACGAGCTCCGACACCAGCGTCAGCGCGAAGTCGATGCCCGCGGTGACGCCGCCGCCGGTGAAGCGGTTGCGGTCGACGCAGACGCGCGTCCTGGTCGGAATGGCCCCGAAGCCCGACAGGAAATCAATCGCGCTCCAATGCGTGGTCGCGCGATAGCCCTTGAGCAGGCCGGCCGCGCCGAGCACCAGCGATCCCGTGCAGACCGACGTGACGTATTTCGCACCCTCGGCCTGCCTGCGCAGGAAGGCCAGCATGTCCTGGTCACCGACCATGTCGTCGGTGCCCAGGCCGCCCGGCACGCAGATCACGTCGAGCTGCGGGCAATCGGCAAAGGTCGTGGTCGGCGTCAGGACCATGACGGAATCGGTCGGAACGGGTTCGATGCGTTTCCAGATCAGGTGCACCTTGGCGCCGGGGACCGAGGAGAACACCTGCAGCGGACCGGTCAGGTCGAGCTGGGTCACCTTCGGGAAGACGAGCAATCCAATCTGCAGGGGTTCGGTCATCGGGGCCTCCAAATAGCGCTTGACGGAACCACGATGTCATGATGGCCTCTCGTCCAAAATGGCGTATTTCCCTCATTTTCGGACGCAGAGCTTCCGAGAGACGCAAGGCTCCTGAGAGACGCAAGGCTCCCGAGAGAGAGCCGCCAAGAAGGTAACGTCACCTGCGAGGATTTGGCGATGATCGGCATCCTGATCTTTCCCGACTTCCAGCTGCTCGACGCGGCCGGCCCGATCGCGGCCTTCGAGATCGCGGCGCGCTTCGCCAACAACGCGCCGGCGATCAGGACGATTGCGGCGAAGGCCGGGCCGGTGCGCTCTTCGTCCGGTGTCGAGATGCTTGCGCGCGGCTTCAAGCCGTCGGCGGCGATCACGACGCTGATCATTGCGGGCGGCAACGGCGTGCGCACGCCGGCGACCTGTCCAGCCACGCTGTCATTCGTGCGGCGGATGGCGGGCCGCGGCATTCGCGTCGCCAGCGTGTGCTCGGGTGCCTATGTGCTGGCCGAGGCGGGCCTGCTCGACGGCCGCCGCGCCACCACGCATTGGCAGCGCACGCCGCATTTCGTGAAGACCTATCCGAAGATCAAGCTCGAGCCGGACCAGATCTTCGTCCGCGATGGCAATATCTGGAGTTCGGCCGGCATCACCGCCGGCATCGACCTCGCGCTCGCGATGATCACCGAGGACTATGGCGACGAGGTCGCGCAGAACACCGCGCGGCAACTCGTGCTGTACCATCGGCGCAGCGGCGGGCAGTCGCAGTTTTCCTCGCTGCTGGAATTGAAGACGCCGAACGGAAGGTTCGGGCCGCTGCTCGCCTGGGCGCGCGAGCATCTCGATGCGCCGCTGACGGTCGAGGACCTCGCCGACAAGGCCGGGATGAGTTCGCGGCATTTCACCCGCGCCTTCATCGCGGAGACCGGCACGACGCCTTCGAAAGCGGTCGAGCGGCTCAGGATCGAAGTCGCGCGGCAGCGCGTGCAGTCGTCGGGCGAGGCGATCGAGCGCGTCGCCGAGATCACCGGCTTCCGCGATCCCGAGCGGATGCGCCGCGCCTTCATCCGCGCCTTCGGCCAGCCGCCGCAATCGCTGCGGCGGGCCGCGCGGGCAGGGTAGGCGCGTTTGGGACAAGCTCGTTGTCCGATTTCACGCGATCCATGTCGTCGTTGCAGCGATGAACCTGACGAGGGTTCCCGTGACCCACGTTAAGTGGGCATTGGGGACCCGAGGAGGTTCTAATGACAAAGCATCGAACGATTACCGGGTTCGTGGCTGTCGCCCTGCTGGCTGTCACCGCAACCGCCGCGACCATCAAGTCGCACGCGCCCCGGACCGACGGCATTGCCGTCGCCGGCACGGACGCGCTCCCGGCCAACGATTTCAGCGACCGCTGGTCTGCGTTATCCGACTTGTCTCCGGCGACGGACACGGCCGGGCGTGCAGCTGACGCGCGCTAAGGTCATGGACGGAGGCCCGGCCCGGTCGAGGACGCGACCCGCGCAGAGATTGCTCGTCTCGCAATAAAAAAGCCCCGCCGAAGCGGGGCAAGATGTTGAGCGACTTAATCTTGAGTGACTTGGTCTTGAATAGAACTAACGGTTCTGCCGCGCCGGAATAGCGCAGTCATTCACCAATACAGGATCAGCCCACGATCGTAGAGATCCACGGATGCGCTGATCACGAAACGCGCTTCAACCGAAAAATCACTGGCTCAATGTATCGGTTGCGATCTTCTTCTTGAGTGCTTCGCAGGTATCCCTGACCTCCGCAGTCATCAACGAGACGGCTTCGATCTGCAGGAAGAAACGCTTGCCCTGATCGCGGTAACCGGCAGCGAACTCCTTGATCTCGGCGATCATGTCATGGACGCCTGCGACCATGACCTCGCAGTTCTTGGCGGCCAGTTGCAGTTCCGATCCAAGGGCCTCGATTTCCTTCACCGCCGCTTCGTATTCGCGCACGACCGCCTCGGCCGACAGCTTGCCCACCTCGTTGACGCCGTTGCGATGCTCGACATAGTCCGGCATCGGCGAGAGGGGCCGGATGTTGCTGCGTGGTCGATGCGAAGTCACCGTGTTGATTTCGTCCTCCATCTGCTCCGACGGAGCGCGGGCGAGGACTTCTGCACTAACACTCATGCGAACTCTCCATAAGTTGTTACGGCGAATGGAGTTTAGCAATGTCAACGGATTTGTCTCGATTTTCCACAGTTTTGAGGCGAGCGCAATTGTGCATTGCAGCATTGTGTTGCGTCAATGTGGCGCGTCGGGGTGCCAGCCAAGCAGGGCGAGCATCACGAAGAAGCCGACGACATAGGCCGCCATGATCGGCCAGCCCTGGGTGATCCAGCGGACCACCGATTTGGCTTCCGGATACATGTTGGACACCGCAACGCCCGCCGACGAGCCGAACCAGACCATCGATCCGCCAAATCCGACCGCATAGGCGAGAAAGCCCCAGTCATAGCCGCCTTGCTTCAGAGCCAGCGCGGTCAGGGGAATGTTGTCGAACACCGCCGAGACGAAGCCGAGCCCGAGCGCGGTCTGCCACGACGCGGCGGGCAATTTCTCCACCGGCATCATCGAGGCCGCCGTCACCAGCGCGAGCAGGAAGACGGTGCCCTTCAGCGTCTCGGGCATCACCGACCAGTCCGGCCGCCGCAGCGCTGAGGTGACCAGGATCGCGGCCCAGACCGCGAGCCCGAGCACGGGCAGCGCTTCGAGCAGCGCGGGGAACTTCAGATTGGCCGTCACATTGGCCGTCAGCGCGGCGAGCAGGATCACGGCCACGATCCCCACCCGCGCCCAGTCGATTCTGAGGCCGGACGGTGCATCCTTCACGATCGGGGAAAAGCGGTGCTGTTGCAGCGAGGCCGGCACCGCAAATACCAGCATCGCGACGATGGCTGCGACATAGGCCTCCACCACCGTGAGCGGGCTGATGCCGTCGATCCACATCATCGTCGTCGTGGTGTCGCCGACGACGCTGCCGGCGCCGCCGGCATTCGATGCGGCGACGATGGCCGCGAGATAGCCGATATGCACACGGCCTCGGAACACGTGGCGGGCCACGGTGGCGCCGATCAGCGCAGCCGCGATATTGTCGAGGAAGCCCGACAGTACGAACACGATGACCAGCAGGATCAGTCCGCCCTTCCAGTCATCGGGCAGCAGCGCCGGCATCTCGTCGGGAATGCGGCTCTCCTCGAAGTGGCGCGACAGCAGCGCAAAGCCCATCAGGAGCAGGAACAGGTTGGCGAGCGTGACCCACTCATGCTCCATGTGATGCGCGAGACCGGGCAGGCCCGCGCCGAATTTCGCAAAGCCCGCGAACAGCAGCTTGTAGGCGACGATCGCGGCAAGGCCCGTCAGCGCCACCGCGAGCGTGTGGTGATGGAAGATCGCGACGCCGAGCAGCGTCAGCGCGAACAGGATGAAATCGAGCGGGATACCGTAGACGAGGAGTGGCGTGAGCAAGACGATCTCGATGGCTGGAGTGCCCGGCGGCGTGAAAGCGCTGACGGCCGCACTATCGCGCGGCGTGCGGAACTTCAAGGCGCGCTAACGCCGCAAGCTGGGCACGCCATGTGCTCCGAGCCGCGATCGAGGGGGACGACACTGCAAGCGCGTCGCCCCCGATCGGATCGCTAGAGCACGATGAGATTAGGTTTGATCTGGAGCGGCGGCAGAAGTTCACCTCTCCCTTGGGAGAGGTCGGCGCGTAGCGCCGGGTGAGGGGTTACGCTCTCTCGTTGGAGCCGCGGCCCCTCACCCGATTTGCTGCGCAAATCGACCTCTCCCCAATGGGGAGAGGTAAGCCAAGCCTGCGGTCCCGATTCAACCCAAACTCATCCTGCTTTAGCCCAACGTCTTCAGCCAGGCGCTGATCTCGGTCACCGCGATATTGGCCTGATTGAGGAGCTTGCCCATGGTGAAGAAGCCGTGGAACTGGCCGGGAAAATGCCGGTAGGTCACCGGCACGCCGGCATCCTCAAGGAATTTCGCGTACTCGTCGCCTTCGTCGCGCAACGGATCGGCGCCGGCGGTCAGCACATAGGCCGGCGGCAATCCGGCAAAGTCCTTTGCGCGCGCCGGCGAGGCGCGCCAGTCGTTGCTGTCGGCGTCGCCGAGATAATGGTTGGCGAACCAGCCGATCACCGAATGCGTCAGGAGGATGCTGGTCTCGGGCTCGCTGTGCGAGGGATGCTTCCGCGAGAAATCAGTCGCGGGATAGATCAGCAACTGGGCAGCGAGCTTCGGTCCGCCGGCGCGGGCGGTGAGGGCAACCACCGCCGCGAGGTTGCCGCCGGCGCTGTCGCCGCCGACGGTCAGGCGCGCGGCGTCGATGCCGAAATCCCTGGCATTGGCGGCGACCCATCGGGTCGCAGTGACGGCGTCGTCCACCGCGGCAGGGAAACGATGCTCGGGCGCCAGGCGATAGTCGATCGAGATCACGATCAGCTCGCCCTCATGGGCAAGCTTCTGGCAAACCACCTCATGGGTATCGAGATCGCCGATCACCCAGCCGCCGCCGTGGAAGAACACCAGGCATGGTGCGAGCCCGTCTTTCTTGCGCAGCGTGTTCGGCGTGTAGATGCGGGCAGGGATCGCGCCGTGCGGCGCCGGGATCGCCAGCGGCTTGCTCGATTCCAGCGCGGGCGGCTCGGGATTGGAGACGACGCGGGCGGCCCGATAATAGTCGCGCGCTTCCGGCGCAGTCAGCGTCTCATAGGCGGGACGGCCGGCCTCCTGGAACGCCTTGTAGACGGCGGCGGCATCGGGATCGAGAACGACGGGCATAGACAACAAACCTTCCTATGATGCTGGACTGAAATGTCAGGCGGCGGTGCGGCCGCCATCGACGGTGTAGGCGGAGCCGGAGACGTAGCTCGCCTCGTCGGAGGCAAGAAAAGCGACGATGGAGGCGACCTCGCTTGCGAGGCCAAGCCGGCGCGCCGGGATGCGATCGACGATCTTCTCGATCGGCGGCGGCGCGTTGCCGCCGGAGCGGCCCTGCAGGATCGTGCTCAGCATCCGGCTCTCGATCATGCCGGGGCAGACGCAATTGACCCGCACGCCGGTGCCGGTGCATTCCCAGGCCGCGCTCTTGGTCAGCCCGATCACCGCATGCTTGCTCGCGCTGTAGACCGCGATCATCGGCGATCCCACGAGGCCGGCGATCGAGGCGGTGTTGATGATGCTGCCCTTGTTCTGCTTCAGCATGACCGGCAGCACATGCTTCATGCCGAGGAAGACGCCGACGACATTGACGTCGAGCACCCGGCGGAAGCTCTCCAGCGAATATTCAGGGATCGGCTTGATGTCGCCCTCGACGCCGGCGTTGTTGTAGAAGGCATCGATGGTGCCGAAGCGGTCGACGGCGGCGCGGACATAGTCCTTGACCTCGTCCTCGTCGGTGACGTCGGCTTCGATAGCAAGGGCCTCGGCCGAGGCGGGCAGGTCCTTGGTGGCGGCGTTGAGATCGGCGCCCTTGCGGTCGACTGCGACAATCCGCGCCCCCCGTTCGGCGAGCAGTTGGAGCGTGGCGGTTCCGATGACGCCGGCAGCCCCGGTGACGACGGCGACCCGGCCGTCGAGCCTGATGCGATCGGGCATGGTGAGTTTCCTCTGGCTGGTCCGGTTCGATCCGGATTTTCCTGGTTTTCACGCGTGGCCGCGTGCCTTCAGCGTGAGGACTATCACACGTGTTCCCAGCAGTGACCAGAGGCTGGCCAGGGGCTGACCAGTGGGCCGGGGAGAGGTGGCCGGGTGCCCTTTCCCCGCCGTATTCGGCGTGTTAACCGGTGGCCTGCGAGCGGCCGATATCAAGGTAGACTGTCGCGAGCCCGATTCGCCCTTTAAAGCCGCGCGAGATGCTTCGAACCGTTGCCCTGACTGGCTTTGCGGCCCTGGTTGCCGCCTCAACCATCTCGCTTGCGCCGCCCGCGCGCGCGCAGATCGGAACGATTTTCTCCGATCCCGCGCCGCGTCCGCCCGGCTCGATCCCGCGTGGTCAGGCGGCCCCTCCCAGCGACGACGACGAGGAAGTGCCGGAATTGCCGCGCGGCCGCCTGCTGCCGACACAGCCGCGGGCGCTGCCGCCAGGCCAGGCGGTGCCGCCGCCCGGCAGCGTGCAGTCGCAGCCGCTGGCGCCGCCGCCCGGCTCGACGGTGGCTCCGCAGGGCACCCAGCCTGGTGTCGCCGTGCAGCCGCCGCAACCCGGCGGTCCCGCCGTTGCCAATACACCGCCCGGCGCCAACCCGCTGCCGCCGGGGCAGCGTCCCAAGGGCACGCCCCCAGGCACCGCGCCGCAGACGCCTGCCACGTTGCAGCCGGGCGACGAGGTCGTGCAGGAGCCGCCGTCGACCAAGATCACCAACAAGAAGGCGAGCTTCTCCGGTCTCGACAAGATCACCGGACGCATCATCAATTTCGACGAGGATATCGGCGAGACCGTGCAGTTCGGTGCGCTGCGGGTGAAGACCGATGCCTGTTACACGAGGCCGTCGACGGAAGCCGCCAACACCGACGCCTTTGTCGAGGTCGACGAGATCACGCTGCAGGGCGAGGTGAAGCGGATCTTCTCGGGCTGGATGTTCGCGGCGAGCCCCGGCCTGCACGGCGTCGAGCATCCGATCTACGACATCTGGCTGACCGACTGCAAAGGACCGGACCAGACCATCGTGACCGCCGCGCCCGATCCGCCGAAGGCGCCGACGCCGCCTCCGCCGCCGGCCCAGAAGCGCGCGCCGCAGAAGCAGGCCGCGCCGCGTCCGCCGCCGCTGCCGCAATACCAGCAGCAGCAGCCGCCGCCACCTCCGCCGCCCCAACAACAGCAGCGGCCGGGCGGGTTGTTCGGCGGATTGTTCGGAAACTGATTGGCACTTCGTAGCCCGGATGGAGCGTAGCGAAATCCGGGTTCCTGTCCGCACGGACAGTCTGCCCCGGATTGCGCTTCGCTTCATCCGGGCTACGTGATCAACGCGTCATTTCAATTGCGCTCGGCGATGATCGCCAGCGCGTCGGCGCCCTTGACCGGCTGGGTGGCGTCGAGTTTGCGGAAATCCGCCGGTGCGCCCGTGATCGCCTTGTCGAGCAGCGTGCGATAGCGGCGCCGCGAGATCTCGATCGCGCCGAACGTCCGCAGATGCTCCGTCACATATTGCGTGTCGAGCAGCTCGAACCCGCCCGCGATCAGCCGCGCCACCAGATGCACCAGCGCGACCTTCGATGCGTCGCGCATGGTGTGAAACATGCTTTCGCCGAAGAAGGCCCGGCCGAGGCTGACGCCGTAGAGCCCGCCGACCAGATTGTCGTCCTGCCAGACCTCGACGCTGTGGCAATGGCCCGACGCGTACAGCCCGACATAGAGATCGCGGATGCGCTTGTTGATCCAGGTGTCGTCGCGGCCGGGCTGCGGCGCCGCGCAACCGGCGATCACGGCCTTGAACGCGGTATCGACGGTGACGGTGAAGGCATCCGAGCGCACGGTGCGCGCCAGGCGGGAGGCGACACGGAAGCCGTCGAACGGAATCACGCCGCGCAATTCCGGCTCGACCCAGAACAGGGTCGGATCGTCGGCGCTCTCCGCCATCGGGAAGATGCCGCAGGCATAGGCGCGCAACAGCACCTCGGGCGTGATCTCGGAGGAGGCGGAGTCGCGTGAGGTCATAGCGCCAAGGATAGCAAAGCGCGGGCGGTCTTGCGATGGGGGCTGCCACCGGGACGCTACGTGTTGACGAAACGCGCCGGTTCCTCCACAAGCCGCGCCGTTCCGACGCAGTTTCCCGAGACGGACTGCGCGGTCGTGCTAGATTGCAACAAAAAGATGGCGGCGCTGCCGGGACACGGTGGCTTGCGCGCCCGACAATCGACACAGGTGAGGGGGACGCTGCATGAAATGGTCATGGCGGACGTTTGCGCCGTTGCTGGTCTGGCTGGTGATCTATCTGGTCCCGGTGCCGTCGGGGCTGAACGCCAATCAGTGGCACTATTTCGCGGTGTTCGCCGCCGTGATCACCGGGCTGATCCTTGAATCGATGCCGGTCGGCGCGGTCGGTCTGATCGGCCTGACGGTCGCCGGCATCGGCGGCTATGTCGAGCACGACCCGAACAAGTCGCTGCGCTGGATGCTCGGCGGCTTTTCCGAGAGCACGGTGTGGCTGATCGTCGGCGCCTTCGTGTTCTCGATCGGCTATCGCAAGAGCGGGCTCGGCCGCCGGCTGGCGCTGCTCTTGGTGCGCGGTCTCGGCCGCCGCACCATCGGGCTCGGCTACGCGGTGGCGTTCTCCGATCTCGTGCTGGCGCCGGCGACGCCGTCCAACACCGCGCGCTCGGGCGGCACCATCTATCCGATCGTCAGCAACATCCCGCGCATCTACGGCTCGGAGCCCGGCCCGACCGCGGGCAAGATCGGCACCTTCGTGATGTGGACCGCGTTCGCGACCACGGCCGTCACCAGCTCGCTGTTCCTGACCGCGCTGGCGCCGAACGCCGCCGCGCTCTCGATCGCCAAGAAGCTCGTCAACATCGAGGTCGGCTGGTCGCAATGGTTCATCGGCTTCGCGCCGCTCGGCATCCTCTTGCTGCTGCTGGTGCCGCTGCTCAGCTATCTGGTCTGCCGGCCCGAGATCAAGGAGAGCCCGGAGATCGTGACCTGGAGCGAGGGCGAGCTCGCCAAGATGGGGCCGCCGTCGCGGCACGAATGGATCATGGCGGTGCTGGTGGTGCTCGCGATGTTCCTGTGGATCTGCGGCTCCAATCCCAATATCAGCGTGCCGCTGCTCGGCTCGAACTTCATCAACGCGACCACCGTCGTGTTCGTCGTGATCTCGCTGATGCTGCTGACCGGCGTGATCGCGTTCGAGGACATCGTCGCGGAGAAGAGCGCGTGGGAGGTATTTTTCTATTTCACCTCGCTGCTCACGCTGTCGTCGGGCCTCAACGAGATCGGCTTCATCAAATGGGTGGCCGAGGGCTATGCCAAGCCGCTCTCCGGCACGTCGCCGCTGGTCGGGATGATCCTGCTCGTCACCTTCTTCTTCTGGATCCACTATTTCTTCTCGAGCATCACCTCGCATACCGCCGCCGTGCTGCCGGTGGTGCTCGCCGTCGGCTCCAGTATTCCCGGCCTGTCGGTGCAGACCCTGATGCTGCTCTGCGTCTATTCGCTGGGCCTGATGGGCGTGATCTCGCCCTATGCCACGGGACCGGCGCCGATGTATTACGGCAGCGGCTATATCGGCAAAGGCGACTTCTGGAAATTCGGGCTGATTTTCGGCCTGATCTACTTTGCCGGATTGTTGCTGATCGTGTTGCCCTGGTTACAAATGATCGGGTAAAATAGCCACAATCCAGCGAGAAACAGCGGCCGACCGGGAAGCGCCGCTATCCTTTACAATTCTTAACGCGCTTTGTCCGGCAGAAGCCTTCAAAATGCTTCGTCGGATGTGGCGCGCGCGGAGTTCAGGGGACACATAGAGCCGCGCGAGCTCATTCGTGTTTCTTCGTGGGCAGGTTATGGACCAGCAGATCAAAGACCCGTCGATTGTGGCGCCCGAGCGAACCAGGCGAGGGTCGCGTTGGCGAGGGTTTCTGACGGGATGTCTCGTATTGGCGGTGCTTGCAGGCATCGTCTGGTGGACGCGGCAGCAGGCCGCCCCGCCGCAGGCCGGTGGCGGCCGCACCGCCGGGCCGATGTCGATCGTGCCGGAGACGATCGGCAAGGGCGATATCGGCGTCAGCCTGAATGCGCTCGGCACCGTGACGTCGCTCGCGACCGTGACGATCAGGAGCCAGATCAGCGGCTATCTGATGAAGATCGATTTCAAGGAGGGCGATGAGGTCAAGAAGGGCGACCTGATCGCCGAGATCGATTCGCGCCCCTATGAGGCGACGCTGGCGCAGGCCAAGGGACAGCTCGCCCGCGACGAGGCGCAGCTGAAGGGCGCCCAGGTCGATCTCACCCGCTACCAGAACCTCGCCGCGCAGAATGCGGTGCCGCATCAGACGCTCGACACCCAGGTGGCGCTGGTTGCGCAGTACCAGGGCACGGTGGAAGCCGATCGCGCCTCGGTGAAGTCGGCCGAGGTGAATTTGCAATATTGTCACATTGTGTCGCCGATCAACGGACGCGTCGGACTGCGTCTGGTCGATCTCGGCAACTATGTGACGCCGGGCGACACCAACGGCCTGGTCGTGATCACGCAGCTCGAGCCGATCAGCGTGCTGTTCACGCTGCCGGAGGACAATCTGCAGGCGGTCGCGAAGCGGTTGAAGGAGGGCGCGGTGCTGCCGGCGGTGGCCTATGACCGCAGTGGTGCCAACAAGCTCGCCGAGGGATCGTTGCAGACCTTCGACAGCCAGATCGATGCGACCACCGGCACCATCAAACTGCGCGCGCAGTTCGAGAACGACAAGCGCACGCTCTATCCGAACCAGTTCGTCAACGTCCGCCTGCTGCTCGATACCCACAAGGATGCGACGACGATGTCGACCGCCGGCATCCAGCGCGGCGTGCCCGGCACCTTCGTCTATCTCGTCAACGCCGACAGCACGGTCTCGGTACGGCCGGTCAAGCTCGGCGTCACCGACGGCGACCGGGTCGAGGTGCTGTCCGGGCTTGTGCCCGGCGATCGCATCGTGATCGACGGCGCCGACAAGCTGCGCGAGGGCGCCAAGGTGGTCGTGCGCTCCGCCGCCGATGCCGCCAACCCGGCGGCTGCGGCCAAGGGGACGGCGAGTGGCGCGGCGAACGGGGCCGCGAAGGGCGACGGCAAGGGAGATAGTAAGGACGGCGCTGATCCCGGAGGCGGCCACCACAAGCGGTCCGAGGACGGGCAGAAGAAATGAACCCGTCGCGGCCATTCATCCTGCGGCCGGTGGCGACGACCCTGATGATGATCGCCATCATGTTGTCGGGCATGCTCGCGTTCCGATTTCTCCCGGTCGCGGCGCTGCCGGAGGTCGACTATCCGACCATCCAGGTGCAGACCTTCTATCCGGGCGCGAGCCCCGACGTGATGACCTCGTCGGTGACGGCGCCGCTCGAGGTGCAGTTCGGCCAGATGCCGAATCTGACCCAGATGAGCTCGGTGAGCTCGGCGGGCTCGTCCGTGATCACGCTGCAGTTCGGCCTGTCGATCTCGCTCGACGTCGCCGAGCAGGAGGTGCAGGCCGCGATCAATGCCGCGGGCAATCTCTTGCCGTCGGACCTGCCGGCGCCGCCGATCTACGCCAAGGTCAATCCGGCCGACGCGCCGATCCTGACCCTCGGCCTGACCTCGAAGACCATGCCCCTGACCCAGGTGCAGGATTTCGTCGACACGCGGCTGGCGCAGAAGATCTCGCAGCTGCCCGGCGTCGGCCTCGTCAGCATCAGCGGCGGCCAGCGGCCGGCCGTGCGCATCCAGGCCGACATCCGCAAGCTCGCGGCCTATGGCCTCAACATCGACGATCTCCGCACCACGCTCGGCAATGCCAACATCAACACGCCGAAGGGCAATTTCGACGGCGCGATGCGCGCCTACACCATCAATGCCAACGACCAGATCCGCAATGCCAGCGACTACCGCTCGCTGATCATCGCCTACAAGAACGGCTCGCCGGTCCGCCTCAGCGACGTCGGCAACGTCGTCGACGGCGCGCAGAACGACAAGCTCGGCGCCTGGATGAACGAGACGCCGGCGATCATCCTCAACATCCAGCGCCAGCCCGGCGCCAACGTGATCTCGGTGGTGCAGGGCATCAAGGACCTGCTGCCGCAGCTGCAGGCGACGCTGCCGGCCGCGATCGACCTCAATATCCTGACCGACCGCACCGTCACGATCCGGGCCTCGGTCCGCGACGTCGAATATGAGCTGTCGCTTGCCGTGATTCTGGTCGTGCTTGTGATCTTCGTGTTCCTGCGCTCGACCCGCGCCACGCTGATCCCGAGCCTGTCGGTGCCGCTCTCGCTGGTCGGCACGCTCGGCGCGATGTACCTGTTCGGCTTCAGCCTGAACAACCTGTCGCTGATGGCGCTGACGATCGCGACCGGCTTCGTGGTCGACGACGCCATCGTCGTGATCGAGAACATCTCGCGCTACATCGAGGAGGGCGAGTCGCCGCTCGAGGCGGCGTTGCGCGGGTCCGAGCAGATCGGCTTCACCATCATCTCGCTGACGGTGTCGCTGATCGCGGTGCTGATCCCGCTGCTCTTCATGGGCGACGTCGTCGGCCGCCTGTTCCGCGAATTCGCCATCACGCTGTCGGTCACGATCCTGATCTCCGCCGTGGTGTCGCTGACCCTGGTGCCGATGGCCTGCGCGAAGCTGCTGAAGCCGGAGGCCATGGCGCGCGAGAACACCTTCCAGCGGCTCAGCCGCGAAGCCTTCGATGCCGTCATCGCGATCTACGCCCGGATGCTCAACTGGGTGCTGGATCGCCAGACCTTCGTGCTGCTGATCGCGCTAACCACCTTTGGCCTGACGGCGCTGCTCTACGTCGTCATCCCCAAGGGCTTCTTTCCGGTGCAGGACACCGGCGTGATCCAGGCGATCTCCGAGGCGCCGCAATCGGTGTCCTATGCGGCGATGGCCGAGCGGCAGCAGCGGCTCGCCAGCGCGATCCTGAAGGATCCGGACGTGCAGAGCCTGTCGTCGTTCATCGGCGTCGACGGCACCAACACGACGCTGAACAGCGGCCGCATCCTGATCAATCTGAAGCCGCATGAGCAGCGCAAGGCCAATGTCTCGACGATCATGGACCGGATCAAGGCGAGCACGGCTGATCTGACCGGGATCACGCTCTACATGCAGCCGGTCCAGGACCTCACCATCGAAGGCACCGTGAGCCGGACGCAGTACCAGTTCATCCTGCAGGATGCCGATCCGAACGAGCTTGCGGAATGGACGCCGAAGCTGGTCGACAAGCTCCGGGAATTGCCCGAGCTCAGCGACGTCACCAGCGACATCTCGGCGCAGGGGCTTTCGGTGTTCGTCGACATCGACCGCGACCAGGCGGCGCGGTTCGGCATCACGCCGGCGACGATCGACAACGCGCTGTACGATTCCTACGGCCAGCGCATCGTCTCGACCGTCTTCACCAATTCGAACCAGTACCGCGTGATTCTGGAAGCCGATCCGTCGCTGCAGAATTCGCTGGATTCGCTGTCGTCGATCTATTTGCCGTCATCGGTGGGCTCGACGCCGGTGCCGCTGTCTGTGATGGCCAAGATGCGGGTGGAGACCGCGCCGCTGCAGATCTCCCATCTCGGCCAGTTCCCGTCGGCGACCGTCTCGTTCAATCTCGCCCCGGGCGCTTCCCTCGGCGGGGCGGTGACGGCGATCAAGCAGGCGCAGGCCGACATCAACCAGCCGCTCGGCATGATCACGAGCTTCCAGGGCGCGGCGCTGGCGTTCCAGTCCTCGCTTTCCAACCAGCTGTTCCTGATCCTGGCCGCGATCATCACGGTTTATATCGTGCTCGGCGTGCTCTATGAGAGCTTCATCCATCCCTTGACCATCCTCTCGACGCTGCCTTCGGCCGGGATCGGCGCGCTGCTGGCGCTGATGATGGCCGGCCAGGATCTCACCATCATCGCGATCATCGGCATCATCCTCCTGATCGGCATCGTGAAGAAGAATGCGATCATGATGATCGACTTCGCGCTCGATGCCGAGCGCAACGAGGGCAAGCCGCCGCGGGAGGCGATCTACCAGGCCTGCCTGCTGCGGTTCCGGCCGATCATCATGACGACGATGGCAGCTGTCCTCGGCGCGCTGCCGTTGATGCTCGGCAGCGGCGCGGGCTCCGAGCTGCGGAATCCGCTCGGCATTTCGATCGTCGGCGGCCTCCTGGTGAGCCAGCTGCTGACCCTGTTCACGACACCGGTGATCTACCTCTGGTTCGATCGCCTCGCGCTGCGGTTTGCCGGGCGGGCGGACGAGATCGGCGAGGCGAGCGGGTCGCGTTGAGCCATGGATCCGTCAACGCCCTTCATCCGTAGGCCGGTCGCAACCACGCTGTTGACGTTCGGGCTCGCGGCGGCCGGCATCGTCGCGTTCTTCAAGCTGCCGGTGTCGCCGCTGCCGCAGGTGGACTTCCCGACGATCTCGGTGCAGGCGACGCTGCCCGGCGCCAGCCCGCAAGATGTCGCGACCACGGTCGCCAGTCCCCTCGAGCGCCATCTCGGCCAGATCGCCGATGTCACCGAGATGACGTCGTCGAGCTCGGTCGGCTCGACCCGCATCACGCTGCAGTTCGGGCTGAACCGCGATATCAACGGCGCGGCGCGCGACGTGCAGGCCGCGATCAATGCCGCGCGGGCCGACCTGCCGACCAGCCTGCGCAGCAATCCGACCTATCGCAAGGTCAATCCGGCCGACGCGCCGATCCTGATCCTGACGCTGACGTCGGATACGCTGACGCGCGGCGATCTCTACGACGCCGCCTCCACCGTGCTGGCGCAGAAGCTGTCGCAGGTCGAGGGCATCGGCGAGGTCGTGGTCGGCGGCAGCTCGCTGCCGGCCGTGCGCGTCGATCTGATCCCGCAGGCGCTCTACAAATACGGCATCGGTCTGGAAGACGTCCGCGCGGCGCTGTCGAGCGCCAACGCCCACAGCCCCAAGGGCGGCATCGACGTCGGCGACCAGCGCTACCAGATCTACGCCAACGACCAGGCCAACAAGGCCGATGACTACAAATCGCTGATCGTGGCCTACCGCAATGGCGCGCCGGTTCATCTCTCCGACGTCGGCGAGGTGGCCGATGGCGTCGAGAACCTGCGCAATGCCGGGCTCGCCAACGGCAAGCCGGCGGTTCTGATCATCCTCTACCGGCAGCCGAACGCCAACATCATCAGTACCGTCGACCTCGTGAAGGGGCTGATGCCGCAGCTGCAGGCATCGGTCTCGCCGGCGATCGACATCGGCTTTGCGGTTGACCGTTCGACCACCATCCGCACCTCGCTCCGGGACGTCGAGCGAACCCTCGTTCTGGCGGTGCTGCTGGTCATCATCGTGGTGTTCGCGTTCCTGCGCAATGCGCGCGCCACCTTCATCCCGGTGGTGGCGGTCTCGGTGTCGCTGGTCGCGACCTTCGGGGCGATGTACCTGTTCGGCTACAGCCTGGACAACCTCTCCCTGATGGCGCTGACGGTCGCGACCGGCTTCGTGGTCGACGACGCCATCGTCGTGCTGGAGAACGTCATCCGCTACATCGAGCAGGGGCTGAGCCCGCTCGAGGCCGCGCTGAAGGGCGCCAACGAGGTCGGCTTCACCGTGCTGTCGATGAGCATCTCGCTGATCGCGGTGTTCATCCCGATCCTGCTGATGGCCGGCATCGTCGGGCGGCTGTTCCGCGAGTTCGCGATGGTGATCTCGATCTCGATCCTGATCTCGCTCGCGGTCTCGCTGGCGACCACGCCGATGATGTGCGCCGTGCTGCTCAAGCCGGACGCCGGCGGCCATGGCCGGCTCTATTGGGCGAGCGAGCGCTTCTTCGAGTCGATGCTCAATTTCTACCGCAGGACGCTGACCGCGGCGCTGGCGCATCCGCTGTCGGTGATGCTGATCCTGGCGGCGGTGTTCGGCCTCAACTTCTATCTCTACGACGTGATCCCGAAGGGCTTCTTCCCGCAGCAGGACACCGGCCGGCTGGTCGGCTCGATCCAGGCCGACCAGAGCGTGTCGTTCCAGCTGATGCAGCAGAAGCTCGCGCAGTTCGTCGGCATCATCAAGCGCGATCCGGCGGTGGAGACGGCGGTCGGCTTCACCGGCGGCGGGCAGACCAATTCCGGCTTCGTGTTCGTCTCGCTGCGTCCGCTCGATGAGCGCAAGATCGGCGCCGACGGCGTGATCGCGCGGCTGCGCCGCGAGTTGTCGGTGGTGCCGGGCGCGAGCCTGTTCCTGCAGGCGGTGCAGGACATCCGGGTCGGGGGCAGGGCCTCGAACGCGCAGTATCAGTACACGCTGCAGGGTTCGACGCTGGAGGAGCTCAATGAATGGACGCCGAAGATCGCCGCGGCCCTGCAGCGCGATCCTGATCTCGCCGACGTCAACAGCGACCAGCAGAACAAGGGCCTGGAATCCGATCTCGTGATCGACCGCGACGCCGCGGCCCGGCTCGGCATCACGGTGAGCCAGATCGACAACACCCTCTACGATGCCTTCGGCCAGCGGCAGGTGTCGACGATCTATGTCGCGCGCAACCAGTATCACGTCATCATGGAGGTCGCGCCACGCTACTGGCAGAATCCGGAGACGCTGAAGGACGTCTATATCAGCACGTCCGGCGGATCGGTCGGCGGCTCGCAATCGACCAACGCGGTGGCGGGCACGGTCGTTGCGCCAGGCACCTCGAGCGCGGCCAGTGCGGCCAACGCTCAGGCCGCGCGCAACCAGGCCACCAATTCGATCGGTTCGACCGGGAAGGGCGTGGCCTCGACCGGATCGGCCGTCTCCACCAGCAGCGAGACCATGATCCCGCTGTCGGAGGTTGCGGCGTTCAAGCAGGGCGCGACGCCGCTTGCGGTCAATCACCAGGGCCTGCTGGTCGCCAACACCATCTCGTTCAACCTGCCGCCGAACGTGTCGCTGAGCACGGCGGTCGGCAGCATCGAGGCGACCATGAACCGGATCGGGGTCCCGGCCACGATCCGCGGCACCTTCCAGGGTACCGCCAAGGCGTTCCAGGACTCGCTGAGCAACCAGCCGTTCCTGATCCTTGCCGCGCTGGTCGCGATCTACATCGTGCTGGGCGTGCTCTACGAAAGCTACATCCATCCGCTGACCATCTTGTCCACATTGCCCTCGGCGGGTGTGGGCGCCTTGCTGGCGCTGATGGCATTCAAGACCGAGTTCAGTATCATGGCGCTGATCGGCGTCATCCTGCTGATCGGCATTGTGAAGAAGAACGCCATCATGATGATCGACTTTGCGCTGGAGGCGGAACGCAGGCGCGGGCTGGAGCCGCTCGAGGCGATCCGGGAGGCCTGCCTGCTGCGCTTCCGCCCCATCATGATGACGACGATGGCCGCGCTGCTCGGGGCGGTGCCGCTGGCGATCGGCATGGGCGACGGCGGCGAGCTGCGGCAGCCGCTCGGAATCGCCATCGTCGGTGGCCTGATCCTGAGCCAGGTCCTCACGCTGTACACGACGCCGGTCATCTACCTCTATCTCGACCGGTTCCGCCTGTGGGCCCAGCGCGTGCGCCGCGGCGGCGCGATGCGGATGCCGGGCTCCTCACTTCAACCGGGCGAGTAAATGCCGACAGGTGCAGCGTTGCGAAATCTTCAGTTGGTGCGCAAGCCGATCCGGTTTCTGCGCGTGGCGGCGTTCGGCGGCCTCAGCCTCGGCCTGTCCGGCTGCATCCTCGGGGCGGAGAAGCCCGAGCTCAGCCTCGAAGTGCCGGCGAGCTACAAGACTGCGGCCAAGGGCGATGCCGACGCGGCCGTTCCGGCGCTCGCCTGGTGGCGCGGCTTCCGCTCGCCCGAATTGACCGGGCTGATGGAATCCGCGCAGCTCTACAATCTCGACATCGCGGTGGCGATCGCCCAGATCGTGCAGGCCGATGCCCAGGTCGGCGTGTCCGGCGCCGCGCTGCTGCCGTCCATCTCCGGATCGGCGAATGCCGAGCGTCAGCGTGTGGCAACGGGATCCAGTTCGTCGTTCGGCACCAGCGGCACTTTCTCGCAGTACAGCCTCGGGCTGAGCGCAAGCTACATCGTCGATTTCTGGGGCAAGAACCGCGCGACGCTGTCGGCCTCGGAGGAGAGTGCGACCGTCGCGCGCTACAATCGCGAGGTGGTCGCGCTGACCACGATGGCGACGGTCGCCAATACCTATTTCCAGCTGCTGGCGGCGCAGGACCAGATCAAGGTCACCCGCCGCAACCTCGCGGCGGCCGAGCGCATCCTTGCGCTGATCAAGTCGCAATTCGCCGGCGGCACCGCTTCGCAGCTCGATCTGTCGCAGCAGGAGGCACTGGTCGCCACGCAGCGCGCGGCGATCCCGCCGCTCGAGGTCACGGTCGGACAGAGCAGTGCGGCGCTCGCCGTGCTGGTGGCGCGCGCCCCGGCCGATTTCAAGGTCCGCGGCGGGTCCACCACGCAGATCGCAGTGCCGCGCGTCACGCCGGGACTGCCGTCGGAATTGCTCTACCAGCGGCCTGACGTCCGCGAGGCCGAGGCGCAACTGGCGTCGTCCAATTTCAGCGTCGATGCGGCGCGCGCGGCGTTCTTTCCGCAGATTCAGCTGACCGGCACCACCGGTTTCCAGAGCGCGGCGCTCGCCGCGCTGTTTGCGCCGGGCGCCTGGTACTACACGCTCGCCGCCGGGCTGACCCAGCCGCTGTTCGACGGTTTCCTGCTGGAGAGCCAGCTCAAGCTCGCCAAGGGCCAGCAACTGCAAAACCTGCAGGCCTATCGCAAGGCGGTGCTGTCGGCCTTCGCCGATGTCGAGAAGGCGCTGATCGCGTTGCAGAAGTACACATTGCAGGAGCGCCTGCAGTCCGACGTCGTCGCCGCCTCGCGCAAGGCGTTCGAGGTCGCCGAGACGCAGTTGCGCGGCGGCACGGTCAACCTGATCACGGTGCTGCAGGCTCAGCAGACGCTGTTCACCGCCGAAAACAATCTGGTCACGGTCCGGCTCAACAAGCTGCTGGCGGCGAGCAGCCTGTTCCAGGCGCTCGGCGGCGGCTGGACGCCCGCCGGTACGCTGGCGGCGGCGGTGCCATGAGGTCAGCCATGCAGCGTTTCGCGACACTCCTCGTTGTCCTCGTCATCGCGCTGGGCGTATTGACCGACGCGTCCCGCGCGCAGCAACGGCCGCCCAACAGCGTTCCGCTCGCCTTCGGCATGAGCGCCGCGAAGGCCAGCCAGTCGCTCGGCGTTCCCCTGAATTACGTGCGCGGCACGCCGGGCAATGAATTGTTCGTCGCGCTGCCCAATGTCAGGGGCAGCGTGCTGTCGAGGCGCAGCGACGGGCTCTATCTGCAATTCGGCAAGGGACGCTTGATCGCCTGGAAGGGCGACTGGGGCACCCTTCCGCAATGAGGGTTTCGGCCATGATTGCCATGAGAGGACTGATCGCCTGCGCCGTCATCGCGCTGAGCGTAGCCGCGGCGTCGGCCCAGCAGCGGCCGATGCGCTACGGCAGCACCGGCGGCGCGTATTTCGACGGCAGGGACGACGACCGCGATTTTCGCAGCAACGGCTATTTCCCCGGCAATTTCGCCGTCGATCCCTTCAGCGCAGGCTTCGGTGCGGCCGGCCTGTTCGGCTCGACGCCGTGGCATTCTGCGCGGCCCTATCCGTCGCAGGTGGTGTTTGGCGCACGGTGTCAGGATTGCCGTCCGCAGCGCGCACCGCGGCACCGCGGCAGGCACGAGTGAGGCGCTTCGGAGAGGCTTGATGCCTCTAGGCCTTGCGCAAGAGCTCCTCGATGATGCGCGGCTTCATCCAGCCGGCCTTGTCGATGATTTCGTTGCGCAGGGTGTCCTTTTCCATCTCGTATTGTTCATCCGAGATATCCCGGCCACCGGTCGCGGTGATCCCGAATGTCTCGAGCAGGGCGTTGTGCCTCGCCTTCCACGCGATCACATGCTCGGTCATGACTTGCGTCACGGATGGCAGGAAGCCGGGATGGCCTGCCAGGCCGCATGACGCCGTGGTCTGCGGGTCTCCTGCCAGCATGATCACGTTCCACTCGTCGTAGCCGATCAGCCCCATCTGCGCGTAGAGAAACGCGCCATGCGGTCCATCCCAGATCTTCTGGTCGATGACCAGGAACGGCACCGCGTGGCAATGGCCGTGCCGCGCCGTCATGTCGCGATTGAAGGTCTCGGTACGATCCTGCAATCGCTTGCTGGCCGCGGCGAACACGGCAAGGCGATTGTCGGCCGTCGGCACGATGCCGGCTTCGTCGTCAGGCGCGAAGCCCGCATCGCGCAGCATCGAGCCGATCAGCGGGTGATCCCACTGCTGCTTGTGAAAAGCGGGCGTCGCGCATTCGGCGCCCGGCACTGGACGCGCGGTCTCCTTGAGCTCGCCCAAGGTCGTCTCTTGCTTCTTTCCAAAAACTGGCCTGCGTCCGAACATCGCGTGCCGCTCCTGCCAAGCAGTTGGCACAAGCATCGCGAAGGACGCCCAGAACTTTCTTAACCGGTCAGGCTCGGCGGGCCGCGATCCATCAGCAGCATGACGTAGTCGTTAAAGCGAACCGGACAAATCAATCGAATTTGCCGAAATTTGCGGCATTAGCTGGCGGCGGCGCTTGTCGATTTGTCGAGCGCCGGGCTGACGCGGGCGAACCGCACCACGAAGCGGGTGCCCTTGTGGCCGGGGTCGCGCTCGACGCTGGCATCGAGCTTGGCGGCCATCGCGCTGACGATGCGCTGGCCCATGCCGGTGCCGCGCGGATCGGCCTTGTCGGAAAAACCGACGCCGTCGTCGCTGATCGCGAGTTGCAGATCGTCGCCCTGCGGCTTCAGCTCGACATGGATCGGGCCGGCGCCATCGGGATAGGCGTACTTCACGGCGTTCATCACCAGCTCGTTGACGATGATGCCGATCGCGACCGCGCGGTCGGGATCGATCTCGATCG
Source organism: Bradyrhizobium sp. CCBAU 21365 (assembly GCF_015291305.1). Lineage (NCBI taxonomy): Bacteria > Pseudomonadati > Pseudomonadota > Alphaproteobacteria > Hyphomicrobiales > Nitrobacteraceae > Bradyrhizobium > Bradyrhizobium sp. CCBAU 21365. The sequence continues at coordinate 4,560,942 of NZ_CP030036.1, forward strand.
GGTCGGCCTTCAGGGTCAGCCGCGACATCTTGTTGCCTTCGGCCGATCGCCGGAGATCCTCGAGCAGCGCCTCGAGATACTGGTTGAGCATCACCGTCTTGAAGTCGTGCGAGGTGTAGAGGCGGCGGTGCACCTGTGCGACGGCCGCGACGCGCCCCATCGCGTTGGTGAGCGCGGCCTTCACATCCTGCTGGGTCGCGGAGTTGGCCTGCAGATGCAGCAGCGAGGCGATGATCTGCAGCGAATTGCCGACGCGATGGTTGACCTCGCGGAGCAGAACCTCACGCTCTGCGGCGAGCGCGGCATAGCGGTCGCGCGAAGCGTGCACCTCGGCCTCGGCTTCATCGCGCGCCTTCTGGAGTGCGGCCTGCCGGATCGCGCCGTTCACCGCGACCTGGAGCAGGGGGATGAATTCGCCCCTGACGTCCTTGACCAGATAGTCCGCCGCACCGGCCTTCAGCGCGGTGACGGCGATCGCCGAATCCTGCGACGCCGTGACGAACACCACCGGCGGGGCGTCCGGTATCTTGAGGATCTGCTCCAGCGTCTCCAGCCCGTCGAGGCCGGGCATGTACTGGTCGAGCGCGACGACGTCGATGCCGCCCTGGCCGAGCCGGTCGAGGCCTTCCTGGCCGCTTGCGGCGTGCACGACCTTGTAGCCCGCGCGCGTCAGCCCGCGTTCGACGAGGCGCGCCAGCGCCGCGTCGTCGTCGATGTAGAGCAGTGTCGGCGTTGCGTTGGTCATAAGGCAGCCGGCGGCACCTGAATCACCGAAAAGAACAGGCCAAGCTGGCGAATGGCGTTGGCAAAGCTTTCGTAGTTCACCGGCTTGGTGATGTAGACGTTGCAACCGAGCTCGTAGCAACGCTTGATCTCCTGGGAGTCGTCGGTCGTGGTCAGCACGACCACCGGCGTCGACTTGAGATACTTGTTCTCCTTGACCCGCTTCAGAATATCGATGCCGGTCATGTCGGGCAGATTGAGATCGAGCAGGATCAGCAGGGCCTGGCCCTTGCGCTCGACGGCGCTGCCATCCTTGCCGAACAGGTAGTTGACGGCCTCTGTACCGTTGGTGAACGGGATGATCTCATTGTTGACACCTGAGCGCCGGATATTCCGCTCAATCAGGCGGGCATGGCCCTCGTCGTCCTCGATCATGATGATGGTGACTGGATCACTCATGTCACTTTGTCCCGATTCTTGCCTGACCAATTGATAGGCAGCGTGATCGTGAAGGTGCTGCCGTTGTGAAGTTCCGATGCTACCGACATGGTGCCGCCCAGTCTGCGCACAAGTGCGCGGACATGGGCAAGCCCGATGCCCTGACCGGGCTTGTCCTGGGTTCCGGCGCGACGGAACAAATCGAAGATGCGCTGATGGTCCTTCGGATCGATGCCGCGGCCGTTGTCGGTGACCTCGAAGATCGCGAAGCCGAGCTTGGTGCGGCCCTCGATCGAAATCTCGCCGGGAACGCCGTTCCTGAGGTACTTGAGTGCATTGTCGATCAGATTGGAGAAAATCTGCTCCAGCGCGAGGCGGTCGCTGACGATATTGGGCAACGCGCCGACCTCGACCGTCGCATTGGCCTCGACGGCCTGGTGAGCCACCGTCTTGACGATGCCGTCGATCAGCTCGCGCAGATCGATCCGTTCGGGCTTGAACTCGCGGCGGCCCTCTCGGGTCAGATTGAGGATCGCACTGATCAGGCGGTCCATCTTGGCGATCGACGATTTGATGAAGCCGAGCGATTCGTTGAAATCGTCGGATAGCTGCTTGTCGGAGCCTTCGAGCTCGGGCTCGGCCACATCGGTCGCGTCTTCCGGCATCGCAGGTGCCAGCGACGCGGCGCGATTGAGCGTGGCGATCCGCTTGAAGATGTCGCCGCGCAGTTCCTCGAGCTCGCTGGTGAAGCCCATGATGTTGACCAGTGGCGAGCGCAGATCGTGGCTGACGATATAGGCGAAGCGCTGGATTTCCTCGTTGGCCTCGCGCAGGTCGGAGGTGCGTTCGTCGACGATGGTCTCGAGATTGATGTTGCTGTCGCGCAGCCTCGCCTCGGCCTCGTCGCGCGCCCGCGACGATCGCCGCAGCAGCACCACCGAGAGAGCGGCGAGCGCCAGCACCATGCAGGAGCCGGCGATCGTGACTGAGGAGGCCAGCACCTGGGTCTTGTCGGCCGTCGCGGTGCGTACCGCCAGCAGGCGATCCTCCTCGGTACGGATGTCGCGGCCGATCCGGGCGATTGCCTCCAACGCATCGGTCGACGTGCCCTTGCGCAAGATGTCGATGCTGGTCGCGGTGTCGTTGTTCTTGACGCGCTCGATGCTGAGCGCGAACTCGGCCAGCCGTTGCTCGACCGCGGCTTTGAGCTTCGCGGCATTGGCGACCTGCGCCGGATTGTCCGCGGTCATCATCTGGAGATGGTTGAGCGCGGCCGGGACTCCCGCTGCCGCGGACTGGTACTCGGACAGGTATTGTGGTGCTGATGTCAGCAGATACGCCCGGGTGGCGCTTTCGGCGCGCCTGATGTCGAGCAGCAGATTGGCAATCTGGCTGTCGGTCTCGACGGTGTGAATCACCCAGGCGTTGTCCTCGCGCGCCTTGTTGACTAGCAGGACCGACGCCACGCTGACCGCGACCAGCACGAAAAATCCCGCCGACAGCAGGAGGATCTGTAACGTCGACCGGCGTCGTGAAACGAGCGTCACGACGATCTCGCTATGGGAGTGGGATTCAACGCGTCCCCGTGGAAAGCCAATAACCCTATAATACGTTTGAGGAAGGGCCGGGTTCCACGGAGTTCCGAACTATTTTGCGGCGTCGGACGGCTGACCGGCGAGGTACTGCTCCAGCCAGTGAATGTGGTAGTCGCCCTCGATGATGTCGGGCTCCCGCACCAGCGCACGGAACAGCGGCAGCGTCGTCTCGATCCCGTCGACCACCATCTCGTCCAGCGCCCGGCGCAGCCGCATCAGGCATTCGCCGCGGGTCTTGCCGTGCACGATCAGCTTGCCGACCAGCGAGTCGTAATAGGGCGGGATCACGTAGCCCTGATAGACGGCGGAATCGATCCGCACGCCGAGGCCGCCAGGCGGATGGAATTGCGTGATCCGTCCGGGCGAGGGACGGAAGGTCTGCGGGTTCTCCGCATTGATGCGGCACTCGATGGCGTGGCCGATGATCGCGATGTCGTTCTGCTTGGCCGGAAGGTCGCCGCCGGCGGCGATCCGGATCTGCTCCAGCACCAGATCGATATCGGTGATGCTTTCGGTGACGGGATGCTCGACCTGGATGCGCGTGTTCATTTCGATGAAATAGAACTCGCCGTCCTCGTAGAGGAATTCAATGGTGCCGACGCCGAGATATTTCATGTCCCGCATCGCCTTGGCGCAGGTCTCGCCGATCGTGGCGCGCGCCGCCGCCGCGAGCACGGGCGAGGGGCCTTCCTCCCAGACCTTCTGGTGGCGGCGCTGCAGCGAGCAGTCGCGCTCGCCGAGATGGATGGCGCCGCCGCGGCCGTCGCCGAGAATCTGGATCTCAATGTGGCGCGGCTTCTGCAGGTATTTTTCCAGGTAGACCGAGGCGTCGCCGAATGCCGACTTGGCCTCGTTGGCCGCGGTCGAGAGCGCCAGCGCGAGGTCAGCCTCGGTGTGGGCGACCTTCATGCCGCGGCCGCCGCCGCCGGCCGCCGCCTTCACCAGCACCGGGAAGCCGATCTCCCTGCCGATCGCGAGTGCGTCGGCCTCCGAGGTCACCGCACCGTCCGAGCCGGGCACCACGGGAATGCCGAGGCGCTTGGCGGTCTTCTTGGCTTCGATCTTGTCGCCCATCAGGCGGATGTGCTCGGCCTTCGGTCCGATGAAGCCCAGATTGTGGTCGGCGAGGATCTCGGCGAAGCGCGCGTTCTCGGACAGGAAGCCGTAGCCGGGATGCACGGCGTCGGCGCCGGTGATCTCGCACGCCGCGAGCAGCGCCGGCACGTTGAGATAGGAATCCTTCGACGGCGGCGGGCCGATGCACACGCTCTCGTCGGCGAGCCGCACATGCATGGCGTCGGCGTCGGCGGTGGAATGCACCGCGACGGTCGAGATGCCGAGCTCCTTGCAGGCGCGCAGCACGCGAAGCGCGATCTCGCCGCGATTGGCTATGAGGATCTTGTCGAACATCGCAGCGCCTGGTGTTGACGGAAGCTATTCAATGATGACGAGCGGCTCGCCGAATTCGACCGGCTGGCCGTCCTCGACGAGAATCTGCGTCACGGTGCCCGCGCGCGGCGACGGAATCTGGTTCATCGTCTTCATCGCCTCGATGATCAGAAGCGTCTGGCCGGCGCTGACCTTGGTGCCGACTTCAATGAACGGCTTGGCGCCCGGCTCGGGCGCCCAATAGGCGGTGCCGACCATCGGCGAGGGCACGGCGCCCGGGTGCTTGGCGAGATCGGTCGCAGCCGCAGCCACCGGGACGGCCACCGCGGCCGGTGCGGCAACGCTCGCCACGGTTGGCACCGAGGCCGCGATGCTGATGTTGCGTGCGACACGGACACGCAGGCCGGCACGCTCGATCTCGATCTCGGTCAGATTGGTTTCCGCGAGCAGCAGCGCGAGCTCGCGAATGAGGACGCTGTCGTCGCTCTTGGAGTCGTTCTTGGATTTTGCGGCTGATTTGTCGTCTGGCTGGCGCGCCATGCTCTGTGATCCAAAATCTCTGTCTGGTGACGGGGAACGTCAGGATTGACGATTAAGTCTTTGGCTTGGCGTCGATCTTGGCATCGATCTTGGCGCCGATCCTGGTGGCGAGGCCGATGATGGCAAGCCGGTAGCCGTCGATACCGAAGCCGCAAAGTGACGCGAAGGCGGCTTTAGCAGTGAACGAGTGATGCCGGAAGCTTTCGCGGGCATGGATGTTGCTGACATGAACTTCGACCGCGGGAATCTTGACCGCGACCAGCGCGTCATGCAGCGCGATCGAGGTATGAGAGTAGCCACCGGCGTTGATGATGATGCCGACCGCCTTCTTGGCGTGAGCCTCATGGATGAAATCGATCAGTTCACCCTCGCGGTTGGACTGCCGGCAGTCGGCGGTCAACCCGAACTGGCGCGCGGTGTCCGCACACAGCTTCTCGACATCGGCGAGGGTGGCATGGCCGTAGGTCTCCGGCTCGCGCGTCCCCAGCAGATTGAGGTTCGGGCCGTTCAGCACATAGATCGTTCCGGCAGCAGCCATTCCAAAATTTCCTGCCAGGGGTTCCGGCCAAGGGTTCCGGCCAAGGGTTCCGACGGGGGGCCGACAAGGGGTGGAGTGGGCCGGGTTATAGGTAACAACCGGCCGAAGGGGAAGTCTTTAGGTGAAATCGGAACGTCTTCAACAACTTCCTCCGCCCTGTTAGATGGCGGCCCTAACCTACGGAAAATGCTGATTAACCAAATCTTGCGGAAGCTGCCTCCGGCGGGCGCTCCGGCCGGCGTGATGGGGGGGGTGCGGCCGAAAGCAAGACCCCGCCCCGAAAGGGGGCGGGGTCGAGATGAAGGCGAGGGCCCGTTTTCGAAGGCCCGTCTTGGCGCCCTCGCACCGAGGCCGGTCTAGCCCTCGATGATGTAGACGATCTCATGGGTCTCAGGCTGCACGATCACGTAGCGGCCCTTGACCAGGATGAACTGATAGCCGCGCCACTGCGGGTAGATCGTCACGACCCGCTCCGGCACCGGGTAGAAGTGAATGTCGGCCGGAACGCGGGTGCCGACCGCCACGTTGAAGTTGACGTTGGTGGCTTCGGTCACGTGCTCCGACTTGATCGCGGTCGTGATCTGGGTGCGCTTCTCGGCCGGCGGAGCCGCGGTGGCCGACGTTGCCGCGTTACCGGTCGTGGTCTGCGTGCGGCTCGTGTCGTTGGTCTGCGCGCGGTTGGGGTCGGCCGGGCTCTTGGTCTGAGCGTTCTGGTTGGTCGTGGCACCGGCACCGCTCTTGTCGCGGCTTTCGGCGTTCATCTTGCCGCTCTTGTCACGCTCCTCGGCTTTCATGTTGCCGCTCTTGTCGCGACCCTCGGCCTTCATGTCCTTCGAGCCCTCCTTGGAGCCCTTGGCCGCATCGTTCTCCGAACTCATGCCCTTCGACTTTTGGGTACTGTCCTGCGCACCCTTGGTGGCCGCGCCGGACTTGTCGGACTCTGCACCCTTCGTGCTCGGGGACTCACCGGTGGTGGAATGCTCGGAACCCTTCATGCCGCCCGTATCGCGTTGCATCGTGCCTGACGATGCACCACCGGACGGTGCGCTGTGCTGTGTGGTTGCGCCACCGCCGGCCCCGGACTCCTTGTTAGCGCCGCCCGCGCCCTGCGCATTCGCAAGGCCGGTGCCGGCGAGCAGAGCCGCAGCCGCGACCGAAATCAGAAAGCGGTTAGACATCGTAATTCCTCCTCGTTTTTCAGCATTGCCCGCGCCGACAACGAGAGAGCCTGTGCGATGTTCCTGTTGATTTGCGGTTCCTTGCGGTTTGTTCTTTAGGTGTGAATGCGCGATGAACGCGCGAGATGAATGCGCGGCTGCTTCAACCGCAGGCCCAGTCGAACTCGATGCTCGCATGATCGAGCTGGCCGTTGCCGCCGCCGAAATTGAATCCGCCAAATGCTCTTCGATCTCGAGATGGGTCGCGCTGTATTTCGGCTTCCCGCGACTTCCGTCGTTGGTGACGGCCCTTGGTTGCGGCCCGCGCGAATCGGTTCGGTGACGACAATAAAAAAATCCGGCTGCCTGGCAGCCGGATTTTCGAGATGATGCGCGCTGTCGTGCGGCGATCAGCAGGTCGCCTTGCCGCAGCGGGCGATGCCGATCTTTTCCTTGAGGTTGTCGACGCCGACGGCGCCGATCACGACCTGCTTGCCGATCACGTAGCTCGGCGTGCCGTTCATGCCCATGGATTCGGCGAGGCGGAAATTCTCCTCGATGGTCGCCTTCACCTCGGGGCTCGCCATGTCCTTCTCGAGTTTCGCCATGTCGAGACCGACCTCCTTGGCGACCGCCAGCGCGCGCGCCTTGTCGGCGGCGCCGCGGCCGCCGAGCAGCTTCTGGTGGAAATCGAGATACTTCTTGCCGGTCGGATCCTGCATGCGCACGGCGACCGCGACCTGCGCGGCCTCGACCGAGCCCTGGCTCAGCACCGGGAATTCCTTCAGCACGACCTTCAGCTTCGGATCCGCCTTCATCAGGTCAAGCATGTCGGACATCGCGCGCTTGCAGTAGCCGCAATTGTAATCGAAGAACTCGACGAAGGTGACGTCGCCGTCCTTGTTGCCGAGCATGACGCCGCGCGGCGAATTGAAGATGGTGTCGGCGTTCTTGGCGACGCTCTGTTCATGCTTCTCGGCTTCGGCGGCGGCCTGCCGCTTGCTCAGTTCGTTCATCGCCTCCTCGAGCACCTCCGGATGCGCGATCAGATAGTTGCGCACGATGGTCTCGATGTCGCTGCGCTGGGTGTCGGTGAAGCTCTGCGCGGACGCCGGAAGCGGCGCGGCGCAAACGCCGAGCGCGAGCAGGGCAGGGGCAAGAAAACGAAGCGCTGGCATGACAAAATCCTTGTTCGCGGTGGCCCAAAAAATCGGCGAGGCCGTGAGCCGGTTTCGGTGATCGTTGTATGGAACTACGGTTTATTTCTAGTTGTTTTTCTGACCCGGCATGGGCTTGGCGCTCACAATGTCGTCAGCTTTGACCCAGCCGGGCGTGCCGATCGCGAACCGCGTCTTGGCGCGTGACGCAAGGTCGCGGGCGGTCTTGGTGTCGCCGCGGAGATAGGCGGCCTGCGCCGAGGCGAGGTCGGCCTGGGCATAGTCGCCCTTGCGGCCATAGGCCATCGCGAGCTGGGTATAGCCGAGCGGCGCCTCGGGCTCGCGCGCCACGGCGGCGCGCAGCATGTTGATCGCCTCGTCGGTGTAGGCCTTGTTGTCGGAGGCGACCAGCGCCTGGCCGAGCAGCATCTCGATCAAGGGCGAATTGCTGGAGAGCTGCACCGCGCGGCGCAGCGGCGCGACGGCTTCCGCGGGCCGGCCGCCTTCGAGCAGCGCCTGGCCGCGCAATTCGTAGAAATAGGGATTGTTGGGCTGCACCTGGATCAAGCCGTCGATCTGCGCGATCGCCGATCGCAGATCGCCGTGCAGATAGGTCGTGATCGCGCGTGCATAGCGTGCCGGCAGGCTGGTGTTGGACAGCGGATAGCGGCGGTAGACCGTGTCCTGCCGCTCCATGAAGCCCGAGATCTTGGCGCGCATCATGTCGTGGCGCAGCTGCAGCGCCGGATCGTCCTTCTTGTCCCAATAGGGGCTGGAGCGCGCCAGTTCCTGCAGCGCGGAGACGCGATCGACCGGCATCGGGTGCGACTGCAGATAGGGGTCGGCCCCGCGGGCGGCGAACAGGCTCTCGTCGGTGAATCGCTTGAACGTCTCGTACATGCCCTTGGCGGATTGTCCGGTCGCGTTCAGGAACTTGACGCCGGCGCGGTCGGCGTTCTCTTCCTGCTGGCGCTGATAGGACAACAGCGTGCGCTGAATGACCGCTTGCGGCGCCGAGATCGCCGCGGCGCCTGCGCTGGAGAGACCGTTGCCGCCACCGCGGCCGCCCGCACCCGCGGCAAGCGCGCCGACGCCGAGCAGCATCGCGATGATCATCTGGGTCTGGGCCTGCGCCAGCTGCTCGCGCATCTTGGCGAGATGGCCGCCGGCGAGGTGGCCGGTCTCGTGCGCCAGCACGCCGATGATCTGGTTCGGCGTCTCCGATTGCAGCAGCGCGCCGTAATTGACGAAGATGCGCCGGCCGTCGGCAACGAAGGCGTTGAACGAGCCGTCGTTGATGATCACGATCTGGATGTTCTGCTTCTCGAGACCTGCGGCGCGCAGGATCGGCCTGGTGTATTCGCGCAGCAGCTGCTCGGACTCGGTGTCGCGCAGCACCGGCGGGCCTTTTTGCTGGGCTCGCGCAGGGACGACGGGTCCGACCGCGAGCGCGACCGCAGTCATGAACGCGGTCAGCTTGAAGGTCCTGGTGCGAAGCGCGAGGCGGAACAGCATGGGCGATCTATCGGCAATGACTGGCCGCGCCGGCACAAGTCCGGGGTCCGGGCCCGACCGGATTTGCCGCGTGGCGCAGTCTGTTGTTTTTGCAGTTCTTCGTCACGCGAACCGGGTATTCACTTGGCCTGAAAGGGTTATAAGGAGCCACCGAATGCGGCCAGTCTGGGGCGGCAGCCGGCAACGGGAACCCGAATTCGGCAATGGCCGTGCAATAGCAGAAATCCATGCGTGAAGCGACACCGAGAGACCGTGTAAGCAGCCTGTTGACAGCGTCCGGACGGAGCGATGTTCCGCCGTTCATGGTGATGGACGTGATGGCGGCGGCCGCGCGAATCGAAGCCGCCGGCGGCCATGTCATCCATATGGAGGTAGGGCAGCCTGCCGCAGGCGCGCCGAAGCCGGCGATCGCGGCCGCGCAGGCCGCGCTTGCGGACGGGCGGATCGACTACACCTCGGCGCTCGGCATTGCCTCGCTGCGCGCGCGCATCGCCCGGCACTATCGCGACACGTATGATTGCGCGATTGACGCGGAGCGCATCATCGTCACGACCGGCTCGTCGGGTGGGTTCATTCTGGCGTTCCTTGCGATGTTCGAGCCGGGCGACCGGGTCGCCGTCACCGTGCCGGGCTATCCGCCGTACCGGCATATCCTGACCGCGCTGGGCTGCGAGCCGGTGCTGATCGAAACCTCCGGCGACACCCGCCATGCCCTGACCGGCGAGGCGCTGCTCGCCGCCCATCGCAAGGCGCCGCTGAAGGGCGTGCTGGTCGGCAGCCCCGCCAACCCGACCGGCACCATGATGTCGCGCGAGGCGCTGTCGAGCCTGATGGCGGCCGCCGACGGCGCAGGCATCCGCTTCATCTCCGACGAGATCTATCACGGACTCGACTATGCATTTCCTGCGGTGACGGCCGCCGAACTGTCGCCGAACGCACTCGTGATCAACTCGTTCTCGAAGTACTTCTGCATGACCGGCTGGCGTGTCGGCTGGATGGTTGTTCCCGACGTGCTGGTACGGCCGATCGAGCGGCTGCAGCAGAATCTGTCGATCTCGGTGCCGACCCTGTCGCAGATCGCGGCCGAAGCGGCGTTCGAAGGCCGCGAGGAGATGGAGGCGATCAAGCGCGGCTATCAGGAGAACCGCCGCATCCTGATCGAAGGACTGCCGAAGGCCGGCCTGACCAAATTCCTCCCCGCAGACGGCGCGTTCTACCTGTATGCCGACGTCTCCGATTTCACCGCCGACAGCTTCGCCTTCGCCAGCGAGATGCTCGAGAAGGCGCATGTCGCGGCGACCCCCGGCGTCGATTTCGATCCGATCCACGGCCGGGCCTTCATCCGTTTTTCCTATGCACGCTCGGCCGCGGAGATGCAGGAAGCAGTTGCGCGGATCGCGCATTGGCTTAAATAGCCCGCGAACTCCAAGCGCCTTAAGAGCCTTCAAGAGCCGTCCGGAGTTCGCTTTGCCTTTCGGATCGGTTTCGCAGCGCAGCGTCGTGGTTTCACCGGCGCTGTGGCAGGCGGATCGTCGCGGATAAGCGGCAGGGCCCACACAGTTCCATTTGACTTGAACCGCAAAGTTGATCTTGGCTGTTTCCGCCATTTCTGAGGGGGAGTGACACATGGCAACGGCAACCGTTGTCACGGCTGCGCCGGCAAGCGCCGGCAGCAAGCCGTGGTATAAAGTTCTTTATGTCCAGGTCCTGATCGCGATCGTGCTCGGCGCATTGGTCGGCTGGCTGTGGCCCGGCCTTGCCACCAACGAGTGGATCAAGGCGCTCGGCGACGGCTTTATCAAGCTGATCAAGATGGTGATCGCGCCGATCATCTTCTGCACCGTGGTGTCGGGCATTGCCCATATACAAGATGCCAAGAAGGTCGGCCGCATCGGCGTCAAGGCGCTGGTGTATTTCGAGGTCGTCTCGACCTTCGCGCTGGTGATCGGATTGCTCGTCGGCAATCTGGTCAGGCCCGGCGCCGGCTTCGGCAATGCGGCGGCGAACGCGCAGGCGGTCGCCGGTTATGCCAAGCAGGCGGAGGCGCAGAAGAGCGTCGACTTCGTGCTGCACATCATACCCGACACCGTGGTCGGCGCATTCGCGCAGGGCGAGATCCTGCAGGTGCTGCTGTTCTCGGTGCTGTTCGGCTTCGCGATCATGGGCCTTGGCGAGCGCGGCCACACCATCCGCTCGTTCATCGACGACGCCGCGCATGCGGTGTTCGGCGTCATCTCGATCGTGATGCGGGCGGCGCCGATCGGCGCGTTCGGCGCGATGGCCTTCACCATCGGCAAGTTCGGCACCGGCGCGATCCTGAACCTGATGGGGCTGATCGCGACGTTCTATCTGACCGCCGCGCTGTTCGTGTTCGGAGTGCTCGGCATCATCGCGCGGGTCGCCGGGTTCTCGATCTTCAAGTTCCTGGCCTACATCAAGGATGAGCTCCTGATCGTGCTCGGCACCTCGTCGTCCGAGAGCGCGCTGCCGTCATTGATGGAGAAGCTCGAACGGCTCGGCTGCTCGAAATCCGTGGTCGGCCTCGTGGTGCCCACGGGCTATTCGTTCAACCTCGACGGCACCAACATCTACATGACGCTGGCGACCCTGTTCATCGCGCAGGCGCTGGGCTTCGATCTCACCTTCAGCCAGCAGATCACGATCCTGATCGTGGCGATGCTGACCTCGAAGGGCGCCTCCGGCATCACCGGTGCCGGCTTCATCACGCTGGCAGCGACGCTTGCGGTGGTCGATCCGCGGCTGGTGCCGGGCATGGCGATCGTGCTCGGCATCGACAAGTTCATGAGCGAGTGCCGCGCGCTGACCAATCTGTGCGGCAACGGCGTCGCCTGCGTGATCGTCGCCTGGTGGGAGGGCGAGCTCGATCGCGACAAGCTCAACGCCAATCTCGCCCGGCAGATTGACCCGACTGACATGGAGACCGCGTTGACGACGGACTGAAGCGGGGTGAGTTCTTGCTGAATCGGCTTGGCGCGGTCTCGGTTCACCTCTCCCCGTTGGGGAGAGGTCGGATTGCGGAGCAATCCGGGTGAGGGCCCTTGCTCTCTCGATAGACCGTAACCCCTCACCCGATTTGCTGCGCAAATCGACCTCTCCCAAGGGAGAGGTGAACTTTCGACGCCGTTCCAGCTCGACCTAGTCTCACCAGGCCTTAGTTTTCCTTCAGCGTCAGAAGCGATCCAGCCGATACGGCGAGGTGTCCACGGAGGATGCCTCGCCGTTCATCGTTTCGGCCAGCACCCGCGCAGTCGCGGGGCCGAGCGTGAAGCCCTGATGGCCGTGGCCGAAATTGACCCACAGTCCGCGATGGCGCGGCACCGGCCCGAGCACCGGCAGCATGTCGGTCGTGCAGGGGCGGGTGCCGAACCACGGCTCGGGCTCGACGCGGCTGCCGATCTCGATCAGCTCGCGCGCCGCTGCTTCGGCGTAGCCGAGCTGGATCGGCGTCGCCGGCGCGTCGGGGCTGGTGAGCTCCGCGCCGGTGGTGATGCGGATGCCCTTGGCCATTGGCGCCATGGCGTAGCCGTTCGCGGTGTCGACCAGCGGCAGGTCGAGCGAGCGGCCGCCCTGGTAGTGCATGTGGTAGCCGCGCTTGCGCACCAGCGGGATCCGGTAGCCGAACTTGCGCAGCAATTGCGGTGACCACGGCCCGAGCGTGACCACGACATGGGCGGCATCGATCCGGCCGCTGGCGGTGTCGACCGACCAGCCGGACGTCGTCTCCGTCAGCGTCTGCGCATCGCCGCGCAGCAGCGTGCCGCCGAGACGCTCGAACAGTCCGGCATAGGCCGAAACCAGTCCGCCGGGGTCCGACACGGTCCAGGGCCCAAGCCAGTGAATGGCGCCGGGCAGGTCGTCGCGCAGCAGCGGCTCCGCCTTGGCGAGCTCGCGGCCATCGAGCACGCGAAACGTCACGCCGAAGTCACGCTGGTTCTCTTCGGCGACGGCGATCGCCTGTTCGAGCGCGGCCGGGTCGCGATGCAGCAGGCGATAGCCGGCGCGGCGGATCAGATTGTCGGCGTGGGCATCGCGGATCAGCGTGTCGTGCTCGGCGGTGGCGTAGGCGATCAGGCGCGCCCAGGCGAGGGTGGCTTCGCGATGTCGCTCGGGCGTCGAGTTCCACCAGTAGCGCAGCAGCGGGCCGGCGTGCTGCGGCAGCGACGCCAGGCGATAGCGCACGTCGTTGGTGCGCCCCATCGCGATCCTGGCGAGCGTGGCGGGATCGCGCGGCATCGGGTAGGGCCGCACCGCCTCGCTCTGAATGATGCCGGCATTGCCGTAGCTGGTTTCGCGGCCCGGTTCCTTGCGGTCGACCAGCGTCACCGACCAGCCGCGACGCTGCAGATGCAGCGCCGTGCTGACGCCCACCATGCCGCCGCCAAGAACGATCGCGCTTTGCATTGGGATCCGTCTCCGTCAGGCTCCGTTACGCCGGCGTCTGACGAACGGATTGCCTGTTCAATAAAAACGCCCGGCGTGAACCGGGCGTTTTGACTTCCAGGTGGTGCTAGTTGCCGCCGCCGAAGCGGCGCGACCACCAGCCCTTGCGGGCCGGAGCCTCGGCCGCAGCGGCCGGTGCCGGCTCTGGAGCCGTCGCGGCCGGCTCGGGGGCAGCTTCCTCCGCCGGGCTCTGAACCAGTGCCGCTGATGCCTCGGGCAGTGGGCTCGACGCGAAGTTGACCTTTTCGCGCACCGTCGAGCGGCGGCGCTGCGCGCGGTCGCCTTCGGCAGCCGTGTCCTCGGCGGCAGACGCCGCGGCAGTTTCGGGCTCGGGTGCCGCGACCGGCTCAACAGGCGCGGCCTCGGTCGGCTGCCACTCCGGCGGCTCGGCGACCAGCTCGGGCTGCGCCAGCCAGGGAGCCGGCTCCGCATCATGGCTGTCGAAATCGGCCACTGCGTCGGAGGCCTCCGAAGCAGTCGCCGGGCTCAACTCATCGGAGATCGATCCGGCGAGACCGTCGTCCGGTCCGCCGCTGCCGCGCCGGCGGCGGCCGCCACGACGTCCGCGGCGCCGCGGACGGCGATCGCCATTGCCGGCCTGGTCGTCGCGGGCAGCGCCCTGCTGCTCGTCGCCTTCGTCCTCATCAGCTTCGGCATCGGCGGCGGCAACCGCCTCGGTGCCTTCGGGCAGGACATGCATGAGATCGCCGTCCTCGCGCGGCTGCTGGGCGCCTTCACGCGCCTCGCTGCCGCCACCGCGGCCGCGGCGCCGGCGGCGACGCTTGCGGCGCTGACCGTCGCCTTCGCCCTCGGCGGAGCCCGATTCATCACCGGCCGCCCGCTCGTCGGCGAGGCCCTCGGTCTCGTCGGTCTCGATCTCGGCCTCGTATTCGAACAGCTCTTCCTCGTCATCGGCCTCTTCGGCCTGGGCCGGCGCAGCGGCAGCCTGCGCAGCGAGCAGCGCCTTGGCGGCTTCGAGCGTATGCACCTGCTCGCCGCGGTCGATGATGTAGGACTGCTGGCCATGCACCGTGGCATCCGCGACGATCGACAGCGAAACCCGGAAGGAGTCTTCGAGATCGCGCAGATGGCCGCGCTTGTGATTGAGCACGTAGAGCGCGACGTCGGTCCGGGTGCGGACCACCAGATTGTGGGTCGCGCCCTTCATCAGGATTTCCTCGATGCCGCGCAACAGCTGCAGCGCCACCGACGAGACCGAACGAACGTGACCGCTTCCGCCGCATTGCGGGCAGGGCTCCGTCGAGCTTTCGAGCACGCTGGCGCGGATGCGCTGGCGCGACATCTCCAAGAGGCCGAAATGCGAGATGCGGCCGACCTGGATCCGCGCACGGTCCTGGCGCAGGCAGTCGGACAGCTTGCGCTCGACCGCGCGGTTGTTGCGCTTCTCGTCCATGTCGATGAAGTCGATAACGATCAGGCCGGCGAGGTCACGCAGGCGCAGTTGGCGCGCGACTTCTTCCGCCGCTTCCAGATTGGTCTTGAGCGCGGTGTCCTCGATATGGTGCTCGCGCGTGGCGCGGCCGGAGTTGACATCGATCGAGACCAGCGCCTC
The DNA here is from genome assembly GCF_015291305.1 of Bradyrhizobium sp. CCBAU 21365. NCBI lineage: Bacteria > Pseudomonadati > Pseudomonadota > Alphaproteobacteria > Hyphomicrobiales > Nitrobacteraceae > Bradyrhizobium > Bradyrhizobium sp. CCBAU 21365. The sequence continues at coordinate 4,576,028 of NZ_CP030036.1, forward strand.
GGTCTGGTTGATCACGATGTAGCCGCCGGAGCGCAACTGCACGGTCGGCGAGAACATCGCGTCGAGCTGGCTTTCGACGCCCATGCGCGAGAACAGCGGCTGGCCGTCGCGATACTGCTTCACCGCGCGCACATTGGCCGGCATCAGCATCTTCATGAAGTCGCGCGCTTCGCGGTAGCCGGCTTCGCCCGCCACCTGGATCTCGTCGATCTCCTTGTTGTAGAGGTCGCGCAGCGAGCGCTTGATCAGCGAGCCTTCCTCGTAGACCAGCGTCGGCGCCTGCGACTTCAGCGTCAGGTCGCGCACCGTTTCCCACATCCGGATCAGATACTCGAAGTCGCGCTTGATCTCCGGCTTGCTGCGGGAGGCGCCGGCGGTGCGCAGGATGATCCCCATGCCCTCGGGCACGTCGAGATCCTGCACCACTTCCTTCAGCCGCGAACGGTCCTGGGCGGAGGTGATCTTGCGGCTGATGCCGCCGCCGCGCGCGGTGTTGGGCATCAGCACGGCGTAGCGGCCGGCGAGCGACAGATAGGTGGTCAGCGCGGCGCCCTTGTTGCCGCGCTCTTCCTTGACGACCTGCACCAGCATCACCTGCCGGCGCTTGATCACTTCCTGGATCTTGTACTGGCGGCGCGGGCGGAACGGGCGCTCCGGAACCTCCTCGAGCACGTCGTCGCCGCCGACCGACTCGACCACGTCCTCTTCCTCGCCTTCCTCGCCGTCATCCTCTTCGTCGTCTTCGCCGGCCTCATCGCCAGGCCCGGTCTCGGGCGCGACCACCTCGGCGAGCGCGCCATATTCGCCGACCGCCTGTTCATCGGCGGCGACGTGAACGTCGTCGGACGCCACATGCGGCGCATCGTCGGCATGCGCGGCGTTTTCCTCGATCTGCTCCTCATGGGCGCGCTCGGGCTCATGATTGACCTCGACCGCCTCGACGGTCTCGGGCGCGGCCGACGCGGCGGAGGCTTCGACCACAGCAACGACGGGGTCGGACGGGGCGTCGGCAACCGCCGCCTCGCTCACCTCGGCGGCGTGGTCGTGATCATGGGCATGATCGTGATCGTGATGGTCGTCGTGACCATGATCGTGGTGGCCATGATCGTCGTGGTCACGATCATCTTGCCCATGATCATGGTGATGCTCATGGTCCTCGTGATGCGCATGATCATGCGCCTCATGCTCGTGGCCTTCGTGGGCAACCACGCCGTGATCGTAGTGCCCGGCATCATGTTCGTGATGCTCGGCATCGACGGGATGTTCGTGGGCCTCGATGGTGGGCAGCGCCTGGGTGTCGTTCGCGCCCTCGATCACCTCGCTCTGGACGCGCTCGCCATGGCCGCGGCGACGGGCGTTGCGATGGCGCGACCGGCGGCGATGGCCGCGGTTCTCGTGCTCTTCCTCGGCCTCGCGGTGGGCGCGCTCGTCGGCTTCGATCAGCGCCTGACGGTCGGCGACCGGGATCTGGTAGTAGTCGGGATGGATTTCGCTGAAGGCCAGGAAGCCGTGCCGGTTGCCGCCATACTCGATGAAGGCGGCCTGCAGCGACGGCTCTACGCGCGTAACCTTGGCGAGATAAATGTTGCCGCGCAGCTGTTTGCGCTGGGCGGTCTCGAAATCAAACTCTTCGACGCGATTGCCACGGACCACGACGACCCGGGTCTCTTCCGGGTGGGTGGCATCGATCAACATCTTGTTGGGCATTTTGGAGCTCTTGACGGCGGCGGGCGCGGATCATGGCGCGCGCAAACTGCGCCGCCCGGTGACGCGACGGTCCACCTGATTCGGGGGTGAGGGGAAGGCCGAAACGCATCTCGCGGCGCAGCGCCGGACGGGAACTCACCGGGATGATGCGACGGGCGAAGCTTTCACCTCGCGTCAGCGCGATCATTCGGGGGATCCTGGTCGGCAATGCAGTCTGGCGCATTAAGCGTCGGCCCGTCTAAACATGTTGGCGGCGACAAATACCGCCGTATCTTTTGCTGAAAGCCCCGTCTGGCGCCGAAGCGCCTGCCGGCCATCGCATATCGAGGCCCCAAGGGACCGGATAATCGGTTATGCCGTGTCTCAAACCGTCCCTCTGGCGAGGGAGTGTGCCTGGGACCGGACGCCGCTCGGGCTTGAATCCGCCACTCCGTGTCAGCCGCGCGCGGCGCTGGCTGGGGAGGGACCGGAAAAACACGGCGGGATCTTCGATCAGGAAGGTTCCACCGCTGCACCGGGAGGCTGAACGCGACACAACCGGGAGTACTAGCCGTCAGCACCTCGTACATACGTGGATTGACCGCCGCGTGCAAGGGAAGCGTCACGCCGCCGCAACACTCGGTTCTTTTCGCTGGAGCGTCATTAGGGGGCGATTAACCGTGTGGTTCTAATGCGGTAAGAAGCAGCTGGGAGGCTACGAATCGGGTGGCGAACCGCGCAAAACACCTTGTTTTTCTGGGATGCGGGCTGTTGTGCGCCGCAACATCGGTGTTTGCCATTGCCGGCGCCCCGAGCGCCGCCGAGGGACCGCAGAACGCCCCGCCCGCGCTGGCCGCGAGCGCCCCGAATTTCCCGATCGCATCCGGCGCCAGGCTCGCCGGCGACGCCAAGCAGACCCGATTCATCCTCGACCTCGACCAGAAGATCGAATTTCGCGCCTTTCCGCTGGCCGACCCCTACCGCGTCGTGGTCGATATCCCGCAGGTCGATTTCCAGCTCGCGACCGGCACCGGCTCGGCGGGGCGGGGCCTGGTGAAGGCGTTCCGCTATGGCCTCGTGATGCCCGGCGGCTCGCGGATCGTGTTCGATCTGACCGGACCGGTGAAGATTGCCAACTCCTACGTGCTCGACGCCGCCAACGGCCAGCCGCCGCGGCTGGTGCTGGACTTCGAGGAGGTCGACCGCACCAGCTTCGTGCAGTCGCTGGCGCCCGCGAGCCGGCCCGAATCGAAGCCGGCGATTTCCGAATCCACCACCGCGACCATTCCGGCCGTCACCTCGGCGGCGCTGCCGCCGGTCGCGGTCACCGACGCGCGTCCGCTGATCGTGATCGATCCCGGTCACGGCGGCATCGACAACGGCACCCAATCCGGCGACCAGACCGAGAAGAACCTGGTGCTGGGCTTTGGCCTTGCCCTGCGCGACCGGATCGAGAAGTCGGGCAAGTATCGGGTGGTCATGACGAGGTCCGACGACACCTTCATCCCGCTCAATGATCGGGTGAAGATCGCGCGCTCCCAATCGGCGGCGCTGTTCGTCTCGATCCACGCCGACGCCCTGCCGCGCCGCGAGGGCGATGCCCAGGGCGCCACGATCTACACGGTGTCGGACAAGGCCTCCGACGCCGAGGCCGAACGGCTGGCGGAGGCGGAAAACAAGGCCGACGCCATCGCCGGTGTGAACCTGACCGACGAGCCGACCGAGGTCGCCGACATCCTGATCGACCTCGCGCAGCGTGAAACCAAGACGTTCTCCAATCGCTTCGCCCGTCTTCTGATGGACGAGATGAGGACCACGGTGCGGATGCACAAGCATCCGCTCAAGTCGGCCGGCTTCCGGGTGCTGAAGGCGCCCGACGTGCCGTCCGTGCTGGTCGAGATCGGCTACGTCTCCAACAAGGGCGACCTCGAGCACCTCGTCTCCGAGAGCTGGCGGAACAAGGCGGTCGGCTCGATGGTGCAGGCGATCGACACCTTCTTCGCCAAACGGCTGGCAACTGCCGGGTCGGCAAAGTGAAACCGGCCCGCTGAAAAGCCGGGGCCGTTGCGCCGAAGCCCTAGTTTGGCCACAGCCGCGACGGTATAGACAATGGACCGCAGGTCCCCAGAATCGACCATATTGTCCGGCGGCTCTTGTATATTCGCGTGCGCAAGGTGGCTCGCTGGGCCAAAGCTTCGTTGTGTGAGGCTTTCGCACTCTTGGACAGGCGCTTCTGACGACTGAGCGCCGGAGGGTAGGAACGGAACGTCGATAATGCGCCTGCTCGTGCGGTTTATGGGTTTCTTGTTCGCCGCCGGAACCGTCGTGTTCCTGGTCGGTGTCGCCGCCGTCGCTGGCGCCATCTGGCATTTCTCCAAGGACCTGCCCGACTACTCGCAGCTGCAGGACTATGAGCCGCCGGTGATGACCCGCGTGCATGCCGCCGACGGCGCGCTGCTTGGCGAATACTCCAAGGAGCGCCGGCTCTATCTGCCGATCCAGGCGGTGCCGAAGCTCGTGATCAACGCCTTCCTCGCCGCCGAAGACAAGAACTTCTACGAGCACGGCGGCATCGACTATCAGGGCATGGCGCGTGCTGCGATTCTTTATGCGCAGAACTACGGCTCGAACCGTCGCCCGCAAGGCGCCTCGACCATCACCCAGCAGGTCGCGAAAAACTTCCTGCTCACCAACGAGGTCTCGTTCAGCCGCAAGATCAAGGAAGCGTTGCTGGCGATGCGCATCGAGCGCGCCTATTCCAAGGACCGCATCCTCGAGCTCTATTTGAACGAAATCTATCTCGGGCTTGGCGCCTACGGCGTCGCGGCGGCGTCGCTGGTCTACTTCGACAAGTCGGTCAACGAGCTGACGATCGCGGAAGCGTCCTATCTCGCCGCGCTGCCGAAAGCGCCGGCCGCGCTGCATCCGGTGCGCAACCGCGACCGCGCGATCGAGCGCCGCAACTATGTGATCGACCGCCTGCTGGAGAACGGCTGGATCAAGCAGGCCGACGCCGACAAGGCGCGCAAGGACCCGCTCAACGTCACCAGCCGCTCGAACGGCGCGCACATCTTCGCCGGCGAATATTTCGCCGAGGAGGTCCGCCGCGACATCTTCGAGCGTTACGGCGAAAAGAAGCTCTACGAGGGCGGCCTGTCGGTGCGCACCACGCTCGATCCCAAGATCCAGGTGATGGCGCGCAAGACCATGGTCGCGGGTCTCGTCAACTACGACGAGGCGCAGGGTTGGCGCGGGGCGCTGCACAAGCTCGACATTTCCGGTGACTGGGGCGTCAAGCTTGCCGACGTGAAGTCGCTGTCCGACATCTCGCCGTGGCGGATGGCCGTCGTGCTCGAGACCAGCGATCAGTCGGCGCGGATCGGCTTCCAGCCGGGCCGCGAACTCGGCGGCGCGGTCAGCAAGGAGCGGCAGACCGGCATCATCACGATGGACGGCGTGCGCTGGGCCAAGACCAAGGGCAAGGCGCCGACCGCCGTTTCGCAGGTGCTGCAGCCGGGTGACGTGATCTACGCTGACCCGCTGGTGACCAAGGACGGCAACGCGGTCGAAGGCCAGTATCGCCTGCGGCAATTGCCTGAAGTGTCCGGCGCCATGGTGGCGATGGATCCGTGGACCGGCCGCGTCCTCGCGATGGTCGGCGGCTTCTCGTTCGACCAGAGCCAGTTCAACCGCGCGACGCAGGCCTACCGGCAGCCGGGTTCGTCGTTCAAGCCGATCGTGTACTCGTCGGCGCTGGACAACGGCTATACGCCGTCGACCACCGTGATCGACGCGCCGATCGAGATCGATCAGGGGCAGGGCGCCGGCGTGTGGCGGCCGGAAAACTATTCGACCGGCAAGTATTACGGCCCGACCACGCTGCGCAACGCGTTGCAGCGCTCGCTCAACACCGTGACGGTGCGCCTCGCGCAGGATATCGGCATGCCGCTGGTCGGCGAATACGCCAAGCGCTTCGGCGTCTATGACGAATTGCCGAACTATCTGTCGTATGCGCTGGGTGCCGGCGAGACCACCGTGATGCGCATGGTCACGGCCTATTCGATGTTCGCCAATGGCGGCCGCCGGGTGAAGCCGACGCTGATCGATCGCATCCAGGATCGCTACGGCCATACCATTTTCAAGCACGACACCCGCGAATGCCGCGGCTGCGACGCGCCCGGTGGCTGGAAGAGCCAGCCGGAGCCGCAGCTCGTCGACCGCCGCGAGCAGGTGCTCGATCCGATGACCGCCTACCAGATCACCGAGATGATGGAAGGTGTGGTCCAGCGCGGCACCGCGACCGTTGTGAAGGAGGTCGGCAAGCCGATTGCCGGCAAGACCGGCACCACCAACGACGAGAAGGACGTCTGGTTCGTCGGCTTCTCGCCCGATCTCGCGGTCGGCGTCTACATGGGCTACGACAAGCCGCGCAATCTCGGCCGTGCCGCCACCGGCGGCCACGTCGCAGCGCCGATCGCCCGCGACTTCCTCAAGCTTGCGCTCGCCGACAAGCCGCCGACGCCGTTCAAGGTTCCGGCCGGCATCAAGCTGATCCGCGTCGACGCCAAGAGCGGCATGCGCGCCGGTCCCGGCGACGGCGGCAACACCATCCTCGAAGCCTTCAAGCCGGGCACCGCGCCGCCGGAGAACTACTCGGTCATCGGCGTCGCCGATGCCGATGGGCGCAGCCCGGCGCCTGGCCCCCAGCCGTCGCAGAATGGGGCCCAGCCGGATGGCGGCTTCTTCATGCGCCCGGGAACCGGGGGGCTTTACTAGCGGCCGATCCGGCCAAATCGCCGGGATAGTGCGGCCAAGCCGATTGCGCTTTGCCGCGCCGGTCGCTACATCCCCCGGAACCTTTTTAGCCAACACCTGAAAGACCATGCGCGCGGAAATCGAACGCCTTGTTGAAGAGATCAAGCAGTCAGTCGGGCTGCTGAGGAGGCATCTTTGACGTCGAACAATCGACGGCACGCCTCGCTGAGCTGAACAAGCTCGCAGAAGACTCCAACCTCTGGAACGATCCCCAGAAGGCCCAGCGGCTGATGCAGGAGCGCACCTCACTGGAGGACGCGCTCTCGGGCATCGGCAAGGTCGAGCGCGAGCTCGAGGACAATATCGGCATGATCGAGCTCGGCGAGGCCGAGAACGACGAAGGCGTGGTCACTGAGGCCGAGAAGGCGCTCAAGGACCTCAAGAAGGAGGTTGCCCGGCGCGAGCTGGAGGCGCTGCTGTCGGGCGAGGCCGATAAGTTCGATTCCTATCTCGAAGTCCATGCCGGCGCCGGCGGCACCGAGAGCCAGGACTGGGCGCAGATGCTGCTGCGCATGTACACGCGCTGGGCGGAGAAGCACGGCTTCAAGATCGAGTTCCTCGAAGAGTCCCAGGGTGAAGAAGCCGGCATCAAGTCCGCCACCATCCAGATCTCCGGCCACAATGCCTATGGCTGGCTGAAGACCGAGGCCGGCGTGCATCGCCTGGTGCGCATCTCGCCGTTCGATTCCAACGCGCGGCGGCACACCTCGTTCTCGTCGGTGCAGATCTTCCCCGTGATCGACGACTCTATCAAGATCGAGATCAAGGAGTCCGATGTCCGCACCGACACCATGCGGTCGGGCGGCGCCGGCGGTCAGCACGTCAACAAGACCGAGTCGGCGGTGCGCCTGACGCACATCCCGACCGGCATCGCGGTGGTCTGCCAGGCCGGCCGCTCCCAGCACAAGAACCGGGCGCAGGCCTGGGACATGCTGCGCGCGCGGCTCTATGAGATCGAGCTGAAGAAGCGCGAGGAGCAGGCGGCAGCCGATCAGGCCGCCAAGACCGATATCGGCTGGGGTCACCAGATCCGCTCCTATGTGCTGCAGCCCTATCAAATGGTGAAGGACCTGCGCACCGGTGTGCAGACCTCCGACACGTCGGGGGTGCTCGATGGCGACCTCGATGAATTCATGGCGGCGACCTTGGCGCAGCGTGCCTTCGGCACCGGGCCCGGCTCCGTCGAGGATGTGGATTAGCCCATGCCGCGCGTCGCATTCATCGGATTGGGACGCATGGGCCACGGCATGGCCGGCCGTTACCTCGATGCCGGCTTCACGGTCGCGGTGTGGAACCGGAGCAAGGCCAAGGCCGCGGACCTGATTGCCCGTGGCGCGCTGTGGGCAACCTCGCCGGAGGATGCCGCGATCGACGCCGATGCTGTCGTGACCATGGTCGCCGACGACGAGGCCTCACGCGCGGTCTGGCTGACCAAGGACGGCGCTGCCGCCAACATGAAAGCCGGCACGCTCGCGATCGAATGCTCCACGGTCTCGTACCAGCATACGCTCGAGATGGCGCGCGAGCTCAACAGCCGCGGCCTGATCTACATCGATTGTCCGGTCACCGGCCTGCCGGAGGCGGCGGCCGCCGGCAAGCTGACGCTGCTGGTGGGAGCTGATCCAGCCGATCTCGAACGCGCGCAACCTTATCTCGCGCCGATCGGCAGCACGATCCGGCATTTCGGCCCGGTCGGCACCGGCACCGTGTTCAAGCTGATCAACAACCTGATCGGCGCGGTGCAGATCGCAAGCCTCGCCGAGGGCGTGGCGATCGCCGAGCAGGCGGGCCTCGACATGCAATTGGTGGCCGAGGCGCTGGCGACCGGCGCGGTGGCAAGCCCGCAGGTGATCCGCCACAGCAAGCGGATGATCGACCGCAACTTCTCCGGTGCATCGTTCACCGCGGCGCTGCGCCACAAGGATGCCGACTACGCCGTGCGGCTCGCCGAGACCTTGCTGCCCGGCGTGCCCGTCAGCCGCGCCGCGCTCGCCGCCTACGACAAGGCGAAGGCCCATGCGCCCGACGCCGACGAGGGCCAGATGATCGAGATCGTGTCGCGGCCGAAATAGGCGGGGCCGCCATTCACGGAAATCGGGTGGGAATATTCGCGGCGCCGCGCTAGTCACCTGTCCGACTGCAGGTGAGTGCCAGATATGCCTTCCGCCGACAACCGCATCGATCGTCGCGACTGGGGGCTGCTTGTCCTGCTGTCGGTGCTGTGGGGCGGCTCGTTCTTCTTCAACGGCGTGATCCTGCGCGAACTGCCGCCGCTGACCCTGGTGCTGCTGCGCGTCGTGCTCGGCACGATCATCTTGCTGCCGCTGCTGCGGGCCGCCGGAATCGAATTCCCACGCGGCCTGTCCGGCTGGGCGCCGTTTGCGGCGATGGGGCTGTTCAACAATGTGCTGCCGTTTGCGCTGATCGTGTTCGGGCAGACCTATATTCCGAGCGGGCTGGCCTCGATCCTCAACGCGACGACGCCGCTGTTCACGGTGATCGTGATGGCGGTGGCCGGCGAGGAGCGGCTGCAGGCGCGCCGCGTGGCGGGCGTCCTGGTCGGGCTGATCGGGGTTGCGATCCTGCATGGCGATGCGCTCGGTTTCGAGAGCCGGCAGGGCATCGGCATCCTGCTGTGTCTCGCGGGCGCTTTCAGCTACGGCCTCGCGGCGCTGGTCGGGCGGCGGCTGCCGCAGCGGCTGCCGCCGCTTGGGACGGCGACGTTCCAGATGATCGCCTCGGCGGTGCTGATGGCGCCCATCGCCGCCGTCGTCGATCGGCCGTGGCTGCTGCCGATGCCCCACGCAACGACGTGGCTCGCCGTGCTCGGGCTCGCGGCGTTGTCGACGGCGCTGGCCTATATCGTGTTCTTTCAGATCCTGCAGCGTTCCGGCGCGACCAATGTGATGCTGGTGACGCTGCTGATTCCGGTCACCGCGATGCTGCTCGGATATCTCGTGCTCGGCGAGCCGATCGCGCTGCGCGAGGTGCTCGGCGCGCTGGTGATCGCGAGCGCGCTGCTCTTGATCGACGGCCGCGTGCTGGCCTGGTTCAGCCGCGGGCCTGCTTCCACGCCGCATACCATCCGCTGAAGCGTCCGCTGTCGCGCTCGCCGCCGTGCCAGGCGGCATAGGCGGTACCGTCGTCGGCGACCAGCACCACGGCATCGAGTCCCTTGGAGCGGCGCAGCGTGTCCATCGCCTGCGCCGGCGTCTGCGCGATCGGACCTGCGACGTTGAACGAGGTGTTGACCGACATCTCGACGCCGATATGGCGGCCGAGCGCCTTCAGATAGGCATGGGTGAGGGGATCGTCGGTCTCGCGCACGATCTGGATGCGGCCGGTGCCGTCGGCATGCACCACCGCCGGAATCTTCGCGCGCGCCTCGGGCTTCGAATGCGCCGTGAGCACCATGTAGTTATAGGCGTTGTAGTCGGCGTCGGACGCGCCGTCTTCGAGCTCGAAATAGTCGCGCGCGGCCTCTAGCGTCGCCATCGGCGCCAGCGGCCGGATCGCCTCGCGATACTTGACGCGCTCGTTGAGCCGCTCGCGCACCTCGGGATCGCAGGGATTGGCGAGGATCGAGCGGTGGCCGAGCGCGCGCGGGCCGGTTTCGGCCGCGCCCTGGTAGATCGCGATCACGCCGCCTTGCGCGACCATGGACGCCATCAGGTCGGCAACCGCGTCGCGCCCTTCTGAAGTCGCCACATTGCCGATCTCGGTCGAGGCGACGTCGTCGGCCTGCAGCGCCGTCGCGATGTCGGCGTTCGAGGGCGGCAGGCCGCAATAGAATGCGTGCGACAGCGGCGCGCCGCGCGGCGCGCCCGCCATGTGCGCGAACAGCCAGGCCGCGCCGATCGGCACGCCGGGATCGCCAGGCACCGGCGGCACCCACATATGCAGCCGCGTCTTGCGCTGCTGCGCCCGCTCGAACCACGCCTCGTCGAAATGCTCGAGCAGCCGCATGTTGCCGAGCGCGTTCAGCGCGACGCCCCCGGTCAGCACCAGGCGGTCGGTGCCGGTGGTGCGCAAGAGATGGTCGATGACATGGATCATCGCGTCCTCGAACACCAATTGCGTCGCGGCCGCCTTGTCGACGCGGTCCTTGGTGCCGGGGCGGTGATTGATGTCCTCGACGCGCAGCACGGCGTCGGGATTCCAGAGCTGGTCCGGCCGCAGCGGCGGGCCGAGAATGTCGATCAGCGGCTGATGATAGGGATTGTCGGCGGGATCGGCGTACCAATTGGCCATCGCGCGATTGAGCTGCACGCTGCCGTTGGGCCCGAGCTGCAGCACCGCCTTCAGGCGCTGATAATACGGATTGGTGGCGCGGTTCATGTCGCCCCAGGCGGCGGCGCCCATGTAGCGGCCCTCGCTGGAGAGCCAGGTCCAGCCGCCCTGGCTGGATGAGATCACCGTGTAGAAAGCACCGAGCGAGTCGAACAGGCTCTCATTGCAATAAAGCTGCTTCATCTCGCCGTTCTCGGCGACATAGAGCGAGATCGAGCCGACGTCGCCGGTGCCGTCGAGCACCGCGATCGCAACACGCTCGCGCGTATCGGCGAACGGCGAGGCGGTGAATGAGTACCAGGCGTGATTGTCGTGATGCGGCATGCAGATCAGCGGCAATTGCTTGTCGAGCCCGTACATCCTGCCGAGCCGGCGCGACAGCCGCCGCACCTGATCCAGCTGGCGCAGATTGATCGCCGGTGCGATCGGGGCGCGCAGCAATTTGAGGCTGGCCGGCGCTTCCTCGAGCGAGGTGCGGATCAGCATCGCCAGCAGCGCCGGATAGTCCCACGTCGTGACGAAGGCGGCGATATCGCCGACGTCGCGGCCCATCCGCTGCAACACCCTGCGCATGTCGTCGAGCGCGTGTTGCGGGAACTCGTTGGTGTGCTTGTTGCCGGAGAAGCGCTCTTCCTCGTTGTTGACGATCAGGCGCGGTCCGTCCTTCTGGGTGATCTCGACCAGCGCGACGCCGGTATTGTGCGTGCCGGGGCAGGCGAGGCCGGCGATGTAGACGGTCTCGCCGCGTTGCAGCTTTTCGCGGATCGACGCGATCGTGCGCTGCGCGAACTCGCCATTGGCCTTGTGCAGGCCACGCTTCGCCAGCGCGGACTCGCTGAGGCGGCGCGTGATCCCATAGCCCGCGGCCGCAAGATGCGGATGCCGCGGACCGGTACGGATGTCCGGTTTACGCAATCAGAACGCCTCGACTCGTGATCCCCAGATCGACCTTCAATCATAAATAGCGCCAGGCAACAATGCCGTTTCGCCCAACGGAAAAACCCAGCGCTTGCCAGCAAATGCGTCTCTTGCGAGACTTGCCGCCAAAACCAACGACAAAAATCGGGAGAAAACGATGCCGGCTCGTTTCGGATATATTGGCGCAATCGCGGCATTCGCAAGTGCCGCGCTGATCGCGACCTCGGTCGCACTGACCGCGACCGCGGCCACCGCGCAGAAGAAATACGATCCCGGCGCGAGTGATGGCGAAATCAAGATCGGCAACATCATGCCATATAGCGGCCCGGCGTCGTCCTACGGCGTGATCGGCAAGACCGAGGCCGCCTTCTTCAGGATGATCAACGATCAGGGCGGCATCAACGGCCGCAAGATCAACTTCATCAGCTATGACGACGCCTATTCGCCGCCGAAGGCGATCGAGCAGGCGCGCAAGCTGGTCGAGAGCGACGAGGTGCTGTTGATCTTCCAGCCGCTCGGCACGCCGTCCAATTCGGCAATCATAAAATACATGAATGCCAAGAAGGTGCCGCAATTGTTCGTCGCCTCCGGCGGCACCAAATTCGGCGACCCCAAGAACTTCCCCTGGACGATGGGCTTTCAGCCCAACTACCAGAGCGAGGGACGCATCTACGCCAAGTACATTCGCGACAAATTCCCCGACAGCAAGATCGCGGTGTTCTGGCAGAATGACGATGCCGGCAAGGATCAGTTCAAGGGCCTGAAGGACGGGCTCGGCGACAAGGTCGGCATGATCATCGCCGACAAGTCGTACGAGGTCTCCGATCCCTCGATCGATTCGCAGATCGTCGCGCTGCACGATTCCGGCGCCGACATCTTCTTCTCCTGGGCGGCGCCGAAGGGCTCGGCGCAGGCGATCCGGAAAGTGGGTGAGCTCGGCTGGAGGCCGAAATTCTTCCTCGCCAACACCGCGACCTCGGTCGCCTCGGTGCTGAAGCCGGCCGGCCTCGAGTTCTCCAAGGGCATCATCTCGACCGCCTATCTGAAGGATCCGACCGATCCGACCTGGGACAAGGATCCGGCGGTGCAAAGCTGGCGCGCCTTCATGGACAAATATTACCCCGACGGCGACAAGGCCAACGCCAACAACCTCTATGGCTATGTCCAGGCCGAGGCGATGATGCAGGTCTTGAGGCAGTGCGGCGACAATCTCACGCGCGAGAACGTGATGAAGCAGGCCGCCAGCCTGAAGAACTTCCACTCCGACCTGATGCTGCCGGGCGTCATGGTCAACACCTCCCCCGACGACTACTTCCCGATCGAGCAGATGCAGCTGATGCGCTTCAACGGCGAGGCGTGGGAGCTGTTCGGCGACGTCATCACCGGCGAGGTCGGGCACGAGGCGTCGCGGTAGGCGAGTGGTCGTTATGAAGGCGTTGCTAGCGCTACAAACACCGCTGTCGTCCCGGCGCAGGCCGGGACCCATACGCCGCAGCGGATGTTGTTGAAGGGACTCGTCGTTCCAGCATCGCGCAACAATCAGCATTTGTGGTTATGGGTCCCGGCTTGCGCCGGGACGACACCGAATATGCTGCGCGTATTATCGCGGGGGTGCACCGCAGGCGTCCGCCAAAATCCTCTCCGGCCGGCGGGCGCGGAGCGCCATGCCGCCGGCGACGCCGACGCCGATCACGTACATCCAGCCTTCGTGAAAATCGGACAGGTGCGAATTGAGCAGCGAGCTCGTGATGTTCTGCACGACCACGGTGAGTCCGATCCAGCTCACGGGATCGCGGCCGGCGAACAACCTGACGTGGCTGGTCCACATCGCGTAGAGCAGCACGATGCCGATCAGTCCCCACTGGATAGCGACGTTGAGGGTCTGGTTGTGCGGGTTGTTGATCACCTCGGCCTGAAGGCCGGTTTGTCCGACGGCATCCTGCGTGAACATCTGCCTGATCGCGCCGGTGCCGTGGCCGAGCCACGGTGCGCCGGCGATGAACTTCACCGACTTCCGCCAATAGGTCAGGCGCTGCGCGGTCGAGGCGATGCCGGAGGTGTCGTGGGCGCGATACTCGATGCCGACGTCGGCGATGCGTTGGCGCAGGTAAGGGGACGTGGTCCAGACCACGAGGCTGGTGACCGCGACGCCTGCGAACAGCAGCCGCGTGGCGCGCCGCGACAGATGCAGCGAGGCGAACAGGATCAGCAGCACCGGCATGTAGACCAGCGCGGTCCGCGCCGAGACGACATAGAGCATGTTGGCGATGAACAGCAGCATCAGCGCGATGGCGCCGCCTGCAATGCGCCATTGCCGGGCCCGCAGCGCCGTCAATGCCGGCAGCGCCAGCGCGAAGGCGCAGAGCGCGAACTCCTGGCTCTGGTCGAGGTAGTTCTTGACCGGCACGCCGTCGGAGGCGGTGTGCGCGAGCTTGAGCTGCGGCAGCGCCAGCACGATCCAGGACAGGATCATCAGCACCGTGCACGACACCAGGAAGGCCAGGAACACCCAGAGCCCGCGCTGCGAGCGCTGGAAATAGCCGAGCAGGAACGGCAGCAGCAGCAGCTTGCCGAGCGGCTTGATGCCCTGCAGCCGCTCGGCCCAACTCGTCTCCGACCACGCCACGCCGATCACGGCAAGTGCGACCAGCGCGATCGGCAACGCAAAGGCCGGCTCCGCGAGGTCGAGCATGAACTGCTCCCAGTCGATGGTCGGGATCTCGGCGACAAGCCACAGCAGCATGAAGACGGCGAGTGCCGTTGTCGACCAGGGTAGCGCCGCCGCGGCCAGGGCGATCACGACATCGGTGGCGCGGACATAGGCGACTGAGCCGGACCAGGCGCGGACGCGATCGCGCCATCGTGCTGGCGGTTCGATTGCGAGACCGATGGCGTCGGAATCGGTACTCATGACCGGTCACACGCCGTGCGCGGTTGCGCCGTTGAAGGTCGCCATCGCGGCGGTGAGCGCCGCGGCGGCGGCCGCGACGTCCGAGGCAGCCCGATGCGACAGCAGGTCGCGCGCCTGGGTGTGATGGCCGAACCGCTCGGCCAGCTCGGTCCGTCGCGCGCGGATCCGGTCGCGCCATTGCTCCTGCTGCGCCAGCACGCGCCGCACCGATGCGCAAATCGAGTCGGTCGAGAACGGATCGAAATAGTCCGCAAGCTCGCCCGCGACCTCGCGGAACACCGGAATGTCCGAGCACAGCACGGGAGTATTGGCCGCGAATGCCTCGATGATCGGGACGCCAAAGCCTTCGGCGAGGCTCGGCATGATCAGGCCGTGCGCGCCCGCGATCAGTGCCGCCTTCTCGTGCTCGTCGACATAGCCGGAGAAGCGGACGTTGTTCGGCAGGTTGCGCGCCTGGTTGGCGCCGCCGGCATAGCCGATCACGACGAGATCGGCCTCCGGCAGCTTGCGGAAGGCGCGGATGACGGCCGCGAGGTTCTTGCGGGGCTCGTTCGAGACGATGACGACGAAGCCCGGCCGTGCCGGGACCGCTGTCGGCACTGGCGCAAGCGGCGCTTCCGCGACGCCGAAACGGGTCCGCGGATAGACCACTCGCGCCGGAATATGCGCATATTGCGGGAGCAGGGCGCGGAAGCGGTTCATGCTGTAGTTCGAGACGAAGGCGAGCTCGTCGGCCTGATTCACGCTGGTGAAAAGGCGCGACAGGAACAGGCGGGTTGCGATGTCATCCAGCTTGAGATCGGTGATCGGCAACAGGTCATGCACGACGCAAATCACCTTTGCGTCCGGGCGGCGCTGGATCGCCACCCGGGTCGGGGTGTCGATGAGAATGACGTCGTAGTCGCGCGCATCGACCCGTGGCGGCGGCAACCGGGTCAGGGCCGACGTATCCTGATAGCTGTAGAAGCCGGGCTCGAGCAGGAAATCGCCGAACAACTCGAGATGGCGCAAATCGGTCGGAATGTATTCGAGGCCCTCGGTCCGGTTCTCGATCAGCTTGACGCTGGTCGGCAGCAGATGAATCGAGCGCAGGAAGGCGATGATGAATTCGAGCGAGGTCGCCGCGTTGATCTTGTGCTTGAACCAGTTGACGGTGCGGCGCAGGCCGCCGCGCATGATCGGCGAGTTCATGTCGGTTTCATCGAGGTAGCGATAGAGCGCGAGCAGTTCGATCAGCCGTGAGTCCTCGGGCAGCAAGCGCGTCCGCCGCTGCCTGCGGCGCAGCTTCCGGTACCGGCGCGTGGTCTCCACGACGAGGGTCAGGGCATGGCCGTCGCCGGCCAGCGAGCGGATCAATTCACGGGTGAAATGGAAGATGCCGCGCTTGTGGTTGGGCTCGCCAAGCGCCTCGCTGACGACCAGGATCTTTGTCATGCGCTGATTTCTCTGAGCTCGAGGTGATGCGGGGCGGGCGCATCCAGCGCGGCGGTGCTGGCGATGCGGCCGTGATCGAGATTGATGATGCTGTTGCAGGTCCGGCGCAGCAGGGCGTGGTCGTGCGAGGCGATGATCACGATCGCCGCGGTCTCGACCATCTTGCGCAGCCGCTGCTCGGCCTTGGCCGAGAAATTCTCGTCGACCACGCTGAGCCATTCGTCGAGCAGCAGGATGTCGGCGGGAAACGCGGTCGCGGTCGCGAACAGCACGCGCATCAGCATGCCCGACGAGAACATGCGCAGCGGCAGTCGCCGCATGCGCTCCTCGAGTTCCGTGAACGCCCAGATCTCGTCCAGGATCGCGGGCGTCGGCTTGCGTCCCGCGATCCGCAGCAGCAGGCTGATATTGTCGGCGGCGACGAAATCGAGATTGACGCCGGCCCCTAAGCCGAGCAGCGGCACGATGTTGCCGGAGATCTCGACGCGGCCGCTGGTCGCCGGGAACACGCCGGCGATGAGCCGCAGCAGGGTGGACTTGCCGGAGCCGTTCGGGCCGGCGAGGCCGATGCGTGCGCCGGCCTTCGCCTCGATCGAAATGCCGTCGACCGCGCGGATGGTCCGCATCTCGCTGGTCTGGCGGAACAGGCGGCCGAGCAGGCGGCGCTTCAGCGAGAAGTCGTAGGCGCCGTACAGCGGATAATCGAGGCAGACGTCGCGGAGGTGGATGCTTGCCATGCCCTAGATCCAGAATGCCGCTTTGCGCAGATGGGTCATGGTCACGATCGCGGCGACCGCGAGCGCAGCGAGACAGGCCAGCACGTAGATCACGCTTGCCGTTGCGACATGACCGGTCGCCAGCGGGTCGCGCCAGATCGCAAACAGATGCGTCAGCGGATTGAGCCGCATCACGGTCGAGCCGCGATCGATCATCTCGGATGTCCAGATGATCGGCGAGGCCAGGAAGGCCAGCGTCAGCGAGGACTCGATGATCGGCTTGATGTCGCGGTAACGCGTCGCCAGTGCGCCGAGCGCGAGGCTCAGGCCCAGCGTGCAGACCACGAACAGAACGAGGCCGGGAAGGGCGGCGACGGCGCCGCCGACATCGCGCGGCGTCAGCACGAGCCAGAGCAGCAGCGGCACGACCGCGTTATGGGCGGCGAACAGCGCCTGCCGGAAGGTACATTGCAGCAGGAAGATCACCGGCGGCAGCGCGCGATCCTTGATCAGGCTGGCCGAGCCCTGCAGCGCAGTGGTGGCGTCGAGCACCACGCTGTTGAGGAAGGTCCATGCGGTGAGGCTCGCCGCCAGCATCGGCAGCCGCGCCACCGCGCTGGCGTTGGACAGATGGCCGATCACCGAGCCGAGCACGGCCACCATGATCGCCATCTGGATCGACATCCAGAAGGGTCCAAGGAGGGAGCGGACGTAGCGATGGCGCACGTCGGACCAGGCCAGTGTTGCCGCGATCTGGATCGCGCCGACGAAACCTGCCGTTCGGGAACGCGGGGCTGGGGCTGACGACCCCGCGTCCTTTGCGGCTGCCTCCTCGGTAACGACCTTGCGATACACCGTCTCGACTCCCTCCTTGAAGGCTGCGGTTGAGTATGTCGTCATCGCGCGATGGCGCGCGGCCTGCCCCATGCGGCGGCGCCGCTCGGGATCGTTGATCAGCGTCTCGATGGCGTCGGCAAGCGCGGTGGGATCGCCGGGCGGCACCGTGATGGCCTCTAGGCCGTCGCGGGCGACATGTGGAACGCCGGTGTCGAGCGCGGTGTTGACGACCGGCCGGCCTGCGGCCATCGCCTCGAGCTGCGCCAGCCCGAAAGTCTCCGCATTGGTCACCGACGGCATCACGAACACGTCGGCGATGCGCATCAGCTTGACGCGCTCGCTCTCGGACACCGAGCCGAGCAGGCGGACGCGGTCCTGCAGGCCGTAGTCGCGGATCAGCCGCTCGAGATTGTCGCGCTCGCGGCCCTCGCCGACGATCCAGACCTCGAAATTGCGGGCATGGGCGGCGCGCACCAGCACGTCAAATCCCTTGTAGGGCACGAGGCGTCCGCAGGCGAGCACGAGGCGGCCGCGGGCGTTGACGTCGTCGGCCTGGGCGGCCGGCCGGTCATATTTCGCGACATCGACGCCGAACGGAACGGCGTGGCACTTGCCGGAAAATTCCTGCAGCAGCGGCGTGGTTTCGATCAGCACCGGATCGGAGACGATGATCGCGGCGGCCCGGCGCAGCGTTCGCCGCATCATCGGCTCGACCAGGAAGCGCAAGGCCGCGTGCGAGACGATGTCGGCGTGCCAGTGCACGACCAGCGGGCGGGTGCGGCCGAGCCCGAATGCGAAGACGAGGTCGGCGAGCGGGAAGGGGGCGTGCAGCGCCAGCAGATCGTGCTCGGCGATGCGGCGCCACAGCCGCCACGGATAGGTCGGCGCCGCCGGCAGCGATAGCACGTCGCCGAACGAGTGCACGCGCTCGACTGCAACGTCGTTGACCACGATCTGCCGCTCGCCGCCGGAGCGCGAGCAGACCAGCACGGCGGCGTCGAAGGTGTCCTTCAGTCCGGCGCAGATGTCGCGGATCACCGTCAGCGTGCCGCCGAACAGGTCGGGATAGTAGACCTTGAAGATGTGGAGCACCGACGGACGCCGGGCCGGCTCGTTGACGACGATCATGGGTGGCTCGATCCGGATCATGCGACGAACAGGGCGACGATGAACGGCAGCGCCAGCGCGGCGGCGAACACCAGCGCGCGCAGCAGCGCCGGAAGCACCGGCTCGATCGGGCCGCAGGGGACCTGCGGCGTGAAGCGGAATGTGGTGGCGGCGAACCGACCGGATTCGTGAAACGAATCGGATTCGTGAAACGAACCGGTTTCGCGGGCCGAACGAAGAGACATTGCGTCGGATTCCCTGCTGAATGGATTCTGGATACGTGGGAAAATTTCACACGTCAATGGTGCCCGGGGACTAAAATGTGGGATTATGTCCCACGTATGGCGGTGGGGACAAACTTTTCTGGGAGGAAGGATTGGAACGCATGACGGTGCGATCGCGCCGCGATGGCGCGGGGCGGCGAGCAAATGCGCGCGTTGCTAGCGGAGCGTCAGGCCGGCTCGGCGGCGCTGCGGTCGGCCGGTTGCTGCAGCTGGCGCCTGATCGCGGCGATGTCGAAATGAATGCGCTCGGGCAGCATCGCCGCTGCCGGGCGCTGCAGATCCTGCTCGATCACGACGCGCTTGCCGCCGTCGGACGTCAGCGCAATCGAGATCGATTGCGCGCGTGGCTCGGCGCGGAGGCCGGCATGCGCGCGGCAGGCATATTCGCCGGCGCGCAGACCGCCGAAACCGAAGGCGAGCAGGCGCCCGTAGATGTAGAGTGCGAGCAGGTCGGTTTCGTCGAAGCGGCGCGGCGATCCGGGCGCAACGCCCGGCAGGCAGGGATAGCCGCCCGCCATCACCGTCGACACGAACTCCTCAAAGGGAACCTGGGCGATCCGGCAGGCTTCCGCGATCGCAAGGTCGAATCGGGCAGACGTCATGGAGCGGTCCGTGGCGATGGCGGCAATGCCGGACATCGCGGCACCCGCTGGCGAGCGCGCGGACTGTGTCCGGAGGTGATTTTGTTTCCCATAAGTGGGAAAATATCACACGTCAAGTGAGGTGGGATTGTGTCCCACGGCGCGGACAGCTAAAAGTTAGGCATGAATGCCAAGGCCCCGAAGTCGAAGGTGGGATCGTCCGCACCGATCGCCGCAGCGAAGCTGCACGCGCCGCTGGCGCGCATGCTGCGCCCGCTGGTGCGGCTCTGCATCCGCGGCGGGATGACGTTCCCGGCGCTGACCCAGCTGCTGCGCGAGCTCTATGTCAACGTCGCCGAGCACGACTTCGCGCTCGAGGGCAAGGAGCAGACCGACAGCCGCGTCAGCCTGCTGACCGGCATCCACCGCAAGGAGGTGGCGCGGCTGCGCGGCGCCGGCGCGCCGGTCAATGCGGTGCCGGCGACGCTGTCGCGCACCAGCGCGATCGTCGCGCGCTGGCTGGCCGCGCCCGAGTTCACCGATGCCAAGGGCGATCCGCTGCCGCTGCCGCGCACCGCCGAAGGCGGCGCGCCGTCGTTCGAGACGCTGGTCGAATCGATCACCAAGGACGTGCGGCCGCGCGCGGTGCTGGACGAATGGCTCGACCGCAAGCTCGTCACCATCAATGACGACGACGAGATCATGCTGGTCGAGGAGGCCTTCGTGCCGCATGGCGACGACGATCGCAAATGGCACTATCTCGGCCGCAACCTGCACGACCATGTCGCGGCCGCCGAGCTCAACGTGTCATCGGCCACGCCGCGCTTCCTCGAGCGCGCGGTGCATTACGATGGGCTGTCGGCGAAGCTCGCGAAACGGCTCGAGGGTCGCTCGCGCGAGCTGGCGATGGAGGCGCTGAAGGTCGCCAACCGCGAGGCCAACCGCGCGCTGGCAAAAGACAAGGGCGGCGACTATCGCTGGAATTTCGGCATCTACATCTATCGCGAGGGTCCGGACGGCCCGGTCGACGACGATGCCGACGAAGGCGGTGCGGCGTGAAGCGCCCGCCGGTCATTTCGCGCCGCGTGCTGCTTGTCGGCTTCTGGCTTGCCGGAACGTCGCTCGCGGGCGCGCAGGTCAAGAAGCGCGGCAACGATCAGGGTATCGGCGGCACCGGCATCACCGGTTCCGATCAGGGCATCGGTGGCACCGGCATCGTCGGGGTGATCCAGCGGTTCGGCTCGATCTATGTCAATGGCGAGCGCGTCGCCTATGCACCCGACGTGCCGGTCCGAATCGACGGCGAGGCGACGAGCGCCAAGGCGCTGCGGATCGGACAGCTCGCGCGTGTGGTGGCGCAGCGCGATGCCGGCGGCACGCTGTCGACCAAACGCATCGATGTGACCAGCGAGGTGACCGGGCCGGTCGAGCAAATGAAGCCGGGCGGGCTGACGGTGCTCGGCCAGACGGTCGCCTGGACCGGACGCGAGAGCTGGCTGAAGGTGGGCGCGCATGTCGCCGTGTTCGGGCTGCGCCGCACCGATGGCGTCGTGGTCGCAAGTCTGGTGCAGGAGCGCCATGACGCCGCTGCACGCGTCGCGGGACCGCTCGAGCGCGACCGTGCCGGCGCCTTGCGGATCGGCGAGCTCAAGCTCGCCGGCGTCGATGCGGCGCTGGTCGGTCAGCGCGTGCAGGCCGAGGGACATCTCGCGCAGGGCGTGATGCAGGTGTCGCGCAGCCGCGCCGACGATTTCTCCGATCTCGCCGGCGCGAACCGGCTGTTGATCGAGGCCTATGTGCGGCGGGTCGGCAATGACCTGCAGTTCGGCTCCGGCTTTGTCGCGCGCGACCATTCGCGGTTCTCGCCGGTGGCCGATACGCGCGTCGTCGTCAACGCGCAGCTGTCGGGCCCGCGCGAGCTACGCGTCGAATCGGTGCAGTCGGTCGGCAAGTTCCCGGGCTCGTCGGTGAAGAGCCCGGGCACGCCGGGCCGTGGCCCCGGCGGCGGCGGATCCGGGCCGGGTCACGGATCGGGACCTGGCGGACCGGGCGGCCGCGGCGCGCCTGGTGGCGGCGGTCCGGGAGGCGGCCCCGGTGGGGCGCCGTCCGGCATGCCGGGCGGCAGCCCGCCAGGCGGCGCGCCTGCGCCGGATCCGCTGAGTGGTGGACCGACCGGCCCCGGTCCCGGCGGCTTCGGCCCGTCCGGCGGACCGTTTGGTCCTGGCGGCGGTGGTGGTCCGTTCGGGCCCGGCGGTGGGTTCGGTGGCGGCGGACCGCCCGGCGGCATGGGCGGCGGCGGCCGCCGCTGAGGCCACAAACGCGATTGGCGCAAGCGAGACCGCTTGCGCCGATATTCAGATCGATCATTGTGCGATTGGCTAGCCCGCGCTGAGCCGGACGCCGGCGCGGAGGAATTTCTGCGGATCGACCGCTTCGCCGTCGATGCGGGTCTCGTAATGCAGATGCGGACCGGTGGAGCGGCCGGTCGAACCGACGGCGCCGATCACCTGGCCGATCTTGACGTATTCACCGACCTTGACGCCGATCTCGGAGAGATGGCCGTAGCGCGTCGACAGGCCGTTGCCGTGATCGACCTCGACCATGCGGCCATAGCCGCCGGCCCAGCCCGCCGACACCACCTTGCCGTTGGCGGTGACACGCACCGGATCGCCTTGCGCCGCGCGGAAGTCGAGGCCGGTATGCATCGCCGGCCGGCCGAGGAAGGGATCGGTGCGCACGCCGAAGCCGCTGGTGAATTCGACTTCACCGACCACGGGCTTGCGGTAAGGCACCAGCGCCAGCGTCTGGTTCAGTCGCTGCATCTGTGCGCGGTTGATATTGATGCGATAGAGCTGGCGTTCGAACGCGCCGGCGTCGGCAGAGAGTTTCACCGGGACAAAGGGCCCGCCCATGCCGGAACGCGGCGTCGCCGCCTCCAGCTGCGCCATGTTGAGACCGAGATCGGAGATCACGCCGCGCATCCGGCGCACCTTGGAATCGATGCTGTCCTCGACCGAGGCGAGCGCGGCAACCTGGCGCCGCTCGACCTGGTCAAGCGAGGTCTGCAGGCGGACCAGCACGTTGTCGACACCCTGGGCCTTGGCGAACTGGTTCGGTTGCGTCTTGGCGATCAGTGGCGCGCGCGATTCGAGCCGTGCCTCGCGATCCGGCGGCGCCACGAAGATCACGGTGTCGCTGATCGGGGAGGGCTTCAGCGGGCCGGAGGTCGGCGCAGCCTCGGCGCGGCCCTGCGGCTTGATCGATCCGGTGCTGGTGACGTCGGGCATCGCGCCGAGCGCGGTGGCGCGCGATTCCAGCGTCGACTGCCGCCTCATGATCTGGTCGAGCTTCTGGTCGAACTGCTCCTGGTCGAGCAGCTGGCGGCTGGTGGTGCGGTCGACCTTGGCACGCAGCTCCGAGATACGGTCCTCATAGGCGTATTGCATCTCGGCTTGGCGCGCGATCAGCCGGGTCAGCACGTCGTCGCGGAACGCGAAATAGGTCGCGGTCGCCGCCGACCACATGCCGAGCAGCACCACGGTGCCGACGATGATCCAGAACACCACCGGCCCGAACCGGACCTGCTTGCCGGCATGGACCAGGGTATAGCCCTCGCCGGAGGCCGCCACCGCCGCAGGCGCGGGGTGATGGGCTGCCGGACGGCGCGCCGGCGTCCGGCCATGGTCCTGCGGATGATGGTGTTTGTGATGTTCCTGGTGGTGACCGGACCGGCTCGACATCGGTACTCCCGCGGCCGGTCGGACCAAGCTCCGTACGGCTAATTTGCGGGGCCGATTTGAGCCCGTCATGGTTAATTTTCAGGAAACGGAACTCGTCCCGTCAGAGCGAGCGGGCAGCCTCCAATACCGCCTCGGCGTGGCCGTCGACTTTCACATGGCGCCAGATGCGGGCGACTTTTCCGCTGGAATCGACCAGAACCGTCGTGCGAATAATTCCCATGAAGGTCCTGCCATACATGGATTTTTCGCCCCAGGCGCCATACGCCTCCAGCATCTCGTGGGCCGGATCGGAGACGAGCGGCACCGACAGCTGGTGTTTGTTTCGAAATGACTCCTGCGCCTTAACCGTGTCGGCGGAAATGCCGACCACTTCGGTCCCCGCAGCTACGAACTCGCTTTTGAGCCGGGTGAAATCGATCGCCTCCCTGGTGCAGCCGGGGGTGTCGGCGCGGGGGTAGAAGAACAGCACCAGCTTCTTGCCGGCAAAATCCTTCAGCGAAACGCTGTCCCCGCCGTCGCGCGGCAGGTTGAAGCCAGGCGCGGTGGCGCCCTCGGCAAGTGGGATGGCGGACGAGTTGGTCACGGTCGCGGCCGGCTCTCGCCTTAACGGTTTCGATGCCGCCTTGTGCGAAGCTTTGCTTCGAACACCCGCTGCGGTCTTTGCTTTCGTTGCCTTGGTCGTTTTCTTAGTTGTTTTCTTGGCCGCTGCCTTCTTCGCAACCGCTGTGCGGGTTTTCGTCGCGGACTTCCCGGTGCTTGCGCTTGCGGCGCGCGCAACCTTTGTTGCGACCCGCTTTCCGGTTGTGTTGGAGGATTTCTTGCGCGTTTTCTTGGACATACGCCTTCCTTTCGTCGCTTTCCGAAGCTCAACCATTGGGGTATTGCGGGTCTTATTGGCGGAGGCCGGATTCGCGCCGGCCGCTGGGCAAGTTTGATGGCCACGGAGTATGGTGACAAGGAATTCGACGCGTGACCCGTCCGCTTGCTGAATTGGCTTTTGATTGGTTGGTTTGGTCCGTTCTGGGGGCCATCGGCGAGTAACATGATTAGGCGAGGATAGGCGGCGATGCCGGCACAGGAGCGCTCGATACGCATCGACGGGCGCCCCGATGGCGGCGATCAGCTTCGCCGTCAGCACCGAGAGGCAATGGCAAGGAACACGTCGCCGCAGGGTCCAAATCCGCGCGCCGGGGCTGACTTCTCGCAATGGGAAGACGACGCTGCGTGGGACGAGCAGGATGAGGCGGCGGGCAACCGTGCGCGGCAATTGCTGGCGCGTTCCAACACCAACCTGCATCGCTTCACCGATTTCTGCTCCGGCATGCAGCGCTCGCTGAACGGCGAGCGCTGGATCCGTCGCATCGGCCTCGTCCTCGTGGTGCTGGTCGCGATGTTCGCGACCTGCTTCGGCGCGCTGTGGTGGCGGCTCGGCGCCGGCCCGATCAATCTCGACATGGCGACGCCGTGGCTTGCCGCGGCGATCGAGGAGAATATCGGCCACGGCAACACGGTCGAGGTCGGCGGAACGCAGATCGAGCGCGCCGGCCGCGTCAGGATCGCGGTGCGCATCCGCGACATCATCGTCCGCGACCGCGACCATGCGGTGGTTGCGAGCGCGCCCAAGGCCGAAGTGCGCCTGTCGGGCACCGCGCTCCTGATGGGCCAGTTGCGGGCGGAGAGCCTCAATCTGGTCGATGCGGAACTGTCGGTGCGCATCACGCCCGACGGCAATGTCACCGTGTCCGCCGGCGACACCGCAAAACCGCTGGCCACCGGCGTTGCCTCCAAGCGGGAGGCGGGGATGCCGCCGACATTCCCGCGGCCGACACCCGCAGCACCGCCGCCGCCGGTTGCCTCGCCGCCGGCTGCCGCCGAGCCCTCGGCGTCGCCCGATGCGGCCCAGAGCGGGCTGCTCGCCGGTCTCGACTGGCTCGACAGCCTCAGCATGACCGGGCTCGATGGGCAGAACCTCAACGAGATCGGCCTGAAGAACGGCAATCTTGTCGTCGACGATCAGCAGCGCGGCAACAAATGGAGCTTTGAGAACATCAGCCTCAGCCTGCGGCGCCCGAGCGGCGGCGGCGTTGCGCTCAGCTTCGGCGAGGAGGGCGCAAAACCCTGGTCGGTGCGCGTGCTGGTCGGGCCGCAGCAGAACGGCGTGCGCTCGGTCGACATCAAGGCCGACAAGGTTTCGACCCGGAACATCCTGCTCGCGATGCGGACCAAGGATCTGACCTACACCGCCGACCTGCCGCTGTCGGGCGAAATGAAGGGCGAGCTCGGCCGCGACGGCCTGCCGACCTACTTCCGCGGCAAGATCAATGTCGGTGCCGGCAACATCATCGACACCGACACGCCCGACTACCCGATGCCGGTCGATTCGGCCGAGATGAGCGTTGAATGGGATTCGGGCCGGCGCGTGCTGCTGGCGCCGATCAAGGTCATCTCGGGCGCCAACCGCATCACGCTGCTTGGCCATCTCGAGCCGCCGAACGACAACGTCACCGACTGGCAGGCCGGCCTGTCGGGCGGCACCATCGTGCTGGCCGGCGCCGACAAGAACGAACCGCCGCTGATCTTCAATCGCATCAACATCGGCTTCCGCTTCGACACCGACAAGAAGCGCGTGCTGCTGACCCAGGCCGACATCTCCAATGGCGAGATCGGCGTCGCCGGAACCGGCAGCATCGACTATTCCGGCGAGCCGCGGCTGCAGCTCGGATTCGCCGGCACGCCGATGTCGGCCTCGGCCCTGAAACGGATGTGGCCGGTCATCATCGTGCCGGAGGTGCGCGAATGGGTGCTCGAGCGGATCGACCGCGGCACGCTCCAGCGCATCGATGTCGGCGTCAATTCGCCGGTGCACAACCTGTCGCGCAAGGGACCGCCGATCCCGGACGACGGCCTCTCGGTCAACATTGTCGCCTCGGGTGTCACGGTGCGTCCGGTGGATCAGATGCCCGCGGTGCATGACGCGGATCTGAAGGCGAGGGTGACCGGCCGCACCGCGACCGTGACCATCAACCAGGGCATTGCCGACACGCCGGCGGGCCGCAAGATCACGCTGTCGGACTTCAGCTTCGAGGTGCCGGACATGGCGCCGAAGCCGTCGCCGTCGAAGGTCAGGTTCCGGGTCGACTGTCCGGTGCCGGCTGCTGCCGAAATCCTCGCGTCCGACCGGCTCAGCGATCTCTCCGGTCCGCCGATCGATCCAAACGCCAGCAAGGGCAACGTCACCGCGACGATCAATCTCGGCATGCCGGTGAAGGGCGAACTGACCAAGGCCGATACGCTCTACTCGGTCACCGCCGACATCTCCGGCGTTGCCGTCGACAAGCTGGTGATGAACCAGAAGCTCGAAGCCAACGCGCTGAAGGTGATCGCCAGCAACGCCGGCTTCCAGGTCAAGGGCGACGTCAAGATCAATGGGCAGGCGGCCTCGCTCGACTACCGCAAGCCGGCCGAGGGCGATGCCGACGTCAAGCTGCAGGCGACGCTGGACGATGCGAGCCGCGCGCGCCTCGGGCTCGATCTCGGTCCCGCGGTCTCGGGCGCGATCCCGATCAAGCTGAGCGGCAAGATCGGCAGCGGCGACAATCCCACCACCAAGATGGGCGTCGAGGCCGACCTGACCCAGCTCAAGCTCGACAACATCCTGCCGGGCTGGGTCAAGGCGCAGGGCCGGGCCGGCAAGGCGACCTTCAACGTGGTGCCGAAGGGGCAATCGACCCGGTTCGAGGATATCTCGATCGACGGCGCCGGCGTTTCGATCAAGGGGGCGCTTGAGGTCGACCAGAACGGCGACCTCATGAATGCGTACTTCCCGACCTATGCGCCGTCGGAAGGCGACAAGACATCGCTGCGGGCCGATCGCGGTCCCGACGGCGTGATCAAGGTGACGATGCGCGGCGACGTGTTCGACGGCCGCGGCTTCCTGAAGTCGGCGATCTCCGGCCGCGACAGCGATCCCAAGAGCAGGACCAGAACCACCGATTTCGATGTCGATCTGAAACTCGGCGCGGTCGCAGGATTCAACGGCGAAGCGCTGCGCAGCGTCGACGCCAAGGTCTCGCGCCGCAACGGGTTCTTCAAGGCGTTCACGCTGAGCGGCAAGGTCGGTCGCGACACCCCCGTCACGGTCGATATGCGCGGACGCCAGCAGGGCCGCGAGGTGATCTATCTGCAGACCAGCGACGCCGGTGCGTTCCTGCGCTTCATCGACACCTATTCGAAGGTCGTCGGCGGCCAGCTTACGCTCGCGATGGAGCCGCCGATCCCTGAGCCGAGCCCCAGGGAAGGGCTCATCAATATCACCGGTTTCTCGGTGAAGGGCGAAACCCAGCTCGATCGCGCCGTTGCCGGCGGGCCGGTCAGCACCCAGAACGGCATCGGGTTCGACGCGCTGCGCGCCGAATTCACCCGCCAGAGCGGCCAGCTTTCGATCCGCAATGGTGTGGTCAAGGGACCGACCATCGGCGCGACCATCGAAGGCAGCATCGACTATATCGGCAACCAGGTGCGGATGAACGGCACCTTCATTCCGATGTACGGGTTGAACAACATGTTCGGCCAGATCCCGTTCTTCGGGATTTTCCTCGGCGCCGGCAGCAATGAAGGCTTGATCGGCGTGACCTATGAAGTGGTGGGAACGCCGAGCGCGCCGGTGCTGCGCGTCAATCCGATTTCCGCGCTGGCCCCCGGGCTGACGCGCAAGATCTTCGAGTTCAAGCAGTACGGCCCGAACGATCTGCCGACGACGAATAACTAGGGCGTGCACTCATAAGCCGCCGCCTAACGACAGTCTGCATTATCGTCAGAAGCGGACCAAAGGGACAGGGTTCGCGATGTCGGCTACGGGCCCAGGCCGTGTGAAAACTCCGCCTCTGCTATTAGTATTCTCCGATGAATCGGCGGGGACGAGCGATGGCGGGATTCGTGGAAGGGGTTGATCGCGCACAGAGCACGTTGTTCCCTGCACTGCTCGACGACTACGTGTCCGAGGACAATCCGGTGCGTGCGGTTGATGTGTTCGTCGACGGGCTCGATCTGGATAAGCTCGGCTTCGTTGGCGTCCAGTCACTCGACACGGGGCGACCCGGCTACCATCCCGGCATGATGCTCAAGCTCTACATCTACGGCTACCTCAATCGCGTGCCGTCGAGCCGACGCCTGGAGCGAGAATGCCAGCGCAATATCGAGATGATCTGGCTGACCGGGCAGTTGGCGCCGGACTTCAAGACCATCGCGGATTTCCGCAAGGACAATGGCAAGGCCATTTGTGAGGTCTGCCGCGAGTTTGTCGCGCTGTGCCGCAAGCTTGATCTGCTTGTTGCAGCGAGCGTCGCCATCGATGGATCGAAGTTCAAGGCCGTCAATGCGCGGGACAAGAACTTCACTGAGGCGAAGATGAAGCGGCGCCTTGAGCGGATCGACGAGAGCATCGCCCGCTATCTCTCGCAGCTCGAGACCGCCGATCGGCACGGCGATGCGGTGCCAGAGGCGAAGGTTGAGCGGTTGAAAGGTAAAATCGAGAAGCTCAAAGAGGAGACCGTCCGGCTCAATGCGATCAATGCGGAGATGATGAAGAGCGAGGACAAGCAGATCTCGCTGACCGATCCTGACGCGCGCTCGATGGCGACAAGTGGCAAGGACACCGGGATCGTTGGCTACAACGTTCAGATTGCAGTTGATACGCAGCATCATCTCATCGTGGCTCACGAGGTGACCAACGTGGGCACCGACCGCCACCAACTCGCCAACATGGCCGGGCGGGCGCGCGACGAGATGGCTGTCGAGACGCTCGAAGCCGTGGCAGACCGCGGCTATTACGATGGAGAGGAGATCAAGGCCTGCGAGGAAGCCGACATCACGGTGACGTTGCCGAAGCCGATGACTTCGGGCGCCAAAGCTGCTGGCCGCTTCGGCAAACAGGACTTCGTCTATGTCGCTGCCGACGATGTCTATCGCTGTCCCGCCGGCGAGCGGCTAACTTATCACTATACGAACATAGAGGACGGAAAGACACTGCGCCGCTATTGGACAAGCGCCTGCAAAACCTGCGCGCTAAAAGCTCAGTGCACGACAGGCCCCGAGCGCCGCATCTCACGCTGGGAGCACGAAGCTGTTCTGGAGAGAGTTCAGAATCGGCTCGACCACAACCCCAATGCAATGGGTGTCCGCCGTCAGACAGCGGAGCATCCGTTCGGCACAATGAAGTGTTGGATGGGAGCAACACACTTTCTCACGAAAAATCTGCCAAAGGTGGCCACCGAGATGGCGCTCAACGTCCTCGCCTACAATATGAAGCGCGTGATGATGATCGTGGGCGTGGGCGGATTGCTGGAGGCGATGCGGGCGTGAGGCCGGCCCTCTGAGCGACCTAATCAGCGCCCCGAGTTGCGCGATTTTCACACGGCCTGGGCCATCAGGCGACATTAGCAGTGTGGCCCGGTCTCCCGATCCGTCGTACAATATTTCATCGGTTGGGTTGAGAGCCATGGTGCAGGAGCGGCCATTCCCTGTCGAGCGCAGGTTGTCGGCGATATTGGCCGCCGATGTGGCTGGCTATTCGCGGCTCATGCACGATGACGAGGAGGCGACACACGCCAAATTGACCGCGCTCTTTGCGGACGCTGTTGTGCCAGCAATCGCTGAACACGGTGGCCGTATCGTGAAGAACACCGGCGATGGGTTCTTGGCGGAGTTTACAAGCTCAGTTGAGGCTGTCCGAGCCGCCGTACAGTTTCAGGCCCGCATCAAGGAATTAACAATCCAAGAGAAGGAAGAAAGGTGCGTTGCCTTCCGCGTGGGAGTTAACATCGGCGACGTAATCGTCGAGGCCCATGACATATTCG
This sequence comes from Bradyrhizobium sp. CCBAU 21365, assembly GCF_015291305.1. Classification (NCBI taxonomy): domain Bacteria; kingdom Pseudomonadati; phylum Pseudomonadota; class Alphaproteobacteria; order Hyphomicrobiales; family Nitrobacteraceae; genus Bradyrhizobium; species Bradyrhizobium sp. CCBAU 21365. The sequence continues at coordinate 4,606,201 of NZ_CP030036.1, forward strand.
GGGACGGCGTCAACATCGCAGCGCGGCTTGAAGGCATCGCAGAGCCTGGCGGCATCTGCATCTCGTCTTCTGCCTACGATCAAGTGCGAGGCAAGGTCGGCGTTGAGTTCGTCGATTTGGGCGATCAGAACTTCAAAAACATCACCCGCCCGGTCCGGACATATGCTGCGATCTGGGATGAACCCGGCCCAGCGACACGGTCTCACCGCACCGGATCGAGCGCCCTTTCACCGCCTCGTCTTTCCATCGTTGTGCTGCCATTCGCCAACCTCAGCGGCGATCCCGAACAGGACTATTTCATCGATGGTGTAGCCGAGAACTTAACAACAGACTTGTCGCGCATCGGTGGCTTGTTCGTAATCGCCCGGAATAGCGCGTTCTCGTACAAGGGCAAAGCAATCGACGTACGGCAAGTCGGCCGCGAGCTGAACGTCCGGTACGTGCTAGGAGGTTCCATGCAGCTCAGCGGCAAGCGGCTTCGAGTGAACGTGCAGCTCATCGATGCCGAAAGCCGCAAACATCTTTGGGCTGAGCGCTTCGAAAAACCTGTCGCCGATCTTTTCGATATGCAGGACGAAATCGTATCGAGGCTCGCCAACTCGTTTGGTGCCCAACTCTTTGTAGTCGAGGCACGAAAAGCGGAGCGGTTGCGGCATCCCGACGCGATAGACCTGTTCTTTCAGGGTACTGCCTGCTTCTACAAGGGGCCGACCCTTGAGCATGCGACCCGGGCGCGCGGCTTTTTTGAGCGTGCTTTGGCGATCGATCCCCAAGGGGTCGGAGCGGCTTGGGCGTTGATCGGCATGGCAAACGTCGATCTGACAGTGGGAGCCGACCTGCTAACGGACGAACGAGCCGCGCTTCTTTCGGCAGCCGAAGCGAACGCGATCAAAGCACGCTCACTAGCTCCCAACATTGCCGCGGCTCGCCTGATACTGGCACTCGTCTACGTCAATACAAACCGCGCCGCGCAGGGAATTACCGAATGCGAGCAGGCATTAGCACTTGATCGCAATTTGGCTTATGCTCATGGCGTTATCGGTTTAGCCAAATTCTATATGGGTCGTGCTACCGAGACTGAAGGCCATGTACTCGAGGCTCTCCGTCTGTCCCCTCGCGATCTCGTTGCCAACCGGCTTATGCGCTTTGTGGGCATGGCAAAGCTACAGCTCGGTGCGGATGCCGAAGCCGTCAGTTGGCTGCGACGAAGCATTGAGGCCAACGGCACTCATCCTCTCGCCCATTTTTCGCTTGCCGCTGCCTTGGGCTTGCTCGGCGCGCTGGATGAGGCGCGAACTGCTGCGAAAGCGGGATTTGCGCTCAACCCAAGCTTTACGATCCGCCGCTTGCGCGCCGCCAAGATAAGCGACAATCCTATTTATCTCGCGGGACAAGAGCGTCTTTGCGAGGGCATGCGCGTAGCCGGAGTGCCGGAGGGGTGATGTCGGAGATGGGCACGAGGCGACATCCCAGACTTTAGGTCGCGTGTCTGGGTGCGACGAGGCTGCTAACGTTCATCAGCGTCGCAGCGCCGGGACCACCAGGAACGGGATCAGGCCGAGCACCACATTGACCAGCGCGAAGGCGATCAGCGGATTGTAGCTGTGGGTCCAGTCGTGGATCAGGCCGCCGCCCCATGAGCCAAGGCCGGAGCCGAGGCCGCTGCCGATCATGATCGTGCCGTAGATCGTGCCGACGCGCTCGCCGCGGAAGATCTTCAGCGCGGTCGCCGTGATCAGCGGACCGCGCGAGCCGATCATGCTGCCGAAGCAGATGATGAAGCCGGTCAGCAGCCAGTAGTTCGGATACCACTGCAGCAGCCAGAGCAGAATGATGCCGAGGATCGAAACGCCATAGCTGAACAATACGCTCGGACGGCGGCCGATGATGCCGTCGAGGGTGGACACGCCGAGCATGCCGACGAACAGCGCGACGCCGGAGAAGCCCCAGGCGGTTGCCGCCTGCAGCGGCGGGAAGCCGACATCGATCAGATAGGCGACGATCTGCGCGGTCAGCGCATACATCGCGATCGCGGTGAAGAAGAAGGTCGAGAACAGCGCCCAGAAGGCATGGTGGCGCATCGCGCTGAGCAGCGTCCAGCCTTCGTCGGCCAAGCTGCTTTCCGACTTCCGGACGATATGTGGCGATCCGCCGGCGAGCAGCCGCCACGGCAGAAAGACCAGCGGAACAAGCAGGCAGAGCGCGCCGATGCCGAACACCTGATAGGCCTCGCGCCAGCCGATCCGGTCGATCAGAACCTGCGACAGCGGCAACAGCAGCAACAGGCCCGCGCCGGTCGCCGAATACATCACGGCCATCGCGGTCGGCAGGCGTGGTCCGAACCAGCGGCCGAGCAGGATCGAATTCGACACATTGCCGATCAGCGCGGTGCCGAAACCGACGCAGAGTCCGACGCTGAGCTGGAATTGCCAGAGCTCTCGCGCGCGTGAAGCAACGAGGAATGCACAACCGAGCAGCGACAGGCCCAGCGCATAGACCACGCGCGGACCCGAGCGGTCGAACAGGCGCCCGACCAGCGGCGCGGTCAGGCCGCTGGCGAGCCAGGTCAGCGAGTAGACCGACACCACAGAGGCACGGTCCCAGCCGAAATTTTCCGAGATCGGTTTCAGGAAAACGGTGAAGCTGTCGCTAAGGCCGCGCCCGAGCACCGACAGCACGAAGCAGAGCGCGAGTACGTTCAGCGCGACGCGGGACTGCTTCGCCGGCGTTGCAAGCGTGTCGTTCGGAGGCGTGGTCTGCTGGTCCATCGCATTCTTTTCGAGCGCGACCGGACGCAAAACCGGAAGTCCACTTTTGCTGATCGCGCTCGGGCAGGGAGCGCGCTTTCCGCACTCCCTGCAACCGACAAATGCGAATGCGCCTATGCAGGCTTCAGCAGGACGTGGCGCTTCTTGCCGAGCGACAGTTTCACCACGCCTTCCGGCGTGAGATCGGCCGAACTCAGCAGCATCTTCTCGTCGGTCACGGCAGCGTCGTTGACGCGCAGGCCGCCGCCCTTGATCTGCCGGCGCGCTTCGCCGTTGGAAGCGACGAGCTCGGCCTTGACGAAGGCGACGAGCACGCCGACGCCGGCTTCAAATTCGCCGCGCGGAATTTCCACCGTCGGCAAGGTTTCGGCCAGCGCACCTTCCTCGAAGGTGCGGCGCGCGGTCTCGGCGGCTTCGTTCGCTGCATCGCGGCCATGGAGCAGGGCGGTCGCCTCGGTCGCCAGCACCTTCTTGGCCTCGTTGATCTCGCCGCCGGCCAGCGTCGCAAGCTTGCTGATCTCGCTCATCGGCAGGATGGTGAACAGCTTGAGGAACTTGACGACGTCGGCGTCCTCGACATTGCGCCAGTACTGCCAGAAATCGTAGGGCGAGAACTGGTCGGCGTTGAGCCACACCGCGCCCTTGGCGGTCTTGCCCATCTTGTCGCCGGAGGCGGTGGTGAGCAGCGGCGTGGTCAGCGCGAACAGTTGCGGCGTGCCCATGCGGCGGCCGAGATCGACGCCGTTGACGATATTGCCCCACTGGTCGGAGCCGCCCATCTGCAGCCGGCAGCCGGCGCGGCGCGACAGCTCGACGAAGTCGTAGGCCTGGCAGACCATGTAGTTGAACTCGATGAAGCTCATCTCCTGCTCGCGCTCGAGCCGGAGCCGCACCGAGTCCATGGTCAGCATGCGGTTGACCGAGAAGTGCCGGCCGATGTCGCGCAGCATCTCGATCCAGTTCAATCTGGTCAGCCACTCGGCGTTGTCGAGCATGATGGCGTCGGAGTGTCCGTCGCCATAGCGCAGCACCTTGGCGAACACGCCGCGGATCGAGGCCTTGTTGGCCTCGATCTCCGCAACCGTGCGCATTGCGCGCGTCTCGTCCTTGCCGGAGGGGTCGCCGACCATCGTGGTACCGCCGCCCATCAGAGTGATCGGCTTGTTGCCGCTCTGCTGCAGCCAGTACAGCATCATCATGGTCAGGAAGTTGCCGATGTGCAGCGACGGCGCGGTGCAGTCATAGCCGACATAGGCGGTCGCCTGGCCCTTCGCGGCAAGCGCGTCGAGGCCCTCGAAATCGGAGCACTGGTGGACGAAGCCGCGTTCCTGTAAAGTGTTCAGGAAATCCGATTTAAATGCAGTCATTTGTCGGCCAGCCAGCTCATTCTGTTTTTACGGTTTTTGCATCAATTTGCGGAACCTTGGCGCTGAGGCTGCCGCAGGCGGACGCGCAGTGGCATTATAGGATGTACTTGTTTGAGACAAGCCGGGGGTTCCCGGCTGGGGCGCTTCCAACATGATGTTAACGGCACTCGGTCTGATGAGCGGTACCTCGCTCGACGGGGTCGACGTGGCATTGATCGAGACCGATGGCCGTCAGATCAAGTCTTTCGGACCCTCGGGCTATCGGCCTTATACCGAAGGCGAGCGCAGTCTGCTGCGCCAGGCGCTGACGGAGGCGGTTCATCTGTCGCAGCGCGACGCCCGGCCGGGGATTTTGCGGCAGGCCGAGCAGGCCGTCACCACGGCCCATGCCGAGGCGGTCGCCAGCTTCACGGCGCAGCACCGGATCTCCGCCCAGGACATCGACATCGTCGGGTTCCATGGCCAGACCGTGCTGCATCGCCCCGAGCGCAGGCTCACGGTGCAGATCGGCGATGCCCTGGCGCTCGCCAAGGTGATCCACATTCCGGTGATGCACGATTTCCGCGCCGCCGACGTCGAGGCCGGCGGGCAGGGCGCGCCGTTCGTGCCGGTCTACCACCGGGCGCTGGTGCAATCGCTGAACCGCGAGGGGCCGATCGTCGTCGTCAATATCGGCGGCGTCTCCAACATCACCTATATCGACGGCACGGACACGCTGATCGCCTGCGACACCGGGCCGGGCAATGCGCTGCTCGACGACTTCATGTTCCGCCAGATGCACCAGCCGTTCGACACCGCCGGCAAGTTCGCCGCGCTCGGCAAACCGGACGAGGCCTGGATCGCACAGGCGTTGAAGCTGCCGTTCTTTGCGCTGCCGCCGCCGAAATCGCTCGACCGCAACGACTTCGCCAGCCTCAAGCTCGGCGCCGTGGCGCCGGCCGATGGCGCCGCGACGCTGACCGCCTTCACTGCCGCCGCCATCGCTCGCATCGTGCCGCTGCTGCCGAAACGGCCGAAAAGCTGGATCATCTGCGGCGGCGGCGCCTCCAACCTCACGATGCTGCGGATGCTGCGCGAGCGGCTGGCGCCGGCGACCGTCGAGCCGGCCGAGGCGCTCGGCTGGGCGGCGGATGCGATCGAGGCGCAGGCGTTCGGCTTCCTCGCCGCGCGCGGCATGAAGGGCCTGCCGCTGAGCTACCCTGCCACCACGGGGGTGCCGATCCCGATGACCGGGGGCATTATCGCGCGACCGTGATTTAGATGCAAATGCATCTACCTTGACAGTTCCATGCCGTTGCATTTAATTCGATGCAGTTGCATTGAACGCGAGGTTCGTCATGGCCGCCCTGAAACTGATCAGCCACAAGCTCTGCCCCTATGTACAACGCGCGGTGATTGCGCTGCGTGAGAAGGGCGTGCCGTTCGAGCGGATCGACATCGATCTCGCCAACAAGCCGGACTGGTTCCTGAAGATCTCGCCGCTCGGCAAGGTGCCGGTGCTGGTGGTGACGCGCGACGACGGCAAAGAGGTCGCGCTGTTCGAGAGCAACGTGATCTGCGAGTACATCGAGGAGACGCAGGCGGGGGCGAAGCTGCACCTACAGGATCCTCTTGTCCGCGCCGAGCATCGCGCCTGGATGGAGTTCGGCTCGGCCATTCTCGGCGACCTCTGGGGGCTCGAGACCGCCACCGATGCCGCGGCCTTCGAGAGCAAGCGGCAGGCGGTCGCGGCAAAATTCGCGCGCGTCGAGGCTGCGCTCGGCGCCGGTCCGTTCTTCGCCGGCCAGAATTTCAGTCTGGTGGATGCGGTATTCGCGCCGATCTTCCGCTATTTCGATTTGTTCGACCAGCTGACCGATCTCGCGGTGTTCACGCACACGCCAAAACTTCGCGCCTGGCGCAGCGCGCTGGCACAGCGGCCGAGCGTACGCAGTGCGGTGTCGCCTGACTATCCGGCGCTGCTGCACGCGTTCCTGGTCGGCCACCGCGCGCATATGCTGAAGCTTGCCGCGTAAGCCATGTCGCACTCGGTTGCCTGGATCGCGCTCGTCGTCGCCGGCCTGCTGGACGTCGGCTGGGCGATTTCGATGAAATATGCCGAAGGCTATACGCGACTCGGCTGGACGCTGGTCTCGCTGCTGCTGCTCGCCGCCTTCGTGTTCCTGCTCGGACGCGCGCTGCAGGTGCTCGGCGTCGGCGTCGCCTACACGGTGTGGACCGGCATCGGCGCGGCGGGCACGCTGGCCATGGGCGTGCTGCTGTTCAACGAGGCGCTCAACCCGATGAAAGTCGCGGGAATCGTGTTCGTGCTGATCGGCATCGCCGCACTGAAGCTGGCACCGGAATGAGAGTAGGGACCGTAGCCCGGATGAGCGCAGCGATATCCGGGTTCTTGTCGGCCGCGACCCGCATGTCGCTTCGCTCATGCGGGCTACAAGGTCGGCGTCGTCAGCGCACGTTGGCGAGACGCATGTCGAGATAGCCGGTCACCGTCTCCATCAGCGGCTCGAGCTTGCCGTCGAAGAAGTGGTTGGCGCCGGGGATGACCTGCTGGTCGATCACGATGCCCTTCTGCGTCTTCAGCTTCTCGACCAGCGTGTTGACGTCCTTGGGCGGCACCACGGCATCCTTGTCGCCGTGCACGATCAGGCCCGACGACGGGCAGGGCGCGAGGAACGAGAAGTCGTAGAGATTGGCGGGCGGCGCGATCGAGATGAATCCCTCGACCTCCGGCCGGCGCATCAGAAGCTGCATGCCGATCCAAGCGCCGAACGAGAAACCCGCAACCCAGCAGGCGCGCGCCTCCGGATTGATCGCCTGCGCCCAGTCGAGCGCGCTCGCGGCGTCGGACAATTCGCCGGTGCCGTGATCGAACGAGCCCTGGCTGCGGCCGACGCCACGGAAGTTGAAGCGCAGCACCGAGAAGCCGCGATGCGCGAACGCGTAGTAGCACTGATAGACGATCTGGTGGTTCATCGTGCCGTGGAACTGCGGATGCGGATGCAGGATCATCGCAATCGGCGCGTTCTTCTGCTTGGCCGGGTGGTAGCGGCCCTCGAGGCGGCCAGCAGGGCCGGTGAAAATGACTTCAGGCATTGTGTTCCCTTGATTGACGCGTTCCCTTGATTGACGTCGATCAATCAACCGGTTGGAGCCATCTTCAGCGACGGTTCGCGAACAGAGCAGCTCGTGATGAAATCGGCGCAGGCACCGCCGCGCGGCACGCTGGAGGCCTTCTAGCATGACGCAAGGGGCAAAAATCAAGGAAATTGTGCCGCTTGGCGGTCGCGAATCCGCGTCGCGTTGCGCGCGTTGCCGACGCGGCGGCGGCGATCCGGATCGACACGCCGGATTGCTTCGAAGGCTACCTGAAGTTTCAGTCCGTCATAATGCTATCGCGCTCGGGGGACCGCGAACGCCGTGTCTGGCGGCAGCAAGGCTCCTGGCGCGCGTGAAAAATCTCCCGTGCCGGTGACGTCTGATCTGGTCTCGGTCGTCAACTGTCGTTATCTCGCAGTGAAGGCCGCAACCACGGTGGTTGCCGCGGATAGCTCCATGGCCGATCGCGTCTATCTCGACTGGAATGCCACCACGCCGCTTCGCCAGGAGGCGAAGACGGCGATGGCTGCGGCGTGGGAATTGATCGGCAACCCGTCCTCGGTGCACAGCGAGGGACGGCGGGCGCGACGGCTGCTTGAGGATGCCCGCAATGCCGTGGCGCAGGCGGTCGGCGGCCGGCCGCAGGACGTGGTGTTTCTGTCCGGTGGGACCGAAGCCAATGCGCTCGCACTGACGCCGGGCTTGCGCCGCGCTGCGGGCGTGCCGGTGCGGCGGCTCCTGGCATCGGCGATCGAGCATGCGTCCGTGCTCGCGGGCGGTCGGTTTGCGACGGAGGCGACCGCCGCAATCCACGTCACGCGTGCCGGTGTGATCGATCTCAACCATCTGCGCGCAGTGCTGGCCGATGGTCCGCCGGCGCTGGTCTCGGTGATGCTGGCGAACAACGAGACCGGTGCCATTCAGCCGGTGGCGGACGTTGCCGCAATCGTCCATGCGGCTGGCGGGCTGCTGCATGTCGATGCGATCCAGGCGTTCGGCAAGATCCCGTTCGATCTGGCCTCGACGCAGGCCGACCTGGTGACGCTGTCGGCACACAAGATCGGCGGACCGAAGGGCGCAGGCGCACTGGTCCTCGCCGAGGGTGTCGAGGGTTTGGAGGCGTTCCTGCGCGGCGGCGGGCAGGAGCTCGGGCGGCGGGCAGGGACCGAGAATATCGCCGGCATCGCCGGGTTCGGTGCGGCCGCCAAGGCCGCGATGGCGGTGCTGAAGGCCGATGCAGCCCGCGTCAGGGGGCTGCGCGACCGGCTCGAGCATGGGCTGCGGCAGACGCCGGACGTGCTGGTGTTCTCCGATGACGTCAAGCGGTTACCTAATACCGTTCTGTTCACGGCGCCCGGTATGAAGGCCGAGACGGCGGTCATCGGGTTCGACCTTGGGGGAATCGCGGTCTCGTCCGGTTCTGCCTGCTCGTCGGGCAAGGTCCAGCCATCCCACGTGCTAGAGGCAATGGGATACCGTTCGGAGGTGTCCCAGGGAGCGGTGCGGCTTAGTCTTGGCTGGTCTACCACGGAGACAGACGTGGATTTGACCCTCAAGGCTTGGCGAAAGCTCGCCGATACCTTAGTTAAGGGGGAACGACGAAACACAGCTTGAACTGTTCTAAGCGGATTTCGTCATCAAAGCATCGTAAGAGATTTTCGGAACTTGATATCCACCGCGGTCCTTGAAACCGCGAGCGGAGGATTGAATGCCTGCTGTACAAGAGACGGTCGAGCGCGTCCGGCGCATCGACGTCGACCAGTATCGATATGGGTTTGAGACGCTGATCGAGTCCGACAAGGCCCCGAAGGGGCTGTCGGAAGACACCGTCCGCTTCATCTCCGCAAAGAAGAATGAACCGGCCTGGATGCTGGAATGGCGCCTGGAGGCGTATCGCCGCTGGCTGACCATGACCGAGCCGACCTGGGCGCGCGTCGACTATCCGAAGATCGACTACCAGGACATCTACTACTACGCGGCGCCGAAGCCGAAGAAGACGCTGTCCTCGATCGACGAGATCGATCCGGAAATCCTTAAGACCTACGAGAAGCTCGGCATCCCCCTGCGCGAGGTCGCGATCCTCGAGGGCGTCGAGCCGCCGCCCGGCGGTGAGCAGACGCCGAACCGCAAGATCGCGGTCGATGCCGTGTTCGATTCGGTTTCGGTCGCGACCACCTTCCAGAAGGAGCTGAAGGCGGCCGGCGTGATCTTCATGCCGATCTCGGAGGCGATCCGCGAGCATCCCGAGCTGGTGCAGAAATATCTCGGCACCGTGGTGCCGACCTCGGACAATTACTTCGCGACATTGAATTCGGCTGTGTTCTCCGACGGCTCGTTCGTCTACGTGCCGCCGGGCGTGCGCTGTCCGATGGAGCTGTCGACCTATTTCCGCATCAACGAGCGCAACACCGGCCAGTTCGAGCGCACGCTGATCATCGCCGACAAGGGCTCCTACGTCTCCTATCTCGAGGGCTGCACCGCGCCGCAGCGCGACGAGAACCAGCTGCACGCCGCCGTGGTCGAGCTCGTCACGCTCGACGACGCCGAGATCAAGTATTCGACGGTGCAGAACTGGTACCCGGGCAACTCGGAAGGCAAGGGCGGCATCTACAATTTCGTCACCAAGCGTGGCGACTGCCGCGGCAAGAACTCCAAGATCTCCTGGACCCAGGTCGAGACCGGCTCGGCGATCACCTGGAAATATCCGAGCTGCATCCTGCGCGGCGACAATTCGAGCGGCGAGTTCTACTCGATCGCGATCTCGAACGGTTTCCAGCAGGTCGATAGCGGAACCAAGATGATCCATCTCGGCAAGAACACGTCGAGCCGGATCATCTCCAAGGGCATCGCCGCCGGCAAGTCGCAGAACACCTATCGCGGTCTCGTCAGCGCCCATCGCAAGGCCACCGGCGCGCGCAACTACACCGCCTGCGACTCGCTTCTGATCGGCGACAAATGCGGCGCGCACACCGTGCCCTATGTCGAGGCCAAGAATTCCTCGGCGACGTTCGAGCATGAGGCGACGACGTCGAAGATTTCCGAGGACGTGCTGTTCTACTGCATCCAGCGCGGGCTCTCGCAGGAAGAGGCCGTCGGCCTCGTCGTCAATGGCTTCGTGAAGGACGTGCTGCAGCAACTGCCGATGGAGTTCGCGGTGGAAGCGCAGAAGCTGATCTCGATCAGCCTTGAAGGTTCGGTTGGCTAATCCATCCCGCCAACGGCGCGGCCGACGCGCCTTTCGGGTGATGCTCAGGAAAAATCAGATGTCTCTGCTTGAAGTGAAAGATCTCAAGGTTCGTGTCGAGGAGCGTGAGATCCTCCACGGGCTGTCGCTCACGGTGAACCCGGGCGAGGTGCACGCGATCATGGGGCCGAACGGCTCGGGCAAGTCGACGCTGTCCCACGTCATCGCCGGCAAGCCGGGCTATGAAGTGACCGGCGGCCAGATCCTGTTCCGTGGCGAGGACCTCCTGGAGATGGAGCCGAACGAGCGCGCCGCCAAGGGCGTGTTCCTGGCGTTCCAGTATCCGGTCGAGATTCCCGGCGTCACCACCTGGAATTTCCTGCACGCGGCGCTCAACGCCCAGCGCAAGGCGCGCGGCGAGGACGAGATCTCGTCGCCGGCCTTCCTCAAGAAGGTCCGCGAAGTCGCCAAGTCGCTGAACATCCCGCAGGACATGCTGAAGCGCGGCGTCAATGTCGGCTTCTCCGGCGGCGAAAAGAAGCGCAACGAGATCCTGCAGATGGCGCTGTTCGAGCCGGCCGTCTGCATCCTCGACGAAATGGATTCCGGCCTCGACATCGACGCGCTGCGGATCGCGGCCGACGGCGTCAACGCACTGCGCTCGCCGGAGCGCGCGATGGTCGTGATCACCCACTATCAGCGGCTGCTCAATTACATCGTGCCCGACTTCGTGCACGTGATGTCGAAGGGCCGGGTGGTGAAAAGCGGCGGCAAGGAGCTGGCGCTGGAGCTGGAAGAGTGCGGTTACACGCAGTTCGAAGACGCTGCCTGACAAACACGGGTTTTGTGATGAACGTTGTTGCAAAGACCGAGACCGGGCGCGCGCTGGGCGATGCATTCGCCGTGGTGCGCGACCGTTTGCCCGGCGAGGGCAAGATCGCCGATCAGCGGCGCCAGGCCTTCGAGGCTTATGAACGATCAGGCCTGCCGCATCGCCGGATCGAGGACTGGAAATACACCGACCTGCGCGCGCTGATGCGCGAAGTGCTGCCGCTCGCGGCGTCGCCGGATGATGCCGCGCTGAGCCGCGCCAGGGCCGTCGTACAGGCCCGCGCGATCGAAGGCGTCCGGCGCCTGGTGCTGGTCGACGGCGCGTTCGCGTCTGATCTCTCCGATTGGCGGGATCTGGAGAAAGGGCTCTCGATCAATCCGCTGCGCCTCGCGCTGGAAGCCGGCGACGAGATCGTCGCGACGCAGGCTCTCGCGTCCGATATCGCCAACCCCATGGTCGCGCTGAACGGCGCGATGGCGACCGACGGGGTCGTCATCGACGTCGCCGACGGCACGGTGCTGACCCAGCCACTGCACATCGTGCATGTCGCATCCGGCACGGCCCCGGCCTCGACGTTCACGCGCTCGCTGCTCCGGCTCGGCCGCGATGCCGGCGTGACGCTGGTGGAGAGCTATCTCGCCGCCGACGGCGCCAGGGCCTACCAGACCCATGACGGACTGGTCGTTGCGATCGGCGACAATGCACGGCTCGATCACGTGCGCCTGGTCGAGGACAGCGTCGATGCCTTCAACATTTCCTCGGCGACGGTGTCGCTTGGCGCGCATGCCCATTTCAACACCTTCGGCCTGACCTCGGGCGGGCACGTCAGCCGTTACCAGCTGACGGTGACCTGCAGCGGCGAGGGCTCGAAGGTCGAGACCAACGGCGTCAATCTGATCAACGGCAAGCAGCACGCCGACACCACGCTGTTCTTGGATCACGCGGTGCCGCACTGTGCGAGCCGCGAGATCTTCCGCGCCGTGGTCGACGACCGCGCCCATTCGGTGTTCCAGGGCCGCATCATCGTCCGCCCCGACGCGCAGAAGACCGACGCCAAGATGATGACCCGTGCGCTGCTGCTGTCCGACGACGCGGAGGCCGACAACAAGCCCGAGCTCGAGATCTTCGCCGACGACGTCACCTGCGGTCACGGTGCGACCACCGGCGCGCTCGACGAGAGCCTGCTGTTCTACATGCGCGCCCGCGGACTGCCCGAGAAGGAAGCGCAGGCGCTCCTGATCCAGGCCTTCGTCGGCGAGGCGATCGAGTCCATCGCCAGCGACACGTTGCGCGAGGTCGCAATCGCCACCGCGCAGCGCTGGCTTCAGGCGAGGGCGTGAGCATGCACAAGGCGGTCGCCAACGGCAGTTACGACGTCGCTTTGGTGCGGCAGGATTTCCCGGCGCTCGCCATGCAGATCTACGGCAAGCCGCTGGTCTATCTCGACAACGCGGCCTCGGCGCAGAAGCCGAATGCGGTGCTCGACCGCATGACCGAGGCCTACAAGAGCGAATACGCCAACGTGCATCGCGGCCTGCATTACCTCGCCAATGCCGCGACGGAGGCCTATGAGGGCGCCCGCGGCAAGGTCGCGAAGTTCATCAATGCCCGTCGCAGTGAAGAGATCGTCTTCACCCGCAACGTCACCGAGGCGATCAATCTGGTGGCGTCGTCCTGGGGCGGGATGAACATCAAGGAGGGCGACGAGATCGTCCTTTCGATCATGGAGCACCACTCCAACATCGTGCCGTGGCACTTCCTCAGGGAACGCCATGGTGCCGTGATCAAGTGGGCGCCGGTCGACGACGAGGGCAACTTCCTGATCGAGGAGTTCGAAAAGCTCCTGACGCCGCGCACCAAGATCGTCGCGATCACCCAGATGTCGAACGCGCTCGGCACGCTGGTTCCGGTCAAGGACGTGATCCGGCTGGCGCACGCCCGCGGCATCCCGGTGCTGGTCGACGGCGCACAGGGCGCGGTGCACCTGCCGATCGACGTCCAGGACCTCGATTGCGATTTCTACGCCTTCACCGGCCACAAGGTGTACGGACCGACCGGCATCGGCGCGCTCTATGCCAAGCACGAGCATCTGGTGGCGATGCGGCCGTTCAACGGCGGCGGCGAGATGATCCGTGAGGTGGCCAAGGACTGGGTCACCTATGGCGATCCGCCGCACAAGTTCGAGGCCGGCACGCCGCCGATCGTCGAGGCGATCGGGCTCGGCGCTGCGATCGACTACGTCAATTCGATCGGCAAGGAGCGCATCGCCGCGCATGAGCATGAGCTGCTCACCTATGCGCAGGAGCGCCTGCGCGAGATCAACTCGCTGCGCGTGATCGGAACCGCCCGCAACAAGGGACCGGTGATCTCGTTCGAGATGAAGGGCGCGCATCCCCACGATGTCGCGACCGTGATCGATCGTCAGGGCATTGCGGTGCGCGCCGGCACGCATTGCGTGATGCCGCTTTTAGAGCGGTTCAACGTCACGGCCACCTGCCGCGCATCCTTCGGGATGTATAATACTAGGGAAGAAGTCGACCATCTGGCGCAGGCGCTGATCAAGGCGCGGGAATTGTTCGCATGACCGATACAGCCGAAGTCAAGACGGCCACCATGGAAACCACCTCGGCACTGCCGGCGGAGGAGACCGAGCGCATGAGCGGCGAGATCGTCGCGGCGCTGAAGACGGTGTTCGACCCGGAGATCCCGGCTGACATCTACGAGCTCGGCCTGATCTACAAGGTCGATCTCAAGGATGATCGCTCGGTCGACATCATGATGACGTTGACCACGCCGAACTGCCCGGCCGCGGGCGAGCTGCCGCAGATGGTGGAGAACGCCGTTGCCAGCGTTCCCGGCGTCGGCGTCGTCAACGTCAACCTGGTCTGGGATCCGGCCTGGACGCCGGACCGGATGTCGGACGAGGCGCGCCTCGTCCTCAATATGTGGTGATGCGTTAGGGGATTAGATTAGGCTTAGGCTCGACAAGATCGGCAATTGATTTGCCGCTGGGACTGACCACATGAGTGACATGACGCAAGCTTCACCAACCCCAGCCAAGCCGAAGCGGCCGCGCCCGCAGGTCATGCGACTGACCGATGCCGCGGCGGAGCGGATCACCGAGCTGACCAAGCGCGCCGACTCTGAGATCGTCGGGCTGCGCGTCGGCATCAAGAATGGCGGCTGCGCCGGGCAGTCCTATACCGTCGAATATGCCCACGAGATCCGCCCGACCGACGAAGTGGTCGAGGACAAGGGCGTGAAGATCCTGGTCGATCCGAAGGCCGTGCTGTTCCTGCTCGGCACCGAGATGGACTATGTGGCCGACAGGATGCAGGCCCAGTTCGTGTTCAATAACCCGAACCAGGTCTCCGCCTGCGGTTGCGGCGAATCGGTGCAGCTCAAGCCGGCCACGGTTTAGCTTTCGGCCTCCGCGCGCTCCGCCGTCATCCTGAGGAGCCGCGCGTTGGCGCGGCGTCTCGAAGGATGTGCGAGGGCACGAGAGTGGCCTCATAGGGTTCGAGACGCGCTGGCGCGCTCTTCACTATGAGCGGCAAGGGGGCGACGGCACATGGACCGCGAATTCCTCACCGACCTGTTCGCCGACTTCGGCCCGGTGACGCTGCGCCGGATGTTCTCCGGCTACGGCATCTCGGCTGACGGCACCAATTTCGCGCTCGCGCTGCGAGCCGGGCTTTACTTCCGTGCCGACGATCAGACCATTCCGCAATTCGAGGCGGAAGGCTGCGGGCCGTTCCAGTATCAGACGCGTTCCAGGACGGTGACGGTGAACTCCTACTGGCAGCTGCCGGCAAGGCTGTTCGATGATTCGGAAGACCTCGCGGTCTGGGCACGGTCGGCGCTCGGCGCCGCCCAGCGCGCCGCGCTGCGCAAGCGGCCGAGGAAACGAGCGGCTGCGCGAAAGTCGAAGGCGCCAGCGAAGAAGGTCGCCGCAAGGAAGGCCGCAGGGAAGAAGGTGGCGTCGAGCAAGGCGACTGCGAAGCAATCTTCGGCTCGGAAGAAGCGCACAGGAAAGAATCGGTCCCGATCCTGAGAGACCGTGAATGTATGCCTCTCGATGACGCAACATGCTCGATGTCGTCCCGGCTTTCGCCGGAACGACGAGGGGAGAGATTGCGCTCCCTGAAAGGATGAGCGAATTTGTCCATGTCATTGCGAGGAGCATGGGCGACGAAGCAATCCGCAGAGCCGCATATGCGGCTCACGCCACGCGGGTCTGGATCTCGGTGCTGTATTCCGGATCGGCCTCGCAGATCACACGGTTGCGGCCGGCGCGCTTGGCGGCATAGAGGCAGGCGTCGGCGCGCTCGATCAGCGAGTCCGTATCGTCGGACGGCTTCAGCATGGAGACGCCGACCGAGATCGTGACACGGCCGAGGATCTCGCCGGTCGACTTCTTCTTCAGCTCCTTGGCCATCACGGCGCGGCGGATGTGGTCGGCGACCGTCAGCGCCTGCCGCAGCGCCGTGTTGGGCAGCACCACGGCGAATTCCTCGCCGCCATAGCGGGCGGTGATGTCCTGGCCCTTGATGTTCTGCTTCAGCGACTGCGCCACCAGCCGCAGCACCTGATCGCCGGTGAGATGGCCGTAGGAGTCGTTGAACGACTTGAAGTGGTCGATGTCGAACATCAGGAGCGACAGCGGCTCGCCGCTGGCGAGCGCGGCCTGCACCGCCATGTCGATCGAGCGGTCGAAATATTTCCGGTTGCCGAGGCCGGTGAGCGGATCGGTCAGGCTCTCGGCGCGGATCGCCTCGAGGCTGTGTTGCAGGTCGCTGATCTCCGACTTCGACAGCGCGAGCCGGTTCTCCAGCGCCTGATTGGTCTCGCGCATCTCGCGCGTCGATTTTACCAGGCTATCGACGATTGCCTTGATGTGATCGCGGGTGGTCGCGCTCGCAAGCTTGTCGCTGGCGCCGACGAGGCTGGCGTCATAGGTCGCGGACACGCCGAGCGCGTCGGTGATCAGCTTCATGACGGCGTCGATCTCGCCGATGACGCGGGCGCCGACCTTGTCGATGCGGTCCGAGGTCTTGATGTGCGAAAGGTAGGTTTCGTAGATCTGCTCGAGATCGGATTCAGAGAGCTTGCCGCTGCGCGCCAGCGTCTCGTTGATGACCTTGTTGAGCGGCGCGTTGTATCCGGTCGCGTAGACGTACCAGATTTCATAGTTGCGGGGGACGGCGGTCTGGCGAAGCGAGCGGATCTGGCCAAGTGCGACTTCGGCAAAGGCCAACGTACGTTCGTGCTCGTCCAGCAGCTTGACCACTGTCACGTCCTCAATGC
Organism: Bradyrhizobium sp. CCBAU 21365; assembly: GCF_015291305.1. Lineage (NCBI taxonomy): Bacteria > Pseudomonadati > Pseudomonadota > Alphaproteobacteria > Hyphomicrobiales > Nitrobacteraceae > Bradyrhizobium > Bradyrhizobium sp. CCBAU 21365. The sequence goes on from NZ_CP030036.1 coordinate 4,622,758, forward strand.
ACGCAATGCCGATTAAGCCCGGCAGCAATGACTAAACTATTGGGGCGAGGGTACGGGACGAGAGTGAAGGCAAGGTAAACAGTGGAACTACGGGGAAGCCGGCTGCGACGACCATGCGGCGCGCCCGATCTTTATCCGCCTTGAGCGCCACTTTCGAACGCTTTTCGTTTGCTCGCAACTGCGATGCGCGACTGCACGCATTTGCTTCAAACGCTGCGGATCAGCGCGTGCGCCGGTCGCGGGTGGCAACAGAGCTTGCCTGGACTACCGCCGCCGCTGGCGCGGCGGCATCGGAGCAGGCCTTACGCGCGTGCGCGCACAGGTCGCAGCAGGAAGGCGGGCAGGTGCGAATGATCGGCGGGCTCGTGGTCCACCTCGCGCTGCGGCCGCCGTGGCTCGGCACGTCCGATCGACGGCACGTGCGACGGCGCGGCCTGCGGAGCCGAATTGCGGCCGTGGCGCGGTTCACGCTCCGGCTTCGCCGCACGCTCCTCGCGGGGCTCCCGCTCGTGACGCGTTTCGCGTTCACCGTGGCGCGGCTCGCGCTCACCGTGGCGCGCCTCGCGCTCACCGTGGCGCGCCTCGCGCTCACCGTGGCGCGCCTCGCGCTCACGGCGCGGCTTGCGGCCGCCGCGGGCACCATCGCGCGAACCTTCGCGGCCACGCGAGCGGCGCGGCGCGGCGTCCTCGTCGGAGGCTTCGCTGTGAACGGAGTAGTCGCCCTCGGTGCGCGGAATCTGCTGGCCGATCAGCTTCTCGATCGCGGCTATCGACTTGCTGTCGAGCGGCGTGACGATGGAGATCGCGGTACCGGTACGACCGGCGCGGCCGGTGCGGCCGATGCGATGGACGTAGTCGTCGGGGTGATGCGGCACATCGAAGTTGAAGACGTGGCTGACGGCGGGAATATCGAGGCCGCGGGCGGCGACGTCGGAGGCCACCAAGAGAGGCAGTTCGCCCTTGCGGAATTGATCAAGCGCGGCCATGCGGGCGCTCTGGTCCATGTCGCCATGCAGGGCGCCGACGCTGAAGCCGTGCTTCTGCAGTGACTTGTGAAGGACGGCGACTTCGCGCTTGCGATTGCAGAAGATAATCGCGTTGTTGAGGTCCTTGGCATCGCGCAGCAGGCGGCGGAGGATCTCGCGCTTCTCGTGCGGCTCGCGGCCCGCGGGCACCTGGGATTGGGTCACGGTCACCGCGGTCGTCGCGGGCTTGGAGACCTCGATCCGGGCCGGGTTGTGCAGGAAGGTCTCGGTGATGCGGCTGATTTCCGGCGGCATCGTCGCGGTGAAGAACAGGGTCTGCCGCGTGAACGGGACGAGCTTGCAGATGCGCTCGATGTCGGGGATGAAGCCCATGTCGAGCATGCGGTCGGCTTCGTCGATCACCAGCAACTCGACGCCGGTGAGCAGCAGTCCGCCGCGTTCGGTGTGGTCGAGCAGGCGGCCGGGTGTTGCGATCAGGACGTCGACGCCACGCATCAGCTTGGAGTCCTGGTCGCCGAACGAGACGCCGCCGATCAGCAGGGCGACGTTGAGCTTCTGGCCGGCGCCGTATTTGTCGAAGTTCTCCTTCACCTGCGCGGCGAGCTCGCGGGTCGGCTCGAGGATCAGGGTGCGCGGCATCCGTGCCCGGGCGCGGCCCTTCTCGAGGATCGTGAGCATCGGGAGAACGAAGGCAGCGGTCTTGCCGGTGCCGGTCTGGGCAATGCCGAGGACGTCGCGCCGCGCGAGAACGTGCGGGATTGCCTGTTCCTGGATGGGAGTGGGGGTGGTGTAACCGGTAGCCGCAACAGCGGCGAGGACCTTATCGGACAGGCCTAGATTGGAAAAAGACATTGAGCCTCTGGTCGAAACCGCCGTTCGGAATCGAAGGTAAAAGGCTGTCGCGTTCGGCCCCGAAACGGCTCGCTTTTCTATAAAGCTCGGGGGCTCTGACTAACGCTGACGGACGGCAAACCTGACGAATCGCGTTTCGATCCGAGGGCCGCGTTGCCTCGCAACATAGGGGCGAAACCGGTAAAGTCAATCTTGGAACCGGCCGGATAGCCCAAAAAGCTTAACGTTTTGGCTGAAATATGCGTCTTTTTCGTCATTTGGCGGTCAAATGAATCACGACCCCCGCCCCGGACGGCGAGGCCGCCGCGGGGGCTTCCGCGCTGTTTTTCATCCTGAATTCGCCGGGCGTCAGGCCTTCGGATGCGCTGAAGATCCGGTAGAAGGTGGCGAGGCTGCCGAACCCGCAAGTGAATGCGATATCAGCGATCGGCCGCGCCGGCTTCTCGCAAAGCAGCCGTCGGCTCTCGTTGAGGCGCTGGGCGGTGACGGTCTGCGAAAAGCTCGCTCCGGTCGCTTCGAACAGGACGTGCAGGTAGCGCACCGAGACGCCGAGCATCTCGGCGACCATCCCCGGCGACAGCGCTGGCTTTGCCAGGTGGCGCGTGATCAGGCGGCGCGCGAGGCTGAGCCGGCCGACGCGTAGCGCCTGCTGCGCGCGGCGGCTGCCCGGCCTGATCGCGCCGCGCTCGATCAGCGCAAGGTCCGCCACGATCTTGACCAGCGCAGGAATGCTCGCGGTATCACCGGCCTCGGTGGCCTCCTTGAAGTCGGCGAGACAGGCTTCGAGCAGCGGCGCCCAGCCGCGATTGCCGGTCGCCGGTGAGCCCTGACGGGCAGGCTCAGATGCCGGGATTTGATCCGCCCGCAGGTCCGCGGCATCGAGAGGAATGCGCGTCGCGCCTGGCGTTTCCTGGCTGTGATCCCCTTGCTTACCGCGCATCGTGACTGATCCCTCGCTCCGCATGAGAGCGCGCGTCGCCGGTAAGGAAATTTGCTGTGCCGAACCCGGACGAAGCGCCGCAATGGTTCTGGCGAAACGGCCGGAAAATATCTTCTCAACGCACGCAGGCTGATCACTTCGGTACAGCGAAGGTCGGATCGCGCGGCGGTGTGAAATTCAAGGCGGTGAAGGGCGCGCGGCCGAGCTACGCAAATTGCGAGCGCGGTGTCCCGGCCAGTTGGGACGGGCGCTCAGGCCGTTTGCGCGCGGTAGTCGCCCGGCGTCATGGACTCGGATGCATTGAAGAGGCGGTAGAACGTCGCAAGGCTCTCGAAGCCGCAGGCAAAGGCGACCTCGGCGATCGTTTGCCTCGGCTGCTCGCGGAGCAGGCGGCGGCTCTGCTCGAGCCGGAGCGCGGTGACGGTCTCCGAGAAGCTCATCTCGGTCCCCTCGAACAGGATGTGCAGGTGACGCACCGAGATGCCGAGCAGGCCGGCAATCAGGGTTGGCGACAGCGCCGCACGCGCTAGATGGCGCCGGATCAGGCGGCGGGCCAGCGACAAATGGGCGGTTCGCAAGGCCTGCTGCGCGAGTCGGCTCTTCGGCCGCATGATGCCGCGCTCGATCAGCGCGATATGGGCCAGCGCGTGCACCGTCGGAGCCGTGCCCGCCGCAGCGATGGCATCGCTGCTTTCGATGAGGTCGCGGAAGCATGACTCCAGCAGGGTCCGCAGCGCGGTCTCATCCTGCACGGGCCTGGGGACGAGTTCGCCGAGCTCGGCGCCCGGCGGGACGATGTTCGCCACCGGGACCTTGATGATGCGCAGGTGGAAGCCGTCGTCGTGCAGGGGGACCGTGCGATAGGGCAGGTCCGAATAGCTGGTCGCGAACATGCCATCGCGGACCGCGAATTCATCGAGCCGCGCGCCGCCGAACCAGCCGCCGCCGCCAAGCTGCTGGTAGATGCACAGGCTGTCGCTGGCCGCGTCGGCGATGTCGCCCGTGCGCCGCTCGACGCGGTACGGCGAGGCGCGCAGCTCGACCAGCCCGGCATCGCCGAGCTTGCGCAGCGAGAACTCGCCGAAGAAGTCGCGGCGCCGGTCGGCTTCCAGCTCGGCGGTGACGCCGAACAGCCCCTTGGCGCGGACCTCGCGCCAATAGTCGAAGCGATCCTTGGGATCGACCTGATCAGTAGACCATGTGTGCACGGAAAAGCCGTTGCGACGTGCGGAGAGCTCGAGCCGGATGGAAACACGAATCTATCACGCGGGCCGTAAAAAGAAACTTGACCTAAGACGGATCGGCCCCCTCATTTCGGCCTGGCGTGGCCGGCCGCAACGGCCGTCCGCGGCCGGCCTTGAACCGGCCAAGCGGCTGGTCCGACTATCAGGCGGCGGTCGTACGGGCGGCGCATTTGTCGTGCAGGCGGGAAAACGGGATGAAGAGCTGGCTTTCGAGACTTTCGGCGATCCTTTGGGCAGTTGCATTTGTCGCATCGGCCGCACCCGCCCAGGCCGAAAAGCGCGTCGCGCTGGTGATCGGCAACAATGACTACAGGAACGTGCCCAGGCTGCAGAAGGCGGTCAACGACGCCCGCACCATGGGCGACACGCTGAAGCAGCTCGGCTTCAGCGTCATGGTGGCCGAGAACGTCAATCGGCAGGCGTTCTCCGAAACGCTGCTCGCGTTCGACCGTGCCGTGGAACCCGGCGATACCGCGTTCTTCTTCTATGCCGGTCACGGCTTCGAGATCGCCGGCCAGAATTTCCTGCTGCCGACCGACGTCCCGGCCGCCACCGAAGGGCAGGAGGAATTGGTGCGCGACGCCTCTGTTCTCGCCGACCGCATCGTCGAGCGCTTGCAGAACAAGAAGGCGCGGACCTCGATCCTGGTGTTCGATGCCTGCCGCAACAATCCGTTCGAGCGCGCCGGCACACGCGCGGTCGCCGGCGGCGGTGGCCTCGCGCCGATGACGCAGCTGCCGGAGGGCGTGTTCTCGGTGTTCTCGGCGGGGCCGCGCCAGACCGCGCTCGACCGTCTTTCGAACGATGACGCCAATCCCAATTCGGTATTCACGCGGACCTTCGCCAGGGAGCTGCTGCAGCCCGGCGAGAATCTCGTGCAGGTCGCGCAGCGCACGCGGCGCCTGGTCAGCGAGATGGCCGAGACCGTGAAGCACAAGCAGATCCCGGTCTATTTCGACCAGATGGTCGACGACGTCTTCCTGAACGGGATCGCCAAGGGGCAGGCCGAGGCGGCCAAGCCGTCCGCGCCGCCGCAGCAGGTGGCCGCGCTGCCGCCGGTCGCGGTGCCGAAGCTGCCGAAGGAGGATTCAATCAACGCGCCGATCGCGAGCTTCTCGCGGCACAATGGCGGCTGGACCGTGGTGTTCTCGATCGCCGATCCGACGCTCGGGATTTCCTGGCGGATCGGCGACAGCGGCGATTTCCGCGAAACCGGCTTCATCGACACGCTCGATCCGCGCACGCGCAAGCGGATGCCCAATCCGTCGGTCGAGCTGCCGGCCGATGCGCCGGCCACCACGATCGAGATTCGCTATGTCGATACGCAAGGCACGATGCAGGGGCCGTTCCCGATCAAGTTCGATCCCGACGCCGCGCTGATCCGCGACCAGCGCAAGATCCTCGACATGACCGCGACCAGCTGGCTGTCGTTCCGCGAATTCAACGGGCTGCTGGTCTACTATACGCACCTGATGTCGTATCGCTGCGCGATCCGCGAGGTGCGCATCGGCATCGACACCGCGGTGCCGGACAAGGTCCTGAAGATGCCACCCTGCAATTCGCGCGATCCCAGCGCGATCCCGTCCGACGCGCAGCCCTATCTGAAGCTGGCGCCGCAGACCAAGGCGGTCTCGGTCGAGCTGACCTATCGCGACGGCAGCGTGTCGGAAATCAAGACCTTCAGGCGATAGCCTTGCATCCTTGCCGCCAGATCCGCGTTACAATCGGGTCCTGAAGGGCGAGGCAGCGGTGAGGACGGCATCATGGATGCAGGCAATCCGGCAGAGCCGGACACGCGTCAGATCAGGGTCCGCTGCTGCGTGGTCGGCGGCGGGCCGGCCGGCATGATGCTTGGCTATCTGCTCGGACGCGCCGGGGTCGATGTCGTGGTGCTGGAGAAGCACGCCGACTTCTTCCGCGACTTCCGCGGCGACACCGTGCATCCGTCGACCCTGCAGGTGATGGACGAGCTCGGCCTGATCGACGGCTTCCTGAAGCTGCCGCATCGGGACATTCAGACGCTCGACGGCATGTTCGGCGGCACCTCGGTGCGGATCGCCGACCTCCGTCGCCTCAGCGTCAAATATCCCTTCATCGCGATGATGCCGCAGTGGGACTTCCTCAATTTCCTGCGCGAGAGCGGCAGTCGCTTCCCTTCGCTGAAGGTGCTGATGAAGGCCGAGGCGACCGATCTGATCCGGCGGGGCGATGCTGTCGCGGGCGTGCGCGCGAACACGCCCGATGGCCCGGTCGAGATAGAAGCGGATCTCACCATCGGCTGCGACGGACGTCATTCGATCGTGCGCGAGCGCGCCGGCCTCGACGTCGAGGAGATCGGCGCGCCGATGGACGTGTTGTGGTTTCGCGTCGGGCGGCGTCCGGATGAGACCGAGAATTTGTTCGCCCGCGTCGAGCACGGCAAGATGATGGTGACGTTCGATCGCGGCGACTACTGGCAATGTGCCTATGTGATCGCCAAGGGCCAATACAAGGCCGTGAAGGCGAGGGGATTGCCGGCGCTGCTCGACGACGTGCTGCACCTGGCGCCGATCCTCAAGGCCGGCATTGCCGACGTGAAGAGCTTTGACGACGTCAAGCTGCTCACGGTTGCGATCAATCGCCTGACACGCTGGACCCGTCCCGGCCTGCTCTGCATCGGCGACGCCGCGCATGCGATGTCGCCGATCGGCGGCGTCGGCGTCAACCTCGCGGTGCAGGATGCCGTCGCGACCGCCAACATCCTGGCGGCGAAGCTCGTTCACGGCGTGCCGTCGGAAGACGAGCTCGATGCGGTGCGGCGACGCCGCGAATTCCCGGTGCGCGTGACGCAGCGCATGCAGGTGATTGCGCAGAACAACATCATCAGCGCGGCGCTGAAGGCGGGCGATCAGCCGGTGCCGTTGGCGCTGCGGTTGATCACGGCAATGCCCTGGCTGCAGGGTCTCACCGCACGTCTGGTCGCCGTCGGGGTGCGGCCCGAGCACGTGCATTCGCCGGCCGCGGGCTGAACTGCGCGTCGCGCGACCGGAAGAGTGCTCGTGTTTTCAGGCCATCACCGAATAGCCGCCGTCGACGGGGATCGCGGTGCCGGTGACGAAGTCCGACGCCGGTGAGGCCAGGAACACGGCGATGCCTGCGAAGTCGTCGATCGCCCCCCAGCGTGCCGCCGGCGTGCGCGCAAGCACACGCTCGTGCAGCCCGGCCACCTGCTGGCGCGCGCCTTTGGTCAGGTCGGTATCGATCCAGCCGGGCAGGATGGCGTTGACCTGGATGTTGTCGGGAGCCCAGGCGTTGGCGCAGGCGCGGGTGTACTGCACGATGCCGCCCTTGCTCGCGGCGTAGGCCGCAGCGAAGCTCGCACCGAAGATCGACATCATCGAGCCGATGTTGATGATCTTGCCGTGGCCCGACGCCTTGAGCGCGGGATAGGCCGCCTTCGAGCACATGAACGCGCTGGTGAGGTTGGTATCGATCACCTTGCTCCATTCCTCCAGCTCGAACTCGTGCGGAGGCTTGCGGATGCTCATGCCGGCGTTGTTGACGAGAATGTCGATCCGGCCGAGCTCGCGAACGACCCGTTCGACCATGGCCGCGACGGCGGCCTTGTCGGTCACGTCGGTTGCCACCGCGATCGCCTTGGCGCCGCGCTTGCCGAGATCCTCGACGGCAGCCTTCGACTTCGCCTCGTTGCGGCCGACCACAGCAACCGCCGCGCCGGCGTCCGCCAGGCCGCGCGCCATGCCAAGCCCGATGCCGCCATTGCCGCCGGTGACGATGGCGACCCGGCCCGAGAGATCAAACTGTCCGTTTTTCATTGTTGTTGTCCGCTGAGGTTTGAACCGGGCGCGAGAGTGCCCGATCGTCACGGCGCTGACCAGATCGGCCACAGCCGGTCCGCCCTGCGCCGGCGGGCCTGCGCGTGAGGCGATTTCCAGGACATTGCGCAACAAAAAAGCCCCGGACAATGCCGGGGCTTTTGCTCTGCTATTTCAGCAGGGATCAGTGCGCAGCTCAGTACTTGGCGACAACCGGACCGGTCCAGTTGAAGCGGTAGACCAGCGAGGTGCTGATGGTCTGGACAAGCGGCTTGAAGGTGATGTCGCGGCCGTTCGAGATGTTGGTGCCGTCGACCAGCTCCGAGATGTTCTTGTTGTCGTAGTAAGCGGCGCGATACTCGGTCTTCATGAACCAGCCCGGCGCGGTGATGCCGAAGATGTTCAGGTTGTTCTCGACGCCGCCGCCGACGAACCAGCCGCCGCGATCGAAGTCGTTGGTGTGCAGACCCGAGGGAAGCGCGGTCGCGGTGTTGAACAGCGTGGTGCCCTTCCAGTGCGAGCTGGAGTAACCGGCGTTGACGTAGGACAGGACGTTCGGCGCGATCAGGTAGCCGAGGCGCGCACCAGCCGCCCAGCTGTAGTCGTTCTTGATGTTGCCGGCGACGAACGGACCCTGATCCTGGATGGTGCCCTTCAGGCTGCCGAACTGACCGTCGGCGAACACGCCGATGACCCAGCTGTTGGCGGTCTGCCAGTCGTAACCGGCACCGACGGTGCCGTACCAGCCATCGCCGCCCTGGCGCTGGTTGAAGCCGAGGATCGGCGCACCCGTGACGGTCGACTGGACGCCCGTGTCAGCATCCCAGACGCCGCCGCCGCCACCGCCGAAGATGTAGAAGCCGGTCCAGCTCGGAGCGACCGGAACCGGGGCAGGAGCCTTGGTGTAGGGGCGGGCGGCCAGATCAGCAGCCGACGCCGATGCCGTCATCGCAGCAACCGCGGTCAGAGCGAGCAAAATCTTCTTCATATCCAAATCCTCGACTTAGCGTTCGATCAGGTCGCTCAGGGGTGTGCGCTGGCACCGATTCCCGAAACTCATGGTCGAACTATACGTGGTTCCGCCGGAAATGCTGTTGCTGGTGAGACACAACCGGCCGAAAACGAAGCCGCCGGGGCTCTCCGAAAGGGCGAATGACAACGGCCGCCCCCAATCTGGAGGCGGCCGGAAACTCATTTCAGATCAATCGGTTGGGCCTAGACGTCGAGCAGGTCGTCGCTGGCGAATTCGGCCTTGTCGGAGATGAAGGCAAAGCGGGCTTCGGCCTTGGTTCCCATCAGCCGTTCGACCGAGTCGGCGGTGCCCTCGCGATCGTCGGCCAGCAGCACCACGCGCAGCAGCGTGCGCTTGGCCGGATCCATCGTGGTTTCCTTCAGCTGCGCCGGCATCATCTCGCCGAGGCCTTTGAAGCGATTCACCTCGACCTTGGCGTTGGCGTTGAACTCGCTCTTCAGCAGCTCGTCCTTGTGCGCGTCGTCGCGGGCGTAGATCGACTTGGTGCCGTGCTTCAGCTTGTAGAGCGGCGGAACCGCCAGGTAGAGATGCCCTTCGTCGATCAGCCGCGGCATCTGCCGGTAGAAGAAGGTGATCAGGAGCGATGCGATGTGCGCGCCGTCGACATCGGCGTCGGTCATGATGATGATGCGCTGGTAGCGCAGATCCTCTTCGCGGTAATGCGCGAGCGTGCCGCAGCCGATCGCCTGCACGAGGTCGGAGAGCTGCGCGTTGGCTGTCAGCTTGTCCTTGCCGGCGGAGGCGACGTTGAGGATTTTTCCGCGCAGCGGAAGCACGGCCTGCGTCTTGCGGTCGCGCGCCTGCTTGGCGCTGCCGCCGGCCGAGTCACCTTCAACGATGAAGAGCTCGGAACCTTCGGTGCCGGCGTCGGAGCAATCGGCGAGCTTGCCGGGCAGACGCAGTTTCTTGCCGGCGGTCTTGCGCGCGGTCTCCTTTTCCTGGCGGCGGCGAAGCCGCTCCTCGGCACGATCGATCACGAAGTCGAGCAGCCGGTTGGCCTGGTTCGGATTGCCTGACAACCAGTGGTCGAACGGGTCCTTCATCGCCTGTTCGACGATGCGCTGCGCTTCGGCGGTGGCGAGCCGGTCTTTCGTTTGGCCCTGGAATTCAGGCTCGCGCATGAACACCGAGAGCATCACGGCCGCGCCCACCATCACGTCTTCCGAGGTGATGGAGGCTGCGCGCTTGCCCTGGCCGGCGCGTTCGGCGTGATCTTTCAGGCCGCGCAGCAGTGCACTGCGCAGGCCGGATTCATGCGTGCCGCCGTCGGGCGTCGGCACCGTGTTGGTGTAGGACGACAGGAAGCCGTCGGCATCGGCAGTCCAGGCCACCGCCCATTCGCAGGCGCCATGGGCGCCGCTGCGGCCGGATTTGCCGGAGAAGATATCCTGATGCACCAGCGTGTCGGCGTGGATCGCCGCGGCGAGATAATCTTTCAGGCCGCCGGGGAAGTGGAATTTGGCTTCCGCCGGGACGTCCTCGACGCCCTTCAATAGCTCCTGGTCGCAGTGCCAGCGAATCTCGACGCCGCCGAACAGATAGGCCTTCGAGCGCGTCATCTTGAACAGACGCTGCGGCTTGAACGCCGCCTTGGCGCCGAAGATGTCGGTGTCCGGCTTGAAGCGGATGCGCGTGCCGCGGCGGTTGTTGACCTTGCCGAGGTCTTCGAGCTTGCCCTTGGGATGGCCGCGCTCGAAGGTCATGCGATGCAACTGCCCGCTGCGCGCAACCTCGACCTCGAGCCGCGAGGAGAGGGCGTTGACCACGGAGACACCGACACCGTGCAGGCCGCCCGAGGTCTCGTAGACCTTGGAGTCGAACTTGCCGCCCGAATGCAGCGTGCACATGATGACTTCGAGCGCCGACTTCTTCGGGAATTTCGGATGCGGGTCGACCGGAATACCGCGGCCATTGTCGGTCACGGTCAGGAAGCCGTCGGCGGTCAGCTCCACGTCGATGAAGGTGGCGTGGCCGGCCAGCGCCTCGTCCATGCAGTTGTCGATGACCTCGGCGAACAGGTGATGCAGGGCCTTCTCGTCGGTGCCGCCGATATACATGCCGGGGCGCCGGCGGACCGGTTCCAGCCCCTCCAGCACCTCGATGTCAGCCGCCGTATAGCCGGCTTCGGCGCCTCCAGCGGATCGCGAAGCAGCCTTCGCCGGGGCGCGTCCCTTCGGTTCCGGGGCTCCGAACAGATCGTCGGCGGATTTGCTTTTGGCGTTCGACTTCAATGATTTGGCCATGGTTCTTCAAGTGGCGCGCCGGTCACGGCGCGGCGAATCGGTTGCTCTGACTATGCCACGGATGGGCTGCCAATGGGGACGGCCGCGCCCTGTAGCCGGCCATCCCCATAGATAGGAGACCGCCATTACGCCCGCGAGGTGCGGAATACAACGACCGTGAACAGGGCCATGGCGACGACCACCATCAGCGATCCCACGATCGGTGCCGCCTCGAACGAGGGCCCCTTGAGCAGCACGGCGGCCACGCCGGCCGGAAACAGGACGCCGCCGACGATGTGCAGCCAGCCCTGGATCCTGGCGAGCAGCATGCTGCCCGCTTCCGGCACCAGCCGGTAGTAGAGGCCGAACAGGAACAGCAGCACGCCGCCGACCAGATTGAGATGCGCATGCGCCGGTCCCAACGTGAAGTCGTGCTGGATACCCATGGCGATGCCCGCGAGCATTCCGAACAGCAGGACGAGAACGCTCACGCACATCATCAGCGATCCGATCATCCAGTAATTCCTTTTTCTTGTGAGGGAGATGCCAACCTGGACCTCAGGGGCCTTACGGGAAATCACGCTCGATCCCCGCCTTTGTGACTTGATGTCACGCAATCGGCTGGCTTACCTGTTCTTAGGCTGCGTGCCGCTAGAAAGGTTCATTCGAGGTTCAACGGAGCGGGAAGGCACACGACGAGATGGAAGACCTTGCGCGGGCCCTGGCCGAATTCGTGCGGCACCATCAGGCCTGGGCCGCTCCGATCGTCATGCTGCTGGCGTTCGCTGAATCGCTCGCCTTTATTTCATTGCTGGTTCCAGCCTGGGGCGCGCTGGTCGCGATCGGCGCCCTGATCGGCGTCAGCGGGATCAGCTTCTGGCCGATCTGGATCGCGGGCGGCGTCGGCGCCGCACTCGGCGACTGGCTCTCATACTGGTTCGGCTATCGCTACAAGGAGCAGGTCGCGCAGATGTGGCCACTGTCGCGCTACCCGGAGATCCTGCCGCGCGGCGAGGCCTTCGTGAAGAGCTGGGGCGTGCCCAGCATCTTCATCGGCCGCTTCTTCGGTCCACTGCGCGCCTCGGTGCCGCTTGCGGCCGGCATTTTCGAGATGTCGTACTGGCAATTCCAGATCGCCAATTTCGTCTCCGCCCTGGTCTGGTCGGCGGCGCTGCTGCTGTTCGGCGACGTCATCGCGCATGCCATCGAGTGGATCTGGCGGGTGGTGTAGCAAGCTCCGGAATAAGGCCGTCGGGCAGGGGTTAGGCGGGAGGACAACCGCTCGCGCCGCCGTCATCGCGCGAGCATCGAAACGCTGATACAACCGCGCTCACCAAGCGCGAATTCACCGGGCGCCGTTTCACTGGGAGGACAACACATGGAATTGACACGACGTCACGCTCTCGCCGGCGCTGCCGGCATCGCCGCTGCACCGTTGCTATCGGCCGTTCCTGCGGCTGCCGCAGCGCCCGCGGCCGACAAGCAGGCACCGAGCTTCTACCGCTACAAGGTCGGTGACATCCTCGTCACCGTGGTGTCCGACGGCAAGAACGTCTTCAAGCTCGAAGACTCCTTCATCCCCAATGCGAAGCGGGACGACGTCAACGCGGCGCTGGAGAAGGCGTTCATGCCGCGCGACATGATGACGATCTGGTTCGCGCCGCTGGTGCTCAACACCGGCGGCAAGCTGGTGGTGATCGACACCGGCAATGGCGCGCTGGCGAAGGCCAGCACGAAGGGCGCCAATGGCCTGTTCGCCGACAATTTCGTCGCCGCCGGCTTCGATCCCAAGAATGTCGACATGGTCGTGATCTCGCACTTCCACGGCGACCACGTGAACGGCCTCTTGACCGCCGAAGGCACGCCGGCATTCCCGAATGCCGAGGTGCTGGTGCCGGCGACCGAGTGGAAGTTCTGGATGGACGACGGCGAGATGAGCCGGGCGCCGGCCGGCCGCATGCAGGGCCTGTTCAAGAACAACCGCAATATCTTCGAGGCCGGCCTGAAGAAGAAGGTCACGCCCTACGAGTGGGGCAAGGAGATCGCGCCGGGCCTGACCTCGGTCGAGACCGTCGGCCACACGCCGGGCCACACCTCCTACGTGCTGGCCTCGGGCCCGGACAAGGTCTTCATCCAGTCCGACGTCACCAACAATCCGAACCTGTTCGCGACCAACCCCGGCTGGCATGCGTTCTTCGACCAGGACGGCGACGTGGCGGAGAAGACCCGCCGCCGCATCTACGACATGGTGGTTGCCGAGCGGCTCCAGGTGCAGGGCTTCCACTATCCGTTCCCTGGCCTCGGCCATGTGGTGAAGGACGGCAGCGGCTATCGCGTCGTGCCGGCACCGTGGAATCCGGCGATCTGAACGGTTTTTCTTGACGTCAAGGGGGGCGCGGCCTTATAGCCGCGCCCATGATCAACGCCGCGACCATCATCATTGCCCGCCGCCGCCGCATCATCGCGGTATGGGCGGTCGCTCGCGTTTAAGACCATCGCCTCTGCCGCCGGACCTGATCCCGCGGCGCTCTCCTGAAAAAGACACGCGGTTCGATCTGGCGGCTCCTTCGTCATGCAGGAGCATCGATCATGTATACGCCACCGCCCTTCAGGCCTGACCGCGCCGCGAGCCTTGCCTTCGCGGAAGCGCGCGGTTTCGGCATCGCCTGCGCGTGGGACGGCGGCAAGCCGATCGCCTCGGCGCTGCCGTTCTATCTGACCTATGCCGCTGACGGCACGCCGCGGGCGTTGTTTCATGTCGCCCGTCATAATCCGCTGATAAAGCTGGCGGGTGGCACGTCCTGGCTGCTGGCCGTCACCGGCGCCGACGCCTATGTTTCGCCGGACTGGTACGTGTCACCCGATCAGGTGCCGACCTGGCTCTATCAGGCGGTGCATCTGACCGGGCCGGTGCGGAGGTTGTCGGATGAGGAGCTTGCCGTTCAGATCGACGCACTGAGCGCCAAGTTCGAGGACCGGCTACTGCCGAAAAAGCCGTGGGTGTCGGGCAAGATGACCGCCGCGCGGCTGGAAGCAATGAAGAAGGCCATCGTGGGCCTCGAGATGATGGTGGAAGAGGTGGAGGGCAGCTTCAAGCTGAACCAGCACAAGTCCGAAACCGATTTCGCGGCGGTCGGCAACACGCTCGCATTGCAGGCCGAAGCCGGTGCCCGGCGCATCGCGGCTGTGATGCGCGAGGTGCGCCCGCAGGCTTTCGCGATGATACAGGCCGAGACGACTGCGCTTCCGAGGAGCGAGTAATGACGAAGAAGAAAATCGGAATCTTGGGCGCGTCCGGCTACACTGGCGCCGACGCGGTGCGCCTGTTGGCGCGGCACCCGAACGCCGAAATCACCGCGCTTACCGCCAACACCCATGCCGGCAAGGCGATGAGCGAGGTGTTTCCTCACTTCTTCATGCTCCACCTGCCAAAACTCGTGGAATGGGAAAAGGTCGACTGGACTCGGCTCGATGCCGTGTTCTGCGGACTGCCGCACGGGACGACGCAAGAGATCATCGCCGCGGTGCTGAAGACCAATCCCGGAATCAAGATCCTCGATATGTCCGCGGATTTCCGGCTGCGCGACAAGGACAGCTACGCGCAATGGTACGGCCATGAGCACCGCGCGCTCGAATTGCAGGACGAGGCCGTCTATGGGCTGACCGAGCTCTACCGGGAGAAGGTCACGGCCGCGCGGCTGGTGGCCTGTCCCGGCTGCTATCCGACGGCTGTGCTGCTGGCGCTTGTTCCGCTGGCGAAGGCAAAGCTGATTGACGTCGACGACATTATCATCGACGCAAAGTCGGGCGTCACCGGCGCCGGACGCGGACTGAAGCAGAACACGCTGTTCAGCGAGGCCGGCGAGGGGTTGTCGCCCTATTCGATCGGAAGCCATCGACACTCGGCGGAGATCGAGCAGGAGATCGGCGCGGCCGCTGGCTCGGCTGTGACCGTGAACTTCACCCCGCATCTCATTCCGATGGCGCGGGGTGAGTTCTGCACATCCTATGTCAAGCTCAATGGGGCTACGCCGGACGATTTGCGCGCCGAGCTGGAAAGGGCCTACGCCAACGAGCCGTTCGTATATGTGACGAAGAAGGGTGTGCTGCCACAGACGCAGAACGTGCGTGGCTCGAATTACGTTCAGATCGGCGTCGTCGCCGACCGGATCAAGAACCGCGCCATCGTGCTCTCGACGCTCGATAACCTCGTGAAGGGTTCGGCCGGACAGGCGATCCAGAACATGAACCTGATGTTCGGCTTGCCTGAAACCACCGGACTGGAGCAGATCGCGCTGTTTCCATGAGCAGGGGTTGTTGTCGTGGGCGGGGGTGCGCTCAATCTAAGGACAACTGCCCATCCCCGTTGGCGGCGCAGGCGCGGCCAGATGTGTTAAACGAAACGAACGAGCTCGAAAGGACCATGCCATGACCGTCACCGACACCAACCAGCCGAAAACCAGGAGCGGTGCGACCAAGGCCACCGTGTTCGTCGATGGCGCGTCCGGCACGACCGGCCTCGGCATCCAGGAGCGGCTGCTCTCGATCGGCGACGTTGCGGTGAAGCACATCGCCGAGGACAAGCGGAAGGACGCCGGCGCCAAGCGCGCGCTGATGGAGGAGGTGGATCTCGTGATCCTCTGCCTGCCTGACGAGGCCGCCAAGGAGACCGTGGCGCTGATCGACACCATGGGCAATGCCGCGCCGAAAGTGCTCGACGCCTCGACGGCCTATCGCGTTGCGCCCGACTGGGCCTACGGTTTCCCCGAGCTCGCGCCCGACCAGGCCGACAAGATCCGTACCGCGAAGAAGGTCTCCAATCCGGGCTGCTATCCGACCGGCGCGATCGCGCTGTTGCGGCCGATCGTCGATGCCGGCCTGCTGCCGGCGGATTATCCCGTCACCGTCAACGCGGTGAGCGGCTATTCGGGCGGCGGCAAGTCGATGATCGCCAGCTTCGAGGACGGCTCGGCGCCGGCCTTCGAACTCTACGGCCTCGGCTTCGAGCACAAGCACGTGCCGGAGATGCAGCTCTACTCGCATCTGACGCGAAGGCCGATCTTCATCCCGTCGGTCGGCAACTACCGGCAGGGCATGCTGGTCTCGGTGCCGCTGCAACTCGACGCGCTGCCGGGCAAGCCTGATGGTGCCGATCTGCAGGCCGCTCTGGCGAAATGGTACGCCGGCAGCAAATATGTCTCGGTGATGCCGCTGCAGAACGAGGCCGCCAAGGGCGGGCGGCTCGAGCCCGAGGCGCTCAACGAGACCAACCAGCTCGAGCTCTATGTCTTCGCCAGCGACAAGCACCACCAGGCGGTGCTGGTCGCGCGGCTCGACAATCTGGGCAAGGGCGCCTCGGGTGCCGCGGTTCAGAACATGCGGCTGATGCTCGGGCTGTCCGACAGCTGACGGCGGCGCGGATCGTGGACGACGCCACGCTGCAATTCTATCGGCGCAATGCCGAGGCCTATGCCGGGTGGGCGAAAGCCCCGTCCACCCGGCTGATCGGCTTTCTGAAGCTGCTGCCGCCGGGCGGCGCGATCCTCGAACTCGGCTGCGGCGCCGGCAATCATGCCGCTGTCATGCTCGCCGAAGGCTTTGTGCTGCGTGCGACCGACGGGTCGCCCGAGATGGCCGAGGTCGCGGCGCGCCGCATCAATCATCCCGTCGAGGCGATGCTGTTCGATGAGCTCGAGGACCGCGAAGCCTATGACGGCGTCTGGGCCAGCGCGTGCCTGCTGCACGTGCCGCGCGACGAATTGGCCGGTATCATCGGCCGCATCCATCGGGCGCTGAAACCCGGCGGCGTTTTCTATGCAAGCTACAAGATCGGCCATGGCGATGGCCGCGACAGCATCGGCCGCTACTACAATTATCCCGCGGCGGACTGGCTCGCTGCGACCTACGCCGCGTCAGGGGCGTGGACGCAAGTCTCGTCCGACACCAGCGAGATCAAGAGCTTTGACGAGGCGCCCGCGACGATGCTGCACATCGTGGTGCGGAGGAGCGGGTAGTTGATGCCGCGCCGGCGCGGCTGTCGCCGCAACCGGCGGGAATATCTGGATCAGAGAACCTTGAAGATCGCGAGCGCCAGTACGGCCTGGGCAAGGAAGCCGACCGTGAAAGCCAGGGTGCGGAACACCGGCAGGCCGAGCGTGTAGACGACAACATGCGCGACGCGGGCCCAGAAGTAGACGGCGCAGGCCAGCACGGTCCATTTGGTGGAATAGTCGGCGGCGTTGAGGATCAACACCAGCGGCGCGAAGATCACGAGGTTCTCGACCGCGTTGTCGTGGGCGAACATCAGCCGGTTGGCCCATTCGGCGTGCGGCTTGTCGCCACGCGAGGGATTGCCCATGGCGCCGGACAGGCCGCGCACCTGGCAGCGGTTGATGATGTAGGGGATCCACAACAGCCCGGTCAGGATCACCGTCAGCGACAGCCAGAACAGTTCGCGCGTCATCGTCTCCCCCTCACGTGAATTCGATTCCCGACCGTCGGGACCGCCTGTTTATAGCTGAGCGGAAGAACTCGCGCTACGCGCGGACGCGGACATAGCTGCCTGGAGCGTCCTCGAGCACCGACGCCCCGTTCGCGCCCACAATGCGCGCCGGGACCGTCTCCGGATCATGGCTCTCCAGCCAGCCGCGCCAGTCGGGCCACCACGATCCCTTGTGTTCCTCGGCGCCCTTCAGCCAATCGGCGAGCTTGATGTCCTTGATGTTGTCGTTGGTCCAGTACTGGTACTTCTTCGAGGCGGGCGGATTGACCACGCCGGCGATGTGGCCGGAGCCGGACAGCACATATTTCACCGGGCCGCCGAAGAACTGCGAGCCGTAGAGCACCGATTCTGCCGGCGCGATGTGGTCCTCGCGTGCCGCGAGGTTGTAGACCGGCACCTTCACCTTCGACAGATCGAGCAGCGTGTTGTCGAGCACCATCGTGCCGGTCGACAGCCGGTTCTCCAGATAGCAGTTGCGCAGGTAGTAGGAGTGGTTCGACGACGGCATCCGCGTCGCGTCCGAATTCCAGTGCAGCAGGTCGAACGAGGAGGGCGGCTGGCCCTTTAGATAATTGTTCACGACATACGACCAGATCAGGTCGTTGGAGCGCAGCATGTTGAAGGCCATCGCCATCTTGCTGCCTTCGAGCACGCCGGATTCCTGCATGTCGCGTTCCAGCGCCGAGATCTGGTCCTCGTCGACGAACACCAGCAGGTCGCCGGCGTGGGTGAAGTCGACCTGCGCGGCAAAGAACGTCGCCGACATCACGCGCTGGCGGCGCTTTTCGGCGAGATAGGCGAGCGTCGAGGCGAGCAGGGTGCCGCCGACGCAATAGCCGGCGGTGTGCACCTTCATCTCGCCGGTGACCTTCTCGATGACGTCCATCGCCGTCAGCGGGCCTTCGGTCATGTAGTCGGCCCAGGTCTTCTTGCCGAGCTCCTTGTCCGGATTGACCCAGGAGATCACGAACACCGTGATGCCCTGGTCGACGCACCATTTGACGTAGGATTTCTCAGGGCGCAGATCGAGGATGTAGAACTTGTTGATCCAGGGCGGCACGATCAGGAGCGGCGTGCGCAGCACCTTTTCGGTCGACGGCGAATACTGGATCAGCTGCATCAGCTCGTTCTGGAAGATCACCTTGCCCGGCGTCGTCGCCATGTTGACGCCGACCTCGAGATTGCTCGAATCGGACTGGCGGATCCGCAAGGTGCCGCGGCCGGCCTCGATGTCCTCGGCCAGCATCTTCATGCCGCGGACCAGATTGTCGCCATTGGTCTCGACCGTGGCGCGCAGCACTTCCGGATTGGTCAGCACGAAATTCGACGGCGCCAGCGCGTTGGTGATCTGCTGGACGTAGAATTCGGCCTTCTTGCGGGTGTGCGGATCGATTCCGTCGGCGTCGTGGACCAGCTGCTGCGCCCATTTCGCGGTCAGCAGATAGAGCTGGAGGATGAAGTCGAAGAACTGATTCGACTTCCACTCCGGATCCTGGAAGCGCTTGTCGCGCGGGGCCGGCGCGATCGCGGGCTTGGCATCGGCCTCGCCGGCCATGCGGCGCACCGCCGATCCCCAGAGATCGAGGTAGTCCTTGCCGAGCTGCATCTGCAGCGACGAGGCGCGCTCCTTGTCGGACAGCCAGTATTCGGCGATCACGCTGAAGGTCTTGATGACCTCACCGAGCTCATTCGGCGGCTTGTCGCGGACTTCTCCGGTCTGGCGCGGCTTGAGATAGGCTGCCAGCGCCTGGCCGCTGCTCTCCATCGCTCGCGCGATGTTCATGGCGAAGGCTTCGGCGTTGAATTTCGGGGCGGCCGGGGTGTCGGTACTAACGTTGCTCATCTGAGGTACAATATCGCGTCGTTTGGAGGGCGTCATCGCGCGGTGCGGCAATGAAAATCAGTCAAAATCCAATGTTTCGCCCTGTTGCGGTGCGTCAAAAAATCTTTGTTCTGACATATTGAAGCCTCAGGGGTCGCTTTTGGTGTTCTCGCTTTAAGCGTTTCGGGCGACAATGGTTTGAAACGCTAAAGTCGGAATTAACGCAGCGGGGACGCTGCAAGGCTCGTACCAGTGCGACCCGTGTCGGCAACGTGCGACGTGCGCGCTAGCTTGTTGGGGACAATTCGGCGCATGCCGATCGATCGAATGAACAGGGGGCTCGCGGCCGCAGTGCTGCTCGCGTCGTTGGTGGCGCTGAGCGGGTGCTCGAGCACGATCGCCGATATGACGATGCCGGCCGATGCGCCGGCGCGCGAAAAGGACGCCGGCGGCTACCTGCCGGTCCATGATCTTCCGCCCGACCGCGCCGATCCGACGATCAAGCCGGCGGACCAAGCCAAGATCGAGCAGGAGCTGATTGCCGCGCGCGCGCGCCAGGCCTCAACGGCCGCCCAAAGCGGCAAGTAGCGCCCACAAACGGCCGATCAGCGCTGGCGCCGCCCGGTGTCCGTGCTAAAAGAAATCCAGTTCAACCGCAGATCCGGCCGCAGCCCCCAGATCGTGCGCCCGAATTCGCTCTAAGTCATTGATTCAGTGCGATTTCTGTCAGAGGCCGAGCCGGCTTCCGCAAGCTGGACCAAGGGGGCCGATTCTGGCATCGCGGTTGTCGGAGCAAGGGTCCCATGGAAGATTTTTACCGCATTCGCCGTCTGCCGCCTTACGTCTTTGAGAAGGTCAACCAGGCCAAGGCGGCCGCGCGCAACGCCGGGGCCGACATCATCGACATGGGCATGGGGAACCCGGACCTGCCGACCCCGCCGCATGTGATCGAGAAGCTCAAGGAGACGCTGGGCAAGCCGCGGACCGACCGCTACTCGGCTTCGCGCGGCATCAACGGCCTGCGCAAGGCCCAGGCCGCCTATTATGCGCGCCGCTTCGGCGTCAAGCTCAACCCCGACACCCAGGTGGTTGCGACGCTCGGCTCCAAGGAGGGCTTTGCCAACGTCGCGCAGGCGATCACGGCGCCCGGCGACGTCGTGCTGTGCCCCAATCCGAGCTACCCGATCCATGCGTTCGGCTTCCTGATGGCGGGCGGCGTGATCCGTTCGGTGCCCTCGGAGCCGACGCCGCAGTTCTTCGAGGCGGTCGAGCGGGCGATCATCCATTCGATCCCGAAGCCGATCGCGCTGATCGTCTGTTATCCGTCGAACCCGACCGCCTATGTCGCGGACCTCGATTTCTACAAGGACCTCGTCGCGTTCGCGAAGAAGCACGACATCTTCATCCTGTCCGATCTCGCCTACGCCGAGGTCTATTTCGACGAGAACAATCCGCCCCCATCGGTGCTGCAGGTGCCCGGTGCGATCGACGTCACCGTCGAGTTCACCTCGATGTCGAAGACGTTCTCGATGGCCGGCTGGCGCATGGGCTTTGCGGTCGGCAATGAGCGGATCATCGCGGCGCTGGCGCGCGTCAAATCCTATCTCGATTACGGTGCGTTCACGCCGGTCCAGGTGGCGGCGACCGCGGCGCTGAACGGTCCCGACGACTGCATCCGCGAGATGCGCGACACCTACCGCAAGCGCCGCGATGCGCTGGTCGAGTCATTCGGCCGCGCCGGCTGGGACATTCCGCCGCCGCAGGCCTCGATGTTCGCCTGGGCGCCGCTGCCCAAGGCGTTCGAGGCGGTCGGCAGCATGCAGTTCGCGACCCTGATGGTGGAGAAATCCGGCGTCGTGGTGTCGCCCGGCGTGGCGTTCGGCGAGCATGGCGAGGGCTATGTCCGCATTGCGATGGTGGAGAACGAGCAGCGGATCCGGCAGGCCGCGCGCGGCGTGCGCCGCTTCCTTGAAAGCGGCATCGAAACGTTGCACAACGTCGTTCCTCTCGCCAACCGACGCTAATCCTTCCAGGTTACTTGATCTCCAGGTCCCTTAAATCCATGGTCGCACCCCTGAACGTGGGCATAGCGGGGCTCGGCACCGTCGGTGCCGATGTCGTCCGCCTCATCGAAACACAAGGACGGGCGCTGGCCGAGCGCAGCGGCCGCGGCGTTCGCGTCGTCGCGGTCACGGCGCGCTCGAAAGCCAAGAAGCGCGGCCTCGACCTGCGCGGCATCGCCTGGGCGAAGAGCCCCGAGGCGCTCGCCGAAGATCCCAATATCGACTGCTTCGTCGAATTGATGGGCGGCGCCGGCGATCCTGCGCTGTCCGCGATCGAGACCGCGCTGAAGGCCGGCAAGTCGGTCGTCACCGCCAACAAGGCGCTGATCGCCAAGCATGGACTGCGTCTTGCCGCGGCCGCCGAGAAGCACGGCGGCGCGCTGAATTTCGAGGCGGCGGTCGGTGCGGCGATCCCGGTGATCAAGACGCTGCGCGAGGGCCTCGCGGGCACCAGCGTCAACCGCGTCTACGGCATCCTCAACGGCACCTGCAATTACATCCTGACCCGGATGGAGCAGGAGGGGCTGTCGTTCGAGGAGTGTCTGAAGGACGCCCAGCGTCTCGGCTATGCCGAAGCCAACCCGTCGTTCGACGTCGATGGTCACGACACCGCGCAGAAGCTCGCGATCCTGGCGAGCCTTGCCTTCGGAACCAAGGTCGCCGAAAGCGCGGTTTATGTCGAAGGCATCTCCTCGATCACGCCGGAAGACCTCAAGGCCGCCGCGGAACTCGGTTACCGGGTCAAGCTGCTCGGCGTCGCGGTGCGCACGGCAAAGGGCATTGAGCAGCGCGTGCACCCGACCATGGTGCCGAAATCATCCTCGATTGCGCAGGTGATGGGCGTCACCAATGCGGTCGCGATCGACGGCGAGGGGATTCCGCCGATCACGCTGGTGGGACCCGGCGCCGGCGGCGGCGCGACGGCTTCGGCCGTGGTCGCCGACATCGCCGACGTCGCCCGCGGCATCCGTGCCAAGCCGTTCGGGCGCCCGGTGGAGCGGTTGCGCGACACCACCAAGGCGCCGATGGAACGCCATGAGGGTGGCTATTATATCCGCCTGATGGCGCGCGATCTTGCAGGCACTGCCGCAACAATCGCCACCCGGCTGGCGGAACAGAAGATATCTCTGGAATCCATCGTGCAACGGCACCCCGATGGCGTCGATGTGAACGGTGCGGCCAAAAAACCTTCACCGGTCCCGGTCATTCTGATTACCTATGCGACCAGCGAGGATGCCGTGCATCGTGCGCTGGCCGCAGTGCAGCGCGATAAGGTCATCAGCGGCCGGCCGCAGGTGATCCGGATCGAGAAAAACTAGCGCGTGGCCTGAACGGGTCGGGCGTGAGACGATTGATGCGGGCAGGCTGGCCTGTCCCAGAGGCTTAAGGAGTACGCCGATGTCGACCCATATTTCCGTTCCGCCGCAGATGCTGCTCGAGCGCATCCTGACGCTCGAAATCGTGCGCGTGACGGAGCGCGCGGCGGTGTCGGCCGCGCGGCTGCGCGGCCACGGCCAGGAGAAGGCCGCCGACAAGGCCGCGGTCGACGCGATGCGGCGCGAGCTCAACAAGCTGCCGATCGAGGGCACCATCGTGATCGGCGAGGGCGAGCGCGACGAGGCGCCGATGCTGTTCATCGGCGAGAAGGTCGGCCTCAATGCCGGCCCCAAGGTCGACATCGCGGTCGACCCGCTCGAAGGCACCACGCTGTGTGCCAAGAACATGCCGGGCTCGATCGCCACGATGGCGATGGCCGACGGCGGCACGCTGCTGCACGCGCCCGACGTCTACATGCAGAAGATCGCGATCGGTCCGGGCTTCGCCAAGAACGTGATCGAGCTCGACGCGCCGCCGGCCGACAACGTCCGCCGGCTCGCCAAGGCCAAGGGCGTCGACCCCAGCGCCATCAACGTGCTGGTGCTCGACCGTCCGCGCCATGCCGACATCATCAACAGCGTGCGTTCGACCGGCGCTGCCGTGCAGCTCATCACCGACGGCGACGTCGCCGGCGTCATTCACTGTGCCAAACCCGATGAGACCGGCGTCGACATGTATATCGGCACCGGCGGCGCGCCCGAGGGCGTGCTGGCCGCGGTCGCGCTCCGCTGCATCGGCGGCCAGATGCAGTGCCGCCTGATCCTCGACACCGAGGAAAAGCGCGAGCGCGCGCACAAGATGGGCGTCACCGATCCGAAGATGATCTACGGCATCGAGGACATGGCCAAGGGCGACTGCCTGTTCGCCGCCACTGGCGTCACCACCGGCTCGCTGCTGACCGGCGTGAAGTTCAAGAAGGACGTGATCGAGACCGAGACGGTCGTGATGCGCTCGGTCACCGGCACCGTGCGCTACATCAAGGCCGAGCATCGGCAGCTCGAGAAATTCCACCTCGACTAAGACATGCGGTCGTTCCAGGGGCGTCCTTCGAACGCCCCTGAAACTCGAGATTCCGGGTTCGCGCTCACGCGCGCCCCGGAATGACAAGCCAACAAGAACAACAAAGGGAGACGCGCATGTCCGATCTGTCCGGGGTCAAGGCGCTGGTGTTCGACGTGTTCGGCACCGTGGTCGATTGGCGCACCAGCCTGATCAACGACTTCACCAGATGGGGCGAGACGCGCGGTATCAAGGCCGACTGGACCGCGCTGGTCGACGGCTGGCGCGCGGTCTATGCGGCCTCGATGGACGAGGTGCGCAAGAACCCGCAGAACGGCTACGTCATCCTGGACGTCTTGCACCGCCGCTCGCTGGAAAAACTCGTTGCGCAGTTCGACATCAAGGGGCTGAGCGAGGCCGATCTGCAGCATCTGACGCTGGGCTGGCATCGCCTGCACGCCTGGCCCGACAGCGTCGCCGGTCTGACCCGGCTGAAGACCAAATACATCATCTCGCCGCTGTCCAACGGCAACGTCGCGCTGCTCACCAACATGGCGAAGTTCGCGGGGCTTCCGTGGGATCTCGTGATGTCGGCCGAGCTGTTCCAGCACTACAAGCCCGATCCGGAAACCTATCTCGGCGCCGCCAAGCTGCTCTGCCTGCCGCCGGAGCAGGTGATGATGGTCGCCGCGCACAATTACGACCTGAAGCACGCGCAGAAGCTCGGCCTGAAGACCGCCTTCGTGGCGCGTCCCACCGAATACGGCCCGCTGCAGAAGGTCGATTTCGAGGCCACCGGCGAGTGGGACATCGTGGCCAAGGATTTCGGGGAAATCGCCAGCCGGATGGGCTGCTAGCTCGACGCTCGCCGAACCGGGAGAGCGAAGCGTACTGCCGACCAACGCCGAAAGGGGCCGCGTTCTCGCGCGGCCCCTTCGTCCATATCTGTCGCGTTGCGATCAGAAGCGGTAGTTCACGCCAGCCTTGATTGTGTGAAACTTGGTGTCGACGTCCATTCCAGCATTCGCTGTGAAGCCGTTCGCGACGTCGTTGATCGCGCTGGAAAGCAGTGTCCGGCTCCCGAGATCGATATAGAGATACTCGGTCTTGAAGGACCACTGCGGAGCAAGGGCGTATTCCAGGCCCGCGCCTGCGGTCCAGCCCCATTGCGTGCCACCCGATGCAACTGACGTCGTCTGAGCCACGCCGTTCGGTCCGGCAAAGCTGAAGGTTCCATGGGTATCGACCTTGCCATAGGCCGCGCCGCCGGTGGCGTAGAGGAACAGCCGATCCCAGGCGTAGCCGAGCCGGCCACGCACGGTGCCGAACCACGCAATCTCGGAGCCGGTGCCGAATGTGGTTGCGACGCTCGTTCCGTTGACGGTGAGGATCTGATTGCCCTCGAACCTGCCTTCGATGCCCGACCACTGGAAGTCGGCTTCGAGACCGAGCACCACATTGTTGTTGTATTGGTGGTTGTATCCGATCTGCCCACCGCCGAAGAAGCCGCTTGATGTCAGGCTGAATTTGCCGCTGGTGCTTGACGTGAGCGGGGGTGCCTCGGCCTGCAACTGTTGGGCCGAAGCGTGAAAGGGATACTCGAACCTGTCGCCGCCGAAGCCGACGTTGGCACCGACGTAGAAGCCGGTCCAGGAGAAGGCCTGAACCGGTGTGATCACCGGCGCCTTGACTGGATAGGACATGTCGGCTGCAAGCGCGGGAACGAACGACGCACCTAGAAACAAGCCAGCGCCGAGGAGAGATTTCTGCATTGATAGGCCCCTGAAAGTGTCGCGCTGAGCGCAGATGCCCTGAGGCATTGCGGTTGCGAACAGCTGCTGATCCGGACCCGGTGAGCGCCGACGTCAGATTGCGACGTCGTTTCCCGCGGCATCCTGCGCGCAAACTGGCAGGGCTCGCAGCGGCGGTCTTGTTCACCTGCGCAATGGAATTTAGCTCCTGCGCACCCGCGCCAAACTTCGGAGCAATGTTGTAGCTTCGCAACAGGACTGATGCTTGGTGTGCATGTACTGCGACAAATCGGGCGGTCGTTGCGGCGAAATTACGCATAGCCTGAGGAGATGCGCTTCATATGATGAATGCACCCAAAGGTTGCCTCTGTGAATCGCGCCAGTATTTCGTCGGAATGCCTTGATCCTGAACTGGCGGACCACCAGAAGTTCTCGCTCTGGAGCGAGCAGATGGAGGCGCTCACCTGTTGCGTCGACATCACGCGATCCGACGATCGGCCGTTCTCCGCATCGATGCAGTGGGCTGATTTGTCGGACGTGCAAGTCTCCCGCTTTGCCGGCTCCTTCCATCGAATAAGACGGTCGCGGACAGCAATTTCACGCGGCCCTAACGATGATTTCTGTCTGCTCTTCCATCGCGGGCGTGGCACCTTTCGCGTGAATCAGGCGGGACGCGAAGCTGCTCTCGCCCCGTCAGGCGCATTTCTCGGCAGCAACGGCATGCCCGCGGACATGGTGTCCGACGCTCCGTTTTCCTGCACGACATTGACGGTCAGCAGGGATCGCCTCCTGTCTCTCGTCGGAGCGGCCGACGACGTGCTGGTCAAGCCGCTTGACGAACGAAGCCCCGCTATCGGTCTTCTGCAAAGATACATTGAACTCGTGGTCGATCTCCCTGGAGAGCCGCATGATCCGCTGCTCCAGAACCATGTTGGCACCACGCTGCTCGACCTGACTGCGCTGGCGTTGGGTGCGCGAGGGGATGCGGCGCAGAACGCGACGATGCGAGGCCTGCGGGCCTCCCGCACGCAGGAGGTCATCGCCGAGATCAACCGCAGTTTTGCCAGTGCAGGGTTTTCAGTCGAGCAGGTCGCGAAACGCATGGGTGTCTCGGCCAGATATGTGCAGGATCTGCTGCAGGACACCGGTTCGAGTTTTACCGAGCGGCTCCTTGAGCGACGACTCCAGCACGCCATGCGCTTGCTCACGAGTGAACAGGGGGACCGGATGAAGGTCAGCGACATTGCGCTCGCCTGCGGCTTCAACGAGATCGCTTACTTCAATCAGCGATTTCGGCGGCGCTTCGGCCAGACCCCGACGCAATCGCGGCGCTAGCAAAATTCCCGCGAGTCCCTTCAAATTGCGTTGGTTTTCGGCCCGGGCCGGCTTGGTTCCCGGCGCGCAAAAAAGCATCTATCCACAGCTCTGGCCGGTATTTGGGCTTGGAAGTCAGCTGTTTCTTTGCAACGCGTAATGGATCATGACGCTGCACGCATCCGCACTGCCCGTCGAGGCGCCACAGGCGTTCCTCGGCGTGACGCGGTCGCTGACCGGAAAGCTCTGGCGCGACCGGCTGGATGCGCGCGGGGCGGCGCGGGCGCTCGCGATCGTGCAGCGTCACAACCTGCCGGAAATGCTGGCGCGCGTGCTGGCCGGCCGCGACGTCGCGATCGACGAGGTCGCCGATTTCCTCGACCCGACCATCCGCAAGCTGATGCCGGATCCTCACACGGTCACCGAGATGGAGCATGCCGCCAGGCGCATTGCGGATGCCGCGGTGCGCGGCGAGAAGGTTGCGATCTTCGGCGATTATGACGTCGACGGTGCGACCTCGGCGGCACTGCTGACCTGGCATCTGCGTCATTGCGGGCTGGATCCGCTGATCCACATTCCCGACCGTATTTTCGAAGGCTACGGGCCGAACGTCGACGCTGTGCGTTCGCTGGCGGCGAAGGGCGCGACGCTGCTCGTCACGGTCGATTGCGGCACCACCAGCATCGAGCCGCTGGCGGAAGCCAGGAAGCTCGGGATGTCGGTCGTCGTGATCGATCATCACCAGACCGGCGATGTGTTGCCCGAGGTCGACGCACTGGTGAATCCGAACCGGCCCGACGATATCTCGGGGCTTGGCCATCTCGCAGCGGTCGGCCTCGTGCTGGTGACCTTGGTCGCGGTGAATCGCGAACTGCGCCAGCGCGGCTTCTGGACCGGCGAGATGCCGGAGCCGGACCTGCTCAGCGTGCTGCATCACGTCGCGCTCGGCACCGTGGCCGACGTCGCGCCGCTGATCGGGCTCAACCGGGCCTTCGTCGCCAAGGGCCTGATCGCGATGCGCCGCCGCGACCATGTCGGCCACACCGCGCTGATGGACGTGGCGCGGCTGAACGGCCCGCCGGAGGCCTGGCATCTCGGCTTCATGCTGGGACCGCGCATCAATGCCGGCGGTCGGATCGGGCGCGCCGATCTCGGCGTGCGCTTGTTGCTCGAAGGCGACGTCTCCGAAGCTGCGCGGATCGCGGCCGAGCTCGATCGCCTCAATGCCGAGCGGCGCGTGATCGAGCAGGCGGCCGAGGCACAGGCCGAGGCCGAGGCGCTGGCTTCGCTCGGGCTCGAGGACAAGGGTGCTGTCATCGTCACCGCGGCGGAAGGCTGGCATCCTGGCGTGGTCGGGCTGGTCGCGGCGCGGCTGAAGGAGAAGTTCGCGCGTCCCGCGTTTGCCATCGCGCTGGAGCCGGGCGGCATCGGCACCGGATCGGGCCGCTCGATCGGCGGCGTCGATCTCGGCAAGGCGGTGCGGCAGGCGGTGCATGACGGCCTTTTGATGAAGGGCGGCGGGCACGCGATGGCGGCCGGCGTCACGCTGCGCAAGGAGAAGCTCGCCGAATTCCGCGCCTACATGGAGAGCGCGCTGGCGGCCGACGTCGCCAATTCGCGCCACGAGAACGAGCTGTTCATCGACGGCGCCGTGACCGCGCGCGCGGTGACGCCGGAATTCGCCGCGACGCTCAATCGCGCGGGCCCGTTCGGTGCCGCCAATCCGGAGCCGGTGATCGCGCTGCCGTCGCATCAGCTGGTCTATGCCGACGAGGTCGGGCAGGCGCATCTGCGGCTGCGCTTCAAGTCAGGCGACGGCTCGATCGTCAACGGTATCGCATTCCGCTCCGTCGGACAGAAGCTCGGCAGCGCCTTGACGCAAAATCGCGGGCAGCAATTGCACGTGGCGGGCTCTCTTGCGGTCGACCGTTGGCAAGGCACCGAACGTGTGCAATTCCGTGTGCTCGACGTCGCGGTGCCGGATCAGGGCCCGACGGTGATCCGATAAGAAACGTTGGAGAGGACATGGCAGGACAGGTTGAAGGCAAGGTCGCGCTGGTGACCGGCGGCGCATCGGGTATCGGCGAGGCCATCGTCGAACTGTTCGCGCAGGAAGGCGCGACGGTCGTGGCGACCGATATCGACGAGTTGAGGGGACCCGAGCTCGCAGCGCGGCTCAAGAAGGCCGGTCGCGAGGTGGTCTTCCTGCCGCAGGACGTCACCAGCGAGGAGCGCTGGATCGAGGTCATCGCTGACATCGGCAAGCGCTACGGCCGCCTCGACATCATGGTCTCGAATGCCGGCATCGGCATCGGGGCGCCTTCGATCGTCGAGATGTCGCTCGCGGACTGGCGGCGGCAGACCGCCATCAATATCGACGGCGTGTTTCTGTCGGTGAAGCACTCCCTGCCGCTGATGCGCAAGCATGGCGGCGGCTCCATCATCATGATGTCGTCGCTGGCCGGCCTGCGTGGCGCGGCGACGCTCTCCGGCTACAGCGCCACCAAGGGCGCGGTGCGGCTGTTCGCCAAGTCGATCGCGATGGAATGCGCGCAGGTGAACGACGGCATCCGCGTCAACTCGGTGCATCCCGGCATCATCGACACGCCGATCTGGGGCAAGATCCCGACCGGCGCGACCGGTGCCGGCCAGAACGCACCGATCGATCCGGAGGAGCGCGCAAGGTTCGC
Organism: Bradyrhizobium sp. CCBAU 21365; assembly: GCF_015291305.1. NCBI lineage: Bacteria > Pseudomonadati > Pseudomonadota > Alphaproteobacteria > Hyphomicrobiales > Nitrobacteraceae > Bradyrhizobium > Bradyrhizobium sp. CCBAU 21365. Next base: position 4,652,368 of record NZ_CP030036.1, read on the forward strand.
CACGCCGCTCGGCCGCGCCGGACAGGCCATCGAGATCGCCCAGGGCGTGCTCTATCTCGCCTCCGACGCATCACGCTATGTGACCGGCACCGAGCTCGTGATCGACGGCGGCATGAACGCCGGCGGCGTCGTGCGGCAGCCTGCGAGCCGGTAGGAGCGAACTGTCGTAAGCCCGCATGAGCGGAGCGACATGCGGGAAATGCGTCCCCGGGTATCGCTTTCGCTCACCCGGGCTACGCAGATCGCATGACGGTTAGCCGCCTTGCCGTAACCGCGCCAGCACCTTGAGCCCGCCGTAACCGTCGGCGGGCAACAGGCCCATCTTGATCTGAAAATCCTTGATCGCCTTCATGGTGTCGTTGCCGACGCGGCCGTCGGTGCCGCCGGTGTCGAAGCCGGCCTTGGTCAGCCGCGTCTGCATCTCCTGCACCTCGGCGAGCGTCAGCGCGCGCTCCGAGCCCGGGAAGGGCTGGATGAAGGGCGGCCCGCCGAGACAGCGGTCGCCGAGATGGCAGATCGCCAGCGCGTAGTTCATCGACGGGTTGTAGCTCTTCACCGAATTGAAGTTCGGACCGAGCAGGAACGCCGGGCCACCCGCGACCGGGATCCAGAGCTGCGCTGATGCGTTCGGCTGCGGAAACGGCTGGCCGTCGGCGCGCGTTACGCCGGCGCTCGCCCAGGCCGCATAGGTGCGGCTGCCGCTGGCGCCGCCGCCGGGCGCGCGGACCTCGTAGCCCCAATGCTCGCCGCGGTGCCACTTGCCGCGATTGACGAGATATTTCGCGGTCGAGCCCAGCGCGTCGTCGGGCCGGCCGAACGGCGAGACCTTGCCGTCGCCGTCATAGTCGAAGCCGACATTGAGCCAGACTTCCGGCATCCACTGCGAATGGCCCATCGCACCGGCCCATGAGCCGTTCATCTCCTGAGGCGTGCTCCAGCCGCGCTGCACGATCTTCATCGCGTTGATCAGCTCGGTCTCCCAATAGGCCTTGCGGCGCGGCTCGTTCCAGGCGAGCGCCGCCAGCGAGGGAAATACCGGCGTCATGTGGTTCTGCTGCACCAGCGGATCGCCATAAGCGGACTCGACGCCCCACAGCGCGAGCAGCGTGCCGCGCTCGACGCCGAAGTCGCGCTCGATCCGGCCGAACAGGGCGTCGTTCTTCTTCAGCGCCTCGCGGCCATGGATGATGCGCCAGTCCGAGACGCGGCGGTTGATATACTGCCAGATCTGCTCGTGGAACTCCGGCTGGTTGCGCATCTGCTTGAACACGCTCATGTCGGGCTCGACCCGTCCCATGCAGCGAGTCCAGGTCGCCTCCGAAATGCCCTTTGCCAGCGCACGGGCGCGAAAATTGTCGCGCCACTGGTCGAAGCCGGGAGGGGCTGCGGCAAGGGCGATGAGCGGATTGACAAGCACCGCGCCGGCCGCGAGCCCGGCCTTCAGGACGGCGCGGCGGGCGGGGGATTGCGGAGAATCAGGCTGTTTCATCGGGCCAGTGTAGCGGCGCCGATCGGGTGAGCCAAAAGCCACGCCGCCGCAGGAGCTATAGTTTTGAGCATGACCTCATCGGAAAACCGGTTCCCACTTTTCCGGGTCATGCTCTAGGTATCCTGCAAATCTGTGGCGATTTTTGACAGCCACCGGCGCACCACCTGTTCCGACCTGGGGTCGAGGCCGGCGGCGAGCCGGCGCTCCTGGGCCTGCGCGATATGGCGGCATTTCTCCAGCAGCGCGGTTCCATGGCCGGTCAGGGTCCATTGCAGCACCCGGCCGTGGACGGGGTGAGGCGTCTTGCGGATCGCGCCGTCGCGCTCGAGGTTGCGGATGATCACGCTGACGGTCTGCGGCGTCAGCAGTGCCACCCGCGCCAGATCGGCGCCTGACAGGCCCGGATAGGCCTTCAGCATGGTGAGCACTACGAATTGCGGCGAGGTGACGCCGAGCTCGGCGAGCGCGCGCTCCATCGACAGCCGCGAGGCCGCATGGGCCTGGCGCAGCAGATAGGCGAGATAGCCCTGCTCGCCGCGCTTGCCTTCGCCGGGCGCCGGAACGGAAGGAGCGAGCAGGACGTCGCCTGCGGTCGATCCTGCATTCGCTGCGGCCCTTCGGCCGGCGGCTTTTCCGACCGGACGCCGCCCGGCGGTGCCGGATTTGCCTCGTTTCTGCATTGCCGCCATGTTGCCTGCTGTCGCGGTTGCCGATGTCCGCATCTTGCCGATGATATCAGAGCTCTGATAATGTCTCAGTACACTGATAACATGAGGCCAGGCCAATGTCACATGCCCGCAAGGAATACACCGACTTCGAGAAGCTCGCGCCCGACGTCTTCGCCGCGGTGCGCGCGCTCGGCCAGTTCGCGGCGAAGGCCGGCCTCGACAAGCAGCTGCTCGAACTGGTCAAGCTGCGCGCCTCGCAGATCAACGGCTGTGCGTTCTGCGTGCAGTATCACATCCTGCAGGGCGAGAGCCTCGGCGTGCCCGCCGACAAGCTGAACCTCGTCGTGGTGTGGCGCGAGGCGCCGCAGTTCACGCCGCGCGAGCGCGCTGCGCTGGCCTGGACCGAAGCGTTGACGACCTTGCCGAACGGCGTCAGCGACGAGGTCTATGCGCTGGCCGCCGCCGAATTCTCCGAGCAGGAGCTGACTTACCTGACCTCGGCGATCGCATCGATCAATGTCTGGAACCGGTTCGGCGCGGCCTATCGCTGGACGCCGCCGCCGCGCCGGCAGCGTGCGGACGCGGCGGCTTCGTAACGTCGAGACCGATCAAAACGGCAGCTGACAGGGAGAAAAACAATGACCTCGATGGCAATGACTCCATCTCTTCCATTCCCGCGGCCGGTCGCGCTGGCCGTGATCGCGGGACTGGCCTGCGCCTTCGTGATCGGCAAGGCACTGCCGACCCCGATGGACGCGATCTCCTCCGTCATCGCGCCGCTGTGCGCCAGCGCCAATGCAGCGTCGCCGCTCGACAAGGTCGAGGTCATCAGCTCGCACGCGCTGCCCAATGTCGCGGGCAAGCGCGTCACGGTGGTGCGCGTGTTCTATGGTCCCGGCGGCTTCACGCCGCCGCACCGCCATTCCGGTTCGGTGACGGCCTACATCACCAAGGGAGAAATCCGCTCCCAGCTCGGCGGCGGGCCGGTCGAGACCTTCAAGGTCGGCCAGTCCTTCTTCGAGCCGCCGGGGTCGACCCACATGGTCTCGGCCAATGCGAGCACCACGGAGCCGGCGGAGCTGATCGCGGTGTTCGTGGCGGACGAGGGCGCGCAGCTGACCACGATGCTCGAATAACGACCGGCGGGAAGCTCGTCCTGCAGGACGCGCACTGGACCAGTTTGCTGCCCAGTTCGCGTGAAACTGGACCTTGCGCGCGACGGGGCGGGTCGATTGATTGCGCGGCAGCTTACGGCGACAGTCGCCGACGAGGGACGAACCGATGATCAGTCTGAAGGGGCTCTCTGCCTTCCCGATAACGCCTTCGAACCGGGATGGGCGGGTCGATGTGGGTGCGCTCCGCGCCTTGCTCGACCCCTTGATTGCGGCGAAGGTGGATTCGGTCGGGCTGCTCGGCAGTACCGGCTCATATCCGTATTTCAGCCGCGATGAGCGGCGGCGCGCCGTGCAGGCGGCCACCGCCTTGGCAGACGGCAACACACCAATACTGGTCGGCATCGGCGCACTGCGCACCGACGATGCGGTGCGGCTGGCCCAGGATGCGCGTGATGCCGGCGCGACGGCAGGCCTGCTGGCGGCGGTTTCCTATACGCCGCTGACCGATGACGAGGTCTTTGAGCATTTTCAAACCGTGGCCCGCGAGAGCGGATTGCCGATCTGCATCTATGACAATCCCGGAACGACGCATTTTCAATTCACGCCGGCGCTCATCGGCCGGTTGGGTCGTGTGGACGGAATCGTCGCGGTAAAAAGTCCGGCGCTGGATGCTTCAACGGTCGCGGGCCATCTCAGGGAATTGCGGGCTGTCGTTCCGGACGGCGTTGCGTTGGGTTACAGCGCCGACTGGAATTGCACCGAGGCGCTGCTGGCGGGCGCAGATACCTGGTACAGCGTTGTCGCAGGAATCTTCCCGAAGGTCTGCGTCGACATCGTTCGCGCCGCGACCGGCGGCGATGCGGCCCGGGCGCGAGAGCTCAACGCGCGTCTGCAGCCGATTTGGGATCTGTTCAGGACATATTCCAGTCTGCGTGTCGTCTACGCACTTGCCAATCTCAGAGGGATCTGTGTGGCCGAGCCTCCGCGTCCGATATTGCCGCTCCCTGCGGACGCTCAGATGCGGGTCAAGGAGACGCTGGCGGCGATCGAGATCGACTGATCGCAACCACGGCGCAGGGCGCTAGATGCCGGCGCGCGCCAGCGGGTCGCGGCCGAACCGGTTGTCACCCTTCGATCCCGGCAGCACGCTCAGCGTTGCGACGAGCGCCAGATAGGGGATCCAGTATTTGACGTGCAGCGCGGCGGCGAGGTGGGGAATGGCGAGGATCGTCAGCGCCCACCAGCCCGAGACGTTGAGGTCGTGCAGCCGCTTCACCAGCATCGCGGCGAACGGCCACAATGACAGCATGAGCAGCAAGCGCAGGACGGACAGGTCGTCGGCGGGCGGGCTGTTGTCGTAATACCGTGGGCCAGGGTCGAGCCTTGCGCCGATGCGAATGACGAGCATGTCGACCAGGACGAGACCGAAAAATCCCAGGCCGAATTCCTGCCGGCTGATGCGGCCTTTCACCGAAAGAAAGAACCAGCTGAAGGTCGAGAGCATGCTTGGTTATCGTCCAGCCTGAATGGGCATCTGATAGATACTTGCGTCCGATGGTCAAAGCGGGACAGGTTCCCGCGGATTGCTGCGTCCATCATGATCATTCAAGCTGGCAATTGTCGCCGCGACATGGCGCGCATCGATGCGATTCCGAATGGAACCTGCGGCCGTCCCGTTAGCGGCATGGCTTCCATCGGCGCGCAAAATCGGCATAACGATCGCAAGGCGTGCTCGGCTTTCTGGGAGGCGTTCGATGCGATTGCCGGTATTTCTGTCGATGCTTCTGATTCCTGCCGTGGCATGCGCCGAGGAACCTGCGACGAACGCGCCGGCGCTGTGGGGCAGCCCCACGGTCGACAACGGCGCCTGCTGCAAGACGCTTGGCGAGGTGCGCAGCAATATCGACCGGCTCGACCGCGAGATCGTGCGCCTGATGGCCGAGCGCGGCCGCTACGTCCATGAAGCCGCCCGCTTCAAGGCCAACCCGGCGCAAGTCGAGGCGCCCGAGCGCGCCGAGGCGGTGGTGAAAAAGGCAATGACGCTGGCCGAACAGGACGGGCTGTCGCCCAAGGTCGCGGAGGCCGCCTATCGCGCGATGGTGCGCGCCTTCATCGATTATGAGCAGGGCATCTTCGCGGCCGCCGCGGCGCGCGGCGATGCGCCCTGGAAGAAATAGGCGGACGCGCCGGCCATGCAGTACTCACTCCGGCGCATGCTCGCGGGCGCGGCGTTCGCCCTGATCGGCTGCGTGGCCGCTTCGATCCCGGCGTTTGCCGAGCGGCGTGTTGCGCTCGTGATCGGCAATTCGGCCTATCGCAACACGGTGCAGCTTCCCAACCCGCGCAACGACGCGACCGACGTGGCGCGGATGCCCCGGAGCTGCGCAAGGCCGTCGAACAGCGGCTGGCGCGGGCCGGCCTGCTCAAGCGCACACCCGACGGCCGCTACGGGCCGGATACGCTCGCGGCACTGCAAGGCGCGGTGCTGGCGAAATAGCAGTCGGATGCTCCGTCATTACTCATGACACGCGATCTGGGATTCAGATCGCAACGATCTCAGATCGCCATTACTCTTTTCCCGTGCGGCGTGCTTAAGCAAGCTGACAGAGCGCGGTTCAATTCGCTCGGATAATTTGAAGACGTCGAACGTGCTGGAGAACGGAACGCTTCCGCTCCAGTTGGTTCGCTACGCGTAGCGCAACTGATCGCCGGCAGTTGCACCGAAGCTTCATTCCTCGGCAGATCGAGCAAGGAGCCACTAACATGCCGTTTCTGCGTTTTGATTTGATCGAGGGGCGGAGCGATGCAGATGTCCAGCGGCTGCTCGATGTCACGCACGAAGTGCTGGTGGAAACGCTCCACGTGCCGCCGCGCGACCGCTACCAGGTCGTGCATGTTCACCCGCGGTCGCGGGTCGTCGCACTCGATACCGGGCTCGGTATCGGCCGGACGGACAGGCTGGTGATGCTGCAATTGACGAGCCGTCCGCGTGAGAAGGCCTTGAAGCTGGATTTCTATCGCGTTCTTGCCGAGACGCTGTGGTCGGCCTGCGGGATCGCGCCGAGCGACCTTGTCATCAATTTCGTGATCAACGACGACGAGGATTGGTCGTTCGGCATGGGGCGGGCGCAGTTCATCACCGGCGAGCTGAAATAGCCCTCGAACACCAGCATGGTGTGGGGGTGGCCCACAGCCAGCCTTCGCGCGTGAATACCTCAGTCAGAAGTCGGCAAACGCCATATGCGATGGGCTCGGGGCGAGGAGCGTTGTACGATTTCGGAATAATGGAATTATGTCGCTGATTTGCCCGACGTGTCAAGTCGTCGTGTCGACCGACGGCAGCCGCCGGCTCCTTTGCATGGGGTTGTTTTCGATATTTTGACAGTGCGCCCCGAACGGGGTCCATCCCGCATCAAGTGCGGGAGAGGCTTCGCTCGACAACGCGCTAATTGCCGCCGCCTTCCTGGGTGTCGATCCGATGCACGACGTCGTCGGGCAGCGCATGGGCCACGGCGGCCGCAGGTCCGGGCTCCGGTCCGATCTCGCGGCCACGGCCGCGGATCAGTCGCTCATAGGCCGACACCAGCGTGGTGTAGGGATTGACCCACAGCCAGCCGTCGCGCGTGAACAACTGGACGTCGAAATGCAGATGCCGCGAGGTGCCGTTGGGGTGGTCGAGATAGTTCGAGACCACGCCGATCTTCTCGCCCTCGCTGACGCGGCGTCCGTTGAGCAGGCCGTCGGCATCCATCACTGACGGGTTCATGTGCATGTAGCGGAAGCGGACGTGCTCGGTGCGGGTGTTGACCTGCAATGTCGCGGCCTGCTGCTCCGCCGAGCGGATCACGATGCTGTCGCGCACCGCAACGACCGCCTGCTGCTTGGGATCGCAGCCATCCTTGCTGTCGACCGGACATGCGCCAGGTCGGATGTCCTGGCCCTGATGGCCGTAGCCGCTGGCGCATTGGCCGACCTCGAAGCTGCGCGCCTCGCAGAAATTGTCCTGCCAGGGATAGGCGTCGACGGCCGCGCCGGGCTTGCGCCTGGCGAAGGATTGCGAGTGCGCGAAGGCCGGCGCCTTCTCGAGCGGAAAGCGGATCTGCGAATAGACGGTGAAGTCGGCGTGGCCGCCTTGTTGCCTGCGGCCGCCGCTGCCCGCGACGATGTCGCCGCTCGGGTGGTAGGCGAAGTCGGCGGATTGCGCGGCGGGCCGCTCGGCGATGTCGGAGGCGACGTCGCTGCGCGGCCGCGACGGCTGGCCGCCGGCGATGCGCAAGGCCTTCAGAAAGCGCTCGGCGACCGGATAGGCCTCGCGGCAGGCCAGCCGCTTCGGCCGCGGCGCGCTGTCGAGGCACTGGATCGACACGACATAGGGAATCCCGAAGCGGGTGAAGGCGTAGCGGACATAGCCCTCGCGAATGAAGCGGCGCAGGTCCGGAAACTGCGCGGCCAGCGTCTTGACCGGCTCGCCCTTGCCGCCAAGCCGGTCGGCGAGGTCGTAGACCAGGATCGAGCCGGAAATCTGCACCTCGACCGGCTTGGCAAATGTCCGCGGCGGCAGGCCGTCGCCGGCACCGGGGTCGAGCGAGAACACGGCATCGTAGCCCGACGCACCGGCATGGAAGAAATCGACCGCGCGGAAGTCGGCCTGATAGCGCGCGATCGACAGGCTGTCCGACGCACCGTTTTGCCGCGCGTCGAGATAGCTGGCGGGGTCGAACGGCAGCAGCACCGGGATCGGGCTCTGCGCGATGCCGGGAAACAGCGGCGCTGTCACGGCGTTCAACTGCACCAGCGCAGGCGTCGCCCGCGGATCGGTGGCGGGAACGCGGCGTTGTCCGGCGAAAGTGAAGCCGGCGGCGACGGCCGGGCGGCTGCCGATCTCCTGCCGCAACTGGTCGAGCACAGCGCGCCATTCGACCCGCATGGCTGAGATCGATGGCGTTCGGAATTCGTCGGCATGCGCGCCGGGAAGAGGCGAGAGCAGGGCTGCCAGCCAGCAACTGACGAAGCTGACCACCTTCCTGTTCACTGCACTCCCCGGGCTCATGTCTGATCGCCCGAGAGACTAAAGCAAGTTCCGGAAAAGTGTGTAGCGGTTTTCGGTAAAGTTGATGCTTAACCAACAAGTTGAGGCGCGGTGACGATTCATTTCAAATCCCACCGCGCCTCAAGCGCTCAGTCCTTTGCGCGTTCGACGTAGGAACCGTCCTCGGTCATGACCACGATGCGGGTGCCCGTGGTGATGTGCGGCGGCACGCCGGTGCGCAGTCCGTTGGACAGCATGGCCGGCTTGTAGGACGAGGAGGCGGTCTGGCCCTTGGTCACCGGCTCGGTCTCGACCACTTCCAGCGTCACGCGCTGCGGCAGCTGAATCGCGACCGGGTTGCCCTCGTGCATCGAGAGCTTCACGGTCATGTTCTCCTGCAGATACGGCGCAGACGAGCCGACGATCTCCTTGGAGACCTGGACCTGGTCGTAGTTGTCGTTGTTCATGAAGTGGAAGCCGTCGCCATCTTCATAGAGGTAGTTGTAGTTGTGGTCCTCGACGGTGGCCTTCTCGACCTGGTCGGTGGTCTTGTAGCGCTCCGAGACCTTCACGCCGTCGCCGATGCGGCGCATTTCGATCTGGCTGACCGGGGTGCCTTTGCCGGGATGAATGTTCTCGGCGGAAAGGACCACATAGAGCTTGCCGTCCTGCTCGATGACATTGCCCTTGCGGATGGAACTGGCGATAACTTTCAAAGGTGTTTTCCTGAATTTGAGAGCCTAAGGGCGCCAACCGGATCGGCTGCCCCTCGGCCATGGCGGCGATTTCGGGCTGCAACATACTGATTTGTCCCTGAGATGCCAGTCTTTTGCGGCCGAATTCGCAAGGTTGCCAACCGTCCCGGCCGCGCCGAGCGGCCCCTATTTTCGGGCCGGATCGGGCGTTTTCAGCGCCGTCCGGTTGTGCTCGGCAAAGCTCGCAGGAACCGAAAATGTGCCGGTCTTCAGATCGTAGAGGCAGCGCCAGTCCTCGAGCCAGGGGAAAGGCGTTTCCTCTCCTTGGATGTCGAGCGGTCGTTCAGGTTCAGCCGGGCGCGCATGGACAAGCTGCGCGTCTTTCGACAAGAAGGGACCAGCCTTGCCGCGTGCCGCGGAGGCCGGGGTTGTGCGGGCTTATGAACTTGTGTGGAATCAATCGGTTGTGCAGGACTCTTGAGTGCGGATGGCGGCTCGTTGATGTTGAATCCATGAGGATGCTCTGGCGATGACAGCTCATGACCGGCCGTCGCCCTGGTGGTCGCCGCAGCGCTATGCCGACCGCAGGCCGTTCCTGCAGGCGCGGACCGCGATCACGCGAGCGGTGCGCGCCTGGTTCGAGGAGCAGGGATTTGCCGAGGTCGAGACCGCGATCCTGCAGGTCTCGCCGGGCAACGAGACCCATCTGCACGCTCCCCGCACCGAGCTCAGGCAGGCCGATGGCTCACTTGCGCCGCGCTATCTGCGCACCTCGCCGGAGTTCGCCTGCAAGAAGCTGCTCGCGGCCGGCGAGCCGAAGATTTACGAGTTCGCGCGGGTGTTCCGCGACCGCGAGCGCGGCGACCTGCATCTGCCCGAATTCACCATGCTGGAATGGTACCGCGCCAATGCCGGCTATGACGCCATCATGGCGGACACGATCGTCGTGATCGCCCATGCGGCGCAGGCGACCGGGATCGGGCGGTTCTCCTTCCGCGGCCGGACGGCCGATCCCTTTGCCGAGCCGGAGTTGCTGACGGTCGCGGCAGCTTTCGAGCGCTTCGCCGGCATCGATCTGTTGGCGACGATCACGGGCGGCGCGGGCGATCGCGAGGCGCTTGCGGCGGCTGCAGCAGCGCGGGTGCGGGTTGCAGATGACGACACCTGGTCCGATATCTTCAGCAAAGTGCTGGTCGAGCATGTCGAGCCCCAACTGGGGCAGGGCCGTCTGACGGTGCTGTTCGAATATCCCTCGCCAGAGGCCGCGCTGGCGCGCACCAAGGCCGGCGATCCTGATGTCGCCGAGCGTTTCGAGGTCTATGCCTGCGGCGTCGAGCTCGCCAACGGCTTTGGCGAGCTGACCGACGCGGCCGAGCAGCGCCATCGTTTCACCGCAGCGATGGACGAGAAGGCCCGCCGTTATGGCGAGCGCTATCCGCTCGACGACGACTTCCTTGCCGCGGTCGGCCAGATGCCGGAAGCCAGCGGCGTCGCGCTCGGCTTCGACCGGCTGGTGATGCTGGCGAGTGGCGCGCCACGAATTGATCAGGTGGTCTGGACGCCGCCTGCGGGAGAGACATGAACAGGATCGATCCAAAACTGGCGGCGACGCTGCGACAGCCGCGCGAGCTGGTTGATGCCGGGCTCGCGCCGGTCGCAGCACTTGCCGGGCTCGAGCGGGTCGCTGCGCGCTACGCGGTCGCGGTGACGCCGGAGCTCGCCGCGCTGATTGATCCGGCCGATCCCGCCGACCCGATCGCGCGGCAGTTCATCCCGAGCGCCGACGAACTCGTCGAGCAGCCGGGCGAGAGCGCCGATCCGATCGGCGACGATGCGCATTCGCCGGTCGCCGGAATCGTGCATCGCTATCCCGATAGGGTGTTGTTCAAGCTCGTCCATGTCTGCGCGGTGTATTGCCGGTTCTGTTTCCGGCGCGAAATGGTCGGGCCGGGAAAGGCCTCGGCCTTGTCCGATGACGCCTACCGTGCGGGGCTGGATTACATCCGCAGCCATCCGGAGATCTGGGAAGTCATCCTGACCGGCGGCGATCCCTTGATGCTGTCGCCGCGCAGGCTGACCGAGATCATGGCCGATCTCGCCGGGATCGATCATGTGAAGATCGTTCGCCTCCACACCCGGGTTCCGATCGCCGATCCGGGCCGTATCAATCCCGAGATGATCGCGGCATTGCGGGTCGAAGGCGCGACGACCTGGATTGCGATCCACGCCAACCATCCGCGTGAGCTGAGCAACAATGCCCGCGCAGCGTGCGCGCGCCTTGCCGACGCCGGCATTCCCTTGGTGAGCCAGTCCGTCCTGCTGCGCGGCGTCAATGACGATGCTGCGACGCTCGAGGCGTTGATGCGCGGCTTCGTGGAGTGCCGGATCAAGCCCTATTATCTGCATCACGGCGACCTTGCGCCTGGCACCGCGCATTTGCGCACCACGATCGAAGCCGGGCAGGAATTGATGCGGGCGTTGCGAGGGCGTGTCTCCGGACTTTGTCAGCCGGATTATGTGCTCGACATTCCCGGCGGCCACGGCAAGGCGCCGATCGGCCCGAGCTATTTGTCGCAGCCGGTTTCCCGCGAACGTGAAGATCCGGTGGAACGGCGCTACCGTATCGTCGATTATTGCGGCGACGTTCATCTTTACCCGCCGCAATCCTGAGGCGGCGATGAGCGGGCCCGGGGACGGACGGCAGGAACCGCCCGAGGACGAGGGCAACCGCAGCATCGAAAATGCTGTGATGTTCGGCTTCTTTGTGGTGCTGGCCGCCGCGGGAATCTGGCTCCTTGGCACGATGGCCGATATACGGAAGGTACAGGATTGCGCAGCGCAGGGGCGACGCAACTGTGCTACCGTCGAGGTCCCGGAACGGGCGCGATAGGGTTGAGAAGCGGAGACGCGAGATGCGGAAGACAGTTTTGTTGATGGCTCTGATGATGGTTGCGGCCGGAGCGCCCCAGCTTGGCATCTCCCAAGCCTGGGCGCAGCAGCAGGGCGGATCGTCCTCCATGCAGAAGGGGGCGGGGGTGCCGGAGGCGCCGATCGGACATCGTCAGCCACGCCGCGGCGACGTCCCCAGCGAAAAGAACATCAGCGATCCGAACAGTCAGGCCAATAAGGAAGACGCGGCGCTCGACAAGAAGATCAAGAGCATCTGCCGTGGCTGCTAACCCACGCAGCTGACCGGCGAGGCGCGATATCCGCCCCGCCGGCAACGCTCAATCCGTTCGGCCGCGTCAGGCCGAACGCTCCTGCAGGCCGTCGCGCCGCACGCTGCGCCTTGCGTCGACGGCATCGGCCAGCTGCTTCAACACGTCTGCCGTCGTGCCGAGATCGATGCAGCCATCCGTGATGCTCTGGCCGTAGGTCAGCGGCTTGCCCGGCACGACGTCCTGGCGTCCCGCAACAAGATTGCTCTCGATCATCACGCCGATGATGCGCTGTTCGCCGCCTGCGACCTGGCGCGCGATGTCGGCGGCAACCGCCGGTTGGTTCTCCGGCTTCTTGCTGCTGTTGGCGTGGCTGGTGTCGATCATCAGCCGCGCTGCGACACCGGCGCGGCCGAGCTCGGCGGCGGCAGCATCGACGCTTGCGGCATCATAATTCGGCGCCCGGCCGCCACGCAGGATGACGTGGCAGTCTTCGTTGCCGCTGGTGGCGGCGATCGCCGAACGGCCGCCCTTGGTGACCGCCATGAAGTGATGTGGGTGCGAGGCCGACTTCACCGCGTCCGCCGCGATCCGCACGCCGCCGTCGGTGCTGTTTTTGAAGCCGACCGGGCACGACAGCCCGGAAGCCAGCTCGCGATGGATCTGGCTCTCGGTGGTGCGCGCGCCGATCGCGGCCCAGGAGACCAGATCGGCGATGTACTGCGGCGTCGTCATGTCGAGGAATTCGGTGCCGGCCGGCAGGCCGAGATTGTTCACCGCCGACAGCACGTTGCGGGCGAGCCGCAGGCCCTTGTTGATGTCGAAGCTGCCGTCGAGATCGGGATCGTTGATCAGCCCCTTCCAGCCGACGGTGGTGCGCGGCTTCTCGAAATAGACCCGCATCACGATCTCGAGGCGGTCGGCGAGCTGTTCGCGCAGGCTGGCGAGGCGCTCGGCGTAATCGACGGCCGCCGCGGGATCGTGGATGGAGCAGGGGCCGACGACGACCAGCAGGCGGTCATCGGTGCCGTTCAGGATCGCGTGGACGGCGTTGCGGGCGCCCATCACCACCCGGGTCGCCGTCAGGGTGCGCGGGACCTCCCGCATCACCTCTTCGGGTGTACTGAGCTCTTTCAATTCCTTGATGCGAAGATCGTCTGTCGTACTCAACACGGCTGGCTCCTTTGGAGTTCGGGACCTGCCGGCACACAAAAAAGCCGCCAGGTCTGGCGGCTTGTTTTGGACGTTTGCTGCAATTCTTCAGATTGAGCGCGATCCTCCTGCCGCCAGCGAGCTGTCGTAGCTAAAGTACCAAAAATAGCTGGTGGCTGATGTGATCATGGGGCGGGTCTATAGCGCAGGGATTTGGGGCTGTCACCCCCCAAATGCAAGCCCCCCGCGGTTCGGCGTCAGGTGTTGCGCGCCGCCAACGCCATGCCGATCAGGGTCGCACCGCCGAACATCAGATTGAGGCCGACGAGGAGGCCGATCGCCCATCCCGCGGATTCCGGCAAGCCGGCGATGATGAAGAAGGCGATCACGATGTCCATCAGGCCGGCGATCAGCAGCCAGGACCAGCGTCCCGACAATTCGCGGCGGTGCTCCAGCGCGTACATGATGGTGGCGACGCCCTCGGCGAGGAAATAGGCACCGACCACGATGGTCAGGGTCAGCACGCCCTGCATCGGACGGGCGAGCAGCACCATGCCGGCCAGCACGGCGAGCGCGGCCGAAATCAGCGACCACCAGAAGCCCGGCATGTTGCGCGCCCAGAACGTCACGATCAGCCCGCCGATGCCTGAGATCAGGAACATCCAGCCGAGGAAGATGGTGACGGCGAGGCTCGCGAATGTCGGCACGATCATCGCGGCGATGCCGAGGATCACGAGCAGGATGCCTTCGAACAGGAACGCCTTCCAGTGCGCCTTCACCGCGGCCTGCATTTCCGATCGCAGCTTGTCGAGGTCGTTGGACAGGGTCATCGCGGCTCTCCGGATCAGCGGACGTAAAGGCTTTGCGCGTGCGGGCGTTATCCTAACTCTGGCTCGGTGCGGACGGAAAGCCCTCCGAGACGGTCCGCATCCGGTTGCGGCCGAGGAAGTAGACCGCGGTGGTCGCGATCAGCAGCGCCAGTCCGATCAGGATCGAGGTGAAGCCGATCGGGACCAGGATGAACGACGCATTGCGCTCGGGATTGACGTACCAATGATGCAGCGAGGTGAGCAGGAAGGAGACGCCGGCAAAGCCGGCGCCGCCGCCGATCAGCAGCAGCGCCCACATCCGCCGCAGCTGGCTCAGCCGTTCGCGCGCAATGTCCGTGCGCGGGGCATGATGCTTGCCGAGGCGGTGCACCAGACGGATTGCAAAACCGATCGAGGAGAAGCCGATCAGCACGCTGGCCGAGCCGAGCAGCAGCCGCGTGGTCGAGCCGAGGTCGGGGATGCGCTGGAGCGCGAGCAGCGGAAAATCGAACGCCGCGTGCAGCGCGACCGGTGCGACCAGCACCAGCGCCCAGTTCGTGATGCGCGCCCAGTCGCGGTGACCCCGGTAGGCGCCGAGCGCGCCCCCGGAGCGCGCGATCGCAAGATAGGCGCCGGCGATGATACCAAGCGCGCCGTGGAACGGCACCGTGAGCACGCTGCGCAACGCCGCGAGCGCGCGCCACATGTCCTTGTGCTGGACCAGATAGGCGAGGTTCTCATAGGCGGCAAATCCAAGTCCGGCGGCCGCGCCATAGACCACCGTATCCATCGGATCGGCGAAGGCGCGGCGCCGCGTCGAGATCGCGACGATGACGAGAACCTTGACGATCTCCTCCGGTGCGGCGACGCCGAAAGCTGCACGCACCGCCTGCGTCGCCCAGGGATTGTCGGGAATGGCGAGCAGCGCGTTGAAGGGAATTCGCGCGAGGCCGAGCAGCGAGATGCTGGCCGCGCCGAGCACGAAGGCGAGCCACACCTGAACCGGCGGTCCGGGGCGCTCGTCGGCGGCGATGACGAGCCACAACACCAGCAATGCGGGGGCAATGGCGGCGGCGCCGATAACGGTTGGAAGCGACTCAAGCAACAACATGAGCCGGACGGGCCCCTTTGATGGCACCAAAGCGATGCGTGCCGAAGAAATGGCAGCAAGTTCAGCGGATTGCAAACCGGTCTGATGCCGTTCTCGTGACCAATATGCCACGGTGCCTTACGAAAGCGGGTTGGAACGGTGCCGTTGCGGGCCTTGATCAGCTCAAGGCCGAGGGCGGCACCCGGACAGGTTCCTGACCGGCGGCAGGTCCGTGGCGTTCCAGGCGCAGGAGCTTTGTTGGCCCGACGAATGGATGGGATCGCGACCTGTGGGGCCGATCAGCTTTCGGCACCGCGTCCCCTTCGTTGGGTTATAATGCCGTGGGCAAGGCGACTGATCCGGTAAAAGCCAGAGATGCTTTCGATTGATTCTGCTGTGATCGTTCTTGCCGTGATCGCGCTGTTTGCGGCGTTTGTAAACGGCGCGCTTGGTTACGGGTTTTCCTCGCTCACGGTGCCGGTCGCGCTCGTCTTCTACACCAACCGCGTCCTCAATCCCGCGGTGGTGATCGTCGAAGTCTTCGTCAATCTGTATGTTCTGTGCATCAACCTGAGTGGTGTTCCGGCCGTGTGGCGGCGCGTGCTGCCTATTCTCATCGGCATGCTGCCCGGCATCGCGGTCGGAGCCTTTGCGCTGACGTCGCTTCAGCCTGGCTGGACCAAGTTCGCCACCTACTCGATCATTCTGCCGCTCATTCTGCTGCAGGCGGCCGGTTGGCGGAGGCCGATCCAGTTGCAATGGCTGGTCGGTTTGCCTTTTGGAACGATGCTCGGGGTCTTGTACTCGGTCACGACCATTTCGGGCCCGCCGCTGGCGATCCTTTTCAACAATCAGGGCCTCGTCAAAGATGAGTTCCGGGCCGGCCTCGCACTGGTTCGGGTGACGGAGTCCAGCCTGACTGCAATCGCGTACTACAAGCTCGGTCTGTTCATCGACGAGAGCCGGAGCCTCCTGTTCGTGCTCGTTCCCTGCGTTGTCCTCGGCATACCGCTCGGTGCCTGGCTGATCCGGCGGCTGGACGCCGAGACGTTTCGCCGGATCTGCATGAGCTTCGATGCGTGGGTCGTGGGATTCGGCCTGTCGCGCGTGTTGATCGAAGTGAAGCTGATGGAAAGCCCGTGGGCCTACAGCGTCATGGCCGGCACGATCCTGATCGACGTCTGCTTGCTGTACGTCTTCTTCACCGCGAGGAGAGGCAGCGTGCAGAGCTCGCACGCCCTGGCTTCGCTGAAATCCGGCAACCGGGGCGGTCCGACCTGAAGGTGCTCTAACCTGCGAGCAGGCGCCGGCAGGTTTCGACAAACACCTCGGCCCCCGTGACGATATCGGCCTCGTCGGTGTTCTCGCTCCAGTGATGGCTGATGCCGCCGATCGACGGCACGAACAACATCGCCGCCGGCATGATGGTGGCGAGGACCTGGGCGTCATGGCCGGCGCCGCTCGGCATGCGGATCGATTTGCCGCCGGCGCAGGCTGCGCTCGCGGCTTCGATCGCATCCTGGAATGCGGGCGTCATCATCGCGGGCACCCCGGTGCGGATGCGCTCAACCTTCACGCCGCAGCGGCCCTGAGCGGTGGCCTCGGTCGCCAGGCGATGCAGCTGTTGTTCGAGGCGAGCAATCACCTCGGAATTGTCGTCGCGGATCTGGAACAGCATGTCGGCGTGGCCGGGGATGATGCTCGGCGCGCCCGGGTCCAGCGTGATGCGGCCGGTGGTCCACACCGTGCGTGGTCCCGACAGGGCAGGGAAGCTGTCGTCGATCGCGACGCAGAACCGCGCCAGCGCCAGGCCGGCGTCCCTGCGCACCGCCATCCGCGTGGTGCCGGCATGGTTCTGCTCGCCGGTGAACGTAATGCGATACTGCCAGATGCCGACGATCGAGGTGACGACGCCGATCTTGAGCCCGCTGCTTTCCAACGTGTCGCCTTGCTCGATATGCGCTTCGAGATAGCCGACGTGGCGGCCGGCCTCGGCGTTGAGGCGCGGGCGGCCGGCGAAGCCTGCGTCGCGCAGTGCATCGCGCATGGTGCGATCGCTGGAGCGGTCGCGGGCTGCATCGATGTCGGCTTCGGTCACCGCGCCGACAAACGACCGGCTGCCGAGGAAACTGCCGAAATGTCCTTCCTCGTCGCACCACGCGGCGACCTCTACCGCGCCGTTTGCGTCCGGATCGGTATTGATGACGCGCGCCGCCTCCAGCGCATAGATCACGCCGAGCGGCCCATCGAGCCAGCCCGCATGGTTCTGGCTTTCCAGATGCGAGCCGGCGAGCAGCTTTGGTCCCGCCTTTGCGCTGGAGCCGAGCACATTGCCGATGCCGTCGATCGTCGCGGTGAGATCGGCGTCGGGCAAACGCGCCGCGAGCCAGTCGAGCGAGCGCAGATGCGGTTCGGAGAATGTCGGCTTGTGCACGCCGGTCTTGTAGGCGCCGATCGCGCGCAGCGCATTGAGATCGGCGAGCACGCGCTTGCCGTCGAAGCGACCGTTGATGCCTGGCATGATTGGACTCCGGATTGCCGTCTTGATTTACGCCTTGATCTACGCCTTGGCGCCTCAATCCCGTCTTGATGCCGTCGTGGTTGGGTGCGACGGAACAATCAGGGCAAACGATTTCTTAGCGGTTCTGCTCTTAGGTCGCAGTACGAATAGCGTGAGAGTGTGATCATGTCTGCATTCCGGAACTGGGCTCGCAAGGCCGCTGTGCTGTTTCTTCCGATCGCGCTCGGCGCCTGCGCGCAGGTTTCGCAGCAATACAGCATGACCACGCCGCCGCCGGGGACAGGTCCGCTGGCCTGGGACGGTGCCGGACAGGACCCCAATCTTCCGCAGCCGCGGCGCCATGCGCGGAATGCGTCGCTCGCGGTAGCGGACACATCGCCTGCGCAACTATCTGAAGCGGACGCCGACGAGCGGCTGGCGCGCAAGCTCGTGATCTGCAGCACCTGCATCAAGCGGACGCCCGTGGCGGCGCAGCCGAATAATCGTCAGGACGTCGCCAGCAATCACTAGCGGCCGGCGCTGAGCGCGTTGCCGGACATCCAGCCGGCCGCAGGCCCTAGTTACGCCACGATGTCGGTCGATGCGCAGGCCCATGTCGATCCGAAGATTCATTGTTCCCGCCGTCGTCGTCGCGCTTGCCGCCGCAATCCTGATTCACGTCGGCGGTTCGCGGGCGCATGCGCATGTGCCGACGCATTGCGGCTTCTGGACCTCGATCGAGGCCGGATTGTCCTGCAGGTGATGTCCAGATTTCTTTCCCAGTGACCTGCAACCCGGAAAAGCGTTCTGAACGCTTGCCCGCCCGGCCAATCGCCACTATACGTTCGCCCGTCGCGGCTTGAGGGCTGTGGCCAGTCCGGCGCATCTCACGTCTAACGTATTGATTTGCCGGGAGTTTTGCTCCCTTCGTCTATCGGTTAGGACGCCACCCTTTCACGGTGGAGAGAGCGGTTCGATTCCGCTAGGGAGCGCCATCACAGCCAAAGTGAAGACTCCGCAAAATCAGACCTTTACGCGTCCAGATTGATATTTTCGGCGCATCACCCGGTCGATCTCGCGACGACAGCTCTATCAGCAGCTACGTGAAGTGATCCCCAAGCGCGGGCGGTCGCCGCGCTTGGGGCCGGAACGGTCCCGGGTGAACTGGCGCTTGTCTTTGCTCTGCCGTCAGACCGGCAATTGCAGCAACTGCTTCTTGATTGGGGGGCTTACGATTACGATCGGCGCTACTCGGAACATGACGTCAGGGCAGACCGATGACTATTTCGGGCTGCTGCGCGACCGTGAGAATCGCTGGATCAATTTCGCCTGGAAATAATCCACACGACGATCGGCCAGCTCGGCTCATTTCGTAATGCCAATTGGTAAATTGGGTTGGCAGGATCGTCCGGGATGGGTTTCATCCGAAGCGGGGATGCCATCAACCCGATCACCTCGCGGTTGCCCCATCCCCCACAAGCGATCGTCTCGGCGTTCGCGTTATCAGATATCAGCCTTAGCGATTCCGGAGTGAAGCGCCAAAAGTCCTTCGGCGCCGCGTGAATGCCATTGACGAAACAGGTCGTGTGACAGACGTAGCCGCCCGGCTTCACAACTCTGATTGATTCAGAGAATGCTTTTTGGGGATCTCCCTCGACGTGTTCGAGAACCTGGTCCGAGACACAGAAGTCAAAAGTGTCGCTTTCGAATGGCAAATCTATGAAGTTGGCATCAGGATAGCTGACCTCTGTGTATTTCGTTTTGGTCAGCCCCAGCTCAACACCGAGTCCTTTCGATCCGGATATCGAGAGGCACGTTTTTTCGTTTCCGTCATATTCCGATAGAGCGCGATGGAGCGCTTTGTACATCGCGAGGCGCGTGATCCACCACGTCTTTGGACCAGGCGCATCGAGAGCGTGTTCGTAAAGTTGCCGAATGGTGGTTGGCGAGAGACCGTCCATTGTTTTTCCTTTGAAGGTGGCACACTACCGTATTGCAAATATCGAACTGAGCCCCAGCAAATGGAAATGAGATGTGCGGCAGTCTCCCGCTCCCTTCAATTAAAGAGAAGAGCATATGCACCACGATCAATCCGATCAAGTGCGGCGTCTAGCGTTTCGAGATTTGCATCAATTGAGTTCGGTGCCAGGACCGCTTTCTTGATGAGCGACGATGTGAGTATCGCGCGAACGCTGGCGGGCATTTACGGCAACAACGACACTGACTTTGAAACCCGGATTTGCAACGGCGCTTCCGCCATGGACGCGCCCAAGACCTGCAGGCCCAAACGCGCTCGGTAAGACGGCCGCCGACAATCTCCGGTAGGCGTTCGGTGGCTCGTCTGGTCATGACTTGCTGAGGTTCCTTGGCATTGGGAACTGCCTGGAGCAACGGGCAGGCTTTGCTGTGCCGCGCTGGCAGATGTAGATGTGAACAATCCCGAGATCGCTGCAATCCGCCCTTCTTTGGCAACCCTTTGTAAAGCCAACGGCGATACGGCTGGGCCCGGGATGATGTGATGGCTCCAGGGACCAAGAAGCGCGAAACGCGCAAATCGCTGCGGCAATCCGGCTGGATCACGCTCGACGGCGGATTCGCCGCGCGGCCCTGCGTGGTCGAGGACATGTCCTCGTCGGGCGCCAAAATCACGATCCAGGACAACAACACGCTGCCGGCCAAGCTGCGGCTGGCGTTCTCGCGCGACGCCCGCACCGGGCGCGCCTGCGAAGTGGTGTGGCGCGAGGGCAGGACGTTCGGCGTCAAGTTCGTGCGGTAGTGCATGATCCGGAAAAGTGGGATCCGGTTTCCGAACAGATCATGCTCAAGAAAGAAGCTAGCTCATGCTGCGTTCGTCCCGATCGCATCATGAGCTGGCCTCATCCGGTGGCGCAGGATAAAAGGCCGGATGCGCAAGACCTGCATCGCCATCATCGCCATCCTGCTACCCGCCGCCGCGCTCGCGCAGCAGGGCGACCGCCGCAATTTCCAGACGCCCCCCGACGCCAGCAAAACCTTGCCGTCGAAATCCGCGACGCGAAGCAATCCTTGCGCGTCGTATGGACCGGGCTTCGTCAAGGTCGAGGGCTCCGACACCTGCGTGAAGCTCGGTGGCGGCATCAGCGTCGATGGTGGGATGTCCGGCCGCGGACGGTGAGCGGCTTGCCGCCCGCGCTCACGACATCGGCGGCGCGATGAAGCGCACGAAGGCCGGCCGCCCCGCGATCTCACCGAACCAGCGCTCGAGATTGGGCAGCTTCGGCTTGGTAACGCCCTCGACGCCGAGCCAGCGCCGCGCAAAGGCGCCGAGCGCGATGTCGGCGATGGTGAAATGGTCGCCCTCGATGAAGCGGCGCCCCGCGAGCTGCGCCTCGACGACGCGCCACACCGCGCCCTCGGCATCGGCGTCCTTCTGGAGCTGGACCATGTCGCGCTTGTCCGGCGGCGTGCGCACCAGGCCCCAGAACACCGGACGGTCGACCGGCTGCAGCGTCGACAGCGTCCAGTCGAGCCAGCGGTCGACGGCGGCGCGCGCCTTCGGCGCTTGCGGATAGAGCGGCGCGCCCTGGCCATAGGCCATGCAGAGATAGCGCATCACCGAATTGGATTCCCACAGCACATAGTCGCCGTCGACCAGCGTCGGGACGCGGCCATTCGGATTCATCGCGAGATAGTCGGGCTGATCGTTCTTGCCGAACTGCATGCCGGCATCGATGCGCTGATAGGGGAGGTCGAGCTCGGCGAGACACCAGAGCACCTTCTGCACGTTGACCGAATTGGCCCGGCCCCAGATCGTCAGTTGCGGCTTGCTGTCCATCACGCGATTCTTCCCGCTGTTGTGCTTTGCGCGCGTTCATAGCCGAAGCGTCAGGGAAAAGCGCGGGGTGGATTGTACCGAGAGCAAAAAAAGAGGCCCCGCCGCATTGCGGCAGAGCCTTGCTGATAGCTATGCATCAAATCGCGGTCAGTGACCGAACAGCAACCACAGCACGATGATCACCGGAATCGGCACGCCCAACAGCCAAAGCAAAATTCCTTTTCCCATCTCGTTGCCTCCTCGCATACTTGTAAGGAGGCAACGTCAACGATCGTGTCGCGTTCCTCGCGTTCGCTCCGCGCTTCAGCAAGGGCGAAACACCGACAGGAACGCGGATGCGGGCGCGGTGTTTACCAGTGGCCGGTGTTCGGCATCGACGCCCACGGCTCGGCCGGGGCCTTCGGCTCGCCCTTTTGCAGGATCTCGATCGAGTGCAGGTCGGGCGAGCGCACGAACGCCATGTTGCCGTCGCGCGGCGGACGATTGATGGTGACGCCCATCTTCATCAGCTTCTCGCAGGTCGCGTAGATGTCGTCGACCTCGTAGGCGAGATGGCCGAAATGGCGGTCTTCGCCGTATTTCTCCTCGTCCCAATTGTAGGTCAGCTCGACCAGCGGCGCGCCGCGGGTCTGCGGCAGGGACTTGAGCAGATGGAGGTCTTCCTCCGCGCAGAGAAACACCAGCGTGAAGCGGCCCTTTTCATTGTCGATGCGGCGCACTTCCTTCAGCCCCAGCGCGTCCTGATAGAATTTCATCGCGACATCGAGATTGCGGACGCGCAGCATGGTGTGCAGATAGCGCATTTTCTTATCCTCCTGCGGATTCAGAGATTTTGTTTGAGACGGGGCAAGAAATAGCAGCAAAACGCGGTGCGGGGCAGGGGTTAGCGCGACTTTTGCCGACCGCATTTCGCCTTTGCATGCTCACACCCTTGCGAGCGCTGGCTCCCGTTGCGCCGCGCGATCACGCAGCCAGATATGGACGGCACGCGCCGCGCTTGCGCAGCAGCGGATACGAGAAAGCCCCGCCCGGGAAATATCCGGGACAGGGCTTTCGTGGTCGAGCCTTGGAGGCACCGCGCCTCTATCTCACCGATTGCCGATCACGGCCAATCAAGGACACGCGAGGTTGGACGTCCTCTAAAGCGCGAAACCCCGCGAGCGGGCTCGCGAGGTCTGATGCCGACCGGCCTTGGGGAGATCGTGCCGGCAACCGCGCATACAATGTCGCTGCGCGCGGAAGGTTCCTGGGGTCCGGAAAATAGAAAGCCCCGCAGGCTGGATGCGGGGCTTTCCCAGCTGACGGACTGGGGATCTCTCAGGGCGTGAGCCGTCAACTGTCGGAGACCAAACTTAAGGTTGAATTTGTAAAATGCAACAGCGCCGCGTAGACGGAGTATGTTCGTCCCACAGCGCTGCGCCGGATGCTGGGCCCTGAAATCCCCAGCGCCCTTTATGTCTTCGCGCCGTGCAAAAGGTTCAAGGAAGGACCCCGCGAGGGGGATTCGCGGGGTCCTTCCAAAGCCGACAGGGCGGTGAGCTGTCGGCACCAGGCGTGTTTGCGGTTGCGCTGTTCAATGCGGTTTCGGCCGACCGGCTTCGGGAACGTCCGGGTTTCCAATCGGGCTGCGGCTCGTACGATCTTCCAGGCCGCGTCTTGCCGCGGAACAGGGCGCACATGGGCGCCTCCAGAAACCAAAACCCCGCCAGTTACCGAAGTAAGCTGACGGGGCTTGTTGAGCTGATATTTCCGGTGGATTTCTCCCTCGTTGTACCGCTCGCGAAACCAACGGCGGAACGAGAGACTCGTTCCTTTTTTTTAGCGGGCGCCTCTTTTTTTAAGGTCGCTCTTTTCAAGGTCGCAGCTCCCGGGACGTTGGTCGTGGGAACCTGACGCCGCTCACACCTTGATGTCGAGGATGGTCTCGACCGCTTCACGGTCGGCCTGGTTCTTCGCGGCGAAGACGTCCAGCACATCCTCATTGATGATGCGCGGCTGCTCCTTCGCCGTCTGGTCGACGACGAGCTGCACTCTGGCCTGCGTCACTTCGACAGGTACGGGGTATACGAGCATGGCTCTCTCCCTCCGGAGGATCGAACCTTGTCAGGGCTTTCTTAACGATTTGTAAGCGCTCGGGGAGCCGCCTTTTGCGCCGATTCGGACGGGCCCGGACGGTATCGGCCTGCTCGCACGCCGGCCGGATTGGAGCCATACTGCGGGCTGCCAGGACCGGGCGGCGCGATCGATGAAGAACGGGCTCTATTCGATCCATATCCACATGACCGACGGCGTGAGGGGCCGCGACAGCGGCATCCTGATCCTGCGCGACGGTCTCTTGATCGGCGGCGGGCCATATTTCTGGTCGATCGGGGCCTACACCGCCGGCGAGGGGACCTGGAAGGGACATCTCAGCACCAACCAGCATTCGCCGTTCGCCGACCCGTTCACCCGTCCGCTGTTCGCCGGGCAGGAAGTGACGAGCGGGTTCTCCGGCACGTTCAGCGGTGACGAGGCCGAAGTGTTCGGGACCGTGCTGGTTGGAACCCGCAGCCTGGGTTTCCGGGCCACCCTGAAACGGCTGGCGGATGCCTGATTGCGCGCACGCGGCGCGAGGCTGTGGACGAGGGTGCAGCAAGACCCGTATTTTGTTGGATAATTGGACCCGCTGGCGCTGTGAATTTGCTGCGGACAAGCAGGGGATATCGCTGTGAATCGGGCTGCGGCGGACTGTCGGAACTTGCCTGACGAGGCATTGCCCGGGCACCGCTAACCCTACCTGGTTAGGTTAAGGGCAGCATCGTGTTGTCACCACCTGCGATTGCGGTTGGGATGGCTGCGGGTGACAGCCATGATGCCAACGTTCCACAGTGCTGATCGACCGACCCACCGACGCGTGATGGTGGTGGGCCTGCTGTTCTGTTCGCTCTTTGTCGCGATCAGCTTCTGGTTTCGGCCGCAGCCGGAGAACGGCAAGGCACTTGTGAAGGCGGACCGGCTGGTGCGGACGGCGGGAGAGGCTCGGAAGGCAAACTGAACACGGCGAGCCGGGACAGCGGCAAGTTGAGACGAGCCGTCGGCGCTCAGTCCGGCAGCTTCCCGTTCGGATGCTTGTGATACATCGCGATGCCGATGAAACCGGCAAAGCCCATCACGTTAAGCAGCAGTTCCATCCATGCCGGCATCGATGCGAACCTCGTTCACCGTCAAGCTAATCATTGAGGTTGTATTTTTGTTCCGGCGCTAACCGATGGTAGCTTTGCGCTATCGCATGGCTGGCGCGTTTTCGAGCGATCCGATCGGAACGTAACGCTCCCGGGAACCGGAACCCGCGTGGCGGCAACCATCGCACAGCGGCACCGGTAACAGCCATAAGCCCGGAGCACACCGCTCCGGGCTTTCTCACTTGCGCCTCATGGCGCAATCGCGGGTGCCCCGACCATGAGCGCGGTCGCCCGGCAGGGCATCAAGCAAGCGGTCTTGCGTTAAGCGGTCTTGCGTTGAAATCCGCTCCAGGCATTGCCGAGCGTGTTGTCGTAATATTCCTGGCGATCGCGCTCGAACTTCTGCTGCGTCGCCCTGAAGCTGGCAACGCGTGCGACGATCTCCTCGCGCTCGCGCGCGATGCGGTCTTCCTGATCGGTCATTGCCCATCCTCCTGGCCGTGGTCCTGTCCCGGGCGCATTGGCGTCAGCGAATTGGGCGTCAATGCGGAGCAGCCCGTGCAGGAATGTGATGATGCTGAGGCGGCGGAGGAGCGACGAAGCGGATGCGCCGAGGCGGGTGGTCGCAAGCCGATCGATCAAGGCACCCTGATCTCAGCCGATCGCTCGCGCAACGGTTGAGCCCGCAACGGGGCGGGCCGTGCTATAATTGGTGCGGCCAACCGGATTGTTTTCAATGATCGCAAAAGACCTGCGCAGCGGCGTCGAGCTGCTCGGCAACATGATTGCCGAGGCGTCGTCCATCGTGCCGTTCACCGGGGCGGGCATTTCCACCGAATGCGGCATTCCCGATTTCCGCTCGCCCGGCGGGCTGTGGACCCGCAACCGGCCGATTCCGTTCGACGAGTTCGTCGCCAGCCAGGACGCGCGCGACGAGTCCTGGCGGCGCCGCTTTGCGATGGAACAGACCTTTGCGGCGGCCAAACCCGGTCGTGGGCATCGCGCGCTTGCGTCGCTCTACCGGGCCGGCAAGGTTCCCGGCATCATCACGCAAAACATCGACAACCTGCATCAGGCGTCGGGCTTCAAGGCCGACGACGTGATCGAGCTGCACGGCAACACGACCTATGGCCGCTGCATCGGCTGCGGCAAGGACTACGAGCTGTCGTGGGTGAAGCAGCAGTTCGACAACACGGGCAGCGCGCCCGACTGCGCGGGCTGCGGCGATCCGGTAAAGACCGCGACGATCTCGTTCGGGCAATCGATGCCGGAGGATGCGATGCGCCGCGCGGCGGAACTCTCCAGGCACTGCGACCTGTTTCTGGCGATCGGCTCATCGCTTGTGGTGTGGCCCGCCGCGGGCTTTCCGATGATGGCGAAGGAGAGCGGCGCGCGGCTCGTGATCATCAACAACGAGCCGACCGATCAGGACGACATCGCCGATCTGGTGATCCGCCACGACATCGGCGACACGCTTGGTCCTTTCGTAGGCAATTGATGCCCGATTGATTCGCGGCCGTGCAAGCCTGTTCATAGTTCCCGCAAGAATCGTTTTTTAGCTATGCCCCGCAAGCGGGAGTGTTATCTTTTGGTTGAGAGATTCGCGCCGCGTCCAAAATCAGTCCGAGTGAGTTGGTCATGGAGAGCAGCGTGTACAGGGTGCGCCGCAACGACGGCGATCTGCATTTGATGTGTGGGGTCCGGGGTCATGGGGTCGGACGGATTTGAGTCCAAGAAGCTCGGCGGACCGCCGATGGGCGGAGTTGGGCAAAGCAGGATTGGTCAAGGCGAGTATGGAAGCGCGCCGCGCGATCCGGCGATCGATGCCTTCTCCGGTCTCGGCGACACCGCGGCCAACCTCGTCGAGGTTTCCGGCGTCATCAAATGGTTCGACGCCTCGAAGGGATACGGCTTCATCGTCCCCGACAATGGCTGGCCCGACATCCTGCTGCATGTGACCGTGCTGCGGCGCGACGGCTATCAGACCGCCTATGAGGGCGCGCGGCTGGTCGTCGAATGCGTGCAGCGCGCGAAGGGCTACCAGGCTTTCCGCATCGTCTCGATGGACGAATCGACCGCGATCCATCCGGCGCAGATGCTGCCGCCGCGCACCCATGTCACGGTGACCGCAACCAGCGGGCTCGAGCGTGCGCAGGTCAAGTGGTTCAACCGGCTGCGCGGCTTCGGCTTCGTGACCTGCGGCGAGGGCACGCCCGACATCTTCGTGCACATGGAGACGCTGCGCCGCTTCGGTATGACCGAACTGCGCCCCGGCCAGTATGTGCTGGTGCGGTTTGGGCCCGGCTCCAAGGGTATGATGGCCGCCGAGATCCACCCGGAGACCGGTCCGTCGGCGCTGTCGTCGCACTGATCCAGGTCTGATACGCCCTGACGGAAACGTGAGCCGCCGGCGAACCGTTTGGGCTCTGGCATTTGCCGCAATCGTCGGGTTAGGGTCCGCCGGAAAATCTTCCCCGGTGGTGAGTATTTGTCGATGAATTTCGTTCGCAGTGTTGGGCGCCATCGTTCGTGGCTGATGGCCTGCCTTGTGATCATGTTCGGTGCACTGCTGGCTCCGGCCGCGCAGGCCGCCAGCGTCCAGCCGCTCGAGATCGTCACCAAGTCCGGCGTGCACGTCTTCTCGGTCGAAATGGCGACCACCGAGCAGGAGAAGGAAACCGGCCTGATGTACCGGAAGGAGCTCGCGGACGGCAAAGGCATGCTGTTCGACTTCTCGCCGGAGCAGGAAGTGTCGATGTGGATGAAGAACACCTACATCTCGCTCGACATGATCTTCATCCGCGCCGACGGGCGCATCCTGCGGATCGCGGAAAACACCGAGCCGCTCTCGACCAGGATCATTCCCTCGCGCGGGCTCGCCAAGGGCGTGCTCGAGGTGATTGCCGGAACCGCGCAGAAATACGGCATCCAGCCCGGCGACCGGGTTGCCCATCCGCTGTTCGGCGGCCGTTAGCATCCGGCTTTGACGCGATTTCCGGACGGAAACCGGTGCCGGATTCGTCGCACGAGGCCCCCATCCGTGCCTTGCTGGCGCTGACTGAAGCGTGTATCCACGGGGCTTCTCGGAAATGTCGGGGTATAGCGCAGCCTGGTAGCGCGGCAGTTTTGGGTACTGCAGGTCGTTGGTTCGAATCCAGCTGCCCCGACCATCCAAATCAAAGACTTAACAGCGATGCTCAGCCGGCAGATGAGGCGGACGCGACGTTTATGATCGGCGCGTGATCGGCATTCGTGTCAGACTTGGTCAACAAAACCGCGGTCAGTTGGCACCCTGAACTAGCAAGCGCGGGACCGAAGCCCCCCGCGCTCCAACGCTCGCAACTTCAGCCGCCCGGGCGCTGACCAGATCAACGGGCCGGCGGGTTGTAGCGATCCAGGATCACGGTTCTTGAGCCACTCTCCGGCGGTCGCGAGATGGGGTCGTCGAATTTGTGATAGCGGTCGAACTGCTGCTGCTCATCGCGCAGATGCGGCGCTTCGGCGGACGAGTAAGCTCTATTTGCACCGTTCCAGTGATCAAATCCCGACACGACGCAACCCCGTCTTGATTCAGATGCAGGTTGGTTAGCATCGTTGTGGGGGTATCTCTGTATCGCCGTGGCAACACCACCAGCAATCCGCCCGACATGAGCACACGGATTGTTTCTGTGGCACTCTGTGCGTGAACAGCGTTCTGGCACGGGTGACCAAGCTTCGGCCGAGATTGTCTCGCCTGAGGCAACAACGCCGCCTGGACGGAATATGCTCGTCCAGACGGCGCCGTCGAAATACTGGGCCCTGAAATCCCCAGTGCCAATGGGTCGTGCGGGCGGGGGATAGGTTCAACGTTGCGCCGCCTTGCTGCAGTCCAAGCCACGACATCGTGAGCTGCGATCTCGAGCGGATGTGGCTTGCCGATAACGCGCACGCGCTGGCAGGGTAGTTCGGCCCGACAAGACCAATCCGCGAGAAAACACCATGGCGCGCAGACTGATCGATATCTCCGTCCCCCTGCAGAACGACGTTCCGGCCGATCCGCCCGGCAATCATCCGACCATCCAGTATATCGATCATCAGCAGGGGCTGCCGCGCATGCTGCAGTTCTTCGATGGACTGAAGGCCGAGGACCTGCCGGACGGACAGGGCTGGGCCGTCGAGCAGGTCTCGCTCTCCACCCACAACGGCACGCATCTCGATGCGCCCTGGCATTTCCATCCGACCATGAACCGCGGCGAGCGGTCCTGGACCATCGACGAGGTGCCGCTGGAATGGTGCTTCCAGCCGGGCGTGAAGCTCGACTTCCGCCATCTGCCTGACGGCTATGTCGTGACCGCCAAGGATGTCGAAGCCGAGCTGAAGCGCATCCGCCACACGCTGTCGCCGCTCGAGATCGTCGTCGTCAACACCAGCGCGGGCGCGAAATACGGCCGGCCCGACTACGTCAATTCGGGCTGCGGCATGGGCTACGAGGCGACGATGTATCTGCTCGAGCGCGGCGTGCGGCTGACCGGCATCGACGGCTGGAGCTGGGACGCGCCGTTCGTCTTCACCGCGAAGAGATACGCCGAGACCGGGGATGCCAGCCTGATCTGGGAAGGCCACAAGGCCGGGCGGCACATCGGCTACTGCCACATCGAGAAGCTGCACAATCTCGAGCAGCTGCCGTCGACCGGGTTCATGGTGTCGTGCTTCCCGGTGAAGATCGAGCGCGCGTCGGCAGGGTGGACGAGGGCGGTCGCGATCCTCGACGGCTAGGCGCGCCCCGGGGTTGTGATCGGCCAGCTTCGGGAACCGGTGGACAGGCTGTGCATTACGGCCGGTTGTTGCGGCACGGCTACAGCTTGAGGCAGCCAAATCTGTTCTTATGCACGCAGTAGATGCATTGAGTGATCGGGCCGCCGGCTCGTCCTCGCGTCCCGATTTCGGAAGCGTTCTCTCCCGTGACTAGAGCCCCGGCGTCTTCCGGGGCTCTTTCTTGCGTGCCGCAGCTGAGCCAAGCCCGGCAGGTGAACCACCCCCCAAAAGCAAATCAGGTGCGTCGGGACCGACGCACCTGATTTCATGTCTTCAATATCGCTTGTGTCGACCGGGCGGTTGTTACCACCGGCAAACGCGAACACCACGCGGGGTCCACCAGCAACGCGGACCGACGTAACCGCCGTAGTAGCCATAGCCACGGCCATATCCATATCCGCGGCCATAGCCCCATCCGCGACCGCGGCCCCAGCCGCCGCCGCGATAGCCCCAGCCACCGCCGCGTCCGCGCCAGGCTTGCGCAGGCGCTGTCGTGACGCCGACCAGGATGGCGGAGGTGCTTGCGACATAGACGAACAACAAAGCGACTGCTGCTAGGCAACGAGTCAGGATATTGTAGCGTTTAGTCATTCTGAAGATCTCCAGTCCACTTCCAAACATCTGAACTGATGCTGGCTGTCTCGCTTAGACGCGCAACACCGGCATTCGGTTCGAGCATGCTAAGACAATATTTTCACTAAGGTTCTTGCGAGCTTTAAGGACTCTATTGAGACCAACAGGTAAGGTCAAGTTACAGTCCCGCCTGCAAAGGATGCTGTCGTTGCTGCGCTCATCTTGTCGTTCATCCGCCGTTCATTCTGTTCATCTTGCGTTGCGCCGATTTGATTTGTGCATCGCAGAAGCAGAGATTTGAGAACCTCGGAAAATGCCGGCGAGAACTTGAAGTCGACACGATCCTGTTCTCTGAGCGTTGCAGTATCCTCCCAAAGAGTGCCCATGCCGAAACAACACACTTACGTCCTCGGTCTCAACGTCTACGACCATGACGTCAGCGCCTGCCTGCTGCGTGACGGCGCGATCGCCTACGCGATCTCCAAGGAGCGCATCACCCGCGAGAAGCACGCCTCCGGCTTCTACAAGGAAGTCGTCGACTACTGCCTGTCGGCCGAGGGCATCACCCTCGACGACGTCGATCTCGTGGTGCGCAACAGCTACATCCTGCCGGTGCCCGAGATGGAGGAGCGGATGCTCCACCAGGATATGCCGGGCTTCCTGCCGATCACCGAACGGAACGAGGCAATCAAGCATCCGCTGTTTCGTTCCAAATCCGACAAGGTGGTGTCGATCTCGCACCACCTCGCGCATGCCTACAGCGCGTTCGCGGTGTCGCCATTCAGGGACGGCGTCGTGATGATCGTCGACGGCGTCGGCAATTATCGGGCCGACGCGATGGAGTCCTACTCCGAGGATGCGGCATCGCCGCTGGCCCGCGAGTCCGAGAGCTACTACAGGTTCGACGACACCAGGCTCGAATGCCTGAAGAAGGTCTGGATGGAGCCGGCGCGCGGGCTGTTGTCGGACGAGTTCTACAACATGCCGGGGCTGGGGGCGCTGTACAGCCGGGTCTCGACCTATGTGTTCGGCGACTGGAACAAGTGCGGCGAGCTGATGGGGCTTGCTCCCTATGGCCGCCATGAGCAGGTCGGCCATCTGCTCGAGATGAAGGACGGCAAGCTGCACGTGCCGTTCTGGGGCGCCGAGAACCAGCAGCCGTTCGTGCTCGACAGCGGCAGCTGGGACAAGAGCCCGGCGATGCGGCACTGGGAGGACATCGCCTGGCGGGTGCAGGACGACACCGAGAACGTGCTGCTCGCGCGGGCGCGCTGGCTGCGCGAGACCACGGGTGCGAAAAATCTCTGCATCGCCGGCGGCGTCGCGCTGAACTGCGTGGCCAACGGCCGCATCGCGCGCGAGTCCGGTTTCGAAAGCATCTGGATCCAGCCCGCGGCCGGCGACGACGGCATCGCCATCGGCTGTGCCTATTACGGCTGGCTCGAGGTGCTCAAGCAGCGCCGCTCGTTCGTGATGGACCACGCCTATGTCGGGCGGCGCTACAGCGACGCCGAGGTGGCCGCCGCGCTGCAAAGCTTCCTGGTGCGCATCCAGATCGACGCGAAGCGCAGCGACAATATCTGCCGCGACACCGCAAAGCTGCTCGCCGACCAGCGCGTGATCGGCTGGTTTCAGGACCGTTCCGAGTTCGGTCCGCGCGCGCTCGGCAACCGCAGCCTGATCGCCGATCCGCGCAAGGCCGAGATGAAGGACATCCTCAACAGCCGCGTGAAGCACCGCCAGGCCTTCCGGCCGTTCGCGCCGATCGTGCTGGCCGATCGCATGAAGGAGATCTTCGAAGGCGAAGAGGACTCGCCCTACATGCTGATCGCAAAGCCGGTGCGGCCGGAATGGCGCGACAGGATCCCGGCGATCGTGCATGTCGACGGTTCGGCACGGGTGCAGAGCGTGCGGGAAGAGACCAACCCGATGCTCTATCGCCTGCTGAAGGAGTTCGAGGCGCTGACCGGCGTGCCGGTCCTGATCAACACCTCGTTCAACGTCAAGGGCGAGCCGATCATCGAGACGCCGCAGGACGCGGTCAGCTGCTTCCTCACCACCGGGATCGACAACCTCGTGATGCACGACACGCTGGTGTCGAAGACCGCCATGCACAAGGTGGTCACGCCTGTCATGACGACGTTCGGCGACGTCGCCACCATCGTCTCCTCGGCAACGCAGGACGGCAGCCGCGGCGGCAGCTGACGTCTGTTACGCCGCCGTCGCCGTCGTCGAGGGTTTTGCCGCCGGCGGTTTGACCGGCTTGTCCTGCCGCTTCGACCACGAGATGTAATAGGCCACGATCGTCATGATCGCGATGCCGGAGATGCTGACGAAGATCTGCGCGAACAGCGAGCCCGAGCTCATCGAGAGCTCGAAATGTCCGACAAAGGACAGGAACACGCCGACGCAGAACACCGCCAGCGACTGCTGGCCGCAGACGATCAAGGGATCGAACACCTTCCACTCCAGCGCCGCCCAGTCCTTCGGGATGAAGCGGATCACCAGCACCGTGATCACCACGAAGTGCAGGAAGCGATACGGCGCAAGGTTGGTCTTGTCGTTCGGGTTGAAGGCCGAATAGAGCCAGTCCGGAAACATGGCGCCGAAGTCCGGGAAGCGTCCGGCCATCGTCATGATCAGCGCGAAGATCATATAGGCGATGCAGAACCACAGCGTGTAGCGCGAGTTGATGATGCGCATGTTGTTGCGCGCGCCGCCCATCGCGCACCACGAGCCGAACACGAACAGCACCTGCCAGGCGAATGGATTGAAGTACCAGCTGCCGGCCGGGTAGGCCGGCAGGTTCCAGCCCTGGTGGCGCGACACCAGCCACAGCACGAGCGAGGCCGCCATGGTCCAGTTCGGCCGCCGCAGCATGAACCACAGCACCGGCGGGAACAGGCCCATCAGCACGATATAGAGCGGCAGCACGTCGAGATTGACCGGCTTGAATTTCAGGAACAGGCCCTGGCGCAGCGTCTCGGTGGCGTTGTCGACGAGGCCGGCGACGTTGAACTCGTTGATGATCTCGGAATCGCCGAAGCGCAGCGCCAGATAGCTGATCGAGGCGATGTAGATCACGAACAGGATGATGTGGGCGACGTAGAGCTGCCAGACCCGCTTGGTCAGCCGGGTGGCGCCGACGATGAAGCCGCGCTCCAGCATCATGCGGGCATAGACGAAGGAGGCGGTGTAGCCGGAGATGAAGACGAACAGGTCCGCGGCGTCGCTGAAGCCGTAATTCCGCGTCGTGATCCAGTTCACGACGTTGTCGGGGATGTGATCGAGATAGATCGCCCAGTTCGCGACCCCGCGGAACAGGTCGAGCCGGAGGTCACGTCCTTTTTCGGGCAGGGTAGCGTGGATTTCCATGGGGCGCCGCTTCCTCGAGGTGATGCTTGTCGAGAAGATCGCGCCGCGAGCCCAGCGGGCTCCAAAGGAAGCCTCCCGAGGCCAGATTGTCACAGCGCGGTAGAATGACTATACCGGTCCGGCGAAGGCTGCCTCCGAGATCGAGGAATCACCGATCAGATCGTTGATAGGTGTCTCTATACTATCCCGGCGGTTTCCTTCAAATCGCTTCCATGTCGCACATCCCACGGGGCCGACCATCCATGACCGCACGCATTTTTAAGCCCGCCAAAAACGCGATGCAATCGGGACGTGCCAAGACCAAAGAGTGGCAACTGGACTACGAGCCGGAGCAGCCGCGCTCCGTTGAGCCCTTGATGGGCTGGACCTCGTCCACCGACATGAAGCAGCAGCTGACGCTGCAGTTCGAGACCAAGGAAGAGGCGGTCGCCTATTGCGAGCGCAAGGGCATCGCCTACCAGGTGATCGAGCCGAAGGATTCGGCGCACCGCCAGATCGCCTATGCCGACAATTTCGCGTTCCGCCGCTGGGAGCCTTGGACCCACTAAGATTGGACCCACTAAGGTTGGACGCGCTGGTCCGGACTCGCGCCCGGATCAGTTCGCCGTGGGCGCGGCGAGGGCGCCCGGGATCGGCAGCGGCGCGTCCTTGGAGACGCCGAGCACCGGAAAGCTTCTGATCTTGCGCACATTGGGCAGGCCGGCGAATTGCAGCAGCTGCTGGCGCATGTCGTCGACGCTGGGCGCGACGCATCGGAGCATGAAGTCGGCATCGCCCGAGATCCGCCAGCATTGCAGGAAGCGCGGCACGGCTGCCACCGCCGCTTCGAACGCCTCGATCGCGCTCAGGGTCTGGCTGTCGAGCTGGATCAGCACGAAAGTCGTCACCTCATAGCCGAGCAGCCGTTCGTCCAGCGTGGCGCGGATCGCCTGGATCACGCCGCGGCTGCGCAGGGCGCGGACCCGGCGCAGGCAGGGCGGGGCAGTGATGCCGACCCGCTCGGCGAGCTCGTTGATCCTGATCCGGCCGTCCCGCTGCAACTCGGACAGGATCCGCAGATCGATGTCATCGAGTTGTGGGCGCTCGGTCACGGTCACGAGCCCGCCGCGGCGGCGCGCCGGCTGTCGCTGCCGTGGCTCGCCTGGCCGATCGCGGCCTGCGGCGCGACGCCCGACAGCACCAGTTTCTCATGCGCCGCGATGATGGCGTCGCGGGTCAGCCGGCCGCCGGGGCGGTACCAGGTGCAGAGCCCGGTGAGCAACGCCAGGATCGCGAAGGTCGCGACCTGGATGTCGACCACCTCGAACACGCCGTCCGACACCCCGTCGGTCAGGATCTGCGCCAGCCGCTGCTCATAGGCGCCGCGCAGCGCCACCACGGCGTCGTAGTTCTTCGCATCGAGGCTGCGCAGCTCGGAATTGGCGATGAAGACCTCGCGCTTGCGGGTCATGTGATAGGTGACATGGAACGCGACAAAGGCGCGCAGCTTCTCGGCCGGATCGGCCTTGCCCTCCAGCGCAAGATCAAGCTCGCGCAGCAAATCGTTGATATGGTCCTGCACCAGATCGAACAGCAGGTCCTGCTTGGTTGAGATATGGTTGTAGAGTGAGCCCGCCTGGATGCCGACCTCGGCGGCAAGCTGGCGCAGGCTCATGGCCTCGTAGCCGTGCTCGAAGATCAGGCGCACACCGGCCTTGCGGATCGCCTCCAGCGTGGTGGGACCGTGTGAGCCGATCGTGCGTGCCATCGGGGCGCCTCGGAGGGTGTTGGCTTGCCAAGGATAACGGGAAACAAGCGAACGACCGTATGTATATCGCATGAAATCCCAGTGAATTCAACGAACTGCGGATTTCGCGCCCAAACCATAGCACGGTTGCTTGCGAAGCCAAGAAAAAAACGTATGATCGTTTAATTGCAAGATGAATCTCACGGGAGGGATCATGGCCTCGAACCAGGCGGCAATCTTCAATTTCGACCTTGGCGAGACCGCGGATGCGATCCGCGAGACGGTGCATGATTTCTCGACCAACGAGATCGCGCCGCGCGCCGCCGAGATCGACCGCAGCAACCAGTTTCCGCGCGACCTCTGGCCGAGGATCGGCGCGCTCGGCCTGCACGGCATCACCGTCGAGGAGGAGTATGGCGGCTCGGGCCTCGGCTATCTCGAGCACTGCATCGCGGTCGAGGAGATCTCGCGGGCGTCGGCCGCGGTCGGGCTGTCCTACGGCGCCCATTCCAACCTCTGCGTCAACCAGATCCGCCGCAACGGCAACGAGGCGCAGAAGCGCAAATACCTGCCGAAGCTGATCTCCGGCGAGCATGTCGGCTCGCTCGCGATGTCGGAGCCGCAGGCCGGCTCGGACGTGGTTTCGATGAAGACCCGCGCCGACAGGAAGGGCGACCGCTTCGTGCTCAACGGCAACAAGATGTGGATCACCAACGGGCCGGTCGCCGATACGCTGGTGGTCTACGCCAAGACCGATCCGAACGCCGGCCCGCGCGGCATCACCGCCTTCATCATCGAAAAGGGCATGAAGGGATTTTCCACCGCGCAGAAGCTCGACAAGCTCGGCATGCGCGGCTCCGACACCTGCGAACTGGTGTTCGAGGATTGCGAGGTGCCGGAGGAGAACGTGCTGTCCGAGGTCGGCCGCGGCGTCAACGTGCTGATGAGTGGTCTCGACTATGAGCGCGCGGTGCTGGCGGCGGGGCCGATCGGCATCATGCAGGCCTGCATGGACGTCGTGCTGCCTTACGTCCACGAGCGCAAGCAGTTCGGCGAGCCGATCGGCTCGTTCCAACTGGTGCAGGGCAAGGTCGCCGACATGTACACCACGATGAACGCCTCGCGCGCCTATGTTTACGCGGTGGCGAAGGCCTGCGACCGCGGCGAGACCACGCGCGAGGACGCCGCCGGCGCCATCCTCTATGCCGCCGAGAAGGCCACCCAATGCGCGCTGGATGCGATCCAGCTGCTCGGCGGCAACGGCTACATCAACGATTATCCCACCGGCCGCTTGCTGCGCGACGCAAAGCTCTACGAGATCGGCGCCGGCACCAGCGAGATCCGCCGCATGCTGATCGGCCGCGAACTGTTCGCCAAGACGGCCTGATGTCCTCTCCCTCTCCGCGCGCTTGCGGGAGAGGGGCGGGGTGAGGGGCTGTCACCGCATCAGTGGTGGCAGTTGTGCTCGCCCCGGCATGATGATTGACCTTGAACCCCACCGATACTCCAACGAAACGTGCAACACCGATGCCGCTTCATTCGACGATCGATCCCACATCTTCTGAATTTGCCCGCAACGCCGAGGTGATGCGCGGCCTGGTCGCGGAGCTCCGCGGAAAACTCAACCAGGTGGCCGGCGGCGGCGGCGAGACATCGCGCAAGCGGCACACCTCGCGCGGCAAGATGCTGGCGCGCGATCGCGTCGATCTGTTGGTCGACCCCGGCACCGCGTTCCTCGAACTGTCGCCGCTCGCCGCCCACGGGCTCTATGGTGGTGACGTGCATTCCGCCAGCGTCATCACCGGCGTCGGGCGCATCGCGGGGCGCGAGTGCATCATCGTCGCCAACGACGCCACCATCAAGGGCGGCACCTATTACCCGATGACGGTGAAGAAGCATCTGCGCGCCCAGGACATCGCGCGTCAGAACAATCTGCCCTGCGTGTACATGGTGGATTCCGGCGGCGCCTTCCTGCCGTTGCAGGACGAGATCTTTCCCGACGAGCGGCATTTCGGCCGCATCTTCTACAACCAGGCCCAGATGTCGTCGCAGGGCATCCCGCAGATCGCGATCGTGATGGGCTCCTGCACCGCGGGCGGCGCCTATGTGCCGGCGATGTCCGACGAGAGCATCATCGTGCGGAATCAAGGCACGATCTTCCTCGGTGGTCCGCCGCTGGTGAAGGCCGCGACCGGCGAGGTCGTCACCGCCGAAGAACTCGGCGGCGCCGATGTGCACTCCCGGCAGTCCGGCGTGACCGATCACTATGCGCAAAACGACGCCCACGCGATCGGGATCGCGCGCCGCATCGTCGGCACGCTGAAGCAGCCGGTGAAGGCTCAGCTCAACATGCGCTCTCCGCAGGAGCCGCTGTTTCCGGCCGAGGAGATCTATGGCGTGGTCTCCGCCGACGGCAGAAAACCGTTCGACGTGCACGACATCATCGCGCGGATCGTCGACGGCTCCGAATTCGACGAGTTCAAGAAGCTCTACGGCACTACGCTGATCTGCGGCTTCGCCCATATCTTTGGCTATCCGGTCGGCATCATCGCCAATAACGGCATCCTGTTCAGCGAAAGCTCGCTGAAGGGCGCGCATTTCATCGAGCTGTGCTGCCAGCGCGGCATTCCCCTGGTGTTCCTGCAGAACATCACCGGCTTCATGGTCGGCAAGAAATACGAGGCGGGCGGCATCGCGCGCGACGGCGCCAAGCTGGTGACGGCGGTTGCCACCGCCGGCGTGCCGAAATTCACCGTCGTCATCGGCGGCTCCTACGGCGCCGGCAATTACGGCATGTGCGGCCGCGCCTACAGCCCGCGTTTCCTCTGGCTGTGGCCGAATGCGCGCATCTCGGTGATGGGCGGCGAGCAGGCCTCGATGGTGCTCAGCCAGGTGCGCCGCGACGGCATCGAGGCCAAGGGCGAGAGCTGGTCGGCGGAAGAGGAAGACAAATTCCGCGAGCCGATCCGCGCGCAATACGAGAAGCAGGGCAATCCCTATTACGCCACGGCGCGGCTGTGGGATGATGGCGTGATCGATCCGGCCGATACCCGCCTCGTGCTCGGGCTCGGCCTGTCGGCGGCGGCCAACGCGCCGATCGAGCCCACGAAATTCGGCCTGTTCAGGATGTGACCCAGGATCTGATCATGGACCGCTCAAAACTCACCCGGCGTTTCCGCACGCTTCTGATCGCCAACCGCGGCGAGATCGCTTGCCGCGTCATCCGTTCGGCGCGCGCCATGGGGCTGCGCACCGTCGCTGTTTATTCCGAGGCCGACCGCGACGCGATGCATGTCGCGCTCGCCGACGAGGCCGTGCTGCTCGGGCCGGCACGGGCGCGCGACAGCTATCTCAACATCGAGCGTGTTATCGCGGCGGCCAAGGAGACCGGCGCCGAGGCGGTGCATCCCGGCTACGGCTTCCTGTCTGAAAATGCCGAGTTCGCGCAGGCCTGTCTTGAAGCAGGTTTGGTGTTCGTCGGCCCGACCGCCGAGATGATGACGGCGATGGGCTCGAAGTCCGGCTCCAAGGCGCTGATGGAGAAGGCCGGCGTGCCCTTGGTGCCCGGCTATCACGGCGAGGCCCAGGACGAGGCAACGCTGGCGGAGGCTGCCAACCGGATCGGCTTCCCCGTGCTGGTGAAGGCGTCCGCCGGCGGCGGCGGACGCGGCATGCGCGTGGTCAATTCGGCGGCTGAACTCACGGCCGCGATCACCAGCGCCAAGCGCGAGGCCAAGGCGGCATTCGGCGACGACCGCATGCTGATCGAGAAATACGTGCAGAACCCGCGCCACATCGAGGTGCAGATCATCGGCGACAGCCACGGCAATCTGCTCTCGCTGTGGGAGCGCGAATGCACGCTGCAGCGCCGCCACCAGAAGGTAATCGAGGAGGCGCCGTCGCCGACGCTGAACGCCGCACAGCGCGAGACGGTTTGCGAGGCCGCCCGCAAGGCCGCCGGCGCGGTCAACTATATCGGCGCCGGCACCATCGAGTTCGTCTCCGACGGCAAGGATGTGTTCTTCATCGAGATGAACACCCGCCTGCAGGTCGAGCATCCCGTCACCGAGCTGATCACCGGCGTCGATCTCGTCGAATGGCAGCTGCGCGTCGCCTTCGGCGAGGCGCTGCCGCTGAAGCAGGACGAAATCAGGCTGAACGGGCATGCCATCGAGGCACGCGTCTACGCCGAAAATCCGCAGAAGAACTTCATGCCCTCGGTCGGCCGCATCAAGACCTGGCGCACGCCACAGGAAGGCGACGGCCTGCGCATCGATGCCGGCTATCGCAGCGGCGATAACGTCTCGCCGTACTATGACGCGATGCTCGCCAAGGTGATCGCCTGGGCGCCGACGCGCGAGGGCGCGATCGAGAAGCTCAATCGCGGGCTTGAGGAAACCGATGTCCGCGGCATCGTCACCAATATCCCGTTCCTGTCGGCGCTGGTGATGCACAAGGATACGCGAGCCAATGCGATCGATACCGGCTTCATCGAGCGCGAGCTGAAGAACCTAACATCGGGCACCGGCGCGGCCGGCGAGTTCGAGCTTTGCGCGGCGGTCGCCGCGATCGTCAACGACGAGCAGAAGGCGGCGCGGCGCGAGGCCAACTCGCCCTGGCAGGCCTTCGGCTGGATGCCGGTCGGCCGCCGCCAGCGGGTGTTTTCGTTCCGGCAGGGCCATGAGCTCGCCCAGACCATCACGCTGCACTATGGCAATGGACCGTCGACGCTCTCCGTCGGCGGCCGCGAGCTCGTCTTCGCGATCTCGTCAGGCGGCGATGACGGCTTCGATCTGACGCTCAACGGCCTCAAGTCGCGCATTGCTTCGGTCGTCGAAGGCCACGAGCTTTACTTGCGCACCCGCAACGGCCGCTTCGACCTGCATTGGGTCGATCCGTTCGGCGGCGAGAGCGAAGAGCAGGTCGGCGAGGACAAGATCGTTGCTCCCTTGCCGGGCACCGTGGTCGCGCTGCTGGCCGAGGAGGGTGCGACACTCGAGAAGGGCGCGCCGATCCTCACCCTGGAGGTGATGAAGATGGAGCAGACCCTGCGCGCGCCCTATGCCGGCGTGCTGAAGAAGCTCAAATGCAAGGTCGGCGACATCGTCGGCGAGGGTGTCGAGCTTGCCGAAGTCGAACCTGCGGCCGCGTCATGAGCGATCAGATCAAGATCATCGAGATGGGGCCGCGCGACGGCCTGCAGAACGAAAAGACGCCGGTCAGCGTCGAGGCGCGCATCGCCTTCGTCGAGGCGCTGGTGGCGGCCGGGCTCAATACGGTCGAGGTCGGCGCCTTCGTGTCGCCGAAGGCGATCCCGCAGATGGCAAGCTCCGAACAGGTGCTGCGCGGCGTCAGCCACATCAAGGGCGCCGAATTCCACGTGCTGGTGCCGAACGAGAAGGGCTATGACGCCGCGCGCGCTGCCGGCGCCCAGGTGGTCTCGGTGTTCGCGGCGGCCTCCGAAGGCTTCTCCCGCGCCAACATCAACTGCTCGGTCGCGGAATCGATCGAGCGCTTCAAGCCGGTGCTGGCCCGCGCCAAGGCCGACGGCGTCAAGGTGCGCGGCTATATCTCCTGCGTGCTCGGCTGTCCGTTCGACGGCGAGATCAAGCCGAAGGCGGTCGCCGACCTCGCGGTGACGCTGTGGGATCTCGGCTGCTATGAAATCTCGCTCGGCGACACCATCGGCGTCGGCACGCCGCTGAAGGCCAAGCAGATGCTGCGTGCAGTCGGTTCTGAGTTGCCGGTCGGCAACCTCGCGATGCACTTCCACGACACCTACGGTCAGGCGCTCGCCAATCTCTATGCCGGCATGGAGGAGGGCGTCCGCGTCATCGATGCCGCCGCCGGCGGCCTCGGCGGCTGCCCCTACGCCCCCGGCGCCACGGGCAATGTGGCGACGGAGGACGTCGTCTACATGCTTGAGGGCATGGGCGTGAAGACAGGGATCGACATGGACAGGCTGCTGGCCACGACGAACGAAGTCGCCGGCTTGCTCGGCCGTCCGCCGGTGAGCCGTGTTGCGTCCGCGCTCAACGCGAAACGGAAGCGGCTCGGCAACTCGTAAATTGTGGGGTGCTTGGGGCGATTTGGGATTATAGCCGCCTCAATCTTCGGCGCTCGCGCCCGGAGTTATGCGCTGCGAAGCGCAGATTCAAGGCACATAGTCGCGCCCCTGGCTTGCGCAGTCTGGGCTCCCGAAGCTGGACTCTCAACCCATATGCACATCGTGCGACAGCGCCTCGCGCTATCGCCGCCCTCCTTGAGGGCGTTTCCTCCCTAGACTTGGGCCGCTTGTTGTTTCGAGCGGCCCTTTTCTTACGCTGCCGGAGCGTTGATGGTCGCGATCACGGCCCTCATATCGGTCGCCAGCTCGCGATAGTGCCCGCCCAGCCGCTGGTATAGCTCGCGGTTGCTCCCATCCAGCGTCCTGCTAGCGATCAGCTCGCATTCGTCGGCGAGGATCTCAAATCGTTCCAGCTTTGCTTGGAGAGCAGACATGGCGGGCGTTTCCCTGACACTGTTACTGAGGGAGTTGCGACGCTACTACTCGGACTGCGTCTAACACAGCATAATTATAGGGTAGAACTAAATTCTTCCCGGCAGTGACTTTGACCGATTGATGGGAACGACTTGTCCGCCGTAGCTCGAACAGCGAACCGAAGCTTTTCGCAGGTGGGAGGTGTTCGGATCGGACGGTGGGGCGCAACCATTCCGTATGCGGTCCTCTCAGGAGATCAAGTCGCATTGAGCCTTGCGTCCTTTGGCCGCGAGTCCGTTTTCCATGTCGGTTGGAACCGGTTTTGCGGCGCACACAGCGGTCGTCATTGGCCCGGCTCCCGATTAAACCCTCCCGAAAGCGTTCATGGCTTGGTGACTCAAACGTGCTGAGGTGAAGGGGCTCGCAATTGCTCCAGGTGGATTCTCGCCATGTCCGGACAGGTGTCAGCTTCCCGCGGCCGAACGTTTCTGGCCGGAAAAATCGTCTTCAACTTCGGCCGGTCGGCCTTCGACTGCACGGTCCGCCAGCTCACGGAGACGGGCGCCACCGTGGAACTCGAGAGTGTCGTTGGCATTCCCGATCACATTCAACTGCTGCTCGTCGGCAGCAATCAGGTGAAGCCATGCAAACGGCTGTGGCAATCGGATCGCCAGCTCGGCCTGGCTTTTGAAGAGCAGCAGGCCAACGCTGCGGCGCCCGCGCCTGCTGCTCCTGCACCGGCCGCGATTCCGGAGCGGCGCAGCGGCGATATTCTGCGCGGGCACATGCTGGCGCTGCGCGCGGCGCTCGATCAGATCCCGGTCGGCATCCTGCTTTTGGACTCGGAGCTGAAAGCCCTGTTCATCAATCGTGCGTTTCGGAGCATGTGGGGCCTTCCGGACGCGGTGGCCGACCGCAACCCCACCTTCACCGACCTGATGCATCACGGCTGCAAGACCATGGCCTATGAGCTGCCGGCCGCGCAGCTCGAAGCCTATGTTGCCGAGCGCGTCCGCCTCGTGAGCGTCGGGGACCCAAACCCGATCGATCTCAGGCGCAGCAATGGTGATGTGGTTCGATGCCAGTGCACGCCGCTGCCCGACGGCGGCCGGATGGTGAGCTACACGCCCGTGACCGACATCGTGCGCGCATCGGACCAGCTGAAGGTGCTGACCGGTGCGCTCGAGAACGTGGAGGACGGCGTCGTCCTGCTCGACCGCCGTCTCAATGCGATCTTCCTCAATCGGCGAATGCGGGACTTCTGGGAGGTGAGCGAGGAGGAGGTCGCGCGGCATCCGGCATACATCACGCTGCTTACGCGCAACCGCCGCGCCGTTCCGGCGGACGCGACCCCGGAGCAGATCAGGGCCTTTCCCGCGAAGCGGATTGCGGAGATCAAGGCAGGCGATCACAAGCGCGACGTGCAGACGCCGGACGGCCGCCATATCAGGATCCATTGCTCGACGATGGCAAACGGCGGTCGCATGCTGACCTTCGTCGACGTGACCGATCTTGTCGCTAGCGCACGGCAGCTGGAGGTGCTTGCGACCACCGATCCGCTCACCGGATTGTTCAACCGCAGGCACTTCCTGACGGCGCTGGATGCGGAGTGGAGCCGGTTCCAGCGCTACTATCGTTCCGTATCCGTGCTGATGGTCGATATCGATCACTTCAAGAGCATCAATGATCGCTTCGGTCATGCGGCCGGTGACGAGGCCATCAAGGCTGTTGCCGGGATATGCATTCGGGGCAAGCGCAAGTCCGACGTCGTCGGCCGTGTCGGAGGCGAGGAGTTCGCGGTCCTGCTGCCGGAGACCACATTGTCGCGCGCCCGAACCGTCGCCGAGCGCATTCGCAAGAGGGCGGAAGCATTGTCATTGAGGGCCGATGATCGACTGGTGCCACTGACAGTGAGCATCGGCGTTGCCGAGGCCCTCACAAGCATGCCCGGGATAGACGCCCTGATGAAGGCCGCCGATGCGGCGCTCTACCAGGCCAAGGAGCACGGCCGGAATCGCACGGAGTGCTGGTCACCTCCGTCGCCACCGAAGCTGGCCGCCGGGTAAACGGCTCTGGAATACTGGATCACCCGCATGCGCAATACGCCGTTTGACAGTTGAATCCGTGAGCAAGGGCTGTCCTTCAATCCCGCTACTCAAGCGAGCTCCATCGTAAGGCGGCAATCTGACGGCTATGTGGTCAGCCACGCGTCAGGTTCCCATAAGGATTGATAATATATGGTTGCCCGGCGGCCACGATTGTTGCGGCACTGCAACGGTGCCTGAACATTTAACCTTAAAAGCACCCGGTCCGTAGTCGCGCCGCTTTTTAGCCACACCCCGACATGAAAGGATATTCACGTAGCTGAATAGCCAGCGCTCCGACGACGGGACATTTTTTCGGGT
Organism: Bradyrhizobium sp. CCBAU 21365; assembly: GCF_015291305.1. Lineage (NCBI taxonomy): Bacteria > Pseudomonadati > Pseudomonadota > Alphaproteobacteria > Hyphomicrobiales > Nitrobacteraceae > Bradyrhizobium > Bradyrhizobium sp. CCBAU 21365. The sequence goes on from NZ_CP030036.1 coordinate 4,696,402, forward strand.
TCCGGCGTTGATGGAGGAAAGAGCGCCGGGAACAGGGTCGCGATGGACGCCAAAACGAACATCAAGGGCAGGCTGCCCAGCCGTCACGTGACGGAAGGGCCCGAGCGCGCTCCGCACCGTTCCTATCTCTACGCGATGGGACTGACGACAGCCCAGATTCATCAACCCTTTGTCGGCGTTGCTTCATGTTGGAATGAAGCGGCTCCGTGCAACATTTCGCTGATGCGCCAGGCGCAGGCGGTGAAGAAGGGCGTCGCCTCGGCCGGCGGCACGCCGCGCGAGTTCTGCACCATCACCGTCACCGACGGCATCGCGATGGGCCATGACGGCATGCGCTCGTCGCTGCCGTCGCGCGAATGCATCGCCGATTCGGTCGAGCTCACGGTCCGCGGCCACTCCTATGACGCGCTGGTCGGGCTCGCCGGCTGCGACAAGTCGCTGCCGGGCATGATGATGGCGATGGTCCGCCTCAACGTGCCGTCGATCTTCATCTATGGCGGCTCGATCCTGCCCGGCAACTTCCGCGGCCAGCCGGTCACCGTTCAGGACATGTTCGAGGCCGTCGGCAAGCACTCGGTTGGCGCCATGTCGGACGAGGACCTCGACGAGATCGAGCGGGTGGCGTGCCCGTCGGCCGGCGCCTGCGGCGCCCAGTTCACCGCCAACACGATGGCGACCGTCTCCGAGGCGATCGGCCTCGCGCTCCCGTATTCCGCCGGGGCCCCGGCGCCTTACGAGATCCGCGACTCCTTCTGCGCTGCCGCGGGCGAGAAGGTGATGGAGCTGATCGAGAAAAACATCCGGCCCCGCGACATCGTCACCCGCGAAGCCCTTGAAAATGCTGCGGCCGTGGTTGCAGCCTCAGGTGGTTCGACCAATGCTGCGCTGCACCTGCCGGCGATCGCCCATGAGTGCGGCATTAAATTCAATTTGTTCGACGTCGCCGAAATCTTCAAAAAGACTCCTTACGTCGCGGATTTGAAGCCGGGCGGCCGTTATGTTGCCAAAGACATGTTTGAAGTAGGTGGCATTCCGCTGCTGATGAAGACGCTGCTCGACAATGGCCACCTGCACGGGAATTGCCTGACCGTCACTGGCCGAACGATCGCCGAAAACCTCAAAAGCGTGAAATGGAATCCGCACCAGGATGTGGTGCGGCCCGCCGACAATCCGATCACCGTGACGGGTGGCGTTGTCGGGCTGAAGGGTAATCTCGCTCCGGAGGGTGCGATCGTGAAGGTCGCGGGAATGTCCAACCTGAGGTTTACCGGTCCGGCCCGGTGCTTCGACCGCGAGGAAGACGCCTTCGAGGCGGTGCAGAAGCGCACCTACAGGGAAGGCGAGGTTATCGTGATCCGCTACGAGGGGCCTAAGGGCGGTCCCGGCATGCGGGAGATGCTGGCGACCACGGCGGCGCTGACCGGGCAAGGGATGGGCGGCAAGATTGCCCTGATCACCGATGGCCGGTTCTCCGGCGCCACCCGTGGCTTCTGCATCGGACATATTGGACCCGAGGCGGCCGTCGGCGGGCCGATCGGGTTGTTGCAAGACGGCGACATCATCGAGATCGATGCGGTCGCCGGCACCCTTAACGTAAATTTGAGCGACGCCGAACTCGCAAATCGTAAGACCAAATGGGCCCCGCGCGCGACGAACCATACATCTGGTGCGCTGTGGAAGTACGCCGAGCAAGTGGGGCCGGCGGTGGATGGCGCAGTCACCCATCCGGGTGGCGCGTACGAGAAACAGTGTTATGCGGACGTTTAGGCGTACGATATTGGCGTTTGCGTTAGGGGCCATTCCGGTGGCGGGCCCCGGATTCGGATTCGACGGCGCTCCGGTCAACCCACAAGATACGGTTCTTCCTGTGGTTTCCCCGCAGCCGGGGACAGCCGGCGCGCTGAAACGGGCCGCGACCCCGGTGGCGCCTGCGGCGACCTCGCCGACCTCGTCGTTCAGCACGCTGCAGTATCAGGCCGAGGGCGGTCACCCCGTCGCGCAGTGGAAGCTCGGCAAGATGTACGCCGAGGGCGATGGCGTCATCCAGGACGACATGCGCGCCTTCGAGTATTTCAGCCGGATCGCCAATGCGCATGCCGAGGATTCGCCGTCGGCGCCGCAGGCCTCGATCGTGGCCAACGCCTTCGTCGCGCTCGGCCGCTACTATCTGAGCGGCATTCCCAATTCCAAGGTGAAGGCGGACACCGAGCGGGCGCGGGAGATGTTCTCCTATGCCGCGTCCTATTTCGGCAATGCCGACGCCCAGTACGACCTTGCCCGGCTGTACCTGAAGACGCCGGACGCCTCGCGGGACGACTTCCGCTACGGCGCGCGCTGGCTCGGGCTCGCCGCCCAGAAGGGCCAGCATCAGGCGCAGGCGCTGCTTGGCCAGATGCTGTTCAACGGCGACCGGCTGCCGCCGCAGCGGGCACGCGGCCTGATGTGGCTGACGCTGGCGCGCGACAGCGCGACGCCGGATGAGGCCTGGATCAAGGAAAGCTACAACCGGGCGATCGCCAAGGCGTCCGAGGACGATCGCGCGATGGCGCTGCAGATGCTCGAGCACTGGGTGCAGGGCCGCCGGGATTGATCTCCCGGCCGGCCGGTGCGGGGGTCAGGCGGTCTCGAAATCGAGATCGGCCCAGACCGGGACATGGTCGGACGGCTTCTCCCAGGCCCGGACATAGCTGTCGATGCCGACATCGATCAGCCGGTCGCTCGCCTGCGGCGACATCAAGAGGTGGTCGATGCGCAGGCCCCAGTTCTTCTGCCAGGCGCCGGCCTGGTAGTCCCAAAAGGTGTACTGGCCGGGCTCGTCATTGACGGCGCGGAGCGCGTCGGTCAGGCCGAGGCCGAGCAGCGACTGGAAGGCCTCGCGGGTCTGAGGCCGAAACAGGGCGTCATCCGCCCAGGCGGCGGGATTGTAGACGTCGCGGGCCGCCGGAATGACGTTGAAGTCGCCGGCCAGGATCAACGGCTCCTCGGCCTTCAGCCGCTCCTTCGAATACTCAAGAAGCCGCGACATCCACTTGAGCTTGTACGGATATTTGTCGGTATTCGCGGGATTGCCATTGGGCAAATAGAGGCACGCGACCCGGATCACGCCCTGTTTCAGCGTGACGACGCCTTCGAGGAAACGGGCGTGGGCATCCTCGTCGTCGCCGGCGAGGCCGGATTTGGTCTCGTCGAATGGTAGCTTGGAGAGCAGCGCGACGCCGTTGAAGGTCTTCTGGCCGTGCGTGACGACATTGTACCCGAGCGCCTCGACCTCGAGGCGGGGAAACGCATCATCGACGCATTTGATCTCCTGCAGACAGACGATGTCGGGGGAACACTCCTTCAGCCAGCTGACCAGAAGTTCGATCCGTTGCCGGACCGAGTTGACGTTCCACGTAGCGATGCGCATGCAAATGACCGGATTGAAGCCGCACTATTTCACTTAGGTGGCATACCATGGGCGGTCCGCCTGTGCTAACTCTCTCCGGAAACAAGGCGCAACAATTGCCGACGGGGGAGTGACGACGCGCACCGGCCTTCAAGGGACGTCGGCGGCGCACGTGCAAAACTTATGAAAAAACGCAATTTGGTTCTGACTGTCGCTGTTCTCGGCATTGCGGCCGGGGCGGCTTACATGACCCGCACTTCATGGATGGGTGGCGGCGCCGCCACCGCGCAAGGGACCCCGCGGCCACGCGTGGTGTCCGTGGATCTCGCCAAGGCGGAACGCAAATCGGTTCCGGTCGATGTCGATGCCATTGGACAGGTCACGCCGATCTCCAGCGTGGCGCTGAAGTCGCGGCTGGAGACCACAATCGTCTCGGTGCATTTCGAGGACGGCGCCAAGGTCAATGAAGGCGATCTCCTGTTCACGCTCGACGCGCGGCAGATCGACGCGCAGATCGAGCAGGCCGAGGGCGTCCTGGCGCGCGACCAGGCCCAGCTCGAGGGCGCGCAGCGCGACCTCCGCCGCTACACCGAACTGGTCGGCAAGGGCGCAACCACCCAGGTCAACCTCGACAACGCCAAGACCCAGTCCGACGTCCTGATCGGCACCATCAAGGCCGACCGGTTCGCGCTGGAAAATCTCCGCGTCCAGAAGAGCTACACCGTCATCCGCGCACCATTCGCGGGACGGATCAGCGCTGCCAACGTCAAGGTCGGCAACTTCGTCCGCCCCGCCGACACCCAGCCGCTCGCGGTCATCAACCAGATGGCGCCGGTCTATGTCACCTTCGCGATCCCGCAGCGGGCGCTGGTCGATCTGCGCGACGCCATGGGGAAAGGCGATTCAAAGGTGATCGCGACCATTCCCGGCCACCAGCGCTCCGAGCGCGGCAAGGTCGCGATGGTCGAGAACGCCGTCGACGCGACCACCGGCATGGTGACCGTGCGCGGCATCATGAACAACGAGAGCGAGACGCTCTGGCCCGGTACCATCGTGCAGACCAAGCTGATCATCCGCAGCGAAGACGCGGTCGTGGTACCGACGGTCGCGGTGCAGCGCAGCCAGAACGGCAATTTCGTCTTCGTCGTCAAGGACGGCGTCGCCAAGGTCCGGCCGGTCAAGGTCGATCGCACCTTCCAGGGCAGCTCGGTGATCTCAGACGGATTGGCGGGCGATGAAAGCGTCGTTGTCGACGGCCAGCTGCTGCTGTCCGAGGGATCGCGGGTCGAACTGCGGGCGCGCAAGGCCGGAGCCTGACCGATGACGCTCTCCGAGCTCTGCATCCGCCGCCCGGTCATGACGACGCTGATCACGGCGTCGATCATCGCATTCGGGGTGTTCGGCTTCCGCCTGCTGCCGGTCTCGGCGCTGCCCAAGGTGGACTTCCCGACCATCGCGGTGACCGCGACCTTGCCCGGCGCCAGTGCCGACACCATGGCGGCCTCGGTCGCCGGCATCATCGAGCGTCAGCTCTCGACCATTGCCGGCATCTCCTCGATGTCCTCGAACTCCTCGCAGGGCACGAGCGTCATCACCATCCAGTTCGACCTCAACCGCAACATCGATGCTGCCGCGCTCGACGTGCAGACCGCGTTGACGATCGCGCAGCGCCGGCTGCCGATCGAGATGACGATCCCGCCGAGCTTTCGGAAGGTGAACCCGGCGGACTTCCCGGTGCTGTTCGTCTCGCTGGGATCGGCGACGCTGCCGCTGTCGAGCGTCAACGAATACGGCGACATCACGATCGGGCAGGCGCTATCGCAGCTGCCGGGCGTCGCCCAGGTGCTGATCTACGGAGCGCAGAAATTTGCCATCCGCGTCCAGGCCGATCCGGAGGCCGCGGCCGCGCGCGGCGTCTCGATGGAGGATATCCGCGCCGCGGTGTCGCGCGCCAATTCCTCGACCCCGGTCGGTACCTTGAACGGCCCCAAGCAGGACGTCGCGCTGCAGGCCTCCGGCCAGATGGACAAGGCGGCCGACTACCGCCAGATCTATGTCGCCTGGCGCAACGGCTCGCCGGTCCGGCTCGACGAGATCGCCAAGGTCTATGACAGCGTCGAGAACGACAAGATCGCGACCTGGATGAACGACGAGCGGGCGATCGTGCTCGCGATCCAGAAGCAGCCCGACGCCAACACCGTGGCGGTGGTCGACGCGGTGCTGGCCAAGCTGCCGTCGCTGCGCGCCGCCATTCCGCCCTCGGTGACCATGCAGGTCATGATGGACCGTTCGGTCTCGATCCGGCAGGCGGTCAGCGACGTCGAGGAGACCCTGCTGATCGCGATCGGCCTCGTCATCCTCGTGATCTTCCTGTTCCTGCGCTCGGCCTCTGCCACCTTCATTCCGGCGCTCGCGGTGCCGATCTCGCTGTTCGGCACCTGCGCGGCGATGTACGCGCTGGACTACTCCATCAACAACATGACGCTGCTGGCGCTGACGCTCTCGGTCGGCTTCGTGGTCGACGACGCCATCGTCATGCTGGAGAACATCGTCCGCCATATCGAGCACGGCATGAAGCCGTTCGAGGCGGCACTGAAGGGCGCCCGCGAGATCGGCTTCACCATTATCTCGATCACCTTCTCGCTGATCGCCGTGTTCATCCCGGTGCTGCTGATGGGCGGCATCGTCGGCCGCGTGTTCCGCGAATTTGCGGTCACGATTTCGGTCGCCATCATCGTCTCCGGCTTCGTGTCGCTGACCCTGACGCCGATGCTGTGCGCCCGCGTGCTGCGCGCGCATGACGCGAGCAAGCGGCCGAACGTCGTGCTGCGGGCGTTCGAGGCGATGTTCGAGGCCTGGCTGCGCGCCTATGAATGGGCGCTCGACTGGGTGCTGGCCAAGAAGGCCCTGATGCTGGCGGTGACGCTGGCGACGCTCGGCGGCACCATCTATCTCTACATGATCGTGCCGAAAGGCTTCTTCCCGCAGGAGGACACCGGCTTTCTGATCGGCGTGACGGAAGCGGCGACCGACACCTCGTTCGAGGCGATGAAGGTGCGCCAGCAGGCGCTGGTCGAGGTGATGCGGACCGATCCGGCGGTCGACTATATCAATTCGACGGTCGGCTCCGGCGGTCCCAATCCAACCACCAATTACGGCCGGCTGTTCATCGCGCTGAAGCCGCAGAAGACCCGTGACAACGCCACCGTCGTGATCGGGCGGCTGCGCCAGAAGGCGCGCGAGATCCCGGGCATGCAGGCATTCTTCCAGAGCGTCCAGAACCTCAGCATCGGCGGCCGTATCTCCAAGAGTCAGTATCAGTATGTGATGCAGAGCGGCGACACCGAGGCGCTGTACCGGGTGGCGCCCGAGATGCGCGACAAGATCGAGAAGATCCCGGGCCTGCTCGATGTCACGACAGACCTCTACATCAAGAACCCGCAGATGACGGTCGACATCGATCGCGAGAAGGCGGCGGTCTACGGCGTCACCGTCGATCAGGTCCGCAACCAGCTCTACAACGCCTACGGCGCGCGGCAGGTCGGCACCATCTACATGCCGTCGAACGACTACCAGATCATCCTCGAGGTGCAGCCGCAGTTCCGCGTCGATCCGTCCGACCTCTCGAAGCTCTACATGAAGACCGCGAACAACCAGACCATTCCGCTGGATGCGGTGGCGAGGCTGGTGCCGACGGTCGGGCCGTTGCAGATCAACCACCAGGGCCAGCAGCCGGCGGTAACGATCTCCTTCAACCTCGCGCCGGGCACCTCACTCGGCTACGCGGTCGACAAGATCACCGAACTCGAGCAGACCGCGAACCTGCCGCCGACGATTGTGACCGGCTTCTCCGGCACCGCGCAGGTGTTCCAGGATTCGCTGCGCGGGCAGGGCGTGCTGATCCTCGCCGCGGTGTTCGCGGCCTTCGTGATCCTCGGCATTCTCTACGAGAGCTTCATCCACCCGATCACGATCATTTCCGGCCTGCCTTCGGCCGGTATCGGGGCGATCCTCACGCTGATGATGTTCGGCATGGAGCTGTCGGTCATCGCGATGATCGGCATCGTGATGCTGGTCGGCATCGTCAAGAAGAACGCGATCATGATGGTCGACTTCGCGCTGGAGCGACGCCGGGTCGGCCTCAGCGCCGAGCACGCGATCCGCGAGGCGGCACTGCTGCGCTTCCGTCCGATCATGATGACGACGTTCGCGGCGATCTTCGGCACGCTGCCGATTGCGCTCGGCGCGGGCGCCGGCGCCGAACTGCGTCAGCCGCTCGGCGTCGCCGTGGTCGGCGGCCTCTGCGTCTCGCAATTGCTGACGCTGTTCATCACGCCCGTCATCTACATCTATCTCGACCGCATCGACCGCAGGCTGCGGCGCAAGCTCGACCCAGAGGGGGAGGCGGGCGGCGACGTCGAGCGGCCGCAGGTGGTCGCGGCGGAATAGCCGAGCGTTCGGCGCGAGCCGGAAACCGGCTCGCCGGGAGAAACCGCTCGGGATCGCGAGGCGTTAGATCGAGAAGCTGGTGCCGCAGCCGCAGGAGGCGGTGGCGTTCGGATTGACGACGCGGAACGAGGCGCCGATCAGGTCGTCGACGAAGTCGACTTCCGAGCCCGTGAGGAACGGCACCGAGGCCGGATCGATCAGCACCACCGCGCTGTCGCGCTCGATCACGAGGTCGTCATCGGCCTGGGTGCGCTCGACGTCGAACTTGTACTGGAAACCGGAGCAGCCGCCGCCCTCGACCGAAATGCGCAGCTTGGCGCCTTCGCCTTCCTTGCTGAGGATCTGCCCGATACGGCGGGCGGCCCGTTCGCTGACGGTGATGGCAGCAGTCATGTCGGTCTCCGAAACCCTATTTGAGCATGATCTGATCGGGATCAGGCCCGGCGTCATCCCCAATTCATTTGGTCGGCCGCCTCAGTCATAGTTAAGTGCGTCGGACCATGGAATCAAATGGATAAGGACTAAAATACAGTGTCGGTCGGAATGGCTGCCCCCCGCGCGCCTTATGCCTGCGACCCCGATTGCAGCCGCGGCCGGCTGGTCGCGGAGCCGCCGAGCCGGACCCGGAGCCCATTCCGGCGCGACTGCGACCGGGTGATCCATTCCACCGCGTTCCGCCGCCTCAAGCACAAGACCCAGGTCTTCGTCTTCCACGAGGGCGATCACTACCGGACCCGGCTGACCCATTCGCTGGAGGTCGCACAGATCGCCCGGGCGCTGGCCCGCCAGCTCGGGGTCGACGAGGACCTGACCGAGACGCTGGCGCTGGCGCATGACCTTGGCCATCCGCCGTTCGGGCATGCCGGCGAGCGGGCGCTCGACGAATGCCTCAGGGATGACGGCGGCTTCGACCATAATGCGCAGGCGCTGCGGGTCGTCACCTCGCTGGAGCATCGCTACCCCGAATTCGGCGGGCTGAACCTGACCTGGGAATCGCTCGAGGGGATCGTCAAGCACAACGGCCCCCTGACCGAGCGCAATGGCGCGCCCGCCGGCCGCTACCTGGAGAGTGGAGTCCCGATCGGAATTGCCGACTACAACAAGGGCTACGACCTCGAGCTCTGGAGCTATGCCTCGCTCGAGGCGCAGATCGCGGCCTTCGCCGACGACATCGCCTATGACGCGCACGATATCGATGACGGCCTGCGTGCCGGTCTTTTCGCGGTCGACGATCTCAAGGAGATGCCGCTGACCGCCGACATCATCGCCGAGATCGACCGCCACTATCCCGGGCTCGATGAGGTCCGGCGCGGCGCCGAACTGGTGCGTGAGCTGATCTCACACTTCATCAGCGCGGTCTTCAACGAAGCGAGCCGGCGCCTCGCGGACGCGCAGCCGCAATCGGCCCACGACGTGCGCCACCACAATGCCCCTCTGATTGCGTTTCCCTCCGAGGTGGCGGAGCAGGAAGCGGCGATCAAGGCGTTCCTGTTCCGGCGGATGTATCGCCACAAGCGGGTGATGCTGGTGATGGGGGAGGCGGAGGAGGTCGTCCGCAATCTGTTCGAGCGCTACCAGCAGTCGCCTGAAGACCTGCCGGCGGAATGGATCGAGGGGAGCGTGCAGGAGACCGGGAGCGCTCGGAACAGGCGGATCGGCAATTTCATTGCCGGGATGACCGACCGTTTCGCCCTGATCGAGCACCAAAGGCTTTTTGACTCGACCCCGGATTTGCGTTAGCGCCCTGCCATGGCCGACACGACTGCTTCACCACACCTTTTTGCCGATATGCTGACGCGCGTGCACGCGATCTGTGCCGCGCTCGCAGCCGAGGACAATTGGCCCGCCGGCATCGATCTGTCCCGCGTCGTGGTGGAGCCGCCGCGCGACGCCAACCATGGCGACATGGCGACCAATGCCGCGATGGTGCTCGCCAAGGACGCCAAGGCGAAGCCGCGCGAGCTTGCCGACAAGATCGCCGAGCGGCTGCGCGCCGATGCGCTGGTGGCCTCCGTCGATGTCGCCGGGCCCGGCTTCATCAACCTGACCTTGAAGCCGCAGGTCTGGGCGGACGCGCTACGCGCCGTGCTGGCCGCCGGCTCGGCTTACGGGCGCAGCGACATCGGCAAGGCCGAGAAGGTCAATGTCGAATACGTCTCGGCCAACCCGACCGGGCCGATGCATGTCGGCCATTGCCGCGGCGCCGTGTTCGGCGACGCGCTGTGCAGCCTGCTGCAATTCGCGGGCTTCGACGTCTGCCGCGAATATTACATCAACGACGCCGGCGCCCAGGTCGACGTGCTCGCGCGTTCGGCGTTCCTGCGCTACCGCGAGGCGCTCGGCCAGGACATCGGTGCGATCCCGGAAGGGCTCTATCCCGGCGACTACCTCGTGCCGGTCGGCGAGGCGCTCGCCAGGGAATATGGCGAGAAGCTGCTCGACATGAGCGAAGCCGCGTGGCTGCCGATCGTGCGCGACAAGGCGATCGCCATGATGATGGAGATGATCAAGGGCGATCTCGCCGCGCTCAATATCCATCACGATGTGTTCTTCTCCGAGCGCTCGCTGATCACGTCGGGCAACAACAAAGTCGCCGAGACCATCGATTTCCTCCGCGCCAAGGGCGACATCTACGAGGGCCGTTTGCCGCCGCCGAAGGGCAAGCCGGTCGAGGACTACGAGGACCGCGAGCAGTCGCTGTTCCGCGCCACCGCTTATGGCGACGACGTCGATCGTCCGCTGATCAAGTCGGACGGCTCCTACACCTACTTCGCCTCCGACATCGCCAACCACCGCTACAAGTTCGAGCGTGGCTTCACCAATCTGATCGACGTGTTCGGTGCCGATCACGGCGGCTACATCAAGCGCATGCAGGCCGCCGTGAAGGCTGTGACCGCGGGTAAGGCTGTCCTCGACGTCAAGATCGTGCAACTCGTGAAGCTGCTGCGCGACGGCGAGCCGGTAAAGATGTCGAAGCGGTCGGGCGAATTCGTCACGCTGCGCGAGGTGGTCGACGAGGTCGGCTCCGACGCTGTCCGATTCATGATGCTGTTCCGCAAGAACGACGCGGTGCTCGATTTCGACCTCGCCAAGGTGATCGAGCAGTCAAAGGACAACGCGGTCTTCTACGTCCAGTACGGCCACGCCCGCGGCCATTCGATCTTCCGCAACGCGCGGGAGGAAGCGGTTCCCGATCTGCCCGAGACCGATGAGGCCCGGCTGGCCTATCTCCGTAATGCTACGGTCGAGCGGCTGACCGACCCGGCCGAGCTCGATCTGCTCAAGCGGCTTGCGCTTTATCCGCGGATGATCGAGGCTGCGGCGGTGGCACATGAGCCGCACCGAATCGCTTTTTATCTCTATGATTTGGCCAGTGAATTTCATGCGCTGTGGACCAAGGGGCGCGATTTGCCCTATTTACGCTTCATTATCAATAATGATGCAGAGATCACGAGGGCGCGACTGGCAATGGTTCAGGGCGTCGTCTCGGTTCTGGCATCGGGCTTAGCTGTTCTAGGCGTCCACGCTCCGACCGAGATGCGGTAGGCAGGGGCATTAGGCCCTCACGAGTGGGGATTTGTGAGGGCATCTGGCAGAGGCCAACTCGTACGGACCGGCTGTGCCGGCGATCTTGGCGCTGTCCCGAAGGGGATGCATCATCACAATGGCTGATCGATATCAGGACCGACATTTTCCCGCCGACACGGCTTCCAAGGCCGACAGCGATCCGCTTGCCGAACTGGCACGGCTGATCGGCCAGACGGATCCCTTCGGCTCCGCCAACAAGCCGCCGCCGCGGCCGCTGCAGTCGCGCGCCAACGCGCGGCCGCAACAATACGAGCCGCAGGCCGCGGACGAGGATGCGCCGCCCGCGGGCCCGCCGACCTGGATGCAGCGCGCGCGGCAGGAGGCCGTCGCTCCGCCTCCCGTGCAGCACACCGAAGACGAAGAGCCCGAGCAGGACTACCAGCCGAAGCCGGTGCATCCGTTGCACCGCTATGCGGCCCAACAGGCGCAGCCCGCGCCTGCGCCTGTGGCGCAATATCGTCCGGTCGAGGCCCCTCGACAGCCGGAGGCGTTTGACGAGGAGCCGCACTATCAGGGTGGCGGTCAGAGTCAGGATCCGTCGCGCTATGACGACGCGCTCTACGGCCAGCTGGAAGCCGGCGAGCAGGACCTGCAGCGCGATCCCGCCTATCCGGACGATCCCTATGCCTATGAGGAGGCCTACGAGGACGAACCCGAGCCCCGTCGGCGGCGCAGCGGCCTGATGACGGTCGCCGCGGTGCTGGCGCTTGGCGTGTTCGGCGTCGGTGGCGCGTATGCCTACCGGACCTATGTCGGTTCGCCCCGCAGCGGTGAGCCGCCGATCATCAAGGCCGACAACACGCCGACCAAGGTAATCCCGGCCCAGGTCGACGCGCCGGCCAAGACGCCGGACCGCATGGCGACGGGCGACGGCACCGAGAAGATCGTGTCGCGCGAAGAGACGCCGGTCGACGTCAATTCGAAGACCGCCGGACCGCGCGTCGTGTTTCCGCCGCTGAACGCCAATGCGAATCCGCCGCCGGCGGCCAGCGTGCAGACGGCGCAGCCGGCGCCAGCGCCGGTCACCGCGAACGGCACGTTGCCGAACAACGAGCCGCGCAAGGTCCGCACCCTCTCGGTCAAGGGCGATACACCCGATGGCACGCAGGCCACCGCGACTGTGCCGGCGAAACCTCCGGCGGCGGCGAAGCCTCCGGTGTCGCGCGGCAACCCGGCTGCGGCCAATGCCAGCGTCAACTCGCCAATGTCGCTGGTTCCCGGCCAGGCTGAGGCGGCTCCGGCCGCGCCTCCGACCCGGGTGGCGTCAACCTCGGCGGCTCCGGTTGGTGGCGGCGGATATCTGGTCCAGGTGTCCTCGCAGAAGAACGAGGCGGACGCGCAGGCGTCGTACCGGACGCTGCAGGGCAAGTATCGCAGCGTGCTCGGTTCGCAGCCCTTGGTGGTGAAACGCGTCGATCTCGGCGAGAAGGGCGTTTACTACCGCGCCTTCGCGGGCCCGTTCGCGTCGTCGGAAGAGGCGAGCCAAGTGTGCAAGAGCCTGATGTCGGCGGGTGGGCCGCAGTGCCTCATCCAAAGAAATTAAAGGCGGTTTCCTTGACCCGTGAGCTGCATACGGCCTAATCGGCCGAATGACGAACCGCGCATTCATCACGGGCATCTCCGGGCTGATCCTCAACGAGGCCGAACGCGAATTCATTCGCGCCGAGCGGCCATGGGGCTTCATCCTGTTCAAGCGCAACATCGAGAGTCCTGCCCAAGTGGCGGCTCTTGTTGGGGAACTCCGGTCCGCAGTCGGCGTCACCGATGTTCCGGTCCTGATTGACCAGGAAGGCGGGCGGGTGCAGCGGCTTGGCCCGCCGCATTGGCCGGCCTATCCGCCGGGCGCGAGCTTTGGGGCGCTCTACGACATCGATCCGAAGCTCGGGCTTGCGGCGGCGCGGCTCAGCTCACGGCTGATTGCGGCCGACCTGATCGACCTTGGAATCACCGTCGATTGCCTGCCTTTGGCCGACGTTCCCGTGGCCGGGGCGGATGCGGTGATCGGCAACCGGGCCTATGGAACTGAACCCGGCAAGGTCGCGGCGATCGCCCGGGCGGTCACGGACGGGCTGGAACAGGGCGGGGTCCTGCCGGTTCTCAAGCATATTCCCGGCCATGGCCGGGCCACGGCGGACAGCCATTTCCGGCTTCCGACGGTTGATACCGCCAGGGCCGAACTGGAACGGACCGATTTTGCCGCGTTCCAGCCGCTTGCCGATCTGCCGATGGCCATGACTGCACATGTTGTGTTTAGCGCGCTCGACCCCGTCCATCCGGCGACGACTTCTGCGACAATCATCGAACAGGTGATTCGCGGCCTGATCGGGTTCCAGGGTTTGTTGATGAGTGATGACGTGTCGATGAATGCGCTGGCCGGGTCGATTGCCGAACGGACCCGCGCCATCGTCACCGCCGGTTGCGACATGGTTCTGCACTGCAACGGCAATATTGACGAGATGCGCGAGGTCGCACGCGAAACGCCGGAACTGGCCGGCAAGGCGCTTGAGCGCGCCACGGCGACGCTCGCCGCGCGCAGGCCGCCTCAGCCGCTCGACCGGCAGACGGCACGGGCTGAACTGGATGCGTTGTTGGATCGGGTAGGGACGGCATGACCGCTGAAATTCTTTCGTTTGATACCGGGCGGCCGGCCGACCTCGCCGAGGGCGAACCGGCGCTGGTGGTCGACGTCGAGGGCTATGAGGGCCCGCTCGACCTGCTGTTGACGCTGGCGCGGCAGCAGAAGGTCGACCTGTCGAAGATCTCGATCCTCGCGCTTGCCGACCAATATCTTTCGTTCATCGAGGCCGCGCGCAAGATTCGCCTCGAGCTTGCGGCCGACTATCTGGTGATGGCGGCGTGGTTGGCGTTCCTAAAGTCGCGGCTTCTGCTGCCTGAGCCGCCGAGCGCGGAGGGACCGAGCGCCGAGGAAATGGCGACCGCGCTCGCCAACCGGCTGCGCCGGCTGGAGGCGATCCGCGAGGCGGCGAACCGGCTGATGAACCGGCCCCAGTTTCAGCGCGATATCTTTCCGCGCGGCAATCCGGAATCGATCGCCGAGATCAAGCATCCGAAGTTCACCGCGACCCTGTACGACCTGCTGTCGGCCTATGCCACGCAGCGCCAGTCGCGCGTTCTGACCACGGTTCATCTGCAGAAGCGTACCGTGTGGTCGCTTGCGGAAGCACGCGCCTCGCTGGAGCGGCTGGTCGGCATCGCCGAGGACTGGAGCTGCCTCGACGAGTATCTGATGAATTACGTCGCCGATCCCACGCAGAAGGCGACGGTGTTCGCATCGAGCTTCGCTGCGGCCCTCGAGCTGGTTCGCGAGGGCGAGATGGAGATCAACCAGAAGCAGGCGTTCGCGCCGATCTATTTCCGAAAGCGTCAAGCGCAAGCCGCAACGGCGGCGCCGGACCTGTCGGTTGAGTAAGTGGAAGAAGGAGAGCAAGCCCATGGCAAGCTTGGCGGAAGTGCGCAGAGAAGAGCCCGAGGAGGAGGTTTCTCCTATGGATCCGGTGGCGCGTCCTGAGGAATTGCGGCTCCTGGAAGCCCTGTTGTTTGCATCGGCCGAACCGATCGATCAGGCAACGCTGGCAAAGCGGATGCCCGACGGCGTCGACGTCAAGGCGGCGCTGGCACAGTTGCAGGCGGAATACGCGCCGCGCGGCGTCAACCTGGTGCGTGTCGCCAACAAGTGGACGTTCCGCACCGCCGGCGATCTGTCGTGGCTGATGACGCGCGAGAGCACCGAGACCCGGAAGCTGTCGCGTGCCGCGATCGAGGTGCTGGCGATCGTCGCCTATCACCAGCCGGTGACCCGCGCCGAAATCGAAGAGATTCGCGGCGTGGTTACGTCGAAGGGCACGATCGACGTGCTGCTCGAGACCGGCTGGATCCGTCCGCGCGGCCGCCGCAAGACGCCGGGCCGTCCGCTGACCTTCGGAACCACCGACGCGTTCCTGTCGCAGTTCAGCCTGGAAGCGCTCGGCGACCTGCCGGGGCTCGAGGAGCTGAAGGGTACGGGTCTGCTCGACTCGCGTCTGCCGACCGGATTTTCCGTTCCGTCGCCGTCGGATGACGCGACGCTGCGGGAGGACGAGGAACCGCTCGAGCCGGGTGATACGCTGGAACTGCTACTGGCGCCGGCCGTCGAGCCGGAAGCCGAGGAACCGAAGGCTGAAGCCGAAGCGACTGCGGAGGTTGAAACCACCGCCGAGGCCGAGGTCGAGGCGGACGTTGCCTCTGACGCGGATGCGGCCGAACCTGACGCTGGCGAGCCGGAAGACCGGGCCGACCACGCGGGTGATGAGGCCGACACCGAGGACAAGGGCGAGTAAGCCTGAATATTCCCGGTTAAGCCTAGCAATATTACGTAGCCGCGACAGCGATTTGCCGCGGCCGAGGTCCTTGTTTTTGACACCCCGCGGGCCTACCTTCCGGCAAAGTTCAGGCCGGTCCGCCGGCCATTTCTGGAGGGTTGCAGGATGGGTTCGTTGAGCATTTGGCACTGGATCGTCGTGATCGCAGTGGTCCTGCTGCTGTTCGGACGCGGCAAGATTTCTGATCTGATGGGTGACGTCGCCCAGGGCATCAAGGCCTTCAAGAAGGGCATGCAGGACGACGACAAGGTCGCCGAGAAGACCGAGCCCACCAAGTCGATCGATCACAATGCGGCGACGTCGGCCGCGCGCCAGGACGTCGGCAGCAAGGCCGTCTAACGCGCTTGTACTGACGCATATTTCGACGTTTTTTCTTGCGCGAAACGGTGACGCCGTCGCACAGACGCGCTATGGACGCCGATTGAGAAAAGGCGCCGGCAGCCCCAGCTCCTGTGAGGAGCGATGGGGCCGATGGCGGCGCGCTTAGGCGGAAGAATTCATGTTCGATATCGGGTGGAGTGAACTGGTCGTCATCGCGGTCGTCGCGCTGATCGCCATCGGCCCGAAAGAACTGCCGGGCGTGCTGCGCATGGTCGGGCAATGGATGGGCAAGGCCCGCAAGATGGCCTCCGAATTCCAGGGCCAGTTCCAGGAAGCCATGCGCGAGGCCGAGATGGCCGACCTCAAGAAGAGCTTTGACGAGGTCAGGGAGGCCGCGACCGGCATCACCAGCGGCAACATCATGACCTCGCTGCAGAAGGACGTCAGCGACGCCCTGCAGATCGACAAGCCGGTCGATGCGCAGGTCGCCTCCGCAATCGACGCACCGGTGACGCCCAGCGACGCACCGGTGACGTCAAGTGACGCACCGGTGACGCCCACGGCTCCCGCCGAGCCGACGCCGGAAACCTTCGTCGAGGCCGAGGCGCACACGGCCGCCGGCGAGCCGCTCGCGATCACCAATGAGGTGAAGGGCGAGCCGACGCCGCAGGACGTGACGCCGGCACAGTCCGATGTGCGCAAGGACGCGAGGGCGTCATGAGCGCCGAAGACATCGAGGCCAGCAAGGCCCCCTTGATGGATCACCTGATCGAGCTGCGTTCGCGGCTGATCAAGGCGTTGCTCGGCTTCGGTGTGGCCTTCATCATCTGCTTCTTCTTCGCCAAGCAGATCTACAACGTGCTGGTCTGGCCGTTCGTCTGGATCGCGGGGCCGGAGAATTCGAAATTCATCTACACCGCGCTGCTGGAATATTTCATCACCCAGCTGAAGCTCGCCTTGTTCGGCGCCGGCTTCATCTCGTTTCCGATCGTCGCCACCCAGATCTACAAGTTCGTCGCGCCCGGTCTCTACCGGCACGAGCGCAACGCCTTCCTGCCGTATCTGATCGCCACCCCGGTGTTCTTCGTGATGGGTGCGGCGCTGGTCTATTTCGTCGTGCTGCCGATGCTGGTGCGGTTCTCGCTCGGCATGCAGCAGGCCGGCGGCGCGGAGACCGCGCAGATCCAGCTGCTGCCCAAGGTCGGCGAATATCTTTCGCTGATGATGTCGCTGATCTTCGCCTTCGGCATCGCGTTCCAGCTGCCGGTGATCCTGACGCTGCTCGGCCGCATCGGCATCGTCACCTCGAAGATGCTGAAGGAGAAGCGGCGCTACTTCATCGTGATCGCCTTCATCATCGCCGCCGTGCTGACGCCGCCCGACGTGCTGAGCCAGGCCTCGCTCGCGATCCCGCTGCTCGCGCTCTACGAGGGCGCCATCATCGCGGTCCGGATCGTGGAAAAGAAGGCTGCGACCGCGAACGCCTCGTCCGGGGCGACCAATCCCGCCGAATAGGTGATTTTGCCTCACACTCAGCGTCATACCCCGCGAAAGCGGGGTATCCAGTACGCCGCGGCCTCTCGGTGACACGCTGACGTCTCTGGAATACTGGATCGCCCGCCTTCGCGGGCGATGACAGTTGTGCTAGTTGAGGCACACCACAAAACGTTGACATACAACGTTATCTGCCTGAGCGACGTTAGGACCCCGACTGCCATGCACGACATCAAAGCGATCCGCGACAACCCGACGGCCTTCGACGCCGGCCTGAAACGCCGCGGGCTTGGGCCGTTGTCGCCGTCGCTGCTGGCGATCGACGAGAAACGGCGTGCGGCGATCCTGGCGTCCGAGCAGGCCCAGGCGCGGCGCAATGCGGCCTCGAAGGAGATCGGCGAGGCCAAGAAGGCCAAGGACGAGGCGCGTGCGGCCAAGTTGATGGCTGAAGTCGCCGAGCTGAAGACCACGATGCCGGAGCTCGAGCTGGCGGCGAAATCGTCCGATGACGAACTGACCAAGGAGCTGTCGTCGATTCCGAACCTGCCGCTCGACGAGGTGCCCGACGGCACCGACGAGCACGGCAATGTCCAGCACCATGTGTTCGGCAAGAAGCGCGACTACGGTTTTGCGCCGAAGCTGCATGACGATCTCGGCACCGCGCTCGGCGATATGGATTTCGAGGCGGCGGCGAAACTGTCCGGCGCGCGCTTCGTCGTGCTGAAGAAAGGGCTGGCGCGGCTCGAGCGCGCGATCGGGCAGTTCATGCTCGATTTGCACACCGGCGAGCACGGCTATACCGAGATCAATCCGCCGCTGCTGGTGCGCGACGCCGTGATGTTCGGCACCGGCCAGTTGCCGAAATTCGAGGACGACCAGTTCTGGGCGATCAAGGGTGAATTGCTCGCGGCACCGGATGCCGATCTCCGCAGCGAGCGCCTCGGCCTGATCCCGACCGCCGAAGTCTCGCTGACCAACCTCGCGCGCGAATCGATCCTGGATGAAAAGGAGCTGCCGATGCGGCTCACCGCGCTGACGCCGTGCTTCCGCGCCGAGGCCGGCGCGGCGGGACGCGACACGCGCGGCATGATCCGCCAGCACCAGTTCACAAAGGTCGAGCTGGTATCGATCACGACGCCGGAAGCCAGCAAGGATGAGCTGGAGCGCATGCTGTCCTGCGCCGAGCAGGTGCTGCAGAAGCTCGACCTGCATTATCGCGTGATGACGCTGTGCGCCGGCGACATGGGCTTCTCCGCGCAGAAGACCTACGACATCGAGGTGTGGATGCCGGGGCAGGGCGACGGCGGCGCCTATCGCGAGATTTCGAGCTGCTCGGTGTGCGGCGATTTCCAGGCCCGCCGCATGGACGCGCGCTATCGCGGCCCCGACGGCAAGCCGCGCTTCGTGCATACGCTGAACGGCTCCGGCACCGCGGTCGGGCGCGCCTTGATCGCGGTCATGGAGACCTATCAGCAGCAGGATGGTTCGATCGCGGTGCCCGATGTGCTGCAGCCCTATATGGGCGGGCTCAAGGTCATCGAGCACGGCATGTGAGGCGAGGGCCAGTGTGATGCCGCTCCACCGTGACATCCACTGGCTTGGTCGACAATGGGCCGTCACGGGCTACGGTCTGCAGCTGATCAATCAGAAGCAGATGGGCTATTACGACATCGAGGCGGCGCGCCTGTGGGACGCGCGCGTGACCGAGGTGCAATCGAAGGCCTGGATCGACAGGCCCGACTTCGACAAGGCGCTGGAGATCGCGCGCGGCAAGTTCGCCCAGATGGCGCCGGCCGATCTGCCGCCACTACCGGCACCGATTGCCTCGCCGCCACCACCGGTCCGGGCGATGCCGCCGGCCGCGCCGCGCGCGCCGCTTGACGCGACATCGGTGCCTTCGATCGAGGAGCTGCTGGCCAGGCTGAAATCAAAATCGGCTGCAACGGCGCCGGTCGCAAAACCTGCCGAGGCACTCGCTCCGGTGCCGCCCAAACCGTCCAGGGCTGAGCCTCGCGGGTCTGAAGCTCCAAAGGCCGAAACTCTCACGACCGCACCCGCCAAGGCTGATCCCATCACGGCCGATCCCATCAAGTCCGAGCTCCCCACATCGGAGCTTCCGAAGCCCCCCAAGTCTGAGCCTCGCCAAACCGTTGCAATTGCGCTTGAGCCGGCCAGACCGGAAGCTCGGAAGGTCGAGCCGCCCAAGGTTGAAGCTCTCAAATCTGAAGCTTCTAAGTCCGACGCTCCCAAGTCTGAAGCTCCCAAATCTGAAGCTTCCAAGGCTGAAGCGCCAAAGCCTGGACCCGCCAAGCTCGAGCCTCCAAGGTCAGAAACTGTCACGTCCCGGGGTCTCGGGGCCGAACTGCGTCAGGTCCCACGGGTCAAAATGCCAGAGGCGCCGCGGCCGACGCCCGTGATCGCGGTTGTTCGGCGGCCGGCCAGGCCGGCCTGGCCGGTGTTCGAGCGGAAAATTGCCGGCAGTGCGCGATTTGTCCGTCCATGGCGCGTGACGTCGGCGCGATGGCACGGGCCATCGCCAGGTTTGCCTCCGCGGCCCTAGCCGGTTAAGACGGCAATCAACTCAAGAAACCGCAGCGTAAGAAACCCGCGTCGAATCGGAACAAGAGGCACTTTGACGGATGCGAATTCTCTGCACCAATGATGACGGCATCCACGCTCCAGGCCTGCAGGTCGTCGAGCAGATCGCACGCGCGTTGTCCGACGATGTCTGGATCGTTGCCCCCGAGCTCGATCAGTCCGGCGTCTCGCATTCGCTGTCGCTCAACGATCCGCTGCGTCTGCGCGAGGTCAGCCCGCGTCATTTCGCGGTGCGCGGCACGCCGACCGATTGCGTCATCATGGGCGCGCGCCACATTCTCGGAGACAAGCTGCCCGATCTCGTGCTGAGCGGCGTCAACAAGGGCCGCAACGTCGCCGAGGACGTGGTCTATTCCGGCACCATCGCTGGTGCGCTGGAAGGCACCATTCTGGGCTTTCCGTCATTTGCGCTGTCGCAGGAATTCTCGATCGAGACGCGCAACGCGCCGCTGTGGGACACTGCGCTGAAATTCGGACCCGACATCATCCGCAAGGTGATCGGCGCCGGCGTCCCCAGGAACACCGTCATCAACGTCAACTTCCCGTCCTGCATGCCCGATGACGTCAAGGGCATCCGGATCACGCGGCAGGGCAAGCGCAATCAGGGGTTCCTGAAGATCGATCGCCGTCACGACGGACGCGGCAATCCGTATTTCTGGATCGGCTTCGAGCGCGCGGCGATGATGGACACGCCGGCCGAAGGCACCGATCTCGCCGCGCTTGCGGCGCGCCACGTCTCGGTGACGCCGCTGCGGCTCGACCGCACCGATGAAGCATTTTCGGAAACGCTGCTTGATACGCTGAAGTGAGCTCGTGTAGCCCGGATGAAGCGAAGCGAAATCCGGGGCTGCTCGCATTGGGCGCAAGATTCCCGGATTGCGCTTCGCTGCATCCGGGCTACGCACCTCCAATCCGGTGAAGATCTAGACTAAACCGGCGCGCCCTTCATCGCGCTGGAGATCACCTGGGCCAGCGTTTCCAGCTGGAAGGGCTTTTGCAGCGCGGGACGGTCGCGATACTCCGGAGGCAGGCCGGACGAGCCATAGCCGGTCGCGAAGATAAAGGGGCGGTTGCGGGCGTTGATCAGCTCGGCGACCGGGGTGATCACCTTGCCATTGACGTTGACGTCGAGGATCGCGAGGTCGAATTCGGTCGATTGCGCAAGCTTGACCGCTTCGCCGATTTCGCCGGCCTCGGCCGCGACGCTATGGCCGAGTTCCTCCAGCATATCGGCGACCATCATCCGGATCATGACCTCGTCCTCTACGAGGAAAACTGAACAGCCCGCCGGCCGTATCGCTGTCATGATGGAATCCTTGCCCGTCCCTGAATTAGGCTCGCAAATAACATTACAGCGCGCAATGCAAACGTTTGGGAATTGGTCCTTTTCCAGCGCGCCACAGCGTTTGCCGCTTGGCCCTGGCCGACCTTGTTGCGCTAGATTTGCCCAACGGCCAACGAGATGTGTTGGCTCTATCAGAGCCCAGATCTGCACCACCCAGACGTTAACCCGCGCATCGTCGCGATTATATGTGGTGCGACCGGGCCGGCGCCAATGCGAAACCGGGCGACGGTTCCTGGCCGGGAACAAAACGCGACGGGAAATTTTTCCTTAACGCGGTATTTCGGATTTCAATGGCATCTAGAGGGCGAGATTCCGCGCTGCTGCCCAGAGACGCTGATGAACATGGCCGTGAACCCCGATCCGACCGAGAAGATGATGTTCCAGCTGACCCTGCGGCGGCGCGGGGTGAGCGATCAGGCGGTGCTGCGCACGATGGAGGAGGTGCCGCGCGAGGTCTTCGTCGATCCGCGCGATCGCAACGAGGCCTATCGTGACAGCGCGCTTGCGATCGCCTGCGGGCAGACCATCAGCCAGCCTTTCGTCGTGGCCTACATGACCGAGCAGCTGCAGCTGCAGAAGGACCATCGCGTGCTCGAGATCGGCACCGGCTCGGGATACCAGGCGGCCGTGCTGTCCCGGTTGTGTAAGCAGGTTCTGACCATCGAGCGCTACCGGACGCTGGCCGACGGCGCCCGCAAGCGCCTCGAAAAGCTGGGCTATTACAATATCGAGGTGCTGCTAGGGGACGGCTTCGACATTCCGGCCGGGGCAGGCGACTTCGACCGCATCATCGTTACCGCGGCGATGGAGCAGATACCGGAGAAGCTGCTGGAGCGGCTCAAACCCGGCGGCATCCTGATCGCCCCGGTCGGGCCGCATCAGGGTATCCAGACCCTCGTCCGCGTGGTGCGGACCGAGAACGGCTTCGACCGCAAGGAATTGGTCGACGTCCGCTTTGTGCCGGCGCTGCCGGGAATCGCGCGCGAATTGTAAATTTGGCGATTTGCTGCTTGGCACCAACGCCTTATTCGCAGGGTTAAGCGGTTATTTACTCGGTACGTGTTTACTCAAAACAGTCTTTTGTTGCGTACGAGTGAGTAACCATGTCTGGGGTTGTTGAGTTGCTTCGCTCGCGTCGCGTGCCGCAGGTTGCGGTGCTGACGCTGATGTCCATGGCTTTTGCCGGTTGCAGCGCCGATATGTCGTCGCGCTTCTCGCAAAACTCCTACTCGCAAAATCCGTTTGCGTTTGATCCGCAGCCGACCGGCACCGTGCAGCAGGCGCCGCCGCCGCGCGAGTTGCCGCAATACGCACGGCCGCGAACGCAACCGCAATATTCGCAATATCAGTCACAGCCGTTGCCGCCGCCGGTCGCAGCAGCGCCGCAGTCCTACCCGGTCGCCAATGCCGGCGTCTCCGGAGGAGGGCGCGGGGTGTCGTCCTACACGCCGGCGCCCGCGCGTCCGCAGATCGAATCCACCGGCACCGTTCCGCATTCGGTCGCAGCAGCCCCTGCCGGGCATAACGGCACCACCATCATCGTCGGCACCAGCGACACGCTGGAAGTGCTGGCGCGCCGCTACAACGTCTCGACCGCCGAGATCCTGCGCGCCAACGGCTACAAGGGACCGCGCGCGCTGTCGCCCGGCCAGCAGCTGGTCATTCCGCGCCCAACCGCATCGGCCGCGGCGCCGGCGATGGCCGCACCTGCGGCGCGTCCCGTCGCCGTGGCAGCCGCGCCTGCCGGCGTCCACTTTGTCAATCGCGGCGACACGCTGCACAGCATCGCGCGCCAGCACCACATTCCCGTGGCCGAGCTTGCCCGCGCCAACAATCTCGACCAGTCGGCCCGGCTGAGCCTCGGAATGAAGCTCGTGGTGCCCGGCGCCAAGACGGCGATGGCGGCACCTGCGCCCGTTGCGCAACCCCTTGCTGCCGCGCCGGTTGCTGCCGTGGCTCCGGCACCGGCGGTCGCAGCCCCGAAGGTCGTTGCAACCGCGCTGCCGCAGCAGAGCGCGCGGCTGGTCCAGCCGACCGCGACGGTCGAACAGCCGGCGGCTGCCGCTGAAGCGCCCGTCGTCACCAAGTCGAGCGAGGCCACCGGCGCATTGCCGACCTTCCGCTGGCCGGTGCGCGGCAAGGTCATCACCGCCTACGGCTCGAAGACCAACGGCAAGGTCAATGACGGCATCAACGTCGCGGTGCCCGAGGGCACGCCGGTGAAAGCGGCCGAAGACGGCGTCGTCGCCTATTCGGGCAATGAGCTGAAGGGTTACGGCAATCTCGTCCTGGTTCGCCATTCCAACGGCTACGTCACCGCCTACGCCCATGCGAGCGAAATCCTGGTGAAGCGCGGCGATACCATCAAGCGCGGTCAGGTGATTGCCAAGTCGGGCCAGTCCGGCGAGGCGGGCTCGCCGCAGCTCCATTTCGAGATCCGCAAGGGATCGTCGCCGGTCGATCCGCTCCAGTTCCTCAACGGCGCATAAGCTACGCGTCGGGACTTCAAGGGACTTCCAAGTCTCACAACAAAGACAGCGGGGGTGGCGCAAGCCTCCCCCGTTTTGTTTTGTCGATTGCCGCGGTGATTAATTGCCGCTCAGCCGCACACCGAGCCGGCCCGCGAGCTCCTGCGTGTACTGCCAGGCGACGCGGCCCGAGCGCGAGCCGCGGGTGGTCGACCATTCGAGCGCCTCGCGCTCGAGTTCGCCGTCGGCGATCTTGATGCCGTAATGGTCGCAATAGCCCTTCACCATCGCGAGGTATTCGTCCTGGCTGCAGCGGTGGAAGCCGAGCCAGAGGCCGAAGCGGTCCGACAGCGAGACTTTCTCCTCGACCGCTTCGCCCGGATTGATCGCGGTCGAGCGTTCGTTCTCGATCATCTCGCGCGCCAGGAGATGCCGCCGGTTCGAGGTCGCATAGAGGATGACGTTGTCGGGGCGCCCCTCGATGCCGCCTTCCAGCACGGCCTTCAGCGACTTGTATGAGGCATCGTTGCCGTCGAAGGAGAGGTCGTCGCAGAACACGATGAAGCGGAAGGAGGAGCTGCGCAGCAGCTCCATCAGGCCGGGCAGGCTCTCGATGTCCTCGCGGTGGATCTCGATCAGCTTCAGCCGGTCGGCCGGCCTGCGGTCGATATTGATGCTGGCATGGACCGCCTTGACCAGCGACGACTTGCCCATGCCGCGGGCGCCCCAGAGCAGCGCATTGTTGGCGGGCAGGCCGTTGGCGAAGCGCTCGGTGTTCTCCATCAGGATATCGCGCATCCGGTCGACGCCCTTGAGCAGGCTGATCTCGACGCGGCTGACGCGCGGCACCGGGGCGAGGCGTCCGTCCGGATGCCAGACGAAGGCGTCCGCGGCGCCGAAGGTCTCGGCCGGATCGAGGGCCGGGGAGGCGTCCGCGAGGCGGCTGGCGATGACCTCCAGGGCGTTCGCGATCCGCTCGGCCGCTGCGCCGTCGAGCGCCGTTACCGGGCGTTTTGTCGCGGCGTTTTCAGCACGCTTGGCGACAGCCTTGGGGGTGGTTTTGCGGGTTGCTTTACTGGTCGTTTTCTTGGCTTTTTTCGGCATTTGTCCAGTTCCTGACGGCGCAGCCTTATCGGGCTGGCGGCGGTCCCGCAAGCGCCCTAAATGAGGGTGCGTTAACGTTGCAATTGGGACCGCGGCCGCTATAGTCCGCGCGAATTTGTCCGGACCGCCATACCGCCCCGAATCCGAGGGCGCTGCCGGTTCTTTCCCGTCTTATCCGAGGATCGTCCGAATGCTGATTACTCCTGCGTTTGCCCAGGCCGGAGCGACTGGTGACACCAACAGCATGTTGATGTCGCTGCTGCCATTCGCGCTGATCTTCGTCATCATGTACTTCCTGATTCTGCGCCCGCAGCAGAAGAAGGTGCGCGACCACGCCGACCTCGTGAAGAACATCCGACGCGGCGACACCGTGGTGACTTCGGGCGGCCTCGTCGGCAAGGTGACCAAGGTGGTCGACGACGACCAGATCGAGTTCGAGATTTCGGACGGCGTGCGCGTGCGTCAGATGCGGCAGATGATCTCGGGCGTGCGGACCAAGGGTGAGCCGGCGAAGGGCGACGCCAAGGACGAGGCGTCCGCGAGCTGATTGCCGCGGAGCCTCTTGCCGAATCTGACAGGTCAATTCGATGTTGTATTTCACGCGGTGGCGAGCGCTGGGGATTATCCTGACAGCGCTGGTGGTCTGCCTGTGCGCCGTGCCCAATTTCTTCCCCGAAGCGCAGGTGAAGACCTGGCCGGCCTGGGCGCAGCGGCGCCTGGTGCTCGGCCTCGACTTGCAGGGCGGCTCGTATCTGCTGCTCGAGGTCGACTCCAACTACGTGAAGAAGGAGAAGCTCGACCAGATCCGCGACGATGTCCGCAAGGTGCTTCGTGAAGCCAAGATCGGCTACACCGGCCTCAACACACGCAACGACGCGGTGGAAGTCCGCATCTCCAAGGAAGGTGACCAGGCGACGGCGTTGTCGAAGCTCCGCGAGCTGTCGCAGCCGCTCGGCGGCCTGCTCGGCTCCAGCGGCCAGCGCAGCCTCGAGGTTGCCGACGCCGGCGGCGGCCTGATCCGCCTGACGGTCCCGCAGGCCGCGATCACCGAGCGCATCCGGCAGACCATCGAGCAATCGATCCAGATCGTCGAACGGCGCGTCAACGAGCTCGGCACGGTCGAGCCGGTGATCCAGCGTCAGGGCACCGACCGCATCCTGGTCCAGGTGCCGGGCCTGCAGGATCCGACACGCCTGAAGGAACTGCTCGGCAAGACCGCCAAGATGGAATTCCGCATGGTCGACAGCTCGGTGTCGCCCGACCAGGCCCAGCAGGGCCGCCTGCCGCCGGACTCCGAGCTCTTGATGAGCGCGTCACCGCCGCCGGTTCCGTATGTCGTCAAGAAGCAGGTCCTGGTTTCCGGAGGCGAGCTCTCCGATGCCCAGCCCGGATTCGACCAGCGCACCGGCGAGGCGATCGTCAGCTTCAAGTTCAATACGTCGGGCGCGCGCAAATTTGCGCAGGCGACCGCCGAAAACGTCGGCCAGCCGTTTGCGATCGTGCTCGACAACAAGGTGATCTCGGCACCCGTAATCCGTGAGCCGATCACCGGCGGACAGGGCCAGATCTCCGGCAGCTTCACCGTGCAGTCGGCCAACGATCTGGCGATCCTGATGCGTGCCGGCGCGCTGCCGGCACCACTGACCGTGATCGAGGAGCGCACCGTCGGTCCCGGCCTCGGACAGGACTCGATCGAGAAGGGCGAGCTCGCGGCCTATGTCGGCTCGATCCTGGTCATCGTGTTCATGCTGATCACCTATCGGCTGTTCGGCGTGTTCGCCAATATCGCGGTGGCGATCAACGTCGCCATGATCTTCGGGCTGCTGTCGCTGCTCAACGCCACGCTGACCTTGCCCGGCATCGCCGGAATCGTGCTGACCGTCGGCATCGCGGTCGATTCCAACGTGCTGATCTACGAGCGCATCCGCGAGGAATTGCGCGGCGGCCGCAACGCGATCTCGGCGATCGACGCCGGCTTCAAGCGGGCGCTGGCGACCATCCTCGACTCCAACATCACCACCTTCATTGCCGCCGCCGTGCTGTTCTACATCGGCACCGGACCGGTGCGCGGCTTTGCCGTGACGCTCGGCATCGGCATCATCACCACGGTGTTCACCGCCTTTACCCTGACGCGCCTGATCGTCGCCGGCTGGGTGCGGTGGAAGCGGCCGCAAACCGTGCCGATCTGAGAGGCCTGTTGTGACACATACCGTTCTCATTGGCCTTGGCATCCTGATCGCCGTCTTGACCGTGGTCGCGGCGCTCGGCCTGCTGCCGTCGCTGCGCATCGTGCCGGACGACACGCATTTCGACTTCACCCGCTTTCGCCGCATCAGCTTCCCGATCTCGGCGCTGCTCTCGATCCTCGCCATCACGCTGTTCTTCACCCACGGCCTGAATTTCGGCATCGACTTCAAGGGCGGCACGCTGCTGGAGGTGCAGGCCAAGTCCGGCACCGCCGACATCGCCGCGATGCGCACGACCTTGAACGGCCTTGGCCTCGGCGAGGTGCAGCTGCAGCAGTTCGGCGGTCCGGCGGAAGTCCTGATCCGCGTTGCCGAGCAGCCCGGCGGCGACAAGGCGCAGCAGGATGCGGTGACGAAAGTGCGCGGCGCCCTCGGCGAATCCGTCGACTATCGTCGCGTCGAGGTGGTGGGACCGCGCGTCTCCGGCGAACTGCTGGCCTACGGCATGATCGGCCTGATGTTCGCGATCATGGGCATCCTGATCTACCTGTGGTTCCGGTTCGAATGGCAGTTCGCGCTCGGCGCCATGATCGCCAACGTCCACGACATCGTGCTCACGATCGGCTTCATGTCGATCACCCAGGTCGATTTCGACCTCACCAGCATCGCGGCGCTGCTGACGATTCTCGGCTACTCGCTCAACGACACCGTCGTGATCTACGACCGCATCCGCGAGATGCTGCGGCGCTACAAGAAGATGCCGATGCCGCAGCTGCTGAACGAATCGATCAACTCGACGCTGTCGCGCTCGATCATCACCCACGTCACCGTGACGCTGGCGCTGCTGGCACTGCTGCTGTTCGGCGGCCAGGCGATCCACAGCTTCACCGCGGTCATGATGTTCGGCGTGGTGCTGGTCGGCACCTACACCTCGATCTTCATCGCGGCGCCGATCCTGATCTATCTCGGTGTTCACACCACGCGGGGTGGAGACGCGGCGCAGGACGCGCCGGCCAAGAAGCCGGACACGGCGGCAGCCAAGAAGTAGCCGGTCATGAGCAACCCCTCGGACGCTCCCCATCTTCCGAGGTCGGCGCCGATCGAGGCCTACGGCAAGGGTGGCTTCGCGTTTGCCGATATGTCGCACCGCGGCTCGCTCTTGTGCCTGCCTGACTCGATCTGGGCCTGGCCGGTCACCAGGCCGCAGGAGATCGACGAATACTCGCTGCAAAAGGTGTTCGCGGCCGCCAACGCGATCGACACGCTGATCGTCGGCACCGGCACCGACGTCTGGGTCCCGCCAAAGGGCTTGCGCGAGGCCCTGCGGGCCGTGCGGGTGGTGCTCGATCCGATGCAGACGGGACCTGCGATCCGCACCTACAACATCATGCTGGGCGAGCGGCGGCGCGTCGCAGCGGCGCTGATCGCGGTGCCATGAGCGCGACGGAGGCACCGAAGGACGGCGCGGCCTTCTGCGCCGATCTGGTGCGGAGCCATGACTTCGTGCGCTACGCGTCGACCTTGTTCCTGCCGGGTCCGGAACGGCGGGCGATGCTTGCGATCTACGCCTTCAACATCGAGGTCTCGCGCGTGCACGAGCAGGTCAGCCAGCCGCTGCCCGGCGAGATGCGGCTGCAATGGTGGACCGACATGCTGGCCGGCGCGGGCCATGGCGGCGTCGAGGGCAATCCGGTCGCGGCAGAACTGCTGCACACGATCCGCAATCACCGTCTGCCGGTCTCGCCATTCTCGCTGCTGGTCGAAGAGCACCAGTTCGATCTCTACAACGACCCGATGCCGTCGCTGACCGCGCTCGAGGGCTATCTCGACGCCACGGCCTCGGTGCTGTTCTCGCAGGCCACGCGCGTGGTGGCGCGGCCGTCGGAGGCGATCGATCACCTGGCCCGTCATGCGGGTCTTGCCCAGGGCATGGCGCAGGTCATCGCTTCGCTCGGCCGCGACGCCTCACGGCAGCAGCTGTTCTTGCCGTTGCAGCTGCTGCAGCAGCACGGCGGCAGCAAGGAGGAGGTGTTTGCCGGCGAGGTGACGCCGAACATCCGTGCCGCGATCGATCAGCTTGCGGACGCGGCCCAGGGTCATCTCAAGACCGCATTCGGACTGCTTGCGGATGTCCCGTCCGGCGTGAGGCCGATCTTTCTGCCGCTCGCTTGCGTCAGGCGCGAGCTGAACCGGGCGAGGAGAGCCGACAACGACCCGTTCCTGCCGAAGCCGGTCTCGCGTCTGCGCACGCTCTGGACGTTGTGGCGAGCCGCGCGCACGGAGGAATTCGGTCGCTAGCTCTGCTCTTTCGGGATGTGCTTGGTGAAGATCCGGATCGTTGCGCCCTTGACCATCGGGCCGCTGTCATAGATGTCGGATGCGATCTGCTCGACCGCGTCGCGCAGCGCAACGAACTGGGCTTGCCGCGCCATGCTCGCCGTTCCGCGCGTGCCGGCCAGCTCGTCCAGCGCGGCGTCGCTGATCTGGCATTCGATTTCCTGGTCGCCGTTCATCATGGTGAATCCAAACGCCAGTCGTTCGGAATCATATCCCCCGATTCGGCCACGGGTGAGTGGCATTAAACTTGTCCCTTGAGCGCGCTACCCCTCGCAAAGAGTGGAGCTTCGCGCCGCGTTTGTCGAGGGCCACGCGCCGAGAAGCGCGCTCTAACCTGTCGGCCGGTCCATCTCGGCGACTTCAAAATTGAAGCGGTCGCGCAGATTCTTGCGTTGCTCGAGGATGTCCTTGAGGAACTCGCGATCGGCGTCGCTGCGCATCATCGGCTCGATCAGGTCGATCTGGTTCATGGCGACGAGCTGCAGGATTTCGGTGCGCGGCTTGCCGGCGGCATCGCGCGGCAGCGCGTGCACGATCTGGATGTGTTCGGGCGGCTTGACGCCCCTGGCCGCGGTAAGCTCATTGCGCAGCGTCTTCTCCAGCGCGGACTGGTCCGCCTCGACGAAGGCATAGAGTCCGACGCCGACGCGCCGGTCGGCAAAGGCGACGATCGCGGTGTCGCGCACCTGCGGATTCTTGCGGATCAGATCGATCAATACCGGGGCGTCGTTGACCAGTCTCCGGCCGCCGCCTTCGCGGTCGGTGAAATTGAAGATGCCGCGGGTGATCGCCTGGTAGACCTTCTTGCCGGTCTTGAGCCAGATGCTGGCGACCGCGGACTTCTTTGCGAGCACCTTACGCTCTTTCGGCGTCAACGCCTCCGGCGCGTAGCTGCGCTTGTGCTTCAACAGATGCCGAAGATCCTCATAGGCGGCGATGCGGAACAGCCGGTTGCGGGTCTTGAAGCATGCGGCAAGCTGGAAGTCGGTGAGGTAGGCGCGGCCATCGCGGCCGACCAGCCAGTTCTGCTCCTTGGCGAGATCGTTGTGGCAGATGCCGGCGCGATGCAGCTTGCGCAACGCGGCCTTGGCGGAACGGAAATAGGCGACATCGCCATGCGGCTTCGCCAGATGCAGCGCCGCGCCGTCGATGAAGCCGCGCACCAGCGCGCGCCGGCCGGCCCACAACAGCTTCGGCCCGACGTCGAGGTCGCGCGCCAAGGTCAGCGCGCGGCGCTCGCGGGAGAACAGATGCAGCGCCAGGCCGAACGACCAGAACGGCACCTGATCGAGCCGGCGCAGCACGCCATCGACCTCGCCGTCATCGGCGCGGAAGCGGCCACGCTCGACGGTCGAGAACACGTCGCGCTTGAGCAGCACGCCCTGGCTCCACCGCACCGACAGGGTGGTGTCATCGTCTTTCGGCAAGCTCATGACTGTCAGGCCGCTGCCGCAACGCGCAGATGCTCTGCGATCCAGTGGTCGAGATCGGCGAGCGCGCGCGCGCTGATCGCCTGCTTCTTGGCGACGGTCTTCTCGTTGCCGCGCAGCCGCGAGCCGTCCGGCTTCTTGGTCGGCGCACTGGCCAGCGGCGGGAACAGACCGAAATTGATGTTCATCGGCTGGAACGAGCGCGACCCGGCCTCGATCGTTTCGATGTGGCCACCGGTGATGTGGCCGAGCAGCGCGCCGAGCGCGGTCGTCGCGGGCGGCGGCGTCAGCGCGGCACCGCGCATGTCGGCGGCGGCGCAGAGGCCGGCGATCAGGCCGACGCTGGCCGACTCGACATAACCCTCGCAGCCCGTCATCTGCCCGGCGAAGCGCAGCCGCGGCTGCGCGCGCAGACGCAGCTGACCGTCGAGCAGCTTTGGCGAGTTCAGGAAGGTGTTGCGATGCAGGCCGCCGAGGCGGGCGAACTCCGCGTTCTCGAGGCCGGGGATGGTGCGGAACACGCGCTGCTGCGCGCCGTGCTTCAGCTTGGTCTGGAAGCCGACGATGTTGTAGAGCGTGCCGAGCTTGTTGTCCTGCCGCAGCTGGACGATCGCATACGGCTTGACGGTCGGGTTGTGCGGATTGGTCAATCCCACCGGCTTCATCGGCCCGTGGCGCAGCGTCTCGTGACCGCGCTCGGCCATCACCTCGACCGGCAGGCAGCCGTCGAAATAGGGCGTGTTGGTCTCCCAGTCCTTGAAGTCGACCTTCTCGCCGTCGAGCAGCGCGGCGACGAAGGCGTCATATTGCTCCTTCGTCATCGGGCAGTTGATGTAGTCCGCGCCGGTGCCGCCGGGGCCGACCTTGTCGTAGCGCGATTGAAACCAGGCCACCGACATGTCGATGGAATCCTTGTGCACGATCGGCGCGATCGCGTCGAAGAATGCCAGCGCGCTCTCGTCGGTCAGCTGCCTGATGGCGTCGGCAAGCGGCGCCGAGGTGAGGGGACCGGTCGCGACGATGACGTTGCTCCAGTCGGCCGGCGGCAGTCCTGCGACTTCCTCGCGGCTGATCTCGATCAGCGGATGTTCGTTCAGCGCCTTGGTGACGGCGGCCGAAAAGCCGTCGCGGTCGACCGCCAGCGCGCCGCCGGCGGGCACCTGGTTGGCGTCGGCCGAGCGCATGATCAGGGAGCCCAGCCGCCGCATCTCGGCGTGCAGCAGCCCGACCGCGTTGTTGGCGGCATCATCGGAGCGGAAGGAGTTCGAGCAGACCAGTTCGGCGCAACCGTCGGTCCGATGCGCCTCAGTCATCCTGTGCGGGCGCATTTCATGCAGCACGGCGCGGACGCCGGCATTGGCGACCTGCCAGGCGGCTTCCGAGCCGGCGAGCCCCGCGCCCACGATGTGCACGGGTTGGGAAGAGGATTGATGCGGTGTCATCGCGCAGCGTTAGCGCGTTTTGATCTCATATGCATCTGAAACCGCACCACAAACGACAACGCCCGCTGTGGAAGCGGGCGTTATCCGTCTAGCAGATGGCTTGCGGCCGATTAGCCGTTGTAGGTGCCGGCGGCAACGCGCGGAATGTCCGAGCGGTCGAGGCCGATATCGGCGAGTTCACGATCGCTGAGCTGGGACAGTTCGCTGACATTGCGCTGATAATCCCGGAAAGCCTGGATCATGCGGATGAGCGAGAGCAACATGGTAGTCTCCTAGTAATTCAGATTCAGCTTTTCTAAAGCTTCATCGTTGAAGTGAATATAGATGATATAGTGCAGTGCGGTAGTTCCGATGTTGCGATGCAGCTAGGCTCAAAACGCATGGCGGCAGTAAGTTCCGGTTAACCGTTTGGCGCATGGAGCCAGGTCCGGTGGACCAAAGTTCCGCAGAGCCGGGCGACGGCGTCAAAAGCTTCTTGAGATCAGTGAGTTAGAAGAATGGTGGTGACTTGAACTACGCTGTTCATATGGTAATTACGGACCGTTCGGTCAAGGGATGGCGCGCGTCTGACGCCAGATCACGGCAGCGTGTTCCATGCGTGATTCGCATGCGGAATATTGCTGTATAAATGATTTAATATTCATAACATGATGGGGTTGCCACCTAGGCAGACGCAGCGTCAATCAGTCGCATTGACCTCGGAGGTAATTTGGTCGTCCTACCCGCTCAGATTTTCGCCTGCCGCGCGAACGCGCTACTGATTATCGGAAGTGCAGCTCGATTGAAGTGAACGTGCCCAGCAATGCTATTGCGGCGCCGCTTCCTTACCGACATGTAATCAAAACACTATGCAACGCATGCGCGATACGCGCGCAGCGCTCATCACGTTTGTATCGCGCGAAGTTCATTCTGAACGGTCTCGGGAACAGCGAATAATCGTTCCGCAGATTCCGCAATCACGCTGGGATCTGTCCAAGAACAACAGATGGATCATCCCATGATTAAGACATTGATCGCTGCAGCCACCGTGGCTGCCGTTGCCTACGCTGTCGCTCCCGCTCAGGCCGCGCATCGTCATCACGCGGGCCTCGGCTGCAGCGGTGCCAATCTCGGCAAGACCGAAGCTGCAGTCGAAGCTATGGCTGACAATGAGGTCAAATTCGCGGCGGAGAAGGAAGTCTCGCTCGCTCAGGACGCGATGCTGAACAACCAGTGGGGTGCTTGCGGCGCGCATCTCAGCAAGGCTGCCGAAGCCAGCATGGCGAAGTAGGTTTTGATCATGGCGATAAGGGCCGATTGCCTGGGGCAGTCGGCCCTTTTTGATTCATCCGTAGCTGGACCGGCTTTGATCGAGTCAGAGCAGAAGGGTGGCCTCGTCCTTGGCTCGCTGCGCCGCTCGAGCTGGTGTGAAAGCGCTACGGAGCTTTGGCGAGTTGGGTGGCGAAGTAGCCGATCGTCTTGGCGTAAACCTCGCTCTTGTTCCACTGCTGGATCACCGCAAAATTCTCGCTGCCGGGCTCCCAGCCCTTGCCCTTCTTCCAGCCATAGCTCTTCAAATAGTTCGCCGTCGACGCCAGCACGTCGGGCACGTTGTGCAGGAGGTCGCGCTTGCCGTTGCCGTCAAAGTCGACCGCGAACTTGATGTAGGACGACGGCATGAATTGAGTCTGGCCGATCTCGCCGGCCCAGGCGCCGCGCATCTCCTGCGGCGGCAGATCGCCGCGCTCGACGATGCGCAAGGCGTCCATCAACTCGGCCTTGAACATGTCGGAGCGGCGGCAGTCATAGGCGAGCGTCGCCAGTGAACGTATGGTCGGAAACTTGCCGGTGTTGACGCCGAAATCGGTCTCCAGTCCCCAGATCGCAACCAGGATCTCGCCCGGCACGCCGTAGGCCTCCTCGATCCGCGACAGCACGGAGCCGTAGCGCTTCATCATGTCGGAGCCGCGATTGAGCCGCGGCGGCACCATGCGGCCCGAGAACTGCTCGAACGTTTGGCTGAACACCTGCTGCGAATGGTCGCGGGCGAGGATCGCCTTGTCTTGCGTGACGCCGGTCAACCCGGCCTGGATCGCGTTCTGCGAAATGCCCTTCGTCGCAGCCTCTTTCTTGAAATCGTCGAGCCAGGATTCGAACGTGCCCGTGCCGCATTGGGCGGCCAGCGCCGACGCCGTCGAGGTCAGGAGCCACGCGCCAATGGCGAGCGTGCGAAAGCAAAGGCGAGAGGTCATAGGCAATTCACTCCGGAGTCTGCGATGTCATCGATGGTCGCGAAGGGCGGCGGGTATGTTCGCGGCAACAGCGGCCAAAACAAGGCTCGTGACCGAGCCGCTTTTTCCTCAGGTAGCGCTGCAAATGCCACGCCAGTTTCACACCCATTTGACGATCCTGAACGACAAACCGCCGGCCGAACATATCGGCCGGCGGTTGCTTTGACGTTTACGAATCCGGGTTAGCGGCGCTTAGCCGCGATCGCCGCGCCGCCACGGAAACAGATTGGCCGGGAAGTCCGCGGCGGGCTTGCGCTCGCGCGGTTCGGGGATCACCGGCCGCGCGTTCGGATCCTTGACGATGACCTCGCGATAGAGATGCCAGGTGGCGTGACCGAGCAGCGGGATCACCACGGCAAGCCCGAGGAAGAACGGGATCGTGCCCAGCACCAGCAGCACCGCGACGATCAGGCCCCAGGCCGCCATCGGCACCGGGTTCTGTGCGACGGCGCGCATCGACGTCACCATGGCTTCGCCAGCGGTTGCCTGGCGGTCGAGCATCATGGGGAAGGCGATCACGCTGATGCAAAGCGCGACGAGCGCGAACAGGAAGCCGACGCTGCAGCCGACCACGATGAGCCACCAGCCTTGCTGGGTGGTCAGCACGCGCGCGGCAAAATCGGGAATGTTGGCCGCGGTCTCATAGCCGAACACCGCCGTGTAGATCGCCTGGGCGGTGGCGATCCAGGTAACGAACAGCGCGAACAGCAGCGTTCCGACCCCGAGCATCGCGCCGAATGACGGTGAGCGGAATACCTCCATGGCATCCCAAGCAGATGCTTCCCCGCCATCCTCGCGGCGGCGGCTCATCTCGTAGAGGCCGATGGCGGCAAACGGGCCGAGCAGGGCAAAGCCCGCGGCCAGCGGAAACAGCAGGGGCAGCACGGAATAGCCGTGCACGGTGCGCGCAAGCACGAGGCCGAGCACCGGATAGATCAGGCAGAGGATGATGGCGTGACTTGGCACCGCCTTGAAGTCTTCCCAGCCGAGACGCAGCGCATGATGCAAATCGGACAGGCCGATGGTGCGGATGACAGGCGCAGACGCGGCGCCTTGTCCGCTCTGCGTCATCGATGTGACATTGCCTTGGTATGACGTGGCCATGGTCGTTGTCTCCCTCTGGGCGGTCGCATCTGGCGCCCGGCACGCGGGCACAAACCTGCCGCCTCTCGAAGCGATCACGAGCAAGCCAGACGCGAAAGACAGAGCAGGGAACTGGCCGTGTCGCGAACTGTAAAACAAGGGTACTCCCAAACCGTGCCAAAAGCACTCACGCTTAAGTGAATGTCGCATTGGCAAGCTATGGAGGGGGCGATAGACTTGAACTGCGACCTCGGTCAGGCGCGCCAAGGCCGTCTGGCCTTCACATCTCAACTCTCTTGGGAGCGAACGATGAGCATTTTTGGAAAAATCATGGGCGCGATCTTCGGCAGTAGCGCCAGCGCCGCGCCCGCCGGCGGAACGGCCACAAGCGCAGCTCCCGCCGGTGGATCCGGCAGCGCATCGTCGTCTCCCGCCGCGGTGCCCGCCGGTGCGGCGCCGGCGCAGTCGGTTGACGTCGCCCCGATTCTCGACAAGGCGGTTGCCGCGAAGGGCGAGAAGCTCGAGTGGCGGACCTCGATCGTCGACCTGATGAAGGCGCTCGACATCGACTCCAGCCTGTCGGCCCGCAAGGAGCTCGCCAAGGAGCTCGGCTACACCGGCGATACCAACGATTCCGCCAGCATGAACATCTGGCTGCACAAGCAGGTGATGACGAAGCTCGCGGCAAATGGCGGCAAGCTGCCCCCCGACATCAAGCACTGACGGGATCATCCTCCCGCGCATAGCCAGGGCTCGCGCCAGCGCGGGCCCTTTTTTATCGACCGGCGAGCATCTATAGATCGGCCAACAACAACGAGGAGAACGCCCATGACTGATCTCGATCGCCGGACGATGCTTGCGACCGGCGCCCTCGCACTGGCCGGTGCCGCCGCGCAATCCGCGCCGGTCCATGCCGAGGCCGCGCCAAAGGCGATGTTTCCGGTCGCGGCCGTGACGATCCCGATCGTCGGCGCCAGCGAGGTGTTTCAGGTTCGCCGCATCTACTGCATCGGCCGCAACTACGCCGCGCACGCGATCGAGCGTGGTTCGGACCCGACGCGCGAGCCGCCGTTCTTCTTCCAGAAGCCGACGGATGCGATCCAGAATGTCGCGATCGGCACCGTCGCCGATCATCCCTATCCGTCGCTGACCAAGAACTATCACCACGAGGTCGAGCTGGTCGCCGCGTTGAAGTCCGGCGGCACCAATATTCCGGCCGACAAGGCGCTCGATCACGTCTATGGCTACGCGCTCGGCCTCGACATGACGCGGCGCGATCTGCAGAACGGCATGGCCGCGGAGAAGAAGCCCTGGGAGATCGGCAAGAGCTTTGACCATGCCGCGGTGCTCGGGCCGATCCATCCGGCTGATAAGACCGGCCATTTCACGCAAGGGGCGATCTCGCTCGCGATCAACGGCACGGTGCGACAAAGCTCGGATCTGAAGAACATGATCTGGAGCGTCGCCGAGCAGATCGCAAAGCTGTCCGAGGCATTCGAGCTGAAGGCCGGCGACATCATCTATTCCGGTACGCCGGAGAACGTCGGCCCTGTGGTCAAGGGCGACGTGCTGCTGTGCAAGCTCGAGGGCCTGCCCGACATGTCGATCAAGATCGTCTGACGAACGCGGGCAAAAGCGTTTTCGAGCGAAGTGGATACCGGTTCGCGTAAAGAGAACGCGTCATAAGGAGCGGCTAGAGCCCCGTTCCGATTCCATCGGAACGGAACGGGCTCTAGCCGGCAAGGTCCGCGTATTCCGGATGCTTGTCGAGGTAATCCACCACGAAACCGCAGCCGGCGATCACCTTGCGGCCGTCGGCGCGGATCAGCTCAAGCGCACCCTTGACCAGCTCCGATGCGATTCCGCGGCCGCGCAGGGCGTGCGGTGTTTCGGTATGGGTGATGATGACGACCGCGGGCGTCCGCCGGTAGTTCGCAAAGGCTGTGCCGGCCTCGGTGTCGAGCTCGAAGCGGTTTTGATCCCTGTTGTCGCGCACGGCGGTCATCGCAAAATCCCGGTTGATTGACAGGCCCTGATGTAAGCGTGTGAACCCGCCGGTGCAAAGCCGCGACCAACCCGCAAATTGGCATTTGTGGATTGACGATATGCGCATTTTGGCCTGCCTGACCGCCGTATTGCTCGGCGCCGCCCTGACGCTTCCAAACCCGCCGAAAGCCGCCGCCGGCGACGATCCGAACTGGCAGACCTGCGTCGGCCTGACGACAGCGCCCGGCGACCGCGTGGCCGCCTGCACCACGGTGATCGACGGCAAGACCGAGACCGGCAAGCGGCTGGCCGGCGCCTATTGAATCGCGGCCATGGGCTGACCGAGAAGCGCGAGCTCGATGCAGCGCTCGCCGACCTCAACGAGGCCATCAAGCTCGATCCCGCCTATGCCTGCGCCTACACCAATCGCGGCCGCGTCTACGCCTTCAAGCGCGATCTCGATCATGCGATTGCCGATTACGACGAGGCGATCCGCATCGATCCGGCGTTCGCGCTGGCCTACAACAATCGCGGCGATGCCTGGCTCAACAAGGGCGATCTCGACCGCGCGCTGGCCGATCTCAGCCTCGCCATCAAATACAATCCGCAGCTCGCCACCGCCTACGGCAATCGCGGCTTCGTCTACTACCGCAAGCGCGACGCTGCGCATGCGATCGCCGACTTCACCACGGAGATCAGGCTCGAGCCCAACGTGCTCGCCTATATCAACCGCGGCAATGTCTATCGCGATACCGAGCAGCTCGATCGCGCAGCCGCCGATTACGGTGAGGCGGCGAGGATCGCGCCGACCGATGCGCGCGGCTGGCGCAACCGCGGCATGATCCGTCTCTATCAGGGTGACAACAAGGGCGGGCTCGCCGATTACGACAAGGCGCTGCAATACGATCCGAACGACGTCTATTCCTGGAATAATCGCGGCCAGGCCAAGCTGCGGCTCGGCGACAAGAAGGGTGCGGCGGCCGATTTCCGCAAGGCGCTCGAGCTGCAGCCCGATCTGCAAAGCGCCAAGGGGGCACTGGCGCGGCTCGGTGGGGCCCGGTGACACCCTGCCGGCCACGATCGCCGCTGCCGCGTCGCACACCCGCTGGACGGGCCTTGCGGACGGATGCAGTTCGATTAGGTTTGATGTCAGACATACGCCCCTGATGCGGCCGGATGGTCGTCTGGTACGGAGTGGCGGAGCCGGCCGCCGAACGTATGCCTCTTGTCGGAGGAGGTTCGTCATGTCGGACAATCGTTTCTTCAACACACACCGTCCCTGGGAGGACTGGGTCGGCATGCTGCTCGGCGTGCTGATCATGGTCTCGCCCTGGTTTCCGATGCAGGTGAGCGGCGCCGTCGATATCGAGCGCAGCCACCTCGTCCTCAACAGCTTCATGGTCGGCATGCTGGTGCTCGGCATCGCCCAGCTCGAATATGTCGCGCTGCACCGCTGGGAGGAGGTCGCAAGCATCCTGCTCGGCCTCTGGCTGATGGCATCGCCCCTGGTCTTCGGTTATGCCGAGGACCACTGGCTGCAGTTCTGGCACATCCTGCTCGGCGCACTGGTCGCCTTTATAGGCGCGTTGCAGCTGTGGCAGGACTGGAACCTGAGCGAGCAGGAACTCGCCAAGCACCCGCAGTAGCGGCCTGGGCAGAAAACAACGGGTTGGCCGCCGCCGGCGCGCGGTATCATCGGGGTGCGCCCGGCGGGCCTTGCCGAAGGCGGCGGCTTGGCGATAAACCAAGTGGGACCGACCCCTTGCGGCGCTTGAAGACGCCCGGTTCTGACCGAGGAAATACCCGATGACCGTCCTGACCTTGCCCTGTCTGTTGTGCGTATCGGCGGGGCGGCAATGAGCGGGACGGCTGCTGCCGCTCCGCGCGGCGGGATCGCGCGGGTGTCGCGCCGGGTGATGAACCTCGCCTACATCCTGACCCAGAACGCCCGCCGCCACGGGGATCGACCCGGCTTCATCTGGAACGAGAAGGCCTGGTCCTGGCGTCACATCGACCAGAACGTCTCGGCGCTGGCGGCGGCGCTGGCCGCGCGCGGCATCGTCAAGGGCGACCGCATCCTGGTGCATTCCAAGAACTGCGACGAGATGTTCTGGTCGATGTTCGCGGCCTTCCGGCTTGGCGCGGTGTGGGTGCCGACCAATTTCCGCCTGATGCCGGACGAGGTCGCCTATCTCGCGGAAGCCTCCGGCGCCAAGGCATTTCTCTGCCACGCCGACTTCCCCGAACATGCCAAGGCGGCCGCCAATCCCGCGCTCGAATTCGTCTGGCGGATCGGGGAGGAGGGCACGTTCGGCGAGGCGACCGTCGGTGATGTCATCGCCAGACACGCCCGCGCTGTGGTCGAGAACGTTGCCGTGGACTACGACGATCCCTGCTGGTTCTTCTTCACCTCCGGCACCACCGGCCGCTCCAAGGCCGCCGTCTTGACCCATGGCCAGATGGCCTTCGTCATCACCAACCATCTCGCCGACCTGATGCCCGGCACGACGGAAGAGGACGCCTCGCTGGTGGTGGCGCCGCTGTCGCATGGCGCCGGTGTGCATCAATTGGTGCAGACTGCGCGCGGCGTGCCGACCATCCTGCTGCCGTCGGAGAAGTTCGACATCGCCGAAGCCTTCCGGCTGATCGCCAAGCATCGCGTCAGCAACATGTTCACGGTGCCGACGATCCTGAAGATGATGGTCGAGCATCCCGCCGCCGACCAGCACGACCATTCCTCGCTGCGCTACATCATCTATGCCGGCGCGCCGATGTATCGCGAGGACCAGAAGGCGGCGCTGCACAAGCTCGGCGGCGTGCTGGTGCAATATTTCGGCCTCGGCGAGGTCACCGGCAACATCACGGTGCTGCCGCCCGGCCTGCACGATCCCGAGGACGGGCCGCGTGCGCGGATCGGCACCTGCGGCTTCGAGCGCACCGGGATGCAGGTCTCGATCCAGGACGACGATGGAAGCGAGCTGAAGGCGCACGAGACCGGCGAGATCTGCGTGATCGGTCCCGGCGTGTTCGCGGGCTATTACGACAATCCCGAGGCCAACGCGAAGGCGTTTCGCGACGGCTGGTTCCGCACCGGCGACCTCGGCCATATGGACGAGGAGGGTTTCGTCTACATCACCGGCCGCGCCTCCGACATGTACATCTCGGGCGGCTCCAACATCTATCCGCGCGAGATCGAGGAGAAGCTCTTGACGCATCCCGCGGTCGGCGAGGTCGCGGTGCTCGGCGTGCCCGATCCGTTCTGGGGCGAGGTCGGCGTCGCCGTCTGCGTCGCGCGCGAGGGCACCGAGGCGGTCGCGGAGGCGGAGCTTGCCGCCTATCTCGCGCCGAAAGTGCCGCGCTACAAGATGCCGAAGCGCTTCTTCTTCTGGGAGGCGCTGCCGAAGTCCGGCTACGGCAAGGTGCCGAAGCGGCTGATCCGCGACGAGCTCGAGGCGCGCGGGCTGCTCGAGGTGATCGCCAAATCGACGGGCGCGTGAGGCGATGCGCAGCATCGCCCAGCCCGGCGCTCCGCATCCAGAGCGCATCCAATGGGTCAGCGCGCGCGGCCGCGCCTTTTCATTCGTGCTCGAGGCCGGCATTCCGTTGCTCGAAGCCGTGCGCCGCGGCTTTGCGGCAGAAGGATTTTCCGGCGGCGTATTGAGCGCCAGGGGCGGCGCGGTCGGGCCGTTCGCCTATGTGATGCCGGCGCTGTCGAAGGACGGCGTCAACGCCGCGTTCTACAGCGACACGTTCCGTCCCGACGGTGTGACACGCCTCAAGCTTGCGGCGCTGACCTTCGGCGAACGCGACGGCGCGCCGTTCTTTCATTGCCACGGCTTGTGGACCGAGGCCGATGGCCGCTTCAACGGCGGCCACATGCTGCCGGATGAAACCATTGTCGCCGAGCCGTTCGAGGTCAACGCGTTCGGGATCGACGGCGCGACGTTCCTGGCCAAAGCGGACAGCGAGACCAATTTCAAGCTGTTCGGCCCCGTCGCCAGCGCGCCGCGCGGGGCGAAGACCACGAGCCATGCCTTCGCGCTCCGGCTCCGGCCGAACCAGGATTTTGCCTGCGCGCTGGAAGGCTTCTGCCGCCAGCACGGCATCCTGCGCGCGCGGCTGCATGGCGGCGTCGGCTCGACCATCGGGGCCGTCTTCACCGACGGCCACAGCGTGGTGCCGTTCGCGACCGAGCTCGCGGTGACCGCGGGCGAGATCGCACCGGACGCGGATGGCCGGCTGCATGCCGAGCTCGACATCGCGCTGGTCGACTATCTCGGCGGCATCGCCGAGGGACGCCTGGTGCGCGGCGACAACCCGGTGCTGATGACGATGGAGCTGGCGCTGGAGGTGCTGGCGGAGGCGGAGCAGCCGTAGGGGCATGGCATACCCCATCCCCGCGTCGTCCCGGCGAAGGCCGGGACCCATACTCCGCAGCAGTTGTTGTGAGAGGGACTCGTCGTTCCAGCGTCGAGCAACAATACTCATTCGTGGTTGGGTCCCGGCCTTCGCGCCGGGACGACAGGGAGTGTGTCATGCCGCCTGCGCGTCACACATCCGTATTCTCGCGACATGTTTGCCCGAGCGTTGCATTTCGCTCCGCCCTCGCTTGAGCGGAGGGTGCAGGGAAAGCGGTGCTTGCGCCGTCAAGCAACTCAGATGTATGGGCCGCTCACCGCCGCTTGCGGACATCGATGTTGATGTCGAGGTCGATGACGCTGACGCAACGTTGCTCGGTGCGATGCGAGCCGCCCTCGTGCCAACGGCCCTTGCGCAGGCTGATGTCGCTGACATTGGCGAGCCGCAGGCAGCGCCATTGCGGAAGCTTGCCCGAGCTCTCGCCGGCGAACTGCCAGGCCAGCACGACCTCTTCACCGCTTTTGCTGTGGCCGATGATGTGCGGGCAGAGCTCGCGCGGCCGGCCGTCATAGATGCAGACGACCTGCTGCTCGGTGAGGATCGCCTTGCGGAAAAGCATGTAGGCGCGACTTG
Organism: Bradyrhizobium sp. CCBAU 21365; assembly: GCF_015291305.1. Lineage (NCBI taxonomy): Bacteria > Pseudomonadati > Pseudomonadota > Alphaproteobacteria > Hyphomicrobiales > Nitrobacteraceae > Bradyrhizobium > Bradyrhizobium sp. CCBAU 21365. The sequence continues at coordinate 4,739,259 of NZ_CP030036.1, forward strand.
GCATCGGCTCAGTCGTCGAAGACGCGGAAGACGGCGGCGGCTGTCACCAGTAGCTTGTCGTCGGCGAAGGCTTCCGCATCGACGAAAGCGAAAGTCCGCGTCACCTTTTTCACGGTCGTGCGGCCGATGATCCGTGGACCCGGCGCGGCGCCTCCGACGAAGCGCGTGTCCAGCGAAACGGTCGCGCATTTGCGTTTGGTTGCCATGAACACGGCACTGCCGAGGGCGGTATCGAGAAAGCCGAGGATCGCCCCGCCATGAATGTAGCCGTAGGGATTGCCGTGCCGGTCGTCGCTCTGAAACCCCCATTCAGGCGCGGCGTCGCCGGTCTCACGCCAGTAGTAGGGGCCATTATGGTCGATGAATCCTGGGCGGCTCGGCAGGAGCTTGAACCCTTCCGGAGGCGAGGTTTTCATTTCGGGGATCCCAAACAAGGCTTGCTGATTCCGCGTCGTATGCGCGGGACATTGAACCTAGCATTGTGCACCGACATGCGCGCCAGACCAGTTCGCGTGTTCTTGTTGTGTTCTTGACGGATTCACCTCGATTTGGGATCGTGGTTGGCGCCGCCGCGGCGTGCCGGAAGCAGGACGAATGGCCAGAGGACGACACCGCCCGATCAACATGCCCGCGCCGTATCTGAGGCGCGTCTGGCTCGATCCCGCGCGCATTCCCAATCGCAACGCATATCCATTCGTGCTGCCGCTGCTGCGCGACGATTTCGAGCTCAGCTTCGACAAGGCGATCACCATCATCGTCGGCGAGAACGGCACCGGCAAGTCGACGCTGCTGGAGGGCATCGCCGTGATGGCCGGCTATGACGATGCCGGCGGCGGCAAGGGTTATCGCGCGGTCGACCACAGCAATGCCGTTGAGAAGATGGGCGGCTCGCTTGCGTCGGCGCTGCGTGCCAGCTGGCTACCTAAGATCACGAATGGCTGGTTCTTCCGCGCCGAGAGCTTTCTCTCGGTGGCGCGCTATGTCGACGAGGCCGCGCTGGATGTCGGGGACGTGCCGCCGAACTTCCTGTCCTATTCCCACGGCGAGGGCTTCCTGCGCTTCTTCAACGAGCGTTGCCAGCGGCAGGGCATCTTCATCTTCGACGAGCCGGAATCCGCGCTGTCGCCGTCGCGCCAGATCGAATTTCTCAAGCTGCTGCACCGGATGAACGGCACCGGCCACTGCCAGGTGATCATGGCCACGCATTCACCGGTGCTGATGGCCTATCCGAATGCGACGCTGCTGCGGCTGACGAAATACGGGCTCGAGCCGGTGAACCTGAGGGACACAGATCATTACAAGGTCATGCGCGAGTTCTGCGACGATCCGAAAGGGTTCGTCGAGGCGGCGATCGAGGGGTGAACCCACCGCCCGGCCGGCTTGCCTCCCGGGGAAGCCGCCGGCTGCGACTTCGCTCTGGTGCAAGAAGCCGGTCCCCGATCTAGTCTAGAACCCGGACCATAAACTGCGGCATGCGCCAGACGGCGGATGGCCGACACATATCGGGAGAGAACAAGGATGAGGCGAACGATCGCGCGAGCTTGCGTCGTGGTGGCGGCATTGGCTGTGTTGGGGGCCGCGTGGGCTCACGGGCCGACCCGCCAGAAGGTGCGGGAATCGATCGAGATCGACGCGCCGCAGGCCAAGGTGTGGGCGGTGATCGGCAATTTCCAGGACATGAGCTGGCTCGCCGGCGTCACCAAGACCGAGGGCGAGAAGGGCAACGAGATCGGCGCCACGCGGCGGCTGACGCTGGGGCCCGGCGCCACCGTCGACGAGGAACTCTACAAATACGAACCGGAGATGATGAGCTATTCGTACCGGATCACGGCGGTCGACGTGAAGGTGCTGCCGGTCACCAACTATTCCTCGACGCTGACGGTGTCGCCGGCGCCCGACGGCAAGTCGAAGCTGGAATGGGCCGGCGCGTTCTACCGCGGTTTTCCGAACAATGATCCGCCGCCGGAGCTGAGTGACGAGGCCGCGGTGAAGGCGGTGAGCGGGCTCTACAAGGCCGGGCTCGAAGCGCTGAAGAAGAAGATCGAGAGCGGGACCTGAGCATGATCCGGCAAAGTGCGAAGCGGTTTTCCGACAGGATCATGCTCAAAACAAGGAGCTAGAGCGCGATCATGGTTCGCCCCAATCTCATCGGGCTTTAGCGATGCGCGCGATTGTGCTCGTCGCGCTGCTCGCCAGCCTCGGCGCCGCGCGCGCCGAGGAGGCATTCGTCACCAACCAGCTCAGCGACGACCTCACGGTGGTCGATCTCGCGACCTCGAAGCCGGTCGCGACCATCGCGATCGGCGGCAAGCCCGCCGGCGTTGCCGTCAGCAATGACGGCCGCTTCGCCTATGTGACCAGTCCGGATGCCAAGGCGGTCACCGTGGTCGACGCGTCGACGCGAAAGGTCGTCGGTCGGGTCGATGTCGGCGGCGGGCCGCTCGGCATCGCGGTCGCGCCCGACGGCGCGACGGTCTATGTCGCCGACTGGTACGCCGCCGTGGTGCGGGTGATCGATGCCAGAGAGCGGCGTGTCGCCGCAAGTATCGCGGTCGGTGCATCGCCGTCCGGGCTGGCGGTGACGCCGGATGGGCTGCTGCTGCTGTCGGCGGATCGCGACGATGACAGCGTCTCCATCATCGACGCCGCCTCGCGCGAGCGGCGGGGGATCGTGAAGGTCGGGACGCGGCCGTTCGGGGTCACCATCGATGCCGACGGCAAGCGCGCCTACACCGCCAATGTCGGCACCAACGACGTCTCCGTGATCGACATCGCGACCGCCCGCGAGGTCGGCCGCGTGCATGTCGGCCTGCGCCCCTACGCGGTGGCGCTGGCGCAGGGCCGCGGCTTCGTCACCGACCAGTATGACGGCAAGGTCAGCGTGTTCGACCTCGCGACGTTGCAGCCCGTGAAGCGGATCACGGTCGGCGACTACCCCGAAGGCATCGAGGCGACCGCCGACGGCAAGCGCATCCTGGTCGCGAACTGGGAGAGCAACACGCTGAGCGTGATCGACGCCGCCGAGCTGAAGGTAACTGGCGAGGTCAAGGTCGGCGACGGCCCAAGAGCGTTCGGGGCGTTTCTGAGGAGGACGGAGTAGGTGGAACGTGCGTGGGGTGTCCCAAAATATCGAAAACAACCCCATGCACAGTAGCCGGCGGCGAGCCGGCATTCGACACGGCCACTCGGGAAAAGCGACTTGACGCGTCGGGCAAATCAGCGGTACGTTTTTATTATTCCGAAATTGTGCAAGCGTCCGCCGCCGCAGGATAGAGCCAACCGCGCCCTGCGACCTGTCGCCGAGTTGCGACCCATTGGCTCACCAGCGCGGCAGGCCTATATTATCAGGTAAACACCAGGAAACAGGGAGGATGCCATGCATCATACCTTGGTGCCCAGTGACCGGGTCGAACACGTCTGCGTCTTCGGGCGCGACGGGACGAAACTTGGGTCGATCGAGCGGCTGATGCTCGACAAGGTGAGCGGAACGGTGGCCTACGCCATCATCAAGACCGGCGGCGTGCTGAGTACCCACCACCACTATCCCGTCAGATGGGCCGCGCTGCGATTCGATCCTGTCCGCCAGGCCTTCGAGGCCGAGGTGACGCTGGAGGATTTGCGCGCAGGGCCGTCGGAGTTCGACGGCGACGAGTTCGACTGGGGCGACCGCTCGCAATCGTATACGCACCCGAACTATTGGGCGGTGTAGGGCGTAGTTGAGGCCTGCCGTAGCCCGCATGAGCGAAGCGACATGCGGGAGCGGTCAACTTGTTCGGCTGATAGACCCCGCATATCGCTTCGCTCATGCGGGCTACTTGCTTAGTTCAAGACAGGTATACATGCCCCAATTCAAGCCCGCCGGCTGGCCTTCCGTCATACCGCGAATTATCACGAGCGACCTCACCGGGTTGGCCAGATTCCTTCGAGACGTTTTCGATGCGCAGGGCGATGTCCGCTCCGGAGCGCCGACGGAAATCCGGATCGAAGACTCGGTCATCGCTGATCAGCGATGGCGGAGGCGTGCGCGAGGCCATGCCGGCGTTTCTCTACGTCTATGTTCAGAACACGGACGAGACCTACCGGCGAGCGATCGCGGCAGGCGCTGAATCGATCGAGCTGCCTGCGGATACGCCTTATGGTGACAGACGAGCGACAGTTCGGGATTCATGGGCAAACGTCTGGCAGATCGCTACCTATCGCAGCAATCCGTAGGATGGGTGGAGCGAAGCGATACCCATCGTTCAAGCCGCGAGATGAGTCGATGGGTTTCGCTTCGCTCCGCCCATCCTGCGCGCTACGTGCGACGGGCGTGGTCCGCTCGAAGCAACCACATGACCTGGTCGCGATACTGGGGTGGAAATGCGACAGAAAGCGGATGGTCCGCCGATCGCGACATCTTGCAGACAGCGTCATTCAGAATTGCCACATAGGTCATGGCGTTCGACACGTCGCTAATCAGGGGCACGTCCGCATGCGCTACGAATACGGGACCGTGGGGCAACCATGAGAGATCGCGAATACATTCCTCGAACGCATCCCAAGTGTTGCCAAAGTAATCGGGGAGTCGGAGCTGCGCTGCGAGCGTTGCCAAGAGCGCTGCTTTGCTTGTCACGTTTTCGGGAATGTCTGCGCGCGCCGCAGCGGTGTGTGGAGCGCTGTCATCTTCGAGCGCGAAGCTTGTTTGCAGCCCGCTCACCCTACCAATGTCACTCCGCCGCCTCGCTTGCTGAGCTCTTCCTTGGCTTGCTGTTCGCCTTCTTCAGCACCGGGGCCAGAAACTTGCCGGTGTAGCTGCGCGGTGCCTTGACGATGTCCTCGGGCGGGCCCCAGGCGACGATCTCGCCGCCGCCGTCGCCGCCTTCGGGGCCGAGGTCGATCACCCAGTCGGCGGTCTTGATGACTTCGAGGTTGTGCTCGATCACCACCACCGTGTTGCCCTGGGCGACCAGCTCGTGCAGCACCTCGAGCAGTTTTGCGACGTCATGGAAGTGCAGGCCGGTGGTCGGCTCGTCCAGGATGTAGAGCGTGCGGCCGGTGGCGCGCTTTGACAGTTCCTTGGCGAGCTTGACGCGCTGGGCTTCGCCGCCCGACAGCGTCGTCGCCTGCTGGCCAACATGGATGTAGTCGAGGCCGACGCGGTGCAGGGTCTGGAAGGTCTCGCGCACGCGCGGCACCGCCTTGAAGAATTCGGCAGCTTCCTCGACCGTCATGTCGAGCACGTCGGCGATGCTCTTGCCCTTGAACAGCACCTCCAGGGTCTCGCGGTTGTAGCGCTTGCCCTTGCAGGTGTCGCAGGTGACGTAGACGTCGGGCAGGAAGTGCATCTCGATCTTGATGACGCCGTCGCCCTGGCAGGCCTCGCAGCGGCCGCCCTTGACGTTGAAGGAGAAGCGCCCGGGCTCGTAGCCGCGCGCCTTCGCTTCCGGCAGGCCGGCGAACCATTCGCGGATCGGCGTGAAGGCGCCGGTATAGGTCGCGGGGTTGGAACGCGGCGTGCGGCCGATCGGCGACTGGTCGATGTCGATGATCTTGTCGATGTGCTCGAGGCCCTCGATGCGGTCGTGCGGCGCGGCGCCCTCGCTGGCATTGTTGAGCTTGCGGGCGATCGCGCGGTACAGCGTGTCGATCAGCAGCGTCGACTTGCCGCCGCCGGAGACGCCGGTGACGCAGGTGAACAGGCCGAGCGGGATCTCGGCCGAGACGTTCTTCAGATTGTTGCCGCGGGCGTTGACGACCTTGATGGTGCGCCGGTGGTTCGGCGGCCGCCGGTCGGGCACCGGGACCGAAAGCTCGCCGGTCAGATACTTGCCGGTCAGCGATTTCGGGTTGCGCATGATCTGGTCGGGCGTGCCCTCGGCGACGATGTGGCCGCCATGCATGCCGGCGCCGGGCCCGATATCGAGCACGTAATCGGCAAGGCGGATGGCGTCCTCGTCATGCTCGACCACGACCACGGTGTTGCCGAGGTCGCGCAGCCGCTTCAGCGTGTCGAGCAGGCGGGCATTGTCGCGCTGGTGCAGGCCGATCGACGGCTCGTCCAGCACATAGAGCACGCCGGTGAGGCCCGAGCCGATCTGCGAGGCGAGGCGGATGCGCTGGCTCTCGCCGCCCGACAGCGTGCCGGACGAGCGCGACAGCGTCAGGTAGTTCAGGCCGACGTCGAGCAGGAAGGTCAGGCGCTCGCGGATCTCCTTGAGGATGCGCGTCGCGATCTCGTTCTGCTGGGCGTTCAGCGCCTCCGGCACCGTCTCGAACCATTCGCCGGCGCGCTTCACCGAGAGCTCCGAGATCTCGCCGATATGCTTGCCGCCGATCTTGACGCACAGCGCCTCCGGCTTCAGCCGGTGGCCGTTGCAGCCGGCGCAAGGCACGTCGGAGAAATACTTGCCGAGCTCCTCGCGCGCCCACTCGCTCTCGGTCTCGCGGTAGCGGCGGTTGATGTTGGTGATGACGCCCTCGAACGGCTTCTTGGTGTCGTAGGAGCGGACGCCGTCCTCATAGGAGAACTTGATCTCATCGTCGCCGGAGCCGTGCAGCAGCGCGTTCTGGACCTTCTTGGTGAGGTCCTTCCACTTGGTGTCGAGCGTGAACTTGTAGTGCTTGCCGAGCGCGGTCAGGGTCTGGATGTAATAGGGCGAGGACGATTTCGCCCAGGGCGCGATCGCGCCCTTGCGCAAGGTCAGGTCCTTGTCGGGGATGACGAGGTCCTCGTCGATATGCTGCTCGACGCCGAGGCCGCCGCAGGCCGGGCAAGCGCCATAGGGGTTGTTGAACGAGAACAGGCGCGGCTCGATCTCGGGGATCGTGAAGCCGGAGACCGGACAGGCGAATTTCTCCGAGAACAGGATGCGCTCGGGACCGCTCTTGTCGTGGATCTTCGCGGTCTTCTTCTTGTCCTCTTTCTTGTCGTCCTGCGCGGCCGCCGCCGGCGCGTCGGCGTATTCGATCACGGCGAGGCCCTCGGCGAGCTTCAGCGCGGTCTCAAAGCTTTCCGCAAGACGCTGGGCGAGGTCGGGACGCACCACGATGCGGTCGACCACGACGTCGATGTCGTGCGGGAATTTCTTGTCGAGCGCGGGCGCCTCGGACAGTTCGTAGAAGGTGCCGTCGATCTTGACGCGCTGAAAGCCCTTCTTGAGATACTCGGCGAGCTCCTTCTTGTACTCGCCCTTGCGGCCGCGCACGACCGGCGCCAGCAGGTAGAGGCGGGTGCCTTCCGGCAGCGCCAGCACGCGGTCGACCATCTGCGAGACGATCTGGCTCTCGATCGGCAGGCCGGTGGCCGGCGAATAGGGCACGCCGACGCGCGCCCACAGCAGGCGCATGTAGTCGTAGATCTCGGTGACGGTGCCGACGGTGGAGCGCGGGTTCTTCGACGTGGTCTTCTGCTCGATCGAGATCGCCGGCGACAGGCCGTCGATCTGGTCGACATCCGGCTTCTGCATCATCTCGAGGAACTGGCGCGCATAGGCCGACAGCGATTCGACGTAGCGGCGCTGGCCCTCGGCATAGATGGTGTCGAACGCGAGCGACGACTTGCCGGAGCCGGACAGGCCGGTGAACACCACGAGCTTGTCGCGGGGAATCTCGACGTCGATGTTCTTCAGATTGTGTTCGCGCGCGCCACGGATCGTGATGGCGCGCGATGAGGAGCCGGCGTTCTGTTGGCGCTTCGCCTTGAGCACTTCATCCATAGCGACAGTTCCGGGCGCATGCTTGGGCGCCTTTTGGGCGCGCATCGCCGGTGATGCCGGGACCTTGCGCCGATGGGGAGTGAAGACTGGAACGTAGGAAGAACGGCCAACAATTTCCAGTGCTGAGTCGCGTCCATCAACGGATAGTTTGCCTGATGGCAGCAGCCGTCAGCAGCGCCGGTTCCGCCAGAGCCTTTTGCCGTTCCGATCGAATCGGAACGGGGGCTCCTGATTCCTGCTTTGACGCGTTTTCTTGACGCGAACCGGAATCCACCTCGCTCAAAAACGCTCTTACGCAAAAAGGCCGGCGCGAGGCCGGCCTTTCCGCGCGATCGGATCGCAGATCGATCTTAGTACTTGGCGACGATCGGGCCGCCGAAGTGATAGTTGACGCCGAACTGGGCGCTGTGCAGCTCGAGCGTGCCGGAGGGCACGCCGAAATAGTTTTCGCTGTCGAGGCTGCGATACAGGTATTCGCCCTTGATCGACCACTGCGGCGCGATGAACGCTTCGACGCCGGCGCCGACGGTCCAGCCGGAGTGGAAGTTGCTCTGCGAGGCGGTCACGCCGAGCGCGGTGACGCTGACCTCGTTGTTGACCCAGGCGTAGCCGCCGGTGCCGTAGAACAGCACCTTGTCGACGGCGAAGCCGAGGCGGCCGCGCACGGTGCCGAGCGAGTCGATCTTGCTCCGGGCGGTGACGCCGAGCGCGGAGACCGACGCGTCGATGTCAGCGCCTGCAGCGTCGACCTCGAGGCCGTACACGATGTTGCCGGCCTGCCAGTTGTAGCCGATGGTGCCGCCGCCGAAGCCGCCTTCCATGCTCGGGGTGCCGGAGTTCTCGCTGGCGTAGCCGCCGAAGCCGCCGACGTAGAAGCCGGTCCAGTTGTAGATCGCGACCGGCGGCGGAGCCTTCACGTAAGGCGCGCGCGCCGCCATGTCGGCGGCCATCGCCGGTGCAAAAGCGCTCAGTGCAAACATGCCGGCCGAGGCCAGCAAAACAGTCCTCATTTTCAAAGTCCCAGTCCCATCTTCTTGTTGTCCCTTCAGAGATATTGAAGAGAGCGTCACAGCAGTGTCGCGTGACGTGCTGGCGCTTCTACAGAGAAATGCCGGAACGTGTGTATCCGCGAAACCACAACGCACCGAAAACGGCCCCGGTGAAGTGCGCGTGCACACGCAACGAAAAAGCCGGCGCACAAACAGGCACAAACAAAAAGGCCGGCGCGAGGCCGGCCTTTCGTCTGGATCAATCGGCCTGGCGCGATCAGTAGCGCGCGACGACCGGGCCACCCCACTTGTAGTTCACGCGGACGGTGACGAGGTCGACGTCCTGGCGATCACGGATGGTGCTGTTCAGCGTGCCGTTGGGGGCGATCAGGTTGTAGGTCTTGTCCTGCATGAACAGGTGGTCGTATTCGATGCCCGCGGTCCAGTTCGGTGCGAAGCCGACTTCGATGCCGGCGCCGACAGTGCCGCCCCAGCGGGTGTCGCTGGCGCTGCCGACCAGCACGCCGGTCGGGGTGAAGTAGGTGTTGAAGCGGTTATCGGTCAGCGCCGCGCCGCCCTTGGCGTAGAGCAGCACGTTGTTGACGGCGTAGCCGATCTGGCCGGTGAACAGGCCGAACGCGTCGATCTTGGACTGGTTGGTGAACAGGCCCGGGAAGATCGCGCTGCCGTTGCTGCCCTTCAGGTCAGCCCAGTCGCCCTGCGCTTCAAGGCCGAACACCCAGGCACCGGCCTGCCAGCGGTAGCCGATCTGGCCACCGGCGACGCCGCCGGTAGCGTCATGGCAACCGTCCGAGGCGAGGAAGATGCCGGCCGGGAGCTGGTCCCAGCAATTGTGGCTCGAGCCCCAGCCGCCGTTGGCGCCGATGTAGAAACCGGTCCAGTCATAGATCGGGGCAACCACCGGCGGCGGCGCCTTGGTGTAGGGGCGCGCAGCGAGATCGGCGGCCGCGGCAGGCGCAGCAAACGCAATCAGAGCAACCGTACCGAGCAAAAACTTCTTCATTATCAGTCCCCCAATTCCCCGATCGGCTTCCAAACGGTCCCGAAGCACGATCCCAGACGCGAGCGCCCGCGCCATGATTGGAGCTATACGCTGATTCAACCGGAAACGCAGTCTCCCAAATGCAACACTCCCGGGAGAAGTAACAGTAAGGCAAGGTGCTGATTTGTTTGTTGTTTTTCTAAATCTCGTTGCCGGGTGTCGGCCGGTGCCGAGATCGACTGCCGCTCGGTCGGCACTGGCCGTTTCTACGGCTGGTTGTGCGAACAAAACTGGAACAATTCCGGATGCGATGCTATATCTTGAATATCGTGGATAACCGGCGTGAGGGCAAAGGCGGCGAGCCGGCACCGGCGTATAGGGTCATCCACGACGCCTGCGACGCAAGTGGCGAAGGTTGAGAGTGGCGGCCGATGTCCGGACGCCCGGTTTTTGAGTGGAGATGATGCGATGGCAGGAAGCGTGAACAAGGTGATCCTGGTGGGAAATCTCGGCAAGGATCCGGAAATCCGGCGGACGCAGGACGGCCGTCCGATCGCAAACCTTTCCATCGCCACCTCGGAAACCTGGCGCGACAAGGGCACCGGCGAGCGCAAGGAAAAGACCGAGTGGCACCGCGTCGTGATCTTCAACGAGGGCCTCTGCAAGGTCGCCGAGCAGTATCTGAAGAAGGGCGCCAAGGTGTACATCGAGGGTCAGCTGCAGACCCGCAAATGGACCGACCAGAGCGGCGTCGAGAAGTACTCGACCGAAGTCGTGCTGCAGGGCTTCAACTCCAACCTCACCATGCTCGACGGGCGGGGCGGCGGAGGCGGCAGCTTCTCTGATGATGCCGGCAGCGATTTCGGCTCGTCCGGACCGGTCAGCTCGGCGCCGCGCCGCGCCGTCGCCGCGGGTGGCGGCAGCCGCAACAGCGACATGGACGACGACATCCCGTTCTGAGGAGCGGTCGCGCTTCCATCCGTTCCGTCAGGCGCCGTTCCGTGAAGATCATTCTCCGGAACGGTTGTTGCGATCCGGAGTAGCAATTTCCTCGTGTGGAATATGAAGATAACCCGGTAACTATCTGTCGGAACGGCGCTGATCCTCCGTGCAGTGATGCGGGTTCCTTGGACTTTGACACAGGTGAATGTAAATGATATTTACATTTGCCTGCGGCAATTGATGTCTGGCCGCGAGCTTCACTCGAGGGCCGCCATCATGAGCCTCGCGCCATTGCTCGACGCCACGCCTGCGATCCCGCTCCACGCCTTTGCCGCGATGGCCGCCTTCGTGCTCGGCTCTATCCAGCTCGCCGCCCCCAAAGGCACGCTGCCGCACCGGACCCTGGGCGGATCTGGGTGATCCTGATGCTGGTGGTCGCTGGAAGCTCGTTCTGGATCCATCAGATCCAGCTGGTCGGTCCCTGGAGCCCGATCCACCTGCTGTCGATCTTCTCGCTGGCGATGCTGGTGCTCGGCGTAATGGCGGCTCGGAGCCACAATGTCCGCCGCCACAGGTTCACGATGATCGGCATCTTCTTCGGCGCACTGCTCATCGCCGGACTGTTCACCTTGATGCCCGGGCGGATCATGCATGCGGTGGTTTTCGGCCAGTGACGGAAGAGGCGAGCAGCCTATGGCGAGTGGCGAATAGGGATTTTTCCGTTCGCTCTTCGCCATTCGCTGCACGCTTCCCGACCAAGCAGCCGGAACCTCGGTGTCCAACCCCTAAGTGCATGAAAAAACGAACGGAAAAACGGCTTGCCGGAGCCGCCCGAGGGTGGTTATCAGGCCTCCGATGGGCTATATGATTCCCCAGTAGAACCGACCGGATTTCCCCTTTGTCCGATAACGACGACCACAAGCCCGGCGAGCCGCCGGGACCCTCAGATATTCGTCCCGTTTCCATTCTCGACGAGATGAAGAAGTCCTACCTCGATTACGCGATGAGCGTGATCGTGTCGCGTGCGCTGCCCGATGCGCGCGACGGGCTCAAGCCGGTGCACCGGCGCATCCTCTATTCGATGCATGAGCAGGGACATACGCCGGACAAGAAATACGTGAAATCCGCGCGCGTCGTCGGCGACGTGATCGGTAAATATCACCCGCATGGCGACCAGTCGATTTACGACGCGATGGTCCGCATGGCGCAGGATTTCTCGCTGCGCGTGCCGCTGATCGACGGCCAGGGCAATTTCGGTTCGGTCGACGGCGATCCGCCGGCCGCCTATCGATATACGGAAGCGCGGCTGACCCGGGCGGCGCTTGCCGTTCTGGCCGACATCGACATGGAAACCGTCGATTTCCAGCCGAACTACGACAACTCCGAGAAGGAGCCGTCGGTTCTGCCGGCCCGGTTCCCGAACCTGCTGGTCAATGGCGCCGGCGGCATCGCCGTCGGCATGGCGACCAACATCCCGCCGCACAATCTCGGCGAGGTCGTCGACGCCTGCGTGGCGCTGATCGACAATCCGGCGCTCACGATCGACGAACTGATCGACATCATTCCCGGACCGGACTTCCCGACCGGCGGCGTCATCCTGGGCCGCCAGGGCATTCGCAGCGCCTACCATCTCGGCCGTGGCTCGATCGTGATGCGCGGCAAGGTGACGATCGACACCATCCGCAAGGACCGTGAAGCGATCGTCATCACCGAGATTCCCTATCAGGTGAACAAGGCGACGATGGTCGAGCGCATCGCCGATCTCGTCAAAGAGAAGAAGATCGAGGGCATCGGGGACCTGCGCGACGAGTCCGATCGCGACGGCTATCGCGTCGTCATCGAACTGAAGCGCGAAGCGGTGCCCGACGTGGTGCTGAACCAGCTCTACCGGTTCACACCGCTGCAGACCAATTTCCCGGCCAACATGCTGGCGCTGGATTCCGGCCGTCCGCAGACGATGAATCTGAAGGACCTGCTCACCATCTTCGTCGCGTTCCGCGAGCAGGTGGTGACCCGGCGGACCAAGTTCCTGCTCGGCAAGGCGCGAGACCGCGCCCACATCCTGGTCGGCCTCGCGATCGCGGTCGCCAACATCGATGAGATCATCCGCGTCATCCGGACCTCGCCCGATCCGAACACCGCGCGCGAGGCCCTGATGTCGCGTGACTGGCCGGCGCGCGACGTCGAGGCGATGATCACGCTGATCGACGATCCCCGGCATCGCATCAACGAGGACGGCACGCTGCGGCTGTCGATGGAGCAGGCCAGGGCCATCCTCGACCTTCGGCTGCAGCGCCTGACCGCGCTGGGGCGGGACGAGATTTCCGAAGAGCTCGACAAGCTCGCCGCCGAGATCGCCGACTATCTCGACATCCTGCGCTCGCGTGCGCGCGTGCAGGGCATCGTCAAGACCGAACTCGCCGAGGTGAAGCAGCAGTTCGCCACGCCGCGCAAGACCGAGATCATCGAGCAGGAAGGCGAGGTCGAGGACGAGGACCTGATCCAGCGCGAGGACATGGTCGTGACCGTGTCGCACGCGGGCTACGTCAAGCGCGTGCCGCTGTCGACCTACCGGGCGCAGCGCCGCGGCGGCAAGGGCCGCGCCGGCATGCAGACCCGCGACGAGGATTTCGTCTCGCGCCTGTTCGTGGCGTCCACGCACACGCCGGTGCTGTTCTTCTCGTCGCGCGGTCAGGTCTACAAGGAAAAGGTCTGGCGGCTGCCGATGGCAGCGCCGAACGCGCGCGGCAAGGCGCTGATCAATATCCTGCCGCTGGAGCAGGGCGAGCGCATCACCACCATCATGCCGCTGCCGGAGGATGAATCCTCCTGGGCCAATCTCGACGTGATGTTCGCGACGACCGGCGGCACGGTTCGCCGCAACAAGCTGTCTGATTTCGTCGACGTCCGCCGCTCCGGCATCATCGCGATGAAGCTCGGTGAAGGCGAGGCGATCGTCGACGTGCAGATCTGCACCGAGCGCGACGACGTGCTGCTGACCGCCGCCGGCGGCCAGTGCATCCGTTTCCCCGTCACCGATGTGCGTGTCTTCACCGGCCGCACCTCGATGGGCGTGCGCGGCATCGCGCTGGCCGAGGCCGACAAGCTGATCTCGCTGGCGATCCTGCGCCATGTCGAGACCACCTCGGACGAGCGCTCGGCCTACCTGAAGATGCGCCGCGCCGTGGCCGGCGAAGCCGCGGCCGAGGAGCCGGTCGAGGCCGAAGGCGAGGAGACCGCGAATGCGATCCAGCTGTCGCAGGAGCGCTATGCCGAGCTGTCGGCGGCCGAGCAGGTCGTGCTGACCGTCTCCGTCAACGGCTATGGGAAGCGGACCTCGTCCTACGAGTACCGCACCACCGGCCGCGGCGGCAAAGGCATCGTCGCGATGAGCGTCAACAACCGCAACGGCAACCTGGTGGCATCGTTCCCGGTCGAGGACGCCGACCAGATCATGCTGGTCACCGACAAGGGCCAGCTGATCCGCTGCCCGGTGGCGGACATCCGCGTCGCCGGCCGCTCAACCCAGGGCGTGATCGTGTTCGACACCGCCGAGGACGAGCACGTGGTCTCGGTCGAGCACATTCCGGAAGAGGAAAACGGCGAGAACGGCAACGGCGGCTAGCGCCGCCGGGCCGTTGAATTTCCTGTAGCCCGGATGAAGCGAAGCGAAATCCGGGCTACGCCAAGGTATTCGCGGCGCGTTCCAACTCCTCGGTGATCTTCGGGAGCGCGTCCATCTTCCCGATCTGGGCGAACCAGCACCACAGCTCGAGCGTCGAGGCCAGCCGGTAGAGGGCGATCGTGGCTTCCCAATCAGAACGGTCGCTCGCGCCATAACCCGCGAGCAATCCGTCGCGCTTCGGCGCGTCCTTCGGCGTGAAGTAGTAGAGCGCCTTGGCGACGTCCATCAGCGGATCGCCGGCGGTGGCATTCTCGAAATCGACGATGCCGGTGAGACGCGGCTGCCCCTCCGGTGTCACCAGCACGTTGCCGGCGTGGAAGTCATAGTGGCAGAGGCGGGGCGTGTCGGCTGCGTCGAGCAGGACGCTGCGCGCCAGGATGCCGGCCCGCAGCCGCGCGGCCAGCGCTTCGTCCCCGCCGCGCGTGCAAAACTCGGTCAGCTTCCGCTCGAACTGCGCGGACATGTAGGCGCGGTTGGTCGGGTGCGACGTCCAGACGCCGTGCGGGCCGATATAGCCGAAGCTGTCGAGCGTGATGCCATTGATATGGCGGAGCGCCGCGCCCATGGCGGCGTAGATCGAAAACAGCTCCTGATCCGTCAGCGCCGCCTCGCGGTTGCCGAGCACGACGCCGTCGAGCTTGCTCATCAGCACAAAATTGAAGTCGATCAGCGCGCGGCTGTCATCGGCCATGAGGGTGCGGGGAATGGCAATGCCGGCGTCGCGCACAAGACCAAGGACATAGACCTCCTTCGCCATCTTCCATTGCAGCTGGGCGGGATAGACCTTGAGGATGCAGCTTGGCGCGTCGGCCCGCGTGATCTCGAGGATCGTGCTGATCTTGCCGCCGCGCAGTTCGGTGATGGCTGCCACGGGCGATCCCGGCGCAACCCGATCAATGATCGCCTGCACCTGGTCGATCGAAATCTCCAGCCGCGGCTTCAGCTGAAGAGGCGGATCGTCTGACATGTCCGCATCCGGCCGCGGGACTAGATCTCGATCTCCGTCCCGAACTCCACGACCTGTCCGGTCGGCACGCCGAAGAACGCCGCCGACCGCTCGGCGTTGCGCTGCAGGAAGGCGAACAGCGATTCCCGCCACACCCACATGCCCGGAATGTCTTCCCGCGGAATGATGGTTTCGCGGCCGATGTAGTAGGTCACATCGGTCAGACGCACACCGGGCAGTTTGCCCTGACGGCAGGCGAGCTTCAGCCCTTCGTAAATGGTCGGATATTGCATGAAGCCGTAACGCAGGATGACCCGGATGATGCCCGGGGTTACGTCGTGAACCACAACGCGATCCTCGTCCGAGATGCGCGGGGATTCCTCGATCTGGACGGTGACCAGCAGCACGCGTTGGTGCAGCACGTGGTTGTGCTTGACGAACTGGGTCAAGGCGAGCGGCACGCCTTTAGGGGCGGAGGCGAGGAATATGGCGGTGCCCGGCAGCCTGCTGTGGCACTTGTTGACCGCGGTCTCGATCAGATCTTCTTCCGGCTGACGCAGCTTGCTGCGCGCCGTCTCGACCAGTTTCACGCCGCCGCGCCAGGTCAGCATCAGAAACGCAACGGCGGCCGCAAGCAGCAGCGGGAACCAGCCGCCTTCGAACAGCTTGGTCGAGTTCGCCGCAAAGAAGATCGCGTCGATGATGAAGAAAAAGCCGTTCACGGCGATCACGATGATCGGCGAATAGCCCCACCGGATCGCGACCAGCGCTGCAAGCAGCGTGGTGATCGCCATCAACAGCGACACTGCGATGCCGTAGGCGCCGGCGAGCGCGTCCGAGGTGCCGAAGGCCAGCACCGCGCCGAGCGTTCCCGCGGCGAGCAGCCAGTTCACCAGCGGCACGTAGATCTGCCCGATCGCATCGCTCGTGGTGTGCTCGATGTGCATGCGCGGCAGGAAGCCGAGCTGGATCGATTGCTGGGTCAGCGAGAACACACCCGAGATGATGGCCTGCGAGGCAATCACGGTAGCGATGGTCGCGAGCAGGACGAGCGGGTAATGCGACCAGTCAGGCGACAGCTGGAAGAACGGGTTTTCGATCGCGGTCGGATCGGTGATCAACAGCGCGGCCTGGCCGAAATAGTTCAGCACCAGGGCAGGCAGGCAGACGGCGAACCAGGCGAGCCGGATCGGAAAGCGGCCGAAATGTCCCATGTCGGCATACATCGCCTCACCGCCGGTGACCGCGAGGAAGGCGGCGCCGAGGATGGCGAAGCTGACGTGAAAATCCTGATGGATCAGGAAGTCGAATGCATAAAGCGGGCTCAGCGCAACCAGCACGCCGGGCGCCTTGACGATGCCGTGAACGCCGAGCGCTGCCAGCACGGCGAACCAGAACAGCATCACCGGACCGAAGATCCTCCCGATGAAGCCGGTGCCCTGCTTCTGCATCATGAACAGGCCGATCAGGATGACGACGGTGATCGGCACCACCGCAGGGGTCAGCGAGGGCGCGTCGACCTTGAGGCCTTCGATCGCCGACAGCACCGAGATGGCCGGCGTGATGGCGCCGTCGCCGTAGAGCAGGGCGGCGCCGATCAGGCCGACCACCAGAAGGTGGGCGCGCCAGGTGCCGGGCGCCGCGTTGCGCGCCGAGAGCAGCGCCAATAGCGCGACGATGCCGCCTTCGCCGCGGTTGTCGGCGCGCAGGATCAGCATCGCGTATTTGATCGAGATGATGAGGATCAGCGCCCACAGGATCAGCGAGACCACGCCGAGCACCGCGCTCTCGGTAAGCGGACCGCCATGGGTGGCGGCCTTGGCTGCTTCCTTCAGGGCGTAGAGGGGACTGGTGCCGATGTCGCCATAGACGACGCCGAGGGCACCGAGCGTGACGGCAACCGGGATCGGACTGGACGGGGGGTGGCCAGAAGAAACGATGGCGGGCGTACTCGTCACGGCAATCCCCCGATGTCTTGCGCGCGCCAGGTCATCCGGCCAGGCGCCTTAGACGATAGTCTGCGACGGGACGTCGCAAATTACCATTGGGTTTTGTGTGACGGCCCGACCTTACGCCAGGCTGACGACCGGCTTCGCTTGAATACGCGCTACGGGGTACGGTCTGCGGTGACCAGGCGGGCTTCGCGAACCACCGTCTTGTTGCCGGCGGTGCGCAGGCACGAGGCCTCGAAATTCGGCCAGGCCTGCTGCGAGCAGTCCTTGCCGATCGGGTGGACGTCGAGACGGTCGCTCTTGGCCAGCGGCTGCGGGGTGGAGGCTTCGACCTGCGGCGCAAAGCCCGGCAGCACGGTGAGCGCGGCGGCAATGAACGCGGCCACAGCGACGGCGGAAAGTGCCTTGATCATGACGGTCCCCAGTTGATCGGGCCGCCCGGGCCCATCGTTTCGTTGTCGAATGTCTACCGGCCGCAAGTTTCCTGGTGTCTTCGCCACCCCGGGAAATGGTTTCGTCACGGGCCGGTTTTGTTTCGTCCGCCAACGGCCGACGAAACATTCACCCCCGTAGACGCTGGCATCCCAGGACTCGTTCACCGGACGACTGGAAATTTGTTTCGAGCAGGCGATGGAACCCGGGCGGCTTGCCGGGGAGAGCCGGGCGGGTTAGGAGGGACCATGTCCCGTATCGCGATCTATCCTGGCTCCTTCGATCCCGTCACCAACGGCCATCTGGACGTGGTGAAACAGGCAGTCTTCCTCTGCGACCGCCTGATCGTCGCCATTGGCGTCCATCCCGGCAAGAAGCCGCTGTTTTCCACCGAGGAACGGCTGGCCATGGTCCATGAGGTGTTCGGCCCCATCGCCCAGCAGGCGGGCTGCGCCTTCGAGAGCGCGACCTATGACAACCTCACGGTGGCGGCGGCGCGCGCGACCAAGGCCACGTTGATGATTCGCGGCCTGCGCGACGGCACCGATCTCGATTACGAGATGCAGCTTGCCGGCATGAACGAGGCCATGGCGCCCGAGGTGCATACCGTGTTCGTTCCGGCGTCGGTCGCGGTCCGCCCGATCACCGCCACACTGGTGCGCCAAATCGCCCAGATGGGCGGCGACTTCTCTGCATTCGTGCCGTCATCGGTTGCCGCTAGCCTGAAGGCCAAGTTCGCCGGCTGATCCCGGCGGCCTGCCACACCCCGATCGTTAAAGCTCCGGAGTTGCCATGATCCGCATTCTTGCATTCGTTGCCGCGCTGCTCTGCGCCGTGCCCGTGGTCGCGCAGTCGCTGCCGGCCAATCTCGACAAGGCCGATGCGATCGTGATCGACACCACCAAGGGCCGCATCGTCATCAAGCTGCGCACCGACATTGCGCCCAAGCATGCCGAGCGCATCAAGCAGCTGGCGCGCGAGGGCTTCTACAACAACGTGCCGTTCCATCGCGTGATGGACGGCTTCATGGCGCAGACCGGCGACGGCCAGAACTTCAACGGCACCGGCGGCTCGAAATATCCGAACCTGAAGCAGGAATTCTCCCAGGTGCCGTTCAAGCGCGGCATCGTCGGCATGGCCCGGCGCGGCGACAGCGTCGACAGCGCCAATTCGCAGTTCTTCATCATGTTCGCCGACGGACCGAGCCTGAATGGCCAGTACACCGTGATCGGTGAGGTGGTGCAGGGCATGGACGTGGTCGACAAGCTGAAGAAGGCGTCTGCGGGCTCGCCTGGCGGAGCCGTCACTGATCCCGACAAGATGGTGAAGGTGCAGGTCGCATCCGACATCAAGTGATCCGCGATGGCGGCGCGCAGCAAACCATGTGCCTGGTTCGCCGCGCCGCTGCTGGTGTGGCTCGCGCTGACCGGATCTGCGGCGGCCGAGCCGGAGCAACTCAATACGATCAAGGACGTTGTTCTTGCCATCCACCGCTGCTGGCGGCCGCCGGCGGCGGACAAGGCCGGCCCGATCGACATCACCGTCATTGTCAGCTTCAACCGCGAGGGCGCGATCCTCGGACATCCCAGGATCAGCTATGAATCGCAGGAGGCGACCGACAACGACCGGATTGCATACCGGGTCGCGGTGATGGAGGCGTTGCAACGCTGCACGCCGTTGCCATTTACCGAGAGTCTCGGCGGCGCAGTCGCCGGCCGCCCATTCGCGATCCCGTTCAGGAATAAGAAGTATCCACCCCGAAGCCAGGAGAAGCGAGCATGGCTGCTACCGAAAATACTCTGATCCTCGAAACCACGCAGGGCCCGGTCACGATCGAGATGCGCCCGGATCTCGCGCCCGGCCACGTCGCGCGGATCAAGGAGCTGGTGCGCGAGGGCTTCTACGACGGCATCGTGTTCCACCGCGTGATCGACGGCTTCATGGCGCAGACCGGCTGCCCGCAGGGCACCGGCATGGGCGGCTCCGGCAAGAAGCTGAAGGCCGAATTCAACAAGGAGCCGCATGTCCGCGGCACCGCCTCGATGGCCCGCGCCGCCAATCCGGATTCCGGCGACAGCCAGTTCTTCATCTGCTTCGACGACGCCTCCTTCCTCAACGGCCAGTACACCGTCTGGGGCAAGGTCACCGAGGGCATGGAGAACGTCGACAAGATCAAGCGCGGCGAGCCGGTGAAGGATCCGGACAAGATCGTCAAGGCGCGCATGGCCGCCGACGCGGCGTAAGTCAAATACTCCGTCATTCCGGGGGCGATGCGCAGCATCGAACCCGGAATCTCCAGATTCCGGGTTCACGCTTCGCGTGCCCCGGAATGACGGCGCTGAAGTATTAGTCACCGCCATGCGCACCGATCTCTTCGACTTCGAACTGCCCCCGGAAAGCATCGCGCTTCGCCCCGCGAGCCCGCGCGATGCGGCGCGGATGCTGGTGGTGCATCCGGACGGCGTGCTGCGTGACGCCGCGATCGCCGACCTGCCGCGGTGGCTGGAGCCGGGCGATCAGATCGTCGTCAACGACACCAAGGTGATCGCGGCGCAGCTCAGGGGCCGCCGGATCGGGCGCGACACCGAACCGAAGATCGAGGCGACCTTGATCAAGCGGCTCGACGGCTCGCGCTGGCAGGCGCTGGTGAAGCCGGCGAAGAAGCTCAGCCCCGGCGACACCATCCGCTTCGGCAATGAGGGTAGGGTGTGCCTGCTCGGCAATCTCGATGCAGAGGTCGAGGCCAAGGGGCAGGAGGGCGAGGTGACGCTGTCATTCTCGTTCCATGGTCCGGTGCTCGACCAGGCGATCGCCGATGTCGGCGCCACGCCGCTGCCGCCCTACATCGCCTCCAAGCGCACGCCTGACGAGAAGGACGTCAGCGACTACCAGACCATGTTCGCCACCAATGAAGGCGCGGTCGCAGCGCCCACGGCGGGGCTGCATTTCACGCCCGCGCTGGAGGCCGCGCTGAAGAGCCGCGGCGTCGAGCTGCACCGCCTGACGCTGCATGTCGGGGCAGGGACGTTCCTGCCGGTGAAGACCGAGGAGACCTCGGAGCACAAGATGCATGCCGAATGGGGCTGCATCACCGCCGAGACCGCTTCCGCCTTGAATGCCGCGCGCGCAAGAGGCGGCCGGATCGTCGCGATTGGCACTACTTCGCTGCGGCTGCTGGAGAGTGCCGCCAGTGCCGACGGCACTATCGAGCCGTTTGCGGCGGAAACCTCGATCTTCATCACGCCGGGCTACCGCTTCCGCGCGGTCGATATTTTGCTGACCAACTTCCACCTGCCGCGCTCGACGCTGTTCATGCTGGTCTCGGCCTTCTCCGGCCTCGAGACGATGCAACGCGCCTACGCCCACGCGATCAGGGACGGCTACCGGTTCTATTCGTACGGCGATGCGTGCTTGCTGTTTCGGGCGCGAGGCTAGCTCCGCAAGCACGGCCGCTTCACCGTCACCCCCGCGCAACGGCTGCGCCATTGCGCGGGGATGACGGTTCTCGCATTCACGCCATCGCGCGTTCGGGCAGCAGCTCGGCGATCTGCACCGCGTTGAGGGCGGCGCCCTTGAGCAGCTGATCGGCCGCGACGAACATCGAGATCGAGTGGCCGCTGGGGTCGCTGAGATCCTTGCGGATGCGGCCGACCAGCACGTCGTCCTGGCCGGAGGCGTCGATCGGCATCGGGAAGTAGTTCTTGGCGCGATCGTCGACGACCTTGACGCCCGGCGCCCGCGCCATGATCGCGCGCACCTGGTCCTCGGTGATCGGCTTCTCGCATTCGAAGGTGATCGCCTCGCAATGCGCGCGCAGCACCGGCACCCGCACGCAGGTGACGCCGACCGCGATCTTCTCGTCCTCGAAGATCTTGTGGGTCTCCTTGATGACCTTGGTCTCCTCGTCGTTGTAGCCGGTCTCCGGATCAACAGCGGTGTTGTGGTTGAACAGGTTGAAGGCGTAGGGGTGCGGCATCACCTTCGGGGTGTAGACCTGACCGTTGAGATTGGCGCGAGTGGACTCGAGGAGCTCCTCCATCGCGGCTGCGCCGGCGCCGCTCGCGGCCTGGTAGGTCGAGATGATCACGCGCTTGATGCGGTTCTTCTGGTGGATCGGCCACAGCGGCACCAGCGCGGTGATGGCGGCGCAGTTCGGGTTGGCGATGATGCCCTTGTGGTCGCGGATGCGGTTGGCGTTGATCTCGGGGATCACCAGCGGCACGTTCGGGTCCATCCGGAACGCCGAGGAATTGTCGACCACGACGGCGCCGGACTTCACGGCAAGCGGCGCGAACTTCCTGGAGATGCCGCTGCCGGCCGAGAACAGTGCGATGTCGACGCCCTCGAAGGCGCGCTCGGTCAGTTCCTCGATCACGACCGGCTTGCCGCGGAAGCTGACGGTCTTGCCGGCCGAGCGGGCGCTCGCCAGCGCCTTCAGCTTGCCGACGCGGAAGCCGCGCTTGTCCATGGTGGCGATGAATTCGGCGCCGACGGCGCCGGTGACGCCGACAATCGCGACGACGGGATCGTTACTCACTTTATCCTCCATTTGAGATGCGTTGGGTGTGCTGCAGGCAATAAAAAAGCCCCGGACCTTCATCAGGCGGGGCTTCGGGTAGAGATGATGCGGTTCGACCGACTACGCGCGCACGCCTCCCGAGGCCCCGGAGGGCTTGGTGGTTTTGCTGGTGCGTTTGGTCGCGGTGATCATGGATCGGACTTATGCGGGACAGATCGGCGTCCGTCAACGGCTTTGGGGCGAAAACTTGGCGAGGGAGAACTTGGCATGGAAAACCTGGCAAGTCCCGCGCCGGGCCTCAGCGCCGGCGCGCGCCGGGCGGCTCGAGGATCACCTCTTTCAGATCGCTGCCGGCGAGCACGACGATGACGAAATTGAGCTTGCCGCGTTCGCGCATCAGGCCGCCGCTGATCGCCTTTCCGGAGGTCGTGTGCTCGGCCACCCGCACCGCGTCGGCGAGGCGATGCCGGAGCGCCCTGAGCACGACGAGGTTGTCACGGTCTTCGGCGCCGAGTGATTTCAGCGGCGCGGCGGCCTCGCCACCCACGACTTCGCCGGTCGCCGCGTCAATGGCGTGGCGCCAGATGCGGTCCTGCTGCATGGTCTTGACCCGGTAGACAGCGGGCTCCGACGCGCCGTCGAAGCTGATGTCGGCGGTGATCGAGCCGGAGTGCAGCGCCTCCGCAATCGCCATCGCCTTGCGCAGCGAGATCTGGGCGGCCTGGAAGCTGTCGAGCTCGCGGCGAACCGCGTGCACGTCGAGCGCGCTGTCGTTGTCTTGCGGGGTGAGCGCCGCGGCAGTTGAGCTCGTGATCGCGTACGCCGGCGTCGCGAAGGGCAGGGCAATGAGCGCGGTTGCCAGCAGCCGCATGCCGAATGCCCAATGCCGCAGTGCGTGTAATCGTCCCGTCGTCATGGTCGCATCCGTCGCGTCGAACCGCCGCCCGGGCAGAGAAAGTGCGGCCGACCTTTGTTAGTCAGAGGTCGGCCGCCGAACGTTCAGACGGAGCGATGGCGGCAGCTCCGTCGTGACGATCGAAGTTACAAGGCGACACGAAACCGTTGGGGGGCTGAACTTGGGTTCCGCGTCTCATTGCAACTAAACAATACGGTTTCGTTCTGTTTCCTTCAAGGCTCATCACGACAACGTGTGAGGCGATGCAACGATCCTAAAACTGTCAGCGAGCCGGGCGGCGGCGCGCCTTCGTCGTTTCCTTGGCCGCATCGCGAAGCCGGTCCTGCGGCCCGACGGCGCCGGCAAGAAACAGCCGGATCGAGACTTCCATCCGCGTCTCGGCGGTCTTCATGTCGATCGGAATTCCGAATGTCGCCATCCGGTGGGTATGGCCTACCACCATGTTGAGGAATGTCTCGGCCGCGATCGTGGTGTCCTCGAGATCGAGAACGCCTTTATCGACCAGATGATCGAAGAAATCCGCCGTGGTCGAAACCGCTTTCGACCAGCCCTCGTCGACGGCAAGCTTGGCGACCTCGGGGAAATTGATCGCCTGCGCGGTCAGGATCCGGCTGAAGGCGATGGAGTCGGCGCTGCAGTTGAGCACCAATAGCTGGCGTCCGAGCTCGGTCAGCCGTTCCTCGACCGAACCGTCGCAGTTGCCGCCGGTCTGCGCTTCGGCCGCCGCGGCGGCGAGCGGGGCCAGCCAGCGAGCGATCTCGCGGCGGAGCACCGCGGCGAACAGGCCGCGCTTGTCGCCATACTGCCCGTAGACGGTGGGCTTGCTGACGCGGGCGGCCTCGGCCACCGCGTCGATCGACGTCGCATCGAAGCCGCGATCGAGGAACAGGCGGGTGGCGACCTCGATCAGCCGCTGGTCGCGCTCGATCGCAGCGTCCCGCGTCGGCCGGCCGCCGCGTGACTTGATCACGCCACGCTTGGCCACCTTGGCCTTGGTTGCCGTCAATCCCATTTGCCCATTCATCTCATTGTGCGTCGGACGGGTCCGTCCGGTCTATAACCCGCGCGGTGCGGATTCGTCCATTCGGCGGTATCGGGAGCAGGCCGCTTACGGGGGCGTCGCGGTCCAGGCCTGCCCGGCGGCGGCCTTGTCGTATCCGTACTGGTAGAGCGCGCGCATATAGGCGGTGTCGAAGCCCTGCGTTTCCGGCGCCGGATAGTCGCGCTCGATGTAGGACAGATGGAAACCCAGCCGGTTGCGCCGGGCAAAATCATAGGTCGAGAGGATGACGGAGCGCGTCTGCGCCTGCGTGATCGCCGAAATGCTGCGCGAGGCGACGTCGATCGTCGAGTTCGACACCAGCTCGAAGTTGCCTTCGAGCTTCTTGTTGACGAGGATGTAGATGTTCATGCGGCCATTGGCGGGCCAGCCGCGCTCGCGGAACAGCAGCGCGTCCGGCAATGTCAGCACCGGCGCGGTCACGCCGCCGTCGACATGCATCTCCTGGAAGCGCCGGCCCTGGCCCTCGGCGTCGATCATGATCGGCGGAAACACCAGCGGGATGCTGGCGGAGGCGGCCATCACGTCGCGAAACAGCTGCAGCGCCTCGGGCGTTCCGACGGCGGCGATCCGTCCCATGTCCCAGATCACCGTGCGCTGGGTGTCGAGATCGGTGGTGACGATCAGGAGCTTTCGGCCCTTGGCGTTTTCGCGCGCCACCTCGCTCAGGATGTCCGGACCGACATAACGCGCCACCAGTTCGCGCAGCCGCTTGTTGCCAAACAGGCCGGAGCCGAACAGCACCCGCATCAGGCTGGGGTCCTGCAGCAGGCTTTCCGCGATGCCCGAGGTGTAGACCTCCTTCAGCGTGTCGTCGTAGCGCGGGCCAAGGAAGGCAAATGGCGCAACCAGCCCGCCGGTGCTGACGCCGGAGACGACCGAAAAGGCCGGGCGGTTGCCGGCCGCGGTCCAGCCGTTGAGGACGCCCACGCCATAGGCGCCGTCGGCGCCGCCGCCGGAGAGGGCGAGGTAGGTCTTGATCGGGGCGAGGTCGCTCTTCTCGAGCTTGAATTTTGACGCCGGCTCGTCGGCATAGCGGCGCAGCCCGTCGAGGTCGAGCACCCGCGAATTGGCGGCATCAGCGGCCGTGTAGGGCATCCGCGGCAGCGAGCTGCAGGCCGAAAGCGCCAAGGCGAGGCCGCACAGCAGGACCGCTTGCCGGATCGCACGGGCAGCCGTCGTCCGAGGGCCGGCGGGCCGGACGCTAGGGGGTGAGACCATCTCTGCCAGTCACGTTCGCGGATTGACGTCGCTGCGGAAGCCGGTTGCCATATTGTCGTCATAAAACGACACTGTTTCGTTTTGTTTAACGGGGCTGCTGATGCAAGGCAAGCGTCCGGCCGGTTGTCCGTGTTCACGAAGTCGCGCGAGGGCCGTTATCCGACGGGTTGATCGGGCACCGGCGACACGCAATAAGCAGCCGCATGAATCTTCCCAATCATTTCGAGCTGCTGGCAACCGACGGCGCCGCCCGCACCGGGCGCCTGACCACGCCGCACGGCCTCGTGCGGACGCCCGCCTTCATGCCGGTCGGCACCGCGGGCGCGATGAAGGGCATGCATTGGCGCGAAGTGCGCGATGCCGGCGCCGATATCGTGCTCGGCAACACCTATCACCTGATGCTGCGGCCGGGCGCCGAGCGCATTGCCGGGCTTGGCGGCCTGCAGCGCTTCACCGGCTGGGGCGGCCCGATGTTGACGGATTCCGGCGGCTTCCAGGTGATGTCGCTGTCGGAGCTGCGCAAGGTGACCGAGAAAGCCGTGACCTTCCGCTCGCATATCGACGGCACCAAGGTCGAGCTGTCGCCGGAGCGCTCGATCGAGGTGCAGCGGCTGCTCGGCTCCGATATCGCCATGCAGATGGACGAATGCGTCCGGCTGCCGGCGGAGCGCGCCGACATCGAGCGCGCGATGCAGCTCTCGCTGCGCTGGGCCGAGCGCTCCAAGCACGCGTTCGAGGCGGCGCCGGACGGCTACATGCTGTTCGGCATCGTGCAGGGCGGGGACGTACCGGATCTGCGGCACGCCAGCGCGCGCGGGCTGACCGACATCGGCTTTCACGGTTACGCGATCGGAGGGCTCGCGGTCGGCGAGCCGCAGGCGGTGATGCTGGCGATGATCGAGGAGACCGCGCCGGCGCTCCCGGTCGATCGGCCGCGTTATCTGATGGGCGTCGGCACGCCGGAAGACATCCTCGAGGCGGTGGCGCGCGGGGTCGATATGTTCGACTGTGTGATGCCGACACGGAACGGACGCCACGGCATGGCGTTCACCCGCTTCGGGCAGATCAATTTGCGCAACGCCCGGCACGTCGACGATCCGCGTCCGCTCGACGACGAGAGCCCGTGGCCGGCGGCGAACGGCTATTCGCGCGCCTATCTGCATCATCTGGTGCGATCGGGCGAAACACTTGGGGCAATGCTGCTGTCCGAAATCAACGTCGCCTATTACCAGCAGTTGATGCAGGGCATCCGCGCTGCGGTGGCGAACGGCACGTTCGAGGACTTCAGAACGAAAACGCGCGCCGGTTGGGCGCGCGGTGACATCGCTCCAAGATGAGCTGTGTGATCAGTTGCACACGATCGGTTTCACCGCGTGTTTGGTCACGAACCCGTAACCGCAGTTGTCGCAGGTCCAGAGATAGCTGATCAGATTGTCGAACAGATACGCGGAGGCTTCCGCCGCCACCATGGAGTCAGCACACACCGGACAGGTCGGCAAATCGCTGCCGCGCGGATCGGGCCTGGACGCTGTGGTCGACAGAACTTCAGCGAGAGCTGGCATGTGACCTCCTTTGCGTTCTGAGCTGCACCTGACGAAAGTATATAGACGCATTTGTTTGACCTTGTCGCAACACAAATGCGTAGGTTTTACGTTATTTGCGTAGGTTCTTATTTTGCAATGCAACGAATTCGCGCCACGGCGGTTTCTCACTTGCGCGTCATGATGCGCTGCTTCTAATGAGACAAGACCGCATATTCCCAGCACATCCCGCTACAGGAGCCGCTTGATGGACGCGCCGTCGACAACGAGTGCAGTGCAACCCGGACGCGGCCGCGTCTTTGACTCCATCGTCGATGCGATCGGCTCCACGCCGATCGTGCGGCTGCGCAGATTGCCGCAGGCGGCTGGCGTCAACGCGACGATCCTCGCCAAGCTGGAATACTTCAATCCGGCGGCCAGCGTGAAAGACCGCATCGGCGCGGCGATGATCGTGGCGATGGAGAAGGCCGGTATCATCAACGCCGACACCGTGCTGATCGAGCCGACCTCGGGCAACACCGGGATTGCGCTTGCCTATGTCGCGGCCTCGCGCGGCTATCGGCTCAAGCTCGTCATGCCGGAATCGATGTCGATCGAGCGGCGGCGGATGCTGGCCTTTCTCGGCGCGGAGATTGTGCTGACCCCGGCCGCGCAGGGCATGAAGGGCTCGATCGCGACCGCGGAAGAATTGGTGCGCACGACGCCCAACGCTGTCATGCCGCAGCAGTTCAAGAACCTCGCCAATCCCGAGATCCATCGCCGCACCACCGCCGAGGAAATCTGGAACGACACCGGCGGCAACATCGATTACTTCGTCGCCGGCGTTGGCACCGGCGGCACCATCACCGGCGTTGGTCAGGTGCTGAAGCCGCGCAAGCCGTCATTGCGCGTCGTCGCGGTGGAGCCGGAAGAGAGCCCGGTGCTGTCGGGCGGCCAGCACACGCCGCACAAGATCCAGGGCATCGGCGCCGGCTTCATCCCTGACATCCTCGACCGATCCGTGATCGACGAGATCGTCAAGGTCAACAGCGCGACCGCGATCGAGACCGCGCGCGAGCTGGCGCGCAACGAAGGCATCCCCGGCGGTATCTCGTCGGGTGCCGCGATCGCAGCCGCCTTGCAGATCGGCAGGCGGCCGGAAGCGGCAGGCAAAACCATTCTGGCGATTGTGCCGTCATTCTCGGAGCGCTATCTGTCCACGGTACTGTTTGAAGGAATCTGAGACACAGGAATCCAGCATATGGCCGACCAGCCGAGGCGACCGCGAACCCTGAACGATGCCCGCAGCGAAGCCGAGGCGGCGTTCAAGCGCGCCACCACCAAGGTCGCGGACGCGGTGCCAAAGACCGTTGCTGTCCCCGGCGTCCGCGAGCAGGTCACGCTGCGGATCGATCAGGACGTGCTGGAGTATTTCCAGGCGGGCGGCCCCGGCTGGCAGGACCGCATCAACGCGGCGCTGCGCAAGGCCGCCGGAAAGTAACACGCCTTCGAAACCAGGGGGCCCGGGACGATCCCCGGGGTCTTGGCTGGCAGGGCGCGGCGACGCGCACGGGTGTTACCGCGCGCGGGCCGGCTTCCTTGCGGTCGGTTTCAGGTTCATGAGGTTGCCGGCCAGAATCATGGCCGCGCCGAGCACCGTGTAGACATCGAGCCTTTCGGCATAGATCAGCCAGCCGGCGATCGCCGTCAGCGGCACGCGGACGAAATCCATCGGGATCACGACCGTCGCGTCGGCGTGGAGCAGGGCGCGTGCCATGCAATAGTGCGAGAAGGTGCCGCAGAATGCGATCACGGCAAGCCAGCCCCAGGTCGAGAGCGGCGGCCACGTCCAGACGTAGAGCGCAGGCCCGATGCTCGCGAGCGATTGCACCACCAGCATCCAGAACATGATCGTCAGCGTCTGCTCGGTCCGCGTCAGCGACTTGACCACGGCGACCGAGATGCCGAAGCCGACTGCCGCGGCAAGCGCGATCAGCTGGCCCGGATTGAGCGCGCCGGCCGCCGGCCGCACGATCACGAACACGCCGACCAGGCCAAGCACGATCGCGACGATCTTCCACGCCGTCATCCGCTCGCCGAGAAAGCTCGCCGCGAGGATCGCGGTCCAGATCGGCATCGTGAACTCGATCGCGACCACCTGGCCGATCGGGATCAATGTCAGCGCAAAGAACCAGCCGAGCTGCGCGCAGAAATGGATCAGGTTGCGCGCGATATGGACGTGCACCCGTGCCGTCTTCACGATCGCAAACCCGCCATTGATGTGGATCAGCGGATAGAGCATCGCGAAGCCGAGCACGCCGCGAACGGCCATCAGCTGGAAGACGTTGACCTCGCGCGTCGCCTCGCGGCCGGCCACAGCCACGATCAGCATCAGCGCGAGCCAGCCGGACATCCACAAGGCTGCGCGGGTCTTCGAGGGCGTGCGATCCATGACGGGGAACGAGCGGAGGAGGGGTGCCCGGTATCGGTGAGCTGCCATGAATTTGCAACGCGCAATTCTGCCTGCGCGGTGATGCGTCACCCGCGTAATCTCTGCTAAGCAGATCGGGAAATCAAAATCAGGAGGATCTGCTCATGCGTGTCTTGCAACCGGCCGAATGGTCGAAACCCCGCGGCTTCTCGCACGGTGTCGCGTTCGACGCGCCCGGCAGGTGGATCGTGCTGGCGGGGCAGACCGGCGGCGATGAGAAGGGCGACTATCAGCCCGAGATGGCCGCGCAGGTTGGCACGGCGCTGAAGCGCATCGTCAAGCTCCTGAACGAAGCCGGCGCCGGTCCAGAGCACATCGTCCGCCTGACCTGGTACCTGACCAGCCGCAGCGAATACGAGGCCGCGGGCGCCGGCATTGGCGCCGCATGGAAGGAGACGCTCGGGCGCAATTTCCCGCCGTCCACGCTGCTCTATATCGACGGGCTGGTCGATCAGCGCGCCAAGGTCGAGATCGAGGTCACGGCGTTCGTACCTGCGGCATAGCACCGCTGGGAAGCATGCGAGCCATTGCGGCACAGGCGGAAAAAAGCCCTCGGGGATGACCGAGGGTTGTTCTCGTCGAGATCTGATTGATTACTTCGACAGCGTGATGTTGGCGCCGCGGAATTGATTGTCGGCCCTGATCGTCACCGACTGTCGGTTGCCGCTGGTGCGCATCGCGATGTCGGCGTTGAAGCCGGGCGCGCTGGCAACAACCTGGAAGTTGCCGCCGCCGCCGCGGCCCTGCAGGGTGCCGTTGATGTTGCGGCTCGTTTCGGTCCACGACCCGCTGACCGCGCTGCCTTGGGCTTGCACGTCGGCGCCCAGGTTGAACTTGTAGGAGTCGCTTGCGCAGACGAGGTTCATGGTCATCCTGGGCCCCCCAACTTGATAGGTCGCGCGGCAGCGAATCCGCTCGTTGGAACCGTCGTCCAGCGAGACCGAGCCGCCGCCCGACCAGGTGCCCGCCATGCCTGCGAACGGGCCGGACTGGGCATGGCCGGCGGTGCTCGCAAACGCAGTCACGAAAAGCGCGGCGGCCGCAAATGCAGGCCGCCGCGCGATCGCGAAAAACCTTGATGTGATGGTGATCTTACTGACGGGATGCTTCCCATCGGCCGCTGCACGGTACGCCAGCTGATGCCCCATTCCACTTCCCCGATCCGGAGTTGCCACTGAGTTGTCCGTTCGCATATGCACCATTGATCGAGACCCGCACAAGTCCCCCGCTGCCGACGGTGCCGGAGATTGCCGCACCTTGTGCCGAGATCTTTCCTTCAGCGACGGTCACGGTCGAGCTCTGCGACGGTTCGCAGCTGCCGGTCTTGGTGACGACGGTGACGTTCCAAAGGCCGTCATAAGGCTGCTGAGCGGAGGCGGGAGCAGCGGTGAGGGCGGCGGCCGAGGCGACCGAGGTGACCAAAATCAGGTCGCGAATGCGGATCGAACGCATGAATCAAATCCCTGTCATTTCGTGTGATGACGCGGCTTATCCTGTCACAATGTGTTCAAAATTTGCTGCGTCGCGGGAGTCCCCAAATGTTCCTGTGAACTCAAACACATCATGGTGAATTCGGTTCCGTATCAGGAACGGAAAATCCGAGCATGGCTTTTCCGAACGAGGTATTATTATACTCCGGCTCGGGTTAGTGTTTGCCAGGGCTCAGATTCGGCGCCTTGGTCGCAAACTGCTCATCCTGGACCTTGGCCGGCAGCGAGCCGTTGACCTTGCCATAGTCGATGACTTGGGCGAGCAGACGCAAGCCGAGCGGCGCCAGCGCGCGCTCCCACAGCTCGCGGGCGGTCTCGCCTTTCTTGACGAACACCCAGTCCTGCGCGGCGATCGCGCCGGCGTCCATGCGGTCGGCGAGGTGATAGATGCTGCCGCCGGCGATCGGATCGCCTTCCTTGATGGTCCATTCCACCGCCGCGATGCCGCGGTGGCGCGGCAACAGCGACGGGTGGTAGCCGATGCCGCCGAGCCTGGACGCGGCAAGCGCCTCCCTGCTGACCCGGGCGTGGCTGTGGGCGGTCACGATCAGGTCGGTGTCCGGCGCGATCTCGGCGGCCGTCACCAGCTTGGGATCGGCCTGGACAACGACCTCGATGCCGGCCGCTCTGGCCGCCGCCGCCAGCCGGTCCTCGCCGTCATGGACGACCACCCTGACCAGCGTGACGTGGTGTTCGCGCAGCATGTTCAGGGTCGTCACGCCGAAATGGCGGGAACCGACAAGGGTAAT
The DNA here is from genome assembly GCF_015291305.1 of Bradyrhizobium sp. CCBAU 21365. NCBI lineage: Bacteria > Pseudomonadati > Pseudomonadota > Alphaproteobacteria > Hyphomicrobiales > Nitrobacteraceae > Bradyrhizobium > Bradyrhizobium sp. CCBAU 21365. Next base: position 4,770,868 of record NZ_CP030036.1, read on the forward strand.
GCGCATGGGAATCTATTCCGTAGGGTTTACTCGGGGGTTTACTCGGGGATTGCTCGGGCCGCCGCTATGCCGATAGCACACCGCGGCCGCCTGTTTCGCTGTCTTGCCGCTTATCAACAGGACGGCCGGGTGGCAAATGTCAGGCCGCCGGCTGCTTGCTGGCCAAAACCTTGTCGATGCGCCGGCCGTCGAGGTCGACGATCTCGAATTCCCAGCCCTGCGCGGTGGTTTTCGCGCCGACATCGGGGATCGCGCCGAATTCATGCAGCAGGAAGCCGGCCGCGGTCTGGTACGGCCGCGGCGATGGCAGCGCGATGCCGAGCAGTTCGCTGAATTCCAGCGCCGGCATCCAGCCCGAGATCAGATAGGAGCCGTCGTCGCGCCGGACATAGGCGGGCTCGGCCGGACCTTCCTCGGTGTGGAAGGCGCCGACGATGGCCTCGAGGATGTCGGCGCTGGTGACGACGCCCTGGAAGGTGCCGTACTCGTCGTGGACGAGGCCGATATGCACTCTGGAGTCGCGCAGGATCGCGACCACGTCGCGCGCGTCGACGGTCTCTGGAATGATCGGCGCATCGCGCGTGAGCGCGCGGATGTCGGGCGTCTGGCCAGCGAGGTAGACGTCGAGCACGTCCTTGGCCTGCACGATGCCGAGCGCATGATCGCGGTTGCCGTCGAACACCACGCAGCGCGAGTGACTGCTCTTCTGCAGCGTCGCCAGGATCTCGGCTGCGGGGGCGGCGAGGTCGATCAGGCTGACCTCGTGGCGCGGCGTCATCACGGCGCCGACCGGAAGATCGCCAAGCCGCATCACGCCGGCGATCATCTCCTTTTCGCCGGGCTCGAGCACACCGGCGTTCTCGGCCTCCACCACCAGTGTTTTGATCTCGTCCTCGCTGACGCGGTCCTGCGCATCCTCGCGATGGCCGAGCACCCACAGCAGCAGCTTGCCGGAACGGTCGAGCAGCCACACCAGCGGCAGCGACAGCCGCGCCATCATGGTCATGGCCGGAGCGACCTTGACCGCGACCGACTCGGGATCGCGCAATGCGATCTGCTTCGGCACCAGCTCGCCGACGATCAGCGAGGCATAGGTGATCACGCCGACGACGAGGCCGACGCCGACCGCGTCGGCGATGCCTGCGGATACGCCGAGTTCAAGCAGCCATTGGGTCAGACGCTGGCCAAGCGTTGCGCCGGAGAAGGCGCCCGACAGCACGCCGATCAGCGTGATGCCGATCTGCACCGTGGAGAGGAACTTGCCGGGATCGGAGGCCAGTGCAAGGGCGCGGCGCGAACCGCTGACGCCTCGTTCGACCAGCGCCGCAAGGCGCGCCGGACGCGAGGAGACGATCGCGAGCTCCGACATCGACAACAGACCGTTGACGACGATCAAGACCGCCACGATCGCAAGTTCCAGATATAACACGGGAGTCCCTAAACATTGGCGGCGTTGGCCGCTGCACGACGCCCAATATAGGCATACCGCAGCGGTTTTGCTGTGCCTTGTCGGGCGTTTCTGCACAAGCAGAGGGTGCGTATGGCCAGCATGCAGCAGGAGATCGCGGCATTTTGGCGCGCTGGCATCATGTCCTAGGCGAGGATCCGCAGCGCCGGCTTGGCGAATGTCCTGCCCGACGAGGCGGGCGGCACCAGCATTCGTTTGGAGGCGGCTTGCAGTTGCACGCGCAAATCGGCGTTGCATTGCTTCATCTGGTTGCGCAATTCGCGGCGGGAGAAGGCGGTGAGCGAGGGGTCCGCGAGTTGCTGCCAGGCCCTGCGCAGCCATTCCTGCAGTTCGCGAATGTTCTGATCCAGAACCTTCTGATCAAACACGTCGGGTTGGGTCATGCCGCCAAATCCCACGAAGCGATCAGTTGCAAACTAACGCTGATTCGCGTCGCTTCACCTAGCGCTATGTTGCGCAGGCATGTTTGCGGCGGGGGAGATTGGAGGCGGCAGGCACGTTCGTGCCCGCATCAGCGGGCGTCGTGGGGTCCGGTGCGCAGCAAATCCAGCGCGACCGGCAGCGCGAGGAACAGCGCTGCCAGCATGGAGAGATGACGCGTCTGCGCGGCGGTCAGGCCGAGATCGTATTGGGCGAGATATGCCAGCATGATCGCGATGTAGGCGGCGACGCAGATTGTGACGGCGATGCTTCCGAAATCGGTCTTGCTGTCGGTCTTATCGTCCATGGCGGCACCACGTCGTTGCCGGAGCGGTGTAGCGTGGGTCGACTTCACCACCTATGAGTTGGATCACGGGCGAGGGATTGCGCCGGCCAAGTGGCTTCGCGCGTCACGACAGGAAAAACTGGCGGAGGCAAACGTCGCGACCAGCATTCCGCACCGACGTGGCTGCGACGCCCTTGAAAGTCTTGCGGCGACCTAACCTGCCGGCAGCAGGAGCCTAGCGAGGCAGGCTGCCGTGCGATTGGCTTCCACCGGGAAGCTTGACCGGAATGTGGGGCGAGGTGCTCACCACGCGGGGACTTCCGTCGGAATGGGTCTGGCCGTTAAGCAATGTCTCGAGCAACAGGATGAATTTCTCGGCAAGCATGGGCGTAGCCCTCGTCGTCTAATGTCCTTATGTCGCGGCGCTCGGCGGAAAATTCGATCAACAAAATGCGAGTCGGACCGGCATTGTGATGTTGCAGCGCGGAGACTTCCCGGTGCAATCCGGGAGACTACCGGCACCCGCGTGCTGCCGGCGCGTCGATGGTTGCCAGGTTGCTAACGATTGGCGACGCTGCACGTGATGGCGCTCACCGTTCCTTCAAGGATGCACGTTAACGATAGGGGTATGGATCGTGATCAGGACATCGACGAGGGATTCGGATCGGCGCTGCGCCGCAGCTACGGGCGGCTGGCCTGGTGGATCGTACGACTTAACCGCGTGCTCGAACCGTCGCGTGCGGCCGAACCACCGCGCACCCAATTGCCGCCGCGGCCAGCCGTTCCGCCACGGCGGCCGCACCCGCCGCGCCCCGAATAGACCCCACCGTAATACCGGCTTCCACTGTATCGGCCGCGCGGCCGGACTGCTATTCATGCGCCATCCGCGGACCCCTCCGGTCCGCCGTTTTTGACGATGCGGCCGCGCGGCCGCGCAAGCGACGAAGGACGAACGCGATGATTGAGACGGTTGGCATTATCGGCGCCGGGACCATGGGCAACGGCATCGCGCAGATCTGCGCGGCGGCAGGCCTCGGCGTGACCATGGTGGATATCTCCGACGCGGCGGTCCAGCGCGGCCTGAAAACGGTCGGGAGCAGTCTCGATCGGCTTGTCGCCAAGGAAAAGATGACCGCGGCCGACCGCGACGCGACGCTCGGGCGCATCAACGCGACCACCGACAAGGCCAAGCTCGCCGCCTGCGATCTCGTGATCGAAGCCGCGACCGAGAACGAGGAGCTGAAGATCAAGATCCTGAAGGATCTCTGTGCGGGGCTGAAGCCGAGCGCGCTGGTCGCAACCAACACCTCGTCGATCTCGATCACTCGCCTTGCGGCCTCGACCGATCGTCCCGACCGCTTCATCGGGATGCATTTCTTCAATCCGGTGCCGGTGATGGCGCTGCTGGAATTGATCCGGGGCTTGCAGACCTCCGACGACACCGTCGCCAAGGCCGAAGCCTTCGCCAAGCGGGTCGGCAAGGTCGCGATCACGGCGAAGAACAGCCCCGGCTTTGCGGTGAACCGCATCCTGTGCCCGATGATCAACGAGGCGATCTTCGCGCTGCAGGAAGGCATTGCGACCGCCGAGGAGATCGATGCCGGCATGAAGCTCGGCTGCAATCATCCGATCGGCCCGCTCGCGCTTGCCGATCTGATCGGGCTCGACACGATGCTGTCGGTGATGGAGGTGTTCTACACCGGCTTCAACGACCCCAAATACCGGCCGGCGCCGCTGCTGAAGGAGATGGTCGATGCCGGCCATCTCGGCCGCAAGACCGGGCAGGGGTTCTACAGCTACAGCAAGTGAGGCCGGCGCGCGCCTGACCCCGTAATCATCCGGGATGGATCGCGCGGACAAGGTCGCGTATCGACAACACCTGATCCGCCACGAGGCGGGGGACATCAGAAACGAGGCCCGGTCTCCTAGGCACACCGGGCCTCGTTTTTTTGTGAGATACCGGGCTCAGTCGGCCGATGCGACCGGCGTGACGCTGGTTTCCTCGGGATCGGCGCCGAACAGGCCGACGAGATATTTGTAGTAGTCCGGCATCTTCTCCTTGAGCGTGGCGCGCGTATAGGGTTCGTGCTCGGAATCCTTGCCGGCCAGGAAGATGCTCGCCGTCACCGCGAAGAACTCCTGCTGGTTCTTCAACGCGTAGGCCTCCTTGGCGAACAGGTCCTTCGATTTGGCCTGGCTGAGGAAAGCCTTGATGCCCTTGTTCTCATAGCCGTTCGGCATCAGCCGGGCGTGATAGGCATGAAGGAATTCGTGCAGCAGCACCGGCTCCTTCGCGTAACGCATCATGTTCGGACGCATCCTGATGATGCCGATCCCGGAATCGAGCGCAAGCGCGAGCGGATCCGAATTGGTCCATTGCTGCTTGTCGTGATCCCAGATGGTGACGTCGCGCGTCGTGCCGCGGTCCCATTCCGGCGGCGTCAAGCCATAGCAGGCCGCCGCCGCGCCTTCGTCGAGACACGCCATCTCGCTCGCAACGATCGGCACGCGATGGAAGAACTGCAACACCTTCGGGCTGAAGCCCGCGGTTTCCACGGCGTCGAGCTGGCGGCGGACCATGTCGGCGATGCTGGTGACGTCCTTGCGGTCGGCGTTCTCGGAGAGATCGAAGACGTAGCCGCGATATTTCTCGACGCTGCCCGGTGCCGCCTCGGACGGCCCCGACATTCGTGGTCCGGCAACGGCCGGCCCGGCCGCAAGTGACAGGATCATTGAAGCAATGAGCGCGCTGCGCATGATTATCCCCCGTGCGACGAGCCCCTCCGGGTGTCGTCGTCCATTGAGCCGCGCGGGAGACTAGGGCAGCCGCCTTGCGGCGCGCTTAAGTCGCACATTTCAACCGCACATCCCCGATTAGGCGTCGGTTAACTACATGCGCTGGGCGGCCCGGCGGGCAGCAGGCCGGCGGGTCTGGAGGCCGTGAGGGCCATGACCGGTCAGCCGGTCCATGCCGCGACCGGGCTTTGAACCATCGTCACAGCTTCTTGAGGCGGTGCCCGGAAACCTCGCAGATCCTGCCGGCGTACCTAGATCAGCGGCTGGGTGCCGATGGAGCAAGGAAACACGATCATGCGCAGGACGAATTGGGCAATTCTGGCGTTCGCGGCGCTCGGAACGAGCTGGATTGTCGGTTCCGCGTCGCCTGCGGCGGCCGATCCCTATGATTATCCCTGGTGCATCCAGGGCCGGCAGGAGGGATATCCCGGCTATTGCGGCTACCAGACCTATCAGCAGTGCCAGGCATCCGCGTCGGGCCGCGACGCCTATTGCGGCATCAATCCGCGCGTTGCCTTCAGCCAGCAGCGGGTGGCGCCGCGGGCGTTCCGCTGAGCGGTGCGAGGAGGTCGGGCCAAGCGACCGTCGGGCACGATGGTTGCTTAGCTGACGGTCGGATCATCATTTCTGCCTTGGAGCGAATATGGGCGAGATCATCAGGTTCATCTCGAAGTCCGAACGCGAGCGTGCGCGCCTGATCCGCGAGGCGCGTGCGAATTATGAGCGCATCTTTCCATCGGCCGATCCGGCTGATGCGCAAGGCGCCGCAGACGAGGGTAGCGGCAGCGAGGCGTCGTCGAAGCCGTAGCGCTCGGTCATGCGCGCAAGGGGGCGGGCCCTGCGATGGGGAAACGGGTGTGGCAGCGGTTATGGAAAACTTGGACGATCGACAAGCCGGCCGCACTTGGCGATTGGCTGTGGCAGATCCTGGTCGTTGAGCTCGCCGCCTTGCTCGACCGGCTGACGTTACGGAAGCTGATCGCGCTGATCCCGGTTGCCATCGTGATCGGCGCCTACTGGCACCGGATTCCGCTTCCTCCCGAGCTGATGCTGGTTGGCGATGTGCTGGCCTATATCGACATCTTCTCGATGATCTTCCTGATCGGCTTCTTTACCCGCGTTGCGACGGTCGCGGCCGTCGTCAGGCAGGCCATCGATTTCGTTCGCGGCGCGATGGGGCATGTGCCGATGGCGCTGCACAGATTTGGCGCTCGTCATCGTCGTGCCAAGGACAGTCCGCGCCGCAGGCGGCTCACGCATGCCAAGACGGATGACGATGGCGCCGCCGGCATGGCAGGCCTGGCCCTAGTCCGACGCGGTGTGGCGGTGACGAGCGCGATCGCGGCGCCTATCGCGGCTGTCCGGCCTGCTGATCGCCGTCATCCGCCTGGAGCCCGGCCGGGCTGCGCGCGGAAGCGCCGTCCTGGCTCCGCCGATGCGAACTGGAGAGGTCGGTCGCGCCGTGCTGGGATCGATGAAACGCGATGCCCATCTGGAAACTCCAGACGCCGAACAGCAGCGCGCCTGCCACACAGGCCGCCACGAAAGCCCAATCGCGTTTCCTCATCGGTCCAACAAAGCCAATTCGATACCGCATCAACCGCGTGTGTTCTAAAGCCCGCGAAGCGAGACCGCCGCATTGTGAAACGATTGCTCGCGGTTGTCGATCCGCGCGGCTCACCCTCGCATCGATCACGGAGCGGTGACTATCAATTCATGCATCCAGAAACACTCCGACCAGATCGCCCGGCTCCCGCAACAAACTTGCCAAACTTTCACTAGGTCGCTGGCGCACTGAGTTCGAAACTACAGGACCCGATCGGACGATTCGCGAATGACCGAACTTGAGGAGCTCAGATATTTCGAGCATCAGTGCCTGGAGATGGCGGAGCAATCCACGCTGCCGGATGCCCGCCGCGCGCTCCAGATCCTGGCGCGCAACTACGCCGCTGCGGCCGAAATCGTCGAACGGCGCGCGCAATCCGCCAACACCGCGCTCGCGCAACTGTTTCGATGCTTGGGGCTTTGACCGGTTGAGGGCGTGACAAGGGCGCCGCGCGCCGGTCACGACGACCGATCCCGATGGCGCGGGTGCGGTCTGCCCTCAAAGCCGCTGGCTTCAGGACGCCTCGCTCGACCGTCGTCGGCATCGAAGTGCTTGAACACACCGGGCGACGCTGCCATCAGATTGCGCGATCTCGGCGGCATGGCGCCGTCGGCAGTCGGAAGGCGAGGTGCTGCGATGTTCTCGCTGACTTTTCTGGGAACGTCGGCAAGCGTGCCGTCTCCCGAGCGCAATCACCCGGGCATCCTCGTCGAGGCAGCCGGCAGTCGTATTCTGGTCGATTGCGGCGAGGGAACGCAGCGCCAGCTGCTGCGGAGTGGCGCCGGCTTTCGACGGCTTGATCGCCTGTTGCTGACCCACGGGCATTTCGATCATGTGCTCGGCATTCCCGGGCTGTTTTCGACCCTCCGGTTGCGGCAAAGTTCGGATGCGATGACGATTCATGCCGGACCCGGCACGCTCGATGTGGTCGTCCGCATGCTGGCCGGCCTTTGGGGCGAGGGCAGAGCGCCGATCCCGCTTGATCTTGTGCCGTTGAGCGAGGGGCGAGTCCTCGACGCCGGCGAATTCACCATCGATTGTTTTGCGGTCCGCCACCGGGATACGGACAGCTTCGCTTTCTCGTTTCAGAGCGCGATGCGCCGGCATCTCCTCCCGGACCGGCTCCTGGCGCTGCGCGTGCCCGATGGGCCCGTTCGGCGGGAGCTGGCGGAGGGACGGCAGGTGAAGTTGGACGACGGTCGCACCATCGATCCGGAGCAGGTGCTTGGCCCCGCCCAGGGACGAAGGAAGCTCGTCATCGTCGGTGATGCCGAAACCACCGCGGGGCTCGCCGAACACGTCGGGGACGCCGACCTGCTGGTGATCGAAGCGACGTTTCTCGAGCGTGACGCAGCCATCGCGCGCGACTACGGGCATTTGACGGCCAGCGAAGCCGCCGCGCTCGCGGCGCGGAGCGGGGTCAAGCAGCTCATGCTCACGCACATCTCCGGCCGCTACCCGGACGAGGACATTCTGGCGGAGGCGACGAGGATTTTCCCGAACAGCCGGATAGCCATCGACTTCGATCGCATCGCGATCTGAGTGGGCGCCGCCGCACGAACAACATTTCGTTAACCCGACTCACGCAACGTCGTCCCAGGCCGTCTGGATGGGCCGCTTGCAGAAGGCCGCCACGAGTGACTACGTGGCGGCCTTTTGCGTCCCACAGTGCCAAGGGAGACGACCGATGGACTACGGCGCCTTCACCGACGCCAGCCTGAAGATGATGTACGAAGCGGTCCGCGGCGCGCTCAAAGCCGACGACCAATTCGAGGCCAACGGCGAAGATCCAAGATTCCGCGTCCGTGCAACGCCCGAGTGGAAACGGCATGCCGGCAGCCTCGAAGCCGAGATGCTGAAGCGAGGGCTCCAGGTCGACATCATCGACTGGACAGGCGGTCAGGGCGAGCTGCCGTTGGCTTGACGGCTGAAGTGTTGCAGCGCTCCGAATGTTCGTTCCGAATTGTGCGCTGAACGGCGCGCTTGCGCCGTCATGCGTCGCGCTCCACCCCTCGGCGCGAGGGTGACCTTTCTGACGCGGGCGGCTTTCGATGTGCCTTGAGCTGTTCCCCGATCGTTCCCTCCCAACGGCGACGCTGGCCCGATCAGAACGTCCAGTGGCCAAAGCTGAATTCCGCAACAGCCTAATTTGCTCCGCTGATGCGCCGCGGTTTTGCCGCGCCTTGTTCGCCCTGCCCAACTCTGTTCATATACCTTACGAGGTAACACAGATGTCATCTGTTCGCGGTTTGTGTCGCCACCGATCGGGGTATTCGAGCTCGCTCTGCCTACGGCTCCGGCTTCAGGGCGTCCGTCAAGGCCTGCTTTATGTGTTCGGCCTGTTCCTTCGTCAGCTTCTCGGCGAAGTGCCCGTCTTTCTTCAACTGCGCTGGCCCCTTGAGCTCCCGATCATAAACCATCCAGTCGGTGCTTCCTCTCCGAACGACAAACCTTGACTGTAGGGGCGCTGCGTATCTCAACGATACCTCCCAATGAATCCAGCTGCTCGTCTCCAAAAGACACATCCGGCGACAGCTTGTTCCTGAACCGGGACACTGAAATTTCCTGCGCCACCTAAAGAGCAAGGCTCATGCCGGAATACGCGCGCCTCCGACCGGTCCGGAGAACCGCAGGCAGGCTCGACGCCGGCGACGCCGAACGTTATGACTGCGGCAGGGAGAGCAACGAGCCGTTGGCGTCCGAATGCGTCTGGTCCGAGCATTGGGATTGCAGTTCTGAGCATTCCTAAAAATTACGCCGCCAGGCCCGAAATGAGTTGTCCCGGCGGCGCCCTGTTCTTCCAGCCTCTGGGCCCTGAAATCCCCAGCGCCGAAAACCTACTAAAGATCACGCCGAACAACTGTGGCTTGGTTCACATAAAATTAAGAAGAGCCGGCGCCAGGGCCCGGGCCGGCTTCCAAACACCACGCGAGCGATGTCACTGCCGCGCGGAATGTTTTGCAGGCTGACCACTTGGCTCAAATGGTTTGAGCGGCCCGAGACATAGGTGACGTCCCGTACCGCACACATGGGTTACACGTTCCGCTTTTGTTGTGCGGGAGGTGTGGATGCCTTGGAAAGCGGGTTCGGTGATGGAAGAGCGCCTTCGCTTTGTCGCCCGTCTGCGGGACGGGGAGGCCATGACGGACGTCTGCCGGGAATGATGCTGTGCTCCACCGTGTCCTACGAGTTGTTCGGCGGTGGTCCAGCAGGTGACCCGTAGGCATCGTGATCAGCGATTACGCTGCAGCTTCCGTCCTCTCGGAAGAACAGGCCACTGCCCGCGACTTCGTTCCACCAACCCCGGCCAGTCCGAGATCGACGCATACTCACCACGCCAAAGCGCCACGCGCTCATATCACCTTGGAATGGTTGCTCGGAGAACAAATCTTGATATCCCGGCACCGGCCAGGTGTGATCCAGCACGTCCCACTCCGTGAGATTGCCTTCAAGCCAGGCATCGAAATGATCCCTGATTTTCGTTCCCGGAGGATTCGGAAACAGAGCATTGATGTAGGCTGTTCCGTCCGCATCCAACCTCGTGGGAAGAGCCTCGACGACCCTCCGCAGAAGCTCAGTGCCTTCTATTCCACCGCTCCAAAAATTATCGCTCGCCTTGGCGGCAGTGTCCGGTGCGTAAGGAGGATTACATACCAGCAGATCACATGTCCCGTCGATCGAATCGAAGAGATCGCTTGTAACAAAATCGATGTTGCTCTTTTCGTTTAGCGCTGCATTGAAGTTGGAGAATGCGATGGCGCGTGGACTGACGTCTGCGCCCACGACTGTCGCAGAATGGTCGCTTGCCAGAATAGCGTGCACTCCGGAGCCGGTTCCGAGATCAATGGCGCGCCTGCGAGGGATCCTCTTCACAAAGCCGCCCAGCATAAAGCTCTCTCCCCACAACCACATGACTTGATTGGTTGCGGTGTTCTTCTCGGCTTGATCGGTGACCAGGTATTTCCCATAGCATGGGAACAAACAGAAGTTCGATTGCAACAAGTCGCCGTTTTTTTCAGCCAATCTCATTTCGAGCGCCGCATCGACAAAGAACGACGAAATCTGCTTCGCGATCACGTCTGCGCTCACCTGCTGGCCATCGATGAAGAGCGTAATGAGATTGTCGATCGGATCGTTCTTCCGAGGAGTCCAGGACATTCGCATTCTTTGCCAGAAATTGACGCCGAGGCGAGGAAGGACCTCAAGACGTTCGGCACAGCTTGCGAGGTCGTAACCGCAACTCCGGAGCTCCCTGACGAAGCGGCTCATGCGTTCACGCTGTGCCGGGATCATCGGCAGCGGAACTTCCCTGGAAACTGTCGGCAGGAGCGCTCTTGTCCCGTCCTCGCGCTCGATCGGCAGGGAGTCGGCCGGACCGCTCTTCAGCGTCTCCGTCTGCCGAAGCCACGCGAGCAGTTCTTGCTTTCGGTCGGCCAGTGTCGCGCGTAACTCTGCGTCAAGCGCGCCAGCGGGGGCGCTGCACTTAAGGCGGTCCCCTTCGACCCATACTCTGACGTTCCGGTCGCGGAGAACCGAAAGAAGCGTGGCCGTTTCCATTAGAGATCGTCCTCGGGTGTTTCGCCGTGGGATGGGCGCCCGACCTTGGAGGAGCCGGGCAGATGCTATCCCAAGCTTCTTTCGGCGCCTGGTCAATCATCCGCATGGCGAGAACGCCCGACGCCGTCCGCTTGAAATGCATGCGGGCGGCGCCGGCCTAGCCCGAGGAAGAAAGTGCAAATTCCCGATGGATAATGGGACGTGCGAAACGCCAAGGGCTCGTGGCTTTAGCTCCACTAGATGAGGTACTCCGAATGTATGGGACAGCCCAGGCGAACAGGTCTTTCCCAGACTGGAGCATCCGCGCGAACGTCCGCTCTCGTGGGCCGCCCCGGATCGGCTCGAGCTCCATCAAGCGTCGGGCGCTTTGCCTGCACCGCAAGCGGATCAACATCTCCACCATGCTGGCCGGCCAACAACTCGGCATCAAGGAAGTCGATGACGGTATTTGGCTCGCAAGCTTCATGCACGATGGTCTTGGATACTTCGACCTGGAGCAGAAAACCCTGCAACCTCTCGACAACCCGTTCGGCACGAGGTTGTCACCCATGTCTTAGGTACGACCTGTTACCCATGTCGCCGGGCTGGACAGTTCTGTGAATTTGGTGAGCGCGGAGGGACTCGAACCCTCGACCCCATGATTAAAAGCCGGGCGACAGCCTAGCAGTTTCAATCCCCATTCCGACATCTTCACGCTTCGTTCCGGCATTGATCGGAAAGGAGAATTTGGCCTTGTCGGAATGCAAATCACCAAGGTCGAGTGGGGTGACGGCGGTGACCGCCGCAGTGATCCCGTTCCCGCTTGCGCGGCGGCTGCACCTCATCCAACGGCAGGCCGAATACGCCCTTTGCCTTCGGCCCGAGAAGGCGGAACAGCATATCCAGCGCCAGCTCCAATGCCAGGCAGATGCCCTTGTCCGCCGCGGCGTCGCGCCCGACCTCATCCAGCGTGAGCTCGCCGGCATGGAAACCGCCATCCGGGCAGCCATGTGGCGCCTGACCTTCGACATGCCGGAGCAGGCATGAAGAAGCGGAAAAACAACACGATCTCGGGGCAGTTTTCAGCGCGCCTGATCGAAATGCAGGCATCGCCAGCTTACCGTGTTCTTAGCCTGGCCGCTCACCGGCTGATCAGCCGGATCGAGATCGAGCTGGCCAACCACGGCGGCAACGACAACGGCCGCTTGCCGGTGACGTTCGACGACTTTCAGGAATACGGCATTGACCGGCATTCCATTGCGCCGGCCATCAACGAGGCGGAGGCGCTGGGCTTCATCGAGGTCACCGAGCGGGGTCGACAGGGGCAGGCCAACCGACGCCGCCCCAATTACTTCCGGCTGACGTACAGGCCCCTCCCGACCGATCGGAAGGGCGACGGGACCCACGAATGGCGCCGGATAGCCGCTGGTCTCGAGGGCGAGGATGCCCTCGACGAAGCCCGCCGGATCGCCAAGCTGTCGAGGCAAAAAACAGATTCTCTGGTGGGGGAAATTACCCGGGACAGTGGGGATTCCCCACTGAAACAGGCCACGAACCGGGGAAAAACCCCACTACCGGAATCGGGGAAAAACCCCACTACTATCTATATCTCGGGTGAGGATACAGAACAGCCGCGCCGCGAAGCGCGCCCCCCACACGGCGCCGTAGCGAGCGGCGCGGCGGCACCCAGCAACGCGCCGACTCAGCGGGACGACATTCTCCACGCCACGATAGCAGCGCGGCTTGGCGGCGCGATCGGCTGGCAGATCCTGCAAAACCTCGAACCCGACCATCTCCGAAATCTGACGGCGCTGCAGGACCGCGGCGAATTGGGTGAGCCAGTTCTCGTGGAACTTCGGCTCGCGCACCTAAAGAGGAAAGCAGCATGAACATCGAAGCGGCCACGGCCTGTCAGGTGGAATGTCCGGTGGACAGCGCTAGCACCGCGCTAGCGACCGGCAAGCCGAACTTCCTCGCTACGGCGTACACCCACGTCGGCAACGGCTGGACGCGGTCGTTCCCATGGACGTGGTCGAGCACGAGGAGCGATTGCTACTCGACCGTCTACACCCGGTCGAAGGGTGACGGACAGCAGAAGGTCAGGGTTCACGTCAGCAAACTCTACATCCGGGATGCAACGGCCGCAGTCTTCGAGATCACGTCTCAATTGCACAAGGACGTTCAGACCAAGCGATCGACGCGCTTTCGTCGCTGGAAGCGTCGTTGATGGTCAGCAAGGTTGCCCAGTACTTTGACGAGATTATCGCTCTCGTCGGAAGCGGAATGTCGATCCCGAGGATACTGAAAGCAAACCCGCACTTTCCCTGCGTCCACACTTGGAAGTGTTACGTTTACGACAGTAGGTTTCCTGAGCGGAGAAAAAGGCTCGAGGAAGCTCAGGACAGCGGCTCTCAACTGGGTCGCTGTGCCAGATATGCTGATGAAATCATCGCCCTCGTTGCGGGCGGGAAGACCATAGGTCAGGCGCTCGCGTCGAATCCAAAATTTCCATGTAGGTCGAAATTCCGCATCTACATGCTCGCACACCCCGACCTGGAGCAACGTCTCGAGGAAGCAAAGCCGAACCGATCGAGGATCAGACCTTACTTCGACGAGGTCAAACGCCGCATAGATCGCGGAGAAACGATCGGCTCCGCAGTGGCAGCATTGCCTGTCGACATGACGCCGATCGTACTCAGTGCTTGGGTGAAGAAAGATCCTGAGCGGCTGCGTTGGTATGAAAGCCTGCGGGCTTGCCGGGCCGATCGGGCATCTGCAGTCAAGATCGCGCCGCTGGTTCGTAACGATCGGCGCGAACATCAGTTCAAGCGAACCCTGTTTTCTAACGATCTATACCGCAAGGTTGCGGCGGCAGTGCCGAATCGCCTCGACACATTCCGGGAAGACGTCATCACGGACGTTATCGTCGCGATCCTGTCTGGCAAATTGGACAAGGACGACATCACGGCGAAGGCGCTCAACAAGATCGCGAAGCCCTACTTCGACAAGGCGAGATTTGAAGGAAGATCACTCACTGCACCCGTTTTTCGCGGCGGCGAAGACACCATCCTCGATCACTACGACGCCGACGACAACTGGGGCACTTGAATGCGTACAGGTGAAATGGTTCGCGCTGAGAGCGGCGGACCTTTGATGAAAATCATCGATCAGTCTCATGGAGAAGCGCAGTGCGTATGGTTCGACAACCGCGGCACCGTTCACCGCCGCAGTTTCGACGTGGACAGCCTAGCGCCGCTTCGCCTCGTTGTAAGCCCGCGCAGCACATGGCCGGAGATCACGCAAATCGACGTCATCCAAATCGAGAAGGAACAACGAGATGTTGCGGCTAGCCGCAGGTCGGCACGGGCGGCTGCTCGCAAATCTCGGCGCAGCAACCGGATTAAGCGAGGTCGCAATGCGTGAGGGCGACGACAAGGTCGTCGGAGCAAAGGCGATCGCTTTTGAAATGGGCTGCTCAATTCGGACCGTTTACCGGCGGGCAGAGGAGCCGGATGCGCCGATCTACAAGCCGTGTGGACGATACTATGCGTTCAGGGCTGAGCTACGCGCGTGGGCCAGAAGGAAGCCTGACTGTCAGGTTTTGGCAGGTTTTGGCAGGTAATGTCAGATTTCAGAAATAGCGGTCCCGCGCGCTTCCGAACTACACCTGATGTAGGCGGAGAAGATAGCGCATTTGTTCGATCGTCTGAAACACATCCTGGGCTTCGGCCAGAAGTCCCTCTATGATCCTGCAAGCTGGCAGGCGCTAATTGATTTTGGCGCGCAGACCGCTGCGGGCATTCTCGTATCTCCGCGCCTTGCGGACCGGTGTCCGGCCGTTCACGCCGGCAAGCGTATCCGCTGCGAAACCCTCGCGACTCTTTCGCTGAAGCTCTACCGCCGCAATGGCGATGCCAGCGAAGAGGCCATCGACCACCCCCTGTACAGCCTCCTGCATGACCGTCCGAACGGATGGACGTCTGCGACTGAATTCATCACCGCGCTCGAGAACGACGTCATCGATCACGGCCACGGCTACGCCTTCGCCAATCGCGTCAACGGCAAGATCATTGAGCTGATCCGCCTCGACCCAACCTCCGTCGCTGTCACTTTCGATCTGATCACAATGGAGCCGACGTACCGCGTCACCGTGTCGGCCGGCCCGGCGCGCGAGTATAGCTGGCGCGACATACTGCACATCTCGTCCTGGAATAAGCGGTCCGCGGTCCGCGACTGCGCGGAGGCGATCGGTCTCGCGATTGCGCTGGAGCGGCATGCATCTAGGATCCTCGGCAACGGCGCGCGTCCCTCCGGTGTCATCAAGGCAAAGAGCAAGCTGACCGACGTCGCGTATGCCAGGCTCAAGAAGTCGTGGCGAAACGATCAGTCGGGAGAGTCGGCCGGCGGCACCGCCATCCTCGAGGACGGCGCCGAATTCGAGGCGCTGACGTTCTCGTCGGTCGACTTGCAGTTCCAAGAGATGCGCAACTTTCAGATCCTAGAGATCGGCCGCGCGCTCGGCATCCCGCCGACTTTGCTCTTCGAACTTGGAAGAGCAACTTGGGCGAACGCCGAGGAGATGGGGCAGGCTTTCCTGTCCTTCACCATGTTGGGGCGGTGCAAGCTCTGGGAAGGCGCGATCTCCCGGCTACTGACCGAGGAAGAGCAGAAGACCTATTACCCCGAATTCCTGACCGACACCCTGGTCCGGGCCGACCTGGCAGCCCGCTTTGAGGCCTTTGCCAAGGCCTGCGGTGGCCCGTGGATGGTCCCGGACGAGGTCCGGGCGATCGACAACCTGGGACCGATTGACGGCGGAGCGACCCTCCGGCCGCCGGCAAACGCCGTTGGCGTGACGCCGGACAGCAAACCAGCACCCAAGCCCAGCCTGCAGGTGGCCGCATGAATGGCCGGTTCGAGTTTAAGGCCGACCTCTCGGTCGACGACGCCGGAGTGATCAGCGGCATCGCCTGGCCCTTCGGAACGCCTGACCGGGTGGGGGACGAGATCGTCGCGGGTGCCTTCAAGTCGGCCAAGGCGCCGCTGCCGCTGCTCTTCGCGCATGATCCGACGCAGCCGCTCGGCGCATGGGATCAGCTCGAGGAGACTGCCAAGGGCCTGCAGGTCAAGGGTCGGCTGCTGGTCGACGACGTCGCCCGGGCCAAGGAAGTCCGCGCTCTGGTCAAGTCTGGCGCCGTCACCGGTCTGTCGATCGGCTTCATCACGAAATCCGCCAGTGCTCGCCGAGGAGGCGGGCGCGTCATCAAGTCCCTCGACCTGGTCGAGGTCTCATTGGTCACCGTGCCGGCGCACCCCGGCGCGCGCGTGACATCAGCGAAATCCGCGACGGCTCTGATTGCGCTGGCCGACGCGATTAACCGGGCCAGCGCAGCCCTCAAACTCAAGTAAGGCATCACATGCTTCACACGAACAAAAGCGCCATGCTGTCCGGCGCAATCGAACTGAAGGACGGTGACGAGGATCCGGCTGCGATCGTGCAGAAGGCGCTCGAAGACCTGACGAAATCGGTCGACGATCGCCTGAAGTCGGTCGAGGGCAAGACGATCAACGAAAAGAACCTGCAGGACCGCCTCGACAAGCTCGAAGCGAAAATGAACCGGCCGGGCGGCACCGCCGGCAGCGAGAATCCGGAGGCTGAGGTCGAGAAGAAGGCCTGGGATTCGTTTATCCGCCGCGGTCGGGAAGGGCTGTCTGCCGATGAAGCCAAATCGCTGCGCGTGTCGGACGACACTGCCGGCGGCTATCTGGCTCCGGACTCCTATCAGCAGGAACTGGACCGCAACATCGTCCTGTTTTCGCCCGTGCGCTCCGTCGCGCGCGTCATGTCGACCGGCTCGGGCGCTGTCCGTTGGCCCAAGCGTACCGGTGGCCTCACCTCGGCGTGGGTCGGCGAAACCGATGACCGTCCGGAAACCACCGTGACCTTCGGCGAGAACCGCTACGAGGTTCGCGAGATCGCCGCCTACGTCGACGTGTCGAACGCCATGCTCGAAGACTCGACCTTCGACATCGGCGCGCTGCTGGCCTTCGAGTTCGCCGAGGATATGGGCGCGAAGGAAGGCACTGCGTTCGTCAACGGTGCTTCGCAGTTGTCGCCGATCGGCTTCATGCAGGACAGCAGCCTGTCATATACGCCGGGCACCGACGCCAGCAACGTCAAGGCTGACGGTCTGATCGACCTGTATCACGCGCTCAAGTCGCCCTATCGGGCGAATGCGGTGTGGGGCATGAACAGCACCACCCTCGGCGCCATCCGAAAGTTGAAGGACACCGCGGGCAACTACCTGACCGCGATGCAGGGCATCAACAATGCCCCGGTGACCACGATCCTGGGCCGTCCCGTGGTCGAGATGCCCGACATGCCGGACATCAGCGGCAACGCCTATCCGATCATCTTCGGCGACTTCTCGCAGGGTTACCGGATCTTCGACCGCGTCGCGCTGTCGATCCTTCGCGACCCGTACAGCCAGGCCACGAAGGGGATGACTCGCTTCCACGGCCGGCGCCGTGTCGCTGGTGGCGTCGGCAAAGCCGAGGCCATCCGCAAGCTCAAAATCGCAACCTCCTAAGGATGACCGCAATGCGCGATCAGGCAAATAACATCCACCTCAAGACGGCGTTCGCGCCGGCCGCTGCTGTCACCGACAACACGGCCCAGGTCAGCGCCATCCTCGACGTGCTGGGCTACGGCTCGGCAACACTCGCTTTCGTCACCGGTACTCTGTCGGACGCGGATGCGACCTTCACGGTGCTGCTCGAGGAGAGCAACGACAGCGGCATGAGCGGCGCCGCTGCTGTGGCCGACAAAGACATGATCGGCACCGAGGCGCTGGCCGGCTTCACGTTCGCCGACGACGGTGAGGTCCGAAAGCTCGGCTATATTGGATCGAAGCGGTACATCCGCGCCACCATCACGCCGTCTGGCAACACGGGCAACCTGTTCCTGGCTGGCATGTGGGTGCTCGGCAAGCCGTCCAGCGTGCCGACCGCGAACCCGCCGCAGTAACGAATGCCCCTGTCTCGGCAGGGGCTAGGGGTGCGGTGAAGCTCAAGTCTTCCCCGCCGGTTTGACGTCGAACAACGCCGCACCCCGTCCATTCGGAACGAGATTTAAATGATCACGGTCACCGTTGCTGCCTCTGACGTCAACCTGACCCGCCTCGATACCGTCAAGGCGGAATTGGGCATTGGCGACCGTGGCTCTGACGACAAGCTGAAGAAGCTGATCAGTCAGGCAAGCGGTATCGTGGCTTCCTACTGCAACAGGGTGTTCGCCCTGGAGACGGTCCAGGAGACGTTTCGCGTTCGCTGCGGCACGCATGGCCTGACCACTGGCCGCTATCCGATCGCTGAAATTACCTCGGTCTCCGAGAACGACGCCGATTTATCCGCCGACGACTTCGAGGCTGACCTCGAGGCTGGAATCATCGAACGCCTGCGCTCTGGCTGCGTCGTGAGATGGCCTCAGGGCAAGGTCACTGTCGTCTACAGCGCGGGCTACAATCTTCCGGCCGACGTCCCCGAACCCGTCGAGCGGGCCACAATCGAGCTCGTCAAGCAATTCTACACCTCCGGCGACCGGGACCCGCTCGTCCGCAGCGAGACCGTCGAGGGCGCAGGCAGCACGGACTACTTCGCGCCGCCCACCGGCGGATTCACGCCCGATGTCGAGGCGCTGCTCGAACCCTTCAGGAAACTCTCGAATGCTTAATCCCGGTGACTACACCCTTGCCGCGCTTGGCATCACCACTGCTCTGACCGGGCAGGCACAGACATCAATATCTCAACTTGAGGGTTTGATTGCTGCCACGGTTGAGGTTCAATTCGCCTATGGTTCGGGCGGGACAAGCTGCAAGGTCTGGATTCAGACCACGCTCGACGCCGGTCAGACCTGGCTGGATATCGCGTGCTTTGCATTCACCACGTCGAGCAGCACCAAGGTCATCAACATCTCCGGTCTGACCCCGGTAACCACCGCGATCGTCCCCACTGACGGCTCAATGTCGGACAACACAGTGCAGGACGGCGTTCTTGGCTCTGCACTTCGCGCCAAGATCACGACCGTGGGCACGTATGCCGGCAGCACCTCGCTCAGCGTGAGGGCCAGCGTTCGCTAATGAACCGGCTGCTGTCACAACTGAACCGGTGGCTGGATAAGCGCGGCGAGCCTGTCTGGCTGCAGCGCACCACCTCAGGCACCAGCGTTCGGGCTGACGTGCCGGCCATCGTGCGCGCGCTTACCGCGGAACAGTTGATCGGCAACATCACGCAACAAAGCCTCTTCATCATCGTCTCACCGACGCATCTCTTCGACCGCAAGCAGTGGCCTGGTGGCTTCGCTCCACCGGCACAGACCGCCGGCATCATCGCGCCTACCGACCCGCGCTTTCCACGGACCAGCGATGTCATCTTCGTCCGAGGCCCCCAGCGGACGCTGACAAACGTCAAGCCAGTCTTCGACCGCGGCGAGTGCATCCGCATCGAACTGAGCTGCACGGGGTAGGCGCCATGCCAATGCGAGCACCCCGCATCTGCACATGTGGCCGGCGCGTTGGCGGCGGTGCTCAGTGCGTCTGTCAGCAGGTGCGCAAGGCTGAGGCAGACAAGCGCAGGCCATCAGCCCGCGCCCGTGGCTACACCAGCAAGTGGGAGCGTGAAAGCAAGGCCTTCCTGGCTCGTCCGGAGAACCAGCGCTGCGCCTGCGGCTGCGGCCGACTGGCCGACATGGTGGACCATAGGGTCCCCCACCGTGGTGATCAGCGCCTGTTCTGGAGCCGCAGCAACTGGCAGCCGATGGCGTCGTCTCCCTGCCACTCGAGCCGCAAGCAATCCCAGGAAAGACAGGCCGACCGCGCGACCGCGATGGGGCCCCGGGGGGCGTCGCAGACTTCCCGTGGGGGCCTTGGGACCGGTTCCGGGGTCGGATTTTCAGCCATGCGGGATACGAAAACGGAAATCGCGCCATGAGCAGGCCAGGACCAAAGGGAAAGCCGCCTGAGCTGAAGGTCATTTCGGGCACAGATCAGCCCGTCCGAAGGCGGGAGAGGGTGGTATGCGTTCTCGACGGGAACGCATCTAAGCCCACTTGGCTCAAAGGTCGAGCGGCCAAGCTGTGGGCGGAGAAGGTCGCGACATACGCCGAGCGCGGGCAGTCCGTGACGGGGTGCGAGAGCGCATTGGCCCAGTATTGCTCGCTCGAAGCATCGCTGATCGAGCAGTTCGTGAAGAAACTCACGCCGCCGACGAGCCAGCTCACGGCCTACCGCGCCTATGCCGCGGAGTTTTTCGACACGCCGGCATCGCAGATCGGATCACCGAAACAGCCCAAGGCGGGCAAGTTCGCCGGCAACGGGCAGCCTCCGCCCGAAACCTCCTCCGTGTCGGAGGTTTCGCCTGGTGACCGGAATGCGTGACTATCCTGGCATCGCCGAGCAATATTGCCGTGACGTGCTCGCCGGGACGATCGTGGCGGGCAAGTGGACGCGTCTTGCCTGCCGCCGACATCTCCGCGACCTGGAGCGCGAGGGCGACGCCGGCTTCGGCTACCAATTCAGTGCGTGGCATGCGTCGGACGTCTGCGACTTCATCGAGAAGCTGCCCCATGTCGAGGGTAAGTGGGCATCCCCGACGATCGCGCTTGAGCCGTGGCAGGTCTGGCTCCTGGTGTGTGTGTTCGGATGGCGCCGGAAGTCGGACGGCGGCCGGCGCTTCGAGCAATCCTATGTCGAGGTTGCACGTAAGAACGCCAAGTCTGCGCTGACCTCGGGTGTGTCTCTGTATTGCCTGACATGTGACGGTGAGGTGGGACCCCAGATCAAGACTGCGGCCACTACTGGCGGCCAAGCTCGCATCGTGTTCGACGTCGCCAGCAAGATGGCGAAAGCAACGCCGGATCTCCGGGAAGCTTTCGGCCTCGAAGTGATGGCAAATTCGGTGGTCTGCCACCAGAACAATGGCAGCATCCAACCGATCAACGCCAAATCATCGACGCAGGACGGTCTAAACCCGCATCTGACGGTGGTCGACGAGCTCCACGCGCACAAAGACCGCTCGCTGTTCGACGTGCTCCGGTCTGCCACTGGTGCGCGGAAAAATCCGCTGATGTGGATGATCACGACTGCCGGCTATTCGACCATCGGCGTGTGTTACGAGCAACGGGATTATCTCTGCAAGGTCCTGGAGGGCGTCGTCGAGGACGACAGCTATTTCGGCGTCATCTATACGCTCGACGAGGGCGACAATCCTTTCGACGAGCGTGTATGGCCGAAGGCGAATCCTAATCTGAACGTCTCGGTCGACATCGCGAAGATGCAGGCCTACGCGCGGCAAGCCAAAAACTCTCCGGCTAGCGAGGGCGAATTCCGTACTAAGCGTCTCAATCTCTGGCAAAATTCACACTCGACCTGGCTGTCCATCGAGCAGTGGAAGGCCTGCGCCGAAAAGTCTCTCCAGCTAAAAGACTTTTCGGGCGAGTTGGCATGGATCGGCGTCGACCTGGCCGACACGAACGACGTCGCCGCGCTCGTGATCGTCTTTGAGCGCGACGGTGTGCATCATGCATTCGCGCGCTTCTATCTGCCCGAGGATTTGGTCGAGATCTGCGCCCACCGGACGACCACGCATTACAAGGTCTGGGCTGACCAAGGTTTCATCACCACGACCAGGGGCGATTTCATCGATCACAACGCGATCGAGCAGGACATCCGCGCGCTGTGTGAGTCCCACCAGGTCATGAGCATCCGCTTAGAGCACTATGGATCGGCGCAAATCGCCGCAAACCTGATGGAAGACGGTCTTCCGGTCGAGATCGTGCACAAGAAACCGGAGACTTATAGCGAGCCCGCGAAGCTGCTCGAGGCGTGGGTCGAGATCAGGAAATTCCGCTTCGACGGCAATCCCGTGCTGACGTGGATGGCGTCGAACTGTGTCGTAGATCGCCGCGTCAACGGCTCGATTCTTCCGAAGAAGGAGCACAAGGACAGCCCCAAGAAGATTGACGGCATCGACGCTCTAATCATGGCGATTGGAGCGTCGACGACGGGCGAGAACCGGTCAGCATATGATTCTGACGATAGAGCCGAGGGAATATTGCATGTCTGACAACGCGAAAACCAAGCCTGGATCAGCAGTTCCGGCAGCGAAAGCACTCGCCGAGGTTATGCTGGATACGAAATTGACAGCCCAACAAAAACTGCAGCGCCGCTTCGCGGTCCTCGCTGCTCTCATGGAGAAGAGAACTTGAGCGACAATTTTGATGTGACACCTGGCAGCGGCAAGACCGTTGCTACCGACGACGTCGGCGGCGTTCACTTTCAGCGCGTGAAAGGCGTTTGGGGCCCTGACGGCACGGCCAACGACATCGACACCGCGGCCGGAAAGCCGCTGCCGGTCCAGAGTCTACCCCAAACGTCCGGTGGACTGTCTCGGAGCCGAACCCTGATTCCGAACAACACCACAGCTATCGTGGTGAAGAGCGGCGCGGGGCAACTCTACAAGGTGAGGGCGACCAACAACTCAGCCACGATCGCGTATATCAAGATCTACGATGCAACGAGTGCGACGGCAGGCTCAGGAACGCCAGTCGACACGATCATGATCCCTGCGAGCACATCTGGTGCAGGCGTCGTCGACACGACCGATCTCGGTGTCGCCTTCTCAACTGGCATCACTTACATCGTGACGACCGGCATTGCCGACAATGACACGGGTGCGCCAGCGGCGAACGCCTACGTCGTAAGCTTTTATTACAAGTGAGGCGATAGATGACAATCGCAGAGTGTAGCAGCCCGGAATTTCGTCCAGTCGGAATGCCGATGAGGAATTTGTCTCCGTTCTTGCTCACCAATACCACCGACCTTGGTCTCGGCGGCACCAATGTCATGGCGTACATGATCGGCCAGATTTGGTGGGAGGGCGGCGGCGGGCCTCACACGGTCGATAATACATTGCTTTCTGCGATCGGCTGGTACAACGGCAACGGCACGTTCAACAATGCGGGCACATCGTTCAAGGTGGGGCTCGCTTCGGTGGACACGAGCAATGGGCCGAATGGCAGGCCGGTTAATTCCACGGGCACTCCAACTTTGGATGTCGCCGCGGTCTACACTGGCGGCGGCGGCGGAGTAACCAACAACGCCTGGAACGAAAGCGTTCCGACCACTGGTACCAAGACCATTGCCAACGGAGACCTGGTCGCGGTCTGCTTCTACATGGCCACGCGCGGTGGCTCGGATAATGTTCAAGTCAGGGGGATCAGCACTAACAACGCGTTCAACTCAGCGATGCCGCAGGTCGGCATCTACAATGCAGGCTTCTCCGGCCAGAACCTGTTTACGAACTGTGCTATCAGGGCCTCGGATGGCGCGCGCGGATATTTTATCGGCGGCCAGGTTTCGGCGGCCTCAAGCAGCCAAACTTGGAACAATACCTCTGGGACCAAGGAATACGGAAACATCATCCAGCTTCCATACGCATGCAAGGCTTATGGAGCAATTTATGTTGCGGGCGTCGGCGCTCCGTTCGATCTCGTCCTATACAGCGACCCATTCGGCACTCCAACTGCCCAAGCCTCGGTTTCCGTCGATGAGAACACGGTTTTCAGTAGCGGCACCACATCGAGCGCTGCCATGTTCACGACAGGGTTCGGATACTCGCTGGCAGCAAACACGCCATACGCGATAGCGATGAAGCCGACGTCAGCCGGCAACATGACCCTCCAATATTTTTCTTTTGGCGTCGCGGGGCACCAGACGTCAGTGCCATGCGGCGACAACGGATATGCCGTCAGTCGTAACACCGGAGCCTTCTCTGCGCAGAACTCTCAGAAGGATCGATTCTGGCTCGGCCTGCTGGTGGGTGGCGGAGATACCGGGGGCGGTGGCGGCGGCGCAATGATCGGCTGTTAGGATGAGCACATCGAGTGAGGCGCTAGCCGCCATACGCACGAGACTGGAGGCGGACGACGCCGGCATCAGCATTCCATTGCGATGGCATGGTGAGCCGAACGGGCCGCTACCTGATGACCCGGAGCCGTTCGGCTTCGTCCTCTTCAGCAACGAAGGGTCTGGCAACGGACCGATTGAATTCGGAGGAGGGCGCGGACGCAACCGATACAGGAACAATGCAACGGTCGAGGCCTACGTGTTCGTCCCCGCACAGTCCGGCTTGCCTGCCGCCCTCGATCTCGCTGAGACCATTGCCGCACGACTCCGCAGCTTCAGGGACGACACGGTCTCTTGCTTTTCGGCCGACGTTATCCCGATCGGCGCAGGGTCCAGCATCGCGCCGCCGGGCCTCGACAGCGACGTGTCGAACTTCGTCGCTGCTCTGGCGGAGGTCAGGGTTACGTTCGATCAGGTGGGATGAGACAACGGCGTCTATTTCTTCCGGGTCTCTTTCACCAGTTTTTGCACTTGGGTTCGAAGCAGCTTTTTTTGTGCGGCGTCGAGGTCCTGGCCAATGGCTTCGCGACCTAAGGGTAGCAGCCGTCTATCTAGTTCCGGAGGGAGTCCTCGATCGGTCTTCCAGTAAGCCTCGAGGCCCTCGATCTCTGTCTGTTCCAACGCACTCACAAACTCGGCTGCGATTCTTACAAGGTCGGCATCTTGAGCTGAACTGGCGTTTCCCGGCTGCTCCGCGCCGCTTGCCTTTTGCGGTTGCTTTGGCGCTGATTTCTGAACGGTTTGGACGGACTTCTCACGTAACGACAGAAACCGGCGAATTGTGTCCTGAGCCCATTCCTGCCTAGTGTCGGCTTCGTGCATTAGCTGCTGGGATTGATTTGCTCGAGCAGGGGAGATGCCAACCAAATGGATTCTTACGCCGTAGTTTTGGGCGATTTGCACACCGACCCGTACATCCTCGTCGCCAGAAAGCAAAACAGCATCGTGGATCGCCTTTTGGCGGGCTAGTTCGATCAGATCGGTGACAATGAGCGAATCGACGCCTTTTTGCTGGCCCGCACTGTTTATGAATCCCAGTCGAACCTTCACGTCGTTTAGGCTGGCCAGCAAGGCCTGATCGCCGGTGAGGCGGGCGCTACCGGCCGCACCATCGTACCAATAAATTCGGAGCAGGGAGCAGCCACTTGCGCATCCCAGTGCGGTGGATCTCAGCTGTTCGATTATCGCGGGTGCGTCTAACACCAAGTCGGCGCGTGCTTTTTTGCTACCCCCACTCAGCGCAATACTGCCCTGGGCGAATAGATAGCCCGCGTCAACGAACACAGCCACGCGATGCATGGCGCTCCCCCCAAAATAGCAAGGGCTCCCGCAGGAGCCCTTATATGCCGACGCAGCCTATTATATTAGCGGGCGCGCCGGAGTGATCGTTATAGCTATGGAGGTTTCTAATTTCAAGCGGTCGGGCAGCGATAGGTGTACCCTCCGATCTCTTTAAGCCCGTAGGGCCGATACCGTTCCGGTATCTCTTAAAGAGATCGGAGGGTACACCTGAAGCAGCGAAAAGTCAATAGCGAGCACCTGATTAACGTCAATCATTTCAATGACTTGGCGATGATTTTATTTTTGCCGCTTGCCTGCCGGGTTTCACGAGCGTTCAGCAGAAGGCCAATAGGCGCTGACGGTCTCCAAACCGGCGCGCTTAAAGTAATCATAGAAGTTCCCTGAGCCGATCACCGCGTCGATCAGCGCCCAAATCGTGTACTGGCGCTCCGGGATCTCCATGGTGCCGTAACGAGGCACGGGAAGGCCAGCCCGAGCGCCATCGACGAGAACACGCAACTTTCGCAGGACCGGGACGCCATTGTATCGGAAATCTACCCAACTCGAGCTTGCCTTTCGGTCGGCAAACTTGGTCGCCCACTCCTCTTGGAAATCTTCGACGTGCGGCAGTCCGAGCGCGATCGATATTCTTAGATCGGTCCGTAGGACAAGCAATGAGTGATGTTCTTCGATCTCGACCCATGGCACCGGACTTCTGCCACCACTGACCTGCTGAACATCTTGCGCGAACGTAGGGCGGTCGATGCTGGTCCATTCGCTCGGATCGCTGTTCTCGATCTTCGACAGCAACTCTTCGAGAGTCATGTCGGCGGCTCCTGTTGGTTGTTGGATAGCAGGCTCAAGCGAGCACAACGCAGCCTTTGCCGGCCGCCGCTATTCGCATCAAGTCCTCGGTCGACATGTGGGCTAGCCCTGTAAACGTTAGGCGAGAGCCCTTCGACGATGCCGCAGCGGCTATTTTCATCAAGGCCTCGACACCTCGCGGGGCTCCGTTTATCGAAAAGCCGCCTCCGGCCGCAGCAATTCTCATCAAGTCTTCGGTCGACCGAAAGTCGTGCGACATGCTTTCATCCTTGCGATGAGGGAAACGAAATACTCTCGCAACCTGAGCGGGCGCGCAAGGTTTGGGCTGGTATTAGCCGGCCTAATCCCCAATAGACGAGTGAAAGCCGCCTCAGAGGGGCTCGGCAACTTGCCGAGTTCGCGCGACCGGGGTGGGCTTTAGCCGTATTTACGCAGCAGCTCTGGCTCTTGCGGAGACGGCTCTGGGATAGGTCGCCCCATATCGGTAGCGGCCTCGATCCAGCACGTAATGGCGTCCTGCACGTTAGCGAAAGCTTCTTGGGGCGTTTCGCCATCTGAAATGCAGCCGGGAAGGTCCGGGACAAGCGCAGCGAATCCACTGCCGAGGTCAGGCGGTAGGGGGCGGATCAGGACCGGGTATTCTGACGGCTTGCTCATTTGAGCTTCCTGACGGCTTCGAGGAACGCTACCAATCGCTTGATATATACAGGCTTTATAGGCCTTTTGAAAGGAACCGTCTGTATGTGGTCAATGCGCCTATGTGATACCTTGTAATGGCTGCCACCCCCTCGGGGAGGGTCGCAATTAACACCATGCTCGGCGCAAACCCTTTCAACGTCTTTAATCGTCCAGTCCCCTTGCGGGTTCCGCTTCATTTGGTCGAGCAAATCGGCCATCAGCTGCTCATTTTTCCTTCGCCTTCAGGCCGATCTCGACCAGCCGGCGGATGGCCTCGGAGCGCGTGGGCTTGTTCGGCTGCTGCGCGGCCCATGCATCAAGGTTTGCCATGAACTCGTCTGAGAGGCGGAACGTGCGCGAGGGGTCCACACCTGTCGCCGGACGACCGGCGCCGGGACGTCTTCCGCCTGGCGTTTTCCGTATTGCACTTTTCACATTTAAGCAATACGCTATTCAAGCTTGAAAAACAAGCGGCCCGCCGACCGTGTTGGAAGCACGGCGACAGGCCTGGCCCAAATCATGAGGTAAGTCATGGCTCAGGTTGATTCTGAGAATAGCATAGCTATGCCCGGCGCTGCGGCGTCCGCTGACGCACTCTGCTTCAAGACCGATGTTTCCCCCGAAGAACTGTTCTTGGCGATCGGCCGCCTCCGGCGCGAAGCCCGGGACGAGGTCGATAGGCTCCTCAATTTTCTGGACAAGACCGACGACTACGTCAGTCGAGAGCTCGAGGACGACGGCGAGGAGAATGAGGAGGGGGGCGACGTCGAGCCCAGCTTGGGCAGCCTGGACCGGGCGCCCAACCAAGAGCGTTGGGCAAAGGGCGTGCATCCGTGGGACCAGGGTGACGTCGACCGAGAGCTAGACCGCAGCGACGACGAACCCAGCCTTGCGGCGACCGAGACCCATGTCTGCGTACCGCACCCGGTCATGAGGACTGACGACCCTATGGGCGGGAGGCGATACCGCGACTGCTCGGCGAGCCAAGAGTTCTGGGCTGCGTCCAGCACCGACGAGCGCGAGCACGACGACGACAACGGCGTTGGCGATATCGACGGCCTGCTGGAGCAGGTCGGCACGAGCTACGGCGGGGGAATGACATGAAAGAGCAGCCATGGCATCGGCGCCACGCCGTCCAGTTGGCTTGCCAGCTGCCAGAGGACCAAGAAGACGCGCTGCTGATTATCCGCGCCACTGAGCGGCTAATCGACTTCGTCGCGGAGCCGAGGTTGAGGCCAGCCCCGCCGATATCAGCCGTCGTACATCTGATCGAGCCCCGCGATCGAGCCTGACAAATCGCCCGCCGGGGTTATGCCCGGCGGGCCCTTCCATCGCCGTAGGTCGTCGGTCCGGAAGACCTATCGTCAACCGCCCATCCGCGCCACCTTGCGGTCCCCCGGTGGGGTTGGCAGATTCGGATCTGCGTCCGAGTCAGGGTGTCCGCCGTAAGACGTCAACCAGAATCCCGACACCCCACCGACAATTCACAATTCTGGTCAAGTAAACGACGCGTTTTGTTCTGGTAGCTAAACCATTGAATTCGCTACCGGTCGAAAATTACTGTGGGGATAATGTGGAGGGCCGAGATTTTCCCTTGGACCCTCATGGTAGTAGCCAGCATAAGTGACTGCGTTCCCGTTCGGTGTCGAACGGGCGGAGACAATCCCGACGATGGTTCGACCCGTCTCAAACCCAGTAGGTGCTTGGCCCCTAGAGATGCGCGCCGAAACGGCTGCAGCATTCGTGGACGAGCCAAGCGTCGATGCCTTCCTGAACAAGGTGGCGCTGGGCTTCTACTGTCAGCCCACGCGAGCCAAGGGGGCGCTGCCGAAATGGCATCGTCGGAAGCTTGAGCGCGATATCTCCAGGCGTCACGGACTCCGTGACGAGGGTCCCCCGGAGATCGTCGAGAACGCGGAGGACCTGATCGCCTGATGCGTCGGAAACCGCTTGGTTGGCCGGATCTGATGACGTCGAAGCGCCTGTCTACAGGCGCAATCGCATACTATTGGCAGCCGCCAACACGGGCACGGCGGGCAGGGTGCCCCGTCGCGCCGGAAGCGCTTGGCACCGACTACGGCGCCGCCAAGCGACGCTGCGACGATATTCTAAACCCGCATTACCAGACCTGGCTCAAGGGTGAGACGTCCGCGCTGATTGCGGGCGTCGACGTCGGCTCGTGGGATTGGATGGTTGGCGTTTACAAGAAGTCTCCGCGTTACACCGGGAGGCCAACCGAGACCCGGATATAGCGCGACGATCTGGGTCGGAAGAG